>NZ_CAXUTG020000001.1:0-4640317 GCF_964254335.1 Arthrobacter sp. LjRoot78 | reverse complement strand
CAATCAGTTCCTCAAACTTGCTTGCCTGCATTACCTGCAGCCACAAGTCCTGAACCAGGGGCTGGTTCCGGCTTATATCCACAGGGTTATGCACAGAGCGTGGATAATCGGCTACTGAGCCACTCTAGGGGATGAAAAGCCTAGAAGATAGCTGGGTAGAGCCTTGTGGATAATTACACTGTTGTGGTTCGAAAACGGGCCCTGTGAGCCACTTCATCCACAGGCTGTGGGCGGAGGTTAACCACAGCAGGTGCGGGGCAGTGAGGGGCAGCCCGGTTTGACTCTCGGATGCTTTTTGGCCTAACGTTGTGAAGTCCTTTGTGTCCGCTTTTCGACCTCATTTGAATCTCTCTGACGTTCTGCGTCCTACGAGCCGAGGGCAGCGTGTGCACATACAAAACTTAGCGTCGGCCAGTTCTTCCCCTTTTTGATCGGGTGGGCGCACCTTTGATCCACTGGAGTAACTAACGTGAGCAAGCGGACTTTTCAGCCGAATAACCGCCGTCGAGCCAAGAAGCACGGCTTCCGCCTTCGTATGCGTACCCGTGCCGGCCGTGCCATCCTGGCAGCCCGTCGTGGCAAGGGCCGCACCGAACTGTCGGCCTAAATACACTGACTCGTCGGTCAACATCCCTTTGCGAGTTTAACGGTGCTAGCCACCAGGAACCGTCTGAGGACCCCAACCGATTTTTCAACAACTGTACGTTCCGGCGTCCGCAATGGACGCCGGAACGTAGTGTTATATACGGTAGCTATTGCTGCTGACGAACCAAGCCGGATCGGATTCATCGTTTCCAAGAGTGTCGGGAACGCTGTTGTCAGGAACCTCGTTAAGAGGAGACTGAGGGAAGCCGGTGCTTTGTCGTTGCAGGAATACGGTACCGGGTTCGCCATTGTGGTCCGGGCACTGCCTGCGGCCGCGGCTGCCAGCTGGGACCAACTGCTGGCAGATTACAACGCCGCTCTGGAAACAACCATGAAACGGCTGGGCGGCCGCCTTCCTCGGGCCGCGTCAGCGGTTTCACGGGAAACAAGACAGGAAGGGACACCGCGTGCGTAACTCCATTGCCGCCGTCGTCCTCTTCCTCAAACCGGCAGCGGTCCTGGTGGGCACAGCGCTCTGGAACCTGCCCCGCAACTTTCTCATCCTGCTGCTGAAGGCCTACCGCAAGGTGATTTCACCCTTGTACGGTCAGGTCTGCCGCTTCTTTCCTTCGTGCTCGGCGTACGCCCTCGAAGCGATCACGGTGCATGGCGCCGTCAAGGGAAGCTGGCTCGCAGCCCGGCGCCTAGCGCGCTGCCATCCTTGGAATGCCGGCGGCGTGGACCATGTCCCCGCCGGCCACCACGAATGGCCGGAAGGCCGCACCCCCACAATTGTTGTGCTGAACAACCCGGATAAATACCTGGCTGCGCAGTCTGATGGAGAAGGCCGTTTTGCGGCCTGACGAATAGGGATATCGTATGGACTTCTTTGGAACAATCATGTTTCCGTTCAAGTGGCTGGTCTCAGTCATCATGGTCGGATTCCATGACGGACTGAGCGCCATTGGCTTGCCGGCTGCCAACGGCTGGACGTGGACGCTGTCCATCATCGGGCTGGTGCTCGTGATCCGTGCTGCCCTCATCCCCGTCTTCGTCAAGCAGATCAAGGCCCAGCGCGGCATGCAGCTGCTGCAGCCTGACTTGAAGAAGATGCAGGAAAAATACAAGGGCAAGACCGACCAGCTGTCCCGCCAGGCCATGGCGCAGGAACAGATGGCGCTGTACAAGAAGCACGGAACAAATCCGTTCTCCGCCTGCTTGCCCATGCTCATCCAGATGCCCTTCTTCTTCGCACTGTTCCAGGTGCTTTCAGGTATCACTGCCGCCAAGGACCTGGGCCAGGGCATTGGTGCCATGAGCCATGACCAGGTGGTCCAGTTTGATGCGTCCAGCATCTTCGGGGCACCTTTGTCCTCGGCGCTTCTTCACGGCGGGGCCGGCAACCCGGCGGTGGTTGTGCTCAGCATCGTGATGATCCTGGCTATGACGGCCTCGCAGTTCATCACGCAGAAGCAGATCATGGCCAAGAACATGTCCGAAGAGGCCATGGCCAGCCCGTTCATGCGCCAGCAGAAGATGATGCTTTACATCCTGCCGATCGTCTTTGGTGTGGGCGGCATCAACTTCCCCATCGGTGTCCTCATCTACTGGACCACCACCAACCTCTGGACCATGGCCCAGCAGTTCTTCGTCATCCGCCGCATGCCGACGCCGGGATCCCCCGCCGCCAAGGCCCTCGCCGAGCGCCGTGCCGCCAAGGGCCTCCCGGACCTGCCCATCCTGGGAGGCAAGAAGGCCGACGTCGAGGCTGAAGCTGCCGCTGCCGCTGCAGCCGCGGTCGCCGAGGCCAAGAGCCAGCGCATCCAGCCACAACGTAAGAACAGGAAGAAGAAGTAATGTCTGTCGATAGCACCGAAAACGCCGTTTCCGCCGAGGCCATTGAAGACCAGGACGACGCCCAGGATGAGATCCAGGATGCAGGCAAGGGTTCTTCCGCCAGCCGGCTGGAAGAAGAAGGCGACGTCGCCGCCGACTACCTGGAGGAATTGCTTGACATCGCAGACATTGACGGCGATATCGACATAGAGGTCCGCAACGGACGGACATACATTTCCATCGTGGCAGAGGAAGAATCTGCGGGTCTTGAGAGTCTTGTTGGCCGCGACGGTGAAGTGCTCGAAGCCCTGCAGGAGTTGACCCGGCTTTCGGTCCTTTCCGCCACCGAGAACCGTTCCCGCTTGGTGCTGGACATCAACGGCTACCGCCAGGAGCGCGCAGGCCACCTCCAGAAGATCGCGGAGGACGCCGTGGCTTCCGTGAAGGAATCCGGTAAGGCTGTGGCACTGGAACCGATGAGCGCCTACGAGCGAAAGATTGTCCACGACGCTGTGGCCGATCTCGGGTTCGTCAGCGAATCCGAAGGCGAAGGTGCCGGGAGGCACATCGTTGTCTCCGCAGACTGAAGATTCCGAGACGCTGACAATGGTTGACATTACCGACGCCGAGCTGAAGGCGGCTGAGGCGATCTTTGGCGACCGCCTCGACCTGGCCAAGCGCTACGTGGAGCACCTGGCCACCTCGGGTACCGAACGTGGCCTTATCGGACCGCGTGAGATCCCCAGGCTCTGGAGCCGGCATGTTTTGAATTGCGCCGTTATCGAGCGGGAAATTGCCCAAGGCAGCCACGTCGCGGATGTTGGCAGCGGTGCCGGACTGCCGGGACTGTGTCTGGCAATTGCGAGGCCTGACCTTGAACTGACGCTGATCGAACCGCTGGAACGCCGGGTGATATGGCTTCAGGAGGTTGTGGACGACCTCGGGCTGAGCAACGTAACGGTCATGCGCACGCGTGCTGAACTGGCCGTGGGTATGGTGAACGCCGACGTCGTCACCGCTCGTGCGGTTTCGGCTTTGTCCAACCTTGCCGGCCTGACGATCCCCCTGCTTGCTGGTAAGGGCGAGGTTGTGGCTATCAAAGGACGCAGTGCGGGGGAAGAGATCGAGAAGGCTGCCAAAGCCATCCGCAAGCTCGGCGGCGTTCAGACGTCCGTAGTGGTGGTCGGCGAGGACATCCTCGAAGAACCCACCACTGTGGTCCGAATCATCGTTAATAAGACGCAAAAGATTGCCTAACCGCTGGCCCGGTGCCGCAGGACTTTTGGGGGAACCAGTTAGGCTAGTGAACGGCAGAAAAAGCCGAATGAGAGTGAGTGTGTCACAGTGACCAGTAGCGAAGCCTCCACACAGCGGATACCCCCGTTCGTGTCCCTGGGGTCCGCACGGGCCATGGTTGCGCCCTCAATTGCGCCCACGGATTCGTGGAATCATCTGAATTCGGTTACAAACCGGTCCAAGTCCGCGGCAGTTTCACGTGAAACTGAATCGGTCAGTGGCAACATCATGGACTCCATTGATGACTCGAGCCCGATTGCCCGGGACCTGGCCCACGAAAACAAACGCCGCGAACGGTTGATCGGCCGCGAGCTGCCGAAGCCGGAGAAAACGCGCGTCTTCACCGTCTCGAACCAGAAGGGCGGGGTTGGCAAGACAACCACCACGGTCAACATTGCCGCTGCCCTCGCTGCCGCCGGGCTGAAAGTCCTGGTCATCGACATCGATCCCCAGGGGAACGCTTCCACTGCCCTCGGCATTGAACATCATGCGGACGTCGACAGCATCTATGACGTCCTGATCAACGACGTTCCCCTCAAGGACGTTGTGGCCCCGTGCCCTGACATCGATAACCTGATTTGTGCACCCGCCACCATTCACTTGGCCGGCGCTGAAATTGAACTTGTTTCACTCGTCGCCAGGGAACAGCGGCTCCGCCGCGCGATTGATGTGTATGCCAAGGAACGCGAGAAGTCGGGCGAGGCCCGTCTTGACTACATCTTCATCGACTGCCCGCCGAGCCTTGGGCTGCTAACGGTCAACGCGTTCTGCGCCGCCAGCGAGGTGCTGATTCCCATCCAGTGCGAGTACTACGCTTTGGAAGGCCTCAGTCAGCTTCTGAAGAACATTGAGATGATCCAGAAGCACCTCAACGCAGATTTGGTTGTTTCCACCATTCTTCTCACCATGTATGACGGCCGGACGAACCTGGCCGCTCAGGTGGCAGCCGAAGTTCGTCAGCACTTCCCGGACCAGGTCCTTGGTGCCGTGGTGCCGCGATCGGTTAGGATCTCCGAGGCACCCAGTTACCAGCAGACTGTGATGACGTACGACCCCTCCTCCAGCGGTGCACTGTCCTATTTGGAAGCCGCAGCCGAAATCGCTGAACGTTAGAATTTTCAACAATTGCACTAGCCAGAGCCGGGTCTGCCGGGCTCTTCCATTGGAGGGATTTATCCATGAGCGATAAGCGACGCGGCCTCGGTCGTGGTCTTGGCGCACTCATTCCAAGTTCCGCTCCGGCTAACGCTTCCGGCAACGGCGCAGCGCCTTCACGACCTGTGGACTTGTTCTTTCCCGAGGCACGCAAGACGTCCACGGCCACAGCCGTTCCCGTGGACGAAGAAACGTCTGTGCCGGCTTCCCCTGAACCCAAAAAGTCCGTCGGGAGCGCAGCGCCGTCTGAGCTGAAGGCTCCGGCCCGGAAAGCAGCAGCTAACTCCGTCTCAGCCAAGCGAGCCGATACCGAAAAGCCTGACGAGGATGAGGTGGCTTCATCAGAGGCTGCCGTTGTCACCGATACCGGACCTGAACTGGTAGAAGTCCCGGGTGTCAGGTTCGCGGAAATTCCGGTCGGCGACATTCACCCGAACCGTAAACAGCCCCGCTCCGTCTTCGATGAGGACGATATGGCGGAGCTCATTCACTCTGTCCGCGAAATAGGCGTTCTTCAGCCAATTGTGGTCCGGACGTCAACCGAAAAGGGTGGCGAACCGTATGAGCTCGTCATGGGTGAACGCCGGTGGCGTGCAGTGCAGGCCGCGGGGATGGAAACCATCCCCGCAATTGTCAGGGACACCACTGACGATGACCTCCTTCGAGATGCACTCCTCGAAAACCTTCACCGCAGCCAACTTAATCCTCTTGAAGAAGCGGCTGCCTACCAGCAGCTGTTGGAGGACTTCGGTACGACGCATGAACAGCTTGCAGATCGCATTGGTCGTTCTCGCCCCCAAGTTTCGAACACCTTGCGCCTCCTGAAGCTGCCGCCGCTGGTTCAGCGAAGGGTTGCAGCGAGTGTGCTGTCCGCTGGGCACGCGCGCGCACTCCTTGCGCTTCCCGATGCAGCGGCGATGGAACGCCTGGCGCAGAAGATCGTCGCAGAGGGAATGTCCGTTCGCGCGACCGAGGAAGCTGTCACTCTGTACCAGAGCCCTGCAACCACCGCGAAGAACAATGTCCCCCGTCCGGGCGCTCGTCATGAGCGGTTGGACTACCTCGCGTCGTCTCTGTCAGATCGACTGGATACCAATGTGAAGATCTCCCTCGGCGCCAGAAAGGGCCGCGTGAGTATCGAATTTGCCAGCGTGGAGGACTTGAATCGGATCATGGAAGTTCTTTCGCCCGGATCTGAGAACTAAACCTAAGCGACCGGAGAGGGCCTGTTTCACGTGAAACAGGCCCTCTTTTGTGTCCTCCTACCGCTGGTCGACGACTCGGCCGGAGATCACTCCTGGTAGTACCTGATCAGCATCAGTTTCGGGTTTAAGATGACCTCAAACAGCTGAAGTCTATGGCGGCGGGATGCCCGTCGCTTCGCCGTCGTGGAGTCCGCAGCTTCGGAGAACGCAGACGGGCGCTTTCTGCCGACCGTTGCACGTGTTAGTGCTGGCGTCGTGTCGCGGGGCACTTAGCGGCCTGGAGAGCCGTCCTGGGGCCCCTGGGCTGTGAATACTGAGGTCCCTGCTAGAAGGGAGTATTGCGGGCTCAGCAGGGCCCACCCCCCCCGCGGACGACCGAAAAATGCCTCACATGGACGCAACTGGCCTACCTCGGCAAGATTTCGACGCCGGATAGACGCAGACACCCTGTGGCAAAGTCGGAACCAAGTGATTCCTGATACTGGAGGGTAGGGATGTCGGCACCAGTTCACGTTTCGATCGCCGGCAGACGGTTGGTGGCTGTTGGTCTTCTGAGACGGTAATAGCGGAATCCACCGCATCGGGGCTTCTTGTTCCCGAGTCTCCTGGTGTAGGTAGTACCGGCGTTGTAGTGGTGGATGAAAAGGACGGGTAGATCCGGAAGGAGTTGGGTGCGGACGCCGTTCGAGTACAGATTGATCCATCCGGGCGCATTGTTTGACGCAGGGAAGATGGTTTTTCACTAGGGCGAATGGTTGGTCTCGCGTTTCCCTTTGACCTCTCTCGCCGTGTCGCACCGGACGGATCGGCGTCCTTCTCGCGGAATTTCATTGGGTGGCGCAGATTAACTCAAGCTGTAGCCTCAATTGGATGCATGTGCTGTTTCACGTGGAACCATGCCAAGCACACACTGGAGTTGCTACACGCACCCTGTTGATTGCGAAATATCAGACTACGGCGGATCGCAAAGTGTGGACGTCTGCTGGAGCATCACGGCTTAGCCGGCGCCAGAGACGCTTTTCGGGCAATCTCCGGAACCACTCACCGGGCGTGGCCCGATGAAGATGCAGGCAACAGGGTCTCTGTGCATCTCGGCATCAGTCACCTATATCTCCTTCGGATCTTCAGTGCCTGCGCATGGCGATTATGGTGCGGTTAGATGTGCAGGACGTGGCAGTGGCCAGGCATTGCCATTGATCTGCAGACGAAATCCGACTGACAGAAGTACTGCCGACCGAGCGGGACTGCAGCTGTTTCCTTTGGATCTCAATTTCTCCGCTGAATGCCGACCACAGTTCTCTCGACCGATTTTCTCGAGCGGCGCCCATGCCAGATGCCGACCCAGCGCGGTGCCCTGCCGTCGATCCAAGACTGAGTTGGTTCTGTGGCATGGTCCTGAATGGACGCGCTCATCGGGCACTCCCCCCGGAGCGTCCAGCGCTCGGTAGGTCGCACTCCCCCCAATTGCAGGGCCTGTTTATGTTTCACGTGAAACGTTGACTAGGCGGGTGAATCCACAACGGACTACCCATCTGTCACGGGCGACTGTTTGAAGGGCCTGCTGCGCCGGGTCAAAGTGGTGACTAGGTAGCGGTTGGCAAGTAGCCTGTCCGACTCTGTGACCTCGTCGGCTTGTGGTGAAACAGACACGGACCCCTGGGGACCCGGGTCGCGCATTGGAATTTGGCCAACTGTGGATAGGTCTAGGACAAGCGCAACCTGGACTGCTCCGGTCACCCGGAATGCCGATGGGCTGGCGTGATGTCAGACGAAGATGCGCTGCCGCCGACACGCCGCGGGCCCCTGGTGCAGTCGAGTTTCGGCGGCTCCCGGAATGTCGCGGCTCCCCCGCTGCTCGACGAAGAGTACGCCGGGCTGCCCGGCCCGTCCGCGGTCGTCGGATCAGGCTTGAGGTACACATCAAGATTGGCTCCATTTGAGTGAATGATCGAGGTGTGGTCCACGCTCGGGAGACCGACTGATGGAGGGAGCTTCAAGCCATGTCGCCCTTCTGATTTCCTTCGGTGATGTTCGCAGCGCGGGTGGGCCTGCGTCTAGTTGGAGATCGGAACCTGTCGCGATCCCGAGCTCTCGCCATCGCTACATCCTGCGATCGAGACGCACACAGATCCAGCACGTTGGAGTCCGTGACGGGTCGGTGGCAGCACCTCCCATGACGGCCCAACTGCCAATCGTCAGTCAGTAGTGACCGGACTCGAGCTCTTCTGTGACGTGTGCGTTGATGTCGGAGAGCCGTCGTACAGGTCCGACATGAGTACGTCCATGTATCGTCGGACCTCTCCCGACTATGTGGACGGCGTGTCACTTGGTGCGGTGGTCGGTGCATAACCCGGTGGATATCACTGTGGATAACTTTGTGGACAATTGACAACAACACTCCGCTCGTGGTGATGTCACGGTGCTGCACATCCAAGGACGTCATGGTTTGGGCCCGCCAGCGGATTTCTGTGTTTCACGTGAAACATTGCAGGTGGCTGTTTTCAGCGAGAATTTGGCACCAAAGGCGCCATTTCCGTGGATAGTGGGCACTCTTTTCACCATTGGCAGGCAATTTCGGCCATTCTGAAGCTTCCGCGACTATGGAAGTCTATAGTGACTCCCGTCACGGGGTGCACTGGCTCCTTGTCACCACGGGCCATGGCGAAAATCACAGCAGCGCCCATGTGGAAAGAGCTGTGGATAAACCTGTGGATATCGGATGTGGACAAATGGCGGGCGCTTGGGGAAAAGTCCGCTCCGGAGCGGATCCGTGACAACTTTGCTGCTGGCTCTGACAGCGGAAGATCCCTCGCTCCGAGTTCTATCGCGGATGTTCACAGCATCAGAAGACAGCCACCACGCATCCCCCGCTCTTCCTCATCAGCACTTTCCGGTCGATTGGAAGGCACCACTGTACGGCTACTCGGTAACCGGATCGCGGCTAGATCGTCAGGAATTTGCGCTCGAATTGCGGAACCATGGGGCAGAGATAGACACGCAGACCGTACCAAGCGTATTACCGGGAAGCCAGGAAATCTCGAAAGCTATGCCCTCGTATACGAGGTGCGTGCTGAAAGTCGTGGAACCTGCCGGGACAGCCTGCGGGCGGATAGCTTTTCTTCACCGAACTTCAAACGTCTCGCTTCGCGGAGGCGGGCCGACTTCTTCACCGGACACCTCGACGCATTCCTGGCGTTCAAGAGGCGTCGTCGCAAGTGGCAGGCGGGTTCACAGTGGCCTGTTGCGTAGAATCTGCGTCTTCATTTTCGAGGGGATTCATCCGCGGCTGGGTTGCGGTCTTGGGTATCAAACATAGGGTGCAAGACAAGATTGGGGTCGCATTGGAGCCCGGAAGATGGGCTGACGGGCCGGCGATGAGTCACCCCTTCTGTCTTGGCGATGTGCCGTTCTTCGATCGCGAACGTGCCAGCATCGGTGCCCGCGGCATTCTCCAGTTCTACGGTGCTGAGTGATTGCCTGGTCCGCCAGGCGATCCACGGTGGGAAGTGCGCTGTACGCGAAGTGGAGAAGGTTGGGGTATTCCAATTGCTACTCGACGGGGGTTGCCGTGGCCGCAATTGGCACCGTGGGTTGGCTCCCCGTATAGGTTCGTTGGAGAACGCGCGCCCATATGTCGGAGGCCGCTGACTGCCAGGTCTGGGTCCTCCAGGTGGTGGTCTCCAGGTGGCATCACGTCAGCGGTACCCCCATTGGTCCGGGCAGCGGTTTTCAGAGGAGCGCCGAGTTGAATTCTTCCCCAGACTCCTGCGGATTTCACTTTCGTCGGCTCTAGTTGGAAGAGTGGGCACCGAGTGCTGACCTGAGGCACCGAGCCCATCTATCCTACGGACGGTCTCTTCGGCCATTGTTGTGCCCGATGGCAGCTAGGATTCACCTACGTGGGGTTAGCGGATTTGCAGAACCAGGGCCGAGTCGTGACGGTGGAGTGACAGTGCTCAGCAACAGTCATGAAATCCCTTTTGGGCGGTGTGTTCAGTTGCCATCAGCGTTGGAATCAATGTGTCTGTTGGCAGCTGGGCGAATTGAAAACCGGATTGGTTACTAAGGGCCGATGTAGCTTGTGTTTCACGTGAAACATGGGCGGGCGCACATGAACCCTTCCCCGGACATCCCTAGTACACATCGTGGCGAGCTGGTGCGTTGGTGCGCTGGTGCGCTGGACCGCTGGTGCCCTGGTGCGGCGGTGCCTTGGTGCCGTTGTCCGGACATTCCTAGTTCACATCGTGGCGAGCTGGTGCGCTGGACCGCTGGTGCCCTGGTGCGGCGGTGCCTTGGTGCCGTTGTCCGGAGCTCCGCCGGCATAGGAAGCCGGTCTGATCGGCGACGCACTTCTGCGGCGTCCCACTGTCTAGCGGCTCCATGAGAGCAGAGTGTCGTCCTGAACCGAGTTGCCGCACATCAGCCGCGGCTGCCTGCGGGCTGTATGGGCGGGGTTGTCCTGCCAGTTGATCCTCTTGGCCCCGGCGGGTTTCCACTCATGTGCACGGTGAACACCCCGTTCCATGTGACCAGGCGACGTCCACGACGGAGGATTCGGCCATTCTTGCGCACCTACGGGTGTTGGATTCGTTAGAGAGGTGCATCGCAATTATGAGGAGTTGTGGAGCTTGACCGTCGCAAGGTCGTTTCTGATGCTGCACGTGTTAGGTGGATGTTTCACGTGAAACAGCGGTGGTCGCGACTGACGGGACCGTGATGGGGTAGCGGTCATTGTCGGCTCCCCCCGGACTTTGTGCCCGGGCACTCCCCTGGAAGGATGTCAGATTGCTGGCTGTACTGACGGCATACCAGGATGCGACTCACAGACGCCAGACGCCGATTACCCTGAGTTATCAACGGGCTCCACAGGTGTCGGCACGTTGCTGGTACGCACAGGGCGCTCACTGGGAGATCCCTTAGGAATACGTTCAGATCAGTTGACGATCCGTTGACGCCCCCTGGAGTGGTCCCCTTGCATGTATCGCTGGCGCTGAGAGAGGCCCAATGGGCACGGGAGTCGCTAAATCGGACGATGTTAGAGTCCCAGAACTATACCCAATCGTGCGGTGTCGTCCACATCCATGCGGAATCGTCCTCTGCCCGGACTGGGCCCCCTCGTGGACCAATCGTGAAGTCGACCAGTCGAAGTCGGTTGAGTTGCGGGGCTATCCGCTTCCTGGCTGAAAGCACGTGCCCGAGGTTGTCAAGAAATCGGGCGTTCGACTCGTTTGTTCAGTGCAGGGCTTCAATGAGTGTGAGGTTGTTGGCACCGCAGCGATGAAGGTGTGGGGTCGCCATCCTATATGTCCCCGGGATCGAGAGCAGTTGGCGCTGCTTGTGAACTGGACCAGGTTCCCGGGGCTGGTGCATCGGGGTATTACGATCTTGGGATGAACTTTGACGCACGAAAGGGTCTAGTCAGAGCCGCAGGATCTTCCGCCAAGCTATGGCGCGTTGGCAGGATGAGTGCTCCTTGATGGGCTCGCGCAGCAAGTTCGAAATCCAAAGGGCCTCCCGATGCCAAATTCTCGAGCAGGTTAGCTGAGTGTTTCACGTGAAACTATTCTCCCGGGAGGGGTGAGCCTGAACGCATCGACTGGGGACGATTTTCTTTTGGACTGTCTCTGAGAACCTGGTAGCTGAACAACCGTCGCCGTTCCGAGACTCCAGATTCAGCACCATGTGGACTCGCCCAGGTTCGCGTGGCCACTGGGAAGTTTGCGTGCCCACTGGGAACAGGGGTGACAGTGTTTCACGTGAAACACTCGCAGGCTTGGACGAGGATCGATCAGCATTTGGCGGCGACGCCCCAGATCGGATCTGGCCCCGACACAGTCAGATACCTAAGGAGCTCCTCGACTAGTTCAGCGAGACGACGGCGACGCTAGAATGCACGGCAAGTCCCCCAAGTGGCCCCGCCATTCGAGGCCGTGAGCCACTTCGCACCGTGGGCCAATCCTGAAGACAATCTCGATCCGAAACAACCAGCCGGAGTTGTGGAATGCCGGTCACCCCGCTGGGCACGCTTCTATCCGATGGGAGTAGGTCGAGCGCTCCCCCGAAACAGCTCGTGGGCAGGTTGCCAGGCCGCCAGTGCCCCGTCCGCGAGGGCCTGCCGTCCGCCAGGTTGCCAGGCCGCCAGTGCCCCGTCCGCCAGGCTGCCGCCGGCCAGTCCCCTGACCGGCAACTCGTAGCCAGCCCTGTACGCCGTCACTCGCGACCCCGGCCATCGCGCCCGCTACTCGGCCATAGCCAGCAAAGCCAAGGACAGAAAAGCGGTGGCCACCACCTGTCCAGGTGATGGCGACCGCTTTTAGTATCCCGGGTTGCCGGGCTACGCATGATGCCGCTTAGACGGTCAGCGTACTACGACAGGACGTCAGCAAATTCCTTCTCAAAGAACTGCTTCGGCTTGGCGCCGATAACGGTGTTCTTCACCTCGCCACCCTGGAACAGGTAGACGGCGGGAATGGACGTGATGCCGTATTCGGCTGCGATTGCCGGGTTGTCATCTACGTTTACCTTGACGACATTGACCTTCTCGCTGTACTCAACGGAGATCTCGTCCAGGATAGGGCCCAGCTTGCGGCAGGGACCGCACCATTCGGCCCAGAAGTCCACGATGACCGGCTTGTCGGCCGAGAGTACATCCGTGCTGAAGCTTGCGTCGGTTACGTCTTTCGCGTTGCTCATTGTTTTGTTGTTTCCCTTCGGATCAATAGTGCGCTGTTAGGCGTGGAAGTCTGCGAGATAGTGCTCGACGTCGATAGCTGCCACGCAACCGGAGCCGGAGGCGGTGATGGCCTGGCGGTAGGTGGGGTCTACAACGTCGCCGGCAGCGAATACACCCTTGACGCTCGTCTTGGAGCTGCGCCCTTCAACGGCAATGGTGCCGGCCGGAGTGATTTCCAGGGTGTCCTTGATGAGCTCGGTGCGTGGATCGTTTCCGATGGCTACGAATACGCCGGTGACAGCCAATTCGGATTCGCTGCCGTCAACGAGGTTCTTCAGCTTCAAGCCTGTGACCTTATCGCCGCCGAGGACATCTTCAACAGCGGTGTTCCACACAAAGTTGATCTTTTCGTGGGCCTGTGCGCGGTCACCCATGATCTTGGAAGCCTTGAGCGTGTCCCGGCGGTGCACCACGGTGACGGACTCGGCAAACTTGGTGAGGAACAGTGCTTCTTCCATGGCGGAGTCGCCGCCGCCGATGACCGCGATGTCCTGGTCCTTGAAAAAGAAACCATCACAGGTTGCACACCAGCTAACGCCGTGGCCTGAGAGTCGCTTTTCGTTCGGTAGGCCGAGCTCACGGTAAGCCGATCCGGTGGACAGGATAATGGCGCGAGCCTGGAAGGTCTCCCCCGTCGCGATGGTGACGGATTTGATGTCGCCGTCGAGATCCAAAGCCGTGACGTCCTCGAACTGGATCTCCGTGCCGAACCGGGCGGCCTGCTTTTCGAAGTTCTCCATGAGGTCGGGACCCATGATGCCTTCAGGGAATCCGGGATAGTTTTCCACGTCGGTGGTGTTCATCAACTCCCCGCCGGCAGTGACGGAACCGGCAAGGAGCAGCGGCTTAAGGTTGGCGCGTGCCGTATAAACTGCAGCCGTGTAGCCTGCAGGGCCGGAGCCGACGATGATGACATCACGTACTTGGGACGCGGTGTTTTCTGCGGTGCTCACTGAACGGTGAACCTCTTCCTTAGTCGATGCGCCTGCTTTTGCTGGCCGGCCACATGGCACAACCCATTGTTGATCCTGAATATTCCGGGCATGGAGGTAGGCCAACAAGACGCCACCACTCAGGGTACCGCCTAGTCGTTCCGGAAAAAGCCGTGTTACCGGGCACAGAAGGTGCTCTGGCCCGGGGCAGCCCCGTATTGGCCGGGGGTCAGCCCGCTACTGGACCTTGATCTCGCCGAGGCGGAGACCATAGCCGAAGCGGGTTTTCGGTGCAGCCAGCTTGGGCAGGTTCTTGATGGACACGATCACGTACTGGGCAGTGACCGGCTCCGGGAGCGGCATGGTCAGATCCGGTGAGGTGAAGCTGTTGGTCCCGACCTGCTTGGCGCCTTCCAGGGACGGACGGTCATTTGTCAGCACGCTGATATTGCCTCCGGAGCCGCCAAGCTGGCTGAGCGTGATGGACGAAACCTTCGAGGGGCTCTTCAGCTTCACCACCAGGGAAACATCGGGAGCCAGCCCGCCCCAGTTGTCCGTTGCAAACTCCATGTCCGACCAGTAGCTTGCCGCATTGCCGTCGAACGTCTTTGAAAGGTCACCATCGTAGGTGGCGGCAAAATCGAAGTCGCCAAGGCGGGAGACGCCCTCGACGGCGGGCGGACCTGCGGCCGGCGCTGTGGACTGGCTTGCTGTCGGCTCGCCGCTGGTCTGTGGCTGGGACGCGCTGCTTGAGGTTCCGGGAGCGGGGTTGCTCTGGGGCTCGCTCTTGAAGAGGCTCCCGAGGTTGGAGACGGCAAAGATGAGGCCGACCACTAGCACGGCAGCAAGCAGCCCTCCTACGAGCCACCGCATTGACCGCGGCTCGCGCTCCGGTGGCTCGTCGTCGTCGTAATATTCGTCCGCTTCGTCGCCCCGACCGCCACCGGCGAATGCCGGGAATGTGGCTGCCATCCGTTCGCGGGCGGTCCTGGCCGGCCCGGTGGAGGGCGCCTCTTCTTCCGGGTAGTCATAGTCGTTGTTCGCCCACAGGGAGACTTTGGGCGATTCGGCTTCTGCGCGGGCCTGGGCGTTGGGGTTTTCGGTGTTCCGGCCGGCGGGTACGGCCTGCTGCGGGGTGGTCGCCTGAGGTGCAGTGGTGGGTTCCCGGGACGCTTTGCCAGCCGCTGCGCCACCGGCAGCGAGCCCGGCTGCGCCGGCAGCGGCTCCAGCAGCGGCAGCAGCGCCGGCTCCATGCCCGCGTGCCTGGCCCGAGTCGGATCCCGAGGAGCCGACGGAGGGGGCCGACGTCGGGCGAACGGGCGCGGTGCGGGGCGGCACCACGGGAGGGACAACCGGCGGGGACGTGGGCTTGCGGTCCTGGCCGGCCGGCTGGTTGTTGCCGTAGTTGATGTAGCCGGCGTCGACTTCTTCCTCGTCGTACAGGCCGTCATATGTTTCCGGCTCGTGGGACCGGGCGGTACCGAAAATCTCGCTGCCCAGCGTGTCCGTGAAGAAGGGCTCCACATAGGGCGGGTTGGAGGCAACCACGAGGTCCAGGAGATCGGCGGCTGACGTGTGGTTGGTGATCAGGTAGGTGGTGGACTCGCTGACGCCAAGATCGAGGATCTGCACGTTTCCGGGCCGTTCCCCGGTGGCAACCTCGCGGGCGCTCTGGGCCACCTGCTCCGCGTTATCCGGACCCGCAACCAGGATGCTCACCGGCCGGTTGAGGACCTGGTCAACACCATCCAGCACCAGATCATGGTCGTGTGAGGTCAATACGGTGGCGGTGACCTTGTAGCGGCCGCCGAGCACTGATCCAACATCGATCGGGTGGGACACGGGTTCCTCCTAGACTGCCCGGGGAATCCCCGCCTCAATCATGCCAAAGCGGATACGCCGGTTAGCCGGTTAATTTCTGGTCTGTTACTACTACCCTAGTTAGCTTCTGATCCTAGCCGATGGTGCGTTACGGCCGTGTGAGACAGGCACGGTGAAACCGCGGCAGTTCACCTCTTTTTCTTCCGCCGACCTCCCGAGCGGGTGCTGAAGTGCGGGTTGCGGCCGGCCGTTCCCTGGAAGGTACGGCGCCCGGGCAGCGGGATTTCCTCGCGCATGATGCTACCCCGCGCGGTGGTGGGCACATCCTCGGACGGAAGGTATTCACCCGCGGAAGCGGTTTGGTGCGCGTCATGGTCCGGTGCCGGTTCCTCAACCTGCGGTCCCGCACGGAACGATGCCGCATCGAACTCTCCGGAAATTCGGGGGATCAGGCCGGTGTCAACCGAAACGGTGGCGCGCTCCGGCGTCGTGCGTCCCCGGAGCCCGGCGGTATCCCGCGCCTTATCCGCTGCGGTGTCCGCCGGTGCAGTTGGGGCGGACCGCCGCCCCAGCCTGCCGAGAAGCGGCTGCAGCAGGTCGCGGAGTTCCGTGACGCGGAAGAGCTTGAGCAGGAACAGGTACGCCACGAGCATCACAGGCCCGACGACGACGACGGTCACCAAGGCCTCGATCCGGCCGCTCCAGGCGAACCCGTCGGCGCTGTAGCTGCCCATGAGCCATAGCGCACCGGCGCCGGCCACGGCGGAACCCAGTGCCGCGTAACCCATCCGTATGTACGAATTGGCGATGCGGGGGCCGTCAAGGTGCCCCAGAAGGCGGCGGAGAAAGTGCGCACTCACAATCACGGACAGGATGTTGCCGCCCGTGTAAAGGATGGCTATGGCAAAGATGATCTGGTTGTACGGCAAGAACTGGATGGCGAAGGCCGCAACCACGTTGACGATCGCCAGGACCAGCTGGATGTAGAAGGGCGTGCGGGCATCCTCGTTGGCGTAAAAGACCCGGGACATCATGAAGTTGGCGCTCATGAACGGCGTGCTGAGGGCCAGGATGGTCAGGGTCTGCGCGAGCATCACGCCGTCCTGCACCTTGCCGCCGGAGAAGAACATGCCCAGCGGTCCGGCCAGTGCGAAGAGAGCCAATGCGCCAAAGACCGTGGCCACTGCCATGGTCCGCAGGCCGTGGGACAGGGCGTCCCGCAAGGCCGCCCTGTCGCCGTCCTGGGAGGCCCGCGTCATCCTGTTGAACAGAACGGTGGCCAGCGAGAGGGCGATGATCGAGTGCGGCAGCAGGTATAGCTGGCTGGCCACTTCCAGCACGGCGTTGCCCGGGAGGAACCCGGCCGCCGGATCCCCGGCACGCTCGAGGCGCAGGCGTTCGGTACCCGGAATAGTGGCAATGCGCATTACGTACAGGAAGGCGAGCTGGCCGACGGCGGCAGTAAGGAGCGTCCAGACGCTCAGTTTTGCGGCCTGCCCCAGGCCCACTCCGCGCCAACCAAACCTTGGACGGAGTCCCAGCCGGAGCCGGAATACCGGAATCAGCAGGATGGCCGTCTGGGCCACCACGCCGATGGTGGAAAACCCGGCGATAAGGAACGTCTGGGTGGGTCCCCAGTTGTCCAGGGTGTGGGGATTTGTGACGTTGGCCCCGAGGATCCAGATGAACATGCCCAGGCCGGCGATGGCCACGATGTTGTTCAGGATAGGTGCCCACATTGCCGGTCCGAACGCCCCGTTGGCGTTCAGAACCTGCGTGAGCAGGGCATACAGGCCGTAAAAGAAGATCTGGGGCAGGCACCAGAAGGCGAAGGAAACCGCGAGTGATTTCTGTTCCGCCGAATAGCCCTGCGTGGTCAGCTCAATAACCCACGGCGCCAGGAGGGTCACCAGCAACGTCAGGCTGAGAAGCACCAGGACAGCCAGGGTGAGCAGGCGGCTGATGTAGTCCGCTCCCCTGTCCGGGGCCTTGCTGGCCTTGATGATCTGGGGCACCAGGACGGCGTTGAACACACCACCGGCCACGAGGAGGAAGATCAGGTTGGGAAGGTTGTTGGCATTGATAAAGGTGTCATTGACCGTGGAGCCGAGGCCAAGGGCTGCACCCAGCATCCAGGTCTTGCCGAAGCCCAGGAACCGGGAGACGAGTGTTCCGGCCGCCATGACGGCACTGGAGCGGGCCTCGCTGGGCTGGACGGTCTTGGAATCAGTCACAGAACCTCAGAGGTGATCCGGAAGGACTTCCCTGGCGAGGTCCGCGATGCGGCGCTCATTCGGAAAAGACAGCTTGCGGGCGAGCTCCTGGATGGGCACCCAGGCGACATCCACGGCTTCCTGGTCGGGATCGTTTTCGATAGTCAGCTCGCCGCCCGTGGCCCGGAGCAGGTAGTGGTGGACGGTTTTGTGGACGCGGTGTCCGCTGACGGTAAACCAGTAGTCGATACTGCCCAGCGGGGCCAGGATGCTTCCGCTGATGCCGGTTTCTTCGGCGATCTCGCGGACGGCCGCTTCCTCGTTCTTTTCCTTGCCCTCCGGATGGCCCTTCGGCAGGCACCACTCGAGGCGTCCCCCGCGGTTGAGGCGGGCGATGATCGCAACCCTCAGTTCGCCGTCGGACGTGTCAACAACAACGCCGCCGGCGGAGATTTCCTCAACGGTGGGCAGCGAGGCCGGTCCCGAGTGCTGGGCGGGCGCGACATGGGCACCGATTGCCGACGGCAACGGTGGGTTTGTCCTCCTGCCAGGAGCACTCGGTACGGGATGGGCCATGAAGTCCACTCTAACGACTCTTGCCCGTTCCTGATGACCGGAACATGACAAGAAAGTGGACTGCGTATGACGTAGATTCCGGAAGCCACGGTGTAACGGCGCGGTTAGGCGGCCCCGATTGGTGCTTGTTGGCATGGTTTTCTGACAAGCTTAAGTAACTATGGCGCACGCACATCAAAAGTCCGACCCGCACACCGTCGATTTCCAGGTGGACCCGGTGGTCCTGGAGCTCGGGCAGCGCTTCGTCGACGCCGGACACGAATTGTCGCTGGTGGGCGGCCCCGTTCGTGACCTGTTCCTGGGCAGGCTCTCCCCTGACCTTGACTTCACCACGGACGCCACACCGGACCAGACTCTGGCGCTCATCAAGAAATGGGCGGACAACTTCTGGGAGATCGGACGGGCATTCGGCACCATCGGTATGCGGAAGTCCGGCTTCCAGATTGAGATCACCACCTACCGCGCCGAGGCTTACGACCCGGAGTCACGCAAGCCCGTCGTCGCGTTCGGGTCATCCCTCACGGATGACCTCCTGCGCCGGGACTTCACCATCAACGCCATGGCGCTGCGGCTGCCCTCGATGGAATTGGTTGATCCGTTCGGCGGCGTCCGCGACCTCCATGCCTCCGTTCTGGCCACTCCAAGTTCGCCGGAGTCGTCCTTTTCCGATGACCCGCTACGCATGATGCGGGCCGCCCGCTTCGCCTCCCAGCTCGGTGTGGCGGTCCGCGAGGACGTTAAGCAGGCGATGACGCAGATGGCGGAACGGATCACCATCATTTCCGCGGAACGTATCCGCGAGGAACTGGTGAAGCTCATCTGCGGAGCTCATCCCCGCGTGGGCATCGACCTCCTGGTGGACACCGGCCTGGCCGAATTCGTCCTGCCGGAAGTTTCCGCGCTGCGGCTCGAAGCGGACGAACACCACCGCCACAAGGACGTTTACCAGCATTCCCTACAGGTACTTGAGCAGGCCGCATCCCTGGAGACGGATTCCGACGGCGCCGTGCCCGGCCCCGATTTTGTGCTGCGGTTTGCTGCCCTTATGCACGACGTCGGCAAGCCGGCGACGCGCCGTTTCGAACCCGGCGGTGCCGTGAGCTTCCGCCACCACGACATGGTGGGCTCCAAACTGACCAAGAAGCGGATGAAGGCCCTCCGCTTCGACAACGACACCATCAAGGCCGTGGCACGCCTGGTGGAGCTGCATATGCGTTTCTACGGCTACGGCGAGGCCGGGTGGAGCGACTCCGCCGTCCGCCGCTACGTGACGGACGCCGGGCCCCTCCTGGAACGCCTGCACCGGTTAACGCGGTCGGATGTGACCACACGCAACCAGCGCAAGGCCGACAGGCTTTCCTTCGCCTATGACGACCTCGAGGCGCGCATTGCGGCGCTGCGCGAGCAGGAATCGCTGGAAGCGGTCCGGCCTGACCTTGACGGCGGCCAGATCATGGCCCTGCTCGGGCTGAAGCCCGGGCCGGTGGTGGGCAAGGCCTACAAATTCCTGCTTGAAGAGCGCATGGAGCACGGGCCGCTCGATCCCGCAGTGGCCGAGGCCAGGCTGCGCGAGTGGTGGGCAAGCCAGCCCGAGGCCGCAGAACAGCAGCCGGCCGCCGGCGTCGAACTTTCCACTACCGAGGAGTCATAAGTGATTTCACTTAACAGCACCGCACGCCCCCAGCTTTGGATCCTGCGCCACGGTGAGACTGAATGGTCCAAGAGCGGCCAGTACACCGGGCTCACCGACCTGCCCCTGACGGTGGAGGGCGAGCAGCAGTCCGTGGAGGCACGGAAGATTCTCGACGGTGTTGACTTCGACCTGGTGCTCACCTCACCCCTGCGGCGCGCCCGCCGGACGGCGGAACTGGCGGGATTCCCCGACGCTGAACAGGAACCCCTGGCAGTGGAATGGAACTACGGCGACTACGAAGGCATCAGTTCCGACCTGATCCGCAAGGACAACCCGGAGTACCTGATCTGGACGCACGGCGTGCCCAACGGCGAGGCCCTTGAGGAAGTGGCTGCAAGGGCGGACAAAATTGTGGCCCGCGTGCTGGAATCCGGACTGGACAACGTACTGATTGTGGCCCATGGACACTTCTCCAGGATCCTGACCGCACGCTGGTTGGGACTGGACCCGCACGAGGGCCGGCATTTCATCCTGGGGACGGCCAAAGTCTGCACGCTGGGGTGGGACAAGAAGACCCCGGCCGTGGTCCGCTGGGGACTATAAAGACGATTTATCAAATATTTCCTGCAATTCTTCAAATCCGCTAGTCAAATGCACCAATGCTGGTGTAATTTTATTCCTGACTCCAGTGCGTTTTGCCAGGGTCATCGGCGCGTGCTGTCCGGTTAGTCAACCGAACAGCGGCAGAACAGAAAAGGAGGTTGGGAGAAATGATTACTTTGACTAGCGGATGGAAGATGACCATCACCGCCACCCCGGCCTCTGCTGCTGTCGCGCGCCCTTTTCACGGAGTGACTGCCTCCTAACCTGGCGATTCCGGCCTTCCGGCCGAATCCTTGTGGCGGCATCCTGACTCGGGAAGCTCCCCGGCAGCCAGCCGTAAAGCGGGCCCCATGCGGTTACGCAACACCCCATAGTTCGGAACCCGGCTTCTTGTTGGGGTCTGTGGCGTAGCTGCATCTTGGAGCCATTCTTCGCTTGGCGAAATCCACCAATTGCTTCGGTCTTTATTCCGGAGCCAATTCACCGGGCATTCCTATGCCTAATTACTGCCATTAATTCCGTCAATTAACTGGCCCTATTCGTCATGCCCAATTCCGGGCGCAAACACTCATCAAAGGACCCTAAGTGAGCAGCACTGCCAGCACCATGCAACACGTCGACCGTGGCCGACGACGCCTGACAACACCCCGGAAGGAGGTAACCATGATGAAAAGGCTCCGTGCCGTTCTGCGCTTTGGCTGGCAGCCGGCGATGAAGGAGAAGACGCTGTTCAACGGCCAGCTCCTCGACCAGAACCGTGAAGACGTGTATGTCGTCCTGCACCAGATGGGTGGCGTCATTCGCTGAGTAGGCGACCGTCGTTCCCTCAACTACCGCGCTGCAGCCGGTAACGGACATATCCAGGAGATCCAATGGCGGCGAGCAAAATTTATGCACAAAAGGCCCAGGCGGCGACGCGTGGGCCTTTTGTTGGCCGGTACAGCCGTCAGGCCGGGACGACTGGTGCGCGGCTGCGACGGTAAGCTCGAGGCATGCAGGAGACAATGCCGCCGGCGCACCGGAAACGGTCCCGCCTGGTTATCCCGAGCCGAAGTGATCTCCTGCTCAGGAACTTCACCGAGCTGATCGGCGGGCCCATGGGGCGCCGGGCTGAACCCGGAGTCGTCTCGCCGGGTATTTTCACCGTTGAACGCGTTCTGATCATCCTCACGGTTCTGGCCGCCCTGGCAAGCATCATGGTCAAGAACTACTGCCGCGCAAACGGCTGGGAGTCGCCGGGACAGTTCTACTCCACCTGTTATTCGGATTTCCCGGAGCTTTTCCGCAACCGCGGACTGGGCGATGGCACCTTTCCCTTTTTCAGTGAAGGCAGCTTCTTCGAATATCCCGTCCTGATGGGAATCATCGCGGGCCTGACAGCCATGCTGGTCCCGGGGCAGGGCCCCACCGATGCACGCATTCTCGGCTACTTCGACGTCAATGCCACTCTCATCGCCGCCGTCTGGATCGTCACGGTCCTCGCAACTGCGCGCATGAGCCGGCGCCGGCCGTGGGACGCCGCTATGGTGGCGGTGGCCCCCGGTATCATCCTCGCCGGGGTGATCAACTGGGACATGTGGGCCGTGTGCCTGCTGGCCGTCGGGATGTATTTCTTCTCCCGTGACCGGCTGGTGCTGGCCGGCGTCCTGATCGGTTTGGGCACGGCCACCAAGCTCTACCCGGTCCTGATCTTCGGGGCGATCCTCCTGCTGGCGCTGCGGACCGGAAAGATCCGACCCCTGCTGGTCACCGCCGCCGCGGCCGCCGCCGCATGGCTCGCCATCAACCTCCCCATCGCCGCGATGAACCCCTCCGGCTGGAAGTACTTCTACCAGTTCACCGAGGACCGCCCGGCCGGCTACAGCTCCCCCTGGTTCGCCTACAACCTGGTGGCCGGGCGCCTGCAATGGATGCCCCTGGGGCCCGAAGCGATCAACACCCTTGCCCTCAACCTGTTCCTCATCAGCTGCGTGCTCATCGCCTTGCTGGCGCTGACGTCACCGCGCCGACCCAGGCTCGCCCAGCTGGCGTTCCTGATAGTTGCGGCATTCATCCTGACCAACAAGGTGTATTCACCGCAGTTCGTTATCTGGCTGATCCCCCTTCTGGCCCTGGCCCGCCCGCGCTGGCGCGACTTCCTGATCTGGCAGGGAATCGAAGGCCTGCACTGGGCGGCGGTCTGGATGTACCTCGGGCAGGTAACGAGCGGGGGCCCGACCCAGCACAACATTGATATGCCCTATTACGTGCTGGCGGTGGGCCTGCACATGATTGCCACGGCATACCTGATGGTCCGGGTCGCCTGGGATATCTGGGACCCGGGCTACGACATCATCCGCCGCCACTCGCTGGACGATCCCCAAGGAGGGCCGTTCGACGGCGCACCCGACTGGTTGCGACTGGATCCGGCGAACCCTGCCGCTTCGGTGCTCCCCTGGCGGAGGGCGGCCCGCGATGCCTGACGTCGCCGTCGTCGGCTCCGGTCCCAACGGCCTTGCCGCAGCGGTAACAATGGCCCGCGCCGGCCTCAAGGTTCATGTGTTTGAGGAGGCAGCCACTCCCGGCGGCGGCCTTCGGACCTCCGAACTGATGCAGCCCGGCCACCTGCATGATATTTGCTCGGCAGTCCAGCCGATGGCGCTGGCCTCCCCCTTTTTCCAGGCCTTCGAGCTGGCACGGCGAATCCACCTCATCACGCCCGAGCTCTCCTTCGCGTCGCCCCTGGACGGGGGCCGGGCTGCGCTGGCGTACCGCTCCCTGGACCGCACTGCTGAGGGGCTCGGACGGGACGGCCCCGCGTACCACCGCCTGATGGCACCCCTCGTCCGCCGGGCCGCCGGCGTTGCCGACTTCACCCTCAACCAGCTCTTGCGGATCCCGCACGACCCCGTTGCGGCAGTGCTATTCGGCCTGCGGAGCCTTGAACAGGGCTCACCGGCATGGAACACCAGATTCAGGGACGATCTGGCACCGGCCCTCCTGACTGGTGTTGCCGCGCACTCCGTGGGCGCCTTGCCGTCGCTGGCACCCGCCGGTGCAGGGCTCATGCTGGGCACGCTGGCGCATGCGCAGGGCTGGCCTATTCCGACGGGCGGGTCAGCTTCCATCGCCAGCGCCATGGTCCGGGACATCGAAGCGCACGGCGGGTCCGTGGAAACCGGGCGGCGGATCGATTCCCTGGCGGAACTGCCGGCGGTCAGGGCGACACTCCTGGATATAGCGCCCCCGGCACTGCTCAGGCTTTCCGGAGACAGGTTGCCCGCCGGGTACCGTCGGTCCCTGGCGTCATATCGGTTCGGGAACGCCGCCTGCAAGGTTGATTTCATCCTGGCCGGACCGGTTCCGTGGCAAGCGGCGGACTTGGCGGACGCCGGCACCGTCCACGTGGGCGGCACGCGAGCCGAGATGGCCGAAGCCGAAAACCAGGTGGCTGCCGGAAAGCACCCGGATCGTCCCTACGTCCTGGTGTCCCAGCCTTCGCGGTTTGACGATTCCCGCGCCCCGAAAGGACGGCACATCCTGTGGACGTACTGCCATGTTCCGGCTGGATCAACCAAGGACATGGCGGAGGCTGTGACGGCGCAATTGGAACGTTTTGCCCCTGGTTTCCGTGACCTTGTGGTCCAGGTGCAGGTGACGACGGCGGCCGGACTGGCTGTATACAACCAGAACTACGTGGGCGGCGACTTCGCGGCGGGTTTGATGGACCTCCGCGGGCTGATACAGAGGCCAGTGGTCAGTCCCGTCCCGTGGCGAACTCCCCTGCCGGGCGTGTACCTGTGCTCCTCCTCCACCCCTCCCGGTCCCGGCGTTACCGGCATGCCCGGCTTCCACGCCGCGAAATATGCCCTCAAAGACATATTCGGGTTGCCGCTTCCCCGGCTTGGCCTGTAGCGCCGGCTCCGGTGGCCTCGGCCTGCGGGGGCCGTGGTACGGTCCGCCAGATCAGGAAACGGGGTATCCCGGCTCGCCGACCGCGCTGGCGTCCGTGTTCGCAACTGTGAAGCGCGCCCGATGGTGGGCCGGATTTTCCAACTCGTCCAGCATTGCTGCGGCAAAGTCCTGGGTAGTGATGGACCGGCCGGCGGGTGAGTTGTCCGCCGTCACATACTTGCCGGTGCGGATGCCCGGCTGCATGACTGGGGCGGGCGCCAGCATGGTCCAGTTAAGCGACTCCGGAGCGGATCGAATTTCATCGTAGGCGGCGGCCATGGTGCGGGCTTCGGGGCGGTAGGGCTCAGGAAAATCGGGCGAATCACACAGGCGCACACCGTTGATTTCGAGTGCGCCGGCGCCCCCTACCACCAGCAGGCGCGTTGTACCGGCACTGCCGAAAGCTGCCTTCATGGCGGCCAGCCATTCGCCGTGATCACCGCCCGTGCGACTGGGCACCGTGGCCAGCACCACGGCGTCGTGATCGCTGGCAACGCTCGCGAACATGCGTGTGTCTGCCAGTTCCGCGCTGCAGGCCGTGGCGCCGGGGAGTGCAGCGCCTGTCCGCGAAATGGCGGTGACTTTGTGGCCCCGCCGCAGCGATTCCTTGACGATCTGGCCGCCCACCATGCCGGTGGCACCGTACACCGCGATTTTCATGCCGCTCCTCGGACTGGGTATCGTAGAAATTCACAGTATCTCTAGGATACCTAGGGGCGCAGAAGAAACGAGGCTGCCTAATCGATACCAACCAACTTGTCGCCTGGCCGGGCGGAGACATCATGGATCCGAAGTGCCCCTCGCGGGTTGTCTTTCAGAGGGTCGGTGACAAATGGGCCTCCCTGGTGGTGCAGGTCCTGGCGGACGGACCGGTCCGTTTCTCCGAACTGCGCAAGCATGTCCACGTAATTACCCCCAAGGTCCTTACCCAGACGCTCAGGGCGCTGGAACGGGACGGGCTGATCACCAGAACGGTGTTCGCCCAGGTCCCGCCCCGCGTTGACTACCAGCTGACTGACCTCGGGGTGTCCCTGTTGGGTCCGCTGACCGTGCTCAGGGAATGGGCTGAGTCAAATGTCGCCGGCATTCTGGGCGCCAGGGAAGCTTACGATGACGCCCGTGACGGGGCTTTGGCGGGCTGAAGGGCAGAAATCCGCCCGTCGCGCACGCTGGCCACGAGGTCTGTCATTGGCACGAATTCGGTGTCGTGGGTGACCATCACAGTGGCCACATTGAATTCGTCCGTGACCTCGCGCAGGAGCCGGATGATGCCCCCGCTCCGCTCGTGGTCCAGGGCGGCGGTAGGTTCGTCCACCAGAAGCACCTTGGGGCGGCCCATCAGGGCGCGGGCGATGTTGACGCGTTGACGCTGTCCGCCGGACAGCTGATGCGGACGCTTGTCCCGCACGGTACCGAGTCCGACGACGTCCAGAAGCTCGTCGGCGCGCCTGCGGGCCGCAGCCAGGGGTTTCCCGCGCAGATGGTCCGCGAGGAGAAGCTGCTCGGCCGCGGTCAGGGACGGCAGAAGATTCGGCTGTTGGAAGATGATGCCGATCCGTTCCCTGCGCAGGGCTGTCAGCTCAGCGTCGCGCAGGCCGTTGGCCTCCTGCCCGTCGATGGTCACCACGCCCGAGGTGGGACGGATGAGCGCCGCTGAGACTGCAAGGATGGAGGACTTGCCGGATCCCGACGGTCCTACGAGGGCGAGAAATTCCCCT
Source organism: Arthrobacter sp. LjRoot78 (assembly GCF_964254335.1). Lineage (NCBI taxonomy): Bacteria > Bacillati > Actinomycetota > Actinomycetes > Micrococcales > Micrococcaceae > Arthrobacter > Arthrobacter sp. LjRoot78. The sequence goes on along the minus strand of NZ_CAXUTG020000001.1, from coordinate 4,614,078 downwards.
GTGCCGAGTGCGAGGTTCACGCAGTCCAGTGCCTTGAGGGTGGTGTCTCCGTCCGGGTACTCGAGCGTCACGTTGACCAGGTTGAGCGGGGTATCCAATGGAGTATGCCTTTCAGGGAATATAAATGTGGAAGGATCATGGGGGCGGAGTCAGTTGCCGCCGAGGGCAAGCAGGGGGTCAACCCTGGTCACGCCGCGGACGGCCACTGCTGCACCGCACAGGCCCAGGAGCAGGATGCCGGCGATGGGCACCAGCGTGGTGGCGGGGGTGAGCAGGAACGGCGCCGCCTGTGCCGCCAGGTACCCGCCGAGCAGGCCCGTTCCGCCGCCGGCAAATGTCCCCGCGGCCAGCACCATCAGGGCCTGTCCCATTGCATCCCGGAGTACGTAGCCGGGCGACCCGCCCATCGCCTTGACCACGGCAATGTCCCGGGTCCGCTGAACGGTCCACACCGTCAGGAAGGCCACGATCACAAGGGCGGAGATGCCGTACAGGAACGCCTGCATCAACATCAGCGAGCCGTTCTCGCTCTTGAAGGATCCGAGGGCCTGGAACGAACCGTCGCGGGTGGTGCTGACCGTCCCGGCCGCAGCATCGGCGGCGTCCACGTCAACCTGGGCGCCGGCGTCGAACGTCACGGCCAGTACGGTGCCCAGGGACCCGCTGCCGATGCGGGCCAGTTGCCGCCAGTCACTCAACGAGGTCCAGACGACGCCGGTGTGTGAATACCACTGGTCAGGAACGATGCCCGCAACGGCAAGTTCGACGCCGCCCACTGCCAGGAGGCTGCCGGGGCTGAGATGCAGGTCCGCTGCGAGGGTTTCGCCCACCACGACCGTTCCGTCGTCCGCGGGATCAGGCATGGGGCTGGCCGGGCCCGCGGACAGCCCGTTACTGCCGCCGAAGACTGCCACGTTTGCGGTGCCGCCAGGCGAACCGGCCGTGCCAACGGCCTGCGCTCGGACCTGGCTGATCCCGAGCGCCTCCACCCCGGCAACGCCGTCCTGCGCGGACCAGGCGGCCAGCTGCTCCCGGGTCACTTCCGACTCGGTAAACGACGCCTTGGCCGGAGTGCCCGCCGGGGCCCCGAAGACTATCTGGTCGGTCCGCAGCCCGGCGATCGCCGAGGTTGACTGGTTGCCCAGGCCGGCAGTCAGTCCCGAGAGCATCACGAGCAGCAAGGTGATCAGGGCGATGACTGCTGCCATCAGGACGAAGCGGCCTTTGGCAAAGCGGAGATCGCGAATGGCGAGAAACACGTGGTTCCTTTCGTGGTGGTGTGGTGCTGTTTCCCACTCTTCCGCCACGGACGGCAGCGCACATCGGCCTCCCGGTTGGCCATCCGGAGACACCGGGTGGAGCAGCGGCTCAACCAAATGGTTGATCTCCGGCCGCCGGGCCCGATTTCACCTTGAAACGGGAGTCGTGGAGGATACGCTGGATTGATGCGAGGCACGTGGTGATCCAAAGCGAACCCAGCGGTTCCGCGATAATCCTGCGGCTCCTGAGAATCAGCCTCCACGTGGGCTTCGCCGTCTTGCTCCTGGTAGCTATGGCGCGCGTCCTGATGTCCGGTCCGGCCCTGTCGGGCTGGCTTTCCCTGGTCCTTGCCATGGTGCTCGCAGCCGTCTACCTCATCGGCACGATCCTGGAGAAACGCCACTCCACGGATGCGAAGCGCTTTGATCCGCGGCGATACGCACCATGGTGGCTCGGGGCAGTCTCGGCCCTGTGGCTGGTACTCATCTGGGCCAGCGCGGATTTCGTCTGGCTGGCCTTTCCACTCTTCTTCCTGCAGCTCCACGTACTGCGGCGGCGTGCGGCCCTCCCGGTCATTGCGGCGTCCACCGTGCTGGTTGTGGTGGCGCTTTGGTTCCACAACAGAGGCGCGGCCGGCCCGGCCCTGGAGCTGCCGATGGTGCTGGGGCCGGTATTCGGAGCGGCGTTCGCCGTGATTACCGGCCTCGCGTACCGGGCGCTGTACCTTGAGGCCGAGAACCAGCGCCTCGCGGCCGAGGAGTTGCGACGGACGCGCGGCGAACTGGCCCGCAGCCAGCACGACGCCGGAACCCTCACCGAGCGGGCACGGCTGGCCCGCGAAATACACGACACCCTGGCCCAAGGATTCTCGAGCATCGTGCTGATGGGCCGCTCGGCTGAAAAGGCACTCGTCGACGGCGACACCGCCACAGCCCGCGAACGGCTCCGCACGGTGCAGGAAACTGCGTCCGCCAACCTTGCCGAGGCGCGCAACTTTGTCCGCGACCTGCAGTCCCCGGCGCTTGAGCAGATGTCCCTGGCGGGGAGCCTGCGCCGGCTCTGCGAGAAGACCGAGGCCGAGGCAGCGGCACGCGGGGCTGGCCTTCGGTGCCGCTTCGACCTCGAAGGCACTCCTGTGGAGCTGCCCAACCCGTACTCCACCACCCTCCTCCGCGCGGCACAGGCGAGCCTGGCGAACGTGTGGGTCCACGCAAAGGCAAGCACCGCCGTCGTGACCCTCTCATTTCTAGGCAGCGAAGTGGCCATGGATATCTACGACGACGGCGTCGGGTTCCGCCCGGAAGCGGCGGGATCCGGAGTCGACCCGAACAGACCACAACCGCACGATGGTTCCGGATACGGCCTCCGGTCCCTCCAGGAACGGGTGGCGGCGCTGGCCGGCACTCTCGACATCGAGTCCGCTCCGGGCGAGGGAACAGTGGTGGCCATCCGGCTCCCGCTGGTGGACGCGTCGGCCACCGGGAAACCGGCAAACGGGGAGCGGCCATGAGCGGAATCCGAATCCTGCTAGTGGACGACCACCCGGTGGTACGCGCCGGGCTCCGGGCCATGCTGAGCGACTTCGAAGGCATCACAGTGGCCGCCGAAGCCGGCGACGGTGCTGCTGCGCTTGCCCAGCTGGCCAGGCTCCACACCCTGGGCGAGCCTGTGGACGTGGTCCTGATGGACCTGCAAATGGGAGCGGGCATGGACGGCGTCACGGCCACGCAAAAGATCAAGACCGGCGAGGCGGGCATGCCGGCACCGCCGGTGCTGATCCTCACCACCTATGATTCCGACGCCGATATCCTGGCTGCCGTCGAAGCCGGCGCCAGCGGTTACATGCTGAAGGATGCCCCGCCCGAGCAAATCCGGCAGGCCGTCCTCTCCGCGGCGGCCGGCGGGACGGCGCTGGCTCCGGAGGTGGCCGCCCGGCTGATGGGCAGGATCCGGAACCCTGAACCGGCACTGTCCGCCAGGGAAATCCAGCTGCTGCAGCTGCTCGCCACGGGACTGCCGAACCGTGCCATCGCCCGGCAGCTTTTCATCTCCGAGGCCACCGTCAAGACCCACCTGGTGCACATCTACGGAAAACTCGGCGTGGACAACCGCACCGCTGCGATTTCCGTGGCCACGCAGCGCCGGATCATCCGGGCCTAAACACGGGCGGGCGCCATGTGACAAGAACATTGTCCGGGCTTGCGGGCATAATGGCGCGGTGGGGAACTTTCAGAAACTTTCGCTTGCCCTTGTCGGACTCATAATTGGCGGATCGCTGGTGGCTTGCGACGACGGCCGTGCCAGCGCGCAGGACGCAGCAAAGCAGCTCGCCTCTGCGATGACTGCGCTTGACGTCGGCTCCGTCGCCTTTGAGGGCAAGGACTCCGCAGCCGCCAACGAACAGCTGAAAGAAGTCTTCCAGGCTCTCGATCCCGCCAAACCGGCCGTGGAAACCGGAGAGCTGACATTAGAGAAGGACACCGCGACGGTCCCGCTGAACTACAGCTGGAAGATCGGCTCCGGCGAGTGGAAATACACCGCCTCCGCCGAACTGAAGAAGTCCGGAGGCAAATGGCTGACCGTGTGGAAGCCTGCCCTGCTAGCCCCCGAACTGGCCGAAGGCGAAGTCATCGGCGCGGGCGCCCAGTCGCCCCAGCGCGCCGATATCCTCGGCGCCGGCGACGCGAAGCTCGTCACCTACCGCCCGGTGGTGAACGTTGGCATCGACAAGCCCAAGCTGGGTTCAGCCGACCCCGCCGCGTCCGCCACCAAACTTGCCCAGCTGGTGGGAGTGGACCCGGCCGCGTACACACAGCAGGTACAGGCTGCCGGCCCCGCCGCTTTCGTCACCGCCATCACCCTGCGCCAGGACGGCCGGACCATTACCGACGAACAGATTGCCCAGATCCCAGGCGCCTCGTCCATCGCCGACCTCCTGCCGCTGGCGCCGACCCGCACCTTCGCCCGCGCCCTCCTGGGCACAGCGGCCGAGGCGAATGCCGAACAGATCGAAAAATCCGGCGGGACGCTCAAAGCCGGGGACACCACCGGTACGGGCGGGCTCCAGCAGCAATACGACGCACAGCTCCGCGGCACCGACGGAATCCAGGTCTATGCCGAAAAGGCAGGGCTCTCGGCTGACGAGAAGCAGGCACTGCCCAACAAAGGCCGCCGGATCCTGTTCCAGGCTGACATGAAACCGGGAACGCCGGTGAAAACCACCTTGGACCCCCGCCTGCAGCAGCTCGCCGAAGATGTCCTGGCGGAAGTCGGTCCGGCGTCCGCCATCGTGGCTCTGCGCCCCTCTAGCGGCGCAGTCCTGGCAGCAGCTTCAGGACCTGGCAGCAACGGCTACAACGCGGCCCTGCTGGGCCAGTATGCCCCCGGCTCAACGTTCAAGATGGTGGATTCCCTGGCCATGATCCGCAACGGCCTGACTCCGGACTCCAAGGTTGAATGCACGCCGACGCTCACGGTGGACGGCCGTACGTTCAAGAACGCGGAGGGCTATCCTGAAAGCTCCCTGGGGTCCGTCACCCTGCGGGACGCGTTCGCGCACTCCTGCAACACAGCCTTCATTGCGGCCCGCGACACCGTCAGCCAGGCGCAGCTTGAATCCGCGGCCACCTCCCTCGGTGTTGCCGTTGAGGCGCCCGGCCTGGGGGCAGCCGCCTTCCTCGGCTCGGTTCCCGGCGAAGCGGAGGGCACCGAGCATGCCGCTTCCATGATCGGCCAGGGCAAGGTGCTGCTCTCGCCGCTGGCTGCTGCTGTAATGGCCGGCTCCGTGGCCAAGGGGTCCCCCGTGTCACCCGTCCTCGTGCTGAACGCGGAAGCCAACTCCGGCACGGCAGCCCCCGAGGGGTCCGGAACCCCGACGGCGGACGGAACATCGTCATCGTCCTCCACGGCTCCGGCTCCGGCCAAGGCCGCCGAGAAGCCGGTCACGGCGGCGGAAGCGGCCGCGCTGGCCGACATGATGCGCGCCGTGGTTACCTCGGGACACGCTGGATTCCTGGCCTCCGTGCCGGGGGAACCCGTGGGAGCCAAGACGGGCACTGCGGAATTCGGAAATGAGAACCCGCCCAAGACGCACGCCTGGATTGTGGCGGTGCACGGCGACCTCGCCGTCGCCGTCTTCGTCGAAGAAGGCGGCCTGGGAGCCACAACATCGGGTCCTTTACTCAAGAACTTCCTCGTCGCCGCCGGTTAACCCGGCGCCTTCTCGACCGGAGCTTCTGTCCAGGTAACGCGACTTCCGGGCCGGGATAGGCGCGATATCTGGACAAAACTCCGGGACTCGGGCATGGGAAGATTGAACGCGTGGCTCATATTGACGTTTCCGGCATCGACTACTTCCTCTCCGACGGCACGCAACTGCTCAACGGGGTGAACTTCAAGGTCCCGGACGGCACCAAAACGGCGCTGATCGGACCCAACGGAACGGGAAAGACGACGCTTTTCCGCATCATTTCCGGCGATCTGGTCCCGGATGAAGGCGTGATCGGCCGGTCCGGCAACATGGGCATCATGCGCCAGTTTGTGGGGCAGGTCCGGGACGAATCCACTGTCCGCGACCTCCTGGTGTCCGCGGCCCCTCCGACGCTGGCCGCCGCCGCGCGCGCCGTCGACGAGGCCGAACTGGCCATGATGGAGCACGACGACGAGCCCACCCAGATGCAGTACGCCCAGGCGATCGTGAACTGGGGAGACGCCGGCGGCTACGACGTCGAAACCGTGTGGGACGAGGTCTGCATGGCCGCGCTGGGACTTCCGTTCGACCGCGCGCAGCACCGCCCGGCGTCGAGCCTTTCCGGTGGTGAGCAGAAGCGGCTGGTGCTGGAAGCGCTCTTCGCCGGCCCGGACGAACTGCTGCTCCTGGACGAGCCGGACAACTACCTTGACGTGCCGGGCAAGCGCTGGCTCGAGGCCAAGCTCAACGAGTCCAAGAAGACCGTCTTCTTCATCAGCCACGACCGCGAGCTGCTGAACAACGCTGCCGGCCGGATCGTGACGCTTGAGCCGGGCATCAACGGGGCAGGAGCCTGGGTCCACGGCGGCGGGTTCGGCTCCTATGTGGAGGCACGCGCGGACCGCAACGCCCGCTTCGAGGAGCTGCGCAAACGCTGGGACGAGGAGCACGTGAAGCTCAGGGAACTCGTCAACATGTACAAGAACAAGGCCGCCTTCCGCTCCGACATGGCCAATAGGTACCACGCCGCCCAGACCAGGCTGGCGAAGTTCCTGGAAGCAGGCCCGCCCGAAGCCCTGCCGATCGAGCAGAACGTGCAGATGCGGCTCAAAGGCGGCCGTACCGCCAAGCGTGCCATCGTGGCCGAAAAGCTGGAATTGACCGGGCTGATGAAGCCGTTCTCCACCGAGGTGTGGTTCGGCGACCGCGTGGGGGTGCTTGGCTCCAACGGCTCCGGCAAGAGCCACTTCCTGCGCCTGCTCGCCACCGGCGGAACGGATCCCGAGCGGGAACACCTGCCGGTGTCCGACGTCGACATCGCCGAAGTGCCGCACGATGGCACCGTGAAGCTCGGCGCCCGCATCCGTCCAGGCTTCTTCGCGCAGACGCATGTCCGCCCCGACCTGCTGGGCAAGACGCTGCTGGAGATCCTGCACCGCGGCGACGAACACCGCTCGGGACTGGGACGTGAGGCCGCAGCCGGTGCCTTGGACGGATACGGCCTGGCATCACAGTCGGAGCAAAAGTACGAGTCCCTGTCCGGCGGCCAGCAGGCGCGGTTCCAGATCCTGCTGCTGCAGCTTTCCGGAGCAACCCTCCTGCTCCTCGACGAGCCCACGGACAACCTGGACCTGCACTCCGCCGAGGCCCTGGAGCGCGCCATCGACCACTTCGAGGGAACGGTCCTGGCCGTGACGCACGACCGCTGGTTCGCCCGGACGTTCGACCGCTTCCTGGTGTTCGGCTCCGACGGCAAGGTGTACGAATCCGCCGAGCCGGTCTGGGACGAGAAGCGCGTGGAGCGCGTCCGCTAGCCGCTCTCCACTCCGGGGGTGCCCTACTGGGGGCGCGGGCGCCTGCGTGCAGGCCCGGCTGCGGGCGTGCCGGTTATTCCGGCAGCAGTTCGGAGCGTGCGCCGGCTTCCGGACCGGCAGTGCCTCCCATGGCGGCGACCAGCCGTTCCCGCGCGCGCCCCAGGTGCTCGTCGAGCAGTTCGGCGGCGGAGTCCCCCCGGCCTGCTTCAATGAGTTCGAGGATCTTTTGGTGTTCGGCCTGGATCAATGCGGTGTCCAGGAGGTGCAGGGACTGGATGCGGACCATGCACAGCCGCACCTCCCCTACGAGCGAGCGGTACATCCTGCTGATGCGTTCGTTGCCGACGGCGTCGATCAGGCTGGTGTGGAACCGCATGTCCGGTTCGATGACGTCGAGCGGGGCTCCCGTCTGCAGCGCCGCGATGTCACGGTTGGCCTGCACGGCCGCTTCCGGCACGTCCCTGGTGCGCGCGAGCCGCCGGAGTACTTCGCTTTCCAAATAGGCGCGGGCCAGATAGATGTCCCGCACGGAATCCGGTCCGAGTTCCACCACGCGGGCGGTCTTGTGCGTCCCGCGGTCCAGCAGCCCCTCCGCGACGAGCTTCTCGATCGAGGCCTTTGCTGTGGGACGAGCCACCTCGTAGGAGGAGGCCACGTCCGTTTCGGTAAGGGTGTGGCCGGAACCGAGTTCACCGGAAAAGATCCGGCTCCGCAGATCCGCGGCGATCGCGTCCACGATCGAAACTGCTGTGATTCGCCCGGCCACCGGAGCTCCATTCCCGCCAAGAGTTGCTTGAGTCACCTCAATCTTGCCAGACAAGCCAACAAGTCTCTCTTGACCAACATGTGTACTTGTTAGACAATCGAAGGGCGCCACGGTGTTGTGACGCCTAACACAAATCTGGAGACACATGTTTCAGCAGATCCTCGATCCCATTGCCGGGTCCCTAGTGATTTCAGCCCTTTGCGCTGCGCTTCCCCTCGTCCTGCTCTTCGTCCTGCTCGGCGTTTTCAAAGTCAAAGCGCCAAAGGCCGCCCTCGCCAGCCTGGCCCTGTCCCTCGTGCTGGCCATCGTGGGCTGGCAGATGCCGGTCAACCAGGCCCTGAGCGCCACCGCAGCCGGCATCTTCTACGGACTGTTCCCGATCCTCTGGATCCTGGTCAACGCGCTGTGGATCTACCGGCTCACCGTGGCCACACCCTGGTTCGAGGTGCTGGGTCAGACAATCCGCTCCATCTCCAACGACCTCCGCATCCTGTCCATCCTGATCGCCTTCTGCTTCGGTGCGCTGCTGGAATCCTTGGCCGGATTCGGCGCCCCCGTGGCGATCTCCGCTGCCATGCTGATGGCGGCCGGCATGAAGCCGCTGAAGTCGGCTGTGGTCTCGCTGCTGGCCAACACTGCTCCCGTGGCCTTCGGCGCCATGGCCGCGCCGATCATCGCACTGAACGGCGTCACCGGACTGCCGCTGCACGACCTGTCCTCGATGGCCGGACGCCAGACGCCGTTCATTGCCCTGATCGTGCCGCTGCTGCTGGTGTTCATCGTCGACGGCCGGCGCGGCGTGAAGCAGACCTGGCCCGTAGCCCTGGTGGCAGGCGTCGCCTTCGGAGCGGCCCAGTTCGTAACCTCCAACTACTTTGCCGTGGAACTCACCGACGTTGTTGCCGCCGTCGTGACAGTGGCCGCCGTGCTGCTGATGCTGAAGGTCTGGCAGCCGAAAGAAACCGTCGGAATGGGCGGCACTGTCGAAGCCGCATCGAAAGCCGAACCGGAAGCTGCGCACGCGGCTGCTGCCGTCGCCGTCGCCCGTGACGGCCGCTCCGCCGCCGGGTCCGTGACTGGCGCCGAACACCCGGCCTCCGTGCCCGCCTCGGGGACCGCGGTGTCCGCCGATAACTCACGGCCCGAACCACGGAAGATCTGGATGGCGATCGCCCCGTACCTGATCATCATCGCTGTGTTTTCGGTGGCCCAGATCCCGTTCGTCAAGACCTGGCTGGGCCAGGTGGGCAGCGTGACGTTCGCGTGGCCCGGCCTGGACATCACCGATTCCGCCGGCAAGCCTGTCGCGGCCACGAAATTCAAGCTGGACCACCTCAAGGCGACCGGCACCCTCCTGATGTTCTCCGGCTTGCTCACCATGGCGCTGTACAAAATCACTGCATCCCAGGGCCTGCGCATCTACCGGGATACGATCGTGCAGCTGCGGTGGACGATCGTCACCGTCACCGCCGTCCTGGGGCTGTCCTTCGTGATGAACCTGTCCGGCCAGACCACCACCCTTGGCTTCGCGCTAGCCTCCGCGGGTGGCTTCTTCGCCATCCTCTCACCGCTGATCGGATGGATCGGCGTGGCCCTCACCGGCTCCGACACCTCCTCCAACTCCCTGTTCGGCCAGATGCAGGCCACCGCCGCGGCGCAGACCGGCCTGTCTCCGGTGCTGATGGCGGCCTCCAACTCCTCCGCCGGTGTGATGGGCAAGATGCTATCGCTGCAGAACCTTGCCGTGGCCTCGGCGGCGGTGGGCCTTGACGGTGCCGAGGGCGCCCTCTTCCGGAAGCTCCTCGGCTGGAGCCTCGGCCTGCTGGCGCTCATCACTGTCCTGATCTTCCTGCAGTCCACCCCCGTCCTCGGCTGGATGGTCCCCTGATGGCACCGCTGGACATGGCCGGTCTCCGCGCAGCTGTGAAGGATCCGGCCCAGGCAAGCACCCGGGCCATCGACCTGCACGCGAACGCCCACGACGCCTCGCATTTCCTCCTGCTCCCGCAGGCCGTGGTGACGGCCGGGAGTGCCGCCGAAGTGGGCGGGCTGCTGCGGGCCAGTGCCGCCCAAGGCGTGCCATTGACGTTCCGCTCCGGAGGGACCAGCCTGAGCGGCCAGGCGGTCACCGCCGGCGTGCTGGTGGATGTCCGCCGCAACTTCCGGGAGATTGAAGTGCTCGACGACGGCGCGCGGGTCCGCGTTCAGCCCGGCGTCACGGTACGGGCACTCAACGCGAGGCTCGCCCGCTACGGGCGGAAGTTCGGCCCGGATCCGGCCAGCGAGGCGGCGTGCACCGTCGGCGGCGTGGTGGCGAACAACTCCTCCGGGATGAACTGCGGCACGGTGGACAACACCTACCGCACCTTGGAGTCACTGACTGTGGTGCTGCCCTCCGGCAGCGTCATCGATACCGGAGCAGCCGACGCCGACCAAAGGCTCCGCGCCCTCGAACCGGAACTCCACGCAGGCCTGGTCCGGCTGGCCGGGCGGGTCCGTAACAATGCGGACTCCGTGCGCAAAATCCGGCAGCAGTTCTCGATGAAGAACACCATGGGTTATGGCCTGAACTCCCTGCTGGACTTCCAGTCCCCGGTGGACATCATGGCCCACCTGATCATCGGCAGCGAAGGCACCCTGGGGTTCGTTGCAGAGGCGGTCTTCCGCACCATCCCGCGGCTCCAGCACGCGGCCGCAGGCTTGCTGGTGTTTCCGGACCTCGAAGCCGCCAACGCTGCCCTGCCCGCCCTCGTTGAAACCGGTGCCGCCACCATTGAGCTGATGGATGCGCTGTCCCTCAAGGTGGGCCAGACGCTCAAGGGAACGCCCGCCGTCGTGCAAGACCTGGCAGTCCGGGAGCATGCCGCCCTGCTCGTGGAGTATTCTGCCGGCAGCGCCGGTGACCTCGTGGAGCTCCAGGCCCACGGCGAGGGTCTCCTCCCGGACCTCGGCCTGTCTGCGCCCGCCCGGTTTACGGGCGACGCCCGGGAACGTGGGCAGCTCTGGCAGTTGCGCAAGGGACTCTACGCATCGGTTGCCGGTGCCCGTCCCCAGGGCACCACTGCCTTGTTGGAAGACATCGTGGTTCCTGTTCCGGTGCTGGGCAGGACGTGCCGGGAACTGAACCGGCTCTTCGACAAATACAGCTACAGCAACAGCGTGATCTTCGGCCACGCCAAGGACGGCAACGTTCACTTCATGCTTACTGACGGTTTCGCCTCTCCGGCCGAACTGGACCGCTACAGCGCCTTCACGGAGGACATGGTGGACCTGGTCCTGGGCGAGGGCGGATCGCTGAAGGCCGAGCACGGGACGGGGCGTGTAATGGCTCCCTTCGTCCGCCGGCAGTACGGCGATGAGCTTTACGACGTCATGCGAACCATTAAGCGGCTCTTCGACCCCGCTGCGATGCTCAACCCGGGCGTGCTGATGGACGAGGACCCGCTGGCTCACCTGCGGCACATCAAGACGGCGCCGCCCGTGGCCGAGGAGGTGGACCGCTGCGTCTCCTGCGGCTACTGCGAGCCGGTGTGCCCCAGCAAGGACATCACGCTCACGCCGCGCCAGCGGATCGTGACGCTGCGGGCCATCGAATCCGCCAGGCTGGCCGGGGATACGGCGCTGGTGCGAGAACTGGAAAAGGACTACGAGTATGAATCCGTGGACACCTGCGCCGTGGACGGGATGTGCCAGACCGCCTGCCCGGTGGACATCAACACCGGATCGCTCGTGAAACGCCTGCGGAAGGCCGACGCCGGTCCGCTCGCCAACGGTGCGTGGAACGCCGCCGCCAAGCACTGGGAGGGTGTGACCCGTGGCGCCTCGCTGGCCTTGACCGTGGTCGACAAGCTCCCGGCAGCTGCCATCACGCCGCCCAACAAGGCCGCCCGGGCAATCCTCGGGAAGGACACGGTACCGCTGTACTCCGCCGAACTGCCCGGCGGCGGTTCGGTTCGCAAGCGTCCGACGCCGGCGGCCCGAGCTGACGCCGTCTACTTCCCGGCATGCGTAGGGACCATGTTCGGACCCGCAGGCGCGGGTCCCGACGCAGAAGGCCATGGCGTCCAGTACAGCTTTGAACAGCTATGCGGCCGCGCCGGGCTCACGCTCCTCGTCCCGGAAGGGATCGACGGCCTGTGCTGCGGTACCCCCTGGTCCTCCAAGGGCATGTCCGCGGGCCAAACAACCATGCGCCGGAAGACCCTGGCCGCCCTCAGGGAAGCCACCCGGGACGGTGAACTTCCCATCGTCTGCGACGCGTCCTCGTGCACCGAAGGGCTGCGGCAGGCCGTCGAATCGGACATACCCGCGCCGGGGCAGCGTGCGCTCCGCATGGTGGACGCCGTCGACTTCGCTGCGGAAAAGATCCTGCCCCGGCTGCCTGACCACGGAAAGCTGGAGTCCCTGGCACTGCACCCCACCTGTTCGTCCACCAGGATGGGCCTCAACGATGCCTTGGGTGCCATTGCCGGAGCGGTGGCCGAGCGGGTGGACATCCCGGAAAACTGGGGCTGCTGCGCGTTTGCCGGGGACCGGGGCATGCTGCACCCCGAACTGACGGAATCGGCGACTGCGAGACAGGCTGCGGAGGTGGCTAAGATGGGCGCCGCCGCCCACGCCTCATGCAACCGCACCTGCGAACTGGGCATGACACGGGCTACGGGCGCCCAGTACCGGCACGTGCTGGAGCTGCTGGAGGAAGTCACCCGGTAAGCCGGACGCTCTCTCACTTCCTGCACGTTTTGCACCGACGCTCCTTCACCAGGTGAGAGAGCGTCGGTGTTTTTCGTGCGAAAAGTGAGAGAGCGTTGAGTCCATACGATCACTAATTCTGATTAAGTGATCATTTTCGGTAGCATTTTGTACATGAGGACTGAAGAGCGGCACCGGTTAATCGGTGAATTGCTGCGGAGCCGTGAAGAGGTGACCGTGGACGAGCTGATGGCCGAGTGCGGAGCGTCCGGCGCCACCATCCGCCGCGACCTGGATGTCCTGGCCATCCACGGCGTACTTCGGCGGGTGCACGGCGGGGCGAAGAGCCTGGTGCTCCGCGGCGAGAATCCCGGTTACGGGCAGCGGGAACTGGAAGAACAGGACGTCAAAGTCCGGATCGCCGCAGGCGTGGCAGGCCTGCTGCAGGACCGCGAACATGTGTGGCTCGACAGCGGAACCACCGCCACCGGGATCGCCCGTCACCTGCGGCAACGTGAACTGACGCTGATGCCCATGTCTCTGCCCGCCCTCAACGCCTTGACCGCGGAAGGCCAGGCCGGACACCGTCCCGCCCTGCTGGTGCCGGGCGGAAGCCTGATCCCCGGCGAGCTGTGCTTCCGGGGCCCGCTGGCCGAGGCCAACATCCGCTCCCTTCGTTTTGATACCGCCGTGGTGACGCCCTGCGCAGTAAACCTCAAAGACGGACTGCTGGCGCACGACCTCGACGATGCCGCCGTCAAGCGCGCCGGACTCGAATCCGCCGGCCGCGTAATAGCAGCCTGCGCAGGCTCCAAATGGAACGCTGCCGCCGTGGCACTGGTAGCAACGCTGGAAGCCGTGGACGTCATCGTCACGGACCGGGTGTTCAGCCCGCAGGAACTCACGCAACTTGGAAAACACTCTGTGAAAGTAGTGAACGTATGAGCATCGCCGTCTCCACCCAGAAGCTGAACGCCGCGGCCGCCGCCACGTTCCTCGTGTTCGGGATCAACGGGCTCGTGTTTGCCAGCTGGGCAGCACGCATCCCCGCCGTCACCGAAATCCTGCACGTGACCTCCGGGCAGATGGGAACGCTGCTTCTCTGCACGGCGGTCGGTTCGTTGATCGCCCTTCCCACGGCAGGGTGGGTGGTGGGACGGATCGGTACCGCCAACGCCGTCCGCGCCAGCGGGCTGCTGGCAGCGCTGGCCGGGGTGGGCGTCGCCCTTTCGCTGACGGCCGAGTCGGTGCCCGGCACGGCCGTGGCCTTGTTCTTCTTTGGAATTGGTGTGGGCCTGTGGGACGTTTCCCAGAACATTGAAGGGGCCGACGTCGAACACCGGCTCAAGCGCACCATCATGCCGCAGTTCCACGCGGCTTTCAGCGGCGGAGCCTTTGTGGGCGCCCTGATCGGCGCCGGCCTCTCCGGACTCGGTGTGGGGCTGCCTGCCCACCTCCTGGTCATCGCCGCCGTGGTGGCGGTGCTCACCATGGTGGCCCCCCGCTACTTCCTGCCGCATATCGCCGCCGAGGTCCCTTCCAGCGGGGACGCAGCAGCACAGAAGGGTGACTCCGCCTGGCGCGACAGCCGCACACTCTTGATCGGCGTTGTGGTCCTTGGCGCTACCCTCACTGAAGGGGCCGGGAATGACTGGATCGCCAAAGCCTCCGTGGACGGTCTCGGCACCAGCGAATCCACCGGCGCACTGATGTTCGCAGTCTTTGTCCTGGCCATGACGGCGATGCGGTTCTGCGGCGGGTTCGTGATCGACAAGTACGGCCGTGTTGCCGTACTGCGGGCCAGTATGGCCGCGGCGGCCGCGGGACTTGGCCTTTTCGTCCTTGCGGGTAACGTGTGGCTTGCGACGGCGGGAGCGGCACTGTGGGGAATCGGCGCGGCGCTGGCCTTCCCGATGGGCATGTCCGCCGCGGCAGACGATCCCAAGAAGGCTGCTGCCCGGGTGTCGGTCGTGTCCACGCTGGGTTACATCTCCTTCCTGGCCGGACCGCCGCTCCTCGGTTACCTGGGTGACCTCACCGGGATCCATCTCGCCCTGCTCGCCATCATGGTGCCCATCCTCGTGGCGCTCCTTCTCGCCGGCGCGGCAAAGCCCTTGCCTGGTGCGCCGCTCCGCAACGAATAGCACCCGCGGCAGCCACCCCGGCAGCCAACCCAGTGATCCGCAGGGTCGGCGGTAGGGTGGGGAAATGCGAAGGATGCTGAGGAAAGGCCCGGGCCTGCTTGCCGGGCTGGACCGGAAGTTGCTCAAGGCCGTGTCCGACCTGCCGGGCGGAAACCATGATGTCCTGTTCCGCCGGCTTTCGGCGGCGGCAAACCATGGGAAGCTGTGGTTCGCGGTGGCCGGAGGACTGGCCCTCATCCCGGGCAAGCCCCGGCGCGCGGCGCTGCACGGGGTGATTGCCCAGGGCGTGGCGTCGGCCGTCACCAACGTGGTGTTCAAAACGCTCCTGCCGCGGGCCAGGCCGCTCCCGGAGCATCTTCCCATGTTCAGGTTCGTCAACCCGCAGCCCACCAGCTCGTCGATGCCGTCAGGCCATTCGGCGTCCGCGGCGGCTTTTGCCGTGGGTGTGGGCCTTGTCGAGCCTGGCATCGGAGCCGCCCTGGCGCCCCTTGCCGCCGGCGTCGCCTACTCCCGGGTCCATACCGGCGCCCACTGGCCCACGGATGTATTGTTCGGGTCGGCCATCGGGGCCGGCGCAGCCATGATCACCCGCAAGTGGTGGCCCGTCCGCCCGCCGTTCCCTGAGACCACCCGCGCCGCAGCCCAGGCTGCACAGCTGCCCGGCGGAGAAGGCCTGCACATCGCCGTCAATACTTTGGGCGGCTCCTATGCGCCGGAAACAGTCAAGGCACTCCAGGACGTATTCCCTCTAGCGCATATACATGAGATTGATGAGGGCGGCGATGTAGCCGCCGAGATCAGGGCGGCGGTTGAGGTGCCGGGAGTCAAGGCGCTCGGAGTGTGGGGCGGCGACGGAACGGTGGGCACCGCTGCGGCGGTCGCCGTCGAACATTCCCTCCCTCTGCTGGTGCTTCCCGGCGGAACCCTCAACCACTTTGCCCGCGATGCCGGAACCTCCACCCTCGAGGATGCCGTGGAGGCGGCGTCCGCCGGTTCAGCTGCCCGGGCCGATGTGGGGCATGTCCTCGTGGAACGGGGCCTCGCCGGAAACCCCGAAAAGCTGGAGCGGATCATGCTGAATACGGCAAGCATCGGCCTCTATCCCAACCTGGTCCGGCGGCGTGAACAGCTCCGGCCCGCCCTCGGCAAACCGCTGGCCGGAGTGGCTGCCATGTTCAGGACGTTCGCGGCCGGCACCCCCACCACCATGATTGTGAACGGCGTCCGCCACAAGCTATGGATCCTCTACATTGGTCGCGGCCGCTACTACCCCCGCGACCACGCACCACTGGTGCGGCCGGTGATGGACGACGGCGTGCTGGACCTGCGGATGATCACCGCGGATGAGTCCTTCGCGCGGCTCCGGCTGCTCTGGTCCGTGCTGACAGGCACCGTGGCGACGTCACGGATCACCCACCTGAGCGAATCCACCACGGTAACCGTGGACGCGGCCGAGTCCCCCATGGCCCTTGCCGTGGACGGCGAAGCGTTGCCGGGCGTGCGCCGGGTCGAATTTTCCGTGTTGCCCGGAGCGCTCACTTACTACTGTCCGCCGCCTTATGGTCATCCCTTGGGACTACCCTGATTCCACCCTGAATCATCCCTGAGACCGGCGAAAAGGGAACGTTGCGTCTGTAGCGTGGGTGGTACGAACGGATCTGCGGCATGCAGACGCCGTCACCGCATCCGCAGCTACGCAAAGGAACGCTTCCATGATTGAAGCAAGAGGCCTGTCCAAGGTCTATGGCGATAAAACCGCCGTGGGCGGAGTGGACTTCACTGTCCAGGCCGGCATGGTCACCGGCTTCCTCGGCCCCAACGGGGCCGGTAAATCCACCACCATGAGGATGATCATGGGACTGGACACGCCGACGTCGGGCTCGGTCACCGTCAACGGTGTTCCGTTCACCAAGCACGCGGCTCCCCTGCGTGAAGTGGGCGCCCTGCTGGACGCCAAGGCGGTCCACACGGGCCGTTCGGCCTATAACCACCTGCTGGCCATGGCCGCCACCCACAGCATCCCCAAGAAGCGCGTCAACGAGGTCATCGAAATGACCGGACTGGCCGACGTCGCCAAAAAGAAGGTCAAGGGCTTTTCGCTCGGCATGGGACAGCGGCTGGGAATTGCCGCGGCACTGCTGGGAGATCCGCAGACCATCATCCTGGATGAGCCGGTCAACGGGCTGGACCCGGAGGGCGTGGTGTGGGTCCGGAACCTGGTGAAGTACCTGGCCTCGGAGGGCCGGACTGTCTTCCTGTCCAGCCACCTTATGAGCGAAATGGCCGTGACCGCGGACCACCTGATTGTGATCGGCCGCGGAAAGATCATCGCGGACGCCCCCATCAAGGACATCATCACCGGCAAGGGTGCGAGCCGTACCCGCGTCCGCACGGACGAGCCGGACCAGCTCATGCACCTCCTTGCCGGCACCGGAGTTTCGGTAGAAGCCCAGGACCACGAACTGCTGGAGGTCAAGGGACTGGATCCGCGGCAGATCGCCCGGACCGCCCTGGACAACCACGTCATGATCTACGAACTCACCCCGCTCCAGGCCAGCCTCGAAGAGGCCTACATGGAGCTGACCAAGGACGAGGTCGAATACCACTCGCTCATCACCACGGGAGCCCCCGTTCCCGCCCAGACCGGAGGCAAATAAGCCATGAGCTCAACTACTTTGGAACCCAACCCCTCGGGCCGCAGGGCCCAGGGCGGCGCGGCACCCCAGGCCGGCGGGCCCTCCGGACAGTCCGTCCACTCAGCCGGCGGTCCTGCTTCTCCGGGTCCCGGTCCCAGTTTCCTGCGCGTGCTGAACTCGGAATTCATCAAGTTCCGCACCCTGCTCTCCACGCTGATCCTGCTTGGCTCCACCATGCTGGTGATGGTGGGCTTTGGCGCCCTGGCGGCGTGGTCCACCGGCCAGTTCCGCGAGCAGATGGCCTCCGACCCGGAAGCCGCAGCCCAGATGGCGGCCCAGGGCGGCGACATCGCGGTGAGTGCCCCCACCTCCGGTATCGCTTTTGCCCAGCTGATCCTCGGGTCCCTGGGCGTGCTGCTGATGAGCTCAGAATTCACCACCGGAATGGCGCGCTCCACGTTCGCGGCCGTGCCCAAGAGGATTCCGGCCTTCGTGGCGAAGTTCCTCGTCGTAGTGGTGGTGTCCTTCGTTCTGGCCGGCGTTTCGACCCTCATTGCCGGCCTGGTGTCCGTTCCGATCCTGGACAACTATGGCCTGAGCCTGGACCTGGCCAGCTCCCAGTCCGTCAAGCTTTTGATCGTCAACAGCCTGTATGTGGCCGCAGTTGCCTCCATCGGCATGTCCCTGGGCAGCATCATCCGCAATTCCGCGGGCGGGATCATGAGCCTGGTGGGCCTGTTCTTCGTGGCGCCGATCGCCTTCCAGCTGATTCCCGGCGACTTCTTCGAAGAAGCCCGCAAGTACCTTCCGGGCAACACTGTGACGCCACTGACCGCCGTAGAACACGTGGACGGGAACCTCGAAGCGTGGCAGGCTGCCCTGGTGCTCGGCGCGTGGGTGGTGGTTCCGGCGATCCTAGCCATGGTCCTGCTGAAGAAGCGGGACGTTTGAGCGGGCAGGGCGGCCGGACCGCCGTCTAGGCTCAACAAATGTACGAAGAACCACCGGCCAAGGACGCATCAGCCCTGACTCAGGTTGATGCGTCCTTTGCCGCAATCGCCGACCGCCGCCGCGGCAGGCTCCGCCGGTACCTGCACCGGAACCCCCGCGCCATGGATTTGGTGGTGGTGCTGTGCTACCTGCTCCTGGTCACGCCCACCGCAGTGGACGCCGTGCTCGACGGCGGCTGGGCAGCCACCGCGTTGCTCGCCGCCGTCGCCGTGGCCCTCTCTTTCCGCCGGACTTATCCGGTGGCCGTTGTTGCCACCGTGGCGATGCTGGAAGTGGGCATCACGCTTCTGCACCCTTGGGGCTCCAACGTTTCCGCGGGACTGTGGTTTGCCCTGTATGCGCTGGCAGTGCGGCGGCCCCGCAGGTTCTCCATCACTGCCCTGGCATTGTCCAACACCCCGCTGTCCCTGCTGTACTTCCTGACCCTCGTAGGCCCGCTGGAACGTGCCCTTCCCAGCGGCGGCCCGGCGGCCCCGGAGAATTCGCAGCTGGTGTTTGGAATCGTTGCCGGCATCACCATCACGCTGTCCAACATCATCGCCACCGGAATCGGCATCTCCGTCCGGCAGCGACAGGAACACGAACAGGAAATCGCCGCGTGGGCGGCCCGGACCGCCGAACTGGGCTCCGTCACCGAACGCAACCGGATCGCCAGGGAGATGCACGACGTCGTGGCGCACTCCCTGACGGTGATGCTCACCTTGTCCGACGGCGCCGCAGTGGTGGTCAGGAAGAGTCCGGACCGCGCCGCCGAGGTCCTGGCAGAGATTTCCCGGACCGGGCGAACGGCTCTGGCAGACATGCGGCGCGTGCTGGGCGTCCTGCGTGACGAATCACCGGCAGGCCAGGCTCCCCGGCAGCCGCTGAGCGCAGGAAACAGCCTGGCCAAACTCCTGGAGGGCTTCCGCACTGCGGGGCTGCCGCTGCACTACTCGCACACCGGACCTGCCCTGCCTGAGGACGCGGCCTTCCAACTGACCGTCTACCGGATTGTGCAGGAATCGCTCACGAACGTCCTCCGCTACGGCCGGGCGCTGGGCCGGGTGGATGTGAATATGGCGCGCACTGACGGTACGGTCACCATTGAAGTGCTCGACGACGGCAAAGGCACCGTGGGTCACGCGGCCGCTGCCGCACCGGTGGCAGCGGCCGGCGGGGCGCGGCCCCTGGGGTCCGGGCAGGGCTTGACGGGAATGCGCGAGCGGGCCGGGATTTACGACGGTACGGTGGAAGCCGGACGCCCCGCCGGTGGCGGATGGCGCGTCCGGGCAGTGTTGAATTGGAATGGGGACCAAGGAAAAACATGAATGGCAATGCACCGATAACAGTCCTGCTAGTGGACGATCAGCCCCTGCTGAGGATGGGCTTCCGGCTGATCCTTGAGGGCGAGGATGACCTTCGGGTGGTGGGCGAAGCCTCCGATGGGGCGGAGGCAATCCGGCAGGTCAGGGAGGTGAACCCCGACGTGGTGCTGATGGACGTTCGGATGCCGGTCTTGGACGGCATCGAAGCGACCCGGGCGGTGGCCTCTTCGGGGTCCTCCGCGAAGGTGATCATCCTGACCACCTTCGACCTCGATGAATACGCCTTTGCGGGCCTGCAGGCGGGTGCTTCGGCATTCCTGCTTAAGGACGTGGCCCCTGCTGAACTGGTTAGCGCCGTGCGGGTCGTGGCGAGCGGCGATGCCGTGGTGGCCCCCCGCGTCACGCGCCGCCTGCTGGAAGCCTATGTCCGCGGAGACCATCCCTCCGTCCCCGGACACTTTTCTGTCACCGGACACTCGGTGGCTACCGCGAACTCTGCGGCTAGCGGGCAACGAACCGCCTCTGTGCCGGCAGTTGGCAAAGGCAGGCATCCGCATGGCGAAGAGCAGCCAAAGGACCCGTTGCTGGAAGCCCTGACACCACGCGAAAGGGAAATGCTGGGGGCCATGGCCGAGGGACTGTCCAACGCCGAGATCGCACACAGGTTCTTCTTGTCCGAGGCCACGGTAAAAACGCACGTGCGCCGGATCCTCGCCAAACTGCACCTCCGGGACAGGGTGCAGGCCGTGGTTTACGCCTATGAGACAGGGTTGGTAGTGCCCAGCAATCCGGACTACTAGCTACTCAGAGGTAGATTTCGAACACATTTCAAAGTTGCTCGTAAAGTCACTTTTGTTGACCGTTGATGCTCTGCATTGTGGGAAGCTCCCTTTTGGGGGCCGTCAAAATGTTCGACTGCACAAGATCTGTCCTCCGGCATCAGGTCTAGGGTGAAAAAGAAATGTGGCCTGACACACGGAATCCGTGTCCGTCCGGGGCCCACACCCTCAACGAAGGACGGCGCTTCCATGCACGCTGACCAACAGCTCTCCAAGTCCCTGAAACCAAGGCACCTTTCCATGATCGCCATTGCCGGCGTGATCGGAGCCGGACTCTTTGTGGGTTCCGGTGCTGCCATCCAGCAGGCCGGCCCTGGCATTCTGCTCGCCTACATGGCCGCAGGAATCGTCGTGATCCTGGTGATGCGGATGCTCGGCGAAATGGCTGCAGCCAACCCCGAAACCGGATCGTTCTCCACCTACGCAGACAAGGCCCTGGGCCGGTGGGCAGGCTTCAGCATCGGCTGGCTGTACGCGTGGTTCTGGATCATTGTCCTCGGAATCGAAGCCACGGCCGGTGCCGCCATCATGCACCGCTGGGTTCCCGGCATCGACCAATGGATATGGGCGCTCGTGCTTATGGTGCTGCTGACGCTCACCAATCTGGGATCGGTGAAATCGTACGGAGAATTCGAATTCTGGTTTGCCTCCATCAAGGTGGCTGCCATCGTGCTGTTCCTGCTCTTCGGCGCGGCCGCCATCCTGGGCCTCATTCCGGGAGTTCCCGCCCCCGGGCTGGACAACCTGGTCAATAACGGCGGATTCCTGCCCAACGGCCCGGGTGCGGTCCTCGCCGGCATCCTGGTGGTGGTGTTCTCGTTCTTCGGCGCTGAAATTGCCACTATCGCAGCCGGCGAATCCGAGAATCCGGTGGACGCCGTCAAAAAGGCCGTGAAGTCCACTGTGTGGCGCATCCTGGTGTTCTACATCGGCTCCATCGCCATTGTGGTCACCCTGCTTCCGTGGAACTCCGCCTCAGTGGCGAAGAGCCCCTACGTCGCAGTGATCGAACTCTTCGGGATTCCCGGCGCCGGCACCATCATGGACATCGTGGTGCTGACTTCGGTGCTGTCCTGCCTGAACTCCGGGCTCTACACGGCCAGCCGCATGCTGTTCTCACTTTCCCGCCGCGGTGACGCACCGCGGGCATGGACGAAGATTTCCAAGCGCGGCGTCCCGGCCGCAGCCGTGCTGGCCTCAACCGTGGTGGGCTTCATCACCGTTGGCCTGAACTACATCGCGCCGGACACCGTGTTCCTGTTCCTCGTCAACACCTCGGGTGCGATCGCGCTGTTTGTCTGGCTGGTCATCGCGGCTTCACAGCTGATCCTCCGCCGGCGCATGGGTGCCGCCGCCAAGGACCTGGCCCTCAAGATGTGGCTCTTCCCATACCTGACCTGGGTATCCATTGCCAGCATCGTCGCGCTGCTGATCGGCATGGTGATCCTGGAGTCCACCCGGGAGTCGCTGCTGCTCTCACTGGCACTGGCGGCAGTGGTGGTGGGGGTCGGCGTCTGGCGCTACCGCAAGGGTCTCGGCGCCACCGGCGCCGGAACGGAAGAGCTCGTCGAACGAACGGCGGCGGAGGAAGCCGGCGTAGGTGCCGGTCCGGCGTCGTAAACCAAAGGTTCTATCTCAGCAGGGGCGGCAACAGCCGCCCCTGAACCGGAGTCCGGGTACCGTCAGTCCAGGTGCCCGGACTCCGCGCTGTCCGGATTCCCGGCGTCCGCCGGAGCCGGGCTGCCGGGCTGCACGGCGTCGAAGAAACGGTGCTCCCCGGCGGCGGCACTGTGAACCCTGGTGCGAATGAAGCTGACGTCGGCCGCGCTGAGCTGGATTGCACCGTGCTGGTCGCGGACCACTGGTTCGTCCGCAACCCTCGCAACGATCGTCGCGATCGTCCGGGGCAGCACGACGCAGCCCGGGTTGTCCATGAGCCACCTGCGGGTGTCGGGATCAAGCCGGTGCCACTGTGATTTCAGTTCCATTGGGCGCGCCGTTCCATGTGTATTTTTGCCTCTTTCCCGGTTGCCCGGCTGTTCTTGGTGGAGCCGCCATCAGTCGTGGCTGATGGGGAGCCGTTTCTCCGCAGCGTCCGTTCCGGGCAGCACGGGAAGCGGGGTCCTGACTTCGAGGACGCCGTCCCTGAAAGACACCTTGATGTCCTCGTCCGTAACGCCCTCCGGCAACGGCAGGTTGCGGGCGAAGGGACGGTACCGCTGCCCGGAGTGCAAGCGGGTCCCCTCGGATCGGCCGCCGGACTGCTCGTGCCCCGCACGGATGTGCAGCACACCCCCGGCCACGGAGACTTCGATGTCTGTGTCTGGGTCCGCGCCGGGCAAATGGGCCCGGACAACGAGTGCCTCCTTGTCGACGTACTCGTCAACGCTGACCTCCTCGTCGACGAGGACGGGGACCAGGCTGTCAGTGGATTCAAAGGACCGCCCGTTGGAGCCGGCGAACTGCGACGGGTTCCGGCCTGCCCCATCCTGGGCAGACGGCCATCGGGCCGATTCGAACGGGGACCATTTCAACGCACCGGACATGGCTCTCTCCTGATTGTTGCCGGGCAGGACGGATTACTGGCAGGGCTTTCCATCGGCAAGGCAGCAACGCGGCGGCCCTGACTCACAGACCAGTAGATACCCATCCCGGAACGACCAACAGGGCCCAAAGTCCCCGGATGGTCCCGGCCGTGGCCTGACCCATCGGCAAATCGCCGCCGCGCCGGAGTTACTCCCGGGTAAGGGACCTTTGGCCCCTTATTTAGCCGGACGCCAGCGGGCAGCATCGTTTGGAACCCCACGACCACCTTGGAAGGAAACCATGGCGGCCGCCGCCGGCATCGAGGCGATGCGTGAATGCGCGGGCACCGGACTGATCAGCAACCTTTGCCCTGACATCAGGGAGCCGGCCACGGCCCGGACCGCCAAGGCTCCCACAACTGCGGCGAAATCCCCGGCGACATCGACAGCCGCACAGCGGGTTCACAGGAAGGGCCTATACGCGGCATAGCCCTTCGGAGTTCTATTGGTCAATGACAAATTCACCGCAGCCGCCCCACGAACCCCACCCCAACCATGACCGCGGACTGGAATTCGACCTCTCAACGTTGATGAACCGCCGTTCCCTGGGAATGTTCTTCGGCGCCGGCACAGCGGCCGCCGCGCTGGCAGCCTGCACGCCGGGCTCCACCTCGGGAACCGCCGGCAGTTCCGCCACGGCGACGCCTTCTGCCTCGGCGACTGCTACGCCGTCATCTTCAGTGTCAGGGTCCGCCACGCCGTCGGCGTCACCCACGCTGACCCGGGCCATCGCCGACTGCGGGGTGGAAATTCCGCAGGAAACGGCAGGGCCTTACCCGGGAGATGGTTCCAACGGCCCGAACGTCCTGGAGGCGTCCGGCGTCGTGCGGCAGGACATCACGGCAAGCTTCGGGGCTGCCACCACCAAGGCCGAAGGCATCCCGCTGACAGTCACCCTGACGCTCCTGGACAATGCCAACGGCTGCAAACCCCTCGCCGGAGCCGCGGTGTACGCGTGGCACTGCGACCGTGACGGCAAGTACTCCATGTACGACGCCGGCCTCGAAAACGAGAACTTCCTCCGCGGAGTCCAGGAGGCGGACGCCAACGGCCAGGTTACGTTCACCACCATCTACCCCGGGGCGTACAACGGCCGCTGGCCGCACATCCACTTCGAAGTCTTCGAATCCATGAGCAATGCCACGGTGGCGGGGCAGGTACTGGCTGTCTCCCAGATCGCCATGACAGAGGCGGCCTGTAACGAGGTCTACGCCACGACGGGCTATGAGACCAGCGCCCGGAACTTTCCCAACACCACGCTCACCTCGGACAACGTCTTTGGCGACGACGGCGGCATCTACCAGCTGGCCACCATGTCCGGTTCGGTGGGCGCCGGTTACACGGCCGGACTCAACGTCACGGTGTAGTGGCAGTGCCCCCCGGGAACAGGGTTCGGCACGGGCCGTCGCGGCACCGCTAGACTCGGAGCCATGCCTTCCCACACCACTGCCGCAGACCACATCCAGGACCTCGGGACGTATGTCAGCGCGTCGCCGTCGAGCTTCCATGCGGTCCAGGAAGCCGCGAGGCGGCTGGATAAGGCGGGCTTCACCGGGCTGGATGAACTGGCCGCTTGGCCGGCCGGCGGTGGGGGTGCCGCCGCGGCCGGGCGGTTCTATGTAGTCCGCGACGGGGCCCTGATCGCGTGGGTGACACCCGAGAGCGCCGGACCCACGACGGGCTTCAATATCCTGGGAGCGCACACGGATTCGCCGTCGTTCAAGCTCAAGCCCAAACCCACCACGGGAAAGTTCGGGTGGCTGCAGGCAGGCGTCGAGGTCTACGGCGGCCCGCTGCTCAACTCGTGGCTGGACCGGGAACTCCAGCTGGCCGGCCGCCTGGTGATGCTGGACGGCACGCAGTGCCTGACCGCCACCGGTCCGCTGCTGCGGTTCCCCCAGCTCGCCATCCACCTGGACAGGGCGGTAAACGAGGGCCTGGCGCTGGACAAGCAGCAGCATATGAATCCCGTTTTCGGCCTGGGGGATCCGGCAGGCGAGGACCTCCTCGCGCTATTGGCCGAACGGGCTACCGCACCGGATCCCGGTTCCGCGCCGGTGGATCCGGCCCAGATCGGCGGATACGACGTCGTCGTGGCAGATACGCAGCCGGCTGCGGTTTTCGGGGCCAAGGGTGAATTTTTCGCCTCCGGACGGCTGGACAACCTGTCCGCCACGCATGCCGGCCTGGCAGCGCTCATCGCCCACGCCGAGGCCGGGGAGCAGGCCCACGGCGGCCCGATCGCCGTACTCGCGGCTTTCGACCACGAGGAGATCGGATCCAACTCGCGCTCGGGTGCCTGCGGGCCGCTCCTGGAGGACGTTCTGGTTCGCGTCTCGGACGGCCTCGGCGCGTCGGTCAGCCAGCGCCGGCAAGCCCTGGCGGCGTCGTTCTGCGTTTCGGCCGACGCCGGCCACGCGGTGCATCCGAACTACGCCGAGCGCCACGACCCGGTTAATCGGCCGGTCCTCAACGGCGGCCCGCTGCTCAAGATCAACGCCAACCAGCGCTACGCAACCGACGCGCCCGGTGCCGCCTTCTGGGCGCGGCTGTGCGGCCAGGCGGGCGTCCCGTACCAGGAGTTCGTTTCCAACAATGTGATGCCGTGCGGGTCCACCATTGGGCCGCTGACGGCGACCCGTCTGGGCATTAGGACCGTGGATGTGGGCGTGCCGCTGCTGTCGATGCACTCTGCCCGTGAACTCTGCGGCGTCGAGGACCCGTTCCGGCTGGCTAGGGTGACCGAACTGTTCTTCCGCACGGCGGCGTAGGGCGGAGGGTTCAGGAGCGCACCCGTCAGGCGAGACCGATCACCAGGTTGATGGTCGTGGCAAGGATGACGGTGCCAAACAGGTATGACAGAAGGCTGTGTTTGAGGGCTTCCGCCCTGATGAGGTGGTTCTGCAGATTGGTATCGGACACCTGGTACGTCATGCCAAGGCTCGTGGCCAAATAGGCGAAATCCGTGTACTGCGGCGGCCGTTCCTGGTTGAAATCGATGCCGCCAGCGTCTTTTGCCCCCCTCTTCCCGGGACTGTAGTACAGCTCGGCGTAGCGGAGAGTAAAAAGTGTCTGCACCAGGATCCACGACACCGCGACGCAGGCCAGGGCCAGGAATCCGCCGCTCAGTTTCTCGCCGCCGTCGGACCGGTGGGAGTCCACGACGACGACCGCGACGGCGGCCAGGCTGGAAACGTTGGCCACCAGGATCAGCAGGTCGGTGGTATTGCGGGACGGGTCCTCGGAAGTGGCGTGGGCGCGAGTCTCCGCAGGGCCGAGCCTCCCCACCACAAGCCACACCCAGGCAACGTAGACGAGTGCGGCGCTTCCCCATCCGACGGCCGGCGCCTGCACCCAATGCCCGGAGAATCCGGTGGCCGTCGCAGCGGCCAGGCCGGCAGCAACCATGGCAAGGAACCGCAGCCGGCTTCGTTTGACCTTGGCGGGCAGGGGGCTGGTGTCCATGTGTCGATACTCTAGCCAAACAAACACATCACACCGGGATTAGGACCGTTTTTCCACATAGCGGCCCGGAGCGTTTCCGCCCGGCAGGGCCCCTCGACTAGCCTGAAACGGCCACGAATCGCCGAAACCGGCCTAAATGCACTAAGATATTGAAGTCTGTGCTGCGTCCTGCCTCCGTTTTGGAGACCGGGCGTGCACGGCACCGCAAATGAACCTCCTGTTACGGAAATGCCGTAACCGCTTAGCCCAAAGGAGGTGGGTTCACATATGCGTCCTTACGAATTGATGGTAATCATCGACCCCGAGGTCGAAGAGCGTACCGTTGAGCCAACGCTTCAGAAGTTCCTGAACGTCATCACCAACGATGGTGGAACCATCGAAAAGGTTGACATCTGGGGCCGTCGTCGCCTGGCTTACGAAATCAAGAAGAAGTCTGAAGGTATCTACGCAGTGGTGAACTTCACCGCCAAGCCGGACACCGCCAAGGAACTTGACCGCCAGCTGAGTCTCAATGAGACCATCATGCGCACCAAGATCACCCGCCCCGAAGAGCAGAAGGTCGTTGCTGAGTAATTTCAGCTCCCGGCATTCAATCTTTACCCCGCAGGAACGAACAAGGAGGCAGTAGATGGCAGGCGAAACCACTATTACGGTCATCGGTAATCTCACCAATGACCCCGAACTGAGGTTCACACCGTCAGGTTCGGCAGTAGCGAATTTCACCATCGCTTCTACGCCCCGCACCTTCGATCGCCAGTCGAATGAGTGGAAGGACGGGGAAACCCTGTTCCTCCGCGCCTCGGTCTGGCGTGAAGCAGCCGAAAACGTCGCAGAATCCCTCACAAAGGGCATGCGGGTTATCGTTTCCGGCCGTCTGAAGAGCCGTTCCTACGAAACCAAAGAAGGCGAGAAGCGCACCGTTATCGAGCTCGAAGTCGATGAAATCGGCCCGAGCCTGCGCTATGCCAACGCCAAGGTCAACCGCACCCAGCGCTCCGGCGGTCAGGGTGGTCAGGGCGGCTTCGGCGGCGGCAACAGCGGCGGTGGATTCGGTGGCGGCCAGGGTGCAAACCAGGGCGGCAACACCGGAGGAACTTGGGGCGGCAACCAGCCCGCAGCGCAGGAAGACCCCTGGGCAACGCCGGGCGTCAGTAATGCAGGCGGCGGCTGGGGCAACGGCCCGGATTCCGAACCTCCCTTCTAACCAATAATTCAGGTCCGGCGCCGGATTCCGCCGGGATGCCTCACGGCTCCCGGATGACTGCCGCCGTCGGACCACCACCATCCCGTGGATCAATATCCACGGGCTCCATAGAATAGGAGCTCCACGATGGCTAAGGCTGAACTCCGTAAGCCCAAACCAAAGTCCAACCCCTTGAAGGCCGCTGACATCACCGTCATCGACTACAAGGACGTAGCATTGCTGCGCAAGTTCATCTCCGACCGCGGAAAGATCCGCGCCCGTCGCGTCACTGGCGTCACGGTGCAGGAACAGCGCAAGATCGCCCAGGCAATCAAGAACGCCCGCGAAGTTGCTCTGCTGCCTTACTCCGGCGCTGGCCGCGGCTAAGGAAGGGATTAACTAACATGGCAAAGCTCATTCTGACCCACGAAGTAACCGGTCTCGGTGCTGCTGGCGACGTTGTCGAGGTCAAGGACGGTTACGCACGTAACTACCTGCTGCCCCGCAACTTCGCCCTGACCTGGTCCAAGGGTGGCGAGAAGCAGGTTGAGTCCATCAAGGCTGCCCGCGTTGCCCGCGAGCACGCTTCCCTGGAAGATGCTCAGAAGCAGGCCGCTGCACTCTCCGCCAAGCCGGTCAAGCTGGTCGTCAAGGCCGGCGCAACCGGTCGCCTGTTCGGCACCGTCAAGCAGGGCGACGTCGCCGACGCTGTTGAGGCCGCTGGCCTGGGCCGCATCGACAAGCGCAAGGTTGAACTGCCGGCACACATCAAGTCGACCGGTTCCTACCAGGCAAACGTTCGTCTGCACGACGACGTTTCCGCTGTGATCGAACTCGACGTAGTCGCAGGCAAGTAGTTCCTCCGGTTTATCGCCAGAGAGCTACGCAGTCCTGAACTGCTGAAGGCCCCCGTGTTCGGATTCCCTTGGGAACCGGACGCGGGGGCCTTTTGTCTTAACGACTGGCGCTGCCTGCAACCCCCGGGTTGCTGCCGGTCCTCTATTCCTGGTGCATCACCGTGGTGGAGTGCCGGTGCCCGGCCCGGATGAGTTCTGCCAGGACCGACTCATCCACGTCCTCCAGTTTGTTGATGTAGAGACACCCCGCGCCGACCTTGTGTTTTCCCAGGCGGGGCAGCAGTTCGGCCGCTTCCGGGGCGTACGTGAGCCCGTACAGCGACAGGCTCCCCTTCCGGGGGGAGAACCCGACGGCTACGGTGTCCCCCTCGCGGCCGCTCTCGTAACGGTAGTGGTAGCTGCCGAAACCCACGATGCTCGGACCCCACATCACGGGTACTTCGCCGGTGTTTTCCTTCATGAGGGCCAGAAGCCGCAGGCCGTCGCGCTGGCGTGCAGCGTTCTCTACGCCCTCAAGGAAGTCCGCCACGGAGGCGTCCGTCGCCTGGGTCTTGTTTTCAGCCATGACGGCAGTCTGGCAGACGCCGCCGCCCTTGTCAGCAGGGTCACCCGGCAGTGATCCGATGCCGCGGAATAAACACGGGCGGGGGAGGGTTTAGTCGGTAGATGCAAACGCATGTACTCTGGATTTACCGATGACCTTCAGGAGCAAACCGTGGAAACCCGCCGTATTACCGTCCTCTCCGCCGGACTTGGCGTACCGTCCTCGAGCAGGCTGCTGGCTGATCAGCTTGCGGCAGCAGCCGAAAACAGGCTGGCTGCCGCCGGGTATGCGGTGGCCGTTGATGTGGTGGAACTCCGTGACCTCGCTGTGGACATTGCCAACAACTTCGTCACCGGCTACGCGGCCCCCCGGCTTGCCGAAGCGATCGCCGGCGTGGAGGACTCGGACGGCATCATTGCCGTCACGCCGGTCTTCAGCGCCTCCTACAGCGGCCTTTTCAAGTCCTTCTTCGACGTCCTGGATCCTAAATCGCTGGAGGGCAAGGCCGTCCTCCTTGGGGCCACGGGCGGCACCGACCGCCATCAGATGGTGCTGGATTATGCCATGCGTCCCCTGTTCAGCTACTTGCGGGCCCGGGTAGCTGCCACGGGCGTTTTCGCCGGCCCCCAGGACTGGGGCACCGCGGACGACGGCGGCACGCCCCTTTCGGTGCGGATCGACCGGGCCGCCGATGAATTTGCGGTACTGGTCGCGGCCGCGCCGCCGCGGCGGAAGACGGACGCCGCCGAGTCGCTGCCGTTTGAACAGCTCCTGGCGGGAATTTCGAACGGCCGCTAGGCGCAGCCTCCGGCGGACCCAGCGGGTGTTCGGCGAACTTTTCCGCGGTTCCAGTCGTTGTGCGGGACATGAAATGCCCTGTGGATTCAATAGACCTGGTAATGAGTGAGCGCAGCGGAGTGGAGATCGATTATTGTCCGCAGTGCCGGGGCGTGTGGCTTGACCGCGGTGAACTGGACAAGATCATTGACCGCGCGGCCGAGCTGGCAGGGCCGCAAACGCCGGCTGCACCGGTTGCTCCACCCGTCGCCGGGCTTATCCCGCCGCCGCTGTACAACAACCTGGACCCTCGCCGGGACGACAGGCGGCCGGATGATCGCCGCTATGACGACCGGCGGGACCGTCACCGCTACGATCAACCCCGCCATGACGATCGCCGCTACGACGACCGGCGGCGACCCAAGAAAAAGGAAGGCTGGCTTGGCGAGCTTTTCGACTTCTAGGCGCCGCGCCGGATCCAAGGGCCCTCAGCCCGCCGGCAGGGCATGGGCTCAGGCGGCTCAGTCGTCGAGCAGGGCGATGAACTCCCGGGCCTGCTTGAGGGAAATGTCCGAGTGCTTCGTCAGTGCCGTTGCGGCCGCCTCAGTGTCGCCGCTCTTGGCCAGCGTGCGTATCCGGCCGTAGATTTCGTCGTTCAGCATATTGCTGCTGACCTCCCGGGTGACATCGCCCTTGCTGGCGATGGCGCGGTACCGGTAGGGGAAACGCTCGGGGGCGTCGTCGTCGTCATGTTCCGGCGCCTCAGGGGCCGCTGGGGTGAACGGCTGGGGGTGGGCCGCCAGGGCGCCGACGGCGTCGCGGGAGGCCCGCAGGCCCTCGCCTGAGGCTTCGTAGTAGAGCTTGATGGCCGCCATGGCCTGCCCCTGCGCTATGAGGGCGTACAGCCTGCGGTGCTGGTCTTCAGTGAGCTTGGCTGCCGCAGCCCGGGCCAGTTCCACCGGCTCGCCGGGCGGCGTGGGGCCGGCTGCCGTGGTGGCGGAAGCCTTGGGGCCGGAGGTCCGGCGTCCCACGGCGCGGGCCACCAGCAGGACTGCGGCTCCCACGAGGAGCAGGATCAGGACGGGGATCACCAGTGATTCCATTGCTATAGCCGATCTACATAATTCTTGGCGGTCAAAAGATCTGAATGCGTTGCCTGCCGCAGCATCTTGATGGCTTGCAGTTTCTGGCCGTTGCGGGCCATGGACTGCAGTTGCAGGGCGAATTGCGGGTTCAATTGGCCTCCGGGCAGGACCGGGCCCTGATATCCGTGCATTCCCACGCCCGGGCTTGACCCTGCCTGGGCGTGCAGGGCTGCCCGCGCGTGGTCGGCCTGTTGGGACTGCTGTTGCTCATTCTGGCTTGGCCGGGTGGCGGCATCAACCCGCGCCCGGGCGGCGGTGGCCGCTTTCACCTGGGCGGCATAATGCGCCTGCGACCGAAGGGCCAGTTCCAGTTGATAGCGCTCGGCGTCGGAGATGCCGGTGTCCCGCGGCTTGAGGGCCGTGGTCACCGCCCAGATCACTGCCACAAGGATGAGGGCAGGCAGTATAGCTATCAACACATCGCCCATGCATAGAGCTTATGCCAGTTCGCTGTTATCCACAGCATATTCTGCGGCTCGCATACAGTCCGACGAAGCGGGCGTCAATTCGAAGCCCTTGTCATGATGTAGATCACAGCGCGGGTATATCTTTCGTCACTTCGACCCGGGTTACTCGCCGGTATCCCCAGTGGGAACCTGAAAGCTGTGGATGAATGTTCCTCAAAAGAATTTTTCATCCACATGGCATTTCGGACGTTTCCGCAGGTCAGGGGCCTATTGACGCTCAAAGTTTTTTTGTTTCCACAGGTGGCCACACAGGCTGTGCACAAGCAGGACCCCTTAATCCACAACTTATCCACAGGTGTGCATGTATGCGGGCTTGGTGGCCGCTGGCAGGGGTACTAACGTAGCGGGATACCTGTTTTGGGGCACTGGTACTTGCCTTCCGCAGTCCGGACAGACCTCTTGCGGGCGGTCCGGGATGCAGATTCTGATAACCAATTGTGGATAACCTCCGCAAACTGGGGATAACCAGGGATACGGCAGGAACAGCGGGTGTCGGCACCTTCCCGCAAGGGAAGACTGTCAGTGCCGGGTGGTAGTACTGGTCATGGCGCACAGCGGGGCTCCGCTTCGCGGGACAGCCCTATGGCAGATGGCAACAGAACCGACGGCATTGAGAGATACGCCGCGGTACACAACGGAGGACGGCAGCTTTGTCAGTTACGCACCTGGACTCAATCGAGGGCACCCGGAGTTCCGAAGGCAACCGAAAGCCGCCCCAGGACATCCCTGCCGAGCAATCAGTTCTCGGCGGCATGATGCTGTCCAAGGACGCCATCGCCGACGTCGTCGAGATCCTGCGGGGCCAGGACTTCTACCGCCCCGCCCACGAGACAATCTACGAAGCCGTCATTGACCTCTACGGCCGCGGCGAGCCTGCCGACGCCGTGACCGTGTCTGATGAGCTGACCAAGCGCGGAGAGATCAACAGGATCGGCGGACCCGCCTACCTGCACGAGCTTATTCAGACCGTACCCACTGCCGCCAACGCCGGATACTACGCGGAGATCGTTGCCGAACGTGCCGTCCTGCGGCGGCTGGTTAATGCCGGCACCAAGATCGTCCAGCTGGGTTACGGCTCGGACGGTGAAGTGGAAGACCTCGTCAACCAGGCCCAGGCCGAGATTTACGCCGTGGCCGAACGGCGGACGGCTGAGGACTACGTTGTCCTCAAGGACGTCATGGAATCCACGGTGGATGAAATCGAAGCTTCGGGCCACCGCGAGGAAGGCATGACGGGCGTGCCCACGGGCTTCTACGAACTGGATGAGCTCACACACGGCCTGCACCCGGGGCAGATGATCGTCATCGCCGCCCGCCCGGCCGTTGGTAAGTCCACGTTCGCCCTGGACTTTGCCCGGTCCGCAGCCATCAAGAACAACCTCGCCACGGTCATGTTCTCCCTGGAAATGGGCCGGAACGAAATCGCCATGCGCCTTCTGTCCGCGGAGGCCACCATCGGCCTCCAGGACCTCCGCAAGGGCACCATCAAGGACGAACAATGGTCCAAGATCGCCACCACCATGGGCCGGATGAACGAAGCTCCGCTGTTCATTGATGACAGCCCCAACATGTCGCTCATGGAGATCAGGGCCAAGTGCCGCAGGCTCAAGCAGCAGCACGACCTCAAGCTGGTCATCCTGGACTACCTGCAGCTCATGAGCTCCGGCAAAAAAGTGGAATCCCGCCAGCAGGAGGTCTCGGAGTTCTCGCGTGCGCTGAAGCTGCTGGCCAAGGAGCTCCAGGTGCCCGTGATTGCGCTCTCACAGCTGAACCGTGGCTCCGAACAGCGCCAGGACAAGCGGCCCATGGTTTCGGACCTCCGTGAATCAGGCTCGATTGAGCAGGATGCCGACATGGTGATCCTGCTGCACCGCGAGGACGTCTATGACAAAGAATCGCCGCGCGCCGGCGAAGCCGACATTCTCATCGCCAAGCACCGTAACGGCCCGACCAAGGACATCGTGGTGGCCTTCCAGGGGCATTACTCGCGGTTCGCCAATATGGCGGCCGACGCCGGCGGCGGCTTCTAGCCAGCCGGGCTACGAGGTCTCCCGCGCCCCGCTTGCCGGCGCCCCGCCAGCAGTCAGCAGGTGGTTGGGTAGCCGGTTTCCCGGCGCCCGGCCCCGGATCTCCAGCAGTTCCCTGGCATGGGCGTGCAGGCGCTTGTCCTCTTCCGAAACCGGAACCCATGGCGGAATCGGCACCGAGTTCCCGGACGCGTCCCTGGCCACCATGACTGTCAGGCAGTACGTGGTCAGATTCATCTCCCGGCCCTTCGGATCCCCGGACCGGACGTGCACGGCAATATGCATGCCCTTGGTGCCGGTGTACACGAGCCGTGCCTCCACCTCCACCACGTGGCCGATCAACAGCGGCCGGTAGAAACGCACCCCGCCTGAGAACACCGCGACGGTGTCCTTGCCGCAGTACCGCGACGCGCACACATAGGCGGCCTCGTCGATCCACTTCATCACGATGCCGCCGTGCACCTTGCCGCCCCAGTTCACGTCCGTGGGGGCGGCCATGAACCGGAGGACAACCCGTTCGGCAGTGCCGGCGTCCGTATATTCCTGCGCGTTCATCGCCTGGACAATGTCTTCGCGGACCTTGATCCGGGCAAGGGCGTGGTCGCGCTGCTCGATCTCGTCCGGAGTGGAAGGCTCGAACTGCGGGACGGGCACCGGTTTCCCGTCCGGACCCACGGCCACAAAAATCACCATGCACTGGCTGCGCATGGTGGCCGGGCCGCCCTTGGGGTCGCCCGAGGACACGACCGTGCGGATGTGCATTGAAGACCGCCCGGTATAGACGATCGTGGCGGTGACTTCCACCATGTCGCCGCTGTTGACCGGATCGGCGAAGTGGATGTTGCCCACGTAGGCCGTGACGCAGTATGACTTTGCCCAGCCGACTGCTGCGGCATAGGCCGCCTTATCCACCCACTCAAGTACGGTTCCGGCGTCCACGGAACCGCTGTGGCCGACGTCCATGGGGGCCGCAAGGAAGCGGAGGGTTACTGAATTGGCGGCAGACTCGCTCATGCTGAGAGTTTACTGACGACCCGGCCTACTAACCGGTCCGGAAGACACAAACGCCGCCCCACCCGCCATATGGGGTGGGGCGGCGTCCGTCCCGGGGGCGGAGTCCTTAGCGGGCCCCGGTGTACAGGATGTCCGGCTGGGACGGCATCTCCATGCCCTCACCGATGAAGAAACCCGGGTGCGGCGGCTGGTTATACGAGATGTTCTCGCGGGCCACCGAGAGGCGGTACACGGAATCGTGCATCAGGGTCCGCAGGCGGACGTCGGTGGAAGCTGTGGTGGTGTAGATCCGCAGTTCCGTGCTGTCCGACGACGGCCAGGCGATTTCCTCGCGCCAGTCACCCAGGAGGTCGGCCTGGATGGCAGGCGTGCCCTTGGTGCCGTTATTGGATTTGGCGCCCGCGGCCGTCAGCAGCCTGTCGCTGGACTCGGTGTTCCAGTTCCACTTACTGATGGTCGGCACCCCGCGGTATGTGGCGTCGTCGAAATCGTGGTCAACGATCTCCCGCAGCAGGTCGCCGTCCCACCACGCCAGGAAGTTGGCTGCCGGGATCTTCTCCGCGATCAGCTCGCCCTTGGCTGACATCAGCTGGCCCACGGGCGAGTTCCATGCCGCGGTGCCGCCGATTGCCCAGCCTTCGGCTCCCGCGTAGCGGGGATCAATGTCACCGGCCGCGCCGCGCCCGGTGTCCTTGACCGCCGGGATGCTCCACAGCACCTCACCGGTCCGGGAATCCCGGAACGTCGCTCCGCGGTTCCCGCTGGAGCCCATGTCCTCGTGCACCGCGAAGGTCTCCAGTCCCGGCCGCGACGGATCGAGGTCGCTGGTGTGGATCGCGTCGCCGTGGCCCAGACCGGTGGTGTACAGCGGCTGGCCGTTGTCATCGATCGTCATGGACCCGAAGATGAACTCGTCCTTGCCGTCTGCGTCCACGTCCGCCACGGAGAGGTTGTGGTTGCCCTGCCCGCGGTACTGCGTGCCGGACACGTCGGAGTCGAAGATCCAGCGCTTGACGATCTTGCCTGCCACGAGGTCGTAGGTCGCCAGCACGGCACGGGTGTAGTACCCGCGGCTGAACATCATGGACGGGTGTTCGCCGTCCAGATAGGCCACTGCTCCGAGGAAGCGGTCCACGCGGTTGCCATAGCCGTCGCCCCAGGCCGCCACGTCGCCGCGCGGCGGGTCGTACTTCACGGTGTCCATGATGGTGCCCGTCTGGCCGTGGAAGACGGTGAGGAACTCGTCGCCGGTGAGGACGTAGCCGCTGCTGGTCCGGTAGTCGGCGTTCGGGTTGCCGATCACCGTCCCGGCCGCGTCTCGGGTGCCGTCCGCCGTCTTCATGGCGATTTCGGCCTTGCCGTCGCCGTCGAAGTCGTACGCGAGCAGCTGGGTGTAGTGGGCGCCGGCACGGATGTTCGGGCCCATGTTGATGCGCCAGAGCTTGGTGCCGTCCATCCTGTAGGCGTCAACGTAGACTGTGCCGGTGTAACCGGACTGCGAGTTGTCCTTGGAATTGGACGGGGACCACATCTGGATGATTTCGTACGTGCCGTCTCCGTCGACGTCGGCCACGCTCGCATCGCCGGCGGAGTAGCTGTAGGGCTGGCCGTCTTTTGTGTAGTCGTCCGCCGGCTTGTCGAGCTTGATCGCCAGGTAGTTGCGGGACATCGGCGTGAACTCGGCCGTCAGCTGGTCTGCGCCGGCACCCACGGCCTTGATCACGTATTTGGACGAGGCCGTTCCGCCGGCATCGAGGTAGGACGTGCTGTTCCTGATCGGATCCACGGTGAGCTGTACGCCGTCGCGGATGACATGGAAGCCGATCTGTTCGGGATCCAGGCCCAGCATTCGCCAGCCCAGGCGGACGCCTTCTTCGGTGAGCAGGGCCACGGGGGCGCGGTCCAGCTTCTCCACCTGCCGGTTCACTACAGTGACCCTGTCAGTGCCGATCACCGGCGACGCTGCTGATTCCCCGCCCTTGTTGATGGCGGTGACGCGGTAGTAGTACTTGATGGTGGTCAGCACCGTGGTGTCCGTGAACGTCACCTCGGTGGCACGCCCGGCGTAGGAGAAGGTGCCGTCTGCCGACGTCGAGCGGTACACGTGGTAGGCGGATGCGCCGCCGACTTTCTGCCACTTAAGGCTGACACTGCTCTTCTCGATTCCCTTGACGTCCACCTTGGAAGGTGCCGCGGGAACCGGCGTGCTCGGGTCCGTGAGGGATACCTCCACGGTATTGGACGGCACTGACTCGAGGCCGGTGTTATCCACTGCAATGACCTGGTACTTGTAGGGCAGCCCTGCGAAGGCCGTGGTGTCCTTGAAGGTGGTCGTTTCCGTGATGTGTTCAGCAACAAGCTGCGGCTGCGCCTCGAAGTTTGCCTGCCGGAACACCTTGTAGCTGGCGGCGTCGGCTACGGCGTCCCAGGCGAGTTCCACCGCCGCCGGGTCAGCCGCGGCGTCCACGGCGGTGGCGCGCAGGTTGGTGGGGCCCACCAGGAGGGGCGTGACTTCCAAGCCGTTGAGCCGCTGGCCGGAACCGCTGAAGGTGACGTTGAGCTGGCCGTCGGTCACCAGGACCTGGTTGATGATCTTTTCCGCCGAGGAGGCTTTGCCGGAGGAGACCTGGCCGTAGCCCTTGCCCTCTGCCGCGACGTCCGTCCGGGTGGAGCCGATCCAGTCGCTGTGGTAGGTCTTCAGCGCGTAGGTGCCGTTGGGCACGTCCAGCTGGAATTCGAAACTGGAGCCGCTGAGCACGAAGTCGCGAAGCAGGTTCGTGGTGACGGCGCCGCGGTCCCGGTCGCTGAGGACGGAGGGGTCCTTGAAGCCGAAACCGCGTTCCTTGCTGTACGCCATGGTGCGGTTGGCCTCGGTGTAGCCGGCCTCAACGGGTGCACCCACAGGGCCGAAGTCGAACTTGTACTTGGCTTCCTTGGTGGTCAGGGACAGGGCGTCGCTGGGTTCGGAAAGGCCTTTGCCGTTCATCGCTGCGATCCGCACGCTGTAGGCGGTGCCTTCAGCAAGGCCTGCCAGGTTTGCCGTGGGGACGGTTGCCGTGGTGGCCAGCTTGTAGGCGCTGTCCTCTTCGGACGACAGCTTCCGGTACACCTTGTAGATGTCCGCGCCCTCGGTGGGCTGCCATTTCAATAGCGCGCCGGCATTGGAGATGCTGCCGGCCACCAGTCCCTGGGGCTTTGCAGGAACGGCCGACGGCGGGACAATCTCCTTGGCGCGTGCGGCCAGCGGGATGTTGAGCTGCTTGACGCCGCCCGCCAGCAGGCGGGCCATCTGGATGGCGCCGTACTCCTGGAAGTGGGTGTTGTCCACGGTTCCGGTGGGCCGGTTGGGGTAGACCCCGGCATCGACGTGGAGGAAGACCGACTTGGTGTCTTCGGGGCCGATTTCGTCAAAGTAAGCCCGGCTCAGTGCCGACAGATCCACCAGCGCCACGTTCTCTTCGGCGGCCAGTTCCTTCATCTTGTCCACGTACTCGGGGAAGCTGACGTTGAATTTCCCGGTGGCCTCGTCGAAATCACGCCGTCCCACCGGTGTGACGAGCACCGGGGTGGCTCCGCGCTGGCGGGTCCCGTTGACGTAGGTGCGCAGGTATTCCTTGTAATCGGCGGGGGAGGCGTACCGGTCATCGACACCCACGGTGGCGTCGTTGTGGCCGAACTGCACCATCAGGTAGTCGCCCGGGTTGATGACGCGGAGGATCTCGTCCAGCCGTCCCTGGCTGATGAAGTTCTTGGAGCTGCGTCCGCCGATCGCGTGGTTGAAAAAGGAGACTTTCTCATCAAAGTAGCGGTCGATCATCTGCCCCCAGCCGGCCTGCGGGATGTAGCCGGCGTCGTAGGTCTGGACTGTAGAATCGCCGGCGAGGTAGACGGCAGGATCCGCCGTGGCGGATCGCGGCGCGCGGGCTGCGATGACCAGGGAGTTGATCTTGGCCGCGGTGCCGCTGAAATCAAGATTCAGCTGGCCGTCCACGAGCGAGATGGGGAATTCCATTTCCAGATACTGGCCTGCGGGCTTGTCCGTGAGCTGGACCTTAGCGATCTTCTCCGCGGTGATCGCGATGTTGGTGGCAGCGACGGCGTCGCCTGCGATGAGCTTGACTGTGTAGTCCCCGTTGGGGAGGTCCACGAGGAAACTGCCGCCCTGGGCCTGGACGAAGTCGGACCGCAGCGGGTCGGCCGTGCCGCGGTCTTCGCCGGACGTCAGCGTGGTGTCGGTAAAGCCGAACTTCGCCGCGGCGCTGTACGCCTGGGAGGCATTCACCTGGGTGTAGCCGTCGGCGGTAGCGCCCGGGCCGAAGTCGAAGCGGAAACCCGAACCGGCTGGCGGGAGGGGAGTTTCAGCGTGCACGGCGGGCAGGCCGATGAAGGCCACCGCCGCGGCGGTCACTGCCGCCGCGACTGCCTTTGCGCCAGGCAACCGGACGCCGGAGGGCCGGTTTACGCCGGCGGCGCAGACGTTACCAGTCCCGGATTTTGGCGGGTCACCGGGACCGCTGTCCTGCCGAGTGCGTCTTTGAGGGGGATAACTCACGAACATCTCCTTTGATGAGCTGTGGAACCAAGGACCACAGCGGGCAAGTTTGTATCGTTTCAATCACTGCATGCGTGGCATGGCGTGCGCGAAGCGGGGAGTCGGGTGAACCGCCGGCGGGTCGGGGTGGCCGACTTTGGACACCCGCTGCCTGATCCACGCAACCCGCCATAGGGCTGCGAGGTAGCCCAGGCTGGTTGTTCGGTGTTACGGAAGTTACATCATGGCTAGGCCTGTATATCCGTGGTGTACGGAACAGGTTTATCAGTGGATCGTTTCAAAGGTCAAGGATTTTGTTTCATTTCTGTGAGATTTTGTTATGCGATGTCACAAATTGGTCATATGGGGCCGGTGGCCGGGCCGCCACGGCTTGCCAAGCTAATGAGAATCACTATCATTTAGCTTATGAAGATTCGTGATAAAGCTTTCCGTTGCCTGAAACCCTCCGCTCGCTGCCTGAAGCAGTATCGGAGCTCCGACCTGAAGGCAACCCCGATGGGCCTGTCAGGGGTAGCGGTAATCGCCGCGACTGCGCTCATGCTGAGCGGCTGCGCTGCCGATTCCGGGCGTAGCGGTGACGCCCCGCTTGCGGCAACTGCCCCGCAGCCTACCGGGCAGCCGGCCGCATCGTCCCGTGCAGCCCAGGAAATCCAGGGGCCCGCCCCCAGGCTGGTGCTGACCCACGCCGGCGGCATCACGGTGCTCGACGCCGCCTCGCTGGCGGTGGTGGGGGAGGCGGATCTTGAGGGCTTCAACAGGCTCAACCCCGCGGGGGACGGCCGGCATGTCCTGGTCTCCACCGGAAGCGCGTTCAAGGTCTTTGATGCCGGAGTGTGGACCGAAAAACATGGCGATCACGGGCACTCCTACGCTGCCCAGCCTGCACTGACGGGCGTTGAGTTCCAAGCCAGCCAGTCCGGCCACGCAGTCTTCCATGCTGGCAGGACCGCGCTGTTCAGCGACGGTTCCGGGCAGGTTGAAGTTTTCGAGCCTTCCGGACTGGGGGCGGAAGCGGCGGCGCTTCCGGAGCGTGACGTCTACACCGCGCCGGACGCCCACCATGGCGTGGCGGTGCCGCTGGAGCAGGGA
This sequence comes from Arthrobacter sp. LjRoot78, assembly GCF_964254335.1. Lineage (NCBI taxonomy): Bacteria > Bacillati > Actinomycetota > Actinomycetes > Micrococcales > Micrococcaceae > Arthrobacter > Arthrobacter sp. LjRoot78. The sequence goes on along the minus strand of NZ_CAXUTG020000001.1, from coordinate 4,573,718 downwards.
AAGCTGCTAATTACCCTCGGTGACGACGAGTCCCGGCGGGGAATTGCCGTGCTGGCTGCGGGATCCGGACAGAACCGGGCGGAGCTGGTGCGCAATGAAGACTGCCCGGGTGTGCACGGCGAGGCGGTGGCCGGGCCGGATGCCGTGGTGGTGGGCTGCGAAGACGGCATGCTTATCTACCGGGGCGGCCGGATTAGCAAAGTGCCCAGCCCCGATGCGTACGGAAGAATGGGCAACCAGGCCGGTTCGCCCGAATCGCCAGTCGTCCTGGGCGACTACAAAGTGGACAAGGATGCGACGCTTGAACGGCCTACGCGGGTCTCCCTTGTGAACACTGAGACGGCGGCGCTGCAGCTCGTCGAACTCGGCACAAGCTATTCGTTCCGGTCGCTGGGGAGGGGTCCCTCAGGCGAGGCCCTGATTCTGGGAACCGACGGCTCCCTGCGGATCATCGACCCGCTGACCGGAAACATCACGTCGAATATTCCCGTGGTTGCGGCCTGGGAGGAGTCTGAAACATGGCAGGACCCGCGCCCCACGCTGTTTGTGCAAGGGTCCACTGCCTACGTCACCGAGCCCGCAAGCAGTGCTATCCACGCAGTGGATCTTGCATCCGGCAAGGTGACCAAATCCGCTGATCTCCCGCACGTACCCAACGAACTGACCGGAGTTTCCGGCTAAAATTCCCAGCCGGTAATACTAGCAGTCCCGCATCTGACGACGCCGGGCCGGCCACTGAGGTGACCGGCCCGGCGCTGCACGGGGTATTGCTTGGTTTTGTGTCCGCTTTAGGCGAGGACGCTCAGCTTTGAGTTGCTGCGGCCGAACAATGCCCGGTCCACGGCCACCTTGCCGGCGCCGGTCAGGGCAATGGCCAGGGCACCCGCTGCCAGCAGCAGTACCAGTTCGTAGCCGCCGGTGGCAGCGAAGACGCCTGCGGAGGCGTGCACCAGGAACAGGGCGCCGAGCATGTCCAGGGCGAGCAGCAGCGCGAAGACGCGGGTCAGCACGCCGAGGATCAGGGCGATGCCACCAACAAGCTCAAGGGTGGCTACTGCCGGTGCTGCCAGTTCGGCCGCCGGGATGCCCATCTTGGTAAACGCGGCCTGCGTGCCGGCAATGGTCCACTCGTTGAACTTCTGCCAGCCGTGGGCTGCGAACAGGAAGCCGGCAATGACGCGGAGGACCGTGAGTGCGGTGGTTGTCAGTGTGGACTGGTTCATGAGGATTCGCCATTTCAGATCGTGGGACGTCACTGCGCTTCGGGAGCAGCGCAGTTGTTGTTTCAATGATTAACTTTGCCATTCAAATACTTGAAGAGTCAACTATTTGTGGCGGCATGTGACGGTTCTCTCCGGTTAGGCTGGCTCCGTGCCAGAATCACGCGCCGCCCGGATTGTTGTCCCCGGCAGGAACTCCCGGGAAATCCTCCGCCTCGCCGTTCCGGCATTTGGCGCGCTCATCGCAGAACCGCTCTTCCTGCTCGCGGACTCGGCCATAGTCGGCCACCTCGGCGTTTCCCAGCTCGCCGGCGTGGGGCTGGCTTCCGCGGTACTCCACACAGCCGTGGGCCTCATGGTGTTCCTCGCTTACTCCACTACCCCGGCGGTGGCCCGGGCCATCGGCGAGGGCAACCTTGCCAAAGCCCTCGCGGCCGGCCGGGACGGCGTCTGGCTGGCACTGGGCCTGGGGCTGGTGCTCGCGGCGGCAGGTTTCGCCGGCGCCGAGCTTCTGGTCGATCTGATGGGCGCCGCCGGCGATGTCCGCGAGTTCGCCGTCGACTATCTCCGCTGGTCCATGCCGGGGCTCGTGGCCATGCTTTTGATCTTCGCCGGCACCGGCGTGCTGCGCGGCCTCCAGGACACGCGGACCCCGCTGGCCGTGGCCTCGGTGGGGTTCAGCCTGAACATCGTCCTCAATCTGGCACTGGTTTACGGCATGGGCTGGTCCGTGACCGGCTCGGCCGTGGGCACCAGCATTGCCCAGTGGGCCATGGCCCTGGTGTATCTGGTGATCGTCCGGCGAAATGCGCGCGACCACGGAGTTTCGCTCCGCCCGGACTGGCACGGCGTGCGCTCTATGACCAAGGTGGGCTCCTGGCTCATGCTCCGCACGCTGAGCCTGCGGATTGCGATCCTGGCAACCGTGCTGGTGGTGACGGCCCAGGGGCCGGTGAACCTGGCGGCCCATCAGTTGGCCATGACCATCTTCACCTTCCTGGCATTCGCCCTGGACGCTTTGGCCATCGCCGCCCAGGCCCTGATCGGCAAAGAACTGGGGGCGGCCAATCCCGCCACGGTCCGTGAGTTGACCCGGACCATGATCCGCTGGGGTGCGGGATTCGGGGTAGTCACCGGAGCATTGCTGGCCGTTGCGGCCCCGTGGGCGGGCGCCTTGTTCACGTCCGACGCCGGTGTCCAAGGCGCCCTGACGCTCGCCCTGTGGGTGCTGGCGGCCGGGCAGCCCGTGGCTGGCTATGTGTTTGTGCTGGACGGCGTCCTCATCGGCGCCGGCGACGCCAAGTACCTGGCGATCGCCGGCGTCGTAAACCTCGCGGTGTATCTGCCCCTGCTGGCCGCTGTCCGGCTTTCCGGCGTCGACGACGCCATGGGGCTCACATGGCTGTGGGTGGCCTTTTCGCTGGGCTACATGTCTGCCCGCGCGGTGACACTTGGCCTGCGGGCCGGGACGGACCGGTGGATGGTCCTTGGTTCGCCCTAGGGGGTCGGGCTCGGGCCGCTGGTCTGGTCGGCCTGCCTTCGGCCCGGTTCGCGTCGAATCCGCTGCGCACTAAACTGGACCCGTGACCCTCCCAGCATCCCCTGCCGATCCCGCCCCGTTGACCGCTCCCGCCGCGGACCTGTGGAAACCGGTGCTCACCAGGGCCGTCGTCGCCCTTGCTTTCGGCGCGGTGACGGTCTTCTGGGCGTCGCCGTCGGCATCTGAAATGGGCTGGGCGGGCGGACTGTACCTGCTCGCCGTGGGCGTGACCCTGCTTCGCGGAATCGGAAAATTCGGCCTTGACGCCAAAATGCCTGCCGGCAAGGTCATTGCCGCAGCCGGGGCCGTCATGACTGGAGCCGGTGTGGCTGTGGTGTTCCTGGGCAGTGAACTGGTATTCGGTGTCCTGGCGGCACTGGGCCTGGGACTGCTGGGGGCAGCGGAACTGTACCTCGGAATGCTTTTCCGCGGCCGCAGTGTCCTCGCGCGCGACTGGCTGGCATCGGGTGTCATTGGCCTGGGAACCGCCGTGGCCCTCCCCTTCTTCATAAGCCTCGGAGCGCACGCCCTGCTGGGCGTGGCCGGCGGCGGGGCGATCATTTCCGGCGTCCTCTGGGTCCTGGCCGCCCTGACCCTGCGGCACGATGCGCGGCCCGTTTCCAGCGAGGCCGTAAACTAGTAGGGAACGGTTCTACTTCGTGTAGAACAATGGCTTTACTTAAGCTGCCCGGCCCCGGCCGCGCTGCATGGGAGGAAACACCTTGGCACAACGGAAACCAGGAGAACCGCGTAAGCTGCGGACCTCGGTCAAGGGACCCCTCATGTTCTCCGCATTCTGGGCTGTCCTGGCCTTTTTTGCCGTGCTGATTTTTGCCTCCGGCGGCAGCTCCCGGGCGCCCCGCTTCGACCTCGCCCTGACGGGGGCCGGAATTGCGTTCATCGTGACGCTGGTCATCGCGGCGATGCTCTCGATGAGCCACAAGGAAAATGCGGACCACCTGGGCAAGGGGTCCGGCGTCAATCTGAGTTCCAAGAGGTCCTCCTCGCACGGCGGATATTCGGCGCGGCCGGAGGCAGCGCGCCCGGAAGCCCAGGGTCCCGAGGCGCCGGATTCGGCGCCCGGCGACGCCCACTAGGTCCTCCGGACTGGTTCTCCGGCTTCCCCTGCAGGCTTCGCCCGCGCCAAACTTCTGCAGGACACCGCTATGAGGCGGCTTTACGGGCGCGGTAAGCGGCCACATGGGCCCGGTTTGCGCAGTTTCCGGTGTCGCAATACCGCTTGGACCGGTTCCGGCTAAGGTCCAGCACCACGGCGTCACAATCCTCTGCAGCGCATACCAGCATCCGGTCCATTTCCTTGCTTCGGATCACGTCCACGAGTGCCATGGCAGCCTCGGTTCCCATTCTGTCCGCCAGCGGAGCCTCCCGCGTGGTGGCATGAAGGTGCCAGTCCCATTCGTCGTGCTTGATCAGCTGTGGAAGCGCATTTGCGTCGCGGAGCAGGCGGTTCACCGTATCGACGGCGGAGTCCTCATCCATGGTCCACAGTTCGGTGAGCTGGCTCCGTAATTTGTGGACGCTGGCCAGTTCGGCCGCGTCCCGCGATCTTGCGCCCGAGAAGCCTTCCGCCGTGAGAAAACGGTCCAGGTCCGCCATGGTGGCAAGATGCTCCTCACCGTTTGCCGCGCTGTTGATCAGACCTACCACAGTGCGGAGGGCAACTTCAGTGTCAGGGGCAAAAACCATCTTGACTCCTTACAGGGTCCGGGCGTAATGTCATGACCATTACCCCACTTTACTCCTGACAGGAGGCAGCCGTGCCTGCCGTAAGCAAACGCGCCGAAGCGTCCGTCCAGGGCGCCGCTTCCCGGCAGGGCGTCGCCCGCCGGTCCGCTGCAGGCTTCATGGCGTCGGGGCTCGGCGTGGCGCTATTTTCCTCAGCGGTCTTCGGCCTTTCCGGATCATTCGCCAAATCCCTGCTCGAAACCGGCTGGACTCCCGGTGCGGCGGTGACTGCCCGGCTCACCGGTGCGGCAATAATCCTCGCCATCCCGGCCATCCCTGCCTTGCGCGGCCGCTGGAGCCAATTGAAGGACAACTGGCTGACCATCCTGCTCTTCGGTCTCATCGGTGTCGCGGCCTGCCAGCTCTTCTACTTCAACGCCGTCGAACGCCTCTCCGTAGGCGTTGCGCTGCTTCTGGAGTACCTGGCCCCGGTGATCATCGTCCTCTGGCTCTGGGCCGCGAGCCGCAGGCGTCCCCGACCGCTCACCATCGCCGGAACCCTGCTTTCGCTCGGCGGACTCATTCTGGTGCTGGATCTGACAGGTGCAGTGAAGATCGATTTCGTGGGCGTCCTGTGGGGAATCGCCGCCGCGGTCTGCTTGGCGATCTACTTCTTCATCACCGCCAAGGAAAATGACACCCTGCCGCCGATTGTCCTGGCGTCCGGCGGCCTGATGGTGGGCGCCGCGGTGATGTGGCTGGCCGCAGCCACGGGCCTTCTACCCATGGCGTTCAGCACCGCTGACACCAAACTGGGGCCGTGGGTCACTCCGTGGTGGGTGTCGCTGGGCGGACTGATTGTGCTGGCCACGGTGCTCGCGTACGTTTCCGGAATTATTGCCGCCCGCGCGCTCGGTTCAAAAGTGGCTTCCTTTGTGTCGCTCACCGAGGTGCTCTTCGCCGTCATCTGGGCGTGGCTCCTGCTCGGTGAACTGCCCGGTCCCGTCCAGTTGCTCGGCGGGGTGCTGATTGTGGGCGGCGTGGTTCTGGTCCGGGTGGACGAGCTTCGTGGTGCCGGCGCCCCGGCGGCGTCGGTGCCGACGCCGCTGGACCACGCTAACGACGTCGAACCCGTCCCGTAGTCAGCCACTACGAGTCCGTCACCCCCCACGCCGTGGGTGCCTTTAAACGCGGATGCCCCGGACGCTTTGTTGCGTCCGGGGCATCCGGCAAGAAACGGTGGTTTTTCGAAGTCCGTCCCTGGCGGGAAGGCGGCGTTCCTAGCGGGAAGCCTCTTCCTGCTGGGCGGCGTTCTTGGTTGCCTGCTTGCCGGCTTCCTCCAGCGCCTGGGCCACCTTGGCCAGGGCCGTTACGTGCGAACCGGACCATTCGCTGCGGAACTTCTCCGCATCCGGGCCCTTCCAGTCCGTGCCGTTAAGAGCCTTCGTCAGCTGCGACTTGGTCTTCTCGATCTCCGACGAACCAGCCTGAAGCTTGGTTCCGAGCGCCTTGAGCTGAACAATGTCTGCACCCCAAATAGCCATTAGTTTTCTCCTTCAGTCAACGGACCCGATCCGATCGGCATCCCCAGCGGCCCCCGGCTCATCCGGAAGATCCATTACCTAGAAACTATCCCGCGGCCCGACGCTCCGTCGATGGGCACCGCTCCCCATGCAGCCCTGCCCCGTAAGCACAGCAGGAAAGGTGCAGGGTGTCGGTGACCGGACGGGCTTCGGGCCTCGATCCCAGGCGGTCCAGAGCCTAGCATGGGATTATGTGCCGCAACATTCGGACCCTGCATAATTTTGAGCCCCATGCCACGACGGCCGAGGTGGAAGCCGCTGCGCTGCAGTACGTGCGCAAAATCAGCGGCAGCACCAAGCCGTCGAAAGCCAACGAGGAGGCCTTCACCCGCGCCGTGCATGAGATCGCCCATGCCACCCAGCACCTGCTCGATTCGCTGGTGACGCACGCTCCGGCCAAGGACCGGGACGAGGAGGCAGCCAAGGCCCGGGCCAAGGCGGCCGTCCGGTTCGGCGCCGCTTAGGCCGTTCAGCTAGTTGGAAGCGGGCTTGCCGAAGCTGCGCAGCCGCAGCGAGTTGGCCACTACCAGCACCGAACTCGCGGCCATGGCAGCGCCTGCGATCATGGGATTCAGCAACCCGAGCGCGGCCACCGGAATTCCGACAGCGTTGTAGAAGAAGGCCCAGAACAGATTGGTCTTGATGGTGGCCAGCGTGCGCCGGGACAGCTCGATGGCCTGAGCCACCTGCCCCAGGTCGTTGCCCATTACGGTCAGGTCCGCGGCCTCGATGGCCACATCGGTGCCCGACCCCATGGCGATGCCAAGATCAGCCTGGGCCAGGCCTGCTGCGTCATTCACGCCGTCGCCGGCCATGGCTACCGTTGCGCCGCCGGCCTGCAGTTTCCGAACAGCGTCCACCTTGCCCTCCGGCAGTACACCTGCGAACACGTCTTCCGGCGCAATGCCGACGGCGGCGGCCACCTGCGCGGCCACCGCGGCATTGTCCCCGGTCAGCAGGATCGGCCGGAGGCCAAGCTGCTTCAGCCGCGAAATCGCGACAGCCGAACCCGGCTTGATGGTGTCCCGCAGCGAGACGATGCCTGCTGGCTCGCCGTCCACGGCAACCCAGATCGCGGTGGCACCGGATTCTTCGGCGGCTTGGAGCGCCTGTTCCTGTTCCGGGGTGACACTTATGCCGTTTTCCCGAAGCCAGCCCGTCCGTCCCGCGATGATGAACCGGCCGGCGACGTGTCCGGAAACTCCGCCGCCCGGCGCGGAACGGAACTGTTCGACGGCGGGAAGCCGCCCGCCGTCGTCGTTTCGGCGCTCAGCGGACAGCGCAGCGGACGCAATGGCGTGGGCGATGGGGTGCTCCGAAGCGGCCTCAACCGCCCCGGCGAGGCGCAGCACGTCGGCGTCGGTGTGCGTGCCAAAGGCCCTGGCGCCGTCAACGGCAAGATGTCCGGTAGTCACGGTGCCGGTCTTGTCCAGCAGGATGGTGTCCACGGTGCGGGTGTCTTCAAGGACCTGCGGACCCTTGATGAGAATCCCCAGCTGGGCGCCGCGGCCCGTGCCGGTGAGGAGGCCAACCGGAGTGGCCAGTCCCAGGGCGCAGGGGCAGGCGATGACCAGCACCGCCACGGCGGCGGTGAATGCGGCACGGATTTCGGCCGGGTCAATCACCGGGCCGCTGACGAGGATCCAGAGCACGAAAGTAACGACGGCGATCGCCAGCACAATCGGAACGAACACCGCGCTGATGCGGTCCGCGAGGCGGGCGATGGGAGCCTTGCCGGTCTGCGCCTGGGAAACCAGCCGGGCCATCTGGGCCAACGTGGTTTCAGCGCCAACCCGGGTGGCGCGCACCAGTAGGCGGCCGGAAGTGTTGATAGTGGCGCCTATGACAAAGCTGTCCGGGCCCACCTCGACGGGCACCGACTCGCCCGTGACCAGGGACGCGTCCACAGCCGAGTCGCCGTCGATCACCACACCGTCCGTGGCAATCTTCTCCCCGGGACGGACCACCATGACGTCGCCCACCGCCAGCTGATCGGCGGGAATCCTTCGCTCTGTGCCGCCGGACAGGACTGTGGCGTCCTTTGCGCCCAGATTCAGCAGCGCCTTCAGGGCGTCGCCCGCCTTCTGCTTGGCGTTGGCTTCAAGGTAGCGGCCCAGCAGCAGGAAGGTGGTGACCACCGCGGCTACCTCGAAGTAGAGGCCGCCACTGCCCATCTCCATGCCGGGGTGTTCCGTCATGCGGGGATCGGCCAGCAATTGCCAGGCCGAGAAAAGGTACGCGGCAATAACGCCGATGGAAACCAAGGTGTCCATCGTTGAGGCGAAGTGCCGGGCGTTGATGGCCGCGGCTCGGTGGAACGGCCAGGCCGCCCACGTGACCACCGGCAAGGCAAGAACCCCCGCCACCCAGCCCCAGTCCGGGAACTGGAATGAAGGAAGCATCGAAATCGCGAACACCGGAACGGTCAGTGCTGCCGCCACGATAAGCCGCGGTTTGAGTTGCGAGGCGGCGCCACCGTGCGCCAGGTGGCCGCCTTCCGCGGCGCCACCGGGGACATGCTCTCCATGCTCGGTCGTTCCGCCGCTAGACGCATGCTGCCGCATACCTCCGGCATCGCCCCCGGTCTCGCCTCCGGCCACATGGCTCGGGTAGCGGGGAGGGCGGACCTTGGCCTTGTAGCCTGCCGCTTCCACGGTGGCCGTGATCTGTTCATCGGTGATGCCCGCCGGAACCGTGACCTGGGCCGACTCCAGGGGCAGGTTTACCGAGGCTTCCACGCCCTCGAGCTTTCCGAGTTTCCGTTCCACCCGGCCCACGCACGAAGCGCACGTCATGCCTTCGATGTCGAGTTCAATCACCCGGCTTCCCGGCTGGTGCAGCAGTTTCTCGTTACTCACAGAGTGTCCTTCCTGTGCGTGTCAGTGGTGCCGGTCTCGGCGGTCGGTGTCGGAATGCGGCGGGCGGGCTCAGGCTTCGTTGGCCACCACCAGGTAACCGGCCTCAGCCACCGCTTCTCCGATCTCGGAGCGGGAGAGCGTCTTTTCGGACGTGATCGTGACGGTGGAAATGCCACCTGCGTTGAGGTCGACGTCGACCGCTTCCACGCCTTCCAGGGCTTCAAGTTCCTCGCTCACGGAGGAAATGCAGTGTCCGCAGGTCATGCCGGACACGTTCACGATGGTGGATACGGGGCTCATGGTTTGCTCCTGATCTTCGGCGTTGCTGATGTTGCCGATATTGCCGGATTGATTCGGTTGAATCATCCGAATGGTGTGGTGCGTGGGGTTGCCGCTACCGCAGCAGGCGCCCGATGGCATCGGTAGCCTCCTTGACCTTGAAATCGATGGTTTCCGCGCGGAGGGCCGGGTCGGGTTCAGAGGCGGCCCCGACGACACAATGGCCGATGTGCTCCTCGACCAGGCCCAGGCTCACAGCGTGGAGGGCTTTGTTCACCGCGGCAACCTGCGTGAGGATGTCGATGCAGTACTTGTCCTCATCCACCATCCGCGCAATTCCGCGCACTTGGCCTTCGATGCGTTTGAGCCGGCGCAGGTATGCGTCTTTGTTCGAGGTGTAGCCGTGCTGGGGTGCAGTCTCGGCGTCCTCGGCCCGGGGAGCGTCTTGTGGTGAGTCCATACCCCCAACTTATACCCCTCAGGGGTATAATACAAGTACCCCCTGGGGGTATGTGTGGTGATTGCCGGTTACCGTTCCGCCGGGAGCTCGGGGGAAGGCGTCCCGCGCCCAACGCTGCCGATGCCGAGCAGGGATGTGGCGGCGACGGCCGCGGCGAGTACTCCGAGTCCCAGTGGCAGCGCGGAAGCTGTGGCCACGGCACCCACCAGGAGGGGTCCGCCGGCGTCGCCAAGTTCCCGCCCCAGCTCGGCTGATCCCATGGTCCGGCCCAGCCGCTCAGGCGGTGTGGTGGCGGCCAAGTGCGCGAAGCCCAGCGGTGTCGCCGTGCCTATCCCCACACCAATTGCTGCCGCGGCGCCGAAGATGGTGACGGGCCCGGGAAGCAGCGCCACGCACGCGATTCCGGCCGACGTCAGCAACAATCCAGCCGTCATGCCGGGGCCGTCCTGGATCCTGCCCCGATCACGCAGGCGGCCGATCCAGGGCTGGGTGGCAGCGGATGCGAGTGCGAGCAGGCTGACGGCGGCCACCGCGGCCACGGGATCCAGGCCGTGCCCGGTGGCCAGCGCGGGGAGGAAGCCAATTGCCGTGCCCAAGGCTCCGGTGGCTGCCGCCAGGACGAGCGTAGGGACGAGGAAACTGCGGTGCGTCACTTGGCGGGCAAGGTCCAGCAACGTGTACCGGGGCCGGGGCAACGGGTCCAGCCGCGGCAGCGCCACCATGGCCCACACTGCTGTGGCAGCCGCGAGGATGCCCAGCGTGGCAAAGAGGAGGGCGAAGCCGCCGAGGAAGATCAGCGCAGCACCGATCAGGGGTCCGCCAACGTAGCCCAGGCTCTTCCACGAACCGTAGCGGCCAAAATACGTTCCGGCGTTGCGGCCCGCGAGCCGCGCCACCATCGCTGACGACGCGGGTGAAAACGCAGAGGCGGCGGCACCTTGGCCGACCCGGGCGAGGCCGAGCATCAGGGGGTTTGCACCCCACAGCCCTATCAGCGACATCAGGGCAAAGGCGAAGAGCCCCGCCACCACCACCGGCTTGGCTCCAATACGGTCACTCAGGACTCCGAACACCGGTTTCAGCACCACCTCGGCAAGGTCGTAGACGGCCAGAAGAATACCCAGATTGAGCAGGCTAAGCCCGATATCACCGCTGTGGGCACCCATTCCGGCTGCGATGCTGTGCGCGCCGAAGGCAGTAACAAAGCCTGCAGCATAGAGCGGCGCGGTGACGGCAGCGGTCGCTGTGGGGATTGGCGCTGTGGTCACCGAATTCGCTCCTGGAGTGCCGCCGGACATTAAAAAGCTCCGGAGTGCGTTATTGGGGGATACGCACTCCGGAGCAGCTTATGGGGCAGGTTCAACTTCTTCCTGCGAATATCAGCTTACTTGGCCGTAGCGGTGAGCGCCACCACCCTGAATAACTACTTTCGCTTTATTTTCACAGGGTCTTTCGTCCCCCTTTTCCCGCCGTTTATTCACAGTGCCGTGGATTCACAACACCCCGCCGGGGCCCATGCTGAGCTGGGTGGCATGGAAGTCGAAGTGCTCGATGGGGTAGGCGTAGACATCTGCCAGCGACATCCACGGCGTGAAGAACGGGTCCCAGCGGTCAGGGAAGGACATGCCCCGGGCCATCGCCGCGTCCGACTCACGGCCCATCCGCCGCTCAAGGGAGCGCGTGACCCGCCGAAGTTTCGCCGCCATCCGCTTACGGTTGAACACGCGGGCCGCAGCCTTGGAGCCCAGGTAATTGACGACGTCGAACGGTGCGGTTCCGGCGTTCAGTAGCCGCGCAAACCCGCGGCTGAAAGGTGCCGGCAGGACACCCAAAACGCGGACCAGGGGCAGCAGGGCCTGCACCACCATGTAGCCGAAAACCATATGGAACAGGAGTTCCTCGTTGGTCCAGCGGGTGCCCGAGCTGCGGCGGCGCAGGTCGGAATCGGACGCGGCGGCCAGCCATCGCTCAAGTTCCCTGACGTTGCGCTCGTAGCCGTGCTGGACAGTGCCTGGAGCCGCACTCACTCGGGTGTGTCCCGGTGGGCGCCCATGTGGGCCGGTACAACCAGGACGGGGCGGTCCTGATGGTGGGTCAGCCACGCGGCCACAGAACCGTTGAGGGCTGCCGAGATGCGGTGCCCCAGTCCGCGCTCCGGCGTTCCCACGATGATCATGGAAGCATTCGCCTCCGCCGCCACACGGCCCAGGGCGCGGGCAGGGTCCCCAGCCAGGATCCGCAGCGTCCACTCCACCGGCTTCGCGCCGCAGGCAGCCCCCACAAGGGCGCGGAGCTCTTCGCTTACGGTCCGGACATCGGCGTCGTCCTTGTCCGGATGCAGGGACAGCCGGTGCGCCGACCGCGCCGGATCCCACTCGACGAGGTAGCTCGCCTCGTCGACGTAGGCGCATAGCAGAGGAACGCCCAACTTTTCTGCGAGGGCGGTGGCCGACTGCAGCACTTCTGCGTGCTGGCCAGGCAGTACGCCGACCACCAGGGGAGGCGGTCCGCTGAAGCGCTCTGGAGACATACTCCATTGTGACCCTGAGGGCATCCCTTGAACAGCGCGGCCGTCAGTCAGGTCACTGGACGGTTCCCGGTGCGGGCCGCTTAGTCGGGTTCGTCGCCGTCCGGAGCCTCCCGTGCCGGTTTGGGGCGGCGCCAGGTGAGCGTTACCGTGAAGTTTGAGCTGGTGCTGGCCGCAGCAATGAATGCCCCGGCTTCGGCGTGCAGGTCCAGACCGAACTTGACCGACACCTCGTCGGGTTTGTCAGGAAGGCCGGTGAGCTCATCGATGACGCCTTGGACCGCCGGCCGGATGTTGCTGAGGGCGCGCTCAAAGGTCTGCTGTGCCCGCGCGAAAACGCTGCTCTGTCCGCCCCCGCGCGTCACCAGCCCGCCGGTGTTGTCTGAAACTTCCAGAAGCACGGTTCCGCCGTCGTTCGTCGGAAATTCCACCAACCGTGTCATCTCTCGTCCTTCCAATTCTGTCTGAGGGCCAGTCCCAGGAAGATCAAACCGCCGACGGCGACCGTTGCGTTCTGCACGGTTAGCACCACCGCCCGGGCTGAGAGATCATCTCCGGGGAGCCACATCAGCGGCAACGTGGCCAGGCAAACCAGGAGAAGCCAGCCGGCCAACGCCGGTGTTTTGGGAGCGCGGATGGCCAGAATGCCTGCCCATGCGCCGAAAAGTGCTTGGAATAGGGTGGCGGCCGTTGCCGCCCATAGAAGGTCCGTTTCCAGGCCAACCACGCCCAGCAGTGCACCGGCTCCGGCCGCTACGGCCAGCGTCACGCGCCCCCTTTCGGTCCGATCCGGCAGGCCGGCGATCAGGAGCAGGAGGTAACCCGCTGGCGCCAGGAGTGCGTAGACAAAGCGCACGCTGACTTCCCCGCCGGAATACCACCAGTCCATGTCCACCCAGTTGAGGTAGGCGAAGAAGACCGCCAGGAGTGCCCCGGCAAGGGTCAGGACAATCCCGCCGGCCGCAAGGAACCGGGGATCCAGGGCAGCTGTCGTGGGCCTCCTCTGCGGTTCCGGCGGAGGGCCTTCTGCGCTGCTCGGGGCCGGTGCAGCCTGGCGCGCAGTCCTCTGGGCTGTCCTTTCCGCCGCCCGCAAAGCGTCGTTTTCGCGGCGCAGTTCGTTTCGCGCCTTCGTCGCCAGTCCTTCCGGATCGGACGCAGCGGGATCCAGGGCATACAATTCCGCCGCCACGTCCACCGCGGCCTGCCAGTTTCGGCTGCCTGCGTGATACTCGAGCTCACCCTGCAGGTCGGCTGTCCGCTGCCGTTTGGCGCAATCCCGGGCACGGCCGGCGGCGTCAGGGAAATCGGGATCGTCCTGCACTGCGGCGTAACCGTCTGCAGCGGCCGTCCAATCTCCGGCGTCTTCGGCTTCCCTGGCGTGGCGGTAGGCCTCGGAACGTTCCAGGTGCTGCGCAGCGGAAGCGCGAAGCAGCGCCGCATCGCGGTAACCGCCGTCGAGGGTCAGCAGGTCATCGAACAACTCGATGGCCACCGGATAATGCTTGGTCCGCAGTTCCGCGCAGGCCTGCACGTACAGCGCGCGGAGTTCGGCCTGCCGGATCCGGGCACTGGACGGCTCCGCTGATCCGGCCGCGTTGTTCGCGGACGTGCCCGCGGGCGGCTCCACCGGTGCAGCCCTTTCCTTTACCGCTGGGCGGGCCGGTGCCTTCAAGTTGAACAGAGTGGTGTCGCCACCCCTGACGTAGAGCGCAGGCGTCACCCACTCCAGCGTTCCGTCAGGACTTCCCATGACGGAGATCCGCCCCACGCGGGCGGCCTCGTCCACGCCGCGGCCGTTGGCGATCGCGGCATAGAAGCCCTGTGCAAAGGCGATCGCGGCGCCGTCACTGATGGCGAACTGCATCGCTGCCACTGCACTGATGCCGCTGCGGACCAGGGTGGAAGCTGTGCCGGAGAAGAGATCCTCACGGCCGGTTTCTCCGGAGGAGCAGGAATTCAGGACCACCAGGCGGGGGCGGGGCACGGCAACACTCAACAGGGCCATCAGGCGGATGGCGCGCACCATGGATGCCCGGCCGTCGGCCCCCACCAGAGCGATCCGTCCTTCATCGCTCCTGGCGTCGTAGTCACCGTGGCCGATGAAGTGGACTACGTGCCAAGGTCCTTCCAGCAGCATCGACTGGATCTCGTCCCACGCGCCGCCCGGCGACCACACGAGTTCAATCCTGCCTTCGGAAACCGGGCCCGCCAGGGCTGCAGCAAGGTGGTTGCGTTCCGCTTCGACGTCGAGCAGCGGAAGGTCGCGCGGGGAGGCAATAAGGCCAAGGATCCTCAGCGGAGGGACGATTTCCAGCGGGTTCAGGTGGTAGTCCGGTGCGGGAATATGGCGAAGCAATGGCTCCGTCTGGCACAGGTAGCTTTCGGTTTCCGGATCAAACAACATTTCCCACGGCATCGCAGCCAGTTCAGGAGCAGCGAGGCGCAACACCACTCGCAACTGCTGGCCGCTGTGCTGCGCGGCGCCCAGGCTCGCCCGGTACGTTCCGTAGACCTCGCGGGTAAACAGGGCCTGGAACAGTTCCTGGCCAACTCCCCGGACCGGAAGCTCGGCGACCGGCGTGGTGCGCCGGGCGGACACGGCGGAGGCCAGGACGGTGGACTCCAGTTCGGCGCGGCGTTCCAGGATCCGGTCCACGTCCAGCCTGAACACCCCTGAAGCGTTTCCTCCGGCCGGCGCCTGAACCACGCGCACGGTGTACTCGCCCCGCTCGGAGCCTGATGCGAGTTCGAGTTCTATGTCACCGTCCATGGCAACCTTCTCAGCGCAGTGCGGAGTCCCCACAGCGGACTTTCGGCGCCGGTCGTTCCGGTGCCGGACAGCCCTACAAGACAAGATTGGCGCAGCGGAAGTGCCTGCACAAGGGCTGCCCGGCTGCGCGCCCGGGAACGCGGGTGCAACGGCCGTTGGGCCCTTGTACACCCCTTTGCCGCGGAATAACGTTGAGGCATAGGGAGAGGTGGTCCGCGGTGGAAATCTACATGTGGTGGCTTGATCTGGACCTGGCCAGCAAGGAATGGCTGCGCGAGAACCTGCGGACGGAGGAATTGCCGTTGCCTGTGCTGCAAGGGATTGCCGAGGCCGGCGGCCCGCACCCTGACACCGCAACCGGAGTCCTCACGAATGCGGATTGGGACTTCATCGAGACGCAGTCTGAATTCGTGGACTGACCGCCCGGGCGGATAATGCCGCGCCAAACCATTGCAGCCTCCGGGCGGGAGTGGTTGCATGGGGTGCATGGCCACCGAAGAGAGTTATGTCCTAGCGATCGGAACCAAAAAAGGGCTATGGCTGGCGACCAGCCAGGACCGGCAGACATGGTCCATGTCCGGCCCGCATTTTCTGATGAGCGAAGTCCCCAGCATCGGCATTGACACCCGCAACGGGCGTACCCGGATCATGGTGGGTGTCCGCTCCGAGCACTGGGGACCCACCGTTGCGCATTCGGACGACCTCGGTGCCACCTGGACCGAGCCGGAGCAGGGTGCCATCAAGTTCCCGGAGGGCACTGACGCCGCGGTGGAGCGCATCTGGCAGATCTACCCGGACGCCGACGCCCGTCCGGGTGTGGTCTGGGCCGGCGCCGAACCCATTTCCGTATGGAAATCGACTGACGGCGGCGAACACTTCGAGCTCAACCGCGGGCTCTGGGACCATCCGCACCGCAGCGAATGGGGCGCCGGGTACGGCGGCGCGGCCGCGCACTCTATCGTGGTCAATCCCTCCGGGGACAACGTGCACGTCGCGATGAGTACGGGCGGTGTGTACCGTTCGCTCGACGGCGGTACCTCCTGGGAACCCCGGAACAAGGGCATTTCGGCGTACTTCATGCCGGATCCGAACCCCGAGTTCGGCCAGTGCGTGCACAAGATCGCGGCGGATGCCGCCGTCGAGGGCCGCCTTTACGCACAGAACCACCATGGCGTGTACCGCACCGATGACAACGGCGAGAACTGGGAGTCGATTGCGGAAGGCCTTCCGGCTGATTTTGGTTTTGTGATGCTGACGCATCCCCGGCGGCCAGGGACCGCGTGGGTGGTCCCGCTCAAAGCCGACGGCGAACGCATCCCGCCGGACGCGAAGCTGGCCGTGCACCGGACGGACGATGCGGGGAAGACCTGGAAGCGCCTTGATTCCGGGCTGCCGCAGGGCGAATACAACGCGGTGCTCCGTGACGCTGCCTCGGTGGATACTGCGGAACCGGCCGGGGTGTACTTCGGAACGCGCGGTGGCTCGGTCTACGCCAGCCCGGACGAGGGCGAGCACTTCACCGAAGTGGCGTCACATCTGCCGGACGTCCTGTGTGTCCGCGCGGCCGTGGTGTCCGCGGCCCTGGTGCCTGGCGCTCCGGTACCCGCTTAAAGGTCCGTTGTGGCTGACATCAGCGTGGTGCTTCCCAGCATCCTCCAGCCGCTCGCCGGCGGGCAGTCCATCCTGACTACGCCCGCCGACGGGGCGGTGACTGTGGGGTTCCTGCTGGACTCGCTGGCCGGGGATTATCCGGTCCTTGCGAGGCGGTTGAGGGATGAAACCGGTGCCCTTCGCCGCTACGTGAATATTTACGTGAACGGGGACGAGGTCCGGCGCTTGAGGGGACTGGAAACTGAAGTGGCTGCCGGCCAGGAAGTGGTGATCATCCAGTCCGTGGCGGGCGGCTGAAGGGCTCAGGCTACTCGCCAAACGCTGCATTCATCCGTATTGATGGCCTTGCGCATCCCGGTCTGACGGTCCATGATCCACACGACGCCGATGCCCGGCGCAGTTTCCTGCACGCGGCCCCGGCGGATCACCACGTCGTCATAGCTGGGGCCCACGGACAGGCGGGCTTCAATCTCGTCGCCGCGGTGCAACTGGTCCAGGGCGCGAACACGGGTTACATGGGTTTTGGCTTCCTTCAACATGGCGGGGCCTCCTGAGCTGGAGCTTGTGCTGGTGCCTGCAATTGCCGGCACATCCAGTTTCCTGCGCCATTGTTGCCGCCGCGTTTCATGCCGGTAATGGGCGCGTTAGTTTTCCGCGCCCATGCCGTTTCCGCCTGTGGCCACAGGATTCAGCCACTTCGGGGGCGAGGTCAGTCCAGCAAGCCCTCGAAGGCATGGTCCAGAGCGAGGCGGACAGCTCCCATCAGGGCTGAGTGGTCCCCAAGGGTTGACGCGGCCAGCCTGGGCTGGGCGGAGTTGAGCCGGCGCAGCTGGTGCTCCAGCGCCGGAAGCAGGATGTCCCCTGCACCCGCCGGTCCGCCGGCCAGCACGAGGAGTTCCGGGTCCAGCAGGGTACTTACGACAGCGGCGGCACGGGCTGTCCGCTCCATTACGACGGCGATGACCTCGACGGCCGCCGGGTCCCCGCGCCGGGCTGCTTCAAGCACGATTTCCGCGGTTACGCAGCCCGGGTCCCGTCCGGACAACGACACCAGAGCGCTGCCGCCTGGGGCCTCTTCTCTCTCGCCCGCAATGATTTCCGCTGTGGCGACGGCGCCGAGTTCGCGGCACATCCCGCCCACTGCGTCCGTGTTACCCACGCCTTCGACAAGTTCCAGGAAACGCATCTCGCCTGCAGCGCCGACGCCGCGGATGAGCCGCCCGCCCAGGCAGATTCCTGCTCCCAGGCGTTCGCCCGCAAGGAGGACCACCACGTTGTCCACATCTTGCGCCACGCCTAGCCAGCGCTCCGCCAGCACGGCAAGGTTCGCATCGTTCTCCGCCAGAACCGGCCAGCTGAAGTCCGGCTGGAGGGATTCGCGCAGATCCAGGGCCGCCAAGCCCGGGAGATAGGACTCCAGGGCTACGGCGTGCCCGTCTAACGTGACGGGGGCCGGGACGGCTATGCCGCACGACAGTACGCTTACGGGGTCTATCCCGGCTTCAGGCAGCAGCTCTCGCAGCAGTTTCCGGGTGACCCGGAGACGCTCGGGCGCGCCCACGTGTTCGTCCCGCCATGCCTCGGTTCGTTCCGCGACGATCCGGCCCTTGAGGTCGGCCAGGCAGCACGTGACCTTGGTGGCGCCCAGATCCACGCCTGCCACGAATGCCGCCCCCTCGTTCAGGGAATACCGGCGCGACGGCCGGCCCGAACGAACCGGCCCCGGAGCCTCGCCCGCAGAGCCCCCGGACGTGCCGGCGGCCCCGCCGGTCTCCACCACCCACCCGAGTTCGATCAGTTCGTCACAGACCGAGTGGACTGTCGGGCGGGACAGGCCCGTGGCCGTAATCAGGTCAGTTGCATTCAGTTCACCGGAAGCGACCAAAGCGCCCAGTACAGCCTCCGCCGTGATGCGGCGCAGGACGGGCGTTGTGGCGGCGGTGCGTCGTCCGGACATATTCCATGCACCCCCTTGACGTGGCGATCATCCAGCTCACATACTAGCGGGCAGCGGTTTATTAAAGTCTCTAATAAATACGCACCAGGCTCAAGTAGGACCCAGACGTGGAAGTCCGGGCTTGGCTATCACTCAACCCACCTTCGAGGAGAGCAATGAAGCAACGCCTCAAATCTGCCTGCACGGCCACCGTACTGGCAGTGGCCGTCTCGGCCCTGGGCCTGACCCCGGCCGTCGCGGAATCCACCGATGCGCCAGGCGCGCCGGGATCAGCCGCCACTTGGACCAAGGGCGACAAGGAGGGCGTCGGCACTGCCCTCGGCACGGCGTCGAAGGTCTGGTACACCCTGACCGACGGGGCCATGAGCGAGGTCTACTATCCCCGCGCAGACACCCCCAACACCCGCGAACTGCAGTTCGCCGTCAGCGACGGCACCACGGCACAGCGCGAAAGCGAGCAGGCCAGCCGCGTCGTTGAGCTGGCCGACCCCAAGGCGCTCAGCTACCGGCAGATCACCACTGACGATGCCGGACACTGGCGGCTGACCAAGACCTACGTCACGGATCCCGCCCGTTCCACGGTGATGCTCGGCGTCACCTTCGAAATCTTCGACGGCGGCGACTACCAGCTGTACGTGCTTTCCGATCCGTCCCTGGCAGGGACCTCGGGCGGGGACACCGGCAGCATCTCCGAAGGCGCGCTGCTGGCGTCCGACCTGGAAGACGCCGCCACGCCGGTGGCTGCCGCACTGGTCTCGTCCGCCGGGTTCGGGGCCGTGAGCAACGGCTATGTGGGCAGCAGCGACGGCTGGACGGACCTCGCGTCCGACGGCAAGCTGGACGGCGCGAATCCGGCCGCCGGCCCCGGCAACATCTCTCAGACGGGGCAGATTCCGCTGACTCCCGGCGGCCGGACGGAGTTCGCACTGGCGATGGGCTTCGGCGCCGATACCTCGGAGGCGCTGGCCACGGCCACTGCCAGCCTCAAGAGCGGCTACGCAAAGGTTGCCCAGAAGTACACCGGCGAATGGCGGAAGTACCTCGCCTCGCTCAACGAGCCCTCCGGCCAATTGGAAGGCGAGCTCCGGACGCAGTACGACGTTTCGCTCATGACCGTGAAATCGCACGAGGACAAGACGTACCCCGGTGCCTTCATCGCTTCCCTGACCATCCCGTGGGGCCAGGTTGCCAGCGCGGAAACACACCGTGAGGGCTACCACGCTGTGTGGGCCCGCGACATGTACCAGTCGGTCACGGCGCTCCTCGCCGCCGGGGACACCAAGGCTGCCCGGCGCGGCGTCGACTGGCTCTTCGCGTACCAGCAGCAGCCGGACGGACACTTCCCGCAGACCTCCAGGGTGGACGGAACCATCGGCCAGAACGGCATCCAGCTGGACGAAACGGCCTTCCCCATCCTGCTCGCCAGCCAGGTGGGCCGCACGGACGGCGGCTTCTACCGCAAGGAGCTGAAGCCGGCTGCGGACTATCTCGTGGCGGCCGGTGCCAAGACGCCCCAGGAGCGCTGGGAGGAGACCGGCGGGTACTCGACGTCGACCCTCGCCTCGCAGATCGCGGCGCTTGCAGCCGCGGCGGACATTGCTGAGAAGAACGACGACGCCGGGTCAGCCGCGATCTACCGCGCTACAGCCGATGAGTGGCAGCGAAGCACGGAGAAATGGATGTTCACCACCAACGGCCCCGTGGGCGACGGCAGCTACTACCTCCGTATCAGCGCGAGCGGCAACCCGAACGACGGCGCGTCCCGCGACTGGGGCAACGGCGCCGGCGAGCATCCGGAGAACGCAGTGTTGGACGCAGGCTTCCTCGAATTGGTGCGCCTGGGTGTCAAGGCTCCCGACGACCCTTATGTGGCGGACTCGCTGGCTGAAACGGACGCGTCCATCTCCCAAGTGACCCCCGGCGGCCGCATGTGGCACCGCTACACCTACGACGGCTATGGTGAAAAAGCGGACGGCTCGCCGTGGGACGGCACCGGGATCGGCCGGCTCTGGCCACTCCTCAGTGGTGAGCGGGGCGAATACGCGCTGGCCAACGGCGAGGACGCACTACCGTACCTGCAAACCATGCATTCGGCGGCCAACGCCGGGTTCATGATTCCGGAACAGGTCTGGGACTCGGAAGAGCCCACGTCCTACGGCCACGAACTGGGACGCAGCACCGGCTCCGCCTCGCCGCTGTCCTGGGCGATGGCCCAGTACGTGCGGCTCGCGGCCGGTGTAAACAACGGTTCCCTGGTGGAAACGCCGGCCAATGTGGCCGCCCGCTATGCCTCCGGCGCCACCTTCTCCACACCGGATCTGGACCTGACGAGCCCGGCTGCCCTGTCCACCGCGGACGCCGCCACCACCACAGTCGCCGGCACTACGAACGCTTCAAAGGTGTATGTTTCCGTGAATGGCGCGGTCACCGAGGCGCCGGTCACGGCAGGTGCGGACGGTGTCGGGTCCTTCTCGCTCGATGTTCCGCTGACCGGGGCGAAAAACAAGATCGTCGTAGCGGGCGTGGCCGCCGACGGAGGCACCGCCCAGGAAGAAACCACGGTGCTCTACTACGGCACCCGCCTCGGAGCCCTCGCGGACCCGAGCGGTGACGACCACGGCCCCGGCAGCTACACCTACCCCACCAACCCGGCCTACGTGCCCGGCGCCTTCGATCTCACCGGGGTGGAAGTGTACGACGCCGGCGAGGACTACGCGTTTGTCACCACCATCGCCGGGGAGGTCACCAACCCCTGGGGCGGCCAGGGCATCTCGCACCAGCGCGTGAACATCTACCTGGGAACCGGCGCCGGCGGCCCCACTCCCGGCCTGCCCGGCACCAACATCAATATTGACCACGCCTGGGACTCGGTAATCGTCACGGACGGCCGCTTCGACGGCGCCGGTGTCTTCTCGCCCGACGGCACGCGGACCTCCGCCGTGAGCCTGCTTGCCGTCCCCGAGGCACGGCAGATTGTCACACATGTGTCGAAGGCGGCACTGGGCAGTCTGGACCCGGCCACGGCACGGATGTCCGTCGCGATGTTCGGGAACGCCGAGGCGGGCGAAGGGATCGGCAATGTCCGTCCCGTGTACGACGGCGACTACTGGTCAGCCGGCGATCCCTCGTGGATCAAGGAATGGCGCTTTGGTGGCGGCGCCGGAGTCTTCGACGGCGGCCTGGACTCCCGTGACACCGACACCAGGGACCCGAATGCACTGGACGTGATTGTGGGCGAGGGTCAAAGCCAGGCCACCGTCCTCGACTGGCGCGCAGGATCGCCCGTGGTGGTCCCGATGGTGGGATTGACGCCCTAGCCCGTCACAACCGCAACCGGCAACACAACGCCGGCGTTCCCCGAAAGGGGAGCGCCGGCGTCGTGCCAGACCACCGGCGGCATCAGATCCGCAGGTGCTATATCCGCCTGTCGGCGGGCCGCTGGATCCTGAACCAGCGGTAGCCGTAGCGCTCCAGCTCCAGTTCAAAGCCGCCGTCGTCCGCCAGGGGAACATTGTCGCCGTCGAGCAGGTCCAGCAGGACGGCGCCTGCGAAGTTCTCTGCCGGATCTTCCGGCGACGAGACTTTTGCCGTGACGGACGCCGGCTGTGCGGCCATGTTGTGTGCCAGGACCAGGGTGGAACCGGCGCGGGTGCAGCTGTGCAGGAGCACGCCGGGATGGGGCTGCTTGATGAGTTCGAAGTCGCCCCAGGCCAGCTCCGGGCTTTCGCGGTAGCTTCGGATGAGCGCCGCGATGAAGTTCCACAACGAGTCGGGGTCCCGTTTGGCGTGGGCGGCGTTGATGTTCTTCGGCCCGAAGTAGCCGTCAACCACTTGCGCCACGAGCTTGTCCGCCGGGGCCGTGGAGAATCCGCCGTTAGCCGTGTCATTCCATTGCATGGGGGAGCGCACAGCGGAGCGGCCCTTGGCGCGCAGGTCCTCACCCATCCCGATTTCCTCGCCATAGAAAAGGACCGGTGTTCCCGGGAGGGAAAACATCAGCGAATAGACCATCCGGATCCGGGCAGGGTCGCCGCCGAGCATCGTTGGCAGGCGGCGCCTAAGCCCCCGGCCGTACATCTGCATGTCCGGGTCCGGCCCGAAGGCCGCGAAGACCTCGGCCCGTTCCTCATCGGTGAGTTTGTCCAGTGTCAGTTCATCGTGGTTGCGGACGAACATGGCCCACTGGTTGTCAGGATGGATGGCCGGCCTGCCGGCGAGGGTCTTGGCCAGTGGGCGGGCGTCCTCCCTGGCGAGGGACAGGTACAGGTTTTGCATGCTCAGGAAGTCGAACTGCATGTTCAGCTCGTTGCCGTCCGGCCCGCCGAAGTATTTCAGCTGGTCTTTATAGGGAAGGTTGACCTCGCCGAGGAGAACGGCACTGCCGTTGCGCCGGTTCAGGAAGCTCCGCAGGGCCGCCAGGTAGTCATGCGGATCGATCTTCGCCGCGTCCTCCTTGGACACGCCCTGCAGCTCCAGGAAGAACGGCACGGCATCCAGCCGGAAACCGTCCAGCCCCAGCTGCAGCCAGAATCCCATGGACTTGGCGATCTCGTCCCGGACCATCGGATTGGCGACGTTCAGGTCCGGCTGGTGCTTGGCGAACATGTGCAGGTACCACTCGCCGGTGGCCTTGTCCTGGGTCCAGATGGACGTCTCCTCACCGGGGAACACCACCTGTTCGGAGGTGTCCGGGGGAGTGTCTTTCCGCCACACGTAATAGTCGCGGTAGGGGTTGTCCACGGACTTCCGGGATTCCTTGAACCAGGGGTGTTTATCGGAGGTGTGGTTGATGACGAAGTCCGCGATAACCCGCATTCCCCGGTCTTTGGCCGTCCGGACAAACTCCACCACGTCGCCCATGGTGCCGAGGCGCGGGTCCACTCCGTACATGTCGGTGATGTCGTAACCGTCGTCCCGGTCCGGCGAGGGGTAGAACGGCATGAGCCAGATGCACGTGACCCCCAGGGCCGCCAGGTAGTCCACTCGCTGGATCAGGCCGCCGAAATCCCCGGTGCCGTCGCCGTCGTCGTCAAAAAAGGTTTCCGGGTCCAGGCAGTAGATCACGGCGTTCTTCCACCACAGATCGGACGTCTCCGCAATCCTCATGCCGTCACCTCCCGTGACGCGCTACCGGCCCGCAGCCCGGGCAGGACGTGTTCGCCGAACGCCTCGATGAAGGGTTTCTGTTCCTGGCCGACGAAGTGCAGGTAGAGCTCATCGAAGCCCAGGTCCGCATACTCCTGCAGCCACGTGGCGTGCTGGTCCAGGCTGGAGGAAATGTTGACGGCCTTCCGGACCTGGTCTTCGCCGACGTCGGTGCTGACGCCGTCAAAGTGGGCTGCGGTGGGCAGGTCCCAGGGGATGGGCGGGGCGAAGACGTTGGACCGCCACTGGTCCAGGGCAATCGAAACCGCATCCTCCTCCCGCGGTGCCCAGGACAGGTGGATCTGAAGCACCGCCTTGCCCTTGCCGCCGTTGCCCCGGTAGGCGTCGAGCATCTCTTTCAGCTTCGCGTGTGGCTGGTTCACCGTGACCAGCCCGTCAGCCCACGTTGCGGCGCGCCGGGCGGTCTGGACGCTGATCGCCGGCGCGATCAGCGGTGGCTTGGTGGACGGGACGTCCCAGATGCGTGCCTGTTCCACCGTCACCAGGCCATGGTGCGTCACCTCCTCGCCGTTGTGCAGGCGGCGGATGACGTCGACGCACTCCTCCAGGCGCTGCTGACGTGATTCCTTGGCCGGCCACGCATCGCCCGTGATGTGCTCGTTCATGTTCTCGCCGCTGCCCGGTGCCATCCAGAACCGCCCGGGAAACATGTCCGCCAGGGTGGCCGAGGCGTGCGCGATGATGGCCGGGTGGTAGCGCTGGCCTGGTGCGGTGACCACGCCAAAGCGGAGCGAGGTGGTTGCCAGTGCGGCCCCCAGCCAGGACCAGGCGAAGCCCGAATGCCCTTGCCGGGCGGACCAGGGCTCAATGTGGTCCGAGCACATGGCGGCGTCGAAGCCTGCCTGCTCGGCGAGCCGGACGTCCTGGAGAAGCTGGCCCGGGCTGATCTGTTCATGCGACGCGTGAAAACCGATAGTTGCCATCGTTCATGTCTACCCGCGGAGCGGGAGCGTGTCGAGGAAAGCAGTCGAGCAAAGCACCGGCGGAGTCGGGTCTTTCTGCATAGACTCTAGCCATACCGACGCGGGACAGCGGGACACCGGACGGCGATGACGCTCGAAAGGGAGTGGCGGGTGAAATTAGGCATTACGCGGGAGCGCCGCGCGGGCGAGCGACGGGTGGCCGCGACGCCGGAGACGGTCCAGCAACTGATTGGCCTGGGACTCGAGGTCCTGGTCGAATCCCGTGCGGGAAAGGAGGCCGGCCACAGCGACGCAGAGTATGCCCGGGCCGGCGCGCGGATCGTCCCCGAACTGGATCCCGGATCCCTCGATATCCTCGCCCACGTGCGGCCTCTGGAACCGGCGACGGCGGCGGCCTTGCGCCGCGGTGCCGTCACCGCCGGCCTGGCGTCGCCGTCGTCCGAACTGCCCACGGTGCGTGCGCTGGCTGCAGCCGGGGTGACCTCCTTCGCTCTTGAACTGGTGCCGCGGATTTCCCGGGCCCAGTCGATGGACGCCCTGTCCTCCCAGGCCCTGGTGGCCGGCTACCGCTGCGTACTGGAAGCGGCGATCCGCTTGCCGCGCTTCTTCCCGCTCTTTATGACAGCCGCCGGGACCATCCCGCCGGCGCGCGTGCTGGTGCTCGGCGTGGGGGTGGCGGGCCTGCAGGCCATCGGCACGGCAAAACGGCTGGGCGCCCGGGTGTCGGCGAACGACATCCGGCCCGCGTCGGCGGACGAGGTCGCCTCGATGGGCGGCACTTTCATCAAGCTCGACCTGGAAACGGCCGAAGCCTCCGGCGGCTACGCCCGCGAGCTCAGCGCGGACCGCGGTGCCCTGCAGCGGCAGCTTCTGGCGCCGCACGTGGCCCAGGCGGACGTACTGATTACGACGGCGGCAGTCCCGGGCCGACGGGCACCGCTCCTGGTGAGCCGGGAAATGGTGCAGGGAATGCGGCCCGGCTCCGTGGTGGTGGACCTCGCCGCGGAATCCGGCGGCAACGTGGAGGGATCCGTTCCCGGCCAGGAGATCCAGGTGGACACCGCCGACGGCCAGGGCACCGTGACCCTGGTGGGCCTGAAGGACGCCGCGTCAGCCATGCCGGCCGATGCCTCCCGGCTCTATGCCAAGAACGTGGCCAACCTGCTCGCCCTGGTGGTCCGCGACGGCGCTCTGTCCCTGGACTTCGGCGACGAAGTCGTGGCCGGCACCTGCCTGACGCACGACGGCCAGGTGCGCCATGCGCCCACGGCGGACGCACTCGCTGCCGAGGGCCAACAGCCCGACAACGAGGGGGTGGCCTGATGGACGGCATCAGCCTGCTCACGATCACCGTGCTGGCGGTCTTCGTGGGCTTTGAGGTGGTCTCGAAAGTGTCCAGCACCCTGCACACACCGCTGATGTCCGGTGCCAACGCGATCCACGGAATCATCCTGGTGGGCGCCATCATCGTGGCCGGGCAGGCGGCGGACCCGTGGGTACTCGCCGTCGCGCTGCTGGCCGTCGTCCTGGCCACCGCCAACCTGGTGGGCGGATTCGTGGTGACGGACCGGATGCTGGAGATGTTCCGCGGCCGTAGGGACGGGAAGGAACCGCGATGAGCATCCTGGACCCTGCCTGGACGGGGCTCCTCTACCTGTTGGCCGCAGTGTTGTTCATCCTTGCGCTCATGGGCCTGAACTCGCCGCGCACCGCGCGCCGCGGCAACCTCGTGGGTGCCGCGGGGGCCGTGCTGGGCGTAGCCACTGTGTTCCTGTCCGCGCGGCTGGACAACATTCCCTGGATCCTCGGCGCGATCGCCGTCGGCTCCGCTGTGGCCGCCCCCGTGGCCCGGCGCGTGAAGATGACCCAGATGCCGCAGCTCGTGGCCGCCTTCAACGGAGTGGGCGGCGGCGCCGCTGCCCTCGTGGCGCTCCTTGAACTGGCACACACGGAGGAAGCCTGGGTCCGCCTGGCCATCGCCTTCACGCTCCTGGTTGGCGCGGTCTCCTTCGCAGGCTCCGCCATCACCTTCGCCAAGCTGCAGGAGCTCATGACCACCAGGCCGGTGGTCTTCCCCGGACTGCCCGTGGTCATGGCGGCGGTACTGCTGGCCGCGGTGGGTGCAGGCACCGCCGTCGTCCTGTCCGGTTCGCTGCCCCTGGCACTGGTGCTGCTGGTGCTGGGACTGGCCGCGGGAATCTTCCTGGTGCTGCCCGTGGGCGGCGCGGACGTACCGATCGTCATTTCGCTGCTGAACGCCTTCACCGGCCTGGCCGTTGCGGCCTCCGGCCTGGTGCTTGGCAACGTGCTGCTGCTCGTGGCAGGCACCCTGGTGGGGGCCTCCGGTACCATCCTGACCCGGGCCATGGCAGCCGCCATGGGCCGCAGCGTGGCGGGCATCCTGTTCGGCGCGTTCCGGGGAGGCTCGACGGCGGGTTCCACCGCCGTCAGTGAGCGGCCGGTGCGCTCGTCCAGCGCGGAGGACGTCGCCGTGCTGCTGGGCTACGCGCAGCGCGTGATCATCGTTCCCGGCTACGGCCTTGCCGTCGCCCAGGGCCAGCACACCGCGGCCGAACTGGCCAAGGCCCTGCAGCTCCGCGGAATCCAGGTGGATTTTGCCATCCACCCCGTGGCCGGCCGCATGCCTGGCCACATGAACGTGCTCCTGGCGGAGGCCAACGTGCCGTACGAGGAACTGAAGGAAATGACCGAGATCAACTCTGAGTTCAAGACCGCCGACGTCGCCCTCGTGGTGGGCGCCAACGACGTGGTCAACCCGGCGGCGAAGACGTCCTCCGGCTCGCCCATCTACGGGATGCCCATCCTGGAAGTGGCCGACGCCCGGCAGGTGGTGTTCCTCAAACGGTCCATGCGACCGGGCTTCGCGGGGATCGAGAACGAACTGCTCTACGAACCACAGACCACCCTGCTGTTCGGCGATGCCAAGGATTCGCTGACCAAGGTGCTGGGGGCAGTCAAGGCCCTCTAGCAGCCTGGCCGGCACAACGGGCCTGCCGTGGGGGTGGTGCGAGGCGTACCGGCGGGTAAGAATGGGCGTTATGCAACTGCCGGTGATGCCCCCGATCGCGCCCATGCTGGCAAAAGCCGTCAGCGCCCTGCCCGAAGTCCCGGACTCCGGCCCGAAATGGAGCTTCGAACCGAAGTGGGACGGCTTCCGGTCCATCATCTTCCGGGACGGCGACGAGGTGGAGATCGGCAGCCGCAACGGCAAGCCCATGACCCGCTACTTCCCCGAACTGGTGGAGGCGCTGAAGGCGAACCTGCCGGCGCGCTGCGTGCTCGACGGCGAGATCGTCCTGGTGGGTGCCTCCGGTGACCGGCTGGACTTCGAAGCGCTCCAGCAACGGATCCACCCCGCGGCCAGCCGGGTGAAGCTCCTGGCGGCGCAGACGCCGGCGAAGTTTGTGGCGTTCGACCTTCTGGCGCTTGACGACGAGGACCTCACCGGGCGGCCGTTTTCCGAACGGCGGAGCATGCTGGAGAAGGCCCTTGCGGACAGTTCCGCGCCCGTCCACCTGACCGCCACAACGCGGGACAACGGCACGGCGCAGCAGTGGTTCCACCAGTTCGAGGGAGCCGGCCTCGACGGGATTGTGGCCAAGGCCCTGGACGGCAGCTACCAGCCAGACAAGCGCGTGATGCTCAAGGTCAAGCACGAACGCACCGCGGACTGCGTCCTGGCGGGCTACCGCGTGCACACCAGCGGCCCGGACCGGATCGGGTCCCTGCTGCTCGGGTTGTACAACGGCGACGGCGTCCTGGCGAGCGTGGGCGTGGTGGGTGCTTTCCCGATGCAGCGCCGCAAGGACCTGTTCGAGGAGCTCCAGCCCCTGGTGACGGACTTCGACGGCCACCCCTGGGCCTGGGCCAAGCAGGAGGAGGGCAGCCGGACGCCGCGGAACGCCGAAGGCAGCCGGTGGAGCGCGGGCAAGGACCTGTCCTTTATCCCGCTCCGGCCCGAGCGCGTGCTGGAAGTGAAGTACGACCACATGGAAGGTGAACGGTTCCGCCACACTGCCCAGTTCGTCCGCTGGCGGCCGGACCGCGAACCGGAATCCTGCACTTACGAGCAGTTGGAAGAGCCGGTGAAGTACAACCTCGACGACGTGCTGGCCACCTGAGCGGCCTCAAACTACTGGATAAACGACGGCGGCCCGCCCCCGGGAGGGGACGGGCCGCCGTCGTGACCTTTTCTTGGGTGAACTTGGCCGGAAGGTCAGGGAATCGCCGTGTCGGAGCCGTTTTGACTGGCAAAAAGGGTCACGACGGCGGCTGCCGCAGAAACGCGCCTTACTTCAGGCCGAGCTCGCGGGTGGGAGTCTTGAAGGATTCCTTGGCCGTGAGGGCCGAGATGGCTGCGATGCCGCAGATGACTGCCGTGAAGATGCTGATCTGGACCCAGCCGCCGGGCTTGATGCCGCCCATGGCCGCCACGATCGCCGGGGCGAAGCCTGCCATCAGGAAGCCGAGCTGGGTGCCGATGGCCAGTCCGGAGAACCGGACCTTGGTGCTGAACATCTCGGCGTAGAAGGACGGCCAGACGGCGTTGGAGGCTGCGTAGCCGAAGGAGAAGAATCCGATGGCGGCCAGGAACATCAGCGGGACGCTGCCTGATTCGAGGCTCAGCAGGAAGACCGGAGTCAGGATCGCGCTGGCCACGGCGCCGTAGATGAACACCGGCTTGCGGCCGATCTTGTCCGCCAGCATGCCGAACAGCGGCTGCGTGCCGAGGGCCACGAAGTTGGCGCCGACCACGAGCCACAGTGTGGTGGTGCCGTCCACGCCGGCCACGGTCTTGGCGTAGCTGATGGCCAGGGTGCCGAACACGGTGGACACGGCGGCGATGAAGGCGCAGGCCACCACCCGGAGGACATCGCGCCAGTGGTGCTTCAGGAGATCGGCAACCGGCAGCTTGGAGATGGCGGCGGACTTCTGGGCTTCGGCGAATGCCGGCGGTTCGTGGAGGGTGCGGCGGATGAAGAAGGCCACCAGGACCACCACGGCGCTGAGCCAGAACGGGATGCGCCAGCCGATGCCGTACTTCACCTCGTCAGGCAGGGCGAGCACGGGGATGAAGACAAGGGCGGCGAGGATCTGGCCGCCCTGGGTGCCGGTGAGGGTCCAGGACGTGAAGAAGGAGCGGCGGTTGTCCGGGGCGTGTTCCAGGGTCATGGAGGAGGCGCCGGCCTGCTCGCCGGCTGCGGACAGGCCCTGGCACAGGCGAGCGAGGACCAGCAGGGCGGGAGCCCACCAGCCCACCGTATTGAAGTCGGGGAGGCAGCCGATGAGGAAGGTGGAGGCTCCCATCAGCACCAAGGTGAACATGAGAACCTTCTGCCGGCCCACGCGGTCACCGAAGTGGCCCAGGATGACGGCGCCGATCGGGCGGGCCACATAGGCGAAGCCGAAGGTGGCGAAGGACATGATGGCGGCGTTGGCATCAGCATTGGGGAAAAACACGTGCGGGAAGATCAGCGCTGCGGCGGAACCGAAGATGAAGAAGTCGTAGTACTCGACGGCGCTTCCCAGGAAGCTGGCGAGGGCTGCCTTCTTCGGGGTCCCGGCCGGTGCAACGGTGCCCGGCGTCGTGGACGGGAGTGTCTGGCTCATGGTGTTCCTTTGTGTGACGACATTGTCGCGGATGGATCAGGATTTTCGCAGCTGCCTCGCTTCATTTCTGGAGACCCAGCCGTCCGTCTCAGACGGCGGCTTTCGTGGCGGCGGCCGGTGGTCGTTGTGAAGACCCGGACGAGTAGCCACATGGTGGGAGCTACTTGTGCGATACAGCAATGATGGCTGTGAGGACTGTCACTTGTCAAGAAAAATAATCACCATCTAGAAATAGCTCTCACAATGTGGCAACATCAAGTTATGAGTGTGAACCAAAACACAGAGCTTGAGGGCGCCGTCGAGGTAGCCCCGGCCACTGCGGCCAAAGAGGCAAAGTCGCCCAGGGCCGCCAAGGATGACTCCCGCACGGACATGGTGGGCAAGGCCCTGGGCCTTCTTGTCCTGCTGGGCGATGAGCCGCGGGGGGCCAGTGCGGCCGAGTTGTCCCGCCGCGCGGAGCTGCCGTTCAGCACCACCTACCGATTGCTGGGCTCGCTCACGCGGGACGGGTTTGTCGATTATGAGCCGGACGGCCGCCGCTACCACCTGGGCCTGCGCGTCTTCCAGCTGGGCCAGCGCGTCTCCAACCATCACGGGTTTGCCGGTACGGCGCTGCCCATCCTCCGCCGGGTCACGGAGAAAACCGGGGAGGCCACCATCCTCTCCGTCCGCGACGGAAACCATCACCTTACGGTCAACAAGGTGGACGGACCGCAGACGTTCCGCGTGACGAGCGATCCGGGGCACCTCGGCGCCTTGCACACCACCTCGGTGGGCAAGGCGCTGGTTGCCTTTGCCGAGGATTCTGAACGCAAGCGCCTCGTGGAGGAACTGCCGCTTGAGCCGCTGACGGAATTTTCCATTACGGACCGGGACGCCTTCCGTGCCGAGATCGACCAGGTCCGCCGGCGCGGATACGCCGTCATGGATGAGGAGAACGAGCTGGGCATGCGCGCCGTGGCCGTCCCCGTCCTCAATGCCCAGGGCTACGCCTTCGCGTCCCTGGCCACGGCGGTGCCGGTCTTCCGGCTCGGCCTGGAGGACCTGGTGGCACTTGTCCCCGCACTCCAGGAGGCCGCGTCCGAACTGGCCGCAAGGCTGCCGCAGCGATGAGGTGCACCGGCCGCCGAGCCGTAGCCCGCCGTCGTAATTTGTTCGTCATAAGAACATCAGTGCAATATGTGAACTTTTCCTGTACTGTAATCCCTATCACCCGGCACACCGCCGGCGCCCAGTGCGCCCCGGTCCGCCGGATGCCGTTGTCAAAGGAGCTAAACGGATGAGCAATCGAGCAGAGTCCTTTCTGGTGGGCCTCGTGGGTGATGGCGTGATGCCTTCCCTCACGCCCCACATGCACGAGCGCGAAGGCGATGTGCAGGGCCTGCGGTACCTCTACCGCCCCATCGACCTGCTGGAGCTGGGCCTGCCCGGTGAATCCGTGGGCGAGCTCCTGCAAAGCGCCCACCGCCTCGGCTTCAACGGGCTGAATATCACGCACCCGTGCAAGCAGCTGGTCCTGGACCACCTCGACGAAGTGTCGCCGGACGCCCGCCGCCTGGGCGCCGTCAACACCGTCACCATCCGGGACGGCCGCTTCATCGGCCACAACACGGACTTCTCCGGCTTCGCCGCCGCCCTCGCCGCCGGGCTCCCCGGTGCCAAGCTTGACCGCGTGGTCCAGCTGGGCGCAGGAGGCGCCGGATCCGCCGTCGCGTACGCCCTGCTCACCGCCGGCGTCCGCCACCTTGACCTCGTGGATACGGACGCCGCCCGCTGCGCCGCGCGTGCTGCCGAACTGGCCGGGTTCTTCCCGGACAGCACCGTCACGGCACGCACGACGGCGGAGCTGCCGCAGCTGATGCCCCTCGCCGACGGCCTGGTGCACTGCACCCCTGTGGGCATGGCAGCACACCCCGGCGTTCCGCTGGACCTGTCCCTGCTGGAATCACGGCACTGGGTGGCGGATATCGTCTACCGCCCGATTGAAACCGAGCTGGTCCGCGAGGCCCGCGCCAAGGGCTGCGAAGTGCTGGACGGCGGACGCATGGCCGTGGGCCAGGCGGCGGACGCCTTCAGGATCTTCACCGGGCTGGAGGCGGATGCGGACCGCATGCGCGCCCACTTCCTGGAGCTTGTGGCCGCCGAAGAGGTGGCTGCCTGATGCGTACCGGAATCGCGACGGTGTGCCTGTCCGGCACGCTGAAGGAAAAAATGCAGGCCTGCGCCATCGCGGGATTCGACGGAATCGAAATCTTCGAGCAGGACCTGGTGACGTCGTCCCTGAGCCCGGAGGAGATCCGGAAGATGGCCGCGGACCTGGGCCTGACGCTGGACCTCTACCAGCCGTTCCGCGACTTCGACAGCGTTCCGGAGGATGTCCTTGCCGCCAACCTGCGCCGGGCGGAGGCCAAGTTCAAGCTGATGTCCCGCCTGGGCATGGACACCATCCTGGTCTGCTCCAACGTCGGCACGGCCACCATCGACGACGATTCCCTGCGCGCCGAACAGCTGGCCCGGCTGGCCGGACTCGCCGGGGACCACGGCGTCAAGGTGGCCTACGAGGCGCTGGCCTGGGGCAAGTACGTCAACGACTACGAGCACGCCCACCGCCTGGTGGAAGCCGTGGACCACCCGAACCTGGGCACCTGCCTGGACTCCTTCCATATCCTTTCCCGCGACTGGGACACCGCGCCGATTGAATCGTTCAACGCGGACAAGATCTTCTTCGTGCAGGTGGCCGACGCCCCGAAGCTGTCCATGGACGTCCTGTCCTGGAGCCGGCACTACCGCGTCTTCCCGGGCGAGGGCCAGTTTGAACTCGCCAAATTCATGGGCCACGTGGTCCGCGCCGGCTACACCGGACCGGTGTCGCTGGAGGTCTTCAACGACGTCTTCCGCCAGTCCGAC
This sequence comes from Arthrobacter sp. LjRoot78, assembly GCF_964254335.1. Taxonomy (NCBI): domain Bacteria; kingdom Bacillati; phylum Actinomycetota; class Actinomycetes; order Micrococcales; family Micrococcaceae; genus Arthrobacter; species Arthrobacter sp. LjRoot78. Next base: position 4,540,600 of record NZ_CAXUTG020000001.1, on the reverse strand, counting down.
GTCGAACGCACCGCCGTGGACGCCATGCGGTCGCTGATCTGGCTGGAGGAGCAGAGCGCCAAGTGGCTGGACGCCAACGACGCCGTTACGGACGGTGCTGTTGTTGGTGGGTCTGCGGTCCCTGCCCGCCGTCGTTATCCCATGGAACTGGCCACGCTCCCGCAGGTGGCCGAACCGGCAGGCTTCAACTTCGCCGAGGTCAAAGCCGCTGATACCGCAGGCATCGAGAAGGTGCTGGGCCAGCTGGGATTTGAATTCAACGGCAGACACCGCACCAAGGACGTGCAATTGTGGAGCATGGGCCACGCACGCGTGATCATCAATGAGGCATCCGTGGACGCCGGTGACTCGTCTCCAGCCATTGCCGCCCTCGGCTTCGACGTTGATTCGCCCGTGATTGCCGCCGCCCGCGCCCAGCAGCTCAAGGCTCCCGCCGTGCCCCGCAAGAGCCAGGCCAACGAAGAAGTCTTCCAAGGCTTCGCCGCGCCGGACTCCACCGAGATCTTCCTCTGCCAGGGCAGTCCGGACGGCACCGCGGCCTGGACCCGCGAGTTCGGCGAAGGCCTGGAAGTCCCGGCCGCCGGCGGACGCAGCGCCGTCATTGACCACGTGAACCTCGCCCAGCCGTGGCAGCACTTTGACGAGGCCGTGCTGTTCTACACCAGCGCCCTGGCCTTGGAACCGCAGCCGTTCGCGGAGGTTCCCAGCCCCAGCGGACTGGTGCGCTCCCAGGTGATGCTGACGGCCGACCGCGCCGTGCGCCTGGTCCTGAACCTGGCACCCGTGATCCAGCAGGACGGCGCGGAGGCGGGAACTTCGCACCGGAAGACCTACCAGGAACACATCGCCTTCGCCGTGGACGACCTCGTGGAGACTGCACGGGCAGCGCGGGACCGGGGCCTGGATTTCCTGCAGATCCCGGCCAACTACTACGAGGACCTGGACGCCCGGTTCGACCTCGATCCCGGGTTCCTTGCCACGCTCCGTGAGCTGAACCTGCTGTACGACCGTGACGTTGACGGCGAGTTCCTGCACTTCTACACCGCCACCGTGGGCAGCGTGTTCTTCGAAATGGTGGAACGCCGCGGCGGCTACGACGGCTACGGTGCGCCCAACGCGCCGGTGCGGCACGCCGTCCAGTACGACTACCTGCACCAGCTGGGCCGCACTACCTGAAAAGACCAACCATCTCCAACCACCAATATCAACCACTGAAAGGAGGCTGCTGTGCCTGAAGACATCAACCTTGAAATTTTCAACGCCGACCCGATCACCGAAGACGTGTCGGACGCGGCGCCCCAGGCCGGAACCGAAGCCGCACCGAAGACCTATGCGCCGCTTGATGCCGCTGCGGAATCGCAGGCGGACCTCAGCGCCGAGATGAAGTCGATCGGCGAGGCCTACGCGGCGGCGCTGAAGAACGGCGCCCGGGCGGAGATCCAGCCCCGGCTGGACTACGCACCGTACCGCAGCAGCGTCCTCCGTCACCCGACGAAGGACCTGCACCACGCGGATCCGGAGACCATCGAGCTGTACTCGCCGGCCTTCGGGCACATGGACGTGCACGCGCTGGAATCGGACCTGACCATCCAGCACAACGGGGAACCCCTGGGCGAACGCATCCTGGTCTCAGGCCGCGTGCTCGACGGCGACGGCCGTCCGGTGGCGGGCCAGCTCGTGGAGATCTGGCAGGCCAACTCCGCCGGCCGCTACATCCACAAGCGGGACCAGCACCCTGCCCCGCTCGACCCCAACTTCACGGGCGTAGGCCGCTGCATCACCGGCGCCGACGGCTCCTACAGCTTCACCACCATCAAGCCCGGCGCGTACCCGTGGAAGAACCACCTCAACGCCTGGCGGCCGGCGCACATCCACTTCTCGCTGTTCGGGCAGGAATTCACCCAGCGCATCGTCACCCAGATGTACTTCCCGGGTGACCAGCTCTTCCCGCTGGACCCGATCTACCAGTCCATCGTGGACCAGGATGCCCGGGACCGCCTGGTGGCCACCTACGACCACGACCTCACCAAGCCCGAGTGGGCGATCGGCTACAAGTGGGACATCGTCCTGACGGGGTCCAAGCGGACCTGGACCGAAAACGAAGCATTTGGCACAGATGGCGAAGAGGAGTAGTCGGATGAGCACCCCCACGAAGCTGACCCCCACCCCCGGGCAGACCGTTGGCCCCTTCTACGGCTACGCCCTCCCTTACGAGAAGGACCGTGAACTGCTGGCACCGGGCTCACCGGGCTCCATCCGCCTGCAGGGCACCGTGTACGACGGCGCCGGACACCCCATCCCGGACGCGATCCTGGAAATCTGGCAGCCGGATTCCGAGGGCAAGGTGGTCCACCAGACCGGTTCGCTGGTCCGGGACGGCTACACGTTCACCGGCTTCGGCCGGAGCGCGGTGGGCAACACGGGCGTGTACACCTTCACCACGGTCAATCCCGGCCCCACCGAGCCCGGCGCAGCGGCCTTCATTTCGGTGGCCGTGTTTGCCCGCGGCCTGATGAACCGGCTCTTCACCCGCCTGTACCTGCCGGAGGATGAAGAAGCCCTGGCGGCCGATCCGCTGCTCTCCTCCCTGGACCCGGAGCGCCGCAGCACGCTGATTGCGCGCCGCGACGCTGACGGCGGACTCACCTGGGACATCCGGCTGCAGGGCGAGGGCGAGACCGTTTTCCTCGACTTCGAGGGCGCCTCCCAGTGACTGCTTCCCACCTGTCCGACGGCGACGTCGGACTCCTCAGTCCCGTGTCGGCGTCGCCTTCGGTGGCGGCGCTGACGGGGGACCGGGCGGTCCTGGCGGCAGTTCTCGCCGTCGAGGCCGGCTGGGCTTCGGTCCTGGAGAAGGCCGGCCTCGCGCCCGCCGGTTCCGCCGCCGTCGTGGCTTCCGCGGCGGACGTGGACCGCTATGACCTGGCGGGCATCGCTGTCCGCGCGCAGGGCGGCGCCAACCCGGTCATCCCGCTGCTCGCAGATCTCCGTGCCGAGGTCAAGGCACTGGATACGGATGGTGTGGACGCTGTGCGTGCGGTGCACACCTCGCTGACCAGCCAGGACGTGCTGGACTCGGCGCTGATGCTCCTGGCAAAGAACGCGGTTACGTCGCTCCTGGCCGACCTTCGCGGAATCACGACGGCGCTGGCGGCCATGACGGAGCAGCATGCGGAGACGCTGTGCGTCGGCAGGAGCCTGACGCAGCACTCGCTGCCGTTTACGTTCGGGCTGAAGGCCGCGCAGTGGTTCCACGGCCTGGCTGCTGCAGCCCGGCGCCTTGAAGCTGCCGAGCTGCCGCTGCAGACCGGCGGCGCCGCGGGAACGCTCGCGGCCGGGACGCTGCTCACCAAGGACTCGGTGGAGACGCCTTTCGACCTCGCAGGCAACCTCGCCGTGCACCTTGGCCTGGCGCCAGCGCCCGGGCCGTGGCACACCAACCGGCTGGCCGTCACGTCGCTGGGCGATGCCTTGGCCGGCGTCACCGATGCGCTGGGAAAGATCGCCTCCGACGTGCTGTTCCTCAGCCGGCCGGAAGTGGGCGAGCTCGCCGAACCCCGGGCCGCCGGCCGCGGCGTATCCTCGGCGATGCCGCAGAAGCAGAACCCGGTGTTGTCCGTGCTGGTCCGCAGCGCGGCACTGCAGGCCCCGAACCTGGCCGCGCAGCTGCACCTGGCGGCGGCCAACTTCAACGATGAGCGTCCCGACGGCGCCTGGCACAGCGAATGGCCGGCCTTCCGCCAGCTGCTTCGCCTGGCCCTCGGCGCGGCCGGGCACCTGCGCGAGCTCACCGAAGGCCTGCAGGTGTTCCCGGATGCCATGCGCCGCAACCTGGAGCTGTCCGGACCGCTGCTGCTCAGCGAAGGGGTGTCCGCCGCCGTCGCGCCACTGCTTGCTGAGCGGGACGGCAGGAACGGCAAGCAGCAGCTCCAGGCGGTGGTGGACCGGACGCTCCAGGCTCCGCCCGCCGAGCAGTCCGGAACGTACCGCCGCCTGCTGCGTGAGACCGTGCCCGCCAGTGCGCTGTCCGACGACCGGCTGGAAGAACTCCTGGATCCTGCCAGCTACCTGGGGCAGGCCGCCGAAATTTCCCGCCGCATCCTGGCCGCATTTCCCGGCTTTGCGCCAGCCCCCACCCAAACAGACCCGAACGGAGACTCCCGTGGCTAGACCCACAGTCAAGGCAGTATTACTCTCCCCGCAGCGCCCGCTGGGGGACAAGCCCCTCGTGGTGGTGGGGCCGTCGCTGGGGACCTCCTCAGTGTTGTGGACGCAGGCCGGCGCCCTCCTCGGGGCCGACTTCGACGTCGTCGCCTGGGACCTGCCCGGCCACGGCGTCTCACCGGCCGCGACGGAAACGTTCGACGTCGCCGAACTGGCTGACGCCGTCGTCGACCTTGTCGATTCAATCGCTCCGGGCGAGAGGTTCCACTACGCGGGTGTATCGCTCGGCGGGGCCACGGGACTGCAGCTGGGCATCAAGCACGGCGAACGGCTCAAGAGCCTCTCCGTGCAGTGCAGCGGCGCCAAGATCGGGACGCCCGAAGGCTGGCTGGAACGTGCCGAGACCGTCCGCACCCAGGGCACCGCGGTGATGATCCAGGGTTCGGCGCAGCGCTGGTTCGCCGCCGGCTTCATGGACCGCGAACCCGAGCTCAGCAGCCGCCTGCTGCACTCCCTGCGCGACGCCGACCGCTTCAGCTACGCCTTCTGCTGCGAGGCCCTGGCGGGCTTCGACGTCCGCGCAGAGCTGGGCAGCATCCGGGTTCCCACCCAGGCGGTGGCGGGTTCGGAGGATGCCGTGGTGCCGCCGTCGTTCGCCAAGGAAATCGCGGACGGCATCACCGCCGGCGGCGGGACTGCAAACGCGGTAACGCTCGAGGGGGTGGCACACCTGGCTCCGGCCGAGGCGCCCGCCCACGTTGCCGAGCTGCTGAAGAGCCTCATCTCCTGGAGCGAAACCAGCGGGGCAGCCAAGTGAGCGGCGCAGAAGTGTCCGGCACCGGCACCGAGCGGCACGGGGTCGTCCAGCCGGACGCCACCAGCCAGGAAATTTACGACGGCGGCATGGTGGTCCGCCGCGAGGTGCTGGGCGCCGCGCATGTTGACCGCGCCAACGCCAACAAGGACGCCTTCACCGAGGACTTCCAGGACATGATCACCCGCATCGCGTGGGGCGGCATCTGGACCCGTCCAGGCCTGACCCGGCAGATGCGCTCCGCGGTCACCCTCACCGCGATGGTGGCGCACGGGCACTGGGAAGAACTGGCCATGCACATCCGCGCAGCCATCACTAACGGCCTGAGCAGGGACGAGATCAAGGAAATCCTGCTGCAGACCGCTATTTACTGCGGAGTCCCCTCCGCCAACACCGCCTTCAAGACAGCACAACAGGTGTTCCAGGAAATGGACAACACCGGAATGGACGCAACCTCATGAACCAGGCTTTTGTGTACGACGCCGTGCGCACTCCGTTCGGTAAGTTCGGCTCCGGCCTTGCCGCGGTCCGCCCGGATGACCTTGCCGCGCACGTGATCGGTGAGATCGTCCGGCGGGCACCGAAGCTCGACGTGGAGCGGATCGACGAGGTGGTGTTCGGGAACGCGAACGGCGCCGGCGAGGAGAACCGCAACGTCGCCCGGATGGGCACCCTGCTCGCCGGTCTGCCGGTGTCGATCCCGGGCACCACGGTGAACCGGCTGTGCGGGTCCTCCCTGGACGCGGCGATCATCGCCTCCCGCCAGGTGAACGCCGGTGACGCGGAGCTGATGCTGATCGGCGGCGCCGAGTCGATGTCCCGTGCCCCGTGGGTGCTGCCGAAGACCGAGAAGCCCTACCCGGCAGGGGATCTGAACCTGGCCTCGACCACCCTGGGCTGGCGCCTGGTGAACAAGGCCATGCCCAAGGACTGGACCATTTCCCTGGGCGAAGCCACCGAACGTTTGGCCGAGAAGTACGGCGTCACACGTCAGGCGCAGGATGAGTTCTCCGCGAACTCCCACAACCTGGCCGCCGCGGCCTGGGATGACGGCTTCTACGACAACCTGGTTGCCCCGGTTCCGGGCACCGACCTGGTCCGCGACGAGGGGATCCGGGCCGGGTCCTCGGCCGAGAAGCTCGCCGGGCTCAAGACCGTGTTCCGTGCCGAGAACGGCACCGTGACCGCGGGCAACGCGTCCCCGCTCTCGGACGGCGCGTCCGCGGCCTGGATCGGTTCCGAGAACGCCGCCGGGATCCTCGGGATGGACCCTTTGGCCCGGATCGCCGGGCGCGGTGCGCACGCGAACGATCCGCAGTACTTCGGCTACGCCCCGGTGGAGGCCGCGAACAAGGCCCTCGCGAAGGCGGGCATCAGCTGGGAGCAGGTGGGCGCGGTCGAACTGAACGAAGCGTTCGCCGCGCAGTCCCTGGCCTGCATCAACGCCTGGGGCATCGACCACTCGATCGTGAACCGGCACGGCGGCGCGATCGCGATGGGCCACCCCCTCGGTGCTTCCGGCGGCCGGATCCTGGGCACCCTGGCCCGGTCCCTGCAGGCCTCCGGTGAACGCTGGGGCGTCGCGGCGATCTGCATCGGCGTCGGCCAGGGCCTCGCCGTCGTCCTCGAAAACATGACCGTTGCCGGAACCAACACTGGAAAGGCGTAAGCGATGCTGAATTTCATTGACACCGTAGGCGAGGCCGTCGCCGGCATCAAGGACGGTTCCACTGTGATGATCGGCGGCTTCGGCAACGCCGGCCAGCCGTTCGAACTGATCGACGCGCTGCTGGACGGCGGCGCCCGGGAGTTGACCGTGGTGAACAACAACGCCGGCCAGGGCGACCAGGGCCTGGCCCTGCTCATCAAGGAAGGCCGCGTGAAGAAGATGATCTGCTCCTTCCCGCGGCAGTCCGACTCCTGGCACTTCGACGCCAAGTACAAGGCCGGCGAGATCGAACTGGAACTTGTCCCGCAGGGCAACCTGGCCGAGCGCATCCGGGCAGCCGGCGCCGGAATCGGCGGATTCTTCACCCCCACGGGCTACGGCACCATGCTGGCCGAGGGCAAGGAAACCCGCATCCTGGACGGCCGCGGCCAGGTCTTCGAGACCCCCATCCACGCCGATGTCGCCCTGATCAAGGCGCTCAAGGCCGACGGCAAGGGCAACCTCGTCTACCGCAAGACGGCACGGAACTTCGGCCCGATCATGGCTGCCGCGGCCAAGCACACCATCGTCCAGGTGTCCGAGATTGTGCCAACCGGCGGACTCGATCCGGAAAACGTCGTGACCCCGGGGATCTACGTCAACAGCATTGTCCGTGTTAATAATTCAGTGAAGGCGGCCTGACATGAGCGCACAGACAAGCAGCGAAACCGGCTCGATCCAGACGTCCGAGACGCCCCTGGGCCGCGACGACCTGGCCCGCCTGGTGGCGAAGGACATCAGGCCGGGCTCGTTCGTGAACCTGGGCATCGGCCAGCCCACCCTGGTGTCCAACTACCTCGAGGCGGAGCAGAACATCACGCTCCACACCGAGAACGGCATGCTTGGCATGGGCCCGGTGGCTGAGGGGGACCAGATCGACGGCGACCTCATCAACGCAGGCAAGATCCCCGTCACCGAACTGCCGGGTGCGTCCTACTTCCACCATGCCGACTCGTTCGCGATCATGCGCGGCGGCCACCTGGACATCTGCGTCCTCGGCGCGTTCCAGGTCTCAGCCACCGGAGACCTCGCCAACTGGCACACCGGCGCACCGGACGCCATCCCGGCGGTGGGCGGCGCAATGGACCTGGCCACCGGCGCCAAGGACGTCTTCGTAATGATGACGCTCCTGACCCGCGACGGTGCGTCGAAGATCGTTGAAGCCTGCACTTACCCGCTCACCGGCGTGGGCTGCGTGACCCGCGTGTACACCGACAAGGCCGTGTTCCTCACCGGTCCCGACGGTGTCCAGGTGCGGGAGACGTTCGGCTGCACGCTCGAGGAACTCCAGGCCCTGGTGCCCGTCCCCCTCACAGCAGCCCCCGCCGTCGAACGCTAACCCGCTAACCCAACAGCGCGAACGGACACTTAAGCTCCCCGCCTGAGCGCGAACGGACACTTAAGCTCCCCGCCCAGCCCTGCGGCAGGGCCGGAAGTGCCCGTTCGCGCTCTGCGGCGGGGCCGGAAGTGTCCGTTCGCGCCCTGCGGCAGGGCCGGAAGTGTCCGTTCGCGCTCTGCGGAGACGGCGGAGGCTAATAGGATTGGTAACCATGACCGACGCAGCAGCAGAGACCGCCCCCAGGCCTTCGTCTGCGCCCCAGGCCAGTGACCAATACGTGCAGTCCCTCGCCCGCGGGCTGGCCGTGATCCGCGCCTTCGATACCGACCACCCGGTGATGACCCTGACCGAGGTGGCCGCCCGGACCGACCTGACCCGCGCCACCGCGCGCCGCTTCCTACACACGCTCGTGGAGCTGGGCTACGTCCGCACGGACGGGAAGACCTTCGCCCTCACGGCGCAGGTGCTGCAGCTCGGCTACGCATACCTGTCCGGCCTGTCACTGCCGCAGCTCGCCCAGCCGCACCTCGAGGAGCTGTCGCTGCGGCTGGGAGAGTCGACGTCGGCCGCTGTGCTGGACGGGAAGGACATCGCCTACATCGCCCGCGTCACCACGCGACGAATCATGAACATCGGCATCACGGTGGGGACCCGCTTCCCGGCCTACGCCACGTCCATGGGCCGGGTGCTGCTCGCCGCGCTTCCTCCGGCTGCACTGGAGAAGTACCTCGCAGAAGCTGAGATCAAGCCCCTCACGCCCCGCGCCATCGGCACCAAGAAAGGCCTCGTGGCAGCATTGGACACTGTTCGGTCGCAGGGCTGGTGCCTGCTGGACCAGGAACTCGAACTCGGCCTGATGTCCATCGCGGCGCCGGTCTACCACGGCCCCACAAAGGTGGTGGCAGCCATCAACGTGTCGCTGCAGGCCCAGTCAGTGGCCACCAAACCGGACCCCAAGGCCTACCTGGAGATGGTGCGGAAGGAAACTGTGGAGACGGCAAGGCTGATATCCGCGGACCTTTCAGCCAAGCACTAGCGCGGTGCCCGGCCGACTCTCGGAGGGCGGCCTACTGCTGGTGCCCGGGCAGGGTGACCGGTTCCACGGGCGGCCACCATTTGGTGGGCGGGCCGATGACAAACCGGCGACCGCTCAGTTCACTGGGCGTGATGCGGACGAGGATGTCCTTGGCACCCTCCTGCCACGGCGACGGCGTCTCGGCGGGGGCGTCCTCACCGGGCTGCACGGCCTCGGCCACTCCCTTGACCACCACGCTCCACGCAATGGTCCCGTAGATGTTCAGCCCGTCCGCTTCCAGAACCACGGGCTCCCCGGAGAGGATGGCGTCCAGCTTGGTTCCGTGACCTGTCCGGAACAGCACCGTGCCCTCGTCCGGCAGGTAGTTGACCGGAAAGATCTCCGGCTTCGCATCGCTGATGACCGCCAGCCTTCCCACGGACGCGGAACGCAGGTGCTGCCAGCATTCATGAACGGTGAGATCTTTTGTTTCCGGCCCCGGCCCAGACGTGTTCATGCTGCTGAGCCTAGGTGCCCGGTCCGCGTTGCGGCAGGGTAGCAAGTCCCGGATTTCAGTTACGCTTCACTTTGGGAGAACCCCCGACCATTTGCCTGTGAAGGATGCCATGACCCAGGAAAACAAACGCGCCGCAATCATCATCAATCCCGCCAAGCCGGTGGACTTTGATGTCCGCGGCCTGATGGCCAAACACTGCGCTGACGCCGGATGGGATGAACCCCTGTGGATCGAAACCACCAAGGAGGACCCGGGCGTCGGGCAGGCGAAGGAAGCGCTTGAGCGGGGCGCCGACGTCGTTATAGCTGCCGGCGGCGACGGCACCGTACGGTGCGTGGCCGAGGTCCTTTCCGGCACGGACACCCCGATGGGGCTGCTGCCGCTGGGGACCGGCAACCTGCTGGCCCGCAACCTCGGGATGGATGTCACCGACATCGAAGGGGCGATGGCGGGTGCCCTCACGGGCGAGGACCGCAAGATCGACGTCGTCCAGGCCGTCCGGAGCGACCCGGAAAAGGAGCAGCTCTTCCTGGTCATGGCCGGCATGGGCTACGACGCCACCATCATGGCGGACACCAACGAGGACCTGAAGGACAAAGTGGGCTGGCTGGCCTACGTGGACGCCGGCATCCGGAACCTTCCGGGAAAACCCGTGAAGGCAAACATCGTCATCGATGGAAAGTCGGTGGCACACCGCCGGGTCCGCAGCGTCATGGTGGGGAACTGCGGCAAGGTCCAGGGCGGTCTGGAAATCTTTCCGGACGCGAAGGTGGATGACGGCCTGCTGGATGTGGTGGTCCTGGCGCCGCGGGGCAAGCTCGGCTGGTTCTCCGTGGTGGCCGGCATGATCGGCAAGGGCCGGGGCAAGGACACGTCGGTGGAGTACTTCCAGGGAAAAACCGTTGAGATCACCTTTGAGCACCCGGACGACTACCAGCTCGACGGCGACCACGAGGGCGACACCAAGTACGTCAACATGACCATGCTTCCCGGTGCGCTGACCGTCCGGATGAGCGCGGCGGCCGACGCCTAGCGGCACTGCCCAGCCTGGGCATCAGACATCGGAGGTTCGACGGCGGCCCGCTCCCAGAGGGCGGGCCGCCGTCGTTCTTGCCTGGGCTGCTGGATCAGTCCGCGAGCAGCCTGCCCCACCTCGGTGCGAGCAAGGGGGACCCGGCAAGTTTGAGGCAGTGCCACAAAGTCACCGCCACGGAGTCCAGCACCGGAATGCCGGTTTCTGATTCCACCTCCGCCGCGATGTTGGCGCCGTACAGGTTGGTGCAGAGGTAGATCAGGGCGTCCGGGCGGGCTGCGGCCAGCTCCAGCGACCCCGGCCGCATTTCCTCGTCCGTCACCCTGGCGAACGACTCGTTGTCGCTCAGCCCCAGGGCCCGGTGGCCGATGGTTTTGAAGCCGTCCGTCTCGTAGGAGGCCATGATGGCGCGGTTCACGTCCTCCGTGTACGGCGTGAAAAGGCCTATCCGTTCCGTGCCGAAGGACTCGAAAGCCTCCAGGTAGGCGAGCGTGGAGGTGGTGGCGGGGATGCCCGTCGCGTCCGTGATTTCGGCGACCAGCTCCCGGTCGTGGTCCGCGCCGAGCCACGAGCCGGACGTGCCGTTCCAGGCGATGACATCCACATCCGCCGTTGCCAGCAGTTCGGCGGCGGCGCGCATGACAGCGGGATCAAACTGCTTGTCCGAGGAGTCATCCAGGGCGATCCGGGTGACGGGGATCCGGGTGAAGTGGATGGTGACGTCGTCCCGGTCGCCCAGGATCCGGTAGCTCTGCGGCTCCAGGCAGGTGTTGGAGGACGGCACGATCATGCCGATGCGGGTCTTGCGTGCTGCGGAAGGCATGGTTGCTCCTACTTTGCTGCGAAGAGGGTTGCGGGAGTGGCGGCGGCCGAACCCGTGCCGGACGAGAGGTGCTGCCGGAAGCCGTTGCGGGCCACGAAACGTCCCACCGCGCCGGGATCGTGGAAGCCGTCATCGTCCACCACCACGCGCCCGGCGGAGACGACGACGGCGGGCCAGCCGGTGAACGTGCGGCCGTCGAACGGCGAGAAATCAGTGCCCATGTGCAGCGCACCGCCGTCGACCGTCCGTTCCTCGGCAGGGTCGAAGATCACCAGGTCGGCGTCGAAGCCCTCGGCAATGGTCCCCTTGCGGGGGACCGCGTTCACGCGGGCGGGGCCTGCGGAGAAGACCTCCACGAAGGCCTCCACCGAGCCGCCGGTTGAAGCCACGGCTGTGAAGGTGACGGGCATCCGCGTTTCCACTCCCGGAAGGCCGTGCGGCATGGCGCGGACGTCGTCCGTCCGTTCACGCTTCTGGGACAGGTCGTAGCAGGAGTGGTCCGAGGAGACGGTGTGGATGGCGCCGTCGGCCAGCCGTTCCTTGAGCGCGGCGACGGTTTCGGGGCTGCGCATGGGCGGGCAGCAGGCGTACCACTCGGGAAAAGCGGAGCCGTACGCCGTGTCATCGAGGGTGAGGTAGTGCGGGCACGTCTCGGAATAGGCCTCCTGGCCGCGGGTACGTGCCTCGGTGACCAGGTCGACGGCGCCCGGGGTTGACTGGTGCACGAAGTACACGGGGGCTTTGGTGTACTCGGCCATGGCAAGGGTTTCCTTGACCGAGATTTCCTCGGCAAGCTCGGGGCGGGTCCGGTGCAGGTGCTCGATGCCGATCCTGCCGTCGTCGGCATGCTGCTGCGTGCAGTCGCTGATGATGGGGTCGTGTTCGGCGTGGATGTAAGTGAGGCCGTCCAGCCGCACCATCTCACGCATGACCTTCAGGATGGTGTCCCCGTCCGCCATGGTGGTGCCGCGGTTGGTGGTGTACATCTTCACCGAGCGCACACCTTCGGCGGCCAGCTGCTCCAGCTGCCACGGCACGGTTTCGTCCCAGCCGACAACGGCGCCGTGCAGGGCGACGTCGCAGCGGGACTCCTGCGCCAGTTCCTTCTTGTGGAGCACAGCGGCCAGCGGGGTTTCCTGCGCGTCACGGGGAATGCCGAAATCGATAATGGTGGTGGTGCCGCCCCAGAGCGCTGCCGTGGAGGTGGTGCGGTAGTCGTCCAGCGTGCGGAAACGTCCGGTCACCTGGGCCACGTGGCAGTGGCCGTCCACGCCGCCGGGAACCACCAGCCGGCCGGTGGCGTCAACGATGCGGTCAGCGGCCGGGACCGGTTCGGCAGCGTCGATGAGCTGGTCGATGCGGCCGTCGCGGACCACCACGTGGGCGTTCCGGCGGCCGAAGCTGTTCACCACGGTGCCGTGGGCGATGACGAGGTCTGGAATGCGGGACATCATTGTCCTCCTAGTTCTTTGAAGCGGCGCTTGTTGAAGCGGTGAGTGCAGACTGGGCGGCGGCCAGGGCGGCGTCGAGGTTTTCGGAGAGGCCCTTGCGGGCTTTCACCGGTGGCGGCGCGAAGGCGCCGGCGCGGTGCGGTCCGGATTGAAGTCCGACGACGGCCTCTGCCATGCGGATGCCGGCGGAGATGCCATCCACCACCGGAACGGGGATCTGGCCGCGGAGTTCGCGGGCCAGCCCGGCGAGGGGCGCGCCGGCGAGGATCACGACGTCGGCCCCGTCCTCGGTGACCGCCTGCAGGCTGAGCGCCAGCAGCGTTTCCTTGAAGTCCTGCTGCACGGAACCGATGCCGGTGAGGGTCTCATTGATGGAGCGGATGGAGGCCAGCCGGCCGCCGAGGCCGAAGCGCTCCACGCAGTCCAGGTACCAGGGCCGGATCCGGTCGGAGATGGCGATGATGGAGAAGCGGTGGCCCTGCAGGGCGGCAGCGCACAGCGCGGCCTCGGTGATGCCGATGACGGGGACGTCCGTGAGTTCCTTCAGGGCAGGCATGCCCGGATCGCCGAAGGCCGCCACGACGACGCCGTCGATGGGCGCCGCGTCGGCGGGTGCAGCGGAGGAGACCGCGCCGCCGCCGGAAGACTCCGGGGTGTATTCGGCGATGACCTCGGCCACGGCGCCGGCGGCGATCAGGGACTCGAAGCGGGTTTCGATGTATTCGACGCCGTGCCCGGCGGTGCGGACCACCAGTTCGGTGCCCGGCGAGGCGGAGCGCAGGGCTTCCGATTCGATCAGCGCCGTGACGTCGTCGCTGATGTTGGGGTTGATGACTAGGAGCTTCATTTTTTCTTCCGGTGAAGGGCGGGTTCTGTTTTCTGGAAGTCGTCGGGGAACTGTTCACGGTATTTGCCGATGTGCGACGCCGACTGGGCGGCGGCGCGGTCCGGATCGCCGCTGGCGATGGCGCCGTACAGGTCCCGGTGTTCCTGGATCAGTTCCGGCAGGTCGCTGACGTGGCGGAACAGCCAGTGCATGCGGCCCTGCAGAGGTTCAAGAGCGGACCTGAGGAAGCCGTTGTCCGCGATCCGGGTAATGGCGTCGTGGAATTCGCTGTTGGCCCGATGTGCCTCCATGACGGCGCCTTTGGCGAGGCAGCGTTCGGCCTCGTCCAGCAACCCGTCAAGGTAGGCCAGATCCTCCGGCGTTGCGCGGACGGCGGCGAGGCGGCAGGCCAGCACCTCCAGTGATTGGCGGACATCGAAGAGATCCTCGACGTCCTTGGGGCTGAGTGAGCTGACCTCGGCGCCGCGGGCTCCCCGGTCGCTGAGGAGGCCTTCCTGGCGCAGCATCCGCAGCGCCTCCCGGACCGGCAGCCGCGAGACGTTGAACTCGGCTGCAAGGTCGCGTTCCACCAGCCTGGTGCCGGGAGCGTAGTGCCCTTCGAAAATCCGCGTGCGGAGCGTGTCCCGGACAGTCTCGCGGAGGGGGCGTTCCTTGTCCTGGGTTGCTTCTGCGGTAAGCATGGTGCTCCATTCGGTGTTCTTGACGGGTGGTGCGCTCCCGGCGCCGGGAGGAGGTGCTGCGGTGCCTAGCTTAGGGCCGCCGGCTTAGGGCCGACCGCCTAGACGGGCAGGCGCTTGTTGTAGTCCAGCATGAGGACGGACACGCCCATGATGATGGCGGATCCCACGAAGTACAGCAGCGCCCAAGTGTAGGAGCCGGTGGCGCCGACGATCAGGCCGACGGCGATAGGGGTGACAAAGCCCGAGATGTTGCCGCTGAAGTTCATCGCGCCGCCCAGGACGCCGGCGTTGGTCCGGCCGCCCAGGATGGACGGGATGCTCCAGAACAGGCCCACCCAGCGGAGGAAGAACATCACCACGGAAAGAAGTACGACGGCGGTGGTCGGGTCCGCCACGACGGTCACCCCGATGAGGCCGCCTACCACCACGACGCTTGAGGTTCCCAGCAGCGTGCGCATGACGCGGTTGGCCGAGGCTCCGGCTGCCCGCCACTTGTCGGCGATGGTGCCACCCAGGATCTCGCCGACGAAACCGGCGCCGAAGATCACGAACGTGGACCAGCCGATGGTTTTCAGGTCAAAGCCCTTGGCCTGGGCCAGGTAAAGCGGACCCCAGGTAAGCAGGCCGTAGAACACGCCGTTGAAGCCCAGCCAGCCGAAGCACATGGCCCAGAAGGAGCGGAATTTCAGGTAGGGGAGCAGGGCGCGCTTGCCCTTGCTGCCGTCCAGCTCGGCTTCGGCGTCCTCGGCCGCGTGGGAGGCTTCGATGTATTCGGCCTCGGCAGCGTTAACTCCGCGGTGCTGGCGCGGGTTGTCCCGGACGTACCACCAGACGGCAAGGCCCATGAGCACCGTGGCGGCACCGGCGATGACGAAGGAACTGCGCCAGCTGCCGGTGGCGGCGATGAGGCCGGCGATAAGGATGCCGCCCAACCCGGCGCCCAGGGGAGCGCCGGCGTCGAGGATGGTGGCACCGCGGCCGCGTTCCGACTTGTGCATCCAGATGGCATTGAGCTTGCCGCCGGCAGGCATGACCCCGGCTTCCGTTACGCCGATGCCCAGCCGGGCGATGAACATGCTCAGGAAGCCGCCGGCCATGCCTGAGGCGGCCGTTGCGGCGCCCCAGCCGACGCAGGAGGCTGTCATGACTTTGCGGGGGCCGAACTTGTCGATCAGCAGGCCGACGGGGATCTGCATGAGGGCGTAGGTCCAGAAAAAGGCGGAGAGGAGGAGGCCCACCAGCTCAGGTGCGAGGTTGAATTCCTTCTGGATGATGGGGAGCGCCACCGAGATGGAGCCCCGGTCGATGTAGTTGACGGCGACGAGGACGAGGAGCAGCAGGAAGAGCTTCCAGCGGACGTTGGTGCGCCGTTGCACTCCGTCCTTGCCGGTCTGGCCTTCGGGGGACTGAACTGCTGTTGGATCGGTTTCGGTACTGGGAAGAGACACAGCTTCTCCTTCACGGGGAAGATTGCGGGCAGGGGAAAGACTCTGGTGCTGTGGCTGGCCGGGGCCGGATCGGGCGGCGGCCGTACTGTCCCGGCTGGATCTGCGTACGCCTTTCGTGGCGCCAGGCTCCGGGAAGATGTCACTTTTGGGATCCCGTTTTGGGATCCCAAAATTAAAGATAGAAGTGAGCCCCGCCACTGTCAAGGGTTTTTCGCCCGCTGGCCGGCGGGCAGCCTATTTACCGATTGTGACTGCCGGCAGCTACCGGCTGTCGCTGTGCGCGAGGATCTCGGCCAGCTCAGCCAGCCGGTGCGCCCGTGCCGATTCAGCAGGCGTAAAGGGCTCGCCGGGGCGGTAAAAGGTGATGGGGCCGTGCCAGGCCGTCGGGATCTTCAGCACCGTCCCGGCGTCGGCAGCGGCCGGGGCTTCCTCACGGCCCTCCGCGGCCACGGGTACGATCCTCGCCGAAAGCAGCTCGGCGACGGCCAGCGGAAGCTCATCCGGGTTGCCCGCAATCCGCGCGGCAAGGCTCAGCGCCTTGGTCTGGCCGTCCGCCATGGCCAGGGCCGTGGTGGGCCAGACGTGGGAGTGCCTCCCGCCGCCGTCGCGCAGTGCCTCAAGCATCTCCCGCTCGCCGAGATGCCCAGGGGCGGACAGGACGAACTCGTCCATGACGCCGCCCGGCACCGGATGGAGGTGGATGCTGAGGATGTTGGTGTCCAGCCGGGCCAGGGCTTCCGTGATTTTTTGAAGCGACCCTGGCTGGTCGCGCAGCACTGTGCGTGCGCGCCACAGGGCCGGTGCAGTGTTCAGCCGCTTGCGGTGCCGCAGGGCAGGAGCGTGCAGCCAACTCCTCAGCATCCTGGCCGCGGAGGGCTCAGCAACCCAGATCACCAGCACCGTGGCGGTCAGGGTGAGGACCAGGACTTTGGCCACATAGGGAAGGTGCGTCTCCACCACGGCGGCATGCACAAGGAGCTCAATGGGCAGCATGACGGCGATATTCGCAAGTGTCAGCCGGGTTTTTGTGGGTTCCGGCATCTGGCCGCAAACTTCGCAGCTCAAGTCGGCCGATTCGGGGGACTGTGCCTTGCGCTTCATACTCACATCATGTCCGGGCCCTGTTTCAGAGGCGTTGCAACCGGGTCACGATTGTCGGCTATGATGCTGCATCCCTCAGCAAGTAACCCAGGGGTATCCGGCGGCAAGGAATACAAGTACTGCCCTGCTCGCCGGGCAGCACCGCAGTGCCCAGGCGGGTATTACGCGCTGCCACGGCGGTGCTCAGCGGGAAAAGGCGCGTACGTAACTCTCGTGACCGCACCGTCGAGTGGCGCGTTGAATGGAAAGGCATACCATTTCCTTTTTACCGAGGGGGAGGTCCCGGTGACCATCAGCGAAGACCGTGCGGTTAGCCACATCGGTGTAATGAGGCCGTGGCTCGGGCAGGAGGAAGCGGACGCTGTCGTGCAAGTGCTTTCTTCGGGCCGGACGGTTCAAGGGCCACGCGTAGGGCAGTTTGAAGAGGCGTTCGGTTCGGCGCAGCAGGCGCCGCACGCCGTCGCAGTGTCCAGCGGCACCGCGGCCCTCCACCTGGCGCTCAGGGTGGCCGGGGTTCAACAGCAGGACGACGTCGTTCTGCCCTCGTTCTGTCCAATTGCCAACGCCGACGCCGTGGGCCGCCTGGGCGCCCGGACGGTCTTTGCCGATGTCGAAGCCGGAACCGGCAATGTCTCGCGCGCGACCATCGAGGAGGCGCTGACACCGGCAACCCGGGCGGTGATCGTGGCGGACCAGGGCGGCATGCCTGTTGACTTGGAACCCATCCGCGACCTATGTGATCCGCTCGGTGTCACAGTTATCGAGGATGCCTCCTGCGGCGTGGGCTCCACCTACCAAGGACAGCCGGTGGGCGCCGGCGCCGAACTGACCGTGTGGTCCTTCGATTCGTGCGAGGTCCTGACCACCGGCGAAGGCGGCATGCTCACCACCCGGAAAGAGGCGTGGGCGGCCGCGGCCCGGCAACTTCGTAACAACACCGGGAATGACGCGGGATTCGATCACCGCATGACCGATCTGCAGGCCGCCATCGGCCTGGTCCAGCTGGGGCGGCTGCACGAAGCCGTCGCCCATCGCAGGGAAATTGTCGCCAGCTACCAGCTCGCGCTCTCACGGATCGCAGGGCTGCGGTTCATCAAGGACCCGGACTACGGCAGCAGCAATTTCCAATCCTTCTGGATGGAAGTGCTGCCGTCATTCGCCTTGCCCCGGGATGAGCTTCTGGAGCGGCTGTCCCGCGACGGTATTTCTGCCGGCGTCGGGCTTACGGCGGTCCATCGGCAGCCGGCGTACTGGGACCGGGACACCGGCCTGGCGGACCTGTCGGTCACCGAGCGGCTGGCGGACCGGCTGGTGGTCCTGCCGGTGTATCACCAGTTGACCCCCGGCGAGCAGTCCAGGGTGCTCCGCTCTGTCCGGCTCGCGGCGGCCGGAATACCCGTCACCGTTCGGCGCGGCAAGTGGACCGGCGGCTTCCGGCGCACAGACGCGGCCAGCGCCTGACCGCCGGATCGTCAGCGGGAGCTTTCGGACTCTTTCGCTGACGATCCGGCCGCGGTGAGTTCCCTGTCGGTACCCGCGAGCTGGGCCAGCAGGTCCCGGATCTCGGCCAGCAGTGCGGTGTCCGCCGGAATGGGCTCCTCCTCAGGGTCCGCCGTCGCCAGCCGGCTCTTCACCAGCGAGTTGATCTTGTTCATGGGTGCCACGAAGATGAAATAGACCACCGCGGCAGTGATGAGGAAGGTCACGAAGGCGGTGATGACGCCGCCGATATTGACGAACGTCTTGCTGTTGCCGGGCCAGATGGCAAAGCCCAGGCCTTCGGTCTGGACCCCGCCGGCCGCTGCGATGATCGGGTTGACGATGTGTGTGGTGAAAGCGGTCACCAGCGCCGTGAACGCCGTGCCGACGACGACGGCAATGGACAGTTCGATCACGTTCCCGCGAAGGATGAAATCCTTGAATCCTTTGAGCATGGGGGTCCTCCGGTTTGCGTTTCTGTCGGTGATTTAACCGATAGACAATACCAGTCCGCCCCTTCCGATCGCTCCCGCGAGGGGAGCTGGAAGCCCGAGCCGGGCCACTTTTGAGGGTGCCGCCGGGTGGCCGGGCGTAGGATTTGAAATGGACGCCAACGCTGCCGCCATCAGACTGGCACCGTACGGAAAGGCGTGACCCCCCCTTGAAGCTTTTGGCCGAGATGTTCACGATTGCCCCCGGCAATAAGGACCATCAGGTCGCGATCCGTTGCGCCGTGGGTGTCTTTGTTCCGTTGATCATCCTTGTCCTGATCGGCCGGAGCGACCTGGCGATCTTCGCCTCCTTCGGTGCCTTCACCGGTATCTACGGTCGCGGGGAGCTGCACCGGAAGCGGCTTTTCATCCAGATGCGCGCCGGTTCGCTCATGCTGCTCGTCATCCTCCTGGCCACGTTGTCCGCCCGCGCTGGCCAGGCCCTGGGGCTGTCGGACGCCGCGAGCACCTGGACGCAGGTGGCAGCCACCACGGTGGTTGCCGGGGCGTGTTCGCTGGTGATTGCCTTGTGGCGCCACCGGCCGGCGGGTTCGTTGTTCCATATCTTCGCCTTCGCGGCCATCGCTTCGATTCCGAACCAGCCGCCGCTCTGGCAGTGCATGCTCGTCGCGATTCTCACCACCGCGTTCTGCCTGCTGATCGGCATTTCCTCCCGCCTGGTGCGGAGCCGCCGAACGCCCTGGGCCATGCCCGCGCCGGCCCGGCTAACGCAGGAGGAGAAGCGCGCCGCCTGGCTTGAAGCTGTGGGCTACGTTGTGGCTGCGGGGCTCGCCGGAACACTGGCCACCATCGTGGGGCAGTGGCTTGGCTTCGGCCACAACTACTGGGCCATGGTGGCTGCAGTCGTTCCGTTGGTGGGCCGGACCACCCGACACCGCGTGGCCAGGGGCATCCAGAGAATCATCGGCACCGTGCTGGGGCTGATCGTGCTTGCCGGTGTGCTCTTGCTGAATCCCGCGCC
The DNA here is from genome assembly GCF_964254335.1 of Arthrobacter sp. LjRoot78. Taxonomy (NCBI): domain Bacteria; kingdom Bacillati; phylum Actinomycetota; class Actinomycetes; order Micrococcales; family Micrococcaceae; genus Arthrobacter; species Arthrobacter sp. LjRoot78. The sequence goes on along the minus strand of NZ_CAXUTG020000001.1, from coordinate 4,520,708 downwards.
CTGGCAGATGGTCCTGATGATCGCCGCGTGCCAGTTCGGCGCAGAGATGTTCATCGCCCGCCAGTACGTCCTGGCGCAAATATTCGTGACGCCGCTGGCTCTCACTGCCACGCTGCTGGCGGCGCCCACTGCCCCCGAAGTTCTGCTGCGGGACAGGATCGTCGAGACGGTCATCGGCGCCGCCGTCGGCATCGCCGTTGTGGGTGCACCCGCCGTTTGGCGGCGGATGCGGGCGGGGGACAAGGCGCGGCGCATTGCCGCGTCATGAGGCCCGGCCGCTTGGAGCGCCCGGCTGTTAGGAAGGCCCGACGGCGGTCCGTTTGCCTGCCGCTGCGGTGACCGCCTGCGGCACCAGCACGAGCGCCGCCACAGCGAGGACGGCCGCGCCGGCGAAGACGTAGAAGCCCCAGGGGTAGGCGATTCCGGCGGCCACCAGGGTGCCCGTCACGGCCGGGCCGAGGATGGCGCCGAGGCGTCCGACCCCTGCGGCGAAGCCCAGTGCGGTGCCGCGCAGCCGGGCCGGGAACAGCTGGCTGACCCAGGCGTACACCAGCACCTGTGAGCTGAAGACGAAGACGCCGGTCACGAACACGGCCGCGTTCAGGAGCAGTTCGTTCTGGATCTTCACGCTGAGCGCTGCGAGGAAGACGGCGGAGAGGAAGAACCAGAGAAGCACGATCTTCTTGGTTCCATGCTTGTCGGCCAGGATGCCGGCCACCACCAGGCCAACCACCGCGCCCACGTTCAGGACAAGGAGCAGGGAGAGTCCTGCGCTGAGCGTGTAACCGGCGGAGGACATGAGTTGCGGCAGCCAGGTGTTCAGCCCGTACACGAGCAGCAGGCCCATGAAGGAGGCGACGGCGATGCCAGCCGCAACGAGGGGGTACGGTTTCCGGCCGAGGTCCCGGAAGCTGGCGCGTTCTTCGACGGAGGGCTCGACGGAGGGCTCGGCGGGCTCAGCGCCCTTGGCGGGATGGGTGCCGGACGCCGGAGAGAGCGCCGGCAGGGAAACAACCGCGGGCAGCGTTTCCGGCAGCTTGAACCACAGGAACGGCACCAGCGCGAAGCCGGCGATACCGCCGACCACGAACATGATGCGCCAGTCCGGGATGACCATCAGCGCCAGGAAGGCGGTGGCCACGGCCCCGGCGTGGTAACCGGTCATGGTCCGCGTGGTGGACTTGCCGGCCGATCCCGCGGGGGCGTAGTCGTTCATGTACGCCAGGGCGGCCGGGAGGCAGGCACCCAGCCCCAGCCCCGCCAGCAGCCTGAAGATGCTGAAGACGGCAACGTTGGGGGCAAAGACCACGGCAATGGTGAAGATGGAGAACCACGTCACGCAGGCAACCAGCAGGTTCCGCCGGCCGAAGCGGTCCGAGAGCGGCGCAATGAACAGCGCTCCCAGCCCTACGCCCACCAGTGAGATCGTTGCGGCGAACGTGGCGCCGACGGCGTCGAAGCCGAGGTCGTGGGTCTTGATGAGGGTGGGGATGACGGTGCCGAGCACCACCAGGTCAAAGCCGTCCAGGACCATGGCCAGCCAGCACAGCCAGACGGGCCAGCGTGATTTGTTTTCCAACGACGTCGTTGACATTGCTACCTCAGAGTTGATTTCATGCCGGTTGGTTTCTCCATGGCGCCGGCCGGGACCGAACGTTCCCTCTCTTGAGATTTGTACCACTGGCCCCTGTTGTGTGGGACACTTCAAACCATTCAATGGAAGGGAAAATGTGGCCAACTCGGGCTCCGGGGACTCAGTGGTGGACCGCGTGGTCCGCGTCATCGCCGCCTTTCCGGAAGGCGTCAACGTCCTGCCGCTTTCCGAACTCGCGGTTCGGGCCGGTCTGCCGCTCACCACGGCCCACCGGCTGGTCCGGCAGCTGGCGGGCCACGGGCTTTTGGACGTCGGGTCCGGCGGCTCGGTGCAGCTCGGGCTGCGGCTGTGGGAGCTGGTGAACCGCAATTCGCCCACCCTGGAACTGCGCAGGGCTGCCATGCCGTTTATGGAGGACATCCAGCAGGTACTCAACCAGAACGTGAACCTCGCCGTGCTGGACGGCTGGGAGGCCCTCTTTGTCGAGCGTTTGTCCCGGCGCGGCTCGGTGGCCAACCGGGCGCAGGTGGCCGGCCGGATGCCGGTGCATGTTTCCTCCGCCGGGCTGGTCCTGATGGCCAACCAGCCCCACGCGGTCCAGGCGGAATACCTGGCGGGCTTCGCGGATCCTGCCGGCAGGCTGACGGTGGAAGAGCTCCGCATCCAGCTGGGGGAGGCGGCACACCAGGGCTACGCCCAGCTGGCCGGCGTGGTGGATCCGGACACCTGGGGCATTGCGGTCCCCGTCATGAACCGCAAGAAGCGGACGGTGGCCGCGATCGGCGTCGTGGTTCCGCTGCGCGAGGTGCGCCTGCAGGCGCTGGTGCCGGCGCTGCAGACAGCCGCCCGGGGAATAGGGCGGCGCCTCGCTGAATCGCAAAGCCCTCCGGAGGGGCGGGACTAGGGGGCGGGACTAGAGGGCGGAACGAAAGAGGCCGAGCAAATTCCATTCAACGGAATCCTTGTAACGCGGATCACTCGTCCGGGAGCACACTTTAGCCAGACGATCCAACAGGCCCCGGACACTCCCGCCGGGCCCCGCAACGAAGCGAGGAAACACCATGGCAGCCCGAAAAATCATCACCACCCAAGTGGCCATCCTGGGCGCGGGCCCGGCAGGACTGATGCTCTCCCATCTGCTCGCCAAGTCCGGCATCGAATCCACCGTCATCGAGATCCGCAGCCGGCAGGAGATCCAGGAGACGGTCCGCGCCGGCATCCTGGAGCACGGCACCGTGAACATGCTGGTGGACAGCGGCGTGTCGGACCGGGTGCTGCGGGACGGCGACCGGCACGACGGCATCGAGCTGCGCTTCAACGGCGAAAGCCACCGGATCGACTTCAAGGACCTGGTGGGCGAGTCGGTGTGGCTGTACCCGCAGACCGACGTGTTCATGGACCTGGCCGCACGGCGCGAGGCCGACGGCGGGGACGTCCGCTACAGCGTCACCGACACCACCATTCACGACATCGAGGGATCACCAAAGGTCTGGTTCACGGACGCTGACGGCGTGGAGTACGAGCTGCAGGCCGACTTCATCACCGGCGCGGACGGTTCCCGCAGCCACTGCCGCTTCCAGATCCCCGAGGCGGACCGCAAGTGGTACTTCCACGAATACCCCTTCGCCTGGTTCGGCATCCTGGCCGAGGCGCCCCGCAGCTCCGATGAGCTCATCTACGCCAACTCGGACAATGGTTTCGCCCTGATCAGCCAGCGGACCGAGACCGTCCAGCGGATGTACTTCCAGTGCGATCCCAACGAAGACGTGAACAACTGGAGTGAGGACCGCATCTGGGACGCCTTCCGCAGCCGGGTCAACGGCAACGGCTTCGAGCTCAAGGAGGGACCGGTCATCGACAAGATGGTCCTGAAATTCCGCAGCTTCGTCCACGCCCCTATGCGCCACGGCAAGCTGTTCCTGGCCGGCGACGCCGCCCACACCGTGCCGCCCACCGGCGCCAAGGGCCTGAACCTTGCCATCCACGACGTCAAGGTCCTGTTCGAAGGGCTGGAAAGCTATTACAAGGGCGGTTCCACGGCACTGCTGGACGCCTACAGCGACCGCGCCCTGGAGCGCGTCTGGAAGGCCCAGCAGTTCTCCTACTGGATGACTTCCATGCTTCACACGCCCGTGGATGCTGACGACTTTTCCCGGGCACGCCAGTTGGGCGAACTCAACTCGGTGGTGTCCTCCCGCCACGGCAGGGCGTACCTGGCGGAGGCATACACCGGCTGGCCGTCCGCCTGACACGTTCGCCGTAGACTCGGTGAATGTACGCCATCACGATCGTCGGCGGGGGCATTGCCGGGCTGGCACTGGCCGCGGCGCTTGACCCGGATCGTTTCCACGTAACCGTGCACGAGCAGCGGAACGCCTTGCCGGCAGTGGAGACGTCCCTGGCTATGTGGCCCGAGGCCCAGCAGGCCCTCGGCTCCGTCGGGATCCTCCCGGAAATCCGGGCGGCAGGCTCCGCCTTCGAGGCCATGGCCCTGCGGGATGCTGCCGGGACAGCGTGGCTTCGCGCCGAGGTTGCCGGCGTCATCGGCATTTCACGGGCGGACCTGCTCCGGCATCTGGACGCCGCCGTGCCGGAGTCGGTGGCCCGTGTGTTTGGGGCGGTGACCTCGCTTCCCGATGGCGACCTGCTGGTCGGGGCCGACGGTGTGCATAGCGTGGTCCGCCGGGCACGCTGGGTTCCGCGGTCCCGGGAGCGGCTCAGCCCCTACCTCGCCCTGCGCGGAGTCATCAACGAACCTGTGCCTGCGGACAGTGGCGGCGAATACTGGGGCCGCGGCGAATTGTTCGGCATCGCGCCGGCCTCGCGGCAGCGGACCTACTGGTACGCCTCCTACCGGTCAGACCTCGGACCGGGCGGCATCGACGTCGAAGCGGCGCTGGACCTCACCCGGCGTCGGTTTTCCGGAAAAGCGGCCGGAATTGTCCGTGTCCTGGCGGAGGCAACACCGGAGGGGACCCTCGCGCAGCGGATCTGGACCGTGCCGGCCCTGCGCAGCTACGTGCGCGGTGGTTCCGTGCTGGTGGGAGATGCCGCCCACGGCATGACGCCCAATCTTGGGCGTGGTGCCTGTGAAGCCCTGATTGACTCCGTCACGCTTGCGGAGCTGCTCAACTCGCGGCCGCTTCCGGAGGCGCTCAAGGAGTACAACAAACGGCGCGTACTGCGGAGCCAGGCGTTGCGGGTGGCGTCGTCTGCAATGACCCGGCTCGTGCTCACGGAATCCGCCCAGCCGATCAGGGACAGGATTCTCAGCGTGGCCGGGCGGCTCAGCCGGTAACCCCGCCGCTCGCCGCGGATGCCTTGGTGCCCGCTAGCTCCACCGCCGGTGAACCGACGGGCGCCGGCGTGCCAGCTGCGGCGTCCGGTACGCCGCGCTTGCCGCTCTTGGAGCCCCGGCGTCCACCAGGCCGGCCGCCGGACCGCCCGTACACGAGGTACATGGTCAGCCCGGTGATGACCATCAGCAGCACCGTGTAAACAAAGGTGTTGGAAACTCCGTCGACGCCTTCTGCACCGTCCGTGTTGGCTTTGATCACGAGGCCCAGCGGCTGCACCAGCGGGTGGGCCAGGAAGATGGCGGTGTCGTAGTCGTCCAGCATGCTGTTGAAGTTGAGGGCAGCGATGGCCGCCGCGGCTGGCAGGACCAGAGGCAGCAGGATGCTTCGGAACACATAAATCGTCTTGGCCCCCATGATCGTTGCCGCCTCTTCGAGCGAAGAATTAATTGATGCAAACGAGGCTTTGAGCATTCTGAGCGTGAAGGGGATTTTGACCGTGACAAACGCGATCAGGAGGATGACAGTGGTTCCGGTGAGGACGGCGCCGCCGACCAGAGGGTTCGGGTGGTCGTAGCTGATGATCAGTCCCAGTGCCAGCAAAGCCGACGGCAGGATCCAAGGGATGTGCAGCAGGTACTCGAATAGGGCAGTCACCCAGTTTTTGTGTTTCTGCAGGATCCGCGCCACAAAGAGCAGGCCGCCTACGGCGATGACGGCCGCCAAGGCGCTGTAGATAACGCTGATAATGAAAGGCCGCAAGCCCGCAGGCTGTGTCAGTACACGCACGTAGTTGTCGATCGTGAGGCTGCCCGGCGAGAGCTGGCCGGTTTGGATGGCGGCGCCGTCCGCGAAGGAAAACAGCACAATCAGTACCACCGGGAGGGTGTAGACCGCGAACAGCAGGTAAGCGGCCGCGTGCACGGCAATGTTGGCTGCAGGATTGGTGATCTTCTGTTTCTGCAGAGCGGAGGAAACCTTGGACACCGAAAAGTAGGTCCCGCCCTTTTCCAAGCGGGACATCACAGCGAGCATCAGGATGGTGGCTACGCCCAGGATGACTGCGAGCAGGGCCGCAAGATCCCGTGACGTGGGGCTATTCGTGAAGGTGAGGATCATCGGCGTGATCGTCTGGAAGTCGCGTCCGCCGAGGACCTGCGGCGCGCTGAGTGCTCCCAGGCCGGTGAGGAAAGACAAGATGGTGACGGCGAAGAGCGTGGGCTTCAGCATCGGCAGCACAATGCGCCGAAGGATGGTCCAGGTGGAAGCGCCAAGGTTCCTGGCCGCTTCGATGGTCTGGTAGTCGACGCCTTTGAGGGCGTTCGCGACGAAGAGCATGTGGTTGGTGGTGGTGGCGAAGGTCATGACCGCCAGCACTGCGAAGAATCCTGAAAACCAGTCGGGCTCCATGCCGGGAAAGATGTTCAGCAGGAAGGCCGTGGCGATTCCCTTGTCGCCATAAATGAACTTGTAGCCCGCCGCCAACACGATGCCGCCATAGATGAAGGTCGTGGCGTAGCCCAGGAACAGGATGCGGGAACCGCGGATCCTGAAGTAGTGGGTCACCAGGACGATGAAGATGCCCACAACGTTCACGGTAATGGAAAGTGCCACGGCCAGCAGGAAGCTGTTGCCCAAGGACTTCATGGCCCGCTGGGACGATAGGAGTTTCTCCGCCGCCCGGCCCGAAAAGGTCCCGCCGGGGAAGAAGGTTTCGATCAGCACGTTCGCGTTGGGCCAGACGAGGAAGGCTGCGATGAACCACGTCAGGACCGTTCCCACGATGATGATGAACGGTGAACGGAGCATGCTCCTGGCGGGGGTGCTGCTCATCGGAGGGCCGCCGCCTGATCCCGGCCGGACTGATCCTGCCCGGCCGGTGCGGCATCCTGCAGTGCGGCACCGGTGTCTGGATGGTACTGCAGCACATGACCCGGCTGGACATAGACGGTCGTCTCCGAACCCGCCTCGGGATGCACGCCGCCGTCCTCCTTGACCAGCAGCCGGATGTCGGCGCCGTGGCTCCGAACGACATAGCGGCTGTGGAGGCCGTGATAGGTCCGGGACACCACGGTTCCGGTGAGCCCCACGGCTGTGCCGCCGGCGCCTGTGCTGCCGGCGCCTGTGCCGCCGTCTGCGGGGCGGGTCAGTGACGCCTTTTCCACCCGCAGGTAGGAGTTGGCTGTCACACTGAGACCTGCACTCGCGAGCCGGTTCATTTCAGCTACGAACTCCGCGGTCAGGGGGGAACTGTCGCCAATGAAGTTGCACACGAATTCCGTGGCTGCCCTGTCGTAGATGTCCTGGGGAGTGCCCACCTGCTCCACGACGCCCTTGTTGAAGACGGCGACGCGGTCGCTCATGGCCAGGGCCTCGTCCTGGTCGTGGGTAACGTAGACAGTGGTGATTCCGAACTCGGACTGCAGGTCCTTGAGCTGCTGCCGGAGCTGGTGCCGGAGCTTGGCATCCAGATTGGACAGCGGCTCGTCGAGCAGCAGGATCTTGGGGCGCAGCACCAGCGCTCGGGCAACTGCCACCCGCTGCTGCTGGCCGCCGGAAAGCTCTGCCACGTTCTTGTCCAGCTGTTCGTCGCTGAGCTCCACCCGGCGCGCAATATCGCGCACCAGGCGGTCGCTCTCGGCGGACTTCTCTTTCCGGACGCGCAGGCCGAAGGCGATGTTGTCCCGGACGCTCATGCTGGGGAACAAGGCGTAGTTCTGGAACACCATCCCCACCTGGCGCTTGTCGCTGGGGAGGCGCGTGACGTTTTTCCCGTCCACGTGGACGGTTCCCGAGGAGGGTTCTATGAATCCGGCCAACGTCCGAAGCGCCGTCGTTTTGCCGCAGCCCGACGGGCCCAACAGCGTGAAGAATTCACCGGGTCGGACGTGGAGGTCCAGGTGCGGGATGGCAATGAAATCGCCGAAGGAAACTTCGATGTTGTCCAAGCGGATCATGGGGAACCTGTCTGGTGGGACTGCAGAAGCGGGGGCTGGGCAGGGGCTACGTCATGTATTCGAGCTCAATCTTTTCCACCCAGGCGCCCATGTTTTCCTGGACGAAGTTCCAGTCGATGTCCTGCTGCTTCAGCCCGTCGAAGAACTCGACCACCTCCGGCTTGGCCTTGGCGGCGGCACTCTTGTTCACCGGCATTGAATTGAACTGCTGCGCCCACTCACCCTGGACGTCGGCGCTGCCGAACCAGTCGATGAACTTCTGAGCCTGCTCCTTCTTGTCAGTGCCCTTCACCAGGGCGACCTGCTCCACCGCGAGGGGGACGCCGACGGACGGCACCACGGTTTCGACATTGACTTTGAAGGACTTCTCCCGTTCCGCCACGATCGAGGACGGCATCTGTCCCATGTCCACATCCCCTGACGCGATGCGGGCGAAGAGGTCGGTTTTCGCGACGGCGGGGCTGCCGTTCTTGAAATACTGCTCCACCTGCTTCCAGCCCTCATCCGAGATGCCCAGATCGCCGGAATCGTCCTTGTACCGCGAAAGAATGCCGGCGAACACCAGTTGCGCCGTGGCTGTACCCAGACCCGTGACCCGCTCATAGCGAGTCTTGAATTCGTCCTTGGACCACAGGTCAGTCCAGTCCTTCGGTGCCTGCTCCGGGGTGATCTTGTCCGAGTTGTAACCGAGCAGGATGGCCTGCTTCACCAGCGGCCAGTAGGCCTTGTCGTCGTCGCTGTCGGCGAGCGAGGCCTCGACTTCGCCCGCCCAGGCAGGCTCATAGGCCTCGATGGCGCCGGCTGATTTCACCTGGGCGAAATACATGTTGTTGAGGCCGAAGGCCACGTCGGCAATGGGGTTGTTCTTCTCGGCGATCAACTTATTGGTGGCATCGGCGCCGCCGGCGCCCACAATCTCAATCTTGAAGCCGGCGTCCGCCGCCTTTTTTGTCAGCCAGTCTCCGCGGCCCTCTCCGTTGGAGTTGGTGTACACCACCAGGGTCTCGCCTGATGCCCCGGCGGCGGATGAACTTCCCGTTGCTTCGGGCGCTGCGGCGCCGGCACCGCAGCCGGCCAGGAGGGTGACGGCGACGGCGGCGGCAGCCATTGTTTTAAGTTTGTGCACGATTGAGACCCATTTCTGAACTGGAACCGGAGCATTGTCCGGCAAGCCTATAGCGGCTCATGCCGATTAAGGCCGTTTATAGCTATCGATTCGATAAACTACCCGGCCCCGGCGTTCGAGTCTGGTCCAAGCGCCCCAACGGCGTGCGCCCGTGGCTTTAACGTGCGGTGAACTTCCGGCGTCTCAGGATGGGGGCGGGGTCAGTCCTGCTCCAGGGTCTCCGTCAGGTGGTGCGTGGGGATGCGGTCGCGGTCGTAGGTGATCTCGGTATAGCCGTGCGGTTCAGGCTTGCCTTGCTGGTTGAGGTTTACGAACACGATTTCCTCGATGGTGAGGATGCTCTGCCGGGTGATCATGTTCCGCACCTCGGCGCGCATGGTCAGGGACGTCCGGCCGAACCGGGTGGCAGTCAGCCCCATCTCAATGAGGTCCCCCTGGACCGCTGAGCTGACGAAGTTGATTTCAGAAATGTATTTGGTGACGGCCCGGCCGTTGCCGAGCTGCAGGATGGCGTAGATGGCCGCTTCCTCATCGATCCACTTCAGCAGGCTCCCGCCGAACAGCGTGCCGTTGGCGTTGAGGTCTTCAGGACGCACCCATTTGCGCGTACGGAAAGTAATGTCTGCCGATTCCATAATGCGAGATTAGCCGACGGCGGGCCGCCAGCCGCAGTGTGACGGTCCGCCAGGGGACGATGGCAACCGGCTCCTTCCGCCGTCAGGCCATGGCAGTGTGGGCGGCGCTGTGCGAATCGATCGTCTTGGCGTAGCAGTAGGAGTGCTCAACCCCGATGTAGGGCCCGAAGTTGGGCACTTCGTCGAATCCGCAGCTCTGGTAGAAGTTCCTGCCGTCCGGCTGGGCCGAGCCCGCCTCGGCGGTGATCGAAGTGACGCCCATGCCGTAGGCGTGCGCTTCCAGTGCGGCGAGGATGGAACTCGCGACACCCGAACCGCGCGTGTAGGGCAGGACGTACAGCCGTTTGATCTCCGCCGTAGTGGAGTCCAGCATCCTCAGGCCGCCGCAGCCCACCGGCTGCCCTGAGCTTTTTTCGTAGGCCACCAGGAATACGGCGGTGTCCACTTCCGACGGCGGCGGGCCGGGTTCGTGGTCCTTCGTGCCGAAGCGGGCGTCCAGTTCTGCCTGCTGTGCCGCACGCAGGTCGGCGCCCACGGGGTTGGCCCAAGTGACCTGCCGGATGTTGAGACGGGGGTTGGTCTGCATCGCTGCCTCGATTCGCCGAAGGGTTATGCAAAATAAGCCTAAGAGGGGGCGGTTTCCGCGGTGTTTCCTGCGGGTAAGCGTCCGGAGAACTGTGGATTCACGGACGGCTGCCGGACCTAGCGGCGCACCAGCGTCCTCAGCAGCTTGAGCGCCACGGAAATGGAAGCGATATCCACGTTGCCCGGCCTGGTTACCTCGGCGAATGTGTCCTTGATCCGTCCCAGCTGCTCCTGGTGCCCGCGTTCCCACGCCACGATGCGCTCGACGGCGTCAGAACCGCCGGCGTCGGGAACCTGCGTTGTCTCCATCACCGAAACAGTCATGTCCGCCACGGCCGAATACACGTCATCGCGCAGGGCTGCGCGCGCCAGTGCCTCCCATTTGCTCTGCCGCGGCAGGTCGGTGATCCTGAGCAGCAGGTTAGCGGCGCCGATCCGCTGGAACACCGCGTAGTAGACGTCGGCGATGGTGTCGATCGGTTCGTGCACCTGTTCGGAAACCAGGGAAATGTCCAGCAGCCCGAAGCTCTCCAGCAGGTCCGAGGCGCGCAGGCCAAGCTCCCGGGGCATCCCCACGGCGTCCCAGTGGGCGAGCCGTTCCTGCACCCTGTCCAGATCGGAGCCGCGGAGGTAGTCCACGGTTCGGGTGCGCAGCACTTCCAGGGTAGGCAGGATCCGTCCCAGCGCTTCGGCAACGGGCTGATCCCGGTGGTCGTGCGTGACGTACCACCGGGTCGCACGATCCAGGATCCTGCGCATGTGCAGGGTCGCTTCGGCGGCGTGTTCACTGGGATACCCGGCAGGGAGCGCGGCCAGCCGGTTGACGATCCACGGCAGGTCGTAGGCCTCCCGTGCCACGACGAAGGCCCTGGCCACGGCTGCGGCCTGGGCTGTGGTTTCTTCGATGGCGCGGAACGCGAACGTGATTCCGCCGAGGTTGACCATGTCGTTGGCCACAACGGTGCACACGATCTGGCGGTGCAGCGGGTGCGTTTCCAGCTCCGCCTCGAACCGCTCGGACAGCTGGCGCGGAAAATAGCTTCTCAGGACGCGCCGGAACCACGGGTCCTCGGCGAGGTCGCTGGCATTGAGCTCCGCCGCCAGCTCGATCTTGGCGTAGGCGGCCAGCACCGCCAGTTCCGGCGAGGTCAGGGTCTTTCCTGACCGCAGCCGCTCCTCGAGTTGCTCGTTGCTTGGCAAGCCCTCCAGGCGGCGGTCCAGGTCCGTGGCGTTCTCGAGCCAGTCCATTGTCCGTTCGAAGCCCGGGCTCCACTCGCGCACCAGGTGCCTGTCGTTGAAGAGCAGGACGTTCTGGTCGGTGTTGTTGGCGAGCACAAGGCGGGCCACTTCGTCGGTGAGGGAATGCAGGAAGGCTGCGCGTTCCGGTACTGCCATCTTTCCCGCGGCGATCATCCGGTCCACGAAGATCTTGATGTTCACTTCGTGGTCCGAGCAGTCCACTCCGGCCGAGTTGTCGATCGCGTCGGTGTTCAGCAGGACGCCGGAAAGTGCGGCCTCAATCCGCCCGAGCTGCGTGATTCCCAAGTTCCCGCCCTCGGCGATGACTTTCGCCCTCACCTCATTGCCGTTGATCCTGATGGGGTCGTTGGCCTTGTCGCCCACCTCCGTGTTGCCCTCGGAGGAGGCCTTGACATAGGTCCCGATGCCGCCGTTGTAGAGCAGGTCCACCGGTGCCCGGAGGATGGCCTGCAGGAGTGCATGGGGTGGCAGCGAGTGGGTCCCCTGGGCCAGGCCGAGTGAGCTCCGGACCTGTTCCGTGATGCTGATGGCCTTGACCCGGCGGGAATGTACCCCGCCGCCTTCGCTGATGAGCGCCGGATCGTAGTCCGCCCAGGAAGAACGTGGAAGGGCAAAGAGCCGCCGGCGTTCCTCGAGCGAGGCCTCCGCATCGGGGTCCGGGTCGAGGAAGATGTGCCGGTGGTCGAAGGCGGCCACCAGGCGGATGTGGCGGGAGAGGAGCATCCCGTTGCCAAAGACGTCGCCGCTCATATCGCCGATGCCGACGACTGTGAAGTCCTCCTCCTGGCAGTCCACGCCCAGCCTGCGGAAGTGGTGTTTCACCGATTCCCAGGCCCCGCGGGCCGTGATGCCCATCTGCTTGTGGTCGTATCCCACGGACCCGCCGGAGGCGAAGGCATCGCCCAGCCAGAAACCGTATTCCCCGGCCACTGCGTTCGCAGCGTCGGAAAATGACGCTGTTCCCTTGTCAGCCGCCACCACAAGGTAGTAATCGTCGACATCGTGACGCACCACCCGCGCCGGCGGCACCACTGTTTCGCCGTGCGCCGTCGCGACCAGATTGTCGGTGAGATCCAGCAGCCCGCGGACGAAGATCCGGTAGCATTCCAGGCCCTCGGTCAGCCAGGCTTCGCGGTCCGCGGACGGGTCCGGCAGCTGCTTGGGGTAGAAACCGCCCTTGGCGCCGGTGGGCACGATCACCGAGTTCTTCACGTTCTGCGCCTTGACCAGGCCCAGGACCTCGGTGCGGAAGTCCTCGCTTCGGTCCGACCACCGCAGGCCGCCGCGGGCCAGTGGCCCGAAGCGCAGGTGGACGCCCTCCACCCGGGGCGAATATACCCAGATCTCGTACTTGGGGCGGGGAAACGGTGCGTTCGCGATGGCGGCAGGGTTCAGCTTGAAGCTCAGATGGGGTTTCCCCTGGAAGTAGTTGGTCCGCACCGTGGATTCCACCAGGTTCATGAACGTGCGCAGCAACCGGTCGGCGTCCAGGACGGGAATGTCCTCAATCGCCGCCAGCAGGTCCTTCCGGACTGCGTCGGTATCACGGAACCGGCCAGGCACGTCCAGGTCCGGATCGAACTTTGCCTGGAACAGAGCCAGCAGCCCGTGGGTTGCCCGGACGTTGGCCAGAAGGGTATCGGCCATGAAGCCATATGAGTTGGTGGTGCCCAATTGCTGGAGGTACTTGGCATAGCTGCGCAGGATGGCCGCCTGACGCCATTCGATGCCTTCGCGGAGGACGAGGCCGTCAAACCGGTCCGATTCCGAATCCCCGCGCATCGCCGCCCCAAAAGCGTCAGCCAGCAGCCCGCTGGTCCCGGCCGGATCCACGCCGGCGGGGTACCGGACGCCAAGGTCATAAAGGAACAACGGCCGGCTGTTCCCGCGCATCACGTCGAAGGGCCGCTGGTTCAGCACCTCCAAACCGAGGTTGTGGAAGAACGGCAGGATGCGCGTCAGGCTGTGGGCAGTGGTCAGGTAAAGCCGGATCCGTGCGTCTTCGGCCAGCGTCGGGGAAGCGCCGGTCCGGACGTAAACGGCCAGCTGGGGGTCGTCCAGCGGCCGTCCGCCGGCGCCGTCGAGATCGAATTGCTCAAACCGCCGGATGTCCTCCACGGCATCCTCGACCTCGAAATCCGCCCGGTAGCTGGCCGGGAACGCGGCCGACCACAGCGCCGACAGCCGGCTGGCCTCGGCGGACGGCAACCTGTCACGGAGCGTTTCATCCAGGCCTTCGGCCCAGGTCCGCGTTGCGTTGACAACGCTCCGCTCCAGTACGCCCGGATCTACGTCGGACATGCCGCTGGCAGGCAGGAGTATCCGGAAGAAAACGCGCGCCATGGGGGATTCGCTCAACCGTACTTCGAATTCGAGCGATGAGGACCCGAAAGCGTGCTTGAGTTCCTGTTCGATGCGGAGCCGGACGGCGGTGCTGTACCTGTGCCGGGGGAGGAACACCAGGGCCGACACAAAGCGGCCGTAGGTGTCGGGGCGCAGGAACACGCGTGTCTGGTGATGCGCCTGCAGGAGCAGGATCTCGCGGGAGAGCCTGGCCAGTTCGTCCACGTCCAGGTGGAACAGCTCATCCAGCGGGAACGACTCAAGGACCGCCAGCAGCTGCCTGCCCGGATGGGAAGCTTCGGTGAAGCCGAACCGTTCCTGGACAGCAAGGACCTTGTCCCGGATCATCGGGATGCGCCGCACGGAGCGGCCCGTGGCGCCCGGGGCGAACAGGCCCACAAACCGCACCTCGCCTGTCGCCGTCCCTGCAGTATCGAAGGTCCGAAGGAGGATTTCGTCCAGGTAGGCCGGGCGGGGGACGGATGATCTCAGGTCGGAGGTGGCGATTGTCAGAACCTGCGAATGGGGGAGGCCGGTGACTGGCTGGAAGGCTTCCGGCCGCCCGTCCCTGAGCAGGCCCAGCCCCGTGCCGGGCCGCAGCCTGACGCTATCCGGGCCGCCCGCCGTCGGGTACTCATACTCGCTGTATCCCAAAAACATGAAGTTGCCACGGTCCAGCCAGGTCAGGAGTTCCCCGAGCTGCTCAGGTGTCGGCACCATGCCGGCAGGCAATCGGTCCAGGGAACTGACGGCCCGCGCCAGCCTGGTGTGGATCGCTGGCGTGTCATCGGCGACCAATTGAACGTCAGCCAGAACACGCCGCACGTTGCCGATGAGCTCCGCGATTGCCCGCGGCCCCGCCAGGCGGCCTATCTCCGCCGCCACCCACGTCTCGGCCGACCACCCCTGCCGGTCCCAGGCGGTGTGCGCTGCCGCGGTGCCGGTGGACGCGGCGCCGGCGACACTGCCCGTCGCTCCGGTCACCGGCGGCCCGTGACGTACTTCGACCAACCGGGCCGTTTGCGGATCCCGCCGCACCAGGAAATTGGGGTGCACCAGCAAGCGGATGGATTCATCCTGGCGGGTCAGCTCCGCGGTGAGCGAATGGAGCAGGTGGGGTATTGCGTCGGCAACCACGAGCAGGACACTCGCGTCGCTTTCGTTCAGGATGTCGACGGCCGCCGTCCCTGCAGGACGGATGTCCGCCAGCTTCGCATGGCGCCGGGCCCGCTGTTCCAGGTTTTCGGAACTGTAACCTTGGAGATCCTCCGGCGCTACGTGCTCGTAATAGGCCGCGAGGAACTGTTCGTCGACGCCGAACAGACCGCCGGCGGGGGCGTGCTCGGGGTGTACCGCCTTGCGTGACATGCCACTGCGCCTCCACTGCGCGGGAGCAACCGCACGCCGCGGCCGACCATCCTGTCCCCACGCCTGCTTTCATCATGAACGCGTTCGGGGGAGCAGTCCAGTGCCTGCGGGCAGTGTGGTGGTCAGGCAGGTCCGCCGGCGGGGTCCTCTGCTGTGGGGTCGGCCAGAGCCAGGCCGCCCACCGGACTGTCGTCCCAGTGGATGAGCTCCCAGCCGCTGTCGGGGTCCCCCTCCAGCGCCACAATGCCGGTGTTATCCAGGACGTGCCTGGCAGCAAAGTCCGGTTCGATGTTGCCGGCCCGCAGGCCGGCCCACACCCGGATGGCTGCACCGTGGCTGACCACGGCCACCGACGAGGAATCCCCGAGGCCATTTGCCCGGTCGGCGACTTGTGCGATTGCGGCGTCATAGCGGTCG
Organism: Arthrobacter sp. LjRoot78; assembly: GCF_964254335.1. Lineage (NCBI taxonomy): Bacteria > Bacillati > Actinomycetota > Actinomycetes > Micrococcales > Micrococcaceae > Arthrobacter > Arthrobacter sp. LjRoot78. Next base: position 4,505,127 of record NZ_CAXUTG020000001.1, on the reverse strand, counting down.
AAGAAGTCCCGGCCGCTGGGGCCGTCGGGCATCCTGCGGTCCAGGTCGCCGTCGGCCCAGGAAAATATGGTTCCCAGGTACCGCTTGTGCGATTCGTGGTCCGTCTGCTTTTCCAGCGCTCCGGCCTCGATCTCGTGGATGCCCTCGATCACCTCGGCCTCGAGGCCCTGCAGCCGCGCCAGGGGAGCAGCCGTGATCTGTGTACGGATCAGAGTGGAGGCATAGAGGGCCTGGATCGGCTCATTCACCAGGGCACGCGACAGCGCCTCGGCCTGGCGCTCGCCCAGTTCCGTGAGGCCCGGCCCCGGGTGTGCGGTATCCAGCTGGCCCAGCACGTTCCCGGGGGTCTGGCCGTGCCGGATCAGCAGAAGCCTCATTTGAGGTGGTCCACCAGTTCGGTGGCGATGCCGGTGTACTTTCCGGGCGTCAGGGCAAGCAGCCGCGCTTCGGCGTCGGGGGACAGGCCCAGCCCCTGCACGAATTCCTGCATCCGGGCGGCATCCACGCGCTGTCCGCGGGTGAGGTCCTTGAGCCGTTCGTAGGGGTTTTCCATCCCTTCGACGCCGGCAATCGCTTCGGCGCGCATCACCATCTGGATCGCCTCACCCAGCACTTCCCAGTTGGTGTCGAGGTCGGCGGCCAGGACGTCCTCGGCCACATCCAGGCGCTCCAGGCCCTTGACCACGTTGGAGATGGCCAGCAGGGAGTGCCCGAACGCCACGCCGATGTTGCGCTGGCTCGAGGAATCGGTGAGGTCGCGCTGCCAGCGCGAGGTGACCAGGGTGGAGCCGAGAACATCAAGCAGGGCTGAGGAGATCTCCAGGTTGGCCTCGGCGTTCTCGAAACGGATCGGGTTGACCTTGTGCGGCATGGTGGAGGAACCCGTGGCGCCCGCCACCGGAATCTGAGCGAAGTAGCCGATGGAGATGTAGCTCCAGATGTCCGTGCACACGTTGTGCAGGATCCGGTTGAAACGCGCGACGTCGGCGTACAGCTCCGCCTGCCAGTCGTGGCTTTCGATCTGGGTGGTCAGCGGGTTCCAGGTCAGGCCCAGGCCCTCGACGAACGACTTCGCAACCTGCTGCCAGTCGGCGCCCGGCACGGAGGCCACGTGCGCCGCGTAGGTGCCGGTGGCACCGTTGATCTTGCCCAGGTATTCGGTCTTGGCGACACGGTCCAGCTGGCGGGTCAGGCGGTGTGCAATGACGGCCAGTTCCTTGCCCAGTGTGGTGGGCGTGGCCGGCTGGCCATGCGTGCGGGAGAGCATGGGCACGCTGCGGTTGTCGTCAGCCATCTTGCTGATCTGGGCCACAAGGGCCCTGGCGGCGGGCAGCCACACGTCCTCCACAGCCCCCTTGACACCCAAGGCGTAGGAGAGGTTGTTGATGTCTTCGGACGTGCAGCCGAAGTGCACCATGGCGGTCAGCCGCTCAATGCCGATGGCCGGGAGCCTGCGGCCGATGTAGTACTCCACAGCCTTGACGTCGTGCACGGTCACGGCCTCGATTTCGGCCAGCTCGGTGACCGAAGCCGAATCGAATTCGGTGACGATCGCGCGGAGCTGGTCCTGCTGTTCAGCCGTCAGCGGACCGGCGCCCGGCAGCACGTTGTTGCCGGTCAGGTGGATGAGCCATTCAACTTCCACGGCCACGCGGTCGCGGTTCAGGGCCGCCTCGGACAGGTAATCCACCAATGGCGCTACGGCGGACTGGTACCGGCCGTCCAGCGGGCCGAGGGCAATCTTGTCCGGCGACGCGGCGAGGGCCAGGCGTCCGGAAGGCGTACGGGTGTCAGCTGTGGCGGCAGTTTCAGGCATGTGCTGATTGTTTCACGAAGTCGCGCCGCCCCTTAAGCGCGGAGTCCGTATGACTTCTCCTCCCCAGGCCCGGGGTTCCGGGGTGTCCCCCGTTTTCCACATAGTCGACGTCGGCGGTACCAGGCCCTTGGGCCGCTCCGTAGCGTCGTCATCACCGACCATGCGGAACAACAAAGTCAGGGGAGCTGGAATGAGCGGCAGCATCACCGCAGCGGATGCCAACATGTGCGGATCGCGGAGCTTCGAAGTGCAGCAGCTGGCATGGCGGGTCGCCAACTTCGCCCACAGCCTCGATACGTCGATGCTCAGGTTCCGCCACGTGCAGCTGGCTGAGTGGCAGTCCCCGGCCGGACAGGCGTACCGCACGGCCATCTCGCTGCAGGCAGCCGCGCTGGACCGGGCACGGGAGCGGCTGATGGCGGCTTACGAAGCCGTGCTTCGCCACTCACAGCAGGTCCCTGTCTCGTCCCAGCGGACTCCCGGGGGCGGGTACTGATGGCGGAGGCCACACCCTCCGGAAGCGGCGGACCGCTGGGGCCGCTGGAACCGGCCACCGACGGGAGCATGCGGATCCGCGGCGGTGTGGGCGGAATCCGCTTCCAGCTGGAGGAGCTCATGGCCGGTGTGTCCGAGCTGGACGGCATGGCTGAAGAACTCGCCGCCGTCGAAATCGGCGTCCGCCGGATCTGGGAAGAGCTGTGTCCCTACCAGTACGATCCACGGCCCAGCGGCACGGCGGCACTCATCGCAGTGGGTGAAGGCGGTCAATCGGTGCGCGCCGTCAGGGAAGGACTCCAGCACCTCAGCGACCAGGTCCGCGCAAGCCACCGCGACTATGAAAGGGCGGAGTCGCTGGCCGCCGCCGGGATCCGCCTGCCGGAGGACGGCTGGGGCTTCCTGCCTTTGTTGTTCGTGGATCTGACCCAGGCCAACTACCCCAGCCGTGACGCGGCCGAGGCCGTCGCGCTGCAGGCATCGATCATGCTGCTGGGCACGATTGCACCGAAAGAGGACCTCGCCAGGGCACTGGCCGCAGAGGTGGCTGCCGGGCGGCATATTTCAGCCTCGGGTGCCTTCGTTCGCAGGTTGACGGAGAACTACTTTCCGTGGTTGAAGCCCCGGCCGGTTACTGCGGTAGAGGAACTGACGCGCGACGTCGACGTCGATACCTCCCCAGCCGCGCTGCTTGCTTGCCCGGCTCCGTGAGCTGGACGCTGACGGGCACGGGACAATCGAAGTGGTCCAGGTCGGGAACGGCGGGCACAAGGCATTCATTGTCATCGTCCCCGGCACACAACGCACTGATCCGCCCGGGGGAGTGAACCCGCTGGATGAGGCAGGAATTGTGGAGGCGCTGGGATACGGCTCGGAGCAGCTCAATGCCGCCGTCACCTCGGCGTTGCACCAGGCCGGAGCCTCCAAGGGCGACCAAGTGGTCGCTGTCGGCTACAGCCAAGGCGGGGTGCATGCCATGAACCTCAGCAGCGACAAGGCGTTCCTCGCCGAATTCGACCTGAAGTATGTCCTCACGGCCGGATCGCCGGTGGGCGGAATTACCCCCGAAACCGGAATCACGTCCCTGCATATGGAACACCGCCAGGACTGGGTCCCCGGCAGCGACGGAATTCCGAATCCGGACACCCGGGACAGGGTCACCGTTACGTTGACGGACCGGGTGGTCACCCCGGACGGGAAAGACCCCGGGCTCGGGCCCGGCCATAGTCTTGAAAATTACGAGGCAGGGGCCAGGGCGGTGTCCGCCAGTGAAGACCCCTCTTTGGTCGCAAACACTGCGGTCCTGGCCGGAGTCCTCGGCGTCGGCGGCGCAGGGACAGCCACGCGTTTCGCCGTAAACCGGGAGCCCCGGGTTACGTCTGCCCGCCAGCCGGATCGGCCGCCATTGGGCGCTGCCAAGTGGGTTGCACGCTAGCTGCACCAGCCCGCTTAGCGGCGGACGCCCGTGATCCTGCCAGCCACGAGGGAGACCAGCGTGATGATGATGGCCGCCAGAACCGCCGTCCAGAAGAAGGAGTCGATGGTGAAGTGGACGGGGGTGTAGCTGCTGAGCCAGGAGGTCAGGTACAGCATGGCGGCGTTGATGACGATCGTGAACAGCCCCAGCGTGAGGATGGTGATCGGCAGGGACAGCAGGCTGACGATCGGCCGTACCAACGCATTGACCAGGCCGAAGATCAGGCCGATGAACAGGTAGGCGAGAATGATGCCCAGCGGGTCGGTTCCCTGCGTTACGCCGCCTTGGGCAACGGCTTCGGTCGTTGCGGTGGTGGAGATGTCCAGGCCGGGCAGGATCCAGCTGGCAATCCAGAGGGCAAGGCCATTGATGAGAACCCGCACGATGAAAGAGAACATGGGCCCATGCTTTCACACGGCGGGGGAAAGCGGCAGGACCGGAGAAGTAGGCTAGTTGGCATGACTTCACCAGAGAACCCCGCCGGGGGAATCAGGCCCCGTCCGGTCGTGGACAGGCTTCCCCGTTATGCCGCCGGCAAGCCTCCCGCCGCCGTCGAGGGTCTAGCCAGCTACAAGCTGTCCTCCAACGAGAACCCGCTTCCGCCCATCCCTGCAGTGTTGCAGGCCATTGCGGAGCAGACCGATTTCAACCGCTACCCCGACCCCCTCAGTACGAAACTCCGGGTGGCGCTCTCGGAGTTCCTGCAGGTTCCCGCCGAAGATATCGTCACGGGCGCGGGCAGCCTGGGCGCGCTGAACCAGCTGCTGGTGACCTTCGCCGGGCAGAACGACGACGGCAAGGCCGATGAAGTCATCTACGCCTGGCGGTCTTTTGAGGCATACCCCATCTGTGTCGGGCTTGCCGGGGCCGAAAGCGTGAGGATCCCCCTGACGCCCGAAGGCCGCCACGACCTCGATGCCATGGCAGCCGCCGTTACCGCGCGAACCAAAGTCATCCTGCTGTGCACCCCCAACAATCCCACCGGTCCCATCCTCGAATCCGAGGAAACCGAGCGGTTCATTCGCTCTGTCCCCTCGGACGTCGTCATCGTTATTGACGAGGCATACCAGGAGTTCGTGCGGGCCGAGCACGCCGTGGACGGCATCGAGATGTACCGCAAGCACCCGAATGTGGTGGTCCTCCGGACCTTCTCGAAGGCGCACGGGCTGGCCGGCCTCCGCGTGGGGTACAGCGTCTCCCACCCGGACCTCACGCAGCACCTCCGGGTGGCCGCCACGCCGTTCTCGGTGTCCCAGATCGCCGAGCGGGCGGCTGTCACCTCGCTGCAGAACTTCAGCCAGGTTGTAGAAAGGGTACAAAGCCTTGTGGACGAGCGTGACCGCGTGACGGCCGGGCTCCGCGAGCTTGGCTGGTTCGTGCCGGACGCCCAGGGCAACTTCGTGTGGCTCAATCTGAGCGAAAACAGCGCGGAGTTCGCCGCGCTGGCGGGTGAAAACGCCCTGTCCGTGCGGGCATTCGGCAACGAGGGTGTCCGGGTGAGCATCGGCGAGGAGGAAGCCAACAGCCGATTCCTCAAGCTCTGTGCGAACTATACAAAGCCGCCACGGCGTTCCTAGCGCTTAACATAACGCCCGGCGTCCGCCTACTGCGGATAAAGTAAGGGACAGTAAGCCAAAATATATGCCGGATCAGGAATATATTCCCGATTCGGCATATATCCCAGCGAGATTGCGACGCTCTTGTGAGCGGCAAGCAAGGAGACGGTATGGGCGCCACACACCTGCCCGCTACCGAGTTCGACGGAACCGGGGTAGATGACCAGCTCGAGGCGGAAGCCGAGGCCGTGCTGGGCGAACCTCCCACTCAAATGGTCCAGCTCCTGGGCCCGGACGGCACGTTGGGCGAAGACCCGGTTTTTTCCGCCTACGCCAAGCGTCTGGACGCTGATAAGCTGCGGGGTTTCTACGCCGACATGGCAGCCATCCGGCGCTTTGACCAGGAGGCAACTGCGCTCCAGCGGCAGGGCCAGCTTGCCCTGTGGGTACCCCTCACGGGTCAGGAAGCAGCCCAGATCGGTTCGGGCCGGGCCAGCCAGCCGCAGGACTACATTTTCCCCACTTACCGCGAACACGGGGTCGCCCTGACGCGCAACGTCGACCTCGCCGAGCTGCTGCGGCAGTTCCGCGGCGTGTCCAACGGGGGCTGGAACCCCAAGGACACCAACTTCCACCTGTACACCCTGGTCCTCGCAGCGCAGACTCCGCATGCCGTCGGCTACGCCATGGGGATCCAGCGTGACCAGAAACTCGCGGCCGCCAACGCCACTCCGGGACAGCCGCAGGAGCCCAAGGCAGCGGTCATGGTTTACTTCGGCGACGGCGCCAGCTCCGAAGGCGACGTGCACGAATCCATGGTGTTCGCCTCGTCGTACAACGCGCCCGTGGTCTTTTTCTGCCAGAACAACCATTGGGCCATCTCGGTGCCCAGCACCGTTCAGACCCGCGTCCCGCTCGCCGACCGTGCCAAGGGCTACGGTTTCCCGGGCATCCGGGTGGACGGCAACGATGTCATCGCAGTCCATGCCGTCACAGAGTGGGCATTGGAGCGCGCCCGCGAAGGGAAGAGCCCCGTGCTGATCGAGGCGTTCACCTACCGGGTCGGCGCCCACACGACGGCCGACGACCCCACGAAGTACCGCGGCTCCGACGAAGAGGCGCAGTGGCGGGCGAAAGACCCCCTCGAACGGCTCGAGAAGTACCTCCGCGCCGAGAACCTCGCGGACGATGACTTCTTCGCCAAGGTCAAGGCTGACGGCGATGAGCTCGCCGCCTACGTCCGCAAGACGACCCACGACCTCGAAACCCCGGACATCCGGACGGCGTTCGCCAACACCTACGCCGAAGCGCACCCGCTGGTGGCCGAAGAACTGGCCTGGTTCGAGGAATACAGTGCAGGATTCGCCGACGAATCAGAGACAGTCGAGGCAGATACAGACGGGGCAGCCAACCGATGACCACCATGACTATCGCCAAGGCCATCAACGAAGGCCTGCGCGCGACGCTGAACAACAACCCCCGCACCCTGCTCATGGGCGAGGACATCGGTCCGCTCGGCGGCGTCTACCGGGTCACCGACGGGCTGATCGGTGAATTCGGCGCCGACCGCGTCGTGGACACCCCGCTGGCCGAGTCCGGCATCATCGGCACCGCGATCGGACTTGCCCTCAGCGGATACCTGCCGGTGTGCGAGATCCAGTTCGACGGCTTCGTTTTTCCGGGCTTCAACCAGATCACCACCCAGCTGGCCAAGATGCACGCGCGCAGCAACGGAAACCTCACCGTGCCGGTCGTCATCCGCATTCCGTACGGCGGCGGCATCGGCTCGATCGAACACCACTCAGAGTCGCCTGAGGCGTTGTTCGCCCACACGGCCGGCCTGCGCATCATCACGCCTTCCAACCCCCACGATGCCTACTGGATGATCCAGCAGGCCGTCGACTGCCAGGACCCGGTGATCGTTTTCGAACCGAAGCGCCGCTACTGGCTCAAGGGCGACGTCGACACTGAGTCACCCGGCGCCTCGGCGGACCCGTTCAAGGCCCACGTCCTGCGCGAAGGCACCGACGCCACCGTGGTGGCCTACGGTCCGCTGGTTCCCGTGGCCCTCGCCGCGGCAACAGCCGCTGCCGAGGACGGCCACAGCGTGGAGGTGATCGACCTGCGGTCCATCTCGCCGATCGACTTCGACACGGTCACGGAATCCGTGAAGAAGACCGGCCGGCTTGTCGTGGCCCACGAGGCACCGACGTTCGGCGGCATCGGTGGCGAAATCGCGGCCCGGGTCAGCGAGCGGGCGTTCTTGTCCCTCGAAGCCCCGGTGATCCGTGTAGGCGGCTTCCACATGCCTTACCCCGTGGCGAAGGTGGAAGAAGACTACCTGCCGGACATCGACCGCATCCTCGAGGCGCTGGACCGCGCCCTCGCGTACTGACGACTTCCTGCTGACAGCCTCCTACTGACGATGCCTTCCAAACCGAGGACCCCATGACTGTAAACAAGTTCAACCTCCCCGACGTGGGCGAAGGGCTCACCGAGGCCGAGATCGTTTCGTGGAACGTCAAGCCCGGCGACAGCGTCGCGATCAACGACATTCTGTGTGAGATCGAGACGGCCAAGTCCCTCGTGGAACTGCCGTCGCCGTTTGCGGGCACGGTCACCGAACTGCTCGTGCCCGTGGGAGTGACAGTCGACGTCGGGACTCCGATCATCAGCGTCAGTGACGCCGTGTCCGGCGACCCGACGCCCGCGGATGCGCCGGTTCCCGCCGCAGCTGCACAGGTGCAAACACCGGCACAGGCGCCGGCTGCCCCTGCTTCGGGGGCGGAGGCCGCTGGTGTCTCCGACAAGGCCGTCGGCCCGCTGGTTGGCTCGGGTCCCAAGGCCGACGCCGTCAAGCGCCGCCCGCGCAAGGCATCGGCGGCCGCGCAAGGCCCTGCGTCATCGGCCGCAGCGCCGTCCCCGGTGGTCGAGCCTGTTCCAGTAGTCGAGCCAGTCGAGACCCAGGGCATCTGGATCAACGCCGGCGCGCCTACGGTCACAGACGCCGGAGCGGTCCCCGAGGAAGGCTCGGGGCGCCCGACCCTCGGCGGCACCATCAGCGGCCTGGTGAACAAGGTCCTGGCCAAGCCTCCGGTGCGCAAAATAGCCCGGGACCTCGGGATCGACCTCGCAGACGTCGTGGCCACGGGTGCACGGGGCGAAGTCACCCGCGAAGACCTGGTCAGCTACCAGGCCCAGCGCGATGCCGAAGTGGACAAGGCGGACACCTTCTGGGGCAAGTCCGGCCGGCCGCAGGACCAGCGCATCGAGCGGATTCCCGTCAAGGGTGTCCGCAAGGCCACGGCCAAGGCGATGGTGGAGTCGGCGTTCGCCGCACCGCACGTCAGCATCTTCGTGGACGTCGACGCCAGCCGCACCATGGAGTTCGTCAAGCGGCTCAAGGTCTCTCGCGACTTCGAAGGAATCAAGGTCTCCCCGCTGCTGATCCTCGCCAAGGCAGTGATCTGGGCAGCCGCCCGCAACCCCAGCGTCAACGCCACATGGGTGGACAGCGCCGACGGCAGCGATGCCGCCGAGATCCACGTCAAGCACTTCATGAACCTGGGAATCGCAGCGGCAACCCCGCGCGGCCTGATGGTGCCGAACATCAAGAATGCCCAGGACCTCTCGCTCAAGGAACTGGCCCTTGCGCTCAACGACCTGGCCACCACTGCCCGGGCGGGAAAAACCCAGCCTGCCCAGATGCAGGGCGGCACGCTGACCGTCACCAACATCGGCGCGCTTGGAATCGACACCGGCACTCCGATCATCAACCCCGGCGAAGTGGCCATCGTGGCCTTCGGCACCATCAAGCAGAAGCCCTGGGTCCTGGACGGCGAAGTCATCCCGCGCTGGATCACCACCCTTGGCGGGTCCTTCGACCACCGCGTGGTGGACGGCGATCTCTCGGCGCGCTTCATGGCCGACGTCGCGGCAATCCTTGAGGAGCCGGCCCTCCTGCTGGATTAGTAGCGCTGGATCAGTACCAGTCCGGAGCAGAAACCAAGGGAACCCCGCCGCTGTCAGCGACGGGGTTCCTTTTGCGTTTGTTGAGTCAGCCTGCGTCTGTTGTGCCAGCCGAAAGGGGCGGCCTAGTAGGCGGGGTAGTTCGAGAGCATCTGGGCCAGGGCCGGATCGGAAGCCATTCCGCTCAAGGCGACGGCCGCCGTGATCATCAGACCGGAAAAGCCGGTGACGCACGCGGTGACGACGGCGAAGAACTTCCAGTCATCGCGCATGACGCTGCGGATGGTCTCCGGCAGGTTCAGGCCGGGTGTGATGAGGTTGGGTGCGGAGTCGGTGGAGCCGTCGTCGAGGAAGGCAATCACCCTGTCATTGGCGCGGTCCACACGCATCATGCTGATGTGGTTCCCGTGGCGGGCAAGAAGGATGTCGTGGCCTACGAGCTGGCGGCGCTGAAGAGTCAGCATAATGTTCCCCTGAAGTCGGTGGTACTCGGATGTCCGCACCATCGAGCACCTTCTAATTTTATCGCCGTAAACCGCGTGATTCCGCCGGAAAACGGGTGAGGCTGCCCACCAGGGGGAGTGACGTCGGTCAAGCGTGGGACGTTCCGTACTTGACATGCCGCACTAGAGTTGCACCAGCTGCCGCCGTCACCGGCCGCCGGCTGCTGGAGCAAATCAAAGGAGATGTTGCGTGTTTTCGAGCCCCTTCCCGGATGTGGTCATCCCGGACCAAAGCATTTATGAGTACCTCTTCGGCGGCATCACGGAAGCGGACCTGGACCGGACCGCCGTCGTGGACGGCGCTAGCGGCGCGGAAACCACCTACCGCCAGCTGCTGGAGCAGATCGATGCGGTGGCGGGGGCCGTGTCCGCGCGCGGATTGGGCCCGCGCGGGGTCGCGGCCATCCTCTGCCCCAACATCCCGGCCTTCGCGGCCGTTTTCCACGGCCTGCTCCGCGCCGGCGCCACCGTCACCACCGTCAACTCGCTCTACACCGCCGACGAACTGGCGCTTCAGCTTGAGGATGCCGGCGCCAGCTGGCTGTTCACGGTGTCAGCGCTGCTCCCGGGGGCCGAGGAAGCCGCCGAACGCGCCGGAATCCCGGCGGACCGGCTGGTGGTGCTCGACGGCGCCGCAGGTCACCCGTCGCTGAAGGACCTGCTCACCGCCGGAGCGCCGGTTCCGGCCGTGTCCTTCGACCCGGCAACCCATGTGGCGGTACTGCCGTATTCGTCCGGGACCACCGGGCGGCCCAAAGGCGTTAAGCTCAGCCACCGCAACCTCGTGGCCAACGTGGAGCAGTCCCGCGGGCTGCTGAACGTGAAGGACCAGGACAGGCTCCTCGCCTTGCTGCCGTTTTTCCATATCTACGGCCTGACCGTCCTGCTGAACCTTGCCCTGCGGGAACGGGCCTGCCTGGTCACCATGCCCCGGTTCGAACTGGCCGAGTTCCTGCGGATCATCCAGGACCACAGATGCACGTACCTGTTCATCGCGCCGCCGGTGGCCGTGGCACTGTCCAAGCACCCGCTTGTTTCCGAATACGATCTCGGCTCCGTCCACACAACGCTCTCGGGCGCCGCGCCGCTGGACGGTGAACTCGGCGCGGCTCTCGCCGAACGGCTCCAGTGCCGCGTGCTGCAGGGCTACGGGATGACCGAGATGAGCCCGGTGTCGCACCTGATCCCGGTGGGCGGCACGGACGTTCCGGTGAGCTCGGTGGGGTTCACGGTGCCCAACATGGAATGCCGGCTGGTGGACCCAGCCACCGGTGAGGACATCGGCGTCCCGGCGGAGGGCACCAGCGCCCCGGGCCATCTGCTGTGCCGGGGACCGAACGTCATGCTGGGCTACCTCAACCGCCCGGAGGAAACGGCGGACACCCTGGACGCGGACGGTTTCCTTCACACGGGCGACATCGCCACCGTCCGCGCCGACGGCGTGGTGACCATCGTGGACCGGCTCAAGGAACTTATCAAATACAAGGGCTACCAGATCGCCCCGGCGGAACTTGAAGCATTGCTGCTGACGCACCCCGGCATCGCGGATGCTGCCGTGATCGGGACGCCCGACGCCGACGGCCAGGAAGTCCCGATGGCTTTCGTGGTGCGCCAGCCGGGCGGGCAGGCGGGGACACTCAACGAAGCCGGCGTCATGGACTTCGTCGCCGGCAAAGTGGCTCCCTTCAAAAAAATCCGCCGGGTGGAGTTCATCGAGGCGGTACCCAAGTCCGCGTCCGGGAAGATCCTGCGCAGGCTGCTTAAGACGCCCTAGCAGGGAATCCCCGGCCGGACGTCCTAGTCGGCGACGTCGGTCTTGGCGATGTAGACGTCGCAGGGCGCGTTGTGCGCCACACTGTTGGCGACGCTTCCCAGGACGCGGCCGAGCCCGCGCATCCGGCGGTTCCCCACCACGATCAAGCGGGCGTCGAATCGTTCGGCTTCCCTGATGATGGCTTCCGCCGGCTTGCCCCGGGCCGAGGAATAGGTGACCTTGAGGCCTTCCGTGCTCAGCTGTGCCGCAACGTCCTTGGCCACCTTCTCTGCCTCGCCGGCATCGGAGACAATGAACCGGTCACTGCCGCTGCCGTAGACCTCGGTGCGGTCACTGTCGAACGCGGTTACCACGTGAAGCGTCGCGTCCAGGGATGCGGCGAGCCCTTGGGCCGTTTCCGCGGCCCGCATGGCAGTCTCACTGCCGTCAACGCCGACAACAATAATTCCGGTCATAGTCCTGCTCCTAAGAGATCGGTCAGTTTAATGAAAAGTGGCGGGCAGCATGCAGTAATGATTCAGGCTACAGCGCCGCAATGGCGTCCCGCAGGACCGGCGCGAGCCGCCGCACGCCTTCGGCGATGGCTTCGGGAGGCACGGCACTGAAAGCGAGGCGCAGCTTGTTCGAGGGTTCGTCCGAATGCGTGAACGCTGCCCCGGGGATGAACACCACGCCGGCGTCGATGGCCTTGCGCAGCAGCGGGTAGGTATCCACGCCCTCGGGCAGCGTGACCCAGACGAAAAAGCCGCCCTCGGGCCGGGTCCAGGTCAATCCCTCGGGCATGTACTCCTCAAGGGCGGCGAGCATGGCCTGGCAGCGCTCCGCGTAGAGACCGCGGTAGGTTTCGATCTGACCTTTCCAGTCGTAATCCCGCAGGTAGGCCGAGACCAGCATCTGGTTCAGGGTGGACGGGCAGAGCGTCACGGCTTCGGATGCCAGGTAGTAGCGGCGCTGGAGGTGTGCCGGCACCAGGGCCCAGCCGACCCGCAGCCCCGGGGCGAAGATCTTGGAGAACGAGCCCATGTAGATAACGTCGTCCGGGTTGGCGGCCCGCAACGGAGCGAGCGGCTTGCCCTCGAAGCGGAGCAGGCCGTAGGGATTGTCCTCCAGAACCAGAATATTCGCTTTCCGGCATATATCGACGATTTCCTGCCGGCGCTCCTCAGCCAGGGTGATGCCGGACGGGTTGTTGAAATTCGGGATGGTGTACAGGAACTTTATATTCTTCCCGGCCGTCTGGAGGGCGGCGATCCGGGCTTCCAGCAGATCCGGAACCAGGCCGTGCTCGTCCATGGGAACGGGCGCCACTTCCACCTGGTAGGCCTCGAATGTGTTCAGCGCGCCCACATACGTCGGGTCCTCCACCAGCACCACGTCGCCGGGGTTGCAGAAGACCTTGGTGGCCACGTCCTGTGCGGACTGGGAGCCGGCAGTGACCACCACATTCCGGGGATCGGCGTCGAGGATCCCTTCTGCTGCCATCACCTCGCAAATCTGGGTGCGTAATTCTTCGGTCCCCTGGCCGCTGCCGTACTGGAGGGCCGTCATGCCCTGCTCGGCAATGATCTTCGCCGCTGTCTGCCCCAGCCGCTCCAGCGGCAGCGACTGCAGGTAGGGGCTGCCGCCGGCCAGCGACACCAGGCCCGGGCGCAGGGAGATGTCGAAGACGTCGCGGACGGCGGACTGCTTGATGTTTGCTGCGCGCTCCGAGAAAAGTTCATCGTGGCGGTGGGCGGACGTTGCCGCGCGTTCGATTGCGTCAATTGCCTCGGCCGGCAGGATGTCTGCGGCGGCATCAAGTGTTTCGTGGGTCACACTGACAGGATACAGCCAGTTGTTGTCAATGAGGCAACGTTTGTTGCTAAAAATCTGAATCTTCCCTTGGCGCGGGACTGAATTGCTTTACCTGGAACGGCGCAGGGCATGGAATAGAGCCATGACAACGCAGAGTCGCTTCGGTCCCCTGGCTGCCGCCTTCCACGCACTGCACGAGGACCCGGCGCCGCTGGTCCTGGTGAATGTCTGGGATGTGGCGTCCGCCCGCCTCGTGGAAGAAGCAGGAGCGACCGCGCTGGCCACCTCCAGTTCAGCCCTGTCCTGGAGCCTCGGCTTTCCGGACGGCAACCACCTGCCGCGGGAACTCGCCATGGCGGCCCTTGGCCGGATTGCGGCATCTACGGCGCTGCCGGTCACGGCGGACATAGAGACGGGATATGCGAAGGCACGCGGTGCATTCGACGAGGGTGAACTGCGGGAAACAATCCGCAGTGTCCTGGCAGCCGGAGCGGTCGGTGTGAACTTCGAAGACTCCGGCGATGATCCGCTAACTGACGTCGACGAGCAGGCGCGACGCATCGCCGTCGTCCGCCGCACAGCGGAGGATGCGGGCGTTGATCTGTTCATCAACGCCCGCATCGACACGTACCTGTCCGGCCGTTTCACGGAGACCGCCTTCACGGAAACGCTTCAGCGTGCAGACGCATACCTGGCCGCGGGGGCCAATGGAATCTTCGTGCCCGGGGTGCAGGACCTGCACCTGCTCCACGACCTGTCGCGGCGGATCGCCGCGCCACTGAACGCGCTAGCCGGCCTGGGCGCGCCTTCCGTGGGCGAACTGCACGATGCTGGTGTCCGCCGGATCAGCATCGGCGGAAACACGGCGAAGGCTGCTTATGCCACCGTATCCCGGGTGGCCGAAGACGTGCTCGGGGACGGCAACTGGTCCGAACTGGCCGGCGCCCGCAGCCACGAGGCCATGGATGAGCTGTTCCGGCGGGGCTAAGCGCCGGGTGCCGCCCTCGGCTCACCTGGAGCCGGCTCACCGGAGGCTAAGAACGTCCGCCAGCCGCCGCCCGTCCACATAGATCTCCGCCCGCGCCGCACCGACGGCGGAGACGGCCGTGTGTGTGAGCTGCGCTTCCAGCCGGGGAACGTCGCAGGTGCCGCCCGGCCGGATGGTTCCGGTCAGGTTCACCACCACCGTGGTGCCGTCAAAGTATGCGGAAACGTACTTCAGCGCGGAGTCGTCCAGCGAGTTGTACAGCCCCTCGGTGGGATCGCTGCCGCCGAGCAGGAAATCGAGGGCTGCCTGGAGCGGTTCCTCGTCCGCGGCGGTGTCGTGGATGACGGGCACGAGGCTGTCGTTGCAGCCGAACCGCACGCCGGAGCTGCCGCCGTCATCGAGTGCCACGAAGTACACGGGCGTTCCGCCGGACAGTCGGCCGCGCGCCGCCTTGTCGTCGTCGGCAGGTTTCACCGCCGCTGCCGGGTTCCCGGATCCGGAGCTGCCCGAAGCGGGAGTGCCCGGAGCTGTGACCGCGGGCCCGGTGACGGCGGTGGAGTCGTCAATCATCGCGTCGCCGTCGCCGCCGGCCTGCGATGTGATGCTGCCGCCCGTTCTGGGTTTGGCCGTCGGGCTGGAGGCGGCAATTTCCGGTCCGGCGCCGGCGGAGGCCGGGAGCGGGGCCCCGGTTGTGGCCCCGGGAAATGGCGGCGGAAGTGGTTGCGGTTCCGGCACGCTGCCCGGCTGGGCGGCCGTACCGGCCGGGGATGCCGACAGGGGCAGCGAGCAGGATCCGAGCCACAGCGGAAGCATCAACGCGGCGGCTGCCGCAGCTGCCCGGACCCCAGGCGTGACCATCATGAAGGCACCGCACTTCCAGCTCTCGCACGTCCCCCGTCTCCACGTTACGGCGGGGCGCCAGTGTGCGGAACAGGTGCCAAGTGACGGTTTTGCGTCAGCTCCATCACGGAATGGTGACGCAAAAGCCCCCGGCGGTGGCCGGGGGCTTCAGGGGTGGTGAATCAGGCTGCTTCGGCGGCAGTTTCGGCCTTGGCCAGGGCATCGAAAACGCCCTTGATCTGCTCCACGACCTCGGCGTCGTCCTTGGGGTGGACTTCGGCGAAGCGGACCATGGAGCCGGGAACGGCCAGCTTGGCGTCTTCAATGACACGGGCGCCGGCGATGCCGACAGCCTTGCGGGCTTCGTCCTGTGCCCAGACGCCGCCGAACTGGCCAAAGGCGGTGCCCACGACGGCGGTGGGCTTGCCGGCAAGGGCGCCGGCGCCGAACGGGCGGGACAGCCAGTCGATGGCGTTCTTGAGCGAGGCCGGCACGGTTCCGTTGTGCTCCGGGGTGACCAGCAGGAGGGCGTCGGCGTCATTGGCGGCGGCGCGGAGCGCAGCGGCGGCAGCCGGAACCTGGCCTTCGACGTCGATGTCCTCGTTGTAGAACGGGATGTTGCCCAGGCTTTCGTGGATAACAACTTCAACCTGCTCGGGTGCGTTCAGCTGGATGGCCTCGGCGAGCTTCTGGTTGGTGGATTCGGCACGCAGGCTGCCGACCAGTGTAAGTACGGTGCTCTTGGACATTTGAACTCCTTGTGTCTGGCCGCGGGAGGGATCCGCCGGCTGGTTGGTTTGCGGAGGCTGTTGGTGCCTTCACTCATGCTAAACGGACTGCGGTCCGGATATTATTCCCGGGGCTAGAATATTTCTTGTGAGCCTCATCCCAATCCGCTCCGGATCGCCGCTCGGCGGGGAAGCGGAACGCAGCGACGCCGCCCGCAACCGGGAGCTGCTGCTCAAGGCTGCCCGCGAACTCATTGAGGAGTGCGGCGCGGACGGGCTCACCATGGACAGGCTGGCCGAGCGCGCCGGCGTCGGGAAGGGCACCGTCTTCCGGCGTTTCGGTTCCCGGGCGGGGCTCATGATGACGCTGCTCAGCGACTCGGAGGCCGCATTCCAGGGCCGGTTCATGTTCGGGCCACCGCCCCTGGGCCCCGGGGCGCCGCCGCTGGACCGGCTTGTGGCCTTCGGCGCGGAACGGATTGCCTACGTGCTGGAGTTTGGCGAGCTGGCCCGGGCCGCGGACGCGTCCGCTTACAACCGCTACGACGTGCCGGCCGCCGTCCTGTGGCACCGGCACATCGAAATGCTCCTGCGGGCCGCGGGAGTCACCCCCGATCCCTGGCTGATGGCGATGTCGCTGAGCTCAACCCTGGACCCCGAGCGGCTGCTGTACGCGGTGCGGGTCCACCATGTGGCTCCGGAGCGGCTCGCGGAATCATGGCGCGAGCTCGTCACGCGCGTGGTCAGCTGTCCCGGAGGCGCCCCCCGCCAGCACAGCGCCCCCCGCCAGGACAGCGCATCCCGGCCGGACGAAGGCTAGTTCATGGCACGCCGTCCAGCCAGTCAAATCAATCCTCGTGATTTATTCATAACGATCTGGTACAGGACGCCCGTGTTTCCGCTTTTAGGCACCGTGGAGGGTTCCCCATATGTGGTAGTTTCCTCTGGAATGTGACCCGCAACATAGTCCACAAGGACAAGGCCCCAAGGGCCCGCGGGCGGCCAGACACCCGCTGGCCATGATCCCGGATCGGCGGCGGAACCCCTGCCGGTCCGGGAGCTGACGGAAGGATCACCTGCTGTGAATGCTGATATGACACCGGCCCGGGACGGCTCCTCCGAGGCGCCGCCGTCGCTGCACGGCGCGGAACTGGCACCGGCGATCCGGAGCTAGGCAGACATGTTCCGTTACCTCGCCAAAAGGGCAGCCACCTACCTGCTCATGATCTTCCTGACTACGACGGCGGGGTACTTCCTTGCCGTTAGTACGCTTCAGCCCGCGCTGCTGGAACAGGAACGCATTCCACGGCCGACGCCGGAGCAGGTGACAAACTCCTTCCGGCTCAAGGGCCTTGACCCGACGCTCAGCCCCTGGGAACGCTACGTTGACTGGCTCACGGCAGTCGTCACGCGCTGGGACTGGGGGCGAAGCCCCAACGGCGCCTTCATCAACGCCGAGTTCGGCGACCGCGTGTGGATTTCCACCCGGCTGTTCCTGGCCTCCATCGTCCTGACCCTCGTCATCGGGGTTGCGCTGGGTGTGTACACCGCCGCCCGGCAGTACAAGTTCCAGGACCGTGTGATCACGTCCTACAGCTACCTCGTGTACATCGTGCCTGCGCCGATCGCCTACTTCCTCGTGCAGCTCGGCGCCATCAACGTCAACGAAACCATCGGCGAGCGGATCTTCTTCGTCACCGGCATTTCCACGCCGGGTCTGGAAGGCAGCGCCTGGGTCCAGTTCGTCGACATGGTGGCCCACTACACGGTGCCCACCCTGGCCATCACCCTGGTGGGCTGGGGCACGTACCAGATCGCCCAGCGCCAGTACCTGCTGGACAACGTCAACGCGGATTTCGTCCGCACAGCCCGGGCCAAGGGGCTCACCCGAAACCAGGCCATCGCCCGCCATGCCCTGCGCGTCTCGTTCATCCCGGTCGCGCAAAGCATCGCCTTCACCATCCCGGCCATCTTCGCCGGCGGCTTCTTTGCCGAGAAGATCTTCGCCTGGCCGGGCGTCGGTTCGTGGAGCATCGACGCCATCGCCCTGCAGGACGTCAACGCGGCCACAGCCACCCTCGCGTACGGCTCCGTGATCTTCGCCATCGGCGCGATCCTCGCGGACTTCGCCACTACCCTTGTCGACCCGAGAGTGCGGGTGCAGTAGCCATGACCAACCTGAACGCGATCGACCCCGCCGCCGTTGCCGAGGAAGCAAGGATAGAGAACGACGACGTCGTGATCGCCAAGTCCGCGATCATCCTGCGGCGCTTCCTGCGGAACAAGACAGCCGTGGCCGGCCTGGTCATCTTCCTCGCCCTCACGGTCTTCTCCTTCGTGGGCGGTTTCCTCTCCCCCTGGGACAAGGAAACCATCGACCCCTTCAACATCGGCATGCCGCCGTCCGGAGAACACCTCCTGGGTACGTCCCAGGCCGGCATCGACCTCTACGCCCTGATGGTTGAAGGCACCCGGATCTCCATCCTCATCGGCCTGGTGGTCGGCCTGGTCTCGGTGCTGATCGCCGCCGTCTACGGCTGCACCATGGCCTACTTCGGCGGCAAAGTGGACAAGGTCATGCTCTTCGTCCTCGAGGCCCTCATCATGATGCCGGCACTGCTGGTGGTGGCAGTCGCCACCAGCGGCGGCGGCAACGGGCTCCGGGAGAACCTGCCCAGCTGGCTGCTGCTGATCATCGTGCTCCTGGTCTTCAGCTGGATGGGCACCGCCCGCCTGATCCGCTCCCTTTCGATGTCGCTCATGCAGCGGGACTTCGTCAAGGCCGCCCAGTACATGGGCATCCCGGCCCGCCGGATCGTCTGGCGGCACCTGGTCCCCAACATCGGATCGCTGCTGGTCCTGGACGTCACCCGCGGCGTCACCGGCGCCATCCTGGCCGAAGTCGCGTTCTCCTTCATCGGCATCGGCATCAAGGTCCCTGATGTCAGCCTGGGCGTCCTCATCAACCAGGCAACCTCCCAGGTCCAGACGTTCCCGTGGATGTTCTGGGTTCCGCTCGTGGTGATGTTCCTGCTGACCGGTTCGCTGGCCATGATGAATGACGGCCTGCGCGATGCCTTCGATCCCAGCTCCAGCTCCGTTGGCAGCGCCAAGAAGACTGCAGGGAAGAGGAACAAATGAGCCGCGAAACCACCGCCAGCACAGAGCGCCCCGCCGATTCCGTGGCGGAGCGCCTGCACGTCGCCGGGCTGCATGCCGCAGGTGATGCCCCGGCGGGCGCCGTCCTCTCCGTCCGGGACCTGAACGTCCGGTTCAACTCGGAGAACGGCGTGGTCCACGCCGTCCGCGGCGTCGACTTCGACCTCCTGCCGGGCAAGACGCTCGGCATCGTGGGCGAGTCCGGTTCGGGCAAATCCGTGACCTCCCTGGCCATCATGGGCCTGCTGCCCACCACCGCCGAAATCAGCGGGTCAGTGAGGTTGAACGGCAAGGAACTGCTGGGACTCAGCGACAAGGCCATGTGCCGGTACCGCGGCAACGACATCGCCATGGTCTTCCAGGACCCGCTCTCCTCCCTGACCCCGGTATACACGGTGGGCCACCAGATCATCGAGGCACTAACGGTCCACCACCCGAAGATGAGCAAACAGGCCAAGGATGCCCGCGCCGTCGAACTTCTCGGCATGGTGGGCATCCCCAGCCCGAAGGACCGCCTGAAGGCGTTCCCGCACGAGTTTTCCGGCGGCATGCGCCAGCGCGTCATGATCGCGATCGCGATCGCCAACAACCCGCGGGTGCTCATCGCGGATGAGCCGACGACGGCGCTGGACGTCACCATCCAGGCGCAGGTCCTTGAGGTGCTGCACACAGCGCAGGAGGAGACCGGGGCCGCCGTCGTGATGATTACGCACGATCTTGGCGTGGTGGCCGGGATGGCGGACGACATCATGGTGATGTACGCGGGAAAGCCGGTGGAGACCGGCAGCGTGGACGACATCTACTACAGCCCGCGGATGCCATACACCATGGGACTGCTGGGTGCGGTGCCGCGCGTGGACATTGCGGAAAAGGCCTCCCTGGTGCCCATCGAGGGCATCCCGCCGAACCTGATCCACGAGCCCACCGGATGCTCCTTCGCCCCGCGCTGCCCGCTCGTGAGCGACTCCTGCCTGCAGGGGGAACCGGAGCTGTGGCCGGTCAGCGGCCCGAGGGGAGCGGGAAACGGCATTGCCGGCAGCGGCGCCCACAAGGCGGCCTGCATCAAGACCGACTCACTGGGTGCCGAAGTGGATGTCCACGAGATCTTCCACGCCCCGGCCGTACCGGTCTCCCGTTTCGATGCCGTCCCGCGGCTTGAGCGCAGGAAAGTCCTGGAACTGAGGGACGTCAGGAAGCACTTCCCGCTCCTGAAGGGCTCGCTCATCAAGCGCCGGATCGGAACCGTGAAGGCCGTGGACGGGCTGAGCTTCGATATCCGCGAGGGCGAATGTTTCTCCATCGTGGGTGAATCCGGCTGCGGGAAAACCACCACGCTGCTGGAAATCATGGAGTTCCACAAGGACCAGGACGGCGAGGTGACCATCGGCGGGCTGAGCAACAAGGCGGCCTCCGACGCCAGGACGAAAACCGCCATGCGCAAGGAACTCCAGATGGTGTTCCAGGATCCCACCGGGGCACTGGACCCGCGCTTCACCGTCTTTGAGGTCCTGTCCGAGCCGCTCGAAAACGCCGGCATGGACAAGCCCGCGATCCGGAAGCGGATCATGGAACTGATGGAACTGGTGGGCCTCCAGCCGGACCACGTCAACCGGTTCCCCAACCAGTTCTCCGGCGGCCAGCGGCAGCGCATCGGTATCGCCCGCGCGCTTGCCGTGAACCCCAAGCTGGTGGTCCTCGACGAACCCGTGTCCGCCCTGGACGTCTCCGTTCAAGCCGGCGTGATCAACCTCCTGGACAAGCTCCGCGCTGAACTCGGCCTGAGCTACCTCATGGTGGCCCACGACCTGTCCGTGGTGCGGCACATCTCCAACCGGGTGGCAGTGATGTACCTGGGCAAGATCGTGGAAATTGGCGACGTGGACAACGTGTTCGACAACCCGCGCCACCCCTACACCCGGGCACTCCTGTCCGCGATCCCGGTGCCCGACCCGCAGCTGGAACGAACCCGCGAACGCATCATCCTGCAAGGAGACCTCCCATCGCCGCTTGATGCGCCAAAGGGCTGCAACTTCGCCACCCGCTGCCCGGTGTTTGCCGCGCTCCCCGCGGCGAAGCAGGAAAAATGCCTCACCCTAGAGCCGCCGCTGGAACCGGTCGCTTCTCCGCAGACCGCGTCTCCGCAGGCGTCCCCGGCCGGGGCGGCTCGGGCGTTAGCCCAGGACGCCGACCAACAGTTCGCCTGCTTCTTCCCGGACGGTGAACTCGACGCGGAAATGCTAGTTGTCCACGACAGCCCCTAACTTGTCCGATCCCCAAAGCACCAACTCTCGCACCAAAAAATGAAGGGAAAACAATGAAGAATCTGACCAAGATTGGCGGGGTGGCCGCTGTAGCGGCAGCGCTCGCGCTCACCGGCTGTGGCGGAGGCGGGACTCCCAAGGGTCCCGACGCAGGCAAGGGCCAGGACGCCGGCAGTGACCTCACCAAGCTGATCAGCATAAACGCCAAGGATGCCAAGGACCTGGAACCCGGCGGCACCGTGACGCTTCCGCTGGGCAACATCGGTCCGGACTTCAACGGCTTCTCCAACAACGGCAACAGCGCGGACAACACCGCACTGCACCGCCCCATCGACCAGGCCGGCACCTGGGGCTGCTGGAACTTCGACTTCGACGGTACGGCGACTCCGAACAAGGACTTCTGCGAGGACGTCAAGAGCGAAGTCAAGGACGGCAAGCAGACCATCACCATCAAGGTGAACGAGAAAGCCGCGTACAACGACGGCACGCCGATCGACGTCAAGGCCTTCCAGAACACCTGGAACATGCTCAAGGGCGAAAACAAGGACATCGACATCGTCAGCTCCGGCGCCTACGAGTTCGTTGACTCCGTCAAGGCCGGTTCCAGTGACAAGGAAGTGGTGGTCACCACCACCCAGCCCGTCTACCCGCTGGATGCCCTCTTCACCGGACTGATCCACCCGGCCGTGAACACTCCCGAGATCTTCAACACCGGTTTCACCGGCGACATGCACCCGGAGTGGATGGCAGGACCCTTCAAGCTGGACAAGTACGACAGCGCCGCCAAGACTGTGACCCTGGCGCAGAACGACAAATGGTGGGGCACCAAGCCCGTCCTCGACAAGGTGGTGTTCCGCCAGCTGGAGAGCAGCGCCGCTATCGCCGCCTTCAAGAACGGCGAGATTGACGGCGTTTCCGCGAACACCATCACCCCGTACAAGCAGCTGGACGGCACCAAGGATTCCGAGATCCGCCGCGGCCAGCGGCTGTTCGCCGGCGGCCTGAACCTCAACGCGCAGAAGGCTCCGCTCACGGACGTCGCCATCCGTAAGGCAATCTTCACCGCCGTAGACCGCGAAGCCCTGCGCAAGGTCCGCTTCAACGGGCTGAACTGGGAAGAAACCAGCTCCGGTTCCATGATGCTGCTGCCGTTCTCCAAGTACTACCAGGACAACTACCCGGCCACGGAATCCGGTGCAGAGGCAGCCAAGAAGGTGCTGACCGATGCCGGCTACAAGCCCAATGCCGCGGGCATCATGGAGAAGGACGGCGTTCCGGCCGCCTTCAAGATCAGCAACTTCGGTGACGACCCCACCACCCTGGCGTTCGTGCAGACCCTGCAGAAGCAGCTCCAGGCCGGCGGCATGGACGTGGGAATCGACCAGCGCGCCTCTGCCGACTTCGGCAAGGTCCTGGGCAGCCGCGACTTCTTCCTGAGCGTCTCCGGCTACACCGTGGGTGCTGACGCAACGGACGCCGTCAAGCAGTTCTACGACTCCAAAACCAACGAGAACGAACTGGGCGACGCCGAGCTGGATGCCGAGATCAAGGCACTCAGCAGCATTGAGGACAACGCCGAGCGCAACAAGGCAGCCATGGAAGTTGAAAAGAAGCACATGGCCAAGTACTTCTCCATGGGCGTCGTGATGAACGGGCCGCAGATCTCCTTCGTCCGCACCGGCCTGGCCAACTACGGCCCGTCCCTGTTCAAGAGCCTGTCCCAGGTTCCGGACTGGACCACCCTCGGCTGGGAAAAGAAGTAACAGCAGCCTGACTGTACTGACGCCGGGGGCCGGCATCCCCGTGATCTGTTCATACGAACTCTTCACGCGGGGTGCCGGCCTTCGCCGTCCCCTCCGAGCGTGCGGGGGTAGCGTTGGAACCATGAGCACAGAAGCAACCCCCGACACCGGCCCGAGCAAGCGCGCGATCCGGACGGCGGTCGCCGGCTTCGGCCTGTCCGGCCGCGTGTTCCACGCGCCGCTGATCGCCGCCAATCCGTCATATTCGCTGGACGTTATTTCAACGTCCGACGCCGGCCGGCAGGCCGATGCGTCCGGCAGCTACCCTGCCGCACGGCTCGTAAACACCCCGGCCGACATCCTGGCGCTGGCCGATGACCTTGACCTGATGGTCCTCGGGACGCCGCCGGCCACCCACTACCCGCTGGCGAAGGCCGCGCTGGAGGCGGGACTCGACGTCGTCGTTGACAAGCCCTTTGCGGTGCGCAGCGCCGAGGGGCAGGAACTCCTGGAGCTTGCCGCCCGGCTGGGGCGGGTGCTGACCGTGTTCCAGAACCGCCGGTGGGACGGCGACTACCTGACGGTGAAGGGCTTGCTGGAAGGCGGCGTGCTGGGCAGCGTGACCCGGTTCGAGTCGCGGTTCGAACGCTGGTCCCCGGAGGTCTCGAAGGCCTGGAAAGCGGAAGCCACGGCGGACGACGGCGGCGGGGTGCTCTTCGACCTCGGAACCCACCTCATCGACCAATCGCTGCAGCTGTTCGGCCCGGCGACGGTGGCGCACGCGGAACTCCGCGCCCGGCGGCCGGGCGAAAAGACCGACGATGACGTGTTCGTGGCCCTGCAACATGATTCGGGTGTGGTCAGCCACCTCTGGATGAACATGCTCTGCGCCCAGCAGGGACCCCGTTACCGGCTCCTGGGCTCCGAGGGCGGCTTCACCAAGCACGGCATCGATCCGCAGGAGCCGTACATTGTGGCCGGCGGCAGCCCGCTCGACCCCGAATACGGCGTCGAGGACAAGGACTGGGCGGGGCTCCTGGGCCGCGACGGCCACCTGGACCGCCTGCCCACCGAACGCGGCGCCTACCCGGAGTTTTACCGGCTACTCGCGGACAAGATCCACGACGGCGGCACCGGCTCGCCCCTGCCGTTGCCAGTAGACCCTGCAGGCCCCATCGAGGTCCTGAAATTAATAGAAAAGGCACGCGAACTGGCGACGCATAGAGCTTAACCAAAACTGCGCTGAACGACAGACATCCGGCAGCGTGCGTCTAAGCGACGAAGGAGCGAGCACGCCGAGGATGTGTGTCGTCCAGCGCAGCGGGACGAACTAAGGACTATGCAGAGACCAGTTCGTGCCAGTCGGCTACGAGCGGCAGGTTGTGCGCTTCGGAGACCGAGTGGTGCGCCACGTGGCCGGCGGCAATGTTGAGGCCGGCGGCCAGTGCGGGGTCCTTCTCGAACGCGGCCTTTACCCCGAGGTTGGCGAGGGCCACGCCGTAGCGCAGGGTCACGTTCGTGAGTGCGTACGTGGACGTGTTGGGAACGGCCCCGGGCATGTTGGCCACGCAGTAGAAGATGGTGTTGTGGACCTTGTACGTGGGTTCCTGGTGCGTGGTGGGGTGGGTGTCTTCGAAGCAGCCGCCCTGGTCCACAGCGATGTCCACGAGGACGGAGCCGGGCTTCATCCGGGACACGAGTTCGTTGGTGACCAGCTTGGGTGCCTTGGCCCCCGGGATCAGCACCGAGCCGATCACGAGATCGGCGTCCACCACGGACTTTTCGATCTCGTACTTGTTGGACGCCACGGTCTTGAGCCGGCCCTGGTACTGGGCGTCGAGTTCGCGGAGGCGGTTGATGTTGATGTCCAGGATGGTGACGTCGGCGCCGAGGCCCAGGGCCATGGCGGCGGCGTTGGTGCCGGCCACGCCCGCACCGAGCACAACGACCTTGGCCGGGCGGACGCCCGGGACGCCGCCGAGCAGGACGCCCTTGCCGCCGGCGGGTGCCATCAGCGAGGTAGCGCCGACCTGGACGGACAGGCGGCCGGCCACTTCTGACATCGGGGCCAGGAGGGGCAGGGTGCGGCCTTCCTGGACGGTCTCGTAGGCGATCGCGGTGACGCCCGAGTTGATGAGCTCGCGGGTCAGTTCCGGCTCGGCGGCCAGGTGGAGGTAGGTGAAGAGGATCAGGCCCTTGCGGAAGCGGTGGTATTCCGCTGCAATGGGCTCCTTGACCTTCATGACCATGTCAGCGCGGGCCCACACGTCATCTGCTTCGATGACGATTTCGGCGCCGGCGATGGCGTATTCCTCGTCAGTGATTCCGGAGCCCAGGCCTGCGCCGCGTTCCACCAGCACGGTGTGGCCGTGGGTGCGGAATTCGTGGACTCCGGCGGCGGTGATGGCCACGCGGAATTCGTTGTTCTTAATCTCTTTGGGGACGCCGATGATCATTTCTTGGGCTCCATCGTTGGTGGGCTTTGTGGGCCGGACGTGCGGGGGAATCTGGTACTTCCAGAATAAATCCGCATGTGAGGTAGCCGACACGACGCCGTCGTTCGGATAAGGCAACTTCCGCTTGTTTCAAGGGTTTTCCCCCTCGCTGCCTAGACATCTGTCGAGCGGTGAAGCGTCAGGTGTCGCCTGGTGTCCGTTCACGTTCCGGCGGCGCCGGGCAGTAAGGTGGCACCATGCACCAGCAGGATGTGGAACAGCTCGTTGAGCAGGTGGCCGAGAAGCTCGGCCGTGGACTTTCGCTGGAGGATCTCGACGGCGTCCTGCTCGCCTACAGCTCCAACCAGTCGCACGCGGACCGCGTCCGCGTGAACTTCCTGCTCAGTAAGCGCGTGCCGGCGGATGTAAAGGCGTGGCAGCTCTCGCACGGGATCGCGACGGCGGTGCGTCCCGTCGTCGTCCCCGCCAATGAGGAGCTGGGCATGCTCGGACGCGTCTGCGTCCCGCTGCTGGTGCGCGGCTTCCGCGTGGGCTACCTGTGGGTGCAGCAGGACATCGAAGACCAAAGCGCGACGGCGATCCTCACCCAGCTGCCCGGCGTCCGGGACGAACTGGAGCTGCTGTCCGGACTTCTCCTGGAGTCGAACACCGCCGAATCGGAATTCAGGCGCCGCAGGGAGCAGGAGTTCCTGAGCGCATGCCGGGGCGAAGCCAACGCGGTGGCCGCCGTGGGCGGGTGGAAGGAAGTGCAGGGGCGCGGTCCGTGGCAGCTGGTCACCGTGCTCGACGCCGACGGCTGGGCGGAGGGATCCGATCCCATCGCCTCAACCCTGATCCATCGCTCCGCGGCGCTGCAGGCCACCATTGGCGTGGACGCGGCGCTGTTCAGCGCAGGCACGGAAACACACGCGGTGGTCCTGTTCCGGGAATCCACCGGGCGTGCGGCCCACGCGCAGGTGCTGGTGCACTACCAGCTTGAACTCGCCAAACGGTCCGGCCGGCCGGTGCGCCGGATCATCCTCGGCACGAGCGAAGGCTTCGCCAAGCCGCGCGAACTGGCGGACGCGTATGCCCAGTCCAGGCAGGCTGCCCAGGCCGCCGCCGTGGACCCCCAGCTGGGCGAGCTGGTGGACTGCCGGGCCACGGGCGTCTACCAGCTGCTGGCTTCGGCCGGGGGTGGCGCCGGGGCATGGGCCGACGCCGGCTCCGTCTACTCGCGCATCCTCGAAGACCACGACCGCAACGGCGAGCTGCTCCCCGTCCTGGAACTTTTGTACGACAACGACGGGTCCGTGCAGGACGTCGCCACCAAGCTGCACCTGCACCGGAGCAGCATCTACAACAGGCTTGGCCGCATCCGGCAGGTACTCGGCGTGGATCCGCTGAAAGGCATGGTCCGGCTGGAACTCCACGCGGCGCTCAAGGCACGCCGCTGGTCCGGACGGCCCCGGATTTAGCCGACTACGGATGTGGACGAGCGCCAGTCCAGCTCCCACGCACTACCCGCCGAAGACCTTCCGCGCCAGGAAGTCGTTGCGGAATTTGTGCTCCGGGTCCATCCGCTCGGCAAGGTCCTTGAAGTCGGCGAAGCGCGGGTACAGCCGTGCGAGCGAATCGGCGCCCGCATGGAACAGCTTGCCCCAGTGCGGCCGGGCGCTGAACGGTGCCAGTGCCTCCTCCATCACCGGGAGTACCACCTCCACTTCGGCCTGCCGCTGCTTCCAGGTGAAGTGGAACCCCACTGAATCATGGCCGTAAGCCGTGCTGAGCCAGAGCCTGTCGGCTGCCACGGTGCGGATTTCGGAGACGAGCAGCAGCGGCGTGATCCGGTCCGAGAGGGCGCGCAGTTCCGCAATGGCGGCAACGGCGTCCTCGCGGCGGACAAAGAACTCGCTCTGGAGTTCCTCGCCGCTGCTGGGCGTGAACGCCATCCGGAAGTGCGCAAGGCGCTCCGACCATGGCCCGGGGACTCCGAGCTGTTCTGTGCAGTTTTCGGCCGAGACCCCGGGCAGCGGGTGCCTGGCAACCGTGGTGCGCGTGCCACCGAAGAACGTGCCGCCGCGGTGCGCCGGCAGGCCAACTCCGGCCGCATCAGGACCCGACACGCGGCTCTTCAGCCAGGCCTGCGGGAGGGCGTCCCCGCTCCAGTCCGTAAACAGGCTGACGCTGTAGGCGCTGGAGGTGGCGGCGTCGAAATTTTCCAGCACCATCTCCCACGGAAGCGCTTCAAAGACGTCCTGCCGGACCATGAACGTGGGTTCGATGTCCAGGGTCACCTTGGTGACCACGCCCAGTGCGCCGAGGCCCACGACGGCGCCGTCAAAGTCGGGCGAGTCGCCCCGGCTGAGTTGGTGGACGGTTCCGTCCGCTGCCACGATTTCCAGCGCGGCGACGGAGGCTGCCAGGTTTCCGTTGGCATCCCCGGAGCCGTGGGTAGCGGTTGCGATGGCGCCGGCCACGGAGATGTGCGGAAGGGAGGCGAGGTTGGGCAGTGCAAAGCCGTTTCTCTCCAGCTTTTCCGCGAGCGTGCCGTAGCGGGTCCCGCCGGATACCGTGACGGTGCGCGTGGCGGCGTCGATGCGTATGCCCGGGTCCAGGTCTTCCAGGGAAATCAGGGATCCGGGGGAGTCGGCGATGTCGTTGAAGGAGTGCCGGGAGCCGAGTGCGCGGACCTTCGCGGCGCCAGCCACCACGTCCTGGACTTCCTCGAGAGTGCGGGGGCGGTGGATGGCAGCCGCCGTGTAGCGGTAATTGCCGGCCCAGTTCAGTTCGGGCGCGGCGCCGCGGGTCATGGTGGAGCTGACTGTGTGGCTGTCCAGTCCGGGCAGTTCGCTGGCCTCAGTGCGCATCGCATCCCTTTCGCGCCGGACCAACGTCCATCGGCGGTTGTGTTATCGCTAACAATTCTGGTGAGAGGGCCAGCCCGGTGTCAATGGCCATCCACCGTTCAGACGTGGGCTGGAATGCGGCACGGGGTTTGGCCACTACGCCCGGCTGTTACGACCCGCCGTCGCGCTCGGCAGCTTCGCGGCGGCGGCGGGCAAGGTGGCTTTCCAGGCCCTTGGAGACCGCAACGAAGGCCACGCAGCTCGCCGTAAAAGCGGCCGTGTCATTCAGTCCCATGACCCTTCCGAGGGCGGCAGTCAGCAGCATGGCGGCGAACCCCGCCACAATATGCCACCCTCTGAACTTACCCACGAATAAAGGGTAACCCCGGCCTTTGCGGCGTTTTGGCGAAGAACGGGGATCGTTGCTTGATCCTTATCACTGCTTCACAAATTGCGTCCGGCGCTACATCAAACCCGCTCGTCGGGGCCGGCCGCCTTGGCCTTCTTCTGCGTTTCCAGCCATTCCATGACGGCCGCAAGCCTGATCCGCCGGTGCGTGCCGCGGTACTCGACGGGAATTTCCCCGCGGTCCGTCATATTGCGAAGGTACGTGTGCGAAATCCCGGCGAGTTCAGCGGCCTGGGATGTGGTCAGCATTTCCTCAACGCTGCTGACCGTGACGGCTTCGCCGCGGCTGAAGCGGCTCAGGAGATCCACGACGGCGTCCCGCGCCTGGGGCGGCAGCCGGTGGACCGTGCCGTCCACGAACACCGTGATGTCGTGGCTGTCGTTAAGGGCGTGCTTCAGCTTCAGGGCTTCATCGCCGGGGAGCCCGGCGGTCACGCGGGGAGCAATCAGTGCCATGCGGAAATCCTAGCGCCCCCGCGCGAGCCGGCTTGTAAGGTGATCCGGGAACCGGCGGCGCTATTCGGCGTCGAGGTCCGTCTCCAGGAGCGCGACCAAAGAATCCAGCGCCTGGTCCGCGCCGTCGCCGTCGGCCCGCAGCACCACGACGTCCCCCTTGGCCGCCCCCAGCGTCATGAGCGAAAGGATGCTGGCGGCGTCGAGGGCTTCGTCCGCCGGCTCACCCTGCATGGAAATGGTGACGTCGACGCCGGCATTGCCGGCCGCCTCGGCGAAGAGCGCGGCCGGGCGGGCGTGCAGGCCGGAGCGGCTGGCGATGGTTGCGGTACGTTCTGGCATTGCTTCTCCTGAAGGGGTTATGGGTGGGCGGCGGCCGTTAGAGGCCGAGTTCGTTGAGGACGGGCAGCTTTTCGCGCACCCAGGCCCGGGCTTCGGTGGCGCTCGGTGCGGACAGCGCCAGTTTGGCCAGGTCCTGCGCTTCGGCCAGCGTGACGGTCTTGAGCACGGCGGCCACGGCCGCCAGGGAGCGTGCGGTCATGGACAGTGTGGTGACTCCCAGCCCGGTCAGCACGACGGCGAGGGCGGGATCCGCTGCCGCTTCGCCGCAGACGCCCACGGGTTTGTTGTGGCCTTCGGCGCGCGAGCCTTCCACGGTAAGGCCGACGAGGCGCAGCACGGCGGGCTGCCAGGGAGTGTTCAGTGCGGCCAGCGGGCCGAGCTGCCGGTCGGCGGCCATGGCGTACTGCGTGAGGTCGTTCGTGCCGAGGCTGGCGAAGCCCACCTCGCGCAGGATGGCTTCGGCGGTCAGTGCGGCAGAGGGGACCTCCACCATCACGCCGGGTGTCTTGATCCCGGCGTCGGCGCACATGGAGGCAAAGCGCGCGGCCTCTTCCGCCGTGGAGATCATCGGGGCCATGACCCACACGTCAGCTTCGGACTGCTTCTCGGCCAGGGCGATGGCTTCCAGCTGGCGGTCCAGGACGCCGGGCGTGGTGAAGTCCGTGCGGTAGCCGCGGACGCCCAGGGCGGGGTTGGGCTCGGTGGAGTCGGTCAGGAACGGCAGCGGCTTGTCGGCGCCGGCATCGAGCGTCCGCAGGACAACCTTCTTGCCCGGGAACGCATCGAAGACGCTCTTATAGGCCGCGGCCTGCTCTTCCACGGAGGGCTCGGTGTCCCGTTCCAGGAAGCAGAATTCGGTGCGGAAGAGTCCTACGCCCTGCGCGCCCAGTTTCGCGGCCGCTTCGGCATCCTTGCCGCCGCCGACGTTGGCGAGGAGGGGCACCAGGTGCCCGTCCGCCGTCGCACCCGTGCCGCTGAATTCGGCGAGCAGGGACGCGGTGGCCGCCCATGCCTCCGCCGCGGCACGCAGGGATTCGTCGGGCTCGGCCGTGATGGTGCCGGCCGCGCCGTCCACATAGACTTCCATGCCGTCCGGGAGTTGGTCCACACCGACTGCCGCCACAACGGCCGGCAGGCCAAGCGAGCGGGCGATGATGGCTGTATGCGACTGGGGTCCGCCGCCCGCCGTGACGAGTGCCAGCACCTTGTTCGGGTCCAGGGTGGCGGTGTCGGCCGGCGCCAGGTCTTCGGCCACTAGGACGAACGGCGTGTTGGAGGCGGGGATTCCGGGGGCGGGCACGCCGCGCAGCTCGGCGACGATCCGGGCCCGCACGTCCAGGACGTCGGTGGCGCGCTCGGCCATGTAGCCGCCCAGGTTGTGAAGCATTTCAGAAACGGAGGAGCCGGACTCCCAGATGGCGCGCTCACTCGAGACGCCGCGGGCAACCAGCTTGGCCGCGCCCTTGATCAGCATGGTGTCCTTGGCCATCAGTGCCGTGGCTTCCAGGACTGCCTTGCCGTCACCCGTGGCGTGGGCGGCGCGTGCCTTCAGTTCGTCGTGCACAGCCTGGGACGCCGTCTTGAGGGCGGCGGTGGCGTCCTCGGCCGTGACTCCTGCGGGCAATTGCTCTCCCGCGGGCGGTTCGCTGATGGGCTTGGGCATTTGGCGGATGGTGCCGATGATGCGGCCGGGGCTGACGCCTACTCCTGGGAAGTTCTGCACTGAAGGTCCTCATTCTCTGCCGGTAAGCAGGCCCCGCCGTTCGTTTGCCCGGGCGGATGCCCGGACCGTCGCAACGGCTACGTCGGACGGCGTTTGCGGTGCCTGAAAAAATTGTATGTGATGCACTTCATATAGCGTTGCTATAGGTGCTAGGGTAGCGGTTATGAGTTTCGATGGCCAGCTTCCGCCCAAAGTTCGGCTGCTGCGTGCAGCCGCCGAGCTGCTGGCAAATTCGGCGGGCGGGGCCGTTTCAACCCGCCAGATCACCCAGCTGGCAGGCGTCTCAGCTCCCACTCTGTATCACCACTTCGGTGACAAGGAAGGGCTGTTCGACGCCGTCGTCGCGGCGGGTTTCGAAGAGTACGTGGCCGGAGAACGCGACTTCGCGCCGTCCGGACATCCGCTGGAAGACATCCGGCGGATGTGGGACAACCACGTCCAGTTCGGGCTGAACCAGCCGGAACTGTATTTGGTCATGTTTGGCAATATTCGTCCTGAGAGCCGTCCGGCCATCGTTGCCGATGCCGAGGCCCTCATGGAGGAAATGCTGAACAAAGCTGCAGTGGCAGGGCAGCTCAACGTTCAGCCACGTGAGGCAGCCAGAAGCATTCTGGCGGCCAACGTGGGTGTGACGCTCATGCTGATTGCGGAGCCTGCCGCGGAACGCAACCTTGAACTATCCACCATGACCCGCGACGCCATGATTTTCGCGGTGTCCGCGGAGCAGGCCAGCGGCACTCCGGAAGACTCCGGGAAGTCGTCGGTCGTGGTGGCAGCAATCGCCCTGAACGCCGCTCTTCAGGCGTCGCACTCGGATCAGCTCTCCAGCTCGGAACTCAAGCTCTTTCTCGAATGGCTCCACCGGATCTCCACCAGTTCCACCAGCTAAGTCGTCGAAAATATCGGACCATCCTGCGGTGCAGCAGGAATCACGGTTAGGAAATCACATGGCAACAGAGACAGTTGCAAAACCCCGTACCAGCCTGCGGGTTGGCGTCCAGAAATTCGGGACGTTCCTGTCCGGAATGATCATGCCCAACATCGGCGCCTTCATCGCCTGGGGCATCGTCACGGCCTTCTTCATTCCGGCAGGCTTCACTCCCAATGAGGAACTGGCCAAGCTTGTTGGCCCGATGATCACCTACCTGCTTCCGCTTCTCATCGGCTACACCGGCGGCCGCATGGTCCACGGCGTCCGAGGCGGCGTTGTTGGCGCTGCCGCGACCATGGGTGTGATCGTCGGTACGGACATCCCCATGTTCATCGGCGCCATGATCATGGGCCCGCTGACCGCATGGATCATGAAGAAGCTGGACAAGGTCTGGGAAGGCCGGGTCAAGCCGGGCTTTGAGATGTTGATCGACAACTTCACCGCAGGCATCGTGGCAGCGGCGCTGGCCATCTTCGGCATGCTTGTGATCGGTCCGGTGGTGAAGGCCTTCAGCAACGGCGCCAGCGCCGTCGTCGAATGGCTCGTCACCAACGGGCTGCTGCCGTTCACCAGCATCTTCATCGAGCCGGCCAAGGTGCTGTTCCTGAACAACGCCGTCAACCACGGCATCCTGACGCCCCTCGGCACGGAACAGGCCCTGCAAAACGGCAAGTCCATCCTGTTCCTGCTCGAAGCCAACCCCGGCCCCGGCGTGGGCATCCTGCTTGCCTACATGATCTTCGGCAAGGGCCTGGCCAAGGCGTCAGCCCCCGGCGCCGCCCTGATCCAGTTCGTCGGCGGCATCCACGAAATCTACTTCCCATTCGTGCTGATGAAGCCCATCATCATCCTCGCCGCAATCGGCGGCGGCATGACCGGCATCTTCACGCTGGTGCTCACCGGCGCCGGCCTGCGCTCCCCGGCAGCCCCGGGCAGCATCCTCGCCGTCTTCGCCGCGACCGCCAGCGACAGCTACTTCGGGGTTGCACTGTCCGTCCTGCTCGCCGCCACAGTGTCCTTCCTCATCGCCTCGGTGATCCTGAAGGCCAGCAAGACTCCCGTCGGTGAAACCGAGGAGGACAGCCTGGGCGCCGCCACCTCCCGGATGGAAGCCATGAAGGGCAAGAAGAGCTCCATCTCCTCGACCCTGACCGGTGCGGGGGCAACCACCACCGTGATGGCAGGACCCATCAAGAACATCGTGTTTGCCTGCGACGCCGGCATGGGCTCGAGTGCCATGGGCGCTTCGGTGCTGCGGAACAAGATCAAGGCGGCCGGCTTCCCCGACGTCAAGGTCACCAACTCCGCGATTGCCAACCTGAGCGACACCTACGACGTGGTCATCACCCACCAGGACCTGACCGAACGGGCCAAGCCGGCTACAGCCAGCGCCGTGCACGTATCCGTGGACAACTTCATGAACAGCCCCCGATACGACGAGATCGTGGAGCTGGTCAAGAGCAGCAACACCGAAGGAACGGCTGACGCAGCTGCGGCGCCAGTTGCCGCGGCCGCCGCCCCGGCAGCTGCTGAAGCCGCACCGCCGTCGGACATCCTGGTGGCCGACAGCGTGATCCTCAACGGCACGGCCACCACCCGTGACGCCGCCATCGACGAAGCGGGCCGGCTGCTGCTGGACCGCGGCGCCGTGGACAGCGGCTACATCGATGCGATGCACGAACGTGAGGAATCCGTGTCCACCTACATGGGCAGCTTCCTGGCCATTCCGCACGGCACCAACGCCGCCAAGGACCACATCATGAAGTCCGCGGTTTCGGTGATCCGTTACCCGAACGGCATCGACTGGAACGGCAAGGAGGTCAAGTTCGTGGTGGGCGTTGCCGGCATCAACAACGAGCACCTGCAGATCCTGTCTTCCATCGCGAAGGTCTTCACCAACAAGGCGCAGGTGGCACAGCTTGAGGCGGCCACCACGGTGGACGAAGTGCTGGAACTGTTCGGAAAGGTCAACGCATAGTGAAGGCTGTTCATTTTGGGGCCGGGAACATCGGCCGGGGCTTTGTGGGCCTGCTGCTGCACCAGGCAGGCTACGAGCTCGTGTTCGCCGACGTCGCGGAGGAGCTGATCTCGCAGCTCGCCGCCGCGGACAGCTATGACGTCCACGAAGTGGGGGACAACCCCACGGTCCGTACCGTGGACAACTTCCGGGCGCTCAACTCGGGAACCCAGGAGGCGGACGTCGTGGCGGAAATCGCGACGGCGGATGTGGTCACCACCGCTGTGGGACCGCACATCCTGAAGTTCGTGGCGCCGGTGATTGCCAAGGGCATCGCCGCCAGGGCAGCAGGGCTGGCTCCGCTGCAGGTGATGGCGTGCGAGAACGCCATCAACGCCACCGACATCCTGCGGGACGAAGTCGCGGCGCAGTGGGACGCCGCCGCCGGACCGCTCGAGGCCGCGGCCGTGTTTGCCAACACGGCCGTTGACCGGATCGTCCCCAACCAGGAGCCGGGCAAGGGCCTGGATGTCACGGTGGAGACGTTCTATGAGTGGGTCATCGACCGCACGCCCTTCGGGGAGAATGTGCCGGTCATTCCGGGTGCCACGTTTGTGGACAACCTGGAGCCGTACATTGAGCGGAAGCTGTTCACGGTCAATACCGGCCACGCATCAGCTGCCTACTTCGGGTTCGAGGCAGGGCTCGGCAAGATCTCCGAGGCGATGGCGGACCAGGACGTCGCCGCCGACGTGCGCGCCGTCCTGGACGAAACCAAAGAGCTGCTGATCCACAAGCACGGCTTCAACCGCGAGGAGCAGGAAGCCTACGTCGAGAAGATCCTTGGCCGGTTCACCAACCCGCACCTGCCGGATACCGTGAATCGGGTGGGGCGGGCGCCGCTGCGCAAACTCAGCCGGCACGAGCGGTTCATCGGCCCGGCGGCGGAGCTGGCCGAACGCGGAATCGTGCCCGAGGCGCTGCTGGGGGCCATTGCGGCTGCGCTGCGCTTCAACGACCCCGCAGACGCCGAAGCTGCCGAGCTGGCGCAGATCGTCGCATCGTCCACGGCTGCGGAAGCCACGGAAAAGGTGACCGGTCTGACCGCCGATCACCCGCTCTTCGCGGCTGTGGAGGCCCTGGTGGAAGAGGTCAAGGCGGAAGCCAAGGTTTAGGGCCAGCATCACCTCCCAGCGCCGACCCTCACTCACTTTCCGTCGGTTTTTCGGCGACCCTCTCTCAGATCCGGTCCGGTTTTCGCAGACGCTCTCTCACCTCTGAACGCCAGGTGAGAGAGCGTCTGTGGTTTCCGCGCGAAAGGTGAGAGAGCATTGGCTGTGGCAGGCTGGGCGGGTGACTTCAGAGCAACATGACCCGCCCGCCCTGCTCACCCTCGACGTCGACGGCGGGACCTTCCGCCTTCGCCACGCCACACAGGCAGACCTGCCCCAAATACTCGGGCTCCTGGCGGACGACCAGTTGGGCGCAACCCGCGAGGACATTTCGGAGATGGCTCCGTACGAGCGTGCCTTCGAGGCGATCGACGGCGATCCTGCCCACCTTCTGGTCGTTGGCGAGCTCGTGGAGACGGGGGCGCAGGCCGGGGCAGTTGTCGCCACGTTCCAGCTGAGCTTTCTCCCCGGCCTCTCCCGCCGCGGTGCCTGGCGCAGCCAGCTCGAAGCCGTCAGGGTGTCAGCGCGACTGCGTGGCCTCGGTATCGGGGCCGCCATGGTCCTCTGGGCCGCGGAGGAGTCACGCGGCCGGGGTTGCGCCCTGATGCAGCTCACCACCGACAAGTCGCGCAAGGACGCCCACCGCTTCTACGAACGCCTGGGGTTCGCCGCCAGCCATGAGGGCATGAAACTCACGCTCTAGTTCCGGGCGAAGATACAGATAAGGCCCGCGTTCTCCATGAACGTGGGCCTTATCTGTCCGCTCGCGCGGTGTGCCGAGCTCGGTGCCGGCGCTTTTGTACGGAGGTCGGAGCCTAGACCTTGACGGTCCCCTTCGGCACGAACAGCGTCTCCGCCTGCTCCAGGGACATGCCGTTGGTCTCCGGCACCTTGAACATGACGAAGAAGAACGATGCCGCCGCGAACAGGGCGTACATGGCGTACGTGAGCGGCAGCGAACCTGCCGCCATTACGGGGAAGCTCAGTGTGATGGCGAAGTTGGCGATCCACTGTGCTGCCGCGGCGAGGCCAAGGGCGCGGGCGCGGATCCGGGACGGGAAGATCTCTCCCAGCAGAACCCACACCAGCGGGCCCCAGGAGGCGCCGAAGCTGATCACAAAGACGTTCGCGGCCACCAGGGCAACGGGTCCCCAGGCGCCGGGCAGTGAAATCTCTTCGCCCGAGCCGGTGGCTGAGGCGAAGGCCAGGGCCATGGCACCCAGCGAAACCGCCATGCCCACGGATCCCGCCAGCAGGATGGGGCGCCGGCCGATCCGGTCCACTAGCGCGATGGCCACCAGCGTGACCAGGATGTTGGTGACGGACGTGGCCACGGAGATGGTGAGCGAGTCCTTCTCCTGGAAGCCCACGGCCTTCCACAGCGTGGTGGAGTAGTAGAAGATCACGTTGATGCCGACGAACTGCTGCAGCACGGACAGGGTGATGCCGATCCACACCACGGCCTGCAGTCCGAACACCTTGCCGCGGAGCGAGCCCTTCTGGCCTGCGAGCTTGTCTTCCTCGATGGCGGACTGGATTTCGCGGATGTGGCGGTCGGTGTCCTCGGACGGGGCGATGGTCTGGAACACCTTGCGTGCCTCGTCCTCCTTGCCCTTAAAGACCAGGAAGCGCGGGGATTCCGGCAGGGTGTACGCGATCCAGCCGTACACAACCGCGGGCACGGCGCCGGCGAGGAACATCCACCGCCACGCGTCGATGCCGAGCCAGAGCGGCTCATCCGCGCCGCCGGCTGAATTGGCGAACACGGCGTCGGAGAGCAAGGCGGCAAAAATACCGGTGGTGATGGCAAGCTGCTGGAGCGATGCGAGCCTGCCGCGGACGTGCCGGGGCGAGATCTCGGAGATGTACGCCGGTGCAATGACCGAGGCCAGGCCGATGCCGAGCCCGCCCACCAGTCGCCAGAAGATCAGGTCCCAGACGCCGAACGCGAAGCCGGTGCCGGCGGCGCTCACCAGGAACAGGATGGCGCCGAGCTTCATGGCGGGAATGCGGCCGTACTTGTCGGCCACCTTGCCCGCAAGGTAGGCGCCGGCGGCACAGCCCAAGAGGGCGACGGCCACGGCGAAGCCGGTGACGGCCTCGCTCAGGGCGAATTCGCACTTGATGGCGTCTACGGCGCCGTTGACAACGGAGGAATCGAAGCCGAAGAGGAACCCTCCCACTGCTCCCGCGGTTGCGAGGCCGATCACCTTGCGGGGAACGCCAGGGCGGCCTTCAGTGCTGGATGTGGACATGGATCTCCCTTGGGCTTTTGACGCGTTGGGTTTTGGCTGTGCGGACATCGTTGACCACGGAACCGGCCCTGTTGGCCGGCGCACACGCGCTAAACAGTGTGCCACTTCACGCTGTGAGGTTCCACTTCGGGAAGGAGGGACGACTACGGCGGGTGTTTCCGCCGTCGTCGTGTCCCGGTCTGACTCCGGCGCGTCAGGCAGCGCAGGCTTTTGCCGGGCCAGGCGCCGTGTTGTCCCGGATTTCCGGGGAAACGAAACGGCAGGCAGTCCAAAAGACTGCCTGCCGTGACGTATTCAACGGACGCGAGGTGGTTAGTGTGCGGCCACCGCTTCCTTCGAAGCAGCCTTCGGGTCCGTCAGCTTTTTGTTCGGCAGCGCGAAGCTGATCAGGAAGGCTATGCCGGTGAGTACTGCGGCGGTGAGCATCACGGCGTCGATCGACTGCGCGAAGCCCTCGGTGATGGGCCGGGTGAGCACGGGATTGGCGGTGTGCAGCCAGCTCGTGTCGTTGAGGGAATCGTTGGTGGCCCCGTTCTGGAAGAACTCGTAGAGCTTGGCGTTGGCGGGGTCGGCGGCAACAGCGGGATCCTTCAGGACTTTCAGGTAGTCGGCGTTCTGCAGGGCGTCCTTCATGCCCGTGGCGATGCGGTCCGCGGCCATGCTGAACAGCATGGAGATGAAGACAGCGGTGCCCACGGCGCCGCCCATCGACCGGAAGAACGCGGCGGAGGAGGTGCCCACGCCCATGTCCTTCGGCGGGACGGAAACCTGCATGGCCAGCGTGAGCGGCTGCATGCAGAAGCCCAGGCCCAGTCCGAAGAACACGGCGATGACGCCCGGAACCCAGAGCCCGGTGTCGACGCCCAGCGAGAAGCCCATAACGACGGCGGCTGCGGTCAGCACGGCCGTCCCCATGACGGGGAAGATCCGGTAGGTGCCCGACGCCGAGATGGTCCGCCCGGCGGTGATGGAGCCGGTGAGGATGCCCACGGTGAAGGTGATCATCATCAGGCCGGCCTCGGTGGGGGTGAGGCCCTTGACCAGCTGGAGGTACATCGGGAGCATGGCGATGGCGCCGAACATGCCGATGCCGATGATGAAGTTCAGCAGCGAGGACAGGCCGAACGTGAGGTTCCGGAACAGGCGGAGCGGAATCAGGGCGTAGTCGCCGGCGCGCTTCTCGGCCAGCAGGAACGCGACGATGCCCACGACGCCCAGCCCGATGCACAGGAGGGAAGCCGCCGAGGTCCAGCCCCAGCTGCGGCCCTGTTCGGCCACCAGGAGCAGCGGAACGATGGCCAGCGTAATGGCGGCCGCACCCCAGTAGTCAATCTTCTGCTTGACGTGCTTGGCAGGCAGGTGCAGGTAGAGGAACACCACGGCCAGCGCGGCGAGGCCGATGGGCAGGTTGATGAAGAACACCCAGCGCCAGCCGTCGAAGCCCAGGATGTTGGCGGACCCGGCGAAGGCGCCGCCCACCACCGGGCCGAGGACGGAGGAGATGCCGAAGACGGACATGAAGTAGCCCTGGAACTTGGCCCGGTCCTTCAGTGCCACAATGTCGCCGATGATGGTCAGCGCGAGGGCCAGCAGGCCGCCGGCACCCATGCCCTGGATGCCGCGGGCGATGGCCAGCTCGGTCATGGAATGCACCGACCCGGCGTACAGGGAGCCGGCCAGGAAGATCACGATCGCGGCCAGGTAGAGCGGCCGCCGTCCGAAGATGTCGCTGAGCTTGCCGTACAGCGGGGTGCTCACCGTGGAGGTGATGAGGTACGCGGTGGTGGCCCAGGCCTGCAGGGAGAGCCCGTCGAGGTCGTTGGCGATGGTGTAGATCGATGTGGACACGATGGTCTGGTCCAGCGAGGAAAGGAACATGCCGAGCATAAGACCCACCATCACTGTGATGGTCTGACGTTTCGTCAGGACGTCCCCGGCTACGGGCCCGGCGGCGGTTTTGGACATGACTGCTCCATATACAAAGAAAAGGGAATCAAGCGTGATAGTTGCTTTCAGTAACTATCTTACTTTGAGATTTGTTCCCCTGCCCCGCCGAAATGAGGAATTAACTTTTCAGCGCTCCACCAGGATTCCGTCCGGGTCGCACCAGATCATGGCGCCCGGGCGCACCGCGACGCCGTCGATCTCCAGTTCCACATCCGTTTCGCCGGCGCCTTCCTTCGCGCTCTTGCGCGGATTGCTGCCCAGCGCCTTGACGCCGAGCGGCAGGTCGGCCAGGACCTCACGGTCGCGGACTGCCCCGTTGATGACGACGCCGGCCCAGCCGTTGGCGACCGCGCTCGCCGCGATCATGTCCCCCATCAGGGCCGTTCGCAGGGATCCGGCGCCGTCCACCACCAGCACGGCACCCTCGCCCGGAGTTCCCAGGGTGGACTTCACGAGGGCGTTGTCCTCAAGGCACCGGATGGTGCGGACCGGTCCGCTGAAGTGGGAGAGTCCGCCCAGCGACTGGAACTGCAGCGCGATGGAATCGAGTTCCTCGCCCCGTTCGTCGTAGAGGTCTGCCGTGTTGATGCTGCGGCTCGCGATGAGGCCTGCCTTGCCTGCCGTGTCGCGGCTTTCGGGGGTGTCTGCGGGGGAAGCGGTCATTGGTCCTCCTTGGAACTGGCTGTGGACAACCCGCGTGCGGGCTGTGATGCCCACGATAGTCTGATTCGACATCTATCATCAGTTCCTTGGGGAGCCGCAATGAGCCTTTCCGATCTGCCGGGGCACGTCCCGGATCCTTCCGCCGCTGCCGCATCCCCGGGGGGACGTACGACGGCGGCGCTCGCCGAACCGGAGCGCAGGGTCACCGCGCGGTGGGTGACGGGACTTGTGCTGGTCAATGTCGGGATCAACGCCGCCTTCTTTGGCCCCATCAACGTGTTCATCGGCCAGCAGGCGATCAGCATCGACGCGCCCAGCAAGGAAGCCATCCTGTCCCTCGTGACCAGCGCCGGCGCGGCGGTTTCGTTGGTCGCGAACCCGCTCTTCGGGGCCTTGTCCGACCGCACGGTCTCTGGCTTCGGCAGGCGCGCCCCGTGGGTTCTGGCGGGCGCGATCCTGGGCACTGCTGCGCTGCTGGCCATGTCCGGCGCGACGGCCGTGGCATTGATGGTCCTTTTCTGGTGCCTGGTCCAGTTCGGTGCCAACGCAGCCTACGCAGCCATTACGGCGGCGGTCCCGGACCGCGTGCCGGTGCCGCAGCGGGCCACCGTCGGCGGCCTGGCAGCGATGGGCCAGACGGTGGGCATACTTCTCGGCGCCGTTTTCGGTGCCGTCGTCTCAGGAAACTACATGGTGGGGTACTGGCTTTGCGCCGCAGCGCTCCTGCTGTCCATCCTGCCCTACCTGTTTCACCGGAATGATCCCGTGTTGCCACGTTCCGACCGCCCGCCGTTCCAGTGGAAATCCTTCGCCAGGGGCTTCTGGATCAGCCCTGCCCGGCACCCTGATTTCGCCTGGGCCTGGGTGACCCGCTTCCTGATGAACGTCGGAAACCAGCTGACCATCGTGTACCTTCTGTTCTTCCTCCGGGACATCATCGGGTACGAGGAACCGGCGCTCGGAGTGCTGATCCTCACCGGAATCTACGCGGCAATGGTGATGATCACGGCGGTGCTGGCAGGGCCATGGAGCGACCGGGTGGGCAAACGCAAACCGTTCGTTATCGGGTCTTCGGTCACCATCGCCATGGCAGCACTGATCATGGCCTTTTTTCCGGTCTGGCCGGGCGCCCTGGCCGGGGCCGCAGTGCTGGGCATCGGCTTCGGGGCGTACCTGGCGGTGGACTTCGCGCTGCTGACACAGGTGCTCCCGCAAGCGGCGGACCGTGGCAAGGACATGGGGGTCATCAACGTTGCCAGTTCCCTGCCGCAGGTGTTCGCGCCGGCGATCGCCTTCCTGTCCATCCAGTACTTTGGCGGCTACGTCACGCTGTTTTCCGCGGCCGCAGTGATCGGCCTGCTGGGCGCGGTGTTCGTGGTGAAGATCAAGGGAGTGGCCTGAAGTCAACCGCTCCGCGGCGCCGCAGCGGAGCACACCGTTTTGACTAATAAGCGCCAAGAACGGTGCCGTATAGTGGACTCGAATTGCTGCGGCAGTGCTCTGATGGGGATCGCCTGACCGCTGTACGAAACCCACTCCCGGAACGCTGCTGATGCTTGAACTCAATTCAGATCTTCCCCCCATGGCTGCGCCGCCGACCCTGCCCAGACAGCAGATCCGCTATGCCCGGATCCTGGACGCCGCCGCCGGATTTGCCCGGAAAGGGCTGGATTCCGTGAGCCTGTCCGAGGTCGCGGACAAGGCGAACGTTCCGCTGGGTACCCTTTACCGGTATTTTCCGTCCCCCACTCACCTGATGCTGGGGCTCTACCGGAAGCAGTTGGGCGAACTGCAGGTGGGAAGCTGGCCGGAGTCGGACGGAAGCCGCCTGCACTCCCTGGCGGGGGTGGTGATGGAGATTTTTCACATGCGGCTGATGCAGCCGGCGGTGGAGCAGTGCCTGAGCAAGGGCGTCTACCTGAAGGACAAGGACACCACGGTTCTCCTTCGGGAGATCGACGCCCTTGCCGAGCAGGCCGTGACGGTGGCAAGCGGCGACGCCTCCAAGTCCCGTGTGCTGTTGCTGACGGTCTCCGGCCTGGTGCAGGCGGTCCGCTGCCGCCGGCTGTCGCTGTTCGAGGCCGAGGAAGACCTGAAGAAAGCCTGCTCGCTTCTTACCCGGTGCTAGTTCACGAGGGGCCCGTGGGGAGAGCGTTCTCCAGTAGCGACGCGTAACTGGCCTAGACCAATACGAGGCTTTTGGTGGCATATTCCTGTGACGTGGATCACGTAAACCAGTGAATAAACGTTTTATCACAGTCACTGGTCGGCCCAGTGTCCATTCGGCCGCCGCGCGTCTGTTTACCATTGCAGGACCGGAGTGGCTAGCAGCCCGTACCTTGCAGGAGCCTCACCGCGGTCCCGCCATCCCTTGGGCCGCAGAAGTTCCAGCCAGCCCATCTTGAGCCTCCTATGTGCTTGAGCCTCATTTGTGCCGTGCGCCCACGGCTAGCCCCAGGAGACAACGAAGTGTCCACTGAAACCATCACTCCCGCTGACGGCATTTCCGCCGGTTCCGCCTCCGCCGAGCAGTCGACCGTACTGACCGACCAGGAGATCTTCGAGGCCCACCAGGGCGGCAAGCTGTCCATCTCCAGCACGGTCCCGCTGGCCAGCAAGCGCGATCTTTCCATTGCCTACACGCCGGGCGTTGCCCAGGTCAGCCGCGCCATCCACGCCGACCCGGAGCTTGCCAAGACCCTCACCTGGGCCCAGCGCCTGGTGGTTGTGGTCAGCGACGGCACTGCCGTGCTGGGCCTCGGCAACATCGGCGCCAGCGCGTCCCTGCCTGTTATGGAAGGCAAGTCCGCGCTGTTCAAGTCCTTCGGCGACCTGGACTCCATCCCGCTGGTCCTCAACACCACCGACGTGGACGAAATCGTGGAAACCCTGGTCCGCCTGCGCCCCTCCTTCGGTGCCGTGAACCTTGAGGACATCTCCGCCCCGCGCTGCTTCGAGCTCGAGGAAAAGCTCATCGAAGCCCTGGACTGCCCGGTGATGCACGACGACCAGCACGGCACCGCCGTCGTGGTCCTCGCCGCGCTGACCGGCGCCGCCAAGGTGACCGGCCGCGAACTTGAAGGACTCCGCGTCGTGGTTTCCGGTGCGGGTGCCGCAGGCATCGCCGTCGCCGAAATCCTGCTGACCGCCGGTATCCGGGACGTCGTCCTGCTGGATTCGCGCGGCGTCATCAACAAGGACCGTGCGGACATCGCCGCCGACCCCGCCAGCAAGAAGGCCCAGATGGCGCAGCGCAGCGACCCGCGCGGCATCACCGGCGGCCCGGGCGAGGCCCTGCTCGGCGCCGACGTGTTCATCGGCGTCTCCTCCTCGCAGCTCGCCGAGGAGCACCTGAAGCTCATGAACCACAGCTCCATCGTGTTCGCGCTGTCCAACCCGGACCCCGAAGTCCTGCCCGAGGTCGCCTCCCGCTACGCCGCCGTGGTGGCCACCGGGCGCAGCGACTTCCCCAACCAGATCAACAATGTGCTGGCCTTCCCGGGAATCTTCCGGGGCGCGCTGGATGCCGGTGCCCGTCGGATCACTCCCGCCATGAAGCTCGCCGCGGCACGCGCCATCGCTGCGTTGGCCGAGCCTGAGCTGTCCGCCGACTACATCGTGCCCAGCCCGCTGGATCCGCGCGTCGCCCCGGCCGTTTCCGCCGCTGTCGCCGCAGCGGTCGAAGCCGAGTAACCGCGGAGCACTCTCCGCCAGGAAGTTCGACGGCGGTGCCTCCCGTGCTGGGGAGGCGCCGCCGTCGTCGTATGTGAAAGCGCTTAGCCCGGGCAGCCCCCGGAGGCAACCCATGCCGGGAACCCTCGCCGGGCAACCCTAGACTTGGGGCATGAACCCCGAGATCCTTGTGACTGTCCTCTGCGGCCTTGCCATCGTGGTGGGTGTGGCCGGCACCGTTATCCCCGTGCTGCCGGGCAGCATCCTCATCGGACTGAGCCTGCTGGCCTGGGCCATCTGGGGTGGCGCCGGAACGGCCGGCTGGGTGGTCTTCGGAATCGGACTGGTGTTCGTGCTGGCGGGAATGGCGGCCAGTGCAGTGCTGACGGGACGCAAACTCAGGGAACACCG
Source organism: Arthrobacter sp. LjRoot78 (assembly GCF_964254335.1). Classification (NCBI taxonomy): domain Bacteria; kingdom Bacillati; phylum Actinomycetota; class Actinomycetes; order Micrococcales; family Micrococcaceae; genus Arthrobacter; species Arthrobacter sp. LjRoot78. Next base: position 4,460,807 of record NZ_CAXUTG020000001.1, on the reverse strand, counting down.
CATCCCCAGCCGCAGCGTGGTGGCGGGTCTCGTCTTTGGGGTGGTGGGCATGTTCCTCATCCCGGTAGTGGGCCTCTTTGTAGGGTTCGCCGCCGGTTTGCTGCTCAGCGAATCCCACCGCACCCGCGATTTCCGCACCGCCATGACAACCAGCTGGGCCGCACTGAAAGCTACCGGGCTGGGCATGCTGGTGGAGTTCGGCCTGGCCTGCTTGGCCGCGAGCACCTGGGTGATCGGTGTCTGGGTGGCCGCAGCCAGCTAGCTGTGGGGAGGCCCTCCCAGCAGCCGCCAAGCGTGCACCACTAGCATGGAAGAATGAGCGCCGGACAGACCTCAGGACCGATCTATCGCGACCAGCGCGACCTCACCCCGTTCGGCGACGCGCTGGTCCGCACGCCGGTGCGTGACATCGCAGACGGAGTGGGCGGGATCCTGCACAGCGCCCTGGGCGGCCGCAATGCTGCGCTGCTCAGCGTGGATGGCCCCGTCCCCCGCATGAAGCGGCTCCCCGGGAAGGCCGCCAAAACTGTATACGAGGCGATCTTCCACAACGCCGATCCCAACCGGCTGATCACGGCCGGCCGGGCCTATCCCGGCTGGGCCGGGCTTTGCTACGTCATGGCCGGGCTCCTCGCCTACAAACAGGGCGGCTACCTGCGCGCCTCCGAGCTCCTGCAGCGGGGCCTCACTACCAGGAACGACGACGACGCCAACCAGTTCGCGTCGGGCTACCTGACCCGCGTGGTCACCCGGGTTGAAGTCGCCGAACGCATCGAGGTTCCGGTGCTCTTCAGTGAAGAGGCCGTGTTCCTGGCGCTGTCGCACTCGCTTCGGGAAACGGGCCACCTTGAGACGGCGCTGCAAACCGTGGCGTCGCTTCCGCCGTCGCTGCCTGCGGCCCTGGCGCGCTGCTCGCTGGCCCATGCGCTGGGACGCGACAAGGAGGTGGCGGTGTGGACGGAAGGGCTCCTCAACTCCGATGACCTCTCTGCCGCGCTGCTCCTGGTGCGCGCCCGTTCACTCCGGCGGCTTGGGGCCAGCGCCGCTGCCCAGGCGGCCCTCAAGGAAGTCCTGCGGCGCCGCAAGACCCATCTGGCGCTGCGGAACGACGCCATGACCGACCGCGCCCTCCTGCTGCTGGACAACGGCCGCAAGTCACTCAATCCGCGGGACTGGCTGCGGGGCCGGCCGGCCGAACTCGAGACCTTCGAAGTCATCCGCAAGGACGTCGAGGAGCGCAGGCTCTGGGAACAGGAATGGAAGCAGTTGGACCGGGAATAGAGCTCCTCGTCCGGGTCCGGCAGGCCCGGCGCCGGAGGCCCTTGTGGGCAATGGCAGGCCGCGGTACAACGGACCAATGAGCGATGCAATCAGGCAGTGGATGGAAAAGTACATCACGGCGTGGACCACCAACAAGCCGGACGATATCCGCGCCCTCTTCACCGAGGACGCCGTCTACGCCACCCGGCCCTACGATCCGAACGCGTGGCGCGGGCATGAACAGATCGTGGAACACTGGCTGACCGAGGCTGACGAGCCGGAGGAGTGGACCTTCGAATGGTCTCCGCTCGGCTCGGACGGTGACCTGCATTTCGTTCAAGGCCGCACAAACTACCTGGGTGACCGCCCCAGCTACGAGAACCTGTGGGTGGTCCGGCTCGGCCCGGACGGACGCGCTTCCGCCTTCACCGAGTGGTTCATGGAACGTAAGGTCTGAGGGCGCCGGCCGGTGCTATTGCTACTGCCAGGCGATCCCGGCCACCACCGGAATGAGCTGCTCGGACAGCAGGACGGTGCCCAGCGCCACCATGATGATCCCGCTGGCAAGCGTCACCCGCCGGGCAGCCCCGGGTCGTGAGTGCAGCAGCTTCCTGGAGAGCAGGGCAACACACGTGTACACCACACCGGCCAGCAGGACGAAGGTCAGGCCCAGCAGCCCGGACTGCACCGGTACCGGCAAAGACGCTTCCGGGCTGACAAACTGGGGAACCAGCGCCACGAAGAACAGCAGCCCCTTGGGGTTGATCCCGCTGGTGCCGACGCCCTGCAGGAAGGTGCGGAACTGGTTGGATTCCGTTTGTTTGGAGTCGCCCGCGGCGGCCGCTCCGGGGCCGAAACTGGCGCCGCGCCACGACCGGATGGTGCCGAAGCCCAGCCACAGCAGGTAGGCCGCCCCTGCCACAGTCAGCCAGCCAAGGACGCCGGGCGCACCGGCCAGCAAGGCGGCAAGCCCCGCCACCATGAGCACCGTGTGCAGGACGTAGCCGCTGCACAGTCCGGCCACGGCGGGGACAAAACTGCGCTGTTTCAGGCCCGCCGCAATGGAGTAGGCCCAGTCCACTCCGGGGGTGCAGGCCAGGGCGCCGGCAACCACCAGGAAAGCGAGGAATAACTGGGAATTCACGGGCGGCCTCCTACGGTGTGCTGATAGGAGAAACTCTAGGCAAATAGCCGCAACAAGTGTTCCCTGATTTACTCAGGAAATGCCGATGGTGGGTAAGATAATTGCGTGATTGACCACATTGACAGAAATATCTTGCGCCACCTGAAAACGGATGGCCGGATGACTGCCACCGCCCTTGCGGCAAAGGTGGGATTGACGGTCGCGCCGTGCCACCGGCGGCTGCGGGACCTGGAGTCATCAGGGGTGATCCGCGGCTACCGCGCGGACATCGACCCTGCCGCCGTCGGACTCGGGTTCGAGGCCATCGTTTTTGTGACGCTGCGGCAGGTGGACCGGCCCACCATGGAGATCTTCGAGAACCGCGTGGCGGACAATCCCAACATCGTGGAGGCGCAGCGGCTGTTCGGCTCGCCGGACTACCTCCTGAAGGTCATCGCCGAGGACCTGCCCGCCTACCAGCGCTTCTACGACTCCGAGCTCACGTCGCTGCCCGGCGTCGAACGACTCACATCAACCCTGGTGATGAAGAACCTGAAGTCCAACGCCGGTCCGCCGGTTTAGGCGGGGTCCTGCCCGTTTAGCGGCAGCCGGCCAGTCAGGCTGCCGGGCTGACGTGGACGATGATCACCTGGGTGTCCTTGGCGCCGTCGTACCGGAGGTCGTAGTTGACCTCCAGCCCGGTGGACGTCCCCGGAGTGATGGAAAAATCGCTCTTCCCTTCAGGGTCCTTCTCCGTCGAGGAAATCCACCGCTCAGCGGAGCCGCCGTCGATTCCGTAGCGCTGTACGCCGTCGCGGATCAGGCCGAAGTACTCAGCCGCCGAATCGGCGGTGAGGAAGTAGGTCACTTCACTGAAGTCGGGGCTCTGGTCCGTGGTGTTGAACCGGATCCGATCCGTTTCGCCCGCGATCTCGCCATTGGGCGCCACAATCGTCAGCGCGATCTTGCCCGAGCCGCGGGTGTTGATTTCCGGACCGTAGCTGTCCTCGGTAACCCGCACGTCAGCCTTTTTCAACGAACCCGAACTCATGTCCAGCCGCGCGGTTTTGGTGGCGCGGATCTGGTCCACTCCGGCGGCGTCGAGGGTGGAAAATTCGGAGGTGCTCACGGTGCTCCCTGCAGAAGATGATGCGGCGGACGTCGGTTCGGTGGCGTTGGGGCTGCTGATCTGGCAGCCGGTGAGGGCAAGGCTTCCGGCCAGGCCCAACACGGGCAGGACGCGGCGGACGACGGCGGCCTGCCGCCTAAGGCGCGGGCGGACAGACGGAAGCGCGGGAATCACTGGTGCACCTCGGCGTCGAAGCCGGAGACAAAGCGGTCCATGATGCCCGGAATATTGTTGGTGGGACGGTACTGGTCCACCCGGTCGTTGAAATCCGAGCCGATGATCTGCCGGGCCCCCGCCGGGTCAGTAGCCAGCAGGTTTTGGTAGGCCGGCAGGGTGTCCTGCTTGATGAGCTCCCAGCGCTGATCGGCATCGGCGATGTTCCCATCGGGGAAGCCGGTGGTGAAGTCCGTGCGGAACTGCGTGGGGTTGTCCCAGTTGGTGAAAGGCACGTTCTCCGGCCCCGGACTTTCCACGCTGAACTTGTACGGGAACACTTCGGGGTAACTCCTGGCGCCGGGGATGGACGGTTCACCGGCCAGTGTCACCATGTAGGTCACGGCCTCCCCGCCCGGGTGGCTGCGCATGGTGTCGTAGTCGTCTGCAATGATTTCGTTCTGCTCCCGGTACAGGAGCATGGTGTTGCCTGCCTGCACCTGCGCAGGGTCGCCGGAATCGACCTGGGCCCAGGCGCGTGCCGTCGGGTGGTCGATCGCACCGGAGTCGCGGAGGCGGTTGATCTCGTCCAGTCCACCGTCCATGTAGGCCTGGTGCTGCCGGGCCTGGTCCAGGAAGATCTCCTTGTTCATGTCCAGCATGCTGGTCTCGTAGAACTTGATCTCCTGGTCGGTCATGCCGGCCAGTTGTTCGATCTGGTCCAGCATCGGCAGCGGAATGTCCGACGCCGGGTTGTCGGCGATCTGCTGTGCGAGGTCGCGCATCACGGCCATGTCCTTGAATCCGCCGGCGAACGACGGGCCGATCATGTTGGCCATCCCGGCCCACTGCAGGTCCGGGTTGGACAGGTAGGCCTGCCCGTAGAAGTCGTAGACCTTCTTGATGGTCTCCCAGTTGTACTCCGTGCCCTTGGACGTATCCCAGTCAGCGGGATCGATTCCCATGTCCCGCATGGCCTGCTGGTTCCAGTAGTCGGTGAGGAACGCCGAATATTCCGGCGAAGTCTTCTCGATCAGTCCCGCGTCGGCGGCAGCGTCCAGGGCGGACTTTGCGGTGTCCGGGTGGGCCAGCGCCCACTGATTGAACTCATCGCTTTTCAGGTAGTCCTGGCGTTCCGCCGGCGTCATGCCGTTGAGCTTGTCCGTCAGTTCCTGCGCGGCGCGGTCCGCCGGCGGGTTGCCGCCGCCGGACCCGCCGTTGCCGCCGCCCGCTGAACCGGTGCTGGCCTGCTCCTGCTGGTCGGCGTTCCGCTGCAGGGCTTTGGAAGCGTTCTGGATCCCCGCGGCAGCTTCCCGGAGCGCCTTCGTATGGGCTCCCTTCCAATCACTGCGGAAGCGGTCGCCGTCGTTGCCCTTCCACGGGCTGGAGGCGATGGAGCTGCCCAACTGTTGGCCCAGCTGGTCCAGCCGGCTGGCACCTTTCGCCAAGTCTTTCGCGAGCTGACGTAGCTGTGCGACGTCCGCACCGTAGAAGTTCCCCGCCACATTTCCCCCTGTTGAAGTCCACGCCAGCCTAATGCCTCGTGCTGGAGGCGGCGATGGGGAGAAGTCCCCTGGATCGGGTACTCCGCAGCGCGGGGTCAGGCGTCCAGCAGTCCGGTGGTTCGGTACGGGATGACTTCGCGCAGGAACATGCTGGTGGATGTGCGGACGATGCCGGGGCAGAGGCGGATCTCCTCGGACACGCGGTAGAGGTCGTCCGGGCTCTTGGCCACCACGCGGATGAGGAGGTCGGTGTCGCCGGCCGGGGCATGGCATTCCAGGACTTCGGGGATCTTGCGCAGTGCGGCGATGGCTTCGTTCAGGTGGCTCTGGTCCAGTTCAGCGCTCACTGCCGCGGCCACGCCGCGGCCCAGGGCCGAGGGCAGTACGCGGCTGCTGTTGGGGCGGAGGGCGCCCGACGCCGTCATCCGCTCCAGGCGCGACTGCACAGTTCCGCGCGCCAGGCCCAGCTTCTGCGCCAGCACCATGATGGGCATGCGGGGGTCGTCGTCCAGTGCGGCTAGAATCCGCCGGTCCGTCGGATCCAGTTCCTGCAATCTGATCACTTCCTGCCTGATGGCGCGCTGACGACTGATCAGTCTGACCAGTGAAGCGCATGCTCGTTGCGCCTACTGTAGGTCTTCTGCTGAAATGATGGCAACAAAGGGACGCAGGCTACCGCCGAATCCCGCAGGCTACAGGACCCCCGGTACACCACCCGGTCCCTGGAACAGGTTTCCCGCAAGGAGGCCGCCGCTGATTGACACTTGTTCACGCATCGTCTTTCAACAAACACGGCAAGAGCCCCTGAGCTCCCGACGTCGGATCCCCGAAGTCATCGGTAGCTGAGGGGCTCTTGTGTTGTTTGAACGTGTGTTGTCCGGGGCGCCACTAACCTCCATGGTCAAAACGCCTAGGCTGGTGCCATGACTTCAGCCGGCCGCTTTGCCCCGAGCCCTTCCGGCGAACTCCATGTCGGAAACCTCAGGACGGCGATCCTCGCGTGGCTGTTTGCCCGCTCCACCGGCCGGCGGTTCCTGATGCGCGTGGAGGACCTGGACCGCGCCCGAGCGGGTGCTGAGGCGGAGCAGCTCCGCGATCTGGCAGCCATTGGCGTGACCTGGGACGGCGGCGTCGTGCGCCAGACCGAACGCGAGCCGCTGTATGCGGAGGCGATCCGTGGACTGGCTGGCGCAGGGCTGACGTATGAATGTTTCTGCACCCGGCGTGAAATCCAGGAGGCGCCGTCCGCGCCGCACGCCCCGCAGGGCGCCTACCCGGGGACGTGCCGGAACCTTGACCCGGCCGAACGGGAGTTCAAAAGGACCATCCGGCCCGCCGCCATCCGGCTGCGTTCGGCTGTCACCGACTGGACGGTGGAGGACCGGCTGCACGGAACCTACACGGGCGTGGTGGACGACTTTGTGCTCCGCCGCAATGACGGGGTGACTGCCTACAACCTGGCGGTGGTGGTGGACGACGCCGCGCAGGGTATTGACCAGGTGGTCCGCGGGGACGATCTGCTGCCGTCCACGCCCCGGCAGGCATACCTGGCTTCGCTGTTGAATATTCCCGTCCCGGAATATGTTCACGTGCCGCTGGTAGCGAATGCCGACGGCGCCCGGCTGGCCAAGCGCGACGGAGCCGTAACGCTGGCCGACCTGGCCGACGCCGGACTGGACGCCAGCCGGGTTCGGGGCATCCTTCTCGAATCGCTCGGGCTCCCGCCGGGACCGCTGCCGCGGGTCCTGCAATCCTTTGATCCGTCGGCGCTGCCGCGGGAGCCGTGGGTGTGGCCAGGTGTTCCGGGCACGGGCACGGGCATGGGCAAAGCCACAGGCGCCTAGGCGCGTAGGCTGGAGCCATGCCAGACACAGGAACCACGGACGCAAGCGTCCCTCAGCCACGATTCACTGTTGAGACGGCGAAGGTCCTCGCCGAAGTGGCGCACAACCGTCAGAAGGACAAGCTCAAGCGGCCGTACCGCGAACATGTCCTCGCCGTCGGGGATGCCCTGGCGGATTTCGACGACGACATCCGGATTGCCGGCTACTTGCACGATATTGCTGAGGACACCCCGATCACCCGGCAGGCACTGCTGGATATGGGCGTCTCCGAGCGCGCGGTGGGCATCATCGAGCGTGTCACCAAGCGGCTGCACGACAACCCGGACGATTACCAGGCCGGCATCCGGTTCATTGCCGAGGATCACGACGCCACGCTGGTCAAGATCGCGGACAACGCGCACAACTCACTGCCGGAGCGCGTCAAGGCCCTGGCTGAAAAGTGGCCGGACAAGCCGCCGGTGACCCGCTACGACGAAGCCAGGCCGGTGCTCTACGACGCCGTCCCCGTCGAAGAAGTCCGCAAGATCCTGGCGCGGGTGAACCCCTGGCTGCTCGAGGAACTGGACGACCGCCTGGACGAGGCGGACGATACCGACTACGAGAACCTCTCCTACGAGTCCTAGCGGATGCCCTCCCACAGTTCGCGCTCCCAGGCCCGGGGGTCGTACACCACACGGGAATCGGTATTGAAGAGCATGGTGGTCCTGCGCTCGAGGTCGTAGCCCGGCCAGCCGGGATCGCCGGTGGCCGCGAACGAAACCCAGGCGGCGTGCATGGCATCAGCCAGTTCCTGCGGCGGTTCTGCCCCGAGCAACGGTCCGAACAACCTCGAGTGCGTGTCCAGGCTGTCGAAGACGAACGGCACTTCCACGGCATGGACTGCGCCGAGGCCGGGCGCTGGCCAGGCGAACTCGTACATGAAAGTACGCGCTGAAGTCGCCGACGTCACGTGGGCATCGGCCAGGCTGAGTGCCGGAATCCGCACCCACCAGTCCGTTTCCACAGCGGCGAGCACGTCGCCGGGAGCACTGTCCGGATAGTGGGAGCGGTACTCGCGGTATGCCGTCTCGGCGGGAAGCCCGTATGCCGCAATGGGCGGGAAGCCGTCCACGCTCCTCGATTCCACCAGGTCCTGCTCCGTGACCTTCGCGATGACACCGGTGATGGCGAGGAACAGCTTCCAGTCCTCGGTATTGGTGCCGACCACGACGTCCACCGTGGACCCGGCGCCGGCAGCGATCCGTTCGATGGGGCTGCGGGGGATGACGTCGCCGTCGATTGTCGGTTGCCAGAGCATCGAGCCGGAGACCACCTCTTGTCCCCAGCGCGCGGGGTCCGGGCCGGCAAAGAGATCCGCCTTCAACTCCGCCTGTGCCGCGAGGAATCGCTGAGCGGGTACCGCTGCCATTGCCTCCCGGGTTGGCAGAACCCCCAGCTTCTCGGCAAGGAACCCGCCGATTCTTTGGGCGGTCTCGGTGGGGATCGCATGGTGGGCTGCGCCGCTCTGCAGGATGGCCCGCCGGAACAGGCCCTCGGCGCGCGGCATCGAGAGAAGGACGCCGATGCTCATGGCACCCGCTGACTGGCCAAAGACAGTGACGTTGCCGGGATCACCCCCGAAAGCTGCGATGTTCCCGCGGACCCACTCCAGGGCAGCGACCTGGTCGAGGAGACCGACGTTGGCCTGCCCGTCACCAAGGTCCAGGAAACCGTCCGCGCCCACCCGCCAGTTGATCACCACACATACGACGCCGTCCCGGGCGAAGTTCCGGCCGTCGTAGGCCGCGGTCGAGCCGATTTCGAACGCGCCGCCCTGGATCCACACCATCACCGGCAGGCCGGCGCTGCCCGGGTCCGGTGTCCAGACGTTGAGGTTCAGGCAATCCTCGCCGGCCAGCTCAGTGTCCCATTCCGTGCCGGCACTTTCCGGGGGAGACAGCTGGAAGGGAGCTGCGCCGTAGTGGGTGGCGTCGCGGACTTCTGTCCAGGGCTGGACGGGCCGCGGCGGACGGAGCCGGTTCGCTCCGGACGCGGGCGCGGCGTACGGAATGCCCAGGAAACGGTGCACGCCGTCCTCGACGCTGCCGCGCAGCTGGCCATGTGTGGTCGTGACGACAGGGTTCATGCTAGCCACCTTCACGGGCGGGGGCTTCCCGCCCCAGTGTCACTCTGGCAGCAGCGGCGGTGCAGTTGAAGGGCCGAAGGTCACTCCTTGGGGGTGGAGCCTGTCGAGACCGCCCGTTCCATCTGCTCCAGCGCTGCGTTCATCCTGTGGGTGCCGCGCTTCTCGTCAATGACAATCGAAACGCCCAGCGCCAGCACGATCACCAGCAGGCAGACGGGCACCGAGACCCCGGCGGCGGCGAGCCCCACGCTGCCGGCCAGCGCCGCGAGGACGCCCGCGGCCACGGCAATGACGGTGCGGTCCACGCAGATCATCACGCTGAACATCGCCGTAAGCGAGGCCTTGAAAATGGCCACGGGCACGGCGATGCTGGCCACGGCCAAGGCGGCGCCGATGTGTGCCTCGTGGTCGATGTAATAGGCCGCCACGTGCAGGCCTGCGCCTGTTGCCGCGATGGCCGCGAAGATGGGGATATGCCCGTAGCCGAAGAAGAAGGAGCGGTGCCGCTGGAGGTGCAGGGCCCGGCCGGCGGGCAGGATGAAGTAGATCCACCACATACCGAACGCCAGTGCCGTTCCGCCGAAGCCCACCAGAGCCGCGTCCACGCTCCAGCCGTGATTGGACACGATGGCGCGGAGCGTTTCGATCGCGCCGATCAGGCATTCGCCGAGGGCAATGATGGCCAGCAGGCCGTAGCGCTCGGCAATGTGGTGCGCGTGCCACGGCGTCCGCATGGAGCGCTCGGCCACGTACGGCGTCGCCATTTCCAGCACGTACAGGGGCACGGTCATCAGGATAGTGGTCAGCAGGTCCGCCTGGACGACCAGCACCGCGATCCAGCCGAGCTGCACCACCCCAAGGTAGGTTGCGTAGCGCAGGCAGGTCTGGCGGCGGGCCGGGTCCTGCCGCGCCGCACGCAGCCACTGGAACACCAGGGCCAGGCGCATGATCACGTAGCCGCCCACGATCACGGCGTTGTCCACATGGGTGCCTTCCACCAGCGAGTGGAAGAGGGGTTCGATGCCCATGGTCAGAATCAGCACGCCAAGCAGCTGGATCATGGTGACCACCCGGAAGACCCAGTCGTCGGTGTCGTACGCGCTGGCGAACCAGGTGAAGTTGATCCACGCCCAGATCACGGCAAACATCGTGAAGGAGAACCCCAGCAGCCCTGCACCGAAGTGGGCCCCGGCAATCTCGTGGGCGAACTGGCTTCCGGCCACTCCGAACGCAATGACAAAGGTGAGGTCGAAAAACAGCTCCAGCGGGGTGGCTGCCCGGTGCTGCTCATGCGGGTCGCGGCCGCCCATGCGGGCCATGGCATGCCGGAGGGGATTGTTGGACATGGCTCAAAGAGTACCGGCGGGAACGGCAGCGGCTCCAGACCGCCCGGTCCGCGTCCGCAGCATCAAGCCGATGTACACGAGGTCGAAGACGCTGCAGAGGGCGCCGACGCCCAGAATCAGGGGCGAATAGGTGTACCAGCCGAACACGATAGTGGGCGCCAGTGTTCCGATCCATTTGGCGACGGCGATGAGCAGGGACTGGCCCCTGGCGCCGCCGCGGGCGACGAACATGGCGATGAACAACCCGGACATCAGCAGGTTCTGCAGGAACGCCGAGTAGCGCGGAGCCGCGTCCCAGCCGAACTCCGCGACAAACAGCAGCTGCACGGCAAGGGCGGTGACCCCCAGGAGCAGGGCCCAGGCCAGGAAGAGTTTCCGCGTCACCCACGCTGGGAGCTCGGCCCGGCCGAACCTGAAGAACGTGTACAGGATGGCAACGTCCGCCAGCGCCCACACGATATTGAACACACCCTGGACGGACAGCGCGGTTGCCACGGAACGCGAGGCATAAATGGCTTCCCACGCGAAGTTCAATGCCAAGGCTGCCGCCGGGATCGAATAACTCCGGTCCCGGAATCCGATCCGGATTGCCTCGACGTACACCGCCGTCCAGGCGATGCCGCTGACAACCGTGAGGAACAGAATCAAGCCGGCTGTTACACCCGGCCCAGCGAGTCGATGTCCTCAAGGAAGTCCTGGTGGACCTCCTTGCTCACCGTGGTCCGGGTGTCCGCAATCGCGTCGAGATAGTCCTGCGTGGCGGGACCCTTTCGGACCGCCTCGCGAACTGACGCGGTGCCCCCGGACGCCAGCCCGCCGTCGTCGTACACTGCCTTTTCCAGGGCACGCTGGGAGGCGCTCCGGGCGGCGTACTCAATGTCCGCGGGGGAGAAGCCCTCGGTGCGGTCCACCAGCAGCTCCACGTCCACGTCGTCCACCACGGCAGCCGGAATGAACCGCTGCCACATGGCCTCCCGGGCCTGGCGGTCGGGCAGGCCGATGGGGATCACGTAGTCGAACCGGCCGTGGCGCAGGAAGGCGGTGTCCAGGGCGCGGATGAAGTTGGTGGCGCAGACCAGCAGGCGGCCGGGCTGCTCGCGGAAGGCCGGGATGATTTTCAGGAGTTCGTTGGTGACGCCTTGGAGCGGCGACGGCGGCTCGCCAGAGCGCTGGGACGCAATCTCCTCCACCTCGTCTATGAATACAACGGCATGTTCCAGCTCGGCGATCTCCAGGAAGGTTTCCCGGAGGGCTCCGGCCAGGCCCTTGGGGTCGGCCGCGAGCCGGGAGGGGAATACTTCCACGAAGGGCCATTCGAGCCGGGACGCGATGGCCTTCGCGAACGTTGTCTTGCCGGTGCCGGGAGGGCCGAAGAGGACGACGGCGCGGGGCGGCACCACGCCGAATTCGTCCGCCAGGTCCGCCTCGGCAAGAGGGAGAACCAGCCGGCGTTCCAGCAGTTCCTTTTCGTTGCGCATGCCGGCCACGTTCTCCCAGAGGTCGCGGGCCAGGATGCGGCCGCCAAGGAGGCCCAGGGGTTCGAGCTCCTGGCGCTGGACCGGGATGGTCCGTTCGAAGTAGCGCAGGTTTTTTTTGAGCACGAAGCCCCGGCCGAGGAAGGCCTCCACCCGGGTTTCGGACTCCGGCATCAGCGCGGACAGCTTGTTCAGCCCGTGCGGGGCCATCCGGTTTTCGACGGCGGCGAGGAGCGACGTCCCGATCCCGCGGCCCCGGTATTCGGGGAGGGTGGCCAGGAAAACGATCCAGCCCTGGTCGTGCGCGGCGCGACCGACGGCGGCGCCCACCACCATATCGCCCTGCACCGCCACCACGGCGTGGTCCTTTTCGCAGGAGGCCAGGACTTCGGAGAGCGCGTAGACGGGCTCCACGTTGGTGGCCTTGAGCGATTCCCAGAGGTGCAGGATGCCGTCAAGGTCGGCCGAATGGAAATCCCTGATCCGCCAGGTGGTCATGAGCGTTTCTCCTGTGGTGGTTCGTCGTTGAGCCAGCGTGAACTTCTCAGCTGAGCATATGCGAACCGGCGCTCCGCAGGGTTGCGGCGGCGTTGCATTACGCCGCCGCAACCCGGCTACCGCACCTATCCGCCGCTCCTACAGCGCTCACAGACACTTGCGGCCCGTCGCCGACTCCGCCGCTACTGAGCCGCGGTGGCCAGCAGCTCCTTCATTTCCTTGATTTCGGACTCCTGGGCGGTAACGATTCCTTGGGCGAGCTTCACGGCGTCGCTGTTCTGCCCGTCGGCTATTTCGGCCTTTGCCATCTGCACGGCGCCCTCGTGGTGCGCAATCATCTGGGTGAGGAACAGCTTGTCAGCTTCCTTGCCCTGTGCGGCGTCGAGTGCCTTGAGGTCGTCGTCGCTCATCATGCCGGACATACTGTGGCCTGCTTCGCCGTGCCCGGCCATGGCGGTGGGTTCGTTCCAGCCCTTGAGCCAGCCGTTCATCTGGTCGATTTCCGGGCCCTGTGCGGCCTTTATTTTGGTGGCCAGCTCCGTGACGGCCGGGTTGACGCCCTGCTTGCCGAGCATCATGGCGCTCATTTCCACGGCCTGTGCGTGGTGCGGAATCATGGACTGGGTGAATAGCGTGTCCGCGGAGTTGTGGCCCATGGAGTCAGGGCTGCCGGCTGGCGCGGAACTGGAGCTCATGGCCCCGTGGTCCGCGGGCATCGTTGAGGAGCCGGTGGTGGCATTCGAGCCGCAACCGGCGAGTGTGATGACCGCGGCCAGGGCAGCGGCTGAAAGAGTGATTGGCTTCTTCATGTAAATGGTGTCCTTCGGGAATCCGGCATGGGTGCCGGGAGGGGCGGCTGCCTGGCTTCGGTGCGCGGGGGTTCAACGCGGGGAACAGGCATCCAGCGGGCAGGTGGAAGCACCGGAAGCGTCACGGTGCAGCTCCCGGTTTACGTCCGGCTAATCGAGAGTTCGCCGGGCGTTGGACTGTCGGGCAGGTGTGTGTACGCGTGCAGCACCCGGCCGGTGTCCACGGAGGGTTCCGGACCGGTGAAAGATGTGGTGCCGGGGGGCGGCGCTGACAGGACCGCGGTGGCCGGTGCGGGAATGCAGCTTGCGTGCGGGGCAGCCCTGTCACCGGTTTCGCCGGTGGAGACGCATGACGGCGGCGGCTCCGGTGCGCTGCTGCCCATGGGCCGGGCGGACGCCGGATCCAAGGCTGCGGCGTGAACTGTGCCGTCCGCCATGGCATCGGGCGCCACATGCGCCGTTGCACTCGGTGCCGCGGCGTGGGTTGCGTGGGCGCCGGCGGGAGAGGCTGCCAGGGCGCCCGGGCCGTGCTGGGTGTGCGCGGACGCTATGACGTGCATGCCGATGAATCCGGCCAGGATTGCGAGGACGCCAAGAATCAGGGCGGCCCGAAGCCGACGACTCACAGGGAGGGACAGGGAACCGGCAAATTGAGGCACAGCGTTCTCCCTTCCCTTGGTACCGCGTGCAGTGCGGCTGTAGTGTCCGCACCGTTCAACGAAGGGTGCGGCCCTTAGATTCCCAGCGTACCCATTGTGTTCCGCAGCGTGTCTGCCGAATGCTGCAGAGCCGCCAGTTCGCCGTCGTCCATGGGCGTGTGAAGCACGCGGTGCACGCCGCCGCGCCCCACGATGCTGGGAAGGGACAACGCCACGCCGGAGATTCCGTAGGGGCCGTCCAGGACGGTGGAAACGGGCAGCACGGCGTTCTCGTCCCGGAGCAGGGCTTCCACGATGCGCGCACCGGAGAGACCGATCGCGTAGTTGGTGGCCCCCTTGCCGGCGATGACCTTGTAGGCCGCCTGCGTCACTTCGCGGGCTGTCTCGGTGAGGTAATCCGCGGTGAAGACCCGTTCGCCGTCCACTTCCCAGTCCCGGATGGGGACCGGGCCGATCGTGGCGCCGGACCACACCGGGAACTCCGTGTCGCCGTGCTCGCCCACCATGCTGGCGTGGACACTGGCCACGGAGACGCCGGCACGGCGGGCCAGCAGCCAGCGCAGCCGCGACGTATCCAGCACGGTGCCGGAGGAGAAGACACGTTCCGGCGGCAGCCCCGAGATCTGTTGCGCCGCCACGGTGAGAACGTCGCAGGGGTTGGTGACCAGGACATAGACCGCGTCCGGGGCATGCTGGAGCAGTTGCGGCATGAGCTGTTCGAGGATGCGGACGTTCGTTCCGGCCAGGTCCAGGCGCGTCTGGCCCGGCGCCTGTTTGGCGCCGGCCGTGATCACCACGACGTCGGCGCCTTCAGTCACGGCGATGTCTCCGCCGCCGGTGACGGTGGCGGCCGCCGCGGCGAACTGCGTGCCGTGGGCGAGGTCCAGGACCTCCGCCTCCGCTTTGAGGGCATTGACATCGAATAGGGCGATATTGCTGGCCGAACCCCGGATCAAGGCAGCGTACGCCAGTGAGGTGCCGACGCTTCCGGCTCCCACCACCGCAAGTTTGGATCCTGACATGAGCTACCTCTTCCCCGGTCCCGGATTGCCAGGACCCGCGCTGGTGGTGGAACTGCACGCAATGGCTTCATGCTACCGAGTCAGGTGCAGCCCCACACCAAAGCGCGAACGGACACTTAAGCCCCCACACCAAAGCGCGAACGGACACTTGCGGCCCTTGAATCCGAGGATTTCAGGGCCGCAAGTGTCCGTTCGCGCTATTGAAACGCGTCGCCGGTGGAACGCGTGGCTAGCGGTATGTGTTTAGCTCTTGTTCTTCGCCCCCGGGCCCGGGCGGTTGGCGACCAGCGGGTACGGGCCGGTGAAGCCGTCGCGGACTGCGGCGAGCTCGAGGACGCGGTCCCGGCAGAGACGCCAGCCCAGCATCAGCGCCGGAATCACGATCACCAACGAGGCGATGGTCCAGGTTCCCACTGGCGAATCGAAGGCCATCAGGACCAGCACTGCCAGCAGGAACGCCAGCGTGATCCAGCCGGTCACGGGGGCGCCGGGCATCCGGAACGCCGGGCGGAGGAGTTCGCCGCGCTTGGCCAGCCGGGCCAGCTGCATCTGGCACAGCACAATCACGGCCCAGGTGCTGATGATGCCCAGGGATGCCACGTTCAGGACAATCTCGAAAGCTTCGGCGGGAACGATGGCGTTGAGCACCACACCTAGGACGGCCACCGCCGCGGTCAGTGCAATACCGCCGTACGGGACGCCGGCCTTGTTCATGCGGGACGCGAACTTCGGAGCGGAGCCGGTGACGGACATGGAGCGCATGATGCGACCGGTGGAGTACAGGCCGGCGTTGAGCGAGGACAGCGCCGCCGTGAGGACCACCAGGTTCATGATGGCGTCCACGCCTTCGACGCCGATGGAACCGAAGAAGGTGACGAACGGGCTTTCGCCGGCTTTGTATGCGGTGTACGGCAGGAGCAGGGAAAGCAGCACCAGGGAGCCGACGTAGAACACCGCGATCCGGAAGATCACCGTGTTGATGGCCTTGGGCATGATCTTTTCCGGGTTCTCGGTTTCACCGGCCGCGGTTCCGATCAGTTCGATCGAAGCATAGGCGAACACCACGCCCTGCATCACCACAATGGCAGGCAGCAGCCCGTTGGGGAACATGCCGCCGCTGTCCGCGATCAGGCTGAAGCCAACCTGCTGGCCGTCCACGGGCGTGCCGAAGATGACGAAGTAGATGCCTACCACCAGGAAGGTCACCAGCGCCACCACCTTGATGAGCGCGAACCAGAACTCCAGCTCGCCGAAGACCTTGACGGAGATCAGGTTCAGGCCGAGCACCAGGATCAGGGCCGTCAGCGCCCACACCCACTGCGGAACGTCGGCAATGGGTGCCCAGTACTTCTTGAAAAAGTTCATGTAAAGCGCGACGGCGGTAATGTCCACGATTGCGGTCATCGCCCAGTTCAGCCAGTACAGCCAGCCGGTGACGAACGCCGCCTTCTCGCCGAAGAATTCACGGGCATAGGAAACGAACGATCCCGACGAGGGGCGGTGCATCACAAGCTCGCCGAGGGCGCGCAGGATCATGAAGGCGAAGAAGCCGCACACCGCGTAGCTGATGATGAGGGCCGGTCCGGCGGTGGCAAGCCGGCCGCCGGCGCCCATGAAGAGACCGGTACCGATCGCGCCGCCGATGGCGATCATCTGGACCTGCCGGGGCTTGAGTCCCTTGTGGTAGCCCTCATCCTCGCGGTGGAGGGTGGCTTCTGAAGCGTGGGCGTGTGCCGGGATGGTGTGGTCGGTGATGGCCTGCTTTTGGGCAGTGTCCTGTTGGGGCTGTGTCATGAAGGGTCCTTAGGTGGGGGACTACTTGCTGAGGTTGGCCAGGCGTTGCGGGCTGAGGAGCTCTTCCAGTTGCTCGGCGGTGAGCAGTTGGTGTTCGAGGACGAGTTCGGCAACGCCCTTGCCGGTGGCGAGGGCTTCCTGGGCGATGGCGGTTGCGGTGGTGTAGCCGAGGTGGGGGTTCAGGGCTGTGACGAGGCCGATGGATTGTTCGACGGTGAGGCGGAGGTGTTCGGTGTTGGCGGTGATGCCCCGGACGCAGCGTGCCGTGAGGGTGCGGCAGGCGGCTTCGAGGTGGGAGATGCTCTTGTGGAGGCTGTGGACGATGATGGGTTCGAAGGCGTTGAGCTGGAGTTGCCCGGCTTCGGCGGCCATGGTGATGGTGACGTCGTTGCCGATGACTTCGTAGGCGACCTGGCTGACTACTTCCGGGATGACCGGGTTGATTTTGCCGGGCATGATGGAGGAGCCGGACTGCACGGCGGGCAGGTTGATTTCGCCCAGTCCGGCGCGGGGGCCGGAGGAGAGCAGGCGCAGGTCGTTGCAGATCTTGGAGAGTTTCACGGCCACGCGTTTGAGGACGCCGGAGAGGTGCACGAACGCGCCGACGTCCTGGGTGGCCTCGATGAGGTCCACGGCGGTGACCAGGGGCAGGCCGGTGATTTCGGCTAGGTGCCGGCAGGCTGCTTCGGCGTAGCCGGCCGGGGCGTTCAGGCCGGTGCCGATGGCGGTGGCGCCGAGGTTGATTTCGTGGATCAGCAGGTCCGCTTCGGCCAGGCGCAGCCGGTCCTCGCCGATGGTGACGGCGTAGGTGCCGAATTCCTGGCCGAGGGTCATGGGCACGGCGTCCTGGAGCTGGGTGCGTCCCATTTTCACCACGGTGCGGAACTCGGCGGCCTTGGCGGCGAACGCGTCTTCGAGTTCGGCCAGGGCGGCGAGGAGTTCGCGGGCGGCGAAGATGGTGCCCAGCTTCACGGCCGTGGGGTAGACGTCGTTGGTGGACTGGCTGAGGTTGACGTGGTCGTTCGGGTGCAGGCGGGCGTAGTCGCCCTTGGGGTGTCCGAGGATTTCCAGGGCCCGGTTGGCGATGACCTCGTTGGCGTTCATGTTCGAGGACGTCCCGGCGCCGCCCTGGATGACGTCCACCACGAACTGGTCGCTGAGTTTGCCGTTCATGACGTCGGTGCAGGCTGCCTCGATGGCGGTGGCGCGTCCGCCGTCGAGCAGGCCCAGTTCGCGGTTGGTCCGGGCGGCGGCCAGCTTGACGGCGGCCAGGCCCCGGACCAGGTACATGTTGGAGGAGAGCGGCTGGCCGGTGATGGGGAAGTTCTCCACGGCCCGGAGCGTGTGGACACCCCAGTACGCGGCGGCGGGGACATCACGGTCACCCAGGAGGTCGTGTTCGGAACGGAAGTCGGCGGGGGATGCGGTGTCGGTCATGGATATCCTCGGGACGTAGCTGGGGAGACGGGTTGGTGGGGGGCGGCTAGGTTGCCGGGACGAAGTCGGTGGCCGTCAGCTGCCCGACGGGGCGGCCGCCGCCCAGGACCACACCGGTGGCGATGCCCGCGAGCGGTGAGGTGTCGACGTCGAGCGCTTCCAGTGCGCGGACGGTGACCGGCATGCGGGCGCGGTCCCCGCCGTCGGAAATCTTGACTGCCACAGCGCGGCCGTCCGGCAGTCCCACGAGCTGCACGCCTTCGAAGCCGTCCTTCGCCACCGCTCCCGGGAGCAGGCGCATCAGTTCGGTGACGTCGCGGCCCTCGCCGGCCACCATTTCGGGGTGCTGCATCATGGCGCGGCCGACGGCGGCTTCCGGACTTCCGGGGTCGGTCACCACAGCGGCGGCAAGGCGGCCGAACGCCCGGGCCATGCCGCGGAGGGTGAGGGCGAACAGCGGTGTGCCGCAGCCGTCGGTGCTGGTGCGCTCGGGCTCTTCGCCGGTGATGTCCCGGACGGTAGCGGCCACGAGTTTCTGCAGGGGATGCTCAGGATCGAGGTAGCCGAGGACCGGCCAGCCGTTGATGATGCAGGTTGCGGCCATGGCGGCGTGTTTGCCGGAGCAGTTCTGCGTGATCTGCGTTGCTATGCCGCCGGCGTGGAGCCATTCTTCGCGTTCGTCGGGGCCGTACGGGAGGTCGGTGCTGTTTCCCAGGGCGTCGGCGGTCAGCCCGTGCATTTCGAGGATGCGGAGGGCGCCGTCGCGGTGCATTGCCGCCCCGGAATGGCTGGCGGCGGTGAGGGCAAGGAGATCCGCGGGGAGGTCGAGGCCGGCGGAGACCATGGCCACGGCCTGCAGCGGCTTGAGCGATGACCGCGGGTAGAAAGGAGCTAAGGGGTCACCCGCCGAGACCAGCGCGCGGACGCCGCCGTCAGCAGTCTGGTCCGGGGCGGTGGCGATCACCGAACCGTAGTGGACGCTTTCCACGAGCCCGTCGCGGATCTGCACGGCCAGCGGGGCGTGCCGCGGCAGGGCTGTTACGTCCGGGTTCGGAGCTTGGGCATGGACGGGCAAGGCAGGGGAAAGCATGGAGTCCTTGGGTTACGTATGGGGCGTCGGTTGTTAGTTGCGAGTGGCTTGCGGCTATTGGCCGAGGATGGAGTCGAGGGCGGCGCCTACGGCCTGCAGGTGCTCCTGCATAGCGGCGCTGGCTTCGGCGGAATTGCCGGATTCGATGGCGGCCAGGATCCGCTGGTGCTCCTGGTCGGAGGCGTGCTGGCGGTCGGCCACCATATTGAGGGTTTCGGACTGGTGCGCCAGGGCGCCGCGGATGTCGGCGACCACGTTTTCGAACACCTGGTTGTGGCTGGCGCGGGCAATGGCTGCGTGGAAGCCGGAGTCGAGGGCCACCCAGGCTTCGGGGTCGTCCTCCGCAACCATAGCGGCCACGATCTCCCGCAGCCCTTCCAGTTCCTCGGCGGTCCGGCGTTGGGCGGCCAGGCCGGCCGCCGGAACCTCGATATGCGGGCGCGCCTCGGTGAGGTCCAGCGCGGAGTACTGGCCGAGCACCAGGTCTTTGGCAACCCGGCTGGCCACAACAAAGGTGCCGCGGCCGGTTTTGGTGGTAGTGAGGCCGAGGGCGTTGCAGGAACGCAACGCCTCGCGGACTACGGAGCGGCTCACCCCGTACTGCTGGGCGAGCGTGGCTTCGGAGCTGAGCTTGGCGCCGACCTTGAGTTTGCCGGACTCGATGTCCGTGCGGAGGACGTTGAAGACGGCCTCTGCCGCGCTGAGGCGGGCGAGAGGCTGTCCTGCTGTCCGGCTGTCTGACAGGTTCACGCTTTAAATATGGCACGGGTCACATGGGGTGTCAACACTGACGCTATGTCGGATCCATACCCTCGGTACGTTCGTTCCGATTTTCCCTTTACGTTGTCGCGCTCGCGCTCTTAGACTGGTAATCCAGCTAGAAACGGTACGTTCGTGCCTGTCGAGAGGGGTCCGGGATGGCCGAGGCGTTCACCGACAGGCTCGCAGCCGAGGTCCGGGCACGACGGACAACCCTGCGGCTGACCCAGCACGACCTTGCCCAGCTAGCAGGGGTGTCGGAGCGGTTTGTCCGTTTCGTTGAACAGGGAAAGCGCAGCGTGCAGCTGGATTCACTCCTGGCGCTGCTTGAGACGCTCGGGCTGGAGCTGCAGCTGAGCACCCGGACGCGGGCGGCGGCGCGCGCCATCGACGGGCAGCTGCCGGAGGCCCGGCCGTGAGGCACCGTGTGGCGGATGTCTACAAGGCCGGAGTGCTGGCAGCCCGGCTGGAACGGCACGACGGCGGCACCAGGTTCAGCTACCTGCCGGCCTACCTCGCGGCGGGGGGTCCCGCCGTCGCCAGTTCCCTGCCGCTGAGCACTGAACCGGTGCTGTCCGCGGCGGGGGCTGCGCCGCCGTACTTCACGGGTCTCCTGCCGGAGGGCAGGCGGCTGAATGCCCTGCGGCGATCGGTGAAAACGAGCGTTGACGACGAACTGTCCCTCCTCATCGCGGCCGGCGCCAACCCGGTTGGGGATGTGCAGATTGTCGGCCACGGCGAGCCGCTGGACCCGGATGAGCACGCCGTCGAGCTGAACCCGAAGGCGCCGGTCGATTTCGACGCGTTGCTGGGCGATTCCGGCCTGATCGACCCCGTGGCACTTGCCGGCGTGCAGGACAAGCTGTCGGCGGGGATGATCTCCATGCCCGTTGCCAGCGCGGGCCGGCGTTACATCCTCAAGCTCAATGCACCCGAGTTCCCGCATGTGGTGGAAAACGAGCTGGTGATGTTCCGCTACGCGGCCAAGCTGCGGATTCCGCTGAGCAGGGTGCGGCTGATACGGGACGTCGAGGCCCGGCCGGGGCTCCTGGTGGAGCGGTTTGACCGGATCCCGTTGGCTGGCGGCGCGCATGGCGCGGTGCAGCGGCTCGCCGTCGAGGATGGTGCGCAGGTGCTGGGGCTGTACCCGGCGGACAAGTACAACGTGGCGTACGGGCGGGTGTGCCACGCCCTGGCCGAATACTGCGCAGCGCCCCTGCCTGCGTTGCGGAATCTGGCCATCCAGGCTGCCTTTGCGTGGTTGAGCGGGAATGGCGACCTGCATGCGAAGAACGTGTCGATGGTGCAGCAGCCGTCGGGGGAGTGGTCCATCGCCCCGGTCTACGACATCCCCTCCACAGTGGTTTACGGGGACAAAACGCTCGCCCTCACGCTGGACGGCAAGCGGACAGGGATATCGCGGAAGCATTTTCTCGGCTGGGCCACCGGCCTGGGGCTGGCCGAGCGCGCCGCTGTCCAGGTGCTGGAGCTGGGGTTGAAGGCGTCGGGTCCGTTGGTGGCGGACCTGGAGCGCGGCGCTGCTTTTGCCGGAACGAACGACGACGGCGGCTCGCCGTTCTCGGCGATCGTCACCAGGTCATGGCTTAAGGAGCTCAAGCACCGGCGGAGGCTGCTCGAAGGGTAGGGGAGCGGCTAGAGGTGCTGGATCCCCGCGCGCTGCATCGCGTCCTTGTAGATCTCCACGCTCTTGCTCAGCAGCTCTTCCTGCTTGTTCGCCGAGACCGCGAAGGCCCGGCCCCCGAGAGCGCTGGCCTTGTAGATCTTGATGCCGGAGTTCTTCAGGGACTGGTGGTAGGTCTTTTCGAAGAGGGTGAGGAAGGTCTGGGCATCCGTGCCGTGGGCGATGATGGCCGAGACACGCTTGTTGATCTTCAGGAACTGGCGGAAGGGTCGCAGGCCGTCCGTCTTTTCCTGGACGTTGAGGGCGGACGGCAAATCGGGGTCGCGCACCCACGGGTAGGCGTTCCACGGCATGACGTAGCGGGGATCGAGTTCCACGATTTCGTAGATTGACGTGGCCCGCCGGGCTGCTTCGTCGTCGTTGAAATGCGACACGAAGCCCGATTCGGTGCCCTTGCCGGGGCTGACATGGAGACTGACGATCCTGCATTCGTCCTCGTCATGGACGGGGTCGATGTACGGGACTATTGAGCCCGGCTTCTTTTCCATCAGTTCGTCGCAAAGCTGGGTTACAGCAGCGATGTTCGGTTCCTGCAGCAGGGCCTTTTTTTCGTCCCAGTCAATCGTCACGATTTCTCCCTCAGCACACGGCGTCCAGAATCAGGCGTCTGGTTCCACTCTACGCTTTTGGCCGGGGTTGATGTTCTGCGGATTTCCAAAATCACAAGTTACGGCGCCTCATCCAGGCTCCGTGGCAAGAGGCTCCCGGCCTATTTTCAGGCGGACCGCGCGGGCGTACGCTTAAAGCGCCTGCAGGTAACCGTTCAGATAACGCGGGCCGTTCGGGACATGTGAATGTCCGGGCCGTCTCTTAGCGAGATCGCGAAGGTACCTGCAGGTCTTTGTTGTTTAAAGCAGGTCTTCGTGTTTGGTACGCGCCTCAGCCGGTTGGCTCAACGCCGCGTCAGGCCGCAGCGGCAGCCTCTGCCCTGATCCTGGCGCGCTTGAGCGTCTTGGCCCGGTGCCGGAGTTCGCGCCGGCGGCGGGATGCGGCTGCTTCGGGCGGCTGGTGTCCGGGCAACGGCGGGGCTGTGGACTGGTAGCTGTGCCCGGTGGGCGTTGTCAGCTGCAAAGTGTGCCGGGGTCCCGGACTGGGACGGCAGCGCCAGCCGGGGGCTTCCTTGATGTGGTTGCACGCTTCACAGAGTCCCGCCCCGTTGCTTTGAGTGGTGGTTCCGCCGCTGTGCCAGGGCAGGACGTGGTCCAGATGCCTGATCGGAGCGTCGCAATATGGCGTGCGGCAGGTGTGGTCGCGGACCTGGATAAAGCGGCCCAATCCGGGCGGGAAGAGTCTTGCCCTCGAGTCCATTGCCACGAGATCCCCGCTGCCCGGGGCAGTGTAGAGCCGCCGCAGCCAAACGTTCAGCGGCCGGTCATGGCCTTGGCTCTGGGCAGCGAACTCCCGGGCCCACCCGGCGGGGACCACGCCGTAGCCCGGAAGCCGGGCAGGCTCGCTGTCGCCTTGGAGCAGCGTGCGGTCCGTCATGACCAGCTGGATCTGGACCCCGCTGATTCCCCCTGCCGTTCCCGTGACGCGTTCCACCAGCGCATCGGCCATGATCTGGCCGCGTGAACGGGGGTCGCCGTCGGATCGAAAGGCGTCCGCCTGCCTGGTGAGCGCCGCGTGGACGGCCACACCCTCCGCGACCGGGAGGAACGCCGTTAGGTAGCACATGGTGTCGGGCGCGGGGCGGAGACTGACATGGCGCTCGGCGGCGGCGTGGCTGGCACGGTCCGCAACGGACCTCGGATCGTGCCGATACGCGGCGGACCGTGCCGCGGCAATCACCGCGCGGTCGCCCGCTCCACTGAGCTTCCCGACGTCGGACGCCAACTCCTCGTCAACGGCGCTGCGGTCAGCAGGAGAAAGGCAGGCCGTCTCACGGACCAGGAGTGTTGCACGCCATTCGTTGAGCCGGCCGGCCTCTAGCCCGGCGAGAGTGTGCGGCATCTCGGTGACGAGCGCCTTCGCCAGGCCCAGAAGCCGGCTGCCCTTGGCTGGCGATTCCCGCCGGGCGAGGGCGATCTGTGCAGCGACGCCGGTGCCGAGTTCGTCGGCGGGGACGCCCGCGCGTAGCTGTTCACGGCGCTGGCTTAAGTCAAAGGCAACCGCGATCTTGACCTGCAGCGCGGCTGCAGCGGACTTCAGCTCCTCGAGTTTACGAAGCTGGTCGATCATCCCCGCACCGTCTGCTGCAGGCCGTGCGAAAGCCAGGGTGGCGATCATCTCGGTGATCGCCACCGCGTCCGCTGCTCCCGGAGCCCGTTCCGGCTCCTGCCCGCCGTCCATACATCAAGTCTCTCCGCGACCACCGACATTTAAGTGGTCATGGGGAAGGGGCGTCGCCTCCCGTGCTGGACGGGAGGCGACGCCCCTGGTGCTCGCCCCCAGCGAGACAGCCCTAGTGCTGGCCGAGGCTCCCCGCCGCGGGAGGGAGGCCGCCGTCGCGGTTTTCTTCGTTCCGCCGCTCGGCGGCGCTTCTCGTGTCGCTGTCGGCGGTTTCGTCCGAGTCGCCTTCGAAGTCCACCAGCCCGTTGGTCTGGTCGAACGGCTTGGCGATCCGCTCGTCACTCAACGCGGAGCCGGAATCGCCGGACACCGTGCCGCCCTCATCCAGCGGCTGCACGTATCCGGAAGCATCGGTGGCCGGAACGGCCGACACCGGGGTCTCGGAAACTGGAGCCGTGGTACGGGTGGGCTCAGTGTCCTTGTCGCGCATGCTCGCGGCCACGCCTGCTGCTGCTGCCGCTGCAACGCCCACTCCCGCCGCGACCTTTCCGGACACACCGGCTCTGCCGGAATCGCCGCGTGAGGCCTCGGCGGCCTCGACTCCGGGAGTGCCGGGAGAGGCGCCCTCATTGACGCTCCCGCGCCAGGCGCCGCTTGCATAGCCCTCGTCCTCGATGAAGTCCTTGAACCTCTTCAGATCCGCTTCCACCTGACGGTCGACGACATGAAGTTTGTCGCCGATGGTCTCTACGATGCCTTCCGGTTCGTATTCGAGCGAAAGCTGCACCGAAGTCTGGCCGCCACCCACGTCTTCGAAGGTTACTGTTCCCGCATTGGTTGCGCCTTCCGTCGCGGCCCAGGCAACCTTGCGGTCGGGGACCTGCTCCAGGATTTTCGCCTCCCACTTCCGGCGGATACCTGCGATTTCGGCCACCCATTCAAGACGATCGTCGCTGAGTTGGGCCACGCTCTTCACGCCACCCATGAAGTGCGGAAATTCCTCGAACTGGGTCCACTGGTTGTACGCCGTGCTTGTCGGGACGTTGACCAGAATGCGCTTCTCGACCTTCGTGCTCATTGGTGTCTCCTTTGACTAGAAAGGGTTGAAGAATGCCTGACGAGGGGCGATGATTTCGCCAACTAATCAGCATGCTTACTATAACTTTGTTGCTGGCATCCGGCTAGAGTTTCTTTGGCGGCCCCGCCGTTCCACGAGTTCACGAGCCAAGGACCCCCACTCATGCAGGTCAACAAGAGGGCGCTCCGGGAAGACGGTTTCGCCGGCTTCAGGACCTTCGCGGACGTCGACATCAACCGGATCCCGCAGGCGCCGGGGATCTTCGCCGTTATCCAGCCTGAAGGATTCCAGGTTCAGTTCCTTGCCAAGAGCACCGCCGGGGTGTTCAAGAAAAAGGACCCCTCGCTCTCCGCCGAAAAGCTCGCTGCCGAATGGGTGGACTGTGCGGAGGTCCTCTACGTCGGAAAGGCCGGGCCCGGAAGCAAGGGCAACCGCGGCCTGCGCCGGCAGATCCAGGAATTCCTGGACTTTGGCATTGGTAAGCCTCCCGGACACTGGGACGGACGGCTCATCTGGCAACTCGCAAACACCAAGTCCCTGCTCATAGCCTGGAAAGAGTTGCCCGCCGGTGGGCTGAACCAGGCGGAGGCCGCCTATCACGCCGCCTTCCGTGAGGAATTCGGCCGCCTGCCGTTTGCCAATCTGGTCCAGGCCCGGGTCAAGGGCTAGGGGCAGGACGGCACCAAAGCCAAAGGGTTAGTCGCGTCCCAGCCGCACTGTCCGTTTCCAATTGGTTCCGTACTTCTGCATGTGAACGCGCGTACGGTCTGCGCGGAAGAAATCGTGTGCGAACTCCACCGGAGTTCCCTGCACGTCCCAGGCCACCCTGCGGATTTCCAGCAGTGCCGATCCTGGCGGTATGTCCAACACACCCGCCTGCTCGGACGTGGCAGGCACGGCCTCCACCGTCTCGTCGGCCCGGTCCAGTTCCAGGCCGTACTCGGTGGTCAGCAGGTGGTAGAGCGAACCCGTCAGGGGATGCGTCAGCAGTCCCGGGAAGCGGGCGGCTGGCAGCACGGACAGGTCCAGTGACCACGAGGTCCCGTCCACCAGCCGCAGTCGCTGGATTCGCATCACTGCATCCCCGCCGTTCAGATGCAGGTTCCGCCGTTCGTCCGGTTGCGGCAGGCCCATCTCGGCACGCACCACCGTGGTGGAGATGGCGCGTCCCTGGTGCAGCACCATCTGGGGCACGCCCTCCACGGTGTTCAGGTGCCGCTGGATCCGGCCGTCGTTGAAGAACACCCCTCCCGAGCGGCCCAGCACCCGCCGGACCGTGCCCTCGGCCTCCATCCGGTCGATCGCCTGCCGGAGGACGGCCCGGCCAATGCCCAGCCGCTCAGCCAAAGCGCGTTCACTGCCCATCAGTTCGCCCGGGCGAAACATCTCCGCCCGCGCAAACCGCGCCAGTGCCGCGTGGGCGGCATCGGCGGCCGTCATTCTGTCCGGCTCTCCGCCTGTGCCCGTCACCATCGTCCCAAAATATACAAACTAGGCGCCGAGTGCGGAAAGCGACTCGTCGAGGGCCCCCACCAGCCAGTCGATGTCCATGGGCTGGAAAGCCAGCGGCGGACGCAACTTCAGGACATTCCCGTGCGGCCCTGCCACGGACGTCAGCACACCGCGGTCCCGGAGCTGTTCCAACACGGCCAGCGCGAGCTCCCGGTCCGGTTCGCGGGTGCTGCGGTCCTTGACCAGCTCGAAGCCGATGAACAGGCCGGCCCCCCGGACGTCACCCACCGACTCGTGGGTGTCCGCCAAACCGGCAAGTGCCGAAAGCAGGTGCGCTCCGACAACCCGGCTGTGCTCCTGCAGGCCCTCGGAGCGGATGGTGGACAGAACCGCCTGGGCGGCAGCCATCGACACGGGGTTGCCGCCGAAGGTGTTGAAATAGGGGATCGTGTCGCTGAAGGAGGCCAGGACGTCGGCCTTGGCCACGAGCCCGGAGACCGGAATCCCGTTCCCCATCGGCTTGCCGAGCGTGACGAGGTCGGGCACTATGCCGTGCCGCTGGAATCCCCAGAACGACTCGCCGGTCCGACCGAAACCGGGCTGCACCTCGTCCGCGATGATGATGCCGCCCGCACGGTGGATGACCTCGGCTGCTTCGCGCAGGTAACCGGCCGGGCCCGGTAGGACGCCGTCGGAGGAGAAAATCGAGTCGGCGATAAACCCGGCAAACCGGATCCCGTTTGCTTCCATGTCCGCAATCGCCGCGCGAATCCGGTTGGCGAACCAGGTACCGAGTTCGGCGCCTTCCGGACCGGCCTCGGCACCCAACCGGTAAGCATCCGGCGCGGCAACAAGGCGGGCAGTGGGTGAGAGCGGCTGCCCGGTTCCCAGCGCCGGGGAGACTCCCGAGGTCAAGTCGGAGGTGCCGTGATAAGCCTCCGTCGTGGCGATAATGCCCTCGCCGCCGCTGTATGCCTTGGCTACGCGGATGGCGAGGTCGTTGGCCTCGGAGCCGGTGCACATGTACATGGCCTTGTCGAGCTCGGCCGGCATGGTGGAGAGCAGGTCGTCCGTGTAGTCCAGGATGCGTTCGTGCAAGTATCGGGTGTGCGTGTTCAATTGCTGCATCTGCGCGGTCACGGCTGCCGTGACGGCCGGGTGGCAGTGGCCCAGGCTGGCCACGTTGTTGTAGGCGTCGAGGTATTTCCGGCCGGCAGCGTCCCACAGGTACTGCCCTTCGCCGCGGACCAGATGCACCGGGTTGCGGTAGAAGAGCCGGTAGGAGGCGCCCAGCACGGTGTCCCTGCGCTCGGTCAGCACCCGCGTTTCGGGGTCAAGGCCGGCGGCGTCCTCCGTGCGGAAGCTGTTGGTGTCCATGATGGTGGAACGGATGGCCATGGGTGGTGTCCTCGCTGTTAAGTGCCAAAGCGTGCAATTTTCGTCCTCACGGGCCCAACCCTCGGATCGAATTTCTGTACTTCCAGTATGTTTGGGCGCCGCCGCCAAAAACCGCCGCCAGATTAAGGCGGCGTTACTAAAAGCGGCCGCAAATTGAACGGTTTGTTTCCGAGTCGCGGCTTTGTTTCGAGGCCGTAAATTCCTCCGGATCGGCGCGGTCTGGCCGGTTCCGCCGTGCCATACTCGCTACTGGAGCCCAACCCTCCTCGCCTCCGAGGAGCATCCATGAACACCATGACAGACACTTCCCCGCTCGCCATCTTCAACGGCCTGCGCCGCGGGGAACCGGCCCCTGACTGGATCGGCGACACCGTCACGGCCGCCTGGGGCCTTCCCCCGGACCGGACGGCGATCACCCTGATCGCCGTCTCGGAGAACGCCACGTTCCGGATAGAGGTGGACGGCGTTCCCGTGTCAGTCCTGCGCGTGCACCGTCCCGGCCATGTGGGGGATGCCCGCCAGATCGCCGGCGAGCTGACCTGGGTACGGCGCCTGGCGGAAGAAGCGGAAGTGCGAGTTCCCGACGTCGTGCCCACCGCCGGCGGTGCCCTCCTGCACACCTTCACGGACCCGGGCGGGTCCGAATGGCACTGCGTCGCGTTTGCCTTCGTAGCCGGGGACATCCTGGAGGACTTCGCCGACCCGCGGCCTTACTACGCGGAAATCGGCGCGACCACGGCGCGCCTGCACCAGCAGGTCAAGCGCTGGCCGCTGCCGGCCGACTTCACCCGCTTCTCCTGGCAACTGAGCGACATGCTCGGTGAAACGAGCAGGTGGGGGGACTGGCGGCGCGCAGACCTCACGCCCGAACAGGCGGCCGTGCTGGGCCGCGCCGAATTCGCCGCCGTCTCCGCGCTGGACGGCCTTCCCGTATCGGGTGAAAGCTGGGGACTGGTGCACGCGGACCTGCGGCCTTCCAACATCATGATCGACGGCGGCGCACTCACCGTGATCGACTTTGACGACTGCGGCTTCTCCTGGCTGCTCTACGACTTCGCCTCCGCGCTGTCCTTCATTGAACATGAACCTTACGCGCCGGACATCGCCAAGAGCTGGGTGGCCGGCTACCGCACGGTCCGCCCCCTCACCGAAACAGACCTCATCCATGCGGCGGCCCTGA
The DNA here is from genome assembly GCF_964254335.1 of Arthrobacter sp. LjRoot78. Taxonomy (NCBI): domain Bacteria; kingdom Bacillati; phylum Actinomycetota; class Actinomycetes; order Micrococcales; family Micrococcaceae; genus Arthrobacter; species Arthrobacter sp. LjRoot78. The sequence goes on along the minus strand of NZ_CAXUTG020000001.1, from coordinate 4,431,740 downwards.
GCATGATCCGCCGGCTGACCATGCTCGGCTGGACCACCACCCACCGCGCCGACGCACTGCCCGCCGAACTCTGGGAGGCCCAGATCCCCGGCGCCGTAGCCGTCGCCGAGCGCTACCTTGCCTCGCCCACCTGGCTGTTCGACTGAGCCTCCGGCTCAGTTCCCCGGCCCAGCGACCAAGCCCCGCCGGTCCTGTTCCCTGCGGACTCAAACTTCACTCCCACCTTTCCTGGAGACTCCCATGACTGAAACCCTTCCGGCCGCGGAACAGCGCGCCGTCGACAAAGCGTATTTTGAACAGCGAAGCCTGAGGCGGGGTGCCGCCGGCTGGCTTCTCCTGGCCGGCCTTGGCATCTCGTACGTGATTTCCGGTGATTTCTCGGGCTGGAACTTCGGCCTCGAAGCCGGCGGCTGGGGCGGCCTGCTGATCGCCTTCGTCCTGATGGGCGTCATGTACGCCTGCATGGTCTTCGGCCTGGCCGAAATGTCCTCCGCGCTCCCGGTGGCAGGCGCCGGCTACGGCTTCGCCCGCCGCGCCCTGGGCCGCTTGGGCGGTTTTGCCACCGGACTCGCGATCCTGATCGAGTACTCGATAGCCCCGGCCGCGATCGCCGTCTTCATCGGCGGTTATGTGGAGAGCCTGGGGCTGTTCGGCATCACGGACGGCTGGCCGGTATATTTCGTCTGCTTCGCGCTGTTCATCGGCATCCACCTCATTGGCGTCGGCGAGGCGCTCAAGGCAATGTTCGCCATCACGGGCATCGCGGTGGTGGCCCTCATCGCGTTCGTCGTCGGCATGATGCCGCACTTCGACGCCACGAAGCTGTTCGACATTCCCGTGAGCGACGCGGCCGGTGCCAGCGCCTTCCTGCCCAACGGTTTCGGCGGCATCATCGGCGCATTGGTATTTGCCATCTGGTTCTTCCTGGCCGTGGAGGGCGTGCCGCTGGCCGCCGAGGAAGCGGAAAACCCGCAGCGGGACATGCCGCGCGCCATCATCGTGGCCATGTCAGTATTGGCATTCACCGGCCTGTCCGTCCTGGTCCTGGCCCCGGGCGGCGCCGGCAGCGCGCTGATGAGCTCGTCCGCGAGCCCGCTGCCGGACGCGTTGCGTGCAGTCGGCAACGAAGGCCTGGCTGTATTTGTGAACTACGCCGGCCTCGCCGGGCTGGTGGCCAGCTTCTTCTCGATCGTCTATGCCTACTCCCGCCAGCTCTTCGCACTGTCCCGTGCCGGGTACCTGCCCACCTGGCTCAGCCGCACCAACTCGCGGAAAACGCCCACCTGGGCGCTGATCGTCCCCGGCATCGTCGGCTTCATCCTGGCCGCCGCAGTGGGAGACGGCGACAAGCTCATCAACATCGCCGTTTTCGGCGCAGCCGTGTCCTACGTGCTGCTCAACCTGTCACACGTCGTGCTGCGCAAGCGTGAACCGGAACTGCACCGCCCCTACCGCACCCCCGGCGGGGTGGTGACCACCGGCGTCGGACTGGTTCTTGCGATCATCGCGGTGGTTGCCACGTTCTTCGTCGACATCCAAGCCGCGGCAATCACGGCCGGCATCTTCGTCGTCGGACTGCTCTACTTTGCCTTCCACAGCCGCCACCACCTGGTGGCGGGCGCGCCGGAGGAGGAGTTTGCCCGCATTCGCGAGTCAGAGGCAGAGCTGCGCTGATCTGCGCAGCTTGATAATCACGGCGGCGGGCGGTGAGTAAGGGCCGTAAGTGTCCGTTCGCGCTCTTGGCGCACGACGGCGGGCGGTGAGTAAGGGCCGTAAGTGTCCGTTCGCGCTCTTGTCAGGATCCGGACGCAACCATCCCGCCGTCGTCGCCCGTCCGGTCGTCATGTGTCAAGCCGCCGTCCTACGTCAAGCCGCCGTCGTGTGTCAAGCCGCCGCCGTGCGTGAACCGGCCGGCAACGAGCGTTGCCGCTACCGGCATCGAGGAGAACACTTCGTCCGGGACGCCGAGCGGGTTGTCGTCCAGCACCGCGATGTCCGCAGGGTCGCCCACCCTGATCCGGTTGCGGCCGCGGGCAGACGCCGCCAGGGCTTCCTCCCGCGTGATTGCCTGTTCCGGGTGCCACGGTGCGCGTCCGTCCAGGCTGGACCGGGTGGTCGCGGCCGACATCGCAGCCCACGGATCCAGCGGCGCCACCGGAGCGTCCGAACCCAGCGCCAGGGTGGCCCCGGCGGCCAGCAGCGACCGCAGCGGAAAGGCCCGGTCGGTGCGGTCGCCCCAGTTGGCGTCGGCGGCATCGCGATCATCGAGGGCATGCGCCGGCTGGACGCTCGCGGTCAGGCCCAGCCGGCCAAAACGCGCGAAGTCCTCCTGCCGCACAAACTGGGCATGTTCAATGCGTCCCCGGATTCCGGCAGCCTCGAAGGCGTTCAGCGCCACTTGATTCGCGGCGTCACCGATCGCGTGGACCGCTGGAACGAAGCCGGCCTCCCTGGCCCGGACCAGCAGCGCAAGCAGTTCCGGTTCGCTGACGGTGAGCAGGCCCCGTCCGCCGTGCGGGTAGGGATCCACGCAGTAGGCCGTCCGCGTATTGAGGGAGCCGTCGATGAGAACCTTGAGCGGGCCCACGCGGAGCAGGCCGTTCCCGCCCGGAATGTCCTGCCCTGTCCGCATGGCCTCGAGCCGCGCGCGGTCCAGATGCTCGGGATAGACGCCCGCCTCCACCCGGAGGGACCCGAAGCCGCCATTGATACGCCGGAGCCACACATCGCGGTTCCAGGTCATCTCGAAGTCCACGATCCCCACCACGCCGCGGGCGGCGGCCTTCCGGGCAGCATCGCCCACCCACGCGTCAACCACCGCATCCGGCAGCCGGCCCAGCTCACGGGTCAGGGCAAACGCCGCGTCCTCCCGCAGCAGGCCGCCGGCGTCAACCTCCACGCCGTAGCGCCGTGCGGCGGCACTGTTCAGCCAGACGCAGTGGAGGTCGTGGCTGATCAGCGCTGAAGGCACTCCGTGAGTCACGGCATCGAGCATCGCCAGGCTGGGAACGTCCGCCCAGACGGCGTCGCGGAAGCCGACGCCCACCAGCGTGGGTCCGGTGCCGCCGTCGTTCTCATCCTTGCGGCGATTGCCGCCCAGGCGGTCTTCCAAACTTGAACGGACGACGTCGACGGCGTTCCGCGCCGACGCGGCGTGCGACAGGTCGATCCGGTTGGCGGCCATGGCCCACTGGGTCATGTGCACATGCTCGTCCCACAGGCCCGGGATGACGCTCCGGCCACCGCAGTCAACGATCCGGGTACCAGTCATGCCGGCACCAGCGGGGCTCGCGTCGTCCGGCCGCTGCTCTGCGGCCGTAATCCGGGTAACAACCCCTTGGCTGATGTGAATGTCCGTACTTTCGGTCTCTCCGGGTTGCCGGACGGAGGCTAGGACGAGTTCAGGTGCGGCGGAGACAGGCATGCGGACAGGGTACTAGGAGTTCGCCTCAGCACGGCTCCTGATCCCGTGCAGCATCCGCCGGGACATGATGAAACTGACTACCTCCACCGCTTCGACCAGGCACCGGGCCCACCACTGCCGGTAGGCGTACCGCTCCCGCACAAGCAGTCGGGTGGTGCCGTCGGGCTGCGGCTGCAGGATAAATGCCCAGCTGAAATCGAACGGGCCGGTGGGTGAACCGGGCGGAACTCGAAGCACGAGCGATTTGCCGGGGTCCACCAGCCCTACTTCCAGGTCCGCGGAAGCTGCTGGTGCGAGGTGAAAGCGATCGCCGACTTTGATGTCCTGCCACTCCGGGTGGATGCGGTCAGCGCTGTGGATGTCCAGGCCGGCGAGGTTTTCCAGGAAGTCGTAGCTGTAGAATCCGCCGCGTCCCTGACCCATCTGCGCCAGCCAGGGCCACACGTCGTTGGCTGGAGCCTTGACGGTGATCGCGCGCGTTGACTGCAGATCGGCGCCGGACAGGAAATCGTCGCCCGGCAGCCCGCCGTCGGCTTCGGCGGCGGTGGCACCCCACCGCAAGTGGAAGCGCCGGAACAGGAAGCCCGATGCCACCAGCCATGCGAGCACTGCGGGCCTGGAAATACGCTTCACGTTTTGCGGCTTGGTCATCCGGCCATTCTCCAGTCGGCCGGTTCACCTGTCTCGGGCCATAAGCCCCGCCCCGGTTCATTACGCCCCGTTTACTCCGGGCGGCTCACGCCGGCCTGCCCCCGCGCCGTCCTTATAAGGGACTTTCGTCCCTTACCGTTGCTGGGCGGAGCGTCCATCCTTGATGTGGAGCGTCTCACGTCTGCGTTACTCACGCACGCACCTTGGGGAGGGGAAATGCTTCGCCGATCAGCAACCGGTCTCGCTAAAAAATTGGGGAAGGGATGGCACAGCGCGCCTCCCGGACATAGCAGGAGACCCGGCTTCATGAATCAGCACGCACGAACTGTCCTGGGTACCCGGCCCGCCGTCCACTCCCGTCATGGAGCCCCATCCACCACGCATTACGAACATTCAGAGCACCGGCTGAAGATTGTGGTCCGCATTGAAGCGGACCTGGAGGCGGCCAGTCTTGAAGTCCGCGGCGTGGTGACAGGGGCCAGTCTTCGTGCGCTGTATGTGGTGGCGCGGCGAACAACGTCGCTGCTGCATGGCAAGGAGCTCACCATCGATCTTTCCCGTGCACGGGTTACCGACACGGTCCTCGAGCAACTCCATGAATGTGCACGCCTGTCCCGGCTGGCCACGGGAGTGGACAGCTCGGTAGTGCCGTGCCGCGTGAAAATCGTGGATCCCGGCTTCATCCACAGAGTGAAGGAGTACGCATGAAAGCGCTCGTATACGGAGGCCCCGGTGAAAAGTCGTGGACCGACGTTCCGGATCCCACGATCCAGAACCCCAGCGACGTCATCGTCAAGGTGGACACCACCACCATCTGTGGAACGGACCTGCACATTCTCAAAGGGGACGTGCCGGCGGTGCAGAAAGGCCGGATCCTGGGCCACGAAGGTGTGGGAACCATCACCGAGGTGGGTCCTTCGGTCACGAGCCTGAAGGTGGGGGACCGGGTCATCATCTCCTGCATCAAGTCCTGCGGCCACTGTGCCAACTGCAAGACCGGCCTCTACTCGCACTGCATGGGCGAGGAAGGGGCGGCCGGTATCGGCTGGGTCTTCGGACACCTGATCGACGGTACGCAGGCCGAATACGTGCGCGTGCCGTACGCGGAGAACTCGCTGCACCTCCTCCCTGAAGGGGTCAGCGACGACCAGGCTGTGATGCTCTCCGACATCCTTCCCACAGGCTTTGAAATCGGCGTGCAGTACGGGCGGGTCAAGCCGGGGGACACCGTGGCTGTTGTGGGCGCGGGTCCGGTCGGGTTGGCAGCTATCGCCACCGCCGGGCTGTACGGCGCGGCAACCATCATCGCAATCGACCTTGACGCCAACCGGCTGGAAAAGTCTCGCGAGTTCGGCGCCACCAACGTCGTCCTCTCCGGCGACGCCGACTGGAAGGAACAGGTGTTGGCGTTCACGGACGGGCAGGGCGTGGACGTGGCCATTGAAGCGGTGGGCATCCCGGCGACCTTCACCATGTGCACGGACATCGTCCGTCCCGGCGGCAACGTGGCCAACGTGGGCGTTCACGGCAAGTCCGTGGAACTGCATGTGGAGAACCTCTGGATCCAGAACATCAACATCAGCATGGGCCTGGTCAACGCCAACACCACGCCGATGCTCCTGAAGCTAGTGGCCCAGAAGAAGGTACCGGCGGAGAAATTCGCCACCCACCACTTCACGTTCGACCAGTTCATGGACGCCTACGACACTTTCGCCCGCGCCGCGGAAACCAAGGCACTCAAAGTGGTGATCACGGCGTGAAAGCCCTGGTGGTCTACGACTCCGCCTACGGAAACACCAGGCAGGTGGCCGAAGCCATCGTGGCCGCCCTCGGGCCTCTGCAGGCCCAGGCTGTTTCCGTGACGGACTTCCAGGCCACCGCGCTCGCAGAAGGCGACCTGTTCGTCGTCGGAAGTCCCATCAACGGCTGGCGGCCGACGCCGAAGATCACCGAGCTGCTGTCCGGCCTCGGCGACGGCCGGCTCGCGGGCGTCAAAGCGGCAGCCTTCGACACCCGTGTCCGGCTCTTTATCCACGGCGATGCGGCCAAGAAGATGACCGAATCGCTCAAAGCCGGTGGCGCGGAGATCATCTCCAAGCCGATGCCCTTTTACGTCAAAGGCAGCGAGGGCCCGCTCCGCAGCGGGGAACTCGACAAAGCGGCCGCATGGGCCGCGGACCTGCTCAAAAGAGTGGGTTGATAGCCGCCGGGGGGCCAGGCAAGAGGCAAGAAAGGACTGCGGCCATGAAACCAGGCCGGATAGTCATGCTGGTGCTCGGGACCCTCGCCGCCCTGATGGGGCTTGGGCTGCTGACTGGTGCCGGCTTCGTCGGATGGGTCAACTTCCAGCAGCGCGACAACGGATATTTGACCACGCCCACCGAGCGCTACGATGTGGCCACCCGGGCCATCACCTCGCCCGGCCTGGACGTCCTGGTGGACGAGGAACTGCCGGACGTCCTGCCGGTGGACAGCGCCGGCCGCCTGCTGTTGCGGGGAACGGCGGCATCCGGCAAACAGATCTTTATCGGCATCGGGCCCCAGGAAGACGTGGCCCGGTACCTCGACAACGTCCGGCATTCCGAGATCACCAAATTGGATTCCTACCCGTTCCGCGTCGAGTACCGTGAGGTCCCCGGCAACGCCGAACCCGCGGCCCCCGGGGCGCAGCCATTCTGGTCCACCTCGGCCCAGGGAACCGGGACCCAGCAGGTTGAGTGGGACCTCCGCAGCGGCCGCTGGTCAGTGGTGGTCATGAACGCCGACGGCGCCGCTCCTGTTTCCGTTGACCTGCAGGCCGGCGTTCGGTCCGATCTGTTGTGGCCGGTCTTCATCGGGCTGCTGATCGGCGGCATTGCGCTGCTGGCCGTGGGCGTGCCGCTCATTGTTGCCGGCGCCGCAGGACTCGGCAGGCACGGGCCGCCGCCGCATTACCCGGCCGCCGGTCACATGGAGCCGGCGGGCGTGCCCGGAGGCCCGGAATCCCGAGCGCCGGGGGCCGCAACGCCGTACCCAACAGGCCCGTCCGCCGCAGCACCGTACCCCGCTGCGCCGTATCCCACGGCGGCTGCAGCGATCCCGCCCGCAGGAGGCCGCACCCCGCTGCCCACCGACCCGCAGCCCTCGGATACCTCCAGATACCCCGTGCGGCTGAACGGGTACCTCGACCCTGGGCTCTCCCGCGGAATGTGGCTGATCAAGTGGTTCCTGGCGATCCCGCACTACATCGTGCTGTTCTTCCTGTGGTTCGCATTCTTCGTGACCACCATCGTGGCCGGCTTCGCCATCCTGTTCACAGGCCGCTACCCGCGCTCGCTGTTCAACTTCAACGTGGGCGTCCTGCGGTGGAACTGGCGGGTGGCCTTCTACGCCTACGCAGCCATAGGAACGGACCGCTACCCGCCCTTCACGCTGGCGCGGACCGACTACCCGGCGGATTTCGACGTCGAGTACCCCGAGCATCTGTCCCGGGGCCTGGTGCTGATCAAATGGTGGCTGTTGGCCCTTCCGCAGCTCCTGATTGTCTCCGCATTCTCCGGCGCCGCAAGCACCTGGGGCAGCCGGCGCACGTGGGTGGATGGCCGATGGGTGGACGGCACCTGGGTTGATGGAACCTGGGTGGGATACCAGGGCGGCGGCGGGATCTCGCTGATCGGGCTGCTGGTGATCGTGGCCGGCATTAGCCTGCTGTTCACGGGCCGCTTCGGCCGGAGGCTCTTTGACTTGCTGATCGGCCTGAACCGCTGGACGCACCGCGTTATTGCCTACGTGGCGTTGATGCGTGACGAATACCCGCCGTTCCGCCTCGACATGGGCCCGATGGATCCGGCCGAAGCTCCGCCAGCCGGCTACCTGCCGCCGCCGGTCCCCGCCTCGCAAACGGAGCCTCCGCCTACCGAGCCTCCGCCCACCGAGCCTCCGGGCGCACCCCGCCAACCCTAGGAGTGCGCCAGCCCTAGGTGCCGGTGGCCACCGCCACCAGGTTTCCGTCCGGGTCCTGCACCATGGTCCGAATCTGCTCCCGGGCAGCCGGGCTGTCAAGGCACCGGGAAACGCGATGCCCTTGCCACCTGCGGCCCACAGGCAGATAGTGGGAGGAATCGTCCACTTCCGGGCAGGAGGCCCGCAATGCCGCTGGAAAACGCTACTGGGCCAACCGGTCTCCTGCAGGGCCGGACCGCCCTCGTCTACGGCGCCGGCGGTCCCATCGGAGGCGCAGTCGCCCGGGCCTTCGCGGCGGAAGGTGCGGACGTCTTCCTGGCCGGCCGCACAGAATCCCGCCTCCTCAAAGTAGCCCGGGACATCCGTGAGGCGGGCGGCAGCGCGGACGCCGCCGTCGTCGACGCCCTGGACGAAAGCCAAGTGAACGCCTTCGTGGACCAGGCCGCAAAGAAGACCAGGCGCATCGACATTTCCTTCAACCTGATTTCCTACGGGGACGTCCAGCAGCCGCTGATGGAGATCTCCGCGGACGACTTCAGCCAGCCCATCACTGCAGCTACCCGGACGCACTTCCTCACCACCCGGGCCGCGGCGCGGCACATGGTCAGGCAGCGTTCCGGCGTCGTGTTGATGTTCGGCGGCTCCGGCCCGCAGACCCTGCACGGGCTGGGCGGGTTCAAGATCGCGCTGGACGCCATGGAGGGGCAGCGCCGGCAGTGGGCGCTGGAACTCGGCAAGAACGGCATCCGCGTGGTCACGATGGTGACGGGCGGGATCGTGGAAACCATTCCCTGGCAAGCGGAGGGCCGTGAAGAGATCGTGGAGGAAATCACCCGGACCGCGCACCTGAACCGGACGGCGACGCTGGAGGACGTGGGCAACGTGGCGGTGTTTATCGCCTCGGACCGGGCGGGTGCCATCACCGATGCCACCGTGAACATTTCCTGCGGCGCGATCGTGGACTACTGAGGTCTTGCCCCGCCGTCCCGGTCGCGGTCCGAAAGGAGCTGCCGCAGTTCCCGAAGGATCTCCAGCTGCTGGTTGTTGATGGCGGTGAGCTTCTTGATCTCGGCTTCCGCCTGGACGTCCGTCTCGAAGTCATGCTGGGCCATGGCGGCTGCGATGGCATCCTGCCGTTTGGCGGCGATGAGGAGGATGGCACCCTGCAGGCCGGCCAGCATGGACAGGAAGAGGTTCAGCAGGATGTAGGGGTAGGGATCCCAGGCGTTACTGGCAAGGACAAATGAATTGACCAGCGCCCACGCCATCATGGACGCCAGGAAGATTCCCACGAACGGCCAGCTGCCCATCCCGTTGCGCAGGACATCTGCTGCCCGTTGCCCCTTGCTCAGCCCCGCCTTGTGCTCGGCGTGCCACGTGTTCCTTCGCTCGCTCATGTGCCCAGCGTAGGCGCAGGAGCGGGCGCAGCAACGGCTCCTACGCCACCAGGTTGTCCGCGGCGGTGTCCATGTGTTCGCGGATGGTCTTGCGGGCCAGGGAGGCATCCCCGGTTTCAATGGCTGCCACGATGTCGTGATGCCGGTCCACGCTCATGTTCGAAACGCCCTTTTCCAGCCCGGCGAACATGATGGACATCCTGATGGAGCCTTCGAGTGATTCCCAGGAGTGGAGCAGTGTCTCGTTGCCGGTGAGACGGCACAGAGTGCGGTGAAATTCCAGGTCCGATTCGATCCGCTCCTCGAGAGTGCCCCTGGTGGCTGCATCCATCGCGCCGATGGCCGCGCGCAGCGAGCCGATGACGTGCTGGCGGTCCGGAAGCTCACACAGGGTGCGGGCAGCCAGTGATTCCAGCGCGGCACGCACGGAGTAGATGTCCCGGATCTCCTTGGCATCGAGGTGCCGGACGGACAGCCGTCCGCGCGGACCCGCTGACAGCAGCCCCTCCTGCTCCAGCTGCCGCAGCGCTTCCCGAAGAGTCCCCCGGCTGATCTGGAGCATGTCCGAGAGTTCGGTTTCCACCAGGTGACGTCCGGGTTCCAGCTCACCGCTGGTGATGGCGGTGCGCAGGGCGGAAAGGGCCTGCTCGCGGAGGCTCCGCTTTTGCAGTCCCAGCAGGGGTGCTGTTGCTCCGGCCATCGTGGTCCGTCCTCAATGTCAGTGTCTACTGAATGTCAGTGGTCGACTGTTTACAGTCGATGTGTTAACTGTTGATGTTACGGCAGAAGCGCGGAACAGTCTCGTGTCCGGTCCGCGCTTCTGCAGTTCACGGGTTCTGCCGCTCGTGCGCCGGGTTGGGTCGCTAGCCCAGTTCGGCGAGGACCTTGGCCACGATCCGCTGGACGGACAGGCCGTTGCGTTCGTGCAGGGTGGGCAGGGCGCCCGCGTCGAGGAACTCGTCCGGCAACGCCACGGGAACCACGCGCTTGCCGAGTCCCGCGGTGACGACGGCGGACGCAACCGTTTCAAACAGGCCTCCGATCACGCTGTGGTTTTCCAGCGTCACTGCCAGGCGGTCGGTATTGATTTCGGCGAGGACGGTCGCGGCGTCGAACGGCTTGATGGTGGGGGTATGGACGACGGCGACGTCCACGTTGTGTTCGGCCAGTGCCTTGGCGGCCTGCAGCGCCCGCATGGTCATGAGCCCGCTGGAGATGAAGACGACGTCGTTCCCGCCGCGCAGGACCTTCGCCTTGCCGAGTTCGAAGGTGTAGCCGTATTCGTCCAGTACCGTGGGCACGTTGCCGCGCAGCAGCCGCAGGTAGGTGGGGCCCTCGCTGGCGGCGAGCTGGGGGACGGCCTGTTCGATGTCGATCGAGTCGCAGGGGTCCACGATGGTCAGGTTGGGCATGCCGCGGAAGATCGCCATGTCCTCGGTGGCCTGGTGGCTGGGACCGTACCCGGTGGTGAGGCCGGGCAGCCCGCCGACGATGTTCACGTTCAGGTTCGGTTCGGCGCTGTCCAGGCAGAGGAAGTCGTAGGCCCGTCGTGCAGCAAAGACGGAGTAGGTGGACGCGAACGGCACCAGGCCGGTCTCGGCCAGGCCTGCGGCTGCACCGAAGAGCAGCTGCTCGGCCATGCCCATCTGGAAGAAACGCTCCGGGAAGGCCTGCGCGAAGATGTGCATGTCCGTGTATTTGCCCAGGTCCGCGGTGAGGCCCACGATCCTGTCGTTCTCCTGCGCGGCCTTCACCAGGGCGTGCCCGAACGGTGCGGAGGCTGTCTTCTGGCCGGGATCGGCGAAGGACGCGATCATGGCTGAGGTCTTCAGCTTGGGGGCGGTGCCTTTTGTTGCTGTGGTGGTGCTCATGCTGAAGCGGTCCCTTCGTATCCTGCGGTGAGTTGTTCGCGGCATTGCTGCCATTCGTGTTCCTCGATGCGCATGAAGTGTGCCTTCTCGCGCTCTTCCAGCAGCGGCACTCCGCGGCCCACTTTCGTGTCGCACAGGATCACGGAAGGACGTCCGACGGCGGCGGCCTGGACGGCTGCGTTGTCGAAGGCTTTCAGGAGTTCGGCCATGTTGTTGCCGTCCACCCGCTGGGTGTACCAGCCGAAGGATTCCCACTTTTCGGTCACCGGTTCGGTGCGGAGCACGGTGTCCGTTTTGCCGTCAGCCTGCAGGGCGTTGATGTCCACCATGGCGGTGAGGTTGCCCAGCTGGTGGTGGTGCGCGCCCATGGCGGCCTCCCAGGTGGAGCCCTCGTCCAGTTCGCCGTCGGAGAGGAAGTTGTACACCCTCGCCGTGGAGCCCTGGTACCTCAGTCCCAGTGCCATGCCGACGGCGATGGTGAGGCCGTGGCCCAGGGAACCGCCGGAGATTTCCATGCCCGGGGTGTAGGTGGACATTCCGGACATCGGCAGCCGGGAGTCGTCGGAGCCGTACGTCTCGAGTTCTTCCACCGGAACAATCCCGGCCTCGGCCAGGGCGGCGTAGTGGCCGATCGCGTAGTGCCCGGTGGAGAGCAGGAACCTGTCGCGGCCTTCCCATTCGGGGTCGGCGGCCCGGAAGCGGAGCTGGTCCGCGTAGACGGCGGCCAGCATGTCCGCGGCGCCGAGGGCCTGGCCGACGTAGCCCTGACCCTGGACCTCGCCCATGTTCAGGGCGTGGTGGCGGATCCGGTAGGCCGCGGCTGAAACATTGTGGACGCGTTCTGTGGAGGTGGCCATGGTTTCCTGTGTGGCGGTCATGCGGGCTTCTTTCGTGGCGGTCATCAGGCGTTCACTGCCTGGGGGGTGCTTTTGGTGGCCTCATCTGCCAGCTGCCGTTCGCGCTTGCCCCAGGTTTCCCGGGTCACGAGGGCGGCCCAGAGACCGATGGCGGCGTAGAAGCTGAAGAGAAGGGCGGGGCCCATCCAGCCAAGGGCAACGAACAGCAGGGTGGTGACGAAAGGCGTGAATCCGGAGACCATGGCGGAGATCTGGTAGGCCAGTGAGGCTCCGGAGGAGCGCGTCTTGGCCTGGAACAGTTCGGGGAACCACGGACCCTGGGCGCCGGCCAGGGAGTTCTGGCAGACCGCGTAGGAAATGACGATGGTGGCGATGATGAAGATGAACATTCCGGTGTTGACCAGCAGGAACATGGGGATGCCGAACAGGAGTGCGAAGGCAGTGGACCAGATGTACAGGGGCCGGCGGCCGATCCTGTCAGTGAGCCGTGCCCAGGCCATGGTGGCGAAGATGCCAATGGCGGAGGCGATGCAGAGGGCAACGAGCGTCTGGGTCTTATCCGCCAGGTGCTGGGTGTGCAGGTAGGAAATCATGTAGGTGATGGAGACGGCGTAGCCGGCGGTTTCGGCGATGCGGAGGCCGATGCCGCGGACGATGCTGCGCCAGTCCGTCTTGATGACCTCGATGATCGGCGACTTGACGATGGAGCCGCTCTCCTTGACCTCGTCGAAGACGGGGGATTCCGGGACCTTGGAGCGGATGATCAGGCCGACGGCGACGAGCACGATGCTGGCAAGGAACGGAACCCGCCAGGCGAGTTCGCCGCCCAGGTTCACGCTGACCAGGAAGACGAGGTTGGCCAGGAGCAGGCCCACGGGGAAGCCGGCCTGCACGATGCCGGTGTACTTGCCCTTGGATTTCCAGGGTGCGTGTTCGTAGCTCATCAGGATGGCGCCGCCCCATTCAGCGCCGAAGGCGAGGCCCTGGACAATGCGGACAAAGACCAGCAGTGCGGGCGCCAGCAGGCCGACCTGCTCGTAGGTGGGCAGGAGGCCGATGAGGAACGTGGCCACGCCCATGAGGATCAGGGACGCCACCAGGACGGGCTTGCGGCCCACCTTGTCGCCGAGGTGGCCGCCGATGACGCCGCCGATGGGGCGGGCTGCGAAGCCGACGCCCAGAGTGGCGAAGGCTGCCAGCGTTCCGGTGACCGGGTCGCCGGTGGGGAAGAATGCCGTCCCGAAGTACAGCGCGGCGGCGGTGCCGAAGCCGATGAAGTCATACGTCTCGATGACGGCGCCGACGCCGGATCCGATGGCGACGCGCTTCGCGTCCTTGGTGCCATGCACATGGCCGCGCATTTTCAGAGCTTCGTTGCTCATTGCTGAATCCCTTTCGAAGAGCGGGGAACGCTTCCGCACCGCCGCTGTCGACTGTTAACAAATGATATGCCAGTGTGACCCCGGTCATGCTTCAATGTCAACAGTCAATGTTGGAGGTTGACTGTTGACAATGAAACGGCCTACAGTGATACACATCACCCCCGCTCATCCAGAGGATCAACGACGATGTTCAATTCCCGCCTCGGCTGCTCGTCCATCAGCTTCCGCCATCAGGACCTGCCCACCGCCCTGCGGACCATCAGCTCCCTGGGCTTCGACGAAATCGACCTGGGTGCGCTTCCCGGCGTGTGCGACCACGTCCCGTATGAACTGGACGGGGACGCCGTCGAGGCAGTTACCGCTGACGTTCTGGCCTCAGGGCTGCGGGTCCGCTCGGTCAACGGGGATATCGGGGACCTCAATGCAGTGCTCGACGCCCGCCAGCAGGCTGCGCGCGAACGGCACCTGGAAGCCCTGCTCACGCTCACGGCAAACACCGGTGCCAAGGCACTAGTCCTTCCGTGCGGCGCCCTGGGCCACGAACCCGTCCGGGGAGTGGACGAAGATCTGGACACGATCGCCGCCTCGCTTATCCATGCCGGGCAGCGCGCCGCCGAATTCGGCGTCGAACTCTGGACCGAATCCCTGCACTTCCTGAGGTTCTGCTGGAACCTGGAGCGCGCGGAACTGCTGGCGCAGCGGCTGGCAGGTTCCGGCGTCGGAATTGTCATGGACTTCAGCCACATAGTTGCGGCCGGCGAGGACCCGCTCGAATACCTTGACCGGCACGACGGCCGAATTGCCCACGTCCACCTCCGCGATGCCGTGCCGGGAAACATCAACCTCAGCATCGGCAACGGCCAGGCGGACTTCGCCGCCGGGCTGCGCGCGCTCGCAGGCCGCGGCTATGCCGGCCACTTTTCGCTCGAACTGGAAACCCGGGACGTCACGCACGACGAACGCCCCGCCGCCGCTGCCAAAGCGGCCAGCTTCATCACCGACCTCATCTGACGACCACCACCAAGCAACCCGCACCACCAAGAAACCAAGGAGCATCATGACTACCACCATCCAGCGCACCGCCGTCCTCACCGGGGCCACCTCTGACCGCGGCATCGGCATCACCACCGCACGCCGCTACGCCAGCCAGGGCTGGGGAGTGGTGATCCTGGACCTCGACGGCGAGAAGTCCGCGAAGGTCGCCGCCGAAATCGGCAACGAATTCAACGTCCCGGCATACGGCCACGAGATCGACGTCGCCAATGAGGGCTCCGTCAACGCCGCCTACGCCGCCGTCAAGGCAGAAGTGAGCGCCGGCAATCTTCCCCCGGTTGGCGCCCTGGCCAACATCGCCGGCATCACTTCCCCGGTGCCGTTCCTGGAAACCACCCTGGAACTCTGGCACAAAGTCATGGACGTGAACGCCACCGGCACCTACCTCGTCACCAAGGCGTTCCTGCCGGACATGATCGAGGCCGGCTGGGGCCGGATCGTCAACATGTCCTCCGTTTCCGCGCAGCGCGGCGGCGGTGTTTTCGGCAAGGTCCCCTACTCCGCCGCCAAGGCCGCCATCCTCGGCTTCACCAAGGCCCTGGCCCGTGAAATCGGCGCCACCGGGGTGACCGTCAACGCCATCACCCCGGGCGCAGTGGACACCAACATCCGCGTGGGCAGCACCGAGGAACAGGAAGCCGCCATCAACGCCGGCATCCCGCTGGGCCGGAACGCCACCACCGAGGAAATCGCCGCCGTCATCACCTTCCTGTCCTCCGAGGAATCGGCCTACCTGACCGGAACCACCATCGACATCAACGGCGGAAGCCACATCCACTAGCAGCCGTCCCGCCAAAGGTAGAGAGCCCGCCATGACCAGAATTTTCAACGATCCCTCCGACTTTGCAGAGGAAGCCCTCGCCGGGTTCTGCGACGTCCACGCCGACCTGGTCCGCCAGGTAACCGGCGGGGCCGTGCGCCGGCGACGCCCCGCCAAGCCCAAAGTGGCTGTCCTCGCGGGCGGCGGGTCGGGCCACTACCCGGCCTTCGCCGGCCTGATCGGCACCGGACTGGCCGACGGCGCCGTGGTGGGCAACATCTTCACCTCGCCTTCCGCGCAACAGGCCTATGCCGTGGCCAAGGCCGCGGAGTCCGGCGCCGGAGTGGTGTTCACCTACGGCAATTACGCCGGGGATGTGCTGAATTTCGGCATGGCCAGCGAGCGGCTCGCTTCGGAGGGGATCCAGGTGGAAAACGTCCTGGTGACGGATGACGTTGCCAGCGCCCCGCCGTCGGAATCGGAGAAACGCCGCGGCATCGCGGGCGACTTCACCGTCTTCAAGGTCATGGGTGCGGCGGCCGAAGCCGGCGCGGACCTGGCCGACGTCGTGCGCCTTGGCCGCAAAGCCAACAGCTTGACCCGCACCATCGGCAGCGCCTTCCACGGCTGCACCTTCCCGGGCGCCGAAACCCCGCTGTTCACCCTCAAAGACCGGCAGATGGGCCTGGGCCTGGGCATCCACGGCGAGCCCGGCCTGTTCGACACCGAGCTGCCGCCCGCCAGGGAGCTGGGCCAGGAATTCGTCTCCCGGCTGCTGGCCGAGACCCCGCACGGCGCTGGCGACCGCATCGCCGTCATCCTCAACGGCCTCGGTTCCACCAAGCATGAGGAACTCTTTGTCCTCTGGCTCACCATTGCCCCGCTGCTCCGCGCCGCGGGCTACACGCTGGTGATGCCGGAAGTGGGCGAACTGGTCACCAGCCTGGACATGTCCGGCGTTTCCCTCACCATCACCTGGCTGGACGACGAACTTGAGCCGCTCTGGACCGCACCGGCCGAAACACCGGCGTACCGCAGGGGTAACGCGGCCTTCCAGTCCGGTGATGCCTCGGCAGAGGAAGAGTCCGACGGCGCCGCCGCACCCGATGGTTTCGACGCAACCGAAGAGTCGCGCAGCTACGCGGCAAACTGCCTCGCAGCCCTCGCTGCCGCCCGGGACTCCCT
Source organism: Arthrobacter sp. LjRoot78 (assembly GCF_964254335.1). Taxonomy (NCBI): domain Bacteria; kingdom Bacillati; phylum Actinomycetota; class Actinomycetes; order Micrococcales; family Micrococcaceae; genus Arthrobacter; species Arthrobacter sp. LjRoot78. The sequence goes on along the minus strand of NZ_CAXUTG020000001.1, from coordinate 4,415,218 downwards.
GCACGGCGCCGAAGCGCGCCTCGGGGACATGGATGCCGTGGCCGGCGACGGAGACCACGGCCGCGGAATGGTCCGCGGCATCGACGCGGCCACGGCCGCGGCGGCTGATGCCGCTGCCCGCGGCGCCGGAGCGGGAGCCGTCCTGGCCGCCGCAGGGGATGCGTGGGCGGATAAAGCCGGCGGGACCTCGGGCGTGCTGTGGGGTGCCGGGCTGAGGTCCTTCGGCGAAGCACTCGGCAGCCAGCTGTCTCCCGGACCTTCGGAACTAGCCGCGGCCGTCAGCGCATTCGCGGCAAGGATCACCGGCCTCGGCAAGGCGGAAATCGGGGACAAGACCATGGTGGACGCCCTGCTGCCCTTCGCAGAGACGTTCAGCCGGCTGCTGGCTGACGGCAGCCAGAATGGCGGGCAGCCTGCTGCAACGGCGTGGGCCGAAGCGGCCGCCGTGTCCACCGCGGCGGCGGAAGCCACCGCTTCGCTGCGTCCGCTCAAGGGCCGCGCCCGGCCGCTCGCCGAAAAGAGCATAGGCACCGCGGACCCCGGGGCCACGTCCCTGGCCATGATCTTTACCGTCATGGGCCCGCACCTTACCGGCCTTGCCGCGCCGGCTGCAGCCGAAACGGCAGGACCGGCAGCCCGCCAGCCCGCAGGAACACCGTCATGACACATCCCGCAACTGCAGGGGAAGGACAGGCCGTGGGCATACGACTCATCGTGGGCGCCGACGAAGCCGGCGTGGACTACAAGGACAGGATCGCGGCGGACCTGCGCAACGATCCCCGGGTCAGCGAAATTATCGATATCGGCGTCAACCGCAGCGATGCCCCCGAGCAGTTCACCACGCCGTACCCGTACGTGGGGATCGCTGCGGGGGAGATGATCCAGGAAGGCCGCGCGGACCGGGCCATCCTGTTCTGCGGGACCGGAATCGGCGTGGCCATCGCCGCGAACAAGGTGGACGGGATCAGGGCTGCCACAGCCCACGACTCGTTCTCGGTGGAGCGCTCGGTGCTCTCCAACGACTGCCAGGTGCTCACCATGGGCCAGCGTGTGGTAGGCATGGAACTCGCCCGCAGGCTGGCCCGGGAATGGCTCGGCTACACCTTCGACCCCTCGTCCGCCTCGGCGTCCAAAGTGAAGGTGCTGACGGATTTCGAAGGCTGCTGACCCCGCTGTCCGGGGACCGGGCAGCGGCGGCTACTCGACGCTCACCTTGACGCGCTGCACCACGTTGTTCCCCATGCCCTGGTAGTTCCAGGCCTGCTCCAGCGGCTGAGTTAGCCCGGTGGCGTCGGTGGCCCGGCAGGCGAGCTCATGCTCGCCCCGGTCCGCCACCCACGGCAACGTCCATTCGCACCACGCAAACGGCCCGGCCGGATGCCCGAGATGCGCGGGCACCCACTTCCCGTCGATCCCCACCTCCACGCGGACCACGGAGCCTTGGCCGGACCAGGCCCTGCCCTGGAGCATCACCGGTCCCGGGGACAGGACCCTGCTGCGGGTGTAAAAGTCCGGGATGCCCGGCGGAATCATCAGCGAACGGACCCTGATCCGCGAAACCGGAGTGCCGGCGTCGTCCGCGTCCTGCTGGTAGCGGTAGGACACCGCCTGCTGGAATCCCTCGAAGGCGTGGGTCACCACCTGGATGGACTCCAGCCACTTCACGCTGGCCATGCCGTACCAGCCCGGGACCACCAGCCGCAGCGGGTAGCCGTGCTGCGGCGGCAGTTCGCGGCCGTTCATCTCGTACGCCAGCACGACGTCGGGGCGCATCGCTTCCTTGATCGGCAGGCTTCGCGCATACTTCTGCCGGACTCCGCCCTGGATGCCGGCGTCGGCGCCGGTGAAGACGACTTCGACGGCGTCGTCGTCAACTCCGGCCTGGGCCAGCAAGTACGCGAGCGGAACCCCTGTCCACTCGGCGGTGCCCACGCCCTCGAGCCGCCACGGCTGGCTCATCGGCCGCGGATGCAGGAGCGAGCGTCCGTTGCCGGCGCACTCCAGCGTGACCGGGATGCTGATGGCGGGGTCCCGGCGGAGGGCGCGCAGGCTGATCTCGACGGCGCGCTGCACGGCACCACCGATCCGCAAGTGCCAGGCGTCCGCGTCGATGAACGGGATGTCGAAATGGGTCAGGACGTAGTGCAGGCCCGGCGGGGTGGTGTCTTCCCGCAGGGCCTCCAGCGGCATCGAATGGTTCCGGACCGCCAGCTGCAGTTCCTCTGCGGTGAGCGGGCCGTGCGTAGGTTCTCCTGCATGCGCCGTGGGCTTAACGGACTGACGGCGCCGGGAAATCTGCTTCGTCATGGCACTGTTCTTCTTCGGGTGGGGCCGCTTCTTCGGGTCGGGCGGATTCCGCGTGGCCGGCGGTGCCCGTGTTCACAGGTCTACGCCGCCGCCGCCGGTCCGTCAAGCAGGACTCCTAGAGGTGATGCGCCTCTTTGAGGAAGTCCGTGAGCCCCTGGGGTTCCCTGCCCGTGAGGCCACGAACGTCCGACGTCGGGCCGGCCAGTTCGCCGTTGGCGATGGCCGTGTACGTGCTCACCCAGGCGTCGACCTGCCAGGCCGGGGCGCCGTAGGATGCCCGGGAAGCATAGGCTTCCGCCACGGTTTCATTGAGGAAAGTGATGGTCCGTCCGGTGCCTGCAGTGAGGAGCTCCGCGGCCCGCTGCAGGGAAATGTCCTCGGGGCCGGTCAGGCTGTAGGTCCGGCCCACGTGTACCGCCGGATCACCCAGCACCGCAGCGGCGCACCGGGCGACGTCCCCGCGGGTGACGGCCGCCATCACTCCGCCATCCGCCGGGCCGCGGATGACACCGTCGTCGCCGGCGAGAAGGGGCAGGAAGTCGAGGTAGAAGTTGTCCCGCAGGAACGTGTAGTTCATCCCCGAGGCCTTGATCCGTTCCTCAGTGGCGTAGTGGTCCCGGCCCAGCGTGAACGTGCAGTCGGCGGAGGCCCCGAAAAAGGACGTGTAGACGATGTGCTCCACGCCGGCCCCGGCAGCAGCATCCACGAACGCGAAATGCGTCTGGAGCCTGTCCTCGGCCTCGGACGCGGACACCATAAAGAGGGTCTTCACTCCCGCAAGCGAGGACGTCGCCAGCTCCGGGTCCGCATACGTGGACACCACCGGAACCGCGCCCGGAAGGTCAGGCGCCCGTGCGGCGTCGCGCACCAGCAGCCGCTGCGGCAGCCCGGCGTCGGCGAGGATCCTGGCGACGAGTCCGCCGAGCTGGCCGGTGGAACCGGTGACGGCCAGGGCGGGCAGGGCTTCGGTCGTTGGCCGGGCCGTCCCCCGGTCCGCGCTGCTTTCCCCGGCAGCCACGGCTAGGCCTCCCGGGACGCAGGCGACTTGGTCTGGGCGGGGTCGCGTTCGGCCAGGGAACCGATAACGTCATCGATCTTGTCCATGATGGCCTGGTCCAGCTTCACGCCGGCGGCCGCCACGTTGCCGGCGATCTGCTCCGGACGGGACGCACCCATGATGGCGGAGGCAACGTTCTTGTTCTGCAGCACCCACGCGATGCTCAGCTGGGCCATGGTGAGCCCGGCTTCAGCTGCGATCGGCTTGAGGTGCTGGACGCCGGTGAGCACTTCGTCGGACATCCAGCGTTCGATCATCCTGGCGCCGCCCTTGGTGTCCGTGGCGCGGCTTCCCTCCGGGGCCGGCTTCCCCGGCCGGTACTTGCCGCTCAGCACACCCTGGGCGATGGGGGACCAGACAATCTGGGAGAGGCCAAGCTCTTCGGACGTCGGGACCACTTCGGCTTCGATGACCCGCCACAGCATGGAGTACTGCGGCTGGTTGGAGATCAGCTGGAATCCCAGGTCCTTTGACAGGGCGTGCCCGTCCCGGATCTGGTCCGCCGTCCATTCACTGACGCCGATGTACAGTGCCTTGCCCTGCCGGACAATGTCCGCAAACGCCTGCATGGTCTCTTCCAGCGGCGTCTCATAGTCGTAGCGGTGCGCCTGGTACAGGTCCACGTAGTCGGTCTGGAGGCGCGTCAGGGAACCGTTGATGGATTCCATGATGTGCTTTCGGGACAGTCCCACATCGTTGTGGCCCTTGGGCCCCGTGGGGCCGAACACTTTGGTGAAAATCTCCAGGGACTCGCGGCGCTCGTCCTTCAACGCTTCGCCCAGCACCTTCTCCGCCGCCGTGTTGGCGTAGACGTCAGCGGTGTCGAAGGTACTGATTCCCGCGTCCAGCGCCGCCCGCACGCACTGGGTGGCCACTTCGTTCTCCACCTGGGAGCCGTGCGTGAGCCAGTTGCCGAAGGTGATTTCGGAGATCTTGAAGCCGCTGTTGCCGAGGTATCTGAATTCCATGGTGTTTACCGTAGTCCACTTGGTTGCTCAGGGTCAGGGCTTTCCGCCACCGACCTGCGGTTTACCGCCGGCGCAGTTCCGCATATTCCAGGGAGGGGACAACGGCGCCGGCGTCGCGCTCCACGAAGTTGGTGCCGGGCGGCACCAGATCATCAATCGCGTCCAGCACGGCTTCGTCAAGTACCGTGTCAGCCGCTTTCAGGTACGCGCGCAGATGTTCCTCGCTCCGCGGGCCAACGATCACGCTGCTGACGGCAGGATGGTTCAGGGCGAATCCGACCGCGAGGTCCACCAGAGGCAGTTCCAGCTTGTCGGCCAGGCGGGCCAGGGAATCTGCGGCGAGCAGCTTGCGCTCGCTTGCGGGGCCGGAAATGTCGTACCGGCCGGGAAGGGAGTGGACCCGTGTGGGCGGTTTCCCGGCGTCCAGGACAAAACTCCCGGACAGCCAGCCGCCGGCCAGCGGACCGTAAGCCAGCACACCCAGGCCGTACTGCTGGGCGATCGGAAGGACATCGCGTTCGGTGCCGCGGACCAGCATCGAATAGGGGACCTGGTTGGCCACCGGCGGAATGAGGTGGTTGGTGGTGGCCAGCCACTGGGCCTCCACGAGCTGCGCCGGGGTGAACACGGAGGTTCCGTAGTAGAGGATCTTGCCCTGCCGGATGAGGTCGTTCAGCGCCGTGATGGTTTCCAGGACATCCGTGTTGTAGTCCGGACGGTGCGCCTGGTAGAGGTCGATCCGGTCCGTCTGGAGGCGGCGGAGGCTGCCCTCCACTGCCTGCATGATCCAGCGCCTTGAGTTGCCCGAGTGGGCGGGGTTGGCGCTCATCTGGCCGTGGAATTTGGTGGCGATGAAGACGTCGTCCCGGCGGCCCTTGAGGGCGCGGCCCACTACTTGCTCGCTCTGGCCCTGCGAATAGACGTCCGCGGTGTCCACCGCGGTGATGCCGGCATCCAGCGCGGAGTTGATGATGCGGATGCTTTCCTCGGCGCCGGTGGGCGCATAGCCCTGGGCGGTGCCGCCGGCGCCAACAGGGTCCGCCGGTGCGCCCTCGCCGAAGTTCATGGTGCCCAAGGTGAGCGGGCTGATCAGGGTCCCGCTGCGCCCGAACACCCGTAACTGGTTGAGGCTCATTCCCGGTTTCCTCACGTCTGACTCCCACGGCTGATTGCTGTGGATCGTCACGAGGCTACACAAAATCGGCCCGGCGGAGGGCTCCGGCGAAGCACTTCTTAGTCTTGCGTAGTCCGGAGTAACGCAGCGGGCGTCAATGACGAATTGTGAATCAGCCGGCGCGGCGGTGCTCAGCCGGCAGGGTGCCCTTCAAGGCGCCCGGATGGCCGGCCAGGGAAACCAGGGAACCGGTGTCCAGCATGGCCATCGACCCCGGTCCCGGGGGTTTCTCGAAGGAGCGCGGTATGGGCCGGACGGTGGCGTGCTGGTCCGTGGCGGATTCCACCAGCGGCGCTACCTCCCTGACCTCTTCCACCGGGGCGTCCGGGCTGGGGAGATCGCGCACGGTGACCTTCACCTCGGGCGCAGCTGCGGCCTTGGCCCGGGCTGCGGCGCGGGCGTCTGCCCGGGCCACCGCGGCTGCCCAGTCTTCGGCCAGGGCGGGAGTCTCGCGGCGGCTGGTGCTGCCTGTGCGCGGCTGCTTTTCCGATGAGCTGCGCAGCTTCGGTTGTGGGCGAGGCGCCGGGGAAGGACGAGGCGAGCCGGCGGGAGGAGACGACGCGGCGGGACGGGTCACCGTAGCGGGACGCCGGCCGAACAAGGCCATGACTGTGACGGCGACCAGCCGGCCCAGCCCTGCAAGCAGCAGTGTGGCTACGAAAACCAGGAAGAGGCCGATGAACATGACGAACGCCACACCGAGCGTGCCAAAAAAGGTCAGGTTCAGGGCAATGGTGGTGGGATCTTCCATTTACCTCTCCTTACGGCCTGCAGCGCCTGTGTGCCGGCTGTAACCACCCGGCGATAAGCACCCCTTAACAATACGGACTTTTGCTGGGCAACACGCCCGCAGTGAGGTCCGCTCGGGGGTTGTGTCGAAGCTGTTATCGGATATGACAACGCAGTTTCCGCCCGGTCGCGGCATATAGTCGGAGGCAGCCACCTGGCGCCCTCCAGCCACCCCCGAAAAGGACCACCTGTGCCCCCTCCAGGAAACTGCCCGTGCCTGTCCGGTGAGCAGTATGCGGACTGCTGCGGCCGCTTCCACCGCGGCGACGCCGAGGCCCCGACGGCGGAGCAGCTGATGCGCTCCCGGTACAGCGCCTTTGTGGTCCAGGATGCCGCCTACTTGCTCCGCACCTGGCACCCGGATACCAGGCCGGCGGAACTCGAACTGGATCCGGACATGCGGTGGCGCCGGCTGGACATTGTTTCCACCCGCCGCGGCGGACCCCTGGATTCGGAAGGGGTCGTCGAGTTCAAGGCCTATTTCAGGCACGACGGCGAGCGGGGGATCCACCACGAAACCAGCCGGTTCCTGCGTGTTGACCGCCGCTGGTACTACCTCAACGAGGTTGGGCTTGACGAGGCCAGGAGCTAGCGCTCCGCGTCAGCTTCTACGGGAGTGAACCCGGCCCGGTCCACCTTGCGGTGGAACCGCATGCCGGCCAGGCCGCCGACTACGGCGCCAATCAGTGCCACCACAGCCACCACGACGGCGGCGATAATCCCGGTGGTGGTCAGCTGGCCTTCGTTGACGGGGATCCGCGGGAAGCTGTTCAGGTTGGCCAGGATGTTGAAGCGCTCGCCGGCGATCATGGCCAGCAACGCAACCAGCACTGCGAAGATCACGGCCCAGACCCAGACCATGAATCCCTGCTTGGCTCCGTTGAAGCGTGCCATCCGGCCGGCCACATAACCGCCGCAGTAGTAGGCCACGAACAGGATCACCAGCAGTACGATGATTCCTGCCAGTCCCACGGTCTGGTCAGTGGAGGCCTGGTTCACCGCTTCGTTGACGTCCGTGCTGGTAGCGAGCCCCACCGCTGTTCCGGCCGCTGCCACCAAAGCGGTCAGCAGGACGGCCGTTCCGGTCGCGGCCAGCCAGCCAAAGAAAGCCGAGCCAATCTTGATCCCGCCGAACTGCTCCTTCTCGCGGGCAATCACGGTCTCGCGGGTCGCAGCATTCGGGTCGGCAGCGAGAGGGTGCTCGCTCGCGGGCGGCACCGCGTAGGCCCGGGTGTCGTCGTCGTTGTCCGTCCCGGCGTCGAAATTACGGCTGCCGCCGGGAGCGTCAGCGTAGCTGCGCCGGCCCTCAAGCCTGTCTTCCACCCGGCTGTTTTCTACGCGGCTGCCATCCGTGCGGTTGCCGGCGTCGATGCCGTCGGCGCCCTCGCCGCGGGCGGCGCGGCGGGACTGTCTGTCTTCGGGTCCTACTGTGCTGCTCATCAGGCGTTCTCGCTTCCATCGATTGGACCGTACCCATTGTTTGGGCCGGCCACCGCTATGCGGAGACGTGCATGGTGGTCCTACGTCCACCTAACCACGGCATGCCGGTGGTAGCAAGGGTGCTTAGCATCTCCGGCGGGTCGAAAATCGGCGGGAATCAGCGGTACTTGCGGTGCAGGTCCTCCTTCACGGATGCCCGCGGAGACGCATCGGCGATCCACGGTCCGGTGCCTTCGGACTGGTCCAGGACCCCGGCCTCCAGCCAGGTGTAGTCACCGGCGAGCACCTTTTCCGTCAGGTCGCGGTCGGCGTCGTCCGTGTTCCGCCACAGCTGGTCGAAGTACTCATCCACGCGGACCCGCGCCTGCTCGCAGTATGCCTCGGCGAGCTCGTAGGCGGTGGCGGCCCGCTCGGGGTTGGTGTGGAGCATCCCCTCGGCGCGGGAGCAGCATGCGGCCATGGCGAACAGCTCGGCGCCGATGTCCACGATCCGGCCCAGGAACGCCTGCTTGTGCTCGAGCTTGGCCTGCCACCGGCCCATCCCGTAGAACGTCTGCCGGGCGAGCCGCCGCGAGGACCGCTCCACAAACCGCAGCTGCTTGGCGAGCCTGCCGAACTCGGTGTAGGACCGCGGATCCATGCCGGCGCCCGCCACCAGCTTGGGCAGCCACTTCGCGTAGAACCCGGAAGCGCCGACGGCGGCCCTGGCCTTGTCGGACAGGCTGGCATCCGCGGAGGCAAGGTCCCCGGCTGCCGCGAGGTGGGCATCCACGGCCTCGCGGGCAATCAGGAGCTTCATGATTTCCGAGGAACCCTCGAAGATGCGGTTGATCCGGAGGTCACGGAGCTGCTGTTCCGCCGGCACGGCGCGCTCGCCGCGGGCTTCGAGCGAATCCGCCGTCTCAAAGCCGCGGCCGCCGCGGATCTGCACCAGCTCGTCGGCTATCCGGCAGCTGATCTCCGTGGACCAGAGCTTGGCGAGGGCGGCCTCGATCCGGACGTCCTTCTGGCCGGCGTCGGCCATTTCGGCGGACAGTTCGAAGACTGCGTCCAGGGCGAAGGCACTCGCGGCGATGAAGGCGATTTTCTTGCCCACAGCTTCGTGCTTGCCCACCGGCCGTCCCCACTGGGTGCGTGCGTTGGACCACTCGCGGGCGATCTTCAGGCTCCACCGTCCGGACGCCACGCAGAGGGCCGGAATGGAAAGCCGGCCCGTATTGAGGGTGGTGAGGGCGATCTTCAGTCCCTGGCCTTCGCGGCCGAGCCGGTTTGCCGCGGGCACCCGGACCTGGTGGAAGCGGGTCACGCCGTTCTCGATGCCGCGCAGCCCCATGAAGGCGTTGCGGTTTTCCACCGTGATTCCGGGGGAGTCCATTTCCACCACGAAGGCGCTGATGCCGCCCTTGTGGACGTTTCCGTCGGAATCCGTGTGTTGCGGCACCAGCGCCATGACCACCACCAGTTCGGCGATCACGCCATTGGTGGTCCACAGTTTTACGCCGTCCAAGACGTAAGCGTCGCCGTCGTCCGTGGGAACGGCGGTGCTGCCCATCCGGGCGGGGTCGCTCCCGACGTCGGGCTCCGTGAGCAGGAACGCCGTGATGGCGCCCGCGGCGCAGCGGGGAAGGTATTCCTGTTTCTGATCCGCGGTGCCGAACACTTTGACGGGCTCGGGGACGCCGATGGACTGGTGGGCCGAGAGCAATGCCCCGAGGCTCGGATGCACCGAACCCAGCAGGGCCAGCGCCCGGCCGTAGTACACGAGGGACAGGCCCAAGCCGCCGTACTCGCGCGGGATCTTCATGCCGAACACGCCCAGCTCGGCCAGGCCGGCGAGGTACTGGTCCGGGATCCGGGCGTCCCGCTCGATCAGGCGGCCGGACATGGTCCGGCAGTAGGCGGTAAGGCGGGCCATGAATTCTTCGCCGCGTTCCACGTCCTCGGTCCTGGCCTCGGGCCAGGGGTGGATCAGTGAGAGGTCGAAGCTGCCCAGGTACAGGCCCTTGGCAAAGCTGGGCCGGTCCCAGGTTGTTTCCCGGGCGGCCTCCGTAATGGCCCGGGCATCGGCTTCGGTGGCCTCTGGCCCGATCTTGTCGGGGGCGACGGGAACGTCGGCGGCTGGACTGTCAGTGGCAGAGCTCACGGGGCATCTCCTCTAACCGGGTTGGCCGGCTCGAGCCCTGGGTCCGCCTCGGGTGGGGAACCCTTCAGCTGTCCCTCAATGCTACCCGCGGGTAAGTTCCCGTGCTAGGGGAAGGCTGCCCTTGAAAGTCGCCGGGAAGCTCCACCGTGGAGGCGTGGTGCACCAGCCGGTCCCAGAGGTGGTTGATGCCGTGCACCAGTCCCAGCAGGGTGCCGGCAATGATGAACCACGCGAAGCGGCCCAACCCCACGAGCACCATGGCCAGGAAGCCGGCCGTCATCATAAATGCCACAATCAGCAGGCCAAACACGAGCGTTCCGATGAACACGAAAGTGCCTGTCTCTACTGCGCTGAGATCGAACTGCATGTTTCCCCCTGCATCATTGCTCGGCTGGATCAAGTAGCACGAGCGTAGGGTGCGGACGGCGCCCCCAACCAGACCCGGACGGCCGTGGCGCAGGTGTTGATACGGGATCGAAATGCTACCGGTCCGTAGGTCACGGCGCGGTCACTGTAACCCCACCAGTAACACACGTAACAGCACTACCGGCTTCGCGGGAGGTGCCCCGGGGTCCGCGCGGATTCGCAGGGTGCCGGATCCGGGGTGAAACGAGCGCCGGGCCGGCTCCCGGGCGCACTGCGTTAACCTTGTAGTTGGCAGTTTTCGGGTTTTCCGCTGCCCGACGAGTCCCGTGGCAGCTGAAGGAGGGTGTGTGTCCCGATCCGCACCGTCCTCCGCGGACGCGATCAATGCCCGGCTTCGGGACCTCGAACTTCTGACCAAAGGACCGGCATGGGCGCTCACCCGGTCCGCGCCGTGGGTCATCGCGGTCCTGCAGGCATCCTTTACCCGGACCCGTCCCCAGCTTCCGCTGGAAGAGTTCCATGCCGACGTCGATGCCTTCCTCGAGCAGCTCCGCCGCCAGGACCCGGGGTTGGGCGGGGTAGCCAACGGGAAGTCCTTCGGCGATGAATGGACCCGCAAGAATTTCCTGACCCGCCGCAACCAGTCCGGGCAGATCGTCTACGAAGTCACGGAGCCCGCGGCCCGCGTCCTCGCCTTCCTGGACAGTCTCTCCAGCGAACGCTCCACCCTGAACGGTTCCCGGCTGGGGACTCTGCTGGGCGACGTCGAGAAGCTCGCCAATGAGACGAACCCGGACCAGACCGCCCGGCTGGAGTCCCTCGAGGACGAGATCGAGGAGCGGCAGCAGCTCATCGAGGACATCAGCTCCGGCGACTTCGACGGACTGCTGGACGACGACGAGGCCGTGGAGGCCGCCGGAAACATCCTGGACCTCGCAGCCAGCCTGCCGGCGGACTACAAGAAGATGCGTGACCGGATCGAGGAACTGGTGGGCGAGCTCCGCAACCAGATCATCGAGGAATCCCTCAGCAAGGGCGCCACCATGGCGCAGGTGCTGGAGGCGGACAAGCGGCTCCGGCAGAGTCCCGAAGGAAGGACGTTCCGGTCCTTCACTGCGTTCCTGGAGGACCCGCAGCAGCAGTTGCGGTTCCGCTCCGCGATCGGAGAGGTGCTCAGCCGCCAGTTCGCGGACGACCTCAGCCACGAGGACCGCGAAACGCTGAAGAACCTGGTGGCCGAACTCCGCACCCAGCACAGCCAGATCCAGCGGATCTACGGCAAGCTCAGTGAAAGCCTCAACACCTACGTCCAGAGTGACGATTTCCGCCAATCCGTCCGGTTGCGGAAGGTGCTCCGCGAAGCCGAACAGGCAATCCGCTCGCTGCCGTACGAACGGGAACGTCCTGGGCTGGTGCCCGGACCGGTGCTCTTCAATGCCGGCTTCGAGTCCTTGTCCATGGTCAAGCTCTTTGACCCCGACGAGTTCGCAGCCCCGCCCAAGCTGGCCGATCCCATTGCCTTCAGCGACTCGGACCGCGTGCGCTCGCCGCGCACCGGGAAGGCCAAACCGGCGGCCATCCGCGCCGCGCTCGCCGGGGCCGCCACGCTGCCGGAGGCGTGGGAGCAGCTTCCGCCGGAGGAACGCCACATCAACTCCATCCGCGCCCTGCTGTCCCACGCGCTGCACGACGGCGCCGGCTTCGACCGCGCCGGCTGGGACGCCATCGACTTCGAACAGATTGACGGCACCACCCGCAAGGCATTCCTGCCGGTGGTCACGCTCACAAAGGATTGACGATGACTGAAGAGATGACGACGACGGCAGCCCCGGTGGCCGAGCCCGTTGAGACCCCGGAAGCCCCCTCAGCGCCTGAACACACCTATGCAGATCCGTTTACGGTCACCCCGCGGGATACCTTCGTGGACGGCGCCGCACTGTTCCCGGGCGATACGGGCGTGCTGCCGATGAACGTCCGCCAGGCTTTGGTGAAGCTGCTCAAGGGCCCGTACATCGACGGCGGCCGGGACGAGAAACTGTGGACAACGCTGCTGGACAACCAGCTGATCCTCCGCAGCCGCCTGTCCGAGCTTTTCCTGACGCTCCAGCTTGACCACGAACGGAAGGTGGCCGTGCTGCGCCCGGTTGATCCGGACGCCATCGGCGGCAGCACCCGTTCCAGCATCCTCCGCCAGCAGCGTGCGCTGAGCCGGGTGGAGACCATCGTGCTGCTGCGCCTGAGGCTCCTGCTGGACCGCCACGTCACAGCGCAGACGGATCCGACCATCACAAAAGAGGAAATCGCCGAGCTGGTGGCCCACTACCAGCCGTCCGGCCAGCAGGATGCGCTGCGGGACTCCGACGTCGTCAACCGCGCCATCACCAAGCTCCTGGCCCGCCAGCTCCTCATCACCACCGGCCTCGAGGACGTCTACACCATCTCCAATGCCCTCCCGCTGGCCCTCCCCTTCGAAAACATCGGCGACATCCCGGCCCAGATCGAAGCGCTGGTAGCAGCCACGGCAGACCCCACCGGTACGGAAGCGCTGATAGAGCTCGACCGTGACAGTCCCGCCAGCCCGGATGATGACACTGAGGACGACGCTGAAGGGAGCACCAAGTGAGCATCGCAACCATGCTGCCGATGGGCGAGCTCACCAACCCGGGCCAGATGCGGCTCGCGCTGGTTCAGGTGGTCAACTGGGGCACGTTCCACGGCGCCCACACCATGCATGTGGACCGCAACGGCACGCTGCTGACGGGCAACTCCGGGGTCGGCAAGTCGACGCTGTTCGACGCCATGCTGCGCGTGTTCGATGCCCGGCCGCGTTCCAACGAGGCCGCGGCGCAGCGCTCCGGTGCCGTGGAGGACAAGAGGACCACGTTCACGTACATGCGCGGCAAGGTGGGCGACAAGGCCGTGGGCGAGGGCTCGGCCAGTGCCTTCCAGCGCCCCGGTGCCACGTGGTCCGCCGTCGCCCTGACGTTCGATAACGCAGCGGGCACGAAGGTGACGGTGTCGGCGCTGTTCGACCTGCCGAAAAACGGCACTGAGTCGAGCGTCGGGCGGTACTACCTGATCGACAACAAGCCGCTGGACCTCGCCGCAATCGAGGGCATTGCGGAGAAGCGCTTTACCAAGGCCGCGCTGGACGTGATCTTTCCGGACGCACAGGTCTTCGACGTGCACAAGGCGTTCGCCGAGCGCTTCCGCCGGCTCCTGGGCATCAACTCGGACCAGGCATTGCCGCTGCTCCGCGTGATCCAGGCCGGCAAAGGGCTGGGCGGCAGCGTCAACACGTTCTTCCGCGACCAGGTGCTCGATGCGCCGGCCACGCTGGCCGCGGCGGACGACGTCGTCGAGGAATTCAGCAACCTGATGTCCATCCGGCAGCGGCTGGAGGACGTGCGGCAGCAGCGTGACCAGCTTGCTCCGGTGCCCGGCCTGAACAAGGAATACGCGCAGTCCCTGCTGGACGCGAACCGCCTGCGGGAGCTGGTCGGCGAAGAGTTCGATGCCTACAAGCAGCAGCTGGCCGTCACGGTCCACGAGAAGACCCTGGTCCGTTACAAGGACCTCGCCCAGGCAAAAGCCAGGGAGCTGGCCGCGGAGCGTGCGGTCCGGGACGGTCTGGCCAAGGATCTGCGGCAGCTTGAAGCGGACTACAACAACCAGGGCGGCAACGCGATCTCGGCGATCGAGCAGTCGCTGGAAAACGCCCGGGTGGGGCTCAAGCTGCGCCAGCAGGTCGAGGAAGCCGCGCGCCAGGCCCTGGCCGAGGCCGGACTGGACCTTGAGTGGACGGCGGAGGGCTGGGAGCAGGCCCACACCCACGCGGCCGCCCGTTCGGCTGAACTGCAGGGCGACTCGGAGGCGCTGAAGGAGCTGCGCTTTGAGGCGTTCGACGGCCACGCCACGAAGAAACGTGAACTTGCGGCGGCCCAGCAGGAGCTCGTCTCGCTGAAGACGCGCAAGTCCCTGCTGCCGCCGTCGAGCATTGAAAACCGGACCGCGATCGCCGCGGCGACCGGCGTGCCCGAAGAGCAGATGCCGTTCGGCGGCGAGCTGATCGACCTCGCAGAGGGGGAGGAACGGTGGCGGCCGGCCGCCGAGCGCGCGCTGCGGAACCTGGCCACCACGCTGCTGGTTCCCGGTGAACACTTCGGGGCCGTCACCCGCTACCTCAACGACAACTCCGTCCGCGGCGCACTCCGCGCCATTGACGTGTCCAAGCCGTTGGCGGGAGGTGCGCTGGCCGTGGAGGACGTGGCCGACGGCGAGCTGCTGACCAAGCTGGACATCCTCACCACGGGGCCGGCGGCCGACGCCGGGCAGTGGATCCGTGAGCGGATCGCCGTCGACTTCGCGTACCCGTGCGTCGAGGACCCGGATGAACTGGCCAGGCTGGACAAGGGCCTGAGCCTTGGCGGCGTGGTCAAGCGCAACCCCCACACCGTGGAGAAGGACGACCGCTTCACCAGCAGGCAGGACTACGTCCTCGGCTTCGACAATGCCTCGAAACTGGAACTCGTGGCGACGCAGGTGGAGGATCTGCAGCAGGAACTCGCGAAGGCAGCCGAGCTCGCGCGAGGCCGCGAAGAGTCGCACCAGGGCATGACCCGCCAGCTGGACGCGCTGCGCCGGATCGCCGAGGACCACCGGCCCTGGGAGCAGGTTTCCGCGGCAGTGGCGGAGGACGAACTCGGCAAGATCGAGCAGCGCCTCAAGGATGCCCTCGCCGCGCAGGCTGACCTGGAGCCGCTGCGGGCCAACATCGAGGTGGCCCGGCAGAAGCACCAGGCCAGCACGGAAGCCGCAGCTGTCCTCCAGAGCGAATACAAGGCGCTGGACCGGCAGCTCACCGCCGGGGATTCGCTGCTGGAAGCCGCGCGCACGCGCCTGGGCCAGGCACCGCCGTCGGAGTCCACCGTGACGGCACTGGAACCGTACTTCTCCGCGTTCGGCGACGTCGGCGAGATGCATGAGCTGGACAACCTGGCCAACGAGGTCCGGACCCGGCTCCTTGCCGAGCTGCACACCGCCGAGTCCCGCGGCCAGGCGACCTCGGAGCGGCTCACCCGCATTTTCGAGGGCTTTGTGCGTGAATGGGGCACGGCGATTTCCGCGGACCACGGCACGTCCATCGGCGCCGCCGGGGAGTTCGAGGCCCGCTACCACGCCATAGTCAGCGACGGCCTGCCCGCGCAGGAAGCCGAGTTCCGTCAGTTCTTCAACCAGCGCACGCACGAATCGTTCAGCACGCTGCTGCACCTGCTGGATGAGGAACGCCGCTCGATCACCAGCCGTATCCTGCCGCTGAACGGCATCCTGTCCGAGGTCAATTTCCATGAGGGCAGCTTCCTGGAACTCGACATCAAGCAGACGCTCCCGCCCACCGCGAAGCAGTTCAAGGATGCCATCCAGAATGCGCTGAAAATTCGGCACACGCGTCCCTCGCGCGCTGCGGGCGCGGCGGCTTCCGGAGCTGAAACGGACGACGACGCCGAGCTCACCAACCGCTACAAGTCGCTGGAAACGCTCGTGAAGCGTTTGGGTTCGCAGACCCCGGAGGACCGGCGCTGGCGGGCCGAGGTGCTGGATGTGCGCGGGCACCTGTTCATCCAGTGCAAGGAACACCGCGAAGTGGTTGACCCCGCCTCAGGCAAGAAGCGCGGCAAGCGGACCGATGTGTTTATGCACGCGGACACGGGCTCCATGTCCGGCGGCGAGCGGCAGCGGTTCACGGCGTTCATCATGGCCGCGGCCCTCAGCTACCAGCTGGGCATCGCCGAGCAGGGCTTCACCACCTACGGCACTGTGATGATGGACGAGGCCTTCGTCCTGGCCTCGGAGGAATTCGCCGGGGCCGGCATCAAAGCGCTGCACGAATTCGGCTTCCAGCTCCTGCTGGCGGCGCCGGAAAACGTGATCGACCTGTCGCGGCACCTCGGCTCCGTGACGGAAATCCTGCGGGACAAGCGCACCAACCGCTCCGGCGTGCTCACGTCTCCGGTGATCGGGCCGCGGG
This sequence comes from Arthrobacter sp. LjRoot78, assembly GCF_964254335.1. Taxonomy (NCBI): domain Bacteria; kingdom Bacillati; phylum Actinomycetota; class Actinomycetes; order Micrococcales; family Micrococcaceae; genus Arthrobacter; species Arthrobacter sp. LjRoot78. The sequence continues at coordinate 4,398,946 of NZ_CAXUTG020000001.1, read as the reverse complement.
CCGGTGCCGAGGGCCAATGGAGGTCCGAGGCGAACCCGGTGGACATCGTCCTGCGCTAACCCCCGCCCGGCCTAACCCGGCACCTCAACCCGGCCCGCCCGTCGGGGGGAAAGCGGCGGGTGGCGGTCCGTTACGGGCAGGCGTCGATCTGGGCCTGGACGATCGCCCCGTAGTGGGCCACCAGCTCATCGAAGTCCCAGCCGTCGAACATGCCAAGCGTGCGCACTGCCTCACCGAAGCCGGTCATCAGCGCCACCACCGTGGAAGCGTAGCGGCGGTCCGGCGTCGTGTCTTTCATAATCCCGGCCATGGCTGCGAGGTACCGTTCGCGTGTTTCCAGCCGCGCGGCGTCGGGCGTGGGGGAGTCCTGGATGGTGAACGGGAGCATCGCCCACGGTTCCTTCAGCCCGCGCTCTCGGCGCATCAGGACCCGGAACACCAGCGTGGCGCCCAGCTCGGCGGCCGGGACGTCGAGATCGGACAGCAGCGACTCGTCGGGCTTGGCGGCGGCAAACAGTTTTTCCTTGGAACCGTACAGCTTCATCACCAGCGCTGCCGAAACGCCGGCGTCGGAGGCGATGTCGCGGACGGTCACGCCCCGGTAGCCGCGTTCGCCGAACAGCCTCCCCGCAGAGTCCAGGATGGCGTCGCGGCTGGAAATCCCGGCGGTGCTCACGCGTCCACCAGCTGGCCGGCCGGAGTGTCGATCGTCAGGTCCGCCGTCACGGAGCGGTTGTCCACGGCCAGTTTCCGGGCCATGGCCTGGTGGGTCGCAGGGTGCAGCAAGGTCACGATGTAGCGGCCGGCCAGGGGCAGCGGCAGGGAATACCGGCCCTCGGAATCGGTCCGGGTTGTTGCCACATGTTCGCCGGAGGCCTGCAGGAGGGTCACCACCGCATCCGGAAGGACGGCACCTCCAACGGTCGCGGTTCCGGCCAGCTCCAGGCGGTCCTCGAGGTGGAAATTCTGCTGGAGCGTGCGGCCGTCAAAATCGAACACCTCAGCCATCGGAGCCCAGCCTGCGGCGTTGGCCACCATCAGGTACGTGCCCGCTCCGGGCAGCGCCACAGAGTAGTTGCCGTCACTGTCCACCCGGCTCCAGTCCACCGGTTCACCGCTGGTCTGGAGGACGGTGACGACGGCGGGAGCGACGGGGCGGCGGTCAGCCGTCAGGACGCGTCCCTGCACCACGAGCTCGTTGGCGGCCTGTGCGGGAAGCGCTGCCGTGGCGGCGGCCGCGGCCCGGGGAATGAACACCGCGGCCACCATGGAGGCCGTGGACGCAAGGGCCGCCATCCAGAAGACGTCCTTGAATGCCTCGAACGACGGCAACCGGGCGGACCCCACGGTGAGGGTCACGGAGGTGAGGACGGCGGCAACGGCAGCACTCGACGTCGACGTTCCGATGGACCGCACCAGGCTGTTGAGGCCGTTGGCCGAGGCTGTCTCGGTGATGGGGACGGCGCCCATGATCAGGGTGGGCATCGCCGCGTAGGCGATCGCCGTGCCGATGCTGACCACCGTGGAGCCGATGATCACCGAGGCGATGGAGTCCCAGAAGAAGACGCGGCCCACGTAGCCCACCACCATGACCGCGGCGCCCGCGATCAGCGCGGACTTCCCGCCGAACCGGCGGATGATGCCGCCGGAAACGGGAGCGAAAACCACCATGGCCAGGCCGGAAGGAACCATGCAGAGGCCGGCCGTGATCACGCTCAGCTGGAAACCGTAGCCGGTGGAGGTGGGCAGCTGGAGCTGCTGGGTGGTCAGGAGCATGTTGGCGAACATGGCGAAACCCACCAGCAGGGATGCCAGGTTGGTCAGGAGGACGGGCCGCCTGCCGGAGGTGCGGAGGTCCACCATCGGCTGGCTGACCTTCAGCTCGTACGGGAGCCAGGCGGCCAGGAGAACAGCCGCGGCAAGGAACAGCAGCAGTACCGGCTCGGAACCCCAGCCCCACGACCCGCCCTTGGAGATGGCCAGCAGCAGTGCCGCCAGCGCCGCGGACAGAATCACCGCGCCAAGGTAATCGAACCGTCCCGGCGTGCGCACTTTCGATTCGGGGACCGCCAGGACGACGGCGGTGAGCAGCAGGCTGCCGGCTGCGGCGGAGACCCAGAAGATGGATTCCCAGCCCAGGCTTTCGTAGAGCAGCCCGGCGAGCGGGAGGCCCAGGGCGCTGCCGATGCCCAGCGTGGCGCTCATCAGGGCGACGGCGGACCCCATCTTTTCCTTGGGCAGTTCGTCGCGCATGATGCTGATGCCCACGGGGATCAAGGCCGAGGAGAACCCCTGCAGTGCCCGGCCGACGATGAGCCAGAGGAAGCTTCCGCCAACCGCGGCCACGATGGAGCCGGCAACCATGATGGCCAGGCAGATCACCATCATCTTCCGTTTCCCGTACATGTCCGCACTCCGGGAAACGATGGGGGTGGCCACCGCGCTGGACAGGAGTGTGGCGGTGACGAGCCAGGAGGCGTCGTCGGCGGTCACTCCGAGGATGCCCGGGAAGTCCGGAAGGAGCGGCACCACGAGGGTCTGCATCAGCGCCACCACGGTTCCGCTCAGCGCGAGGACGGCCGTGATGGCGCCGGGGGACAGGGATTTACTGCGTGTTTGGGGCATGAGGAGGCGGAACCTTCGGGGCGTGAGGCGGCCACAAGGGGGTGAACGCGCGTTTACTCTCATACCAGTGAACCACCGTTCACCCCTCCGCATCAAGAAAATTCGGGGTGCGACGGCTCACATTGGCCGCGTCTTGCCCGCATGATCTCCTCGCCCGGGCAATCATTGAGACAATTACGTTACGCAAAGCTTCCTTAATTCGTAGAAGGATAGGCTAGCCTTACTTAGGTTCGCATCATTGACCTAAGGAGTTCCGTGACTTCCCCCCTCTTCTCCGGCCTCGGCGCCGGCCGCAGCGGCCTGGCCGCCGGCCCGTCCCGCCGCGTGCTGCTCAAGACCGCCGGCAAGGCAACCGCCGTTCTGGCTGCGGCCGCGCTCTCGCTCACCGCCTGCTCCACCGGTCCGGCGGCATCCGGTACCGGTACTGCAGCGGCCAGCCAGTCCGCCAGTTCGCAGTTCCCCGTCACCATCAAGCACGTCTTCGGTGAGACAACCATCGAGTCGCAGCCGCAGCGGGTCGTCACGGTTTCCTGGGTCAATGACGACGTCGCACTCGCCCTCGGCGTTGTGCCGGTGGGCGTCCCCAAGAACGAATGGGGCGGCAATGACAAGGGCTCCACGCCGTGGAAGGACGCCAAGCTCGAGGAACTGGGGGCGGGCTTCGGCACCGAGAAGGCTCCGGTCCAGTTCTCCGAGGCCGACGGCATCAACTTCACCGAGATCGCCAAGCTCAACCCGGACGTCATCCTGGGCGCCTACTCCGGCCTGACGGAAGAGGACTACAAGAAGCTCAGCGAAATCGCGCCGGTCGTCGCCCACCCCGAGATCGCCTATGGGACCTCCTGGCAGGATTCCACCAGCATCATCGGCAAGGCCCTGGGCAAGGAGTCGGAGGCCACCAAACTGGTGTCGGACACCGAAGCCACCATCAAGGACAAGGTCTCCAAGTACCCGCAGCTGGCCGACAAGAGCTTCATCTACGGCAACCTGGAGCCCGCCAAGAGCGACGGCGTCAATGTCTACACGGCCAAAGACAACCGGCCGCGGTTCCTGTCGGAGATCGGCATGAAGCTGGCCCCGGTTGTGGAGGAGAACTCGAAGGGCTCCAAGGAGTTCTTCATCCCGTGGTCCGCTGAGAAGGCCAACGAGCTCGAATCGGACATCTTCGTGACCTGGGTTCCTGACTCCGCCACCACTGATTCCATCAAGGCCGACCCCCTGCTGGGCCAGATCCCGGCCATCAAGAGCGGCGCCCTGGTTGCCGACTCGGACAACACGCTCACGCTGTCCATCTCGGCGTCATCGCCCCTGAGCCTGCCGTGGTCGCTCGACACGTTCCTGCCGCAACTGGCCAGCGCAGCGGACAAAGTGAAGTAAGCACCCACCATGACACCAAGTACGACGACGGCGGGACAGCGCGATGACCTAAGCTCACCTTCCAGCCGCCCCGCCCAGCGCGAACGGACACTTAAGGCCCTGCAAGCAGCCGAAGCTGCAGCCGGAAAAGGGCCGCAAGTGCCCGTTCGGGCTGCAGGTCGGCAGGCCGCCTGGCTGCTGGCCGCCGTCGTCGTACTCGTGCTTGTTTCCGCAGTGTCGCTGGCCGTCGGCGCCCGCGGGCTTCCCTTCGAAACCGTGTGGCAGGCGCTGACCCAGTTTGATCCCGCCAACGGCGACCACGCGGTGGTGCACGCGCGCATCCCGCGCACCGCCCTGGGCCTCCTCGCCGGCGGGGCCCTCGGCCTGGCCGGCGCCGCCATGCAGGGTGTGGCCCGCAACCCGCTGGCCGACCCCGGCATCATGGGGGTCAACGCCGGAGCCGCGCTGGCCGTCGTCACCGGCATTTACGTTTTCGGGATCTCCTCCCTGACCGGCTACATCTGGTTCGCGTTCATCGGCGCCGCGGCAGCTGCCGCCGTCGTCTACCTGGTCGCTTCGCTGGGCAGGGACGGTGCGACGCCGGTGAAACTCGCCCTCGCGGGCGCCGCCCTGAGCGCCGGACTGTACTCGCTGATGAACGTCATCCTGGTCTCGAGCCAGGACACCCTGGACCGGTTCCGGTTCTGGCAGGTGGGCGGAATCGCCGGCCGGGACTGGTCCGTGGTGCTGCCCGGCGTGCCGTTCCTTATTCTCGGCGCAGGCATCGTGCTGGCTACCGGCCGCGTCCTCAACAGCCTCGCCCTGGGCGACGACATCGCCCGCGGCCTCGGCGAGCGGGTGGGCCTGGTCCGCGGCGTAACTGCCCTGGGCATTGTGCTGCTCTGCGGAGGCGCCACCGCCCTCGCCGGTCCCATCGGCTTCGTGGGGCTCGTCATTCCGCATGCCGTCCGCTTCCTCACCGGGCCCGACTACCGCCGGATCCTGCCCTTTTCCCTCGTCCTGGCCCCGGCGCTCCTGCTGTCCGCGGACATCCTGGGCCGCGTGGTCCTCCTGCCCGGCGAAGTCCCGGCGGGAATCATGACGGCCCTCGTGGGCGCGCCCGTCTTCGTGTGGCTGGTCCGCCGCGGGAAGGGGGCCGGACTGTGAGCAAGTCGGACCTCGCACACGTTGGGCGTGAACTGGGAGACAACGCCCCCAGTTCCGAGCGGAGTGTTGGGCCCGGTGCTGAGCGCGAACGGGCAGATAATGCCCTCAAAACCGCGAAAACAGGGCGTTATCTGTCCGTTCGCGCTACCGCCCGGACCCGGACCGCCGTGCTGGCGGTCGCCGTCGTCGTCCTGTTCGCGGTCAGCGTGCTGCTGGGCAGTTACACCGTGACCATCCCCGACTTCTTCAAGATCCTGCTCGCCCACCTCACCGGCGGCCAGAAGATCCCCGGCGCAAGCTTCATCGTGATGGAAAACAAGCTTCCCCGCGCGGTGATAGGCACCATGATCGGGGCCGCGTTCGGCCTGGCCGGCGCCCTCTTCCAGACCATGCTCCGCAATCCGCTGGCCAGCCCGGACGTTATCGGCATCAGCTACGGGGCCAGCGCCGCCGCGGTCACTGCAATCGTGGTTTTCGGCGCGTCCGGGGCCGCGGTGTCCGGCGCCGCCCTCGCCGGTGCGCTGGCCGTGGCCGCGCTCATCTACGCCATCTCCCGGGGCGGCTCACTGGGGTCCGGCGGCGGCAATCGCGGCAATGCGGCGGGCAGCCGGCTGATCCTGGCGGGCGTTGGCATCGCGGCCGCCCTTCACGCCATGGTGAGCTTCCTGATGACGCGGGCGGACATCCGCACCGCCGCCGACGCCCTGGTGTGGCTGAACGGCTCCCTCAATTCCGCCAGCTGGGACCGCGCCGGAGTCCTGGCCCTTGCCCTGCTGGTCCTCATCCCGGCCGCAGCCGCTCTTTCCGGACCTCTCCGCATCCTGGAACTCGGCGACGACGCCGCCGCCGGACTCGGCATCCGGGTCGGCTTCACCCGGCTGGCCGTGGTGGTTGTCGCCGTGGCCCTCGCCGCGGTGGCGACGGCGGCAGCCGGCCCCGTTGCGTTCGTCGCCTTCCTGGCCGGTCCCATCGCCCGACGCTTCACTGCCAAAGCCAGCCTCCCGGCGTCGGCCTTCGTCGGGGCACTGATCGTGCTGGCCGCGGACTGCTTCGCCGCGAATATCGCACCTCTCCTGCTGGGCGGCACCGTGCTGCCGGTAGGCGTGGTCACCGGCGCCCTGGGCGCCCCGTTCCTGCTGTGGCTGCTGGTCACTTCCAATCGAAAGGATGCCTGAGATGGCTCTTCTGCGCGCCACGGACCTCACCCTCAAGTACGCCCAGCGCACGGTGGTTGACGGGCTGCACGCTGAAATTCCCGAAGGCAAAGTGACCATGATCGTGGGCGCCAACGCCTGCGGCAAGTCCACCCTGCTTCGCGGACTCTCCCGGCTGTTGAAGCCCGCGGCCGGAACCGTGACCCTGGACGGCAAGGACATCCACAGCCGCTCCGCCCGCGACGTCGCCCGGACCCTGGGCCTCCTGCCCCAGCATCCCACCGCACCGGACGGCATCACGGTCCGCGACCTGGTGGGACGCGGGCGGTACCCGCACCAGGGCTTCTTCCGCAGTTGGAGCGCAGGCGACTTGTCGCAGCACGATCTCGCGGTGCAGCGCGCGCTGGAGGCCACCGAAACGCTGGAACTCGCCGGGCGCAACGTGGACGAACTATCCGGCGGCCAGCGCCAGCGCGTCTGGATCGCGATGGCGCTCGCACAGGAAACCGACGTGCTGCTCCTGGACGAGCCCACCACCTACCTGGACCTCGCACACCAGGTGGAAGTGCTGGACCTGGTCACGGACCTGAACCGCACGCGCGGCACCACCGTGGCCATCGTCCTCCACGACCTGAACCTCGCGGCGCGGTATGCGGACCACGTGATTGCCCTGAAGGGCGGCCGGATCGTGGCCGAAGGTACATCCACCCATGTGGTCACTGAGGACCTGGTCCGGGACGTCTTCGGCCTGGAATCGCGGGTGCTTCCCGATCCCATTTCCGGCACCCCACTGATCATTCCGCTCGGCCGGCACCACACCACTGCAACTGAACTGGAGCTCGTTTCATGAAAACCCGCGACATTGCCACCACCGAACCCATGACCCTGGCGTTCGACGTGACGGTCACCGCCGTCCAGGAACTGAGCCCCAACTTCCGCCGCATCACTTTTGGCGGGTACTCCCTGCGCGACTTCGGTGTCCACGGCGGCACCCTGGATCTGCGCGTGAAGCTGATGATCCCGTCGCTTGCCGAGGACGGCACCCAACTGCCGTTGCCTGTTTTCCAGATGGAGCAGACCGGCTGGTACCGGGAATGGCTGGCCATGGATCCGGCGACGCGCGGCTCCATGCGCACTTACACCGTCAGGCAGGAACGGCTCGACGCCGTCTACCCCGAGATCGACGTGGATTTCGTGATGCACTTCGACGCCGCAGGCAACGGCGGCCCCGCAGCCAACTGGGCACTGGGCGCCAAACCCGGGGACGCGCTTACCATCATCGGCCCCAACAACCGTGCCGCGCACTGCGTCACGGCGGAGATCTACTCCGGCATCGAATGGCGTCCGGGACTGGCCCAGCGCGTGCTCCTCGCGGGCGACGAAACCGCTGTTCCCGCCATCAGCGCCATCCTCGAAAGCCTTCCGGCATATATGAGCGGGCACGCTTTCCTTGAGGTCCCCGAGGCCGGTGACTTCCTGGACCTGAAGTCGGACGCCGACGTCGAAATCACCTGGCTGGCACGCGGCGCCTCGATCGGACGCTCACGTCGGCACGGCGAACTCCTGCAGGAAGCCGTCCGCGCCGCCGTTCCCGAGCCGGGCTGGGTGGGCATCAAGGCCGAGTCCGGCGGGGCCGGCCCGGAACCGGAAGACGTGGACGTGGACCAGGACATCCTCTGGGAAACGCCCGCGAGGATGGAAACCGCGGCCATCGCTGCCACGAAGAACCCCGGAATGCCCGCGGGTGCCATGCCGTTCTACGCCTGGATTGCCGGCGAGGCGGGAGTCATCAAGGACATGCGCCGGTACCTGGTGCGCGACGTCGGGATAGACCGCAAGCAGGTGGCCTTCATGGGCTACTGGCGGCAGGGGAAAGCCGAGCTGTAGGGCCCCGAGTCCCGCGCCGGCTGCAACGCTCTCTCACCTTTCGCTGCTATTTTCCAATCCCTCTCGCACTTCCTGCGGGTATTTTCTGATCCCTCTCGCAGATCCTGTCGTCGGCCGTTAACCCTGCCGTTTCTTTGTGTGGTTAGGGTGCGGGGATGGGTTCATTTCCTTTGCTTCCGGACAGGAACGGGCGACGGCGGTTTGTTGCCTTGGGGGATTCGTTCACCGAGGGCGTGGGGGATCGGAGCAAGCGGCTGCCCAACGGGGTGCGCGGCTGGGCCGACCGGGTTGCTGAGAAGCTGGCCAAGGCCGAACCCGGGTGGGAGTACGCGAACCTCGCTATCCGCAGCAAGAGGCTTCGGCACATCATCGATGAGCAACTGGAGCCGGCGCTCGCCATGCAGCCGACCCTGGTGACCCTGTACGCCGGCGGCAATGACATCCTGGATTTCGGTACCGATGTGGATGCGCTCATGGCCGAGTACGAATCGCTCGTGGCCCGGCTGGCAGCCACGGGTGCCACCGTAGTGCTATTCACCGGTTTCGACGTCAAGGTGTCCGCTGTCCTGGAGCCACTCAAGAAGCGCAACATCGCCTACAACCGCCGCGTCCGGGAAATCGCGGCCAGGTACAACGCGGTGCTGGTGGATTATTGGTGCTTCGATGCGTTCCACGACCGGCGGATGTGGGACTCGGACCGGCTGCACATGTCCAAAGCGGGGCACAAATACCTGGCCGGCCAGGTCCTGGACCATTTGGGCGTGCCGCACAAGATCAGCCCGCTGGAGTGGGAACCGCCGTCGAAACTGAGCCTGCGGGAGTGGGAACAGGCGCAGCGGCGCTGGGTGCATGACTGGGTGTTGCCACTTTTTGGCCGCAAGCTGCGCGGCGTCACCCTCGGGGACAGGCTAAGCCCGCGCTGGCCGGAACCGGTCAAAGTTCCGCGGAAGGGTGGCCTCAAGAAACTCCTTGAGAAGGCGCCGGCAGCTGCGCCCGAGGGGAACTAGCTGTCCAGGAGGTTTTCGTAGCCCGGAGCAACCCTGCCGGCGTGGAATTCCTCGACGTCGAACTCCGCGACACCGTTCGTGTAAAAAGGGTCCTTGACCAGCGACGCGTCCAGGCTGGCCCGGTCCGCGTTGGACAGCAGCAGCGCGCCGGTGCGGGGGATCTTCCGGCCGGCCACAATAAAGATCCCCTGGTCGAAGGCATCCTGCAGCCACGCGACGTGCGCCTTGAGATGGAAATCGACGATCTCTTCGGGAACCTTGTAGGTCAGGGAGACTACGTACATGCGGCCAGCCTACCGGTTACCCGCTGGCCCGGCGAGGAGCTCCCGGCCACGCCGGCCGGGCACCTACGGAAGCAGTTTCAGTGCGCTGTTCCAGTTGTACTCAGGGTGGGCATTGCCAGCCTGCAGCCCCATGATCAGCAGCTGAAAGGCTTCCAGCTCCCGCGCGCGGCGCAACGGCCCCACATCGACGGCGCGCAAACCGGAATCATTGACGAAGCTGGCCACGGCAGCCTTCGCATCGGCGGAATCGCCGGCCAGCAGGACGTCCAGCGTCTGTCCGGCCACTTCCCCGGCAGCCAGTGTGGAGGCGAAGACCGTGTTGAAGCCCTTGACCACGGTTGCGCCGGGAACCAGAGCCTGGATCTCCTCGGCTGCGGAGCTCCCGGCAGGCACTGTCAGGGAGTCGAACGTTTCCGTATCCACAGGGTTGCAGACATCCACGATCGTCTTGCCGTTGAGCGCTTCGCCGTAGTGACCGGCGATGTCCTTGGACACCTCGAAGTGGGTTGCAAGGACAACAATGCTGCCCTCAATTTCCTGGCCGGTTGTTCCGGCGGAGGCATTCGTCTCGGACGCGAGGGCGGATGCGGCGACTGCATCCCGGCTAAGGATCTGGATGCTGCGGCCGGCACTGGCGGCGCGGGCGGCGATCGCTGCCGCCATGTTGCCGGTACCGATGATCGTGATGTCAGTCATGCTGCTTCCTTAGATCGGAACGGCTGCTCAGCCAGCGGGGCTTGAACTGTCAATGATTTTTTCTCCTAGGATGTATCCATGACCGAACCCCGCTGGCTCAACGCTGACGAACGCCGCGCCTGGCTGGCCCAGCTGAGCATCAACACCTTGCTCCCGGCAGCGCTGGACACCAAAATGCACGCCGCGGGCAAGCTTTCGCTTTTCGACTACAACGTACTCGCCATGCTCTCCGAAGCGGAAGGCCGCTTCCTTCCCATGAGCGAACTCGCCGCCCGGACCAGCGCCTCGCTGTCGCGGTTGTCGCATGTGGTCACCAAGCTGCAGAACCGCGGGTGGGTGGAACGCCGTCCGCATCCGCGCGACGCGCGTGTCACCACCGCCCATCTGACCGACGACGGCATGGCGACGATCGTTGAGCTGGCGCCCGGCCATGTGGAAGCCGTCCGCTCGCTGTTCCTTGACGCACTCTCCGAGCGGGACGTTGCCGACCTGGCCCGCATTGGCGAGAAGATCGTGGGTCGGCTGGACGCGGATCACTGGATCCTGCGCGAGTCCTGAACCGCGAGTCCTGAACCGCGAGTCCTGAACCGCGATTCCTGACGAGCGACGCGACCCAACGCGGGCGCCGGCCGTAGTGTTGGGTCCATGGAATCGCCCATCCAGAGCTACCTGCAGCAGATCCACGCCGAGATCGCCCAGCTCAAGGATGGCAAGCCTTACAGCACCATCCCGGCAATGGCCAACGTGGATCCGGACCGCTTCGGCATTGCGCTGGCCACCGTCGACGGCCAGGTCTATGAGGTGGGGGACACCCGCGCGGAATTCACCATCCAGTCCATCTCGAAACCGTTCACCTACGGGCTGGCCCTTGAAGACCTTGGCAACGACGCCGTGGATGCAAAGGTGGATGTCGAACCCTCCGGCGACTCCTACAACGAGATCTCGTTGGCAGAGGGGACGGGCCGCCCGGCGAACGCCATGATCAACGCGGGAGCACTCACCGCTACATCACTGATCAATGGATCCGGCGGCCAGTCCAGCTTCAAACGGATTCTCAGCACGTATTCAGCATTCGCGGGCCGTCAGCTTTCCGTGGACCAGAAGGTCTTCGAGTCTGAGCTGAAACACGGGCACCGTAATACGGCGCTGGCCCACCTGCTGCGCTCCTTCAACATCATCGAGGACGACCCCACGCCTGTCCTGGAGGACTATTTCCGCCAGTGCTCGGTCCTGGTGAACAGCTTCGACCTCGCCATTATGGCCGCCACCCTCGCGAACGGCGGAAAGAATCCGCTCACCCACAGGCAGGTACTGGAGATCGGCCCGGTGGAACGGGTGTTGTCGGTGATGATGACTTCCGGCATGTACGACGACGCCGGCGCCTGGATCAGCAGCGTGGGCATGCCCGGCAAGAGTGGTGTTGCCGGCGGAATTATCGCCGTCCTGCCGGGCCAGGTGGGGCTGGCGGTCTACTCTCCGCCGCTCGATGAACACGGCGGCAGCGTCCGGGGGTTGGCCACCGCCCAGAGGCTTTCCCGGGACATGGAACTGCACTTCGTCAGGGCTGCGCGCGCGGGGCGTTCGGCCATCCTTGCCGCATACGACGTCACCGAAACGCCATCGGGCATCCGGCGCAATGCTGAAGCGTCCGACGTCCTCCGTGCCCACGGACACCGGGCGCGCGTCATTGAACTCAATGGTGACCTTCTCTTCGCCGGGACCGAATCAATGGTGCGCGAGCTCAGCAGCCTGGACGACGACGTCGAGCTGGTGGTTCTGGACCTTCGCCGGACCGATCAGGTCAGCGACGTCGCCCTGCGCATGCTCGACGTGGCGCGGGCGGGGCTGGCCGGCGCGCGCCGCGAACTGGTGCTGATCGAAGCGGACGGTGCCGTAGCGGAGTCTCTTGGCGAACGGAACGGGCACCCGGACGAGGCCGTACCTTCGTTTTCCTCCCGCAGCGCCGCCGTCGAATTTTGCGAAAACCGGCTGTTGGCAAAGTACGGGAACAGCCTGCTGCTCAGGGACCACGTTCCGGTCACGGATTCGCCCGCGCTGGCGCCGCTCGACGAGGCGGACGCGCTGGCCCTGCAAGGCCTCATGACGGCGAAGAAATACGACGACGGCGACGTCATCCGCCGCATCGGGCTGCGGTTTGGCGGGGTCTACTTCATTACCTCCGGCAAGGTCAGCAGTACGTCTTCCGGAGCCAACTCTGACCCGGTCAAGCTCAACACCCTCAGCGCCGGGATGACATTCGGCGAGCTGGCACTGGGCAGCGGCAACCGGCAGGAAACGACGGTCAGGGCGGACGGTCTCGTGGAGGTGATGGTGCTCAGTGCCGAGGCGATCTCCGAACTTGAGTCCAGCGATCCGAGGCTTGCCATCGCCCTGTGGAAAGCCCTGACCCGGGATGTCTACACGCGGGTGGAACAATACCTGCGTGAGTCAGCCGTCCGGATCCGGGGATAGCCGCCGCTTTGTTGCTCGCGGCAACGGGTGGCAGACTATCGATATGGATTTTTCCGCCCGATATGTAGCCTTGGGAGATTCGTTCACGGAAGGCGTCGGCGATGATGATCCGGCCCGCCCCAACGGAGTGCGGGGCTGGGCGGACCGCGTGGCTGAGCAGCTCGGTGCCGCGGACCCGTCCTTCGGCTACGCCAACCTCGCCATCCGGGGCCGGAAGCTTCGGCAGATCATGGCCGAGCAGGTGGATGCCGCCGTCGAACTTAAACCCACGCTGGTGACCATTTATGCGGGGGCCAATGACATCCTCCGTCCCAGGATCGACATCGACGACCTTTTGGCCGAGTACGACGCCGGCATCCGCAAGTTGAGTGCGACAGGTGCCACCGTTGTGATGTTCACAGGCTTCGACGCCCGCGGCTCCAAGGTTTTCGGCACGATGCGCGGCCGCACCGCCATTTATAACGAGCTGGTGCGCGGTATTGCAGGAGACCACGGCGCCCTGCTGGTGGACTACTGGCGCTTCAGCGAATATTACGACTGGGGCATGTGGGCCACCGACCGGATGCATATGTCCGCCGCCGGCCACGCGAACATGGCGAAGAGGGTGCTGACGGTCCTCGAACACGATCACTCCATCGATGTCCCGCCCATGACGCCCGTGCCTGAGCTGAGCCGGGCCGACGCCATCAGGGCGAATGCGCGCTGGGTGCGGGAGTTTGCCGGACCCTGGGTGGTCCGCCGGGTCACGGGCAAGTCCTCGGGCGACGGCCTTCAGCCGCGATACAGCCAGCTCACACGCCTCTGACCTTCGCCGCGAGCCGTTCGCCGCGAGCCGTTCGCCGGAAATTATCGCCTGAAGCCGGGCGTCGCGAGCAGTCCGCCGCCTGCCCGCACGGCCAATACCTCGATATTCCACCCGTCCGTGGCGCGGTCCAGCATCGGCATCCCGCCGGCCACGATCGCCGTCGCCAGCACGTCGGCCGTCACGATGTCCGCCGCCGCAACCGAAACCTGGCGGAATGCCGGGGCTGCACGGACTACGCTGGCTGCGCCGGTCCCTGCGCCGGCAGCCCAGATATGGTCTCCCCGTTCCGCGGAACCGGACGTGGCCAGTGCCAGCTTTGCCCCCGCTTTGCCTCCCAGCGGGTAGCCGGCAATCAGGGTCCGGCGGTCCTCCGGATCCACGATCCCGGCCCGCCACGTCTCATTGGAGCCGGAACCCGGGCTCCCGGCTCCGGGCGATCCGCTCACCAGCACATCGCCGCCGGCGTTCAGGCACCAGTCGGGTAGGCCCAGGGCGAGCAGGGATATGCCCGCCTCCTGGATCGCATATCCCTTGACGATCCCGGAAAGGTCGAGCACGCCGTCGGGCCGTTCCGGCGTAAACGCACCTTCGGTCAGCAGCCGCCAGCCGACGGCGTCCGCGTAGAGCCGGCGCATGACTTCGGAGGCGTCCGGGAGTTTGATCTCGGCGCGCGCCAACCTGCTGGCCTCGGAATCGGCGCGGTACAGGCTGAACGTTTCGTCCAGCCCGGCAAAAAGCCGTTCGACGACGGCGGTGGCCGCTACCAGCTCGTCCGCGCCTGAAGCCGCGGGCAGGGTCAGGCTGACCACCGTTCCCATGCAGCTGAAGGTCCTGGCCCGCAACGACGGCGCCTCCAGCGGCTGGGCTTCGGCTCCGGTTTGCGGATCAGAGATTCGCTGCATCGATGGCCGCCTGGAGGGAGTTCAGATAAGCGACGCTGGTCACGGTGGCGCCTCCGATGGTCTGGACGTCGGCCGACTGGGCGGCGAGGACTTCGGACCTGAGGAGGGGCGCTGCCCGGTTGCTGATCTGGACGGATTTGCGGTCGTCGTCGGTCAGCTGCAGGGCCTCCACATCGGTGATGGCGCCGGCCTTTACCGTGATCTGGACCTGGACTGCACCGAAGCGCGTCTGCACCACACTGCCGGTGTAGGTTCCCCCGGCCTTCGCGGCGGCTCCGGTAGTGGGCTCTGCAGCCGCACCCGAATCCGTTCCGGCGGTGCCGGTGCCGGCGCCGGAGGATCCCGTGCCGCTGGCGCCCGTATCCGTAGACCCCGAGCTGGAGCTGGAGGAACCGGTGGAACCGGTGGCGCCGGTAGCGCCCGTAGCGCCGGTGGTTCCGTTGATGCCTGCCGAGGTGCTGGCCGCGGCGCTCCGCGTGTCCTCCACGTGGATGCCTGATTGCCATCCCGCAAGCAGGATGCCCGCGGAGGCAAGTGCTGCCGATACTGCTGCGCGTATTCTCACCAGTCAAACCTTTCGTAGTGGAGTTGGTCTTCCCTGACGCCGGCGGCGCGGGCATCGGCAATCACGTTCCGTGCCCACGCGGCCGGCCCGCAGACGTAGACATCCGCGTCTGCGATTTCGGGGGCGTAGTCCGCCAGCCGATGACCGGCGTTGGTGGCGCTGTCCGGGAGCCAGCTTCCTGTGTGCCGGGCCGAACGGGCGCCGGTCAGGTGGAACACTGTGGCGCCACGGTTCCGGGCCAGGTCCAGGATCTCGTCGCCGAGGTACAGTTCCTGCTCGCTGCGGCCCCGAAGGATCACGGTGGCCTGCCCCGGGGCGAAGGGCGTCGATTCAAGGAGGGCCCGCAGCGGCGTGATGCCGATGCCTGCTCCGATCATCACTACACGGTCCCGGCTCCTTGCCGCGGTGCTGAAGATGCCGTAGGGCCCCTCCACCGCCACTTTCGTCCCGGGCTTCACGCCTGCCAGCTGGGCCGATCCCCTGCCGAGGTTCCGGACCG
Source organism: Arthrobacter sp. LjRoot78 (assembly GCF_964254335.1). Classification (NCBI taxonomy): domain Bacteria; kingdom Bacillati; phylum Actinomycetota; class Actinomycetes; order Micrococcales; family Micrococcaceae; genus Arthrobacter; species Arthrobacter sp. LjRoot78. The sequence goes on along the minus strand of NZ_CAXUTG020000001.1, from coordinate 4,383,527 downwards.
TGATCCTCAACAAGCCGCGCCCGGAGGCGTCGAACTGCAAGGGCTCGGCCGAGAGGCTGAACGGATGCGGGTGCCACCACAAGCCCGGTGCCAGGAAACGCCAGATGAAGAACCTTCCGCCGGTTCCGGCCAGCTCGTTGAGCCGTAGCCCGTGCATTTCAATGCTGACCACGCCGGGTGCCACCTGCACCACCCGGCTGACGGTGAGCTGATGGCGGAACGTCGCAATGACCGGTTCCAGGACGCGGTAATGCAGGAGGGCCGCGCCGGTGGCGATGCACACCGCCAGCCAGTACCAGCGCTGCCACGTACCTTCGGCGAACAGCCCGCCTACGCTGAACTGATGGGGCAGCGAGGTTGCGACGGCGGCATAAGTCAGCAGGTGCACCGCGTACCAGAACTCGTAGGGAAAACGCCGGCGGACTGCAACCAGGGACGTCACCACCACTGCGATAAAGAGCGCCATGGAGATGAAGGCCAGCCACATATCCGGCACCAGCACCCACAAGGACACCGCTTCGCTGACGGGGTCCAGCCCTTCGGTCATTCCGTAGCCGATGGCAATCAGGATTCCGTGCGCCAGCAGGAGGTAGAGCGATGGTTTGCCGAGCTTCCGGTGGAACTCCAGGGCACGGTCGTGGCCGACGGTCTGGTCGATGAGCGGAATCCTTGCTGCGAGCAGCAGCATGAGTAGGACCAGGTCCATGCCGGCCAGTCCGGCCACGATACCCAAGGAGGTGAAAGCGCCGGCGAGTGTCGAGAATCCCGAGGTACCGCCGTCGGCCAGCCACAACGCCACGGCGGCGGCGATGGAGGCCCAGGCAGCCGTTGCCAGCAGGTCCGTGCGGAGCAGGCGACGGCGGTGCCTGGCCCTGAAAGAGCCCGGCCCCTTACGGTCCCGGGAACCGGCGGGCAAAGCCGGCAGGAGGTGTGTGTTCATGCTTCAACGGTGCGGCCGGTACCTTTCATTCTGCTGTGAAAAGACTGCGGCGCCGATGTGACTTGGAAACGGTGAGGCAGCCGGGCTTATACACCCGCGGAGGGCAACGGCGGCTACCCGATTCGCCTTTAATTAGTCAAGCTCGTAGACTTGGTAGGCGCTAGGTGGCGCGGAGCGTGTGCAATTGCTCCGGTTGGCGGGATCTGTCCTCAATATCGACAGTCCTCAAGGCCGGTAGTTAGGGGCTCAAGTTGCGTGCACTCCTGTATTCGCCCAGTATCCCGGTACTTCGCAGAGGATTCTTCTGCCCGGTACTCGTGGCCCATCATGTTCCCCGCAGTGCGGAAAACAGCCGGTTATGCCGGCTGCCGACGCCTGCGGAACGCGCGATGTGAGCTGGATGCGGACGCCGCCTGTCGCACGGTACGCGGAACTCTGCGGACCGTTTCATTTATTTTCATGAGGAGAGTCGTCATGGCAGCACACTGCCAGGTGACCGGAGCCGAGCCGGGCTTTGGACACAGCATTTCGCACTCGCACCGTCGCAACAAGCGCCGGTTCGACCCGAACATCCAGAAGAAGCGCTACTGGGTTCCGTCCCTGCGCCGTAATGTCACCCTGCAGGTCTCTGCACGTGGCATCAAGACCATCGACGTACGTGGCATCGACGTTGTCGTAGCCGCCATCCTGGCACGAGGAGTGAAGCTCTAGTGGCAAAGGACAAGGACGTACGTCCGATCATCAAGCTCAAGTCGACCGCTGGCACGGGTTACACCTACGTCACGCGCAAGAACCGTCGTAACGACCCGGACCGCATGGTTCTGAAGAAGTACGACCCCCGCATCCGTAAGCACGTCGAATTCCGAGAGGAGCGCTAAGCACTATGGCTAAGAAGTCAATGATCGCTAAGAACGAACAGCGTAAAGTCATCGTCGAGCGCTATGCTGCAAAGCGCCTCGAACTGAAGAAGGCTCTGGTTGACCCTGCGTCAACCGACGAAGCACGCGAAGCTGCACGCCTCGGCCTGCAGAAGCTGCCCCGCAACGCCTCACCGGTACGTCTGCGTAACCGCGACATCATCGATGGCCGTCCCCGCGGTACCTTCCAGAAGTTCGGTATCTCCCGTGTTCGCTTCCGCGACATGGCTCACCGCGGTGAGCTCCCGGGCATCACCAAGTCTTCCTGGTAATTCAGTACAGCTGTTAGCTCAGCACTGCTGATTCCAGTGGTCTAAGAAGGGCCGGCAACCTCACGGTTGCCGGCCCTTCTTGCGTTTAACCGGCGCCGCCAGCCGCTGGTGATACAGCACACAGAACCCGAGTGCGACGCCGGCGCCCTGGAATGTGCCGACAGCACCCGTTTTGCCCCGGATTTGCGGGGTTTTGGAGCCATACGGGGGAGGGTTTGCGGTGGGGCCCAAGTAGGTGTATTGTTTTCTAAGTCGCCGAGAGGGGGCCGGCGAGAAGCTGGTTACCGGAGGCGGCCAAATCCCCTCTAAACAGCCTGAAAAACGGTTCGCCACTTGGCGTGCTGCATGACGGCGGGGTTGGTCTCGATGACCGGCAGATCGCAGAAATGCTGATTTGCTTTGATTCTTGAGATCGGGTAAGTTTGGAAAGTTGCTCCGGAGCGATCCGCGACTGTTTGTTGGTTGTGGTGGTGCCGGGTGTGTCTGTTGTTTGAGAACTCAATAGTGTGCCAAGTTTGTTGATACCAATTTATTTATATGGATTGGTTGAATTGACTGGATCCGCCACCCCGTGGTGTGGTCTGGTTTTTACAGCTGGTTTCAAATTTTGCAGCTTTTTTCTTCCGTTTTCCCGGGGGTTTTGAGTTGTGTTCGTTTTTGTTTTACTTCAACGGAGAGTTTGATCCTGGCTCAGGATGAACGCTGGCGGCGTGCTTAACACATGCAAGTCGAACGATGACCTCCAGCTTGCTGGGGTGATTAGTGGCGAACGGGTGAGTAACACGTGAGTAACCTGCCCTTAACTCTGGGATAAGCCTGGGAAACTGGGTCTAATACCGGATATGACTCCTCATCGCATGGTGGGGGGTGGAAAGCTTTTTGTGGTTTTGGATGGACTCGCGGCCTATCAGCTTGTTGGTGAGGTAATGGCTCACCAAGGCGACGACGGGTAGCCGGCCTGAGAGGGTGACCGGCCACACTGGGACTGAGACACGGCCCAGACTCCTACGGGAGGCAGCAGTGGGGAATATTGCACAATGGGCGAAAGCCTGATGCAGCGACGCCGCGTGAGGGATGACGGCCTTCGGGTTGTAAACCTCTTTCAGTAGGGAAGAAGCGAAAGTGACGGTACCTGCAGAAGAAGCGCCGGCTAACTACGTGCCAGCAGCCGCGGTAATACGTAGGGCGCAAGCGTTATCCGGAATTATTGGGCGTAAAGAGCTCGTAGGCGGTTTGTCGCGTCTGCCGTGAAAGTCCGGGGCTCAACTCCGGATCTGCGGTGGGTACGGGCAGACTAGAGTGATGTAGGGGAGACTGGAATTCCTGGTGTAGCGGTGAAATGCGCAGATATCAGGAGGAACACCGATGGCGAAGGCAGGTCTCTGGGCATTAACTGACGCTGAGGAGCGAAAGCATGGGGAGCGAACAGGATTAGATACCCTGGTAGTCCATGCCGTAAACGTTGGGCACTAGGTGTGGGGGACATTCCACGTTTTCCGCGCCGTAGCTAACGCATTAAGTGCCCCGCCTGGGGAGTACGGCCGCAAGGCTAAAACTCAAAGGAATTGACGGGGGCCCGCACAAGCGGCGGAGCATGCGGATTAATTCGATGCAACGCGAAGAACCTTACCAAGGCTTGACATGGGCCGGACCGGGCTGGAAACAGTCCTTCCCCTTTGGGGCCGGTTCACAGGTGGTGCATGGTTGTCGTCAGCTCGTGTCGTGAGATGTTGGGTTAAGTCCCGCAACGAGCGCAACCCTCGTTCCATGTTGCCAGCGCGTAATGGCGGGGACTCATGGGAGACTGCCGGGGTCAACTCGGAGGAAGGTGGGGACGACGTCAAATCATCATGCCCCTTATGTCTTGGGCTTCACGCATGCTACAATGGCCGGTACAAAGGGTTGCGATACTGTGAGGTGGAGCTAATCCCAAAAAGCCGGTCTCAGTTCGGATTGGGGTCTGCAACTCGACCCCATGAAGTCGGAGTCGCTAGTAATCGCAGATCAGCAACGCTGCGGTGAATACGTTCCCGGGCCTTGTACACACCGCCCGTCAAGTCACGAAAGTTGGTAACACCCGAAGCCGGTGGCCTAACCCCTTGTGGGAGGGAGCTGTCGAAGGTGGGACTGGCGATTGGGACTAAGTCGTAACAAGGTAGCCGTACCGGAAGGTGCGGCTGGATCACCTCCTTTCTAAGGAGCACCTACAGCCACCGTGCCCCGTGTATGCGGGTGTGGCGGGGTTGTCAGGAGTATATGCCCGTTGCGCAGACGAAAGTTCTGCGGCGGGTGCTCACGGGTGGAATATCAACAAATAGCGGCCGCCGGTTTTTTCCCTGCGCCTAGTACGGACCCTTGCTGTGAGTAATTGCGGCGGGTGTGTCCTGGAACGGTGCGGGGATGGGAGTGGTGGTTTAGTGTTTGGCACACTGTTGGGTCCTGAGGCAACAGGGCCGGGTGCTGCGGCTTTTTGGCTGTGGTGGTTCGGTACTTGTTTGTTTCTGGTTTCCTGGCTGCATCGATCGCATGGTTGCTTTGTCCTTTTTGTGGGGGCGGGTGTGTGTGGGGTGTGTGGTACGGGGTTGTTGTTTGAGAACTACATAGTGGACGCGAGCATCTTTTATAAGAAGCAATTTCCAAGAATATGAACCTGGATCTGGCTGCGCGTGATGGTGTCACCTTTTGGGGTGGTGTTGTTGGGTGTGGTTGGTTTCTGTGGTTCTCTCGAAAATTAGTTTTTTTGATCTTTTGTGGTCAAGTTTTTAAGAGCACACGGTGGATGCCTTGGCATTAGGAGCCGAAGAAGGACGTAGGAATCTGCGATAAGCCTGGGGGAGTCGATAACCGGACTGTGATCCCAGGGTGTCCGAATGGGGAAACCCCGCCAGGGGCGCGAGCTGCCTGGTGACCCGCATCTGAACACATAGGGTGCGTGGAGGGAACGCGGGGAAGTGAAACATCTCAGTACCCGCAGGAAGAGAAAACAATAGTGATTCCGTTAGTAGTGGCGAGCGAACGCGGATCAGGCTAAACCGTTCCATGTGTGATAGCCGGCGGGCGTTGCATGGTCGGGGTTGCGGGACTTCCCGTGCTGGTTCTGCCGGACCAGCGAGGTGTGATGTGCAGGCATAGGTGAACGGTCTTGAAAGGCCGGCCAGAGAGGGTGTGAGCCCCGTAACCGTAATGTTGTGTACCGCCTGGGAAGTATCCCAAGTAGCACGGGGCCCGAGAAATCCCGTGCGAATCTGTCAGGACCACCTGATAAGCCTAAATACTCCCTAATGACCGATAGCGGACCAGTACCGTGAGGGAAAGGTGAAAAGTACCCCGGGAGGGGAGTGAAACAGTACCTGAAACCGTGTGCTTACAATCCGTCGGAGCCAGTCTGATTCTGGTGACGGCGTGCCTTTTGAAGAATGAGCCTGCGAGTTAGTGTTACGTCGCGAGGTTAACCCGTGTGGGGCAGCCGTAGCGAAAGCGAGTCTGAATAGGGCGTTGCAGTGGCGTGATCTAGACCCGAAGCGAAGTGATCTACCCATGGCCAGGTTGAAGCGACGGTAAGACGTCGTGGAGGACCGAACCCACTTCAGTTGAAAATGGAGGGGATGAGCTGTGGGTAGGGGTGAAAGGCCAATCAAACTTCGTGATAGCTGGTTCTCCCCGAAATGCATTTAGGTGCAGCGTTGCGTGTTTCTTACCGGAGGTAGAGCTACTGGATGGCTAATGGGCCCTACAAGGTTACTGACGTCAGCCAAACTCCGAATGCCGGTAAGTGAGAGCGCAGCAGTGAGACTGTGGGGGATAAGCTTCATAGTCGAGAGGGAAACAGCCCAGACCACCAACTAAGGCCCCTAAGCGTGTGCTAAGTGGGAAAGGATGTGGAGTTGCGAAGACAACCAGGAGGTTGGCTTAGAAGCAGCCATCCTTAAAAGAGTGCGTAATAGCTCACTGGTCAAGTGATTCCGCGCCGACAATGTAGCGGGGCTCAAGTACACCGCCGAAGTTGTGGCATTCACATTTTATCCAAGCCTTTGTGGTTCAGGAGTGTGGATGGGTAGGGGAGCGTCGTGTGGGCAGTGAAGTCGCGGTGTAAACCAGCGGTGGAGCCTACACGAGTGAGAATGCAGGCATGAGTAGCGAAAGACGGGTGAGAAACCCGTCCGCCGAATGATCAAGGGTTCCAGGGTCAAGCTAATCTGCCCTGGGTAAGTCGGGACCTAAGGCGAGGCCGACAGGCGTAGTCGATGGACAACGGGTTGATATTCCCGTACCGGCGAAAAACCGCCCATGCTGAACAGGGGATACTAACTGCCCGAAGCCTGCCCGATCGCCCTTGTGGTGTGAGGGTTTTGGTGGAGCGCGGGACCTGATCCTGGGAGGTAAGCGTATTAACAGGTGTGACGCAGGAAGGTAGCCGAGCCGGGCGATGGTTGTCCCGGTCCAAGGATGTAGGGCGAACGGTAGGCAAATCCGCCGTTCATGATGCCTGAGACCTGACGGGACCCCCGTATGGGGGGATTCGGTGATCCTATGCTGCCTAGAAAAGCATCGACGCGAGGTTTTAGCCGCCCGTACCCCAAACCGACACAGGTGATCAGGTAGAGAATACTAAGGCGATCGAGAGAATTATGGTTAAGGAACTCGGCAAAATGCCCCCGTAACTTCGGGAGAAGGGGGGCCCCAACCTTGAACACCACTTGCTGGTGGGAGGGGATCGGGGCCGCAGAGACCAGGGGGAAGCGACTGTTTACTAAAAACACAGGTCCGTGCGAAGTCGCAAGACGATGTATACGGACTGACTCCTGCCCGGTGCTGGAAGGTTAAGAGGACCGGTTAGCCGCAAGGCGAAGCTGAGAATTTAAGCCCCAGTAAACGGCGGTGGTAACTATAACCATCCTAAGGTAGCGAAATTCCTTGTCGGGTAAGTTCCGACCTGCACGAATGGAGTAACGACTTCCCCGCTGTCTCAACCATAAACTCGGCGAAATTGCAGTACGAGTAAAGATGCTCGTTACGCGCAGCAGGACGGAAAGACCCCGAGACCTTTACTATAGTTTGGTATTGGTGTTCGGAGTGGCTTGTGTAGGATAGGTGGGAGACGTTGAAGCCCGGACGCCAGTTCGGGTGGAGTCATCGTTGAAATACCACTCTGGTCACTTTGGACATCTAACTTCGGCCCGTAATCCGGGTCAGGGACAGTGCCTGATGGGTAGTTTAACTGGGGCGGTTGCCTCCTAAAAAGTAACGGAGGCGCCCAAAGGTTCCCTCAGCCTGGTTGGCAATCAGGTGTCGAGTGTAAGTGCACAAGGGAGCTTGACTGTGAGAGAGACATCTCGAGCAGGGACGAAAGTCGGGACTAGTGATCCGGCGGTACATTGTGGAATGGCCGTCGCTCAACGGATAAAAGGTACCTCGGGGATAACAGGCTGATCTTGCCCAAGAGTCCATATCGACGGCATGGTTTGGCACCTCGATGTCGGCTCGTCGCATCCTGGGGCTGGAGTAGGTCCCAAGGGTTGGGCTGTTCGCCCATTAAAGCGGTACGCGAGCTGGGTTTAGAACGTCGTGAGACAGTTCGGTCCCTATCCGCTGCGCGCGCAGGAAATTTGAGAAGGGCTGTCCTTAGTACGAGAGGACCGGGACGGACGAACCTCTGGTGTGTCAGTTGTACTGCCAAGTGCACCGCTGATTAGCTACGTTCGGATGGGATAACCGCTGAAAGCATCTAAGCGGGAAGCTCGCTTCGAGATGAGATTTCCATACACCTTGTGTGTGAGAGGCCCCCAGCCAGACCACTGGGTTGATAGGCCGGATGTGGAAGCGAGGACTAACGACTCGTGAAGCTGACCGGTACTAATAGGCCGATAACTTACACCACACACCATTGGTGAACCCGTTTCAAAAGGGGTTCACACCAAACAATGGTACGAAGATAACAAGACTGCTTGCGTCCACTATGTGGTTCCCAACCAACAAACCCGTTGCGTTCAGGAATCAACAATAAAATAACAACACCACAACTGCCTTCACCGGCAGAACACATGTTGTAACCACAGATTTCCCGCCCCGGACCACACGTCCAGGGCGCGGAGCAAGGGTTACGGCGGTCATAGCGTGGGGGAAACGCCCGGTCCCATTCCGAACCCGGAAGCTAAGACCCACAGCGCCGATGGTACTGCACCCGGGAGGGTGTGGGAGAGTAGGTCACCGCCGGAACACCATTCAGGTCGAGAGCCCCAACCACACGGTTGGGGCTCTCCCGCATTTAAGCCACCCCTAACACCACACCCCCTCGCGGGTCCTGGCCCCTTTCGCAGGACCCGCCCGCACATCCTGCACTGCCCCCGGGCAACGCTCTCCCGCCAGCGCGCCCCTAGACTTACACTTCATGAGCCACACACCGTCCGGATACCCTGCCAAGCGGGCCACAATCCTGGACGTGGCCGCGGCCGCCGGGGTTTCCCGCCAGACTGTCACACGGGCAATGAATGGCATGCCGGGGATCAAAGAATCCACCCGCCAACGCGTGCAGGAGTTGGCTCAGGAGCTGGGTTATACCCCGAGCCGGTTCGCCAAGGGCCTCGTCCAGGGGGCCCGGACGTCAGTTGGCCTGGCGATTCCTGACCTGACCAACCCGTATTACCCAGCCTTTGCCTCAAGCGTCGTGGAATTGGCCACACTCCGCGGGTGGCACGTGGTGGTCGACGACTATGGTCACGGCGGCCGCAGCGGCCTGGACGCCGTCGAGCATCTGGCACCCCAGGTCGACGCCGTGATCGGCTACCTTGGCGGCCACGCCGACCACGCGCAGTCCGTCCTGGGGCGTCGTCCGCTGATTGTCCTGGACGAGGCTCAGGAAGGTGCGGCCGGAAGAATCAACTTCGATTACGATCACGCTGCTCTGCTGGCCGTGGATCGACTGATCCACACGAAACGGCAACACATCGCCTATCTGGAGGCTGGTGCCGCTCCCTCCGGCGGCGTACAAGTTCCCAGCACCGTCCGTGGAAAGGCCGTGGCTGGGCGTTTGGACGAGGCCGGGATGTCCTGGTCCCTGATCGTCGCCGAAGAGACAGCAGAGGCGGCCAAGGTGGCCGCGGCTGCGTTCCTTCGGGCGCATCCGGAGACTGACGGGATCTTGGTCTTCAACGATCTCATGGCCGCCGGCGTCCTTAAGGCTGCAGCTGATGCGGGACGTCGCGTGCCGGAAGACTGTGCGGTGGTAGGCATGGACGGAATCCCCCTCGGAGAACTCCTGACACCGCAGCTCAGCACGCTGGCCTTGGACCTCCGCGAGGTTGGACGGGCCGCCGTCGAACTTCTTGATGGTCTGTTGTCGGGGTCAATCACCCCCGGATCAGAGGAATCACGGCTGACCTTGAAGCATCGGCTGGCGCTCCGGGAAACTGCCTGATGCCATTCGGCTGCTATGCAGCCCGGTCAGCCGAAGCCCTGCCGAGCGAGCTGTATTCGGCGGCTCGAAGCCAACTCCAGGGGCAGAAGCACGGATGAGGCGGCTGGACGACAAATCCTCCTTCGTTACAGGCTCGGAGTTCGTGATTGTCGGCGGTGATGCCGCCGGGACAGCGTCGCCGGTGGCTCGCCGGCCTAACCGAATCAGGGTTGGTCACATTGGCGGGCCGCTGCGGGCGGGAGTGGCTTAGCCCAGGGGCAGTGAGCCCTTTTCAAGCACGTTGCGTTGACGTAGTATCGCTTGGAACGTGAACGTTCACGAAACTGCGACGACGCACAAGTGCACCGGCGCACACTGCACTGGAACCGACCCCAAACCGAGGACCGCCATGCCCGTTGAGCCCACAACCGCCAGCCCAACCTCCGCAGTAAGCGCCGCCGTGGACGCCGCCGCCAGCCGCAGTGCGGCCACCGGCTCCCGGTCCGCGGCCCAGCCGGCGGCCGCTGCTCCCGAGCAGCGCCTGGACGTTGCCGCCGAGCAGGTCGCTGATCTCGCGTCGGTGGCTCCGGCACAGGGCACGAAGCCGGCACGGGCCTATCTCGAGAGCGATGCGCCGCGCCTGTCGCTGAACGGCGTGTGGAAGTTCAGGCTTCACGCCGGCGTCCGGCAGGCGCCCCAGGACGGCTGGCAGGCAGGCGGGGACCGTCCGGATTTCGGCGATCTTCCGGTGCCCTCGAGCTGGCCCATGCACGGCCACGGAACGCCCTGGTACACCAACGTTCAGTTCCCCTTCGCTGTGGAACCACCGCACGCACCGGACGCCAACCCCGTCGGTGATCTCTTCCTCGAGTTTGAGGCGGGTCCAGAGTTCTTCCCGTCGGCGTTGATCCGTTTCGACGGCATTGAGTCGGCCGGAACCGTGTGGCTGAACGGCACGTTGCTGGGGACCACGCGCGGCAGCCGGCTTGCCCACGAATTCGATGCTTCGGGCGTCCTGGTGCCGGGCAGGAACGTGCTCGCAGTGCAGGTCGCCCAGTTCTCGGCGGCCAGCTATGTCGAGGACCAGGACATGTGGTGGCTGCCGGGCATCTTCCGCGACGTGGCGCTGCAGGGGCGGCCGTCCGACGGAATTGACGACGTCTTTGTCCACGCGGACTTCGACCATCACAGCGGCGAAGGCATACTGCGTGTTGAGGCGAGCCGGGCTGGTGAGGCGATTGCCGCCGTCGTGCGCGTTCCGGAACTGGGGCTGGAACTGCCCGCCGGGGAGGAACGTCGGATCCCGGGGGTCTCCCCGTGGTCGGCAGAAGTGCCGCGGCTCTACGACGCCACCGTCAGCACAGCAACCGCGGGGAAGCAGGGGGAAACCGTTTCGGTCCAGATCGGCTTCCGGAGCATCGCTATCGAGGACGCACAGTTCAAAGTGAACGGTCAGCGGATACTGCTCCGCGGCGTCAACCGCCACGAGCACCATCCCAGGCTCGGCCGCGTGGTTCCGAAGGACGTCATGGAGAGCGAGCTGCGGCTGATGAAGCAGCACAACATCAACGCCATCCGGACCTCGCATTACCCGCCGCATCCGGACTTCCTGGCGCTGGCCGACCGGCTCGGCTTCTACGTTGTCCTTGAATGCGACCTTGAAACGCACGGTTTCGAAGAGGGCGGGTGGAAGCAGAACCCCAGCGCAGATCCGCAGTGGCAGCCGGCCCTTCTCGACCGGATGTCCCGGACTGTGGAACGGGACAAGAACCACGCATCGGTGATCATGTGGTCCCTGGGCAATGAGGCAGGGACGGGCGAGAACCTCGCGGCGATGTCCCGCTGGACCAAACTCCGTGACCCGTCCAGGCCCATCCACTATGAGGGCGACTGGAGCTCGGCGTACGTGGACGTCTACTCGCGGATGTATGCAAGCCAGGCGGAGACGGCGCTGATCGGCCAGGGCGCGGAGCCTCCCCTGGACGATGCGGCGCTGGACGCGCGGCGCCGGGCCATGCCGTTTGTCCTGTGCGAGTACGTCCACGCCATGGGCAACGGACCGGGCGGCATGTCCGAGTACCAGGAGCTTTTCCACCGGCACCCCAGGCTTATGGGCGGCTTCGTGTGGGAGTGGCTGGAGCACGGCATCACCCGCACGGGCCCTGACGGCCAGGAATACTTCGTCTACGGCGGCGACTTCGGCGAGGAAGTCCACGACGGCAACTTCGTCACGGACGGCCTCGTGGACGCCAACCGCGTCCCCCGCCCGGGCCTTCTGGATTTCAAGAAGGTCATCGAGCCGCTGGCCATTGAGGTAGCAGGGGACTGGTCCGCTTTCTCGCTCACCAACCGCTTCGATTTCGCCGACACAGCGAGTCTTGAATTTCGGTACACAGTGGAGTCCGAAGGCGTGACGGTCGACGGCGGTCGGGTTGACGTAGCGCCCGTGGCGCCGCACGAATCTGCCGATGTCCAGCTGCCGGCAGGACTGCTGGAACGCGCCGTGCACGCGCCGGGGCTGGCTGCTCAGGCGCCGGTGGTGCTGACGGTCAGCGCGGTGCTCGCGAAAGATGCAGTGTGGGCAGATGCGGGCCATGAAGTTGCGTGGGGCCAGGCGTCAGCCAACGTGCGGATGGCACCTGCGCCGGCGGCCGCGGCCGTTGTGAAGGTGGACGGTGATTTCCTCCGGCTGGGACCGGCTGTTTTCGAACGGGCCACGGGTTCGCTCATCCGGCTGGGCGAGACTGCGGTCGAGGGATTCCGGCTGCTGCTGTGGCGTGCACCCACGGACAACGACCTGGGTGCGGAATGGGGCAGCCCGGATCCGAGTCCCGTGGCCACCCAATGGCTGGACGCGGGGCTCAACCGGATGCATCCGCGGCTGGTCGGGATTTCCTCCCGTCCTTCGGCAGACGGCGGCGAAGAGCTTGTGGTGCGGACACGGGTTGCCGCCGCCGGTAAGCAGTTCGGTGTCCTGGCCGAATACGTCTGGACCAGTGACGGCTTCCGAGTCAGCCTTCGGACATCGGTCAGGCCCGACGGTTCGTGGGTCAACGCCGGCAAGCCAGTGCCGTGGGCCCGGATAGGCCTGGAACTCGTGCTGGCTTCAGCGGCTGAGTCCGTGGGGTGGTTCGGTCAGGGGCCGCACCAGAGCTACCCGGATACCGGCCAGGGCACCAGGCTTGGCTGGCATCGCATGCCGGTGACCGACATGGACGTCGAATACGTCCGGCCCCAGGAGTCCGGCGCCCGTTCCGGCGTGTACACGGCAGCGTTGGAGCTCGACGCCGGCCGCCTCGCCATCGCGGGTGAGAGGTTCGCCCTCACCGTGCGCCCGTACAGCCTGGAAGTGCTGGATGCCGCAAACCACCGACCGGACCTCGTCCCGGACGGCCGCAGCTACGTGTACCTCGACCACGCGGTGCACGGAATCGGCACCGCTGCCTGCGGCCCGGGTGTGCTGGAGGGCTACCGGCTGACGCCGCGGGAGGCTGACTTCTCGTTCGTATTTGCTGTGACTCAGTCCACATAAGCTCTTCCACGGACTTGGGGTGCCTCTAAGCGGCGGGGCGGGCCGGGAATCCGCGGAATTCCGGGGTTTTGCGGCCCGCACGTGTGGTGTGGGGGTTGATTTGTGTGGGGTGCTTCGGGCGTGTAAAGTAATTCGAGTCGCCGCCGCTGATGCGGAAAGATAGCGACCGACCCCCTTGTTGAACGGCCTGGAAAACGGCGCTTTTGTGGCGTGCGGAAACCGGGTGGGGATCCTTCCTGTGGTGCTTGTGGTTGGCGGAAACGCCGGTTTGCATAGTGGTCCGGGATCGGGTAAGTTTGGAAAGTTGCTCCGGAGCGATCCGCGACTGTTTGTTGGTTGTGGTGGTGCCGGGTGTGTCTGTTGTTTGAGAACTCAATAGTGTGCCAAGTTTGTTGATACCAATTTATTTATATGGATTGGTTGAATTGACTGGATCCGCCACCCCGTGGTGTGGTCTGGTTTTTACAGCTGGTTTCAAATTTTGCAGCTTTTTTCTTCCGTTTTCCCGGGGGTTTTGAGTTGTGTTCGTTTTTGTTTTACTTCAACGGAGAGTTTGATCCTGGCTCAGGATGAACGCTGGCGGCGTGCTTAACACATGCAAGTCGAACGATGACCTCCAGCTTGCTGGGGTGATTAGTGGCGAACGGGTGAGTAACACGTGAGTAACCTGCCCTTAACTCTGGGATAAGCCTGGGAAACTGGGTCTAATACCGGATATGACTCCTCATCGCATGGTGGGGGGTGGAAAGCTTTTTGTGGTTTTGGATGGACTCGCGGCCTATCAGCTTGTTGGTGAGGTAATGGCTCACCAAGGCGACGACGGGTAGCCGGCCTGAGAGGGTGACCGGCCACACTGGGACTGAGACACGGCCCAGACTCCTACGGGAGGCAGCAGTGGGGAATATTGCACAATGGGCGAAAGCCTGATGCAGCGACGCCGCGTGAGGGATGACGGCCTTCGGGTTGTAAACCTCTTTCAGTAGGGAAGAAGCGAAAGTGACGGTACCTGCAGAAGAAGCGCCGGCTAACTACGTGCCAGCAGCCGCGGTAATACGTAGGGCGCAAGCGTTATCCGGAATTATTGGGCGTAAAGAGCTCGTAGGCGGTTTGTCGCGTCTGCCGTGAAAGTCCGGGGCTCAACTCCGGATCTGCGGTGGGTACGGGCAGACTAGAGTGATGTAGGGGAGACTGGAATTCCTGGTGTAGCGGTGAAATGCGCAGATATCAGGAGGAACACCGATGGCGAAGGCAGGTCTCTGGGCATTAACTGACGCTGAGGAGCGAAAGCATGGGGAGCGAACAGGATTAGATACCCTGGTAGTCCATGCCGTAAACGTTGGGCACTAGGTGTGGGGGACATTCCACGTTTTCCGCGCCGTAGCTAACGCATTAAGTGCCCCGCCTGGGGAGTACGGCCGCAAGGCTAAAACTCAAAGGAATTGACGGGGGCCCGCACAAGCGGCGGAGCATGCGGATTAATTCGATGCAACGCGAAGAACCTTACCAAGGCTTGACATGGGCCGGACCGGGCTGGAAACAGTCCTTCCCCTTTGGGGCCGGTTCACAGGTGGTGCATGGTTGTCGTCAGCTCGTGTCGTGAGATGTTGGGTTAAGTCCCGCAACGAGCGCAACCCTCGTTCCATGTTGCCAGCGCGTAATGGCGGGGACTCATGGGAGACTGCCGGGGTCAACTCGGAGGAAGGTGGGGACGACGTCAAATCATCATGCCCCTTATGTCTTGGGCTTCACGCATGCTACAATGGCCGGTACAAAGGGTTGCGATACTGTGAGGTGGAGCTAATCCCAAAAAGCCGGTCTCAGTTCGGATTGGGGTCTGCAACTCGACCCCATGAAGTCGGAGTCGCTAGTAATCGCAGATCAGCAACGCTGCGGTGAATACGTTCCCGGGCCTTGTACACACCGCCCGTCAAGTCACGAAAGTTGGTAACACCCGAAGCCGGTGGCCTAACCCCTTGTGGGAGGGAGCTGTCGAAGGTGGGACTGGCGATTGGGACTAAGTCGTAACAAGGTAGCCGTACCGGAAGGTGCGGCTGGATCACCTCCTTTCTAAGGAGCACCTACAGCCACCGTGCCCCGTGTATGCGGGTGTGGCGGGGTTGTCAGGAGTATATGCCCGTTGCGCAGACGAAAGTTCTGCGGCGGGTGCTCACGGGTGGAATATCAACAAATAGCGGCCGCCGGTTTTTTCCCTGCGCCTAGTACGGACCCTTGCTGTGAGTAATTGCGGCGGGTGTGTCCTGGAACGGTGCGGGGATGGGAGTGGTGGTTTAGTGTTTGGCACACTGTTGGGTCCTGAGGCAACAGGGCCGGGTGCTGCGGCTTTTTGGCTGTGGTGGTTCGGTACTTGTTTGTTTCTGGTTTCCTGGCTGCATCGATCGCATGGTTGCTTTGTCCTTTTTGTGGGGGCGGGTGTGTGTGGGGTGTGTGGTACGGGGTTGTTGTTTGAGAACTACATAGTGGACGCGAGCATCTTTTATAAGAAGCAATTTCCAAGAATATGAACCTGGATCTGTTGTGCTGTCTTTCGGGATGGTGCAGTGGTTTCTGTGGTTCTCTCGAAAATTAGTTTTTTTGATCTTTTGTGGTCAAGTTTTTAAGAGCACACGGTGGATGCCTTGGCATTAGGAGCCGAAGAAGGACGTAGGAATCTGCGATAAGCCTGGGGGAGTCGATAACCGGACTGTGATCCCAGGGTGTCCGAATGGGGAAACCCCGCCAGGGGCGCGAGCTGCCTGGTGACCCGCATCTGAACACATAGGGTGCGTGGAGGGAACGCGGGGAAGTGAAACATCTCAGTACCCGCAGGAAGAGAAAACAATAGTGATTCCGTTAGTAGTGGCGAGCGAACGCGGATCAGGCTAAACCGTTCCATGTGTGATAGCCGGCGGGCGTTGCATGGTCGGGGTTGCGGGACTTCCCGTGCTGGTTCTGCCGGACCAGCGAGGTGTGATGTGCAGGCATAGGTGAACGGTCTTGAAAGGCCGGCCAGAGAGGGTGTGAGCCCCGTAACCGTAATGTTGTGTACCGCCTGGGAAGTATCCCAAGTAGCACGGGGCCCGAGAAATCCCGTGCGAATCTGTCAGGACCACCTGATAAGCCTAAATACTCCCTAATGACCGATAGCGGACCAGTACCGTGAGGGAAAGGTGAAAAGTACCCCGGGAGGGGAGTGAAACAGTACCTGAAACCGTGTGCTTACAATCCGTCGGAGCCAGTCTGATTCTGGTGACGGCGTGCCTTTTGAAGAATGAGCCTGCGAGTTAGTGTTACGTCGCGAGGTTAACCCGTGTGGGGCAGCCGTAGCGAAAGCGAGTCTGAATAGGGCGTTGCAGTGGCGTGATCTAGACCCGAAGCGAAGTGATCTACCCATGGCCAGGTTGAAGCGACGGTAAGACGTCGTGGAGGACCGAACCCACTTCAGTTGAAAATGGAGGGGATGAGCTGTGGGTAGGGGTGAAAGGCCAATCAAACTTCGTGATAGCTGGTTCTCCCCGAAATGCATTTAGGTGCAGCGTTGCGTGTTTCTTACCGGAGGTAGAGCTACTGGATGGCTAATGGGCCCTACAAGGTTACTGACGTCAGCCAAACTCCGAATGCCGGTAAGTGAGAGCGCAGCAGTGAGACTGTGGGGGATAAGCTTCATAGTCGAGAGGGAAACAGCCCAGACCACCAACTAAGGCCCCTAAGCGTGTGCTAAGTGGGAAAGGATGTGGAGTTGCGAAGACAACCAGGAGGTTGGCTTAGAAGCAGCCATCCTTAAAAGAGTGCGTAATAGCTCACTGGTCAAGTGATTCCGCGCCGACAATGTAGCGGGGCTCAAGTACACCGCCGAAGTTGTGGCATTCACATTTTATCCAAGCCTTTGTGGTTCAGGAGTGTGGATGGGTAGGGGAGCGTCGTGTGGGCAGTGAAGTCGCGGTGTAAACCAGCGGTGGAGCCTACACGAGTGAGAATGCAGGCATGAGTAGCGAAAGACGGGTGAGAAACCCGTCCGCCGAATGATCAAGGGTTCCAGGGTCAAGCTAATCTGCCCTGGGTAAGTCGGGACCTAAGGCGAGGCCGACAGGCGTAGTCGATGGACAACGGGTTGATATTCCCGTACCGGCGAAAAACCGCCCATGCTGAACAGGGGATACTAACTGCCCGAAGCCTGCCCGATCGCCCTTGTGGTGTGAGGGTTTTGGTGGAGCGCGGGACCTGATCCTGGGAGGTAAGCGTATTAACAGGTGTGACGCAGGAAGGTAGCCGAGCCGGGCGATGGTTGTCCCGGTCCAAGGATGTAGGGCGAACGGTAGGCAAATCCGCCGTTCATGATGCCTGAGACCTGACGGGACCCCCGTATGGGGGGATTCGGTGATCCTATGCTGCCTAGAAAAGCATCGACGCGAGGTTTTAGCCGCCCGTACCCCAAACCGACACAGGTGATCAGGTAGAGAATACTAAGGCGATCGAGAGAATTATGGTTAAGGAACTCGGCAAAATGCCCCCGTAACTTCGGGAGAAGGGGGGCCCCAACCTTGAACACCACTTGCTGGTGGGAGGGGATCGGGGCCGCAGAGACCAGGGGGAAGCGACTGTTTACTAAAAACACAGGTCCGTGCGAAGTCGCAAGACGATGTATACGGACTGACTCCTGCCCGGTGCTGGAAGGTTAAGAGGACCGGTTAGCCGCAAGGCGAAGCTGAGAATTTAAGCCCCAGTAAACGGCGGTGGTAACTATAACCATCCTAAGGTAGCGAAATTCCTTGTCGGGTAAGTTCCGACCTGCACGAATGGAGTAACGACTTCCCCGCTGTCTCAACCATAAACTCGGCGAAATTGCAGTACGAGTAAAGATGCTCGTTACGCGCAGCAGGACGGAAAGACCCCGAGACCTTTACTATAGTTTGGTATTGGTGTTCGGAGTGGCTTGTGTAGGATAGGTGGGAGACGTTGAAGCCCGGACGCCAGTTCGGGTGGAGTCATCGTTGAAATACCACTCTGGTCACTTTGGACATCTAACTTCGGCCCGTAATCCGGGTCAGGGACAGTGCCTGATGGGTAGTTTAACTGGGGCGGTTGCCTCCTAAAAAGTAACGGAGGCGCCCAAAGGTTCCCTCAGCCTGGTTGGCAATCAGGTGTCGAGTGTAAGTGCACAAGGGAGCTTGACTGTGAGAGAGACATCTCGAGCAGGGACGAAAGTCGGGACTAGTGATCCGGCGGTACATTGTGGAATGGCCGTCGCTCAACGGATAAAAGGTACCTCGGGGATAACAGGCTGATCTTGCCCAAGAGTCCATATCGACGGCATGGTTTGGCACCTCGATGTCGGCTCGTCGCATCCTGGGGCTGGAGTAGGTCCCAAGGGTTGGGCTGTTCGCCCATTAAAGCGGTACGCGAGCTGGGTTTAGAACGTCGTGAGACAGTTCGGTCCCTATCCGCTGCGCGCGCAGGAAATTTGAGAAGGGCTGTCCTTAGTACGAGAGGACCGGGACGGACGAACCTCTGGTGTGTCAGTTGTACTGCCAAGTGCACCGCTGATTAGCTACGTTCGGATGGGATAACCGCTGAAAGCATCTAAGCGGGAAGCTCGCTTCGAGATGAGATTTCCATACACCTTGTGTGTGAGAGGCCCCCAGCCAGACCACTGGGTTGATAGGCCGGATGTGGAAGCGAGGACTAACGACTCGTGAAGCTGACCGGTACTAATAGGCCGATAACTTACACCACACACCATTGGTGAACCCGATTCAAAAGGGGTTCACACCAAACAATGGTACGAAGATAACAAGACTGCTTGCGTCCACTATGTGGTTCCCAACCAACAAACCCGTTGCGTTCAGGAATCAACAATAAAATAACAACACCACAACTGCCTTCACCGGCAGAACACATGTTGTAACCACAGATTTCCCGCCCCGGACCACACGTCCAGGGCGCGGAGCAAGGGTTACGGCGGTCATAGCGTGGGGGAAACGCCCGGTCCCATTCCGAACCCGGAAGCTAAGACCCACAGCGCCGATGGTACTGCACCCGGGAGGGTGTGGGAGAGTAGGTCACCGCCGGAACACCATTCAGGTCGAGAGCCCCAACCACACGGTTGGGGCTCTCCCGCATTTAAACCACCAAACCCGCACCCCCGCAGACACTCGCCTCCCTTTGCCGGCCCCTCTCCCGGATCCTGGCCCCTTTCCCCCGACCCTCACCCACCACCCGGCAAAACCGGCCAGGAACCCACGCCAACCACCGCCGTCGAACCTCCCCCCAAAGTGCGAGAGCGACGGGGAAAAACCCGCAGGAAGTGAGAGAGCGTCGCCGTGGTGAGTGCGAAAGGTGAGAGAGCGTTCCGTCCCCGTCCCTGCGGGAGCTGCGGCGGCCGTCCGCTGATGGCGAAATACGGGGTCAAAAGGCCTCAAAACCGGTGATTTACCTCAAAAAATGGCGGAAACACGCGGAATTTGCGGACCTGACCGCGGCAAGCTGGTAAGTTTTCGAACAGTGGCTTGTGCGCATGCCGCGTTCAGGCTCCAGAAATCATGACCGTCCAGGAGGACATCAATGGCTAAGAACCGTAGTGAACTTGTTTCAGAGGTAGCAGGCAAGGCCGGCACCAGCCAGGCAGCCGTCAACTCCGTGCTCGATGCACTGTTCGAGGTTTTCGAGACCTCTGTCGCCGCGGGCGAGAAGATCACCATCCCGGGCTGGCTCGCAGTTGAGCGCACCGACCGTGCAGCTCGTACCGGCCGCAACCCGCAGACCGGCGAGACCATCCAGATCGCCGCTGGCCACAGCGTCAAGCTGACCGCTGGCTCCAAGCTGAAGGCTGCTGTCTCCAAGAAGTAGCACCCGGCGTCCAACGCTTGAAAGGGAGCGGCAACCTGAGGGTTGCCGCTCCCTTTGCGTTAACTGGTGTTTGGCGAAACCGGCCGATTCGCGGCGCAGGCACCCGTAGCGGACAATGGATAGGTGCCCTCAGCAGCAAAATCCCGCCCCACCGTTCCGCAGCCTTCCCCCACTCCGGGAAAGACTGGGGCGTCCGGCAGCGTAACGGGCATTTCGCGGGCATGGCAGTTCGCCGGCCTTGCCGCACTCTTCCTGGGACTTGTGGGCGCCCTCCTGTTCTCCGGGGCAGCCGCCGCACGCGAGGTGTCAGATCCAGGGGCACTGATCCGCTGGGGACTGCCCGTCAGCAAAGCCATCCACAACGTCTCGCTGGCCACAGTGATCGGCGGCCTGATTTTCGCCGTAGGCATCCTGCCCCGCAACGCCAACGGATCCCGGTCTAAGGACACTGCCACACCTGAGCATCCGGCGTTCTCCCGTGCCTTGGCCGTGGCTGCTGCTGCAGGCGCTGCGTGGACGCTGTCAGCGATTGCAGTGCTGGTACTGACCTATGCGGATGTGGCCGGCCAGTCCCTCTCCGGGGATGCCGAGTTCACCCGCGCGCTGGTCTACTTCATGACGGACATTGAGACCGGCCGGGCCTGGCTCGCCGTCACCATCGTTGCCGCAATAGTGACCACGGCATTGTTCGGAGTCAGGTCTCTGACGGGCCTGGCCCTCACGCTGGTGTTGTCGCTGGTGGGCATGGTGCCCATCGCCCTCATCGGCCACTCCTCAAGCTCAAGCGACCATGAAGGCGCCATCAACTCGCTGGCCCTGCACCTTGTGGGCGTATCCGCGTGGGTGGGCGGCATCATCATGCTGGCTGTCCTGTCCGGCATCCTGACGGGGGCCAACGCCAGCGCGGGCGCCAAAGCAGCCGGCAAGGCGGACATCACCGAGCCCACGCTCCGCCGCTTCTCCTCCTTGGCCGGATTCGCCTTTGTCCTAGTGTTCGCCTCCGGCGTCATCAACGCGAGCATCCGGATCACCAACTGGCACGACCTTTTCGGATCTGCCTACGGGCAGATGGTGCTTGCCAAGGCCGTCGCCACGCTGATGCTCGGCGGCATCGGCCTCATGCACCGCCAGTGGGTCATCCCGCAGCTGAACCGCAAGGGCGGCGCCCTCTCCTCCCGGCGGGTGCTCTGGCAGCTGGTGATCGCAGAAGTGCTGATCATGGGCGCCACCTCAGGCATCGCCGTCGCCCTTGGCCGTTCCGCCCCGCCGCAGCCGACCACCTTCGCTCCTGACGCCTCGCCGGCGTTCATCCTCTCCGGCTACGAACTGCCGCCTGAGCTGACCCCGGAACGCTGGCTGACAGAGTGGCGTCTGGACTGGCTTTGGATCGCCGTCGCTGCCTTCGGCCTGGTCTCGTATTTCCTCGGCGTGGCAAAGGTCCTTCGCCGGGGCGATAAATGGTCCTGGTTCCGGAGCATCAACTGGGTGATCGGGCTGGTGGTGCTCACCTACGTCACGTCCGGACCGCCGTCGGTCTACGGCCGGGTGCTGTTCTCCGCGCACATGGTGGACCATATGGCGCTGACCATGGTGGCGCCGATCTTCCTGGTGCTTGGCGCGCCCGTGACGCTCGCACTGCGGGCCCTGCCGGCTCGCGGAGACGGCTCGCGGGGCCTGCGTGAATGGCTGCTGCTGTTTGTGCACTCCAAGTTCTCCCAGCTGGTCACCCACCCGCTCTTCGCCGCGGCCAACTTTGCCGGTTCCATCGTGCTTTTCTACTATTCGGATGCGTTCGGCTACGCGATGCGCGACCACGTGGGCCATGAACTCATGAACCTGCACTTCGCCCTTACCGGCTACATCTTCGTCCTGACCATGATCGGCACGGACCCGCTGCCCCGCCGCGCGCCGTACCCCATGCGTCTGTTGCTGCTGCTGGCCACCATGGGCTTCCACGCCTTCTTCGGCGTCGCGATCATGGGCGGCACCAACCTGCTGGCCGCGGACTACTTCGGCAACCTGGGCCGGGCCTGGGGACCCTCCGCGCTGCTGGACCAGCAGATGGGCGGCGCAGTGGCCTGGGGCATCGGCGAAGTACCCACGCTCCTGGTGGCCATCGGCGTCGCCATCATGTGGTCCCGTTCGGATGCACGGGAGTCCAAACGGACCGACCGCGCGGCCGACAGGAATAACGACGCCGATCTCACTGCTTACAACGATATGTTTGCCAAATTGGCTGAACGCGACGCCAAGCTGGCTGAACGCAACTCAAAGCTGGAAGGACGCTGATGAGCGAAACCGTACGCACCCACCTCCGGGTCCGCGCCTCCGAACTGGTGGGCCGTAACTGGCTGAACACCGGCGGGAAATCCCTGGACCTGGAAGCCCTGCGCGGCAAGATCGTGCTCCTGGACTTCTGGACCTTCTGCTGCATCAACTGCCTGCACGTGCTCGATGAGCTGCGCCCGCTGGAAGAGAAGTACTCCGACGTCCTGGTGACGGTGGGCGTGCACTCGCCGAAGTTCGAGCACGAGGCCGACCCCGTCGCCCTCGCCGCCGCCGTGGAGCGCTACGAGATCCACCACCCCGTCCTGGACGACCCCGAGCTGGAGACCTGGAAGGCCTACACGGCCCGCGCCTGGCCCACCCTGGTGGTCATCGACCCCGAGGGCTACATTGTGGCGCACCTGTCCGGCGAAGGCCACGCTGACGGCCTGTCCGTACTGATCCCGGAACTCATCGCCCAGCACGAGGCCAAGGGAACCCTGCACCGGGGCAACGGCCCGTACGTTGCCCCGGAGCCGACGTCGGGCACGTTGCGCTTCCCGGGCAAGGCCCTCTTCCTCCCGGCCGGCCGCGGCACCCGCTCCAACGGGACGTCCGACGGCGCCGCGCCTGACGCCGGCTCCTGGCTCGTCACGGACACGGGCCACCACCGCCTGGTGGAGCTGGACACGGACTTCCACACGGTGCTGCGCACCTACGGTTCCGGAACGAAGGGCTACGCCGACGGCCCCGGCGCCGACGTCGACTCCGTCAAGGCCACCGCACAGTTCAACGAACCGCAGGGCCTTGTCCTGCTGCCGGAAGACGTGGCAGCGAAGACCGGCTACGACGTCGTGATTGCCGACTCCGTCAACCACCGCCTGCGCGGGCTGTCCCTCGCGGACGGAACCGTCACCACGCTCGCCGGCAGCGGCGTGCAGCGCCTGCTCGAGACCGGACCGGCGCGGGTGGACGAGGACGCGGCAGGCTTCACCGGACGACTGAGCGACCATCCCCTGGACGTCGCGCTGAGCTCGCCCTGGGATGTGGTGTGGTCCGCCAAGCTCGACGCCGTGGTGGTGGCCATGGCCGGCGTCCACCAGATCTTCAGCTTGGACCCGGTCTCCGGTGCCGTGTCCATCCTGGCCGGAAACGGGCTCGAAGGCCTGCTTGACGGTCCCGCCCACGAAGCCTGGTTCGCGCAGTCGTCCGGCCTGGCCGAGGACTCCGACGGCAACATCTGGGTGGCTGACTCGGAAACCTCCGCGCTCCGCAAACTGGTAATCGACGACGACGGTACGGTCACCGTGGAATCCGCCGTCGGCAAGGGCCTGTTCGACTTCGGCTTCCGTGACGGGCCGGCCGCCGACGCACGGCTGCAGCACCCGCTCGGCGTCACGGTGCTGCCGGACGGCTCCGTGGCCATCGCCGACACCTACAACGGTGCCGTTCGCCGCTACGATCCCGCCACCGGTACCGTGTCGACGCTCGCCCGCGGGCTCTCGGAGCCGTCCGACGTGATTGTGGACCACACCCACACGGCCGGCTCCGAGCCGCTGCTGGTGGTGGTGGAAGCCAACAAGCACCAGCTGATCTACGTGCCCATCCCCAAGGAAGCGCAGCAGGTGGACGAGGGTGCGGTGCAGACCCACCGGCCCAAGAGCCCCGTAGCCCCAGGAACGCTGGAACTGACCGTGCGCTTCACAGCGCCCACCGGGCAGAAGCTGGACGACCGCTGGGGCGACCCCACGCAGCTGAAGATCTCCTCCACCCCGCCCGAGCTGCTGGTTGCGGGCGGCGGGACATCAGTGGGCCTGCAGCGGACTTTGGAGCTCTCCTCCGAAATCACGGAGGGCGTCCTGCACATCACTGCCCGCGCTGCCGCTTGCGACGGCCCGGAAACGGCCGACGGCGAGATCCCCGACCACGCGGCTTGCCACCTGTACCAGCAGGACTGGGGCATCCCGGTGGTGCTGCAGGCCGACGGCGACACCGAGCTGGTCCTGGACCTCCGCGGCATGGACTGAGGTCCTCCCCAAAGCACTACTGAAGGCTTGCGGCCCGTGACCAGGCGTCACGCGCCGCAGCTTTTTGGCGTCCACGGGCAATTGGCCGCCGCGATTCCGGGACGAAACCGGCGCGGCACTGAGGCGCCGGCCGCAAGAGCTTGCACGGGGTGACGCCGGATGTGGGCGCGGAGATTTCCACATAACCTTGCCCGCGGGTGCTTGGTGACTCCGGCCTTGTGCAGGATGGCGGCATGGATGTGGAGACAGCCCTGGCCGCGTGCGGGGGAGCGGCGCGGCGGCCCGTACTCGCCCGGCTCGGCGTTGACGATGCTGCGCTGCGGCGGGCCGTGAGGGCTGGCGTACGACAGCCTGCCCGGGGGCTCTATGCGCTCCAGACGGCCAACCCGGACACCGTGGGCCTGCTCCTGCGCCGCCAGCTCCTTACCTGTATCAGTGCCGCACCCTTCTATGGGCTGTGGGTGCTGGACTCCTCAGGCCCGGCCCATGTGTATCACCGACGGGGCGATGCGTTCGACGGCGATGTGCCGCACGGCGGCCTGCTGCTGCCACCACACGCCAACATGCCTGTAGCGTCCCTTGGAGACGTCCTGATCCATGCCTTACGGTGTTTGCCGCTGCGGGAGTCGCTGATCATGGTGGAATGTGCCGTGGGACGGGGAGATATGACGGTGGAGTTCCTGCGGCACAGGCTGCCAGGGCGCAGGAACGGGCGTGCCCGCGAGGTCCTGCAGTGGGTGGACCGCGGAGCGGACTCGATGTTGGAAACCCTGGCAAGGACGTGCTTCCGGCAGGCCGGGATCCAGGTCGAAGCCCAGGTCTATATCGACGGCGTCGGTTACGTCGACCTGTTGCTGGAAGGCTGGCTGGTGATCGAGTTGGATGGGCGCCAGCACGGCGAATGGACCCAGGTGAAAAAGGACCAGCGCCGGAACAACCGGTCTGTGGTGCGGGGCTACACAGTGCTTCGTTACTACTACGCGGACGTGGTCCACAGCCCGGGGCGAATGCTGGCCGAAGTTCTCGCGGTTCTTGCCGGGCGCCGTGGTGGCCGGCCCTGAACTGCAGTCACTGGACGCATGCTTTTGAGCCGCTAAGGGATGAAGTTCCGCTGGATTTAGGGCAAGTGTGCTGGGCGGCGGTGTGAAAGTCTGCATGGCGTGACGCACACTGCGACAGCGCACGGCAGCAGCACGGCAGCCGCCGGGAGCCTAGTAGCTGAGGAGCGGGGTGACCCTGATGGTGTCGCCGTCGACGTCCAGACGGGTGGTGAAGCTGAAGTCGTGCTCGACGTCGAGGTCGGTCACGGCGCCGGTGAACAGGTCGGTCTGCTGCGCCTTCAACCGGGCCTTCCCGTCCAGCGGGGCCACCACCCAGCGGCCGCCGAAGGGTTCGATGGATACCTTCGGGTACTCGCTGATGCTCCAGTTGATGGTTCCCAGCGTGACCCGGTTGAACGTGGCGTGGTAGAACGGGCAGTCCGGCTGCAGCTTCTGCTCCTTAACGGCCTCCGCGGCGCAGGTGTCCAGGAATTCCTTGACCTTCGCGCCCACTGCGTCCTTCAGCGCGGAGGTTGCCTGGGTCAGGAGGCTCAGCGGCGCCGTGGGTACGTCCCGTCCGGACACCGTGGCGTGGCTGGCCGGAGCCGAGAAGTATTCACCGTTCAGGCTGGCCTCGTACTCGCCGGGATAAAAGACGGCGAAGGAATTGCGGCCGTTAGGCATGTTCACCGGAATACCGTTGAGGGTGGCCTGGTTGGAGTTGACCACCGTGACTTCCAGAACGGGCAATGTGGCCGGCACGAATGCCCATTTGTTGAAGAAGAGCCATTCGGTGCCGGTTCGCTCCAGCAGGAACTCGGTGCTGAGCCGGCTGCCGTCAATGGTGTATTCCATCGGAACCATGACCTGGTTCCCCGTGCGGTCCTGCGTCTCGCCGAACTTCACGTTCGTCACCCGGGAAGCGGCCGTCTGCAGCGCTGTTCCGTCCAGCATGGCGGCGTCGCTTTCCGGAACGGAGGCACGCAGGAGGCCCAGCGCTTTTTCGCCTTCGCCCTTCTGCAGCGCGTCCAAATATTCACGTACGGGCTGCTCGGGACTCGCTACCGAGGCGTTGACCAGATTCACCGCAACAACGGCTCCGGCGATGGCAAGCATCAGGCCCAGCAGCCACCCGGCTGCGATCCTCACCAACGCTTGACTCATCTGCACGCACCTTACGTTACCGGTAAGGCACGGGAAAGCAGGTGATGAGGCCTCCGCGCATGACGCTGCAGAGCGGCTGTCAGACAGTCCGACGGCGGCTGGCTGGCTCCCGCTGGGGCCCCTGCAGGCACCCCTGCGGAGGTGCTAGCGGCGGCGCCTCGAGGAGGTGCCGAAGACGCCCCGCAGCAACTCCCGGCCCAGCTGCGTACCGAGCGAACGGGCCATGCTCTTGAGACCGCCGCCGAGTGCGCCACCCAGGGCTCCGGCGAGGTCGCCCATCATTCCACCGCCTTGTTCCTGCTGTGCCGGGGGTGCCTGGCGTTCGCTGCTGCGGGGTCGTTCGGGTGCCGGGGCAGGCCTGCTGCTGGGGCGGCCGAGGATTTCCTCCTCGATGCGGCGGGCATCGGCGTCGACCGCTGCCTGGTCCGTTCCCGGAACCGGGCTGCCGGGAACAAAGACGTCCCTGGCCGGAGTGGGCGGCTGGCCGGGGGCAGCCGCGCCGGTGGACGCAGCCTTCGTTCCTGAGATCTTCTCGTAAGCGGACACGTTGTCCACGGCTGTGCCGTATTTGACGAGCAGTGCGGACCCGGCCACGCTGCTCTTGACCAGCTCCTCCGTGCTGGGGCCCATGACCGATTCCGGTGCCCGTAGCCGGGTCAAGGCCACCGGGGTGGGAGCGCCCTTCTCGTTCATCACTGTCACGACGGCTTCGCCGATGCCGGCCGAGGTGAGTGTTTCTTCGAGGTCGTAGTCACTCACCGGGAACGTGGACACGGTGGCTTTCAGGGCCTTGGCGTCTTCCGGGGTGAATGCGCGGAGGGCGTGCTGGATGCGGTTGGCCAGCTGCCCCAGGACATCAGCCGGAACGTCCTTCGGCGTCTGGGTGACGAAG
This sequence comes from Arthrobacter sp. LjRoot78, assembly GCF_964254335.1. NCBI lineage: Bacteria > Bacillati > Actinomycetota > Actinomycetes > Micrococcales > Micrococcaceae > Arthrobacter > Arthrobacter sp. LjRoot78. Next base: position 4,356,242 of record NZ_CAXUTG020000001.1, on the reverse strand, counting down.
AAGATTCCCACGCCCTTGGACCGGATGAGCCGGACGGTGGTGGTGATGGCCTCCAGGAACGCTTTGGACGCGTCGTTGAACAGCAGGTGGGCTTCGTCGAGGAAGAAGACGAGTTTGGGTTTGTCCAGGTCTCCGGCTTCGGGAAGGTCCTCGAAGAGGTCCGCGAGCAACCACATGAGGAAGGTGGAGAACACCATGGGCTTGGTCTGCAGCGTGGGCAGTTCCAGGCAGGTGACGACGCCGCGTCCGTCCGGGGCCGTGCGCAGCAGCTCGGCGGTGTCGAATTCGGGCTCACCAAAGAAAGCCTCCATGCCCTGGGCCTCGAGGGTCACCAGTTCGCGGAGGATGACGCCGGCGGTCGCCTTGGAAAGGCCGCCCAGCGCTTCAAGTTCGTCCTTGCCCTCGTCCGAAGTGAGGAACTGGATGACCGCCCGGAGATCCTTCAGGTCGATCAGTTCCAGGTTGTTCTTGTCCGCAAAGTGGAAGACCAGCTGCAGGCTGGATTCCTGGGTGTCGTTGAGTTCCAGGATGCGGGAAAGCAGGATCGGGCCGAAGGAAGTGATGGTGGCCCGGACCGGGATGCCGTTGCCGTCACCGCCGAGCGCCAGGAACTCCACCGGAAAAGTCTTGCCCGCCCAGGCCTGGCCGATGCCGTCCGTGCGGGCCTTCAGTTTCTCGCTGCCCGCTGCGGCGGTTGCGAGGCCCGAGAGATCACCTTTGATATCGGCAAGGAACACGGGTACGCCGGCGTTGGAGAGCTGCTCCGCCATCATGTGGAGCGTGACGGTCTTGCCGGTGCCCGTTGCGCCTGCCACCAGGCCGTGCCGGTTCATCATGGAAAGCGGCAGCCGGACGGGGGCATCCATGTGGACTTCACCGTCCACAATCGCGGCTCCCAGCTCGATGGTGGCGCCCTCCAGGGTGTAGCCCTTCTGGATGGTGGCGACTTTATCTGCAGTGGATTTGATGGCCATGCCGACAGCTTAGCCGCGCGGCTCCAAATCTTTGCTGAATGCCAGGAACTTGATGGTTTCGGGATCGGCCGCCAGGTCGAACAGCGGCTCATACCCGGAGTTGAGGTAGAGGTGTTTCGCCTCGGGCTGCCGCGGTCCCGTGGTCAGGTACACCCGGCTGTAGCCGCGGCGGGCGGCGAGGGCTTCAAGCTCGGACAGCACAAACCGGGCCAGTCCGCGGCGGCGGTGGGCCGAGTGTGTCCAGATCCGTTTGAGCTCCGCAGTGTCCGGCCCGTGCCGCCGGAACGCTCCGCCGGCTACGGATTCGCCGTTTTCCTGGACGATCAGCAGGGCACCGCCCGGCGCGGTGAATTCCGCCGCAGGGTAACGGTTGAGTTCTTCGGCGGCCGCTCCCCGGCCGAACAGGTTCCCGTAGCGGGTGTCGTACTCGTGGGCGAGCTCGTCCAGCAGCGGCCGTACCCGGGCGTCGTGCATGGGCAGGCTGAGCACCGTCAGTTCGGACGCCTGCAAAGACGCCGGCGGCTCGGTTAGTTGTTCCATGGCTGAGCCTTTCCCGATACGGCCGGTACAGCCGATGCTTCATCTTCCGCCAGCACGCTAAGGATCCGCCGCGCCAGTGCATCATTCTCACGGAACGGCGCAGCGTTGGTTCCGGGGCGGGCAAAGGCGCCGGCGCCCCAGCCGGAGGTGTTGGGCCCGACGGCGAACAACCTGCGGTTCGGTTCGCCCACCGGGCTGACGAGCTCGCTGGCCGCGGACACCAGCAGCCGGCCGGTTGCATGGAGCCCGTCGGCGGTGAGGACCGTCTGCTCGCTGCCGAATCCTGAGCCGTGCAGGTACCGCAGCAGTGGATTCGCGGAGCCTGCCACTGCCGGGGCGGGCAGCCTGGCCTCGATCAGGGCCTTGGCGGATATCCGCACCCCGCCCCTGACGGACACGGCCACAAACTGCCCCGAGGCCTCATCGGCGCCGACTTCCAGCCCCGGGCCGAGGAACTGCAGCAGCCCTGCCTGGTGGAGTGCCAGCAGCTCCCGCAGCCGCTGTGGCGGAGGGCCGGAGTCCACGAAACTGAAGAACCCGTGCCACCAGCCGTGTACCTCCCGCTGCGACCGCGCGTTCAACCGTTCGGGCGGCACCAGCCGGCCCAGGTCCATGTAGACCTTGAGCAGGGCGATGAACAGCGCCAGCGTCTCCGAGTGGTCAGGGCTGGTGCGCAGCCGGAGGTCGTGCTCGATGTAGGCTGCCACGGCCTCCTGTACGTCATGGCGGCCAGCGAAGTCACGTCCGGCGAGCGGCTGGTCCAGCTTCTCGAAGTCCAGGTGGAACTCAGTGTCCGGCACCGACTCGAGCACCAGCCGTTCGCGTTCGGGGCTGTACCAGTCCAGTGCGGCGAAACGGTCCGAAAATTCGTCCCAGCCGATGACCACGCGTTCCGGGTAGCCCGTGAAGAGCTCCCGGTAGTAGCCGTAGCCCGCGTCCTTGGCGATCAACGGCCAGAGGTGGGCGCGGAAATCCAGCTCCCCGTGCTGCGCCAGCAATTCCTGCACGGCAGCGGCGGTAAAGAACTGTGGCGCATCTGCCGGCTCGTCGCGGAGGGCGGAGGAAATCTTGGAATGGTACGGAACCCCGCGCCGCGAACCCGCCCAAAGCCGCGGTTCCGCGCCGGATGCAACGTACGCCAGAGCGCCGTCGGGCGTTTCCTCGAACCGGCCGCCCCGGCCTTCGGTCAGCAGGACCACCAGGTCCACGAACGCCAGCCCCATGCCCGAGACGATCACGTCCTGGCCGGGGGCCAGCGCTGAATAGTCGACGTCGGTGGTGTAGCTGGGTGCGGCGTGGAACCCGCCGTGCCGGGCCGCGAAGCCGGCGAAACCCGCGGACGCATCGTCCGGCAGTGAATCGGTGTGGCCAAGGGCGGAAACCACGACGTCGGCGTCAACAGTCCCGCCGCCGGCGAGCCTGACACGGTACGCGCCGGTGCCGTCGTCGCCGTCGGAATCGATCCGTACCGCAGTGTCCCGGTGGACAGTGACTGCGACGTCGGGGCCCAGCGCGGAAACCGCCCGGCGGAAGAACCACTCAAGGTAGACGCTCTGCAGCTGGCGGGTGGGAAACGTGGCGCCGGTCAGGGCGCGCAGCTGGCGTTGCAGTTCCGGGGGGAGCGGGGGAACGTCGGTGATGCTGCCGTCCAGGACGCCGGCAGCCCAACCGTCGAGTCCGGGGCCGTCGGCGGCGGGACCCTCGCACGTTACGGAGGCATCGGTGAACATGGTGATGTCCGCTGCCGCGGAGTTGAGCAGCAGGCCGGGGTGCTGGTCATAGCGCCAGATCCTGCCGGAGCCGGGAACGTGGGGCTCGATGACATTGACGGCCAGCGGGCGGGCAAACAGCTCCGGCCGGTTGGCCGCGAGGCGTTCCAGGACGCCCGCCGTCCGGGGACCGCCGCCCACAAAGGCCACGGTAGGGATGTTCGCTGGCACGGCTGGGCTCCTGTTCAGGCGGGGTGGTCCGGGACCGGGGTTTTCGCCTCATGCTAGGCAGCCCGGCAGACCGCGGTCGAGGCTCGGGTCACGGCCGTTCACGCCGCGTAACAGCGCGTAAATCCGCGCAAGAAAACGACTCATGACGCCGTGAGAACCTCCGTGAAGCAATGCAACATGCCGCCTTGCTGCCGCTTTCCGGCGTCCCTAGATTTGCAGCAATCCGAACGCGATAAACCAATCCAGCAAGACAAGAAGCGAGGTGGCGCATGAGTTCAACAGCAACCCGGGCAGCGCAGTCCGCAGCAGGACCGGCGTCCGCCGGACCTGACGCAGGTGTTTCCAATCCCGGCCCGTCCGCGGAGCAGGGCGGACCCCAGGGACCCGAGAACCCGCAGCCCCGCGGACCCGCCACCGACTACGCCGACTACCGGCTGGTCCCGTCCCGCCACCCGTGGCGCTGGGTGGGCACTGCAGTAGTGGCGCTCGGCGTGGCCGCGGTGGCGTGGTCCCTGGCCACGAACCCGCGCTGGGAATGGGGGGTTGTGGCGCAGTGGTTCACCGCTCAATCGGTGGTGAACGGGCTGGTGGAGACGCTCAAGCTCACCGCCATCTCCGGCGTACTGGGGTTCGTCCTGGGCTTCATCCTCGCCCTGATGCGCCTTTCCGCCTCGCCGCTGCTGGTCTCGGTGTCCTGGACCTTCTCCTGGATCTTCCGCTCCACCCCGCTCCTGGTGCAGATGCTCCTTTGGTACAACCTGGGCTACCTCTACGAGAAGATCAGCCTGGGCATTCCCTTCACGGACGTCCGCTTCTTCGAAGTCCAGACCACCACGCTGATCAGCCAGTTCGCGGCTGCAGTCCTGGGCCTGACGCTGAACCAGGCGGCCTACTCGGCGGAGATCATCCGCGGCGGCATCCTCTCGGTGGACCAGGGCCAGCTGGAAGCAGCAGCCGCCCTCGGCATTCCGGCCTGGCGCCGTTCCACCAGGATCGTCCTGCCGCAGGCCATGCGGGCCATCCTGCCCACCGCCTTCAACGAGATCATCGGCCTGGTCAAGGGCACCTCCATCGTTTACGTCCTGGCGTACTCGGAGCTGTTCTACACCGTGCAGGTCATCTACAACCGCACCCAGCAGGTGTTGCCGCTGCTCCTCGTGGCCACGCTCTGGTACGTGGTGATCACCTCGGTGCTCAGCGTTTTCCAGTACTACATCGAACGGCACTATTCGAAGGGCGCTGTGCGGACCCTCCCGCTGACGCCGCTCCAGAAGGCCCGCAGGTTCTTCGCAACCCACGCCGCCGCTTCCGACAACCGAGCAAGGAGCACCCGATGAGCACCGCCGTCGCTGCACCAGAACATCCAACGGCCCCCGCAGCAACCCGCGGGCTCGTGGAAATCACCAAGGTCCGGAAATCCTTCGGTGCCACTGAAGTCCTCAAGGGCATCACGCTGACCGTTGAACCGGGCGGAGTGGCCGTCATCGTGGGCCCGTCCGGGTCCGGCAAGTCCACCCTGCTGCGCACCATCAACCACCTGGAAAAAGTGGACGGCGGCTTCATCGCCATCGACGGCGAACTGGTGGGCTACGAGGTCCGCGGAAAGCGGCTCCATGAACTGCGCGAGAAGGACATCCTCAAGCAGCGCACCGAAATCGGCATGGTGTTCCAGAACTTCAACCTGTTCCCGCACCTCACTGCGCTGGAAAATGTCACCGAGGCGCCCGTGGTGGCACCGCGTTCCGGCAAGCCGCGCCTCACCAAGGCCGAAGCCCGTGAACGAGGACTGGAACTGCTGGACAGGGTTGGCCTCAAAGACCGCGCCGGCGCCTATCCGCGCCAGCTGTCCGGCGGCCAGCAGCAGCGTGTGGCCATCGCCAGGGCCCTTGCACTGGACCCGAAGATCCTCCTGTTCGATGAGCCCACCTCCGCACTGGACCCCGAACTCGTCAACGAAGTCCTGGATGTCATCCGCGAGCTTGCCACATCCGGCACAACGCTGATCATCGTGACCCACGAAATGGGGTTCGCCCGCGACGTGGCGGACACCGTGGTCTTCATGGACCAGGGGCAGATCGTGGAACAGGGCGCACCCCAGGACATCTTCACCAACCCGCAGGAAGAACGCACCCGGAGTTTCTTCTCCAAGGTGATCGAACCCGCTTTCAACATCTAAAGGACCTCCCCATGGCACTCTCCACCTTCCGGCACAACAGCAGCGGCCGAACGCGCACGCTGGCGGCGCTTCCCGCCGTCGTCCTCCTCGGGACCCTGTCCGGCACCCTGGCGCTGAGCGGCTGCGCCGATCCGGGCGCGGCGGCCTCCGGACAGCAGCCGGCGACGACGGCGGCTCGCAACGGCGTCGTCTACAACACGTCACCGGACCAGCAGCGGATCCGGGCGGAGAAGGACGCGGCGCTCGCCGCCAAGGTCCCCGAGCTCATCGGCAAGGACGGCAAGCTCACCGTGGCCACCACGGCCGGCTCGATCCCGCTGTCCTTCCACGCCACGGACGACAAGACGCCCATCGGTTCCGAATTGGACATCGCCCAACTCGTGGCGGACAAGCTGGGACTCGAGCTCGACATCCAGGTCACGTCCTGGGAGAACTGGCCGCTGAAGACCCAGTCCGGCGACTTCGAGGCAGTGTTCTCCAACGTGGGCATCAACGCCGCCCGCGTGAAGCTGTTCGACTTCGCCAGCTACCGGGCCGCCTACATGGGCTTCGAGGCCAAGAAGAGCTCCAGCTATGACATCAAGGGCGCGGACGACATCTCCGGCCTGAAGGTCTCGGTGGGTTCCGGCACCAACCAGGAAAAGATCCTGCTGGCGTGGAACAAGGAACTGGAGGGCAAGGGCAAGGCGCCGGCGGTGCTGCAGTACTACTCCTCCGACGCCGACACCATCCTGGCGCTGTCCTCGGGCCGCACCGACCTGAACATCGCGCCCTACCCGTCCACGGCGTACCGCGAAAACACCCGGGACGACCTCAAGATCGTGGGCAAGGTCAACGCCGGCTGGCCGTCCGAAACCCTGGTGGCCGCCACATCGCTCAAGGGCAACGGGCTGGCGCCGGTCATCACCGAGGCGCTGAACTCCGCCATCAAGGACGGATCCTACGGCAAGGTCCTGGAACGCTGGGGCCTGTCCGAGGAAGCACTGCCGGAGTCCAAGACGGTCACTGAAGCCAACTTCGGGACGCCCCAGGCGGGGAAAACCCAGTGAAGTTCCAGGTCCTCGACATCATCCCGCACCTGAAGAACCCGGTCACAGGGGCGATCGTCTCCACGGCTGACCGGCTCAACCAGGTGGTCCGGACCGCGCAGCGCGCCGAGGAGTTGGGCTACGACAGCTTCTCGGTGGGGGAGCGGCACGCCGGCGAGTTCATCTCGTCGTCGCCCACCACCGTGCTGGCCGCCATCGCCGCTGTAACCAGCCGGATCCGGCTGCAAAGCGGGGTGACCGTCCTCTCCGTCCTTGACCCCGTGCGCGTTGCGGAGGACTACGCAACGATTGACCAGCTGAGCCGGGGACGGCTGGAACTGGTGATCGGCAAAGGCAACGAAGTGCTGCAGTACCCGCTTTTCGGCCTGGACCTTGATGACCAGTGGGACCTTCTGGCCGAAAAATACGGGCTGCTCCGCCGGCTGTGGACCGAGGAAAACGTCACGTGGTCCGGAACATTCCGGTCTGCGCTGACAGAACCGACCACCACCACGCCGCGGCCGTTCGCCGGCGCGCCCCGGGTGTGGCACGGCTCCGCCACCACCCTGACCTCCGCGGCGCTCGCGGCAAAGTGGGGCGATCCGCTGTTCACCGCCAATGCCATCCAGCCGCGGGAAAACTACCAGGTGCTGATCGATCACTACCGCGAAGAGTACGAACGCCACGGGCACGATCCGCGGCACCAGTTCCTCGGATCGGGCAGCGGCGCCGGCGGCGTGTTCATAGCGGACACCACGCAGGAGGCCAAGAGGCAGTTCGGCCCTGTGTACGAGGCACTGACCGCCGGCCGGAATGTGCCGGGGAACAATTCGCCTTTCCGCGACATCGACCATGCGGTCGCGGAAGGGCCCGCCCTGGTGGGCAGCCCGGAGCAGGTGGTGGACAAGATCCTCAGCTACCACCGGCTGTACGGCCACGACCTCCAGTCCATCTCGCTGCCCACCACGCTGCCGTTTGAGCAGCAGCTCGACATCCTCGAACGGTTCGCCCTCGAGGTCATCCCCAAAGTCCGGGCCGCCGCACCCACGCGCCTGTGGGAATCGCCGGATCCATTCGGCGGCCGTCCGGAGTCTGCCGGGGCCACCGAACCGGACGCCGCCGCCACCGTCGCCGCCGACCACGACAACTACAGGAGCGATCATGCCCACGTCTACGCACACTGAAACCGCGGATCTCGACAAGCTCGATCACCGGGACGGACCGGAACACCGGGACGGGCAGTTCAATGCAGCCTGGGCCGAGTGGCACGCCGCCCATGAGCGGCACCGCGCTGACCCCCACGGCTTCCTCGCCGTCACGCACCTGCACTGGCTCGGGGAGGAACCCGCGCGGCTTGACGGCGTTCCCGGCACCTGGAATGTGGAGAACGACGCCGTCCGCCTGGTCTTGGCGGATGGCGAGACCCTGCAACAGGACGGCAGGGAACTGAACGCCGACGGCGGCGCCACCGTGCTGTTCGGGCCCATCGCCGAACGCGGCGGGGTCAACCTCGCGGCGGGGGACACCGTCGTCGAGCTCGCCAAGCGTGGCGGTGAATACATCGTCCGGCCGCGCCACCCGGAGACCCCGCTGCTCCGGGAGTACAGGGGTACGCCTGCGTACGCACCGGACCCGGCATTTGCCGTGGACGGAACATTCGTTCCGTTCGACGAGCCGCGCGCCACCACGGTGGGGGCCGCCGTCGAGGGCATCCAGCATGTGTACGAAGCCCCCGGCCAGGTCCGGTTCCGGCTGGGCGGGAAGGACCTGACGCTGACGGCATTCAACGGCCACGCACCGGGCAGCCTGTCCGTGCTGTTCACGGATGAAACGTCCGGCAAGACCACCTACGCAGCCAACCGCTCGCTGACCATTGCGGCACCCGGAGCGGATGGCACGGTCCACCTGGACTTCAACCGGGCCGTGAACCTACCGTGCGCCTACACAGACCTGGCCACATGCCCGCTGCCGCCCGCCGAAAACCGGCTACCGGTAGCGGTCGAAGCCGGCGAGCAGACGCCCACCGAACGTCAGGAGGCATGATGGGCAACACAAACAACACCGCCGGAGGCTGGGGATTCCTGGCGCTCGAGCTCGACGGCGTTGCCGGGGGAGCTTCGGCACTCGCCGCCGCCGTGCTGGCCGCCGAGTCGGCCGGTTTCCACGCCGTGACATTCAGCGATTCCCCGGCGCAGGGACGGCTGAACGCGCTGCAGCGCGCCGCGTTCGCCGGGCCGCTGACCCGCTCCCTTGTCCTGATCCCGGAAGTGGACACGGCCTACACCGAGCCCTTCCACGCCTCCACCCAGCTCGCCAGCCTTGACTATGTCAGCGGCGGGCGTGCCGGCTGGATCGCAACCGCAGAGGACAACCCCGCGGCGGCCGCCGCCGTCGGGCGCTCGTACGTTGCCGGTGACGGCCTTGCGCAGGAAGCCGCGGCGTCCATCGAAGTCAGCCGCAGGCTCTGGGACTCCTGGGAGGACGACGCCGTGATCCGCGACGTCGCCAGCGGCCGCTACCTCGACGCCGGAAAGCTGCACTACGTGGACTTCGACGGCCCCGGCTACTCGGTCAAGGGCCCGTCCATCATCCCCCGCCCACTGCAGGGACAGCTGCCGGTGCTGGTGCCCGCGTCCCTCGTCGGCGCAGGCCTGGTGGAGCCCGCCGATGTGGATGCACTCCTGGTCTCCGCGCCCACGGCGGAACTCCTCGTGGACGAGGTCCGGGACGTGCGGGAACGGCTGGGCGGCGGGTCACCCGCCGTTGTGGTGGAGCTCGACGTCGTTCTCGACGCCCGCGGTCAGGCCGGCGCCCAGCGGCTTGGGGACGAATCGTCCGCCTTCGGGGAGCCAGGCAGCGGCGGGGTTGACGGTGCCCGGCGTGCACGCTTCGCCGGATCCGCGGCCGACTTGGCCGATCTGCTGACCGAAGTGCTGGAAGTGGCGGACGGTGTCCGGCTGCATCCGGCCAGGTTCGACATCGACTTCGAGGAACTGTCCCGCCTGGTGCTCCCGGAACTCCGGCGCAGGGGAGTGCTCGCACCGGTGCCGCTTGATGGCACCTTCAGGGACCTGCTGGGCCTCGAACGCCCAGCCAGCCGCTACGCCGCAACCGCCGTCGGAAATTAGGGGACAACCATGACACAGCACAGCCGTGCTAAATACCGGCCGAGCGGGAAGCTCCAGTTCGGCATCTTCTTCCAGGGCGTGAATTCGGGGACTGTCTGGAAGGCGCCGGAATCCGGTTCCCAGACGGACTTCGAATCGTTCCGCCGCATCGCCCAGACGGCGGAACGGGGACTGTTTGCCGCCTTCTTCCTGGGTGAGGGGCTCCGGCTCCGTGAGCACCTGGGCCGCCCGCATGAACTGGACGTTGCCGGACGCCCCGACGCCCACGCGATGCTCGCAGCCCTGGCCGCGGTGACCTCCAACATCGGACTCGTTGCCACCCAGAACACCACCTACAACGATCCGGCGGACCTGGCGCACAGGCTGTCCTCGCTGGACCTGCTCTCCGGCGGCCGCGCGGCGTGGAACATCGTCACCACGGACAACGCCTGGACCGGCGCCAACTTCCGCCGCGGCGGGTACCTGGACCACGCTGACCGGTACACGCATGCCGAGGCGTTCGTGGAGACCGCCAAGCGGATCTGGGATTCGCATGACCCGGCCGCCGGGCAGTGGCAGCGCGTGGTCCACGAAGGGCAGCACTACACCGTGGACGTGACCCCGCGGCTGCCCCGCAGTGCCCAGTACCGGCCCGTGCTGTTCCAGGCTGGCGACTCCCCGGAGGGCCGGAACTTCGCTGCCCGGCAGGCCGACGTTATTTTCTCCGCCCACCCCAAGCTCGACGACGCCCTGGATTTCCGGCGCGACATCGTGGAGCGGACGCTGAACGCAGGACGCGGGGCGAACGACGTCAAAATCATGCCGGCCAGCGAGTTCATCCTTGCCGCGACGCCGGAGGAGGCCCGGGACAAGAAAACCTGGGTCCGCAGCCTCCAGATCGGACCCCAGCAGGCCATCGCCTACCTGGAACAGTTCTGGGGACGCGAACTGGGTGAATACGATCCGGACGGGCCGCTGCCGGAGATTGATCCGGTGGTGGAGGAAACCTCCGAGACCCGCGGCAGCGGCTTCCACGGGGCCAAGGCGCGCCAGCTGGCCGACCAGTGGCGGGCGGAAGCCAAGGAGAAGGGACTATCCATCCGCCAGTTCGTCTCCGCCAAGACCAGCCGCGTGGACGCCACCTTCAACGGCTCGTACGCCGAGGTTGCCGACCGGCTGGTGGAATACGCCCGCACCGGCGCCGTGGACGGCTTCAACATCTCGCCGTGGCTGATTCCCACCGGCCTGGACGACATCGTCAACCACCTGGTGCCGGCGCTGCAGGAACGCGGCGTCTACCCCACCGAGTATGCCGGCAGCACGCTGCGGGAAAACCTGGGACTGGCCACGCCGGAACGTGCGGAGTCCGCCGTCGGGGCTGCGCCTTCGGAAGCGAGGGTCTGAGCCGATGGGCGGCGACGTGTCCGGCACGGAAGTGGGAGATGCTGACCGGCAGTCGGCCGCGGACACGGTGAAGCTGCAGCTGACTATCTGGCAGCAGTACCTCTAGAGGACCGGGCCCGCCCATCAAGGGAATCCCCGCCGGACGGAGTCCGGCGGGGATTCTTTGTGCTGGTGGCCTGCCTGACCTGCGCCGGAGGCGTCAGTCCTTCGGGGCCTGGGCGATCCGGACCATGTTTCCGGAGGGGTCCCGGAAGGCGCAGTCGCGCGGACCCCACGGCTGGTCGATCGGCTCCTGCATGACCTCGGCCCCGGACGCCCGGACCTTCTCGAAGGTGGAGTCCAGATCGTCGGTACGGAAGACAAGCATCGGCAGGACTCCCTTGGTGAGGAGCTCCTGCATCATGTCCCCGTCCTCCTGGGAGCGGCCGGCATGCGGCTCGGAGAGCACGATCTCAAGGCCCGGCTGGGCTGCGCTGCCGAGCGTGATCCAGTGGAATCCTCCGGAGGCCACGTCGTTGCGCAGTTCGAGGCCGAGCGCATCCCGGTAGAAGGCAAGGGCCTTTTCGGTGTCATTGACGGTGATGTTGCAGTACTGGAGTGAAATGTTCATGCAACAAAGCTATTCCGCGGGCGTCAGGGCCGCTTCTCGAATCCTGCTCACTTGGGCGGCAGCTTCATTCCCGGGACCTGCGGGCCTGGCACCCCGCCGCGCAGGCCGTGTCCTGATCCGTGCCACGCAACCCGGCATCGCCTCCACTGCGCTGTGTTCCCGAAGCCGGTATGCGCTGGGCGGTTCCCCGACAAGTTCCGTGAAGCGCGAGCTGAAGGATCCCAGCGACGTACAGCCCACCGCCATGCAGGCATCGGTCACGCTCATGCCGCCGCGGAGCAACGCCATAGCCCGCTCGATCCGGCGGGTCATCAGGTAGCTGTAGGGGGTCTCGCCGTAGGCGGCCCGGAACTGCCGGGAGAAGTGCGCCGGTGACATCAGGGCTTTGCTCGCCATGGTGGGCACGTCCAAGGCGCGGGCGAAGTCCCTGTCGATCAGGTCCCGTGCCCGGCGCAGGTGCGCCAGGTTGGCAAGCTCTTGCGGGGTCATGCCATGAGCGTACGCCGCAGTGCCGGGGTTTCGCCACGACGAAGTGCAGGGCAGCCGCCGGCCGCCCTGCACATTCCCCGTCGAAGGCCGGACTACTTCTTGGGCAGCCCCGCAGGGTTCAGCTCGGACTTCTGCACGGCCTCCGAACTGAGGCCCCAGCGGTCCAGGATCTTGGCGTAGCTGCCGTCTTCGATCAGGTGGTTCAGGCCTGCCTGGGCTGCGGCGGCGAAACCGTTGCCCTTCTTGGTGGTGGCCGCGATGCTGGCCTTCAGCGGCCAGCCGCCGTCCACCAGGCCAACCAGCTTGGTTTTGGCGTCGGAAGCCGCCTTGAATGCCGCCGTCGCGTTCGGCCCGAACGTCAGGTCCGCCCGTCCGGACTGGAGGGCGAGCGAGGAGGCGGAGTCGTCGTCGTAATACTGGAACTCCACCGCCGGGAGGCCGTTCTTCTTGTTCTCCTCATCCCAGCGCAGCAGGATGGACTCCTGGTTGGTCCCCGAACCCACAATCACGCGCTTGCCGGCGACATCCGGAGCGGATTCCACCTTCGCGATGGAGCTGTCGCTCTTCGCGTAGAAGCCGAGCTTGTCGTCGCGGTAACTGGCGAAATCGAACTTGAGCTTCCGCTCCTCGGTCACCGTGACGTTGGACAGCACGGCCTCGTACTTCCCGGACTCGACGCCGAGGGGCCAGTCGGCCCAGGCGGTGGGAACGATGTCAGCTTCCAGACCCAGCGTCTGGGCCAGCGCGACGGCGATATCCACCTCATTGCCCACCGGCGTCTTGTTGTCCGTGGCATAGACGGCCAACGGTGCCGCGAACGGGCTGACGGCCACCGTCAGCTTGCCGTCCTTCTTGATTGCTTCCGGGACCAAAGCCGCGGCGGCCGGATCCACTTCAGCCTTCACGCGGTCCTGCTCCGGCGAAAGGTTGAACTGCTTGACGCCCGTGGACGACGTTGCCGGGGCGGACCCCGAAGCCGCAGAAGCCCCGGGGTCCGAGCACGCCGCCAGCCCCAGCAAAGTGGTGGCGGCCAGCGCTGCTGTGACGGCGGGTTTGAGTGAAAAACGGGCCATGGGTTCCCCTTGGAAGTGTGCGGATTCGGTGCTTGTGCCAGCAACTATCCGTCAGCGCGAAAACCCGGTCAAAGCGCGCTGAAACCCTGCGATACAGGGGGTAATCGGGGTTAATCCGGCGTCCGCTGGCGTCACGGAACCTGCGGCCGTGACGCTGCGGCCGGAACGAAGCCGCCTGGCCGCCGCTGCCCGTCGGGGGAAGCCGGCCTACTCTCCGAGGGCTTTGATGACTTCCTTGGCCACGTCCTCGCTGGACTGCGGGTTCTGCCCGGTGATCAGGTTGCGGTCACGGACCACGTTGGAGCCCCAGGCGGCGCCGTTCTCCACGATGGCACCCTTTTCCTTCAGCACGTCCTCGACGAACCACGGGGTGTTGGGTCCGGTGCCGCCGTTGAGTTCCTCGTCATCGGAGAAAACGGTGAGGCGACGCCCAGCAAACGCAAACTTCCCGTCGCCGTCCACGGCGCTGAGGAGGCCCGCCGGGCCGTGGCAGAACGGCGCGATGACCTTGCCGGCCCGGTCCGCTTCAGCCAGGATGCGGCCCAGGTCGTCGTCCTGGTAGAGGTCCGCCATGGGGCCGTGGCCGCCCGGCATCACCACGGCGTCATACCCGGAGGGGTCGACGTCGGCGAGCACCAGCGGCGCAGAAAGTTCGGCGTCGATCTTGGCGAGGTACTCACGGAAGCCGTCCGCTCGATCCTGGCCGCCGGCCGACTCAGCGGCGAGGCTCACCTCGTCCACAGTGGGCTTGGCACCGCCGGGGGTTGCGATGTGCACCGTGTGGCCGGCGTCGCGCAGTGACTGGTGCGATACCACCAGCTCCTCCGCCCAGTAGCCCGTGGGGTGCTGGGTACCGTCCCGCATGGTGAGGGAATCGGCAGCGGATACCACCATCAGAATGTTTGCCATGATGTTGCTCCTGTCCGGCCGGCACGTTCGGGTCGGCTCCTAAGGGCAGCAACTCGCTAAGCATGCTGAGTATTCCTGCCCGGGGCCGCTTGGTATATAACCTTGGGTATGGCCGCATCAATGATGAAGATGGTTCTGTCCTTTGCCGCTGCGTTTGGCTTGGCGCTGATGGGCGGTGGTCCGGCCATGGCGGGCCCGCCGCGTCCGTCTGATCCCGTGGGCATTGATGTCTCATGGCCGCAATGCGGCAAGACCCTTCCCGCCGGACTCGCCTTCGCGATCGTCGGCGTCAACAACGGACTCGCGAACACCACGAATCCGTGCCTGCAGGAACAGCTTGCTTGGGCTGATTCGACGATCAAGGATCCGGCAGTGACGAACCAGCCGCGCGTGGCCCTCTATGTGAACACCGCGAACCCGGGGCTGGCCGGTTCCTGGTGGCCAACGTCCAATGAGTACATGGGAACCACCGTGACCAGCTCGTATGGGAAGTGCGAGGGCAAGAACGATGCGGCCTGTGCCTACGTGTACGGCTACGCCAAAGCGTACGACGACGCAAAGCTGCGTGGCGTGGACCGGCCGGAGGACTATTTCTGGTGGCTGGATGTGGAGACGGGGAACAGCTGGCAGAGCGACACGACTGCGAACCGGGCTGACCTGGAAGGAATGACCGCCTACTTCGAAAGCATCAACGCCGGCGTCGGGCTCTATTCCACCGGCGCCCAGTGGAGCAAAATTGCCGGAACGGTTCCGTCCACCAGCAACCTGGCGGGGCTTCCAAGCTGGCTCGCCGGTGCCAGAACCCTCAATGGCGCCAAGTCGAACTGCTCCCTGGCCGGGCTTACGCCGGGCAGCAAGGTGGCAGTGACCCAGTATGTCTCCAGCGGACTCGACTACAACTACGCCTGCAAGTAGCTGCATCTAAACGGTGTGACAAAAGTGCACCAAGTCAACGGAAGTCACCTAAGTGAAAAGGTGAGTACTGCATACAAAAAACAGGTATGAAAACACCCAAAATCGAGTGGAATGTACTGGTGTTTATCTGAGCTTTTGCCCCTAGCATCGGGACTACATTTTGCGGCCAATCACGGCCGCATTGTTGCGATGGGAGGCGCTGCAGTGAACACATTAGATCGAAGGGGTCCCGGACAGGGAACCAAGCGGGGGCGGGGAGCGGGCCCGGGATTCGCCTGGTCCGCGGGACGTGCCGGCCGGAAGCTCCTGGCCGCGGTGACGGCGGGCGGACTGCTCCTTGCCGGGGCGGGTGTGGCGCAGGCGGACATTATTTACAACAGCCTCGATGCGACCGTTGACGCGGAGGCCGAAACCATGCCGTTGAACGTTGGCGGTCCTGCGGGGCACACGATCCTGGCTCTGCGGACGGCCAACGACGACGGAAAGAACGGCTGTAACCTGCCGGGCAGCACCACGCTGACCCTAAGCCTGGTTTCGAGCAGCTCGGCTATAGCTACCGTCAGCCCTTCATCCGTGACGTTCACAAGCTGCGGGGACACGAAGGTGTTGACCGTGACCCCGGTGGCTGCGGGCACCGCCACCGTCAGCGCCACCCAAACGTTTAACAATAGCGGCGGAACTTTCGATCTAACCCCGGCCAATTTCACCGTGAATGTGGTGGCTCCCGCCCCTGCCAACACGGCGCCAACCCTCACGGTAGGCGGAGTCAGCACTGGCGCCTCGTACTCTAAGGGCGCCGTCCCGGCAGCCTCCTGCAACATCGTGGATGCTGAAGACGGAAACAAGACGTTTGCCGCAACGCTCAGCGGCATCACCGGCACCTACGCGGCAGACGGCCTCGGCGCGCAGACGGCGAGCTGCAGCTACACGGACGGCGGCGGACTAGAAGCCACCGGATCCGCGACCTACAACATCGTGGACCCCAGCCGGCCGCAGATCAGCTACACCCTGAACCCGGGAACCCCCAACGGCCTCAGCCAATGGTTCACTGTGCCGCTGGTCCTCACTTGGACTGTCACCGATGTGGATTCGCCGACCTCCCTGACCACTGAAGGCTGCGGTCAGCAGAACATTTTGGTCGACCAGGTGAAGATCGCCTACACCTGCTCCGCAACCAGCGCCGGCGGAACCGCCTCCATGGAAACCGTGCCGCTGGGCCTCGATGCCACTGACCCCGACGTCAGCTACGAGGGAGCCGAAGGCCTGGCTGGTAACAACGGCTGGTTCAGGAGTCCTGTCACAGCAACCTTCACCGGCACCGATGCAACGTCCGGCCCGGCGTCGCAAACGGCGACCGCAACTACAGCCGACGGCGCGGAAGGAGAAGACATCGAGGTGAGGAGCCCGGTGTTCAGTGACACCGCAGGCAACGAATCGGCCCTGGGTGCGGTCATCCAACGCTTCAACATCGACTGGACGGCCCCGTCGGTTGCCTACACCGAGGCCGACCGCGCGCCAAATGCCAAGGGCTGGTACAACGCACCGGTCACTGCGACGTTCACCGGCACCGATTCCGTCTCGGGTCCGGCAGTAGCCACCGGGACCGCAACGTCCGTCGGCGAGGGAATGGCCGTCGTCGTTGACAGCCCCGCTTTCGAGGACGTTGCCGGCAACACGGCGGCGGCCGGTGAGGCGTCCGTGAACTACAAGATCGACCTCAGCGCGCCGTCCGTTTCGTTCACGGGCCTTAGCGGGCTTGCGGGCTCAAACGGCTGGTACACCGGCCCGGTCACAGCCACCTTCACCGGGACGGATGGGCTGTCGGGTCCGGAATCCGCGGTCAAGGAGGCTGTCTCCAGCGGAGAAGGCACGGGGATGGTCCTCACCAGCCCGGCCTTCACGGATGACGCGGACAACACCACCCCTGCCGGCGCCGCGACCAGCGACTCCTTCAAGGTGGACCTCACGGATCCGGTTGCCACGTTTGACTCCGTCCCCGGGGATGCCTACTTCGGCTCCGTCGGCGCCGAGCCCACCTGCACCGCCACCGACGGAGGCTCCGGACCGGCCGGCTGCAAGGTGACCGGCTACGGCACGTCGGTTGGTCCCCACACGTTGACGGCCACGGCCACCGACAACGCGGGCCGCACCTCCACAAGGACGCACACCTACACGGTCAAGGCCTGGGAAACCAAGGGCTTCTACCAGCCCATCGACATGGGCGGCATCACCAACACCGTGAAGGCCGGCAGCACCGTACCCGCCAAATTCGAACTGTTCGCCGGGTCCAGGGAACTGACGGACACCAGCATCGTGACGATGGGAATCACGCAGGTGACCTGCAACCCGCTGGCGGCCCAGGACGGAGTCGAGATCACGTCCACCGGGAACACCTCCCTGCGGTACGACTCGACGGGCGGCCAGTACATCTACAACTGGAAGACGCCGAACCTCCCCGGCGCTTGCTTCAAGCTGTCGATGGTCGCGGCTGACGGCTCCCGCATCGACGCCAACTTCAAGCTGAAGTAGGCGTCGGAGAGCAAATAGCACGAGCGAGCTAAAACGGGGCGGGGCTGCCGGAAACGGCGGCTCCGCTTCCGCGTGTCCGGCACCACGGTGACCTGCAGAAATAACCCGGGCGCCGCCGTCGTTGTCGCCAGTGTGCCTGTTCCGCCACCGGAGCAGTGACCGCAACGCTCCGCTACGAAAGGCCGGCTCCTCCGTGACTGTTCCGCTTTCCATCCTTGACCTGGCCACCATCGCGAAAGGCCAGACGGCGGCTGAGAGCTTCGCCGGCAGCGTGGCCATGGCGCAGCGAGCGGAAGAGTTGGGCTACCGCCGGGTCTGGTACGCGGAGCACCACAACATGTCTTCCATTGCGTCCTCGGCCACGAGCGTGCTGATCGCCCACATCGCCGCCCACACCAGCAGCATCCGGCTGGGCGCCGGCGGCGTGATGCTGCCCAACCACTCCCCGCTGACCATCGCCGAGCAGTTCGGCACGCTGGAGACCCTGCACCCGGGACGCATCGACCTCGGCCTGGGCCGTGCGCCCGGCAGCGACCAGAACACCATGCGCGCGCTCCGCCGCGATCCGATGTCCGCCGACAGCTTCCCGCAGGACGTCCTGGAACTGCAGGGCTACCTCACCGGGCCCACACGCATCCAGGGCGTGGAGGCGACGCCGGGCAAAGGCACCAACGTGCCGCTGTACATCCTGGGGTCCTCACTTTTCGGGGCACGGCTGGCAGCGCAGCTTGGACTGCCCTACGCCTTCGCATCACACTTCGCGCCCGCCGCCCTGCAGGACGCCGTGGCCATCTACCGCCGGGAATTCAAGCCCTCCGCCCAGCTGGATGCCCCGCATGTGATTGCCGGCGTCAATGTCATCGCGGCAGATTCCGCTTCCGAAGCGCAGGAGATGTTCCGGGCCACCAAGCGCGCCCGTGTGTCCCTGTTCTTCGGCAACGGCAGGGTGTTCACCGACGATGAAGCGGACATGATCCTCGATTCTCCCCAGGGGCAGCACGTGGCCCAGATGATGAAGTACTCGGCGGCCGGCACCCCGGACGTCGTGATGGACTACCTGGACGAGTTCACCGCCCACGCGGACGCGGATGAACTGATCGTGGCCCACCAGAGCAACGGAACCGACGCCCGACTGCGCTCCGTGGAACTCCTCGCGAAGGCAGCTGGGCTCGTCCGCGCCTAAACCGCGCCGCACGGTGGGGCGCCACCCTTCTGAAAGCCCTCCCCTTGACAACTCTCAACTGAACCGGTTTAGTGGTTATCACTGAACCGGTTCAGTGAGTTGTATCACTGGGCCGCCGATCCACAGAAGGCAGGACCCATGGCAGTCACCATCAGCGACGTCGCCCACGCGGCAGGCGTCAGCAAGGGTGCTGTCTCGTATGCCCTCAACGGCCAGCCGGGAGTCAGTGCGGGAACAAGGGAGCGAATCCTCCAGGCGGCCAAGGAGCTCGGCTGGAAGCCCAGCCTGCGGGCCAAGGGACTCTCTTCCGCCAAAGCCTACGCGCTGGGCCTGGTCGTCGCCCGGGACCCGTCCCTGCTCGGAACGGACCCCTTCTTTCCAGCGTTCATCGCCGGCATCGAAACCGCCCTCGCAGAACACGACTACACTCTGGTGCTCAGCGTCGCCACGGGAGCCGGGGCGGAGGAACGGTGCTACCGCAAGCTGGCCGAGAACGGCCGTGTGGACGGCTTCCTCCTCACCGACGTCCGTCACGACGACTCGCGCATCCCGCTGCTGCAGGAACTCAAGCTACCGGCCGTCACCCTGAACCGGCCGGACGCCGATTCGCCGTTTCCTGCCGTTTCGATGGATGACTGCGCCGGGATCACCGCGGCCGTTGAACACCTTGTGGCCCTGGGCCATACCCGCATTGCGCATGTTGGCGGCGGGCAGGAATACATCCACGGCCGGAGCCGCCGCCAGGCCTGGGAAAGCGCACTCGCCGCCGCCGGTCTCCGCGCCGACCTCTTCGCGGCCGCCGATTTCACCGCCGCAGGCGGCATGGCCGCCACAGCCGAGCTGCTCCGGCGGGCCGACAGGCCCACGGCAATCGTCTACGCCAATGACCTGATGGCGACCGCAGGCCAGTCCTACGCACAAACCCAGGGGATCACTGTGCCGGGTGATTTGTCTGTCACTGGCTATGACAACGCAGACTTCACCCAATACCTCAATCCGCCCCTCACCACAGTCTCCACCGATCCCATGCTCTGGGGCCGGGTTGCCGCGCAGGTGCTCCTCAACCAGCTCAGCAACGCCCACGGCGGCGAAGACACCGTCCTCCAGGCTCCGACCCTCCTGGTCAGGGCGTCCACCGGCCCGGCGCCCGCAGGCTAAGCCGCCCCAAACGCCCGGCCCCACTGCGTTCCCGGCTCAACAAGCCCGACAGCACCCAGACACGCCCCCAAACCCTCTGTTTCCCCTAAATAGGAGTCGCAATGAAGCGCTTTTCAACAGCCACGCGCGTATTGTCCGTGGCCGCCCTGACCATCATGGGCGCAGGCCTCGCAGCCTGCGGCGGGGGAGGGGGAGCAAGTTCCGCCGATTCGGCCACGGCCGCCAAGGGCCCTATCAAGATCTGGTACTCCAACAACGAGTTCGAGGTGAAGTGGGGCAAGTCCATGGTGGAGTCCTGGAACGCCGCGCACCCGGACCAGAAGATCGATGCCCAGGAAATCCCGGCCGGCAAGAGCTCCGAGGAAGTCATCGGCGCAGCCATCACGGCAGGCAATGCCCCGTGCCTGGTCTTCAACACCGCCCCCGTCGCAGTGCCGCAGTTCCAGAAGCAGGGCGGGCTAGTCGCACTTGACTCCTTCCCCGACAGCGCCCAGTACATCAAGGACCGCACCGGAGACCTCGCGGACCAGTACAAGTCCACGGACGGCAAGATGTACCAGCTGCCGTGGAAGTCCAACCCCGTGGTCCTGTTCTACAACAAGGACATGTTCGCCAAGGCCGGACTGGACGCCGAAAACCCCAAGCTGGGCTCCCACGAGGAACTCCTGGAAACCGCCCGGACGCTAGTGAAGTCAGGCGCCACGGCCAACGCCGTGTGGCCGTCCCCTGCAAGCGACTTCTTCCAGTCGTGGTTCGACTTCTACCCGTTCTACGCTGCCAACACCGATGGCACTCCGCTCCTGAAGGACAGCAAGGCCACCTTCGACAGCGAGAAGGGCAAGCAGGTCGCCACCATGTTCGAGACGCTCTACAAGGAGAACCTGGCGTCCAAGGAGGTCTTCCAGGGTGACGCGTTCGGCGAGGGCAAGGCCGCCATGGCGATGGCCGGGCCGTGGGCCATTGCCGCTTACAAGGACAAGGTCAACTGGGGTGCCGTGCCGGTGCCCGCTGCCGAGGCAAAGGCTGATACGTCCACCTTCTCGGACGCCAAGAACGTGGCCATGTACTCCGCCTGCGAGAACCAGGGAACAGCCTGGGAGGTCATGAAGTTCGCCACCAGCCAGGAGCAGGACGGCAAGCTGCTGGCCGAGACCGGCCAGATGCCCATGCGCAAGGACCTGGCCACGGCCTACGCCGACTACTTCACCAAGAACCCGCTCTACACCCAGTTCGCCGAACAGGCCGGCCGCACCGTCGAGGTGCCCAACGTGCCCAACTCGGTCGAGGTCTGGCAGACCTTCCGCACCGCCTACGCAAAGTCAGTGATCTTCGGCAACGAAAGCATTGACTCGTCCTTCAAGGGCGCAGCGGACAAGATCAACCAACTGGCAGCCCAGAAGTAACGGGTGATCCCCAATGTCACTCCGCTCTTCTGACGGCGGCCCCGAAGCGGGCAGTCCTGCAGCGGGCAGCCCCGCAACGGGCAGCGTCGCTACGGGTGCGCCGGTTGGGCGAACGGCCGACCAGCGGCTGGCCCCCAGGAAACGCAAGAACCTCCTGGGGCGCCAGCCGCTGGGGCTGCTGTTCAGCGCTCCGTACGTCATCTAC
Organism: Arthrobacter sp. LjRoot78; assembly: GCF_964254335.1. Taxonomy (NCBI): domain Bacteria; kingdom Bacillati; phylum Actinomycetota; class Actinomycetes; order Micrococcales; family Micrococcaceae; genus Arthrobacter; species Arthrobacter sp. LjRoot78. The sequence goes on along the minus strand of NZ_CAXUTG020000001.1, from coordinate 4,334,599 downwards.
GTCCTGGCCGTCCTCGCCTACCCGCTGGGCTACGCCGTCTACATTTCCTTCCACGACTTCTTCTTCACCGCTCCGCGGGTCAAGGTGGATCGGCCGTTCGTCGGCCTGGACAACTACATCACCGTCCTGTCCGATCCCGCCGTCCAGCGTTCCTTCGCCAACATCGGCGTGTTCCTGGTCATCAACGTCCCGCTGACCGTGGGGCTGTCCCTAGTCCTGGCCAACGCCCTCAACCGCGTAACGAAGCTGCGGACGTTTTTCCGGGTCAGCTACTACGTCCCGTACGTCACCGCGAGCGTCGCCGTCGTCGGCGTCTGGCTGTTCCTGTTCCAGCAGAACGGGCTGGTCAATGCGCTGCTGGGGCCGCTGGCCCCGAACCCGTCCTGGCTGACCAACTCCTGGCTGGCCATGCCCACGGTGGCACTGTACGTGACCTGGAAGCAGTTGGGGTTCTTCATCCTGCTGTACCTGGCAGCACTGCAGAACATCCCGGATGAGCTGTACGAATCCGCCTCGGTGGACGGCGGGAACAAGTGGGTCCAGTTCTGGAACATCACGGTTCCCGGCGTGCGTTCGGCCAGCGTGCTGGTCACGCTGCTCGCCACCATCACCGGCGCCAACCTCTTCACCGAGCCCTACCTGCTCACCGGCGGAGGCGGACCCGACGGCGCCTCGACGTCGCCGGTGTTCCTGATGTACCAGAAGGGCATCCTGCAGGGAAACCCCGATGTGGCTGCCGCGCTGGGCGTCGTCCTGGTGATCGGCGTCCTGCTGATCGCCCTGATCCAGAAACGCCTCGTAGGCGGAAAGGAGGACTGACATGTCGGTCATCGACGCGGCCACCGCCGCCAACAACGACAACGAAAAGAACGACGACGCCGGGCAGCCGGGTGCCCTTCCTTCCACCCGCGGAGGTTCCGGCAGCGGAGGTTCCACCGTGGAAAAGCGCAGGAACCTTGGCATCGGCAGCTTCGTGCTGCTGGCCGTAGGCGCCTTCGTGTTCCTTTTCCCCTTCTACTACATGTTCATCGGCTCGCTGCAGACGTCCCCGGACACTTCGGTGGCGGGTGCGTTCCCCAATCCGGCCAACCTCACCGGCGAGAACTACGCCAACATCAACGGTTCCATCGACCTGCTGAAGGGCCTGGCCAACTCCGGCATCTTCACCGGCGGCGTCATCCTGTTCACCGTGGTCTTCGGCCTCCTGGTGGGCTACGCCCTGGCGCAGATGCACTTCCGCGGCAAGGGCTTCGTGTTCGGCATGATGCTGCTGGTGCAGATGATTCCGTTCCAGCTGCTGCTCATTCCGCTGTACGTGATGATCGTCCGCGATTACGGTCTGGCGGACAGCTACATCGGCATGATCCTGCCGTTCGCCATCAACTCCACTGCCGTCTTCGTCTTCCGCCAATACTTCATGCAGCTGCCGTCCACGCTCTTTGAGGCAGCACGGATCGACGGCGCCTCCGAGCTGAGGATCCTGTGGCAGATCGCCATCCCGCTGGTCAGGCCCGCGATTGTCACAGCGATCCTGCTGACCTTCATCGGGCCGTGGAACGAGTTCCTGTGGCCGTTCCTGGTCACCAAGGACTCGGCCATCCAGCCTCTAGCGGTGTCCCTCGCCAACTACATTTCCAACGTTGCCGCCACGGCCTCCAACCCGTTCGGGGCAATCCTCGCCGGCGCCTGCGTCCTCGCGGCACCTGCCATCGCGCTGTTCATCTTCTTCCAGCGCCAGTTCATTTCCACCAATATCGGATCAAGCGTAAAGGGCTAATCAATGACTTCCCCCCACACTTCTGCACTCCCCACCGTCCCCTTCACCCTCACCCGCGCCGGGGTCATCATGTCCCCCGAGGAGGGCAACGACTTCGAGGCGGAAGGCGTCCTCAACCCGGCCAGCGGCCGCGGCCCGGACGGCGAGCTCTACCTGCTTCCGCGCCTCGTGGCCAAGGGCAATGTGTCCCGCGTGGGCCTTGCCAAGGTTGTCATCGAAGACGGCGTACCCACCGGAGTGGAACGCCAGGGTGTGGTGCTCGCCCCGGACGAGGGCTGGGAACGCGGCATGAACAACGCCGGCACCGAGGACCCCCGGACCACCTGGGTCCCCAGCCTGGGCAAGCACCTGATGACCTACGTCGCCTACGGGCCGCTGGGGCCGCGCCTGGCGTTCGCGCACTCGGAGGACCTCCGCAGCTGGGAACGCCTGGGCCCGTGCTTCTTCGAATACAAGGCCGAGCTCTCCATGGACCTGAACCTCTTCCCGAACAAGGACGCCGTGTTCTTCCCGGAGCCGGTGAACGACCCCGACGGCGTTCCCTCCTACGCCATGCTGCACCGCCCCATGTGGGACCTGGGCTGGATCCGCGAAGGCGAAGGCGAGCACCTGCCCGCCGGCGTCACGGACAACCGCCCCGGCATCTGGATCTCCTACGTTGCCGTGGAGGACGTGGAAAAGGACTTCCGCAACCTGGTGCACATGGGCAAACACACCCTCGTTGCCCTCAGCGAGTTCCCGTTCGAGGAACTCAAGATCGGCGGCGGACCGGCGCCGATCCGCGTCGACGAAGGCTGGCTGCTGATCCACCACGGTGTGGCCGGCGCGCTGGAGAAGTCCGCCTTCGACCACCAGCAGAAGGTCAACTACACCGCGGCCGCCATGATCCTGGACGCCAATGACCCCTCCAAGGTCATTGCCCGCAGCGACAAGCCGCTGCTGGCACCAGAAACAGAAGACGAGATCTCCGGCATCGTGCCCAACGTGGTGTTCCCCACCGCCATCGAGGAAGTGGACGGCCAGCTGTTCGTGTTCTACGGCATGGCTGACTCGAAGATCGGCGTGGCCAGGCTGGACCGCGTTCCCGCCACCTAGGACCAGGCCAGCCCGCGCCCCGGCCCGCGGTGCCCGCCTGAACACCCCCACGCCGGTGCCCGGTCCGGGCAGGTGACCGTGGCACCCGGTGGCTTCACCATGGTGACGTTCCGCGCCCGCTGAGTGTCAGGAGCTACAGGGTCCGGCACCTGCGGGGCGCCGGACCCTGCACTCACTGGTGTTACAGAAAGACCCGGCTGGTACCGATGTGACAATAGCAGCCCGCACGGAGTCTAATGGGTGCATGACTGATGAGCCGGACGTACGCCGTGCCCTGGTCATTGAGGACGATGACGATATCCGCGGCCTGCTGGTCCACATTCTGACCAAGCAGGGCTTCCTGGTGTCCGCCGTTTCATCGGGACGCGCCGGCGTCGAGCTGATGAAGCGAGACGGCGCCGAACTGGTGACACTGGACCTGAACCTGCCGGATATCGACGGCGTTGAGGTCTGCCGCCAGCTGCGCCGGTTCTCCGACGCCTATATCCTGATGATCACCGCCCGCGGCGAGGAACTGGACCGCCTCACCGGGCTCGACACCGGCGCGGACGACTACCTCACTAAACCCTTCAGCCCCCGCGAACTCGGCTCCCGGATCACCGCCCTGTTCCGCAGGCCGCGCGCCAGCGCCGTTCATGAAGCCGCCGTGCAGGACGAGCTGCGCCGCGCCGTCGAAGTCCAGCGCAGCCTGCTTCCGGCGGAGGGCCTGTCCCTCGACGGATTCGACATCGCCGGCTCGTTCCGGCCTTCCCGCAATGTTGGCGGCGACTTCTTCGACTGGTACCCGAACGACGGCGGGCTGCAGCTGACCCTGGCCGACGCCATGGGCAAGGGCATGGGCGCGGCGCTGATTGCCGCCACTGTCCGCGCCGTCATGCGTTCGGTGGCCCACCGGACGCCGCTGAGTGCGGCCTTCAGCTCGGCCGGCCGGATCCTGGAAGCCGACCTCGAACAATCCGCCTCCTTCGTCACCCTCTTCCACGCCCGGCTCGATGCCGCCACCGGAATCCTGCAGTACCTGGACGCCGGCCATGGCCTGGCGCTGCACATCAAGGCGGACGGCAGCTGCTCCCGGCTGCTCACCGGCGGACCTCCCGTGGGTGCCTGGCCTGACCAGCAATGGGAAGCGCACCAGGTTTCCCTGGAGCCCGGCGATTCCCTGGCCGTGGTCAGCGACGGCCTGCTGGATGTTTATCCCGACGTCGACGTCCTGACGGCCGTGGTCTCCGGCACCGTCTCCGGCAGCGCCAGCGCCCAGGCCGCCTGCGACGCCGTGCTCGAGCTGGCCTCGGGCCGCGAGGTATCCGACGACGCCACAGTCGTTGTGCTGAAGCGGGCACGGGCGTAGGCTCCGCCACGTCCCTCAATCCGGGCACGCGCACACGTTACATTCCCGCAATGACAGGGATATTCTGATGTAACGACGGCATCGGAAACTGGGGGTATGTCCCTCGCCGGACTTTTCTCATCATTGGGGATTATCCGAAGGACGTCGCCTGTGCCTACTCCGCTCAACCAGTCCGTGGCCGATTCCGCACTCCTGACCCGTTCCCTGCCGCTGGGCCTGCTCCGTGCTTTTGTGCAGTCGGACGCCGCAGACGACGGCCTCACGCCGCACCTGCTCGCAGAACTGAAGATCCTGGCCCGCACTCCCGGGCTGCTGGTGGCCTGCAACTACGGCGGAACGCTCTGCGATGCGGAGGGGATCTCCACCGAAACCCTGCCGCTGGGCAGTGCCGCGATTGCGCTCCGTGCACTGGCTGCCTTGCCCAACACCCACGCGGCCGTCATTTCCGGCCGGTCGCTTCGCGACCTGGCAGCAGTGTCGAGGCTCCCGGCAGAGGTGCACCTGGTGGGCTCCCACGGCGCCGAATTCGACATGGGCTTCGCGCACGGCCTGTCGCTGGCCACCGAATCGGTCCTGCAGCAGGCCAGCCAGGCCCTCCTTGAAACGATCGGCGCCTATAAAGGGATCAGCATCGAGCGCAAGCCCGTGGCGGTCTCCGTGCACACCCGGCCGGCGTCGCCCGCGATCCTCGCCAAGGTGCTGGCGAAAGCGGAGGAGGTGGCCCGCGCCCACGGCCTGTTCTACATCGTGGACGGATCCGTGCTGGACCTCTCCGTGGTGGAACCGTCCAAGGCTGACGCACTGGAACACCTGCGTGCCCGCCTGGGCGTGAGCGCCGCCCTCTATGCCGGCGACGCCTCCAGCGACGAACTGGCCATGGCCACCCTCCGCGGCCCCGACATGGGAATTAAGGTAGGGGAGGGCCCTTCCGCGGCCGCCCACCGCCTCCGGGACCCCGAATCCTTCGCCCGGGTTCTGGCCATCCTGTTCGAACTGCGGCGTGCCTGGCTCTTTGGCGAGGATGCCGTTGGCCTGGAACGCCACTCCATGATCGGCAACGGCTCGTCCACGGCGCTGATCACCCCTGAAGCCAAAGTCTGCTGGATGAGCCACCCGCTGCCGGACTCCGGGTCCCTGTTCGCCCATATCCTGGGCGGCGACGCTGCGGGCCACTTCTCGGTGGAACCGGTCAAGGCATCCCAGGTCCTGGGCCAGCGCTATGTGGACAGCACCATGATCGTGGAGACCCGCTGGGCTGACGTCACCGTGACCGACTACCTCGAGCCGGCCCCGGACGGGATCACGAGCCTGGTCCGCGTGCTGTCCGGCAGCGGCGCGGCCAAGATCGTCTTCGCGCCCCGGCCCGACTACGCCAACGCCCCGTTCAGCATGGAGGCGCGGGGCGAGGAACTGCACGTTGTGGGCACCTCTGATCCCATCATCCTGCTGGCACCCGGCGTCAGTTTTTCCATCACTTCGGACGGCCGCCATGCCACCGCCACCGCGGACGTCAACCTGCGGAACGGCCCCGTGGTGCTCAACCTGCGCTGCGGCGACACCGAGCCCACCCACGCCGGGGTGGGCGGCGAAACAGAGCGCCGCGCCGCCGTCGCCCATCACTCCCGCCGGTGGGTCCAGGATCTGGAACTGCCGGGGGTCAAGCCGTCGCTGGTGCGCCGTTCGGCGCTGGTGCTCCGGGCGCTGGTGCATGAACCCACCGGCGCAGTCCTGGCCGCCCCCACCACCTCGCTGCCGGAAGGAATCGGCGGCACCCGGAACTGGGACTACCGCTACTGCTGGCTGCGGGACGGCTCCATGACCGTCAACGCGCTGGTGGACCTCGGCTCCACCAGCGAAGCGTACGGGTTCCTGCGCTGGCTGGGCCGGATCCTGGAGAACGCGCCCGGGCCGGAATGGCTGCACCCGCTGTACTCCGTCACAGGAGCGCCGCTGTCCACCGAGGCCATCATCGAAAGCCTGCCCGGCTATGCGGGATCACGTCCCGTGAGGATCGGCAACGCCGCTGACCACCAGGTGCAGCTCGACGTATTCGGGCCCATCGCGGAACTTATTAGCGCGGTGAGTGACCGCGAGGGTTCCTTGGAGGATTCGCACTGGGAGCTTATGGTCCAGATGGCCTCGGCCGTGATGGCCCGCTGGCATGAGGCCGACCACGGGATCTGGGAAGCGCGCCGCGCACCCCGGCACCACGTGTACACCAAGGTGATGTGCTGGGTGACGCTGGACCGGGCGCTGCGCACAGCAGCCCGGCACGGCAGGGTGCCGGAGCCCGAGTGGGCGCCCACCGCCGCCACCATCCGCGAGGAAGTCCTCCGCGAAGGCTGGGACGACGGCGCGGCGTCCTACACCGTGGCCTACGACAGCCCCGACCTGGACGCAGCGGTGCTGCACATCGGCCTGTCCGGCCTGCTGGATGTAAGAGACCAGCGGTTCCTGGACACCGTCACCGCCGTGGAACGGGAGCTTCGGGTGGGACCCACGGTTTTCCGGTACAGGTACGACGACGGCCTGCCGGGTTTGGAGGGCGGCTTCCACATCTGCACCACGTGGCTGATCGAGGCTTACGTGGCGGTGGGCCGGATCGAGGAGGCCTGGGACCTGTTCGACCAGCTGGTGAACCTGTTCGGCCCCACCGGCCTGCTGCCTGAGGAGTACGATCCCGGCACGGAAACCCACCTGGGCAACCACCCGCAGGCGTACTCCCACCTCGGCTTCATCCGCTGTGCCAGGCTCCTGGACCAGCACCAGAAGAACTAGGTCAGGAGCAGGGCCACGCCGATCATGGCCGGGACGGCGACCACCGTGGTGATGAGCACGGTGTCCTTGGCCACGGTGATGCCCGTCCGGTAGCGGCTGGCCGCGACGAAAACGTTCTGGGCGGTGGGCAGCGCCGACGTCACTACAACGGCGAACAGGGCCTGCCCTTCCATGCCGAGCATGCGGGCGAAGGCGTAGGCGATGGCCGGGTGGACCACGAGCTTGAACGCGCTGGCGAGGAGCGTGTCGGCGCGGCGGCCGGCTGCTGCCTGCAGGGGCCGGGATCCGTTCAGGCTCATGCCGAAGGCGATCAGCATTGCCGGGATGGCTGCCCCGCCGATCAGGTGGACGGGCTGCATCACCAGCTCCGGTACCTGCCAGCCCGTTCCCGCCACCACCAGGCCCAGCGCGGAACCCACGATCATCGGGTTCTTGAGGATCATGAGTGCAAAGCCGGCGGGGGTGGTCCGGTGGGAACTCGTGGTGGCATCCAGGGCCATCAGGAAGAGCGGCGTGAAGAAGGCCAGCTGGAAGATCAGCAGCGGCGCCACGTAGCTTGCGTCACCGAGGACGTATACGGCGATGGGAATGCCAAGGTTGGCCGAGTTCGCCAGGGACGCGCTCATGGACGACATCAGCGATTCCGGGACCGTCCGTTTCAGCAGGAACCGGACGATCACGAAGAAGATTGCTGCCGTGACCATCGCGCCGACGGCCGTGACCAGCAGGGGAGCTGCGAAGACGTCGTGGAGCTTGGCCTTGCTGAGGGTCTCGAACAGGAGCGCCGGGCTGGCCACAAAAAACGTTAGCGCGCTCAGCACGGAACGGGCGTTTTCTCCAAGCACCTTCCGGCGGCCCACGAACATGCCCACGAGGATGATGGACCACACCACGAAGAAGCCGGCGAGAACCCCTAGCACCCGAAGGTCCCTGACGGTGTCCGTGCCGGGACGGACGGGCGGGGGTTGGCGTTCACCTTCCCAGCCTAATCAGATTTATTCAGCCAGAAGCCGCACTGTGGGGAGGATCTCGATATCCGGACGGGCGTGGTCCGGGCATGCATTCAGTTCAGGGCGGAGTTGTTCAGCGCGAACGGCGGCCGCATCAGGCCACGGGTGTGCCCCTCCGCGGGGTCGTTGCCGATCTGGACAATCTTGTTGTCCTTATCCACGTGGACCACCTTGGGCGTGTACGCCTTGGCTTCTTCGGTGGTCATCTCCGCATACGTAATGAGAATGACGATGTCATTTTCGTGCATCAGGTGCGCAGCCGCGCCGTTGATGCCGATAACGCCGGAACCGCGCTCGCCGGCGATGGTGTACGTCTCCAGCCGGGCACCGTTGGTGACGTCAACGATCGCCACGAGCTCGCCCGGGAGGATGTCCGCTGCCTCCAGCAGGTCCAGGTCAACGGTGACCGACCCCACGTAGTGAAGGTCGGCATGCGTGACAGTGGCCCGGTGGATTTTGGACTTAAACATTGTGCGATTCATAACGTGCCCAGTCTAACGCCCGGCGCACTTCCGCGCTGTGACGTAGGGAACTTCCCGCCGGACCTGCAAGGCGGGGGAGTGACTGGGGTTGCCGAGGGTCAGGCGGATTTGGCCTCCGGCGGGACCGGTCCGGCGGGGGCAATCGAATCGGCTGTGACGGCCAGTACCTCGCGGGCGGCCAGGATGGCCGGGCGCTTGGCGCTGGACCGCCGCACGGACGTGAACACGGTCCGGTGCGGGTTCCCGGGCAGCAGCAGCAACTGCGCCGATGTTTCCCGTCCGGTCCAGACAAGGTCGGGCATCAGGCCGACGGCGTTGCCGGATTCGATCAGCCGGATCTGCGCCTGCAGGTCGGCCGTTTCATACCGGACGTCGGGCTCGAAGCCGGCGCTGCGGCAGGCCTGCTCGGCCCAGTGCCGGGAGGCCGCGCCCCGTGGTTCCATCACCCAGGCGAGATCGGCTGTGTCTTCCAGGGAGCGGATGGGCGGCAGGTCCTTCTCGGGTCCGGGGACGGCGAGCCGGATGGCGTCGCCGGTCAGGCGGACACGGTCCAGCTCCGCATAGCGGGGCGCGGCGTGGCCGGGATACTGCTCGGCGATCACCAGGTCGAAGTCGCGGGCCCAGGTTTCATGCAGGGCCGTTTCCGGCTCCCGCTGCACCATCTCAATCCTGACTTCCGGGTAGGTGGCCGCCATCCGGGTGAGGGTGCCCGGCATCAGGGCGAGGGCGGCGGACTGGAAGACGGCGATCCGCACAGTGCCCGAAACGGTGGTGAGGCTTGCCGCCAGATCAGCCTCGGCCTGCTCCAGCGTTTCGAGCAGGTGGGCCGTGTGCGCCACCAGGACTTCGGCTTGCGGGGTCAGCTGGACCCGGCGTCCGGTTTTGCGCAGCAGCTGAACGCCGGCCTCCTTCTCCAGCAGCGCCAGTTGCTGGGAGACCGACGACGGACTGTACTGGAGTGCCTCCGCCACCTCGGCGAGCGTTCCCCGGATTTTGAGTTCACGGAGCAGCCTCAACCGCCGGACGTCGAGCATGACTGTTCCTTCGCTAAATCTAATGAATATTAATTAGGAGAATTCACTTTATCTAATGCAATGGGGCTTGCATACTAATCAGACTGAGTTAGTCCCATCACAGGGCGGATTGATGGGTCCATATCTATGCAGGAGTCCCTGATGAGCACAAAAGATTTAACCCAATCGATCATGCGGCGCAAGCCGATTGACGACATTGAGGAAGAAAACAAACACAGCGGGTTGATGAAAAGCCTGGGTCTTTGGCAACTGACGGCCATCGGCGTTGGCGGCATTATCGGCGTCGGCATCTTTTCCCTGGCGGGCCTCGTGGCCCACGGCAGCGAAACCGAACCCGGCGTGGGCCCGGCGGTGCTGTTTTCCTTCCTGATTGCGGGCCTCGCGTCTGCGGCCGCCGCGTTGTCGTACGCGGAATTTGCCGGCATGATTCCGCGTGCGGGCTCGGCCTACACCTACGGCTATGTGGCCCTCGGCGAAGTAATCGGCTGGTTCATCGGTTGGGACCTGCTCCTTGAATACATTGCGATTGTGGCCGTTGTGGCCATTGGTATTTCCGGATACTTTGACGCTTTCCTCTCCGGCATCGGCGTCCACATGCCCGTCTGGATGACGTCCACCCCGGATGAGGGCAAGGGCGGCATCGTCAACATTCCGGCCATCGTCGTCTGCCTCATCGTGACCTGGATCTTGTCCCGCGGCACACGGGCGTTCGGCCGGTTCGAGCTGGTGGCGGTGGCCATCAAGGTTGTCCTGATCCTGTTCATCATCGGCCTGGGCATCTTCTACATCGACACCAACAACTACAACCCGTTTATGCCCAGCGGCTTCGGCCCTGTACTGGCAGGTTCGGCCACGGTGTTCTTCGCCGTGTTCGGCTACGACGCCATGAGTACCGCGGCCGAGGAGGCCACCGACGGCAAGAAGCACATGCCGAAGGCGATCATCCTCTCGCTCATCATCGCCATGCTGCTCTACGTGGCCGCCACCCTGGTTCTTACCGGCATGCAGAACTTCAAGGACATCGACCCGAAGGCCGGCTTCGCCTCGGCATTCACCGGCGTCGGCCTGCCTGTCATTGCCACCATCATCTCCGTGTTCGCGGTGTTGTCGATCCTCACCGTGATGCTGACCTTCCTCCTGGGCGTCACCCGCGTCTGGTTCTCCATGAGCCGCGACGGCCTGCTCCCGGGCTGGTTCTCCAAGACGGACCGGCACGGCACCCCGCAGCGCGTGACCTGGATCGCGGGCGTCGCTTCCGCCCTGCTGGCCGGGGTCTTCCCGATCAAGGCCGTCGCCGACCTGACGAATATCGGCATCCTCGCCGCGTTCGTGGTGGTCTGTTTCTCGGTCATTGTTTTCCGCTACAAGAAGCCGGACGCTCCGCGCGCCTTCCGGCTGCCCTTCATGCCGCTGGTTCCCGCGTTCGGCGTGGTGGCCTCGGCGTTCCTGATGTTCCAGTTGCACTGGGAGACCTGGGCACGCTTCGGCATCTGGCTCGTCATCGGCCTGGCGATCTACTTCGGCTACGGCCGCAAGCACTCGCTGATGAATCCGGACAGCCCCAGGCACGAAGAGGCCGTCGAAATGCACCGCCCGCTGGCGTAGCCACCCGACGCTCTCTCACTTCCTGGCACAAACAACCGGACGCTCTCTCAGATCCGGTGACATTTTGACGGACCCTCTCTCACCCCGGTGGGAGGGGGTCCGTCGGTTCCGCGGGAAGTGCGAGAGCGTTGGCCGGAAAAGCGCGGGAAGTGCGAGAGGGATGGCCGGAAAGGCCCCGAAAGTGCGAGAGGGTTGGCCGGAAAGGCCCGTGAAGTGAGAGAGGGTCCGGGGGCGGTTTCCGAACGTTCGGGCGGGATTTAGAACCGTTGGTTTTTCTAACCTGTATTGCTCAGAAAACGTCGCTTTATCTTAAGTGAGTGGAGACTCATACTGATGGAAAGACTCCTCACCAACGGAAAGAACGAGTGTTTGCCATGACCAACATTTCGACGGAGCCCGGCGTCCTCGTCGGCAAGACGGCCACCGGAGCAGCCCCTGCACGCGGTTCGCACGTACCCGAAGCGCAGGCCCTTGCCGGGGAAGCGATCGCGCTGGTGCGCCACTGGTTGACGGAGGCGGCCAAGGTCCCCGTGGATGCTTCCGCTGAACAGCTCGCCGGCGTCCTGAAGGACCCCAACGGGCTCGACTTCACCGTCGGCTTTGTGGACGGCGTGGTCCGCCCCGAAGACCTTCACGTGGCCGCCCGCAACCTGGCAGCCCTTGCCCCCAAGGTCCCGGCCTTCCTGCCCTGGTACATGCGCAGCGCCGTCCAGCTCGGCGGCACCGTGGCCCCGGTCATGCCGAAGGTGGTCATCCCGATCGCCCGCCGCGTGCTCCGCGAAATGGTGGGCCACCTGATCGTGGACGCCACGGACGCCAAGCTGGGCCCGGCCATCGCCAAGATCCGCAAGGACGGCATCAAGCTCAACGTCAACCTCCTCGGAGAAGCCGTTCTGGGCGAGCATGAGGCCTCCCGCCGGCTTGAGGGCACCCACACCCTGCTGGCCCGCCCGGACGTCGACTACGTCTCCATCAAGGTCTCCTCCACCGTCGCCCCGCACTCCGCCTGGGCCTTCGACGAGGCCGTCGAGCACGTCGTCGAAAAGCTCACGCCGCTCTTCACCCGCGCCGCCTCGTTCGCCGCCGGAGGGCAGAAGGCCAAGTTCATCAACCTGGACATGGAGGAATACAAGGACCTGGACATGACCATCGCGGTCTTCACCAGGATCCTGGACAAGCCGGAGTTCAAGAACCTCGAGGCCGGCATTGTGCTCCAGGCCTACCTGCCGGACGCCCTCGCGGCCATGATCCGCCTGCAGGACTGGGCTGCTGAACGCCGCGCCAACGGCGGCGCCGCCATCAAGGTCCGCGTGGTCAAGGGCGCCAACCTGCCCATGGAACAGGTCGAATCCTCGCTGCACGACTGGCCGCTCGCCACCTGGAACACCAAGCAGGACTCGGACACCAACTACAAGCGCGTCATCAACTACTCGCTGCACCCGGACCGGATCAAGAACATCCGGATCGGCGTCGCCGGCCACAACCTCTTCGACATCGCCTTCGCCTGGCTCCTGGCCAAGCAGCGCGGCATCGCGGATACCGCACAGCAGAGCATCGAGTTCGAGATGCTGCTCGGCATGGCGCAGGGCCAGGCGGAAGCCGTCAAGAAGGACGTCGGTTCCCTCCTGCTCTACACCCCCGTGGTGCACCCGGCCGAGTTCGACGTCGCCATCGCGTACCTGATCCGCCGCCTCGAAGAAGGTGCCAGCCAGGACAACTTCATGTCCGCCGTCTTCGAACTCAGCGAAAACGAAGCGCTCTTTGAGCGTGAGAAGCAGCGCTTCCTCGCCTCGCTGGCAGAGCTCGACGACGAAGTCCCCGGCCCCAACCGCGGGCAGAACCGCAGCCTCCCGGCCGATCCGATGCCGCGCGACTCCTTCGAGAACACCCCGGACACGGACCCCTCCCTGCCCGCCAACCGTGACTGGGGCCGCGCCATCCTGGAACGCGTTCCCTACTCCACCCTGGGCAACGCATCCGTGGAAGCCGCCACCATCACGGACGCCGAAACGCTCAACACGGTGATCGCCACCGCCGTCGAAAAGGGCAAGGCCTGGGGCGCCCTCAGCGGCGCCGAGCGCGCCGAAGTGCTACACCGCGCCGGCGACATCCTGGAGGCCCGCCGCGCGGACCTGCTCGAGGTCATGGCCAGCGAAACAGGCAAGACCATCGACCAGGGTGATCCCGAAGTCAGCGAAGCCGTTGACTTCGCCCACTACTACGCCGAGTCAGCCCGCAAGCTCGACGACGTCGACGGTGCCACCTTTGTGCCCGCGAAGCTCACCGTGGTGACCCCGCCGTGGAACTTCCCGGTGGCCATTCCGGCCGGTTCCACCCTCGCGGCACTCGCCGCCGGCTCCGCCGTCGTAATCAAGCCTGCCAAGCAGGCCCGCCGCAGCGGTGCCGTGATGATCGAAGCGCTCTGGGAGGCCGGCGTGCCCCGCGACGTCCTCACCATGGTCCAGCTGGGCGAGCGTGAGCTCGGCCAGCAGCTGATCTCGCACCCGGCCGTGGACCGCGTGATCCTGACCGGCGGCTACGAAACCGCCGAGCTGTTCCGTTCATTCCGCAAGGATCTGCCGCTCCTGGCCGAAACCAGCGGCAAGAACGCCATCATCGTCACGCCCAGCGCGGACCTTGACCTCGCCGCCAAAGATGTTGCGTACTCAGCATTCGGGCACGCCGGGCAGAAGTGCTCCGCCGCCTCGCTGGTGATACTGGTGGGCTCCGTGGCCACCTCGAAGCGGTTCCACAACCAGCTGATCGACGCTGTCACGTCCCTCAAGGTGGGCTACCCCGAGGACCCCACCAGCCAGATGGGCCCGATCATCGAACCCGCCAACGGCAAGCTCCTGAACGCGCTCACCACCCTGGGCGAAGGCGAAAACTGGGCCGTCGAACCGCGCAAGCTCGACGACACCGGCCGGCTCTGGAGCCCGGGCGTCCGTTACGGCGTGCGCCGCGGATCCTACTTCCACCTCACCGAGTTCTTCGGCCCGGTGCTCGGCGTCATGACGGCGGAAACCCTGGAAGACGCCATCGCCATCCAGAACCAGGTGGAGTACGGCCTCACCGCCGGGCTGCACTCGTTGAGTACCGAGGAAGTGGGGCTCTGGCTGGACACCATCCAGGCCGGCAACCTCTACGTGAACCGCGGCATCACCGGCGCGATCGTGCAGCGCCAGCCGTTCGGCGGCTGGAAGAAGTCCGCCGTCGGCGCCGGCACCAAAGCAGGCGGACCCAACTACCTCGCCGGACTCGGCGACTGGGTCAGCAAGGCCAGCACAGCAGGCGGCTCTGAAAAGAACCCCAAGGCGGCCGTGACCAACCCCGGCGTTCGCCGCCTGGCTGGTGCCGCGAAGGGCACACTGGACGCTCCCGTCTTCGAATCCCTGGAGCGGGCACTTGCCTCCGATGCCCTCGCTTGGGCCGACGAGTTCGGCACGGCCAAGGATGTTTCCGGGCTGAGCGCGGAGCGGAACATCTTCCGCTACCGTTCCCTGCCGGTCACGGTGCGCCTCTCCGAGGGCGAACCGGTCGCAGACCTCGTCAGGACAGTAGCCGCCGGCGTGCTGGCCGGTTCGGCACTGACGGTGTCCACCGCCGTCGAACTTCCCGCCCCGCTGCAGGCAGCGCTCGCCGCGCTGCGCATCAGCACCACGGTGGAGGACGACGCCGCCTGGCTGGCCTCCGCTGCGAGGCTCGCTGACGCCGGGAAGCTTTCTGGCGGACGGATCCGGCTCCTCGGCGGCGACGCGGCTGCGCTGGCCGAAGCCACCGGCGGACGCCCGGACCTGGCCGTCTACTCCCACCCGGTCACCGAGGCCGGCCGCGTGGAGCTGCTGCCGTTCCTGCACGAGCAGGCCGTCAGCATCACCGCGCACCGATTCGGGACGCCCAACCACCTCTCGGACAGCCTGATCTAACGGGCTCCGGGTAGCCGCCCGCCCTGGGCGGGGCCTACCCGGACGAGCTCCAGGGAAAAGTAATCGCCGCCGCCTGGCACCCTCGGGTGCCTGGCGGCGGCGGTTTTTTACCTGGCGCGATTTCTGGTTTGCCTGGCGGAACGTTCGGGATCCTGGCTAGCCCAAATACCAGCCGGGCGGCACCCAAGAGGCTGGGACCGAGTGTGCCGAAAACTCTTCGCATCCGGTGCAGAAGTAGGTGACTTCTCCCGGCTTCCGGAGAGTGCCGTCGTGCCGGAACTTTGCCGGGACAAACGTCTCCAGGTAGATGTACTCATCCGTTCCGCACCGCTCGCAGTAGGGACTGCCTACGAATTCAGTGTCCACCAGGGTGGCGGCGGCGTGCGGTTCGCGCTGAGTAACCAACTCAGCGTGTGCGCCTGCTTCATGATGCACCGGCGTGTTGCGGTGCGTTCCGACGGTCATCGGGCGTAGCGTGTTGAGGGAGTGAGCTGGATTTGAGACTTTAAGATGCGGGTGGTTCGTGGTTGGCGTCATCGCTTGCCTATCCCGAACGTTGTCCGTCAGGCGCCCCCAAGGCAGCGGCGGCGGACACGGTTCGTCATCGAATCGTTGTCATCGGCTTCTGCTTAACCTTTAACAGAATTCAAGCATAATTTACGCACGTAATATCTTCAATCACTTACGTGTAATAACTACCCGTGCGGGGACGAATACCTACTCGTTTAACCAATTACCGGGCATTTACCCTTTACCGGTCACTTGCCCTGCCGGCTCAAACGCCTAGGCGGAGCGCTTGATGGTGCGCCCCACAATCGCCTGCGTGAGCGCCTCGATCACTTCGGAGTTGGCCAGCGGGTTGCGGATGAGGGTGAAATCCACATCGCCCACAGGCGGCAGGTCGAAGCGGCGGGTGATGATCTTCAGGTCCTCCGGAACCAGCGAGGACGGCATTACGGCGACGCCGATTCCCGCCCGGACGGCGGCCAGGACTCCGCTGATCTGCCGTGTGGTGCAGGTGATGCGCCACGTCCGCCCCCGGGACTCGAGGGCGTCGATGGCAAGCTTCCTGCTGAGGCTGGGCGAAGGGTAGGCGATCAGCGGAACCGGATCGCCGGGTTCCAGCGCTGTCTGCTCCAGGCCCACCCACGCGAAAGCGTCGTGCTGGACCACCGTACCGTCCTTGGCCCCGGCGACCCACTTCACGAACACCAGGTCCAGCTGGCCCGCATTCAGTTTCTTGTACAGCTGGTCGCTCTGGCCCACTGTGAGTTCCAGGTTGATCTGCGGGTAGATCTGGCGGAACTCCCGGAGGATGCGGGGAAGTCCGGTGATCGCGAGATCGTCCGCGGTCCCGAAGCGCAGCCGGCCGCGCATGGCGGACCCGGAAAAGTAGCGTGAAGCTGCATCGTGGGCCGCGAGGATGGTCCGCGCGAAGCCGGCCATTGCATCGCCGTTGTCAGTCAGCCGCACGTCCCGGGTATCCCGGGCAATCAGGACCCGCTTCGCCGCTGCTTCCAGTTTGCGCACATGCTGGCTGACTGTGGGCTGGGCCAGGCCCAGGCGCTCCGCCGCCTTGGTGAAGCTGAGCGTTTCGGCCACCGCCAGAAAAGAACGGAGCTGGGCGGGTTCGAACACGGCACTCCCGGTTGCTGGTCTGGTCGCACTATTGCGGTTCGCAATGTTAGTTATAGGAACAATACGCTTCCATAATCACTTGGGGCCACCATAGCGTGGAGGTATCCCGCTCACCCGCACCCTTTGAGGATTCCCTGTGGCACCCCCTCCGCCGTCCACGGCAACCGTCAGCCAGCCCGTTATCGATTCCGCCGCCTCCGCCGATTCCCCGCCCGCGCAGCCGCACACCGCCACCCAGCCGATCGCCGTCGTGAGTGAACGGCTGCCCTGGCGCCACACCTTCATTTCCCTCCGCGTCCCCAACTTCCGCATTTTCGCGATCGGACACTTCGTCGCGGTGATCGCCCTCTGGATGCAGCGGATCGCGCAGGACTGGCTCGTACTGCAGCTGTCCGGGTCCGTCACCGCCGTCGGCATCACCGTGGCGCTGCAATTCATGCCGTCGCTGGTACTGGGCCCGTGGGGCGGGATGATGGCGGACAGGTTCGCGAAACGGAAGATCCTCATCCTCTGCCAGTCCGTCGCCGCGGTGCTGGCTGCGGCGCTGGCCGTCCTGGCCCTGAGCCAGCGCATCGAAGTGTGGCACGTCTACGCCATCGCGCTGCTGCTGGGGCTGGTTACGGTCCTGGACCAGCCTGCCCGGCAGGTGTTTGTCAACGAGCTCGTGGGTCCCACGTACCTGCGCAATGCCATCAGCGTGAACTCCACAACGTTCCAGCTGGGCGGCCTGATCGGACCCGCCCTGGCCGGTCTCCTGCTCACGGCGGTCGGCGCCGGGTGGGCCTTCGCCGCGAACGCCGTGGCCTGCTGTTCCACCGTGGCCATGCTGCTGCTATTGCGCAAGGACCAGCTGTTCATCAACGCACCCGCACCAAAGCGCAAGGGAATGCTCCGGGAGGGGCTGAAGTACGCGCTGAGCAAGCCCACCATCTACTGGCCCTGGCTGATGGCCGGTTTTGTCGCGGTTTTCGCCATGAGCCTGCCGGTGCTGCTGGCCGCTTTCGCGGACCACGTGTACGACGTCGGCGCCGGAGGCTACGGCCTGCTGAACGCGCTGGTGGCGCTCGGTGCGCTCGCCGGGGCAATCGCCTCCACCCGCCGCCGGCAGCTGCGGCTGCGGTCGGTGGTCCTGGGCGCCGGAATGTACGGGCTGATGCTCTGCCTGGCGGCCCTGGCGCCGTCCATGGTGTGGTTCGGCGCCGCCATGGTGCTGTCCGGCTTCTGGTGCCTGATGTTCCTGACCGCCTCGAACCAGCTGGTCCAGATCAGCTCGAACATGGGGATCCGCGGACGCGTCATGAGCCTGTACATCATGGTGCTGATCGGCGGCCAGGCCATCGGCGGTCCCATG
This sequence comes from Arthrobacter sp. LjRoot78, assembly GCF_964254335.1. Lineage (NCBI taxonomy): Bacteria > Bacillati > Actinomycetota > Actinomycetes > Micrococcales > Micrococcaceae > Arthrobacter > Arthrobacter sp. LjRoot78. The sequence continues at coordinate 4,316,555 of NZ_CAXUTG020000001.1, read as the reverse complement.
ATCGGCTGGATTGCCGAGCACGTGGATCCGCACACCGCCATCCTGGTCTCCGGCGGGGTGCCGGCCCTGGCGGCGGTGACTGTCGCCGTCGTGCTTGCCCGGCGCGGTGAGCTGACCCTCAAGGTTGACCTCAAGGACCGGCGGCGCCTGCTCCGGATCGTGCGGCGTACGGCGAGCAGCCGGCACAGCGGCCGGCCGCTCCGGCGGCTACGCGTCCAGAGGGGCGTGCGGGTACTCCGCCTGGCGCTGCTGGAACTGCAGCACGTCCTTGTTGAGGACCTCGCCGCCGCGGATTTCAATCGCGCGGGCGATCGTCTCATTTTCGGCCCAGGCCTCGGGACCGGTAATGACGGTCTCCAAGAAGGGGAGCAGCGCTTCGCTGATCTCCCAGCTTGAGGAGTTCCACAGATAGGACGGGCTGTGATCCACCGCGTAGTAGTCAATGTGGTCGCCCACGGTGAGCATGGGCTCGGCGAACGTGGTGGTCTTCGCCCAGCTGAAGCCCATTCCCTCGTCGCAGGACACATCCACGATCAGGCTGCCGGGACGGAAGGCCGCGAGGTCCTCTTCGCGCAGGTACGTCAGCGGGGCATTGGGATCCTGCAGGGTGCAGTTGACCACAATGTCGCTCTCGGCCAGGAACGGCGCCAGCGGCACCCTGCCGCGTTCGGTGATGACCTGGCTGAGGAACGGCGCCTTGTCGTCATGGTCGAACTGCGCGATCCGCACCGAATGGATGGGAGAGCCGACGGCGGCCACACCCCGGTTGGTCAGCACCTGGACGTCATGGATGCCGTGGGCGTTAAGCGCCGTGACGGCGCCACGGGCCGTCGCACCGAAACCGATAACGACGGCGGTGAGCCGCCGGCCGTAGTCGCCCGTTGAACCGGTGAGGGCAAGGGCATGAATGACCGAGCAGTAGCCGGCCAGTTCGTTGTTCTTGTGGAACACATGGAGGCCGAAGCCGCCGTCGCTGGCCCAATGGTTCATGGCCTCGAAAGCGATCAGGGTGAGCTTCTTGTCGATGGCCAGTTGAGTAATGGCGCGGTCCTGGACACAGTGCGGCCAGCCCCAGAGGATCTGGCCGTCGCGGAGTTCGGCGAGATCCTCCGGCTGCGGCTTGGGCAGCAGGATGACGTCGGCGTCGGCAATGATCTCGTCTCGGGAGGCAATCCGCCCCACGAGGGAGGACAGGTGCTGGTCTGAGACGCCGAACCGTTCACCGTAGCCCTGCTCGAGAATGATCTGCTGCCGCAGTTCCGGCGCGATCCGGTCCAGGTGAAGGGGATGGAGCGGGAGCCGGCGTTCGTCAGGCTTCCGCGTGCTGGCCAGGACTCCGAGGGTGAGGTGGTTCACGGAACCGGTCACTTCTTTTTGGGGCTCGCTGCCTTGGCGGAGGTTGCCTTGTCGAGGGAGCTGGGCGGCGCCGCCGCGGCCCTCTTGTCAGCTCGCTTTTCCTTGATGGATTTGCCGGATTTTGCGGATGCTGCTTGACGCGGGGACTTGTCAGCCATGATTGCTCCTGTAGCGGAACCGAAGGGGTTCCTGACTTCTGACGATACAGGTAGCCGCCTAATGCCCCGGCGGAAGAAGGCCGGTGGAAGAAGCCCGGCGGAAGAAGGCCGGTGGAGGGATTGGAGCGGCTGACGGGAATCGAACCCGCGTATCAAGCTTGGGAAGCTAGCGCTCTACCATTGAGCTACAGCCGCATGGGGGACTAGCCAAATATCTCGGCCACGTCCCGGTTGCGTCAACCGGATTTACTTTACCCCAGCGGTGAGCCGTCCCCGAACAGGGACACGTCCCGTGCCGGCAGCACCCTTTCGATAACACTTGGGTCCTTTCGATAACTGTTCGGTTAAGGCACGGCCGCAGCCGCTCCGGGCGCACTCCGGGCTGAATATCCTGTTGGTGTTAGCTGCAGTATCAGGGGAACGGGCTACGCAAAGAAAGCTGTCCGACAATCAAGGGATCCCCGTGGCATTTGCAGAGTACGAGGTCGTCGTGGAACGCGATGCCATGACCGTGTACCGGTTCCTGCAGGACGGCCTCAACCTTCCCTCCTGGCGGGAAGGGGTCCGGAATGTTGAGCTGCGTTCGGGGGCTGTGGGTGCCAAGGGCGCTGTGTACCAGCAGACACTGACAGGACCGGCGGGCCGCCCCATTGCCGCAGACTTCCAGATCACCCAGCTCCGTCCGGGCGCCGAGATCCAGTTCCAGGTGGTTGCCGGTCCCGCCCGCCCGCACGGCGGCTATTACCTGAGCACCGAGGGAACATGCACCCGGGTCCGGTTCGCACTGGAGGTCCGGCCCAAGGGGCTGGCCGGGCTGATGGACTTCATGATTCAACGGACCATGAAGGCAGAGGTGGCCCAGCTGGAACGGCTTAAGGAAGTCCTGGAAGCCCGGCCGGTGGAGCCTTAACTGACACGTACGCCGGGCGGCTACTGCGCCAGCCGCTGTCCCGCCCATGCGCCCGGGATGGACGACGGCGATGCCAGGGCTCCGGTGCTGAGGTCCCAGTACTGCACCACGTCGCCGGCCCGTCGAAGGGCCAGCCCCGTCGAGTTCAGCCCCGTGACATCCCGCAGCGGACGGATGGCTGCGACGTCCGACCATCCGCTGGCCACGGTTGCGCGGGTTTCGGCGCGCGGTGCCGGCGCGCCCGAGCCGCGGTAGAGGCGGACGTTTCCGTCCGTCTGGCGGGCCAGCAGGTCCTGGAAACCGTCGGCGTCGTAATCCGCCATGGCCAGCCGGTTGGCTGACACGCCGGACGCCATCAGCGTCCGCTCCACGAGATCTGCCTTCCCGCGGTTGGGGTACAGCCAGAGATTCCCGGAGCCGTCCAGTGCCACCAGCTGGGGGAGCCGGTTGTTGGCGCACCAGCCTCCCACGGCCAGGGTCATTCCGGCCCATCCCGACTGGCCCAGGGTCACGGCGGGGAGGAATCCGCCCGCCGCTGCCCCTGAATGCAAGGTGAGGCGTCCGTCGGTCCATTGCACCAGGAGGTCGAAGACGCCGTCCCGCTCCCAGTCCGTGACAAAGACTTCCTTGGCGGCGCCATATCCGGTTCCGATGACCTGCTGTGCGCCGAACTGCCGGTTCCCGAGTGACGGGCGGTTTAGGAGGTCGCCGGACGAGTTCACGGACACCAGATCGCCGGGACTCTTGATGGCGGCTGCCGTCAGGTCCGCCGTCGGTGGCATGTGCCGCACCAGCGGATCGCACACACTGGCGGGCTGCACGGGCATTTCACTGCTGCCTCCCGGGCTGCTGGTGGTTCCCGCCGGCAGCGTGCCATAGCCGAAAAAGTCCACAACGCTCCACATGGTGTAACGGTTCGGAGTGGTCTGCCAGTTGCCGTCCGTGAACGTGATGCCGATGCCCATCACGGTGAACCGCGGGTCCTTGAGGATCGCGTTGTGTGCGGGTGAGCCCTTCCACCATTCCACCAGTTGCGCGGCATCACGGTCCCAGCGGACCGCGATGACCTCCCCGGCGCCGTTGGTGGGGCTGAGTGCGCGCGGATCCGTCCAGAAGCTTGAGCGGTGCTCGATCACTTCCCGGGACGCGATGCTGTCGGACCACTCCTGCGCCATCGCGGCCACGGTGGCGTGGTACTTCACGGCGGGCAGCCCGAACGATGCCCGGTAGCTGTTAATGGCGTTGAACACAGCGCTAATCTGCGCCGACGCGTCGTCCCTGACGAGTGCCTCGGTCGTGAGGGATTCGGTTTGGAGGACCCCGGTGCCTGCGGCGGGTGCGGATCGGGGGGGCGGTGGGGCCTGGGGGATGGCTGCGAGGTCCGACTCCGTGGCGGACAGCGGCGGGATGGACACCGGCTCGGGCGGGGAACCCTCGGCTGCCGGGAAGTCCGGCTGAGCTTCGGTGGACAGGGTCCCGGCGGGGGCCGCGGGCGTCGTTCCTCCGGTGGCGGCCAAAGCGGCAGCGGCTCCGGTTTGGGTCCCGTGAGTGATGTTGGGGTCCACGGCGGGGGCGAGCCGCTGGTCCGGTGCGCTACCGGCGGCGTCCGTGCCGCCGTCGTACGCGAACGACGGCGTGCCCAAGGCGACGCTCGGTGTCTGTTGACCCGCCGTTTGATGACCGGCCGCAGAGGAGGAGAGGGGTTCCGGGCTTGAGGAAGATCCCCCCAGCTGGCCGGCGGCAGGCGGAATGAGAGCCAGAGCGCAGATCATGGCCGCCAGTGTCCGTGCCGAAATTTTCCTCAAGCCAACCCCAGATCCTTTGGTGCCGCCCCTTCAAAGGGAGGTGCACCGTCACAACCGCAACATCAACCTCATTCTGTATCGACGATGACATTTCGTAACAGCAGCAACAGTAACGCTGCAAAACGGGGGCGGCAATGGATGCGGTATTTTTGAGTGTGCTGATCTCTGACCGCGATATTCGTGCCGAAATTGATTCCCAACGGATTGTCCTGGACCCGTATGACCCGGTGATGGTCCAGCCGTCCTCCGTGGACGTCAGGATTGACCGGTTCTTCCGGTTGTTCGACAACCACAAGTACGCGCACATCGACCCCGCTGAGGACCAGCCTGAGCTGACGCGTCTGGTGGAAGTGGACGCGGGAGAGCCGTTCATCCTGCATCCGGGCGAGTTCGTGCTGGGCTCCACCTATGAGACCGTCACGCTGCCGGACGATATTGCGGCACGCCTCGAGGGCAAGTCTTCGTTGGGCCGGCTGGGGCTGCTCACGCACTCCACCGCCGGGTTCATCGATCCAGGGTTCTCCGGACACGTCACCCTGGAGCTGTCCAATATGGCAACGCTCCCCATCAAGCTGTGGCCAGGTATGAAGATCGGCCAGCTGTGCTTCTTCAGGCTGAGCTCGGCCGCCGAATTCCCCTACGGCTCCGGTGAGTATGGCAACCGCTACCAGGGCCAGCGCGGCCCCACGGCCAGCCGCAGCCACCTGAACTTCCACCGCACCGAGATCTGAGAGAGCGTCGCCCGAAACGCGGCAGGATCTGAGAGGGCGTCAGCCCGAAAAGCGGCAGGATCTGAGAGAGCGTCGCCCGAAAAGCGGCAGCATCTGAGAGAGCGTCAGATGGGGCGGGCGGCCGGCCGGGGTTTCGCCGGACGGCGGAACATCTTGACCACCGGCTCCACGTAGCGTGCCGCCAGCGGGCCCATGATGGCCATGATGAGCACGTAGGCCGTGGCCAGCGCAGCGAGGTCGTGCGGCACCACGCCGGACGCTACGGCCAGCCCGGCGATGACGATGGAGAACTCACCGCGGGCAATCAATGCGGCCCCGGCGCGGAAACGGCCCGGCAGGGCAATTCCTGCCCGCTTGGACGCCCAGATTCCCGTGATCATCTTGGTGACGGCCGTGAGGACCGCCAGGATCAGCGCCCACCCCAGGACCGGCGGGATGGACGAGGGGTCGGTGTTGAGGCCAAAGACCACGAAAAAGATGGCGGCGAATAAATCCCGCAACGGCTCGAGGATCCGGGTCGCGCTGTGAGCGGTGGCGCCTGATATGGCGATGCCTAGCATGAACGCCCCCACTGCGGCCGAGACCTGCATGGCAGCGGCGAGGCCGGCGACCAGGAGCGCAGCGCCGAGGAGGTTCAACAGGAACACCTCGGAATTTTCGCTGTGCACCGCCTTGGACACATGGTGCCCGTGCCGGAGGGCCACCACCAGCACCACCGTGACCACGGCCAGTGAAATCCCGACGGTCTGCAGTCCCACCAGGAAGCTGACCCCGGCGAGGGTGGCCGTGAGGATGGGCAGGTAGATGGCCATCGCAAGGTCCTCGAACACCAGGATGGACAGCACCACCGGGGTTTCGCGGTTACCGATCCGGCCGAGGTCCGTGATCACCTTTGCCGCAATGCCGGAGGAGGAGATGTACGTGACGCCGCCCATCACCATGGCTCCCACCAGGCCCCAGCCGAGCAGAACGGCCAGCGCTGCCCCGGGAATGAAGTTCAGCACGAGGTCCAGAACGCCGGCCTGCCATGACCGGCGCAGCCCGGTGACCAGCTCCGCCGCCGTATATTCCAATCCGAGCATAAGCAGCAGGAGGATCACGCCGATCTCGCTCGAAAGATGTGCGAATTCGTGCATGCCTTCGAGTTTGACCAGGCCGCCGGCCCCGAAAAACAGCCCGCCCACCAAATATAGGGGAATGGGGGACATCCCGATCCGCCCGGCCAGCCTGGCCAGCAGGCCAAGGCAGAACACGACGGCCCCCAGCTCGATGAGGGTTAGCGCGAGCGGGTCCATGCCGCTCAGCCGTTGCGCAGGATATCGGCCGCCGTATCTAGGCCTTCTTGCGTTCCCACCGCCACGAGCAGGTCACCGGGGTGAAGGACGACGTCGGGTCCGGGGGAGGGGAGCACCTCGCCTTCCCGCATGATGGCAACGATGGAGACGCCGCTGCGGGTGCGGATGCAGGCCTTGCCCATGGGCTGGTTATGGAACGGCGAGTCTCCGGCAATGGAGAACTGGCGTGTGACGATCCCGGGGATTTCGCGGTGCTCTTCGGAGAGTTGCATCGCCAGCCGCTGCCCGCCCAGCAGGTTGCCCAGGGCGGCGGCTTCTTCGGCGGTCAGGGGAATGGACGCCTGGCACGTGTCCGGATCGTCCCACGTGGAAACGATCAGTTCGGTCTGCCCTTCGCGGTACTCCACCACGCCGATGCGGCGCCCCGAAGCGGTCATGAAATCCTTGCGCCTGCCGAGGCCAGGGAGGTCTGTCTCATCCACGTTCATGGCACCAGCCTAGTCCGCGCAGAGGGCGTTGGAGGGCTGAAACGGCGAATTCCCCGCTGCCTGCTCAGGCCGCGGGAACGACCGCGATTTCCACCTTTCCCGGCGGCTTGACCGGCAGCAGCACCAGCAGCCCGGCCAGCAGCACCACCATGATGCCGAGGATGCCCCACCGCTGGGCTTCCCCCGGCGCCACGAGCGGCGAGGCCACGGCGATGCACAGGGTGAAGAGCGTCGGCGCCAGGAAGCTGACGGCCCGGCCGGTGGTGGCGTAGAGGCCAAAGAGCTCACCGGATTCGCCGTGCGGCGCCAGCCGGGCAAGGTAGGCACGCGAGGAGGACTGGGCCGGCCCCACGAAGAGGCACAGGAAGAGCCCGAACACCCAGAAGGTGGTGGTGCCCGCCCAGGCCTGCCCGAAGAAGACATAGCTGCCGTTGCCCAGGACCAGGATGACCGTGCCGGCAATCAGCAGTCCGACGAGCGAGCCGATGATGACGGCTTTTGGCCCGATGCGGTCGTCCAGGAAGCCGCCGATCATCGCTCCCACCGCCGCCACGATGTTGCCGAAGATGGCGAAGAAGATGACTTCCTTCAGTTCGAAGCCGAAGGTTCCCGCAGCGATGATCCCGCCGAACGTGAAGACGGCGGCCAGTCCGTCCCGGAAGATGGCGCTGGCGAGGAGGAAGAAGATGGTGTGCGGGCTGGTGCGGTAGATCGCCTTGATACGGCGCACCAGCAAACCGTAGGAGGCCAGGAACCCCAGCCTGGCGGCCTGCTGCGGCCGGGGCAGCTCCGGCACCGCGAACAGGACGGGTAACGCAAAGATGAAAAACCAGAGCGCGGAGAACACCGCGACGAGGCGGATGTTGAGGCTGTCCTCGGTGGAGGCCCCGAACCACGCGAAGCTGGGCTGGACGAACAGCTGCAGCACGATCAGCAGCGCGACGATGCCGCCCAGGTAGCCCATGCCCCAGCCGAAGCCGCTGACCTTGCCGATGTTCTTTGGAGTGGAAATCTGCGCCAGCATGGCGTTGTAGTTCACCCCGGCGAATTCGAAGAAGACGTTGCCGAGGGCGATGAGCGTGACGCCCAGCAGGAGGAACTCCGGCCGCGGAAAGACAAAGAAGCACAATCCGGTCAGGACCGCGACAGCGGCCGTGTTGATTCCCAGCCACAACTTCCGGCGGCCGCCGGTGTCCGAACGCTGGCCCGTCACGGGCGCCAGGACGGCGATGGCCGCGCCCGCGATCGCCAGGGCACCGCCCAGCACCGCCGAGGCCTGGTCCTCGCCGCCGAATGCTTTGGACGTCAGGTACACCGTGAACACGAATGTGGTCATCACGGCGTTGAAGGCCGCCGAGCCCCAGTCCCAGGCGGCCCAGGCGAGGACCTTGCCCTTGCTGGTGGCCAGTGTTCCGGACTCCAGCTCGGACGGGGGCTGCGTAGCCGCTGAGGCGGTGGCGGGGTTCATAGGCTGAATGCTATCCGCCCCTAGCTAAACGGCGAGTGAAGGGGCGGTGGAAATTCCCCGGCGCCACGGGGAATCCGCGGCTCAGCGGACGGGTCGCTGGCAAAAGTGTTTGCATCCGCTTGATAAACTGTCTGCACCGAACCTGACGAATGACCGCCTGCTCCAACTTTTGACAATCGAAATCCTGACGTTGCGGAGATACCTGTGATCACAGTCCTTGCCGTGCATTTCGCGGTGGCCGCTGTGGCGCCGTTTCTCTTCAGGAAATTCCGCAGGAACTCGTTCTACGCGCTGGCCGCGGTCCCCGCAGGCTCGTTTGTCTGGCTCCTCCTTCAGCACGGTGCCGTGTACCAGGTCGCGGCAGGCCAGGCGGCGCACTCCTCCACGGGCAGCGCGGTCACCGAGCTCCTTCCCTGGATTCCTGAGCTCAAGATCGAGCTCGCGTTCCGGATGGACCCGCTGGCCTGGATAATGTCCCTGCTGGTGCTCGGCGTGGGCGCCCTGGTGCTCGTCTATTGCGCCCGCTACTTCAAGAACAAGGACAGCAACCTCGGCGGCTTCGGCGCCCAGCTCCTGGCGTTTGCCGGGGCGATGTTCGGCCTGGTCACGGCCGATGACCTGCTCCTGATGTTCATCTTCTGGGAACTCACCACCGTCCTGTCCTACCTGCTGATCGGCTACGCCCGCACCAGGCTGTCCGCCCGGCGCTCGGCCCTGCAGGCCCTGATGGTCACCACCGCGGGCGGCCTGGCCATGCTCGTGGGCCTCATCATCCTGGGCTTCAGCGCCGGAACCTACCGGATCTCGTCCATCCTGGAGCTGGCCCCCGGGCTGGCGACCGGGCCGGCAGCGGGGGCCGTAGCGGCCGCCGTCGTCCTCATCCTCATCGGTGCCGTGACGAAGTCCGCGTTGATCCCGTTCCATTTCTGGCTCCCCGGTGCCATGGCGGCGCCCACCCCGGTGAGTGCATACCTCCACGCCGCGGCCATGGTGAAGGCCGGCGTCTACCTCGTGGCGCGGCTGGCGCCGGGGTTCGCCGAAACGGCGTACTGGCTGCCCATGGTGCTGGGGCTGGGCCTGGCCACCATGCTGGTGGGCGGGTACCGCGCGCTCCGGCAGACCGACATCAAGCTGATCCTTGCCTACGGCACGGTCAGCCAGCTGGGCTTCCTCACCATGGTGGTGGGCCTCGGCAAGCCGGACGCGGCGCTGGCCGGGCTGGCCCTCCTCCTGGCCCACGGGCTCTTCAAAGCCACCCTGTTCCTGGTGGTGGGCATCATCGACCACCAGTCCGGAACCCGTGACCTCCGCAAGTTGTCCGGCGTCTACACGTCCTCACGTGCACTGGCGGTTGTCGCGGCCATCGGTGCCGCCTCGATGGCCGGCATCCCGCCGCTCGCTGGGTTCGTGGCGAAGGAATCGGTGTTCGAGGCCTTCGTGCACTACGGCACGGCATCGGATTCCGGTGCCTGGGGCATGGTGGTCCTCGCAGGGCTGGTCCTGGGGTCCATCCTCACCTTCGCCTACAGCGCACGCTTCATGTGGGGCGCCTTCGCGTCGAAACCGGGCATCGAGCCCACACCGTTCAAGGCCATCAAGCCGTCCTTCCTCGCCGCCCCGGCCTTGCTGAGCCTCCTCACCATCGTCTACGGCCTGTGGCCGGCACCGGTGGACGCGTGGATCCAGCCGTACGCTGCGGAGTTCGTGCACGACGGCGGGGATCCGGCCAGCGCCGCGGGGCACCTCGCGCTGTGGCACGGCCTCACCCCTGCACTCGGCCTGACGGCCATCACCTTCGTTCTGGGCCTGGCCATGTTCTACGGCCGCAGCATCGTTGCCCGTGCCCAGGGCCGCGTGCCGGCGTGGGTGGATGGCGACCGCGCCTACCAGATGACGATCGGCGCCCTGGACGACGTTGCCGTCTGGGTTACGGGACGCACGCAGCGTGGTTCGCTGTTCTTCTACCTCGCAGTGATCCTGACGGTGGCGTTCGCGCTTCCGCTGACCGCGCTGCTCATTGCCGGGAAGCCACTGCCCGACGGCCTGTACTTCATCGATCCCAATTCGCCGCTGCAGCTGGTGGCCGGTGCCGGCATCGTGATCGGTGCGCTGGCGGCCGTCCGGGCCAACAAGCGGTTCCTCGCGGTGCTGATGGTCTCCGTGACCGGCTACGGCATCGCCCTGATGTTCGCACTCCAGGGTGCACCGGACCTCGCCCTGACCCAGATGCTGGTGGAAACCATCATCCTGGTGGCGTTCGTCCTGGCCATGCGCAGCCTGCCGGCCGAACTCCGCGACCGCACCGGTGGCAAGTACCGGGTGATCCGCGTGATCATCGGTGTGGCGTTCGGAGTCACCATGATCTTCGTGGCCATCTACGCCATGGGTGCACGGGTTGCGACCCCCGTCGCGCTGGAGTTCCCGCGGCTGGCCTATGAAGGCGGCGGCGGACTGAACGTCGTCAACGTCACCCTCGTCGACATCCGGGCGTGGGACACCTTCGGGGAGATCTCCGTGCTGGCGCTCGCCGCCACCGGCGTGGCGAGCCTCATCTTCGTGAAGGGACGCGGCGACGGTATCCGCGCCTCGACGTCCGTGGCCGAGGGGACAGTGGGGCGGCGGTCCGCCGCAGGCCAGAGCTCGCGTGACAGCGCTGCACTGGCGCTGAGCCGCAAGTTCGCAGCATCCACCCGGGATGCCTGGCTGGTGGCCGGGCGCACCATGGCTCCCGAGCGCCGCTCCATCATCTTCGAAGTGGTGACGCGCCTGGTGTTCCACTCGATGATCGTGTTCTCCGTCTACCTCCTGCTGGCCGGCCATAACCTTCCCGGCGGCGGCTTCGCCGGCGGACTCACGGCCGGGCTCGCGCTGACCATCCGGTACCTTGCCGGCGGCCGCTTTGAACTACGGGAGGCCACCCCTGTGGGCGCCGGAACGCTCCTGGGCATCGGGCTGGCTACGGCCGCGGCATCCGGGGTGGTGCCGCTGCTGCTGGGCGGGCAGGTTTTCCAGAGCGCCATTATCGAACTATGGCTGCCGGTATTCGGCGACATCAAGTTCGTCACCTCCACTATTTTCGACATCGGCGTCTACATCGTGGTGGTGGGCCTGGTGCTGGACGTGCTGCGCAGCCTGGGCGCCGAAATCGATGAACATTTTGAAGAAGACCCCGCCGGCGAGACCGAAGGGCAGGAACCCGAAGGCGTTCCCGCCGAAACCACCGGGAGGGGGAAGGCATGAGCGTCAACCTGACATTGCTGACAGTCATGGGCGCGCTCTATGCCTGCGGCATCTACCTGATCATGGAACGCAGCCTCACCAGGGTGCTGCTGGGCCTGATGCTGCTGGCCAACGCCACCAACCTGCTGATCCTCGCCACGGGCGGCTACGCCGGCCTGGCGCCCATGTTCAGCAAGGACACGGACCCCCGCGACTACAACGACCCCCTCCCGCAGGCACTGATCCTGACCTCGATCGTGATCTCCTTCGCGGTGACCGCGTTCATGCTGGGCATCATCTACCGAACCTGGGTGCTGGCCCGCCGCGATGAGATCCAGGACGACGTGGAAGATATCCGCGTCGCCGAAACCCCCAGCTTCGATGCCGAGGACGACTCCGAGATTCCGGTGGAGACCTCCGAGTTTCCGCTGACAATGATCGGCTCGGACGGCAGGGGAATTTCCGACTCGGGCGTTTCCGGCCCCGGGGACGGTGGCGCGACCGTGAAGGCGGGCGCCCGCACGATCAAAGCCAAGGACGCCGCCGCGGAAGAGCAGCCCGGCTCCCAAAACGTGACCCCCGGCCCGGAAGGAGGCGTGAAGTGAACATCGCAAGCTTTGCCCCGCTCGCCGTCGTACTTCCCATCCTCGGTGCCGCCCTGACGTTCGTGCTGATCCGGCACTCGCGGGCCCAGCGGGCCGTCAGTATTACGCTGCTCGCGCTGACCCTCCTCCTGGAGTGTGTGCTGCTGGCCTCCGTCTGGGACGGCGGAACGGCTGCCGTCAACATCGGCGGCTGGCTGCCCCCGTGGGGCATCGTGATGGTGGTGGACCAGTTCTCGTCCCTGATGCTGGTGGTCTCCTCCACGGTCAGCCTCGCCGTGCTGGTGTACGCCACCGGCCAGGGCATGGCCGACGGCGACCAGGACGCACCGCTCTCGATTTTCCACCCCACCTACCTGATCCTGGTGGCCGGGGTGTCCAACGCGTTCCTGTCCGGGGACCTCTTCAACCTCTACGTGGGGTTCGAGATCCTGCTGACGGCAAGCTACGTGCTGATGACGCTCGGAGGAACGGGCCCCCGCATCCGTGCCGGCGTGACCTACGTGGTGGTCTCCGTGGTGTCGTCCGTCCTGTTCCTGATCGCCATCGCCATGATTTACGGGGCCACCGGAACCATCAACATGGCGGACCTGGCCATCAAGCTCGCAGACCTGGACTCCGGTACGCGGATGCTGCTGCACGTGATGCTGTTGGTGGCCTTCGGCATCAAGGCGGCCGTCTTCCCGCTGTCCTTCTGGCTGCCTGACTCGTACCCCACCGCGCCGGCCCCCGTCACGGCCGTGTTCGCCGGCTTGCTGACCAAGGTGGGCGTTTACGCGATGGTGCGCACCGAGACGCTCCTCTTCCCGGGGGACTCGCTGAACACCCCGCTGATGGTGGCTGCACTGCTGACCATGGTGGTGGGAATCCTGGGTGCCCTGGCTCAGAGCGATATCAAGCGTCTGCTCTCATTCACCCTGGTGAGCCACATCGGCTACATGGTGTTCGGGCTTGCCATGTCCTCCGTGGCAGGGCTCGGCGCGGCGGTGTTCTACGTGGCCCACCACATCACCATCCAGACCAGCCTGTTCCTGGTCACGGGCCTGATCGAACGCCGCGGCGGAAGCTCGTCGATCGACCGGGTGGCCGGCCTGGCCAAGCTGTCCCCGATCCTGGCCCTGCTGTTCTTCATACCCGCCATGAACCTGGCCGGAATCCCGCCGTTCTCCGGCTTCCTGGGCAAGCTCGGGCTGCTGCAGGCCGGCGTGCAGCTCGGCACCCCGCTGGCCTACGCCCTGGTGGTCGGAGGCGTCGTGACCAGCCTGCTGACGCTCCTTGCCGTCGCCCGCGTGTGGAACCGCGCATTCTGGCGCAAGCCCGAGGACGCAGAGAACCCCGACCCCGTGCTGCTGGCGGCCCCCGAGGACTCCGACACCGGCGACCGGGCGGGCAAACGCAACGTCACGCTCCTGCCGCGGACCATGGTGGGATCAACCCTGGGGCTCGTTGCCTTCGGCGTGGCGCTCACCGTCTTCGCCGGGCCGCTCTTCAGGGTGGCGGACCAGTCGGCCGTGGACATGCTGGACAGGTCCTCCTACATCCAGGCGGTGCTGGGCGAAAACGCTCCCGTGCCCCCGATCGCGCAGCCTGAACCTGCGGTCCCGCAGCCGGAAGGCCCGCAGCCGGAGGGCCAGAAATGAACCGCCGACGGATCTCTATCCGGCAGGAACTGCCCCTCCTCGTCTGGCTCGTGTTTGTCTGGTGTGCGCTGTGGCAGGACTTCAGCCCCGGAAACCTCCTGTTCGGCGCCCTCATCGCCGTGGTGGTGGCGCGGTTGTTCTACCTGCCCCCGGTGGAACTGGGCGGCCGGTTCAGCATTGTGCGTGCCGTCCCGTTTGCCATCGTCTTCCTTGGCAAGGTGGTGGCCGCCAGCTGCCAGGTGCTGTACCTGGCAGTGGCCCGCGGCCCCAAGGTGACCAACGCCGTCGTCGCCGTCCAGCTCCGCAGCCATTCGGACCTGATGGTCACTGCCACCGGCCACGTCATCTCGCTGATTCCCGGCTCACTGGTGGTGGAGGTGGACCGCTCCACGTCCACGCTCTACATCCACGGGCTGAACGTGCGGAGCGGGGAGGACATCGTGAGCCTGCGCAAGGAAGTCCGGGATGCCGAGGCAGCACTGATCAGGATCATGGGCACGCGTGAAGAACTGGCCGCACTGAAACAGGAGGTGGGCGCATGATGGAAGTCGTCCTGACCGTAACGGCCGTGATCCTGTCACTGGCGGCAGCGGGCGCCATTGTCCGGATCGCCATCGGCCCGTCGCTGTTGGACCGGGTGCTGGCCTCGGACGTGCTGCTGGCCATCATCGGGGCCACGCTCTGCATCGACATGGCCGTGAACCGGCACCTGAACAACCTGATGCTGCTGGTGGCGCTGTCCATCATCGGGTTCATCGGGTCCGTCACGGTGGCGCGCTTCGTGGCCGACCGGCGGGAGCACCCCAATGAATCCTGAACCATCCGCCGTCGACACCATCATTGACGCAGTCTCGGCCGTTTTTATGGTGGTGGGCGCCGTGATGTCCCTCGGCGCGGCCATTGGCCTGTTGCGCTTCCCCGACCTGATGAGCAGGATGCACGCCGCCACCAAGCCGCAGGTGCTGGGCCTATTCCTGCTGCTGGCTTCGGTTGGCCTGCAGCTGCGGACCTGGTGGGTGTGGCCCGTGCTGTTCGTGGCGTGGATCTTCCAGGTCCTCACCGTTCCCGTGTCCGCGCACATGGTGGGCCGGGCCGGCTACCGCACCAAGCACCTGCACAGGGAGCTGCTGACGACGGACGAGCTGGAGGCCGTGGTGCAGAAGGCAGCGGACAAGAAAACCGCCGATAGGCAGGACCCGGGCAGGCAGGACTCAGGCAGGCAGGACCCGGACAAACGCGCAGCGCACGACGACGGTCCCGCCGATGACGGCGCCCCAGCCTAGGGGGACCCCGTAGGAAGGTTGGGGCCTAGACGATGTCCTGGCTCTTGGCGAAGCGGGTGATGGCACGCTGCGTGCCCCGGTTGGCCAGGACCTGGATGATGGCGCTGACAGCCGCGGAGATCAGCGCAAAGGTCAGGGCGCTGCGCAGGGTGGTGGGGACGTCGTTCTTGTCGCCCTTGGGGGGCTTGCGGCCGGTGACCTTTTCCCAGACGACGTCAACGGCCTTCGTGCCGGCGAATCCGGCCAGCAGGCTCACTCCGGTTCCAAGCAGCTTGATGAAAAAACTCATTCCAGTACCCCTTACAGGTGGGAGACGGCGGAAACAGGGCTTCCCCTAGCCTAGCCGCATCAGCCCGCCCCCATCACCGCGCATTGTGACAGTCGGCCCCGGGATTTCGCGGGCCTGCGGGTGTAAACTGAGCCACGCCCATAAGGGCGAATTAATACGACAGGGGAGCGTCGCCGTCGGGGTCACTGGAGCAGTCCAGGAACCGGAGGCGGGCGCTGAGAGTGCGGGCAGCCGCAGACCCTCGAACCTGATCCGGTTAGTACCGGCGCAAGGGAGTCGAGTTCTCAGAGTGTCCGGCAGCAGGCGGCGGAAGCCGCGGCCCTGGCCGGGAAACACTCTCCCCTCCTGTACCTCAGGAGGACGACATGACTGATATTTCTGCAAAGCAGGCGTTGCCGCACAGCAAGTACACCTGGCGCGTGGTGGACATTGTGGTGGCTGCGTTGATCGCAGTGGCCGGCGGCGTCATTTTCTGGGCCTGGTCCCAGGGGGCCGCCGCCGTTTCGCCGGCCATGAACGCCGTTTACCCGCCCCTGACCGGCCTCATCGCCGGCGGCTGGATGATTCCCGCCGTCCTGGGCATGCTGATCATCCGCAAGCCCGGAGCCGCCCTGTTCTGTGAAACGGTGGCTGCCACCGGCGAGCTGATCATGGGCTCGCAGTACGGCGCCTCGGTGCTGTTCTCCGGCTTCGTGCAGGGGCTCGGCGCCGAAATCATCTTCGCGGTGTTCGTTTACAAGAAGTTCAACCTGCCCGTTTCGTTGCTGGCCGGTGCCGGTGCAGGCCTCTTCTGCGGCCTGAACGACTCGTTCGCTCCGTGGGGCTGGAACATCGCCTACGCTGCCGGCGACAAGCTCGCTTACATCATTTTCACCGCCATTTCCGGCGCCATCATTGCCGGTGCGCTGTCCTGGGTCGCCACCCGCGGCCTGGCCCGGACCGGTGTGCTCAGCTCCTTTGCCTCCCGCAAGGCAGCAACGGAGCCCGTCTTCTCCTGACGAACGCACCCCGCTCATGACATCTTCGGACAACGTCCGCCCGGCAGCGGTCACGGCACGCGGCTGGGGCTGGCGGCACGCCGGCCGGTCCCGGCCCGCCGTCCGCGGCCTGGACCTGGACATTCAGCCGGGCGAACGCGTGCTGCTGCTGGGCCCCTCCGGCGCCGGCAAATCGACGCTGCTGCACGCCCTCGCCGGCGTGCTCGGCGACAGCGACGCCGGCGCCCACCACGAGGGCGTGCCGGACGCCGACGACTCAGACGAGACGGGCACCCTCCTGATCGACGGCGCCCCGCCGCGTGCACAGCGCGGCCGCGCCGGCCTGATGCAGCAGGACCCCGAGACGCAGGTGGTCCTTTCCCGCGTGGGGGACGACGTCGCCTTCGGCGCCGAGAACCTTGCCGTGCCTCGTGCGGACATCTGGACACGCGTGGGAGAAGCGCTCGACGACGTCGGGCTGGCCCGCCTGCCGCTGGACCACCCGACGTCGGCCCTTTCCGGCGGACAGAAGCAGCGCCTGGCGCTCGCCGGCATCCTTGCCATGCGCCCGGGACTGCTGCTCCTCGACGAGCCCACCGCCAACCTTGACCCCGCAGGGGTCCTGGAGGTCCGGGACGCCGTGGGCCGGTGCTTGGACAAGACCGGGGCAACGCTGGTGGTGGTGG
This sequence comes from Arthrobacter sp. LjRoot78, assembly GCF_964254335.1. NCBI lineage: Bacteria > Bacillati > Actinomycetota > Actinomycetes > Micrococcales > Micrococcaceae > Arthrobacter > Arthrobacter sp. LjRoot78. The sequence goes on along the minus strand of NZ_CAXUTG020000001.1, from coordinate 4,299,648 downwards.
AACACCGGGTGGGCGTGTGGAAAGACCTGGTGGACCGGATCGTGGTGCTGCAGCCGGGTTCGGCCACGGATTCCGCAGTGCTCCTGGACGGGCCGCCGGACCAGGTCCTGGCAGAAGCCCGGGACATGCTCGTTGCCGCCGGCGTCTGGGTGCCCGGGTACGTGCCCGCCACCCGGGCACGGTCCGGTGCCGCACTGGTGGGTGCCGCGGGAGCGCACGGTGCGGGAGTGAACGGCGCGGGAGTGCCGGCGGCCGCGGGTGTGCCCGGTAACGGGAACCTCCTGCTGGCCGCGGAGCGCCTAGCCGTTTCCCGCGAACGTCCACGCCGGCGCCGGTTCAAGGCGGTTCCGCCGGTACCGGTGCAATCCGGCATTACGGCGCAGGTCCGGGCCGGGCAGGCGCTGACCATCACGGGCCCGAACGGATCCGGCAAGTCCACGTTTGCCCTGACCCTCGCCGGGCTGTTGCGCCCGGTGGCCGGCAACGTTTCCGCCACGGTGGACCTCAGCGAAGGCGCCGGCATTGACCCGTACAAGTGGAAGGCGGAGCAGCTGATCGCGCGGATCGGTACCGTGTTCCAGGAACCGGAGCATCAGTTCGTCACCGGCCGGGTGCTGGACGAGCTGATGTTCGGTCCGCGGCATCTTGGCCATGGCGAGGAACGCGTGGATGAACTCCTGGAGCGCCTCCGGCTGACCAAGCTCGTGGACGCGAACCCCTACACTCTCTCGGGTGGCGAGAAGCGCAGGCTGTCCGTGGCCACCGTGCTGGCCGCCCATCCCCGGGTGCTGATCCTGGACGAGCCCACCTTCGGCCAGGACGCCAACACCTGGGCGGAGCTGGCGTCCTTCCTGTCGGAACTGCTCGACGCCGGCACCGCCGTGGTGTCCGTGACCCACGACCAGGAGTTCAGCGACGTCCTGGGCGGCACCGAGCTGAAACTGGGTGCGCCCGAACTCAAATTCGCCGGGCAGGAACCGGGCCTGCGCAACCCGGAGGTGGCAGCACCGTGAGGGACGCCTTGACCCTAACCGCGAACCACGCCCTGCTCACGCGGGCCAATCCGCTGGCCAAGTTCGCCGTCGTCATGCTGATGACCGTGGTGCTGGCGCTGTCCATCGACTGGGTGTCCGCCTCCGTGGCCCTGGCTTTCGAACTGCTGCTCTTCCCGCTGGCCGGACTGACCGTCGCGTTGCTCTGGCAGCGCGGCTGGCCGCTGATCCTGGCGGCGGCGCTGGGCGGCTGGAGCACCTCGATCCTGGCGCCGGACACTGGAAGGATCCTGCTCGACGTCGGCATCTGGTCCATCAGCGAAGGCTCGCTGGAGCTGGGGCTGGGTTTCCTGCTGCGGGGAGTGGCGATCGCCCTGCCCGCGGTGCTGCTGATGAGCTGCACGGATCCCACGGACCTGGCGGACGCCCTCGCCCAGAAGGCCAGGCTGCCGCACAGGTTCGTGCTGGGCACTCTGGCCGCCATGCGGCTCGTGGGCCTGATGGCTGAGGAATGGCAGACCATCGGCATGGCCCGGCGCGCCCGCGGCGTGGGCTCGCACGGAAGCCCGGTGCAGCGGCTCCGGGCAACGCTGGGGCAGAGCTTCGGACTCTTGGTCCAGGCCGTCCGCCGGGCGTCCCGGCTCGCCGTCACGATGGAGGCGCGGGGGTTCGGCGGTGCGCAGCGGACGTGGGCGCGGGAGTCCACGTACAGCACCCTGGACGTCTGGGTGGTCCTCGGCGGGCTGTTGATTGCGGCCGCGGCCGTATGGGCGGCCGTCAGCGCGGGAACCTGGAACATGGTGTTTCTCGAGCAGAAATAGGCCACACGTCACCGACATATCGCACGAAGTGGGTATTCTGTGACTTCAACTGCAGTTTCCGGCGTTTCGCGCCGCTTAATAGCTCATGGGTGATATTTTCGTCTTATGACTCAAGAGACTGCTGAACACGTAGGCCTGCTGCTCCGCGATGCCCGCACCGAGAAGGGCTGGACCCAGGGGCAGCTTGCCGGCGAGCTGGGCACCAGCCAGAGCGCCATCGCCCGGATGGAGCAGGGCAAGCAGAACCTCAGCCTCAAGATGATCCAGCGGCTCGAAGCAATTGTGGGACGCAGCATCGTCAAGGTGGGACGGCCGCAGATGACGCACCTCCGGGTGGAAGGCGGCCGCACGCTGTCCGGGTCGGTGGACGTGAACAGCAGCAAGAACGCCGGCGTGGCCCTTCTCTGCGCGAGCCTCATCAACCGCGGCACCACCACGCTGCGCCGGCTGGCCCGGATCGAGGAAGTGAACCGGATCGTGGAGGTCCTCACCAGCATCGGCGTCGAATGCACCTGGCTCAATGCCAACGATCTGCAGATCCGCCGCCCCGCCGTCCTGGACCTCGGCTCCATGGACGTGGAGGCGGCCCGCCGCACCCGCAGCGTGATCATGCTGCTGGGGCCGCTCCTGGACGAATCCGCCGAGTACCGGCTTCCGTACGCGGGCGGCTGCGACCTGGGCACCCGCACCGTGGAGCCGCACATGCAGGCCCTGCGCCAGTTCGGCCTGTCGGTGGAAGCGACGTCCGGCTTCTATTCCGTGCAGGCACCTCCGGCCGACGGCGACAACCGCACCTTCGTGCTGAGCGAACGCGGTGACACGGTCACCGAAAACGCCATCATGGCGGCCGCCCACCGCCGCGGCACCACAGTGATCCGCAACGCCAGCCCCAATTACATGGTCCAGGACCTCTGCTTCTACCTGCAGGGCCTGGGAGTGGAGATCGACGGCGTGGGGACCACTACGCTGAAGATCACGGGGCAGCCGTCCATCGACGTCGACATCGAATACTTCCCGTCCGAGGACCCGATCGAGGCGATGAGCCTGATCACCGCCGGCATCGTGACCAACTCCGAGGTCACCATCCGCCGGGTTCCCATCGAATTCATGGAGATCGAGCTCGCCACCCTGGAGCAGATGGGCCAGGAACTGGAGATCTCCGGGGAATACTTTGCCCGCAACGGCCGCACCCGGCTGGTGGACGTCACCACGAAGCCTTCCGCGCTGCATGCCCCCACGGACAAGATCCACCCCATGCCGTTTCCCGGCCTGAACATCGACAACCTGCCGTTCTTCGCCGTCATTGCCGGCAACGCGGAAGGCCAGACCATGATCCACGACTGGGTCTACGAGAACCGCGCCATCTACCTGACCGAGTTGAACAAGCTGGGAGCCCGCGTCCAGCTCCTGGATCCGCACCGGATCTACGTGAACGGACCCACGCGGTGGCGCGCAGCCGAAGTGGGCTGCCCGCCGGCCCTCCGCCCGGCCGCGTGCATCCTGCTGGCCATGCTGGCCGCCCGCGGGGTTTCGGAGCTGCGCAACATCTACGTGATTGAGCGCGGGTACGAGGACCTGGCCGAGCGCCTCAACACCATCGGCGCGAAGATCGAGTACTTCCAGGACTAAACGACGGCTATGTGACGGCGCCTGTCTAACCGCCCGCCACGGGGGCACAATGTATGCATGCGAACTTTCGGGGTTGAGGAAGAGCTGCTGATTGTGGACCCCGTGACCGGGGAGCCGCTGGCGCTGGCGGACGCCCTCCTGACAGGGCGGAAGCTCGCTGCCGACGACGCTCCGGACAAACCGCGGATTCCGGACCCGCACGATCCAGCCCGTAACGACAGCGACACCGGGCTGACTGCCGAGCTGAAACTTGAGCAGATCGAGACGCAGACGCGCCCGTGCCTGGACTATGAGGAGCTGCTGCTGCAGATCCGCCAGGGGCGTGCCCTGGCGGACAGCGCCGCGAAGAAACACAATGCCCGCGTGGCAGCGCTGGCAACATCGCCCATTGCCTCCACAACGCACACCACGCCGAACCCCCGCTATGCCACCATGCAGGAGCGCTTCGGCCTCACCGTCCATGAGCAGCTGACCTGCGGTTTCCACGTCCACACTTTCGTCGAATCGGCTGAGGAAGGCGTCGCCGTCATCGACCGGATCCGGGACAAGCTGGCGGTTCTCACGGCGCTCAGCGCGAACTCGCCGTACTGGAACGGCGTTGAGACCGGTTTCGAAAGCTACCGCACGCAGGCGTGGAACCGCTGGCCGACGTCGGGCCCGTCCCAGATCTTCGGGACCCACTCCATGTACCGCCGCGTGGTCACCCGGCTGCTCGACAGCGGCGTGCTGCTGGATGAAGGCATGATCTATTTCGACGCGCGGCTCTCCCGGAACCACCCCACCGTGGAAGTCCGGGTGGCAGACGTCTGCCTGCATGCCGAGGACGCGGCCCTGATCGCCGTCCTTGTGCGCGGTCTGGTGGAATCGGCCAGCAGGGAATGGCGGGCCGGTGTGGACCCGGCCCCCGTACCCACAGTGCTCCTCAGGATGGCGGCGTGGCAGGCCAGCAATTGCGGGCTTCGGGGAGACCTGCTCGATTTCGGCACGTTCCGCCCGGCACCGGCCGCTGAAGTAGTGGAGGCACTGGTGGACTACGTGGCGCCCGTCCTGGCCGAACAGGGCGAGCTGGAATTGGCCCGCGAAGGCATGCGCAGGGTCCTGGACCGGGGCACGGGCTCGGAACAGCAGCGCCGTGCCATGCAGGAGGGCCTGGCGGCCAGCTCGGACGCAGCCGCCGGGCTGGCTGCCGTGGTGGCCCACGCGGTGGATGTCAGCATGCGCCCGGCTGAAGCCATCACCGCGCGCGAGAAGGCGCCGGTGCTGTTGCGCGTCCGCCAGTCCTGATCAGGTTCCTACTACCCCGGAGCGCGCCATGGAAACCGAATTCGCCACAGTCGCCGGCCATGATGTCACCACCATCACCTGTGTCTGCGGAAACACCGTCAGCGACGAGGGGCTGATCCAGGCCAACTCCGAAGGCATGCCCGTCCACCTCGGCGAGGGCACTCCCGTGCCGGAGGGACTCGCGGCCTGGCCCGGGGATGAGGACCTTTACACGCTGTGCCCTGCCTGCGGCCGGGTCTACCACGACACCGTCATTGAAGAGACCGGAACCGCACCTGTGGCCTTCACGGTGGATGTGGCGGCCGGTCCCATCGCCGAAGCGATCCGCCTGCACTGGGAGCTCGACACCTAACTCATCGACAATCAAATTCCGCGGGAATAGCCTTGAACCGTCCGAGAATTACCCGACGACGAAGACGGGAAGGTACCCGAAATGGGAACCCAGGAGAATGTTGAACTGGTCCGGCGCGGATACGAGGCATTCAGTGCAGGCGATATGGCAACCCTTGGCGAAATGTTCGCGGAGCACGCAGTCTGGCACGTTGCCGGAGACGGCGTGCTGTCCGGAAAGAAGGAGGGACGCGACGCCATCCTGGCCTATTTCGGTGAGCTCGGAACGCGTTCCGGAGGCAACCTGAAGGTGACCGTTGAGGAGATCATCGGCGGGGAAACCAACACCGTTGCGGTCCAGCACAACCGAGCAGAGACCGGCGGCCGGTCCCTGGACCAGGACGGCGCAATCGCATTCCGGGTGGCTGACGGCAAGATTACCGAGGCGCGGGAGTTCTTCCAGGACACTGCGAAAGGCGACGCATTCTGGGGCTAGCCGGAGCTACTCCGAAATCCGACCCGGTACTTCTGCACCTTCGGCGCCGCGGCTGGCGATTCAGTCCGTCTGCCCCACCTGCCAGACGTTGTTATCCCGGCACGAGTCCGGCTTGGTCACTCGTACGTGGCAAGCGGCGAGGACGGATACGGCGGCGACGACGGCGTGGAGGTGCTTTGGGACGCCGGCGCACTCGTACTGGCCGGATCTGAGGCTCCGGCCGAACCGCAGCCCGATACTGCGGTGGCCGCGGCTGCCAGCATCAGAAGCACCGCGGCTGCCCGGGCACGGGCACGGGCTTGGGCGCGGTTCCGGGACAGCCCGGCATCACCATAAGCAATGTCACCAAAGAAGGGCACGCCTTCATCATGGCACTGCAGACACGGTCGTCACAGAAGACCCGGTCAGATCTGCTTGAGTGCCTGCTCCAGGTCGCGGATGAGGTCGTCGACATCCTCGAGTCCAACCGACAACCGGACCACACCGTCGCTGAGCCCGATGGCCGCTCGGCCTTCCGGCCCCATGGCGCGGTGCGTCGTGGTGGCCGGGTGGGTGATGAGCGACTTGGCATCGCCCAGGTTGTTGGAGATGTCGATGATCCGCAGCGCATCCAGCAGCGCGAAGGCGGCCTCCTTCGCCGAACGCCCGGCGGACGGTGAGAGCTCCAGCGTGAGCACGGTGCCGCCGGCCTTCATCTGCTTGGCGGCCAGCTCGTACTGCGGGTGCGACCTCAGCAGCGGGTATTTGACCCAGCTGACGGCCGGCTGCTCCTCCAGCCATCCGGCCAGGCGAAGCGCGGAGGCGGAGGAGTGCTTGACGCGCAGGGCCATGGTCTCCAGGCCCTTGGTCAGCACCCAGGCGTTGAATGCGGACAGTGCAGGCCCGGTGTGGCGCATGAGCTGCTTGACCGGGCCGTCGATGAACTCCTTGGTGCCCAGGATGGCGCCGCCGAGCACCCGTCCCTGGCCGTCGATGTGCTTGGTGCCGGAGTACACAATCACGTCCGCGCCGAGCTCGCCGCAGCGCTGCAGCAGGGGAGTGGCAAAGACGTTGTCGACGACGACCGTCGCCCCGGCCGAGTGGGCCAGTTCGCTGACCGCGGCGATGTCCACGATCTCCTGCATCGGGTTCGACGGCGACTCGAAGAAGACCGCCGTCGTCGGCTCCGCCAACGCGGCCCGCCATTGCTCCAGGTCCGGGCCGTCCACGAACACCGTTTCCACGCCCCAGCGGGGCAGGATCTCATTCAGGATCACAAAGCAGGAGCCGAACAGCGAGCGGGCAGCCACCACGCGGTCGCCCGCGGCCAGCAGCGCACCGAGGGCAGTGAAGACGGCGGACATGCCCGACGCCGTCGCAAAGGACGCCTCCGTGCCCTCGAGCAGCCGGAGCCGCTCCTGGAACGTCGCCACCGACGGGTTGCCGTAGCGGGAGTACACGAACCGTTCGTCTTCGCCCGTGAAGGCGCGTTCGGCGGCTGCCGCGGATTCATACACGAAGCCGGAGTTGAGGAAGATCGGCTCGGCCGTCTCCTGGAAGTTGGTGCGGTCAAGGCCGCCGCGGACAGCCTGGGTGTCGGGGTTCCAGCCGGCGGCGTCGGGATTGAAAGTCACTTAGTTCTTTCCGAGGTTGGTGGGTAGTCCGCGGTTCTTCCAGCCGTTGACGGTGCGCTCGCCATAACGGTCCGGTTCGCCTTCAAAGCCTTCGAGGACGTTGTAGGCCGTGAAGCCGGCCTGCGTGGCGGCGATTGCCGCGGCGACCGAGCGGACGCCGGAACGGCAGAGGAACACCAGTTCAACGCCGGTGTCCTCCGGTGCCTGCTGCTTCAGCTGGTGAATGAAATCCGGGTTGGGGATGCCGCCGGGGAAGGTCCACTGGATGAAGAGGGGATCGTTTTCGGTGGCTTTCGTGTCCGGGATGCCGATGTGGGCCCACTCGCCTTCGGTGCGGACATCCACCAGGACTGCGCCCTGTTCCAGCTTGGCCCAGGCGTCCTGGGGGCTCAGGTCTCCGGCGTAGCTCATGCGTGGCCCTCGAAACCCTCGCCGGGGAAGTCGAGGTCAAACTCAAGTTCGTCCACGGCGGTTGCCACCGCGGCGTCCGAGCTGGCGATGGCTGCGGGCAGGACCACGGCCTGCGCCACGATCACGCTGGTGCCGTTGAACGTGGCCGCCGGGCTCCCGTGCAAAACATAACCATCGGCCAGCGCTGCGGAGATGCGCTCGCAGAAGGAGCGGTCATCGGGGCCGGTGATGAGCCGGTAGGCCAGCTTTTCCTGGGGCAGGTCCTGGGCCGGTAGTTCCTGGCCGGCGGCGGCCGGTTCGGTGGCCGGAGCCAGTGGGGCGGGTGCGTCAGACACGACGGATCTCCTTCTCTCACGCTTGCAGCTCGAATGGGTCGATATGCCGAGTATTCACCTGAGGCACCCCGCCGTGGAAGGAGGGTTGCCGACCGGCCAGTCAGGGCTTGGCACCGGTTCTCATTACTCCCCAAAAACGTAACACTTACGACGGCGGCCTGCACCGCCGTCGTCGTCATCTTCCGTAACGGGAGAGGGCTGAAAGCGGTGCTGGCCCCGTGTTTCCAGTGACCCGTGCGTGACCCCGTACTGCGGTTACAAAAGACCCTGCCGGGAGGATAATGACGGGAGATGAACCGCTGTAACGCCGGATGAAATCAGGCAGCCGTGAATGGATCGAACGGGAATACAGTCAGTCCCATGCTGCACTTCGGTTGGTTTGTGGGTCACGGCTTCGGCGTCCAGGGCTGGGGCACGCCAGGCTACGGCATCGGCTACGACTGGAAAAAGCCCGCCCTGTACCAGCATGCCGTGCGCGAATTCGAGCGGGCCGGGCTGGACCTGTTCATCATCGAAGACTCCCTCACGGTGCCGGACACCTACGGCGGCAGCGCCGAGGTGTCGCTGGCGCAGGCGTCGTTCGCGCCCAAGCACGATCCGCTGGCACTGGTGCCGTACCTGCTCTCCGCCACGGAACACCTGGGCATTGTTCCCACAGTCAGCGCCTCCTTCTACCCGCCGTTCACCGCGGCCCGGCTGCTGGCCACGCTGCAGCATTTCTCCAACGGCCAGGTGGGCTGGAACGTGGTGACCTCCGGCAGTGACCTGGCCGCGCAGAACTACGGCCTGGACCAGCAGATCGAGCACGACCTCCGCTACGAGAAAGCAGAGGAATTTGTGGACGTGGTGCGCAAGCTCTGGCGCAGCTGGGAGCCGGACGCCATTGTGGAGGACGCGGACGCCGGCGTCTTCGCGGACCACACGAAGGTCCACCCCATCAACCACGACGGCGAGTTCTTCAAGGTCCGCGGACCGCTGAACACCGCGCCGCTACCCGAGGAACCGGTGCTGGTGCAGGCCGGGGCATCCCCGCGCGGCAAAGCGTTCGCGGGTGCCAACACGGACGTCGCCATCGCCCTGGCCAGGGGTGCGGACGGCATGAAGGCCTACCGGGACTCGATCCGGGCCGAGGCGGCAGCGGCAGGGAGGAACCCCGACGACGTCAAGGTGCTGTTCGTCCTCAAACCCACCGTGGTTGGGTCCCGGGCAGAAGCGGACGAACTCCGGGAGCAGCGGCGCCGGCTCACGCAGCGCGACATCGACAGCCAGCTGAACTCCATCTCGTATCTCTCCGTCATCGACTTCAAACAGTTCGACCTCGACGCCCCGCTCCCCGAACTCACCACGAACAGCAACCAGGGCACCCTGGATCACTTCACCAAAGCCGGTCCGCCCGGCTCCACGCTGCGCCAGCTCCTGCAGGCGCGCAGCGGCGGCGCCGGGGACAGCATCATCGGCACCGCCGAGGACATTGCGGACTACCTCGAGGAGACAGGGGCCACGGTGGGCGGAGACGGGTTCCTGTTCTCCGGCTTCGTGGACCCGGCCACCGTTCACGGGGTGCTGGACCGCCTGGCGCCCGTGCTGCGGCGCCGCGGGCTGCTCCGGACAAGCTACGGCGACGGCGGCTTCCGCCGGAACCTGCTGGACTTCTAGTCCGATGGGCAACGGCAGCGGCAACTTCCTGATCGGTACGGCGCACCTGCGTGCCAGGGACATCGCCGAGGCCGCGGCTGACCCGGCCGTGAAGTTCGTCCTCAGCACGGACGCCCTGGAAATGATCGGGCGCTCGCGCGAGGTGGTGGAGCAGGCCATCGACTCCGGCCACCGCGTCTACGGACTCAATACGCTGCTGGGCTCCGGGCGGGACACCGCTGTGGAAGAGAAGTCGATCCTTGCCTACCAGGTTCAGGTGGTGCGGTACCACAACAGCGGCGTGGGGGACCTGCTGGGCGCCGACGAGGTCAGGGCCGTGATCCTGGCGCGGCTGGTGGGCTTCAGCCGCGGCGGCTCCGGAGTCCGGCCGGAAACAGCCCGCTTCTACGCTGACATGCTTAACCGGGGTGTGGTCCCCGCCGTCCCCCGCGAAGGATCCGTTGGTTCCGCCGACCTCACCCACCTGGCCGCAGTGGCCGCCGTCGCCATCGGGGAGGGCCAGGCTGTCAGCGCGGACGGGCAGCTGGTGCCCGGCGGGCAGGCGCTGGCCGACGCCGGGCTGGCTCCGCTGGAACTGGCGCCCGGCGAGGCCCTGGCCCTGGTCAGCTCCAACTCCTATTCCATCGGTGTCGGCGCGCTGGTGCTGCACCGCATACTGCGGCTCGCCGATCTTGCCGACACGGCGCTCGCGCTGTCGCTTGAGGCGACGGCAAGGCATGACGGCGGGGGCAACCTCAGCCCGTTTTCGCCAGCGGTGCAGGCTGCCAAAGCCGTGCACGGTCAGGCGGTCACGGCGGCCCACGTGCTGGGGCTCCTGGAGGGAGGCTGGCTGGAGGACCACACCCGGAAGGTTTCCGTGCAGGACGCGCTGTCCTTCCGGGCGGCGCCCCAGACCCACGGTGCTGTCCGGTGGCAGGTCACTTCTCTGGAAGACGCCCTGGAGGTGGAGCTCAACGGCCGGGGCGACAACCCGCTCACCGACGTCGGCTCCGGGCGGATGGTGTCCGGCGGGAACTTCCAGCCCATGCAGCTGGCCCTGGCATTCGAGGCGCTGCGCCTGGGACTGGCCCATCTGGGGATCAGCAGCGAACGCCGGATTGCCAAGCTTTACCCGCCGCAGCGCCTGATCCGCCAGCGGCACCTCGAGGCTGCCAGGAACGGAGCCACGCTGGAGCCCGAAGAACTGCCCGGGCTGCTCTGGTATTCGGCGGCCGGCCTGCTGTCCGAGCTCAAGGTCCTCGCGGCGCCGGCCACGCTGGGGGCGCCCACGCTCTCCGCGGACATCGAAGACCACTCCACCCTGGCGCCGCTGGCCCTCCAGTTGCTGGAGCGTTCCGTGGACGCCGCCGGGAAGTTGCTCGCGATCGAGGCTCTGACCGCCGCGTACCTGCTGGGCGGGGCGGAAGCCCGTGCGGTGCGGCCGCTCGGAAAGGGGACTGCCGCCGTCGTCGCCCGTCTGTCCGGCCTCCTGGCCCGGCATCTGCCGGCGGCAGCGCTCGTAGAACAGGCTTCCGTAGAACTGGACGGCTTCCTAGGCGCCGGCTTCCTGGGCGCCGCATTCGACGACGGCCCCGCCGGCAGCACGGAAAGGCAACGATGAGCATCATGACAGGCAGGCACGCGGTTCAGGCCGCTGATGTTGCGGCGGACGCCGCAGCTGTCCTGGCGCAGGTGGGAAACACGCCGCTGGTGCCGCTGGATGTCCTCTCCAAAGGCCTCGGCAGCACTGTGTACGTCAAGCTCGAATCGGATAACCCGGGCGGCTCCATCAAGGACCGGACGGCCCTGAGCATGGTCCGCGCGGCTGAGCGGAGCGGTGAGCTCCGGCCGGGGGCAACCATTGTGGAGAGCACCTCGGGGAACACCGGGATCGGGCTGGCGCTCATCGGCGCGCTGACGGGGCATCCTGTGGTGGTGGTCACCGGGGACACCATCTCATCCGAGAAACTCGCCGCGCTGCACCGTTACGGCGCCAGGGTGGTGGTGACGGACTGGACGGCGCCGTCGGAGTCGCCGGAGAACGCACGGGCCGTTGCGGCGCGGATCACGGCCGAGAACCCGGGCGCCTGGCGGCCTCAGCAGTTCGACAACCCGGCAAACCCGCGGGCCCACTACGAAGGGACCGCGCCGGAGATCTGGCAGCAGACGGCCGGGAAAGTGACCCATTTCGTGGCCGGAATCGGCACGGGCGGAACCATCAGCGGCAACGGCCGGTACCTGAAGGAAAAGACCGGCGGCCACGTCGAGGTGATCGCCGCGGATCCCGTTGGTTCGGTGTACAGCGGGGGCCATCCCGGGGAGATCCTGGTGGACGGCGTGGGGAACTCCTGGCCGGAAGCCGAATGGCCCAAAATTTTCGACCGCAGCGTCGTGGACCGCTTCCTCCGCGTTCCGAACAACGAGGTGTACACCACGGAGCACCGGCTGCTGAACGAAGAGGGCCTGTCCCTCGGGCCCTCTTCCGGGCTTGCCGTGGCCGCCGCCCTGAGGGTGGCGCGCGCCGCGCCGCATGGCTCGGTGGTGGTGGCAATAGCGCCCGACGCCGGCAGCAACTATTTGAGCAAGGCTTTCAACCCGGTGTGGCTGGCAGATAACCACATCCATCTGGCAGCGGAATTCGTGGAGGAATAGGCCGCGTGCTTAGCATTACGACTCGGATACAGCTACAGACAGACAGACCGGTCTCGTTGTACGCTTTTGAAACGTTCGTGGTTCCCGCATCCGCGAATCGGCATGCGGTGTTTTCAAGGACGGGTCCCGGGCTCAGCCGGGACCAGCACTTATAAAGGAATAAACCATGTCAATGGATGAGACTTCTTTTCCAGCATTGACCGATGGGGAAACGACTGCGTACCGGGGACCCCAGTCGATCCCGCCTTCGGACGTGAGTGACCCGACGATCCGTGGCCAGGCGTGGAACATCATCGAGTCTGTACTGGATGACGCCACTCCGCAGAGCGAGTGGGCGCGCGAACAGTTGCGCAGCCGGATGGAATCGAACCCGGGGAATCCCGAACGCGCCCTCCTGGAACATTTGATGGCCACGCGGAGCATCACGGGCCAGGAGTCGGACGACTCTGAGGCCAACCTGCCCAGCCCTGACCTGCCCGTGCCCGATGAGGACTACGGCGCTACAGTGCTGTTCACCCGCCGGAGCAGGCGCCGCATAGAGGCCATTCTCGGTGACAGGATGCTCCTCACCGCATTCCAGCCCATCCACGAGCTTTCCACCCGTGACGTCATCGGTGTTGAGGCACTGACACGGTTTGTCAGCGACGACGGCGCCAGCGCGGATCACTGGTTCAACGAGGCAGCGGCCGTGGGCCTCGGGCCCGACCTTGAATTTGCTGCGCTGCAGGCAGCCCTGGTGGCCGCAGAGCAGTTGCCGGAGAACGTCTACGTGGCGCTCAACCTCTCACCGGCCACCTGCCTTGACCCGCGGCTCCGGGCGTTCGTGGAGCACTCCAGGCTGGCAATGGACCGGCTCGTCATTGAGCTGACAGAGCGGCTTGCCGAGGACGAATACGATCCTGTCGTTACGGCACTTGCACCGCTCCGGCTGCGCGGACTCCGGGTGGCTGTTGACGGCGCCGGCGCGGGTTTCGGCTCGATGAGCCAGGTCAAGCACCTCAGCCCGGACATCATCAAGCTCGACCGCAACCTCATTGCGGGAATCGACCATGCGGCGGGCCAGAAAACCCTGGGCGCTGCCATGGTGGAGTTTGCCCGGCAGATCGGCGCGGACCTGGTTGCGGAAGGGATCGAAACCCAGGCCGAGCTGACCGCGGTCATGGACCTGGGGATGGCCTTCGGGCAGGGGTACCTCCTGGGCCGCCCATCGGTGCAGCCGCTGGACTGGGCAGCCTGGCGGACCGCCGCCGACGAGGAAGCCTTCACCTCGGGGTCCGGCGGCCCGGCCAACTAGACGCTCTCGCAGTTCCTGCTGTTCATAACGGGACGCCCTGTCGCTTCCTGCTGCCTGGGCCGGGGCGCTCAGGACATGAGAGAGCGTCGGTATAGTGCCCGCTATGGATGACAAAGCAACTCTGCACAGCTACCTGCGCACCCGGCGTGCGAACCTGCTCGCCAAACTCGACGGGCTGGACGAGTACGACGCGCGGAGGCCACTGACGCCCACAGGTACCAACCTGCTCGGCCTGGTCAAGCACGTGGCCAGCGTGGAACTCGGTTATCTCGGCGAGGTCTTCGGGCGGCCGGCACCGATGGACCTCCCGTGGCTTGACGACGATGCCGAGCCTGACGCCGACCTGTGGGCGCCCGCGGACCAGACCCGGGAGCAGATCATCGAGCTCCACCATTTTTCTGCCGCGCACAGTGACGCCACCATTGACGCGCTGCCGCTGGACGCGCCAGGGGTGGTTCCGTGGTGGCCGGAGGAGCGGAGGCACGTTTCCCTCCACCAGATCCTGGTGCACATGTGCGTGGAAACGGCGCACCACCTGGGCCACGCGGACATCCTCCGTGAGCTCATCGACGGTTCAGCAGGCCAGCGGCCCGGCGACCCCAACCTGACGTCGCGCACTTCGGAGGAATGGGCAGCGCACTGCGCCCGCATCGACGCGGCAGCCCGCGCGGCCGCAGACCAGGTGAGAGAGCGTCCGGGGGAAGGCGACGAAAAGTGAGAGAGCGTCCCGGGGGTGGGAGCTCTACTCGATCGTGGCGAACAGCTCGTTGAGTTCGTCGGTCAGCTGCTTCCGCAGGGCGGGTGTGCCGATTTCCTTGCCGTCGATGTGGTTCACGGGGGCCAGCAGCCGGATGCTGGAAATCAGCCACACTGCGTCGGCGTCGAAGAGGTCCCGCGGTTCCAGCGGACCGTAGCCGAGCTCCCAGCCCGCGGCCTTGGCGGCGGCAAAAAGCGCACCTTGTGAGGTGCCCGGCAGGATGCCGCTGTCCAGTTGCGGTGTGATGAGGCGGCGTACTGTTCGGGTGCCGCCGGCGCCGTCGTCGGACGTGTCAAGGTGCGCGAGCAGGACCGTGGACGTGGGGCCTTCAAGGACGCGGCCGTCGGACGACGTGAAGATGACGTCGTCTGCTCCCTGGTTGTGGGCGTGGCGTAGGGCCGCCATGTTCACCGCATAGGAGAGCGTCTTGGCGCCGAGCAGCAGCCATGGTGCCCGTTCGCCCACTTCGCTGTCGTAGCCGCGGTCCAGGAGGATGACGTCGATCCCGGTTTCGCGCTGCCTCCGGCCTGCCGCCGGGACTGCCGAAGCCTGGACCCAGCACGTGGGGGCTGCTCCGCCCTCGGCGCCGCGGGTGCAGATCAGCTTTACCACCGTCTCGTCCTCCTCCGGTGTGCCAGCGGGATGCTGGGAGCGGTATTCGCCGACCGCCGTCGCAATGGCCCGGCGCCAGGCATCCTCAGCCGGGATTTCAAGCTCGAGTGCGGTGGCCGAACCCTGCAGCCGCCGCAGGTGGGCGTCGAGCTTCCGCGGGTTTCCGCCCACGGCCAGCATGGACTCAAACACGCCGTCGCCCCGGGTGGCACCCTGGTCCGTGGCCATCAGCTGCGGCTGCGAAGCATCGGCAATCCGGCCGTCGTCGAAGCGGGGATCAAGGAATACGAGAACGGTGGCCGGGGCAGCAGGAGTCATGCCTCAAGCTTATCCTCGGCCCTGGATGCCGGCCGCGGGATAGGCTGTGCTGGATGCCTTTCCGGAACCGGTCCGGCGGGGGAATAACCGTGGGAGTCTGTCTGTGTTGTGGCCGTTTCCGCTGGTGGGCACCGCGCCTTACTGGCTCGTGCTGGCGTTGAGCATTGTTGACCTGATAATCCGGGTGCTGGCGCTGGGCATCATTCCTGGCAACCGCCGCCCTACCACGGCCATGGCCTGGCTGCTGGGGATCTTCTTCGTGCCCGCTCTCGGCCTGATCCTGTTCCTGCTGTTCGGAAACTTCAAGCTCTCCCGCAAGCGCCGGGCCCAGCAGGATGCCGTGAATAAGCGGGTCCGCGCCGGGACGTCCCAGCTGGCCGCCGTCGAAAGCGAGTACGACGGCCCGGAATGGGTGGCCTCGGCGGCCGAACTGAACAAGACCCTCGGTTCACTGCCCATGGTGGACGGCAACAGCGTGGAGCTGCTGCCCGGGTACCCCGACTCCATCAAGGCCATGGCCGCCGCCGTCCGTGAGGCCAAAGAGTTCGTCAACGCCGAGTTCTACATCATGAGCACGGACCACATCACTGACGACCTTTTCACGGCCCTGGAAGAGGCGGCGGAGCGTGGGGTCCAGGTCCGTGTGCTGTTCGACCACCTCGGCACCCTGCGGATCAAGGGCTATCGGAAGCTCATCCGACGCCTCAAGGCAAGCAAGATCCAGTGGCGGCCCATGCTCCCGCTGAATCCCGTCCACGGCCAGTGGCGCCGTCCCGACCTGCGCAACCACCGCAAGATCATGGTGATCGACGGCGAAATCGCCTTCACGGGCTCGCAGAACCTGATCGAGCCCTCCTACAACAACCCCCGGCACCGCAAAGTGGGACGCGAATGGGTAGAGCTCATGGCCTGCCTGCGCGGACCGATTGTCACCACACTCAACGTGGTCTTCGCCACCGACTGGCTCAGCGAGACGGACGAGTCCCTGGAGGACCAGCTGGCCCACCGGCCGGAGTCGGCCGCGGGCGCCGTGACCGCCCAGGCCGTGCCCAGCGGCCCCGGCTTCATCACCGAGAACAACCTGCGACTCTTCAACACCCTCATCTACTCCGCCCAGCACAAGATCTCCATCTGCAGTCCGTACTTCGTCCCGGATGATTCGCTGCTTTATGCGGTGACGACGGCGGCGCAGCGGGGCGTCGACGTCGAACTTTTCGTCTCGGAAAAGGGGGACCAGTTCCTGGTCCACCATGCGCAGCAGTCGTACTACGAGGCGCTGCTGGAAGCGGGCGTCCGGATCTACCTGTACAAGGCACCGTTTGTGCTGCACGCCAAGCACTTCACCATTGACGACGAAGTGGCCGTCCTGGGGTCCAGCAACATGGACATGAGGTCCTTTTCGCTGAACCTGGAGGTGTCGGTAATGCTCCTGGGCGCCGACATCGTGGCCAAGATGCGCGCCGTGGAAGACACCTACCGGGGCATTTCCCGTGAGCTGACGCTCGAGGACTGGATGGAGCGCCCCATGGCCGTCAAGTACGTGGACAACGTCGCCCGGCTGACGGCCACGCTGCAGTAGCTCAGCCTGCCGGAGTCAGCCTTCCGGAAACTCCGCGCCAAGCGCAGAGAGGACCCCGTACGCCTTGGTGCGGATTTCGTCGTACTCCTCCTGCGGGGAGGAATCCGCGGTGATGGCACCGCCGACGCCGAGGCTCAGTTCCGAGCCGCCTGCACCATCCGGGCGGATCACCAGGGTCCTGATGGCCACCGCCGTATCCATCGCGCCGCTCAGCGAAAAATAGCCGATGGCGCCCGAATAGACCCCGCGCGGCGCCTCTTCCAGACGGTCCAGGATGGCCATGGTGCTGATCTTCGGCGCCCCCGTCATGGACCCTGCGGGGAAGCATGCGGCCACCGCTTCGGCGCGCGGCAGCCCGGGTTTCAGTTTCGCATCGATGGTGCTGACCATCTGGTGGACCGTGGCATAGCTTTCGATGGCGCAGAGCCTGCTCACGGTGACTGATCCGGCTACGGCGAAGTGGCTCAGGTCGTTGCGGAGCAGGTCCACGATCATGATGTTCTCGGCCCGGTCCTTGGGCGAGGCCTCCAGCTGGCGCCGCAGCTCCTCGTCACGGGCGGGTTCCGCGGCCCTGGGGCGGGTTCCCTTGATCGGCTCGGCGCGCATGGCGCCGTCGGCCGCTATCCGCAGGAAACGCTCCGGTGATGTGCTGGCAACCGTCAGCTCGCCGAACCGCAGGTAGCTGGCGAACGGCGCCGGGTTCTTCCGGCGCAGGGCCAGGTACGTCGCCCAGGCGTCCAGCCCCGGTCCGGCGGGATCGGCCGGAACGTCGGCGCTGACGGCGGTGGTGAGGCAGACCTCGTAGGTGTTCCCCTCGGCAATTTCATGCTGCGCGTCGGCGATCTTGACCTTGTATGCGGTTTCGGTGTCGCGGCCCGTGAACACCGGAGCGGGCTTGGTTCCGGTGCGGACGACGGTGCCCATGGCGCCTCCGACGGCGCCGACCCCGACGGCGGTGCCTCCGAGAGGATCGGCAGTCGCTGCCGCCGTGACCGCCGAGCGGGCCAGTGCCAGCCACTCCGCGGTGTCGGGGGCCTCCAGTGCGAGGAGCCACACGCTGCCGTCGCGGTGGTCCAGGACCACGGCGCGGCCCGCGAAGATCATGGCGGCGTCGGGGGTTCCCGACGAAACGTCGCTGCCGCCGGTTTCGCGCTTGAGCTCGTAACCCAAATAGCCCAGCCAGCCGAGGGTGAATTCGCAGGCGTAGCCCTCCGGCGGGCGGAGCGCGCGGCGGCCCCAGACACCGTCGAGCCAGCGGAAGAACGGCCCGGCGGTGGCCACCGTGGCGGTGCCGATGGTCAGCCGGGTTACGCCGGAACGGTGCCGGACGTCCTGGCCGAACCTGCCGCCGTCGTCTGCCAGAATGCTGAAGCGGCTGCGTTCGGCGGGCGTCCCCTCCGTCCGAAGCGAGGAGTCCAGCCACACCGCGCGTGTCGAGCGGCCGTAGAGGGTGTGGAAGAGCCGGGCGGCATCAGGCACGCAGTCCAGCCGCTCGGCATGCAGCTGAAGGCCGAGGCGTGCCGAGAGCTCCGGCAGCAGCACTGCGGCGAGGGCCGGCAGGTGCAGGAGCGCCTGGAGGACGTCGTCCTGGGCGGTGCCGTCGGCCCGGTTGAGCACCCGGATCTCGGCAAGGTCCGGCACCGGATCCGATGCCAGCCACTCATCCTCCTGCGCGGCCCACTGGTCCCAGAAGGGTTCGTAGGTGCTGCCGTCGCGTGCCAGCGCCCGGGTGCGGCGGTCGTCGTCGGAAGACTCCGACCAGATCACGGCGTCCAGCATCGGGCGGGCGGATGCCGCGGCTGCACCCACGCCCTCCACGATCACGATCTCTGCCGGCAGCGTTGTGCGAGCCTGGCCGTCGTAGTGCTTCTCCCAGTCCCAGCTGACCCAGTCAGCAGCTTCGCCGCGGCTCAGCGGAGCCAGCACGGTGGTGGCATAGCGCTCGATGCCCGCCGCCAGCCCGTTCCAGCCGGGATAAACGTCCTCCAGATGGAACAGCGAGACCTTGTGGTGCTCCCGCAGCCGGGCGGCAAGCTCGATCGCGAGGGTGGTCTTACCTGCGCCGGACCGGCCATCGATGGCAATGATCACGGGTGCAGGGGTCATGAAATAGAGCGTACCTGCTGCCCGGACCAGTTCTGTTGCTGCAGTTCCTGCCGGGCATGGTGCACGATTCCGGGAACGGCAGCCTTGATGAGGTCCCAGGTGACGTCAAAGTCCGCATGGCCGCCGTACCAGGGGTCTTCGATGCCCTGGTCCAAGAGGTCACGGCCAGCCACTGCCGGATCAAAGCTGCGCAGCATCCGGATCCGGGCCAGCGCCTCGCCGTCAGGGGCCGTCGCCCGCAGCCAGCCGTAGTGGTCCACGTCCAGGGCGAGGATCAGCTGGCGGTCACGGAACCACTCGGGGCGCCACTCCCGCGCAATGTGCCGGTCCGAGGTGAGTTGATGGGCCGCCAGTTTGCGGGCGGCGCGGGGATCGATGGGGCGGCCGGACTCATAGGCTGTGGTTCCGGCTGAATCCACGACGACGGTGCCGGCGAGCCCCGCTGCTGCGAAGGCCTCGGCCAGCATCAGCTCGGCCATCGGGGACCTGCAGATGTTTCCGGTGCAGACCGCGATGATCCGGTATGGGCTCGACATTGAGGACATGGAGCAAGCATGGGGGATGGTGGCCCCTCTTGGCTAGTCACGGGCCGTCCGCATTACGGACGGGTCATTATTGTTTCGGTTTTTGTCACATCCGGCGGGATTCGGCCGCGTCCGGGAACAGATTGAGTGGCATCTCAGTTATCAGTATGAGGAAAGAAAAATGAGCACTACATGTACTGCACTGGTCATTCCGGTCCGGTTGGGCGATGCCCTGAGGACCGTGGCCATTGATGCGACTACTGACACCCTCCAGCAGCTGGTGGGGGGACACCTTGAATCCGTCAGCCGCGGGGACTGGCACGTCTACCTCAACGCCGAAGGCCACCTGATGAACTTGCCGCCGAACATCCGCGCTGCCCAACTTATCCGCGAGGCGGGGCTTGACCTGTCCGATGCCGCCCGTGGCACTGCTGTGTTCCTGGGCCGGACTGAACGCGGCGGCGAAGCTGATGTTCCGGAGCACTTGCTGCGGCGGGCCGCCGAAATGTTCGGATCCCCGCTGGCTGCCTGAGCCGGATGCCTGCTCAGAAGCCAATCAGGCGCGCGGCCAGCGCGTAGATCCCCCAGAGGCCGGCGGCCAGGAGAAGGCCGAGATAGCCGATGACAAGCCTGGTGTCGCGCAGGTAGCAGTTCGACTTCTTCAGGCCCCTCCGGCGTGCTTTCCAGTAGCCTGCGAACCCGATGGCCGCGAACACAGCCAGGGCCACAGGACCGGTCAGCCAGCCCAGCAACGCGATCGTGGCGAAGATGCAGAGGCGGAGCGGATCGAACGGCGCGGCGTCCTGCGGGATGCCGTCCCGGTGGGGCACCAGCTGCGAGGGCAACGGTCCTGCCGCGATGCGCCGGGCGTCCGAATCGGAACTCATCATCAGCCTCCCCGGAGCTGACGCACCGGGAGCAGCTGCTGACCCGTGGCAGTGCTCATCCGTTGCCTGGACAGGGCCGGCCACGCCTGCACTGCGCAGAACGGGGCGCACTGGTGATCGCCGGCGTCGCTCTTGGTTCCCACGTGGACGCAGCATTGCGTGAGCCGTTCTTCGATCATGGTGGAAATGTCCATGAACGGCTTCACCATGATGCGGGTGACGCGTTCGGCGAGGAGCCTGCGCAGTCGCTGCTGCTGGCCCGGGAGCTTGCCGGCTGCCAGGGTGGTGAGCGTCCCGATGCCGAGGTCGCACTGCGTGCAGATGTTCTTCCAGAGGTCGGCCGTGCGTGGGTGGGACAGCGATGACTGTTCGCTCAGCAGGTCGAGCAGCGATGACTTCATGAGGCTGCGCAGCTCGAGCGGGATCGCGCTGTCGGCGATGCGGTTGGCGATGCTGTCGGGGTTGAGCTCCAGCCAGGCCAGCAGCTGGTCGTGCCCGATGAGGGCGGTCAGCGACCGCCAGACCCCGGAATCGTCCTTCAGCATGTAGCCCACGGACGCGCAGTGCGGATGCGAGCACGGAAGGGCCGTCAGGTCATGCCACGAGACCACACCGTTGGTTTGCCCGGCCAGCCGTGCAAGGACACCCGTGTGGGTGAGCCGGTCCACGGGGTCGATGCCGTGGCCGCGGCCGGAACCGAACACGGGCTGCAGGGCGACACCACCCACGAACGGGGTCTCCAGCGCCCGCATGACGACGTCACCCACCTCGCCGTCGTTGACACCGAGGGTTGCCGTCATGGTCAGGGTCGTGAAGACGCCCGCCTCGGACAGGCGCGAGATTGCCGCATCCTTGTAGCGGGTCAGATCTCCCCCGCGGTGGTGGATCGACGCCTCCTTGGAGGGGCCGTCGTATTGGAGGTACACCTCCACCCGGTCGCGATGCTTCGTCAGCAAGGCGAGCAGGTCGTCGTCGGTCGCGATCAACATGCCGTTGCTGTTCACCATGATCCGGACGATCGGCCGTGCAACCAGCTCCTCGAGCAGTTCGGCAAGATGGGGATACAGCGTGGGCTCGCCGCCGGACAGCATCAACACATCAAGGCGCCCGTTCTCGCGGGCCAGCCGTGTATCCACATTCGCGAGCACCTCGGTGAGCGGCGCGACCCCCTGCAGCTGCGGGCCGGACGAGGTGAAGCAGGTGGGGCAGCGCAGATTGCAGTGCTCGATGATGTCCTGCAAAAGGATGCACGTGTGCTGGGTCTGCATGGCGGGAAGTCCATAGGCGTACGCCTCGGGCACGGGCCGGTAGTTGTCCGCCTGGTCGGGGACATGCTGTTTGGTGGGTGCCTGCCATTTCTCCAGGTACCGCAGGATTTCGGGGGATTCGTCGTACAGGGTGCGCACCAGGCCGTGGTCGGGGCAGCCGCGTTCGAGCCACACGCGGTCGTCACGGACAAGCAGCACCCCGGAAAGGCGCCGCACCTGGGCGAGCGGCGGGTTTGTCTCGTGGCAGCGGGGACAGAACGCCGTGACATACCGGTGAATGCGGTCACCGCGCAGCGGTTGGCCGGGGCCGGGCAGCGCCTGCCGGGAAGAGAACGAGGACGGATTCATCTCAGGCTCTCATCTGCGCGAGGAATCCGACGCAGATCCCACCGCCGAGCAGGGTGAAGACTCCCAGTCCGATAAGCAGCCCCGCACCCAGCCGGGACGTGCGTGGCCGCACCGCCAGCACAACGGCCACCGCCAGATACACGGCGATTGGTATGAACGCTGCAGGCCCAGCGAGGAAGGTCTTGTACCCTTCATCCGGAGCGATACCCAATGTTGTCCCGAAATAGAGGGCATACAGGGCGGGAACCCCCAACAGGATTCCGAGTCCCATGGAGCCGCGCTTTGGCTGTTGCGGCGGCCCGCCCTGGTATTCCGGCGGGGGTGGGTTCCGGGGAACGTCGGGGTTGTCCTCGCTCATGCCACTCTTCCCTTCAACTCAGGACGGACCGGTTTCCCGAACACCCGACGCATCCGCCAGGCCAACAGCGGGAGGACCGCCAGCAGGAACCACTGGGGGCGGCTCATTCCCAGCCAGAGCACCTCGTTGCCGCGGACAAACTCCACCCCGAACCTGAACAGCGCGTAGCAGGTCACGTAGCAGATGAAAAGGTCCCCGGGGTGCGCGAGGCGATCGCGAAAGCGCCACATGACGGCGAACGCAATGGCATGGAACACGATCTCGTACGCAAAGGATGGATGGAGCCCTGCTCCGGCGGGCCCGCCGATCAACGCAGCCTGCCCGGGCGTGAGTACGATTCCCCACGCCCCGCCGGTCGGAGTGCCGGGCAGTTCGGTGAGGAGGCACCCCCCGCGCCCGAGAACCAGCGCCAGTGCGACCGACGGTGCAAGCAGGTCACCGGTGGATTCCCGGTAGCCTGTCAGCCGTTTGCCCAGATGGACCCCAAACCATGCCCCGACCAGGCCGGCGAGGATGCTGCGGTCGCCGTTGCCCCACCAGTCGGCCAGGGAGATTTGTCGGGAAACATCCCACGTGAGCAGCCGGGAGCCGATTGCCCCGAAGGCCACAGCGAAACCGGCAATGGGCCAGAGGCGGGGATCAGTAAGGCCGCGGCGGCGCTTCTCATAGGCGTAAAACAACAGGGCCGCGAAGATTCCCAGCCCCGTCAGAACGCCGTGCACAAGCCCATCTCCCGCGAAGGGAAGCCCGATCATGAGCAGAGTGTAACAGCGGGGGCTCAGGCTGCTTTGACCACGGGTAGCTCATCCCAGTGAGTCGTGTATCTGGGCGAGAGCATGGTGCGCTGCATGGACCAGTCCGGGCCTCCCCGGATGCCTGCGTGTCCCAGCCCCACGGAACCCCTGCCGTACCGGCGGCTGATGTCTTCCAGCAGTGTTCCGATGCCGCGCTCCTCGTGCGGGTTCGCAAATGCAGGCAGCGGCGACTGCTGCCCCGTGGGCCTCAGGTCGGTGACCATGATGCCCGCACGGACGTACCTGGTGCCTTCCTGGATCCGGGGCAGCAGGGTGTGCGAGGCGCGGGTCAAAAGCACGGGATCCGCGGTGGGCATCGGCAGCGTCACGCAGACCGAGGGATAGGACGTGTCCTGGGGGTTGTAGTGCGAGGTACCGGCGAAAGCGGTGAGGACCTTGGCCTGCAGCCCGTGCTTGGCCAGGCGGGCGCTGGCCTGCTGGGCATAGACACTCATGACCTGCCGCAGGTCCCCCGCGGTGGTGATAGGCGTGGAAAATGACCGGCTGAAGATGAGCTGGTCACGTCCAATCCGCTCTTCTTCCAAGGGAATGCACGCAGTGCCCTGCAGTTCCAGGACAGTGCGCATCAGCACCACTGAGAAGCGGTCCCGGATCCGTACCGGATTGGCGCGGGCAAGGTCCAGGATGGAGTGGATGCCCATCCCGTTCAGGCGCTTGGTGAGCCGGGTGGCCACGCCCCAGAGCTCGATGACGGACAGCCGGGCCATCAGTGCTTCGCGGGCAGGTGCCGGCATGGAGTCCCAGTGGCACACGCCGTTGAGTCCCGGGTTGTTTTTCGCCCATTTGTTGGCCAGCTTCGCGAGCGTCTTGGTGCCGGCTATTCCCACGCAGACCGGGACTCCGACGTTGCGGCGGACAGCGGACTTGATGGTTTGTCCGAGCCGCAGCAGTTCGTCCGGAGTGCCTTTGACTCCCAGGAAAGCTTCGTCGATGCTGTAGACCTCCAGCCAGGCCGAGTAGCGGGACAGCAGCTCCATGACGCGGGCGCTGATATCCCCGTACAGCTCGTAGTTGCTGGATTTTGCCACCAGTCCCCATTCCTTGGCGCGGGGAGCGATCTTGAACCATGGTTCTCCGACGCTGATCCCAAGTGCCTTGGCTTCGGGGGACCGGGTGACGGCGCAGCCGTCGTTGTTGGACAGGACTACCAGGGGGCGGCCTTCGAGCGATGGGTCGAATGCCCGTTCCGCGGAGGCGTAGAAGCAGTTGACGTCCACCAGGGCGATCTGCCGGATGGTGCCCGTTGCCCGCGTCTCATACCTTTCCGGCGTCTCAGACATGGTGCAGGCAGCGGGTTGCCACGCCCCAGATGACCAGGTCAGACAACGCTGGAACCCGGAGGTCCGGATACCGGGGGTTGTCCGCCTGAAGCAGTACTCCGGATGCTGTGATCCTGAGCCGTTTGATGGTCAGCTCGCCGTCCAGGACAGCAATGACCACCGAACCGTCTGTGGGGCGGAGGGCGCGGTTGACGATCAGTTCGTCGCCGTCGCTGATCCCGGCTCCTTCCATCGAATCCCCGGACACCCGCACGATGTACGTGCTGGTGATGTCCTTGATGAGGTGTTCATTGAGGTCGATCCTGCCGTCAAAGTAGTCCTGCGCGGGCGAGGGATAGCCCGCTGCGACCGGCACCGGGGAGATCAGCACCGACAGCAGGGACGCGCCCGCCTCTATCACGCGGGGACCGATAACTATGCCCACAACACACCCTTATTCGAATATATGTTCGATAAGTTCAGTGTAGACCCTGGCCCGGACTCCTGCCCGTCCAGTTCATTCCGGGCGCGTCACGTTAGGCGATATCAATCCAGTAGCGGCGTTTGCCGTTGCGCGTGTCCTCGTAGACGCCGCCGTTCTTTTCGATGGTCGCCCGGGAGCCAGCGTTACTGACATCGCACGTGAGCAGGACCCGTGGGATTCCCAGTTCCCGGGCCATCGGTAGGGCGTGGGCCAGCGCACTGGCTGCGTGGCCGCGACGCCTTGCGGAAGGCCGTACGCTGTAGCCGATGTGCCCGCCCTCGTTGAGGAGGAAATCGTTCAGTTCGTGCCTGATGGCCAGCGAGCCAAGGAATGTGTCGCCCTCTACGATCCACAAGTACGTGCAGGGCACGTGCCCAGGCTTCCGCGGGCTCTCCGGCAAAGCATCCGCTACGAGCGCGTCGACAAAGCGGCGGAACGACCCGGCGTCCCTGAGTTCGTCCAGGGGCCAGTCCTCCGCGCCGCCGCCGTCCCGGCGGGCGCCGCCGAATTCTGCGGATCCCTCCAGCCAGGAGGATTGGTAGCTTACGTCCGGAGCGATAAGGAGAGGCATCACAAGATCGTATTCGACTGCCACCGCAACGTCCGCTAACTGACGTTCGGCGATTGAGCGTTAGCGCTTCAGCGGGTTACCCGATAGCGCACGTGGGTGACAAGGCTGGTCCCGCTCACTTCCGTCGGCTCAAGGTTGAGGTTCCCGACGCCGTCCAACAGCCGCTCGCCTGCTCCCAGGACTATGGGTGCGATGTGGAGGCGCAGCTCGTCGATCAGCCCCGCTGAAAGGTACTGGCGGGCGGTCTGTGCTCCGCCGGCAATGGCGATGTCCTTGCCGCCGGCGGCCTTCCGCGCCTGGTCCAGCGCCGATTCGATCCCGTCGGTCACGAAGTTGAACGTCGTCCCGCCCTGCATCTCCAGGGGCTCGCGTGGATGATGGGTGAGTACGAATACCGGTGCGTGGTAGGGCGGCTCCTCGCCCCACCATCCCCGCCAGTCCTCACCCCACGCCCCGGGCCCGGGCCCTGCGAACATGTTCCGTCCCATGATGAAGGCGCCTGCCGCGAGGATGCCTTCGCGCGCCGCTACGTTGGACTCGGCTTCTTCGAACTGCCACCTGTGCAGGAGCTCTCCGCCCTCGCCCAGCGGTTCCGCCAGGCTTTGGTTCGGTCCGGCGAGGAACCCGTCAAGGGAGATGGTCAGATCGCATGTGACTTGGCTCATTCGCCCATGCTACTGGCGCGTGCCAGTAGACGCGATGGTGCGCCCCCGCGCAAAGGCCCCCGTCCGGAAATATCCGGGCGGGGGCCTTTGCGGTTCAGGCCAGGCGGCCCGGGTTAGCGGGCCGAAGCCGACTGCAGCGACGCTTCCCGGGCGGCCCAGGCGGCGTAGCTGCCGTCGAGCTCCACGACGTCGTACCCGGCGTGGCGCAGCGTGCTGGCCGCTACGGAGCTGCGGACGCCGCTCTGGCAGTAGGTCACGATGGTGCCGCCCGTGGGGAGCTGGTCCAGGTTCCAGAGCACCCGGCCGCCGCTCAGCTGCTTGGAACCGGGGATGTGCCCGGCCGTGTGTTCGGTACGGTTGCGGACGTCGAGGACAACTGCGGCGTCGAAGCCGTCGAGTTCCTCGGGCTGGACCAGGCGCGGCGTCGCTGCGGGCAGCCCGTCGACGCTGGTCACGTAGCCGCCCACGTTGTCGATTCCGACGCGGACCAGGTGGTCCCACATCTCCTGGGCCTGCTCCTGTCCCGAAGCCAGCAGCACCAGAGGTCGGCTGTCCCGTTCCGGGTCAACGGCCCATGCGCCGAAGCTCGCAACGGACTTGCCGGCGGGGATGTTCAGGGCGCCTGCCACGGTGCCCTTGTGCACCTCGGTGTTGGGTCGGGTATCCACGAAGGTCAACTTGTTTGCCGCCAGGTCACGGGCGACGGCGGCAGTGTCCAGTTCCGCGAGCGGGGCGCGTTCGCCCATGACGGCCGGGCCCTGGCGGTTCTGGCGCTTCATGCGGCCGAAGTAGGCGTGCGCGTCCGGCTGTCCGTCGAGCAACTCGTCGATGAAGCCCTGCTCGTCGTTGGCGGCCAGGTAAGGACCCCACCACGCGTACAGCCGTTCGTAGCCGACCGTCGACGACGGGATGGCGCCGAGGGCCTTGCCGCAGGCGCTGCCGGCGCCGTGCCCCGGGTAGACCTGGACGAAGTCGGGCAGTGTAAGGAACTTGTCACGCAGGCTGGTAAACAGCTGCTTCGCGCCTTCGAAGCGCGTGTCCACGCCGCCTGCGGCCTCATCCAGGAGGTCGGGGCGCCCAAGGTCGCCGGAGAACACGAAGTCGCCGGAAAGCAGGTATCCGGGTTCGGAGCTGAACGCGCCGTCGGTGATCAGGAAGGACAGGTGTTCCGGCGTGTGTCCCGGGGTGTGGAGGGCCTGGACGGTGATGTTGCCGATGGTGATCTTGCTGCCGTCGAACAGGCGCTCGCCGTCGAATCCGTACTGCCAGTCCGGGCCGCCTTCGCCGGAGACGTAAATTTTGGCGCCCGTTGCGGCAGCCAGTTCGCGGGTGCCTGAGAGGTAGTCGGCGTGGATGTGGGTCTCCGTGACAGCCACAATCTTCATGCCGTTGGCTGCGGCGAGGGAGCGGTAGGTGTCGATGTCACGGCGGGCGTCGACAACAACTGCCTCACCCTTCCGCTGGCAACCGATGAGGTAGCTGGCCTGTGCGAGGTCTTCGTCGTAGATGCGCTCGAGAAGCATGGGGTTCTCCTTCGTGAAAGTTTGTGGGGTTCCTGGCTGGTCCCCCGTTGGTCTACTCAAAATCGTAATACCCCTGGGGGTATATTCAAAATGCTCTGCCGCCGTGGTTTCCCACCCCTCAGCGGGTGGCGCGGGTACGCCATTTCGCTAGCATTTCCACTATCGATATCCACGGTCCGGTCGTCAGGACTGCTGCTGCGCAGCCTTCGCGCGAAGTGCGGCCATGTCCAGGTTCTTGACGCCTTGGATCACCTGTTCCAGCCCTGCCGCGTTGAGGGCGCCGGGCTGGGAGAAGACCAGGGTCTTGTCCCGGAAGGCCATCAGTGTGGGGATGGACGTGATGCCGGCGGCGGCCGCCAGGGCCTGCTCGGCTTCCGTGTCCACCTTGGCAAAGGTGACGTCCGGGTGCTTCTGGGAGGCGGCGTCGTAGGTGGGGGCGAACATGCGGCATGGGCCGCACCAGCCGGCCCAGAAGTCGATGAAGACAATGTCGTTGTCCTCAAGCGTCCGGGCAAGCGATTCTTCCGTGATGTCGATGGTTGCCATCGCTGAATTCCTTACGTGGGGCTGGTGGGGCGGGTTGGGGGTTGTGGCTGCGGATGAGGCAGGTCGGTTAGGTGGCGGGGAGTCCTGCCCGGCTCCAGGCGATCATGCCGCCGGCCATTGTGTCGGCGCTGAATCCGGCGGCATTGAGTGCATCTGCCACCCGGGCGCTGCGGTTGCCGCTGCGGCAGACCACAATGACGTGAACTCCAGGGTCCAGTTCGGACAGGCGGGCCTGCAGCTGCCCCATGGGGATGTGCAGGGCGCCGGGGATCATGCCTTCGATGACTTCGAAGTCTTCGCGGACGTCGAGGATTTGTGCGCTGGCGCGCTGCTGCTCGGTTTCGGTGACGGTGATTTCTGCCATGGCGGGTTCCTTTCCGGAGTGTGTGTTGAGTGTTTAGCGGACCGGTTCGCCGGCCTGGCGCCAGGCCCCGATGCCGCCGCGGAGCGAATACGCCTCGTAGCCTTGGCCGGCGAGCAGCCGCGCGGCTGACGCCGAGCGGACTCCCGACTGGCACATCGCGACGACTGGCCGGTCCTTCTGCAGGCCGGGTGCGCCGGTCTGCAGCCTGTCCAGAGGCAGGTGCTTGGCCTGTGGCGCGTGTCCGCTCCGCCATTCCTGCGCGGAACGGACGTCAATCAGTACCGCCCGGGAGGCGAGGAGCTCCTTGGCTTCGGCCACTGAGACGGTTTTATAGGGTTTGCTGAAAGCCTTCTTCAGCGCGTCGATCAGGCCCATGAGGTTCTCCTTTTTGGGGTCGGGCGGGATGGGGGCGGGGCCGGCGGATACCGGTCAGGCTGTGACGGTGCTTGCAGTGACCCAGGCGGCTACGGCGAAAATCAGAACAGCGAACGAGACGCGGACGTGCCTGTCCTTGAGGAAACGCGCCAGACGCGCTGCGGCGAGTGAGCCGAGGATTGCGGGGACCGTGAGGGCCAGGGCTGTTGACCACTCAATGGTGAAGCCGGCGGCGTGGGCCCCGAAGCCCGCCGCGGAGTTGATGACAATGATGGCCAGGGACGATGCGACGGCCTGCTTCATGCGCAGCCCCAGGAAGAGGGTGAGAGCCGGCGTGATGAGAAATCCGCCGCCGACTCCCAGCAGTCCGGTGAGGAAACCGACCAGCAGTCCGACTCCGACCGCCTTGGGGGCGCAGGAGCGGAAGGCCCGGGTGGGTCCGGTGCTGCACGTTCCCTCGACCTCGCTGGTGCGCATCAGCATACGGATGCCGGCAACCACCATGATGCCCGCGAATGCGAGCATCAATACGTTCGGATCCAGGAGGCGACCCACGGCCGCGCCTCCCCACGCCGCAGGAATGCCGGCGGCGCCGACCAGTAGGACAACGGGCCAGTTGATGCCTTCGCGGAACCGGGGCAGGAGTGCTGCCAGCGAAGAGAGGCCGACCACCAGCAGGGAGGTGGGGATGGCTTCCGCGGGGCTCAGGCCCACTCCGTAGACCAGGGCCGGGACGGCGATGATTGACCCGCCGCCCCCGACCACCCCGAGCACAATCCCAACGAGCAGCCCCAGTGCCAAGGCTGGAATCATGCCGCCTGTGTCCGGTCCGGTTCGATCTGCTCTGCCGCCGCGGGCAGCTGCAGAATGGCGGATTCGCGGGTAGGCTCCTTCGCCGCCTTGTTCCACGGCATGGCCGAGATCGCTTGGCCCATGGCGCAGGTGTTGGTCGCGGCCGAGAAGGTCAGGCCCGTGCCGATGGCGCCCGCGAGCAGGCGGATCTTGGGCGAGACGAATTTGCCGCCGGCCAGGCCCAGCACCACGAGGGAACCGGCAGCAAGGCGGACCTGGCGCTCAAGGTCCCAGCGGGCCTTGCCGCGGACAACGTCGCCGCCGGCAGCCGCGAAGCCCGGCACGCCGCCGGTCAGGACATAGGCGGTGCCGATGCCGGCTCCGCCGAGGCGCTGCCGTGCCTGCTCGGCACGTGCGCCTGACTGGCACACGAGTACTACGCGGCTTCCCAGCCGGGTGGCCAGTTCGTCGGTGTGCTCGGAAAGCAGCGGGAGCGGAACGTTGTATGAACCGCGGATGTGCAGGGACTGGAATTCTGCGGCCGAGCGCACGTCGATCACCACGAGGTCCTTGTGTTCCTGAAACCAGCTCTGCAGCGTTTCCGGATCCAGGGCGGTGACTGCGGGGGCAGCCGGTGAAGCGGAGGGGCGTGTCATGGATGTCCTTTCAAGACGGATCAGACGAAAGCTGAATACCCCACCGAGTATTACAGATACCCCCGGGGGTAGTCAAAAACACCCCTGGGGGTATAGCCTTGAACTCTGGCAACCCCTTCTCCGGAGACATCATGGAACTCGATTCAACCGACCTCACCCCGGTCATCAACAGGCTCAAGCGAGCCCAGGGGCAGCTGTCTGCCGTGACCCGAATGCTGGAGGAGAGGCGCGATTGCAAAGACATCGTCACCCAACTCGCGGCGGTCTCTAAGGCGCTGGACCGCGCGGGGTTCGCCATCATTGCCAGCGGGCTTGAGCAATGCATTGTCCGTAAGGACGCAGGCATGAACACGAAAGACCTGGAAAAGCTCTTCCTGTCCCTGGCATAAGCCTCATTCAAACCGCCAACCGCCAATGCAAAGCCATTCGCCAATACAAAGAGGAGACCCCATGACCTACACCCACACTGTGACCGTCCCGCTGTCCTGGAGCGACGCCGTCGAACGGACGCGTGAAGCGCTCGCCGGACAAGGGTTCGGCATTCTCTCGGAGATCAATGTCCGCGCGACCTTCGAGGCCAAGCTTGGCGCCGACGCTGCCGAAGCGCTCGGCGACTACGTCATCCTGGGCGCCTGCAACCCTGCCCTGGCCAGCCGTGCGCTTGCCGCCGAACCGGACCTCGGCGCGCTGCTGCCGTGCAATGTTGTGGTGCGCCGCGGCAAGAGTGCGGAGGTCACCACCATCCAGGCCATAGATCCGCAGACCATGGTGCAGCTCAGCGACAGCCCGGAAGTGCACGAAGTGGCAAACGACGCCGACGCCCGGCTGCGTGCCGCGCTGGCCGACCTGGATGCGCAAACGAAAGATTAGGCGGCGGCGGAAATCGGCTCAGGACAGGTGGTCCCAGGCGTGGGCTGAGGTTATTTTCGTCACGCTTTCTGCGTCCTGCCGGGATCCTGCATTCGCTGCCTTCATACTGAGATTGACGCGGTGATGTCCGGCGCCAAATGAGTCAGGAGGAAGAGCATTGAACACTGTGATGACCGTAGTGACAAACGAGTATTTCCCTGCTGCGGCGGTGCTCTTTGGCGTAGTGCTTTTCTGGACGGTCGCCTTCTTCGGCGGCCTGTCACTTCTCAGTACCAACCAGCCGCCGATTGCAACACTCACGTGGCTGCTCTTCGTCTACGCCGCGGCCGTTCTTTCGCCGCTCGCGGGGCTCCTGGCCATGGTTGACCTCGTCCGCCGCTGGTGGCGCAACCGCTCGGCCCGTGCAGCCGGCCGCGTGGCCGGGGCCAAGTCTGCCTGACAGAACCAAGGGAAAACGGGTAGCGTCCACTCGCACGCGGCGGGTCGTAATCTCCTAAAATTGTTATGGGGCCGGCGGCGAAAAGCCCGCTGAGACCCGGGCTGTCCCCAGTCGCCGTCGGCCCTTTCGAACGGCGTGATTACGCTGCGGGGCGGGATGCCCGGCGGTCGAGCGGCGCCAATTTTCCCGCGCCGCTCACCTGCGCTGCGCGTCCGGCCACTGGGCTGCCTGAGTCGCCGGTGCGCCCCCTGTCTGTAGGCGGTCCGCGCACGCCCCATTCGGGCGGTCTTCGTTCAGCCACAGGTCTATCGGCTGCCGTCGCCATTTCCTTCCTCGCGGCCCGTTCCCTTTCCCGCCTTCGTCTCCCACTCCAGGAATCAAAACATGACCTCCGAAAGTCCCTCCCCGCATCGGCAGCCCCGCACTTTGGATGCCATCACCCTGGGGCTGCGGCAGAACCTTGCCCAGTTCATGATCCTGGTGGCAGTCAACGCCCTGGTTGGCGGAACGCTGGGGCAGGAGAGAACCGTCCTGCCGCTGCTTGCCGGCGAGGTCTTCAAGCTGGACCTGTACACGAGTGCCTTGACGTACATCCTGGCGTTCGGCGTGGCCAAGGCAGCCACCAACTATTTCGCCGGCACCTTGTCGGACCGTTACGGCCGCAAGCCGGTCCTCGTGGCGGGCTGGCTGATCGCGCTGCCCGTCCCGCTGATGCTGATCTTCGGGCCGTCGTGGGGGTGGATCGTGGCGGCCAACGTCGTCCTCGGCATCAGCCAGGGACTGACCTGGTCCACCACGGTGATGATGAAGATGGACCTCGTGGGTCCCTCCCGCCGTGGCCTGGCGATGGGCCTCAACGAGGCGGCC
This sequence comes from Arthrobacter sp. LjRoot78, assembly GCF_964254335.1. Taxonomy (NCBI): domain Bacteria; kingdom Bacillati; phylum Actinomycetota; class Actinomycetes; order Micrococcales; family Micrococcaceae; genus Arthrobacter; species Arthrobacter sp. LjRoot78. Next base: position 4,267,173 of record NZ_CAXUTG020000001.1, on the reverse strand, counting down.
GGCTACCTCGGCGTCGCCGGGACCGCGCTGGCCACCGGCTACATCGCCTCCACGTACGGGTTGCGTCCCGGCCCCTTCCTGCTGGGTGCTGCGTTCATCGCCGTCGGCCTGGGCCTTTCCGTGCTCACCGTGCGGGAAACCCACCACCATGCCAGGGCCGAGGCTGCCAGCCATGTGTCGGTCCATGAGGGAGCGCACGCGCAGCTGAGCAACCGCGAGGTGTTCACGTTGACGAGCTTCCGCGACAAGTCGCTATCGTCCGTGAGCCAGGCGGGCATGGTGAACAACCTGAATGACGGCCTGGCCTGGGGCCTGTTCCCCGTCCTCTTTGCGGCCGCCGGATTGACGATTGAACGCATCGGCATCCTTGCGGCCGTGTATCCGGCCGTATGGGGCGCCGGCCAGCTGGTGACGGGCGCGCTGTCGGACCGGATCGGGCGCAAGCCCCTGATCGTCGGAGGCATGCTGGTACAGGCAATCGCCCTCGGCATGGTGGCCTTCGGGGCCGGCTTCGAAACCTGGCTGGCCGCGGCGGTGCTGCTTGGAGCAGGCACGGCCATGGTCTACCCGACGCTGCTCGCCGCCATCGGCGATGTTGCCCATCCCGAGTGGCGGGCCAGATCGGTGGGGATCTACCGGCTGTGGCGCGACGGCGGCTTTGCCGTCGGTGCCCTGCTGTCCGGAATCATCGCCGATGCCTTTGGCATTCCTGCGGCAGTCGCCGTCGTCGCCGTCCTGACCGGGCTGTCCGGCGTTGTGGTGGCTGTGCGGATGCGCGGCACTGATCACAAGTCCGCATCCCGCTAGGCGGGCGTTCCGGTGCTGCGGGGCTTACACTTTCAAGTGTGCACGTTAGTGCACGTATGCACTTGAGGAGTTTGAGTTTGATGCTGGCTGTCCTTCGGAACAGAGTCTTTGCGCGGCTGTTCTGTGCCCAGGTCGTTGCCCTGGCGGGGACGGGCCTGCTGACAATCGCCCTGGGGCTGCTCGCCTACGACCTTGCCGGAAGGCACGCCGGGGCCGTCCTGGGAACGGCACTGACCATCAAAATGGTGGCCTACGTGGGCCTCGCTCCGGTGATCACCGCCCTCGTGGCCCGCCTGCCCAAGAAGCCGGTGCTGATCGCGGCTGACCTGGTCCGGGCAGCCATGGCCCTGTGCCTGCCGTTCATCACGGAAACGTGGCAGATCTATGTGGTGATCTTCCTGCTCCAATCCGCGTCAGCAACATTTACGCCGGCGTTCCAGTCGTTGATCCCGCTCATCCTGAAGGATCCCCGGGACTACACCTATGCTCTTTCGTTGTCCCGGCTCGCCTATGACATGGAAGCCCTGGTTAGCCCGGCTGCTGCCGCGCTGCTGCTGACCGTAATGAGCTACCACGAGCTGTTCATCGGCACTGTTGCCGGCTTCCTGATCTCCGCGATCCTGGTCGCCTTTACGGCCGTACCCCGGCCCGGCGCGCCCGGGGAGCCCCAGCCGTCCTTGTGGCACCGGACCACCCTGGGGACGCGGATCTTTTGGCGCAACCGGAGGCTGAGGTCCCTGCTGGCACTGAACCTTGCGGTGGCCGCCCCGACGGCCCTCGTGCTGGTCAATACCGTGGTCTATGTCCGGGACGTCCTGCACCGTCCCGGATCCGATCTTGCCGTTGCCCTTGCCTGCTTCGGCGCCGGCTCCATGGTTGTCGCCCTGGCCGTTCCGCGGGTCCTGGACCGCTTCGGCGATCGAGCCGTCATGCTGACCGGCGCCGCCCTGATCCCCCCGGCACTTGGCGCCGCCGCCGCGGTGATGTTCATGGCATCTCAGGGCGTCGGATGGTGGCCGCTGCTGGGGCTATGGTTCGCGCTCGGCGCCGCCACGTCCGCCGTCATCACCCCGTCCTCCCGGTTGCTCCGGGAAGCTGCCACGGAGAGCACGCTCCCGTACGTTTTCACGGCCCAGTTCTCGCTCTCCCATGCCTGCTACCTCCTCAGTTATCCGGTAGCGGGCTGGATCGGTGCTGCCGCAGGCCTGGGCTGGGCTGCCGCGGCGCTGACAATCCTTGCGATACTTGGCAGTGCAGGAGCCTTCCTGTCCTGGCCCCGGAAGACCTTTTCCGGACCGGGTCCCGCCGTCACCGAGGAGCAGGCCATTGAGCAGCCAGCCGAGCAGTCCGTTCAGCGCCGGCACTGATGGGCCCTCGCTCGTCCATCCCGTCACGCCTGGACCGGAGTTGCTGGAAAATGCCGCCGCCACGTTGCGGATGCTGGCCGAACCTACGCGCCTGCATCTGCTGTGGCAGCTTGCGCAAGGCCCCAGGAGCGTCACCGAACTTACGGAGGCGGCCGCCGTTCCGAGGACGGTGGTCAGCCAGCACCTGGCCAAACTGAGGCTCAGCGGGATGGTGAACGCGCGGAAGGACGGCCGGCATGTCATCTACTCGCTGCACGACGGCCACCTCGTCCGGCTGATCCGGGAGACCATCAACCATGCGGACCACCGAACCACGGGCGAACCCTCCCACGGGTGACCCTCGACGTGGCGCCGGGCGGGAGGGCAATTTGGGGCTTAAAGACCGTGTGCCGGGGAGCCGGTCTGCGGTATTCTGGCTTCGGGTTATGCAGGCAGCCTCCGGATTCTTTGCTGAGGAGTTTCCATGGGCCCGACATTCCGCGCCGTCTTCGCACCCGCTGCCACGGATCCCCCTGCGGGGGCCGCATGAACGCGAACAGTGGCCGCCTCGCCGGCATTGCCGAACGGCGTATCTTCAAGTGCTACGCCTCATTGTCGTCCGTCCCCACCGGCGAGCTCGAAGCACTGGCCTGCCTCTTGAGGAACAGCGACAACACGCCAGGCCCGAACCATGCCGGCCTCGTGGGGCCGGTGGTCTTGGCAGAGCTGGCGCGCCGGAACGGGGCCGAATGCCAAGGGCGTTCCCGCCCGGACGGTCCGGCACGCTAAGGCCATCTTGCCGGCTAAAACATTCCGGCCCGGACGCTAAGCCGGCCCGGACACTAAGCCGACCCTGCACGCTAACCGGGCCCCGAAAAACCTCAGTCAGATAGCCCGGCACCCCACAGTGCTTTGCGCAGCAGCGCCTTGAGCTGCGCCGATTCTTCCGCGGGCAGCCCTTCCAGCACTTCCGCCTCAGCCCGCTGCGCAGCGTCGCTGGCCCGCTGCAGCAGCTTTCCTCCCTTGGCGGTGGCCGTCACGGTCTTTGCCCGGCGGTCCTGCTTTCCCGGCGCCCTGGCCACTAGGCCCCGCTTCTCCAGCTCATCCACCAGTGCCACAATCTGGCTGGGATCCAGGCTGAGGAAGTCCGCCAGTTCGCGCTGCGTCGGTTCCAACCCGCTGTTGGCGAGGATCAGGACCGAGTACGAACGCTCCTTCAGGTCGAACTCGGCCAGCGCCCTGTTGTTCAAAACAGACCCCACGGCGTGCAGCTTGGCCAGAAGAAATCCCAGGTCCTGGCTTATGGATGCGGCCACAAGCTTGTGGGCCTGTTCGGTCCGTTGACCGCCCTGTGTCTCGATCGTCATGGCCGACTCCAATAATCCTCAAAATAAATCGTTGACATTTTCAACTATCCATAATTTCATGGATACAGAACAGCATCCCACGTCGAGAGCCGGGATGCACAAGGTCAGCTAGCAAAGGAGCAGCCATGAGCCTGTCAGGCAAAGTAGCAATCGTCACCGGGAGCGGCCGTGGCCTGGGCCTGTCCTACGCCCGGGAACTCGCACGGCAGGGCGCCGCCGTCGTCATCAATGACGTCGACGCGACGGTCGCCGGGGAGGCAGTGGCGCTCATCGAGGCCGACGGCGGAAAGGCCGCCGCCGTCGTCGCTCCCGTCGGCAGCACGGAAGTTGCCCGGCAGCTGGTGCAGGCGGCCGTCACCGAGTTCGGGCGCCTCGACATCCTGGTCACCAACGCCGGGATCCTGCGGGACAAGTCCCTGCTGAAGATGACCGACGAAGACTTCGACGCCGTCATCAACGTCCACCTCCGCGGCACCTTCACCTGCGTCCGGGAAGCGTTCGCCTACTTCAAGGAGAACGGCATCGCCGGCCGGATCATCACCATCGGCTCGCCCACCGGTCAGCGCGGCAACTTCGGCCAGACCAACTACGCCGCCGCCAAGGCCGGCATCGTGGGCATGGTCCGCACCTGGGCCCTGGAAATGAAGAAGGCCGGTGTCACCGCCAACGCCGTCATCCCCGTCGCGGCCACGGCCATGACCAAGACCGTCGCGTACTTCCAAAAAGCCGTGGAAGCCGACGAGCGCGGCGAGGCCATGCCGGCCTTCTTCCGCCACGAACTCGGTTTCGGAACGGCCGACGACGTCTCCGGACTGGTCGCATTCCTCGCCTCCGATGAGGCGGCCGGCATTACCGGCCAGGCCATCGGCGCCGGCGGGGACCGGCTGCAGCTCTGGACCCACCCCGAGGCTGCTGCCACCGAATACCGCGAGGGCGGCTGGCGCTACGAGGACCTCATCGAGAACTTCGGCCCGCTCTTCGGCGCCAAGCTCCAGAGCGTGGGCGAGGAATTCCTGCCCCTGCCCGAGGACCTGAAGCCGGAGGCACAGCCTGCCGCAGCTCCCGTGAAGGTGGGCTAGCCATGGCTGCCACGCGCTACGAGCCCCGCATCGACGCCGCCAAGCTGGACGCGATCGACATGCACGTGCACCTCGAAGTGGACGGCCACGGCCACGAATCACTCCCGGAGGCCCTCACCGAAGCCTCGGCCAAGTACTTCAAGTCCGAGGACCGCACGCCGTCGCTGGACCGCATCGCCGAGGTCTACCGGGAACTGAACATGGCCGCCGTCGTGTTCACCGTGGACGCCCGCACCCAGCTCAAGCACGAACCCAACAGCATCGAGGACCTGATCGCCGGCGCGGCACGGAACAACGACGTGCTGATCCCGTTCGGCAGCGTGGACCCCCGCACCGGGGCCGAGGCCATCCAGGGCGCCAAGCACCAGGCCATCGACCTGGGCGCCCGCGGCTTCAAGTTCCACCCGTCCCTGCAGGGCTTCGACCCCTCCAACGAGCAGTTCTATCCCCTCTGGGAAACTCTCCAGGAACTCGGCCTGCCGGCCATCTTCCACACCGGCCAGAACGGCATGGGCGCGGGCCTTCCCGGCGGATACGGCATCAAGCTGGCCTACTCCAACCCGCTCCTGCTGGATGCCGTGGCCGCGGACTTCCCGGAACTGCAGATCATCATGGCCCACCCCTCGGTGCCGTGGCAGGACGAAGCCAACTCCATCGCCACGCACAAGGCCAACGTGTTCATCGACCTCTCCGGATGGTCGCCCAAGTACTTCCCGGAGTCCCTGGTGCGGATGTCCAACTCCGTGCTGCAGGACAAAGTCCTGTTCGGCACCGACTTCCCGCTCATCACGCCGCAGAAATGGCTGGCCGCGTTCGCGGACCTGCCGCTCAAAGACGAGGTCCGGCCCAAGATCCTCAAGCACAACGCCGTGCGCCTGCTCGGACTGGGCGGCTGAGATGAGCGCCTCCACGGCTGAGCAGACCCCTTCCGCCGAAAAGACCCGGCTCTACGGCGTCTGCGACTACTACGACGCCGAGTCCCTCCTCACGGAGGATGAGCGCCGTGTGCTGGGACGCCTTCGGGATTTCCTGGACCGGGAAGCGCAGCCGCTGCTGGCCGATTACTGGGAACGGGGCGAGTTCCCCACACAACTCGCGCAGCCCCTGATCGACCTGGGCCTGATGGAACCGGCGGAACTCACCGACGCCATGGGCGCAAACAGCGGTCCCGCCCGCGGCATCTACCAGGGTTTCCGGATCTTCGAGCTGGCCCGCACCGACGCCTCGCTGGCCACCTGGTACACGTCCCAGGCCGGGCTCTTCCGCACGGCCATCCGGGTGGGTGCCTCGCCGGAGCAGCAGGCTGAATGGATGCCGAAGGTAATCGACTTCTCCCTCAAGGGGGTCTTCTCGCTCACCGAACCCGACTCCGGTTCGGACATCGCCGGCGGCCTGTCCACGACGGCCCGCCGGGAGGGGGACTCCTGGATCCTGGACGGTGCCAAACGCTGGATCGGGGGTGCGGTCAGCGCTGATGTGCTGGCGGTGTTCGCCAGGGACCATGAAGACGGCCAGGTCAAGGCCTTCCTGGTGGACCGCGAGGCGGACGGCGTGACGCTGGAGAAGATCCACGGCAAGACCGCGCTGCGGATGATGCAGAATGCCCACATCACCCTCGTGGGCGTCCGGGTGCCGGAATCCATGCGCCTGCACAACGTGGACTCCTTCAAGGACGTGGCCGCGATGCTCCGCGCCATGCGTTCGGACGTTGCCTGGATTGCCACCGGAATCCAGGCCGGAGCGTTCGAAGCCGCCCTGCGCTATGTGACGGAACGCCGGCAGTTTGGCCGCCAGCTGGGATCCTTCCAGCTGGTCCAGGAAAAGCTGGCCCGAATGCTCGGCAACGTCACCTCGTCCCTGTCCCTGGTGGTCCGGCTGACCGAACAGCAGTCCCGGGGCATCTACCGGGACCAGGACTCCGCTCTGGCAAAGATGCAGACGTCCCTGCTGATGCGCGAAACGGTGGCCCTGGCCCGCGAAGTGGTGGGCGGCAACGGCATCACGCTCGAGACGGACGTCGCCCGGTTCCACGCCGACGCCGAAGCCGTCTACTCCTACGAAGGAACGCACGAAATCAACGCGCTCATCGTGGGCCGCGCCCTCACCGGCGAAAGCGCCTTCACCCGCTGACGCAGCGCCAACTGAACAGCACTAACCGAACCGAACAGCAACTGAAACCCGACGGCGGAAGCACCGCTCCGCCGTCGTACTTCCGCAACTCCAAAAACCACACCAGGAGGCAAACATGCCCAATCTTGTCGTCGACTTCGACAAACTGCTCACCCTCGCCGGGACAGACCTCGGCGTGACCGAATACCGCGAAATCACCCAGGAACAGATCAATAAATTCGCCGATGCTACCGGTGACGACCAGTGGATCCACGTGGATCCGGAGCGCGCCAAGGACGGCCCCTTCGGCGCCCCGATCGCCCACGGCTTCCTCACACTCTCGCTCATCATCCCGTTCTGGGGCGAGCTGTTCGACGTCGATGGCGTCACCACCAAGGTGAACTATGGCCTGGACAAGGTCCGCTTCACCTCACCCGTGAAGGTGGGCTCGCGGATCCGCATGCAGGCCACCATCGCCGAGGTCACCGAAGTCAAGGGCGGCGCCCAGATCAAGGTGTCCAACACCATCGAGATCGAAGGCCAGGAACGCCCCGCCGTCGTGGCCGAATTCCTGGCCCGCTTCTACAAGTAAGCCGCTTCCACAAGCTAAAACCACCAACCGTCCCTCCTTCCCAAGGAACAGCCATGTCAGGACAAACCACGCTCGCGCCAGCGGGCACGGCCGCGAAGCGCAAGGAAGCGCGCACGGTCATCATGTCCAGCTATCTGGGCAGCACCATCGAGTTCTACGACTTCCTGCTGTATGCCACGGCCGCTGCCGTGGCCTTTCCCAAGGTCTTTTTCTCCGGCATGGACGACTGGGTGGGCGTCGTCGCCGCCTACGCCACGTTCGCCGCCGGCTACGTCGCCCGCCCCCTCGGTGGCATCATTTTCGGCCACTTCGGGGACCGCGTCGGCCGTAAGGGCATGCTCATCGTCTCCATGGCGGTGATGGGAATTGCGTCCACGCTCATCGGCCTGATCCCCGGCGCCAGCTTGATCGGACCCTGGGGCGCCGTCATCCTCGTGTTCCTGCGGGTCTGCCAGGGAATCGCCGTCGGCGGCGAGTGGGGCGGGGCCGCGCTCATGGCCCTGGAACACTCTGATCCCAAACGGCGCGGCTTTGCAGCTTCCTTCGTCAACGCCGGCGCCCCCACCGGAGCCGTGCTTGGCACGGTGGTGATGGGCATCTTCTCCGCCTTGCCGCAGGAGGCCTTCCTGGCATGGGGCTGGCGCGTGCCCTTCCTGCTGTCCTTCGTGCTACTGATTGTGGGAATGTTCGTCAGGCTGCGGGTCTCCGAGAGCCCTATCTTCGCTGAGGCAGTGGCCAAGGAAAGCATGCAGGGCACGAAGCGCAAGATCCCGCTGCTTGAAGTGCTGCGCCGGCCCAAGGCGCTGATCATGATCATGTTCGCCGGTGCGGCGGGTTTCGGCCTGCAAGTGGTGCTGCCCACGTTCTCCATTACCTACGCGGTGTCCAAGGGCGCCCCGCAGCAGGGCGTGCTGTACGCGTTCGCCGGGGCCTCTGCCATCTCCATCCTGTTCGTCCTGCTCGGTGGACGGCTGTCCGACCGCTTCGGACGCCGACCCGTGATGGTGGCCGGACTGGCACTGTTCATCGCCTACTTGTTCCCGATGTTCGGAATGCTCGGCTCCGGGAACGTCGGCCTGGTCTTCCTGGCCTTCACCGTGGCCCTGGTGCTGCACTCGAGCCTGTACGGACCGCTGGCGGCGTTTGTGTCGGAGCAGTTCGGCACCACCTCCCGCTACACCGGCGCCGCTGTGGGCTACCAGCTGGCCACCCTGATCGGCGCGGGCTTCACACCGGGCATCGTGGCCGGACTGTACAAGGATTCCGGGCAGAGCATCGTCCCGGTGGTGGTCTTCCTGTCCGTCATGGCAACGGTTTCCATTGTCTTCATCCTGCTGACGCGGGAGTCTAAGAACAACGACCTCACTGCGGTCGATTAGGAGCACAAACATGGACAACAACGGAGTTGGATCCTGGCTGCACCGCCGCCGCCGGAAGTCCGGACCCAAATCGGCCCTCCTCTCGGGGGACAGTGCCGTCAGCTACGAAGAGCTCGCCGAGCGTACGGACCGGCTCGCCAACGCCATGGGGCGCAGGGGAGTGGCCAAGGGCGACCGGGTGGCGTACCTCGGTGAAAACCATCCGTCCTTCGTGGAGACGTTCTTCGCCTGCGGCCTGCTCGGGGCCGTCTTCGTCCCGCTGAACACCCGGCTGGCAGCGCCCGAGCTGCAGTTCCAGCTGCAGGACTCCGGAACCCGGCTGCTGGTGAACGCCGGTGAGCTCGAAACCCTCGCGGCAGCGTCCGTCGAAGGAACCGCGGTGACCCACCGCTTCGTGGTGGCGCCCGACGGCGGCACGGAAGGTTCCGTCGTGGAGCTGCCATCCGGCGTCGAACGCTATGAAGGGGTGCTTCACGCGGCAGCCGCGACCCCGCGGGACGAGGCCGTGGCTTTGGACGACGCCGCCATGATCCTCTACACCTCCGGCACCACCGGCCGCCCCAAGGGTGCGCTGCTCACCCACGGCAACATCACCTGGAACTGCTTCAACACGGTGGTGGACATGGACCTGAACCGGAACGACGTCGCCCTCATGATTTCGCCGCTGTTCCACGTGGCATCCTTGGACATGGGCCTGCTGCCGATGCTGCTCAAGGGCGCCACCGTGGTGCTCGAGGCGAAGTTCGACGCCGGCCGGGTCCTTGACCTGATCAAAGAGCACAGGGTCACCACCCTGAACGGGGTCCCCACCACGTTCCAGATGCTCTGCGACCACTCGGCCTGGCCAGCGGCGGACTTGAGCTCCCTGGACAAGCTGACCTGCGGCGGGTCGGCCATTCCGCGCCGGGTCCTGGACGCCTACGAGGAGCGCGGCATCGGCTTCACCAGCTGCTACGGCATGACCGAAACCGCGCCCGGCGCCACCATGCTGCCGGTGTCGAGGTCCCGGGAGAAAGCAGGCTCCGCAGGCCTGCCGCACTTCTTCACGGATGTCCGCATCGCTGATCCCCTGGGCGGTCCTGCGGCACCGGGCCAGGTCGGGGAGATCCAGATTTCGGGCCCGAACGTCATCACGGAGTACTGGAACCGGCCGGAAGCCACCGCGGAAAGCTACGCGGACTCCGTCTGGTTCCGCTCCGGCGACACGGGTTTCCTGGACCAGGAGGGCTTCCTGTTCGTCTCGGACCGCATCAAGGACATGATCATTTCCGGCGGCGAGAACATCTATCCGGCGGAGGTCGAGGCGGCCATCTCCGAGCTGGACGCGGTGGCCAGCGTTGCCGTGATCGGCGTCCAAGATGCGAGGTGGGGCGAGGTTCCCCGTGCCATCGTGACACTCCGCGAAGGCGCCTCGCTGTCCGAGGACGAGGTGCGTTCACACTTGGACGGGAGGCTCGCGCGCTACAAGATCCCCAAATCGGTGGTGTTCGTGGAGGAGATGCCGCGGACGGCCAGCGGCAAGATCCGCAAAATGGACCTGCGGAAGCAGTACGCCGCGAACGGACAGCTGCAATAGCGCGAACGGACAGTTGCGGCCCCGACCAAAACTGCCCCGACCAAGACTGCCCTGACCAAGACTGCCCGGCCCCGGATCCTTCGTGGATCCCGGTCCGGGCAGTCTTGTCTTTGGGCGGGCGGGCGGTTGCGGCGCTGTCGCCCTGCACAAGGGTAAAAGGTCAGTCCAGGAGGAAGATCCGGATCACCACATGGTCCGGATGCCGTTCGCCGGTTCCCACCGCCAGGCGTGTGTTGAGCCAGTCCCATTCCGGACAGGCCGCAGCGAGCCGGGGCCAGCAACGGAAATAGATGCTGCCGGCGTCGACCGCTTCGCCGCGGTTGAGCCGGGCGATGTCATCGACGCTTCCGTGGCGCAGTGCCGAATTGTGCACGTAGATGCGGCGGCCGTCCAGGGTCTCCAGCACGTAGCGGGCGTCCAGTTCCGTCAGCGTGGCGCTCCGGAGGAGCTGGTAATCCGCGCCGCCCGGGATGACCCGTCCGTTCAGGGCCGGGCCGCTCACCGTTCCGCCGGTGATAGGGATGACGCGGCGGTGCCCCTCGGGGGTTTGTCCGACGTCGATCGGCTCGCCGACCGTGACGGAAAGTTCCGCAAGGAAGGTTAGCCCCGGTGCCTCCGGAGTTTCCGCTCCCGGAAATGGCGCGGTCACAAAATCCCCGCAGTCAGCCGGCTGGGAAAGTCCGGCCCGAACAGGATGGTCTGCCGGGCGACGACGGATTCGGCGGAGTCATATGCCAGCTTGCCGGTGTTGAGGTTCCGGTCCCAGCGAGGGTGGCAGCTGGAGGTCACCTGGACGCGGAGCCTGTCGCCGGGGGCAAAGGTATAGGCGGTTTGCCACAAGTTAACGGTGTACTCGTACGGCTCGCCGGGCTCGATCAATGACTGCTCGTAGCCCCCCTGGTACAGCCCTGTCCCGGCATGGCTGTCCCGCCAGGAGGCACGGACAATTCCGTCGGCGATGCCCAGCGATGTTCCGTCCGGAGCGACCCGGCACAGCCGCACCACGAAATCCGTGTCCACAGCGGTGGAAGCAGCGAAGAACGTTGCACTGACCTCGCCGAAGAGCGTGACCGGCTCCTCGAACGCACCGGTGGTGAACGTGAGGACGTCCGCGCGGGACTCGACGGCGTGCTGGTTGGCCGGCCCCGCGGGAAACACCCCGTGGATCATGGTTGCGCCGCCCGCGGTGGGGACCGGGTCCAGGGGGTCGTAATCGTATTCAGCGGAGCCGCCGGGCCCCGGCGCGTCCGCCAGGGACCCGCTGGCCGCCAGGAACCAGGAGCGGTGGCTGCACGGTGCGGGAAGTTCATCGAAACTGCGCCACCGGTTTTCACCCATGAAGTACAGCAGCACGGGCGGCACCTTGCTGATCCGTTCCGGTTCACCCTTGAGCACTGCGTCGAACCACGCCGTATGCAGGCCGGAGAGGTCGCCGAGACCGTTCAGCATGCCACCGGCCGCATTGAGTCCGAAGCTCACTTCCGGGAAGGCGCCGGAGAAGTTGGTGTGCGACCAGGGGCCAACGATCAGCCGGGGTGCGGGAGCGGCTCCGGCGCGGCTGTGTTCCAGCTGCATCGCGTACTGGGAGAGGGTGCTGGGGCAGAAGATGTCGAACCAGCCGCCGATGTGCAGCGTGGGCAGCGGTACCGGCTCTGCAGAGGCTTCGTCCCACAGCTTTGTGAAACTGCTCCCCGGTGTTTCGCCGGCCGAGGGAAGGACATGGCGGTTCATGAACGTGCCGAACCGTGCGGAGAGGTCCCGGAGTGGCAGGGTGCCGAATGCGCTGCCATCGGAAAACGATCGGTCCAGGTCCAGCCACGTCTGGAATTCCTTGTCCCGAAGTTCAGGGTCGCCGGCAAATTCGCGGACGAACTCGTTTGCTGAGATGGAGGCGTGGCCCCAGCTGAACCGGCTGCCGAGCTCGTAGGCTCCGCCGCGGTAGAGCGAGCCGTTGTTCGCATTGCCCCCCGCCGAGATGCCGGGCGAAAGGGCAGCGAGCCCGTCAGGGGCCAGGGACGCTGCCCGCCACTGCGTCTCCGCGAAGTAGGACCGGCCCCACATTCCCACCGCACCGCTGCTGTACGGCAGCCGCGCTGCCCACTCGACTGTTGCGGCGCCGTCGGACGCTTCATGGGCTGACGGGTCGAAGACCCCGTCGGAGCCGAAGCGGCCGCGGCAGTCCTGCATGATCACCACGTAACCCGCGGCCGCGACCGTCACCGGATTGAAATAGGGGGAATTGACGGCGAGGTCGCGTCCGTACGGTGTCCGGGTGAGCAGGACCGGGCACCGCTCCCCGTCCGCCGGGCGGTACACCGTGGAGCGCAGGATGGTGCCGTCCAGCAGCGGGGTTTCGACGTCTTGTTCAATGAGCACGGGGCGGGATGTCACAGGGGTCTTCCTTTCGGTGGAAGTTCAGGGGAAGCGGAAAGGAGCGGCCGGGCAGGTGCCCGGCCGCTCCCCTCCAGGTCCGGGACCAGGATTTAGGCGTTGATGGATTCCTCGGCACCGGAAGTCCTGGCACCCAGTGCCTCAGTGGGAACCAAGTAGGTTTCCTTGACCCAGATGGCGGTGACGGCTGCCGAAGCAAGGCAGCAGGCCGCGGTGAAGGCGGCCACGGGAATCCAGCCGGTGGGGCCGGGCTGGACGATGGCGGCGGCGATGGCCGGCGCGAAGCCGGTAACAACGAGGCCCAGCTGCGACGCGGTGGCCGCGCCGGAGTAACGGATCTTTGTCGGGAACATTTCCGCGGTCATGGCCGGGCCGAGCGGATTGACCATCCCGTAGCCCACGGTCATGAACAGGATTCCGCTCGCGTAGATCAGCGGGACCGACGTGGTGCTGATGGACCAGAAGAAGGCGAACGCGGCGGCGGCGCAGATGAGGTTGCCCGCGATGAAGACCGGCTTGCGGCCGATCCTGTCGGCGAGGATGCCCGCGGAGGGCTGTGCGATGACGGCCAGCCCCGCCGTGAGGATGGTGACCCCCAGCATCGCCGGCGCCGGGATGCCGAACTTGCTGGTCGCGTAGGCGAGGCCGAAGGCGGCGAAGACGGAAGAAACCACGCTCCAGAGCCCGAAGAAGATGACCTTGATGATGGTCCGCCAATGATCGCGGAGGACCACCTTGATGGGCAGTTCCGGCTCGGTTTCGGCTTCCTTCGCGGCTTCGAAGACCTCGGATTCGGGCAACCGGACGCGGATGTAGAGGCCGACGCCGACTACCAGGATGCTGGCCAGGAACGGCAGCCGCCACCCCCAGCTGAGCAGATCCTCCTGGGGAAGCATCGACACCGCCAGGAAGGCCAGGGACGCCAGCATGATTCCGGCAGCCGCGCCGGTGTTGACCCAGCTGCTGTAGAAGGCCCGCTTGTTGCTGGGGGCGTGTTCCATGGTCATGGTGACTGCACCCACCGATTCGCCGGCGGCTGAGGCTCCCTGGAGCGCCCGAAGGAGAACCAGGAGGACGGGGGCTGCCGCGCCAATGGCAGCCGTCGGCGGCAGGCAGCCGATGAGGAAGGTGGCAACGCCCATCACCACGAGAGTAAGCACCAGCATCTGGCGGCGTCCGATGCGGTCGCCGTAGTGCCCGATCACGCTCGCCGCCAACGGCCGGACGACGTAGCCGATGCCGATGGTGGCCATGGACAGGATGGTGCCGAGGGCGGGGTCGATGCCGGGGAAGAAGATCTTGTTGAAGATCAGCGCCGAGGCTGAGCCGTAGATGAAGAAGTCGTAGTACTCGAGGGTGCTGCCGATGAAACTGGCGGTGGCGGCACGGCGGGCGTGCTTTGTTCCCCGGTGGGAATCAGGGCGGGCCTGTTCCGCGGACGACGTCAACGGCGTCGGCGGATCGATGGGACCAGCGGTCATTGCGGATCTCCTAAAAAGGGCAAGGGAGGAAGTTCTGTGGGGCTCGCATGCTGAGCTGGGCGGCGGGGTCGGCTGTGGCCTCCGTCACGCCCTGGATAAATAGTATGCACTTGATTCAGCGTCCGTCAAGAAATGTGCAAGCATTAGTCGACGGGCCCTGCTGGCATGATGGAGGCGTGATGAGCAAGCCCCTGGCCTCCGGACCCGGCATGGATCCGGACATGGCCATTGATTTTCCCCGGCCGCTGAAAGGCCCCTCCAGTCAGCACCAGCTGGTGACCCTGCTGGTTGACTACTGGTTCGACAGCGACGCCTGGCTGCCTTCCCGGCTTATTGCCGCCCTGGCCGCCGACCTTGGCATTACGGCGTCTGCGTCGGCCACGGCACTGAGCCGGCTGGCTACCCGGGGAGTGCTGGAGCAGTCGAGTGCGGGGCGGACTTCCCGCTACCGGATCACGGAGGGTGCGCGGAAGCGCCTGCGCGGCGGCCTCGAACAAGTGTCGGCGTTCGGGGAACAGTCCCGGCGCTGGGACGGCCACTGGACAGTCATCGCCTTTTCCATCCCGGAAACATCCCGCGACGTGCGCGAGCTGTTCCGGTCGCGGCTGCGGTGGCGGGGTTTTGCGCCGTTGTTCGGGGCCGTCTGGGTCTCGCCCCGGGACCACGCCGCGGAGCTTGAAAGCACCTGCAGCGCCTTCGGGGTTGATGACTACGTCATTTTTCGAACAGCCGATTCCAGCCTCCGCGGCAAGCGGCTCATCGACGCCTGGTCGCCGCAGGAGTTCAGGGAGCAGTACCAGCCATTTATCGACAGGTTCAGGCCATGGCTGGAAAGGTTCGACGCCGGGACGGTGGGTCCGGCGGACGCCCTGCGGGTCAGGACCGAGCTCATGGATGCCTGGCGGGCATTTCCGTGGAGCGACCCCGACCTTCCCGCCGAACTCCTGCCCGAAGCGTGGCCGCGGACCGAAGCGCGTGACCTCCTCGTCCGCCTGTATGACGGGCTGGCGCCGGCTGCGCTTACCTTCGTGGAAGAGGCCGTGGCCAGGGAAGCGCCGGAGCTTGCGGGCTCCGCCAAGGCCTTTTCGGTGCGGTCGGGCAGCTACTGAGCGCGAACGGACAGTTGCGGCCCTAAGTTGAGCGCGAACGGACAGTTGCGGCCCCGGTTTTCGCCAGCCCGCTAGTGGATCAGCGCCAGCATGACGCCCACGGCCACGAAGAGCACCCCGAACGTCCGGTTCAGGATCTTCTGCCCGTGAGCGTTGTGCGTGAACCGCTGGAAGGACTTGGCCGCGGCGGCAAAGAAGAACCACATGACCAGGATGTCGATGACCACCACCGTGGCAGTCAGCACCAGGTACTGGGGCAGCAACGGCTGCTCCGGCCTGATGAACTGGGGCATAAACGCCAGGAAGAAGACCACGGCCTTGGGGTTCAGCAAGTTGACCCACAGGCCGCGGCGGAACATGGAAGCGGCCGGCTCGTTGCGCAGTTCGGCCGCTTTCTCCTGGTCCAGGTCCGGCTTGTGCAGGAACTGCCGGATGCCGAGGTAGACCAGATACGCGGCGCCGGCGTAACGGATCACGTTGAACGCCACGGGTGAACTGGCAACCAGGACGCCCACGCCCAGGGCCACGATCAGTACGTGCACCACCAGCGCGGCCTGCTGGCCCAGGATTCCCCAGATGGATCGCCGGAAACCCGAGTTCAGCGAGTTGCTCATGGTGTTGATGGCACCCGCTCCGGGCGTAAAGCTGATCAGGACGCCGGCGCCGGCCAGGGCCAGCCAAAGGGAGGGTTGCACCCATACAGTTTAGTGGCTGTGGCTGTGACGAAGTTTTGTCCCGGAGTATGGTCAGGTCATGGCAGGGGAGAGGGTGAGCCACTCCGGCTACTCACGGCCGCGGTCGAAGCGCTGGCCGTGGGCTGTCATCCTGGCTGTGGTGGTGTTCCTCAGCTTCCCGTTGCTGACAACCACTGTGGGGGTCTGCATTGACTACGTTGATCGCCCGGGTGAGTGCACGTCCTACCCGCTGATCGCCGCCCCGGAGTCGGTGCCGTGGGTCATTGGTGGTGGATCCATCGCCGCCATCTGCGTATACCAGCTGGTTCGAATCTCGGCCCGACGGCAGAACAGCGGGCCTCGGGATCCGAGCTAGGCGCCCGGCCGGACACCGTAACTGAGGATCATGTTGCCCTTGCTGGTGCGTTCGGAATCCTGCAATTCCAGCCGTGTCACCGGATCGCCCCCCTCGAACAGCTTCCGTCCGCTTCCGGCGATGACCGGGTGCACCATGAGCATCAACGTGTCGAGGAGTCCGGCGAACAGGAGCTGCCGGGTCAGCGAGATGCTGGCGAACACGGCAATCTCGCCGCCGTCGCCTTCCCTGAGACCAGCGACGAACTCCTCCAGCGGGGCGTCCATCAGCCGGGAATTCTGCCACTCGAGCTCGCCCGAAAGCGTCCGGGAGGCTACGAACTTCGGCAGCTTGTTGATGAACTCGCCGAAGTCGGCGTCGTCGGCCGCGCTTGGCCAGTAACTGGCCCACTGCTCGTAGCCGACCCGGCCGAGGAGCCCCGTTTCCACCCGGACCATCATCTGGTGCATACCAGCACCGAGTTCCTCGTCGAAACTGTCGAACTGCCAAAGGTTGGGCGACTCAACCACGCCGTCCACGGAGTAAAACAGGCCGGCCGTCACTTTGCGCATGGGGTTCTCCTCGCCGATGGTTTTCCTTCGCATCCTAAAGGCAGACCGGTGGCCAGGGAACGGGCTGCCTAAAGATTCGTCAGACTCAGCAGTACCAACAGGTGCTGGCCTTCGAATTCACCCAGTGCGTCATGGTGCAGGGGAGCTCGTCATAGCTCGGGTATTGGTCAAAGTAGGAATGCGCTCGGGCAGACATGTATCCGGTTTCGTCCTGGCCAAAATGTCCGATCATCTGGAATCCGCGACGGGCCGCCACCGTTTCCAGTTCCCCTGCCTCCTCAAGGATCGGGATGTCCCATGGAAAGCAATTCTCCGTCCATGTTCCGGCATGGGCGATCGCAAAGTACTTGGTCCACTCAGGGTCCAGTGCAGCCAGAATTGCATCGAAATGGGGTTCCAGCGATCCGCTAAATCCCTCACTAACAACCTCTACGCCGTCCAGCTGCATCTCAGAGTCAAGCCGGATCACCACAAGCCTGGGGAGGATCTTTCCTGCTTGAACTATGAGCGGCCGGGCCAGGATCTGAAGGTCAAAGCCTGCTTGAATGATCATTTCTTGAGGCTATTCCCGGCAGTGGGCGCGGCCCACAGGGTTGGTGCCCTATGTGGAAATCGGCACCACCGCGCATTCAGGCCCGCGCGATGACCTCGCCGTTGGGGATCAGGAACCAGCCGTCGTCGGTGGAACCCCAGCGGTGCCAGCCTGCGGAGATCCGGGCAAGGTCAGCGGCGTTAGCGAAGCCGTACTCAAGAGCCTGGTCCGCGAAAGCCGAGTGCAGTACCCGTTCGCCCCAGACCCGGGCCTGCCACCGGCGCTGCTGGCCCGTGGCGTACAGCCAGTTGCTGCTGGTGGGGGCCACATCCGTGAATCCCGCCGCCTGCGCCCATGAGACCAGGCGGCGTCCGGCGTCGGGTTCGGCGCCGTTGCGGCGGGCAATGCGCTGGTACAGCTCCATCCATTCGTCCAATTCCGGGATGGCGGGGTACCAGCTCATCCCGTGGAAATCGGCGTCGCGCACTGCCACGATGCCGCCCGGCTTGGCTACCCGGCGCATTTCGCGCAAAGCCTCAACAGGGTCTGTGAGGTGCTGGAGCACCTGGTGGGCGTGGACGACGTCGAACGTTTCGTCGTCGAAGTCCAGATCGTAGATGTTCCCGGCCACGAACTCGACGTTATCCACACTGCGTTCGGCGGCCAGTTCGGCGGCGTGGGTGATCACATCCGGGGAGCGGTCCAGCCCGGTGACGTGCCCGGGCGCCACGAGGGCGGCGAAGTCGCAGGTGATGCTGCCCGGCCCGCAGCCCACGTCCAGGACCGAGCTGCCCGGGGCAAGGTACGGGATCACGAACGCGGCGGAATTCTCGGCCGTCCGTGAGGCATGGGCACGGACCACGGACTCATGGTGTCCGTGCGTGTACACATCTTCAGGCTGCTGCGCACTCATAAGGAAACGCTACCGCCCCGACGGGAAAATGCGCGGCAATCCGGCGGACCAAAACAGGCAGTTAATTGTGCTTCGCCGTCAGTTTCCCCGCTTCTGCGGCCCGCCGTTCTGCGGAAGATTGGAGGAGTGGGAAACAACAAAGCCGGCAGTTCAGCGGGGCTCGGGCTGTTCCGGGCAACAGGCATCTATGTGGGCGCAATCCTCGGATCGGGCATCCTGGTGCTCCCGGCCATCGCCGCCCGGGAAGCGGGTCCGGCCTCGCTGCTGGCCTGGGCGGCGTTGCTGGTGTTCTGCACACCCGTCGCCTTCAGCTTCGCTGAGATGAGCCGCCAGGAGCCCGACGCCGGCGGGATTGCCCACTTTGTGACCCGGGCTTTCGGGCGCCGCGCCTCGGTGGTTGCCGGCTACCTGTTCTACTTCGCGATTCCGTTTGGCGCTCCCGCCACGGCGGTGATCGGCGGCAACTACATCGCCAATGCACTGGGCGGCGGCCAGGGGACTGCGCTAGTGGCCGCGGCGCTGCTGCTGGCGGCCGGGTTCGCGAGCAACGCCGTCGGAATAAGGTTGTCCAGCCGCCTCCAACTGGTGCTGATGGTCCTGCTCGTGGCGCTGCTGGCGCTCGCCGTTGCCGTGGCCGCCCCGTTAGCGAAAGCGGAGAATTTCCAACCGTTCGCGCCGCACGGCTACTGGGCCGTGGGCGGAGTGGCCAGCCTGCTGTTTTTCTGCTTCGCCGGGTGGGAGGCAGTGACGCACCTGGCGGCCGAGTTCCGCGATCCCGGCCGCGACCTCAGGCGCGCCACGTGGCTGACGCTCGTCGTCGTCGGTGTGGTGTACATCGGGGTCGTGGCAGCCTCGGTGGCCGTGCTGGGCCCGGCCCTGCCCGGAAGCGCGGTGCCGGTCGCCGACCTGCTCGAAAAGGGGCTGGGGCCGCTGGCTGCCCCGCTGACCGCGGTTGCTGCGGCTGTGCTGACATTCGGCCCGCTCAACACGTTCATTGCCGGCGCCAGCCGGCTCGGTTCCAGGCTGGCGGCCGACGGCGTGCTGCCGCCGGCGATGGCTCGCGGCGGCGGGCCGGGCGAGGTGCCTTCGGTGAGCCTCGCCGTCCTGGCCGGGATGACTTTCCTGTCGTTCGGGGCGGCAGTGTCCGGGCTGGCCAGCATGCAGTTCCAGATCGGCGCGGCCTCGGCCTGCTTCACCGCGGTGACGGCCTTCGGGCTCGCTGCGGGCACGCGGCTGCTGCGGCCCGGAACGCCAGCGTGGTTCGGCGTCATCGTCGCGGCGGCGGTGATGCTGCTGATCCTGCTTTTTAGTGGCTGGGCGCTGGCGGTTCCGGCGCTGCTGTCCGCTGCTGCGGCGTGGTCGGGGGCTCGTTTCCTGCCGGTTCCTGCGCGGCCGCTTCCTGTGCTGCGCTGATGGTCGCCCCGATCATGGATTCCATGAAGCGGGCGGCGACCTCCAGCTCCGCTGCGGTGAACTCCGCCATGGCGGCGCCCATGTGGCGGGCCAGCGGAAGGAACATGGCGCCACCGTCGCGGTAGGCCTTGGGCGTCATCCGAAGCTGGACCTGGCGGCGGTCCGCTCCCTGTCGTTCGCGCACCACGTGTCCCGAACCGTGCAGCCGGTCGATGAGCGCCGTGGTGGCGGGGGAGCTGAGGTTGAGTTCCTTGCGGAGCACACCGGGGGTGACGATCTGGTCCTTGGCGGCATGGCGCATGATCACCGCCAGGGCATTGAGGTCCGTGCGGTGCATGTCATTGCGTCCGCCGGTGGAGTCCACATACCGGTTGGCCTCAAGCGTGAACTCCTGCAGCAGCCGGACGAGGCCCTGGGGCGCGGCCGGTTCGGGGCGCTCGGATGACTCTTCGGACACGGCGACCCTCCTTCTGCAATGGCGTGTTCGGTAGTGGCTGGGCAAATGCGCCAGCCTAGCCAAAATTCTCTCACCGACGGCTCTGAGCAACTATTTGTGCCGAAGTGCTTATCTCCATGATGGAGATAGTCTACTATGGAGTAAATTCTACTCCTCCGAGTCACCCCAGAAGGACACATGAAACAGAGGCATCTCGGCACCGCGCACGTCCCGTTCTGGCTCCGCTGGCTGGTCCCCGTACTGCTCGTCATCACCTGGCTGGCCATCGCCGGCGTCGGCGGACCCACTTTCGGCCGCCTCGACGAAGTGTCCTCCAATGACCAGGCGTCCTTCCTGCCTGCCGGCGCTGAGGCCACCGAAGCCCAGGACTGGCAGGCAAAGTTCAGGGACTCTGACGAGATACCGGCCGTCATCGTCGTCGAAAGCGACTCCGCCTTCACTCCTGCGCAACTGGGCGAGGCCGCCGCCCTCAAGGACAAGCTCGCGGAACTGCAGGCAGGCAGTGCGGTTATCGGTCCCATCCCGTCGGCGGACGGCAAGGCGGTCCAGTTCGTAGTGCCCATATCCTCGTCGGGGGAGGTCAAGGAAATCGTCCAGGAGCTCCGCCAGGAAGTTCAGGCGTCAGCCCCGGACGGAATGCAGACATTCGTCACGGGCCCCGCCGGACTCACGGCTGACCTGGTGAGCGCCTTCGCGGGCATCGACGGCATCCTGCTGCTGGTGGCACTCGCCGCCGTGTTCATCATCCTGCTGATTGTGTACCGCTCGTTGCTCCTGCCCATCGCGGTGCTTTTCACGTCGGTGTTCGCGCTGTGTGCTGCCATCCTGCTGGTGTTCGGCATGGCCAAGCTTGGCTGGATCCAGCTCAGCGGCCAAAGCCAGGGCATCCTCTCCATCCTGGTGATCGGTGCCGCGACGGACTATGCCCTGCTCTATGTGGCAAGGTTCCGCGAAGCGCTGACCCACACCACCAACCGCACTTCCGCCGTCCTCACGGCCTGGAAAGCCTCCTTTGAACCCATCCTGGCCTCGGGTGCCACGGTGATCATTGCCCTGCTGTGCCTGCTCTTTTCCGACCTCAACTCCAACAAGGCGCTAGGTCCGGTGGCCGCCGCCGGTATCCTGTGCTCGCTTTTTGCCGCCCTCACCCTGCTCCCGGCACTGATGGCACTGCTGGGCCGCGCCGCCTTCTGGCCGTTCCGGCCCAAGCTGATTCCCGAGACCGACCGCGAACCGGAACTGGTCACCGGCCTCGAAGGCCAGAAGGGCCTGTGGCGGGCCACCGGCTCCCTCGTTTCCCGCCGGCCCCGTGCCGTCTGGGTCGCGTCGGTGCTCCTGCTCCTGGCTGCTTCCGCGGGCATCCTTCAGCTGAAGGCCAACGGAGTGCCGCAGACGGATGTCATCCTCACCGCCTCCAACGCGGTGGACGGCCAGGACGCCCTGGCGCGCCATTTCGATGCCGGCTCCGGCAGCCCCGCGGTGATCGTCGCCGACGAAGCGAAGGCGCAGGAGGTGCTGGACAAGACCAAAGCGACCGACGGCGTCGGCGACGCCTACCTCCTGGCGGAGGGGAGCGTGCCGATCACACGGGCCCCGGGTGCCCCCAGTGCGCCTGATGTCCGCGAGGGGAAGGTTCTGATCAACGCCACCCTGAACTACGCGGCGGACTCCAGCGACGCCGAGAACGTCGTGGTGAAGCTCCGCGAGGATCTGAAGAAGATCGACGGCGGCGCACTGGTGGGCGGTGTCACGGCCACTGTGCTGGACACCAACACCACGGCCCAGCGCGACCTGATCGTCATCATCCCGGTGGTCCTCGCCGTCATCCTGCTGATCCTCATGCTGCTGCTGCGCTCCGTGCTGGCTCCGGTCCTGCTGGTGGCCTCAGTGGTTCTTTCCTACGCCGCCGCCATGGGAGTTTCAGCCCTGGTGTTCAACAACATCTTCGGGTTCCCGGGGGCCGATGCCACGGTGCCGCTGTTCGGCTTCGTGTTCCTGGTGGCACTGGGCGTGGACTACAACATTTTCCTGATGAGCAGGGTCCGGGAGGAGTCCCTCAAACACGGCACCAGGCCCGGGATCCTGCGGGGACTCGGCGTGACCGGCGGCGTCATTACGTCCGCGGGTGTGGTCCTCGCCGCAACGTTCGCGGCGCTGGGCGTCATCCCCATCATGTTCCTGGTCCAGCTCGCCTTCATCGTGGCCTTCGGGGTCCTGCTGGACACGGTGCTGGTTCGCTCGTTGCTGGTCCCGGCGCTTGCCTACGACCTGGGCGGACGGATCTGGTGGCCCAGCAAGCTGGGGCGGCTGGACGACGACGGGCGGGCATCCGGCGGCGCACGCGATGCCAAGGGCAGCCTGGAAACGGATCTGGAGGGCGCCGCGCGCAGCTAGGTGCAGTGGCGGCGTCACGCCACGCGCATTTTTAGGACTCCATCCAAGGTGCGGCCGTGAATTTACTCGGCCGCACCCTTCTTGGTTGGCCAAAAGCCTGCTCTGCGTGACGTCCAACGGCTCAGCCCTGCGCCCGCCACCACGCCACAGTGGCTGCTGCGGCTTCCGGCAGCGGAGTCGGATGCAGGCCCAGGGCGTCCTCGCTGGCGTGCGAATCCATCACGAACGGCCGCTCGAACTGGTACAGCATCTCAGCCAGCTCACGGGTGCCGCCGGAGAACAATCCCATGGCCCGGAGGGCCCAGCCCGGCACTGCGCCCATTTTGGGCGCGGGCACTCCGCCGGCTTCCGCGAAGGCCGCCGCAAGCCGGCGCTGGGTGACCGCCGGGCCCGTGGGCGCGTGCCACACCCGGTTCCACAAAGCCGGCGTCTGCGCGGCGCGGATCATTGCAGCGGCAAGGTCCGGCACGTACGTGAAGGAATGCGGCTGGTCCGCGCTGCCGATCACCAGTAGCCGATTTCCGGCCAGCACCGCCGGCACGATGCGCTCGCCGGCGTGGGAGTTCCGAACGCGCGGGCCGAAGAAATCGCCCGCCACCACGCTGACGGTATTCGTGGGGGAGGCCGCCCGCGCCTTCAGCAGCGCCGTACGGACACCGCGCTTTCCGCCCTGCGCCTCGCGGGGGCTGTCCTCCGCCATCACAGCGTCCGGCCTGCTGTAGGAGTACAGGCTTTCTGGAAATACGACGACGGCGCCCGCCTCGCCGGCCGCCGCCAGCACAGCTTCCTCTGCCCTGGGGAGCTCCCGCCGCCATGCGTCCGCAGCGTAGGCGGAGCCGTGGATGCAATGGAAAACAGCGGCCGCTCCGGCGAACGCTTCCTCCAGTAATGCTGGATTGGCGACGTCTACAGACATCCTCTCGATGAGGGCGTGGTCCGGGCCGCTGCCGGAACGGGTCAGTACCCGCACGCGCTTGCCCTGGCCCGCAAGCTGCTCGGCCACGGTCCAGCCCACCGGGCCGGCGCCGGTGACCACATAAAGTTCGGGCATTGGATTCTCTTTCCTCGGGATCTTCAGTCTGCTCTGGAATCTTTGAGAGCGCCGCTCTCGAAATAAGGATGCTCGGCAGGGCCTCCAAAGTCAAGAGCACTGCTCTCAATTGTTGACAGTGCTCTGAATCGTGGAATGCTGGAGGCATGTCAGCCATCAACGACTCCACCCCTGCGCCGCGTACGCCGCGGGAACGCGCCCGGGCACAGACCACCGCCGACATTGTCCGGCTGGGCCGCGAACACCTGGCCGTCCATGGCGCGGCAGCCCTGTCGCTGCGGGCGGTGGCGCGGGACCTCGGCGTGGTGTCCTCGGCCGTGTACCGCTACGTACAAAACCGGGACGAGCTGCTCACCCTTCTGCTGATCGACGCATACGGCGAGCTGGGCGACGAAGTGGATGACGCCGTCGCCCGCGTGGCCGAAACGGATTATGCCGGGCGGTTCCAGGCGCTGGGGCGCGCCGTCCGCGACTGGGCCGTCCGTGAGCCCGCCCGCTATGCACTGCTGTTCGGCAGTCCGGTGCCCGGGTACCGGGCCCCGGCGGAGCGGACCACCGGACCCGGGACCAGGGTGATCCGCAGCCTGACTGCCATCGTCGACGCCGCCTGGCGGGCGGGCGCCTTGCGCTCCGGACCGGTGCCTGCGGCCGGGGCGCATGCGCCCGCGGTGCCGCCCCTGTTGGCGGGCGACCTGGCGGCGATCCGGGAAGAGCTCGGGCTGGCTATTCCGGACGGGCTGCTGGCGCGCGGTGCACTGGTCTGGACTTCCCTCTTCGGTGCCATCAGCTTCGAGATCTTTGGCCAGTACGGGGAGGGCACCTTTGTGGCGAAAGACGCATTATTCGAGCACCACCTGCAGGTGCTGGCCGGTATAGCCGGACTCGAATGACTGCTGCCGCCTCGGAAGAAGCAGAGTGGCAACTCCCACTTTGTGAGCGCTAACAAATTTTCCTTGTAACTCCATTTACAACGATATAAAGTGTGTTGCAGCCCACAGTTGTCCGGCCCGCCCCCACGGGCCCGCAGCAGCCGGACGGTCGGCGAATTTTTTACCAACGGCTACGTCCAAAGGAGTGACGGTGAAGCAAGTTGATTCACGCCCGATGCAGATGACCCGCAGGCAATTGCTGCTCGGAGGCGGTGTGCTCGCAGGCAGCCTTACCCTCGGAGCGAGCCTGACGGGCTGCGGGGGCGCGGCCCAGGCGGCGGCCAACGACATCCGCTTCTGGCACCTGCTCTCCGGCGGAGACGGCATCAAGATGATGGCCATGATCGACAAGGTCAACACGGACCACGCAGACTTCAGGGTCAAGCCCACCGTGCTGGCATGGGGTGCGCCGTATTACACCAAGCTGGCCATGGCCTCCGCCGGCGGCCGGCCCCCGGAGGTGGCCGTGATGCATGCCGCCAGGGTGCCGGGCTACGCTCCCGGCGGACTGCTGGATGCCTGGGACCTGGACCTGCTGGCGGAGTTCGGCGTGCGTCCGGAGGACTTCGGCCCCAGGATCTGGGAGAAGAGCCAGTTCAACGGCAAGGTATTTTCGCTGGCATTGGACTCACACCCGTTCGTGATGCTCTACAACACCGAAGTGGCGGACAAGGCCGGCCTCCTGGGGAAGGACGGCCGGCTGGCTGAGATCTCCTCGCCGTCGCAGTTCCTGGAGGTAAGCCGTGAACTGCAGCGCATCACCGGCAAGCACGGGCTCTCCTACGGATACCTGGGCGACGGCGCGCAGATGTGGCGGCTGTTCTACACGCTCTACCGCCAACATGGCGCGGACTTCGTGCTGGAGCCGGGCAAACCCGCCCAGGTGGAGCGGGACGTCGCCATCGACTGCCTGGAGTTCATCACGTCTCTGCTGGATAACACCATCTCCACGAAAAGCGGCGACGGCGGGACTGCCATCGCGGAGTTCGCCGGCTCGGGGTCGGGGCTGCTTTTTACCGGTGTGTGGGAGCTGCCCACCATGAAGACAGCAGGTGTTCCGTTCGGTGCCAGCACCATCCCGACCCTGTTTGGAACGCCGGCAGCCTTCGCCGACTCGCACTCGTTCGTGCTGCCGCACCAGGCCCGGCTGGACGAAGCCAAGCGCCGCGGCGTCTACCAGTTCGTGGCGTCGATGCTCAAGGGTTCCCTGAGCTGGGCCGAAGCCGGACACATCCCGGCCTACCAGCCGGTGGTGAAGTCCAAGGAATACGCGGCACTGAAGCCGCAGGCGGACTATGCCCAGGCGGCGGACATCATCAACTACGATCCCGTGGCCTGGTTCACCGGTTCGGGATCCGATTTCCAAGGCTACTTCGCCGAGAACGTCCAGAACGTGTTCCTCGGACGGGACAAGGCCGCGGACGGCTGGGATGCCTTTATGAAGCGCATCAACACTGTCCTTGCGATGCCGAACCCGGTGTGAGCACGGCATCCGGCATGGCCGCCGAATCCGCCGCCGAATCCCGCCTGAACATTGACCCGCCCGTGGCAAAGTCCGTGACAAAGGAGTCCTCATGAGCACTGCCCGCACCACAGCGCCCGCAGCAAAATCAGCGCCCGCAGCAAAACCAGCGCCCGTGGCGAAATCGCTGCGCTCCCGGCGCGACAACATCCACGGCTGGGCCTTCTCCGCCCCGTTCCTGGCCTTCTTCCTGATGTTCCTGGTCTGGCCCATGATTTCCGGGGCAGTCATGAGCCTGACCGGAAAGTCCCTCACGGGCGCCAATAGCGGGTTCATCGGCCTGGCTAACTACAGCGAGGCGTTCGCCGACTCGGACATGTGGCGATCGCTGGGGAACACGCTGTACTTCACACTGATCAGCACCGTGCCTCTGGTGGTCATCGCCCTGGCGCTGGCAGCACTGGTCAATATGGGCCTTCCCGCGCAGTGGCTGTGGCGGCTCTCCTTCTTCTCTCCGTTCCTGCTCGCCTCCACCGTGGTCTCGCTGTTCTTTGCCTGGATGTACAACCCGGAGCTAGGGCTGTTCAACGACATGCTCGCAAATCTGGGCATTCCGCCGGTGGCGTGGCTGAACGATCCCGCGGTGGCGATGTGGGCCGTGGTGATCGCCACAGTGTGGTGGACCGTCGGCTTCAACTTCCTCCTGTACCTGGCCGCGCTGCAGAACATCCCGCAGCAGCACTATGAAGCCGCCTCGCTCGACGGCGCCGGAGGCTGGCGCCAGTTCTTCTCCATCAGCCTTCCCCAGCTCGGCCCCACCACAGTGATGATCGTGATCCTGCAGATCCTCGCGTCCTTGAAGGTCTTCGACCAGATTTACCAGATGACCGAAGGCGGACCGGGCGGAGCGACGCGTTCCATCGTGCAGTACATCTTCGAGGCCGGTTTCACGGGCTACCGGCTGGGCTACTCCGCAGCCATTTCCTACATCTTCTTCGGCCTGATCCTGCTCATCGCGCTGGCGCAGGTCTTCATCACACGGAAAAGGAGCGCCTAGCCATGGCCACCACCACACTTTCCAAACCCGCGCTCCAGCCAAAGGGCTACGCCGAAACCGTGGCCAACCGGCGTGCGAAGACCCCGCTGTCCCGCGTCCTTGCCACCGTGGTCGTGTCTGTCCTCGCTGTTGCGTGGCTGGTGCCCTTTGCCTGGGCCACTGTCACCGCGCTGAAGAGCGAAACCGACGCCGCGTCCACCCCCATCAGCTGGATTCCGGCGTCGGGCTTTACCCTCGATGCCTTTGCCAAAGTGCTGCAGAGCGGCAATATTCCCACCTGGACGCTCAATTCGCTGTTCACGTCAGCGGCCATCACTGCCATCACGCTGGTGATTTCAGCGTCCGTCGCCTACGCCATTTCGCGGATCGATTTCCGCGGGAAGAGGATGCTGATGGGCGTGATCGTGGCCTCCATCATCATCCCGCCGCCGGTGCTGATCATCCCGCTGTTCCAGCAGATGCAGTCCCTGAACCTGATCGACACCTACTGGGCCCTGATCCTCCCGCAGGTGATCCACTCGCCCATGGTGTTCGTGCTCAAGAAATTCTTTGACCAGATCCCGCGGGAACTCGAGGAAGCCGCGCTGATGGACGGTGCCGGACGGCTGCGGATCTTCACCACGATTGTGCTGCCGCTGTCCCGGCCCATCCTGGCCGCCGTCGCGATCTTCGTGTTCATCGGGGCCTGGAACAACTTCCTGTGGCCGTTCATCGCCACCAACGAAAGCTCACTGCTCACCCTGCCGGTGGGCCTGCAGACCATCAAGAGCGCCTACGGCATCCAGTACGCCCAGAACATGGCGTCCGCGCTTCTGGCCGCACTGCCGCTGATCGTCGTCTTCCTCTTCTTCCAGCGGCAGATCATCAGGGGCGTGGCCACCACCGGCCTCGCCGGCACCTAAGCCATCCCGACGCCCCGCACCATCCAACCCAAGCCAAAACCAGGACAGGAGCAAAATGTCCCGCGCACGCATCACCATTGACCGCGACTTCACCGTAGCCGAGGTTCCCCGCCGGATCTTCGGATCCTTCGTCGAGCACATGGGCCGCTGTGTCTACACCGGCATCTACGAACCGGGCCATCCCCGGGCCGATGAGCGCGGTTTCCGCCGCGACGTCATGGACCTCGTCAAGGAGCTTGGCGCCACCGTGGTCCGCTATCCCGGCGGCAACTTCGTCTCCGGCTACAACTGGGAGGACGGCGTCGGTCCCGTGGCGGAGCGGCCGCGCCGGCTCGACGGCGCCTGGCACACGCTGGAAACGAACGCCTTCGGTCTGCACGAATTCGTGGACTGGTCCCGGGAAGCCGGCGTGGAGGTCATGGAAGCGGTCAACCTGGGCACCCGCGGCGTCGATGCCGCCCGTGAGCTCGTGGAATACGCCAACATTCCGTCCGGCACGCGGCTGTCCGACCTGCGCCGCAAGAACGGCCACGAGGATCCGTTCAACATCAAGCTGTGGTGCCTCGGCAACGAGATGGATGGACCCTGGCAGATCGGGCACAAGACCGCCGAGGAATACGGCCGGCTGGCGCAGGAAGCCGCCAAGGCCATGCGCTTCGTGGATCCGGACATCGAACTCGTGGCCTGCGGCAGCTCCAACTCGGGGATGCCCACCTTCGGCGCCTGGGAGCAGACGGTCCTGACCCACACCTACGAGCAGGTGGACTATGTCTCGCTGCATGCCTACTACCAGGAGCACGACGGCGACGCCGGCAGTTTCCTGGCCAGCGCGGTGGACATGGACTACTTCATCGAATCCGTGGTCGCCACCGCGGACGCCGTCCGGGCCAAGGGCAAGCACAAGAAGCACATCAACCTGTCCTTCGACGAGTGGAACGTCTGGTACACCCGGCCGGGCGATGCCGACAGCCCTGAGCAGGTGGGTAAGCACGGCTGGCGTGAGCACCCGCGCGTCATCGAGGACCAGTACAACGTGACGGATGCGGTCGTCGTCGGGACCTTCCTGAACTCCCTGCTCCGGCACGGTGACCGCGTCAAGATCGCCAACCAGGCGCAGCTGGTCAACGTGATCGCCCCCATCCTCAGCGAGGAAAACGGCCCGGCATGGAAGCAGACCATCTTCCATCCCTTCGCCCGCATGGCTGAGCTGGCGCACGGTCAGATCCTCCGGCTCGCCGTGGACTCGGACAAGTACAGCAACGCCAAGTTCGGCGATGCCGACCTCGTGGACGTCAGTGCCACCTGGAACGAGGAAACCGGCCGCATCGCGCTGTTCCTGGCCAACCGCGGACTGGAAGAAGCCGCCGACGTCGAAGTGGTCCTTCGCGGCTTCGACGCCCGGCAGGTGGTCCGGGCTGACGTGCTTCGCATCCCGGACGGTGCCGACCGGTTCATCACCAACACACAGGCAAACCCCGGTGCAGTGGGCCTCGTCCCGCTGGAAGGCGTCAAGGCCGCCGGGGGCGAAGTCCGGGCCACCCTGCCGGCCCTGTCCTGGACGGCCATCGAACTGGAGGTCGTGCGCAGTTGAGGTAAGGAACTAAGCAGCGACGGACGACGGCGGGCGGCACGGTTTCGTGCCGCCCGCCACGCGTTTGCGGGCTGGCGTTCGGGCCGGGATCCGTGCCGTGCGCCCCTGTTGAAGCGCCGGGCCGGTGGATAGACTGCCCGTGCGCCCGTCCGGGCGTCCGATGCTTCCAGGAGGGATCCGTCAGTGTCAGAGAACAGTGAATTTGAAGCAAAAAAGCAGCAGAACGCCGAACCCGCGCCGACAGCCGAGGGGGACAGCGGCCAGTACGTCGAAGGCGACTACGGAGCGGCCGGCGCTGTTCCGGATGAGGCGGTGGGGGCCGTCGAAGGTGGGTATGAGTCTGGCGACTACGGGGTGGCCGGAGCCGGCCAGGAGCAGGCGGCGGGCGCCGTCGAAGGCGGGTACGAAACCGGCGACTACGGCAAGGCCGGCGCCACCGGCGAGAACCTGGTGACAGGCGAGGAAGCAGAGTATCCGGACGGCGACTACGGTACTGCCGGTACTGCCGGTACTGCCGGTACGGCCGGCACTGCTGAAGCCCCGGCTGCCGAGGAGCACAGGCTCGTCGAGGACGAAGTGCCTGTGAAGGACGAAGCCGTCGACGACGACTTGCCGCGAGACACTCCCTGACTGTTGACCCGCTCCCGCGGACCGCGAGTGACGCCCGGGGGAGGGTTTCACGCACAGCGAAACCCTCCCCCGTAGTCAGCCGTGCCCGGCGGAATTCCGCGGATCGGCGCGATTTTCCGGCCTCCCCTGCGCCCGCTCCGTGACGTCCAAATCCAAAGTTGAGCGGATGTGACTCAACTTTGGATTGACTTAAATCCGGCCGTGGGTAGAGTTGAGTGTAGATCGCTCAATCAGTGGGCGTGCCTGAATCTCGATCAGCGTTTCCACGGAAAGAAGGAAGCAACACATGTCACGTGCAGTAGGTATCGACCTCGGAACCACCAACTCCGTCGTCTCCGTTCTCGAAGGTGGCGAGCCCACCGTTATTGCCAACGCCGAGGGTGGCCGCACCACGCCGTCCGTCGTTGCGTTCTCCAAGTCCGGCGAAGTCCTGGTCGGCGAGATCGCCAAGCGCCAGGCCGTCAACAACATCGACCGCACCATCGCCTCCGTCAAGCGCCACATGGGCACCGACTGGACCGTCGGTATTGACGACAAGAAGTACACCGCGCAGGAAATCTCCGCGCGCATCCTGATGAAGCTGAAGAACGACGCCGAGTCCTATTTGGGCGAAAAGGTCACCGACGCCGTCGTCACCGTTCCTGCGTACTTCAACGACGCCCAGCGCCAGGCCACCAAGGAAGCCGGCGAAATCGCCGGCCTCAACGTCCTCCGCATTGTCAACGAGCCCACCGCTGCGGCCCTGGCCTACGGCCTGGACAAGGGCAAGGAAGACGAACTCATCCTCGTCTTCGACCTCGGCGGCGGAACCTTCGACGTCTCCCTCCTCGAAGTCGGCAAGGACGAAGACAACTTCTCCACCATCCAGGTCCGCGCCACCGCCGGTGACAACCACCTCGGCGGCGACGACTGGGACCAGCGCGTCGTTGACTACCTGCTGAACCAGCTCAAGGTCAAGGGCATCGACCTGTCCAAGGACAAGATCGCCCTGCAGCGCCTGCGCGAGGCCTCCGAGCAGGCCAAGAAGGAACTCTCTTCCTCCACCAGCACCAACGTCTCCCTCCAGTACCTCTCCGTCACCCCCGACGGCCCGGTCCACCTGGACGAGCAGCTGACCCGCGCCAAGTTCCAGGACCTGACCAAGGACCTGCTGGACCGCACCAAGAAGCCGTTCCAGGACGTCATCAAGGAAGCCGGCATCAAGCTCTCCGAGATCGACCACATCGTGCTCGTGGGCGGTTCCACCCGTATGCCCGCCGTGTACGAACTCGTCAAGGAGCTCGCCGGCGGCAAGGAGCCCAACAAGGGCGTCAACCCGGATGAGGTCGTCGCCGTCGGCGCAGCCCTCCAGGCTGGCGTGCTGAAGGGCGAGCGCAAGGACGTCCTCCTGATCGACGTCACCCCGCTGTCCCTCGGCATCGAAACCAAGGGCGGCATCATGACGCACCTGATCGAGCGCAACACGGCCATCCCCACCAAGCGTTCCGAGACCTTCACCACGGCTGACGACAACCAGCCGTCCGTGGCCATCCAGGTTTTCCAGGGCGAGCGCGAGTTCACCCGGGACAACAAGCCGCTGGGCACGTTCGAGCTGACCGGCATCGCACCGGCCCCCCGTGGCGTTCCGCAGGTCGAGGTCACCTTCGACATCGACGCCAACGGCATCGTGCACGTCTCGGCGAAGGACAAGGGCACCGGCAAGGAACAGTCCATGACCATCACCGGCGGCACCGCGCTGTCCAAGGAAGACATTGACCGCATGGTCAAGGACGCCGAGGAGCACGCAGCCGAGGACAAGGCCCGCCGCGAGGCAACCGACACCCGCAACACCGCCGAGCAGCTCGCCTACTCCGTGGACAAGCTGATCGCGGACAACGCCGACAAGCTGCCTGAAGAGGTCAAGACCGAGGTCAAGGCCGACGTCGACGCCCTGAAGAAGGCCCTTGAAGGCACGGACGACGCAGCGGTGAAGACCGCCTTTGAGAAGCTGCAGGCTTCCCAGAGCAAGCTCGGCGAAGCCATCTACGCCCAGGCCGGTTCGCCGGACGGCGCCACGGGTGCCGCAGGTGCAGAAGGTGCCCACGCCGGGTCCGGTGACGCCAAGGCCGATGAAGACATCGTCGACGCCGAAATCGTTGACGAAGACGAGAAGAAGTAATCATGCCGCATCACGGTAACGAAGAAGAGCACCACTCTTCCAAAGACCATGGCCGCGACAACCAGGAGAACGAGCCGCAGAAACCGGTGATCCACGACAACCGCAAGGTTGATCCGAAGACCGGCCAGGCCCGCCACCCTGACCAGGAACACGCCGCCACGGGAAGTCACGGTTCCGGGGACGCACTGTCCCAAGCTGAGGACATCCTCAACAGCGTTGAGGTTCCGGCCGAGGAATCGGTGGCCCAGGGCGTAGGGGCGGAGGAGGCGGAGGAACTCAGGAACGACCTCCGCCGCCTGCAGGCCGAGTACGTCAACTACCGCAAGCGCGTGGAACGTGACCGTGCCGTGGCAGGGGAGATGGCCGTTATCGGCGTCCTGAACTCGCTGCTTCCGGTACTGGACGACGTCGACGCCGCCCGGCAGCACGGCGACCTCGCCGACGGCCCGTTCGCCGCGATCGCCGCCAAGCTGGAGAACGCGCTGAAGACCTACGGCCTGGTGCGCATCGATGAGACCGGCGTGGAGTTCGATCCCACGATCCACGAAGCCCTCATCCAGCAGCCCGGCCCGGACGTCGAAATCGACACCGTCAGCCAGGTCCTGCGCTCCGGCTACAAGTCAGGCGAGCGGGTCCTCCGGGCAGCACAGGTTATCGTCGCAGTGCCGGCCTAGCTCAACCGGCGCCACGGGCGGCTAATGTCGCCTATGGTGAGTTGATTACAGGCTCGGAGCGATACATGGGCCCCGGTAGTGGCATCGGGCCTGCCGGAGCGTGGTGGCTTGGTCCGCAAGGACCAAGCCACCACGCGAAGGGGCGGGGCCCATGTATCGCGCAGAGCCCGCCACAGTAGAACTTGAAAGGAAACGCCATTGGCTAGCCAGGACTGGGTCGACAAGGACTTCTACAAGATCCTTGGAGTCGCCAAGGACGCTTCCGACGCCGATATCAAGAAGGCTTACCGGAAGCTTGCGCGGCAACACCACCCGGACACCAATGCGGGGGACGTCGCGTCGGAGAAGAAGTTCAAGGACATCTCCGAGGCTTACTCCGTGCTCTCGGATCCGGACGAGCGCCAGCAGTATGACGCTATCCGTGCCATGGGCGGCGGCGCCCGGTTTGCCCCTGGCGGCGGGGGCGGCGCGGCTGGCGGTGCCGGCTTCGAAGACCTCTTCGGCGGCCTCTTCACCGGTGGCGGCGGGCGCCACTCCGGCGGCTACAGCACCTCGGGCGGCATTCCGCCGGAGTTCGCCGATCTCTTCGGCGGACAATTCGGCGGACCCGGCTCCGGAGCCGGATTCCAGCGTGCTCCGCAGAAGGGCGCCGACCGTACGGCCACCACCACGATTTCCTTCGCCGGTTCCATTCGCGGCACCACCATCGGGCTACGCGAACCGGACGGAGACGTCATCGACGTCCGTGTTCCCGCCGGGATCAAAGACGGCCAGAAAGTCCGTGTCCGCGGCAAGGGCCAGTACGGCCCGGCCGGCAACGGCGACCTGATGGTCACCGTCAATGTCAAGGGCCATGATTTCTACACGCGCGACGGCGACAACCTCCGCATCCATGTTCCGGTCACCTTTCCGGAGGCTGCGCTGGGTGCTGACATCGAAGTGCCGACGATCGACGGCGAAAAGGTCAAGGTCCGTGTTCCCGCGGGGACGCCCTCCGGGCGGACCCTGCGGGTCAAGGGTCGCGGAGTCAAGCACGCGAAGGCGACCGGTGACCTGCTGGTGACCATCGACGTCGTGGTTCCGCAGAAGCTGACCAAGGAGGCGGAGGACGCCGTGAAGGCGTTCGCTGCAGCCACGGACGGACACGATGTGCGGGCCGGACTGGCCGCCAAGGCACGTCTCTAGGGAACACACGGACTGGGACTAGCGGGAGGAGCCGGCGCCATGGACATTGATTTCGATCAGCCGATCTTCGTGATCTCGGTGGCGGCTGAGCTGGCGGACATGCACCCGCAGACGTTGCGGCAGTATGACCGCCTGGGCATCGTCTCGCCCAGCCGCGCGCCCGGAAAGTCCCGGCGGTACTCCCAGCGTGACGTCAACGTGCTCCGCGAGGTGCAGCGGCTCTCGCATGAAGGGGTGTCGCTGGAGGGCATCAAACGGATCCTCCAGCTGGAGAACCAGGTGGCCGCGCTGCAGCGCCGGGTGACTGAACTGACCGAGCAGCTGAGCAGCCGCCGCAGCCCGCTGGATTCGCGCATTTTCGCGGCGGGAGCAGCGGGCGACGTCGTGAGCCTGGCACGCGGCCAGCGGCCCCGTGCCCGCTCCCAGGCCGTGGTGGTGTGGCGGCCCCGTTCCACGGAGTGAACCCTGCTTCCTTGACAGGCGTAGCCTGCCGGAACAGAGTGAATGGTCAAGCCCGTTCACTGCCCCGGAAGGAACGCCCTCATGGCCTTTGTGTCTGTCGGAAACGAAAACAGCACCACCGTTGAGCTTTACTACGAGGACCACGGACAGGGACAGCCGGTGGTCCTCATCCACGGATACCCCCTGGACGGCGCATCGTGGGAACGGCAGACCAGTGTGCTGCTGGAGGCAGGCTACCGGGTCATCACCTACGACCGCCGCGGCTTCGGCAAGTCCAGCCAGCCCACGGAGGGCTACGACTACGACACCTTTGCTGCCGACCTCAACACCCTGATCACCGAACTTGACCTCACGGACGCCGTGCTGGTGGGCTTCTCGATGGGCACCGGCGAGGTGGCCCGCTACCTCAGCACCTACGGCTCGGGCCGGGTTTCCAAGGCAGTGTTCCTGGGTTCCCTCGAGCCTTTCCTGCTGAAGACGGAAGACAACCCCGACGGCGTCCCGCAGGACGTGTTCGACGGCCTGCTCAGTGCAGTGAAGGAAGACCGCTACGCGTTCTTCACGGAGTTCTTCAAGAACTTCTTCAACACCGACGACACCCTGGGCAGCCGCCTCAGCGAAGAAGCCCTGCGGGCCAACTGGGCCACCGCCAGCAAGTCCTCCGCCCATGCCTCCGTGTTTGCCCAGCCCACCTGGCTGACGGACTTCCGCGCGGACATCCCCAAGATCGATGTTCCTGCCCTCATCGTGCACGGAACGGCGGACAACATCCTGCCCATCGACGTCACCGGCCGCCGTTTCAAGGACGCGCTGCCCGCCGCGGACTACGTGGAGATCGAGGGTGCTCCGCACGGCATGCTGTGGACCCACGCGAAGGAAATCAACCGAGCCCTCCTTGCCTTCCTGAAGAAGTAGCCCGGGAGAAGAAGTACCTGGAGTTGCACGCCGCTAGGCGGTTGCGGCGCTGACCCTCAGCTGCATCAGGGCCAGGTCGATCAGCGGCGTGTCCGCCCCGAGGATTCGTGCCCGGCGGGTGAAGTCGCCCAGCAGGTGTTCTGTCTCGCCGGGGCGGCCGGCAACAACGTCTCGGTAGAGGGACGACGTGAAGGTTGATCCGGGCTGCGTCAGCATGTCCACGGACAGCTGATGTTCGTGGACAGGCACCGGGTAGCCGGCCGCAACCGCGACGGCGCCGGCTTCGGCCAGCACCGAGTGCACGAAGTCCGTGCCGCCGGGTACCGCGACGATGGCGCCCACCGGTCCGCGCATCAGGCAGGTCACGGTTCCGGCGGACACGATGAATGCCCACTTGTGCCACATGGAGGCCAGGGCGTCCGCGGTGGCCGAAGCCTTGAAGCCAGGCACCGTCAGGGTTTCAACGGCCCGCAGGACGCGGTCGCTCGGCGGGCCGGACTGTTCCCCGACCGTGAGTGTGGCCAGCGGATTCATCTGCAGGATGTCGCCGTCCTCGGTGAGGGTGGTGACCACCTTGACGATCCCGCCCAGCACCCGCTCGGCGCCGAAGGCCGCTTCGAGAGCGTCCATGTGGGCCATGCCGTTGAGGAACGGGATGACCACCGTTTCCGGCCCCACTACCGGCGCGAGGTCTGCCAGCGCCTGGGGGAGGGCGGCGGCCTTGACCGTCACCAGCACCAGGTCGTACGGACCGTGCAGCTCAGGCGCCGTGACCAGCGCCGGTTCCATGACGTCTTCGCGGCCCAGACCCGTGATGCGAAGGCCGCGCTGGCGTAGTGCGGCTGCCCGTCCTTCCCGCACCAGGAACGTCACGTCCCGGCCGCCCTGCGCCAGGCGGCCGCCGAAGTAACCGCCGGTTGCTCCGGCTCCGACAACCAGGATTCTTTGTGCGTTCTGCTGGCCGCTCATGCTGCTCCTCGGGGGGTTTGTGTCGCCGCCAATACCAAAATGACGGCGGGAAAGTTTCCTTCAGGTTAACTTTGCCACCCGCACTTTCCGCTATTTTGTCAGCGAACTTACCGTTTCCGGGCTTCGTATCCAATGCGGACGCCCGGTCCGAAATCGTGCGGAAACGAACCATCATGCGTGTTGAAACAATTCGCTCCTAGATTGAGCCGCAGGGGGCCTGTCAGGACCCTGGAGACCAGCCGCTGCCGCGAGGCAGCGCGGAGCGAGAAGCAGGTAAACATGAGGGTTTCAGTAACGAAGCGCGCTTTGATCCCCCTGGCCGCGGCGGCAATGGCAACGGCCCTGGCCGGCTGCGGAAGCCAGATTTCGGATCCGGCGTCCGCCAATTCCACCGCCAGCAGCGGCAGCTCTTGCGTCGACACGTCAGGCAGCAGCGTCAAAGTCGGATTCATCAACTCGCTCTCCGGCACCATGGCCATTAGCGAGAACACCGTCTTTGATTCCCTGAGCCTGGCAGCCGAGGAAATCAACGCCGCCGGCGGAGTCATGGGCAAACAGCTGCAGGTGATCAGCGAGGACGGCGCCAGTGAACCCACCAAGTTCGCCGAACGCGCCGGGAAGCTGATCCAGCAGGACTGCACGGCCGCGGTGTTCGGCGGCTGGACCTCCTCCAGCCGCAAGGCCATGCTCCCGGTTTTCGAAGCCAACGACGCCCTGCTGTTCTACCCGGTGCAGTACGAAGGCCTCGAAGCGTCCAAGAACATCTTCTACACGGGCGCCACCACCAACCAGCAGATCATCCCCGCCCTGGACTACCTGGCCGAGCAGGGCACCAAATCCATCTTCCTGGTGGGCAGCGACTACGTCTTCCCGAGGACGGCCAACAAGATCATCCAGGCCTACGCCAAAGCCCACGGCATGGAGGTCCTTGGCGAGGAATATGCCCCGCTCGGGTCCACGGAGTTCTCCACCATCGTGAACAAGGTGCGGGACTCGAAGGCCGACGCCGTCTTCAACACCCTCAACGGCGACAGCAACGTGGCCTTCTTCCGGCAGTACAAGAGCGTTGGCCTGACCGCTGCATCCATGCCGGTGGTCTCGGTATCCATCGCCGAAGAGGAAGTTCCCGGCGTGGGACTGGAAAACGTGGAAGGCCAGCTCACGGCCTGGGACTACTACCAGACCCTTGACACCCCGGCGAACAAGAAGTTCGTCGCGGCGTTCAAGGCGAAGTTCGGTGCCGACCGCGTCACCAGCGACCCCATGGAAGCGGCGTACACCTCGCTGTTCCTGTGGAAGGCCATGGTGGAGAAAGCCGGTTCCTTCGAAGTGGACAAGGTCCAGGCAGCCGCGGGCGGAGTGACGTTCGAGGCGCCTGAGGGCACTGTCACGGTGGACGGCGAGAACAACCACATCACCAAGACTCCCCGGATCGGAAAGATCAACTCCGAAGGCCTGATCGAAACGGTCTGGTCCTCGCCGAAGGCCGTGGAGCCCGATCCGTTCCTGGCCAGCTACGACTGGGCCAAGGACCTGGCCAAGTAGCCGCTTCCACCGCCCCTGCAGAAACCCGGAGGAAAGGCCCGCTGGAATGGAACTGCTGATTGGACAGATGTTTGCCGGACTCAGTCTCGGCTCGGTGCTGCTGCTGGCCGCGCTGGGGTTGTCGCTGACTTTCGGCCAGATGGGGGTCATCAACATGGCCCATGGCGAGTTCATGATGGCCGGTGCGTACACGGCCTTCGTGGTGCAGCGGAGCATCTCCGATGCCGGCATCTCGCTGCTGGTTTCCATTCCAGTGGGCTTCCTGGTGGGCGGCCTGCTGGGGCTGGCGCTCGAAGCGGTGCTGCTGCGGCGGATGTACCACCGTCCGTTGGACACCCTGCTGGTCACGTTCGGGGTGGCGCTGATCCTGCAGCAGGCCGCCCGGGACATCTTCGGCGCCCCCAGTGTCGACGTCCGGGCCCCGGCCTGGCTCCAGGGCAACGTCGAACTGCTGGGAGCGCCCATCCCGCTCACAAGGCTCTTCATCCTGCTGCTCTCCCTGGTCTGCCTGGCAGGACTCGTCGCAGTCCTCAAGGGGACGCCGCTGGGCCGCCGCATCAGGGCGGTGGTCCTGAACCGGGACCTGGCCGAAACCAGCGGCATCTCCACCCGGCGCACGGACCAGCTGACGTTCTTCATCGGATCGGGCCTCGCCGGAGTGGCGGGCGTCGCCGTCACGCTGATCGGTTCCACCGGCCCGTACCTGGGCACGAACTACATCGTGGACGCCTTCCTGGTGGTGGTGGCCGGGGGAGTCGGCCAGATCAAGGGGGCAGTCATCGCGGCCTTTGCACTGGGCGTGCTCCAGTCCGTTTTTGAATTTTCGACGACGGCGAGCATCGGCAAGGTGCTGATGCTGGTGCTGATCGTGGTCTTCCTGCAACTGCGGCCGCAGGGCATCTTCAGCCTCAAGACAAGGAGCCTGGCATGAGCGTTTTCCTGCGGTCCCGGTGGGGCGTGCTGGCCGGCTTCGCCGTGGGAGCGGTGCTTCTGCTCGTGGCCGCACCCGCGGCGCTCTCCGTCTTCAACCTGGCCCTGCTGGGAAAGTTCATTTGCTTCGCGATCGTTGCTGTGGGGATCGGCCTCGCCTGGGGGCGCGGAGGCATGCTCACCCTGGGGCAGGGGGTGTTCTTCGGGCTCGGCGCGTACATCATGGCCATGCACCTCAAACTGGCGGACGCCTCCCTCTTCGGCGGGTCCGGCGTGCCGGACTTCATGTCGCTGTACGGCAGCGGCGAGGTCCCCGCGTGGTGGGAGCCGTTCCGGAGCCCGGTGGTGACCCTCCTCGCCGTCGTCCTCGTTCCGGGACTGGTGGCGCTCGTCCTGGGGCTTGCCGTCTTCAAACGGCGCGTCAAGGGAGCGTATTTCGCGATCCTCAGCCAGGCGCTGGCGGCGGCCTTCGCCGTCTTCCTGATCGGCCAGCAGGCCACCACCGGTGGCTCCAACGGCCTCAGCGGCTTCCGGTCCTTCTTCGGGTTCGACCTGAAGGATCCGTCCAACAAGCTCATGCTGTATTCGATCGCCGCCGTGGTGCTGCTGCTGGCCCTGGCAGCTGCCCGGCAGCTCATGCACAGCCGGTTCGGCGAGCTCCTCGTCGCCGTCCGGGACCAGGAGGAGCGGGTCCGGTTCCTGGGGTACGACCCGGCAACCATCAAGACAGTGACCTATGTGATCGCAGCCGTCATGGCAGGGATCGCCGGCGCCTTGTTCGTGCCCATCGTGGGGATCATCTCGCCGGCCGACGTGGGCGTCATTCCGTCCATCGCCTTCCTGATCGGCGTGGCAATCGGCGGCAGGGCAACGCTGCTGGGACCGGTGCTGGGCGCCCTCAGCGTGGCCATCGCCCAGACCAGCCTGGCGTCCACCTTCCCGTCGTTCTGGGTCTACTTCCAAGGCCTGCTCTTCGTCCTGGTCATCGGGTTCATGCCCGGCGGCCTCGCGTCCCTGCCGCGGCTCGTCTCCCGGCTGAAGCAGCCCAACACGGAAGAGCGCAGCACTGCACCGGCGTCCGCACCGCAGGTGCCGGCCTCCGCTGCTCCAACCACAGCAACCACGGCAACCACCGTCCCGGAAGAGGCAAGCCGATGACCACCCCCACGCTGCTTCCCGACGGCGAACCCCGGGCCGGCGGGCTCCGCCACGGCCGGCCGAAGTACCTTGAGGTCCGCGGTCTCACAGTGGCCTTCGACGGCTTCGTGGCCGTGGACAACGTCAACCTCGATGTCGTCCAGGGCGATCTTCGGTTCCTGATCGGCCCCAACGGTGCCGGCAAGACCACCATCATCGATGCGATCACGGGGCTGGTTCCGGCCACGGGGTCCGTGAACCACACAGGAACTGAGATCCTGGGCCGGAAAGTGCACAAGATTGCACGGCTGGGCGTGGGCCGGACGTTCCAGACAGCGAGCGTTTTCGAGAACCTCTCGGTCCTGCAGAACCTGGATATTGCCGCCGGGCCCGGCAGGAAGGCCCGGGAGCTGCTGAGGAGACGGAAGGGCGTGGATGCGGCCGTACAGGAAGCACTGGAAATCATCGGGCTGGAGTGGGCCGCCGACAAGCAGGCCGGCACCCTGGCGCACGGGCAGAAGCAATGGCTGGAAATCGGCATGCTGCTGGTCCAGAACTCGGAGGTGTTGCTCCTGGACGAACCCATCGCCGGAATGAGCCAGGACGAGCGCGACGAGACCGGACAGCTGCTCCGTCGGATCGCAGCCAGCCGCATCACCCTG
Organism: Arthrobacter sp. LjRoot78; assembly: GCF_964254335.1. Classification (NCBI taxonomy): domain Bacteria; kingdom Bacillati; phylum Actinomycetota; class Actinomycetes; order Micrococcales; family Micrococcaceae; genus Arthrobacter; species Arthrobacter sp. LjRoot78. The sequence continues at coordinate 4,226,368 of NZ_CAXUTG020000001.1, read as the reverse complement.
GTGATTGAACATGACATGGACTTCGTCCGGGAGTTCGCCACCTCGGTGACAGTCCTCGCGGCCGGGAAGGTCCTGAGCGAGGGCAGCGTGGCGCAGGTCCAGGCCGACAAGAAGGTGCAGGACGTCTACCTCGGCACTGCCGGAATGGAAGGGCACTGATGCTGGAAATCACGGACCTGCAGACCGGCTACGGGCGAACCCAAGTCATTTCCGGCGTGGATATCACCGTCCCCGACGGGTCGCTGGTTTCCCTGCTGGGCCACAACGGTGCCGGCAAAACTACGCTGCTGCGCGCCGTCGTCGGGCTCCTCAAGCCCACCCGCGGCACCATCGCGCTGGACGGGGAGGACATCTCCGCCCTCCGGCCGCACCAGCGGGTGGCGCGGGGCATGGCCTATGTTCCGCAGGGGCAGCAGTCGTTCGGGCAGCTGACCGCCCTGGAGAATCTCCAGCTCGTGGCTGACGGCCGCCGGAACGGCAAGGAGCGCGTGGCCGAGGCGCTGGACATGTTTCCGGCGCTCAACCCGCTGCTGGCACGCCGTGCCGGCCTCCTGTCCGGCGGGCAGCGGCAACAGCTGGCCATCGCCCGGGCCCTCATCACCGAGCCCACGCTCCTCATCCTGGACGAGCCCACCGAGGGCATCCAGCCCAACGTGGTGGCCGAAATCCAGGAGACCATCATCAAGCTGTCCCGGCGCAGCGGCATGCGGGTCCTGCTGGTGGAACAGCACATCGGCTTCGCGCTGAACGCCGCCGACAGCTATTACGTGCTGGCCGCCGGACGGGTCAGTTCGCACGGCACGGGCGGTGCCGAATCCGCGGGCAAGGTGCGCGAAGCGATGCTGATCTGACCGGCCTGGCGTCGGACCGGCCTGGGGTCGGACAGGCCTGGCGCAGGGCGACGGGGCGCTAGCTTGAACGAGCGGCATCGCCCTGCGCGTTGCCCGGAGTCGTCGCCGGCCCTTGCCGCTCGAGCGTCTCCCCGAACGGGACATCTTCGCTGACGGCAACGGTGAACGTGGTGTGCCCCAGCCGCGTCACCAGGATGCCGCACCTGCCCTCCTCCATGGCATGCTGCCGCGCTTGCTCCACTGCGGCGCTTAGCTCCGTGTCGATGAGGCGGGGGTCCGTGGCTTCGACGAAATAGGTTCGTCCGGCCTCGATGGTGCTGATCATCCTGCGCTTCCTGACTTTGGTTCCTTTTTGGTTTTGATCGTTTTGGTTTCGATCATCGGGTTCCGCCCGGCGTCTGAGATCGCGCGAAAGATGCGCTCCTGCGACGCCAGTTCGATGCCCAGGGCGGTCGCAGCGATGTCCTCGAGGGCCTCGTGCATCCAGTCTGTGGCGGTCTTGTTGTCCGGGTGCGACGAGTCGGTGCGGGACGAGTCGGTGCGGGACGGGTCGGTGCGGGACGGGTCGGTGCGGGACGAGTCGGACCGGAGGAGCGAGTAGCGTGCCACTTTCGCCTTCAGCTCGGCGACGAGGTCTTCGATCTCCGCTAACAACGGGTCGTTCCACCGGTCGGAGTCCTGCGTGTTGAAATCCTGCACCACTTCGGGCCGCCCTGCGTCGGACGGGGTTCGGTTCAGGCGCAAATCGGGCTGCCTCCACTGGCTCGTTGCCATGGCAGCCCTGAGCAGCTCGCCGTGGTCCTGACGTGCCACCTGCGTGAGCGAGACTTCGAGGAATGGGTTGCCGCGCATCGAGTGGACTCCTCCTGGATAGTTCGCCAACAAATGGCGCTACCAGGGTCCGGGGCAACTAATTAATTGTATCCGGCGCCTCGGGACGTGAACAGGTGCCGCTGAACCTGCCGGTGCGGGGGCCGCACAACCGGGCAGGAGCAAACTCCAATTGGCTGTTGCCAACCGGTTGATCCGGGAGCGGGCATAAACTGTACAAACAGCAGTTGATGCATGGAAGGTGCCTTTCCGATGGTTTTAGCGACGTCCTTCCGTTTCCCGGATCCGGCTGTCGCCGCGCGGGGCCGTCATGGTTGAAAGTTCCTGTTCGATGGCTGAGGGGCTGGACGGGGGTCTCTGTACGGTGTTCCTGGAATCACTGCCCATTACCGGCGCCTCAATTTCCGTATTCTCCGGATTGGCACCGGAGACCATGGTGTGCGCCAGCAACCGGGTTTCGGCGCGGATTGACGAGCTCCAGTTCGACCTGGGTGAGGGGCCCCGCTGGGCTGCACTGGAGCGACGGCGGCCGGTGCTCCTTCCCGACGTGCGCGCGGGTTCGCATTCCGCCTGGCCCGTCTTTGCGAACGCCATACGGGACCTTGACGTGTCAGCCTTTTTCGTCTTCCCACTCGTGCTCGGTGCCATGGACATCGGGGTTGCGGAACTCTACTGCTCGGTGCCCGGTGCGCTCAGCCCCGCTGACCATTCGACGGCGCTGCAGCTCGCTGATGCCGCGACCTGGCAGCTGCTCCGGCAGCTCCTCACCCTGGCCCCGGCGGACGGCGCGGACGCACCGCAGGACGGCTCGCCGCTCTCCCGGCGCGAGGTGCATCAGGCGACGGGAATGGTCCTTGCCCAGACCGGGGCTTCCGCCACTGACGCACTGCTGCTACTGCGGGCGCACGCGTTCTCGCAGGGCCGCACGGTCCGCGAAGTGGCCCGTGACGTCGTCGCCAAGACCCTGGATTTCACGCCTGCCGACGGGGTGACCGGCCACCCATGACGTGCAGTAGAATCCCACTATGGCGATGATGAGCCGCGCCGGACGCGTGAGTGCCGCTTTCGTCAAGATAGCGGACACGCTGGTGGCGGACTACGACGTTTTCGACCTCCTGCACACCCTGGTGGACGAATCTGTAGGAATACTCGACGCCGCCGCAGCCGGGCTGGTACTCGTTGACCCGGGCGGCGACCTCCAAGTGATGGCTTCCACGAGCGAGGCAAGCCAGCTTGTGGAGGTTCTCCAACTCGAGGCTGGCGAGGGCCCGTGCGTGGACTGCTACCGCACCGGCGCCGTTGTAGCTATTGACGACATTGCCACGGACGGGTCCCGGTGGCCGCTGTTCCAGGCTTCCGCGCTGGCCCAGGGTTTCCGCTCCCTGCACGCCGTTCCGATGCGCCTGCGCAGCCGGACCATCGGTGCCCTGAACCTTTTCGGCCGCGAGGCCGGTCGGCTCAGCGCGGATGATGCTGCCATTGCGCAGGCATTTGCCGACGTCGCCACCATTACCCTGCTGCAGGAGCGTGCGGCCAGGGAAAACGCATTAATCAACGAACAGCTGCAGCGCGCGTTGAACAGCCGCATCCAGATTGAACAGGCGAAGGGTGTCATCTCGCACACGGCCAACGTGGACATGAACCGGGCCTTCTCGATGCTGCGCGATTATGCCCGTGCCCACAACGAGACCATTTACGATACGGCCGCCAAAGTCATAGACCGCACGATCACCATCTGACGGGCAGATCCGCAAGTCCGGAATGGTTGGCCGGTCCGAACTGACTACCTAGGCGCGTGCCCCGGGGTCGGCGAGCAGAATTAGAGTACTCACTACTCGTGACGGACCGGAGCGGCAGCGGCTTGAATAGAGCCCAGCTGGGTCTCACAGCTGTGGTCTCTGGTCTCTGGGGGTTTCCTATGTGTGTGTTCTGCAATGCCAAAGTGTCCCTGCCGCGCCCTGCGACACCGGGCGGCGTCTGATGAGCGCGGGAATGGAATCCGTCGCCATGTTCGCCGGCTCGCTTGCGGGCCTGGTGATCCTGTCCCTGGGGCAGGCCATGGTGGTGGCCTGCCTCTGCTTCGACATGGTCCGTGCCACGTCCGTGCCCAGGTCCCACCGGCGCTACGTGGCCAGCACCGTCTTCCGGACGCTGGCACTGCCGTCGGTCCTCGTTATGGGCATCAGCGTCCTAGTTGACGCAGTCTTCTGGTCCTGGCTGGATGCGGCCATGGGGGTCTTCGTGATGGTGATGATCATCTTCCGTCTGCACCACGACAAGGACGAGGACAACTGGTGGAAGGGCAAGGGCAAGAAACTCGCCCGCTGGGCCCGGAAGCAGCTGTCCTCGGGAAGGTCCCTGGCCCCGGCCATGGGCTGACGGTTCGCCGGCTGAAAGTCAGTCGTTGAACAGGCCGGCCAGGTCTTCGGCCGTCAGGGAACCGCCGGAGAGCGCATCGCCTTCCATCACGTCCGCGAACAGCTGCGACTTCTTGGCCTTCAAGGCCATGACCTTTTCCTCGATGGTGTCCTTCGCCACCAGCCGGTACACCATCACGTTGCGCGCCTGGCCGATCCGATGGGTGCGGTCCACGGCCTGCGCCTCGGAAGCCGGGTTCCACCACGGATCCAGCAGGAACACGTAGTCCGCCTCGGTCAGGTTGAGGCCGAAGCCGCCGGCCTTGAGGCTGATAAGGAACACGGGGGCGGCGCCGTTCTTGAACTCGTTCACCACGTCCGTCCGGTTCCGGGTGCCGCCGTCGAGGTAGCAGAATTCGATCTTCTCCTCGACGAGCCGTTCCCGGACCTTGCCCAGGAAGCCGGTGAACTGGCTGAAGATCAAGGCCCGGTGCCCCTCGGCAACCAGGTCCTCCAGCTGCTCGAACAGCACGTCCAGCTTGCTTGACCGCACGCCGGACAGGGACGGGTCCACCAGGGAAGCGTCCAGGCTGAGCTGACGCAGCAGGGTGAGCGACTGGAAGATGGTGAAGCGGTTCTTGTTGACGTCTTCGATGAGGCCCAGGATCTTTTGGCGCTCGCGCTGCAGGTGTGTCTGGTACACCTTCTGGTGCCGCGGGTTCAGCACCACCTCCAGGATCTGCTCCTGCTTTGGCGGCAGGTCGTGGATGACCTGCTCCTTGGTGCGGCGCATCATGAGCGGACGGACCCGACGGCGGAGCTTGTCCAGCTGTCCCTTGTCACCGTTCTTTTCCACAGGCTTCTGGTAGTACTCGGCGAACCGGCTGGGGCTCGCGAACAGGCCGGGGGCCACAATCGAGGTAAGAGCCCAGAACTCCATCAGGTTGTTTTCCAGCGGTGTTCCGGTGATGGCCAGCTTGAACGCGGCCGGCAGCTTGCGGGCGCACTGGTACGCCTTGGACTGGTGGTTCTTCACGAACTGGGCCTCGTCCAGCACCAGGGCGGCCCACTCCCGGGACGCATACGCCTCGTAGTCGATCCGGAAGAGGGCGTAGGACGTAATCACGATGTCCGCGCCGGCCATCGCCTCGGCCGGGTCCACTCCGTTCTTGGCGAACGTTTCGCCGATGGCGCGGACGGTGAGCCCCGGAGCGAACCGCGCGGTTTCGGCCTCCCAGTTGCCCACCACACTGGTGGGGGCCACTACCAGGAAGGGTGCGGAACCGGGGGCGGCGCCCGGTGCGGTGGCGCCGTCGGCCGTTTCCCCCGCGTCTTCCGCGGCTTCCTTGGCAGCGCAGACCAGGGCCAACGCCTGGACGGTCTTGCCCAGGCCCATGTCGTCCGCCAGCACCCCGCCGAGCCCATGCTTGTAGAGGAAGCTGAGCCAGTTGAAGCCTTCCAGCTGGTACGGGCGCAGCTCGGCGTTCAGGGTGGCCGGAAGGGGCAGTCCCTTGATGCCGCCCTCCAGCAGCCCGCCCACGGCTTCGCGCCACGCGGAAGCCTGCTGGTCCACGATGCCGAGGTGCGCGAGCTCGTCCCAGAGCCCGGCCTGGAACCGGCTGATCTGCAGCGGCGCGTCCTTGTTGTCCTGCAGGGAACGCGCCTCGTCAATCAGTGCGCGCAGCTGGTGCAGTTCGGGCAGGTCCAGGGAGAAGTACGCGCCGCTGGGCAGGAGCATCCGGGTTTCGCCGGCCGCGAGCGCGGAGAACAGTGCAGCGAAGGAAACCGGCTGGCCCTCGAGCGTGATCACAATGCCGAGGTCGAACCAGTCGCGCTGGTCCGTGGCCTTCGTGGAGATGGCCACCACGGGCGCTTCTTCGGCCTCGCGGTAGTCGGCGATGTCCCCGGCGGTGTCCACCACCACGTCCGGGGTGTTGCGGAGCCGGGGGAGCACCTCCTCCGTGAAGGCCAGGGTATCCAGCCCGCCCAGCTCCGCCGACGGCGCCAGCCGCGGGGTTCCCCAGCCGCCCGTAGCGGATTCGCCCAGCTTGGGGACCACTTCCCAGGGCTGGCCCACAGCCTCGAGGATGCGGGCCTCCGCAGGATCGTCCCGGTAACCGTGGTCGCCCGGGTGCCGCCACAGCGGCTGCGCCGTGACCAGGTTCCCGGTCGTGTAATGCCACTCCCAGTGCAGCCGCACCTTATGGTCGCTGCCGTAGTTGGCCAGCAGGGACAACGTGGGAACGGCCAGCGAGGGGAGTTCCACAGATTCATCCGACGCCGTGACCCGGGCAGCCTGCTTGAGCTTGGGATAGAAGCCGGTGAGGAAGCGGGTCTCGTCCCGGGCCGGAATGTGAAGGGTGCTGCCGGCCGTGACGAACGTCAGGAGTTCTTCGCTGAGGCCGGTTTCCAGGGGAGCAAGGGTGATGATCGATCCGCTGCCCACGCCCGGAAGGGCATCCGCCCCGGACGTCAGGAAGATCCCGTGAGCCGGCCGGCCGATCGTCCCCACGGACGCCGGATCAACCACTTCCCCCTCTACGGTGATGGTGGGAGCCAGCGTCAGCCCGCCGTCGTCGGACGTTTTGCTGTTTTCGACGGCGGTACCGGCGGCGGGTTCGACGGCGGTACCGCCGCCCGCGCCCCCGCCGGAAGTACCGAAGCGGGTCAGGTTAAGGCCGACGGCGGCCGGCTCCTCCACGAACCGCACCGGCTCCTGGCTGCCGGTGTGGACCAGCGCGACGCCGATCTTCCGGGCCTGGGCGAGCAGGCTCCACAGGTTTTTCCCGGCATAGGTGTTCAGCCCCAGCCAGGGCGCGGTGGAATTGTGCTGGCGGTTGGCGAGAGCGGTATGGGACGCAAGGAATTCCTGCATCCACTCCACATGCGCTTCGTTGCATTCGCGCCGGTAGTTGAGGTAGCTGAGGGTGTTCCAGGAGACGTCGCCGCGGATCCACTTGCCCTTGGCGCCCATGATCACCGGGCGGGCCTTGAGCTGCCGGACACTGCGGAGCGGATCGCGCCGGCCGGTGTAGGAGAAGTGCGGTGCCGGCTCTTCGATGTCGAACTGCAGGGCCAGCGGGATGCCGTTTGTGGACGGGGTGATTCCCGGCCGGGCAATGAGCGGTCCCAGGGCTTGTTCCCAGTCCGGCATCTCCTGCACGAGGGGCTCACGGGACAGCCGGGTGGATTCAGCCGGGGCCAGGAGCTGGACGCGGGTGGCCGGGTTGTCCTCGGCCGCGAACAGCAGCGCGGCCACGTGCTTGCAGTCCTTCCGTACGGGGCAGCTGCAGACGCCGACGGTGCAGCTCCAGCCGCCGGCCTTGCGGACCAGCTTCGCGGTGGTTGAATACGGCGCGTCCGAACCGCCGCGGACCTTGCCGAGCATCAGGCCGGTGGCGGCATCAAAGGAGATCCCCGAAACCCGGCTGCCCATGGCGTAGGCGAGTCCGGCCGCGAGGGAGCGGTCGTTGATCGCGGGGGTCTGTATTGCCAGTGCCGCACTCTCGTCCGGTTGGGATGGCATGGTGCGCGCTACTTTCAGCAGGTCAAAAATCTGCAGGTTATCTGATCCATCTTAGCGAGCCGGGAGGGGCCCTGAAACTTCGCCCAACGTTCAACTCCGCCTCAACCCGCAGACCGGTGTGCCGCGTAGCGTGAAAGGGTCCCAAGCACCACCCGCTTTCAGCAGTGAGGATTTCCCATGAGCACCGGTCAGCCCGCCAGCAATCACCCCGTCGTCCTGGCAATCGAAAGCACCGAAACGGCCAACGAAGACGTTGTCGACTCCAACGTGACCGTGGTCAACGCCATGTACGCGGAGCTCCTCGACGCCCCGGAAATCGCGCCCAACGCACTCCGCAGCTACTACGTCGACTTCTACCTCACCCAGGCGCTGGCCGGCGGCTTCGCGCAGTACGTCTTCACGGTGCCGGAGCGCGACGAGATTGACGCCTACGTGCGCGAAGGCCTGGAAGGAATGGGCGCCACCGCCCACCTGGCGCTGTTCAACCGCACCGCCGCGGCCTTTGACGCGCTCAGCGAGGACGACGCCGACACGTATCTGGACGGGGATACGGAAAGCTTCGGCGAAGCCGACGGCGCGACAACCTCCCCGGAAGCAGCCAGGGAGCTCGAAGAGCTCGACGAAGCATTCGAGTCGCTGCTGGAGACCGAGGACATCCTCGAGCTCAACGCCGCCTGGCTCCGCGGCCAGGAAGGCCTGCTGCTGCTGGACGACGAGCAGCTGGAGCTGCACATCGCCGAGCGTGTGGCCCGGATCCCCAACCTTGCGGAGCGCCAGGCCGAGGCCGCGGAGGAAGCCCTTGAGAACGCGCCGGAGTTCGAACTGATCATCCGCGAACTGTGTGACGTCGCGGGCCAGGAGCTCCAGAAAATCACCATGGGCGACCCCAACTACGAGCACAACGGTGAGACAGTCCTCGCCTGGCACTTCACCACGGACCAGGGCGATTTCATCATGGTGGAGGAGGACGACGAGGCCTACATGATCAGCCCTTCGACCAGGGAGATCGTGGCAGCGGTGGAGTTCGAAGAAGCCGACGCCTAAAGCCGCCGCCAAGGCCGTGCCAAGGCCCTGCCAGGACTCCGGCGGGACCTCGGAGGTGCAAACCTGTAAAATTGAGCGGAATCAGACCAACATGAACGCCGGCGCCGGCCAAAAACCGGCGCCGGCGTTTGTGCATCCCGATGATCGGTGGACATGTCTCTCAGGTTCCTTCCCAGCAAAATCACGCCACGGGCCCTGTGGGCCGCAGCGGCCGCCGCCTTGGCTCTCGTGCTGGTGGCCGTGGCCATCGTGGTGGGTGCGGGGCAGCAGCCGGACCCTGCCGGCCCCGCCGCGGGGGCCCTTGCTGACGTTGCTGACGCCCAGGCGGAAGCCAAGAAGGACTCGGGACGATATGGCTCATTCTGGCTGGCCGGGGGAGACCGCAGCCTGGAGAACCTCGCGCGCCCGCTGCGGACCGACGGCGTCTCAGACCTCCGCGCCATCGACTGTGCCGACGGGTGGGTGGCCGCAGCCCGCGTGGGGCAGGACGTGACGGTGCGGTCCAGCGAGCAGGACTCCGCGGTACTGGCAAAGGCAGCGCGCGCGGGCTCCGCGGATATTTCCCGGCCGGACTGCGTTACCCCGGAAGCCGTGGATGCGATGCTGGCCGACCTGGGAGCCGGGCCGGAACAGCCGGCGCCGGCGGAGTCCGCTTTCGCGCGTCCGGAGGGCGCCTCCGGCTACCGGCCCGGCTACCACATCACGCCCCGCGAGAACTGGATGAACGATCCCCAGCGGCCGTTCTTGCTGGACGGTCTCTGGCACTACTACTACCTCTACAACGCCGGCTACCCGGAGGAAAACGGCACCGAGTGGTACCACCTCACCAGCACCGACCTGGTGCATTGGAAAGACGAGGGGGTGGCCATTGAAAAGTACAAGAACGGCCTGGGCGACATCGAAACGGGCAGCGCCGTGGTGGATTACGAGAACTCCGCAGGGTTCGGGAAGGGCGCCGTCGTCGCCGTCATGACGCAGCAGGACGAGGGCATCCAGCGGCAGTCTCTCTTCTATTCCACCGACAAGGGCTATTCGTTCAAGCCCTACGACGGGAACCCCGTCATGGACAACCCGGGGGAGCAGCACTGGCGCGACCCGAAGATCATCCGCGATGAGGCGAACGACCAGTGGGTGATGGCCCTGGCCGAGGGCGGGAAGATCGGGCTGTATGCCTCGGCCAACCTGAAGGAGTGGAACTACCTGTCGGGCTTTGAACGCAAGGGCCTGGGGATCCTTGAGTGCCCCGAACTCTTCCAGCTCGACGTCGACGGCGATCCCGCCAAACGGACCTGGGTGCTGGCCGCCAGCGCCAACGGGGCCGAGGAAGGAAGGGCCACCGGCGTCGCCTACTGGACCGGCAACTGGGACGGGACCCGGTTCGAGCCTTCGGACGACAAACACCAGTGGCTGGATGACGGCTCCGATTTCTACGCTGCCGTGACCTGGGACGACCCCCGGCTCACGGAGGGCCAGCGCATGGGATCCCGCCACAGCATTGCCTGGCTGAACAACTGGGCCTATGCGCGGAAACTGCCCACCCAAGACTGGCACGGCGGCGCTGACACCGTGGTGCGGGATATCCGGCTCAAGACCGTCTCCGGGAAGCCCACGCTCGTCTCCACTCCCACCAACGCCCTGAAGTCCCTCCAAGGTGAAACCGTGACGGCGGGGGAGCGGAAACTAACTCCTGACGGTGCGGCCAGCCTCCCCGAACAGGGCCTCCCCGACCAGGGCCTTCCCGCACCGGCGGGGGGAGCGTACCGCCTCGACCTCACGCTCGAACGCGCGGCAGGCGACGACGGCTCCGAAGCCCGGGTGGAGCTGCTGGCCGAAAACGGCGTCTTCGCCACCGTGGGCTATGACTTCGAATCGGAAGCGGCCTTCGTTTCCCGGGACGGCGCCGCCAAGGAAACCGCCGGACTCGCGCCCGACTACGGCGCGGTCCGCCGGACGGCATCCGCACCCCGTGACGGCAAGGTCGAGCTGACGGTCTATGTGGACCACAGCACCGTGGAAGTGTTCGTCAACGGCGGGGAGCGAACCCTTACGTCCCTCGTCTTTCCGTCCGGTGCGCCGACGGGCCTGAAGGCGCTGACCAAGGACGGGACACTGACGCTGAAGTCCTTCAGCTACACGCCGATGGCCGCCGCGTCCTGAGACGGCCGGGTCCTGACTCAGTCCTCGTCCTCCACGCTGATCCGGTACGAGGCGAGGAACGCGGCGATGCGGCGCACTGCTTCCTCGATGTCCTCGACTGACGGAAGGATGACGAAGCGGAAGTGGTCCGGCCTGGGCCAGTTGAACGCAGTACCGTGCGAGACCAGGATCTTCTGTTCACGCAGGAGGTCCAGGACGAACTGTTCGTCGCTCTTGAACGGGTAGAGTTCCGGGTCCAGGCGGGGAAACAGGTACATGGCGGCCGCCGCCGGGACACACGTGACACCGGGAATCGCGGTGAGCAGCTGGTGGGCGCGGTCCCGCTGCTCGCGCAGCCGGCCGCCGGGCCGGACCAGGGCCTCGATGCTCTGGTAGCCGCCGAGGCACGTCTGGATGGCATGCTGGGCGGGGACGTTGGGGCACAGGCGCAGGGAAGCCAGCAGCTCCAGGCCTTCCCGGTAGGCCTGGGTTGCCGCGAGCGGGCCGGTGACGGCTACCCATCCGGCGCGGTATCCGGGCATCCGGTAGGCCTTGGAGAGGCCGCTGAATGTCAGGACGCAGATGTCCTCCGCCACGGACGCGGTATGGATGTGCTGGGCCTTCTCGTACAGGATCTTCTCGTAGATCTCGTCCGAGAACAGCACCAGGTGGTGTTTGCGGGCCAGGGCCGCAAACTGCTCCAGGATATGCCGCGGGTAGACGGCGCCCGTGGGGTTGTTCGGGTTGATGATCACGATTGCCCTGGTGCGCTTGGTGATCTTCGATTCGACGTCGGCCATGTCCGGCCACCAGTGCTCGTCCTCGTCGCACAGGTAGTGCACGGGCTTGCCGCCGGTCAGGGTGACGGCGGCTGTCCACAGCGGGTAATCGGGGGCCGGGATGAGGACCTCGTCGCCGTCTTCCATGAAGGCCTGGAGGCACATGGAAATAAGTTCGCTCACGCCGTTGCCGATGAAGATGTCCTCGACGCCGATCTGCATCAGGCCGCGGGTCTGGTAGTACTGCGAGATCGCCGTGCGCGCGGAGAAGATGCCTTTGGAGTCGCTGTAGCCCTGCGCCCCGCGCAGGTGGTGGATCATGTCCACCACTACGGACTCGGGGGTCTCCAGTCCGAACGGCGCCGTGTCGCCAAGATTCATCTTGAGGATCCGGTGCCCTTCGGCTTCCATCTCCTTCGCCGCCTGGAGGATGGGCCCGCGGAGTTCATAGCGGACGTTCTGGAGTTTGCTGGAGTGCTGCATGGGACGCATGCTTGATCTTTTCACAGCGCGCGGCTTAGGGCACCGGCTGCGTACGGCGCGGGGTAGCGTCGCAATGCCGGTCCCGCCTCCAGGCGGTCTACACTGAGGTCAGCGCCCTTGAAGCAGCCCGGGGGATTCTTTTCTGTGCCGGGGGGACAGACAGATGAAACGTATCCAAGCAAGCGGCCCGACCGACATGAGGCAGCGGGCGGCAGCGCCAGGCAATGACAGGCCACCGGCGGATGCCGCATCGCCGGGCTGGGACGCGCTGCTCGCCGACTGGATCGACCGGTTCTTCGGCAGGCTCGGGGTCCGGGGCCGCGTGGTGATGAGCCAGCTGCCTCTGTCCGTTACCTTGTTCCTGGTTGTGGTGGCTGCTGCGATCTTCAGCCCGGCAACGCTGGCGGACGACACCTTCAGGATTGCCGTGCTGGCGCATGCCACGTTGTTCGGACTCTGCCTTGCCGTGCCATGGGGGAAGCTGCATCCCGAGGCGTTCACGCTGATACCGGTCCTTGACTGTGTGGCCATCGGCTTTACGCGGCAAGCCGGCGGCCCCAGCTTCAACGTCCTGAGCCTGCTGCTGGTTTTCCCGGTGGTATGGCTGTCCGTGAGCCGGCACCGGCACCGGGTGGTCCTGGCAGTTCTCGGCACAGTACTTAGCACCGTCGTCCCGGCCGCCGCCTTGGAAGCTGACCCGTTGCAGGGTTCAATGATCCGGACAATCTTCCTGCCGCTGGTGATGGCGGCAATCGCCGTGACGGCCCACGTGGTTGCCGGTGCACTGTACCGGCAACGCGGGACCCTGGTCCGGAAGGACCGTGACCTGGCAGCAACCCTCGCCGAGAGCGTCCGGCGCCAGCGGCTGCTTGATGCCGTGCTTTCAACCGTCGATGTGGGCGTCTGGGTGGTGGACGCAAACGGTGAGGATGTGCTGACCAACAGGGCGATGCGGACCGACCCGTCGTTGGCCCGGCTGATCCCCGCCACCGGATCTCCCGAGCTTTTTTATGGCGACAGGACCACCCCGGTGCCGCCGGACGGATTCCCTGCCGTGAGGGCATCCCGCGGTGAGGCGTTCACCAATGAGCTGTACTGGGCCGGCGAGGACGCCGGGCAGCGGGCCTATTCCGTCAGCGGCCGCGCCATCCGGTCCATGGACGGGACCAACACCGGAGCCGTCGTCACCTTCGCCGAGGTGACAGCGCTGATCAACGCCCTCGCGGCCAAGGACAACTTCGTCGCTACGGTATCCCATGAGCTTCGCACGCCGCTGACGTCAATACTCGGTTACCTGGAACTGCTCATCGACGAACCAGGCCACGAGGACATCCAGGCCGAGCTGCGGATCGTGGAGCGGAACGCCGGCCACCTTCTGGGCCTCGTGAATGACCTGATTGCCGTCGCTTCCGAAGACGTGGAGCTCGTCCCGCAGGAGACGGACATCGCAGGCCTGCTCGCCGCCGCGGTGGCCGCCAACCACGAGAAGGCCGCACTCTGCGGAGCGGCCCTGGTGCTCGACGCGGAAGAACCGCTGACTGCCCGGGTGGACCCGGTCAGGATCCGGCAGGTGGTGGGCAATCTGATATCAAACGCGGTGAAGTACTCACCGGACGGCGGACGGATCACCGTCCGGGCCCGCAGGAACGGCAAGGCACTGGTCTGCTCCGTCAGCGACACGGGCATAGGCATGACGAAGGAAGATCAGGAACAGGCCTTTACCAAGTTTTTCCGATCCGCCAGATCCCGCGATACAGCCATTCCGGGAGCAGGCCTTGGCCTTCCCATCAGCAAGACCATCATCGAAGGACACGGCGGCTCGATCAGCCTCACCAGTGCCCCGGGGGAGGGCACAACGGTGTCCTTCGTTCTTCCGGCGGCCCAGACCTGACAGAGGCTCAGCTGTTCCGGCTCAGCTGTTCTGGTGGAGCGCTTCCGCGAGGAAGCCCAGGACGTCGTCGTCCACGTCCTCGGCTGACGTCAGCCGGACCTTTCGGTCAAAGAAATCGCCATCGCGCACTTTGACTGCGCTGAGCCGGCCCTCCGCCGGAGCGTCCAGCCGGAGCGTAAGGTCCACGCTGGTGTTGTTGGCCCGCGTGACCTGGGCGAACTTCCGCCGCGGCGAGTGGAGGGACACGTAGCCCTTCCTGAGCTGGATCTCCACGCCCTCCGTTTCGGCCGCCCAAGCCAGGAGAGCGTCCGCGATCGGCCGCAGTCCGGGGTGGCCGGCGTACTGGGCATCGATCAGTTCGTCGGCGTCGCGCAGCATGAATTCGGGGTAACCAAACATCTCCCAGGACACGGCATACTGCGCGTAACCGGTTATGCCGTGCCTGTCCCGCATCCAGTTGCGGAGCTCCGCATCATTCCGCAGCCCCGCCTCACGGCCCTGCGCAGCCCACCAGCCGGCATCGTGGCCGGACTTGCGCAGGAGCAGCGCACGGTTGCTGTCCACCATGGTCTGCCAGGTTTTCGCAGCGTTCTTCAGATCGGTCGGCTTGCCCATGCCCTGATCCTAGCGCCGGTCCCGATTCGGCCGGCGGACATGCGTTCTCAAAAGAATTTGCGGGGCCGCGTAACTTTTCCGGAGCCCGGGGCGATGTAAGGGGAGTACGGACCAAGTCCGCACCGCTTGAGTGGCCGGATCAACCTGGCCGTTTACTGACACTGTTGTATATGTTTTCGGAGGGTTTCATGTCCTTGTTCACTGTTTTTGCCACTAGCAAGATTGCCGCGAGCGCATTGGCGGCCGGCACGCTGGCGGTCGGTGGCACCGGCGCAGCCGCATTTGCCGGAGCACTTCCTGCTGACGTCCAGCAGAGCGCCCACGAACTGCTCGGCGCCCCCGCTCCGCACGTAGGCGGCGTCTCCGAGACCGCCACGTCCGACGCCACCGCCGACGCTTCAGCTTCCGCTTCGGCCACGCCGTCCGATTCCGCCGATGCCGCCGGCTCCGTTGACGGCGAAAACGCCAGCGGCGAAGCATCCGCATCCGCCGTCGGCCCTGACGCCACCGGCCCGGCCGCTTTCGGCCTGTGCACCGCCTTCACCAAGGGCGGCCTGGACGCATCCTCCACCGGCTTCAAGTCGCTGGCCATCGCCGCTGAAGGCGAAGCCAACATCGACGGCTACTGCGCTGATGTAACGGCCGCAGCCAACGCAACTGCCAAGGCTGACAACAGCAAGGCTGAAGTTTCCGGCAACGGCGGCGCTGCAGTCGACGTTGAAGCTCCGAAGGTACCGGAAGCACCGGAACTGCCCACCCAGGCAGCTGTTCCGGCCGCCCCGGAGATCCCCGCCGAAGTCCCCACTGAGCTCCCGGAGCTGCCCACCTCGGCTGGCCGTCCGTAACGCAGTTACCTATGGTGGATCGCGGGACTCCTTCCCTTGGCAGGAGTCCCGCGGTGCAACAGGGGCCGGTCCGCAGCCTTCCGAACCCGGAAATTTGTGACCGCGCTCCGCGGATGGAGGAGCCTCAGGGTGCTCGACACTTTGGCAGATGAATACGTGCACACGGACGGGGCCGACCCCGCCGTGCTGTTCACCCTTGTCTACCGAAAGTTTTCCGGCGCCGTCCTGGGTTACCTGAGGGCGCGCGGAGTGGATGACCCGGAAGCGGTCACCCAGGACGTATTCCTTGCCTTCTATCCGAAGCTTGACGGCCTGCGCGGCGGGCTCCAGGGAGCCAAGTCACTCATCTTCTCCATCGCCCACGCACGGATGGTGGACCATTACCGCCGCAACGAGCGCACCCCGACACTCAGCCCCTACGAATCCGAGTTCGACGCCCGCAGCACGGCGTCGGCCGAAGAGTTGGCGCTGGCAAAGGTGAATGGCGGCGGTGCGGGAGCCCTGCTCGAAGGGCTCAGCCCGGACCACCAGGAAGTCCTCGCCCTCCGGGTGGTCGCGGACCTGTCCGTGGAACAGGCCGCCGAGATCATGGGGAGGACCCCGGGAGCAGTCAAACAGTTGCATCGCAGGGCGCTCAGCGCCCTCAGGGAACGCGCCACAACAGGAAGCCAGGCACATCATGAGTGACACCTCCTCGTCCCGGGACCAGCAGATCATCGACGAACTGCTGGCCGACGCCGGCATGGACGATGCCGGGGACCTCCGCCCGGTGCTGCTGGAACTGCGTGCCCTGGCAGCGGACAGCCCCCGGCCGTCCGCCGCAGTGGAAGCACTGATGGCGCCGGCCGCCGCGCCGGCTACTGTCCCGGTCGCCACACTCTCCCTCGCTCCGGCTGTCCCCGAATCCGGGGTCCAGGAACCGGCGGTTGAAGAACCGGCCGTCGACGAACTGGCTGCCCGACGGCGGCGCAAACGCCGCCTGCCGGTCACGGCCCTCACGGTTGCTGCGGCCCTGGCTGCCGGCGGTGCCGCCGCTGCGGCCTCCGATGAGAACTTCCGCCACACCCTGGGGAACGTCGGCCACGCCGTGACCTTCGTTGTGGGGACCATGACTTCCGGACCTGCCGGCAAGACTGCCGGTCAGCCTGCCACGGATCCCGCCGGAACGGTGCCGGGTTCGCCCGCGTCCACGCCCGCGACGCCGGCCCCGTCTCCGGCCGACGGCAGTTCCGTGTCCGGCGGGCAGCCCGGCAAGGGGACGCCGGCCGTGCCGGCCTCCCCATCGCCAAGCCGGACCCACACCCCGGAACTCAACCTGCCCAAACCCGATCCCCGCGACCTGGGCTCATTGCCGGGATCAGGCGAGCTGCCTTCGGCGAAGCCGCTGCCTTCTTCGCCGGTGAGTCCCGACCCCTCCGGTTTGGTGCCCGCGCCCCCGGTAGAGCTGCCGCTCCCCGGCCACAGTCCGTCGCCGGGGTACTAACCCGCTCCACAGCGGCGGTTAGTACCCTCCGGCGGCCGCCTGCACCATCCCGCCCTCCGGGTTCACGAGATACCAGACGTTGCCGACGCCCTGGCCGGTGATGTCACCGGCGGCTTTGTCCTTGACGTAGTAGTACACCGGCAGGCCGTTAATGGTCACCTGCTTCTTCCCTGCCGGCGTGGAGATGGTTCCTAGAGTGCCTGTCACGCCCTCAACAGCGGGCGCGGCCGATTCCGTGAGGACCGGCGGCCACGCGGCAATGCACGCGCCCGTGCATGCGCTGGTGCCGGAGTCCTTCACATCCTTGGTGAAGAAGTAGACACTCATACCTTTCGCGTCCACCACGATCTGGCCTGCGGCCGAGGACGCCGTCTTCAGTTCAGCCGCGCCTGCCGGCACCGGGGACGACGAGGTTTCCGCCGGGGCGGAGCTTTCCGCGGGGGCGGAGGCCGACGTCGTACTCGCCGCTGGGGTAGACGCCGCAGTGGTGGGCGTTGATCCCGTGCCGCCGCCACAGCCGGTGAGGGCCGCGGCCAGCGCCACCACGGACAGGCCGATGCCCCATTGCTTTTTCATATCCTGCTCCTTGGATTCGTGCCGGCCAGGCGGCCAGGCGCTATCCGGTACGACGTGCAACGACGCAGAATGGTTCAAACGGCTGCCCGGTGAACCGCCTGCGCCGGCCAACCGTTTGCGCCGGTGAACCGTTTGGGGCCGGGCGGCGTCGTAACGGGGGAACGGCGGGCGTCCTGCCCGCGGCACCAGCACAAAGCAGCACGAGGCAGCACACACAATGCAGGGGACCATCAGCACGGCAGGAGGGGCGGGGATGCCGCTCGATGAGGACGTGGTAGCGGCGATCTACCGGGAGCACGGCCCGGCGCTGCGGCGCTTCGTGCTGAGTGCCTCCCGGGATCCGCAGCTCGCTGACGACGTGGTCCAGGAGACCGTGCTCCGTGTCTGGCAGCAGGCTCCGGAGATCACCGGGAGCCTGCGGAGCTACCTTTTCCGCACCGCCCGGAACATCATGATCGACAACTACCGCAAGGCCCAGCGCCGTCCCATCGAAGCGACGGAGCGGGACGTTGCGGACCCCGCGGAAGCCAGCGAACGGGTTGATGAGCTGCTCAACCGCGTGCTGATGGAAGAAGCCCTGCTGCGGCTGAGTACCGAACACCGCGACGTGCTGGTGGCACTGCACTACCGCCGCTGCACTGTCGCGGAAACGGCCGCGGAGCTGAACATCCCGGCCGGGACAGTGAAGTCCCGCGCGTTCTACGCGGTGCGGGCGCTGCGGACCATCCTCGACGAAATGGGGGTGCAGCGGTGAGCAGTGCGGAATTGCACCACCTGCTGGGGGCCTACCTGCTGGGCGGCCTGGAGCCGGCCGACGCGTCGCGGTTCGAGCAGCACCTTGCCGGGTGCGCGGACTGCCGCCGGGAGGTCGACGAACTCGCCAGCCTGCCGGCACTGCTGGACGCCCTTCCCGTTGCCGACGCCGTCGCCCTGACCGGGCCCGCCTCCGCGGCGCCGGCAACACCGGAGGCCACTGCGTTGGGGGCAGTGGCTTCCGCGGCGGAACCCGCCGCCCTGCTGGACGAACTGGCGGCCCGTCGGAGGAAATCACGACGGCGGTGGGCGGCGTTCGTCGGGGCGGTGGCCGCCGCGTGCCTGGCACTGGGAGTCCTGGCCGCCCCGCTGTTCAACCAGCCGCCCCGGCCGGATGCCAGCTACTCGGTGGAGGCCCCGGGCGGCCTCCAGGTCCAGCTTGCCCTCATGAAGAAGGCATGGGGGACCGAGGTTTCGTTTTCCGGCACCAGCCTGCCCACCCAAGGCACCTTGTCCCTGTGGGTCAAGGGCCAGGACGGCACCGAGGACCGGGCGTGCAGCTGGTCCGCGACGCCGGGGGGCCGGTCCAGGATCACCGGGGCCACACCCACCCAGATCAGCCGGATCAGCAGCGTGGAACTGCGCACCGAAGGGCAGCAGACTGTGGCCGTCATTTCCATGGTGGACGGCTCGTCCGGGGCCCATTGACGCACTCTGCGCCCGGTGGGAGGCTGGGCACATGGTCCGCGGCAGGACCGGGCGGTTCGCCCGGATTCAGCCTTTCGGCATCGATAAGGTGGCAGCCGCCGTCGGTGGTGATCCTGACGTGCTCCGCATGGAGAACCTGGACACGGACATCGCGCCGCCGCCGTCGGCCGTCATCGCCACCCGGGAAGCAGTGGGCAACCAGGCCGCCAACAGTTGGCTCCCCTTCACCGGCACGCTGGCCCTCCGCCAGGCCGTGGCCCACCGGCTCCGGCAGCAGACCGGGCTCGCCTACGATCCGCGCTCCGAGGTGGTGATTACCGGAGGCGCGCTCGCGGGGATGCTGAGCGTGCTGCTGGCAACGGTGGACCACGGCGACGAAGTGATCGTCACGGATCCCACCTACGCCGGCATGGTCAACAGGGTCCGGCTTGCAGGGGCGGTGCCCGTGTTCGTCCCGCTGATGGTTTCCGGCGGGCGCTGGCGCCTCGACCCGGCACGGCTGGCCGCGGCGGTTTCCGCCCGAACCCGCGCCATCCTGCTGATGAGCCCGGCGATGCCCACCGGGCACGTGCTCAACGACGCCGAATGGGGTGCTGTGCGTGACGCTTGCCTGCATGCGGACTGCTGGCTGATCTATGACGCCGCGATGGATCGGATCCTGTTTGACGGACTGCCGTACCGGCATCCGGCGTCATTCCCGGAGCTGGCCCCGCACACCATCACCCTGGGCGGCGTCTCCAAGAACTACCGCATGATCGGCTGGCGCGTCGGCTGGGTGGCCGGCCCCCTGGAGGTGATGGGAGACGTGGCCCTCGCCGCGATCTACAACACCGCCGTGGCCAGCGGTTTCAACCAGGCCGGTGTCCTCGCGGCACTGACGAACAGCGACGACGGGATTGCCGGTGCGGTGCAGGAATGGCAGTCGCGCCGGGACCTGGTGGTCGAGGAGCTGGCCGGGCTGCCCGTTGTGGTGCCTGAGGGCGGCTGGTCGCTGCTGCTGGACGCGGAGGCGCTGGGTATGCGGGCGCCGGAACTGTCCCGGCGGCTCCTGGCTGCGGGCCGGATTGCCGCCACCCCCATGACGGCGTGGGGCCAGGACGTGGCGCCGCGGTACGTGCGGCTGGTTTATGCCACCGAACCCCTGGGCCGGCTGCAGGGCATCGGGGCGCGCGTCCGGGCCGCCCTCGAGGGTGGGCGGCCTTAGGACTGCAGGGCGCGGAACTCCTGCACGAGCTGCGGGTCTTCGCACGCGCGCGCGAAGGCTTCGATGCGTTTTTCGATTTCGCGGCGCAGCAGCCAGCTGCCGACCCTCTCCGCCAATGGGCGCAGCCACGCCGGCCGGCACGAAAAGGTGTACTTCCACACCGCCCGGGTGCCGCCGTCGGCCGCGGTGAACCGCCACCCGCCGCCGAAGCTGCCGAAGAACCACGGGCCGGAGACCATGGTCATTCCCACGTTCCGGGGCGGTGCGTAGGAGACGTATTCGCTGACCATCACCAGCCCCATCCTGGAGACTGTCCGGGTGCGGACGCCCTTGCCCGCGGCCCGGGCGCCGTCCAGCCACCCTTGCGCCGAGATGAAGGGATCCCACTTCAGCCGGAAGTCGCCGGTGGTCTGGGAGAACGCAAAGGCGGTCTCCGGATCGAGGCGGATGAAGCGTTCGGCGCGTACCTGGGGCATGCGTCCACCCTAGCCGGGCTAACGCTGGCGGCTACATCCTGGCCAGTTTGGCCCGCACCATCTGGAACACGCCGTAGCAAATCAGGCCGATTCCGACGGCGGCCAGCAGGTACAGTCCGAACGGCTGGTCCCGCAAGGCCTTCAGGCCGCCGTCGAGCCCCGTGGATTCCTCCGGATGCGACTGGACGGTGGCGATGACGATCAGCAGGCCCACCAGCAGGAGAGCGAAGCCTTTTGCGATGTAGCCCACCACGCCCAGGACGGTGACGGCGGTGCGCATGGTGCCCGGCGGAGGCATCCGGAGGTGCTTTTCGAACGACTTCCGGATACCGCGAATGCCGTACACAATTCCCGTGATGGCAACCGCGGCGCCAATGGCGATCAGCAGTGCAACCCCGCCGGGTGCTTTCATCAGAGCGATGGTGAAGTCGCTGGTGGACTGGCTGTTGTCCTTCCCGGTGCCGATCGCGAACGAGGCAAGCGTGACGGCGAACGCGGCAAACACCACGGCCTGGCCTGCTGCTTTGAGCTTCCGGAGAACCTTGTCCCGCTTCGGCAGGTGGCTGTAGTCGAAAATCGCGTCGCTGGTCTGCCAGATGGCCAGGGCCACGCATGCGGCGAAGCTACTCCACAGCAGGATGGGGCCGGCCGGCTGGCTGGCCAGTTCCTGCACGGCGCCGCTGACGTCGGCCTTGCCCTGCCCGCCCATGGCCAGGCGGATGGCGATGGAGCCCACCAGGAAGTGCAGGATGCCGCTGACGGCGAATCCGGCACGGGCCATAATCTCCAGCGGCCGCGAATTGGTGACTTCCTCGGCCGTGTCCGCGGCCTCTCTCAGTTCTTTTTTGATGTCCGGATCCTCGTGCAGTTCTCGTCGCCGCGGGGATGTCCCGCCGTGGGTGTTAAAGCCCTATCGTGCCACGGGAAGCTGCTCCGGAACAGCTCCGTGCCCGGCGGCACGGACTGCTGCGGGCGGAGGTATGGGGAGTGATGCCCATGGCACCCCACGGTGCGACATGGCACGATATGGACCAGCCGCCACCGTCGCAGCTGCATCACTCTTCCGGGGAGACACCATGACCTTTTACGGTGCTGACGTCAGTCAGCTTCGCGCCTTGGCCAAGGCGGCAGACAAGGCAGCTTCATTGCTCAGCAGCAGGGCATCCTCGCTGCAGAGCCAGATCCTCGCGGCACCCTGGAAAGGCAGCGACGGCGAGCGTTTCCGGCAGGAGTGGACCGGAAGCCACCGCCCCAGCATCGAGCGGGTGGTGGCAAGCCTCCGGCAGAACTCGAAGGTCCTGCTCCAGAACGCCGCGGAGCAGGAGCGGTCCTCGGCGGCCGGCTCGGGCAGCGCCGGTGCCGGGCCGGGCGGGCTGTCCGGCCTGCTTGACCAGATGAAGAACTGGGTGCAGGAAAAGCTCGAGGCTGCGCGTGAGGCCGCTGAGCACCGGACTGAGCTCCAGGAGCAGTTGGCATCGATGGCCGGGGCCAGCCCGGAGGAACAGGCCAAGTGGTGGGACGGACTCTCGGCTGCGGACAAGAAGTACCTGATCGAGGGCGAGGGCCCGGACGGTCCGCTGGCCGAATCGCTCCTGGCCATGGACGGCGGGATCCCGGAATCGGCTCAGAACCTGGCCCGGGAGCACCTGCTGGAGCTGGCCAAGGAAGACATCCCGGTCTACACGGAGACGGGCAAGGCCTCCATTGAGGCGCGCGTCCTGTGGGTCCACGGCGGTGCCGAGGTGGGTACGGAAGTGGTGGAAAACGCGGACGGCTCTGCCACCGTGAAGGTGTACGGCAACATGGGCCTGGGCGTGAACGACGCCTCCGGATCCGCCGGTGCCACGCTCACCGGCGAAGTGGCCCGCGAGTACACCTTCGACAGCATCGAAGAGGCCATGGCGGCACGGAACCAGATGTATGCGGATCTCCCGCCGGACAGCGTGGGCGACATCAAGGACGTGGCCGGCAACCCGCCGGACTACATCCTGGACACCCTGAACGAGGCCGCCTCGGACAACGGTTCCAGCGGCCACGAGGACAAAGCAAAGGGCTCGCTGAGCTTTGAGGCCGGGGCCGACTCCACCGATGCCGCCGGCTCGGCGAAGCTGGAACTGGCCTATGAAAAGAACCTCAGCGACGGGACGTCCAAGGGCAGCGTGGAAGTTTCCGCAGAGGGCAACCTGGACCTGGACGGGCGGACGTTCGAGGCGTCGGGCAAGGGCGGGCTGGAGCTCAACATGGACCGGGACAACAACCTCAGTTCGGTGTCCCTGTCCCTGGAAGGTACCGTGGCGCAGGGCGTCAAGGAGGGCATGGACGTGAAGGCCGGCAGCGTCGAATCCAGCGTGACAGCCGGCACGCAGGGCACCGTCAAGATCGATATCGACTACACACCGGAAAACAGCGCCGTGATCGACAGCTACATGAAGAACGTGGCCCTCGGGAACGACGCCGCAGCCGCCCGGGACGCCGCCAGGCTCTACGAGGCTGGATCGGCCACCATCCAGGTGAACAGTGTGGTCACGGCGTCCAACGAAGCAGGGTTCGACGTCAAGGCCGGCGAGGTCAAGGTCAGCACGGAAAACCAGGTCAGCACGAACGTCAGCACCTACCAGAAGGTCCCGAACGACACCCGGCTGTCCCGGCTGTAATTCCGCCGGCCCCCTACAAACACCGACTGCCCTGCAAACACTGACTTACCGCTGAAGGAGCAACCACCAGCCATGACAGTTCACATCGAATCTCCGCTCGGCTTCACGGCGGACTTCCCCGACCACACCCTGGTCCTGGACGATTCCACCGCCGGCCCCAACACGGAGCAGTACGGGCTGCTGGGGGACGTCCTGGTCACCGTTATCAAGGACGACACCTCCGTTGAAGGTCCGGCCGAGGCCAACGGCTGGGCGCACCTGATGTCCGCCCACTATCTCGAAGAGCGCGGCGGCAGCCTGCTGACCGAGGGCGAACTGAACCTTCCCGGCAAAGCCGCCTACGCCGTCGTCGTCGGTTATGACGATGCACGCGGCGACGCGAAAGCGGCCGCCACGGTGGGGGTGTGGGAAAAGGACCGGTTCATCGGCGTGGTGGTGATCTGGCCCTATGTCGACCCCCAACTCGAGCCGCGGATCGGACTGCTCAAAGATGTGGTCGGCGCGATCAGGGTCAGCTGACGCCGCGCTGAGCGCCCAGGCGCCTAGCCGAGGAGGGGCCAGGGCCCGGCCAGGCCGGTCCAGGTCCACATGCCGCCCGCCAGGTTGAAGGCAGTAAAAGCGAGGCCAAGTAATCCGGTGATCCGTGCGGCGTTCATCCGGCGCGACCTTCTGATGGCCACGATTCCGGTAATCACCGAGGTCAGGACAAGCCCCGCCATCAGGCCCACCAGGACCATGAGCAGGATCCAGTAGCCGCTGGTGTCCGGCAGCGGGACGTTCGCCATCAGTGGCTCGGCCGCCGCCATGATGAACGTTGACAGGCCGACCATGGCCGCGACCGGTGCCAGCACGGCACAGACCAGGCTGGTGATGCCGGCCGCCAGCCCGCGCGAATCAGCGGGCCGGAGCGACGGGACAGGTTGAGGCGCGGAGGGCTGGGCGGAGGCCATGCTGCATCATAACCGCCGGTAGCACAGGTCGAAGATGAGGCGGCCCGCTTCGTGTGCCTTGTTTTCGAAGCTGGTCCGGATCCGGCCCTCGAACCGGGGCGCCCAGCCGCCGGTTTCGTCCACGCCCTCGTTGGGGCCGGTGTGTTCAGTGCTCACCGGGGCGCGCCCCTCCTTGACCGGAGCGCCGCCCACCAGGGACTCGACGCCGGACTGCCACACCTGGGTGAGGGGGCTTTCGGGACCCCTGCGCTCGCCGTCGTGCAGGTTCACGAAATCGGCGGAGCCGGCCATCACGTCGCGGACATGGACGGCGTAGTTGGACCAGTCGGTGGCCACCCGGAACAGGCCGCCGGGCTTGAGGGCCGTGGCAACGAGCTCGGCGAACTCGGGCTGGATGAGCCGGCGCTTGTGGTGGCGCGACTTGTGCCAGGGGTCGGGGAAGAAGACCCAGACCTCGCTGACGGATCCTGCCGGCAGCATGGTGGCGAGGACCTCCGGCGCGTTGGCTTCCACCACGCGGACGTTTTTGAGCCCGCGGCTGTTGATCTTGATCATGGTGTTCGCGAGCCCGGGCGTGTACACCTCCACGGCCAGGAAATCCCAGTCAGGGTTCTCTTCGGCCGCGTGGCAGACGGCGTCGCCAAGACCGGAGCCGATCTCCACGATCAGGGGCGCCGTGCGGCCAAACTCGGCCGCGGCGTCGAAAACGTAGTCCGGGTGCACGGAGGTGTTGGCGATGTGCCGGGGTACGTCGACCGCCCAGCGGTCCGAGTGCTCCTCCCAGGCCACCTGTCGGCGGCCCTGCAAACGGGTTCCGCGGCGCACGAAGCTGACGGGCCGGCCGCCGTAGGTGCCGAACGACGCCTGCGTGCCGGGGGTCACCGGGCGGGCTGCCTGCGGTTGCCCGGGGGCTTCAGAGACTGCGTCCGGCGACTGGGCAGCGGAAGGCTCAGGGGTTTCTGGGGATTCACTCATCCCCTCCAGAATAGTTGAGCTTTTGTCCGGACAACGCAGGTTGGGAGCGCTCCAACCCCCGATAAGTGGACAAAAACTCCCCTGGGATAGCTGGCCGGTCAGAAGAGAATCATGAAATCCCCTCCCCGGACCACGAGGATCGTGCCCACGAAAACCAGCAGCCCGGATATCCAGAGCGCGGACACAGCGGCAGTCCAGCTGTTCGACCCGCGCGGGGACGCCCGGACTGCACGGATGCCCAGGGAAACGGATATGAGTCCAATGAGCACCGGCAGGCTCCAGAGGACTGCGGGTGCAACCCAGTCCATCGAGCCGCGCCCCGTATCGGCCCGGGTAAACAACGCCGCGAAGAGGCTCATCGGAATACTGATGAACATGCTCGCGGGTGCAATAAAACTGAAGGTCAGGCTGGTGGCACCCGCTCCACTATAAGGGCGGTAGGGCGGCGGTGGTTGGGCAATCGGCCCCAACCCCGTGGCGGGAGGCGGGGCTGCGGGAGGCAGGTCCCCAGGAGGCTGGGTCGCGGGCGGATGGACGGGCGGTAGTTCTATGGAGGCCGATTCGATGGGTGGATCGTGCGGCTGCGGAACGCTCATGGCTCCCCTTACCTGATGACGGGTCCCGAGGCGGCGGGACATGGTCAACCCAGCGTAGGAACGGGCAAACTGTGCCAGCATCCCGATTCGCCCCTATGTGGATAACTCCTGCGAGAATGGGGCGCGTGACCGAAGCCACGAACCGAGCCAATAACGCCGCCGCGAGCAATCCCGCGAGCAATCCCGCGAACACCGAGGCCGCAGGGCGCTTCAGGAGCGACACCTCCGGCACGCTAGTGGACGCCGAAGTCGACGAGCTCCCCGCGGCCGAGCCCACCCGCGTCGGCAGCCGCCGCGGGCTGGTCTTCCTTGGAATATGCCTGGTGCTGATCGGGCTGAACCTGCGGACGGTGTTCTCCAGCTTCGCCGCGGTGCTGCCGGAAATACGGTCCGACGCCGGCCTGCCGGGCTGGGCAGTGGTGGTCCTCACCACCGTGCCGGTGACACTGCTGGGAGTTTTCGCGCCGCTGGCGCCCGTCCTCGCCCGGCGTTTCGGTGCCGAGCGGGTGCTGCTCGGAGCCATGTCCGTCCTCACTGCCGGCCTGCTGCTCCGTCCGTTCGAGCTGCCGGGCGCCGGCCACCTGCCCGCCCTCCTTGCCGGAACAGCTGCCTGCGGTGCCGCGATCGCCCTGTGCAACGTGCTGCTGCCGGGGCTGGTGAAGCGCGACTTCCCGCACCGGCTCGGGCTGATGGGCGGCCTCTACACGACGGCGATCTGCGCCTCGGCCGCCCTGGGCGCCGGTTTCACCTACCCGGTGTTCGCCGCGTCTGGGGAATGGACGGCGGCGCTGTGGTTCTGGGCGCTGCCCGCCGCCGTCGTCCTTTTCCTGTTCCTTCCGCTGGCCGTCAGGCAGCGGCACCCGCGGCACCAGACCGTTGCCGACGGCGTGAACGTGTGGCGCTCGGCGGTGGCCTGGCAGGTCACCATCTTTATGGTGCTGCAGGCCATGATGTCCTTCAGCGTGTTCGCCTGGCTGGCCCCCATCCTGCGGGAACGCGGAGTGGACGGCGGAACGGCCGGGCTGATCGTCTCCGCCTCCATCGTCCTGCAGATGCTAGGTTCACTCTTCGCGCCGGCGCTGGCCGCACGGTTCCGCGACCAGCGGGCGATCAACACGGTGGTGGCGCTCATGACCGGCGGCGGGTTCGCGCTCAGCATTTTCGGGCCGCTGGACTTCATCTGGGTGTGGACCGGCCTGCTGGGCCTCGGGCAGGGCAGCCTGACCGCGGTGGCGCTGACCATGATCATGCTGCGGACCCGGGACGGCCACACGGCGGCCCACCTGTCCGGCATGATGCAGGGCGTGGGCTACGGCGTCGGCTCCACGGGCACGCTAATGGTGGGGCAGTTGCACCAGGCCACGGGCTCCTTCGCCGCCGCGGGGGTGCTGTTCCTGGTCGTCGGGGCGCTCGCGGCGGTGTTTGGCTTCCGGGCCGGACGGGACCGCTACATCGGCGGCTAACGTTCGACGGCGGGTGGTCAGGCCGGCGCGTGCCCGGTGGACCCGCGGACCACGAGCTGGGTGGGAACCAGATGCAGCCGCTGCGGGAGTTCCGGGTGTTCCCGGCGCTCCAGGATGAACTTGCCGGCCTGCAGGCCCACGGCGATGTTGCCGTTGTCCACCGACGTCAGCGAGAGGTGCCGGATCTTGGCGAGGTAGGTGTTGTCGTAGCCCACCAGCGAGAGGTCGTCCGGGACGCTGAGTCCCCGGTCGTCGGCGGCGGACAGTGCTCCGATGCAGGCGATGTCGTTGAACGCGAAGATCGCCGTCGGGCGTTCCTTGCGGGCCAGCAGCCGCTGGGTGGCGTCATAGCCGCTTTCCTCGCTCATGCCGCCCGCTACCACCAGCGGCTCAAGCCCTGCGGCTCGCATGGAGGATTCGTAGCCTTCGCGCCGCAGTTCGGCGATGCGGCCCGGCCCCTGCAGGTGCGCGATGCGGCGGTGGCCTAGTGAGATGAGGTGCTCGGTCGCCTGGCGCGCGCCGGCTTCGTCGTCGTTGACAACGACGTCGGTCCGGTCCAGCTGGGGTTCTCGGGTGCCGGCGAGGACTACGGGAACGGTCCTGGCAGCCGCCTCGAGGGCGGCGGTTTCCGTGGTGGTGCCGACGACGACGATGCCGTCGATGCGTTGTTCGAGCAGTGTTTCCACCGAACGCCGGCCCACCCGGTGGTCCGTGTACGAATCGACAAGGACGGGCGAGACGCCAGCCGAATGCAGTGAAGCGCTCAGCCCTTCCAGCAGTTCCACGAACCACGGATTGCGCAGGTCATTGAGCAGCACGCCAATGGTGCCGCTGCGCGGGCTCGAAAGGCCGCGGGCAAGCTGGTTGGGCCGGTAGTCGAGTTCTGCCATGGCGTCCTGCACGGCCTGGCGGCGGCTGGGGCTCACGCTGGAGGATCCGCCCAGCACCAAAGACACAAGGGACTTGGAGACCCCGGCCCGCTCGGCGACGTCCCGGATGGTGGGCCTGCGCGGCTGGTCACCGACGGCGGGCGAACTGTCCATGCTGCGTCTCCTCTCGGTCCCACCTCAGCATAAGGGGTTGACTAACGGCTTGTTTCACCTCCATTATGGACCGGTCCAATATTTGTCCAAAATTGAAGGAAGCGTCATGAGTGAACCGCGTACACGCCGGCTGGTCGCAGGAATGGTGGGAGGCGGAGCCGGGGCGGACATCGGCAAGACCCACCGCTATGCGATGCGGCTGGATGACCAGTTCGAGCTGACGTCGGGCGTCTTCGGCAGGGACCGTGAGGGCTCCCTCGGCCTGGCCGCAGACCTGGGCATTGCCGAGGACCGCTCGTACCGGGACTACGCGGAAATGGCAGCTGCCGAGGCCGTTCGGCCGGACGGCGCCGACGTCGTGGTCGTGGCCACGCCCAACGACAGCCACTTCGACATCGCCCGCGCTTTCCTTGAAGCCGGGATCTCCGTGGTGTGTGAGAAGCCGCTGACCCGGGACTCGGACACTGCTGCCGAGCTGGTGCGGCTTGCCGCCGAAAACAATGCCATCCTGGCGGTCCCGCACTGCTACTCGGCGTACGCGATGGTGCGTCACGCGGCGCGGATGGTCCGCGACGGCGACCTGGGCCGGGTGACGTTCGTCGACGTCGAACACGCCTCCGGGTGGGCGGCCACGCCGCTCGAGGAGCACGGCCACAAGCAGGCACGCTGGCGCACCAATCCGGATATTGCCGGGTTCCCCAGCGTGGTGGGTGACCTCGGAACCCACGCCTATCACCTGCTGCGCTACATCACCGGACTGGACGCCGACCGCGTCTCCGGCCGGCTCAGCACCCTGGTGCCCGGCCGCCGCGTCTTCGACCACGCCACCGTGGAGCTCGAGCTGACCGGGGGAGTGCCGGCCCGGCTCTGGGCCAGCATGGCCGCCGCCGGCCACAACCACGGCCTGCGGATCAGGGTGTTTGGCCCCAGGGGCAGCCTCGAATGGGAGCACGAGGACCCGCACCATCTCACCATCCAGGACCTTGACGGTGCCACCACGGTGCTCACCCACGGGCTCAGCACGCTCTCCGAGGACGCCACCCGCCTCACCCGCGTCGGCCTGGGCCACCCCGAAGGGTTCCTCGAGGCGTTCGCCAACTTCTACCGCGACCTGGCGGACATCCTGCGCGCCCGCCGTGACGGCACGCCGCTGCCGTCACGGGAATTGACCATCCCCACCGGCATCGACGGGCTCCTCGGCGTCCGATTCGTCGAAGCCGTGGCGGCCTCACACCACCGGGACGCCGCCTGGGTCTCACCCGGTTCAACAGCCCAGCCCGGTTCAACAGTCCAGCCCGGCGCCTCCATCCAGAAAGCAGGAATCTGACATGCAGCGCTTCGCCCTCCTCGGGGCCGGTTTCATCGGCTCCGTCCATGCTGCCAACCTCGCCGCGCACCGGGGGATCGAGTTTTCCCGGATCTACGATATCGACCACGACCGGGCCAAGGCCCTGGCCGAAGCCCATGGAACCCAGGCTGTCAGCGACCTGCACGAGGTGTTCGATCGCCGGCTCGTGGATGCCGTGTTCATCGCTTCCTCCACGGATACCCACGCGGAGCATCTGGCCCGCGCGGCCGACGCCGGCCTGGCCGTCCTGTGCGAAAAGCCGATCGATTTGGACCTGCGCCGGGCCCGCGAGACCGCCGACCATGCGGCCGGCCGCGGTGTCCCGGTGATGGTCGACTTCAACCGCCGTTTTGACCGCGACTACATGGAACTCAAACGGATCATCGACGCCGGGGAAGTGGGCGGCGTCGAACTCCTGCAGCTTTCCAGCCGCGGACCGGCGGTTCCGCCGTTGTCCTACATCGCCGCATCCGGCGGCCAGATGCGGGACCAGACCGTGCACTTCTTTGACCTGGTCCGCTGGCTGACGGGGCTGGACCCCGTGGAGGTGTCGGCCGTCGGGTCCGCTTTGGCGGAACCGCGCCTTGCCGAGTACGACGACGTCGACACCTCCGCGGTGACGCTCCGCCTTCCCACCGGGGCGCTCGTGCAGATCGACAGCATCCGGCGCACCAGCTACGGCTACGACGAACGCATCGAGGTGTTCGGCTCCGAGGGGATGGCCGAGACGCAGCGCAGGCGCACGGGTGTCGTGTCCCGGTACCGGTCAGGCCAGGTCATCGAGGACGGCCTGCATCCCGGCTGGTTTGAGCTGGTGAAGCCCACCTACGCTGCGGCCCTCGCGCACTTCGTGTCCGCTCTGGATGATGGCGCGGCGCCGACGCCCTCGCTGGAGGACGGGCTCAAGGCCCAGGCCATTGCCGAGGCCGCCACCCGTTCCCTGCACACCGGACGGACCGAAAAGATCGAGTACTAGGCGGCAGGGCGGGGGCCGTGGCGCCTAGTCCTTGCCGAGCCGGGTTAGTCCTTGCCGAGGCTGGCGGCGCTGACCTTGCTGCCGCCGGTTTCGGCGGTGACGCTGTTCAGGGCGGTGAGGTCGAAGATGCCGCTGATGTCGGCCTGCTTGGTGGTGCCGGCGTCCACGCCGTCCTGCAGCAGTTTCTTGTAGGCTCCGGCGAGCGGGTCCACGGTGAAGACGATGTTCTTCAGTGACCGCTCGATGACGTCGGGCTTCAGCTCGGCGCCGGATGCCTCCTTTAGCGCGGCGTTGATGACGGAGGACTTCTCGTCCGCGGCAGCGGAGTTGAGCCAGGCCACGGATTCTGCGTGGCCCTTCAGGAGTGCCTTGACGGTGTCCGGGTGGTCGGCGGCGAACTTCTTGCTCACGATCAGGATGGTGGTGGGGAACTCGCCCGGCTTGCCCGTCAGCGACCCGTCCCACAGGTCCTTCTCATCCACGAGGACCTTGGCGCCGGCCTGCAGCACCAGCCGGGACGCCCAGGGCTCGGGCAGCCACGCGCCGTCGAGCTTGCCGTCCTGGAACAGCTTCAGGGTCTGGGCGTTCTCGGTGGGGTTGATGGCAACGTCGCCGCTGCCGTCGGTGTTGGTCTTGTAGCCCTGGGCGGACAGCCAGGCCCGCAGCGCCACGTCCTGGGTCCCGCCCAGCTGCGGCGTGGAGAGGGTCTTGCCCTTCAAATCCGCCGCAGCGGCAATCTCCGGCCTCACCACCAGCTGCGCGCCGCCTGCAGCGGCGCCGGCGATGATGCTGACGGACTCGCCCTTGCTCTTCACGAACGAGTTGATCGCCGGGTTCGGGCCGATGTACGTCGCATCGATCGCGCCGGCGTTCAGCGCCTCGATCGCGGCCGGGCCGGCGTTGAACACCTGCGTGCTGAGCTTGGTCTCGCCCAGGCTCTTGGCGATGAAGCCCTGCTTCACGCCCACCAGCGCCGGGGCGTGGGTGACGTTGCCGAAATAGCCCAGCTTCAACTCAGCAGCAGGCGTGCCGGCGGCGGCTGCGGCCGCCGGCTGCGCCTCGGTATTGCCGCTATTGCTGGAAAGCGACGACGCCACTGCCGCGCCGCCGGCAATGAGGACAACGAGGCCCGCGGCGATGCCGATTCCGAGGGTGCGCTTGCGCTTTGCTGCGGAGTCTTGCGGCTTGTTGGTTTGTCCCGCAACGATGCGGGTGGACCCTTCGGGGTTCTGATGCGATGACATGGGGATTCCTTCACGATTGCGGCGCGCCAGCACAGGGCCTTGCCGCCGGACAAGAGTCGGGGGTGCGGAGAATGGAGGGGACGGAGGCTCGCGGCGGCATTTCTGCCGCCCTCCGTCGTGGTCAATTGCTGGGCCTGTTGCTCTTGTGGAGCGTGTCCGGTGCCCCGGTTCCAGCGCTTGGGTTGAGATTACGGTCCGGCCTGCGCCCGTATCAATGGCCCTTGTCGCGCGCGTTCACCGGCGTTAATGCAGTGACTCAAAGCGTCATCCGGGAGCCCGAACCGGCGGCCCCGGCGGAAGGGAAGGTCACGCGGCGTCACGTGGAGTAACTGGAATGAAATCATGAACTTGAACGTTCAACCAAGTATGGACTTTGGCATTTTCACTTTCGGTGAGCTTTCCCGAAACATCGACACCGGCGGTGCACTCTCACCCCGGCAGCGGCTGCAGGAGATCATTGAGCTGGCCAAGCTGGCGGACCAGGCAGGGCTCAGCTTCCTGGGCCTGGGTGAGCACCACCGCCGGGATTTCGCCCTCTCCGCCCCCGAGATCGTGCTGGCGGCCATCGCCCGCGAAACCACCAACCTCCGGCTCAGCACCGCGGTCACGGTCCTGTCCACCCAGGACCCGGTGCGGCTCTTTGAGCAGTTCGCCACCCTGGACCTGATTTCCGACGGGCGGGCCGAGATCATCGCCGGACGCGGCGCCTTCATCGAGTCCTACCCGCTGTTTGGCCACAGCACGGAGGACTACGACGGGCTCTTCGACGAAAAGCTGCGCATGCTGCTCGAGTTGCGGGACAACGCCGTCCTGGATTGGCGGGGCACCCTCACCCAGAGCATTCCCGGGATGGACATTGCGCCGCGCCCGGCCCAGGAAAAGCTCCCCGTCTGGGTGGGTGTGGGCGGGACACCGGCGAGTTTTGTCCGGGCTGGCAGACTGGGCCTTCCCCTGTTCATTGCGCTCCTCTCCGGGCCGCAGCGGTTCCGCCGCCTTGCGGAGCTGTACCGCCAGAGCGCCGCCGACGCCGGCCATGATGCGGGCGCCCTGCCGGTGGGAGTGGGCGGACACTTCTACGCGGCCCCCACCTCGCAGCAGGCACGGGACACCTTCTACCCGCATTACCGTGCCTACTTCGAACAGAACATGCCCCGCCCCGTGGACCATTTCCCGCGCGCCACTTTTGATGACTGGAGCGAACCGGGCGGCGGTTTGCTGGTCGGAAGTCCGCAGCAGGTCACTGAGAAGCTCCTGGAAATACACGAAACCCTCGGCAACAGCCGCTACATGGCGCAGATCGGCCTGGGCGGTCTGCCGTTTGCCGAGACCGCACGTTCCATCGAACTCCTCGCCACCGAAATCATGCCGGCCGTGAACCGCGAAACCGGCGCCTCGGACTAGCCTGCCGGGGCCGCGCCTATGCTGGTGGGATGGAATCTGTTGGGTCGGGCGAGGGGTTGGCATCCACTGTTGACCACCGCGCCCTCGCCGTTGCCATCCTCGATATCTCTGCCGACGTCCGGCGGAAGTCGCACGAAGACACCGGCGTGCGCCCACTGCCGAACGGACTCCTCGAGATCCTTCGCGTGATCGAAAACCATCCAGGGATCACTGTCGCTGAAGTGGCAAACAGGCTGGGGCGGCAGTTCAGCAACGTGAGCGTGCAGGTGCGCGAACTCGTCACCGGGAATCTGGTAACCCGCACGCGCGACGCCGCCGACAAGCGGTACGTCACACTCCACCCCACTGCCGAGTCCCAGCGGATTAAGGCCCTGCTGGAAGGTGCCTGGGCGGATTCGCTCGCGGCGGCCAGCTCCAGGCTTCTTCCGGCCGAGCGTGCGCAGATCGAGGCGAGCCTGCCGGCACTCCAGCGCCTGGCTGCCATCCTCGACACACCCGCGTAGCCACCATCACGCACCGCCGGAAACACCGGACTTTCCGAAAGTAGTTATACTTTTATAAGTATTACTAATTGGAGGTATGAAGGCATGGCATTGGATACGGCAACCGCGCAGGTGCGGCAGGAGAAGAAGCCGCAGAAGGCGTGGTGGGCACTGATCTTCCTCGCCCTGGCGCAACTCATGGTGGTCCTGGACGGCACGATCGTGAACCTGGCCCTCCCGCGGCTGCAGACCGAAATGGGAATCAGCGACTCGACCCGGTCCTGGGTGGTGACGGCCTACGCCCTCGCCTTTGGCGCATTTCTTCTGCTCGGCGGTCGTGTTGCGGACTTTTGGGGCCGCAAGCGGACATTCATGGTTGCCGCGGCAGGTTTCGCCGCCGCATCGTTCATCGGCGGCATCGCGCAGGAGTCGTGGGAACTGATCGGCGCGCGCGCTTTGCAGGGTGTTTTCGCGGCGCTGCTGGCACCCGCGGCGCTGGCGCTGCTTACCGTTGCGTTCCCCGGCGGCAAGGACCGCGGAACAGCGTTCGCGATCTTCGGCTCCATCAGCGGCGTCGGCGCCGCCGTCGGCGTCCTCCTGGGCGGCTATCTGACGGATTACGCGTCCTGGCGGTGGTGCTTCTTCGTCAATGTCCCCATCGCCATCGTTGCCTTCATCGGCGTCTTGATCCAGGTTCGCGAGAGCATAGCCGAAGGCTCAACCAAATACGACTGGCCCGGCGTCGTGCTTGCTGCGCTCGGGCTGGGGTCGCTGGTGTACGGCTTCACCAACGCCGAACACGGCTGGGGTGCCCCGGAGGCGTGGGGGTTCATCCTTGCCGGCGCGGTGCTGCTGGTGCTGTTCGCGGCTGTGGAGAAGAAGGTGAAACACCCGCTGCTGCCGCTCCGGGTCGCTACGGAGCGCAACCGCGCGGCGGCGTTCCTCGCCTCATTCCTCTCAGGCGCCGTCCTGATCGGCGGCATCCTGTTCATCAACTTCTACATCCAGATTGTGCTCGGCTTCGCCCCGTTCCCGGCAGGAATTGCGTCCCTGCCGATGACCGTGGTGCTGATCGTCACCGCTGCGGTCGTGGCGAAGA
The DNA here is from genome assembly GCF_964254335.1 of Arthrobacter sp. LjRoot78. NCBI lineage: Bacteria > Bacillati > Actinomycetota > Actinomycetes > Micrococcales > Micrococcaceae > Arthrobacter > Arthrobacter sp. LjRoot78. The sequence goes on along the minus strand of NZ_CAXUTG020000001.1, from coordinate 4,191,579 downwards.
ACCTGCCGAAGCTGGGGGCGAAGATCCCTACCGCCGGCGGGCCGTTCTTTATGGCGGCGGCCATGCTGTGGCTGACGCAGGTGAGCGCGGACGGCAGTTACGCAGTGAACATGCTGCCCGCACTGATCCTGATGGGCCTGGGGCTGGGAATGGTGTTCGTTCCCATGCAGAACCTTGCCCTCTTCGGCGTGGACAAGGACGACGCCGGTGTTGCCAGTGCCCTGGTGAACGCCTCCCAGCAGATCGGCGGATCGCTGGGCATCGCCCTCTTCAGCACCATCGCGGCGGCGGCCACGGCCGCCGCAGGAACAGCCCCGATGGCGGCGTTGACCGCCGGCTATGCGGAGGTGTTCCTGTGGGCGGCGGCCGTGTCGATCCTGATCATGCCGGTTGCACTCCTGCTGATCACCATCGACCGGAAGACGTTCAGCGGCGCCGACGCGGACGGCGCTCCCGTCCACCTGGGCTAGGGAGCGGCGTCCTGCCGGACCTGCAACCGGCCTGGCCGGCGTGAACAGGGCTTACGTGGCAGGGCTTAGCTGCAGAGCTGCCCGAAGGTGGCGCCGGCCTTCTGGTAGCCAGCCTGCAGCTCGGCGACCTTGTCCGCGTCCGGGTTCTCCTTCGCGGACTCGTCCGCATAGTCCAGGATTGCCTGCACCGCAGGCTTCAGCTCGTCCGAGGCACCAGCCACGATCGGGCGAAGCCGGTTGCCCAGAATGACCATCCCGGTCTTGCCGGCGTTGGCACTGGAATCCGTCACAACGATCTTCAGCCGGTCGCAGGTTTCTGCTGTGGTCAGTTTTTCGGGTGCCGAACAGGCTGAAGCGGAGATGATGAGCCCGGCGGCGAGCAGGGCCGTGGTGAGTTTCTTCATGGTTCCCTTGTTAGATGACTGTCGGTTGATTGTAAGCAGATCGGGCTGTGCATCCCGCTACGATGCCGCGATGCGTCGGGCATGCCCGGCCGCGGCCGGCGACAGCCCTCCGGCGGTGTGCCTGGGTTGCCCGCATGGTCCCATTCTCCCAGACGCGGCAATGGCGAAGGCCGGGCGGCCAGGCCGCCCGGCCTTCGCCGGTACCCGTCGGGCGGCCATGCCGCCGTCGGGAGGGTCAGTGCGTCAGGTCCTTGCCCTTGGTCTCCGGGATGGTGAAGACGAACGCGATGCCGATCAGCAGCAGGAGCACGGCATAAACGTTGAACAGGTTGGCCTGTCCGATGGTGCCAAGCCAGGTCTGCAGGTACGGGGCCGTGCCGCCGAAGGCAGCGACGCAGATGGAGTAGGGGACGCCGACTCCCACCGTGCGGATCTTGGTGGGAAAGAGCTCGGCATAAACAGCCGGGACAATGGCGGCGCTGGCGGCGATGAAGAAGAGCATCACGGACATGGTGACGGCGAGCTGCCAGGGGGAGTCCTTCAGCAGCCAGGTCATGGGGAAGTGCAGCAGGGCGGCACCGGCAGAGCCCATGATCAGGACCGGTTTGCGGCCGATGCGGTCCGACAGCTTGCCCCAGAACGGCAGGGCGGCGATGAACACGATATTGGCAATCACGCCTGCCCAGAGGGCTTCGCCGCGGTCCATCTTCAGGGTGGTGGCAGCGTAGCTCGGTGCCACCACGCCCCAGATGTAGTAGCTCACGGTGAGGCCCACGGTGAGGCCGATAACCTGCAGGGCCTGCTTGCGGTGCCGCCAGATCTGCGGCCACATGGGCTCGTGCTTCTCTTTGGGAGACTCGGCTTCGAAGGCTTCGGTTTCCTTCATCCGGGCACGCATCACCAGGGCGTAGACCCCCAGGGCGCCGCCGATCAGGAACGGGATGCGCCAGCCCCAGGCGTTCATGTCGGCCGTGCCCAGGACGTTGGACAGGATGGCGCCGAGCAACGTGCCGGCCAGGATCCCTGCAGTGCCGGACGTGTAGATGAGGGTTGCCCAGAAGCCGCGCTTTTCCTTGGGGGCCATTTCGGAAAGGTAGGTCTGCGACGACGGCAGCTCCCCGCCGTGCGCCAGGCCCTGGATCAGGCGGGCCACCAGCAGCATCACGGACGCGAACGCACCGACAGCCTCGAACGTCGGGGCGACGCCGATCAGCAGGCTGCCGAGGGCCGCGAGGCCGACGGCGAACGTCATGGACGTCTTGCGGCCAATCCGGTCACCGATCCAGCCGAAGACAAAGCCGCCGAACGGACGGGCAACGAAGCCGACGGCGAAGATCGCCAGGGTGGCCAGGAAGGCCGACGTCGGATCCGCCTTGCTGAACAGTGCGCTGGCGATGAACGGTGAGAACGTGGCGTAGATGGCCCAGTCGTACCATTCAACGGCGTTGCCGATGCCGGTTCCGATGAGGGTCCGGACGTGGGATTTGTGAACCTGGACCTCGGCTGGCATGCCTACGGTGGAAGTCATGTGGGGCTCCAAAAGAGAAGGGAAGGTCAGTTGCCTGCAGCCGCGAGGGCTGCGATGCGGGAAACGGCGAGTTCTGCGTAGAGCGCCGCGCCGTCGGAGAGAACGCCGTCGTCGAATGTGGCGTAGGGGGAGTGGTTGAACGGGGTGGATGTGTGGTCCGCGCCGGGGGCAACGGCGCTGAGCCCGATGAATGTGCCGGGCACCTCGGCCATCACCCGGGAGAAGTCCTCCGAGCCGCTGAGCGGGGTGACCCAGCGGGTCAGGCGCGAATCGCCAAAGAGCTTCTGGATGGTCTTTTCGGCGGTGTGTGTCTCGTCTTCATCCGTGACGCTGAGGGGGTACTCGGAGCGGTAGTCGACGTCCACCTCGAGGCCGTGGGCTGCGGCGATGCCTTTGAGGAGGACCGGAATGGCCGTCATCATCCGTTCCCGGGATGCATCGGAGAACGTGCGGATGGTGGCTTCGAAGCGCGCGGATTCAGGGATGACGTTGCGCTTGGTGCCGGCCTGCAGGAGGCCGACCGTGAGGACTACGGGATCGAACATGTTGAACTGGCGTGTGATCATCACCTGCAGGGCTGTCACCATTTCGGCAACCGCCGTAACGGGGTCCTTTGCGGAGTGCGGCGCGGAGCCGTGGCCGCCGGCGCCCAGCACGGTGACGAACAGTCCGTCGGATGCGCTCAGGATGACGCCCGGCTTGGTGCAAAACTGGGCGTACGGTTCCAGGGCGGAGAACACGTGCATGGCGTAGGCGGCATCCACACGGCGGCCCGCCGCGTCCAGCACACCTTCGCTGATCATGTGGGAGGCGCCGTCGAAGCCTTCCTCGCCCGGCTGGAACATCAGGACAACATCGCCGGCCAGCTGGTCGCGGCGGTCGGCCAGGAGGCGGGCGGCGCCGGCAAGCATGGAGGTGTGGAGGTCGTGGCCGCAGGCGTGCATGGCGCCGTCGATGCGTGAGGTGAAATCGACGCCGGTGCGTTCCTGGACGGGCAGGCCGTCCATGTCCGCACGGAGCAGGACCGCCGGCTTCTCGGCTGAAGCGTGCGGCGCGCCGCCGCGCAAAACAGCAGTGACCGACGTCGTGCTCTCACCGAGGGTGATCTCGTACGGCAGGCCTTCCAGCGCCTTGAGTACCTTTTCCTGGGTCCGGGGCAGATTCAGGCCGATCTCCGGCTCCCGATGCAGCTCGTGGCGGAACCGGGCGATTTCGCCCTGTAGCTCCCTGGCATCGGCGGTGATCGACATATGTTCTCCTGCTTCCCGAACGATTGGTTAGTGACCTGCTACCCATTGTGGAGTGAGCTGGTTCACAACGCGGAAAATAGCTGGAAAAATTCAAAACTATGATGGTTTGTGCAGGAATCATGCGAGCGGAAGAGGATGTGTCCGGATGGAAGTCAGTGAGGACGATCTCCGCCTCATCAACGCGCTGCAGATAGCGCCGCGGATCAGCTGGTCCGATGCCGCCGGTGTCCTGGGCGTGCATGCCACCACGCTCGCGGCACGTTGGGACCGGCTGAGGGACGCCGGCGCCGCCTGGACCACCGCCCACCTGATCGGCGATCCCAAACAGATGTGCCTGGCGCTGGTGGACGTGGACTGTGAGATGCGGCAGCGCGCCGGCGTCACCGCCGCGCTCGCCGCCATGCCCGAAGTGGTCACGGTGGAGGAAGCGGCCAGCAACCGCGACCTGATGCTGACGGTCATCACGCCCACGCTTGCCCATTTCAGCGACACCGTGGTGCCGCAGTTCAAGGACATCCCCGGCCTCCTCAAATACCGGACCGCGCTCTGCACGCGGCTGCACGTGGGCGGCTATGCCTGGCGGCTCAATGTCCTGGACAAGGCGCAGCAGAACGCCCTCAGGGTGCTCGCCGGGCCAGAGGCGTCGGGCTCGGCCCCGCCCGCGGTCGTTGGTGCTCCGCTGCCGCAGAGCCATCTGGACCTGATTCCGTTCCTCGCACAGGACGGGAGGGCGAGCGCGGCGGAGATCGCCCGCGGCCTCGGGCGCAGTCCGGCCACCGTCCAGCGGCAGTTGAACCGCGTGCTGGCCAGCCAGTTGCTGTCGTTCCGCTGCGAAATCGCGCAAAAATACTCCGGCTACCCGGTCACGTGCCAGTGGTTCGCCAACGTGCCGCCGGGCCAGCACGACACCGCGGGGGCCGAGTTGCGGGGGTTCCGCAACGTCCGGCTTGCCGCCTCCACCACCGGCCGGACCAACTTCGTGATCGTCATGTGGCTGCACTCCCTGGCGGACGTGATGAACGCCGAACTCGCACTCCAGCAACGGATCCCGGGGATCGAGCTGGCCGAAAGCGTTGTGGTGCTGAGTGCCGCCAAGCGGGTGGGCTGGATGCTCAACCCGGATTCGACGGCCACGGGAGCGGTGGTTCCGTCAGCGGGCCTGGGGCTGGACCCCTAGCCGCCCGGGGAGTGGCTGCCGGTCAGCCTTCGTCGCAGAGCAGGTGGTACCAGTTGTCCGCCAGGACCTCCAGCGCGTGTTCGCGGTTGGGTTCGAACTTGCGTCGTGTCCAGAGGGTGGCCACGTAGTCGAGTGACGTGAAGGCGAGGGTTCCGCGGATGTGGTGCGTCTCGTCCGAGAAACGCCCGGCAAGCTGCATTCCGCGGACCAGGTCGGAAATGACTTCCTCATGCCATCCCTCGACCATGGCGCGCACCTCACGGTCGACGGCGGCGGCCTCGTCGAGCACGTCGAGGTACGGGCGGAAGACCGGCCAGAGCGCCGCCCGCGACTCCAGCCAGGCCAGGATGCCCGGCAGCTCGCCCGCACGCACCACGTCAACAAGGTCGGGTGCGGTGGAGCCGCTCTCCGGGCCGTCCGCACGGTCCAGCACCGCGTTGACGCGCGCCATGAAGTCCTTCATCAGGTCAACACGTGAAGGGTAGTAGGCGTAGAAGGTGACCCGGGTGGTGCCGGCCGCGGCGGCGATTTCGTCGATGGTGGTCGCGGCGTAACCCTTCTCGGTGAAGAGCTCAAGCGCCCGTTCCACGATCATGTCGCGGGTGAGCTTCTTGTGGGCTTCTCGCAACGACGACATGGTTCAATCCTAACCGTGGCGGCCGGCGTCAAACCCGTGCGGGCGCGGGCGGACGCAGGGCGGGCGAACGCAGCGCGTCCGGCCCGGCGTCGGCCAGCCGGCGTAGTTTGGGGACCGGGATCCGGTAGTTGACCGCGGCGGCGGTCCCGGAACCGTCCGGATTGTCCCAGCGCAGGAGCAGCGACTCGCCTTCCGCTCCCGGTTCGCAGTAGTCGGGTTCACCCGCCACCGGTGTGAAGCCGACCGCTTTGAGCGACAACCCGAAGCCCTCTGTCCAGAAATAGGGCTGGAAGTTGAACTCGGGTGCGGCGTCGCCCTGCAGCAGGCCGACGGCCGCGACCTTGGCCTGGTCGATGGCGCTCGTCCACAGCGGAACCCGCTGCACGCCGCGGAGGGTGGGGAAAAAGGCAACGTCGCCGGCGGCCGCTATGTCCGGCCGCATCCGGCCTCGGGAGTCGACGCGCAGCGATCCGTCGGTGAGGAGTCCCGAGCCGGCCAGCCAGTCAACGTTCGGCTCATCGCCGATTGCAGTAACGACGAGATCCGCCTTGAGCTCGGTGCCGTCGGCCAGGACAACTTTTGCGCCGTCGCCGTGATCGGCAAGACGGGCCTTCCCGCCGCCAACCACGCGCAGTCCGCGCCCGACGGCGGCGGAGGTGAAGATGCCGGCCAGATGGTCGCCCAGCTGATGCGACAGCGGCGTGACGTCGGAGACGAGGGTGACCTCGCAGCCCACGTGCAGGCAACCGGACGCGACCTCCATGCCGAGCGGTCCGCCGCCGATCACGATGACCGACGGGCGCGATGCAACGCTTTCCTTGAGGAGGATGGCGTCCTCGATGGTGCGCAGGGTGAGCTCGCGGACGGGGCCATCCTGTTGCGCTCCGCCTGCTCCTCTCTGGTGGGCACCCGGACCAAGGCGCTTCGCCCGGGAACCGGAGGCGATGACAAGGCCGTCATACGGCAGTTCGCCGCCTCCGTCCAGGCGAACCAGCCGGGCGTCCGGGTCCAGGCCCGCGGCGCCCACGCCGAGCAGTTCCGTTGCTTCGTGCGTGGGCTCGGGGAGCTCATGCGCGTGGAGGGCATCGTCACCGTGCAGAAGCGCCTTGGACAGGGCGGGGCGGCTGTAAGGGTGGTGGCGCTCGGCGCCGACGACGGTGAGCTCACCGTCGAAGCCCGCCGAGCGCAACGAGTCGCACGCCGTCAGTCCGGCAATGCCGTTGCCGACCACCACTATCCTTCGCATCGTCATGCCGCGGCCAATCGCAGCGCGGCCACCGGGCAGACCCGGACCGCCGCCTTCGCGGCGTCCAGGTCGGCCCCTTCGGCGTCCGCGACGTCGATGACCAGTTCGCCGTCGTCATCGAGGTGCATCAGCTTGGGCGCGGCTTCCTCGCACAGGCCGTGTCCCTCGCAGCGTGGCCGGTCCAGTTCGATCCTCATGCTGCCACTACCTTTTCGACCTGGAGCAATTCGAAACTCCGCGTGATGTTGCTGGGCTCCCGGACCTCATCGGAGATCGTCAACGTTTTCACCCTGCGGGCCAGTGCTTCGATGATTGCGTGCGCTTCAAGTTTCGCCAGGCCCTGGCCGGCGCAGCCGTGGGGCCCGTAGCCGAAGGAGAGGTGGTCCACCGGATTGCGCCGCACATCAAAGGTGTCGGGATTCTCGTAGTGCCGCGGGTCGCGGTTGCCGGCACCGAAGAGGATGCCCACCTGGGCGCCCGCCGGAATCGTGACGCCGTCGATTTCGACGTCGCGGGTTGCCTTGCGGCCCCAGATGTGGACCGGTGCCCAGTAACGCAGAACCTCGGCGAACGCCGCGGGGACCAGTTCAGGGTTCTCCCGGACCAGCTCAAACTGCTCGGGGTGGTGGCCGAACAGCGCGATGATGTTGCCGATAGACGCGATCGTCGTGTCGACGCCCGCTCCCAGGTACTGGTGGATGATGTGCCCCGCAGAGCCTTGGGGGATGTCGCCGCGCGTCTCGGCGTCGAAAATTCCGCGGCCGATTGAGCCGGGCGTGAGGTCTTCGGCGGTGACCGACGAGCACCAGCCGTATAGCTCGCCCGCGATCGGGAAGCTCTCCTGCGTGCGCTGGTTCAGCGGGCCGATGACCTGCATCGCCGCCTGGCCCCAGCGCAGCATGTTGTCCTTGACGTGTCCGCTGAAGCCGATGAGGTCGGCAACGATTTCGATCGGGAACGCCCGGGCCAGGGCATCGACGGCCTCGAAGCTGCCGCTGGCGGCCAGCTCTGCCACGAGCTTGTCGGCCTTTTCGTCGATGACGACTTTCAATCCGCGGAGTGCTCGGGGAGTGAGGTTCTGTGACAGCGTGGCGCGGAGCTGCGTGTGCGTGGGCGGATCAGAGGCAAGCGAGGTGCCCTGCAGCGCCTCGTTCACCATGGGGTTAAAACCGATGCTGGTGGACGAGAAGGATTCCGGATCACCGAGGGCATCGCGGATGACGTCGTGGCGCGTCAGGACGTACAGGTCGTTCTTGGGAAGGTGGACAACTGCGGCCTGTTCGCGGAGCGCGGCATAGGTGGGGTAGGGGTCGACAAGGATGTCGTCATCCCAGATGTCGATGTCTGATTCGAGGGGTGCAGTCATAGTGTTCTCCTTGCGGGTGGTAGGTGGTAGGTGGTAGGTGGTTGGTCGAAGCCGGAGGCCGTCAGTGTTAGACGGCGGCCTCGGCGTTTGCGGCAGTGGTGTCGGGGGTTTCCGCGATGGCATCGGACGCAGGTGCCGAGGACCGTGCGGAGATGAAGAGGGTGAGAATGGCGGACAGGATCGCCGCCATACCCGCGGTGAGGTAGACCGCCTGGAACCCTTGGCCCAGCGAGGTCCCGGCCACTCCCATGATTTGCGGCTGTGCGCCATTGAGGGCTTGGACCATAACGTCAACGGCAGGGGCGGGTGCACCGCCGGCCGTTGCCTGGGCCGTGAACTGCGCGATCACGCCGTCCCAGCCGGCGAGGAAGCCCAGCGGCGGCACGTTCGCCAGCCCGGCGGCGGCCTCTGCAGGCAGCCCTGCCCCGCCGAGGATTCCGGCGAGGGGACCGGCGAAGGCCGTGGCTCCGATGCCGAAAGCGATGGCTGATCCGATGACGGGTCCGAGGGCAAAGCCGAGGTCGCGCAGGAGGTTCGTCGTTGCGGAAGCCATGCCGATTTGCTGGGGCGGGACGGTATTGATGGCAACAGCGGTGACAGAGCCGACGGTGAGTGCGAATCCGATGCCCAGCAGCAGGAGCGGCGGAATGAAGGCCGTCCACGGGGTGCCGCCGAAGGCCTCTGGAGTGCCGAGGGCGAAGGTGGAGAGCCAGAAACCGGAGACGGCCATGAGGGCGAAGCCCGCGGTGAGCACCCAACGCGGGGCAACGTGGTGGATGAGCCACCCCACCACCGGGATGAAGGCGAATGCGGGACCCTGGATGAAGACGAACAGCACACCGACCTTCCAGGTCTCGGCCAGGGCTAGTCCGCTGACGGCGACGCTGGTGCTGAAGCAGATCGCGAGGAAAGCGAACATGCCCGTGACCGCCACAATGCCGGTGATCGAGTAAGCGCTGTTCTTGAAGAGGGACAGGTGGATGAGTGGCTGCTCGGTGCGTGATTCGATGACGACGAAGGCGACCAGAAGGATGCCGCCGACGACGTAGCTGGCGACCACCTGGACGCTGCCGAATCCGGCGTCCACCGCGGTCACCGTGGCGTAGAGGGCGGCGATCAGGCCGAGCGCGAGGGTGATCTGGCCGGGCAGGTCCAGCTTGCGTCCCTCGGCGGCCGCCGAGTCCTTCGCCCGGAGCGCGACGAGGAGAACGAGCACGGCAACGCCGGCCGCAATCAGGTAGGCCACCCGCCAGCCGCTGAATGTGTTCGGCGAGCCAGGCGCAACGCCCGGCACGGTGAAGAACTGCGCCGTAAAGCCTGCGAGCACCGGGGAGATCACCGCGCCCAGCGAGAGAAAGCCTGCCCACGTGGCAATGACCCGGGCCCGCGCCCGGTGGTCCGGGGTGATCGCCGCGATCATGGACAGCGAGATGGGGAACAGGATGCCTGCCCCGATGCCGCCGAGAGCCTGCGCGGCAATCATCATCTCGGTCGTCGGCGCCAGCGCGGCCATAACGGAGCCGACAACGCTGACCGCAGCGCCGACATAGAGCAGCTTCTTGCGTCCGAACAGATCGCCCAGCAGCCCCCAGCTGAGCTCAAACACCACAATGCCCATCAGGAACATGCCCGCAATCCAGGTCAGGCCAGCGCCCGAGGTGTGGAATTCCACCGCAAAGGTGCCGCTGAGGGCACCCGGCAGCGCGTTGGTGATCTGCGCGAGCGTGACGGCGCTGTAGGCGGCGATGAAAGTGGCTCGTACCGAGCCGCGGCTCGATCCCATGCCCTTCTGTGCAGTGCCCGTCCCTGCAATGTTGTTCTGACTCATCGATGAAAACTCCTTTGTTTCCGAACCGGATGTGGCGCTCCCCACAGTTTGTCTGTAAACTTTACATCATGTCAAGAGCACTTACGCAACGAGGGTTCATCTGGCTGTCCCGGCGTTAGTCGTACGTTGCGATTATTTCCTTGACACAATGTAAAGGAATATGTGATGGTGGCTACACCGCAACGGGGCGACGGCACGATCCAACTCCGCGGCGCCCCAGCATTCAGCACCCGATCCTTAAGGGAGAAGCCCCGTGAGTCACCCCACCCCCGCCGGCACCGCCGACGCGATTGCTGCCCCCGCCGGGCAAACCGTCAACACGGTCCTGGGCCCCGTACCTGCTTCTGAACTGGGCGTTGTCGCGGTCCATGAGGCGTTGTTGTCGGTGCTCCCCGGTGCCCAGTACGCCCCCGACATCTCGATGGACCGGGCGGAGATCTTCGAGGTCCTGGCCGCCAAGCTCACCGACTTCCGCGAGCACGGCGGCCAGACCATCGTCGATAGCACCGGCATGTTCCACGGCCGAGACCTCAAGCTCTACGAGGCCCTGTCACGCTCCACCGGCGTCCATATCGTCGCCTCCACGGGCCTGGGCCCGGAGGAAGAGCTCGGCGGGTACTTCCTGACGCCGCAGACCAACCCGCCCACCCCGTGGCCGGCAGAGAAGTTCAGTGATCTCTTTGGCAAGGAGGTCACTGAGGGGATGGTGGTTCCCCGGGTCGAGCGCCGAGCCGCCGCCGGTATCGTCGCCACCGTCGCCGACCGTGCCGGTATGACGCCGACCGAGGAAAGCCTCTTCCGCGGCTCAGCCCGCGCCGCAAAGAACACCGGCGTCCCGGTCTCCATTCGCTTCGGCGCCGACGCCCTGCATGACCTGGACGTCGTCCTGGCCGAGCAGATCGGAGCTGACCGGGTACTGGTGGGCGATCTGGACCGCAAGGACGCTGCCGGTTCCGCCGTCGAGGTGGCAGGCCGCGGAGCGTTCGTCGGGATCGACCACGTGGGCCTGAGTGACCACCCGGACTACCTCAGCGACCGCGCCCGCGCCGAGATGGTGCTCGAGCTCGTCGAGGCCGGCCATGCCGACAAGATCATCCTGTCGGGCAACTCGATCGGCGTGGCAAAGGGACTGCCGGAGTACAACCTGCCTTACAGCCACATCCTGACCACGTTTGTGCCGTTCCTCAAGGCCCGCGGCCTGGGCGAAGAAGACGCGCAGCGCATCCTCGTGGACAACCCCCGCAACCTGCTGACCGTGCGCTAAACACGCGCCCGCCCCCACCCAACAAGCTTTCGAAACCCTGAGGTGAACGAATGACCAAGGTCAACACCGTGCTGGGAACCATCCCGGCTGAAGAACTGGAAATCGTGGCGGTCCACGAACACATCGGCTACGGCATGCCCGGGTCTGAACTGGACACAAAATGGTGGAAGTCGCCGGAGCAGGCGTACGAGGAAACCGTGCCGAAGCTGCGGAAGTTCCGTGAATACGGCGGCGGTACCTTCGTGGACGCCACAGGCATCTGCAACGGCCGCGACGTGGACTACTACAAGTCCCTGTCCCGGAAGACGGGCGTGCACATCGTGGCCTGCACCGGCTTCGTCGGCGGCGATACCGCCCTGCCGCACTTCTCCCGCGCCACCGTGGACTACCTCACGAAGGTGTTCATCCACGAGATCACCGTCGGCATCGGCAGCACGGGTGCCAAGGCCGGCGTCATCAAGGTCGGCGTGAGCCGGGGCGGACGCATGACGGACCTGGACAAGCGCATCTACCGGGCCGCCGCCCGCGCCGCCGTCGTCACCGGTGCGCCGATCCTGACCCACCTGGCCATCGACCCCGAACCGGCCGTGACCATCTTCAACGAAGAGGGCCTCTCGCTGGACCGCGTGCTCTTCGGCCACGCCGACGACGGCCTGAACGCTCCGATAACCCCGCACGACTGGATCTACGAGCAGGGCGGCCGGATCGGCTTCGACACCTTCGGCTACGATCTCGAACTGCCGGATCCGCCGTTCTGGGGCCGCAAGCGCGCCGAACGTATGGAGCACTTCGTCAAGCTTGTGAACAAGGGCTACGCGGACAAGCTCCTCGTCTCGGCCGACGCAAACTGCAGCCCGCTGGGCTGGCCAGGCGTGAAGGGCCACACCATCAACTACATCTTCGAGGACATGATCCCCGACATGCGCGCGGCCGGCATCGACGACGCCACCCTCAAACTCCTGCTCGAGGACAACCCGGCCGACTTCCTGTCGCTGACCGCCTGACCCCGGACAAACCCCAAACTTACACAGTCAAGAAAGAGATGAAACCATGAAGGCTGAAGACATCAAGAACCTCAAGATCGCCATCGTCGGCGCAGGCTACGGTGGCGCAGCGGCGGCGAAGGCCCTGAGCCTGCTCGGTGCGGACGTCACGGTCTACGAGCAGGCTCCCCAGATGGGGGAGGTCGGTGCCGGCATCGGCCTGCGCCCCGCCACTATGGCCCGGTTCCGCCAGTGGGGGATCTTCGACGAGATCGCCAAGGTGAGCTCGGCAAGCGACTACTTCGAAATCCTCACCGCAACCGGTGAGCCCATCATGAAGGACACCTGGCCGGAGTTCGGCGAAGAGAAGCAGACCTACCTCATCCACCGCCGCGACTTCATCGAGGCCCTTCTCGGCGTTCTTCCCGTTGGCATGGTGCAGCTCGGCCACCGGCTGGAGACAATCGAGGACAAGGGAGATCGCTCCGTGCTGACCTTTGCCAACGGCGAGACGGTGGAGGCCGACCTGGTGGTTGGCGCCGACGGCATCAAGTCCGCTGTGCGTGAGCAGCTCTTCAGCGACAAGGGCCCGGTGTTCTCCGGCGAGCACGCCTACCGCGTGGTGATCTCCGCCGACGACGCCCACGGGATGGTGGTTGACGACAATCTGCGGATGTACATGGGCAGGGGCACGAAGGTCTACCTGCTGCCGCTGCGCCACCGCAACCAGATGTCCTTCGATATCACCGCACTTAACCCGGACGGCACCTGGGCGCCCGCCATCACCAAGGAAGAACTCCTGAAGACTGTGGAGGGCTTCGACGAGCGGATCGTGAGCATCGCCCGGGATCTCGACATGGACTTGGTCAACATCCGCGCCGTTTACGACATCGACCCCGTGGACACCTGGCACACCGACTCGGTGGTCCTGATGGGCGATGCGGCGCACTCCATGCTGCACCACCAGGGCCAGGGCGCGAACTCTGCCATTGAAGACGCCGGAGCACTGGCCGATGCGCTGTCCCGGGCCGGTTCGGTTAAGGAGGCGCTGGCCCTGTTCCAGGCAACCCGCAAGCCGGTGACGGACGAGCTGCAGCGCATCTCGCGCCAGGGCTGGAGCGAGGAAGAGGTCAATGACGTCTTTCCGGGGCAGAAGCCCGCGTCCCAGAAGCCTGCTGCTGCAGCGGCAAAGGCCTGAACGCCATGGCCATCCATCCTGAAATCGCCAAAATTCTGGCAACCCTGCCGGCACCCGACGGTTCCCCCCTGAGCCCCGAAGCCATGCGTGCCGGCGAGGCCGCCCAGGTCCCGCCGCTGGAGGGCCGCCTCCCGCTCCACTCCGTCGAGGACGCCACCGCTGTGACGCCGGCCGGCGAGGTTCCGGTGCGGATCTACACGCCCGCCGATGCGGACGCCTACGGCCTTCTGGTCTACTTCCACGGCGGCGCGTTCTTCCTGGGCAGCCTGGACACCCACGACCACGTGGCACGGTCGCTGGCCAAGGAAACCGGCCACAAGGTCATCTCGGTGGGCTACCGGCTAGCGCCCGAGGCCAGGTTCCCCGCGGGGCTTGAGGACTGCTACGGCGTGGTCCGCTGGGCGGCCGGAAAGGGTGAAAACCTGAAGTGGGACGGGAAGAACCTCGTCATCGCCGGCGACAGTTCGGGCGGCAACTTCGTCGCCGCCGTCGCCGCGAAAGCCCACGACGACGGGTTCAACCGGATCACCCACCAGATCCTGTTCTACCCGTCGCTGGACCTGGATTTCGACGTCGACCGTTACCCCTCACTGCGGGAGAACGCCGAGGGGTACGGACTGGAGACTGCAGGCCTCGCACCGTTCAACTCGTTCTACCTCAATAACGGGGCTGACCCGGCGGACCCGCTCGTCTCGCCCATCAAGCGCCAGGACCTCGCCGGCCTGCCGGCAGCCCTCGTCATCACGGCCGAGCATGACCCCCTGCGGGACGAGGGTGAACTGTACGGCCGGCGCCTCAAGGAAGCCGGCGTGGCCGCGACAGTCAGCCGCTATGAGGGCGCCAACCACGGATTCGTGCAGAACTTCGCCTGGATCCCGGAGTTCTACCGGGCGTACGAGGAGACCGGTGAATTCCTCAACGCTGGGCCCGGGTCCAACGGGGGCACACCGTCTTTCGCGAGCACAGCGCAATGACGAAGCCGGTCGCCGTTCATCCGATCGTCTCGCCGTGGGGGCGGTTCGGCCTCTACAGCTTCTTCATCGACGCTCCGGAGCCCGCCATCGTGGACACCGGAATCGCCTCCTCGCCCGCAGAAGGTATGGTGCCGGCACTGGAGGCGATCGGCCGCCGGATCGAGGACGTCCGCTGGATCTTTCTGACACACGGCCATATCGACCACATTGGGGGTGCGTTTGCCTTGTGGGAGCTCACCGGGCGGCGCGCGCAGGTGGTCATCCACGAGGCTGACGCGCCGATGCTCCGCTCTCGCCGGGCCCACGTGGACGAATACCTTGCCGGACGGGCGCGGTATCTGCAGGACCCCGACGGCGAGGCAAAGCTGACCGCCGCAACGAACGCCGTCATCTCGGGGGAGATGGAGCCGACGCTCCTTGTGCGCGGCGGCGAGACCATCTCCCTCGGCGGCGACGTCACCGTTTCAGTCCACTCGATTCCGGGACACACCGCCGGGTCGGTCGCGTACGTCCTGGACGGACAAAACGACGTGTTCGTCGGCGACGCCGTACAGGTCCACGGTGCGGCCAACGGATTTCCCGGCTTTGTGGACCCCGCCGGCTACCGCAGGAGCCTGCAGTATCTCGGCGACGAGATCCGTCCGCAGCACCTCTACCTGGGGCACCCGTACCGCCGCGCGGACGGCACACCTTACGGCGTGGAGCTCGACGCCGGGCAGGCTCGGGAAGCGCTCCAGGGGAGCCTGGACATCGAAGCCCGCGTCAAGGATGCGGCCTGCGGCTGCCTGGCTGCCGGACTGCAGGACACAGACTCACCGTATTCGCCCTTCGCCCGGGTGGCCGACGACCTTGGGTATCAGGGGGACCCCACCCTGGAGCCGTCCCCGTTCTTCACGACGCTCCACGGCTACCGCACGACGATGGACCACTTGACCCAAGATGAGGAGATAAGCACTCATGGATGACTGCCAGTTACTGAATGCCGGCGGGGAGAAAATCGCCGTGCGCAAGGACCTGCGGGTCCCGATGCGCGACGGCGTCGAGCTCGCCGCGGACGCCTACCAGGGCGCCGAGGACAAGCCGCGCCCGGCACTGGTGGCACTGAGCCCCTACGGCAAGGAACTGCAGGCGCTGGCGCTGACCACCCCGCCGCAGCGGCGCCCGAGCCCGATGTGGGACGGCTGCATCGAGGCCGGCGACATTGCCCGCATCGTCAAGGAGGACTACGTCCACGTCATCGGCGACCTGCGCGGCTCCGGCCACTCCGGCGGTGAGCACATCGGCAACTACAACGCCGGCGGGGTGTCGCTGGGCCAGGACGCCTACGACTTCATCGAGTGGGTAGCGGAGCAGCCGTGGTGTGACGGGAACGTCGGCATGGTGGGCATCTCCTACTTCGGCTCCATGCAGGTGCTGGCCGCCGCCGAGCGCCCGCCGCACCTGAAGGCAATCTTCGTCTCCGGCGGCCACTACGACTTCTACGAGACCACGTACCACGGCGGCATCATGTGGTTCATGCCCCGCGCTGCCCGCGAAGGCCGGGGAGGCGATTCCGGCTGGGCCTTCACCGACGGCGTGAAGTCCCGGATGATCGAGATGTACCCGCCCGGCGAGCTTAAGGAGCTCGTCGCCAGGCGCCTCCAGGACCCGGACGTCGCCGCCTGGCCGAACCTGGTCCACGTCCTGAACTACCCGAAAAACCACGAAGCCTGGTTCGACATCGTGATGAACGAACTGGACGGGGACTGGTACGAGGAACGCAATCCCGTCACGCTGGCCCCGAACATCGACATCCCGGTGTGGCTGCAGCTGGACCAGGGCCGCGGCTGGACCCTGGACGGCACCATCGAGCTGTTCAACGAGCTGAAAGGCCCGAAGAAACTGGACATCGGCCCCTACCCGCCGATGCAGTCGCGTCCCTTCATCGAGGAGCACGACAAGATGTTCCGGTGGTACGACTACTGGATCAAGGGCATCGACAACGGCGTGATGGATGAGCCTGCCGTGAGCGTTTTCGTGGAGGGCTCCCGCGAGGTGGTGACTGCGGACCAGTGGCCGCCGAAGGACATCGAGTACAAGCCGCTGTACCTGCGCCCGCGCCACAAGCTCTCCGGTGAGCCCGAGCTGATGGGCGCCGAATATGCCGCGCCGGACGGCTTCTACCAGGCCCCGCTGACGGTCACCGACCAGGTGCAGATCATCAGCTGGTCCACCGAACCGTTCGAAGAGGACGCGGAAATGATCGGCACCGGCGCAGCACACATCTTCGCCGAGATCGACCAGCCGGATACCAACTTCATCCTGCGCCTGTGGGACTACGCCCCGAACGGCAAGCGCCAGCTCATCACCAGCGGATACCTCAAGGCCTCGCACCGCGAGCTCGATGAGCGCACCACCGAGGGAAACCCCTACCACCCGCACACCCGTTCCGTGCCCGTGGAGCCGGGGCAGATCGAGGAATACGTGCTGCGGCTCTACCCGTTCGCGAACACGTTCAGGCCGGGCCACAAGCTGACGGTGGAACTGTCCAACGCCGAGCCGCTGGCAGATGAGCACAACTCGCTGCTCCCGCCGGACGCCTTCCACCTCCCGGTGGGCCGGCCCGTCACCCACAAGATTTACCGCGACGCCGCCCACCAGTCCCGCCTGCTCCTGCCGTTCACCACGAAGGCCAACACGGCGGGAGGCCAGTCGGAATAGTCTCCGCCGGGCCGGGTTCCCGGCACGCAGCACAGGCCGTGATGTTCAGGATGACCCTGGACATCACGGCCTGGGGTGTTTAATGGCAGGCACGCATCCGAAACGACTGATCAGGCCATCACCGTGCAACGTAGCGCCCCCGCCGCCGCCCCTGAGGCTGCAGGAATCCTGCACCGCCACTACCTGCTCGTGACGTCCGGCGCGTGTGCCCTGGTGTTCCTGGCTGCCTTTGAGTCGCTGGCCGTGACCACCATCATGCCCCTGGTCAGCCGGGAACTGGAGGGCGCCGGCCTGTACGCCCTGGCCTTCGCCGGACCGCTGGCTACCGGCGTGATCGGCATGGTGGCGGCCGGCAACTGGTCCGACCGGCGCGGCCCAGTGGGACCGCTGTACGCCTCAGTGGCCCTGTTCGTCCTTGGGCTGCTGATCGCCGGGACGGCAGGAAGCATGGCTGTCCTGGTGGCCGGGCGCCTGGTGCAGGGACTGGGCGGCGGCGCCATGACCGTTGCGCTGTACGTTGTGGTGGCGCGCGTTTATCCGCCCGTGCTGCACCCGAAGATTTTCGCCGCGTTTTCCGCGGCGTGGGTTATTCCTTCGCTGGTGGGACCCTTCGCGGCCGGAATCGTGGCGCAGGCGGCCAGTTGGCACTGGGTGTTCCTGGGCGTGGTGGGGCTGGTGGTTCCGGCCCTCCTGATGATCGTGCCTGCGCTGCGCGGACTCCGCGGCGCGCCGGAGGGAAGTTCGGAGCCGGGGCGCTGGTCCTACGGCAGGCTCGCGTGGGCCGCCCTTGCGGCGCTGGCCGTGCTGGGCCTGAACCTTTCCGCGCAGGTTCCGGGCGCCGGAGCTTTCTTGGCGGCGGCCGCCGTCGTGATCGCGTTCGTGGCGGTGCGTCCGCTGGTGCCCCGCGGCACGTTGCTTGCCCGGCGCGGGCTGCCGAGCGTCATCCTGGCCCGTGGGCTCGTCTCCGCGGCGTTTTTCGGAGCGGAGGTCTATCTTCCGTACCTGCTGGTGGAGCGGTACTCCTTTTCGCCCACTTTTGCCGGGCTGACCCTCACCGGCGGCGCCCTGGCGTGGGCCGGCGCCTCGGCCGTGCAGGGCCGGATGGGCGCGAAGCTCAGCAACCTCCGGGCCATCAGGGTCGGGTCGGCGATGGTGCTTGCCGCCGTCGTCCTTGCCCTGGTGACCACCGTCCTGGGCTGGCCGGCCGGCGTCGCGATTACCGGCTGGATGTCCGCCGGCTTCGGGATGGGCCTGATGTATCCGCGCCTCAGCGTGATGACGCTGGCCATGTCGACTCCGGACACCGAGGGCTTCAACAGCTCGGCCATGTCCATTTCAGATTCGCTCGGTGGTGCGCTGGCCCTGGCCACCACCGGGATCGTGTTCAGTGCCTTAGCGGGAACGGCGGCGGGAACCACAACGACGACGGCGGGGCGGAGTGTCGGGCGCCTCCTTCGCGGGAGTCTTCGCTCTCACGGTCGCCATCGCCGTCGTCGCTGTGGTTGTTGCGCCGCGGGTTGCGGCGCGGAAATCGTCCTAGTTCAGGGCGTTGACTTTTGCCCTGTCCGAATCAGACTCAGCCTTCCACTCAACGATCCGTGCCTGCTGGAGCGGCGTTTTGCGGTTGAAGTACCAGGCCGCGCCAAGGATCAGGAACCACAGGGGAGCAACCACCAGGGCGAGGCGGGTGTCCTCGGCCTGGGCGAGCGCCACGAGCATGAACACGAAGAATGCCAGCACCACGTAAGGCATGAAGGCGCCGCCGGGCATCTTGAAGGCGGAGGCTGCGTGGAGTTCGGGACGGCGGCGGCGGAACACAATGTAGCTGATCAGGATCATGGACCAGACAAACATGGTGAGCACGGATGCAACCGAGGTGACCACGGTAAACGCGCCGATGACGGAGTCGCCCGAGTAAAGCAGCACCAGGCCGGCGAGCAGGAAGATGCAGGAGAACAGCAGGGCGTTCTGCGGAACCTTGCGGATGCTCAGCTTGCCGAAGGCTTTCGGGGCGTTGCCGTCCTGGGCCAGGCCGTAGACCATGCGCGAGGTGGAGTAGATGCCGGAGTTGGCGCTGGATGCCGCGGAGGTAAGGACCACCAGGTTGATCACCACGGCGGCGATGCCCAGGCCCGCGAGGGTGAACATGCCGATGAACGGGCTGCTGGCGGCGTCGATGGTCCGCCACGGGTTGACCGCCATGATGACCACCAGGGCGCCTACGTAGAACAGCAGCACGCGGATGGGGATGGAGTTGATGGCCCGGGGGAGGTTCTTCTCCGGGTCCTTGGTTTCCGCCGCCGCAGTGCCTACCAGTTCGATGCCGGCGAACGCGAAGATGGCGATCTGGAAGCCGAGGATGAAGCCGAACATGCCGTGCGGGAACATGCCGCCGTCGTTCCAGATGTTGGCGAGGCTGGCCACTGCCCCGTTGGGGGAGGTGAAGTTCGTGGCGATCATAACGATGCCGGTGCCGATCAGTGCGACGATGGCCACCACCTTGATGATGGCGAACCAGAATTCGGCTTCCCCGAAGGCCTTGACGGTGGGGAGGTTCAGCAGGATCAGCACTACGGGGGTGATGAGCGCGGGGATCCACAGCGGGGTTCCGGGGGCCAGCTTGTCCACGTAGCCGGCAATTGCCACGATGTCCGCGACGCCGGTAACAACCCAGAAGAACCAGTAGGACCAGCCGGTGAAGAACCCGGCCCAGGGGCCCAGGAGGTCTCCGGCGAAGTCGCTGAAGGATTTGTAGTTCAGGTTGGACAGCAGGATTTCGCCCATGGCCCGCATGACGAAGAACAGCATGAAGCCGATGATCATGTAGACGAAGATGACGGACGGGCCGGCGAGGGAGATGGTCTTGCCGGATCCCATGAACAGGCCGGTGCCGATGGCGCCGCCGATGGCCAGCAGCTGGATGTGCCGGTTGCTCAGCGCGCGGGCAAGGTGCGGTTCCTGGCTGTGGCCTCCCTTGGTGGGTTCCGTTGCAGTGTTCCGGGCAACCGTGGTGGTGCGTTCAGACATCAGTGCTTCTTTCCTTGTCTCAGGCTGACTGCGTCGCAGGCGGACTGCCCTGCAGGCAGGGTGCCGCGCCGCCGTCTGCACGGAGCCGCCACAATTGTGACGTAGGTAACAGTTGGGGTGAATCAAGACTAGGCCCGGTTCTGAGCCCTTCGGCGGGGGAGGTGGGGCCGGTCCCGGCAGGCCGGACGCTCCAATGGCGGCGGCGGGCGTCGCTGCGCCTGAACTGGCTTCCGGAGCGGGAAAGGGCATTCTCCGGCTTCGTGCCGGGCTAGGCGGCGATCGCGGGGCCTCCCTGGTTTCGTCTTCCTGGAACGCGGTTCAGCCGCAGCCCGGGTCGCTCGGTCCTCGACAAACGTCGAGCCTCAAGGCATCAAGTGTAGTCCGTTGTTGGACCTGGTTCGGCGGCTTCCTCGGGCTCTGCCCCCACCTGGCCCGCCCGGTCTTCCCGCCTGGACTCGCCATAGCCGGTGAGCCGGCCTGGCCGCTTGGCCCCTCCGAGATGATGGATGACGACGTTGCGCCCCTTGTCTTCGAGTTCCATGGCATGTCCTTTCGGGTAGATCTTCCCGTGCTGGTTCGGAGCCAGGCCGGATCCGGATGGGTCCGCCATGGTGGCAGTTGCAGAAGTGGGGGCCGGAGCGGCGGCGGCCCGCCCCGAAACAGTGCCCGTTCGGGCGGGCAGCCCGCCGGATGCTAGACTGGTGGAACTTGATGTGCAGTGATGCCCACTTTGATTCGGTTCATCAACCGGATCCCCCGAAGGATTTGTCCGGCAGGGAGTGGGTTTTTTTCATGTGAGAGGCACATCCTGCGTCGATGAACGCGTTCTATTTGGTCCCGTCCGCCGCTACCGCAAGGTTGGCAGCAATCCGGTTGATCACCTGACTTTTCTTCGGCGAACCCCTGGGCCAACCGGCACCGGGGGCCGATATCCGCACGGATACCGCCTGAAAGACCTTTGAAACACATGACTACTTTTGCTGCCCTCGGCACGCCCAAAGCACTCGCCGACACACTGACCGCCCAGGGAATCATTGAACCGTTCCCCATCCAGGTCAAGACCCTCCCGGACACCCTGGCCGGACGCGACGTCCTGGGCCGCGGCCGCACCGGCTCCGGCAAGACCATTGCCTTCGCCATCCCGCTTGTAGCCCGACTCGCTGAGCGGGAAGCCAAGCACTTCCGCAAGCCCGGCCGCCCGATGGGGCTGGTCCTTGCGCCGACCCGCGAGCTGGCCACCCAGATCAACGCCACGATCGAGCCGATGGCCAAGGCCATGGGCCTGAACACCACCGTGATCTACGGCGGCATCTCCCAGGCACGCCAGGAAAAGGCGCTGCGCGCCGGCGTCGACATTGTCATCGCCTGCCCGGGCCGCCTGGAGGACCTGATCCGCCAGCGCATCCTGACCCTCGAGGCCGTTGAGGTCACCGTGCTGGACGAGGCAGACCACATGGCGGACCTCGGCTTCCTGCCGGTGGTCAAGAAGCTCATGGACATGACCCCCAGCCAGGGCCAGCGCCTGCTGTTCTCCGCCACCCTGGACAACGGCGTGGACAAGATCGTCCAGCGCTACCTGTCCAACCCGCTGACCCACTCCGTGGACGACCCGCAGGCCGCGGTCACCACCATGGAACACCACGTACTGGTGGTCAACGACCAGACCGTCAAGAAGCAGCTGATCGTCGAGCTCGCCTCGGGTGCCGGCCGCCGCGTGCTCTTCATGCGCACCAAGCACCACGCCCGCAAGCTTGCCAAGACCCTGACCGACGCCGGCATCCCCGCCGTCGACCTGCACGGCAACCTGTCGCAGAACGCCCGTGACCGCAACCTTGCCGAGTTCTCCTCCGGCGACGTCCGCGTCCTGGTGGCCACCGACGTCGCCGCCCGCGGCGTCCACGTGGACGACGTCGAACTGGTGATCCACGTTGACCCGCCCACGGAGCACAAGGCATACCTGCACCGCTCAGGCCGTACGGCCCGCGCCGGTTCCGACGGCACCGTGGTCACGCTGACCCTGCCGGAGCAGCAGTCCGATGTCAAGAAGCTCATGAAGGCTGCGGGCGTCGAGGTCAACTTCGAGCGCGTCACCGCCAACTCGCCGCTGGTTGCAGAACTGGTGGGCGAAATGGCCGACAAGATCGACCCGCGCACCCGCGCCGCACTGCTGGCTGCCAAGTCCAACCAGGGCGGCGGCACCTCCACCGGTGCAAACGCGGAGCGCAAGCGCGCACGCCGCACTACGCAGGCTGCACCCACCGCGGGCGGCCGCGGCGGACGTGGCGGACGCGGCCGGGTTTCGGCTGAGGCTCCCCGTACGGATCTTCCGCGTTCCGAGCGACGCGCCGTGGCTTATGAAGGCCAGGCCGCTGCCCGCAACGCCGCTGAGCGCGTGGCGGAAAAGAACCAGGACCGCGCCGACGCCGAGCGCGCCGAGCGCCGCAATGCCCGCGGCCGTGGCCGTGCCACTGCTTACTCGCACCACAACGACGTTCCCGCAGCAGGTGGCCGTGCATCGGCCGGCCGCGGGTCTGACGCCCGTGCAACCGACGGCCGTGGCGACGCCCGCGGCGGGGCAACCCGCACCAGTGCACCGCGAAGTGGCGCTCCCCGCACCGGCGGCGCTCCCCGCACCGGCGGAGCAACGGGCGGCCAGCGCAGCGGACGTCCGGCAACGGGCCAGCGCGCCGCTGCCGGCAGCAAGTCCGGCTCGGCCGGCGGCAACGCAGCAGTCTGGTCCTCCAACACCGGCGGCACCTCGGGCGGATCCTACTCCGGCGGCGGCAACGGCCGTTCCGGCGAAGGCCGTCCGGCACGCAGCGGCGCCCCCCGCCGTGCGTCAGCTCCGGCGTCGAACGAACGCCGCAGCCGCTAAGGATCGTGTTTTCGCTACGTAAAGTAGCTGGCGCTACGCAAAATGCCGGACGCGGCGGGTATATCCGCAGCGACCGGCATTTTGCGTAGCGCAAATCACGCAGCGCAGCGCCAGCGTCAAAGCGCAGCGAAAGCTACCAGCCGCGGGCGCGCCACTCCTCAAGGTGCGGGCGTTCCGCGCCGAGGGTCGTGGGCTTGCCGTGACCCGGGTGCACCACGGTGTCATCCGGGTACACACCAAACAGCCGCTCGCTGACATCGGTGATCAGCTGGTGGAAGCGTGCCGGATCCTTCTGCGTGTTGCCCACGCCGCCGGGGAACAGCGAATCGCCGGAAAAGATGTGCGCAGGGCCTGCCGGGTCCTGGTACACCAGCGCCACTGACCCCGGTGTGTGGCCGCGCAGGTGCACAGCCGTCACGTCGAAGCCGTCGAAGTTGCCGACGTCCCCGTGATCCAGCAGCACGTCCACCGGAACGGGCAGCTCCGGTGCGTCGTCCGTCCCGGCCGCCGTCTTCACCCCGGTGGCCTCCACCAGGGCCGGCAGCGCGCGGACGTGGTCCCAGTGCTGGTGGGTGGTGGCAATCAACGCCAGCTTCGGCGTCGCGGAGGTGTCCGCGGCGGAGTCGGCAAGCAGCCCCTGGATGGCGGCCAGATCATCGGCCGCATCGATCAGGAGCTGCGCGCCCGACGCCTTGCTGGTGAGCAGATACACGTTGTTGTCCATCTCGCTGACAGAAATCCGGCGGATGGTGATGTCACGCAGGTCGTGAATGAGGGAATCCATGGGCTTCAGTCTACGGAGGCCCTACTCACGGCCCTGGGACACCCAGGTGGGGTCCGCTGAGCGGGAGCCGACGACGGCGTCCGCGGCGGCGTCGAGCATTTCCAGTTGTGCGGCGGTGAAGTCCAGCGCCAGCGAACCCAGGTTCTCGTCGATCCGTTCCGCCTTGCGCGTGCCCGGGATGGGAACCACGGGCAGGCCGAGCCGTTTGCCCTGGGCAAGCAGCCAGGCGAGAGCCACCTGGGCTGGAGTTGCCGGCGTGCCGGCGACAGTGAGCTCGCCAGCGACGGCCTGCACCGCGGCCACCACGCCCTGGTTGGCATCCGCTGCATCAGCGGCGAAGCGGGGGATGTTGCGGCGGAAGTCGCCGCTCCCGAGTTTCGAAGCGTCCACTGTGCCGGTGAGGAATCCCCGGCCCAGCGGCGAATAGGGCACAAATCCCACCCCAAGCGCGGCCGCCGCGGGAACAACATTGCGTTCCACATCGCGGCTCCAGATGGACCATTCGCTCTGGACCGCGGCGATCGGGTGGATGCTGCTGGCCTCCCGCAGCTCCTCGGCCGTCACCTCGGACAGGCCGAGGTGACGCACCTTGCCTTGCTGCACCAGCGCCGCCATGGCCTCCACGGTTTCCACAATCGGAACGCGGAGGTCGCGGCGGTGCATGTAGTACAGGTCTATGGTGTCGGTGCCCAGGCGGCGGAGGCTGGCTTCCACTGCCTGCCGGATGTAGGCGGCGTCTCCCCGGATGTCGGTGTAGCCGCTGGCGGGAGTGCCCACCAGCCCGAACTTCGTGGCCAGCTGCACTTCGCCCCGTCGTTCCTTCAGTAGCTGGGCGATCAGTTCCTCGTTGCTGCCGCCACCGTAGATGTCCGCAGTGTCGATGAAGCTGACGCCCGCATCAACGGCATGGTGGAGGGTGCGGAGGGCCTCACCCTGGTCCACTTCGCCGTATACCGGGGTGAGGGCCATGCCGCCGAACCCTAAAGGGCTGACGTTCAATCCGTCGCCGAGGTGGACTAATGGTGCGGATGCCGGTGCCATAGGGGTCTCCAATTCGCTGCTTTGCGTATTCCGGGAAGTGCCGTCCTAGCCAAGAACTCCCGCGGCAAGGCCAGTATTCCTCATGAATCGACGGCCTGCTCAAGCTCCGCCGGGCCGGGCTGAAGCGGGGTTCCTGCTGCCAGTAGCGCCACGATCATTTCGGCGGGGGCCGGGCGGGCCAGGAAGTAGCCTTGCCCCATGTGGCAATCCAGTGCCCGAAGCAGCTCCAGCTGGCGGCGGTCCTCCACTCCTTCGGCCACCACCTCGAGGGAGAGCATGCGGGCCAGACCCAGGATTCCTTCGAGCATTGCTGCCGATTGCGCTTCGGACGCTTGCCGGCCAAGGAATGAACGGTCGATCTTGAGGATGTCCGCAGGCAGCACCGCCAGCGAACTCAGCGAGGAGTACCCCGTCCCGAAATCGTCGATTGCCACCCGGACGCCCGTCTCCTTCAGTGTCTTGAGAGCCGCGATTCCGCCGTCCGTGCTTCCCGCGAGGGCTGTCTCGGTCACTTCCAGCACCACCTTGTCCGCCTGCGCTGCGGGATCGGCGAGGATGCGCTTGATGGCCGCCAGATTCCGCGGATTGGGGAGCTGGATGGTGGACAGGTTGACCGCAACCCAGAGGTGTTCGCACTGGGGCAGGGCCTTCCGCCAGCCGGCAGCTTGGCGGCTGGCGGTATCCAGCACCCAGCAGCCGACGGCGTCGATGTCCCCTGTCTCTTCCGCAATGGGAATGAATTCCGAGGGGGCCAGCAGTCCCAGCGTTGGGTGTTGCCAGCGCACCAGCGCTTCGATGCCGAGAATGGCTCCGCTGGTGAGGTCCGCAATGGGCTGGTATTCGAGCCGGAGCTGGCCCTCCGGTGCCGCCGCAGCCAGGTCCCGCTTCAGGGCGGCGCGATAGGTCATATGGTCGTAGCCTTCGGCGTCGAACAGCTGCAACCGGGCCTTTCCGCCGTGTTTGGCCAGATACATTGCAAAGTCCGCCTGCCGCAGGAGCTCGGCGGCGTCCGAGGTGTCCGGACGGCGCTGCACGGCGCCCATACTCGCGGTGACAGTCAGCCGGTCCTCGCCGACGAAGAAAGGCGCACGCAGTGCCTCGTGGATCCGTTCGGCGATCCCGGCGGTGACGGAGCCGGCGTCGTCGTCCATCACCACAATCGCGAACTCGTCCCCGCCGAGGCGGGCAACCATGTCGTCGGAGCGGACGCAGGCCTTGAGCCGGGCGGCCAGCTGAACGAGCAGGGCGTCGCCACGCTCATGGCCCAGCGAATCGTTGACCTCCTTGAAGTCGTCGATGTCGATGAACAGCAGTCCCTCGTTCCGGTTCCTGCGTGTGCTGCCCGCCCCGAACGATGCCGTCAGGTGTTCCATCAGGGCCGCGCGGTTCGCCAGGCCGGTGAGGGGGTCGTGGGTTGCGCGGTGGGTGAGCGCCTCGTGGCTGTTGCGTACAGCCAGGGCCATCCCGTTGAACGCCTCGGCCAGCTCGCCGAGTTCGTCGCGGCGGAAGACTTCAATGCGGTGGTTGTAGTTCCCGGCCTGCAGCTTTCGTACGCCGTGGTGCATGCTTTCCACCGGCCGAATGATGTCCTTGACCATCCTGCGTCGGAAGTACGCGGTGGCGCCCAATGCCGCCACGAACAAGGCACTGCGCCCGATGAACAAGAACCGTTCGAGTTCGGCACTGTGCGCGAGCCCGTCATCCATCTCCGCCAGGGAGTACCGCCGGATATCCGCCAGCTGCATGCGGATCGCGGCGCTGGACGCGGCAAACGCCGGGGTCTGGTCTATATGGCTGCCCTGGAGGGACTGCACCTGGCTGCCCCACAGGCCATGGGCTGCCAGGGCTTCCTGCCAGGACTGCCGCGCAGCGTCAAGCTTTTCCCGCGGTGCCGTGTCACCCGGCAAAACGGCGGCGGTTTCCCCGAACAGGCGTGAGACCTCATCCTGCTGCCGGACAAAGGCAGAACGGTCCGCGGGGGCGTTGGCAAGCAGCTGGTGTCCCAGCTCCTCATGGGCGTCAAGGGCTGAGCGGAGGACCTCCACCTTTTCGAGCTCCACTTGCAGCCGGTGGGAGGTTTCCTCCACCTGGTTCATCAGGCCGCGCACCCCCACGATGGTGACGACGGCGCCGATCAACAGCGCAGCGAGCATCACCAGGAATGCCCGGGACCATTCGCGCTGCAGGCTCCACGTGCGTTCAGGCCCGGCCGCATCTGGCCCGGGGGATCCTGCCGCACCTGGGTGGTTGCCAGCCGGCGGTGCGGCGGCCGTCCCCGGAGCAGTGCCCGGCACTTGCGCATCCATGTGCTGTTGTCCTCTGCGTCCAGGAGCCACGGGGGATCCAGCCACCGGCTGAGACCCGATGATGGTCCGGTGATCCTAGGAGCAGGCTAACAGGGCTGCGGTGCCATGGCCCTGTGTCGCCGAAAAAATGCAGGGGAAATTTCTGCGCACCGGGCGGTAAACACCCCGGGAGGCTAGGACCAGGGGATGACCCGGTCCGCCGCGTCGCGGGTGGATTCGATCAGCCGGGCGTTCGCCTCGTCGGAACAGGCGGCCCATTCCTCCGCGGCAGGCCGGTCCATGCCGAAGTGCACATGCCGGTCCACCAGCCGCTCCAGGCGAAGAGCCGGGGAAGTGTCCATGAACCAGACCTCGTCCAGCTGGGCCCGGACCTGTTGCCACACAGGGTGGTCCGCCAGGAGGTAGTTCCCTTCGGTGATCACCAGCGGGACCGAGGCCGGCACGGCAATGGAGGCTGCCACCGGTTCGTCGATTTCGCGCCGGAAATCCGGCGCGTAAACCACCGACTCATCCCTACGCGCGAGCCGCTGCAGCAGCGAGAGGTAACCGCCGGCGTCGAACGTGTCGATTGCCCCTTTGCGCTGCCGCAGCGGCGTGCCCTCAATAATCGCGTTGCCCAGATGGAAGCCGTCCATCGGCACCACCACGGCCACGTCCGGGCCAAAGAGGGTGTGCAGAGCGGCTGCAAAGGTCGATTTCCCGGACCCCGGCGAGCCCGTGATGCCGAGCAGTATCCGGTTCCCCGAGGCCAGGCGACCGCGCAGGTTCGCCACGGCCGCCGTCACGTCGGGATGCCGGAGCGCGTCCGGCGGGGAAGATGCCATGGGCACCAGCCTAATCCGCGGCTATTTTGCCTGGAACACCGCCACGGTGCGGGCAGGGACGGTGAACGTCCCGGACGCCGCGTCATGGGTTGCCGCCTTGACCACGGAATCGATGCCCCCGGCCTGTACCGGATGCAGGGCAAAGGTGGACCCTGCGGTGGCGGCCACTGTCTGGCTGGTGGCCTCATCCGAGGCGTTGAACACCACTACGAGTCCGCGCAGGTTCCGGTCCACGTCCGTCCCGACGGAGTCGTCAATACGCATCACCACCACACCCGGGGTCTGTTCCGGCCCGCCGGAAGGGAAGGACACCTTCTGCTGCACCAACGCGGCCTCGCCGGGTACCTTGGCATTGAGGACCCGGGACCGCACACGGCCACCAGCATGTTCACGGTGGAAGGCGGCCAGAGTGCGGCGAATGAGCTCCTGGACTCCGGCCACACGGCCATTGTGTGCGCGTCCGACGTTATGGCGCTCGGTGCCATCCGGGCGGTCCAGGCCAGGGGGCTGCGCGTGCCGGAAGATGTGTCCATCGTCGGCTTCGATGACTCACCGCTGATGGCGCTCACGAATCCGCCGCTGACCACGCTCCGGCAGCCCGTCGCTGCGATCGCGCACGCCGCCGTCCATGCCCTGGCGGCCGAAATTGCCGGCGAACATTCCACGCGCTCGCCGGTGGTCCTGGCATCCGATCTGGTGGTGCGCGGCTCTACCGGTCCTGCGGCAGCAGCTTCAGCCCCGCCGCGCAGCCCACGATCCCGGCGATGAACAGCAGCTTGAGCGGGCTGGCCGGCTCGACGCCGGTGGCCATCGCCCAGCCCACGGTCAGGGCAGCGCCGATGCCCACCCACACGGCGTAGGCGGTCCCGAGCGGAATCGACTTCACGGCGATCCCCAGTCCCGCCATGCTCAGCGTTGCGGTGACGGCAAAGACGGCGGTCGGCAGCGCCTGGGAGAAGCCGTCGGAGAGTCCCAGTGCGGTGGCCCAGACGGCTTCCAGCACGGCGGAGGCGAGCAGGATCAGCCAGGCAGTCGCGTTCTTGGTCATCACGCCACCACCTTGAGGCCCACCACGGACGCGGCGATCCCGGCGAGCAGCACCAGCCGCGCCGCCGTCGCGCGTTCCACTTTGGTGACGATCGCGTAGGCGGAGGTCAGCACCACGCCGACGCCCACCCACACCGCGTACGCGGTGCCAGTGGGGATGGATTGCATCGCGAGGGCGAGTCCTCCGGTGCTGGCGATGACTGAGACGAGGAAGAGCGCTGCGGGCAGGACGCGCCGGCGGCCCTTGACCTGGGACGTCCGATGGAGCGCTGCGGCCCACACGGCCTCGAGTGCGCCAGAGAGGATGAGGATTAACCACGACATGACAGATCCTTTGGCCAGTCTTGTCGTGTGCCGGGTACTGAACCGTCGTCCGGAGGTTCCAAAGAGGGAACCTTGGTCCCAGCGTAGCAACGCCCGACGGCGGGAGGCCACCGTTGGTGGTTAAGGTCACCGGGGCGGCATGGTCCGGTGCGGGATCGACGAGGCGAGGGCCAGCACAATGATGAACGATGCGGCCAGGGTGGCGAACCAGGCGCCGCGCGCTTCGGTGATGGCGAGCCGGGCGCCGGCGATTCCGGGTCCGGTCAGGATGAGTGCCGCGGCGAGGGCTGTACTGACGAGGCCGCAGAGCAGCCGTGCCCAGAGGGGTCCGCGACGGGAGAGGGCGTAGCCGCCGCCCATCCCCATCAGAGAGACTGCGATTGCGCCGCCGCCGAGGCCTTCGGTGAGGAGTGCGGCGATCGCGCCCGGCATGAACATCGGGGCGATGGCGAAGGCGAGTGGAGCAAGGGCAAGCCAGCGCCATCCCCTCCGCCCGCCTGCGCGCCGAAGAGCCTCCGCCCAGCCCAGGAGCGCGCCCGCAACGGCCCCCGGCAGGAGGATCGCACCGAAGGTTCCCCACCAGGTGAAGGTGGAGGCCGGGCCCGCAAGCTCCACCATGTAGCTGCGGAATCCTGCGGCCCAGGCAATGCCGCAGGTGATGCCGATCGCGACGAGCGGGGCAGTGGGGTGGACTCCGGCGGTTCGCGGGACTGCGGCGGTTCGGGGGTCGGGCGCGCTCGGATGGACGGCGGCGCGGGCGTCGCGTGAAGCTGGTGCGGATTCCTTGTCGCTCATGATCGGCTCCAGAGATTCAGCTGGTAGCTGGCGACATTAGGGCACTGAAGGGGAAACATCAAGGCCCTTGGTTTAGGCCTGCCTGCTGCCGGTTGGCGCCAGCGGCAGCGGGATTCGTTCCACCACGTGCGGGGCAAGGAGGAGCTGCCTGTCCGGCGGGTTTGTGGCCGGGGTGGCCGCCCCGCCGGCGTCCGCCCCGGCGGCGGTCCCGTTGCCGGCCAGTTCGTAGGTCAGCACGCGGATGATGTGGCGCGCGGCCTCTTCCACAGGCTGGGCGACGCTGGAGAGACCGAGTGCGGCAGCCACGGGAGTGTTGTCAAAGCCCACAACGGCTGGCCGCCCGGTGCCGGGCCGTAACTCCCGGAGTTTTTCCATGGCCCCGAGGGCCAGCGAGTCGCTGGAACAGACAATGGCCGTGGCACCCCTCGACGCCAGCAGGGCCGCCCCGGATGCTCCGCCGGCAACGGTCTCTTCCGCTTCCACGCTGAGGCCGGGCACATCCCTGCCGTGTCCTGCCGCGTCCATGGCGCGCTGCCAGCCGCGGCGGCGGTCTGCGCCCACGGGATTGCCCGTGTACCAGCCCAGGAAGCCGATCCTGGAGTGGCCCTGGGCCAGCAGCATCTGCACCGCCTGTTCCGTTCCTGCGGCCCCGTCAACGTCCACCCAGGAGTGGCTCCCCGACGTCGGGCGGCCGGCGCTATCCCAGGGCCGGCCAAAAACGGCGAAGGGTGTTCCGCGTTCCTGCAGCCAGCGGGTCCGGGCGTCGTCCGGGGTGCTGGAGGTGAGGATGAATCCGTCCAGCCCCGCGACGTCGAGCAGTTCCTCATACTGGCGGATCTCGTCGCTGTCCGAGTCCGCGCAGAACAGCGTGAGCCGGTAGCCTGCCGCCTGCGCCGCTTCCGTGAGCGCGTGCAGGAAGCGGTCCAGCACGGCGCCGTTGATTCCGTCCGTCGCGGGAAGGAGCCGCATGCCGAAGTTCATGGAACGCTGGGTGCGCAGTTGCCGGGCGGCGGCGCTGGGCCGGTAGCCGGCTGCTTCAATGGCCGCCTGGATGCGCTCCCGGGTGGCGGGCTTGACCTTGTGCGGAGCATTCAGCACGTTGGAGATGGTCTGCCGGGACACGGCGAGTTCTCTGGCCAGGCTGGCGAGGGTGGGCCGGGCCAAATGGGGCTCCTTAGGACGGGGTACTGGACGGTTGGGGAAATGCAGGCAGTGGCCGGCGGACGCCCCGGCATGGCTGCCGCATCGCGGTCTTTTCCGTCTCACACTAACGTGTGAGACGATTTAACCGCACAAATTTGATCGATCAAATCTGTGCGCCCAGGTTCTCGCCCGGTAATGCGGACGCCAGCCTCCGCACCCACACCCAGCAGCACAGGAGTTGTTTTACCGTGGCCTCTGAACAGCCATACCTGCACAATCTTTCCGGCGTTTTTAGCGCCCCCATTCAGGCGTGGTCCGACGCCCATGGACAGGTCCGCCACACGGGCGCACAGGGGATCTACTGCGGCGACGACCGCGTCCTCAACACTGCCGTCCTCACCGTTGACGGGCGGGAGCCCGAATGGGTGTCCACGCAGCTGCGCTCCTCCAAGGAAACCGACTACATCTATTTCGTGCGTGCCGATGCCGAAGTGGCGGACCCCCTGCTCTCCCTGGTGCGCAGGCGCTCGGCCCGGTCCAGCCGCATCCGCCACGGTGCGGACACCGAAACCCTCACCGGCTGCTCCGGCCGGGTGGGTGAGACACTGCGCCTGGAGTCCGCCATGCGGGAGCCCGTATCGCTGACGGTCACGCTGACCCTCGGCGCGGACAACACCACCATGGAACACATCAAGCAGGGCGGTCGTGGTGGCGCCCGCGTGGAACCGCAGGGGACCACCTGGTCCTGGCGCGACCAGGACACCACCCTGGCGTTGACGGCCGTCAACGGAACCGTCAGCGTGGACGGCAGCACCGTGACCATCGACTGGGCCGTGGAGGTGTCTCCCGGCGTACCCGTGGAGCTGGAATGGGCGGTTGACCTGACTGACGCGGATTCGCCGATGCTGGCCGCGGACGGTGAACCCATCACCGCTCCGGCGTCGAACGATCCCCGGCTCAGCCGCCTTCTCGAACGGTCCGTCAGCGACCTCAACAGCCTGCGGCTGGCGCACTACTCGCATCCGCATGACACGTTCCTGGCGGCCGGTGCCCCCTGGTTCTTCACCATGTTCGGCCGCGATTCCATCATCGCAGCGCGAATGCTGCTGCCCATCAACACGGCCATTGCCGGCGGAACGCTCCGTGCGCTCGCCGGCCGGCAGGGCACGGAAACGGACCACACCACGGCAGTGCAGCCGGGCAAGATCCTGCATGAAGTCCGCCGGACCGTCCTGACCATGGCGGAGAGCGGCCATGCCCTGCGCCTGCCGCCGGTGTACTACGGCACCATTGACGCCACTCCGCTGTGGATCTGCCTCCTGCACGATGCCTGGAAAGCCGGCATGCCCGACGCCGAGGTCAAGGAACTCCTGCCCAACCTCGAGGACGCGCTCGAGTGGCTCAGGGACCACGGCGACCTGGACGGGGACGGCTTCCTGGAATACCTCGACGCCTCCGGGCAGGGCCTGGTGAACCAGGGCTGGAAGGACTCCGGCGACGCCATCCGCTGGCACGACGGTTCACTGGCGAAGGGGCCCATCGCGCTTGCCGAGGTCCAGGCCTACGCCTACGAGGCGGCAGTAGTGGGCGCGGAAATCCTTGACGCCTTCGGACGTCCGGGCGCGCAGGAATGGCGCGACTACGCAACAGGCATGGCCGACCGCTTCCGTGCCCAGTTCTGGTGCGAGGACGAGCTGGGTCCGTATCCCGCCCTTGCCCTGGATGCCGATAAGCGACCGGTGGACGGCGTGACCTCCAACATGGGTCACCTGCTCGGCACCGGAATCCTGAACGAGGACGAGCAGCGGATTGTGGTGCGCCGCGTTATGGACCCCACCATGTTCTCCGGCTACGGCGTCCGGACGCTGTCCACCACCAACGGCGGATACTGGCCCACCCGTTACCACGCCGGCGCGGTCTGGAGCCACGACACCGCCCTGATCATCAGCGGCATGCTGGCCGACGGCTTCCCGGATGAAGCGGCGCAGCTCGCCGCCGGGCTGCTGGAGGTGGCCGAGGCCAACGACTGGCGGCTGCCGGAGCTCTTTGGCGGCCATGGCTCGGACACCATGCGCACGCCCGTGCCGTTCCCTGCGAGCTGCCGGCCGCAGGCCTGGGCCTCGGCCAGCTCCGTAGTGATCGCCGCAGCGCTCACCCCCAACGGGCAGTCAACGCAGCGGGAAGACCTGCAGGCTTCCGCCGCTGCTTTCTGACCGACCGCTAGCTTGTGACCGGTGCCTAGCCCGTAACCCGGTCGATCGATACGACGGCCAGGAAGCCCCGGCCCAGGATTTCCGGCGTACCGGAGTCGGAACCGACGACGGCGTCGTAGCGGCCGAGCGTCTCCGGCTCACCTGGCGCCGGGGCTGCCTGAGGTGCCACGCCGTCGTCGGGCGTCTCCCCGCCGCCGGGTGCGGCATCCGAAGCAGCGGCCCCGGCAGTGCCGGGGCTGACAGTGGCCTGTCCTTGCAGCAGAATGCCCAGCTGGCCTTCGAAAACGGGGTGCGCGCGCTTCTTGGAGAGTTCGATGATGGACGTGTAGCCCTTGAAGGCACCGTTCCGGGTAATCACGTTGAGGTCGCGGATGTCGCCCGTGGGCAGTGCGCTGGCTGTGTCGGCGTCGCCGGAGAACCGGAACGGCCGGTACTTCTCCAGCGGGTGCTCGGCGCCGTCTACCGTCAGCAGGAGGAGTTCGCCGTCGATCACGGTCAGGACGCGGTCCATGCCGGGAAAGGTGGAGAACGCGCCGGCTTTGGACACCTCGGCGATGCTTACCCGCCAGTCCCAGGCGCCGTCCTGGGCGGAAGCAGCCTTCGGATGGCTGGCCAGTTCGCGGGTGACCCCGCCCTTGTTGCGCCACGGTTCGGCCCTGAGTTCTGCATAGCGGATGATCTCCATCCGCCCAGCCTAGCGGCCGGCACGAGGCCCGGGCGTAACGTCGGTGCAGACTTGGCAGGCTTGCTAACGTCAGGTGGAGGAAGAGAATCGCAGGAGGAGCAGGATGTTCGTCAAGGTGTGTGGCCTGAGTACGCCGGAGTCGGTCCTGGCAGCGGCAGGTGCCGGCGCGGACGCCGTCGGATTCGTCCTGACCAAAAGCCCGCGGGAGGTTACACCCGCCAGTGCCCGGGAGCTGCTCGCCCACGTGCCGGCCGGCACCCCCGCAGTGGGCGTCTTCCGGCACGAGCCGGTGGCGGACGCCGTCGCGCTCGCCCGCGAGGCGGGCCTCGAGTGGATCCAGCTCCACGGGGACCGCACCCCGGAGGACGTGAAAGCAGCGCACGACGCCGGCATGAAGGTGATCAGGGCCGTCACCATGAGTGCCGCCCCGGAAGCATTCGGCAGCTGGGGCGAGGAACTGCTGCTCATCGATGCCGCTGTGCCGGGCTCGGGCGAGGCCTGGGACTATGCGTCGGTGCAGGCCAAGGGGCTTGCCGGGCGGAGCTGGCTGCTGGCCGGGGGGCTTGACCCCGTGAACGTCGCCCGGGCCGCAAAGGAAGCCGGTGCGTGGGGAGTGGACGTCTCCTCCGGCGTCGAAAGTTCCCGCGGAGTCAAAGACCTGGCGAAGGTCCGGGCGTTTGTGCTGGCAGCGAAGGCCCCGGCCGCCTAGCACCGGAATGACCTGGCGCCGGAATGGCTTGGCGCCCGGAATGGCTTGGCGCCGGAATGAAGAGTGACGGCTTCTTGTTGCCGCAGTCATGAAGCGCATCGGATTCCTTTCCTTCGGCCACTGGGGCAACGTCGAGGGGTCGCGCACCCGCACGGCCCGGGACGCCCTGCTGCAAGGCATCGAGCTGGCCGTGGCCGCCGAGGAGCTGGGTATCGACGGCGCGTACTTCCGGGTGCATCACTTTGCCCGGCAGCAGGCCTCCCCGTTCCCGCTGCTGGCAGCCATCGCCGCCCGCACCAGCCGGATTGAAATGGGCACCGGCGTGATCGACATGCGGTACGAAAACCCGCTGTACATGGCGGAGGAAGCGTCCGCCACGGACCTGATCAGCGGCGGCAGGCTGCAGCTGGGCGTCAGCCGCGGCTCACCCGAGCCGGCACGGGACGGCGCCGCAGTGTTCGGCCATGTTCCGGCCGACGGCGAGAGCCCCGCGGACATGGCACGCCGGCACACCGCGTTGTTCCGCCATGCCATCACCGGCGCCGGCGTGGCAGACGGGGATCCCCGGTTCGGCGGCGGACCCGGCAAATTGCCGGTCCAGCCGAACTCGCCGGATCTGGCCCGCAGGATCTGGTGGGGCGCCGGATCCCGCGCCACCGCCGTCTGGACTGCGGAACAGGGCATGAACCTAATGAGTTCCACACTGCTGACCGAAGACACCGGCGTGCCGTTCGACGAGCTTCAAGCCGAGCAGATCAGCATGTTCCGCAGCGCCTGGGCCGGCGCCGGCCACCAGCACACGCCCCGGGTTTCAGTCAGCAGGAGCGTGCTGCCGATAGTGGACGACGAGGACCGCCGGTACTTCGGGCTCAGCGCCCTTCGGGAAAAGCGGGACCAGGTGGGGATCATTGACGGACTGGTGGCGAGGTTCGGCAAGAGCTACGTGGGCGAGCCCGACGCCATCGCCGAAGAGCTTGCGGCGGACGCCGCGGTGCAGGCTGCCGACACCGTCCTCCTCACCGTCCCGAACCAGCTGGGCGTGGACTTCAACGCCAAGCTGCTCGGCAACATTGCCCGGCACGTCGCCCCTGCCATTGGCTGGGAGCCGAAATGGCCTGCGGCTGTGGCTGAGGCTGTGCCAGCGACTGAGGCGCCCGGTGCTGAGGCTAGCCGTGGCTAATGCTCTTCGCTAGCATTCAGCTGGGGACCACCCCGAAGAACCGGCGGGCCAGGCCCGCCACCCGAGTCGAAGGAGACCCGTTGTGACTCTGCCCCAAGGTATTACCCCCGGCATCTGGACCCTTGATATGTCCCACAGCGAAATCGGGTTCACCGTCCGCCATGCCGGCATCAGCAAAGTCCGCGGCCGCTTCACCGACGCTTCCGCGGAGGCGCACGTGGGCCCGTCCCTGTCGGCGTCCAGCCTGCACGCCACCGTGAAAACGGCGAGCTTCGACTCGGGCGATGCCAACCGCGACGCCCACGTCCGCGGCGCGGACTTTTTCGACGTCGAGCAGTTCCCGGAGATGACTTTCCGGGCAACGGGCATCGAGGGTGACGGCGAGGACTATACCGTCACCGGCGACCTCACCATTCGCGGCGTCACCAAGCCCGTGGAGCTCGAAGTGGAGTTCACCGGTGTGGCGGTTGATCCGTTCGGTGCCACCCGGGCAGGCTTCAGCGCAGAGGCAGAAATCAGCCGCAAGGAGTTTGGGCTGACGTGGAATGCGGTCCTCGAAGCCGGCGGCGTGCTGGTCAGCGACAAGGTCAAAATCAACGTCGACGCAGCCCTGGTCAAGCAGGCATAGTCGCGGGACTCAGGTCCACGGCACGCGGAGGATCAGGGAAAACAAGGTGGCGTAGTCGTAGCTCGTGGAGCTGTTGGACATGAGCACGATTGCCCTGCCCCGCTCCGGGTAAAGGCGCATGATGTTCCAAAACCCCAGCCCGGTGCCGAAGTGCTCCACATAGGATCCGTGCGGCCCCTTCGTGTGCTTCCGGAACCAGCCCGCGGAGTGGTCGAACTGCTTTCCTTTGACGCGGATGTCGCGCATCGCCCGCGCCGTGGGCTCCTGAAGGATGCGGTGCCCCTGCGGGACAGCGGGAGCGCCGGCGGTTCCCGGCGGAACAGCCAGCCCGTCATTGAGGTGCAACCGGGCGAACGCTGCTGCGTCCAACACGCTTCCTACCAGGCCTCCGTAGCCCGCGCCGTCAACCAGGAACGGGTTGAGCGCGGAGTATCCGCCGTGCCTTGCCCCCAGTGTTCCTGGTGGAAGGATTGCCGCGAGCGCCGGGGTGAGCGGGCGGGGGATACGGACATAGCCTATAGCCGCGGAGTGTCCTGGCAGGTAGGCGAAACCGGTTGAATCCATGCCCAGCGGAGCAAGGATCTCGCGCCGGACGTAGCTCGGAAACGGCTCACCGGAGACCTGGCTGATGATCTGGGCCGCCACAAGGTAGCCGACGTTCGAGTAATGCCCGGTGCCACCAAGGCGGTGGCGGAACGCCCGGCGCCGGGCCAACAGTTTCCGCAGCATCTGCTCCTGCTCCGGTCCCGGTGCATCCGCCGGGTGGATCCACGTCACGGGCAGCGGATTGCCCAGCCCCGCGGAATGGCTGAGCAGCTGCCACACGGTTGGTTGGGCCGGGCCGGGGGCGCGCAGCCAGGGCAGGTATTCGGGCACGGGTGCGTGCAGGTCCAGGAGCCCCTGGTCGGAGAGCCGCAGGGCGGCGGTGGCGGTCACCGGCTTCGTCATGGAAAACCAGGGATAGACCGTATCCGCCGTCGCGGGGGCATGGCCCTCAAGGTCCGCGAAACCAGTGCCGCCGGTATGGAGCACCCGGTCCCGCGACACGACAGCTAGTGACATTCCCGGAACGCGGGCTCTCCGGGCTGTGTCCGCCAGTGCTGCCCGGACCGCTGTCAGATCCATTTGTTGTGCTTGAACGCGACGTAGAGGGCCACGCCCATGGCCGCCATCAGGCCCAGCGCCATGGGGTAGCCGAAGATCCAGTCGAGCTCGGGCATGGTGCGGAAATTCATCCCGTAGATGGTGCCCACCAGGGTGGGGGCGAAGAGAATGGCGGCCCAGGAGGAGATGCGTTTGACCTGCTCGCTCTGCGCGAAGCTGGATTCGGTCAGGCGCCGCATTTCGTCGTTCTGCCGCTGCGCCACCAGCGCGGCGTTGACGGTGAGCGCGTTCTGCAGCAGGGCCCGGAAAGAGGCGGTCCGTTCGCCCAGCCGCAGCACGTGGTCCAGGACGTCACGGAGGTGGTCCTGAAGCTCGGGGCCGGGCCGATGTTCGGCCGTTCCGGAGAGGAGGGCCTGCAGGATTCCCGCCAGGGGGCTGGTTCCGCGCTGGAACATGATGACCTGGCGGGAGAGCTCATAAATCCGGCGCGAGACGTCCGGGTCGCCGCTGAAGAGGTCGTCCTCGATTTCGTCGATGTCGTTTTCCAGGCCGGCAGCCACCGGCTCGTATTCATCCACAACTTGGTCCAGGATGGCGTACAGCACGGCGTCCGGACCCAGCGCCAGGAACTCGGGCTGGGCTTCCATGCGTCGGCGGACGCGGGCCAGGTCCGGTGACTCAGCATGGCGGACGGTGACCACAAAATCCGTTCCCACAAAAACGTGGATCTCGCCGAACTCGACCTTTTCGACGTCGTCGAGATAGCGCGCCGGGCGCAACACCAGGAACAGGATCTCGCCGTAGTGCTCAAGTTTTGCCCGCTGGTGGCCGGTCAGGGCGTCCTCCACCGCCAGGTGGCTGAGGTCGAACTCGTCTGCCACGGAACGCAGCTCCGGCGCGTCCGGCCGGTAGAGGCCGATCCAGGCCATCCCCTCGCGCTGCCGCAGCAGGAAGTAGGTCTCCTCAAGCCCCTCCGGGTCGGTGGTCCGGCGGCCATTTACGTAGACGGCGTTGTCAATGATGGTCACGCTGCGCCTCCTTCTGCGGACCGCCCCTTGGCTGTGACGTTAGCCCTTTGCCGGGACGCTGCCAACAGTATGCGCCTGCGCCGCTGCGTGGCCGGGAAGGGCCGCGTAAGGATTTCGTAAAGACCGGGTTATGCCGGAATCACGCGGTGCTACGCTCCGTGATGCGTCGAACTATGGGCACGGTTGTTATCGCGGTGCCTGAAGCCCTTCGTATGCCCGCCGATGAGAGGACGTCCCATGGCCGTACCGCTGAGGGGGCCGGCAAAAGTGCCCGCGGACATTCGGACGAAGGACAGCCGCATCAGGCGCCTGCTCCTGCATCCGGTCAGGTCGGTGCCGGTGGCGTTCCTCGCCGTCATCATGATCGGGGCCGGGCTGCTCCTGCTTCCCGCCTCGCACTACCCCACGGACTCCGACGTCGGGATGCCGGCCCTGTTCACTTCGGTCTCGGCCGTCTGCGTGACCGGCCTGATCACCGTGGACACTGCCACGTTCTGGACGCCCTTCGGCCAGGCGGTGATCCTCGGGATGATCCAGGTGGGCGGCTTTGGCATCATGACGCTGGCAACGCTGCTCGCCCTGCTGGTCCGCAAGAACCTCGGCCTCCGCGGGCAGCTCGTGGCGCAGTCCGAAACCCACACCCTGAATTTTGGTGATGTGCGCTCCGTGCTGGTGCGGGTCGCCAAGATCATGGCCACACTGGAAGGCTGCACGGCAGCGGTCCTGACGCTCCGGTTCTGGATCGGTTACGACGCCAACCCTGCCACGGCACTCTGGCACGGCATCTTCCACGCTGTATCCGCCTTCAACAATGCCGGCTTCTCCCTCTACAGTGACAACCTCATCGGGCTGGCCGAAGATCCCTGGATCATTGTCCCCGTCTGCGCAGCCGTGGTGGCCGGCGGGCTGGGGTTTCCCGTGATCATTGCCCTGATGCGGGACGGGTTCCGGATCAGGGACTGGACAGTGCACGTCCGGCTGACCGTCTACGGCACCCTGCTGCTTCTGGCGGCAGGCTTCGTGCTCTTCGCGGCCTTCGAATGGAACAGGCCCGAAACCCTGGGGCCGCTCTCCACCGGCGGGAAGTTCCTCGGGGCGCTGGCCGGCAGCGTGTTTCCCCGGACCGCAGGTTTCAACAGCATCGATTACGGGGCTGCCACACCGGAGACCCTGATGGTCACCAACATCCTGATGTTCATTGGCGGCGGGAGTGCGGGGACGGCGGGCGGCATCAAGATCACCACGTTCCTCATCCTGGGATTCGCCATCTGGAACGAGGTCCGCGGCCGCGAACAGGTCACCATCGCCCACCGCTCCATTAGTTCCTCGGCGCAGCGCCAGGCGCTCTCTGTTGCGTTGCTGGGCGTCGCCGCCGTCATTGCGGGAACGCTGCTGCTGCTGCTGTTCACCGACTACAGCCTCGAAAAGGTGCTCTTTGAATCCATCTCCGCCTTCGCCACGGTGGGGGTGAGCACCGGCATCACCTATCACTTGCCGGTCAGCGCGCAGTGGGTGCTGATGGCCCTCATGTTCGTCGGCCGCATCGGCACCATCACTGTGGCTTCGGCCCTGGCCCTCTCCGCGCATCCGCGGCTCTACCATTTGCCCGAAGAGCGGCCGATCATCGGCTGATGCGGGCGGCCGCTAATTCAGGGCCGGATCAGGGCAATCCCCGACGCCCGATCAGGCGCGAGCGGGGGAGAATGGCCGTATGAAGACATTGCTCAACATCATTTGGCTGGTATGCGGCGGACTCTGGCTGGCGCTGGGGTACTTCTTCGCGGGCATCATCTGCTGCCTGCTCATCGTGACCATTCCGTGGGGCATCGCGTCCTTCCGGATTGCCTCCTACACGCTATGGCCCTTCGGCCGGATGATGGTGGACAAGCCGGGCGGCAACGGAGTGTTCTCGCTCCTGGGCAATGTGATCTGGCTGGTGGTGGCAGGGATCTGGATCGCGATCGGCCATGTGGTGACGGCGTTCGCCATGGCCATCACCATCATCGGAATCCCGCTGGCCATCGCGAACCTGAAGCTCATACCCGTCTCGCTGATGCCCCTCGGCAAGCAGATCGTGCCCACCGACCGGCCGTTCGTCACCAGCTACCGCTAAGGCCGGCGGCCGCCTACGGGCGAGCGCTCAGGCCCGGCGGAACGCGCCGTCGTCGAGAAGTGCGACGGCGGTGCTCCGGTTCAGCTCCGCAGCGATCTCCACGTCCTCCTGGTAACCGCCGAAAACGAGCTCGCGCCCGCTGGAGCATTCCAGCAGCGTGTCACCGAGCCGCGGTTCCGCAGCGGTGAACGCGTCCATGGCCCACCCGGCTTCGGGGGAGAACCCGGCCCGGCGATGCCCGGGAAGTGCCGCCAGGAAAGCACCTGCGCCCAGCTGGTCCTCGAGCGCGGGCCGGAGTCCGCCGTCGGGCCATTTTTCACCGGCTGCAATAACGGCGATCACGGCGGCCGGGGGCAGGTGCCGGGCGGCCCAGTCGGCCGTGGCGCGGGCGTTCCGGAGGCACACTGCGGCGACGCGCGGCACCGCGCCCGCCAGGGAATGGGCCAACGCCGATCCGTTCGGTGAAGGAAGCACCACCCTGTCCAGCGTTGACGCGGAGCGCAGGCTGGCGGGGGAGAGGCTGACCCCTTTGCCGCCGCGTCGTCCGGCAAGCACCGCCTGCTGTTCCGCCGCGAAACCGGCTGCCGTGCCGTCCTTCCAGTGGTAGGGAAACACCTCGGCGCCACGCTCTACGGCGACGCTCACGCACGTGGTGAAACACAGGACGTCCACCACCACGGCCAGTTCGGCCCCGGGCGCCACGGCCATGGCGCCGTCGAGCCCCCATTCGAAGCGGACCGTGAACGGCAGCTGCCGGTGCGCGGCCTGAACCTCGCTCACGCGGGCCAGGCTGCGGGGTTGAGCTCGCCGTTGAGGTTGCGCCGCGCGGAATCCTGCCAGAGCTCACGGCCGCGGGCCGTGTTGAACAGCGGATCCAGCTCCAGCAAATGACGCACGACGGCGGCGCGTCCGGCGGCGAAGTCGGCGTCGCCGATGTGCGCGAAGTCTTCCCGGACGGCGCTGAGGTAGCGGCCGTAGGCCTTGGGTTCGCCGCCGAGAACGGACAGGTCCGCATCGCAGAGGAGGGCGCCGTCGTCGTCCCCTGCCTCCGGGCGGTGGTCGGCAGTGAGCCGGACCAGCCGCCCCACCTCGTACGCTTCGTCCTCGGACAGCCCGGCGTGCAGGAGCCTGTCCTCTGCCAGCCTCGCCGACTCCTCCTCGTCCTGGCCGGCGATCCCGCGGTATACGGCGTCGTGGAACCAGGCGGCGAGGACCACGGTGCGGGGAGGGTCTGCCGGCTCGGTGAGCAGGTCCAGGGCTTCGAGGACTGAGAGGAGGTGGGTGCGGCCGTGGTACTTCCGGTGCTCCTCGC
This sequence comes from Arthrobacter sp. LjRoot78, assembly GCF_964254335.1. Taxonomy (NCBI): domain Bacteria; kingdom Bacillati; phylum Actinomycetota; class Actinomycetes; order Micrococcales; family Micrococcaceae; genus Arthrobacter; species Arthrobacter sp. LjRoot78. The sequence continues at coordinate 4,149,416 of NZ_CAXUTG020000001.1, read as the reverse complement.
CCCAGCGGTCCAGGAGGTCCAGGAAGAGGGCGTCGTGGCCTGGCAGCACGGCGTTCCAGCGGTTCAGCAGCGGCAGCTTGAGCGCCTTGCCGCGCTCGCGGGCCGGGATGCGGAGCCCGCAGGCGATCAGTTTTCGGACTAGGACCCGCGCCTCCACGGGGACGGCGCCGGCCTCCACGAGGGCCCCGTACCGGGCCTCGGAGACGTCGTAATGGTCGCCGTCGAACGCGCGTTCCGGAATGCCGGCGGCCTCGGCGAAACGGTGCAGTTCGTCAAGGGACGTGTCCGAGATCAAGTGCGAAAAGTGGGTTCCGTGGGCTGGCCAGAGCGGCGGATCCAAGTAAACGGCCATGGGGAAAATTCTAGTGCCGCGGGTGCCAGTGGATTCCTCTGCAGGACAGGGCCTTTTTGTCGGACCCCTTTGGCAGAGTTGTCCCATGGAGGTCTTGGGGGAACTCGCAGAAGGAGGAGGGGCGTTGCGGTGGGCGGCACTGCCCGCCGCCGCTTCTGCTGTCCGGCCCGCTTCCGTTCCGGGCCTGCGCAGTGTCCCCGCCGGTCTGCAGCCTTCTCAGGTGTTGGCGTCCGACGGCGGCGGGTCCGGCGATCTTCCCCGGAGCCTTGAGCTGCTCAAACGTGCCAGTTCGACGGCGGCCGAGGCCGCCGGGGTGATGGGCTTCCGGGAGGCTGCCGACTTCGCGGCGAACGTCGAGGAAATCGCCCGGACCATGGAATACCTGCAGGTGGTCGCCGCCGGGGCTGTGGACCGGACCCGGCACGAGGCCTCGGCTGCTGCGGGTTCTGCGAGGGCCGGCTCGGGTGCCGCGGTTGGCTGGACCACCGGATGGGGCGAAGCGACAGCGGTGCACGGGCCCATCGGCTGGGTCACCAGCCCGGCGGATGCAGGGAGTGACCCGGCTGCAAGCGATCCGGCTGCAGAGGCGCCCGCGGGAACTGCAGCTCCTGCGACCCGGGAACCGGATCCGGCCGATGACGGGTGCCGGAACACCACAGAGTTCCTCCGCGCGAGGTTGCGGATCGGTGCCGGTGAAGCCCGCCGCCGGCTGGCACTGGCCGAGGCGGTCCTGCCGAGGCCCGGGATCACCGGCCACCCCCAACCACCGGATCGGCCCGAGCTCGCCGAGGCCGTGGCGTCCGGGTCCGTGGGCACTAGGTCCGCGACCATCATCACCCTGGCGTTGGACCGGGTCCGCCACCACGCCACCGAAAACACCACCGCCAGGATGGAACACGCCCTGACCCGCGCCGCGGCAGAGCAGGACACCGACTTCGTCGCCCGGGTCGCCCGGCAGTGGACGGACGCGATCGACCAGGACGGCACCGAACCCACCGAAGCCGAACTCCGGCACCGCCAGGGTGTGTTCCTCCGCCAGCCCCGCCACGGACTCCAGCGGATGGAAATCCTGGCCACCACGGAGCAAACGGAACACCTGCTTACGGCGATGAACACGGCCACCAACCCCCGCACCCAACCAGGCGCCGACAGCGGCGCAGAGCAGGACTTGGAACCGGACCTGGACCAGCGGACCCGCCCGCAGCAGCTCCTCGACGGCCTCGTCAGCGCCTGCAAAACAGCCCTGACCACCGGGGCGCTCCCCGCAGCGGGCGGACTCCGGCCCCAGGTCATGGTCACCATCGACTACCGCGACCTCCTCGACAAACTCGAACACGGCATCCCGGGCACGGGCTCCTTCACGTTCACCGGTCCCGTCACCGCGGCCACCGTCCGGAAGATCGCCTGCGACGCGGACATCATCCCCGTCCTCCTCGGCAGCCAGGGCAGGATCCTGGACATCGGCCGCACCACCCGGGTGTTCCCGCCCCACATCCGCAAAGCCCTCACCGCCCGCGACCAGGGCTGCGCCTTCCCGGGCTGCACCATCCCCGCCCCGTGGTGCGAAGCCCACCACATCACCTACTGGTCACACGGCGGAACCACCAGCACAGACAACGGCGCCCTGCTCTGCAGCCATCACCACCACATGATCCACAAGGAACAGTGGCAGATCCACGTCAAAACCGGGGTGCCCTGGTTCATCCCGCCACCCCACATCGACCCACGACAGGTCCCGCGAAGAAACAACTACTTCAGATGTTGAAAATTGCACGCCCTACTCTGGGGCGGGCGGGATGTTCTGGTTGCCGCGGAACACGTTGTCGGGATCGAATTCCCGTTTCACCCGGGACATCCTGTCGAAGTTCTCATCCCCGAATGCGGCGCGGACCCGGGCCTGGCCTTCGTCGCCGATGAAGTTCAACCACACCCCGCCGGTGGCGTAGGGCGCAATGTCGTGGCGGAAATCCTTCACCCATGCCTTGGCTTCGTCACCCTCCTGCGGTGTCTCGCCCAGGCCGAACGGGTGACTGACCCAGCTCACGTTGCGGTTCATCAGCGGCGTGGCCGCCGCGGCCGGTCCGCCCACCGCGCCTCCCCAGTGTGCAATCAGCTGCTGGGAGTGCTGGCCGGGCAGCTTGCGCGCCGAATCGATAACGATGTCCAGGGCGTCGTCGGAAAGTTCGTTGTGGTAGTCGGCGCTCCAGTAGTTGTACAGGCCTGGAGGGTCATCCAGGGAGCATTGGAAATCGGCGTAATTGGTATCCTCCACCAGATCCACCGCCGGGTTGAGCGCCCGGTACGGCTTGGCTCGCTCAGCGCCTTCACCGGCATCGCCGGCGTAGATGTACACCACGCCAAGGGCCATCTTTCCCACCATCTCCGGGGGCATGAACGGCTCGGGCGGAGCGGTGAAATAGAGCAGGGTTGCGCATTCCTCGTTGGGCGCGGCGAGGGCAAGCTCCCGGTATCCGCGGCTGACTTCGGTGGCAGCCTCCCCGGGCCAGATCATCAGGCCGGCGTGTACTTTCGGACCTAGTTCGTGCAGTCCGAACGTGAAGGATGTGGCCACGCCGAAGTTTCCGCCCCCGCCGTGCAGGGCCCAGAACAGTTCGGGGTTCTCGCTGGCGCTGGCAGTCACCAGTTCGCCGGCGGCGGTGACCAGGTCCACCGAAATCAGATGGTCGCAGGCAAAGCCGAAGGCCCGTTCCAGCCAGCCGGAGCCGCCTCCAAGCGTGAAGCCGGCCAGCCCTGTGGTGGAGACGCGCCCTCCGGTCAGGGCGAGGCCGTATTCCTGCGTAGCCCGGTCAAACTCGCCGCAGGTGAGGCCGGCGCCGGCCGTGACGGTGCGGTTCTCCGGATCCACACTGACCGATTTCATGGGCCGCACGTCCACCACCAGGCCGCCGTCGTTCATGGACATCCCGGCCACGGAGTGCCCGCCTGCGCGGACAGCCACGGCCAGCTCGTTGTCGCGTGCATGCTTCAACGCCTCGGCCACCTCGCCGGGGGTTCCGCATTGGGCGATCACGGCCGGGCGACGGTCGATCATCGCGTTGAAAAGTTTCCGGGATTCGTCGTAGTCCGGACTGTCAGGCCTGATCCATTTCATGGCAACGCTCCTTGGCGCTGGCGGCTCCGCCCCCACGAAAAATCGTACTGCCGCTGCTGGCTGCGGGGCTATGGTTCACGCCAGCCAATGCCTTCGGCAAGGATCGTCGGCTCGAGGGACAAAACCCCTGGCATCAGTATCTGCGGGCAAATATGGACTAATTATCCGCAAATGAGGTTATTCTGAACAAATGCCAACCATTCGAATCGCAGAAGCGGCAAGGTTCCTGGGCGTCAGCGACGACACCGTCCGCCGCTGGACCGAGAACGGGAGCCTCACCCCGGTGAAGGACGACTCGGGCCGCCTGGCCGTTGACGGGTTCGAGCTTGCCACCCTGGCCCGCGAACAGGCGCAGCTTCCGGAGGATCCCACCCGGGTGGGCAGTTCGGCCCGCAACCGGTTCGTTGGCCTGGTCACCGGAATCACAGCGGACAAGGTCATGGCCCAGGTCGAACTGCAGTGCGGGCCGTTCCGGGTGGTGTCGCTGATGAGCAGCGAAGCTGTCAGGGAGCTGGGCCTGGAGCTCGGGTCCGTTGCCACGGCCGTCGTCAAGGCCACCACCGTGATCATTGAAACGCCGCAGGGAAAGAGCATCGTGTGAAGTCCTGGAATCCGCGCATCACCGCGCTGGCGGCAGCAGCCGCGCTCCTCACCGCCGGACTGGCGGCCTGCGGTCCGCCAGCGTCAACGTCGACCGGCCCTGCGGGCGCAGGGTCCTCGGCGGCGGCCGGGCAACCCTCGGGGACAGTCACCGTTTTTGCCGCTGCCTCGCTTAAGGCCACGTTCAGCAAGCTCGCCAGTGACTTTGAAGCGAAGAACCCAGGCAGCAAGGTGACGCTCAGCTTCGCCGGTTCCTCGGACCTGGCCACGCAGATCTCCCAAGGTGCGCCCGCAGACGTGTTTGCTTCGGCGGACACCAGGAACATGGCCAAGCTTGCCGACGCCGGACTCCTCGAGGGGGCGGAAACGAACTTCGCCACGAACGTCCTGCAGATCGCCGTCCCACCCTCCAATCCGGCGTCGATCGCGGCCTTCGCCGACCTCGCCAGGCCGGGAGTCAAGGTGGTTGTCTGCGCCAGCCAGGTCCCGTGCGGGGCAGCATCGGACACCGTGGAAAAGGCGGCCGGCGTAACCCTGTCTCCAGTCAGCGAGGAATCATCAGTCACGGACGTGCTGGGCAAGGTGGCCTCCGGTGAGGCCGACGCCGGCCTGGTGTACGTCACGGACGTGAACGGCGCTGGCGACAAGGTCAAGGGCATCCCCTTCCCGGAAGCCGGCAAGGCCGTCAATACGTATCCCATCGCCACAGTAGGCTCGAGCAGGAACAAGGAACTTGCCGCCGCCTTCATCGCCCTGGTGACCGGTGCCGAAGGCAGGAAGACCCTCGCCGACGCCGGTTTCGGAGCACCGTAAGGAGACCATGGATCTGGGACGGGGAAGCGGTTACCACGGAGTCCCGCGCTGGGTCTACGCCATCGCCTCGGCGGGCGGGGTGTTCGTGCTCCTGCCGCTGGCGGCCATGGCCGCCCGGGTCAATTGGCCGCAGTTCATACCGCTGGTCACGTCGGAATCCTCCCTGACGGCTCTTGGCCTCAGCTTGCGGACCTCGGCGGCGAGCACTGCGCTGTGCATTGTTTTTGGCGTGCCGCTGGCCCTTGTCCTGGCACGTTCGAGCTTCCCCGGCCAGCGCCTGTTGCGCGCCTTTGTGCTGCTGCCGCTGGTGCTGCCGCCGGTGGTAGGCGGCATCGCCCTCCTGTACACCTTCGGCCGCCAGGGCCTGCTGGGCCGGAGCCTTGAGGCTGCCGGGATCCAGATTGCCTTTTCGACGACGGCGGTGGTGCTTGCCCAGACCTTCGTGGCGCTGCCGTTCCTGGTGGTTAGCCTGGAAGGCGCGCTTCGCACCGCCGGCGGTCGGTACGAGGCAGTGGCCGCCACCCTCGGCGCCCGGCCCACCACCGTCCTGCGGCGTGTCACCGTGCCGCTGGTGCTGCCCGGCCTGGCGTCCGGGGCCGTGCTGTCCTTCGCGCGGAGCCTGGGCGAATTCGGTGCGACGCTCACCTTCGCCGGGAGCCTGCAGGGGGTGACCCGGACCTTGCCGCTGGAAATCTACCTGCAGCGGGAAACGGACGCCGATGCCGCCGTCGCGCTTTCCCTTGTCCTGGTGGCCGTGGCCGTGACGGTGGTGGGGCTGACGTATCGGCGCCCCGGACAACAGGACCAGCGCAGTGTCCCGGCGGGCGGCACGGCAAGCGGACGAATGGACGGCGCCCGGTGAGCTTTCGCATGCAGGCAACCGTGCGCGCCCGCGGGTTCGACGTCGGCCTCAGCCTCGCGCCGGGCGAAACTGTCGCGGTCCTGGGCCCCAACGGGGCCGGCAAATCCACCCTCCTCAGCGTCGTCGCCGGACTGTTGCGGCCCGATTCCGGCCGGTCCGTCATCGACGGAAAAGTGCTGTTCGACCTCGACGGCGGCGCCAGTGTTTGGACCGCACCGCACCACCGCCGCACGGCACTCCTCGCGCAGGAGCCGCTGCTGTTCCCGCACCTCAGCGCGCTGGAAAACGTGGCCTTCGGACCCCGCAGCGCCGGAACAGCCAGGAAGGCGGCCCGGGAGTCGGCCCGTGAATGGCTGGCCGCGGTGGATGCCGGGGACCTCGAGGCCCGGCGGCCAGCGGAACTCTCCGGCGGCCAGGCCCAGCGTGTGGCGGTGGCCCGGGCCCTTGCGGCCAACCCTGAAGTGCTGCTGCTGGACGAGCCCATGGCGGCATTGGACATCCACGCGGCGCCGCTGCTCCGCAGGCTGCTGAAGAAGGTCCTGGCCGGGCGGCGCGCCATCATCATCACCCACGACGTCCTTGACGCCCTGATGCTGGCCGACCGGGTGATCATCCTCGAACGGGGCAAAATTGCCGAGGAAGGGCCCACCAGGCAGGTCCTGCAGCGGCCCCGAAGCCGGTTTGCCGCCGGGCTGGCGGGGCTGAACCTCATTCCCGGAACCATCACCGCCACCGGCATCCGGACAACAGAGGGTCTCGAAGTGGCCGGCCACCAGGACGAGGACCTCCTCCCGATTGGACCAGGCGAGCCAAACATGGCCGGGCAGCCCGGCGTAGCTGCCTTCCCGCCGTCGGCCGTCTCCGTCTTCCTGAGCGACGCGCACGGCAGTCCCCGGAACTCATTCCCCGTCACAGTCACGGACCTGGAACAACACGGCGACCAGATCCGGGTCCGGGCCGGCGGGATGTCCGCGGACATCACACCGGCTGCCTCGGCGGACCTGGGGCTTGCGCCGGGAATGACCGTCTACTTCGTAATCAAGGCGGCCGCGGTGGCCGTCTACCCGGCCTAGCATCAGCCTCTTTGGTCAGCCCTGCCCGGTCATCCCTGCGCGGCGGGCTCCTCCTTGGCTTCAGGCCGCACGGGGTGCTGGCTGGTGATGGATACGCGGTTGAAGGCGTTCATCGTAATCACCAGCCAGCTCACCGCTGAGTATTCGGCCGCGTTCAGGTGCTGCCGGGCGTAGGCATCCTCCCGTTCACGGGTGTGGGCATCGGGCAGGGTGGTGATGGACTCCGCCAGCGCCAGGGCCGCGCGCTCCTGCTCCGTGAACAGCGCGGTGTCCCGCCAGGCGGCCAGCACCGCAAGCCGCTGGGTGGTTTCACCCTTTTTGAGGGCATCGGCGACGTGCATGTTCAGGCAGTAGGCGCAGCCGTTGATCTGCGAGATGCGGACGTTCAGCAGTTCGGTCAGGGCCCTGCTGATGCCGGCTTCATCGGCAGCCTCGCGTGCTTTCAGGCCGAGACCGTTTAGCGCCCGCCAGACGGCCGGGTTCTCCTTGTCGATGAAGATGTGCTGGGCGGTGGGGGTGCCGGCGTCCTGGGTGTGCTCCATGGCTCCCACAATACCCACCGCGGTATGACTGCTTTTGTCATCTTCGTGACATGCCGGAAAATGCATTGTAGTGTCGTCATCGGACCGCCTGCCCGCCTCGCGGCGGGCGGCGGTCCACCAGAGAAGTCTCTGTGTGGAAGGTTCACTGCGATGCGCCTGCCACGCCAGCCGGAGGGCGGTTCCTTGGGGGAACCGCCCTCCTGCGTGTCCGGGCCGGCTGTTGCGTGAGGGCTAACTTTTCCGGGGCCTGAGTCCTACCATATGAAAATGCGTTGCCGCCTGAAGGCCCGGGTTCTCCGCGCTTTGCGTGTGACGGCTGCCGCTGCACTTCTCATATCCCTGACGTCGCTGCCGGCGTCGGGGGCGCCGGACCCGGGCCCCGCCGGACCCTCGCGCGGCGGGACGGATATTGCCGGCGGCGAGACGGTTTCCCTCGCTGAGGCACCCTTCGCGGTACAGATCGCCTACGACACCGCCGGCACCAGGGTGGCTTGCACGGGCAGCCAGATTTCAGCCAGCTGGGTGATTACGGCCAGGCACTGCGACTCAGCGAGCCTTCGTTCCGTCCGGCTCGACACGCCGTACCTCGGTGCCGGGGGTGTGGTCCGGACAATCGCAGCCCGCTACCCGTCGCCAGTGGGCGACGTACTGCTGCTCAAGCTCTCCACCCCGCACCCCGGAATCTATGTCGGCCTGTCCCGGACCTTCCCGGCGGCGGGATCGCCTGCGCGCGTAATCGGCTGGGGTGACGAGACTGAGGGCGCCGGCGCCATGTCCGTCCAGGTCAAGGCTGCCGGAGTGGAGGTGTCGGGGCAGGGTTCGGACGCTTTTGGCGGCTTGTCCGTGCGGACACAGTCGCGGACAGGGCACCCGCTGGCGGGGGACTCCGGCGGACCCCTCATCGTCGGCGGAAAACTGGTGGGCGTGCTGTCGACGTCGAGCGTTCTGCCTGGCGGCCTTCCATCCAGTTTCACCGGCTTCTACAACGACCACGCTGCCGTCTCCCGGCATCTGGGCTGGATTACGCTCGTCACTGGCGTCGGCGCCGACTAGCCGCCGGCCATCCGGTGGCATAGCGTCGGTGGCGCTTTGGCCGCGCCGGGGCGCTGCCGGGGCGCCGTGTCCGGGGGGCGGGGGCCGATCGCCCCTAGACAGCCATTTCGCCGTCGGCAAACATGGACCTTGAGGCCACGTCCGGCAAAGTTGAGTCATGTACACTCAACTTTAAGAGTTGATCTATCCCCGAAAGGAGCTCTCTTTGGACGCCAAGTTCACCACCAAGAGCCAGGAGGCTCTTTCGGCAGCAGCCATGAACGCCTCCACGGCAGGAAATCCCCAGGTTGAGCCGGCCCACCTGCTCAAGGCGCTGATGGACCAGCGCGAGGGCGTCGCCGTCGCGCTCCTCCGCGCCACGGGCGCCGATCCGGATGCCGTCAGCGTCCAGGCAAGTACCGCCATCAAAGCATTGCCTGCGTCGTCCGGCACCTCGGTGCAGCAGGCCCAGCTGTCCCGCACCGCCCTGCAGGCCATCAAGAACGCCCAGAACGAGGCCGACAAATTGGGGGACACCTTCGTTTCCACCGAGCACCTGCTGCTGGGGCTCTCCGCCGGCAGTGACGCCGTCGGGAAGCTAATGCGCGACGCCGGTGCCTCCCACGAGGCCTTGCTCGCCGCCCTGCCGGGTGTCCGGGGGGACCGCAAGGTCACCAATGCGGACCCTGAGAACACCTTCCAGGCGCTGGAGAAGTTCGGCACGGACCTCACCGCGATCGCCCGCTCCGGAAAGCTGGACCCGGTGATCGGCCGTGACGCCGAGATCCGCCGCATCATCCAGGTGCTGAGCCGCCGCACCAAGAACAACCCGGTGATCATCGGCGAGCCGGGTGTCGGCAAGACCGCCGTCGTCGAAGGACTGGCCCAGCGGATCGTGGCCAACGACGTGCCGGAAAGCCTGCGCGGCAAGACGCTGATTGCCCTGGATCTCGCCTCGATGGTGGCCGGGGCCAAGTACCGCGGCGAGTTCGAGGAGCGGCTGAAGGCCGTCCTGGAGGAGATCAAGAGCTCCGAGGGGCAGATCGTCACCTTCATCGACGAACTCCACACCGTGGTGGGCGCAGGCGCCTCCGGGGACAGTTCCATGGACGCAGGCAACATGCTCAAGCCCATGCTGGCCCGCGGTGAGCTGCGCCTGATCGGAGCCACCACGCTGGACGAATACCGCGAGAACATCGAGAAGGACCCCGCCCTGGAGCGCCGCTTCCAGCAGGTGTTCGTGGGTGAGCCGAGCGTGGACGACACCATCGGCATCCTCCGCGGCCTGAAGGAACGCTACGAAGCCCATCACAAGGTGTCCATCGCGGACTCCGCCCTGGTCGCGGCGGCGACGCTCTCCAACCGCTACATTTCGGGCCGTCAGCTGCCAGACAAGGCGATCGACCTCGTGGATGAGGCGGCCTCCCGGCTGCGCATGGAGATTGATTCCGCACCGGAGGAGATCGACCAGCTGCGGCGCCAGGTGGACCGGCTGACCATGGAGGAACTGGCCCTCGCCAACGAGAAGGATGCCGCGTCCGTGGAACGCCTGGCTGCGCTGCGGGCGGACATGGCGGACAAAAAGGAAGCGCTGTCGGCCCTGAACGCACGCTGGGAAGCTGAGAAGGCCGGACTCAACCACGTCGGTGACCTCAAGGCCCGGATCGACGAGCTTCGTTCGGCTGCGGAGAAGTACCAGCGCGAAGGAGACCTCGCGGCGGCCTCCCGCATCCTGTACGGCGAACTTCCCGCACTGGAGCGCGAGCTGTCCGCCGCGGCCGAGGCTGAGTCAGCCCGGGTGGCAGGTGGCGGTGCGAAGCAGGAGCTCATGGTGGCCGATGAAGTCACGGCGGGTGACATTGCCGAGGTGATTTCCGCATGGACCGGCATTCCGGCCGGACGCATGCTGCAGGGCGAGAGTCAGAAGCTGCTGCACATGGAGGAGGAGCTCGGCAAGCGGCTGATCGGCCAGAAGAAGGCCGTCACCGCGGTGTCGGACGCCGTTCGCCGTGCGCGCGCCGGCATCAGCGACCCCAACCGGCCCACCGGTTCGTTCCTGTTCCTGGGTCCCACCGGCGTAGGCAAGACCGAGCTGGCGAAGGCCCTGGCGGACTTCCTGTTCGATGACGAACGCGCCATGGTGCGGATCGACATGTCCGAGTACGGGGAGAAGCACTCCGTGGCACGGTTGGTCGGCGCCCCTCCCGGCTACGTGGGCTACGAGGAAGGCGGCCAGCTGACTGAAGCCGTCCGCCGTCGTCCGTACTCCGTGGTGCTGCTGGACGAAGTGGAGAAGGCCCACCCCGAGGTGTTCGACATCCTCCTGCAGGTGCTCGACGACGGCCGCCTCACCGACGGCCAGGGCCGCACCGTGGACTTCCGCAACGTGATCCTGGTGCTGACCTCCAACCTGGGCAGCCAGTTCCTGGTGGACCAGACCCTGGATGCCAACGCCAAGCGCAGTGCCGTGATGGCCACCGTGCACGCGTCCTTCAAGCCGGAATTCCTGAACCGGCTGGACGAAGTGGTGCTGTTTGACGCGCTGGACGTCGAGGAGCTGGCCCGGATCGTGGAACTCCAGGTGGCCGAACTCGGCAAGCGGCTGCGTGACCGCCGCCTTGAGCTGGAAGTCACCGAGGGTGCCCGCGCCTGGCTGGCCATGACGGGCTTCGATCCCGCTTACGGCGCCCGGCCGCTGCGCCGGCTGCTGCAGCGCGAAATTGGCGACAGGCTAGCCAAGGCCATCCTCGCCGGCGACATCGCCGACGGGGACACTGTGCTGGTGGACACCGCGGCCGACGTCGACGAGCTCACCATCGCGAGCCTGGAGCGCCAGGACCGCGATGGCGGTGCCCTCGCCGGCAGCGGGCTGTCAGTGCGGCGGAAGGGCTAGGGGAGCGTTAGGGCGGGCCGGCTGGCTGTCTGGCTGCGGGGGTGGTCCTAGGGGATGAGGGATTCCATGATGATGTTGCCCTTGTCCGCGGTGACATAGCAGTCCACCCGCCGGTCGCCCTGCTCCCAGCTGGTATCGCTCGGGTAGGCGTTGCGCTGCATGAGGACGTAGTTGGCCACGGCGTCGGTGAGTCCGGCGTCCTGGCAGATCTCGCGGCCCTTCTCGCGCAATGCGGCAATGCCAGGGTAGGAGTCCGATTCCGGGAAACGGTACACGGCAACCAGCTGCGCCGAGTGGCCGGTGGTACACGCCACCACCCGTGACTCCGTGGCTTCCGGATCGAAGTTCTCGAAGCAGTCGCCCAACTGGTAGTCCAGCGCGCTCACGCCATCCTGCGGAAGCTCTCCACGGGTCGGCTGCGCGGACGGTGATGTTGACTCCGACACAGCCGGGGCCGGGGGCTGGTTGGCGGCTTGCTCATTGCCGCTCGCGATCAGGGTTGCCAGCCACCACGTGAGCAGGCCCAGCAGCACCAGTCCGGCCACCACGAAGCCGACCTTGAACAGGGTTTGACGTGGCTCGCCCGCTTTGGGGGCCGGCTTGTCGTCTGTGACATCTGTGACGTCTGTGTTGTCTGTGACGGTGACGGCGGGCGGCAGGATCGGGAGGCTGCTGGTTGGCGGCCGGGAAGGCTGCGGGGGAGCGACCGGTGGCATTCCGGCGCGCGGGGATGTCTCGTGGTTCCCTGTGTCCGTTCCGTTCTGGTCATTCACGTGAAGATTCACCCTTCCCGGCGTCGCAATCCTGGCTTTTTCCTTGGATGAGGGCAGCCAATGGGCCGCCCGGCTGGAGTCGCCCCAACGACTCTACCGAAGAAAATCTGCGGACCGGAGACGGTCCGGACCTGCGTTAACGTGGCGAGTGTTCTCCAGGGGCCCGTTCCGGGGCGCAGTTACCGCTGAAAGCATGTAATCTAGGTGTACGACAAATTGACCAAACATTCCGGGGCCTCACTAACGCCAATGGTGACCACCTCCGGTCCGAGTACAAAAGGGGGTCACGCCATGGGGCGCGGCCGTCAAAAGGCAAAAGCTACCAAGCAGGCTCGGGATATTAAGTACTATTCCCCGAACACCGACTACTCTGCGCTTCAGCGTGAGCTCAAGAGCACTGAGGGTCGTGCACCGAGCCGTTTCTCGAGTGAGCCGGTCGAACCGGATTATTCGGCTTATGTGGATAAGTACGCGGACGATTTGGAAGAAGACGACGACGAGGTTGACACCCGTCGAATCGGTTAGTTGTCGCCCATTGAACCTGCCGTAAGGCACTCAGTGGCGTGCCGCCGTCGTACCATTCACCACAGTGATCCGTACGGCTCTTCGGCTCTTCTTTTCCAGCACTCCGGATGCTGACCTCAGATATTGGGCCCGTCAGGGCACGCCGGTTTCCGGTGTGCCCTGACGGGCCTTTCTGTTGTCACCCCGGGACGTCACCCCGGGAGTGTTTTCGCCCGCCGTATCGGCATCAGTGTCCGGGGCGCGCCGGTGGCGGCCAGGAAGGCAAGGATGAGGCGGTTGAGGGCTTCCGGCTGTTCCAGGGGAAGCCCGTGCGAGGCCGCCGGAATCACCGCCAATTGGCCATTCGGCAGGGCCTCGTACAGGGAAACCGTGTGCGGCAGGGTGACGAGATCGTCGTCGCCCACCACGACGAGCACCGGCATGCTGATCCGGGCGATGTCGGCCGTCGTCAGAGTGGGCTCCGAAGCGAACATCCGGAAACTCTTGTTCATGACGACTTCCAGATGCTCAGGCCCGTCCGGGGAACGCGCGATATAGGCTGTGCCAAGTTCCTGCGGCACCGCGGAGCCGGGGTCCATCTCGACGGGGAGGGTGCCCTCGAAGTTGTAGTTTGCGCCCACCACCACGAGTTTCCGGACCAGGTCCGGGCGGCGAAGGGCAACCAACAGTGCAATGATGCCGCCGTCGCTCCACCCGACAAGGTGGGCCGGCCCGCCCACCACTTTCTCAAGCACGCCGATCGTCTCCTCCGCCATGTCCGCGTAATGGAAGTCTGCCTCCGTGTCCGCGGTATAGCCGTGACCGCGCCGGTCGAAGGCCAGGACGCGGAAACCATCCGACAGCCCCGGACCTATGCTGTTGAGCAGATCGTCGCTGTTGCCCAGGCCGCCGTGGAGCAGCAGGAGCGGCTCCCCGTTGCCTCCGCGGTCCTCCACCCAGGTGGGGTGCCCGTTAATGTCCACGCGGCTGGCCATGGCTCACTCCGTTCCGGCGGTCCTTCGACGGCGGTGAATCGTCGTTGCCGCCATTGTCCTCCGCCGGACCGCTTGTTGTCAGTGCCGGAGCCCCGTACTAGGTTGATCGTGGGCTGTCCCGCTGCCGGGCCGGCGCGGTTTCGAATATTAGGGTCGAAGGGAAATGATTTTATGACCGGTCGCACCACCTTCAACGCGGGCGAGATCTGCTGGACGGACCTGCAGACCAAGGATGTGGAGGCGGCAAAGGCTTTCTATGCCGCCGTGTTCGGCTGGCGCTATGAGGACTTGCCCACTCCGGACGGGCGAAGCTACTCCAAGGCCTTTTTGGGCGACGACCTCATCACGGTCATTGCGCCCCAGAACCCCCAGCAGGAGTCCTCCGGCACGGCCGCGCAGTGGAACATCTACTTTGCTGTCGCTGATGCCGGAGCCATCGTGGAGGAAACGCCGCACGCGGGCGGCGCGGTGGAGTTCGGCCCCGAGGAGGTGGAGGACACCGGCGTCATGGTGTTCCTGGCGCCACCCGGCGGCGGCACCACCGGCGTGTGGCAGCCGGGAACGCATACCGGCACCGCAAGGTACAACGAATCCGGGGCCCTTGCCTGGGCGGAACTGCTGACTCCCGAACCGCAGGCCGCCGTCGCCTTCTTCCAGCAGCTGTTCGGGCACGAGGTCACCGAATACCCGCAGGACGACGGCGGAACGTACACCACGCTGATGGTGGACGGGGCGGAGGTGGCCGGGATCGCGCCGCTCCCGCTGGAGGACGAGGAAGATGACGAGGGGGCGGCCACGGGAGCCGACCCGGAGTCCGACACGGAAGACGTCCTTCAGGCTGGCTGGCAGGTCTACTTCGGCGTCGACAGCATCACGGAGGCGGTGGCCGCTGCGGTGGCCGCTGGCGCCGTCGTCCTGGTCGAACCGGAGGGTGACGGCGACGACGAGGACGCCGGCAGGGTCGCCACGCTGAGCGACCCGCAGGGCGGAATATTCAGCCTGCTGGAGGTTTAAACAGATCGAGTGCTCCGCAACCGCCGTTATGGACCTGCTAAACGGCGGTTGCGGAGCACTCGATGAGAGTTTAGGAACCCTTAGGCGTAGGCGTTCACCAGTCGGACTGCGCCGCCGTCAACACCCTTGGCACCCTGGACGTAGTCCGGGCCGGTCTTCACGATGGAGTCCGAGTTCTCTTCGACGGTGCCCATGATCCAGGACGGCAGGCCGCGGTCGTTGAGGCGGTTCACGGCGGCGTCCGCAGCCTCGGGGGAGACGATTGCCACCATGCCCACGCCCAGGTTCAGGGTGCGCTCGAGGTCCGCCAGCGGGACGTTGCCCAGTTCCGAGACCAGCTTGAAGATGGCGGGAAGTTCCCACGTGGCGCGGTCCACCGTGGCGATGCGGCCCTGCGGGAGGACGCGGGCCAGGTTGGCTGCGAGGCCGCCGCCGGTGACATGGCTGAAGCCGTGGACAGCCTTGCCGGCCGCGGATCCGTTCACGGGGAACGTGCGGGCCAGGTCCAGGCAGTCGGCTGCGTAGACGCGGGTGGGTTCGAGCAGTTCCTCGCCCAGCGTGCGTCCGAGTTCGGAGACCTGGCGGTCCAGTGCCCAGCCGGCGTGGTTGATGACGCGGCGGACCAGGGAGTAGCCGTTGGAGTGCAGTCCGGAAGAGGCCATGCCGATCACAACGTCCCCCGCGCGGACGCGGTCCGGGCCCAGCAGATCGGAGGCTTCAACAACACCGGTGGCGGCACCGGCGACGTCGTACTCGTGCTCACCCAGCAGGCCAGGGTGCTCCGCGGTTTCGCCACCCACCAGGGCAGTGCCGGCCACGGAGCAGGCGGCTGCGATGCCGCGGACGATGTCCGCAATGCGCTCGGGGACAACCTTGCCGCAGGCGATGTAGTCGGTCATGTAAAGCGGCTCGGCACCCACCACCACGATGTCGTCCACCACCATGCCCACGAGGTCGAAGCCGATGGTGTCATGGATGTCCATGGCCTGGGCGATCGCCACCTTGGTGCCCACACCGTCCGTGGACGTGGCAAGCAGCGGCCGCTTGTAGGTGAGGAGCTTCGAAACGTCGTAGAGGCCGGCAAAGCCGCCCACTCCGCCGATCACCGAGGAATTGTGGGTTGCCTTGACGGCGTCCTTCATCAGTTCAACAGCGCGGTCTCCCGCTTCGACGTCAACACCGGCGGAGGCGTACGTGATGCCGGCGTTCTGGGCGGAGGAAGATGCGGAAGTCATACGGACTCTTTCTTGTCAGCGGTCAGACGATCGGCGTCGGTCAGCAGGTTCTCGAACTCGGCATCCGGTCCCGGGTCGCAGCCCGTGGCGCCGGGTTTGCCGGCCGGATCCTCGTCGGAATCCACTGCTACGGCGGTGGATTCCGGGGCGCTGGCGGCGGATCCCGCGGCAGGAAGGCCGCCGAGGTCCGTGCGCTCCAGCAGGTTCTTGCCGAGCTTGTCCGCGCCGGGCAGCTCGATGGGGTACTTGCCGGTGAAGCAGGCGGTGCAGAGACGCTCGCGCGGCTGACGCGTAGCGTCGATCATGCCGTCTTCGGAAATGTAGGCCAGCGAGTCGGCGCCGATGGCCTGGGAGATTTCCTCGATGGTGGCGCCGTTGGCGATCAGCTCAGCGCGGGACGCGAAGTCGATGCCGTAGAAGCAGGGCCACTGCACGGGCGGGGAGGAGATTTTCACATGCACCGAGGCGGCACCGGCTTCGCGGAGCATCCGGACGATGGCTCGCTGGGTGTTGCCTCGGACGATCGAGTCATCCACTACAACAACACGCTTGCCGCGGATCACGGACTCGAGGGCGTTGAGCTTGAGCCGGATGCCCAGCTGGCGCAGCGTCTGCGAGGGCTGGATGAACGTGCGGCCCACGTAGGAGTTCTTGACGAAACCGTGCGCGAAGGGAATGCCGGATTCCTCTGCGTAGCCCACGGCAGCCGGGGTGCCGGACTCCGGGACCGGGATGACGATGTCCGCTTCCTGGGTGTTTTCGCGGGCCAGCTGGCGGCCCATCTCCACGCGGGATTCGTAGACGGAGCGTCCCGCGATGGCGGCGTCCGGACGGGCGAGGTACACGTACTCGAAAACGCAACCAGCCGGCGTCGGCTCCGCAAAGCGCTGGGACCGCACGCCGTCCTCGTCGATGGCGATGAATTCGCCGGGTTCGATTTCGCGGATGAAGCTCGCGCCCACAGTCGCCAAGGCCGACTGTTCGGAGGCGACAACCCAGCCGCGCTCCAGCCGGCCGAGGACCAGCGGGCGGATGCCGTAGGTGTCCCGCGCCGCATAGAGGGTGCCTTCGTCCATAAAGACGAAGCAGAAGCCGCCCTTGATCTTGGGCAGCAGCTCAATGGCTGTCTGTTCGAGGGACTTGCCCTCTTCGCCCTCCAGCAGTGCCGTGACCAGGGCGGTGTCCGAGGTGTTGCCCTGCTTCATTTCGCCGCTCAGCTGGCCGCCGGTGCGGTCGTTGATCATGGCGTTGAGCTCGGCAGTGTTGGTGAGGTTGCCGTTGTGGGCCAGTGCCACGGTGCCCGTGGCGGTAGCGCCAAGCGTGGGCTGGGCATTGGCCCAGTGGCTGGCGCCGGTCGTGGAATAGCGGCAGTGGCCGACGGCCAGGTGCCCGGTCAGGGTGTTCAGCGTGGTCTCGTCGAAGACCTGGGATACGAGGCCCATGTCCTTATAGACGTTAATCCGCTTGCCGTCGCTGGTTGCTATGCCAGCCGACTCCTGACCGCGGTGCTGCAATGCATACAGCCCGTAATAGGTGAGTTTTGCTACTTCTTCACCTGGTGCCCAGACCCCGAAGACGCCACAAGCGTCCTGAGGGCCTTTTTCGCCAGGGAGAAGATCATGAGAAAGTTTTCCATCGCCGCGTGCCACTGGTCGATTATCTCACGTGATGGGGTAGGACTTTCCCGGCCGCCCGATTATGACTGACGGCCAGCCTGGGTGCCGCTGTCCCCGCCGTCGTCCGGTTCGCTGCCGGCGTCGGTCTCCGGGACGGCTTCGACGACGGCGTGTTCGGCGCGGCGGACGCTGAGCCGGTCCAGCAGGAGGGCAACAATGGCGCCCAGAATCACTCCGCCGGCGCCGAAAAGGACCATAAAGAAACCGAAGACGGAGCTGGGTTCGTAGCTCGGGTCCCCGGGCAGCGCAAACGCGATGACTGCCGCAACGATGATGCCCACGAGTCCGCCGAGTATGAGGAACGGCACGTATTTGGGTGCCCGGCGCACGGTGATTTCGCGCCGTTCGGCGGGGGTGTCTTCAGAAGCCATGCCATCTAGCCTACTGCCCGGGGTTGAATGGGTCGGCCGCCCCGGCGTCGTCTAGCTGCCGCGGTACGTCGAGTAGGCGAACGGGCTCAGGAGCAGCGGCACGTGGTAGTGCTCGCCGGCGTCGGACACGGTGAACACCAGATCCACCTCCGGGAAGAACGTGGCCGTGCCCAGGTCCTCGTAGTAGGCGCCCGTGGCAAAGTTGAGCCGGTACGTCCCGGCCGGCAGGAGCTCCGGACCAAGGTCCTTCGCCCTGCCGTCGGCATCCGTGGTGCCCGAAGCAACGAGGTTCCAGCCGCCGCCGTCGCGCGCGTAAAGTACGACGGCGACGCCGGCAGCCGGGCGCCCGGCCCCGGTGTCCAGGATGTGGGTGGTCACCTGTGAAACGGTCATTCGCTGATCACTCCTTCGAGCCGGAGCAGGGCGATTTCGCGCAGCTGCTGGGCCACTATGGCGTCTTCTTCTTCGGCAGTGTGGTTGAGGCGCTCGTGCAGTGCCGCCAGGATTTCCGGAGCGGTCCGCCCGGCCGCGCGGATCAGGAACACCCTGCCGAACTTTTCCTCGTAGGCACGGTTGCCTTCGGCGAGTGCCGTCGTGATTTGCCGGTCCGCGGGATCCACGCCTGCCTGTTCCGAGCGGGACATGGAGGCCTCCGTGGTGGAAGCCGTGGGCCGTTCCCCGATCCGCGGGTGGTGGGCCATGGCGGCTTCCACCTCGTCCGGCGTAAACGGGTCGGCGGCGTTGCGGGCGAAGTCCAGCAGGGCCTCGCTGCTGGCGAACGGGCGTGCGTCCGCGATCTGGTCCACCCAGCGCCGGACGTCGATGCAGGGGCGAAGTGCCGCGGTGACTTCCGCGCGGTCCGCCCCGTTGAATACGGCAAGCTGCATGCTTGTTCATCCCTCGTGCAAATGCTGGCATCCATGGCGTCGGCTATGCGGACAAGGGGCTGCCCCGATGCAAAAGCCGCCGCGGCCCGTTTCTCGCCGCAGCATCACTTCTGCATTCCGCATCATGGAACTGTTATTTCAGCATGCGTAATAGTCAACCCGAAATTTGCGCTTGGTGTCAAGAGACTACAGCACCCCGGTTGGCGGCATTCCGCTCCGATAGACTCCTGCTGGGGGGACTGCGGCGCTTGGCCGGCTGTCCTTATTGGTGGGAAGGACTCCAGTGGCTCAAGCAGATGGGCACAGCCTTGTTAGCGCTGACCTTGAACGGCGCTCCGTGCTGGGCGAATACGGACTATTGCCGCGGGATCCGGCCTCCGCCGAGGACGACATCGCCAGCGCCAGCGCCACCGCCGCGCGGGCCCTGAACTTCCTGGTGGACCTTGCCGCGAAGCTTTGCGGCGTCCCCTTTAGCGTCGTCAACATTATCGCTCCCGGACAGCAGGTCCAGCTTGCGGCCGCGGGCCTGGCGCCCGGACTGTGCGCACGGGAGGACTCGATGTGCGCCATGGTTTTCCAGCACGGCGGCACCACCGTGGTGCCAGACGCTTCCGCCGATCCGAGATTTGCGGACAACCCGTTTGTGACCGGCGAAATTGCGAATGTCCGGTTCTACGCCTCCTCGCCGCTGCAGACCAGTTCCGGCTTCGCGCTGGGCTCGCTGTGCGTTTTCTCCGACGCGCCGGCCACCATCTCTGCAGAGCAGATCGCCATGCTGGACGTCCTGGCGGCACAGGTGGTGGAAGTGCTGGAACTACAGCACCGCACGCTGCAGCTCCAGCATGCCCTGGAGGAACTCGGGCGCAGCAACCGCAAACTGGCGGAGTTCGCCGGACGCGTCAGCCATGACCTTCGCATCCCTCTCACCACAATCCTTGGCTACGTGGAACTGAGTGAAGACGACGACGACATCCGCCCGGACAGCCCGGCGGCAGGCTATCTGCAGCGCATCGGTGGCAGCGGGCGGCGGATGCTCGCCATGCTGGACGACGTCCTCAGCTACTCCCAGGTGGGCGGAATGCTGCGTCCCCGGCCGGTTTCCCTGCAAAGGGCAGTGGCCGAGGCAGTGAGCGACCTGGGCGACGGATTCGGCGCCGGCGCCTCGCTGGAATGCGAGGATGCTGAAGTGGTGGCTGATCCGGCGCAACTCAGGACGCTGCTGCAGAACCTCCTGGGCAATGCATCCAACTACCGCCGCCCCGGTCAGAGCCTCAAGGTCCGGGTTGATGCCGTGGCCGATGACCGCGGCGTCGTCGTGCGTGTGGCGGACAACGGCAAAGGTGTCGGAGCCGCCGACCGCGAACGGGTCCTTGAACCGCTGGTCCGGCTGCATCGCCCCGGCGACGCCCCGGGTTCGGGCCTGGGGCTCGCCACCTGCGTGCGGATCGTCCATTCACACGGCGGAGAACTCTCCCTCGCGGAAACGCCCGGCGGCGGGACGACTGTTTCGGCGCTCTTCCCGAAAGGCGGCCGGGATCAGTCCGCTTAAAGCCTTCCTCAGGGCCTCCCTTCTGTTGCTCGCACTGGTGCTCTTTCTGCCCGCGGGTGCCGCGCATGCTGCCGTGGCAGCGCCAGCCGGAAGTACAGCGCAAGCCGGAAGTACAGCGCAAGCTGGCGTCCCGGCGTCGAACACTGCCGCGGGGGAGGACCTCGGGGCCGCGCCCGGAAAGCCCCTCCTTGGTGCGGTGCTGGAATGGGGCGAGGACGATGCCGCCGGTTTCGCTGCGCGGCTGCAGGCCACTCCTGCGGTCCTCGGGCACGATGCTTCCTTTCCCATCAAAGCCGCGGAAAAGGCCTACCTGCGGGAGTTCCTGGCCCAAAGTGCATCCTCCGGCGCCCACGCCCTGCTGACCGTGAACCCCACGGTGTCCCTGACGGACGTCAACGCGGCCGCCGCCGGTGACTTTGCCGGGCAGCTCGAGGAACTCGCGCAGGGTTTCCCCGGAAAGCTGCTGATCCGTTTCGCCCCGGACATGAACTCCAGCTGGGTGTCCTGGGGCCAGCAGCCGGGGGCCTACGTTCCGGCGTACCGGGCCGTGGCCCAGGCGTTCGCAGCCGAATCCAACGTGGTCATGGTGTGGCAGCCCTTCCAGGGGCGGGACTATCCGTTCACCAGGAACCGCAGCGCCCCGGCGCCCGGCACCGCCGGGTTCGCCGTTCTGGACACGAATTCCGACGGCGTCTGGAACGGCTCGGATGCACCCTACGCGCCGTACTACCCGGGCGACGACGTCGTTGACTGGGCCGGCCTGACGGCACTCCATGACGACACCGGCGGGGGAGCCGCCGTCAATACGCTGTCAAAGGACGGGGAGCTTGCGGCCCTGTTGGATGGGACGGCCCAGGGGGCCGCGTCCGCCGGGGATGCGCCAGCCGACACCGGCGATTCCGACTTCTACGAGTCCTACGCCGTGCAGCGGGAAAAGCCGCTGCTGCTTCAGACTGCCGCTTACTACAGCCCGTCGGCGGGCGGCCCCTCGGAAAACGACATCAAGACCGGCTGGTGGAGACAGGTGCTGGGCGACGCCGGGCAGGGGAAACTGGACCGGATTGCCGCCGTCGTCTGGGACGAAAAAACGGACGTGGGGGACGCCGGCAACACCATCATTGACTGGCGCCTGACGCGGAATGCGGACGTGGCGGCGGCCGCCGGCGCAGCCGTCAAGGAGTCCACGCTCACCACCGGGCCGGTCACCGCCACGGTGCAGGGGCTGGGCGGGTCATCAGGCAACACGCTGGCCGGTGTTCCTGCGGCGATCATGGCGGCCACACTGCTGGCGGCCGCGGTCCTGCTGTGGCTGGTGCCGGTCCGCCTGCGCACGGCCGCGAACTGGGCGTACTCGGACAAGTCCTCGCGGGATGCCCGGGTGGACCTGATGCGCGGCGTGGCCATCCTGTTCGTGGTGGTGAACCACGTGGGGATGACCTCGTTCTTCCAGCTGCTGACGCAGGAAACCATCGGCTTTGTGTCCGGTGCAGAGCTGTTCGTGCTGCTCTCCGGGCTTGTGCTGGGCATGGTCTACGGGCCCAAGGCCCAGGACAACATCGGCCTGGTGGCGGAAAAGACCGGCCGGCGGGCCGGCAAGCTGTACGTTACGGCGCTGGCGGTTGTGGTCCTGGTGTTCCTGCTCAGCCTCATCCCGGCCTTCAACTCCGAAGTGCTCACCACGTTCACGGACCAGGGGACCGGCGGTGCCGGCAGGTCGGGAGCGGGCAGGACCTATGACCTCTACACCGGCATGCAGGGCCTTCTCCAGTTTCCCGTGTCCGGGGCTGTCATCCCGGCAGTGCTGCTCCTGCAGTTCGGCCCGTGGCAGTTCAACGTGATGGGACTCTATGTGATCATGCTGCTGGTCAGCCCGCTGATCCTGCTGGCGCTGGCCCGCGGCAAGGTGCTCTGGGTTCTGCTGGGCACCACCGCCCTGTACGTTGCCGGGACGGTGTTCCGCTTCCGGCTCCTGCCGTCACAGTTCGAGGATTCCTTCCCGCTGCTGGTGTGGCAGGTCCTGTTTGTGCTGGGGCTGGTGGGCGGCTACCACCGTCGGAGGATTGTGGTCTGGCTGTCCGGCCATCGCTGGGTGGTGGGTGTCTGCGCGGCCATCACGGTGGCCTTCGCACTGATGTCCTGGGGCAACCCGTACCTGGCCAACGAGTTCGACGTCAGGCTCGCGCTGACGTCGGATGCGGGCTACCGTGCCGTGTACGACCAGTTCTTCGGGCGGACCTACCTCGAGCCCGGGCGGCTCCTCAACGTGCTCACCCTGCTGGTGACGGCCTACGCGCTCCTCACGGCTTACTGGAAGCCGATCGAACGCGCTGTTGGCTGGCTGCTGATCCCGCTGGGGCAGGCCACCCTGTACGTCTTCATCATGCACGTGGTACTCATCGCGGTGGTAGCGAACATTCCGGCCCTGCAGCAGGGGAACATCTGGCTCAACACCGCCGCCTACGCCCTGATCGTGGCGCTGCTCTGGGTGATGGTCCGGACCAGGTTCCTGTTCCGCATCATCCCCACCTGACGCTCTCTCACTTTCCGTCGCTTTGTCCGGGACGCTCTGTCACTCGGGAGAGAGCGTCGGGGAGAAACCCGCAGGAAGTGAGAGAGCGTCCGGGGTCAGCGTGCGGGCGCGGCGCCGCCGAGTCGGGCTGTGACCCGGTCCGCGGCAGCCTTGCAGGACTCGCCGAGGCGCTGCAGTGTGTCCGGGGAAACCCGGAAGCGGGGCGCCGGGATGAGGACCGCCGCCACGATGTCGCCGCGGTGGTCGAAGACGGGGGCGGCCAGGCCCACCTCATCCAGTGATGACTCGCCGTAGTTGGTGGCCCAGCCGCGCCGGGCGACGTCGCCCAGCCGGATCAGGTACGCCTCGAGGCTGGTTTCGTCCAGGCCCGGATGGGTTATCTCGCCGCTGCGGAGCAATACCCGCACGCGCTCGGCCGGCTCGGCGGCAAGGAAGACCTGCACGGAAGCGCTGAGTGCGTCCTTGTACCGTGCGCCCAACGGGGTGGTGTGCTTGATCTGGTGGTGGCTGGCGATCTGCTCCACGCACATCGACTCGGACCCGTTCCACACCATGAGCGCGCTTGTTTCGCCGGTCTGTTCCGTGAGTTCGCGCAGGACGGGGTAGGCCACGCGGCGCTCTTCGAGTTCGGCCAGCAGCGGTCCGGCAACGGCGATCAGGCCCAGGCCCAGGCGGAACCTGCGGGTCTCCGGATCGCGTTCCACCAGGTGTTCCTGTTCGAACGTGGCCAGAATGCGGGAGACGGTGCTTTTGTGCAGGCCGACGCGGTTTGCTATCTCGGTGACGCCGAGCAGCGGCTCGTCAGCGGTAAAACTCCGCAGCACGGCGATGGCGTTGACGATGACCGACGTGCCCTTGGTGTCGCCGTTGGTGCTGGTTTCAGGAGTTTCTTCAGAGGTCATGGTGTCCACCATCATTCCGTATGAGAGCCGGAAAGCGGCGCCACGGATGACGTGGCGCCGCTTTCGGGCGGTGGCAAATGCGGCAGGTGCTATGCCCCGATGATGTTGTATTCCGGACCGAACGGGAACTTGGTGATGTTCTCCGCGCCGTCTTCGCCGACCACCAGGATGTCGTGCTCGCGGTAGCCGCCGGCGCCCGGCTCGCCGTCCAGGACGGTGATCATCGGCTCCATGGAAACCACCATGCCCGGTTCCAGCACGGTGTCGATGTCCTCGCGGAGCTCCAGCCCCGCTTCTCGGCCGTAGTAGTGGCTGAGGACGCCGAAGGAGTGTCCGTAACCGAAGGTGCGGTTGGCCAGGAGGCCGTAGCCGACGTAGATCTCGTTCAGTTCAGCGGCGATGTCCTTGCAGACGGCGCCGGGCTTGATGAGTTCGAGTCCGCGCTTGTGGACTTCCACGTTGATGTTCCACAGTTCCAGCGAGCGGGCATCCGGTTCGCCGTAGAACAGGGTGCGCTCCAGCGCCGTGTAGTAGCCCGAGGTCATCGGGAAGCAGTTCAGCGACAGGATGTCGTGTTCCTGGATCTTGCGGGTGGTGCCCCAGTTGTGCGCGCCGTCGGTGTTGATGCCGGACTGGAACCACACCCAGGTGTCGCGGATTTCCGAATCCGGGAAGGTCCGGGCAATCTCGTGGACCATGGCTTCGGTGCCGATCAGGGCGACCTCGTACTCGGTGATGCCGGCCGTGATGGCGTTGCGGATGGCCTCGCCGCCGAGGTCTCCGATGCGTGCACCGTGCTTGATGACCTCGATCTCCTCTGCGGACTTGATCATCCGCTGGCGCATCGCAGCCTGGGCAACGTCCACCAGGGTGGCCGATGCGAAGGCTGCCTGGATCTTGTTGCGGTTATCCAGCGGCAGCGAGTCGTCCTCGACGCCGAGCCGGCGGGGGTTGATGCCGCGGGTGCGCAGCACTTCCTGGATGGCGAAGATGTAGTTGTCGCGGCGCCAGTCCGTGTAGACGATGTTGTCGCCGAAGCTGCGGCGCCAGGGCATGCCGGCGTCGATGTTGGCGGTGACGGTGACGGTGTCGTCCTTGGTGACAACCATGGCGTAGGAGCGGCCGAAGGTGGTGAAAAGGAAGTCGGAGTAGTACTTGATGGAGTGGTAGCTGGTCAGGACAACGGCGTCCAGATCCTTTTCCACCATGATGCGGCGCAGACCGGCGATGCGACGCTCGAACTCAGTGTCGGAGAAGGTGAGCTTGACCTTGTCGCCGTTCTTGAGGACTTTGAGTCGCTCCAGTTCGGCGACGGACGTTGCGTTCTCGGATGTTGTGGTGGTCATTGTGGTGGTGCCTTTCTGTGGTGCAGTTACTTTGAGGTGGGAGGAAGTCTTTATTCGTGGCGCAGCGGTTCTTTGCAGGTTTCCCTGGAGAGCGCGACGGCGATCAGGGAGATGACTGCCGCTGCGACGAGGTACCAGGCCGGGGCGAGATCGCTGGCGGTGGCGGCGATCAGGAGCGTTGCCATAAACGGGGCGGTGCCGCCGAAGAGCGCGTTGGAGAGGTTGAAGCTGACGGCGAAGCCGCTGTAGCGGACACGGGTGGGGAACATTTCTGCCAGGAAGCTGGGGAGCGTCCCGTCGTTGAGCGTGAGCATGGCGCCCAGCAGGATCTGGACCAGGACAATTACAAGGAAGTTCCCGGTTCCCAGAAGCGCGAACGCGGGCACCGTCAGCAGGATGAAGCTCACGGACGCGGCAATGAGTACCTTCTTGCGTCCGTAACGGTCCGACAGCATTCCCGTCAGGAAGATGAAACCGATGTATGTCACCAGTGCGACGGTGGTGGCCAGGAATGATTCGGTCTCGCCGAGGCCCAGCTCCGAGGACAGGTAGGTGGGCATGTAGCTGAGGATCACGTAGAAGCCGACGGCGTTCAGCAGCACCGCTCCGACGGCCTGCAGCAGCTGCCGCCAGTGGTTCCGGAACAGGCTTGAAACGGGTGCCTTCACAGCATCGTCCTCCGCGGCCATTTCGCGGAATACGGGGGTGTCTTCCAGCTTGGTCCGGATGTAGCGTCCGATCAGGCCCATCGGGGCGGCCAGCAGGAACGGCAGGCGCCAACCCCAGCTTTGCATCGCATCGGAACTGAGCAGTATGGTCAGCAGGCCCGCCAGCAGGGAACCTAGCAGCAGGCCTGCCGCGGTGCTCGCGGGAACCACCGCGGCGTAGAGGCCGCGCTTGTTGGCGGGGGCGTACTCGACGAGGAAGGCCGACGCTCCGGCGTACTCGCCTGAGGCTGAGAAGCCCTGGACCACCCGGATGATCAGAAGCAGGATCGGAGCCCAGATGCCGATTGTGTTGTAGCCCGGAATGAGGGCTATGCAGAACGTCGCACCGGACATGATCAGGATGGACAGGGAGAGGGCCGTGCGCCGGCCCACCCTGTCACCGATATGGCCCCAGACGAACCCGCCGAGCGGGCGCACCAGGAATGAAATCGCGAACAGGGCGAAGGTCAGCAGAAGCCCGGTCTGGGGATCTGATTCAGGGAAAAAGACAGTGGCGATCGTGACGGCCAGGTAGCCGTAAACGGCGTAGTCGAACCATTCAACGAAGTTGCCGATGAAGCTGGCCGCGATGACTCTGCGGCGCGTGTCCTTGCTGACACCGTCGTCAGCAGGTTGGAAATTCTGGCCGCTCAACGTACTGCGGCCGGCGCGGCGGCCGTCATGCACGCCATCCTGCTCCGCGCCACGTTCCCCCGCAAGAGCGGGAGAGGAAGTTTCGTTACTCATGTATCCACCAAGGTGTTTGGGGTTGCATTCAGCGCAACGCTGTTGCACCAGATTAGGCGTGACATGCACCACAGTCAATACCTTCGTGCCTCACCGTCTTGAACTTTGCGCATGGAATTACCACCAGGAGGCGATGTGAAAGCCGTGTTGGTGAAAACATGTTGCACTGAAAGCGACGCGGTTGCAGGAAATTAGATATGGTTCGAAGATTCGACGCGTTGGTGCCAGGTAGCACTGCGGCGATCTGTTGACACCCCGTGTGGCGGCTGTCATATTTTTCTAGTACGCGCTATGTGCATCGTGTTGTGTAATACGCAATTCAGCGGAACTGACTCCGTGGTGTTCAGGCCGGCCTCCCGATCCAAGGGGTGGCGTTCCACGCTGGCTCCCACGACGAACAAGGAGACTTTGCAGAATGACGGAGAACTCCTGCGTCTTGTTCCGGATGCCCGGGACGTTAGACCCCGCAGTCCACCGGGGCGGCGTAATCTTCGTCGGTCCAGTCGCGATCGGCGGGGCACTGCTCTACCGTCTGAAGATCCGGCACCGGACGGGCATCCTTGCAGGGCATGCGGCAGCGCCGTCCGCACGCAGGAAGCAGCGCACACCGTAGTGCGGGTCGTCCTGCACGAAGATTTGGAACCGCAACGAGTCAGCTAGATTGGCAACGGGTGCCGTTGCCAACGAGTCCTCCCGGGCTCAGGAAAGGAACACACGAATCATGGTTCACAAAGTAAAAGCCGTCATCGCCAAGGAAAAGAACGCTCCGGTCTCGGTGGAGACCATCCTGGTGCCGGATCCCGGCCCGGGCGAGGCGCTGGTGGACATCCTCACCTGCGGCGTTTGCCACACGGACCTGCACTACAAGCAGGGCGGAATCACCGACGATTTCCCCATCCTGCTGGGCCACGAGGCCACCGGTGTGGTCAGCGCCGTCGGACCGGACGTCACCGAAGTGGCCCCCGGCGACCGCGTGATCCTGAACTGGCGTGCTGTGTGCGGCGAATGCCGCGCCTGTGCCAAAGGCCAGCCGCAGTACTGCTTCAACACGCACAACGCAACGCAGAAGATGACGCTTGAGGACGGCACGGAGCTCTCGCCCGCGCTCGGCATCGGCGCCTTCGCGGAGAAGACGCTCGTCGCCGCCGGGCAGTGCACCAAGGTTGACGACGACGCCGATCCCGCCGCCGTCGGACTCCTCGGCTGCGGTGTGATGGCAGGAATTGGCGCCGCCATCAACACCGGCGAGGTCAAGCGCGGCGAATCCGTCGCCGTCATCGGCTGCGGCGGCGTGGGCATCGCGGCGATCGCCGGGGCAAAGCTGGCCGGTGCCACTACCATCATCGCGGTGGACATCGACGCCAACAAGGTGGAAATGGCCAAGTCCCTGGGCGCCACTCACGGCGTGGACTCCAGCAAGGAAGATCCCATCGAAGCCATCCGGGCACTCACGGGCGGCAACGGCGCCGACGTCGTGATTGAAGCCGTGGGCCGCCCCGAAACGTACAAGCAGGCCTTCTACGCGCGCGACCTCGCCGGCCGCGTGGTGCTGGTGGGTGTTCCGACGCCGGACATGAAGCTCGAGCTGCCGCTGCTGGACGTCTTTGGCCGCGGCGGTTCCCTGAAGTCCTCGTGGTACGGCGACTGCCTGCCCTCCCGTGACTTCCCCATGCTGGTTCAGCATTACAAGCTGGGAAACCTGGACCTGGACGCTTTCGTCACCGAACGCATCACCATCGACCAGGTGGAGGAGGCGTTCGCCAAGATGCACGAGGGCAAGGTGCTGCGGTCCGTGGTGGAAATCCACCCGGGCACTGAAACCGTCACCGCCGCTCAGACCGCCCCGGAAGCGGCGTCCGTATGAGCGTCACCATCGAGAACCTGGTCACCTCGGGCACGTTTTCGCTCGACGGCGGCACCTGGGACGTGGACAACAACGTCTGGATCGTGGGGAACGAGGACGAATGCGTGATCATCGACTCCCCGCACGACGCCGAAGCGATCATCAACCAGGTCCGCGGCCGTAAGGTCCTGGCCATCCTGCTGACGCACGCGCACAACGACCACATCGGTGCGGCGCGTGCCGTGGCAGAGGCCGTGGACGCACCGGTCTACCTCCACCCGGACGACCTGGTGCTGTGGGAGCAGGTCTATCCCGACGTCAAGCCGGACCGCTACCTCGCGGACGGCGACGTCTTCCAGGTGGGCGGGGCCACCCTGCGTGCCCTGCACACCCCGGGCCACTCGCCGGGCTCCACGTGCTTCCACCTCGAGGACGAAGGAACGGTGTTCACCGGGGACACGCTGTTCAACGGCGGCCCGGGTGCCACGGGCCGGTCCTACAGCGACTACCCCACCATCCTCGACTCCATCAGGCAGCGGCTGCTGACGTTGCCTGCCGGCACGGTGGTCCGCACCGGCCACGGGGACAGCACCACCATTGCGGCGGAGCGCGAGACGCTGGCCAAGGTAAGCCAGTGAAACCCCTCAAGTTCGGGCGGCAGCCCGCACCGGTCGAGGACATCAACGAGGACAACCTCGAAGTCCACGCACCAAAAAAGGAAGCTGCCGGCGTCAAGGCCGTGATGGTGGCGCTGGAGCGCGCCGTGGCGCAGGCCGGGGTGTCGCGTACGGCCCATTCGCTGTTGCGCTTGAACCAGCGCGGCGGCTTCGACTGCCCCGGCTGCGCCTGGCCGGAATCGGACAAGAAACGCAAGACGGCTGAATTCTGTGAGAACGGTGCCAAAGCGGTGGCCGAGGAGAACACCCTCAGGACAGTGGGCGCCGAGTTCTGGGCCAGGCATTCCATCGCCGAGCTGTCGGGCAAGACAGAGTACTGGCTGGGCAACCAGGGCAGGCTCAGCGAGCCGGTAGTGATCCGCGAAGGCGAAACCCACTATTCACCGATCTCCTGGGTGGAGGCCTTCGAACTGATCGGCGAGCACATCCGGGCCAGCACCCCGGACCGCTGCGTCTTCTACACCTCCGGGCGCACCGCGAATGAGACGGCATTCATGTACCAGCTGTTCGCGCGGGCACTGGGCACCAACAACCTGCCGGACTGCTCGAACATGTGCCACGAGTCCTCAGGTTCGGCGCTGAACCCGACCATCGGCATCGGCAAGGGCACCGTGTCGCTGGACGACATCCACGACTCGGAGCTCATCTTCGTGGTCGGCCAGAACCCGGGCACCAACCATCCCCGGATGCTCTCGGCGCTGAAGGAGTGCAAGGACAACGGCGGCAAGGTGGTGGCGGTGAACCCGCTGCCGGAGGCCGGCCTGTTCAACTTCAAAGACCCCCAGACCATCGCCGGGGTCGTCGGCGGCGGCACGCCCCTGGCCGACGAGTACCTCCAGATCAAGGTGGGCGGGGACCTTGCGCTGTTCCAGGCACTGGGCCACCTGCTCCTGCAGGAGGAAGAGCGGAACCCCGGCACCGTCGTCGACCGTTCCTTCATCGACGCGCAGACAGACGGCTTCGACGCGTACCGCGACGCCCGCCGGGAGCTGGACTGGGCGGAGACGGAGAAAGCGACAGGCCTGGCCCGGACGCAGATCGAGGACGTTGCCGGGATGCTGATCCGGTCCAAGGCCACGATCTTCTGCTGGGCCCTCGGCGTCACGCAGCAGCCCCACTCGGTGGACACCATCAAGGAAATGGTCAACGTCCTGCTCCTGCAGGGTAACTTCGGCAAGCCCGGCGCCGGAGCCTGCCCGGTCCGCGGACACTCCAACGTCCAGGGCGACCGGACCATGGGCATCTGGGAGAAACCCAAGGAGTGGCTGCTCGCAGCACTGGACAGCGAGTTCGGCATCCAGTCCCCGCGGCACCACGGGTACGACGCCGTCGAGTCGATGGAAGCCTTTGAACGCGACGAGGTGGACGTTTTCGTCTCCATGGGCGGCAACTTCTCCCTGGCCTGCTCCGACACGGAGACACTGGAAGCGGGCATGCAGCGGATCGGCCTGACCGTCCACATCTCCACCAAACCGAACAGGTCCCACGTGGTCCACGGCCGCACCTCCCTGATCCTGCCCACGCTGGGCCGGACCGACAAGGACGACAAGCACCCGGGAGGTGCGCAGTTCCTGTCCGTGGAGGACTCCATGTCCGTGGTGCACTCGACGCAGGGCAGGCTCCACCCGGTGTCCGAACACATGCTCGCCGAACCGGTGATCGTGGCACGGATGGCCGAGGCCACCTTCGGCGAAGGCCATTCCGTGGACTGGAAGGCCATGGCTGAGGACTACGACGTCATTCGGGACCACATCTCGCGGGTGCTGCCCGGCTTCGAAGACTTCAACGCCAGGGTCCGGACCAAAAACGGCTTCGTGCTGCCCAACCCGCCGCGTGACACCCGGTCCTTCAAGACGGACATCGGCCGCGGACGCTTCACGGTCAGCCCGCTGGAATACCTGACCCCGCCCGAGGGCCACCTGGTTCTCCAGACCATCCGCAGCCACGACCAGTACAACACCACGTTCTACGGCCTGGATGACCGGTACCGGGGAATTTCGGATGGCCGGCGCGTGATTCTGGTGCACCCGGAGGACTTGGCGGAACTCGGTTTAAAGGACCGCGACCTCGTGGACGTGGTCAGCACCTTCCGTGGCCACGACCGGCAGGCGGACAAGTTCCGCCTGGTGGCGTACCCGACGGCGAAGGGCTGCGCCGCGGCGTACTTCCCCGAGGCCAACGCCCTGGTCCACAAGGAGAACGTGGCCAGGGAATCCAACACCCCCGGTTTCAAGGCCATGTTCGTCCGCTTCGTGCCGCACCTGGCGGAAGGCGGAGCGCAGCTGACTGAAGGCCTGCCGGAAACTGCGGCGTTGGCTGGTCCGGCGGCGGCCAGCTAGGGCTGCTAGCTGCTTCCCAGCACCGCCCACCCGTAACCGGGCAGGCCCACGGCGTCGCGTTCCTGATGCTGGCGGGCCTGTCCGGCCAGCAGGGTGCCTGATCCTGCCGGCACGGGCAGGTCCGCCGGCGTGACGGAAAGGTTCAGCGCGACTGTCAGCGCACCGCCGTCGCGTGCACCGCCGTCGCCTGTACCGCCGTCGCCCCTGACTTGGTAGACGAGGTGCTCGTTGCTGAGAGTCAGCACAGTGGTGCGGGCGCGGTGCAGCCAGGCGTGCCGCCGTCGGAGGCTGATCAGTTCCTGGTGCAGGTGGTAAACGGGCCAGCCGGCCGCTGCCAGGTCCGCGGGGCCGGCGGGGAATGCCGGACGGACCGCGTCATCGCCGCCGGCGCGGTCCTCCTTGACGCCGCGGAAGGCCTGCTCGTCGCCGTAGTAGATGCTGGGCGTCCCGCCCACGGTCAGCAGGACGGTAAGTGCAAGGGCCAGCTGATCCGGGTTCTCCAGCTTGCTGGCCAGCCGGGTGACGTCGTGGTTGCCCACGAACGTGAGCGGCACAAAGCTGTCCAGGAACCCGTTGTGGCGCTCCAGGGCGGACGCGAGTTCGTAGAAGTTGGCATCGTTGAGGGAACTCCAGACGGCCTTCCACAACTCGTATTGGGTGACCGAGTCCAGGGTGCTCCGCTCCACCTCATCGGCGAAGTCGCCGTGGATGTACTCGCCCACGAAGTAGGCCTCCGGATAGTCGCGGCGCACCTCCGCCAGCACCGGTGCCCAGAACGACGCCGGCACGGCGTACGCTGCGTCAAGCCGCCACCCGTCCGCCCCGCGGCCCAGCCAGTGCTTCATCACGTCAGTGACCAGGGCGGCGACCCCGGGTTCGTCGTGGTTGAGGGCCACCAAGTGGTGGTGGCCCTCGAAATCGTCGTAGCCGGGCTCGGTCCCCGGCGTCCACCCGGAGTCCGGCCACTGCAGGCGGAACCATGAGGCGGCGGGAGCGTCGGGGCCTTCCGCGAGCACGCGTTGGAACGGCCCGAAGCTGCGGCCCACGTGGTTGAAGACGCCGTCGAGCAGGACCTTCAGTCCGCGGGCGTGGCACTGGGTAATGAGTTCGTCGAAGTCCGCGTCGTCACCCAGCCGGGGATCGATGCGGAAGTAGTCGGTGGTGTCGTAGCCGTGGGTTTCCGAGGCGAAGACCGGTCCCAACGCAAGGCCGGAAGCTCCCAGTTCCACGACGTAGTCGAGCCAGGGAACCAGCTGGCCCAGCCGGTGGACCACGGGCTGGGCCGCTGCTCCGCCCGCTGGGCCGGCGCCTATGTCGGCAGTAGGCTCCGCGCCGACAAATCCGATGGGATAGACCTGCCACCAGATAGCGTGTTGGACCCAGTCCGGCTCCGTCATGGCGATCCACCTTTCGTCGGTACCCCAACATACTCCGTCGCCCTCGTTCGGTGTCCCGGCAGGGTCTTGAGCAAATCCTTGCACAGCCTTGAGCCGACGCTGAGCCACCTTCGCCACACTCGAAGGAAGGGTCGAGTAAGAGTCAGTCGGCGCACTGGGGATGGTGAAGGTCCGCATGGAAAGAATTCAAAGCGGGGAGAAGCTGCTGGGCGAAGCCCTGGCGCGCGCCGCCATCCACCTGGTGCAGCAGGCGCCCGGCTACAAGAAACGGACCGTCCACTACCTGAAGCACGCCTGGAAGGTCTATGCCCTATCCAGGGCCCTGGCCAAGGCGCTCGAAGACTCCCGGGAGGCCTCCAGCTGGCCTGGCGACCGGCTCCAGGTGGGCACGCACATGTCCAGGAGGGTGGAACTGATCACCCGCCGCCTGAAGCGTGAAACCGACGTCTACGCAGCCGGCTAGGACTTCGGCCCCGCCAGCCCCAGCCGCCCCACCCCAGCCGCCCACCCCCGGCCGCCCACCCCAGCTGCCCCATCCCCAGCCGCCCAGCCCCGGCCGCCCGCCGTCGTGACCCTGTTTAACCGCGAACGACGGCGACACTCCGGACCTGCCGGTGTGTCGCCGTCGTTCTGGCGTAGTAGGGGGTCAGGACGGCGGTACGGTCGTCCTGACCCGTCGTCGAACTACCCGCGGAGCCGTTCCATGCCGGGATCGAACAGCGGTTCGGCCGTGACGGTTGCCGCGATGCGCCTGCCGAAGTATTCAACCTCCACGGGGTCGCCCTCGGAAACCGCGGCAGGCAGCCAGGCGTAGGCGAGGGGCTTGCGGATCGAGTAGCCGTAGGCGGCGCTGGTGACGTACCCGGCGGCCTCGCCGTTGACGTACACGGGCTCCTTGCCCAGGACCAGTGAGGTGCCGTCGTCCACGGTCAGGCACCGAAGCACCTTGTCGGGCTGCTGTTCCTTCAGTGCCGCCAGAGCCTCCGCCCCCACGAAGCCCGTCTTGTCCTTGGCCACTGAGAAGCCGAGGCCTGACTGGTAGGGGTGGTGCTCCGAGGTCATGTCCGTGCCCCACAGCCGGTAACCCTTCTCGAGCCGCATGCTGTTGAACGCGCCGCGCCCGGCCGCAATGATGCCGTGCTCCTGCCCCGCCTCGAACAGCAGGTCCCACAGCTTCAGCCCGTACTCGGCGGTGGTGTACAGCTCCCAGCCGAGCTCGCCCACGTAGGAGAGCCGCATGGCTGTGACGGGGATGCCACGGACCGAGATTTCCTTGGTGCGGAAGTACTTCAGGCCGTCGTTGGAGAGGTCGTCAGTGCTGAGCTTGCCGATCACTTCCCGGGCCAGCGGGCCCCACAGTCCGATGCAGCAGGTGCTGCCGGTGATGTCCGAGACGTGCACCCACTGGGCGGGATCCGCGGCGGACTGCTTGCGGGCTTCCACGCGGAGGTAGTCGAAGTCCACGTTGCTGTTCACACCGAGCTGGAACTGTTCCTCAGCGAGCCGGGCCACTGTCACGTCGCTGCGGATGCCGCCGTCGTGCTCCAGCAGCAGGCAGTAGGTGACGGCGCCGGGCTTCTTGGCGATGTTGCCCGTGCTGAGCCGGTGCAGCAGCGCCTGGGCGCCCGGTCCGTTGACGGCCAGCCGCTTCAGCGGCGTCATGTCGTACAGCGCGACGGCGGTGCGCGTCTTCCACGCTTCGGCCGCCGAAATGGGGGAGGAGAACATGGCTGCCCACTCGTCCCGTTCGGGCGCCTGCCATTCAGCCGGCAGTTCGGCCAGCAGCCCGCGGTTGGCTTCGAACCAGTGCGGGCGCTCCCAGCCGGCGGACTCCAGGAAGAATGCGCCCAGCTCCTTCTGCCGGACGTTGAACGGGCTGACGCGCAGGTCCCGCGGTGATTCCTTGGGCTGCAGCGGGTGCAGGACGTCGTAGATTTCCACGAAGTTCTGCTGGGAGGTTTCGCTGACGTACTCGTCGCTGGTCTGGACTTTCTCAAAGCGGGTGAGCTCGCAGCCGTGCAGGTCGGTGCGGGACCGGCCCTCGATCAGCAGCTCTGCCATGGCCTTGGCCACGCCGGCGGAGTGGGTGACCCAGACGGCCTCGGCCACGAAGAAGCCCTCGAGGTCGGGCGCCTCGCCCATGAGCGGGCCGCCATCGGGGGTGAAGGAGAAGATGCCGTTGAAGCCGTCCTGGATCTCGGAGTTGCGCAGCGCCGGCAGCAGGTCCTGGCTGTCCTCCCAGGCGGGCAGGAAGTCTTCCAGGGTGAAATCCAGGCGGGACGGCATGCGGTGGTCCGACATTTCCTCCGCGGAGACCTTCGGCAGGGCGGACATGTCCACCGGCATGGGACGGTGGGCGTAGCTGCCGATGCCGATGCGGTCTCCCCATTCGCGGTAGTAGAGGTCCCTGTCCTGGTAGCGCAGGATGGGCTTGCTGGCACCCTTGGGAAGCTCGTTGACGCCCTCAAGTTCGGGCAGCGGAGTGCTGATGGCGTACTGGTGGGCCAGCGGCAGCAGCGGGACTTCCAAGCCCACCATCTTGCCGAGTTCACGGCCCCAGAAACCTGCGCAGGACACCACGATGTCGGCCGGGATCAGCCCGTTCTCGGTTTCGACGCCGGTCACCTTGCCGCCCTCCTGGGCGATGCCGGTCACGGTGGTGGAGCCGAGGAAGGTCACGCCACGCTCGCTGGAGCGCTCGATCAGCAACTGCACCGCGCGGGCGGCCAGGGCCAGGCCGTCGGTGGGGATGAGCAGGCCGCCCAGGACTTCGCGGCCGCCAGTGAGCTTGCCGGTGTTCAGGAGGGGGTAGAACTTTTCGCATTCGTCGGCGTCGACGATCCGGCTTTCGACGCCCCAGGAGGTCATCACGCCCATCTTGCGCTTGAGGTCGGCGAGGCGCTCGGGGGTGGTTGCCAGCTCCAGGCCGCCAACCTGGTTGAAGCAGGACTCGCCGTCCTTGCTCAGGGCCAGCAGCTTGTTCACCGTGTAGGTGGCGAACTCGGTCATGGTCCGTGACGGGTTGTTCTGGAACACCAGGCCCGGCGCGTGCGAGGTGGAGCCGCCGGCAAGTTCCAGCGGACCCTGTTCCACCACCGTGATGTTGGTCCATCCGCGGGTGGCGAGTTCGTCGGCAAGGTTGGTTCCGACAATGCCGGCGCCGATAATGACAACGCGTGGTGATGCGCTCATGGTGTTGTTTCTCCTGTTTAGCTTTGCGGGCGTTGGCGTTAGCGGAAGACGACGGTGCGGGTGTTGTTGAGCAGGACCCGGTGCTGGCTGTGCCACCTAACTGCGCGGGACAGTGCCTGCGATTCGGCATCCCTGCCTACAGTGACCAGTGCGTTCGGGTCCAGGCTGTGGTCCACCCGGAACACTTCCTGCTCGATGATCGGTCCCTCGTCCAGGTCTGCGGTGACGTAGTGCGCGGTGGCTCCGATGAGCTTCACGCCGCGGTCATAGGCCTGGTGGTAGGGCTTGGCCCCCTTGAACCCGGGCAGGAAGGAATGGTGGATGTTGATGGCGCGGCCGCGGAGACTGGCGCACAGGTCGTTGGACAGGACCTGCATGTAGCGTGCCAGCACCACCAGGTCCGCGTTGTACTCGGCCACCAGTTCCAGCAGGCGCGCTTCCGCTTCGGGCTTGGTAGCGGCCGTCACCGGGACGTGGATGAACGGCAGGCCGGCGGCTTCCGCCATGGGGCGGAGGTCCTCGTGGTTGGACACCACGACGGCGATCTCCGCACCCAGGCTGCCGGCGCGCCAGCGGAAGATGAGGTCGTTGAGGCAGTGGCCGAACTTGGAAACCATCACCAGCAGGCGCTGGGGGCGGCCATCGTGGATGGCGAATTCCATGTCGAACTCATCGGCGACGGCGGCGAACTCCGCGCTGAGGCCTTCCGCGGAAATTTCCTTGTCTCCCGGAGTGAAGGCCGTGCGCAGGTAGAGCTTGCCGCTGATGTGGTCATCGAACTGCTGGTGTTCAACAATGTCGAAGCCGCGATCAGCGAGGAATGCTGTGATGGCCCGGACGATTCCGGGGCGCTCCGGGCACGCAAGGGTAAGGACATACTGTACGGTGTCAGTGCCGCGGACGCCGGCAACGTCGCCGGCCTCCACCGTCGCGTTACCGGTGGGGCGGCCTTCGAGGACTGTGGTCATGGTCTACTCCTAATTCTTTGCGGGGGCTTGGGTGTCAGCGGGGGAAGCCGCGCAGCGGCCGTCGTCCGGACAGCGCTGATCACATTGATGCTTGGTAACGAGATCGAACTGGACGCCGCCGTGCTGGTCCACGCCGCTGCGAATGGCGCGCTCCACTACGGAGTCCGCCAGTCGGCGCCGGAGGGACAGCGGATCCCGGCGCAGGTCCTTGACCAGGGCGAAGCACAGCAGCAGCATCACCAGCACGAACGGCAGGGCCGCCACGATGGTGATCCGCTGCAGGCCGGAGAGCGCCTCGGACGGTTCATCGCCGCCGGCCAGCATCATCACGGCGGCAACCGCGCCGGTGAGGAGGCCCCAGAAGATGACCAGTCCGCGCTTCGGGTCGGAGGATCCGTTGGAGCTCAGGGATGCCATGATGATCGATGCGGAATCGGCTCCGGTGATGAAGAAGATGGCCACCAGGACCATGGCGAGGACGATGACCGCCGCGGTCAGCCAGGCCGGCATGGACATGTTCTTCACCAGGTCGAACAGGGCTCCGTCAAAGTCGATGGACGGTGACCCGCTGGCCATGGACACGAGGCCGGCCGTGCCTGCCTTGTCCGCGTCCTCCTGGATCTTGAAGGCCGTTCCGCCGAAGATGCCAAACCAGATGACGCTGACGATGCTGGGTACCAGCAGGACGCCGGTGACGAACTGCCGGATGGTGCGGCCGCGGCTTATCCGGGCGATGAACATGCCCACGAAAGGCGTCCAGGACACCCACCAGGCCCAGTAGAAGATAGTCCAACCGGACATCCAGGTGCGCAGGGCCTCGTCACCGACGGCCTCGGTGCGGGAGGACATTTCGGCCAGGTCCCTGGCGTAGTCGCCCACCGCGGCGGGGATGAGGTTGAGGATGAACAGCGTTGGCCCCGCGATGAAGACGATGAGCGCCAGGACAACGGCCAGGACCATGTTGATGTTGGACAGCCACTGGATGCCGCGGCTGATGCCGGACACCGCCGAGGCCACGAAACACGCAGTCAGGATGGCAACGATGGCCACCAGGACGGGGGTGCCGATCTCGCCGATCCAGCCGTTCGACGTCAGGCCGCTGCCGATTTGGAGGGCACCGAGACCCAGGGAAGCCGCCGTGCCGAAGAGCGTGGCGAAGATCGCCAGGATGTTGATGAACTTGCCTACCGGCCCTTCCACCGTCCTGATGCCGAACAGCGACGTGAACGCCGCGGAGATCAGCTGCCGGCGGCCCAGGCGGTAGGTGCCGTAGGCCATGGCAATGCCGACGACGGCGTACATTGCCCAGGGGTGCAGGGTCCAGTGGAAGATGGAGGTTGCCATGGCGGTCTGGATGGCTGCCGGCGTCCGTCCGTCCACCGTTCCGGGCGGCGGGGAGATGTAGTGGTAGAGCGGCTCGGCCACGCCGTAGAACATCAGGCCGATGCCCATGCCGGCCGCGAACATCATGGCGATCCATGACACGGTCCGGAACTCGGGCTTCTCGCCGTCCTTGCCGAGGGGAATGTTGCCCCACTTGCCCAGGGCCAGCCAGAGCACAAAAACAACGAACAGCGAGGCTAGGACCATAAAGAGCCAGCCGGTGTACTCCATTACCCAGTCGAGGGCGGCTGTTGACGTGGCGGCCAGGCTGTCCCGGCCCAGGAAGCCCCACGCCACGAAGGCCAGGGCCAGGACCCCGGTGATGCCGAAGGTGGCCTTGTCGAGGGTGAGTTTGCGGTTCCGCCGCTCTGCCACAGCCTGCTCGGCTTTGGTCTGGCGGAGTTCCTGCATGATCTGTTCGGTGTTCTCGGCATCGTGTGAATCGTGTGAATCGTGGGAGGAAGGAGAGTTCTCGGGTGCAGGAACGAGCTTGGGCTCCTCCAGCTCAAGGGGGGGGTGGGCATCCGTGCGGATGTCGCTGTTCAAAGCCATGTCAAGTCCTTTGGTTTGGATTCTCGGTTTGACGCTGTACTCCGGCGTCCCCCAGCCGGGCGGAAGATCGGGTCTTCCTGGCATTCAGTAATCAAGGCCAGCTTTGCTTCCATCGCGGCGGCTGTTCCGCAAAGATCAACACGTCTCACGATAAGCAACAGAGTGGCCGGGATTACATTGCCATGTCAAGGCTTTTCTGAAGTCTTAAGCCCTATTTCAGGGTTCCGGCTGCGCCTTGACAGTGGGCCGGAACAGGGATTCAGGCATCGATCACCAGGTCCGTCTGCGCGATGGAGCAGCAGGGCAGGAACTTGCCTGCAGAGATTTCCCGCGCCCGGATCCCGCCCTGGTGGTTCATCTCGATCTCCCCTGAAAGCTTGACGACCTTGCAGGAGCCGCACATGCCTTCCTTGCAGTTCGCGCCGATCCTGACGCCGGCACGCTGTGCCACCTCGAGGATGCGCTCGGCGGGGTCGATCCGCACATTGATGCCGGTACGCATGAAGGACATGGTGAGGCTGCCTGTTCCCACCGTGTCGAAGCTCGAGGCATCAGGGGAACCGGCTTCCGGCTCCCCGACCGGGCTGTCGGCGGAGGGGTCGGAGCCGGGCGTGTCCGGGTCGACGATTTCCAGCGGCAGGCCCGAGGCCTGCAGAGTCCCGTCAGCGTCGTAGCCAGGCTCGTAGAGCCCGAACGCGGCGGGCTGGCCTTCAAAGTAGTCCTCGGCGGATTCAGCGATCTCCTCGGCGATCTCCTCCGCGACGTCGGCTGCAAGGGCCACCTCCGCCTGGTATTCAAGGAGCGTCTGGCGGTCTCCGGAGAAGAACTCCATATAGATGGAAGTGTCGTCCACACCGACCTTCTTGAGGAGCTCGGCGGCGGTGTTCAGGTAACCCTCAGGACCGCATGCGTACACCTGACGGCCGTTGGCGTCCGGAGCCACCTCCTCGAGCATGGCCGCCGTCAGTCTTCCGCTGAGTCCTTCCCACCCCTCCGGTACGCTGCGGTCGCCCAGGGAGTAGTAGACCTTGATGCGTGAGTCCACGGAGGCGATATAGGCCAGTTCCCGGTGGAAGGCAAAGCCTCCAGCATCCGAGCCGTGGTAGAGCACCACAACATCGGCGTGTCCGGGCAGGGAGTGGATGGTCCGCATCATGGACATGATGGGAGTGATGCCTGCGCCGGCGGCAAGCAAAAGATACCTTGCCCGGCGGTCGGCATCGGGCAGGTGGAATGCTCCCACCGGTCCCAGCATCTCAAGGACGGTGCCGGGTTTGACGTTCTCGTGCACCCACGGCGAGACCAGTCCCGTGGAGTCGCACTTGACGGTAATGCTGAAGGTCCACGGCTCGGTGGGCGAACTGGACAGCGAGTAGCTGCGGTCCACCGGTTCCTGGTCCTCGCCATTCACGGGAAATGCGACGTTCACGTACTGGCCGGCACGGAACGCCAGGGGCGCACCGTCGCAGCGGCGGAACACGAAGGTCATCATGGCGCCGGCCTCGGGAATAGTCTCGACGCATTCGGCCATGAACTCCTGCGGATGCCATGGGCCCAAAGCACGGGCTGCCCGGGCGGGTGTCTCAGTGCTTCCCATCACCCTGTTCCAGGGCATCTCAAGACCGCGAATACGCTGTGGTTCCTGGATTGCCGTTTCAGTGAGGAGTTCAATCACGCCAAGTGCTCCTGCACGCGCTGCACGTACCAGTTGATGAATGCCTCGACCTGGTATTCGCTCTTCATGTACGGACCGGGCTCGTAGGCGGGACTGCCGGCACCCTGCTGGCACAGCTCCACGAACGCCTTGTCCTGCAGGTTCGTCTGCTTCCAGGTGTAGGTGAGCTTCTCCAGGTCGTAGTCGACGCCTTCCACGGCGTCGTCAGCCACAAGCCAAGTGGTGCGTACCAGGCTCTGGTGTTCGTTGATGGGGAAGACGCCGAACGTGATGACATGGTCGCCGAGGAAATGGAACCAGCTGTTGGGCTGCAGGTGCATCGAGCAGCGGCCAAGGCGGAAGTCGCGCAAGTCACCGAGCAGCTTCTTTGAAAGCCTCCGACCGTCGGCAGAGAACGATTCGCCCTCTCCATCGAGTGATTCCCGCGAGATGCGGATTCCGGCGATGCGCGTGTCAAGCTGCTCGACCACCTCGTAGGGAAGGCCGTAGCGGCGGCACCGGTCCTCGAGGGAGGACTGGGCCTCCTTGTTCCGGTTCCACACTTCCTCAAGATGGGGCGGGATCAGGCCCTCCGTCAGACCCCAGGTGGGGAAGAGGGAGCAGGCGAGCTCCGGGTGGCCGTCGCAGTGGTAGCACTCACGGTTGTTCTCCATGACGAGCTTCCAGTTGCCCTCTTCGATGATGTTCTGCTGGTAGGCGATTTTTGTCTTCGAGAGATCGTGGGGCGCCAGGTAGGGTTCAAAAATCTTTGCGGTTTCGTCGAAGTCCGTCGGCGGTTCATCCGCAATGCAGACGAAGATAAGTCCGGCGACCTCGCGGCCCTGGGCGCGCTTGAGGCCGAAGCAGCTCTTGTCGAACTTCGTTTCACCCGGCGCGGAGGCATGGATCAAGTTGCCCTCCGGGGAGTAGGTCCAGGAGTGGTAGCCGCAGACCAGGTTTCCAGTTGAGCCGGCCGCTTCGGTGAGAACGCGGGCGCCGCGGTGGCGGCATACGTTGTGCAGGACGTTCACGGCTCCGTCGTCGTTGCGCAGCACTATCAGGGAGTAGGGCCCGTAGTCGACGGTGACGTAGTCGCCCGGCTCCGGCAGTTCGGCGGTGCTTGCGGCAAAGATCCAGTGCTGGCCAAAAATTGCCTCCATGTCGATCTTGAAGATCGAAGGATCGGTGTAGAAGGGGGCATCGAGGGAGTATCCGGTGCGCCGGAACTCAAACAATGCGGTAATTTCTGCCAGCTGCTCGGCAGGCAATGATGCAGCGAGTTTTCCGCGTGAATTGAGGGGCACGTTCACTGAAGCAGTCATGGGTTTCCTCCCGGGAGGCATGGGTAGTGGGTGTTGCGTGTTGATCACGGGTGCACGGGTGCTAACGGCGTGGTCGAAGAACTTGTAATCTGAGATTAGAGTCACGTCATCTGCAATAAAAGCGCAAGATTTTGAATATAACCATGCAGAATAGATGCATGATCGACCCGAGGCTTATCACACTCCGCGTGTTCGCCCGGTGCGGCACCATAGGCGCGACCGCGGAGCTCACGGGCTATTCTCCCTCTGCCGTCTCCGCGCAATTGCGGGAGCTCCAGCGCGTGCTTGGAATGCAGCTGCTGACGAAAGACGGCCGGGGCCTGCGGCTTACCGCCACGGGACGCTTTCTGGTGGCGGGCTCGGATCCCCTCATTGCCCAATGGGAGAACCTGCGCGCCGCAGCCATGGAGGCTGGCGACCAGGTGCAGTCCCACTTTGGCCTCGGCGGATTCTCATCTGCAGCCGCCCAGTTGCTCGCGCCGCTGGCCGCCACCCTGCGCTCAACACGCCCCCTGCTGGAGGTGCAGGTTCTTGAAGCTGAACCGGCCCGCTGCTTCGA
Source organism: Arthrobacter sp. LjRoot78 (assembly GCF_964254335.1). Lineage (NCBI taxonomy): Bacteria > Bacillati > Actinomycetota > Actinomycetes > Micrococcales > Micrococcaceae > Arthrobacter > Arthrobacter sp. LjRoot78. Next base: position 4,107,015 of record NZ_CAXUTG020000001.1, on the reverse strand, counting down.
CTTGTTGATTGCGGAACGAATCGACCTTGCAGTCATCGTCGCCATGCAGTCCGACAGCTATGGTGAGGACGATCCGCGCTTCGAGCAGAGAGTTCTGCTCGACGATCCACTGGACGTGATCATTCCCGGTGACCATCCGCTGGCATCACGCCAGACAGCGACGCTTGAAGAGCTGGCATCGGAACCCTGGATTACGGAGGCCGCCGGTTCCACGTACCATTCCCTCTTCACCGCGGCGTTCACGGCAGTCGGGGTGACGCCGCGGATTGCCCATGAAGCCGTTGAATGGGAAACCCACATCGCGTTCGTGGGAGCGGGGCTGGGCGTCGGCCTGCTGCCCCGGCTGGCGCCTTTGCATGGTGCCGAAAACGTGGTTCGGTTACGCATCACCGGTCAGACGAAACCCACGCGCCGCATCGTCGCAGCGGTGCGCAGGGGCAGCATCGCCTCACCCCTGATCCAGGAGTCGCTCGGCATCCTGCAGTTCAACGCCAACCGGATTCTCACCGACCGGCTCAACGAGGACCTCTGAACGCTGCCGGCGTGGGGCGTGCTGGACCTGATGCCTTAGCGGCGGGTATAGCCCATTTTTGCGCTGATCTGCAGCCCTGCCTGCTTCAGCTCCGCGAGGAGCCCGGGTGCCGTTTCCGGATCAAAACGGAATGCCGGCCCGGAGATGCTCACGGCCCCGATCACAACACCCACATGGTTGTACACCGGCACGGACATCGAGTTGAGGCCGATTTCGAACTCTTCGCGGACCACGCCGTAGCCGTCGCGGGCGACGTCAAGGAGCTGGGTTTCCAGCTCCTTCCGGTTGGTGATGGTCCGGGGCGTGCGGGCCGGCAGGCCGGTCTCCTTCAGGATGCGGTCGCGTTCGTCCGCAGACAGCGCTGCGAGCAGCACTTTCCCGCTCGACGTCGCGTGGAGCGGGGTCAGGCTGCCCACCCAGTCGTATGTGGCGAGCGTGGAGGGGCCCATCGCCTGGTCCACGTTGACGGCGTAGTTTGAGCGCAGGACGGCCAGGTTCACCGTCTCCTTGAATTCCTCGGCCAGGCTTTCCAGCACGGACCGGGCTTCACGGACCAGGCTGAGCCGGCCCGGGATGGAGCTTGCCAGCCTGAGGATGCCGAAGCCCAGCTGGTATTTGCCCCGTTCGCTGTTCTGGTGGACCATCTCCCTGGCCACCAGTGAACCCATCAGCCGGGAGACGGTGGACTTGTGGATGCCCATCTCCTCGGCGATTTCGCTCACCCCGGCATGGCCGTCCCGGGCCAGGATCTCCAAAACCGCAAGGGCCCGGTCCACCGACTGGACGCCGCCGTGCTGGCCCGACTCCGCGTCGACGTCGGATTCGGGGTCGTTCTTCGAAGCCATGATCCATACTCTCAAGTAGTTTCTGCGGCTTGCTTACCCGCCACAATGCCGCCCAAAGCGACCTCTCGGTCAGTCGCACACTTTCGATCCTATGTCGTGGGGTGTGCGGGAGCAGGCATTGCGTTATGCGCGTGGACATCAGTCCAGGTCCAGCCGCATCAGTACGCGGGGAAAGCCGTTGACCACGGACTCGGTGTCTGCGGCCTTGGTGAAGCCGGCCCCTTCGAAGAGCTTGCGCGTGCCGACGTAGGCCATGGTGAGGTCAACCTTCCTGCCCTGGTTATCGACGGGATAGCCTTCGATGGCCTGCGCGCCGTGGCTGCGGGCGAAGTCGACGGCACCCTGCAGCAGGTGATACGAGATTCCCTTGCCGCGGTGCCCGGGCCGCACCCGGATGCACCACACCGACCACACATCAAGGTCGTCAACATGGGGGATCTTGCGGTTGCGGGCGAAGCTGGTGTCGGCGCGCGGATGGACAGCGGCCCAGCCCACCACCTCGTCGCCGTCGTACGCGAGCACCCCGGGAGGCGGTTCCTGCCGGACCAGTTCCCTCACGAATTCTCCGCGTTCCGGGCCGCGCAACTCCAGGTTCTCTTTGGAGGGAATGCGGTAGCTCAGGCACCAGCACACGGTCGCGTCGGGCCGTTTGGGCCCCACCATTGCTTTCACGTCCTCGAAGCGGGTGGCCGGACAAACTTCGATTGCCATGGTGCGGAGTCCTATCTGCCGATTTTCGATCCCATTGTGCGGCCCTGGCCTAACGCAGGCCGTTGCTGTGCGCCATCGCGATCGCCTCCGTGCGGGAGGACGCGCCCACCTTCCGGTAGATGTTCCGGAGGTGGAACTTCACGGTGTTCTCGCTGATGTGCAGCTTCGCGGCGATGGCCCGGTTCCGCTGGCCGGCTGCCAGCAGCTGGAGGACGTCGAGTTCGCGTTCACCCAGCTTCCAGTCCGAAACGTCTGCCAGCTGCCGGGCGGGCGGATCGAGGGGGAGTGAGACGGCGACGTCGGCGCCCCAGCCAGTCATCACGTCCACCGACATGCTCCCGTACAGGGCTTCGACGCGCTGGGCGAGGCGGGCCATGTTCGGTGCGTCCGTGGACAGTTCGCCGGGACCGTCGTCGCGGACATTGACCAGGAGGTTCTCGCCGTCGCAATCCCACTGCGTCCGGATCCGTCGGACTCCCTGCTGGTCCACCATGGCAAGCACCAGCCCGCGGACGATCGCCCGGGCCGCATGGGCAACCTCGCCAGGTAAGGCGCGGCCGTTGACGGGAGGCTCGATGAACTGGACGTCGATGCCGCTGAAGTTCATCAGCGGTTTCAGGTCCTCACGGAGTCGCTGGAACGCAGTGGCGACGGGTTCTTCCACGAGGTCGGTGGTGCGGTCGTTCAGTGTGCGGAGTCCCACGAGCGCCTTGGCGGCGACGTCGGTGGCGGACCTCCGCGCTGCATCGTCGCTCAGTGCGGGCGACCGCAGCGCCGCGAGGAGCGTCTCGAGGGTGGTGGAGTGGTGGTCCACCAGCTCCGCAGTCACCCTGACCCGCTCGGCGGAAGCGGCTCGGGATTCGATCAAGTACGACGGCGGTGCGTCGGCCACCTTTTCCCGGATCCGCTCGGACGCCATCGCCCAGAAGTAGCGGAGCATGCGCCCTGCCGCTTCGCGTGCGGCGGTGTCCGCCGTGTGTGCAGTTCCTGCAGGATGCTGCGGATCGGCGAGGACCAGCAGGGCATTGCTCGGTGAAGACAAGGCAAGGACCGGGCGCACCGCGCCGCCGAGCACGGCTTCGCCCTGCCACGCATCGCCTGTGCCTGACTCGCCTGCGAGCGACGTCCGGATGTGGTCGAGTTCGGCGATGGACACGCGGCTGATGATCGACTCGTCGCCGGCTTTCTTCTGCGGCCGGCCCGTGCAGTCCTCGGTGAAGATAACCAGGGCGCTGCAGCCCAGGTACGGCAGGGTGGCCTCCCGCAGCCGCTGGGCGATGCCGGCCAGCGGAGCAGTGGACAGGGCGGTAACAGCTTCGAGCAGGGCGATATCGGGGGCATCCACCCGCCCAGTTTACGGACTCTTTCAGAGCATGCCTATCCCTTTGGGTAGGCAAGACTGTCCGATCATGGCGTTGGACCCGCCCGACAGGCGGGCGAGGATGAAGGGGTAGCAACTTTCGTGAAGGGGGAACCAACTGATGAGCGTCATCGCAGCAACCGACCCGGCCCTGGCCAACGCGAGTCTGGCCGACACGTCCTTGGCCGATGCCTCCCGGGCCTTTGGCCGCAACCGGGATCTTGTCCAGGGCGAAATCTGCGAGGTGTTCCACCGCGTGGACCCGGCCCAGGTGGCGGCGCTCGTCACGGAGCTCCGGCTGGCTGACAGGATCTTCGTTACCGGCGCCGGCCGCAGCGGCCTTGTCCTGAAAATGGCCGCCATGAGGCTCATGCACCTGGGGCGGGCAGTTCATGTGGTGGGTGAGACCACGGCCCCCGCCATCAGCGCGGGAGACGTGCTGCTCGCCGCCTCCGGCTCAGGCACTACGTCCAGTGTCGTGAAAGCGGCACAGACCGCAGCTGCCCAGGGTGCGCGGGTGGCCGTCTACACCACCAACCCGGGTTCTCCGCTCGCGGAGGCGGCCTCTGCCGTCGTCGTAATTCCGGCCGCCCAAAAGACGGACCACGGTTCGGCTGTGTCCCGGCAGTATTCGGGCAGCCTCTTCGAACAGGTGCTGTTCACCACCACGGAAGCGGTGTTCCAAAGCCTCTGGGATGAAGAAGCCATCGCACCGGAGGATCTGTGGCTTCGCCACGCAAACCTCGAATAGCCGCACCGAACCAAGTCAGCCAAACCCCTCAACAAGCAAGGAATATACACATGAAACTGCAAGTCGCCATGGACGTCCTGACCGTCGAAGCCGCCCTCGAACTCGCCGGCAAGGTTGCCGAATACGTCGACATCATCGAGCTGGGCACCCCGCTGGTGAAGAACGCCGGCTTGTCAGCGGTGACCGCCATCAAGACCGCCCACCCGGACAAGATCGTGTTCGCGGACCTGAAGACCATGGACGCTGGCGAGCTGGAGGCCGAGATCGCCTTCAGCGCCGGTGCGGACCTGGTGTCCGTCCTCGGCGGCGCCGACGATTCCACCATCGCCGGTTCGGTCAAGGCAGCGAAGGCCCACAACAAGGGCGTTGTTGTTGACCTGATCGGCGTTGCGGACAAAGTAACCCGCGCCAAGGAGGCCCGCGCCCTGGGAGCCAAGTTCATCGAGTTCCACGCAGGCCTCGACGAGCAGGCCAAGCCGGGCTACAACCTCGACGTCCTCCTGAGCGCCGGGGAGGAAGCACGCGTGCCCTTCTCCGTGGCCGGGGGAGTTAACCTCTCCACCATCAACGCCGTGCAGCGTGCGGGTGCCGATGTCGCCGTCGTCGGCGGTTCCATCTACAGCGCGGACGATCCCGCGCTCGCCGCCAAGGAGCTGCGCGCGGCGATTATCTAACGAGTATTCCGCGCGCTTTTCGGTGCCTCGCAAGGGCAGGATTCGAGTAGTGCGGGCCGTTCCGTCCGGGCCGCGGCCATGCCACACTTGGTGGACTATCGATTGACTGGGGGGATCCACGTCAGGAGATTGATATGCGATCATCGATGCCCGCCAAGTGTTCACGCCGCAGGTTGGCGGTGAACAAGCCATGATGATCGGCTGGGCCTACCTCATGGCCGCAATCATGACCGTTGACTCGCTCCTGCTGGGGCTGCTGCTGATGAACGTCCGGTGGCCAAAGAGCTGGAAAAGAAACGGCTGACCCCCCACGTTCTGGCAGCCATGACAGATGATTGACCTACAGGCCTGCATTCACAGCATGCCGACAGGATCCGAACAGCGGTGCCTTATGTTGGCCCTGCATCTTTGAGTGAAGGACGGTGCAAACCGGCCGTTCTTCCCCAAAGAGCCGTTCACAACGGCGGATCGAGGAGACATCAGATGTCACGCACGAAGAGAATAACCCTTGGCCTTACGGCCGGGGCACTGGCGCTCGGCGCCGGCCTGGGAGTCACCGGAATGGCGTCGGCTGCCGAAACCCCAACGCCGAGCGCCACGGCGTCGGCGGTGAGCACGGCGTCCACCGACGGTTCCGCGGCCACTGACAGCGGGAAGCGGGGCGGCCACAAGGGAGGGGACCGCGGCCAGCTGGCTGCTGACCTTGCCACGAAGCTTGGCGTCGAGGAAGCCAAGGTGACCGAGGCGATCCAGGCCTTCCGGGACGCCAACAAGCCCACCGCGGCGGCGGACGGCACAGCGCCGGCCGAAGGCACCAGACCGGACCGCTCCGCCATGGATGCGGCGATGGCCAAGTCCCTGGCGGAGTCGCTCGGCGTCGAGGAATCCAAGGTCACCGCGGCACTGGAGGAAATCCGCGCGGCCGGCCAGGCCGAACGCGCAGCCGCCCTCAAGACCCGGCTGGACACCGCAGTCACCGACGGCAAGCTGACCCAGGCCGAGGCGGACGCCGTCACGAAGGCCGTGGAAGCCGGGGTGATCGGCGGCGGCGGTCGGTAGGGCTACCAGCGCCCACTGGACGCTCTCTCACTTCCTGCCGCTTTAGGCGAAACGCTCTCTCACTTTCTTGAAGAAAGTGAGAGAGCGTCTCGGGTTTTATGGCGAAAGGTGAGAGAGCGTTTCGTTTTTAATCGCAGGAAGTGAGAGAGCGTTTCGTCTTTTTGTCGCGGGAGCTGCCTAGAGCACCTTGCGGATGGTCTCTTCGAAGCTCGTGACGTGGTGCAGGGCCAGCTCGCCCGCTTTGTCGGCGTCGCCGGCGGCCACGGCCTTGAGCAGCTCGACGTGTTCGGTGACGTGGCCGCTCACCGAGGGCACCTTGTCCAGGACCAGGCACCAGATGCGGGTGGCCAGGTTGTCGTAGCGGATCAGGGTGTCTTCCAGGTGCGGGTTGGCTGCCGCCTTGTAGATCAGCCGGTGCACGGTCAGGTCGTAGCGCATGAGGTCGCGGGACTCGCTGGGATTCGGATCCAGCCCGGCAATGGTGTCGGCGACGTGCAGCAGCTCGCGGCGCATGGCGGCGTTTGCCCGGGTGGCCGCGCTGCGTGCAGCCAGGGGCTCCAGCAGCTCCCGGACCTCGGAGACGTCGGCCAGTTCGGTGAAGTCCACGTTGGTGGCGAACGTTCCCCGGCGCGGATAGGACACCACCAGGTGGTCCACTTCCAGACGCTTGATCGCCTCGCGCACGGGGGTGCGGCCAAACCCGAGCTCGGCCGCCAGCTGTCCGTCATTGATGGGTTCGCCCGGCCGGATCTCCAGCATGATCAGCTTGTCGCGCAGCTGCCGGTAGGCGGCCTCCGCCTGGGACAGGACTTCGTCCTCGGCGGGTGGCAGGGCAGGAAGTGCATTCAAGGTGCCGCTCCGTTCATCGCTACTCAGTTCTTCACCGCTCAGCTTCACCACTGAGCGATCGGGTACAACCGGAAGCTCAGTGCCACTTTGCTTCCCGCTATTGACTCTCTTGTGATCCCAATCATACCATTGACCTCACACTGATATATCAGTCATAGCAATAGTGGTATTTCAAAGGAGCATCCGTGGTTGAGCAGTTGAACGAGCGACTTTCCGTAGTCGATCCCGAGGTCCAGCAGGCCATTGCCAATGAGCTGGGCCGCCAGCAGTCCACCCTGGAAATGATCGCCTCGGAGAATTTCGCCCCCTCCGCAGTCATGGAGGCACAGGGTTCGGTCCTGACCAACAAGTACGCCGAGGGCTACCCGGGCAAGCGCTACTACGGCGGCTGCGAGCACGTTGACGTCGTCGAGCAGCTGGCCATCGACCGCGTGAAGGCCCTCTTCGGCGCCGAGTTCGCGAACGTCCAGCCGCACTCCGGCGCGCAGGCCAACGCCGCCGCCATGTTCGCGCTGCTGAACCCGGGCGACACCATCATGGGCCTTGACCTGGCCCACGGCGGCCACCTCACCCACGGCATGCGCATCAACTTCTCCGGCAAGCTTTACAACGTGGTCCCGTACCACGTCCGTGAATCCGACCTCCGCATCGATATGGCCGAAGTCGAAGCGCTGGCCCTTCAGCACCGCCCGCGGCTGATCGTCGCCGGCTGGTCCGCTTACTCCCGTCAGCTCGATTTCGCCGAGTTCCGCCGCATCGCCGACCTCGTGGGCGCCTACCTGATGGTGGACATGGCGCACTTCGCCGGCCTGGTGGCAGCAGGGCTGCACCCCAATCCGGTGCCGTACGCCGACGTCGTCACCACCACCACCCACAAAACCCTCGGCGGTCCCCGCGGCGGCGTCATCCTCGCCAAGGAGGAATACGCCCGCAAGATCAACAGCGCCGTGTTCCCGGGTCAGCAGGGCGGCCCGCTGGAGCACGTCATCGCAGCCAAGGCAGTGGCCTTCAAGCTAGCCGGCACCCCGGAATTCAAGGAACGCCAGGAACGCGTCCTGCAGGGATCCAAGCTGCTGGCCGAACGGCTGCTCCGCGACGACGTCGCCGCGGCAGGCATCTCCGTGGTCAACGGCGGCACCGACGTGCACCTGGTCCTGGTGGACCTCCGCAACTCCGAACTGGACGGCCAGCAGGCCGAAGACGCCCTGCACCGGATCGGCATCACCGTCAACCGCAACGCCGTACCGTTCGATCCCCGCCCGCCGATGGTGTCCTCCGGCCTCCGGATCGGAACCCCGGCCCTGGCCACCCGCGGCTTCGGCGCCGACGAATTCGCCGAAGTAGCGGACATCATCGCGACGGCGCTCATCGCCGCTGCCGGCAACGGCACCACCGGGACAACGTCCCTGAGCGACAGCACCGCCGTCGAACTCCGCGCCCGGGTGACCGCCCTTGCCGAACAGTTCCCCCTCTACCCCCACCTCAATAGCGGCACCGACACTGCCGCCTTCGAAGCAGACCTGATTGGAGCAGCCCAGTGAGCACCCAACAGCTTCCGGAGCACCCGGATTTCCTCTGGCGCAACCCGGAGCCCAAGTCCTCCTACGACGCCGTGATTGTGGGCGGCGGCGGGCACGGCCTGGCCACGGCCTACTTCCTCGCCAAGAACCACGGCATGACCAACATCGCCGTCCTGGAAAAGGGCTGGCTGGCCGGCGGCAACATGGCCCGGAACACCACGATCATCCGTTCCAACTACCTCTGGGACGAGAGCGCGGCCATCTACGAGCACGCCCTGAAGCTGTGGGAAATCCTGCCCGAGGAACTTGAATACGACTTCCTGTTCAGCCAGCGCGGCGTCATGAACCTCGCCCACACCCTGGGCGACGTCCGCGAGAGCATCCGCCGCGTCGGCGCGAACAAACTCAACGGCGTGGACGCTGAATGGCTGGAGCCGGACCAGGTCAAGGAACTCTGCCCCATCCTGAACATCAGCGACAACATCCGCTACCCCGTCATGGGCGCCACGTACCAGCCGCGTGCAGGCATCGCCAAGCACGACCACGTGGCCTGGGCCTTTGCCCGCAAGTGCGACGAACTGGGCGTGGACATCATCCAGAACTGCGAAGTCACCGGCTTCGTCAAGGACGGCAACCGCGTAGTTGGCGTCAAGACCAACCGCGGCACCATCAACACTGAAAAGGTGGGCCTCGCAGCGGCCGGCCACAGCTCGGTCCTCGCGGAAATGGCCGGCTTCCGGCTCCCCATCCAGTCCCACCCGCTGCAGGCCCTGGTGTCCGAACTGCACGAACCGGTCCACCCCACCGTGGTGATGTCCAACCACGTGCACGTCTACGTCTCCCAGGCCCACAAGGGCGAACTGGTGATGGGCGCCGGCGTGGACTCCTACAACGGCTACGGCCAGCGCGGGTCCTTCCACGTGATCGAGAACCAGATGGCTGCCGCCGTCGAGCTCTTCCCCATCTTTGCCCGGGCGCACGTGCTCCGGACCTGGGGCGGCATTGTGGACACCACCTTGGATGCCTCGCCGATCGTCGGCACCACCCCGGTGGAGAACATGTTCGTGAACTGTGGCTGGGGCACCGGCGGCTTCAAGGCCACGCCCGCTGCCGGCCTCACGTTCGCCCACACCATCGCCACGGGCACCCCGCACAAGCTGAACAAGCCGTTTGCGCTGGAACGCTTTGAAACCGGAGCCCTGATCGACGAACACGGCGCAGCCGCCGTGGCCCACTAGCCGCCGTCAGCGACCCTGCACTCATAGAAAGAAGACGCACATGCTGCTTATCTCATGCCCCAACTGCGGCTCGCGCGACGAGACCGAGTTCCACTACGGCGGCCAGGCCCACGTGGCCTACCCGGAGAACCCGAACGACCTGACCGACCGCGAGTGGGCCGAGTACCTGTTCTACCGCGACAACACCAAGGGCACCTTCGCCGAACGCTGGCTCCACAGCACCGGCTGCCGCCAGTGGTTCAACATGCTCCGCGACACGGTCACGTACGACATCCAGGCCGTCTACCCGATGGGCACCCCCCGTCCGGCAGCCGCCGGCGCGGCCGCCGTGGCGGCCCCGGACGCAGGAACTGCCAGCACCGCCGCTGACAGCACCACCACCGGCACCGCCGCGCCCAGCACCTCCGCAACCAGCATCTCGCCAACCAGCACCACCGCCCCGGAAGGAGCAACCAAGTGACTTCCCAGAACGCCCGCCTCGCCGCCGGCGGACGCATCGACCGCAGCATTTCCTGGCGTTTCACCGTGGACGGCGAGGAATTTACGGGCCACCCCGGCGACACGCTCGCCTCAGCCCTGCTCGCCAACGGCCGGATCGCCGCAGGCAACTCGCTCTACGAGGGCCGCGCCCGCGGCATCATGTCCGCCGGCGTGGAGGAATCCAACGCGCTGGTACGCGTCGAAGCACGCTTCCCGGGCCACGTGGCCGAGTCCATGCTCCCCGCCACCACCGTCACCCTGGTGGACGGCCTGAAGGCGGACCTGCTCAACGGACTGGGCCGCCTGGACCCCGAGGAGGACCGCGCCGAGTACGACAAGAAGTTCGTCCACACCGACGTCCTGGTGATCGGCGGCGGCCCCGCCGGCCTGGCCGCGGCCCGCGAAGCAGTCCGCACCGGCGCCCGCGTCATGCTGCTGGATGACCAGCCCGAACTGGGCGGTACGCTGCTGTCCGGCTCCACCGCGCCCGAGCTTGCCGAGGCCATCGAAGGCAAGCCGGCCCTGGAATGGGTGGCGGATGTGGAAGCCGAACTCGTCTCCGCAGCCGAATGCACCGTCCTGAACCGCACCACCGCCTTCGGCGCCTACGATGCCAACTACGTCGTCGCGGTCCAGAACCGCACCGACCACCTCTCCAGCCCGGCCGCCCCCGGCGTCTCCCGCCAGCGTATTTGGCACATCCGTGCCAACCAGGTGGTGCTTGCTCCCGGCGCCCACGAACGCCCGCTGGTGTTCGAGAACAACGACCGCCCCGGCATCATCCTCGCCTCGGCCGTCCGCACCTACCTCAACCGCTACGCCGTTGCCGCCGGGCAGCGCGTTGTCATCAGCACCACCAACGACAGCGCCTACGCGGTGGCCGCGGACCTCCGCGCCGCCGGCGTCAAGGTCGCCGCCGTCGTGGACGCCCGCCCCCGCCTCACCGGGGTGGCCGCCGCCGCCGTCGAATCCGGCACCCGCGTGCTGATCGGCAGCGCCGTAGCCAACACGTCGGCCGACGGGGCAGGCCGGCTGAGCAGCGTGACCGTCCGCAGCATCAACGACGACGGCGAACTCACCTCCGGCGTCGAAGAGATCGCCTGCGACCTGCTGGCCGTCTCCGGCGGCTGGAGCCCGCTGGTTCACCTGCACTCCCAGCGGCAGGGCAAGCTGCGCTGGGACGATGAGCTCGCCGCTTTCGTGCCGAGCACCGTTGTCCCGAACCAGCAGACCATCGGCTCGGGCCGCGGCAGCTTCGAACTGGAGGACTGCCTCGCCGAAGGCATCTCCGCCGGAGCCTCGGCGGCCATCGCCGCGGGCTTCGCATCCGAAACCAAGCCCGCCGTCATCGGTGAACCGAAGGCATCCGCCCCCACCCGCCAGCTGTGGCTGGTTCCGGGCCAGGAAGGCACACCGGATGACTGGCACCACCACTTCGTGGACTTCCAGCGCGACCAGTCCGTGGCTGACGTGCTGCGGTCCACCGGTGCCGGCATGCGGTCCGTGGAGCACATCAAGCGCTACACCTCCATCAGCACCGCCAACGACCAGGGCAAGACCTCCGGCGTCAACGCGATCGGCGTCATCGCCGCCGCACTCCGCACGGCAGGCGAAGCGTCCCGCGGCATCGGCGACATCGGCACCACCACCTACCGGGCACCGTTCACCCCGGTGGCGTTTGCAGCACTCGCCGGACGCCAGCGCGGCGAGCTGTTCGACCCCGCCCGCGTCACCTCGATCCAGCCGTGGCACGTTGCCAAGGGCGCACTGTTCGAGGACGTGGGGCAGTGGAAGCGCCCCTGGTACTACCCGCAGGCCGGGGAAGACATGGACACCGCCGTGCTGCGCGAGTGCGCTGCAGTCCGCGAATCCGTGGGCTTCATGGACGCCACCACGCTGGGCAAGATCGAAATCCGCGGCAAGGACGCCGGTGAGTTCCTCAACCGGATCTACACCAACGCGTTCAAGAAGCTCGCCCCTGGTTCCGCCCGCTACGGCGTCATGTGCGGCCCGGACGGCATGATTTTCGACGACGGCGTGACCCTGCGCCTCGACGAGGACCGGTTCTTCATGACCACCACCACCGGCGGCGCCGCGAAGGTGCTGGACTGGCTGGAGGAATGGCTGCAGACCGAATGGCCTGAGCTCGACGTGCACTGCACCTCGGTGACCGAACAGTGGAGCACCATTGCCGTCGTCGGGCCCAAGTCCCGCGCAGTGATCGCGAAGCTGGCGCCCGAACTGGCCGCTGACGGCGGCCTGGAAGCGGAAGCCTTCCCGTTCATGACGTTCCGCGAAACCACCCTGGCCTCCGGTGTTCAGGCCCGGATCTGCCGGATCTCGTTCTCCGGCGAACTGGCCTACGAAATCAACGTGCCGTCCTGGTACGGGCTCAACACCTGGGAAGCCGTGGCAGCCGCCGGGGCCGAATTCAGCATCACCCCCTACGGCACCGAAACCATGCACGTGCTCCGCGCCGAAAAGGGCTACCCGATCGTCGGCCAGGACACCGACGGCACCGTCACCCCGCAGGACGCGGGAATGGAATGGGTGGTCTCCAAGGCCAAGGAGTTCATCGGCAAGCGCTCCTACTCGCGGACCGACGCCAGCCGCGAGGACCGCAAGCACCTGGTCAGCGTCCTTCCCGTGGATGGAACGCTGCGGCTGCCGGAAGGCACCCAGCTCGTGGAAAAGGGCATCACCGTCAACCCTGCCTACGGACCCGTCCCCATGCAGGGCTTCGTGACCTCGAGCTACCACAGCGCCGCCCTGGGCCGGTCGTTTGGCCTGGCCCTGATCAAGAACGGCCGCAACCGCATCGGCGAGACCCTCGTGGCCGCAGCCGGAGACCAGCTGGTTGATGTCGTCATCGCCGAAACCGTACTTTTTGACCCCGAAGGGACCCGCAAAGATGGCTAACACCGCAGCACTCGAAGGCATCAATGGACTCCGGGACATCCGCCGCAGCCCGGCCTCCCACCTGGCCTCCGCACTGGAAGCCGGCTCCGTAGAGGGAACGGTCGTCCTGAAGGAAGGCCCGTTCCAGACCATGGCCGGGATCCGCGTGGACCCCCGCTCCGAGCAGGGCTCACGGATCGCTTCAGTTGCCGGCGGTCTGCCGGCGCGGTGCGGTGAAGTGGGCGGCACGGGCAGCGTCAGCGTCCTGTGGCTCGGACCGGCGGAATTCCTGGTGGTGGCACCGGAAGAAGCCCACGACTCCCTGGGCGGAGACCTGATCGGTTCCCTCACGGCGGCCCTGGGCGACGCCCCGGGCCAGGTGGTGGACCTCTCCGCCAACCGCACCACGTTCGAACTCTCCGGCCCGCGTGCCCGCGCCGTCCTGGAGAAGGGCTGCGCAGTTGACCTGCACCCCCGCAGCATCAAGCCGGGGACAGCCCTGAACACCGAGGTGGGCAACATCCCGGTGGTCCTGCTGAAGTCCGGCGAGGAGAGCTTCCGGCTCTTCCCGCGGGCTTCGTTCGCGGACTTCCTGGGCCGCTGGCTCCTGGACGCCATGAGGGAATACGCCTCCCCCGAGGTGCCCTGATGGCGCTGAGCGCCCTGGACCTCTTCTCCGTTGGCATCGGGCCGTCGTCGTCACACACGGTCGGCCCGATGCGGGCGGCGAAGCTGTTCGCCGAAGGGCTCAAAGGTGACGGCCACCTGAGCGCCACCACGCGGGTCCAGGCCGAACTGTTCGGATCGCTCGGCGCCACCGGCCGGGGCCACGGCTCCGATAAAGCCGTGGTGCTCGGGCTCCAGGGCCTGGACCCGGAAACGGTGGACACCTCCACCGCGGACGACCAGGTGGCTGCCGCCGCGCTCGACGCCGAACTCCGGATCGGCGGGGACCACCGGGTGGACTTCAACTGGGACGAGGACGTGGTGCTGCACCGCCGCAAGTCCCTGCCCGCACACCCCAACGGCATGACCTTCCGCGCGCTGGACCACAAGGGCGCCGTCCTCAGCGAACGGAGCTTCTATTCGATTGGCGGCGGCTTCGTTGTTGACGGGGACGCCGACGCCGGCGACAAAGTGGTGGCGGACGACACCCCGCTGCCGTACCCCTTCACCACGGCCGACGAACTCCTTGAGATCTGCCGCCGCGAAGGGATGTCCATCTCCGACGTCATGCTCGCCAACGAACTGGTGTGGCGCAGCGAAGCCGAGCTCCGCGCGGAGCTGCTGAAGCTCTGGGCCGTCATGCGCGAATGCGTGGACAACGGCTGCGCTGCGGAAGGGATCCTTCCCGGCGGGCTGAACGTCAGGCGCCGGGCGCCGTCGTTGTTCAAAACCCTGACGGCGGACACCGGCGTGACCGATCCGCTCCGGGCGATGGAATGGGTGAACCTCTTCGCGCTGGCCGTGAACGAGGAAAACGCCGCCGGCGGGCGCATCGTCACTGCCCCCACCAACGGTGCCGCCGGGATTGTGCCGGCGGTGCTGCACTACTACACCAAGTTTGTTCCCGGAGCCGACGACGACGGGGTGGTCCGCTTCCTGCTGGCCGCGGCCGCGGTCGGGATCCTGTTCAAGATCAACGCCTCCATTTCCGGTGCGGAAGTGGGCTGCCAGGGCGAAGTGGGCTCGGCCTGCTCCATGGCGGCGGCAGGGCTGTGCGAGGTCCTCGGCGGCACGCCCGAACAGGTGGAAAACGCCGCCGAAGTGGGCATCGAACACAACCTCGGGCTGACCTGCGACCCCGTGGGCGGCCTGGTGCAGATTCCCTGCATCGAACGCAACGCCATTGCCAGTGTGAAAGCCATCAACGCCGCCCGCCTTGCCCTGCACGGCGACGGCAGCCACAAGGTATCCCTCGACAAAGCCATCAAAACGATGCGCGAAACAGGAGCCGACATGAAAACCAAGTACAAGGAGACCTCCCGCGGAGGCCTCGCCGTCAACGTGATTGAGTGCTGAGCCATGACTGCCATTGAGACTGAAACTTCCCTGCCGTCAGCCGCCGCGCCGGCCACCACCGTGGAGCACGTCCTGACCCTGGACTGCAGCGAGTCGCCGGGCATCGTCTATGCCGTGTCCGGCTTCCTGCTGGAACACGGCTGCGACATCATCGACAACCAGCAGTTCGGCGAACGGTCCGAGGGGCACTTCTTCATGCGGGTGCACTTTGCGTCCGACGGCGATGCCTCCACCGCGGACACGCTGCGGACCGCTTTTGGTCCGGTGGCCGAACGTTTCGGGATGAGCTGGCGGCTGGAGCCGCACGGCTCCAAGCGCAAGGTGCTGATCATGGTGTCTAAGTTCGGGCACTGCCTCAACGACCTGCTGTTCCGTGCCCGGATCGGCGAACTCCCGGTGGACGTGGTGGCCGTGGTTTCCAACCACACCGACCATCAGGCGCTGGTGGAATGGCACGGCATCCCGTTCTTCCACGTGCCCGTCACCGCCGCCACCAAGCCCGAAGCCGAAGCGCGGCTGCTGGAACTGGTGGACGAGTACGACGTGGAGCTGGTGGTGCTGGCCCGCTACATGCAGGTGCTCAGCGACGGCCTCACCCGCAAGCTGGACGGCAAGGCGATCAACATCCACCACTCGTTCCTGCCCAGCTTCAAGGGCGCCAAGCCGTACCACCAGGCCTACGCGCGCGGCGTGAAGACCGTGGGCGCCACCGCGCACTACGTCAACGGCGAACTGGACGAGGGACCCATCATCGCCCAGCAGGTGGTTGAGGTGGACCACACCTACGGCCCGGAAGATCTGGTGGCCGCCGGCCGCGACACGGAGTGCAAGGCTTTGTCCAACGCAGTGCGCTGGCACTGCGAGGGCCGGGTCATCCTGCAGGGCAACCGGACCGTGGTGCTCCGCTAGGTCCTGTCGGTTTTGCCGGGAGCCGGGACGCTCTCTCACTTCCTGTCGGTTTTGCCGGGACGCTCTCTCACTTCCTTGGGGGAAGTGAGAGAGCGTCCCGGCTTTTCCTGCGTTAAGTGAGAGAGCGTCCCGGGGGAGAGGGCGCTCTGGGCGCTTGGGCGGTCCGGGCCGGGCTACGGCGCGGCCAGCCGGGTGGCCAGGTGGAGCGCGGCGAGCCGGCCGGTTCCGCGCGGATCCCCGCCGCACAGCTCAAAGATCCGCTGCAGCCGGTGGTGCATCGACTGCCGCTCCACGTGCAGCTCCCGTGCGGCCTGCGCCGTGTTGCAGCCGGAGTCGAGCCACGTTGCCAGCGTTTCCAGCAGCTGCGAGTTCCGCCGGGTATCGTGATCCAGCACGGGCCCCAGCTGCTGGCGGACAAAATCCTGCCGCGCACGTTGGTCCAGGTGTTGTGCCGCCAGACGTTCCACGGCGAGATTTTCGACGTCGAGCACCACGCCGCCGGTGTCCGACGTCGGCCGCGCCGCAGCGCGGAGTGAACTGTTTACCGCAAGATCCAGTGCGACTTTCGCCTCCGACAGCGACCACGGCGCGTTCTCGATCCCGGCTGCCAGCGGGCCCACCGCCGTCATGGTTCCGGCCTCAACCGGGAGCTCCTCCAGCGCGGCAACGAGTTCGGCCCGCGCCGACGCGGCCCCGTCGAACGGAAGGGCGGCAAGCGCCAGGACCTCCGCATTGTCCACGTAGCTGGCACTCTGCTGGGCCGACTTCTTGAGGATCTTGTCCATGGCCACCCGCAATTGCTGCGACGTGGATGTCCGGACGACGACGGCGACCATCGTCGCCGAGGGCGGAATGCCGGCGGCCGGCGAGAGCTGTTGGAGCCGCCACGGCTGGCTGCCGGAACTGACGGCGCGCAGCAGTGCAGTCCCTGCCACTTCCTTCAACCCGGGCGGCATCCGCTGCAGCAGGGCCAGCGATAGGATGTCCACGCAGCGGCCGCCGGCAACGCGCGCGAGGTTGATGTCGCCGTCGGCCGGGACGGTGATGATCAGCCTCGCTGACGGCACGCCGCGGACCGGCACATCGATGTTGATGACGGTGCCGCCAGTGCCCGGGCCGGCCGTGTGTCCGGGCTCCTCGTCACTGCCGGGGCCGTCGGTCGGAGAGCGGGTGCCCTCCGGCCGACTGCCGGTGTCGTCGGTCGGAGAGCCGGTGCCCTCCGGCCGGGTGCCGGCGCCGTTGGGGCCGGCATTGCCCAGCGTCACACCGGACACGGACGAGAGCTCCAGTGTCGCGTCAATGATTCCGGCCAGGACGGCAAGGATCTGGTCCAGGCTGCTCCCGTGGGCCAGCTCAACAGCCATCTCATGGCTGGCCTCGTCCGCACGGCGCAGGTGGGCCACGGATTCGCTGACCAGCATCGAATTGATGGCCTGCATGATGCCCACGAACGGCACCACTTTGCGGAATTCGATTAGCGGCAGTCCGGCTTCCTCCGCCGCCCGGACCATGGAGGAGGGAAGCGACGCGAGCCGCTGGCCCGTTTCCACCGCTAGCGCACCGACGCCGCGCTCAGCCAACTGGCGGATGTACTCCACGCGGCGCGCGTCCGAGGCTGTGACCAGGGCGTCGCCGCCGGTGAGGAGCAGTTCGCCGCCGCTAAGTAACGGTGCAATGTCCAGAACCTCACTGGAGTGGACCCAGCGCAGCTGCGTATCGGCCGCTGCGGCCGCGCCGGCGCGGAGCACCGGATCCGCGGCAGTGAAGGTGGCGTGGTTCATGACATCGCTGAGTTTGATCGGCATGACGCTCCGTAATGCAAAGGGTCGTTTTGATGTACACATCGTATCTTGTTGGGTGTGGCCTGCAACACATAATCTGGATATACCCCTTTCCCCCTACGGAGGCCCCCATGCAACACAACTCCACTGCAGTCCCGGCCGGCCAAGCGCCCGTAGCCGGCGAAGACGTCGAAGCCTGGCTTCAGCCCATTCCCGAATCCCAGCGGACCCGGAAGGTATCCGGCCAGTTCTGGATCTGGGCCGGCGCAAACCTCGCACCCATCAACTGGGTGCTCGGCGCCCTGGGCATCCACCTCGGGCTTGGTTTTGCCGACACCGTCACCGTTCTGGTCCTGGGGAACCTGATCGGGATGCTCCTCTTCGGCTGCTTCGTCCTGCTCGGCCAGAAGACCGGGGCAACAGGCATGGTGCTGGCCCGTGCGGCATTCGGCAGGCGCGGAAATTACCTGCCCGCCGCCATCCAGGCGCTGCTGGTCATCGGCTGGTGTGCGGTGAACACATGGATCATCCTGGACCTCGTCATGGCGCTGTTCGGAACCCTCGGCTGGGTTGACCCGACTGCCCAGAACTACGCGTGGAAGATCGGCGTCGCCACCACTATCATGGCTGCACAGGTAGCCATCGCCTGGTTCGGCTACAAGGCCATCGCGGCCTTTGAGAAGTGGACCGTGCCGCCCACCATCATCATCCTCGCGGTGATGTCCGCCGTCGCCTGGTTCGGCATGAAGATCAACTGGTCCTACGCCGGACCTGCCGGCAACATCCTCGAAGGCTCGGAGCGGATTGCCGCGATGAGCGCCGTCATGACGGCAATCGGCATCGGCTGGGGGATCACCTGGTTCACCTACGCCGCCGACTACTCCCGCTTCGTCAGCACCGAAGTGCCCAAGCGCAAGGTCTACCTGGCCTCAGTCCTGGGCCAGTTCATCCCCGTCGTCTGGCTCGGAATCCTGGGCGCCAGCCTCGCCACCAACAGCGGCGAGATCGATCCCGGAAAGCTGATTGTCCAGAACTTCGGCGTCCTCGCACTTCCCGTGCTCCTGATGGTCCTGCACGGGCCCATCGCCACCAACATCCTGAACATCTACACCTTCTCGGTCGCCACGCAGGCGCTCGACATCACCATCAGCCGCCGCAAGCTCAACCTGTTCGTCGGCGTGTTCTCGCTGGCCGCCGTCGTGTTCTTCATCTTCCAGGAAGACTTCGCCGCAGTGCTGGATGCCTGGCTGATCGGACTCGTGGCATGGGTGGCCGCCTGGGGCGGGGTCATGCTGGTGCACTACTTCTGGGTCGAGAAGCGCTGGCCCAGTGACGCCTCGCGGCTGTTCGACCGCGTGGGTACCAAGCGGCTCCCCGGAGTCAACTGGGCCGGCGTCGTATCCCTCCTGGTCGGCATCTTCGCCACCTGGCTGTTCATGTACGGGCTTGTCCCCGCAATGCAGGGCCCCATCGCCGTGGCCCTGGGCGGCTGGGACCTGTCCTGGCTGGCCGGCGGACTCAGCAGCGCTGCAAGCTACGCGGTGCTTGGCCCCCGGGTTCACCGCAAGTTTCTGGCCAGTGCCGCAGCTCAGCAGGTAATCGTCCCGGAAGACACTGCATCCGAAACTTCAGTCCGCCCGGCAACAACCGCAGTCTCACTGTAGAAAGGAACCGGACCATGGACTTCCCCGCTTTCCCGGACTCCGCCCATCCCATCACCTGGCCCGGAGGCTACCGGGCGGCCGCGTCCTTCACGTTCGATGTGGACGCGGAATCCTGCACCATCGCCCACGATCCCACCAGCACGCGCCGGATGTCGCTCATGACCCACCAGTCATACGGACCCAAGGTTGCTGTGCCGCGGCTGCTGCAGATCCTGCAGCGCCAGGATATCCAGGCCACTTTCTTCGTCCCCGGCTTCACGGCCGAGAGCTACCCCGACGTGGTGCGGCGGATCGTGGACGCGGGCCATGAGATCGCCCACCACGGCTACCTGCACGAACCCATGCAGGGCATCGACGCCGCCACCGAGGCGCGGTACATCGACCGTGGACTGGAAGCACTGGCCAAGGTGGCGGGCGTCCGGCCCGTGGGCTACCGCGCCCCCTGGTGGGAGCTCAACTGGCACTCGCCGGCCCTCCTTGCAGACCGCGGCTTCCTCTACGATTCAAGCCTGCTCGACGGCGATGCACCGTATCGCTTCAGCGTCGCCGAGGGTGACTCCAGGGACCTGGTCGAGATCCCGGTCGACTGGGCATTGGACGACTGGGAGCAGTACGCGTTCTATCCCGGAGTGACCGGCAGCGGCGTCATCGAAAGCCCCGCCAAGGTGCTCGAGATGTGGACGTTGGAAGCCGAGGCGCACCACGCGGCCGGGAGCTGTTTCGTGCTGACCAACCACCCGTTCATCTCGGGCCGGCCCTCCAAGGCTGTGGCACTCGAGCAGCTGATCAGCCGGGTCAAGGCCATGGACGGCATGTGGGTCACCACGATGGCAAAGATCGCCGAGCACACGCGGGACACGGTTTCTGAAGTCCACAGCCATGCGCGGATCGAGGTTCCCCGCTTCCCCGACGCCGGCGCCCGCTTCACTCCGGCGCAGGTCCGCCAGTCCGCGCTGGCTTCCGACCGGCTCCACCACTAACCCCGGACACGCGAACCACGGGACCCTCTCTCACTATCTACCGGAAAAGCCGGAACCCTCTCTCACTTTCTCCAAGACAGTGAGAGAGGGTTCCGGCTTTTGGCGCGACAGGTGAGAGAGCGTTGGGGCAAAAGGCGCAGGAAGTGAGAGAGGGTCCTGGTAGTGGGCGGGGGCTAGACGCCCAGGGCTTCCTTCAGCGCCGCGACGTGGCCCTGGGCCTTGACCTGGTACTGGGCCAGTTTCACTTTGCCTTCGGGGTCGAGAACCACGGTGGAGCGGACAATTCCTTCAGTCACCTCGCCGTCGCGCAGCTTTTCACCCCAGGCGCCGTAGGCCAGTGCAACAGCGTGGTCCTCGTCGGCCAGGAGCGGGAAGGTCAGCGCGAAGTCGCCGGTGAAGTGTGCCAGCTTCTCGGGGGCGTCGGGGGAAACTCCGAGCACCTCGTAGCCGGAACCCTGCAGGGACTCGAGGCTGTCGCGGAAATCGCACGCCTCGGTGGTGCAGCCCGGGGTGGCCGCTTCCGGGTAGAAGTACACAATGACGTTCTTGCCGCGGTAATCGGCCAGCGACGTCGGCTTGCCCTCAGCGTCCGGCAGGGTGAAGTCCGGTGCCTGGGTTCCGGGCTGGAGCTTGGTGGTCAGAGTGGGGGTCATGATGATCCTTCGGGAGTCTGATTACTGACAAAGCTTGCGTACTGAACGGGCTGGCTGCGCTGGTTTCTACTGGCACAACCACCGTTTCAGATGCAGTATTCCGCGGGGCCGCGAACTTTTGTGTGCGGGCCCGGGACGAACTGGTAGCCACCGCCGCGCACCGTGGCGATCGCATGCCGGCCGCGGCGCAGCTTCCGCCGCACCCGGCCCACATACACATCGATGGAACGGGAGGCCGCCGCGGGGGAATCGAACGATTCCAGGAAGAGCCGCAGCTCTTCACGGCTGATGGCCCGCGAACAGTTTTCCACGAGGTAGCGCAGCAGCTTGAATTCGACGCCGGTCAGCGCCACCAGCTTGCCGTCCAGCAGAACCTCGCCGGCGGCAAGATCCACTGACACCAGGCTCGCGGGACCGGCCGACGGCGGCAGGAGAGTGGCGCCGTCGTCGTCCACTTCCGGGGAGTCCTCCGGAAGGGCAGACGACGGCACCCGGGTTCCGCTGCCGGCTGCCCCGTGCGGTCCCCCCGGCAGGGCAGCCTCGGCAGCGGAAGTTGCAGCTCCGGCGGCGGGCCAGACGTGGACTTCCGCCTCCGGAGCAATCTTCAGGGCACGCGCCAGCAACAGTTCCGCGGCGCGCGCCATCACGGCGTCGTCAATGTCCTGCCCGCCGTCCGGCGTCACCCAGACGGCCAGGCCGTGGGCCTTGAGCTGCGGACCCCGCGCCGCTGCCCCGGCCTTCGCCGGAGCAGTGCTCGCCGGAGCGGACGCACATATGCCGCGCGGGGAATGTACCTGGACAGCCACGGCGTGGTTCCTCAGACGCCGCCGCGGCGGATGAGCTTGCCGCTGGGGGTCTGGCCGTCGATCTCATGTCCGCGCAGGAATGTCTTCCGGACCACGCCGGAGAGCGCCTTGCCGTCGTACGGCGTGATGGGGTTCTTGTGCTTGAGCTTGGAAACATCCACCACGAAGGCCTCGTCCGGGGCGAAGACCGAGAAATCGGCGTCGAACCCGAGCGCCAGCTGGCCCTTGTTGGACAGGCGTGCCAGGGCGGCCGGCTTCTCGGCCATCCAGGACACAACCTGCTCCAGCGGGATGCCGCGGTGCCGGGCTTCGGTCCAGATGAGCGAGAGGCCCAGCTGCAGCGAGGAGACACCGCCCCAGGCCACGGCGAAGTCGCCGTTCTCCAGGTCCTTCAGATCCAGCGTCGACGGGGAGTGGTCGGACACGATGCAGTCGATGGTGCCGTCCTGCAGGCCCTTCCAGAGCAGCTCGCGGTTGGAGGCCTCGCGGATCGGCGGGCAGCACTTGTAAGCAGTCGCGCCGTCGGGGATCTCCTCGGCCATGAGCGTGAGGTAGTGCGGGCATGTCTCCACGGTGAGGTGGACGCCGTCGCGCTTTGCGGAGGCGATCATCGGGAGCGCGTCCGAGGAGGAGAGGTGCAGGATGTGGGCGCGGGCACCGGTCCACCGGGCACGTTCGATCACCTCGGCGATGGCCTTGTTTTCGGCGCCTCGGGGGCGGGACGCCAGGAAGGTGGAGTAGTGGTCGCCGCCGGGATGGGGTGCGCGGTCAATGGCGTGCGAGTCCTCGGCGTGCACGATCATGAGCGAGTCGAAGGACTTGAGCTCGGCCATGTCCTCTTCCATCTCGTCCGCTTCCAGGTGCGGGAACTCGTCCACGCCGGAGTGCAGCAGGAAGCACTTGAAACCGAACACGCCCTCGTCGTG
Organism: Arthrobacter sp. LjRoot78; assembly: GCF_964254335.1. Classification (NCBI taxonomy): domain Bacteria; kingdom Bacillati; phylum Actinomycetota; class Actinomycetes; order Micrococcales; family Micrococcaceae; genus Arthrobacter; species Arthrobacter sp. LjRoot78. Next base: position 4,084,357 of record NZ_CAXUTG020000001.1, on the reverse strand, counting down.
CAGCGGGCGCAGGTCCGCCTTGTTGCCGGGAACCGCGCCGCCCCAGAAGCCGACGTCCACGAACGCCTGGTCCTCGGCCACTTCACGCTTGAGCTTGAGACCTTCCACGGTGGTGGTGGGCGGAATGGAGTTCAGCGGCATGTCGATGATGGTGGTGACACCGCCGGCCGCTGCGGCGCGGGTGGCGGACGCGAAGCCCTCCCACTCGGTGCGGCCGGGCTCGTTGACGTGGACGTGGGTGTCCACCAGGCCGGGAATCAGGGTTTCGTCGTCGGCGAGCTGGACCACTTCGGTGCCGGCCAGGCCGTTGCCGAGCGGTTCGATGGCCACGATCTTGCCGCCGCGCACGCCCACTTCACGGGGCGCGATGCCGACCGTGGTGAGGATGCGCTGGCCCCGGATAACGAGGTCAAAGCGTTCTTCAGACATTGAGGGGCTCCTTAGTGCGGGCGCTGTTCACCGGCGTGGTGGGACCGGCCGGGGCGGGGGCCTGGGTCAGGTCCGCCAGTTCCGCGCCGATGTGCTTTCCCAATTGTTCAAGCAGGGGTCCTGCTTCGGCTATACATATTTCTACCTTGGCCTCCAGCGCGGTCAGCGGGTAGACCTGCCGGAATCCGGAATCCTTTTGTTGTTCCGGTGTCAGGGTGGTCCGGCCGCAGACGGCCACCGCCGGAACGCCGGCCTGTTCAGCAGCACGCGCCACGCCCATGGGCGTCTTGCCGAGCAGGCTCTGTTCGTCCAGGCTGCCTTCGCCGGTGATCACCAGGTCGGCGCCGGCCAGCCGGTCGGCCAGCCCGGTGAATTCAAGCACGACGTCGATGCCGGGCCTGCGCGTTGCGGCCAGGACCGCGATGGCGGCGTAGCCCACGCCGCCTGCCGCTCCGGCGCCCGGTGCTTCCGCGGCCTTCAGTGCGCGGGGCCCGATCTCGGCGGCGAGGACGTCCACGAAATGCTGCAACGCCGCGTCGAGGGTTCCGACGTCGTCCGCCGTGGCGCCCTTCTGCGGGCCGAAGATCGCGGGAGCGCCCTCCGCCCCGAGCAAGGGGTTGTCCACGTCGCTGGCCAGGACAAAGCGCGTCTCGTCCAGGCGGGAATCGAAGCCCGAGAAGTCGATCCGGTCCAGCCTGGCGAGGGCCGCGCCGCCCGGCGGCAGTTCGTTGCCGTCGGCGTCGAGGAGTTGCGCGCCGAGTCCCTGCAGGACGCCGGCGCCGCCGTCTGTGTTGGCGCTCCCGCCGACGCCGAGAATGATCTGCCGGCATCCGGCGTCGAGCGCTGCCCGGATCAGTTCACCGGTGCCCAGGCTGGTGGCGCCCTTGGCATCCAGGGTGCCGCCGGGGAGGACGGCGAGGCCGGAAGCCGCTGCCATTTCGATGACCGCTTCGCGGCCGCGGACGGCAAAGTCCGCACGGAGCGGCTGCCCGGTAGGGCCGCTGACCGTGGCGCTCCGGCAGGAGAAGCCGGAGCCGACGGCGGCATCGAGGGTGCCCTCGCCGCCGTCGGCCACCGGAATCCGGAGTACCTCAAGGTTGTGGCCCGTGGCGGACTGCAGCCCGGCAGCCAGGTGCCGGGCCACGTCCGGGGCGGACAGCGAGCCCTTGAACTTGTCCGGGGCGATCACGATCCGCATGGTTAGGCCTGCATCGCCAGGATGGCGGTGGGGGCGTCGGCGCTGGTCTCGGCCAGTTCCTCGAACTCGTTGACCGCGTTGATTTCCAGGCCCATGGAGATGTTGGTGATCTTCTCCAGGATCACTTCCACCACCACGGGAACCTTGAACTCGCCCATGAGCGCCTTGGCCTTGTCGAACGCGGAACCCAGGTCGCTGGGGTCCTCCACGCGGATGGCCTTGCAGCCCAGGCCCTCTGCCACCTTGATGTGGTCCACGCCGTAGCCGTTTGTTTCCGGGGAGTTGATGTTCTCGAAGGCCAGGGACACGTTCTGTTCCATGTTGAAGCCGCGCTGGGACTGGCGGATCAGGCCCAGGTAGGAGTTGTTGACCACCACGTGGATGTACGGCAGGTTGAACTGCGCACCCACGGCCAGTTCCTCGATCATGAACTGGAAATCGTAGTCACCGGACAGGGCAACAACGGTCTCGTCCGGCTTGCCGCGGACAACGCCCAGGGCGGCCGGAGCGGTCCATCCCAGGGGACCTGCCTGGCCGGCGTTGATCCACTTGCGCGGGCCGAACACGTGCAGCATCTGGGCGCCGGCGATCTGGGACAGTCCGATGGTGGAAACGTAGGTGGTGTCCTTGCCGAAGGACTTGTTCATCTCCTCGTACACGCGCTGCGGCTTGATGGGGATGTTCTCGAAGTGCGTCTTGCGGTGCATCGTTGCCTTGCGCTCCGCGCATTCGGCGGCCCAGCCGGAGTAGTCCGGCAGGGATCCGGCGGCCCGGCGCTCACGGGCCAGCTCAATCAGCCCGGCCAGCGCCGCACCGGCGTCGGACGCGATGCCGAAGTCCGGGGAGAACACGCGGCCGATCTGCGTGGGCTCGATGTCGATGTGCACGAAGGTGCGGCCGGCCGTGTAGGTGTCCAGCCCGCCGGTGTGGCGGTTGGCCCAGCGGTTGCCGATGCCGATCACGAAGTCGCTGCGCAGGTAGTTCTCGTTACCGTAGCGGTGCGAGGTCTGCAGGCCCACCATGCCGGCCATCAGCGGGTGGTCATCGGAGATTGCGCCCCAGCCCATCAGGGTGGGGATGACCGGAACGCCCAGCAGCTCGGCCAGTTCCACCAGCTGCTCGGAGGCGCCGGCGTTGATGATGCCGCCGCCGGCCACGATCAGCGGGCGCTCACCTGCGGTCAGCATGTCCAGGGCCTTTTCCAGCTGCTTGCGGCTGGCTTTGGGCTTCTCAACGGGCAGGGGCTCGTAGGTGTCGATGTCGAACTCGATCTCGGCCATCTGCACGTCGATCGGCAGGTCCAGCAGGACGGGGCCGGGGCGGCCGGAGCGCATCAGCTGGAAGGCCTTCTGGAAGGCGCCGGGAACCTGGCCGGGCTCCAGGATGGTCATGGCCATCTTCGTGACGGGCTTGGCGATGGACTCGATGTCCACGGCCTGGAAGTCTTCCTTGTGCAGCTTGGCCACGGGGGCCTGGCCGGTGATGCACAGCATGGGGATGGAATCGGCCCACGCCGCGTACAGGCCGGTGATCATGTCGGTGCCTGCCGGGCCGGAGGTGCCGATGCAGATGCCGATGTTGCCGTCCTTGGCGCGGCTGAAGCCGTCCGCCATGTGGCTGGCGCCCTCAACATGGCGGGCCAGCGTGTGGCGGATCCCGCCGTGGGCCCGCATGGCCGAATAGAAGGGGTTGATTGCCGCACCTGGCAGGCCGAACGCCTCGGTGGCGCCCTCCTTTTCCAGGATCGCGACGGCAGCGTCTACGGTGCGCATCTTGGTCATGGTGTACTCCTAGGGAAACTTTGGGGCCCTCTCGGGCTGTTTTTGGGTGTGGTGGGGGAGCCGCCGTCGTTGATGTACGACGGCGGTTGCCCGGTTTTGCTTGTTGTCCGGCTACTGCCGGAGGTGCTTTACTTCCGGCCGCTGAGCTGGAGGACCTGCTTGAAGAGGCCCGAGTGGTCCAGTGCGCCGTCGCCCTGGTTGACGGTGGCGGCGACGAGTTGTGCGACGACGGCGCCGAGGGGGACGGCGACGTTGGCTTCGCGGGCGGCGGAGGTGACGATGCCGAGGTCCTTGTGGTGCAGGGCCAGGCGGAAGCCGGGGTCGAAGTTGCGGTCCAGCATCTTCTGGCCCTTCTGGTCCAGGACCTTGGAGCCGGCGAGGCCGCCGCCGAGGACCTTGAGGGCTGCGTCGGTGTCCACGCCGTAGGCCTCAAGGAAGGCGATGGCTTCGGCCAGGACCTCGATGTTGACGGCGACGATCAGCTGGTTGGCTGCCTTGACGGTCTGGCCGGAGCCTGCGGGGCCGACGTGGACGATGGTCTTGCCGACGGCGTTGAGGACGTCCTGGGCTGCCTCGAAGTCTGCCGCTTCGCCGCCGACCATGATGGAGAGGGCGGCGTCGATGGCACCCTGTTCGCCGCCGGAGACCGGCGCGTCGAGCGGGCGGATGCCTGCTGCGACTGCGTCCTCGGCCAGGCGCTTGGCGACGTCCGGGCGGATGCTGCTGGCGTCAATCCACAAGGTGCCCTTCTTCGCATTGGCGAAGACGCCCTCGGGACCGCTGACTACGCCCTCAACGTCGGGGGAGTCCGGGACCATGGTGATCACGACGTCGGCGTCCTTGACGGCGTCCGCGATGCTCGTAGCGCCCTTGCCGCCTTCGGAGACCAGCTTGTCGATCTTGTCCTGGCTGCGGTTGAAACCGGTGACGGTGTGGCCGGCCTTGACGAGGTTGATGGCCATGGGCAGGCCCATGATTCCGAGTCCGATGACTGAAACGTTGCTCATTGTGGTTCTCTTTCTGAAGTCTGTGGTGGTGCCGGTGGTTGAGCTCGTCGAAACCGCTACTGGCTGACGCGCTGGCGGATGGCCCAGCTGAAGGCGGTTTCCTGCGGTTCCTTGTATTCGAGGCCGATGTAGCCCTCGTAGCCGAGTTCGCGGCTGCGGGCGATCCATTCGCCGAGCGGAAGCTCTCCGGTTCCGGGAGCCCCGCGGCCGGGGTTGTCGGCGATCTGGATGTGGCCGAAGTCCTTCGCGTGCTTTTCGATGACGGCGGCGACGTCGTCCCCGTTGACGGCCAGGTGGTAGAAGTCGGCGAGGAGCTTGATGTTCTCCGCGCCGGATTCCTCCTTGACCCGGGCAATGACGTCAAGTGCGTCCTGGGCTTTGAGGAGCGGGTACCTGGGGGCGCCGCTGACCGGTTCCAGCAGGACGGTGCCGCCGATGCGGGCCACTCCTTCGGCTGCGGCGGCCAGGTTCCGGGCGCCCAGTTCGTCCTGCTCCTCCGGGGTGAATTCGTCCTGCCGGTTGCCGTACAGGGCGTTGAAGGCTTTGCAGCCGAGGCGCCCGCCGATGCCGGCGACGACGTCGATGTTGTCCTTGAACTCGGAGCAGCGTCCCTTCCAGGAGACCAGTCCGCGGTCGCCGCCGGGCATGTTGCCGGCGTTGAAGTTCAGGCCGGTGAGCTGCACGCCGGCGTCGGTGATGGCGCGCTCGAAGGCCGTGGTCTCGGCGTCGGTGGGGACGGAAGTTTCAAAAGGCCACCAGAACTCGACGGCGTCAAAGCCGGCGGCCTTCGCGGCGGCGGGCCGCTCGAGCAGGGGCAGCTCTGTCAGCAGGATGGAGCAGTTCACTGTGTACGTCATCGTAGGTCCTTCCGAGGAGGGGGCTTTGATCTAGCTTCCTAAGCTTCTCGCCGCTTCGCGATTCCGCTAGGCGATTCTGCGAGATATTTTCACTTGGTGGAAATTAGATTCTGCTTTATGAAAAGTGTAGGGAAGGATGGGGGCGGGAGTCAAGGGCTGACGATGCTGGCACTTTTCGTGGAATCCGGCTATCGTCCCCGACCCGAAAGCCTTAAGCTGTAGATCGTAAGCATGCTTCGTATCTTGAAGGAGTGGTTCAAGTGGGCAAAGTACCGGTTCTCGGATTGGCAGCAGCGGTCCTCTCATTGGCGGCGTGCACGGGTGGTGGAGGCGGCACCGCGAGCCCCACGGCGACGACCGCCACCACCGAGGCGGCCCAGGACAAGGTGTATACCGAGGACGAGCTCCGCGAATTGATCTCCGGCATGAAGGACGCCGAAGGCAACGAGCTCAAGCTCTATTCCAAGGACCAGGTGGACCAGGGCGGGCGCATTGCAAGCCTGCTCATGAGTGCGGCGAAGACGGACCCCGAGGGCTGCAAATCCATCGCCACCGCCGGCCTGCTGGACACGGTGGACAAGGGGGAGGTGGCAGTCGCCATTTCAGAGAGCAAAGAGCCGCGTACTGTCTCAGCCCAGTCCGGCAGCGAAGGGCCCGACGCGGTCGGACTGCTCCAGGAGCTCAGCGGCAAGATGGATCAGTGCGACAAGTTCTCCCTTGACGTGCTGGGCCAGAAATACGAAGTCTCCAGCAAGGAACTGCAGGCCGAGACGGACGCCGAGGAAACCTTCGCCACCGTCAGCACGCGCGGAACCGGCACCGCGGACATGCTGATGCAGGTCTCCGCCGCCGAGGGCAGGCTCCTGGTTGTTGCCACGAAGGGCGGCGCGGACCTTGGGAGCAGTGATCAGAAGGAGCTGGAAGAGGTAATCAACCGGGTCCTGCAAAAGGCTGAAGGCGGAACGGCGAGTGCCAGCCCGACCTCAACCGGCACCGCCTCGTCCACGGGTACGGCCACGGTCACCGTGACCCCTTCGGAATCGTCGACGCCGACGGAAACGGAGTCAGGGGACGGCGCCACTTCCTCGCCGTCGCCTACGTCCACCGTCACCCCGTAGCGTCGCAAGCCGCCGCCGGCAGTCCGTCGGCGGCGGACACATGGAAGGACTGGCTCCTTACGGAGCCAGTCCCTGATCCAGCCGGATACTAGTGCCGCTTGAAGGCGTGCCTGAACTTTTCGCCGGCCTGCTTGAGGTCGGCCCTGATGGCGCGGCCTTTGCCTTCGGCCCTCATGCGGCGGTCGCCGGTGGCTTCCCCGGCGGCTTTCTTTCCCTTGCCGTGAAGTCGCTCCGCGGCGTTGTGGATCCTGTCACCCAAACCCATTGCGGTCCTCCTTGTGGTGCGGCCGATGCGGCTGGTTGCCGCAATTCCCGCCACTTAAATTGTAGGAACTCTGGCTGCCACTTCGCGATGGCCTGATGCTGAAATCCCGGCGGTACCCGACACGGCGGAGACCGGGACGTCCTGAGTCTGCAGCGGTATCCGGATAATGAAGGAGGATCCAAGGCCGACGTCGGAGTGCACCGTTACCGCTCCGCCGTGGGCCTGGGCGATGGCGGACACGATGGCCAGCCCGAGCCCGGATCCGTGGTCTCCGCGGCCGTGGGCCGCACGGCCGAAACGTTCGAAGATCCGCTGCTGGTCCTCGGCGGCTATGCCGGTGCCGGTGTCCCGCACCCAGATCAGCAGCGTGCCGGATTCCGGGGCGTAGTTCTCCTCGGGTTGCGCGGTGTGGTCGATCCTGCTGCCCAGGGCGATGGTGGACGTGCTCTCGGTGTACCTGACGGCGTTGGCGGCCAGCTGCGCCACCGCCTGCGTCAGCCGCTGGGGGTCCGCCTCGATGGTGCAGTCCGCGGTTTCGTCTATGACCCACGTGCGGTCCGCCAGCACGTGCACCTTCTCCATCACGTGGCGCAGGAATTCCGGCACCCTGACGGGCTCTTTCCGGACAAAGTCCGGGTGGCTGGCATTGGCGAGCATGAGAAGGTCGTCCACCAGCCGCTGCATGCGGTCCACCTCTTCGAGCAGCACATCCCTGGTGGTGGCGACGTCTTCCGGATCATCGATGGAGACCAGTTCCAGGTGCCCGCGCAGAATCGTCAGTGGTGTGCGCAACTCGTGCCCGGCGTCGTCCAGGAACTGCTGCTGTTGCCTCGCGCCCTCATCCAGCCGTTCGAGCATGGTGTTGAACGTCTTGGCGAGCAGGGTCACGTCGTCGGATCCGTCTCGCACTTCAACGCGCTGAGTGAGGTCCTCGTGGCTGACCACCTGGGTGGCTTCGCGGAGGCGGCGGAGCGGGTTCAGGAGGCGGCCGGCCACCAGGCTTCCCAGTGCTGCAGCGCCCAGGAGCGTGCCGGCCGCAACCAGGGTGTACGTGTGCACGGAGGAGACGGTGTGCTCGCGCTGGTCGGCGGTCTCCTTGCCCACCAGGAAGTAGGTCAGGGTGGCTTCGTTGGCTGCCGGAACGGGCAGGACCACAGTCCGGAGCCGTCGTCCTTCAAAGTTCAGGTCGCCGAAGGCGGTACCGGAGGCATTCGCGAGCGCGGCGGCCGCCGGGTACATGTCCTTGGCCAGCAGCCTTTCGTCCGATGCGCCTTCGAGGGTCCACGTAACCTTCCCGTCCCGGATGGTTCCCATGACTTCGTTGCTTCGGGGCTCGATGTCGTCCGCGGCATCGCGTAGCTGCTTCGTGAATGTCTTGGTGGCTGCAGCGTCACTCGTCCTTGCGAGCTTGATGACAGCTTCGGCTTTGTCCAGGAGCGCCTGGTCCACCCGGGCGTCCGCCTCCTGGAACTGGACGGCAAAGGTAATGAAGCCGGCAACGCACAGCCCGGCGGCCATCATGGCCAGCATGGCGGCCACAACGCGGAACCTCACGGAGGAGATCTTGGCCTTCCAGCTGGAAGTGCCGGGGTCGTTCACTGTGGCGCTTTCGCCCGGTTTCCGGGCCGTTGGATCGCTCATGGCGCTGGATCCTTCATGACGTTGCCAGCCGGTAACCAGCACCGCGGGCGGTCACAATTCGTTCGGCCCCGATCTTCTGGCGGAGCTGGCGCACGTACACATCCACCACGTTGGAAGTGCCGTCGAAGTCGTAACCCCACACCTGGCTGAGGAGCTGTTGGCGGCTCAGGATCTGGCCGGGGTGGTGCAGGAACATTTCCACCAGGGCGAACTCGCGGGCCGAAAGTTCCACTGTCTTGTCGCCCACCCGGAGCGTGTGGGTGTGGAGGTTCAACTCCAGGGATCCGTAGCGCATGGTGTTGCCCGCCAGTGCGTCGGTGGTGTCGGACGGGCGCAGGCGCAACCTGATGCGGGCCAGGAGCTCATCGAACCCGAACGGCTTGGCCATGTAGTCATCCGCGCCGCCCTCCAAGCCTGCCACCGTGTCCGCGGCCGAGTCCCGCGCGGTCAGGAAGATGACCGGAATGCTCAGGTGGTCCCGCCGCAGCACACTGAGCACGGTGAAACCGTCCAGGCGGGGAAGTCCGACGTCGAGAAGCAGCAGGTCGTACTCTCCGCTGGAGGCGTAGTCGATGGCGGTGACCCCGTCCGAAACCACGGTGGGGGCGTAGCCGGCCGCGCGCAGGCCCTTTTCGATGAACCTGGCGATGCGCTCTTCGTCTTCGGCAACCAGTATGCGGATCACGGCTCACCTTCGGAGACGTGGCATCCGGGCCTGCGCCGGCTCGTGGAATCGCATGTGTACGCTCCTGGCGACATTCCGGGGAATTCGACGTCCAAGAATACCTGGGGGTCTCCTGGGTGATTCTTGGAGGGGTCCGGGGGAGCGGTGGTGGCCGATCCGCCGAGACAGCGAGCATGTTACGGACCCCCGTATATAACCACTTGTCGGCAAAAAATACACGAGTGGTGATTACTTGTTTAGGGAGGGCGACCAGTGCCGGAGTACTCAGATGTACTTAGATTCACGCCGGATCCGTGGGCGAAAGCGGACGACGGCGGCGGGCTGGTTAAGTTCGACCCACCCTGCCAGCGCTCCCGGCAAACGTCAATCCCCTAAAACATTTCTGCCGTTGGACGGAGAAGCCGCCGGACGGAAGAGCCAGGGGCTGCTTCGCCCCTGGCTCGTGGAACTGCTGAACGGTCAGCGGATAACGGCTACGTCGCTCTTCTCCCAGCGGGTCCAGTCAGACCAGTTGTTGCCGGACCTCACGCGGAAGGAAACTTCCTGGAACACCCTGTCGCGAGAAGGGTCCCTCTTCACGTTGTCCCTGCTGTGGATAATGACGCGGCCATCGTGCCTGTCGAAACGCTCGGTGAACGTGCTGCGGCCCAGGAACGTGTCATGGCGGCGTGAATCCTGCTCAAAGCGCCGCTGGCGGACTTCCACGGTCTTGTTGCCGTTGCAGTCGACGCTGATCCTGAAGTCCGCCCGGTTGTAGCGCAGGTCCGTGGGCTTCAGCGGATCAACGGTACAACCGCGGAGGGACGTCGAGGCGTCCGCAGGCGCAGCCAGCGCGACAGGTCCGCCGACAAGCCCCAGGGAAACAGCCGAAATCAAGGCAAAGCGGGTTCCGAAGGGGCGGGTTTTGGTTGAGGGGATGATGGACATTTCTCTTGCTCCTACAAAAAGGATGCGAGTGATTATTTTCGGACAAGGCTAGCCAGCCGCGTGATCACTCCCCTGTGAAGCGGTAACCAGTTCCGTCCGCTTTCAAACAGCACACCCGGCCTCCGCGGGGGCTTGACTCCGGGCTTGTCCCACGTAAATTCGTGGCCCGGTAGTACAATCGTCCGCCTGCTTTTGCCGCGGCGCCAGAGCCCTTGCGCACCTTTTTTCCGCGAATTGACGGGGAAATATCGGGTTTATTCCGGATGTTCGGCATCCGGATATGTCGGCCCTCTGGGCATGGAACCACCCACCGTGGGAGTTTCCATCTTGCGGTTAAACAATTCCGCAGTATGGATTTAGCATTCCGGAAACACGAGGTCCCTAGCGTTGCCCGTGACCTGAAGGCGTCCAGCGCCTTATCCCCGTTGATTGGCAGCCCTGATGAAACTCGCCTCGCCCCTACCGTCCGACACCAGCAGCACGCCCCCGAAGAAGCCGCTCTACAAGTCGCTCTTCTTCCAGATCCTCGTGGCCGTGTGCCTGGGTATAGGGATCGGCCACTTCTGGCCTGATCTCGGCTCGGCCCTGCGGCCGCTGGGCGACGGTTTCATCCAACTGATCAAGATGATCATCGCGCCACTGATCTTCCTGGTGATCGTCACGGGCATCTCCGCCGTGGGTGACGTGAAGGCCGTGGGCCGGGTGGGCGTGAAGGCGCTGGTGTACTTTACCGGGGCTACGCTCTTCGCCCTGGTGTTCGGGCTGGTGGTGGGCAACATTGTCCAGCCCGGCGCCGGCCTGAACATCGATCCCAGTACCCTGTCCCAGGATGCCCTCAACGCCAAGACCGGCACGGCACCCCCGAAGGACGCCGGCGCGTTCCTGCTCGGCATCATTCCCACCAGTGTGGTGGGGGCCTTCGCCTCCAACAGCCTGCTGCAGGTGCTCTGCTTCTCGGTGTTCTTCGGAGCTGCCATCGTGGTGGTGGGGCGGGAACGCTGCCTGCCTGTGGTGACCCTTCTGGAGACGGTACTGGAGCTGTTCTTCAAGATCATGGGCTGGGTGATGCGGGTTGCCCCGGTGGGAGCATTCGGTGCCATGGCGTTCATCATCGGCCAGTACGGGCTCGGCTCGCTGAGCACCTACGCGCTGCTGATCGCGGCCTGCTACGGGGCGGCCATCATCTTCATCGGGCTGCTGTTCGTGGTGGCCTGGGTGTATCCGCGGGTCCCGCTGTGGCAGTTCATCAAGTACAGCCGCGAAGAATTCCTGCTGGCTCTGGGCACGGCGTCCACTGAGTCCGTGCTGCCGCGCATCATGACCAAGCTGACCAACGCCGGATGCTCGCGGGCCACCACGGGACTGGTGGTGCCCACCGGGTACTCCTTCAACCTTGACGGCGCCGCGCTGTACCTTTCCATTTCCCTGCTGTTCCTGGCCCAGGCCTTCGGGCACAACCTCGACCTTGGCCAGCAACTCGCCGCCCTGGGCATCCTGATGCTGACCTCCAAGGGCATGGCGGGCGTCCCCGGTTCGGCCTTCCTGGCGCTCTCGGCAACCGCAGCCGCGTTGGGCATCTTCCCGGTGGCCGGCGTGGCCCTGCTCCTGGGCGCCGACCGCCTGATGGACTCCATGCGTGTCTCCGTGAACCTGTTGGGCAACTGCGTGGCCACGTTCGTGGTGGCCAAATGGGAGGGCCAGTTCGACCGTGATGCCATGCTGCGCGCCTTTAGCGGGGAGCTCCCGGAAGTAGCGGTAAACGCTGGAGGCACGATGGCGGACCTTACGGTTGCGCCTGCATCGGCAAGGTAAGGATCTCGGCGCCGTCCTCGGTGATGGCGATGGTGTGCTCGCTGTGTGCTGTCCGGCAGCCTGTCGCACTCCGGAGCGTCCACCCGTCGGCATCTGTGACTAGCTTGGCGGTGTCCGCCATGACCCACGGCTCCAGTGCCAGCAGCAGCCCGGGGCGCAGCTGGAATCCGCGGCCGGGGCGTCCGGTGTTCGGGACGTGCGGGTCCTGGTGCATCGTTGATCCGATGCCATGCCCCCCGAACTCGGTGTTGATCGGGTAGCCTGCCTCGCTGAGGACGGTGCCGATGGCATGGGAGATGTCGCCGATGCGGGCTCCGGGGCGGGCGGCGGCTATCCCTGCGCTCAATGCGCGTTCGGTCGCGCTGATCATCGCGACACTCTCCGCAGGTTTTGAGTCGCCCACGATGAAGCTGATGGCGGAATCTGCGGCGACTCCGTCTTTGGAGACGGCGAGGTCGAGTGTCAGCAGGTCGCCGTCGGCAAGCGTGTAGCGGTGCGGCAGTCCGTGAAGCACGGCGTCGTTGACGGCCGTGCAGATGTAGTGGCCGAACGGCCCGCGGCCGAAGGACGGCTCGTAGTCGACGTAGCAGGACTGCGCTCCGGCTTCGGCGATCATGGCCTTGGCCCACCGGTCGATGTCCAAGAGGTTTGTGCCCACCGTGCTGCGGCTTTTGAGCGTCTGGAGGATGTGGGCGACCAGGGCGCCGGCCTCCTTCGCCCGGTGCAGTTCGGTAGGGTTCAGGATCTCGATCATGCGGCGCCTTTCTCTGGAACCAATAACTATACCGGCCATATTATCCCGGTATTAGAATTGGAGCCATGGTCAGGTTGCCCCTCACACCCGTCGAAGTCGAGCGCGGACAGCGTCTCGGCGCCCTGCTGCGCCTCGCCAGGGGAGAGCGCTCGATGCTCGATGTCGCGCTCGATGCCCGCGTCTCGCCGGAGACACTCCGGAAGATCGAGACGGGCCGCATAGCCACTCCGGCATTCCCCACCATCGCGGCGATCGCCGATGTCCTGGGCCTCTCTCTCGATGCGGTCTGGGCCGAGATCAACCAGCCCGAACGTGGCATTGAACCGGCCCGCCCCGGTCACAGGGAACGGGAGCGGTTGGCCTCGTAAGCTCTCAACCCCGGCCGCTCAGCGGACCCGCTGGAGCGCCGGCAGCTGGTCCCCGATCAGCGCCAGGTTCTGGATCACCGCCAGGCTGAACTGGGCGGTGTCGTTGGTGGACACCGTGGGGGCTTCGTCCACGGCTGTGAGGACATAGGGAGGTTCGATCCTCTGCAGCGTGAATGCTTCCGCGTGGTTGAGGTGTTCGCCGCCCTCGGCGAAGCTGGTCCAGGCCCGGGTGGCCAGTTCAGCGTCCCCCAGCCGCGACGCTGCATAGGCGCTGAGCCGGCTGTGGGCCTGCGTCAGGTGGATTCCGTCCAGCGGCTGGCCCACCTCGGCAGCCTGTTCTTCAGGTGATGCCAAGAAGAGCCGGCAGTACTGCAGCCACGCGCGTTCAAAGTTGGCGTCCGGCACCAGATCGATGAGCTCGCTGCAGATTTCCACCAGCCCGAACACCGCGGAAAGGTGAGAAACCAGGATCATGTCGCGTCCGGCGTCGAACCGTCCGGTATCCATGTTGTACAGCGCCTCGCCCGTGAGGAAGCCGTATTTCAGCGCGCCGATGTCCGCCATGGTGCCCAGCAGCCTGTCCCGCGACCGCGGGTTACCGGTGCGTTCCCAGTCGGTGAGCCAGGTGGCGGCCAGCGATCCCCAGTCCGTCCCCAGTCCCACGGCAAGGGCGCTGCGGTCCGGACGGTAGGTGGCGCTGTCCGTGCGGACTTTCCGGGTGGGGTCCAGGCCCAGGAAGTTCCGGTCGCTGTCCACCAGTTCTGACAGCAGGTCACCGGTGCGTTCGTCCGCCGTCAGGTAGTAGTAGAAGCGCCGGTAGGCCGGGGTGCTGATCCGCAGCTGCTTCGCGCTGCAGCCCCAGTGCTGGACGTTGTGCCGGGAACCCAGGCCGCGCCACTCGCCCAGGTGGTAGACATCCACCTCGCCGGTGTGCCGCGTCATGGCCTCGGCAAGGCGGAACACGTCACTGCGGCCGGTGCGAAGGTACGTGTACCAGAGCCACAGGTCGGGGGAGAGCTCCGAGTTGTCCCAGGCGTAGCCGCCCACGTCGTACCGCCACGCGTGCCGGTCGAAGTCGTAGGTGTGCATCACGTCGCCGTAGTTCCAGAACCCGTACCAGCGGCGCTGTTCCACCTGGCCCTGGTAGAAGTCGACCAGGAAATCCAGCTTGTCCTCGAGTGCGGCCCGCTCCGGGGTGCTGCGGTCCACGGGCGCCCAGTCGCCGAACACGCCGGCCGAGTGCAGGTGCCAGGGCGTGGCCTGCAGCATCGCGGGGGTCGACGCGGCGCCGGCATCGGCGGCGAGGGACGCGGTGTCCGGCGTGGAATCGTAGGCAAAGAGCGTCAGTTCGTGGGTGCGGGCGATGCCGTGCGGATTGCCGAAGCCGGGCTCGTAGTCCTCGTAGGTTATTTCCAGGCCCTCGAGCTGGTCCTCGAAAGTGTCCTGCCCCAGGCCGTCGTGGTAGAACCGCAGGTCCATGGGCTTCGCCTCGGGGGAGTAGAGCCAGGCCGTCACCGAGGCCCGGGCCGTGGCGGCGCCGCGGATGTCCAGCTGGCCCGGGTGGGACTGCCAGAAGTCACGGATGCCGATGCCGAAGCCGCCGCGCGGATCGCTGAGGGAGCAGAAGCCGGACGCCCGCGTACCGCCGGAGATTCCCACCCAGCCGTGGCCCTCGCCGGTCCGCTTGCGGAGCTCGAATCCGTCAGCGCTGAGCTGGGTGAGGGTGTAGTCGTTCCACGCGGGGATGAGATGCAGCCGCCTGGACACCAGCTCGCTCCACTCCTCCAGGGGCGGCGTCGGCTGTCCTCCTATCTGGGCGCGCCGGACGTCCTCGCCGGGATCGCGGCGCAGGCCGGTCAGCCCGCGCACCGCTTCGGTGAGGAAACCGCCGTCGGCCCCCGCGATGCGCACATGCCGGTCGTGCAGCTGGTGCTCCAGCGGCACCGTGAAACGGACGCCCAGGCCGGCCAGGAAGTCACGGTCCGCATCGCCGTCCCAGATGAACGAGTGGAGCATGCGCACGCTGCGGGCGCCGGCATGGAAGTAGAACCGGACCACGAACGGCAGCCAGCTTCGCCGCTTCCCGTCCGTGTCCGCGTGGTCCGGCCGGTGGGTGCCCTCCAGCCGCACCACTGCGCGGACCGGGCCATGTTGTTCAAGCACGACGGCGGTTACCTCGCCGGTGAACGACTGCCGGCTCACGCTGCCGGGGCCGTCCGGGACGCAGTCCTGGAGGAGGCTGACCAGCCGGGCGTCTTCTGCCACGACGGCGCCGCCGCAGGAGAGGGAGTTGAACAGGGTGTCACCGCGGCGGTTGATGACCATGGCCAGAGTGCCCGTGGAGACTGTGAGGCTATCTTCCGACTCCGTCACCGTAATCAGCGGTGACGGTTCGGGCGCCGGCGGGGCGCCGCCGTCGGACGTCACGCGGTAATGCGCCGAGGGCGAATCGATTGCCGGCAGCGCGATGCCGGCCCATTTCAGCGATCCGTCCGGCCAGGTGGCGAGGGGCCAGGCCTGCGAGGGGACAGGCCGCCCGTCCGCGTCCGAAACGGTGATCCCGTCGACGCCGGTGAGAGACCCCCGGGTGAACGGCATGCCCCAGGTGGTGCCGCCGGGAAGCTCCGCGGGGGCCTCGCCGTCGAGCCAGTTGAGTGTGGCGTCGGTCATCGTTGTCCGTCTCCTTCGACCTGCATTTGTATCGTTTCAATCACACCGCCGAACCCACCCCTCGGAAGGTGAGGGGCGGGGTTTGGTGGGAATAAGAAAACGCTTTCCCATCATGTCTAACAGTCAACGGAGGTACAAGTCAACGGTTGCAGGCGGTTGCAGCCGGTGCAGTCGAGCCGGTCACCGTCGTCGTGCCACCGGCGTCAGTTCGTTCGCACCGTAACTGTTGTCGTCGGGGTTGACGGTGACGCCGGGGGCCACGAGCTGGTCGATGCGGTCCAGCACGTCGGTGCTCAGTGTGATGTCCGCGGCGGGCAGGTAGGACTCGAGCTGTTCCATGGTGCGCGGTCCGACGATCGCTGCCGTGACGCCTGGGTGGTTGATCACGAACGCGATGGCCAACTCGATGAGCGTCAGCCCGGTTTGTTCGGCGAGCCGGGCCAGTTCTGCGACGATGTCGAGTTTTTGCTGGTTGGCCGGGCTGGTCATGTCGAACCGGGCGCTCGGACGCGCGGACGAGGTGGGGGCGGACGCTGAGTCTTTGCGCCAGCGCCCGGAGAGCCACCCGCCGCTGAGCGGGCTGTAGGTGAGGGTGCCCATGCCGTGGCGCTGCGCCGTGGGGAGGATGTCTTCCTCGATGCCGCGGACCAGGATCGAGTAGGGCGGCTGCTCGGTGACGAACCGCTCGAGGTTGCGTTCCCGGGATGCCCACTGGGCTTCGACGATCTGGGATCCGGAGTACGAGGAAGAGCCGATGTAGCGGATTTTTCCTTGGCGGACGAGGTCGGTGAGGGCGCCAAGGGTTTCCTCAACGTCCGTGTCGGGGCTGGGCCGGTGGACCTGGTAGAGGTCGATGTAGTCGGAGTTCAGGCGGCGGAGGGAGTTTTCGACTTCGCGGATGATCCAGCGCCGGGATCCACCACGCTGGTTCGGGTCTTCGCTCATGGGCATGAAGAACTTGGTGGCCAGGAAGACGTCATCGCGCCGGCCTTCGAGCGCCTGCCCGACGATTTCTTCGGATGCCCCGCCGGAGTAAACGTCGGCGGTGTCGATGAAGTTGATGCCCGCGTCGAGGGCGTGGTGGATGATGCGGATGGAGTCGGCGGTGTCCTTGTTGCCCCAGGGGCCGAACATCATCGCACCCAGGCACAAGGGACTGACCTGCACGCCTGTGCGGCCGAGGGGACGGTATTCCATGGTGGTTCCTGCTCTCTGTCTTAGGTTGCTTTCACGGTATTCAGGCGTTCGGGATTGTGGGAGGGCACGCCGTTACCTCCTTGTTGTGGATTGCTTTTGCTGGTCAACGGACCTGTTGGAGCTGGGGCGCAGTGGCGGGCCCGGACAGTTTCATCGTCCGGCGGGCGGCAAGATCGGCGGGCAGGATGAGGGCCGCGGTCACGGCCAGGGCAAGGAACAGGAGGACAGTGCCTGCGGTGAGGGCGGTGCTGACCTCGGCGGCCAGGTGGTCTACAGCAGAACCCGTGGCCGGGACGGTCGCCGCGGCTGCGACAGCGATGCCAAGCCCGAGGCAGGTGCCCACCTGGTGGAAGGTGTTCACCAGGCCCGATGCCGCGCCGGCGTCTGCCGCGGGGGCGCCGATGATGCCGAACGAGGTAAGTGGCGCGAAGGCCAGGCCTTGACCGGCGCCGATGAGGATCATCGGCAGGGCCACCGCAGTCAGGTATGCGGAGTCGACTCCGACCCGGCTGAGCCAGAACATCCCTGCAAGAGTGACCAGGATGCCTGCCGCGAGTGGAATGGAACCCGGCAGCCGCCCTAGCAGCCGCGGGATGCTCATGGCGACGGCGAAATTGACCGCCGTCATGGGGAGGAACCCGAGGCCGGCCTGCAGCGGGTCGAAGCCCAGCACTTCCTGCAGGAACTGGGTGGTGAAGAAGAAGAACCCGATCATCGCGCCCAGGTACAGGAAGCGGGCGACGTAGGCGCCGGTGCGCCGGCGGCTCCTGAAAAGGCGCAGGGGCATGATGGGCTGGGCGGCCCTGCGTTCGATCAGGACGAACACGGCGAGGAGTACGACGCCGGCACCGACGGCTGTGACCGTGACCGGCGAAGTCCATCCCGCGTCCACCGTGTTGATGATGCCGAACACGAGAGCGCCGACACCGAGTGTGGCGCTGAGCGCGCCGAATACGTCGAAGCGGCCGCTGGCCCGGCCTGTTTCCGGGATGAACCGGGGAGCGAGAAGGATCATCGCGGCGCCAATGGGTACGTTGACGAAGAACCCGGCCCGCCAGGAGATCCAGTGGGCCAGCGCCCCGCCGATGACCAGCCCCAGGCTGGCACCAATCCCTGCGGTGGCGCCGTACAATGCGACGGCCCGGGTGCGCTCACGGCCCTCCGGGAAGCTCGCCGTGAGCAGGGACAGCGAGGCGGGCGCGACGATCGCAGCCCCGATGCCCTGAACGGCGCGGCCTGCGATCGCCCACCAGCCCGCCGGGGCCAGCCCGATGAGCAGCGACGCGATCGAGAACACCACCAGCCCGAACACGAAAACCCGCCGGCGTCCCAGCAGGTCTCCGGCCCGGGAGCCGAGGAGCAGCAGGCCGCCGAAGACCAGAGTGTACGCATCCTGAACCCAGGAGAGCTCGCCGGTGCTCAGCCGCAGGTCAGCCTGCAGGCTCGGCAGGGCAGTGAAGATCACCGAGTTGTCCAGCAGGATCATGAAGTAGCTGGCGAGGATGATCGCCAGGATCGCTGCCGGGTGGGGAGCGGGTGTGGGTTCAGGTTTCATGCCTTCAATGCAACCTTGGTTCCTTACGGGCCGGGAGTCACTGTCCTTCCGGGTAATGACAGTCCCTCCCTCGTTCCCGGGCCGCCGCGTAGCGTGGTTGCCATGACACACAGCGACGACGTGCGGAAGTTCCTGACCTCCCGCCGTGCAAGGATCACGCCCGAGGAGGCCGGTCTGCCGGTCTATGGGGGCAACCGGCGTGTTGCCGGGCTGCGCCGCGAGGAAGTCGCGATGCTCGCCGGGATGAGCATCGATTACTACATCCGCCTGGAGCGGGGAAACCTCTCCGGCGCCTCGGACAGTGTCCTTGAAGCGCTCGCCCGCGCTCTCAAGCTCGACGACGCCGAAACAGCCCACCTTTTCGATCTGGCCCGCGCCGCCACCGCTTCCCCGCGGGTGCGGCGTAAGCGCAGCCCGCAAACGGTGCGGCCGAGTGTGCAGCGCGTCATCGATGCGATCACGACGGCGCCGGCCTGGGTCCGCAACGACCGCGGGGATGTCCTGGCCGCCAACGAGCTGGGCCGCGCGCTGTATCTGGACTTGATGGCCGAACAAACCACTCCGCCGAACAGCGCACGGTTCACCTTCCTGAACCCGAAGGCCAGGGAGTTTTTCGCTGATTGGGAACGCGCTGCCGATGACATCGTCGCGGTCCTGCGGTCTACCGCCGGGAAAAACCCGTACGACAAGGACCTCACGGACCTGATCGGTGAACTCTCGACCCGCAGCGAGGAGTTCCGCACCCGGTGGGCCCGGCATGACGTGAAGTACCACCGCGCCGGCCGGAAGCGGCTCCACCACCCGATCGTCGGGGATCTTGACCTGAGCTTCGAAGCGCTGGAACTGCCCGCAGACCCGGGACTGCGCATCAACGTCTACACAGCCGATCCCGAGACACCCTCCGAGGACGCACTGAAGGTCCTCGCCAGCTGGGCCGCCACCCAGCGTGAAACGCCAAAGCCGTCGGTCAAGGAGACTAAATGAACCAGCGTCCCTCCACCGTGCTCATCCTGGGTGCCTCCGGCAGCATGTGCCGCTTGGCCGTGGCTCAGGCGGTGCAACAGGGCTACGCGGCCCGGGCGCTCGTCCGATACGACCTCGCCGCAATCACAGCAGGGAGCCTCAACGCCCGACGCTAAATCGGGGCTCCTACGTCGTATGACTAGTCCGTCTGACGGCGGCCGGCCGTGTCGATAACGCAGAAGCGGTTGCCTTCGGGATCTGCCATGATCACGTAGTCCGCGTCCGCGGGACGTTTGCTCCACTCGACGCGGGTGGCGCCGAGCCCGAGTAGCCGCTGCACTTCACCGCTCTGGTCCTCCGTGTAGAGGTCGAGGTGGATGCGGGGCGGCAACTGGACCGACGACCGGACACGGTCCAGCGAGATGCAGGTGCCCTTGCCGCCCGGTGGCTGCAGGATGACGAAGTCGTCCTCGGGTTCATGCCGCGGCTCGAAGCCGAGGGCGGCCTGCCAGAAGGCCATCTGGGCCTGGAGGTCGTCAACGCGGATCACGATCGAGCCAATGCTCAGCATCCGGCCAACCTCCTCTAGCCTTGGGGGCGCAGGAGCCGCCCTAGCCATGAGCGACGCGGCGCGCCGGTAGCAGGCGAAGAGTCGACCACGGGCGCTCCCCACCCGTCATAGTCGCCGCCGAACCGATGGAAGATGGTGAGCACCTCTTCGGTGAACTTGTGAACAGCTTCCGCGTCGACAGCGGAGACCTTCTGGGCTTCCAGGAGGACATATCCCTGATCGTCACTAATGTGGGTGCCGTACCCCGAGCTGACCAGCTCACGGCTGGCTTCAGAGGCTGATTTCCTGTCTGGAAATACTCCGCTGTGGTCGACAGGACGGGGCACGCCCAGTTGGTCAGACATGCTGCGTCGCTGTTCCAACTGTTGCATTGCGAGCTGCCTCTGATGGGCCAACTGCTCGGAAAGGGTCGTCATGCGTCCAAGACTAGTTGTCTGTAGGAGCCATTGATTCGCCGTTCGGCCGGAGACTGCGGCTCGAATCACCTCGCGTCCCTCCACTAGGCTGGCAGCAAAGACCCCTTTCCGGCAGGCCGCACCGCACCGCATCAGCCTGCCCCGAGCCGACGGAGCAGTTGGAGAACCATGACCCGGAAGATCACTGTCAGCCTGCCCGATGACGTACTTCGCCAATACCTGACGCCGCACCCGGACGTCACTGTCCTGGAGTGGGACTTCACGGGCGAGCCTCCGCAGCCGCAGATCGACATCGTGGTCCCGCCGTACATGGGCGGCACGCGGGTCCTCCGGAATCTTGAGGCCGTAGAGACCGCCTTGGTGCAGAGCCAGTCGATCGGGTACGACGGCGTGGCGGACTCGCTTCCGGCGGACCGGGTGTTCGCCAACGCAGCAGGCGTGCACGAGACCTCGACTGCAGAACTGACGCTGGCGATGATCCTGGCAAGCCAGCGGGAGTTCCCCCGGCTCATGAAGAGCCAGCGGGACGGTGTCTGGGATGCCCGGCCCACCGCCAGCCTGGCCGACCGCCGCGTCCTCATTGTGGGCTACGGCGGCGTGGGCAAAGCGATCGAGCAGCGGCTCATCCCGTTCGAAACAAGTGTCACCAGGGTTGCCAGCCGGCAGCGGACGGATGAGAGCGGCGTCATCCACGGAATCGATGAGCTGCCGGAGTTGCTGCCGGAGCACGACATTGTGGTGGTGGGCGTTCCGCTCAGCGACGCCACCCGCCACCTCATCGACGACGATTTCCTTGCGGCAATGCCCGACGGCGCGTTGCTGGTCAACGTGGCCCGGGGCCCCGTTGCGGACACGGAGGCACTGGTCCGCCACACGGCATCCGGCCGGATCCGGGCCGCGCTGGACGTCACCGATCCCGAGCCGCTGCCGCAGGACCACCCGCTGTGGGGAACGCCCGGAGTCATCATCACCCCGCACGTGGGCGGTGCCAGTTCCGCGATGCGTCCGAGGATGGGCCGGCTGCTGCAGCGCCAGATCGACCTGATGCTGGCAGGGGAGCCGCCGGTCAACGTGGTGCTGGGCGGCTGAGCAGTCCATGGGTGTCGGGGCCGGTTCCTCACCCTGGCCTACCCCCGACCGCGCTGCAGACCCGTCAGTAAGGCCTTGCCGGTCTGCCTCCAGATGCCCTGACCGGTCTTGTCCGTGGAATGTTCGGCCGCATCTTGAGCCACGAGCCAGTCCCCGAAGTGCGTGATGTCCCTGCCGTGGGACGCCGCCACGGCATCGCAGGCGAAACCCACGGCCGTTGAACCGTCATTGAGCAGCACCGACCCCAGCAGCATGGGTTCGGGGAGCTCCGCGAGGAAGGACCCCAGCGCAGCCTCGGACAGCAGCCAGCGCTCCGCCGCCAGTTCGGCGCCGTCATCGGAGCGAACGACGCCGGGTTTGGGCGGCTGCGTGTCCAGCGCCACCATCCGGTAGCGGGGTGCCAGGGTGACGGGACCGTCCCAGAACGCGCCCCGCTTTTCCAGTTCGTCCGCCAGCGGCTGTCCCTTGCGGTGCGCGCCCACCACTACAAGCGGCACTGCCGCGGCGCCGGCGGCCACGGGCCAGGGCAGCCGTTCGCCTGGGGCACGGCTCGGTGCTGCCCCGGCGGCAAACAGGGCCGGGAGGCCGGGTGTCGCCTCAATCCTGCGGGCGATGTCCGCCGCCACGCCGTCGTCGAACGTCCTGCCCACAACGGTGAGGCCGAACTGTGCGACTCCACCGCCGTCGGACTCCTCGACGCTGCCGGCCGGAACCGCGACTGCGCACATATCGAAGAGGTTGCAGAAGTTGGTGTAGGTGCCCATTCGCGAGTTGATCCCCACTGGGTCCGCCGCGACCTCGGCCAGCGTGGGGTGGAAGGGAGTGGTGGGCACGATCAGGGCATCAAATCCCTCAAGCCGGTCCATGGCTTCGCGTCTCAGCTCGTTCAGCGCCGCAGTGTCGCGGACATACTGATGGGCGGGAACGCGGCCTGCCGCGGTGATGATGCCGGTGACCGTCGGGTCCAGCCCGATGGCCGTGCCGTTTCCGGACTCGTCGCCGGCCCTCGCGGCGTCGATGAACGATCCGACGGCGGCGTGGCGCTCGGCCACGAGGGCGCCGTCGTACAGTAGCCGGGCCGCCTGCAGGAAGACGTCCAGTTCGATCGGCTCGGCGTCCACACCGGTGGAACGCAGCCGTTCGAGCTGGGAGCCGAACTCCGCAGCCCAGTCATCCGGCAGTGCCGGGAGCGACGCCGGAAAGGCCACCCGCGGCCGCGACGGCGCCGCCAGGCGTACGTCCGCAGGCCAGGTCCGCGATTCCCCTGCCATGATCCCCATGGCCAGTTCCGCGGTGTCGAGGTCGCGGGCCAGGATGGTGGCGGTGTCCCACGAACGGCACGCGGGCACCATCCCCGCCGTGGGCACCACATTGAGGGTCGGCTTGATGCCCACGAGTCCCTGCAGCCCCGCCGGAACCCGGCCCGAGCCGGCTGTGTCCGTTCCGATGGCAATGTCCGCCAGCCCCAGGGCCACAGCCACGGCGGACCCTGAACTGGACCCGCCCGAGATCCGGTCCGGCCGCCGCGCATCGCGGACTGCGCCGTACGGGCTGCGGGTTCCCACGAGCCCGGTGGCAAACTGGTCCAGGTTGGTCGAGCCCAGCACCAGGGCGCCGGCGGCTCGCAGCCGCGCCACTGCCACGGCGTCTTCGGCGGGCTTGTAGCCGAAACCGGGGCACGCCGCCGTCGTGGTGACCCCGGCTACGTCTACGTTATTCTTGACCGCCAGCAGGAGCCCGGCCAAGGGGAGTTCACTGCCGGACGCCGCGGCGGTGTCGATGTGGGCGGCCTCGGCCAGCAGGTCCTCACGGCCCCGGACCTGGATCCAGATTTCGGGCCGGTCGACGGCGTCGATGGCGGCGAGTGCCGCCGTCACCCGGGCCGTGGCTGATCCGCTGATGCCGCTCATGCCGCGCTGCCTTCGAGAACGAGCTCTTTTTCGTTCAGTTCCGCCGCTTCGAGGATCACCAGCGGCTCACCTGCCACCACCTGGGACCCTGCGCTGGGCAGCACCCGGTGCACGATCCCGTCGCTGGGCGCGGTGAGGACGGTTTCCATTTTCATGGCTTCGATGGAGACCAGCGGCTGGCCCGCCACCACCTTGTCCCCGGGTGCCACGTCCACCTTCCAGACGCTCGCCGCGAAGGGCGAGCTCACCAAGGTTCCGCCGTCGGGAACCACCACTTCCTCTGAAGGCGGCGCGATGGCGACGGCCTTTTCCGCGCGGTCGAACTCGCCGGCGTCTTCCCAGGCCTGGCGTTCGATGGCGAAGGCTTTCTCCTGCCGTGCCCGGAAAGCGGCGATCGAATCGCTGTTCTCATCGAGGAAGTCCTCGTGTTCGGCCAGGGAGAAGGTTCCGTCCTCGATGTCCACGCCCCGGCCCCGGCCGGCCGCCATGTCCGCCCGCAGGTCCAGGAGTTCCTCCGGGCTGACGGGGTACCAGGAGATCCGGTCGAAGAACCTCAGCAGCCACGGCGAGCCCGGCTCGAACGGGGCGGCGGTGGCGTGCCGGGACCAGACCTGCGTGGTGCGGCCGACGAACTGGTAGCCGCCCGGACCCTCCATGCCGTAGATGCACATGTACGCGCCGCCGATGCCCACGGCGTTTTCCGGGGTCCAGGTCCTGGCGGGGTTGTATTTCGTCGTGACCAGGCGGTGCCGCGGGTCCAGCGGCGTTGCCACGGGAGCACCGAGGTAGACGTCGCCCAGCCCAAGCACGAGGTAGTCCGCGTTGAAAACGGTGTCGAAGACGTCGTTCACGGAGTCCAGCCCGTTGATCCGGCGGATGAACTCGATGTTCCACGGGCACCACGGAGCGTCGTCCCGGACGCCCGCCATGTACCGCTCGATTGCCTCACGCGTGGCAGGATCGTCCCAGGACAGCGGAAGCCTGACGGTGCGGCTCGGCACTACAAGCTCCGAGCTGGCAGGGAGCGCAGTTTCGATCTCCCGCACGATGCCCAGCAGGCGCGAGGCGGGGAGGACCGACGGGTCCGCTTTGACCTGGAGCGAGCGGATGCCGGGTGTCAGGTCCACAATGCCGGGAATCCGCAGCTTCTCGAGCTCCTGGTGCAGGGCGTGGACCCGGGCGCGGAGGCCGAGGTCAAGCACCATGTCGCCGTATTCCACCAGGAGGTTGTCGTCGCCGGAGCGGCGGTACGTCACGGCCGGACGGCCGTCGCCTTCCGGCACGCGGCCCAGCACGCCGTCGTCGCCGTCGCCCTTGGAGCCGTCGCCCTTTGAGCCGGGGAGGATCAGCTGCTGCCGGGCCGGTCCGAGTTCTTTCGCGGACGGCGCCTGGACGGTCTTCACCGGAACGAAGCGGACCGTGTCGCCGGGCCGGAGCTGGCCGAGCTTCCAGCGGTCGCCGGTCACCACAGTGACCGGGCAGACGAAGCCGCCCAGGCTGGGACCATCGGGGCCGAGCAGGATGGGTGTGTCCCCGGTGAAGTCCAGGGCGCCCACCGAGTAGGCGGTGTCGTGGATGTTGGAGGGGTGCAGGCCGGCCTCGCCGCCGTCGTTCCGTGCCCAGCGCGGCTTGGGGCCGATCAGCCGGACGCCGGTCCTGGCCGAGTTGAAGTGCACCTCGTAGGAGGCTGCGAAAAGTTCGTTGATGTCCTCGCGCTGGAAGAACTCCGGGGCCCCGTGCGGTCCTTCCACCACCATGAGCTCCCACTGCCTGGTCAAGGCGGGGCGGCTTTCGGCCGGGACCGGGGCGGGCACCGTGTCAGGTGCCGTTCCGCCTACGGTGCGGAGCACGTCGCCGGCGCGGAGCACGCGGCCGCCGTGGCCGCCGAACTGGCCCAGGGTGAAGGTGGAGGCGCTGCCGAGGTACTGGGGAATGTCGAGGCCGCCCTCGAAAAGGATGTAGCCGCGCAGCCCGGCACCCTCGGCCGATCCGACGTCGAGCACGCCGCCGGCGGGAACTGTGACCGGTTCCCAGACAGGGACGGCTTCGCCGTTGACGGTCACGGCCACCTCGGCGCCGGTGACGCAGACGGTGGTGGCGTGGGTGAAGCGCAGCGCCGGTCCGGCCATGGTGAATTCGAGGCCGGGCGCACCTTCCGGATTGCCCAGCGCCACGTTGCCCAGCCGGAAGGAGAGATCATCCATGGGGCCGCTCGGCGGCACGCCCACCTGCCAGAGACCGGTCCGTCCGGGCCAGTCCTGCACGCTCGTCTGCAGGCCGGGGCGCTCCACGGTGAGGCGGGGTTCGGGGTCGCCCACGCTGTCCAGCGTGCTGGTGGAGTGCGCGGCGGCACGGACCACGTCCAGGCCCGTGACGGAGCGCAGCATGCCGAGGTTGGTTTCGATGCCGTCCATGCGGGTTTGCGCCAGGGCGTCCGCCAGGGAGTCGAGAGCTTCGTCCCGGCTGGCGCCGAAGGAGATGAGCTTGCCCAGGAGCGGGTCGTAGTTGGTGGACACCTCGCTGCCGGTTTCCACCCAGGCGTCAACACGCACGACGTCGGAGCCCGGGTACTGGGCGTTGGTGACGGTTCCGGCGCTGGGCTGGAAGTTGCGGGCCGGGTCTTCGGCGTAGATCCGTGCTTCCACGGCGTGCCCGGTCACCCGAAGGCTGTCCGGGAGGCCGTCCAGCACGGGCTGCTGCTGCGCCAGGTTGAGCATCCATTCCACCAGGTCGACGCCGGTGACGGCTTCCGTGACCGGGTGCTCCACCTGCAGGCGGGCGTTCACTTCGAGGAAGGACGCTACCTGCCGGACGGGGTCGTAGACGAACTCCACGGTACCGGCGGAGCGGTACCCCACCGAGGCGCAGAGCGCACGGGAGCTGCGGTGCAGTTCCTCGCGCAATCGGGCCGGAAGGTCCGGAGCCGGCGCTTCTTCGAGAACCTTCTGGTGCCGGCGCTGCAATGAGCAGTCCCGGTCCCCGAGGCTGACCACGCGGCCTTCGCCGTCGCCGAAGATCTGAACCTCCACGTGGCGGGCGTGTTCTATGTAGCGCTCGGCAAAGACGCCGGCGGTGCCGAAGCTTGAGCTGGCGAGCCTGGCCACCCTTGCGTAGCTATCCGTCAGTTCGGCCTCGTTGCGGCAGACGGCCATGCCGATGCCGCCGCCTCCGCCGGTTGCCTTGAGCATCAGCGGGAAGCCGATCGTGGCGGAGGCGGCGAAGGCTGCGTCGAGGTCCTCAAGCAGTCCGGAGCCGGCGATCATGGGCACTCCGGCGCGCTGGGCGGCGTCCCGGGCGGTGTGCTTGGTGCCGAAGATCCGCAGCTGGTCCGGAGTGGGGCCCACGAAGACCAGCCCGGCGGCCTCCACGGCTTCAGCGAATCCTGCGTCCTCGGAAAGGAATCCGTAGCCGGGGTGGATGGCCCCGGCGCCGGTAGCTGCCGCGGCGGCCAGGATGGCGTCGACCCGGAGGTAGGACTCCTTGGCAGGGGCCGGTCCCAGCAGGACGGCTTCGTCGGCGAGGCGCACGTGCTTGGCGCCGCGGTCCGCCTCGGAGAAGACGGCCACGGTGCGCAGCCCGATCTTCCGGGCGGACTCGATGATGCGGCAGGCGATTTCGCCGCGGTTGGCGACGAGCAGGGTGTCGAAGCGGTTCATCGGGAGACCTCCGGGCGGGTGACGATCATGCGCACGGGCGTGGGGTTGAAGCCGTTGCAGGGGTTGTTGATCTGGGGGCAGTTGGAAACCAGGACCAGGGTGTCGGCCTCGGCGCGGAGTGCCACGCGTTTGCCGGGGGCGGAGAGCCCGTCCACGATGCCGAGGGCACCGTCCGGGTCCACGGGTACATTCATGAACCAGTTGATGTTGGAGACCAGGTCCGGCTTGCCGAGGCCCCATTTAGAGCCTTCGATGAGGAAGTTTTCCACGCAGGCGTGCTGTTCGTGTGTGTGCTGGCCGTAGCGCAGGGTGTTGGATTCCTGCGAGCAGGCGCCGCCGATGGTGTCGTGGACACCCACTTCATCGGCCACGACGGTCATGAGCGCTTCGCCGCTGTCAGCCCTGAGCACGGATCCGGTGGTGAGGAAGATGGAGCCCTGCGCGGCGATGGTTGCGGCGGCGGAGTACCGGGCGGCGGTGTCTCCGTCTGCGTAGAGGAGGCAGTCCACGGCCTGGTTGCCCTCAAGGTCCACGATGGTGAGGACGTCCCCGGCTTCCACCACGGCGGACCACGGACCGCGGGCTTCGACATATTCGTCCAGGACGACGAGCCCCGGGACCAGGGCGGCAGTAGCGGGGTCCGGCTGGATTGTCTGCGGCTGGACGGTCAGTGTGGTGGTGTTCATGCGGAAGTCCTTGCGGTGAAGTCGTGTTCGGTGTTCTGGAGGGCGAGCAGGTGCTCGGGGCCGGGCGTGAATCCCAGGTTTCCGGCGGCAAGGGCTGCGAGGTCTTCGGGCGCCTGCCATGCAACGATGTCCACGGTGCTGCCGGTGAAGACCGGCCGCGGGTCCAGCGGGTGGGCCGTGTTGGCCAGCACCAGGACCGCGTCCATGTGGAGGAGAAGTTCGACGGCGGTGCCGGCACCGGCGCTGCCGGTGAACCTGATGCCACCGTCCGGGTCCACGGCGGTGCCTTTGAAGAAGGCAATCGACGGCGGCACTTCGCGCTGGCTGATGCCGTGCTTGAGGGCGCCGAGGGTGAGCAGTTCGCGGCCTGCGGGTGACGCGCTGTGCGCGGAGCCAGCACCGTATTTGGCCTGGTTGCCTGCGAGGCTGGTGGTTCCGGTGAGGGCGTCGTGCCTCCCGGAGGAGTCGGTTACAAGGGTGGCCATCAGCCGGCCGGCATCGGAGAGCAGCGGATGCCCCGGACCAAGGTAGGCCTGCCACGGGACCTTGACGGTATCGGCGACGTTGATCCGCTCGTAGCTCGCACCGGCCCGGAAGAGCACGGCATGGACGCAGGCGTCGCCGTCAGTATCGGTGAGCCTGATCCTGGTCCCGCGGGCCAGTTCCAGGTGGGTGTAGCGCCCGAACGCGAGCGATTCTGCCCAGGTGAGCGAGGCGGCGGCTCCCGCCGGCAGTCCGGCGGTCAGGCGTTGGGGTGCTGCGCTCGCGGGCACATGGATCATGGTGGCCGCGGTCCGTCCGTGCTGGGCGCGGGCATGGTCGCGCGCACCCGCTGTGGTGGCGGTTCCGGCGGCGTCGGTTCGGGCGGCGGGCTGTGCGGATTCGAGGGTCTGTGTCATGTCAGTCATTCCTTGGCGGTGTTGGCTGTGGTGATGGTCATCAGTCGCGGGTGCCTACGCTGCGGGCACGTCGGAGGTCTTGCGGCTGCGCACCCAGATCCCCAGGAGCAGCACGGCCCCCACCATGAGCGGTGCGGAGAACAGCAGGAGTCCGTTTTCGCCGCTGGGGTCGTAGACCTCGGGGCGCGGCCAGGCGAGGTTTACCACCATCACGGCGCCGTAGAGGACGGCCAGGATGTTGACGGGAAGCCCCCAGTGTCCCAGCGAGAACAGCCCGGCCGGCATGGTCTGGCCCACCCGGTCCCAGTCTCCGCGCAGCCGGCTGAGCAGTTGTGGAACAGTGACCAGGAGGTATGCGAGGTACACCATGACGATGCAGACGCTGCAGAGCGTGGTGAAGAGGGCGGCGTTGCCGATGTTGATGGCAAGGACTCCGACGGCGAGGCCGCCGATGGCGATGGACGGCCACATCGGGGTGCCGCGTTCCGGGTGGACGGAGGAGAGCAGCGCCGATGCGGGGAGTTTGCCGTCGCGGGCCATCGAGAACACCAGGCGGGATCCCGCGGTCTGGATGGCCAATGTGCAGACGAAGATCGCGACGGCGACGTCCACCAAAAGGACCTTGCCCCAGAAGGTTCCCAGGACGGCGGTCAGTACGTAGGGCAGGCCCTCGGTAGCGAGGCGCCCGTCGTCGAGGCTGGGTGCGGCCATGAGTGCGGTAATGATCATGAGCCCGCCGCCGATACCGGAGATGATCAGGGCCGAAAGGATGGTGCGGGGTGCTGTCTTCCGCGGGTTCTTCGTCTCTTCCGAGAGCTCCCCGGCGGAGTTGAAACCGACCATGACGTAGGCGGCCATGAGGCCGGAGACGAGGAACGCGCCTACGGCACCGAGGTCCGAGCCGGCCACCACGCTGACGTCCGCCACTACGTCGGGTCCGCGCTGGGCGGCGGAAATCAGGGCGAGGATGACGGCGGCCACACCAACGATTTCGCACGTCACGCCGATGGAGTTGACGTGGGACATGAGCTTGACGCCCAGGCAGTTGATCACTGTTGTGACCACCAGGAGTGCAGCGCCGAGGACTACCGCGTTGGCGGCGCCGGTGACGGTGGCCAGCGCGGGGTCACCGCCCACCACCTGGAAGCCGTCCCACAGCTGCGGGAGGACAACTTGGAGCGCGATGGCGGCGGCGGCCGCAGTGACGACCTGGGCGATGGCCATGAACCAGCCGGCGAACCAGCCCACCACTTCGCCGCCCATGCGGCGGGCCCACTGGTAAACAGCGCCGGAGAGGGGGTAGCGGGCGGCGAGTTCAGCGAAATTCAGGGCAACGAGCAGTTGGCCGATAAGTACCACCGGCCAGGTCCAGAAGAACGCCGGTCCGGCAAAGGAATACCCGAACGCAAAGAGCTGGAAGATAGTAGTCAGGATGGAAACGAACGAGAATCCTGCGGCAAAGGAGGCGTAGCGGCCAAGTTTGCGGTGCAGTGACGGCTGATAGCCGAGCGAGGTCAGGTCTGCATCGTCTGCGTGGGCGGACGCCGTCGAAATGGTGGAAGTCATCGGTTTCTCCGTGTCTGGAACGGGGGCTGGTGACCACATCTGGGTAGCCGCTGGATGGCCCCTCCCGAAATACCGGTCACTTGATAGTTTTCCAGTGCCGTGTCCCGGTTCCGTTTCACCCGTGTAAAAGCTGGATTTCGAGGTGTTTCAGTTCTGTGAACAAAAACTCACCAGCACTCGGACCTGCTCGGGTGGCGCATTCTGCACTCGCAGGCGGTGTAAGAATGTGGGGTGACTTCAGCCGGACCGGGACGACCCCGCAAGCAGCAGCCAGTGCGCCCGGGGGCCACCGCCCGGGACGAAATCCTCGATGCGGCCGCCGAACTCTTCACGAGCCAAGGCTTCGCGAACACGTCCACGCGGGCGATCGCCGATGCGGTGGGCATGCGCCAGTCGTCGCTCTACCATCACTTCGGCACGAAGGATGACATCCTCGGCGAGTTGCTGAAAGGGACCGTGGCCGGTGGCTTGGACTTCGCAAGGGCTGTCTGCGCAGCTCCGCGGCCGGTCGGCGCAGTGGCGGCGGCCGCGGCTCTCCATTCGGTGGCGCTCTATGACGGTGGTTTGCTGTGCAGTGCGCGATGGAACCTCGGCGTCCTGTACCACCTGCCGGAAGCACGCGCCGAGCGTTTCGAGCCGTTCATGGCGGACAGGCGCGAGCTGCGGCAGCTGTACCGGGACCTGGGCCAGAGGGTCGTGGAACTGGTCCCGGCACCCGGCGGCGCCGGCAGCGCGCCCCTCGGTGAGCTCGCGTTCCGGATGGTTGAGTCACTGATCAACCTGCGTGCCGACGGGCTCGCGGACGATCACTCAGCTTCGCAGACTGCCGATGCAACCATTGTGCTGGCAGGCCTCTCGGCCGAACTGGATGAGGTTCGCGCACTCAGCCGGAACCTGATCTCGGAACATGGTTGTGAGCCCATAGGGCCGCAACCCCTCCCTTGAAAATGGGCTGAGGAAAGAAGTGTCCCGTTCCTAATACACGTTTGTGTGAATACATCCCTGGATGTACTTTGGTCGTATGGAAACGCTCGCCCAGGCTCCCGTGCTGGCCCGGTTCGGCTACGCGGTCTCGGACCCTACCCGCGCCCGGGTCCTCCTGGCCCTCTCAGGCGCCCCGTCCTATCCTTCGGATCTGGCCGACTCCCTGGGGGTGTCCCGGCAAAGCATGTCCAACCATCTGACCTGTCTGCGCGGCTGCGGACTCGTGGTCGCTGTCCCGGACGGTCGTCGCAGTCGGTACGAACTCGCTGACGCCCGGCTGGGTCACGCGATCAGGGACCTGATCGGTGTCGTCCTCGCGGTGGATCCCGATTGCTGCGCTCCGGACGGGGAATGCTTCGCATGACGACTCTGCTACACACTCCAACCCCGGAACGCCGTGCGGTACTTAGCCTCAGGATCCGACTATTCGCGGCAGCGACAATTACCTGCAACCTCGTCGAGGCGGTGGTGGCCCTCTGGGCCGGCGGCGTAGCGGACTCCTCAGCCCTGATCGGCTTCGGACTGGATTCGGTGATTGAGGTCGCGTCCGCGCTGGCGTTGTCCTGGCAGTTTTCAGCCAAGGACCCGGAACGGCGCGAGCATCTGACGCTGCGGATCATCGCTGTGTCCTTCTTCGCCCTCGCGGCATTCGTCACCCTCGACGCGGTCAGATCCCTCACCGGAGGGGGAGAGGCCCAGCACTCCACGCCCGGTATCGTGATTGCGGCCCTGAGCCTGGCCGTGATGCCGGTCCTTTCCTGGGCCCAGCGCCGCGCGGGCCGGGAACTTGGATCCAAGACGGCGGTCGCTGACTCTAAGCAGACATTGCTTTGTACATATCTGTCCGCGGTGCTGCTCGTCGGCCTGGTCCTGAACAGCACGCTGGGCTGGTGGTGGGCGGACGCCGGCGCCGCACTGGTGATCGCGGGTATCGCCATCCGGGAAGGCATCAGCGCCTGGCGCGGCGATGTCTGCTGCACCGTCCCGAACGCCGCCGCTGCCCACGGCACCGACACGGACGACTGTTGCGCACCGCCGCCTGCATCGGCAGAAAATGCACCTGAGGTACAAGCGCATTCGGTAGAAGCCCGGGACGGTCGCGACGATGCTGCATCCCAGCCGGGCTGCTGTGCCGGGTGTGAATCCGAGAACCGGCCGCAGGCCCTGACGCTGAACACCCGCCGGGAGGACTGACCCCAAGGCCGTCGTGTCCCTGCTGATCGGCGCGTGATCATTCGCCGCTCCCTGACCTTCCAGATCGAACCCGCTGCCCACCGCGACCAGGAAAGCATGCCGCACTAATCTCCCTGGGTGTGCACGCAGCGGACGCCCTGTGGGTCGTGCCCTGCCACGTGCAGCGCTGACAGAAACCGGACAGGCGCGGGTATGGTGCCTGGTTAGGACTGCCCGGTGATCGTCAGGACGATCAGGACACAGTTCAGGCCGACGATAAGCGTCGCACTGGTCCACCCGGCGAGTTTCAGCGCCAGGGAGTCGGTGTGGATGCCCATGACGTCCCGTTTTCCGGTCAACCGGATCAGCGGAATCAGGGCGAACGGTATCCCGAAGCTGAGCAGAACCTGACTCAGCACCAGAGCCAGGGTCGGCTCAATTCCCGCGCCGAGAATGATAAGAGCCGGTATCAGCGTAATCACCCGCCGGGTCAGCAGTGGCACCCGGATCTTGAGCAGACCGCCCATGATCGTCGCCCCCGCGTAGCAGCCAACCGAGGTGGAAGCCAGACCTGAGGCCAGCAGCCCGATCGCGAACACCACGCCGATAACGGGGCCGAGTGCTGACGTCACGGCGGCGTGGGCGCCGGCAATGGTGTCTGTTCCCGCGATGCCCCGCAGGCTGGACGCGGCCAGCAGGAGCATCGCGATGTTCACGACACCGGCCAGCATCAGGGCCCCGGCCACATCGAAACGCGTGGCACGGATCAGCCGGGTTCGTACCGCAGGGTCCTCGGAGAAGCCGTGCCTGTCCCGGGCCAGAGCCGAGTGCAGGTAGATCGCGTGCGGCATCACCGTTGCGCCGAGCATGCTAGCCGCGAGCAGGACCGTGTCTGTCCCCTCAAAACGGGGCACAAGACCTGACAGGGCACCTCCAGCGTCCGGGGGATTGACGAATAGCCCGGAGACGAATCCGACGGCGATGACACCGAGCAAAATCAGGATCGCGTATTCGAAGGATTTCTGGCCGCGGGCGGACTGCAGTGCCAGCAGTAGCATGGACGCGAGTCCGATAATGAGACCGCCGGCCAGCAGGGGAAGCCCGAAGAGCAGGTTCAGGGCCACGGCCCCGCCGATGACTTCCGCCATGTCCGTGGCCCCGGCGACAACCTCCGCCTGGACCCAGTACAGCCGGCGCCGGCGGGTGCCCAGGCGCTTGCCGAGAATTTCCGGGAGGCTGAGCCCTGTCGCCAGACCCAACTTGGCCGACTGGTACTGCACCAGGACCGCCATGGCATTCGCTGCCACCAGCACCCAGACCAGCAGGTAGCCGTAGTTCGCCCCGGCGGTGAGATTTGCCGCGACGTTACCCGGATCAACATACGCAATGGCGGCCACAAAGGCCGGTCCCATCAGCAGCAGCCGCGACCAGCGCCGGTTCGTGGCCGGGCGGGCCGGGGCAGTTGTGGTGGTCATCGTTGTTCCTCGCCTTCGGGGTCCTGTTAGGACGAGGATAGCGTTAATTTAGGCGTGCCGAAAAGATACATTTCGGTAGGCCACACGGACCGGACCTAAGCTTCTGCGACCACCGGGCCGGCAGCCCTGACGGAGGCGCCGGCCGGCCATTTTCGAGCTCCACCCATCCGCCGCCCTTGCGGCGTCGAATGGTTTGTAAGTCCTGCGGTAATCGATGACGTCCGGCCACGATCGGGAGGTGAAGCAATGCGCGAAAATGCATCATGGCTTCCCTCCGCCCTGCGGTCCCTCGTCCTGGCAACACTGCTCGCGGCTGCCTGGCTTATCTTCGGAGCCGTTTCGGCTCAAGCTTCCAGCCTGTTGCCGCCCGTCACGGACACCATTGCCTCTGACACCGGCACCTCTGACACTGCCACGGCTGATGAAGGTCCTCTGGCCGCGCTGACTGGACCCGTTGCCACTGTGGCTGCGCCGCTGGCGACGCAGGTTCAGGCCATCGCCGAACCGGTTGTCGCGCCGGTGGACACCGCCGTGGCTCCCGTTTCGGCGCCGGTGACCGCCGTTGTCGAGCAGGTCACCACCGCGGTGGCGCCGGTAACGGCGCTCGCTTCCGGCGCCGTCGCACCCGTCACCGAAACCGTCTCCGGAATCACGGCGCCGGTCACCGGTCTGGTCGCTGATGTCACGGCGCCCGTGCTGGCTCCGGTGGGTTCCGTTGCCGGCAACGTCGCCGACGCCGTCCCCGCGCTTGGCGACGTTCGCGCCCTTCCGTCCACGGCAGAGTCCGTCCCGCAGGAATCTGCACCGGCCGACGCCGCAGAGTCGCTTGCCGCTGCACCTTCTGCGGGCATGGCCCGGACCGTTCTGACAGTCACGCTGGACCGTGGATTCGGGCCGGCGGCAATGTCCGACGGCGGCAGCCCCGTCGTCGTATCAGCGGGAACACCCGCTCCGGAACGTCCGGCAACACCCGCTCCCGACTTGCCGGCTACGGCGCCGGCGGGCTCCGGTTCGCTGCTTCGGACGGGCGGCGACGGCGGATCCGGCGTGGCAGCCGACGTTCCGGCCTTCCAGTTTTCCTTGACGCAGATCTCGCTCAAGGATGTCAGCAACCCCTCCGACGAGCTGCCCGGTTCGGTCAGCCTGGAGCACGGCTTTTCCCCCGACTAGCGACGCCGGCACCGCGCCTTTCTGCGCGGACGGCACCTAGCCACGCATCAACCCTGCCTGGCTCAACTCACTAGTAAGGAACTAATTGTCATGAAATCTTTCGTACGCACCACCCTGTGCAGCGCCGTGTTCGCCGGCGGAGTGCTCATCCTCGGCGCCGGCGCAGCCTCCGCCTCCGATTCCACCACCACGACGTCGGACCTGGGCCTCGGCTCGGGAAGCCACATCAGCCTGAACCTTGGCGCCAACCTGGACGCTGCGGCTTCCGCCGTGTCTGAGGGTTCGGTAGTGAACGACTCGGTAGTAAACGACGGCGGGTCCTCCACCTTGGGGCACGGCACCGGCAACTCGACGGACACCAGCGCCGTCACCGACCTTGCCGTTGGCCTGGGTGTGAACCTGGACGCCGACGCCAGCCTTGATGCTGCGGCCTCCGCGGTGTCTGAGGGTTCGGTGGTGAACGACGGCGGCAGCTCCTGGACCGAGGGTTCCACTGAGGGCAGTGTTGTTTCGGACCTGAATGCGGGTCTGAACCTGGATGCCGACGCCAGCCTTGATGCTGCGGCTTCGGCGGTGTCTGAGGGTTCGGTTGTGAACGACGGCCACGGCACCTGGAGTGAGGGCAGTGTTGTTTCGGACCTGAATGCGGGTCTGAACCTGGATGCCGACGCCAGCCTGGATGCTGCGGCCTCCGCGGTGTCTGGGAGTTCAGTTGTGAACGACGGCGGCAGCTCCTGGACCGAGGGTTCCACTGAGGACAGTGTTGTTTCGGACCTGAACGCAGGCCTGGGCCTGAACTTGGATGCCGACGCCAGCTTGGATGCTGCGGCTTCGGCGGTGTCTGAGGGTTCGGTTGCGAACGACGGCGGAAGCGGCCTCCTGTAACCATGCAAGTGTGTCTCCAGCCGTGAACATGGCTGACTAACGGAGTCGGGGTGCTGTCCCAGGACAGCACCCCGACTTCCTGTTTTAACGGGTCGCGTGACTGCTGGAATTGAGGTTCCGTTGAGAAATAACTTTCCTGACGGAAGATTGCGGATTCCTTGTCGAATATTTTCCTGCTGCTTGCGTTCCAGTTGAAAAACTCTAGTCAACAAACAAATTGACTAATTCGGGTTGGAGCAACAAGCCAGTGTGTGACTATTCGAATTCTGAGCCTGGAACCGCGGGTGCCGGACTCCTGTGATAACAGTCCTTATCCCTGCGCATAATGAAGCCGCAGGTATTTCTGACACGCTTGAATCCCTTAAATCGCAGACTCTCCCGCCGGACAGGGTGCTGGTTGTTGCTGACAACTGCACTGATGCCACTGAGGATATTGCCCTTGCGCTTGGCGCGGAGGTCATCCGCACTGTCGGAAACACGGACAAGAAGGCGGGTGCCTTGAATTTCGCGCTGGAGGGACTGCTTCCCGGCGCGCGACCGGAAGACATGATCCTCGTCCAGGACGCGGATTCGCAGCTGAGCCGTGACTTCCTCGAGCGGGCAACCGCCCATCTGAGCGCCGACAGGCGGCTGGGAGCCGTGGGAGGCGTCTTCCGCGGTGCGAAGGGCGGCGGCTTCGTGGGCCACCTGCAGCGGAACGAGTACGCACGGTACGCGCGGGATGTGAAGCGGCTGCACGGCAAATGCCTGGTGGTTACGGGAACGGCCGCGCTGTTCCGGGTCCGCACCCTGGTGGACGTTATCGAGGCCCGGCGTGATGGCACCCTGCCTCCCGGCAACGGCAGGGCGGGCGTTTACGACACCTCCGTTCTGACCGAGGACAACGAGTTGTCCTTCGCCCTGCTGACCCTGAACTACCGCATCAAATCGCCGGCTGACTGCACGCTGGTCACGGAGATCATGCCCACTTGGCGCGAACTCTGGGCCCAGCGGCTGAGGTGGAAGCGGGGAGCGGTGGAGAACTGTGTCCAGTACGGCTGGACCAGGGTCACCCGGCCGTACTGGGGCAGGCAGGCCCTCTCCGTGACAGGCATCTTGGTGTCGTTGGCCTACTTCGGAACGGTGGCTTTTGCACTGGGCACGGGAGAAGGGCTGCACATTCAGCCCTTCTGGATGGCCGTGACCGGTGTCTTCGTGATCGAACGGGTAGTGACCGTGCGGCTGCGTGGCTGGAAGTACATGCTGGCCGCCGCAACGATGTACGAACTTCTGATCGACCTGTTCCTTCAGGTGGTCCACGCGAAGGCCTACGTGGATGCAGCACTCAACAAAAAGAAAGCTTGGTAACACTATGTACAGCAATCCAGCAGCTCCCGCAGCGGCCGGTGTCGGGGCCGGAACCCTCGCGGCAACCGGGGCCGGTGACCTCTTCTGGTTCGCCCTGGCAGCCTTCGCGCTCGTGGCGCTCGGTCTGGCCGTCAAGCGCATCGTGCCGGTTCGGGCAAAGTAACTTCAGCCTTACGGGGCGGGCGGCCCGGATTCGCGACGAATCCGGGCCACCCGTTCGTGTCCGGCTCAGGTGACCACGCTGACGGCCTCCGAACAGGCAGCAGCATCGCAAACCTTGTAGCTTGTGGTTGTACCGCCCTTGAACTTGTTCACGTAGCTTCCCGTGTTGGGGACGGTCTTCGGGGTGCCGTTCATCCAGAGTGTGACGCTGGACCCGGTGGCCCCGGTCCACTTCAGCGTGGTGGAATTGACGCCTTTGACCTTGCTGTTGGCCGCGGTGAGTTTGATGGGTGACCCGGCGGTTGGAGTTGTGCTGGCAGCCGGCGTGAACGAAAAGTCTCGGATTACCACGGACTCCGGTTTCACATGGTCGGGGTCCCCGCCACCCCCGCCTGTGACCCAAAGGTTGAAGTGGATGGCTTCTTTGGCCGGCACGGGGACGGTTGTTCCCTGCAGTACCGTGCGTTTCAGCAGGGTGCCCCCGGACCCCTCGCCGGCGAAGGTTTCGAACGTGAGCTTTCCGGGTTCCCAGACCATTTTGTGGGTGAGGACCAGGTCATTCGTCGTGTTGAAGACGACCGTGTTGTTGCCCTGCCCCGGCGGCTTGGTGGCATCGAACCAGTAGCCGTGGGCCTGGGTCACGGGCCAGGACTCCCCGTAGCTTGCGCCTCCGCCCCAGGCGGATGCCTCGCACAGATCGATCTCGTTGTAGCCGGGAGTCGCCAGGGGATCATAGGTAAACAGGCATCCCCACACCACTTCCTTCTGGAGGGTGCCTACGTCTTTCGCCACCGTGGTGCTGTACGTGCCGTAGCCGAATCCCTGCCGGGTGGACTGGAACTCAGCCCCGACAGGAGCGCTGCCTGTCGGGTTGGTGAGGGACAGCGTGACGTATCCGTCGGCGTCGGGATTGCTGACGTTCGCCGCGTCGAAGGCCTTGTTGTACTGCGGCGCACCGCCCCAGAACCGTTTTTCCCAGTTGAACCCCTTCCAGGCAAAGCTGCCGACGGGCCCGGGGTTCGGGTCCATGGGGGTGGTGTCGGCGGCCTGCGCCGATGTTGTTGCGGACAACATGACCAGGCTGGCAGCTGCCAGCATTGCCACCGGCCTGTTTAGCCAAACCGCTTTTGCGACGCGAGACCTCAAGGAAACCATTTAACGCCCCCTACATTTGCGCCGAACACCGCAGCGCCGCGCCCCCAGTGAGCACAAGATGATCATCATTCAGCGCGGATTGGTTGGCAATAGAAGGCCTGCGATATTTATTTTTTTTATTACTCAATAAATGCACAATTTTTCCACAATTCCCTGTTGAGGAATTGGTGATAGTTACTAAAGCAGAATACGCACGAGAATTTCTTGGGGGTTTGATGGTTACGCGCGGCATAGCTGTGGTTGTTGACGGCGACGGTCGTAGCAGGGCATCGCTGGAGGAGTTGCTCGTCCAGTCCGGGTTCGAAGTGGTGGCCGCGGCGTCCGGTGCCGAGGGAGTGGCTGCCGTGCGGCGGCATGATCCGGTCCTGGTCACCGTGGAGCTCGGGCTTCCCGACTTTGACGGTATCGAAGCCTCCCGCCGGATCCGTACCTTCAGCCATGCCTACGTGATCCTGGTCGGCGCCCTGGCGAACGAAGCCGATGCGTTGCTGGGTCTCGAAGCCGGTGCTGACGATTATCTGGCCAAGCCGTTCCGTCCGCGCGAGCTCCGGGCAAGGATCGCTGCCTTGCTGCGCCGGCCCAGGCGTCACGCGCTGGTGGAGGCCGCGCAGTGCGCGGCAGGACACTTCGTCGCCAAGCCTGTAGGCGCGGAACTGACCGTTCCCGCTCCCGCTGCCGCCGCTCCCCGCGACGTTGCCGCGGTCGAGGAACCTGCGGCCGGGACCGGGTGGGATTTTGAACACCGCGGCCTTGCCCTGATGGACAGCACCCGCGCAGTATCGGCGGACGGCCAAGCCATTGATCTCACCCGCACCCAGTTCGAACTGCTCCGCGCACTGCTTCAAAACAAGGGGGCGGTGCTGACCAAGGCGGACCTGGCCCGGCATTTGCGGCACGAAGCCTCCGTTCCCGGGTCTGCCGTGACGGCCCGGGACGAACGCGTGCTGGAAGTGCACATGGGCAACCTGCGCAAGCGGCTGGGTGACAGTCCACGTTCGCCGCGGTGGGTACAGACCGTGCGGGCAGGGACGTGGTGAACCGGGCCTGCGGGATCCTGATGCAGCGGCACGGGGCCGGGTACGAGCGTGCTTTGGAGGACCTGATGCACCATGCCAGGCAGCGCAGGACCACCCTCGCCGAGGCCGGCGCGGAAATCATTGCCGCGTTACAGGCCGGCAGGAACTAGAGGCGCCACCATGGGTTTCGACCTGAACGAACCCGAGCAACGGCGGAAGCTCCGGGCGGCCCTGAAAGCGTCTGACGTCACGCCCGGGGAACTCTGGTTGAACTATTTCAGCATCGGCGGCGGCGTGGGCGAATACGAAGTTGAAGCATATCTGCAGGGGTTGCTCTCGCTGCCGACGATCCAGCGGGACCTGCTGGCGATGGCCGCCAACGAACTCATCGAGACCGTCCCCCGCCTGTATGCGCCGTATTCTGATAACCCCGACCTTGCAGACCGCCGTCCGGAGTCCGGTCAGGAATCTGAGCCTGAATCGGGCCAGGACGCCGACGAGGACCACGACACGCACAGCGGGCAGGGGCCGGATAAGCAGACGGACCTGCCTGGAGACGAATAGCCGCCCCGCCGGACGGCCGCTGGCCAGCTGCGGGCTGACAGACGCGCGGGGCCGAAACTAAGCTGGAAGCCTAGGCGATGAAGCAGACGAGCGGAGGCTGACGACGATGTCCGGACACTTCGAATTGATAAGCGCGCCCGACGGCGGATACAGGTTTAGGCTGCTGGACAAGTCTGGGGACCTCGTGGCGATTTCAGTAAAATTCCCGACGAAGCGGAGCGCCGCCGCCGGGATCTACCGTGTTCGCGAGATTGCCGGGACCGGCCTGATCCATGATTTGAGCACCAGCCGCCGGAGCGAACCATCCCACCGGTTCAGGCCCACGCAGCCGGCACAGGTCCACAGCGGCACCCATGCGTTCCAGGCCCGGGGAGCCACGCCCTGCACCCTGAGCGGGAGCGGGCGCACCTGAGCAGCACGGGCCGCTGACGCGGGGCCAC
Source organism: Arthrobacter sp. LjRoot78 (assembly GCF_964254335.1). NCBI lineage: Bacteria > Bacillati > Actinomycetota > Actinomycetes > Micrococcales > Micrococcaceae > Arthrobacter > Arthrobacter sp. LjRoot78. Next base: position 4,043,966 of record NZ_CAXUTG020000001.1, on the reverse strand, counting down.
GGCGGGGCGGCGGCCCGCGGAAACGCGGCGGCGCCTACAGCGACACCCGGCCGCTCACCACGGAGCGGCTGACCCCGCCGATCCAGATGCCGTCATCGTCCACCGTGACAGTCAGCAGGCCGCCGCGTCCCAGGACAGTGCCTTGCTGGACGGTGTAGCCGCCGTCCACCACGCCCTCGCCCAGGAGCCATTGCGCCAGTCCGGCGTTGAGGCTGCCGGTTACGGGGTCCTCGGGAACGCTCAAGCCGGGAACGAACGCCCGGACTTCAAAGTCGGCAGGTCCACCCTCCGGGTAGCTGCCGATGACGCCGACACAGAGCTGGTCCATCAGGGGGAAATCGGGCTCCAGCCGGAGCACTGCTTCCGCTGATTGCAGCCGGATCCCCAGCCAGCCCGGGCCGTTGTCCACCCAGTTGCTGCCCAGGACTTCGCTGGCATCGATGCCCAGGCTGGCGAGGGCTTGTTCCAGCACCGCCGGTTCAACCGGACCGGAGCGGACCAGCGGCGGCGCCGCAAAGGCGAGGTCCGTGCCCGAGCGGCGGATTTTCACCAGCCCCGCCTCGCATTCCTGCACCAGTTCGCCGTCACGGCGGGGCTGCCCGCCGTTTTCCAGCCACGCGTGCGCCGAGCCCAGGGTGGGGTGCCCGGCGAACGGCAGTTCGGCGGCGGGCGTGAAGATACGCAGCCTGTAGTCCGCCTCGGGGTGCGAGGGGTCCAGGAGGAACGTGGTCTCCGAGAGGTTGGTCCAGTTAGCGAAGCTTTGCATCTGTTCGGTGGACAGGCCATGGGCTTGATGTACGACGGCGACCGGGTTGCCTGCCTTGGGCCCCGGGGCAAAGACGTCAACCTGGGAGAAAGGATATTCGTTTACTGCGGTGGTCATGCTGGTCATAGCAACCAACCGTAGGTGGCCGCCGCGCCGCGGCACCATAGCCAATTCCGGAAAGTGGCCTTGTTCAGCCCTGCCCTCCGGCCGGAGGGCGTTGTTGCCGGTGAGCTCGTCCCCTATCTGCCGGCGTGTTGATCGGAAGCCGGCAATCCCTTCCGCGGCTGGAAGAACGCATTGGTTGCGGGCTGCCACATCAGCACGCTTCCGGCCAGGGCCGGGATGAGGCTCACGACAGGAAGCACGGACCAGTTGTTGTTTACGGCGCTCGAGACGTAAAAGACCGCGACGAGCGTCAGGACGACCCTCGCCCAATGGGCACCCCCGAGCAGCCGCAATGCCGCCCAGACCTGGAGCGCGGCGAAGGGAGCCCCGAACGCCACCCCCAGCAGTTCGAGCCAGCCCCATTCGGCCTCGTGTGTGCCGATCCGAACCATTGTGATGATCCCGGGCACCGCCCAGGAAGTGAACGTGCTTGCGATCCAGAACGCCGTCGCCGCTCTCACCGCTGACGGAGCCGTGGCCGCTGTGCCAAAAATGAAACGCTGTTCCCCCATGGAAGTTCCCCCACTTCACCGTGTATTTCCAGGGCACAAAGGTGCGCCGAAACTTCAGCCTATCCATCTGTCCGGCAGCCGTCTTGTCAAAACTGCCGGCCGCCTGGCATCGCCTCGCCAAGGCCTTGCCGTCGGCGCCCCAGACAGCCGCGCCTTCGCCCTGAGAGGAACCCGGCCCGCTCGCAGGTTCCGGTCGTAAACTGGCCTTCGAATCTGATTGCGCGGGCCCCGGAGGGACCCTCGCGGCGTGAAGTGGAGTCCGGATGCTCTGGAAACTGCTCGTTGAGTACCTGCGGCCGCAGCGGCGGCTGCTGATCGCCGTCGTGATTTTCCAGCTGGCGCAGTCCATTGCGTCCCTGTACCTGCCCACTCTGAACGCGGACATCATCGATGAAGGCGTGGCCAAGGGGGATACCGGGTATATCCTCCGGGTGGGCAGCCTCATGCTGTTCATCACCCTGTTGCAGATCGCCTGCGCGGTGGTGGCCGTGTATTTCGGGGCGAAGGCGGCCATGGCGCTGGGCCGGGACCTGCGCGGGGCCATCTTCACCCGTGTGGGCGAGTTCTCCGAACAGGAGGTCACCAGGTTCGGGGCGCCGAGCCTGATTACCCGCTCCACGAACGACGTCCAGCAGGTCCAGCAGCTGGTGCTGATGTCCGCCACGATGATGGTGGCCGCGCCCATGCTCAGCATCGGCGGGGTGATCATGGCGGTCCGGCAGGATGCGCAGCTGTCCTGGCTGATCGCCGTCAGCGTCCCGGTGCTGCTGGTCGCCGTCGCGCTCATCATCACCCGCATGGTGCCGCTGTTCCGGAAAATGCAGGTGCGGATCGACACCGTGAACCGGGTGCTCCGCGAGCAGCTCACCGGCATCCGGGTGGTGCGGGCGTTCGTGCGGGAGGACATCGAGACCGCCCGGTTTGCCCGCGCCAACGAGGACGTCACGGACACCGCACTGCGGGCCGGCCGGCTGATGGCGCTCGCCTTCCCAGTGGTGATGCTGGTGCTGAACGTCTCCAGCGTGGCGGTCATTTGGTTCGGCTCGTTCCGGATCGAGGACGGTTCCATGCAGGTGGGCACGCTGATCGCCTTCCTCAGCTACCTGCTGCAGATCCTGATGTCCGTCATGATGGCCACGTTTATGGCGGTGATGATCCCGCGCGCGGCGGTTTCGGCGGACCGGATCGGCGAGGTGCTGACCACGGAGTCGAGCGTGCGGCCGCCGGAGCATCCGGTCACCGCCGCCGCCGGCCGGGGCGGTGCGGGCAGCGGCGAGATGGAGATGCACGACGTCGGGTTTGCCTACCCGGGTGCCGAGCAGCCGGTTCTGTCCGGGATCAGTTTCACTGCCCGTTCGGGGCAGACGACGGCGATCATCGGCAGCACCGGATCCGGCAAGACCACGCTGGTGAACCTGCTGCCGCGGCTTTTCGATGCCACCAGCGGTTCGGTGAAGTTCGACGGCGTGGACGTCCGCGAGCTGCACCCGGACCAGCTGTGGGGGCACATCGGCCTGGTGCCGCAGCGGCCGTACCTGTTCTCCGGCACGGTGCGCAGCAACCTGCTCTACGGCAAGCCCGATGCCACCGAGGATGAGATGTGGCGGGCACTCACCACCGCGCAGGCGCAGGACTTTGTCCGGGAGATGGAGGGCGGGCTGGATGCGCCCATCTCGCAGGGCGGCACCAACGTGTCCGGCGGGCAGCGGCAGCGGATCGCGATCGCCCGGGCGCTGGTGAAACAGCCCGAGCTCTACATCTTCGACGACTCGTTCTCTTCGCTGGACACCGCCACTGACGCCCGGCTGAGACAGGCGCTCAAGCACAACACCTCCGGCGCCACCTTGGTGATCATCGCCCAGCGGGTGTCCAGCATCGCCGACGCGGACCAGATCCTGGTGCTCGACGACGGCAGGATCGTGGGGCAGGGAACGCACGATGAACTGCTGGAGACGTCGGAAACGTACCGCGAGATCGTGTCCTCGCAGCTGGCAGCGGAGGAGGCGGTATGAGCGGGCGAAGCACCCCCACCCGGCCGGGACCGGCCCCGGAAACCGGGAGCACCGCCGTCGTCCGCCCGCCGCGTCCGCCCATGGGTCCCGGACGCGGGGGACCGTTCGCGGGGATGAACATCCCTGCGGAGAAGGCGATGAACTTCTGGCCGTCGGCCAGGCGGCTGCTGGGAACTCTGCGGCCGGAGCGGCTGTGGCTGGTGCTGGTGATCGCGCTGAGCGTCGCCGGGGTGACGTTGTCCGTGATCGGCCCGCGGCTGCTGGGCGAGGGCACCAACATCATCTTCGCCGGCGTCGTGTCCAAGCAGCTCCCGGCGGGGATGAGCAAGGCGCAGCTGATTGCGCAGCTGCGGGCCGCGGGGGAGAACCAGAAGGCGGACATGCTCAGTGCCATGGCGCTGACGCCCGGGACGGGGATCGACTTCACGGCGCTGGCGAGTGTGCTGCTGTGGGCGCTGGTGCTGTACGTGCTGGCGTCCGCGTTCATGTGGGTGCAGGCGTACGTGCTCAACGGCGTGGTGCAGCGGACCGTCTTCCGGCTGCGCGAGCGGATCGAGGCGAAGATCAACCGGCTGCCGCTGCGGTATTTCGATTCGATCCAGCGCGGCGAGCTGCTCAGCCGGGTGACGAACGACGTCGACAACATTTCCCAGAGCCTGCAGCAGACCATCAGCCAGGCGGTGATGTCGCTGCTGACCGTGGCGGGCGTGCTGCTGATGATGTTCCTGCTCTCGCCGACGCTGGCGATCATTGCGCTGGTGACCATTCCGCTGACACTGGTGACGACGGCGGTGATCGCCAAGCGCTCGCAGAAGCTGTTCGTGGCGCAGTGGAAGCACACCGGCGAGCTCAACGGCCAGATCGAGGAGACCTACACCGGGCATGCGCTGGTGAAGGTGTTCGGCCGGCAGCAGGAGGTGGGGGAGCGGTTCCGGCAGAAGAACGCGGAGCTGTATGAGGCGAGCTTCGGCGCGCAGTTCATTTCCGGCCTGATCATGCCGGCCATGACGTTCATCGGGAACCTGGTGTACGTGGGGATCGCGGTGGTGGGCGGCCTGCAGGTGGCGTCCGGGGCGATGCAGCTGGGCGATGTGCAGGCGTTCATCCAGTACTCGCGGCAGTTCACGCAGCCGCTGGCGCAGCTGGGGTCCATGGCCAACCTGCTGCAGTCCGGGGTGGCGTCGGCCGAGCGGGTGTTCTCGTTGCTGGATGAGCCGGAGGAGTCGCCGGAAGCTGCCGGTTCTGTTCCTGCCGGCGGGCGGGGGCGGCTGGTGTTCGAGAACGTCTCGTTCTCTTATTCACCGGATAAGCCGCTGATTTCGGACCTGTCGCTGGTGGCGGAGCCGGGGCAGACCGTGGCGATCGTCGGCCCCACGGGGGCCGGGAAGACAACGCTGGTGAACCTGATGATGCGGTTCTACGAGATTGATGCGGGGCGGATAACGCTCGACGGCGTGGACATCACCTCGGTCTCGCGGCGCGAGCTGCGCTCGCGGATGGGCATGGTGCTGCAGGATACGTGGCTGTTCGGCGGGACGATCCGGGACAACATTGCGTATGGCCGGCCCTCGGCGTCGGAGGCTGAGATTCTGGAGGCGGCGAAGGCGACGTATGTGGACCGCTTTGTGCACTCGCTGCCGGAGGGTTACGACACCGTGCTGGAGGACGAGGGCGGCAACGTGTCAGCCGGAGAGAAGCAGCTGCTGACGATTGCCCGCGCATTCCTGGCCCGGCCGTCCGTGCTGATTTTGGACGAGGCGACTTCTTCGGTGGATACGCGGACGGAGGTGCTGGTGCAGAAGGCGATGAGTGCTTTGCGGAGCGACCGGACGTCGTTTGTGATCGCCCACCGCCTGTCCACGATCCGCGACGCGGACCTGATCCTGGTGATGGAGGCCGGGCAGATCGTGGAGCAGGGGACGCACGCTTCGTTGCTGGCGGCCGGCGGGGCGTATGCGCGGCTCTACGAGGCGCAGTTCGCGGCTCCGGTGGCGGAGGTTTAAGGGGTTCGCTCGCCGTCACGGTCCGCATGGCCGACCGGCACGATGCCTCCGGCACAGGCCGTTTGGGCTACCATCTATTGGTTAGTCCAGCGTGTAACTAGACGGTCGAAGGAAATCCTGATGAATGCATATGAAGCAGGCGACGGCTATTGGTATCCCTCCGAGCAGGACCACAGGGCTGCTGCGGTCGCAGTCCTGAACGCCCTTCGTGAGTACCGGGCCTCCGAAACCGCCATGAGGCGCCGGACGCGTTCATCCATGGAAATGGGGGAGTCTGACCTTCTCGCCCTGCGCTACCTACTGGAGGCTGACAAGGCCGGCGTCGGCATTCAGCCCAAAGAACTTGCAGCCCGCCTGGGCATGACCTCGGCATCCATGACATCCCTGGTTGATCGAATGGTGACCGGGGGATATGTCACTCGCGAAACTCACCCCTCGGACCGCCGGGCAATCCTTCTCCGCCCCACCCCGGGCGCGGACGCGGAAGTCCGCCAGACCCTCGGCAAGATGCACCAGCGCATGATCGAGGTGGCGGAATCACTCACGCCCGAACAGGCCGCTGCCGTCACCCACTTCCTTCTGGCGATGCGGGATGCGGTCGACACGCTCGACAGTGAGTCAGACCAACCCCCTGCTGGACATCCAAATAAAACTAGGTAGTCTAGCTAGGTACTTAGCTAGCTATTTAGGGATGGATCGCATGACTGCCGTAGCCGAACGGACAACCTCCAGCTTTCCCCTCAAATCCCATACCTTTCCTGGGCGGGCCGTCAGCTTCACCGGGGAGCTCAGCGATCAGCTCCCAGCTGGCCCGGAGGCGCCGGTAAGCCACGAAGCCGCGGACGGTGCACCGTTGCACTGTGGGATGAGAATGTCGCCGTCGTCGGCTCCCTCACTGCCCTGGGCGCAAACCCACACGGACCTGGGGGAATGGGTCTGCGCCTGCGGTTTCCGGCAGGACAGCTTTCCGCAGGACGCCGAGTTGGCAGTCGACCCCTTGGCCGCGGTTCACGCAGCGGGGGCACGGCTCGAGACCTTGCAGTGGGAAATGGATGCCGCGGAGGCCGCATTCGCCTCCGCAGTGAAAAGCGCCATGGCTGCCTGGGCCGAGTCCACGGCCATTGCCTTCGAAGCCGGCCTCACGCATGCTGAGCTTCTCGAACTGCTCCAGTGACGGCAACCCTGATCCGGCCGGCGGCTGCTGCCCGGATGGGCGCTGCCGGGGGCGGGCGCCGCACGGTGGAGCGGCGATACCAGGTTGGAGCACTGCTGGGGCGCGGCGCGGAAGCTGACGTCTACCAGGCGACGGACCTGCTCAGCGGAGGATCTGCAGCCCTCAAGATCTTCCGTGCGGAGACCGCCAATCCCGACTCGCCGTTCAACCGCGAGATTGAGCTCCACTCACGCCTGCACCACCACAACATCGTGCGGATCAAAAGGTATGGCCGCATGCCTGCCGACGGCGGCACGGGCTCGGGCCGGAACTACGTCGCGGCTGAACTCGCCGCGGGGACCGATCTCCGACGGGCGATCCACGAGGGGCCGGTGGATGCCGCCGACGTGGCGGCGTGGATGGGCGGAATCGCTTCAGCCCTGGCCTACATCCACCGCAAAGGAATCGTCCACAACGACGTCAAACCCGCCAACATCATGGTGAACCGTGCTGGTGACACGTCCTCCAAAGCCGAGGCCAAACTCATCGACTTCGGTATCGCCACCAGCTCCTGGCACCGCACGAACACGGATGCATCAGGCACCCCGCACTACCTGAGCCCAGAGGCAGTCCACGGACAGCACACCACCGGCGCCAGCGACATCTATGCCCTGGGCCTGGTCATCTTCGAAAGCCTCACCGGCATCAAGGCATTTCCCGGACCGGCCCTGGAATCGATGGTTGCCCGTACCCTGCGCTCACCCCGGCTCCCCGCCACCGTCCAGCGGCGCTGGTCCCGGCTCCTGCTCGCCATGACAGACACGGAACCTGCCCGGCGACCCAGCGCCGCTGAGGTCCACCGGACGCTCCACAAGATCAGCCGGTAGTCGGTCGCCGTAGTTCTAAGGCGGTTGGCGTTACGCCGGTACGTCCACGAGGTGGCCGGCCGTGAGGGGCAAGCGCTGCCCGTTGATCTGTTCTGCCTCTAGGTGGAAGATCCGCTGTACAGCGTCGGCAAGGACACTGACATCGGTGAAGCCCGGAAATTTCCGTTCCGGCTGGGCTGCGCGCATCCGGTCATCGACCAGAGCCTTGACGACGAAGACCAGGGCGGCTGAGTGGGGGCTTCCATTTCCTCTCTGCGGGTGCCGGAATCCGTCGGCCACGGCCAGGGTCCATGCCTCGGCGGCGGACTTGACGGCGGCATAGGCGGCGCCGCCCGCTGTCGGCGAGGAGGCTGACTGTGCGGAAACGACGGCCAGGCGACCTGCAGGGGAGGCAGCCAAATCGTCGTAAAAAGCGCGGCTCGTGTTCCTCAATGTGGTGAGGACGCTGGTGTGCAGGAAGTCCCAGTCGTCATCCGTCTGGTCTGTGATTCCCGTACCGCCCCGCCACCCTCCGACAAGATGGATAAGGCCGTCCACGGGACCCAGATCGTCCCGGACAGACGTCGCCAGGTTCTCAACGGCTTGCAGGTCCGCGAGGTTGCAGACATAGCCCGTGACGTTGTTGTGCGCGGCCGCGAGCTCCTGCACGCGGTCCTCAAGGATGTCCACGGCGGCCACGCGTGCCCCTGCCTGCGAGAGGGCATGGACTACCGAGACACCTGCGGCGCTTGTCGAACCGGCGACGACGACCGTACGCCCCGAGAGGTCCTGGCTCATGCGCCGGCCTCGCCCTCAGTCTTGACAGGGCTCTTACCGGTGATTCCTGCAGTTGAGTCAATAACGGGGCGCATCTTCTTCTCCAGTGCTTCGTAGAACATCGACAGGGGGAATTCGTCATCAAGGATCTGGTCCGTCAGATTCCGGGGCGGGCCGTTCAGCGGAAGGGCCTCCGGTCCCTTGGCCCACACGGAGGCCGGGTGGGGGGTGAGGGTTTCCGAGACGAGCTCGTAGGCAGCCAGCCAGTGTGCGGTCTTCGGCCTGTCGATTGAACGCCAGTAGAGTTCCTCGATGCGGAGACCCAGCTCGACGACCACGCCGGCGACGTCCGTCCAGTCGATGCTCAACTTTCCATCGGTCCAGTGCAGGACCCGGTGCTGGTGCATCCACGCGAACAGCAATTGGCCGCCCACGGCGTCGTAGTTACGGACCCTGTTCCCTGTAATCGCGAAGCGGAAAATGCGGTCGAAGATCACGGCATACTGGACCAGCTTGGCGTGCTTGCGGGCATCCTCGGAAGCTGTTTCGTCCCGCTCGATGAGGACGGACTCGCGGAACGCGGTCAGATCGCAGCGGAGTTCCTCCAAGGAGTACAGGAAATACGGCATCCGCTGCTTGATCATGAACGGGTCAAAGGGCAGGTCACCGCGCATGTGGGTCCGGTCATGGATCAGATCCCACATCACGAAGGTTTTCTCCGTGAGGTGCTGGTCGTCGATGAATTCCGCGGCGTCAGCCGGCAGGTCCAGGGAAGTGATGTCGGCAGCGGCTTTGAGGACGCGACGGAACCGGGCAGCTTCGCGGTCCGCGAAGATACCTCCCCACGTGAAGGAAGGGGTGCTCCGGACCGCTACGCTCTCGGGGAAGAGAACGGCGGAGTTCGTGTCATAGCCGGGCGTGAAATCGATGAAGCTGATGGGGACGAACAGCTTGTTGGAGTAGTTTGTTGCCTCCAAGTCAGCCACGAATGAGGGCCATATGACCTCGATGAGGACGGCCTCGAAGTAGCGGTTCGTGCTGCCGTTCTGCGTGTACATGGGAAACAGAACCAGGTGCGGCAGCCCGTCGATGCGCCACTGCTCGGGGTGAAAGGCTACCAAGGAGTCGAGGAAATCCGGTACGACGAAGCCCTCGGACGCCCACTGCTGGAAGTCCTGCACGAGCAGTTCAAGGTAGTCCGTGTCGTGGGGGAGGTGGTGGCGCAGATCGCTGATTGAGTCCGTAATGATGCCGACATTCTGGCGGGCCTGGTCATGGTCAGCGGGTTCTGGAACGGAACCGTCCTGCACTTGAAACTGCTGCAGCCCGACGACGGCTGCCTTCAGAGCCTGCCATGCGGGGAGCGCCTTGAGGTCTTCTGCCCGCATGGTTGTCACTTCAGGGTTTGCGATTACAGACATGCTCGTTCCTTCCGTTGAGGGGATTCCTGAAGAAGCTAGCAGTGCGTAAGCATCCGTGAATGATTATTCCAACATGCATAAGAAATACTTTTGCTCGGGCGTTGCTCTTCAGTGCAATGCCTGCGTCTGACCTGTGGGTCGGTGTTTTTAAGACATCCCGGAAACGGCGCATCACGGCGACTGAGCAGCGGTATCGGGACGGGTCGAGAGGTTCGGCTCCTGCCGGTTGTGCCATCACTGGCGTGGGCTGCTCGCCGACTATCGACGCGTCATACCAGATCATCAGGGCTGCTTAGCCACCGGACGGCATCAGGTCAGTAACTCTTACGCTCAGATTGGATTGCCGCCTCCTATGCGTAAGGACTTGACCCGTCGGACGTGCAACATTCGCCCCGCCAAATGCCGCTTCCTTTGCCTGTGTTAGCTTGATCACCATCCTTCCCGGCCCGAGGGCTTCGGAAGGCCCAAATTCACCGCAGCTACCTTTTCGGAGGCACCATGGGACTTGGCTCCCAGACACAAATTAGAGATCGGGCCATTGATTTCGAAGAAGAAATCAAGCCCGACGGAACACAGGGGTCTTCCCTTGCGATAGCGGCAAATCACGCTTCCGGCGAATCCACCAACGAACTCAAGCGCGGGCTAAACCACCGCCACCTGCAGATGATCGCCATCGGCGGTGCGATCGGTACCGGGCTGTTTGTGGCCTCGGGCAGCACCATTTCCCAGGCGGGTCCCGGCGGTGCGTTGGCCGGCTACGCGCTCGTCGGGCTGATGGTATTCCTGTTGATGCAGTCACTGGGCGAGATGTCCGCCAAAATTCCGGTTGCCGGTTCGTTCCAGTCCTTTGCCACCCGTTTCGTCTCCCCGTCCTTTGGGTTCGCGATCGGCTGGAACTATTGGTTCAACTGGGCCATCACGGTGGCCGCAGAGCTGGTCGCGGCCGGAATCATCATGGACTTCTGGTTCCCGGGGGTCCCGGGGTGGGTGTGGGCAGGGTTCTTCCTGCTGGTGCTGACCGGGCTCAATGCCCTCTCGGCCAAGGCCTTTGGTGAGTCGGAGTTCTGGCTTTCACTGATCAAGGTCAGCGCAGTGGTGCTCTTCCTGATCGCCGGCGTGCTGATGATTTTCGGCATCCTCGGGGATAACTCTCCGGGACTGAGCAACTGGGAAAACCGCGACGACGTGTTCCACGGGGGCTGGGTCTCGATCATCTCGGTCTTCATGGTTGCCGGGTTCTCCTTCCAGGGTACCGAGCTCGTAGGAGTCGCCGCAGGCGAAGCGAAGAACCCGCGCCGCGAGGTGCCGAAGGCTATCCGCACTGTCTTCTGGCGCATCATGCTTTTCTACATTGGAGCCATCTTTATCATCGGCTGCCTCATCCCGTTCACCGATCCGAGCCTGCTGGCCTCCGGTGAGTCTGATATAGCATCATCGCCCTTTACCCTGGTCTTCTCTCGTGCCGGAATCGCCTTCGCGGCTGCCTTGATGAACGCCGTGATCCTGACCGCAATCCTGTCCGCGGGCAACTCCGGACTCTATGCCTCCACCCGGATGCTTTACGCCATGGCCCATGACGGCATGGCCCCGAAGATCTTCGGCCGAACCAATGCGCGTGGCGTGCCGATTGCGGCGTTGCTCGCGACGGCGGCCGTGGGACTCTTCGGATTCCTCTCCGCGATCGTCGGGCAGGGTGCAGCCTACTCCTGGCTGCTGAACATGTCGGGCCTATGCGGCTTCATCGTGTGGGCGGGAATCGCGGTCTCCCACTACCGTTTCAGGCGCGGCTTCCTGGCCCAGGGAAACAAAGTCAGCGACCTGCCGTACAAGGCATCCCTGTTCCCCATTGGCCCGCTGCTGGCCTTCGCCCTGCTCATACTGGTCATCGCGGGACAGAACTACGAGGCTGTGCTTGCCGGACGGTCCGTGGAGGTGCTTTCCTCCTACATCGGGTTGCCGGTCTTCATCGTTCTATGGCTGGGTCACCGCTACATCACCAAGTCCAAAGTAGTGCCGCTGCTCGAGATGGATCTCACGGCACCAAAGGACGTCGAGGACGAACCTAGGGGCGCCACCCACTAACTAGGCCAGAAAAGAGGGGAGTCGGGTGAGAGCAGCGCCCGGCTCCCGTCTTCGTTGAGAAGGATTATGAGCCCGGAACCCGCAGCACCGCAACCGCGGCCTCCAAATAAGGCACCGGATCAGGGTCCGTCCCCGCGGCCCATCGCATCCAGGCCTCGAACGTGGCGCCCATGAACGCGGCGCACAGATACCCGGCAACGTCCTCGCCAACACCAGCTGAAACCAAATATGCCCGTGCCCGTTCCCGCCGCGGCGCCAGCGACTCGTAGCTCCGGCTCGCCAGTTCGGGATGTTCAGCGATCAGCCGCAGCCGGCCGCGCGTCACCGCCAGGTCAGGCAGCACAGTAATCCCCGCGACAGCCGCCTCGCGCAGCCCCGCCAGGACATCGCCGTCGGAAGCGCCTTGAACGCGGGCTGAATCCAGAACCCGCCCGGAGGCCTCGACCACCGGCTCCATGCCGCCCCAGACGAGTTCGGCTTTGTTCGAGAAGTAGCGGTACAGGCTCTTGCGCCCGATCCCGGCCTCGCGCGCGATGTCCTCCATGGAGGTCTGCTCGTAGCCGCGCTCGGCGAACAGCCGCAGCGCAATGGCGGCCACGGCGTCGGGATCAATCGTCACCGGGCGCCCGGTGGGGCGCGGAATGGCGGTCTTCACAGCATCCGAAGGCATCCCACCAGTATTCACCCTTACATAATGACACAGAGTGTCATAAGGTGGATCACATCACCCTCAGCAACGTCTGGAAGGACATCATGGGCAACGAAGCTTCATGGCAGGAAGTCACCACCAACGGCCGGTTTGCCGGCAAGACCGTCATTGTCACGGGCGCGGGGTCGGGCATCGGCCAGGCCACGGCCCTGCGCGTCGCCAAGGAACGGGGCCGCGTCATCGCTGCGGATATCAGCAAGGAGCGCCTGGACGCGCTCGTGGAAAAGAACGCCGGACTGGATCTGGTCCCCGTGGCCGGCGACATCTCCACCGAGGAGACCGTAGCCGCCGTCGTCACCGCTGCCGGCGGCAGGGTCGACGCCCTGGCGAACGTTGCCGGCATCATGGACAAGTTCGCGCCGATTCACGACGTGGACGATGAAACCTGGGACCGGGTTTTGCGGATCAACGTCACCGCCCTGATGCGCCTCACGCGCGCCGTAGTGCCGCTGATGCTCGACGCCGGAGTCGGCTCTGTTGTCAACGTCGCCTCCGAGGCAGGCCTGCGTGGATCCGCCGCCGGCGCCGCCTACACGGCGTCCAAGCATGCCGTCGTCGGCCTGACCAAGAACTCGGCCGTGATGTACGGGCCCAAGGGCCTGCGCTTCAACGCCGTGGCTCCGGGCGCCACGATCACCAACATCGTGGCCGACTGGGGTTCCCAACTGGCTGCCGAGCGACTCGGCCCGCTGATGCAGGTGACTATCCCCGCGCCCGCCACCGCGGCGCAGCTCGCCGCCTCCATCACCTTCCTGCTCAGCGACGACGGCACCAACGTCAACGGCGCCATCCTCGCGTCCGACGGCGGCTGGTCGGCGCTGTAGGGGCCGGGAACATAGGCGAGGAAGGGAACGCAGCGCCGGTTCGAGGCCACCCCGCGGCCCTACCGGGATGACGTTCGGAGGCCTATCTTTGAGCTGACACAGCCCGAGGAAAGGAACCAACGATGTTCACCCTGCAGATCAGCTATCCGGTCCGGGACTACGAGGCATTCAAGAAAGTATTCGACAGCGATCCTGCAGGCCGCGCTGCCTCCGGCGCCAGGTCTGTCCGCCTGTTCCGGGATACAGAAGAGCCGAACAACGTGGCCGTGCTCCTTGACTTCGACACCAAGGAAGCTGCGAACGGCTTTCTGGAACGGCTCCGCAGCGAGGTGTGGGATAAGCCCGAGGTGATTGGGCAGCTGATGACAGCAGCGCCCACAGCCAGGATCCTGGAGGAGACGGCCCGCGAGGGCCAAGGCGCGGGCTGACCGCAACCACCCCGCCGTAGTACACGGACACACAGCGCAACGTTCCGGCCCCCAGACGTAACCTGTTTAGATGCCTCGTTTTGCGCTTGATATTGAGTCCGTCCCCCGTCCCGTCCGCGCTCAGGCGCTGCTGGATGCGGTGAACCACCGGGTCGTCATCGCCGATGGGGCGATGGGCACCATGCTGCAGGGCCGGGAACTGTCCCTTGAAAAGGACTTCCTGGGGCTCGAAGGCTGCAACGAGATCCTCAATGACACGCGACCCGATGTCCTCGCGGACATCCACGACGCCTACTTCGCCACCGGCATCGACGCCGTGGAAACCAACACCTTCGGCGCCAACTGGTCCAACCTCTCCGACTACGGCATCGACGACCGCATCGAAGAGCTCGCCCGCAAGGGTGCGCAGATCGCCCGCGAGCGCGCCGAAGCGGCAGAGAAAACAGACGGACGGATGCGCTGGGTCCTCGGCTCGATGGGCCCGGGCACCAAGCTCCCCAGCCTCGGCCACACCAGCTACGACTACCTCAAGCAGACCTTCGCCCTGCAGGCCGAGGGCCTCATCGACGGCGGCGCGGACGCCTTCCTCATCGAAACCAGCCAGGACCTCCTGCAGACCAAAGCCGCCGTCAATGGGTGCAAACAGGCCATCGTCACCCGCGGCATCCGGCTCCCCATCTTCGTTGAGGTGACCGTCGAGACCACCGGAACCATGCTGATGGGCTCCGAAATCGGCGCCGCGCTCACCGCCCTCGAACCGCTCGGCGTCGACGCCATCGGCCTGAACTGTGCCACCGGGCCGGATGAGATGAGCGAACACCTCCGCCACCTCTCCAAGCAGTCCTCCGTCGCGATCGCCTGCATGCCCAACGCTGGCCTGCCCGTCCTGGGCCCCAACGGCGCACACTATCCGCTGTCACCCAGCGAACTCGCCACCGCGCACGAGCAGTTCGTACGGGAATTCGGCCTGGGCCTCGTAGGCGGATGTTGCGGTACGACGCCGGAGCACATGGCCGCCGTCGTCGAACGGCTTGCGCCCTTCCGCACTACCGACGCCGTCGCCGGCGGCGGGAGGGGCGCCGACGGCGCCCGCGTTCCCACCGAACGGGAAGCGGGCATCGCCTCCCTCTACCACCATGTGCCGTTTGACCAGGAGTCCTCCTATCTCGCGATTGGTGAGCGCACCAATGCGAACGGTTCAAAGGCATTCCGCCAGGCGATGCTCGACGAGCGCTGGGATGACTGCGTCGATATCGCCCGCGAGCAGGTCCGTGTCGGCGCGCACCTGCTCGACGTCTGCATCGACTACGTGGGGCGCGACGGCGTGGCCGACATCAAGGAGATCGTGTCGCGTTTCGCGTCGGCCTCAACCCTCCCGCTCGTCATCGACTCCACCGAACCGCCCGTGTTGCAGGCCGGTCTCGAACACATCGGCGGGCGCCCGGTAATCAACTCCGTCAACTACGAGGACGGCGACGGCCCGGACAGCCGCTTCGCGCGCATCATGCCGCTCGTGAAGGAGCACGGTACCGCCGTGATCGCCCTGACCATCGACGAGCACGGCCAGGCACGCACCACCGACGGCAAAGTGGCCATCGCCTCCCGCCTCATTGACTCCCTGGTGGGCGAATGGGGCATGCGCGTCGAAGACATCATCGTCGACGCCCTGACCTTCCCCATCGCCACCGGGCAGGAAGAGACCCGCCGGGACGGCATCGAAACGATCGAGGCCATCCGCCAGATCACCGCGAAATACCCAGGCATCCACACCACCCTCGGCGTCTCCAACGTCTCCTTCGGCCTGAACCCGGCAGCGCGCATCGTCCTGAACTCGGTGTTCCTGCACGAAGCCGTGCAGGCGGGCCTCTCCAGCGGCATCATCGACGCCGCCAAGATCGTGCCGCTCGCCTCATTGCCGGAGGAACAGCGCAAGGTGGCGCTGGACCTTGTCTGGGACCGCCGCGAATACGACGCCGACGGCAACATCACCTACGACCCCCTGAACAGCATGCTTGACATGTTTGCCGGCGTCGACACGGCAGCGCTCAAGGACCAGCGCGCCGCGGAACTCGCCGCGCTGCCCACCGGAGAACGCCTGCAGCGGCGCATCATCGACGGCGAAGGCAAGGGCCTCGAAGAGGACCTCGACCTGGCGCGCGCCGAGGGAATGACCCCGCTGGCCATCATCAACGACCAGCTGCTCGAGGGCATGAAAGTGGTGGGTGAGCGCTTCGGCGCCGGCGAGATGCAGCTGCCATTCGTCCTGCAGTCCGCCGAGGTCATGAAGAACGCGGTGGCCCTGCTCGAACCGCACATGGAGAAGTCGGACGCGTCGGGCAAGGGCACCATGGTGATCGCCACCGTGCGCGGCGATGTGCACGACATCGGCAAGAACCTGGTGGACATCATCCTCACCAACAACGGCTACAAAGTGATCAACATCGGCATCAAGCAGCCGATCGCCGACATCATCGCCGCGGCCGAGGAACACGACGCCGACGTGATCGGCATGTCCGGGCTCCTGGTGAAGTCCACCGTGGTGATGAAGGAGAACCTCGCGGAACTGCAGTCCCGGGGGCTCGCGAAGAAGTGGCCCATCATCCTCGGCGGCGCAGCCCTGACCCGCGCCTACGTGGAACAGGACCTGGCGGAGCAGTTTGAAGGAACCGTCAGGTACGCCAAGGACGCCTTTGAGGGCCTGTCACTCATGGAACCGCTGGTGCAGGTGGCCCGCGGCGCCGACCCCGACGCCGTCGGCCTTCCGCCGCTGAAGAAGCGGATCCATAAGGGAGGCCCGAAGTTCACGGTGACCGAACCGGAAGCGATGCCCGGCCGTTCCGACGTCGCCGCCGACAACCCCGTGCCTGCGCCGCCGTTCTGGGGCACGCGCATTGTGCGAGGCGTGGCACTCCACGACTACGCGGCGTTGCTCGACGAGCGAGCCACCTTCATGGGGCAGTGGGGGCTCAAGCCCGGCCGCGGCGACGACGGCGCCTCCTACGAGGAACTGGTGGAACGCGAGGGCCGGCCGCGCCTGCGGTACTGGCTGGACCGCATCCTCGCCGAGGGAATGCTGGACGCGTCCGTCGCCTACGGCTATTTCCCGGTGGTCTCCGAGGGCGAACAGGTGGTGGTGCTGCACCACGGGGAGGACCACGACGGCGTCCTCGGCACCGCGGGACTGCTCGCCCCCGACGGCGGCTCAGGCGGTCCGATCGGCACCGAGCGGCTGCGTTTCGACTTCCCGCGCCAGCGCCGCGACCGGCACCTGTGCCTGTCCGACTTCGTCCGCTCGCGCGAATCGGGGCAGGTGGACGTCCTGCCGGTGCAGCTGGTCACCGCCGGCTCGAAGATCGATGAGGTGACTTCCGAGCTGTTCAAGGGGAATCACTACCGCGACTACTACGAGCTCAACGGCCTGGTCATGCAGCTCACCGAGGCGCTCGCGGAGTTCTGGCACGCCCGCATCCGCTCCGAGCTGGGATTCGCGGCCGAGGAGCCCAAGGACAAGGCAGGGTACTTCAAGCTCGATTACCGCGGTGCACGGTTCTCGCTCGGGTACCCCGCGTGCCCTGACATGGAGGACCGCCGCAAGGTCACGGAACTGCTGCGTCCCGAGCGGATGGGCGTAATCCTGAGCGATGAGCTGATGCTGCACCCCGAACAGTCCACCGACGCCTTCGTGTTCCACCACCCGGAGGCGAAGTACTTCAAAGTCTGAGGTGGAGTCGCTGCCTGTTTCAGCAGGGATAACGCCTAAGCTTCCCCTATGGGAATTATCATCACACTGCTTATTATCTGGCTTGTCCTTTCGATCCTCGGCTTCGTGGTGAAGGGCCTGCTGTGGCTGGCATTCATCGGCCTGATCCTGTTCGTGGCCACGGCCGTGTGGGGCTGGTTCAAGCGGAAAACTAACGCCTGATCTCCTCCAGATCAGATACGACGGCGGGTAGGGCCTTGGTGGCCTGCCCGCCGTCGCTGTATACCGGCTTCACCCGCCGGAGTGCGGCGAGAATGGCCCGCCCCACCACGGCGATCCCGATGATCGTGGTGACGGCCCGCAGGGTGTCCCAGCCCGCCGTCGACGTCACCAGCGAGTAGAGCAGGAAGCTGCTGAGGTTGGTGCCCAGCGGCGCGCCGGGCACGTAGGAGATGCCGGTGCCGGCGCCCACCGCGAAGGGCCAGAACCACAGGTTGGTCAGCAGGCCGAACAGGTAGGACGCCAGGATGCCGTAGCCGCACAGCATCCACAGTTCGGCCTTCCCCCGCACACGACGGGGGAGCAGGCCTGCCCCGGCGCCCACCCACGCGCAGGCGAAGATCTGGAACGGTGTCCACGGCCCGATGCCACCCCACAAGGCGCTTGAGAGGGTGATGGTGGCGGCGCCGAGAAGCATGCCGAAACGCGCGCCGAAGGCCCGGCCGGCCAGGATCAGCAGAATGAAGACCGCCTCTACGCCGCCGACGCCGGTGCTCGCCACCCGCACTGCCGAACCGACGGCGGCCAGGACGCCGAGCAACGCCACCGTGTGCGCGGAGCGGACCGAGCCGTCCAGGGATACGACGACGGCGACGGCGGCGAGCGGCGCAATGGCCAGCGCCGCGTAGGGGAGGGCCGCGGCGGCATCCTCCGGGAAGGCCGCGGCGAGCAGCGGCCAGCAGAATGCTGCCAATGCCACTATGTTCGCCGCTGCGAGAACTGCCAGCTCGACACCCCGCGGGATCCGGATACGGCGCTGCCTTGCCGCGCCCTGGGAGTCTGCTGGTTCGATGACCCGCGGCCTCGGTCCGGCCCCCGCTGGCCGGGGAGCCGCGAGGGCCGCTTCGGTCACCACAGATGAAGGCGCGACGCCGTCACGCATCGGCAGGATCCGGGCGCCAAGGCCGTGGGCAAAGTCGTGGTCGTGCGTGGCGATCAGGACCGCCGTACCGGAGTCCGCTGCTGCCCGCAGCGCGGCCGCAACTGCTGTGCGGGCCGCAGGATCGAGTCCCCGGGTGGGCTCATCGATGAGAAGTACTGATGGCTCGTCCATGGTCTGCAGCGCGATGGCAAGGATCCTGCGCTCTCCTGCCGAGAGGTCCCGGGGATGCTCATGTCCGATGGGCATCCCCACGTCTCCGCGCAAACGGGCCAGGTGCGCCGCCGCAGGCATGGGGGCAGGCTGGTCAACGCGCCGGTCCCGGTGACGACCGGTACGGGCCTGACGCGCAGCGCGCGCCCGGCGCCGCTCTGCCGCGCGGAGCTCTCCTCCCACCGTGTCCCTGGTGAAGAGGTCGTCCGAGGCGTCCGGGACTAGGGCGACGCGGCCGCCGTCCACCATGCCGCCGTCGACCGTTCCCTCACCGAGGGCGAGCGCCACCAGCAGGGACGACTTCCCGGCCCCGTTCGGCCCCACGAGGGCCACCACTTCACCGCGGTGCAGGGCCAGGGATGCCTCCCGCACGAGCGTCTTGCCCTTGCGGTGCACCGCAAGATTCGTCGCCGTCAGCACCGGCGCGAGGTCAGCTGGCTCAGCCGGCGTCGGACGCGTATCGACAGGGTGCGAAGGCGCGGCTGGCGCGGCACCCGGCACGAGGGCGCCGTCGTCGATGGTCCACCACGAGCCGGCGACCGGGACGAACTGCTCCGCCCGGTGCTCCGCCACGATAACGCAGACACCTTCTTCGCGGGCGAGGCCGTTGAGCACGGCGATGACGTGCCCGCGTGCTGTGGTGTCAAGGTCGGCCAGGGGTTCGTCAACCAGGAGAAGGGGCGGATGCTCCACCACCGCGGCCGCGATGGCTACGAGCGTTGCCTCACCCGCCGAGAGGGTGCTGACATTGCGGTCCAGCAGCGCCGACACTCCGATATGCTCCGCGACCTCGAGCACCCGGGCCTTGGCGGTCCCGGTTGCCATGCCGCGCAGCTCCAGGGCGAGGCCGATTTCGTCCCGGACCCGGGTGGTGGCGAAGGCTGCGCGGGGATTCTGCAGGACGACGCCGGTGACGCGGGCGGTATCGCGCGGCGGCGTGGTGGCACGGTCAATTCCGCCGACGCACACGGTGCCGTCGACCGTGCCGCCGTCAATGTGTGAGAGGAGGCCCGCAATGCCCCGCAGGAAGGTGGACTTGCCGGAGCCCGTGGGCCCCGTGATAACCGTGATGGACCCGCTGGCGGGCGCGAACCCGGGGACGCGCACCTGTGCGTCACCGATGCGGAATTGTGCGTCCCGGACGAGGACCGGTGCGACGGTACCCCCGATGGGTCGGTGTGCTGCCCGGCTCCCGAAACCGCGCAGCTCCAAGGCGGCGGCAACCCGGCCGGCATGCTCAAGGGTGCGCTCGAGCACGGGCACCAGGGCCCGGGGTCCGAAGCGTTCGCCCCGCAACCGGAACGCCAGGCGGACGGAGGCCACGGCGTCGGAAAGCGCCGGGAGCGCCGCCCACGCCACCACAAGGGTCCGGGCCAGGCCCTGCATGGGTCCGCGGCGGGCCAGGTGCACGAAGCCGCGGGCCACATCCACCCAGGCGTTGAGCAGGCCGAAAGCGAGGAACATCCCGGCAACCGGCAGGGCGGACAGGACCGCCGCCCACAGCCCCTGCGCCGTGACCGGACCGAGGAGCACCACGTGGGCGTACGGGGCAGGCAACGGCACCGCCGGCAGGTCCAGCAGCACCGGTGCACCAATGTCCGCCCCGTTGAAGAGGATGCGGTAGATGACCCGCGCCGCGATGAAGATGACGGCGAGAGCCGCCCCTGCTCGTAACGGCGCGGGTCGAAAGGTCATGCCTTGGGGGCGGCCGGTTCGCCGTCGACCGTGAAGAGCAGTTCCAGGCTCTGTCCCGGGCTTACCTGCAGGGTGGCGAGGCCTTCCTGCGCGTAGGCCCAGTCGCCGGTTGCCGGCTTGACCCAGAGGGCCCAGTAGGCGAAGGCTGCGGGCATCTTGCTGCAGTCTTCCCGGTAGGTGCCGCCCTTGTGGGTGATGTCGAGGTCTGCGGCGGGCACGCCGTTCACCCGGCACACCAGTTCCTTGGGGTACTGCGTGGTGCCCTCGGTTTTCACCTTTGCCTCGTCCAGCACCTTGGAGGCGGCAGTCGGCGAGTCCACGGGCACACAAACGGACGTGTCGGCGGCAGCCTGCTTCAGGGCACCCGAATCCACGATGACCTTCACGCCGGTGCAGGGCCCGGAGGCGGCGCTGGATGACGACGTTGCCGAGGAGGCTGGCGCGGAGGTGGTTGGCTGGGTGGCGGCCGGCGTGGAACAGGCGGCGAGGGTAAACAGGAGACCTGCGGCGGCGAGGGAGCTCGCGGCGGCGGTGCGGATCTTAGTCAAAGTCACCTGTCAAGGGTAGGACGTGCTTGTCCGGATCCGGAGGCCGTCGCGTTGTGTGACGTTAGTTCTCATGCCTGCTGGTAGGCCCCTGCGTAAAGCAGAAGGGCCGACGACGGCGCTCAGGTGAGTGCCGTCGTCGACCCTTCCGGGGGCGTTACTAAGCTTCCGACGCGGCCATCTTGACTGCCAGCGCATCCTCCGGGGCTTCGTGCTGCGCTGATTCGTACTGCGCAGCGCCCGACGACGGATGTGCTGCGACTGCCGCGGCGTGCTCGGCCAGCACCCCGGTCTGGTGGCGGATCTTCAGGCGGTACAGCAGGGTCCCGCCAATGATCACGGCGCCCACGAAGATCACGCCGCCCCACTGCAGGTACCACTCGAACGGCGGCACCGAGTTGTAGATCTCCGGGCGGGGCCAGACCAGATTCAGTGTCATGGCACCGCCCCACAGGACCGCGAGGATGTTCACCGGCAGACCCCATTTGCCAAGGCTGAACCCGGCTTCGGACTGCTGATCCCGCAGTGGCCACTTCTTCAGCAGCCGGTGGCGCAGCAACGGAACAGTGACCAGAAGGTAGGACAGATAGATCAGGACGATGCTGATGCTGGACATGATGGTGAAGATGGCCGGCTGCATCACGTTGACCAGCAGCGGAATGACGGCAATGACGCCGATCACGATCGCCGCGATCTTGGGGGTCCTGCGGACCGGATCCACCTTGCTGAGCTGCCGGCTGAACGGCAGGTTGTTGTCCCGTGCCATGGCGAACATCATGCGGATGGCGGCGGCGTGGACAGCCAGGGTGCAGACCACCACGGCCACCACGATGCATGCCAGGAAGGCCTTGCCGAAAGGTCCGCCCAGGACGGAGAGCACAATGTACTGCAGCCCGCCGTCGGCAGCTCCCACCTTGGGATCGGCCAGGTCCGGTGCGGCCAGGATGCCAAACAGCAGGATCAGGCCGCCCAGCAGGAACGAGGCCGTGACGGCGCGCAGGATGGCCTTGGGGGCCGTGCGCTTGGGGTCCTTCGTTTCCTCCCCGAGCGAACTGGCGGTGTCGAAGCCGTACATGACGTAGCCGGACGCCATGGCGCCGATGAGGAAGACGCCGAAGAAGCCGAGGTCGTGCCCTTCGCCGAAGCCTGCGGTGTCGAAGAAGACCTCGGGCCCCCGCACCACGTGCCAGCCCAGCGCGAGGATCAGCAGCACGGCCGCGGTCAGTTCCACGAAGACTCCGATGCTGTTGATCCTGGTCATCAGCTTCACACCGAAGGCGTTGATGAGGGTGGAGATGGTGATCATGATGGTGGCCAGCACCACGCCGTTCATGGCGAAGTCGTAGGGTCC
Source organism: Arthrobacter sp. LjRoot78 (assembly GCF_964254335.1). Classification (NCBI taxonomy): domain Bacteria; kingdom Bacillati; phylum Actinomycetota; class Actinomycetes; order Micrococcales; family Micrococcaceae; genus Arthrobacter; species Arthrobacter sp. LjRoot78. The sequence continues at coordinate 4,021,585 of NZ_CAXUTG020000001.1, read as the reverse complement.
TGTGCCGTCGCCGACGAACTGGAAACCGGACCAGAGCTGAGGCAGGGTGAGCTGCAGGGCCAGCGCCACGGAGCCCAGCGCCACGATGGAGGAGAGCAGGAGCAGCCAGCCCGCCAGCCAGGACGAGGTCCCCGATGAGAGCCGCTTGGCCCAGTTGTAGACCGATCCGGCCACGGGGTAGCGGCCGGCCAGCTCGGCAAAGCACAGCGCCACCATCAGTTGGCCGACGAACACGATGGGCCAGGACCAGGCGTACGCCGGGCCGGCCATGGAAAAACCAAAGTAGAACAGTTGGAAGACGCCGGTCAGGATGGAGATGTAGCTGACGCCTGCGGCGAAGCTGGCAAACTTGCCGATGCTCCGGTCCAGGGTCTGGGTGTAGCCAAATTCATCCATGCCGCTTGAATCAATACTCTTGCTGGGTTCCAATGTGTGAACTCCTAAGTCAGAAAAGTACGACGATGCACCCCGCGGCCACAAGGGGCGCGGGTGAAATCAATAGCCTCCGGAACTTGCCTCTCAGGCGAAGGACGGGCTGAGCTCCTCCTCTTTCCTTGCAGCGGCCCTTTCAGCGCCATCGGTGTGGCCGGTCCGGATCAAATCCGCGCAGCGCTCGCCGATCATCATGACGGTGATGTTGGGGTTGACGGTGACGTGTTCAGGCATCACGGAGGCGTCCGCCACGCGCAGGCCGGTGACGCCCTTGACCCGCAGCTCGGGATCCAGGGGTGACATCCCGTCGTCGGCCGGTCCCATCCGGACCGTGCCCACCGGGTGGTACACGGTGTTGTGGGTCTTGCGGATGTACTCCCGCAGCTCCTCGTCCGTCTGCGCCTCGACGCCGGGCGAGAGCTCGCGGCCGGTCCATTCGGCCATGGCGGGCTGGGCGGCGATTTCGCGGGCCTTGCGGATGCCGGCCACCATGACCCGCATGTCGTGGCCTTCGGGATCCGTGAAATAGCGCGGATCCACCATGGGCTTGTCGCGGAAGTCGCGGCTGCGCAGCCTGACGGTGCCGCGGGAGCGGGCGTGCGTGACGTTCGGGGTGAGGGAAAAGCCGTTCTCCGTGGTGGGGTAGCCGTGCCGCAGGGTGTTCATGTCGAACGGGACGGAACCGTAGTGCATCATCAGGTCCGGGCGGTCCAGGCCGTCCTCGGTGGGGGTGAAGATGCCGATTTCCCACCACTGGGTGGAGGTCTGCACCATGGGCTGCCTGGCTTCGAACTGGACCACGCCTTCGGGATGGTCCTGCAGGTTTTCGCCCACGCCGGGGGAGTCCACCAGGACCTCGATGCCGTGCTGGGCCAGGTGGGCTGCCGGGCCGATGCCGGAGAGCATCAGCAGCTTGGGGGAGTCGATGGCGCCGGTGGACAGGATGACCTCGCGGTGCGCGGAGAGCCGGTGGGTCCGGCCGAACGCGGAGTCCACCACGTCCACGCCGGTGCAGCGCTTGTCCGCGTCGAACACCAGCTGGCGGGCGCGGAGGCCTGTGAGCAGGGTGAAGTTGGGGCGGTCGATGATGGGGTGGATGTAGGAGACCGAGCTGGAGGCCCGGGTGCCGTCCGCGCGGCGGTTGATCTGGAAGAAGTTGGCGCCGTTGACCACGGTGGTGCCGGAGTTGAACTTCGCCCGGGGAATACCCGTCTGTTCACAGGCGTCCAGGAGCGCGACGCCGGCAGGATCCACCGGGGGCACGTTCATCAGGTGCACGGGTCCTGAGTCCCCGTGGTGGGGTGCGTCCGGCCCGGCGTCCTCATTGGTTTCCAGCCGCTGGTAGAGGGGCCAGGCGGCGCCGGCGTTCCAGCCGGTGGCACCGTACTTGGACTCCCACTCGTCCAGGTCCTCGCGGGGTGCCCAGAAGGCGATGCACGAGTTGTGGCTGGAGCAGCCGCCCATCACCTTGGCACGGGCGTGGCGCATGAAGGAGTTGCCGTTTTCCTGGGGCTCCACCGGGTAGTCCCAGTCGTAGCCGGATTCGAGCAGCTCCATCCAGCGGTCCAGCTGCAGGATTTCGGGCAGGTTGCGGTCATCCGGGCCGGCCTCCACGAGGGCCACGGTCACGTCCGGATCCTCGCTCAGCCGGGCGGCGACGGCGGCACCGGCGGATCCGCCGCCGATGACGACGTAGTCGAACCCGCGCTCGGGGACGTCGTCGATGTTGTCGTAATGCATCTAGTTCTCCTTGCCGTGGTCAGCAAACCAGCCGGTGACCTGCGGGCTGGTGTTCTGGTAGATGTGCTTGGCTTCCTGGTATTCGGCCAGGCCCGTGGGGCCCAGCTCGCGGCCGACGCCGGACTGGCCGAAGCCGCCCCACTCGGCCTGGGGGAGGTAGGGGTGGTAGTCGTTGATCCAGATGGTGCCGTGCCGCAGCCGGGATGCCACGCGCTGCGCCTTGCCGGCATCCTGGGTCCAGACCGCCCCGGCCAGGCCGTAGATGGTGTCGTTGGCGATCGCCACCGCTTCGTCCTCGGTACGGAATGTTTCCACCGTCACCACCGGGCCGAACGCCTCGTCGGTGACAACGGACATGCCTCGTTCCACGCGGTCCAGGACGGTCGGCTGGTAGTAGAACCCGCCGTCGTACTTTTCTCCTTGCGGTGCCGCGCCGCCCGTCCGCAGCCGTGCACCCTCCTGGATGCCGCGCTGGACATAGGCGTCGACTTTGTCGCGGTGGGCCGCGGAAATCAGCGGCCCGGTTTCGGCGTCATCATCAAAGGGGCCGCCCAGCCGGATGTCCCTAGCACGGCGGACCAGCTCGTCCACGAAGCGTTCGGCGATCGATTCCTCCACCACCAGCCGCGCCCCGGCGGAGCAGACCTGCCCGGAATGGACGAACGCCCCGTTCAGGGCATTGTCGACGGCGGCGTCGAAGTCCGCGTCCGCGAACACCACGTTGGGGTTCTTGCCGCCAAGCTCCAGTGCCACCTTCTTGACGGTGCCGGCGGCGGCCGCCGCGATCCGCTTGCCGGTTTCCAGCCCGCCCGTGAAGGAGACGAGGTCGACGGCGGGGTGTTCCGAGAGCGGTGCGCCCGCCTCCGCGCCGGCTCCGGTCACCAGGTTGGCGACGCCGTCCGGGAGGCCGAGGTCCTGCAGCAGCTGCATGGCCAGGATGGCGGTGGACGGGGTCAGCTCGGAGGGCTTGAGGACGAAGGTGCAGCCGGCGGCCAGTGCGGGCGCGATCTTCCACGCCGCCTGGAGCAGGGGGTAGTTCCACGGCGTGATCAGGCCGCAGACGCCCACGGGTTCGTGGACGATCTTGCTGACCACCTCGGCGTTCCCGGCGTCGACCATGCGGCCCGCCTGCTGCCCGGCGAGCCTGCCGAAGTACTCGAAGCAGGCGGCAATGTCGTCCATGTCGATCCGGCTTTCGACCATGCGCTTGCCGGTGTCCAGCGACTCGGCGCGGGCGAACTTTTCCCGGCGTTCGCGCAAGCCGGCGGCGACCTTGAGCAGGAAGGTGCCGCGCTCGGGTGCGGTGACGGAGGACCAGACACCGGAGTCGAAGGCGGCACGGGCTGCGGAGATGGCGCGCTCGGCGTCCTCCCGGCCGGCCTCGGACACTGTGGCCACCAACTCGCCGTCGGCGGGGTTGCGGATTTCGCGCACAGCGCCGGAGGCGGCCGGCTCCCATGCACCGTTGATGAACAGGGTGGATGCTGTCTCGGTTGTTGCGGTTTGGGTGACGTCCCGAAGGGGTGTGGCGTAAGTCATACGAAGGACAGTAGCGGACATTGAACGACTGTTCAATACCTTTTTGAACAGTTGTTCAATGCTACGTATGAAGCTAACCTGCCCGGCTGCCGGTGGTTCAGGACTCGTGCAGCTCGTGGTCCTTGATGGTGTGGTCCTGAAGCGGCGCGAAGGCGATTTGCTCCGTGCGGGCGATGCTTCTCTGGATGGAGGCCTCATCTACGCCGAGAAGCGCCGTCAGCCACATGCCGTTTTGGATGACGACAATGTCAGCCGCCCGCTCCCTGCATGTCTCCCAGGAAAGATCGGGTTGGGCGTTGGAGACCAATGCAGCGAGGCCGTCGAGATAGCGGTCGAAGGCCTCGGCGTTGATCTGTGCATAGCCCTCGTCCGCCTGGGCAAGGGCCCAAAGGTGCAGGCGCAGGGACAGGTAGCGGGTGGTCAGCAGATCGGCGGCCGCCACTCGGCGCAGGGCCTTGCGCAGCTGTTCCTCCGGACCTGACGACGGGTCGGGCGCCACCAGCAGAAGGTCGTGCTCGTCGACCCGGCGCAGGGCTGCCCGTATCAGGCTCGTCTTGTCGTCGTAGTAGTAGTTCACCAGGCCGAGCGCGACACCGGCTTCGCGGGCCACGGCCCGCATGCTCACCCCCGAAATCCCATGGCGGGACAGCAGATCCAGCGCCGCCTCGAGAATGCGCGACTGCCTGTCCATCTGTTCGCCGGAGTTCACGGCATTGGTCCCCATCTGGCCAGACTATTGCCTAACCCGTACGAGTGCACTTTCCGGGTCCGTATGACCTTGCTGTAGGCGGTCAGGATGTGGACCTCGTGTCGAACGCCGCCGCCGATTCCCGTAGCAGGCGCGCGACTGTGTCAACCGGCATGCTGGCTGACCGCCGTCGGTCGTACCGCCGCAGGACGATGCGACGCGTGCCCAGTCCCGGGACGTCCAGGACATCCACCCCGTCATGGCTGACGCCGCTCAACGCCAGGGTGGGTACGATGGCGACACCCTCGCCCGCCGCGACGAGGGCCAGTGCGGTCAGCGTGTCCTGGTACTGATGCACCGTCTCCATCTGGGCACCCGTTGACTGACGGAGCCGGCCGAGCACCGAAGCGTTGGCGGCAGAGGAATCGACGCCGAGCCACGGAAGCGGCAGGTGGCCAAGATCGATGTTCTCGGTGGTGAGCAGGGCACCCGCGGGAACCACCAGTTTCCACGGCTCGTCCAGTAGGGGCTCCTCGATCATTCCGGCGGGCAGTGAGCCTTGGCCGGGCGTCGTCGAATCGAGCTCCACCACAACGGCGTCGAGCGCGCGCTGCCGGAGCAGCCGCAGCAAGGCAGGGAAGTCGTCTTCAATCATCCGGATCTGCAATTGCGGGTACCGGATGCGCCACTCGGGAAGGCGCGGGATGACCACCGTGCGGACAAAGCTGGTGAATCCGCCCACCCTCACCACCCCCGCGACCTTGGCCCCGCCCTCCATCCGGGCGCGGGCAACGCTGAGTGCACGCTCGATCTCCTCACCGGCTTCCGCAACGGCCAGGCCCGCGGGTGTCAAAACCGAGCCTTTGGGTGTGCGCACCACCAGCGCATGCCCCGTCTCGTCCTCCAGCTTGTTGAGCTGCTGGGACACGGCCGAGGGCGTAATCCCCAGTTCGTCAGCCGCGGCGAGGACTCCGCCCGTGCGGGCAACCGCAAGGAGGACTCGCAGCCGGCGCGGATCGATATCCATGTTAAGTAGTTCTAAACCACATCTTCAGAGGAATGCAATTGATCTACAGTCATGCCGTCCTCATAATTGCTGTTGAAAGCCAAATCCAGGGATGCCTGATCCGATCGGCAACGGCCCCGAAACACGTAACTTCAGCCCGCTATCTGCACCTTCCGCCTAGCGGATGGCAGCCGGGCACCACCCCCGAAAGGACATCATGGAACTGCTCTGGGAAATTGCCGGTTGGGCAGGCGCTGTTGCCATCCTCAGTGCGTACCTGGCGGTGTCCATGGGCTGGCTGAAGGCCGGCAAGGGCTTCCAGACCGCGAATCTCCTCGGTTCCTGCGCCTTCATCATCAACGGCGCCTTCCACGAAGCATGGCCGTCCGTGGTCACGAATATCGCCTGGTTCCTCATTTCCGCGGTGGCGCTTCTTCGCATGCGGTCCATGCAGGATTCACCGCCGGCCGCTGCCGAGGCCCCGCACGTGCAGTTTCCCGGCGTCCCTGACTCGACCGGGCAACTGGCCATCGTTGAAGCACCCCGGGCAGCCAGCTTTACCTAGGCGGACGAACACTTAAGCGGACGACGGCGGGAGGTCCCGCCGTCGTCCGCTGCCGTTTGGCGTGCGAAACAATTGGTCAACTGGTTGGCGGATTCCGCCGAGGATGCCTGATAATCAAAGTAAGGCTTGGACCGCGTGTGCCGGTTCCCTCGCCTCAAGAATCAGCCCGCCTCGGAGCCACTGGTCCTCGCCCGCAGGCAACACCTTCAAATACTTCAGGGATACCTCTATGGACAGTTCAGGCTTCATGGCACTTTTTCTTGCCGGGACAGACGACACCGCCACGAGCGCGCTCCCGAATGCTCCGCGAGTGCACAGGACAACCAGACCACGGCTGTCGCGTTGGTCCGCCATGCGAGGCCGGATGGCCAGCCTGCTCCACCGCCTTGCGTGGGCGATTGAGCCGGATACGCGTCGCATCCACTGACCGTCGCATCCACTGACCAAAGAATCGGTCCGGAGCTGACCCCGGCGCCCAAGCCTTAGTTGTTCAGGGCGGCGTAGAGGTTCAGGCTGGCCGAGAACACCAGCCACGAAACGTACGGCAGCATCAATACTCCCGCCGTCGTGTTGATCGGCCCGAACCGCAGCACGGCGAACGTCGCAACCACGGCGTGGGCTGCGATCACCAGCAACGCCAGCCACAGCGCGGCGTCGCCAATGATCGGATACAGCCCGAAGAACGTCAGCGGCCACGACAGATTCAGCACCAGCAGGCCGCCGTAGACCTTGAACGCCTCACGGCGCGGGAACCGCCGCTGCCGCCACACCAGCCACGCCGCCACCGCCATGGCCGCGTACAGCACCAGCCAGGCCGAGCCGAACATCCACCCCGGCGGGCTCCATGGTGCCTTGTTCGCAGCCGCGTACCAGGCGCCGTTCAACCTGATCGGCAGGGATCCCAGCAACGACACCGTCCACGAGACCGCCAGAAAACCGCAGAGGGCCGCAATCTGCCGCCGCAGCGGCCGTGGGCCGGGAGCGGGAGTGCCCGGGGCGCTTTGTTCAACGTTCAAGGGCACTGACCAACTGTGAACAACCGCAGGCCCTCCCGTCAAACGAAGACGGCGGCACTGCCCGCCGTCGTTGGCCCGGGCGGGCTTCCACAGCCCGCCCATAGGCAAACGGTGCCTCCTTCCCATGCGGGGGGACCACGATCAGAGTATGAGCGCATGGAGAAGGAAAGCAGTTCCCGGGCTGGCCGCCGTCGCGGCGTTTTTCCTGGTCGCAGCCAGCGCGGCCGGAATCGATGAAATGGCCAACGCAAAATAGCGGGTGTGGCCACCGGAATCGTCCAGGCTTCGGCCATGAACACCGAGCCGGGGCTTGAGCACGTCCTTCTGGCAGGACTGAGTCAGGGTTCCCTTCCCGGTGGCTTCCCGAACGATGATGTCCGGGACGACGAGTACGACGACTATCTGGAAACACTCCACTTTCAGCCACGTCCCCCGGCCTGAGAACACCGGCCTGAGAACACCGGACCATCAGCCAGCGAGCAACCGCGTGCTCCGGGGTACTGAACTATATTCGGACAAGGGAAAGGACCGGATTGCATCGCGGGATCAAGGGAGGCGGGTCTCTGCATGGCGGGAATGCCACCAGCCACGCTGGAAGTGAGCGACACCGTCGTCCAGTGCCTTGTCCGGGACCAGCGGCCCGACCTCGGTGATCGTCCCCTGGCGCGGGTTGCGAACGGCTGGGACAACGCGACATTCCGGCTCGGTGACGACTTGGCGGTCCGGCTGCCCCGCAGGGCGGAGGCTGTACCGCTGATTCTCCATGAGCGGCAGTACCTTCCGGACATAGCCCGCCGCTCCCCGGTTGCGGTTCCTGTGCCTGTCCATGCCGGCCGGCCGACGTCGGACTTTCCCTGGCCGTGGAGCATCGTGCGGTGGGTTCCCGGAGCCGCCGCGGCCGACGTCGGCCCGGCGGACCGCGGGCCGGCCGCTGAAGGCCTGGCCGATTTCCTCCTTTCCCTCCATGTGCCGGCCGAAACCGGCGTCCCGGTGAATCCATTCCGCGGCGTGCCGCTGGCGGACCGTGACGCTGCGGTGGTGGAACGGCTCGGGGACCGCGAACGCTACCCGCAGGCAGCCGCGCTGGGTGCGGTGTGGGCGCAGGCCCTTGCCGCTAAAGCCTGGGCTGGTCCGGCGATGATGCTCCACGGGGACCTTCACCCGGGCAATATCCTTCTGGCGGACGACGGCTCGCTGGCCGGGGTCATCGATTTCGGCGACGTCGGGGCAGGGGATCCGGCCGTTGATCTTGCGGTGGGGTGGCTGATGTTCGACGCCGGCGCCCGCCGCCGCTTCACGGTCGCTTTTGGCCCCGCTGTGGACGGGGACACCTGGATGAGGGCCCGGGGCTGGGCTCTCATCCTGTCCACCGCGATGGTGAGCAACTCCGATGATAATCCGCGGATGTTGGCCGTGGGAGAGTTCGGGGTCAGGCAGGTCCTGGCAGGCTGACTTTCGGCCTGATGCTTTGAAGCGGCGTTAATTGTCGGTGCCTGTTGAGATGCTGTGGGCATGGACGGCAAAGCGGTTGCGGAGACGTTGGAAGCCATGGCGGCCTCCCTTGCCGCGTTGGCCGGATGTGCCCGTCGTGCGGCCGGGAACGGGGCCCCGGCTGGTGCTGACCCTCTTCGGGACGAAGGGGACGCGTGCCTGGACGGCCTGGCCGTGGTGGCCGGGTTGGAGGCCAGGATGGCTGCACTGAAAGTGCACTTCGCCGCCGGATACGCGCACGCTGCCGCTGCGGTGGCGGCCCCGGCCGTGTCCCCGCAGGGGCGCACTGCCCACGCGATGGCGGCGACAGCGGAGGTCGCCTGTGCCCTGACGGTGAGTGAAAGATCGGCGGCGGCGCTGCTGGCGGAGTCAGCCACCCTGACCACCGGGTTGCCCCTGACGCTGTCTGCGCTGCGGTCAGGGAGCATTTCGTGGCAGCACGCCCGGGTGATGTGTGATGAAACATCCGGTCTGGACCCCGCCGCGGCTGCTGTCCTGGAGGCTCATTTCCTGGACCCCGACGCTCCCTTTGCTGCGCGTGGCTGCCCGGCGGGACAGCTGGTGCCGGGTAGGTTCCGGGTCAAAGCGCGCAGCTGGCGTGAACGGCATCATCCGGTCAGCATCGAAGCGCGCCACCGCAAGGGCGTGACGGACCGCCGGCTGGAACTTGTCCCGGACCGGGACGGCATGGCCTGGCTCTCGGCCTACGTGGCTGCGGATGTGGCAGCGGCTGCCTGGTCCCGTGCCACGGCAGCGGCCCGCGCGCTCCAGGGGCCCGCCGAATCCCGGACCCTGACCCAGCTCCGGGCGGACGTCGCCGCTGACTGGCTGATCGCGGGGGTGGCGGAAGGAACCCCGTCACCGAGGGCGCAGGTGTTGGTGACCGTTCCGGTGTTCTCGCTCCTGGGCACCGGGGAGGAGCCGGCCATGCTGGACGGGTACGGTCCTATTCCGCCTTCCATGGCCCGCCGGCTGGTCGGGGACGGCGCCGGTTCGTTCCTGCGGGTGCTGACCGATCCGCGCAGCGGGGCGCCGCTGGAGATCGGACGCACCAGCTACCCGGTGCCGAAGGCGATGCGCCAATGGTTGCGGCTTCGGGATGGCCGGTGCCCGTTTCCCGGCTGCAGCAACCATTCCCTGGACAATGAAGCGGATCACCTGCTGGCCTGGTCCGACGGTGGCGGCACCGGGATCACCAACCTGGGCCAACCCTGCCTGAAGCACCACCGACTCAAACACACCACAGCATGGAGGCCGGTTAACGCCACCCGGGACCAGCCACCCGCCTGGATCTCGCCGGCGGGACGCTCCTACCCCAGCGAACACCAGGACTGGGAACCACCACACTGGCCCGACGAAACTGCCGGCACGGACGGGAACCGCCTCGCGGGCGACGACACCGAGTGGGAACCGCAGCGGGAACCGCCCGACTGGCCCGACGAAACTGCCGGCGCCCCCGGTCCCGGAGAGACCGGGCCGCCATTACCGGTGGATCCCTTTCCTGAATGGGCACAGTTCATCGCGGCCTAGGATCGATGCTCCAAGGTCGCGCCCGGTTGCCGGCTGCCCGTTGGCCAGTGCCCGCTGCCCGGTGGAGGCGACATCCTGATCAGGGGCGGTCCGCCTAAGGCTCGACGAGAATCAGGATTGTTTCCGGACGGACGCCGTCGAATTTCATTGCTTCGGCGGCCGTTTCGGACTCCATGATTCGCTGGAATGCTTCCATGTCGGGGACCTGGACGATCAGGCCTACACGCTGGCTCTTGGCCGGGTCGATGAACGTTCGAACGGTGATGCCCAGCGGCCCGAATACTTCTTCTCTCTTTGGTGAGCTGAGCCAGTGCTCAACATCGTCGACCTCGTGGAAGACCATTAGAGTTGGCATCGTTGCCTCCGCTTTCCGTGGTTGCGCCAGGAGCCGGGCTGGATAGGGGCCGCATGGGACATCCTGATCACCGTGAACGTACCACGGCGTCGAATGCAGCGGTAGCAATTCCTCATTGTGGTGGATGCCCAACAGGGCCACCATGATCCTATGGATGCTGAAACACCTAGAGCGGTGGAACTGAGCCTTCCCCAGGCCTTCCTGCTTCTGGCCACAAACGACAAAGACGGCAAACCTGAAGTGCCGGTGTTCGCCCTCAGAACCACTACGGCAGGGGCAATACTGGCCGAGCTGGCCCTGCTTGGGGCGATCGAACTGCAGGGGAAGCACATCAGGGCTACCGACGCCGCTCCCAAGACCGACTTCCTGCACGAACTGGAACTCATCCGCGGCAAGTCCCGGCCACACACTCCCAAGGCGTGGGTCGCCATACTGGAGGGCCGAGCCGAAGTGCGGCGTGTCTATGAGGGGATGGCGGCACAGGGCATCGTGGAACATGTCGGAGAAAAGCACCTGGGCCGCTTCCGGGCCATGCGGTACCCGGAGAAGGATCATGCTTCGGAGGAAGCGCTCCTGAAAAAGATCCAGGCGACACTCAGCGGTGCGTTGTCCGATCCCGAGGCGTCTGCATCCCAAGTGACCAAGGCCGAGGCCGAGGCGGTTGATGCGGGGACGATTGCTGCGGAGGCGGCTGACGCCAAGACGCCTGATGCCGCGACGCCTGATGCCGCGACGCGGGCTCCCGCGAAGCCTGGTGCCCAGGCGCCCGATGCCAGGACCACAGCGCTGATCGCCCTGCTTCAGGCGGCCGGGCTGTTCGGCAAGCTCTTCCCGGAGGCGAACCGAAGCCGGGCGAGTGAGCTGGCGAGGAGCTATTGGCCGTCCCGCGCGGTGGAGGACGAACTTCGTCTGATTAGGTTGGCAGAGGAAGAGGCTGCAACCCTGTGACGCTTGCCCCATAGCTTCTTCGTGCCGTTGAGCCGGATACGCGCCGGGTCAGATGAGGCCGAGCTCCGCGAAGGCGGCAACGAGCCCTTCCTGCCGGGGAGGAGCGGCCGTTAGGTCGGCGAGCGCCACGAGCTCGGGGAGCGACCCTTCTATGGCGATGCCGACTCCCGCGAAGGCGATCATCTCCAGGTCGTTGGCGCCGTCGCCCGCCGCTATCGTGTCTTCGCGCGCGATGCCCAGATGGGCTATGACGGCCGCGACGCCATCGGCCTTGCTGATCCCGCGCTGGAACAGTTCCCCAGCGTGCCGGCCCTCGTCGGCCACCGAATTCGCGACCACTGCAATGGCCCCGCCGATTTCCTCGACCAGTCGCTCCATGGCAACGGGGGAGTCAAACACGGAGACCTTGGAAAACGGCACGTCGGCACCATTGGAGGTGGAGCGCACCGCGCGGAGGATATCGGACGAACCCACCGGGCCTCCGCGTGCCTGCTCGAAATGGGCGTCAAGAATTACCTGCAACCGCTCGAGTGCAGCGGGTGGTACGTGCAGTGCCTCCTGCGCTTCCAGGATGTATACGGCGTCGTGCGCGTCGAGCGCCCGAACCGTCCTGGCCGCAAGGTCCGCCGGGAAGCGCCGGTCCATCAGCACCGTCCCGGCCACCTCGGCGTAGGCGCCGGCACTGGCCACGAGGCCGTCGAAACCCGCGGCCAGGATGCTTTTGGGCAACATTGAGACCGGGCGGCCCGTACACAGGAAGATCCGGTGTCCTGCCTTCCGCGCGGCCTGGACCACGCGCATATGGCCCTCGGGGACGACGCCGTAGTCCGCGTAGGTGCCGTCCACGTCAAGGAAGACAGCCCGGACAGTTCCAGCGGTGCTCGGCGTAGCGCTCATGCTCCGGGATCATACCCATGCGCAACATCCCGGCCTAACCGGTGCCGGCTGCTGCATCGACTTAGTCGAACCATTCCGCGTGATCGACGCTGTGGGGGAGCGGCACCAAACTGAAACGGTCGACGGCGGGAAGTCCCGCCGTCGGCCGCCGCTTCCTGCTCTGGGGTTCAGGGTATTTCCAGCATGCCCTTCAGCCGCGTTGTGCTCGCATGGCTCCAAATGGCGTGGTCAAGGCGTCGGCATGGCCGCGATGGCGACAAGAAGCCGATCGAGGTCAGAAGCAGCCGCGCTCACAGGTAGCTCTTGACGCTCGCACGCAGGGCCTCGGTGTGCTCATAGATCTCTTCCAGCGAGCCGATGGGCACCCGGGTCTCTTCCTTGTTGTCGTCGAAGATTCCGATGTACTTCTGGGTGCGGTTGAAGTGCAAGCGCGCGATCGGTTTGCGGTTGTTGTCGTCCAGAAGCACCGCAAAATAGGACTTGGCGTCCCTCTGCACTACGCGAGCTGGCTTCACTTCGCTGCAGACGATGGCCCGGACAATCTGGTACCCCTCGATTTCCTCGAGCGTCGTTTCCAGCCCGTCCGCCTCGGCCAGGTCGGCTTCGGCCACAGGTGCGCTGGTGACACTGGCGGCGGCAGCAGGGTCGTCATTCTGGGGGAAGCCCGGGGCGCCGAGGGCTTTCTTAAGACGCTCATTTACCTGGTCGTTCAGGAACTGCTTGGACGCTTTAGCTACCAAGGCGGTGAACTGCTCGCGCACTTTCTGCGTATAAGGGCCCGGATATACGCGACCGGTGAGGAACTTGACCCATTCGTCTTCCGGTTCCTTGAACTGTGCTGCGAGTGTCCTTTTGAGTTCGCCGATGTATTTCAGTTCGCCAGCGGCGCTGATGATCGAATCGAGGTCAAAGATGTCTTTGGACAGTTTCTGCAGTTCCGGAATGAGCGACTCGTCGATATCGTTCAAATCGAGCACAAGGAACGGCTTGGCGTCCATGCGGTTCGGCGCATCGAGGTCAGTGAAGAATTGGTACACCTCGCCGTTGGTGAGGATTGCGATCCTGGCGTTGGTGACGGCAAAGTACCGGAACAGCTGCGATGCGTGCTCGATCTTGACCGGCTCCGTGGATTTCTTGCACTCGATCAGGATCTGCACGTCGCCGTCTTTGACGATCGCGTAGTCGATCTTCTCGCCCTTCTTGAGTCCGACATCTGCGATGAACTCCGGAACGACTTCCATGGGATTGAAGACGTCGTAGCCAAGAATTGTGGAAATGAAGGGCATTACAAAGGCATTCTTTGTTGCTTCTTCCGTTTGGATCACACCCCGCTGCTGGCGCACCTTTGCTGCCAATGCTGAAAGCTTTTCTGCGAACTCCAATTGTCCCCCTAAGAAATGATGGTGGTGCAACGGTAGCGCAGCACCATGACAATTTGATGAATTAGCAGAATCTAGCTGCCCCTAGTCCTGATTTACTCCTTTTGTGTTGCTAGCGCCGGTCCTTGTTAGGGCGCTGAAGGATCGCCAACGTCAACGAGCCACCGGCGCGTCCGTCGCGGGCCGGTCGGCACTGTAAGCGAGCAGCGCCAGACCGGAACGGACGACGGCGGGAGGTCCCGCCGTCGTCCGGTGTGCATGAGTGCCCAGTGGCCTGCTAGCCCGCAATCCCGCCCGAACTGGACAGACAGCGCGTTCATGAAAATTCCTTCATGATCCCTTCATGTGAGCCTCATGGTTCTCGGCCAAGCTGAAGAAACGAAGCGGCTGGCGCCGGAAAAGCCTAAGTGGGAACACAGGGGGTGGGCATGGAAGGACAAAGCCCGTCCGCGGACCGTCCCTGGCAGGTCCGCCGGGCGCCATTGAACCCTGCCCCGACGGTGTCCACCCTGGGGAGGATCGGCGGTTCTCCGCTCCACGCCGAACCCGTATTCCACGGCGAACCGGCATTCCACGCCGAACCGGCCGAGGACCTCTCCAGCATCCCGGCGCAACGGCCGCCGCGGATCCTTTTCGCCAGTGCCGAGGCTTACCCGTTCGTCAAGGTGGGCGGGCTGGCTGACGTCAGTATTGCGCTGCCGAAGAGGCTGGCGGAACTGGGCTTCGACGTACGCCTAGTGATCCCGGCCTATCGGGGGATCGGCGGGACCCCTGTGCTGACGTTCGACGTCCCCCTAGGGCCGGTGGCCGAGCGTGTGGTGGTCCGGCGGCTGCCGCCGCTCCGGGGAGTGGAGGTCTTCACCATCGGCCTTCCGGGGTGGTTCGACCGCGAGGTCCCCTACAGCTACCAGGACGACGACGTCATGCCGTTCGTGCTGTTCTCCAAGGCAATAGCGACGCTCGCGGCGCAGGACGCATGGCGCCCCGACATCATCCACTGCAACGACTGGCACTGCGGGCTGGTGGCCCAGGAAGCCCGGCTGGGACCCCACCGGCTCGCGCTGGACCGCACCGGCGTCGTCTTTACGATCCACAACATCGCCTACCAGGGGCCGGTGGGGGCCGCCACCGACCAACTGATCGGACTACCGCCGGCAGGAAGCCTGCTCGAGCGGGGTGTCACCTTCGCAGACCAGGTCAACACCGTCAGCCCCCGCTACATGCAGGAGATCCTCACCCCGGGGCAGGGAGCCGGCATGGACCAGCTGCTGCGCACCCGCGGGGACACCGCACGGGGCATCCTCAACGGCGTCGACTACGAGGAGTTCAGCCCGGAACGGGATCCGTGGATCGACACCCGCTACAACGGTTCGTTCGTCCTCGGCAAGCGTGCGAACAAGGAAGTCCTGCAGCGAATCAGCCAACTGGAGTTCGCGCCGGACCGGCCGCTCTTCGGCATGGTGGCCCGGCTGGTGTCGCAGAAGGGGGTGGGCCTGCTGTCGTCGGCCCTGGACCAGTTCGTGGCCCGCGGAGCCCAGGTGGTGGTGATGGGCGAGGGGGCGCCCCGATATCAACGGGAGCTCCAGGCCGCGGCGCGCCGGCTCTCCGGCAACATGGCGTTCCACCCGACCTCGCAGGAATCCCTGGCCCGGCAGGTCTATGCGGGCTCGGACCTCTTCCTGGCGCCGTCCGTCTTTGAGCCCTGCGGGCTGACGCCGCTGATCGCCCTGCGTTACGGCACTATCCCGGTGGTCCGCCGGACCGGTGGCCTGGCGGACACGGTGAAGGATTACACCGAGGACCCTGCCACAGGGCTGGGCTTCACCTTCGTCCAGCGCCGCGTCGCGTCGATGCTGTCCGCCGTCGACAACGCCATAGCGGTCTACCGTCGCAAGCCTGAGTGGCGCCGGCTGCAGACGCGGGCGATGGGGGCGGATTTCTCCTGGCAGGCACCCGCACGTGAATACGTCGCCCTGTACGACGAGGCCGTGCGCTCGCGGCGCGGCGCCGCCGTCGTCCGGAACGCCGTCGACATCCGGAACTCCGCCGTCGTTCCGGGCCCCTCCGTTCGGGGCACCGCATCGCCCGGCATCCCGATGCCCCGGCAGCGGCAGCGGCCGCGCCCGGCTCCGCTTCCCCTGGCGATCGTCCACCACGCCAACCAGTTCCTGGTCACGGACGGCTACCAGGACCGGGAAGGCCTGACCTCACTGGTGAACGGCTACGCGGCGCTGCTGCGGCTGCACGAGAAATACCGCACCCCGGTCACGCTCCACCTGTCCGGAACCATGGTGGAAGCGGCCGCCTGGCACCACCCCTGGTTCCTGGCTGAGGTCCGCCGGCTGCGCGACCTCGGACTGCTCTCGCTGGTGGGCGGAACGTACTCCGAAAACATCCTCACCGCCTTCGACCCGGAGTACAACCGGCGGCAGCTCAAGGAGCTGTTCTGGCTCTACCGGCAGCACTTGAAGTGTGCCCCGGAGGACCTTGAGATCTGCTGGATCCCCGAACGGGTATGGGACACCAGCCGCCTGGCCGGACTGCTGACCGATCCCACCCTGCCCAACGGAGGGTACCGGTACGTGCTGCTCGACGACCGGCTGCTGTATCCCACCGACGGATCCCACGGGAGCAGCGACAGGGCCGACTTCGACGGCGCCGATCAGGACAGCCCTCCGCCGGCCGACGCGCTGCGCCCCTACTGCATCGACGGCGGCGGCGGCCTTCAGGTGGTGCCGATGTCCACCCGGCTGCGGTACTGGCTTCCCCCGGACGACCGGAGCCACTGGCGCAGCCTGTCCCGCACGGCCGAACTCCCCACGGCTCCGGGCGACGACACCATCCTGGTGTACGCGGACGACATGGAGAAGAGCGCCGGCGTGGGCCCGTGGCACCCCAGCGCCCTGGGGCGTTATGAGGAATTCCTGCGCTGGCTGGCCACCCAGCCCAACCTGATACCCGTGGACCTGCCGTCATGGCTCCGCCAGCGCCGGCGGACCCCCGGCGTCCGCGTCGTGGAGCGCGGCACCTTCGTGGAGCTGGCCCAGGACTGGCACGCGGGAGAGGACTACCGGGGCTGGGACCAGGACACGGCCTGGGCCCCCTATCAGCAGCACCTCGCCCGTGCCCGCCGCGCCGTGGCCGGCGCTGAGAGCGCGGGTGCCGAACCGCGGCTGACCGCGTTGGCTTGGAAACACCTGCTGGCCTCGGGGTACGAGACGGCATGGCACGACACGGACCACCCGGAGCGGCAGCCGGCCGCCTGGGCCAAGGCCGTGGCAAGCCACGGGCGCGCCGCCGGCGTGCTGGCTGCCGCAGCCCGGTGGTTCGGCAACCCCGCCCGCGCGCTTGGGGCGGAACTGGTGGACCTCGACGAAGACGGCGCGGAGGAACTGGTCCTCAGGAGCGAGCACCTGTTCGCAGTGCTGTCCCCGGAGTGCGGCGGCCGCCTGGTCTACCTGGCATGCCGCGGCCCGGACGGCGGCATGCTGGTGATCGGGAACCCTACCGACGACTGGAACAAGCAACAGGAGCTGAACAGCTACATGGACGTCCCGGCCAACCACCCCGGTGCGCTCGCCGACGTCGGGGGTGTCCACGACCGCCATGAGGCAACCATCCATGCCGGCGACGGAGCGGTCCAGGTTGAACTGACCAACGTGCAGGAGGACAGTCCGCTGCACGGGCTCCGCAAGCGGATCCTCCTCGATGACGTGAGCCCGTCACTGCTGGTTGCCTACGATCTCCCCGCGGCAGCGCCCGGTATCACGGTGGAGACCTGCCTGTCGCCGGACTACTACCGGCTGCTCCGCCACGGGGTGGCAGAGCTGCAGCGTTGCGGAGGACGCAGCTGGCGGGGCGCCCGCAACCGCGGCGCGGACGTCTGGGTCGCCCTGGCCGGCGACGAGGACACCGCCTGGCGGGACCCCTCCGGGCCGGAACCCGGACACGGCGTACTCGTCCGCGTGCGCGCCGAGACGCGGTCCTTCCACCTCCTCATCGGAGTGGGAGAGGTCGACGACGACACGGCGCAGCTGGCGATGGAGGCGGGGCGGGAACGGCTCCACCACCTGGCCGCCCACAAAACAGCGGGAGGCCTGAGGTGATCACGCGTGCGGACTCCGTCGCGGCCACGACCTCCGTCGCGGCCGCGGCCTCCGATGCCCGCCGGGCTGAACGGCTCGCCGTGGCCGAATCGCTGCTCGTCTCGCCGCCACCGCTGGATGCCCTGCCGCCGGGCAAGGTCCAGGTACTCACGCGGTCGGTGGTTCACGCGTCCCGGAGCCGGCCGGTGGTCCGATGGACAGTCACCGTCGACTCCGGGACCGGTCCTTCGTCTCCGCTGGCGGTGATCGGCAAGAGCTACCGCGCGGGCGGCGGAGAGCAGGCGTGGCGGTTGCTGACCAGCCTGCACAGTGCCGGTTTCGACGGCGCCGAGCTCGGGGTTCCCGCGCCCTACGGCTTCGACCCCGCCCGTCAGCTCCTCGCGCAGGAGGAGGCGCCTGCCACTACCCTGCACTCCTTCCTGGACGGCGACCCGGGGCCAGCCTCGCCCGAGGCCGGGCGGGCCGGGCGCTGGCTCGCGCGCCTGCATGGCATCCGGGGCGTGCAGGTGCCAGACCTGGCGGAGGACTTCGAGCGGCTCAAGCTCGCGGAGTACGGTACGGCGCTCGCCGGGCTGCTGCCGCAGTCGGCTGCCCGCCTGGACGAACTCACGGCCGGGACCCTGGAGGGCTTGGCCGCCGCCGTCGGCTCCCGGGTGGTGACCCACGGAGACTTCCAGCCCAAGAACATCCACCTGGACGCGGACCGCTTCGTGGTCATCGACTTTGACCGGGCCGCCTGGGCCCCCGCCGCACGGGACCTCGGACACTTCATCGGGCAGACCCTGACCATGGGTGCCGCCCGGCACGGGGACCTGGCAGCCGCCCTGCCCTGGGTGGGGGCGTTCCTGGACGCCTACTCGGACAGCAGTGGCGACTCCGGTGCTGTCCGTTCCACCCCTGCCTACGTGGCCCGCACCTTCGCCGAGGTGCTCTTCTACCGCCTGGTGGTCCGCCCGGTGGCGGACACCTCGTTCGTTCCGGACTGGCTCGACGCCTGGGAAGCGGCCGTGGAAGCCGCGGCCGCGGGAGGCTACCGGTGAGGGTATCCGGTACCGGGGCCACATATCCCGACCGCGCCGAGCGCCGGCGGCGCCAGCGTGGCGGATCCGTGCCGGTGATGCGCGCCGGGGTGATCCTGCGGACCTTTGGTCCTTTCCTGCGGCCCCAGTGGCCGGGTTGCGTACTGGCAGGGTTGCTGGCCGCAGCCAGTGCCGGCGTCGCCCTGCTCAAGCCGTGGCCTCTGAAGTACCTTTTTGACGAAGTGCTGCTGCCGGCCGGCGGCGCGGGGGGACAGGACGTGCAGCGCGTCCTGGTCCTCATCGTCGGCGCGCTCGCCGTCATCACTCTCCTGGACTCACTGATCAGCGCCGCACGCAGCTACACACTGACCGCCGTCGGTGAGCGCGTCTCCGCCGCTATCCGCACGAAGCTCTACGACCATCTGCAGCGGCTGCCCCTGAGCTACCACGAGCGGACCCCCACCGGTGAACTCACCACACGCCTCACCGGCGACGTTGACAAGGTGCGCGCGCTGCTCACCGTCACGTTCGTGGACGCCGCCACGAACGTGCTCACACTCGCCGGCATGGCCGGAGTGATGCTGATTCTGGACTGGCAACTCAGCCTGGCACTGCTGCTTGTGCTGCCCATGCTCCTGCTCACCGTTTCCAGTTTCCGCGCCCGCATCCGGGCCGTGGAGGAGAACTCGCGGGAGATCGAGGGGGACCTGGCCGCGATGGCGCAGGAATCACTGGTGGCGGTCAAGCTGGTGAAGGCAACCGGCCGGGAGGAACACGAGTCCCGCCGCTTCCGGAGCCGTTCCGACGCCTCGGTCGCGGCCGTGCTCCGCTCCGCGCGCACCAGTGCCGCTTTCGGTGCCGCGGTGGACGCGGTGGTGGCCATTGCCACCACGGGCCTGGTGTGGCTGGGGGCCCAGCGCGTGCTCTCGGGCGCCCTCACGCCGGGCGACCTGGTGATCTTCACGGCGTACCTTCGCGACTTCTTCGGCCCCACCCGGGCGCTGTCCAAGCTGCCGGCGCAGCTGACCCGGGCCGGTGTCCGCGCGGCACGCATTGCCGACACCCTCGGCCGCCGCCCGGAAGTGCAGGACAAGCCCGATGCCCGCACGGCCGGCCCGCCACGGCGGCGACTGAGCCTTGACGCCGTCGGATTCTCCTACAGCACCGACTGCCCCGTTCTGCGGGACGTCGACCTGAGCGTTCCGGTGGGCACCACCCTCGCGATCGTCGGGCCCACCGGCGCGGGGAAGTCGACGATTGCCGCGTTGCTGTGCCGGCTGCAGGATCCCACGAGCGGCCGGGTCCTGCTGGACGACGAGGACCTGCGCGACCTGACCGGCGAGAGCCTGCACACCCAGATCGGACTGGTCACGCAGGAGGCCCTGCTGTTCCGTGCCTCCGTGCGGGAGAACATTGCATATGCCCGTCCCGACGCTTCCGCGGAGGAGGTGGAGCACGCCGCCCGTACGGCCCAGGCCCACGACTTCGTGCAGGCACTGCCAAACGGCTACAACACGGTGCTGGCCGAGCGCGGGGCGACCCTGTCCGGCGGGCAGCGACAGCGGCTGGCGCTGGCGCGCGCGGTCCTGCAGGGCTGCCCGGTCCTTGTACTCGACGAGCCGACGACGGGCCTGGACGCGCATTCCGAGCACGCCGTGCTCCGCGCACTCCGGCACGTCAGCTCCGGCCGGACCACCGTGATCATCACGCACCGGATGGCAGCGGCCATGGCGGCGGACGAGATTGTGGTCATCGAGGAGGGGCGCGTGGTGGAACGCGGTACCCACAGCCGGCTCATCGCCGCGGGCGGCCTCTACACGGAGATGTGCCTCCTACAGGGGATCACCCTTCAGGGCAGCACCGGCCCCCGGGCCGCCCTGCACGGCGATGCCGCCGATTACGGGCGCCACGCCGCCTCGTCTTTCGACGTAGACGGCAACCAACCCGCCACCGATTTGAAGGGAGCCCTTCCATGACCGAGCCCAGTGTCCGGGCGCCAGCGAGCGACCTCGCGTTCATCACCACCGGATCCACCGACGGCGTCCTGGCTGCCCTGGCCGACGCCGCAGCCCCGGCTGCCGACCCGGCGGACCGGCTGCTGGTGCTGCGTGGTTCGGTGCCCCGCCAGGGCGGCCGACTGCCCGTGACTGCGGTCGACGAGTCGTCGCTAATCCCGGTCCTGGAGGACGCTTACGGCCTCGGCCGCTGGCGCGCGTGGCGCCGCACCGACCACGGCAGCTCGAACATGAGCTGGTTCGTCCGCACGGATGCGGGCGAGGTGGTGCTCCGCCGCTCGCACAACCTGAAGACCGTGGCGGGGGCGGAGTTCGAATGCGCCCTCATCGACCACTTGCGCGGACACGGCTACCCGGCCCCGCCCGTGGAGCGGACACGAGACGGCGCCGTCTCGGTACAGGTGGACGGCGTCCTGCACATGGTCACGCGGCTGATGCACGGCCGCGCGTACGATCCCGGCGACGCCGCCCAGCTGGCGGAAGTGGCCCGGGGACTCGGGCGCTATCACGCCATCGTGTCAGAGCTGTCGATGCCGGGATACAGGGAGCGTTCCTCCGGCCTGGCCACCCTCGGGCAGGTGGGGCAGGAGAAGCTGTACGCCGCCGTCGACGTCATGGCGTCGCTGCTGGACGCCGACTCCGGTGCGGCGCTACGAGAGGACGCCCGCTATCTGGCTGACCGGATGGAGCAGCTGAACGTGGGGCTCGGGGGACGCCAGAAGGACCTGACATCCATCGTGATCCACGGTTCCTATGGCCAGTCCGCCGTTCTCATGGACGAGGGCCGGCTCAGCGCGGTGCTGGACTTCGACCGGTCCGCGCAGGAGCTGCTGGGCCTGGATCTGGCGTATGCCCTGAGGTCGTTCTGCTTCGACGGCCCGATCCGCCGCGCCGGGTTCGGCCTGGACCCGGACCGATGCCGGACCTTCCTCCACCACTACCGCAGCCATGCCCCGCTCGCAGAGGCGGACCTGTCGGCCATGCCGGACATCTTCCAGGCCCAGCGGCTGATGGTGGTGGTCAAGAAGTGCGAGAACCTGCTGACCAAGCAGGCGCTGATTCCCCGGCAACCCCAGGACGCCGTCAAGTTCGCGCGCATCATGGACCGCGAGGCCTCCTGCATCCGCCTGCTCATGGACACCCCTTTCACCATTACGGAGGACGCATGAACCCTACCCAGACCCGCACCCAGATCCATGCCCAAAGCCATCAGGTGAAGGAGCAGCAGGTCCTGCGTGCCGAACGGGTCCGCACCCCGGATTTCCTGGACCGGTATGTCCGCCCGCACCTGGGCTCCGCGGCCGGCGGCGGGTCGTGGGCAACGAACGTGATCCAGCTGGACGGCACCGGGGCTGCCACGGTGCAGATAGAACTCGACGACGGCGCCCCCGTGTTCGCCAAGCTCTTCCCCTTCGAAGACGGTCCCGCCGTGCACGCGAAGTTGCAGGCCCTGCGTACCGCCGGGCTGGGCCACGGTTCCGCTTACCAGTCCGTCGAACCCCTGGCCTGGTACGGAGACGAGAAGATCCTGTTGTGCAGGGGAGCACCGGGTGAGCCGATGTCCACGCTGTTCGCCGCGGACAGCGCCGACCTCGCAGCGGCTGCCGCCCGTGCAGCGTCGTGGTTGGCCCGCCTGCACAGCCTGGACCTCCGGCTCGGGACCCCGCAATCCCTTCTGGTGACAGGAGAACTGACGAGCTTGGCCAAGCGCCTGGCCAAAGTGGCGGTCGCCAGCCCCGGTTATGTCGACGCGGCCCTGGGCATGCTCGAACAGCTGGACGGCCTGGCCCGGGACACCGTGGACGGCATCCAGGCCCAGAGCCACGGACAGTTCCGGCCGATACACGTCTTCCTGACTGAGGACGTCGTGACGGTCATCGACCTGGACCGCAGCGCGCCGGCCGACCCCGCGCGGGACGTGGCGGAGTTCCTGCACAGGATGCGCCAGGGCGTGTACTCGGCCACCGGTGACATCAGCAGGGCCGACGAGCCATGCGCTGCGTTCCTCGCTGCCTACCGGGAGGCCACGCACGGCGACCGGCTGGTCAACCTGCGCTTCCACTGGGCGCGCTACATCTTCCACAGCCTCAACCGCGAGATCAAGACCGGGGATGCGGACTGGCGCGACCGCGACGACACCCAGTACCGCCTCTACGTGAATGAGTTCGAACGGGTGGCAGAGGGACGGGCGGGAGCATGACGCCGACGGATGGCAGCGTGCTGGACCGTGCCGGGCAGGCCCTGCCTGTGGCCGAGCTCGAGGGATTGTGGCCCCTGGGTGGGTGGATCTCGGTCAGCCCTCTTCCGGGAGGCAAGAACGAGCACCTGCGCGTCGCCGCTGCGGACGGTGTCCACTACCTGCGCCGCTCCTACCGGGCCAAGACGCGTGATGAGCTCACCGGCCAGTTGCGCCTGATGCGGCTGCTCCGGGACAGGGGTTTCCCTGCCCCGGAGGTGGTTCCCGCCCGCACCGGCGCCGACTACATCGAGCTCTTCGGCCGGTTGTGGATCGCCACCCGCGGCGTCGAGGGGACACCCTTCGACGACGACTCACCCGAGCACGTGCGGGCGCTGGGCCGGACGCTCGCCCGGTACCACGCCGTCGTCGCCGACCTGCCAGCGGTGGCTGCCGAGCCGGCTGTCCTCAGCGAGCTGGGGAGCCGGGCCGGTGAACAGGATGTGGAGCCGGCACTGCGTGCCCGGACGGTGCACGTACTCAACAAACTGACCGGCCTGCTGCCGGAGCTTCCCCGGGTGGTGGTGCACGGCGGGGCCAGGCGCGGCAGCCTGGTGTTCGCCGGCGACCAGGTGGTGGGGGTCCTGGACTTCGACAGCGCACACCCGGACGTGCGGGTCCTCGATCTCGCGGTGGCCGTTCACGACGTCGGCAAGGTGTACACCCGTCTCGGGGAGGCCGACCACAAGGTGGCCCTCGACCTGAGCCGGGTCACCGAACTGCTCGCGGCCTACGGCAGGGATGCGCGGCCAACGGCGGCCGAGGTCGAGGCGCTGCCGCTGCTGCTGGAGGCCAAGCGGCTGAAGCGTGGCCTGGGCCGGCGCAGCCGTGTCCTGGGCGGCGAAACCCTGTCCGAGAACGACCACGCCAAAATACGTTTGGAAGACCACCGGCTCGCCTGGCTGGACGAGCACCAGGACGCCTTGGTGGCAGCCTGCCGTGCGGTCCTAGCGTGAGACTCCGCCGCAGGGGAGCGGCACCAAACGCAAGCGGACGACGGCGCTGTAGGCACACGGGACCGCCCGCCGTCGTGGGCCCACTGGCTGGAGGCGTTACAGGAATCCTTCACTGGCGAAGCTGGCGAAGCTGGCGGCGCTGCCAGCGCAGCGGATGGGCGCCGGGGCCGGGCGGGCTTTCACAGCCTGCCCATAGGCAAACGGTGCCTTGTTCCCATGCGGGGAGCTCAAGATCAGGGTATGAGCGTATGGAGACGGAGAACAGTTCACGGGCTGGCCGCCGTCGCGGCGTTTTTCCTGCTCGCAGCCAGCGTGGCCGGAATCGATGAGATGGCCAACGCCAAGATACCGGGGGCGGCCACCGGAATCGTCCAGACAGCGACCATGAACACCGAGCCGGGGCTTGAGCACGTCCTTCTGGCCGGCCTGAGTCAGGGCACACTTCCCGGTGGTTTCCCGAATGATGATGTCCGGGACGACAAGTACGACGAGGACTATCTGGAAACACTCCACGTCCAACCGCGTCCCCCGGCCTGAGAACACCGGACCGTCAGCGGACCGTCGCCGCGGGAACCAGCACGTCCGCCCTCCTGGGGCTCCGGGCCATGTACTTCCTCCTTGCACCCGGGTGGGACGCCGTCCGCTCTGCTGAAGTAGCCGCGGTTACAGGAAGCTCAGCGAGGATTCGGCTAACCGTTGCCTCGACGCCGTCGTGCGTCGGCACGGTGAATCCCGCCTCGTCTGCTTGCAGGGGTTCCAGCGTTTCCAGCTGTGAGTGGAGGAGCGAGGGAGGCATGAAGTGTCCGGGGCGTTGGGCTACGCGGTCCTGCAGAACCGGTAGCTCGACGCTGAGTTGGATGAACACCGTCCCGGGTGCTTTGACTCTGATTGCGTCCCGGTAGGCGCGCTTCAGTGCCGAACACGCCACGATGATCCCCTCCGGGTGGACGGACGCCAGCTCGGCGCCTACAAGCCCGAGCCAGGGCCAGCGGTCCTGGTCATCCAGGGGGTTGCCGGCGGCCATTTTCTGCACATTTGCCTGCGGGTGCAGGGAATCGGAATCGACGAAAGCGGCGCCCGTGCGTTGGGCCAGTGCTGCCCCAACCGTGGATTTTCCTGCCCCGGACACTCCCATCACGACGACGGGCTTCATTACAGCGTCCCTTGATGCTCGGTCCCTGCGGGAATGGGTGAGAGACGCGTAACTTCGACAGGTTTCTGAAGGAGGCCCTCGAGCGAGGCATTGAGGCGGTTGACGGCTTCTCCCGCACCGTGGGCGTCGAGCAGTTCTGCGCTTTCCCACTTTTCAATCATGACGATCTGGCCGTTGGGCGCTTCGTGGATGGCATACAGCAGGCATCCGGGTTCCTGGTGCACTTCGGCGATGGCGGGGGAAAGGGCGGCAGCTACGTCGCTGAATGCCCCTTCTTTGGGTGTGAATACGGCGGTAACAATGACGGTCATGGGACTTCCTTAGCTGATGGGAGAGAGCGTGAGGGGTGAGCAGCTGCTGCGTGGGACGAAGTCGGCCTTGACTTCGATCGTGCGGGGGGCCGGAGGGAGCCGGCCCTGCATCCTTCCCAGGACCAGTTCCAGGGAGTGCACCGCTAGCATGTCGATCGGCTGGCGGATCACGCTCAATGGCGGGCTGGTCAGTTCCGTCCAGGGATTGTCGTCAAAGACGATGACCGACAGATCGTCAGGGATCCGCACGCCGATCTGGACGAGGCGTCGAACGGAGCTCTGGACCTGGGCGGTGTTGGCCACAATGAGCGCGGTGGGGCGGTCTGGCAGAGCGAGAAGAGACCCGACTGCATCGCCCCCGCCGTCTCCCCGGAACGGTACATCCCGGATGAGCTGGGGGTCCACGCTGATCGAGAAGTTGTTGTGCGCGGTCTGGTAGCCCTCGATCCTGGACCGCCCCGTTGAGGTGCTGACGGGCCCGGTAATGAGGCCAATACGCCTGTGTCCGAGGCCGAGCATGTGTTCGGTGGCGCGTCGGGCCGAATCTACGTTTTCGATGCTCACAAGGTCGACGTCTGCGAGTTCCGGAATGGTGCGGTCGACGAAGACTACATTCACACCCAGGGACTGGAGGCGGGCCCACTTTTCAATGTTTGCTCCGGTGGGCGTGGCAATGACGCCTCCTACGGAGCGGTCAAGGAGTGTGTCCAGGCTGTCGGCTTCGAGGTGGGGGTCTTCCTGGGTGGTCATCACCATCACCTGCACGCCGTGGCTGCGGGCCTCCCAGACGACGCGGTCGGCTAGCTGCGCAAAAAAGGGGTTGGCCAGGTCTGCTACTACCAGGCCAATAGTGGGGGTATGGCCGACGCTGAGTTCACGGGCGGCGGCGCGGGGCCGGTACCCGAGTTCATCAATGACCCGCAACACCGTTTCGCGCTTGGCCGGCGCGACGGGGCCTGAGTCAGGGTTCAGGACCCGGGACACAACCGAGACTGAAACTCCGGCCGCCGACGCGACATCGCGAATTGTTGGCGCCTTCTTCACTTCTCCTCCTCGGTGAGGGTCCTGACGGGCAGGCGATCACGGGCTGTCTGTCTGCCCTGGGATGCGTGCCTGAGTAACCTTCGTTTGCGTTCCGGTGTGACTGTTGACACAGCCTATCACTGACTGGTACAAAAGTGGAACCGGTTCCACTCCGGTCCTAGAATTCCAGTTTGCGACGAAGAAGTTGCTCCGCCAGTCAGGTGGAGGGTCCTTCTCGACGCGGAACGTCAATCAGAGAGATCCCCATGAACCTCCACAAGCTTCTTAGCGACCGCGAGCAGGAAGGCCGCCCGATTCGAGTCGGACTCATCGGAGCTGGCCGTTACGGCACCATGTACCTGGCCCAGGCGAATAACATTCCTGGCATCCACGTGGTCGCTATCGCCGACATCAACGTCAAGCGCGCCGAGGGTGCATTCGAACTGGTCGGATGGCCGAAGAGCCAGATCGCGCCGAACATCGCTACCGCCCTCAGGGACCGTTCCACGACCATCGTGGCCAACGCCGACGAGCTGTTTGATGTAGACATCGACGTCATTGTTGAAGCGACGGGCAACCCGATCGTCGGGGTGAAGCATGCACTGCGTGCCATTGAGACGAAGAAGCACATCATCATGGTCACCGTTGAGGCAGACGCACTGGCCGGTCCTGCCCTGGCCAGGCGCGCGGAAGCCGCCGGTGTGGTCTATTCGATGGCTTACGGTGACCAGCCGGCCCTCATCATGGAACTTGTCGACTGGGCGCGCACCAGCGGCTTCGACGTTGTCTGTGCCGGCAAGGGCGCAAAGTTCCTTGAGCACTATCACGAGATGAACCCGGACAACGTCTGGGAGAACTGGGAGTTCTCCAAGGAACTCACCGATTCCGGGCAGCTGAACCCGAACATGCACACTTCCTTCCGTGACGGCACAAAGGCCTCTATTGAGATGGCCGCCGTTGCCAACGGCGCCGGACTGGTACCTTCCGACACCGGGCTGACGTTTACACCGGGAGACGTCGAAGAGATCGCCACAATCTGCCGCCCCGCCGACGTCGGGGGGGTCCTCGCCCACGAAGGCACCGTCGACGTCATGTCCAGCGTCAAGCGCGACGGCACGTGGATCCCGCACAACACCCAGGAGGGCGTGTTCGTCGTGGTGAAGGCCACGAACGCCTACGTTTCCGGCTGCTTTACTGAGTACCCGTGGCACCCGGACCCCACCGGCCAGTACGCAGCGCTGTACCGCCCCTACCACTACGTGGGCCTGGAACTGAACATGTCCATCGCCAACGCGGCTCTCCGCGGCATCTCCACAGGTTCGCCGATCGGGTTCTTCGGCGACGTTGTCGCGACAGCAAAGAAGGACCTCAAAGCCGGTGAATTCCTCGACGGCGAAGGCGGATACACGGTCTGGGGCCAGCTGGTGTCGGCCAAGCACTCCGTCGCAACCGGCGCCCTCCCCGTTGCTTTGGCCCACCACGTGGAACTGCGGAACGACGTAGCCAAGGGCGGGATCGTCGGCTGGGACGACGTCATCATGGACGACTCCCTGTCCCAGGCCCTGGAAGTTCGCCGGGAAACCGAAGCGCTCGTCGCGGAATCCGCAATCAACGCCTGACCCTCCCCGCACCAAACCGGGCGCGGCCATGAACTTCAGCCGACGTCGTTCACGCCTCCGGAACAAGACTCCTTCCAATGAAGAAAGGCACCACATGAAATCCAAGACCCGCGCCCTCACCGGAGTGCTGGCATGCACCCTCGCAGCCTCAGTCCTCGCCGGATGCGCCTCCGGGGCCTCCGGCGGGGCTGGAGCACCGCCAGCCAAGATCCAGCTCTCGATCCCTGACCCGCTCACGTCCTCCGTCGGCGTCTCGGCCCAGCACTTCGCCGACCAGGTCAAGAAAACGTCCAACGGATCCGTGACCGTCACCGTGGTCCCCAACGGAACGAGCTTTAGCGGAGACCAGAACGCGGCTGTGACACGCCTGCAGGGCGGTTCCCTCGATGCACTCATCCTGTCGACGTCCGTCTACGCCGCCGTCGTACCGGAAATGAACGCCATCAGCATCCCGTACCTCTTCAAAGACACCACGGAGGAAGCGGCGTTCCTGGCAGGGAAACCGGGCCAGGCGCTGAAGGAAAAGCTCGCCGCCAAAGACACTGTGGCGCTTTCCTTCCTCACCCGGACCGGCCGGGAGATTACGAACTCAGTACGCCCGATCGAACAGCCCTCGGATCTCAAGGGACTGAAGATCCGCGTCCCCGGTAACCCGTTGTGGACCGATTACTTCAGCAAGCTCGGCGCAAGCCCCACCACCATGGCATTCTCCGAGGTGTTCACCGGCCTGCAGACCGGAACGATCAACGGCCAGGAAAACCCTATTGAGGTGCCATGGACCAACAAGTTCTCCGAAGTCCAGAAGTACATTTCGATGACCAACCACATCAACGACGCCTGGGTGCTCGCCCTCTCCTCGAAGAAGTGGGACACCCTCACCGATGACCAAAAGAAGGCCCTCACGGACGCCTCTGAGGAAACCGCCACCTTCAAGACCGGTTACGACGCCGAGCAGTCCAAGAAGCAGCTCGAGGAACTCACTGCCAAGGGCATGAAATCCAACGAGCTCAGCGCCTCCGGCCTGGAGGAATTCAAAGCGGCCTCCAAGAGCCTCTACCCGACCTTCTCCCAGCTGATCGGCAAGGACTTCTTCGACCAGGCCATCGCTTTCACCACCACCAAGTAGCCCCGCCGGCCCGGGGAGCTCACTGCTCTCCGGGCCGCCCGCAAGGAAACGTCCCCGCTCTCAATGTCGACAGTCTGGAAGCCCATGAAACACATCACTACTCCGGAGGAACTCGAGGAGGTCCTCCCCTCGGACGCGGAAGAGATCCTTCACCACGGCCACGTCCCCCCGCGCTGGAGCGGTGCCGTTTGGCTCGACAAGACACTCGAATGGATTGTGGGCGCGGCCATCCTCGCGGAGCTCGTCGTCATCCTGCTGAACATCATGGTCAGGGTCATCACCGGCGACTCGGTGCTCTGGACCCAGGAAGTCTCCGAAATCGCGCTGCTGACCATCGCTTTCATCGGCGGCGCCATCGCCTACCCCAAGGGCGCGCACATGTCCGTCCAGGCCCTCATCATGCGCCTCCCGGCTGCATGGAAGCCTTACTTGGCTGCGCTGGTCGACTGGCTGGTCTTCGTTATGAGCGCCGGGGCATTCGCGTTGTTCGTTCCGACCCTCGTCCAGCAGATCGAGGAAAAGACCCCGATCCTGCAGCTCCCCGTTTTCTGGGTCTCACTGCCCTTCTCGGTCGGCATGGTGCTTATCGCCTGGTTCGCCCTCCTGAAGCTGTGGCGCCAGGAGCGTCGCCCTGCGCTCACTGCAGCGGGAATCGCGGCCGGACTGATTGTTCTCGTCCTTTTGGCGCAGCCGCTTTTCTACTATGCCACCCCCAACGTCCTGCTCGGCGTCGTCCTTCTGCTGTTGTTCATGCTGCTGTTCCTGGGCCTGCCCATCGCATTCGTTCTTGCACTGGCATCCGGGATCTACCTTTATTTGGGCGGCATTTCCGAAGTCAGCGCCATCCCCATCGGAATGGCTTCCGGGGCTAAGGGCTTCGTCCTTCTGGCAATCCCGTTCTTTATCCTTGCCGGGACGGTCATGAACTCCGCCGGCTTGACCCTCCCGCTGGCCAAGCTCGTCGACGCGCTGATCGGGCACCTGCGCGGCGGCCTTCTCCAAGTGGTCGTCGTGACCATGTACATCTTCTCCGGCATCTCCGGCTCCAAGGTGGCCGACGTCGCAGCAGTGGGCACCACAATGCGCGGCATGCTCGAGGAACGCAAGTACCCCCGCGGCGAAGTGGTCGCTGTCCTGTCGGCCTCGGCCATCATGGGCGAAACCATCCCGCCGAGCATCGTGCTCCTGATCCTCGGCTCCATCACCACCATCTCCACCACCACGCTGTTCCTGGCCGGATTCGTTCCTGCCGCATTCCTTGCCCTCTGTGTCATGGCACTCGTCTTCTTCCGCGCCCGCAAACAGGGCGGCGTCGCCAGCCCCAAGTCCAGCTGGCGTGAACGAGGGTCGGCAACCTTCTTCGCGATTCCGACTCTTCTGCTTCCTGTGGGCATGGTGGTGGGCATCCTCAGCGGCTTCGCCACACCCACCGAAGTGTCGTCCGTGGCCGTCGCTTACGCCTTCATCCTCGCCGCCGCCTACCGACGCGGCAGCAGGCGGCTGCTTGGTGACACGCTGCGGGAAACGACGACGACGGCGGGAATGGTGCTGTTCATCATCGCGGCGGCGTCTCCGCTGGCCCAGACCCTCGCCCTTGCCGGTGTCTCCCAGCAGATCCACGACCTCATGTCCGGGCTGGGTGACTCACCGCTGCTCTTTATGCTGTTCACTGTCGTGCTGCTGATCATCATGGGCCAGCTACTGGAAGGCCTTCCGGCGGTACTGATCTTCGCGCCCCTGCTCCTGCCGATCGCCGTCGACTTCGGCGTCAACCCCGTGCAATACGCCATGGTGCTGATCATTTCCATGGGTATCGGCTCGTTCGCACCGCCGGCTGGCGTCGGCTTCTACGTCGCCTGCGCCACCGCACATGAAACCGTGGAGAAGAGCCTGAAGCACTTCTGGCCCTATCTGATCGCCGTGTTCCTCGGGCTCCTCGTGCTTGCCGCAGTCCCGTGGTTCAGCACATTCCTTCCCGCCCTCGCCGGACTCATCCCGTTCTAAGCACATGACAACACCGACAACTATTGATAAAGAAATTCCCGGCTTCTCTGGATCTGTGGCCCTCATTGGCACAGGGCCCATGGGTGCCCCGATCGCCCGGAACATCCTCGCTGCCCAGGTTCCGCTGACTCTTTGGAACCGCACACCAGAAAAAGCCCGTGCGATTGGGGGAGGCACCGTCGTTGCCTCCCCGGCCGCCGCCGCGAGTGAAGTCGTGCTGACTGTATTGCCCGACCTGCCCCAGGTTGCGGCTCTACTTCCTGGCGAGGACGGCCTCCTGAAGGGATGGAAAACCGCGGGCATCGAACACCCCATCCTCGTCATTCACGGGACGGTGTCACCGGTGGCGGTCGCAGAGTTCGCCGACGATTGCCTGCGCAATTGGGGGGTGACGGTCGTGGACGCACCCCTTAGCGGCGGAACCATCGGTGCCGAAGAGGGTCGGCTGAGCATCATGGTTGGCGGACCGCCCGAAGTCGTGGAGCGACTGACCCCGCTCTTCGGGCTGTACAGCTCGACAGCCGTTCATTTTGGCCAAACCGGCGCGGGGTCAACGGTGAAGGCATGCAACCAGATCGTCGTCGCCGCCACGGTTACGGCCCTGGCCGAAGCGATGGCCCTCGCAAGCACCGCCGGACTCGACCTTGAGAAAGTGCAAACCGTCCTGGCCGGCGGCCTTGCCAACTCAGAAGTCCTGCGGCAAAAGGGACGGCGCTGGATCGACCAGGACTTCGAGGGTGGCGGGTCTGCGAAGAACCAGCTCAAAGACCTCAACTTCATAGCCGAGATTGCCGCGGCACGCGGGATAAACCTTCCGTTAGCCACGTGCCTCCAAAGTGCCTTCGAAGAAATGACCGCGACCGGCGACGGCGACATGGACCATACAGGGATCTACCGGACCATTCTCGCTTAGTCTCCAGACAGGGAAACGGCTCCAAAACGCAAAAAGGACGACGGCGGGAGGTCCCGCCGTCGTCCGGCCCTTACGGTTGCCGTTGTGGTGGCTGCCCAACTGCGCCACCATGATCGTATGGATGCTGAAACACCGAATACCGATGAACCCGAGGTCGAGGAACCGAAGGCCGGGCAGCTGAACCTTCCCCAGGCTTTCCTGCTCCTGGCAACGGACGACAAGGACGGCGAACCGGAGTTGCCGGCCTACATACTCAGGACCACTGTGGCAGGGGCAATACTGGCCGAGCTGGACGTGCTCGGTGCAGTCGGGCTGCAGGGGAAGCGCGTCAGGGCCACGGGTCCGGCCCCGCAAACGGACTTCCAGCACCAGCTGGAGCTCATCCGTCACAAGTCACGGCCCCACACTCCCAAGCGGTGGGTCTCAATGCTGGAGGGCCGGGCCGAAGTGCAGCGTGTCTACGAGGGCATGGCGTCGCTTGGCATTGTGGATCATGTCGGCGAGAAGCACCTCGGCCTGTTCAAGTCCGTGCGGTATCCGGAAAAAGACCATGCCCCGGAGGCGGCGATCCGGCACAAGATCAAAGCCGCACTCGAGGGCAAGCCGTCCGATGCGCGGACCACTGCACTGATCGCCCTGCTTCAGGCGGCCGGGCTGCTCGGCAAGCTCTTCCCGGCAGCCGATCTGACCCGGGCAAGAGAGCTGGCGAGGGACTACTGGCCTTCCCGTGCTGTGGTGGACGAACTGCGCATGATCAGGCTGGCGGAGGAAGAAGCCGCAATGTTGACCGACCCTGTTCGTGCCAGGCACCCGGAGTGAACCGGTGCCCTTGGCGTCAACTCACAACTTGTCCAGAAAGTCCTCCGCAAACCTTTTGACACCATCCCACTCGGTGTACACGTAATCCTGCGACGTGTCCGTATCCAAGGTGCCCTTGTCACCGGCGATCTTCTTCATCATGTGGCGCTTGAGGAACCCGTACTGCGTGTAGAGCAGCGCCCCTCCGAAGAGTCCCACTTGAGCCGGCCGCCAGCCCGTTTCATGCTCGAATTTCTCGACGTAACTCTCCGCGTTCTCGGCGTCCCCGTGGGCAGCCAGGCTGACAGAGAAGAGGGCAGACGGGAGGCGTTTCAGGGCATCACCATTCTTCCGCACGAAGTCCCGCACATAGTCTTCGTGCTTGCCCATATGGACTGACGCGCCGACGATCACGGCGTCGAACCCGTCCGGAATAGTGTCCCCGGTCTGCTTGATGTCCGCAGTCTGTGCGTCATGACCGTGTGCTCGAACCACTTCCGAGATGTACTCGGAGATCTTGGCCGTCTGACCCTCGGTGGTCCCGTAGGGAAGGTAAATATTGGCCATCATTGGCCTCCTTGTGCTGCCGGCCCGCGCGCGAAGAGAGCATCGCCTGAATGATCCACGGGCCTACTCACACCAGTCTGTCAACGCCGGGGATGCAGCCGTAGGGTCGAACGTCCCGGAACGGGAGCCGGCTAGTCTTCGATGGTCACGCCGCGCCAGAACGCGATCCGGTCCTCGATCTGCTTCGCGCGTGGCTTGGGCTCCGCATAGAACCAAGCGGCGTCCACGTTCAGCTTCCCGTCCACCTCCAGCGTGTGGTAGCTGGCCTTCCCCTTCCACGGGCAGACGGAGTACAGGTCACTGTCCTTCAGGTAGCCCGCATTGACTGCATCGCGGGGGAAGTAATGGTTGCCTTCCACCACCACCGTGTCCGCGGATTCGGCGATGACTTTTCCGTTCCAGATAGCCCTGACCATGTGGTTCCGTTCTGTAGGGCGCCGCCGGCGTCAGCGGGCGGCACGTCGTAGGTATCCCAACGGCCCGGCCGGTGGACTTGTTCCCGCCAGGCGTACGACGGCGGGAGGTGGCCCGTACTCGAACGCATCGCGCTCATGCGCCGGCGGGTTGGAACAGCTCGACGACGTTGCCGGCCGGATCTTCCAGCAGGATTTGCTGACCGCCCGGGCCGGTGACAATGTCGTTGCGGAACGTGAGGCCTGCGGCTCGCAGCCGTTCCACTTCGGCCGCGATGTCACCCACGATGAGATGGATGCGGTTCCACCCTCCCGGTGCCGGCACCGTGCCGTCCGGCATCGGCCGGCCCGCCGAGCTGGTCGGCCCGCTCAGCAGAAGCCGCAGCCGGCCGCGGGCGACGTCGGCGAACGCCGGTGCGGCGCTCATCCGGAGGGTGAATCCGAGGTGCTTTGTGTAGAAGTCGACCGCCGCGTCGACGTCGTCCACCATGTAGCGGACGCTGACCAGGTCCGTAAGGTCGTTGGGCATTTTCTAGCTCCTTTCCGAACTCGTTTGGGAATACTCGATTGCGTAAAGCAGGAACTGGATCCGGGTGTTCAGTTCGTCCGCCGTGCGGACGAACGCCGGGTAACTGTCCTGATTGGCTGCTGCTTCGGCCGCCGGATCGGGGATGCTCCAATGCACCATGGCGGGAGGCCCGGGGAAGTCGGGGCACACCTCCCGTACGCGGTCGCAGAGGCTGATCACATAGTCGAACCGCCGGTTGGCGAACTCACTCAGATGCTTGGGGCGGGCGCCGCTGATGTCCATGCCGCGCTCGCCCATCACGCGGACGGCGCTGGGGTCCAGGTCCTTGGGGTGGCTGCCGGCGCTGGCGGCCTCGACCCGGGGACCGCCAAGGCGCGCGAGAATCGCCTCGGCCATCTGGGACCGGGCGCTGTTGCCCGTGCACAGGAACAACACGCGGACAGGCGCCTGGGCCTGCGGACCGCCAGGACCGTCCGACGGCGGTGCCAGCTCGGCCGGGACCAGCCGCAGGCCGGGGTGAAGTGCCGCGCCGGATTCGGCAAGCCGTTCGCGATACGCCGCCAGGTTGAGGCTGCAGTAGGTGTCACGTCCGTCAGCCGAGCTGCGCCGCATGGTCACCAGGCCGCCCGCGCGCAACTGGCCGAGGTGGTAGGACGTCAGGCTCTGCCGCTCGCCTACCAGCGCCGTGAGCTCGCGGACCTGCCGGTCGCTGCGCGCCAGTTCGCCCAGCAGCTGCCACCGCACGGGGTGGCCGGTCAGACGCAGGAATGCCGGGGCCGCAGCCTGAGCACCAAGGGGCGTGGTGTAGCTCACATGTAAATTGTATCAATTTGGATAGATCGATCAACCCTGTTTGATTGATCTGACCCTTCGGACCGGACCCCTTTCCGCCGGAAACGCACAGAGTTAGGATGCCGTGTGATCACCCACGGCTACGCGGACAACAACGGCCTTCGCATGTACTACGAGGTTCACGGCAGCGCGGTGCCCGGCCAGCCGCCGCTGCTCCTCGTCCCGGGCGGCGGCTCCACCATCGGCACCAACTTCGGCGAGCTCATCCCGATGCTGGCCGAACAGCGCCAGGTGCTTGCAGTCGAGGAGGAGGGCCACGGCCGCACCCAGCCGACCAGCCGCCCCCTCACCGCCGAGAACTCCGCCGGCGACATCCTCGCCGTTCTGGACCAGCTCAACGTGGAAACCGTGGACGTGCTGGGATTCAGCGCCGGCGGCCACACCGCCATCGCCTTGGCACTCGAGCGCCCCGCCGCGGTGCGGCGCCTCATCGCCGCCTCCACCTTTGTGGGGCGCGATGCCGTGCCGGACGAGTTCTGGGACGGCATGGCGAAGGCCACCCTGGACGACATGCCTGACACCTACAAGGACGCCGACAGCCTCCTCAACCCCGAACTGGGCCACCTTGAACGGCTCTTCGAACTGGACCGCCGGCGCATCCTGGACTTCCCCGGATGGTCCGACGAAGAGCTGGGCACTATCGCAGCAGCCACGCTCGTGGTGGGCGGGGACCGGGACATTGTCACCGCCGGGTATGCCGCGCGGATGGCCGGCATCATCCCGGGCGCCCGCCTGCTGATCGTCCCCGGTGGCCACGGCGATTACCTCGGCGAGCAGGCCGCCAGCGGCGGGGACCTGCGGACCATGCAGGCGACAGTCCCGTTGCTGCTGCGGTTCCTCGACGGGTAGGGCCTTAAGTGTTCGTTCGCACCAAGCCCCGGCATGCTTCCATCGGCGAGCTGTGGATCATGCCCACCGACCGGGCCCGGCTTAACGACTCAGTCCCTGCCCTGCGCCGGCCGGATTGGCGAGTGTTATTTGGGTGTGGATGATGACCGCGGAGCACTGGAATTGGGCGCTGCAGGTTTGCAGGTAGACCGAAGCTGCGGCGGCACCCTCATTGAACGCCATCATGGTTGGAACTACCCGTATGGTGACTGTCTGGGTCTGCTTGGTGCAGCTGAGCTGATCGTTCCCGCCGCCGCCGGCGATGCGTCCGTCGCTGACTCTTTGGGTGATCTGGACCACGGGTATTGCCATGACCAGGGCCGGGTCGGTGTCGCACACGAAAGTGACGGGAACATCCACCGCCGCGCCGTCGGCGACGAGGACTCCCGGCCCCGCGCTTACGAGCGTGGCGGGGGCTGCGTGCGCGGGGGTGGCTATCGCCACGAGGGCGGCGGCAAGAGCGGCGGCGAGGCAGCTTCTGGTGCCTAACATCAGGTTTCTCCCTTGAATGGAGGCGTGGCGTCCTGCGTTCCGCATTGTCAGCCAGTGCGGTGATGGGGCGTCTTCTAGGTACGGGGCGAAGCCCCTGACGGCAGCGCCGTTCCGGGCGCCGCCTGATGCGGCCGAAAGTCCGGTTGGCCGTAGACTACCCACTACCTGCCTGCGTGACAACGGTTAACGCAAACGGACGACGGCGGGAGGTCCCGCCGTCGCCGGAGCCTTTAAAGCCGCCTCAGGGCATTTCGTTGGCGATGACGAGGTGGGAGCTGACAGTATTAAAACGGTGCGGGCCGGAAACGGCGGAGAACAACCTGGATTAGTGCGCTGGCCGTGTTGGGCGCATGGCTCCCGGGAGTCATACCAGTGGTTCAGGTGGCCCGCACCCGCTGGAGTCCCCAGGTCATCTTCCGGATCGCTTCGCACTGCAGGCCGCTGAGCGCTGCGAGCTCGTAGTCGTCCATGACGCCCAGCCGGCGGGCCGCGGCCAGGAGCTTCAGCCGGCGCCCCTCCAGGTCCGCCTTCGAGGCCTCGAGCGTGGCCAGCTCGGACTTCAACGCGCCAATCGCCGCCAGCTGCTGCGCGGCCGGCAACCCTGACGGCGCCAGGTCATCAAAAGACAGGCCGATGGTTCGCACCGTCCAGCGGGTCAGCCCTGCCGCCTGGGCGAGGCCGGTGACCTTCAACCCGTCACACAGCGCCTGGGCGACGTGCTGGTTCAGCCGGGCCGTGAGGGCCCGCATGCTGCTGGCGTTGAACGAAATCCGCTGCCGGTCCTCGCGGAGGAGCTGGCGGAGCCGTTCCACCTGGACAGCAGCCCTGTCAGCCTTCCGCCGCCCCCGGTAACGGTAGAAGCCGCCGTCGGCCGCGGGTGAATCAACGGGGTGCAGAACGGCCAAAAGGCACTCCTCAGGTCGGAATTGCCGCTGGCGGGCCGGCGTACGTAAAACGCTAGACACCAGAATCCGCCCGCGGAAATACCAATCCTGCGTGGAGCCATAACCAAAAAGTGTGGGCACGGGCCATAAGCGACGCTTATCCGTCCACGCACTTTAGGTCTTATCCAGACGCGCCAGGATTCCCTAGGGTCGAAGGAAGCGAGTACCGCTCCCTCCTGAATCCGTAGGAAGAGACCATGCCTAAATTTGAACCTGCATCACGGGTGTCCCGCATCAAGTCATCCGCAAGCGTGGCCGCCGCGGCCCGCGTGCGTGAGCTGAAGGCGGAAGGGCGCCGGATCCTGGACCTGACGGTCGGGGAGCCGGACTTCGACACCCCGGAACACATCAAAGCGGCCGCCATTGAAGCGATCACCCGCGGGGAAACCAAGTACACCTCCGTCACCGGAACCCCCGCCCTGCAGCAGGCCATCCTCCAGACCCTGGAACTGCGCAACGGCATCCACTACACCCCGGCCGAGATCACCATTGGCGGCGGCGCCAAGCAGGTGATCTTCACCGCCTTCATGGCCACCTTGGACGCCGGCGACGAAGTGGTGGTGCCCGCGCCGTACTGGGTCTCCTACCCGGACATGGTGCTCGCGAACGAAGGCACCCCCGTGGTGGTTGCCTGCGGCGAGGAGACGGGGTTCAAGCTCACCCCCGAGGCTCTGGCCGGAGCACTCAACGGGCGGACCAAATGGGTCATCCTGAACACGCCGTCGAACCCCACGGGCGCAGTGTATTCCCCCGCGGAGCTGCGCGCGCTGGCGGATGTCCTGACCGGCTTCCCGCACGTCCACATCCTGACTGACGAGATCTATGACCAGATCTACTTCGGCACGGGCAAGCTCGCAAGCCTGGTGGAGGTGGCCCCGGAACTGAAGGACCGCATCCTGGCGGTCAATGGCGTCTCCAAGGCCTACGCCATGACCGGCTGGCGCCTGGGGTACGCGGCGGGACCTGCCCCGTTGATCGCCGCGATCAACAAACTCCAGTCGCAGATCTCCTCCTGCCCGTCCTCCGTCAGCCAGGCCGCCGGCGCCGCCGCCCTCACGGGCAGCCAGCGCTTCGTGCAGGAAAGCCGCGAAATCTACCGCGCCCGGCGCGATGCGGCAGTCACCGCGCTGAACGCCATCGACGGGCTGTCATGCACGACGCCGGAAGGCGCCTTTTACGCCTACGTCAACTGTGCCGGGGTGATCGGGAAGACGACCACCGAGGGGCAGGTCATCGCAAACGACGAGGACTTCACCCTGTACCTCCTTGAAGCGGCTTCCGTGGCCGTGATCCAGGGATCGGCCTATGGACTTGGCCCCTACTTCCGCATCTCCTACGCCACCAGCCTCGACGTCATCGACGAGTCCATCGCGGCCATCGACAAGGCCGTCCGGGCCCTCAACTGATCCACACCCACCGAAGGAAAACGCCGTGATCCACGTCAAAACCACCATCGAACGACCCGAAGCCGACGCAGTCAGGCGCCTCGCGAAGTTCTCGTCCGCCACCATCCACGAGGCACAGGGCCGCAAGGGCGCCCTCAGCTCCAGGATCAAGCCGATCGACCGCTCCATGTCCTTCTGCGGCCCCGCCGTCACCGTGCGCTGCGCCCCCCGCGACAACCTCATGCTGCAGGTGGCCATCCACTACGCCGAAGCCGGGGACGTCATCCTGGCCGCGGCAGGGGAGTACGAGGAAGCCGGAACCTTCGGCGACGTCCTCGGCAACGCCATGAAGGCGAAGGGCCTCGCCGGCCTGGTCACCGACTCGGGCGTCCGCGACACCCAGGACCTCATCGAACTGGGGCTGCCCGTCTTCTCCGGCAGCATCTCCATCAAGGGCACCGTCAAGGAAACCATCGGCCCCATCAACCACCCCGTGGTCTTCGGCGACGAGATCATCTACCCCGGCGACGTGCTCCGCGGTGACGCGGACGGCGTCGTGGTGGTCCGGAAGGACGAGATCGAGGAAGTCATCCGCCTCTCGCAGGAGCGCGACGACGCCGAGCGCGAACTCATCGGCCTCTACCAGGCCGGCGGAACCACCATCGAGCTGTGCAACCTCACCGACGTCCTGAAGTCCAAGGGACTGCTCGTCGAAGAGGCCTAACCGCTCCCTCCGCGGCAGCACCGCCGTCGTACGGGAAAGCTCCCGTGCGGCGGCATTGGCGTGCGGGACTACTGCGCCAACAGGCAGCTAATGCCCCCAAATCCGTGATTTGGGGGCATTAGCTGCCAGTTCGAGCTGTTCCCGTGGCGGCAGTACCCTACTGGGCCGGGTGGCGGGGCTGGCCAGGGACGGAACTCTCCAGATACCAGACCGTTGATCCGGCACTGCCTGCCGGCATGATGCTCCCTTCGAAGACGAAGACAGCATCCATTGAGCGGTCCTCAGGGCGCCAAAAGCCATTTGACGGGCAGTGGAAACCTGTTCTGGCCGTGAGCCCCGGGCCTGTGTCGGAAAATCTTCGAATAGTGCTTAACTTTTTCACGGCGGCCTCCCAATAAATTCATTACAAAATAGACTGCCGCATTTCCTCGGCTTCGCTCTAATTCTAGATTCAGGAGCGCCGTGATACTAAGACTAATGATGCGTGGCCTAATAAGCGGATGCTATGGACCGTTTACCGCGCGTATTTGTTGCTCAGCATTTCCTGGAGCATTTCCTTCAGCACCAGCAGGACTGCCGAAGCGGCTTCCGAGAGGGGGTCGTGATCAGGGGTGCACAGTGCGATTTTGCACTGCAACGCCGGATCCACAATGCGCAGGACATGGAAATCTTCCTCGTGGAACAGGGCGTCCGCGGCCGACTTGGGCATGATGGTGGCACCCAGGTCGGCCCGGAGGAGCCGGGCCAGGGACGGCACCGACTCCACCTCGCCCACCAGCTTGAGTGCGAGCCCTTTGCTGGTGAATCCGGTTTCGACAACCTGGCGGAGTGTGTGGATCTTCTCGGGAAGGAAAAGCCCGAACCGCGCAACATCCTCCAGCGAAATTTCACCGTTCCCGGCTGCCACATCGGATCTGTTGGCATTAACCACAAAGTGCAGGTCCTCGACGATCAGCGTGGTGAACTGAACGCCGCGGATGGGGCCCGGCTCGTAAATGAGCGCCATGTCCAGCCGGCCGTTTTTGATGGCTTCACTGAGGACGCCGCCGTAGATTTCCGTGACGTGCAGGACGATTTCCGGGTACCGTCGGCCCACTTCGCCGATGATCCGCGGCGTCAGGCTGGAGGCCATGCTGTACGGCGCGATCGCGATGGAGACCCGGCCGGACGGTGCGGCCCCGGACGCGGCAACGTCCTGGCGTGCCTGCTCCACCAGTCGCAGGATCGACTGGGCATGCCGGTACAAAGTGTGGCCCGCGGCGGTGGGCTTGACGCCCTGCTTGCTGCGGATCAGGAGCCGCTGCTTGAGGTCGGTTTCCAGCGCCGAGACCTGCTGGCTCAGGGCAGGCTGCGCCACATGCAGCGCCGCTGCGGCCTTGGTGATGCTGCCCGAATCCACAATCTGGACAAAGTACGCAAGCTTCCGCGTATCCATGGCGCCTTCTCTCTTCGCGGCGTCCAGACCCCGGGAAGGTCATAACCGGATGCCAATTCATTAATCGTACATTCTACCCGCAAGGTTGATATGCAATTTTGCGATGACGTCAGATGCATTTCGCATGCTAATGGGATTAACCGGGAAAGGCGTTCCCTTTTACATTTCTGAAATATATGGTCCCTACCTTGAATGTATTCGCGATAACGCGCTCACAAGGCGGAACCTGATGATCGGAACGAGGTGGCACGAATGATGGCAGCACTGTACGGCTCACCCGTCATAACCAGCGCCTATCCCGTGACATGGATTACGTCTTTGTGTGAGCCAATTCGCAATGCCAGACTTTTGGACAGGGGCCCGGCAGTCCGGGCCGCCGGACCGCAGGCCCCGCACCGGGCAGGTTCCCGGCATTCATTTCACTACCGGAAGCTGAACTCCGCGCCTCGCTGCGCAGCTGTCCAGCCAACATCCCAGGAGGGCTCACATGGGACCCACAGTTGATCTCGTGGCAGATCTCGGAGAAGGCTTCGGCGCCTACTCGATGGGTGACGACGCTGCCTTGCTCGAGGTGGTTTCCAGCGCCAACATCGCCTGCGGATTCCACGCCGGAGACCCCGACATCATGAACGCCACCGTCGCCGAGTGCGTGCGGCGCGGCGTCAGCATCGGGGCGCACCCGAGCTTCCCCGACCTCCGGGGCTTCGGCCGCCGAGCCATGGACCTCACTGCGGACGAGGTCCGCAACGACATCCTCTACCAGGTCGGTGCGCTGAGCGCCTTCGCCTCGTACCACGGCTCCGGCGTCGCCCACATCGCACCGCACGGACGCCTCGGCAATCTCGTGGCCACCCGCGCCGATTACGCGGAGGCCGTGGCCGACGCCGCCGCCCGCATCAACCCGGACCTCATCGTCCTGGCCCAGGACGGCGAACTTGCCGACGCCGCTGCGCTGCGACAGCTTCCGGTCGCCATCGTCGGCATCGCCGACCGCGCCTACGAGGCCGACGGCACGCTGGTGCCGCGCGGCCGCCCCGGCGCCGTCATCCATGATCCGTCAGCCATCGTGGACCGCACCATCCGGATGGTTTGCGAAGGGCTCATCGAAACGGTCGCCGGGACCGACCTGCAGATCGTCGCCGACACCGTCCTCCTGCACGGTGACACTCCCGGCGCCGTCCAGTTGGCCCGCCAGATCCGCGCCGAACTGGAACGCGCCGGCGTGACCATCGCACCCGTCGCCCAGGTCCTGGCCGCCAAAGCGAAGGCCGCCTGACATGCCCGCCACCACAACGCCAACCCCGGTGGAAGTCTTCGAATCCGGGGACGCCGCGCTGCGCGTCGTCGCCTCTTCACCGGACCGCGAGGCCAACTGGAGCACCGTGCATGCCCTCGCCGGCTGGCTGGAGGCAGCGGGGGCCGACGGCGTCCACGGCGCCGTGCCCACCTACGACTCCCTGCTCGTGGAATTCGATCCCGGGGTCACCTCCGCTCGCCAGGTCCGTGCCTTTGTCCTTCTGGGAATGCGCCAGCTCGACTTCATTGGCGCCCCTGCCCGGGCTCCGCGCGAGTTCAGCGTCCCCGTGGTCTACGGCGGCGAATACGGCCCGGACCTGGAACGCGTTGCAGAGCACGAGCAGCTGCCGGTCGAGGAGATCATCGCCCTGCACACGGCCAAGTCCTACGTGATCCGATGCCTCGGCGCCCCCGCCGGCTCACCCATGATGGACGGCCCCGATTTCCCGCTCCCTGTACCGCGGCTGAAGGACCCCCGCCTGTCCGTCCCGGCAGGTGCCGTGGCCGTCGCCGGCCGGCAGGCAGTCATCGCCCCGGCTATGGCCCCCGGCGGATGGTGCGTCATCGGCCAGACGCCGCTGGCGGTCCTGGACGTCACCAGCGAACCGCTGGTTCCCTACGTTCCCGGCGACCTGCTGAGGTTCCACCAGATCCGGGCCGAAGATTTCGCGAGCTACGCCGGCCGGAAACTGGAGGCGGCACGATGAGCGGCTCCCTGGTCATCCAGCAGTCCGGCAACTCCGTGGTCACCGACCTTGGCCGCTTCCGCGGACCCCGGTTCGGACTGCCCGTGAACGGCGCGCTGGACCAGTTCTCCGCACGCGCGGCCAACATCCTCACCGGTAATGAGGACAGCGCACCCCTGCTGGAAATCACCGCACTGGACTTCCGCATGCGGGCCACCACGGACATCCTCATCGCCGTCACCGGAGCGCCGCTGCGCCTCACGGTGGGCGGACGCGAATGCCAGCAGTGGGAACCGGTATCCGTCCGGGCCGGCGAAACAGTCGCCTTGCGCCAGATCACCGGCGGGCTGCGCGCCTACCTCGCCGTCCACGGCTCGGTGGAGGCACCCGTCCTGCTCGGAAGCTGCGCCCCGGACACCGTCGTCGGATTCGGCCTGCGCCTGACCGAAGGCACCGAACTGAAGACCTCGCGAAGCGTCGCACCCATCCGGCAGCCGTACTTCGACCTGCCGCTGTTCCGGCTGGGACTGACCCGGCCCGAGTTCAGCAGCCAGGCCGTCGTCGAAGTCACGGACGGCCCCGACGTGGACGAATTCGGGGACACCGCGGACCTGCTCTACACCACCGAATACACCGTCAGCGCCCGGAGCAACCACATCGGACTGCGCCTCGGCGGGGACCTCCCCGAACGCCAGTCGAGCGCCGAAGTGCTGTCCCGCGGCGTTCCGGTCGGAGCGATCGAGGTGCCGTCCCGGGATGAACTCCTGGTGCTGCACCGGGGCCGGGGCGTCACCGCCGGGTATCCGGTCCTCGCAGTGGTCACCACCCGCTCGCTGGATGTGCTGGCCCAGGCCAGGCCGGGCCACACCATAACTTTCCGCAGGACCACCGTCCCCGACGCCACGGCGAAACACAGGGCGGCCTTGCGGGAGCTGGAAAACCTCCGTTCCACCGTCAGCACAGTCTTTGCCCTCCTCGGCATCGGCAGCCGGCCGGGCTGGCAACAGTTCGCCCCGGCGGCCGGAAGCTAACACCCTCGCATCAGATCCAGAGCCTTGTTACCATCCCCTTAGTAAGGAAAGCCATGACAACTTCTACGCACGCGGCCCAGCCGCAAGAGCGGCTCAGCAGCAAGCAGACCCGCAAAGTAGTGACTGCCGGCTGCGTCGGCATTTTCGTGGAGCTCTACGACAACGGCATTTTCGCCTTTATGGCCGGAACGCTTGCCCTCGTCTTCCTGGCACCCGGCAACCCGGACAACGCCCTGTTGTTCGTCTTCGCCGGCTACGCCGTGTCCTTCTTCGTTCGCCCCCTCGGCGCCGTGGTCTGCGGATACCTGGGGGACCGCATCGGACGGCAAAAGCTGCTGGTCTTTGTCATCCTGCTGATCAGCGTGGCCACGGCGGGCATCGGCCTGCTGCCGGCCTACTCGGCCATCGGCATCGCCGCCCCGATCCTCCTGGTGCTGCTCCGCATGCTGCAGGGCTTCTCCGTTGGCGGCGAAGCGGCCGGCGCCATGACCTTCCTCG
The DNA here is from genome assembly GCF_964254335.1 of Arthrobacter sp. LjRoot78. Classification (NCBI taxonomy): domain Bacteria; kingdom Bacillati; phylum Actinomycetota; class Actinomycetes; order Micrococcales; family Micrococcaceae; genus Arthrobacter; species Arthrobacter sp. LjRoot78. The sequence continues at coordinate 3,976,980 of NZ_CAXUTG020000001.1, read as the reverse complement.
CCGAGCACGCCCCTGAAGGCAAGCGCGGCATCATCACCTCCTACGCCCAGATCGCCTCCTTCGCCGCACTGCTCACCGGCACGCTCGTCGCGTTCTCCATGTCGCCCTGGCTCACCCAGGCAGCGATCGACGGCGGCGGCTTCGGTTCGTTCGCGTGGCGCATCCCGTTCCTGGTTGCCATCCCCATGGGCGTCATCGGCTGGTACATCCGCAAGGCGATCAGCGACACCCCGAACTTCGTGAAGCTGAAGGAAGAGGGCGGCCTGTCCAAGAACCCGCTCAAGGAAGCCTTCAAGTCCGCCGAACACCGCCGCGCCATGCTCCTGGCCCTGTTCATCCCGCTCATGAACGGCTCCGGCTACTACGTCCTCTTCTCCTACATGCCAACCTTCCTGAAGGGCAAGCAGCTCAACTTCACCATCGGCGAGGCGCTCATCGTCACCGCCTGCAGCCTCGTGGTCATCTGCATCGCCATCCCCTTCATGGGCGCGCTGTCAGACCGTGTGGGACGCAAGAAGGTCATCGCCGGCTCCGCGATCGCCATGGCAATCGTCGGCATCCCCGCCTATGCCCTGATCGCCACCGGTGAGATGGGGCTGGCCATCCTGGGCGCCTGCATCATGGCCGTGGTCTTCGCTGGCCACACCGCCGTGATCCACATCCTGATCGTTGAACTGTTCCCCACCCGGGTCCGGTACTCCGCCTACGGCCTGGGCTACAACATCTCCTCGGCACTCTTCGGTGGCACCGCCCCGCTGCTGATGACCTGGCTCATTTCCTCCACCGGCAACATCTACATGCCCGCTTTCTACGCCGTGATCACGGCACTGGGCACCCTCGCCGCCGTCAGCACGGTCAAGGACCGGGCGCACCTGCCCCTCCGCGACGCCTAAACCACCACCCATCCGAACAGCAGTGCACTGCCCCCACCGGCAGTGCACTGCACCAATTGCGGGGCATCAACTGCGCTGCACCCTCAGGAGACTTCCATGCCTTTTTCAGATTATTCAACTGCCCTCGTCACGGGCGCGTCCACCGGCATGGGCGCCGCGATCGCCGGGCGCCTCGCCAAGCGGGGACTCACGGTCCACGCCCTCGCCCGCAACGAGGAGCGCCTCAACGAACTGGCAGACAAGACCGGCGCGGTTCCCCACGTCGTCGACCTGACCGACACCGCAGCGCTGGCTGCCGCCGTCGGCGATCTTGAAGTGGATGTCCTGGTGAACTGCGCCGGGGTGTCCCGGCCCGGAAACATCCTGGACTCCAGCGAGAGCGACATCGACGAACTCGTGGACGTCAACCTGCGCGGCCTGCTCCAGCTGACCAGGCTGGTGCTTCCGGGCATGGTGGAGCGGGACCGCGGACACGTCATCAACATCAGCTCCATCGCCGGGGTCTACAACTTCTACGGCCACACGGTCTACCACGCGACCAAGGCGGCAGTGCACCAGGTCTCCCGGCAGCTGCGCAACGACACGGTGGGCAAGCGCATCCGTGTCACCGAAATCTGCCCCGGACGCGTCGAAACGGAGATCTTCGGCCGCAACATGGGCGGTACTCCCGAGGCCATGGAGGAGGCGTGGAAGACGTACTACGAGGGCTACGAATCGCTGACCACGGACGACATCGTCAACGCGATGGACTACGCGATCGAAACACCCCGCCACGTGAACGTGGGCATGCTCGAACTCATGCCTACCTTCCAGGTCCCCGGCGGCCTCACCTTCGACCGCCGCTAGCCGCACGCCGCCCACCAGACCCCACGATTGATAGGTTCTTCGATGCAAACAGTCCGTACCGTCAGTTTCCCCGACCGGCAACTGCTCGCCGATCTCTCACCCCTTCCCGAAGGGCTGAGGGGAGTGGTCTGGGACCTGAAGGCGGATCCCGACGGCGGGACGCTCAGTGAGATCGACGGCGTCATCCTCCCGTACATCGACGCCTCCGCCGTGATGGGCTCCCTTGCGCGCGTCCCGAACCTGAAGTACGTGCAGACGCAGTCCACCGGATACGACGGCGTGATCGAGGCCGCCGGTCCGGCGGCCGGCGTGGCCAGCGCCTCCGGCGTCCACGCCGCCGCGACCGCGGAACTTGCCGTCGGGCTGATCCTGGCGAAACTGCGGGGCATCGACCAGGCCGTCCGCGATTCGCAGTACGGGCTGTGGCGGCCGGAGCGGCGCCAGTCCCTGGCGGACCGGCGGGTGCTGCTGGTGGGGGTCGGCGGGATCGGGCATGAAATAGCCCGCCGCCTGGAGCCCTTCGAGGTCACGGTCACCCGGGTGGGGAGTGCTGCCCGCACCGACGAATACGGCGAGGTTCACGCGTCCGCGGACCTGCCCGCGCTCGCCGCCACGCACGACATCCTCGTTTCCGTGCTGCCCCTGAACCAGCAGACCCACCAGCTGATCGGCGAAGAGGTCCTCGCCGCACTCCCGGACGGTGCCCTGGTGGTGAACGTGGGCCGCGGCTCCGTGGTGGACACGGCTGCCCTGACCAAGGAAGTTCTGTCCGGCCGCCTGCAGTGCGCGCTCGACGTCGTTGATCCCGAGCCGCTGCCTCAGGACCACCCGCTGTGGTCCGCTCCGAACGCACTGATCACCCCTCACATCGGCGGCAACGCATCGGCGTTCCAGCCCAGGATCCTCAGGCTCCTGCGGAAGCAGCTCGAAGCCCTCGCGGCGGGACAGGCTCCCGCCAACCTGGTGCAGAAAGGCCCCTTCGCATGAGTGCACTTTTTGACCTGACGGGGCGTGTTGCCCTGGTGACCGGTTCGAGCCGGGGGATCGGCAATGCGCTGGCGCGGGCGCTGGCGGACGCCGGCGCGACGGTGGTGCTGAACGGCATCAATACTGAACGGCTGAAAGCTGCTGAGGCTGCGATGGCGGCCGGGTACCCGCCGGGGCGGGTGCACAGTTGCGCGTTCGATGTCACGAGCGATACTGAGGCTGCGCGGGGTGTTGCGTGGGTGGAGGAGAACGTGGGGCCGCTGGAGATCCTGGTGAACAATGCGGGGATCCAGCACCGGGTGCCGATGCTGGATTTGGACGTGGCGGACTGGGAGCGGGTGATTTCCACGGACCTGACCAGCGCGTTCCTGGTGGGGCGTGAGGCGGCGCGGGTCATGATCCCGCGCGGCCGGGGGAAGATCATCAATATCTGTTCGGTGCAGACCGATCTCGCCCGCCCGACCATCGCCCCGTACATCGCAGCGAAGGGCGGGCTGCGGAACCTGACCCGGGCGATGACCGCGGAGTGGGCCGGGTCCGGGCTGCAGATCAACGGGATCGCCCCGGGCTACATCCATACCGAGATGACGCAGAACCTGGTGGACGATGAGCAGTTCAATTCCTGGATCCTGGGCCGGACCCCGGCGCACCGGTGGGGGACCGTGCAGGATCTGGCCGGGCCCGCGGTGTGGCTGGCCTCGGACGGGTCGGACTTCGTGAACGGGCAGACCATCTTCATCGACGGCGGAATGACGGTGGTGGTCTGATGAGTGCGAACACAGTCCTGCCCGAATCCGGCCCGGCCGTGGTGGCGCACGCCGCCGGCGACCTCCGCATCGAAGACGTGATTCTCACCGCCCCCGCCCGCGACGAGGCCGTCGTCGAAGTCCGCTACGGCGGCATCTGCGGCTCGGACCTGCACTACTGGCTGCACGGCGCCGCCGGCGAATCCATCCTCCGCGCGCCCCTGGTGCTCGGACACGAAATTTCCGGGACCGTGATTCAGGCCGCGGCAGACGGCACCGGACCGGTGGCCGGCACCCCGGTTGCCGTCCACCCCGCCACGCCCGGCCCCGGCGCGGCCCGGTATCCGGCGGACCGGCCCAACCTGTCCCCGGGCTGCACGTACCTGGGCAGCGCCGCCCGCTATCCGCACACCGACGGCGCGTTCAGCCGCTACGTGAACCTGCCGGCGCGGATGCTGCGCGCGCTGCCGGAAGGCCTCAGCCTGCGCACGGCGGCGCTGATCGAGCCCGCCTCCGTGGCCTGGCACGCGGTGTCCCGTGCCGGGGACGTCAGCGGAAAGACCGCCCTGGTGATCGGCAGCGGCCCCATCGGTGCGCTGGCCGTGGCCGTCCTCAAGCGCGCCGGCGCAGGCCGGATCGTCGCCGTGGACATGCACGCCAGGCCGCTGGAAATCGCCGCGGCCGTGGGAGCGGACGAAGTGCTCGCCGCCTCCGACGCGGAAGCGATCGCCGCCGTCGAGGCCGACGTCGTGATTGAATCCTCCGGCAACCACCACGGACTGGCCTCCGCGATCCAGGGCGCCGCCCGCGGCGGCACCGTAGTGATGGTCGGCCTGCTGCCCACCGGCCCGCAGCCGGTCCTGATCTCGCTGGCCATCACCCGCGAACTGGAACTGAAGGGTTCCTTCCGCTTCAACGACGAGATCGACGACGTCATCGCGGCACTCGCCGACGGCACCCTCTTCGTGGACCCCGTGATCACCCACGACTACCCCGTGGAGGCAGCGCTGGAGGCGTTCGGCGTTGCCCGAAACTCCGCGGAATCCGGCAAGGTGCTCCTGAGCTTCGGGGCCGTCAGTTGAACGACTCCACCCCGTAAACCGGAATGCGGCAGGCTGGTGACCAGGCCTAAGCCGGGCCGCGCAGGCGTTCCATTTCGCGGCGGTCTTTCTTCGTGGGCCGGCCGGTTCCGCGGTCGCGCTGCGGAAGACCGAGCGCGGGCGCCTCGGGCCGCGGCGGGGTGTGGTCGGTGAAGCAGTGCGCGGCTGCCTCAGCGCCCACACGCTTGGCGATCAGCCGCCGGACTTCGAGGATCCGTTCATATCCCGGCTGGCGGACCCGGACGGTGTCGCCCGGCACCACGGACTGCGACGCCTTGGCCGGGTTTCCGTTCAGCCGGACGTGCCCGCCGCGGCAGGCGGCCGTGGCAGCCGAGCGGGTCTTATAGGCGCGGACGGCCCACAGCCAGGCATCAAGGCGGACTGTGGCGGGGGCGGACGGAAGGCTGCTCATGGCTGCTGCCACTATAGCGGGCCACCCGGCCGTCAACCGTCGTTGGGGACCGGTCCCCGGGCAAGCACCTAGCCTTCGCAGTCCTTGCAGTACTTCTTGCCGTCCTTCTCGCGGGCCAGCTGGCTGCGGTGGTGGACCAGGAAGCAGGACATGCAGGTGAACTCGTCCTTCTGGACGGGGATGATCTGCACGAGGAGTTCCTCGTGGGACAGGTCCGCTCCCGGGAGCTCGAAGGAGTCGGCCAGGTCGGACTCGTCAACGTCGATCTGGGACGTTGATGCGGCAGAACGTTCGGGCTTGAGGACGTCGGTCGTGGCGTTTGCCTCGTCCTCGGTGCTCACCCGGGGTGCGTCATAGTCGGTTGCCATGTGCCGGTCTCTCCTTGGAGAAGACGAAGACGGAGTCTGCTCACCGTCTGAAGGAAAAACATCTTAGCCACTCCTGCGGAAACTTGAAAGGTCAGCCGTGTACCCGCTGGCGGTAGGCCCGCGGGGTTTCGCCGGCGTCGTTGAGGAAGTGCCGGTTGAAGTTGGACAGGTTCGAGAAACCCACCTCGTAGCAGATCTCGGAGATGGCTTTGTCGCTGTGCTCGAGCAGGCGGCGGGCATGGGCGAGCCGAAGCTTGCGGACCAGGTCACTGAAGTTCTGGCCGGTGGCGCGCTTGAAGTACTTCGAGAACGTCGGTTCCGGCATGCCGACCAGTGCCGCGGCCTCGGACATCTTGACGGTGCCGGCGTGGTTGCCGAAAACGTACTCCAGAACGATATCCACGACGGCGGCGGCCTGGCTGTCCAGCTGGGGCCTGAACCATTCGTCGGCGAGGTAACGCCGTTCCTCCTGCGGGGCGCGGGCAAGGACCGCAAAGAGTTCCAGAAAGTGGCGGAACCGCTCCAGGCCGGTGGCGGAACCCATCGCTTCAATGGCTGCGGCCGCGGTCTCCGCTGAACGCCCGAGGAATTCTATGCCCCGTGCCGACTGCTCCAGTAGCGGCCTGACCTCGGCCATTTCGGGGACCAGGGCTGCCGTCTGCTCAACCCACTTGGCGTCGAACTGGATGACGGCGTCACGGTTCTCCAGCACTTCGCCGGGCTCCAGATCGCTGACCCAGTCGTGCGGCAGCCCGGACCCGACAAGGGAGACGTGGCCGGCCTCGAACGTGCCGATGTGGTCTCCGACGATGAACTTTCCGGTGCCCTTCCGGATGAGGTGGATCTCGTACTCGGGATGGTAGTTCCACCGCGCCACGGGGCTGGGGTAGTCGTGCTGGTGCCACCGGACCGAGTGGTTCGGGTCGGGCGGGATGACTTCCCGGTTGGCCCGCATCCCCAGCAGCCGTTCGGCGAGCCTTGCCGTGGCTCCGTCTGCTCCGTCCGTGAGGTCCGCGACGCTCATAGTGGTTCTCCACGTTTTGGGTTTATGAAAAATGGAAGCATCTTGAATGCCTTCCCCCAGATTATCGCCTCCCTGAGGGACCGGCGCGGAAAATTAGTATCAGAAACTGGCAACCACGGCGCTAGTTGTGCCCTATCCCACAGCCCTATCGTTGAGGAACAACAGCGGGGCACCCCCGGATTTCCCGGCCACTAGCCCCGTCCGGTCCGGTACATCGACATGGCAGTCGAGTGCGGTGACCGCGCACCCCTGAAGAACAAAGGAGTCCTTAATGCGCTCAAAAATGCGTGCTGCGACCCTCGCCGTCGGCGCTTTGTGCGTCGCACTCAGTGCCTCGGCCTGTGCAGGTGCCGGCGGAGGCAATTCCGCTGGCGACCCGAACAGCATCAATGTCCTGATGGTGAACAACCCTCAGATGGAGGACCTGCAGCGGCTCACCGCGGAGAATTTCACCAAGGAAACCGGCGTCAAGGTCAATTACACGATCCTGCCGGAGAACGACGTCCGGGCCAAGATCAGCCAGGAGTTCTCCAGCCAGGCCGGACAGTACGACGTCGCGTCGCTGTCCAACTACGAGATCCCGTTCTACTCCGCCAACGGCTGGCTCGCTCCACTGGACAAGGTGGCCGCGGACCCGGCCTTCGAACAGGACGACATCCTGCCCGCCTACACGGCGTCCCTGACGGGCGAGGACGGGAAACTCTACGGCGAACCGTTCTACGGCGAATCGTCCTTCCTGATGTACCGGAAAGACATCCTGGACGCCAAGGGCCTGACCATGCCGGAGAAGCCCACCTGGGATGAGGTCGCGGACCTAGCGGCGAAGGTGGACGGCGCCGCTCCGGGAATGAAGGGTATCTGCCTGCGCGGCCAGCCCGGCTGGGGCCAGGTCTTCGCGCCGCTGACCACCGTGGTGAACACCTTCGGCGGCACCTGGTTCGACAAGGACTGGAACGCCCAGGTCAACTCCCCGGAATTCACCCAGGCCGTCGAGTTCTACACCAAACTGGTCCGTGAACACGGTGAATTGGGCGCCGCCCAGGCCGGCTTCACCGAGTGCCTGAATAACATGAGCCAAAGCAAAGTGGCCATGTGGTACGACGCCACCTCGGCTGCCGGAGCCCTGGAAGCCGAGGCATCCCCGGTGAAGGGCAAGATCGGCTACGCCCAGGCCCCGGTCAAGGAAACCAAGTCCTCCGGCTGGTTGTGGACCTGGTCCTGGGCCATGCAGGCTGCCTCAAAGAAGCAGGACGCTGCCGGGAAGTTCATCGCCTGGGCCAGCTCGAAGGAATACGAGGAACTTGTCGCCGCCAAGCTCGGCTGGGCGAAGGTTCCCTCCGGCAAGCGCATCTCCACCTACGAGAACACCGAGTTCCAGAAGGCCGCCCCGTTCTTCGAAGCAGAGCGCTTCGCCATCGAGAACGCGGACCCGAAGAACCCCGGCGCGCAGGAACGCCCGGCCGTCGGTATCCAGTTCGTCGGCATTCCCGAGTTCGCCGCCCTCGGCACCAACGTGTCCCAAGGAGTCAGCTCCGCCATCGCCGGCCAGGGTTCCGTGGCTGATGCGCTGGCCAAGGGCCAGGAAGCCGCCCAAAAAGTCGGCAATAAGTACAAGTAGCAACAACCCAACAGCAGGAGAACATCATGACTACCGCAACGGCGCGTATCTCCCGATCGGGACGCAGCGCAGCCACCCCCTCCAAGAACGCCAAATCACGTGAGCGTGCGCTGGCCTGGGCACGGCGCGCGCCGCTGCTGCCGGCCCTGATCTTCCTTATCGTCGTCACCCAGCTTCCGTTCGTGGTGACGCTGATCATCTCGTTCCTGAACTGGAACAGCCTCAGCCCTGACAAGACCGCCTTCGCCGGCTTCGAAAACTACGTCACGGTCCTCACGGATCCCGACCTGCGCCAGGCAATCTTCACCACCATCCTCCTCACCGTCTCCGTGGTCCTCGTGAGCCTGCTCGTGGGACTGGGCCTGGCCCTGCTGCTGGATAAGAAGTTCATCGGCCGCGGACTGGCACGCACCCTGCTGATCGCCCCGTTCCTGGTGGTGCCGGTAGCCGCGGCGCTGATCTGGAAGCACGCCCTGCTCAACCCCACCTACGGGTTGATCAACGGCATCCTGACCTGGGTCTGGTCCCTCTTCGGCAGCGCCACTGCGCCCCAGCTGGACCTTCTCTCCCAGGCACCCATGATGGCCGTCATCGTCTCGCTGGTCTGGCAGTGGACGCCGTTCATGATGCTCATCCTGCTGGCCGGCCTGCAGTCACGTCCCATGGACACCGTGGAGGCAGCCCAGATGGACGGCGCCACCCCATGGGCCATCTTCCGGCACCTCACGCTGCCGCACCTGCGCCAGTACCTGGAGCTGGGCGGCCTGCTCGGGGCGATCTACATCGTGCAGAACTTCGACGCCGTCTTTACCCTCACCGCGGGCGGACTCGGCACGGCCAACCTGCCCTACGCGATCTACCAGACGTTCTACTTCGCCAACGAATACGGCCTGGCATCCGCTGCCGGCGTCGTGGTGGTCATCGGCACCATCATCGTGGCCACTTTCGCACTCCGCACCGTCTTTTCACTCTTCAAGAAGGAGGCAGCACGATGAGCACCCTCACCCCCGCCGCGCCCCGCGAAACCTCCGCCGGCCCCACCGCTCTGAACACCGGCAGCCGCAAACGTGGCAAGACCCGTATGGATCCCACCCGCAACAACACTGCGGCCGGCCTCGCGGCCTGGCTGCTCGCCCTGCTCTTCGCCGCCCCGGTCGTGTGGATGATCCTGACCTCCTTCCACTCCGAAACCGATGCAGCAACGAACCCGCCGTCCATTGCCGCCAATCTCACCCTGGATGCGTACCGGGAATTTTTCGGGGAAACGTCCGGCGTCAGCCCGTGGCCGGCCCTGATCAACTCAGCCACTGCCTCGATCCTGTCCACGGTCCTCGTCCTGGTCCTGGCCATCCCTGCGGCCTACGCACTGTCCATCCGGCCGGTGAAGAAGTGGACGGACGTGATGTTCTTCTTCCTCTCCACGAAGATGATGCCCGTGGTGGCTGCAATCCTGCCCCTCTACCTGTTCGCCAGAACTGTCGGGGCCCTGGACAACATCTGGTTCCTGATCCTGATGTACACCTCCATGAACCTCCCCATCGCGGTCTGGATGATGCGGTCATTCCTCGCGGAAGTACCGGTCGAGATGCTGGAGGCGGCCCAGATTGACGGCGCCAACCTGCTCCTGACCCTCCGGAAGATCATCGCCCCCGTGGCCATGCCCGGCATCGCGGCCACCGCCCTGATCTGCTTCATCTTCAGCTGGAACGAACTGCTCCTGGCACGGGTCCTCACCGGCGTGGTGGCAGGCACCGCCCCGGTCTTCCTGACCGGCTTCGTCTCAGGCCAGGGCCTGTTCCTCGCCAAGGTCTGCGCCGCCGCCGTCGTGATCTCCCTGCCGGTGCTCTTCGCCGGCTTTGCCGCCCAGGACAAGCTCGTCCAGGGACTTTCGCTCGGCGCCGTCAAGTAACCAGCCCGTCAAGTAACGCCGTCCCCCTTCGATTCCCAGAGGAGTACTTCGATGACAACATCAACCACCCAGACCCCGGCCCTCGGACGGCCGGAGCTGCCCGCCACGATGCGCGCCGCCATCCTGAAGCGCCAAGGCGACATGGCGATGGAAACGCTGCCCGTCCCGCAGCTCGACGCCGACCAGGTGCTGGTCCAGGTCGCCGCCGTCGGCGTCTGCGGCAGCGACGTCCACTACTACGAGCACGGCCGGATCGGCGACTACATGGTGGACCATCCGCTGATCCTGGGCCACGAACTCTCCGGCCGGATCGCCGCCGTCGGAAGCGCCGTGGACCCTGCCCGCATCGGCCAGCGGGTCGCCGTCGAACCCCAGCGCCCCTGCCGCAAATGCAAGCAGTGCAAAGCCGGCCGCTACAACCTGTGCCCGGACATCGAGTTCTACGCCACCCCGCCGATCGATGGCGCGTTCGCCGAATACGTGACCATCCAGAGCGACTTCGCCTACGACATCCCGGACAGCGTCAGCGACGAGGCGGCAGCCCTGATCGAACCCCTCTCGGTAGGGCTCTGGGCCTGCGAACGTGCCGAGATCAAGCCGGGCAGCCGGGTCCTGATCGCCGGTGCAGGTCCGATCGGCATCATCGCCGCCCAGGCCGCCCGTGCGTTCGGCGCCACCGAAATCTATATCAGCGACATCGCCGAAGACCGGCTCGCGTTTGCCTTGCAACACGGGGCAACCCACGCGCTGAACGCGAAGACGGACAGTGTGGAAGGGCTCGACGTCGATGCGTTCATTGACGCTTCCGGCGCACCGCAGGCGGTCCGTTCCGGCATCAAGGCAGTGGGACCGGCCGGGAAGGTGATTCTGGTCGGGCTGGGGGCGGACGACGTCGAACTCCCCGTTTCGTACATCCAGAACCGGGAGATCTGGCTATCCGGAGTGTTCCGCTACACCAATACCTGGCCGCTGGCCATCCAGCTGATCGCCGACGGAAAAGTGGACCTGGACATCCTGGTCACGGGCAGGTTCGCCCTCGCCGACTCCGAGGACGCGCTCAAAGCCGGCAAGCAGCCCGGCCAGCTCAAAGCCGTGGTCTACCCGGGCCGCTGACCATGATCACCGTCATCGGCGAATCCCTTGTGGACATCATCACCGACCCGCGCCAGCCGCAGGAAGTCCAGGCACACGCCGGTGGCAGCCCCCTCAACGTGGCGGTGGGGGCTGCCCGCCTGGGCCTGGCGGCGAACCTCGTGACGCACTACGCAGATGACCGGTACGGGCTCATGATCGAAGAGCACCTGCAGGCCAACGGTGTCATGGTGATCCGAGGCGGCAGCGCGCCAACCTCAACGGCAACTGCCACGATCCAACCCGACGGCGCCGCGGCCTACGCCTTCGACATCGGCTGGGACATCAACGGGGCGGCGCTGCCCGCCCTGGGCGCCGTCGAAGGTTCTTCCCACGTCCACACGGGTTCAATCGCTGCCGTGCTGGCGCCGGGAGACCAGGCAACGCTTGCTCTCGTGAAGGCGGCCCGGCAGCATGCGACCATCAGTTACGACCCGAACTGCCGGCCGGGGATCAGCCCGGATGCGGCCGCGGCGCGCTCGCAGGTCGAACTCTTCGTGGCCGCCAGCGACGTGGTCAAGGCGAGCGACGAGGACATGGCCTGGCTGTACCCGGACAGGACGCCGGAGGAGAGCCTGCTCGCGTGGCTCGATGTCGGACCGTCCATTGTGGCCCTGACCCGTGGGGCGGCGGGCCCCGTGGTTCTGTCGCGGAACGGTCGCGTGGAAATCCCGGCGGAGGCCATTACCGTGGCGGACACCGTCGGGGCGGGGGACTCGTTCATGGCGGGCCTGATCTCCGGGCTCGCGCAACTGGACGCGCTTGGCGCGCCAGCACGATCGCGCCTGCGGGATATCACGGCGGGTGAACTGCACGCCCTGGCCGCGTACGCGAACAGGGCCGCGGCCATCACGTGCTCCCGGCCAGGCGCCAACCCGCTCACGTCAGCCGAACTGGGGTCCTTGACCGGTTCCCTCACCGCAACGGAAGGTTAGACAATGCCTGCACTCGAGCCCAGCGTACTTTCCGGATTGTCCGGTTCCCTGGCGGTACCCTCCTACGACCGCTCCGGCCTGACAGCAGGGATCGTCCACTTCGGCGTGGGCGGGTTCCACCGCGCCCACCAGGCCATGTACCTGGACCGGCTGATGAACGCCGGGCAGGCTCACGACTGGGCCATCTGCGGCGTCGGCGTCCTGCCCGGCGATGCCCGCATGAAGCAGGTCATGGACGCCCAGGACTGCCTTTACACCCTGGTGGTGAAGAACCCGGACGGAACCCGGGAAGGACGGGTCATCGGGTCCATCATCGAGTACCTCTTCGCCCCGGAGGACCCCGAAACCGTCGTTGAGAAGATGGCGTCCGAGGCGATCCGGATCGTCTCGCTCACGGTTACCGAGGGCGGCTACAACTTCCACCACGTCACCGGCGAGTTCGATGCCGGCAATCCGGACGTGGCCCACGACCTCCAGCCCGGTGGCGCGCCGCGGACAACTTTCGGCCTGGTCACCGAAGCACTAGCCAGGCGCCGGGCGCGCGGGCTTGCCCCTTTCACCGTGATGTCCTGCGACAACATCCAGGGCAACGGCGACGTGGCCCGGAAAATGTTCACCGCATTCGCAAACCTCAAGGACCCTGAACTCGGGGTCTGGGTGGAGGGCAATGTCCCCTTCCCCAACAGCATGGTGGACCGGATCACCCCGGTGACCACCGACGTCGACCGCGCCGCGATTGCCGGAGAATTCGGCGTCGAGGATGCCTGGCCGGTGGTGTGCGAACCGTTCGAGCAATGGGTCCTCGAAGACCACTTCAGCCTCGGCCGGCCTCCCTTCGAGGATGCCGGCGTCCAGCTGGTGGAAGACGTGGAACCGTATGAGCTGATGAAGCTGCGCCTGCTCAACGCCAGCCACCAGGGCATGTGCTACTTCGGCTACCTCGCCGGCTACCGCTACGCCCACGAGGTGGCCCAGGACGGTTTGTTCGCGCAGTTCCTGCTCGACTACATGGACAAGGAAGCCACGCCGACGCTGCACCCGGTACCCGGCATCGACCTCGGATCCTACAAGCGGACCCTGATCGAGCGGTTCTCCAACGAGCACGTCCGCGACACCCTGGCCCGGCTATGCGCTGAAAGCTCGGACCGGATCCCCAAATGGCTGGTTCCGGTCATCCGCATCAACCTCGAACATGGAGGCGAGATCGCCCGGTCTGCGGCGATAGTAGCCAGTTGGGCACGGTACGACGAAGGCACCGACGAGCAGGGAAACCCCATCGACGTCGTCGACCGGCTCAAGGAACCACTGATGGCAGCCGCCGCCCGGCAGCACGAGGAACCGCTCGCCTTCATCTCCAACCGCGAGGTCTTCGGGGACCTGATCGACAACCCCGTCTTCGTGGCGGCGTACACCCGGGCGTTGAATGACCTCCACCGCGTCGGGGCCCGGGCTGCCCTGGAAGCACTGGCTTCCCGGTCGTAGGCAAACGCAAGCGGACGACGCCGGGAGGTTCCGGCGTCGTCCGCTTCTGTTTGGCTTCGGTTCAGCGGCCTATTCCTTGAAGGCGTCCTTGACCTTCTCGCCGGCCTGCTTCAGGTCCGCTTTGGACTGGTCAGCCTGGCCTTCGGCCTTCAGGCCCGGATCGTTGGTGGCCTCGCCGGCCGCTTCCTTGCCCTTGCCGCCAACCTTCTCGGCAGCATTTTCGATCTTGTCTCCCAGACCCATGGTGGTACTCCCTCCGGTTTGGTTGCCGCCGGCCGTCCGCCGGTTGCTCACAATTTCATCGTAAACCCGATCCCCGCCCGATAGTAAGTATGCTGACTGAATTTCTGGCGGCACCGCCAATGCAGCCTGGTCGCAACCTTTGAAGTCCTAACATGGGGGCACACCCCCAACAACGGCACAACGAAGGGATACCCGAATGACGAGGCTTTTGATTATCGGCCCGCCCGGTTCCGGCAAGGGCACGCAGGCGGAGCGCATTTCGGACCGCCTTGGCGTCGTTGCGATCTCCACAGGCGACATCTTCCGTGCCCATGTGAGGGGCGGGACACCGCTTGGCATCGAGGCCACGAAGTACATGGACGCGGGCGATTTCGTGCCCGACAGCGTCACCAATGAGATGGTGCGCAGCCGGCTCAGCCAGGACGACATCGACAACGGTTTCCTGCTGGACGGCTACCCGCGCACCGCAGCGCAGATCGACTACCTGGACGGCGTCCTGGCCGCACGCGAGCTGACCCTTGACCTCGTTCTGCAACTGACCGCGGACGACGAGGAGCTGGTAACGCGACTCCTGGGCCGCGCCCGGGAAACCGGCCGTAGCGATGACAACGAAGCCGTTATCCGCCACCGGCTGGACCTCTACCACGAGCAGACCGAGGCGGTGGTGGCCACGTATGCGAAGCGCACCATCCTGACGCGGGTGGACGGCATCGGCGCAATTGATGACGTTACCGACAGGGTCATGGATGCCATCGACCGCCCCGGTCCGGCCAGCTAAATAACCACGGGCGCAGTCCTGCGGCCCGCCAGCCAGATCGCTGCGGTGTTGGTGGCCACGATCAACGCCATGCCCAGCCATTCGTGCATCACCAGGATTTGCCCCAGCACCATGGTTCCGGAGAGTGCGGCGAGGATGGGGTTGATGCTCATGAACACGCTGAAGAATCCGGCGGGCACGTGGCGGAGTGCAATGAGGTCGGAGGCGTAGGGAATGACCGAGCAAAGAAGACCGGCAATGACGGCGTACAGCAGAGCCGGCCCGGCGAGCATCCCTTGCGCGACGAGGTAGGCGGCCACCGGCAGGTAGAACACGAGGGAAACCAGAGTGGCTGCGGCCGGGGCCTGCAGTCCGGGCAGCCGCTGGCCGGCGACGCGGTTCAGGACGATGTACGCCGCCCAGCACGCGGCTCCCGTCATAGCGACGGCTATGCCGGCGAAGTCGCTGGTGGGCCCCGGCATCACGAGGATGAAGACTCCCAGTCCTGCGCTCAGCCCGCACAACAAATCCCGCCGCGCCCTTGATCCGAGGAGGGCAACCGCCAGCGGACCCAGGAATTCCAGGGTGACGGCAAGGCCCAGCCCGATCCGTTCGATGGCCACGTAGAGGCAGATGTTCATCAATGCGGTAGCGGCCCCCAGCAGCAGGACCGGCCACCACTGCCTCCACGTGAACCGATGGAAGGGAGGGCGGGCAACGGGGAGGAGTACGGCGGCAGCCACCAGCTGCCGTACAGCCACCACCCCTGCCGGCCCGATCATCGGAAAGGCGTGGGCGCCGATCCCCGCGCCCACCTGGTTACTGACCCCGCTACCCGTCATGGTCAGGACACCGCGAACCACCGACGACTCGCGGGCCGGCTCCGCGCCCTGCACTGAATAAGCTTCCATAGCCCAAAGTGTCCGGCCAAAACGGTGCGCCGAAAAATGTGCTCAACGACGGTTCTATACGATGACCGTATGAATGTTGAGCTGCGGTACCTCCGGGCGCTGGTGGCCGTGGTGGACTCCCAGACTTTTACCGACGCCGCCATCGCACTCGGGACATCCCAGGCCGCCATCTCGCGGTCTGTCGCGGCGCTGGAGCGGGCCCTTGGGCTGCGCATTCTGCAACGAACAACCCGCAACGTCACCCCGACGCCTGCCGGGGAACGCATCATCGAGCACGCACGGCGCGTCCTCGACGAGGTCGCGTTGCTGGAACGCGCAGCCCAGGACCACAGCAGCGAACTCAGGGTGAGTTACGCGTGGTCCGCCCTGGGCCGCCGCACCGTGGCCCTGCAGCGAAAATGGGAAGAGCTCCACCCTGCGGTGCGCCTGATCTGGGTCCAGTCGAATGCCCCGGCGGGCGGCCTGGCAAACGGGGGCGTCGACATCGCCGTCGTCCGGCGTCCGCTGACTGACAACCGCTTCGCCACGACGATGATCGGCACGGAAGCGCGCTACGGTGCCCTCGCGAAGGGGGATCCGCTCGCCCGGAGGCGTTTCCTCCGCCTGTCCGATTTCGCCGGACGAACGATTGCGGTCGACCACCGGACGGGAACCACCACGGAAGACCTCTGGCAGGGCATGGACGGGCCGGCGTCGGTCCGGCTGGTGCAGGGCGTGGATGAATGGCTGACCCTCATCTCCACGGGACAGGCCGTCGGAATGTCCTCGGAGGCCACGGCGGCGCAGAATCCAAGGCCGGGAATCACCTACCGGCCGGTCCGCGATGCCCCTCCGATTTCCGTGTTCCTGGCCTCGTGGAAAGACGATCCCTCGGTTCTCGTCGCGGACTTCACCCGGCTGGCCCGGGAGGCGTTCATACCGGACCAGCCGGAACTGTAGGGAAGCGGCACCAAAAGCAAGGCGGTCGACGGCGGGAACTCCCGCCGTCGACCGCTCGGACGGACGGCGGGAAGGAACCCCGGCGCGCCCGAAATATCCCATCCCGGCACTCCGCCGAATCACAGTCAACCCTTGACGGTGTGATCTGCGTCGCGTAGATTGTTCAACAGTTCGGATTGTTCAACGATCCAACGATTACCTCTCGACCTTGCAGCCCTCACGGTAGCTGCACACCCGCCCTAATGCTCCGCTTGCGACGCTGCGAGCCGGACAGAAGAAGGCGCCCCAGCAGCATCCGCCCGCATGCGGATGACATCCGCACTTTTCATGGAGGATACAAATGGCCACTCCATCAGTAATGGCCCCCGGTGACCCGAAACCCTTTGTTGGGCGCAAGGGCATGTACAAGGCATTCGCCGCCAGCCTGACTGGAACCGCGCTGGAGTTCTATGACTTCGCCGTCTACTCAGCCGCGGCCGCGATCGTTTTCCCACTGATCTTCTTCCCGGCCTCGGACCCCGTCACGGGCACCCTGCTGGCCTTCTCGACCTACGCGGTGGGCTACATTTCCCGGCCCGTCGGCGGCATTATCTTCGGGCGGTTGGGGGATGAGATCGGCCGCAAGAAAATCCTGGTCATCACGCTTATGCTCATCGGCGTCGCTACGTTCCTTATCGGCCTGCTGCCCACGTACGACAATATCGGCGTCATCGCTCCCGCCATCCTGGTCTTCCTCCGCTTTGCCCAGGGCGTCGGTGTCGGCGGCGAATGGGGTGGCGCAGTGCTGCTCTCCAGCGAATTCGGTGACCCCAACCGCCGCGGATTCTGGGCATCTGCCGCGCAGATTGGCCCTCCCGCCGGCAACCTGATGGCCAACGGTGCGCTCGCCGTCCTGACCCTGACCCTGTCAGAGCAAGCTTTCCTCGACTATGGCTGGAGGATCGCGTTCCTTATCTCGGCGCTGCTGGTGGCCTTCGGGCTCTGGATCCGGCTCAAGCTTGAGGACACCCCCATCTTCAAAGCGATGGAAGCCAGGGGAGACAAGCCCAAGGCCCCGATCCGGGAAGTCCTGACCACCCAGCGCCGGCCCCTGATCGCAGCCATGCTCAGCCGGATCGGCCCGGATGTCACCTACGCTTTGTGCACGGTTTTCACCCTCACCTACGGCATCCAGGAGCTTGGCTTCGACCGCGGCCAAGTACTTGTGGCTGTACTTATCGGGTCAGCCCTCCAGCTTTTCACCATGCCGCTTGCCGGGGCCATCTCAGACCGCATCAACCGCCGTCTGGTCTACGGCATAGCCGCAGTGGCCGCCGCGGTGTGGGCTTACCTGTTCTTCATCGTCCTCGAAGGACGGTCCCCGGTCATGCTGATTGTGGGAACGGTCCTGGGCCTGCTCTGCCACTCGTTCATGTACGGCCCGCAGGCGGCCTTCGTGGTTGAGCAGTTCTCGCCGCGGCTCCGCTCCACCGGCAGTTCGCTGGCGTACACCTTCGCCGGTATCATCGGCGGCGCCATTGCACCGTTCATGTTCACCCTGCTGCTGAGTACTTTCCACAGCTGGGTCCCGGTGGCCATGTACCTCAGCGTCGCATGCCTGCTGACCCTGGTGGGCCTGGCCCTGGGCCGGAACTCCAACGTCGCCGAGGACGAGGAATACCTTCAGTCCTCGGGCGAACCCGCTGAGGCGCTGGCCCGATGAGCCAGGCCAACGCCCTCATGGCACCCTCCGACGCGCGCCTGAAGTTCCGCAACGGCCTGGTCACGCCCACCTCCGGATGGAGCGACGGCTACACCCAGGCGAACCTGATCGCGGTGACGGCCGACTACGCCGACGAATTCATTGAGTTCTGCCGGCTTAATCCCAAGGCCTGCCCCGTTATCGACATCATCCGGGCGGGGCACTACGAAAGCGTCCTCGCTGCAGGGTCGGACATACGCACTGACATCCCCTCCTACCGCGTGTGGGTGGACGGCGAACTTGCCGACGAGGTCACTGACGCAACATCGGTGTGGCGTGATGACATGGTGGGCGTCCTCATCGGCTGCAGCTTCACCTTCGAGGCGGCGCTTGCTGGTGAGGGCATCCCGCTGCGGCACACGGAAACCGGCCGCAACGTGCCCATGTACCGCACGAACATTGAGTGCACTCCGGCAGGACGGATTCACGGTCCGATGGTGGTGTCCATGCGCCCGATGCCGCCCGGGCTGGTCGAAACGGCCATCAGGGTGACGTCGGAAGTACCGAAGGTCCACGGCAGCCCGATTCACGTCGGGTCCCCGGAAGACCTTGGCATCGCTGACATCAACCGCCCCGACTTCGGTGACGCGGTGGAGATCCGGCCAGGCGAAGTCCCGGTCTTCTGGGCCTGCGGCGTGACACCGCAGAGCGCCGTGATGGCGTCCAGGCCCTCCTTTGCCATCAGCCACACGCCGGGGCACATGTTCATCACCGATGTTCCGGAAAGCCGCTACCGGGAACCCGCAGGAGCGTCATCGTGAAGAAGAGACTTCTCGTGGCCGAAGCGCGGGCCGGCAGGATCAACAACCCGGCTGCGCCGCGGCGTCAGGGCGCCGGCGAAGGCCAGCCGGCCGGCAAAGCCGGAACCGGAGGGGCCGGGCGGTCAGCTACGGAACATCACAGAGCGTAGCGGCACCAAGGGCAGGCGGACGACGACGGGACTTCCCGCCGTCGGCCGCTTCCGTTGTGCCCGCCGCGCTAAGGCAGCCGCGACGGGCGGAGCAGCGTCGGCCTGCCGGCGCTGCCGGGGTCGAGGGGAACGGGGCTGACCAGCACTGCCGGGCCGCGGTGCAGGATGCCGCCCGACAGCACCTGGCAGCGAACCCCGCCCCGCCCGCGCATCGCCTTGTGGGCGCCTGGCGCGAGCATCTGGTCCATCCAGGCGCAGGGATGGGCGGGCCGTCCGGCCTTCAACCGAACAACGTCCCCGCGTGATTCGAGCGCAAATTCTCCGCCCAGCAACGGTGCCAGGTCTGCACGCCTGAGGACCACATTGCGCCGCGTCAGCAGCGGGTCAAGAGGGCCTGCCCCCAACTCCGCGGCCATGGCTTCGAGCGCCTCGATGGCGAAGAGGGTGACGGCGGCATCCATATGCGCAGCCTTGCCGAAGAAACGGTCGCCCA
This sequence comes from Arthrobacter sp. LjRoot78, assembly GCF_964254335.1. Lineage (NCBI taxonomy): Bacteria > Bacillati > Actinomycetota > Actinomycetes > Micrococcales > Micrococcaceae > Arthrobacter > Arthrobacter sp. LjRoot78. Next base: position 3,957,535 of record NZ_CAXUTG020000001.1, on the reverse strand, counting down.
CAATGCCCTTGCCCGCCACCAGTTCAACCCGCTCGGCGTCGGTGGTCGGAACGTCGGCCGCACCCTCGCGGGCGCGGCCGAAGTAGGCGTGCGCCGGGGACACCAGCAGGTGCTCTACCTCCACGTCATACCTGTAGCTTGCCGTCATGCCTCAAGATTACGCCGCAGAATCTGCCGGTTACGGCCGCCGCTATAGGCTTGACCCGTTCCCAGTCAGCCGCGTCATCAGCCGGCCCTCCGGCAGAAAAGATTGAGGAAAACGGTTTGGACGGAGTCCTCAAGGGTTTCTTTGTTGTCAGCGTGGTGCTGCTCATCGGCTACATCCTCGGCAGAACCAAGGCGCTGGGCCCGCAGGGGAGCAAGGTCCTGTCCACCCTGACCTTCATGGTGGGGCTGCCCTGCCTCATGTTTTCCGCCATCGCGTCCCGGCACATTTCCGACGTCCTGAGCAGCACGGGCCTGATCTCCGTGGTGACGGCAGTGGCCGTCATGCTCGTGTTCACCGTTGCGGGTGCGATTGGCCGTTGGGGTGTCCGGCGCACCACCATCGGTGCGCTGTCCGTGGGCATCGTGAATTCCACGAACCTGGGTGTACCGTTGTCGCTCTACATCCTCGGCAGCGCCACCTACGTCACGCCCATCATGCTGTTCCAGCTGGCCATCCTGACGCCCATAGCCCTGACTATCCTGGACCTCACGGATCCGGCGGGGAAGCACGTTTCCATCTGGCGCATCCTCTCCATTCCGTTCCGCAATCCGGTAACCGTGGCGGCCATCCTTGGCGTGATGGTCAGCGCCGCGGGGATTGAAGTGCCCAGCCTGGTTCTGGATCCCTTGGCCCTGGTGGCCCAGTTGGCGGTCCCGCTGATGCTGATCATCTTTGGCATGTCGCTCCACGGACTCTCTGTCCGGCCCGGGCTCAGTGACCGTGTTCCCACCTCTGTGGCGGTGATCCTCAAATCCGCCATTCAACCGGCACTCGCCTGGGCGTTGGCCGCATTCGTCTTCCACCTCGACGCGTTCAGCACCTTCGTGGTCACGGCCTGCGCGATCCTTCCCACCGGGCAAAATGTGGTCCTCTACTCGGTCCGCTACGGCGCCGGTCAGGGCATCGCGCAGTCAACCGCCGTGTTCACCACGGTCCTGGCGGTCCCGCTCCTCCTGGGAGCGGCCTGGCTGTTCGGCTGACCGCAACACCCGGGAAGCGTCCGACGGCGGCACTCACTGGGGTGCCGCCGTCGTCGTCCGCTCAAGGAGGTCAGAGCCTCAGGGCGCTGGACCGCGACGTTCCGTCGTACCCGCCAGCCGGCGCCTTGAGTCCGTAAATGTCGCCGATGGTCGGTGCGACATCGACAGTCCTCGCCGGCTCCGAAGACACCGACCCCGGAACCACCAGCGGGCTGCCGCCGGAGATGAAGAATGGAATGGGCTCGGTGGCGGGGTGCCCGTGGTTGCCAGGGATGGGGTTGGACGCCACGTACGGGTCCGAGAAACGCCAGCCCGCACGGCAGTAGACCACGAGGTCTCCGGCTTCGGCCCCCAGGCGCAGGTCCGCGGGCCTGTTGACCGACAGGACGCCCTCATGCGCCGCGACCAACTGCCCGACGGCGGCCAGGCCTGCGGTGCGGTCGGCGTCGGAGCCGGTCCAGTAGAGCAGGTCCGCCCCGCCGTTCTGGGCGATTTTGATGTTGGACTGCAGCTCCGGCCGGGACTGCAGGATCAGGTCGACGGAAACCACGTTCGTGGGGATGGACCAGTCCATGGAGTGGTCCGCCAACACCATCACCACGCTGGAATCCCACTTGCCTGTGCTCTTGAGGTGGTCGATGAAACGCCCCACTTGCACGTCTGTGTCGGCGAGGGCAGCTTCACGTGCAGCCCGCAGCGTGGTTCCCGTGAGATCGGAGTGCCCCACGCGGTCGATGTCGCCGAGGTTGGTGAAGACGAAGTCCGGGTCGGGTCCACCCACCATCGCGAGCAGCGCGTCCATCGTGGCGGCGTCGGGCGCGTGACCGGTGACCGGCAGCAGCGGCTGGGGTTCCCAGCGGTAGCTGGCGCGGGTGCCGAAGATGCCGTAGAGGTAGTTCTTGCTCAGCACCGAGCCGGTGGTCAGTCCGCGCTCCTGCAACCGGTCCAGGAGGGTGGGGAAGTGCAGGTCCGTGGGCCGGTCGAGGTCGCGGACCAGGCCCTCGGCCCGATCGAAAATCGCGTTGGCCGGAACGCCTGAGCGGTCCGGGCGCACTCCCGTCATCATCATCACGTGGTTGGGAATGGTCTCCATGACAGGCAGTGAGCGAGCCGCCGGGAAATTCGTGCCGGCCGCACGCAGGCCAGCCAGCCTCGGCGTCAGCGTGGCGGTGATCTCGTCCGGGCGGCAGCCGTCCACCACGAGCACGTAGCTCCGGGTCCGGCCCGCCGCCGGCGCCGCCCACGCCGTTCCTTGCGCGGAGGAAAGGACGACGGCGGCACCGCCGGCAGCGGCGAACTTCAGGAACTGGCGTCGTCCCGGCGTCGAAGGTATGTTGCTGGCGGGCGTACGCTGCTGCGGTGATTGGCTCACTGGAGTCCTCCCTGTGCCGGGGTGACCTTGCCGGTGCCGGCTTGAACGTTGAACGATGTGGACAGCGTGGATCCTGAGCTGGCGGAGGTGCGTTCGGCGAGGACATACCAGTCCATCCGGACTCCGGCGGCCGTCACGTCCAGGACGGAATAGCCATGTGAGTCGAAATCAAGGTATTTCACGTGCGGGTTCGCCGCCTTGATGGCGTTCTCCACGGCGACGGATCCGGTCCGGGGCGGGACGTTCAGGATGTCATCGAGGTTGTCGCTCGTGACGGACGTGCACACCAGTTCCGTGGCCACGGAATCGCCGGTGGCAGGGTAGCTGGCCGGATCGGCGGGGATGTCGCAGGCCCAGCCGGAGTGGATGTCTCCGGTGAGGAAAACCGTGTCCTTGACGGCGTTGTCCCGCAGGTGGCGGACCACGCGGTTCCGGTCGGCCTCGTAACCGTCCCACTGGTCCACGTTGTATGGCACTCCGCTGATGCTCGTCCCGCCCATCAGCTTCTGGACCCCGGCCAGTTCCGCCGTGCTCAGGGTCGAGGGCACCCGGACGGGTGCGATCATGACCGGGTTGCCCACGAGCTTCCATTGTGGGCCCGTTGACTTGAGGTTGCCCAGCAGCCAGTCCATCTGGGCGGCGCCGGTGATCGTGCGGGCGGGGTCAGTGACCGCAGCATCCGTGCCGTTGGCCGCCTGCTGGTCCCGGTAGGAACGGAGGTCAAGCATGGACAGGCTGGCCAGCGAGCCGAAGTCCAGCCGGCGGTAAATCTGGCCGCCCGGTTCGTAGCGCACGGGCATCCATTCGGCGTAGGCCTGGTGCGCCGCGGCAAACCTCGCGCTCCACGCCCCTTCGGCGCCCTCAGTGTGGTTCTCGGCGCCGCTCTTCCAGGCGTCGTTGGCCGATTCATGGTCGTCCCAGGTCACGATGAACGGCGCGGCGGCATGCAGGGCCTGCAGGTCGGTGTCGGTCTTGTACTGGGCGTGGCGACGGCGGTAGTGGGCCAGTTGGGTCATCTCGTGCGCGGGTTCGTGTGGACGGACCAGCACGTCGCGCGCCTGGTATTCGCCCGGGCCGTATTCGTAGAGGTAGTCGCCGAGGTGGAGCACAGCGTCGAGGTCCCCGCGGGCTGCGAGGTGGCGGTAGGAGGAGAAATAGCCGGCCTGCCAGTTGGCGCAGGAAACGACACCGAACTTCAGCCGGTCCACCGGGGCGCCTGCCGCCGGTGCCGTGCGGGTGCGGCCAGCGGGTGAGATCTCCTGTCCGAAGATGAACCGGTACCAGTAGCTCGTTCCGGGGGCGAGCCGGCCCGCAATGACCTTGACGGTGTGGTCGCGGCCCGGGCCTGTGGAGGCAGTACCCCGGGCCGCCACTTTCGTAAACGCGGAATCGGCGGATACTTCCCATCGGACGGAAACGTCCGGGCCGGCACCACTGCCGGGTAGTGATTCCGGGGTGGGCGTCACGCGGGTCCACAGCAGCACACTGTCCGGCATAGGGTCTCCTGAAGCGACCCCGTAGCCAAAGACGCCGCTTTGGGAGGCTGAAAACGCTCCCGCGGGAGTGCTGGTGGCCATGGTTCCGGCCACGGCGGCCACTCCCGCTGAACGCAGAACTTGACGACGAGTAAAGGTAGTCATGCCTTCCAGTATTCCTACCCGCGAGTAGCGGATTGGGCTTTCCGGGCGCCTGTTTCCCCGTTGTTTGCCGAGTGTTTGCCCTTTAAGCAGCAATCGGACGACGGCGGGAACATTCCGCCGTCGTCCGCTCAGCTCTTGATGATCAGTTTCGGACCTTACACCTGATTCTTTGAAGCTGACGGGGCCAGATTCTGTGGCTTGGCGGGAGCCGCCAGACGTGTCTGCCGGGTTTTGGGCCCGAAGAAGGCCAGAGCGAGAGCGCCAAACAGCCAGGTGCCGGCGATGAAGAAGAAGACGCTTTGGTATCCGCTGCCGTTGTACAAGGCCGCGATGATCAGCGGACCTGCGGCATTGGAAAGCCGGCCCAAGCCGTACGAGACGCCCGTTCCCAGGGAGCGGCCTGCTGTGTCGAACAGTTCCGGCGAGTAGGCATAGGCGAGGGCTGTGTAGCCGCGCTCGAAGAGATTCACGAGGAACCCGAAAACGACGATCAGGATCGGGTTGAAGGTGAGCCCGTAGAAGAGTCCGCAGATCGCGATGGTCGTGCCGAACACGACCAGGCACCATTTACGCTCGAAGCGGTCCGTCACTAGGGAGGCCAAGAAGGATCCCAGCGGTGCTCCTACGGTGGTCAGCGCCACGTAGAAGATGGAATTTTCCACGCTGAAGCCTTCCTTGGCCAGCAGCGTCGGTGCCCAGCTCGAGTATCCAAAGAAGCCAACCGTCTGCGTCACCCACAGGACCGTTAGGAGGAGGGTGGGGCCGAGGTATTTCTTTTGGAGCAGTAGCTTGAACGGGGCCTTGGCTTTGGTCGTTTGTGCTGAGGTGGCCGGCGCAGCAGGGGTGGCCAGCGGTCCCTTCTCCGCGGCAACGCGTTCCTCGATCTCGGCGAGGGCGGCGTCGGCCTTGCCGTACTCGCCTTTACTCTCGAACCATCGGGGGGACTCCTTCAGGTAGCGCGTGAAGAAAATGAAGACAATGCCAAGCGATCCCCACAGGAACACCAGCCGCCACGACCAGTCGCTGAGCGGAACCACCACGCTGGCGATGAGGTTGGTGGCGGGGGTTCCGCAGATTCCGATGACGATGGCGTAGGCCTGGTATTTGCCGCGGACGGCGGCCGGAAAGATCTCGTTGACGTAGATGACCGCAACCACGGTCATCGCTGAGAGACCAGCCGAGGTCAGTACCCGGAAGACTCCGAGCGAGATGATGTCCCAGGAGAAAACGGCGGCGAATGAGAAAGCGGAGAACCATAGCGTTGTAATGACCAGCGCCTTCTTGCGTCCCCACCGGTCAGCGAGCCAGCTCGCGATGAGCGACCCGAAGAACATGCCGACAAACGATGCGGACGTGACGTACGCGATCTGGTTGATCGTGACGCCCCACAGCTTGATGAGTTTGGGGACGGTGGTGGCAAAGCTGTTGATGTCCGCGAATTCGAAGAAGTACGCGAAGGATACGGCGACCAAGGTGATCTTGTGGAATTTGGAGATCGGAAGCCGGTCGAGCCGGTTTGCCGCATTGGAGTGCATCATTGGATTCCTCTGGGAAGATGGGGTCGGGGAAGGGGCTAGGCGTCGTCGCCAGGCCAGTAAAGCCGCATCGGGTTGTCGACGAGCAGCTTGTGCTGTTGCTCGGCGGTCACCGCCACCTGCGGTATGTAGTCGACGAGGAGCCCGTCATCGGGCATGTGATCCGTGAGGTTGGGGTGCGGCCAGTCAGTGCCCCACAGCACGCGGTCCGGGAACTCCGCGATGACCCGGCGCCCGAACGGCACTGCGTCCGTATAGGCGTGCTCCTGGCCGTCGAGCGCCGGCGGGCCGGTGAGGCTGAGACGCTCCGGACAACTGACTTTGACCCACACATTGTTCCTGTCAGTGAATCGCAGAAAGCGGGCGAACTCGGGGCCGTCAACTGGCTTGGTGACGTCCGGACGCCCCATGTGGTCCACCACGAGCGGGGTGGGAAGAGAAGCGAAGAAGCCTTCCAGCTCCGCGAGGTCTGCACCCTCGAAGTAAATGACGATGTGCCAGCCCAAGGGAGCGATCTTTTCGGCAATAGCGGCGAGGTCGTCCTTCGGGGCGGCGCTGACCAGCCGTTTGAGGAAGTTGAACCGCACGCCCCGCACGCCGGCCTCATCCAGCCGCCTGAGCTCGGCATCAGTCACGTCGGGCCGGACCGTCGCGACGCCCCGTGCCCGGCCGCCGGAAGCCTGGACCGCGTCCACCATTGCGCTGTTGTCAGCGCCGTGGCATGTCGCCTGCACGATGACGTTGCGGCTGACTCCGAGGTGGTCGCGAAGGGCGAATAGCTCCTCCTTGCCTCCGTCCCCGGGGGTGTACCTGCGCTCCGGAGCGAAGGGGAACTCGGCCCCGGGACCGAAGACGTGGCAGTGGGCGTCCACCGTCCCCTGCGGGAGGGCGAAACGGGGTGTGGAGGGGTTGCGATACCAGTCCAGCCAACCGGGGGATTTAGTAAACGGGGCACTCATGAGTTCTCCTGTGACCAGACTATTCATCAGTCGATGTACCGCAAGCCGGCCGCGGTCAGCGGCTGCCGCATGGAATAGATGTCGAGTCCAAGCTCGCCCGTCGCGAACCGCTGGCGCTTGCCCTCTTCGTTTGCTTCGCGCTGCCGGGCCGCTTCTGCCACGTCTGCTGCACGGCTGGCCGGAATCACGACGACGCCGTCGATGTCACCGATTACGACGTCGCCGGGGTTGACCAGGGCGTTGGCGCAAACGACCGGAACGTTGACCGAGCCGAGCGTGGCTTTGATAGTGCCTTTGGAGTTGATGGCCCTGCTGAAGACGGGAAAGTCCATCTCCTGCAAGGAGGCAACATCCCGGCAGCCACCGTCGATCACCAGTCCCACGCCGCCCTGGGCACGGACGGACGTGGCGAGCAGATCGCCGAAGAACCCGTCCTCGCATTCAGTGGTACACGCAGCGACGAGGACATCGCCGGGCTGGATCTGTTCGGCTGCCACGTGCAGCATCCAGTTATCACCCGGCTGAAGCAGTACCGTGACCGCGGTGCCGCACAGCCTGGCCGTGGGGTAGACCGGGCGGATGTAAGGGCGCATCAGGCCCAGGCGGCCCATGGCTTCATGGATTGTGCTGACACCGAATGCCGCCAGCGCGTCGACGTCCGCGGGGGAGGTCCGGTTGATATTTCGGTGTACGACTCCGAGTTCCTGCATGGATCTGTGCTCCTTGTAAGTGTTTTAGCGGCCCTGCTGCTTGAGAAGGGCATTCAGCCGCGGGTAGACGGCGCGGGCGTTGTGTTCCTGAACGGCGGCCAAGTCAGCCTCTGAAAGGCCGGCGTTATCGATGTACCGGGCGGTGTCGTCGAAGTTGTGCCCCGTGCAAGGGTCGATGTCCCGGACGGCCCCGATCATTTCGGAGGCGAAGAGGATATTGCGGGTGGGCACCACGTCCAGCAGCAGGTCGATGCCTGGCTGGTGGTAGACGCAGGTGTCGAAGTAGACATTCCGCATCACGTGTTCTTCCAGCGGAGGCTTCTTCAACGCCATGGCCAGACCCCGGAAACGTCCCCAGTGGTAAGGCACGGCGCCCCCGCCGTGGGGAATGACCAGCCTGAGCGTGGGGAAGTCCGCGAACAGATCGCCTTGGACCAGCTGCATAAAGGCGGTGGTATCGGCGTTCAGGTAGTGGGCTCCGGTGGAGTGGAAGGCCGGATTGATGCTGGTGCTGACGTGGATCATCGCCGGAATGTCGTACTCGACCATCTTCTCGTAGATGGGATACCAGGACCGGTCGGTGAGCGGCGGCGCCGTCCAATGGCCGCCGGACGGGTCGGGGTTCAGGTTCAGCGCCACTGCACCGTACTCCTCCACGCACCGCGTGAGTTCGGGGATGCAGGTGGCGGGGTCGACGCCGGGGGACTGGGGGAGCATGGCCGCCGGCACAAAACGCTCGGGGTAGAGTTCGCTGACCCTGAAACAGAGTTCGTTGCAGATGGCTGCCCACTCTGCGGAGGTCTCGAAGCCGCCGACGTGGTGGGCCATGAACGAAGCCCGGGGGGAGAAGACGGTCAGGTCGATTCCGCGCTCGTCCATGAGGCGCAACTGGTTTCCTTCGATGCTTTCCCGCAGTTGGTCATCCGTAATGCGCAGTTCTGCCGGGACAGGGGCTTCAGCCTGGTTTTCGAGGCCGGCGATCTGCCGGTTCCGCCACTGCTCCAATTCCACGGGGGCCGTGGTGAAGTGGCCATGGCTATCGATGATCATGAGTGCTCTTCCTTAGGCGAGGCCGCATCAGGGTTCCAGATACGGCAGGGTACGAAGACGTCGCCGGCCATAATGAGCCGGGCCGTGCGCAGCAGCGCTGACTTGATCACGCGCTGGGGGTTTACCGGGTCAAGGCCCAGTTCAATGCTGAACTCCCCGGCCGGATGCTCCACGGACACTTGGATTCGGGGGCCGGAGCCAACCCTCGCGACGTCATGTGCGACAGTTCCCTCGATCACGCAGGCGGTTGCCGCTGTGACTGCGGCCAGGACGCCGATGGAGTCATGGCAGACGTGGGGGATAAAGCTGCGGGTGTTGATCGCGCCGCCCTGGGCTGGCGGCGAAACGAGCGTCATTTTGGGATAGTTCCTGCCCGTCACATCACCGAGGCCCATCAGTTCGCCGCAGGCAAGGCGCAGGACCTCCAAACGGGACTTGAGATCCTGGTCCCCGTTCAGTGCCGCCGTCGACTCGTACCCAGTGCGGCCGAGCGGGGCTGCGGCAACGATCACCAATGGCTGGCCGTTGTCGATGCACGTCACCTCCACAGGTCCGATGCCGGGCACGTCCACGCGGTCACGGACGTTACCCGTGGGCAGGAGCGACGAACACACCGACCCGGCCGTGTCGAGGAAGTTGATGGAGATAGGCGCGGCGGCTCCGGGGACGCCGTCAATGCGCGTGTGGCCGGCGTACTCCACATACCGGCCGGACTCACCGGCCGGGGTAGGCACGGTGATCTCGGCTACAAGGCCCGTGTTGAGGGTGAGGACCCGGGCCGTTGTGGTGTCGTCGTGGGCGGTGAGGAGACCGGACTCCAGCGCAAAGGGCACCACCGCCGCGAGCATGTTGCCGCAATTGGGAGTCAGGTCGACGACGTCGCTGTCCGGCTGGAGTTGGGCAAACCGGAACTCCAGATCCACGCCGTCGCGCTCACTGACGTCGACGATGCCGGCTTTGCTTGTCAGCGGAGCGGCGCCACCCACTCCGTCGATTTGACGGGGATCGGGGGATCCCATCGCTGCCAGCAGTATGGCGTCGCGGGAAGGCTGGTCCTGTGGAAGGTCGTCGGCCCGGAAGAAGGGTCCCTTCGAAGTACCTCCGCGCATGAACCAGCACGGAATCGCGGTCTGGCTGCCTTGGACACGCGGGCGGCCCTTCTTGTTTCCCTGGATGGTCGCTTGAACCACGGTGTTCGCTCCCTCGTTAGTGATGCAATACACACAACGATAACCGTTGACGAAATTGTTAGCAATATCGTCAGCAAAACTTTTTGCAGCCTGTCCGCGCACGCAGTGCGGCTGATCCTGGTAGCGCTGACAAAATTGTTTACAATGCAAGGAGAGAGTTCACCCAGAGGAGTTCCGAAAGGGGCAGCGTGACAACCGTTGACGAGAGCGTCGGAGGAGCCCTTTCTGCCCAGGAGTTGGCTGACCTTTTGCGCAGCGCGATCATCAGGGGCGAGCTCGTGCCAAAGCAGCGGCTCGTGGAAGCCGACCTGGCGGCCGAGTATGGGGCCAGCCGGGGCAACGTTCGCGTCGCTTTGTCCGAGCTGAGCGTCGAAGGGCTTGTTGAGCGTGTCCAGAACCGCGGGGCCAGGGTCAGGGCCGTTTCTGTCGATGAGGCGTTGGAGATCACGGAAGTGCGAGCCGCACTCGAGGCGCTGTGTGCCCGGAAGGCAGCAGAGAGAATAACCGACGCTGAATCGGACGAACTCCGGGGGCTTGCCAAGGAGATGGAGGAAGCGGTCCAACGCGGCGACAGGGAGTCATACTCGGCGTGCAATCAACGCCTCCATGCCAAGATCATTGCGGTGAGTGCACAGAAGACAGCGGCAGCAACCATTCAACGGCTGCGCGGCCAGGCCGTGCGTTTTCAGTTCCAGCTGGCCCGTCAGCCGGGGCGCCCCAGTGTCTCCCTCCCGCAGCACCTGGCCATTATCGATGCCGTGTGCCGGCACGACCCGGACGAGGCAGCCGAGGCCATGCGGCTGCACCTTGAAAGCGTGGCAGACGCTATCCGCGCCACGAACAGCTGACCTCGGGCTTGTGGCCCATGTTCGAAGCTGTGCGCCCGGCCATCACCCCAGCAGGTCGTCCTTGTAGCACCAGCGCCAGTCCTCGCCCGGCTCGATGCTCCGCATCACCGGGTGGCCGGTGGCCTCGAAGTGCCTGGAGGCGTGCGTTCCGGGGGAGGAATCGCAGCACCCCACGTTGCCGCAGGCCAGGCACATCCTGAGGTGCACCGTCGTCGTGCCTTCCCGGACGCAGTCCGCGCAGGAGGCGTCGCGGGGCACAGCGGGGGAGCGGGCGGACTCCAGGTGACCGCACACCCCGCCGGGCCTGGCGATGCCCTCCCCGCCGCCCTCGCCGGAAGTGTCCAGTTCATTCAGGGAAAGGTCGAGCATCGATTCCTCAACGTCCAGCCGGTCCAGGACTTCGCTGAGGACCTCGTGGGCGTACTCGCCGCCCCTACGCAGCTCCAGCACCTTCGCGCGTTCAGCTTCCAGCATGGCAAGCCGCAGCTGGGCGTAGCGCTGGCTGGGGGTCGCTGCTTCCGACGCGGGCCGGCCCAGTCGCTCCCAGGCCGCCAGCCCGCGCTCCTGGGTCCGCCGCTTCAGCATCGCCACCACCTCCGGCGGGTCGTTGTCGGTGCGCAGTTCCTGCAGGCGGGCCACTCCGGCAGAGGTGGCGAGCTGCATCAAAGAGGCCTGGTTGAGGGCGTCCTCGCGCTGGTCCGGACCCTGCACGCGGAGCAACCGGACCAGCCCCGGAAGAGTGAACCCCTGCAGCGTCAGCGTGCCGCCCACCACCACCAGGGCGGCCAGAATCAACACCGAACGGTGTTCCAGTTCCGCGGGCAGCACCAGCACCGCGGCCAGCGTCACCACCCCGCGCATCCCGGCCCAGGACACGATCGCGGCGAACTGCCAGGGCGGTGCCGGGTCCGCCCGCCGCACGGACGGAATCAGCCGGGGCAGGTACGTTGCCGGGAACACCCACACCGGCCGGAGCACCAGCACCGCCAGCAGGATCACGGCGCAACCGGCCCAGATCCGGCCGGCGCCAAGCGAGTCGTCCTGGACGCCGTCGATGATGGTCCGGACCTGCAGCCCGATCAGCAGGAATACGGAGTTTTCCAGCAGGAACTGCACCGTGTTCCAGTTACTCCGCTGGCTCAGCCGTGCGGCGCCGTTGGGCATGGACGGCGCCTTTGTCCCCATCACGAGCCCGGTGACGACGACGGCGAGCACCCCGGAGGCGTGGATCGCCTCGGCCGGAAGGTAAGCGACAAACGGGGCAACGAGCGACGTCGAAGTGTTGATCGCGACGTTTCGGATCCTCTTACGGAGTACGGTCAGCACGTAGGCGGCGGCCAGGCCTACCACCAGGCCACCGCCGGCGGCGAGCAGGAATCCGCCCGCGATCCCGGCCGCGGACACGGACCCCGAGATGGCGGCGATGGCAGCACGGAGGCAGACCAAGGCCGTGGCGTCGTTGACCAGGGATTCACCCTCGAGGATGGTGACAATCCGGCGCGGCATGCCCACCTTCCGTGCGATGGCCGTCGCGGCCACCGCATCAGGCGGCGCCACGACGGCGCCGAGCGCGATCGCGGCGGCCAGCGGGATCTCCGGGAACAGCCACCACACCACGAAGCCCACGGCGAGCGTTCCGAAGATGACATAGCCCACCGAGAGCAGCCCGATGGCGCGGCGGTTGGAGCCGAAATCAAAGAGCGAGGTCCGCAGCGCGGCGGCGTACAGCAGCGGCGGCAACAGCCCGACGAGGACCAGTTCCGGATTCAGTTCAATGTGCGGAACGAAGGGGAGGAACGACCCCGCGACGCCGGCCAGCACCAGCAGCAGCGGCACCGAGACGTTGAGCTTCCGGCCCAGGGCGCTCCCGGCACAGACCACCGCCACGAGAACCAACAGTCCCAGGGCGACCTCCATTGGGCCATTCTCTCAGGCACGAACAAAGGGCGGACAGCGTCCGGCCGCGACACTCACTGTTCACGGACCCGACACCGTGGGGTTCTCGCGCGTTCGTCCGCCACAGGCACTCTTTTCAGGCACCCTCGCTCACGGCCGGATCGCTTGGGCGGAATCCCGTTGAGACGCACCAAGGAGAACCTCTGTGCTCATAAAAAGCGCTGCCACCGCCCTCGTGGCACTCATGTCCCTGACCGGGTTTGCGGGCCCGTCCGCTGCCGCCAACGCAGGTGAAGACGATGCCGGACAGCAGGCATTCAGCTTCGGCGTCATCGGCGACATCCCCTACGGCGATGCCGAAATCGCCAAGTTTCCCGCCCGCATCCAGGACATCAACGCCGACAGCAGCCTGGATTTCGTCGCCCACGTGGGCGATATCAAGAACGGGTCCTCCGTTTGTTCGGATGAATACTTCGAATACATCCGCGCCGAATTCGACACCTTCGAACACCCGCTGGTCTACACGCCCGGTGACAACGAGTGGGTGGACTGCCACCGTGGAAACAACGGCGCCTACAACCCGCTCGAACGGCTGGCCAAGCTTCGGGAAGTCTTCTTCAACGAGCCCGGCAAGACCCTCGGGAAGACGATGCCCTTGAAGACACAGGAAGACCTCGGGCTGCCCGAGAACGTCCGCTTCACGAAGAACCGCGTGGCGTTCTCCGTGGTCAACGTCCAGGGCAGCAACAACTCGCTCCTGCCCTGGACCGGCATCGGCGAAACCTCGGTCACGCCCGAGCAGCAGGCCGAAGTGGAGCACCGCACGCAGGCTGTCCTCGAACAGGTGCGGGACACGTTCCGGGACGCGACCCGCCGCAACGACCGTGCAGTGGTGCTCATGACCCAGGCGGACATGTTTGATCCGTCGCTGCTCGCCGCTGCCACGGCGAACCCGGACTCCGTGTCGGGCTTCCGTGAAATCGTCCGGACGGTCACCGAGGAAACCAACCGTTTCGACGGCCCGGTATACCTCATCAACGGCGACAGCCACGTCTACGCCGAAAACCGGCCCCTGGCCGAAGGCTCGCCCTGGCTGACCATCTACGGCCAGGAAGCGGCGGATGACCTGCAGCGCATCACCGTGGACGGTTCAGCCAACGCCACCAACTACGTCAGGTTCACGGTGGCGGCCAACAGCGCCACCGGCCCCGCCGCCCTGTCCTGGGAAAAGGTCCCCTTCCAGGAGTAGACGGGTGATAATGAAGGCCCCGGACCGGAAGGCGCCCTCATGGAAATGGCAAAGCCCACTGAGGCTGACAAAGAGCAGTTCAGGTCACTGCTGGCAGCGCTGCCGGGCATCGAGATCAAGCCGATGTTCGGGAACCTCGGCGCCTTTGTCAACGGAAACATGTTCGCGGGGCTTTACGGCTCCACCTTGGGCTTGAAGCTCACGGATGCCGACCGCGACGAGCTGATGGCGAGCCGGGAAACCCTGCCATTCATCTCCGCCGAACGGCCCATGGGCGGCTATGCGGGGCTCCCGGTACAAGGGTCGCCAGAAGAGATCGAGCCGTGGCTGGCCCGGGCGCTGGCGCACGTCGCCGAACTGCCGCCGAAGGCACCCAAGACTGCCAAACCGAAAAAGTGATGAACGACGACGGCGGGACCTCCCGGACTGTCCGGGCTAGTGCTGGATGCCGTCCCGGAGCCGCTGAACCAGGGCGTCAAGGATGGGCAGCTGGCCCTTCACCAGCTTGGTGCGCGCCTCGGACTCGCTGAACCAACGGGCGTCGTCGATCTCGGGATAGTGGTTGATGATGCCGGACCCCCTGGGCCATTCCAGTGGGAAGGTGTTGCTGACGATGCTTTCGGGCTGGAAGTCCCAGTCGGCCGCGAAAGCCGTGATGATCTTGCCTGAGGGTTGCCTGAAAGCGCCCAGTTCGAAGTAGTCGGCCGGCGGTGCCGGAGTGCCCATTTCCTCGGCGAACTCGCGCCGGGCGGCCGTCAGGGCATCCTCGTCCTCGGGGTATTCACCCTTCGGGATGGACCACGCGTGCTCGTCCTTGCGGGCCCAAAAAGGTCCGCCCATATGGGCTATCCAGACCTCCAGGCGGGCTTCCGGGTTCCACCGGAAAAGCAAGATCCCTGCGCTGCGAACCGTCATGTTGCCTCCTGTTCCAAGGCTATACGCCGGCGGCGGCGAGGGTCGGCTCTCGGGTAGTGTGTGGGCATGGTGCGTGGACTTGCCGACATGGGAGCAGAAGGCGTTCTGCTGGCCGGGGCAGGGCGGGCAATCCTGCTGCAGATCGCGAACCCGGCAGTGGGCCACGGCGTTGCCGAGCACAGCAACTTTGCCGATCGTCCGCTCGAACGGCTTCGGGCCACCCTCACCTACGTGTATGCAGTGGTGTACGGGACTGAAGACCAGGTGGCAGCGGTGCGCCGCAGCGTGAACCGCGCCCACGCCCCCGTCCGCCGCAAACCTGACGCCGGCTCCGCGGGCTACAGCGCCTTCGACGCACAGTCCCAGCTCTGGGTGGTGGCAACCCTGTACGACACGGCCGTCACCATCTACGAAAAAATCTACGGTGCGCTGGACGACGAAGCCGCTGACCTCATGTACCGGGACTACGCGAGAATCGGCACGGCACTGCAGCTTCCCGCGGAGCTGTGGCCGGCTGACCGCGCGGCATTCGGCCGTTACTGGGAGGGTTGCCTGCAGGGGCTGGAGGCCGATGCCGTTGCGTCAGGCGTGGCCCGCGGCCTGCTCTATCCGACAGACCCCCGGACCTGGCAGCGTGCGGTCATGCCGCTGGCCCGCTTCATTACCGCAGGGCTTCTGCCGGACCACCTGCGGCAAGGCTTCGGGCTGCCGTGGACTGAACGTCATGGCCGCTGGTTCGACCGCACCGTGCGGTGGTCCGCGGTGGTGTATCCACGGCTGCCGCGCCGGGTCCGGCACTGGCCAAAGAACTACTGCCTGGGCAGGCTCGGCGCAGCCTAGGGAAACGGGGGATCAGTGCGGAGCTTCACATCCGTAGAGCTTGTGATCGATCAGCGGGCCCATCGGTTTTTGGACAGTGCCCCTGCCGGAGGTGCCAGGTCAAGGGTCGCCGAGTTTGTGGTTTTCGGCCTCAAGCAGGGCTGGGCATGCATCTTTGGGGCCGCGCTTCTCGCCGTGCTCATGGCGGCCCGCCTGTGGTACCCGGACGACGCCGGTCTGGCCAGGAACGACTTCCTGACCCTCGCCGCCGTCGTCATCCAGATCCTGATGGTGGCCACACGGCTGGAAACTGTCCGCGAGCTGAGGGTTATCGTCCTGTTCCACATCGTGGGAACGGTGATGGAACTGTTCAAGACCGACGTCGGATCCTGGTCCTACGAGGCCGAAGGTTTCCTCCGCATCGGGGCGGTCCCGCTCTTCAGCGGCTTTATGTACGCGGCGGTGGGTTCCTACATGGTCCGCGTCTACCGGCTCTTCGACCTGCGCTTCAGCCGGTACCCGCGGCGATGGATTACGGCGGTCATTGCCGCGGCCGTCTACGTGAACTTCTTCACCCACCACTACATCTGGGACGCCCGCTGGCTGCTGCTGGCCGCCGTCGTGACCGTCTTTGGACGGTGCGTCATGCATTTCCGCGTCTTCCGCCGGAAGTTCCGGATGCCGCTGGTCCTGGCGTTCGTCCTGGTGGCGCTGTTCATCTGGATTGCGGAGAACATCGCCACCTGGTCGGGGGCCTGGCTCTACCCCAACCAGGTGGACGGCTGGCAGATGGTCTCGCTGGACAAGCTGGTTTCGTGGTTCCTGCTGATGATCATCTCGGTGGTGCTGGTGGCCTGGGTCTACAAGCCGCAGCGACCGGAAGCGGCGGAGGATGCCGGCGGTGAAACCACTCTGCCCCTGGATGCCGGCATCGGGCCAGCCTCTCCCTGACGGAGGGGGCCTACGGTCCGGCCTTGGCAAACACCCGGCCGATGCGACGGTTACGTTCAGGGGCGGGACGGCCGGCCACTGGCGCTGGCCGCCGGTTTCGGTTCCACAAACGGACATGCTCGGCCTCCTCTTTCAGAAGCCAAGGCTACGAACCGGGGGGCATACCCGCTAGGGTATTTGGGCCTCAGGTGCTGTCCGTGGGTAGTCTGTGTTGGCAATTCACGTAGGCGGCCGCAATATTCGGGTGGCGGCCACTCGTGACGGGCCTGGTAGGACTCCTTAGAATCCACTCACCGGCAGGTGCCGGCAACCCGGACCGCGGAGTGGCAGCAGGCAACGGGCATTACCCCGTCCAGCAGGAATTCCTGCTCCTGCCGCAGCTAAGCGGTTCTCTCATTCGGAAGGAAGCTCGTCATGGGATTTCTCGGATTTCTCCTGCTCGGCTTGATCGCGGGGGCTATCGCAAAAGCTATACTTCCCGGCAGGCAGGGCGGTGGTTGGGTGGTAACGCTGGTTCTGGGTGTGGTTGGCGCCATCCTTGGCGGATGGATCGGCTCGCTGGTCTTCGGCGGCGGACTCGCTGACTTCTTCGATCTCAGGACCTGGCTGCTGGCTATTTTGGGGGCTGTGATCGTATTGGCGATTTTCGGCGCCGTTACGCGTCGAAGCCGGGCCTGACCCCCGCGGTCCGTGGGGCCGCAAACCGAAGAAAACCGAGACAGACGACGGCGGTTCCTCCCCGCCGTCGTCCTCTCACCGACGCCTGCCGGAGGGAAACTAGACCTCCAGATAGCCGCCACTGGCCCAGCGCCGCAGGGCCGCCTTCTCGGCGTCGTCGAACTCCATCAGCGCCACGCGGCAAAGCTCCTCCACGTCTTCTGTCCATGCCGCCGCCAGCCCTTCCGCCGTCGCATTTTCACTGAGCTGATAATTGACGTAGCCCAGACCTTGAATGACGAAGTTCACGGCACCGCGGGACACGGGCTGGCCGGCGGTGACACAGTCGTCCCGGACGAGCCGGGAGAGTTCGTTGCGGTTGACCGGCTGTTCGCGAAGCCTGGCCGCCATCGCCTGGAACAGTTGCCGGAACTGGGCGGCGGAGAGTGCGGGCACGTCCGTCACCCTGGTGACGCGTTCCTCGATACCGGGCTCGACGTCGGCGTCCGCGGGCAGGTCGTCACTGGAAAACCGCTGCGCGTCCCAGACCCAGCCGCCCCGTGAGGGGGAGTACTCAACGCTGTTGCCGATCTGGGCCACCCACGTCCCGAATTTTCCGTACCCTCCCCAGTCAGTCTTCAGGGAAGGGTCCGCCGTGAGTGCGCGGTGGGCCACCATCGCCCCGACCACCGGACCCGGGGCAGCGCGAACGAAGTCGCAGACCTCCCGGACCGCGGCGGAAGCGGTTTTCGACATGGTCTTGGGCTTGGATTTGGCAGCCGGCTGGACCTGCGGCGGCTGAACAGACGCCACGGCCCGGATGGGCTCGCCGGTGGTGCCGTTCAGGATGGCCACGAAGTCGTGGGACTCCACCACGCTGTCCGCCATCTCGCGGTAGGCGAAGGCCACGGCGCCGGCGGCGATGACCGTGGTCATCTTGTCAGCCGCCCGAAATCGCTGGATGAGCGACGTGAAATCAGCATCCGCCGAGGCGATGAAGAACTCGTCTATGCCTGCGCCGCCGGACAGTGCGTCCATCGCATCCAGCACGAGGTTGATGTCGGTGCTGGATTTCCCGCGCTGCGTCAGCGACGGGCAGTCGATCACACGGAAACCCGCACGGGTCCAGTACGTCCGGTATTTCGAGTACACCACCGGGTTCAGGTAGCAGTTTCGGATCAGGAAGCGGCGGGAACTTTCGGCGGAGCCGCCGGCGGACAGGGCGTCCGCCCAGTGCTTGGGATCCTCGGCGAACCGCTTCGCCGCCAGGGGATCGAGGGCCAGCAGACCCGTGTACACGTTGTCGAAGTCCACAAACATGGCCGCCCGGATTCCGGGTCGTCGGGCGGGGGAGGGCGACTCTTTCATCTGCCCAGTGTGCCAGCACGCCGGTGTAGCTGGGGAGCCTGAGTAGACCGGATTCGGGCGGCCTTAATGTTGTGCAATATAAACATTTGTGAATGCTTTTAAGGATCTTAACGCGGATTTGGTGCTAGTTTCATGACGCCGGGCGGGTGCGCCGACCTGGTCCCGGGTCCCGTCAGGCCACGGGCTAATCCCGTCCGCACGCCCACAAACTTCCGGGAGCAATTCATGGAACTCTCCTCCACTGCCAGCTTGGACCACCAGGTTTCCGTCACGGCCGGAACTACTCCCGGGCTCCGCCGGTCAATGGGCCCCCGGCACCTCGTGATGATCGCCATGGGCGGCGTCATCGGGTCCGGCCTCTTCCTCAGTTCGGGCTACACGATTTCCCAGGCAGGCCCGCTTGGCGCGGTCCTCGCCTATCTCGTGGGCGCCTTCGTCGTTTATCTGGTCATGGCCTGCCTCGGTGAGCTGGCCATCGCTTATCCGGTCTCCGGGGCGTTCCACATCTACGCAGCCAGGTCCATCGGTCCAGCCACCGGCTTCACCACGGCCTGGCTGTACTGGCTGTGCTGGGCAGTGGCCCTGGGGTCGGAGTTCACCGCGGCCGGACTGCTCATGCAGCGCTGGTTCCCGGGAATTGAGGTGTGGGTGTGGTGCATCGTCTTCGCGTCCATTCTGTTTGCCTTGAACGCCGTCTCATCGCGCTTCTTCGGCGAATCCGAGTTCTGGTTTTCCATCATCAAGGTGGGCGCCATCGTTGTCCTGATTGCCTTTGGCGGGGCCGCGCTGGTCGGGTTCCACCCGCTGGCCGGAGGTTCCCACCCGTTCCTGCTCGAAAACTTCAACACGTCGGGCGGACTGTTCCCCAACGGCTTCTCCGGCGTCCTGGTGACTGCCTTGGCGGTGTTCTACGCGTTCTCCGGCTCGGAACTCATCGGCGTCGCGGCGGGCGAAACCGCCAACCCCGAGACCAGCATTCCCAAAGCCATGCGGACCACGGTGTTCCGCCTGCTGATCTTCTTCGTGGGCGCCATCGCTGTCATCGCTGCCACCATCCCTTTTGACCAGGTGGGCCTTGACGAGAGTCCCTTCGTCACAGTCTTTTCCTCCATCGGCATTCCCTACGCGGCGGACATCATGAACTTCGTCATCATCACCGCCCTGCTCTCCGCCGGAAACAGCGGCCTGTTCTCCTGCGCCAGGATGCTCTACTCCCTGTCCGAGGAAGGGCACGCGCCGAAGGCTTTCCGGAAGCTCACCAAACAGGGGATTCCCTTCATCGCTCTTTGCGTCAGCATGGTCGGCGGGCTGGCCTCGCTGATCAGCAGCGTGGTCGCTCCGGAATCGGTGTATCTCGCCCTGGTGTCTGTCGCCGGGTTCGCTGTTGTCGGAGTCTGGATGTCCATCACGGCATCGCATTTCTTCCACAGGAGGGCCTTCGTGCGGAACGGCGGAAACATCGAAGACCTCGCCTATAAGGCCCCGCTGTTTCCGGCGGTTCCGATCCTTGCCTTCACTCTGTGCCTCGTCTCTCTGATCGGCATCGCCTTCGACCCGAACCAGGTAGCGGCCCTGTATTTCGGCATCCCCTTCGTCGCGGCCTGCTACGCGTTTTTCTACTTCAAGCACGGACGACGCCGGCAGCACGCGAGCTAGTCAGCCGTCGGTCACCGCAGCCTGCGCCGTGTGAGAATGGGCGTTGAGGTCCACCAGAGGGAGCGGTTCAGCTTGGAATTGTCGGAAGCGTCATCGCTGGGCCAGGGCCTTCGCCTTGTCCGGCTCATCATCGACCGCGAGAAGCAGGGCAGGCCACTGCTGGGCGTTTCGCAGCTCGCCGCCGAACTGGAGATGGACCAAAGCCGGGTGTCCCGGCTAACCCAGGAGCTGTGCGAACTAACCATTCTGGAGCGGGTGGAGCGCGGACCGTTCCGTGCCGGTCCTGCCTTCTTCCAGCTAGCGGCCAGCCTCAATGTCGGCTGGATCGGCCAGGCCAAGAGCGAGCTGGCACTCTTCGTGTCCGAGTTCGGGCTCCGGGCCCGGCTGTCAGTCCGCGACGGTGTGCGGGTGATCCTCCTCAGGACATCGAGCAATGACGCCGTGCTGGGAAGCTTTGTGAAACCGGGCATGGTCACACCTGTCTGGTGCACGGGATCAGGCCGTGCCCTCCTCTGGGACCACAAGGCAACAGAGGTTGCTGAGCTTCTGCAGGGTGTGGACTTCATCGGCGTGGGCGGCCCAAGGGCGGCCCACGCCGTGTCGGAAGTGTGCGAGTTGATGGCACATGACCGCCCGCAGGGTTTCATCAGGGCGGCCGAGGAGTTTGAGCACGACGTCCATGAGCTGGCCGTTCCCGTGCGGGATCCGGGCGGACGCGTCAGCGCAGCCCTCTCCGTCCTGGGCAGCCGTGCTGCTGTTGAGCTCCGGACCGAGGAAATTGCGGATGCCCTGCACTCGGCAGCACGGCGCCTCGCGGCGGTGGGTGCAGACGGCGCTGGAGTCAGCTAGGACGCCCCAGGGCCGCTTCAAGCCGGCCGGCCCATTTCAGGGCTGCGGAAGCAATTTCTTCGCACTTCGGCTCCAGCCGCGCCTTTGGCCCGACCACCTGCAAAGCAGCGATGGTCTCGGCGCGGAAGTCGCGCACGGGGACGGCCACGGAGTACAGGTTGGGCTCCGCCTCTTCATCCACAACGGAATATCCGCGCTCCCGCGCCCCGGCCAGGCGAGCAAGGAAGTCCTCGACGTCGACGGGAGTGTTGGGGCCATGGCGCATAAATTCAGTGTGGCTAAAGACGGCCCGGACCTCGGCGTCGCCGGAGTCCCACAGCAGCGCCTGGCCGGCGTCGCTGCAGTAAGCGGGGTAGGGCCGGCCGATCCACGAACCCACCATCCTGCTGTCCGATGGGACATGCTCACCGATCGTTACTGTGCTGTCCCCGTTGAGGACACCCAGGAAGCAACCTTCGCCGGTATCCTCGACGAGCCCCTCCAGAGCCGTCAATCCGTCGGTCCGGAGCCTTTGCTCAGTGAGTAACTGGGCATCCGTGTAGAGGCTCCAGTCCAATGAGTACTCCCGGTGTCCGCCACGGAGCAGGAAGTTCTCCTGCTGGGCGGCCTTAAGCCCGCGGGAAATCTGGCTACGGTCCTTGCCGAGGTCTGCGGCGATGTCCCCGACGGTCGCGCCGCGCGCTCCGCCCTCGTGACGGGACCCGACAGCCAAGACGACTTGCATTCCGCGGCCCATGCTGGAGATCTTCGACATGGATCCGATCTTAGTTCGTGGCAGCCGCCGGTCAGGGGGTGCCTCTAGTGGATCGCGAAGACCCGGGCGGGGAATCCACTTCCGCCTTGAGGCTTCGGCCACGTGGCAACCAGCACAGCCCCTGATTCAGGCAGGCCGTCCAGATTGGCGAGCAACTCTATCTGCCAGCAGTCCTGGGCAAGGATGTAGGTTTCCAGGCTGAAGTCCTGGTTCGACGTCGCCTTGCCCGGGTCCGTGTCGGTCTGTTCGTGGCCGATCGCCGTGATGTCCCGCTCGCCGACCAGGAAGGACAGCACCTCCCGGGACCAGCCCGGGGTGTGGCTGACGCCGTCGGAATCCCGGTTTGCCATCGACTCCGGGTCCGGCCAGCGCTTGCTCCAGCCGGTCCGAAGCGCTACGAACGCGCCGGACGGAATCCTTCCGTTGCGTTCCTCCCATGCTCTGACGTCAGCCAGGGTGGGCGTCGCGTCGGCGTCGATCGCGGTTCGCGTGCTGATGTCCAGCACCACCAGGGGCAGCACCATCTCTTCCACCGGGATGTTGTCCAGGCTTCGCCCGCCACGGATAAAGTGCGACGGCGGGTCCACGTGGGTGCCCCACTGGCCGACGATGGAGTAGACATGTGCCGTGAAGCCGTCGCCGTTTTCCAGGTCGAACAGGGCCGTCCTGCGTTCGTCCGGAAAGGCAGGGAAGTGTGGCTGGCCGGGGTGGAAGGCGTGCGTCAGATCCGTGAACGATCGGCCGGACAGCAACGACTGGAATCCTTCCCAGAGTCCGGTGGTCTGGACTGTCATGACGCCCGCCCCAGTGCCGGACGAACAGACGCTGCCGCGGAAACCCGGACCGGCTCGGAAAGTTCGATGACCGGCACCTCCCAAGGGTGAACTTCGATCATGCGCCCGACGAGCCGGCTGACGGCCTCGTCGGACAGGTCTGCGTCCAGGTAAGTGGTCAGGACAAAAGTGGGCGACAGGGTCCGCTCGCCCGCGCGGCCGAACGTGGGGTTTGCTGCCGCTGAAGCGGTGAACCCCTCGAAGCCGAAACTTGATTCGAACACGTGCCGGTAGTTGCCAAAGTCCCCGAGATCGGGGCAGGACTCCAGTGTGTCGAAAAGTGACGAGAGGCCGGGGTCCGTTTTCAGGACCTCCAGGTCACCCTCCACGAGCCGCCTCAACGAAACTGCGCCAATGGGCCAGTGGACGCGGAGTTTGCGCACACTTTTCATTGCAACGTCCATGTCCGGATGCCTCTTCCCTCGATCGGCCGGAGCCGCTCGTGCGGCTTGTGAATCATCCTGACAGACCATAATAGGCATTACAAGCATATGCGCTTGTATATGATGCACATAGATTTACCGTCCCGCCATGAAAGCGAAGTGATCCGCCTTGAGCACCCCTACCACCCCGCTGCTTTTCGCCCTCTACGAACAGGCCAGCGTCGGTTGCGGCGGTGCCCCAAGTCTCTGGACGCACCCGTTGGATGACCGCCTGTCGGTCAACTCCCTGGACCGCTGGCGGGACGTGGCCGTTACCGCGGAACAGGCCAACCTTGATGCGCTGTTCTTCGCCGACGTGCTGGGCCTTTATGACGTCTACGGCGGATCTGCCGACGCCGCCCTGGGCTGGGCCGTAGAGGCGCCGGCAAATGACCCGTTCATCTACGTCCCTGCGCTGGCGGCGCTGACGGAGCGGCTGTCCTTCGTCATCACGGCCTCGACCACCTATGAGCACCCGTTCTCCCTTGCCCGCCGCTTCGGCACCCTGGACCACCTCAGCAACGGCCGCATCGGCTGGAACATCGTCACGTCATACCTTTCCAGTGCGGCCAGGAACTTCGGTATGGACGAGATGCTCAAGCACGCGGACCGGTACGGCCGCGCGGATGAGTTCATGGATGTGTTCTACAAATTGCTGGAAGGCAGTTGGGCGGGCGACGCTGTTGTTGGCAGTAAGAGCGAAAAGATGTACGCGCGTCCCGGCTCTGTCCGGCCGATCAATCACGATGGCGAACATTTCCGGGTGGACGGACCGTCTTTGACCTCGCCGTCACCGCAGCGGACCCCCGCCCTGTTCCAGGCGGGGTGGTCTCCGCGGGGCCGCGAATTCGCCGCCAAGCATGCTGAAGTGATCCTGCTGCCCAAGAAGGATCCGCAGGAAATTGCCGAAGGCCTGGCGGACATCGACCGCCGGGCGCAGGAGGGCGGCCGTCCCGCCGGCGAGGTCCGCTCCATGGCGCTCGCCCGGATCATTACCGCGCCCACGGCGATCGAAGCGCAGGAAAAGTACGAGGAGCTGCAGCGCAACTACCACCTGGAGGCACAGCTCGTCAGCTATGCCGGCGACACCGGAATCGACCTCAGCAAATACGCCGACGACGAGCCGCTGGCTACGGCGTCCAACGGGCTCACGTCCTATGTGGTCAAGGGGGCGCCGCAGGACCGGCCGCTCACGGCCGGGGACGTGCGGCGCAAATTCTCCGAGGTCACGCGCGGAACGGACCTGCTGTTCATCGGTACGCCGGACGGTGTCGCCTCGCAGATCCAGGACCACGCGGCGGCGTCCGGGCTGGATGGCTACATGATCAACCCGCTGGTGAGCCCGGGTTCCCTGAATGACTTTGCCGAACTGGTGGTGCCGGAGCTTGCCAAGAGGGGGCTCTACGACATGGAACCGAAGAAGGGCACCTTGCGATCCCGGCTCCGGGCTGACGGTGCGGACCTGATAGCGGCTACGAGTTACGGGGCCGGGTTCCGCCAGCGTTAACCCATTGACACCCGGACACGACAGTCATATCCTACAACCAAATGGTTGTAGATCAGCTCAGTGATGCCGAAGTGGACCGCCTGTTCCAGGCGTTCGCCGATGCCACCCGTCGCGATATCGTCCGGCGGGTCACGGTGGCCGAGTATTCCGTTTCCGGCCTCGCCGCCCTCTACGCCATGAGTTTCGCCGCCGTCCAGAAGCATGTGGCGGTGTTGGAACGGGCTTCCCTGGTGACTAAGGAGAAGCGCGGAAGGGAGCAGGTCGTGCGGGGAAACCATGAAGGCCTGCAGAGGGCCCGCCGGCTGCTTGACGAGTATGAAGCGATCTGGCGGCAGCGCGCCGAGCGGATCGCAGACATTCTGGCTGAAGGATAGGAAGGTTGCGCAATGCCTGTTATCAGTTCCACCAAGAATCTTGAGGCCCTCAGCTTCACCCTTGTGGCGGAGTTCGACGCCGCCGTCGAACGCGTCTGGCAGATCTGGGAAGACCCTCGGCAGCTGGAGCGCTGGTGGGGCCCGCCCAACTATCCGGCCACGTTTGACCGGTTCGACTTCCAGCCCGGAGGGATGGCCGACTATTACATGACCACCCCCGAAGGCGAGAAGCCTCGCGGCTGGTGGCGCTTCACCGCAATTGACGCGCCGCGGAAGCTCGAGTTCGACGATGGCTTCGCTGACGAGTCCGGCGCTCCGGTGGACGCCATGGGAATCGCTCATGCAGTCGTGGACCTCGAGGACATCGGCGGCCGCACGCGCATGACCATCATGTCCACGTTCGAATCCGAGGAGCAGATGGAAGAAGTGATGAAGATGGGCATGGAGGAGGGTATGAGGGAGGCTGCAGGCCAGATCGACGCCGTTCTCACCGAGCACTCCCATGCCTAACGGGGCTACGGTTCGTCTCTGACTGATTAAGCCGAAAAGCCAGCGGACGACGGCGGGAATTCCCGCCGTCGTCCGCTGGCTTTTTATTGTGCCTGACGTCCTAGACTGCGGCGCCCTGGGCGGCGCTGCGGTTCAGGCTCACCGTAAAGGTGTTCGGCCCGCTGAGGGTGACGGCAACATCATTCCGGTGGGCGTTGGCCTTCGTGGAAATATCGTGCACCAGGGCGTCCAGCGTGTGATCGATAGCTGAGCGGTCCCAGATCTTAAGGGTTACGGAGTGATTGGTTTCGAACGTCATTATTCGGTGCCTCATTCATCAATTTGGTCATGGGCTTCGCGTCGGCGCGGAGCCCGGGACGGGACAATCCGTGAACGCTCAGAGGCCTTGCGCAGCTCGGCGAGCTCACTGGTTTGGCCTCGTTGCGTCCACTAGGTTGGGTCGTTCGTTGCCGCTGCATTCTCTGCGCCGAAGCGCGAAATCAGGGCTGGTGCGGTTGTGAAATCGCATTCTCAACCGTCCTTTCCATGATGCACGGAGGGGCGGTGACGTCTCAAGCGGATAGCCGTTCATTGCGCGTGAGACTCATCACAGCCGTTGTCGCGACGCCGCGGGAGTCCGGACCTATTGACAAGTGTACGGTGTACACCTATGGTCATTCGCAAGAGGTGTACACCGTATACCGGC
This sequence comes from Arthrobacter sp. LjRoot78, assembly GCF_964254335.1. Taxonomy (NCBI): domain Bacteria; kingdom Bacillati; phylum Actinomycetota; class Actinomycetes; order Micrococcales; family Micrococcaceae; genus Arthrobacter; species Arthrobacter sp. LjRoot78. The sequence continues at coordinate 3,931,598 of NZ_CAXUTG020000001.1, read as the reverse complement.
CAGCGAAGGACCCGCCATGCGCACCGAAACCACCAGCCCTCCTGCCGCCTCCGTCCGGCGTCACCGGCCCCAGTGGCCCGTGCCTGCGGGCCTACTCCTGCTCAGCCTGATTCCGGTGATTTTCGGGGCCCTCCGGCTGACCGAGCTGGCGTCCGGTGCAGCGGTCACGCCGCAGAACGCGCGGTTCTTCGCCTCGCCCGTCCCGGTGGTGACGCACATTGTCGGCGTGACGGTTTACTCCGTGCTCGGGGCGTTCCAGTTTGTCCCCTCACTTCGGGGACGGCGCGGCTGGCACCGCATCGCAGGACGCATTCTCATCCCGGCAGGCCTGCTCACAGCGCTCTCCGGGCTGTGGATGTCCGTTTTCTATCCACTCCCGGACGGCTACACCGACGTCCCGCTCCGGCTGTTCTTCGGCTCGGCCATGCTGGTGAGCATCGTCCTGGGCGTCGACGCGATCAGGCGCCGGGACTTCATGCGGCACGGCGCCTGGATGACGCGGGCCTACGCGATCGCCGTGGGCGCGGGAACCCAGGCGCTGGTGAGCATTCCCTGGCTGCTCCTGATTGGCCCCACCGATGTACCCACCCGGGCGGTGCTCCTGGGGGCGGGCTGGGTGATCAACGTGGCAGTTGCCGAGTACGTCATCCGGCGCCGCGCCGGGAAGGCGCCCCACCGGCCAGTCAGTACGCCTTCACCCGCTGTTCCACGATGAGGTGAATGAGCGCAAACGTTCCCTGCCGGTCGATGGCCTGGAACGCGGCGTCGAGGGCGGCCGGCACGTCCCCGTCACAGGTGACTGTGATGCCGAACCCGCCAAACGCCCTGGCCATGAGGCCGAAGTCGGGGTTCTTCAGCTGAGTCCCCGACACCCGGGACGGGTAGTGCCGTTCCTGGTGGGTGCGGATGGTGCCGTACTCCTGGTTGTCCATCACCACGATCAGCGGCGTGGCCCCGTACTGGGCAGCAGTGGCCAGCTCCTGACCGTTCATGAGGAGCTCCCCGTCGCCGGCGATGGTTACCACCCGGCGCTGCGGACTGGCCAGCGAGGCGGCGATGGCCGACGGGATGGAGTAGCCCATGGAGCCGTTCCTGGCGCTGAGCATGGAGGCGTAACGGCGCGTGGGGAAGTACCGGTGCGCCCAGTTGGTGTGCTCGCCCGCTCCGAACGTCACGATGGCATCCTCAGGCAGCCGCGGGACGAGGTTGGCCATCAGGGTGTCCATCCTGGCGGGCCCTGCAACCGGCGCGGCCGGCGGCAGGGCGGCAAAGGACGTCTGTTCGGCGCGCATCCTGGTCGTCCAGGCTTTCCACTCGTCTTTCGCTGGCAGGTCGATGCCCAGCAGGTCGCGGACGAAGGCATCCGGTTTGGCCACGATCTGCCGTGAGACGGGGCCTGAGCGGCCGCGCAGCGAGGGGTCGATGGTCACCAGGAAGTTCTGCTTGTTCCAGTCCTGCCGGCAGACAAATCCGTCGGTAATCACGTCCCCGGGAACCGTCCCGACGAAGACGAGCAGGTCGGTTTCCTCCAGGAGGTCGTACGTGGGGCGGGGGCGTCCGTAGCCGATCGGGCCCACGTAGGACGGCGAATCAAAGGACACGGTGCCCTGGGTGCGCCATTCCGCGGCGGCCGGGATGTGGTGCTTTTCGAGCCAGCCGGTGAGCTGGCCGGCCGCTTCCTGGGTCCAGTCATTGCCGCCGGTGACAAACAGCGGCTTCTTGGAAAGTGCAAGGGCATCGGCGAGTGCTTCGGCGTCCGTGGTGCTCATGCCGCCCGCCGCAACGGGGATGCTCGGGTGCAGCGCCGGATCAACGTGCTGCCGGATGATGTCTTCCGGCAGGCCCACCACAACGGGTCCCGGCCGCCCGCTCATGGCCGCGAACATGGCTTCCGCAACGATCTCGGACGCCCGCTCGGCATGGTCAAGCACCATAACCCGCTTGGCTCCCGTGTCGAACCAGGCTTTGATGTCGAATTCCTGGAACGCCTCGCGGTCCCGGTGCGCAAACGGGATGAGCCCGACGAAAAGCAGCATGGGGGTGGAGTCCTGCCACGCGGTGTGCAGGCCGACGTGGGCGTTGGCCGCGCCGGGTCCGCGGGTGACCATGGCCACCCCCGGGCGCTGGTTCATCTTGCCGTCGGCTTCGGCCATGTACGCGGCGCCGCCTTCATGCCGGCAGACCACGGTGTCGATCTTGGAGCCGTGCAGTCCGTCCAGCACGTCCAGGAAGCTTTCGCCGGGAACAACGTAGGTGCGCTCAACTCCGTGGGCCACGAGGGAGTCAACGATAACGTGCCCGGCGGATTTCAGCATTCCGGGGGCAGCCGCGGCCGGCTGTGCTGCGATCTGATTGATGGTGTCGCTGTCGAACGATTGAGTGTCGGTTGCGGTCATGGTGGATGCGGACTCCGTTGTCATTACTACTTGTCTTCTTGGGTTGGGTGTTGGTTTACGTCTGTTGGGTGGAGGCGCCGGTGGCACCTAGTCGGTTTCCGGTCCGGTACAGAAGAAGCAGCCGTCCTCGCAGCTGTCCGTCGTCTGGTTTTCCGTGGGCGCCCCGTGGGGTTGGGGGTTCAGCAGGTTTTGTCGGTTCATGGCGGGCTTTCGTCGGTTGGTGGTGGGGTCTGCGGCTGCGGAGCCGGGGGCGGTCGCGGGACCAGCTACCGGATGGGAGTCGGGTTGGCCACCACGGGCGCGGCGCCGGTGTAGCCGTCGCGTGCCTCGGCGATTTCGTGGATCCGTTGGCGGCAGGCGTACCAGCCGGCGACCATAAGGGCGCAGGCGATGAGGGTGACAAGGAGGGTGAGCGGGGAGTCGATGAAGACCATCACCAGGACGCCAGCGAGGAACAGGAGTGAGAGGTAACCGGTGTAGGGAGCGCCGAACATCCGGAAGGAGGGGCGATTCAGCCATCCCTTGTCTGCCCAGCGTTTGAGCTGCATCTGGCAGAGGACGATGGTGGCCCAGGTGACGACGATGCCAACGGACGCGACATTGAGGACGATCTCAAAGGCCTGGGAGGGGACGAGGTAGTTCAGCGGGACGCCGAGGAGTGAGACGCCGGCGGTGATGGCGATGCCGCCGTAAGGTACGCCGGCTTTGTTCATGCGCTGGGCAAACTTGGGGGCGGAGCCGGCCACGGACATGGAGCGGAGGATGCGGCCGGTGGAGTAGAGGCCCGCGTTGAGGGAGGACAGGGCAGCGGTGAGGACCACGAGGTTCATGATGACGTCCACACCCTGGATGCCGATGGATCCGAAGAAGGTCACGAAGGGGCTGACGCCCTTTTCGTAGGAGGTGTAGGGCAGCAGCAGGGCAAGGAGGATGACGGAGCCGACATAGAACACGGCGATGCGGAAGACCACGGAGTTGATGGCCTTCGGCATGATCTTTTCGGGGCTTTCGGTTTCGCCGGCGGCTGTGCCGACCAGCTCGATCGAGGCGTAGGCGAACAGCACGCCCTGCATGAGGATGATCATGGGCAGGATCCCGTTGGGGAAGATTCCGCCGTTGTCGGTGATGAGGCTGAAGCCGACTGCCTGGCCGTCCGCAGGGGTGCCGAAGATGACGAAGTAGGTGCCGATGAGCAGGAACGCGACGAGGGCGACGACCTTGATGATGGCGAACCAGAATTCCATCTCGCCAAAGACCTTGACCGAGACGAGGTTCAGGCACAGCACGACGACGAGGGCGATCAGGGCCCAGGCCCATTGCGGTACGGCTCCCATCCACGGGATGTAGTGGCCGAAGAAGTTCATGTAGAGCGCTGCGGCGGTGATGTCCACGATGGTGGTGGTTGCCCAGTTGATCCAGTAGAACCAGCCCGAAATAAAGGCTGCCTTCTCGCCGAAGAATTCACGGGCGTAGGAGACAAAGGAGCCCGACGACGGGCGGTGCAGCACCAGTTCGCCCAGTGCGCGGAGGATCAGGAAGGCGAAGAAGCCGCAGACGGCGTAGGCGATGACCAGGGACGGGCCTGCGGCATTCAGCCGGCCGCCGGCACCGAGGAACAGACCGGTACCGATCGCGCCGCCGATTGCGATCATCTGGATCTGCCGCGGCTTCAGGCTCTTGTGGTAGCCCTTGTCCTCCGCATGGAGGAGTCTCTCAGAGGCATGCGCGTGGCCGCTGTCAGCCTCGTACTGGCCAACCTCGTCATTGGGGTTGTTGGACATGGGTGATCCTTTCGACCGGTTGAAGATCTAACTGAGGGGTGGAATGAAAAAGTACGGGGACCGGATCAGAAAACAGACCATCCGGTGCGGTCGGACAGGTCAGCGAGGGCCGCCGAGCCCGCCAGGGAATTTCCCTTGGAGTCCAGCCGCGGGCTCCAGACGCAGATCGCGCATTCGCCAGGGACGATGACCAGGATTCCGCCGCCGACACCGCTTTTACCGGGAAGGCCTACGCGGTAGGCGAACTCACCGGCCGCGTCGTACATGCCGCAGGTGAGCATGATGGATCCGATGCGTTTGGCCTCGCTCCGGGAGACGACGGGGCCGTTTGCTCCGTGCCCGCCGCGGGCAAGGAACAGGCCGGCCTTCGCCATCTCGACGCAGCTCATCATGATGGAGCACTGCCTGACGTAGTTCTCCACCACGGCCTCGGCGGACCGGTGCAGGTTGCCGAAGTTCTTCAGGAAGTGGGCGAGCGCCAGGTTGCGGCTGCTGTTGGCCAGTTCGTTCCCCGCGGCGATTTCATCGATGAACGGCCCCTGCCCACTGTGCTGCCCCGCCTGGACGCGGAGGAACTGCAGGACATGACCTGCAGCGTCAGGGAACCTTTCCATCAGGTGGTCGGTCACCACGAGGGCGCCGGAATTGATGAACGGGTTCCGAGGGATCCCGTGCTCCACTTCAAGCTGCACCAGGGAGTTGAACGAGGTTCCCGACGGTTCGCGGAGCACCCGGGACCACAGCCTGCCGGGGTCGTCGGCGCTGAGGGCCATGGCCAGGGTGAAAACCTTCGAGATGCTCTGGATCGAGAAGGGCAGGTCGGCGTCGCCGGCGCTGAACACGTCCCCGGACGTTGTGGCCACCGCGATTCCGAAGCGGTCGAACGGCGGCGATGACAGGTGGGGGATGCCGGCGGGCACCGAGCCGGCTTCACTCCGGGGCCGGTGGCTGCGGACAATGTCAGCCAGGACCAGGCCAAGAGGCGGTGAATCGAGTGCTGTCATCATTTCGTGCCCAGGTGCTCCTTATTGTGCGTGGCGGCCCACTCCTGGAGGTGGAGCAGGGCGACCAATGAATCTCGGGGATTGCTGAAGTTGAGGCCGGTGACCCGGCTGATCTTGCTGATCCTGTAGTAGACGGTGTTCTTGTGCATCCTCATCCGCTGGGCGCATTCGGCCACGTCCAGCGATGCCTCGAAATACGCCCGGAGGGTTTCGGCCAGTTCGCCATCGTTGCGGAGGAGGGCCCAGAGGCTGCGATGGCGGAAGTCGGATGCCGTGAAGTTCTCCACCGCCTCGTGGAAGAGGATGTCCACCTCGAAGTCGCCCACCGCGGCCACTGACGCGGTCCCTGACCGCCGCATGCAGCCGAGCAGGGCCTCCGTTTTGGCGGTCACCGAATGAATCGACAAAAGGTCAGGGGCGATCGGCCCCACTGCCGCGAACGGACCGATGCCCAGGTGCTTCCCCGCGTCCCGGACGATGGCCTCGGCGAGGCTCCGCAGCCCGGCTTCGGCGTTGGCGGACTGGAGTCCCGGTACGATCACGGCGGTGTCGCCGTTGAACTGCCCCACGATGGCAGATGCTTTGTAGGCCGCCGCATGGATGGACGCAAGGTTGGCGAGTTCCCCGTGTTTGAGGGCTGCATCGTCTTCCTGCGCCTCAGTGGCGGACATTCCCAGCAGGATCAGTGCCGAGGGGCGGTCCGCCGGGATCTTCTCGCTATGTGCACTCGCTGCGGCTTCCGCGGGGCCGGAAAGGATCCGCGCGATCCGGTCCTCCCGCATGTGCACCGATTGCTGGTTGCGGTAGCGGATCAGCTCGGCTGACACCCGGGCGGCCGATCCGGTGAGGACATAGTCGACGTCGGCACCGAACCCGTCCCCGGTTTCCTGCAGCCAGATGTAGCCCATGATGCGCTCGCCGGCGAACAGGGCGACGGCAACGCGCTCCCTCAGCCCGTCCTGTGGCCGGGCCGGAACCCTGACAGGCAGGCGGGTCCGGTGCAGTTCGCGGTAGGCGCCGAGGTCCTTGAGGAGGAGTTCGTATTTTCGCGGACCACGGCGGGCAAGGATCGATGCCTTGCGGAGCTCGTCGATGTCATTGGTCACTGTGGAGTAGGCCAGGACTTTGTTGGCGGCGTCCTCGATGACCACGTGGCTGGACGTCAGGCGTGCGGTGGTCTGCGCGATGGCGAACAGGTCTTCTTCCAGCAGCGTCAGTACTTCGCTCTGGTAGGTGCGCGGCATGATCCGGTCTTTGGCGATGGACAGGAGCCGGTCCCAGTCAGCGGCCGGGTCCACCAGGAGCAAGCCCGTTCCCGCTGCCCGGAGCAGCTCTTCAGCTTCCTCGAGTTCGCCCGGACTGCCCTTAACGGCAAGCACCAGGGGAGGATTTTTAAGCAGACGCCGCAGCGCCGGCAGTGCGGAGCGTCCCCGAACGCCGATCAGCAGGACAAACGCGGCGCTGCCGTCGGATGTTTCGTCGTCGGCGTCAACAATCAGAAAGCGTTCGATCGGCGAATCTGCGCGGGACGGCCGGAGGATGAGACTGGCGAAACCCAGGGGGAGATCCGACAGGATGTCGTCCACTGTAGCTACGGCCATGGGCTTCCTTCTGCATCGATACCCGCCCGGACGGCTCTGTCCGGTCCCCCAATGCTATCCAGAGCATTTCCGGGAGAATATGGGTGCCGGACTAAATCCGGTGCTGCGTTTTAGGTCCCTGAACCAAGGCGCGGCGGGCCGGGGGCGCGGGCATGGGACTCCGGCCTTTTAAGGCACCCGATTAAGGCACAACGGACGACGGCGGGTGGTCCCGCCGTCGTCCGGTTGCTTAGTAGCCAGCGACGTCAGGTGAGGAATCCGACTCTGTTTTTTCTGGCTTTCGAGGCGTTCCAGGGGCTAGGGCGTAGAAGGGCGTGAACCGGCCCCTTTGTCCAGGGGCAATATTGGAACGGACGATCGAAGCGCTCTCAAGCGCGGCCAGATGGTGCCTGACTGAGTCCCGGCACGAGGCGATGCCGTTGCTGATGTCGGCTACCTTGCTTGCACCATTGCTTGCCAGATAGTCGATGATTTGTGTCCTGATCGGTGTTCTTCGCGTGCTTCCCGCCCGCTTAGTGGTTTGCACGTCCGTCGGACTCTGGAGCTCAAAGGCAGCGGTCATGGGCTATGGCCTTTCATTCGGTGTGGAGTGGATTCGCAAATGGAATGTGGGTGGCCGGGCGAGGACCGGTCAGTGCATCGAAACGCGCTCAGGTTCCCTGCTGTATTCACTGTCTTGCGCCCCGTGGGACGCGTCGGGACGAGGGGCTTCGAGAGGGGAAGCAGACCTGTCGTGCTTTTGGCCGATGACCGCGGTGGCGATGGCATTTCCCAGGATGTTGGTGGCGGTGCGTCCCATGTCCAGGAGCTGGTCGATCACCAGCAGGACGCCAATGCCGGCGGCGGGGATGCCGAAACCAGGGACCACGGCGGCCACCACGACGAGCGAACCGCGGGGCACCCCGGCCATGCCTTTGCTGCTGAGCAGGAGCATTGCCGTCATGGCGATCTGCTGGCCGAGGTCCATGTCGATGCCGTAGGCGTTGATCAGGAAGACGGACGCAAAGGTCATGTACATCATGGAACCGTCCACGTTGAACGAGTAACCCAGGGGGAGCACGAAACCGGTGGTGCGCTTCGCGATGCCGAACTTGGTCAGGCCTTCAATGAGCTTGGGCAGCGCGGCCTCACTGCTGGAGGTGGCAAACGCGATCACCATGGGTTCGCGTACGATCCGGACCAGCCGGAAGGCCGCCCGTCCGAGGAAAGCGACGGCGACGGCGATCATGATCGCCCAGAGGGCGGAGAGGGAGACATAGAAGCCGCCGATGAACGAGGCATAGGTTGCGAAAGCGTCCACGCCCTTGGAGGTGAAGGCCGCCGCGATGCCGGCGAACACCCCGACCGGGGCCGCCTTCATTACGTACCCGGTGACTTTCAGCATGACGCCCATGAGTTCATCAATGGCATCCGCTATGGAGGAGCGGCCCTTCTTCCGGAGGTTCAGCAGGGCAATGCCGAAGAGAGCGCCGAAGACGAGGATCTGAAGGGGGTTGTTGGCGGTCAGCGCGGCGAAGACGCTTGTGGGGATGATGTGGGTAATGAACTCCTGGTAATCGAGGGGCTTCGTTTCCATCCCCGCATCACCTCCCGGCATCAGGTTGAGCCCGTCACCGACGTTGAGTATGTGGGCGGTGATGAAACCGAAGGCGCCCACCAGGACGGAGGCGGACAGGAACCAGACCATGGAGCGGCCAAAGAGCTTCCCCACCCCTGCCGATTTCGCCGCTCCTGCGATCCCGGAGACGAGCGTGGCAAAGATCAGCGGCGCAATGATCATTTTGATGAGGTTCAGGAACATGTGCGTCACGGTGTCGAGGACGCCCACAACGGCTCCGCGTGTGTCCGCCGGCAGCAGCCAGTGGAACAGCAGCCCGCTGAGGATTCCGAACACGAGCGCTGCCAGAATCCACATCGTTGATTTGTTTTTCATACTCAGTCCTTGCGTAGGGGCCGGGGATATTTGGGCACGGCGGTGTGCCCCTGCTCCCTTGATCGGGCGGGGTAGGTGGAGGGCTGTCGGGTGGTGGGGACTACTTGCTGAGGTTGGCCAGGCGTTGCGGGCTGAGGAGCTCTTCCAGTTGCTCGGCGGTGAGCAGTTGGTGTTCGAGGACGAGTTCGGCAACGCCCTTGCCGGTGGCGAGGGCTTCCTGGGCGATGGCGGTTGCGGTGGTGTAGCCGAGGTGGGGGTTCAGGGCTGTGACGAGGCCGATGGATTGTTCGACGGTGAGGCGGAGGTGTTCGGTGTTGGCGGTGATGCCCCGGACGCAGCGTGCCGTGAGGGTGCGGCAGGCGGCTTCGAGGTGGGAGATGCTCTTGTGGAGGCTGTGGACGATGATGGGTTCGAAGGCGTTGAGCTGGAGTTGCCCGGCTTCGGCGGCCATGGTGATGGTGACGTCGTTGCCGATGACTTCGTAGGCGACCTGGCTGACTACTTCCGGGATGACCGGGTTGATTTTGCCGGGCATGATGGAGGAGCCGGACTGCACGGCGGGCAGGTTGATTTCGCCCAGTCCGGCGCGGGGGCCGGAGGAGAGCAGGCGCAGGTCGTTGCAGATCTTGGAGAGTTTCACGGCCACGCGTTTGAGGACGCCGGAGAGGTGCACGAACGCGCCGACGTCCTGGGTGGCCTCGATGAGGTCCACGGCGGTGACCAGGGGCAGGCCGGTGATTTCGGCTAGGTGCCGGCAGGCTGCTTCGGCGTAGCCGGCCGGGGCGTTCAGGCCGGTGCCGATGGCGGTGGCGCCGAGGTTGATTTCGTGGATCAGCAGGTCCGCTTCGGCCAGGCGCAGCCGGTCCTCGCCGATGGTGACGGCGTAGGTGCCGAATTCCTGGCCGAGGGTCATGGGCACGGCGTCCTGGAGCTGGGTGCGTCCCATTTTCACCACGGTGCGGAACTCGGCGGCCTTGGCGGCGAACGCGTCTTCGAGTTCGGCCAGGGCGGCGAGGAGTTCGCGGGCGGCGAAGATGGTGCCCAGCTTCACGGCCGTGGGGTAGACGTCGTTGGTGGACTGGCTGAGGTTGACGTGGTCGTTCGGGTGCAGGCGGGCGTAGTCGCCCTTGGGGTGTCCGAGGATTTCCAGGGCCCGGTTGGCGATGACCTCGTTGGCGTTCATGTTCGAGGACGTCCCGGCGCCGCCCTGGATGACGTCCACCACGAACTGGTCGCTGAGTTTGCCGTTCATGACGTCGGTGCAGGCCGCCTCGATGGCGGCGGCGCGTCCGGGATCGAGCAGGCCCAGTTCGCGGTTGGTCCGGGCGGCGGCCAGCTTGACGGCGGCCAGGCCCCGGACCAGGTACATGTTGGAGGAGAGCGGCTGGCCGGTGATGGGGAAGTTCTCCACGGCCCGGAGCGTGTGGACACCCCAGTACGCGGCGGCGGGGACATCACGGTCACCCAGGAGGTCGTGTTCGGAACGGGTGTCCGGGGCGGTGGGGGAAGAGATCATTGGGGGTCCTCACAGGGCTTCGTTGACGGGTTTGGACAGAAAATTTTGGACGGTAGGAATCCGGGTCCGGGACAGGCCTGCGCGATGCCTCAGACTGCACGGTGGCATGGCTATGCCACAGCAGGGAGGTGGGGCGGGCACGCCGCAGTAGGGGGCAGGGCAGGGGGAGGTGGGTGCTGTGCGGGGTTTAGGAGCTAGCGCGTATGGCCGGCCCTGGAGTTCCCGCTTCCGGGGACGATGGTGCCCAGGGCGCATTCCACCCCGTGCAGATGCATTCTCATGGCCTGGGAAGCGTCCTCGGCTGATCCACTCTCGATGGCAGCGAAGATTCGGGCGTGCTCCTCCCCCGATTCCTTGCGCCGGTCAGCCACGAGGTTGAGTGTGTTCGATTGGTTGGCCATGGCGTCGCAGATGTCTGAGAGGAATGATTCGAACACGCCATTGCCGCTGCACCGGGCGATGGTCACGTGGAACTCGGTGTTCAAAAGCACCCACTGCTGGAGATCGTCCTCCTCGGACATTTCCCGCAGGATCTCCCGGAGTGCCTCCAGGTCTTCGCTGCTGCGGCGTTGCGCGGCAAGCCCAGCGGCAGGCACTTCCACATGGGGACGTGCCTCCACGAGGGCACTAGCCGAGTACTTGCCGAGTTTGAGGTCCTGGGCCACTTTGTCAGCAATAACGAAGGTGCCCTTGCCTGTGTGGGTGGCGGTCAGTCCCAATGCGGTGCATGAACGCAGCGCCTCCCGGACCATCGTGCGGCTCACACCGTACTGCTTTGCAAGCGATGCCTCCGAATCGAGGCGGGTGCCGACCGGGATCCTGCCGCCTTCGATAGCGCTGCGGAGGGATGCGAAAACCGCTTCGGCCGCGCCAACGCGTACAACTCGATCTTGTGCAGCTGTCCAGCTGTCCAACAGGTCCATATGGAAACTATGGCACCTGTCACACGGCCTGTCAAAGGTGTCCTGCATGTTGCGGGTGGCTGGGGGCATGCAGGACGGCCTGCTGCCGGTAAGTCAGCCGCGGTAGTCCTCCACCTGCCTTACCGGCCGCGGTGCCGCTTCGTCCGGGTTCTCGCCATACTGCAGCTTGGCGCGTCGCTGGCGAAGCAGGTCCCAGCACTGGTCCAGGTCCTCTTCAATGCGCTTGAGCCGCGTGCGGTCCGGGGCGTGCTCGGGCCCGGGCGCAGCAGATTCGGCTTTTTCGCGAAGCTCGCGTTCCTCCTCAACGAGCCCTTGGATGCGTTGCAGGATGTCCTGATCGTCCATGGTGTCCTTCTTCCTGGCGGGGTACCAGCCAGCGTAGTGTCGGCCGCCACGCCTGACCAGATCTTCGGGCTGGCCGGGGCCCCGGCAGCCGGAACGAACAGAAACGGCCGACGGCGGAAGGTTCCGTCGTCGGCCGTTCGAGTACCGGTGGCTAGAGGCTCCGGGCGTTGGCGAGGACCGGCAGTTTTGCGCGGACGTCGGTGATGGCGGCAGGGTCGATGTCCACCACGGCCAGCTCAGGCTCCTCGCCCAAGGTGACCAGGGGAGAGCCGAGCGGCGACACCACGGCACTGTGTCCGATCCCGGTGGGCGCTGCACCCGCAGCGGGCAGCCCGATGCTGGCGGGATTGCCCTGGCCGCAGGCCACCACGAAGGTTGTGCTGTCCACGGCGCGGGCCCGCACCAGCAGGTCCCACTGGTCCGTCTTGCCTTCGCCGGCACCCCACGAGGCGCAGACGACGTTGACCTGGGCGCCTGCCCGCGCGTTGGCTGTAAAGAGCGCGGGGAAGCGCACGTCGTAACAGGTCGCGAGGCCGATCACCGTGCCGTTGAGTTCGAATGTCACCGGTGAGGTGCCGGCATCCACCGACTCGGACTCCGCGAAACCAAACGCGTCGAAGAGGTGGATCTTGTCGTAGGACGTATCGGTCCCCGGTCCGGTGACGATCAGGGTGTTCCGCACCCGGCCGCCGTCGCCGGGCGTAAACATGCCCGCGATCACGGTGATATCCAGGTCCCTCGCAATGGCCCGGACACCATTGGCCCACGGTCCGTCCAGCGGTTCGGCGATGTCAGTCAGGCTGTTGCCGAAGGCGCGCATTGCCGCTTCGGGAAACACCACCAGCTCGGCTCCGGCGGCCTTGGCCCGGGTGGCGTATTCTCGAATCAACTCCAGGTTGGCGGCCGGGCAGGCTCCTGTGATGATTTGGGCCACTGCTAAACGCATGAAATTGCTCCAGTCTGTTGTATACATGATGTATGCGAAAAAGTTCGGGGACAGCGGCGTCCGGCCGCGAGAAGGCGTACGCGTACCTGCGTGAAAATATCCTGATCGATCCCGAAGTCCAGGGGAAGTTCCTGAATGAGCAGGAGCTTGCCGCCGAGATCGGGGTCTCGCGCACTCCGGTGCGGGAGGCGCTCCTGCTGCTCGTTTCGGACGGACTGGTGGAACTGATACCGCAGCGCGGAGCGTACGTTCCGCCGGTGACCGGCCGGGAAATGTCCGAATTGATGGAACTCCGCGGAGTCTTGGAAAGCCATGCCGCCCGCCTGGTCATCGAACAGAAGCGGGTGCCCGCCCGGACGATGCAGGACACCCTGGACCAGCAGGCCGGCCTTCCCGAAGACCTGAACCCGGAGGCTGCCCGGGAGTTCATCCGCTTGGACACCCTGTTCCACCAGCAGCTCATTGACGCCGCCGGAAACGAGCTCATCTCCCGGACGTATAGCAAGCTCCACGTCCGGCAGATCCTGGTGGGCGTCTCCGCCCTGTTTCGTACCGGAGGCCGGCGCGAGCAGGTGTGCGCCGAACACCAGGACATCCTCGATGCCCTGGTGTCCGGCGACTCGGCGAAGGCACAGAAGGCAATTGACCATCACCTGGCCGTGACCCGCGACATCCTGCTCCGCACCTGACTACCTCCGGACCGTCAGCGGGACTCCGCGTCGGCGGACTCCCGGCGCGCTGCGGCGGATCCTTCGAGCAGCAGGCGGTAGTCCTCGTCCTCCACGGTGTTCGAATCCCGGCCGAGCGCCAGGCCCACTGCCGTGACGGCGGCGGCCACTGCCACGTAGATCGCCACCGGGATCCACGTGCCGAACTGGGACAGCAGCAGCGTGAACATCAGCGGTGCGATGGCGCCGCCGATCACTCCGGCGAAGGTGTAGGCCAGGGAACTTCCGGTGGACCGCAGCCGCGGGGAGAACTGCTCCACGATGAAGGCTGCCTGCGGGCCGTACATGAACGAGTGCGCCATGAGGCCCAGCACAATGCCGATAATCAGCATCGGCTCGTTGTTCCCGCCCAGAATGCCGAAGAAGATGAACGTCCACACGGCGCCCAGCACTGCCGCCGTGCCGTAGACCAGGCGGCGGTTGAAGCGGTCGGACACGGCACCGGCCAGCGGGATCATGAACAGCTGGAACGCGGAGCCGATCAGGACTGCGGTGAGCACCTGGCTGCGTTCATACCCGAGGGCCTGGATGCCGTAGGTGAGGGTGAAAACGGTGAACAGGGCGTAGAGCACGTCGGGACCAACCCGGCACAGGGTGGCGGCGATGAGCGGCCGGAGTTCCTTGCTGAAGACCTCCCGGACCGGGGCGTTGGGCTGTTCGCCGTGGGCCTCGATCGCCTTGAAGATCGGAGTGTCTTCCAGCTTCAGCCGGATCCAGAGGCCGAATCCGACCAGCAGGGCCGAGACCAGGAAGGCGATGCGCCAGCCAAAGCTGATGAACTGTTCTTCAGTCAGGGTGAGTGTCAGGACTGCCAGCGCGCCGTTTGCCATGAGGTTGCCTGCGGGCGGACCCACCTGGGCGGCGGAGGCCCAAAAGCCGCGCCGGTGGGGATCCCCGTATTCGCTGGAGAGCAGAACGGCGCCGCCCCATTCGCCGCCCACGCCCACACCCTGGGCGAAGCGCAGCAGCACCAGGATGATCGGGGCGGTGATGCCTATGCTGCCGTATCCGGGGAGCACCCCGATCAGCACGGTGGCCACGCCGATGATCATCAGGGTGGTGACCAGGACCTTCTTGCGGCCGATCCGGTCGCCGAGCCGGCCGAAGATGATGCCGCCCACGGGACGGGAAACGTAGCCCACCGCGTAGGTGGAAAACGCCAGGATGGTGCCGGTCAGGGGGTCGGATGAGGGGAAGAAGACGATGGGGAATACGACGGCGGCCGCGGCCGAGTAGACGGCGAAGTCATACCACTCGAGTGCGGTGCCGGTGAGGCTTGCGGCAAAGGCCTTGTACAGGCCCTTCGGGTGCATCGGCTTGTCCGGGCGCGGCGCTGCGCCGGAAGCCGGGACTGGGACGTTGGCCATGGTGTTGTCCTCCACGAGATGTTTACGGTGACGCCTGTCACGCTGGCGTTAAATGTATACATTACGCATACTGGATGTACATTGGCGATCGTTTCCGGTTTCCGGTTTGTAAATTTCTCCAACAGGACACGCAAAGGATGGACAGAACATGACGGCTCTGAGCTTCGAACTTCCCGACGGCACCACAACGGAAGTCCAGGTCAAGCACCTCCTGAACGCCGGCTACGCAGGGCGGGAGCAGGAGGAAGTGCAGGCCCACATCGCCGAGCTGGCCGAGCTGGGGGTTCCCGGTCCCGCAACCACGCCGGCGCTGTACCCGGTGTCGCCCTACCTGGCCCAGCAGGTCTCTGAAGTCCGCGTACAGCACGGCCGGACCTCGGGAGAAGCAGAATGGGCGCTTGTGATCACCGGGGACGGCGTGCTGCTGACGGTGGCCTGCGACCACACGGACCGCGAGCTTGAAGTCCACGGTGTTGCGTGGAGCAAGAATGCCAGCCCCGATGTCCTTGGGCGCAAGGCCTGGCGGCTCGACGACGTGCGGGAGCACCTGGACCAGATCACGCTCAAGGGCTGGGTGGGGGAGGGCGATACGCCGGATACCCTTATCCAGGACAGCTCATTGGGAGCGTTGCTGAGCCCCGACTACTGGCTGGACGTCCTCAGCGAACGCGGCCTCAACGAACCCGGCACAGTCCTCATTTCGGGCACGGTGGCCATGACCCACGGGGTGGACCAGTTCGCCCGCAGCTGGAAGGTGGAGATGGCCGATCCGGTGACCGGCGCCTCCCTGGACGCCCAGTATGTGGTGGAGCAGATGGCCGAACCGATCGGCTGATCCGGCTCCCCGGAACGACAGAAGCGGACGACGGCGGGAAGTCCCGCCGTCGTCCGCTTCCGGCAGCTGTGACTACTAGCCGGTTCGGGCCTTCATGACCCCGAACAGCAGCAATGTTTGAATCCTATGTCCCCGGTCATCTCGTGCCTCTGGCCCCCGCACGTCTTCTGTGCTGGACTGGCTGACGGGCCGAGCCTGCGTCAGGGCATGGCCCACCAGTCGGCCAGCCGGCTCAGACCGGCCCAAAGAAGGGATCTGTCGCATGGCATCGTTCAAGATCGGCTACTTCGTCGGAAGCCTGGCCCGCGGCTCGATCAACCGCACGCTCGCCAATGCCCTCGTCAAACTTGCTCCCGGGGACCTCGAGTTCACCGAGATCCCCATCAAGGATCTCCCGCTCTACAGCTATGACTACGACGCCGATTTTCCACCCGCCGGACGTGCGCTGAAGGAAGCGATCGAGGGCTCCGACGGCATCCTGTTCGTGTCTCCCGAATACAACCGCTCCATCCCCGGCGCCCTCAAGAACGCCATCGACTGGGGATCCCGCCCCTGGGGCACCAACTCCTTCGCCCGCAAACCGACCGGCATCATCGGCGCCTCTCCGGGCAGTATCGGCACGGCCGTGATGCAGTCCTCCATGCGGGCCGTACTCAGCTTCCTGGACGCGCCGCAGCTCAACGCCCCCGAGGTCTACCTGAAGTTCGATCCCGCCGACTTTGCCGACGACGGAACGATCACCAACCAGGCCACCGCGGACTTCCTGCGCCATTACATGGAGGAATACGGCGCGTTCGTGGAACGCGTCCTCGCCGCCAACGCGCCCGGCCACATCGGCGACCCCAAACCGGACGAGGCCAAGCTCTCCCGGTGAGGGGCAAAACGAAAGCGGTCGACGGCGGTATGTCCCGCCGTCGACCGCTGGTCATTGCTACTTAATGGCCTGGTGCTGCGAGCTGACGATCGCCGCTACGTCGTAGTCGGCCCCGTGCATGTCCTCGCACAGCGCCACGCATGCGCCGATGCGGGTCCTGAACTCGGGGTCCTGCTTCCAGGCGTCCCGGGACGTTTCGTCACTCCACTCCGAATACGACAGGTACCGCCCGGGGGCACCCTTGTCGTGCAGGAGCTTGGCCACGACCATCGACGGGTAGTTCTCCCGCGACCACTGAAGGAACTCCGTCCACTTCTGCACGAACTGGCCGTCGTTCCCTTGCTTTACATGCCAGACCCCGGAGGCATAGTGCTCTGCCATCGGTCTCACACCCTTTCCTGACTGTCCCAACAAGACAATTTTAGGACCGGCGGACGCGTCAGGTACTGGACTATTCGTGTGAAAAAATGGAGAGTCAGGCTGTCACAGAGGAGCAACGGAAACGTGCCAAAAGAAAGCACCACGGAGGCGGGGACCGAGCCTGCGCCGAGCATGAATGATGTGGCTCGCGTTGCCGGCGTTTCGCTGGGGACAGTTTCCAACGCGCTGAACAAGCCGGAGATTGTGTCGGAAAAGACTCGGAAGCGGGTTCAGGCGGCGATTGACGAGCTAGGTTTTGTCCGTAACGACGCAGCCCGGTCCCTGGCGGCCGGGAAGAGCCGGACGATCGGCTTGGTGCTCACCGACGTCGGAAACTCACTCTTTGTTGATATTGCGCGAGGTGCAGAGAGCGCGGCGCACGAGCAGGGCCATTCACTGCTCCTGGCGAACAGCGACGTCGATTTTCAAAGGCAGGAAGGCTACATCGACATTTTCGATGAGGCCCGCGTTGCCGGCATCATTCTCGCGCCGCTTGATGCGGGGCTCGAAGGGGTCGACCGCGTGCGTCGCCACGGCCGGAACATCGTGCTGGTCAACTACGCCGGCGGCCGGACGGATTGCTGCAGTGTCCTCGTCGACGAAGAACATGGCGGCTATCTCGCTGCCCGGCACCTCATTGACCTGGGCCGCCGCAGGCTGGTGTTCGCGGGCGGTCCCGATGACCTGCACGCCGTGAACGACCGCCGCAAGGGCGCCATGCGCGCCGCGTCGGAGACCAGGGGAGCCGTCTCCCTCGAAGTGATCATCGGCCGCAGCCTTAACAGCCCGGAGGGCCGCCGCATTGCGGGGGACCTTGCCAGCCGGGGCCGGAGCAGGATGCCCGACGGCATCATCGCGCCGTCTGACCAGCTGGCAGCGGGCATCATTCATGAACTTACGGGAACGTACGGTCTGCGCGTTCCGCAGGACATCGCCGTGATCGGCTATGACAACAACCAGTTCGCCACCGAAGGCGCCATACCGATGTCCACCATCGGCCAGCCAGGGCATGAGATGGGCCGGGTTGCCACCAAGCTCCTCCTGGAGGAAGTAAACGAGCCCGGTCAGCACGTCCACCGCAACCTGATGCTGGAACCCACGTTGTTTGCCCGTGCCAGCACCCTGGGTCGTTAAAGCCTGAACAGCGCCTTAACGCGAACGGCGCCGGGGCGGAATCCGCCCCGGCGCCGTCGTGAGTTCTACGCCACCGGTTCCACTGCGTAGCTGAACGCCCCCGGCCCCACCTCCAGCGGTGCCTGGCCGGGCAGTTCCACACGGGCGGTGCAGCCGGTGGGAACCTCAACATGGACGTCGAAACCGGTGTCCCGGACGGTCCAGGAGATGCTGGCCGTCCCGTAGGGTGTTTCGTGCCTGGCTGATGCATGTGTGAGATGTCCGCCCGGGCGGGGCTTGAAAAGGATCCTGCGGTAGCCCGGTGCCAGCGGTGCAATTCCTGCCACCACGCGGTGCATCCAGTCCGCCACGGCTCCGAGCGCGTAGTGGTTGAAGGAGGTCATGTTTCCCGGGTTGACGGTGCCGTCGGGCTGCATGGCGTCCCAGCGTTCCCAGATGGTGGTTCCGCCCTGTTCCACGGCGTAGAGCCAGGACGGGCATTCCTTTTCGAGCAGCAGGTCATAGGCGGTATCCAGGGCCCCCACGTCGGTCAGGGCATCGGAGATGACCGGTGTGCCCGCGAAGCCGGTTGCAATCCTGTTTCCGCCGTCGAAAACCAGTTCGGCCAGGCGCCGTCCGGCGAGCTGTTTCTGCTCTTCGCTCGGGAAGAGGTCGAAAACGATGGCCAGCGCGTATGCTGTCTGCGCGTCCCCGGCAACGGCTCCGGTGGGGTAGATGTATTCGTCTGCGAATGCTCTGGCGACCGCACGTCCGAGCTCGGTGTAGTGCAGTTCGTCAGCGGTGTTTCCCAGGACGCTGGCGATCTTTCCCAAATGCACGGCCGACCAGGCGAAGTAGGCCGTGGCCACCAGGTACGGGTCCGTCTTGGCGGCGGTGGGGTCGTGCGGAGGGGCCGTGGGATCAAGCCAGTCGCCCAGCTGGAAGCCGGTGTTCCAGAGGTGGGTGCCGCCGGCCCGGGTGTCCATGAGGTCCACCCATGCTTTGGCGCTGGCGTACTGGTGCTGAAGCACCTGTGTGTCGCCGAAGCGCTGGTAGATGGTCCAGGGGGTCAGGACTGCCACGTCGCCCCAGACGGCGCCCGGGCGGATGGGGGTCCACTCGTCACCGCCCGGGATGACCGGGACGTACCAGGGAACAGTCCCGTCCGGGAGCTGTTCGATGGCGACGTCCTTGAGCCAGGACGTCAGCATGCCGGAGCAGTCGTAGAGGAACGATGCCGTGGGAGCGAACACCTGGATGTCGCCGGTCCAGCCGAGCCGTTCGTCCCGTTGGGGGCAATCAGTGGGGATGTCAACGAAGTTTCCGCGCATGCTCCAGCGCACGTTTTCGTGCAGGCGGTTCAGGCCCGGGTTGGAGCTGTCGAACCAGCCGGTGCGCTCCATGTCCGTGTGGTAGACCCGGGCAGCGACGTTGGCGCTGATCTCCCCGCCGGTCCAGCCCTCAATTTCGGCGTAGCGGAAACCGTGGATGGTGAAGCGCGGCTCCCAGGTTTCCGGTTCCGTGCCGGCAATCGTGTAGGAGTCGGTGGAGATGGCGCGGCGCAGCGGCCTGGTGAAGAGTTCTCCCTCCTGCAACACCTCGGCGTGGCGAAGCGTCACCGTGTCCCCGGGTTGGCCCTGGACCGTGATCCGGAGGCGGCCGACCAGGTTCTGGCCAAAATCTACAAGCGTCTTGCCTGCCGGGCTGGTGAAGATCCGGGCCGGGCGGACTTCTTCGGTGCAGCGGACCGGCGGCCCATCCGGAGCAACAAGGGTGGCGGGGTCGCGCGGAACAGCGAGGACAGGGCCCCATCCTTCGTCGTCGAACCCGGGCTGGCTCCAGCCTGCCGGCAACTCCCGGGCGTCGTAGCTTTCGCCCTCGTAGAGGCCGGTGAATCCGATGGGACCGAAGGCTGCCTTCCAGGTCTGGTCCGTCCCCACCACGGTGACGGACCCGTCGTCGTGCGTGATCTGGAGCTGCGCCAGCAGGGCGACTTTGTCGCCGTACAGGTTCCGGTAGCCGTCGTGGAAGCCGATCCGCCCCCGGTACCAGCCGTCCGCCAGCCAGCTTCCGACGGCGTTATCGCCTTCGCGGATGAGTTCCGTGACGTCGTAGGTGTAGTAGCGCAGCCGCTCTCCGTAGACAGTCCAGCCGGGGGACAGGGTGTCGTTGCCGACCCGTGTGCCGTTGATTTCGACTTCGTAGAGACCGTGGGCGGTGACGTAGAGCCTGGCTTTGGCGACGGGCGCGGGGACGGAGAAATCCCGTCGCAGCAAGGGCGGCCGGCGGTCCGACTCCGGGTCTTCATCCCACGCGTGGGTGATGGCTGAGGCAGTCCAGTCCTCGGGCCGCAGGAGGCCCGCTTCGACGACTGAGTGCGCGCTCCAGTCACTCGGATCAGCGTCGCCCGCGCCCCAGACCCGGACCCGGACTGCTGCCTCATCCCCAGAGCTTAAGGGGGCGGCCGGCCAAGGGACCAGGACGGAATCCGCGGATGCGATGCGCTCACTGACGTGGGTTTCCCCGTTGCTCGTCGTTTCAATCTGGTATGCCGCCTGCGTCCAGCCCGGCGCCGCCAGCGTCTTCCAGGAGATGCGGGGAGTGCTGTTGCCAACGCCGAGGGCTTCGCGGAGATGATCGAAGGTTGCCGGCTTTACGGTCGTTGGCATGGTGTGCTGCTCCTGGTGCTGGTTGGATTTCGGATCATCGGTCGATGCGCGGTGTGCCAAGGTCTGTCCTAGCCTTTGACCGCGCCGCCGGCGAGGCCCTTCATGACGCGCTGGTTCAGGAAGAGGTAGAGGACCAGTGTGCCGAAGACGTTGATGCAGATCGCGGCGAAGAGGGGGCCGTACTGTACTGCGCCGAATTCGCCGGTGAAGTTCAGAAGGCCGACCTGGATGGTGTTCAGTTGGGCGTTGTTGGTGAACGTCAGCGCGATGAGCAGGTCGTTCCAGATGAAGAAGAACTGGACCAGCGCGACGGTGAAGACGGCGTTGCGGACCATAGGGAAGCCGATGGAGAAGAACGCGCGGATCATGCTGGCGCCGTCGAGGGTTGCCGCCTCGAAGACTTCCCTCGGCACGGCCCGGAAGTACGTGGCCATCATGAACACGGTCAGCGGAAGGCCGGTGGCGGTGTACGTGATGATCAGCGGCCAGAGCGTTCCGGTAAGGCCTACCTGGAAGTAGGCGGAGAAGAGCGGGAGCAGGATCATCTGGCCCGGGACCATGATCCCGGCGAGGAAGGTCAGCAGGACGGCGTTACGGCCCTTCCACACCAGGACCTCGAGGGCGAATCCGGCGGCGACGCCGAAGAGCACGATGAGGAAGAGTGAGGGGATCGTGGCGATCAGGCTGTTGGCGACGTAAGTGGCGAGGTTGCCGGTGGTCCAGGCCTCGGTGTAGTTGTCGAAGCTGAAGTTCTGCGGGAGGGTCCAGACCGGGCTGTTGAGGAACTCGTCCTGGGTCTTGAAGGAACCCATGAAGAGCCAGACCAGGGGGTAGATCTCCACGATCAGCAGGACGGCCACCAGCAGCTGGACGGGCAGGCGCTTGAGGGCTTTGATCCTTGGTGCGCGGCGGCGGGGCGGTGCGGAGGGGCCGGCAGCGGTGCGGGCCCGGAGTGTGGCGGGTGCGGTCATCGTCGGTCAGTCCTTGGTCAGGTCGCGGCGCGACGAGCGGAAGATGAACAGGGTGACGATCAGGCACAGGATCGTCAGGAGCAGTGCCACTGTGCTGCCGTAGCCGTAGTCGCCGTAGGTGAATGAGGTCCTGAACATGTGCAGCGTCAGCGGTGTGGTGGCGCTGCCGGGGCCGCCGTTGGTGAGGGCCACGATCGAGTCGAAGACCTTCAGTGTGCCGTTGATGCTGAAGATGATGGAGGACAGCAGCACCGGCAGCGAGAGGGGCAGGACGATGTGCCGGATGAGGCGGAGTCCTTGTGCCCCGTCAAGGCGGGCTGATTCGAGGATGTCTTCGGGGATGTCCACCAGCCCCGTGTAGAGCAGGACGGCGTAGAAGCCCATGGACCTCCAGAGGTCCATGATGACGATGACCCAGAAGGCTTTGGACCCGTCGCCGAGCCAGTCGATGGAGCCCATCCCGAAGACATTCAGGGCCGAGTTGACGAGGCCGTTCTGCGGGGCGATTTCGAACATCTTCTGGAACAGGAGTGCGACAGCAACCGTCGGCAGTACGACGGGGAAGAAGACCAGGGTCCGGATAAGGCTTGAACCCCGTTTGAGGGCAAACACGTAAAGGAGCGAGAGGAAGTAGCCCAGGAGGACCTGACCTGCCGTGATGACGACGGCGTAGCGGACGGTGAACCAGAGGGCCTCTCCGACGGCGGGGTCGGAGAAGAGCTTTTCGAAGTTGGAGAGTCCGGCGAAGGTGAAGCCCGTGATGGCGTTGCCGGAGAGGAATGTGTAGCCGAGGGACCAGAAGACTGGAACCAGCATAGCCAGGGTGTAGACCAGCAGTGCGGGACCAAGCAGGACAACTACGGCCTTCTTGTCTCCGAGGACGTTGTTCATGGTGCTTCTTTCATCGGAATTGGGGTACCGGCTGCCGGGGCAGGCTTTCGCCGACCCCGGCAGGGCCGCTTACTTGGTGTTCAGGTCGTTCTGGACGAGTTCCATGAACTTCTGCGGGGTGATGCTGCCGGAGACGAGGCCCGCGGCGTTGGTCTGGCTGGTGGTGGTGGCCTTGGTGCTGAAGAGTGCTTCGAACCAAAGGACGCTCTCCTTGGTGTTGTTCACCGTCTCCTGCGTGGACTTCACCAACGGGGGGACGCTGTCCACCGGAGTGCTCAGCTTGAATCCGGAGATTGAGTTCTTGTCCTTCAGCGCGGTGCTGCCGTAGTTGGTGGCGATGCACTTGAGCCACGCGGAGGCCTTGTTGTCGTACTTCTTGGCGTTGAAGGTCATCGGCAGGCCGACGTTGGCGGCGTACTGGTTGTCGATACCCTGACCCCCGGCGACCTTGGGGAAGGGCATGAAGCCGATGTTTTCCTCGCCGATCTTGTTCTGCGCCTTGTCGTTGAAGTTCGAGAGGATCCAGCTGCCCATGTAGAACATGCCGGCCTTGCCGCTTAGGAACTGGGAGGCGGCGGTGTCGTAGTCGATGGATCCGATGCCCTGGCCGAAGTAGCCCTTGGAGCCGAGGTCGGCAATCGCTTCAGCTGCCTTGACGTATTCAGGGTCCGTCAGCTTCGCTTCGCCGTCCGCTACCTTCTTCAGTGCATCCGGGCTGAGGTCCGAGAAGAGGTAGCCGCTGACGAGTCGGGTCAGCGGCCAGCCCTGCTTGCCCGACGCGGAAAGGGGCGTGACCCCGGCCGCCTTAAGCTTTTCACCGGCTGCGACGAAATCGTCCCAGGTCTTCGGAGCTTCGATGCCGTTCTCAGCAAAGAGCTTCTTGTTGTACCAGACACCCTCGACGTTGTACTGGTATGGCAGGACGTTGAGCTTGCCGCCATAGAGGGACTTAATGGTGGACGCGGCACCCGGCAGGATGGCGTCCGAAATGTTCAGGTCCTTGAGCGCCTTCTCAAAGTCCAGGACGTTGCCGGACTTGTCCAGGTCCTGGGTCAGGGCGGGGGCGTTGCCGGCAGCAAACTGGGTGGGGAGCGCGTTCTGGCCGGCAAGCAATTGCAGCTTCTGGTCCAGGCTGGTCTGGGGGACCGTTTCAATCTTCAGGGGCGCCGCTTCGTTCTCGGCCTTGCACTGGTCCTTGCTCAGGGCCTCAAGCTCGCCACGGATGGTGGTGTTTTCGACGTTGGTCAGATACGTAAATTCCTTCGACCCCTGGGCGGATGTACCGCCGCCGGCTCCGCAGCCGGTCAGCAGGAGAGCGAGTGCACCGACTGATGCAACTACGGGGGCAAGAACGCGGGCCTTGGGCCGCGACACTACAGAAACCACAGTTCCTCCTTGAAGTGTGCTTCTTTTGAAGCGTTTCAATTTAGGGTAAAGGGTGTGGCGTAAGCGTGTCAAGCGTCACTTGTCGCCGCCAAAAACCCTTGGTGGGGCGGTTTATGCGACGGAAGGCGTCGCGTCGGCCTCTCGGGAGGCTTTTCGGCAAGGTGGTGTTGGGGGAAATTAATGAAGCGCTTTAAGCCGGGGTGCCGATTGCCGCCCGCCCCGCCCACGCGGGTCCCGCAACCGCCTTATTGAAACTCCCGCGGAGGCTCTGAATACTGGAAGGCAGGTTATTCAGGATCGGCCAGGGGCGGTGTGGACATGACCAGCGAAGGAGCCGGCAGCTCGTTCAAGCGCCGCTTGGAACGAGCCGTCGAACTGCGGGCCGTCCGGGCAACCGGCATGACGGCCGCGGAGGAAGCCGAGCTCGCCGCCGCAGAGGAAAAAGAGCGGGAAAAGCTCCGGAAAGTGGACGACGCCAAGCGGGCCGAATACCTGATCCGGGACGCCATGGCCCAGGGGAAGTTCGACAACCTGAAGTACGCCGGCAAACCCATCCCGGGGCTGGGCGAGGGCTACGATCCCGACTGGTGGGTCAAGGGCCTGATCCAGCGCGAGAACCTCACCGGTATGGGTCCGAAAGCCATCCTCCTTCGGACCGAAGACGCAGAACTGGATTCCAGGCTCGACGCCCAGTATGCCGAGAAGCAGGTCCGCGACATCCTGGCGGACTTCAACAAGCGTGTGATCGATGCCCGCCGCCAGCTCCAAGGCGGACCGCCCGTCGTCACCAAGACCCGTGACATTGATGCCGAGGTGGAACGCTGGCGCGAACGCCGCGCTGCAGCTGCAGCCGCAGCCGCAGCCGCGCAACCGGCGGAGCCTGAACTGAAGCGATCCTGGTGGCGGCGGATCTGGAACGGCGGATGGTGACAGGGCCACAATAAAGGGACCATCTCGCGGCCCTTGGAGGTTGGCATGCGCACGTCGGCTTCGTCCCACTTAGCATTGCCCGTCGTTCTTGTCTTCGCCTTCCTGCTTGCCGGCTGCGGCCAGCAACCCGGGCCTCCTGGGCCGCCTACGGAATCCGCGAGCGACCTGCCGGCGTCCGCGCCAGCCGCCGCCCCGTCAGGCGCAACGCATACCCCGGACGGTACGAAGACGGCGGCTGCCGGGGGGACCTCCACTGAGTCGGCGGCCACTGAGTCGGCGGCATGGACCACGTACACGACGACGGACGGGCAGCTCATTTTCGACCTTCCCGCCACATGGAGCGTCAGGGATCCGGCAGGGGAACTGGCGGAGGGAGGAGGCGCCTTCGCGGAGGTCTCCAACGCGGAAGGAAAACCGTTGGCCACGCTTCGGACCAACATGGCAACAGGGTCCACCTGCGTGGACCGGTACCCATACTCCGTGCTCGACTCCCAGGACCTGACGGCGCTGACCCTGAAAGGCGCCACGCCGCGGTTCGTCTATGAGACCCGGGGAAACGCCACCGCCCCGGGGCCGGCAGACACCCCGGCTGCGGCGTACGGGATCACGTCCGGTCCTCCGCCGGCGGGGGACTCGGCCTGCGCCATCTTCCAGTTCTTCACCTGGCCGCCGAATGCAGCCATGTTCGGGGCCTTCTACAATCCGGCGAACAATGACACTCCCGGGGACGAGTCCCTGCCCTATCTGGAGAAGGCCAAGATCTACCTGGAGACGCCCGAGTACCGCAGCATCAAGCGGATGATTACGTCCTTGCGGCCCGCGGGCTAACTCCGCCGACCTACAGCCAGTCCTCCTCGAAGTCCGGGTGATCGGCATAGGGCAGCGCCAGCGCCTTCAGCGATCGGGTGGTCCATTCGATCGCTTCTGGGATCCAGCGGGACTCCTCCTCGAAGGGGTCGCTGACCATGGTGGCAAGCGCCGTTTGCCGGGCTGATTCGACGATCCGGATGACCCTCTTCTTCGCCTCGCACTCCAGCAGCAGGCGGTGTTCGTACCATCGCCCCGATTCGGAGACCGTGCGGTCACTGAGGATTTTCCGGGCCGCTGCCTCGTCTTCCCTGATGCGCTCGGACAGGAACTCGACAATGTCCACAACCATTCAACTTTCGGCGGCTGCCCCGTCTGCAAGGTCGGCGACTGTGATGTCGGCTCCTTCGGCCGGGTCCTGCGAATGCGCCCGGATGTCCCGTGGATCCGCGTTCACGTCGCCTTCGGCCGGAGCCTCGCTGTGGACACGCTCCGACGTCTTTGGATTCTCGCTCATGTCCGCTCCTTTTGCTGTGTTGCTGGGGTTTCTGTGGTTGCTGCGGTGACGCGGGACCCCCACTACTGATCATCTAGCGCCCGGAGCCGCAGCGCTGTCAAGAACCATTCCGGCCTACCGGGGCCGCGGGAGTGGAGGACAATGAGTCCATCGGATGACGGGCCAGGCGAAGGAGCAGGACGGTGTCAGAGACAAACGGACCACGGCGCGCGGCGCAGCAGATGCAGGAGGCGGCCCGCTATCTGGCCCGTGCCACCAGGAACCTGGACACTCCATCGGACAGCCACGAGATCCTCCGGAGCCTCACGGAAACGCAGGGCTCAATCGCGCAGGCCATCCGGGAACTGGCCGAATGGCACCGGGCGGCGGCTGCGGGAACGCACTACTCCCGCCCGCACAATGAAAGCGCCCGGGGCGTGATGACCGCCGTGTCCGAACTGGACCTTGCGGCGCAGGAAGCCGATGCCCTGCAGGAGACGCTCAACCGGGCGCACGGCGGAAGCAGCGTAGTGAACTGGCTGGAAAAGTCCGAACCCGAACCGCCGGCAAGCGATGGCTGAGAGGCGACTGACACCCGGCATCCGCGGCCGCTGACTGAGGCAGCCAGGAACGCAAGAGGACGACGGCGGGAAGTCCCGACGTCGTCCTCTGCTTTAGCCGGGCGCGCCTGGCCCCGCCCGCTACGCGTGCGAATATGTCAGGCAGTCCGCGTTGTCGGCGCCCGGACCCACATGGACCTCGGGGGCCTTGCACATCAGGTGGTCGTTGTGGACGCATTCGGAGCGCTGGCAGGCTCCGACGTCGGCCAGGACCTTTGGCAGTCCGCCGTGCATGCCGGTGTCGATGAAGGTGGCGCAGGATGCATGATCCTGGGTCCCGCCGACGGTGATGGCGGCGGCGTTGCAATTCGAGTGGTCGTTGAAGGAACAGTTGGAAACACTGCAGTCTGCGACGTGCGTTGTCATAGAAAGATCCTCCGTGGTTCGGCTGCCCGGGCGGGCTGCTCCCTGTGACCCACGGTAGGCCTGTCCGGCCGGATCAAAAAGACCCAAACGTGTGACCTAATTGCCGCGTCCCTGTGCGCGGTTAGGGCATTACGGCCTATGGTCCGGCAACGCGCCGGTTCCTAAGATAGTGGTAGGGCCGACGGCACGACTCCCGGCACGTCCGGGGGGCCTTCCCAAAGACCGCCGCCGGCCCCTCAACTCCAACCGGCAAGGCGGCTACACCAGGCTGTCTTGCTTTTCCTGTGCCTGGGCAGTTGCCGGAGCGTTGGTTGTTGCCGGAACGGGCAGCGGGTGATGGAAGGGGTTGAACCGGCTGCGGGACAGTTCACCGAATGCGTAGGCCGTCTCGGCATGTTCGGAAAGGTCCACGCCCGCGTTCTCGGCTTCCTCGCTGACGCGGAAGCCGACGGTCCTGTGGATGGCGCGGCCGATGACCAACGTGCCCAGGCCGGACAGGGCGATGGTGACCAGGACGGCGACGATCTGGGCCACGAGCTGCTGTGTTCCGCCGCCGTAGAGGAGGCCGCCGCCCACACCGTCCACCGGCAGGGCGATGAAGCCAAGCGACAGCGTGCCGATAACGCCGGCTCCGAAGTGGACACCCACGACGTCCAGCGAATCGTCGAAGCCGAACCGGTATTTCTGGTCCACGAAGACCGCGCAGGCCGCACCGGCCACGAGGCCCAGGCCCAGCGCTGCGAGGGGGCTGATGTTGGCGCAGGACGGGGTGATGGCCACCAGGCCGGCAACCACGCCTGAAGCGGCACCGAGGGAGGTGGGGTGCCCGTGGCGGATCTTCTCGGTGACGAGCCAGCTCAGCATGGCTGCGGCCGGTGCGACCAGGGTGTTGACCCAGATGAGGCCGGCCTGTTCGGCAGTGGTGGCGGCACCGCCGTTGAAGCCGAACCAGCCGAACCAGAGGATGGCGGCACCCAGCATGATGAACGGGATGTTGTGCGGCCGGTGGTTGGGATCCTTGGCGAATCCCTGGCGCTTTCCCACGATCAATGCGAGGACGAAAGCGGCGGTTCCCGAGCTGACCTCGACGACGGCGCCGCCCGCAAAGTCGATCACCTGGCCAAAGACTGCGGTGAGGGCGCCGCCTGCGCTCATGAGGCCACCGCCCCAGATCATGTAGGCCAGCGGGCAGTAAACCAGGGTGATCCAGATGGGGACGAAGACCGCCCAGGCGCTGAACTTGGCGCGGTCCGCGATGGCGCCGCTAATGAGGGCCACGGTGATGATGGCGAAGGTGGCGCTGAAGGCCGCCTTCATGAGGTCCGGCGAGCCCATGAGGTTCTGCAGGCCAAAGTTGGCGAAGGGGTTACCGAACAGGCCGAGGATGCCGTCGCCGGTGGTCATGGAGTAGCCCCACAGGACCCACACGACGCCGACAATGCCGGCCGAGATGAAGCTCATCATGATCATGTTGAGCGCCGCCTTGGCGCGGGTCATGCCGCCGTAGAACAGGCCGAGGCCGGGGGTCATGAACAGCACCATGGCCGACGACAGCATCAGCCAGACGTTTTCCGCAGTGATTTCCACCTGCGTGTCCCTTCTCATCAAGTCTTCCGTACGGGACCTCGAGTGATTCCGGGCCACGCCCCCGCTCAATGTTTCACGCTTCGTGTTTCCGATAATGGGGCGCTAGGTTGCGGGTAAGTTACAGGAACGGGCCCAGCGTGAAGATCACATGACGGTCTTGTTTCGAGCATGTTAACTGGGGCGCTTTGACGGCGTGATGGGTGGGCGATGACCGGTCGCGTTTCGGCAAGATGACGGGCGGCTCACCGCTAGCTTGCGGGTTTGAGGGCCGCCCTCCGCCTGATACCTCCCAACGCTCCGTCCATGCGCCCATGCAAGCCGGGGATCACGAACAGAGCGTCCCAGTTTATGCCGCCTGGTGATGGTTGGTCATTTTCGCTGTTTCTTCTGGGAGATGAATATCTCAGCGAGTTGAGGTGATGGCGCACATCATCACAACTGCGAATTAAGAACCCTTCTTTGCGGAATCTTAGGTCGTCGCTAGCTGAATAGGAACCCCAATTCCGACTGTTTACGCCGGGCAGCGCTTTAACTCGGTGCGGCACGCACCCCGCGCCGGCCTGGTGGGACCCCTCCCCGTCCACGGGGTACCCGTGCGGGCCGGAGGAGCCGAAGATTTCGTAAGTATTAACGCCCTGTTACCGGGCATCTCGCCACAAATTGCTTGGCCGAGAAGCACCGTAGCGCCCAGAGATCCGCTAGGTGCCCAAGTTAACAAAAACAGGTATTGACCACTCGTTACTACCCTTGGGCGCCCGCATAGGCTCGACGAATCAGTTCACGGGCAATGAGAAATCATGGCCAGGATTTATTCACGGGTAAAACAATCCGTCCCGCTGAATTGGAAGATTAGGCGCCCGTTGCCGAATCTCGTAAAGCCACCAAATTCCTCAAATTGTCATGAAGTGGTGAGGCTAATGTCTATTCCCAGTCGCTTTCCTATTTCTCTATCCGAGCCGGTTGTTCCGTTACCGACAGCTTCAGTGAGCGTTGTTATCCCAACGTTGAATGAGGCAATGAATCTACCTTGGGTGCTTCGTCGCATGCCCTCGTACGTGGACGAGGTGGTGATAGTGGACGGTCGCTCACACGACCACACCGTGGCTGTTGCCCGGGCCCTTCGGGACGACGTGGTGGTCGTGGCCGAGCCGAGGAAGGGGAAAGGCATCGCAGTCCGGGCCGGATTCGCCGCAGCCTCGGGGGACCTCATCGTCATGCTGGACGCGGACGGAAGCATGGACCCCCAGGAAATCGGCTGGTTTGTTTCGCCCCTGCAACATGACTATGACTTCGTGAAAGGCTCCCGCTACGTCACTGGGGGCGGCTCCGAGGACCTGACCTGGCTGCGCAACGCCGGCAACCGGGCCTTGACGGAGCTGGCGAATGCCGTGCTCCGCAGCAACTTCTCGGACCTCTGCTACGGGTACATAGCCTTTCGCCGGGAATGCCTGGAGGTCTTGCAGCTGGCTTCCGATGGTTTCGAAATCGAGACTGAGCTGATTGTGCGGGCGGCCAAAGCCGGCCTGCGCATCGCCGAAGTACCCAGCATCGAACTTGAACGCATATCGGGTGTTTCGAACCTGCAGACGTTCCGTGACGGGTGGAGGGTCCTGCGGACGCTCGCAAGCGAGTCCAGCAACTGGGAGGCGCCCACGGCCGGTGCCCGTCCCGAGGCACTGCGGCGCGTCAAGTACAGCTATCCAAACGTGCGTTTCCCCCGGACCCCCACGGATCCGCAGAGCGTACTGGCACTGGCAGAAGGAGCCTAACGTGTCTAATTCCATTCAACCGCCCACGGTATCCGTGGTCATCTGCTCCTACACAGAGGAGCGTTGGAGCCTTCTGCTGGATGTCATTGACTCCGTCAACAAGCAGAGTCACGCCCCGCAGCAGCTCATTGTGGTGGTGGACCACAATGTGAACCTCTACAAGCGCCTCATCGCCACGGTGAAGGACGTAACCCTCGTGGAAAATTCAGGACCGAAGGGACTGTCCGGAGCCCGGAATACCGGCGTAAGCCTAGTGACATCCGACGTCGTGGCATTCCTGGACGACGACGCCGTTGCAGCTCCCGATTGGCTCGAACGGCTGATGGCGCTCTACGACGACGTCGATGTGCTGGGTGTGGGTGGCCGCGTTGAACCGCTCTGGGAGAGAGGACGTCCCGGCCACTTCGGCGAGGAGCTTGATTGGATCGTCGGGTGCAGCCACCGCGGAATGCCCAAGGTCGCCTCCGAGGTGCGCAATGTTATTGGCGCAAACATGTCCTTTCGGCTCGAAGTCGTACGACAGGTGGGTGGCTTCAACGTTGCCCTTGGGCGTCAGGGCGCCAAGCCCCTGGGCTGCGAGGAAACCGAGATCTGCATCCGGTCCATCATTGGATCCCCAGGTTCGCGCATTGTCTACGAGCCTGCCGCCCTGGTGCGTCACCATGTGCCCGCACACAGAGGCAGCTTCCGCTATATGCTGTCGCGTTCGTGGTCTGAGGGCATTTCCAAAGCACAGGTGAGCCATATTGTGGGCCACAAGCGGGCCCTGGGCCCGGAGCGGCGCTATGTCCGAAGCGTCTTGCCCCGGGCCGTCTTTTCCGGGCTCAGCGATTGGACAACGGGGAGAGACTCCAAAGGCCTTGCGCGAGCCGGGGCGGTGGTGGCAGTTCTGGTAGCCACATCCGCAGGATACGTGCGGGGGCGCCGGCTCGCCCACGTCTCGATGGCACGCCCGACCAGCACAACTCCCCTTCGCTCGCCGTTGAGGGAAGTCCAGTGAGCCAAAGCCTAAGCCAGATGCTCCCAGACGCCCAAGGTCCCGCCCATGAGCTGGTTCCCGCAATGGGCCACCGCGACGACACTGCGGACACCGTCCACACCAGCAACACCAACAACACCATCTGACCGACACCACCCAGACAGGGGACGACAATGCGCACTTCGCAGACCAAGGCACTCCACTTCGACATCCACGGCCGCGTCACGATCAGCGTCGACGCAAAGGCGCCGGCAGCACCCCAACTCCGGAGCATGCTGGCGTGTTTCGCCACGGATGCCGAACGGCCGGCCGACATCGTCGTCGATGACCGGCCTGAGCCCATGCCGGATGCGGGTCTACTCGAGCACGAGCTTGCGTACACGGAGAGCAGCGTGCGTTTCAATGCCGATCGGGTCCAGGTCGTGAGGGACGCAGAGCAATGGCGCATCCACGGGGCGGGCGAGCTGTTGACCTCCGTGGTCCCGGTTCTCGATGCCGCCATGATCGGTCGAGGAGCCGCCATGATCCATGCGGCAACGATGGCCTACCGTGGCCACGCGATCGCGCTTCCCGCCGCCGGAGGGACCGGTAAGACGAGCACCGCCGCCAAGCTGATGCGGCGCGAGGGATGGTCGTTCATGGGCGACGACTGGGCCTTCCTCGCCGAGGACGCCACGCTGCTCGGCTACGCGAAGCCGATGTTCATCAAGCCGCACCACCGGGCGATCTACCCCCACCTGTTCGAAGGTGTCCGGAAGCCCCTCGTCCCCTCAGGGCTTTCGCAGAGCGTCGGCCGTCTCACCACGCTGGTGCACCCGTACGTCATCCGTTATCCGCGCCTCGCGGACTTCTCCCGCCGGTGGTCGCCGGAGCACCGCATGGTCGAGGCTGGGACCGCATTCCCTGGGCGGGAAGTGACCACCTCGGCCCCACTCGCGGCCGCCATCTATGTCGAGCGCTTCGAGGGCACCCGGACTCGGATCGTAGAGCGGACCACCGATTGGATGGTCGACCGCATGATCGGCAACTTCCACATCGAGATGGCGGGCTTCTCGCAGCAGGTTGTGACCGGCCTGGCGGCCACGTCCGTCGTCCCGTGGCGCGAGCACTTCGCTGCTAAGGGGGTCGTGCTGACCAAAGCGCTCGACGGACGTCCCTGCCACCTGCTGCAGGTGCCCTCCGCGTACTCGGCCGACGAAGCGTCGGACGACATCGTCCGGCATCTCGAGCAGCTGCTGCCGTCGGTCCTCGACGAGCAGGTCTGAGGGGTGGACGCCGTGGACCACCGCCCTGCCGAAGTCACCGCCGTCGTTCCGGCCCGCAACGCGGAACACCTGCTCCCTCGCTGTTTGGAGGCCCTGCGTCAGTCCGGTGTGGCCGAGATCATCGTGGTGGACGGATGCTCCACTGACCGCACCGTCGACCTCGCCCTCGCGGCCGGTGCCCGGGTCCTGAGTGACGAGGGGCGCGGCCTGCCCTGGGCTCGAACTCTCGGAGTGATGAGCAGCAGCACCCATTGGGTCCTGCTCGTCGACGCCGATGTCGTGTTCGGGCCCACGGGGGTCGCCGACCTGCTCACGGAGCTGGTCGCGGGCGGCTACGACGCCCTCCAAGCCGGTCTAGAGAGTGTCGCTGGACCAGGCTACTGGGGGCAGGCGCTGGCACATCACCATCGCACCGGCCGCAGCCGCAACTGGTTCGGGCTCGTGGCGACGATCGTCGACCGAGACCTGATGCTCAGCATGGGGTTCGACGACTCGTTCAAGTCGGGGGAGGACATCGAGCTGCGTTGGCGAATGCGGGAGTCAGGGCTGCGAACGGGTGTGTCACGCCGGGTCGTCGTCGAACATCGCTTCGCCGCAGACGACTTCGATTTCGCGCTCGACCAGTTCCTCATGGACGGAACGGGACTGGGACGGATGATCCGCAAGCACGGCTGGCGCGGTGCGAGGCTGGCGCTGCTGCCCGCCGCCGCGGCAGTCCGGGGCAGCGCCTTGAGCCTCGCTGCTGGCCAGCCTCGGTGGCTGCGGTACTACGTCGCCTTCTGCTGGTACAACTACGCGGGCCTGGTAAAGGGTTTCGCGTCGTGAGCGCTGAAGGGGGGACCGCTGTGACGGACGCATCGACCGTCCGGCACTCCCCGCTGCGCAGCTCGCTCGGCCTCGTCGTGGCCAAGGCCGCCCAAACGGGCACGGGTTTCGCCTTCTGGGTCGTGGCCGCGAATGCGACGTCCGACCGCGAGGTCGGGCTCACCACGGCCGCGGTCTCGGCGGTGATGATCTGCACTCAGCTCGCGGTGCTGGGCGCCGGTTCGGCCGTGATCGTCGCGGTGGGGCGAGGAGAGTCGCCCGCGCGGGTGCTGGACGCGGCGTTCGCCATCGTGGGGGTAGCCGGGACCGTGCTGGCCCTCGGCTACCTCGTGCTGCAGTCGGCCGCGACGCCGGACACGGCCTCGGTATCGGTTCTCTTCTGGCTGACGTTCCTCGTGGCTGCCGTCACCGGGACCCTGGGCATCGTGCTGGACCAGGCGCTTGTGGCGTTGGGACGCGGTGCCAGCGCGACCTCGAGGTACGCATTGGGTGGCGGGATCTCACTCGGGGCCGCGGCGCTCGTGGCCTTGTGGGCGCACGGCGCCTCCGCCGACGTTCTGATGGCCTGCTGGACCCTAGGGACGGCCGTGACGTGCGTCGTCGGTGCCGTCCAGCTGCGAAGACTAATCGGCTACCGGCCGCGACCGTCCTTACGTCTGGCGCGCGGCCGTCCACTGCTGGCGCTGGGCATTCCGCACCAGCTCCTCACCCTCACGGAGCGCGCCCCCGGGCTGATGCTGCCACTCCTGCTCGCGCACATGGTAGCGCCAGAGGCCGCTGCCTACTGGTATCCCGCATGGATGATGGCCTGGGCCGCCTACACCGCTCCGATGCTGATGGGCATCGTCCAGTTCTCCGAGGGTGTCCGCGACCCGGACCGCCTAGTGTCGACCACCTTGGCTAGTCTCCGTTGGTCGCTCGCCGTAGGAGGCGTGGCTGCCGCCGTCCTTGTGCTCTTCGCTCACCCGCTGCTCAGTCTGCTGGGGGAGCGGTACGCCGACTCGTCCGCCGGCGCTCTACGGTTGTTGGCGGCCGGACTGGTGCCGTACGCGGTGCTGCAGGCCTACAACGCCGTGTGCCGGGCCCGCGGTCGCTACGCGGAGGCGATCGTGGTCGGCGTGGTGCTCGGAGTCGCCCTCTGCGCCTCAGCGCTGTTGGCCGCCGACAAGGGCCCCACCGCCATGGCCCTTGCATGGCTGGTGGTGCTGTCAATCGGGGCCGCGGCGGTCGGCCTCCGGCTGGTCGCCGTCCTTCGGCGTGTCACGCAGGACGCACGATGACCAGCGCGATGATCATCACGCCCGATACGACCAGCCCCACCCGGGGACGCTGGAAGCCCCGTGATGTGTGGTGCGCACTGGCGGGCGTCGTGTCGCTGGCGCTTGCCGCGGGGGCCGCCTCCACGGTGGCCGTGCCCGTGAACAGCGATTTGGGGTTCGTCGCAGTGCTGCCCTACCCGTTCTGGGCGGGGGTCCTGCTTCTGAACATCGCCTTCGTCGTGGCGCTGCGGGGGGATGCCGCGGGCCCGGCACGCCGCCCGGTCATGATCTGGCTCGTCGCGGTGCTCGTGCTCGTGCTCTTCGGGACCGCAGCCTTCGTGACGGACGTACCGCGGGGTGAGGTCGCGTTCCGTCATCTGGGCATCGCCGACGCCCTCTCGCGCACCCAGGGGATCGACCCGGACATCGACGCGTACTTCAACTGGCCTGGTTTCTTCGCCCTCCTGGCGACGGTGCTCCGGGCGACCGGTCTCGACCCTGTGGCCGTTGCCTTGTGGGCACCGGTAGTCGACATGGGTCTGTGGCTGGCTGCCCTGGCCGTGCTGACGCGCTACCTGACGAGCGATCCGCGACGGCGCTGGCTCGTGCTCTGGGTCTTCTGCCTCGGCAACTGGCAGGACCAGGACTACTTGTCTCCCCAGGCCTTCGGCTTCTTCCTGTACCTCGTCGTCGTCGCGCTGGTCGTCGGCCCGTTGGCCGCGCGGCCCCCCGTGCTCCGCGGTTTCCGACGCGCCGACCTGGCGGCGTGGTGGCGAGGGCGGTCGGCCGCCGAGCCCCGGCCGGGGCACCGGGTGGGCGCCCTCGCGGTGACCCTCTTGCTCGTCGCGGTCATCTGCGCGAGCCATCAGCTGACGCCGTTTATGGTGCTCATCGCCATCACCGCTCTCACCCTGAGCGGACGTGTCTGGCCCAGCCGGCTGCCCCTGATCACCGGGGTCGTGCTGGCGCTCTGGCTCGTCTACCCCGCGAGTGCATACCTCATCGGGCATCCACCCTTGGCGGACGCAGGACTGCAGGCCGCGACCGCGGCGAACGTCGTCGACCGCATGAGCGGGACCGATGGGCACATGCTCGTGGTGCAGCTCCGGGTCGTTCTCACCCTCGTGCTGTGGGCGCTCGCCGCGGCGGGGGCGGTGCGCGACTGGCGCAGAGGGCGTCTCGACATCCGGGTGGTTCTCCTCGCCGTTAGCCCACTGCTGCTCTTCCCCGCGCAGTCGTACGGCGGGGAGATGCTCATCCGCGTCTCGCTGTTCGCGCTGCCCTTCGTGGCCATGCAGGCGTGCTCGGTCCTGCTTCCCACGGATGGCAGCAGATGCCCCTCCTCCCGCGCCGCCGTATGCCTTGCGCTTACTTGCTTCCTGCTGGCCGTGCTGACCGTGACGGGCCGGTTCGGAAACGCCCGGTATGACGTCTTCACCGACGGTGAGATCGCCGCTGTCGCCGCCGTGCAGCGTCTCGCGCCCCCCGGCTCGGCGATCATCTCGGCTGCGCACCCGACACCGTGGCGCAGCGAGGCCTACCTCGAACACCGGTACCGGACCATCGACGAGCTGTGCCCGTCCGACTTGTCGGCGGCGACGTGCGGCCCACTCGTTTATGGCTACGCCCGGCACAATTCCGCCGGTGCCCTCGTGCTGCTCACGCGTTCGTCGGAGGCGAGTCTCATACTCCAGGGCGCCAGCAGCGCGCGCGGCTTCGCCGAACTGGAGGAGTGGCTGAGCGCTCAGGACGGCGTGGAGCTCGCGTTCAGCAACGTCGACGCACGCGTGTACCGGGTGGCGCCATGAGCGGCGGCGGCGTCAGCCGGCCCACCGTGGCGCTCGGTGTCGCGGCCGTCGCGCTGGCGCTGGTGACGCTCGTCGGGCTGCCGACACCGCTGCAGGCGGTCGCCGCGACAGCCGTCCTCGTGCTGCTCCCGGGGCAGGCACTGGCCCGACTCACGCAGGTGGATGACCTCGCGCTCGGCGCGCTGCTCGTCCTGGCGCTCGGCCTCGCCGCGCTCACGGCGGTGTCTACGGCGATGTTCTACCTCGCTGTGTGGTCGTGGCAGGCGTGCGTCGTCACGATGGGCATCATCACCGTCCTCGCGTGCATGGCACGCGCACGGCAGGAGTCGGCGTCATGATCGATCTGGCGGGACTACTCGCGACTGCCGCCCTGCTCGTCACCCTCGTCGCGCTCGAGGTCCGACGCGCCGGACCGGACACCGCCCGGCCCACACGCCCGAAGCTCCTCGGCCGAACGGTGAGCCCCAAGGTCGTCGCCGTCATGTGGACGATGTACCTGCTCCTCTTCCTTCCACGCGTGCTGGGACTGCTCACGTGAGCCGGACGGCGCGGTGGTGGCTCCTCAGCGACCTCCACCTGGGCGTGGCGGACGACGACCCCCGGTGCCCTGGCAGAATGCTGCCCGAGTTCCTGCGCCGAGACGTGCTCGCAGCCTCCGGTCCGCAGCAGCACGTCGTCTTCGTCGGAGACACGTTCGAGCTGGTCGGGTACGCCGAGGACGAGAGCGTGGCACGGCTCGAGTCGATCCTCGCCCGCCACCCCGACACGTTCCGGGCGCTGGAGGCGTGTGCGGCGCGCGGCGTGCAGCTCCACTTCGTGTGCGGTAACCACGACGTGGAGCTGGCCCGGCCCGCCGTTGCCGCCCGCCTGTCGGCGCTGCTGTCACCCCTCGAGCCCGCGCGGGTCCGCGTTCACCCGTGGTTCCTGCACGTGCCCCGTGTGCTCGTGGCCGAGCACGGGCACCAGCACCACGCGCTGCACCGGATACCCGAGCTGCTCCGCACGGCGGTCAATGGCACCGACGAGCTGGACCTACCACCGCTCGCCGCCTGGAACGCCCATCCGTCGAGGTCGCGCCTGACCCGTGCGGGGGCGGTTGCCCGGGCCTGCCTGGCGTCCGAGCGGGCGGAACGCCGCGTCCGGGAGCGCGCGTATGACGAGCTGTTGCAGAACGAGTCGCTGCGCCTCGCGCTCGACGAGGCGGCCGTTCGGGAACTGGCGCGCCTGTCCCGGTTTCGGACGGTGTCGGCGCTCCCGCGCACCGCGATCCGCATGGTGCTCGCGGCCGCCGGGCGCAGCATCGCCGGTGACGAGGCTCCTGCTGCAGCGGGCCGGTTCGCGCGTACCCTCGAGGTGCACCGTTCCGGAGTGGCCTGGTACATCTCTGGCCACACGCACAGGGCCCTCGAATCGGAGCTCGAGGCCTGCCCCACCCGGTACGTCAACACCGGCACATGGTGTTCGGACGTCCGCGGTCGCGGACCTGACCAGTCGGACCGTCGGGCGTTCCCGTACGCCGTGGTCGATGTCGCCCGCGACGGCGCCACCAGTGGCGGGCTAAGGTACTGGCGTCCGGACGGTGGCTGAGCCGGACCCGTGTCAGCGCACCGCCCGGCTGCCTCGCCGCCCGGGCTTGCCGACGGCAGGTGTAAAAAGGCAGTGCCGGGACCGCCTCCTCACGGATGACGTCCCGGCACTTGGCGTCTGATGCCAGCCGCGACCTAGTTCAGCGTTAGCACCAGCTTGGGTGCGAGCATGCTGCCGGCCTCCTTGGAGTTGATGTCCACGGCGTCGGTGCTGCTGGAGTCCAAACCAAGTGAGAGCTGTTGGCCGAGCCCACCGGTCAGGGCGCTGACCGTCAGCGGAACGCTGTAGCTGGTGTTGGTCGTTGTCGGGCCGAGCGTGCCGACGCTGGTGCCGAGTGCCGGACGGTTGTTGTAAGTGATCCCGCCCTCCGTCCAGCTGTCATCAGCGACCAGCTTGACGTTCTGCTTACCCGTTGACCCGTTCCCGGCGATACGCAGCTCCAACGTCGCACTCTCCAGGGTCCTGCCCGCATACGCCGACAGGTCGAACTTCACGTACGTGACCTCCACCGGGCTGTTGTCCACACCCAACGTGGTACTCGTCCCATAGTTCGTCCCCGTCGCCATGCTCAAGACATAACTGTCAGCGGTGGCCGTGAGCGTGACTGTCTCGGACGTGCTGCCGCCCCCGGAAGCCGTGGTGAAGTTCCACGTCTCGTCCGACGCCACCGCGTTACCGGCAACATCCTTGACCCCACCGGTGCCGCCCCGGATCGTGGCCGTGTACGTCGTACCCGGCGCCAGGTCCGCATCCGGGTTCAACGTCGCAACCTTGTCCGTGCTGTTGTACGTCACAGCGGCCGGCACCGTCGTCGCCCCAGCCTTCAACGTGAACGTGTCCGATGTGAGCGTCGACGCATCCATCGCCTCCGAGAACGAGCCGGCCGCATTTGCCGTCACCGCCACGCCAGTCGCGCTAGCAACTGGAGACATACCGGTCACGGTCGGAGCGGTCGTATCACTACCCCCACCACCGACGCTCGGGTCGTAAAAGTGCCAGTACCGGCTCGTGGCGTTCACATCGGCCAGCACGAGCACACCGCTATTGGCAGTGCCCCGCGACGCACTGTTGAGGTTCTGCTTCGTTGACGTCACGTTGTGGACATACTGGTCGGCGTCCACGATACGGGCCGTCTTCGCGGTGGTGAAGTTGATGTTGTCCAGCGGCGTGGACTTCTCGTAGGTCGCACCCCCCGAGCTAGTGCAGACACCAGCGTTCGTCGTGCCACCCGGCTTCGGATAGGAAGCGAAAGTACGCAGCATCTGCGTACTTTCATCAATCAAGACGATCACCCGGTTGGGGCACTCCGACACTGCCGCGATCGGGTAGGCCGACCACGTCGTGCCAGTCAATGACAGCAGCTGGATCAGCGGCTGAGGAGCCGACGTGAACGACGTCTTGACGGCGGCGAAAACCCGACCACCTGAGGAGTCCAGCCACTTCAGATTCATGTGGTCATCGCCGCTCTGCTGCCCCGACACCGCCGCCACAGGAGTGGTCCAGTTGGTGTTCGGCGTTCCATCGACGTGGTAGCTCCAGTACATGCCGTCGGTGGAGTCACCGACCTGCCGGCTCCACATCACACCCATATTGCCGGGTCCGAACGCGATCACAGCCGACGTGTCGTCCACAGACACGTTGCTCAACGACGCGGGATGCGGGAATGGCGTCCCCCAGGTCTTGCCATCCGTGCCAGTGACGTTCAGAAAGATTTTGTTCCCCTGCT
Source organism: Arthrobacter sp. LjRoot78 (assembly GCF_964254335.1). Classification (NCBI taxonomy): domain Bacteria; kingdom Bacillati; phylum Actinomycetota; class Actinomycetes; order Micrococcales; family Micrococcaceae; genus Arthrobacter; species Arthrobacter sp. LjRoot78. The sequence continues at coordinate 3,891,875 of NZ_CAXUTG020000001.1, read as the reverse complement.
GCCACGTGGCCCACACCCGACCAGTCGAGTCCTTATCGATGGTCAGGGTCTCAACGCGGTAGTTGTTGATGTTTGTGGAACTCAGCAGCGAGTACGTCTTGCTACTCGAGTCGTAGCTGAAACGCCGCATCGTCGTCGGAAAGTTCGCCTCAGCCGGCAGGCCGTCGTTGATGAACCGATAACTCGCCACATACAGCGTCGTCCCGTCCCACAACACGTCATGATGAGTGTCCGCCCGCGGCTCCGTCGCCACACCCGTATCGACCCACGCGCTCGTCGCGGCATTGAACCGGAAGATATGAAAATCCGAGCTGGCAGTGTCCCACAGGTTCCCCCACCAGACCCCGTCGTTGAACCACAGGGAACTCGTCGCCCGCTTCGTACCCGTCGGTGTCCCCGTCCCCGAATGCGACGGACCTTGAACTCCCACATCACCCTCAGCAGCCGACGCCGCAATCGGCACCACCATGAGACCCACCGCAAGAAGCAGTGCTGTCAGCAGTGCATGGAGTCGCAGATTCCTCGACCCGCCTGGGCGAAGACCAGTCGAGCGGCCACGTCCCCGCCGCATGCTGAGCCGCCGCATGCTGAGCCGGGAAGTCGGAGACGGTTCGAGGACATCAATCGGACGGTGCAAGTGCAGTGGATCCTTATGCGCGGGGATCACACTAGCTAGTCCCGATGCCTCATTCATGATTCGATCCTTCGTTCAGGTGGAGGAGAATCCGCCGCAGGATGCGATGAGGAGCCAGTCTATCGGCGCCGAGAGTTCGAGCTCTACAGGGGTGACTACCTGTTATTAGCGACTTGACTACTTGCTAAACGCCTCCGCGGTGGCGGCTCGCGTCCAGCCGCCGCGCCGGGCTGCACCAGATCCTCGATGAGGTGCGCATCGCGATGCGGCTGCCCCGGCGGCTGCGGGCTAGCGGGAAGGGGCCGGCGTCGGTTGCTGCGGGACATACATGGACGGCGGCGGGGCCGGGAAGGGCTCTGCCGGGTACAGCCCGGCAACCTCCATCATGTAGTTGGCCCACTGCGGCCCGGCAAGCATGTAGCCGTCGATTGACTTGTAGAAGTTGCCGTTGATGGTGACGTTCTGGCCTGCCCGCTGTTGGCCCTCCAGTGTGTCTCCAAAGAACGACGCCGTGGCCAGGCCGGAGGTGTAGCCCGTCACCCAGGTGGCGCCGTTGTTGTTCGACGTCCCCGTCTTGGCCGCCACCGGCACCTTGCTCTGGACCTTCGGGTTGATGTACACGCCGGAACCCATCTTCAGGACGTCCTGGAGCACCGCGTTGACGCCGCGGGCCACCTCGGGCTTGACGGCGGCGCGGCACTGGGAGGACTCGGCCGGATGATGCCGCCCTGCAGGGTCACTGACGTCCGCGATGGCGATGGGGGTGCAGTACCGGCCGTCGTTGGAGAACGTGGCAAAGGCGTTCGCCAGGTGCAAGGGAGCCACCCCGATGGCGCCCAGCAGGTTGCCCAGCTGGTGCATGTTCACCTGGGCTCCGTCCAGGCCGCTGTGGATCCCCACCGCATCCACCATCTTCTGGATGCCGCAGAAGTCCAGCTGGGTGGCTTCAGCGAAGGTCGCCGTGTTGATGGAGTTGTACAGGCCGTAGTTGACGGGCATCGGCCGGTAGTAGCCCGGATCGTTGTTCTGGAGATCGTCAGCTGCGCCCTCATTCCGCTGGGCGGTGTTGTAGGCGCCCAGCACCTTTCCGCAACTGGAGCGCCACGGAAAGTCGAGCGGATAGGTCCGCCGGGAAGCGTCGATCACGGCGTTGATGGGTTTGCCCTCGTTCAGCCATTCCGCGAACGTGAAGGGCTTCATGGTGGAGCCTGGCTGGAATCCGCCCGCGCCGTTGAGGTCGTTGCCGTTGGCGTCCTTGGAATCAACGTTGAAGTTCAGCTGGGTGTCGAACTTCCCTTCCGCCGGAAGGAATACCGTGTTCTGCGCCATGGCCAGGATCCTGCCGGAACCGGGCTGGATGGTTACCAGCGAGGCACCCCATTTGTCCGGATTCGCTCCTGCGGTGGCGTCTACCTGGGCCTGGGCGGCGGCCTGCAGCCTGCTGTCCAGCGTGGTGACAATTGTCAGGCCGCCGCGGTACAGCAGCCTCTCCCGGTCGTTGAGGTCCGCTCCGTAGGCCGGATTGTTGAGGATCAGGTGGGACACGTAGTCGCAGAAGTACGGTGCGATGACGGCGGCTGCGCAGCCCTGCCGCCCGGGGGTGATCTTCAGCTCCACCCCCGTGGCCGCGGCGGCGTCGTGCTCGGCCCGGGTGATTTTCCGCTGCTCCAGCATGTTGCCCAGGACCTGGTTGCGGCGTTGCAGGGAGTTCTCCGGGTGCACGGCAGGGTCGTAGAAGGTGGGGCTGTTGACCAGCCCGGCCAGCAGCGCCGCCTGGGGCAGGGTGAGGTCCTTGGCGGAAGAGCTGAAGAAGTGCCGTGCGGCGGCCTCGATCCCGTAGGCGTCCCGGTTGAAGAACACGATGTTCAGGTAGCCTTCGAGGATCTGGTCCTTGGTGAATTTCTTCTCCAGCTCGATGGCGAGCTTCATCTCCCGAACCTTGTCGCCGACGCTCTTCTGGCCGCTGAGAACGACCTGCTGGCCTTGATCCGCGGAAAGATACGACTCATTGATGATGTTCGTGACGTACTGCTGGGTCAGCGTGGACGCGCCCTGGCGGCCGCCCTGGGTGAAGTTGAACGTCAGCGCCCGGAGGATGCCCTGCGGGTCAACCCCGCCATGTTCGTAGAAGCGGCTGTCCTCGATCGCGACTATCGCGTCCTTGATGAACGGCGACATCTGGTCGAGGGTGACGCGCACCCGGTTTTCCGCGTAGAAGGTGGCGATGGGCTGGCCGTCTGCGGTCACCATTTTGGTGGCCTGCGACGGGGGATCGACCGTGAGGTCACCGGGCAGGCTGTTGAAGAACGTGATCGAAGTGCTGACCGTCATGCCGGCCGCAGCGACGCTGGGTGCCACCAGGCTGGCGGCCAGGACCCCGCAGATGGCGCTCACGGCAACAAATCCGACCAGCCTCCACAAGGCTGCGGCCAGACGAGAACCCCATCGCTTCTTCGGCGCCATTATGTCCAGCTATCACGCGTGCCAGTGCCTCAAGGCTACGCCCGGGGGCCGCCCGCCGACCAGAGTCCTAATGCCCACACACACCGGGGGGTACGCCGGTGGTCGAGCCTGTCGAGATCGGTTTCGACGAGCTCAACCACCGGCGGGGGCGGTCCGTCAGTTCGCGTAGGGGTCGGCGATGCCGATGTACTGCGTGGTGGTGTATTCGGCGATGCCTTCGGAGCCCCCTTCGCGGCCCAGGCCGGAGTGCTTGACGCCGCCGAAGGGGGCGGCGGCGTTGGAGATGACGCCGGCGTTGAACCCGACCATACCGAATTCGATCTGTTCGGCCACGCGCAGCAGCCGGTTGAAGTCGCGGCTGTAGAGGTAGGAGGCCAGGCCGTACTCGCTGGCGTTGGCGAGCCGGATGGCGTCCTCCTCCGTGCTGAACGTGGTCACCGGGGCGACGGGGCCGAAGATTTCCTGCCGCAGGATCGCGGCGTCGTTCGGGACGTTCCCCAGCACGGTGGGCGGGTAGAAGTACCCGGCGCCTTCTGTCGGGGAACCGCCGGTGAGTGCTGTTGCTCCGGCGTCGACGGCGGCGCTCACCAGGGCGTGCACGTCATCGCGGGCGCCGGCGTCGATGAGCGGGCCCACCTGGGTGGCCGGTTCGGTGCCGCGGCCGGTGGTGAGGGCGCCCATGGCGGCGGCGAACTTGTCCGTGAATTCGACGGCCACGGATTCCTGGACCAGGAACCGGTTGGCGGCTGTGCAGGCTTCGCCCATGTTCCGCATCTTGGCGGCCATGGCACCTTCGACGGCTTTGTCCACGTCGGCGTCCCCGAACACGATGAACGGGGCGTTGCCGCCCAGCTCCATGGACGTGCGGAGGACATTGCCGGCGGCGTCGGCCATGAGCCGCTTGCCCACCGGAGTGGAGCCGGTGAAGGAGACCTTGCGCAGCCGCGGATCGGCCAGCAGCGGGCCGGAAATCCCGGACGCGCTGGCGGAGGCTACCACGTTCAGGACCCCCGCGGGCAGGCCGGCGTCGAGCATGGTCTGGGCGAAGTACTGGGCGGTCAGCGGGGTGAGCTTGGCGGGCTTGAGCACCATGGTGCAGCCGGCGGCGACGGCGGGGGCAACCTTGCGGGTGGCCATCGCCAGCGGGAAGTTCCACGGCGTGATCAGCAGGCACGGGCCCACCGGCTTCTTCTGGACCAGGATCTTGTTTTTGCCCTCCGGGGTGGTGAGGTAGCGGCCGTAATCCCGGACCGTCTCTTCGGAGAACCAGCGCAGGAACTCGGCACCGTACGTTACTTCCCCGCGGGCTTCGGCCAGTGGCTTGCCCATCTCCAGGGTCATCAGCAGGGCAAAGTCATCGGCCCGTTCGGTCACCAGGTCGAAGGCGCGGCGCAGGATTTCGGCGCGCTCACGGGGTGCCGTCCTGGCCCAGGAAGCCTGCACCTTCTCGGCCGCGTCCAGGGCGGCCAGAGCGTCCGCGCTGGTGGCGGACGCCAGGGTGGCGAGTACCTCCCCGGTGGCGGGATCGTGCACGTCGAACGTGCCGCCGTCGGACGCATCCACCCACTGCCCGCCGATCAGCAGGCCGGTGGGTACGGAAGCGAGGAGTGCCGCTTCCCGCTCAGGGGTGACGGCAGGGGAAAGTGCAGGGGAAAGAGTCACGGAAAAGTCCTTAAACTTGGTGGCTGTTAGTAGCTGGCGGGGGTTTCGCCGGTACCAGCCGGGACGAATTCGGCGGCGAGTGCCTCGGAGCCGCGGGCCAGGAGCGCCACGTCGGCGCCCACCAGCACAAACGTGGCGCCGGCTGCCAGGTAGGTGCGGGCTACGTCCTTGTTGAAGGCGTTGACACCCGCTGGCTTCCCCGCCGCTGTGGCGGCTGCGAGGCAGTGTTCGACGGCGGCGCGCACTTCGGGGTGTTCCTGCTGTCCCAGTACGCCCATGGAGGCGGCAAGGTCGGACGGTCCAAGGAAGATGCCGTCCACGCCGTCCACCGCCAGGATCTCCTGCACCGCTGCGACGGCGGCTTCGGACTCGATCTGGACGGTGAGGCTGACGGTGTCGGAAGCGCGGGCGAGGTAGTCCGGGATGCGGTTCCACCTCGACGCCCGGGCAAGGGCGGAGCCCACGCCGCGGACACCGCGGGGAGGGTACCGGGTGGCGGCCACCGCGGCTTCGGCCTCGGCGGCGGAGTTCACCATGGGCACCAGCAAGTTCTGGACGCCGAGGTCGAGGTACTGCTTGATCACCACGGTGTCGTTGACCGGCGGCCGGACCAGGGTGTGGACCGGGTAGCCGCGGACGGCCTGCAGCTGGGACAGGATGGACTCCAGGCCGTTGGGGCTGTGCTCGGCGTCAATCAGCAGCCAGTCCAGCCCGGCCCCGGCGCACAACTCGGCCACCAGCGGGCTGCCGGAACAGACCCACATCCCTGCCAGGGGGCGGCCGGCAGCCGCTAGGGCGTCCCGGAACGTGGCGTCCGGGTCTACTCGAAGCGGCATGTGACAACTCCCAGGGGGCCGTAGTCGGCGTGGACGGTGTCGCCCTGGTAGACCCAGAGCGGGCGGGTGAAGGAACCGGCCAGGATGATGTCCCCGGCCTTCATCCCGTCACCGTGGGCGGCGATCTTGTTGGCCAGCCAGTGCACACCGTTGGCGGGGTGGTCCAGGACCCCCGCCGCCACGCCGGTCTCCTCCACGGTCTGGTTCTTGTAGAGGATGGCCGAGACCCAGCGGAGGTCGACGGCGTCGGGCTTGACCGGACGGCCGCCCACCACCATGGCCCCCATCGCGGCGTTGTCCGCGATGGTGTCCACGATGGTCCGGCCCTCCATCTCGATCCTGGAGTCCAGGATCTCGAGGGCCGGGACCACGTAGTCGGTGGCGTTCAGGACGTCGAAGATGGTGCAGCCCGGGCCCTTGAGTGCGTCTTTCAGCACAAACGCCAGTTCCACCTCCACCCTCGGATGCGTGTAGCGGTCCCACTGCACGGAACACCCGGTTTCGAGGACCATGTCATCGAAGATGGCGCCGTAGTCCGGTTCGGTGATGCCCGTGGCGGCCTGCATGGCCTTGGACGTGAGGCCGATCTTGCGGCCCACGAGCTTCCGGCCGGCATCCTCGTTCCGGTTCCGCCACAGCTGCTGCACGGCGTAGGAATCCTCCACCGTCATGTCCGGGTAGCGGGTCGTCAGCCGGGGCACCGGCTTGCGATTCCGGCCGGCCTCGAGCAGCTCGTCCGCGATGGCCTCGATCGTCTTGGCATCCAGCATGGCTACAGCTGCGCCCCGAGCTTGAAGCCCGTCCGGTCACCGTCGGGGGATCCGTCCTTGCGGGTGTAGGAGAAGCCGTCCGCGCCCACGGTCACTGCCATCTCAGAGGCGTCGGTGCGCTGGATGACGGGCTGCGGGTTGCCGTCGAGGTCCAGGACCAGGGAGGCCTCGGTGTACCAGGACGGGACCACGGGGTTGCCCCACCAGTCGCGGCGCTGGTTGTCGTGGACGTCCCAGGTGATGGTGGGGTTGTCCGGGTCGCCGGTGTAGTAGTCCTGGGTGTAGATCTCGATGCGGTGGCCGTCCGGGTCCAGGATGTAGAGGTAGAACGCGTTGGATACGCCGTGCCGGCCGGGGCCGCGTTCGATCCGGTCGCTGATGCGCAGGGCGCCCATCTTGTCGCAGATCTGGATGATGTTGTGCTTCTCGTGCGTGGCGAAGGCGACGTGGTGCATGCGCGGGCCGTTGCCGCCGGTGAGCGCGGTGTCGTGGACGGTCTGCTTGCGGTGCATCCAGACGGCGTAGGAGACGCCGTCTGAATCCTGGATGTCTTCGGAAACGCGGAAGCCGAGGTCTTCGAGGTACTTGCGGCCGCGGGGTACATCCGGGGTGACCTGGTTGAAGTGGTCCAGCCGGACCAGTTCGCCGGCGGAGTAGAGGTCGTAGCGCTGGGTGAGGCGTTCCACGTGCTCCACGTCGTAGAAGAATTCGTACGGGAAGCCGAGCGGATCCTCCACGCGGACGGAGTCGCCGATGCCCTTGGTGAAGCCTTCCTTGCGGCGTTCGGTCCGGCAGCCCAGTTCCTTGTAGTAGGCCTCGGCGGCGTCCACTTCGGCGGGGGACTTCACCCGGTAGGCAAAAGCGGCGACGGCGGCGATGGGACCCTTGCGCAGCACCAGGTTGTGGTGGATGAACTCCTCGAGGGAACGCAGGTAGATGTTGTTCTCGTCTTCTTCGGTGACGTGCAGGCCCAGGAGGTCAACATAGAACTCGCGGGACTTGGCGAGGTCCGTGACCACGATCTCCATGTAGGCGCAGCGGACGATGTCCGGAGCGGGGACGGAGGGCTTCGGGATGACGTTGTTCATGGTGTTCTCTCTTCTTTGAAAGGGGCCGTGTTGGTCTGTGGGGTCGGAACTAGGCGCCGAATTTGGGGGTGTGGACGGAACCGAGCGTGATGTGCACGGCCTGCTGGTCGGTGTAGAAATCGATGGAGCGGTAGCCGCCCTCGTGGCCCAAGCCGGAGGCCTTGACGCCGCCGAACGGGGTGCGGAGGTCGCGGACGTTGTGGCTGTTGAGCCACACCATGCCGGCCTCCACGTTCTGGGAGAAGTTGTGCGCCCGGGTGAGGTTCTGGGTCCAGATGTAGGCCGCCAGGCCGTACTTGGTGTTGTTGGCCAGGGCGAGGGCTTCGTCGTCGTTCTCGAAGGGGGTGATCGCGACCACCGGGCCGAAGATTTCCTCCTGGAAGATCCGTGCGTCGGGGGCGACGTCGGCGAACACGGTGGGGGCGATGTAGTTACCTTCCGGGAGGTGATCCGGGCGGCCGCCGCCGGCCAGCAGCCGGCCTTCGGACTTGCCGATCTCCACGTAGGAGGCCACCTTCGCGAAGTGCTCCGGGTGGACCAGGGCACCCACCTGCGTCTTGGGATCATGCGGATCGCCGACGACGATGTTCTTCGCGCGGGCGGCGTACTTTTCGCAGAACTCGTCGTAGATGGCCCGTTCCACCAGGATGCGCGAGCCGGCGGTGCAGCGCTCGCCGTTGAGCGAGAAGACGCCGAAGAGCGCGGAGTCGATCGCGGCGTCGAGGTCGGCGTCGGCGAACACCACGCACGGGGACTTGCCGCCGAGCTCCATGGAGAGGCCCTTGAGGTTGGCTGCCGCGTTCCGGAATATGGTTTGGCCCGTGGTGGTCTCGCCGGTGAAGGAGATCAGCGGAACGTCCGGATGCTTGACCAGGGCGTCGCCCGCTTCCTCGCCGAGGCCGTTGACCAGGTTGAACACGCCGTCCGGCAGGCCTGCGTCCTTGAAGATGGTCGCCCACAGCGAGGCGGACAGCGGGGTGAATTCTGCGGGCTTGAGCACCACGGTGTTGCCGGTGGCCAAGGCAGGGGCGAGCTTCCAGGACTCCAGCATGAACGGGGTGTTCCACGGAGTGATGAGGCCGGCGACGCCGATCGGCTTGCGGTTCACGTAGTTGATCTGCGATCCGGGGACCTTCATGGCGTCGTCGAACTGGGCGACGATCAGATCCGCGAAGAAGCGGAAGTTCTCCGCGGCCCGGAGTGCCTGGCCCTTGGCCTGGGTAATGGGCAGGCCGGTGTCGAAGGTCTCGAGTTCGGCCAGGCGCTCCTCCTGGGCTTCGACGGCGTCCGCGATCTTGTTCAGGATGCGGGCGCGTTCGCGCGGCTTCATCTTCGGCCAGGGCCCGTTCTTGAAGGCTTCGCGGGCCGCGGCGACGGCGAGGTCGATGTCCTCTTTCTGGCCGGCGGCGGCGGTGGCGTAGTTGGTGTTGGACACCGGGTCCAGGACGTCGAAGGTCTTGCCGCCCACGGAGTCAACGAATTCACCGTTGATGTAGTGCTGGATGTGGGTGGGAAGGTCCTGCGGGACGTAGTGGGCTGTGGTTTCTGCGGCAGTCGTCATCATTGAGTCCTAACGGTGGTCATTACTGCTTGGCTTGTGCGAGGTAGGCGTCCAGGGTGGCGCTGCGGTGGAGCCGTGCTGCTTTTTCGATGGTGTCGGCGTCGGCGCCGGTTTCGATGAGCTTCAAGAGGGCCTCGTGCTCGTCAACCGAGTCGTGCGCCCTGCCGGGCACGAACCGGAACGTGGAGGACCGAAGGGACGCGAGCCGGTTCCAGCCGCGGTGGACGAGGTCCAGGATGTGCGGGTTGGGACAGTGCTCGAACAGGACACTGTGGAAGTCCTGGTTCAGCCGGGTGAAACGGACGGGGTCGAAGTGCTGCAGGCAGTCGCGCATTTCCTCGTTCACGGCCCGGGCCCGGGCCACGTCCGCCGCGCCGATCAGCGGCGCTGACAGGGCCGTGGCCGCACCCTCCACGATGCTCAGGGTCTGCATCGTATAGAGGTATTCGGTGGGGTCAATCCCGGAGACCGTGGCGCCGATGTTCCGCTCGAATTTCACCAGGCCTTCGGCTTCGAGGCGGCGGATGGCTTCGCGGACCGGCACGACGCTTACGCCCAGGTCCTCGGCAATCTTGGCCAGCACCAGACGGTAGCCGGGGGAGTAGGTGCCGTCCACGATCCGTGCCTTGACTGCCTTGTAGGCCTGCTCGGACTTGCTGCCTGCCAGCCCGGTTCCGGCGGTGGCCGTCTCAGTCATTGGCTTTGCCTGCTTCCCACTGCTCGTACTTGCCGCGCCACTCAGCATTCAGCGGGTAGAGGCCGTCCACGCTGTGGCCCTGCTGCACCATTTCGGCGATGAAGACCTCCTCGCGTTCCTGCGCGATGGAATCGTCAGCAAGCTCTTCGGCGAGTGCCGGCGGGATCACCAGGATGCCGTCCGAATCGGCCACGATGATGTCCCCGGGCTGCACGGTGGTGCCGCCGCAGGCGATGGTGATGTCGGTGTCCCAGGGGATGTGCCGGCGGCCCAGCACCGCGGGGTGGGGGTTGGCGTAGTACGTGGGCATGTCCATGGCCGCCACCGCGGAGAAGTCCCGAACGCCGCCGTCGGTGATGATGGCGGCGGCGCCGCGGACCTGGGCGCGGAGGGCCAGGATGTCGCCGATGGTACCGGTGCCCTTTTCCCCGCGGGCCTCCATCACCAGGATCTCGCCCTCGTTGACCGAATCGATGGCCTTCTTCTGGGCGTTGAATCCGCCGCCGTGGGTCTTGAAGAGGTCCTCGCGGTTGGGTACGTAGCGCAGGGTCCGGGCCAGGCCCACGATCCGCTTCTCCGGCCGGGTGGAGGTCAGGCCGTCGATGCTTACGTTGTTCAGTCCGCGTTTGCGCAGCTGGGAGGACAGGGTGGCGGTGCAGACACTTTCCAGCTTGGCCTTCAGCCCGGGGGAGAGGACGGGCCCGACGGCGGCAGCCGTCGCCTCTGCTGGCTGCGTTGAGAGGCCGGCCGCTTCGCGGGAACCGTACGCTTCCTCCCGCTGGAGATCATCGGTCCTGGGCCGCGCGCCGAAGTCCGCGAACGGCGTCGTGCCTTCCTCCACCCGGGTGACCAGGCGGCCGGTGGTGAGGCCGGTGGCAGCGCCGCCCGCCGCCGTCGTACTGGTGCTGACTTCAACCTCGACGACGTCGCCCGGCTTGGCCACGGAGGCGCCGGCCGGGGTGCCGGTGAGGATGATGTCGCCCTCTTCGAGGGTGAGCAGCTGGGAGAGGTCCGCGACGAGCCGCGCGAACGGGAAGAGCAGGTCTTCGGTGGTGTCGTCCTGGACCAGGCTGCCGTTGTGCCACGTGCGGACGCGGAGTTTGGCGGGGTCGACGGCGTCTGCCGCGATCAGGCCCGGGCCCACCGGCGTGAAGCCGTCGCCGCCCTTGGAGCGGAGGTTGGATCCCTTGTCCGCGTAGCGGAGGTCGTAGACGCCGAGGTCGTTGCTGGCGGTGACCCACTCGACGTGGCTCCAGGCGTCCGCAATACCCACGCGGCGGGCCGGCTTGCCGATGATCAGGGCGATCTCGCCTTCGAAACCGAGGAGTTCGCAGCCGGCGGGCCGTTCCACGGTAGAGGGGGCCTCCGCCGAGCCGATTGCCAGCGAGGACGACGGCTTCAGGAAGTAGGAGGGCTGCTCCGGGGTGCGGCCGCGCTGGGCTGCCCGGCTGGGGTAGTTGATGTGCACCGCGATGACCTTGCGGGCCGCGGCCAGGATGTGGTCGGTGACCTGTTCCAAGTGTTACTCCTCATCGAGTACGAAATCGTATACGATAACTATTACCTAGGAGCCCCCCGGCGTCAACCCCTGATTTCCGGGGGTCTTTACGGGCACTTGTAACGCAGGTCATATCTGCGTACAGTTTCGAATGAGCAGTAGATTTCTATTATCGAACTAGCAGTTCTGATATCGAACACATATGACGGCAAAAGACAGCCACACAACGAAGTGAGGAATCCCCGTGCATTTCCACCACCACGGCTACGTATCCGGTGACCCGCGAGTCCAGCCGGCCGCCGGCGTCGGCGTCAACCGGCCCGAGCAGCTTCCCGACGAAGTGGACGTTCTCATTGTGGGTACCGGGCCCGCGGGCATGCTTACCGCCGCGCAGCTGTCCCAGTTCCCCGGCATCACCACCCGCATCGTGGAGCGCCGCCCCGGACGCCTCGAGATCGGCCAGGCCGACGGCATCCAGGCGCGAAGCGTCGAAACCTTCCAGGCCTTCGGCTTCGCCGAGCGGATTATTGCCGAGGCCTACCGGATCACTGAAATGGCGTTCTGGAAGCCGGACCCGCAGAATCCGGCGAACATCGTCCGTGCGGCCCGCACCCTGGACGATCCGCACGGGATCAGTGAGTTCCCGCACCTGATCGTCAACCAGGCCCGTGTTCTCGACTACTTCGCCGAAGTCATGGCGAACGCCCCCACCCGCATGACGCCGGACTACGGATACGAGTTCCGCGCACTCCAGGTCGGCGACGGGGAGTACCCCGTTGCTGTGACGCTGGTCCACACCTCCGGCGCCGACGAAGGCCGGGAACGTGTCGTCCGGGCCAAGTACGTGGTGGGCGCGGACGGCGCGCGGAGCAAGGTGCGGGACTCGATCGGCTGCACCATGGCCGGCGACCAGGCCAACCACGCCTGGGGCGTTATGGACGTACTCGCCAACACCGACTTCCCGGACATCCGCCTGAAGTGCGCCATCCAGTCCCACGACGGCGGCAGCATCCTGCTTATCCCGCGCGAGGGCGGCCATCTCTTCCGCATGTACGTGGACCTCGGCGAGGTGGCCGCGGACGACCGCGGGGCCGTCCGCAAGACCTCCATTGAACAGATCATCGCCAAGGCCAACGCGATCGTCCACCCGTACAAGGTCGACGTGCGCAACGTGGCATGGCACAGCGTCTACGAGGTGGGCCACCGCCTCACCGACAGGTTCGACGACGTCCGCCCGGAGGAACTCGGCACCCGGACGCCCCGCGTGTTCATCACCGGCGACGCCTGCCACACGCACAGTGCCAAGGCGGGCCAGGGCATGAACGTCTCCATGCAAGACGGCTTCAACATCGGCTGGAAGCTGGGCCACGTGTTGGAGGGACGCAGTCCGGAAACCCTGCTGTCCACCTACTCCGCCGAACGCCATGTCATCGCGAAAAACCTCATCGACTTCGACAAAGAGTGGTCCACGCTCATGGCGAAGAAGCCCGAAGAATTCGCGTCCCCCTCGGAGCTCGAGGATTTCTACGTGAGCACTGCCGAATTCCCGGCCGGCTTCATGACACAGTACGTTCCTTCGATGCTGATCGGCGAGCCCGCGCACCAGGAACTGGCCGCCGGATTCACCATCGGCAAACGCTTCAAGTCTGCACCGGCGGTGCGGGTCTGCGACACGAACCCGCTGCAACTCGGCCACCAGGCCTCGGCGGACGGCCGCTGGCGAATCTACGTCTTCGCTGACGGGGCCGCGCCCGGGCAACAGTCGCCCACCGCCGACCTTGCCGAATGGTTGGCCACCGCGCCAGACTCCCCGCTGGCCGCAACACCGTCGGGAGCCGACCCGGACGCCTGGTTCGATGTGAAGGTGATCTACCAGCAGGACCACACGAACATCGACATCAACACGGTGCCGGCCGTCTTCAAGCCCCAGGTGGGGCCATTCAAGCTCACGTACCTGGAGAAGGTCTACGGCACCATTCCGGCGTCGGACATTTTCGAACTGCGCGGCATTGATCGCGGCGGCGTGATGGTGGTGGTCCGGCCGGACCAGTACGTGGCGAACGTCCTGCCCCTGACGGCAACAGCCGAGCTGGCCGCGTTCTTCGCGCCGATCCTGGCGGCAGGCAAGCCCGTCCCCGCCACATAGGCGTGGCCCGCTTTCAGGCGGCGGTGGCCTGAGCCGTCCGGTAGTCTGCGGCTGCGTAGACGCCCAGGATGCGCACCTCGGTGGTGAAGAAGTCCAGTTCCTCCAGGGCGAGCTTGAGCGGCAGGTCCTCCGGGTGGCCCTCGACGTCGGCCATGAACATGGTGGCGGCGAACTCATTGCCCACCATGTAGCTTTCCAGCCGCGTCATGTTCACGCCGTTGGTGGCGAACCCGCCCAGCGCCTTGAAGAGGGCGGACGGAACATTGCGGACCCGGAACAGGAAGCTGGTCACAGCCGGTCCGGGCAGTTCCTCCCTGGTCGGCAGTTCCTTTTCAGGTGCCAGGACTACGAAGCGCGTGGTGTTGGAGGGGTCATCCTCAACCCGGGAGGCCAGCACCTCGAGGCCGTAAATGCTGGCTGCGAGCGGGGGAGCGAGGGACAGCTTGGCGGGGTCGTTCCACTCCCGGACTTCCCGGGCGGAACCTGCGGTGTCTCCGGCAATCACGGGGCGCAGCCCGGCTTCGCGGATGAGCCGCCGGCACTGTCCCAGGGCGTGGATGTGGCTGTGGACCTCGGTGGCCGCTTCGATGGTGCTGCCGGGGATGCCCAGCAGGTCGAAGTGAATGGGCAGGAAGAACTCGCCCACGATCTGCAGGCGGGACTGCGGCAGCAGGATGTGGATGTCCGCCACCCGGCCGGCGATCGAGTTCTCGATCGGGATCATGGCGAAGTCGGCGGCTCCCGTGGACACCAGTTCGAAGGCATCTTCAAAGCTGGCGCACGGAACGCTTTCCACCTCGGGGAACATCTGCATGCACGCGATATTTGAGTTGGCGCCGGGCTCGCCCTGGTACGCAATTTTCTGGGTCACGATCCGTATGGTTTCACGACCTGCCCCCGCGCGCCCAAGTAACTCGCATTTAACGTCGCCATTCGGGGGTTTCACGACGTTAAATGCGAGTCAGTTGGGGACTGGGCCGGTCCTGGGTCAGCCGAGCGCCAGCCGCATCGAGACCTGGTACCGGTCCGAGCGGTACGTCGAAATGGAGTACTCGATGGGTGTGCCGGGGTCTTCCTGGCCGGTAAACGAACGGCGCCTGAAGAGGAGCACCGGCGCCCCGGGCTCGATGTCCAGCAGGGCCGCCGTGTCCTCCGGGGCGGCGGCGGCCTCCACGGTCTGTTCCACATGCTGCACCGGATGGCCGGACGCGGCGAGGACGCGGTACAGCGACCCGGTCAGGTCCTCCGAGAGCAGGTCCGGCAGGAGCCGGGGCGGCAGCCAGGATTCGTCCACGCTGACGGGCGCCCCGTTTGCCAGCCGCAGCCTACGGACCTGGTAGGCCTCCTGCCCCGGCGGCAGTCCCAGGTGCTCGGACGCCGCCGCGGGCGGCTCCTCGGTGGAGGCAGTAATGACGCGGGTGCTGGGTTCGAAGCCGGCCGCCCGCATGTCCTCATTGAAGGAGGCCAGGTGCAGGGTTGAGCGGACCAGTCCGTGCGAGACGAAGGTCCCCTTGCCCTTGATCCGGACCAGGGCTCCGTCCTGGACGAGGTCCGAGATGGCCCGGCGCACCGTGATGCGCGAGACCCCGAATTGCTCCTCCAGTTGGCGTTCGCCCAGCAGGGCGTCCCCGGGCCGCAACGTGGTGGCCACCAGATCCTGGAGCTGCCTGCGCACCCAGACGTGTTTGAGTTCCCCTGCCGTATCCATGTCCCTATTTTTCCGGAATTTTCCCGGGCAGACTGAACAGGTGCCCGCCGGCTTCCACCCGGCCGCCTGAAGCCGGAGGTTCAATGGCGTCCGGTGCGCTGTCCAGGATCACCACAGGACTGCACATGCTGAGGTTTTTCGAGCGGACAAACGCGACGTCAACGCTGATCATGGGGTCGCCGGTGCGCACCTGGTCGCCCTTCTGCGCCAGCACGCTGAAGCCCTCGCCCTTCAGTCCGACCGTATCGATGCCCACGTGGACCAGCACTGCCGGCCCCGAGGCGTGCTGGACGATGTAGGCATGCGGCATGACCTTGATGACCTTGCCGTCCAAGGGCGCGACGGCGGTGAGCACCTCGGCGTCGTCGTCCGGAATGACCGCGGCGCCTCCGCCGACAAGCCCCTTGGCGAACACCGGGTCCGGAACTTCGCTGAGCGGGATGAGCCGGCCGGGCAGGGGCGAGGCCACACTGATGGCCCCCGTCGGCGTGGCCCCGGCGGGTGCGGCCCCGCTTACCTCGGCCGTGCTTACCTCAGGCGTGCTCACATCAGGTCCTGGATGTCTTCTGCCAGGCTTTCCGCCTCGGGGCCCACCACAACCTGGACCACCGTGCCGGACATCATCACGCCGTGGGCGCCCGCGGCTTTGAGGGCTGCCTCGTCAACCTTTCCGGCATCCACCACTTCGGTGCGCAGGCGGGTGATGCACCCTTCGATCTCTTCAACGTTCTCTGCCCCGCCCAGGGCGGCGAGGATGATTTCTGCTTTGGACATGTCCACTCCTGTTGGTCGTTTCGCGGTGAGTCCGGCCGGCTCTGAAGCTTTTTTCCTGCCTGAGGTTGACAACTAAGCCCGGTGCACTTCACAGTGATGATTGTCACTGGTTATAACCAGTTAGCAAAACTCTACTGAATCCCGCATCCCCGCACAAGCACCGCCTTTTCGAAACGAGGAACCCATGTCCACGGAAAACCCGTCCGCTTCCGCCGGGGCAGGCCCGCTGGCCGCACCGGCCCCGGGCAAGGCCAAGGGCAGCGGCAAAGCGCTGCAGAACCTCCAGCGCTTCGGCCGCAGCCTCATGCTCCCCATCGCCGCCCTTCCCGCCGCCGCGCTCCTCCTGCGCCTGGGCCAGGACGACCTGCTGGGCAGGTTCGAAGGCCTGACCACCGTTGCCCAGGTGATCGGCGCCGCCGGCGGCGCCCTGTTTGAGAACCTTCCGCTGCTCTTCGCCGTCGGCATTTCCTTCGGCTTCGCCAAGAAGGGCGACGGATCAACGGCGCTGGCCGCCGTCGTCGGCTTCCTGGTCCTGACCAACGTCTTCAAAGTCATGGCACCGCTGGTGCTGGGCGCCGCCCCGGAGGGCGGCAAGGATCCGGTCATCAACTACGGCGTGCTCGCCGGCATCGTGATGGGCCTGACCACAGCGTGGCTGTGGCAGAAGTTCCACCGGACCACCCTGCCGGACTGGCTTGGATTCTTCGCCGGCCGCCGCCTGGTGCCCATCCTGACCTCGTTTGCCGCCATCATCATCGGCGTGGTCATGGCCCTCATCTACCCCTTGTTCAACTCCGGACTGACAGCCGTGGGCAACACGGTGGCGGACAACACCGTGGTGGGCAGCGGCATTTACGGCACGCTCAACCGGCTGCTCATCCCGCTGGGACTGCACCACATCCTGAACTCGATCGTCTGGTTCATCATCGGCGACTACAACGGCGCCCACGGCGACCTGAACCGGTTCTTCGCCGGTGATCCCTCCGCCGGCGTCTTCATGACCGGGTTCTTCCCCATCATGATGTTCGCCCTGCCCGCGGCCGCGCTCGCCATCTGGCATGAAGCCAAGCCCTCCCAGAAGAAGATCGTGGGCGGCGTGATGCTCTCCACCGGACTTACCGCCTTCCTCACCGGCATCACCGAACCGCTGGAATTCTCCTTCATGTTCGTGGCCTGGCCGCTCTACATCGTCCACGCCGTCCTGACCGGAACGTCCATGATGCTGGTCAACTTCCTGGGGATCCACCACGGGTTCGGCTTCTCCGCCGGTGCTATCGACTACGTCCTCAACTTCGGGATCGCGCAGAATCCGCTCTGGCTGGTGCCCATCGGCCTGGGCTACGCGGCCGTGTACTACGTGGCGTTCCGCTTCGTGATCAGGCGCTGGAACCTCCGCACCATGGGGCGCGAAGATGAAACCGATGAGAACGGTTCGATGGCCAAAGCCGATGCAAGCTGACCCCGCTGTGGGGCCGGATCAGCCCACGCAAGAGAGCGGGCTGGGGCTGCGCGGACGCCTCGTCACCGGCCGGGCCGGGGACGGTGTGATCGAAGACGGCACCGTGGTGATCGCCGGTGGGAGTATCGCGTGGTGCGGCCCGACGGCGGAGCTGCCCGCCGGCGTCGACGTCGAAACAACGCAGGTTCCGGTCATCCTGCCGGGGCTGGTGGACGTGCACTGCCACGGCGCCGTCGGGCACACCTTCTCCGCGGATGCCGACGGCGCCCGCCGGGCGGCGGATTACCACGCCGGGCAGGGTACGACGTCGGTGCTCGCCTCGCTCGTTTCGGCGCCGTCGGATGTGCTGCTCAAGCAGATCACGGCGCTGCGGGAGCTGGTGCAGGACGGCACCCTGGCCGGCCTGCACCTGGAAGGACCGTTCATCACCAAGAGCATGTGCGGAGCGCAGGACCCGGCGGCCATCATCGACGGCGACCCGGTGCTCCTGCAGGAATGGCTCGACGCGGGGCACGGCACGGTGCGGTCCCTCACGCTGGCACCGGAAACACCGCACTTTGCCGAACTCGTGGCCCTGTGCCGGGACTACCGCGTGGTCCCGTCGCTCGGCCATACCGGCGCCACGGCGGCGCGGACCCGGGAAGCCCTGGGCGGCGCCTTAGACAACGACGGCGCCGGGCCGGTGGCCCAAGACGACGGTCCCTGGTCCGCCACACACCTGTTCAACCGGATGCCCGCGCTGGGGCACCGGACGCCCGGACCCATTCCCGTCCTGCTGCAGGCCGCACGGCAGTCGCCGGGCCGGATGGTCCTGGAACTGGTAGCCGACGGCGTGCACCTGGACCCGGAGATCGTCCGTATGGTCTTCGGCCTGGTGGGCCCGGGCTCGATCGCGCTGATTACGGATGCCATGGCAGCGGCGGGAATGTCCGACGGCCACTACACACTCGGCAGCCTGGACGTGCTGGTCCGGGACCGGGTGGCGCGGCTGGTCCCCGCGGAGGGTGATGCCCGGCCCGGTGCGATCGCCGGGGCAACGAGCCTGCTGCTGGAAAACGTCCGCCGCTGCGTCGAATGGGGCGTGCCCCTGGCCGACGCCGTCACGGCGGCCTCGGCCACGCCGGCCCGCCTGATGGGCCTGGACCGGCCGGGGGCAGCCCAGATTGGTTCCCTCACCGCGGGGTACCGCGCCGACATCCTGGTGACCACCGAAAAAATCGAACTGCTGCAGGTCTACCGGGCCGGCACACCACTGACGCAGGAAGGGAAAACGCGTGCAGATTATTCTGTGTGAGTCCGCGGAACATGTAGGGGGCCGGGCCGCTGACATCATCGAAGCCCGGGTCCGCCAGGGCCCGGCCGTCCTCGGGCTCGCCACGGGCGGTTCGCCGAAGTCCACGTACCAGGAGCTGATCCGCCGGCACCGTGAAGAGCAGCTGGGCTTCAGCCAGGTCACGGCCTTCACGCTGGACGAATACGCCGGGCTGCCGCCGGAGCACGAACAGAGCTACTACTCCACTATCCGGCGGGAATTCGTCGACCACGTGGACCTGCCGCTGGAGAAACTCATGACCCCGCACGGGGATGCTCAGGACCTCGTCGCGGAAGCCGACCGCTACGACGCAGCCATCACGGCCGCCGGCGGGGTGGACATCCAGATCCTGGGCATCGGCGCGAACGGCCATATCGGGTTCAACGAGCCCACATCGTCCCTGGTCTCGCGCACCAGGGTGAAGACGCTTGCCGGTGCCACCCGCGCCGACAACGCGCGGTTCTTCCCGGCCGGCGACGTTCCCCGGCTGTGCCTGACCCAGGGGCTGGGGACCATCCGCGAGGCCCGGCTGGCGGTGCTCGTGGCCATGGGGGAGAACAAGGCTGATGCCGTCCAGGCCATGGTGGAGGGACCGGTCAGCGCACACTGCCCGGCTTCGGTGCTGCAACTGCACCGCCGGGCAGTGGTCATCCTGGATCCGGCGGCCGCCTCCCGCCTGAGCCTGCTGGACTACTACCGCGAGGCCCAGGAGTTCAACGACCAGCTGGGCCAAACGCCCACCCGGCCCTGGCTGCGGCAGCCGGCCTAGGACAACACAAAGAATCCGAGGCTTGTCCGCAGTCACCTACCTTGACGGAAGGGCGCGGCGGACAAGCCTCGGATTCTTGACGGGAGCAGCGGCTGACTTCTGTTCCCGCGCCCTGCCCGGGGACCTTAGGCGCGGTGGGGCGAACCGAGTTCCACGGGCTCTTCGTCGCTGAGGTAGGCGGCCTCGGAGTGCGCGGCGATGTCGATGCCGCGCAGTTCATCGGCCTCGTGGATGCGCAGGCCCATGGTCATGTTGAGGACCTTGGCGATGATCCACGTAACCACGAAGGAGTAGGCGAGTACGGCCAGCGTGGCGACCGTCTGGATCCCGAGGAGCTCAAAGCCGCCGCCGTAGAACAGGCCGTTCACCTTGTTGGGGGCGGCCTCGGTGGCGAAGAAGCCGATCAGCAGGGTTCCCAGGATGCCGCCCACCAGGTGGACGCCCACCACGTCGAGTGAATCGTCGAAGCCGAGCCGGAACTTCAGCTCAATGGCCAGCGAGCAGACTGCGCCGGCGATGAGGCCGATGGCCAGGGCGCCCAGGGGGCTGACGGCGCCGCAGGCAGGAGTGATGGCGACGAGGGCCGAGATCAGGCCGGAGGCGGCGCCCATGCTGCTGGCGCTGCCCAGGCGGATGCGTTCCACGAGCGTCCAGGCGAGCAGGCCGGCACACGCGGCGACGGCGGTGTTGAGGAATACCACGGATGCGGACAGGCCGGCGGTGAGTGCAGACCCCGCGTTGAAGCCGAACCATCCAGCCCAGAGGAGCCCGGCGCCCACCAGCACGAGCGGGCGGCTGTGGGGTTTGGTGTGTTCGCTCTTGGGCCAGCCGGCGCTGCGTCCGAGGACCAGGGCGAGGGCGAGGGCAGCGACTCCGGCGTTCATGTGGACAGCGGTACCGCCGGCAAAGTCGATTGCCTTGAGGCTGTTGACGATCCAGCCGCCGGTCACCGAGCCGTCCGCCGAGCTGAAGGCGAAGACCCAGTGGGCGACGGGAAAGTAGACCAGGGTGGCCCAGAGGGCGGCGAAGGTCATCCATGCGCCGAACTTCATTCGTCCGGCGGCAGCTCCGGCGATGATTGCCGTGGTGATGCCGGCAAAGAACAGCTGGAAGGCTGCGAACAGGGCCGTGGGGATGGGCGCGTTCGGGTCCTCGGCCAGCAATTTCTCCATGCCGAAGTACTCGGTGACATCACCGAGGAGTCCGGCGCCACCGATGGAATTGCCGAAGACCATGGAGTAGCCGAACACGGCCCACAGGACGGCCACGATGCTCATTCCGCCGAAGCACATCATCATCATGTTCAGGATCCTGCGGGACCCGACCATACCTCCGTAGAACAAGGCAAGGCCGGGGATCATGATGCACAGCAGTGCGCCCGCGGCGAGGATCCAGGCGACGTCTCCAGAATTCATGGAACTCCAATCAGAAAAGGGGTATCCGCCAGGGGAAACGGCGGCACAAAAAAGTAACCGTGGGATGAAACCATGATTCGTGACAGTGAACGATCGTGGGTTTCGCGGGCGTAAATTTCCGGTTGCGATCGCGATTGGGCACGTCACCCCGATTTAACAAGCGGGGCGCACGCCTGTAACATCCTTTTGACTACTGTGGTTCAACAACGTTTCCCAACAGGTAACACCAAATTGAACAGGACAGTTCCGATGACCAGTGTCGCAACCCCTGAAGTACCAAGCGCCTCAGCCCTATCAACTGCCGCGTCCCCGGCCGAGGCTGACCACATCTCCCTCGCGGACATCGCCAGGGCCCATGATGTGCGGTTCCTCCTGGCCACGTTCGTCGACATGACGGGCAAACCGTGCGCCAAGCTCGTTCCGGTCGAAGCCGCAGACCAGCTTGAGGCCGGCGCCATGGGGTTTGCCGGCTACGCAGCCGGGCTGATCGGGCAGAAGCCGCAGGATTCGGACCTCATCGCCATTCCTGATCTGGCGTCCTTCACACCCGTGCCGTTCATCAGGGAAGGGCTCGCGGTCATCCACTGCGACCCGCACGTGGACGGCAAGCCCTGGCCCTACGCCCCGCGCGTCATCCTCAAAAACACGCTCGCCCGTCTCGCCGGTCAGGGAATGCAGGCGAAGGTGGGTGCGGAAGTGGAGTACTTCCTCGTCAACAAGAACCCCGACGGTTCCCTGAGCACGGCCGACCCCCGCGATGACTCGCCCCGCCCCTGCTACGACGCACGCGGCGTCACCCGCATGTATGAGCACCTCACCTCCATCTCGGAGGCAATGAACGGCCTGGGCTGGGGCAACTACGCCAACGACCATGAGGACGCCGCCGGGCAGTTCGAGCAGAACTTCAACTACGCCGACGCCCTCACCACGGCCGACCGCGTGGTCACCCTGCGCTACATCCTGAACGTCCTCGCCGAACAGCGCGGCATGACCGCCACCTTCATGCCCAAGCCCTTCACCGACCGCACGGGCACGGGCCTCCACTTCCACCTGTCGCTGTGGTCCGGCGCCGAGGCGCTGTTCCCGGTTGACAACGGAGCGGACGACGGCGGCAGGGGACTTGGGCTTTCGGCCCTCGCCTACTCATTCATCGGCGGCATTTTGGACCACGCGCCGGCACTGCAGGCATTCCTGGCCCCCACCGTCAATTCGTACAAGCGCTCGGGCGCCACCACCAGCTCGTCCGGTGCCACCTGGTCTCCCCGGAAGGCCTCGTTCGGGGGCAACGACCGTACGCACATGATCCGCGTCCCGGACAACAAACGGATCGAACTTCGCTCGGGTGACGGTTCAGCCAACCCCTACCTCGCCATTGCCACGGCCATCTCGGCAGGCCTGGACGGCGTGGAAAAGTCGGCGGATCCGGGGCACCCGTCGGGCCCGGGTGAGTCGAAACCCGACGCCCACCTGCTGCCGGCCACCCTGCTGCACGCCGTGGAGGCCCTGCGCCGGGACCCGGTGATCCTGGCCAGCCTCAGCGGCGACGCGGAGATCGGCAAGTACTACGCGGACGCCAAGGAAGAGGAATTCCTCAGCTGGCACAACCAGGTCAGCGACTGGGAAGTCCGCACGTACCTCACCTCGATTTAGCAACCTCCACTAAGTAAAGGAATCCCACCATGTGCGGAATCGCCGCGCTGCAGCTGCGCAACCCCCTGCTGCACCCCCAGATGGGCAGCCTGCTGTCCTCCATGATGTGCCAGATCGTGGACCGCGGACCGGATTCAGCCGGCCTCGCCGTCTACAACACCCCCGGCCTGGTCTCGGCCGGAACCTCCACGCTCAGCCTGCTGGGCAAGGACCAGGGCATTGCCCTCCCGGAGGTCAAGGCCTCCCTTGACGCGATGCTTCCGGCCGATGCCGCCGCCACAGTACGCGTGGTGGGTGACACCACCCTGGTGAGCGCCGCCGTCAGAACCGATCTCCTGGCGAAAGCGGTCAGCGAAACCCTTCCGGGCTCCACCATCATTGGCCGCGGCGAGCACGTGGCCGTGATGAAGAGCGTGGGCCACCCGATGGACATCGCCGCCGAGCACGGGCTCGAGGACATGTCAGGCAGCCAGGGCCTGTCCCACACCCGGATGGCCACCGAGTCCGCTGTGACCGCCGGCGGCTCCCACCCGTTCTCCGTGGCCGACGACCTGTGCCTGGTCCACAACGGCTCCTTCTCCAACCACGCCACCGTCCGCCGCGACCTCAAACGCGAGGGCGTGGTGTTCGATTCCGAAAACGACACTGAGGTGGGCGCCCGCTACGTCGCCTCCCGCCTGCAGCAGGGCGACACCCTCGAAGAAGCGCTCGTGAACCTGGGCAAGGTCCTGGACGGTTTCTACACACTGGTGGTCACCACCGCGGACAGCATGGCCGTGGTCCGGGACCCCATCGCCTGCAAGCCGGCCATCATCGCCGAAACAGACGACTACGTGGCTATGGCCTCCGAATACCGTGCCCTGGCAGCCCTGCCCGGCATCGAAAACGCCCGCATCTTTGAACCGGAACCCGGAAAGGTCTACACATGGTCACTCTGACAGCCCCCGAAACCAGCACGGACATGAACGCCGAAGCAACCCGGCCCGCCGTCAGCGCTGATTCCTTCAGCGTGGATCTGGCCTCCAGCCCCGTCCGCGAACTCAACCAGGCCCTCCACAACGCTGTTGACGGGCAGTCCTGGACCGTCGCCAACCCCGAAGGCAAGCACAGCCTGGCCGTGGGCATCAACACGGACGTCACGGTCGCCATCAACGGCCACGCCGGCTACTACGCGGCCGGGATGCACCAAAAAGGCGACGTGACCATCAACGGCAACGCCGGCGTCGGACTGGCCGAGAACATCATGTCCGGCCGCGTCCATGTCAAGGGCGACGCCTCCCAGTCGGCCGCCGCCACCGGGCATGGCGGGCTCGTGGTCATCGACGGCAACGCCAGCGCCCGCTGCGGCATCTCGATGAAGGGCGTGGACATCGTGGTGGGCGGCAACATCGGCCACATGTCCGCGTTTATGGCGCAGGCCGGACGCCTGGTGGTCTGCGGTGACGCGGGCGAAGCGCTGGGCGACTCCATCTACGAAGCCCGGATCTACGTCAAGGGCACCGTGGCCTCGCTCGGCGCTGACTGCATCGAAAAGCCCCTGAAGGACGAGCACCTGGCTGAACTCGGCGAACTGCTGGCCGCGGCCGGCCGCACCGACAACCCTGCGGACTTCAGGCGTTACGGATCGGCACGGAACCTCTACCACTTCAGCGTCCACAACTCGACGTCGTACTAAGGACAACCCCATGACCATCACCTCACTGCCCGCCCCCGCACAGGCACCCGCCACGCCCGCCCAGGCCGCCCAGGACATCGATGCGCTCGGCCTGCGCGAATCGGCAACGTTCGACCGCGCCACCATCGCGGACATCCAGCGCGCGGCCGCAACCGGCGTGTACGACATCCGCGGTTGGGGCGCCAAGCGCAAGGTCCCGCACTTCGATGACCTGCTGTTCCTCGGCGCCTCCATGTCCCGCTACCCGCTGGAGGGCTACCGCGAAAAGTGCGATACCGACGTCGTCCTCGGCGACCGGCACGCGAGCCGGCCGCTGCACCTGCAGACCCCGGTGACCATCGCCGGCATGAGCTTCGGTGCGCTCTCGGCCAACGCCAAGGAAGCGCTGGGACTCGGCGCCAGCGAGGTGGGCACCTCCACAACAACGGGCGACGGCGGCATGACGCCTGAGGAGCGAGGCCAGTCCAAGCACCTCGTGTACCAGTACCTGCCCTCCCGCTACGGCATGAACCCTGACGACCTGCGCAAGGCGGACGCCATCGAGATCGTGCTCGGCCAGGGCGCCAAGCCGGGTGGCGGCGGCATGCTGCTGGGCCAGAAAATCACCGAACGCGTCGCCGGCATGCGCACCCTGCCGGTCGGCATCGACCAGCGCTCCGCCAGCCGCCACCCGGACTGGACCGGCCCGGACGACCTGGAAATCAAGATCGGCGAACTGCGCGAAATCACCGACTGGAAGACCCCGATCTACGTCAAGATCGGCGCGTCCCGCCCGTACTACGACACTGCCCTGGCCGTGAAGGCCGGAGCCGACGTCGTCGTCGTCGACGGCATGCAGGGCGGCACCGCCGCCACGCAGCAGGTCTTCATCGAAAACGTGGGGATCCCCACCCTGGCCGCCATCCCGCAGGCAGTCCAGGCGCTCCAGGAGTTGGGTGTGCACCGGAAGGTCCAGCTCATCGTTTCCGGCGGCATCCGCACGGGAGCCGACGTCGCCAAGGCTATGGCCCTCGGTGCCGACGCGGTGGCCATTGGCACCGCGGCGCTGATCGCCCTGGGCGACAACGATCCCCGCTACGCTGCCGAATACGCCGCCCTGGGCTCGGCCGCCGGCTACTACGACGACTTCCAGGACGGCCGCGACCCCGCCGGCATCACCACCCAGGACCCGGAACTCTCCTCCCGCCTGGACCCGGTCGAGGGCGGCCGCCGGCTCGCCAACTACCTGCGCGTCCTGACCATGGAAGCCCAGACCATCGCCCGGGCCTGCGGCAAGTCCCACTTGCACAACCTCGAACCCGAGGACCTCGTGGCACTGACCATCGAAGCGTCCGCCATGGCACGCGTTCCCCTCGCCGGAACCAGCTGGATCCCGGGAGCGCAGTGATGACTGACGCTTTTCCTGACTCGTCAGACTTTGTGGTGGTGGGCGCCGGCCTGGCCGGCGCCGCCACCGCCTGGCAGCTCGCCCTGCAGGGCCACGACGTCACCATCGTGGAGCGCTCAGTCCCGGCAGCGCATGACGGCAGCTCCCACGGCTCGGCCCGGATCTTCCGGTACGCCTACCCGGACGAGTTCTACACGCGGGCGGTCCAGGAGTCCAAGGTTCTCTGGGACGAACTGGACCGTGCCAGCGGACTGCATCTGATCACCCCCTTCGGCGCCGTGGACTACGGCCCGGAGAGGCAGCCCGAGCATCTCGCCCGGGTCCTCGCCGGCGCCGGCGTGGAGCACGAACTCCTCAGCGCGGCTGAGGCTCGGGAGCGGTGGCCGCAGTTCTCCTTCGACGCCCCGGTGCTCTGGCACCCGGGCGCCGGGGTGATCGACGCCGAGAGCTCGGTCAACGCCATGATCAACCAGGCGGTGAAGCACGGAGCCAGGCTGCTGACCGGCTGGAACGTCGCCCGCGTGGAACGGCGGGGCACAGGCTACCGTGTGCACTCGGCAGCAGGAGAAGCGATTGACGCCGGGAACGTCGTTGTGAGCGCCGGCGGCTGGCTGCCTTCACTGCTGGGACAGCTGGATCTCCCGGCAGGGTTCCTTGCCGGACTGCCGGAGATCACCGTCCGGCAGGAGCAGGCCTTCCACTTCCGCTACCGCGATCCGGACGGCGCCGCCTGGCCCACGTTCATCCACAAGAGTGCCGCCATCCAGACCTATGGACTGCCCGGCGGGCGGGATGCCGGCTTTGCCGGGCAGAAGGTGGCCGAGTACAACGGCGGCGGCCTGATCCCGTCTGCCGCCGAGCAAACCGGCCTGGTGGACCCGGACAACCGGCGCCGGGTGGTGGACTACGTGCAGAAGTACCTCCCCGGTCTTGACCCGGAACCGTATGCCGAGACCACGTGCCTGTTCACCAACACGCCTCATGAGGACTTCCTCGTCGACCGGGCGGACGGAATCACGATTCTGTCCCCGTGCTCGGGGCACGGTGCGAAGTTCGCGCCGCTGATCGGGCAGTGGGCGGCAGGCCTGGCCACCGGCGCCGCCGACGTTCCGGCTCGCTTCCGCCCGGCAACCACACTCCTAGAACGGACCAGCCCGTGACCTCTCCTGCGACCAAACCTGCAACCGACACCGTCTCCGGCCTGATGCGGGACATCTCCGGCGTCGGCACAGACTCGCGCCGCGGCGGATACTCCCGCCCGGTCTTCTCGAACGCCGAAACCGACCTGCGGAGCTGGTTCATCGAGCAGGCCGGGCGGCGCGGGCTGGACGTCACCACCGACAACAACGGGATCATCTGGGCCTGGTGGGACACTGCCACCGGCACGCGCAAGGACGCCGTCGTCACCGGAAGCCACCTCGATTCCGTCCCCGGCGGCGGCGAGTACGACGGTCCCCTCGGTGTGGCGTCGGCGCTGGTCGCCGTCGACATCCTGAAGAACCGGGGCCTCCGCCCCCGGAAGCCCCTGGCAATCGCCGTCTTCCCCGAAGAGGAAGGCTCCCGCTTCGGCGTCGCCTGCCTGGGCTCCCGGCTGCTCACCGGCGCCCTGGACCCGAACAAGGCGCGCAACCTCAAAGACGCGGATGGCAACACCTACGCCGACGTGGCAGCGGCCAACGGGCAGGACCCCCGGTTCATCGGCGCTGACCACAAAACCCTCCAGCAGCTGGGCATGTTCGTGGAACTCCACGTCGAACAGGGGAGGGGCCTCATCGACCTTCGCCAGCCGGTGGCCATCGGCTCCTCCATCCTGGGCCACGGCCGGTGGAAGCTCTCGGTGGCCGGCCAGGGCAACCACGCCGGAACTACGCTCATGAAGGACCGGAGGGATCCGATGATTGCCGCAGCCAAAATCATGATCGGCATCCGGGACACCGCCAGGAACTACAAGGACGCACGGGCCACCGTCGGTCGGATGCAGCCTGTGCCCGGCGGAACCAATGTGATCGCCTCCCGGGTGGATATGTGGATCGACCTCCGGCACCCGCGGGACGAAGTGACAGCAGCCCTGGTGGAATCCATCCACCTCAACGCCCAGGTCATAGCCGCCGAGGAAGGGTGCACGGTGAGCTTCGGCGCCGAATCACTGAGCCCCACCGTGCACTTCGACACCGGCCTGCGGGACCAGCTCCGGACCCTGCTCCCGGATGCGCCGGTCCTGGATACCGGAGCCGGGCACGACGCCGGTGTGCTCGCCGGCCACATCCCCACCGCGATGCTGTTCGTCCGGAACCCCACCGGCATTTCACATTCGCCCGAGGAGCTGGTGGAGGATGCCGACGCGGAAGCAGGAGCCCGGGCCCTGGCCGACACCCTGGCAGGCCTGGTGGGTGAAGCCCGGAGGCTCGGGTAGGAACCGTGCTCGGGTAGGAACCGTGCTCGGGTAGGAACCGTGCTCGGGTAGGAACCGGACAGCCACCTAAGATGGCAGGATGACGAACCAGACTGGCGACGAAAGAGCCGCAGCCGACCGGTCCGCGGCTGACGAGGGGCCCGGCAAACTTGAGCGGGTCATCGCCGGGCAGGTCCGCCACTACCGGACCACGAACGGGCTCTCGTCCGCCGAACTCGCCGTCAGGACCGGACTGTCCAAGGCGATGATCTCCAAAATCGAATCCGCCAGCACGTCCTGTTCGCTGACCACTTTGCAGCGGCTGGCAGATGGGCTGAAGATACCCGTCACCGCGCTCTTCAGGGGCGCCGATACGGACCGTGATGCCACCTTCACCAAGAACGGCCAGGGCAGCCTGACCGTCCGGAGCGGAACACAGCACGGCCACGAGTACCGTGTGCTGGGCACCCTGAAAGGCCGAACCGACGCCCTCGAACCGACCCTGGTAACGCTGACGGACGCCTCCGACGTCTTCCCGCTGTTCCAGCACCCCGGCACCGAATTCATCTACATGCTCTCCGGCAGGATGGTCTACGGCCACGGCGCGTACGAATACACCATGGAGGCTGGAGACTCCCTGCTTCTCGACGGCGAAGGCCCCCACGGCCCGCTGGAACTGCTGGACCTGCCCATCAGGTTCCTGGCCATCGCCGCGAAGTGAAAACGGTGTCCCGCCTCTGAAGGCGGGACACCGTTTCCAAGCACGCAACTCAGCCGTTGATCACCTGCGGCACGCCCAGGGCCTTGAGGCCTTCGACGCCGAATTCCAGGCCGTAGCCGGACTGCTTGGCGCCGCCGAACGGGATGCGCGGGTCCACGGCGCCGTGCTTGTTGATCCACACCGTGCCGGCCACGAGGCGGACGGCCACCTCGCGTGCCCTGGCGGGGTCTGGGGACCAGACGGAGGCTCCGAGCCCGACGTCGAGCGCGTTCGCCATGGTGACAGCCTCGTCCACGGTGCCGTAGCGGATGATCGGCAGGGCCGGGCCGAACTGCTCCTCGGCCACCAGCGGGTTGCCGTTGTCGATGTCCGCCACGAGGGTGGCGGGGTAGAAGTGTCCGGGCTGGTCCGTGTCCGGGTTGCCGCCGAGCAGGATGCGGGCGCCGGAGTCGCGGGCGGCCTCGACGAGCCGGGCCACGATGTCGTACTGCTGCCGGTTCTGCAGCGGGCCCAGGACGTTGTTCTCGTCCAGGCCGTTGCCCATGGGCATCGCGGCGGCCACCTTGGTGAGCTCCTCGCACACGGCTTCATACAGAGAATCGTGGACGTAGAGGCGTTTGAGGGCGGCGCAGGTTTGGCCCGTGTTGATGAAGGCGCCCCAGAAGAGGCCTTCGGCGATGGCTTTGGGATCGGCGTCGGGCAGCACGATGCCGGCGTCATTCCCGCCGAGCTCCAGGGTGAGGCGCTTGACGGTGTCCGCGGAGGATTTGATGATCGCCCTGCCGGTGGCGGTGGATCCGGTGAACATGACCTTGCCGATCGCGGGGTGTTCGGCCAGCCGGGCTCCGACGTCGCGCCCGCCGGAGACCACGGTCAGGAGGCCTTCCGGCAGTTCCTCGTTCAGGACCTTAGCCAGGGCCAGGACGGAGAGCGGCGTGTATTCGGAAGGCTTGACCACCACGGCGTTGCCCATGCGCAGGGCGGGGGCGATCTGCCAGACGGTGATCATCATGGGCCAGTTCCACGGGCCGATCGCGCCCACGACGCCGATGGGCCGGTAGTGCAGCTCGGCGCGGGTTTCGCCGTCGTCCACCACGGTTTCCGGGTCCAGCGGCGTGCCGGCGGCGACGCGCAGCCACGCGGCGCAGGCGCCCACTTCGAAGCGGGCGTTGGGGCCGTTCAGCGGTTTGCCCTGCTCGCGGGAGAGCAGCCGGGCGAGCTCTTCGGCGGAACGTTCGACGGCGTCGGCGGCTTTGAGGAGCGCGGCGCTCCGGGCATCGTGGCCCAGGGCTGCCCACGCGGGCTGGGCCGCTGCCGCGGCGGCGATGGCCGCCTCGAGGTCCTGGACGCTGTGGACCGGCGCCTCGCCCACGGGTTCCCCGGTGGCAGGGTCCAGGATGGTACGGGTTTCGCCGGTATCCGGGGTGATCGAGGCCAGCAGGGCATCGTGGGTTTCCATGGGGTACTCCACTTCGAGTAGGTCAGAGAACGCGGCCGGTACGGCCTAACAGCGCTGCAATAAGCGTGCTCCTGCCGGCGGCGCGGGGTCTTGTGTATCCGCGTACGGCACTTGACCGGTGGCGAACAGTACGGAAGGCCCTGAACCACACTGCCCTGAACCACACTGCGCTCAGGAACAACAACTGATCGCTGCACGACAAGCCGGGTCCGGCGGCGACTGCCATGCTGGAATTCACGGTGCAGCTCACGGGCACCTTTGCCCGGGCCCGGCAACCGGGCCACGAATTTCCCGCCAGCTCTTTTCCCCAGCACTCATGACCGTTAAGAAGGATCCAATGAGTATTTCGAATCCCGAACCCCGGACCGCAGAACCCGGTTCCCGCCAGGAACACTCCACCGCCCTGCGCGCAGGAAGCATCGGAGTCCTGGGCATCCTGTTCTTTGTCCTCTCCGCCCAGGCCCCGCTGACCGGTATCGTGGGAGCCGCGCCGCTCGCGGCCGCGCTCGGCAACGGCGCCGGCGCACCGGGTGCCTACCTCGTGGTCGGCATCGTCATTGTCATCTTCGCCGTCGGCTTCGTGGCCATGAGCCGGAAAGTGCAGACCAACGGCGCCTTTTACGCCTACGTGACCGCGGCGTTCGGACGCAAGACCGGTGCCGGAGCGGCCTGGCTTGCCCTGCTGGCCTACAGCACGGTGCAGGCGGCCATGTACGGGCTGTACGGAGCGGCGTTCTCCGGCCTGCTGGCATCCGCTGGAATGACTGTTCCGTGGTGGCTGCTCGCCGTAATCACCATGGCGGGCGTCCAGGTCCTGGGATCCAAGAACATCGAGCTCGGTGCCCGTGTCCTGGCTGTCCTGGTGGGCCTGGAAGTGGCGATCCTGCTGATGTTCGGATTCTCCGTGCTGTTCCACGGCGGCGGCCCCGAAGGGCTCGACTTCGCCGCGTCGTTCGCTCCCGAAGCCATCGCCAGCGGAGCCCCCGGCGTCGCCATCATGTTCGCGGTGGCCTCCATGTTCGGTTTCGAATCCACGGCCATCTACTCCGCGGAAGCCAAGGACCCGCACAGGACGGTTGCACGGGCCACCTATCTGTCCGTGGGCATCATCGCTGTCTTCTTCTCCTTCATCACCTGGATGCTGGTCAGTTTCTACGGGCCGTCCCACGTGGTGGATGCTGCGGGTGCAGCCTTGGAATCGGGTGACGCCACATCGTTCGTGATCGGCCCCATCGTTGAAATGTTCGGACCCTGGGCAGGGATCACCGCCGGAATCCTGCTGGTGACCTCGCTTCTGGCAGGCATCATTGCCTTCCACAACGGCATCAACCGCTACCTGCACTCGCTGGCCCTGCGCGGCTCCATGCCGGCAGTCATTGCCCGGACCAACAAGCACCGCGCCCCGGCTGCGGCGGCCTGGATCCAGACAGTGGTGGCTGTCCTGCTGGTGGCACCGTTCGCGCTGCTGGGGCTGGACCCGGTGCTGACCCTCTTCTCCTGGTTCAGCGGCCTCGCCGTCGCGGCACTGCTGGTGCTGTACATGCTGTCCTCCCTTGCCGTCGTCGCCTATTTCCGCCGGGAAAAGGTAACAGGTCAGCAATGGCAGACGTTCATCGCCCCGGTGCTGGCTTCCGTGTTGCTGGCGTGGGTGCTGTACCTGGTGGTCAGCAACTTCACGTCCCTCATCGGAGGCAGCACGGAAACGGCCGTGGGCCTGCTGGCGGCCGTCCCCGCATTGTTCCTGTCCGGCGTCCTGGTGGAGATCCGGGTGGAGAAGCAGATCCGGGCGTCAGAGCTTGAGTTCGCCGGGTAGCAGTCTGTCTGGGACATCAGAACAGACAACGGAGGAGCCGACGGCGGCGGGATCCGCAACGGCGCGGGCGGCGGTTTGCCGCCCGCGCCTGCGCGTGGGGGCCGGGCCGGCCCGCCACGCGAGGCAGCCGGCCAGCAGCAGGAGCACGGCCAGCGCGGCTGCGGCGCCCGCCGCCGTCGTCGCCGTCTCGGGATCATTGGGCCAGCGCCCCGTGACGCCCAGGAGCGCCGGGACGGTGGCCGATGCCTGGCTCGTGAGGACCAGGGACCAGCCAATGAGCGGCGTGAGTCGCTGGAACCCCAGGGCCAGTTGCAGGAAGAACAGCAGCCACAGGTACGTCCAGCAGAGCCAGAGTACGGCCAGGAGTGGGTCCTCCCCGGACCAGGCAGCGGCGAGAAGGAGGCCGCACGCGGCCACCATCCCGCAGAACCAGCCAAGGCCCCGGGACCCGAGTTCCAGCAGGAAATCCAACCCGACGTAGACGTAGGTCAGCCCGAACAGGAACATCCCGGATGCCTCGAGCAACAGGTGCAGGACCCCGTCGCCGGTAATCCCCAGGTACGCAACGGCGAGGACCAACTGGGTGCTGCCGATGACCAGGCTGAACACGGCCGCATCCCGGCGGGGGAGGAGATCCAACGCGGCGAGGCCGTTGAGCAGGAGCGCGGCCCCGGAGAGAAGCAGGCAGATGTGGGCCATCAGAAGTCCCCCGCCTTACCCCGACCCTTGGCCAGAGTTTTCGTTTCATGGAAATTAAATGTCACAATACGGAGGTTAGTGGAAGGCCGATTGGCCATGCGCGGCCCGTGCAGTCACAATTGGCTAGTTGAAGTTTCAATAAAAGGGTGCCGGCGCGGCCTATGCCGGAGACTTCCGCGCCCGGTTCGAGGTTAGGAATCATCATGGATGCACGGCTCGAGGCCATCAGGGACACCGTCCTGGCCAGGAACCCGGGAGAAGCGGAGTTCCATCAGGCGGTGGTCGAGGTCTTCGAAAGCCTGGGCCCCGTCCACGACCGGCACCCCGAATTCCTCGAAGCGGCCATCCTGGAACGGCTCTGCGAACCCGAACGCCAGATCATCTTCCGGGTGCCGTGGACCGATGACCAGGGCCGCGTGCAGATCAACCGCGGCTTCCGGGTGGAGTTCAACTCGGCACTCGGCCCCTACAAGGGCGGCCTGCGGTTCCACCCGTCCGTCTATCTGGGCATCGTAAAATTCCTCGGCTTCGAGCAGATCTTCAAGAACGCCCTCACCGGCATGCCCATCGGCGGCGGCAAGGGTGGTTCGGACTTCGACCCCCGCGGCCGCAGCGATGCCGAAGTCATGCGGTTCTGCCAGTCCTTCATGACCGAGCTGTACCGCCACATCGGCGAATACACCGACGTGCCGGCTGGCGACATCGGCGTCGGCGGGCGCGAAATCGGCTACCTCTTCGGCCAGTACAAGCGGATCACGAACCGCTACGAATCCGGCGTCCTGACCGGCAAAGGCATCTCCTGGGGAGGCTCGCTGGTCCGGCCCGAGGCCACCGGGTTTGGAACAGTGATCTTCACCGAGGAAATGCTGAAGACCCGCGGAACGTCCTTCGACGGGCAGCGCGTGGTGGTTTCCGGGTCCGGGAACGTGGCCATCAACGCCGTCGCCAAGGCCCAGTCGCTCGGTGCCACAGTGGTGGCCTGCTCCGACTCTTCCGGCTACATCGTGGACGAGGCGGGCATCGACGTCGGGCTTCTCCGCCAGGTCAAGGAAGTGGAGCGCGGGCGCCTGAAGGATTATGCGCTGCGCCGTTCCGGCGTCGCCTATGTGGAAGCCGGTTCGGTCTGGGACGTCGACGCGACGGTGGCGCTCCCGTGCGCCACGCAGAACGAGCTCGACGGCGATGCTGCCGCGAGGCTGGTCCGCAACGGCCTGATCGCCATCGGCGAAGGCGCCAACATGCCGTCCACCCGCGAAGCCGTAGCGGTCTTCCAGGAAGCCGGCGTGCTGTTCGGCCCGGGCAAGGCCGCCAACGCGGGCGGTGTGGCGACGTCCGCGCTGGAGATGCAGCAGAACGCGAGCCGTGACTCCTGGTCCTTTGAGCACACGGAACAGCGGCTCACGGACATCATGGTGGGGATCCACCACCGCTGCGCCTCGACGGCCGACGAATACGGGGAGCCCGGCAACTACGTGCTGGGCGCCAACATCGGCGGTTTCGTCAAGGTGGCCGACGCCATGCTTGCACAGGGGCTGATCTAGGGGCTGACGCCCTGGCGTGCGCCCCGGCTGGACCCGGCCGGTGAGCCCTGCACAGACTAGGCGCCGCGGCGCCAGTCGCTGGGGGATTCGCCGTAGGCATCCCGGAACGTGCGGCTGAAATGCGCCGCGTCAAGGAACCCCCAGCGGGCGGCGACCGCCCCCACGGAAGTGCTGTGGTGCAGCGGATCCCTCAGGTCGCGGCGGATGCGTTCCAGCCGCTGGCTCCGGATCCAGCTGGCAACAGTGGCTCCGGATTCGTGGAAGATGTTGTGCAGGTGCCGGGTGGAGATGAAGTGTGCCGCCGCAATGCCGGCCGGCGAGAGCTGTGGATCGGCGAGGTTGGCCTCGATGTATTCGCGCACGGACGATGCCAGCAGCACCTGCGGCTTCATGCTGTCCCGCGCCATGTCCAGTTCCGAGTGCAGCATGGTGGACACGAGGTCCAGGGCGTTGGCGGCCAGCCGTGATCCGCTGGGGCCGCTGAGGGCTTCAAGGTTCTCCGCCAGCTGGGCGATAAACGGGCCCACGATGCCGGTCAGGCCGTGCCCGCCTGCCAGCCGGACGGCCGCGAGCTGCCCGACGTAATCCGGCGGCAGGGACAGGGAGTCGTGCGGAAACATGACCACCATGACCCGCGCCTGCTCTTCGAAGGCCAGCGTGTAGGGACGGTTGGTGTCGTAAATGGCGAGGTCGCCGGGGCGCAGCACTGCCTCGCGGTTGTCCTGGATGAGGAGTCCGGTGCCCTCCAGCTGGAGATTGAGTTTGAAATAGCGCTGGCCGGGCCGGGCCACCAGGGCCGGTGTGCGGTGGACGTTGTGGCCCGTGGCAGTGACCTCCACGATGCACAGCCGGTCCAGGACCCTGGAGCGCATCCGGCCGCGGAAGGTGTCGGGATGATCCGTGTCGGCGGCCAGCGGCACGAACGACTCCGCCACAAGGTGCCGCCAGTGCTCAAATGAGGTGGCCTCGCTGGAGATGAGTTCCTGGCCCGCCGGGCGGGCTGTGGTTGCAGACATGGATGTTCCTGACGCCGGATAGCCATCTGAAAGTTGGTCCCCCAGGCTGTGTCCTGCGACACAGTTATTTCAGGTTAGCGGTGATGCCAGGCGTTGTCATCTTTTTTCGCCCAACGTCGAAAAAAGAATTACGAGCCCGCCTGAAGCAAGGTCAGGAATGCTTCCAGCTGGTCGCCCAGGCGCAGGTCCGTCTCGTTGTCCGGGGCAAGGGCGGCTGCTATCTGCGCTCCCAGCAGCATGTTCAGCAGGTGGCCGGCAACGGCTGAATCGTCGACGGCGGCACCCACGTCCCCCTGCGCCCTGGCCTCGGCCAGGTACCCGAGGATCGCAGCGTGCCACTGGTCCATGGACTCGCGGTGGATGGCGGCTTTTTCCGGATCGTTGATGGCCTTCTGCCAGAACGGGACCACGATCCGCGCTTCATTGACCCGCTCGGAGTCCAGCGGCAGCACCTCGACGCAAAAAGCCCGGAGCGCCGGAATTCCGGCCTTGCCCGCCGTGACCTCCCGGATGCGCTCGTTGGTCCTGTTGAAGACGTGCCGGAAGGCAAACGTCAGCAGCGTGTCCTTGGTGGGGAAGTAGGGCTTCAGTGCGCCGTTGGCGAAGCCGGCCTCGAGGGCGATCTCCCGCATCGTGGCGCCTTCGATGCCCAGCCTGGCGATGATCCGCCAGGTCGCATCCACCAGCTCCAGGCGCCGTTCATCATGGTCAACAATCTTTGGCACTCTGGTGATCCCCCGGAACTTTTTTGTATCGAACCCTTGTGATCCATCTTACGGACCCCTTATTCTCTACAACTATAGAAAATAAAAATCCCGACCCCAACACGGTCCCGGACAAAGGCAGCGCTCATGACACTCGCACCAACTGACACAGCCGCCCCGTACCGCCTGGCAGCGGCCGCTGAGATCACTGAAGTCCAGGGCATCCTGCGCGCCGGGGGACTCCTCGGCCCGGAAAAGCGGATCGCCTACCTGGGCCTGCTGGACCCGGCCCGGGACAGTTCCAGGGACTCCGAGGACCGGCGCTTCCGCGTGTTCATCCACGATGTCTCCGGCGGCCGCCCTCTCGATGTGACGGTCTCCGCCACCCGCGGCGAGGTGGCCTCCGCCGTCGAACTGGACACCGCCGTCGCCGGCGAACTGCCCGTGCTGGAAGAGGAATTCGAGGTGGTCGAGGAACTCCTGGCCTCCGACGAACGGTGGCTGAAGGCCCTGGCGGACCGGAACCTGGACGTCGGCACAGTCCGCGTTGCCCCGCTGTCCGCCGGCGTCTTCGAATACCCGGAGGAGAAAGGCCGCCGCATCCTCCGCGGCCTGGCCTTCGTGCAGGACTTTCCCGAGGACAGCGCCTGGGCGCATCCCGTGGACGGGCTGGTGGCGTACGTCGACGTCGTCGGCAAGGAAGTCACGCAGGTCCTGGACACCGGCGTCGTCCCGATTCCCGCCGAGCACGGCAACTACACCGACCCCGGGCTCACCGGCCCGCTCCGCACCACGCAGAAGCCGCTCCACATCACCCAGCCCGAGGGCCCCAGCTTCACAGTCACCGGCGGTAACCACGTCGAGTGGGAAAAGTGGAGCGTGGACGTAGGCTTCGACGTCCGTGAGGGCGTGGTGCTGCACAACCTGGCCTTCCAGGACGCCGGGCGGAAGCGGCCCATCATCAACCGCGCGTCCATCGCCGAGATGGTGGTTCCCTACGGCGACCCGTCGCCCATCCGGTCCTGGCAGAACTACTTCGACACCGGCGAATACCTGGTGGGCCAGTACGCCAACTCGCTTGAACTGGGCTGTGACTGCCTCGGCGAGATCACCTACCTCAGCCCCGTGATCAGCGACGCGTTCGGCAATCCCCGCGAAATCCGCAACGGCATCTGCATGCACGAGGAGGACTGGGGCATCCTGGCCAAGCACTCCGACCTCTGGACGGGCATCAACTACACCCGCCGCAACCGCCGCCTGGTCATCTCCTTCTTCACCACCATCGGCAACTACGACTACGGCTTCTACTGGTACCTGTACCTCGACGGCACCATCGAATTCGAGGCCAAGGCCACCGGCGTCGTCTTCACCAGCGCGTTCCCCGAAGGCGGCTCGGCCAACATCTCCCCGCTGGCCCCCGGGCTCGGCGCGCCGTTCCACCAGCACCTCTTCAGCGCCCGCCTGGACATGGCGATCGACGGCTTCACCAACCGGGTGGAGGAGGAAGACGTGGTCCGCCAGCCCATGGGCGAAGGCAACGAACGCGGCAACGCCTTCTCCCGGAAGCGGACCGTCCTGGGCCGGGAGTCCGAAGCCGTCCGGGAAGCCGACGCCCGCAGCGGCCGGACGTGGATCATCTCCAACCCGGAGTCCCGGAACCGCCTGGGCGAACCGGTCGGCTACAAACTGCATGCCCAGGGCCAGCCCACGCTCCTGGCCGATCCGGAGTCCTCCATTGCCCGCCGGGCGGCGTTCGCCACCAAGGACCTGTGGGTCACCCGGTTCGCGGAGGACGAGCGGTACCCCACCGGCGACTTCGTGAACCAGCACTCCGGGGGAGCGGGCCTGCCGGCCTACATCGCCCAGGACCGCGAGATCGACGGCCAGGACATTGTGGTGTGGCACACCTTCGGGCTGACCCACTTCCCCCGGATCGAGGACTGGCCCATCATGCCGGTGGACACGGTCGGCTTCAAGCTCCGGCCCGAAGGGTTCTTTGACCGCAGCCCCGTGCTGGATGTGCCGGCCAACCCGAACACCAAGCCCGCCGCCGGCGGGCACTGCCACGGCTAGGCAGGCGCCATGACCGCCCTGCGTGGATGGGGCCGGACCGCCGGCCCCGTCCTCCACCCCCGCCCCGTTGTACACCTGCGCATCGTGGCCGTGGCGACCGCCGCATCAAGCCTGGTGCACCTTGGGCTCGTGACGGGAAACCACCACGGGCTGTGGCTGAACCTGCTGATGCTGGCCATGGTGGGGGTCTGCCTGCCGTGCGCCGTGCACATCTGGCGCGAGGGCCGGGTTGGGGCACTGCGCCAGGTCATGGCGTGCGCGCTGGCCATGACAGCGCTGCACGCTTTCCTGTTGTTGGGGACAGCGTCCGGCGGCGGCCCGCACGCCCACAGTCACGGGGTTCCCGGGGTGCCGGCTGTGGCTGGCACCGGCGCCGGCGGGCTGCTCGCCGTCGTCGCCCTGGAAATCACGACGGCGCTGCTCGCCGCGACGCTGCTGGCCCGCCTCCGTCGCCGGTAAGGCGCCGGAGGCGGGCCGTTAGCGGTCCGCTAGCGGACCGGGTTGCCCAGTTCGCGCAGCGGGGTCTTGCTGGTCTCGCGGGCCCAGTAAGCACCGGCCACGGCCAGGAGTGAAGATGCAGCCACGATCCAGGCGGCGGGGCCCCAGTTCGCCTTGTCCGCGCCGACGAGGGCGGTGCCGAGAAGCGGGGTGAAGCCGGCGCACAGGATGCCGACCTGCAGGCCGATGGCCATGCCGGAGTAGCGGACCTTGACGTTGAACAGCTCCGAGAACCAGGCGGGGTAGATGGCGTTGGACATGGCGTAGGTGCCTGCCGTGATGAGGGTGCTGGTCAGGAAGATCATGGGGATGTTGCCCGTGGAAATCACGGAGAAGTACACGAAGATCATCAGGCCTGAACCCAGGACGCCGGTGATGAAGATCGGACGGCGGCCGTACCTGTCGGAGAGCCAGGCCATGAACGGCTGGGATACGACGGCGATGATGTTGCCCGTGATGCTGACCCAGAGCATGGTGGAGGCCGGCACGCCCACGGAGACGGCGTAGGCCAGGCCGAAGGACTGCATGAACGTGTTCGTGACCGTTTCAAAGGACATCAGGGCCACCTGGAAGAACTGTGCCGGGTGGGTCTTGAACATCTTGGCGAAGGGCAGCTTCACCAGTTCGCCGTGATCATGCTTCTCCTCGAAGACCTCCGGTTCCTCCAGCGAGCGGCGGACAAGGTAGGCGACGATCAGAACCACCAGCGACAGCCAGAACGGAATGCGCCAGCCCCAGG
Source organism: Arthrobacter sp. LjRoot78 (assembly GCF_964254335.1). NCBI lineage: Bacteria > Bacillati > Actinomycetota > Actinomycetes > Micrococcales > Micrococcaceae > Arthrobacter > Arthrobacter sp. LjRoot78. The sequence goes on along the minus strand of NZ_CAXUTG020000001.1, from coordinate 3,852,716 downwards.
CGAGGCGGTCCGCTTCGCTCATGGCGGCCACGGGGAGGAACGCCAGGGAGGCCAGGACAATGCCGGCGGAGATGCCGCTCATGGCGAAGCTGGCGAAGAAGCCGCGGCGTCCTTCGGGGGCTTCTTCGGTGGACAGTGCCGAGGCGCCAGCCGTTTCGGCCCCGGCGGAGAGGCCCTGCATGAGGCGCAGGAGGACCAGCAGGGCGGGGGCCCAGTAGCCGGCGGTGTTGAAGTCGGGCAGCACGCCGATGAGGAACGTGGCCGAACCCATCAGGACGAGGGTCAGCACCAGCGTGTTCTTGCGGCCGATCTTGTCACCCAGGTGCCCGAAGACCACTGCGCCGAAAGGCCGTGCCACGTACGCCACGCCGAAGGTGGCGAAGGAGGCGATCAGGGCGACCGTGGGGTCCCCCGGCGGGAAGAAGATCTTGGAAAAGACCAGCGACGCCGCAGTGGCGTAGATGAAGAAGTCGTAGTACTCAAGGGCGCCGCCGAGGAACGCGGCCAGGGCTGCTTTCTTGGCCCTCTTGAGCTGGCGCTGTTCGGCTCCGATGCCGGCGCCCGTGGCTGTGTTGGTCATGATGCTGGTCCCTCCGCGTTGAAAGACTGTCTGAATTTCCCATTTGTGCGCATTCCGAACAGCTGTGCGGTATGCGATTATGGAATAGAGTACCGCAGAGTGAGGTGCCTCACAACACTTTCCTGGCCGGGCAACCGACTGCGTCTTCACATGAGAGGGTCACTATGGAGAACCGAACGCCCGCACACCGTTTGTTCCTTATCGGCTCGGCTGCTTCAAGCGCCATGTCGCCCGGGCTGTGGGGCCCGGTCTTCGAAGAGCTCGGGAGCAGTTGGACGTACGAAGCATGGGACGTGCCTGCCGGCCAGGACATGTCCGGCGTACGTGCTGCGATGCTGGAGGCCGACGTCGTGGCTGCAAACGTGACGATGCCCCACAAGCAGTGGGCCGCGGGAACGGCTGACACCGTCACCGAACCGGTCCGGCTCAGCGGAGCCTCCAACCTCCTGGTCCGGGACGGCCGGAGGCTGAATGCGCACAACACGGACATCACCGCCGTCGTCGAACTCCTGGGCGGCCGGCACCAGCGGCACGCCCTGATGCTCGGGGCGGGCGGCGCCGCACGCGCAACCCTCGTGGCACTGGCGGGGCTGGCAGACCGGGTCACGATAACGGACAAGGATCTGCTGGCGTCGCAGCAGCTGGTGGACCTTGCTGCCAGCCTGGGCATGGAGGCCGCCGCCGTGTCCTGGGCCGAATCCCGGGACCACGCGCCCGGCGCATCCCTGATCGTCAATGCGACACCCCTCGGCAAGGGCATTGACGATGAACCGGCGTGGGGGCAGTCGCAGCTCTCGCCGGATGCCGTTGTCTATGACTTCGTCTACGCCGGCCACACCACCGCAACCATCGCCAGCGCCAAGGCGCAGGGGCTGGCGTACGCCGACGGCTGGGACCACCTTCGGGCGCAGGCGGCGGCCATGATCCCCATTCTTGGCCTGGCGCCGGAGACGGGAACGCTCCTGGGGCGGACGCTGACGCATATCCGGGCAGATGGCTGACCGGATGCGGCGGGGAACTGGCCGGAACTGACCGGAGTTGGACCCGCCGGGTTGCGCGGTCGTGCGGCGGATAGGGGCCGGATATGATCGAAACAAGCCGGCGGCCACGCGTCCGCGGGCGCCGGATGTGAGCTTCAGGAAGGGCAAGCGATTCCATGGCGGAACAACCCGCATACTTCGTGAAGTCGGTGGAGAAGGCCTTTGACGTACTGCGCGCCTTCGCTCCGGACGAACCCCGCCTGACGGTGTCCCAGGTTGCCGCGAAATCTGACATGACCAGGGCCTCAGCCCGGAGGTTCCTGATGACGCTGACCGACCTTGGCTACCTGCGGGCCGAAGGTTCACATTTCGAACTGACCCCCCGCTCGCTGGACATCGGGCAGTCCTTCCTGGCAAACCTTGCGCTCCCCAGAATCGCCGAGCGGCACCTCAAGTCCCTGGCCGCGGAGCTGAACGAGACAACGTCGTTGTGCATCCTTGACGGCACCGACGTCGTGTACGTCGCGTGCGTTCCGTCGCCCCGCCTCCTCAGCGTTTCCATCAGTGTGGGTACCAGGTTCCCGGCCTGGGCAACGTCCATGGGACGCGTCCTGCTGGGTGCGTTGTCCGAGGCCCAGCTGAAAACGTACTACGACTCCGTCCAGCTGCAGCGGTTCACCGAGCGGTCGATCGGCACCCTCGAACAGCTGCAGGCCGAAGTGGAACAAGCCAGGACCAGGGGGTGGTCCATGGTCTCGCAGGAACTGGAGGAAGGCCTCCGCGGTGTGGCCGTCCCGGTCTGGCGCGGCCACGAGGTCGTTGCCGCGGTCAACGTGTCCCTGCAGACCCACCGGGCTCCGGCGGAAGCCATCGAAAAGACGGTGGTCCCGTTCCTGCTGGACGCCGCACGCCAGATCGGCCATGACTACGGCGGGCGCGCCACGGCACCAGCCGGCACGGCGGCCGGGGGAGTGCGGTGATTACCCGGTCCGACGTCGACGAAGCTGCCGCCAGGATTGCCGGGCTGGTGCGCCGCACGCCAGTGATCGAAGCGGACCCGGAGAGCTTTCCCGGGTCGGTGTGGCTGAAGTGCGAGTTCATGCAGCACACCGGCACGTTCAAGGCCCGGGGCGCATTCAACCGCGTGCTTTCCTGCCGCGAGCGTGGTGAGCTCAAGGAGGACGTCGGCATAGTGGTCGCTTCCGGCGGCAACGCCGGCCTGGCCAACGCCTACGCCGCCGCGCAGGCGGGAGTACCCGCCACCGTCTTTGTCCCGGAGACAGCCCCCGCCATGAAGGTGAAGAAACTCAGGGAATCCGGGGCCACGGTGATCCAGCGCGGCGCCGAATATGCCGTGGCCTACGACGCCGCCACCGCCTACGCGGCCGAGACCGGAGCCGTGTACTGCCACGCCTACGACCAGCCCGAAATTGCCGCCGGCGCCGGCACAGTCGGTTCGGAGCTCCTGGAACAGCTGGGCGGAGTGGACACCGTGCTGGTGGCGGTGGGCGGTGGAGGCCTGATGGCCGGGATCGCCGCGGCCGTCGAAGGCCTGGCCAGGGTGGTGGGAGTGGAGCCCGCAACCGCCCCCACCCTGCACGCCGCGCTGAAGGCGGGCGAACCGGTGGATGTGGCGGTTTCCGGGATTGCCGCGGACTCGCTGGGAGCGCGCCGGATCGGCCGGATCGGCTTTGACCTCGCGGTGCGGACCGGCGTGGCTGGCGTGCTGGTGTCCGACGATGAGATTGTCGCCGCGCGCTCGCGGCTGTGGGCCGACTACCGGATGGTGGTGGAGCACGGCGCGGCGGCGGCGTTTGCCGCCCTGACCTCCGGGGCCTACGTCCCGGCGGAAGGCGAACGCGTGGCCGTGATCCTGTGCGGCGCGAACACGGACCCGTCCACGCTCTGACGGTCTGGCGGTCAGATCGCTGCGCGGCCGCCGGGCCGTGCGGCGATCCGTTTTGGCTCCTTGCGGTCGCGGCGGGCGTAGACGCGGGACCGCTCGCTGGACAGCGCGAGGATCAGCAGGATGTCCAAGGTGAGGCCGGGGAGGTTGGTCTGCAGCGTGATTCCAGGACCCCCGTGAGCGACGTCAATGACCTGCAGGCCGATCGCGGCGGTGCTCAAGGCCATGGCGAGCGTGCGCGCCCAGTTCCGTCCCAGGAAGACGAACCAGGCGAGCAGTAGTTCCGCGAGGGCAGAGAGAACCAGTACTGCCACCCCTGCGTAGAGCACCAGCTGCGATTGGCCTTCGCTTAAGTGCCCGGCGGGAAAGAGCAGGACGGACAGGGCCAGTGCCGCCGCGGCGAGTGCACGGCCGGCCACGAGGGCGGCTCCGATGATGGTGGGCGCAGGGCGCCTGTTCCTGCTGTCGCTCGCGAGCCGCGGAACGGCAACGCCGGGCACCATCGTTGCCCGCAGGTTAATGATGGGAAGGTCGCCGTCGGTGGCAATTTCATCGCCGCCGCCGTTGCGGGTGTGATACCCGGTGGAGAAGTCCCGGATCACCCGGACGTCGGCCGAGGGTTCGGCGGCGGAAATGGACGCGACGATGTGGTCCCGCTCATCGTCCGTGTGCTCGTCGATCTTGTGCGTGATCTGGAGGGTGAACAGGGAGAAGCCGACGCTGCGGTCGTACGTGCCCGCGGCCAGCCAGTCCGCGGCCACGCCGCCGGGAAGCAGCCAGCCGGGCGGGCACCGCCAGAAGCGGACGTGGTGGCGCTTGCCCGGGGTTCCGTCCACTTCCTGCTGGTACGCGAAGTCCTGCTGCCGGCCGAAGAGGAAGAGCGGGCTGACCGGCGCCTCAAGGTAGCTGCGGCGCAGCAGGGTGGAGGTGATGATCCTCCGGCTGCTGGCCAGGGTGACGTCGTCGGCGATGGTCCAGCCGGCCCGGCGCATCACGTGGTGGAGCTGGGCTTCGGAGCTGAGCAGGGCCACATTCACCGGATCGCCGAGCAGGCCGTCGCTGGTGCGGGCGCGCCCGATGAAATAGTCGGGCACATAGACGCGGGTCAGGATCGAGTGGAGCCTGGGCAGGACGAGGTAGGCGAGCATGGCCCAGAAGACGAACGTGAACCAGAGCTGGCCCCAGCCCCACTGGAAGCTGAGCTCAAGGAGAAGATAGGTCAACCACGCGGCGGCGACACCACCGACCATAAAGAAGATCCGGTCCCAGACGGTATCGAGTGCAGTGCGGGCCACGTCCGCGATAGGAGCCCTCACCGCAGGCCTGGTCATGGGCAAAATAATACTGGAGACGGTTGCTGGTTCCGTGGGCACAACGGCCCGGGCTGATATGCATGGTAATCCCCCGTAAAAGCGTGTGGTCAGTCCAGCGGAAGCGTGACCGTGACGCGGGTACCCTCGCCGGGCGCACTGTCAATGGTTGCGGTGCCGCCGGCGTCATGGACTGCGATGGACATCAGGAACAGTCCGAATCCCTGCGGGCGGTTGCCCGTGCGGTCATTGCCGTCGAAGCCTGCACCGTTGTCGGCCACCGTCAGCCGGATGCCGTGATGTACTGCCGCGAGCCGGACGGTCAGTTCGGTGGCACCGGCGAATTTGAGCGCATTGCTCAGGGCCTCCTGGGCGGCGTGGTAGAGCAGCCCTGCAGTGCCGGACGGTATCTCGACGCCGTGGTGCGGCGTCTCCCACCGGACCGTGGTTCCCTGCTCCCGCAGCGGGGCGGCGAGCCGGTCGATGCAGCCGGCGAGCCCCAGGGCGTGAAAATCCAACGGTGCCTGGTCGGTGATGACGCCGTGGATCGCGGCGACCTCATTGGCAGCTTGAGCCTTTTTCATGGCCGGTCCTGCTTCCTTGCAGCCTGTGATGCTTCCTTCTCACGGGTGCTGGGTTCCCGCCTGGATGTATGACTCAAGGGTGGACCGGCGGAATCATGAATGACGCGACTTTGACGCAATTTTGGCTCAAGTTCCCGGGGATACCTGGGGCGAACTCAAGAGATGCACAAGATTTGATTCGACGGCAATGTCCGCTGTCCCGCCGTGTGTAGGCTCATCATCAACCTCATATGTCCAGTTAGTGGAGATACCCATCCGCGGGCTCCCTGCCGACGAATATGAAGGGGTGACTGGCCGAAGACTATGGGGGCATAGATGGAAGAACGCGGCATTGCCGTTGTGGTAGAGGACGACGACGACGTCAGGAATTCCCTGCGGGAGGTGCTGCTGCAGTCAGGTTTCGCCGTCCACGCGACCGCCTCCGGGCTCGAAGGTGTTGAGGCGGTCCGCCGGTACAACCCGGTGGTGGTCACCATGGACCTCGGGCTTCCGGACTTTGACGGCCTGGAAGCGTCCCGCCGCATCCGCACGTTTAGCGACGCCTACCTTGTCATTGTGACCGGCCGGGTGGACGAAGCGGACGCGATCATGGGCTTCGAAGCAGGGGCCGACGACTTCCTGACCAAGCCTTTCCGTCCCCGCGAGCTGCGGGCGAGGATCGCCGCCATGCTGCGACGGCCGAGGCGGGCTGGCCACAGGCTGGCGGGACCGGCCGGTGATGCACGGGGAGCGCTCAACACTCCGGACGATGCCGCACTGTCGTCCGTCCCGGCCGTGGCGGCACTCCGGCAGGGTGAGCCTGCCGATCCCGAACTCGCCGATTTCGAGCACAACGGCCTCACGCTCAGCGAGGGAACCAGGACCGCCGAATTCGAGGGGCTACGGATTGAGCTGACCCGGACCCAGTTCGACCTTCTCCTGGTGCTCCTGGAGAACGGCCGCCTGGTTCAGACCAAGGCCGACCTGGTCCGCCGCCTGAGGAACGAACCCTACGACACCGGCTCCTACGTCAGCACGGCAGAGGAGCGCACCGTCGAAGTCCACATGGGAAACCTGCGGAAACGGCTGGGAGACGACTCGCGCGCGCCCAGGTGGGTCGAAACCGTGCGGGGAATTGGCTACCGGCTGGCGCCGCAGATGGCTGCCGAATAGCCTGACGGGCGCCTATTCTTAAGCTTGGCGGAGGGAAGCACCGTGACTCCCAAGCAACTGGTATTCGTAGTGGCTGCCACCGTGGGCGTCCTGGCCCTGGTGCTGATCTCGATCGACTGGCAGCCGGCCGCCCTGCAGGATCCCGCCCGGACGCTGGGTGTCCTCAACGCCCAGGGTGTCATCCGCTGGGGCGAGAACCCGGCCCGGGCACCTTTCTCAGTCTTTGAACTCTCCCTGTTCGTCGCCGTCGGGCTTGCCTTCGTCCTGGCCGGCGTGACCGCGTGGCAGACCCGGCCCAACCGGAATCCCGGCCTGCTGCTGGTGGTGGCCGGGCTGCTGTGGCTGGCGGCCGGCGTGCGGCGGTCCAGTGATCCGGTCCTCTTTACGGTGGGGGTGGGGCTGACCCTGATGTACCAGCCTCCGCTGCTGCAGCTGGCCCTCAGCTTCCCGTCCGGAGTCCTGCGCTCGCGTGCGGAACGGGCGGTCGTGGTTTTCTTCTTCGCCGCCTGGGCGGTGATTGCCGTGGCGAGCTGGGCGTTCTTCGACCCCCGGCTGCACATCGCCGCAGGGGAGTCCACGTCCCGGAACCTGTTCCTGCTGTGGGACAGCCCGCAGCTCACCAGCGCTATCGGCGACGTTGCCCGCATTCTCCAGGTGGGCATCGGGTTGGCAATTGTGGCCGTGCTCGTGGCCCGCTGGCAGTCCGGCTCAGCCGCCTACCGGGCGGCCTTCCTGCCGTTGTGGCTGGCAGTGATCATCAAGACCGCCTCCACCGTCTGGGTGTCACTTGCCGTGGTCCAGCTGACCGGCACACTGTCCAATGAGGCACTGCTGTGGCAATACCCGGCGACGGCGATCGTCCCGCTCGCCGTGCTGCTGGGGCTCTGGCGCTACCGGTTCGCCCGCGGCGCGCTGAGCGAGCTGCTGGTGGAGATCGGTGCGGCGCCGGTCAGTGACCGGCTGATCCGCGCCTTGCGCAGGTCGGTCCGGGACCCCACCCTCAGCCTGTGGCGGTGGTCGCCAGCCCTGTCCGGATTCGTGGACGACGACGGCGTGCCCCGCGCCGTCCCGGAGGACGGATCCGGGCGGGCGGCCATGGTTCTGGAGCGTAACGGCACGCCCGTCGGGGCCCTGGTTTTCGACGAAGCACTCCGGGACCAGCCCCAGCTGCTGGCGGCAGTGCAGAGCGCCACGTCCCTGGCCCTGGACAACCAGAACATGGAGCAGCAGCTGCGGGACCAGCTGGTCGAGGTCCGCCGCTCCCGGGAACGGATAGTCACCGCCGGGGACGCCCGGCGTCGTGAACTCGAACGGGACCTCCACGACGGTGCGCAGCAGCGTCTGGTGGGCGTGTCCATGGACCTGGCGAGGGCACGGCGTGCCGCGAGCCCCGAGGAGATGAAAGTCCTTGTGGCGCAGGCCAGCGACGAGCTCGCCGTTGCGCTGGCGGAACTGCGTGAACTGGCCCGGGGCGTCTACCCGCCGTCGCTGCGCGAAAGAGGCCTGGGCGGCTCGCTCACGGCGCTCGCGGAGCGGTCCGCGCTGCCCATCGAGCTGGACGTTGACCTGCCGCAAAGGCCTCCGCCGCCGGTGGAACTCGCAGCGTATTTCATCTGCGCCGAGGCCGTGACCAACGCCGCCAGGCACGCCCGGGCCTCGAACCTGCAGATCGGCGTCAAAGGCACGGAAGACGGACTCAGCCTGCACGTGACGGATAACGGGATCGGCGGGGCGAGTCCCGGCGCCGACGGCGGCCTGCTGGGGCTGGCCGACCGGGCGGCGGCCCTGGGCGGCTCCCTTACGGTCACCAGCCCGGCCGGCCGCGGAACAACCGTGGCCGCAACCCTGCCCTTCTCGGCCGACCCGATGGAGGACCTGCCATGACACTGCGCGTCGCCATCGCGGACGACTCGGCGCTGCTCCGCCGCGGCCTTGCCGCGCTGCTCAGTTCCGAAGGGCTGGAGGTGGTGTGCGAGGCCGCGGACGCCCAGGAGCTACTGGGATGTATCGCAGCGCAGCAGCCTGATGTTGCCATCGTCGACATCCGCATGCCGCCCACCTTCACCACCGAAGGCATCCAGGCCGCCACCGCGATCCGCCGCGACCAGCCCGGGACGGGGGTTCTGCTGCTGTCCCAATATGTGGAGACGGAGAACGCCATGCAGCTCCTGGGGAACGGAGCGAAAGGGCTTGGCTACCTCCTGAAGGAACGCGTGTCCGACATCGACGACTTCATCGACGCCCTGTACCGGGTGGCGGCCGGCGGGACCGCCGTCGATCCTGAACTGGTGGCCCGGATGGTGGCCCGGCCGCACAACGGACACCAGGGGGAGGACGAGCTCAGCAGCCGCGAGCGGGACGTCCTGGAACTGATGGCCCAGGGGCGCACCAACCAGGCGATCGGCAAGACCCTGTTCCTGGGGGAGCGGACGGTGGAGGCGCACATCCGGAGCATCTTCCTGAAGCTGGGGCTGCGACCCGAACCCGAGGACCACCGCCGGGTCCTCGCCGTGCTCACCTACCTGCGCCGGCACTAGCAAAACGGCGGCTGCCCCCGTGGGGACAGCCGCCGGATTGCCTGCTGGTTGGTCGGACTCAGTTGGATACGGAACTAGTTGGACATGGACGTGGTGCCGCTGCCGGTCCAGCCGGTGAACGGCGACCAGACGCCACCCACGCCTTCCTGATGCCGGACCTTCTGGTAGACCTCCTCGTTGCCGATCTCGGTGTTGGTCAGGGTGCGGACGTTGTGGATGGTGTACCAGCCGTTGGCGGGGCCGAGGTAGCGGCTGAACGAGGAGTTGCCGAGGTGGTCGTCACCGTTGGGCCAGTCGTCGCTTTCCCAGCGCTGCTGCTCGATGTTGACGTAGCGGTTGGCACCGCAGTAGACGTTGATCCGGTAGTCCACCAGTTTGGTGCCGGACGAGTTGAAGCCCGCGAAGATGGGCTTCAGGGGCACCACGGTGCAGGCGTAGTTGGTGGCGGCGGCCTGGGCTGGTGCGGCCAAGGCGACGCCGCCCGCAGCAAGTCCCAGCGTCATTGCTGAGACGAGTGCGATCTTGGCGCGGGACGGGCGGGACTTCTTTGTTCCGGCGGTCATGGACATTTTTTTTGCTCCTGTTGCGGTGATTGTGGTTTCGGCCAGGAATCCTTTCCTGATGCCGTGTTTCCATGGTCCGCTCGGGGCCTTGTCCCTGACTTCCGTGCTAGCACTGTTTGTCCGGGGCAGATTGTCCCTGACAAACGAATTGTCAGCTTGCTTATTATTTCCGGCGTTCCTAGTGTTAAAGCCGTAAGGCATCCGGCGAAGGAGGACATATGTCAGCGCACAATATTGCAGGCAAGAAGGTTGCGTTCCTGCTGACCGACGGCGTGGAGCAGGTGGAGCTCACCAGCCCCTGGAACGCAGTGAAGGAGGCAGGCGGCGAGCCCACCCTCGTGGCGCCCAAGGCCGGAAAACTGCAGGGCTTCCACGGCACCGAAAAAGGCGAGAAGTTCGACGTCGACATCACGGCGGCCGAGGCCCGCGCTGCTGATTTCGATGCGCTGGTGATCCCGGGCGGAGTGGTCAATGCGGACCACCTCCGCGTGGACAGGGATGCGCAGGCCTTTGCCCGCAGCTTCTTCGAACAGCACAAGCCGGTGGCGTCCATCTGCCACGGCCCCTGGCTGCTCATCGACGCAGGCGTGGTCCGCGGGCGCAAGCTGACCTCGTACCACACGCTCCAGACCGACCTGAAGAACGCGGGCGCTCTCTGGAGCGATGAGGAGGTTGTGGTGGACCAGGGATTCGTCACCAGCAGGCACCCCGGGGACCTCAAGGCCTTCAACGACAAATTGCTGGAAGAGATCGAAGAGGGCGAGCACGCAGGCCAGACTGCCTGACCGGCACAACGCAGTCAGCAACCTAGTCAGGAAAAGCATAAAGAGGAGGAGTCCGACGGCGGCAATTGCCGCCGTCGGACTCCTCCTCTTTGTTGTCGCTTTCTATGTCAGCTGGAGCTGGGTTCGGTGGTGAGGCCCCGGTGGTCCGGGGTTTTGCTGTTCTGTTCCTCGGCCGGTCCCGGGGGTTTGGTGCCGTCCGCACCGGCAGGGCGGCCATCGACAGGGCCGGGCCCGGCGTGGCGGCCGGACGCCTGGTCCGCCGGCTTTTCCCTCGGCACCGGGTTGGTTTCGTCCTCTACGCCATCGCTCACGATGTCGTCGGCTTCGTTGTGTTCCGTACTCATCGGCTGCTCCTGATCTCGCGGTGTGGTCCCACGCTACAGGCGGGGTGCGGGTGCGTACAGCGGCGGACCTTCCTAGGAGATGGAAGCCCACTGCCGCAGCTCCCGGGTTTCGCCGTACGGAACATCGCGGCTGACGGCCACGGTGTAGGTGGAGAAGCCGGTCTGCGTGACCAGCACGCCGTGGCGGCGTTCCTCCATGGCGTGCCGGAGGGCGATGTCCACGGCACTGTTGAGGTCGTTTTCAATCGTTGCGGGATCGTGGGCAATGATCTCGAGCAGGATGTCGGAATGGTGCTTGATCATGGGGTGCTCTCTTTCGCGGGGCGGGCACTGCGTGTTGAGGGAAGTTGGCCGGGCCGGGCCGTGCTTCGGATAAGGGAATCCGGGGAGGACAAAAAGGGTGCCGTGTGAGGCGGGAGGAGATTCGAGCTGAAGGTGATTCGAAGGGCCCGGCATTCTGAGATGGGGCGGGGCCGGTGCGATGCATCCGGCGGAGGGACCGGGAACGTTTTGTCGTTCCTGCGGATCCACCCTAAGTGTGGCCGACTGACCGGCCGGAAGGCAATCACTTCGCTGGAATTTCTTCTGTGTCCCGCGTCACACGCACAAAAGGCGAGGGGCCGACGGCGGAAACTCCCGCCGTCGGCCCCTCGCCGTGGTGTTCTCTGCTCAGCGCTCCTGGCGCTGCTCGTGCTGTCAGTTCTGCTGGCGCCGAGCCAGGTGCTCGCCCACGGCGAAGGCCCGCGTGATGGCGGACCCCAGGGTGGCCCCGCCGCCAGGGTAGTTGTTCCGGAACACGCCGGCAGCAACGTTCCCGGCGGCGTAAAGCCCGGGGATCGGATCCCCCCGGCGGTCCAGCACGCGGCCGTCGAAGTCGGTTTCCAGCCCGCCGGAGGTGCCCAGCACGCCCGCCGAAATCGGCACCGCATGGAACGGGCCGGTGGCCAGGGGAGCCAGGCACGGGTTGGGGGTGTTGCCGGTATCGCCCAGGAAGCGGTCCTGGGGCGTGGCGCCGCGGCGGAACTCGGTATCGACGCCCGCAGCAGCATCTTTGTTGAACCGGGCCACGGTCTCGCCGAGCCCGGTGGGGTCCACTCCTAGCTTCGCGGCCAGCTCCTCCACGGTTCCGGCCGAGGTCATCCATTCCGCCGGTGACCCGGGCGTTGAGCCGGCCACGGGGTACTTGGACAGGTAGGCGGAGTCGAACACCAGCCATGCCGGATTGTTCAGCTGCCGCCCCGTGTGGGGGTCCACCGAGGCGAACACCCGGCAGGCGTCGTGGTAGTTCAGAGCCTCATTGACGAAGCGCTTTCCCGCGGCGTTCACGGTGATCGAACCGGGCAGGGTCATCTCCACATTGCCCATCCGGCCGGACTGCCGGCCGTCGTAGCGGTGCGCCGGAACGGAGATCACAGGAACACCCCAGATGGCCGTCATGTCAGCCACCGCAGCCCCGGCCTTGAGGCCCAGTTCCAGCCCGTCGCCCTCGTTGGACGGCGCACTGATGGGCGTCACCGGGAAGGGCAGGAACGCCTGGCGCAGCCTCCGGTTCCATTCGAACCCGCCGGAGGCCAGGACGACGGCGGCAGCCGCCAGCGTCCTGTTGCGGCCCGCCCCTGTACCGAGCGTGACCCTCCAGCCACTTCCGGCGCGGACCAGGTCCTCCACCGGTGCTTCGGCAGCGATGTGGACACCCCGGTCCAGGGCGCTCGCCAGCAGCCGGCCCACCAGTGCGCCGCCCATGGTGCGCACCCCGGTGGCGGCCCTCGTCTCGAGAAGGGCAGGATCGGCGGCCCGGCCGTTGAGCTCGTCCCGCTCCGTCATGGTCAGGAGCGGGAAGTACGACGACGGCCGGATCGCCTCCGCCAGGCCCGGGTAGCCCGACGGATCGAAGGCGTCGTTGTCCAGGCCGCGGCCGCCGTCGGCCGCTCCGTTCCACTCCAAGTGGTAATCGGGGCGGGCGATGGGGGTCATGGACACCCGGGTGCTGCCGGTCAGGTAGGCAACGGCGCGAGGTGCGGTGCGGACGTACCAGTCGATTTCTTCGGGGGACAGGGCGTGCCCTGCTGCCTCCGTGAGGTATTCGACGGCGCGGTCATGGCTGTCGCTGTAGCCGGCCTCGGCTGCCAGATGGTTGTTTGGAGCCCACATCACGCCGCCGCCGGCGGCCGTGGTGCCGCCCAGCAGGGCTGCCTTCTCGGCCACCAGCACGCTCAGCCCGGCGTCCGCCGCGCGGACTGCCGCCACCAGGCCGGCGGCTCCGCTTCCCATCACCACCACATCGTGTGCAGGAGCCAGTTCCTCTGCCGGCGTGAGCACCGGGTGGGTCTCGTCTGAGACCGGGTTCATGCCGGCCCTCCTACCGGTGCGAATGCTGCTGCTGCTCCGGCAGAGGCACGGTCTCCCGAAGTGCCGGCTGCCGGCATCTCGATGAGGACCTTGCCCACCTTCTCCGTCCGGTTGCGCATCAGTTCGTACGCCTGCTGCAGGTCCGCGAAGCCGAAACGGTGCGTCATCAGGGCCCGGGCCTGGTCCGGATGGTGCGCCAGGAGGGCCAGCCCGTCGGGGATCAGGTTGAGGCTGTTCCGGCTGCCCAGCAGGTCCAGTTCCTTAAACGGAATGTCCTTCATTGAGACCGTGGCCGAGCGCGCTGAAATGCCCACCTGGACGATGCGGCCGGCGCTGGCTACGAGGCGTATGGCGTTCTCCAGCGAGGAGGGTGCGCCGGTGGCCTCGAGCACTAGGCCGGGGCCGTAGCCGTCGGTCAGCCGCCCCAGGCGCGCGGCCTGTTCGGCGTCGGGGAAGCCGGCCGGGTCCACCAGCAGCGTGTCCACAGCACCGAAGTCGCGTGCAAGTTCCAGGCGGTCAACCTCCGTGTCCGCGCAGACCACGTCCACGCCCAGGTCGGTCAGGTACAGGGTGGCGAGCAGCCCGATGGGGCCGCTGCCCAGGACAAGTACGGTTTCCCCTGCCGCGGGGCGGCCGCGGTTCACGGCCTGCATGGCGATGGAGGCGGGCTCGGCCATGGCGGCGAGTTCAAGCGCCAGGCCCTCGGGAACCGGGCACAGCTTGTCCACCGGGACGCTGATAACTTCCACCAGGGCGCCGTCGGAATAGCAGCCGATGCAACTGATGTTGCGGCAGACGTTGAACCGGCCCTGCAGGCATGGCCGGCAGGTTCCGCAGTACGTCATCGGGCTGACGGCAACCCTGTCCCCGACGCGGATGCCCGCAGCGTTGTAGCCGATTGCTTCGACGACGCCGGAGAACTCGTGGCCCTGAACGACCGGCAGTTCGGCCGGGTAGTCGTCTTCCCAGATATGGAGGTCGGTGCCGCACAGGGTGACATGGTGGACCCGGACCAGGGCGCGGCCCTGCTCGAGGACAGGCTCGGCCATGTCCTCGTAGCTGATGGTTTCCCTGGCAACAGTGCGGGCGGTCAGCATGGCGCGTCCACGCGTTCGGCGCCGAAGAAGATGTTCCACTGCCGGATGGTCCGCTCTTGGATGAGGTTGTTGCTGAAGAACGGATCCTGATCCATCAGTGCCTCGACCTCGGCCTTGGAAGTGCCCGTGAGGATCAGCAGGGCTCCGGGGGATTCGCCGGAGCCGAAGGGGCCGCTCGTCAGCAGCCGGCCGCCGTCGAACTGCGACTTCAGGAATTCAACGTGGCGTGGCCGGTGCTTGTCGCGTTGGCCGGCCGTGGCGTCAGAGTAGGCATAGGTGACGGCGAAAGTTGCCATGGGGCGGTGTCCTCTTCATTGAGTGATGTGCAGTGGAGTCCTTTCATCGTGGGACCTGGATTGAGACGCGTCCAACACTTCTTTGGTCAGAGACTATGTGTGAAAACTACATAGTCAACCGCCAAGCTGAGCAGTTCGAAGGTCCTAGCGCGGCGGCGTGGGCAGCACGGAATCGGCCAGTTCAAGTGCCAGCTTGAGGGCCGGCGAGATGAGGGCAGGATTCCAGGCGATCCCGGAAGCCAGCAGCGGCGCCGCGCCGGAAAGCGCGATGAAGACGGTGCCGCCGGGCATGATGCCGGCCATGGAGTCGGGCACCAGGCTGACGCCCACACCGCCGGCCACCAGGGAGAGGGCCATATAGGGATCGGAGACCTCCTGCACCACGCGCGGCCTGAAGCCCGCAGCTGTGCACGCCGAAAAGACCGCCTCCCTCAGCGTGGAACCCTGGGCTGCGGGCATGGTGACAAAGCCGTCGGCTGCCAGGTCGGCCAGGGCAATCTGTGGCCGGCCGGCCAGCGGATGGTCCTCCGGAACTGCAGCGCCCAGCGGCTCCACGGCGATACGTCGCGTGGCCAGGGAGGGAGCATCCACCGGCAGCCCGATGAAGGACAGATCCAGGGACCCGTTGCGGAGCTGGTCGAGGGCATCCTGGGTGAGCAGTCCGCCGCTGAGGGTCAGGTCCAGGTGCGGGTAGCTGCTGCGCAGCGCCCGGGTGAGCGGGGGGAGGGTCTTGTGGTTGAGTGCTCCGGAAAACCCGATGCTGAGCCGGCCGTACACTTCGCCTGCATCCGCGGTGGCGGCCCGGCGCGCCAGGTCCAGCTCCTCCAGGATTTTCCGTGCGTGCGGCAGGAAGGCGAAGCCGGCGGTGGTCAACGAGACGGCCCTGGTGTTCCGTTCGAAGAGGTCGGTGCCGAGGCTCTTTTCCAGCTTCTTGACGGTCTGGCTCAGCGGGGACTGCGCCATGCGAAGCCGGTGGGCGGCGCGGCCAAAATGCAGTTCCTCGGCCACCGCCAGGAAAGCCTCGATCTGCCGCAGCTCCACGTTGTTCCTCCCGGCGGTGTTCCCGTGATGGCCTGCCCCGTTGCTGTCGCCAGGTGCAGGCCTGTTCACCCCTAGGCTACTTCCACGGGCCCGCAGTCCTGCCGGCACGGGGATATATTGGCAGGAGAAAAGCTGGCACAACCGGGAGGAACCATGGCGAACTCCGCATCGGGGGAGTCCGTCATCCAGCGGGTGGTGAAGATCCTCGATGCCTTCTCCCGGGGGCATCCGCGTTTGACGCTCGCCGAGCTGGTCCGCATCACCGGAATGTCCAGCAGCACCGCGCACCGCCTGGCCAACGACCTCGTAGACAGCGGGCTGCTCAACCGCGGCGACGCCGGGGACTACGGCGTGGGCGTCAAGATGTGGGAACTTGCCTCGCGCAGCAACCCCCTCGAAGAGTTCCGGCGCCGGGGGCTTCCCTTCCTGGAAGGTGTCCACGCGGCCGTCCGCGAGAACGTCTCGCTGTCCATCCCCGACGTCGAATCCGGCAGCGTCCTGTACCTCGAACGCCTCGACCGGCACGGCACCGTCCTGAACCTTGCCGACGTCGCCGGCCGGCTCGACATCCACAACACCTCCTCGGGCCTCGCCATGATGGCCCACATGCCCCGCCACGTCCAGGAGCGTTTCCTGGCCGGCCCGCTGGAGAAGACCACGCCCAACACGGAAGCGGACCCCGTGAAAATCCGCGCACACCTGGCGTTGATCCGGGAGCGGGGCTATGTCCGGCTGGCCGGCGTCCTGGTTCCGGAAAACACCGCCTATTCCGTTCCCGTGTTCGGTGAGGGCAACAGCGTGATCGGTGCGATCGCCGTCGTCGTTCCCACCGCGGATGAGAAGCCCCAGCTGATCCTGCCGGTGCTGGTGGCCGCCGGCCGCGGCCTGTCCCGGACCATGGGTGCCGAGCGCCGGCCCTACGGAAACCGGCCTTGGCTCGAATCGGGCCGCCAGGCCGCGGCGGACCGGGACGCGAAGACCTAGGACGATCCCGCCCGTCCCGGTGCGCCGTCCCCTGTAGCTGTCCCGTGTAGCTGCCCCGTGGCAGGCGTCCCGTTGAATGGGATTTGGCGCTGAAATCTGTGATGCCGCTCATACAGTTTTTCATCAGGGAGCCACGCAACCGCCCGCCGGCTGGCGGAAGCTCCCGGCCCCAAAACTCTTACGGAACGTGCCACCGCAACGTGGCGGCGGCCCCCACCACCCTTAACCCGTGACACTCGATGAGGAGACACTATGGGACATGTTCAGCAACCCCCGGCCCTTGAGCTTGGGGAGACCGCCGTCGTAGAAAACCGCCCGGAAAAGATGCCCAAGAAGGCGGCCCTGGCTTCTTTCCTGGGGTCCACCCTGGAGTACTACGACTTCTTCATCTACGGCACCGCCGCAGCACTCGTCTTCCCCAAGATCTTCTTTCCGGGCGGCGACCCCGTGGTGGCACTGCTCGGAGCGATGGCAACCTTCGGCGTCGGGTACCTGGCCCGGCCGCTGGGCGGCATCGTGATGAGCCACTTCGGTGACAAGGTGGGCCGCAAGCAGGCACTGATGATCACGCTGGTGATCATGGGCGTCGCGTCGATCGGCATCGGCTTCCTGCCCACCTACGGCCAAATCGGCTACTGGGCGACCGCACTGCTGCTGGTCGGCCGCCTGGCGCAGGGCTTCTCCGCGGGTGCCGAGGCCGCCGGCGCGTCCACCCTCACCATGGAGCACTCCCCGGAAGGCCGCCGCGGCTTCTTCACCAGCTTCGTGATGACCGGCTACGCCTCAGGCATGGTGCTCTCCACCGTGGTCTTCATCCCGCTGGCCGCCCTTCCCGAAGACCAGCTGCTCAGCTGGGGCTGGCGTATACCGTTCTGGCTGTCCGTTGTGGTCCTCGGCGTCGCCTACTGGATCCGCACCCGCCTGGAGGAACCGCCGGTCTTCGAAGAAGCTGTGGATCCGGCCAAGCCCAAGGGCATCCCGGCAGCCGAGGTCCTGAAGACACAGTGGCGCGACGTCCTGCGGGTAGCCCTGGTCATGCTGTTCTCCGTCATGCAGACCACCTTCACCGTGTACGCACTGGCCTACGCCACGGGTCCCTCCATCGGGCTGGACCGGACGCTGATGCTCACCGTCAACGCCGTCACCATCGGCCTGTCGATGTTCACCATCCCGCTGGCGGGCATCATCTCGGACAAGTTCGGCCGCAAGAAGGTGCTCCTCGTGGGCGCGCTCGGCTGCGCTGTCACCTCGTTCGGCTACTTCTGGGCCATCAGCGAGCACAACGTCCCCCTCATCTTTGTCTTCGGGTTCCTGAACATGTCCGTGTTCTACTCCTGCTGGAACGGCGTCTGGACGGTCTTCTTCCCCGAGATGTTCCCCGCCCCGGTCCGCTACTCGGGAATGGCCATCGGCAGCCAGGTGGGCCTGATCCTCACCGGGTTCGCCCCCGTCATCGCCACAATGCTCGCCCAGCCCGGCCCCGGCGGCTGGATACCGGTGGCCAGCTTCACGGTGGTCTGCCTGACCGTCTCCGCGATCGCCATCGCGACGGCGAGGGAAACCCACAAGACCCCGCTCGAAGAACTCGGGCTGCCCCGCAAACGCCGCGTTTCCGCCTAGCGCACCCGGTTCCGGCCCAGCGCTCACCGTACCCACGCACCAGAAAGTTGATCCTCCCGTGACTCCATCAGCATCCGCACCCGCCCGCACCTTCCGCGTCGGCATCGTTGGCTGCGGCGCCATCTCCCGCAACCATCTCGAGGCCTTCGGCGCCCTGGACAACGTCCGGATCGTCGGGGTCTGCGACATCGACCTGGACCGGGCCCGTGCCACTGCCGAATCGTGGCATGTGCCGAACGCCGTGGATACGGTGGGCGAGCTGCTGGATCTCGGCGTGGACATCATCTCGGTCTGCACGCCGCACCCCACCCATGAGGAAGTGGTGCTGCAGTCGGCCGCGGCCGGCGTCCACGTGCTCTGCGAGAAGCCCATCTCCACCGACCTGCCCTCGGCCGAGCGGATGGCCGCGGCGTGCGCCGACGCCGGGGTGAAGCTGGGCGTGCTCTTCCAGCGCCGCTTCTGGCCGGGCGCCCGGCGGATCCGGGCGGCGATCGATGACGGCACCCTGGGCCGCCCCGTCATGGGGCAGTGCTCGGTGATGCTGCACCGCGAACCGGAGTACTACTCCAAGGACGCCTGGCGCGGAACCTGGGCCAACGACGGCGGCGGGGTCCTGATGACGCAGGCCATCCACTACATCGACCTGCTGCAGTGGTTCATGGGGGACATTGCGGAGGTTTACGGCAAGATCAACAGCTACAAGCACGGCGCCAACATCGAGGTAGAGGACTCCGCCACAGCGGTCCTGACCTTCGCCTCCGGAGCCATGGCAACGCTGGAGGCCTCGACGGCGGTGTCGCCCAGCCTGGGCGTGCAGATCCGCATCACCGGCGAGACCGGCGCCTCGGCATCCCTCACCGAGTTCCCGGAGGGCAGCGACGGCCGGGTGGACCTGTGGGCCGTCGGCGAAACCATCACCACAGAAGCCGTCCACCCCGCAGGCATCCGTCCCAACGTGGACCTGGCCACCATCAACGGCCAGCTCATCCCGCACCACACCAGCCAGGTCCGCGACTTCGTGGCCGCACTGGAAAACGGCACCGAGCCGGCCATCACGGGCGAGGACGCCACCAGGGCGCTGCGCATCCTGCTGGCCGTGTACGAATCCTCCCGCACGGGCGTCCCGGTCCGCTTCGCCGCGGTGGACCAGCGGAGCATCACCGGCCAGGCATCGGCGCCGGAAGCCCCGGCAGCCCAACTCACCGCCCGGATTCCGGCAGCAAATTAGGAGAACCCCATGACCACGGAACGCTACGCAGCCCTGCCGCTGACCCTCGGCCGCAACGGCCGCACTCCGCGGACCCTCCGGAACCGCCTCGCCTCCGCTCCGATGGAACGCAACTACGGCACCACCGACGGCCGGATCACGGACCAGTACATCGACTACCTGGTCACCCGTGCCCAGGCCGGCCTAGGCCTGGTGACCACGGAAGCAACCTATGTCCGCGCCGACGGCAAAGGCCGCACGCACCAGCTGGGCCTGCACACCGACGCCATGGTCCCGGGCCTGCGCAAACTCACGGACGCCCTGCACGCTGCAGGTGCGCTCGCCGCCGTCGAAATCAACCACGGTGGCCGCACCGCGCAGGCCGAGGTATCGGGATACAAGAACCTGGCGCCGTCGCCGGTGCCGTGTGACGTGGCCGGCGGCGAGGTGCCCCGTGAACTCACCATCGGGGAATGCCACGACCTCGCGGAAGCCTACGGCCAGGCCGCCCGCCGTGCGGTGGACGCGGGCTTCGACGTCATCAACATCCACGGCGCCCACGGCTACCTGATCCACCAGTTCATGTCCCCCATCTCCAACCACCGCACTGACGAATTCGCCGCCCCCGAACGCTTCATGAACCTGGTGATCGACGAAGTCCGGCAGGCCGCGCCAGATGCCATCATCGGCATGCGCGTCTCCGTGGTGGAGGGTCCAGCGGACGGCATCAGCGCGGAACAGCAGCTGGCCATCATCGCCAAAGCCCACCTCGAGCACCTCGACTTCCTGGACATCTCCGCCGGCAGCTACGAGGCCGGCGAATGGATCGTCCAGTCCGGCGAATGGAAGCCGGGCGTCCTTGCCGATTACGCGAAGGCCTACCGCCGGTTCGGCCTTCCGCTGGGCATGGCCGGCCGGCTGAACTCCCCGGCCATCATTGAAGAGGTCCTCCGCGACGGCACCTGCGACTTCGTCAGCCTGGCCCGCGCCATCCACGCAGACCCCGCCTTTGTGGGCGGCGTCCTCCACGGCGAACGCTACCGGCCGTGCATCGCCTGCAACGTCTGCATCGATAACCTGGGACTCGGCCAGGTGACCTGCACCGTCAACCCGGCCGTGGGCCGCTCCCGCGTCCCCGTCCCCACGCCCGCCGTCCGTGAAGGCTCCCGCGTTGTGGTGGTGGGCGCAGGCCCCGCCGGCCTCACCGCAGCCCGTGAACTCGCCGAAGCCGGCGCACAGGTGACAGTGCTCGACGACGGTGCCCGCCCCGGCGGCCAGTTCGCCCTCGCGGAGCGGATGAAGTCCACCCCGGACTTCCACCGTTTCGCCGAATGGTCGGCGGAGGAGAACGCCCGGCTCGGCGTCGACGTCCGGCTAGGCACGCACGTAAACACGAACGACGTCGCCGCACTGGTACGCGAAACCGGCGCCGACGCTGTTGTGCTGGCTACGGGCGGATTGCGCCCGGCCGCCCGGTTCACCGGCGGTGATTCCCACAACGTCCTGGACGTGCGCGAATGGCTCGCCGCCCACCCCGCCGTCCTGGACGGCGGCGCTTCCAGCGGCGAAGTCCCCGCAGCGGTGACCATCTGGGGGGCCGACTCCGTGGCCATGAGCGTGGCGGACACATTGGCGGACCGGGGCGCCGCTGTGCTGCTGGTAGGGCCGCAGGACGTCATCGCGCCGGAATCCGGCCGCCGCGCCAAGATCCTGGCCGTGCCCCGGCTGGAGCAGAATCCGCGGGTCCGGATCCGGCTGGGCGCCGCGATCGAGGAGTACGACGGCGCCCGGATCCGGCTCAGCAGCGGCGAGTGGCTGGACGCCCCCGGGCCGCTGCTGGTCTCCCGTTCGGTTGCACCGCTGGACGGCTCCGTGCCGGCCCGTGAACGCGACGCGGAGCTGAGTTTCGCGGCCGGGGTTCCCGTGACCCTCGCCGGAACGGTGGTGGACCAGACCCCGGCCATCGCCTCCAACGCCGTGAAGAGCGGCTACGACGCCGCCCAGCGCGTGGCCGCCGCACTGGCCGCCGGCCCCACCTGTGACCGAGTCCGTCGAGATCCAGCGAACCTTTCCCTGAACGGAGCAGCATCATGAACACCCCGCCACGCCGCCAGGTGGGCCTGGCCCAGCTTTCCCTCGTGGGGACAGCGCCGCCGGACCTCGTGACCATCGCCGCCGGGGCAGGCTTCGACTTCATTGGCGCCCGGGTGCGGCCGGTCACCGCGGCCGAGCGGGCGTACGACCTGCAGCCGGGGTCACCCATGCTCAGGGAAACCCTCGCCCGGATGCGGGACACCGGGGTGACGGTGAAGGACATAGAGTTCCTGCTGCTGGACGGCAGCGAACAGCGCGAGGCCTGGCTGCGGATGATGGAAGCAGGCCAGGCGCTGGGCGCCGGCTCGCTGACCGTTGCCGGCGCCGATGCGGACACCGCGCGGCTGGCGGACACCCTGGCCCGGATGACGGAGGACGGCCGGGGCTTCGGCATCGTGCCCACGCTGGAACCGATCTCCTACCAGGCGGTGCATTCGATCCCCGCCGCGGCCGAGCTGGCCCGGGCGGCGGGATGCAAGATCGTGGTGGACGCCCTGCACTTCAACCGCTTCGGCGGCACGCTCGACCAGCTGGCAGCCAGTACGGACCTCGTCCCGCTGCTGCAGTTGTGCGACGGTCCGGTGCAGCGGCCCTCCAGCCGCGAGGACCTGGTGGCCGAGTCCCGTTCCGAGCGCGGTGTCCCCGGCGAAGGCGGGTTCGATCTGGCCGCGCTGGTGGCTGCGTTCCCGGCAGGGACGCCCGTGAGCGTCGAGACGCCGTCGGACCGGCGGGCTGCCGAACTCGGCGAACCGGGCTGGGCCCGGAACCTCAAAGCCGCCTCCGACGCCGTACTCGCGGCAGCGGAGAGCCTCCAGGAAGCAGGGACCAAGTGAGCGAAGTACTGGAAAGCACGACGACGGAGCTTGCCCCCGGCGTCCACGTTCCGCTGATCGGGCTGGGCACTTGGCCGATGGTGGGGGAGGACGCCGCGGATGCGGTGAACCGCGCCATCAACAACGGCTACCGGCACATCGATACTGCTGAGAACTACGGCAATGAAGAGGCGGTGGGGGAGGGCATCCGGCGCAGCGGCATCGCCCGGCAGGACATCTTCATCACCACCAAGTTCAACCGGGACTGGCACAGCCGGGACGGCGTCGGCACCGCTTTTGAACGCTCGGCGGCCCGACTCGGCGTGGATTACCTGGACCTGTTCCTGGTCCATTGGCCCAACCCCGTGCTGGGCCGGTTCGTCGAGGCCTGCGAAGGGCTCCAGCAGCTGGCGGACGACGGCGTCATCCGCGCCTGGGGCGTCTCCAACTTCAAGCCCGCCCACCTGCTTGCAGTGGAAAGAGCCGGACTTACGGTGCCGGTCAACCAGGTGCAGGTGGACCCCGCCCACGGCCAGCCTGAACAGCTGGCCTTCCACCGCGAGCACGGCATTGCCACCGGTGCGTACAGCCCGCTGGGCCGCAACGGCGACTTCCTGGCCAGCCCGGCCATTACCGGAGCGGCGCAGGAGCTCGCCAGGACGCCCGGGCAGATCGTGCTCCGCTGGCATGTCCAGCAGGGCCGCATCGCCACACCGAAGTCCGCCAGCGACACCCGTCAGCGGCAGAACCTGGACGTCTTCGGCTTTGAGCTGACAGCGGACCAGCTGGCCGCCATCAATGCACTGGAGACCGGCGCCCCGCCGCGCCTCGATTCAGACACCTTCGGCCACTAACCACTACCGACACTGAGAGACACCGAGAGACCCACAATGGAGAACCCCATGAACGCGAGCACCGACTCCACGCCGGCACCGGCCGCTATTGGACAGGACCGCCGGCTTCCCGCCGTGGACTGCGATGTCCTGGTGGTCGGATCAGGTGCCGGCGGATTGTCCGCCGCGGTCACCGCCGCCTATCACGGCCTCAAAGTCATCGTGGTGGAAAAGGCCGAGGTCTGCGGCGGGGCCACGTCCTGGTCCGGAGGCTGGGCATGGACCCCCGGCAACCCCCTGGCCAGGGCTGCCGGCGTGAACGAGGACAAGGAAACGTTCCGCACCTACCTGCGCCACACCCTGGGGCAGGAGTACCAGGCAGACAAGGTGGACGCCTTCCTCGATGCCGTGCCGCACATGGTGGGGTTCTTCCAGCACAAGACGTCCCTCCAGTTCGTCCCGGGAACCAGGATCAATGACATCTACGGCAAGGTACCGGGCGCAGGCACCGGCAACCGCTCAGTGGGCCCCAAGCCGATCAACGCCCGCCGGATCCGGCCGGAACTCCGGGCAAAGATGCGCCACCAGCTCTACGAGACGTCCTTCCTGGGCATGGGCATCATGGCCGGACCGGACCTCACCAAATTCCTCTCCGCCTCGCAGGGCAACCCGAAAGGCATCTTCCACGCCGGCCGGCGCATGGGCCTCCACCTCCTGGACCTGCTGATTCACCGCCGCAACATGCAACTGGTCAACGGCACCGCCCTGACCGGACGCCTGCTGAAGTCCGCTGACGATCTCGGTGTGGATATCCGCGTTTCCACGCCCGGGAAACGGCTACTTACCGACAACAACGGCAAGGTGACCGGCGCCGTCGTCGGCTCCCGGAACGGTGAGCTGCAGATCAACGCAGCACGAGGCGTCGTCCTCGCCGGCGGCGGCTTCCCCAACGACATCCACCGCCGGAAGGAACTCTTCCCCCATACTCCCACCGGCCGGGAACACTGGACGCTGGCACCCGCGGAGACCACTGGCGACGGCATCAGCCTGGCCCAGGCCGTGGGCGCCCGGTTCAAGACCGACGTCAAGTCCGCCGCGGCGTGGTGCCCCGTGTCGCTGGTGCCGTACCGCACCGGCCGCACAGGCACCTTCCCGCACATCATGGACCGCGCCAAGCCGGGCAGCATCGGCGTCCTCGCGAACGGCAAGCGCTTCGTCAACGAGGCCAACGGCTACTACGACTACGTAGCCGCGCTGATGGAAGCCACGCCCGCGGGCGGCATCGCGGAGTCGTGGCAGATTGCCGACAGCCGGTTCGTCCGCAGGTTCCCGCTGGGCATGGCCAAGCCGCTGCCGGTCCCGCTGTTCCCGTACCTTCGCTCCGGCTACCTCAAGAAGGGGCGGACCGTCGAGGAGCTCGCGGCGAGGTGCGGGATCGACCCCGCCGGTCTCAAAGCCACCGTGGCGGAGTTCAACCGGAACGCCCGCAACGGCGTGGACCCCGACTTCGGACGCGGCGAGACCGCGTTCAACCGCTATGGCGGCGACGCCGGGAACCGGCCCAACCCCTCGCTGGGTCCGCTCGAGAAAGGTCCTTTCTACGCGGTCCGCGTGGTTCCCGGCAGCTTCGGCACCTTCGCCGGACTGGAGGCGGACGGCCGCAGCCGCGTCCTGGACAACGACGGCCGGCCGATCGATGGGCTCTACGTTGCTGGCAACGACCATGCCAACGTCATGGGCGGGCACTACCCTGCGGGCGGCATCAATCTGGGACCGGCCCTCACCTTCGGCTACATCGCCGGCCGCGACCTCGCCGGAGCGGACGCGTACGAGGACGACGGGACTCTGCCCGCTGAGGTGCCCGCTGAGATGCCCGCGGAGGTGCCCGCTGCGGGGCGGCTTTCCACCCGCCGTTGACCGCCTAGGGTGCCGAGCGTATGCTGACGCTCACCTTCCGGGGCCCCGCTCGGCGGGGTCCGGGTCTCCTTCTAGAGCACATGCGGCCACCGGGTGCCGAGGCTGTTTCCGGCGGCGCAATTCCGGCTGATCGCCAGGGGGCACAACTTCATGTCTGACATCACCATCAACGGCATCACCATTGATCCGATCAAACAGAACCGTGCCCTGCGTGACGCCGGACTGGTTGCCGAGGACGCCTCGGAGTCGGACCACATCCTCATCCAGACCGCGGAGCCGCTGACGGCGGAACAGCGCGCGGAACTTGCCGGCATCGACGTCGAGATGCAGGAATACGTATCGGACAACACCTACCTTGCAGCGTTCCCGCCGGCAGACCTGGACCGGGTGCGCGCCCTGCCGTTCGTGAGCTGGGCCGACGTCTACTCCAGGGTCTTCAAGATCCCGCCGCCCCTGCTGCCGCGCGGGGCGGACACCGGCAACGTCCGGTCGCTGGCGGACCACGAACCGCATCCGGACCGCCGGCTGGAAAAGGTGGACCTGCTGCTGCACCCGGGCATCGAGGCCGGCCCGGACCTGATCGCCCGGGTTGCCGTGGCGGCCCGGGTGGAGCCCGACGCCGTGGCGGTGACCCCGGGAAAGCTGCGCATCACCACGTCGGTGGGCCAGCTCCCGGAACTGGCGAAGATCGACGAGATCCGCGAGATCCACCCGGTCCGGGAGCGCCAGCTCTTCAACAACGTTGCCCGGCAGATCCTGAATGCCGAGGTGCTGGTCAACGGTACCGTCTACCGCGGCGAGGGCGAAGCGGTGGCCGTTGCGGACACAGGATTCGACACCGGCGACGCCGCCAATCCGCATCCGGCGTTCACCGGACGGGTCCAGACACTCTATGCGCTGGGCCGCACGGCGCCGGACAAGGCGGACGATCCGCACGGCCACGGCACGCACGTGGCCGGCTCCGTGCTGGGCCGGGGAAATTCGGCCACCATGGGCGGGGACATTGAGGGCACGGCACCTGAAGCCATGCTGATCCTGCAAAGCCTGCTCGACACCAACGGCGGTCTGGGCGGCATCCCGGTCAACCTGAACGACCTCTTCCAAAAGACGTATGACGACGGCGCCCGCGTGCACACGAATTCGTGGGGCGTGCCCGGACTCAACCTGCCCTACGACGCGAGCTCGCGGGAGATCGACGAATTCGTATGGAACCACCCGGACCAGGTGATCTGCTTTGCAGCCGGGAACGACGGCGTGGACGGCAACAGCGACGGCACGGTGGACTCGAACTCCATCGGATCCCAGTCCGCGGCCAAGAACTGCATCACCGTGGGAGCCAGCGAAAGCCTCCGCAAGGATTTTGCGCCCTCCTACGGCACGTACTGGCCGGGTGACTTCCCCGCGAACCCCGTCAAACGGGACAAACAGGCCAACAACCCGGACGGGATGGTGGCTTTCTCCAGCCGCGGGCCCACGAAGGAAGGCCGGATCAAACCCGACGTCGTGGCCCCGGGAACCAGCATCCTGTCCACGCTGTCGCGGAACGCCCCGATGGGCAGCACCTTCGGCACTTCCACCGATCCGCTGTTCTTCTTCGATTCCGGCACGTCCATGGCAACCCCGCTGGTTGCCGGCTGCGTGGCGGTGCTGCGGGAAACACTGGTGAAGAACGGGCTGGCCGCCCCCAGTGCTGCCTTGATCAAGGCCCTGTTGATCAACGGCGCCGATGTGCTGCCGGGACAGTACAACCCCAGTGAGGCCGGCGAATCACCGAACGGGAACTCCGGGTGGGGCCGGGTCAACCTGGGCCGGTCCGTGGTCCTTCCCGGGCAGCCGGGCAACGCGGGCCTGGGCGAAGGCGGCCCGCTGGAGCAGGGGGAGGAGGACTCCTTCGCCATCGACATCCCTGCTGAAGTCCCCAAGGTTGCTGCCAAGGGGAGGCGGAACCGGGGTCCCGCCGGGGACCCGGAACTCACCGCAGCCGGGGTGACGCTGAAGATCACCCTCGTGTGGTCCGATCCGCCCGGTCCCCAGTTGCAGAACGACCTCGACCTCATTGTGCAGGCGGCCGACGGCAGCGAGCGGCACGGAAATTCCGGGACCTCTGCCGGCTTCGACCACGGGAACAACGTGGAGCAGGTCCTCTGGACGGGCATGCCGCCGGGCCCGGCCAAAATCGTGGTCCGCGCCTTCCGGATCACCCAGTTCCCGCAGCCCTACGCTTACGTGTGGCGGCTGTCCTGACGTGCAGGAACTCCACGTGCCGGACTTCCAGGTCCACGGGCATTTGCCCGGGCAAGTGACGATGGCGCATGCCGCGCAGCTTCCCGTGGAAGAGGTCCTGGACCAGTTGGAATCCGGCAGCGGTGGGCTGGCCAGCGGGGAAGCCGCAAAACGGCTGGCTGCCGTGGGCCCCAACGCCGTGCGGACGCATCAAGCGAGCGGATGGTCCGTATTGGGCCGGCAACTGGGCAGCCCCATCCTGATCCTTCTCGCCATCACTGCCGGGCTATCGCTCTTCCTGGGGGATGCCACAAACTCCATCGTGATCGGCGTGATCCTGCTGGTCAGCGTCGGTCTGGGCTTTACCAACGAGTTCCGGGCCGAACGCGCCGCCGAGGCCCTGCACTCGCGGGTCACTCACCTGGCCGCGGTTCTCCGCGACGGGACCATGGATGAAGTCGGCGTCACCGCCCTGGTGCCCGGCGACGTCGTGCATCTGGCCATCGGTGCGATCATCCCGGCCGACATCAGGCTGCTGACGGCCAAAGACCTGCTCTGCGACGAAAGCATCCTGACCGGCGAATCCCTGCCGGTCAGCAAAGACCCCGCGCCAGTCACCGGTGCCGTAGCGCTCGCGGACCTGACGTCCTGCGTGTTCATGGGGACCGTGATCCAGTCGGGGAGCTGCACAGGGGTGGTTGTGGCCACGGGCGGGCGGGCCGAATTCGGCCGGATCGCCCTGGGACTCGGTGAGCGGCAGCCGCAGACCGAGTTCCAGCTCGGCCTGAAACGCTTCTCCTACCTGCTGCTGCAGGTGGCCCTGGTTCTCACCTCGCTGATCTTCATCGCCAACCTCCTGTTGCAGCGGCCTGTCATTGAATCCCTGCTGTTCTCGCTGGCGATCGCCGTCGGAATCACCCCGCAGCTGTTGCCGGCCGTCGTGAGCACCAGCCTGGCGACGGGCACGCGTCAGCTGGCCAAACGCAAGGTGCTGGTCAAACGGCTGGTGTGCATTGAGGACCTCGGGGACATGGACGTGCTCGTCACCGATAAGACCGGCACCCTCACCGAAGGCAGGATCAGCTTCACCGCAGCATTGCCCGCCAGGGAGGGAGTGTCCCCGGGCGCCCTGTTGACGCTGGGGCTTCTCGCCACGGAAGCGGACTACGCGGAAGCGAAGGTCTCCATGGTGGGACTGAACCCGCTGGACACGGCACTCTGGGCCTCCGCCGACGCCGCGGGGTTCCAGCCGGACCGCTACGAGCGGCTCGACGTCATCGATTTCGACCACCTCCGGCGCCGGACCAGCGTGCTGGTCAGCATGGACGGCGGAGCGGCGCGGATGGTCACCAAGGGATCGCCGGAAGATGTCCTGGCACTCTGCGTGGACATCCCGGCGGGCGTGCAGGCGATGCTGGACGAACAGTTCAACGCGGGCTCCCGCGTGGTGGCCGTCGCCAGCCGGCCGGCTGGAGGAATGGCGGCGATTGAACCCTCCGACGAGCAGGACCTGGTCCTGGAGGGGCTGCTGGTTTTCCTGGACCGGCCCAAAGCCAACGCCAGGGCTTCGCTGGACCAGCTCGAAGCGCTCGGCATCACGGTCAAGATCGCCACCGGGGACAACGCCAAGGTTGCCGAGAAGGTCTGTGACGAGCTCGGAGTGCTCTCCGGCGGCACGCTCACCGGCGCCGAGGTGGAAAATCTCTCTGATGCCGAGCTGGCAGCAGCGGCCCGCGAGGCGAGCATCTTCGCCCGTGTCTCGCCGGAGCAGAAGGCCCGGATCATCCGCCTGCTTCGCCAAAGCGGGGGGTCCGTCGGGTTCATGGGCGACGGCGTCAATGACGCGCTGGCCTTGCACGCGGCGGACATCGGCATCTCCGTGGACAGCGCCACCGATGTGGCAAAGGACGCCGCCGATGTTGTCCTGCTGGACAAAGACCTGGGCGTGCTGGCAGAGGGGGTGATGGAAGGGCGGAGGATTTTCGCCAACACCATCAAGTACGTGCTGATGGGAACCTCCAGCAACTTCGGCAACATGTTCAGTGCCGCCACGGCCTCAGTCGTCCTAAGTTTCCTGCCGATGCTGCCCGGGCAGATCCTGCTGAACAACCTGCTCTACGACACCGGCCAGCTGGCGATCCCGGGCGACCGCGTGGACAAGGAACAGCTGCTGGCCCCGTCGCACTGGAA
Organism: Arthrobacter sp. LjRoot78; assembly: GCF_964254335.1. Taxonomy (NCBI): domain Bacteria; kingdom Bacillati; phylum Actinomycetota; class Actinomycetes; order Micrococcales; family Micrococcaceae; genus Arthrobacter; species Arthrobacter sp. LjRoot78. The sequence goes on along the minus strand of NZ_CAXUTG020000001.1, from coordinate 3,823,312 downwards.
CATCGGCTTCATCCGGCGTTTCATGTTCCTCTTCGGACCCATCAGCTCCCTGTTCGACTTCGCCACCTTCGCCTTGATGCTGTTCGCGTTCAACGCGGTGCCCGGGGAATTCCGGGCCGGCTGGTTCATCGAATCGATCGCCACGCAAACACTGATCATTTTTGCCATCCGCACCCGGAGGGTTCCTTTCCTGCGGAGCAGGCCTTCGGCCGGCCTGCTGGGCGCATCCCTGGGCGTGGTGGCACTGGGCGTCTTCCTCCCGCTGTCTCCGCTGGCGGGTGTTTTGGGGTTCGATCCGCTGCCCACGCCTTTCTTCCTGGCGCTGCTGGGCATGACGGTGGTGTATCTGGTCATGGTCGAATTCGCCAAGCGCTGGTTCTTTGCCCGTACAGCCCAACAGCCTCCTGTCCGGCCGGCCGTCATTCCGCGCCGGCGGCCCACGCACCACATTTCCCGCCGCGCGGCCCGCTTCAGCACCCCGGCAGCCCGCCCCCTGCGGGGACAGCTGGTCCGCGGCGGGCGGAAGAGGAAGGCCAGGACCACCCATGGCCGCTGACGGGCCGGCGGCCCGCTCGGGAAACCCAGCACCGGAAACTATGGATTCAGCGTTGCAACCGGCGTACTCTGCAGCTGTTCGCATCTGGTGATTTGGCCTGAACCGAGGCACATCATGAGCGTTGAATCGAATGCACCGAACTCCGCGGGAAGCATCCGCATGCGGCTCAAGGACCGCATAGCCGCGCACCCGGTCGCCGCTTTCCTGATCCTTGCCATCCCGCTGGCCTGGCTGGCGCAGTGTCTTGCCATCGTCTTGCTCAAGGACGTTACTCCCGGGCTCCTGGTGGAACTGCTGAGCCTGCTGGGGACGGCCGTCCTTGTGACGGCGGCGACGGATGGCCGTGCCGGCGTCCGGCGCCTCTTCAGCGGGGTGGTCCGCTGGCGTGTGGGCGCCGGCTGGTATGCCATGGCGTTGCTGGCACTGCCGTTGCTGACTCTCCTGACCGCCGTCGCGACCGGCACGCTCCGTGAGCCCGGCAGCGGGTGGGCAACAACCGCGGGGCTGTACCTGCTGAAGGCAGTGGTCATCGGCGCCCTGCTGGGCAACGTCTGGGAGGAACTGGCCTGGGCGGGGGTGGTCCAGCGCCGGCTGATGGACCGGAAGGGCGTGCTTGCAGGCTCACTGCTGACTGCCATCCCGTTCGCCCTCATCCATTTGCCCCAGGCCTTCGCCGCGCGGGGGTTCGCAGCGACCCCGTGGACGGACGTTGCCCTGTCCTGGGGAGTGCTCTTCGGGTTCGCCGCCGTAGCGCGTTACCTACTGGGTATGGTGTTCGTGGGAACCGGCGGAAGCATCCTGTTTCTGGGACTCCTGCACGGTTCCATGAACGCGTCCCAGGGCATGGACACGGTGGACTGGTGGCAGTTCATCCCGGCGGTGGCGGTGCTGACCGCGGCGGTCGCGGCGTACCTCGCCGTCAGGTCCCGGACCACCGGCCAGGGCAGCAGCGGACATGCCCTGCGCCGGCGGCCATACCGGGCCGCAAACCCGTAGCTGTCAGCCGGCGGAAGGGAGTTAGGGACATGGAAGACACAAAGAACGACGGCGGGCTCCGCCGCCCCGAGCTGCGGCTGTCCGCCGCACTCCTCTTCGCCGGCGTCGTTGCCTCGCTGCTGGCCGGACTCCAGCACCCGGACGCGGCCAGCGCCAACGACCACCCTGCGACGTTCGCCGAGTACGCGGCCAGCGACGCCTGGATCGTGGTCCACCTCGGGCAGTTCGTTGGCATGGCGCTGCTGCTCTGCGGACTGCTGGTGCTTGCCTACGCCCTCAACGTCCGGCACGGGCCAGCGGGCTGGGCCGTGCGGCTGGGTGCGGCGGCGGCCGTTGCCGCGCTCGCCCTCTACGGTGTCCTGCAGGGTGTGGACGGTGTTGCGCTCAAACATGCCGTCGATGCCTGGGCCGGCGCCGCCGAGGGGGAGAAGGCCCTGCGCTTCGCGGCTGCGGAGGACATCCGGTGGCTTGAGTGGGGAGTCAGGAGCTACCAGAGCTTCATGCTGGGTTCAGCGCTCATCCTGTTCGGCAGTGGCATCGCCGCCACGCGCAGGGTCTCCCGGTTCATCGGGTACCTGATGGCGCTGTCCGGAGCGGCCTACCTGGCGCAGGGCTGGATCATCGGTGCCGAGGGCTTCTCCGCATCCAATAGCCTGCCCACGCTGGCGGGCATAGTGCTGATCCTCGGGTGGACCGGCTGGCTCCTCGTGGCGGCCTGGCGGAGGACAGCGGATGACAAAGCCGGGGCGCCGGCTTCCGCCGGCTAGTCTGCCGCTCACTGGACTTCCGCCCGCTGGCAGGTACCGATAATCTGGGAAATGCCAAGATGCTGCCAGAACAGCACCCCAGTTCCTGGCCAAGAGAGGCACGACATGTCAGAGAAGCTGCATCTCACCCCGGAAGACGAGTTTCCGGAAGATCTCTCAAAGGTCGAGGACACGGAACTTCAGGTCCTCGACAGCCAGATCCAGCGCCAGCTGGATTACGAGTACGTGGCCGAGGGCGAACCGAATCCGGAGACCGAATTCAGGCATTTCGACCTCGATGAGGAATTCAGCGAACGGGACAAACGGGATTAACTGTCCACCGGTATTTGCAGCACATTCGTTTCATCGACCCACCTACTCTGCGTTCCCAGCAGGGCGCTAAGCTCCTGCATCCGTACTGCGATCCGGCGTGAGCTTCTTCCGGCCAGCCGCGCCTGGAACCCGGTGATGACGGTTGGATGGAGCTGAAGCCGGACGGGCACGCCGCCGCCGATTTCGAGGCGGAAGATGAACGACTGGTCGTTGCGTTCTTCGGGGTCCACGGCATAGTCGTCTATGAAGTCGCCGGCGCTGTAGATGAGCGGCCGGCCGCGGTAGAGCTCCACGCCGCGGAAGATATGCGCCGAATGCCCGAACACGACGTCGGCCCCCGCATCCACCAGCGCATGCCCCAGCTCCCGGTGGGCCGGCGGCACATCGGCGCCCCAGTTGCCGCCCCAGTGGGCCGAAATGACCAGCAGGTCCGTGCGTGCCCTGGTGCGGCCAACCAGCGCCAGCAGGTCCCGGACCCTCGCGTCGTCCGGGCGCCGTTCGTCCACCGGCACGTAGTACACCCCGGGCCGGAACGGTCCCGCCTCCCAGTCCGGCTGGTTGTCCGTGAAGGCAAGGAGTCCGACGGCGGCCGGACCCACCCGCCGGATCACCGGCCGCCGGGCGGCCTCCAGGTCCGGCCCCGCTCCGGCGTGCAGGATTCCGCTGCGGTCCAGCGCAGGCAGCAACTCCCGGAAGGCGTCCGCCCCGTAGTCGAGCACGTGGTTGTTGGCGAGCGAGACGGCGTCGATGCCCGCGGCAGTCAGTGCGGCAGCGTTCCGGACGTCCGAGCGGAAATGGAACACCTTCCCCGGCAGCGGCGTCCCGCCGTCGGCCAGGACGCATTCGAGATTGGCGAACCGCATGTCCGCCTGCGCCAGGACCGGAAGCGTGTCGCCCCAGGGGTAGGCAGGCGGGGCTGACCTGAGCCGCTCGTTCACCAGGCGGCCCAGCATCACGTCACCGAGGAAAACCAGCCGCACGGTCCGCCTCCCGCCCCGCCAAAGTCCCGGCTACTTCTCCGCCGGGCCGGCCACAACGTGCCGTGATCCAGCTTTGAGGGCGGTCCTGATGCTGACCTTCCGGGTGTAGGAGATGGACCCGTATTGGAAGAGCCGCACGGCCACACGGAGCATCAGTGCAGCGCCGACGTAGAGGATGGCGATCACGACTGCGGCTTCCAGGACGCCCAGCGATCCGAACGCGTTCCGCAACAGCGCCGTGACCGGCGCCGAGAAGGGGAAGTAGGTGAACACCTGCACGATCAGGGAATGCGGCTCGGAGATCACCAGGCTGACCGAATAGAACGGAATGAAGATCAGGGCAATCATCACACCCATGAAATTCCCGGCTTCCTTGGCTGTGGGCATTACGGCGCCGATGGCCACCAGCGTGGTGGTGAACAGGGCGAAGCCTCCCACGAGGATGAGGAAACCGACGGTCATGCGCAGGGGGTCGAAGACCAGCTGGGAGAATTCGAACGCGGGGATGCTCAGGGCATCACGGTAGAAGAGTCCGCCGATCAGAATGGGCGAGGCGAAGACCGCCACCTGCACCAGGCCCACCATGAACAGGGCCAGCACCTTCCCTGTGATCAGGGTGGTGGGCTTGAGGGTCGTGAGGATCATTTCGGTGACCCTGTTCTCCTTTTCCTCCAGCGTGGAGTTCAGCATCTGCCCGGCGAGGAGCACCACCAGCCCGTAAAACACCACCAGGAACGCCATCGGCGGAATCACGGAGTTCATGCCGCCGGCCACCTCGGACCCCTGGTAGGTCACCGTTTCCACCTGCACCGACCCCGCCGCGAGCCCGGACAACTGGGGCGAACCGATCCTCACGGCCACAGCGCGGGCCAGCATGGCCTGGGCGACGGCGGCGTACTTGCCGTTTTCAAACAACCCCCGGTCCGCGCCGTAGACCTTCACCGCAGTCGCCTCGGGATGGGCGGGGAACTCGAAGTAGGCCTCGACGGCGCCGGACCGGACATCCTGTATCCCGGCGTCGGACGAGGCCGCGGGAACGGCGCCGAACGCGGCCGCGTCAGCGGGAGTGATCAGGCCGGAAGCATCCAGGTAGGAGATGCTGAACTGGGCGTTCTTTTGGGCCTCGGCGGCGGAACTGGTGCTGGTGTTGCTGAGGAAGATCATCCCGAACACCACGGCCATGATGACGGGCACGGACAGGGTGCCGATCCAGAAGCGAAGCTTGGTGACGGTGCGGACGAATTCGAAGCTGATGACGGTTCCAAGGTTGTGCTGGGCCACGGCTACGCACCCCGTGTTGCGGCCACACGCCCGGGGGCGGGTGCCGGGGACCCGTTGTGTTCCCCGTACACGCGGATGAAGATGTCCTCCATTGAGATCTTCGTGGTGATGAAACTGCGGATGACCATGCCGGCGTCCATGAGTTCGCGCAGGATGGCCGCTTCGTCGGTGTCGTCCGTGATGGAGAGCTCCGCGTAGTTGGTTTCCTCCAGCGTCACCTCATAGTGCGGCGACGGCGGGATGGGCCCGGCGTGCCGGATGCGGACCACCCTGCCGCCGTACTTGTTCTGGACCTCATCGATGGTGCCGTAGGCCTCGGACGTGCCGTCCTTCAGGAGGATGATGCGGTCGCAAAGCCGTTCCACTTCCTCCATCTGGTGGGTCACCATCACCACGGTGGCGCCGTCGTTCTTCTGCTCCGCGATGATGTCCATCAGGAGGCGGCGGTTCACGGGGTCGAACCCCTTGGTGGGTTCGTCCAGGATGAGGAGCTCCGGACGGTTCATGATGGTGACGCCGAGCTGGACCTTCTGCTGCTCGCCGCTGGAGAGCTTGTCCACCTGGGTGGCGGCCTTGCCGGCAAGGTCCACGCGGTCCAGGTATGCCAGGGACCATTGCCGCGCCGAGTGCCGGTCCATTCCCTTGAGCCGGCCGAAGTACGTCATGACGTCCATAACCTTTTCCTTCTTGTAGAGCCCGCGCTCCTCCGGAAGGTAGCCCAGCCTGCTGCCGTGCTCGGGCTTGAAGGGCCGCCCGTTGATGTGGAGGACGCCGGCCGTGGGCTCGTACAGGCCCAGGAGCGCGCGGATGGTGGTGGTCTTGCCCGAGCCGTTGCTGCCCAGGAACCCGAACGTCTCGCCGGCCCGCACGTCGAAGGACAGGTCGCGGATCACGGTGGTGTCCGCGAAGTCCATCCGGAAACCGCTGATGTGCACCACTGGCTCGTCCATGGCTGTCGCCGCCTGTACCGATCATTGCCCGCCGTTGTCGGTTCCCCCGGGGCAGGCTGCCATGTGACCAGAGTGGTTCCGGATGCTCCGAAAAGGAAGGGGCTAAGGTCCCGGCCGTGTGCCGGAACCTGCAACGGGACGTCGCGCCGATCCCTCCGCCGGCGGGGCATAAAAATGGCCGGGACGCGAAAATCTCCGCGCCCCGGCCATCAGTAACGACTACTTGTCGTTGATGGTGTCCTTGACGTCCTCGGCGGCGTGCTTCGCGTCGGCCGTGCCCTGATCAATCTTGCCCTCGGTCTCGAGCTTGCTGTTATTGGTCAGCTTGCCGAATGCTTCCTTGGCCTCGCCGATGGCTTTCTCGGCAGCGTTCTTGATCTTGTCGCCCAAACCCATGTTTGTTTCCTCAATCAGTTGATCAGTCGCAGGCGGGCGGATGCCTACCGTATGCCCCTCCACCCTAGGTGCATACGGGTTCGAGTAGTGCCATAGGCGGTTATGCGTCCATGGCGCCGCGGCCGCCGCCCGGTCAAACATTGAGGCGGCGGCGTAACCGGAACACGAGCTCGACGGCGGCGCACCCGCCCAGCGCCGCCAGCAGGGCGGCATTGCGGAGGTGGTCCGGGGGCCACGAGATGCCGAAGAAGTCTGTGATGACCGGGACGGTGAGCAGCGCCAGCAGGCCTGCATACATGGAGGCGATGATGAGGAGACGCCAGCGGTTCAGCGGCCGGGAGAGCACCACGAGCACCCAGAGCGCCACGAGGGCGAGCACCATGACCGACCCGGTCCGCACGGAGTCCTCCCCGTACCCGCCTGCGATCGCCGCATAGGCATTCAGTGAAAGGACGGCCGCGGTGATGATGAGGCCGGCAGGGACAGCGAACGTCAGGGAGCGTTTGAGGAAGCCGGGCCTGTAGAGCCGGGTGTTTGGCATGAGTGCCAGGAAGAAGGCGGGGATGCCGATGGTGAGCCCGTCGGTGGCGGAGAGCTGTCGCGGCAGGAACGGAAAGCCCCACAGCAAACCGCCGAAGACCACCGAAAGGGCAATGGCATACGCTGTCTTGGCCAGGAACAACATGGAGACGCGCTCGATGTTGGCGATGACCCGCCTTCCCTCAGCCACGACGCCGGGAAGCCTGTCGAATCGGCCGTCCAGCAGCACCAGCCGGGAAACGGCCTTGGTCGCCGCGGCGGCGGTGCCCATGGCTATCCCGATGTCCGCCTCCTTCAGCGCCAGGGCATCATTGACTCCGTCCCCGGTCATGGCCACCACGTGGCCGCGGCTGCGCAGTGCAGCCACCATTGCCTTCTTTTGCGCGGGGGTGACCCGGCCGAACACCTTGTGGTCCCGCAGGACGTCCGCCATGAGCTCGGGATCTTCGGGCAGCTCGCGGGCATCGTAGCCGTCAGCGGAGTCCAGGCCCACGTCGCGGGCAATGGCCGCCACAGTCCGCGGATCATCACCGGAGATGATGCGGAGGTCGACGCCCTGCTCCCGGAAGTAGGCGAGGGTCGTGGCGGCGTCGGGCCGTATCTTTTCACGGAATGTCAGTAACGCGGCCGGCACCAGCGTCGACGGCAGGGCTGCATCCTCCGCTTCCCTGGCAGCCATGGGCCGCCCGGCATGGGCCAAAACAAGGGTCCGGAGGCCGGACGATGCCAGCCCGGCCGCAGAGGCCAGGGCCTGGACGTGTCCCGGGGTCGTGGCCTCGAGGACGAGTGCCGGGGCGCCCAGCACCCAGGCACCGGGCGCAGCCCCGTCGTTGAAACTGACGGCGCTCCATTTCCGGGACGACGCGAAGGGGACGGAGGATACCGGGCGGGGTCCGCTGTCGTACCTGAAGTCGGCGGCGAGGCAGCGGGCGGTGGCGTTTGCGTCGGCGTCGGCCCCGAACCAGCCCAGGGCCTCCTTCCACCCTTGCGCCGGTGCGGTGCCGGCGTCGTGCACGCCGTCGAAAATGATTCGTCCTTCAGTGAGGGTGCCGGTCTTGTCCAGGCAAAGCATGTCCACCCGGGCCAGCCCTTCCACCGCGGCCAGTTCCTGGATGAGGACCTCGTCCCGGGCGAGCCGCAGCCCGCCCAGCGCGAACGCGACGCTGGCCATCAGCACCAGGCCCAGCGGGATCATGGCGATGACGCTTGCCACGGCGCCCACAGCCGCGGTCTTCCATGTGCCTGTGTCCAGCGCCTGGCTCCAGCCTCCCTGGGCGTGCATCTCGCCGTTGACAACAATGGCCATGACAGGGAGGAGGCCCCACGTGATCCATCGCAGGACCCGGTTGAGGCCGGTGCGGATTTCCGAGTTAACCAGGGAAAAACGCTTGGCCGCCGTCGTAAGCTTGCCGGCGAAGGAGTCGTCCCCCACTCGGACAACCTGGGCCCTGCCTTGGCCGCCCACAACACTGGACCCGGCCAGGACCTCGGACCCCGGTGCTTTGTCCACGGGATTGGACTCGCCCGTGAGCAGCGATTCGTCGATTTCCAGCCCGTGGGCGTCGTACACGGCGGCGTCCGCGGGCACCTGGTCGCCGGCGAAGAGCAGGATGACGTCGTCAAGGACCACCTCGGCCGTCGGAATGTCCCGGATGGCGCCGTCCCTGAGTACCCGTGCGTGCGGGGAGTTCAGCACCGCAAGCCGGTCCAGCGACTTCTTGGCCCGGTATTCCTGGACCACCCCGATGACGGCGTTGCCGACGGCGGCGAACCCGAAGAGGGCATCCTGCCACTGCCCCAGGGCCAGGAGCAGCACGAAGCTGCCGGCCACAATGGCGTTGAACAGCGTCAGGACATTGGCGCGGAGGATGTCCCACAGGCTGCGGCTGGATGCGTTGGAGACCAGGTTGGTCAGCCCTCCGCGGACGCGTTCGGAGACGTCCGCACTGGACAGGCCGTTCCCGCGCCACTTGTCTTTGCCAAACAGGTGGGTGCGTTGCCCCGTTACCATGTGTGCTGCTCCCTTGGGCATGCCCCGCTCGTAGTAGTCCTTAGTGTGGCACGTCGGCAGTGTGGCACGGCGGATGTGGCCCGTGGCCCGCCCTGGAGCGGACGGCGGATGTGGCCCGTGAATGCGCGGGAAAGGTACCATCATGACCATGCCCGGAGTTCTCGACATTGCAGGTCCCATCCTGGAAGTGCTGACCTGGATTTGCCTGCCCGCCGGCCTCATCCTTCTGGTGGCCGTGGGGACGATGAGGCGTTTCGATGATCACTGGATCGAGTCGGAGGGCGTGGTTTATTCCGACGAGAGCGGTGTGGGTTTCCGCTGGTACGACCACCACTACCAGGTCCATAACGCGCCCATGTCCCCGCACGACATCAGGCATATGGCTCCGGGTGACGCCGTCACCATCCACTACGCCGTGAAGACGCCCACCCGCTGGCGGACCACTGCGCCGGAGGTCCGCGGCGAGGCTGCAGGGGTCCTGGGCTGGATCCTCAGCGGCATCGGGGCAGCAGCCCTGGTCATCGGATTCCTGCTGCCGATGTTTTGAACCGCTACAGCTCGAAGTGCGTCCTGGCCGGGCCCTGGCCCAGGGAATCGACAATGGCAGCAGCCACGCCGTGCAGTTTCACGTTGCGCGCACTTGAGGCCGCCTTCAGGAGCTCGAAGGCCTCCTCCTGGCTGCACCGGTTCTGGGCCATGATGATCCCGATGGCGACGTCGATCGCGGTGCGGGACTCCAGGGTTGCCTTGAGATTGGCCGCCGTTTCGCTGAAGTGGGCGAACCGCACCGCCAGCCGGAGGGCCATGGACGTCTGGCTGACAAAGTCCTCGGCGAGTTCCAGGACCTTGCCCTCGAACCGGCCGGGCCGGTGGGAATAGAGGTTCAGCGCCGCGCGGGTGTCGCCGTCGAGCTGGAACGGCACGGCGAGGATGGACCGGACGCCGTGCCCCAGGACCGTGTTGGAGTACTTGGGCCAGCGTTCATGGGCCCGGAGGTCCTTGATGTGCACGGTCACCTGGTCGCGGGAAGCGGTCATGCACGGGCCGTCGCCAAAGTCGTACTGGATTTCGTCCATCGCTTGGGCTTCCGGGCTGCTGCTGGCCACCGTTGCTGCCTTACGGTGCCGGAGCAGGGTAATCCCGCAGAGGACGGCATCCCCGGGCTCGGAAAGGCTGCGCGCGGAAACCCGTGCGAGTTCGTGAAGGAATTGCTCCACATCCGAGCTGTTCAACACCATTTCGTGCAGATGCTGGCTGATGGACGTTGCGGTGTTTGCGGTCGACTCGCTGGCCACGATGTTCTTGCTGCCGTTTCATTCAGGTCAAAACGACCCGGCAGCGCGGCCGTCCGCCGCGTCGGTGGCGACGCGGATGGCAGGCAGAGGGGACCGGATCGTAGAACTATCCAACGGCTCTCTGCTAAACCGTACCGGGAAATTATATACATCTGTTGCCGGGCTCCGGACGCGTGTGACAACGCGGCCGTGGCTGCCCTGGGCGGGCTGGCCGAAGGCCGCCAACGCCCCTGGAATCCGGGCCGAAAGTCCCTCCCAGCCAGCCGCCGCCTGCCGGATAGTTGGAGAAGAACGGCCGCCGAAGTCCCTCCCCGCATGCTGAAGTGCATACCCCTGGGTTGCCCGGACCCGCACGGCGGCCATGAGCCACGAGGCGAACGGCTGGCCATGAGCATTTTCGAGGACAGGGTTGAAGCGGGACGGCGGCTGGGGCAGCGCCTCGAATACCTTCGCGGCCAGGACATCGTGATCCTTGGGCTGCCCCGGGGCGGTGTTCCGGTGGCGTTCGAGGTGGCCGCGGCGCTGGACGCGCCGTTGGACGTGATTGTGGTGCGGAAGCTGGGCGTCCCGTTCCAGCCCGAGCTGGCCATGGGAGCCATCGGCGAAGGCGGTGCGCGGGTGCTGGACAAGCACATCATCTCCCATGTGCGCGTGACGGAATCCGAGCTTGCTGCCGTTGAAGAACGGGAGCGCGCCCTGCTCGAGTCGCGGGTGGCCCGGTTCAGGAAAGGGCGCACCCGCACCGAGCTTGCGGGCCGCACCGCCGTGATTGTCGACGACGGAATCGCCACCGGATCCACGGCCCGGGTTGCCTGCCGCATCGCCCGCCAGCTCGGCGCGGCAAAGGTGATCCTGGCGGTGCCGGTGGCGCCGGCGGACACCCTCGCGGACCTCACTGAACCGGACGAAATCGTCTGCCTGGCCACGCCCCGCCAGTTCACCGCCGTCGGGTACCACTACCGTGACTTTTCGCCCACGGGCGACGACGAAGTTGTGCTGTTGCTCGATGCGGCAGCGAAGCGGCTGCACAGCGCCCAGACCGTTGCCAACGGGACGGCCGTGGATGAGGACGTCCAGATCGAAGCGGGAGAGGCACAGCTCCAGGGGCACATGTTCCTGCCGGCGGCGGGGGCCGCCGTCGTGGTGTTCGCGCACGGAAGCGGCAGCAGCAGGCACAGCCCCCGTAACCGTTTTGTGGCGTCCTTCCTCCAGCGGGCGGGCCTGGGAACCCTGCTCCTGGACCTGCTCACTCCGGCCGAGGAACTCAACCGCGCCAATGTGTTCGACATCGCGCTGCTTGCCGGCCGGCTCACTGCGGCGACGGCGTGGCTCGGCGAGCGGCCGGACACCGCCCGAAGCCGCATCGGGTACTTCGGTGCCAGCACGGGAGCCGGTGCCGCTTTGTGGGCTGCGGCGGAACCCGGCGCCCGGATTGATGCCGTGGTGTCCCGGGGCGGCCGTCCGGACCTTGCCGGCCAGCGGTTGTCCGCCGTCCGCGCCCCCACCCTCCTGATCGTGGGCGGGGCCGACCGCGAGGTGCTGGAACTCAACCGCTGGGCCCAGGCGCTGCTGCGCTGTCCCAGCCAGCTGTCCGTTGTCCCGGGGGCAACGCACCTCTTCGAGGAACCCGGAACATTATCTGAAGCGGCGGCGCTGGCCAGGGACTGGTTCCTCCAACACCTTCAGCCGGGCGGGGAAGAGGCCGGGGACTGATTCAGGCGCCGGCCCCGCAGTATCTCCTCATACAAGGAGACGTGATCGGCCACCATCCGCCCCACGCTGAAGCGCAGCTCAGCGGCCCGGCGACAGGCAGTCCGGTCCAGTCCGGGGGCCAGGGCCAGGGCATCGGCCAGTTGATCGATGCCGGTCCGGAGGTAGCCGGTGACGCCGTCGTCCACGATTTCCGGTGCCGCCCCCGAACCGGTGCCCACCACGGGGGTGCCGGTTGCCAGCGCTTCGATCATCACCAGCCCGAAGGGCTCCGGCCACTGGATCGGGTTGAGGAACGCCACGGCACCGCCCATCAGCTGGTACTTTTCCGCCGCGGTGATTTCTCCGAGGAATTCCACTTCCGGCCCCAGGAGCGGGGCCACCTGGCTGTCGAAGAAGTCCTGTTCCTCCGGGCCCTGGATGCGGGCGGACATCAGCAGCCTGACGCCTGCCTGACGCGCGATCAGGATGGCCTCCCGCGGGCCCTTGTCCGGGCTCATCCGCCCGAGGAATGCCGCGTAGCCGCCGCTGCCGTCTCCCACCGGCACGGCGTCAACGTCGATACCGTGGTGGATCACCCGGGCGATCGGCACACCGGCGGCGTCAGCCGCCTGTCGATGCGAGATGGCCACCATGGCCACATCGGGTCCCATCAGCCGGTAGAGGTCGCCCAGTTGCGAGCTGAACGGCCCGTGGCTGGTGGTGACCACGGGCAGCGAGGCCGGGCGGTAGCGGAAGAAGGGGCCGGCCACCGTGTGGTCATGGACAAGGTCCACGTCCGTCAGGGCGGCATAGGCCAGGGCCACATGGTAGAGCTCGGCACCTGCGGACCAGGTGGCGGCCGATCCGGCGCTGGGTGGAGGCATGTCCGGCACCAAGGGAACCGGGCAGGTGCTTCCGGCCGGGGCGGCAAGCAGCACGTCGTGACCGGCGGCAACGAGTCCGCGGGCCAGCCCGTCCACCACCACTTCGGTGCCGCCGTAGCGGGGCGGGGGCACGTGCAGCCAGGGCGGAGCGATCAATCCGATTCGCACGTTGGGTCATCTCCTCGTATCCCGGGGACGCCGCGTTATTCCGCCAGTTCAGACTCCCAGCCGCGGCAAGGGTTTCCCAGTGCCTTTAGTCCCGTTACGCTGTCCCTTGAGCCACTGTGTCCGTCTTGGTACTGTGTTGGTATCAGTCTGGGGTTGATGCATTAGGAACTCGGTGAAGCAGTCCGCCGTGCGTGTCTCGCTGCCTTGGGGAGTCGCATGAGCCCGGACCTTCCGGTAGTTACGAAGTATCGGTCACATCAGCCCGCTGGCGGTGGCCTGAGCAGCCTTCCCTTGTTGGATGCGCCTGCATCCGCCGTAACCAACGGCGGCCGTCATAATCCCGGCGTTCGGTGGCCCCATGTGGCGTGAACCTATCCGGAGGCGCACCGAGGACCTGTTGCGCGACTTCGTGGCCCGGGCAGATGAACTGGTGCGTGCCCAGGACCAGATGCAGGGCCTGCTGGGCGCCGTGGTTTCACTCACTGAAGACCTTAGCCTCGAAGCTGTCCTGGACCGGGTGGTGCAGTCCGCCTGCGAGCTGGTGGGCGCGCGCTACGGCGCGCTGGGCGTGATCGACGGCGAGCACGAGCTCGGGCACTTCATCACGGTGGGAATCGACGACGACGGCGTGCGGCTGATCGGCGATCCCCCCTCGGGCCGCGGAGTCCTGGGGCACCTGATCCGCCAACCCGAGGTACTCCGGCTGGACGATCTCGGCGCACATGAGATGGCCAGCGGCTTCCCGCCCAACCACCCCGACATGAAGACTTTCCTTGGGGTGCCCGTCAGGGTCCGTGGTTCTGTCTTCGGAAACCTCTACCTGACAGAGAAGCTCGACGGCGGGCCGTTCACTGCAGAGGACCAGGAGCTCGCTTCGGCTTTGGCGGCGGCCGCCGGCGTTGCCATCGAGAACGCCCGGCTGTACGAGGACACCCGCCGGCGCCAACGTTGGCTGGAAGCCGGGCTGGAAGTCAGCGACCAGCTGAGTTCGGCGCTGTTCCCCGGCGAAACCGACAACCTGGACCTCGTCGCTGAGCGGGCACTGACGGTCTCGGATTCGATCCTGGCCGTGATTGCCTACCCGGATGCCGACGGAACGCAGCGGTGCCGGACGATGGTGGGTGTCCAGTCCCTTCCTGCCGGCCAGGAGTTGCCGGCATCCAAGGTCGTCGCTGACGTCCTTGATACAGGGCTGTCCGCTCTCGTGCGGGACCCCAACGAGGTTTTCGGGCCCGGAACGGACGAGAAACTTGGTTCGCTGCTGGTGGCTGCCCTGGGACGCAAGAGCAGCGAACGCGGCCTGTTGATCCTGGCACGTCCGGCAGGAGGCCCGCTGTACCTCCAGTCCGACCTGCAGTCCTCCGCCGTTTTTGGTTCGCGGGTGGGGCTGGCACTGGGGCTGGTCAGGGCGCGGCAGAGGCGGGAAGAACAGCTGTTGTCCACGGACCGCGACAGGATCGCGCGGGACCTGCACGATCTGGTTATCCAGCGGCTCTTCGGGGCGGGGTTGAGCATGCAGAGCCTGCGCCGGTACATCCCGGACCCCGTGGCCCAGGAACGCATCTCGGCCGTGACAGCCGAATTGGACAGCACCATTCATGAACTCAGGGACACCATCTACTCGATGCGGACGGGCCACGGGCAGAAGGAACCACTCACCGGCCTCATCATGCGGACCATCCACGAAGGGATCCGCAACTCGGAATTTTCACCCAAGGTCCAGCTGACGGGTCCTGTGGACGAAGCGGTTCCCGACGCCGTCGTGGAGCAGCTGCTGCCGGTGCTGTCCGAGGGGCTGAGCAACGCGGTGCGGCACTCAGGTGCCGACGAAATCGACATATCCCTTTCGGCCCAGCCGGACTGTGTGGAACTCAGGATTACGGACAACGGCTGCGGTTTCGAGAACCCCGAGCGCGTCAGCGGCATCGCCAACATGAAGCACCGGGCCATGGCCCTGGGCGGCGAGTGCTCCATCGAGAGCAGCCCCGGCCACGGTACCCGGCTGACCTGGACCGCCCCTTCAGTGTGACCCGGAAGCCGTGACCGCGGCAGCCGGCGTTAGCCGCGCAACTCGAAGCCCAGCTTCGTAAGGATTCCCGCCACCTGGAGTGTCACCGTGGCCCGGGCAAAGCGCGTTTCCTCGCTGATCTCGCGGTTGGTCATGCCCTGGCCCATGAGTGTGAGGACCCTGAGTTCCTGTGAGCTCAGCCGGCTGTGACGGCGGCTCACCTGCGTTTTGTACAGGCCTTCCATGACTTTGCGTTCGACGCCGGGCTCCAGCAGCGATTCGCCCGTGGCCACCCGGCGGATTCCCTCAAGGAGCGCGGTCCCGGGCAACTGCCGGAGCACATAGCCGGCCGCCCCGGCCAGTACCGCGCTGCTGAGGGCGTGGTCGTCGTCATAACTGCTCAGCAGCAGGCACCGGAGTCCAGGGTTGTCGGAGAGGATTTCCCGGCAGACTTCGATGCCGGTGCCGTCCGGGAGATGGGCTCCGATCACCACCAGGTCGGGGCTCAGCGCCGGGATGCTGCGGCTTGCCTCGGAGGCCGAGCCGCTCTCGCCAACCACGTCGAAGTGCGCCTCTTCGAGCAGTTCGCGCAGTCCCACCCGGACCAGGGCGTGGCTATCCAGGATGTATACGCGCGTCCCCCCAACAACGTCCTTCCCGATTGCTGGGTCAGTGGCCACCGTGAGCATCACCCAGTCCTTGCTTCATCGGATCGGCGACGGCCCCGCCCGTATGCCCGCTGCCGCTTCGGCGGTTGTGGAATGCGTAGTACAGCAGATAGGCGCCGGCCAGCAGCGGCACCACCGCAGTCAGGTACTCCACGGTGCGGAAGGTGACGGTGGCTTGAATGGCAAAGGCCAGCCCTAGGGTGGCCAGCACGGCGGCCGGAATCAGGGGCCATTTCATCCGCTCCGGGGTGAACGACACCGTGGCGAAGGTTGCGGCGAGCCCCAGGAACAGCACGGCGGCCACCGGCGTTCCGTCCAGCCCCTGCGGCAATGCCACGATCAAGGCGAGCGTGAGCATGACACCGCACGGAATCAGCGCCCACCAGTTGGCCCGCTCCCGGAAGTACACTGCCGCGAAGCCGGCGGAGAGGAAGAGAAAGAATATCGAGCCCGGCCAGTCGCCCGCAGAGCCGGGCCACAGCTGCGTGGTGGTGACCACCGCGGCCAGCCCCAGGAGGGCAAACCCCGGGACGGCCGCCCACCAGTTCGCGCGGCTCCTGAGAAACACCGCCAGGAAGGCGGCGCCGGATGTGCCGAAGATCAACGGCCACACCAGCAGTGCGGTGTCAAGGACACGCAGGGCGTCCAGCAGTAACAGGACGCCGGAAAGCAGGAGGACTGCGCCTGCGATGATGCTCGCAGTTGCTGCTTTCATGACGACGCTCCCGGGACTTGGCACGCGGTGATTGCCGCGCTCATGCATTCAGGTTAGGGCTTGAACGAGAACCGGGAGCAGGGCACAAAGTCACTGAACGCCCTGGGGTTCCGCAGGGGAGACGCCCGGCTTCACCCGGCCGTTGGACCCGGTTCCGGTTCGGCCACTTTGGAGTCCTGGCCCACCACCAGGACGGGGCAATGCGCATGTGCGGCGCAGGCTCCGCTCACGGATCCCATGACCTGGGAGAGGAAACCGCCTTCGCCGCGCCGGCCCACCACCAGCAATTGGGCATCGCGGCTTTCATCCACCAGGGTCTTTGCCGGCGGCCCGAACTTCACCGTGCGGGACAGCCGCGCCGGAGGAGATGCCCCGAAGGCCCTCTCGATGGCCTGGTCCACCAGGCGCTTCGCTGTTTCCTCGAGTTCCTCCATGCTGGGCACGCGCCCGGCAGGCATGTGGGAGGCGAGGTAGAAATCGGAGGTTCCGAGGCACGTGATGACCTCCAGCGGGGCGTTGAGGCTGCCGGCCATCCGTCCGGCGAGCTGCAGCGCAGCCGTGGAGAATTCAGAGCCGTCCACGCCCACCACAATGCGTTCTTCAGTGTTCATGGGCTCCAGCGTGCGCCTACCCGGGACGCCTTGCCTAGGGTCCAAAGACACCGCGATCCGTCCGTGACTTTTGGCTCTATTGACTTAAGCGCCGCATGGACGATCCTTAATATCAATCCGGTTCGGAGGTCAACGATGCCGCTTTCTGAACATGAAAGGGACGTCCTCAGGCAGATGGAGCAGTCGCTTCACGAGGATGATCCGCAATTCGCCGCGCGCATGGAGGGCCAGTCGTGGTCATTGATGCGGCGCGTAGTCCTCGGTGCCCTGTGCGTGGTCTGCGGATTCCTTGCGGTGATCGCGGGCGCCGTCGTACAGCTTATGTACTTGGGCGTCGCCGGGTTTGCCGTGATGGTTGCCGGCGGCTACTACGCCTCCCTGGGCTTCAGTCCGAGCCGGCTTCCGTTCGGGCGCCCGAGCATGGGCCTGCCGGGCCAGTCACAGCACATCTGACGAGCCTGCACCGATGACTTCACGCAGCCGGGTGCCCGCGGCCGCCCCGGATTCCGGACGCTCCCTCCCTGGCCGCCGGCTTCTGCGCTGGGCCTGGATCGCCGTTGCGGCCATTCCCGTCGCGTTCATGGCCGGCATGGTCCTCGGCGAAGGGCTGCTCGCACTGCAGGGTTACGACAGCGGGGACCCGCTACCTCCGGGCGTCATCGTGAGCGCGGCGGGACCCGCCCTGCTGCTGATCCTGGCACCGGAGCTGGCTGCGGCGGTGCTCGGATTCAGGGCGCGTGGCCGAGGCGAGGCGTCGGGCATCATTCCGGCAGTCATCGGCATCGTGGCGGCCGCCTTCACCCTCATCACCAACACCCTTCCCCTGTTGCTCCGGCTTGGCTGAAGTCCGCCGGCGGGCGGGGACGTTCTTTCCTAGGACTCAGAGGGCCAGCCAAATGGGCTGCATCCGTGCAGCGGCGCCTCTAGGGTGGAATGACGACGGCGGCAGGCAGTTGCGGACGACCGGCCGCCGACAACTACCCAGAGGAGTTCCTGATGAGAGTTGCTGTTACCGGCGGAAGCGGAAAGCTGGGCAGGAGCGTGGTGCGCCGGCTTTCCGAGGACGGCCATGACGTCCTGAACCTGGACCGCACGGGCACCAGGGGCCGCGGCTTCACCGAGGTGGACCTGCGCAACTACGGGCAGGTCCTGGACGTGATCCTTGGCCTCGACGACCGTCACGGGGGATTCGACGCGATCGTGCACCTGGCGGCCATTCCGGCTCCGGGCCATGCGCCGGACGCGGCCACCTTCGAGAACAACATGCTCGCCACCTACAACGTCTTCCAGGCTGCCCGCCGGGCCGGAGTCAAAAAGCTGGTCTACGCCTCCAGCGAGACGGTGCTGGGACTTCCGTTCGACGTCGATCCTCCCTACATCCCCGTGGACGAGGAATACCCGGCCCGGCCGGAAAGCACGTACTCCCTGGTCAAACACCTGGAGGAACAGCTGGCCATCCAGCTCACACGCTGGGATCCGGAATTGAGCATCACCGGCCTGCGCTTTTCCAACGTGATGGACCCGGAGGACTACGAGGATTTTCCCTCCTTCGACTCCGACGCCACGCTGCGCAAATGGAACCTGTGGGGCTACATCGACGGCCGGGACGGCGCGCAGGCGGTGGCCCGCGCACTGGAGAACGCCCGGCCCGGGTTCGAGGCGTTCATCATTGCCAACGAAGACACGGTCATGAGCCGGTCCAGTGCCAGCCTCGCGGCCGAAGTCTTCCCGGGCGTCAAGGTGGTCAAGGAACTCGGCGAACACGAAACGATGTTGTCCATCGACAAAGCCAAGCGCCTCCTGGGATTCGCTCCGGAGCACACCTGGCGCACGTACCACTCGAACCGCACCACGCCCACCGAGGACTGAGGAGAACTATGCAATACCGCACACTAGGCAACAGCGGCGCCGTCGTATCCAACTACGCGTTGGGAACCATGACCTTCGGCGCCGAAGCCACCGAGGAAACGTCCTTCGCCATCCTCGACGACTACTTCGCCGCAGGCGGCAACTTCATTGATACCGCTGACGTCTACAGCCAAGGGGTTTCCGAGCAGATCATCGGGCGCTGGCTGGCTGCCCGTCCCGAGGTCAGGGACCGCGCCGTCCTCGCCACCAAGGGCCGCTTTCCCATGGGCCAGGCACCGAACGACCTCGGAACCTCCCGACGCCACCTCACCCGGGCCCTGGATGACTCGCTGCGCCGCCTCGGCGTCGAACAGATCGACCTGTACCAGATGCACGCGTGGGATCCCATCACGCCGCTGGAGGAGACGCTGCGCTTCCTGCATGACTCGGTCAGCAGCGGAAAGATTGCCTACTACGGCTTCTCCAACTTCCTGGGCTGGCAGCTGACCAAGGCGGTGCACCTCGCCAAGGCCCACGGCTGGAGCGCGCCGGTGACGCTGCAGCCGCAGTACAGCCTGCTGGTCCGGGAGATTGAGTCGGAGATTGTTCCGGCGTCGCTGGACGCGGGGATCGGCCTGCTCCCGTGGTCCCCGCTGGGCGGCGGCTGGCTCTCCGGGAAGTACAAGCGCGACGAGGCACCGGAGGGGGCCACCCGGCTGGGCGAGAATCCCAAGCGAGGCATGGAAGCCTGGCAGGCCCGCAACGACGATCCGCGGACGTGGGAGGTCATCGGAACCGTTGAGAAGATCGCCGCGGACCACGGAGTGAGTGCCTCGCAGGTAGCGCTGGCGTGGCTGGCGGACCGCCCGGCAGTGACGTCGGTGATCCTGGGGGCCCGCACCACCGAGCAGCTGGCGGACAACCTTGCCGCTGCGGACCTTGAACTGACTGAGGAGGAAACCCGGCGGCTCACGGAGGCCAGCCGGCCCCGGGTAGGCGTGTACCCGTACGGTCCCATGGCCCAGGAGCAGCGCAGCCGGAAGATCGAAGGCGGCCGCTAGCCAGCAACGGCGGGGCCCCGCCGCTTCGGGCCCCGCCGGGGGATAGGATCTGTTTACTATTCGCTGGGGGAGGACGGTAAACGTGGCAGGATCGCGGCAGCGGAACGTGGCTATTTTCCTGGACATGGAGAATCTCTTCGGCGGGTACGGGAACGACGTCACCTCCGTGCCGCTGGCGAGGGTGGTGCGTGACATTGAAAAGGTCGTTGGGGACACGGGCCTTGGCGGGCAAACGGCGCTGGCGCGTGCATATGCCAACTGGGGCAGGCCGGACATGGCCGGGTACCGGAGCCAGCTGCTGGCCCACAACATCAAGCCCGTCCAGATTTTCTCGTTTGACCAGAGCAGCAAGAACGCCGCGGACATTGAGCTGGTGGTCGACGCACTTGAAGTGGCCGCGGACATGCCGTGGATTGAGCTTTTTGTGATCGTCAGCGGCGACGGTGACTTCGTCCCGCTCCTGCGGCGCCTGCATGCGCTCGGAAAACGTTCACTGGTTGCCACAACGTCCCAGCCGAAGGCCGGCGTGGTGAACAAGGTCCTGCAGTCGGTGGCCGACCATTTCCATGTCATCGACATCCCGGCGCCGGCCGGGCCGGCTGCCAAGACGCCCGCCGCGAAATCGGCGCCGGCCGGGCCGGCGAAAAAGAAAGCCGGAGCGCCGCACACCGAGCTTGAACTCTACAAAGCCAGTGTCCATGCGTTCCTCAAGGACGATCCCACCCTCTGGGTGAAAGGCTTGGTCAACGTGGGCCGCCTCGGCCAGCTCCTGCGGGGCCGCTGGCCCAACGTGACCTACAAGACCTTCGGCTACAAAACCCTGACGGCGTTTGCCGAGGAAGGCTGCGGACTCAAAGTGACCAACACGCCCGCCACCGGATCGGCGGCCGGCGCCAAAGCGTGACCGCGTCCCTCAGCTGACGGGAACAACCTGGTAGCCGTCGTCCTTGGACACCAATTGCCGGCCGTGGTTGCCGTCGAACCGCAGCCACATGACGGCCGAATCCCGGGTGGCGTCTTCCACCTCGCCGGTGCGCACCATCCGGCCGTCGAGCCGAAGTTCAACCCGGCTGCCAATCAGCTGCTGCCAGTCGTCGGCTGTCCCGGGCTCGGGGATGGAGGCAGTCATTCCAGGTCCTTCTCTGTGATCGCTAACAGTTATGGAATGCTATCCGCGCCGGAACTGTGAAGCAAATCACATTTCCGGTGTGGGCGGGTTCTGCGGGCCAAGCGGGGCGGCCGGCCTTCGTGCCGGAAGAAGCACAAGCAGGGGCCGACGGCGGCAGTTGCCTGCCGCCGTCGGCCCCGGGGGGACTCTGTCAGGAGTTCCGCACGGTGCTTTCCTGCCGGGAGCTGGCGGGGACGGCGACCGGGCGGTCCGCTGCGGTCTCCGCGCTTTCTGCAGCAGCCGGAGGCGTGGTCTTCAGCTTGAACCGCGTGCGGAGGGCGCTTCCTCCGCCGCGACCGCTCCGGTTCTTGTTGAAGATGTCGAAGCCGACGGCGAGGAGGAGGACCAGGCCCTTGATGAGCTGCTGGTAGTCGGTGCCGAGGCCCAGGATGGACATGCCGTTGTTAAGCACGCCCATGATCAGCCCGCCGATCATGGCTCCGGCCACGGTGCCGATGCCGCCCTGCACCGCGGCGCCGCCGATGAAGGCCGCCGCGATGGAGTCAAGCTCGAACCCGGTGCCGCCTGCGGGCTGGGCCGAGTTAAGGCGGGCTGTGAAGACGAGGCCTGCAAGGGCCGCCAGGACTCCCATGTTGACGAAGAGCCGGAAGGTGACGGCCTTGGTCTTAATGCCGGAGAGTTCCGCTGCATGGAGGTTCCCGCCGATGGCGTAGGTGTGCCGGCCGAAGATGCTGTTGTTCATCAGGGCGGAGTAGATGATCACCAGGGCCGCGAGCACGATGAGGACGATCGGGGTTCCGCGGTAGCTCGCCAGCAGGAAGGTGATGATCAGCATCAGCAAGGCGATGAACGCAGTCTTTACGGCGAACCAGGCCATAGGTTCGTTCTCCAGGTTGAACTTCCGGCGGACGCGACGCTCCTTGATGGCCTGGAAGAGGATGGCCGCGGTGCCTCCGACGCCGAGGATGACGGTGAGCCATTCGAGTACGGACGTGCCCCCGCTGATGTCCGGGAGGAAGCCGCCGCCGAGTGCGCGGAGTTCGTCCGGAAACGGGGTGATCTGCTGGTTCTTGAGGGTGATCAGCGTCAGGCCGCGGAAGATCAGCATGCCTGCCAGAGTGACGATGAAGGCCGGAATGCCGACGTAAGCGATCCAGTATCCCTGCCACGCGCCGACGAGTGCGCCGACCAGCAGGCAGGCGGGGATTGCGATCCACCATGCCCAGCCCCAGTGGACGATCATCACGCCCGATACGGCACCGATGAAGCCCGCAATGGAGCCGACGGACAGGTCGATGTGGCCGGCGATGATGACCATCACCATGCCGATGGCCAGGATCAGGATGTAGCTGTTCTGGACCACGAGGTTGGTGACGTTCTGGGGCTGCAGCAGGATACCGTCGGTGAGGACCTGGAAGAGCAGGACGATCAGGATCAGGGCGACGAAGATGCCGACCTGGCGGAGGCGGCTTCCGAGGAAGCCGAGGGATTCTCGGAGGGCGGACATGGTCGCTATTCCTTCTCTTTGGTCATAAGGTGCATGAGGGTCTCCTGTGAAGCGTCGGCGATGGGCACTTCGCCGGTGATGTGGCCTGCTGACAGCGTGTAGATCCTGTCGCAGATGCCCAGCAGTTCGGGGAGTTCGGAGGAGATCACGATGACCGCCTTACCCTCTGCCGCGAGCTTGGTGATGATCGTGTAGATCTCGAATTTGGCCCCGACGTCGATGCCGCGGGTAGGTTCGTCCAGGATCAGCACGTCGGGGTCGGAGAACATCCACTTACTCAGCACGACCTTCTGCTGGTTGCCGCCGGACAGCTTGCCGGTGATGGCAGCCACTGACGGTGCCTTGATGTTCATGCTTTGCCGGTAGCTGTTGGCGACGATGGTTTCCTGGTTCTTGTCCACCCAGCCGCCCTTGGCCAGTTTCCGCAGGGCCGCCATGGAGATGTTCCGCTTGATGTCTTCAATGAGGTTCAGGCCGTAGTGCTTGCGATCCTCGGTGGCGTAGGCGATGCCGTGCTTAATGGCATCCGACACTGTGGAAGTGTTGATCTCCCGGCCGTGCTTGTAGACCTTCCCGGACATGGCAGTGCCGTACGTCCGGCCGAAGACGCTCATGGCCAGTTCCGTCCTGCCGGCGCCCATGAGGCCGGCCAGTCCCACCACCTCGCCCTTTCGGACGTTGAGGCTCGCGTTGGTCACCACCATCCGGGTGTGGTCCTGCGGGTGCCGCACCGACCAGTCTTCGATCCGGAGGACTTCCTCGCCGATTTTCGGGTCGCGGTCCGGATAGAGGCTGTCCAGGTCCCGGCCCACCATGCCGCGGATAATCCGTTCCTGCGTAATTTGGCCCTCATCCAGCCGCAGGGTTTCGATGGTCTTGCCGTCGCGGATGATGGTGACCGCATCCGCTACCTTGCGGATCTCATTGAGTTTGTGGCTGATGATGATGCTGGTGACGCCTTGGCCCTTCAGGTGCAGGATGAGGTCCAGCAGGTGGCCGGAGTCCTCGTCGTTCAGCGCGGCCGTTGGCTCGTCCAGGATGAGGAGTTTGACCTCTTTGGAGAGTGCCTTGGCGATTTCGACGAGTTGCTGCTTCCCGACGCTGATGTGCTGGACGGGCGTGACGGGGTTTTCGCTGAGTCCCACCCTGGCCAGCAGCTTGGCAGCCTCCAGGTTTGTCTTGCGCCAGTCCACCCACCCGTTCTTCGTCAGCTCATTGCCGAGGAAGATGTTTTCAGCAATCGAAAGATAGGGGCTTAGCGCCAGCTCCTGGTGG
Organism: Arthrobacter sp. LjRoot78; assembly: GCF_964254335.1. Classification (NCBI taxonomy): domain Bacteria; kingdom Bacillati; phylum Actinomycetota; class Actinomycetes; order Micrococcales; family Micrococcaceae; genus Arthrobacter; species Arthrobacter sp. LjRoot78. Next base: position 3,799,662 of record NZ_CAXUTG020000001.1, on the reverse strand, counting down.
ATGATGACGATGCCGCGCTTCTCGCTGTCGCTGATGCTGTTGAACGTGCACGGTTCGTTTTCGAAGAGGATGTCTCCGTCGAAGGAGCTGTGCGGGTAGACCCCGGAGAGCACCTTCATGAGCGTGGATTTTCCCGCGCCGTTTTCACCGCAGATGGCGTGCACCTCGCCACGCTTCACATCCAGCGTGACGTTCTGGAGGGCCTTGACGCCCGGGAAGGTCTTGGTTATTCCTCGCATTTGAAGAATGGGTGTGTTCATCGTCAATTCCCACTGACTGGTCGGTTCTGGGCCGTCCTGCGGCTGCAGGGGCCTGCCGGACGGGTTGTGGCCGGGCCGGCGACGGCCCGGCCACAACCCCGCCACGGCTACTTGACGTCGGCGTCGGTGTAGTAGCCCGAGTCGATGAGTTCCTTCTTGTAGTTGTCCTTGGTGATGATCACGGACTCCAGCAGGTAGGACGGGACAACCTTGACCTTGTTGTTGTAGGTCTTCGTGTCGTTGACCTCCGGCTCCTTGCCCTTCAGCACGGCGTCGACCATCTTGACGGCCTGGGCGCCCAGCTGGCGGGTGTCCTTGAAGATGGTGGAGTACTGCTCGCCGGCGACGATGGACTTCACTGAGCCCTTCTCGGCATCCTGGCCGGTGACGACGGGCAGGCTTCCCTTGGAGTAGCCGCCGGTGCTGGTCAGCGCCGAGATGATGCCGATGGACAGTCCGTCATAGGGGGACAGCACGCCGTCCAGCTTGGTGCCGGAGCTGTAGGCGGCGGTGAGGATGTCCTCCATGCGCTTCTGGGCAACGGGTGCCTGCCAGCGGAGGATGGCTGCCTGTTCGAACTTGGTCTGACCACTCGGAACCTTCAGCGTGCCGGCTTCCATGAAGGGCTTGAGGGTGTCCATGGCGCCGGTCCAGAAGAAGTTGGCGTTGTTGTCATCCGGGCTGCCCGCGAATAGCTCGATGTTGAAGGGCCCCTTGCCCTCCACCTTCTTGCCGCTGGCGTCGAGGAGGCCCAGGCCGGTGAGCAGCGAGGTGGCCTGCTGGACGCCCACCGTGTAGTTGTCGAACGTGGTGTAGAAATCCACATTGGGCGTCCCGTTGATGAGGCGGTCGTAGGCGATGACCTTGACGTTCTGCTCCTTCGCCTTGGCCAGTACGTCAGTGAGCGTGGTGCCGTCGATTGCGGCAATGATGAGGGACTTGGCGCCCTTGGTCAGCATGTTTTCGATCTGTGACACCTGTGTGGGGATGTCGTCATTGGCGAACTGCAGGTCCGTCTTGTATCCCAGGTCCTTCAAGGACTTCTCGACATTCCCGCCATCGGCGATCCAGCGCTCCGAGGTCTGCGTGGGCATTGAGATGCCCACGAGCGCCCCCGAATTATCCGCGCTGGCGGCCGGGGTAGCGGCGCCGCCCCGGCTGCCGCAGCCTGTGGCCCCCACCGTCACTGCGAGGACGACGGCGAACGCGCCCAGGAGTTTCTTGATTCTCACTATGTTCTCCTTCCGCGGACGGCTCGGTCCGCGAACTGGTGCTAAACCGGAAAGCATCTGCGCTTCACGGCGGTGGGGCCGGCCGGGAGGATCCGGTCGACTGATGAGGCGGACCGGAGCCCGCTCATCGGAAGTTGATCTCGCCGGAAGGAGCGCAGGGCTCCGGTGCCAGCAGGATGATGTTCGAAATCATAGACTGAGTTGTTAGCGCTAACAACTCGTTGAGTTTAGCTCTCAGTTGCCTGTGAGTCAAATCACATTTATAACGTCTGGCGCATCCCCGCGGTTGAGTTGCTGCTGCCGTCCCGCAGTCGGTCAGACCTCGACGAGGAACTGCGTATGGGCGTACCGGATGCCGTTGATCTGGAGCTCCAGGGCGTGGCTGCCAGGGTGGTGCACGCGGGTGGTCATCTGGCGGAAGGCGTGCCGCTTGGACATGGTCCGGGTTTCACCGGGGTTCAGGGTCAGGGCCGTCAGTTTGAAGACCTTTTCTGCCTGGGAGCCGTTCGCCTTCCTATAGTGCACGATGTAGTCCACCGCGAGCTTGGCCGGGGCGGCCCCCGTGTTGGAGATCTCGAATTCGAAGGCGGGGTCCGCCGGCAGCGCCACGGTATCCCGGTCCAGCCTGGGCGGGGACACCGAGAGCGACGCCGGAGCGAACCCCTGGAGGGCCAGGGCGCCAGGGTGGGCCTTCTTGATCAGGGTGCGCAGCCCGTGGCGGACCACCCACGGCGTATTGGCATCCGGGGCTGCTGTCCACGCCGCAGCCGCAGCCACGACTGCCTCGGGAGAGTGGCGTGCCAGGTCATTGAGGTGGTTTGCCACCGAACGGCGAACGTATTCGTGCGGATCCCGGTAGAGGGCGTCGAGGATGGGGATCGTGGCCTCAGGGCGCTGGATCAGGCCCGGAACCCGGACTGCCCAGGGGAGGTACGGGCGGGTCCCTTCGCTGGCGAGGCGGCGCACATGCGCGTCGGGGTGGGCGGTCCAGGTCATCACGACGGCGAGTGCACGGTCCAGGTCGGCGGCCAGCAGCCGCCGGATGGCGAATTCCCCGGTCAGCCGCGGAGTCAGCTCGGCGAGAAGCTGGAGGCAGTCTTCAAAATCGGCGGATCCGGTCGATTCGAGGGCGAGTGCCACTGCTGTTTCCGTGACCGGCCATATGGTCCAGCCGGTGAAGTCGGGGTCGGTGAGGGCGCGGCGGAAGATGTGCGCCGCCGTCGAATAGTCCCCGGGACTTCCGGCAGCGGCCAGATCCGCGAGCAGTCCCCGGCTCACGTGGTCGGTCCGTTCGCGCAGGCTAAGGTCCGCCAGCGAGGCACCGGCAGCTTCGGCGTTGGACCAGGACACGGCGGGGGCGGCATGCGCGAGCACGCGCACCAGCCTGCCGACCGCGGCCTGGTCAATAAGTTCGTTCATGGCACCCATGCAGTCAGGCTACCGGTGCGGCCGTCGAGGCGGGTGCGCCGAGGATGCCGGCGGAACCGGATTCCCGGTACCGCGAGCCAAAATCGCGGAACCGGGATAATGTCAGCGGACACAAATCTATAAGACTGCATAGGTGGAAGCGGCACATGGCTGAAGATCGATCCCGGAAATCGCCTCACTGGTGGCGGGTTTTCCATGACAAATTCGTCGTCGAAGAACGGTATATGAGCGCTGCGTCCCGGAAGAACCTCTACCGCATCGCCGTGATCCTGATGATCCTGGGCACCGGACTCTTCCTGTTGACCTTGACGGACGTCCTGGGGCGGGACGGCCTGACCGGACTGGATGAACCCGCGCGGTCCTGGCTTGTCACCCAGCGCTCGGAGCCGATCACGGCCCTGATGATCTTCCTCGCGATTGTCTTCGGGCCTGTTGCCCTGCCGATCATCGTGCTGGTTGTCACCGTGGTGTGGGGCATCGCCGCCAAGCACGCCTGGCGGCCACTGCTTCTGGCAGGCGCCATGCTCACCGGAGTTGCGCTCGCACAAATCATCGGCCGGTCGGTCGGCCGCCAGCGCCCGCCCCTGGACCTCATGCTCTTCGGCCCAGACGTCACGTTCTCCTTCCCCTCGGGGCATGTGCTCGGTGCCTGCGATTTCCTGCTGGTCACCACGTTCCTGATCTTCTCGCGCCGCCAAAGCACGTGGCCGGCAGTGGCCGGCTTCGCCGCGGCCCTCTTCGGGATTTTCCTTGCCTCAATCAGCCGGCTCTACCTCGGCTACCACTGGGTCAGCGATGCACTCGCCTCCCTGTTCATCTCCTTCGTGGTCCTGGGCGCCGTCATTGCCTTGGACACCTGGCGAACGGCCCGTATCCCGGGAGAACATATCACCGGTGAACTGTCCAAGGCCGATACGGTCGAAAACTAGCCGCGGGTGGCAGACGAAGAGGACGTCCGCCGCCTCTGCCTGTCACTGCCGGGCGTCACGGAACGGCCCAGTTGGAACCAGCCCGCGTGGTTCGCACGGACCCTGATGGCCAGGATCTGGGAGGACGGCGTCCTCACCGTCAAGACCCGTGAACGGGAAGCGCTCGCCGGAACAAACCCGGAAACGTACTTCTGGACTCCGCACCATGAGCGGTCACCGCAGCTGGTCCTGGTCCGGCTGTCCCTGATCGACGGGCAGGAACTGGCGGAGCTCCTCGAGGAGTCCTATCTGATTGCCGGTGGCCGGCCCTGATCCTCTCTGCCATTCGGGTCAGCCCGGGGTCGGCACTATTGGTCAGTCGCGCAAGCGTGCGCGGGCTCTTTTCAGTTCGACCCTGAGCCTGGCGTTGTCCGCCTCGAGTTGCAGCACCTTGGCCACGCCGGCCAGGTTGAGCCCCTCATCCAGCAGTTCGCCGATGCGTTTGAGTACGGCGAGGTCGGCATCGCTGTACTGCCGCGTCCCGCCGGAGGTGCGGTCCGGGGTGAGCAAGCCTTTCCTCTCGTATAGCCTGATGTTCTGCTGGCCGGTTCCCACCAGGTGGGCCACCACGGAGATCGCGTACAGGCCTGTCTCCGCACTGCGCTCTGCCATGATCCTCCCAAAGATTTTCGGGCCAAATGCCCTTGCCACAGTTTCTCACCAGTGCTATAAAAAATCTATACCAGCCACGATAGATATTGGCGGGTACCGAGAAAGAACTGGAACAACCACAAGCTGAAGGAGTGGGACATGATGTTGATGCGTACGGACCCGTTCCGTGAACTGGACAGGCTCACCCAGCAGGTGTTTGGAACCGCGGCGCGGCCCGCGGCCATGCCGATGGATGCCTGGCAGGAAGACGGGGAGTTCGTCGTCGCGTTCGATCTGCCAGGAGTCGACGTCGACTCTGTGGACCTCAATGTTGAGCGGAACGTACTGACTGTTCGGGCTGAACGGCGCGATCAAACCCAGCCCAACGTGGAATTGGTCGTTTCGGAGCGACCCCGCGGCGTCTTCAGCCGCCAGCTGATCCTCGGTGACACCCTGGACACGGAGAACGTCAAGGCCAGCTACGACGCCGGTGTGCTGACCCTCCGCATCCCTGTTGCCGAGCAGGCGAAGCCGCGCAAGATCGCGATCGAAACCAAGCACGACACGATGCACGAGATCAGCACCTAGTCGTCAATCAAGCGCCCCGGGGCGGCAGCCGGTCGGTACCGGCCGCCGCCCCGGCACGCAGCCCCGGCACGCAGCCGCCGCAGCCGCCCCGCGACGAGGCAGGCAGTGTGAAAACGCGATGACCAACCAGTTGCCTGACTACTACGGCGTACTGAACGTGGCCAGGACGGCCACGCGTCAGGAGATTTCGCGTGCGTATCGGGCCCTGATGCGGCTCCATCATCCCGACCTCCGGGACCGGTCCGGCAACCCGGATTGGTCCAGTGAAGGTGCCGGCGGCTCGGACGGCATAGCCAACAGCGGGCTGCTGGGCATCATGGAAGCCTTCGCGGTGCTCAGTGATGCGAAAACGCGCGCTGAATATGACCGCGCACTGTCCGTTACGCACATCAACCGCGATTTCAACCGCGGCGGGCCTCGCGAGGTGCCGGTCCGCCGGGTACACACTCCGCAGCCCCCGCTGCTGCGGGTCACACCAGTGCTTTGGGAGCGCGGCCCCTGGCCGGGCACCGGATAAGTAGAAGAGGAGCAGTCCATGAGCGCTTGGCGCCGTTTTGATTCCCATCTGATTCCGGCGTTCCACGAACGCTTCGAGCAAAGGTGGGGCGTGGGCACAGCCCCGTTCCTGGACCCCGAGGCCCACGAGGAGCCGCTCCCGCGGGCCCAGTGGATCCATCCTGAGACGGGTGCGGCACTGGCCGTGGTTCCCATCTGGACCCCGGATGACAGCCAGCACCGGTCCTTTGGGGTCTTCTATCTTCCGCCGGGCGGTGACATCTGGGTGCTTCGCCCGGGCTTCACGGGCTACCTTGAACCTGCCGCGGACGACTCCGAGCACCTGATCACGCTCCGCAACGATGCCTTCAAGAAGGCACTGGCACACGCCAAGGAATTCCTCTTCGGCTCCGACGCCACGGTGCACTAAAATCAGTCCACTATCGGAAACCACATAAGGGATCAAGCAGATGAACTATTCCGCCAAGGACCTGGCTGCCAGGATCCCCCCATCATTCACTCTGGGCGTCGCCACAGCGGCCTTCCAGATTGAGGGCGCCCTCGACGAGGACGGCCGCGGACCGTCCGGATGGGACGTGTTTGCGAAGAAGCCCGGCGCAATAGTGGACGACCACAGCCCCGTCACGGCCTGTGACCACTACCACCGGATGCCCGAAGACGTGGCGCTGATGAAGGACCTGGGTGTGGATTCCTACCGGTTCTCGCTGTCCTGGTCCCGTATCCAGCCCGGCGGAAGCGGCCCGGTCAACCCGAAGGGCCTGGATTTCTACGACCGCCTGCTGGACCAGTTGCTGGCCAGCGGCATCTCACCCATGGTCACCCTGTACCACTGGGACACGCCCCTGCCGCTCGACGAAGCCGGTGGCTGGCTGAACCGGGACACGGCATACCGGCTCGGCGAGTTTGCTTCCATCGCGGCCGCGGCATTCGGCGACCGCGTGGCCCGCTGGGTCACCGTCAATGAGCCGGCCACCGTGACAACCAACGGCTACGCCCTGGGCCTCCACGCGCCCGGCGAAGCGCAGTTGCTTAACGCGCTGCCCACCGTGCACCACCAGCTCCTTGGCCACGGCCTGGCCATGCAGGCACTGCGTGCAGCCAACGTCCCTGGCGAGATCGGCATCACCAACGTCTACTCACCCATGATTCCGGCCTCTATCAACCCGCTGGACAAGCTGAGCTCAACGCTTATGGACGTCTTCCAGAACAGGCTGTTCGCCGATCCTGTCTTGCTCGGGAAGTACCCGGACGTCATCCGGGCCGCCACGTTCTTCAGTTCGTTCAGCCCCTCCGACGAAGACCTGCAACTAATCTCGCAGCCGCTGGATTTCTACGGGCTTAACTACTACATGCCTACGATGGTCGCGGCCGGGCCCGGCGACGGCGCAGTTCCTCCCGGGATGGCGGAGGCCATGGGGGATGACCTCAGCGGCAGCGCTCCCGGCGCGCCCTTCCACATCACCGAGTTTCCCGACGCCGAGACCACGGCATACGGGTGGCCGATCAGGCCCGACTACATGCCAGTGGCGCTTACCGAAATGGCCGAACGCTACCCCGACCTGCCGCCGGTCTTCATCACGGAAGGCGGAGCGAGCTTTGAGGACCTGGTGGTGCGGGACAAGGCCGGGGATCGGATCATCATTCCGGACGAGCGCCGCCTGCGCTATCTCGCCGAGCACATTTCCAGCGCGGTGGAGGCCACAAGCCCCGGAGGCCCCGCGGAATCCATTGATTTGCGCGGCTATTACGTCTGGTCCCTGCTCGACAACTTCGAGTGGTCCGCGGGCTATAAGCAGCCGTTCGGCCTTCTGCATGTCGACTTTGAGACGCTGAACAGGACACCCAAAGCCTCTTACTACTGGCTCCAGGAGCTGCAGGAAGCCCGCAAGGACGGAGCAGCCACGGCAGTCAATTCGAGTGCGGCGGGTGAGCCGGAGCCGGTGGCATGACGCCTCACGCGGCCGGCCGCGCGCCGGCCGCGCGTTCGCCTGCTAGACGATCTTGAGGTCGGCGAGGCCCTTGGTGATGCCTGCGCCGTCGGGGGAGTAGATCCACGGGACCTTTGAGCCCGTGTGGTCCCCGTTCTCCGAGTGACCGCCGGCCAGGACGGACTCGCCCACCGAGAGCTGGCGGATGGCGATCGCGGCCACACGCTCGCCGTGATCCCGGGCAAACCTGGAGTAGATCTGCTCGTCGTGCTGGCCGTTGTCGCCAATCAGCAGCCAGCGCATATCGGGGAATTCCTTGGCGAGCCGGTCCAGGTTGCCGTTCTTGTGCTCCTGGCCGCTGCGGAACCAGCGGTCCTGGGTCAGCCCCCAATCCGTCAGCAGGAGGGGACCGGAAGGATACATGTTGCGGGTCAGGAACCGTGCCAGCGTGGGTGCGGCATTCCACGGTCCGGTGGACAGGTAGATCACCGGCGCATCGGGGTGCTCCACCACCAGGCGGTCCATCAGCACCGGCATTCCGGGCGTGGCCATGCGTGCCCGCTCACTGAGCACGAAGGTGTTCCACAGGGCTAGGAACGGCCTGGGCAGCGCCGTGACCATCACGGTGTCGTCGATGTCTGACACGATGCCGAACTTGGTGTCAGGACCTATCACGATGATGTTGGCCTGCACCGCTTCGGTTCCGACGGCCCGCAGGGTCGCTGTGTGCCAGCCGGGGGAGAGTGCTACGTCCACCACAGTGTCCACGAGGCCGCCGCGGTCCGCCTTGACGCGGGTGGTCACACCCTCGATTTCGATGTCCACTTCGGTGAACTGCAGCGGGACGCTGGTGAACGCCCGCCAGCCGCGGATGTTCTGGTTGCCGTTTTTCGCGGCGTGTTCGGCGCGGCTTCCCGGCTTGGGCTTCGTGGTCAGCACCACCCTGCCGAGGACACGCACCCACGACGTGGAGCCGTACCCCTGGTAGGCGACGGTCTGGGGAACGAAATTCCAGCGCCGGGCAAGCCTAATTCGGACGCTGTTGACAGTGTCCGAGACCCTGTGTGCCGCCCGGAGCGCGTGGGTTCCGGGCAACGATGATTCCTGCGGCGCCAATTCCATGCTTCCACTCTGCCACAACGGCGCCCGTCGGCACCGGCGTGCTGGTACTAAGGCGCCGCACCGTAACAAGCTGCACCGCAAATAAGAAGTCAGCCTTCCCCGAGCAGCCACCGCAAGGTGTCGGCATTCCGCACGGCGTTGCCGCCGCCGTCGTTATTGAAATAGACAAACACGTCCCTGCCCTGGCCTTTCCACTCCCGGATGCGGTCAGCCCACCATCGGAGGTCATCCTCCGAATACGAGCCGCCGTAGAGGTACTCGTGGTCCGGCCCGTGCAGGCGGACGTACACGAATGGCGCCGTGGCCCGCAGGATGCAGGGCAGGTTGGCGCCGCTCATGATGCAATAGGCGGCCCCGTGGCGCTCCAGCAGTGCATACACCTCCGGATGGTCCCAGCTGGGGTGGCGGAACTCCACTGCCACGCGCACCCACCAAGGCAGGGCCGCCAGGAAGTAGTCAAGACGGGCGTCGTCGCGGCCAAGGCCCGGCGGGAGCTGAACCAGCAGCACCGCGCGCTTGTCACCGAGCTCATGCCAGCACTTGATGATCCGCTCCACCCAGGCATCGGGACCGTAGAGCTTCTTGGCATGGGTGAGGCCGCGCGGGGCCTTGACGGACATCATGAAACCCTCCGGAAGGCGCCGGCGCCAGCTGGCGAAGGATGATTCCCGCGGCCAGCGGTAGAAGCTTGCGTTCAGTTCCACCGTGCTGAACCGCGCCACATAGTGGGCCAGCCGGTCGCGGGCCGGAAGGCCCGGCGGGTAGAGCACGTTCTCCCAGTGGTCATAGCTCCAGCCGGATGTGCCGATGTGGATCCCCATGATTTCGTTGGGTGTCAGTCAGTCCGCGCCGGGCTCAGACCTCGCCGGCCCAGTCCGGCGCATGCGGGGCGAACGCGTCTTCCCAACGCCGGCGCTCAAAGTCAGGCAGCGGTCCACGTCCGACGGCGGCGGCCGCGGCCTCAAGGTTGCGCACCTGGGAGGTCCCCACGATCGCCGTGCTCACGCCCGGGCTGAAGGCCGAAAACCGCAGCGCTGTGCCCTGCCAGTCATCCGTTTCCGGCTCGACGTCCATCCGGCGGAGCCTTTCCCAATACGTCTCGCCGTACACGCCCACGGGGCGCTCGGCATGGCGCCAGGGCGCGTTGGCGAGCGGCCGCTTGGCCACCACCCCCAGTCCCTGCCGGCCGGCGGCAGGCAGGACGTCACTCCGCGAGCGCTGGTCTGCGAGGTTCACGGAGGACTGCAGGGCGCCGAAGAGGCCGGCGTTTCCGGCCCAGGCGAGGGCGTCGTTCTCTCCGCTGTAGCCGGGCACCCGGACCTTTCCGGCCTCCACGCAGCGCAGCAGCGCCTCCACGGCATCGCCCTGCTGCAGGACAGCGAGCGGACAGGAATGCAGGAATACGACGTCCATTACGTCCGTTCCCAGTTTCCGCAGGGCCTCGTCGACGCCGCCGGTCACCGCTGCAGCGCTCCAGTCCTCAGCGCCGTCGACGTCGTAGCCCACCTTCGTGGACAGCACCACAGACTCGCGCCGGCCGGGCAGCCAGGAGCCGATCCGTTCCTCGGAGAGGCCGTAGCCCCGTGCAGTGTCGATGAACGTGACGCCCAGATCCGCTGCCCGGTCAAGGAGGCCGTGGGCTTCCCGCTCACTAACGTCGTCATAACCGATATGCCCGGCGCCGAATCCAAGCGCGGACACGGTCAGGGAAGAGTTTCCGAAGTTCCGTTGCAGCATGCCTTGGATAGTAGTCGGCCCGGACCGGTTGTGGCACTGTAAGGTCCATGGCACGCATAGAGGACTACGCCGTGGTGGGCGATCTGCATACGGCTGCCCTGATCAGCACCGAGGGCTCCATCGACTGGCTGTGCCTGCCGAGGTTTGATTCGCCGGCCTGCTTCAACGCGCTGCTGGACACGCCGAAGGCCGGGCGGTGGCTGTTGGCGCCTGCCGACGGCGGGGAGTGCACGCGCCGCCACTACCGCAAGGGAACCCTCATCCTGGAAACGGAGTGGGAAACTCCCGGCGGCAAGGTGAAGGTCATCGACTTCATGCCGCCGCGCGACAGCGTGGCGGACATTGTGCGGATCGTTGTCGGCGTCCGCGGTTCCGTGCGGATGCGAGGCGAACTGGCGCTACGGTTCGACTACGGCCACATCGTGCCGTGGGTCCGGCACGACAACCACGGCATCCACGCCATCGCCGGCCCGGATGCGGCCTATCTGGTCACCGACGCCCCGCTGCGGGGCGAACGCATGCACACTGTCAGCGACTTCACGGTCCGCGCAGGCGAGCGGATTCCTTTCGTGCTGACCTGGACCCCGAGCCACCTGCCCCGGCCCCGGTCCATCGACCCGGAGGCATACCTGGACTCAACGGAGTTGTTCTGGCGCGAATGGTCCGCCAAATGCAAAATCACCGGACCGTACCGGGATGCCATCCAGCGCTCGCTGATCACCCTGAAGGCGCTGACCTACTCTCCGACCGGAGGCATTGTGGCGGCGGTGACCACGTCACTGCCCGAACAGCTGGGCGGCCCCCGCAACTGGGATTACCGGTACTGCTGGCTGCGGGATGCCACGCTGACGCTGCAGGCTCTGCTGGCCGCAGGCTACACCGAGGAGGCGGCGTCCTGGCGGGACTGGCTGCTGCGGGCGGTGGCCGGGGACCCGGCGGACCTGCAGATCATGTACGGCATCCACGGGGAGCGGCGGCTGCCGGAGATGGAGCTGCCGTGGCTGGCGGGGTATGAAAATTCAGCACCCGTCCGGATCGGCAACGGTGCCGCCGGCCAGCTCCAGCTGGACGTGTGGGGTGAGGTGCTGGACTGCCTGGCACTGACCCGGCACTCCCTGCTGAAACACAGCGACGAAGCCTGGGACGTCCAGGTTGCCCTCATGGAACACCTCGAAGGTGCCTGGCAGCGCCCGGACAACGGCTTGTGGGAGATGCGCGGACCGCAGCGCCACTTCACACACTCCAAGGTGATGGCCTGGGTTGCGGCGGACCGGATGGTCAAGGGCGTGCGGGACTTCGGCCTGGTGGGGCCGGCGGACCGCTGGGAGGCCCTGCGCGACACGATCCACGCCGACGTCATGGCGAACGGCTTCGACGCGGAGCGCAATACCTTTGTCCAGTCCTACGGGCGCCCGGAGCTGGACGCGAGCCTACTGCTGATTCCGCGCGTCGGCTTCCTGCCACCGGATGACCCCAGAGTGCTGGGCACCATTGAGGCCGTGCAACGCGAACTCACCCACGACGGTTTCGTGCTCCGGTACCGCCCGGAAGAGGCGGACGACGGGCTGCCGGGCGACGAAGGCGTCTTCCTTGCCTGCTCCTTCTGGCTGGTGGAAGCACTCATCGGCGTGGGCCGGCGCCGCGAAGCCAAGGAGCTGTTCGAACGGCTCCTGGCACTGCGCAACGATGTGGGTCTCCTCAGCGAGGAGTGGGGCGTGGAGTCGGGCCGCCAGCTGGGGAACACGCCGCAGGCATTCAGTCACTTCGCGCTTGTCATGAGTGCCATGGAGCTGCATGAGGACAGTGTCCAGCGCAGTGACGCCCCCATGCACGGGCACTAACCTCCGCCCCGGGCCGGTCACATTTGGTTCAGCTGGGGGCCGGTGCCTGCTGCGTGGTTCCATGGTCACGGAACCTATTGGAGCAGGCACAAAGGAGTGTGGACCGGTGAAATTTGCGCGTCTCGGAGATCCGGGCAGGGAACAGCCGGCCGTTCAGCCGGACGGCCCCGGGGCCAACGGAAAGTGGTTTTCCCTCGACGGCATTGCCGCGGACATTGACGGAGCGTTCCTTGAAGCCGCCGGTGTTGCCCGGGTCCGCGATGCCCTTGCGGCCGGGAGCCTGTCGGCAATCCCCGACGCCGGCACACTTCGCGTCGGCGCACCGCTGGCCCGCCCGGGGGCCGTTGTGGGGATCGGCCTGAACTACGCCGGGCATGCCGCGGAGTCCGGGGCAGCCGTCCCGGAGGTTCCGGTGGTGTTCCTGAAGCCCAGCAACACAGTAGCGGGGCCGTTCGACGACGCCCCCATCCCGCCGCTGTCCGGCAAGTACGACTGGGAAGTCGAGCTGGCTGTTGTGATCGGACGCCGGGCATCCTACCTGGCATCGGCGGACGAGGCCGCGGACTGCGTCGCCGGTTATGTGCTGGCCAACGACCTGTCGGAGCGGGAGTACCAGCTTCCCGGCGCCGCCGGACAGTGGGTGAAGGGAAAGTCGCTCCCAGCCTCCACGCCGCTCGGCCCCTGGTTTGTTCCGGCCGCTGACCTGGATCCGTCGGCCCTGCGGCTGCGGACCTGGGTGAACGGTGAACTGCGCCAGGACTCGTCCACAGCGGACCTCATCTTTGACGTTTCGGCGGTGGTGCACCACCTGAGCCAGTTCATGGTGCTGGAGCCGGGCGATGTCATCCTGACGGGCACGCCCGAGGGTGTGGCTCTTTCGGGGCGCTTCCCCTACCTCCAGGACGGCGATGTGCTGGAACTGGAAGTCGAGGGGCTGGGCCGCCAGCGCCAGGTTCTTCGCCGAACCGCTGCCTCCTGAAGAGCACGCCGGAACCCCTCGCCAAGGGGCCCGGCTTGTGGCACTCTGGGCCGTATCTAACGGATTCCAGGTGCAAGGAGTGCCATGTTCAAGCCAAAAGACGCCTTTTCCAGCTTCAGCGTTGATGATCTGGAGAAGGCCCGGCAGTTCTACGGCGAGACGCTGGGACTGGAAGTTTCCGAAAGCGCGATGGGAACCCTCCAGGTGCAGCTCCCGTCGGGTTCCCGGGTCATGATCTATCCGAAGAATAACCACGAAGCGGCGACATTCACCGTGCTGAACCTTGTCGCGGGGGACGTTGAACAGGCCGTGGACGAGTTGAACAGTCTGGGTGTCCAAACCAAAATCTACGATGACCCTGCAATGCCCACTGATGCCAAGGGGATCATGAAGGAGGGCGGCATGGCGATTGCGTGGTTCAAGGACCCGGCCGGCAATGTGCTTTCGGTGGTCAGTGCCTGAACCAGCCAGTGCCTGAACAAGTCAAGGCTTCAACAAGCCACCGGGACTTCCCTTACCCGCATAGGTAAGTATACTTACTAATACCTCAGGTTGGGGTTGAAGCGGAGGAACTGCAATGGCTGGATATTTCGAACTGGTTGATGCGCCCGACGGCGGATACCGCGTTAAGCTCATCGACGGAAACGGAACGCTGATGGCGATCTCAGTGACCTTCCCCACCAAGCGTGCCGCAGCGGCCGGTGTGGCCAAGGCCAGGGAAATCGCAGGCACCGGGCTGATCCGGGACCTCAGCGAAAGCCAGGACTCCGAGCCGCTGAAGCAGCCACCCGTGCGGCAGCATGTCAAGACACCGAAGAACATAGGCGTCCTGGGGTCCGGGCGGCCAACCGGAGCCACGGGTCTCAAGCGTGCCCGCACGCACTACTGAAACACGGCGAGCCATGTCCCTCAACGCGTGTGTCACCTAACTGCTATGTCACCTGACTGCTGTGTCACCTAACGGGCCGGGCGGCCGGAAGCGCGGCGTCCTCTTCGATGTCGACGGGACCCTGGTCGATTCCTGCTACCTGCACACCCTCGCGTGGTGGCAGGCCTTCCGCGGGGCTGGGCTGGACGTCCCGATGGCGTCCATCCATCGTTCCGTGGGGATGGGCGGTGCGGAGCTGCTGGAGCACCTGCTGCCGGCAGATCGCGACAAGTCGGGAGACCAAGCGATCATGTCCTCCCACGGAGCGGTTTTCGCCACCTTCTGGCCCGCCCTCCGTCCGCTGGACGGGGCCCGGGACCTTCTGGCCCAGTGCTATGAAAGCGGCTTTGCGGTTGCTCTGGCGTCTTCCGCCCGGAAGCAGGACCTTGACGCGCTGCGGTCAGCGCTGCGGGCGGATTCCTATCTTCACGCCGCGACCAGTGCCAACGATGCCAAGGCGGGGAAGCCCGCTCCGGACATCCTGCAAGCGGCGCTGGATGCGGTGGGCCTGCAGGCGGGGGACGTGGTTTACGTGGGCGATGCCGTCTGGGACGTCTACGCCGCCGGCCGGCTTGGCATTCCCACCATCGGACTCACTTGCGGCGGAACCTCCGCCGCCGAGCTGCTGGAGGCCGGCGCCGTGGAAACATACGGGAATCCACGGGAGCTCCTGGCGAACCTGCGCGACAGCGCTATTGGCAGGCTCGCCAGAAGCTCCTAGTCCTGCTCATGGTGCGGGACGGGGTCAGGCGTCGGCGATGGCGCCCTTGTTCCAGGAGACTGCGATACTGACCGAACCGTCGTCGTCCCGTTCAACTTCGGTGATGACATCGGTGGGCCCTGCCCCCATTTCCATCAGCTTGGCGCGGTACGACGTGACCAGTTCTTCAAGGCTGGATTCCGTCCACTCGCCGGGACGCATGCGCGTTGAAATCTCCACCGGCTCTGGTTGATACAGCGTCATTTCGTTGCCTTTCCTCGATGCTCGGATTCTTCAACGCTATGGTCCGCGGCGGCCGCATGCAAGAGATTTACTCAGTGTGCTTAGCTTCGGCGGCGCGCCATGCCGGTACTAGGGGCGCCGGTCCCACCAGCGCGAGTCCTAACAGCTTGAGTTGAGGGCTTCCTCCACGACGTCGACGAGGTCGTCCGCCAGGCCGTTGCCCTTTAAGCTGAAGGGCTGCGGCGGGGAAGCAAGGGAGACCGATGCCTGCCGGGTTCCGTCAGCGCTGGACATCGAAATCGTCCCGTAGCCGGCCGTGTCCGCGGCACGGCCGTAGTAGAAGTTGTTGGTGCAGGTATCGTTCCAGCGCTGGATCCCCATCCCGTACCGGGCGTAAGGCGGGGTCTGCATGTCCGTGACCATGGCCCGTGGAATCAGGCGGCCCTCGAGCAACGCGGCGTAAAAGGTGTTCAGGTCGCCGACGGTGGACACCAGGCCCGCGGCAGGGTCGCCGGCGCGGACTGCGGGGTAGCTGACGTCCAGGCGCTCGCCGGAAGCGGTGACGTAGCCGTGGACCAGCGAGGGAGGGGCGGGACCGCGTTCGGTCATCCGCGTGGTTGTGAGGCCCAGCGGCACTGTCACGTCGGACCGCA
The DNA here is from genome assembly GCF_964254335.1 of Arthrobacter sp. LjRoot78. Classification (NCBI taxonomy): domain Bacteria; kingdom Bacillati; phylum Actinomycetota; class Actinomycetes; order Micrococcales; family Micrococcaceae; genus Arthrobacter; species Arthrobacter sp. LjRoot78. The sequence goes on along the minus strand of NZ_CAXUTG020000001.1, from coordinate 3,783,948 downwards.
GGACGTCGCTGATCGGCAACCCTCGAAGCCGTTCCACGATCATGCCCAGCACGACGTAGTTCGAACCTGAGTACTCATAACCCTGCGCCAGCCTCGGCTCCCACTTCTGGGTCGCGGCCAGGGCGAGGAGTTCCCGGTGGCTGCGGCCGGTGGCCAGCACCTCGCCCAGGCTGCCCTGCTGAAGGAGCGGGATGAGGTAGTCCGGCATCCCGGACTCATGCTGCAGCAGCCGCCGGATCTTGACCGGCCCGGGCGGGCGCATGATGCTCTCGAAGTCCGGCAAATGCTGGCTGACAAGGTCATCAAGGCTGAGCCTGCCTTCAACCGCGAGTTTGAGCACGGACACGGCCACGAAGGACTCGGTCACCCTTCCGATAGGCACGGGATCCTCAATCTCCAGCGGTTCCCCGTCCTCCAGGCTCCTGACGCCGGAGGCCCGGGACCATTCCGCACCCCGAACTTTGGCCTGCATCAGGACGGCGGGGGCGCCGTCGTCGAGCATTTCGTTGCCAAACTCTTCCAGCGCTGCCGCCAGCCGTGCCAGGGACGATGGCTGCTCCGGCGGTTCCGGGGCCGCAGTGCAGCCGCCCAGTGCGGCGACCAGCACGGCGACGGTTGCCGCGGCCGCGGTCCGGAACGGCAGTGCGCGAATCCGTGCCACGGAACTCATGTTCCTCAGGGCATTCCGATGCGTCAATAGCTAACGGATGCCGCCGTCGGAACCCGGATAAAGTCCCGTTAACCCCCAACTGACTCGCAGTTAACGTTGCGAAATCGCGTTTTGGCGACGTTAACTGCCAGTCAGTTGGGGTGGGAAGGCCAGGCCTAGGTCAGGCGGATCTGGCGGTTCATGTCCTTGTACAGCAGGTAGCGGAACTCGCCCGGGCCGCCGGCGTAGCAGGCCTGCGGGCAGAAGGCGCGCAGCCACATGAAGTCGCCGGCCTCCACCTCAACCCAGTCGTTGTTGAGCAGGTACATGGCCTTGCCCTCGAGGACGTACAGGCCGTGCTCCATGACGTGGGTCTCCGGGAACGGGATGACCCCGCCCGGCTGGAACGTCACAATGTTCACCTGCATGTCGTGGGCCAGGTCGCTGGAATCCGTGAAGCGGGTGGTCTTCCAGGCGCCGTCGGTATCCGGCATGGCGGTGGGTTCCACCTCGGCGTCACTGGTGACGAAGGACTTTGCCTCGTAACCCTCAAGCCGCTCATAGGCCTTGCGGATCCATTGGAAGGAGACAATGTCATCCGAGACGTTCTCCAGGCCCCAGGTGGAGCCGGCGGCCAGGTAGGCATAGCCGCCTTCCTCAAGCTGGTGCAGTTCGCCGTCGAGGGTCAGGTTGACCTTTCCCTTGGTGACGAAGACAACGCCTTCGACGCCGGGCTCAAACTCGGCTTTGGGAGCGCCGCCGCCGGGGCCGATCTCCACGATGAGCTGCGAGAACGTGGTGGCAAACCCGGCAATCGGGCGGGCCAGAATCCAGGAGCGGGTGTTGGAGAAACCCGGCAGGGTGCTGGTCACAATGTCGGTCATGACGCCCTTGGGGATGACCGTGTACGCCTCCGTGACGATGGCCCGTTCCGTGGTGAGGTGGGTCTGCGGCGGCAGGCCGCCCTGGGGGTAGTAATACTTTCCCATCATAGGATCCTTACTTCGAAGTGGAGTGGGCCAGCCGCGGGTGCGCAAGGCCGGTCAACTGGGGGATTCCGACGCCGGCAAGCGCCTGGACGTCTTCGGCGCCGACGGCTCCGCACTGGACGCCGCGCAGCACGAACGCGGCCAGGGCGCGGGCGGTGGCGGGTTCGTCCATGACCCCGCCCTCGGTGCGGTCCACGTAGTTGCGCAGCCGGGCCGCCGCGGCGGGCAGGCCCTGGCGGTAGAACGCGTAGGTGGCCGCGAACCGGCTCGGCAGCTGGGCCGGGTGCAGGTCCCAGCCCTGGTAGTAGCCGCGCTCCAGGGAACGCCGCACCAGCCGGCCGTGCAGCTGCCACGCGTTTTCCACGTTGTCGCCCACGGGGATGATGTTGGTGGAGCCGTCCGACAGGCGGATGCCCGTTCCGGCCACCGCCAGCTGCATGACTTCCTTGGCGAAGTCCGCCACCGGGTGCTCCATGGACTGGTATTCCGCCGAGATCTGCAACGAGGCGGAGTAGTCGTAGGTGCCGTAGTGCAGGCCGCTGATCCGTCCCGGGACCGCGTGCGGCAACTGCGCCACCGGCGACGTTCCTTCCGCGCCGAGGATGAGCTGCGGCGTTTCCACCTGCACCTCGAACCGCAGCCGGCCGGCGGGCAGTGAGTGCGCTTCCTCCAGCCGGGAGACGGCGAATTCCATGGCCTTCACCTGCGCCACGGTGGTGACTTTGGGAAGGGTGAGGATCAGGCCCTGCGGCAGCTCGCCCGCCGCTGCCAGCCCGGAAACGAACAGGTCCAGGGTCCGGAGGCCGCGGGCACGGGTAGCCGCTTCGAAGCACTTGAAGCGGATGCCGATGAACGGGGGCGCTGAGCCGGCCGCGACTGCGGCGGCCACGGCGGAAGCCGACGCAACAGCGGCAGCGTCCTCGGCGTCGTCGCCCCTGTCACCGAAACCGTCTTCGAAGTCCAGGCGCAGGTCTTCAATCGGTTCGCTTTCCAGCTTGGCCTGGACGCGTGACGCCACGGCCTCGGCGAGTTCGGTGTCCTGGCCCAGCAAGTGGCCCAGACGCGCTAGGCCGCCGTGGGCTTCCGCCGCCGCCAGCGCCTCGGCGCCCCACTCAGCAGCGAACGACGGCGTGAAACGGTCCGCCGGTACATACACGGTATGCACGGGCTGGCGTGTGCCGTCGTCGCCCGGGTAGTTGCGCTCCAGCAGCCGGTCGGTGGGGGCCAGCTGTGCGTCGATCTGCGCCAGATCGTCCGCGCTGAGGGAGCCGGAGGGAACCGCCATGCCTCAGCCCACCAGTTCGTAGGCCGGGGTGGTGAGGAAATCGGTGTACTCCTCGGACAGGCAGATGTCCCCGATCAGTTCGCTGGCCGGCTTGTAGTACCTGGCGAAGGACTCCTCGCCCACTTCGCCGCGGAGCTTTTCGGTCTCCTCGGCCAGGATGGTGCTGACCAGTTCCCGCGTGACCGTGTTGCCGGTATCGGCCAGGACCACGCTGTTGCGGATCTGCTGCCAGACCTGCGAACGGGAGATCTCGGCCGTGGCGGCGTCTTCCATCAGGTTGTGGATGGCCACCGCGCCGTTGCCCGAGATCCACACGGCCGTGTACGCGACCGCGACGTAGAGGTTCAGGCGAAGCCCGGCCTCCGTGACCTTGCCGTCGGCCGAGGCGATGTCCAGGAGCTGGTCCGCGGTGACGCTGACCTCCGGGCGCTGCTTGTCCAGCTGGTTGGGCCGCTCGCCCAGGACGGAATCGAACACTTCCTGGCACACCGGGACCAGGTCCGGGTGGGCCACCCATGAGCCGTCGAAGCCGTCGTTGGCCTCGCGCGTCTTGTCCGCACGCACCTTCTCGAACGCCTGGGCGGTGACCTCGGGTTCGCGGCGGTTGGGGATGACGGCCGCCATGCCGCCCATGGCAAACGCGCCGCGGTGGTGGCACGTCTTGACCAGCAGCTCGGTGTAGGCGCGCATGAACGGTGCCGTCATGGCCACGGTGGCGCGGTCCGGCAGCACAAACTCCGCCCCGGCGTCGCGGAAGTACTTGATGATGCTGAACAGGTAGTCCCAGCGGCCGGCGTTCAGCCCTGCTGCGTGGTCACGGAGTTCGTACAGGATCTCGTCCATCTCGAACGCTGCAGGGATGGTCTCGATCAGCACGGTGGCCTTGATGGTGCCCTGCGGGATGCCCAGGAAGTCCTGCGCGAAGACGAACACCTCGTTCCAGAGGCGCGCCTCGAGGTGGCTCTCCATCTTGGGCAGGTAGTAGTACGGGCCCTGGCCGTTGAGGAGGAGCTGCTTGGCGGTGTGGAAGAAGTGCAGGCCGAAGTCCACCAGCGCGCCCACGGTGTGTTCGCCGTCGAGCAGGAGGTGGCGCTCATCCATGTGCCAGCCGCGGGGGCGGGCCACCACGACGGCGAGCGGGGCATCGGTGCGGAGCCGGTATTCCTTGCCCTCGGGCGAGGTGTAGCTCAGGGTTCCGGCGGCGGCGTCGCGCAGGTTCAGGATGGCGTCGATGACGTTGGCCCAGGTGGGTGTGCTGGCGTCCTCGAGGTCAGCCAGCCACACCTTGGCACCGGAGTTAAGGGCATTGATGGCCATCTTGGCCGGCGAGGCAGGGCCGGTCATTTCCACGCGGCGGTCCTGCAGCGCGGCAGGCGCCGGAGCCACCTTCCAGTCACCCTCGCGGACATCCTTGGTTTCGGGCAGGAAATCAAGCTTTCCGGTCCGGGCCACCTGCTCGCGCTTGGCCACGCGGGCTTTGAGGAGTTCGGCGCGGGTGCCCGCAAACCGCTTGTGGAGCTCCTCGACGAAGGCCAGGGCCTTCGGGGTGAGGATTTCCTCTGCTCGTGCAATCGGCTGCGGGTCTGTGACTGAGAGAGCCATTGTCCGGGTCCTTTCTGGGCTGCGAATCAGGCGTTGGCGGGTTCTAGGGCTGCAGTGGCTGCGTTTGCTGCATTGGCCGCCCGTGCTGCGTGCGCTGCGTTGGCTACGGCCGCGGCAACGTCGGCGGCAACGTGCGGGTCAAAAACGCTGGGGATGATGTAGCTGGCATTGAGTTCGTCGTCAGCCACGCGGTTGGCGATGGCTTCGGCTGCGGCCACGAGCATGTCCGGCGTGATGTCCGAGGCGCCGGCATCGAGCAGCCCGCGGAAGAACCCCGGGAATGCCAGGACGTTGTTGATCTGGTTGGGGAAGTCGCTGCGCCCCGTAGCCACCACTGCCGCATGCTTCGACGCTACCACCGGGTCGATTTCCGGGGTGGGGTTAGCCATGGCGAATACGATCGCATCCTTGGCCATGGCGGCCACCTGCTCCTCGCCGATCACGTGCGGGGCGCTGACGCCGATGAAGACGTCCGCTCCGACGAGTGCCTCGTGCAGGGTGCCGGAGAAGCCTTCCTCGTTGGTGTTGGCCGCGATCCAGCTGCGGTGTTCGTCGCTGTATTCCGCGCCGGAGTGGATGGCGCCTGAGCGGCCGGCGGCGATGATGTGCTGCGCGCCCTGAGCCTTGAGGAGCTGGATGATGGCCGAGCCCGCGGCGCCGACTCCGGACACCACGATCCTGACGTCGGCGAGCTTCTTGCCCACTACGCGCAGCGCGTTGACTAGCGCCGCCAGGGTGACGATTGCCGTTCCGTGCTGGTCGTCGTGGAAGACCGGGATGTCCAGTTCCTCGCGGAGCCGGTTTTCGATCTCGAAGCAGCGCGGGGCGGCAATGTCCTCAAGGTTGATGCCGCCGTAGACGGGGGCCATGGCCTTGGCGATCATAATGATTTCCTCGGTGTCCTGGGTGTCCAGGCAGACCGGCCATGCGTCAACGTTGGCGAACTGCTTGAACAGGGCGGCCTTGCCTTCCATCACGGGCAGGGCCGCGGCCGGGCCAATGTTGCCCAGGCCAAGGACGGCTGAACCGTCGGTCAGGACGGCGATGGTGTTGCGCTTAACGGTCAGGTTGCGTGCCGCTGAGGGGTCCTCCGCGATGGCCAGGCAGACGCGGGCGACGCCGGGGGTGTAGGCGCGGGACAGGTCGTCGCGGTTGCGGAGGGCGACCTTCGGGACCACCTCGAGCTTGCCGCCGAGGTGCATCAGGAACGTGCGGTCGGAGACATGCTGGACCGTAACGCCGTCGAGCGCGTTCAGGGCGTCCTTGACGCGGGCGGCGTGTTCGTCGTCGGTGGTGTTGCAGGTGACGTCCACAACCAGGGTCTCGTGGTGGGACTCGGTGACGTCCAGGGCGGTGATGGCTGCGCCGGCAGCTCCGACGGCGGCGGCCAGTTCGCTGGTCGCGGTGAAGCTGGACGGCGCCTCAACGCGCAGGGTGATCGAATTTCCGGGGCTCGGGTTCGCCATTGAATGTTCCTCCTCGTCGGGCCCGGACGCTGAGTGCCTCCGGGCGTACTGCTCAATCAAATATTTTCGTATTATGGATATTATTATCTACTTTGTGGAAACACAAGCCCTGAAAGTGCATCGACGGAGGCGTGCGCGTGCTGTATCTTGGGTCTTCTAAGCAATTTTTTTCACGATGTGGATAAGAGTTGTCGGAACCGATACCGCAGGAGACCACGGTTATGGCTGAAAAAGCCCCGGGAGGCGTGCAGTCCGTTGAGCGCGTCTTCGAACTTTTGGAACTGATCACTGATGCCGGCGGAGACGTCACGCTCAGCGAGCTCTCGTCCTCCACCGACCTGCCGCTTCCCACGATCCACCGCCTGCTGCGCACGTTGGTCACGCTGGGCTACATCCGCCAGCTGCCCAACCGCCGCTATGCCCTCGGCCCGCGGCTCATCCGGCTCGGCGAAGGCGCCAACAAGCAGCTTGGTGCACTCGCCCGGCCGCAGCTCAAGTCCCTCGTGGACCGGCTGGGGGAGACCTCCAACATGGCGGTGCTGGACTCGGACATGGTCATTTACGTGGCCCAGGTCCCGTCCCTGCACTCCATGCGCATGTTCACCGAAGTGGGCCGCCGCGCCCACACCCACGCCACCGGCGTGGGCAAGGCGATCTTGGCCCAGCTCGACGACGAGACCGTGCGCGGGATCGTCCAGCGCAGCGGCATGCCCACGCCCACTCCCAAGAGCATCGGCGACATCGATTCCCTGCTCCTTGACCTGAAGCTGATCCGTGAACGCGGCTACTCCATCGATGAGGAGGAGCAGGAGATCGGCGTCCGCTGCTTTGCGATGGCGGTCCCGAACGCGCCGACGCCCACGGCCATTTCCGTGTCCGGGCCGGTGTCCCGCGTGGACCAGTCCTTCGCCGAACGCGCCGTGCCGCTGCTGCGCGAAGCAGCCCAGGCAATCTCGGACGAGCTCAACCAAAACTGACCCCCGCCGTCGTACGTCCCGCCGTACCTCCAAGCGCGAACGGGCACTTAAGCCCCCTACTCCGAGCGCGAACGGGCACTTGCGGCCCGTCTTCCTGATGGCAGGGGGCCGCAAGTGTCCGTTCGCGCTTGACAACTGGAGGGCCAGGGTTTCGACGGCGGCGGGTGCTAAACCAGCGTGCCGTCGCTGACCGCTCCGCTGTCCTCCCCGGCGGGTTCGAGCGAGATCATCGGGGACTTGCGCTCCAGCGCCCGGAAGACGACGAAGCCGAGGGCGCATCCGAGGAACCAGCTGTAGTTGCCGATCCAGGTGGCGTTCACCGAGGTGGCGCCGGTGTCGAGCAGGATCTTGGGGATTACCACGGACGCGATGGAGATGGCGCCGCTGATGGCCACCGCCTTGACCGCGTTCGGGTTGTAGCCGTTGCGGAACCAGTACCGGCCGGTGGTCTTCAGCGTGTACATGTCGTCCACCCAGACTTTCTGTCGGCTCACCACGTAGTACCCGGCGATCAGGATGCCGAACAGCGGGCCGATCAAGGCGCCCAGGACACCCAGGGTGTAGTGGATGGCGTCGTTGTTGGAGTACCAGTTCCACGGGGTCAGGATAACGGAGCCGACGGCGGCAATCATGCCGCCTGCCCGCCAGCTGATTTTCTGCGGGCTGACGTTGGAGAAGTCGAACGCGGGCGAAATGAAGTTGGCTACGATGTTGATGCCCACGGTGGCGATGACGAAGGTTAGTCCGCCCAGCAGGACGGCGAATACGGTGTCGATTTCCTGGACCGTCTTGACCGGGTCCGTGATGAGGCGGCCGAACACCGGGATGGTGGCCGAAGCCGTGATGACGGTCAGGAGCGAGAAGAACAGGAAGTTCACCGGCAGGCCCAGGAAGTTGCCCTTCTTCACGGCCTTGTAGCTCTTGCCGTAGCGCGCGAAATCGCCGAAGTTGAGCATCGGACCGGAGAAGTAGGAAACCACCAGGGCGATGGCGGAGATCATCACGGGGATGGAGGCTGCGAAATCCAGGGGCGGACCGCTCGAAAGATTCAGGCTGATGTTGCCGATGCCGGCCTTGGAGACCAGGTAAATGGCCAGGACCAGCATCACCACGTAGACGGCGGGACCGGCGAAGTCGATGAACTTTCGGATGCTTTCCATGCCGTTCCAGAACAGCGCGGCCTGGGCCACCCAGAGGATGCCGTAGCAGATCCAGCCCAGGGTGGAGAGTCCCAGGAAACCGTTCTGTTCGACGTCGTACAGCGGTGCCATGCCGGGGAAGAACTTGAGGAAGACGATCACCAGGGCTTCGGAGGCGAGGAAGGTCTGGACGCCGTACCAGGCAACCGCGATCAGCCCGCGGATGATGGCCGGGATGTTGGCGCCCTTGACGCCGAAGACGGCCCGGTTGATGACCGGGTACGGGACACCGGTCAGCTGGCTGGGCTTGGCGACGAGGTTGCAGAAGATGTTGACGATCACGATGCCCGCCAGCAGTGCCACGAGGACCTGCCAGCTGGCCAGGCCCAGGGCGAAGAGGCTGCCGGCCGTGACATAGCCGCCGATGCTGTGGACGTCGGACATCCAGAAGGCGAACAGGTTGTAACTGGTCCAGCGCTGGTTCTTCAGGGGGACGAGGTCCTCATTGCTGAGCTGGGGATCGTAGTCGGGGAGCTGGCCGGTGCGGGCGGGCGCTTCAACCCGGGGTGCGGCCATCGCGGAGTCTGTCATGGTTTCCTCTGAAAGATTGGGACAGCCGCCGATCCGGCCGTTTCACACTTTCAATTAGATGGAACCAATGTTTCAGAGCTGTTTCTGGTGCAAGAAATCCTGTTTACTTCGGGGCGACCTACTTCGCTTCGATTTCGCCCAGGGTGTCGAACAAGCCCGTAACGTCGCGGACGCGCTCGCGCCCGGGCCGTCCGAGGGCTACGAGGACGCCGTTCGCGAGCACGCTGACCAGGCTCATGGCAGCGGCGTAGCTGTCAAAGGCATGCGCGCCGTCCACCGGGCACTCGAGCCACAGCGTGGCGTCCGCGGCCAGCCGGCGTGCGCTCGGGTCCCCGATCAGAACCGTGGTTGCCCCGGTGGCAGACGCTGCCTGGAGGACTTTGCGGAACCCGGCAGGCCGCCGTCGGAAGCCAAACAGGACCACCGCGTCCCCGGCGCCCAGGCCGGCGAGCTCTTCGCCGATGCTCTGCCCGGGCTGCGGCGCCACGGCCACCGCCGGGCGGCACTGGAGGAGCTGCTGACGGAAGTGCAGCGCTACGGGAAAGCTGTTGCGGAAGCCGAGCAGCAGCACGGTTCCGGCGCCGGCGAGCTTGCCGCTGGCCTCCGACAGTTTGTCCTCGTCGAGCGATTCGGCGAGGCGGCGCAGGTTTTCCTGTTCCTGCCCGAAGTGGGCGGCCGGGCCGCCGTCGGACGACTGCGGACCCAGCGGCATCCCGCTGGAACGGATGGACCGGGTGTGTTCCTTGACTTCGTTGAAATCCTCGAAGCCGAGGCGGCGGAACAGCCGGCTCATGGTCGCTTTCGAGACGCCGCTCAGCCTGGCGAGTTCCGCGGCGTTGTAGACGGCGAGGTCCCCGAGGTGGTCCAGGAGGGTGTCCGCCGCCTTCTGCTCCTGGGGGCTCAGCTCTGCATACTGCCGTTCGATTCGTTCATCGATCCTCATGAAACAACCGTCTCACAGCCCGAGCAAAGCGCGAACGGACAGTTACGGCCCTTCGGAAAGGGGCCGTAACTGTCCGTTCGCGCTTGTTGTGCCAGTCGGTGGGCTTAGTGGTCAGATTTCGACGCCGACTCCACCGGGACTTCCTTGCCGTCGCAGTCGATCAGCTTGCCGCCTTCGTAACGGTCGCCGTCCGCCAGGCACTTGAGGTCTTCTTCGCGGACCACGCGGCCGGTGCCGGCCACAAAGACGGACTGGTTCTCGGAATTGCCGGCCTTGAGGTGGTTGAAGAGCAGGTTCAGCAGGATGGCCATGACCGCGGCCGAGCTGATGCCCGAGTGGAAGATGGTGCCGAACCAGGAGGGGAACTTGTCGTAGAACGCCGGCGCGGCGATCGGGATCATGCCGAAGCCGATGGATGCTGCCACGATGATCAGGTTCATGTTGTTCCGGTACTCCACCTTGGCCAGTGTCCGGATGCCGCTGGCGGCAACAGTTCCAAAGAGTACGACGCCGGCACCGCCCAGGACGGGCGTCGGCACCGCCGCGACCACCCGGCCAAGAACCGGCAGGAGGCCCAGGATCACCAGGATCAGGCCGCCGGCGCTGACCACGAAGCGGCTCTTGACGCCCGTGATGGCGACCAGTCCCACGTTCTGGGCAAAGGCGCTCTGGGTGAACGAGTTGAACAGCGGCGAGATGGCGCTGGAGAGCATGTCCGCCCGCAGGCCGTCGCCGATGCGCTTGGAGTCAACCTTGGTGCCCACGATCTCGCCGACTGCGATGATGTCCGCGGAGGTCTCGGTGAGCGTCACCAGGATGACGATCAGCATGGAGATGATCGCGGCGATTTCGAAGGTGGGCGGGCCGAACGCGAACGGGGTGGGGAACGCGACGATTTCGCCCTGGCCCACCTTGGAGAAATCCGCCATGCCGAAGACGAACGCAATCACCGTGCCGAGCACCATGGCCAGCAGGATGGAAAGCCGGGAGATGGCGGCGTTGCCCACTTTGCTGAGCAGCAGCACGATCGCCATGGTGGCTGCGGCCAGGCCGATGTTGGCCATGCTGCCGTAGTTCGGCGCCTTGCTGTTGCCGCCCATGGCCCAGTTGGCCGCGACCGGCATCAGCGTCAGGCCGATGGTGGTGATGACCGTGCCCGTCACCACCGGCGGGAAGAAGCGGATGATCTTGGAAAACAACGGGGTGATGAGCAGGCCGATCAGCGAGGCCGCGATGACCGAGCCAAAGACCGCCTGGATCCCGCCGCCGCCGTGGACGATCGCCACCATGGTGGAAACACCGGCGAAGGACACGCCCTGGACCAGGGGCAACTGGGATCCAAAGAACCGGATGCCTACCGTCTGGAGAATCGTGGCAAGGCCGCCGACGAAAAGGCAGGCCGCGATCAGCAGGCCGATGTCCTGCGATGACATGCCGGCGGCTGCGCCGATGATCAGCGGCGGGGCGATGATGCCGCCGTACATGGTGAGCACGTGCTGGAAGCCGTAGGCGAATGTGCTTCCGAGGGGCAGCCGCTGGTCTTCGGGGCGGTCGGACTGCTTGCGGCCGGTGGCGGCCTTTGCAGCGCCGGATTTCTTCTTGGTGTTCATGGCAGACTTTCTTGGTTCATGGCAGACGTCTTTGTCTGGCTAACGGTGTCTGGCTAACAGTTGTGAATCATTGGTGGGGATTTCGACGGGTTCAATCGACGCGTGGCCGCTGGTCGGTGGCCGCTGGTTGAGCCCGTCGATACCCAAGGGATTTCGACGGGCTCAACCCCAGGCGCGGCCTGCTACGTGCGGCTTAGCAGAAGCCGGCGATGCCGGACCAGGCGATGTCCGCCGGGGCGGCGTCCTCGCGCTGGACGGTGGCCTCGATCAGGCCGTACGGGCGGTCGGCGGCAAAGAAGACCTCGTTGGGGTTATCGAGGCCGAATGGCGAGAGGTCCACCAGGAAGTGGTGCTTGTTGGGCATCGAGAACTTGATTTCGTCGATCTCGCCGTGTGCCTCCAGAACTTTGGCGCCCATGTCGAACAGGGTCTGCTGCAGGGCGTGCGAGTACTTCTCGGTGAAGCCCTCCAGCAGCAGGCTCTTGACGTCTTCGTAGCTCTTGTTGAAATCGAGCGAGCTGAAGTCGGTGTTGGCGTTGAAGCGCCAGCGGGCGGAAACATCCGTCGCAAGGATGCGGTCGGTGGTTTCCGGCAGGGTGGTGTACTTGTCCCGCGGGTAGCCGACGAAGCCGGACTGGGTGGACTTGAGGACGGTGAGGTCCTTCAGGCCCGAGATGAGGTGTGCTGCCCCGCCGTCGCGGACCAAAACCGCAGTGCGGACTTCCTGGCCCTTTCGCACGAAGGAGTGGTCGTGCTCCGCGCCGTGGGCCTGGATCCGGTCCCAGCTGTAGGACTCGGCTTCCCAGCGGCCGCCGGTGACCCAGCCGAAGCTGGACGTGAAGTGCTCGCCCAGCCGCAGGAGGAATGCCTCCGGTGAGCCGACGCCCTCACGGGCAAACGCGTAGATGGTGTTCTTCTGCGTGTCCGTGGCAACGACGTGGCTGTTGTCGCCTTCGAGGTGGGCGGCGGCGAAGTCCCCGCGAAGCTGCGAGGTGACGTTCAGGTCTTCGATCTCGTGGCGGTCGGTGTCGCGAGTGATTTTTACAACCCGGACTTCGGCCTTGCCGTACTGGTTCTGGCCGAGGATGATTTTGCTGCTCATGGTCTGTTCCCAACTTCCGTGATGTGGAACCTAGGTTCCATCATTGAAATTAAGCGCGTGTTTCGCACGCGTTTCTGATGGAGCCGACCCAACAAAAAAGAGCCGGCATCCAATGACGCCAGCTCATTACGACCCTGCCTGCTGCTCCCAGGTTACGTGACCTACGCCACGAGTTGACTTAAAGCGTAGCCGAGCTTTGCCGTGGTGTACATCACTCCTTGAAAAATCCGATTGTGACCGGAAGGCGCCCGGAACCATTGACGAACACCAGGGGCTCACCCTAGGCTATTTCACATAGCAAAAGTTATTTTCCATTTTGCGGAATCTTTGAACGAGCCATCAACCACCTCGGAGGAGGATCAGATGTACCAGCAGGACACAACGCCGGTTGCACCGGCACAGACGGCGGCACCCTCAGTCCAGGAGTTCTACCTCCCCCTTGGAGGCGGAACGGATCCGGACTTCTACCTGCCCGCAGACCGGGAACACGTCCCGGGCCGGTTCTCGCGCTGGGTCCACGGCCTGCCGGGTTTCGGCGGCCAACGTCGGTAACGGGGCTGGCTGCACGCATCCTCGGCTAGCACTTTGCGTTTCGCCTGGCACTGTGCGTGTCGCGGGCCTCAGGACTCCGGGCGCCCCGGCCACTCCCTGCCCGCCCAGGGATCGTAGTCGGCGATGAGCTCCTCCTGCGGCGGACGCTCCGCATCCGGAACGTGCTGCAGGTTCACCCGCACCCGGTACCAGAGCGAGCTTGATCCGCGCATTCCATCGACCAGGATGTCGGCGGGGTGCAGGGCCGGGACGACGTCCGCGTGCAGGGATTTCCACTCGTCGAGTGCCGCGAGCGCCTCGGGCTTGGTCCTGGTCCGGGCCACCTCGATCAGCGGCATCGTCGACTGCCGGCGGCCTGATCCATCACCGCTGCGAGGCGGTTTCTCGGCGGGCCCGAATTCGGCTGCCAGGGCGAGGAGCCCGTCGAGCGTGCCCGCCGCGTCGTCGATCCCGGCGTGAGGGTCGCCGAGGTTCGCAAAGCGCTCCAGCACCGTGGGCACCGTGAACTGTTCCGGCCGGGTGCTGCGGACCTCGTCCCAGGTGAGCGGCGTCGAAACCCGGGCGTCGGGCAGTGGCCGGACCGAGTAGGCGGATGCCACGGTGCGGTCCTTGGCGTTCTGGTTGAAGTCGACGAACACACTCTCGCCGCGTTCCTCCTTCCACCCCCTCGCGGTGGCCAGGCCGGGAGCGCGGTTCTCCACCTCGCGGGCGAGCGTCTCGGCGGCGAGCCGCACGTCGCGGTACGACCACCGCGGCGCAATGCGCACCAGGATGTGTAGTCCGCGCGAGCCGCTCGTCTTCGGCCACCCGACCAGCCCCGCGTCGTCGAGCACCTCACGCGCCACATAGGCGACGTCCACCATTTGAGACCAGTCGACCCCCGGCATCGGATCGAGGTCCACCCGGAGTTCGTCGGGATGCTCGAGGTCCTCGGCGCGTACGGGATGCGGATTGAGGTCCAGGCAGCCAAGATTCACCACCCACGCCAGGCCCGCGGCATTCCGGATAACGGCCTCTTCGGCCGATGTCCCGGAGGCGTAGTGCAGTGTTGCCGTGTCGATGAAGTCGGGGTGGTTTTCGGGCACGCGTTTCTGGAAGAACGGTTCGGCGTCGATGCCCTTCGGGAAGCGCTTGAGCACCATCGGCCGGCCCCCGGCGCCTCGCAGCGCACCATCCGCGACTGCGAGGTAGTAGCGCACCAGGTCGAGCTTGGTCAGCCCGGGCTCGGGGAACACCACCTTGTCCGGGCTCGAGATGCGAACCTCGGCGCCGTCAATGGTGAGGATCTCGGCCGGAGTCTTCGACGGGCTCATGCCGCAACGCTAGCAACGATCGGATGCCGGGGCATAGGCCCCGGCTACCCGTTCACCAGCTTCCGGGCCGCGGCCGAGTGCTCCGCGATTAGCCCGGCAATATCCAGCCCCGGAATCTGCCCGTCGACCACCCGCCATTGACCGCCTACCATCACCCGGTCGGCCCGGTCTGCTGCGCACAGCAGGAGCGCGGCCACCGGATCGTGGCTGCCGGAGAACCGCAGCTCGTCGAGTTTGAACAGGGCCAGGTCCGCCTGCATTCCCGGCGCCAGTTGCCCCAGGTCACCGCGGCCCAGCACGGCCGCCGACCCCCGCGTCGCCCAACCCAGCGCGCGCTCCACCGGGACCTGCGCACCGTAGCGCAGCCGCTGCAGGTACAGCGCCTGCCGCGCCTCCAGGATCATGTTGGAGGCATCGTTCGACGCCGAACCGTCCACTCCCAGCCCCACCGGGACTCCTGCGTCTTCAAGTTCCAGCACGCGTGCCGTGCCTGAAGCCAGCCGCATGTTGGACGTGGGGCAATGCGCGACGGCGGTGCCCGCGGCTCCCAGCGCGGCGATTTCCGAGTCGCTGAAATGGATGCCGTGGCCCAGCCAGGTCCGGTCCGTCAGCCAGCCCACGCTCTCCAGGTATTCCACCGTGCGCAGCCCGAACATCTCCCGGCAGAAGTCCTCCTCGTCCAGGGTTTCGGCCAGGTGCGTGTGCAGCCGGACGTCGTGCCGCTCTGCGAGTGAGGCGCTTTCGGCCATGATCTCCTTGGTCACGGAAAACGGCGAACACGGGGCCAGGGCAATCTGGATCACGGCACCGTCGCCGCGCTCGTGGTACTCGCGGATGAGCCGTTCGCTGTCCGCCAGGATCACCTCCGGCGCCTGGACGGTGGACTGCGGCGGCAGCCCGCCGTCGTCCTCCCCGAGCGTCATGGAACCGCGCGTGAGCGTGGCCCGCATGCCCAGCTCCCGCACCGCGCGGACCTCGATGTCGATGGCGTCCTCCATGCCGGCCGGGAAGAGGTAGTGGTGGTCAGCGGCAGTGGTGCAGCCGGAGAGCAGCAGCTCCGCAAGGGCAACCGTAGCGGCCAGTTCCAGGTCCCGCGGCGTGAGCCGCGCCCAGACCGGGTACAGGTTCTGCAGCCACGGGAACAGCGGGGCGTTGGCCACCGGACCCCAGGCGCGCGTCAGCGTTTGGTAAAAGTGGTGGTGGGTGTTGATCAGGCCGGGAAACAGGACGTGGCTGCCGGCGTCGAACGTTTCCCGGCAGGGACCTGACGGCAACTGGCCGGCGGCGAGCACTTCCGTGATGACACCGCCGCTCACCACGATGCCGCCGGAGGCGTCCAGGGTGTTGGCGGTGAAGGCCGCGAGCGGGTTCCGGATCCAGAGCCGGTGCGCGGAGGGTCGGGTAGCCATAGGGGGGAGTCCTGTCTGAGCGTGCGGATGAAATGCCAGCTCAGTGAGGGCCTGTCTGCTGATCCAGGCTCCCGGCGCAGTCGAAGGCGAGCGCCGGTTGGGCATCAGCGTAGGACGGCGGGAAGCGCCGCGTCAACGCACTGGATTGTGACAGCCTGCGGCCCCCCTTCCGGGGCCCCGCCCGGCCGACTAAATTTCACATCACGAAATTAACTTTCCAAAACCTATGGCGCAGCTCACGTTCCGGTGCTAATCTCGATTTTGCCAAAGGCGGGCCCCCGGACTCCGGGGAAGCTATCTACCAGGCGCAACTTAACCTTCAAAAGCACATGCTGAAGCCTGGTAACCGTCGCATCTGGCCATTTCGTCCCACCTCGGCGTACCGGCTTCCCAGCAAAGGGAGTCGCATCATGAGTACCACCGTCACGGCCCAGGATTACCTGGCCAAATCAATCAGGTTGGCCACGGCCAACGTCCTGAACAGCGGCGGCCCGTTCGGCGCCGTCATCGTCACGGCAGACGGAAAAACGTTCGGCGGCGTCAACCGCGTCACCGCCACGAATGACCCCACAGCCCACGCCGAAGTCACGGCCATCCGCCGCGCCTGCAGCGAGCTGGGCACGTTCGACCTCACCGGCGCAACCCTCTACACCAGCTGCGAGCCGTGCCCCATGTGCCTCGCGTCGGCGCTGTGGGCCAGGGTGGAGCGGGTGGTGTTTGCGGCGGACCGGCACGACGCCGCCTCCGTGGGCTTCGACGACGCCGTGTTCTACGAGTACTTCGAAAACGGCGGGCGCGACGCGCTCATGCCGGTGGCCAAGCTGGAACTCGACGACCCGCAGGCACCGCCGATCCTCGAACCCTTCAACACCTGGAATACGCTCGACTCCAGGATTGACTACTAGGGCCGGTGGCTGAGATGACAATCCTGGACACCACCACGGGCGGGCATCCGCAAGGCAACGGGCAGCGGCCTGCCGCACCCAAGCGCCCGCAGCCGACGAACGCTTTCCTGGACCGCTTCTTCGATATCACCAAGCGCGGTTCCACTGTGGTCCGCGAGGTGCGCGGCGGCCTGGTCACGTTCTTTACCATGGCCTACATCGTCATCCTGAACCCGCTGATCCTTGGTGGCTTCAGCGCGGACAATGCCCCCACCGATGTTGCCGGCGGCTGGCTGTCCGCAGCGCAGGTGGGCGCGGTCACCGGCCTCACCGCCGGCGTCATGACCATCCTGTTCGGGCTGATCGCCAACCTGCCCTTCGGGCTCGCGGCCGGCCTGGGCATCAACTCCTTCCTTGCCGTGGCCGTGATCCAGGAGGTCACCTGGGCCGAGGCCATGGGCCTGGTGGTCATCAACGGCATCCTGATCGTCCTCTTCGGTGTCACCGGCGCCCGGACCGCCATCTTCCGGGCGGTTCCCAAGGAGCTCAAGGCCGCTATCACGGTGGGCATCGGCCTGTTCATCGCCTTCATCGGGTTCGTGGATTCCGGCTTTGTCCGGGCCACCACGGCCGGTCCTCCGGTCCAGCTGGGCGACAACGGATCCATCACCTCGGTTCCCACCCTGGTGTTCATTGTGGGCCTGCTGGTCATGGGAGTCCTCGTGGCCCGGAAGGTGCAGGGCGGCCTGCTGATCGGCATCGTGGCCACCACCGCACTGGCCGCCGTGGTTGAGGCCGTTATGAAGATCGGCCCCGGCAGCGCGAGCAACCCCGGCGGCTGGCACCTGAACACCCCTGTCCTCTCCGGCCACCTGGTGTCCGCCCCGGACCTGTCCCTGGTGGGCCAGTTCGACCTGTTCGGCGCCTTCGGCCGGATCGGCGGGCTCGCCGCAACCATGCTGGTGTTCACGCTGGTGTTCACCAATTTCTTCGACGCCATGGGCACCATGACCGGCCTGGCCAAGAGCGCCGGCGTGGCGCACAAGGACGGCACGTTCCCCCGGCTGAAGTCGGCCTTTATCGTTGAAGGCCTGGGAGCCGTGGCCGGAGGTGCGACCTCGGGGTCGTCCAACACCGTGTACATCGATTCCGCCGCGGGCATCGGGGAAGGGGCCCGTACCGGGCTGGCCTCCGTGGTCACGGGTGTGCTGTTCCTGGGCTCGATGTTCCTGACACCGCTCACTTCGGTGGTGCCGCTGGAAGTTGCCGCCGCCGCCCTGGTGGTGGTGGGCGCGATGATGATGGCCCAGATCCGCGAGATCAAGTTCAGCAAATTCTCCGTGGCGCTGCCGGCGTTCCTGACCATCGTCACCATGCCGCTGAGCTACTCCATCGCCAACGGCATCGGCGTCGGCTTCATCTCCTGGGCGGTCATCAGCGCCTGCTCGGGCAAGATCCGGAAAGTGCACCCACTCATGTGGGTGGTCACGGCCGGCTTCCTGGTGTACTTCGCCCGCGGTCCCATTAACGCCCTGCTGGGCGCGTAGGAACCCGGACGTAGGAACACCCTTAGACCGGACCGGGGCAGGCAGATGGGGCCGGCCCCGGTCCACCAAAATGCGGTCCGCCAACTGGCGGCCAACTCAATCGCAGTAAAAACTGCAATGAAACTGACGCAGGCGCCACAACTGCCGGTGCTTCCCCCGGCGCAGGATAGGAACGAGAATATGGACACCATCGCCGCACAGGAAAAGGGAGTGCAGCAATGTTGGATCTGATGCCCTCACTCAGGGAGTGGCAGCCCGCCGTCACCGGCCAGCGCTGCGCAGTGGCCACCGTGGTGGGCGCGGGCGGATCCGTGCCGAGGCCGCTGGGCACGTCCATGCTCGTGTCCGAAGCCGGCGAAGTGCTGGGGAGCCTGTCCGGCGGCTGCGTTGAAGGCGCCGTGGTGGAGGCGGCTTTGCAGGCGATGCACGACGGCGGCACACGCCGTGAGTTTTTCGGCTACAGCGCCGAGGACGCGTTTGCCGTCGGGCTCACCTGCGGCGGTGAGCTGGAGATCCACATCGAGCCGCTGGGCTCGGCGCCCCAAGGGCTCCGGCTGGAGAAGCTGCGGACCCTTGCCGGTCCCGGACCCGCCAGCGCTCTCGCGCTGATCCGGAGGGTGGACGCGAACGGGGGCGGCGCCGTCGTGATCCCGGATCCGGCCAGCTTCCGGGTGGATTCCTCGGCTGAACTTGCGGCGCTGATGGGACTGGCATCCATCGGCGCACCGCCCGCACGGCAGTTGCTGCGGGCAGCCGCTGCCCAACTGGAACCGCTGCTCCGCGACGGCCGGACCGGCCTGGTGCGGCTTGCCCCGCCGGAGGGCTGCGTTTCCGGCGCAACGGTGCCACAGAACCACGCTACGAACTCGGCCACCGGCCCGGAACCGAGCCCGGAGCCGATCAGCCTGCTTGTCGAGAGCCGGCTGCCACCCGCCCGGCTGCTGATCTTCGGCGCCAACGACTTCGGCGCAGCCCTGCTGCCCGCCGCCCAGTTGCTGGGCTATTACGTGACGCTGTGCGATGCCCGGCCGGCCTTCGCAAGCCAGTCACGCTTCGCCGGTGCGGAGCAGGTGGTCACGGCCTGGCCGCACCGCTACCTGGCCGGGGAAGCAGCGGCAGGACGGATCGACGCCCGGACCGTGGCGTGCGTCCTGACCCACGATCCCAAATTCGACATTCCGCTGCTGCAAACCGCGCTGGGCCTGGACCTGGCCTATGTCGGCGCGATGGGATCGCGCCGCAGCCACCGGCAGCGCGTCGACTCATTGCTTGCCGCGGGCGTCACCGCCGAAGACCTGTCCCGGCTGCATTCGCCCATCGGACTGGACCTCGGTGCAGTCACCCCGGCCGAAGTGGCGGTGTCCATCACCGCCGAACTCGTGGCCAGCCGCAGCCGCACCGCCGGTGCATCCGTGCAGGCATCGTCGCTGAAGGACGGTGCCGGCCCCATTCACACCGGCCCCATCCACACCGTTACAACTCAGAACTTCAGCACCCCGCAACACCAGGAGACCCCATGGACATGAACACCATCGAGGCCGTGGTCCGCACCCAGGACCCGGCAGAATGGCGCGACGGCGATGCCTGGCTCGCCGGCGGAACAGTCCTCTTCTCCTACGGGAGCCTCGCCTTCGGCAAGGAGCCGCTTCGGCGCCTGTTGGACCTCGGTGACTCCGGCTGGCCCGCCGTCACGGTGACGGATAACGGCATCGAGCTTGCAGCGACCTGCACAGTGGCCGAACTCTATGCCCTGCCGGAGTCCGATGCCGTGGCGCCTGCCGCCGGGCCCGCTTCCGCCAGCCAGGACAGGGCAGCTGCCTGGACCGCCCTGGACCTCATCCGGCCCTGCTGCGACTCCTTCGTGGCCTCATTCAAGGTGTGGAACATGTCCACCGTGGGAGGCAACCTCTGCACCTCGCTGCCGGCCGGGCCCATGATCTCGCTGTGCGCCGCCCTCGACGGGCAAGCTACTGTGCTGGGCCCCGGCGGGACCAGCCGCACGGTGCCGGTGGCCAGCTTCGTCACGGGGGACGGCAAGAACTGCCTGGCACCCGGCGAACTCCTGCGCAGCATCCACCTCCCGGCGTCGGCGCTTGCGTCCCGCGTGGCGTTCCGGCGCCTGTCGCTGAGCAACCTGGGACGGTCCGGGGTGCTGCTGATCGGAAGGCTCGACGCCGACGGCACCCTGGTCCTCACCGTCACCGCCGCCACGAAGCGCCCCGTGCAGCTGCGCTTCGCCGCGCAGTCCGACGCTACGGTCTCCGCAGCTACCCTCGTCGAAGCGCTCGACGCCGCCATCCCGGCGGAGCTCTACCACGACGACATCCACGGGCTGCCCGCCTGGCGGAAGGACATGACCTACCGGCTCGCGGAGGAAATCAGGGCAGAACTGGCAGCCCCTGCCGGGGTTCCGCCGGCCCGTGTTTCCGGGGACTTCTGGCCGCCGCAGCGAAAATCTCCACAGCACTCAGCTTCACCACAGCAAACGTCTTCACCGCAGGCTTCGCCTCAGCAGGAAGGGGCCTGAGCATGGCCAACGAGACCACCCGCGCCATTGAAATCAACGGCGTCCCGGCTGCGGCCGAGCCGCGTCCCGGGCAGTGCCTGCGCACCTTCCTGCGGGAGCAGGGCAACTTCGGCGTCAAGAAAGGCTGCGACGGCGGCGACTGCGGCGCCTGCACGGTCCACGTGGACGGCACGCCCGTCCACAGCTGCATCTACCCGGCCGTTCGGGCCGAAGGGCACGCCGTCACCACTATTGAGGGGCTGGCAGGGACCTGTGGAAGCGCCGACGGAACCGCGTCCGACGCCGACGCCCTCCACCCGATGCAGCAGCAGTTCCTGGACCGCCAGGGGTTCCAGTGCGGATTCTGCACTGCCGGCATGGTGATGACGGCCGCCACGTTCGACGAGGAGCAAAAGGAAAACCTGCCCCGGAACCTCAAGGGAAACCTTTGCCGCTGCACCGGCTACCGGGCCATCGAGGACGCCGTCTGCGGCCGTGAAGGGCACCCGGACCCCAAGGGTCCCGGTTCGGGGATCGCCGGCGAAGGGCAGCCCGAGCCCAAGCCGGGCCAGCTTGGTGCCGATGTTCCCGCCCCGGCGAGCCTCGCCGTCGTGACAGGAAGGGCCCGCTACACACTGGACGTGCCCGCGGAGGAACTGCCCGGACTGCTGCACCTGAAACTCCTGCGGTCACCGCACGCCCACGCCCGGGTGCTTTCCATCGACTCAACCGCCGCACTGGAGATCCCCGGCGTGGTGGCCGTCTTCACCCACGAGGACGCCCCCGCGCAGCTGTTCTCCACGGCCCAGCATGAGCTGTACACCGACGATCCGGACGACACCCGGGTCCTGGACGACGTCGTCCGGTTCATCGGGCAGAAAGTTGCCGCCGTCGTCGCCGATTCCGTGGCGGCGGCGGAAGCCGGCGTGCGCGCCCTCAACGTCGATTACGAGGTGCTGGAGGCGGTCTTCACTCCCGAGGAAGCGATGCGCCCCGGGGCCCTGGCGGTCCACGGCGGGAAGGACGCGGCCACGGCGCGCATCAGCCGGCCCGAACAGAACGTTGTGGCGGAGCTGCATTCGGAACTGGGCAGCGTAGCCGCCGGGTTTGCCGAGGCCGACTTCATCCATGAGCAGACCTACCGGACCCACCGCGTGCAGCACACTGCGCTGGAAACGCACGCCGCGATCGCCTCGGTCGACGACGACGGCCGGCTCCAGGTCCGCACCTCCAGCCAGGTCCCGTTCCTGGTCCGGCGCACCCTCGCGCGGGTCTTTGACCTGCCCGAGGAACAGATCCGCGTGGTGGCCGGCCGCGTGGGAGGCGGCTTTGGCGGCAAGCAGGAAGTGCTCACCGAGGACGTCGTGGCCCTGGCCGCGCTGAAACTGAAGCGCCCCGTGCAGCTCGAATTCACCCGGACCGAGCAGTTCACGGCCGCCACCACCCGGCACCCGTTCACCATCCACCTCAAGGCCGGGGCCAGTAGGGACGGCCGGCTCACCGCGCTGCAGCTGGACGTGCTCACCAACACCGGCGCCTACGGCAACCATGCCCCGGGCGTGATGTTCCACGGCTGCGGCGAATCCCTCGGCGTGTACAAGTGCGCCAACAAGAAGGTGGACGCCCACGCGGTGTACACGAACACGGTGCCGTCCGGCGCGTTCCGGGGCTACGGCCTGAGCCAGATGATCTTCGCCATCGAGTCGGGCATCGACGAGCTCGCCACCGGGATCGGGATGGATCCGCTGGAGTTCCGCCGCCGCAACATGGTCCTCGAAGGTGACGACATGCTCTCCACGCACTCCGAACCGGAAGAGGACGTGCACTACGGCAGCTACGGGCTGGACCAGTGCACCAGCCTGGTGCAGGACGCGCTGGCCCGCGGGCTCGAACGCTACCGGGCCGCCGGCCTCGATGACCTGGGCCCGGACTGGGTCACGGGGGAGGGGACGGCGCTGTCCATGATCGACACCGTCCCGCCACGGGGCCACTTTGCCCACTCCAGGCTCCGGCTCCTTCCGGACGGAACGTACGCCGCCGACGTCGGGACCGCCGAATTCGGCAACGGCACCACGACTGTCCACGCCCAGCTCGCGGCCACCGCCCTGTCCACGACGGCGGCGCGAATCACCGTACGGCAGTCGGACACGGACCTGGTGCAGCACGATACCGGCGCGTTCGGCTCGGCCGGAACCGTGGTGGCCGGCAAGGCCACGCTGGCGGCGGCGGAAGAGCTCGCTATCCGGATCCGGGCGTTCGCCGCCGGCATCCGCCAGGTGCAGTCCTCCGGCTGCGTGCTGGACGAGGACGCCGTGGTGTGCGAGGGAACGCGGGTGCCGCTGACGGAAATCTTCGACGCCGCTGCAGCCGCCGGCGTCGAGCTTGCCACCGAGGGGCACTGGGGCGGCACGCCGCGATCGGTGGCGTTCAACGTCCAAGGCTTCCGGGTGGCCGTCAACACCGGAACCGGCGAACTGAAGATTTTGCAGAGCGTGCAGGCCGCCGACGCCGGCGTGGTGGTCAATCCGCGGCAATGCCGCGGGCAGGTCGAAGGCGGGATCGCGCAGGCCCTCGGCGCCGCGCTGTACGAGGAAGTGAAGGTGGACGACGGCGGGAAGGTCACCACGGACATCCTGCGGCAATACCACATCCCCACCTTCGCGGACGTGCCCCGCAGCGAGGTCTATTTCGCCGAGACCAGCGACAAACTGGGCCCGCTCGGGGCGAAATCGATGAGCGAGAGCCCGTTCAACCCGGTGGCACCGGCGCTCGCCAACGCTATCCGGAACGCCACGGGGGTGAGGTTCGCCGAGCTCCCCATCGCACGGGACAAGATCTACCTGGGGCTGAAGGAAGCGGGACTGGCCACGCGCCTTGAGAGCGCTAACGGCCTATAGTCGGATGATGGAAAAGCGATTGTTGGGCAAGACCGGACGGAACGTCTCCATCGTTGGGCTGGGCACGTGGCAGCTTGGCGCGGACTGGGGCAACGTGGACCCCGCGCAGGCGCAGGCCATCCTGGCCGCCTCCGTGGAAGAGGGCGTCACGTTCTTCGACACCGCGGACGTCTATGGCGACGGCCGGAGCGAGCAGGCCATCGGCGCGTTCCTGGCGGACAACCCGGGCCTGGACATCACCGTGGCCACCAAGATGGGCCGCCGGATGGACCAGCAGCCGGAGAACTACAACCTCGCCAACTTCCGTGAGTGGACGGACCGGTCCCGGCGCAACCTGGGCCTCGAGCAGCTGGACCTGGTCCAGCTGCACTGCCCGCCCACCGCCGTGTACAGCAACGCCGAGGTCTACGACGCACTGGACATCCTCGTGGCCGAAGGTGCCATCCGGAACTACGGCGTCAGCGTGGAGCGGACCGACGAAGCCCTCGAAGCCATGCGCCACGAAGGCACGGCCACCGTGCAGATCATCCTCAACGCCTTCCGGCTCAAGCCGCTGGACGAAGTGCTGCCCGCGGCCGAGGCAGCCGGGGTGGGCATCATCGCCAGGGTCCCGCTCGCCTCGGGCCTGCTCTCCGGCAAGTACACCGAGGACACGTCCTTCGCGGCGGACGACCACCGGAACTACAACCGCACCGGCTCCGCGTTCGACGTCGGGGAGACCTTCTCCGGCGTGGACTTCGGGCAGGGCCTCAAAGCGGTGGCCGAGTTCGAGGAACTGGTGCCCGACGGCGTCAGCACCGCACAGGCGGCCATCGCGTGGATCGCGGCGCAGGACGGTGTCAGCACCGTCATCCCGGGGGCGCGGAACGTGGAGCAGGCCCGCTCCAACGCTGCCGCCGCGGGCGTCAGCGGCATCGACGCGACGTTCGACGTAGGTGTCCATGAAATCTACGACCGCTACTTCCGCGAAGCGATCCACCCGCGCTGGTAGCCGGGTCACCTTGGCGCGAACGGGCAGATAATGACCCCAACCCGGCCGCTTTCGAGGGCCATATCTGCCCGTTCGCGCTTGGAAGGGGGCCAACGTGAGCACGCCGTCCATAGCGGCCTTCGTTGACAGGCTCGCGGCCGTGGCAACCGGCCCGGCGTGCAACAACTTCTTCGATCACGCCGTCCCGGAAAATGCGCGGCGGCGGCGGAACCTGCAGATCTACCTCCAGGAAATGCTGGACCGCGCCCCGAAGGTGCTGCTGGTGGGGGAGGCCCCCGGGTTCAGGGGCATGCGGATCACCGGAGTTCCCTTCACGAACCGCACCATGTTTGAGGGGCCGGCCAACAGCTTCGGGCTGTTCGGACCGGGGAAGGGCTACGTGCTGCCGCCGGATGCTGCGGGGATTGCCGCGGAGCCCACCGCAACGGTGATGTGGGACGTGCTGGCCGAGCTGGAATTCCTGCCGCTGCTGTGGAGCGCCTGTCCGTGGCATACGCACGTGGCGGGACGTCCGCTGTCCAACCGCACTCCCACGGCAGCGGAAGCGGCACTCGGAACACCGTTCTGGGAGTCGCTGACGGAGCTGTTTCCCATTGAAACCGTGGTGGCGGTGGGCAACGTGGCGCACCGCAGCCTGCAGCGGAGCGGACTGGACGCGACGAAGATCAGGCATCCCGCCCATGGCGGCCGGTCCGGCTTCAAACGCGGACTGGAGGAGTTGCTCGCAGCGGGAATGCGGCACTGAACTGCTCTAGTCGAGCAGCCCCAGCTGGTCCGGTGAATCCAGGTCCCCGCCGCCGGACTGGTCGCTGCAGTCCACCAGGTCGATGAGTTCCGGGTGGGCCCCGAGGAAGAAGCGTGCACCGGCGTCGCCCGTTGCTGATTCCGCCGCTTCGGCACGCAAGGTGGCGTCCAGCAGCAGCGGATGACCCCGTTCGAGGGCGCCGTCCGGTGCCCGGTAGGCGGCGGCCGTCACCCGGCCTGGCCGGTGCAACGACAGGAGCCGGGCCACTGTTTCCCGGGTCAGCCCGGGCTGGTCGACCAGCGCTATCAGCACATGGTCCCCGGCTGTCGCGGCCGCAACGCCAGACCGGAACGAACCGCCCATCCCGGTCTGCCAGTCAGGGTTCTGGACGACGGTGTACGGGGTCAGGTCCGCGGTGTTGCCGACGTTCGCCGAGTCGGCCCCGAGGACAACCACGACGTCGCGGCAGCCGCCGTCGAGCAGCACCCCGGCGAGCACTTCCACCAGGGTGCGGCCGCGGAACGGCAGCAGGGCCTTGGGGCCCCGCCCCAAACGGGTGCCCGCCCCGGCGGCGAGCAGCACCGCCGTCGTACTCCGTTCCCGTATGTCAGCCATCGCCCCAGCCTATCCAGCCACACGACAGTTGACGGCAGTTGTTCCAGAGGACGACTGCCGTCAACTGTCGTAGGGATGAGCCGCTCAGGCGTCGCCGCCCGCTCCGCCGGTGGTGCCGGCGTTGACATCCAGGAGCTTGTAGCGGTCCATGGCGTACGACGGCGCGCCCTCCTCCACGTCGCCCCTTGCCGCGAGCAGCTGCAACGTCTTCACCACGATGGAGTGGGTGTCGTTCTTGAAGAAGCGGCGTGCCGCGGCGCGGGTGTCGGAGAAGCCGAAGCCGTCCGCGCCGAGCGAGGCGAACTGATGCGGCAGAAATTGCCGGATCTGGTCCGGGACGGCCTTCATGTAGTCCGAGACCGCCACGACGGGGCCCTGCGCATCGGCCAGTTGCTGGGCCACAAACGGGATCCGGGCCGGTTCACCGGGGTTCAGGAAGGCTTCCTCCTCGGCCGCCAGGCCGTCGCGGCGGAGCTCGTTCCAGGACGTGACGGACCAGACGTCCGCCGAGACGCCCCAGTCCTCAGCCAGGATCCGCTGGGCCTCCAGCGCCCACGGCACCGAAACGCCCGAAGCCAGGATCTGGCTCTTCGGACCCTCAGTGCTCGACGCAGACACCCGGTAGATGCCTTTCAGCACACCGTTGACGTCGAGGTTCTCTGGCTCGTTGGGCTGGGTGATGGGTTCGTTGTAGACGGTGATGTAGTACATCAGGTTTTTATCGGATGCGGCTCCGGTTCCTTCGCCGCTTGCAGCCTCAGGTCCATACATGCGCTCGATGCCGTCGCGGACGATGTGGCCCATTTCGTAGCCGTAGGCGGGGTCGTAGGTGACCACTGCCGGGTTGGTGGCGGCGAGGATTGGGGAGTGCCCGTCGGCGTGCTGGAGTCCTTCGCCGGTGAGGGTGGTCCGGCCTGCGGTGGCGCCGATGATGAAGCCGCGGGTCATTTGGTCCGCGGCTGCCCAGAAGGCGTCGCCGGTGCGCTGGAAGCCGAACATGGAGTAGAACACGTAGACCGGGATCAGCGGCACCCCGTGGGTGGCGTAGGCGGTGCCGGCGGCGGTGAAGGCTGCGACGGCGCCGGCTTCGTTGATGCCGGGGTGGATCAGCTGGCCCTGGGCGGATTCCTTGTAGGCCAGGACCAGGTCCCGGTCCACGGACAGGTAGTTCTGGCCCTTGGGGTTGTAGATCTTCGCCGTCGGGAAGAAAGCATCCATGCCGAAGGTCCGGGATTCGTCCGGAACAATGGGAACGATCCGGTGCCCGAACTTCTTGTCGCGGAGCAGGTCCTTGAGGAGCCTGACGAAGGCCATGGTGGTGGCTGCCTGCTGCTTGCCCGTGCCGCGCTTGGCGACATCGAAGGTCTTGGCGTCGGGCAATTCAATGGCCTTGTGGTTGGGCCGGCGCTCGGGCGTGTAGCCTCCTAGTTCCCTTCTTCGTTCAAGGAGGTAGGCGATCTCGGGAGCGTCCGCACCGGGGTGGAAATAGGGCGGGCTGTACGGGTCCTCTTCCAGCCGTGCGTCGGAAATCGGAATCCTCAAGTAGTCCCTGAATTCCTTGAGGTCATCCAGGGTGAGTTTCTTCATCTGGTGGGTGGCGTTGCGGCCTTCGAAGTGCGGTCCGAGTCCGTAGCCCTTGACGGTTTTGGCCAGGATGACGGTGGGTTTGCCCTTGAATTCGGTCGCGGCCTTGTACGCGGCGTAGACCTTGCGGTAGTCGTGGCCGCCGCGCTTGAGGTTCCAGATCTGGTCATCGCTCAGGTCCGCGACCAGTTCCTTGGTCTGCGGGGTCTTCCCGAAGAAGTGCTCGCGGACGAACCCGCCGGACTCGGCCTTGTAGGTCTGGTAGTCCCCGTCCGGGGTTTCGTTCATGATCTTCACCAGCGACCCGTCGGCGTCCCGGGTCAGCAGGTCATCCCACTCCCGGCCCCAGACGACCTTGATGACGTTCCAGCCCGCGCCGCGGAAGAACGCTTCGAGTTCCTGCATGATCTTGCCGTTGCCGCGCACCGGTCCGTCAAGGCGCTGGAGGTTGCAGTTGATCACGAAGTTCAGGTTGTCCAGGTTCTCGTTCGCGGCGAGCTGGAGCAGGCCGCGGGACTCGGGCTCGTCCATTTCCCCGTCGCCCAGGAACGCCCAGACCTGCTGGTCCGAGGTGTCTTTCAGGCCCCGGTTGTGCAGGTACCGGTTGGACTGGGCCTGGTAGATCGCGTTCATCGGCCCGATGCCCATGGACACCGTGGGGAATTCCCAGAAGTCCGGCATCAGCCGCGGGTGCGGGTACGAGGACAGGGCGTGGCCGGCCTTGGACTTTTCCTGCCGGAACCCGTCCAGGTCCTCTTCGCTCAGGCGTCCTTCCATGAACGCGCGGGCGTACATGCCGGGGGAGGCGTGGCCCTGGAAGAAGACCTGGTCCCCGCCGCCGGGGTGGTCCTTGCCGCGGAAGAAGTGGTTGAAGCCGACCTCGTACAGGGTCGCGGCCCCGGCGTAGGTGGAGATGTGCCCGCCCACGCCGATGTTCGGCCGCTGGGACCGGTGCACCATCACCGCGGCGTTCCAGCGCATGTACGCCCGGTAGCGGCGTTCGTATTCCTCGTTCCCGGGGAACTCCGCTTCCTGGTCCACCGGGATGGTGTTCACATAGTCCGTGGTGGTGACCATCGGAACCCCGACGCTCTGGGCGCCGGCACGCTGCAGGAGACTGCGCATGATGTACTGGGCACGCTCGGTGCCCTGTTCCCTGATCAGCGTATCCAGGGACTCAATCCATTCGGCGGTCTCTTCCGGATCACGATCAGGCAGCTGGTTAGTCAACCCGCTGAGGATATGGGAGGTATCTTCTCCTGCAGCCACGGCAGCCTCTTTTCATCTTTGAATGTCTGGGCTCTAAGTTTTCGTATTGTGAGAAAACATTCTTGCCATTCGAGATTATGCAGGAGCGGGCGAGTGGTCAAGGCGGGGTTGTGATCCGGCGCACCGGGACGGCTTCAAGGGTGCTTGCGGACCGATTGTGACAGTGCCGCCTCCTTGACCGCGGCGTGACGCAGGTCATAAAGTTATTCCACTCCACAAAACCAGTTTTCCATAATGTGGAACCAAGTTTCGGAAGCGCAGACTTCCGCCCCAACCCATCCCTAGAACTGGAGATCCAGATGCAGACGACCCCATCAGTCGGCGTCGAAACGGCTCCCGGCCCGACAGTGACGTCGGGCCAGCCGGTCCATCCTGCAACGGGCGTCGATGCCCTGTGCGAAGCCGCAAGTGCCGCGTCCGGGCGCACCATCAGTCCCAGCCTGTACAACATTGACCTTGCTCCAACAAAGCGCGAAGGCCGCCGCTGGACCAGCTACAGCATCTTTACCCTGTGGGCCAATGACGTCCACAGCCTCGGCAACTATGCCTTCGCCATCGGCCTCTTCGCACTGGGCCTCGGCGGCTGGCAGATCCTCCTTGCCCTTGGAGTCGGCGCAGTCCTGTTGTTCGCCCTCCTGAGCTTCTCCGGCTTCATGGGCGTCAAGACCGGCGTGCCGTTCCCCGTCATGAGCCGGATCAGCTTCGGTATCAGGGGAGCCCAGATCGCCAGCCTCCTGCGCGGCGCGGTGGCGGTTGCCTGGTTCGGCATCCAGACCTACCTGGCGTCGGTCGTGCTCCGCGTCATGCTCGTGGCCATGGTTCCTTCGCTGCATGAACTGGACACCAACTCGGTCCTCGGACTATCCACGCTGGGCTGGGCGGCCTTTGTGTTCCTCTGGATCGTCCAGCTGGTCATTGTCAGTTTCGGCATGGAGATGATCCGCAAATACGAAGCATTTGCCGGCCCCGTCATCCTGGTGACCATGGCGGCCATCGCCATCTGGATCTTCGTTGAAGCCGGCGGTTCCATCGCCTGGGCCTCGGACAACGCCCTCGAAGGCGCCGACATGTGGCGCACCATCTTCGCCGGCGGTGCCCTCTGGGTGGCCATCTACGGAACGTTCGTCCTGAACTTCTGCGACTTCACCCGGTCCGCCGTCTCCAAGAAGGCCGTGGTCCGAGGCAACTTCTGGGGAATTCCGATCAACATGCTTCTCTTCGGCGCCATCGTGGTGGTCATGGCCGGCGGCCAGTTCAAAATCAACGGCACTGTCATCCAGAGCCCGTCGGACATTGTCCAGACCATTCCGAACACGCTGTTCCTTGTCCTGGCCTGCCTTGCCCTGCTCATCCTGACCATCGCCGTGAACCTGATGGCCAACTTCGTGGCCCCGGTCTACGCACTGACCAACCTGTTCCCGAAGCACCTGAATTTCCGCAAGGCGGCCTGGGTCAGCGGCACCATCGGACTCATCATCCTGCCGTGGAACCTTTACAACAACCCGCTCGTGATCGTGTACTTCCTCGGCGGCCTAGGGGCATTGCTCGGCCCGCTGTTCGGCGTAGTCATGGCCGACTACTGGCTGCTGCGCCGAGGACGGGTCAATGTGCCGGAGCTTTACAGCGACGACCCCGCCGGAGCGTATTACTACACGAAAGGCTTCAACCCCCGGGCCATCATCGCCCTGGTCCCGGCAGCCGCCGTCGCGCTCCTGATAGCCTTCGTTCCGGCGCTCGAGGCAGCCGCCCCGTTTGCGTGGTTCTTCGCGGCCGGCATCGCCGCAGTGGTGTACTACTTCATTGCGGACCGCTCGCAGCGGCTGGAAGATGTCGACGGCGAAGCCATCGCCATCGCGAGCACCCACTGACACCCCGCCGCGGAAAAGTCCGGCACGGAAAAGTTCAGCACGGAAAACGGAAGAGACAGACATGCGCATTCTTGTCGCCAACGTAAATACAACGCAGTCCATGACCGACTCCATCGCGGCCCAGGCGCGGTCCGTCGCGGCGCCGGGCACCGAGATCGTCGGGATCACGCCGCGGTTCGGCGCGGACTCCTGCGAGGGAAACTTCGAAAGCTACCTCGCTGCGATCGCCGTCATGGACGCCGTGGTCAATTACCCGGAACCGTTCGACGCCGTTATCCAGGCCGGCTACGGCGAGCACGGACGGGAGGGGCTGCAGGAGCTCCTGGACGTCCCCGTCGTCGACATCACCGAGGCGGCAGCCTCCACGGCGATGTTCCTCGGACACAAGTATTCAGTGGTCACCACCCTTGACCGGGCGGTTCCGCTGATCGAGGACCGGCTGAAGCTGGCCGGCCTCGACGCCCGGTGCGCCTCCGTTCGGGCCAGCGGCATGGCGGTCCTGGAGCTGGAAGAGGAGCCGGAGCGGGCCGTGGAAGCGATCGTCGAGCAGGCGCTGGTTGCCGTCCGCGAGGACAAAGCCGAGGTCATTGTCCTGGGCTGCGGCGGCATGGCCGGACTGGACGAGGAGATCCGCCAGCGTGCCGGGGTTCCGGTGGTGGACGGAGTGGCGGCGGCCGTGACAATCGCGGAGTCCCTCGTGCGGCTGGGACTGTCCACGTCCAAAGTCCGGACTTACGCCACACCGCGGCCCAAGACAGTCATAGGCTGGCCCATAACGGCAGCGGAAGTGCCTGCCGCGCGGTAGCCCGGGCTTGGGCAGCCCGGCCCTCAACGCAAGGAGCGACGAATGACTGCAACCCACAGGCCCGTTCCACCCCACCGGCCGGGGCCGGTCGCCGTCGTGACCGGAGCAGGTTCCGGGATCGGCCGGGCGGTAGCGCGGCTCATGCTGGCCGAGGGGTACCGCGTGGTGCTTGCCGGCCGCCGCGAGGCTCCGCTGCTGGAGTCCGCTGCCGGCCACCGTCAGTCCCTGACGGTGCCGTGCGACGTGACAGTGCCCGACGACGTCGAGCGCCTTTTCGCTGCGGCCCGCCAGAAGTGGGGGAGAGTGGACGTCCTGTTCAACAACGCGGGCGTGTTCGGCCCGGCCGCGTCGGTGGACGAGATCAGCGTGGCCGACTGGGATGCGGTTGTGGCGGTGAACCTCAGCGGTTCCATGCTGTGCGCTGCCGCTGCGGTGCGGGCCATGAAAGCCCAGGAGCCGCAGGGCGGCCGGATCATCAACAACGGGTCGATTTCCGCTCATTCGCCGCGGCCCCGGACCGTGGCTTACACGGTGACCAAGCACGCCATGACAGGCCTGACCAAGAGCATCGATCTGGACGGCCGGGAGTTCGGCATCACATGCGGCCAAATCGACATCGGCAATACGGCCACGGACATCATGGGCACCATCGGCGTGGACTCCGGTGCCCTGCAGGCTGACGGCAGCCGCAGGGCGGAGCCCACGTTCCCGGTGCAGGACGCCGCACGTGCGGTGCTCCTGATGGCCGGCATGCCGCCGTCCGCCAGCGTCGGCTCGGTGGTGATCACCGCCGCGGGCATGCCATTCATCGGCCGCGGCTGACAGCCGAAGACTCCGCTAGATTCCGCCACGGAAGCGGACATCCGCACCTGCAATCCAGGGTGCGGACGTCCGCGGCCGTGGCTTTTTTCGTGCCCGCAGACCGTCATAGATTTCCGCATTGTGAAAACTGTATTTCCCCTTGCGGAATAATGTGAGCGGGGTTACTTTGGAAACAGACCCCGATCTCCGGGGCTGTTCCCGATTGATAGGTACAGATCAATGAAGATCCCAGATTCCGCGGCGCTGAAGGCGAGTTCGGCGCCGTCGAAGAAGAAGCCCCTGTATAGGTCGCTCTTCTTCCAAATTCTGATCGCCGTCGTGGCAGGTGTTCTTATCGGACATTTCTGGCCGGACCTCGGCTCGCAGCTGAGGCCTCTCGGTGATGGATTTATCCAGCTCATCAAGATGATCATCGCGCCGCTGATTTTCCTGGTGATCGTCACCGGCATTTCGGCCGTAGGCGACGTCAAGGCGGTCGGAAGGGTCGGAGTCAAAGCCCTTCTCTACTTCACCGCGGCCACGCTGTTCGCGCTGGTCTTCGGCCTGATCGTAGGCAACATCGTCCAGCCCGGTGCCGGGCTGAACATCGATCCGAGCACACTGTCCCAGGAGGCCCTGGACGCCAAGACCGGCCATGCCGTGCCCAAGGACGCCGCAGCCTTCATCCTGGACGTCATTCCCACCAGCGTCATCGGCGCCTTCGCGAACAACAGCCTCCTGCAGGTGCTGTTCTTCTCCGTGTTCTTCGGCGCGGCCATCGTCGTCATCGGACGCGAGCGCTGCATGCCGGTCATCAGCCTCATGGAGACCGTCCTGGAGCTCATCTTCAAGATCATGTCCTGGATCATGAAGGTGGCCCCGATCGGCGCTTTCGGCGCCATGGCGTTCATCATCGGCCAGTACGGACTCGACACCCTCAGTACCTATGCGTTGCTGATTGCCGCCTGCTACGGCGCGGCCGTCGTCTTCATTGGACTGCTCTTCCTCGTGGCCTGGGGCTTTGCCCGCGTTCCGCTCTGGCACTTCCTGAAGTACACCCGCGAGGAGTTCCTGCTGGCGCTCGGTACCGCCTCCACCGAGGCTGTGATGCCGCGCATCATGACCAAGCTGACCAATGCCGGCTGCTCACGCGCCACTACCGGCCTCGTGGTTCCCACCGGCTATTCGTTCAACCTCGACGGCGCCGCGATCTACCTGTCGATCTCGCTGCTCTTCCTGGCGCAGGCCTTCGGCCACCACCTGGACCTCGGCCAGCAGCTGGCCGCTCTCGGTGTCCTCCTCCTGACCTCCAAAGGCATGGCCGGAGTGCCCGGCTCCTCGTTCCTCGCTCTGTCGGCCACCGCTGCCGCCCTCGGGATCTTCCCGGTTGCCGGCGTGGCCCTGCTCCTGGGCGCGGACCGCCTCATGGATTCCATGCGCGTAGTGGTCAACCTGCTGGGCAACTGCGTGGCCACGTTCGTGGTCTCCAAATGGGAGGGCCAATTCGACCGCAGCGTCATGGTCCGTGCCTTCCGCGGCGAAATCACCAATCACGACTCGGCCATCATGCTCGGCGTCGAGGATGACTTCGAGGACCAGGAGCTTGCCCGGATCAGCGGCGGCGAAGCACCGTCGCCCAAGTTCCGGGGCGGTCCCAACCCCAAGGACATCCCCGGATTCCAAATGAGCCGTCCCGGCGGCCACTCAGGTCCGCCGGAGCGCAGTTCGGCCGCGATCAACCACGAATAGGGGCCGGCCGTACAACCGGAAACCCGCAAGAACCGCACCAAACGCAGCCCCGTCCCGGAAAACACCGGGGCGGGGCTGCGCGTTTTTCCCCGAACTTCCCCGCAGGCCTGGCCCAGGATCAACCCATGACGGCAAACAGGGGACGTGCACTATTCCGGTACTTCTTCGCGGCGCTGTGTCTGGCGGCGCTCGTGGGACAGTTCACGTACAACGTCCAGAACATCGCCAGCTACCGGCCGCTGAACTTCTTCAGCTTCTTCACGGTCGAGTCCAATATCATCGCCACGGCAACGTTCGGAATTGCCGGCTGGTACGCCTGGCAGGGGCGGACCGCCCGCTGGCTGCAGCTCCTGCGCGGCGCCGCCACCATGTACATGACCATCACCGGGATCACCTACAGCCTGCTGCTGAGCAACATCGAGGTGGACACGGCGGTTCCGTGGATCAACGTGGTGCTGCACTACACCATGCCCACAGTGATCGTGATCGACTGGCTCGTGGACCTGCCCCGGAAGCGGATCTCGCGGCGGGAGTCCCTCATCTGGCTGGTTTTCCCGCTTGCATACCTGGTATACAGCCTGCTGCGCGGCCCGTTCGCGGACTGGTACCCCTACCCGTTCCTTGATCCGCGGATTGACGGCTACGGCCACGTGGCCATCATGTCCCTGTTGATCGCGGTGATGGCGTTTGTGCTGGGCGTGGTGATCGCGCTGTCCACAAAGCTCCAGAGCACCGTCCCGCACCCGGCAGCCGAGCTCCCGGCCAAGGTCAACTAGCTACAGCGGGAGCAGCTCCGACAGGTCCGCCCGGAGCCCTGACGCGGATACTTTCCCGGACGCCACAGCGTCCGACCAGCTCAACCGGCCGGTGACCATCGCCAGCCAGGTGCCGGCGTCGCACTCAATCACGTTCGGGGGAGTCCCGCGCGTATGGCGGGGGCCCTCCACGCACTGCGTGACGCCGAACGGCGGAACGCGGACCTCTACGGAGTTGCCCGGCGCCCTCGCGGTGACCTCTTCCAGCGAGTAGCGCACCGCCGTCGCCGTCACGGCACGCGGAACGCCGGACGCCGGGACGCCGGCTGCCAGCCACGCGGCCAGGGCGGCGCGGCCTTCGTCGATATCGATGCGTCGTCGTGAAACGGCCATGTCAGTCCAACAGGGCCGAGACGGCGTGGCCCAGCCGGATCTTGCCCACGGGCCGTCCGCCGCCGAGCACGGGTTCCACCACTTTTTCCAGGACGCTGGAGACGCCCGGGATGTCCACGGCGCCGGAGGCGGCCAGCAGCGTGAGCCCCACCAGGGTGGTGGCGCGCAGGTTTCCGTCCAGGACCTTGATGGCCACGGAGACGCCCGTGGTGGTGGCCATGGCCAGCACACCTTCCGCGCCGATCTTGGCGATGATCTCCAGTTCGTCCATCACGATGGTGTTCGGCTCGCCCTTGCCCTGGACAGCCCACGGGTAGTCCAGCATGGAGGTGGCGATGGTGGCGGCGCGGGCATTGGAGTTCTTGTCCCCCGGAGCCTTGGCCAGCCGGGAGTAAGCGCGGGCCAGTCCGGTCAGCGAGATGGCTGCCACCGGAGCACCGCAGCCGTCGATGCCCAGGTGGGCGATCCGCTCCTCGGAGTACTCTTCGATCGCGGAACGGACGCGCTGCTGCAGCGGATGGTTGGGTTCAAGGTAGCTGTGGGTGTCCCAGCCGTTCTCCGTGCAGGCCCACAGGAACGCCGCATGTTTGCCCGAGCAGTTGAACGCGAGCTTGGACCTGCCCTGCTCGGACCGGATCAGCCAGTGGCGGGCGTTCTCGTCCTGCGGCCAGGCGGTGGGGCACTGCAGCTGCTCTTCCTTGACGCCGGCGGCCTTGAGCATCCCCTCCACCACATCCATGTGGTCCAGCGACCCGGTGTGGCTGGCACAGGCCAGGGCAACCTGGGCGCCGCGCAGCGGGACGCCGGCCTGCATGGCGGCGAGGGCCTGGAGCGGCTTCAGCGCAGAGCGGGCGTAGATAGGGGTGGTGATGTCGCCGAGCTGCGTGACTACCGTTCCGTCGGCGGCAAGAACCACGGCTGAGCCGATGTGCCGCGATTCAACGAAACCGCTTCGTTCCACGACTGCCAGTTCGACGGCGGACTCCACTGTGAATGTTGCATGCGGATTTTCTGGCATGGCTAAAGTCTATGGTGCCGGTGCTGGAAACCCGGGAAATCAGGGGCCATGGCCGGGCTATTGCACGGTCACCATGACCGACTGCCAGCCGGACGCGCCGTCGGGCACGGGATCGGCTCGCTTGTCCGTCTGTACCTCGCCGGTACCGTCGGTGGCGCGGGCCTTGATGTAGTGCGGCCCCGGGGTTGCATCCCACTCGAACGACCACTGTCGCCACGTCACCACGGACGCTTCCGTGGACAGCACGGCCTCGGTCCACGGCCCGTTGTCGATCTGCACTTCCACCTTGGTGATGCCGCGCGTCTGCGCCCAGGCGGTGCCGCCGATCGCCACCTTGCCGGCCGCGACCTGCGCGAAGGACTTGGGCACCTCCACCCGGGCCATGGTCTTGATGGGGCCGCGCTCGGACCAGCCCCGGTCCGTCCAGTACGCCTTGCTGTCCGCGAAGCGGGTGACTTCGAGGTCCACCACCCACTTGGTGGCAGAGACGAAGCCGTACAGGCCGGGGACCACCATGCGCACGGGGTAGCCGTGTTCCAGCGGCAGCGGCTCTCCGTTCATGCCGATCGCCAGCATGGCGTCCCGGTCGTCCCGCAGCACTTCGAGCGGCGTCGAGGCGCTGAAGCCGTCCTCGGAAGTGGACAGCACCATGTCGGCGCCCTCCGTGGGGCGGGCCATTTTGAGGACCTCGCGGAGGGGAAAGCCCAGCCACTTGGCGTTGCCGGCGAGGTTTCCGCCGACGGGATTGGACACGCAGGTGAGGGTCACGTGCGATTCGATCAGCTCGGCGTCGAGCAGGTCCTGGAACGTGAGCGTGACTTCCTGCTCCACCAGGCCGTGCACCCGGAGCTCCCAGTCCTGGGCGTTGATCTCCGGCACGCTCAAGGCGGTGTCGATCCGGTAGAACTCATTGTTGGGGGTGACCCACGGCGTGACGCCCGGGGCGGCTGACTGCACTCCGGCCGGGATGGCGGGGGCGGCCTTTGCCGGCGACGGGAGCTGCAGGGATTCACGGGCCTGGGCGACGTTGCTGCGTGCCGCGCTGAGGAGGCGGCCCCCGGTGGCCGCGATGGCAGCCGCCGCGGCAGTGATCCCGGTTGCGGCGAAGAAGGCGCGACGCGTCGTGGCCGGGCGTTCGGCGCCCTTGGCTGCCACATCCGCGGCCACACCGGGCCACTGGCGCATCCGCCACAGGCGCGTCATCAGCAGGCGCAGCACCACCAGCCCGGCGGCGGTGCCGATCAGCGAGGGGATGGCGTCCAACGGCTCCACGCTTGCCCGGGTCACCACACTGGCGACAATGACGGCGCCCATCAGCAGGACGCCGGCCACGCCCAGCGCCCACTTCCGGTACGCCACCGCACCCAGCACACAGGCCAGCAGGAAGATGGTGAGCCCCATGCCCGCGAACAGTGCAGCCTTGTCATTGGTGCCGAACGTCGCGATGGCAAAGTCCTTCAGCCACGGCGGCGTGAAGTCGATGAAAGTGGAGCCAAGGGCAATGATTGGCGTTGCCCGCGCCGTGAAGAACGCACCGATCAGTTCCGCAACGGAAAGTACGACGGCGGCCGCGGCCACGCCTGCCAGCGCGGCCAGCGCGGTGGGACCCTTGAGCCAGTTCGTGAGCTTCTTCATGCCGGTGGTTCGTAGCCGCCGGCGTTAAGGATTGACGGGGGCGGGTCACGGCTTAGGAGCGGACCGGGTGCACAAAGTACCCTTGGAGACTGTGAAGGTACTCGTCATTGGCCCTGGTGGCCGCGAACACGCCATTGTCCGCTCCCTGCTTGCAGACCCCAACGTTTCCGAAGTCCACGCGGCTCCGGGCAACGCGGGCATCGGCAAGCTGGTCCCCACCCACGCCATTGACGGCAATGATCCGGACGCCGTGGCTGCCCTGGCAACCAAGCTGGGTGTGGACCTCGTGGTGGTCGGGCCCGAGGCGCCCCTGGCCGCAGGGGTTTCCGACGCCGTCCGCGCCGCAGGAATCCCGGTCTTCGGACCCAGCAAAGCGGCCGCCCAGCTGGAGGCATCCAAGGCCTTTGCCAAGCAGGTCATGGCCGAGGCCGGAGTGCCCACCGCCATGGCGCGGGTTGCGAGCACCGCCGAGGAAGCCGCGGACGCACTGGACACCTTCGGCGCCCCCTACGTGGTCAAGGACGACGGCCTGGCCGCCGGCAAGGGCGTGGTGGTCACCAACAACCGGGACGAAGCCCTGGCCCACGCCCAGACCTGCTTCGACGCCGGGGGCTCCGTGGTGATCGAGGAGTTCCTGGACGGACCCGAGGTTTCCGTCTTCGTCCTGTGCGACGGCCGGAACACCGTCGCACTCTCCCCGGCGCAGGACTTCAAGCGCATTTTCGACAACGACGAAGGCCCCAACACTGGCGGCATGGGCGCCTACACCCCGCTGGAGTGGGCCCCGGAAGGCTTGGTCCAGGAAGTCATCGACCGCGTGGCGCAGCCCACGGTCAACGAGATGGCGCACCGCGGCACCCCCTTCGTCGGCGTGCTTTTCGTGGGCCTTGCCCTGACCTCGCGCGGTACCCGCGTCATCGAGTTCAACGTCCGCTTCGGCGATCCCGAAACCCAGGCCGTCCTGGCCCGGCTCAAGACTCCGCTGGGATCGCTGCTCCTGGCCGCGGCCAAGGGCGAACTGGACAAGGCGGAAGAGCTGCGCTGGTCCAAGGACACCGCCGTTGCCGTCGTCGTCGCCTCCGAGAACTACCCGGACACCCCGAGGACCGGCGACCGGATCCGCGGACTCAAGAAGGCTGACGAGCTGGAAGGCGTACACGTCATCCACGCGGGCACCAAGCTGGACGAGGAAGGCAAAGTAGTCTCCGCCGGCGGGCGCGTCCTTGCCGTGGTGGCGCTGGGAACCGACCTCGTAGAGGCCCGCGAACGGGCGTACGACGGCGTGGAACTGATCCAGCTTGAAGGCGGACAGTTCCGCACCGACATCGGGCGCAAGGCGGCGCGCGGCGAAATCAAGGTGGTATCCAGCGCCACCGGAACGCTGCCCGTGACGAAGGCGAAGGCATAGCATGACTGAGAATTCCCCCCTTGAGACGGCTCCCAAGGCCGGCCTGGACACCGAAACACTGGACCTCCCGGGCTGGCGGCACGTCTACTCCGGGAAGGTCCGGGACCTCTACGTTCCCGCTGACGATTCCCTCGTGGCGAAGTTCGGCCAGGAATGCGTCCTCGTGGTGGCCAGCGACCGCATCAGCGCCTACGACCATGTCCTGTCGAGCGAAATCCCGGACAAGGGCCGGATCCTCACCCAGCTGAGCCTGTGGTGGTTCGACCAGCTGGACGTGGAACACCACGTGCTGGCTTCCACCGTGGAGGACGGCGTTCCGGCAGCAGTCGAAGGCCGCGCCATGATCTGCAAGAAGCTGGACATGTTCCCGGTGGAATGCATCGCCCGCGGCTACCTCACCGGCTCCGGACTGCTGGAGTACCGGGAGTCCCGCACCGTGTGCAGCATTCCGCTGCCGGAGGGCCTGGTGGACGGTTCCCGCCTCGACGAAGCCATCTTCACGCCGTCAGCGAAGGCAGAGGTGGGGGAGCACGACGAAAACATCACCTATGACGCCGTGGTGGCACTGGTGGGCGAAGACGTCGCCGCCCGCCTCCGTGAGTTGACCCTGAAGATCTACACCAAGGCCGAGGAAATCGCCCGGGAGCGCGGCATCATCCTTGCCGACACCAAGGTTGAGTTTGGCTTTGACGTGTCGACCGGCGTCATCACCCTGGGCGACGAGGTCCTCACCCCGGACTCCTCGCGGTTCTGGGACGCGGCCACCTATGAGCCGGGTAAAGCCCAGCCGTCCTATGACAAACAGTATGTCCGTGACTGGCTGACGTCCGCCGAGTCCGGCTGGGACCGGGCTTCGGACGTGCCGCCGCCGGCACTCCCGGAGGACGTGGTGAGCCGCACGCGCGGCCGCTACGTCGAAGCGTACGAAAAGCTCACCGGGCGGAAGTTCGCCTAGCTGGCTTCTGCCGCGGCCTTGGCCGCGGCAGCGCGCCGCTGGGCGAGTTTGATCTCCAGTACGGCGTCCATGGCCTGCTGGACACGGTCGGAAGCACCGGCGGCACTGAATTCCTGCTGCGCTTCCTCGAGGAGCACCAGGGCTTCATCCGATTCCCCCGCGGCCTTGAGTGACTTCCCCAGCAGGAGTGAAACTTCGCCGGCCGTGTGACGGGCGAGGGCCTTCCGCTCGGCGTGGATCTCGCGCAGCTTCTCCACCGCGGCCGGGATGTCACCCGTGAGGTACAGCCAGCGCGCGCGGATGAAGGCCACCTCGAGCTGGTCGGTCTTGTTGCCGCCTACGATCGACAATGCCAGTTCGGCGCGCTCGATCGCGGACAGGGTCTCCGGTTCCACAATGCCGGAGGAGAGCCGGACGGCGGCGGAGGCCTTGTTGAAGCGTGCCCACAGCTCGATGTCGTTGGCCGGGGAGAGCAGTTTGGCGGCGCGCTCGTGGTACTTGATGCCCTCGGGGTAGTCGTGCCGCATAAAAGCCACGTTGCCGATCACCCAAGCCACCTCGCCTGCGAGCTGTGAGATGGATTGGTCGTCCATCTGGTCGTTCATGGCCTGGCAGTACGTCCAGGCTTCGTCCAGCCGGCCGCTCTCGGCCAGGGCGCCGATCAGCGCACGCAGGGCGCCGATGATCAGCGTGGAGCCCTTAGGCAGCTGCGAGCACAGTTCCACGGCCTTCTGGGCATGCTCGACGGCGGTGGCCAGCTGTCCCTGCCCGTGGCACACTGCGGCAAGCATCTGCCGGGCACGCACCCCGAGTCCGGCGGACTCGGTGGCCATGGGGTGCTCCAGGAGGTGCTGCATGATGTTCTGGCACTCCTGCAGCTGCCCCTGTTTCATCAGGCATTCCGCCTGCATGTAGGTCATGTTCCACCATGCGCTGGTGTTCTTGCCTTCGAGGGCAATCTGGGCGGCAGTGGCGGCGTGGGCCGCCGCGAGCGGGTAGTCCCGGAGGTCCCAGGCCTGCCGGGCATAGAGTCCGGCCAGGACATACTCGGCGTCGCTGACCGAGATGGGCTGGCTCCAGGCTTCCAACGCTTTGGGGGCCAGCTCCAGCCGGCGGGCTAACTCTTCTATAACATCGGCGGTTGGTTCACGCCGACCTGTTTCCAAGAGGGAGATGTAGCTGGGAGAATAGAGGTCCTTTCCCAGTTCTGCTTGCGTCAACCCACGTTCGAGTCGTTCGGCGCGGAGCTTCTCCCCGAATCCGTTCCCCACGGGTTTCCTCCTTATTCCGGACAGTCTTTATACCAAATGCTTGACAGTCTCTGTGGAAAACATTTTACAATGTATGTCAACAAGGGCAGTGCTGACTTTGTAACGAATCCGACTCGTATTGAGGAAACCTAATGTTGAAGAAGATTGCAGCCGCCGCCGCACTGGCTGGCGCACTGGCATTTTCAGCCGCAGCCCCCGCAGTGTTGTCTGCAGGTCCTACCGGCAATTGGGCGGATCAGCTGGGAAGCACCACCGCTATTGGCAACTGGCCCGATCCCATGCAGTTTGCCCAGGCCATCGGCAACTGGCCGGACCCCATGTCTCTCCCGGCATACATCGGCAACTGGCCGGACCCGATGTAGGCGGTTGACGTACTTCCCGCAAGGGAACACAAGCTCCGGGACATGCGCGAACCATGTCCCGGAGCTATTTTTTTGGCAAAACGACGCAAGGGGAGTGTCATGAACCGCAGGGAACCGAATGACTTGAAGCGCGCCCATGCCGCGTGGACCATCGCTGGGACCTCGCTGGTCGTCGCCGCCGTGGCGGGGTCGGCGATAATCGCCGTCGTGGGTGGAACGGCCGACGACGGAACCCTGGTGTGGGGGATTGTGGGCATTGCGTCGCTGCTGGAGGCGCTCGTGCTCTTTGCCTACGGGCTCCGGCTTAGGCACCGGTACGTGAACCAGGTCCAGACCTATGAAACGCGCGGAGACTACCGGGAGGACGACGGCTCCAACCGGCCACGGGTTCCACTGCTGGGCGACGGCCAGTCCAGCCAGCGATCCACGTTCGAGGGCCTCTGAGGCCACGGCCGGCAGCACCGTAGGAGCAACGCAAAGAGGGCCTTCCGAATGGAAGACCCTCTTTGCTTTTGGTCGGGATGACAGGATTTGAACCTGCGACCTCGTCGTCCCGAACGACGCGCGCTACCAAGCTGCGCCACATCCCGATCCGTTGCTTCAAAAGCAACTTCACAAGAGTATCCGATTCCGGCCCTCATGTGAAATCGGCGCCCGGAAGCCCCGCGGGAGCTACACCAGCGAGTCCTTCCACGCCCCGTGCAGCTCTGCGAATCGCCCGCCGCCGCCGATCAGTTCCTCCGGCGTACCATCCTCCACGACGCGTCCGTCGTGGACCACCAGGACGCGGTCGGCGGTCTCCACTGTGGAGAGCCGGTGGGCGATGATCAGGGCCGTGCGGCCGGCGTCGTGCCCTGCCACGCCCGCCAGCAGGCCGGCGAGCCCGCTCTGCACCAGACGCTCCGACGGGATGTCCAGCGAGGAGGTGGCTTCGTCGAGGATGAGTACTGCCGGGCGGGCCAGGAACGCCCGGGCAAAACTGATGAGCTGGCGCTGGCCGGCTGAGACGCGCCCGCCGCGCTTGTTGACGTCGGTGTCGAATCCCTGGGGCAGTTCCATGATGAAGTCGTGCGCGCCAACGGCCCGGGCAGCCTCTTCGATCTCCTCGCGGGAGGCTTCCGGACGGCCAAGTGCAATGTTGTCCGCCACGGAGCCGCTGAACAGGAAGGCTTCCTGCGTCACCATCACCACGTTCCGCCGCAGGTCCGGCGTGGTGAGGTTCCGCAGGTCCACCCCGTCCAGTGTCACCGACCCCTCGGTCACGTCGTAAAAGCGGGCGATCAGTTTCGCCAGCGTGGACTTGCCGGCACCGGTCTGGCCCACCAGGGCCACGATCTGCCCGGCCGGAATATGCAGGTCCAGCCGGGGGATGATGACGGGTCCGTCGCCGTACCGGAACTCCACGCCATTGAAGTCGATGGTGCCGCGGGCGTCGGGGAGCGCTATGGGGTTCTTCGGCGGCCGAACGGTGGGAACCTCCTCGAGCAGGCCGGAGACCTTCTCGAGGGCCGCCTGGGCGCTCTGGAAGGAGTTGTAGAACATGGCCATCTGGTCCACGGGCTGGAAGAACCGTTTGGTGGACAGGATCAGGGCCAGAAGCACGCCGACGGCGAGGTCCCCACCCAGCACACGGAAGCCGCCGAAAAGCAGCACCACCGCGACGCAGACGTTGCCGATCAGCACCAGCCCCGGCTGGAATACGCCGTTGAGGTTGATCGAGCGTACGGTCACCTTGCGGTAGTCCTCGGACAGTTCGCCGTAGCGCGCGGCGTTGTCGCGCTCCTTGCGGAAGGCCTTCACGGCCCGGATGCCCGTCATGGTTTCCACGAAGTGCACGATCAGCCGGGCTGACACCACCCGGGATTCGCGGAAGGCGATCTGGGAGTGCTTCTGGTACCAGCGGGCCAGGAAGTACATGGGAACGCCCGCGGCCAGCACGATGAGGCCGCTGCGCCAGTCCAGGGCGAACACCGTGATGGCGGTGAACACCATAAAGAGCATCCCCGAGGCCAGGGAGCTGACGCCGGAGTCCAGCAGTTCACGCAGTGCCTCAAGGTCGGAGGTCTGCCGGGCGATAATCCGCCCCGACGTGTACTTCTCGTGGAACTCAAGGCTGAGCCGCTGCGTATGCCGGAAGACGCGGACCCGCAGGTCCAGCAGCATCGCCTGGCTCAGCTTCGCCGTCGAGGTCACATACAGTGCCGTGAGGCCGGCCGTGGCAATCGCCGCGGCAAGATACGCGACGCCGGTGAGCACCAGCGGCACGTTGTCCCCGGCGCGGAGTGCCGGCATTGCATGGTCGATCCCGAAGGCGATCAGCGCCGGACCGGCCACCCGGGCGGCCTGGGAGAGGACCACCATGGTGATGGTGAGCCAGAACCTCAGCCGGACGGGACGGATCAGGGACCCCAGCAAGGCGAGCGACCGCCGTCGTACGGTTTTGCTTTCGCTTTTGCTCAGGTGGGCGTTGTCCTCGTTGGCGGTGCCGAAGGTAGCGGTGGTCATCGGGAAATCTCCTTGGACTCGTCCCTTAAATCTGAGAGGTCCGACAGTTCGGAATCCAGGTCCCGCGGTTCCGTTTCAAGGCTGGCGATCACGTAGCGGTAGTGCTCGTTGTGCGCCAGCAGTTCTGCGTGGGTCCCGACGGCGGCGATCCGGCCGTCCTCGAGCAGCGCCACCCGGTCCGCCAGTGCCACGGTGGAGGGCCGGTGGGCGACGATCAGTGTGGTGGTGTCGGCGAGCACCTCGCGCAGCCGGGCTTCGACGAGTTCCTCGGTGTTGACGTCCAGGGCGGACAGGGGATCATCCAGGACCAGCACCTTGGGCTTCGCGGCGATGGCGCGGGCCAGGGCGATGCGCTGGCGCTGCCCGCCGGACAGGCTGAGGCCTTCCTCACCGATCAGCGTGTCCAGGCCATCCGGAAGGGAGTAGGCGAAG
The DNA here is from genome assembly GCF_964254335.1 of Arthrobacter sp. LjRoot78. Lineage (NCBI taxonomy): Bacteria > Bacillati > Actinomycetota > Actinomycetes > Micrococcales > Micrococcaceae > Arthrobacter > Arthrobacter sp. LjRoot78. Next base: position 3,739,326 of record NZ_CAXUTG020000001.1, on the reverse strand, counting down.
TGGGCCTGGGCAACGTCCAGGGCTTCCTCCAGCGTTTCCTGGCTCCGCTCCTTTGCCCCCAGCAGCACATTGTCGCGGACGGAATTGGAGAACAGCGTGGTGTCTTCGAAGGCCACACCCACCACGGTGCGAAGTTGTTCCACGGAGAACTCGCGCAGGTCCACGCCGTCGATGGTGATGGAGCCGGCCGTGACGTCATAGAGCCGGGGGACCAGCTGGAGCAGCGCGCTCTTGCCGCTGCCGGTGATTCCCACGAGGGCCATGGTTTCGCCGGGGCGGATGTCCAGGCTGACGTCCTTGAGGATCGGTTTGTCCGGGGCGTCCTCGAAGGCGAACGTCGCCGCGTTGAAGCTGAGCGCGCCCTTGAGCAGGCCGGGTTCCCGGGGATGCTCCGGGCTGGTGATGGTGTTGGCGGCGTCCATGACCTCGAAGTGCCGGTCGATGGCCGTCTTGGCGGTCAGCGCCATGGCCAGGAGCATGCCGCTGAATTCCACGGGCGCGGCCACCACGGCTGCGGTGGCGAAGAAGGCCACGAGCGAACCGATGCTCAGCTGGCCGTCCGCAGCCAGCATGATGCCCACCACCAACCCGGCGCCGAGGGCGAGCTCGGGGAGGAGGGTGACCACCATGCTGAAGGTGGCCTGGTGCTTCGCCTTGGCGATCTCGGTCTGGCGGAGTTCCTCGGCCTGTTCGTTGAAGTTCTCCAGGGCTTCGCGGCTGCGGCCGAACGCTTTGAGCACGCGGATGCCGTGCACCGATTCCTCGACCGTGGTGGCGAGGTCGCCGGCCTGGTCCTGGCTGCGTCGGGCCACCTTGCTGAAGCGGGTCCTGAACCGGAAGCCGTAGATCATGATGGGCGCGGCCGCGGCCAGGAATATCAGTGCCAGCTGCCAGCTCATGGCAAACATCACGACGACGCCGATCACCACCGTCAGGGTGGTCACCACCAGCATGATGGCACCGAACGCCATCCAGCGGCGCAGGAAGTTCAGGTCCGTCATGGCCCTGGAGAGCAGCTGACCGGATCCCCAGCGGTCATGGAAGGAGACCGTCAGGTCCTGCAGGTGCCCGTAGAGGGACACGCGCATCCGCGTTTCCACGGTGGTTGCGGGGTTGATGACGAACTGGCGGCGGAGGGCAACCAGCCCGGCTTCGGCGATGCCCAGGCCCAGGATGATCAGGGAGGCGACCCACACAGCGTCCGTGGCGCCTCCCGGCCGGAGCGAGTCATTGATGAGTACCCGCAGGACCTGGGGGATGGCCAGCGCCACGATACTGGCGAAGAGTGCGCACAAAAGTCCCATCACAAGCCGGGGGATGATCGGCTTCACATGGGGATAGAGACGGCTGATTGACGTGAAGAATGGAGTCTGCTTGGCCATGCCCGCTTCTTAAAGCTCAACTGCGAATGTAGTTTCCTTTAGCAACTACCCTATGCCATCGAGTGATACGGTTCACAGGATTCGGGGCCGCTCGGAAAGCTTTCCCAGTCATTGCGCTCCGCAATGGCCCGGCCGGTGGTTGAGCTTGTCGAAACCGGGATCTCGACGGACTCGATCACCGGTGAGTCAGCCAGAGGTCAGCGTCAGCAGCACGGCTTCGGGCCGGCAGGCGATGCGAACCGGTGCGAAGCGCGAGGTGCCGATCCCGCCGGAGACGTTGACCGGCGTCGAGCTTCCGTTTTTTTCCCAGTTGTTGAGTCCCTTGGCGCGCCACGTGGGGAGGTCGCAGTTGGCCACCAGTGCGCCGTACCCGGGCAGGCAGATCTGGCCGCCGTGCGTATGGCCGGCCAGGAGGAGGTCCGCGGCGTCCTCGGTGAAGTGGTCCAGCACGCGCTGGTAAGGGGCGTGGATGACTGCCACGCGGAGGTGGGGGGTCCTGTCCTGGCCCTTGGTTCCGCGGGGCCAGCCGGCGTACTTCTCCAGGCCCAGGTGGGGATCGTCGACGCCGGAGAAATCGAAGCGCAGGCCGTTCAGCACTACGGACTGATGGCGGTTGGTTAAATCCACCCAGCCGGACATTCCGAAGTAGGAGCGCAGCCTGGGCCAGTCGAGTTCCACGGGTTTCTTCTGGGCTTTCGACGGGCCTAGGAAGTAGGAGGCCGGATTCTTGATGGTGGGCGCGAAGTAGTCGTTGGAGCCGGGCACAAAGACGCCGGGGTATTCCAGGAGGGGAGCCAGCGCCTTCAGGAGCGGGTCGATCGCCTTGGTATGGCTGAGGTTGTCCCCAGTGTTCACCACCAGGTCCGGTTCCAGTTCCGCGAGCGAGGACAGCCACTGGGCCTTCCGGTTCTGTCCCGGGACGAAGTGGATGTCACTCAGGTGAAGGATCCGGAACGGACCGAAACCGGCCGGAAGGATCGGCAGGGTTTCTTCGCGCAGGACGAACTGGTTCTTTTCCCACAGCCCGTACCCCGTCGCTGCCATGCCGGCTGCGGCGCCCGCCGCTGCGGTTACGGCAAAGCCGCGCCCGATGCTCCGGGCGCGGCTTGCCAGCGTTGCTTTGTCCCCCATCGGTGCGCTACCCGTTGCCCTTGCCGTTGTCCTTGCTGGGCTCCGGCGACGGAGCCGGAGTGGCCGGCGCGGTTGCCGGTGCGGTGCTCTGCGTCGTCGGGGTGGTGGTCCGCGTGGGCGCCCCGTTGACCATGTTGGACGGCGGTGCCGTGAACGGGTTGGTGCCGTACGCGGGCGCAACCTGGGACATGAAGTTGGAGAACATCGGACCGGCAATCATGTAGCCGTCGATGCCCGTATAGAACTTGCCGTTGACGGTCACGTTCTGGCCTGCGCGCTGCTGCGTTCCGAGCGCGTCACCGAACCACGCCGCGGTGGCCAGGCCGGTGGTGTGGCCCACCACCCAGGTCGACCCGTTGTTGTTGGAGGTACCGGTCTTGGCTGCGATGGGGAAGTTGGTCTTGGTGGAAATCCGGGGCTGGATGAGTGAGCCTGAACCGCGGTTGAGGACTTCCTGGAGGGCGTAGTTCACGCCGCGGGCAACTTCCGGTTTGAGCGCATCGCGGCAGCTCGTGGCCTGGGCCGGCAGCTGGGCGCCGGTCTGGTCCGTCACCGAAGTGATCGCGATCGGGGCGCAGTATTTACCGTCATTCGCGAACGTGGCGAAGGCGCTCGCCATGGCCAGCGGCGACGTCTGCCTGGAACCAAGAAGGTTGCCCAGCGTCGTCATGGTGATCGGCGGCGTCGGGTTGGTGATCTTTCCCGTGTCGTCCCGCTGCGGGAGGCCTTCGTGGAGGCCCACGGCGTCCACGATCTTCTGGATTCCGCACAGGTCCACCTTGGCGGCGGTGGCAAACGTCATGGTGTTGATTGAGTTGGCCAGCCCGTCAAGGACCGTCATCGAACGGTAGTAGTTCGGCTCGGCATTCTGCAGGTCCGTCGATTCGCCGTTGGTGCTGTCATACCAGCCAACAGTCGGGGTCTGGCAGGTGTTCTTCCACGGGAAGCTTTGCGGATAGCGACGAACCGCGCCGTTCAGGATCGTGTTCATCGAGTTGCCCTCGTTGAGCCACTCGGCAAATGTAAACGGCTTCATCGTTGAACCGGGCTGTGCACCGCCGAGGCCGTTGAGGTCGTTGCCGTTGCCGTCGTACTGGTCAACGCTGAAGTTGAGCTGGCTGTCGAACTTGCCGTCGCCGGCGAACCACACCGTGTTCTGCGCCATGTTGGTGATCTTGCCGGTGTTCGGCTGGACGGAAACCACCGCAGCGCCCCACTTGTCCGGGTTGGCGCCCGCGGACGCGTCCACCTGGGCCTGGGCCGCGTTCTGAGCCTTGGGGTCAAGGGTGGTGGTGATGGTCAGGCCGCCGCGGAAGATCTTCCGCTCGCGCTCCGTGGCATCTGCGCCGTAGGCCGGATCGTTGAGCAGCAGGTGCAGGACGTAATCACAGAAATACGGGGCGGTGGACGCATAGGCACAACCCTGGCGGGCAGGGGTGACCTTGGTTTCCACCGGGGCGGCCACAGCTGCTTCGTACTCGGGCTGCTTGATTTTGCCCTGCGTGTACATCGCCTTGAGTACCAGGTCGCGGCGGTTCTTCGCGTTCTCAGGGTTGGTGGTGGGGTCATAGAAGGACGGGCTGTTCACTACGCCGGCCAGCAGCGCGGCCTGCGGGAGGGTGAGGTCCTTCGCTGTGGTGCTGAAGAAGAATTTGGACGCGGCTTCAATGCCGTAGGCGTCCCGGTTGAAGAACACGATATTGAGGTAACCCTCGAGGATCTGCTCCTTGGTGAACTTCTTCTCCAGGGCGATGGCCAGCTTCATTTCGCGGAGTTTGTCGCCCACGCCCTTGTTCACGCCGTTGAGCTTGATGTCCTCGGTGTTGCCTTCGGCCTCGAGGGAGGCGTTGATGACGTTGTTCACGTACTGCTGCGTGATGGTGGAGGCACCCTGCTTGTTACCTCGGGCGGTGCTGACCAGCGCGCGCATGATGCCGGTGGTGTCCACGCCGCCGTGCTCATAGAAGCGGCTGTCCTCGATGGCGATCACTGCGTCCTTGATGAATGGCGACATCTGGTCCAGTGCAACGCGTGTCCGGTTTTCGGCGTAGAGGTTGGCGATCAGGCTTCCGTCGGAAGCAAGGATTTTGGTGGACTGGCTGGGCGGGTCCACCTGCAGCTCCGCCGGGAGGGTGTCGAAGAACTCGATGGAACCGCTGGCTGTGCTGCCGGAAACAGCGGCCGCCGGGACCAGCAGGCCCGCTACCAGGACACCACAAATAGCGCTCACGCCAAGGAAAGCAAGGATCTTTCCGAGGGTGGTGGCCGTGTCGAATAAAGGGTTCTTACCAGTCGCCATGTTTTCCACTTTACCGGCAAGGACTAGTCTTTAGCTCATGACCAAATGGGAGTACGCCACGATTCCGCTCATTATTCACGCCACGAAGCAGATTCTGGACCAGTGGGGAGAGGACGGCTGGGAGCTCGTCCAGGTCGTCACCGGTCCTGACGGCAACGGCCTCGTTGCCTACCTCAAGAGGGAGAAGCAGTAGTTATGACAAGCCCCGCAGGCACGGCGCCGGAATCCCCGGCCCGCGCGGAAAATTCGGCCTCCGGCGCGGAAAACGGAGCGCCGGTATCGGCCGTGGAACAGCGGCTGGCTGAGCTGGGACTGACCCTTCCGGACGTCGCGGCCCCGGTGGCCGCCTACGTCCCGGCAGTCATCTCCGGCAACCACGTTTACACCTCCGGCCAGCTGCCCTTTATTAACGGCAAACTCGAAGCTACCGGCAAGGTGTCCACGGGCACCGAAGGCTTCGCCGACGAACCGACGGTCTCTCCCGAAGACGCCAAGCGTTTCGCTGCGGTCTGCGCAGTCAACGCCCTGGCGGCAGTGAAGAGCGTGATCGGCGACCTCGACCGTATTACCCGGATCGTGAAGGTGGTGGGCTTCGTCTCCTCCGATCCGTCCTTCACGGGCCAGCCGGGCGTCATCAACGGCGCGTCGGAACTCCTGGGCAAGGTCCTCGGCGATGCCGGCCAGCACGCCCGGTCCGCCGTCGGCGTGTCGGTCCTGCCGCTGGACTCGCCGGTCGAAGTCGAACTGATCGCCGAATTTAGCTAAGGCCGGTCACTTCCCTTGCCCCAGTTAGCCCGTCGCCTGTTTGTGCTGCCTCCCGATCTTGAGGGGGCAGCACAAAGCTGGCTCGAACACGGCGAGCGGACGCCACGTGCCGCCCGCCTCGCATCCTCCGTGGTCCTCCTCCGCGACGCCCCCACGGGGCTGGAAACATGGCTGGGCTACCGTCCCGGATCCTCGCCGCTCGGAGTCCTCGCCTTTCCCGGCGGTTCCCTTGAGGCGTCCGACGACGACGCCGTCAGCTGGCTCGGCCCCTCACCGCAGCATTGGGCGGAACAAATGGGAACGGACGACGTCGGGCTGGCGCGCCGCCACGTGGTGGGCGCCATCCGCGAACTCTTCGAAGAAACCGGTGTGCTTCTGGCCGGCCCGGACCTGTCCACCACGGTGGAAGCCACTTCCACTCCGGAATGGATGCGCGCCCGGATCGCTGTTGCCGAGCAGGAGAAATCCTTCACCGACGTCCTGGCCAAGCGCGGGCTTTCCATCCGCACGGACCTGCTGAAACCGCTGGTCAACTGGCTCAGCCCCGACTTTGCCCACCGCCGCTTCAATACCCGCTACTTTGCCGCCACTGTGCCCGTGAACCAGCAGCCCACGCTGCTGGAAAGCAAGGGTGTGTGGGGCCGCTGGGTCTGTGCCAGCAAGGTCATCGCGGAGCGTGACACCACCGCCCTGGGCGATGAAGTGGGCCAGGAAAACACCGTGGGCCTAACCCTCGGCCGGCTGCTGGTTCCGGGCTCCGAGATCATGCTGGAGAAGATGGCGGCAGCTAACGGGTGCATCGCCTACCTGAGCTACAAGCGCAAGGCACACGTCTACCAGCCGAAGCTCGTCGAAGAAGGCGGCAAGCTGATGCTCGAAGTCGAGGCTGCCAAGACGGTCGCCGGCGAGCCGCAGCGGGAGCGCTAGGCGCGGTCCGGCAGTGCCGGTGGTCGCGTTAGCCGGGCACCGGCCTTCGCGTCGCTTAAACACGCTCGATGGGCGTCACTCCGGTCGCTGGGCGACCTCCGGAGTCCGATGCGCTCCTATTCGAAGGACCGCCGCCCGGCTTCAACGGACGCTCTCGCACTTCCTGTCGCTTTTTCGGCGACGCTCTCGCAGTTCCTGTCGCTTTTTCGGCGACGCTCTCGCAGTTCTTGTCGGTCCTGGTGCTGGAGGCCGATCGGTGACGACTCGCAAATTGGCTGACGACACTGAAAATGCCTGGCGACACCGTTATTCGGGTGTCGCCAGGCATTTTCTGTGTCGCGGGGATTTTTGCGCGTCATTCTCCCGATAAGGGCACGACCGGCAATTTCCCTGATTAAACGCAAAGGCCCGAGGTCCGGCATCCGGAAGCGTGCGTTAAAGCGATGGAGGTGCAGCACGCGGAGGATGCCGGCCTCGGGCCGGACGCAGTTTGACTATCGTGACCGCTGGCGGAGGCGCTGCATGTCCAGGATCACTACGGCACGGGCTTCCAGGCGGAGCCAGCCACGCTGGACGAATTCGGCCAGGGCCTTGTTCACGGTTTCGCGGGAGGCACCCACCAGCTGGGCCAGCTCTTCCTGGGTGAGCTCGTGGGCCACCAGGACGCCGTCGGTTGCCGGGCGGCCGAAGCGGTCGGCCAGGTCCAGCAGCGCCTTGGCCACGCGGCCCGGAACGTCGGAGAAAACAAGGTCCGACAGGGAGTCGTTGGTGCGGCGCAGGCGGCGTGCCAGTGCCTGCAGCAGCTGGGCCGAGACCTCCGGGCGGGTACGCAGCAGTGCGTTGAGGCTTTCGTTCTTCAGGCCGGCAAGGCGGGTCTCCGAGACGGCAGTTGCCGTGGCCGTGCGGGGGCTCGGATCGAAGAGGGCCATTTCGCCGAAGAGCTCACCCGGGCCGAGGATTGCCAGCAGGGACTCGCGGCCGTCCGGTGACGTGCGGCCCAGCTTCACCTTGCCGGAGACGATGAAGTAGAGCTGATCACCCTGGTCGCCTTCGCGGAAGACCGAGGCTCCGCGTGACAGGTCCACCTCGGTGAGCTCGTCCGTGAGCAGACGGAATGCTTCGTCGTCGAGCGTGGCGAAAAGGGGTGCGCGGCGCAATACCTCGATGTCCATGAAATCTCCTGAGTAAAATGTGTCGGCTGGGGCGCTTCAGCCATTGTTTCAGAATTTTGAAGGTTCTGTGACGTACTTGGCACGCGAAACGCCTGAAATGGCGGTTCTGAGGCCGGTACCGGACCTGTGGGGCGCCTTTACAACGCAGATTTCGACGGCGGGACCGGGCTTTCCGGAGCGCCTCGCGGTTGCCCCGGGCGGCTGTCAGTCACGGCAAACTGTCAGGGTTCGCCACTAGAATTGGGGCTTACCTGTTTTTGTGAGGAGCCCGTGTGTTCGGCTTGACCATCCTGGACCTGGCCTTGATCCTGACGCTGCTGTCCTACCTGATCTATGGCCTTCGCAATGGCTTCCTGGTGACCCTTGGCGGCATTGCCGGGTTTATCGTCGGTGCCGTGGCTGCGTTTGTGTCCGTGCCCATCGTCAGCAACCTAGTGGAGGACAGCGGCTGGCGGCTCACCGCGATCGTTGCCGCCGCCGTCGTGCTTATTGTCCTGGGGCATGCGCTGGGAACCATGATCGGCCGCAAAATCCGCAGTGCCGTGCGGATCCAGCCGCTGCGGGCCATGGACCGGGTGGTGGGCGGAGCAGTCAACGTGGTGGTGGCGGCCCTCGTCATGTCCATGCTCTCCTTCAGCATCAGCGCCCTGGGCGTGCCGTTCGTTTCCCAGCAGTTGGCGGAGTCCAAGGTCATTCGCTTTATCGACGGACTCACGCCCGTGCCGGTGAAAACAGCCGTGGCGCAGCTGCGCTCCACCGTGATCGGGGACGGCATACCCACGCTCATCGAAGGGCTCGGGCAAGGCCAGCAGGTAGCCATTCCCAACGCGAGCACGGACACACCGGCCCTGAACCAGGCCGCGGAGTCGGTCCTGAAAATCGCGGGCACCGCCTACCAATGCGGCCAGAACCAGACCGGAAGCGGTTTCGTGGTGTCGCCGGGGCGTGTTGTGACCAACGCCCATGTGGTGGCGGGCGTGTCGCAGCCTGTGGTGGAGATCCCGGGAGGAGGGGCCCTGCCCGGCCGGGTGGTCTACTTCGACAGCCAGCATGACCTCGCTGTCCTTGCCGTGGACGGACTTCCGTCGTCCCCGCTCCAACTGAGTGCGGACCTGCCGGCCGGCAGCCCGGCCGCGTTCGCAGGTTACCCGCACGGCGGGCCTTTCCAGTCCAAACCGGCAACGGTCCAGGACATCGCCACCGTCCTGGTCCCTGACATCTATGGCGGCAACCCGGCACCGGAAGACGTGTACCGGCTTGCCGGCGATGTCCAGCCGGGCAACTCCGGCGGGCCCCTCCTCACCACTGAAGGCCTGGTTGCCGGTGTGATTTTCGCGAAAGCCACGTCGGATGCCGAGCTGGGCTTTGCCATCACCATGGACGACCTCGGGCCGGTGGCCGCCCAGGCGCCGGGCCTGAGCAGCCCCGTTTCCTCAGGGCAGTGCATCCAGAAATAAGCGGGCACTGCATGCAGAAGTAAGCGGGCGGGGGCCCTAGAGCCACTCCAGGGTTTGGCCGTGCGGCCCGGCGATGGCCACGGGCACACCGTCCTGGAGGAGCAGGAACCGGCCCTGCAGCCGCGAGTCATCCATTTCCGGCACCACCACGGAGCCGTCGGCCTGGGCAAGTACCGTGTGGCCCTCGTTGGACAGCCAGTGGCAGCCGCGCTCTGCCGCAAGGGTGCCGATCGTGGCACGGAAGGCTTCCCGCTGGGAGGCGTCCAGATAGGCCATCACGGCGCTGTGGAATACCACCAGGGTCGCGTCCGGCGGCGCCTGGTCGGCGAGCGACACCAGTTGCTCGTTGAGGTCGCCGGCCACCAGCAGCGGCGGATCCTGCTGCGCTATGGCGATGGCCCGGCGCAGCCGCTCGCGGCGGAAGTCCTGCTCCGGCCAGATCAGGGCTTCAAGCCAGGCGACGTCGTCGGGGTCGTTGATGTCCAGGGGGTTCAGGTCAATCCCGGCCCGCCACACCACGTGGGGGAGCTCTGCGGGAAGCGGGACGGCCCCTTCCACGGTGCAGCGCAGAACGGGCGGCTCCTCCGCCGCGGACCGGGCCCCGTCCGGTTGTGGCACCAGCCGCGTGACTGACGCGCCGTCGTCGTACTCATAAGCGTATTTGTCCGGAAACAGCGCGAGCCCGGCCGAGGCACCCACCTCGATCAGTGCCAGGGGACGGCCTGTCGAGCCGGCGATGACGGCGAGGGACGGCAGCAGAGTGGTGCACCGGCCTGCCTCGTTGGTCTGCGTGGCGCGGGAGAGCACGATCCGCGAGACCTCGTCCCAGTGCGCCAGGAGGAACTCCCGGAACTCTCGGTACGGGGTAATCCCGGCGCCCAGGAACCGCGCTGCCGCCAGGATCAGCAGGGGCTGCCGCTTGTTGTGCGGCCACTGTTCAATGCGGCTGATCAGTTCAGGATCGCCGGCGATTCCCAGCGACCACTCTGCGTAGCACGGGGAGGACGCCGGCGCATCGACCGTACCGAAGTTCCGGTACCAGTCCGCTGTGCCCGCGTTCCCCGCGCCCATGATCAGGCCCTGCCGGCGTTCAGTTCTGCGAGGTATTCGACGGCGAACCGGTAGCCCATCACGCCGGCGCCGGCGATCACGGCCTTGCTGATGTCCGAAAGATACGAGTGGTGCCGGAACTCTTCACGGGCATGGACGTTGGTGATGTGGACTTCCACCGCGGGCAGCTGTACTGCGGAGATGGCGTCGCGGATGGCCACAGACGTATGGGTGTAGGCGCCGGCGTTGAGGACGATGCCGATGGCCTTGCCCCGCGCGGCGTGGATGGCATCAACCAGCGCACCCTCGTGGTTGGACTGGAAGCATTCAACCTCCAGGCCGTAGGCGGCGGCGGCCTCCTTGGCGAGCTGTTCGACGTCGGCCAGCGTTGCGGTGCCGTACTTCTCCGGTTCCCGGGTACCCAGCAGGTTCAGGTTGGGTCCGTTGAGGACAAGGATGGTGCCGCGGCCGGCTTCGGTGGCGGGGGAGGCTTCAGTCATGAGAGCAAATCTATCGCTTCGCAGGCGGCGTGCGCTGTTCTTTACGGCGGGCTGACGGGGCGGACCGTGATCCTGGCGATGCGGCGCAGTGCCGCAGAGCAAACTGGGAGGTAGGCGGGCGCCCACCAAGGAACCGTGAACGTGACCCGGCAGCCGTCCCCTTCCGGAACCACAAGGTGCCCGGTCGCGCGGATTCCGGCCACGGACCAGGACCAGGAACGGCCCGCCCGGTATTCCGTCACCGTGAAGGGCAATGTGACAGCGGTAACCGTCCGCACCCGCCCGGTGCTGCCGGCGGTGAAGCCGGGCGAGTCCAGTTCTGCACCCGTCACGGAAGGCCCCCATTCACGCCAGCGGCCGACGTCGGTGAGCAGCTCCCACACGTCCGCGGCGGGCGCCTCGATGTGCCGGGACACGGATAACCGCATCCGCGCTACCGGAAGTCCGCGCGCAGGACAGCCTGCGCCGCGAGGTGGCCGCTTTCGAGGGCGCCCTGGATGGAGGCGGTGGCGCGGTGGTCGCCGCAGATCAAGACTCCGGGTGAGATCTCAGCTGGCTGCGGGGACCCCAACGGAGGAGGCTGGACCGGCAGGGCATTCGGAACTTCGTGCCGGGCCACCAGTTCCCATCCGGTGGCATCCGCTCCGTAGATTTCAGCGGCGTGCCGGCGGACTGCGTCATCGCCGGGCACCGGCCGGCCGGGGCCGAGCAGCGCCGACGTCTGCACAAGGTGCCTGCCGGCGGGGGCATAACCCGGAGCTGCGGTGGAAACGACCGCCGTATTGACCAGGGGGCCGCCGGGCCGCTCCCGCGCATCAACGCAGAGCAGGTTCAGCCGGGACGGAGGCTCGCCGGCCGCGAACCAGTGCGTCAGCACCCCCTTCATGGCAGGAACGCCGCCCGCCGCACCGCCGCCGTGGTTTCCTGGCGCCAGGGTTTCGGCGCCGGCCGGGTCCGTAGCCACCACCACCTGCTCTGCCCGGAGCTCGGCACCGGAGGCACGGACCAGCATGGAGCCGCCTTCGCGCCGGATGGAATTCACCTTTATCCCGGTGCGGACAGGCGTGGCGAGCGAGGCGGCCAGTTGCCGCGGCAGGGCCTGCATGCCCATTCGCGGCAGCCCCGGCACTCCGAGCGCGAAGGTGCGCAGCAGGAGCCGGGCGAAGTCGTTGGAGGTGCTGCCGTCGTCTTCGAGGAGCACCCCGGCGAAGAACAGTTCAACCACCCGGCGGAGTTCGCCCGCCACACGCGCACCGTCCAGTGCCTGCCGCAGCGTCACGTCCCGGCCAGACACGGCGGCGCGACGTCCGCCGCCGTCGTACTGCCGCCAGGACCGGACGACGGCGGGAGCCGCCCAGCGGAGGAGGGCTGCCACCTCGCGCGGCGACGCAAGGCCGCTGCCAACGGTCCTGGCGATCAGCTGCGGTTCGCGCAGGGGATGGGCCAGCACCGCGAGACCGTCGTCACGTCGCACACCGAGCCCGGCGCCGAACGGCTGCAGCTCCAGGGCACTGACGTCCACCCAGCGGCGGACGGCCGGATAGGCGGGATTCAGAACCTGGAACCCGCGGTCCACCAGGAATCCGTCCACGTGCTCCGTGCGGATCCGGCCGCCCACGTCGTCGGCCGCTTCCCACACCCGCACGTCACGCCCGGCTGCCTGCAGCTCCCGGGCACACTGGAGCCCTGCAAGCCCGGCGCCCACCACCAAAACCTCACACGAATCGGTCATGCTTCATCTTGGCACGCATGCCATTTCCGGGCCTCTGGCCACGCTTTGTGCCGGTGCCTAGACTTGAAGGACCATCGTGCGGAGCTCCCGTACCGGTCAGCTCGCGCGAAAAGCCCGATCTGGAGAGAGCGTCATCATGCGCTGCAAAAATGTGGATTCAGGAAAAGCAATGCGCCGTGCCGCCGTGGGACTGGTGGCCCTCGCAGCACTCATCATTCCGGCACCCGTCGCGTCTGCCGGTCCGCCGTCGACCAAGGGCGATGACAAGGTCATCGAGCTTCCCGGCGCGTCGTCCGCCGAAGGCATAGCTGAGGGCGAGGGCACCACCTTTTTCGCCGGGGACCTGTTCAAGGGGGACATCTACCGCGGAGATACCCGCCGTGGAACCGCCAGGCTCTTCATCGACGTTCCAGACGGCCGGATGGCGGTTGGCATGAAAGTTGACGTGGAGAACGGCCTGCTCTTCGTTGCCGGCGGCACCACCGGCCAGGCCTACGTCTATGACACCGGCTCGCGGAAGACTGTGGCCACCTACCAGCTGACCCGGGATCCGGCCTTCATCAACGACGTCGCGGTGACGGATGACGGCGCCTGGTTCACCAACTCCACGAAGGGCGAGCTGTACTTCGTCCCCGTTGACCGACACGGCAAGCCGGGCGACGACGTCAGGACGCTCACGCTGAAAGGACCTGCTGCAGAGACTCCCGCCGACTTCAACCTGAACGGCATTGCGGCCGTCCGGGGCGGCCGGACCCTGATACTGGCCCATTCCGCGAACGAAGCCCTGTATACGGTGGAGCCGGGCTCCGGTGAGACCGCCGACAGTGCAAAGATCACAGGTGCCAGCCTGCCCTACGTGGACGGGATTGTGGTGAAGGGGAACACCCTCTGGGCCGTTCAAAACATGATCAACCAGGTGAGCCGCGTCCGGCTGGACTCCCGGCTGGATTCCTTCGAGGTCAAGGACGTCATCACCAGCCCTGACTTCCAGGTCCCGACGACGGCGGCCCTGTTCGGCGATACCCTCGCCGTGGTTAACGCGAAGTTCGGCGTTCAAGGGGCCAGCAAGTACGAGGTGGTCCTTGTCGACGCCCGCTAAGCGGACTTTGGACGCCCGCTAAGCGGACGTGGAAAGCAGAGAGCCTGCCGGCCGGGTTTGGTACCCGGCCGGCAGGCTCTTTGGGAGTCGCTGAACCTACACGGCAGTCAAGCGCAGCAGCAGTGCGTGTTCCGGGTTGAGGACGGGCATGGGCAGCCCCACCTCGGCCAGGAACCGGCCGCTGGCTTCCGCTCCGGCGGCCAGCCAGGCCGGTGGCTGCGCCTGGGTGAAGTTGTGCGCATAGTCTGCGTCGCCGGGCGTCGGGAAGATGGCCTCAACCCGGTAGCTGCGGTCCTGGTCCAGTCCCGGAATGCTGATGCGTCCCGGACGCTCCGCGAACGAGGTCCTGGTGCTGACCAGCGCGAACAGTGCGGCCGTGTCTCCGGTCGCCGGGGTGCCCTGGGACACCACGCCGTGAAGCATGAGCGAATCGTCGGCAACGTCGGCGCGGACCATCCGGCCGGAGTGGATCAGGCCGCGGTGCTCCTTGTAAAGGCCGATGAACCGCTTGAGTTCTTCGCGCTCCGCGCCGTGGACCTGGCGGACATCCCATTCCAGGCCGAAGTGCCCGAAGAAGGCAGTGATGGCTCGGAACGAAATGTCGTGCGTGCGTGCCGTGGTGTGGGACGTGGTGGGGCCGATGTGACCGCCCACCAGCTCCGGCGGCACCACCAGACCGGTCCAGCGCTGGATGGTCTGGCGCTCCAGGGCGTCGTTGCAGTCCGAAGCCCAGATCCGGTCGGTCGTTTCCAGGATCCCCAGGTCCACGCGGGCGCCGCCGGACGAACAGCTCTCAATCTCCAGGCCCGGGTGGGCCCCCTTGAGCTCGCTAAAGAGGCGGTAGGCGGCGAGTGTCTGCTCGTGCACGGAGGAGCGCCCGGCGTGGCCGTGCTCGGTGAGGTCCCGGTTCTGGTCCCACTTCAGGTAGCTGATGTTGTTTTCGCGGAGCAGGGCGTCGATGCGGTCAAAGACGTACTGCCAGGCCTCTTGGTTGACCAGGTCGATCACGTGCTGATGGCGCCAGGTCAGTGGCAGCCGGCCGCCGTCCTTGTGGGACCGGACAGCGGGTCCAACGATCCATTCCGGGTGGGCGCGCGCCACATCGGAGTCCAGGTTGATCATTTCCGGCTCAACCCAGAGGCCGAATTCCATCCCGCGGGACGTGACGGCCTCGATCAGCGGTGTGAGGCCGTCCGGCCACAGGCCCTCGTCAACGTACCAGTCGCCGAGGCCCGCCTGGTCATGCCGGCGGCCACGGAACCAGCCGTCGTCGAGCACGAAGCGTTCCACGCCCAGGTCCGCCGCCGAATCCGCCAGTTCGATCAGCGTGCTGAGATCGTGGTTGAAGTAGACGGCTTCCCAGACGTTGAGCACCACGGGCCGGGCCTTGCCGGTTCCCGCCTTGCCTGCGCCTGAAACGGCTGACGCCGAGGGCAGCACGTGGTGCGGACGGTTCCTGAACCAGCTGTAGAAGGCCTCGCTGATGCCATCCAGGCCGCGGTCCGAGTACGCCGCGAAGAGTGCGGGGGTGGTGTAGCTGCCGTTCGGCTCGAGGATTACTTCGGCCGGGCCCAGCAGCTCGGAGCCGCCGATCATGGTCCGGCCGTCGCCGATGGTGTCCGCGAACTGTTCGTGGTTTCCGCTCCAGGCAAGGTGGGTGGCCCAGACCCTGCCATGGCGGTTGCCGAAGTCCGCCGTGCCGGCCGCCAGCAGCAGCGAGGAATCGTGGCCGGTGCGCCCGTGCCGCCCTGTCCGTACCCAGGTTCCCTGCTGGATGGCCCGGCGCTGCGGGTGGCGTTCACGGCACCAGCGTCCGGTCAGGTCAAGGAGTTCGACGGCGTCAGGAGCCACCGGCAGCACGGTGGCCAGTTCGTCGAGCTGAAAGGGTGAAGTGCCGGTGTTGGTGACGGTGTGGCGCATTTCCAGCAGTCCGCCGGCGTGCAGTTCCAGCGTGGATTCGACGGTGATGCCGGCGTCCGGATCTGACTGGACAATCACAGCTGAATTCCCGGCGGCGGACTTTCCGCCGGTTTTGACGTCCGCGACGCGGAGGCGGACGGAGAAATCGTAGCCGGGCACGCCGTCGGCGATCCGGTGCCCGCGGAGGGCAGGGCGTCCGCGCCAGCTCGACGATGCCTGCGGCAGCAGCCCGGCGGGGACGGCGGCGTCGACGGCGGAGGGCGGGATCGGTTCGCCGAGGATTGCCAGATCGGGCAGTGAAGCGCCCAGATCGGCGCCCCAATGAATGACCTCGGCCTCCCCGCTGTCGAAGCTGATCACCAGGCTGGTGCCGGCGGAGCGGAGGTGCAGGGGATCCATGGGGTTACTCTTTCGATGTGGCGGTGAGCGTACCGTGACGCTGCCCGCGGGGTTTGTATGGTGTGTTTCGTATGAAGGTGCGGTGTGGAGCGCCCCGGGTGCCGCCGCTTCGCGAGGATGAAACGGCGGCACCCGGGGCCGTGGCTGCGACCACTACGCAGCCACTACAGGTGAGGTCTACTTGAAGAGATCGTTCACCTGGTTGTTGGCTTCGGTCAAGGAGCTGGCAGGCTTCTTGCCGGAGAGCACGGCGTCCATTGCGGGCTTCATGATGCCGTCAACTTTGGCCGCTTTGTCCGCGATGGGGAAGAGGAACGTGGTGCCGTCCTCGACGTGGGTGGTAAAGGCCGAGACGTCGGTGCCCTTGGCCTTGAACGCTTCGGCTGCCTTTTCGGAGGAGCTGGTGATGGCGGGGAAGACGACGGCCTTGGAAGCCACAACGTCCTGGCACGCGGTGGAGCCGAGGTATTCAACCCACTTGACGGATGCTGCCGGGTTCTTGGTGCCCGCCCAGACCGAGTCGGCCAGGCCGTTGAACATGCTGGCACGCTTGCCGTCGGGACCCTTGGGGGTGGGGGCGAACGCCGTCTCCACGCCCTTGTAGGTCTTGTACTGGCCGATCAGCCAGTCACCCGTGGTGTTGATGGCCGCCTTGCCGGCACCGAAGTTGTCCGCCAGGCTGGCGCCAACGGTGGTTTCCAGCTTGGGCATGTAGCCCTTCTCGATCAGGCCGGCCCACCAGGCGATGGTCTCCTGGAATTTGGGATCATCGTAGTTGAACTTGGTCCCCCAGGGATTCTTGTCAGTGGCGGTCCAACCCGTGGTGGCGCTGAGGAAGCTCCATTCGGTCTGGCCCTGGCCGGAGCCGCTGCCTGCCAGGCCCAGGCCGTAGACAGCCACGTTGTTCTTGTCGAAGCCGGCCTCGTCGCCGCGCTTGCCGCTCTTGTCCACGGTGAGGTGGGCGATGGCCTTCTCGTAGCTGCCGCCGTCCTTCGGGTTCCAGTCGAGGTTGGCCATCTGCTCGGCGGTCAGGCCGGCCGAGTCGGCCATGGCCTTGTTGTAGAACAGGCCGACGGTGTCCCAGTCCTTGGGCAGGCCGTAGCGCTTGCCGTCCTGGCCGACCCACAGCTCCGGCAGGCCCTTGGTGTAGCTGTCCAGCTTGATGCCGTCCTTGGCCACGGCGTCATCGAGGGAGAGCAGCTGCTTCTTGGCGGCGTACTCAGGGTACTTCGAGAGGTGGTTCGTGAAGACGTCCGGGGCGGTGCCGGCGACGAAGCCGTTGGTCAGGGTGGTCCAGTAGTCATCCCACCCGCGCTGGGTGATTTTGACCTTGATGTCCGGGTTGGCCTTGGTGAAATCGTCAGCGCACTGCTGGTAGGCAGGAAGCTGGTTGGCGTCCCACAGCCAGTAGTTGATTTCGCCCTTGGCCTCGGTGGAGGCGGTGCTGCCTCCGCCGCAGGCGGAGAGGGACAGTGCGATTGCCGCGGCGGCAGCTGCGACGCCGATGGTTTTCTTCATGATGGACCTTTCGAGGGTGGTTCTGGAGACGAACGTGTTTCTGGGGAAAGTGAACTGGGGGTGTTACTTGATTCCGGAGAAGCCGATGGAGTTGACCACCTTCTTGCCGAAGGCAATGAACAGCAGGAGCACCGGGAGTGCGGCCACGAGCGTTGCGGCCATCAGGCCGGTCCAGTCGGGGGCGCCCTGCGGCGACTGGGACTTGAAGACGCCCAGGCCCACCGTGAGCACCCGGACGTTTTCGTCCTGGCCCACCAGGAGCGGCCAGAAGTATTCGTTCCACTGGCCGATGAAAGTGAGGAGGGCCAGTGTGGCCAGCGGCGCCGCTGCGTTGGGCAGGACGATCTGGAAGAAGATCCGTAGGTGCTTGGCGCCGTCGAGCATGGCGGCTTCTTCCACTTCCCGGGACATGCTGAGGAAGAACTGGCGCAGGAAGAAGATGGCGAACGGGGTCATGAACAGGAAGGGCAGCGTCATGCCGGCAAAGGTGTTGAGCAGGCCCAGGTTCTTGATCATCAGGAAGTTCGGCAGCGCTGTGAAGATCGGCGGGACCATCATGGTGGCCAGGAACAGACCGAATACGGCGTTCCGTCCGGGCCAGCGGAGCCGGGAGAACGCGTAGGCTGCCATGGCGCTGAAGAAGACCTGCCCTGCCGTGGTGACGCTGGCGAAGATGATCGAGTTCCGCAGGTAGAGCCAGAAGTTGATCGCAGCTCCCGAGCCTCCCTCGGCGATGGCCTCCTCGGGACTCTGCATTCCGAGGACCCGTTTGAAGGCCCCGAGGTTGAAGTCGGCGGGAAGGAGGTTGCCGGCGTTGGAGGCCAACGAGGCATTCGTGGACAGTGCCGTGCGGAGCATCCACAGGAAGGGTGCCACGGTGACGGCGACTGCGACGGCCACGAGGGCCCAGGCTCCGACGCGCCGCCAGTTGACGGGCTTCTTGTTGACGGGAACTTTGTTGACGGACTTGCGGGTGAGTGTGGAGGTGCTCATGGCTGGGGTTCCTTAGTCCAGATCCGATTCGTTGCCCTTGAGGAACTTCATTTGCACGAAGGCCACCAGGGCAAGAATGAGGAAGAGAATGACGGACAGGGCCGATGCGTAGCCGAAGTCCGATTCGCCAAAGGCCTTTTGGTAGATGTACATCTGGATGACGCGGGAGGCGTTGATGGGCCCGCCGCCGGTGGTCACTGCCACGGTGTCGAACACCTGGAACGAACCGATGACGGTTACGACGAGCACCAGCACCAACACGGGACGCAGGAGCGGCATGGTGATGCTCCAGAAGGTCCGGGTGGGGGACGCCCCGTCCAGCGAAGCAACCTCGTAGACGTGGTTGGGAATCGACTGCAGCCCGGCGAAGAGCAGGAGGGCCGTGTAGCCCATGTGCCGCCAGACGTTGACGGCGGCGATGGTGGGGATGGCCCATTGCTCGCTGCCGAAGAAGGCGATGCGCGGCAGGCCCATCCAGTTGATGATTTCGTTGACGATGCCGATCTGGTAGTCGAGCATCCAGAACCACAACAGGGCGACGATGACGTTGGCCACCAGGAAGGGAAGCAGCAACGCGCCGCGGATGAACGTGGACTTTGCCACCCGGTGCATCAGGAGGGCCAGTCCGAGGGCGATCACGGTCTGGAAGCCGATGTTCAGGCCGACGTACTGGACGGTAACCCCCATGGCGTTCCAGAACAGTTCATCGCCAAGCATGGCGGTGTAGTTCTTGATGCCGATCCACGTGGGGTCGCCCAGGATGCTGTACTCGGTGAAGCTGAGGTAGACGCCCCGGATGGTGGGCACCAGATAGAAGAGAACAAAGCCGATCAT
This sequence comes from Arthrobacter sp. LjRoot78, assembly GCF_964254335.1. Lineage (NCBI taxonomy): Bacteria > Bacillati > Actinomycetota > Actinomycetes > Micrococcales > Micrococcaceae > Arthrobacter > Arthrobacter sp. LjRoot78. The sequence continues at coordinate 3,720,148 of NZ_CAXUTG020000001.1, read as the reverse complement.
TGCCGGGAAGATGAAGAACAATGCCATCTTCAAGTCGCCGAGCCGGCGGAGGCGGCCCTTACGGGCGGTCTTCCCTGCCTTGGGGAGTCCGGCCCGGGCTGCCGGGTCCTGTTGCTGCTTGGTAAGGGTGGTCATCATCGACCCTTTCCTGACTGTGATGTGGGTAACAACTGATGATGAATCTACACGAGTAGATTGGGGGTGGCAAGTATTTTTTCCTGCAAACAAAGAAAATTACGGCTGCACTTGATAACTCGTTGACTCGAGTAGATTCGGGTGGAAGACTTTGGCCCAGGCCCAACCGGGGCCTTCATGCCCGCAATCGCGGGCCATCCAAGGGAAGGTAAACAATGGCGTTTTCAATAGGAGTCGTCGGTGTCGGACAGTTCGGCGGCCATTTCGCCCATCTATTTAAGCTCCACCCGGGCGTCAGCGAGGTTTACGCCGTCGACGAACGGCCGGAACGCGCCGCGGCGGCGCAGGAGCGCTGGGGGCTCGACGGCACCAAGGCAAGCTTCGAGGAGCTGCTGGCGTCCGACGTCGACGCCGTCGCCATCTTCACGCAGCGCTGGACCCACGGTCCGCTGGTGGAGCAGGCGCTCCGCGCCGGCAAGCACGTCTACTCCGCAGTGCCCATGGCAGTTTCGGAAGAACAGATCGAGCGCATCATCGAGGCCGTGAAGGAAACCGGGCTGGTCTACGCCATGGGGGAGACCAGCTACTACAACCCCGCCACTGTCTACGCCCGCAACCAGCACGCCGCCGGCAAATTCGGCCGGATCTTCTACAGCGAAGGCGACTACGTCCACGACATGGACCTGGGCTTCTACGACGCCTACCAGTACAGCGGCGGAGACACCTGGAAGTCGACGGCGAGCTACCCGCCCATGCTGTACCCCACCCACGCCATCGGCGGCGTCCTGGGCGCATTGCCGTCCCACGCGGTCAGTGTCAGCTGCATCGGCGTCAAGGACGACCGCGGGGACGGCGTCTTCGACAAGGAAGTCAGCATGTTCGGCAACGACTTCTCGAACGCCACCGCGCTCTTTGAACTGAACGACGGCGGCGCGATGCGGACCAACGAGATGCGCCGGGTGGGGTACCCGTCGCACATCCGTGAATCCCGGTTCCGCTTCTTCGGCACCGAAGCCAGCTTCGAGCAGCTGGCCAAGGTCACGGTGTGGCAGGACAAGGAAAACGTCCACGACATCTCCGAACAGGTGGAAACCCGGCCCAGCATCCCGTTGGACGACCCCTCGCTGGCCGACGTCGCCCCGGAACTGCGCGACGCGTTCATCTCCGGCCTTGCCCCCGTGCATGACCGCAGTCGCCTCCCGGAGGAATTCCGCGGCGCCCCGAACGGGCACGAGGGAAGCCACCAGTTCCTGGTGGACGACTTCGTGACGGCAGTCAATGAGGGAACGCTGCCGCCCGTCAATGCCTGGGTGGCCGCGCGGTTCACGCTTCCCGGAATCGTGGCGCATGCCTCGGCCCAGCAGAACGGCGAACGCTTGCCCATCCGCGATTTTGGCGACGCACCGCGGGACGCATAGCTAGCATGTACTCCATGACCATTCCCGCAACGCACCCGACCCGAGGTCCGGTAACCCGCAAGGATGTTGCCCGCTATGCGGGTGTGAGCACGGCGGTGGTCAGTTACGTTGTCAACGGCGGCCCAAAACGGGTGGCACCTGCCACGGAAGCGAAGGTCCAGGACGCGATCCGCGTCCTGGGCTACCGTCCCAACGCCGCCGCACGCGCGCTCAAACTCGGGTCCAGCGAGACCATCGGCCTGATCATTCCGGACAACAGCAACCCGTTCTTTTCGTTGCTGGCGCACGCGGTGGAAGACGCTGCCGGCGAGCTCGGCTACGCGTTGTTCCTGACCAACTCCGACGGCGACCTCGCCAAGGAACGCCGGCACATCCGGAACCTCGCCGCGCGCCAGGTGGACGGAGTGGTGCTCGCCAGCGTCCTCTCCGAACCGGACCTTGCGGACCTGGAAGCGGCGGAGATTTCATCGGTCCTGCTAAGCCACAGCGAGAGGCCCGCCGGCGTCACCAGCGTTGGCGTGGACCTCGCCGCAGGTGCCCGCACTGCCGTGGAACACCTGATCGGGCATGGGCACACCAACATCGGACTGGCCATGGGTACCACCACGGCCAATGAGGCCGATGACCGCGAACAGGGTTGGCTGCAGGCGCTTAAGGCCGCCGGCTTGCCTGAGGGCCCGATCGCGCGCAGCGCCTTCACCCGGGACGGAGGCTACGCCGCGGGAAAACGCCTGTTGGCGTCGGGGCACCGGCCCACCGCTGTTTTTGCGAGTTCGGACATGCAGGCGGTGGGCATCCTGCGGGCCCTGCACGAAGCGGGACTCACTGTGCCGGACGACATTGCCCTGGCCGCCTTCGACGGCTCAGTGGAGGCCGAATATTCCTGGCCCCCGCTGACCACCGTGGAACAGCCGGTCCGCGCCATGGCGGACGCCGCAGTGCGCGCGCTGGTCGGTGCGGGCCGCGGCGAGCCGCCCCGGCACCACGTCTTTCCCACGAAGCTGCTGGTCAGGCAGTCCTGCGGCTGCCCGTAGAGCTTTCCGGCAACACCGCTAGCCGGCGTCGACGATCCGCAGCCGGCTGACGCTTTCCTGCAGGAACCGGCGCGCGTCCGAGCTGAGGCCGGCGTCGCTGATGACCTCATCGGCCTCCTCGAACCCCGCGATGGTGCTCATGCCCTGCGTGCCCCACTTGGTGTGGTCGGCCACCACCACCACCTTGCGCGAGGCCGCCACGAACGCGCGGTCAGTCTCGGCCTCCAGCATGTTGGGCGTGGTGAAGCCGGCATCGGGATCCATGCCGTGGACGCCCAGGAACAGCAGGTCCAGGTGCAGCTGCTTCAGCGCCGCCGTCGCAATCGGTCCAACCAGCGCGTCCGACGGCGTGCGTTCGCCGCCGATCAGGATCACCGTGGAACCGTACCGTCCGGCACCGGAGGATGAGCCGTGATGGAACACGTCGGCAATGCGGATGGAGTTGGTCACAACCGTGATCCGTGGTCCGTTGACAAGCTCCTTGGCCAGCGCCCACGTGGTGGTTCCGGCGCCCAGCCCCACCGCCATCCCTTCATGGACAAGCGACGCCGCTTCCAGGGCAATGGCCCGTTTCTCGGCTGTGAGTTGCGTGGATTTCTGCTCGAAGCCCGGTTCGTGCGTGCTGGCATCGCCGGGAAGCTTGGCGCCGCCGTGGATCCGCTCCACCCGGCCGCCTTCCTCGAGCAGCTCGATGTCCCGCCGAACGGTCATGAGCGACACACCAAGCTGCTGGGCCAGGTCCGAGACGCGGACCACCCTCTCGCGCTGGACGGCGTCCACGATTGCCTGGTGGCGTGCTGCGGGGAGCATGGAATTCCTTTCGGGCTGCGGGCGGGGGAGTGCTGCCCCCGTCAGGTTCCATCATGGTCTACCCCTTGGAAGAACCAAGAGTCAGCCCCGCAACAAACTGCCGCTGCAGGAGCAGGTAGATCACCAGCGTGGGGATGACCGTGATCACGGCGCCGGCCGCCAGCAGGTTGTAGTTGTTCAGGAACTGGCCCTGGAGGTTGTTGATGGCAGTGGTGATCGGGAGCCGGTTGCCGCTCTGGATGAACAGGAGCGGCCAGAAGTAGTCGTTGTAGATGAAGATGACCTGCAGGGTGCCGAGCGCAGCAAACGCCGGCCGGCACAGCGGCAGGATGATCTCGCGGTACTGCCGCCAGATGCCGGCGCCGTCCACCAACGCGGCTTCGGTCAGGTCGGCGGAGAGTGCCTTCATGTAGTTGGAGAGCACGAACGTGCAGAATCCCATTTGGAAGGCCGTGTTGACGGCGATGACGATGATGTACGTGTTCAGCATGTTGCCGGAATCGCTGAAGGAATATGGCACTTCGAAGTGTTTGGCCATCTCGAACAACGGCGCGGCCAGGACCTGCGGCGGCAGCAGGTTGCCGGCGGTGAACATGATGAGCAGGGTGATGTTGAACTTCCAGCTCACCCGGCTCACGGCGAACGCCATCAGGGAGGCCAGGAACAGGGTCACGAGCACGGCGGGAACCGTGATGATGACCGAGTTCCAGAAATAGGTGGCGAATCCGCCCTGCGTCCAGGCCTGGATGAAGTTGTCGAAATTGAAGGCCCCGGCCAGGCTGAAATAGCCGTGCTCGTTGGTGGACGCCACCGGCCGGAGGGCAGTGAAGACGGACCAGCCCAACGGGATCAGCCACATGACGGCCATGACCGTCAGGAAAATGTGGGTCCCGTAGTGGCGCTTCGGCCGGCTGCCGGACCTGGGGGCGGGGGCGGTATCTTGTCCGCCGGCGCGGGCTGTGGTGGTGCTCATGCTTTGTTCTCCTTGCCGAACGTGCGGCTGAGGTAGAAGACGATGGGGACGAGGGAAATGACCAGCAGCACCACCGCCAGGGCCGAGCCGACGCCGATCACCTGGCCTTCGCCCACGAGGTTCTGGATCACCAGGGCGCTGAGCATTTCCAGGCCGTTGGTGCCGCGGTTGATGACGTACACCACGTCAAAGGCCCGCAGCGACTCGATGATGGTGATGACCACGATCACGATGTTGATGGGGCGCATGGCCGGAAACACCACGCGGAAGAACGTCTGGTAGCCGTTGGCCCCGTCGATCGCGGCGGCCTCCTTGAGGCTGGGATCCACCCCCTTGAGCCCGGCCAGATACAGGAGCATGACGTAGCCGGCATGCCGCCAGGTGGCCGCGATCATGGCTGCCCAGATATTCACCGAGGAGTCCCCGAACCAGTCCACGGCCTGCGGCGTCCCGGCCGTGCCCAGCAGGAAGTTCAGCAGCCCGTTATCGCGCTGGTAGAAGAGCTGCCAGATGATGCCGATGAGCGCCAGCGACAACATCACGGGGGCGAAGAAGATGCTCTGGTAGATCTTGCTGCCGCGGATGTTCTGGTCCAGCAGCACAGCCAGCAGCAGGCCCAGCGGCGTTGCGATGAGTGCCAGGAACAGGAGCCACAGCATGTTGTGCTGCACCGCCGGCCAGAACGGCGGGTAGTCCTGGGAGATGTACTGGTAGTTGTCCAGGCCGGCGGAGCGGATGTCGCCCAGGTCCAGGCCGTTCCACCGGGTGAAGCTCAGGCCCACCGACATCAGCATGGGCAGCCACACCAGGGTCAGTTCGATCAGGGTGGGGATGCCTACCATCAGGGACAGGACAAGCTTGTCCCGCCCGGACAGGCGGCGGACCCGCCCGCCCCTGGCCTTGCCGGTTCTCCCGGGAGCGCCTTCAGGCTCCCGGGATTCCGGCGGAATCAGTTCTCGTGCGGTGCTGCTCATGGAAGTCTTCCCTCGCTATTGGGCGGCGTACAGCGTCTTGGCCTGGGCTTCGAGGTTTTTGACGTCCATCTTGCCGTCCTTGATGAAGCTCTGCAGCGCAGGGATCATCACGTTGTTGGCCATCGCGGGAAGGGCATCCCGATCGAAGAACTGGCTGATGTATTTGGCGTTCGCGATGGTGTCCGCGCACGTCTTGTTGAGCGGCGTGAACTTGGACGTGTCGGTGCCCTTGGCCGTGGCAATGTTGGACGAATCCACCGCGGCGTACGCGTCCTGGGCCTCGGCAGATCCCAGGAAGGCCATGAAGTCCCGGGCCGCCTTGTTTTCGCCACCCTTCTTTGACAACAGGAGGCCGTCGATGGGGGCTTCGACGGCGTCGCGGCCTTCCATGGCGATCTCCGGGAAGGCGAAAAAGCCGATGTCCGCCAGGACGGCGGGATCAGTGAACTGCTGGGTCACGAAGGACCCGAGGAGGTACATGCCGGTCTTCTTGGCTTCCAGTGCCTTTGCCGCGTCCTGCCACGTCTGGCCCAGGGCTGCCGGGTCCTGGAACGGAAGGAGTTCGGCCCACGTGTCAAAAACGGCGCTGACCTTCTGCTGGTCCCAGGATTCCTTGTGGGCGCACAGATCCACGTGGAACTGGTAGCCGTTGAGCCGCATGTTGATGTAGTCGAAGGTGCCCATGGCCGGCCAGCCGTCCTTGTCGGCGAAGCCGATGGGAATGATGCCGTCAGCCTTCATCTTCGTGGCCAGGGCCTTGAGCGCGTCGAAAGTCTCCGGAACCTCGTAGCCCTTCTCCGCCCAGAGGCTCTTCCGGTAGAAGAAACCCCACGGGTAGTTGTAGTTGGGGACGAAATACATCTTGCCGTCAGGTCCGGTGGAAGCCTTCTTCAGCGCGTCGGAGTAGTTGGCGCCGATGCTCTCCCAGACGTCGTCGATGGGTGCCAGGAGTCCCTTGCCCGCGTAGTACTGCATGCGGTAACCGGCAAACCAGGTGAAGGTATCGTCCGGAGAGCCCTGCAGGTAGGAGTTGATCTTGTTCTGGAAATCGTTGTGCGGCACCACGTTGGTGGTGACTTTCTTGCCGGTCTTGGCGGTGAAGGCGTCCGTGACGGCCTGGTAGGCGCGCTTGGGAACATCATCCGAGGACCCGGAACCGAACGTCAGGCCGGGCGAGTCGGAACCTGTGGCCGACGGCCCGCTCCCGCCGGTACAGGCCGCGAGGAACGGAATCCCGGCCAGGCCTGCTGCGCCGACGCCGACGGTCTTGAGGATGGTCCGCCGGCTCGGAAAAGCGGTTGCCGACGCATCAAACTGTGCTGCCATGTTCTCTCCCTTGAAAAATAGCTGCATGTGAGACACCTCACATGCTCATGACTATAACGTCTCAAAAGGGAACAGGAAAGAACGGGAAAGAACATTTTGGCGGCAACCGTTATTTGAATCGTCACAAAGCACCGCGGCCCCGTTTTCCCCGCCGTGGCGAGGGAAACGGGGCCGGCTGGTGCCCGGAAAGCTTCCGGGGCTGTTACTTTCTGAGCGGCCGCTACTTTCGGAGCGAGTGGGCGATCTGCGCCATGACGGTGTTGTCGGCCAGCGTGGTGGCGTCGCCTACCTCGCGGCCTTCGGCGACGTCCTTGAGGAGCCGGCGCATGATTTTGCCGGAGCGGGTCTTGGGCAGTTCGGGCACCACCAGGATGGTTTTGGGCTTGGCGATCGGACCGATTTCCTTGCCCACGTGGTTGCGGAGTTCCTGGACGATCGCGTCGCCGGAGTCCACAGCATCTTCACGAAGGATCACGAACGCGACGACGGCCTGTCCGGTGGTTTCGTCGGCGGCGCCCACGACTGCTGCCTCGGCAACGGCCGGGTGGCTGACCAGGGCGGATTCGATTTCCGCCGTGGAAAGCCTGTGGCCGGAGATGTTCATGACGTCATCCACGCGGCCCAGGAGCCAGACGTCGCCGTCGTCGTCCTTCTTGGCGCCGTCGCCCGCGAAGTACATGGTCTCGAAGCGAGACCAGTAAGTCTCCTTGAACCTTTCCGGGTCGCCCCAGATGCCGCGGAGCATGGCCGGCCACGGTTCGCGGATCACCAGGAAGCCGCCGTGCCCGTTCGGCACGGATTCGCCGAGCTCATCGACCACATCGACGGCGATGCCCGGCAGCGGAACCTGGGCGGAGCCGGGCTTGGTGGCCGTGACGCCGGGCAGCGGGGCGATCATCTGGGCGCCGGTTTCGGTCTGCCACCAGGTGTCCACGATCGGTGCCGGGTTCTCCTTCTTCTCGCCGTTCTTGCCGGCGTTGGCGCCGATGACGTCGCGGTACCACATCCAGGCTTCGGGGTTGATGGGTTCGCCCACGGAGCCCAGGACGCGGATCGAGGAGAGGTCGAACTTGGCAGGGATCTCCTTGCCCCACTTCATGAAGGTGCGGATGGCGGTGGGTGCGGTGTAGAGGATGGAGACCTTGTACTTCTCGATGATCTCCCACCAGCGGCCCTGGTGCGGGGAGTCCGGCGTGCCTTCGTACATGACCTGGGTGGCGCCGTTGATCAGCGGGGCGTAGGCGACGTAGGAGTGGCCGGTGATCCAGCCGACGTCGGCGGTGCACCAGTACACGTCGGTTTCCGGGTGCAGGTCGAAGACGGCCTTGTGGGTGTAGGCGCCCTGGGCAAGGTACCCGCCGGTGGTGTGCAGGATTCCCTTGGGCTTGCCGGTGGTGCCGGAGGTGTAGAGGATAAACAGCGGGTGCTCGGAGTCATGGCCCACGGCCGTGTGGTCCGGGGAAGCAGTGCCAACCGTGTCGGCCCACCAGTGGTCCCGGCCCTCGTGCCAGTCCACGTCTTGGCCGTTGCGCTTGACGACGACGACGTTCTGCACGGTGTGCCCGCTGCCGTCCCCTTCGTGGGACAAGGCGTCGTCCACCGCGTGCTTCAGGGAGCTGGGCTTGCCCCGGCGGTAGGTGCCGTCGGCGGTGACGACGAGTTTGGCCCCGGCGTCGTCGATCCGGGAGCGCAGGGCCTCGGCGGAGAAGCCGCCGAACACCACCGAGTGGACGGCGCCGATCCGGGCGCAGGCCAGCAACGTGATGACGGCTTCGGGGATCATGGGCAGGTACACGGCCACGCGGTCGCCCTTGGCCACGCCGAGGGACTCGAACGCGTTCGCAGCCTTCTTCACCTCTTCGGTGAGCTGCGCATATGTGTAGGAGCGGGAATCGCCCGGTTCGCCTTCAAAGTAGATGGCGACCCGGTCCCCGAGCCCGTTCTCCACGTGCCGGTCCAGGGCGTTGTACGCGGCGTTGATTTCGCCGCCGACGAACCACTTCGCGAAAGGCGGGTTGGACCAGTCCAGGGTCTCGGTGAAGTCCTTGCTCCAGGTGAGCAGTTCGCGGGCCTGCTTCGCCCAAAAAGCCGGACGGCCGGCGTCGGCCTCAGCATAATCCGCAGCGGTGACCACCGCGTTGGCAGCGAACTCTTCGGACGGGGCGAACTTCCGGTTCTCCTGGGAGAGGTTTTCGAAGGCGTCGCCGTTCCCGCCCTGGGCTCCGTTGGCTGACGGGCTTGCGGCTGCTGCGGAGACTGCAACGGCTCCGGCGGTGGACAAATTGGCCGGCACGTCGGTGTGTGCAGCGGTGGCCGTGGAGCTGGGTGTGTCCTGGGACATGGTGAACCTCATCATTCATCGATCTTTGCTGCGCGGGACGGGCCGCCACCGGGCCGCAGCCGGGCCGCATGCGCGGCATCGGGCATCGGCTGGTCGCGGCTGTACCGCAAAGAGCTGTTCCGAAATACACACTAACGCCTGCCCCGCGCCAGACGTGTGCCTCGTCACATAGCGAACCGTGAGCGGTGTTTATTAAGCGCCGAATGGTTCCCGGGCGGCAGGGGACGTGCCCTCCCGTGCCGGAGCCGGAGCCTCCGCCGGCCTTCCCGGCCGCCCCGCGTTCACCCGGCAAACAGGCGGGTGTGCTAGGGAAATCCGCGGGTGTTTTGCCGGGCCCGCCTCCGGCCCGTCAGCTAGTGATCAGCCAACCACTTGGCTAGGCTGAGATGGAGTTGTGACATCCGATGGAGGCGACAGGACCGCTTGCGGTCCCGTTCCTGCCTGCCGTTAGGAGACGCTGTCCAGGGCGTCGCCGTGCTAAGGAGAACAGAATGAACCAGCAAAGCCATGGACAGCATAAGGCCGTCCATACGCATCCCGGTCAGGCGACCGGCCAGGCGACCGGCCAAGCGACCGGCCCGGCGAATTCCGGTAGGCCGGCAGGCTCCGACGAGCCAAAGTCTGCGGGAAGCAGGCTGACGGCCAAGAAGAACGAAACGGTGCTCGGCCCGTTCACCGTGCGGGATCTCACCGTCTTCACCTCAACGCTGATTCTGTTCGTCGCGTCGCTGATCCCGATGTTCGATTCCCGCTACAACCTGTGGAACCTGGGCAGCCTGTTCTTCCTGGGCCTGGGCATCATCCTGCCGCTGATCGTGACGGCCCTCTTCGTGGCGCGCCGGCTTAGCCCGGAGTCCAAGGTGCGGGTGGGATCGCTGTCAATTGACCAGTTCGCATCCGTGGTGGCGTCGTTCTCCGCAGGGTTCTTCTTCCTGTCCGCCGCCGAAGCCTTTATTCCGGTGATGCTGGTGGGCCTGATCGGATCCGTCGGACTGTTTGCCGCCACGGTGCTGGCACGATTCATTCCCGTCCTTGCCGGTGACTTCCTGGACCGCGCGGAAGTTCCTGCACACGTTGTGGCCCGAGAGTCCGCCGCGCCGTTCCGCAAGCCCAGCGCCCCGAAGGAGCCCAAGGCCGCCAAGGAGCCGGGTTCCAGCACGCTGGCCGGCTGGTCGAAGCGACTGACCGCGGGTGCCGCGGGTGCAGCAGGCGCCGCAGCAGCAGGAAGCGCAACGGCCACCGGTGCGCCGAAGGCCGACCGCCCGTACGCCGGAGCCGGCTCCGGTGAAGCCCCGCACGCAGCAACCTCATACGGAGAAACGCAGCATGCAGCAACGCAGCGGGGGACGACGCAGGGCGCCGCGCCGCATGCTGACTCAGTGCCGGCTGCGGCCGCCACTGCCATGTCTGGCAACGCAGCCGGCAACAACGCTGCTGCCGCTACTGCGGCAGCAGCAGTAGGTGCCGCCGCCGCCAGCCGCGGTACAGACGCTTCGCCCGCAACGCAGGCTGCCGACGTCGTTCCTTCCGCTGCGGAGAGGACGCAGGCTGCCGGCGTCGTTCCTTCTGCTGCTGAGCGGACGCAGGCTGCCGCAGTTCCCGCAGCCGCAGGCCCCGAGTCAGTCGCCGATCCCGCCACGGGTGCTTCGCCCGCAACGTCGGCGCCCGTAGCCCCGGCGCCCGCTGCCTCGGAGCATGCAGCGGCGGCTCCGGCAGCTTCGGCGCCCGCTGCGACGATGCTGAACCCGCAGGTGAAGTCGCAGGAGCCCATCGGCGCCACCGTAGACCCCTACAGCCGTCCGGAAGAACACGGCGAGCAGCCGGTCCACGAGGCGTTCTGGTTCGCCGTCGCCCAGCCCCGGACTGCAGTCGACGAGCGGACGGGCATGCCTGCGTTCGTGATCGAACCCGGCGGGTGGGTTCTGGCCCTGGAAGACCGCGGGCACGAATTCCTGGTGCAGCATACCGACGGCCGCGTCGGCGTGCTGCGGGACCTCAGCAACATCGAGCGCGGCTAGCCGGTCCTGATGGCCACCGTTTCCGGGACTCCCAATCCGGGCAGCATCACCCCCAGGGCGGCGGGCGAATCCCTGCTGGCGCTCAAGCGGCGTGCGCGCAGGATCAACCGGGCGCTCGCGGAGCTCTACCCTTACGCGCACGCCGAGCTGGATTTCCGCAGCCCCTTCGAGCTGCTGGTGGCCACGGTCCTGTCGGCCCAGACAACCGACGTCGTGGTCAACCAGGTCACGCCGCTCTTGTTCGACCGCTATCCGGATGCCCGGAGTATGGCAGAGGCGGACCCCGCCGAGCTTGAGGTGATCCTCAAGCCCACGGGGTTCTTCCGCGCGAAGGCGCGGAACGTCATGGCGCTCTGCAACCGGCTGGTGGACGAGTACGACGGCGAGGTGCCGCCCCGGCTGCAGGACCTGGTGACGCTGCCCGGAGTTGGCCGGAAAACCGCCAACGTGGTGCTCGGCAACGCTTTCGGCATTCCCGGAATCACCGTGGACACGCACTTTGGCCGGCTGGCCCGCCGGTTCGGCTGGACCGACTCGGATGATCCCGTGCGCGTCGAAGCCGACGTGGCCGAGCTGTTCGAGCCGAGGGACTGGACCATGCTGTCGCACCGGGTGGTCTTTCACGGGCGGCGCGTCTGCCATGCGCGCAAACCAGCCTGCGGTGCGTGCGCGGTGGCCACGTGGTGCCCCAGCTACGGAGCAGGGGAGACGGATCCGGTGAAAGCAGCCAAGCTGCTCAAATACGAGCTGGCCCCGGGGCAGGAAGCCCTCCTCGCCCAGCTCCTGGCGGAGACCCACCGGGCTGCCGAAATCCGGATGGAATCACAAAAGCGGGGGAAATGACTGCCCGCCAGGACCTCGTCGGCCTCATTGACGCCATCACCGCCGGGAACGGCCCGGAGCGCAATCCCTACTGGCGGAACCTGACCGTGGACGATTCCGTTGCCCGCAAGGCCGCCGTGCTGATGCTCTTCGGCGCCCTGGACAACGTGCCCGCCGTTTCCTCGAAACACCTGGCCCCGGCCGACCTTGATGTCCTGCTGCTGGAACGTGCCCACACCCTGGACGACCACCCCGGCCAGGTGGCGTTTCCGGGCGGCGGAATCGACCCGGGCGAAACACCCATTGAAGCTGCCCTCCGCGAAGCGGAGGAGGAGACCGGCCTCGATTCGGCCGGTGTGGAGGTTCTCGGCGCCATGCCGCAGCTGGCGTTGCCCCGCGGGAATTTCCTGGTGACGCCGGTGCTCGCCTGGTGGCACTCGCCGTCTCCGGTCCGGGTGGTGGACTACGGCGAATCGGCCCAGGTGTTCCGGATCCCGGTCCGCGACCTGCTGGACCCGGACAACAGGGTGATGGCAACCGTCAGCCGGGGCGGCCAGTCGTTCCTGAGCCCCGCCTTTGCAGTGAACAACGTAGTGGTCTGGGGTTTCACCGGGATGATCCTGAACGAATTGTTTGATCAGTTGGGCTGGGCCGTTCCGTGGGACCGGACCCGGCTGCACCAGATCGATATTTGACTTCCCGGACGGGTCTGCGGGCCGGACCGGCGTCCGCCTCTGGGCAGCCCGCCCCGTTGGGCCGGGGCTAGCCGGTGGCCAGTTCCCGCCGGGCGCGGTTGACCACGAGTCCTGTGGCTGCGTTCTCGCGGACGGCATCGATGCCAGCGACCACGCCTTTGAGTGTCTTGAACCGCGGCGAAACCGCCACTACCGTGCCGTCGTCGGCCTTGAGCCGGAAGTAGAAAGCTTCTTCTTCAGCGTTGATGATTTCGAATGTGCCAGCCATTGTGTGGTGCCTCCCCAAATTTCCATGCGTCATTGCATCGGCCGGTTCTTTTTCGGTGCTGCACTGCCACTGCTGCAAACCGGCTAATTGAGCTTAACCGGGAGGTGAGACAGTTCACAAAGCTACCCGCGGGTACGTTACAGGCCGCGTCTTTCGGAGAGCTATTTGGCGTTGTCGTAGGAGTCCACAACGGCCACGCTCACCGGAAATTCCACCGGAATCCGGCCGAACAGCAGTTCCTTGGCCGCCGCGGCTGCCTCCTCGATGGCGCCAATGCAGGCATCCACTGAATCGTCAGGGCAGTGGACCATCACTTCGTCATGGAGGAAGAACACCAGTTCGCCGGCGGTGCCGCCGGCCGACCGCATTGCGCGGAGCCGCCGTCGTAATTCCGCCAGCCAGCAGGCGGCCCAGTCAGCGGCAGAGCCCTGGACCACGAAGTTGCGGGTGAACCGGCCGCGGGAGCGGGCAACTGCATCTGCGCGGCGCTGTTCCTCCGCCGTGGTGGACTGCTGGCTCTGCAGCCAGCGGTCCGACGGCGGCGGGCTGCTGCGGCCCAGCCTCGAGGTGACGGTTCCGCCCGCTTCGCCATCACGGGCGGCCTGTTCCACGAAGCCGACGGCGCGCGGATAGGTGCGCGTCAGTTGCGGCATGAGCCGCCCGGATTCGCCCGTTGTGGCACCGTAGATGGCACCGAGCAGGGCCACCTTCGCCTTGGCGCGGTCACCGCCGAAACCCTGCGCAGCGATACCGGCATAGAGGTCCTTGTCCCGGGCTGCTTCGGCCATTTTGGAGTCCTGCGCCAGGGCAACCAGAACGCGCGGCTCAAGCTGGGAGGCGTCGGCCACGATGAGTTTGTGGCCGGGATCGGCGTGCACCGCGCCGCGGATCTGGCGCGGAATCTGCAGTGCACCGCCGCCGCGGGATGCCCACCGTCCGGAGACGACACCTCCCACCACATACTCGGGCTGGAAGCGGCCGTTGTTCACCCAGGCGTCCAGCCAGGCCCAGCCGTTGGCCGCATGCAGCCGGGACAGTTTCTTATAGGCAAGGAGCGGCTCGATGGCCGGATGGCTGGATTCCTTCAACTCCCATTGCCGGGTGGTCTTGACCTCGATACCGTTCCGGTGCAGGGCGCGCATAAGGTCCTGCGGCGAATCCGGGTTCAGGCTTGGGGAATTCAGGAGCCTGCGGAGCTCGGTGTTCAACGCCTCGAGCTTGGCGGGCCGGTGGCCCAGCGGCGGGCGAGGGCCCAGGTAGTCCGCCAGGATTTGCTCATGCAGTTCTTCCCGCCAGGGCACGCCGGTGTGCTGCATTTCCGCGGCGATCATGGCGCCAGCGGATTCCGCGGCGAGGAGCAGTTGCAGGCGCTGCCTTCGGTTGGCATCCGTGCCCGCCTGGCCCAGCGCTTCCTGCTGGGCGGCGAACTCGGTGCGCAGCTCTTCCGGCGAGTGCCTGGGCTGACGGCTCAGTCCGGAGTCTTCAAAGAGTGCCCCCTGGTGTGCCGGCTGGGGCGGCGGCTGGAGGGTGCGGGGCGGCTGCTGCGAGTCGTCGTCCTGCGTGAGCTTTTCGGCGTTGCGGGCGTAGTCCGTGTGGGCGGTGAACTCCGAATGGGCCAGGATGGCGCCGCAGAGCGTGAGGTCATGGCAGCGCTCCAGCTCAACCCCTGCCGCCAGTAGCGCCGGGTACCACTCCTGCGTCCGGTGCCAGATCCAGCGCGGGCGCCGCTTTTCGAGTTGACGTACGACGCCGGCCAGCTCACCGGCGCTGATCAGGCGCGGTTCGGGGCTGCCCGGGGCGGGGGAGCCGTCCGGTGTGAGCTCCTGGAGGGCTGCGCCGTCAGCGTGGGCGGACAGCAGCAGATACATAGCCTCAATTCTGCCTTGTGGAGCGGCATGGTCTGCGCCGCAGGTTCGGCGATCGCTGACAGCGTGCACTCCGAGTGCTTGTCCTGTGGGCTCACTACCCCTCCACAGGTGCTCGGTGCAGGGGGTTGTCCACATGGCTTGCCGTGGGGCTGTCCGGCGGCGCGGCTGCCCGGCACAGTGGCAGGATGAGCAGGCAGCATCTTCAGGAACCCACACCGGAGTTCACGCCGGAATTCACCGGTCCCGGCCACGTGACGGCCGCCGGTCCCACTACCCAGGAGCCAACCGGCCGGCAGGCGAGGAATCGGCAGGCAAGGAATCGGCAAGCGCGGAGTCAGCAAGCGCGGGGGCGGCAGCAGTTGGGGCGGCAGCCTGACGGAGGCAGGCCGCCTGATCCGGCCGGCCTGGCCGGTCCGGCGGCCCGCGGTGTACCCGCGGCAGCTGCCTCGGGCAGGGGCGCGTCAGCGGGGGAGCGGGCTCCCGGCGCATGGCTTCCCGCCGAGTCCGCGGAAACGCTCCTGGTGACCGGCTTCGACTTCCTGCGCGGCGAGGTTGAGCGGATCGTAGCGGCTGCCGGCGGCCAGCTTCGCGTCGCCGCCGACGCCACCGAGGCGGCACCGTTCTGGGACACCGCGGCCGTGGTCCTCGTGGGCAGTGATATCCGCGAACTGCCGCCCCGCCGCCGCGCACCCGCTGTACTCGTCGGGCTCAGCGGCGAAGGCGACAGCCTCTGGCACCTCGCCGCGGTCCTGGGAGCCGAACGGGTGGCCGTGCTGCCGGACGCTGCCGCGTGGCTGGCAGAATACCTGAGCCGCTCGCGGTCGCCGGAAGCCGGCGGACTGGTCCTGGGGGTGACCGGTGGGTGCGGCGGAGCCGGTGCCACCACCGCTGCGATCTGGATCGCCCAGGCCGCGGCGGAGTGGGGAGCCCGGGTCCTGTTGATCGACGGCGACCCGTGGGGCGGTGGCCTGGAGCTTGCCTTGGCCGCGGAGGAAATACCGGGCCTTCGATGGACCGATCTTTCGGAAGCGAGCGGGAGCATCGATCCTGAACAGTTGTCCGACGCTCTTCCTGTGGCGGGCGGGTTCTCTTTCCTGTCCTGGCCGGGCAGCCGCGAACGCCAGTCCGGCGTGGAAGCCGCCACCGTGGGCGGCGTCCTCGACGCTGCGCGGCGGGGCTACGAACTGGTCCTGGTGGACATCGGCCGCGGAACGGAACCGTTGCGGACTTTCGCCTGGGACTGCGACCGCATTTTGGTAGTGGCGCCCGCGCAGCTGAAAGCCGCCGTTTCATCCGCCAGGCTGCTGCAGGAGCTTCCGCCGGTGGACACGGCCCTGGTGATCCGGGGCAAAGCGGGGGCCGTCCTCGACGGGCCGCTGATAGCCGAATCCGTGGGGCTGCCCCTGCAGGGACTCGTCCCGGAAGTGAAGGGCACGGCCAATGCCACGGAGCTCGGCCGCCTGCTGGAGATGGGCCGGCGGCGCACCGTGCGCCGGTTCGCCGCCTCGGTTTTGGATCTGCTGGGCGGCGGGTTGCCATGACCACGCCGTCGCAGTCGCCGGGGCTGCCCCGCTTTCCCGGTCCGGCCGGAGGCTTAAGGCGGCGGCAGAGCAGCGCCCTGGACGCCGGGTTGCTCGAATCGGTGAGGGAATCAGTGATGGCCGATTCCGGCCCGGTGACCCCGTCCCGCGTGGCAGCGGCGGTTCAGGCCACGGGCAGACTCCTGGGTACAGCCGGATCGCTGGCCGCCGTCGAGCGGATCAGTGCTGAGCTCAACGGTTTGGGGCCGCTGCAGGTATTGACGAGGGACCCGGCCGTGACCGACATTTTCGTCAACGCCCCGGACTCTGTCTGGCTGGACCGCGGAAACGGGCTGGAGCAGGCGCCGGTGTCGTTTTCCTCTGAAAATGAGGTCCGTTCCCTGGCGGCCCGCCTCGTGGCTGCGGGCGGGCGGCGCCTTGACGACGGGTCCCCTTGCGTGGACGTCAGGCTGGAGGCCGGATACCGCATCCACGCGGTCCTGCCGCCCATTTCGACCGCTGGAACACTCTTGAGCGTCCGAATACGCCGCCACGAGGTGTTCACGCTGGACGAACTTCGGGAGGGCGGCATGTTCGGTGCCCTGGTCAAGGACGTGCTGGAACGCATGGTTTCCCGGCGCCTGAGCTTCCTGGTCAGCGGTGCCACGGGATCAGGTAAAACCACCCTGCTGTCCACGCTCCTGGGGCTGAGCCATCCCGGCGAACGGCTGGTCCTGATCGAAGACGCCGCCGAACTTAATCCCGTCCATCCCCACGTGGTGTCGCTTGAATCGAGGCACGGAAACCTCGAAGGCGGCGGTGCAGTGGATCTGGCCGAACTGGTCCGGCAGGCTCTCCGGATGAGGCCCGACCGCCTGGTGGTAGGGGAATGCCGCGGGGCAGAGGTTCGCGAACTGCTGACAGCCATGAACACCGGACACACCGGCGGCGGCGGAACCATCCACGCCAACACGGCGGCGGCCGTGCCTGCCCGGCTCACGGCGCTCGGCGCCCTCGCCGGGATGGGCCAGGACGCCATGCGGCTGCAGGTTGCCAGTGCACTGGACGTCGTCGTGCACGTCGAACGGTCCCGCGGCCTCCGTCACGTGGCGTGCATCGGTGTCGTTGAAGACGGCGCCCACGGACTGGAAGTCTCAGTGGCTGTTTCCGTGCGGGGTGGAACCATCAGCCCGGGTCCGTCGTGGCCGGGGCTGGCTCGGAGGCTGGACATTGACGAATCCCTGACCGGTGGCTGCGATGCGGTGCCGACGGAACCCGGGTCCGGGGCACACGGATGATGATTCTGCTGATCATCGTGCTGGCATTGGCTGCGTGGCTGGTGGCCCGGCCTCCCGGCGGCCGATCAGGAAGAATCCGCACGGCGCTGCGTACCGGACACCCCGAGTCGCGGGGCCGGACCGGCGGCCCAAGTGCCCGTAATGGCAGGGGGAGTGGCGCCTCGCGCGCTACGGCAAAGGCCCGGCTCTCCGTCTTGCCCGGAAAGCCCCGTCAACGATCCCGTTGCGTGCCCCTGACGGTTGTGGTCCAACAGTTGGCGGCACTGCTCAAAGGCGGCCGAACACCGTCGCGACTGTGGGACGAACTCTGGATGGTCTATGCCGCGGAGGAGCGTCCCGGGGCCGGACCGGACGACGTTCAGGGACTCTCTCCTGCGTCCTTGTCGATGGTGTCCGTGGCAAGGGCGGCCGCGATGCGGGGTTCCCCCGTGGCCGAGGCCATCCGGTCGGCATCCGCTGCGGCCTTCCCCGGTAGCCAGAGCCGCGAACGACGAATCTGGGGTGAGCTCGCCGCGTGCTTCGACATTGCCGCAGCGAGCGGATGCCCGCTGGCGGACGTACTGACCCGCCTGGCGGCGCAGCTTGAAGTGGAGGACGACGCCGAAGCAGCCCGCCAGACCGCCTTGGCCGGGCCGAAAGCCACCGTTACCCTCCTGACCTGGCTTCCCGTCCTGGGTCTTGGGCTGGGCGTCGCCCTGGGTGTGGATCCGCTGTCCATCCTGCTCGGCACGCCGTTAGGGATTGCTGCGCTCGCTGCCGGCGTGGTGCTGACAGGGGCTGGCCGGATCTGGTCGGCCAGGCTTGTCCGCTCGGCCATTGGAACATCATGACGGCGGCATGGCTGCCGGCTGTGGCCGTCGCATTGATGCTGGCCGCCGCCGCGGCACTGGCTTTGACCGGGCGCGGCAGCGCCCACAGGAGGCTCCTCCGGCAGCGCCAGGGGCATCCCGGCGTCGGAATTAACGGCCAGGGTGGAACCACAACCGGGGCCCCTCGGCCGGCCGGCGAGGGCCTGCGCGACATAGCAATGATGCTGGAGCTGATCGGAGCAATGCTGGACGCCGGGTCGGGGATCGGGCGTGCCTTGGAGCTCGTCGCGGACTCAGCCGCACCTGAGTATCACCGGTCGCTGCGGCCCGTGGTGTCCGCGCTGGCCATTGGTGCCGACTGGGAGACCGCGTGGCGCAGTTCCGAGGTCCGGACCCCTGAGCTGCTGGTCCTGCGGCAGGCCCTGGGTTTTGCGGCCCTGACGGGAGCGCCGTCGTCGGCCATTCTCTACGCTCAGGCCGCAAGGCTGCGGCGGGAGCGCTTCAGGGCAGCGGAAAAGCGTGCGGCCGCGCTCGGCGTGCGGCTGGTGGTCCCGCTGGGCCTCTGTTCGCTGCCCGCCTTTATCTGCCTTGGCGTGGTTCCGGTGTTGCTCGCGATGCTGCCGTCGGGAAGCTGACCCTTGCAGCCGGGCCTAGGGCGTCACGGCGCCCAAGTGTTCCTCCACAGCCGGGACTTTCCGGGCTTATCCACTTAGCCGGGCTTCCCCCTTATCTCCGTTCGGCCCAGCCGGGAGAGTCGAGTCAGCCGGCACATCAGCCGGAGGCCAATGAGAGGAAATACCATGTCAATCACTTCCAACCACCGTCCCCAAGCTCAGCCTGAGCCCTCCGAAGCCGCTGGCCAGGCCGACGCGGAGGTGCACGAGATCTACCCCGGCGCCAGGGACGCGGCGCCCGTTACGGCCCCGGCCCGCGGCCGGCTCATGGGATCCGAGGTGGGAATGGCCACCGCGGAATACGCCATCGCCACACTGGCTGCCGTAGGTTTTGCGGGAATCCTGGTGTTCATCCTCCGAAGCGATGAAGTGCGGGGCTTCCTGTTGAACCTGATCCGGACGGCGCTGGCGTTGCCATGATGCCGGGCTTGCGCCGGCGTGCGCCAGCGATGAAGGCCTTCCGGGGTTCGGGGAAGGACCGCGGGGCGGTCACTGCCGAATTTGCGGTGGCACTGCCGGCCGTCCTCCTTCTCCTGGCACTGCTGCTTGCCGGGTCGGCGGCGGGGATTACCCAGCTTCGGCTGGAGGAGGCTGCCAGGGCAGGGGCGAGGGCCCTGGCGCGCGGGGAGGATGCGGGCGCGGTCGAGGGAATCGTGCGGCAGCTCGCCGGAGCCTCGGCGTCATCATCGGTCGTGGCGGACGGTGAATGGCTCAGTGTCACGGTGTCCGGCAGGGTCTCCGGCCCCGTCGGGTCGATTGTGCCGTGGACGTTGTCTGCCCGGGCGTTGGCACGGGGCGAAACGGCCGAGTCCGCACGCCTGCGTCCGCAGGAGGCGTGGCCCGTACGGGCGCCGACCGCACAGGGGAGGCTTCAAGATCTGGAAGCTGAGGCCTCGTGAGCGCGCCGGAAATTTCGCCGCGGGGAAACGTGGAAGCCGGGCTTCCGGACCCGCTGACTGTGGAAGATGGCCATCCGGGCCAGGCTCATGAGCGCGGATCCGGGACGGTTCTTGCCGCCGGGCTCGGGATGGTGGTGATGGTGGCCATGGCGCTGATGCTGCTCCTGGCCCAGTCAGCCGTGATGGCGTCCAGGGCTGCAGCAGCCGCGGACCTCGCAGCGCTGGCGGCCGCGGACGCACTGCGCGGGATCAGCCAGGGTGTGCCGTGCACCGTTGCGGCCGACGTCGCAGGCCGGCACGGGGCGAAAATCACCAGCTGCACGGAAGGGGGAAGCAACACAGTGGAGGTCCGGACGGAGCTCCTGACCCGAAGCATGTTCGGCGCGGCCACCGGGCATGCCCGGGCAGGCCCGCCGCCATAGGCCGGTCTCAGAAGCGGGCCGCGCGCTCTTCCGCCCCTGCGGTATGCGGCCGGGGAGCTCCCGCTTGCCCGGCAGCCTGCCCGGCGGGCTGCTCGGTGGCGTCCTTAAGGAGGACGTCGATCAAGGTGATCGCCGCGGCCTTGTCCAGCGGGTTGTTTTTGTTGCCGCATTTGGGCGACTGCACACAGGACGGGCAGCCGGCGTCGCACTCGCAGGCCGCTATGGCGTCACGGGTCGCGGAAAGCCACACCTTGGCCTTGTCGAAGCCGCGTTCGGCAAAGCCTGCGCCGCCGGGGTGCCCGTCATACACGAAGATGGTGGGCACTCCGGTGTCGGCGTGAATGGCAGTGGACACCCCGCCGATGTCCCAGCGGTCGCTGGAAGCGACGAGCGGGAGCAGCCCGATGGCAGCATGTTCGGCGGCGTGCAGTGCGCCGGGGAACTGGGCTTCGATCAGCCCCGCCCCCGTCAGCGAACGGTTGTCGACCACAAACCAGACAGCCTTGGTGAACAGGTCCCGGGCGCCCAGCTCAAGCGGTTCCTCGCCCAGAATCTCATTCGAAATCAGTGCCTTGCGCTGGAAGGAGACCACCTGTGTTGTTACCTTCACATCGCCGAAGTGCACGGCGACGTCGCCCCACTGAGCTGTCCGCTGCGTCTCCAGGACCTCGATCTGGGTCACGTCGCGGGCCGTGGTGTAGTAGTCCGGGTTGGCGCGGCGCACCATCACGCAGTGGTCTCCCTCGTTCAGGTCCTCCACGACGTAGCTGTCGCCCTGATGCACGTACACGGCACCCGTGTGGGCCTGGTAATGCGTCTGCGGGGAGTCCATCGTGCCGAGCAGGGAACCTGTCTCGGCGTCGACGATGCTCACCGGCCCGCCGCCGTCGGCCCGCAGATTCACCATGGCCGCCGCGCTCTGCGGATGCGTCCAGAACCAGCCTGCCGGCCGCTTCCGCAGGTAACCCTGGGACACCAGCTGGTCCAGCAGTTTCTCCGACGTGGGGCCGAACAGGTCAAGTTCTGCATAACCCAGCGGCAGTTCCGCTGCGGCGGCGCACAGGTGCGGCCCCAGCACGTACGGATTGGAGGGATCGAATACCGTCGCTTCAACCGAAACATCAAAGATGGCTTCGGGGTGGTTCACCAGGTAGGTGTCCAAGGGATCGTCGCTGGCCACAAAAGCGGCGATGGCGTCCTGGCCGGCCCGCCCCGCCCGGCCGATCTGCTGGAACAGGGAAGCCCTGGTGCCGGGCCAGCCAGCGACCAGGACGGCGTCGAGCCCGGAGATGTCGATGCCGAGTTCGAGCGCCGATGTACTGGAGACACCCAGGAGTTCCCCGGACCTCAGGGCCCTCTCCAGAGCCCGCCGTTCCTCCGGGAGGTAGCCGGAACGGTAGGCGGCAACGCGCTGGGGGAGGCTGGGATCCACCTCATCCAGGAGCCGCTTGGTGATTGCCGAGATGGTCTCCGCCCCGCGCCGGGACTTGATGAACGCAATCGTCCGGATGCGGGAGGACACCAGGTTGGCCAGCAGCTCGGCGGTTTCCGCCACGGCCGTCCGGCGTTCCTTCGCGCCGTTCTCGCCGCGCAGCTCCGTCAGGGCCGGCTCCCAGAAGGCAACCGTGGTGGAGCCGTGCGGTGAGGAATCCTCGGACACAGCCCGGACGGGTGCCCCGATGAGCCGGCCGAAGGACGTTCCCGGCTCGGATGCCGTTGCCGAGGCCGCGATGAACACCGGGCCGGGCTGGGAGGCGCCGGCGCTGTAATAGGCACAGATTCGCCTCAGTCGCCGCATCAGGTTGGCTACATGGGAACCGAAGACACCCCGGTAGCTATGGGCCTCGTCCACAATGACGTACTTGAGCCGACGGA
Organism: Arthrobacter sp. LjRoot78; assembly: GCF_964254335.1. NCBI lineage: Bacteria > Bacillati > Actinomycetota > Actinomycetes > Micrococcales > Micrococcaceae > Arthrobacter > Arthrobacter sp. LjRoot78. The sequence goes on along the minus strand of NZ_CAXUTG020000001.1, from coordinate 3,697,969 downwards.
AGAAGCTGGCCCACCAGGCATGGTTGGGCAGGATGCCGAAGTGCAGCATGTCGGGGTTGGCCAGAATTACGTTCGCGTGGTCCCGTATCCAGCGCCTCGACGCGGGGTCCGTGTCGCCGTCGTACGTTTCAGCCCTGACGGTCGGGAGCCTGAGAGAGCGGATGGCGGCGAGCTGATCGGCGGCCAGGGCCTTGGTGGGTGAGAGGTATAAGGCGACGGCGCCGTCGTCGTGGATCTTTCCCGGTTCGGCAAGCACCCGCAGCTCCGAGCGGTGGATCGCGTCCAGCGCAGGCAGCTGATAGGCCAGCGATTTACCGGACGCTGTGCCGGTGGCGATCACCACATGCTCCCCGCCGTGGGCAAGGTTTGCCGCCTGGATCTGGTGACGGTACGGCTCGTGGATACCCAGCGTGCCGTAGGCCTTGACGAGGTCGGGGTGGGCCCATTCCGGCCACGGTTCGTTCACCGCCTGCCGGGCGGGAATGGTGCGGACATGACGCAGCTGCTCCGGGTCCGGGCCACGGCCCAGCAGGGGAATCAGGGAGTCATGGGGGTTCACTTCAGTATTGTTTCATCCGGGCTCAAATCGCCCGGCACGAACAGCCGGAATTACGCCCCCGGAAGCAGCCGGCAGCGACGACCAGCATCAACAAGCCTGCCGGCCCAGGCATCGTCAGCCGACGGACAGGTCGGAGCCTTCGTCCGAGGCGGACAGCATCAGCACATGGCACAAGGTGGTCCAGCCCAGGTGCGAGTAAAGCTTCTGCCCGTCAAGGGAAGCCAGCAACAGGCCATTTTCCACGTCGTGCTCGAAGGCCTGCGCCGCCAGCGCCTTCATGATGAAACTCCCCAGCCCGCGCCGCTGGTAGGCCGGTTCCGTGACGATCTTGTCGAAGACGGCGGTGTGACCCACCACAAAAACGCGTCCGCTGGCGGCAACGGCTTCGCCGGCGCGCACCACGGCGTGGTGGACGTTGTCCTTCTTTGATGTGGTCAGCTTCAAGTCATCGTCGGAAAGCCAAGGATCTTCGGAGTCCTGGGTTTCCATGTCCACGATCATCATCGTCTGGGATGCAGAGGTGACGTTCAGCCCGTGTTGCTGCGCCAAATAGGTGTATCGAGCGACGTCGTTGGTCAGTATGGTGAGGATCCTGGCCGGAGCTTCGGCGGTCTTGGCGGCGAGCTCGGCGAATTCGGTGTCAGAGGGATCGTGGGCGAAGTACTCCCACTCCTTGGTGGTGTCCGCGCGCAGCGCGGCCGGGAAGCGGCCTTCCGTTCGCGTCTCGTAGCCTCGGCAACCGGCCCATCCGGTCACCCAGATTTCCACGAGGCGGGTGATGTCTTCAACCATGGCGTCTGGGCTCATGTGATGAGAGTATTCCAGCCCTGCCGCAAGCAACAGGGGGTATGGGCCGGGAAGCGGGCTTGCTTACTGAATTGTGACCGGAGCCGCCGGTAGAGGCAAAGGCCCCGTTTCAGCGGCTTTCAGTCAGCAAGTACCCTTAAACACGTGGCTTTAAACCGAATTGTGCTCTTTTACGGCTTTACTCCGATCGCGGACCCCGACGCCGTGCGCCTGTGGCAGCGCGCCCTCTGCGAAAAGCTCGGCCTGACCGGCCGCATCCTGATCTCCAAGGACGGCATCAACTCGACCGTGGGCGGCGAGCTGAACGCTGTCAAACAGTACGTGAAGACAACGCGCGAATACAAGGGCTTCCACGGCATCGACGTCAAATGGTCGGACGGTGGAGCGGCCGACTTCCCCCGCCTCAGCGTCAAGGTGCGGGATGAGATCGTGTCTTTCGGTGCCCCCGGCGAACTCAAGGTGGACGTCGACGGCGTGGTGGGTGGAGGCACGCATCTCAAGCCCGAGGAACTCCACCAGCTGGTGGACGCCAAGAAGGAAAGCGGCGAGGACGTGGTGTTCTTCGACGGCCGCAACGCGTTTGAAGCCCAGATCGGCAAGTTCAAGGACGCGATAGTTCCGGATGTGGCCACCACGCACGACTTCATCAAGGAACTCGAGTCCGGCAAGTACGACTCCCTCAAGGACAAGCCGGTGGTCACCTACTGCACCGGCGGAATCCGCTGCGAGGTGCTCTCCAGCCTCATGGTGAACCGAGGCTTCAAGGAGGTCTACCAGCTCGACGGCGGCATTGTCCGCTACGGCGAAACCTTCAAGGACCAGGGCCTCTGGGAAGGGTCGCTCTACGTCTTCGACAAGCGCATGCACCTCGAATTCAGCGAGGACGCCAAAACGATCGGCGAGTGCGTTCGCTGTTCGGGCCCCACCAGCAAATTCGAGAACTGCTCCAACCCGAGCTGCCGCACCCTCACGCTGTACTGCGCGGAGTGCGCCTCCAGCCCGGAGACCCTCCGCTGCCCGGAAGGCTGCGCTGCCTAGTCCGGTGTTCAGAGCCGGCTGATCCGGTAGGCGAAGTTCGCTGCCGACTGTGCTGCCACTTCCACACTGAGCACGGCGTCATTGGCCACATGGATCACGTTCACCCTTGACGTTCCGCACCGCAGGCTTAGGTCCACGAGCGCGAGCTCCCCGTTGCGTACCGTGAACGACACCCGGCGGGGGCTCTTGCAGGCCAGCGTCAGCGAGTATGTCCCGCTTGGCAGGTGCCCGGTGCTTTCCTGGCGCGTGGTGCCCGCTTTGAGCAGCCCGAAGCCCGTATGGAAAACCTGCCCGGCCGTCTCCGGGAGGACCTGTTCCACCCATTGATCAAGTTCCGCGCCGGTCACCGGCAGGTTCCGGCGGGGGTCCTGCGGGAGTGCCGCATCCGTAAACGGCGGCGCCGTTGCGGTCGGCAGCGGCCCGCGGCCGTCGTCGTACACGTACTCGCAGCCGCCCAGCGCCGCTCCTGCGGCCAGAACACCGGAAAGCACGACGGCGGCTGCCGCGGCCGTCCGCCGTGGCACCAGGGGTGCCTGCACGGTGTGCATACTCTGACTCTAGGCCCGCAGACAGGCCCGAACCAGAGGCGGCCGGATGCGGCCAACCGAGCCACGCGAACGTCAGAGCACGGGGCCGCCAGGCATGGGGTCGAAGATGCGTACAGCGCCCACTGCGGCTTTGTGGAGGCCGGCTTCGTCCGGACTCACGAGGTGGACGGTGACCGGCCCGGTTCCCAGCTCCACCCGCCATTTGACCAGCGTTCCGCACGGCACATCGTTGCTTTGCGAGCTGCTGACTGCTCCGCGTGAGGTGACCATCAGCTTCGCCTTGGCCGCGCCTACGCAGATGGCCGTGAGCGTATATGTCCCCGCCTGTGTCAGGACGACGCTGAATGTGAGTCCGCTGCCTGCGCTGCTGTGCCCGCCGATACTCCCTGCGCCGCCGCTCGCCCCCGCGGGCAGGTCCGCCAGCTTCAGTTCGACGGCGGCCATGTTTCGTTCCAGCTCAGCCTCGAGTGCGGGATCCATGCTGGCGAGCGGAACCGGTGGTGCGGCAACCGTGGTGGACGCACCGGCGGTCGGTCGGGACTGATCAGGATCGCCGTCGTCCGCGTACTGGTCCGTGCCGTATTCGCAACCGCCTAGCACCGCGGCGAGCAGGGCCAGAATAGGCACAACCACGGCAACGCTGACCATCCGCTTCCCCCAAAGAGCTGACATGCCCCTGAGCATACGCACCATCGCTGACGGTGCAAGTCACAGCTAGCCCGCCGCCGCCAGATGGTAGGCGTAGATAAGCGGAGCGTCCACGCTGGAGGTACTGATCTGCACGGGCCCGGTGGCAGGGACAGTGACTTTGGCGCGCTCGCGGCTGCCGTTGCAGGCGGCTCCGGCTTCGGCGAGCTTCGTTCCTCCGGTACTGACCGTGAAGAAGGCCTTGCCCCCGCCGTCGCACGTCATCGTCAGCGTGTAGACGCCGGCCGGAACGTCGGCTGCGTCCTTGACCAGCGGCTGGCGGTTCAGGATCTTGCCGGCATCCTCCAGCACGGTTCCGCCGGCGGTTGGCAGGGCCGTGGCCTTCCAGGCCGGGACGTCCGCATTCTCGATGGACACGGCTGAGGAGCAGGCCGAAGCGGCCACCACGAGGCAGGCGCCGAGTGCCGCCATGCCGACGACGCGCCTCAGCGCAGACAGCCGCCAGGGCCCGGTTGAACGTGAAAACATACCTCCAACTTACCTGTTGAAAAGGGCTGGTCCGGACCCCTGCCGGGGCCCTGACCCGCCCCGGGGAAGGCCTAGCCGGCGATCAGCTCCTGCACCTTGCCCTGGTGCAGCGCAACGTACACCCGGTCCCGCAGCCGGTTCGCCTGCTCATCGGTCAGCGTCCGGTCGAGCGGCTGGAGCGCCAGACGGAGCAGGACATTGACGTCGCCCGGCCCCATGCGGAGGCGGTCGACGGCGGCAGGCGGCAGTTCCGCCGTCGGCGTCACCGCTTTGATCTCCAGGGTGGCAAGGACATCCGCCTCCTTGCCAAGGGCGGACCGTGCGAGGTCGCCCAGCAGCTCGACGTCGGCCTCGGCAGAGTCCGTGAGTACCAGCGAGAGGTCCCGGCAGACTGCCGGCATGAGTGAAACCGGGCGGTAGGGCGTCAGGTCCAGCAGCTGCGCCTGGATCTCCGGATTTTCCGAGCGGAGCAGCCGGATGTCGTCCATGCCCTTGCGCAGCATGAGCGCCCTGTCCAGCCCCATGCCGAGGGCCAGGCCGGCCCACCTCCGGGGATCCAAGCCGGAGCTGCGAAGCACCGGGGCAGCCACCAGGCCGCACTCGGCGAGTTCCAGCCATCCGCTGCGGCCGTCCGGCAGGGTGACCAATACGTCCAGCTGCCGGCCGGCCGCCGTATAGCTGTGCGTGGCCGGGGTTGCCCGCCACTGCACGCCGGGGTGCTCCGCCGCCGGAAGTACGGCTTCAACAACTGCCGCCATCATCGCCTGCAGGTCCGCGGTCCCCAGCAAGCCGCGCGCCGTGATGCGCCACAGATCAACCTGGTGCGGCGCTCCCACATGCGTGCGGTCAATGGCGTCCCGGCGGTAGACCAGCCCGGGCAGCACATGCAGCCGGTCGTAGCGGCCCTGCTCGCCGCGGAGTGAGTCGAGGACTGCCGGGATGCCCGCCGACGTGTGGCTCCGCAGCATCACGGTGGGGCTGACATGGCGCGAATACCGGGAGTCCCGGGTGACGTCCCCGGGCGCATAGCCCAGCCGGTCGTAGTTGTCCGCGGTGGCCACCAGCGGGTTGAGCCGGTGGGTTTCGGACGGGATGTCCCAGCGCCGTTCCAGCGCGGCGACGACGTCCGCCAGCAGCCGCTGCATGGCGTGTGCTCCGGTGGCGGGGTCCGTCAGGTCGCGCAGGGCGAGTGCGGCATTGAGTTCTGTCAGGGAGAGGTAGTTCTTCATGGGGGATCCTTTGGGGCAGCTGTGGGAAGGGAGGAATCACCCTCAGCCGCTGCACCGGACGGACCCCGGCGCCCGCAATTATGCGCGCAGCAAGAAGCCCGTGCGGCCGGAAAGCGGCCGAGGGCTGATAAATCGTTGCTGCAGATGCATAGGACCATGGTGCCCCGGAACGCGCCCCGGCCGCAACCAACTTCGGCGCTGCCCGCCTCTGCGGGGCGTTGCCATGGCGCTGCTAAACCAGCTCGTCGAGGCGGCGCCAGAACGCAGCCCGGATGGCCTTCCGGATGTCCTGGAGGTCCGTCTTCGCTTCGCCGATCTTCGCGGCACAGTCCTTGATCAGGACCCGGTCAATCGTCGGCGGGAGCAGGGGACGCTCTGCAAGGAGTTCGTTGAGTTCCCGCTGGCTGACGCTGCCGTGCCAGTTGTCCGCCAGGCTGACTGCCACCGCCTCGGCGCTCTCCACCAGGTCGAACCAGGGGCTCTGGGCAGCAGGGGCGCCTGTTGCAGTGGAATACACCGGTTCCCGGCGCACCATGCCGGCTGGCGGCACCGGCCGCAGGTCCTGCGGTACGCGCCGTGGGCCCGGCGTCGGCACGGGCCGGCTGGGTGAGCCTGCCGGGCTGGCAGCAGCGGACACCGAGTCATCGGCGGACTCGGCGCCAGCGGGAGCGCCGGCAGCCTCGGGACCGGAGGGTGCGGCAGCGCCTGCTCCCGACTCCGCGGGACTGAAGGCCTGTAAAACACCGGGCCCCGGAACAGGCCTCGTGCCGGGAGCATGGCCCGCGCCGTTGCTCGAAACGCTGACGTCGGAGGGCGCAGCGGCCTGGACGGCAGCCTCCGCCACCGGCGCCGACTTCGCAAAGCAACGGTCCAAGAGTGACTGCGGCAGTGTGGCGATGTCGTCGACCTGCAGCGCCAGATGCTCGGCCACCGCTGTGACGCCGAGCCGGTGGCCCTGGTTCTCAATCCCCAGCAGCACCACTTTCATGCCGAGGTCCTGCGCTGCTTCCACCGCTTCGGCAAGGTCGTCGTCGCCGGACAACAGGTAGGCGACGTCGGCCGAACGGTTCCGCGCAACTCCCACGAGGTCCAGGCCGAGCTTGAGGTCCACGCCCTTCTGCTCGCCGTTGTAGGACATCCGCCCCAGCCGGACCTTGACTCCGGGCAGCAGGCCGATCCGCTTGTGTTCGTCGCTGAACACGCCATCCTTGGCGGCGTCATACCAGTACATCCTCAGCAGATCCCGGCTGTCGCGTTCGCTGACAAATTCCTGGATGCCGTCCACAAGGTTCTTGTACTGAACCGAAAATGCCGAGCGGAGGGAGTTCCCGGTGACCCGCAGCCCGCCCGTGGCCAGGAGGAAACCTGCGTCAACGAAGATCACACTTTTGCGGCTCATGCTCAGAAGCATAGGTGGTGCTGCTGACAATCCCGCCGTAGGCGGGACTATCCCGGTGAATCGGGCCGGCGAACGAAGGCGAGCGTATACCGGCGGACGAAGCCCAGCGGGCACGCCCCGGAACCCTAGACTTGCACCGTGACTGAAACAGCTATGCACTTCACGGCCGGCAACACCTCCGACGCCCCACGCAGCGACCTCCCGGAGCTGCTGTCCGCTCTCGCGGCGGACCTGCGGGCCATCGGTTACACCGTGGACGGAGTCGCCGGGCTGCTCGGCGAATCCGCCTATTCCGCGCTCGGCCGCGACCAGCTCATCCCGTCGCTGATTGCCACCGACGCCGCCGCGCAAGGCGACCCTGACGCAGCGGCGCTCGCCGCCGTCGTACGCCTGTGGCTCCTGGCCGTGCCACAGCACGCTGAAGTGCTCGACGCCGCCCTCCCGGGGATCCGCACGGAGGGTCTCCTCGCGTTGGGGCTCGTCGAACCGTCCTCGGGGGAGGTCGGCACGGATGCTGCGTGGCGAACCGTCAGGGCGAAGGCCGATCTCCGGCCGTACGGCTGGCGCGGCAATGCCGTGACAGGCGCAGACGAGGCAGACCCGGACGATAGGGATGCGGACAGTAGCGGCGGCGCCGACTTGTGGGTGGCCAGCGACCTCGCGGCGCATCAGCAGCCCGGCGTCCTGCGCCACGATCATGTGCTGGGGATCGGGCAGGCCTCCACCACGCTGGTGCAGACCACCATCCGCCGCCAGGTTTCCAAGGCCCTCGATCTGGGCACCGGCTGCGGCATCCAGACCTTCCATCTCCTGCACCACGCGGACCACGTGACAGCCACGGACCTCTCTGCCCGGGCCCTTGCCTTCACCCGGTTCAACCTTCTCCTGAACGCCGAAGCCTTGCATATCGACCCGGCCAAGCCGGAGGACCGGGTGAGCCTGCGGCTGGGTTCGCTGCTGGAACCCGTGGCCGGCGAAACCTTTGACCTGGTGGTGTCCAATCCGCCGTTCGTGATCACGCCCCGGAGCCTGGGGGAGGCCGCCGCAGACCAGTTCACCTACCGCGACGGCGGGCTGCCCGGGGACGACATTGTCGCGTCGCTGGTCCGGCAACTGCCGTCCGTCCTGGCTCCGGCCGGAACAGCCCAGCTCTTGGGCAACTGGGAGGTCACCGCGGGGACCGCCTGGTACGAGCGGCCGCAAAGCTGGGCCGGACCGGACGTGGACGCCTGGTTCATCCAGCGCGAGCTCGTGGGGCCGGAACAGTACGCCGAAACGTGGCTGCGGGACGCTTCGGAATCCCGCGACCGGCAGCACTACCAGGACGCCTACGCCGCCTACCTGGACGACTTTGCCTCACGCAACGTGGCCGGGATCGGCTTTGGCATGATCTTCCTTCGGCGCCCCGCGCCGGGCGCCCGGCCGGTCATCAGCCGCTTCGAGGAAATCACTTATCCCGTCGAGCAGCCCATTGGCCCGTGCCTGGGCGCAGCGGTGGAGCGGGCCGACTGGGTGGCCGCGAACAATCTTGCCGCCACCCACCTGCTGGTGGCGGAGGACGTCACGGAGGAGCGCCACCAGCGGCCCGGTGCGGAACATCCCGGCGTGATCCTTTTGCGCCAGGGCTCCGGGCTTCGGCGCACCAACCTGCTGAGTACTGAGCTTGCCGGCTTCGTGTCAGCGTGCGACGGTGATCTGTCCGTCGGGCAGATCACCGGTGCCCTTGAAGCGCTGCTGGGCGGGGGCGACGGGTTCGACGGCGAAACGTTCCGGAACGGGCTCCTCGCCGAAGTCCGGAACCTGGTCCTCGACGGGTTCCTCCTGCCGGCCTGAACCGGATACGACGGGCGCTTCCTCCGGACCGTCAGGACCTGCCGGATCTGCGATGACGCCGGCCTGCCCGGCCCCGGCTTGGCCCGCTTCGGCGTGTCCGGCTTCGGCTTGTCCGGCCGGAGCCAGGTCGTCTGAACCGAAGCGCCACAGAACAATTATGGCGATGGTCAAGGACACCAGCGCGCCGATCCCGCCGACCAGCAGGAAGGCGGCCCGGACCGGCAGCAGGACGCCGAGGAGTCCCCCGAACGCCAACGCCACAACGGTGATGGCCCGGGTCAGGCCGCCGATCATGGACATCGCCTGGCCGCGGCCTTCCTCGGGCATCCGCAGGATCACGATCGCTCCGAAGCAGGCATTGAGGACGCCGCAGAAGACCCCCATCCCGGTGTACGCGACGAACATCATCTCCACGGTGGGCACCAGCCCAATGACGGCGAGTACCGCGGACGTCAGCGCCATGGACCCCAAGAGGATGCGGAGCCGGACCGGGGCTGTTTTGATCCGGCCGGCGAGAACGGCCCCGGCGGCCATTCCCAGGGCAAAAGCGGCCACGAGCAGGCCGTACTGCGTTTCGGAAGCGCCCATCTCGCCCCGGACGAGGAACACCTCAAGGACGTTGGTTGCTTCCCCCACGGCAATGAAAAACAGTGCGCCGAGCACCAGGGCCCACACCAGGCTGTCCCGCCGGATAAGCCCGAGCCCGTTCATCAGAGCGGGCAGCTTCCGCCCGGCACGGTCGGCGGACGTGCCCCTCCGGGTCCGGATCAGGAACGCGCCTACTCCCATCAGGACGTATAGGGCACTCGCCACGGAAAATACGAGCAGTGAACCGCCCCACCCGCTGAGCACTCCGCCTGCCGCAGGCCCTGCCATTCCCGCGATCATGATCGTTGCCTGCATGGTGCCCACGGCACTGGGTGTTCGTTCTTCCCCGACAATCCGGGGCAACAGGGCCTGAAACGTCGGGCCGGCCACGGCCTGGCAGGCGTTCAGAAGGAACGTGAGGGCGAAGAGCGCGGGAATGTAGTGTTCCAGATAGTGCATGCTCAGCCCCATGCCTGCAACCGCTGCGGCACTTCCTGCGGAAGCCGCCGTCGCGAGTGTGCGGGAATCCCTGGTGTCAGCGAGCCGTCCTGCCCACGGAGCAAGGACCACCAGCGGAAGGGCCGAACACAGCAGGTAGGTGGCTACGAGCCAGGAGCCCGCGAGCGGGACGGTGCCGGCCACGGTGACTGCCTGCAGATGCAGCATCACGCTGACCACAACGGCACCCATGCCGGCGGCAGCCATGAACCGGGCGCTGCTTGCCAGCAGGAAGTCCCGGTTTCGCCAAAGCGCTGGATTTACTTGTATTAAGGCAGGCGATCTCCCGGCCGTGTCCCCCATGTCCGCGAAACTACCCCCCGCCGCAAGGGAATGTCAAGCGTTTCTTTCAGAGTTGCCGGATCGCCGATAGAATGGAGGCGTGAATGCAGAAACTCCAGAAACGGAGCCGGCCGCACTAGAGGGTGCCAGGCGCAGGGCACGGCCGGAAAAGAAAGTGGAGATCACCGACCCCAAGGCCATCCGCGCGCTTGCCCACGCGGCACGGCTGGAAGTGATCTCGGAGCTGTATTCCACCCAGGTCAGCCGGACGGCCACGGAGCTTGCCGCGCAGACCGGCCTGACGCCGAGCGCCATGAGCTACCATCTGCGGGCCCTGCAGAAATGGGGAATCGTGGAGCCGGCCGCCACTGCCGGCGATGCACGGGAACGCCGGTGGCGGGCTGCCGGAACGGACTTCACCATCAATTCAGGCGGGGGAGTGGCCAGCCCCGAGTTTGCCGTCCTGGACCTCGAGCTGGACGCCTTCCGGCGCAGGGTCGATGCCTACGCCAAGGTCCGTGACGAACGCCGGAAAATCAGCGAATCCACGGAGGCGCCCGGTGTCGTGGTGCTCTCCACGCACCTGTTGTACCTGACAGCCGCGCAGCGCTCGGAGCTCACCGCGAAGGTGTTCGGGCTGCTTAAGGAATACGAGCTTGAGGACCCGGACCAGGTCCCCGAGGGTGCCGAGAGAATGGCCACAATGTGGTCCATGATTCCTGACGACCGCAAGTGATGCCCGGCCCCCGTTTTCCACATGAATGCGCATCATCCTTCAAAATATGGTGAACTAGGCGAGTATGGGCTCATCTGCCCGAGCCAACCTTTTTCTGTAGGAGCACCGTGCCAAGCAAGGCCAAAACCGGCAAAAAACTCGTGATCGTGGAGTCTCCGGCCAAGAGCAAGACCATCGCCAAGTACCTGGGCGAGGGCTTCATCGTGGAGGCCTCCATCGGTCACATCCGTGATCTGCCGCAGCCTTCGGAGCTCCCCGCCGAACTCAAGAAGACCTCCATTGGCAAGTTCGCCGTCGACATCGAAAACGACTTCAAGCCGTACTACGTGGTGTCCGCGGACAAGAAGAAGAAGGTGTCTGAGCTCAAAGCAGCGCTCAAGGACGCCGACGAACTTTACCTCGCAACCGATGGGGACCGCGAGGGCGAGGCCATCGCGTGGCACCTGCTGGAAGTGCTCAAGCCCAAAGTGCCGGTGTACCGGATGACGTTCGGCGAAATCACCAAGGAAGCCATCCAGCGCGCCATGGGCAATCTGCGCGACGTCGACCAGGACCTCGTGGATGCGCAGGAAACACGCCGCGTGCTGGACCGCCTGTACGGCTACGAAATTTCCCCGGTGCTGTGGCGCAAGGTGGCCCGCGGCCTGTCAGCCGGCCGCGTCCAGTCCGTGGTCACCCGCATGGTGGTGGACCGTGAACGGGAACGCATGGCGTTCAAGGCAGCGTCCTACTGGGACCTCACGGGCCAGTTCGGCGCCGGCTCCGGTTCCTTCAAAGCAAAGCTGGCGGCCGTTGACGGCGCCAAGGTGGCCAGCGGCCGTGATTTTAACGACGACGGCGAACTCACCTCCCGCAACGTCGCGCACCTGAACGAGGAACTCGCCACGTCCCTCGCGGCGGGCCTGCAGACCGCCGAATTCCGTGTCCGCTCCGTCGACACCAAGCCGTACACCCGCCGTCCGGCCGCTCCCTTCACCACCTCCACGCTGCAGCAGGAAGCCGGGCGCAAGCTGCGGTTCTCCTCCAAGAGCACGATGCAGGTGGCCCAGCGCCTCTACGAAAACGGCTACATCACCTATATGCGTACGGACTCGTCCGCGCTGAGTGACGAAGCTGTGACGGCCGCCCGGCGCCAGGCTTCCGAACTCTACGGCCCGGAGTACGTGCCGCAGTCGCCCCGGGTCTACACCGGCAAGGCAGCCAACGCGCAGGAAGCCCACGAGGCTATCCGCCCCGCCGGTGACTCCTTCCGCACCCCGGCGCAGGTGGCCAAGCAGCTTTCGGGTGACGAATTCCGGCTCTACGAGCTCATCTGGAAGCGCACCGTCGCCTCCCAGATGGGCGACGCCAAGGGCTCCACGGCCACCATCCGCCTCGGCGCGGTGGCAGCGGACGGCCGGGATGCCGAGTTCTCCGCCTCCGGCACGGTCATCACGTTCCCCGGCTTCCTGGCAGCCTACGAGGAAGGCAAGGACGAAAGCCGCGGCGACGACGATTCCGAGGAAGCCCGCCGCCTGCCCAACGTGGCCAAGGATGATGCACTCACCGCCTCGGACATCGTTGCCGTTGGCCACGAGACCTCGCCGCCGCCGCGCTACACGGAAGCCTCCCTGACGGCAGAGCTGGAAAAGAAAGGCATCGGACGCCCGTCCACCTATGCCTCCACCATTTCCACCATCCAGGACCGCGGCTACGTGCGGAAGCAGGGCTCCGCGCTGGTCCCGAGCTGGATCGCCTTCTCCGTGATCCGGTTGCTCGAACAGCATTTCCATGACTACGTGGACTACGAGTTCACCGCGGACATGGAAGGCGACCTGGACAAGATCGCCAACGGCCAGGCCGTGGGCGCCGCCTGGCTCAAGCACTTCTACTACGGCGAAGACTCCGACCCCGGTCTGCTGAGCATCGTGAACAACCTGGGCGAAATCGACGCCAAGGAAATCAACTCCGTGCCGATCGCCGAGGGCATCACCCTTCGCGTGGGCAAGTTCGGCCCGTACCTGGAAAGCTCAATCCCCACGGTCGACCCAAAGACCGGCGAGGTGGTCGAGTCTGCCCGTGCCAACGTCCCCGAGGACCTGGCTCCGGATGAGCTGACGGCCGCCAAAGCCAAGGAATTGATGGAGACGGCCGCGCCGGAGGAACGTGTCCTGGGCGATGACCCGCACACCGGTCACACCGTGGTGGCCAAGAACGGCCGCTATGGCGCGTACGTTACGGAAGTCATTCCGGAAATGACGGACGAGCAACTGGCCAACCAGCCGGTGGAGTACTACAAGAACGGCAAGCCCAAGCCGCCGAAGAAGCCCGTCAAGGCCAAGCCGCGCACCGGTTCGCTGTTCGCCTCGATGAGCGTGGACACGGTCAGCCTGGAAGAGGCCCTGCAGCTCATGAGCCTGCCGCGCGTACTCGGCGAGGACGCCGAAGGCAACGTCATCACCGTGCAGAACGGCCGCTTCGGCCCGTACCTGAAGAAGGGCACGGACTCGCGGTCCATCGGCTCCGAAGAGGAAATCTTCACCATCACGCTGGAACAGGCGCTGGAGATCTACTCCCAGCCCAAGCAGAGGGGCGCCCGCGCCGCCGTGCCGCCGCTCGCCGAGTTCGGCCCGGACCCGGTGTCCGAGAAGAACATCGTGGTCAAGGAAGGCCGCTTCGGCCCGTACATCACCGATGGCATCACCAACATCACCGTTCCGCGTTCCACCTCGCTGGAGGAATTGACGCGCGAGCAGGCTGTGGAACTCCTGGCGGAGAAGCGCGCCAAGGGCCCGGCCAAGCGTCCCGCCGCCGCACGCAAGGCCCCGGCCAAGAAGAAGGCCGTCGCCAAGAAGTAGAGTGGCCCCGTGCTCGCTGAATTCGCCGGAAGCGTGCGAAATCGCCGGAATTTTCCGGCGATTTCGCAGCTGTCCGGCGAATTCGCGTTTGCGCCCCGCCCGGGAAACGTGGTCGAGTAGAGACATGACTGAACAGCCTGCACCCGCGGAAATCCAGCCCCTGAACGACCTTGAAGAGAAGCTCGCCACAGGTGACCACCCGGATGCCAACCCGGTGGACGTCATCCTGTCGTTCCTCAACAACGAGGTCTACATCATCAGCTCCGATGCGCTTGAAGGCGAAGACGCGCAGGTGGAACCACTGGTGCTGTCCAACGCCGAGGGAAAGCCCGTACTTGCCGTTTTCTCGCACCCGAGCCGGGTGGACCAGCAGTTCCTCGACGCGGCCCCCAACGTCCTGGGCACCCAGGGAGCCGCCATCATCGGCAACCTCGGCGATGAGCTCGGTATGGTGATCAATCCGGGCAGCGCCTTCGGCTTTGAAATCGACCCCGAGGGCGTGGCCAACATCCGCCGCGACTTCAAGCGGGCCGACCAGCCTGCAACGGAGTCCGCCGACGCAGCAGCCGAGTAGCAGCCGCTTCTAATCCCGACGCAGACAGGCAAGCCGCCGACGCAGTTGCGCCGGCGGCTTGCTATCGGTGAATAATGGCAGAATGCGTCTAGGCGTCCTCGACATAGGATCAAACACCGTCCACCTGCTCCTGGTTGATGCGCATCCCGGCGCGCGCCCGGTGCCCTTTGCCTCGCATAAACGTCCGCTCTCGCTCGTGCAGTTCCTCGACGCCGAAGGAAACATCAACGACGCCGGCCAGCACGAACTCATCGAATTCGTGCTGGAAGCGTGGGAGTTCGCTGCCAAGCACAAAGCCCAGGACCTGCTGGCATTCTGTACCTCGGCCATCCGCGAAGCCACCAACGGGCCGGCCGTGCTGGCCAGGGTCAAGCACGAAACCACCGTGACGCTCCAGGAACTCACCGGCAGCGAAGAAGCGTCCATGACGTTCTTTGCCGTCCGGCGCTGGTACGGCTGGGGCGCCGGACCCATCCTGAACCTCGACATCGGCGGCGGCTCCTTCGAAATGGCACTGGGCCAGGATGAGCTGCCGGAGCTGGCCACGTCCGTGCCGCTGGGAGCGAGCCGCCTCACCCGCGACTGGCTGCACGAGGACCCGCCCACGGCGAAAAGCGTCAAGGAGCTCCGGCGCTACATCCGGGCCACCCTGAAACCCGCTGTCAAAAGCTTCAACGAGCTGGGCAGGGCCAACGTGGTGGCCGGGACATCCAAAACCTTCCGTTCCCTGGCGCGCATAGCTGGTGCGGCCCCGAGCGCCGCCGGACCGTACGTCAAGCGCGAACTGGGCGCCACGGACCTCGGCATCTGGGCACAGCGGATATCGGCCATGAAGACCGAGGACCGGCTGCACCTCCCCGGTGTGTCCGAAGCCCGCGCCAACCAGCTCCTCGCGGGAGCCCTCGTGGCCGAAGCAGCCCTGGAACTCTTCGAATTCAAGAAGGTGAAGATCTGCCCGTGGGCGCTGCGTGAAGGACTGATCCTCCGCAGGCTGGACCAGCTGATTTTCGAGGGTCCCCTGGAACCCGCATCCCCCGTAGCGCTGCCGCCGGTAGCGGCAGCCCCGGGCCCGGCTGCCGCAACCGCCCCCGCCCCGATAACCGCCCCGGCCCCCGCCACCGTAGCCGCCGCGGCTGCCGCAGGGTCCCCGGCAGGCGCGGCCGGCGGTAGGGCCGACTGAGATGAGCGCCGGCGTCGAAGGTTCCCCTGACGAAAACCGTGTGATCCCGGTGGCGCTGTCCAGCGCGTCCGTCTACCCGCTCAGCGTGCACGACGCCTTCGCCGTGGCGCAGGACCTCGGCTTTGACGGCGTTGAAGTGATGGTCACCAACAACACGACCAGCCAAAGCCCGCACTCCCTCCTGGAGCTCAGCCACCGCTACCGGCAGCCGATCGTCTCCATCCATGCGCCCACGCTGCTGCTGACCCAGAAAGTCTGGGGTTCGGCGTGGAACAAGATCGAAATGTCCTGCCGGATGGCCCGCGAGGTGGGCTGCGGCACCGTGGTGGTTCATCCGCCGTTCCGCTGGCAAAACAACTACGCGGAGAATTTCCCGGCCGGCATCCGGCAGCTCGCCGACATGTACCAGGTACGGATCGCCGTCGAAAACATGTACCCGTGGCGCGTGCGCGGGCGGGAGACGGTCGCCTACCTGCCGCACTGGGACCCGTTGGGGCAGGATTACGACGACGTCACCTGGGACTTCTCGCACGCCGCCACCGCGGGGGCCAACAGCGTTGAGGCGATCAAAGCCCTCGGCAGCAAGCTCAGGCATATCCACCTCACGGACGGGTCCGGCTCCGGACGGGACGAGCACCTCATTCCCGGGCGCGGCAACCAGGGCTGCGCCGAAGCGCTGCAGCACCTGGCAAGTAACGGATTCGACGGCGTGGTGGTGGCGGAAATCTCCACCCGACGGGCGAAGTTCGCGGGGGAGCGCGAAGAGTGGCTGAACGAAACCCTGACGTTCGCACGCCAGCATCTCAGCCACCCGCTGGTCGCTGCGCGGGAGGCCTAGCCGCACTTTCCACAGGTTTTCTCAAAAAGGAAGCGGGATGTGTCGATACGGGCGGCGGCCGTTCGTGTAGAGGGTGAGACGCCGGCACCAGGCCGGCCGGATCCGCAAGGAGGAAAACCAAATGTCACAGTACCTGCTCAGCATCTACCAGCCCGACGGTCCCGTGCCGGACGCGGAGTTCCTGGAGCCCATCATGCGCGAGCTGGGGACCCTCAACGAGGAGATGAAAGCGGCCGGCGCCTGGGTGTTCGCTGCCGGCCTGTATCCGGCGGACACCGCCACAGTCCTGCGACCGCAGGGGGACGACGTGCTCATCACCGACGGCCCCTTCACCGAAGGCAAGGAGCACCTGGGCGGCTTCACCGTCATTGACGTGGACGACCTTGACGCCGCACTCGGCTGGGCCCGCAGGCTGGCAAAGATCGTGACCCTGCCGGTCGAAGTCCGCCCCTTCCAGCATTAGGCGTTCGGACGCATCCGATGACGGGACACGATTCCGGGACCGGTGCGGGGGATCCCGGCCTCGCGGATCCCGCCGTCGCGATGGCACGGATCTTCCGCCGGGAGTACGGCCGCGCCGTGGCAGTCCTGGTCCGGATATTCGGCAACATTGACACCGCCGAGGACGCCGTCCAGGACGCGTTCACCGCGGCCGTGCAGCGCTGGCCGTCCGCGGGCATCCCGCCCAGCCCGGCCGGGTGGATCATCACTACTGCCCGCAACAGGGCCATTGACCGGCTCCGGCGTGACGCAGCCCGCGACGACAAATATGCCCAGGCGGCGCTGCTTCACGCCCGGGGCGGGGACGCCTCGGGAGCGGCGCCCGAAGACCTGCTGCTGGATGAACTGGGAGGGGAGGCCGGCGTGAACGACGACACGCTGCGGCTGATCTTCACCTGCTGCCACCCCGCCCTCGGAACACCGGCACGGGTGGCATTGACGCTTCGCCTCTTGGGCGGGCTGAGCACCGCGGAGATTGCCCGCGCCTTCATGGTGCCGGAAACGACCATGGCCCAGCGGCTGGTCCGGGCCAAGGCCAAAATCCGTGACGCCCGGATTCCCTACCGCGTTCCCCGCGGCGCGGAACTGCCGGAGCGGCTGACGGCCGTGCTCGCCGTCGTCTACCTCATCTTCAACGAGGGTTACAGCGCCAGCTCCGGCGAGGCACCGGTCCGTGACGAGCTTTGCGCGGAGGCCGTCAGGCTGGCCCGGGTCCTGGTTTCGCTGATGCCGGACGAACCCGAAGCCCAGGGGCTGCTGGCGCTACTGCTGCTGATTGGATCGCGGCGCGCAGCCAGAATGACGCCCGACGGCGGCACAGTACTGTTGGCGGACCAGGACCGGGCGCTGTGGGATCAGGACCTGATCCTCGAAGGCCAGGCCATTGTGCGCCGGTGCCTCCGCCTGAACCGGCCGGGACCGTACCAGCTGCAGGCCGCCATCAACGCGGTCCACAGCGACTCCGCGTCGGCCGGTGCGACGGACTGGGACCAGATCCTGCGGCTGTACGATCAGCTGCTGCAGGCGTCGCCCGGTCCGGTGGTGGCCCTCAACCGGGCGGTGGCTGTTGCCGAAGTGCACGGCCCCGCCGCGGCCCTCGAGCTGGTTGATGGGCTGGACCTTGGAGGCTACGGCGTATTCCACTCGGTGCGTGCGGACCTCCTCCGGCGCCTGGGCCGCTACTCCGAAGCCAGGCAGGAATACCAGAAGGCGCTTGCCCTGGCCGGAAACGCGGCGGAGCGCCGGTTCCTTGGCGGCCGGCTGCTTGAACTACCCGCGGCTGACCTGCCGTTGTCCTGAACGCGTCCGTTCCGGGCGCAAAGCACCGGTAAACGACAAAAGCCCCGGTTAAGAGAGAAAGCGCCGGACGGTCCTGCCGAAGGAATTGGGGGAACCCTTCCGCAGCCGCCCGGCGCCGCGCCGGTTCCGAAGAACCGGCTGTCATCACTCGCACCTGTGAGGCACTTTCCAAGCTAGCGACCCAGTTTGGGTGTTTCAGGAATTTTCCCTGTGCGTTGGCTGGCAATATGCACCGGCAGGGCCTGAGGGCCGGGCCGGGAGTCAGGACTTAAAAGAGAAGCACCGGCGGCCCTTGCAGGAAAATGGGGGAAACCTGCTGCAGACCACCGGTGCCAGGCAAACATCCCCATGCTTGCCTCATCACTCGCACCCTCAATGAGGTAATAACTACGTTATGGGTCCACTTTGTGAAGAAGCTGCGGCCATCATGTGAGCGAGCTGTGAATAGGGCCGGATGCGACAAAGCGCGGCGAACTGCCATGATGGACCAATGAGCAACCGAATCGCATTCCTTGGCTGTGGATCCATGAACGAGGCCGTCATGAGCGGCATGCTGGAGGCAGGAACGGATCCCGCGGATGTCGTGGCCACCGTCCGGCGCGCAGAGCGTGCCGCCGAACTTGCCCAGCGGCACCCCGGCATTACGGCCATAGCCGGCGAAGAGGAGCCGGAGAACAACATGCAGGCGGCCACCGGCTCCGACGTCGTAATCCTTGGCGTCAAGCCTGTGGGAATTGCCGACCTCGCGAGGGAAATCAGCGGTGCGTTGTCCCCGAAAACCATCGTGATCAGTGTGGCAGCCGCGGTGTCCATCGCGCAGCTCGAAGCTGCGCTGCCGGCGGGCCAGCCCGTGATCCGCACCATGCCGAACACGCCTGCCAAACTCGGGCGCGGTGTCGTGTCCGTCTCGCCCGGAACCAACTGCTCGGCCGAACAGCTGCAACTGGCCAAGGACATCCTCAAAGGTGCCGGGACCGTCGTGGAGGTGCCCGAAGAGCAGGTGGATGCACTGTCCGCCATCAGCGGTTCGGGGCCGGCCTACGTGTTCTACCTGGCCGAGGCGATGGCGGCGGCCGGCGTCGAACTGGGGCTGGATCCGGAGCTCTCACTCCTGCTGGCACGGGAAACGGTTGCGGGAGGCGGCCTGATGCTGGCTGAGCCCGGCGCGGATCCCACCGCACTGCGGAAGGCCGTGACCAGCCCGAACGGCACCACCGAGCGCGCCATTGCCACGTTCGACGAGCGCGGCCTGCCATCGATCATCGCCGACGGCGCCCGCGCCGCGGCCGCCCGGGCAGCCGAAATCACCCAGCAACTCGGTTAGCCGCCTCGGCCGGGGCCGCCGCACAAACCCTGCACCGGTTACGGGCGGGACCGCTTACGGGCGGGCGGCGAACCGTTCCAGCAGGTCCACGTGGCCGGACACGATCAGCATGTCCCGCGATGACACTTTGGTCTCCGGGCGGGCGTATGTGAAGTCCTCGCCCGGGGTCTTCACGCCCACAATGGTCACGCCGTACTTGGAACGGACCTTGGATTCCTCGAGGGTAAACCCGACAGTCTCCCGCGGCGGATACATCTTCACGATCGCGTAGTCGTCGTCGAACTCGATGAAGTCCAGCATCCGTCCGGACACCAGGTGCGCGGCACGGACGCCGGCGTCGGCCTCCGGGTAGATCACGTGGTTGGCGCCGATCCGGGTCAGGATCTTGCCATGGGACGGGGTGATCGCCTTGACCCAGAGGTGCTGGATCCCGAGGTCCACAAGGTTCACGGTGATCAGCACCGAGGACTCGATGGACGTGCCCACCCCCACCACGGCGGAGCTGAACTCCTGCGCGCCGAGCTGCCGCAGGGCGTCGATGTTGGTGGCGTCGGCCTCGACGACGTGCGTGAGCACGGGGGCCCATTTCTGCACCAGGTTGCGGTCGCGTTCGATCGCCAGGACCTCGCGTCCCTGTTTGACCAGCTGTTCGGCGGTGGATGAGCCGAAGCGGCCCAGTCCAATCACCAGCACGGGGGCGTTGTGGGCGGGGCGATTTACGGCGCCTGAGGAATCAGCCAATGATGGGCCTCTCTTCCGGGTAGTGGTACAGCTGGCTGCGCTGGCGCAAGGCCAGCGCAGCGGCGAGGGTCACGGTGCCCACGCGTCCGGCAAACATCAGCGCGGACAGGACATAAACGCCCGACGGCGGCAGCTCGGCACTGAGGTTCGTGCTGAGGCCCACGGTGGCGAAGGCTGAGATGGTTTCGAAGAGCACCCGGTCCAGGGACGCCCCGCTGATGTGCAGCAGCATGAAGGCTGAGACGGAGACAAGCGTCGCGCCAGCGACGATCACCGAGATGGCCACCCGCATGGTTCCCTGCGGGATGGTGCGGCCGTAAACCTTCACGTCGGCGTCGCCGCGGGCCTCGGCCACGATGGCCAGGAACATGACGGCGATGGTGGTCACCTTGATGCCGCCGGCCGTTGAGGCCGAACCGCCGCCGGCGAACATCAGGGCATCGGTGAGGAGCATGGTGGTGGATTCCATGTGGTTCTGGTCCACCAGGTTGAAGCCGCCGGACCGGGTCATCACGGAGGCGAACAGCGAGTGGGTGATTTTGTCGCCGATGTCCATGGAACCGATGGTCCGCATGTTCTCCCACTCCATGAGCCCCCACAGCACCGTTCCGGCCGCCAGGAGGATGAACGACACCTGGATGGTCAGCTTGGTGTGCAGGTTCCATTTCTTCCAGTTCAGCCCGTTCTGCTGCAGCACCATCACCACGGGAAAACCCAGGCTGCCCAGGAAGACGCCGAGCATCAGCGGGACCAGGATCCAGAGATCGGTCTCGTACGGGACGATGCCATCCGAGTGCGGCGTGAAACCGGCGTTGTTGAAGGCTGAGATCGCATAGAAGACGCCATGCCACACCGACTGGCCGAAGCTCTCTCCCAGCGCCAGGAAGCGGGGGACCAGGGCAACGGCGAGGGCAGCCTCAATGACCACGGAGGTGGTGATGACGATCCGCAGCAGGGTGCCCACTTCGCCAAGGCGGCCGGCGTTGTTCATGGCTTCCTGGGCAATCAGCTTGCCTCGGACGCCTAGCTTCTTGCTGACCATCAGCGCCAGCAGCGAGGCCAGCGTCAGCGTGCCCAGGCCGCCGACGAAAATGCCGATCAGGATGACCAGCTGGCCAAAGAAGGACCAGTGCACCGCGGTGGAAACGACGGTCAGGCCGGTGACGCAGACCGCGGACACCGCGGTGAAGAGAGCCTGGTGCAGGGGAGTGAAATCGCCGGAGGCGGAGGACGCCGGCAGGGACAGAAGCCCTGTGAACAAGATGATGACGACACCGAACGCGGTCAGCGCCAGCCGTGCCGGCGACGTGTTGGCGATGTTGTCGATAAAGTCGCGGATACCCGTGAAAATCCACAGGCCCTCACGCTCCGGCATGCCGGGATGCCAGTTAGCCGGGCTCTGGGACCTCGGCTGGCTTTGCGTCATGTGCGGCTTTTCCTCGGTTGAATCGGCTTCCTTCAGTAGTAAACCACTATATTCCGCGCGATGACCGGGAAATCCGGGTGCCCGGCTCAGGTAGCCTGTCCTTGATGACATTCCTGCCCGGACTCACGCAGCCCGCACTGCCAACGATGGTGGTGTGGGACATGGCCATGACTGCCTACAACTTCGGCCACGGGCACCCGATGGCCCCCGAACGCATGGAGCTGACCGCCCGCCTGGCCCGCAGCCTGGGCCTGCTGGACCTGGGACACGTCACCGTGGCCGCCCCGGACGTGGCCGGCGACGACGAACTGTGCACCGTCCACAGTCCCGAATTCGTGGCTGCGGTCCGCCGCGTCAGCTCAAACCCGGACGTCCCCGACCTTGAACGGGGCCTCGGGACGGAAGACGACCCCGCGTTTCCCGGCATGCACGAGGCCAGCGCGCGGCTTGCCGGCGGCTCACTGCTGGCTGCCCGTGCCATCCTGGACGGCAGCGCAGTCAGGGCCGTCAATTTCGGCGGCGGCATGCATCACGCCTCCCGTGAACGCGCCAGCGGTTTTTGCATCTATAACGATGCGGCCCTGGCGATCCAGAAACTGCTCGACGGCGGTGTGCAGCGCGTCGCATATATCGACGTCGACGCACACCACGGCGACGGGACACAGAGCATCTTCTGGGATGACCCCCGGGTCCTCACCATTTCACTGCACGAGACCGGCCTGACCCTGTTCCCCGGGACGGGCTTCGCAAACGAGATCGGCGGCCCCAACGCCGAAGGCAGCGCGGTGAACGTGGCCCTGCCAGCCGGCACCGGCGACGCCGGCTGGCTCCGGGCATTCCACGCGGTGGTGCCGCAACTGATCGGTGCCTTCGAGCCCGAGGTGATTGTGAGCCAGCACGGCTGCGACTCGCACCGGCTGGATCCACTGACGCACCTCAACATCAGCGTGGACGGCCAGCGTGAAGCGGCCACCGCCGTCGGGAATCTCGCTGCCCGCTACTGCGACAACCGGTGGATTGCCACCGGCGGGGGCGGCTACAACGTGATCACCGTGGTGCCGCGGTCCTGGAGCCACCTGATTGCCATCGCGGCCGGCCGTCCGGTGCCGCTCCGCACCCCCGTCCCGGCCGACTGGCGGCAGTACGTCCAGGAGAAGTACGGGGCCGTTTACGGCGTGCCGGCGCCCGAATTCATGGGCGACGACGTGGACGTGTGGTGGCGTTCGTGGGAGGTGGGCTTCGATCCCAACGACGAAGTGGACCGCACCGTGATGGCCACGCGCAAGGAAGTGTTCCCGCTGTACGGACTGGATCCCTGGTTCGACTAGCGCTGGCCTGTCTAGGCTAGGAAATCGGCTTCTCGGTCTGGAACACCACCCCGGCGGCCCCGATGAGCCAGCCCAGCAAGGACAGCGCGAAGGCGCCGATCAAGTCGGTGGACGCTGTTCCCTTCACCAGCCAGAGCAGCAACACCAGCAGCCCCACGGCCAGGTACACCACCACTGCGGCCACGATCCGGCCGGACAGGCGGGCAGTGACCTCGGCCGGGTTGAAGGAGACGGCATCCGCGTCGCCCGGCGCAAGGTCGCGGCGGACCTCTTCGTCGCGGCGCACCTCGGCGATGGTGAATCCGAGGGCCGACGCCGTCAGCGAGCTCAGCGAGGTGGCCAGCACGCCCGCCGCGGTGACCAGGGCACCGTTCAGTGGCGGCGCAACCGTCCTGCCGTCCGGCACCCAGAACCCGACGCGCAGCAGCACGGAGCCCCAGACCGCCACGAACAGGCCCAAAAACACAAACGCGATGATGTTGAACAGCTGCTGGCGGAGGAAATCCATTGCCACCCACCCCTCATGTTTGAGCGGCTGCAGCCGGACAGCCCCGGGCAGCCGTGAGTCCGTTCTAGCACCGGCGCCGGTACAGGGCAATGGCGGTCGTGCGCGGGACGAAATAGTGGATGCCATCCGGCGTATATGTCGCTAGGGTGGATCACATGGTGACAGACGACGTATTTGCCGTCATTGCTGAGGCAACCCGGCGTGACATTCTGGTCTCCCTCCGTTCGGGGGACAAAGCAGTGGGGGAACTGGTAGAGGAACTGGACGCCAGCCAGCCCACCATTTCCAAGCATTTGAAGGTACTCCGCGAGGCCGACCTCGTCAGCATGCGCGCCCAGGGCCAGAAGCGTTACTACGCGCTGAACCCCAAGCCCCTTGCCGGCGTCGCCGATTGGCTGGGGACGTTCGACGTCGGGCCGCGCGCCGCCGCCGTCGTCAGCTCCCCGGCCGCCCAGATCCTGGAGGTAAAGACGGAGCAGACCGCGGAAACCGCGGCGCCGGCGCCGGTGCCGGCTGCTGCTGGCACCGCCCGACCGGCCGCTGCGGCGGTGTCCGCGGCCTCGGAAGGCGGCCAGCTGAGCCCGGCCGTTGCGATCCCCGTGGCCACGGCCGGGGATGACACCGTCCCACAGCAGATCGGCCGCACCGTGGGCCGGGCCGCCACGAAGGCCGCCGACCTCATCGCGAACCTGCCCAAGTTCGGCCGCAAGAAGTAGCCCGGCCCCACCCAACTGACTAGCAGTTAACGCTGTGAAAACGCGTTTTGGGAGCGTTAACTGCCAGTCAGTTGGGCGGGTTTCCGAAAACGGGACCCGGCCTACTTGCCGAGGATCCGCACGTGGTCCGGGGTCAGCTCGGAGAGCTTGCTGACGCCCAGCAGTGCCATGGTGCGGGTCATGTCCTTTTCCAGGATCTGGATGGCACGGTCCACGCCGGCCCGGCCGCCGGCCATGAGGCCGTACAGGTAGGCGCGGCCGATCAGCGTGAAGTCGGCGCCCAGTGCAAGCGCGGCAATTATGTCCGCGCCGCTCATGATGCCGGTGTCCAGGATGAT
Organism: Arthrobacter sp. LjRoot78; assembly: GCF_964254335.1. NCBI lineage: Bacteria > Bacillati > Actinomycetota > Actinomycetes > Micrococcales > Micrococcaceae > Arthrobacter > Arthrobacter sp. LjRoot78. Next base: position 3,673,666 of record NZ_CAXUTG020000001.1, on the reverse strand, counting down.
TGCGGCGTCCGAGTTGTCCCTGGTGAACGCTTCCTTGACGTCCGGCAGCAGGTGGAACGGGATGGGCGCACGGTCCAGCTGGCGGCCGCCGTGATTGGAGAGCACGACGCCGTCGGCTCCGTGGTCCACCACCTTGCGGGCGTCCTCGACGGTCTGGATGCCCTTCACCACCAGCTTGCCCTTCCAGGTTTCGCGCAGCCAGTCCAGGTCCTCGAACGTCAGGGTGGGATCGAACATGGAGTTGATCAGGTCGGCCACCGTGCCGGTGTAGCGGGAGAGCGACGCGAAGGTCAGCGGCTCGTGGGTGAGGAAGTTGAACCACCAGGCCGGGCGGTAGGACGCATCCAGCACGGTCTTCAGCGTCAGCGCCGGCGGAATGGTCATGCCGTTGCGGACGTCGCGGAGGCGGGCGCCGGCGACGGCGGTATCCACGGTGACCATCAGGGTGTCGTTTCCTGCCTTGGCGGCGCGCTCGATGAGTTCGAGGGAGCGGTCGCGGTCCGTCCACAGGTACAGCTGGAACCAGTTCCGGCCGTTCGGCGCGGCCTCGGCAACGTCCTCGATGGACGCGGTGCCCATGGTGGAGAGCGTGTAGGGGATCCCGGCGGCCTCGGCGGCCTGGGACCCGGCGTATTCGCCTTCGGACTGCATCATCCGGGTGAAGCCCGTGGGCGCGATACCGACGGGCAGGCGCGACGGCTTGCCCAGGATGTCGGTGCTCAGGTCGATACTGGAGACATTCCGGAGGATGCCCGGCCGGAATTCAATGTCCAGGAAGGCCTCACGGGCACGGCGCAGGGTGATCTCGGCTTCGGCTGCGCCGTCGGTGTAGTCGAAGGGAGCCTGCGGGGTGCGGCGCTTGGCCATGTCCCGCAGTTCCCAGATGGTGCTGGCGCGCTGCAGCTTCGCGGCGCGGCTGAACTCCGGCTTCTTGAACTGCATCAGCGGCGCGAGGTCCGAGTATTTAGGCACGCGGCGCTTGAGGGCTGCCGGGACCGCGGCTGAGGCCTTGGCTACTGCGCCGTTCAATGCGCCGGACAGGGAGGTGCCCGCTGGCGCGGCGGCGCCAGCGGCCGGCGCATCCGATGTTTCGGGGGCCGGGGTGGTCTCGGGGTTGTTGGGCTGGATGGTGTGCGTCATTGCTGCCTCCGGGGCATCGGGCTGTGGTGGTGGCTCTGTGGTCTAACCACACTCTAAGGGATGTGGTCCAACCACATCAAGTACCATTGGCCCATGCGTACTCATCAATTGGTCCTGCAATGGATCGAGAACCAGCTTTCCAGCGGCGAACTGGCCCTGGGCGGCCGGCTGCCGGCGGAGCGGACGCTGGCCGAACAGCTGCAGGTCTCGCGCACCTCCGTCCGTGAAGCCATCCGCATTCTGGAAGCCATGGGGGTAGTCCGGGCCGGCGTGGGATCCGGTCCCGACGCCGGCACCGTGGTCATCGCGGACCCGACGGCGGCGCTCGGCTCGGCGCTGCGCCTGCATGTGGCCACCTCGCACCTGCCGGTCGCGGACATTGTGCAGACCCGCGTCCTGCTTGAGTCCTGGGCCGTTGCCCGGGCCCGCACGGACTCTCCGGCCCTGGCGGAGGCCGCCTCGCTGCTCGAAAAGATGGACGCCTGCCCGGATACCGATGAGTTCCTGGCCCTCGACGTCCGTTTCCACCTTGCCCTCGCCGAGGCCGCGGGCAACGCCGTGGTCAGCGCCATGATGGGCTCCCTCCGGGAAGCGATCCAAAGCTACGCCGGCAAACTCACAGCGAACCTTCCCGATTGGGACGCCACCGCCGCACGGCTCCGCGCCGAACACCGCGACATCCTCGCCGCCATTAACAACCACGACGGCGGCAGGGCGGCCGGGCTCGTGGCGGCCCATATCGAGGGGTATTACAAAGAAGCCGGGCTGGGCCCGAAGGATTCGGATCCAGCCCGGCTTTAGCCATGAGTAATGGCTTAGCGCAGTTCGATCTCCAGCGTCTGGAAGTCGTCGGCAGAGTGCCGTCCCACCAGCAGGCGGAACGTGCCCCGCTCGAACTGCCAGCCGCCGTCGTAATGCCCGAAGGCCTTTGCCGGAATACGGACCTCAACGCTGTCCGTTCCCGCCGGCGCCAGGTGCGTTCCGGCGTAGCCGGCGAGCCAGCGGACCGGTCGCTCCACGGCAGACTCTGCACGGTCGAGGTACACCTGGACCACTTCGCGGCCGGTGCGTGTGCCGGTGTTCCGGACCGGGACGTGCAGCACAACGTCCTGGCCGGCGCTCACGTACTGGGGCGCGTGGGCGGTGCCGAGCTCAAAGGTGGTGTAGCCCAGGCCGAAGCCGAACGGCAGGGCCGGAGCGGCTCCGCCCGCGGCTTCCTGCTTGAGCCACGCCCGGTAGCCGATGTGGATCCCCTCGGAGTAGACCACCTTGCCGTCCACCGGCGTGGTGTTGAGGACGGGGACATCCGCCAGCGCGGCCGGCCAGGTGGTGGGCAGGCGGCCGCCCGGCTCCTCGGCACCCAGCAGGATGTCGGCGATGGCCGTGCCGAATTCCTGGCCGCCGAACCAGCCCAGCAGCACGGCGCCCACCTTGTCCAGCCACGGCATGAGCACGGGCGAACCGGAGTTCACCACCACCACCGTGCGCGGGTTCACTGCGGCCACGGCTTCCACCAGCTGGTTCTGCAGGCCGGGGAGGTCCAGGTCCTTGCGGTCGAAACCTTCTGATTCGATGGCCGCGTTGGTGCCAACCACCACAACGGCGACATCGGCTGCCCGTGCGGCTTCCACGGCGGCGTCGATCTCCGACTGCGGGTCCGCCACCACGGTTTCCTCACCGAGCAGGATGGCGGTGAAGGGGATGACCTGCTCCGCGGGCAGCTGGTATTCGGCCTCGATCCGGACGCTCTGGCCGGCGGCTGTTGCGGTGGCATGGACGGTCTTGGGCGGATCGAACAGGGCGGCGCCGAGGACGTCGGTGTCGTCTTCGAGCTCGCTGTTGAACACCTCGGCTCCGTCAAGTACGAGCCGGATCTGGCCCACGGTGCCGACGCCCAGGTGGTGGACGCCCGCCGTTTCGGCAGTCCAGTCTGCCTCCATCCGGATGGAGGCGGCGCCGTCGGGAATTCCGATCCCGAACCAGATCAGGTGCGAGGCGAGGCGGTCTTCGCCGGAGATCTCCGTGCCGTCAGGGGCAAGGAACGTCACGCGGATTCCGGGCACTCCGGACACGGGGTTGCGGAGCGAGGTGCGGGGGAAGGCCTGGAGGCCCTCGGCCACCTTGGCGCCGCGGACATAGCTGACCTTGACGTCGTCGGGCAGTGCCTTGCGGAGGCCCTGCAGGGGCGAGACGGTGTACTTGGGCATCACGGTGGCGCTGCCGCCGCCCTGCGTGCGTGCTTCTTCGGCGTTGTGGCCGATGACCGCCACGCTGCCGAGCTTCGTGGCGTCGAGCGGAAGGATTCCGCCTTCGTTGCGGACCAGCACTGCGCCGCGGACAGCCACTTCACGGGCGACGGCGGCGCCGTTCAGCTGGGCGGGGAGCTCGGTCACCGCAGGCGCGAATCCTTCGAGTGAGCCGACGCGCGCCGCCAGCCGCAGGATCCGGGTGACCTTTTCCACGATGGCGTCGCGGCTGACACGGCCGTCCTTGACGGCGGCCAGCAGCTTGGGGCCCCAGTGGCCCACGGGTCCCGGCATTTCCAGGTCCTGGTGGGCGTTGGCCGCATCCACCGAGCGGACTCCGGTCCAGTCCGAGACCACGACGCCGTTGAAACCCCATTCCGTGGACAGCGGGGTTTCGAGCAGCTTGTTTTCACTCGCCGTGGTGCCGTTGATGGAGTTGTAGGAGCTCATCACCAGCCATGCGCGGGCTTCTGTGATGGCGTCTTCGAAGGCCGCCAGGTAGAGCTCGCGCAGCGGACGTTCGTCAACTACCGAGTCGGCGGTGAAGCGGTCCGTCTCGGCCTCGTTGGCCAGGTAATGCTTGGGGGTGGCGCCGACACCCATGGACTGCACGCCGGCAACATACCCGGCGGCCATGGTTGCGGTCAGCCGCGGATCCTCGCTCATGCATTCGAAGTGCCGGCCGCCCAGCGGGGAGCGGTGCAGGTTGATGGTGGGGCCGAGGACGGCGTGCACACCCTTGCGGCGCGCCTCCTGGCCGAGGACCTGGCCGTAGCGGCGCGCTGTTTCGACGCTCCAGGTGGCGGACAAGGCGGACGACGACGGCAGGGAGACGGAGTCGTGGCGCTCGTCGAAGTCTTCACCGCGGACGCCGGCGGGGCCGTCCGACATCACCACGCGGCTCAGGCCGATTTCCGGAACGGCGTGGGTGGACCAGACGTCCGCGCCGGTCAGCAGCTGTACCTGCTGTTCGAGGGTGAGGCTTTGGGCGAGTTTGCGGATCCGGGCCTCGGCGTCCGGGGAATCCGACGCCGGGGCCAGCACGGCCGGTGAAAGTGCGGGGTTCATTTACTTGACTCCTTTGATGCGGATGACGAGGACGGCGCCGATGATGCCGATGGCCGCACCGCCGAGGAACAGTGCGGGGTAGCCGCCGAAGGCGATCACAGGGAAGGCGACAGCGGGCACAAGGGACTGGGGGAGTGCCTGGGCAATGTTGAAGACACCGAAGGTCTTGGCGTTGTCGCCCTGGCTGCCGGGCAGGAGGTCGGTGATGAGGGCGACGTCCACGGCACTGAAGCAACCAAGGCCCAGTCCTGCGATCGCCTGGCCCACTAGGACCTGGCCGGTGGTGCTGCTGGTGGCAATGACAATCAGGCCCACCATCATGATCAGGGCGGAGATGATCACCATGCCTTTGCGCTTGCCGATGCGGTCGCTGATCCAGCCGCCGGCGAGGCTCGTGGCGACCGTGCCGGCGGAACTGACCAGGGTGGCCTGGAACACCAGGCTGGTGACCTGGGTTTCAGCCACGTGCAGGTGGTCCGTGAAGAAGTACGGCAGGTAGAGCAGGCCGGCGCAGTAGCCGATGTAGACCATGAACTTGGTGAGCCACGCCCAGCCCAGTCCCGGGTAGGTGCGGGGGTTGAAGTAGAACGAGCCCAGGATCTCCTTGAGGTTCAGCGGGGCGGGCTTTTCCGTCAGCACGCGGTCCTTGAAGGTGAAGGCGAAAGCGATGGCCACTGCGGTGCCGACGATTCCGGGCACCACGGCCATCTGCAGCGCGTTATCGAACATTTGCGCGAAGAAGGCGGCGGCGACCAAGCCGATCGGAAGGGTCATGCCGATCAGGCCGGAGAGGCGCCCGCGCTCAGCCGGGGCGGCCTGGTCCGGAAGCGTGGCCACGAGTGCTGCGAGGGCGGCGTTGAAGCCGAGCTGGGCGATGACCCAGGCAACCAGCACGCCGGCAACACCCGTGGCCGAACCCAGCAGGAACAAGGAGGCGAGCCCCAGGAGGGAGCCGCCGACGATCCAGGGTTTGCGCATGCCGAACCGTGACGTGGTGCGGTCGCTCAGCCTGCCGAAGAACGGGTTGGCGAGCAGGGCAACCAGGGCGCCGACGCCGGCCACGAGGCTCAGCGCCCCGGCGCGGGTGTCCGGCGTGGTGATTTCCGAGACCTTGATGGCCAGGACCACCAGGGCCGGAGCCAGCACCGCCATCCAGAGCCCCGCGCTGGCGATGGGCATGCCGATGACGTAGGCGCGCGGGGCCTTGGTCTGTGCCGCAGCGGGCGCCGCGCCAGAGGCGGTGGTGCTCGAAGCGGCGGTGCTTGTTGAAGTACTGCTGATGAGTGTTCCGCCGGCCGGAGAAGCCTCGGAATCCTGGGGAATGGTCTTGACGGCCACATTGCCTCCTGACGAAAAGTGACCCTCCGTTGGGTCCTGAGAACGATGGTAGCGACAAAAACCGAGTGTGACTAGATTTTCATCGAAAAAAGTGAAATACACTGACTCAATGTCAACGTCGAAGCCACGCGGCCAGTACGCAAAGGGAGCGGAACGCCGCGAACAGATCATCCAGACGGCCACCGATGTTTTTGCCACCGAAGGCTTCGAAGGGACGGCGCTCAAGCGCGTAGCGGAGCTGGTGGGGGTCAAGGAGGCTACCCTGTTCCACTACTTCCGGGGCAAGCAGGAGCTGCTGACGGCGGTGCTGGCGGAGCGGGACCGGCGGAGCCTGGCCATCAGCGACCACGAGGAGGTGGGCTTGCGGCTGATGGCGCCGATCGCTGAGCGCAACCGCAAGGAGCCGGGGCTGACCACGCTCTATGCCGTGGCTTCGGCGACGGCGAATGATCCGGGGCATGACTCGCACCCCTATTTCCAGGAACGCTATGCCCAGGTGGTGGCGGAACTGGCCGAGGATATCGGCCGGCGCCAGGGCGCCGGTGAAGTGCGCGCGGACGTGTCCGCCACGATGCTGGCCCGGCTGGTGGTGGCGGCCTTCGACGGCCTCCAGCTGCAGTGGCTCTACGACAAGAGCGTGGATATGGCGGACGGCCTGACGCAGCTCGTCGACGTGCTGCTGGCGCCGCCCGGCGCCTAGGTGCCCCGCCGGCGCCCGGCGCCCCGGCCGGCGCCTCGGCTCGGAGCCGCGGCGAGCGGGTTAGGCGGAACTCGCCCGAGTCGGGGCTGGGCGGTTTAGGCGGTCCCGGGTGCGGCTCCCGAGCTGCTGCGGACCTCGAGCTTTGGCTCGAACACCGTGGGCCCCCCGGCGGCTTCGTCGGAGGGTATGTTGCGGATCAGGTCCCGCATCCGGTGCCACGCCTGCTGGCCAAGTTCGGTGATGGGAACCGCCGCCGTCGTAAGCGTTGGGGTGGTGTAGCGGGCAAACGGAATGTCGTCGAAGCCGGTGACGGACATGTCTTCAGGGACCCGGATGCCGCGCTCGTGGAGTCCGCTCAGCAGGCCCATGGCCACGAGGTCGTTGAAGGCCAGGATGCCCGTGGCGCCGCTTGCCAGGACGGCATCCACTGACTGGTGCCCCGCCTCAAAGGTGGAGCCGCCGTCGAGCATTTGCAGTTCAATCCCCGGGTGGGCCGCCGTGAACTTTGCCAGGCCCGCGAGGCGCAGGCCGTTCGACGCGCTTCGGGCCGGGCCGGCCAGGAAGGCGAGCCGGGTATGGCCCAGGCCCACGAGGTGCTCGGCCAGTTCCTGGATGCCCTGGCCGTAGTCCACCATGAGGCTCGGCGTATGGGTGTCCACGGTGGTGCGGTTGATCAGCACCATGGGCTGGAGCGACGGCGCCAGCTCTTCCAGTTCGGCGTCGGCCATGCGCGGTGCGCACAAGACCAGGCCGTCGCAGCGTCGGCGCGCCTCGCCGGCGAGGATGGCTTCCTCGCTGGACACTTCGGAGGAATCAGCGATCAGGACGCGGTAGCCATCCTGTGCGGCCGCCATGCTGAGGCCGCGGAGGATGGCCTGGAACGTGGGGTTGGAGAGGTCCGGCACCACGATCCCGATGGTGTCCGTCTTGCCCAGCGCCAGGCTGCGGCCCACCGGGTTTGGCTGGTAGTTCAGCTCGGTTGCGGCCGCCCGGACCCGCTCGGCGATGGTGGGATCAACCGTGAAGTTGCCGTTCATGACACGCGACACGGTGGCGTGCGAAACGCCTGCCTTGAGGGCGACGTCGGCAATGCCGATTCGCCGGGTGGTGGCTCTCCTGCCCAATGCTGCCCCTTTCCGGGCTTCTCCGACTCCAGCCGGTTTTGTCTTCCCGTTCGGGCCTCCCCGTTCGGGGGATGGTTGACGGGACCGCCAGAGTCTTGATACAAAGCTTATAACGCTCCGAGAAAACGCTTTCTCACAATTCTCACCGCACCACTACCGGCCGTCAAGCGGCCAGCGTTCCTGCCTTCCGAAAGGGTTACACCGCAATGGGCAACACCGCCAACACCGTCACTCCGGGCAGCACCGTCGCAGCCGACGACACCACAGCCAGCGACACAACAGCCGACGCAGCCGCCGGCTCTGTCTCCGCCAGCCCTGTCCGCAAAGCCCGCATCGCACTGATCGGCACCGGCGGCCGCTCCGAGATGTACATCCGCGCGATCTTCGGCAAGCACGCGGACACCGCCGAACTGGTGGCCTTCTCCGACGTGAACCCCGGCCGCGTGGAGTTCTACCAGAAGCTCATCCAGGAACTCGGCGCTCCCGGTCCCGTCGCGGCTTTCGATCCCGCCGATCTGACCGCTTTCATCCGGGACAACGGCATTGACCGCGTCGTGGTGACCACGCCGGACTACACCCACGCCGACTACATCGTGGAAGGCCTCGAGGCCGGTGCCGACGTCGTCGTCGAAAAGCCCCTGACCATCGACGCCGAGGGCTGCCGCCGGATCACCAGGGCCGTGGAAGAGACTGGCCGCAACGTGGTGGTCACCTTCAACTACCGGTACTCGCCACGCAACAGCGCCCTGAAGGAAATCATCCAGAGCGGCGTGATCGGCAAGGTCACGTCCATCGACTTCAGCTGGGTCCTGGACACCGTGCACGGCGCGGACTATTTCCGCCGCTGGCACCGCGAAAAGAAGAACTCCGGGGGACTGCTGATCCACAAAGCCTCCCACCACTTCGATCTGGTCAACTGGTGGATCGACGACGTTCCCGAGCGCGTTTTCGCCTCGGGCGGACTGAAGTTTTACGGCGACAAGAACGCCGCCGAGCGCGGCCTGGGGCCCCGTCCGGAGCGTGGAACGCCCGACGCCGGCGGGCAGGCTTCCGCCAAGAAGGACCCCTTTGCGCTGGACCTGCGCGAAGACGAACGCCTCAAGGCACTGTTCCTGGACAACGAGCACTACGACGGCTACCGCCGCGACCAGGACGTCTTCACCGGCGGCATCACCATCGAAGACAACCTTGCCCTCGTCGTGGAGTACCAGGGCGGCCCGCGCCTGAGCTACTCCCTGAACGCACACAGCCCGTGGGAAGGCTACCGCGTGTCGGTCAACGGCACCGAGGGCCGGGCCGAACTCGAAGTGGTGGAACGCGCAGCAGTTGTGCACAGCACCGACAAGAAGACCGTGGTGGACCCCTCCGCGACGCCGGTCGAAGAGGACGACGCGGTCCGCCGCAACGGCGAACGACTCGTGGTCCAGCGGCACTGGGAGGCGGCCTATGAAGTGCCGATCGTCAACGGTGAAGGAGGCCACGGCGGCGGCGACGAACTCCTGCTCTCCGACCTCTTCAACGGCCCCGGCGAGGACCCGCTGGGCCGCCCATCCGGCTACCTCGACGGCCTCCGCTCCGTGTCCGTAGGCATTGCCGGCAATGCCTCCCTGGAATCCGGGCTGCCGGTCCGCACCGCGGACCTGGACCTCGGAGCCGACCTTCGCCGCGGCGCCTAGCCCGCGGCCTGAAATCCTAAAGGAACCACCATGAGCAGGATTTTTGTTACCGGCGGCTCCGGCCGGCTGGGGCGCAGCGTTGTTGCCGGCCTCGCCGCCGCAGGCCACCACGTCATCTCCGTGGACCGTGACGCCGTCCCCGCGGCCCAGCTGCCCGACGGCGTTGAGCAGCACACAGCCGACCTTCTGGCGCCGGGGGAGGCAGTGCGCCTCCTGCGCGAAACAGCGCCCGACGCCGTCGTCCACCTTGCGGCGATCGCCGTACCGTTCAGCGCGCCGGAAGACGTCATCTTCAGCACCAACACGAGGCTGGCATACGCCGTCGTGAGCGCGGCGACCGAACTGCGCATCGGCAAGATCGTCACGGCGAGCAGCCCCACCGTGCTGGGGTACGGTTCGCCGGCCGGCTGGCTGCCGGAGGGCTTCCCGGTGGATGAGCGCACCACCCCAAAACCCTGGAACGCCTACGCGCTGTCCAAGCTCATTGCCGAACAGACAGTGCAGATGTTCGCCGCTGCCCAGGGAGACGCCATCCGCTACGCGGCCTTCCGGCCCTGCTATGTGATCTCGCCCGAGGAATGGGAGGGGGCGCCCACCCAGCAGGGCCACACCGTTGCCGAGCGCCTCGCAGACCCCGCACTGTCCGCACCGGCGCTCTTCAATTACGTGGATGCGCGGGACGTGGCGGACTTCCTGGACCTGCTGCTGGCCAAGATGGACACCATCCCCAACGGCCAGACCTTCTTCGTGGGAGCCGCCGACGCGCTGGCCACCACACCGCTTGCCGAATTGATGCCGCAGTTCCTGCCCGGCAGTTCGGAGCTTGCGGGCGGACTCACCGGCACCAGCCCGGCCTTTTCGATCGACAAGGCCCGCGAGCTGCTCGGCTGGGAACCCAGGCGAAGCTGGCGGAGCGAGCTGAAGACTGACACCAACCTCAACGACGAGACCCCTGCCGTGCTGGTCGCGGCAGGCACAGGATCAAAGGAGACCCGATGAAATTCGACGGCGTACTGTTCTTTCCCGTCACGCCCTTCACACCGGAAGGGACCGTGGACGTGGACATCCTCAAGGAGCACATCACGTCCCGCCTGCCGCATGGACCGGGCGGCGTGTTTCCGGCCTGCGGCACCGGCGAGTTCCATGCGCTGAGCATTGACGAGGTGCGCACCGTGGTGACCGCCGCCGTCGAAGCCGTTGCGGGACAGGTGCCGGTGGTGGCCGGTGCCGGCGGGCCGCTGGGACACGCCCTCGCCGCCGCCCGCGTGGCCCAGGAAGCCGGGGCGGACGCCCTGCTGGTCCTCCCGCCGTACCTCGTGACCGGCCCCACCGAGGGCCTGGTGGCGTACATCGAGGCGGTGGCCGCGTCCAGCAGCCTGCCGGTGATCGTCTACCACCGCGGCAACGCCAAGTACACGGCCGCCGCCATGACCCGCCTGGCCGCCAACCCCAAGGTGATCGGCTTCAAGGACGGGCTGGGCGACGTTGGCCTTGCCCAGGAAATCGTCAGTGCCATCAACGCCACCGGCCGCGAGGACTTCCTGCTCTTCAATGGCCTGCTCACCGCGGAACTGACCCAGGGCGCCTACCGCGGCCTCGGCATCCCGCTGTACTCCTCGGCTGCGTTCGCCATGGCGCCGGAAATCGCCAAGGCCTACTACGATGCCTACATCTCCGGCGACGAGGACCGCCGGCACGCGTTGCTGGAGGGCTTCTACGCTCCGCTGGTCCGCCTCCGCGACCAGACCCCGGGTTTCGGTGTCTCCCTGATCAAGGCCGGGCTGCGCCTGGGCGGCCTGCCGGTCGGTCCGGTCCGCGCCCCGCTAGTTGATCCCACCGAGGACCAGCTCGTCCAGCTCAAGTCCATCCTGGCCAAGGGCTACGAGCTGGCCGGCCGCTAATGGGCTCGCCAGTTGCCGAAGCGCCAGTTGCCGAAGCGGTCCGGACCGCACCGCTCATTACGGGACTGTCCAGCCGCCTCCTGACGGTTCCGCTCCTGCGGAGCTGGGGTGCGGAGGCACCGGAAAACCATGTGATCGTCACCGAACTCCAAACGGACGACGGCGGCACTGGCCACGGCTTCTCCTGGACGCCCACCATCGGCCCGCAGGCGGTCAAAGCCCTCCTCGACTTCGACGTCGCGCCCTTCATCAAGGGGCTCGACGCGAATCCCGAAGGAGTGTGGGACCGGCTGTGGCAGCGGCTGCACGAAGCCGGCGGCGGGGGACTGACCACCATCGCCATGGCCGGTGTTGACCTTGCCTTGTGGGACCTGCAGGCACGCCGCGCCGGAACCTCTGTGACCGGGCTGCTGGGCCAGCGCCAGGATTCCGTGGAGGTGTACGGCTCCGGCGTGAACCTGCACTATTCACTCGGGGAGCTCGTGGCCCAGGTGGTACGCTGGGTGGCGGCCGGGCACAACGCCGTCAAGATCAAGGTGGGAAAGCCGGACATCCGGGAGGACGCCGAACGCGTGGCCGCCGTCCGCAAGGTCCTGGGCCCGGACCGCAAGCTCATGATCGACGCCAATCAGCGCTGGGACCTGCCCGCCACCTTCCGGGCCCTGGACGTGCTGGGGGAGTTCGGCCTCGAATGGCTGGAAGAACCGCTCCGCGCCGACGACCTCTGGGCCTACCGCAGGCTGCGCAAACACTCGCCCGTGCCCATCGCGCTGGGCGAGAACCTGCACACCATCTACCGCTTCCGCGACTTCATCGAGGCGGGAGCGGTGGACATCATCCAGCCCAACATCATCCGGGTCGGCGGTATCACCCCCTTCCGGCGCATCGTGGAACTCGCCCGCACGCACAGCATCAGGGTCATGCCGCACCTGCTGCCGGAGCTCTCCGGCCAGCTCGCGTTGACCATGGCCGAGCCCACGCTGGTGGAGGACGTCGAGGACGCCTCCTTCGAGCAGCTCGGCGTGCTGGACGCGCCCTCGCCCGTGCACGTCAGCAACAGCCGGCTCACGCTCGCCGGCCGGCCAGGGCTGGGGTTCGCCTTCTCGGACCTCTCCGACCATCAGGACAGGAACTCATTGTGACAACAGCAACCCTCGACCTCACCGCCCTGACGGCTGCCGCCACCCGGGCGGCCAAAGCGGCCGCGGCAGCGTCCGACGTCGAACGGGCCCGTTGGCTGAATGCCGTCGCCGACGCTCTGGACGCCAACGTAACGGAACTGGTGGCCATTGCCGATGCGGAAACCCGGCTGGGTACCGCACGGCTCACCGGGGAAGTGGCCCGCACCACCGGGCAGCTGCGGCTCTTCGCCGCGGTGATCACCGAAGGGTCCTACCTTGAAGCGGTGATCGACCATGCCGACCCTTCGGCCACGCCGCCCAAACCGGACCTGCGGCGGCTGTTGAAGCCGATCGGGCCGGTGGCCGTCTTCTCGGCGTCGAACTTCCCGTTCGCGTTCTCGGTGGCGGGCGGTGACACGGCGTCTGCGCTCGCCGTCGGCTGTTCCGTGATTGTGAAGGCGCACTCCGGCCACCTCAGGCTGTCCGAGCGGACAGCGGAAATCGTCACGGAGGCGCTGGCCGCAGCCGGTGCCCCGGACGGCTTCTTCGCGCTGATTAGCGGCCGGGAAGCCGGCACCGCGCTGGTGCAGGATCCGGCGATCAAGGCTGTGGGCTTCACCGGCTCCATTCCGGGCGGCCGGGCACTGTTTGACCTGGCCGTTTCCCGGCCCGAGCCCATTCCGTTTTACGGCGAACTGGGCAGCCTGAACCCGGTGGTCATCACCGCGGCAGCACTGCAGGAACGTGCCAGTGAACTGGCCGCAGGCCTCGCAGGGTCCTTCACCCTCGGCGCCGGGCAGTTCTGCACCAAGCCTGGGCTTGTGTTCATCCCGGCCGGCACCGACTTCCCGGCGCTGCTGGCGGAAGCTTCCACGGACAAGGGGGCGGCGCCCATGCTGACGGAGCGCATCGCCGAGGCCTACCCGGACGGGCTGCAGAGCGTCGCTTCCTTGACCGATGCAACAGGTGCGGCCGCGGTCGAGGTGGTCGTCGGGTCAGTCGACCAGGACGCTGCTGCAAACGGTGCCGCGCCGGTGGTCTTCCTGACTTCCGCGGCCAACGTGCGGGAGCGCCCGGAGGAACTGCTGGAGGAGTGCTTCGGACCCACCACGCTGCTGATCGAGTATTCGGGCCAGGACGAGTTGACCGAAGCGCTCGCCCTGGTGCCCGGCAGCCTGACCGCCACCGTCCACGCGCAGCCGGGCGAGGATGTGTCCGGCCTGGTGGAGCAGCTGTCCGGCCTCGCCGGCCGTGTGCTGTTTGACGGCTGGCCCACCGGCGTCGCCGTGAACTGGGCGCAGCAGCACGGCGGGCCCTACCCGGCCACCACCTCGCTGTTCACCTCGGTGGGCTCGACGGCGGTGCGCCGCTTCCAGCGTCCCGTTGCCTACCAGGATGCTCCCGAAGCGGTGCTCCATCCTGCCCTGCGTGAAGCCAACCCGCTGGGCATTCCGCGCCGTGTGGACGGTGTGCTGGTGCTTCCCTAGCTTCACGGGTCAGTTCACGGGCAGGCGACACAGGAAGATCACCGCCCGGAAACGTAGCCGCAATCTTGTTGGGGGAAGCTGATCCCAGGAGTATCGCCAGGGGAGGCACACAGTGGAAGCAAGCGGAAACTCAACCATCCGGACGTGTTCGGATTTGGCAGTCGGGGAAGAAATTGAGGCCTGGCACAAGGGCCGGTTGTTCCACCGGGGGAGCGTGACGGAGACAATTCCTTCCACGGACCTTTTCTGGATCGTGGATTCGCGAACGGGGGCGCGAAAGCTGCTGGACGTGGAGGCCTTGGAAATTGTCAGGGTCGAAAGGACGGTTCCTGTTGAGGAAGCCCGGGCTGAGCCTGTGACGGCTAAACCGACCAGGCCTGAACCCGCCAAGCCTGCGGCCGCGAGGTCTGAACCCGCCAAGCCTGCGGCCGCGAGGCCTGAACCCGCCAAGCCTGCGGCCGCGAGGCGCGGATCTGCCCGCGTGGACTCTGCCCGAGTGGACAAGGTGGCCAGCGCGGAGCGGCTCGCCGCTCCGCGCGCGGCCCGGCGGGAACCGCACGTCGTGTGGTTCTCCAACGCCTGAGCAGGCCCGCTCAGCGGCTGCTTGCGGCGGGGTCCAGATGGTCGATGCCCTCGGGCGTGATCTGCAGGACCCTGGCCGTGGAGATGTCGTAGAACAGCCCGGCGACATGGATGCGTCCTGACGCAAGCGGTTCCTGCAGACCGGGGTGGCGCTGGAGCCTGTCGAGCTGGACCGCAACATTCACCATGGCCAGCTGGTCTACGGCACCGTAACCCGCCTCGGCTGCAGCTGCCTGTACGGGGTGCCCGTCGCGGAAAGCCGTCAGGCTTGGCCGGGCGTGGTCGAGCCAGACGTCGATGGCGCCTCGATCGCCCGCGCCTCGATCGCCAGCGCCCTCCGGATCAACCGTGCCCTCCGGGTCCGCCCACAGGGCGGTCATGGCACCGCAGCCTGAATGCCCGCAGACCACAATCGACTCCACGGAGAGTTCGTTGACGGCAAACTCCAGGGCTGCCTCGATGGAGGCGTCCCGGCCGTCGTCGCCCACCACATTGCCCACGTTCCGCACGGTGAAGAGATCACCCGGGCCGCTGCTGGTGATCAGGTTCGGCACGAGGCGCGAATCCGAGCAGGCCACGAACAGGGTGCCCGGATCCTGGTACGAGGACAGCTCCTGCACATGGGGACGCACCAGATGGGCGTTCCGGCGGTGGTAGTTGTCCACGCCGTCCAGCACCGAACGCAGCGGCCCCGGAACGTCAGGCCCTGAAACGTGTGCTCCAGCAACGTCCTGCCCTGCCTCGTCCTGCCCTGCCGCGTCCTGCTCCGCCGCGTCCTGTCCGGCAGCGGCGGGCCCGATGAGCCGCCGCTGCCAGCTGCGCCACGGGGCGAACCCGCTTCTCAGGGCGGAACGCGAACTGCCGCGGCTCGGCGGGCCCGCCTGGGCATCGTGCAGCGTGGCGGTGCCGCTTTCCTCGATGACTACCGTGCCGCCGTTGCCCACGTGGCGGCTGCGCCAGGCCTCAAGGGTGTCGTGCACGGGATGGTCGAGGAAGTCCACCTCCAGCTCGACCGTGACGTGGGTGCCGGCCGGAACAGACGCCAGGACAGTGCTCAGGCGCGGCAGCGAGAGGAAACTGCAGGACCCGTCGATCACCACCCGCCAGCGGTTGCCGTCGCCGGCGCCGGTCCGTTCCGCATGGATGCTGGCCCGCGCCACGCGCCAGAGAACCAGGGCGACGGCAAGGACCAATCCGGTCAACACGCCCACCAGGAGGTTGATGAACACGACGCTGAACAGGGTGACCCCGTAGACGGTGAGGTCACCGGTCCGCCGTGCTGTCCGGATGTCGGCCGCCCGGACCAGGCGGGAACCGATCACAATCAACAGGCCTGCGAGGACGGCCTGGGGAATCAGCTGGATGAGTCCTGCCAGCAGCAGCGAGAAGACCAGCACCCAGACGCCGTGGAGTATGGCCGACTTCCGCGTCCGGGCCCCGGCCTCGAGGTTGGTGGCGCTCCGCACGATCACTCCGGTGACGGGCAGCCCTCCCAGCATTCCGGAGGTCACGTTGGCGGCGCCCTGCCCCAGGAGTTCGCGGTTGAAGTCCGTGCGCGGTCCGTGGTGCATCTTGTCCACTGCCACGGCGGAGAGCAGGGATTCAACGCTGCCAATCAGTGCCACGGTCACGACGCCAATGACCACGGCGGTCCAGTTCCCGCCGGGCATCTCGGGCAGGGACAACGCGGCCAGCAGGGAACCGTCGAAAGTGATCCGGTCCACGTTGAAGGGCAGGGAGAGGGCGGTGGCCGCGATGACGGCGACCAGGGGACCCGGAACCCGGCGTACTGCCGCGGGAAGGTGTTTCCAGCCGAGCAGCAGGGCAATGACCACCGCGCCGAGGACTGCCGCAGCGAGGTCGGCGGCGAAAATGCTGCCAGGCATGGCCATGATGTTGTCCCACGCCTCGCTGGCGGACTCTGCGCCGAGCATCACGTGCAGCTGCTGCAGCACGATGGTGATGCCGATGCCGGCGAGCATGGCGTGGACCACCACCGGCGCGATGGCAAGCGCAACGCGGCCCACCCGTGCCAGGCCCAGCAGCGCCTGGAGCACGCCGGCCGCCGCGGTGATGGCGCAGGTGGCCGGCCAGCCGAATTGTTCGATCAGGCCGGCCACGATGACTGTCAGTCCGGCGGCGGGTCCGCTGACCTGCAGCGGTGAACCGCCCAGGCTTCCGGCGACGATCCCGCCGACGGCGGCTGCGATCAGGCCGGCCATGACCGGGGCGCCTGAGGCGGCCGCGATGCCCAGGGACAGCGGGACGGCCACGAGGAACACCACAAGGGATGCCGGCAGGTCCCAGCGGAGTCCGTCGGTCAGGAACGGGCGCCGGTTTGTCGGGCCCCGCTTGGCCGCCTTGTCCTCGGTCGGTGGTTTTGTCGGGGCGGGCGGGTCCGTCTTGGCGGGTGCTGATGGCATTGCAGTCCTTCGCTGGTGCGTCGCGGTCCCGTGCCACGCTATTGACGCTCCAGTCCGGCCCGCAAGGGAACCGATCGTGAGAAAGAACACGCCAAAAAACCCGCTGCCGGCCACGTAACGGAGGCTCAACAACCCCGCTGCCGCGGATCGTGCAGCCGCACGTTTCAGCGCTGCCGGGAGTCGCCGGGCCCCACCGAATCGCACTCGGTTTTCAAGTCAAATCCAATCGATGGGCCATTTAATCGCCGTCCGGCGCAGAAAAATCTCTGTGGTTTTCTCCCGATACCGCTTACCGGTCTATACCGGTGACTCCATGTTGCGTGCTTACGGCTCCAGCGTGAGAGGCCGCCGGACGCCGTTCACGACGGCGGCGGGCCAGCGCGGATCCACGCTGAGGACGGCGATCCCGGCCCCGGTGAGCTGCACCGTGTCCTCGATCTTCACTTCCGGACCGGACGGATTCCACGTGAAGGTCTGGTTGAGAACCACCGCGTCGTCGGTTGCGGGAGTCGCCCGGGGGTCGCGGCCTGCATATCCGGCCGGACCGCCCTGGTGGTGCAGGGTCCACTGGTCCGCGCCGAAGCCGTGCCGGACGTAGGCTTCCCGAATTTCCGCGAAGATGCCGTCAAGGCGTGCCCCGGGAACGGTGGCGTCAAAGATGTCCGCTTCCACCGCGGCAATCCGGGCTTCGGCATCGAGTTCGGCCGGCGTGCCGGCGTCGAACCGGACCCAGCGGGTCACGTTGGCCACCAGCCCGTTGCGCCGCGCGCACACCACCGCCATGGCCCGCCGCCCGATCGGTGCATGGGTGGGCAGCGGATGCCGGAACCCGCTGCGGCCGGCGCCGTTGCACAGGAGCACCAGCGGCTCGGCCCCCATCGCCACGATCCGTGCGGCCAGGGCGGAAGCCACGGCGAACTCGGTGGTTTCCGGGGTGACCCCGGCGAGGACGTTGGTCATGGCAGCAGCCACGTCGGCGCAGAGCCGGGCGTACCGGGCGCTTTCGCCGGGCAGGAACTGTTGGCGTGCCGTCCTCAGCTCGGCGGTGACGTCGGCCTCCGACAGCGGCTTCCCTCCCGGAGCCAGCATGGAAGCGGCGACGTGCAGCTGCCCGTGCCAGGGCACCGTGTGGAGGGCGACGCC
Source organism: Arthrobacter sp. LjRoot78 (assembly GCF_964254335.1). Taxonomy (NCBI): domain Bacteria; kingdom Bacillati; phylum Actinomycetota; class Actinomycetes; order Micrococcales; family Micrococcaceae; genus Arthrobacter; species Arthrobacter sp. LjRoot78. The sequence goes on along the minus strand of NZ_CAXUTG020000001.1, from coordinate 3,655,717 downwards.
GTCGGGCAGTTCCTCCGCCGAGATCCGGGCGGCCTCGTTGTTGAAGGTGACCAGATGGTCGCCGTCGCGGTCAACCAGCATGGCCGCGACGGGGTCGCCAGCGAGGCTGATGTGGACCCGGCTCCCGTCCAGGTACCAGGTCAGCGCCGTATTGGTGGTGAGCAGGAGTGAGTCCCGGCCCGAAGCGTCCAGGATGTCCAGGAGGCGCTGCCGTTTGACGGCCCGGTCGGCCGGGTTTCCCGGGGCCGCGGCGTTGACGGGTTTCGACGACTGCTGCGACTGCTGCGTCTGCTGCGTTTGCTGTGTAACGGTGTTCATGCGGTTTCTCCCAAGGTATTGATGAGCTGTTCGATATCGCTGGTGGACAGGAGCCCGTCGGCCACCAGCACGGTGACGGTCCGGTGGAGCGGGTTGGCGTGGCTGGCCACTGCCGGCTGCTCCCATGCCAGGGAGAGGCCGACGCCGGGATACCCCGCCACGCGGACAAACCAGGGGTCGCCGGGCTGCTCGGGCTCCAGCCGCGGCAGGAAGACCAGCGTGGCGGGACCGCCGTCGGGCTCTCCCTTCCGGAAGGCGCCTGACCACGCCAGCCACGGCGCCGCGGCGGAGGGGACCGCGCCGTGGAGGGATTCTTCCCCTTCCGCGGACGCTGTCCACACCCTTGACCCGTCGACGGCGGGAAGTCGCCAGAAGAAGCCCCCGTAGCCGCCCTGCGGCCGGCCGTTCGAGCCCGGACTGCCCAACGAGACCGGGTTCGGTCCGTTCGGCGTCAGCGTGAAGTCCAGCGTGAGCCGCCACGTGGAGGTGCCGACGGCGGCCCAGCTCCACGTCCGCTGTTCGCTCAGGAGGGGAGTGCCGTCCGGCCGGAGCCAACTCAGGGTTTCGGTCCGCGCATTCTCGTCAAGGTCAGCCGCGACTGTGACGATGCGGCCGTGGTCGTGACGCCAGACGTAGGCGCCGGCGTCGCGGGTATAGGTGCGGCCGCCCCAGAAATTCACGCCGTCCACGTCCTGGATGGCAACCCCCGCGCCGAGGTGCCACACATGGTCCTCGGGTAGATGGTCCGTCAGTACGGTGCCCGCCAGGGTGCTGACCGGGTGGAGGTACGGGCGGGGCGATGATGTGGGTGCTATCCGGCCGCCGTCGTTTCCGCGGGCCACTGCGCGGCCGTTCACCGTGAATGCGGGCTGATCACCGGGCAGCTCCCGGGCCCACGGTGCGGCGAGTTCGGCGAAAGTTGCCTGTGCCGCAGCGGCCCTGCGCACCAGCTGGCGGATTCCGCGGACCACGGGACGGGCGTCGTCGCCCTCGCCTTCCCACGTGACGTGCGCGGCGCCGATCGCACGGGGAGGCTCCGCCGTCCGGATGGCTTCCAGCACCGTCATGAAGGCGCCGTTCCCGGCCAGGGGGCTCAGCAGCTGGTGCGCACTGGCAGGGGAGCGGCGGGCTGCCAGCAGGTTCTCCAGCAGATCGGTGCGGCCGAATGTTTCGGTGCGCTCGCCGCCGGCCGTTGTAACGGTCAGCCGGTCCTCGGTGTAGTAGAAATCGGCCCGGCCCAGGGTGCCGTGGACGGTGACGACCGGCGCGGTCTGTTCGTCGGCACAGAGGGTCAGGGCGCAGAGGAGGACGGCGCCGCGGGCCGTGCGGACCCGGATCACCGAGGTGTCGTCGCTTTCGGTTGCGTGGGCACGGTAGAGGTCCGTCTCCACGGACAGGATATCGTCCGCCCATTCCGCGCCGGCGATCTTAAGCCCGGTGGCCACGGCATGCGCCAGGGCATTGGTGGCTACGCCATCCACCACGTCCGTACCGTCCATGCTGCGTTTGCCGGCCCAGCGTGAGCGTTTGAAATAGCCCTTGGTGCGCACCCACGTGCCGACGGCGCCCACTCCGCGGACCTCGCCGATTTCACCCGACGCCACGAGCCGGTCCAGGGCCGGCAGGGCGTGGGACCCCAGGCTTTGGAAGCCTACCTGCACCAGCCGGCCGGCCCGCCGGGCCGCGACGAGCACCTCGTCGAACTGGGCCAGGGACGCCATGGGCGGCTTTTCCACGTAGACATCGGCTCCGGCGGCGATCGCCGCCAGGGCAAGCGGCGCGTGGGTCTGGATGGGCGTGGCCAGAATCACGACGTCGGGCGCCGGCCCGGCTGCCAGCAGTTCCTCCAGCGACGCGAACGTGGCCACGCCGTCAGGAAGCGTGCCCTCGGCCGGCGGGCGGGGGTCCGCCACCGACACGAGCTGCACGAGGTTGAGCGCGCCGAGGCGGGCCAGATTGTCCAGGTGGCGGGCCCCGTAGCCGTGCGCGCCCACAAGGGCGACCCGCGGCACCGGGGCAGTGGCCTGCCGGCGTTGGCCGGTGGTGGCAGAACTGAAAGTATCGGCTGTCATGAGAGTCCGTTCTGGCGGGCTGTGGCGAGGGGAACCGGGGAAAGCTGCTGCAGGAGGAAGCCGGCGGCTTCCTCCTGCATGTCCGTGGTGAAAGCGTGTCCGCCCGGCCAGAAGCTGCCGGTGTAGCGGCCGGTGGGCCGGGCGCCCAGAACGGCGTCGGCGTCGCGCATTCCGTGCTCGGGGAACAGATCGTCCGCCAGCGCGTACTGCACCAGGAAGCTGTCCGCGGTGGAGCGTGACGCCAGTTCGGGATAATCGCCCAGCCGGGACAGGCCAGGGGTCTGGAGGAGCCAGGAATGGGCGTCCAGGTAGGCCGGGACCAGCGAGCGGTAGGTGGTCATCATGCAGGTGACGACGAAGCTTCGGACGAGCGGGCTGAGTGCGGCCAGCACGAGTGACCTGCCGCCGCCGCCGGAGAATCCGACGCTGCCCAGCCGGCCGGCGTCCACGCCCGGGAGGCCGGCAAGGACGTGCAGCGCAGCGAGGTCGTCGTGCGCCACCATCCCGGCGAAGCTCGTGCCCAGGAGTCCCGCCGCTTTCGCCACCGTGTCCTCATGGGCCGCCGCGGCGGCGTCGTACAGCTCCGTTTCGGAAGGCACGACGCCGGCCTCCCGCCAGAGCGACTTGCGGCCCTCCACGACGGCGGCAGTCCGCCGCGGGGGCGTGCCGAGGTTGAAGCGGCGGCTGCCCCACGAGAAGGTGTCGTGGGCCAGGACGGCGAAGCCCCGCATTGCGAGCCAGGTGGCAAAAGGGCGGCCGCCGTAAAGGCATTGTTGAAGGTCAGCGACCTGCGGATCCGCCAGGCGCCGATCAACCAGGCGGCCCGCGCCGACGGACTTGATGCCGGCGTGGCAGTGGAGCGCCAGGATTCCGGGCAAAGGCCCTGTTGCGCCGGCCGGACGCAGGAACCAGGCGCCGGTGCGGGGACCGAAGCCCAACTGCCAGCTGACCCGCGAAGTAGTGACGCCGTCGTGCGTTGCTTCCGACTCGATCACCGCCGCGCTCAGTGCGGCGGACTGCGGCGCCGCAGGAACACCGAGGGCGTCCGCCAGTTCCTGCCCCGCGGAAGTCTCCGCAATGTGCCGCGGATGGGTGCGCAGATAGGACGGCCAGTCCTCGTAGCCGCCGATGGCGCTGGGCCGCGGCGCGGTGCCGGGTGCAAACATCGTTGTCCTGCCTTTCGCTGTGCTCTGATCCGGAGGTGGCCGAAAGTCAGAAAACGCTTTCTCAAAAATTAGCAAAAGGCTGTACAGCGGTCAAGAAAGCGTTTACTTTGGTACAAAGCCGCTGTTGGCCCGGTCACTCCGGAAGCCACGCAGACGGGTAGTGTCGGAACGGTCCGCGCGGCCCGGGACGGCGAAAAGCACTTCACACCAGCCCGCCGTGGAAGGCCACGATGACCAAAGGAGACCACATGGCCGCACAGCATCACCCCGGGACGCCGGCAGGCGTCCGTCCACCGAGGGGGAGGCAATGAGCGCTATCAGCGAACTGTCCTCCATCAGCCGGCGCAAAGGGCCGGCCACGCCCGAGGAAAAACGCGCGAACCGCCGCGACAACAAGGCTGCCTACATCTTCCTGCTGCCGTGGTTGATCGGCCTCGTGGCCATCACTGTCGGCCCCATGATCATGTCCCTCTACCTTTCCTTTACGGACTACAACCTGCTGCAGCCGCCGGAATGGGTGGGGCTGGACAACTTCACCCGCATGCTTGGTGATGCGCGGCTCCACAATTCACTTCGCGTAACATTCACCTACGTCCTGGTCGGGGTTCCGCTCCAGCTGGCCGTTGCGCTGCTGATCGCACTGGTGCTGGACAAGGGACTGCGGGGCCTGCCGTTCTACCGGTCCATTTTCTACTTGCCGTCCCTGCTCGGCGGCTCGGTGGCTGTAGCGATCCTCTGGAAGCAGATCTTCGGAACCTCCGGCCTGGTCAACCAGGTGCTGGCCATGTTCGGAATCACCGGTCCGGGCTGGATCTCGAACCCGTCCACCTCGCTGGGATCCATCATCCTGCTCCACGTGTGGACCTTCGGCAGCCCCATGATCATCTTCCTCGCCGGCCTCCGCCAGATTCCCAACATGTACTACGAGGCGGCCGAGGTTGACGGAGCCACCACCTTGCAGAAGTTCTGGCGGATCACGTTGCCCATGCTGAGCCCGATCATCTTCTTCAACCTGGTCCTGCAGATCATCGGCTCGTTCCAGTCCTTCACCCAGGCCTTCATCGTCTCGGGCGGCAACGGCGGACCGTCCGACTCCACCATGTTCTTCACGCTTTACCTCTACCAGAAGGGATTCGGCCAGTTCGACATGGGGTACGCCTCGGCGATGGCGTGGTTCCTGCTGGTAATCATCGGCGCTTTCACGGCCATCAACTTCATCGCTTCAAAGTATTGGGTGTTCTACGATGACTGAACTACAGACCAAACCGGCTCCGGAGAAAGTGCCGTCCGCCGGAGAGAAAACGAAGGGCAAAGGCTCCAAGGGCGGCAGCCGGAAACGCGAATCCCGCGGAACCCTGGCCTTCAGCCGCAGCGCGCGCATCAAGGCCCTGGCCAAACATGCCGTCCTGATCCTCACCGGCGGCATCATGATCTACCCGCTGCTGTGGATGGTTGTCTCGTCGCTGCGGCCCAATGACCTGATCTTCCGCGAACCGGGCCTCTGGCTGAACAGCCTGGAAATGGGCAATTACGTCGACGGCTGGTCCGCGCTGACCCATCCCTTCGGCCACTACATGCTCAACTCGGCGGTGGTGGTGATCGGCTCGATCCTGGGAAACCTGATCTCCTGCTCCATGGCCGCCTACGCCTTCGCCAGGCTGCAGTTCAGCGGCAAGAAGCTGTTCTTCGGCGTCATGCTGCTGACCATCATGCTGCCGTTCCACGTAATCATCGTTCCGCAGTACATCCTGTTCTCGCAGATCGGCTGGGTGAACACCTTCTGGCCGCTGATTGTGCCCAAGCTCCTGGCCACGGACGCATTCTTCGTGTTCCTCATGGTGCAGTTCATCCGCGGCATTCCCAAGGAGCTGGACGAGGCTGCCCGCATCGACGGCGCCGGCCACCCGCGCATCTTCCTGCGGGTCATCCTGCCACTGATGGTTCCGGCGCTGGCCACCACCACCATCTTCACGTTCATCTGGACCTGGAACGACTTCTTCGGCGCGCTGATCTACCTGACCGATCCCGAGATGTTCACCGTGCCGGTTGCCCTGCGTGCCTTCGTGGACTCGCAGTCGGCCACCAGCTGGGGCTCGCTCTTCGCAATGTCCATCGTGTCCCTGCTGCCGGTGTTCCTGGTGTTCCTGTTCGGCCAGCGCTTCCTGATCAAGGGAATCGCGACGACGGGCATCAAGTAGGCCTGCCCGTGCACCAGCCGTGCTCTGTGCGTGGCCTTCCGGGCTGCTTGCGGTAGCTCCTGGCAGTTAGCTTTGCAGCAGTTCCCGGGGTGGGCGGATGTTCGTTGTCCGTCCGCCCCGGCGCGTTAGGTGGCAGTTCAAATTGGCCCGCCGAAACACCTTGTATTACAAGTGTCTTGCTTGTATTCTCAGTTATGAGAAAGCGTTTTCTCACAGACTTTCCAGACCAATCAGTACCGAACCCCGTCCGCTTTCAAGATCAAAGAAGATCGGAGACTCAAGTGCCGCTATTTTCCCGCCCCGCCTCAGCCGCCCGTCGTGGTGCAGCAGAGGCAACATCCGCCCCAGCCGGACGGAGGCTGCGCCGAACCGGCGCGGTCGCCGCAGCTGCCGCCGTCGTCCTGGCCCTCAGTGCCTGCGGCGGGGGAGCGGCGCCGCAGAGCGCCGATGGCAAAGTCGAACTCCGGTTCTCCTGGTGGGGAGGGGACAAACGGGCGCAGCTGACGCAGGCCGCGATTGCCGCCTTCGAAGCCGAGAACCCGAACATCAAGATCAAGCCGGAGTTCGGCGACTGGAGCGGCTACTGGGACAAGCTCGCCACCCAGGTGGCGGCCAACGACGCCCCGGACATCATCCAAATGGACGAAAAATACATCACGGAGTACTCTAGCCGCGGCGCCCTCCTGGATCTGTCCAAGTACGACATTGACACCTCGAAGCTTGACGAAGCCGCCCTTAACGCCGGCAAGAACGAGGACGGCCTGACGGGCATTCCCGCGGGCATCAACGCAGCCACCATCCTGGCCAACCCTGCCGTGTTCAAGGCTGCCGGCGTTGAGTTGCCGGACGACAGCACCTGGACGTGGCAAGACTTCGAGCGCATTTCCGCCGAGGTCACCGCGAAGTCGCCGAAGGGCACCTACGGCGCCGCAGCCTACGGCACCGATGAAGCGTCGCTCGGCGTCTGGCTCCGGCAGAACGGAAAGTCGCTGTACACCAGCGACGGGAAGCTGGGCTTCGAGCCGGGCGACATCGCCGAGTGGTGGGCGTTCCTGAAGGAACTCAGCGAGAAGAAGGCTGTGCCCTCGGCATCCGAGGTGGTTGAGGCCGAAGCGGCGCCGCTGGACCAGAGTGGCCTGGCGACGGGCAAGAACGGGCTCGCCTTCTGGTGGTCCAACCAGCTGCCGGCCCTGGAGAAGGCTGCAGGCGGTGAGCTGCAGATCCTGCGGTTCCCGTCCAAGACCGGCACATCCGCCGACGCCAAGCTCTGGTACAAGGCCTCCCAGTTCTGGTCCGCGTCGTCACGCACCAAGCACCCGGAAGAAACCGCCAAGTTCATCAACTTCCTGGCCAACAACACCAAGGCCGGCGAAACGCTCCTGGCCGACCGCGGCGTTTACCCCAACTCCGAAGTCCGGGCGGCAATCGCGGCCAAGCTGACCCCCGCCGACATCAAGGTGGTCAAGTTCATCGACCAGATCAAGGACGAGCTCGGTGAAGCCCCGGCCCCGCCGCCGAAGGGAGCCGGCGCCATCGCGGAGATCGTCAAGCGCTACACCTCGGAGGTTCTCTTCAACCGGCTGTCTACTGAGGAAGCCGGCAAGAAGGCTGTTGACGAAATGAAGTCGGCCATCAGCTAGCAGTTCCTGCTGAAAGTGCCCCCATCCGATCCTTGCGAATCGGGTGGGGGCACTTCTGCATGCCATCTCGGTGCGGGGCTAGTCCTCCGCGACCACCGCCACGCCGCCGGCAGGAACCGATCCCGTGAACCGTTCACCGGACAGCAAATCGGCCCCGGCCACCTCCACCCTGGCGTCCGCACGCGAATGGTTGATGGCGAACACGAAGCTGGTGCCGTCAGCATTGCGGCGCCGCGTCAACTCGACGCCCTGGTCCGCTTGGGCCACAGCGGAAACTCCGGACTCGGCTAGCAGACGGTCCACCAGCGCTTCGATGCCGTCCGGGTCCGGGAAAGTGGCCAGGTACCACGCTGATCCGGAACCCGCCGAGCGCCGTGTAAGTGCTGGAACGCCGTCTAGCGGGTACTCGGTGAACGTCGCGAGGACCTCTGTGCCGGCGTCACCGGCAGCCCCGCCCGCCGCGTGGACATGCTCGCTCCATACCGTCCCCACGCCGCCGTCGCTGAGCTTGACGGTGGACCCGGCCAGCAGCGGATGGAATTCCTCCACCCGGACACCCAGCAGGTCACGGAACGCGCCCGGGTACCCGCCGAGCCGGACGTGGTCCTGCTCGTCAACGATCCCGCTGAAGTAGCTGACCAGGACCGTGGCACCGCCTTCGGCCGCCAACGCAATGTTGGCCGCGGCGTCGTCGGTGACGTTGTACAGGGTGCACACGAGCACCAGATCGTAACCCTCCAGCGACGCGGAAGGGTGCACAAAATCCGTCGAAATCCCGCGCAGGAACAGGGACCGGTGGAAGGCGCGCATCAGGTCCAGGTACTTCACATCAATGCTGGGTTTGGAGTCAATTTCGCTGGCCCACCAGGCCTCGTAATCGAACACGATGGCCACCCGCGATTCCACGCGGGATCCGCGCACCGACGCCAGCTTCTGCAGTGCGGAGCCGAGCCCCACCACCTCCCGGAACACCCGGGTGTCCCGTCCGCCGTGGGGGACCATGGCGGAGTGGAACTTCTCCGAGCCGGCGAAGCTCTGCCGCCACTGGAAGAACATCACGGCGTCCGCGCCGCGGGCCACATGCGCCAGGGAATTGCGCAGCATTTCGCCTGGCATCTTGGGCTGGTTGCGCGGCTGCCAGTTCACTGCCGATGTCGAATGTTCCATCAGGATCCACGGGTCACCGCCCGCAACGCCGCGGGTGAGGTCTGCGCTGAACGCGAGTTCGATCTGCCGCTCAGGATCGGCGGCCACGAGGTAGTGGTCGTTGGCAATCACGTCCAGGTCCCCGGCCCAGTCGAAGTAGTCCATGGACCTCGTGGCGCTGGACACCATGAGGTTTGTGGTGGCGGGCACCTCCGGCGTCACGTCCCGCAGTACCCCCAGCAGGGTGCGGTAGTAGTCCATCAGGGCCCAGGAACTAAAGCGCTGGAAGTCCAGTTGCTGGCCGGGGTTGAGGGTGGACGGTGCCACGCCGGGCGGCAGGATCTCCTCGAACGAGGCGTAATGCTGGGACCAGAATGCCGTTCCCCATGAGGCGTTGAGCGCGTCAATGGTCCCGTAGCGCTGTTCAAGCCAGCGGCGGAAGGCGGCGGCGTCCTCCTCACCGTAAAACTCCGAAACATGGCAGCCGAGTTCGTTGTCCACATGCCACAGCGCCAGCGCCGGGTGGTCCTTGTAGCGTTCCGCCAGCACCCGGGTGATGCCGGTTGCGTACCGCCGGAAAGCGGCCGACGACGGCGTGTAGTGCCGCCGTGAGCCGGGACCCAGCACGGTGCCGTCAGCCGTGACCGGGAGGATTTCCGGGTGCTTGCGCACCAGCCAGGCCGGCGGAGCGGCCGTGGCGGTTGCGAGGGCCACCTTGATGCCGGCCGCGGCCAGGTTGTCCAGGACGTCGTCCAGCCAGCCGAAGTCATATTCGCCTTCGGAGGGCTCCAGTAGTGCCCAGGAGAAGATGCCGACGCTGAGGAAGGTGACTCCGGCTTCCTGCATCAGTTCCAGGTCCTCCAACCGGGTGCTGACCGGCCACTGCTCCGGGTTATAGTCGCCTCCGAAGGCAATGCCTTCGAGGCTGTTCCACACCGGTGGCGGAGTGGATTCTTGCTGGGATGACATGGGACTCCTTCGTCGATGCTGGTGCACGATCATGGCATGAAAGCGGATGTTTGGAAAACGCTTGCCCAAATGTGGGAATGGGGATATTGTATCGTTTCAGAAAGCGTGTAAGCCAGATCACTACTCTCGTTGTAGAGAATCACAGGGAATCGCGCTTACACAACCGAGCAAGGAGGCTCTTATGATCAACAGACGGAATTTCCTCACCACCGTGGCACTGGGCACCGCATCTGCCGCTGTCCTGGCGGCCTGCGGCCAGCCCGCTCCGGCACAGACTGGTTCCGCGTCGAACCCGGTCACCATCAACTACACCTGGTGGGGCAACGACGACCGCGCGGAGCGCACCCGCAAGGCGATTGCACTGTTCGAGTCGAAGAATCCGGACATCAAGGTCAACGGAAACTTCACCGACTTCGCCGGGTACTGGCAGAAGCGGGCCACCGAGGCCGCCGGCGGCGGCCTGCCGGACGTGATGCAGTGGGACCTGTCCTACCTGCGGGACTACGGCCAGCGCAACCAGCTCCTGGACCTCGGCACCGTCAAGATCAACACGGACGCCTTCGATAAGTCGCTGCTGCCCTCCGGCCAGATCCGCGGCAAGACCTACGGCATTCCCACCAGCACCAACGCCTTCGCCGTCTACTACGATCCGGCCAAGCTCGCGTCCCTGGGTATCGCGGAACCGGACGGCACCTGGACCTACAAGGAGTACAACGCCTTCCTGGCCGAGGTCGGGGCAAAAAGCAACGGCGCTCTCTTCGGCGGCACGGACTACACGGGCATCTGGTGGATGTTCAACATCTGGCTGCGCCAGAACAACATCGAAGCCTTCACCGAGGACGGCAAGCTCGGCTTCAGCAAGGACGACCTCAAGAAGTGGTGGAACCAGACAGCGGCTCTCCGCGGCACCCCTGCCATCGTTTCCGAGGAGCGCGTCACCCAGCTCGCTCCGAAGTCGCCGTTCGGCTCCAACGTCTCCGCCACCGAATCCACCTGGGACAACTTCATGGCCGCCTACCTTGGAGACAGCGGCGCCAAGGAACTCAAGCTTGTCCCGGTTCCTTCCGATGACAAGGACAACCTGGGCCTGTTCCTCAAGCCCTCGATGCTGATGGTTGCCAGTGCCAAGACCAAGTACAAGGACGCCGCCGCGCGGTTCATCGACTTTATGGTCAACGACCCCGAGGTCGGCCAGATCTTCAAGACCTCCCGCGGCGTCCCGGCGTCGAAGACCCAGCGCGACGGAACCACCTTCGAGGGCACGGACAAGCTCGTTGTCGACTACGAGAAGTCCATCGAAAAGTACCTCAAGGACGCCCCCGAGCCGCCCATCGTCGGTTTCGGCACGCTGGAAACCTCCTTCAAGCGCATCAGCTCCGACCTGAACTTCGGCAAGGTGACCGTCGATGGTGCAGCCGATGCCTGGTTCAAGGAAGCCGAAGACCTCATCAAGCAGAATTCCTGATCCAGGCATTCGCAACTGACGGAATAGACATGACTCAAAGCCCAACCCTGAACAGGCGTTCGACGTCGTCCACGCCGCCGCTGCCGCGCAAATCGCGGCAGCGGGGTGCGGACGCCCGCGCCGGCTACACCTTCCTGCTGCCCTGGCTGCTGGGATTCATCGCCCTCACTGTCGGGCCCATGATTTCCTCGCTTTACCTCTCCTTCACCAACTACAACCTCTTCGACCCGCCCAAGTGGATCGGGCTGGACAACTACACCACCCTGTTCCAGGACGAACGGTTCCTGCAGTCCGTGGGCGTAACCCTGTCCTACGTCGTCTTCGGCACCCCGCTCAAGCTCGCTGCCGCACTCGCTGTCGCCATGCTCCTGAACAGCAAGCGCAAGGGACAGGGCTTCTACCGGTCAGCGTTCTACGCCCCGTCCCTGATCGGCGCTTCCGTTTCCATCGCGATCGTGTGGAAGGCGATGTTCGGCGATTCCGGCCCGGTGGACCAGGGCCTGTCCTTCTTCGGCATCAACCTCGGCGGCTGGGTGGGCAACCCCTCCATGACCATGCCGATGATGATCCTGCTGACCGTCTGGCAGTTCGGCGCCCCGATGGTCATCTTCCTGGCCGGCCTCAAGCAGATCCCGGCAGACCTCTACGAAGCGGCGTCCATGGACGGAGCGGGTCCGGTCCGGAAGTTCTTCAACATCACCTGGCCCATGCTTTCCCCGGTGATCTTCTTCAACCTGCTGATGGAGACCATCCACGCTTTCCAGATCTTCGCCTCGGCCTACATCATCTCCAACGGTGAAGGCGGCCCGGCCGGCTCCACCCTCTTCTACACCCTCTACCTCTACCTGCGCGGTTTCAGCGACTTCCGGATGGGCTACGCCTCGGCGATGGCCTGGCTCCTGGTGATCGTCGTCGGCATCATCACGCTGATCTTCTTCAAAACCTCCAAATCCTGGGTCCACTACAGCGGTGATGCAAAATGACAACCATGGCAACCCCCACACAGCCGAAACCCATCAAGCCGGCAGCACAAGCCCCGGCGCCCGTGTACAACCCGAAGTCCGAGTCCGCGGGTGGCAAGCGCGCCAAGAGCGTCATCTTCCACATCCTCGCCCTCACCCTGACCGGTGTGGTGCTCTACCCCGCACTGTGGATGGTCGCCTCATCGTTCAAGCCGAACTCCGAGATCGGTGGCGCGAACACGTCGCTGTGGTCGGAAAACTTCAGCTTCGATAACTTCGTCACCGCCATGGACGGGATCGGCGGGGTCTCCACCCTGCAGTTCTTCACCAACTCCCTGGTCCTGGCCATCGGCGCGGTGGTGGGAACCATCCTCTCGGCCAGCGTCTCGGCCTACGCGTTCGCACGGATCAAGTTCCCGGGCCGCAGCGTGCTCTTCGGCATGATGATCGCCACCCTGCTCCTGCCGTTCCACGTCGTGATCATCCCGCAGTACATCGTGTTCCAGCAGCTGGGCCTCGTGGACACCTACATCCCGCTGCTGATCGGCAAGTTCCTCGCCGCCGACGCGTTCTTCGTCTTCCTCATGGTCCAGTTCATGCGGAACCTCCCGGCCGAACTCGATGAAGCGGCACGCATCGACGGCGCAGGCCACGTCCGGATCTTCACCTCCATCATGCTGCCCCTGATGAAACCGGCCCTGATCTCAACGTCGATCTTCTCCTTCATCTGGAGCTGGAACGACTTCCTGGGCCCGCTCCTCTACCTGAACACCCCGGAGAAGTACCCGCTGCCACTGGCCCTGCGCCTCTTCGTGGACCAGACCCAGAGCTCGGACTACGGAGCAATGATCGCCATGTCCGTCCTGGCCCTGCTGCCGGTGCTGATCTTCTTCCTCGTCTTCCAGCGCTACATCGTCGAAGGCGTCTCCACCCAGGGCCTCAAGGGCTGACGGCGTGGACAGCACCACACCCGCGTCCGGCCGCGAGGAACCGATCCCGGTCAACCGCTTCGCACTGTTTTCCGAGACCCTGCTGGCCGGAGTACTGGTGCTGGTGCTGTCCATTCCGCTGGTCACCATCCCGGCCGCCTACGCCGCGGGCATCGCCCACCTCGAACGGCACCTCTCCGGAAGGGATGACTCCCTCCGTGTCCTTTGGGGCACGTTCCGCTCGGCCCTGCCGGGCAGCTGGAAGCTGGGAATCGCGACGGCGGCAGCCGCCGTCGTGATTGTCCTGAACCTCCTGCTCGCAATAGTCGGGCAGCTGCCGGGGAGTTCGGTGGTCCTTCCGGCCACGGTCATCCTGGCGGCCGCAGGAGCCATCCTGCTGCTGCGCACTGCCGCAGCGTGGTCAGACTTTGCGGGCGGCCCGGCGCCAGGCCGCGGCTGGCCGTCCGCCCTTGATGCCGCCAAAGCACTCTCGCTGCGGGACTGGAGCGGCTCCCTCCTGCTGGCCGCCGCCCTCTTTGCCGCGGTGGTGTTCGTCTGGATGCTGGCCGCCCTGTTTGTCGTGGTGCCGGGCACCCTCATCCTGGCCTCGGCCGCAGTCAAGATGCGCTCGGCGCGCGCATAGCACTATTTCGTCCCAGCAGGTCCACTTCACAACCGAGTTGAGCCAGACGTGACTTCCGAGCGCCACCCGTCCGAAGAGTCCCTCCAAGCCCCCGAACAAGATTCAGGACGAGCCCCCGAACAGGCCTCTGCGCAAGCCCCCGCGCCAGGCTCAGAACGGCCGCCGCGCTGGTACCACCCGCTGGCGCAGCGCAACTACCGCCTGTTCGTCGCCATTCAGCTCGCCGGCAGCACCGGCGTCTGGATGCAGCGCCTTGCCCAGGACTGGCTGGTGCTCCAGCTGACCGGAAGCCCCGCGGCCGTGGGCGTGGCGGTGGCGCTCCAGTTCCTGCCCATGCTGGTGGTGGGCCCCCTCAGCGGCGTCCTGGTCGACCTCTTCCCGAAGCGCCGCATCCTGCTGATCTGCCAGTCCGTCACCGCCGTCCTGGCCCTGGCCCTCGCCGTGCTGGATGCCGGCGGCGGGATCACCGTTTGGGCCGTCTATGCCTGCTGTGTGGCTTTGGGCATTACGTCCGCCGTTGATGGCCCTGCCCGTCAGGTGTTCGTCAACGAGGTGGTGGGGGATGCCGCGCTGCGTCCCGCGATCGGCCTGAACAACGCGATAGGCCAGCTCGGCGCGATGGTGGGCCCCGCCCTCGGCGGCCTGCTGATCGCCAAGGCGGGTTCGGCTGCCGCGTTCGCCGCGAACGCGCTGGTGTGCCTGGCGGTACTGGGCATGATTACTGCCATCCGTACCTCCCAGCTCCACCCCAGCGAGCCGCCCCTTCGCGGGCGCGGGCAGGTTCTGGCCGGCTTCCGCTACGTGCGCCACCGGCACTCCCTCCTGCTGGTGATGCTGCTGGCCGGACTCCTGGGCGCGTTCGGCATGAACGGACCCGTGGTGCTTGCGGCGTTCGCCAACGACGTCTGGCACAGCGGCGCCGCAGGCTTTGGCATGTTCAATACTTTCAGCGCCGGCGGTGCCCTGGCCGGCGCGTTGCTGGCGGCGCGGCTCCGCACCCTGGGGCGCCGCGGAATAGTGGTGAGCGCGGGGCTGTTCGGGCTGACCCAGCTGGTGGCTGCCCTGATGCCGACGCAGGAGCTGTTTGTGGCCATGCTGGTGCTGGTGGGGGTGATGACGCTGCTCTTCCTGACCAGCGCGGCAACCACCGTCCAGCTGGAGGCCGGCGCGGACGTCCGGGGCCGCGTCCTTGCCCTGTACTTGCCGCTGCTGCTGGGCGGACACGCCCTCGGCGGGCTGCTGGCCGGTTGGCTGACGGAAGAGTTCGGCGTCAGGACCGGCCTGGTGGTGACCGGCGCGCTCGGGATGCTGTCCGCTGCAGTCATCGGGATGCTGCTGTGGCTCAATGCCCGACGGCGGTCCGGCGCCGGGTTTTTGTCCAGCTAACGCGGAGCTAACCATCCGCCGACGTCCCTTGAGCCGGACAGAAACTCGGCAGGGCATCCTTATTGACTGTGACCCGGAGCACATTTAGGGTGGATGAGAAAGCGCTTTCTCGCTCGTCCCACTCCACCCGTCGAAGAGGACATCGAATGATTTTTCGCGCCCTGAAATCCCGGACTCCCAAGATCGCGGCAGTGGCAGCCGCCCTCGCGCTGACCCTTTCCGGCTGCGGAGGTGGTGCCCAGTCCGATGCCGGCGGCCCCGTGACGCTGCGCTTCACCTGGTGGGGCTCGGATGTCCGGCACAAAATGACCCAGAGACTGATTGACGCGTTCGAGGCCAAGAGCCTCCGGCCAGCCCCTGGAGATCAAGCGGCCGCCGAGCACGGCCGGTGACGCGAAGTCGGCACAGCAGTACTACAAAGCGTCCCAGCTCTGGTCGGCGAGCTCGCGCACCAAGCACCCGAAAGAGGCGCAACAGTTCATCGATTTCCTGGCAAACAGCGTTGAGGCGGGCGAGATTGCGCTGGCTGACCGCGGCATTCCCGGCAACTCCGAGGTGCGCGACGCCATTCAGTCGAAGCTAAGCCCGGCGGACGCCGCCACGGCTTCCTTCATCAACGATATTGCGGATGAAGTGGGCGACGCCCCCGTTGTCCCGCCGGCAGGGTCCAGCCCGGCCTCGGAAATCCTCACCCGCTTCGTCACCGAGGTCCACTTCGGCCGGCTGAGCCCGGAGGAAGCCGCGAAGAAGTCGATCGAGGAGATCAAGAGCGGACTCAGCTAGCGGGCAGGGCTAAAATCTGGCTGTTCCGGCCGGCTGCTCCGGCCGGAACAGCCAGGTCCCCGGATCGATCCGGAACGTGACGGGATCAGTTCCCGTGCAGGGCCCGACGACGGCGGCATCCGGCGTCGGGCCCTCCACCGCGTAACGGCCGGCCGGCAGCACAACGGCGGCGCGGACTCCGGCGGGCACCGTACAGCTCAGTTCCATTCCGGCGGCCCCGCGGCGCCAGCTGGCCGAAACCATTCCCCGCTGGAGCGGGACGCTCCCGCGGGCATGCTGCAGCCGGCAGGACGGCGGCTGGATGCAGACCTCAGTTCCGCCGTCTGCCACCCGGACGCCGAGCACGTGGCTAAGGATTTCCCGGATCACGGAAGCGGACCACGCGTGCGACTGGCTGTAATCCGTGGCCTCGTCCAGCTCCCAGGCTTCCCACGTGAAACTGGCGCCGGATTCCAGCAGCCGGGCCCAGCCGGGCTGCCCGGGGTTCGTCAGCAGGTCCAGCACCTCGTCCACCATCCCCGCCGCGAGCAGTGCCCGCACCAGGCGGTGCACAGTCATGGGACCCTGCCGCATTCCCATCCCGGCCAGCCGCCGGCCGTCCCGCTCCACCCAGATCTCCGGGGTGATGCCCAGCGACATCGGGAAGGACGTGGCGTGCTGGGAGGCATGGCCGCTTGGCGTGCCGTTGGCGTGCAGTCCGTCCACCATCGCGCCGTCCACGCGCAGGCGGATGTTGATGGCGGCGGACAGCTCGTCCGAGTGCGCGCGGTACTCAGCGGCCTCCCGGCGTCGACCGGTCAGTTCGCACAACCCGGCCACTGCATTCAGGACGGAGACAGCCTGGGCGTTAACCGTGGTTTTCGCGGCGCATTCCATGTCGTAGCCGAACCGCCCGGGCGCCGGCCAATCCACGATTCCGTGGAGGTAGGGGCCCGAGCCGCCGCCGAGGCAGGTAACGAGCCCCGCCGTCGGGCCTTCTGCCGGGATGTGGCGCAGGACGTAACCGGCGGTGGCGCGCAGGGCCGGCAGCAGCTCTTCCACCAGCGCGGTGTCGCCGCTGTTCCGGTGGTAGTCCTCCACCCATTCGGGCATCATCAGGGAGAAGTCAGGGATGTCGCGCTTGCCGTCGCCGTTGGGATACACAGCGTTGTAGCGGCCGTGCTCGCCGCCGTCGGACCAGTACCGCCCGGCCGATGCCGCAAACTCGCGCAAGGCCTGGGCCGTCAGGTTCCGTTCGCCGAAGAGCGCCATGGTGGCGTAGGAGATGTTGACGGCGTCGCCGAGGAACTGGCCCTTTTCGCGGGTGGGGGTATCCACGAACTGTTCCTGCACGCCGTACAGCGCGGAGTCCCGCAGCAGCGTGAACACGGCGTCAAGGGCCGGATCGGAACTGCTGAAGCTGCCCTCCCACTGACCGCTTCCGGGATGTTCGGAATGTACGACGACGCCGCTCACCGCGGCGATTTCCCCCGCCGGAATCCCGGGTACTTCGAGGTACCGGAACCCCAGATGCACGGCGGCTTCATAGCGCTGCGGCCCGGAAACCTGGGTGTAGGGGAAGGACATATCGGTGTTCTGGCTGGCGGACTTGCCGCGGTCAACCCGGCCGTCCGGACCCAGGGTGTAGCCGGCGCGGATCATCACGGTGCGGCCGGCCAGGCCGTCGGCGAAGTCCACCGTTGGCCGGGCGGGGAGTACGCGGCCGAAGTCCGCCACGACTGTACCGTCGTGCGCGGTCAGCAGCCTGGCCGCGCGGACGGGTGTCCGGGCCAGGAACGTGCGCCGGGGGAGTACGGCGGGAAAGTCGGTGACCGGGTGCCTGCCGAGCGACGTGGCTGGTTCCCAGACGGCCGGGGCGGTGGCGTCCAGATGCTCCACCGGGTCGCCTTCATCGTTCCGGTAACCGGACTGCCGGTACGGACCTTCCGCCACCTGCCAGCCGGGACCTGTGCCGAACACCTCGCGGCGGCCGTCGTCATAGTCGACGTGGAGCTGGGCCAGGAACCCGGGAACTCCGGCAGCCCTGCCCTGACCCGGACCGTACCAGTGCACCCGGGCGGAAAGGACCACATTGCGGACCCCGGTCTGCAGCATGGCGGTGACGTCGGCGGCATCGTAATAGCCCTCACCCGGGTAGCCGAAGGACGACGTCTCCAGGACTGCCCTGCCGGAGAATGCCGTGCCGATGCTGAACACGGCCTGGTGGCTGGCGGCGGCGAACAGCCTGGCGCGCACCACCTTGCCGGAAAGCGGTACGTCCGCGCGGGCCAGCGTCCACTCGTCGGGCTGGCGGTGGGTTGTGGTGCGGGTCCACTCGGCGAGGCATGCACTTACGGGGTCAGCTCCGGCATCGAACCGGTGGTTAACAAGAAACTGGCCGGCCGGGCTGCCGGTGCAGCAGTTGAGCTCCGCCCCGGCACCGTCCGTGACCACGATCGAGCCGTATTCGGCCTGGCTCCGCGGGCCCTGGTGCAGGGCAAGGCTTCCCCGGAACCCGGCGGGGACGGGCTCGTCGACGCTGAGTAAGTGCGCGCCGTCGAGCGTCACCGTGATGGTGCGTCCGTCATCGGTGACTGTCAGGTCCTGCCATGTGCCGGGGACCAGGT
The DNA here is from genome assembly GCF_964254335.1 of Arthrobacter sp. LjRoot78. Lineage (NCBI taxonomy): Bacteria > Bacillati > Actinomycetota > Actinomycetes > Micrococcales > Micrococcaceae > Arthrobacter > Arthrobacter sp. LjRoot78. Next base: position 3,637,434 of record NZ_CAXUTG020000001.1, on the reverse strand, counting down.
CCTTGCCGGGCAGCCGTTCCTGGCTGATGTTCACGTCGCGTTCCTGGTGGGCGCTGGCCAGGATCTCGGTCGCGGGCACTGAAGCGGAGGGGATCTCCCACGGGGCCGCGCGCCGGAGAACCACGGTCCCGGCGGAATTCAGTTCCAGCAGCAGGCCGGTACCGGGGCCGGTGGTGCGCAGGAGCAGGCCCGCCCATCCCATCACCGGCCTCAGGCGCGCCTCCAGCCGGAGCTGGCGGACGGGCGTGCAGGGGAGCGGGAGGTAGGGCGAACCGGCAACCCGCAAGGCGCCGTCGAGCACTTCCAGTGGAGCGCGGCCGCCGGGCGCCCGGCGGATCCATTCGGCATTCCAGTCCGGAGTGTCGAGGCCCGTGCTGAAACCCTGCGGCGCGGACCAGGGCCCGGGGACGCCTGCGGCGTCGTGGACACGGACGGCCCAGCGGTAGTCGGCGTCCGGCGCGAGGTCCGGACCGCCGTAGGGAACGTAGTGCTGCTCGCCGGAGGCCACGGTGCCCGAGTCCCACAGCAGCTTACCGGCCGCGTCGCTGAGCCGGAGCTGGTAGGCGCCTTGATAGCAGGAGGCCGGATCGTTGCCTTTCCCGGCCTCGAGCGCCCAGCCGAAGTGAGGGCGCCTCGCTGCCGTCAGGCAGGTTTCAAGCCCGTCGGTGAGGAAGCCGACGGCGGCAAGAAGGCCCGTCATCTGTCAGCAGCCAATGCGGCAGCCTCGGCGGGGGTCAGCACGCCGTCAGCGATCCACACCGTGAAGGAGCGCCGGACGGATTCTCCCGCGGCGAGGATTACCGGACGGTCCCAGGCCAGGGCCGAACCCGCCCCCGGGTAGCCGTGCAGCCGGACGAACCAGGGGTCGGGTGCCTCGGCCGGCGCGGCAAACACCAGGCTCGCCGCGCCCTCCGGGAACTCCGCGGTCCAGGCCAGCCAAGGCGAGACGGAGCCGTGGACGGCCGCCTCACCTTGCCGGTCCGCCGTGAAGACGTCCGCCGCGGAGCACGCGGGCAGCCGCCAGAAGAACCCGCCGTAGCCGCTGCCCGCGGCACCGTTGGACCCGGGACCGCCGAGCGACGCGTCGACGACGGCGGTCAGTTCAGTTGCCAGGTCCAGCCGCCAGGTGCGGTGGTCCACTCTGCCGGCGCGGGTGGTGCGGCGCTCGCGGAGGAGTTCGCTGCCGTCCGGTGCCTGCCAGCCCAGGTCCTGGTGGAGGGAGTCGCCGGCCGGTGATGGCGGTTCTGACCTTGCCGCGAGCAGCACAATCCGGCCGTGGTCCGGGCGTTCCTCGTACCGCCCGGCAGCGCGGGTGTAGGTCTTGCCGCCCCAGAAATTGGTGCCGTTCACGTCCTGCAGTGCGATGCCGGCACCCAGGTGCCACGGGTGGTCCGCGGGCAGGTGGTCGGTGACAGTGACTCCGCCGAGCGATCGCACCGGATGCAGGTACGGGCGGGGCGAGAGACGGGCCGCGAGGGCGGAACCGGTTCGGGCAGTAACGAGCGGCACCGTGGAAAGTGCCAATGTGTCCGCACCGTCGGCGGAAGGCCGCGCCCAGGGCAGGCCGAGTTCACTGAAGGTGGCGTGCGCCGCCGTCGCGCGTTCCAGCGCATCTTCGACGCCCGTGATCACGGCGTGGGCGGAGTCGCCCTGGCCTACCCAGTCGAGGTACCGGTCCGGGACCAGGGCAGGGGCCTCGGCGGTGCGGATAGCCTCCAGAACGCGCATGAATGCTCCGCTGTCCGCGAGGGAACTGATCAACTGCCCGCCCGTCGGCAGGTCCTGCAGGCGGCGGTGCCGCAAGTGCTCCAGCAGGTTCTCGGTGAGGTCGTCCCGGGCAAAAACCTCGTGGCGCTCGCCGGCGGCAGTGCTGACGGTCACGCGGTCTTCGGTGTAGTGGAACACTGCCGTGCCTTCGCTGCCCTGCAGGGTGATGTAGGGTTCCACGGATTCCGTGGCGCAGAGGGTCAGTGCGCAGGTGATGGGAAGGCCGGACGTGGTGCGGACCCGGATGACGGAGGTGTCGTCCGACTCGATGTCATTGGCGCGGTAGAGGTCCGTTTCCACCGAGGAGAGATCGTCCGCGGTCCGCGCGCCGGCTATCCGTAAGGCGGTGGCGATGGCGTGCGCCAGGGGGTTGGTAGCCACGCCGTCAACGACGTCGACACCGTCGAGGCTGCGCTTGCCCGCCCAGCGCGACCGTTTGTAGTACGCGCGGTCGCGCACCCAGCGGCCGGTGGCGGAGATTCCCAGGAGGGTGCCGATTTCCCCGGCCGCGAGCAGGTCTTCGATGGCCTGCAGGGCCTGCGAGCCCAGGCTCTGGAAACCGATCTGGACACTCCGTCCGGCGGCTGCGGCGGCGTCCTGCAGCCGGGTGAAATCGGCCAGCGATGCTACCGGGGGTTTCTCCAGGTATACGTCGGCGTGGGGGAGGGCGGTGAGAGCCAGGGGTGCGTGCGTCTGGATGGGAGTGGCCACAATGACGAGGTCCAGCGCAGGGGTTGCTGCAAGGAGTTCGTCCAGGGTGCCGAACACCGCGGTCCCGGGAGGGAGCGCGCCGGCGGCCGGGGGATTCGGGTCGGCGACAGCCACGAGGGTGACGGCTCCGCCTTGCTGGAGCCTTTCAAGGTTGCGGAGGTGGTGGGTGCCGAAGCCGTGAACGCCGACGAGTGCCACCCTGGCCGGGGCGGAGGTGGTTTTGCGTTCTTCGGTGGGCATTTTGCGTTCTTCCGGGACGGGCTCGGACAGGGTGCCCATGGCTCTCCTCTTCTGTTCCCGGTATTTCCCTTTCCCAGGGCCGGGTCTGACGTCGGTGTCGGTGCGGAATTCGCCGGGCGCAGGCCCGTGCCCGTCGCTTTTAGAGTAGGCCGTGGGTCCCGCTCCAGCTGTTGGTAAGCGCTTTCCAACTTGTTGTCGCCACCAGTCTAACCCGGCACCGGTGAATATGTAACGATTCAAATTGCACCTTGACCGCCGCTTCAAAAGCGTCTAGATTTTCGAGAAACCGCTTACTGACGTGACGTGGACCACTGCGGCCCCCGTTTCTGCAACGATGGAGATCCGAAGGGGGCTGGCTGTGCTGGCTGGAAGTTTTAATGCCAAGGCGTACTCATTTTTCGATACCCTGCTGTGGATTGCCTGCTTGAATCTGCTGTGGATGGTGTTCTCGCTCGCCGGGCTGGGCGTCCTCGGGATAGGGCCTGCCACGGCAGCGGCGCAGATCCTGGTGCGCCGCAGGGTCAGGGGCGAGGCTGCTCCGCTGCTCCGCTCATTTGCCGGGGAGTTTGGACGCAACTTCGGCCGTGCCAATGGCCTGATGCTGCCGGTCCTGTTGGCCGGTGCGGCGCTGGCGCTGAACTGGAATTACTTCTCCCGCTCCGGTGACCTCCTGTCGCAGTTGATGGCGGCGGGTGCTTTCCTGGCCGCGATCTTCCTGGCGGCCGTCGCCTGCCACCTCTTTCCCATGTTTGCCCGCTACGAGCTGCCGCTTCCGCAGTACCTCCTGATGTCATCGCGGTTTGCCCTCCGGCACCTGGCAGGCACGGCAATCCTGCTGTTCGTGACTGCCGTCGCGCTATTCGCCAGCCAGGCCGTGCCGGGTCTCATTCCGTTCTTCAGTGTCGGAGCGTGGCTCTACGTGACCGGCTGGCTGTGCGACCGGTTTTTCACTGCGAACGACGAATCCGTCGCCGGCAATGTTGACGAGGCTGCCGCGGCCGCCAGGTTCCCGGCTGCAATGGCTGGAGCTCCCCTTGGCTGAGCCATCCGACGCCCGCATGAGCTGCCGGATCTGCCGCGTGGAGTCCTCCGCCTTCAGTGTTACTAATTTTTTCGGGAAACCAAATGAAACGTATCAAAAGTCGCCCCGGACTTCCCGAACACCCATCTGACTTCAGAGTCAGCCCCAAAACTGACCCAACCGACCCCGAAGAAGTGGAAAAGGAAAACATCATGACCCGTAGAAAACTCAGCCTGGCGGCCGCCGTCGTGACCGCCACCGCCTTGACCCTCACGGCTTGCAGCGGGGGTGAAGCGCCGGCTGCGGATTCCTCGAAGATCACCATCATGGCGCCGTTCCTGGAGGCGCAGCCGCCGTCCGCCGACGGCGCCGTGCAGCAGAAGCTGGAGGAGCTCACCGGCAAGGACGTGAGCATCACCTGGACGCCGAACGCGTCCTACGAGGACAAGATGAACATCACGCTCGCCTCCTCCGAGATTCCGCAGGTCATGGTGGTGCAGGGCAAGTCCCCGGGCTTCGTCAAGAACGCCGAGGCCGGGGCCTTCTGGGACCTCACGGACAAGCTGGACGAGTACCCCAACCTGAAGACCACCTTTCCGGAGGTCGAGAAGAACGCCAGCGTCAACGGCAAGGTCTACGGCGTCTTTCGTGCCCGCAACCCCATCCGGTCGGCCGTCATGTTCCGCCAGGACTGGCTGGACAAGCTCGGTTTGAAGGCTCCCGAAACCACGGAGGACCTGTACAAGGTGGCCAAAGCGTTCACCGAACAGGACCCGGACGGCAACGGCCAGAACGACACGTGGGGCATCACCGTTCCCAAGTTCGGGGCATTGGGCACCAACAGTCCGTACGACATGATTGAAACCTGGTACGGCGCGGGCAACCGGTGGACCGAAAGGGACGGAAAACTGATCCCGAGCTTCGAGACCGAGGAGTTCCTGGAAGCCAACCGCTTCGTCAAGAAGATGGTGGACGAGAAGCTCATCAACCCGGACTTTGCCACCTTTGACGGCACCAAGTGGAACGAACCGTTCTTCAACGGCAAGGGCGGCATCATCGTCGACGTCGACTCCCGCGTCAGCGTCCTGATCAACCTGTTCAAGCAGGCCAACCCGAACGACTTCCAGAACAAGGTGGGCTTCGTCGGAGGGCTCCAAGGCCCGGACGGCGAACTGCACACGCATCCCACCGACGGCTACTCCGGCTTCCTGGCCGTGCCCAAGACCAGCGTCCGCACCGAGGCTGAACTGAAGAACGTTCTGCAGTTCCTCGACAAGATGAACTCCAAGGAAGTGGCCGCGCTCCTCAACAACGGCATCGAAGGCGTCAACTTCACTGTCGAGGACGGCAAGGCAGCCACCATCAAACCCGAAACCCCCGAAGGCAAGACCGTGGCCACGGACATCAAGAGCTACGCGCAGCTGGGCACCAACGTCACGGGCAACAACTTCTACCCCGTCAAGCAGGCCTCGGCCTACGAGCAGGAAGTCTTCGACAAGCGGGTCGAGGTCATGGCGGAGGACCTGAAGAGCGCCGTCTACAACCCGGCAGCGGCGTTCGTTTCGCCCACCTACGTTGCCAAGGGCGCGCAGCTGGACAACATCGTGGCTGACGCCCGGATCAAGTACCTGGCCGGCCAGACTGACGAACAGGGCCTGAAAGATGCCATCAAGCTGTGGAAGACCAGCGGCGGCGACAAGGTCCAGGAAGAGATCAACAAGCTCTGGCAGGACAGCAAGTGACAACGTCCACCGTTGACGTCAAAGCCCCGGAGCAGGCGCCGCCACCAGCGCCTGCCCCGGGGCGGCGACGCCGCTTCGCCGTCCACTTCGCGCATTACAAGTGGCTGTACCTGCTCCTGCTGCCGGGGGTCATCTACTTTGCGGTGTTCCGGTACGCCCCGATGTACGGGGTGTCCATCGCGTTCAAGGACTACGTCCCGTTCCTGGGCGTCAACGCAAGCCCCTGGGTGGGCTTCCAGCACTTCCAGGATTTCTTCTCCAACCCCGACTTCGGCCGGCTGCTGGGCAACACCCTGATCCTCGCGTTCCTGAACCTCGGGATCGCGTTTCCGCTGACCATCGTCCTGGCGCTGCTGCTGAACGAGGTCCGTCTGTCTATCCTCAAACGCACGGTCCAGACGCTCGTCTACATCCCGCACTTCCTGTCCTGGACCATCGTGGCGTCGCTGAGCTTCCTGCTGTTCGCCCTGGACTTCGGGCCGCTGTTCCTGTTCATCAACTCAGTGCTTGGCACGGACATCGACTTCCTGTCCGACCCCGCCTGGTTCCGGCCGCTCATTGTGCTCCAGGAGATCTGGAAGAACACCGGCTGGGGGACCATCATCTTCCTGGCAGCGCTGGCAACCGTGGACCAGGACCAGTATGAGGCCGCGATCATCGACGGCGCCGGCAGGTTCCGCAGGGTCTGGCACATCACCCTGCCCGGGATCCGCTCCACCATCATCGTGATGCTCATCCTGGCGATCGGGCAGATGCTCAACACCGGCTTCGAGCAGATTTACCTCATGACCAACGCCCTCAACCGCGACGTGGCCGACGTCTTCGACACCTACGTGTACTTCGTGGGCATCACCCAGGGCGCGTACTCCTATTCCACCGCGGTGGGCCTGTTCAAGTCCCTGGTGGGCATCGTGCTGATCTTCGGCACCAACGCCCTGGCCAAGCGGTTCAACCAGAGCGGACTGTTCTAATGAAGATTCACAACACCACCGGCGGCCGGATCTTCGATGCCGCCAACTACGTTTTCCTGGCGCTGATCGGCGTCCTGACACTGCTGCCGTTCGTCTACGTGTTCGCCGGCTCCTTTGCCACCGAAGCGGAAATCACCCGCCGGGCCTTCTTCGTCTGGCCGGAGCAGTTCAGCCTGGGAGCCTATGAGTACATCTTTTCCACGCCCGCGTTCATCCGGGCGCTTGTCACCACCGTGCTGGTCACGGCAGTGGGCACCGTGGTCCAGCTCATCCTCACGGTCACCATGGCCTACCCGCTGGCCAAGCGGAACCTCCGCGGCCGCCAGCTGATCCTGTCCCTGGTGGTCTTCGCCATGGTGTTCTCCGGCGGCATGATCCCCACCTTCCTGCTGATCAAGGACCTCGGCCTGCTCAACAGCTACTGGGCGCTGATCCTGCCGGCAGCCATCAACCCGTTCAGCCTGATCATCATCAAGAACTTTTTCCAGGAACTCCCCGCCGAGCTGGAAGAGTCCGCCAAGATGGACGGCGCCACGGAAATCGGAATCCTCTGGCGGATCCTGCTGCCGCTGTCCAAACCCGTGCTGGCCACGTTCGCGCTCTTCTACGCCGTGGGCATCTGGAACGACTTCATGTCGCCCCTGCTGTACCTGTCCGACAACTCCAAATGGACCCTGCAGATGTACCTGCGCCAGGTCACCGCCTCGTCCGACCTCCTGGGCGCCGGCAATGTGGACCCGAACTACATCCCGCCCGAACAGGGCATCAAATTCGCAGTGATCGTGGTGGCCACCCTGCCCATCCTGATCTTCTATCCCTTCCTGCAGAAACACTTCGCCAAAGGCATGCTCATCGGCTCCGTCAAGGGCTGAGCCAGCATCTCCAGGACACCCCAACAGAAAGAACAGCATGAAAATCCTGCTCGCCGGTGATTCCACTGTGGCCAACTGTCCCACCCACGAGTACCCCATGAGCGGCTGGGGCGCGCGGCTGCCCAGGCACGTCCACCCCTGGGCCGCGGTGCACAACTTCGCGAAAGGCGGTGCCAGCACGGAGTCCTTCGTTGAAGAGGGGCTCTGGGGCCAGCTCCTGGACACAGCGGAGGCGGGCAGCCTGGTGCTCATCCAGTTCGGCCACAACGACCAGAAACACCCCCATCTGGCCGCGAGGACGGGGTACGCGGCAAACCTGCGCCGGATGGTGGCGGAGGTGCAGGCGCTCGGGGCGGTGCCGGTGCTCTGCACTTCAGTGGAGCGCCGGCACTTCCTGGCGGACGGCACCCTGGAAGACAGCCTGGAGGACTACCCCGAAGTGGTCCGTGAGATCGCGCTCGAACTGCACCTCGCCGTCGTCGACCTCAACGCCTGGACCCGCGCGCTCTACCCGGGGCTGGGCGTCGAGGAATCGAAGTCGCTGTTCTGCCATTTCGGTCCCGGCGGGCACGCCCACTGGGCTGACGGACTGGCCGACAACACGCACTTCTCCGAGTACGGTGCCTCCCTGGTCGCCGGCGAAGTGGCCGGCCAGCTCGGGGTGCTCGGCTTCGGACCGGATGCCCTGCCGGGCTCGCAAACGAGCACGACGGCGGGACTCACGACGGCGGGATTCACGACGGCGGGACGGGGCTGAGTGGGCGCGCCGCGGTTCACGACGGACCCGGTCAGGACGGAACTGGTCAGTACGGAACTGCTTTACGGCAACCCGCTTGCCGGTCCGGCGGACGTGTCCGGCTGGGTGGCCGAGGGGCCGCTCCGGCAGGGCAGCACGGGGAGTGCCCTGGAGCTTTCCGGCGCACTGGACGATCAAGAGTTCGGGGACCACGCGCACTGGACCTTCTGGTGCCCGGTGGGGTTCCCGGACGGCATCCGGATCAGCTGGGAGTTCCTGCCCCTGGCCGAGCCGGGGCTGGCCATGCTGTTCTTTTCGGCAACAGGCCACGGCGGGCAGGACCTGTTTTCGGCTGGACTCGCCCGGCGCACGGGCTTCTACCCGCAATACCACTCCGGTGACATCGATGCCCTCCATGTGTCCTACTTCCGGCACAAGTACGAGTCCGAGCGGGCCTTCCGGACCTGCAACCTGCGGAAAAGTGCCGGCTTCGAATTGGTGGCCCAGGGCGCGGACCCGCTGCCGCCGGCGGAGGACGCCAGGGATTTCTACCGCATGGAACTGGTGAAGGACGGCCCGCGCGTGGCGTTCTCCATCAACGGGCTGCCCCTCTTCGAATGGACCGATTCCTCGGACAAGGTGCTGGGCGGGGGCTATCTCGGGTTCCGGCAGATGGCGCCGCTACGTGCCGCCTACCGGAACCTCACGGTGGAGAAGCTCTAGCCTTCGATGCTCGTGTTGATGCTGAGATCCCGCCATTCGTCCAGTTCCGCGCGCTCTGCCTGGGCGACGGCGCCAAAGGCGTTGAACGCGTCCTGGCCGAGAACCAGGAGGGACGGCGGGGTCGCGCTTTTGGCGATCGCCATGATGGCCTCGGCGGCCTTCGCCGGGTCGCCGGGCTGGGTGCCGTGGACCGTGTCGTTCTCCTTGCGTCGCTTCCCGGCCGTCTCCGCATAGTCCGCGATGGCCGTCGCGGACTGGGTGAGGGAGCGGCCGGCGAAGTCAGTCCGGAACGCGCCGGGCTCGATGACGGTGACGTTGATGCCGAGCGGCTGCAGTTCCTTGTGGAGCGAACCGGACAGGCCCTCCAGGGCCGCCTTGGTGGCCGAATAGTATCCGGAGCCGGCCGGCTTGATCCGCGCTCCGATGGAGGAGATGTTCAGGATGTGCCCGGCCCTTTTGGCCCGCATGTCCGGGAGGACTGCCTTGATCATGTCGACGGCGCCGAAAACGTTGGTGTCGAACAATTGCCGGATGTCGGCGTCGTCCGCTTCCTCAACGGCGGCGCGGTAGCCGTAGCCGGCATTATTGACCAGCACGTCGACGCCGCCGAACCGCGTCCGCGCCTGCTGCACCACTGAGCTGATCTGCGCTGTGTCGGTGACGTCAAGGGGGAGGGCCAGGGCTGTGTCGGGGTAAGCAGCCGCGATGTCCTGCAGCGTGGAGGCGTTGCGCGCGGTGACGACCGCGTTGTGGCCGCGGGCGAGCACGGACTGGGCGAGGGCGCGGCCGAGTCCGGTGGAGCATCCTGTGATGAGCCAGGTAGCCATGGGTGTTCCCTTTCGTTGTTTATGCCCATACAACAGGAAGTGGATCCTCGGCGGGAGGGCCTCTTGATACGGGTACTGGTAGCCCCACCCGAACTGATGATCCGGCGCACGATTGGACCGCGGATGGTCAGGGAACGGTGCCGGCCGGTTTCAGGAATTCGGCTATTTTCGTCGCCATGGCCTTGGACTGCGTCCAGTGCAGGTAGTGGTTCCCGTCGAGGATGACCAGCTCGTGGCGCGCCACATTCTGCAGCTGGCGTTCGTGGGAGCCCAGCCATTCCGGCTGCTGGTCGATCGTTTCCCGGGACAGGAACTCAAGGACGGGAACGTGGCCTGGGTAGCTGAGCATTCGGAGCTTCGCCGCGTTCTCGGCCACCCGGTTCGTTTCGTCGGTCAGCGCCCCGTTGCCGTAGTTCCAGCTGGCCAGCATGCGCATCTGCTCGCGTTCTTCCGGCGTGTAGTTGTCGCCTGCCGGGTCTGCCAGGCCCAACGCCGCGGCCCAGCGGACCAGGCCGGTGGTCGAAGGAAGCCGTTCCCAGAAGTTGCCTGCGGCCGGCGCATCGGTGTGGGCGGGATCTTGTTCGGAGGCCATGCCGGCGGGCACCGAGGGGTCGATGCCGATAACGGCAGACACTTCCGCAGGGTACTTGTTGGCGTAGTACAGGGTGGTCAAGCCTGCTATCGAATGCCCGGCAAGGATGTACGGGCGGTCGACGGCGAGAGTGGACAGCACGGTATGAAGTTCCTCGCCCATGTTCTCGATGGTCCGGGGCCGGGCGGTCATGTCGCTGTAGCCGTAGCCGAAACCCTCCACCGCCACCACCCGGAAACCTGTCAGTTCCCGCACCAGCGGAGCGAAGTCCAGCACCGGGGCGGGCGTGCCCAGCCCGCTGAGCAGCACGATCGTCGGACCGGTTTCCCCGGAACGGGAGACATTGATGGTGCCCTGGTCGATCCGGACTTTCTCCCCGTACGCCACGGCATTCGAGCGTTCAGTCCCTTCCAGGACGAGATTCGCCGCTGTGGAGGCCACCAGCAAACCCATGATCGTCAACACCGCCGCGACGGCGATCCGGAGTGCCCCCCGTCGTCGATTTCCGTGGGGCAGCGTCCGGCCCGGCGCTGAACGGGTGCGGCGGAAAAAGGAGCGCAACGGCATAGTTCAAGATACCCCCAAGGGGTATCGGAGACAAGGGTCTGAGCGTCCTCCCGGCGCGCCTAGTCCGGGGTGGCGGCACCCGCCGTGCTTTGCCGCACCACCAGTTCAGGAGTGAAGATCACGGCACGGTGGTGGGGTCGGTCCGAGGCGGATCCCATGGCGTCCACTTCCTCGGCCAGCAGCTCGATGGCGGTCCGGCCGAGTGCGTCCGTGGGCTGGCGGATGGACGAGAGCGGCACCACGGCGGACACGGCGAAGTCGATGTCGTCGTAGCCGATCAGGGCGATGTCTTCCGGAATCCGCAGCGTGTGGAGCATGGTGAGTGACTGCATCACGCCGAGGGCGAGCAGGTCATTGGCGCAGAACACTCCTTCCGGAAGTTCGCCGGCGCTGCGGCGGACCAGTTGGTCGCCCACGCCGCGGCCCGCCAGGACCGTTTGCCCGGCGGAATCCAACACTTCCAAGGAAGCGTCCGGAACCTCGGCGACGGCGCGTTGCGCCCCCTGGAGGCGGTCCGCCACCTGGCGTATCGACGTCGGGCCTCCCACGAAAGCCAGCCGACGGCGGCCGATGTCCAGCAGGTGCCGCGCCGCAAGGTAGCCGCCGGCGTCGTCGTCAACGGAAACGGAACTGTACCTGGACTCGTCGGCCAGCCGGTCCACCAGGACGGTGGGCACGCCGCGTTCGCGCAACTGGTCGAGGCGGTCGGTGACATCGCCCACCGGCGAGATGAGCAGGCCCTGGACCCGCTGTTCCTGGAAGAGGTCGATGTAGTTCGACTCGCGGCTCGCATCATGCCCGCTGTCTCCGAGCAGGACGGCGCTTCCCTGCAGGGCGGCGGCATCCTCGGCGGCGCGGACCACGGAAGTGAAGAACGGGTTGCCGACGTCGAGCACGATCAGGCCGATGGTGCGGCTGTGCCCGGCCCGGAGCTGGCGGGCAGCGTCGTTGCGGACGAACCCGAGCTCGTCGATGGCCTGCAGAACCCGGTCCTTGGTCCGCTGTGACACCCGGTCCGGGTAGTTCAGGACATTGGAAACCGTGCCCACCGCTACGCGGGCATGGTTCGCAACATCCTTGATGCTGGCTGACCGTGACATGTTTCTCCAAGCTCTCTCGTGCGGGGCCGCGTGTGCAAACGCCCGGATCACACCCCTCGCGCCAATTGTCCTTGCCCGGTGCGGGTTCCCTTGCGAGCGAAACGGCATTCCCGGATAAACGGTTTTCATCCACTGACAATTGCTTGACACCTACTCGACTTCAAGAGTACTTTGAATCGTAACAATGAAACGATTCAAAGAATCCGAAATTCAGGAGAGTCGCAGATGAGGGTGTGTTTCCGCTCCTCCGTCCAACCGGGACTGATCGATGAGTACAGGCGCAGGCACGCGGCCGTCTGGCCGGAGATGCTGAGCGCGCTCAAGGATGCGGGCTGGCACAACTACTCGCTGTTCCTGGGCACGGACGGGCTGCTGGTGGGCTACGTGGAATGCGACGACTTCGACGCCGTGAGGGCGCGGATGGCGCTCACGGAAGTCAACGCCCGCTGGCAGGCGGAGATGGCCTCTCTTTTTGACAATCCGGACACCACGGATCAAGCCCCCGACGAAGGGTTCCTGGTCCTCGAAGAAGTCTTCAATCTTGACGATCAGCTTGCGGCGGCGGAGGCCACAGCACGCTGAGTCACCCAGGCTCCAGCAGCGGGGCCGCAGCACCACCACCCCCCCATACCGCAGCAACACAAGAGACCGGAATAACCAACATGAATGACGTAGCAACGGCGCTGGGCAGGCTGGAAGAGCTTGCCATCGAAGTACCCTCCTGGGCCTATGGCAACTCGGGCACCCGCTTCAAGGTGTTCGGCACGCCGGGCACCCCGCGGACCGTGCAGGAGAAGATCGCCGACGCCGCGAAGGTGCACGAACTGACGGGCCTGGCTCCCACCGTTGCCCTGCACATTCCGTGGGACAAGGTGGATGACTACGCCGCCCTGCGCGAGTACGCGGCGGGCCTGGGCGTGGGGCTGGGCACCATTAACTCGAACACGTTCCAGGACGACGAGTACAAGTTCGGTTCCCTGACCTCCTCGAACGATTCAGTGCGCCGCCGGGCCATCGATCACCACCTCGAGTGCCTGGAGATCATGCACGCCACAGGCTCGAGCGATTTGAAGATCTGGCTGGCGGACGGCACCAACTACCCGGGCCAGGACGACATGCGCGGCCGGCAGGACCGCCTCGCCGCATCCCTGCAGGAGATCTACGCCGCCCTGGGCGATAACCAGCGCCTGGTGCTGGAGTACAAGTTCTTCGAGCCGGCTTTTTACCACACCGACGTTCCGGACTGGGGCACGTCCTACGCCCAGACCCTCGCTTTGGGCGAGAAGGCGTTCGTCTGCCTGGACACCGGCCACCACGCGCCGGGCACCAACATTGAGTTCATCGTCATGCAGCTGCTGCGCCTGGGCAAGCTCGGTTCCTTCGACTTCAACTCCCGCTTCTACGCCGATGATGACCTGATCGTCGGTGCGGCGGACCCGTTCCAGCTGTTCCGCATCATGCACGAGGTGATCCGCGGCGGCGGGTTCGGGAAGGACTCCGGTGTGGCCCTGATGCTGGATCAGTGCCACAACCTGGAAGAGAAGATCCCGGGCCAGATCCGCTCCGTCCTCAACGTCCAGGAAATGACCGCGCGGGCGCTGCTGATCGACACCGCCGCCCTGGGCGAAGCCCAGCGCGCCGGCGATGTCCTGGCCGCGAATGCGGTGTTCAACGATGCCTTCTACACAGACGTCCGGCCCATCCTGGCCGACTGGCGCGAGTCCCGCGGCCTGCCCGCGGACCCGCTGGCGGCCTTCAAGGCCAGCGGCTACCAGAAACAGATCAACGAAGACCGCGTGGGCGGTCACCAGGCCGGATGGGGCGCATAAGAGCATGACTAACAAGACTGTTGAAGACCTGATTGCCCGTTCCAACCACTTGGGCGCGGACAAGCGGAACACCAACTTCGCCGGCGGCAACACCTCGGCGAAGGGCACCGAGAAGGACCCGGTCACGGGCGAGGACGTCCAGCTGCTCTGGGTCAAGGGCTCCGGCGGGGACCTCGGCACCCTGAAAGCCGAAAACCTGGCAGTGCTCCGCCTGGACCGGCTGAACGCACTGAAGAATGTCTACCCCGGGGTGGACCGCGAAGACGAAATGGTGGCCGCTTTTGATTACTGCCTGCACGGCAAGGGCGGCGCTGCGCCGTCGATCGACACCGCGATGCACGGCCTGGTGGACGCGGCGCACGTGGACCACCTGCACCCGGACTCGGGCATCGCCATTGCCACCGCGGTGGACGGGGAGGCACTGACCACCAAGATCTTCGGTGACAAGGTGGTGTGGGTGCCGTGGCGCCGCCCCGGTTTCCAGCTTGGCCTGGACATCGCCGCGATCAAGGAAGCCAACCCGCAGGCCGTCGGCACCATCCTGGGCGGCCACGGCATCACCGCCTGGGGCGCCACCAGCGAGGAAGCGGAAGCCAACTCGCTCTGGATCATCGACCAGGCCGAAAACTACATCGCCGAAAACGGCCGTCCGCAGCCGTTCGGCGCGAAGCTTCCCGGCTACGCCGCACTCCCCGAAGCAGAACGCCGGGCCAAGGCCGCCGCGCTGGCACCGGTGATCCGCGGGCTGGCGTCCACGGACAAACCGCAGCTGGGGCACTTCAGTGATGACGCCGTCGTGCTTGAGTTCCTGGAGTCTGCGGAGCACCCAAGGCTGGGAGCCCTGGGCACCTCCTGCCCGGACCACTTCCTGCGCACCAAGGTCAAGCCGCTGATCCTGGACCTGCCCGTCGACGCCTCGGTGGAGGACTCCATCGCCCGGCTGCATGAGCTGCACGCCGACTACCGCGAGGACTACCAGGCCTACTACGACCGCCATGCCGACGCAGATTCCCCCGCCCTGCGTGGCGCCGACCCGGCCATCGTGCTGGTCCCGGGTGTGGGGATGTTCTCCTTCGGCGCCAACAAGCAGACCGCCCGGGTTGCCGGGGAGTTCTACCTCAACGCGATCAACGTGATGCGCGGCGCCGAGGCGGTCTCCACCTACGCCCCGATCGAGGAATCCGAGAAGTTCCGGATCGAGTACTGGTCTCTCGAGGAAGCCAAGCTCGCCCGCCTGCCCAAGCCGAAGTCGCACGCCACCCGCATTGCGCTGGTGACCGGTGCGGCGTCGGGCATCGGCAAGGCGATCGCCACCCGCCTCGCCGCGGAAGGCGCCTGCGTGGTTATCGCGGACCTGAACCTGGAGAACGCCCAGGCCGTCGCCGAAGAGCTCGGCGGGCCGGACGTGGCCATCGGCGTGCAGGCCGACGTCACCGACGAAGCCCAGATCGCCGCGGCGATCCAGGAAGCGGTGCTGGCGTTCGGCGGGCTGGACCTGGTGGTCAACAACGCCGGGCTGTCCATCTCCAAGCCGCTGCTGGAAACCACCGAGAAGGACTGGGACCTGCAGCACAACGTCATGGCCAAGGGTTCGTTCCTGGTGGCCAAGGCCGGCGCGAAGGTCATGATCGACCAAGACATGGGCGGGGACATCATCTACATCTCCTCGAAGAACTCCGTGTTCGCCGGCCCGAACAACATCGCCTACTCCGCCACCAAGGCCGACCAGGCCCACCAGGTCCGGCTCCTCGCGGCCGAACTCGGCGAATACGGCATCCGCGTCAACGGCATCAACCCCGACGGCGTGGTCCGCGGCTCCGGGATCTTCGCCGGCGGCTGGGGCGCAAAGCGCGCCGCGGTCTACGGCGTGGATGAGCAGGAACTGGGCAAGTACTACGCCCAGCGGACCCTGCTCAAGCGCGAAGTGCTGCCTGAGCACGTGGCCAACGCCGCCGCGGTCCTGACGAGTGCCGAACTGTCCCACACCACCGGCCTCCACATTCCCGTGGACGCCGGTGTGGCCGCCGCTTTCCTGCGATGAGTAACGTGCCATCAAGCGATATCGACGGCGGTTTGTTCGCCGGCAGTGTCTTCGCCGCCGTCGATATCGGTGCCTCCTCCGGCCGGGTCATCCTCGGCCGTGTTTCCGGCCGCGCCGGTTCTGAAGGCAAAGCGACGTTGGAAACGGTGCACCGTTTCCCGAACGGTGTGGTGGAGTCCGACGGCGGCCTGCGCTGGAATTTCGACGCCCTGTTCGCCGAGGTGCTGACCGGGCTCGCTGCCGCGGCCAGTGTCGCCGGGGAGCGCGGTGAAACGATCAGCAGCATCGGGATCGACACCTGGGCGGTGGACTACGGCCTGGTGAATGCGGCCGGGGACCTCATCGCCCAGCCCTTCAGCTACCGGGATGACCGGTCCCGTGCCGCCGTCGCCCGGGTCCACCAAAAACTGGACCCGGCCCGTCTCTACGCCACCACCGGCCTGCAGTTCCTGCAGTTCAACACCATCTACCAGCTGGCCACCGAGAAGGACCTGGACGGGCTGCAGGCCCTGCTCATCCCGGACCTGATCGCGTTCCTGCTCACCGGGCAGCGGCGTACGGAATCAACGAATGCCTCCACCACGGGCCTGTTTGACGCCGTCGCGGGGGAGTGGGCCACCGAGTTCCTGGCAGCCCTGGGCTTGCCCAAGAAGCTGTTCCCGCCGCTGATCCAGCCCGGCGAAACGGTCGGAACCCTGCTGCCCGGCATCGCCGCCCGCACCGGGCTGGCCGAGGCCACGAAAGTGGTGGCCGTCGGATCGCACGACACCGCGTCCGCCGTCGCCGCCGTCCCGGCCGAACATGGGAACTTCGCCTACATCTCGTCGGGAACCTGGTCGCTCGTCGGGGTCGAGCTCCCGAAACCGGTGCTCACGGAGGCGAGCCGGCAGGCGAACTTCACCAACGAACGCGGCGTGAACGGCACCATCCGGTACCTCCGCAACGTCGGCGGGCTCTGGCTGCTCAGCGAATGCCAGCGCACTTGGGCTCAGCAGGGTTACACGGCAACACTGGACGAACTGCTCACGGCCGCCGCCGCGCTGCCGTTCGGCGGGCCCCAGATCAACGCCGACGATCCGTACTTCATCGCCCCGGACAACATGCCCGAACGGATCCGGGCAGCCGTCCGGAACACCGGAGCCGTCCTCACCGACGACCCGGCCGCCATCACAAGGTGCATCCTGGACAGTCTCGCCGCAGGCTACGCCCGGACCATCGCCGACGCCGAACGCCTCGCGGACGTACCCGTGGACGTGGTGCACATCGTGGGCGGCGGATCGCAGAACCGGCTCCTGTGCCAGCTCACCGCCGACGCCACCGGAAAACGCGTCATCGCCGGACCGGTCGAGGCCACAGCGCTCGGCAACGTGCTGGTCCAGGCCCGGGCCGCCGGCATTGTCTCCGGCGGCCTCGCCGAGCTGCGGGCACTCGTGCGCGGCTCGCAGGCGTTGGAAAGCTACCAGACGGCGCTGGTCTGAGTGGTGGGGTAGCGCGTCCAACAACGTCATCTGCAGTCGCGCTGGTACACGGTCCTCAACGTGGCGTCGTGACGGTTGAACCTGCCTTGCGCGCCTGAGAAGATACAACATCCTACCTATCGGCCCGCTTCACAGAACCGGAATACCCATGCCCCTCTTCGACCTACCGCTTGAGCAGCTCCGAAACTACACGTCCGGCGTCACCGCTCCGGCGGACCTTGATGCCTTCTGGGACCGCACTATCAGCGAGGCTCGGGAGTACCCGCTGGACGCCGTCTTCGAACCGGTGGACAACTACCTGACGGTGATTGATACCTTCGATGTCACGTTTGCGGGCTTCGGCGGTTCCCCGGTGAAGGGCTGGCTGCACCTGCCAGCGAACCGCCCGGCGGACGAGCCCCTCCCCGTCGTCGTGCAGTACGCGGGCTATTCGGGCGGCCGCGGGCTGTCCAACCAGGACACCAAGTGGGCGCAGGCCGGCTACGCGCACTTCATCATGGACACCCGCGGGCAGGGCTACGGCGGACTCCTGGGCCACACCGCCGACCCGCACCCCTCCGCCGGCGACGTGGCGCACGCAGGACTGATGACCCGCGGCGCCGGAAGCCGCGAGGACTACTACTACCGCCGGGTCTATGTGGATGCCTTCCGCGCGGTGGAGGCGGCGCAGGCGCATCCCGCCGTCGACGCCTCCAGGGTAGTGGTTGCCGGCGTCAGCCAGGGCGGCGGCATCACCGTTGCCGTGGCCGGGCTTGCGGCCGGAAGGCTCGACGGCGTGATCGCCGCGCTGCCGGACGTGCCGTTCCTGCAGGACTTCCCCCGCGCCATCGACATCACCCCGCGCGGACCCTATCCGGAAATCGCGGCATTCCTCGCCCGCCACCGCGACCGTTATGAGTCGATCCTCGCCGTGCTGAACTACTTCGACGGCGTCAACCTGGGCCGGGCGGCCACGGCGCCGGCGCTGTTCTCGGCCGCGCAGGCGGACGACATCTGCCCGCCGTCGACCGTTTTTGCCAGCTTCAGCGCCTACGGCGCGGGCGCTGGGAGCGGGGCGCCGGCCAAGGACATCGAGGTGTACCGGTTCAACAACCATGAGGGCGGCCAGGAACACCAGTGGAACCGCCAGCTCGAGTACCTGCGCAAGCTGCTCGGGTAATGCCTACGCCTCCCAACTGACTCGCAGTTAACGCTCCGAAAACGCGATTTCGGAGCGTTAACTGCGAGTCAGTTGGGGAGGGCGGTGAGCCGGGGGAGGGCGTCGGTGGAGTTTTGTGACGCCTCCGGGTTTGCGGCGGATGGTTTCCGCGGTTATGGTCTTGGCTATGACTAACCGTTGGTATGCGTATTTTTCGTTGGCTCTGGAGGGGCCCGCGTCTAACTGACACGCATCCAACTTTCCTTCAGAGCCAACAGGGCAGAGATCATTCTCTGCCCTTCGCCATTTCTCCGGCGGGTTCTGATTTGGGCCCGCTCCGCACCTTCCGGAACAGGACCCCGCACCCATGAGCACCGCAGCAGCCACCGAAACACAGCCTTCCAAGTCCACCTCAAACCTGCGCGTCAGCGAATTCCAGGCCCTGCCGTCACCCCAGGACATGATCGCGGAACTGCCGCTTGACGCCCGGGTCGCAGACGTCGTCGAACGCGGCAGGGACGAAGTCCGGGCCATCATGGACGGCGTGGACGACCGCCTGCTGGTGATCGTGGGCCCCTGCTCCATCCACGACCCCAAGGCCGGCCTGGAATACGCCCGCAGGCTGGTGAGCCAGGCCGAGAAGCACAAGGAAGACCTGCTGATCGTGATGCGGACGTACTTCGAGAAGCCCCGCACCACGGTGGGCTGGAAGGGCCTCATCAACGATCCCCACCTGGACGGCAGCCACGACATGGCCACCGGCCTGCGGGCAGCCCGCCGGTTCCTACAGCAGGTCACGTCGCTTGGCCTTCCCACGGCCACGGAATTCCTGGAACCCATCAGCCCGCAATACATGGCCGACCTCGTGTCGTGGGGCGCCATCGGTGCACGCACCACGGAAAGCCAGATCCACCGTCAGCTGGCGTCCGGGCTGTCTATGCCCATCGGGTTCAAGAACGGGACCGACGGCGACCTCCAGGTGGCAGTGGATGCCTGCAGTGCGGCAGCGGCCTCCCAGGCGTTCCTCGGGATCGACGGCGACGGCCGGGCCGCGCTGGTGGCCACGGCCGGCAACCCGGACACGCACGTGATCCTCCGCGGCGGCCGCAAGGGACCCAACTACTCCGCGGCCGACGTCGAAGCCGCCTCCGCCAAGCTGGCGGCCAAGCAGCTCAACCCCAGGCTCATTGTGGACGCCAGCCACGCCAATAGCGGCAAGAGCCATCACCGCCAGGCCGAGGTGGCCCTTGAAATCGGCGCGCAACTGGAAGACGGCGGAGCGGCAGCCGCGGCGATTGCCGGCGTCATGCTGGAGAGCTTCCTGGTGGGCGGGGCACAGAACCTCGACGTGGCCGAGCACGCCGCCGGTACGGACGAACTGGTCTACGGCCAGAGCGTGACGGATGCCTGTATGGAATGGGACGTCACGGCGTCGGTACTGGGCCAGCTGGCATCGTCAGCCCGCAAGCGCCGGGGCGCCTGCCAGGGCTGAAAGTCCCTAGTGGTTCAGCGAAAGTGGTTACTCAAAATGACTTTCACAATGGCACCATCAGCCACTAGAGTAACTAGCACAGGGTAGGTTGATGGCTCAGCATCGGCACACCGCAATGGGGTTTCAATGGGGTTGCCTTTATCAGCTGTTAACAAAGGAATAAGGGAAATGTCCGCAGAGTCTAACTTCTCGAACGCTCAGTTCCTGACTGTGGCCGAAGTGGCCGAGCTCATGCGCGTTTCCAAAATGACCGTGTACCGCCTTGTCCATTCCGGAGAGATGCCGGCCGTCCGGTTCGGCCGCTCCTTCCGGGTGCCCGAGTCCGCCGTCGAACAGTACGTCAAAGGTGCTGTTGTGGAAGGCCAGACGGACACCGCCTAACCTCCGCAGCGGCCGCAACCAAGGTGTGCGGTCAGGCGGGGTCAGTGGGAGCGCCGGATAAGCGGTACCCTGTTAGGGAACGTTTTTCGTTATTGTAAGAATCTGTTTGTTGTTTAGTCTGTTGCCTAGTCCACGGACCTCTTCCATCAGACAGGTACTCCATCTAGTTTGTAAGGAACTTTCGTGGGTTCAGTTATTAAGAAGCGTCGCAAGCGTATGGCCAAGAAGAAGCACCGCAAGTTGCTTCGTAAGACCCGCCACCAGCGCCGTAACAAGAAGTAGAGATACTTCCTACAGCGTGAGATGCCCGTTGCCTTTGGCAGCGGGCATTTTTCTTTGGGCCCTGACAGGCCCCGGCCGCAGTGCTGCGCCGGGCGCGTCCGGGCCGGCCGCCGCGGCGGAGTCCTAAACCGTGGGGCCGCGGAAGCGGGTGAAGCCCCGCCACAGGCCGTAGGCGGCGCCGCCGACAGTGGCGGCCTTCAGCCCAAGCGTGGCCGCGCGGCGTCCGGAGCGGAAGTCGTACACCGGCCAGTTGTTGTCCCGGGCGTGGCGGCGGAGCCGGGCGTCGGGATTGATCGCCACGGGATGGCCCACCATGCTCAGCAGCGGAATGTCATTGTGTGAGTCGCTGTAGGCCCAGCAGCGCTTGAGGTCCAGATCCTCGGCGTCTGCGATGCCCTGGACAGCCACAGCCTTGGCCTGGCCGTGCAGGATGTCGCCCACCAGCCGGCCGGTGTACGCCCCGTCCTTGACTTCGCCGACGGTGCCCAGGGCCCCGGTCAGGCCCAGCCGGGTGGATATCACGGTCGCCACCTCGATGGGTGTCGCCGTCACCAGCCACACCATGCGTCCCACCCGGAGGTGCTGCTGGGCCAGTGCCTTGGTGCCCGGCCAGATCCTGGACTCGATCATTTCGTCGAAGACTTCTTCGCCAAGGGCTTTGATGTCCTCCACGGTGATGCCGGCCGCCAGCGTCAGGGCCGAGTCCCGGACCGCATGGACGTCATCCATGTTCTCGCCGCGGAGAATGAACTTGAACTGCTTCCAGGCCATGCCTGCCGCCTGCGGCAGGGTGAACGCGCCGCGCTGATGCATTTTTCTGGCCACGTGAAAGAGGCTGGCGCCCTTCATGAGGGTGTTGTCGACGTCGAAGAAGGCGGCCTCGCCGTGCTGCAGCGCACCGGCCGGCTGCCGGATTACGGCGACGTACTTCTCCTCGGGCATGACTTGAGTCTAGTCAATGGTCGAGTCCACGCCGTCGAGTCCACGCTGTCGCGGGCTTGCCGTCGCAGCCGGGTGGCGGCCGGGCTACGGTTAAGGCATGGCAAAACCCGACGTCGTCCTGATCACCAAAGCTGACTGCCACCTCTGCGAGGCGGCGCGCGACGCCGTCGGACGGGTCACAGCGGCACTGGGACTCGAGTGGACGGAACAACTGGTGGACAACCAGCCGGAGCTGCGCGAGCGTTACGCCGAAGAGATCCCCGTTGTCCTGGTGGACGGCATCCAGCGGGACTTCTGGAAGATCGACGAAACCCGGCTGGAGCGGATCCTACGCCAGGCTGTGGCCAAATAGGCGCAGCGACTTCTGCTTTGTTGGCAGTGCGGAGGGGGCTCTAGAGTGGACTCACAACGCGACGCAATGGAGCAGATAGTGACTTCGCTGGATTCATCCCCCGAGGCTGTCCATGGGGATAGCGGAACTGCGGCCAAGCAGATTCCGCCCGCAGCCGTGGCCCGGCTGACCATCTATTTGCGCGCCCTCACCACAATGCTGGCCGAAGGCGTCGAACGCGTCTCGTCCGAGTCCCTCGCTGAAGCCTCCGGCGTCAGCTCGTCCACCCTCCGCAAAGACCTCTCGCACGTCGGGTCCTACGGCACCCGGGGCGTCGGCTACGAAGTGCAGTACCTCAGCCGCAACATCTCGGCCGCACTCGGGCTCACCCGGGACTGGAAAGTGGCAATCGTGGGCGCCGGTAACCTCGGCAAGGCCCTGGCACGGTACGGCGGTTTCGAATCGCGGGGCTTCGACGTGGTGGCGATTTTTGACGCCGACCAGATGGTGGTGGGCAACGAGGTGGGCTGGCTGCGCGTCAGCGACGTTGCGGACCTGGAGCCTGTCCTCCAGCGGACCGGTGCCAACATGGTGGTGCTCGCCCTGCCGGCCGCCGTGGCCCAGGGCGTGTGCGACCGCGTCATCGCGGCCGGCGTGCGAAGCATCCTCAGTTTTGCGCCCGTGATGCTCCAGGTGCCGCCGGGCGTGAACCTGCGCAAGGTAGACATGGCCACCGAGCTGCAGATCCTGGCCTACCACGCCCAGCGGATCCAGAACCCCGACGACGGCGAGTAATCCCGCCGTCGGGTCTCCCGCCGTCGGGTAATCCCGCCCTAAGAGTGCCGCCGCTAACGGCCGTAGGGGTAGCCCGGCTGCCCGTAGGGGCCGGCGTACGGCTGGTACTTCCGGAAATACGGCGCTGACCCGGGGAGGTACAGGAGTACGATCGCCGCGACGCCGGCCAGGATGGACGGCGTTCCGAGTCCCATCTGCAGAACGCCCAGTAGGGAGAACGCCGCGAAGATGGTGCCCAGGACACGGGCCCAGTTGCGGCCCTTTCGGATGTTGAACGCCACCAGCGCGTACAGCAGCACGCCGACGGCGGCAATCAGCACCACCATTCCCACAATGACGCCCTTCACGGCCTCGAAATCCACGTCGGCTCCGCTGGTGGCCAGCCTGGCATCGAACTGGCTCCGCATCGCGGGGTCGTCGATGGAACCTATTGACAGGAACACGGAGCCCACCCAGAGCGCGCACGCGACGATCAGCAGCCAGAACGAGAGGTTGACCAGCGGGGGAGCGGCGGTGCCCGAGTTTCCCTGCTGCGGCAATTCCGAGGGGTAGGCGAAGTACTGGGGCTTCCCGGACTGCTGCGGCTGCGCATATTGAGCCTGCCCGTACTGCGCCTGCCCGAACTGCTGCGGCGGCTGGCCGTATTGCGGCGCGGGCTGGCTGTACGGGGGCGCCTGCGCATACTGCGGTGCCTGCGCAAAGGCGGACGGATCCTGCCCGTACTGCGGTGCCTGCGCAAAGGCGGACGGATCCTGCCCGTACTGCGGTGCCTGCTGGCCGTAGGAACCGCCGCTTGGATCGCTGGGATACGACGGCGGGACGGGCGGAGTGCTCATTAGTGATCCTTTGCGAGTCGGTTACTCAGTAATCGGCACCGGGATCAGCCACCTCACCTGCCCCCAGCGTGATTTTGGTAACACGGTACCGTGCGGAAGGGCGTTCTGGGCATAGTTTGCGGCTCAATTTCCGCTCAAGAGGTTGCCGGCCAAACACAGAGGGCGCGGACTCCGGAGGCTCGCGACTGATGCCGCGGGTGCCGTCCAAAGTCCACGCCCTCCGGGTGTGGAATAGTGGTGCTGTGGTGTGGTGCTTCGGTGTGAGTTAGCGGCCGTAGGGGTTGCCCGGCTGGGCGTACGGACCGCCGAACGGCTGCTGCTTCTGGAAGTACGGGGCCGATGCCGGGAGGTAGAGCATCACGATGGCCGCGATCCCGAGCAGGACGGCGATGGTGCCGATGCTGAGCGGAAGCAGGCTGAAGATCGAGAGGGCAGCAAAAACGGTGCCCAGGATGCGCGCCCAGTTCTTGCCCTTGCGCACGTTGAAGGCAACCAGTGCGTAGAGCCCGGCGCCGATGAGGCCCATCACAACCATGGTTCCGATGACAACGCCCTTGATCGATTCAAAATCGATGTCTGCACCGCCTGCCCGCATCTGCTCCTCGAACGTGCTCCGCATGGCGGGATCATCCAGCGCGGGAATGGCGACCAGAAGGGAGATGAGCCAGAGGGCGCCCGCCGCAATGATCATCCAGAAGGCATTGTTGACCATCTTCGGAACCCCGCCGGCTCCGGGACCCTGCGGCTGTTCGGACGGGTACTGGGCATAGGGGGACTGGCCGTACTGCTGCGGCGCCTGGCCGTAGGGCTGCTGGCCGTACTGGGGAGCAGCGGGAGGCTGCTGCCCGTACTGCGGCGCGTTCTGCCCGTACTGGGGGGCAGCGGGAGGCTGCTGCCCGTACTGCGGCGCGTTCTGCCCGTACTGGGGAGCGGCCGGCGGCGTGTTTTGGCCGTACTGCGGCGTGGCCGGGGGCTGCTGGCCGTACTGGGGGGCGGCAGGTGACTGCGGCGCGTTCTGCCCGTACTGGGGAGCGTCGGGGCCAGGCTTGCCGTTCTCGGGTTCGTTCGGGGTGGCTGGAGGCGTGCTCATAGTTGGTCCTTCGCGGGTCGACTACTGACAAAACGGGTACCGGGATCAGTGACGGTTCCCCTGCCCCCAGCATGGTTTGGTTCCACCGTACCCCGCTGCGGTGGCCCGATGGATCATTCCGCAGAGGTATTCTGGCCGGTCAGGTTCAGCAGCCGGATTAAGCACAGCACCCCGCTCCGTCGCGGGGACGGAGCGGGGTGCTGTGGGGTGCAGAACTATAAGGCGAAGAACTAGGCCGCCGGAGCGATGAACGCGAGCTCGAGGTTGATGGCAACCTTGTCGCTGACCAGCACGCCGCCGGCTTCGAGGACGGCGTTCCAGGTCAGGCCAAAGTCCTTGCGGCTGATGGTGGTTTCGGCGGTGAGGCCGGCGCGGGTGTTGCCGAACGGATCGACAGCCACACCATGGAGCTCGGTCTCGAGCGCCACCGGGCGGGTGACGCCCTTGATGGTGAGATCGCCCTGGAGCTCGTAGGCGTCGCCCTTGGGAACGATCGCGTTGGAGACGAAGGAGATTTCCGGGAACGCCTCGACGTCGAAGAAATCTTCGCCGCGGACGTGGCCGTCGCGGTTGGCGTCGCCCGAGTCAAAGCTGGCGGTCTGAATGGTTGCGTTGACCTTGGAGTCGGCAACGTTCTGGGCGAGGTCCAGCGTGGCCACGGCGTCCGTGAACTGGCCGCGGACCTTGCTGATGCCTGCGTGGCGCACCGTGAAGCCGATTTCGCTGTGCGAGTTGTCGAGGGTCCAGGTGCCGGTGGTGATGTTGGCGGGCAGTGCCATGGTGTTGCTCCTTGTGATCTGGGGTGGAAGTTCTCTTGCGGAAGGACATCTGATCGCCAGCCGAAACTTCTTTGCTTGAAGTCTCAACTAACTGCTTCACCCAGTATAAACATGCATATGCATCTTTTATTCCAACTCCAGGGAACATTTCTCCAAACTTCTCAGTTCTACTTCCTGTAGAAGATTTCAGATCACCCGACATCTTTGAGAAACTGGTAAACATGCCCCAAGCCACTGTTCATCTCCTTCGCCATGGCGAGGTCCACAATCCGGACGGAATCCTCTACGGACGGCTGCCGGAATTCCACCTCTCCGAACTCGGGCAGCAGATGGCCAAGACGCTCGCTGTGCACTTCAGCGACCGCGTTGCCGGCGGGGCGAACATTGTGCATCTCGTGGCCTCGCCGCTGACCCGCGCCCAGGAAACGGCCCTCCCCATCTCCGAAGCGCTGAACCTCGAAATCCACACCGAAGCGCGCATCATCGAGGCCGGCAACCACTTCGAAGGGCTCCGGGTCAACAAGGCCGAGCTCCTCAAGCCCAGGCACTGGCCGCATCTGCGCAACCCGTTCACCCCGTCCTGGGGCGAGCCGTACAAAGCCCAGGCTGCACGCGTCATCGCCGCAGTCCAGGATGCACGCCTCCGGGCCATTGAGCTGGGCGGCGATCAGGCGGAAGCCATCCTGGTGAGCCACCAGCTCCCCATCTGGTCCACCCGCCTGAGCGCCGAGGGCAAGCCCCTCTGGCACGATCCGCGCAAGCGCGAATGCACCCTCACGTCCATCACGTCTTTGGTGTTCGACGACGACGGCACCCTCCTGCGCGTGGAATACAGCGAGCCTGCCGCCGCACTCCTGCCCGGCGCCTCGAACACCCCGGGGGCCTGAGCGTGGCCGGATTCAAGTTCAACAAGGCAGCCAGCGCACACGAAGCGACCAACGCCGCCTCCCGCCGCAGTGTCCTGGCCGCCGGCGGCCTGGGGCTGGCCGCGCTCACCCTGGGGCTTTCCGCATGCGCCCAGGAGGATGCCCTGGCCAAGCAGGCCAAGGCCGGGGACAACAAGAACTACGTGGCCGGTGACGGATCCGTGACCGAGTTCGCTGCTGCCGACCGCAAATCCGCCGTCAGCATCAAGGGGACGCTCTTCGACGGCACCACCGTGGAGCCGGCGGACTTCGTCGGAAAAGTCACCGTGCTCAACTTCTGGTTCGCAGCTTGTGCGCCGTGCCGCGTCGAAGCGCCGTCCCTCGAAGCCCTCCACCAGGAGTTCAAGCCCCAGGGAGTGCAGTTCTACGGCGTCAATCTCCGCGACGAAAAGGCCGCAGCCGAGGCGTTCGACAAGACGTTCAACCTGACCTACCCCAGCTTCCACGACAAGGACGGCGGCGTGCTCCTGGCCGTGTCCGGACTGGTTCCTCCTGGTGCCGTGCCCACCACGCTGGTGCTCGACAAGCAGGGCCGGGTGGCCTCCCGTGTCCTCGGGGAAATCCAAAAGGGCACGCTTAAGGCCCTGATCGCCGCCGCCGTGGCAGAGTAACGGCGGCGCTCCCACGTGAACAGCCCCTTCGCCGAAGCCATCCTGAACGGTTCCCTGCTGCTTGCCATCCCGGTGGCACTGCTCGCGGGATTCGTGTCCTTCCTCTCACCGTGCGTCCTGCCCCTGGTGCCGGGATACCTGGGCTATGTGACCGGGCTGACCGGCGTGGACCTGGAGAAGCAGAAGCGCGGCCGCATGCTGGCCGGAATCGGCCTGTTCGTGCTCGGCTTCTCGGTGATATTCGTCCTGCTCGGCGGAGCGTTCGGCCAGCTGGGCTCGATGCTCAGCGGCGGCCAGAATGCCTGGATCACCCAGGTGCTGGGCGTTCTGGTGATCATCATGGGCGTCGTGTTCATGGGCGGTTTCAGCTGGCTGCAGCGCGACGCCAAAATCCACGCCAAACCGCCGGCCGGACTGTGGGGCGCGCCGTTGCTGGGGATCACCTTCGGCCTCGGCTGGGCGCCGTGCATCGGGCCCACCTACTCCGCCGTCCAGCTCCTGAGCATGTCCGGAGGGTCCTCGGCCGCCAAGGGCGCGTTCCTGGCCTTCGTCTACAGCCTCGGGCTGGGTATCCCGTTCCTGCTGATTGCCCTGGCCGTGCGCCGGGGCGTGGGCGTGATGTCCTTCTTCCGCAAGCACCGGCTCGCCATCCAGCGGATCGGCGGGGGAATCCTGGTGGTCCTCGGCCTGCTGATGGCCAGCGGGGTATGGGGAGCCTGGGTGTCCGGGCTGCAGTACTGGTTCCAAACCGATGTGAAATTGCCGATCTGATGAGCGAGCGAGTGAACGAAAAGAAGAAGCCTGCACCCGCAGACAACGCTGCAGCGAACCCCGTGGCGAAGGCGAAGGCCGAAGCTGCCATGCCGGCGCTGGGGGTCAAGGGCATGCTGCGCTGGGCCTGGACCCAGCTGACCAGCATGCGCACCGCGTTGTTCCTGCTCCTGCTGCTGGCCGTTGCGGCCGTGCCCGGATCGCTGTTCCCGCAGCGCCCTGCGAACCCCTCAATCGTCACCCAGTACATTGCGGACCACCCGGACTACGGCAAGATCCTGGACTCCCTCCAGCTCTACGACGTGTACTCCTCCGCGTGGTTCTCCGCCATCTACATCCTGCTGTTCATCTCGCTGATCGGCTGCGTGGTTCCCCGCGCGATCGCCCACTACAGGGCCATGCGCTCCCAGCCTCCGCGCACCCCGGCCAGGCTCTCCCGCCTGCCCGAGTACGGCACGTTGGTGATCCCCGCGGATGCCGGGATCCCGGCGTCGGACGCTATTGCGGACGCTGCCGCGAAGCTGAAGAAACGCGGTTACCGCGTTGATGTCAGGGACGACGACGGCGAGCGGCCCTCTTTGGGGGCCGAGCGCGGCTTCCTGAAGGAAGTGGGCAACCTCGTGTTCCACACGTCGCTGATCGGCGTGCTGGTCTCCGTGGCGGCCGGTGGCCTGTTCGGGTACAGCGGGCAGCGGATCCTGGTGGAGGGCGACACGTTCGTGAACACCCTGGTGGGCTACGACCAGTTCACCCCGGGCACCAACTTCCAGAGCAGCCAGCTCCAGCCCTACTCCATCCAGCTGGACAAGTTCCAGATTACCTTCGACCGTGAATCGAAGGGCAAGTTCGGCCAGCCCATCGACTTCAAAGCGGACGTGACCACCCGGGAAACCCCGGATGCGCCGGCCGAGAAGCAGGTGCTGAAGGTCAACGACCCCGTCAGCCTGGGCGGCACCAGCATCTACCTCACCGGCAACGGCTACGCCCCCGTGGTGACCATCCGCGACGGCGCCGGCAACGTCGCCATGCAGGGCCCGGTGGTGGCGAAGCTGCAGGGCGACAACTACTACTCCTCCGTGGTGATCAAGGTCCCGGACGCCAAGCCGGACCAGCTCGGGTTCGCCGGGTTTTTCCTGCCCACGGCGTTCGTCACCGAGGAAGGCGTGTCCTTCAGCGGGGACCCGGAGTTGATCAACCCGCAGCTCACGCTGAACTCGTATTTCGGCGACCTCGGACTGAACGCCGGGGCACCGCAGAACGTGTTCGAGCTCGACGTGAAAAAGCTGACGCCGCTCAATGCCCGGAACCTCGACGCCGGCGGCATTACCCTGGCTCCCGGCAGCACCTATACGCTCCCGGACGGCAAGGGCACCATCAGCTTTGACGGCGTGAAGCGCTACATCGGCGTGGACATCCACCACAACCCGGGCCAGCTCTACGCCCTGATCTTCGCCCTGCTGGCGGTGGCCGGGCTCGTGACTTCCCTGTATGTGAACCGCCGGCGGGTCTGGGTCCGCACGGGTACGCACCCGGACGGCCGCACCATGGTGGAGTACGGTCTCCTGGCCCGCGGCGAAGACCACCGGCTCGCGGCGGAGGCGGAAACCATCCGCGGACTGCTGACGGAGGAATGGGGCCTGGACTCCCGGACGGCTTCACAGACAGCTCCCAGCGGGCCGGAGGATAATGGCCCCGCGGAGAGTGCCACCAAGGGCGCCTCCTCGGAATCTCGCCCAGAAGACTTCATCCAGTCAACAGCCGGCTCATCCGAGTCGAAGAAGGACCAGTAATGCTCGCCATCAACGAAACCATGGGCCAGTACAGCGAGCTCTTTATGCTGCTGGCCGCCGGAACGTACACGGTTGCCTTTATCGCCTTCGCCTGGGACCTGGCCAAGAGCAGCAAGGCGCTCCTCGCGGTGGACCTCAAAGCTGCGGCCGCGGCCGAGGCGTCCGCGGCAGCGACGGCCAAAGTCCCCGTGGCTGCCGGCGTCGGTGCCGGAGGCTCCGTTGACCGTGCAGGACGAGACCTTGCCGACGCCGACGACGCCCCGGTTGACCGCGCCGATTCGGACATCAGCGGACCTGCCGGCCGTGCCGAGCGGCCGTCGTCGGCCACCGGACGCGCCTCCAAGGGTGCCGTAGCTGGCGCCGGGCAGACGGCCGACGCCGGCATGCGCTACGCTGCCGAACGCCGCGTTCCCGCCCGCGTCGCTGTTGCCTTGACGGTGCTGGGCGTTGTGATCCACGGCGCCGGCGTGCTCACCCGTGCCCTCGGTGCGGGCCGAGTGCCGTGGGGCAACATGTACGAGTTCCTCACCACCGGCGCCTTCGTAGCCGTCGCTGTCTTCCTGCTGGTCCTGATCCGCCGCGACCTGCGGTTCCTGGGCACGTTCGTGATCGGCCTGGCGATCATCATGCTTGTGGCGGCCTCGGTGGCCTACTGGACCCCCGTGGGGCACCTGGTGCCGGCGCTGCAGAGTTACTGGCTGGTCATCCACGTGTCCATCGCGGTGCTGTCCTCGGCGCTGTTCACGCTGACGTTCGCGATGTCCGCGCTGCAGCTGGTGCAGGCGCACCGGCAGAAGACCATCGCCTCCGGCGGCGCGGACAAGCTGGGCTTCATGCGCCTGGTGCCTTCGGCGCTGAGCCTGGAAAACCTGTCCTACCGCATCAACGCCATCGCCTTCGTCGGCTGGACCTTCACCCTGATGTTCGGCGCAATCTGGGCCGAGAAGGCCTGGGGCCGCTTCTGGGGCTGGGACACCAAGGAAGTCTGGACGTTCGTGATCTGGGTGGTCTACGCGGGCTACCTGCACGCCCGAGCCACGCGCGGCTGGACCGGCACCCGCGCCGCGTGGCTGTCGATCGTGGGCTACCTCTGCGTGGTCTTCAACTTCACCATCGTGAACCAGTTCTTCAACGGCCTGCACTCGTACTCGGGACTGTAGCAAGCCGCCGGTCCGGCCTACCGCGCCGGAGTATCTGTGCCGGACTATCCGCGCCGTGAGGCCAGAACGGCCATAAGGGCAGCGACCGCTGCCACGCCGGCCATGGCGTACGCCATGCCCGTGTAGGAGCCGAGCCATACCGCGGCCGCCGGGCCGGCAGCGGGGGCGACGGCGGTGACTGCTGTGAGCGGTGCGGCGAAGGTTCCCTGCAGGGTGCCGAGGTTCCGCGCTCCCCACCGGTCGGCGACGACAGTGGCCTGCAGCAGGGTGTGGCAGCCGCGGACAGCGCCGGCCAGGATGCCTGCTGCGATCAGGACAGGCAGGGGTCCCGGCAGTGCGGCGAGCAGCAAGACCGCGCCGGCGGCAGCGCCGGTGATGGCAGGCAGGCGCGTCCGGACCGGAATGAAGCCGAAGAGCAGCCGGCCTCCGACCTGGCCTGCGCCCACGAGTCCGAGGCCCAGCGCGGCTGCGGCATAGCTGGCGCCCTTTTCCATCAGCAGGGGAATGATATTCAGTGTCGTGGCGTAGAGGCCGAGGCAAAGCAGCACCATCAGGCCCTGCAGGCGGCGGAACTCAGGGCTGCGGCGGATGGCGCGCACGCTGCTCAGGTCCAGGGTTCCCGCACCCCTTCGAGGGCCGGCATTCCAGGTTTTGTTGAGGTAGCGGGCGTGCAGCGGCACAGTGATCAGTCCCAGCAGCCCGGCGAGGACCAGGAAGGCCGCCCGCCAGCCGATGCTGCTGCTCAGGGCTGCGGTGAGCGGCGCGAAGATGGTGGAGGCGAACCCCGCTGCCAGGGTCAGGATGGTCAGGGGCCGGACCCGCCCGGTGCCGTACCAGCGGGTGATCACGGTGAACGCCGGCTGGTACAGGACCGCTGCCTGCGCAGTCCCGGCCAACAGCCAGGCGGCGGCAAACAGCGGCAGGACGGGTGCAAGGGCCACCAGGGCCAGGGCGGCGACTCCGACCAGCGAGCCGCCGATCATCAGGGTGCGGGGGCCGGTGTTGTCCAGGGCGCGGCCGACGAGGATGCCGGCGCCGGCGGACACGAGGAGCCCGGCCGAAAAAGCTCCCGTGACCAGCGCCGGCTCCCAGCCGGTGTCCCCCGAGATCGGCAGGACGGCGGCTGGCAGGGCGTAGTAGAGGATGCCCCAGCCGGTGGTCTGGGTGATGCACAGGGCGGCGAGGCCGCCGCGGGGTGCACCCTCCGCAACCAGGGCCGGGGCGTCGGCCGGGGCGGGCACGCCTAGTTCCCGGTCAGCTCCGCATACAGCTTCCGGACGCGGGCATTGATGTCGTCCCGGACCAGGCGCATGCGTTCCATGCCTTCGATGCCGCGTTCGGAAGGCTCGTCCGTTTCCCAGACCTCGAACCGGGTGCCTTCGCGGGGTTCGAGTTTCGCTTCGGTGCCCAGGACGATGACGGCGTCCACTGCGTCCACGACTTCTTCGGTGACCGGTTTCGGGTGTTCTCCGGTGATGTCGATCCCGAGTTCGGCCAGCGACTCCACGGACTGCGGGTTCAGTGACTTCCCCGGTTTGGTGCCGGCGGAGTAGACGGCGACGGTCCCGCCGGCCAGCTGCTTCATCAGTCCGGCGGCAAGCTGGGACTTGCCCCCGTTCTTGCTGCAGACGAAGAGGACGGCCGGGATCTTCGGTGTACTGCTGGGTTCCTGGGTCATAGGGGTGTTGGTTCCTTCGTGAGCGGTGATGCCTGCGGGGTCGAAGCGGGCGTTAGTTGATGCCGGAGCGGCCGTGGGAGAGCCCGGTGGGGAAGCCGACCAGCACGGGCTCCGGAGCGGCGCAGCAGCCGGATTCGGTGTCCGCGGCGGCTGTGGCGGGGACGTCGCAGCTGGTGCCGGCGTCGGAGGAGCAGACGCCGGTCTCCGGGAGTTCGAGCTGGACGGTCTCCGAGGCTTCGCGGT
Source organism: Arthrobacter sp. LjRoot78 (assembly GCF_964254335.1). Lineage (NCBI taxonomy): Bacteria > Bacillati > Actinomycetota > Actinomycetes > Micrococcales > Micrococcaceae > Arthrobacter > Arthrobacter sp. LjRoot78. Next base: position 3,604,972 of record NZ_CAXUTG020000001.1, on the reverse strand, counting down.
CCCCGGCGAGGGCTGCCACCACCGACCGGACCTGTTCGTAGCCGGTGGCGAGCAGGAAAGTGGGGGCCCGGCCGTAGGACTTCATGCCGACGATGTAGAAGTCCTTGTCCGGGTGTGCCAGGAGCCTGGCGCCGTGCGGGGGCACGGTGCCGCAGGAGTGGAATTCGGGGTCGATCAGCGGGCCAAGCCGGCGGGGCGCCTCCACGGCAGGGTCCAGTTCGAGCCGGAGTTCGCGCAGGATATCCAGGTCCGGGCGAAAGCCCGTGCAGGGCACCACGATGTCGGCGTCCAGGGTGCGTCCGTCAACGGCTGCCACGGTGACGTGCGAGTCCAGGGACTTGAGGGAGGAAATACCGAAGCCGGTATGCAGTTCGATGGTGCCGGCCTCGACCAGGCGGCGCAGCCGGCTGCCGAGCTGGCCTCGGGCGGGCAGTCCGTCGGCTTCGCCGCCACCGTAGACCTTCTCGGCGGAGGCGCCGCGGACGGCCCACAGGATCCGGGTTTCGGGTTCCGCCTTGGCGAGGTCCGCGAGGCTGATGAGCGTGTTGGCGGCTGAGTGCCCTGCCCCGACCACCAGGGCACGGCGGCCGGCGAAGGAGGCGCGGTCCCGGCCGGTGACGTCGGGCAGCGGCGAGGAGATCCGGTCCGCGGCGGTCTCTTCGCCGATGGCGGGCAGGCCCGAGATGCCGAGCGGATTGCGGATTGACCACGTGCCGGAGGCATCAATGACGGCGGCCACCGTGTGGTCGCGGACCTCTCCGCCCGCACCTTCCACCCGCACCACGAACGGTGCGGTGTCCCGGTTCCGGGTGTGGGTCTTGTCCATGCCGGACCGGGTCACCGCGACCACCCGGGCACCGGTCTCCAGCCGGGAAGCGATGGCCGGGAGCGCGGCGAGCGGTGCGAGGTAATCATCAATCAGCTGGCCGCCGTAGGGGAGGGCCGTGGGCCGGGGTGATTCCCAGCCGGAGGCTTCGAGCAGGCGGACGGCGGCGGCGTCGAGGTTGAACCGCCACGGTGAGAACAGCCGGATGTGGCGCCACTGTTCGATGGCGGCTCCCGCCGTCGTACCGGCCTCGAAGATCAGCGGCTCCAGGCCGCGTTCCAGAAGATGGGCGGCAGCGGCCAGGCCCACGGGGCCGGCGCCGATCACAGCGACGGGAAGGTTCGACGTCGAATCCAAGGTGTTCTCTTTCGTGAGTAGGTGTGGCGGTTCGCAAGCAAGGCGGAAGGCGGAAGGCGGCGGGAAGGGCGGCTAGCAGCAGTCCTGATCCGTGCAGGATTCGTCCTCGCACCAGCCGTTGTCGGTGCAGCATCCGGTATCCATACAGCTCACCTCCTTCCTGTTGGGAAGTTCTATTCAGCGAATCCCTAGGCGTGGGTTGGTTCCTCGACCAAGGCCGTCGCGATGCTGTCCGCATCATCCAGGGCGGCCAGGTACCGCTCCGCATCCAGTGCGGCGGCGCAGCCGGTCCCGGCGGCGGTGATGGCCTGGCGGTAGCGGTGGTCCACGGCGTCGCCGCAGGCGAAGACGCCCGTCAGGTTGGTGACCGTGGTGGGGGAGTCCACCTTGATGTAGCCCTCGGCGTCGAGCTCAACCTGGCCCTCGACGAGTTCCGTCCGCGGCACGTGTCCGATCGCCACGAAGATGCCCGTGGCGGCCTGCTCGCGGGTTTCCCCGGTCCGGGTGTCCGTGAGGGTGACACCGGTGACTTTGGGGTCGCCGTGGATGGCGGTCACGGCGGAGTGCCAGGCGAAGCTGATCTTGGGGTTGTCCTTGGCGCGCTGGGCCATGATGCGGGAGGCGCGGAGTTCACCCTTGCGGACCACCACGGTAACGGTCCGGGCGAAGCGGGTCAGGAACGTGGCTTCCTCCATGGCTGAGTCCCCGCCGCCAACGACGACGATGTCCTGGTCGCGGAAGAAGAAGCCGTCGCAGGTGGCGCACCAGGAGACGCCGTGGCCGCTGAGCTTCTTCTCCTCGGGCAGGCCGAGTTCCTTGTAGGCGGAGCCGGTGGCCAGGATGACGGCGGGTGCCTCGTAGGTGGCGCGGGCGCCGGTGACCACCCGCTTGAGGTGCCCGGACAGCGTCACTTCAGTGACGTCGTCGAACATCACCTGCGCGCCGAACCGCTGCGCCTGCTCCTGCAGGCCGTCCATGAGCTCCGGGCCCTGGATCCCGGACGGGAAACCCGGGAAGTTCTCCACCTCGGTGGTGTTCATCAGGGCGCCGCCGGCCGTTACCGAGCCGGCCAGAACCAGGGGCTTCAGGCCCGCGCGGGCGGCGTAGATCGCAGCGGTGTAGCCGGCGGGGCCGGAACCGATGATGATCAGCTGTTCGGTGCTCACTTCGGCGGTCATGTGGTCTCCTGGGTAGTGGTTCGTAAGCGCTGTGCCGCAACGCTGCGTAAACAAGTGCAACAAGGACGGGGCCTTCAATCAAGGGCCCGACGGCGCCGGCCGGTCTTTGTCCCGATGGAACCAAAAAAGATAAATTGATGAGGATCGATATAGAGAGTATCCCCACCTATATCGATGAATGTCAATCTATGTGCATAATTGGTCTATGAACTCTCTGCAGATCGTCGAAGCTCCGGTGGACGCCTCATGCTGCGTCCCGTCGGTGAAGCCGGCGCTGAGCGCTGACGAGGCCCAGCAGCGGGCCCTGGTCTTCAAGGCCCTTGCCGACCCGAACAGGTTGCGACTGCTGTCCATCGTCAAGGCGGGCGACTCGGGTGAGTCCTGCGTCTGCGACCTCACTGAACCGCTGGACCTGGGCCAGCCCACCGTGTCCCACCACCTGAAAATCCTGGTGGAGGCCGGGCTGTTGCACCGCGAGAAGCGCGGCACGTGGGCTTATTACTCCCTGGTCCCGGGCGCGCTGGAACAGACGGCCGGACTCCTCGAGAGCCTGTGAACCCGCAGTCGGCACCAGGCCTCACGATCCGCGCCATGACGGGCGCTGACTGGCCGGACGTCCAGCGGATCTACCGCGAAGGCATTGAGACCGGTCACGCAACCTTTGAATCCGAGGCGCCGGACTGGGAACGGTTCAACACATCGCGGCTGCTTCCGCACCGGCTGGTGTGCGAAACGCCGGCACACCGAATCCTTGGCTGGGCGGCGGTCTCGGCCGTGTCCTCCCGCCCGGCCTACGCCGGGGTTGTGGAGCACTCCGTCTACGTGGCGGCGGACGCCCGCGGCATGGGCGTAGGCGGGTTGCTGCTTCAGGCGCTGGCGGATTCCACGGAGGCCGGCGGGATCTGGACGATCCAGGCCAGTGTCTTTCCCGAAAACGAAGCCAGCCTCAGGCTCCACCTCGCCAACGGTTACACGGTTGTTGGACGACGGCGGCGCATCGCCCTCATGGTCCATGGCCCCTGCGCCGGGCAGTGGCGCGACACCGTGCTGATTGAGCGGCGGTCGACCGTCGTCTGACCCCGGGCCGAGTTACTTCCCCCGAGGCGTTACTCAACCGCGAATGGCGCTACTTGACCTCGTCGGTGCCGTGCGCGTCGGTCTCGGGGTGGTGTGATTCCTCGGTGTGCTTGTCGCCCCGATGGGTGCCGTTCGGCTTTCCCTTGCCCTCGGCGCCGCCGGCAGCGCTGCCATTGACCTGGCGTTCCTTGGCCTGGAGTTCATCCTTGAGCTTCTTCAGGCGGTCCGCTTCGGCCTGGTTGCGACGGCGGATTTCCAGGTTGCGCAGGAAATCGGGGTCGTCATCCGGCGCCGTGGTGTGGGTGTACGACTGCGGGGCGGGGCTGCTTCCACGTGGCCGGCCGATGATGAACCAAAGTGCCGCTCCCACTACCGGGAGGACAACCATCACCACGATCCAGGCCGTCTTGGAGATACCCCTGGTGAGGTGCTTGTCAGTCCGGATCACGTCCACGAGGCCATAGACGAATATGGCAAGAACGGCAACGGCGACCAATACACGGGGCATACCACCAGTCTAGCGTCCGGGCGCCGGGCGGCGGACGGCTAAACTTGGACTGTGGCCTTTATGAAATACTCCCTGATCCGTCTGGCACTGTTTGTGCCGCTGTTCGTGCTGTTCAGCTTCCTCCAAATCGGAATCCTGCTCGCTGCGGTCTGCGCCGGCCTCATCGCTTTCGCGATCAGCTACCTGTTCTTCCAGAAGCAGCGCGACGCCGCCACGGCCACCCTGCATGAGCGGTTCTCCGGCCGGGCCAAGCCCATCCGGACCGCCGGCGAGGTTGAAGACGCCGACGCCGAGGACACCCTGGTGGATGCCAACCCGGACATCACCGTCCGCTCAGAAATCCCCCGCACGGAAGGTCCCCGCAAGGACGCTTAGGGGCACGGACGCTTAGAGGCACGGACGCTTAGAGCCCGTGGCTTAGCACGAGGCCCAGCGAGAACAGCACGCTGTAGCCCAGGTTGATCATGCCCGTCTGCTTCAGGACCGGGATCAGGCTCTTGCGCTTCCGGCCGTTGATCATCAGCCATGAGGGCATCAGGCTGGCCGGGATCAGGAGGAGCACGATGAGCATCCACGGGCGCGCCGGTGCCAGGACAATCACCAGCAGGATGGCCACGGCAAGCATCAGGACGTAGCTTTCACGGGCGTGCTTGTCACCCAGCCGCACGGCCAGGGTCTTCTTGCCTGCCTGCATGTCCGTGGGGATGTCCCGGACGTTGTTTGCCATCAGGAGCGCGCACGCGATCAGCCCGGTGCCGATTGCGCCGATGATGGCAGGCAGGCTGACCTGCCCCGCCTGCGTGTAGGTGGTGCCAAGGGTGGCCACCAAGCCGAAGAACACAAACACGAACACGTCGCCCAGGCCCATGTAGCCGTAGGGGTTCTTGCCGCCGGTGTACCCCCAGGCCGCCAGGACGCAGCCGAGACCCACCAGGATCAGCCACCATGCCTGCGTGATGAGCACCAGCACCAGGCCGAACAGCATCGCCAGCCCGAACGCGGCGAACGCGGCGCGCTTCACCATCTCCGGCTTCGCAGCACCGGAGCCCACCAGGCGGAGCGGGCCCACACGGTCCTCATCCGTACCCCGGATGCCGTCCGAGTAGTCGTTGGCGTAGTTCACGCCCACCTGCAGCAGCAGGGCCACCAGCGCGGCCAGGATGGCGTTGACGGGCTTGAACGCGTCCAGCTCGAAGGCCGCTGCGGTGCCGATCAGGACCGGTGCGATGGCAGCCGGCAGGGTGCGCGGTCGGGCGCCTTGGATCCATTGTGCGGCTGTAGCCACGGTCAGTACTCCGATTGGTTCGTTGTTCGGTTCAGCTTGGGAAGAGCTTTTCTATTTTCCCTGATGCCGGGCGTCCAGCAGAACGGTCATGCCGAGGCGGTCAGGTTTGCCGTTGGGCAGCATCATGAGTTCGCCCGCAGCCAGGACTGTTTTGGGCGCCAGGGCGCCGAGGGCATCGTGCCGCTTCGCGGTGAAGCCTTCGATGCCGGCGGGCGTGGCATCCTCCACGGCGACGTAGGCCGCCACTGCCTGTCCCCACTCCGCTGACGGGACGCCGGCTACGAAAGCCGCCAGCACGCCGTCGAGCTTCTCCAGCTCGGCCTGCACGTGCGTGGCGGATACCTTGACGCCTCCGGTGATGATGACGTCGTCGGCGCGGCCCAGCACGGTGAGCTTCCCGGTGGCGTCGATGGAGCCGAGGTCGCTGGTGCGGTACCAGCGGACGCCGTCCTCCTCGAAGAAGGCGTCGGCGGTGAGGGCGGGGTCGCCGAGGTAGCCGGCGGCCAGGGTGGCGCCGCCCAGCAGGATACGGCCGTCCCCGTCCACGCGGGCCAGCACGTCCTCGAGCGGGAAGCCGTCGTAGACGCAGCCGCCGCAGGTTTCCGCGGAGCCATAGGTGGTGATCACACGCGCGCCGGCGTCCCGGGCTGCGGCGAGCAGTTCGGGTGTGGCGGGGCCGCCGCCGAGCAGGATTCCGTTGAAGCGGCGGAGGGCGGCCAGCGTTTCGGCCGACGGCGAGTCCAGCAGCCGCTGCAGCTGGGTGGGTACCAGGGACGTGAACCGGATCTTGTCCGTGAGCTCCTGGGCGGCCGCGGTGAAGGCTTCCGGCGTGAAGCCGCCGGAGAGGTCCATGGCCCACGGCCGCGTGCCGGCGAAGAGGGAGCGGACCAGGACCTGCACGCCGGCCACGTACTGCACGGGGAGGGCCAGCAGCCACTGGCCTTCGCCTTTGAGCGCGAAGGCGGTTGCCACGGAGGACGCCGCGAGGGCCTCCACCGTGAGGACCGTTGCCTTGGGGGCACCGGTGGAACCGGAGGTCCGCACCACCACGGCGGCGTCCTCGAAGCCCGGCGTTTCCACCGCGGAGACCACCGGATTGCCGTCGGCGTCGGCGGAAAGCTCTACGGCGGGACCCTCGCCGTGGAGGGCGTCCGCCAGCGCCTTGAGTGCGGGCTCGATGTTGGGCGGCTCGATGTTTGCAGGTTCAGTGTTCAGCGGCTGGGAGGTCACGGAGGCTGCCTTCGTCAGTTGGGCGGGCTTTAGAAGTAGTACGGGAACTGGGACCAGTCGGGGTCGCGCTTCTCGAGGAAGGCTTCCTTGCCCTCCACGGCCTCGTCCGTCATGTAGGCCAGCCGGGTCGCTTCGCCGGCGAAGACCTGCTGTCCGGCCAGGCCGTCGTCGGCCAGGTTGAAGGCGAACTTGAGCATGCGGATGGCCTGCGGCGACTGCCGGGCGATGTCCGCCGCGTACTCCAGGGCGACTTCCTCAAGGCGTTCGTGGTCCACGGCTTCGTTGACTGCGCCCATCCGGACCATGTCCTCGGCCGAGTATTCGCGGGCCAGGAAGAAGATCTCGCGGGCGGCCTTCTGCCCGATCTGGCGGGCCAGCAGCGCCGAGCCGTAGCCGGCGTCGAAACTTCCCACGGTGGCGTCCGTCTGCTTGAACTTGCCGTGCTGGCGCGAGGCGATGGTGAGGTCAGAGACCACGTGCAGCGAGTGGCCGCCGCCGGCCGCCCAGCCGTTGACGACGGCGATGACCACCTTGGGCATGGTGCGCATGAGCCGCTGGACTTCCAGGATGTGCAGCCGGCCGGCACGGGCGGGGTCGATGGTCTCCTTGGTCTCGCCCTCTGCATAGCGGTACCCGTCACGCCCCCGGATCCGCTGGTCGCCTCCCGAGCAGAACGAGTGCCCGCCGTCCTTGGGCGAGGGCCCGTTGCCGGTCAGCAGCACGGTGGCCACGTTGGGGGTCATGCGGGCGTGGTCCATGGCCCGGTAGAGCTCGTCCACTGTGCCGGGGCGGAAGGCGTTGCGGACTTCCGGGCGGTTGAAGGCGATCCGGACCGTGGGCAGGTCGCGCAGCACCGCGCCGTCCGAATCCCGCTCCACCTGCCGGTGGTAGGTCATGTCCTGGAAGTCGTCGAAGCCGGCCACGGTGCGCCACCGGGAGGGGTCAAAGACGTCGGATACCTTGGCTGGAAATACGTTGCTCACAGATTGAGTCTAGTAATCGCCTCAGCTGATGCAGAACTCGTTGCCTTCTGGGTCCGCCATGGTGTGCCATTCGTGCGGGCCCTGGCTGGCCGTCCAGAGGAAGGTTGCGCCGCGTGCCTCCAGCTCTTTGCGCACCTCGTCCTTGTCCCTGCCGGCAAGGCGGACATCCCAGTGCACCCGGTTCTTGACGGTCTTTCCCTCGGGCGCGGTCTGGAACAGGAGGCGGCGCTCCGGCGCCTTGACGTCGAGCTCTTCCACCGGCCTGATTGCGGCGCCGGCCTCCCAGACCAGCTTGCCCTTGTGGGTTTTGGTCTCGGCTTCGGTGGCGTACCCCTGCGCGATCATGGACCGGATGAAGGCCTCGTCGTGAGGCTCCACGGCCCAGTCCAGGGTTTCCGCCCACCAGTCGGCGAGCTCGTGCGGGTTCTTGCAGTCGATGACGATCTGAATGTTGAGTCCCATTACCCAAAAGTACGACGGCGGCGCGTGCGGCGGTAGGGGGAGCGTTGCGACTGCTAGGGCTGGACCTGCTGCAGCTGCTCCATCAGTTCGGGCGGGATGGCGTAGATGAACACTACGGCCAACAGGTTCTTTGCGGCGTGCACGAAGTAGGAGAACATCAGGTTCTTCCCGGTCCACACGTAGACGAACACCAGCGTGGCGCCCATGGCGAGATATGGCATCAGCACGGGCAGGGTCAGCGTTTCCTGGCCCACGATGTGCAGTGCTGCGAAGAGGAAGGTGGACAGGACGCAGCACACCCAGATGTTGACGCGCCGGCTCAGCTTGCCGATCAGCAGGTGGCGGAAGATGTACTCCTCCACGAACGGGCCCACAATGACCAGCAGGGGCACGATCAGCCAGGGCGGCACGTGTTGCACGAGTGCCTGCACGTTGGCCTGGTTGGCGGAGCCCTGCACGGGTCCGGTGAGGGCCACCAGGATGGCGGTCAGGATCAGCATGGCCACCACTGCCACCGGGATCATGATCAGCGTGAACCACGGCCTGGTGGCCAGCACGCGGAGGTCGCGGGCGGCGACATGGCGGGCAGCGGCCACGGCCAGGATCCCCACGCCGCCGTAGAACAGCAGGTTGACCGAGTACACGGCCACGGTGGGGTCCGGGGACAGCTGCAGCAGCAACGGCTGCAGCAGCGGTCCGGCTACGGCAAAGAGTGCCGCGACGGCCACGTAGAGCCCCACGGTGGTGTAGTCGAGCGCGGAAAAACGGTAGAGCTCCGGCCGTGGCGCCGGGGAATTGCGGACAGCTGTTCCCATGTGTCCAGCCTAGCTTCCCCAACTGACTGGCAGCTGACGTCGTGAAAACGGCAAATGACGACGTTAAGTGCGAGTCAGTTGGGTGGAGCGGGGGCCCGGCGTTGCAGTGGCGTTACGGCGCCCGGTAGAATATTCGGTATGCCTAAATTTTTGTTTCGGTGCGCCAAAGTAGTCCGCCGAACCGGTTTCCTTCGCTCTGCCGGAGCCGCCGTCGTCGCCGCTTTCCTCTTCCTGTCACTGGCCGCGTGCGGGGGTGCCGCCCCGGGCCAGGGACCCGGCGATGAGCAGCCCGTGGTGCTGACCACTTTCACCGTGCTGGCCGACGTCGCCCAGAACGTGGCAGGGGACAAGCTGCAGGTCGAATCCATCACCAAGGCCGGCGCCGAAATCCACGGCTACGAGCCCACGCCCGGCGACATCCGGAAGGCTTCGAAAGCGGACCTGATCCTGGACAACGGCCTGAACCTGGAGGCCTGGTTTGCCCAGTTCGTCGAGGGCCTGGATGTCCCGCACGCCGTGGTGAGCGAGGGCGTCAAGGTCATGTCCATCAGCGAGGACTCCTACCAGGGCAAGCCGAATCCGCACGCCTGGATGTCGCCGGTAAACGTGCAGATCTACGTGGACAACATGGTGAAGGCGTTCTCAGAGCTTGATCCGGAGAATGCCGCCACGTTCGAGGCGAACGGCGCGGCCTACAAGGCCAAACTGCAGGCGGTGAAGGACGAGATGGTGCAGAAGCTCGCAACCGTCCCCGCGGCGCAGCGTGCCCTGGTGACCTGCGAAGGTGCCTTCTCCTACCTGACCCGCGACGCCGGCCTCAAGGAGGTCTACATCTGGGCAGTCAACGCCGAACAGCAGGCCACGCCGCAGCAGATCGCCCGGGCCATCGAATTCGTCAAGGCGAACAAGGTCCCGGCCGTCTTCTGCGAGTCCACGGTGTCCGACGCCCCCATGCGCCAGGTGGTGGGAGCCACGGGTGCGAAATTCGGCGGCGTACTCTACGTTGACTCGCTGTCCGAGGCGGACGGCCCCGTGCCCACGTATCTGGACCTTATCCGGCACGACTCCAAACTCATCACCGAAGCACTGGTTAGTGCCCCAGCGGGAGCGGCATCATGAGCCAACCCGCCATTCTCGTTGAAAACGTCACCGTCCACTACGGCGAAGTCCTGGCGCTGGACGCAGCATCGCTCAGCCTGGACACCGCCCGGATCTGCGGCCTGATCGGCATGAACGGCTCCGGCAAGTCCACGCTGTTCAAAGTGATCATGGGAATGATCAAGCCCGACGCCGGCCGCGTCCTCATCAATGGCCAGTCACCCGCCAAGGCGCGCAAGGAGGGGGGAATCGGCTACGTCCCGCAGAGCGAGGACGTGGACTGGCAGTTCCCGCTGTCCGTCCGCGACGTGGTGATGATGGGCCGCTACGGGCACCAGGGCTTCACCCGGCGCCCCTCCAAGGCGGACCGCGCCGCCGTCGACCTCGCCCTGGACCGGGTGGAACTGTCCGAGTTCGCGAACCGGCAGATCGGCCAGCTGTCCGGCGGCCAGAAGAAGCGCGCGTTCGTGGCCCGGGGCATCGCCCAGGGCGCCACCATGATGCTCCTGGACGAGCCGTTCGCCGGGGTGGACAAGCGCTCCGAAGCCACCATCACCCGCCTGCTGCGGGAACTCGCCTCGGACGGCTGCACCATCCTCATCTCCACGCACGACCTCCACGCCCTGCCGCAGCTGTGCGACGAAGCCGTGCTGCTGATGCGCAAGGTCCTGATGCACGGGCCGCCCGACGTGGTCCTGCAGCCCGAGCACCTGGCCATGGCCTTCGGCCTGGACGTCCTCAACCGGGACCTTCCGGCCCGGGACGTCCCGGTCCTCGACGTCGGCCCGGTGCTTGATGTGGGCCAGGAGCGCCGCCTTTCCAAGCAACAGGACTGGAGCTAAGCCATGGACCTCTTCGACATCCTGTTGGAACCTTTGAGCTACGACTTCATGGTGCGCGCCATCATCACCACCGCGCTCGCCGCCATTGTCTGCGCCGTGCTGAGCTGCTGGCTGGTGCTGATCGGCTGGTCGCTCATGGGCGACGCCGTGTCCCACGCCGTGCTGCCCGGCGTCGTGCTGGCCTACATCGTGGGCGCGCCGTTTGCCCTGGGGGCGCTGGTGTTCGCGCTGATCGCCGTCACCCTGATCGGGGTGGTCCGGAACACAAGCCGGGTGAAGGAGGACGCGGCGATCGGCATCGTGTTCACCTCGCTGTTCGCCCTGGGCCTGGTGCTCATCTCCGTCACGCCCAGCCAGACCGACCTGAACCACATCATCTTCGGCAACCTGCTCGGCGTCAGCATCCCGGACCTCATCCAGGTCCTGGTGCTGGGTGTGGTGGCGTTCGCCATCCTGATCCTCAAGCGCCGCGACCTTACGCTGTACGCCTTCGATCCCACGCACGCCCACGCCATCGGGCTGTCGCCGAAACGGCTGGGCGCGCTGCTGCTGGGGCTCCTCGCGCTGACCTCCGTGGTGGCGCTGCAGACGGTCGGGGTGGTGCTGGTGGTGGCCATGCTGATCATCCCAGGGGCCACGGCGTACCTGCTGACGGACCGGTTCTCCCGCATGCTGGTGATCGCTCCGGTGGTCTCCGCCGTGTGCTCGATCGCCGGCATCTACCTCAGCTACTACCTGGACACCGCGTCCGGTGCCATGGTGGTGCTCACCCAGGGTGCCATCTTCGCCGTCGTCTACCTGTTCAGCCCGCGCCAGGGGCTGATCGGCACCCGGCTGGCGAAGGCCCGCCGCCGGAAGGCAGTGGCACTCGCCGCCTGAGGCGTACGACGGCGGCGCGTGCCTGCGGCGGTGCGCCGCAGGCACGCACGTGGCCGGTTAGGCCCGGACGGACTTGCGGTTGTAAAGCCATAGCGCCCACACGTACCCGCCCACGCTGAACACTGCGCACCAGGCAAGCGCGGCAAGCATGGTGCCGGCCTCCACGGGTGTGCCCATCAGAAGCCCGCGGACGGCTTCGATGAACGGTGTGAACGGCTGCACGTCGGCGAACCAGCGCAACGCGTCGGGCATGGACTCCGTCGGCACGAAGCCGCTGCCCAGGAACGGCAGCAGCAGGAAAATCATGGGCTGGTTGCTTGCTGTTTCGACGCTCTTGGCGTTGATGCCCATGGCCACGGACAACCAGGTCACGGAGAATGCGATGAGCGTCAGCACGCCCAGGGCTCCGAGCCAGCCTGCCGGGGAACTTGTGGGCCGGAAGCCGATCAGCACCGCCACGGCCGCCACCAGCAGCATGGCGGCCATGGTTTCGATGAGGCTGCCCAGGACATGGCCGGTGAGAACGGCGCCCCTGGAGATTGCCATGGTGCGGAAACGGGCCACGATGCCTTCGGTCATGTCCGTGGACACCGAGATGGCGGTTCCCGTCGCACCCCCGGTGAGGGTGAGCATCAGCACGCCCGGCACAATGTACGCAAGGTAGTCATCCCTGCCGCCGCCCAGTCCCGAGCCCAGCGTCCCGCCGAGAACGTACACGAAGAGCAACAGGAATATGATCGGGGTCCCCGCGACGAACAGCGGGATCGAGGGGTAGCGGAGCACGTGTTTGAGGTTCCGGCGCAGCATGGTTGCCGCGTCACTGGCTGCATAGCTGACGGTGCTCATCGTGCGTTCTCCTTCTGGCTGGTCAGGGCGAGGAAGACGTCGTCCAGGTTGGGCGTGTGGACTGACAGGTCGGCCACATCCACGGCGGCGCGCTCCAGACGGTCCAGCACGTCCTTCAAGGACCGGACGCCGTCGTCGCCGGCGACGTCCAGGGTGAGGGCGTCGTCGTCGCGGTTGCTTGGATCGAGCACGACGGCGGCCCGCTCCAAAGCGGCCAGGTCACCGAACGTGAGGCGGATGTGCCCGCCCGGGACGAGCCGCTTCAGCTCGGCGGGGGTGCCCTGGGCCACGATCCGGCCCTGGTCCAGTACCGCGATGGTGTCGGCAAGCTGGTCTGCTTCGTCCAAGTACTGGGTGGTCAGGAAGATGGTGACGCCGCGGGCCACGAGTCCCTGGATGATCTCCCACATGGTGCGGCGGCTCCGGGGATCCAGGCCCGTGGTCGGTTCGTCCAGGAAGATGATCTCGGGATCGCCCATGAGGGTCATGGCCAAATCCAGCCGCCGCCGCATGCCGCCCGAGTACGTGGCAAGGGGCTGCTTGGCTGCCGCAACAAGGTCGAACGTTTCCAGAAGCTCTGCCGTGCGGCGCTTGAGCTCGGCCGGCTGGAGGTGCCGGAGCCTGCCCATCAGGGCCAGGTTTTCCTCGCCCGTGAGCAGGCCGTCCACGGCCGAGAACTGCCCGGTCAGCCCGATCTTCCCGCGCACCTCGTCGGCCTGGCGCCCGACGTCGAAACCTCCCACCGCGACCTCCCCGCCGTCGGCGCGGATCAACGTGGCCAGGATGTGGACGATGGTGGTCTTGCCGGCGCCGTTCGGGCCGAGGAGGGCGAAGACGGTTCCCGCCGGAACGGTGAGGTCAACGCCGTTAAGGACTTCCTTGCTGCCATATGCCTTGCGCAGCCCGGCCACTGCAACGGCCGCAGGGGTGGTGCTTGCCATGGTTCCTCCTTCGCTGGGTTTCTGCCTGTCAGGTACTTACACGGTGGGAACGGGGGAGCGCCGGACGGTGATGTCGCCATAGGCACTGCGGGCCCGGATCTCCACCTTCGCGTCGGTATCGCCCGGCCCGGCGGCGGCGTCGAGTCCGTTGCGGACGCGCCCGTATTTGGTGCTGAGGTCCAGCCACGCCGCGCTGCCTTCGCGGACTCCGATGGCCAGTGAGCCCGCGGCGGACTGGAGGGTGAGGGTCCCGCGGGCCACCTCGCCGACGCTGATGTCTCCGTTGGAGGCCTTGATGGTTGTGGCTGCACCCGCCCGTTCAATGGCTACGTCTCCGTTGGCGGCACTGACGCGGAGCTCACCGGCCGCGTCAACGATGTGCGTGCTGCCGTTGCCGTTCTTGACGCTGGCCGTTCCGTCGATTTCCCGGATGCGGACTTTGCCTGATCCGGTCTTGATTTCGGCCCGGCCCGCGACGCGTTCCACGGTCACGTCGCCCATGCCGGTGTGGACGCGCAGATCCGTGCAGTGGTCCATCCGGACGTGGCCCATGTCGGTAGAGAGCTCGGCGGAGCTGAATTCGCCCTCGCAATGGAGGTCACCCATGCCGGACTTCAGCTCGAGGCTGCAGCCGATGGGGACTTCAACAGTGATGTCCACTGCGCCGCCGTCACTGAACCAGGTGTACCGGCGCAGGGGCCGCAACCGGACCTGGAGGCGACCCTCCGAATAATCCACTGTGGTCTGCTCGGCCACTTTGACGTCCAGGGCGCGGGTAGCACTGCGCGGCTGGACGTTGACCACGGTGTCAGAGCGGTTGCCTGCCACGATCCAGATATCGGCCCGGATGGAAACATCAACCACGACGGCGATTGGCTGCGGTGTCTCGAACGTCTTCATTAGCGTGCCCATCCTGTGAAGTTCTGCCCGCCGGGATCCCGGCGAACGGTGCGTTGTGTTGATTGGCCGGCGAGAGCGTCCGCGACAGCCCGGATCAACCAGGAGTTCACGGACAGGCCTTCGAGGCCGGCTGCCTCTTCCACCTGCTGCTTGAGGTGATCCGGAAGTCGGAGCGTCGTACGGGAGGTGCTGGCGCCGTCGAAATCTTCCGTGGGTTGCCGGCCTTGCTGGCTTGGCCGCTCAACCACCGTCTCGAAGTCGTCGGCGGCGGGCGGGTTGGTCACCACGAACTCGGGATCGCGGCCCCGCAGCCGGACCTCCACCGAGGCCGGGGCCAGCTCGAGGGTGATCTCGCTGGCAGCGTCGGAGAGTGCTTCCAGCAGGACAAGCCTGACCGTTGATTCCAGGGTGGCCGTGAGGCGCTCGCTGAGTGCGCGGGCGTCCGGCCCGCCGGCTTCCGCGGCAACGTCCAGCTGGGACTGGACGGCGGCGACGTACTGAGTCAATTGCATGACACCATCATGGCGTCACTATGGTGTCACGTCAATACCCTTTGGTGATTTATGGTGTCATGGTGGTGTCACTGCTTGACTGTGATGCCTCCGCCCGGCAGTCTGGACCGATGAAGTCCTAAGCGCAGCCCTTCGATCCGGCTGCATTCCCGCACACAATTCCCGGCACTAATATCGGCGACAGCCGTACACTGCGGACCCGCTAGGACATTCCCTTGACTGAACATCTTTCCCTGACCGGCGTCACCCATGGCTATGGTGACCGCCGGCTCTTCACCGCCGTGGACCTCACGATTGGCGCCGGTGAGCACGTGGCCGTCGTCGGCGAAAACGGAGCCGGCAAATCAACCCTGCTGCGGATCCTGGCCGGGCTCGAGCCGCCGAACGAGGGCACCGCCCAAAGCCACGGCCGCATCGGCTACCTTGCCCAGACCACCGGCCTGCCGGCGTCGTTCACGGTAGGAGACGCCATCGACGAGGCACTGGCGTCACTCCGCGCCGTCGAGGCCGAGCTGGACAGCCTGGAATCCGGACTGGCCGATGCGGACGAGGAACAGCTGGAGCGCTACGGCAACCTGCAGACCGAATACCAGCTCCGCGAAGGCTACGCCGCGGAATCGCGGGTGGAAGCGGCACTGGACCGCCTGGGCCTGGGTGGACTGGACCGGCAGCGGACGCTGGGTTCGCTCTCCGGCGGGGAGCAGCACCGGGTGGCGCTTGCCTGTGTGCTTGCTGATCCCGCGGACATCCTCCTGTTGGACGAGCCCACCAACCATTTGGACACGAGCGGTACGGCCTGGCTCGAGGCGCGGCTGGCCGCTCACCGGGGTACCGTCGTCGTGGTTTCCCATGACCGGGCGCTGCTGCGCAAGGTGGCCGTTTCCGTCATCGAAGTGGACGCCGAACGGTGCGCCGTCAACCGCTACGGGAACGGTTACGAAGGGTACCTGAGGGAGAAGGCAGCCGAGCGTGAACGCTGGGTGCAGCAGTACCGGGGCTGGCTCGATGCGATGGCTGCCGAGCGCCTCCAGGCGGACACCGTGGCCGGGAAAATGGGTTACGCCCGCCGGCGCGACGGCGACAAGATGGGCTTCGACTTCAAGGCCGGCACCTGGCAGCAGGCGGCGAGCAGCAAGGTCCGCAACGCCCAGGAGCGGCTCCGCCGGCTCGAGGCCAACCCGGTGGACCGCCCGCCCGTACCCCTGAAGCTGGCGGTGGACCTGCAGGACGGATCCGGCGCGAACGCCGGTCCCGCTGCGGAAGGCCCCGGTGCGACCGGCGGCTCCGGTGCAACCGACGGCTCCGCTGCGAGCGAAACCCCCGCCCTGGAAGCCCGCGGCGTGGAAGTTCACGGCCGGCTTGAACGGACTGATTTCCGGGTGGAGGCGGGCCGGAAGATCCTGATCACGGGCCCCAACGGCGCCGGCAAATCCACGCTGCTGTCCGTCCTCGCCGGAACACTGGAACCGGACGCGGGCACGGTGGTGCGGCACGGCCGGATCGGCTATCTGCAACAGGAACTGGAGCCGCCGCGCCGCCCGGGGCAGCGCCTTCTTCCGGCATTCGTGTCCGGCCTGGGCGGGAACATCGACGAACATGCGGAGGCTTTGCTGCGGCTGGGCCTCTTCCGGACCACCGAATTCCACGTGCCCGTGGGCAGCCTTTCCGCAGGGCAGCAGCGCAGGCTCGCCCTGGCCCGGCTGCTGCTGGGGGGCTTCGGAACCATGCTGGTGGACGAACCCACCAACCACCTGGCACCGGTGCTGGTGGAGCAGCTGGAAGCGGCCCTTTCGGAATTCGGCGGAACGCTGATCATGGTGAGCCACGACCGTGCCCTGGGGGAGTGGTTCAACAAATGCGCCGCACGGGAGGGCGACGGCGGGAGCTGGCTGCGGTACTCCATGCTGGACGGCGCGCTGGTGTAGCTTCCCGTCCAGTGGCGGGGCGCGGCAGCAGCCCGGAAAACGGTGAGGTTTGCGTTAAAGGATCGTTACTCCGCACACGCCGGGCCGAAACAACTGCGGAGCAGGATGGAAGGGAGTCAGTGATTCCCACGCTCAAGTAGCACCCGCGCGCTCAGCCGCCGGGCCTACCCAGCCGGCCGAAAGGATCCCTCCCGTGATCACCAAGAAGCTTTTCCTGCAGGGCGTTTTCCCCTTTGAAGGAGCGGGCCTCGACAAGCCCGCTCCCATCCACCGGGAGCTTGCCCACTTTGTTCCGGACGGAATCATCAACCAGACCCTCTACTTCCGGGGCGGGAACTCCAGTTCCGAGCTGATCACCGTGGTCCTGATGCGCGACGGCGTGCCCATGCGGTATTTCCCCATCGGCGCCAAGAGCGACGTCCATGTGCCGCTCCGCGTGGTGGAGGACATCGAGGGCGGCTCGGTGATTGAGGCGTTCCTGCTGGCGGCCGAGGGCGTGGCGGGCTTCGTCGTGATCGACCTGGGCATGGTGGAACACTGATGACCGCCGTCACCGACAAGACGCAGCCCAAGTCCCAGCACAAAGAACAGCACAGGATGCCCGGGCCCGTTCCCGCGGCGAAAGGCAAGCGGCCGCCGGGAACACCGGACGCCCGCCGCCGGCTGGTAGTGATCGGCAACGGCATGGCCGGTGCCAGGGCGGTGGAGGAGATCCTGGCGCGCGGCGGGGCCGAGCAGTTCACCATCACCATGTTCGGCGACGAGCCCTACGGCAACTACAACCGGATCATGCTCAGCCACGTCCTCTCCGGCGAGGAAAGCGATGCGGACATCTTCCTGAACTCCCTGCACTGGTACCAGGACAACAACATCACGCTGCACGCCGGAGTCCGGGTGGAACGGATCGACCGGTTCACCAAGTACGTCTTCGCCAACAACGGCCACGTGGTTCCCTATGACGTGCTGATCATTGCCACCGGCAGCCAGTCGTTCATGCCGCCGATGGACGGCCTCTACACCCCCAGCGGGTCCATCAAGCCCGGCGTCTTCACCTTCCGCACCATCGATGACACCCGCAACATGGTGAAGCACGCGCAGGTGGAAGACCATCCCTCGGACAGGCGCCGCAGGGCCGTCGTCATCGGCGGCGGACTGTTGGGGCTCGAAGCCGCGCGCGGGCTCCAGAGCCACGGCATCGACGTCGACGTCGTGCACTCCGGCGGGCACCTCATGAACGCCCAGATGGGGCCCGACGGCGGAGCGATCCTCCGCCGGAGCGTCGAGGCCCTGGGCATCCGGGTGCACACCGGGAGCCGCACCACAGCGGTCCTGGGCACGGACAAGGTCACCGGCGTCCGGCTGCGGGACCGGCCGGACATCGACTGCGACATGGTGGTGGTGGCCGCCGGCATCCGCCCCAACGTGGACATCGCCGTCCTGAGCGGACTGCATGTGGAACGCGCCATTGTGGTGGATGACCAGCTGCGCGTGGTGGACGAGGACGACATCTACGCCGTGGGCGAATGCGTCCAGCACCGAGGGGAGGTCTACGGGCTGGTGGCGCCGCTGTGGGAGCAGGCCGTGGTGCTCGCCAACCACGTCACGGGCGCGGACTCCGCTGCGGCCTACCTCGGCTCCCGGATCGCCACCAAACTCAAGGTTGCCGGCGTCGAAGTCGCCTCCATGGGCCTGCAGGGCCCCGAACGGGAGACGGACGAGCACATCGTGTTCTCCGAGCCCAGCCGCGGGGTGTTCAAGTCCATCGTCATCCGGGACAACAAGATGGTGGGCGCCACGCTCCTCGGTGACAGCCGCAAGGTGGCCTACCTGACCCAGGCCTTCGACCAGGGGCTGCCGCTGCCGGAGGAGCGGATCTCGCTGATGTTCGATCTGGGCGGCCCCGGGGAGGAACAGGGCGTGGCCGAGCTCGGCGACGACGCGCAGGTCTGCAACTGCAACGGCGTCAGCAAGAAATCCCTGGTGGATGTGGTCAAAGGCGGGTGCAACACCGTGGCCGGAGCCATGGACGCCACCAGGGCCGGCAAGGGCTGCGGTTCCTGCAAGCTGCTGGTGAAGCAGGTGGTGGAATGGGCGGCCGACGGCGACGTGGCGGAGGACCCGGCCGCCAGCTACTACGTCCCGGGCATCCCGTTGGACAAGCCCTCGCTGATGGCGGCCATCCGCAAGCAGGGGCTCCGCTCTGTGTCCTCAGTGTTCGCCGCGCTGGCGCCGGGCAGCGCGGAGGATGCGAAATCCAAGATGGGCCTGGCGTCGCTGATGAAGATGATGCTCGGGGACCAGTACATCGACGAGCGGGACGCGCGGTTCATCAACGACCGCGTCCACGCCAACATCCAGCGTGACGGCACGTTCTCCGTGGTGCCGCAGATGAAGGGCGGCGTGACCTCCGTGCAGCAGCTGCGCCGGATTGCCGACGTCGCCGAAAAGCACAACATCCCGCTGATCAAGCTGACCGGCGGGCAGCGCATCGACCTGCTGGGGGTGCCCAAGGAGGACCTGCCGCAGGTCTGGGCGGACCTGGACATGCCGTCCGGCTACGCCTACGGGAAGAGCTTCCGCACGGTCAAGACATGCGTGGGCAAGGACTTCTGCCGCTACGGAACCGGCGATTCCACCAGGCTCGGCATCGACATCGAGTCACGGTTCCAGGGAATCGAGGCGCCGGCCAAACTTAAGCTGGCGGTGTCCGGCTGCCCGCGGAACTGCGCCGAGTCGCTGGTCAAGGACGTCGGTGTGGTTGCCGTGGAAGGCGGCCGCTGGGAAATCTATGTCGGGGGAGCGGCCGGCGCCCACATCCGCAAGGGCGACTTGCTGGCCACCGTTGACGACCCTGAGGAGGTCAAGGTGCTGACCGGCCGGTTCATGCAGTACTACCGGGAGAACGCCAACTGGCTGGAGCGCACTTACGCGTTCGTGCCGCGGGTGGGAATCGACCACATCCGGGCAGTGGTGGTGGACGATGCCGAGGGCCTTGCAGCCGGGCTGGACGCCGCCATGCAGGCCTCCGTGGACAGCTACGTGGATCCCTGGACCGAACGCGACGATCCGCTCACGCCCGGACAGTTCCGCACCTCGCTGCCGCTCACGGTGCTGCCACAGGTCCCGGTCCGATGAGCGCGGGATTCAACCTCGGCCCTGTCGAGCAGGTGCCGTTCGGGGAGGGCCGGGCGTTCGGCGTCGACGGCGAACAGGTGGCGGTGTTCCGGCTCCGCGACGGCAGCCTGCGGGCGCTGTCCGCTGTCTGCCCGCACAAGGGCGGTCCGATCGCGGACGGCACCATCGACCAGAGTGTGGTGATCTGCCCGCTGCACCAGAATGCCTTTGAGCTGGACACCGGCTGCTCCACTACCGGCGCCGAACCTCTGACCAGCTATGACGTCCAAATCGACAATCACCAGAATATTATTCTGCGAACATCCTCCAGGTAGGGGAATTAGTTCGGCATGACTCCTTCCAGCTGTTGTCTGCGTCACTGATGGTTCTGCCGGCCTTGTAAACTGGGGAGGCCGCGCGAACTTCGACGCTTTGTGAGTTTTGTCCGGATAATTGCCCCAAACGGGGGATAAACCCGAATTATCTGTACAAAAACTCCGCGTTCCTGAGCCGGCCATCCCCCGACCCACAAGGAACAGTTGTGCCACAAAGTACCCCCACAGAACTCGAGAGCCCGACGGTGCAATCCACCGTCGTCGACTCCACCCTCAGCGCCGAGGGCTACAAGAAGTCCCTGAGCGGCCGCCAGGTCACCATGATCGCCATGGGCGGCGCCATCGGTGTCGGCCTCTTCATGGGCGCCGGCGGACGGCTGGCCTCCACCGGCCCCGCGCTGATCTTCTCCTACGCCATCGCGGGTGTCATCGCGTACCTGCTGATGCGTGCCCTCGGCGAGCTCATCATGTACCGCCAGACATCGGGTTCCTTCGTCAGCTATGCCGGCGAAATGTTCGGCAAAAAGGGCGCGTACCTGTCCGGCTGGATGTATTTCATCAACTGGGCCATGACCGGCATCGCCGAGCTCATCGCGATCGGACTGTATTTCCAGTTCTTCTTCCCCAACGTGCCCGTTGAACTGTCCGCCATCGCAGCGCTGCTGCTGCTGGTGGGCGTCAACCTCCTGAGCGTCAAGGCGTTCGGCGAATTCGAATTCTGGGCCTCCTGCCTCAAGGTCGGCGCCATCGTCATCTTCCTGGCCGTGGGCACCTTCATGGTGGTCACCAACGCCCAGGTGGGCGACGGCCACGCATCGGTCAACAACCTCTTCGCGGCCGAAGGCGGAATGTTCCCCAAGGGCGCGCTCGTCATGATCCTGGTCCTGAATGCCGTGATCTTCGCCTACAACGGCATTGAACTCGTCGGCATCACGGCCGGCGAAATGCAGGACCCTGCCAAGGAAGTCCCCAAGGCGATCCGCGCCGTCGTGTTCCGCATCGTCGTCTTCTACGTCGGTTCCGTGACCCTCCTGGCCATGCTGCTGCCGTCTGACCAGTACGTGGCCGGCACCTCGCCGTTCGTCACGGTGTTCGGCCAGATGGGCCTCGGCTGGATGGGCGACGTCATGAACATGATCGTCATCACCGCCGCCCTGTCCTCCTGCAACTCGGGCCTGTACTCGATCGGCCGGATCTTCCGCACCATGGCCAACAACGGCCACGCCCCGGAGTGGCTGACCCGGATGTCCAAGAGCCACGTGCCGTACGCCGCCATCCTGGCCATCGGTGCGGTGTACCTCGTGGGCATTCTGCTCAACATCTGGCTGGGCGGCTCGCACGCCTTCGACCTGGCGCTCAACTCGGCGTCGATCGGCGTGATTTTCACCTGGGGTGCCATCTTCGCCAGCCAGATCGCGCTGCGCAAGAAGAAGGGCAAGGTCTCCTCGCTGCCCGCGCCGGGCGGAACCTGGAGCAGCTGGGCCGGCCTGGTTGCCCTGCTGGCCATCACGGTGCTGATCGGTTTCGACACCATGACCAGCAAGACCGGCGAGGTCTTCCACCTCGGCCTCTGGACCCTGGCCACCATCCCGTTCTTCGCCCTGGTGCTGTGGCTCGGCTGGCAGAAGGTCAGGAACAACGAACCGAAGAGCGAGCTCTTCAGCTAACGCTTGTCACCAAGGCAGTACGACGACGGCGGCGGTCACCTTCCACGGTGGCCGCCGCCGTCGTCGTTCCCCAGGTGTGAGCGCGAACGGACACTTGAGGCCCCTGTGAGAAGCGCGAACGGACACTTGAGGCCCCTGCGCAGGGCCTCAAGTGTCCGTTCGCGCCCGGGGGTCAGTCCTTCAGGTCCTAGTCCTTCAGATACCGGGCGAAGTGGTCTTCGATCCGCTGCCAGGCTTCCACCGCAGCTTCCGGGTCCGGCTTGACGCCCATGACCCGGAACAGCGGCCGCAGCAGGCGGGGGCCTTCCTCGGCGTCGTTCATGAACGCGTGCCCGGCGCCGTCGAATTCCTTGATGTCGTGTTCGATGCCCAGCTTGTCCAGCGCGGTTTCCAGTTTCGCTGCTGCGCCGGGCAGGGAGCGGTCCGCCTTGCCGAAATTGCCCACCACGGGGCAGGCGCCGAGCAGCGCTTCTTCCGGGTTCCTGGGCAGCCTGCCGTAATTGACGGCCGCGGCGTTGAAACCGTTCTTGGCGATCAGCAGTGCGAAGCCGCCGCCCATGCAGAAGCCGATGACCCCGATCTTGCCGTTGGTGCGCCCCGACTTTTCCAGCCAGTCCCGCGCTGCGGCCAGGTCCGCGAAGGCTTTGCCCGAGCCGGACAGGAGCGAGCCCATGGTGGAGACCAGGCAGCGCCGCGCTCCGCCGTCGCTGAAGAGGTCCACCGCCAGGGTCAGGTACCCGGCGGCTGCCAGCCGGTCCGCTTGGCGTCGTGCAATATCGTTGAGGCCGAACGCTTCATGGATCATCACGACTGCGGGAAACGGGCCCGTTCCTGCCGGTTCCGCCAGGTATCCGCGGAGGTTGCGGGAGCCCTCTGAAGTGCCGGGCCCGCTGAGGTCGATAATCGTCATGGGGGCGGACCTTCCGTTGGCGGTTGCTATCCACCCGAGAATCTCACAAAAACGGCGGGCATCCCCCAAAGGAATGCCCGCCGCGTTGCCCGCGGCAGCGGCCGAAGCCACCGCCTGGGATGCTCTAGTCTCTTTTGAACTCGTCCTTCACGTTTTCGCCAACTTTCTTGGCGTCAGCAACAACCTGGTCCTTCTGACCCTCTGCGCGCAGACGGTCATTGTCCGTGGCGTTGCCGGCCGCTTCCTTGGCCTTGCCGCCGAGGTGCTCTGCTTCGTTCTGAATTTTGTCGCCGATACCCATGGTGTATTCCACCTCTCGTTGCCGGTTAAAAAACTAAGCGGTTTCACCATAACACAAAGCATGCTTACTAATTCAAGAAGTGAATCCACCACGTGGGACGGTCCGGTCGGCGTCGCCCGTGACGGTTGTCGGCGATGCCGGATAGGCTCGAAGGCATGGACCACAAGACCACCCTCACGCGTCACGTCAATGCCCGCCCGGACAAAGTGTGGGCCGTGATCTCGGACATCCCGGGCTCCGCTGCCACCCTCTCAGGAGTGGACTCTGTCCAGATGCTCAGCGAGGGAGGGTACGGCGAAGGCACACGGTGGAAGGAAACCCGCACCATGATGGGCCGGGCCGAGACTGTGGAAATGTGGGTGTCCCAGGCCGAACCGCCGTCGTCCGCCAGGGCCGGCACCACTACCGTCAAGGCGCTCCAGGGCGGCGCGGATTACACCACGCGGTTTATTCTTGCCGAGCGCGACGGCGGGACGGACCTTACGCTGACCTTTGGCGCCCAGGTGGTCAAACCCACCGTCCTGAGCAAGGTCATGATGGCCCTCTTCGGCAAGATCGGCATGAGCATCACCCGGAAGGCGCTCGCCAAGGACCTTGCCGACATTGCGGCCAAGGCCGAGTCCCTCTGATGGCGGGCAGGCAGGCCGCAGGAAGTGCCACCGGAGGACGGGCGGCCGCAGGAAAAGCGCCCAAGGTGACAGCGCCGCGGCTTTCACCGGTGAGGCTCGAGGAGCTCAGGGATGAACCCGCCCCGGACTTCCAGCGGGGTGAGCGGTACGACGGCCTCAGGTTCAGCCGAGCCGACGCCGACGGCCTTGAACTGAGCGGCACGGACTTCGCCGAGTGTGAATTCGAAGGGGCATCATTCAACGAGACGCAGCTGCGCGGAGCGACGTTCCGGGACTGCATCCTTGCCGACGTCTACGCCCCGGTGTTTACCGCCGCGCGGGCCACGCTGCGTGATGTGGAGATCGGCAATCCCCGGTGGGGTTCCGCGGAGCTGTACGAGAGTGGCTGGACCTCGGTACGGATCGACGGCGGAAAACTGGACTACGTCAACCTGCGCGGCTCCAGGCTGACAGACGTGCAGATCAGCGACTGCATCATCAGCGAGCTGGACCTGGGCTCCGTGACGGGTACCAGGGTGGCGCTGAAGAACTGCACTATCGGCACCCTTGACCTTGCCGGCGCGAAGCTCAAGGACTTCGACCTGCGCGGCACCGACTTCCGGACCATCAATGGACTCGAGAGCCTGGCCGGCGTGGTGATCGACGACTACCAGCTGAGCCTGCTGGCCCCGCTCCTCGCAGCGCATCTCGGCGTCACCGTTCTCTAGCCTCCGGAGGGGCGGGGGGCGGGTTGCTGCGTAATCCGGTTGACCCCTTGCGGCCGCAGTGTAATCTTTATAGAACGAACGGTCGGTAAATTGAGCCCCGTGCTCTGGCCGCCGCAGATGACATTGCCGTTAATCGCGTGAAGGGTGTTTCCATGGCCTCATCAGTAGCAGGACCGCAGGCATTTCTGGTGGGCGGTGCCCGGACACCGGTGGGCCGCTACGGAGGCGCGCTTTCCGCCGTGCGCCCGGACGACCTTGCCGCCCTCGTGGTCCGCGAAGCCGTCACCCGCGCAGGCCTTGACCCCGATTCGATCGACGAGGTAATCCTCGGCAACGCCAACGGCGCCGGAGAGGAAAACCGCAACGTGGCCCGCATGGCCACCCTGCTCGCGGGCCTGCCTCTCCACATCCCCGGCATCACCGTTAATCGGCTGTGCGCCTCCGGCCTGAGCGCCATCATCATGGCCAGCCAGATGATCAAGTCCGGCGCTGCGGACATCGTGATCGCCGGCGGCGTGGAGTCGATGAGCCGGGCGCCCTGGGTTCAGGAAAAGCCGCAGACGGCCTTCGCCAAGCCCGGCGCCATCTTCGACACCTCCATCGGCTGGCGCTTCGCCAACCCGCTGTTCCAGAAGGGCGAGCTGTCCCGCGACGGCAAAATGACCTACTCCATGCCCGAAACGGCCGAGGAAGTGGGCCGCCTTGACGGAATCTCCCGCGAAGACGCCGACGCCTTCGCCGTCCGCTCGCACGAACGCTCGCTCGCGGCCATCGCCGCCGGCCGGTTCAAGGACGAAATCGTCCCCGTGACGGTCAAGACCCGCAAGGGCGAAACGGTGGTGGACACCGATGAAGGCCCCCGTGCCGGCACCACCATGGACGTCCTCGCCGGGCTCCGCCCCGTGGTCAAGGGCGGCTCGATCGTCACCGCAGGCAACTCCTCCACGCTGAACGACGGCGCCTCCGCCATCATTGTCGCGTCCGAAGCGGCCATCCAGAAGCTCGGCCTCACCCCGCGGGCCCGCATCGTCGACGGCGCCTCCGCCGGCTGCGAACCGGAGATCATGGGCATCGGCCCCGTCCCCGCCACCCAGAAAGTGCTGGGCCGGAGCGGCTACAGCGTGGCCGACCTCGGCGCCGTCGAACTCAACGAAGCCTTTGCCACCCAGTCGCTGGCCAGCATGCGCCGGCTCGGGCTGGACCCGGAGATCGTGAACCGCGACGGCGGCGCCATCAGCCTGGGGCATCCGCTCGGTTCCAGCGGCTCACGGATCGCCATCACCCTGCTGGGCCGGATGGAACGCGAGGACGCCAAGATGGGCCTCGCCACCATGTGTATCGGCGTCGGCCAGGGCACCGCGATGCTGCTGGAGCGCGTGTAATGTCGGCCCCGGAAAGCGCGAACGGACACTTGAGCACCACTGACTTCAAAACCCTCCTCGTCGAGGAGCGTGACGACCGCGTGGTGGTGCTCCTCAACCGCCCCGAAGTCCGGAACGCCATCGACCAGCAGATGGTGGACGAACTCCACGCCGTCTGCGCCGCGCTTGAGCAGAACCCCAAGGTGCTCATCATCGCCGGCACAGACGGTGTGTTCGCCTCGGGCGCGGACATCGCCCAGCTGCGTGAACGGCGCCGGGACGACGCCCTCCAAGGCATCAACTCCACGATCTTCGTCCGGATCGCCAAGCTGCCCATGCCCGTCATTGCGGCCCTGGACGGCTACTGCCTGGGCGGCGGCGCGGAGCTCGCGTACGCCGCGGACTTCCGGATCGGCACGCCCAGCGTGCGCATCGGCAATCCGGAGACGGGCCTGGGCATCCTCGCCGCGGCCGGCGCAAGCTGGCGGCTGAAGGAGCTGGTGGGCGAACCCGTTGCCAAGCAGATCCTGCTGGCCGGACTGGTGCTGCGTGCTGAGCAGGCCCTCGCCGTCAACCTCATCACCGAGATCCACGAGGCACCGGTGCTGATGGACGGCGCCCACAGCCTCGCCGACCGTATTGCGCGACAGGATCCGCTGGCCGTGCGGATCACCAAATCCGTGTTCCACGCACCGGCCGAGGCGCACCCGTTGATCGACCAGCTGGCACAGGGGATCCTTTTCGAATCCCAGGCGAAGTTCGACCGGATGCAGGCTTTCCTGGATAAGAAAACAGATAAGAAAACAGTCAAGAATTCAGACCAATCAGACGGGACGAAGTAACCATGGGCAATTCCGTACTTCCGGCGGGCCTTCCCGCAACTGTGGGCGTCCTCGGCGGCGGCCGGATGGGGGCGGGCATCGCCCACGCCTTCCTGATCAACGGTGCCAACGTCCTGGTGGTGGAACGGGACGAAGCCTCGGCCGAAGCCGCCCGGGAAAGCGTGGAGTCCGCCGCGGCCAAGAGCATCGAGCGCGGCGCCACGGACGGCAACCTTGACGAGATGGTCTCCAGGCTCTCCGTCACTGTTGACTACGACGACTTCAAGGACCGCCAACTGGTGGTGGAAGCCGTTCCGGAGGACTGGGACCTGAAGGTGGCGTCCCTGCGCGGAATCGAGGAGCGCCTCGCCGCAGACGCCTACCTCGCCTCCAACACGTCCTCGCTGTCAGTTAACGGACTGGCCAAAGAGCTTAAGCGTCCGGGGAACTTCCTGGGCCTGCATTTCTTCAACCCGGTTCCGGCGTCCACGCTGATCGAAGTGGTGCTTGGCGAGCGGACGTCACCGGAGTTGGCTACCGCAGCGAAAAGGTGGGTTGAGGCGCTCGGCAAGACCGCCGTCGTCGTCAATGATGCTCCCGGTTTTGCCTCGTCACGCCTGGGCGTGGCCATTGCCTTGGAAGCGATGCGCATGGTGGAGGAAGGCGTCGCGTCCGCCGAAGACATCGACAACGCCATGGTGCTGGGCTACAAGCACCCCACCGGACCGCTGCGGACCACGGACATCGTGGGACTGGACGTCCGGCTGGGCATCGCGGAATACCTGCAGTCGACCCTGGGGGAGCGCTTTGTTCCGCCGCAGATCCTGCGCGACAAAGTGTCCCGCGGCGAACTGGGACGGAAGACCGGCAAGGGCTTCTTCGACTGGCCGGCCTAGCGTCCGACGGCGGCGTTCCCGCCTGGCGTGGGCGGCTGAGCGCCCGGCTGCCTAGTGCCCGGCCCGCGCGTCGAGCGCGGACTTCAGGCCGTCCAAGGCGGGATCCCGCAGTGACATGAATGCCGGCTTCATGAACGGTTCGATGATCCTCAGGGCACCCTTGAGCTGGAACTGCGCCGTGTACTTCACCGTGCAGCCGGTCCCGTCGGGTGTGGCGTCGATGGAGTCCTCGGAAATGACGGTCTTGTTTTCGCCCCGCAGCTTGATGTGGTTCCGGGTCAGCTCCACCACCTCGTAGATGAGCGTCTGCCGTTTGCCCCGGAATTCGGCTTCGGCGTGGTACCGGTGGCCCACGGCGACGGGACCCTCGGAGAGCTTCTTGACCACCGGGGTCCCGGGATCCCATTCAGCGGTGTTCTCGAACGCTGACAGGTAGGTGAAGGCTTCCTCTGCCCGGAGGGGAGAGCTGACGGTTCCCGCTACTGTGATCATGCCGACAGCCTAGCCGCTGCGCCCTAGGATGGTGCGGTGACTTCCATTGAACCCATCACGCTGACCGGTCAACACGTCGTCCTCGAGCCGTTGAGCCACGCGCATCACGACGGCCTGGTGGAGGCTGCCCGGGACGGTGAGCTCTGGAAGCTCTGGTATACGAGCGTGCCCACCCCGGAGGGCATGGCTGCAGAGATCGACCGCCGGCTCGGACTCCAGGAGCTGGGCTCCATGCTCCCGTTCACCGCGCGCCTTGTTGACCCGGCCACCGGCGGTCCCGGCCGCGTGATCGGGATGACCACGTACATGAACATCGACGCCGCCACTCCCCGCGTGGAGATCGGCTCCACCTGGAACGCGGCTTCTTCGCACGGCACAGGGACCAACCCGGACTCCAAACTGCTGCTCCTGCGGCACGCCTTTGAAACCCTGGGGTGCCCGGCGGTTGAGTTCCGGACCCACTGGCTCAACCACCAGTCCCGCGAGGCGATTGCGCGGCTCGGAGCCAAACAGGACGGCGTGCTGCGCAGCCACTCCAGGACCGCTGACGGGCAGCTCAGGGACACCGTGGTGTTCTCGATCCTGGAGCACGAGTGGCCCATGGTCCGCGCCGGCCTGGAGTTCAGGCTGGCCAAGCAGCGCTAGGGGGTTGGCGTGGAGTAGGCTCCAGCTTCGGCCAGGGCTGCATTATAGGCCAGGTAACCGGCGGCGTTGGGGTGGTAGGCATCTATTGGACCCGCTCCGGGGCCGTTGATCCACGGCTCCCCGGACCCGATTCCGTGACGGAAGAAGGCCGGAGCTACATCGACATACGTGGCACCCCCGTCCTCGACGGCGTTTTTGATAGCAAGGTTCAGGCCTAATGTGAGCTGGTTGGCAATGACCTCTGCGGGAACTGTCGGTGAGTGGAAGAGCAAAGGGTAGCCGGTCACGTAGACACGGGCATCAAGTGCTTTGTTTTTCACCGTGCTCACCATGGTTAGCAGGCTTTGGTAGAGGGGGCCTGAGTCTAGACTTGCCTGGGCAAGGACGATCGAGCGTTCTTGGAGCCCCAGCAGGCACGCAAGGCTGGTGGGATCAGGTGTGCAGTCCGCGAGCAAGCCGGTCGTGTCGAGGTTGTTGCCGCCTGCCGTGATGGTCACAACCTCAACGCTCTTATTCAGCCGTTCGAGCTGCGTGGACACAACCACGTCCGTTGTTGCTCCCGCGCACGCCGCGTTGACGGCAAGGCGCACGGTCTTCTTCGCAATGGCGTCGGCCGGATAGCTGAGTGAGCTGCGGTAGCACGAATCCAAGTACGATCCCGCACCCTGTCCGGCCGCGAAAGAGTCGCCCAGCGCCACATAGGAAAGGGCAGGTGCCGCACCCGCCGGCCCCGCCGCGGTTCCCATTGCCAGCGCCACTGTTGCCAAACCGGCCGCGAATGCCGCGCGCCGCCGTCGTAATTTCCGGTCACTCATCAGTTTCCCCTTTGTTCTGAACTGTGCACCGGGGCTGCGGAGCCACGGGCCGCGGCCAGGCCGCAAGTACGCCCAACGGTACGCTGACGCCTGCCCGCCGGACACGGGCCGGAGTACCCGTTTATTTGCCGGACGCCACTCTAAACTTCAGCCGTTACGCGTGCCGGATGTCGGGGGTCTGTGGTTAGCTGTCTGGATGGAACAGCCTGGACAGCCCGTGCACTGGGACGGAGCCGTGAACGCCTGGCGCATTTCGGGCAGCGTCTTCCGCATGGGGCGCCGGGAATGGGTCACCGAGTCGGGCTGGAAACAGGCGTACGACGACGGCGTCCGCACCGTGATCGACCTCCGGAACCCGTCGGAACAAGGGCTGAGGGACACCGACCCCGAGGTGAGCGCGGAGGTGCTGGCGGCGTTCGACGTGGTGCACGCCCCCACCGAGGACCCGCACCACCCGGAGTTCAAAGAACTATGCTTCCCCTACTTGAACGATCCGGCCTGCTACGCGGCCAACGCCCGGCTGTTCCCGGACAAACTTGCGGCCGTCTTTAGGTCGATAGCCGCGGCCCCCGCCGGCGTAGTGATCCACTGCTCGGCCGGGCGGGACCGCAGCGGAATGATCGCCGCCATGCTCCAGGATCTCACCGGTGCCGGAGACCACGAGATCGTGGCCGGCTACCAGGCTGCCATGCGGGGCATCAACGAACGCCACCGGACAGTCGGTCCGCCCCACAAACATGAGCGCTACCTGGATGAGGACGCTTTGGTGCCACTACTGGAGAAACGCGGCGGCGGAGCCCTGAAATTCGTCCGGGGGCTGGACACCCGAAACTACCTTTTGCGGCACGGGATCACCCCGGCCGAGTTGGCTGCCATCCAGTCGCGGCTGGCAAGCAGGGTGACGACGTGAACACACTATGGGGGACACCTTGACGCTTCATTCCGGCCGGCATCCGTTCAACCGCGCCCTGGCACTGGCCGCAACGGCCTCCCTGGCGTTCGGCGCCACCTTCCTCGCGGTTCCCGCCGTCGCCGAGTCCGGTCCTCCGGTCCCCGATCCTTCGGCATCGGCTCCGGTTTCGACGTCGGCGCCCGCCGCGGGCGGTTCCGCACCCGCAATCAGCGACGCAGGCCTGACGGAGGCCGTTCTCCGCGACCTGGGCATGACGCTGGAACAGTTCAACGCGGCCGGTGACCAGGGCAAACGCGCGGCCGACGCCGTTGCCTCCCTGCGGGCGTTGCCCGGCTATGTGGGAATCAGCTTGAAAAACGGCCGGATTGTGGTCGAAGGGGGCGGCCCCGAGCTTGAAGCCCGGGTGGCTGAACTGAATGCGGCCGGACCTGGCGATTTTGTGCTGGTGGCTGCCACGACGACTGCGGCCGCTGCGCCGGCTGTGGCATCCGCGCCGCCTGTCGCCGCTGCGCCGCTTGTCGGCGCTGCGAAGCCGCAGCCGGCCGCCCCGGAACGTTTCGCGGCCAGCACCGACCAGCTGTTCAAGGACTACGTCCGCGAGGTGGGTGCCGAAGGCCTTCAGGCAGTGGCCTACGCCAACGGCAGCTTCGTGATCCGCACCGGCGGCACCAACCAGCCGGAGGCCGGCGGCACCCCGGCGAACACCGTGGCTCCCGGAACCCCAGCGGCTTCGCCCTCGCCGTCGGAATTCGTGGCGCGCTACACCAACGTCCGGCTCGAGCAAGGCGCACCGCTAGCCCCCGAGGAGGACCTCTTCGGCGGGCAGGGCTACGTCCTCAACAACGGCATCATCTGCTCCGCCGGCTATGGCGCATACAGCCCGGAGGGTGAGCCGCTGGTCCTCACAGCAGGCCACTGCACCGAAGACGGCACCCTTTCCACGGCAAACCTGGAGCGTCCGGCATCACCGGCAAACACACTGCTGGGTGCCCTCGGCTTCAGCCAGTTCGGCGGGCCGGGCAACTCCTGGATCACCGGAGACGAAGCCAACCCCGGAAACGTCGGCACGGACATCGCGGTCATTGAGGGCATCCGGCCGGGCGTCGAGGTCCAGCCAGCAGCCAGCCGCTGGGACGCACCCACGGATCCCGGATCCACGGCCGTGAAGATCATCGGAACCGCCTCGCCGTCGCCGGGGCAGGCAGTCTGCCGCTCCGGCCGTACGGCCGGCTGGTCCTGCGGCACCGTGGACGAGGTGGGCATCTACGTCGTGGGCGGGTTCACCACGGACCCGGCCGACCTCCGGGCCTTCCGCGGTTTCCTGTCCACCTCCGTGCAGTCCAGCGGCGGCGACTCCGGCGGACCCTGGATCAGCGGCAACTTCGCCGTCGGCACACACTCCGCGGGGGACCAGGTGGTTGCCGGCCAGCCGATCAACAACTTCGCCGTGGCCACCACCCTGGAGGACGCCATGACCCGGCTTCCCGGCGTCCAGCTCCAGCTGTTCCTCAACAAACCCTCCCTCACGAGTCCGGCTGACGGCGCCGGTGTGGCGCTCGGCCAGCCCATCACCGGGCAGGTCCCTGCGGCCCCGGCCTCCGCGGTAGCCGCCGGTTCTAAGGTGCGCATCACCGTGCTCGGCGAGGCGCCGATGGACGTCCCCGTGGACGCCTCGGGGCAGTGGCAGTTCACCGCTCCCTCCCCGGCGGGCCGGCTGCGATTCACAGCGGAAACCGTCAACGGCTTCAGCCATTCCGGCGCCAGCTCGTTCGACGTCACGGTGCTGCCGGCCGAGCTGCCGGCACCCGTCATTTCGACGCCGGGAGAGGCCGCAGCACTCACGGCACTCGAGCGCATTGCAGGAACCGGAACCCCCGGTGCCAGGGTGGAGCTCTCCGGTGACGCCACCGGGCAGGCGGTGGTGGGGCCCGACGGCACCTGGGCTGTACCCGTCACCGGTCCCGCAAGGTTCGGCTCGTTCACCGTCACGGCAGTGCAGACCGCCGGCGGCGCCGCCGACAGCCCGGCGGCAAACCGGACGTTCACGGTAGTACCGCCGTCGCCCGCGGTTGCGAACATCCAGAACGGCCAGCATTTCGCCCACGACGCGGTTCCCCAGCGGATCACCGGTTCAGCGCTGAAGGGCGCGGCGGTTACCGTCACAGTGGACGGCGCCGCAGCAGTGCAGACTGCGGATGGCACATGGAGCTCGCCGGTTCCGGCTGGGCTCGGGGCCGGAGCCCACACGCTTGCAGTCAGCCAGACGGTCGACGGCGTTGCCTCGGCGCCGGTGAACCTCACCTTCGTGGTTGACCCGGCGCCCGTGATTGTTCCCGCCGCGATCACCCCGGCGGGCGTTTCGGGTCAGCTGCCGGCCACCGGCGCCGACGGCCTGCTCACTGCGGCCGGCATCGGGGCGGGCGTACTGCTCCTCGGCGGCGCCGCGCTGGTCCTTGCCAGGCGGCGCTCCCGCCGCTGAGCCGTCCTCCAGGCTATTGGAAGTCGGCCAGCCAGAGGTCCGGACCGAAGACTTCGTACTGGATGTCCTTGGCCGGGACACCCCGGGCAACCAGCGCACTCCGGACGGACTTCAGGAAGGGCAGGGGGCCGCAGAGGTAATACTCGGCGTCGTCCGGCAGTTCCACCGCGTTGACATCCATGAACCCCTTGAACGCCGGCGCACTTTCGGTTCCGGAAGCGGCGGATGAATCACCGGGCTCGAGGAACCAGGTGTTCAACGACCCGTCCGTTAGCTTCGCCAGGTCCTCGGTGACCTGGGCCCGCAGCGGGAACGACGACGGCGTGTCATCCGCGTGAAGGAGCACGACCTGGCGCTGGGAGCCGGACTTCACCAGATGGGACAACATGCCGGCCATCGGGGTGATGCCGATGCCAGCGCTGGCCAGGACCACCGGCCGGTCCGTGTATTCGAGGACCACGTCACCGAACGGTGCCGAGAGGACCACCTCGTCACCCTCGTGGATCTCGTTGTGGAGCAGGTTGGACATCTCGCCGTCGGGTGTCGGCAATCCATGGACGCGCTTCACCGCGAACTGCCGGTGGTGGCCGTCGTCGGCCTTCGTGAGGCTGTACTGCCTCGGCTGGTGCACGCCGTCGTGCATCAGCATCTTGATGGTGACGTACTGCCCCGGCAGGGAGGGTTTGACGTCCCGCTCGTCGGTCCGTTCCACGATGAACGTGACCACGTCGTCGGTTTCCTGGATCCGCCGGGCTACGCGCCAGGTCCGCCAGATCGTCTCGGGCGAGAGGTGCACGGCGTTGTAGAGGCCGCGTTCCTTGTTGATGAGCATGTTGGCCATGAGCCAGTAGACCTCATCCCAGGCGGCGGCAACGTCGGGAGTCACGGCATCTCCGAGCACGTCCACAATGGACCACATCAGATGGTCGTGGACCACCTGGTACTGGTCCGGGGCCAGGCCCAGCGAGACGTGCTTGTGGGCGATCCGGGACAGCAGATGGTCCGGAAGCTGATCGGGTTTGTCCACCAGGAACCCGGCGAACGCGGCAATGGACCCCGCCAACGCCTGCTGCTGCCGGCCGTCCGCCTGGTTCCCCCGGTTGAAAAGGCCGTCCTGGAGGTCCGGACGCGCCTCGAACATGTGCTTGTAGAACCGCTTGGCAATCTCCTCGATGTGCTCGCCAACTACAGGCAGCGTTGCCTTGATGACAGGAGATGCAGTGTCTGAGAGCATGGTTGTTCCCTTCCGGTCTTGCCGGTTAGTGAAGGCGGTGTTTCGTCGCTCGGCACAGCAAACGTAGCAGTCCCGGCCGTTCCACTTCCGGGCCGATCGGCCCTTCATTGCACGGGAAAACGGGTGTAAGGCACGACGGCGTACGGCTCAGTTTTCAGCGGCCAGTTCACCACGGGCGATGCTGTCCGAAGAATGCGCGGGGTTGCCGTCGAACGGCTCGTTGGACACATCTACGATGGGATATTCCGCAAGGTCGAGTCCTGCGGGGAGGGCGAAAACGCCGGGCTCACCGTCCAGCACGCCAAGGCTGACGAGCTTGGACAGATCCGGCGAAATCACCCAAACCTCCCGGAACCCGCTGATCTGGCCGTCGGAGAGCTGGACCACCAGCTGTCGCGTGCCGTCCGGAAGCTCCTCCACCAGGGCCTTGCCGGTGGACGTGTAGGACGCCAGCGGCTGCAGCGGAGCCTGGGCGATGACCACGGGCTGGGGAGCGGTGGGCGAGGGTGAGGGACCCGCTTGCGGGCCCTGACCGAGGACGTTGTAGCCGGCCCACACTGCGGCCGCGCCCACTACGATCCCTGCGGCGGCCGCCATCGCCACCCAGCGCCGGGCACCCGCGCCGGTCCGAGGGGACCCGGATCCTGCCGAACCAGCCTCTCCTGCGGAACCTGCCGCCGTGCCCTCGGTCCGCGGACGGAGCGGCGTCGGAGGGGTGACCGGCGTCGCGGAGCCCGCCGTCGTCGTCGTGCTGCCCGCGGCGCCCTGCCGGCTCAACGGGTCCTCCGCCTGATCGGGGGAGAGGCCCAGTGCCTGATGGATGGCTGCCCAGTTGCGCGGCCCGGGCGTGGCCAGTTCCACCCGGGCGGGATCCACCGTGGCGGCGCGCACGGTGCGTTCCAGGGCCGCGAGGGTGCCGGAACATTCACTGCAGAACGCGAGGTGGTCCGCCTCGGCGGGGGTCAGGGCGGGTTCGCCCAGGGCCATCAGGCTCAGCTGCTCGTCGTCAAGATGCTTCATGGCCCACCTCCAGGCGGGTCCGCATCCGGGAGAGGCTGCGCCGGATGTGGCTCTTGACCGTACCGAGGGGCAGTTGAAGACGCGACGAAATCTGGTCGTGCGTGAGGTCCTCGTAGAACGCCAGCTTCATGATCGCCTTCTGTGGATCGCCCAACCGGTCCAGCTCTTCCTCCAAGGTTATGCGGTCGGCCACGGCTTCCACGTCGGCTGCCGGCGGCACGGCCACCCGGTCGTCACCCACGAACTGCACTGCGGCATGTTCCAGCTCCTGCCGGCGCATCCGCGCGGACAATGCGTCGGAAATCGCGTTGCGGGTGATCCCCACCAGCCAGGCAGGCAGGCGGGCGGCTTCCGGCCGGTAACTGGCGCGTGATTTCCAGGCGCGGATAAAGACTTCCTGCGTGACGTCGTCGGCCGCTGAGCGTTCCCCCAGCGACCTCAGCGCCAGGGTGTACACCAGCGGACTCAGGCGCCGGTAAGCCTCGGCGAGGGCCGCTTCCTGGCCGGACGCGAACGCATGATCGAGAGCAGCGTCCCAATCATGCGGGCCGGCAGGCGTCATGGATGGCTCCTTCGAGCGGCAGTGAGACCTGTGGAACCACATTATGCCGTGCCCGCTGACGGTCCGCCAGAGAGTCGGCCGGAGGCTCCGCCGGGGAGGCCGCCGGAGAGCGGGGCCTTGACCGCCGCCGCCGCAGCGGAGCAAGCTCAAAGAAGGCCCTCCGGCAACCCCGGGCCCAGCAGAGCCTCCGTGCCGCAGGTCCTCAGCCCTGAAACCCGATTCCAGGAGAGCCCCATGAGCACCACAACATTCAATGACCTGCTCGCCAAACAGGTGGGCAACGAGTTCGCGGCATCCCAGCAGTACATCGCGATCGCCGCGTGGTTTGACGGGCAGGACTTGCCCAGGCTTGCGAAGCACTTCTACCGGCAGTCGCTCGAGGAACGGAACCACGCGATGATGATGGTCCGGTACATTCTGGACCGCGGCATCAGGATCTCGATTCCGGGCGTTGAGCCGGTCCGGAACGATTTCACCTCGGCGGAAGAACCCCTGGTCCTTGCCCTGGCCCAGGAAATTGAAGTCACGGACCGCATCAAGGAACTCTTCGCGGCGGCCCGGGCGGAAAACGACCCCCTGGGCGAACAGTTCATGCTCTGGTTCCTCAAGGAACAGGTGGAAGAGGTCGCATCCATGTCCACGCTCCTGAACGTCGCTCGCCGGGCGGACAACATGTTCGACGTCGAGATGTTCCTGGCCCGTGAGCGGGTAGGGGACGCCGGCGGCGGGGGCGGCGGCCACCACGGGCACGGCGGCGGCCATGGCGGCGCAGGCCATGACGCCGGAACGCCGGAAGCGGCGCGCGGAGCGCTCTGAAGCACACGGGCGGGGCCGCCCGTTCAGGCGGCCCCGCCGGTGATGGATATTAGCGATGCGTTGCTACTCGGGGATGCGTCAGCCGCGGCCGCAGCCACGGTCCTCGGAGTCAACGACCTGGACGGCCACGTCCAGGGTGCCGTCGGCCAGGCTTCCCCAGGCGTAGACGATTGTGTTCTTGCCGGCCTCGACGGTCACGTCAGCCGGCCCGATCACCGGATCGGTGGTCCCGGCCGCGGCAACCAACGCCGAAACGGTGCCGGCCTCGAGCTTCAGGGTTGCCTCGTCCGGATTGCTGAGTTCCTCGATCACTGCCGTTCCGCCGGCCAGGACGTCGACGGCGGGCGCCGCGGCTACGTGCCTCACCGTCAGTTTGCCCTTGTTGTCGTTGCGGGGAGCCTTGGTGTCGTTGGTGAACAGCGTGGCCGTGGGGCCGCCGTCGGCATCGAGGTGGGCCACCGCGGTGTAGTTGCCGCCGCTGTCGAGTTCAACGTCCACCGGCCCGATCACGGGGTTGTCGGCGCTGGTGGCGTCCGAGGCGGTGACCGCGATTTCGTAGTCGCCGGCCGCGAGCTCCAGTGGTCCCGCGAGGGTTCCTGGAGTGAAGTCATCCAGGGTGAGGTTCCCGTCCACCCACACGTCCACGGTCAGGCCGGGCACGCCGTGCAGGACCGAGAGCTTCGCGGGGGCATCGTCGTGGTTCCAGCCGCCGGCCTGGGCGGGGGTCGCGAAGGTCAGTGCAGCCAGGAGCGACAGTGCTCCGGCGGCGTAGGTTGTTTTGCGCATTTCAAACTCCTCAGAGGGACGCCCGGTGTCGGGCTGTGTTTGTGCTTACGCCTTTACTACCGGCGGGAGCCCCTCTTTGGATGCAAAGTCATGAAGTTTTTTCCGCGCGGCCCTTCCGGTCCGCCCCTGCGCGGCCCTTACGGTCCAGCAGCAGGTTCGTGATTCGGAGGGTGCACAGGCGCTGGCCGGCCTCGTTGGTGAGCAGGACTTCGTGCGTGGTCAGCGTTCCGCCCAGGTGGATGGGCGTGGCCGTGATGGTGATCTGGCCTTCGCGCGCTGATTTGTGGTGCGTTGCGGACACGTCCACCCCCACGGCGGTCTTGCCCAGGGTGCTGGCGTGGATCACGGCGGCCCAGGACCCCACGGCCTCGCCCACGGCCAGTGAGGCGCCGCCGTGCAGCAGCCCGAACGACTGTCGGTTGCCCTCGACGGGCATCGTGGCAACAACGCGCTCCACGGATTCCTCGACGATTTTCACGCCCATCTTCTCGTCGAGTTCGCCAAGCGTGATCTTCCACAGTTCGGCGCTGCCGGTTTCGGGCTGCATGGGCCACTTCTCTTTCGTCGGGTCTTCCCAGTGTGCAACAGGCTAGTGTGCAGCACGGCACATTCATGTACTGTAGACATATTACCGAACGGACGGTCAGTAATGCACTGGCCGTGATGATCTTGCCCCCGCTGGAAGGACCCGTCAACGATGACCACCACTGCAACTGCTCCGAAATCCTCACTGGACACTGTGGAGACCGTTCCCAGTTTCGTCCGGGACGCCTGGTGGACGCCCGACGCCGCCGCCGCGGCTTCCGCAGTCCCCGTCCTGGACGCCAGCACCGGCGAGCTCCTCGCCAAGGTGAGCACCGAGGGACTGGACCTTGCCGACGTCGTGGACTACGGACGCACCACCGGCCAGACGGAACTCGGCACGCTGACCTTCCACCAGCGCGCCCTGAAGCTCAAGGAACTGGCCCAGTACCTGAACGCCCGCCGCGAGCACTTCTACGAGCTGTCCGCCCAGACCGGCGCCACCAAGATCGACTCCATGGTGGACATCGACGGCGGCATCGGCGTGCTCTTCACCTTCAGCTCCAAGGGCCGCCGCGAGCTGCCCAACTCGCAGGTGGTGGTGGACGGTCCCATGGAGGTGCTGTCCCGGGACGGTTCCTTTGCCGGTGAGCACATCTTCACCCGCATCCCCGGCGTCGCCGTCCAGATTAACGCCTTCAACTTCCCGGTGTGGGGCATGCTGGAGAAGTTTGCGCCCGCGTTCATCGCCGGCGTCCCCACCATCGTCAAGCCGGCGACTCCCACGGGCTACGTGGCTGCGGCCGTGGTCAAGGCCATCGTGGAGTCCAACATCCTGCCCAAGGGCTCCCTGCAGCTCATCTCCGGATCGGCCCGCACGCTCCTGGACCACCTCGACTACCGCGATCTCGTCGCCTTCACCGGGTCCGCCTCCACCGCCAACTCGCTGAAGTCGCACCCGAACGTGGTGAAGGGCGGCGTCCGCTTCACCTCGGAGACCGACTCCCTCAACGCCGCCATCCTGGGACCGGACGCGTTCAAGGGAACGCCGGAGTTCGACGCCTTCATCAAGTCCGTGGTTACCGAAATGACCGTCAAAGCCGGCCAGAAGTGCACGTCCATCCGCCGCACCATCGTGCCCCGCGAACTGGTGTCCGACGTCGTTGCCGCCGTGGGTGCCCGCATTGAGGAACGCGTGGTGCTGGGTGATCCCCGCGCCGAGGGCGTCACCATGGGTGCGCTCGCCTCCCTTGAGCAGCTGGCCAATGTCCGGGCCGCTGTCCAGGCAATGCTCGACGCCGGCGGCGAGCTCGCGTACGGCACGCTCGATTCGCCCAAGGTGACCAAAGCGGACGGGGGAGTGGCCGTCGTCGAAGACGGTGCCTTTATGTCCCCGGTGCTGCTCAGCTGGGCGGACGCCGAAGCTGAGGAAGTCCACTCGCTGGAGGCCTTCGGTCCTGTTTCGTCGGTGATCGGCTACACCGACCTGGCCGACGCCGTGCGCCTCGCCGCCCGCGGTGGCGGCTCGCTGGTGGCCTCGGTGTGCACCAACGATCCCGAGGTTGCCCGCGAACTGGTCACCGGGATAGCCGCCCACCACGGCCGCGTCCTGATGCTCAACCGCGAGGACGCCCGCAGCTCCACCGGCCACGGTTCGCCGGTGCCGCACCTGGTCCACGGCGGCCCGGGCCGCGCCGGCGGCGGCGAGGAACTGGGCGGCATCCGTTCGGTGATGCACCACATGCAGCGCACCGCCATCCAGGGCTCGCCCAACATGCTCACCGCCGTCACGGGCCTCTGGCACACCGGCGCGGACCGCAACTTCACGCTGGAGACCGAAGGCCAGCACCCGTTCCGGAAGCACCTGAGCACGCTGCACATCGGCGACGCGGTCCGCTCCGGGCTGCGGGAGGTCACCCTCGAGGAGATCACCAAGTTCGCCAACTCCACCGGCGACACTTTCTACGCCCACACCAACCAGGAGGCTGCGGAGGCCAACCCGTTCTTCCCGGGCATCGTGGCGCACGGCTACCTGCTGCTGGCCTGGGGCGCCGGGCTGTTCGTGGAGCCTGCTCCGGGCCCGGTGCTGGCA
This sequence comes from Arthrobacter sp. LjRoot78, assembly GCF_964254335.1. Classification (NCBI taxonomy): domain Bacteria; kingdom Bacillati; phylum Actinomycetota; class Actinomycetes; order Micrococcales; family Micrococcaceae; genus Arthrobacter; species Arthrobacter sp. LjRoot78. The sequence continues at coordinate 3,565,191 of NZ_CAXUTG020000001.1, read as the reverse complement.
AACTACGGCCTGGAGAACCTGCGCTTCATCACTCCGGTGGCCGCCGGCGACTCGATCCGCGTCACCCTGACCGCCAAGAAGATCACCCCCCGCGAGACCGACGAGTACGGCGAGGTGGCCTGGGACGCCGTCCTCACCAACCAGAACGACGAAATCGTAGCCACCTACGACGTCCTCACCCTCGTCGAAAAGTAACAGCTTCGGAAAGTAGCCCCCACCCCGGACGCTCTCTCACTTCTTGCGCCCTTTCCGCCGACGCTCTCTCACCCCGGTGGACCAGTTCACCGGTGAGAGAGCGTCGGGGTTTGGGCGGCAGGATGTGAGAGAGGGTTTCGTAAGATCTTTCCGCCCTGCCCCGGCGTAGAATTTTTTGCGTAGGAGGTGGCGAAATGACCCTAGTATTGAACACAGCCACAACCGTCCTGCCCGTGGATGACAAAGAGCGCGCCCGTCGTTTTTACGCGGAAACACTCGGACTGCCTCATCGCGGCGTGGCAGATGACGGAAGCGAATTGTTTGGCAGCGGCGACGGCCCCATGCTGCAGCTGATGCCAGTGAAGGATGGCAGGCACTCCGAGCACACCACGCTGAGCTTTGAGGTCAGGGACATCGAGCGGACCGTTGATGAAATGGAAGCCCGCGGCGTCCGGTTCCAGGATTACGATCGCCCTGATCTGAAGACTGGCGAACACCACATTTGTACTACCGATTCCGAAAAATGCGCATGGTTCATGGACACCGAGAACAATATTCTCTGCGTTCACGAAACCCTCGGCATTCAGCAGGCGGAGTACCAGCTCTAGCCCTGTGGCCCTGCCGGTGACCAGGCCGGCCAGGCGAAGAGGACGGGCGTCCCGGCTCAGCGGGACGCCCTATCTTTTTGCCTGCTTCAGGGTGATCAAGGACCACTCGGCCTCACGGCGATTCCGGCGGCGTCGCGGACCACGGTGTGACCGGCCGCTCCTGCCTGACGCCGTCCACCGTCACGTCCACCCGTTCGTTGAAGAAACTCACCAGCCCGTGGATCTGGGCCGCATCGCGGAACCGCTGGTCGTACATCCACGCGATGTTCCGCCCGGTTTCGGAGTGCGGGTAGGTCCAGTAGCTCGCCGTCCCCTTGTACGGACACACCGTCTTCTTGGGGCTGGGCTCCATGATGTCCAGCAGGACGTCCGCGGGCGGGATGTAGTAGCGCACCGGCAGCATGGTCTCGTAGAGCAATTGGGCGGCGTTCGTGGTGGCCAGCGTGACGTCGTCGAGCCTCACTTCAACGGTGAGGGACGACGCCCGGATGTCTACGCGGTGGAACGGATCACGGGGGTGGCCGATGATCTCCTCGTCGTCCTCCAGCCAGTCGAAGGCGTTGAAATCCAGCACCACGTGGCCGGCGAGGTCGGGGTCGGCCGGCCGGAAGGCCGCGCGGGGCAGCCTCGCCCCGGAAGTCACGACGTCGAACTCCTCGCCGTCCGCTGTGTGCCGGCCGAAACCCGTGCGCGGATCCAATGCATGCGGTCCGTCCAGGCCGAGCCTGAAACCGTGTTCCGCAATCTGGCCCGGCTGCTGCTTCGGTGGCGCGAGTTCGGCTTGAAGGTCCACCTCGGGCACGGCATAGATGGGAGTAACGCGCTTGGGCTCCCACACCAGGAGCGCATACAAAGTGTCGACGACGGCGGTCCCGTCCACCATGGCCCGGACCCGTTTGGGAGTGGGCTGGTACCGCAAATGGGGGAACGTGCCGAAGAGGACTTCGGATAATTTCGTGGCCATGACTACAGGGTGGGCGCCACTTATCCCGCCGTCAATGAGTGCCCCGGAGAGCCCTCCGGCGGACGTGCGGGAAGAACGGACTTAGCGTGCCGCGTGGAGCCCGTTGAATGCCATTGTGATGACGTCGTCGGCCAGCTTTTCGGGGGAGAGCGAGCCGCCGGGCTTGTACCATTCGACGATCGAGTTGATGGTGCCGAACAGGAGGCGCGTAACCGTACGGGGATCGATGTCCGCGCGGAGGGAACCTTCATCGCGGGCGGCGGAGATCAGGGCAGCCACCTTGTGGTCGAAGGTGCGGCGGCGTTCCATGGCGTCACGCTCGATGTCCGTGTTGCCGCGCAGGCGCAGCAGCAGCGTGACGAACGGAAGCCGTTCCACCAGCACGGAGATCGTCTGCCTGAGTACGAACTCCAGCCGGGCCTCGGCCGTTCCGGTCTGGGCCTGCGGCTGCTCGAGGATGGCCTCCAGTCCGCCCAGCGCCTCTTCAAGGGCGAGCTTGAGGAGGTCGCCCTTGGACGGGACGTGATGGTAGATGGCCGACTTGGAAATACCAAGGTTTTCGGCGAGGATGCCCATGGATGTGGCGTCGTAGCCGTGTCGGTTGAAGACCTCGACGGCGATCTGCAGCACCGACTGCTGGTCGTATCCGGGGCGGCCGCGCTTGGTGGGTGCATCAGTTGTGGACATACCGGCTATTTTCTCATGAACGTTCGGTTATTAGGCGCAATCGGTGTCATGGACCAGAAATCCCTTGCCTGCGCCGTGCCCCGGTGCTAGAAAGCTTGTAGAGGAACTATCGGCACGGAGCCGGTTCTAACTCAAAAGTTTCAAGGATCGGGACGGGATCAGGCACGTTGGGCTGCCCGGCTGGCGGTTAGCCATCGGCACGTCACAGCGCTGTCGCGCATTGGCAGTAGTGCACTGAATGCCTCCCGTAAAAGGATGGTCCCCGGCTGCAGCAGCCGGGGACCTTCCCCATGTCGGTGACCTTCCGACGTCGGCCCTTTATGAAGGGTGGGCACCGCCCTAGCTGGCGTTCTCCTCCAGGGTGAGGTCGCGGTCCTTTGTCTCCGGGGCCTTGATCGCCTGGAACAGCGAGATGCCGACGATGACCATCATGTACACGGCGATGGGCCAGTAGGAGCCGGTGGCCCAGGCGAGCAGCCCCGAGCAGATGATGGGCGCGATGCCGCCGCCGAAGATGGCCGAAAACTCGCGGGCAATAGCCACGCCGGCATACCGGTACTTGGAGCCGAACAGCTCGGCGTACATGGCCGACTGTGCCGCGATGCCGCCTTCCACGGCGAAGGTGAAGCCGACTGCGTAGACGAGGGCGATCAGCCAGACGTTGCCGGTGCTGCTGAGCCAGAACGCGGGGAAGGAGAACAGGAAGAGGAAGGCGAGGATGAAGACGTTCACCGGTTTGCGGCCCCAGCGGTCGGTGGCGCGTCCGGCGATCAGCGCGGCGGGAATGGCGAAGAGGCCGCCCATGGCCAGCATCTGGGGGATGAGTGCCTTGTCGATGTTGACCACGGAGATCAGGAAGGTGCCCAGGAACGCCTGGTAAATGTAGGAATGGGCGTGGGTGCCCATGTTGATGAGGAAGACCTGGCGGAGCGGGCGGCGGCCCTTCTTGAGCACCTCCGAGACCGGCGAGGCTGCCTCGACGTGCTCCTTCTTGAGTTCGGCGAAGACCGGTGATTCCTTCATGTTGCGGCGGATCAGGTATGCGGCCACGGTCACGAGGGCGCTGGAAAGGAACACCAGGCGCCAGCCCCACGATTCGAGGTCTTCGCGCGGCAGCAGCTGCACCAGGATCCAGGCGCCGGAGCCGAAGACGGAGCCGACGGCGGCACCGGCCCATACCAGCGAAGTCATTGCGCCGCGCCTGCCCTTGGGGGCGAACTCTGCCAGCAGCACCACCGCGCTGGCCATTTCCGCGCCGGCGCCGAAGCCCTGGATGAACCGCAGCACGGTCAGGAGGATCGGGGCCAGGATGCCCACGGATTCGTAGGTGGGCAGCAGGCCCATGGCAAAGGTTGCGGTGCCCATCAGGGCCAGGGTGGCCACGAGCACGAACTTCCGGCCGATTTTGTCGCCGTAACGGGAGAAGAACAGTCCGCCCATGGGCCGGGCAATGAAGCCGACGGCGTACGCGCCGAAGCTGGCGATGAAGCCGACTGCGGGGGAGACGTTGGGGAAGAACAGGGTGTTGAAGATGATGGCGGTGCCCACGCCGTAGACAACCATGTCGTAGTTTTCCAGAACGGTTCCGATGAACCCTGCCCAGCCGGCGCGGCGGAGCTCGGTCTTATTGACGGCGACCGGGTGGAGGGCGCCATGTGGCGGGGTTCCCGTAGGCAAGGGAGTATGCGTCATTGCTGTTCCTGTTCTGGAGAAAGCACCCACCACTGCGTGGGCGCGCTTTCCAGACTAGGGGTTGAAAGCCGCATTTGGCAACCGATTGCCTAAGTTGCGGCAACATGTGCCGAAAATGGCGAACCTGCGGACGGCCCGCGTGGAATACCAGGCACGCCAAAAGGGTCCGGGGGGGACCCGGACCCTTCGTGGCTGCTGCCCGGTGGGGCCGCAAGTGTACGTTCGCGCTATGCCTTCGGGCGCAGGTCGTAGATCCGGCGGAGTTTGCCGTTTGAGCGCTCCAGCGACCCGGGCTCGACGACGTTCACGGTGCAGGAGGACCCGACGTGGATCTTGATCTGCTGCTGCAGGACCTTGGCGGCCGAGGCCACTCCCTCTACCGAGACGGATTCCCGGCGTTCGATCTTCACCGTGAGCTGGTCCATCCGCTGCCCCTCGGGCCGGGTCAGTTCCAGCTGGAAGTGCGGGCTGAGCTCGGGGATGCGCAGCGCGATTTCCTCGATCTGCGAGGGGAACAGGTTCACGCCCCGCAGGATGATCATGTCGTCGCTGCGGCCGGTGATGCGGCCCATGCGGCGGTGCGCGGGGCGGGCGGTGCCGGGGAGCAGGCGGGTGAGGTCCTTGGTGCGGTACCGGATGATGGGCAGCGCTTCCTTGGTGAGCGAGGTGAACACCAGTTCGCCGTGTTCGCCGTCGCCCAGGACCTTCGTGGGGTCGAATGCGTCGATGATCTCGGGGCGGAAGTGGTCCTCCCAGATGTGGCTGCCGTCCTGGGTTTCCACGGCTTCACCGGCCACGCCGGGGCCCATGACCTCGGACAGGCCGTAGATGTCGCAGGCCTTGAGGTTCATGGTGGTTTCGAGCTCGTGGCGCATTTCCTCGGTCCACGGCTCGGCACCCAATACGGCGTACTTGAGTGAGGTGGAGGCCGGGTCGATGCCCTGCTTCATCATCGCGTCGGCGATGGTCAGCAGGTAGGTGGGGGTGGCCAGGATCGCGTCGGGCTTGAAGTCCTGGATCAGGGTGATCTGGCGTTCGGTCTGGCCGCCTGAGATCGGGATGACCGTGCAGCCCAGGGCCTCGGCGCCGGCGTGGGCGCCCATGCCGCCGGTGAACAGGCCGTAGCCGTAGGCGTTGTGGACCTTCATGCCAGGCCGGACGCCGGAAGCGCGGAGGGAACGTGCCACCAGCTTGGCCCAGTCGGCGAGGTCCTTCTTGGTGTAGCCCACCACCGTGGCGCGGCCGGTGGTGCCGGAGCTGGCGTGGATGCGGGCCACCTCGTGCTGCGGCACGGCGAACATGCCGAAGGGGTACTCCAGGCGGAGGTCTTCCTTGGTGGTGAAGGGGAACTTGCCCAGGTCGGCCAGTTCGCGGAGGTCGGTGGGGTGGACGCCGGCCTCGTCGAACTTGCGCTTGTACAGTGGCACGCGGTCATAGGCGTAGGCGACCGTGTGCTGGAGGCGGCTCAGCTGCAATGCCTCCAGCTCGTCGCGGGATATCGTTTCTTCGCGGTCCAGCACGGCGTCGGTGGCAGCTGCTGGTTCAGTGGCGTGGAGGGTCATCTGGGGGTCCCTGTTTCTATTTCTTGGAGATGGTGCGGCTGCGGCCGCGGAACTCGGCGATGAGCTCGCCCGGGGTTTCATCATTAGCGCTGCCGGCGGCAGTGCCGGCGTTCGTGCCTGCGGGGGCGTCGGTGTTGGTGCCTGTGTTGGTGCCTGCGGCGGTGTGGGGGTCTGCGGCGTAAATCTGGACGTCGTAGAGTCCGCTGCGGCCGGCATGGGCGCGTCGGTTGGCGACGGCAGTGATCACCTGGCCGGTGAAGGCCGGCTTGAGGAAATTGATGTCGACGCCGGACGCCACGGTGATTGTGTCGCCGTCGCCTCCCGCCGTGCCGGCAGGCGAGCCCGCCGGGTTGCAGGCCAGGGCAAATGCGGTATCGCCGAAGGCGAAGATCATTCCGCCGTGGGCCATGCCGAAGCCGTTGAGCATTTCCTGCCGGAGGGTCATGCGGATGGTGGCGTGACCGTCGTCCACTTTGAGGACTTCGATGCCCATCCATTCAGAGGCATAGTCGTTTTCAAGGATGGGGTGGGTGGCCCCGGAGAGCGTTGCTTCAGCCATGCGTCATTGCCTCCAGCTTTATTTACCGAATGTTCATTAGGTAATCCCATTTTGGGGCATGCTGTCAAGAGCCGCTGGTTTCTCCGGCGGTCGTGCGAGGGCGTTTGTGGGTGCTTCCCGGTCCGGCTAGCTGCCCCACATCTCGGAACCGGTCAAGGACGTGAACACGAACATCCCGCCGACAAAGGCGAAGAATCGCTGATCCCGAACTGGAATGGGAATATCAGTTTTCCGCCGGTGAGGGCTGAACCTTAGGAATCAGGCGCGATCGGCGTACGATCGGAGGCGGGGGAAGCCGACCCATGACAGGGGACGCCATGAGCGGAATTTTGGGGCAGGCGCGGACGTACTCGAGTGCTTTGGGGGCGTCAAACTTGTTGGCCGGGACGTTTGTTTTTGATGCCAAATCCCGGGCCATGACGTGGTCGGACGAGGTTTACAGGATCCACGGCTACCGCCGCGGTGACGTCGTTCCAACAATGGAGCTGACGATGGCGCACAAGCACCCTGATGACCTGCCGCGAATCCAGGAGGTCAGCAACGAACTGTTCGCACATGGCGGTCATGTTGCCATCTATCATCGCCTGATCGATGCCGCGTCCCGCGAGCGCAAAGTGCTGACGGCGGGGGAGGCAGCGCTGGACGAGGCCGGCAAGGTGTCGACGATCTCGGGAGTCATGCTGGACCTGACGTCAACAATCCAACGGGAGACGGAGCTGGCCGCGCGCGAAGCCGTCCGCGGCGCAGTGGCTACCCGGAGCACCATCGCGAAAGCCGAGGGCATCCTCATGGGCCGGCTCGGGATCGGATCGGATGAGGCCTTCCAACTGCTGACCGCCTACAGCAACAGCAGCAATATCAAACTCGCCAGTGTTGCATGCGGCCTCGTGGCACTTGCTGACAACCCTGCGGAGGTCACCGCGCTGGGGCGCTTCATCCAGCAGCTCAGCCGAGCCCGCCCGCCCCGCTGACCGAACTGACGCCCGCCCCGCTGACCGTTCGACGGCGGCGGACCAGTCCCAGGCAGAGTGCGGCCGCTGCGGCGGCGGCAGCCGCGACGATGCCGAAAGGCACCGGATCGTTGGCCCCGCCGATGCCTACCAGGGGTGCCGCCAGGCCGCCGAAGGAAAACCGGGCCAGGCCCAGGAGCGAGGACGCCGTGCCGGCGATGTCGGGGTACTCCTTGAGCGCAAGCGACGTGGCCGGCGGGCTGGTCACGGCCACTCCGCTGACCATGGTGAACAGGGACAGGATGATCGCGATCAGCGGCAGGTGCAGGAGCGCCGTGGCCAGCAGGCCCAGGGCGCCGGCGAGGGCCATGGCCAGGCCCACGGCGAGGGTTCCCCGTTCGGACCAGTGCTCGGCCAGCCGACCGGAGATGAACCCGAAGATCACGAAGCCCAGGGAGTTCAGTCCGAAGGCGAACGAGTACCCCTGCGGGGAGAGCCCGTACATGCCCTGGAGGATGTACGTTGCCCCGCTCAGGTAGGCGAAGATCGCCGAGTAGGTGAAGCCCGTGATCAGGACGGCGCCGACGAACATCCGGTCCGCCAGGAGCCGGCGGAAGTCATTGAGGGTGTGGGAAAGGCCGCCGGTGATGCGCCGGTCCTGCGGGAGGGTCTCCCGGAAGATCAGCAGGGACGCGATGAGGATGGCCACACCTACTGCGGCGAGGAAAAGGAACACTCCGCGCCAGTCCGTGACGGCCGCGAGCTGGCCGCCGATCACGGGGCCGATGATGGCGGCCAGCCCGCCGAGGACGGTGAGGCGGCCGTAGTAGCGGATCAGCTTCCCGCCCGAGTAGACGTCCCGGCCGGCGGCCTGCGCGATAACAATGCCCACAGCGCCGGCGAGGCCCTGGACGAACCGGGCGAGGATGAGGGTTTCGACCGTGGGGCTGAGCGCGCACACCACCGAGGTGACCGTGTAGGCGATCACTCCGATGATCAGTGGCTTCCGGCGGCCGAAGCGGTCCGACATGGGCCCGGCCACCACCTGCCCGATGGCCAGGCCGAGCAGGCACGCGGTGATGGTCAGCTGCGCCACGGACGTTGTGCTGCGGAGCTCCGCGGTGAGGGCCGGGAGGACCGGCAGGTAGAGGTCCATGGAAATCGGACCGAAGATTGTCAACAGCCCGAGTACCACCGCAAGCGGCCGGCCGACGGCCTGTCTGGGTGCGGGAGCAGGTCCGGGTGCAGTGGCGTGTGCAGGGGCGCCGGTGGCGGTCATGCTGGCTCCGTTCCAGTGGTGATGGGCTTGGTTTCCCATTCAACCCGGCCCCGCCCTTCCTAGCCACGGCTCTCCCTATCCGGGTTCTGGCAGTACCTCCCTAGGACCCGCCGCCCCGGTGTAGCGTGAACGAGTGGATAACAGGATGGCGGTGAGGGAGTTCCTCGCCTCAAGACGCGCCAAGATCTCTCCGGAAATGGCCGGACTCACGCTTTTTGGCGGACGACGCCGGGTTCCCGGCTTGCGCCGCGAAGAAGTCGCCATGCTCGCCGGGGTCAGCGTGGACTATTACACGAAGCTCGAGCGCGGAAACCTGTCCGGCACATCCGAAAGTGTCCTCGACGCCATCGCCAGGGCCCTGAAGCTGGACGAAGCGGAACGTGACCACCTTTACAACCTTGCCAGGGCTTCCAACGCGTCCGGCAGGACCAAGCAGCGGCCCCTCCAGAGCGGGACCGTTCGCCCGCCCCTTCAATTCATGCTGGACGCCATCACGGCAGCGCCGGCCTTCATCGGCAACCAGCACATGGACATCGTGGCGGCCAACCAGCTCGGCTATGCCCTGTACTCCGAGATGTACCGCAGTCCCGCCCGGCCTGCCAACCACTCCCGGTTCATCTTCCTTGATCCCAAAGCCCGGGACTTCTACCCCAACTGGGAACTGGCCGCCAACACCAACGTGGCCCTTCTGCGGACCTACAGCGGCCAGAACCCCTTCGACAAACGCCTGGCGGACCTCGTAGGGGAACTGTCCACGCGCAGCGAAGAATTCCGCACCCGCTGGGCAGCCCACAACGTCCGCCGCCACTACGCCGGCACCAAGATGTTCCACCACCCGGTCGTGGGGGAGCTCGAGCTCACGTACGAAGCCATGGATCTCGCCGAGGACCCCGGTTTCAGGCTGACCGTCTACCCGGCGGTGCCGGGATCGCCGTCGGATGAACGGCTGCGGCTGCTGGCCAGCTGGGCCGCCACCGAACACATCCGGGAGCTCGCCGTCGGGCCGGCCCAGGGGCAGCCCGGGGCGCCGGGCCGCACGGCCTCCGAGCCGCAACCCCACAGCAGGGATGTCCAGCGGTCCTGACCGTGGAAGTATGGAGGGACGGAGCACCACCACGTCACTACCTAAGGGCGGATCATGGCCAAGGGGATTTACGTCAGCGCGACCACACCGGGATCCGGTAAGTCGCTGATAGCGCTGGGGCTTGCGGACACGCTGCACCGGCACGCGGACCGCATCGGCTTCTTCAAACCCGTGGTCCACGGCGCTGACGCCGACTCGGACCCCATGGTGGCCCTGATGAAAGCCCGGTTCGACCTCGACGACGACCGCTGCCGCGGCGGCCTGACGTTCGCCGAGGTCCGCGCCCTCCTGGCCGAAGGAAACCGGGCGGAGATCGACGCCCGCTGCGTGGAGATCTTCGCCGACATGTCCCGCCACTGCGACGTGGTGATCGTGGAGGGCACCGACCTCACCGGCCAGGATGCCGCCGTCGAATTCGACCTCAACGCACGCCTCGCCAACAACCTGGCCGCCTCGATCGTGGCCGTGGTGGGCGCGAAGGGGCGCACCGTCGCGGAGGCGGCCGACGCCGTCGAGGTTGCCCGCAAGGAACTGGCGGCGGAACGCTGCAGCCTGCTGGCCATCATGGTGAACCGTGCCGACCCGGAGGACGTGGACGGGATCGTTGCCGCCGTGAAGCCCGGTGCGTCCGGCCGGCCCGTGTACGTTTTCCCGGAGCTGGAGGACATTGCCCGGCCCACCACCGGCGAGGTGGCCACCGCCCTGGGGATCCGCCAGGTGGCCGGGCGGCAGGACATGGAACGCGACGTCCATTCCATCAAGGTGGCGGCCATGAGTGTGGCCAACTTTTTGCACGTGCTCGACGACGGCGCCCTGGTGATCGTCCCGGGTGACCGTGCGGACGTGATGGTCGCGTGCCTGGCGTCGTCGTTCTCGCCCGAATTCCCGGTGCCGTCTGCGCTGATCCTCACCGGCGGCCTGGCCCCGGACCCCAACATTTACTCACTGCTGGCTCAGGCGCCGTTCCCCGTGTTCGCCAGCCCGGACGATACCTACACCACGGCCAAACGCGTGTCCGAGGTCCGCAGCGAAATCTGGTCGGGGCACCGCCGCAAGGTGGCCTCCGCCGTCGGGCTGTGGGCGAAGCGTGTGGACGAGGCCGAGCTGGTGGAGCGCCTGCACCTGCCGCGGCTGGAGCGGATGACGCCGCTGCGGTTCCTGCACGACCTGATCGAACGGGCACGGCTGCAGCGCCGGCACATCGTGCTGCCCGAGGGGAACGACGTGCGGATCCTGCGCGCCGCGGAAATCCTGCACCGGCGGGACGTCTGCGACCTCACCATCCTGGGCAACGAGTCGGACGTCCGCGAACTGGCTTCCACGCAGGGCATCGACCTGTCGGGCATGAAGATCGTGGATCCCGCCACCTCCGAGCTGCGCCAGCAGTTTGCCGAGAAATACGCGGAGCTGCGTGCGCACAAGGGCGTGGACCTGGCCCGGGCACTGGAGGTCATGCTGGACGGCAGCTACTTCGGCACCATGATGGTCCAGCTGGGCGTGGTGGACGGCATGGTGTCCGGCGCCGCGCACACCACCGCCCACACCATCCGCCCGGCGCTCGAGTTCGTGAAGACCCGCGACGGCGTGAAGATCGTCTCCTCGGTTTTCCTGATGCTGATGCCGGACCGGGTGCTGGTGTACGGCGACTGTGCCGTCAACCCGGACCCGAACGCCGAACAGCTCGCGGACATCGCGCTGGCCTCAGCCGAGACCGCCACGCAGTTCGGCGTGGAACCGCGCGTGGCCATGCTGTCCTACTCCACCGGCGGATCGGGGACCGGCGAGGCGGTGGACAAAGTCCGGCAGGCCACCGAAGCGGTGAAGGCGCGCAGCCCGGACCTCGCCGTCGAAGGCCCCATCCAGTACGACGCCGCCGTGGACGCCGCGATCGCGCAGTCCAAGATGCCGGGCTCATCCGTCGCCGGGCAGGCCACAGTGTTCATCTTCCCGGACCTCAACACCGGCAACAACACCTACAAGGCGGTTCAGCAGTCCTCGGGGGCGGTCGCCGTCGGGCCCGTCCTGCAGGGGCTCCGCAAGCCGGTGAACGACCTCTCCCGCGGCTGCACAGTGGAGGACATCGTGAACACGGTGGCCATCACGGCCGTGCAGGCGCAGTCGGTGGAACCGGCGGCCGAACCGGCAGCCGCGGCCGCCCACGCGTAGCTAGCTGTTTTCCGGTCAGCTGTTCTCCGGTTCCGCCGGGCTGTCCGGGTCTTCCTGCTTGGCCGGCTCATCGGCCAAGCCGGCGGGAGTGAGGTCCAGGTCCTCCACGTTCTCGGGCGGCTCGGGGGACTCGCCCACCTCGGCGGCCTTGACGTTCCCGGTATCGTCCAGGGCCGGGTTCGCGCCCTCAATGCCCGTGGGATCCTTCTTTTTTGACCCGGTGTCCGGCGCGGTGCTGTCCCCGGTGTCCGGCGCAGTGCCCGCAGGTCCCGCGCTCTCCGGTGTGGTGCTGTCCCCGGTGCTGTCCGGCTGGGTGGTGCTGTCAGTCATGGAAAAGCCCTCCGTGCGTTGTCCCATTGGTCCGCCGACTCTAAGCGCCCGCCGCGGCTGACGCAATGGCGCTACGATCGAACTTCCACCGACCACCGCAGCAGCTACGGCTTAGGAGGCCCAGTGCTCGTCCTCGTCATCAACTCCGGTTCGTCCTCGCTCAAGTACCAGGTGCGGGACGTGGCATCCCACAGCGTCCTGACCGAGGGGCTGATCGAAAAGATCGGGATGGGCAACGGCGGTGAAGGCGACGGCGAGATCGAGGGCCCGCGGGACCATGCCGAGGCGCTGGAGCAGGTGGACGCCGCCATCCACGAGGTGCTGGGGGACCGGAAGCTGGACGCCGTCGGCCACCGCGTGGTGCACGGCGGTGAGCGGTTCGGCGAGCCGGTGCTGATCGACAACGAGATCACCCGCGCCATCGAGCGGCTCAACCCGCTGGCTCCGCTCCACAACCCGGCCAACGTCCTGGGCATCCGCGCCATCGCCAAGAAATGGCCGGACATGCCGCAGGTTGCCGTGTTCGACACCGCCTTCCACCGCACCCTGCCCGAGCACGCGTGGCGCTACGCGGTGCCGGACTCGCTGTACACCAACCACGGAATCCGCCGCTACGGCTTCCACGGCACCTCGCACGAGTACGTCTCGCACCAGGCGGCGGCGCTGCTGGACCTTCCAGTCGAAGAGTTCGACGGCGTGATCGCCCACCTGGGGAACGGCGCCTCCGTCACGGCCATCCGCGGCGGCAAGTCCGTGGACACCTCCATGGGCTTCACCCCGCTGGAGGGCCTGGTGATGGGCACACGCTCGGGCGACCTGGACCCGTCCATCCTCGTGTTCCTGGGCCGGGCCGGCTGGTCCACGGAGGACATCGACTCCCTGCTCAACCGCGAATCCGGGCTGAAGGGCCTCGCGGGAAACAACGACATGCGCTCCGTGGTGGAAGCCTCCGAAGGCGGCGATGCCCGCGCAACCACGGCGCTTGCCGTCGCGTCCTACCGGCTTGCCAAATACATCGGCGGGTACCACGTGGCCGTGGGCGGGGCGAAGGCGCTGGTGTTCACCGCCGGCATCGGCGAGAACTCGCACCAGTTCCGCACGCTGGTGGGGGACAAGCTGGGGGCGCTGGGCATAGAGCTCGACGCCGGGCTGAACAGTGAGCGGTCCAAGGAACCCCGCGTGATTTCCACGCCAGAGTCGCTGATCCCCGTCCTGGTGGTTCCCACCGACGAGGAGCGCGCCATCGCGGAGGCGACCGCCGCCGTCGTGCATTCCGCTTCCTAACCGGGACGCTCTCTCACTTTTGGTCGCCTTTCCCGGGACGCTCTCTCACTTCTGGTCGCCTTTCCCCGGACCCTCTCTCACTTCTGGTCGCCTTTCCCCAGACGCTCTCTCACTTCCTACGCGTGGGCGAGGTTGCTGGACAGTTCGCGGTGGGCGTCGGCCTGGTCCTGGAGAGCTTTGGCCCGGGCCTCGAACACGCCGACGGCGTCGGCTCCCGCCGCGAAGCGCAGCGGCGGTTCATCCTGTTCGGCCAGTTCGATCAGGGCGTCGGCGAGCTTGGCCGGATCGCCGCCCTGCAGCCCGTTCATGCCCTTCCACGCGGCCACGGTCTGTTCGGTGCGCTCGGCGTAGTCCCCAATGGTGGATTCGGCGTAGCTTGTCGATTCCGGGGTGAGCAGTTCGGTGCGGAAGAACCCGGGTTCCACGATCATGGTGCGGATGCCGAACGGCGCCACCTCAGGCGCCAGGGACTCCGCCCAGCCCTCGACGCCGAACTTCGAGGCAGCGTATGCGGACAGGAACTCCCCGCCCGCGATGCCTGCCGTCGACGAGATGGTGACCACCAGGCCCGAGCGCTGCGCCCGCATCACCGGCAGGGCCGCGCGGGTGACGTTCATGGGCCCGAACATGGTGGTTTCGATCTGTGCCCGGAAGTCCTTCGGGGTGATTTCCTCGAAGAACCCGGCGTAGAAATTGCCGGCGTTGTTCACAAGGACGTCGATCCGGCCGAAGTGGTCCACGGCTGCCTGGATTGCGGCCACGGCGTCGGCGGGGTCGGTGACGTCGAGCTTGACGGCGAGGAGGTGCTCGTTTTCGCCGACGGCCTGGGTGACCTTTTCGGGGTTGCGGCTGGTGGCGACCACGGCGTGGCCTGCGGCGAGGGCCGCCTTTGCGATGTCGGTGCCCATGCCTCGGCCGGCGCCGGTGATGAACCAGACCTTTTTCCCGGCGGCGGTATTCGCGGCGGTGGTGTTCGCGGTGATGGTGTCGTGCTGTTCAGTCATTGTGTTGTGCTGTCTTTCCGTGTGGATGTTTCGGGTTTGGTGGTTGTGTCGGCGGGCGGTGCCGCCCAGCTGGCGAGGAATGCCAGCGCGTTTTCGGAAGCGGAGCCCGGCTCCGCGGTGAAGGTGAACAGGGTCTGTCCCTCGTCGCCGGGGAGGTGCAGCGTTTCGAACTGCAGGGACAGTTCCCCGGCCACCGGGTGGTGGAAGCGCTTGGTTCCGGTGGTGTGGATCCGCACGTCGTGCCCTGCCCACAACGCGGCGAACAGTCCGCTGCGGGTGGTCAGCTCACCGACTAGCTCGTTCAGCGCCCGGTCGTGGGGGTTCCGCCCCGTTTCCAGCCGGAGCATCGCGACTGTGGTGGCCGCGATCGCCCGCCAATCTGGGTACAGGTCAGCCGCGCGCGGATCGAGGAAGAGGTAGCGCGCCTGGTTCGGCGGCCGGCCGGGAGTGTCCGGACCGGATGATGCGGGGGAGTCGAACACCTCCGAGTACAGCGCGCGGCCCAGCAGGTTGGCTGCCAGCACGTCGGACCGGCCGTTCTGCACCATGGCCACCACTCCGGTCATACCGTCCAGCAGGCGCAGCACACCGGGACGGACCCGTTGCTGCGGCGGCCGGCGCGGTGCCTTGCGCGACTCCACACGCGAGGGAGAGTTGGCCGTCCGCGCCAGATCCATCAGATGAGTCCGCTCGGCGTCATCCAGTTGAAGAGCCGAGGCCACGGCCTCAAGCACCGAGTCAGAGACGCCGCGGATGCTGCCGCGTTCCAGCCGCGTGTAGTAGTCCGTGCTTACCCCGGCGAGCTGCGCCACTTCCTCACGGCGCAGGCCCGGCACCCGCCGCAGCTCCCCGTAGTTCGGGATGCCGGCCTGCTCCGGGCTGATCTTCGCGCGACGCGACATCAGGAACTCACGGATTTCGTCTTTTCTGTCCACATCCACCACGGTACGCAGGCCGCAGATCCGGTGGCAGTGTCTATCGGACACCCCCAGTGTGCTGAAGCGGCGGAGGGTACGCTCAAACCATGCCGGACATCAGACTGCCCATCCGCACCGACCGCCTGGTCCTCCGCCGTTTCGAGGCCGCCGACCTCGACGCCTTCTACGCCTACCACTCGCTGCCCGCAACCGCACGGTTCCTGCCGGGCGAAGCCAAGAGCTACACGCAGTGCATGGAACGGGTGGGCAACTACGCCAACTTTGTTTTCAAAAAGGAAGGCGACTGGGTGGCGCTGGCCATTGAGGCCGCGGATTCGCCGGGCTTGATCGGCGAAGTGGTGCTGAAATGGCTGCCGGGCCTCGGCCAAGCGGAGGTGGGCTGGAGCCTGGCCCCGGGAGCGCGCGGCAAGGGCTACGCCACCGAAGCTGCGGAGGCGATGCTGAAGCTAGGGTTCGAGGGCCTGGACTTCCACCGGATCGACGCCAAACTGGACGCGCTGAACACGGCGTCGGCCTCGATCTGCGAGCGGCTGGGCATGCGCTTGGAGGGCAAGCACGTGGACAAGTGGCGGTACAAGGGCGTGTGGGCCACGGAAGTTGTCTACGCCATGCTGCGCGACGAATGGACAGCACGGAAAGCGGGCAGCTGACGCGCCAGCTGCCTGGAACTAGGCGCCGGCCCCGTACGTCCCGTACTCCGGAAGCCCTGCCGACTCATAGACAAGATTGGCGAGTCCGCCCGGCGTCGTACTGCTGCTGACCAGACGCAGGCCCGCCGGGGCGCCTCCCACCGGAAACAGCCGCCGCCCGTTCCCGACCACCACCGGGGCGATCACCAGCCTCACATCGTCAATCAGCCCGGCGGCCAGCAGGGACTGCGCCAGCCTGGAACTCCCGTGGATCTGCAGCTCCCTTCCGGGCTGCCGCTTCAATTCGGCGACCTGTGCGGCGACGTCCCCGGAGAGGATGGTCGTCGGTGCCCACGTGGCCTGCTTCAAGCTCTGGGAGGCCACGTACTTCGGGAGGCCGTTCATCTTTTCGGAGAACGGATCATCGGGGTCCGTAATCTGGGGCCAGTCGCGAGAAAAGTTGTCGTAGGTGCGACGGCCGAATAGCAAAGCGTCCGCCTGGCCCAGCCAGTCCACAGCCTGTTGCACGAACTCCTCATCCAAGTGCGGGACAAACCACCCTCCTTGGGTGAAGCCGTCGCTTGTGTCCTCATCCGGGGAGCCGGGACCCTGCGACACGCCGTCCAAGGTTAAGAACTGCATCAGCGTCAGTCTCATGGTGTGTTACCTCTCCGTAGGGGTTCAGCATCGGTTCTGGAGTAGCTCACTTCGTCCACATCCACCACGGTACGCAGGCTGCAGATGCGGTGGCAGTGTCTATGGCCCCCAGTGTTCTGAAGCGGCCAGGATGCGCTCTTCGAGAAGGGCTACCTCTTCTAGCTTCATGCTCCTAATCTGTTGCTACGGGCGAAGTTAATCTCGCCCGCTCCAGCCACATTGAAGCAATGGAAAGCCTGGCCATGCCTCCCGCAGGGGATCAGGGGCACCGTTGGGAAGCAGCCGGCTTGGAGAGGAGAAGGCGATGGAAACGGACGTGGAACCAAGAGCATTCTGGGGGAGGATCGGTGCGATTGCGCTTCCCCTCGGCGTCATCCTGCTGGTGGCCGCGACGGCGGTGCACCCGTCCAGGGAAGACCCCATGAACCACACTGCAGTCTTTAGGGAGTACGCGCAGACCGATGGCTGGATTGCCATCCACTTCACGCAGTGGCTCGCCGCCCTGATGTTCTTCGGCGGGCTCGTGGCCCTGTACTTTGCCATGACCGCCAAGAAGGAGGGGCCAAAACCGCTGGCGCGGTTCGGCCTGGTCGCGGTGGTGCTGACCGCGGCGGCCATCACCATGCTCCAGGCGGTGGATGGTGTGGCGCTCAAATGGGCGGTGGATGCCTGGGCGGTGGCTCCCGCCGATCAGGAGTCGTCAGCGCTTTCGGCAGCCATGGGGTTGAGATGGACTGAGTACGCGCTGCAGAGCTATTCCAACATCCTGCTCGGACTCGCGCTGATTTTCTATGGGCTGGCTATCGCGTACGGCTACGCGTTCGCCCGCTGGCCGGGATGGCTGGCCGCCGCTTCTGGAATCGCATGGATCATCCACGGCCTGATGGTTTCCTATGTTGGCCTGTTCGATTCGGCGCCCCGGTTGGTGGCGCTGGTGCTCATGGCCGCCTGGGCGTTCATCATGGCTGTGCAAATGTGGCCCAGCGGCCGCCGCGGACAGGCCGCCGGCGCCGCGGCACCGACGGGTCCAGTCACCGCATAGTTCGAGGTCACCGCATAGTTCGAGCCAACCACCAGCGATGGAGCCTGTCGGGACCCGGGTCTCGACAGGCTCAACCATGGGATTATCGTCGGGTTCTAAGGGCCCTTCCGCCGGGTCGCCGCAGCGTTGACACCACAGCCGGGGCCGGACCACACTGGCGCTAAACCTACCTGGCGGCCGAGCCGTGCCGTCAGCAGGAGTGTCCGAGGAGTACCAGCCATGCCCGTGATCGAAGAAAGTGTCTTCATAGCCCGCCCGCCCCAGGAGGTCTTCGAGTTCCTGATCAAGAGCGAGAACATCCCCGTCTGGGATTCATCCGTTGTCCAGGCAGAACAGGTAGGCGACGGTCCCGTTGGGGTGGGCACGCGGACCAAAGGCAGCAGCAAGGTATTGGGCCGGCACTTCGACTGGGTCAGCGAAAACACCCATTTCGATCCGCCCAACAAGACGGTGATCCGTTCCGTTGAAGGCAAGTTCGACTTCACCATCACAGACACCCTTGAGTCCGAGGGCGACGGGACCCGCCTCACCCACCGCATCGATGCAGGCACCGGGCTCGGCGGGGTCTTCGGCAAACTGGCCGACCCGTTCGTGCAGAAGGCCCATACCCGGACGGTCCGCGCGAACCTCGAGACCCTCGCGGACTTATTGGCAGAACACCACGACGGCGGATAGCCCGCCACATACCCCATCGATTGCTCCGTAACTGCCGTTTTGGGGGCTCAGAACGGCCGTTACGGAGCAATCGATGGGGAGTTGAACCCTACTTCAGCCCGGCCCCCGGCAGCAGCTCCACGGCGCCCACGGAGTCGGCCACGAAGGCGTAGTCCCAGGCCCGCTCGCGCCACTGGACATACCGGCCGGAGGCCCCGCCGTGGCCGCCGTCCATCTCGATCTTCATGACGATCGGCTCAGACCCGGTGGAAACCGCACGCAGGGCCTGCACCCACTTGGCCGGCTCCACGTACAGGACGCGCGTGTCGTTGAACGAGGTCACTGCGGCGATCTTCGGATAGGGCAGGGCACCAACGTTCTCGTACGGCGTGTAGGACTTCATGTACGCGTACACGTCAGGGTCCGTGATCGGGTTGCCCCATTCCTCCCACTCGAGGGCGGAGAGCGGCAGCTCCGGATCGAGGATGGTGGTCAGCGCATCCACGAACGGCACGGCGGCCACAATGGCGGCGTACTTTTCCGGTGCCAGGTTGGCCACGGCGCCCATCAGCAGGCCGCCCGCGGACCCGCCCATCGCGGCAATGCGGTCAGGCGCGACCCATCCGGAACCAGCCAGCCAGTCCGTGGCCGCGATGAAGTCCGTGAACGTGTTCTTCTTGTGGAGCTTCTTGCCGTCCTCGTACCAGTGCCGGCCCAGCTCGCCGCCGCCACGGATGTGCGCAATCACGAACACGATCCCGCGGTCCAGCAGCGACAGCCGCGGGATGCCGAAGCCGGGGTCCATGCTCAGTTCGTAGGAGCCGTACCCGTACACCAGCCCGGCCGCGGAGGAATCGCGGGAAACCGAGGCGTGCCGCAGCACCGACAGGGGAACGCGGGTGCCGTCGGCCGCCGTCGCCCATTCCCGGGTGGCCACGTAGTCGGACGGCGAGTAGCCGCCCAGCACCGGGCTCTCCTTGCGCAGCAGCAGCTCGCCCGCGGGCTGGGAAGCGGTGGGCAGCACGAAGTCGTACACGCGCGACGGCGTGAAGTAGGACGTGTAGCCCATCCGGATCACTGGCGCCTCATAGTCGGAGCCCGCCACGCCGGCGGTGTACAGCTCCTCGTCGAACGCGGGCTCCACCGGATCGCCCTGCGCGGGCGTGCCCAGGCCGGCCTGCGCCAGCACCTGGACGCGCTCAATGGTGTCCTTGCGGACGGACACAATCACGTGCGTGGACGTGACGCCCGCGCCGTTGACGCGCACCTGGTCGGAATGTTCGACGACGGTGGTCCACTCCTGCTCGGCCAGCGGCTTGGCGAGCTCGGCCGGGTCCACCAGCGACACCATGGAGTTGATGGCGTTCCGGTTGTGCGTGACCAGAATCCGTTCGGCACCATCCAGCAGGAACGGCTCGGCCTCGTAGAGGACGCGTTCGTCGCGGGAAATCACGGTGCTGAGTCCGGCGTCGTAATCGTCAAAGCGGAGCAGCCGCGTCTCGCTGTACTCGGAGCAGCCGATGCTCAGCACGAGGTGACGCCTGTCGGAGGAGAGGTCGAAGCCCAGCCACATGGCGACGTCGTCCTCCTGGTAAATCACCTCATAGTCGGTGACCGGCGTGCCCAGCACGTGGGACTTCACCTGGTAGGGGCGCCAGGCGTCGTCCACCACGGTGTAGAACAGGCGCGTGCCGTCGGGGGAGAAGGAGACGCCATAGAAGATGTTCTCGATGACGTCCGGAAGCATTTCGCCGGTGCGCAGGTCCTTGAAGCGCAGCGTGAAGCGTTCGTCGCCGGCGTTGTCCACGGCGTAGGCGTAGAGGTTGCCGTCCACAGTCACGGCGGTGCCGCCCACCGCGAAGAACGGCTTGCCTTCGGCTTCCACGTTGCAGTCCAGCAGGACTTCTTCGCCGGGAAGTTCGACGCCGGCCTCCACCGCCGGGGGCGTCCAGTCGGCGACCGGGTCCCCGGTGTTCCGGGCCTTGACCCGGCACTGGATGCCATACTCCTTGCCCTCCACGGAGCGGGTGTAGTACCACCAGCCGTCCTTGCGGTTCGGGACAGACAAGTCTGTCTCCTGCGTGCGTCCCTTGATTTCCTGGAAGATCGCTTCCCGGAGCGGTTCCTGATGGGCGGTGACGCTTTCCTGGTAGGCGTTTTCGGCCTTGAGGTGCTCCACCACGTCCTCGGAGTCCTTGGCCCGCAGCCATTCGTAGTTGTCCACGAAGGTGTCGCCGTGGTGGGTCCGTTCCTTCGGGATCTTCCGGGCAACGGGGGCGGCGGACGCAGGAGTGTGGTCGGCAGGGTGCTGCACTGGAGTCTGGGTCATTGACTCAATATATAAAGCTATTCCGCTCCGGGCACCCGCGTTCGCTACCGGGGGATAGAGTGGTCCGCTTTCTTCGTGCGTAGCGCCCTGCACACCGCGTCACTTCTGCAACTTAAAGACAAGTAGTGGCCACTCACGCACAGGATGTTGGCGGTAAATAGTCTGTAGGAGTCGGTCGGCGGAGGACCTGGTCCCCCTGGGAACTCCCGCCAGTCCGATGCTTGGCCCGGACAACGTTCCGGATCACGTTGAGCTGGGCCGGCGGTGATAAGCCTTCTGAGACCGAGGCTTCCCCAGGCACCGCCGGCCCTTAGCTCACGTGAATTAGCCTGCGCGCTGACATTGTCCCGCGTTACTTCCGCCACCGTTGCGAGAGCTCCACAAAAGAACTCCAGAAATAGATACAAAAGGCCCTTGTCATGGTGGCGCGCAGGGTGTCCCCTTGGTGGGTCGGGATTCCCACAGTAGAACTCCTGACACGTAGCACAGTTTCACGCGGTTCCTGGCGAGGCCCAGGGCCGTTGCAACGGTTCTTGAGGACGCGCATCCTGTATGTCGCGTCGGATTTTGGCCCGTATTACTGGGGGGCCACGGACTGTTCTCGGACAACGGTATAGCCAGTGTCCGGGTGGATGTGCCACTACGTGCTGGTCTAAGCCAGCGCCTTCCCAGAGGTCAATCCCATGAACAGAATCGTCAAACGACTCATCATGCTTTTCGCAGTTGTCCTGTTTGTTTTCACGGCAGGGGTGTCGGCAGCCCAGGCGGCTAGTCCGCATTTCAAGAAGGGCGGCTCGCCGGTCTGCACCGTGAGCATTAGCGGGTCCACCGCGACAACAACATGTAGGGCGGTCATCACCGGACTTGGCGGCGAGGATCTCCGTGCCACCGTAACGGTTAGCGGAGCTGCGGTGTACCAGTGCCAGAACGGCGGCGGAAACACTGCACCTGGACAGAACAAGGTCGTCATTGGTCCGGCCGTCGCGCCAACTGACATTTCCGGCAGTGCAATCAAGAACGGTAACCTCACGCTCGTCACGAATCCGGCGGTCCTGACGGCGCCGACCAC
This sequence comes from Arthrobacter sp. LjRoot78, assembly GCF_964254335.1. Lineage (NCBI taxonomy): Bacteria > Bacillati > Actinomycetota > Actinomycetes > Micrococcales > Micrococcaceae > Arthrobacter > Arthrobacter sp. LjRoot78. Next base: position 3,543,509 of record NZ_CAXUTG020000001.1, on the reverse strand, counting down.
AGTAACCGGGGCCGAAGCTGGATGCCCCAATCCCAACTGGACCGGCGTCAACCCGGTGATCACGGTGACGAGTATTTCCCTCGTTATCGAGCAGCCAGTGGGAACGATCATCTTCAGCTGCTCGAAGTCCGACTCCAATGGATTGAAGGGGACGGTATCGCTCGCCTGTTCCGCGTAATTTGATTCCGCGGTTCACGGCCAGGCTCCAGGCACGGCCTCCTCAGAGGCAGGTCTGGAGCCTGGCTCCGTTAATGCGCCGAAGCGCCCGCAGGCACCAACCCCGGCAGGAAGCGCACATAGGCCACCATGCCGACGAGTTCCACCAGGGTCTGCGTCACGACCACCAGCGCGGCGAGGGCCAGCGGTTCGGGAAGCGCCAGTGCCAGCGGAAGCACCACCAGCGAATTGCGGGTCGCGCCGCTGAACACCACGGCCAGGCTCGCCGGGGCATCCAGCCGGGCGGTCCGGGCCGCGAGCAGGCCCAGCGGCACCATCACCAGCAGGAACGCGGCATACAGCGGCACCACGGCCAGCAGCGAACCCAGTTCCTGGCGCACGCCCGCGATCTGCGAACCCACCACCACGGCCAGCGTCGCCATCATGAGCGGGACCATCAGCGCTTGCATGGCCGCCATGACTTTGTGCCCCGGTGCGGAACCGATAACGGAAAGTCCGACGACGGAACGCCCGACGGCGGGAAGGTCACCTTCCCCGCCCGGCAAGGACCGTCCGGCAAGCCACTGCGTCAGCGCCGCCAAACCCAGCGGAACGATGATCAGCCCCACTAGTGCTTGCATAAACGGTGCCGGATCAATCGCCGACACCAGCTCCGGCCCCACGAACATCAGCAAGTACACCGGCAGCAGGAGCATCTGGGCGAGCATCAGTACCGGTGCCGCGGCGAGCAGCCGGTCGGCGGCCCCGCCGGCCAGACCGGTGAACACGATCACGTAGTCGATGCACGGCGTGAGGAGTACCAGCAGTAAGCCCACCAGGAGCGCCTGATCGCCGGCGACGAAACGGCTCAGCCCGAACACCACCAGGGGCACCACGGCGAAGTTGAGCACCAGCACCGTCGCCATGAAGGGCACGTCGCGTAGGGCCCGTCCCAGTGCCGCGAACGGGATCCCCAGGAATGTCGCGTAGAGCAGCAGCCCCAGTACCGGATTGATGGCCAGCTCCAGCACGGCGGCCGAGTCCGGCGCCAACAAACCCGCTGCGGCACCGGCCACAATCGCGGCAAGATACAGGCCGATCTGGCGGCGTTCCATCCATGCCACAAACGTCCGGGTCTTCACGGGCTCCATCGTAGGCGAGTCATTACCCCACGCCGCAGCCGGCCACAACACCCCCCGCCGTTCATAACGCCACTCTTTCCGCATGTGACGCTCAGTGTTGCGTACGTCACATTCGCTCCCTAGTCTGATGGAGGTCGCAGCGTCGCGGCCATGCAGTGAATAGGGGAAACACTTGAACGACAAACTCAAGGTTTTAGTACGGCTCGATCTCGATTGCGGACAGGCTGAAGTTGCCGCCCAAGGCCATGTGACGGCGAAAAGCCTCCAGGCCCTGTATGTGGTTGTGAAGAGGGCAAATCATCTGAAGGAAGGACTCCACCTGGTGGTGGATGTGAGCCACGCACATGTTGAGCCGGCTGCAATGGAGCATCTGCAGGCATGTTCGGAATCGCACCACCTGCCGGCGTCCATTGATCCGCTCCAGTCGGAATGCAACATCAGCGTCCTGGCTCCCGCACCGCGGGTTACCGCGCACCGGGGTACGGAGACGACAACCCGACGAAGGAGCCGGGCCATGAGCCTCGCCGCCTAAGCGGCGGAACGCAGCTCACCGCAACTCGCCTCACCGGAACGCACGACGGCGGCCTCGCTTAAGCGGCCGCCGTCGCCGGTAACTCATCTCACCGAAAAACATCACCATGCTTCAACAGCCACCTGTGTAGGCCCATAATCGCCTGCAGATGGCCCTTTGGCATGGTGGTCTCGAGCCCTCAAGTCCCGACCCCTCAGTTCCCGCCCTCGAAGCCGTTGGCCGCCACGTAGTCCGCCAGGGTGCCGTTGGCGAGTGCTGCTGACACGGCGCCTATCGCGCCGGGGTTCTGGAAGACGATCGACTGCCCGGTGGTGCTGAAGCCGAAGCCGCCGTCGGGTAGCCGGAAGAAGATGGCGTCTTCGGGGCCCACGTCACGCAAGCTGTAGCCCAGCCGCCACAGGTTGTCCAAGGTGAAGTCCTGGTCCAAGATCAGGTGCGGCCGAACTGCCTGCACCACACCCACCACCTTGTCAGGGTTGGTGAGCGTGCCGGCACTCATGAACTGGGCCACCAGGGCCTTGAGGAACGTCTGCTGGTTGCGGATGCGCTGGAAGTCGCCGTCGGCGAATGCGTAGCGCTCGCGGACGAACTCCAAGGCCTGGTCGCCGGTGAGCCGGTTGATGCCCGGGGTGAAGGTGTGGCCGGAGTCATGGGTGGATGTGAACGGAACGGTGACGTTGACTTCCACGCCGCCCAGAGCGTCGGTGGCCCTTTTGAAACCGGCAAAGTCAGTCATGACGGTGTGGTCGATGTGGGTGTTGAAAAGCCCTTCCACGGTCTGAACCATGAGCGGAATGCCGCCGAGTTCCAGCCCGGCGTTGATCTTCGCTTCGCCGCGGCCGGGGATGTTCACCCACATGTCGCGCATGATCGAGATGCCATAGATCTTTTGGCGGTCGGCCGGCACGTGGACCAGCATCAGGACGTCGGCGCGTTGATCGGCCGGTGTTCCGGCAGCTGCCTGGGCTTCTTCTGCCCGAGAGTCCCCGCGGCTGTCGCTGCCGATGATCAGGATGTTCATGGCCACGGGCGGCGGTTCAGGTGCCGGTGGCGGGGCCGGGGCCGGTGCAGGTTCGGTAGGTGACGGCGTCGAGGTGGCTCCTTCCGCCGTCGCCGCCCCGCTGGCGGTGGGAGCGGGCGGACCGCCGCGGCCCACCTGCGAGAACGCGTACGCGGTGCTGCCCAGGGCGATCACCAGGACCATGGCCAGGACGGCTTTGAGCCAAGTGGGCTGCCCGCGCAGCCAGACGGGAAGCCACGCGAAATTTCCTTGCGGCGGCTTGCTTTCAGCCGCTCCTTCCGGATCAGACTGGTTGTCCATAACCGGACGCTACCACCGCTGATGCGGAAAAGGGCGACGCCGAAAGTCCTGTTATGTGGGCGTGTTGAGCCGGGCGTAGCGAAGGATGGTGAGGATGGCGGGAGCCAGTTCGTCTTCCATCTGCCGGTAGACCTCGGGGCCGCGTTTGTAGGGGTCGATCACTTCGTTGTCCGTGCTGTCCGCGGCCAGGGCAAGGTGCCGGACCGAGGCGAGGCGGGCCGGCAGGCCGCGCCAGAGCGTGCCGGCGTCGGGCGCTTTGTTATTGCCTTCATTGCGGCTGGCTTCACCCGCGGCGGCGTCACGTTCCTCGAGGGCTTCCAGCATCCGCGCGAATTCCCGGATGGTGAAGGTGCGCTTGAGCAGGGAGGCGTCCAGCTGCAGCACCTCGCCGCGGTGCTTGGAAGTCATGGTCAGCACGATGTCCGTGTCGCGGAGGATTTTGGGGGTCAGCTGCCGGGCCGCGAAGCCCTTGTCCGTGCCGCCGTACATGTTCACGATCTCGGCGGAGAGCGGCTGGATGGGGCTGCCCACCATGGCGCGGGTGCCGGCGCTCCGCACCTCGAAGCCGCCGGGCAGGACCTGGTCCAGGCCGGCCTGCAGCAGGCGTTCGGCCACGGGGGAGCGGCAGATGTTTCCCGTGCAGACTGTGAGGATCCGTACGGGCGTTGGCGATTCCACGGTGAGGGCTCTTTCCGGAGTGGCTGTCAGATCGGTGCGATCCCTGATCTTCAACTTAACACGCAGGCAGTTCCTGTCCGGGGGCAAACCGCCCGGAGGAACGGGCAGATCTTGATCGAATCTTGCCGTTCGGTTGCGTGAACCTGAAGGCACAACAGGCACAGTGGGGTCAACCGGTGAAGAACACGGTCACAGCAGCTGGGCGGCCCGGCCGGGAGGCCCAACCGATTGCTACGGGGGACGTAGATGTCAGAGCTTGCTTATCGCATCAAGGACCATGCCGGAGCCACGCGCCGCAGGGCGGTGTGGGGCGGCCTGCGGCCAGCTCCGGAAACGACCGCTGCCCCCGTCTCTCAGTCCGCGACGGCGCCAGCTTTGGTCACGGCGGCACCGGTCACGGCGGCTTCAGTTACGCCGGCTTCAGCTACGACGGCTTCAGCTACGCCAGCCTCAGTTATGCCGGCCGCGGCGGCGCCAGCTTCGACCGGGTCAGCTTCAGCAGTGCTCGTCTCGGGAATTCGGGCCATTCCTTCGACCACGCATCCCAATGAGGCCGGACACCTTCGGCCCGCCGTCAAGGTGCCGGTCGAGCTCACCCTGCGGGGTCTTGGCGCCGTTTCCGGAAAGGTGAGCGTTCGAATCACTATAAATCCGGTAGCTCCCGTCTCATCGGCTTTGCGCGTTGGTGGGCAGGTGCCGGTGCCTGGCAGCCTGTCGTTTTCCTTCATCAGCGTGGGTGCGGCATGCGTCTTGCCGACGCTAACGCTCAAGGGTGCCACGTTCACGGCCGCCTTCATCTACGATATGGCCGCAGGTTCAACGGAGCTGGACTTCGCGATGGACGGTTATGGCCGACGTGGCAGGAATAGCGACCGCTGCGACTTCGAGGTGACCGCAGAAGTCACCGTCCACGAGCATGGCAAGCAGGCGCCGACAATTCTGGCGTGCACCTCCGTCATCCACCTCTGAGGTGGGGCCATCCACTCATGAGGTGGGGCGCCGGCCGCTTTGCAGGGCGGCAGTGCCCAGCCCGCTGTTCAGTGCCTGAACTTTCAGCACCTGAAGTAGGTGTTTCGTCGGGGTTCTTGTCGTGGGTCGATGTGGGGTGGCGGGATGAACCAGGGGATCCCGGTTTTGACGTGGATCTGCCACTGTTCCTTGTGGATCAGGTGGTGGTGATGGCTGCAGAGCAGGGCGCCGTTGTCTGTGCTGGTGGTTCCACCGCGTGACCAGTAGGTGATGTGGTGGGCTTCGCACCAGGGCGCGGGGATGGTGCAGCCCGGGAACGCGCAGCCCTGGTCGCGGGCAGTGAGGGCTTTGCGGATGTGCGGCGGGAAGACCCGGGTGGTGCGGCCGATGTCCAGGATCCTGCCCTGGCTGCCCAGGAGGACGGGGATGATGTCCGCGTCGCAGGCGATCTTCCGGACGGTGGCCGCGGTGACGGGGCCGGTGAACGTAAACGAGCCCGTGCCCGGGATGCCGGTGCCGGTGCTGCGTGTGGTGTCGTTGCTCTGGCCGGTGCCAGATGCCGCGGTAGTGCGGTCGAGGTTCTCCAACTGGTCGAGCAGGTCGCGGTAGTCGATGGTGACCATGACCTGGGGCCGGAGCCCGCCCGCGGCCGGGAGCGCCCCGGCGGCCAAGCCTGCTTTGCAGGCGCCGACGAGGCCATCGAGGAGCTGCTGCGGACGGGTCCGCTGATCCAGTTCCAGTTCCAGGTCCTGCTCTGCGTCGCCGGTGCCGGTGGTGTCGCTGTCGCTGCCGCCGCCGCTACCGTCGCCGGTGTCGGCGCCTGTGCGGGTGCGGGGGTTGGTGGCCGTGTTCATGGCGGTCAGGAGGGGTTCGTATTGGTCGGCGGTGGCGAAAAATTCCACATGGTACAGCCCGCGGCGGGGCTGGCGGAGGAACACGCCCTGCCGGCGGCGGAGCTCTTCTTCGGACGGTTCGGACCCGTCCTGGTCGAGCCCCTCGATCCAACGCTTCGCGATCCGGGACACGAAATCCGGGTCGCTCCCGGCCGCGTGGCGGGTCAGGTCAAGTTCCATCCGGGCCATGGTGTCTTCGGGGGCGTGGTGCCGGACCCGCTCCAGGGCCAGGGTGACGATGGTCGCTGAGCGGGACGCAACGGTTCCGGCGGCGACGGCGGCCGCGAGTTCGCGATGTACCGGAGGCTCGGTGTGCCCGGTAATCCCGGTCCTCGGCAGCACCGCGTCAGCCAAGCTGAGGCGCCGCCGGGCTTCGGCAATGCTGATCCGCAAGCTGGTGCGGAGGAACTCGGCGGCGTTCCGGCACCCGTCATCGGCCGGATCCGGCACCGGGCCTGCGGGCATGGATCCGGTATTCATCGGTTCGGGTTCCAGCGAGCCGGGATCCGCTGCCGCTGGTCCGGGGCCGGTGACCCAGCCACCGGCCCGGGGCGCCCAGCCGACCGGCCCTTGGGCGGCCACCGCGTCGGTGCCCCAACCCGTGGTCCAGCCAACCGCTGCGCCCGAACTTGAGCCCGAGCCGGTGCCCGCCCGCGCGGCCGCAGAAGCCTCGCGCCGCGTCCGGTCGACAGCTCCGGCCGCGACGATCTGCAGATATTCGAGGGTCCGGGAGACGTCCTCGACGTTGGCTGCGAAGCCAGCAGCCTCCCGGAAACCGAGCCGCCCGGCATACTCGACCGCCGTGGACGCGGCACGTTTGAGCAGCTCAAGGCTCCGGACCAGATCATCGGAACCACCGCCGTCGGACGCCGGCACGCGAAAGTGGGAGCCGGCGAGGGCGCCTGCGGGCACCGCGCGAAGGCTCCGCGTTGGCGCGACTACCAGGGACGGCACATCGGAAAACCCGCCCAGGCGCCCGGCCTGGTTCGGGGCGAGTTCTCCAACGGCTTCCATGGGATAACTCTGCCAGCGGGCACTGACATTTAAGGGGACAACCCGAAATCCTCAATTCTGCACAGATAGGAAACCTTGACCGAATCTTGCAAAACGGTTGCGTGAACCTTTCGCGTCGTTGGGAAGAGTGGTCGCAGCCGGCGAAAACGCGGTGAAAGCACACGGCCGGTCCAATCAGGGCTGGCCCCAGCCGAAAAATATGTGGGGGCGAAATTGTCTGAGGTTCTGAACGCAGAGGTCACGAGCAGCGAAGAGGGCGGTCTCAGCCGTCGCAGGATCGTTAAGGGGGCGGCTTGGTCCGTGCCCGTTATTGCGGCCGCTATTGCGGCTCCGGCAGCGTCGGCATCGGGTGGTACGGTCAGCGCGACCGCGACTTGGCTTTACGGAGCAACGCCCCAATACTTCAAGATCGGCGGGGGTGGAACCAAATTCAATGGGACTGGGCCCGCAAGTCTGAGTGTCAAAAACACAGGCACCTCGTCCTTCACCGGCACCATCACCGTGACGATTGATCTCGCACCGGTGGGGACTGTGCTCGTGGGAATCGGCGTTGAGTCGCTCCTCCCGGCCACTGTGTCGTCAGCGAGTGTGTTTACGCAGCACAAGTCCGCGGCATCGTTTTCCTACTCCGCGACGATCGCGAGCGGTGCGACGACCGACTTCCCCATCCGCTTTCATTACGAGACCATCAATCCGAAGCCCAGCAACGTCACGTATGCCTACGTCATGACTACTAGCGTGGTCGTGACTGCAAACGGTGGCGGGTCGCTCTCGCTCACGCCGACGGCCACCAACCCCACGGTCACCTTCCCGTGACCCTAGATCGATAGAGGCAGAGACTGTGATCTACCGCCGAGGCACCCTGGTCGCAGAAGTCCGCACCGAGTCAACAAGCCGGGTTGCCCTGCTTCACCTGGACGCAACCCAGCCCGTAGTCCTCGACGGCACCGCGGCGGCCATCTGGGACCTGATCGACGGCCGCCGCGACCAGGCGGACGTCATCGCCGAACTGGAAGCCACCTTCGAGGACGCGGCCGGCCAGCTGGCGCACCAAGTGGAAGATTTCCTGGCCAGCCTGGAAGCCCAGCGGCTCATCGAAGCTGCTGGCATCCCGGGTTAGTAGAAACCAAAGCAGCAACCGGCTGGACGGAAAGGGGGAGTCATGAGCGGCGAGGACAAAAAGCATGGCGTAGATTCGCAGCTCGACTGGGACTTCTCCAGCGGCTGGGACGCCCGGCTCTTTGAAGATCTGCGCGGCGGCGGGGAACTGCTGAGCGTCGACGTCCTCGGCACCCAGTTCGCCATCCGCTGGGGCCGTTCGGTCACCCCCGAGCAGCAGCACAGCATGCGCTCGGCCTGGTCGCGCTGTGCCGGTGCCGGGGCACCGATGGTCCCGCCGCTCGCCAAGGAACCCACGGAATCCCTGCCGTTCTCCGCTTCCGTCTCCTACTTGTCCCAAACGTACGACGGCGGCACGTTCCCCCTGCAGGCCGCCTCCTTTGCGGAGCTGGCTGAGAACCTCACCTCCCGGCTCACGGTCGCCGCGATCCTGGAGAACGCTGGCGAATTAATGATGCTCCACGCCTGCGGCGTTGCCTCTCCGGAGACCGGCGCCGTGGTGGCTCTCGTGGCCAAGTCCGGCACGGGAAAAACCACGGCTGCCTCGGTACTGGCCGGGACGTACGGGTATGTCACGGACGAAACGGTAGCCATCGGACCGGACGGATCGGTGCTTCCGTACCCCAAGCCGCTGTCCGTGAAGCAGGGGCCGGGCGCACCCAAACGCCAGGTGGGTCCCGACGAGCTCGGGCTCCTGCCGGCACCGGCCAAGCCCTTCATCCAGTCCATTGTGCTGCTCAACCGGATTGAACCGGACCAAGAAGCACACCAGGAAGCACACCAGGAGCCAACCCTCCGCCAGCTCCCGTTGGCTGACGGGCTGCTGGCCCTCATCCCGGATTCGTCCTCGCAGGCCGAAATCGACGAGCCGCTGCAGTCGCTGTGCCGGCTGATCGACCGCGTCGGGGGAGTCTGGCAGGTGACCTATTCGGAGGCCGAGGACCTGCCGGCAGCCTTGGAGCCGCTCTTCCGCAAGCAGCGCCGTTCGAAGCCCGTCTGGGAGGCCCGCAGCCGCCCAGCGCGCGCAGAAGAAGCCGAGCCCGACGACACGACCCCCGTCCCGGACGGCTGGATCCGCCGGGTTGAACCGAAGGACGCCGTAGCTGTCGACGGCGACCTGCTGGTGATGCTGGAAGCGGAGATCGTGCGGCTGAGCGGGATCGGGCCGGCGATCTGGGAAGCCACCGCAAACGCAGTAACGCTGGACGAGTTGGCCGAAGAAATCGCAAAAGTGCACGGCAGGCCGGAGGGCTACAAGGCCGCCGTCGCTGCAGCCGCCGGGCAGCTGATCGCCAAATCAGTTTTGGAACAGGGCAGCGAATAACGCAAGGCACCGAATGCGCAGGGCGGCGACTAGCCGCCAGCCGCGCGGGGCACCGCACGACGCAACACCCCGGCAACGAAGACCGGGCAGGGAAACATACAAACTTGGAAGGAACCACCATGAGCGTCAACACTGTGCCCGCGGGCGAAACTCCCGCCGGCCTGGACCTGGCCGACTACCTGCGCGTGGTGCGGGTGTACTGGAAGGCAATCGTCGCCTTCACCCTGCTGGCCACGTTGACGGCCTTCGGCTGGACCGTCCTGCAACCGAAGATCTACTCGTCCGATTCCAGCGGCATTGTGGTCACCCCGGGCTCGGACAACGTGAGCCTTTCCCTCGCCGGGGACAGCCTGGCCAAGGCGAAGGTCAAGAACTACGAGTCCGTGGCCAAGTCCCGGCTGGTAGCGGACCGGGTCATCGCCTCCCTGGAGCTCAAGACCACGGCCGATGCGCTGCTCGGCACCATCAGCGTGAAGGTTCCGCTGGACACCGCGGAGATCCGGGTGACGGCCCAGTCGCCGGATCCGGCAACCGCCCAGCGGGTGGCCGATGCCTGGGTGAACGGCCTCGCCGCCCAGGTGGAAGCCATCGAGACCGCCACCCCGGAAACAGCCACAACAGAAACAACCACGCCCGACGCCGGCACCTCACCGGCCGCTGCACCAGCGGCCACGGCCTCTGCCGTCCGGATCCTCCCGCTGGGCAAGGCCGTCCTTCCCACCAGCCCCGTGTCCCCGAACGTCAAGCTCACCCTGGCGCTCGGCGCGCTGATCGGCCTGGCCCTGGGCGTGGCCTATGCGCTGGTCCGCCGGCACCTGGACCGTAGAATCCGCAACGCCGCGGAGATCGAGCGGCTCTTCGACGTCCCGGTCATCGGCACCCTCCCCGTTGATCACCGCCTGGACGAAAAAAGCACCATCCTGGACGCCGGGGCCGCCGCGCAGCTCCACGACGGCGGCGGGGCGATGGCCGAGGCCCTCCGGGAACTCCGCACCAACATCAGCTTCCTGGACGTGGACCAGCCGCCGCGGATCATCGTGGTCACCAGCTCCATGCAGGCCGAAGGCAAGTCGACCGTGACGGCCAATCTGGCGGTCACCATGGCGGCCGCCGGTGAGAACGTTGTGGTGGTCGACGGCGACCTCCGCCGCCCCACGCTGGTGGACGTTTTCAACCTGGTTCCGGGAGTCGGGGTCACCGATGTGCTTACCGGCACCGCCGAGCTGGAGGACGTCCTGCAGCCCTGGGGTGCGCTGCCCAACTTGTCCGTCCTCGGCTCGGGCCGCATTCCGCCGAACCCCAGCGAGCTGCTCGGGTCCAAGGCCATGAAGAACATGCTCAATGCCCTGGCGGAGAATGCCATCGTCCTGATTGATGCCCCGCCGCTGCTGCCGGTCACGGATGCTGCCGTCCTGTCCCGCGTCGCGGACGGCGCCATCGTGGTGATCCGCACTGGCCGGACCACCCAGGAACAGCTGGGGCAGTCCCTGGGCAACCTGGAAAAGGTGAAGGGCCGCATCCTGGGCGCCGTTCTCAACTACGTGCCCACCAAGGGCACGGACGCATACTCCTACTACGGCACGTACACCTCCGCGCCTGAGACGCAGGAAGCACTTGAGTTCGTGCACCCTGACGCCACGGCGCACGAACCCCGGTGGGACGCAGAAGACGTCCTGGAACCCGCCACCGCCGGCCGCCGGGCACGGGGCTAGGTCCAGCCGTGCCGAACCCAGCCATGCAGGACCCAAGCGACAAAACGCTGCTGAGCATTCCCGAAGCCGTGCTCCTGGGCCATGCCCTGGTGCAGCGGGTGGCGGACAGCCTGGGGATCCGGGCGTTCTTCATCAAGGGTCCGGCCAGCGTGGTCCAGGGGCTACGGCTGCCCAAGATGTCAGTGGACGTGGACGTCTTTGTGCCCCCGGCGGACCTCGAACCGTTGCTGGTCGGCCTGCAGCAGCGTGGCTGGCGGGAGCGCCCCGTGGACCCGGACGGCAAGACGTTCCCTAAGCATTCCGTGACCGTCGATCACCCGTCCTGGCCCTGCTGCATCGACGTCCACTTCCGCTTCCCGGGAATGGAAGGCGACCCCAACGCGTGCTTCGATGTGATGTGGGCGCACACGGAGGACCTTGAACTTGCAGGGCAGGTGGTGCGGGTCCCGTCAAAGGCGTTGGGAATCCTCATCCTTGCCCTGCATGCCCTCCGCTCGCCCCATCTTCCGGCGTGCAGCCAGGAGCTCGTGTTCCTTGCGGAGCTCACCGAGCGGGAGTCGCACGCGGCGGAAATCCTGGAAATCGCCACGGCCACCGGTTCGCTTGCTGCCATGCGCCCCTTCCTCGAGGACCTGGTCTCCCAGCCGAAGCCAGAAGAATGGCCGGAGGCGTCCACGGAATGGCGCAACCGCCTGCTAGCGAAGGAGCCGGGCAGCGCCCGGATCATCGCCATTGCCCAGGCCCCGCTGCGGGACAAGCCGAAGATGCTCTTCCGCGCGGTCTTCCCGCCCACAGAGGTCTTCCTCACAGGGAACATCTACGCCGACATGACCTTCAAAGGCCGCCTCCGGCAGCATCAGGCCCGGTGGGCCCGCTTCCTGCGCGCGGTCCCGAAGATCGTCAAGGACCTCAGCCAACTCCGCCGGCGTGATCCAGCGGCCAAATCCGCAGGGCCACTTCACCGATAACCTCGGAAGTCCCCACCGTCCGGACGCACCCCGGCGACGCGCCATTCGAAAACGCCGACGCCGGGTTCCCGGCTTGCGTCCGGCAGTCCACCACCGAGTCCGCCGAGCCGGAGCGGTGGTCGCCCAGCATCACCAGCTGGCCCTCGGGAACAGTGAATGACGGGAAGCAGCGCGCCGAGCTGGGAACCGAGGCACAGTCTAAAACCCCGGGCTGAAAAGGGAAGTCCTGGTAGATGTAGGGCTCGTCCAGCGGCTGGCCATCCACGCTTACCCGGCCATCGGTGCCGCAGCAGCTGACGGTCTGGCCGCCCACGGCGATGACGCGCTTCACCATGAACTGCTCGTTGGAAACGCCGATCCCCGTAAGGTCGCCGAAGGCGCGTGCCACGGAGACCAGCCCGCCGCCGTCGGGCGCTGCTGTTTCATGTTGCCAGGAGGCCGGACGAGTGAACACCACCACGTCCCCCCGCTGCGGTGAGCTGCCCGCGTAAGCCAGTCGGTTCACCAGGATCCGGTCGCCGCCGCCCTGCGAGCCCTGCAGCGTCTGTTCCATGGAGCCGGACGGCACCCGGTACACCTTGACCAGGAACGCCTGGACCAAGGCGATGGCGAGGAGGGCAACCAGCATATTGAGGGCGAGCAAAGCCCAGAGGGGGAGCTTCCTGCGGGCGGCTGCGTTCACGCCCCAAAACTACCCCACAACGCCCGTGGGGCTCTGATGCGGTCAGTGGGCAACTGTTCGAGCAGCGGCACTGCTCAGGGGGCGGGTTCGTACCCGATGAGCCAGTGGAGTCCGTGGCGGTCGATCACCTGGCCATCGGATGCACCCCAAGGCTTGGGGGCCAGGGGATCCACCACGTGGCCGCCAACGGCGAGCTTGTCGAACCACTCGTGGAGGGTCTCGGGTTCGGCGGTCCCCAGCAACGAGAGCATGAGGCCTTCGAACCGGACCGTCTTCCCGTCGGCTGGCGCATCCGATCCCGCCAGGGCCACGGTGCCGCTGAGGACTCCGTGGGCGATGTGATCCGGCGGGCCGTCGCTGCTACCGAAGTCCGCCTTGGTGTAGAGGGATAGCTCTCCACCGAAGACGTCTTGGTAAAAGGTGAGTGCTTCGCGCGCCGTGCCGGGGAAACTGACATAGATCTGCGGTGCCGTCATGCCCACAGCCTACACACGCGGATTTAGTCATCAGTGCCCGCTGGCAACCATTCGCACTGCCGCGTCAGGCACAAAATCAACCCCACCAAGAGCACCCGGTGCTTGACGCATCTCACGGCTTCCGCATATCCTGAACGAACGGTCGGTAATTATTTATCGGATATGCATAGGAGCAACCATGGCAACGCAGACCCTGCAGTCAGTGCCCGCTGAGCTGACACCTGAACAGCTGGAAGAGGCAGCCCGGCACGAGGCTGAAGGTCAGGCGTACTTTGACCGCGTCATGGCGGAGGATTCGCGCATCGAACCCCGCGACTGGATGCCGGCTGCCTACCGCAAAACCCTCATCCGGCAGATCTCGCAGCACGCGCACTCGGAGATCATCGGCATGCAGCCGGAAGCCAACTGGATTTCCCGCGCCCCCAGCCTGAAGCGCAAGGCCATCCTCATGGCCAAGGTCCAGGACGAGGCCGGCCACGGCCTGTACCTGTACTCCGCCGCCGAGACCCTGGGCCAGCCGCGCGACCAAATGATGCAGGACCTGATGGACGGCAAGGCCAAGTACTCCTCCATCTTCAACTACCCCGCACGCACCTGGGCGGACATGGGAGCCATCGGCTGGATGGTGGACGGCGCCGCGATCGCCAACCAGGTTCCGCTGTGCCGCGCATCCTTCGGCCCCTACGGCCGGGCCATGGTCCGTGTCTGCAAGGAAGAATCCTTCCACCAGCGCCAGGGCTTCGAGATCCTGCTGGAACTCTCGCACGGCACCCCCGAGCAGAAGCAGATGGCCCAGGAGGCCGTGAACCGCTGGTACGCCCCGGCCCTGATGATGTTCGGCCCGCCGGATGACGATTCACCCAACTCCAAGCAGTCCATGGCCTGGAACATCAAGCGCTTCAGCAACGACGAGCTCCGCAACCGCTTCGTCGGCATGATGATGGAGCAGGTCAAGGTCCTGGACCTCACCCTTCCGGACAAGGACATCCGTTTCAATGAAGAAACCAAGAAATGGGAGCACGGCCCGCTGGACTGGGACGAGTTCCACGAGGTCCTGAAGGGCCGCGGCCCCTGCAACGCCCAGCGTTTGGAACGTCGCCGCGAAGCACACGAGAACGGTACCTGGGTGCGCGAAGCCGCCGCAGCGTACGCCCGCAAGCAAGCAGAGAAGGAATCCGCAGCATGAATCCCCAAACTCCCGCCGGCAACGTCTGGCCTATCTGGGAAGTCTTTGTACGCTCCAGCCGCGGCCTGTCCCACGTACACGCCGGGTCCTTGCACGCGCCGGACGCAGCGATGGCGCTGCGCAACGCCCGTGACCTGTACACCCGCCGCAACGAGGGCGTGTCCATCTGGGTTGTCCCCGCGGACGCCATCGCTTCCAGCGATCCGGATGCCAAGGGCGCCTTCTTCGAATCGCCGCAGGGCAAGGACTACCGGCACGCGACGTATTACACCAAGAGCGAGGGCGTGAAGCACCTGTGAGCACCTCACCGGCAACCACTGAAGAAACAGGCGGCCACGGGGACATCTCCGTGGGCGTCGCCACCGCCGGCACCAGCGGAGACGCCACCGCCAGCGCCACCCGCATCACGCCGGGCAACGCGCTCCGCCCGGAGGACATCGCGCTCGCCGTCAGCCGCGGCACCGCCAAGCCCACCGAGGACGTGGCCGAGTTCGCGCTACGCCTGGGCGACGACGCACTGATCCTGGCCCAGCGCCTGGGCCACTGGATCTCCCGCGCCCCCGAGCTGGAGGAGGACATCGCCCTGGGCAACATCGCCCTGGACCAGCTGGGCCACGCCCGCTCCTTCCTCAGCTACGCCGGCGGACTCAACGGCAAGAGCGAGGACGACCTCGCCTACTTCCGCTCCGAGGACGAGTTCCGCTCCGTGGAACTCTTCGAGCAGCCCAACGGGGACTTCGCCGTCACCATCGCCCGGCAGTTCGTGGTGAGCTACTACCAGTTCGAGCTCTACAGCCGGCTGACGCACTCCACGGACGCCACCCTGGCCGGCATCGCCGCCAAGGCAGTGAAGGAAGTGGACTACCACCGGGACCACAGCGCCCAGTGGGTGCTGCGCCTGGCCCTCGGCACGGACGAATCGCGCCGCAAGATGATCCACGGCTTCAAGGTCATCTGGCCGTACGTTGACGAACTGTTTGCCGACGACGAACTCACCGCCCGCCTCGCGGCGGCGGGTGCCGCCGTCGAGCCTTCCAGCCTCCGCGCTGACTTTGACCGGCTCACCGGCGAGGTCCTGGCCGAGGCCGAGTTGGACGTCCCGCAGGTTCCGGCCGCCCTCGGCGGCGGACGCCGCGGCAAGCACTCCGAACACCTGGGCTACATGCTGGCCGAGATGCAGGTGCTGGCCCGCCAGCACCCCGGAGCGAGCTGGTAGCCATGTACGTCAGCCACCCCACCGCGGAGAGCGACCGCAAGGAAGCGAAGACTCCGGAGCAGAAGGCCTGGGACCTCGCCGCCACGGTGTGCGATCCCGAGATCCCGGTGCTCACCATTGCGGATCTGGGCATCCTGCGCGATGTGAAGCTGTTCGACGACGGCGGCATGGTGCCCGCCGTCCAGGTCACCATCACGCCCACGTACTCGGGCTGCCCGGCCATGGACGCCATCCGCGATGACCTCAACGCGGTGTTCGCCAAGGAGGGCTACCCCAACGTGCACGTGGAGCTGGTGCTCAGCCCGGCGTGGACCACGGACTGGATGACCGAGTCCGGCAAGGCCAAGCTGCAGGAGTACGGCATCGCGCCGCCCAGCGGCCACAGCAATGCAGTTCGCCACGCCGGGCCCGTCCGCCTGAGCCTGGCCGTCAAATGCCCGCAGTGTTCATCGTTGAACACCAAGGAACTCACCCGCTTCGGTTCCACCTCCTGCAAGGCGCTGTACGTCTGCCAGGACTGCAAGGAACCGTTCGACTACTTCAAAGTTTTGTAAGGAACAGGTGCTCCCATGACTGTTGTCCGCCAGACTGCCGCCGAACAGGCCACGGCCACCGGCCGCCGTCGTGCGTCCTTCCACACGCTGACGGTGGCGGAAGTCCGCCGGCTCACAGATGATGCCATCGAAGTGACGTTCGGGGTTCCGGCGGAGCTTGCCGGCCAGTACGACTACCTGCCGGGCCAGTACGTGGCCCTGCGCACCACCATGCCGGATGAGAACGGCCAGCCGCACGAGGTGCGCCGCAGCTACTCCATCTGCGCCGAGCCGCGCAGCTTCGCAGACGGCACCAGCGAAATCCGCGTGGCCATCAAGAAGGACCTGGGCGGGCTGTTCTCCACGTGGGCGAACGCTGAACTGAAGGCCGGCGACCAGCTGGACGTGATGAGCCCCATGGGCGCGTTCGTCTCCAAGCACGGCCGCGACGGCAAGACCGTTGAGCAGAACGTCATGAACTCCATGAACCACCCGGAGGACCTGGCGGGGGAGCCCGGCAGCTTCGTGGCCATCGCCGCCGGTTCCGGCATCACCCCGGTGATCGCCATTGCCCGCACGCTGCTGGCGGCCAACCCGGAAACCCGCTTCGACCTGATCTACGCCAACAAGGCCGCCATGGACGTGATGTTCCTGGAGGAACTGGCGGACCTGAAGGACAAATACCCGAGCCGACTGGCCCTGCACCACGTGCTGTCCCGCGAGCAGCGCATCGCGCCGCTGCTGAGCGGAAGGATCGACGCCGAGAAGCTCCAGGCGCTGCTGGGCACCGCCATCCACGCGGACGACGTGGACGAGTGGTTCCTGTGCGGGCCGTTCGAGCTGGTGCAGCTGTGCCGCGACACCCTGGCAGCCCGCGGCGTGCAGCCGGAGCATGTGCGCTTCGAGCTGTTCACTTCCGGCAAGCCGGACCGCCCCGAGGGCAACATCGGCCGCCCGGTGATCGCGGACGAGTCCAAGGCGACGTACAAGATCACGTTCAAGCTGGACGGCCTCGAGGGCAAGGTGGAGAGCCCCACCCATGCACGCGAATCCATCCTCAACGCCGCCCTGCGCGTGCGCCCGGACGTGCCGTTCGCGTGCGCCGGGGGAGTGTGCGGCACGTGCCGCGCCAAGGTGGTCACGGGTGCCGTCACGATGGACGAGAACTACGCCCTGGAGCAGGATGAGCTGGACAAGGGCTACGTGCTCACCTGCCAGTCCCACCCCACCACCCCGGACGTCACGGTCGACTTCGACGTCTAAGCCTTTCCAACCCGGCTGTCACGGCCACGAACAGGAGCCCCATGATCTCCCTCTCCATCGCCGACGGCATCGCCGAGGTTGTGCTGAACGCCCCGCACAAGCTGAACTCACTGGACGAGCAGGCGCTGAAGGATTTAACCCAGGCGTACGACGACGCCGCTGCCGCCGCCTCGCGCGGTGAGGTGCGGGCGCTGCTACTCAGGGGAGAGGGACGCGCCTTCTGCGCCGGCCGGGACATTGCCGGCGTGACGCCGG
Source organism: Arthrobacter sp. LjRoot78 (assembly GCF_964254335.1). Lineage (NCBI taxonomy): Bacteria > Bacillati > Actinomycetota > Actinomycetes > Micrococcales > Micrococcaceae > Arthrobacter > Arthrobacter sp. LjRoot78. The sequence continues at coordinate 3,526,070 of NZ_CAXUTG020000001.1, read as the reverse complement.
AGACGGACGACGTCCAGGGCTACCTGGGCGGGCTTCTGCAGCCTCTGCTGCAGAAGATGACAGCATTCCCGGCTCCCACGTTTGCGGCGGCGCAGGGCGCTTGCCTGGGTGTGGGGCTGGGCCTGCTGCTGGCCACGGACGTGGTGTACGTGGCGGAGGACGCCAAGTTCGGTTCGCCGTTCGCCAAGCTGGGCGCCACGCTGGATTCCGGCGGGCACTGGTACTTCACCGAGCGGCTGGGCATGCACCGCACGCTGGACCTGATCTACACGGCCGAGCTGATGAGTGGCGCCGAGGCCGTGGCGCAGGGCATGTTCAGCCGTGCCATGCCCAAGGGGGAGCTGCTGGAAAACACCCGCGGCATCGTGGCGAAGGTTGCCACGGGAGCCACGGGTGCCTTCAACGCCAGCAAGGACCTGGTGGCCCACATCCGCGACCAGCGCCTTGGCCTCTGGGAGGCCATGGAGGAAGAAAACGCGGAGCAGGCCCGGCTGTGCAAGTCCGAGGACTACGCAGAGGGCTTCAAGGCGTTCCAGGAGAAGCGGACCCCGGTCTTCAAGAACCGGTGAAACTAAACCGCCGGATCGTCAACCATGGTGACGCTGCCCGTCAGTTCCGTCCACACGTCTGATTCTGTCGGCATGTTGGCAGGGCAGGCGAGGTCGAGTTCCATCAGTCCGGTTCCGGACGGCATGGCGCGCACGGCGAGCCGGACCACCAGGTCCACGTCGATCTTGTTCTTGAACCGCAGCTCGGCTTCCTGCAGCTCGATCACGCGGCCGTCCGCATTCCGCAGTTTGGTGTAGAGCGACTCAGCGTCGGTCACTACGGTGACCGGGGAGGCGGCTGCTTTTTTGACGCCCTCAATTTCCGCCTGCATGGAGGCTTTCGTTGCCTCCTCATCCGTGACGGCACCGCTGGGCGGCAGGACCGCCTGGTGGGTGGTGAAGAGGCAGGGGTTGTCGCTGCTGCGGTACTGGGTGGTGCCGTCCTTGGCGTCGGACATAGTCCACCCGGCGGGCAGCTGGACAGACCAGACGGGCGGCGAGGTGAAGTCGGCGTCCTGGAAGATGTACAGGTCTTCGTCGCCGGAGGCTGCGGCCGAGGACTCGTCGGTAGTGGCTTCCTCGGTTGCTTCGGCAGATGCAGAACTGCCGGTGCTCTCCGTGGGTGCAGGGGCCGGTTCCCGCTCTTTAGCTGAACCGAGGCCGCCGAGGGCCATCACGCCGGCGACTGCCAGGACTGCCACCACACCGACGCCGCTGGCCACCCAACCCCAGACGGGGAAACCGCCCTTGGGCGGAGGCGGGCCGTAGGGAGGCTGGTTGAAGTTGTACTGGTCCGCGCGCGGGGGGTACGGCGGCTGGCCATGGGCCTGCTGGTCTGGGTAGCCGGGCTGGTTCTGTTGGCCGGGCTGCTGCCATCCGTTGTGCACCGGCTGCTGCGGCATGCCAGGCTGCTGGTCGATATTCAAAATGTCCCCCAATATATTTGTAAATGGTGCAACCAGAAGTATGTCCTTGTAAGGGAAATCCCTGCGATGGGCAGGTGTACCCATCGGTGGTTGAGCCGGGCCCACGCTGACGGGGGTCCTCGGCTGAGCTTGCGAAGTTGGGGAGTCGGTGGGGAGCGAAACCGCCGGTGATTGAGCTCGTCGAAATCGTCCAAACCGACCGTCGTAATCTCAGCAGCGAATTGCCAGTTTCCACAATCGATTTGTATGGTTCAGCTATGACTTTGGGGAAATCAGTAAGAAAAGCCGTCATTCCTGCTGCCGGTTTGGGAACTCGCTTCCTGCCCGCAACCAAGGCGATGCCGAAGGAAATGTTGCCGGTTGTCGACCAGCCCGCAATCCAGTACGTGGTGGAAGAAGCCGTTAAAGCTGGCTTGGATGATCTCCTGATGATCACGGGCCGCTCGAAGCGCGCTCTGGAAGACCACTTTGACCGGGCCCCGGCTCTGGAGCGCACCTTGGAGCTGAAAGGCGACCTGGAGCGGCTGGAGGCCGTTCAGCACGCGTCCAGCCTCGCGCCGCTGCACTACCTGCGGCAGGGAGACCCGAAGGGCCTGGGCCACGCGGTGCTGTGCGCCCGCCAGCACGTCGGGAACGAGCCGTTTGCAGTCCTGCTGGGCGACGACCTCATTGATGCCCAGGAGGACCTCCTGAGCATCATGATCGATGTCCAGGCCAAGACCGGCGGTTCCGTGATCGCCCTGATCGAAGTGGACCCGTCGCAGATCAGTGCCTACGGCTGCGCGGACATTACTCCTGTGGACGGCGAGAACTACTTCCAGGTGAACCGGCTGGTTGAGAAGCCGTCAGTGGATGAGGCTCCGTCTAACCTCGCCGTTATCGGCCGTTACGTGCTGCACCCCGCTGTGTTTGACGTCCTCGAAGAAACTGAGCCGGGCCGTGGCGGAGAGATCCAGCTGACGGATGCCCTGCAGACTCTGGCCACCACCGAGGGCGAGGGCGGCGGCGTGTACGGCGTGGTCTTCCGCGGGCGCCGCTACGACACCGGAGACAAGCTCAGCTACATCAAGGCTGTTATCTCGATTGCCTCGGAGCGCGTGGACTTCGGTGAAGAATTGAAGACGTGGATGAAGGAATTCGTGAACGAGTAAGTCGGTTCATCAATCGCTTCCCGACAGGCTCAACGCCACCTGGCGTTGAGCCTGTCGGTCTTTAAACGCCCGCATTCCAGCCCGAACCGCCAAGGCCCCGATGACACAGCCGGCCGTATTTGTGACAAGGTCCAGCGGGCTCGCGGAACGATCATGAAGAAAGAGCTGCTGCCCCAGCTCCATGCAGCCGGAGACCATCAGACCGAAGGCGCCAAGCTGCCAAAGCCGTTTTCTCGGTAATGCGTGTGAAGCCACTGCTCCGAGCGGCACGAATAGCACCACGTTGGCCGTGGCTTCGATGAACGAGTAATTTACCCAGCCGGGAATTCCCAGGGCGTGGATGAGGAAAAGAAATCCCGCAAGCTCGCCCTGGACGGGTTTGTCTACGGGGCTGGGCCAGAAGGCTACCAGAGCCAGCGGCACCATCATGGCTACGAGGCATCCCCGCCAAAGCTGAGGCTGCTCGAGGCGCTTCAAGCAGGCCTCAGGACGTCCGGAGAAGCGCCAGGGCTGCCACTACCAGTGAAGCGATGGCTAGGAGTCCCAAGAGGATATGGGGGAGTGCTTGTGGAGGGGGAAGCGGTATTGCGATATCGAATTGCCAGCGTGGCCTGCGCCAATGTCTCCCCATGCCACTAATAAGTACCACACTTGGTGGTTGAGTAATTTCAACGTCGGTGGTTGAGCTTGTCGAAACCTTAAAAGCAGAGGGTGGGTGGTTCTCCGGCTTCCCGGAGCCCACCCACCCTCTTTGGTGCTTGTTGGTTCAGCCTTACGCTGCGGCCTCAGCCTTGGCGCGGCGGCGAACGACGACAACCGAGGTTGCACCGGCAGCCAGTGCGCCTGCGCCCACCAGGGACCAGAGAACCAGGCTGGCGTCTGCACCGGTGTTGGCAAGGCCGGTTCCGGTGTTTGCCAGCGGGGCACCGCCGGTGTTTGCCAGGCCGGCGCCTTCAACGGTGACCGTTGCTGATTCGCTCTTTCCGGAGGTCAGACCCGTCGCGGTCAGCGTGAAGGTGCCAGTTTCGTTGATGCTCAGCGGGAAAGCGAAGCTGCCGTCAGAAGCCGCCGTGGTGGAGAACGTCTGCGGTGCCAACGGAAGGGTGATCTTGCCGGAGACCGTGCGGCTGCCGTTGGAGACGCTACCGGCAGCGCCGGGGGCGCCCGTCGGCGTAACCGTGATGGACAACGGCTCGTTGTTGAAGAAGGCCGCTGCGCGGCCACGGAAGGTGAACGTCTCGCCCGGACCCGGTGAGGCGTTGCTTACTGCTACTACAGCAGCCGGTGCCGGGTACTGTGCTGCGACGGCCGGAACGGCGCCGATAAGTGCGATGGAACCTGCAAGTGCGATTGCTGCAAGTGATTTCTTCATGAGTCCCCCTGAGACCGTAAATACGATGTGTCACGTGATTGGTGGAGATTTCCGAGACCGTCGAGTGACCGTAGGTTGAAATCTCATTTGCTGTGCCCAAGTAGACGTTAGCATCCCGTGACGTGTGTTACCAAAGTGAATCCAGTCGCTTTACATATTGTTAACGCGATGTCTACTTTTCCGGCGCGCATTCGGCATGTTTCGTGGGGCGGACCACATCTCTGACAGGCTGGACGGTCGGCGTGACAACCAAGGTGGGTTCCGTGTGTTGGACAATTTTTCCGAACGTCAATTCCACAGTGCTGCTTTGTCCGGGCGCCAAAGTAACGGTCACGGATCCGACGGGCCGGTTGCTGTGTCTGTGTGCCGCGAAATCTGTCTTCTTGTCGTCAACCATTGCGGTTTCGATGTTGGCTTGGGCAGGACCGTAGGCAATAACATTTGTCTGAACTGTCCCTGGAGGTATTCCAAAGACGCCGTCGCCAGTCACGTAAGCAGGTAGGGACTTTGCGGCGTCCGCGGGGGCGGTGTTAGTGCTTGTAATCCGGACTTTCACTTGCCTATAGTCATCACCTGTGCACTCTGCAACGAGTTGAACCGTCCGCTTAACGTAGTAATCCATTTTCGCGCCAGTGCCATCGTTGAAGTAGACGCCGAACTGGGCGGGAGAGACGCTGGGCCCCACGATTGAGCCGCTCAGGGGATACTTGGCGATATTGGACTGTTCATCAGTATTGCCGGACCACAGTAAAACTCGTCCCTCTGCGGTTCCCCGAGTCATTCCGTCGACGAGTGCCTTGGCGTCACCTTTGCCGCTGGACAGTGCCGCGAAGATTTCTTGTGCCACACCAGCAAAGTATGCATCCTGCAATTTCGGCTGTTCGATCTTGGCATACACGTCGGACAGCAAGGTCTGCACAACATTTTTGCCGGTCAACTCTGTTGGCAACCCACGGCCCAAAGCTATTAGCTCTGGTTTGCTGATTTTGATCGGGCCAGTGGCGTCCAAAATGTAACCCAGCGCTACAGGGTCCATCGAGATCACTCCGTCGACTCGTTGTCCTGTTTTTTTCTCCCACATTGCCTGGGCAGTGCTGGCGGTGGTGGGAAAATCAGGGGTGAGGTTGACGTCTTGCATGTACTTGCCGAGGCGTCCCGAGTAGATCTGTTGCTGTTCGGCATCGACGGGCAAAGTTGGTTGCATGATGCCAACATCTCCGGCGCTGCTCTGCGCGCCGAGCGAGAGTTTCCCTTGATCGAGTGTTAATACTGCAAGAGCTCCCGGAATGCCGCCGGAGGCGCGGGCTTCCGCATTGTTCTGGATGACGAGCAAGTAGTTGCGCGGGCCTTGGGCGCCCAACATCTTAGGGCCAATTTTTGAGGCATCGGCCGAAGCGTCCAACGCTCCGGTCACTGCCTTGAGTTGCTCGCGTGCTCGCGCTAATGGTTCAGCCACTTGAGGCAAGAGATTGCTGGTATCAATTCGCTCGAGACGATCTGCAGTTACTCGGACGGCATGGGCTGCAGACACGACGTTCGGGGATGCTTTTTGGAGGGGGTTCAGATTGGTTCCGGCGCTGCTCGGCATCAGGCTGTCCCAATTCAAGGATTCGAAGACCTTGACCAGCGGTGCGACGCCCAGAGTGGAGACGTCGTCAGATGAACGCGCAACTTCAGCGACGGCACTGAAGTTGGGACCCAGCCCTGGGGCGACCGAGGCTAAAGTCCAGATTGGGTCTCCAACAGCATCACGCGCCGCTCGAGTATGGGATTGAATCTGATCAACTGTAGTTGTGGCATCTTCCGGCTTGTTTTCCGAGATATTCGCTTTCAGCACAGGTATTAACTGGGCAGCCGCCTCCAGCTCGTTCTTGACGATGGTCGCTCTTGTAGCCAACCAAGCTCCAGCAGCCAGCAGCAGCAGTCCCACCGCTCCAAGCACAACCGCCGAAGTGAGAAGGGCACGGCGCCGCTTGCGTTTGGTGCTGCCTTGGGGGCGGCTAGGGCTGGTGAAGGCATGGTTTTGCTCGTCGTCCATGTGAGTCATCGTTAGGGTCGTCCTAACCCGCGATAGGTCCAACCAGCGGCTCGCCACTTCTCCGAATCCAAGACATTGCGTCCATCAAGAATTCGGGGAGATTCTACACGTCTGCCAAGTTCGTATGGGTCCAGATTCTGGTATTCCTGCCACTCCGTAAGCAGGAGCAGGGCGTCAGCCTTTTCGACTGAAACGTGCGTCTCGGGTTCGTAGTGTAGTTCCGGGAATCGCTTGGCAGCGTTTGCTAGAGCCTTGGGATCCGTTACCGTCACAACGGCACCTTGCAGTTGGAGTTGCGCAGCAATACTGAGCGCAGGGGAGTCGCGAACATCGTCACTTTCCGGCTTGAATGCTGCGCCAAGAACTGTAATACGCTTGCCCAGCAGGGTGCCGCCGCACAGTTCGCGAGTTAGTTCGACCACTCGCGTCCGCCGCCGCATGTTAATGGAGTCGACTTCCCGCAGGAATGTAAGGGCTTGGTCCGCACCCAATTCGCCTGCTCGAGCCATGAATGCCCGGATGTCCTTGGGCAAGCAACCGCCACCGAAACCAATACCTGCGTTCAGAAATTTGCGTCCGATGCGGTCGTCCATGCCTATAGCGTCAGCCAACTGTGTAACGTCCGCCCCGGCAGCTTCGCAGAGCTCAGCCATTGCATTGATAAAAGAGATTTTGGTGGCTAGGAATGAGTTCGCGGCGGTCTTGACCAACTCTGCAGTTGGGTGATCTGTGACGAGACGTGGCGTTCCACCGGCGAGCGGAGCAGAGTACACCTCGTCGAGGACACTGACTGCCGGGTGATCTTCAGAGCCGTCCGAAACTCCGTACACGAATCGATCAGGACTAAGCGTGTCCGCAACAGCGTGGCCCTCCCTAAGAAATTCAGGGTTCCAAACCAAGTGAGCATCAGGCTCCTGCGCTCGTATTACGTCGGAAAGGCGAGAAGCTGTCCCAACCGGGACTGTCGATTTTCCGACAACCAGATCGCCCGGTCCTAAGTGTTCCAGAAGATCGCTAGCTGCCGCGTCGACGAAAGTCATGTCGGCACCGTTTTCTCCCTTTTTTTGAGGGGTGCCTACGCAGATGAAATGGACGCTACTGGCGGCCGCTTCTGCCATATCTGTGGTGAATGACAGCCGTCCAGAAGCCTGGACTTCCTCTAGGAGCTCGTCGAGTCCAGGCTCGTAAAAAGGTGCTTTCGAATTCGAAAGGGCGGCAATTTTAGCCTCGTCCACATCAATTCCAATTACCTGATGTCCAAGCTTTGCCATGCATGCAGCATGGACGGCCCCAAGATAGCCGCAGCCGATGACAGAGATTCGCATAGGTTTGTTCCTTCCCCAGCAAGGGTTTATCAAAAGAAATGGGTTAGTAGGCGCCGGCTCCACGGAATACAGCGCGGAATGTCCGTAAGAGGATAATGAGATCGCCAGCGAGCGACCAGTTCTCCACGTAGTAAAGGTCGAGCCGGACAGAGTCCTGCCATGAGAGGTTGGAGCGCCCACTGACCTGCCAGAGCCCAGTCAGTCCGGGTTTGACCAACAGTCGGCGTCGGACATCGTGCTCGTAAGCCGCAACCTCGGATGGGAGTGGAGGGCGTGGTCCAACCAGACTCATGGAGCCTGCAAATATGTTGAAGAGTTGCGGCAGTTCGTCCAAGCTAAACTTTCTCAGAAACCGGCCGACTCGTGTGATCCTGGGATCATTCTTCATCTTGAAGAGGACGCCGCTACCTTCGTTGTGGCGGACCAGCGTTGCTAAGCGCTGTTCTGCGTCGACCACCATGGAACGGAACTTCAACATCTGGAAATGGCTACCTTCGATTCCAACCCGGTCCTGTCGGAACAGCACGGGTCCGCGGCTGTCGGCCGCAATGGTCAACGCCACGACAACCATGATGGGCGCCGATATCATTATCAGAAGACCGGACACTACGACGTCAAATAGTCTCTTCGCCACTCGCTGACCACCCTCCAGCGTAGGTGTTGTCACGTGGATTAGCGGGAGTCCCGCGACCTGCTGTGTGTGGATGCGCGGACCCGCTATGTCAGTGAGAGCGGGAGCCATGATAAGCCCGATATTGCGTGAGGCGAGCTCCCACCCTAGATGACGCAGCGTCTGGGGGTGTAGTTGTACGCCGGCTGATACAGCCACGGCGTCCGCTCCGCATGCGTCTATTGCATCAACAATTGAACGCGCATCTGGCTTGAATCCCAGTACAGGAAGGCCCGACTCCGCCTCGAAACCGGGCCCCTCGTGCGTTCCGGGTGTGTAGGCAGCGACAGGTAGATAACCAGCATGTTTGGCTCCCTCGAGGGAGGCCGCCAGATGTGCGATGGCGCTGGGGCCCCCGAGAAGCAGTAGCCGCGACATGCTGAGACCGCGCTGACGGTTGACGCTCAGGTGCTGTCTAATGAGCCACCGGCCGAGGAGCAGGCCAATCAGCCCTGCCGGAAGCGCGACGCCGACATACCCTCGTGCGGTGTCAACTCGGAACACGTAGGACACAATAGCCACCAGTCCGAATAGCCAAAGTGAGGCCGCTGCGACGCGCTTGTATTCGTCTGGGCCGGCACCAAGGACTCGAGGCTGTCTGCTATTCCAGGCTCCGAGCATTACCCACCAAACGACGGCCAGCGCGACGGAGAGCCAGGCATAGGTGAATTCCTGACCGACGATTACGAAGTCTGGTTCGATGCCGAAGCGGATAATGAAGGCTCCCACCACGGCCCAGACTACGACAAACGCATCAACACCCCGCAAGAGGCGGGAAGATCGGAGCCTCCAGTCAGTGCCCGCAGGCATCAGATTTCCCCCACTTTAGTTAGACGCAAATGACATTGTTCCGTCACTGACGGCGTGATCTAGGTTCGGATAGATGCAGCATTTTCGCGATACCACGCGACTGTTGACCGAATGCCGTCGCTTAGGCCAATTGAAGCTGACCAGCCAGCTGAAGTCAGCTTGGAGACATCGAGCAGCTTACGAGGAGTGCCATCAGGCATTGATGTGTCCCACTGGATGTCCCCTTTATAGCCAACCGCTTCGGCAACAAGGCCCGCAAGTTCCTTAATGGTGACATCGGTGCCGGTTCCCACATTTACTTGGGAGGGTCCATCGTAGTTCTCCATCAAGTGCAAGCACGCGGCGGCCATGTCGTCGACATGAAGAAACTCACGGCGTGGCGAGCCAGTTCCCCAGTTGCGCACACTTTGCGCCCCAGACAGGGCCGCTTCGTCGTATCGCCGTATAAGCGACGGCAGGACGTGCGAGCCTTCGGGGGAGAAATTATCACCCGGCCCATACAAGTTCGTAGGCATTGCTGAGATCCAAGGCAGGCCATACTGCCTTCTTATGGCCTGTATTTGCATGATCCCGGCTATCTTGGCAATGGCGTAAGCGTCGTTTGTTGGCTCCAAATGTCCGGTCAGGAGCGCCTCCTCCCGAATCGGCTGTTGCGCGAACTTCGGATAGATGCAAGACGAGCCGAGGAACAACAGCCGATCCACGCCGTGTTCGACGGCAGCGTCCAGCACGTTCACCTGGATGCGCAAGTTATCGCTGAGGAAATCCACTGGGTACGTATTATTGGCAAGGATGCCTCCGACTTTTGCGGCGGCAAGCGCTACATAACGCGGTCTCGTCTCGGCGAAGAAATCGAAGACCGCATTGCGGTCCTTCAAGTCCAGTGCGTCCGAAGTACGTCCGATCAGATTATTGAAGCCCTCGCCTTCCAACTTTCGCCAGATAGCCGAGCCGACAAGTCCACGGTGTCCAGCGACATAAAAAGGTAATGATCGGTCCAGCTTGCCTGGAACAAAATCGAGCTCTGAATTCACTAGTTCTTCCAGCTGTCGAGATTTACAGTGTCAATCCAAGCATTGCCAGCGTGCTTCAAAGCCTCGATGTCGGCATCGACCATGATCCGGGCTAGTTCTGGCGTGTGAACTGAGGCTTTCCAACCAAGCTTTTCCTGGGCTTTGGATGCATCGCCCACCAAAGCATCTACTTCAGTCGGGCGTAGGTAACGTTCGTCGAATCTCACATGGTTTTCCCAGTTTAGACCTGCGTGTTCAAAGGAGATCTGAAGGAAGTCACGAACAGTGTAGTTTCCGCCTGTAGCCAACACGAAGTCATCAGGTTCGTCGGCTTGGAGCATTCGCCACATACCTTCGACGTATTCTGCGGCGTAGCCCCAGTCGCGGACCGCATCGAGGTTGCCCATGTAAAGCAGTTCCTGTTTGCCCGCTTTGATGGCGGCCACGGCGCGGGTAATTTTGCGGGTTACAAACGTCTCGCCGCGGCGGGGTGATTCGTGGTTGAAAAGAATACCGTTTACTGCGAACATTCCGTACGCCTCGCGGTAGTTCTTGGTAATCCAGTAGCTGTAGACCTTTGCTGCCCCATACGGCGACCGCGGATAGAACGGAGTGTCTTCGTTCTGTGGAGGCGGAGTCGCTCCAAACATTTCCGAAGAGGAGGCTTGGTAGAACCTGGTGTTGATGCCGGACATCCGTACAGCTTCGAGGAGCCGGATGGTTCCGACTCCGGTGGTGTCGGCCGTGTGTTCCGGCTCGTCGAACGATACGCGCACATGCGACTGAGCCGCCAAGTTGTAGACCTCGTCGGGATTTATCTCAGCCAGCAATGTGACCAGCCGGGCACCGTCGCTGAGGTCGCCGTAGTGCAAAAAGAGCTTTGCGCTCGGGTCATGAGGATCGACGTAAAGATGGTCGACTCGTGCTGTGTTGAATGTCGATGCCCGACGTATAAGTCCGTGCACCTCGTAGCCCTTACTCAGCAGGAGTTCTGCGAGGTAGGAACCGTCCTGCCCAGTAATGCCGGTGATTAGCGCGCGCTTGGTCATAGTGCCCCCGTGAAAGAATAATCGCGCAACCTATGGGGCCGCGCGACGATGTTAAGACTCGTAACGCCCCAATCATAGTCCCCGAGCCGGGAGTGGAAGACCACCCTCGAGACTCGGAAACTATGATGACGCAAAATGAAGCCGAAGCCTCATTGACGCAGTGACAGCGATTGGTCGCGAGATTGATATCCTTGGTCAAGTCTGTGCCGTAGTCGATGCCGCGGGCGATGGAGCTAACTTAGATATCAAGTGCCAACGGCATCCAACCAGGAGAATACTTTGTCTATATATGAGGAGGGGGTCATCATGGACAAAAGCAAGTTTGCAGGAATTCCGTTTTGTATTTCAACACCCGTCGAGGCGGTCAAATTCATTGTTGATGTTGTGGGTCGCGCCGGGGCTGGTCTCGATGTTCACTTCTTAAACGCGTACAGCATTGCGCTCTCAGAGTCGGATGCTGACTACCGCAAGTGTCTTCTCGATTCTGCCTACAACTTTCCCGACGGGAAGCCCATTTCGGTCCTAAACAGACTTCGCTCTGGTCGGCTGGTCCAAGTCCGCGGCCCCGGATTTTTCGAGAGTGTTATGGACTTCGGACGAGAATTCCGAATTCGGCACTACCTTCTTGGATCAACACCGAAAACACTCGAAAAGCTTCAGACGAATCTCGAGAATCGCTATCCGGGTATCGAGATTGTGGGAAGCTTCAGCCCTCCGTTCCGGCAGATGTCGCCGGCCGAGCAGATCGATCAAGATCAACAGATCAAAGAGTCGGGTGCTCAGATCGTATGGGTGGGTTTGGGAACGCCGAAGCAGGATTTTGAAGCGGCGCGGCTCGCGGCTGCCGGTCTGAACGCAGTGGCAATCGGTGCGGCGTTTGATTTCTCCGCCGGCACTAAAGTCGAGGCGCCGGCGTGGCTTTCGAAGGTCGGGCTCGAATGGCTATTCAGGTTCGCTACTGAGCCCAAGAGGCTATGGCGTCGATATCTCGTCGGCAATTTAGTCTTTCTGCGTGCAGCCACGCGTAAAGGTGTAATCTGACCAACTGTCACGATGGTGGTCTCGGATGGGGTCAACAGAGCGGCGACATAGCAGGAGAGAATGAGATGTTGGTCCAACGAGTAAAATCGGCAGTGCTCAGGAGTCTAGCTGTCAGGAAGAACGTCAGCGTGGGAAGAGACTTTCATGCTGGTCCTGGATCTGTAATCTGGGCTCCATTGAGTCTAGAAATCGGCGACGAGGTCTACGTAGGGAAAAACGTCACGATCGAGGTTGACGGCGAAATAGGGGACGGAGTTCTGATAGCGAATCTCGCCGGAATTGTCGGACGCAAGGATCACGATATTCATGATTTGGGAACGAGTATTCGCAGAAGTCGATGGGTCGGAAATTTTCCGCAGGATCTGAGCGCTAATACTGTCATAGGTTCGGATGTGTGGATAGGGTATGGGGCAATTGTGCTCTCTGGAGTTTCCGTGGGCGATAGTTCTATCGTGGCGGCTGGCTCCGTCGTGACGCGCGATGTTCCTGAAAACTCGATAGTTGCAGGCAATCCCGCAACTGTGATCGGCCAACGCTTTTCACCTAGCGATTTTCGAGAGCACTGGCTGCGGCTTACAATGAGTGGTCATCGTCGCCTGGTGATGAATGATCGTTGGCTCAAATGAGAGTCGCGATCATTCATCCGTGGCTTCCACAGTATCGTGTCGGTTTTTTTCGGCAACTGATAGCTCAGGGCCGCGATAAGGGTGTGGAGATCAACGTATTCTACGGTGAGACGCCGCCCGAGTGGCAGGAACGACGGGACACCATGTCGGCCGCCGGCTTTACAAAACTTGAAACCCATTTCATATCGGTTAATGGAGGCAGATCTTTCAACCGTAAAGATTTGGCGGCTGTCGAGAGAGCTGGTCAAAATGATTTGATTATCGTTGAGCAGGCGGTCCGCAATCTCGAAACATACGAACTCCTCATGAGACGCGAGCCACTAGCATTCTGGGGACATGGCAAGACTTACACAAAGAAGGTAAGTCGGCTGCAGGATTGGTTCAAGCAGTGGCTAACTCGACGTGGGAGCTGGTTCTTTGCGTACACGCCCGTAGGGGCGGAAGCCATGGCCAACTCGGGTATGGCGCGGGAGAAAATCACGGTTGTGCAGAATTCAATCGATACGAGGACCCTCCGCGAAGATCTGAGCAATGTCGATAGGGACAGTCTGGCGTCTTTCAAGATGAAGCACGATCTCCGAGGCAAGACGGCGCTGTTTGTGGGAGGCCTTGACCGCAGCAAGCGACTGCCGTTCCTGTTTGAGGCAGCGACTGAGGCAGCCAGATTGGATCCGGACTTCAGACTCCTCGTGGCCGGTTCAGGGGATGATCAAGAGTTGGCAGAGTTGGCAGCCGCCGCCAATCCGAATGTCCGCTACCTGGGGCCGGTTTTTGGCTCTGACAAGGCTCTGGCAATCGCGGCATCTCAAGTCATCGCCATGCCCGGTCGTGTTGGTTTGGTGGCGGTGGATAGCTTCACCGGTCTGACGCCGATCGTTACAACGCAGTGGAAATGGCACTCTGTGGAATTTGAGTACCTTGAGCCGTACACAAATGCGGTGATCACGGAGGACGCTGTGGATGCCTACGCTCGTGGACTTGTGGAGACTCTGCAGAATGAGAAGTTAATGGCCTCGCTCCGCGATGGCTGTGCAGAAGCGAGGGAAAAGTACACCTTGGATACCATGGTTTCTAACTTCCTCAACGGAGTCATCAGCGCATTGGAGATGCTCAGGAAATGAACTTGCATGTACTTGTTGCCTGTCACAATCGCGTGCAATTGACAGTTCAAAGCCTGAATGGCGCGTGGCGCTCCGCGCAGGCGGCTGGCATCGATATCTCGTTCACCGTCTATGATGACGGATCTACCGACGGTACTGCCGCGATCGTATCTGACCTGCCGTTTGATGTCAGTTTGATCCGAGGCGACGGATCCGCCTTCTGGGCTCGTAGCATGGCTACAGCGGAAGAGGCGTTGATGAACAGCACGCTCCTGAGCGATTTGGATCACGTGCTTTGGCTGAACGACGATGTTGTACTTGATATGGATGCCATCAATCGGCTCGCCACTTGCGCTTTGGGCAATCCTGGCTCTGTTGTGATTGGGGCTATGAGAGACCCGGATTCAGGAATAGTCTCATATTCCGGACTGCGACGCAGCGGAGCGCATCCGCTGCGATTCGATCGAGTGGGTCCCTCCGACGCGGTTCAGGACGTCGAAACTTTCAACGGCAACCTGGTGCTGGTACCAGGCCCTGTCGCTCTGCTCTTGGGTGGAATTGACGGAGACTTCTCACACGGCCTGGCTGATATAGATTACGGTCTCAGATGCATTAGAGCCGGTATCCGAGTTGTGCAAGCGCCAGGTACTTACGGCTCTTGCCCCAGGAACTCCCCTCCCAGTTCCACGACTCTTCTTCGCGAGTGGGCTCGTTTTACCGGGCCCAAAGGCGGTGGAAACTTTGGTTCCCTTCGGCGAATCCTCCGCAAAGGGAATAGAAATTCCTGGATTTTGTACATTTCTGCCACCTACGTTCTGTGGTGGATGCGGGAAGTTCAGAGAAGATTCAAGTCTCAGATCACAGCTAAGTAGAGAACCATATATTAGTATAAATCTCAGCATTTCCTGACTGGAGCTAAATGGGGGCAACTAGCTACTGGTTGTGGGGGTCAGTCTATATCCGTCCTTTATTGGAAATAGCAAAGTATCTTAAGCAACCGATCTTGAGACGGTGTTGATTGATCCCGCTTGCGGGGACCAAATCATAGACGCCGTGGTGATAACGGTGTGGGAAAGGAAATCAAATGGGCGCGCTTAAGGTCGTGCATCTCTTGGGGGCGCTGTACCCTAGCGGGATGGAGCGCATGTTGGCTTCCGCTGCTGATGAGTTTACAAATGAGGGTATTAGGGGTGTAATAATTGGCCAAGGGCCGGAACATCCCTTTCACTCCGTCTTAGTCGAGGCGGGGTACGAAGTTCATGTGATCCCCACACTGCGGTCGCTGTCTGGCTGCCGCGCGCTCGCACGAGTTCTTCGGATGGAGCGCCCAGACGTTGTCCACATTCACACGGAATCAGCTTTCCTCCCTGCGGCGCTGAGTTCACGCCTGGCGAGTAGAGCTCCCATTGTGCGGACGTTCCATAGTGTTTTTCGGCCACGTGGAAGGGCATTAATTAGCCGACGAATACAGGGATATCTGGCGGACAAGTTGGTGGCACGATTCGTTTCTCCTTCGCCTGATGTCGCTGCAAACGAGTCGAAATGGGGACGCACTTCCCAGTTGATATATAACTGGGTTTCGTCAGATTACATAGACGCCGGTAAAGCCGGTTCCCATCGGACAAGAGATTCACGACTCGCCGCGCTTGTAGGTAACTGTGCTCATGTGAAAAACCATGAAATGGCTCTCCGTCAGTTGATTGCCAGTGGTTATTCTGTTGCCCACCACGGTAACGAGTCGCAAGCTTCGCTGCAGGAAATCCGGATGCTGGATGAGCTAGCCGAGTCCGGTAAACTCCGCTACCGTGGCACGGGCGCTCCACTCGCGTCGCTTAAGAGTGCTGGTGTCTTCGTGCTGTCTTCACTGCACGAAGGGATGAGCGTAGCTCTCGCGGAAGCAATCGCAGCCGGAGCACCCTGTTTGGTAGCTGATTCCACAGGGCTATCTTGGGCAAAAGGAATCGATGGCGTTCAGCATATTTCCTTAGAGGATCGCGACGGTTGGGCGTCTGCCTTGCCAGAATCCGGGTATGTTCCAGTGAGCGGGACCAGGCCCGCCCCGAATCTTTCTCCGGGGCGAGGAGCCGCAGAATATGCCCACCTTTACCGCAGCCTTACCGGCAATTTCGGCCAAGACCGCCAATCTGAAGTGAGTATGACCAAGTGAGAATCGCAGTTGTTGGCCCATGTAGCCCGCGCGAATTTGCGGGCTGCCTGAGCCTCGAGCCTGAGAATTTGCCGCAAGGATTGGGTGGGACGCCAGTCAACAGCCTGGTCAGGTCGCTCTTGAGTTCGGGCCATACTGTGCATCTGATTACTGCTTCCCCCGAGATAGGCAGTGTGAAGCGTTTCGAGGGGGAAAACCTCTTCGTTTCAGTCGTACCATATCGAGAACGGGCGCGCGACCGTGCGTTGGATCTATTCCGACGGGAACGAAGGATTATGGCCAACGAACTTATGAGGGTCCAGGTTGACGTTGTCCACGCGCACTGGAGTTACGAATTCGGCTGGGTGGGCGTGACTTCGGGTATCCCAAATGTACTTACTGTCCATGACGCACCCCTGACAATTCTGAGGCGGATGCCTGATGCCTACAGAGCCCTGAGAACTGCTTTAGCGTTTGGAGTTCGTTTTTACGCATCGGATGTGACGGCAGTTTCCCCAGATTTGGCGGCCAAATGGAAACGCCAAATGCGCTTCCGCGGACAGGTGCGAGTTGTCCCTAATATCTCACCAGAATTTAGCGTCATCGAGCGCCCTTCACTGATGCAGGGGAGGGCGCCAGTCGTTTTGGACATCGCCGACGCTACTCCACTCAAGAATGTGCGCACTCTGCTGCAAGCGTTCAAAGGGTTCAGGGACCTCACCCCCGGGGCAGAGCTGAGACTCATAGGCACTGGGTTGGGTAACGAGGACGAATTAGCGGGCTGGGCGCGCCTATCTGGGTTGTCACGTGGGGTCCAATTTCTCGGGCGGCAGTCACGCGCGGGGGTATCTCACCACTTGAGTGAGTCCACGATGCTGTGTCACGCGTCGCTCGAAGAGAGCCAGGGGATGTGCTTTCTTGAGGCCATGTCCCACTCCGTTCCCATTATTGGTGGACGCGATTCTGGCGGTGTCGCCTGGACTCTTGACGGCGGCAAGGCTGGCCTCCTTGTCGATGTCAAAAGCAGTGAAGAAATTCTTCGGGGAATGCTGCAACTCCATGATGATCCGGAGGTGCGTTCTTCTCTAATCCGGCGAGGTCAGTACTTGGTGGCCGAGAGGTACTCGGCACCTGCCATCGCTACCGCATATCTGGGCTCCTACGAGAAGGCGATTGCCACCTTCGAGCGTCGGCAGATCGCACATTCGTGAGCAGCGTCAAGAGGGCAGCTGCTGGAGCGAAATGGGCGGTGGGTTGTCAGATATTTGTTAGCCTCGCCCAGTTTGTCGTGTCAGGGGTCACTTCTCGAATATTCCTGCCAGCGGACTTCGGAGGCTTTGCCGCTGCGCTAAGCCTAATGGGCTTACTGACGCTGCTGACCACTACTGGCCTACCGTCGTTCCTTCTAAAGGAACACAGGCTGTCTTCTAATCACATCCGTAGTATCCGTAGAATCGCGATCCTCACTGGTGGCTTGACAGCCACCGCCTACGTCCTCATTGCGCCCCTTTGGCTAGTTCTGCTCCAAGCCCCCGAAGGCGGCCAATTTATTCTGACGATGGCCGTGGCACAGGCCTTCGGCCCAACCGGAGCTGTTGAGTCAGCGCTACTGCGACGAGAGACAAATTTGAAGCGCGACGCGGTGACTGTCCTCGTGACATTTGTGGCCGCCAACGGGGCAGGACTCCTGCTCGCCGTGTGGTTGAGGCAGGCGTGGGTTCTCGGCGTTCCCTTGGCGATCACGCCAATTGTCTTGGCCATATCCGCCTGTTGCCTTCAGCATGAGGTCTACTTGGCTGGATCTTCGCTGAACAAGCGAGCTCTATTCACGTTTGGGCGCAAGATTACAACGCAGAACATGGGCTTTATGGTCCTTCAACAGGCCCCCGGATGGCTTGTCAGCACGACACTAGGGGCCGCGGCCCTCGGACACTTCACAAAAGGCGTGGCGCTGGCGCAAATGCCTGCCACAGCCCTGACAGCTATACAGAGCAGAATCGCACAACCTCACTGGAGGAATATACGAGGACGATCGTCGTTTCAAGAGGCCGTTTGTGACGCGGCATTGCTTTCAGCCGGCGTGGCGTTTCCCGGGTTCGCGATACTGTCAGTTAACGGATCGACACTGGTCAACTTATGGTTGGGACCTGGGTGGGAGTTGGCGGGTTCCATGACCTCTATGCTCGCTGTAGGGTTTGCATTTTCGATCCCATTCACGTTGATGGCTGGTAGTTTCGAGATGAGGGGCGATTTTGGGCCCGCTCGCACCGCTCAATGGTGCATGGCCGGGGCGATGTTGCCCCCCATACTTGCGATGATCACTACTCGAGACGTGCTATGGGCCAGTTGGGCACTAGCCATCTCGCAAGGAGGAGCGCTAATATGCCTGATCGCCGTCGTCAACTGGCAAAATCCACGTGTAAGTAGACGTTTGATACAAGGATTCGTCCAGCAGATCGCGTGGGCGGCGGTAATTGGGCTGAGCGGAATGCTCGTAGGCGCCGTTGTGTCGAGAAATGTTCAAGCATCGATTAGCGCAGAAATCATTCAGCTAGCTGTTGCTGCGGTTACCTCGGGGGTCGTTTGGCTTTTCACTTTTAGATGGCATACGACCAGTGCCATGCTCGTTCGGCGGGGCTTTAGATTGCCTCGGCTATTTCGCTCTGTCAACGTCTGAATGTTGATCATGTCCGAAGCCAGCAAGACGTTTGTACACCTCGACGTAATTCTAGCGAATTTGCGGCAAGGTGCTCTATCGCCAGTGACAGGCACA
This sequence comes from Arthrobacter sp. LjRoot78, assembly GCF_964254335.1. NCBI lineage: Bacteria > Bacillati > Actinomycetota > Actinomycetes > Micrococcales > Micrococcaceae > Arthrobacter > Arthrobacter sp. LjRoot78. The sequence goes on along the minus strand of NZ_CAXUTG020000001.1, from coordinate 3,507,482 downwards.
GGCAGGGGTGAGAACATCCTGCCATCGATCACCGGCTCACATCAGCATGAGGTGCCGGGCCCCAGGTTGTGCATTCAGCGGCGTTCGGTGCTCACGCTGTCGGGGGCGGCATATGTCGCCGGCGGTGGCCGGGTATGATTGCTACGACATTATGAACTCCGCCGTGCTAGGAGTAGCCGCCTGGGTGCTTCCAGGAACCGACACAAGGGGACCCGGTTTGGATATACGTGAGTACGCGCGTCTGGTGCGCCGCAATTGGATTTTGATAGTCAGTACAGCTCTTGCGGGCTTGCTAATCGGGGGAGCCACGTCCGTTCTGACTACCCCGACCTATTCTTCCGACACGGAGCTATTTGTCGCGATCCAAGGTTCTGGATCAGTCCAAGAACTCCAGCAAGGTAATACTTTCGGACAGGCCCGCGTCCAGTCCTATGTGAAGACTGTGGGTTCCCCCCTAGTACTCCAGCCCGCCATTGACGCGCTGGGCCTGGACATTTCATCAGCTGAGCTGGCATCCCGTGTTCAGGCTAGTGCTGACCTGAACACAGTGCTTATCAACATTTCCGTGGTGGATGACTCGCCGGTTCAAGCCGCCGCCATAGCGCAGGCTGTGGCCGACAGCCTTGTGAAGGCTGTAGATGCTCTGGAGAAGCCGACTCAGGGTGGTGCGTCACCAGTCAGCCTCTCAATTATTAAACCGGCGACAGCGCCGTCCGCGCCCACTACCCCAAATACACGCCTCAATCTATTGCTTGGCTTATTGACGGGACTGGCTCTCGGCGTAGGAACGGCATTTCTGCGGTCCACACTAGACAGCCGCATTCGGGGCGAGGCTGATGTCAGACATGTAACTGGGGCCCCGCTGCTGGGCGGAATTTCCTTCGATCAAGATGCAGCCCGGAGCCCTCTCCTAACCCAGACGGCTCCCCAAAGTGCCCGAGCCGAATCTTTTAGGCAACTTAGGACGAACCTGCAATTTGCAAACGTCTCGGGCCGAGCAAGGACGATTCTAATCACGTCGTCGTTGCCTGGTGAGGGAAAAAGCACAACAGCGACAAACTTGGCGATAGCCCTGGCTCAGGCTGGACAGTCAGTATGCCTCGTTGATGCCGACCTGCGGCGGCCGACAATTAACGAATATCTTGGTTTGGATCGTAATGTTGGCCTCACGACTGCGTTGGTAAGCGACATAGACGTCACGGAACTTCTGCAACCTTGGGGCGACGACAACCTGTTCGTCTTGGCATCCGGGCAAATCCCGCCCAACCCGAGTGAGCTCCTTGGCTCAACATCGATGCATCATTTGATCAAACGGCTGGAGGAGACTTTTGACACAGTCATCATTGATGCACCGCCGTTGCTGCCGGTTACAGACGCGGCTGTTTTGTCCCAACACGTCGGCGGCGTTGTCCTGGTAGTTGGCTCTGAAAAAGTGAAACGGCAGGACCTCGAGAAATCTGTTAACGCCCTTGAATTGGTAGATGCAGAATTGCTCGGAGTAGTCCTGAACCGGCTGCCGACTAAGGGTCCCGATTCGTATGCATACACGTACTACACGCGGCAGGATGATTCAACAGCAAAGACGGGAAAGGCGAAGCGCAACTCCACAGTTGATCATGCTGTCTCCGCGTCAAAGACAGGCCTGCGGAACTCCGTCGAGCGTGAAGAGGGCCAAATTTACGCAGATCAGCGACCTCCTCGTGTTTTTCCTGCTGGATCAATAGATAGTCAATGGCGATAACGCACGCGAATGTCGGAGATAGCTCTGGTGCGGCGAGGGTTACCAACCTCGAAATTGTAGAGGCGACGAGCCCCACGATCTTGAGACTCAACGGGACATTAGGTGTCTTGTATCGACTCTTCGGGCAAGATTGAGGGTACCCTAGGAGGCAGATGTTGTCGGTGTGAGTTCATGGGTGGGCCGAATCCTGCCATGTGTGGCCGGTAGGCGTGTTTTGCCTTCTGTGCGCGGTTGATTAGCGGAACCTCAATATTTAACGGCGGGGCGCGGTCGCTGCTACTCTTCGGTGGTGGGGATTAGAATATGGAGCCGGAGAGCTCGGACAACCGATGAAAAAGGTAGGCGCAGGAAGCGGTCTACTCCGGCGCAACGTTTGCCGTTTATCGACGGACTGCGAGGGCTGGCCGCAATTATTGTGGCAGTAGGCCACACTTGGGGAATGCTGGGGCCGGATCATCCGGTTGGTCCGATATGGACGGCGGATCTAGAGCATTTAGTTCTCTGGCCCTGGCTCTTCGGGAAGCAGATGGTCTGGTTGTTTATTCTCCTGAGCGGATTTGCTCTGTTTTGGAGTGAGGAGAACCGGACACTGACCGGGCGAACGCAAACAACACTCCGCACATATCTCAGAAGGCGGGCGTGGAGAATCCTGCCGACGTACTATGTTTCTGTAGCGCTCGGATTACTCGTCGTAGTGGGCTTATCCGATTGGCTCCTGGCCCCTTCGCCGAGTCTGCGAACCTTTGGCCCTGTGACACCAGCAGGCTTGGCATCGCACATATTTCTGCTGCAAAATCTGAGCCCGGAATGGATGTATCAGATCAACCCGCCACTATGGTCGATATCTGTTGAAGCGCAGCTCTATGTGATATTCCCTCTGCTGCTGGCATTGAAACGACGAGTCAATATCTATTTTTCTGCGATTATCATGCTGAGCGGTGTTCTGTTAATGAACAAACTCATAGATTCTCCTGTTTTTTCCCTAGCCCACTGGTTTCTTCTTGGTGCGATTCTTGCCTTTGTCGCGCGAAGGCGGGAAATATCTAACATCGCTCTTATCTCGATTGCTGCGTCCTGCATCGCGGTAGGACTCTTGCGTTTGCCCCAACTCTCGGGGCTTGTTGGAGAAGGTATCTGGATGGTAGGTTTCTCTGCCCTCACTGTAGGGCTCGTGCGAGTTCCGCCAGGTTCCTGGAATCTTCCAACACGGCCGAGCTTTCAATGGCTCGGAGCCCGCTCCTACAGCTTGTACGCAGTGCATTTTCCAATAGCTCTCGTTGTTTGGTCAGTTATTGGAAGGCTTGACCTGCCTCGTGTAGTGGAAGTCGCGGCAACGATTGTTCTGGGCACTTGCCTGAGTCTTCTGGTATCTCACATCGTCTACAAGTTCGTCGAGCGTCCATCGATGCGAGTCGGCGGTACAGGAACCGCCGCGCCCGAAGTCGCGGGAACAGTGTCCAAGCGTGGTGTCCTGAAAGCGAAGCCGGAGTTGAGGCTGTCGAGAGACGGTGCGAAAAGCACCATTCCACTCGATACTGCGTCCGATGCGGAAGTAACGCTGACGGAGGCAACCGTGGACGTCAGTGCTGAACATCTGGGTAACCGGATCACTTGATCTATTTGTATTAGTCATCACGTCCCGCGGTCCAACCTAATATGACTGCTGCGAGGCGCCCCAGTATTTATGCAGAGATTAGGGTTGAAGTCCGTGGAGACTCTTCTTCAATATGCTATTCCGTGCTCCATTGCGCTTTGCTTGGGCGTGTGGTTCATTTTTGTTCTTGGAAAGTGGGCTCCGGCCGCAGAACGGCGCGGAGGGAACTGGATGCTAGAAGGGCTCATTTTTATCTGCGGCCCACTCAGTACCCTTGCCGTGGCGATGTACCCGCTCACGGGAGGAGCTTCCAGCCTGTTCACAGTATTCAACCGTGCCCTGGCCTATGTTGCCATCGCATTGTCTGTTGCTGCCATTCTGGGCGCCGTCAGAACTCCCTCGCGAAAGGCTACAGGACTTTTAGTCTCCGTTGTGTTGTTCTACGCCGCTTTGTTTATGTCGAGTATTGGCGGAATAATTCCGGCGTTTCCGGAAGTCTATTGGACAACCCCCCTTGTGGTTTTTGCGTTCCTTTTCAATCAGAGATACTCCTTGGAGTGGCTACTTAGAATGGCCCGGATCGCAGTGCGAGTAATAGTGATCTTGAGCTTCGCGATGCTGTTCGTTGCGCCGGAGACTGCATTCAATATTGAAGAAGCCCGTACTGTTTTTGGCTTCCACCGAATGCAAGGAATTGTTGCACATCCCAACGGCTTTTCTGCCATAGCTGGATTCGGGTTTCTCTTGGAACTTCATTCCCGATCTAAGATTGCCTGGCGCATCCTTTTCACTTTGGCTATCGTCCTCGCGCAATCGACGACGGCTTACATTGCGATAGTGACCGGGTTGTTGGTCATGCACACCGTTCTTGGCAAGTTCCTGCGGTTTTCCCTTTACATTGCCGGCGTCGCGCTCCTTTCTCTGGCCGCATTTGGTGGAAATGGCTTCCTTTCTCAATTGCTGCCCGAGAAGGCTTCCACCCTGACGGGACGCACCGATATCTGGGCCGCTGCACTATACGGATTCCAGCAGAGCCCGATCTGGGGCTATGGTCCGACTCTGTTGGGCGATGAATATCGAAGCATGTACCTGCCGAACTTTGACGCTGCAGCCCAAGCCCACAACCAATGGATTCAGACGCTGGGCGGCGAGGGGCTCGTAGGGTTATTTTCCCTCATGATTTTGACTACTGTGATGCTGGTTTACGCAGTACGGTCCCGAGTCGCTACGAGTGGACTTTCCATGGCCATGGTGCTATTTCTCGTAGTCCGCTGCGTAACCGAGACGCCGTTGCGTCCGTCCGGCTTCAACATAATGACGTTGATGCTTGTCGTGACTCTTTGCACTCTAGCTGCGTCGGACAGAGGCCCTCTGTTAGGAGCAGGAGAATCGGATCCGCAAACAGCGCGCAAGAACTACCAAGGACGTCCGCATGCAACTTTCTCAAAAGTGCGGGCTAGGGGACTGGAGCGGCGCTTGCAATCTGCGCGACGACATGACTCACCTTCGCCATGATCCCCGGCACCGGCGGTGGGTGTGTGTTCCTGGGTCTCTAGTCAAGCTTCCGGGGAACCTTTTCCCCGCCGCGTGTCCGGTTTCCGCGCATCAGGTGGATGGCGTCGGAGCAACGGCATTCCGGTTTCTACCCTCGTTTCGGATTTAGTAGGCCTTGGACACGGGGTCGTAGCGGCCGAGGATCTAGCGCGTATCAACATCCTCAAACACGAGGAACGTCTGCGTATCCAGCACGCCAGGCATGGACTGCAGCTGATCGAAGATCACCCGGCGCAGGTCCACGTTGTCCACGGCCCGTACAAGCAGTATGACGTCAAAGTCCCCGCCCACCAGTGCAATATGATGGACCTCCGGGATGGCTCGCAGCAGCTCACGCAGCTCTCGCCACGAATGCTGCCTCACCTTGAGGGTCACGTAGGCGGACGATTTGAGCCCCGCCTTAATAGGGTCAACTAGCGCCGTGAACTTGGTCAGCACGCCCTCACCCGTCAGCCTCGCAATCCGCGTATAGGCATGCGCCCGTGAGATATGCACATTCTCCGCCACCTGGGTGACGGACATCCGCCCGTCCCGGGTCAGCTCCGCGATGATGTTCCGGTCCACGTCGTCCAGTGGTACCGCCACCTGGTCTGCTTCGGTCTCAGCCATTTGTCCACAACTCCCGCCGGTAACGCAGCTCACACTTACGATTCGTCTTTCAGATGAGGCCAGAATCTCATACTTCTCCACGATCCCGCCTATGACTGGATACGAAAGTTCTTTCAGGGCGATACTTGAAGCGAATAGTGGCTACAGAAGGACGGACCAATGACGATCTCCGCGGACCACACCGCCATCGGGCAGGACGCACCGGAACAGCCGGCCGGGAACCACGTGAGCGAGGGCGCCGCAGCCGAGGCTGTGCGCAAATTCGGCATCACGGTGGAGGACTACATGCTGCCGGCCCGCCACCAGATCCAGATGGTGGACCAGAACGGCACCCTGAACCCCCACACCGAGCAGGGCGCCCAGCCCGGCCACGAGTACGCGCTGCCCGGCGACGCCGAGCTGCTGGCCGCGTACGAGCAGCTCGTTGTCGGCCGCCGCGTCAATGACCAGAACTCCGCCCTGGTCCGTCAGGGCCGCATGGCTGTCTACCCGTCCAGCCACGGCCAGGAGGCCTGCCAGGTGGCAGCCGCCCTCTGCCTTGCCGACGGCGACTGGATCTTCCCCACGTACCGCGACTCCGTAGCCGTTATGGCACGCGGCGTGGACCCCGTCCAGACCATGACCCTCTTCCGCGGCGACTGGCACAGCGGCTACGACCCCACCAAACACAAGGTGGGAATCCAGTGCACGCCGCTGACCACCCAGCTGCTCCACGCGGTCGGCGTTGCTCATGCCGCCAAACTCCGAGGCGAAGACACCGTGGTCCTCGCCATGTGCGGCGACGGCGCCACCAGTGAAGGCGACTTCCACGAGGCGCTGAACTTCGCGGCCGTCTTCCATCTGCCCGTCGTCTTCTTTGTGCAGAACAACCAGTACGCCATCTCGGTGCCGCTGGCCCACCAGTCCGTGGCGCCGTCGCTGGCGCACAAGGCCGTGGGCTACGGCATGGCCGGCGAACGCGTGGACGGCAACGACGTCGTCGCCCTCCTTGCCGTGCTGGGCCGCGCGGTCAAACTGGCCCGCGAAGGCTCGGGCCCGCTCCTGGTGGAGGCCCACACGTACCGCATGCAGGCGCACACCAACGCCGATGACGCCACGCGATACCGCCAGGACAGCGAAGTGGCCCAGTGGGTGGCCAAGGATCCGCTGAAGCGGATGCAGACCTACCTGACGGACCGCGGACTGCTCGACGACAAGGGCGCCGCCCGGATAGCGGAGAAGGCGGAGGCAGTTGCCACGCAGCTCCGCGAAGGCCTGGGCGAGGACGTCCCTGTCGACCCGCAGGACCTGTTCCGGTACGTCTTTTCCACTCCCACTCCGCAGCTGAAGGAACAGTCCGCCATGCTCGCTGACGAAATCTCCCGGGACGAGGCCACAAAATGAGCCCCACCGTTACCACCTCCTCCGAGGTCAACGGCAACGTCAGTGCCGCCACAGCGCGCGCCGCCGCCAAGGCGGCAGCCTCGGCTGAATCAACCGGCCCGCAGACCATCACCCTGGCCAAGGCACTGAACACCGCCATGGCCGACGCCATGCACGCAGACTCCTCCGTGCTGGTCTTCGGCGAGGACGTCGGCCTGCTCGGCGGCGTCTTCCGGATCACCGACGGCCTCACCAAGACCTTCGGCGAATCCCGCTGCTTCGACACCCCGCTGGCCGAATCCGGCATCGTCGGCATGGCCGTGGGAATGGCCATGAACGGCATGCGCCCGGTAATAGAAATGCAGTTCGACGCCTTCGCCTACCCGGCCTTCGAGCAGATCGTCAGCCACGTGGCCAAGATGCACAACCGGACCAAGGGCGCGGTCAAGCTGCCCATCGTCATCCGGGTTCCCTATGCCGGCGGCATCGGGGGAGTGGAACACCACTGCGATTCCTCCGAGTCCTACTACGCCCACACCGCCGGCCTGAAGGTCTTCACCCCGGCCACCGTGGCCGACGGCTACCGCATGCTTCGCGAAGCCATCGACTCCGACGACCCGGTGATGTTCATGGAGCCCAAGAAGCTCTACTGGTCCAAGGACCTGGTGGACCTGGAAGGCCTCCGCGCCGAGCACGCCGCCAACACCGAGCGGGGGACTTCCTCGGAAGGCCGCGCCGCCGTTGCACGTCCCGGCACGGATGCCACGCTGATCGCCTACGGCCCGTCCGTGCCCACCGCGCTGGCTGCCGCGGCAGCCGCGGCCGATGAAGGGCGCTCGCTGGAAGTGATCGACGTCCGCTCCATCGTGCCGTTCGACGACGAGACTGTCTGTGCCTCCGTCCGCAAGACCGGCCGTGCCGTGGTCATTGCCGAGGCCCATGGTTTCGCGTCGGTGTCCTCGGAGATCGTGGCGCGCGTGCAGGAGCGCTGTTTCCACTACCTGGCCGCCCCTATCCGCCGCGTCACCGGTTTCGACGTGCCGTACCCGGCGCCGAAACTTGAGCATTACTACCTGCCCGGCGTGGACCGCATCCTCGACGCCGTTGACGACCTCCAGTGGGAAGACTGATCAGATGAGCGAAACGAAAGTATTCCTGCTGCCGGACCTCGGCGAAGGCCTCACAGAAGCCGAACTGGTGAACTGGCTCGTGGCCGTGGGCGACGAAATTCGGGTCGACCAGCCCATCGCCGAGGTTGAGACAGCGAAGTCCATGGTAGAGGTCCCGTCCCCGTACGCCGGCACCGTCGCCGTGCTTCACGGGGAGCCGGGCCAGACGCTCGACGTCGGCAAGCCTCTTATATCGGTCACACCCATTGGTGCTAAGTCGTTGGGCGAGCCTGTCGATACCAGCGCGCCGGTGGTTGAGCCTCTCGAAACCGCGGCTGAAACCTACAGGGAAGAGGAAAAAGCCGGCTCCGGCAACGTCCTCATCGGCTACGGAACACCAGGCGGACACGGTGTAGCCCGTCGCACGCGCGCACGGAAGCAGCCGGTGGTCGAGCCTGTCGAGACCGGTGCTGTCGCAACTCGTACCCCGGTGATTGAGCCTGTCGAAATCACGAGTGCGGAGAAAACCGCCGACGATCTCCTGCTCCTGCGCACCCGCGTACCAGGGAAACTCGGTGCGGTGATTTCGCCGCTGGTCCGCCGGATGGCCCGCGACCACGGAGTTGATTTGGGAGGGCTGCAGGGGTCGGGAGCCAGTGGGCTGATCATGCGTAAGGATGTCGAGGCAGCAATCGCTCCCGCCCCTGCGGTGGCACGTCCGTCGTTGGTTGAGCCTGTCGAAACCAGGCGATCCGTCATTGCACCTGACGAAACCCGCCGCGGTGAAACCGACTCCCGCACCGGCCTCGGCATCACAGCCCGGACGCCGGTCCGGGGCGTTCGCAAGGCCGTTGCCGCGAACATGTCCCGCAGCCGCTCCGAGATTCCGGAGGCGACGGTATGGGTCGACGTGGACGCTACAGCTCTTGTGGAAATGCGTGCTGCGTTGAAGAAGGCGGACCCGCATAACACACCAGGCTTGCTGGCTTTCATCGCACGGTTTGTCACCGCTGGATTGAAGAAGTATCCGGAGCTGAACACCAGGATTGTCACCACGGAGGACGCCGCGGGCGGGGAGAGCCAGGAGATCGTTGCATTCGACGGCGTCAACCTCGGCTTCGCAGCACAGACGGACCGCGGACTGATGGTGCCATCAGTGCGCAACGCGGACAAGATGAGTGCCCGCCAGTTGGATGCCGAAATTCGCCGGCTTACCGCCGTAGTGCGAGAAGGCAAGGCGACACCCTCGGAGTTGGGAAGCGGTACCTTCACGCTGAACAACTACGGGGTCTTCGGAGTGGACGGATCCGCCGCGATTATCAACCACCCGGAGGTGGGAATTCTCGGTGTTGGCCGGATCATCGACAAGCCGTGGGTCGTCAATGGAGAGTTGACCGTACGCAAAGTTACCGAACTGACCCTCACCTTTGACCACCGCGTATGCGACGGCGGAACGGCCGGTGGGTTCCTGCGCTATGTGGCTGACGCGATTGAGAGTCCGGGGTCCGTTCTGGCCGACATGTGAGCGGCTCCAGAACGACTTATGCTCGACTGACGAGCCGGTCAGCTGTCGAGTCTTTTTGACGGGGCCGCGCTCCTTGGCAATGGACGACGGTCATCCACCCATGGCCTGGCCGACTAATGGTGGTGGAGCAATTAAAAACGGACCCCATAGCGGATGAGTATCAGCGAGCAATCGTGCTTCAAAGACGGGTGCTCGACACTCGTTCGTTGACGTGTGTCTCATGCGTAACGTGGATTCATGTTTTCAATGCTGCTCCGATTAGTCAGGCTGGGCCCAAAGTGCCGGTTCTGTAGAGTTTCGCTCCGGCGTAGGACCCCCGGCCGAATTCTGCTCACGGGCCTGTTGGGAAACATGGGATTACATACGGGTTCATTAAAGGCGTAACGCCAAGGTGCGTTCAACGTGCCGTGGCGCCCAAGGCCGGGTGGGTGGCCGAGGTCTTTTCCAGCTGGTTGGATGTACGGCCAGCCGCCGGGTTGCAACCGGCGCATGACGTGCCGCACTACGAACTTGCGATCTTTGGCGCTGCCTGCGGTGTGGTTTTGAGACCAAATCAGCACAAGACGAAGGCTTCTTGATCGCCTCGTGCGTAACGGCAATGTAACGCAATCGGACCTGGGCAGCGTCGCGTTCTTCCGGAACAATACCTGTATTCAACAGACTTGGGTGTTCACTTGCATCTCGCTGTCCGGAAGGTCACCGAGCCGATTTTGGCACTGGGCCCCGAAACCGGGATAGCGAATTCCTGCGCTTCGTAGCAGACGCGGTTGACAACCCCTGGACCGCGATAGGCGGATTAGATGAACTCTTTCCAAGCGGAACGATGGATTACCGAGCGCCGTGTGAATCACCTGTCTACAAAGCAACGCTATTATCAGTCTCCATGAGCTCATTGTTTGGAACTGATGGTGTACGCGGTCTGGCCAACGGCTTGATTACCGCAGAGCTCTCGATGAAGCTGGCGCAGGCTGCGGCTGTGGTCTTGGGGAACACAGGACCCCGGACCGGGTTGCGTCCTGCTGCTGTGATCGCACGCGATCCACGAATAAGCGGTGACTATATAGCGGCTGCCATGGCGGCAGGTCTGGCTAGTGCCGGTGTTGACGTGTTTGACTCAGTTATTATCCCGACGCCCGCGGCCGCTTATCTTGCGGCTGATCTTGGGGCGGACTTCGGCGTAATGATTTCTGCTTCCCACAATCCGGCTCATGACAACGGAATCAAGTTTTTAGCTTTCGGCGGACTCAAACTCACGGACGACCTTGAGAACGCCATCGAGGAGGAGCTCACGCGGCCCAGTCCCCGTCCTATAGGGGCCGGCATTGGGCGCATTCATCGATTTGCGGACGCCGAAGATCGATACGTCGCCCACCTCCTATCCTCACTTCAGCACAGGTTGGATGGTCTGACCGTTGTCCTCGACTGCGCGCACGGCGCAGCGAGTGCCTGTTCTCCGCGGGTGTTCGAAGACGCAGGGGCCCGCGTAATTGTGATCGGCGCTGATCCGGACGGGCTCAATATCAATGATGGCTACGGCTCCACTCATATGGGCACCCTCCAAGCTGCCGTCATCGCCCACAAAGCTGATCTGGGCATTGCCCACGATGGTGACGCAGACCGTTGCATGGCAGTGGACAACCTCGGCCACGTGGTAGACGGGGACCAGATCATGGCAATCTTGGCGACGGCACTGGACGCCGCAGGAAAACTCAGGGACAGAACAATTGTCGCGACAGTCATGAGCAATCTTGGATTGAAGATCGCCCTAGGCCAGGCTGGCATCACGGTCATGGAGACGGCGGTCGGTGACCGCTATGTACTGGAGAGCATGCGAGAGGGCGGTTACACGCTGGGCGGAGAACAGTCCGGGCACGTCATCTTGGCCGACTTTGCCACCACAGGGGACGGAATCTTGACCGGCCTGCACCTTGCCGCAGAAGTAGCTCGCTCCGGGCGGACGCTGGCAGAGTTGGCCGCCGTAATGGTGCGCTTGCCGCAAGTATTAATCAACGTAAAAGGTGTGGACAAGACAATAGCGTCAACGCATCCGATTATTCAGGACATGGTGCAACAGGCGACGAACGACCTGGAAGGCAAGGGACGTGTACTGCTCCGTCCGTCAGGTACGGAACCTGTCATGAGGATCATGGTTGAAGCCACCGAAATGGAGGTGGCACAAAGGATTGCGTCCACTATTGCTGACGCGGTGCTACTCCATGCCAGTGCGGACGAATCGGCTGTGATGGCAGCTGGCGTCCAGCCGTAATGCCATTTCGGTAGGATGTAAGCGGGGAAAGTGTGAGTGGCTTCACATTGCCTAAGATTCGCCGATGCCCTTTGAGCCTGTACCGTTTCAAGAATGTGTGGAATCGTAGGATATGTGGGCCATTCATCGGGCCGGGTAAATGGTGGGCACAACGCTTTGGACGTTGTACTGGAGGGGCTTCGCCGCCTGGAGTACCGGGGTTACGACTCCGCGGGGATCGCGGTTGTGTCGGACGGAACCATTTCGTCCCGCAAGAAGTCAGGAAAACTGAGCAACCTGATTGCCGACCTGGAGGTCAGACCCCTGCCGGAGTCCCTGACCGGCATTGGCCACACCCGATGGGCAACCCACGGGGGACCGACGGACCAGAACGCGCACCCGCACCTGGCCGACGACGGGAAGCTGGCGCTGATCCACAACGGCATCATCGAAAACTTTGCCGAACTTAAACTTGACCTCGTACGTAAAGGCGTCACGTTCCTTTCCGCAACCGACACCGAAGTAGCAGCCGCCCTGCTGGGCGACATCTACCGGAAGCAGCTCAACGGCGACATCTCCAAGGGTGGCCTGACCAAGGCCATGCAGCTTGCCTGCCAGCGCCTCGAGGGCGCCTTCACCCTTCTGGCCGTGCACGCGGAGCAGCCCGACGTCGTGGTCGCTGCCCGGCGCAACTCGCCCCTCGTGGTGGGCCTGGGCGAGAGTGAGAACTTCCTCGGCTCGGACGTCTCCGGCTTCATCGACTACACCCGCCGCGCCGTGGAACTGGGCCAGGACCAGATCGTCACCATCACCGCCGACTCCGTGGAGATCACCGACTTCTACGGTACTCCCGCGGAAGGCAAGGAATACCACGTTGACTGGGATCCGGCCTCGGCCGAGAAGGGCGGCTATCCGTCCTTCATGGAGAAGGAAATCCACGACCAGCCCGAGGCCGTCGCCAACACGCTGCTGGGCCGTTCGGACCTTGACGGCAAGCTGACCCTCGATGAGCTCCGGATCGATCTCGCGCTGCTCAAGAGCGTCGACAAGATCATCGTGCTGGCCTGCGGCACGTCCGCCTACGCCGGGCAGGTTGCGAAGTACGCGATCGAGCACTGGTGCCGGATCCCCACCGAGGTGGAGCTCTCCCACGAATTCCGCTACCGCGACCCGATCGTGGACGAGAACACCCTGATCGTTTCCATATCGCAGTCCGGCGAGACCATGGACACCCTGATGGCCGTCCGGTACGCCAAGGAACAGGGTGCCAAGACGATCTCGATCTGCAACACCAACGGGTCCACCATTCCGCGTGAGTCCGATGCCGTGCTGTACACGCACGCCGGACCGGAGATCGCGGTGGCCTCCACCAAGGCCTTCCTGGCGCAGATCACCGCCGCCTACCTGCTGGGCCTTTATCTGTCACAGCTGCGCGGCAACAAGTTCCAGGGCGAGATCAAGGACATCCTGGCCGACCTGGGCAAGATCCCGGCCAAGATCCAGCAGATCCTTGACAACGAGGGCCAGATCAAGGAACTCGGCAAGGCTATGGCCGACGCCAAGTCGGTGCTGTTCCTGGGCCGCCACGTCGGCTTCCCGGTGGCCATGGAAGGCGCGCTCAAGCTCAAGGAACTGGCCTACATCCACGCTGAAGGCTTTGCCGCCGGCGAGCTGAAGCACGGCCCGATCGCGCTGATCGAGGAAGGCCAGCCGGTCTTCGTGGTGGTCCCGTCCCCGCGCGGCCGGAACTCGCTGCACGCCAAGGTGGTCTCCAACATCCAGGAAGTCCGGGCCCGCGGCGCAAAGACCCTCGTCATCGCCGAGGAAGGCGACGAAGCGGTCAAGGCCTACGCCGAGCACGTCTTCTACATCCCGGAGACGCCCACGCTCCTGGCACCCCTGCTGGCTACCGTGCCGTTCCAGATCTTCGCCCTCGCACTCGCCTCCGCCAAGGGTTATGACGTGGACCAGCCGCGCAACCTGGCCAAGAGCGTGACCGTAGAATAGCCACACCGATTCGGGCCAATGGAATTTTCGATGGGATGGGCATTACCGTTGCAAGGGATTGTGCCTTGAGTGGCGTGTGGGACATCGCAGATCACAAACGCAGCTCAGAGTGCTCGGCACACCTGACGCTAATCACCGAGATGCCACTTCCGCCGTCGGGTGATCCGTAGGACGTGACGTGGTTCGTCGTGGCGCCACAAGGGGCGCAGAAAGTCTTGTGCTGTTTGGTAGCCATAGCCAGATAATAAGCAGGTTTGAGTTTCCCGGGGGTTACCGCTGTGGAACAAAAGGCGTGCTCCCAGGTCACACCAACATTGCCACGACCGTCGTCACGAGCCGCAGCGACCAGGCAATGTATGTGACCGGAGTCAGGGCGGCGGCCACTTTCCAGCCGTCGCTCTCGAAAGGTCCGACGAACTCCAGCGAGCAGAGCACCAGCACCGCGCCCACCACAATGCCCACCAGCCCCAGCCAAACCGCACGTCGTTGCTCTGCAGGATCGCGGCCCCCACCAGGACGCTCCACGCGCCGTCGAGAGGTACCCGAGATGCTCGCCCACAGCCACGCCAAGATACCGGTTGAACGACTGGAAGACGACATCCACCGCCTCCTTCCGCGCGTCGGAGGCGTCCGGCTCTCGCGCCACCCGGACAAGATACGGCACTAGGAACGGCCAGCGGATCAGGCCGAGGAACTGGACGAGTGCCGCCAAGACGCAGACTGTTGAGCCCCGGCTGAGCAGCAGGGGATCGGCGCCTTCCAGGACGCTTGCCATGAGCATTGAGGGCCGAAGATACGCCGCAGCACCAGCCCGGTAACAGTCGTGGCCATCAAGGCGCCACTGGAACCGAACGCGACATACCCGTTCTCGGCGTCGACGATCACATTCGTGGTGACCAGCCAGCCGGCGGCCCAGCTCATACTGACGGTTGCTGCCCATGCTGCCCATGCTGCCCATGCTGCCGTGATGCGCACGCCTCTGCCCAGAGCGACCCCCTAGGCTGTGCCGACCACCGCGCGGGTGACCAGCCCTGACAAGACGAGTGCCGGCATCGTGGTTCCCGCCCGGGTGGCGACGGCGGCAAGGACGCTGCCGGCACCCATGTCGAGGGCGGTGGCGGTGAGCCAGCGCCGGCCGGCGGCACGTCCCAGCGCCAGCCATTGTGCTCCACCGATCACGGCCCCGGCGATGAGGCCTGCCAGTGGCGGACGCCGGATTCGAGTCGCTGACCGTCCGGGCCGTCGCGGTCGCGCTAGAAGTTGCCCCCATGTCCCTCTACCGCTACTTCGCGACCAAGGACGAACTGGTGGACGCACTGCTCAACCAGGTCCTGGGGCGGTTCACGGCTCCACCGGAAACTTCCAGGTGAGTGGAGGACCTGGCGGCGTTCGCGCGGAACCACCGCCGGATGCTGCGCGACAACCCGTGGGCTGTCACCCCGCTGATCGGACACCCCTATCCGGGAGCGCTCGCCATGCCCATCGGCGAAAGCCGCGCTGCGCATCCTGCAGCGTGCAGGCATCACCGGGGACGCTACCGTCGCGGCCTTCAGCGGAATAGTAGCTCTGAACTACGGCTGGTCCTCCTTCGTCTGGCCCGCGAGGCAGCCGACGCCGCCAGCGGCGGGGGAGCAGTGCAGCTGCCGCCGGCGGCGCCGGAGTTTCAGCTCACCGCGGCGGTGGCCGTCCCATGAACCGCTACGGTAGCGAAGAACGCTACGAGCGGACCCTGAAACAGCTGCTCGCCGGGATCGACGCCGACGGCCCGCGTTAGCCGTCGCCCTGCGGCCGGGGCTGAGTGCCGGGCTGCGACCGGGGCTCGGACCGGGCGGACAGCCGGCGTGACAGCCACGATGCCGGCAGGAGCAGCAGCCACAGCAGCGGCGCGTACACGTTCAGAATGAATGCCGCTGAAATGCTCAGCAGGAACACCACCGACACGGTCAAGCGGGCGCTAAGCACCCGCCGGTGCACGTGCGCGGCCATCCCGTATCCAGAGGTTCGCATGCCGGGCGTAGCTCCAGATCACGGCCATCAGCAGGTAGATCGCGGCGATGTTGGCGGCGTGCAGAATGCTGGGCCATGGGGTGGCTACGTCCCCGTATTTGCTGAGGACAGACGTGGGCGCCGGGAGCATGGCGATGACGAACAGCAGGGCAGATTCAGCCAGGCCAGCGTCGGATTGAAACGGCGGGCCAGGGCAAAAACCGAATGGTGGGACAGCCATGCCTTGGCGATGATCACAAACGACAACGCATAGGCGAAGAGCTCCGGAAGGGCGCCAAACAGGGCGCCGTCCAGCTGTGCGGCCGCGGTGCCTTCGGGCAGTTTCAGGTTCAGGGCCAGCAGGGTCAGGGCGATGGGAAAGACGGCGTCGCTGAAGAACACCATCCGCTCCAGGGACGTTCCGGATTCCATGCCGGCGTCTCCGCATCCTGGGCCGGGCAACTGAAGTACCGTACAGGTTTCTCGCCCGCGCCGGACATGGCGATGACCGCTGTTTTGGTCCGCCGCCGCCCGCATTTCCTCAGGCTTCCACCAGCAAGGCGTGGGTAGAATCGAGGCCTAAGATCGCCGGAACGCATGAATACGGAGAACAGAATGTCGCGATGGATGGAGGTCGGCCAAGGCAACTATGTGCTGGCCACCGAAGGCTCGAAGCTCAATACCGGACTCATAGTCGGCGCCGAACGCGCCATGGTGATCGACACCGGCGGGGGACCCCGGCAGGGCCGGGAAATCCTGGCTGCTGTGCGCGAAAAGACCCAGCTGCCGTTGGTGGTGGTGAACACTCACGCCCACTACGACCACTTCTTCGGCAACGCTGTCTTCGCGGACGAGGGCGTGACCGAGTTCTATGCCCACGAGAACTGTGCACGCGAGATCGAGGAAAACGGTGACCGGCAGCGCCGCATGGTCGCCGGCCTGGAGCCGGAAATGGCAGCAGGCGAAGGAGCCGACGCCGAGCTCGTGGTCCCGAACGCGATCGTGAAGGACCAGCCCGTGCTGGTGGACCTCGGCGGCCAGACCGTCACCCTTTTTTACCTGGGCCGCGGCCACACCGACGGCGACCTGCTTGTGGGCACGTCCACCACCCTGTATGCCGGTGACCTCGTGGAGCAGGGCTCGCACCCGTCCTTCGAGGACGCCTTCCCGGAGGAATGGGCCGACGCCCTGCGGCACATCTCCGCCCTGCGGCACCGCTACGAATTCCTCATCCCGGGCCACGGTGAACCCTGCAGCGACCAGTTCGTGAAAACCATGGCCAACACCATGTCCACCGCCGTCCGCCAGGCCATCCAGTCCATCCGCGATACCCCAAGCGATGCCACCAAGGCGATCCCGGTGCTGCCGTACGGACCGGAGCAGTCCCGCTGGTTCATCAAGCGACTGCAGGAGACGCGCGCGCACCACTAGGATTTCGCTGCCGCTGTGCTCCCGATCGTCCCCTTCCACGGCACGCGGGAAGGGTGCCCTGTTTGGGGCAATAGTTCATCGGGCAAGAGGAGGGATTATAGCGCGCGAAAGACCGGTCTGACGTCTTTTGACAAGACCGGTAAGGCTGCCAACACCTGGGGCAAAACGGGTGCTGCCGGGTTGTCGCTGCGAGCAAGACGGCAACCTTCAGACAACTTTGCTATTTGCAATGACCTGAATCCCAAACAAGTGTTGGTTCGGCAAGTAGTTCCGCGGTCGCGAATAGGGAAGTCTGACGGGTTCGCCCCACCTCTAGCTCCGAAAGTTCTGATTAGAGCCTAATTTAGGGAATCAAATCCGGTCTTACTTGCCTTTAGAATCGAGTCATGACTTCTGGGGGAATTGTCGCGGTTGGCGACAGCATCACGAACGCTTGCAGTGCTGATCTGGTGCTTGATGGTGTGCCAGCCCGTTCATGGGTGGAGTGGGTTGCCAGTGCCGCGGGTGAGCCGCTGACCGTCCACGCCCGCCCCGGTGCCGCTTCCGCCGCGGTGCATGATCTTCTGCCTGACAATGCCGAGCGCTACAGGCTGGGGCTGGTTTACGTGGGCGTGAATAACATCATCTCGTGGCGATGGTGGCGGCGCGACGACCTTGAGGCGGACCTACGGAACATCGTCAAACGGATGGCTGATCGCGCCGACCGGGTGGCCGTCATGCAGTACCCGGACACCTTGGGCCGCGCTGGAACGCTGGCCCCGTACGGGCCGTTCCTTCGCCGCCGCGTCCGCGCCGCGCAGGCTATTGCCGCACGTGTCGCTGCCGAGTCGGGCGCTACCCTGATCCAGCCGCCTGCCCTTGACGGTGACCGGATTTGGGTTGACGGTGTGCACCCGACAAGCACCGGGCATCTGGCGATGGGGCAGGCGGCTCTTGCAGCGCTGAACCTCCCCGCCGTTGACACCTTCGGCCACGCACCTGCCCGTTCGGATTTTGCCAATTGGCGGAGGCTGGAACTTGTGAGGTTCCGCTTCCGCCAGCCGATCTACGGGATCGGCACTTGGTTGCTCGGCCGCTAGACCAGGACCGCTTGCACAGTCCCAGTCCAAACGATTGAGCCCGCGGGCGTCGGGTGCGCGCCGTCGACTGGCATCGCAAGGTCACTAAGGGGAAATTCCGCTTATTTCCCGGGTTTCGAGGTCGGCCTAGGCGCGTATGGGCGCGGGTCTGTTTGGTGTATATGCCACCAAAATGGTCACCAAAACGGGCGCCCATTTACCCTCCTCCAGCGAGGAACGCTGCGGTGCGCTGCGTGCCGGTCCAGATTGTGTCGCAGGCGATCATACCGCGCAGTGATCCGTGGGTCGCTGGGTCGGGCGGCGATCTGGGACGTCGCGGAGCGGCACGCCAGCGTCGAGGCAGGCCGTGTCCAAGCTGTGACCGAGCCCGTGCGGGGTGAAGGTCTTGGTGATGCCGGCGCCCTTGCAGAGGCGGGCCACGGCGAGCGCTGCGGCTATGCGGTTCATGGGCTCCGCGCTCTTGAGTCGGAGCAGCAGTGGCCCGTCGTCCGCTCCCCGCGGCCGCGTCGAGGGCTCGCAGTACGGGCACCGGGATCGGGATTGTGGCGGGCTTGCCTCTCTTGCCGATCAGGCGGTGACAACCGTGGCCGCGCTCCACCTGCTGGTAGTCCTCGATCCGAACCGCGTTAGCCTTGGAGACTGGGAGCCCGAGCATGCCCATGAGGGGTATGAGGGCCGCGTCGGTGGGCGAGGGTGCCCGTGCCGTCTGTATGAGGGAGCCGAGCTCCAGCCGGTCCAGCTCGAACGTCTTGGCTTCGTCCTTACTTTTCCACGGACATAACCGGTCCTATGGAGCCCAACACTTGGGCCGTGGGAAACTACTTGAGGCCGTCGCCGGCTTCCGCACGAACGACCAACTCACGAAAGGCCGCTGCTACGGGATGCCCGTCATAGTGCACCGTAATCCACCCGTTACGGGAGGAGCAAGAACTGAGGGACTCGCGTTGTGACTTGGGCGTTCCCTGCTGTAACTGTTGATGGCAGGTCCGTTTGCCCGGACACGGCGGCGCTCAATTGCGGACCAAGGGCGAAGTCTGACGTGGCATTGCTTAGCGCACTGTACCCCTGGAACGTCCCTGTCGCCGCCGTTGTAACCACGAGAACGCCCACGGCATACCGGACGCCGGCCACCTTACTGAAGGTGCTGGTGAGTGTCCGGGTGTAGGTGGTGTTGGCCGCCGCGAACATCGTGGTGTCGCTGGGTGTGGAGGCTAGCAGTGTCAAGCTGCCGTCTCCCGCGACACTGAAGATGCCATACCTGCATAAGGTTGGGGTCGCGGCGTAGGCCGTATTGCCTGTTGCAGCCTTGACTTGAGTGATGGATTCCGTCTTCTGAGCCGTGAAATAGGTCATCAGCATAAAGCCGGAGCCAATCGTGGGCGTGTTGTCGTGCGCTCCGACGAAACGGTCAAGAACGGCTTCGCCACTTGCCAGCTGGTTGGCCGACACGATGGCGCCGGCCTTGAATGCGCCGTCAGTCTGAAGAACCCCTACGCCGTTCCGATAGAGGAACACGTCAGACGACGCCGTGCCGGAACCCCACGCCTGCTTGCCGTCGCCATACATTTGCCAGCGGTCCTGAGTGTCCCCAATGACCCGCACCTTATCGATCTGGTAGCCCGCAGAACGGCCCTGCCGTGGACCGTTCGCTACTGGCTCCGCATACGTAGTGTCCGCTGATATGCCGCCGTTCCAGAGGACAAGGCCTGTGTAGCCATCCACTTGCCGGGTATTGCGCTGAGTGAATTTCGGGAACTGTCCGGAGGCTATGTCAACGGCGTACTTGATCTGCTGACCGTTAACCGTGAGCCCATCCATCTCGAACCTGGTGCCCGCTTCTACACGCCAGAACGAGGTGGTTGCCGACTGCGTTCCGCCGGATACCAGGTACGGCCGGATTACCCGGAAGTACTGCGGGTACGTGCTCCCACCGTCCCCTGAGGTGAGGATGTGCTGCGGCACAATGCGGGCGCCCGTTCCATTGGCGTCCGACTCAAACCAGCAGTCCTCAACATTCCATGCGTAGTGGCTGTACCCGGAGAGCGCAGTGAGTCCAAACCGGGTACCAGTGGAGGTGAAGACTGCCGTGATATCCGAACTCTTCGAGTCGATGAACTGGCAGTCCCGCACGGCACCCTGGATGGACCGCTCAATCACAAGTCCTTCCCGGTTCCCGTAGAACTGGGTCTTGCTCATGGTCACCTGCTGTGAGCCGGGGCCCATGTAAACGCCAATGTCGTTGTAGCAGAAGTCGCACTCTTCGATGACGGTGAAATCGGACCCGTAGGATGCGTTGAAGCCTACGGCGAAACCGGAGGCTTTGATCTGGTGAAGCTTATGGGAGCCGCCGCCGTTGTCGCGGATAGCCGCTCCCGCACGGGTGCCTTCGTTTGCGAAGGAAGTTCCCGGAACGTCGATCCACATTTTTTCTATGGTCACCCAGCTGACCTTCCCCTGCCACACGTTCGCGGGGTTCGTAGTGAATGTGCCGAGGTCGAAAAGCACTCCGGTGCCGGTGTAGCTGACACGGGTGGTCAGCTTCCCGTCGCCGGCTATGGTCATTCCCGACACAATGCCAGTGATCGGTGACGTGATCTTGTAGTGGCCTGCCGGGAATTTGACCTGTGCGCGGCCCCCGAGGGTCGCCATCGCAGCAGCAGCAGTGGAAGCTGACTGCACTGCTGCCGTGTCGTCGGTCGTACCATCTCCGACAGCTCCGTAGCGCTGCACATCGAAGGTGCGCAGAGGGCCATAAGTGGCAGAAAGGTCAGGAAGCTGCGAAGGTAGGATCTTCGCCCCACCGTCCAAAGCTGCCACCCCCGAAGGGCTGCCCTTCTCGGATGTGGGAATGTACGCGGTGGACGGCGTCTTATCGCCCGGGCCGGCTTCGGCGCTGCTCGCACTGAGAGCTGCCACGGCGGAAGCGCCAGTGACTGCAGCCATTAGGGTTCCGAAGCTGAGAAGCCCACGGCGCCTTACGCCGGTACCCGTTTTGGGCACCGGCTGATCTTCTTTGCCAATCTCGATAGCCATGGCTAGAAGCTATTTCCTCGAAATGGCTTAAAACACCGTGCAAGTTACGTGTCTTTTTGGGTAGCAAGTACCTGGGTGAGGCACATGGCTACTCAGAGAGAGTGGAGGGTCGAGAGTGCCCAGAGTGGCGAATGTGAAATAGTCAGTGCTGGCCGCGCACAACGACAGGAATGCCTTCTAGTTCAGCGACGGCACGCTCCGGCGGCCTGGATATCGCCGAGGCAGTCGCGCCCTGGGCCTAAGTGGAACGCGGCGACGAGGTAGCCTCCATGAGGTAGCTGCCATCACTTGCGTCGAGCTGCCCGTAGCTGCGCGGCGTGCCGTTGACGAATACGGGGTGCCAGTTCGAGTTCAGAATCCTTCCGATGAGGAGCCGCTCCACGCCGGTTCCGGCCGTGGAGGAGATGCGGGCAAGAATGTGAAGGTGCTTGGCTGGAGTGCGGATTGGGCCGCCCCAAACCTGAGGGCCCCCGCAGGAATCGCTGCGGAGCTAAGAGGCGGCCCTGAAGCTCATGTATGAGCGGCCAACCGTCCTGCGCTGGGTGGCCGTGCGATCAGTTAGCGTATCGCTGCTCAGTACAAGCAAGTGTCGCGTGAGGCTAAAGACAAGTACTGGCTACTGAGGTGCAGGCGGGCGTCCAGTACATAGCCTTGAGCCATGATCACACTGATGCATGACGGGCGGTGGCGGAATTCGCGCCCGGAGCGCCCCACAGGACTCAGCCCAGAGGATTTTGGCTGGATCGTCCTGTCGGTTGTTGCCGCCGTTGTGCTGTTCCCTGCCATTGGCTTCAAAGCTGCGGCCGGGGCACTAATGGCACGCAAAGCGCCCCGGCAAGGCGTTCACCCATTCTGGGTGCGAGCTTCTTGAGCCGGTTCCCGATCCTGGCAGGTCGGCATGGCGGAGGGCTTCGGGGGTCGGCCAGGTCCGCAGCAGATCCAGCACGGCAGAGTGGTCCAGGCGCGGGCCGAGGACACGCTCCAGTGCCGGGTGGATCTGGGTCGGCAGGCCTGGGATCCGGTTCGATGTCGCGGTGGCATGTTTGGCCGGGTCGTCGTCGAAGCCGCAGAGCATGGTCAGTTCGGCGAGTTGTTCGTCGGCGATCTGGATGGACCGCAGTGTGTGGGGCACGGTCCGGGCCGCTTCGGCGATGATGAACGCGTCCCGGGCGTCGGTTTTCGCTTCGCCGGGGTGCTGGTCCGCGATCCGGCGCATCGCCAGCCCGGGAAGGTATCCGACGGTGACACCGGCGGTCTGGGCGACCGCGACGGGGAGTGCACCGATCGTGGCTGGCTGGTCAACGACCAGCAGAACGCGGCCGCGCTTTTAGGGAGTTGAGGATCTCGCGCAGCCTGAGCTCGTCGTTGGGTAACGCCTTGTTGAAGAGCTTCTTTCCGGCCCGGTCCGCGGCAACGGCGGCGTGGTGCTCGCCCTTGCCGACGTCCAGGCCGATGAAGACATCAATGCTTTCGTGGTTTCCGATCACCTGTAACTCCCAGTCGCAGCAGCTGATACCTGTGCTGGACTGTCCTCGGTGTCCGAGCCCGGCATCCACGTTACGCACGACGATCCCAAAACTGTCCTGCCTCTATTAGCGGTCTCTCCGGCACCTGCCGGACCCCGGTGACAACACCCCCGGATCATTGACTACTGGGGGGCGGCAATCATGCCGGGGCCGGCAGGCCAGCACACGCTCATCTTGCAACAGGAACGGGCTACGAAAAAGGTAACGGGGCGCCGTCCAGCTGTGCGGCCGCGGTGCCTTCGGGCAGTTTCAGGTTCAGGGCCAGCAGGGTCAGGGCGATGGGAAAGACGGCGTCGCTGAAGAACACCATCCGCTCCAGGGACGTTCCGGATTCCATGCCGGCGTCTCCGCATCCTGGGCCGGGCAACTGAAGTACCGTACAGGTTTCTCGCCCGCGCCGGACATGGCGATGACCGCTGTTTTGGTCCGCCGCCGCCCGCATTTCCTCAGGCTTCCACCAGCAAGGCGTGGGTAGAATCGAGGCCTAAGATCGCCGGAACGCATGAATACGGAGAACAGAATGTCGCGATGGATGGAGGTCGGCCAAGGCAACTATGTGCTGGCCACCGAAGGCTCGAAGCTCAATACCGGACTCATAGTCGGCGCCGAACGCGCCATGGTGATCGACACCGGCGGGGGACCCCGGCAGGGCCGGGAAATCCTGGCTGCTGTGCGCGAAAAGACCCAGCTGCCGTTGGTGGTGGTGAACACTCACGCCCACTACGACCACTTCTTCGGCAACGCTGTCTTCGCGGACGAGGGCGTGACCGAGTTCTATGCCCACGAGAACTGTGCACGCGAGATCGAGGAAAACGGTGACCGGCAGCGCCGCATGGTCGCCGGCCTGGAGCCGGAAATGGCAGCAGGCGAAGGAGCCGACGCCGAGCTCGTGGTCCCGAACGCGATCGTGAAGGACCAGCCCGTGCTGGTGGACCTCGGCGGCCAGACCGTCACCCTTTTTTACCTGGGCCGCGGCCACACCGACGGCGACCTGCTTGTGGGCACGTCCACCACCCTGTATGCCGGTGACCTCGTGGAGCAGGGCTCGCACCCGTCCTTCGAGGACGCCTTCCCGGAGGAATGGGCCGACGCCCTGCGGCACATCTCCGCCCTGCGGCACCGCTACGAATTCCTCATCCCGGGCCACGGTGAACCCTGCAGCGACCAGTTCGTGAAAACCATGGCCAACACCATGTCCACCGCCGTCCGCCAGGCCATCCAGTCCATCCGCGATACCCCAAGCGATGCCACCAAGGCGATCCCGGTGCTGCCGTACGGACCGGAGCAGTCCCGCTGGTTCATCAAGCGACTGCAGGAAACCCAGGCGCACCACTAAGGGTGTCCCGTAGCCCCATGTGTAGGGTTCGTCCGGTGAAATAGGGGAGAACTTCGGTGAAGAAGAATCGCGGGGGACGGGCCCCGAACGGCAGGCCTGAGTGGGCAGCCTACGCCGGCTTGGCGGTTTTGGCTGTGGCGGCAGTGTGGGTGGCGGCGTTGGCTTTGACCCCGCGGCCACCGGAAATCGCCTTCCCCGCGCCGTCGGGTGCGGCCGCCTTAACCGTGGACCCGACGCCGTCGCCGTCGGCGTCCCCGACGTCAACCGCACCGGCAACGCCCAAGTTCGACTTGCCGGAGAATCCAAGGGTTCTGATTGTGGGTGACTCTTACACTGCAGGCTGGGGAGCAGAAACAGAAAGCGAAGGATGGGCGCACGTCGCGGGATCGCTCATGAGTCCGGCCATCATGATTGACGGCATTCCGGGCACCGGATTCGCCTGGGGCGGCGGAGCCAGCAATGAGCGGGGGGAGCAGTTCTCCGTCCGGCTCCGGTCGATCGCGGCCGAGCAGACATTTACGCCGGACGTTCTTGTCCTGCAAGGCGGCCAGAACGACGCGTTGCTCCGGGATGATGCCCGGGTGACCGCGGCCGTGGAGGCCACCGTCTCTGAGGCGCGGGAACTATGGCCGGGGATTGATATCGTGATCATGGGCCCCTCCGCCCCCGAGCCACTGGCCTCTACCCTCAAGCAAACCAACGCCGCGGTGAGTGCCGCGGCCACCGCCACCGGCGTCCCCTTCATTGATGCCTCCGGCGAGCAGTGGTTTAACGCGGAAAACAGCGGCACCTTCTACACCGACGGCGCCCATGTCAACGCCGCGGGGCACAACCTCATTGCCGAGCGGTTTATTTCCCACTGGCGCGAGCTGACCCAGTAGACGCTGCCCCAGTTGTCGAGGGATTACACTCATGCTTGACGCGGATTCCGCGGTCTCCATTTCCCGCGGTCCGGCTCCTGGGGGGTCGACGCCTGGCCCCTAGGACTTTCCGATGCTTCCTGCGCTGCGCACACGTCTGTCAGCCCATCTCCTCATGACCGGTGTTCTGGCACTGGTGTGCGGCTCGGTAGCCGCAGTTCCGGCTGCCGCGGCACAGGTGGTTGTAACGCCGACGGCACCGGCTGCCAGCCCGGGCACCGCAACCGACCAGTTCATCGTGAAATACAAGGACACGGCAGCTGCCGGCTCAACCCTCCGGGCGGAGTCGAAGGCCAAGGCGTCCGAAAGCCTTGGCATCGCTATGGACGATGTCCACGGAACTGCTGCAGGCGCACGCGTCCTGCGCGCCGCACGCGTGCTTACAGCCGGTGAAACCGACAAGGCGCTGGCAGCGCTCAAGGCGGATCCCGCCGTCGAATACGCCGAACCGGACACTCGGATGCACGCTGCGGCAGCCCCGAACGATCCCCTGTACCCAGAGCAGTGGTCGCTCCTGAATTCCGCCGGAGCGATGCGGCTGGAGGGGGCCTGGGCAGCCAGCAAAGGCGCCGGAGTAGTGGTGGCCGTGGTGGACACCGGGATAACCAGCCACTCGGACCTGAGCGCCAACGTGCTGCCCGGCTACGACATGATGTCCGACCCCTCCTATTCCCGGGACTCCGACGGCCGGGACGCCAACCCCCGGGACGAGGGCGACTGGACCGCCGCCGGCCTGTGCGGGGACGGTGCCCCGGCCAGCCCGTCCTCCTGGCACGGCACCCGGGTTGCGGGCATCATCGCCAGCATCGCCAACAACGGCAAAGGCCTCACGGGAGTGGCGCCCGAAGCCAAGATCCTCCCGGTCCGCGCCCTGGGCCCGTGCGGCGGATACCTGTCCGACATCGCGGACAGCGTCATCTGGGCGGCCGGCGGAAGCATCGCCGGACTGCCCTCAAACCCCACCCCCGCCCGGGTGATCAACCTGAGCCTCGGTGCCATTCAGCCATGCTCGCCAACGCTGCAGAACGCAGTGGACTTCGCCTTCAACTCAGGATCGGCCGTGGTGGCGGCGGCCGGCAACCAGAATATGCAGGCCTCGGACTCCACCCCTTCCAACTGCCAGAACGTGATCTCCGTTGCCGCTGTGGCCCGCACCGGCCTCCTGGCGCCATACTCCAACTACGGGACCGCCGTGGACGTCGCGGCCCCGGGCGGCGACATGACCCAGACCAGCGCGGACGGAATCGCGGTGGCAGGGAACTCGGGCACGCAGGGTCCCGGAGCGGAAACCTATGCCATCTCCGAAGGAACCTCCATGGCCGCCCCGCACGCCTCCGGACTGGCGGCCCTGCTAATGTCCCGGCTGGGGAACCTGGCCACACCGGCCAACGTGGAAGCCAGGATGGAGGCGACGTCAAAAAAGTACACCTGGGCGTGTGTCACCAAGACCTGCGGAAGCGGCGTGCTGGACGCAACAGCCGCGCTCAGCTTCCAGCCCGACCGGCAAATCACCGGAAGCACCCCGTCGATTGCCGGTGAGGCCGTCGTGGGAAACTCCGTCACCGCCGTCGCCGGCAACTGGACACCGAGCGACGTCAACTTTTCCTACCAGTGGCATCGGAACGGCACCGCCATCCCGGGAGCGCAGGCCGCGAGCTACCAGCTGCAGTCGGCGGACCTCGGCGCAGCGCTGACCGTGGCAGTGACCGCCAGCCGCTTCTTCGGCAACAGCGTCTCCTATACCTCGGCCCCCGTCACCGCAGCGAACCCCATCGACACGAAGTACCAGGCAGCCGGCGGGGCCGCGGTCCTCGGGCTGCCCAAGGGTCCCGAGGTGGGCAACGGCCGGGACAACGGCATCTACCGTGACTACGAACGGGGCACCATCTACTGGTCCCCGGGCACGGGGGCGCACATCAATACCGGCGGCATCCGGGCTGTTTACGCTGCGCAGGGGTGGGAGAACGGCTTCCTCGGCTACCCGACGACTGATGAGGTCCGCGGACTGCGCGACGGCGGGGCGTACCAGTCCTTCCAGGGCGGCACGATCTATTGGTCCCCGTCCACGGGGGCACACGTGAACACGGGTGCTATCCGTTCCGCATATGCGGCTCAGGGGTGGGAGAACGGGTACCTGGGGTATCCCACCACAGATGAGGTCCGCGGACTGCGCGACGGCGGCGCGTACCAGTCCTTCCAAGGTGGCACGATCTACTGGTCCCCGTCCACGGGGGCACACGTGAACACGGGTGCCATCCGTTCCGCATACGCGGCTCAGGGATGGGAGAACGGGAACCTGGGGTATCCCACCACAGATGAAGTGCGGGGACTGCGCGACGGCGGGGCGTACCAGTCCTTCCAAGGCGGCACCATCTACTGGTCCCCGAATACCGGCGCGCAGGTCAACCGCGGTGCCATCCGTGCGCTGTACGCGTCCCAGGGGTGGGAGAACGGGTGGCTGGGCTACCCCACAACCGGCGAGTACGCCTTCGGCGGCGGCACAGCGCAGGATTTCCAGGGCGGCCGCATTTCGTGGACGGCACGCTACGGGGCGGTGGCCACTCGCCGCTAGTCACTGAACTCCACGTCGTGTTACACAAGTGACCAAGCGTAACCACTGTGAGCAGTGATACATTCTGCTTGTGACTACTGGGGGAACTTTAAGGAGATAGTTGCATGTTTGAAGGTGTCCCCGACGAGGACGCGTGGCGCAACTGCACCACGCTTGAAGGCGCTTGCGAACTGACCGCCCGCTGGCTTGAGGGTTCCCTCAGCTACGTGCCCGGTTATGCCGCGCCGCAGTACGCCGGCGAGAACGGCCCCATGAGCGAAGCCCTGGCCGCGATCAACCGGCTTGGCTTCCTCACGGACGACTCACAGCCCGGGGCGGAGATGTCCAGCGGCCACGGGCAGCGCGCCTTTGTGACCGGCCGCTGCACCGAACAGTCGGCAGCCGTCATCTCGGCAGTCCTGGTGGAAACGGACCTGGTGGTGCTGGTGTTCCCTCCGGGCGAATCCGGCAACGGGCAGATCTGCGTGACGCTGGACGGCGCCAGGGAGTTCACCTGGTTGGGCAGCTCCGGCGGCCCCTCCTACGCCCACGAGACCTACACGGACTGGACCAACGAGACCCTGGCCAAGTCGCTGGCCGAGTGCTGGGAACTGCAAATCTTCGACCCCGTCTGGGGCCGGAACTCCAAGCTGGTACCCCTCCTGCAGAAGGCACTGATCACCGCCAAGGGCTGAGGCCCCTGCAACAGTGAAGGGTGGCGCCACCCCGGTAGGACCGCGGCGCTGCCACCCTTCACGAGTGACCTTTTGTTAGGAGTCAGCTACTTCGGGCACTTGTGGTCAGGGTTGTAGGCGGCGAACATGCCGTCCGGATTGTCCTTCCACACCCAGGCGTGCAGGGCAAAAGAACCCGGGAACGGCCCGTTATCGAAGTCCAGTCCTGCGATCTCCGGCCGGTCCTTTGCCGTGGACAGGAACTCCACCGCCACCAGCTTCATGCGTCCGCGATCATTTGGCATGTACACAAGAATCTCCGGCTTGCGGGCCTGGGTCTTGTCATCGATCAAAGATTCCTTGGCGTAATGGAATCCCATCGCGCCGACGCCGTCCTTCTCGATGCATTCGGTGATCTTCTTGTAGCCGTCCTTCTTTGCGTTATCCAGCCAGCGGTAATCGTCAGTGACATCCCGCAGCGTATTTACCAGCCTGCGCTGTTGCGAATTCTTCTTCCAGTCGTCGCTCTTGTCCGAGTCGCCGCCGCGCCCGGACCCTTCATGCGCGACGGCGGCTGCGGGTGCGAGCCCCACGGCCAGCACCGCTGCGGCCACCATGGACATCAGTCCTGTTCTGGTGCGATTCCTCATTTTTTCTTCCAACCCTCTGAGACCCGAGATTCATTGTTCGGCAAGGGACGCGAAGCACGGGGCCGGATGCCCAGCCTTCGCCAGGATGCCGGCGGACCCGATGGGTACGGCCGGTGTTGGGCCGTCCGGGTGGAGAATATCCATCGATTGGGGCGGCGTTAAAAGTATGCTCCTCCGCCGGGAAGCGGCGCTAGATGCGGTGCGAATGTTTAAAAGCAGGGGTTTTCGCTGTTATTGAATTGCTGAAATGCCCGCTAACACTTTTGCCGCTTTCCCGGAAAAACAAGTACCGTTTACATCCTTTTACGAGTGGTGAAGCCCCGAAAAGACGAGTACAGACCACTCTGTCTAGAGGAGTTACCTGCCCGTAGCGTAAGTGCATGATTAGAGCCGTCAAGGAAGCGTTCCGCCGCTTCGTGGCGAGGAACATCGTCGCTGATGATCCGTACCCCGTCCGATCCTGGCTGGACCAGCAGAACATGCCCCCGGAAACCCGGAACACTTTCCCGCTGCGGGATGCGAACGGGTTCTCGCACTAATTCCTGCGTCTTAAACCGCTTGACTTGGTTTTCCTGAAACATTGTGCAGGTACTATCGCCGTCATGGGGAAATATACGAGTGGTCTGACGTCCAGGGATTGGCGGCGGGAGGTGCGGAAGCGGCGTTTCCGCGTGCTGGCGAACGTGGGGCTGGCGGCGCTGGCCGCTGCCACCGCCGTCGTAGTTTGGATGGCGCTGGGGCGCTGAGTCCGGAATCACACGGCCCAAAACCGGCATTCGGTTGACAGGATTTTTGGCGCTCCTATACTGCTTTGGACATTACCGGCCTCACCTGTAGAGTGATCCACGATCCGACATGGGGGATCCCACAGTTCGTTGCCGGCCGTTGACGCGAAGAGCTTTCTGCTAGCGTGCCTGCCTCGAGTGCAACGACGCATCCTGGAGGCAATTCAGTGGCCCTGACCGATTATGCCTTTGCGCTGTGCGCATTGATGGGAACCCTGTTCATTCCGTTCACCGCTTTATACCTGCTGCTCCGCCTCAAGCGCGGCGCCGCAGCCAAGCCCGTTCCCGTAAAGGTCCGCCGGTAATGCCCTACGTAGATATCAATCCGCACCGCTCCGGCCCCAAGTGGCGCGGTTACCTGCTGCTCGGCGTCCTCCTGGTGATCACCGCGGGCGTGGTGGCAGCGGCGCTGTTCCGGGGGTGACGTACGGCTGCGAGAGGCGCTGATCATTTGGTGGGTAAGTCCCCTTGGCTACTCGCCCCGTGCGTGTTGAAGACGGGTAGCGGGCACTCCCGCGCACTGGCCCCCTGTTATGACTAACTTGCTAGAACCCCGCACTTTGTGGGATACGCCTAGTTAGGACTTCTACATGCGCGCTATTAGCCGATCCCTCGCAGGAGCCGTCCTGGCCGTGGCCGCCGTTGTTCCGGCCACCGCAGCCAACGCGGCTCCGGCCACGGTTATCCGTATTGGTTACGGCGGTGGGGCTGTAATCACCGTGGACTGCACCACCGGAACTATCAGGGTGGATGGCGCCTATCAGGAAGTCATCCACACCAATGCCGACGGCTCCTGGAGCGGCCACGTCACGATCAAGGCCACTGCCAGCGACGACGAAGGCAATGCCTACGTCCTCAACGAGAATGCGTCAAGCATCGTCAAGGCCGATGGCACCGTACTCGTTCAGGATCAATTTCACTTCATTAGCAAGGGTTCAGCGCCGAACTTTGTCGCCTTTATAAAGTTCACAATTTTGGCAAATGGCGACGCTGTTCTCATAACGGACAGAACCGAGTGCATCGGCCGAGCCTGACTTTCATAAGGGCCAGCATTGAGCCCAGACGGTCAGGGACCGTGGGCTTGTCTGATCAAAGGACAAGCATCGGGGCCCATGAGTTTGGCCGCGCCCTATTGCCAGCACCTCCCGGGTCTAACCGCCTGAGGTGAACTCCGCACTGGTGACGCTTCCAAGGCTCGGGCTCGTGGCGATCAGCGTGTGCACGCCGGCCGGGTTGATGGTCAGGTCGCTGAACGTGGCCACGCCGCCCACCGCATTCTGAACCACGGTTCCGCCCAGGTTTCCCTGCTTGACCGTTTTGTCCATGGTCACTGTGGCGACGCTTGTGGTCTGAAGGTTGTCGAACTGGTCCATCACCAGCACCGTCACGGGTGTAATCCTCTGCGCCTTCGCAGTGTTGGTGGGCTGCTGCCCGAAGACCAGCTTGGCGGCAGCTGCCGCCGTCACGCTGACCTGCGCAGTGGTCTGGCCCAGGCCCGTTGCCGCTGCGGTGACGGAGGGCGATCCCGCCTTCGTGTCGCCGTAGAAGAACGACGCCGACGCGGACCCTGCCGGAATGGTCACCTTCGTGACACTTGCGCCGCCAGACGTTGCGGCGAACACCTTGGTTCCGGTGGAGCTGGACGCGAGGGTGACCTCGGTGCTGCCGGTTGCCACGGGATTGCCGTAGGCATCCTGGCGCTGGACGGAGAACGGTCCAACCGTTGCCGTTGCGGACGCCGTGCCTGAGGGAGGCCCGGAGACTACAAGCTGGGCGGCGGCCGCCGCCGTTACGGTGAACGGGGCGCTGATGGCGCCGGCAACTCCGGGGCTCGACGCCGCGAGCGTGTAGCCGGAACCGGTCTTGTTGATGGACAGGCCGCTGAACGTGGCCTCACCGAAGCTGTTGGTAGTAGCCGTCAGCGTGCCGGAGAGCGTGCCGCCGCCCGGGTTGTTGCTGAGGGCCAGTGTCACCGCGGCCCCTGCTACCGGCAGGAGGTCCACGGTTCGAACCGCCACCTTGACACCGGGCAGTGCCTGCCCAGCCACAACATTCGCCGGCTGAACCGTGAACGCAGCGCTCTGCATGCTCCACACCAGGACGCTTCCGCTGGCCGCGCTCACGGCGGTCCAGGAACGGTGGACCGCGGTGACTACGTACTTGTGGGTGCCTTCGGGGACAGAGGAGTCCGTGCAGCTGGTGCCGGTGATGAGGGCAGCGGGGCTGCTGCCGCAGGCGGGCATGGATGTGGCGCCGGTGATGCGGGTGACGTAGTAGCCGGTGGGCGCGGTGGGTCCGGCCGAAGCGGTCCAGGCAACCGGCACGCTCGAGGTGCTGTTCCCGGGCACCGTCACATTGGTGGGCGGTGCCAGGGTGGCGACCGCCGCCGTCGTACGTCCCGTTCCGGAGCCCGGCCAGTAAGCGGATGCTGCCGTGGCGCCGATCAGGGCCACCACCACCATGGCGATGCCTGCAACGAAGCCGCGGCCGAACAGGCGCTGAAACAGCACCAGCCCCCGCCGAAAGCCGCGGGGGCTTTCGGGGGAGCTGGTGTTGCGCCTGCCGGACATTCGCACCTTCTCGACATTGGCTCAGGGGGTGGGTGCCACATTCACCATTGGGGAATGAAGGTGGCGGTGTTGAGAAGGAGCGTCAGTACGCTACCCCTTCAGCTTGCTTCGAAGAACAGCGGGACCGTGACGTTCTGGCATGCGTTCTGGTTGGCATCGCGGTTGACCATCTGGATGGAGACCGTGCCGGAAACCGTTGTGCCGGCGGAAATCTGGCCCTTGGTGATGTCCGGGGTGCCGACGGCGAAGTCGGCCGCGGAGCAACCCGGTACCGCAACCCAGGCGGAGCCGTCCGCGTTGGCCACCTTGGCGGTGACATTGGCCAGAATCTGTGTGCCGGTGTTTTCGTTCTTGACCGTGAAGCTCGCGGACTGGGTGGGGCCGCCCGGGGTCAGGGCGTCGCCGGTGGCCGGAGTGCTGGCGACCTTGAAGGCCACCGTCTGGCCGGCGGAAGCCTGGCCGGTTCCGGTGCCCGTGGCGGTCCAGTAGGCGAAGGCCGCGCCGCCGCCGATTGCCACCAGGGCAGCAGTGGTGATGATGATGCGCTTCTTGCGTCCAGCTACTTTGCTCATTTGAAGTGCCCCTTGAACTTGTGCGGCGTATCCGCGGACCTTCGAGGCCTGTCCGGCTCCGATATAAAAAGTCTCAGGGAGCACACTCAAGTGGCCGCCAAGGAAGGCTCAAGATTAACTCAACTTTATTTCTGTCACTCCTGTAACTCCTGTAACAGCCTGCCCCTGGATGACTGCTTTGATGCCCAGGCCGCGCAGAGCGCCCGGTCCGCCATGGGCTCACTTCAGGAATCTGCGTAGGTGGGGCCACGACTCGAAGCCATCCTTGGCTTTCCTGAACTCCAGGAACCACAGGATCGTCTGGCGCCGGCTGCGGAGGTTCTGGCCCCACATCTCCTCATAGAGCGCTGGGTTCACCAGTCGCTTTTCCGCATACATGGAGAACGTCTCATACAAGGCAAGTGTGTGATTGATGATCTCGTGCTGACGGTTTCCGGGTAGGAAGAGATCGCCTACCTGTTCCTTGGTGGCGTTGCTCAGGAACTTACGAGCCGTCTGCACCTCAGGCGAGAGAAGCCTGTCGTGCATCACCCCGAACAGGTCATTCTGGCTCTTCATCCAAGTGAACCGGTACGTGGCCAAAGCGATGACGAAGGCGAGGCCTGCTAGGAACGCCGTGATCAACTCGGCCCAGGGGGCTTTGGGACCTTCTCCAACTGCCAATCGAACTGCGCAAGTGACGAAGGCGCCCAGAGCCGCCCCTGTGATCAGGACAATCCACCACAACCAAGTTGCGCCCAAGAAATTAGCCAGGCCGAAAGCTTTCATCGGATCAGCTTAGGTGGGGCTGATATCCCCGAAGAAACTGCACCACCAGCAGCCGCTTTCGACGGGCTTCTTCATACCTACGACTAGACCTGGAAATCTCTTCGGTAGGCAAAGGCGCGCGTCGGAGGACTACAGGCCGCAACGTCGTCGAACGGAACTTCAAAAACTTAGAAACAATGGCATGGCCTTGCCACCGGTACGACAAAGTCGCACTCACCTACCGGGCGGAGCAGTACTGCAAGCAGCCGCCATACCGCCGTTTTAGGGGAAACGGCCTAGGCCTCAGCTTCGGTATCCCGTGACGGGGCCTGCGGAGGCTCCGCGAGGTGCGCGATGTGCTGTTCCAGATGCCGCCGCAAATCCACCTCCACCTCATGCTCGGGCCGGGGGAGTCCGCGGACCAGTTCCTCGGCCGTCCGCAGCACGGACCGCCCGCGGGGCGTCAGCCGGACGCTCCGGCTCCTGCCGTCGCCCGCGCCGCGCTCCTTGGTCAGGAGGCCCAGGTCCCTCAGCCGGTCCAGGATCTTGCCCAGGCTCTGGGCGGTGATCCCAAGCTCGTCGGCCAGGCAGTTCTGCGTGGCAGGGCCCAGCTCCTCCACGCAGTCCAGCGCGTCGAAGGATGACTTGGTGAGCCCCAGCCCGACCAGCCGGCGGTTAATTCTGCGCTCGTCCAGCCGCGCCGCCGTCGACAATAAGCGGTGGGTAGACCATCCTGCCGGTCTGTTCTGCTGGGCCAAAGCCATGTGCGTGTTGCCTGCCTTCCGGGAGACCGCGGCTGGGGGCACGGTGATGGGTCTGCTGGATAAACCTCACCTAATACTAAGCATGATTACTATTGGACCGTAAGCACCCTGATAATCCGGGTGTTTCGCCACCCCGGGTCGAGAAAACCCAGAAAGGCAGAGATGCTTCTACTCTTTGGCCTCAAGACCGTCCAGCGGGCACTGCCCGGGAGGCTTTCATTGTGCCGCTCCTGCGGCCAGTACGCGGAGCAGTACCTCGAAGAACGGGCAAACAAGTTCACGCTCTTCTTCATCCCGATCTTCACGATGTCACGCACGTACCGCATCACCTGCTCCAACTGCGGGCAGCGTTCGTCGCTGTCGAAGCGGGGGATGAAAGCGCTGGCCCGGTAGGCGCGAAAAAGGCCGGTTCCCCGGTCAGCCCCCAAGGCTGACCGCGAACCGGCCTCTCGTCGTCGTGCTTCTGCCGGGCCTGCTGTCTGCTAGACCAGAACCGGGCGGGTGGCCAGGATGTAGTCCGCGGCGGCTGCCCCGGTCATGCGCAGGCGACTGTCCGACGACCTGATCCTGCGGGCCTTCATCTCCGACCAGAATTCCCCGGCGGTTGCCGGGATGAACTGATTGAGCATGCACCAGCTGGTGTAAAGCCCGTAGAGCTGGTCTTTCCTGAGGGAGGCGTCGCCTTCCTGGTCCGGAACGGTGGCTTCAGTGAGAAAACGATCAATTTTTGAAATGCCCATGGTTGGCTCTTTCCGTACTGTGCGTCAAGTGCCGCCATTCGGCTACAGCAGCTGAACCCCAGGTCCCTGCACTAGGCCTGAGGAGTTCCACGCCCTGTATTAGCAGCAGTGACGAGCCGCATCCGTAGGGCTAAGAATTAGTCTCCGCCGAATGCATCTACACCGTAGACTCTAGGCGTAGACTACGGGTTAAGCAAGAGTGGACAGCCACATGCTTTCCACCCACCGGCCACACCGACGTAAGGACCCACCGCCATGTCAGCGCCGCAGGAAACAGATTCCAGAAGAAGGCTGAACCGGGAGGAAGTCCTCCGGACGGCGCTAGAGCTGGTGGACTCCGAGGGGCTCGAGGCGCTGAGCATGCGCCGGCTGGGCCAGGCGCTGGACCGGGACCCCATGGGCCTCTACCGTTACGCCGCCAACCGGGCTGACCTGCTGGACGGCATCACCGAACTGGTCCTCAACGAGTTGGCGATCTTCCCGACGGACCCCGACTGGCAGGCCCAGCTGCGCAGGATCGCGCACGACCTCCGGCTCCTGGCCCTCCGGCATCCGAACGTTGTGCCGCTGCTGGTGACGCGCCCGCTCTCAACACCGCTGGGCCTCCGTCCGCTGGGGACGCTGCGCCCGCTGGAACAGATCCTGGGACTGCTGGTCGAAGCGGGCTTTGCGCCGAACGACGCCCTCCACGTTTACCGCGCCTACTACGGCTTCCTCTACGGCCACATCCTGAACGAACTTCAGGAATACATCGTGGATCCGGAAGAAAACGTAGCGCTGCTCCGGCTGGGCCTGCACCGGCTCCCTGCCAGGGACTTCCCCAACCTGCGCGAGCTGGCGCCCGTCCTGGCGGACTACGACGGCGAGGCGGAGCTGGATGAAGGAATCAGCATCCTGCTCTCCGGACTCGCCGAGAGGCTGACGACGGGCAAGGACGCACCGGCCAGCTGACGTTATGGTGCCTCAATCCTTAGGGATCGAAGTGCGTGTGGACGCCTCCGCCCACCAGATTGGCGAGCATCTCCTCGGCCACTACGCGAAGTTTCTGGTTGCGGTGGCTGGACACCTTGGTGAGGATGGCCATGGCCTCAGCCTGGCTGCAGCGGTTCTGGCCCATGATCACTCCGCACGCCAGGTCGATGGACGTGCGGCTCTGCATGGCGGCGGCGAGATCGTCCGCCAGCGACTGCGCGGTGCCCAGCCTCACAGCCAGCCGCACGGCACCGCCGGCAAGGTCCGCGAATTCCACGGCTTCCTGCACGACGGCCGGGGTGAATACACCTGATTCGAACGCGAAAAAGTTCAGCGCGGCGGCCGCATCCTCACCGAGTTCCAGCGGCACACCCAGGGTGGCACGGCATCCCTCAACCTCCAGTGCTTCCCGGTAGACCGGCCAGCGCGGATCCGTGTCCACGTTGGCCAGCAGCACCGGCGCCTTCACCCGGAGCGCCTCGATGCACGGGCCGTCCCCGATGCGCTGTTCGATCTCGTCCAGGAGGACCGCCTTCGGACTGCTCCCGGCCACGGTGAAGGTCCGGCGCCTCCGCTTCAGCGTGACACCGCACTCGACGGTGCCGGACGTTTCACGGCTCAGAGCCCCCGCCGCCATGACGGACAGGCGCTGCAGGAACTCGGCGACATTCTGCGTGCCGACAATGAGGTCCTGAAGTTCCAGGACGCGCTCGTGCTCGGAAGAGTTGGCCATGCCTCAATGTAAAGCGCACGCCCCGCCCGGGCAACTGTGCCGTGCCTCTCTTCCGCCGGAACCTGGCCAGCATATGGGGGACTTTTGGCCTATTGCGCCTAGAATTGCTCCTTGACCGAAGCCGTAAAGAGCCGTTGCACGCTTTGCCGAATGTCCTGGGGGGACGAACATGCCCGAATCGGCCGATAAGAACGCACGCGCCACTGCACACAATGCAGGGCAGCCCCAGACGCGCCGCCGCCGCGACCTCCGTCGCCCGGCAGGTGCATCTCCGGACGCCCGGACAGGAACCATGCCCGCCGCTGCCACCCCGAACAACAGCCGCACCGCTCCCACCCGCCGGAGTTCCTGGGCCGAAGCGGCAGCCGTCGCGGACGCGCAGGTGGAAGCGGAAGGTGGCGCCGAGGTTTCCGCGGCGGCCCCGGTGCAGGCTTCCGCTCCTGCTGTTCCTGCCCAGCCCGCCGCCCAGCCGGCGGCCCAGCCCGCCTCGCAGCCTGAGGCGCAGCCCGCCACCTCCCGCAGGGGCGGCGTGCCCGCGGAACCCAGCGCGCCGCCGTCGAACGTTTCCCGCCAGGCCGCCAAACTGGCGGCTGCGGACGCGCCCGTTTCCGACTTCATCACCTCACCCGGTTCCTTTGTCCGCGAACAGAAGCCGCGCCCCCGCGGCGGCTTCCGCGGCGCCCTGTTCGCCCTGACCGGCGGAGCCATCAACCTGGGCCCCGGTCCCCGCCAGCGCGAAGAGGACGAACTGGGCCGGCGGATCTCGCGCCAGCTGCAGGGGAGCTACAACACCGCGGTGCTCAGCCTCAAGGGCGGCATCGGCAAGACCTCCACCACCGTGGGTGTGGGCCTGACCCTGGCCGAATTCCGCGGCGACGCCCCCTGCGCCATCGACGCCAACCCGGACTCGGGCGACCTCGTGGAGCGCGCCCTGGGCGAAGGCATCTACCAGCAGTCCAGCCCGCGCACCATCACGGACCTGCTCAAGAACATCGACTCCGTGGACTCCCTCACTGCGCTGGCCCGCTACATGCACCACGCCGGCCGCCTGCACCTGATCGCGGGGGAGCAGGACCCGGAAGTGTCCGACTCGCTCACGGCCGAGGAATACCTCCGCATTCGCAAGCTCATCTCCGGCTACTACTCCGTGGCCCTGACCGACTGCGGCACCGGCGTCACACACAACGCCATGAGCGGCATCCTGCAGTCCGCGGACAACCTGGTGATCGCCGCCGGGTACGCGGTGAGCGGCGCCAAGCGTGCCCGCAGCACCCTGCAGTGGCTCGCGAGCCACGGCTACGAGGACCTGGCCCGCAACGCGATCGTGGTGATCACGGACAAGGACGAGGTCTCCTCCCGCGTGGACAAGGACGCGATCGAGGAACACCTCTCCGGCATCTGCCGGCAGCTGATCGCCGTCCCGCATGACCGCGGAGTGGCCGACGGCGACCTGGTCACCCTGGACGTGCTGAAGCCGGAGACCCGGCGAGCGTACAAGGAAATCGCGGCGGCGATTGTGGACGGGTACGTGTAGGCGGCTGCTGCTAGCGGGGGGAGGACGGTTGCGTCTCCAGCCACTCCCGGAACGTCTGGCGTCCGACGGCGGCTCCCGGCTTCGGGATGAGGTCGCCGTTGCGCATGGCCTTGCCCATGGAGCCGGGGACAGAGATTTTCACCGCCCGCTTCCGCCTGCCGGTTCTCTTCAGGTAGGCGCGGACCAGGGCGGCGAGGTCCTCCGGGCGGGGCCCGCCGAGGTCCGCCACCCGGCCCTGGGGCCCTGCTTCGGCGGCGTCCACCAAGGCCTCGGCCACTTCACGCGCCGCCACGGGCTGGGTCCGCATCCGCGGAACGAACACCAGCGGGCCCAGTGAAGCGGCGCTGACGGTCAGCGGCACAAACTCGTGGAACTGCGTGGACCTCAAGAGGGTCCACGGCACATCCCCGTGGCGGACGGCGTCCTCCTGCACCAGTTTTCCCGCATAGAGCCCCGACGCCGCCCTGTCGATGCCCACAATCGAGAGGGCAAGGTGGTGCCGCACGCCCGCCTCCTTCTCTGCCGCGAGCAGGTTCTGGGTGCTGTTCGTGAAATAGTCCACGGCCTTCTTGGTGGACACGGCCCGGGGGCCGGAAACGTCGATAACCGTATCCACGCCCCGGAGTGCCTCGTCGAGGCCGCGGCCGGTGAGCAGGTCCACGCCGTCTGCGCGGCTCAGGCTCACCACCTGGTGCCCCCGCCGCCTGGCGGCGCTGACCACATGGCGGCCGACAGTTCCGGTTCCCCCGGCAACGGCGATGTTCATAACGTGCCTCCTATGGAGCAGAGCTCCGGGTCATCTCCGGCGGGTGGGGATTTCCCCGCTGCTGGTAAGGTGCTCGGCGACGTCCCTGAGCTTGATATTCGATTCGGAGCTGGCCTTGGTCAGGACCAGGAAGGCCTGTTGGGACGTGATCTTGAATCTTTCCATCAGGATCCCTTTCGCCTGGCCGATCAGGTCCCTGGTGTCCAGTGCCTGGGTCAGCTGCGCGATTTCCTTGGCGTCGGAGAAAGCGATGGCGGCGTGGGCGGCCAAGAGCATTGCGATCTGTTCTGATTCCTCGTCGAAGACGTTCACCTCGTCGCCGTAAAGGTTCAGGGCGCCGAGTTTGTCCCCCTCCACAAAGAGCTGGATGGAGAGCATGCTCCGCGCGCCAATGTCGTAGGCCGCCTGAGCGAAATCCGGCCATCGTTTGCCTTTGCTCAGGTCAGGGACGCGGACGACGCGTTGGTCATAGGCGGCGTCGAGGCAGGGGCCCTGGCCTTTTTCGCTTTGCAGCGCGTCCACCTTGAGGGGAAGTTCCCCCGACGCAGCCCGGGACTGAATCTCGCGGCGGCCGGTAACGAGGCTGATGGATGCATCGGTGACGTGCGGGATCAGTTCCAGCGCGGCGTGGACGATGGTGGCCAGGATCGCTTCGGTGTCCTGTTCCTGCTGCAGGTCACGGGCAAGGTCACTGAGCCGGCCGGCCAGCCCGCCAATGACGGCAGGCGGCTGTTCAACCGGTTCACGCGTGCTGGCGGACTTCGATGTCATGTGTCGTCCTTATTCGTCCTAAACCAGGGGACTGCGAAGGTGTACTTCGCGATACTTCTGATCGTAGTCCGCAAAGGGCCGGCACGAGAGAGGACCGGGGAGACCAGTTGCGGGTTAGAGTCGTTTCCGTGATGAACATCTTGTCGGGCATATGGCCGCTGTGCAGCCCGCCTCTCGCCTAGAGCCGGCCCGCCACGCTCACGCTCTGTGGATGGCACCAGTCGTCGTGGCAGTTATCGTCGCCGCGGCGTACGTCCTGTTCGCGGCGTGGCAGTGGTCGCAGTTCACGGTGAAGTCGTGGGATCTGAGCATTTTCGCCCAACTCCTCGACCGGTACGCAACGCTGCGGGTTCCGATTGTGACGGTGAAGGGCGACGGGTTCAACCTCCTGGGTGACCACTTCCACCCGTTGCTGGCCATCTTCGCTCCGGTCTACGCTGCTTTCCCCCACGCCTTCACCCTCCTCGTGATCCAGGCGCTGTGCTTCGCCGCGGCCGCAGGCATCCTCGCCCGCGCAGCGCAACGACGCCTCGGCCCAGCGGCTGGCATCCTCCTTGGGATCGCATTCGGGCTCAGCTGGGGATTGCAAAACGCCGCTGAAGCTCAGTTTCACGAAATTGCCCTCGCCGTTC
Organism: Arthrobacter sp. LjRoot78; assembly: GCF_964254335.1. Taxonomy (NCBI): domain Bacteria; kingdom Bacillati; phylum Actinomycetota; class Actinomycetes; order Micrococcales; family Micrococcaceae; genus Arthrobacter; species Arthrobacter sp. LjRoot78. The sequence goes on along the minus strand of NZ_CAXUTG020000001.1, from coordinate 3,466,964 downwards.
CCCTCCTCACCGCCAGTCTCGTCGCCGTTCTTGAGAGCCGGTGGCGGGCGGCCGCGATCTGGGCGGCACCCCTGGTGTTCGTGAAAGAGGACCTCGGGCTTACTGTGGTCGCGGTCGGCCTTCTCATCGCCTATCGTGCCCGCAAACCGGTCGGCTTCTGGCTGGCCGCGTGGGGGTTCGGCTGGTTCGTGCTGGCCACCCGGGTCATCCTGCCTGGGCTGAACCCGAACGGGGCATGGGCATATGCAGCCAATGCGAACCCGGTGGCCGTCCTGTCCGATCCCGCTTCGCTCTTCAATCCGTCCAAGGGTGAGACTCTGCTGCTGCTCATCGTGGTCACCGGAGGGCTGATAGCGCGGTCCCCCATTGCGCTCGTGCTGGTTCCCACGTTGGCATGGCGGTTCCTGTCCACCAATGACGGCCATTGGGGGCCTACCTGGCACTACAGTGCGGTCCTCATGCCGATCGCATTCGTCGCCCTCCTCGACGCGATCGATCATGGACCCGATAGCCGCTGGGCCTGGCTGCGCACCTACACTTCCCATGGTGTCGCCATCGCGATCACCGCAGCAGTCGTGCTTCAACCCGGTCTTCCGCTACGCACCCTCACTGACCCGAAAGCCTGGACAACGCCCGCCCGGGCTGATGCCGTAGCGGCCGTGCTCGCGCCCGTGCCGGCCGGGGCGAGCGTTGAGACAGACATCGGGCTGATGAACTATCTGGTCGATGACCACGACGTGTACTGGATCGGCAACACGAACCCCGCCCCGGACTGCATCCTCGTGGACCGGATCGCAGGAGGCATTCCCAAGGAATGGGGCAACCTCAAAAGCATTGCTAAGCGATTGCACCCATCCACCGACTACACCATCACCCACGAGGTCGACGGCTATGAACTCGCCTGCCGTATCGACCGTTAACGACCGCCCACAAGACATGCCGGTAAACGCGGTGCTACATCCGCGGCTAAAGGAGGGCAGCGGTCGGGCTTTCCAGTCGGGCTTTGACGGTGGTGCCGGCCCCCGGCGCCGTCCGGACTTCCAGCGTTCCGCCCGCCGCCTTGAACGTGTCCCGCAGAATCCGCAGGCCGCTGTGCCCTTCAGGGGAACCGTGGGCCTGGTCAAAGCCGATGCCGTCGTCGGAGACGGAAATCTCGGCCCCGCCGGGGTCGTTCTTCAAGCTGACCCGGACGTTGGTGGCGTGCGAATGCTTGGCAACGTTGGCCAGGGACTCCCGGGCCACCCGGTACAGCATGGCGGACTGGTCGCGGTCCAGGTCGATGTCCGAGGGGAGATCCAGCTGCAGCGTGATGCCGCGGCCCTGCACCGGACCGGCAAGCCTCGCCAACGCTGCCGGTAAACCAAACTCGTCCAGGTCGGGCGGGTACAGCTCGGTAGTAATTTCCCGGAGTTTTCTGACGTTGAGCTGCAGGATGGAGCGCGCCTCGGTGAGCAACTGGTTCTTGCCCTGGCCATGCAGCTCCTCGGACTCGAGGGCGTAGCACAGGCCGGACAAGTCCTGGATCACGTCGTCGTGGAGGTCCCTGGCGATTCTCCTGCGTTCCAGGTCAGACGCCTCCACCGCGTGTTTGAGCAGGCGGTGGCCGGCGGTTCTGTTCGCCTGGATCTTGCGAGCCAGCCGGATAGCGGTGGGCAGTTGCGCCAGCTGGAGTGCGAGCAAGGCGAGCAGGAGCGGGGGAACCATGCCGAGCAGAACCTTTTCCTGCACCTCGCGCAGAGGTTCGTCGTCGTAATAAGCCTCGAAGACCAGCGGCGTCCCGTTGGTGGCCGCGAAGCGGACATATACCTCAACCAGTTCCCCGCGGGCCGATTCGAACTGATTCTCGAATTCCTGATGATGGCTGAGGGAGGCCGTGGCGTCGCCTCCCGCCAGCAGCTGGCGCTCCGGAGCCCGTAGTTCAAAAACCTGGCCGATCAGGGAGCCCTGGTCCGAATACACCACCTTGCCGTCGGGAGTCCAAATCTTGATCCGCAGCACACCTTCCTTATCCAGCCACGGCCCCACCTTCTGGTCCAGTTCCGCAATCGCGGCGGGGTCACCGGCCAGGAGTTTCTCGGTGGCGAGCGGGCCGGCGGTATGGTCCGCCAGCCGCTGGGTGACAAGGATCGCCTCCTGCAGGGCATGGTCTTCCGCCTCGGCGCGGACCCAGAACGTTACCGGGAGTGCCACCAGGACCAGGGCAAGGACACCCATCAGGAGGAACTTCACCACCGCCGTGCTGACTTCGGAATGCTCGGCTGAACCGTGGTCATCCGGCGGCCGTGCGCCGAGGCGCCAGTCAGCGTACTTGGACATTGCTTGTCTGCCTGAGGGCATCCAGCAGCGTGGAAAGTGAACCGTCCTTGGGCAAGAATGCACAGATTCCCGCTGCGGCTGCCTGCCGTTGCGCCTCCGGAGTCGGCGCCCCGACCAGCATGACAATGTGCGTGTGGGGCGCGGCAGCAAGAATTTGCACCGCCGCCGCTATGCCGTCCTCGCCGCGCAGGCGGTAGTCAAGAATGACGACGTCGGGGGCCAGTTCGCGGACCAGGTCAACACCCGCTTGCGCCGAGTCCGCGGTACCCACGCTGAGCATGTCCGGTTCGCGGTCCAGGGCGCCGGCGAGGAGCTCGGTGAACGTCCGGTGCCGGTTGATGGTCATGACGCGGATTCTTCGCGTGGCCGGGGCGCCACCGACCCCCGGCGGGGTGACGTCGGCCGTGGCCTCCAGGAGCCTGGCGTGGATGGACCGCAACACAGGACCCGGAGCGCAGCCCATTTCCCGGTCCATGATCCGCCGGCACTGATTGAAGGCACGTAGTGCCTCCGTGGGCTGGCCATTTTTCTCGAGCCCAAGGACCAAGGCCGTCCAGGCCTGCTCGCTGAGGGGATCATCCGACACCGCTTCCCTGGCCCAGGTAGCGGCGAGCTGGGTTTTTCCGAGGGCAAGGGCCGACTCCGCTGCCAGTATCCGGGCACGGAAAACGCGCCCCGCGTGGCGTGTCCGCTCCGCCTCTGCCCAGGAAGGCATCAGTTCATCGCCCATCAAGGGAGCAGACGCCAGGCCCAGAGCCTCCTGGAGCAGCCCAATCGCGCGCTCTGGCTCGGCGGTTTCGGCGCCGCGTATGAGGGCGTCGAAGCGGTCCAGATCCAGGTCCACCAGCGACCGTTCCAGCATGTAGCCGCCGGTCACGGTCCGCAGCGGACCGTCCTTTCCCATCCCGGGCTGCAGATGGCGACGCAGCACACTCACATAGCTCTCCAGGGTAGGGAGTGCCTCCGGCGGGGCCTGCCCGGCCCAGAGGATGTCGATCAGGCGGTCCTTGGAAACGGGAGCGCCCAGATTCAGAAGCAGGAGTTCGAGAATCTGCCGGGGCTTCGGGCCGCCGAGCTCCCGGCATCCGAGCACTGTTTCCCCGCGCCGTATCCTGAGCGGGCCGATGATGTTCGCCTCGAGACGGCACGTTGCCGGCCCTGTCAGGGCCGGCGGCAATGCCTGGTCTGATTTGGCTATATCCACTGAAGACATCAAGAAACCTGCGATTCAGTCGGGAAGCTTTTGTCCATCGTCGCTAGTTACCGCCCCGGGAACACGAGTGGCCCCTACTGGTCTTTCGCCCCTCGAATGTACTTATTCGCCCGGTGTCACTTCTTTCGCACCCGCCCGCCACTCCTTTTGCCGCGGTGCGCTGACTGTCTCAACAAGGTTTTTCCGAGGTGTCCGGTTCACCATGGCGTCATTCCATCCCTCTAACGGCAGGCATGTCATGAGACCCTTCAATTGGATGCCCCTGGGCCCGGCCGACGGTAAGGCCTCGGCGCCCCCAAACCCTGAAGACAGCAGTTTCCACGCCAGACGCGGGCGGCACGCGGCCCCCCGCTCGGCACGAGTCAACCCGGTACGAGTCAGGTCGGCGCGGGTCCGGCTGGTCGCAGCCATCGCGGCCATAGTCATGCCGGTTGGCATGGGCCTGCCCGTGGCCGCCAATGCCGTCACGGCCCCCATTGGCCAGGGGTTCACGGTGAGCCCCGCCGACCTGGCGTTCATCCTGCAGCAGATCAAGATCGCCGAAGCGCACGCGGCAACGTTGTCGCCGGAGCACCCGTGTGACACCATGATCGGCACCGGCCCCAACCAGATCGCCAGCCCCCTCGTCTCCAAGGGGCTGCGCACTGTGGACGGTTCCTGCAACAACCTCGTGCCCGGCCAGGAAACCTTCGGCGCGGCCGACGAGATCTTCCCGCGGCTGGGCTCCAAATCATTCCGCCCCGCTGAGTCCGGATCGCTGGGCGGACCGCCCGCGCCGACCAGCTACGAGCAGAAGTCCGGCGTCGTTTTCGATTCCCAGCCCCGCGTGATTAGCAACCTCGTGGTTGACCAGACTTCCACCAACCCCGCCGCCGTGGCCGCAGCAGGGAACCCGGTCAGGACCCAGGGCGCCGAGGGCGTGGTGCCGTGCACCACCGATCCCACTCCGGACGCTGCCGGCATACCTGCCGGCTGCGTTCCGTCCCACCAGACCCTGTTCATGCCCAACGTGACCACCGACGTGGGCCTTTCGCCACCGTACAACTCGATGTTCACGCTGTTCGGCCAGTTCTTCGACCATGGGGTGGATCAGACCGTCAAGGGCGGAGGCACGGTGTTCGTGCCGCTGAAGGCGGACGATCCGCTCATCGCAGGTCCCGACCACATCCTGGGCAACGGCGACGACCTGGACCCGAACCTGCGCTTCATGGTGCTGACCCGCGGCCAGAACCAGCCGGGGACGGACGGCATCCTGGGTACCGATGACGACATCCAGGATGCGACCAACACGGACTCGCCCTGGGTTGACCAGAGCCAGACCTACACCTCGCACCCGTCACACCAGGTATTCCTCCGCGAATACGTCAACAACAGCGACGGCAAGCCGGTGTCCACCGGTAAGCTGCTGGGCGGCCCGGCAGGGCCCACCGCCGGCGGCATGGCCACCTGGGCCACCACCAAGACGCAGGCAGCAGCATTGCTCGGCCTCCGGCTGGTGGACACCGACGTGACCAACATCCCCATGATCGCCGCAGACCCCTACGGCAAGTTCATTCCCGGCCCCAACGGACTGCCGCAGTACGTGACCGCCACCGGCCTGGTGGAAGGCAACATCGCCTCCCCGGTTCCGGTTCCGGCCAACGCGCTGCACTTCGACACGCCGTTCCTGACGGACATTGCGCACAACGCGGATCCCACGCCGGTGGACACCGACCGCAACCCGGATACACCGCCGGTGGCCCCGGTCCCGGACGACGACAACGTCGCCTCCGCCGACTTCGCCAACCAGCCAGCGGGAACGTACGACGATGAAATGCTGAACGCACACTTCATCGCCGGCGACGGCCGCGTGAATGAGAACATCGGCCTGACCGCCATCCACCAGATCTTCCACTCCGAGCACGACCGCCTGGTAGGCGACATCAAGAATGTGCTGACCGGCGACACCTCGGCGAGCGGCACTGCTGCGCTCCAGGAGTGGCAGCTGGCCGCGGGTGCTGAGGGCTGGAACGGTGAGCGCCTCTTCCAGGCGGCACGGTTCATCACGGAAATGGAGTACCAGCACCTGGTCTTCGAGGAGTTTGCCCGCAAGGTGCAGCCCGCGATCAACCCCTTCCAGCCGTTCGCCTTCACCCAGACCGAGCTCAACCCGGCCATCAAGGCGGAATTCGCCCATGCCGTGTACCGTTTCGGCCACTCGATGCTGACGGAGACGATCTCCCGCCGCAACGAGGACCAGGCCGGTCCTGACGCGGTGTTCGGCACCTCCGATGACATCCGAGGAAGCGACAACGACATCTCGCTGCTGGACGGGTTCCTGAACCCGCCGGCCTACACGGACGGCGGCCCCGCCGGCTCGCTGACCTCCGAGGAAGCAGCCGGCAGCATCATCATGGGCATGTCGGACCAGGTGGGCAACGAGCTCGACGAGTTCGTCACCGACACGCTCCGGAACAACCTGCTGGGCCTGCCGCTGGACCTGCCAACCATCAACATGACCAGGGCCCGGTCCGAAGGCATCCCGACGCTGAACAACCTCCGCCGTGAGCTCCACGCCTCGACCAACGACGGCCAGCTGCAGCCTTACACCAACTGGATCGACTTCGGCGAGAACCTCAAGCACCCGGAGTCGCTGATCAACTTCGTGGCAGCCTACGGGCAGCACCCGACCATCCTCACGGATGCCGGCCCCGATGCAACACTGGGGACGGCCGACGACGGACCGGCCACCCTTGAATCACGCCGTACGGCTGCCCGCAAGATCGTCAGCCCAGACACCCTCGCCGGCGAAGTCGGCCCGAGTGACGCCGCGGCGTTCATGAACAGCATCGGTGCGTGGGCGAACGACGGGACGAGGTCCATCACCGGACTCGACACCGTGGACCTCTGGGTTGGCGGACTCGCGGAGCGGACCAACCTGTTCGGCGGCCTGCTTGGCAGCACGTTCAACTTCGTGTTTGAAAGCCAGCTCACCGACCTCCAAAACGGCGACCGGCTGTACTACCTCGCGCGCACCCCGGGCATGAACCTGCGGGCACAGCTGGAAGGCAACTCATTCGCCGAACTGATGATGCGCAACACCAATGTGCACACCCTGAAGGCCGATGCATTCGCCACCGCGGACTGCAAGTTCGAGCTGAAGAACCTGGCGGGCACCACCGACGGCTTCACGGCCTCCGGCAACACGGTGGCCGATGACCCGGCGTCGGAATGCAACGAAACCGCGCTCCTGATCCGGATGCCCGACGGCACCATCAAGTACCGGGCCATCAACACCGTGGACCCCTCCGGGATCAATGGCCAGAGCGTCTACAACGGCACTGCCGGCGTGGACCGGATGTACGGAGGCAACGACAACGACACCTTCTGGGGTGGCCTCGGGAACGACATCATCCAGGGCGGTGACGGCGCCGACGTCGCACTCGGCGGTGAAGGTGATGACATCATCACCGACCTCGCCGGCGACGACGTACCCAAGGGCGGTCCCGGAAACGACGCGATCGACGCCGGTCCGGGCCTGGACATCCTCATGGGTGGCGACGGCAAGGACTTCTCGAACGGCGGAGCCAACATCAACGAAACCTTCGCCGGTGCCGGTGATGACTTCATCATCGCCGGACAGGGAGAAGACGCAGTGTTCGGTGACAGCGGCGATGACTGGCAGGAGGGCGGCGATCAGCCGGACCTCCTCCAAGGAGACAGCGGCAACCTGTTCTTCCTGGACGATTCCCAGAAGCCGGGCCATGACATCCTCATCGGCCAGGGCGGCGACGACGACTACGACATGGAGGGCGGCGACGACGTTGGTCTCGCAGGACCCGGCATCGAGAAGGTCGCCGGAGCCTCAGGGTACGACTGGGAAATCGGCCTTCAGGATCCGCAGGCGCAGGACGCCGACCTGAATCTCCCGATCCCGCCGCTGGACATCCTGCAAGTGGGCGTCCGCGACAAGTTCAACGAACTTGAGGCGCTCTCCGGTGCGAACCTCGACGACATCCTTCGGGGCGACGATGTGGTTCCCAGCGCCGTCGGCGGTGCCGGATTCATCGGATGCGACGTGCTGGACCAGGCGGGCCTTGACCGCATCGCGGGCCTTGACCCGCTGGTACCCGCGCTCAGCACTCCCGCTGACACGGTCATCGCGGCATCGGCATCCAGGAACTGCCCGCTGCTGGTCCCCGGCAGCAACGTCTGGGGCGATGGCAACATCCTCCTCGGCGGCGGCGGCAGCGACCTGATCGAAGGACGTGGCGCCGATGACATCATCGACGGCGACAGGTACTTCAGTGTCCGGCTCAGCGTCCGCACGGACGCGAACAATCCGGCCTCCGAGATTGGCAGCGCGGCCGGGATGACCACGCAGTACCTGCGGGACGGCGCCGGCAACCTTACCGGTCCGACCCTCCAGGAAGCAGTGTTCGCGGGAACCGTGAACCCGGGCAACATCGTGGCAGTGCGCGAGATCCTGACGGGTACCGGCGGCACCGACACGGCAGTGTTCTCCGGACCGCTGTCCAACTACACGGTCGTTGCCACCCCGGCAACGGACACCGAGCTGGCCAAGGTGACGGTCACCCAGACCGGCGCCGACGTGGTCGGCCAGCGGGCCAGCGACGGGATCGACACGCTGCGGAACATCGAGCGTCTGCAGTTCACCGACCAGGTGGTCACGCTGGCGGTGCCTGATGCGCCGACCATCAGTTCGGTGACCGCAGCCAACAGCTCCGCCACGGTGACGTTCACGGCCCCGGCCGCCAACGGGTCTTCGCCGATAACGGGCTTCGAGGTCGTCGTGAACACCGGCGGCACCGCGGTCCGGACTGTCACCGGCATTGCGGCCACGGCCACCAGCGCCACGGTCACGGGACTGACCAACGGCACTTCGTACACCTTCCAGGTGCGCGCGCTGAACCAGTTCGGTGCAGGGGCGCTGTCCGCGGCATCCAACGCGGTGACACCGGCTGCTACGGCTCCGGGTACACCGACCAATGTGGCGGCCACTGCGGGGGTTGCTTCGGCAACCGTGACGTGGACGGCGCCGGCCAGTGACGGTGGGTCACCGATTACCGGGTCCCAGATCGACGTCCGCATGGGAACCGCGGTGGTCAGGACCGTCACCTTCACCAACGCGGCCACCAGCCAGGTGGTCACGGGCCTGGAAAACGGTACCCAGTACACGTTCGTGGTCCGGGTGGTCAACGCATCCGGTGCCAGTGCGGGTTCTGCACCGTCGAATGCGATCAACACGCCAACCGTGCCAAGCGCTCCGGTGATCGGAACCGCCAGGCAAGGGGCCAACCGGGGAGCAGTGACGGCCATCGCCAACTGGACGCCGCCAGCCGCCACCGGCGGTTCCCCGATCACGGGCTACAAGGTAACGGCACTGCGGATGAGCTCGGCCGCAGCCAACGCCACCGTGGTCTCACGGACAGACTCTGCAGTCCTGCCGGCGACGGCCAGGTCCCTGGAGATGACCCTGACCAACAACAACTACCGCTTCATAGTGGTAGCCATCAACGCGGCGGGCACCAGCCCGGAGTCCGCCCGTTCGAACAGCGTGGTGGCGCGGTAGCCAAGGCGCAGCGCAGCTAGCAGTTGCTGGCAAGTGAAGGGGGTGGCCCACCGGCCACCCCCTTTGCTGTGCGTTCGCCTTGTGCGTGCGGCCCCGGGGCCTTCCTGTTGCCGTGCCCGGCTGTGTGCCTGGCTGTGTGCCCAGCGTTGCCCAGAGGCTGCCGTGTGGTCATGGTCCAGACAGGCATAAAGAAGGGCCAGGCCGGCTGAGATGTTGTTGTCTCAGCCGGCCTGGCCCGTCGTCGTTATTTGCCGTCAGTGGCCGTGCACGGGTTCCTCGGCAGCGGCGGCCTCCGCCGGCTCCTTAGTCATGTCCACGCCTGTTCCCGTTTCCGACCGCGGAGCCACTTTGACGTCGTCCGCGGTGTTGCCTGCGGCGCGGGCAACGCCGCGGCGGACAGCCTCCACCGTCTTGTCGCTCAGCAGCGGGCCGGTGTACGCGAATTCGAGCTCGCCGTCGCCTACACGCGTGTCATAGTTGCCCAGCGCGTCGGCGAGGATTCCTTCCAGCGCGACGGACTCAGCCACGGTGCCGGGGTTCGGCGAGCTGACGGTGAAGCGGAGATCGTGCACCAGCACCTGGGCCACGTGAACGTGGTCCAGTCCCGGAAACGCCTGGTCGTGGCCGAATGCGAGGTCAACCAGCTCACCGCCGTCTGCGATGGTGGCATCACCCGGAAACGCAACAATGAGTTCAGGCACCGTATGCTGCAGCACGCTGGCCCCCAGGACGTCCGGTGATATCGGGGAAATGGCCAGTCCAAGGCTGCCCGCGGCCGAGGAAAGAGCCGTGCGGAGCTTGTCCACATCCGCGTCCGGGGCAGGGTGGATGGCCACCGCAATGCGCCGGCGGACCATTAGCCCGTCGTGGCTCACCTGGGGCCGGCCGTTCCCCAGCTCGGCGCCCGACCCGGACGTCAGGACGACGCCGGACGGGTCGGAAGGACGGGGACCGGGCGCTCCGGCGGTGCAGCCGGCCAACAGGGAAGAAGCCAGCACCACCGAGACGGCAACGGCAGCCGCCTTCATCTCAGGTGCCTTCATCTCACGTACCCGCCGGGAAGCCCGGCTGGTATTTCGGGACGAAGAAGTTGGCGGGCAGGGTGTCCGGGACGGCCGGGTCCGAGGTGATCGGGTCGTTGTTCCGGAGGTCACCCACGGAGAACTGGACCATCATGTCGTGGTCCTCGTGCACCAGGTTGTGGCAGTGCACCATGTAGCGGCCGCCTGTGTGCGCTCCGGTGTCGAACTGGGTAAGCAAGGTGACGGACTCGTTCTCTCCGGTATAGAAGACATCCTTGGGCCCCGTCTCCCACGCGAACGGCTGCCCGCCGTTGGTATTGCGGCCGATGATCTTCGCGTCAATCAGATGAATGTGCACCGGATGGAACCAGCCGCCGGAAGCGTTGGTGATGGTCCACTGCTCGACGTCAAAGGCCTGGGGGTTGCCCAGCAGCTTGGTAAATCCGGAAGCTTCCACGTCGGCCCAGGTGACGCCGCTGACGACCCATTCGCCGTTCTCGCGTTCCACCCTCAGCTCCCGTTTGGCGACCACCAGGTCCGGTGTCAGGCTCATGGTGGGCAGCCCGCCGCGGGCCGCATTCGGCGAGCCGCCGTCGTCGAGCGTCTTGGGAATCGCGGAGATGGTCCCCTTGCTTGAGCCGGAGTTGCGCACGACCTCGAACTGCATGATCTTGTCCGTATTGGCAAAATCCACGTTGTTCTTGTTGCTCAGGTTTTTCAGCTGGATCTTCTGCCCGGGCTTGTACCTCCGGAAGTCGATCAGGATCTCGTAGCGCTCGGCAGTTCCCTGCCGCCAGGACTGGACAGCCTGGACCTTCGGCACCATGCCGCCGTCGGTGCCAACGATATAGACCGGCTCGCCCGTGGAAAGCGTGGGGCGGTAGGAACGGGTAATCGAGGCCACAAGGACCCGGAAACGGTAGATTCGCGGCTTCACCTTCATCGTCGGCCACGGAACCCCGTTGACCATGATGATGTCGCCCCACAGGCCGTCGTGGTCGTTGTCGTTGTAGCCGAAGGAGCCGTCGGCGTTGAACAGTGCGTCCGAGATCATCAGCGGCACATCGAACTCACCCTGCGGCAGCTGGTCACGTTCGAACGCGTCGGAGAGGGGGTAGAAGCCGGCCAGCCCTGAGTACACGTTCTGGGCCGTCACGTGGTGCTTGTGGTCGTGGTACCAGAGCGTGCGGCCGGTTTGCCAGTTGGGGTAGTGGTAGTTCTTCACGTACCCAGGCGAGGTGGTGTCGTTGGCGTAGCCGTCGTACTGCGGCAGCGACGCCGAGCCGTGCAGGTGGGTGACGGTCTGGAAGGCCAGGGGATGCAGCAGGCCCAGCGCCGGGAAGTCATTGCGGATCCGCACCTCGGTCCGGGTGCCCTGGATGGCCCGGATGGTGGGGCCGGGGAAAATGCCGTTGTAGCCGGCCAGCGTGGTGGTGAGGCCGGGAACAAACTGGGTTTGGCCAAGCTTCTGGGTCAGCGCGTACTTGGCATACGGCCGGCTGGGATCGCCGTCATCGAAGCCGGTCTCGAACGGCTCCAGCACGGGCGGCCGCCGGAAGACGCCGGCATAGGGAACCGGCGTGTTTTGAGGCGCCAGCTGGCTCGTGGTGATGGGCGGCGTGGTGGGTGGGGGAACGGTGAGCGGGGCCCCCTTCATCCCCACAAGGCTGAATGCCCCTAGCGTTCCGCCCAGCTTTAGAACTTCCCTGCGAGTTGTCATGACCTCTCCTCATGGCTTGCTCAATCCTGATCAGATGATGCTCCGCGCAACTTGTAAAAAGGCTGGAGCGGGGTCCGCCGGCGGCCGTCCGGGCCGGGCCTGCATAGGATGAAAGGGATGACCTCCGCACAAGCCACAAAACCCTTCAGCCTCCGCAGCATTGCCGTCCCTGCGTTCGGGCCCGCGCTGCTCTTTTGCATCGGTGAGGGAGCGGTGTTGCCGGTGGTGGCGCTTTCGGCCCGCGACCTTGGCGCGTCCGTGGCGGTGGCCGCGCTGATCGTCACTTTGATCGGCCTGGGCTCGTGGTTCTTTAACCTGCCGGCCTCACTGATCACCCTCAAGTTCGGGGAACGCTGGTCCATCGTAGGGGCCGCCGCGGCGGGTGCACTGGCGCTGACGGCGGCGGGGCTGTCCTCGGTGATTCCCAACGGACTGTGGCTGCTCGCCGTGGCGATGATCGTCGTCGGGATGGCTGCAAGCGTCTTCAGCCTGGCCCGGCAGAAATACCTGACCGAAGCGGTGCCGGTAGCCTTCCGCGCCCGCGCCCTGTCCACCCTGGGCGGCGTGAGCAGGATCGGCATCTTCATCGGGCCGTTCGTAGGCGCCGGTGTCATGCAGTTTGCCGGGATCAGCGGCGCGTACTGGGTGGGTGTGGCCGCCATGGCCGCGGCCGCCGTCCTGTCCGTCACCATCCCCGACCTGCCCGCTGTTGGCAGTTCGGGCGACGCGCACCGCGGACCGGAACCCACCATGCGCGGCATCGCCAGGTCCCACGCGGGGGTGTTCCTCACCGTGGGCGCCGGCATCCTGCTGCTCAGCGCACTGCGGGCGTCCCGTCAGGTGGTCATCCCGCTGTGGGCGGACAGCCTGGGCATGGACGCCACGCACGCCTCGCTGATCTACGGACTCTCCGGGGCGATCGACATGCTGGTGTTCTACCCGGCCGGCAAGCTCATGGACCGCAAGGGCAGGCAGTGGGTGGCCATCCCGTCCACGGTGATCATGGGTACCGCTCTGATGCTCATCCCGCTGACGGGCAGCTTTGTGGGCCTGCTGCTGGCGGCGCTGCTGATCGGGTTCGGCAACGGCATCAGCTCCGGCCTCATCATGACCCTCGGCGCCGACTTCTCCCCGGACCGCGGCCGCGGCCAGTTCCTGGGGCTCTGGCGTTTTATTGCCGACGCCGGCGCCACCGGCGGCCCGGTGCTCCTCTCCGGCGTCACCGCCGCCGTCTCACTGGGGGCCGGCGTGTGGGCCACCGGCGTACTGGGGTTCGCCGCCGCCGTCGTATTTGCCATCACCATTCCCCGGCTCAGGCACCGCCGGAACTACTAGCGGCCGGCGTCCATTACCTGTTGCTTCGCCGGGAATCGTGTGCCAGCCTCGAAGTGATCCCGTCGCCGGGACGACGACGGGCGACAGAGGAGGAACACGGCATGGGACTGATCCATATAGACCTGTTCACGACGCTCGACGGCGTGGCGCAGGCGCCCGGCGGCCCGGACGAGGACCCTGCGGACGGCTTCGAGTTTGGCGGCTGGCAGGCACCCCTCATCGACGAGGTGGTCGGCGAGCAAATCCAGTCCGGGATGGCCGGGATGGACGCGCTGCTGCTGGGGCGCCGAACCTACGATATCTTTGCCGCGTACTGGCCGCATCAGCACGGTGACATCGCGCAGCTGTTCAACCGCATCCCGAAATACGTCGCCTCCCGGCAGGCGCCAACCCTCGAGTGGGCCGACTCCACACTGCTCGGCCCTGATGTGGCGGCCGGCGTGCGCGAACTGCGCGACCGGCACGAGAACATCCACGTCATCGGCAGCCTCAACTTCGTGCAGACCCTCTTCGCCGAGAAGCTCTTCGACCGGCTCACCCTCTGGGTGTATCCGATCCTCCTCGGCAGCGGCAAGAAGGTCTTCGCCGACGGGGTGGTGCCGACGAACCTCACCCTCATCGAGCCGGTGCTCGCCTCACCAAAGGGTGCGGTGCTGCAGCGCTACGCGCTCGCCGAGGGCACGCCCGGCGTCGGCGATATGGCGGCCGGCGAGCCGGAAGGGTAAGCGGGCCCATTGGCAGCCTAAACAGGAGGCCGGGGCCGCCCGCCGCAGGCAGGCTTAGGCGGTCGCTGAAGTGCGCAGCCCGTGGACGAACTCGAGCTTGTCGATCACGGCACTTGAGAGAACGAACGGGTAGAGATCGGCTTTCCCCATGCTGCGGTTGACCTGGTTCAAAGCGATCGAGAGGGGCAGCCACTCCTTCTCCACGCGCGTACGGAAAGAGGAATCCCGGGAAGCGGCAGAAATTAGTCCGAACTCCCGTGCGGTGTCGAGGGTGTCGCAGATGTGCAGGTAGTGGGCGAAGGACTCGGCGAAGTCTTCATAGGGATGCATGGTGGCGTATTTTGAAATGTACTGCTCGTTCCAGTCCGCCGGAGCGCCTTCGCTGTAGTGGCGGTCTATTTCTGCCTGGTAGTCCTTGGTGTCGTCGCCAAAGAGTTCCCTCGCCTCGCGCGTCCGTCCCTCGTGGCCGAACACGAGCGCCGTCTCGAAATAATGCCCCACTTCATGCCGGAAATGACCAAGCATGGTCCGGTACGGTTCATCGAGTTGGGTTCGCATTCTTTCGCGATAGGCGTCGTCGCTCTCGGCCAGGTTGATGGTAATGACACCCTCAGCGTGTCCGATCACCACATCTTCCTTGACGCTGGACAACAGGTCGAACGCCAGGCCGCCGTCGTGACCTTCGGCGCGGGTGACGATGGGCATGCCAAGTTCATCGAGTTCGGCAATGAGATGGCGCTTGGCCTGCTCGGCGGCAACGAACTGCGTCAGGCCCTTGGCATCGCTGTCGTTCGGTCGAGTGCGCGTGAGCTCGCAACTGAAGCATTGGCGGCCGCTCTCCGGCGCAAGCCAAGTGCACCCGGATAGCAACAAATTGACGCAGCGGTACCAGGTGTTTCCGGACGCATCCGTGTGCCGGCCCTGGCTGTCCGCAACCACCACGGCGCGCGAGTTCCGCAGGTAAGCGAGATTGGACCCGCAATGCAGGCAGACCGAGTTTTCAAAGTAAACGGCCGAACCGCAGGCACCGCAGGATTGTTTTTTCACCTCACGATCCTACCCTTGTCAGATGTGCTTCGCCGGGCTGCGCCACTAGCGGTGCAGGCGGATCCGGGACAGACTGCCCGTATGAAAATTGTCGAATTTTTGGCGCCGTTCACCGGAAGCTGGCAGGGCCACAACCGTTTCCGGTTCATGCCCACCGATGAGTACCAGGAATCAGTGTCGGCCGCGACGGTCGCGGTAACGGCCAAGGACTTCGTGACCATCGAGTACACGTGGTCGCACGAGGGCCAGCCGCAGAACGGCCTGCTGCTCCTGGGCTCAGGTCCGGCGGGCGCGACCGCCGTGTGGGTGGATTCCTTCCATGCGGCGCCGCAGTGGCTCACCCTGTCCGGAACCATCGACGACGACGGCGTGGTCCGCCTGGCCTGCACGTATCCCGCTCCGGAGGGCCCCGACTGGGGCTGGCAGATCCACGTCGAACCCGGCGACGGCAACGGCGGACGCATCACCATGCACAACGTGGTTCCGGGCCACGACCCGTACCAGGTGGTTGAGGCCACCTACCGGCGGCAGGAGTAGGGCGCGCCATGGAGTCCATCAGGGCGCTCATCGCCTCCGCCGAACGCGAATCCCGGCTGCCGGACGGGGAAGACGAGCGGTTTTCCGGTTACGGCCTCATGGGCCAGGCGTTCAGCTCCGGCTACCTGCTCGCCATGCGCAGGTTCCCCGTCACCTCTGTTGGGCCGGGCTACACATCGGTGTGGGTGCGCCGCCCCTCCGGTTCCTGGACCATGTACACGAGTGTGCCCGCTGCGGTGTCCTGCCCGCGCTACTTCGGCAGCGCCCTGGAATCCACCTCGGTCCACCGGATCGACGTCGCATGGCTTGATGACCACCGCTTCACGGTGGATGTAGCGGACGACGTCGGCCTCCACTGGGAGGTCAGCCTCGCCGCCACACCAATCACCCGGGCGATGTCCGCGGTCGCCTCCGCGCTGCCGGCCAGACTGTGGCAAAACCCGGCTTTCCTGCGGGTCATGGGAGCAGTGGCGGGCCCGGTGCTGCAGTCGGGAAAGATGGGGCTCATTGGCCGGGTACCCAACGGGCAGGGCTTCCGGGCCAACCCCAAGCGGGTGTGGTTCATCTCGGGAAGCACCGCCACGCTGCGGGGCGAGGACCTGGGCAGCCTGAAGCCCCTCCCCGTGCAGACCCGGCTGGGTGACTTCTGGATTCCCCAGCGCGGGATCTTCATGATGGGCACGGCCGCATTCGACCCGTTCGACCCCGCCGCGCACCACGCACTTCCCGGGACGCCTTCGTGACCGGCGTGGAGGCATCTGCTGGCAGGGAGGCAACCGCCGGCGCCGTGGCGGCCCCTCAGTGGCTGGCGGACGCCGTGATCTACGAGATCTATCCCCAGTCGTTCGCGGACTCGAACGGAGACGGTGTGGGTGACCTCGCCGGGGTGCGGCGGCACCTGGACTACCTGGAGTGGCTTGGGGTGGACGTGATCTGGTTCAACCCGTGCTTCGCCTCGCCCTTCCGCGATGCGGGCTACGACGTTTCGGACTACCTCACCATCGCCCCTCGCTACGGGACAAACGAGGACATGATCGCCGTCGTCCAGGAAGCGGGCGCGCGCGGAATCCGGGTGCTGCTGGACCTGGTGGCGGGCCACACGTCCGTTGACCATCCGTGGTTCCAGGCATCCATGAACGACGAGTCCGACCACCGCTACGTCTGGTCGGACCGCGCCGGTGATACCCTTGTCGCCGCGCCGGGAAGCCGCCCCGGCTGGTACTTGAAGAACTTCTTTCCGGAACAGCCGGCGCTGAATTTTGGATTTGCGCGGCTGACGCCGGACGAACCGTGGCGGCAACTGCCGGACGCGGAGGGACCCCAACAGAACAGGGCCGCGCTCCGGGAAATCATCGGGTACTGGCTGGATCAGGGCATCGCGGGCTTCCGCGTGGACATGGCATTCTCCCTGGTGAAGGACGACCCCGGACTCGTTGAGACCACGGCTCTGTGGCGTGAGCTGGGGGAGTGGATGCGCGGCGCCTATCCGGACGCCGTCCTCATCCCGGAGAGCGACGAGCTGAGGACCGCGGACGCCGGAGTGCGCGGCGGCTTCGATGCGGACTTCTCGCTCGTCATCCACGACGAACACAGCGCGCTCTTCAACAATGGCGGCGCGGGCATCCTGCCCTGGCAGGAGAGCACCGAGCCCTGCTATTTCGACGCTGACGCTGACGCTGCTGACGGAACCCGTGCTTTTGAGAGGTTCCTCAGCCTGTGGAATCTCCATCCCGAGGCCAACGGGGCGGATCGCCTGGTGGTGCTGCCCTCCGCCGATCACGATTTCTCGCGGCTGGTGTGCGGGAACCGGACGCGGGAACAACTCCCGGCGGCTTTCACGTTCCTGCTGACCTGGGGTTCCATTCCGTCGATCTACTACGGCGACGAGATCGGCATGCGCTATCTGGAAGATGCCCCCGAGAAGGAAGGCAGCATCTGGACGCCCAAATACAACCGTGCAGGCTGCCGGACCCCGATGCAGTGGGACGACTCCCTTCCCAACGCCGGATTTTCCACAGCGCCGCCGCAGGACCTGTACCTTCCGCAGGATCCCGACCCGGAACGGCCCGCCGTAGCGGAACAAATGGACGATCCACAGTCGCTCCTGCACTTTGTCCGGGGCCTGGTCCAACTCCGTAAATCAACCCCGGCTCTGGGAACCCGGCCGTCCAGAAGACTGCTCGCCGTCGGCTATCCGCTCGTTTACCTCAGGAACGAGA
Organism: Arthrobacter sp. LjRoot78; assembly: GCF_964254335.1. NCBI lineage: Bacteria > Bacillati > Actinomycetota > Actinomycetes > Micrococcales > Micrococcaceae > Arthrobacter > Arthrobacter sp. LjRoot78. The sequence continues at coordinate 3,449,258 of NZ_CAXUTG020000001.1, read as the reverse complement.
CGCACCTGGTCGTCGTCAACCCGCTCCGGCGTGCGGCCCGGGTGGCGGGGGAGCTTCCTCCGGGGTCGGCAGTCCGGCACCTATTCGGCAACGGCGTGACGGTCGACGACGTCGGAATCCACGCGGACGGCTCGGCTGCGGGATCTTCGAACTCGCCCCGCCCAACTAGGTCGCCCCGCCCAACTAGGTCGCATTAGATGTCGTTTTGAGCTCCCATGACGACATTAACTGCTACCTAGTTGGGGGGCGGGGCTACTTAACCGGAGCGGGGACGCCGTGCCTGGTTCGCGCCAGGATTCCGTCCACAACATACGCCCCGTCCCGGCCCACTCCGCCGATGAGGCCCGACGTGAGCGAGTACTGGAACGGCATGCCCACGAAATACAGCCCGGGCAGTTCCGGCACGGCGCCGCGGCGGGTTTCCGGCCAGCCCCAGTCCGTCAGGTTCAGGCCCTCGATCCACTCGAGCGACGGCTTGTAGCCCGTCGCCCAGATGACGGTCCGTACGCTGCGGGACGTGCCGTCGTCGAACGCCGGCTGTCCGCCGGCAACGGCGCTGAACCGCGGCAGCCGGACCACGCCGGCCCTGTCCAGGTCCTTGACCGAGATCCGGATCAGCGGCGCCCCGCGCCGGTGGAAGTTGGCGCGCACCTTCCGTCCCAGCGGGTTGTCCGTCGTCGGGATGAAATGGATGAAGCGCCAGTAGAGGGGGTCGGCCCAGCGCAGCACGGGGTCGGGAACGTGCGGCGTGGGGCGGCCGGCGATGAAGGTCCGGTGGGTGGCAGCGAGCTCCAGCGCAATCTCGGCACCGGAGGTCCCGGCGCCGACCACCAGGACGTCGCCCTCCGGAATGTCCGACGGGTGCCGGTACTGCGAGCTGTGGAGTTGCAGGATCCCGTCATCCAGCCCGGCGGCCGCAGCCGGGATGCGGGGGACCGCGTTGGCGCCGACGGCGGCAATGACGTTGCGCGCCTGGAGCAGGCCATCGCCTGTGGTGACGGCAAAGCCGGTGTCCGTTGGGCGAACGGCCGCCACGTGCACCCCGGTCCGGACCGGAAGGCTGAACTCCCGGGCATAGGCCTCAAGGAAGTCGGCGAACTCGTTCTTGGAAGGGAATGTGTTGTGGGCCGCCGGGAAGGCAAGGCCGGGGAGGCCGTCGCGCTGGGCCGGGGTGAAGAGCCGAAGGGAGTCCCACCTGGCCCGCCAGCCGTCCCCGATCCGGGGTGCCTGCTCCAGAATGACGAACCGCAGCCCCGCTCTGGACAGGTGATAGCCCGCGGCAAGACCCGCCTGCCCGGCGCCGAGCACCACTACATCAAACTGCTGCACGTCCTGGTCCATGACTGGCTCCCTTGACCGAACAACCCCTATTCCGATGTCGTTAGAATACCATTCCAGTGAGTGGAGGGATAGTCTAAGTTCATGCCAGGAAAAACCACAGCACCTACCCATGCATCACCCAAGGTCACCCGCAGGACGGCCCAGGCGGCGGACACCCGGCTGCACATTGTGGCCACCGCCCGCCGGCTCTTCCTGGCGAACGGCTACGTGCGCACCACCATCGAAGGCATCGCGGTGGAGAGCGGGGTTGCGGTGCAGACCGTCTACAACTCCGTGGGCAATAAGGCGGCGCTCCTCTCCGCCGTGCTGGACGCCGCAGCATCGGGGCCCAACGCGCCGGCGCAGGTGCTGGAGTTCATGCGGGAACGGACCCGCCAGGCTCCGGATCTCGAATCCATGCTGGCTGTGCTGGCGGACTGGTTCGTGGAAGTCCATCAGCGGACAGGGGCGGTGCTGGGTGTCATTGCCCAGGCGGCGGCGGTGGATACGGAGGTGGCGAAGCTGGAAAAGGCCCGGGCGCTGCAACGGCTGACGCGGTACCACGAGGCGGCCGCGGCTGTCCGCGAGCGGGGCGGCCTGACGTCGGGGATGTCGGACGAGGACGCTGCCGCTGCCATCTGGTCGCTGGGGCACCCGCAGGCCTACCGCACGCTGGTGAATGACGCCGGCTGGACCCCGGAGGCATACCGGGAGTGGATGCTCAGGGCGCTCGCCGCTGCTTTGGCGTAGGGAAGCCCCTTGGCGTAAGGAACGGCTTTGGCGTGCGGCCTGACGGCGGCGGGTTCAGGCGTCCCGGTGGCGGGGCTTCGCGGCGGCTCCATACTTGGCCAGCGGCGCCAACAGGGCGCTGCGGAGCTGCGGGGAGAGCTTGGTGGGTACGTCCACCTCGGCGGCGATGGCCTGCAGCACGCGGCTCAGGTAGTTGCGGGCGCCGGCCGCGAGGGTGATGTCCAGGATTTCCCGGTCGGTGAAGCCGTGGTCCCTGAGCTCCAGCGTGTCCGAGTCCGTCATGTTCACGGCGTCGGTGCTGATCCGTTCGGCGTACTCCATCATGGCCACCTCCGCCGGTGACAGCCCCGCGTTGTGGTAGTCCCGGGCGATCTGGATCAGCTCTTCCTCGTCAATGGCCCGCAGGGCCTTTAGCCCGTGGGCAAGCCGGCAATGGGCGGATCCGAGTGCCTGGGCTGCGGCAAGGGTGACCAGCTCGTACCGCCGGAGGTCCATGTTCTGGGTGATGGCGCTGATGAGCGCTTCGAACGCCAGATACGCTTCCGGGTTCACCGCCAGGTCCTTGGCGTGCTTGGCGACGTAACCGCGGGACCGGAGTTCGTCGTCGTAAATCTTCGCCTTTTGGCCGAACGCCTGGCTTTCGGGAGTGGTGGCGAATATGGACATGCGCGATCCTTCTTCCGGCTGGGGCCACCCGCGCTGCACGACGGCGGGAGCCCTGACAGCGCCGGTGCGGACACCTGCGATATTCCTCCGCGACCCGCGGTGAGTCAACACATGGCCCGGCGTGTTCGGCGGAACGGCAGGGGCAGTGGGTAGCCGACGGCGGTTTTTGAGGGAGCCGGGGCCGATTAACAAGTAGCGGTTACTCAGGCTAATGATCAGCTTGCTGAGTAAGGATGGTCCCTAATCGCCGTCGGTGTGGAATTGGGGGTTTCCCGCATGCTGGAAGTGGAATTGGTTTCAGAACCGCACAGAGGGTTGTCGGCTTCGGAGGCCATGGTTCCGTCCGGCAAGCTGGACGTCAGCATCCTGGGTCCGCTGACCGTTCGACGCGGGGCTCTGACGCTGGGCGCGCATGACCTGGGCGGACCCAAGCCACGCCAGATCCTGGAAATCCTTCTGCTCCATCTGGGCAGCCCGGTGTCGAAGGGGCGGCTGATCGACCTGTTGTGGGAGGGTCGCGCCCCCGTCCTGGCGCATCCAACGTTGGAAAGCCACGTCAGTGTCCTGCGCCGCCACCTGCAGCCCGGGTCTGGACGGGCCGGACCGCTGAAGACAGTGACCGGCGGCTACCTCATGGACAGGGCCCTGGTGGACCTGGACCTCGACCGGTTCGACGTCCTGTTCCGCCTGGCCGCGCAGGCTGAACCGCGGCGGGCTCTCAGCTTCCTGACGGAGGCACTCGCCCTTGCTCCAGCGCCCTTGCTCGGCGGAGAACTCCTGCCCGCCTGGGCGGAGGAGGAAAGAACCCTGCACGCGGCGCGGGTGGTGGAGGCCAAAGTCCAAGCTGCCCAGGCGGCGTGCGCGCTGGGAGAATCAGAAACCGCCATCCTCTGGGCAGCCGCCGCGCTGGAGGACGATGCCCTGGCCGAACGCGCCTGGACGGTGCTGGTCCTCGGGCTGGAACGGTCCGGGCAGCTGACCGCAGCGCTGCGGGAATTTGACCGGTGCCGGCACGTGATGGACCAGGAAATGGGGTGCGCGCCGGGGCCGATCCTGCAGGCGGCGCACGCCCGCCTCCTGCAAGGCACGGCCGCTACCGACGAACCGGAGACCGTACTCGAGATTGCGGGTACCCCAGGCACTGGAGGCACCGGACACGCGCGACCCGAGCCAAGGCGACCGGAGCCGGGGGCGGCCGAACGGATGGTCCTGACAATTGGACACCCCGAAATGTTCGTCGAGCAGCTCACTGATGCCCTGGAGCGCGAGCCGGGCCTGCATGGCGTGGGGGCAGCAACGTCAGTCGAGTCAGGTGTGGCCATGACGCGTTCCGTGAAGCCCGATGCCGTGATCATGTCCTATCGGCTGCCTGACGGTAGCGGGCTGGACGCCGCCAGGCAGATCTTGCTGGCGTTACCGGAGACGAGAATCGTGATGCTGACCGCCGAATGTACGCCCGCGGCTTTGTGCGAAGCCGCGGCAATGGGAGTGTGTGCCTTCCTTCCGAAGGAAGGCCCCCTGGCGCTCCTGCTGGAAACGCTCCGTCATGCGAAAACGGGCAACATGCTGGTGCACCCGTCCATAGTGGCCAGGCTCGGACAGGGCAACGATTAGGGCCCCTGGCTCGCGCTTCTGCTTCCGCCCCTACCCAACCTCCGCGAGCCGGATTGCCTCTGCGAACACGGGCAGGCTGCGTTCCACCATGTCCTCGTTGGCGGTCAGCGAGATCCTGAAGAACCCGGGTGTTTCAAACAGGACGCCCGGCAGGACATAGACGTTCCGGGCGGCCAGGGTTTCGGTGAACGCTTCGTCGTCGGCCACCGGCGAGTGCACAAAAAGGTAGAACGAGCCCTCCGGCCGGTGCAGTTGGTAGCCCATCCCGGTCAGCTCCTGGTACAGCCGGTCCCTCTTCCGTTGCAACTGCCCGACGTCGATGGTGAACGTCTCCAGTGCGGGCAACGCGTACTGGAGCAGGGCGTTGGGGTAGATCCAGCCCAGGGCAACCTGCAGGGCGCTCAGGATTTCGCGCAGACCGTCACGGTCCGGCATGGTGGGCGGCAGAGCCAGGTACCCAACGCGCTGCCCGGGTGCCAGGTGCGTCTTGCCGTAGGAGTAGGCCAGCAGCGTGTACGGATAGAACTCGGCCGGGCTGTGGAAGCGGGCGCCGTCATACACAATCCGGTTGTAGGCCTCGTCAGACAGGAGATAGATCCGCCGCCCGTTACGCTCCGAGGCGAGTTCCAGCATCGCGGCCAGCTTCACCAGCAGCGTCTCCGGGTAGATCCGGCCTGTGGGATTGTTGGGCGTATTGACGATCACCACCCTGGTCCGCGGCGTAATGGCGGAGGCTATAGCCATCAGATCCAGGTCGAACGTCTCGGGGTTGATGTGCACTTTGACCGGCACCAGCCCGGCCTCCACAATGATCGGTTCGTACAGGAACCATGGCGGCAGGCTGTAAATCACCTCGTCGCCCGGATCGGCCACGGCCTTCAACGCCATGGCTATGGCCGTGAAACCGCCCGTGGTGAGCAGGAAGTCCTCCGGCTCGAACGGCATCTCGAGCAGACGCCGCAGCGATTGGGCCGCGGCGACCTGGGCCTCCGCGCCGTTCGTCTTGTACGCAAACCAGCTTTCGTTCCGGGGTTCGAGCTGGTCCCGCAACGCCGAGACATACGCCTCCTGCGGCATCTGATGCGGATTGCCCAAAGTGAAATCGCAGATTCCTGGGTCATGCTGGCGGCGGGCATGGGTGCGCAGGAATCCCTGCACCCTCAGCAAGGATGGAATGGACGCCACTGCCCTGGCCCGGGCCGGGAAATCCACGCGGGTGGAGAGTTTTGAATCGTAGATGCCGGCCATGAAATCAGCCCCCTGGTTAAGCAGCACGGAAGTCAGCTCGCTGCTGAGCCAGTGGAGGCTGTTGTGCGATTTATTCTGGCCCCCGCCGGCGGCAATGTAAATGGGACGGAACTCCGCTGGCCCATACCAATGAGGGACCCGCCAGGTCAACACTCGCTTTTCCGCTTTTCGCTACCTGCCGCAACATCCGTAAAGTAGGGGGCGGACCCCGGCGCTCCTTGTGCGCGGTCCCATGGGTTGACCGGGAACTGGGCTCGATCAACTGCGCATCTCACCCGAACGCGGCCTTCGCTGCGCCATGCCTGCCCCCGATCCAACCGGGCCGGCCAGACCCAGGAGTATCGTTTTGCTTCAGATCAACCTGGTTGCCGCCCTCGCGGCACTGCCCCTCCTGCTGGGCCTCGGAACGGCCCCCGCCGCGGCACCGGTTTCGACCCCCGCCGCGGCCACTCCGGCATCGGAAGTCCAGGCGGCAGCGCTGCAGCCCGCTTCAGCGCGTAACGACTCAGCCCTTAAGAACTCAGTCCAGGAGGTGAAGATGCAGCCCGCCAAGGTCAGCCCTCCCGCCACCAGCCCTTCGGTGAAGGTAGTGGACACGACGGCCGCGATCTCAGATCCCGCCTGGTTCAAAAAAGCGTACGACGCCGGGATCCGGCTTTACGTGATGCACTCCACCGCATGGGGTACTTGCGACCCCTGGTACCGGACCCAGGCCCAGCTGAAGATGGCGCTGGACGCGGGCCTGAAAATCGCCGTGTACACGCGGGACGCCTCCTGCTGGCGGGGCGGCATCAGCGCCGCGGGACCGTATGCAGCCCAGCTTCAGTTCTTCGCCCTGGACGTGGAACCGGCCAGCCCTCCGGTGACCCGGGAGATGGTGGACGGCGTCCGCAGCATGGGCGTGCGGCCAGTCATCTACAGCGGCAGCGGCATGTGGCCGGACCTCATGGGCAGCAGCACGGCCTTCGCCGACGTGCCGCTCTGGGACACCAACACTGCAAGCAACCTTAACTACTCCACCTGGACGGCCGACTACCTCGCGCCTACGCCGGTGCAGTACGGCGGCTGGAACACCTCCAGCACCATGCGGATCGGCATTCAGCAGAAGTTCGAGCAGAGCCTCAACGGCATTCCGGTGGACCTGAACTCCTTCAACGCCTCGTTCCTGATGTAGCCGGACTGTCAGCCAGCCGCCCGCCGTCGTACGGCAAACGCAAACAGGGCGGTGGTTGCCACCGCGGCGAGGTAGCCGGCCACCACGATCAGCGAGATGCCGCCCCAGAAGTAGCTCGTGCCGCTGCCGCCCTCGCCGGGCACGTAGCGGGTCAGCAGGAAGGCGGCGGCCGCGGCGAATACCAGGCAGATCAGGGCCGGCAGCCGCAGCCACCAGCGCGAGGACGCCCAGTGCCCGCCGAAGCCGTCCCACACGTTCCAGGTGTTCCCGGTGCGGATGATGAGCCAGCCGGCCGGGATGACGAATGCGCCCACCAGCAGGAAGGCCGCAATCACGTCGGACGGGCGGTGCCACTGGTTCACCACGGTGGAAACCCCGGAAATGATCGCGAAGCTGCCGCCTGCGAATCCTGCGAACGGCCGCCACCGCGGTGAGGCCATCAGGAACACCGCGGCAGCGGCGGATGCAGCGAGCGTGGTGTGGCCGGAGGGCAGGGAGTTCAGCTCCAGCGTTTCCACGCCGCGGAACGGCCGCTCCGGCAACAGCGCCTTCAGGACCTGCGTGGCGATGTTCGCCCCGATGCACGCGGCAACGGCAATGCCGGCGGCACGCCAGCGCTTCCGGATCACCGAGACGAGGAGGACGACGACGGCGCCCACCACGAGCGACACCGTGGGCAGCCAGTCCAGGAACCGGGTGGCGGCCTTCCCTGCAGGGCCGTGGATGGCCACGGCCTCCACCAGCGCCGATTCGTCAATGTACTGGCCCGTGGTGGTCCGCACGAAGAAGTAGTACGTCGCGATCAGGCCGGCCACACAGGCCAGCGTCGCAAGGATGCACAGCGCACCCAGCGCCACGGCGCCACGCACCTGCCCGGCGGGCCGCCGTCGTCGGGAATCTTTAAGGTGGGAACTCATCACCATCAGCGTCCCACAGAAAGCTGGGAACAGGCCGGAGACCGGTGCTGGATTGGGGGAGGAGAGCACCGTATCCGCCGCCGACACTGGCAACAATCCGCCACCAAAACAGGTAGCAAATACTCGTGCCGGGCGGCGGCCATTCTTCCTACGCTGGGACGTAGCGGGCGTCAGCCGATCAGCACTAAGCCGGCGGCCGTAGCGGATGCCAATGACCTGGGACGGTGACACTCCGGGCATTGGCATCCGCAAAACCATGCCCGACACTCTGTCGCTGGCGCTGCTATCGGGGGAAATACGTCTCCAGGCCCCGGCCCTTAAACACAACAGCATCCGGCACGCGAAGGACATCTGCAAGCTGCTGGACCGCGCCAAGGATGACGGCCGCGGGCACCGGTAGCCCAAGTCAGGGAGGCGGCCATCATGCGCTGTTGGCGGCGCGTGATGGCCGCTTCCTTGAGTACCATCCACCGGCAAAAACGAGTAGCACTCACTCATGTGGGCCCGGCATTCAATCCCTACGATCTTCTTAACGGTCGGGTTTTACACCGGCCGCCCCGCAGCAGATCAGGCGGCTAACCGCAGGGAATGCATGCCCGGGGCTCCTTGAGCTGGGCCGACGGCGACGAGTCTCATAAAACGTGAAGCTCGCCCCCAGTCGCCGTCGGCCCTACCAAGGACTTGTTGGCCCAGGCGCTTGAAGCGCGGGCCCCGTCACCGTCAGACGTGGCCGGTAGAGTGAAATCATGCCCGCCGACGTCAAACGCCAGTTGCCTGATTCGTTCCCGGCTTTGCCTTCGCTGGAGCAGCTTGCGGCGTCCGCCCATGTGGTGAGCCTGCCCATGCGCGTGAAGTTCAGGGGCATCACCCGGCGCGAGGCCCTGCTGCTGGACGGCCCGCTCGGCTGGGGGGAGTTCTGCCCCTTTCCCGAATACGACGACGCCGAAGCCGCCCCCTGGCTCGCCTCCGCCATCGAGGCCGGCTGGGAGGGGTTTCCGCCTCCCGTCCGCTCCGTGATTCCCGTCAACGCCACCGTTCCCGCCGTTGCCTCGGACCGTGTTCCGGACGTCCTGGCCCGCTTCGGCCGGGTGGACGCCGTCAAGGTCAAGGTGGCCGAACGGGGCCAGACGCTCGACGACGACGCCGCCCGGGTTGCCGCCGTCCGCAGCGCCCTCCCGGACGCAGCCATCCGGGTGGACGCGAACGGCGGCTGGGACGTGCCCGCCGCTGTCGAGGCACTGACCCGGCTGTCCGCCGTCGGGCTTGAATACGCCGAGCAGCCGGTGCCGGACATCGAGGGCCTGGCCGAAGTGCGCCGCCGGCTGCGGGCCGCCGGCATCCCCGTGCTGATTGCCGCGGATGAAAGCGTACGGAAGGAATCCGACCCCCTTCGTGTGGCTCGGGCGGGCGCGGCCGACCTGATCGTGGTGAAGGTGGCGCCGCTCGGGGGAGTGCGGCGCGCCCTGGACATCGTGGGGCAGGCCGGGCTGCCCGCCGTCGTCAGTTCCGCGCTGGACACCTCCGTGGGGATCCGCGCCGGGCTGGCCCTGGCGGCGGCGCTCCCCGAACTGCCGTACGCGTGCGGGCTGGGAACGGTGTCACTGTTTGAGCAGGACATCACGCTGGACCCGCTGGTGGCCGACGACGGCGCCATCCGCGTCCGCGACGTCGCCGCCGACGCCGGGCTGCTGGAGCGCTACGCCGCTTCCCCGGACCGCCGGGACTGGTGGCTGGAGCGCCTCCGCCGCGTCCACGCCCTGCTGGCATCCCCGGCAGGCGACCGCCCGTAACCTCCCCGCTGCCCCCACCCCGGACGCTCTCTCACTTCCCGCGGGTTTTCCTGTGACCCGCTCTCACTCCTTCCTGTTCACCGGATCTTCACCTGTCTGACAACTGCCGGTTGGGATCCGCTGGAAGGGTGGGCGGGACCGCATCACATCCCTTGGAAGGCCCCCATGTCTGATACGACCGGACGTAAGTTTGCCCTGCTACCCATGCTCGGCCACACCAAAGGCAAGCGCAGCCCCGTCACCTGTGCGCTGAAGTGCGACAACGCCTGCTCGGGCGAGGTCTGCAACACCAGCTCCAACAGCTACTTCCGCGACATCGCCTCTGCCACGATGTCCCGCCGCGCCGCCCTCGGCTTCGGCGCCGCCGGCGCGCTCGCCGTCGTGCTCGGCAGTGCAGTAACGTCCGCCGGAACTGCAGTGGCCGACGGCGGCACCGGCCTCGCCGCCGCAGCAAAGGACGGCTTCGGCAAGTCCAAGCTGCAGTTCACCGCGATCCCGTCCATCGCCGCGGACGTGGACAAGCTGACCGTGCCCGCAGGGTTCACCTGGCAGCCGGTGATCCGCTGGGGCGACCCGATCTTCAACACCGCGCCGGACTTCGACCTCAACAACCAGACGGCCGCCGCCCAGGAACAGCAGTTCGGCTACAACAACGACTACTCGGACATCCTGGAGATCCCCGGCAGCAAGGGCCGCCGCGCCCTGCTGTTCGCGAACCACGAATACACCAACGAGAGCATCATGTTCCCGGCCACCATGCCGGCCGCAGACGTCCGGAAAGTCGGCCAGGCCGCGCACGGCCTCACAGTGGTGGAGCTGGAGCGGAAGAACAAGAACCAGCCGTGGAGCTACGTCAAGGGCGCCGGGCTCAACCGCCGCTACCTGAACAGCACGGTCTACGAACTCACGGGTCCCGTTGCGGGCTCTTCGCTGGTGAAGACCAAGGGCGATGATGCGGGCCGCTGGATCAAGGGCACGCTGGGAAACTGCTCCGGCGGCACGACGCCCTGGGGCACCATCCTCTCCGGAGAAGAGAACTTCAACGGCTACTTCGTCTCCCCGGGCACGTCCGATTACGACAAGCGCTACGGCCTGACGAACAAGCCCACGGCCCGCCAGTGGGAACTCGACGATCCCCGCTTCGACACCCGTAACGCCGACTACGCAAACGAGGCCAACCGCTTCGGCTGGATCGTGGAAGTTGACCCGTTCGACCCCACCTCCACCCCGAAGAAGCACTCCTCGCTGGGCCGCTTCAAGCACGAAGGCGCCAACGTGATCGTGGCCGAGTCCGGCCATGTGGTGGCTTACTCGGGCGACGACGAGCGCTTCGACTACCTCTACAAGTTCGTCTCCAAGGACAAGTACCGCGAGGGCGACCGCAAGCACAACATGACTCTGCTGTCCGCGGGCAACCTGTACGTCGCCAAGTTCACCGGCAACTCGCCCGCCGCGGAGATCACTGGCACCGGAGCGGTTCCGTCCGACGGTTCGTTCGACGGCACCGGCGAGTGGCTGGCGCTGGTTGAGAACGGCGTGTCGAAGGTGACGGGCATGTCCGTGGAAGAGGTGCTGGTCTACACCCGCCTGGCCGCGGACAAGGTGGGCCCCACGAAGATGGACCGCTGCGAGGATGTCCAGCCCAGCCTGCACACCGGCAAGGTCTACGTGGCCTGCACCAACAACTCCGACCGCGGCAAGGTAGGCAAAGAAGGCGCCACCGAGATCAACCCGCGCAACGCCAACCGCGACGGCCACATCGTGGAGATCACCGAAACCGGCGACCAGACCTCCACCAAGTTCACCTGGAACCTGCTGATGGTCTGCGGCGATCCGGCCCAGGGCGACGTCACCTACTTCTCCGGCTTCCCGGTGGACCAGGTCTCGCCGATCTCCTGCCCGGACAACCTGGCGTTCGACTCCGTGGGCAACCTCTGGATCTCCACCGACGGCGCCCCCTCCGGCATCGGCCGCGCGGACGGCCTGTTCAAGGTCACGCTCGACGGTGCTGAGCGCGGCAAGGTGGAGCAGTTCCTGGCCGTGCCGCGCGACGGCGAGACCTGCGGACCGATCATCCACGACGACGAGCGCACCGTCTTCGTCTCTGTGCAGCACCCGGGCGAGGACGGGACGTTTGACGCGCCCAACTCGTACTTCCCGGATTACGTTCCGGCAGGCACGACGCCGGCGCGCGGCCAGGTCCGTGCCCCGCGCCCGTCCGTGGTCCAGGTTTTCCGCACGGACGCCTAGGACCGACTGGCCCCATCCAGTACGGACGCTCTCTCACTTCCTGCCGGGTTTATTGGGACGCTCTCTCACCTTTGGCGGGTTTCTTCAGAACGCTCTCTCACCTCCACGGCCGCACGGCCGGGAGGTGAGAGAGCGTTTCTATTTAGGCGGCAGGAAGTGCGAGAGGGTTCCGGATTTAGCCGCAGGAAGAGATAGAGCGTCGGATGGGGGTTGGGCTGATAATTTGAGTTTGTGAATAATCCGGCCGAGATGGTTGTCCCCAGAGTCCAGGCAGCTATTGCCCAAGCGTTCGGCGAAGAGTTCCGGGACACCGATCCGGTGGTCCGGCCCTCGCAGTTCGCCGACATCCAGATCAACGCCGCCATGGCCCTTGCCAAGAAGGTGGGACTGCCGCCACGCGAGGCTGCCGGCCGGATCGTCGAGGCTCTGGAGCTTGACGGCCTCTGCACCGCCGTGGAGATCTCCGGCCCCGGCTTCATCAACCTCACGTTCGACGGCACCTGGATCGAGGAGTTGCTCAACGCCCAGGCTGACCCCACCCGGGCTTCCCAGCCCCAAGGCGGGCCGGAGACGCAAGCCCGTCGCGTCGTCGTCGACTATTCCTCCCCAAACGTCGCGAAGGAAATGCACGTGGGGCACCTCCGCACCACCGTGGTGGGGGACAGCCTGGTCCGGGTCCTTGAGGCGCTGGGCCATACGGTGATGCGGCAGAACCACATCGGCGACTGGGGCACGCCCTTCGGCATGCTGATCGAGCACTGGCTGGAGATCGGCGAGGATTCACCTGAGGCCGCGCTGCTGGTGGAAGATCCCAGCGCGTTCTACCAGGCCGCGCGGGCAAAGTTCGACGGCGATGCGGACTTCGCGACGCGTGCACGCCTTCGCGTGGTGTCACTCCAGTCGGCCCACGAGGAGACGCTGGAGGTCTGGCGGCGGCTGGTGGACCATTCGAAGGTCTACTTCAATGCCATCTACGCCACGCTGGGAGTCAGCCTCGAGGACGAGCACATCGCCGGCGAAAGCTCCTACGATCCCCATTTAGCACAGTTGTGCCAGGAACTTGAGGAGCGCGGCCTGGCCCGTGTGAGCGAGGGGGCGCTGTGCACGTTCCCCGCGGGCTTCACCGGCAGGGACGGCGAGCCGCTGCCGCTCATCATCCGCAAATCCGACGGCGGCTACGGGTACGCCACCACCGATCTCGCCACCATCAGGTACCGGGTGCAGGAACTCCATGCCGACCGCATCCTGTACGTGGTGGGAGCCCCGCAGAACGTCCACCTCCGGATGGTCATTGAAAGCGCCCGCGAAGCCGGATGGCTGCCGGACACCGTAGAGGCCACGCATGTGCAGATCGGCAACGTGCTGGGCGAAGACGGCAAGATCCTGAAGTCCCGCTCGGGCACTCCGGTGAAGCTCATGGCCCTGCTGGACGAGGCCGTGGACCGCGCCCGCGCCGTGGTGGATGCGAGCCGCCCCGACCTCTCGGAGGACGAACGCGCCGTCACCGCCCGGCAGGTGGGGATCGGGGCCGTGAAGTACGCCGACCTGTCGGTGGGGCACGACACCGAGTATGTCTTCGACTTCGACCGGATGCTGGCACTGAGCGGCAACACGGGCCCCTATGTGCAGTACGCCGCTGCCCGGATCCGCTCCATCCTGCGGAAGGCCGAGGAGGCCGCTACTGCGTCGGCCTTCGAGTCTGGCGAGGTGGCGGACTCTGGCGAGGTGGCGGACTCTGGCGACGTGGCGGGGGAGTCGACGGCGGGAGCGAGTATCGCCGTCGTCGAACCGGCCGAGCGGGCCCTGGCGCTCCACCTGCTGGAGTACGGCGCGACCCTCCGGAGGGTGGGCGAACTGCTGGAGCCGCACCGGCTGTGTGCGTTCCTGTTCGAACTCTCGCAGCTGTTCACCTCGTTCTACGACCAGTGCCCGGTGTTGAAGGCGGACGAGTCCGTCCGCCAGTCACGGCTCGCCCTGTGCGCACTCGTCCTCCACAGGCTCTCCGAGGGGCTGGACCTGCTGGGCATCGAGACTCCGGAGAACATGTAGCCGGAGAACATGTAGCTGCAGGCTGAGCCCGACGCTCTCTTCGGTTCCGTCGGGCTCAGCCTAAACGCCCTCTCATCTTTCGCGGCATGGCCGCTCGAGATGGGAGGGCGTTTCTCGTTTTGCGGCAGGAAGTGAGAGAGGGTTCGGGGTGAAGCGGCAGCAAGTGAGAGAGCGTCGCGAAAAATGCGGCGGGAAGTGAGAGAGCGTCGCAGTGAGGCGCAGGGTTGTGATGCTTGACACGTGTTAGGTCGTTCATCTACAGTTCCTAACACGTGTTAGGAAGGAAATTGACATGACCGGAGCCACAAACGGGCACCTGCGGGAAATCACCCGCCGTACCGCCCTTGGTGCCCTCGGCGCGGGAATTATCGGAGCAACCGTGGCATCGTGGCCGCGGCTCTCCGGAACGGACATTCCGGGCCGCGGGGACAACAGCCTCAGCATCGCCATCATGGGCACCGCCGCAGACGCCGCCGCCCGCCAGCGCGCCATCGACGCCTTCACCCGACTCCACCCGGAGATCAAGGTCAAGGTCCAGGCCATCCAGGCCGTGGACTGGAAAGACTTCTTCACCAAGATCCTCACCATGGTGGCTGCAGGCACGCCGCCGGACGTGGTCTACGTGGCCACCGAAGGCGCCCAGCTGTTCGCGGAAAAGCTCGCGCATCCGCTCGACGAGTACGTGCGCCGCGACGCCGCTGACATGCGGGAGTTCTTCGAGGACGTGCACCCCAGCCTGGTGGAGGCCTTCATGTACAAGGGCAGCCTGTACCAGCTCCCCATGGACTGGAACGCGGCCAACATGTACTACAACACCACTGCGTTCGCGCAGGCCGGACTGGAGCGCCCGGCGGATGACTGGACCCACCTGGACTTCCGCAACAGCCTCGCCGCCATGCGCAAGGCGCGGACCTCGGACTTCACCCCGTATTACTGGACCAACCGGCTCTTCGGCGGTGTGGTTCCGTGGCTCTACGCGAACGACACCAGCTTCCTGAAAGAGACCCGGTCCACCGGCGGGGAGTGGCTCTGGGATGGCTTCTACGCCAGCGATCCCTCCCGCAGCCTCCGTTCAGGCGGATACCAGTGGCTGGAGCCGAACGCCAACGACGACCGCGTCTTCGAGTCCTTCGACTACCTCCGCGGACTGGTCAAGGACGGGCTCGGCGTCCGCCCTGAGGAGGGCGGCGGCAGCTCGCTTGTCGGGCTGTTCGCGTCCAACCGCATCGGTACGACGCCGGCCGGCGGCTACTGGGTGCAGGGCCTGCACGAGGCCGGGATGGGCGAAAGCGATTTCGACGTCCAGTTCTTCCCGCGCTGGAAGACCCAGCGGCACCAGTTCGGCACCGCCGGCTACGCGATCATGAAGACCGCCAAGGACAAGGACGCCGCCTGGGAATGGATTAAGTTCAGCTCCAGCCACGAGGCCATGGAACTGATCTTCCCCAACCCGATTACGACGCCGGCGCGCCGCTCCATGGTCAACGAGCAGCTTTACGCCGGCAAGGGACCCGCCCACTGGAAGGTCTTCTACGACACCCTGGACAGGTTCCCCACCACAGGCCCCATCCCGGCCCCACCGCAGCAGGCCGCCGTCGAAACGGCCCTGATGAAGAACGTTTCGCTGGCTGTCAGCGGCGACGAGCGCCAGCTCAAGCAGGCCCTCGCCTCCATGCAGCGCGACCTTGAACTGGCCCTGAGGAGGCAGTCATGAGCACCACCACCCCGCCGCGGGAGCGGCCGAGGCAGGCGGCCGGGCAGGCCGTGCCGGCCCAGCACCAACCCACGGCCAAGTCGCGGCACAGCCAGCGTTGGCTTGCCTGGATCTTCCTGGCCCCCACCATCCTCGGCATGGGCCTGTTCACCCTGATCCCGATCGTGGCCTCCGTGGTCCTTGCCTTCTTCCGCTGGGACATCATTTCTGCGCCGACGTTCGTGGGCTTCGACAACTTCTCCGAAGTGGTCCAGGACCCCACCGTCCGCGTGTCCTTCCTGAACACCATCGTGTTCGTGGTGGTGGCGGTGGCCTTCCAGCTGGGGCTCGCCCTGGCGCTGGCCATCATGGTGCAGGAGAAGATGCCGGCCTGGCTGCGCGTGTTCTTCCGTTCGGCCTTCTTCTTCCCGCTCATCCTGTCCGCGGCCTCGGTATCCATCTTCATGCGATACCTCTTCAACGAACAGTTCGGCGTGGTGAACTGGTTCCTGTCCCTGGTAGGCATCCCCGCGGTGCCGTGGCTGACCACACCGGGCGGGTCCGCCGCCGTCGTGATCCTTGTCTACGTGTGGCAGAACTTCGGGTTCTCCTTCCTGCTGTTCATCGGCGGCCTGGCTTCCATTCCCGTGGAGACATACGAGGCAGCATCGATCGACGGCGCCACCGGCTGGCGCAAGCACCTGCACGTCACGCTGCCCCTGCTGAGCCCCACCACCCTCGTGGCTTCGGTGATGGCCATCATCAGCGCCCTGCAGGTGTTCGACCAGCCCTACGTGCTGACACGCGGCGGCCCCGGCGACTCCACGCGCACCGCCGTCATGGTCATCTTTGAATCGGCCTTCCAGCGCCTCGAGTTCGGTCAGGCGTCCGCCATCGGCGTGCTTCTCACCCTCATCATCATGGCCATTACGGCCGCGCAGTTCCGGCTCAGCAAACGATTCGTCTTCTACCAGTAAGGCCAGCCATGACAACCACTACAGACCACGGCCTGGCTGGGCATTCCCCCCGGCTCTCGGAAGGCCTCCCCGAAACGTCTCCCACGCGGCGCAGGTTCAGCTGGAGTTTCGCCCTCCGCGTCGGCCTGCTGCTGATCGCGGCAGCCCTGACGCTGGGCCCGGTGCTCTGGACCCTGTCGACCTCGCTGCGGTCGCCGTCGGAATCCTTCAAGCTGCCGCCGTCGTTCTTCCCGTGGAACCCGGACTTCACGTCCTACGGTGAAGTATTCCAGCAGCTGAATATCTTTCTCCTCGTCCTCAACAGTGCCCTGGTGACCGGCCTGATCGCGGTGGGCCAGATGGTGTCCGCGGCGATGGCGGGCTACGCCTTCGCGCACCTGAAGTTCCGCGGCCGCGGTGCACTCTTCTCGATCGTGCTGGCCACCATGATGGTGCCGGTGCAGGTCACGATCGTGCCCGTCTTCATGCTGATCCGCGGCATGGGCCTCTCGGACACGCTGCTGGCGCTGATCCTCCCGGCCATTCCGACGGCGTTCGGTACCTTCCTGATGCGCCAGTACTTCATGGGGCTCCCCGCCGAACTGGCCGAGGCCGCCTCGATCGACGGAGCCAGCCCCTGGCGGACGTTTCGTTCCGTATATGCACCACTGGCGATGCCCGGCATGGCGATCGTGGGAATCCTCGCATTCAACTTCCACTGGAACGAGTTCTTCCGCCCGCTCATCCTGACCATCTCCGAGCAGAACTTCACGCTTCCGCTGGGACTTGTCTCGCTCCAGGGCAACCTGGGAACCGGCAGCATCTCAGTAGTTCTCGCAGGCGTAGTCCTGTCCATGATTCCGGCGCTGGTGGTCTTTATGTTCGGCCAGCGCGCACTCCAGGACGGCCTCACTGCCGGCACCGGAAAATGACCTACTCACCGAAAGGCCCCGCAATGCCCGCCACGGACCTCGCCGCCGTCCACTTCGACGACGTTGCCGCTTCCCACCCCGACCCCGCGTTCCCGCACTTCCACCCGCGCCCCGCCCGGGGCTGGATCAACGACCCCAACGGCATCAGCTTCATCAACGGCCGCTACCACGTGTTCTTCCAGTACAACCCGGACTCCGCCCGGCACCACAAAATCGCCTGGGGCCACGTGAGCTCCGCGGACCTGGTGCGCTGGGAGGAACACCCGGTGGCGCTGCGCCCGCAGCACGGCGGGCCGGATGAGTACGGCTGCTGGACCGGTGTGGTGACGGACGACGGCGGTGTTCCCACCGCCGCTTACTCGGGCGTCCGCGGCGACGGCGGCCACTCGCAGGTTGTCATCGCCCGCGGCTCGGAGGACCTGGTCCACTGGGAGCAGACGGGCCACGTGGCGGCCTCGATGCCCGACGATGAACAGGTCACTGCGGTGCGTGACCCGTTCATCTTCCGGTTCAACGGAAGGCGGTACGCCATGCAGGGTGCCGGGCTCGCCGACGGGCACGCCGCGCTACTGCTGTACACGGTCGAGGACATGTCCGACTGGAAGTACCAAGGCATCTGGCTGACCTCGGAGAACCCGGTGGCCGCCGAGTCCACGCCGGCCGAGATCTGGGAATGCCCCCAGCTGGTGCGGGTGCCGGATGCGTCCGTGGATTCCTCCGGCGGCGCAGGCGATTCCGGAACCTGGCTGATGATGTTTTCGCTCTGGCTTTCGGGTGACGCGCACGAACACGCCAACGGCGTGGGCCATCTGGTCGGTTCGCTGACCGAGGACCCGGCCACCGGACTGCCGGTGTTCACGCCGCGCGGCGGCGGCAAGTCCGACCTCGGGCGCGACTTCTATGCGCCCCAGATCGTGGCGCTCGAAGACAGGGCCCTGCTGTGGGGCTGGGCCAACGAGGGACCGGGCCGCGACGGCCGCCGCGGCCGCAGCCAGGACGAAATCGACGCCGCCGGCTGGGCCGGTGTCCTGACATTTCCGCGTGATCTGTCGGTGGTCGACGGTGCCCTTGCTGTCAGCCCCGCTCCGGAAATCGACGCCTACCGTGGGGCGATGACGGCCAGCCACGCCGCTGGATCCGTTGTGCTGCCTGCGTTTGCCGAGGTCTTAGTGACAGGCCGGACTGGTTCGGGCGGCGGGGACGGTTCCGGCGGTGGCGGGGACACCGCCGTCGAACTCCTGCTCGTGGGGGACGGCAGCCGGCAGACAGTGTTCAGCGGAACCATCGAACCGGGGGAGGAGCTGCGGGTCTTCGTGGATGCCTCACTGGTGGAGGTCTACCGGGCGGGTTCCGTGGCCACGACGCTGCGGGCCTACCCGGCTGCGGGGGAGCAGTGGCAGCTGCAGCTTCCGTCCGGTGCCACGGCGGACGTCTGGGAACTGGAGCAGCCCTCGGGGCAGGGCTGACGAGTCCCTCGCGGCTAAACCGGCCGGGCCTTAGCGCCCGGCCGGAGTCAGCGTCCGCCTGGAGTCAGTCCGCCTGGCCTTAGCGCCCGGCGGGGACGGGCCCGGTGGAATCCCGGACCACCAGGCGGCAGGGAACCATCGTCTGGGAGCTGGTCGTGGGCTCAGTGCCGGTAGCGGCGCCGGCGCTGGCGCCCGGGCCGCCGCCGTCGTCCTTTCCGTTCGGAACCGCTTCCACCTCTGTGAGCAGCGCCGTCATGGCCGCTTCGCCCATTTCCCGGAGCGGAAGGGCCATGGTGCTGAGCGCCGGGACCATGGTTTTGGCGACGCGGAATTCGTCGTCGTAGCCCATGACGGACACGTCCTCCGGAACGCTCAGCCCCAGCCGGTAGCAGGCCAGCACGACGCCGATTGCCAGGCGGTCGTTAGCGCACAGGATCGCGGTGGGGCGGTCGAATGGTTCCACGCCGTCGAGGAGTTTCATGGCGCCGTGGAATCCGGCGTCAATATCCCAGCCCACCTGGATGACCCGGTCCTCGTTGACAGGCATGCCCGCGACCTTGAAGGCATCGCGGTAGCCGTCGATCCGCCGCGGCGCCGCAGGGGTCAGGGAGTCACCGGCCAGGAATGCGATGTCCCGGTGGCCGAGCGACATCACGTGCCCGGCAGCTTCGCGTCCGCCGCGGACCTCGTCGGGAATCACGGCCGGAAGCCCTGCCTCGGGGCGGTCGTCGAAGCAGTTGGCCAGGATCGACGGGACCCGGGCCATGTTCGGCGGGACGTGCAGCGGACGCAGGCCCACCGTCACATACATCAGCCCGTCCACCTGCCGATCCAGCAGCGTTTCCACGGCGCTTTCGTCCCGGGACTCGTCCAGTTCGGTGTCCATCACCACGGTGACAAAGCCGTGCGACCGTGCCACCGCGTCCGCACCGGCGATGATGTTGCCGTCGAACGGGCTGGTGACGACCTGGTCCGACACGATGCCGATGACGCGCGACTGCTGGTTGCGCAGGCTCAGGGCGATCTTGTTCGGCGAGTAGTTGAGGGCAGCCGCCGCTTCCCGGATGCGCTGCTGGCTTTCGAGGGCAACGTTGCCGTCGCCCCGCCCGTTGAGCACGAGCGACACAGCGCTGCGCGAGACACCCGCCAGCTTGGCGACGTCCAGTGCGGTGGCCTTGCGGTTCATGGGCTGATCCTCCGGGTGGGAAACACTGCTTTGCTGCAGTTTACCTAACTCGTGTGAGCTGGTGTGCGGCTTGCGATCCTCTCTCACTTCCTGCCGGCTTTTTGGCGACGCTCTCTCACTTCCTGCCGGCTTTTTGGCGACGCTCTCTCACTGCGTTGAAGAAAGTGAGAGAGCGTCGGGGTGAGACCGGCAGGAAGTGAGAGAGCGTCGGGGTGAGACCGGCAGGAAGTGAGAGAGCGTCGGGGTGAGACCGGCAGGAAGTGAGAGAGCGTCGGCGTGAGACCGGCAGGAAGTGAGAGAGCGTCCGGGGTTGGTGGCAGACTGGTTTGGTGACTTCTGAGAACCCGCTGGACCCGCTCGATGCCTACACCGCCGCCGAGGATGCCCCCCTCTCCGAAGGCGAGCCCGCAGGCACCCCAACTGAATCGGCAGTAGGCACCCTCACCGCGATCGAGGCCGCCCGGGTGGCTGTCAAAACCCTGCTCGACGGCGGCGTGCGGTACGTGGTGGTCTCGCCCGGTTCGCGGTCGGCACCCATGGCCTACGCGCTCGCCGAGGCCGACGCCTCCGGCCGCGTGGAACTCCTGGTCCGGATCGACGAGCGCTCGGCCGGGTTCACCGGCCTTGGCCTGGCCTTGTCCACGGGAGCGCCGGTTGCGGTGCTCACAACGTCGGGCACCGCCGTCGGGAACCTCATGCCGGCCGTGATGGAAGCCAACCACGCCGCCGTTCCGCTGGTCGTGCTCTCCGCCGACCGGCCCGAAGAACTGCGGGGGACCGGTGCCAACCAGACCACGGACCAACTGGACCTCTTCGGCGAACACGTCCGGTTCGCCGTCGACGTCCCCGCCGGCACCGACCCGCAGCGCGCCGTGGAGACCGCCCTCAGCGCGGCCACCGGCGCCTTTGAGGACACCCCGCCGGGACCCGTGCAGCTGAACCTTGCCTTCCGCGATCCGCTGGTCCCGGCAGCCGGCGACCACCTGCCGGAAGCAGCCGGTCCCGGAATCTGGCAGATCGGCCGCGGCCCGGAGCCGCTCACCCTTACGCCCGCTGACGCCGGGCTCGAGGAACGGCGCACCGTGGTGCTCGCCGGGCACGACGCCGGGCCGGTCGCCGAAGCCTTCGCCCGCGCGCACGGCCTGCCGCTGCTGGCCGAGCCGTCCTCCAACTCGCGGTTCGGACCCAACGCCGTGGGCCCCTACCGGCTGCTGCTGGAACACTTCGGCCCGGAGGCCGCGCAGCCAATCGAGCGCGTCGTCCTGTTCGGGAGGCCCACGCTGTCGCGGCCAGTGGCGCAGCTGCTGGCCCGTGCCGATGTCCCCTCTGCCCTCTACCAGCCCGTTCCCGTGGCCTGGTATGAGCCGGGCCGCCGCACCGAGCTCCCGTTGGACAACCTCAGCGACCTCGCCGATTTCTCCGGCCGCGGCTCCGCGGCATGGCTCGACACATGGCTTCTGGCTGGTGCCGCCGCCCAGCATGCGCTCGACCGGGCGCTGGCCGACGAGCCGTCCGCCACGGGACCAACGGTGGGCGCACTGGTGTGGCAGCACACGCGCGGGCAGCTGATGCTTGGCTCCTCCAACGGCATCCGCGACGTGGACCTCGCCGGCCAGCCCACCCCCGAACCGCAGGCCACCGTCTTCGCCAACCGCGGCCTCGCCGGGATCGACGGCACCATCTCCACCGCCACGGGCATCGCGTGGGGCGGCCGGCAGGAAACCACCCTGCTGGTGGGCGACGTCACCTTCCTGCACGACGCCGGCGGCCTCCTCCTGGGCTTCGCCGAAAACGACCCGCTGCTGCGCATCGTGGTCCTGAACGACGCCGGCGGGGCCATCTTCAACCTCCTGGAGCACGGCGCTGTGCAGGAATCCGGTGCGTACGGGAACGCCGTTGAACGGCTCTTCGGCACCCCGCACAGAGTGAACATCGCGGCACTCGCCGCAGCGTACGGCGTCGAACATTGCTCGGTAAGTACGACGGCGGAACTCGCCGATGCGCTTACCGCGCCGCGGCAGGGCCGCAGCATTATTGAGGTCCGCACGGACCGGCAGGGCCTCCGGGAGCTGCACGGCCGGATCAAGGCCGCAGTGGGAGACGCAGTGCGGGGTGTGCTGGCTCCATAGCCCGCGACGCGTTTCCGGCCTGGCGACGCGCAAATGGATCTGCGACGCGCGAATGTGCTCCCGCGCCCCGCATAACCCGCGCGCCGGGACATCTGCGCGTCGAAAAGGTGCCACGAGGGTTCTCCACATACGAGCACACGTCCCTGGTGCCTGCGGCATGCTCCTGACAGCTTGAATGCATGCCGGACCTCCCGCCCCTCCTCCTTGCCCGTGACTGCGGGCTGCGCGGGCTTACTGCCAAGGACCTGGCGAAGCGGGTGCGGTCCGGCGCCCTGGTGAGGATCCGCCATGGTGTGTACACGGACGGGGCAGCCTGGCGGGAGCTGAAAGACTGGCAAAAGTATCGGCTGCAGATCCAGGCCGCGGGTGAGATGTTCGAAAAGCCCACCATTTTTGCCAGGCATTCCGCGGCAAGTGTGTGGGGAGTTTCCACCATTGGCGCCGTGCACTCTGTTCAGGCATTGGCACTGACGAACGACGGCGGGAGGTCGCGGGCGGGGGTCAGGCGCCACTTCGCGGCACCGTCCGGCTTGGAAGTAGTACGGCGGGACGGGCTGCTGGTCACGTCCCGGGTCCGCACAGTCCTGGATCTGGCTGCGTTCACCCCGTTCGCCGAGGGTGTGGTCCCGCTGGATCATGTACTTCGGCCGGACGCTGCCGCACAGCTGCCAGCCCTTAGCAAAGACGAGCTCAGGGCGGGAATCGGATCAATCTATAGCGCGGCCAGACAGCGCAGGATCCACGCGGCGCTGGACTTCGCTGATGCCCGGGCCGGTTCCGCGGGGGAGTCCTACAGCCGATCGCTCCTTCACCTTGCAGGATTTGAAGTGCCGGTCCTCCAGCAGGAACTTCGGGATGGGCAGGGTTTGATTGGTTACACCGACTTCTATTGGAAGCGCGCCAACGTGGTTGGTGAGTTTGACGGCGAGGAGAAGTACCTCAAACCGGAGTATCTCAGGGGGGCGCACGCCGTCCCAGGTCGTGGTCGAAGAAAAGTACCGCGAGGACCGGATCCGCGCCATCGGGTTCACCGTGGTCCGGTGGGTGTGGGCCGATCTGATGCAGCCGGGCCGGCTGGAACGCAAGCTGGCGGCGGCCGGGGTGCCCCGCCGTCGTGCCCGTTCAGCCGGTTTCGACGCGCAAAAGGTCCCGTGACGCGCAAATGCCCTGGCGCACCCGGAATTCCAGGTGCGCCAGGGCATTTGCGCGTCGAAAGGCACAGGCCGCGTCGAAACCGACGCGGGGCCGGCCCGAAACCGAACCGGGGCCGACCCGAAACCGACCCGAACCCGACCCGCGACAGCGGCCGAGGAGCCTACTTCGAGATGTCGATGTGGGTCGGGTCCAGCACGCGCTTCAGGAATTCCTTGGTGCGGGACTGCGTGGGGGCGCTGATGACCTGCTCGGCCACGCCTTCCTCCACGACGACGCCGCCGTCCATGAACACCACGCGGTCGGCCACTTCGCGGGCGAAGCCCATCTCGTGCGTCACCACCAGCATGGTCATGCCCTCCTTGGCCAGGTTCCGCATGACGGACAGGACATCGCCCACGGTCTCCGGGTCCAGGGCCGAGGTGGGCTCATCGAACAGCATGAGCTCGGGGTCCATGCTCAGCGCGCGGGCAATGGCGACGCGCTGCTGCTGGCCGCCGGAGAGCTGGTCCGGGAATCGGTCGGCCAGATGGCCCAGGCCCACCCGTTCCAGGTTGGCGTGTGCCACTTTGTCCGCCTCGGCCTGCCCGCGCTTGAGCACCTTGGTCTGCGCGATGGTGCAGTTCTGCAGGGCGTTCAGGTGCGGGAACAGGTTGAACTGCTGGAACACCATGCCCACCTTGCGGCGCATCTTGTCGATGTCCACGTCCGGGTCGGTGGCCTCGAAGCCGCCCACATGGATGGTGCCCTCGTTGGGCTGCTCGAGGAGGTTCACGCAGCGCAGGAGGGTGGACTTGCCGGAGCCGGACGGGCCGATCAAGCAGACAACCTCGCCGGGGGCAACGTCCAGGCTGATGCCCTTGAGGACTTCGTTGGAGCCATAGGACTTGCGGAGGTCCTTGAGGGAGACTCCGGCGGCTTTCACGGCGGCACCGCGGGTGCCCGCGTTGCCTGAGGGATGTACGACGTCGTTCATGACTGTCCTGCCTATCGCTTCGTCCGCGCGGAGCGGCTTTCGAACTTCCGGGCCAAGAGGCTCAGCGGGATGGTGATCACCAGGTAGAAGGCGCCGGCCACGAGGAGCGGGGTGAGCCCTGCGCCGAGGCTGGAGATGCCATCGCGGCCGAACTTGGTGAGCTCGTACTGCGAGGCGGTGAGGCCCAGCACGTAGATCAGCGAGGAATCCTTGGTCAGGAGGATGACCTCGTTGGTCAGCGGCGGCAGCACGATCCGGAATGCCTGCGGGATCACGATGGACACCATGGCCCGCCACTGCGGCATGCCTAGCGACCGGGCGGCTTCGAGCTGTCCCTTGGGCACGGCCTGCAGGCCGGCGCGGAGCGTTTCTGCGATGTAGGCCGCGGCCACCATGCCAAGCGAAATCATCACCACGATGGTCACGTTCCACTGCACGCCGAACGCAAGCGGAACGCCGTAGCCGAAGGCGATGAACACCAGCAGCGCGGGAATGCCGCGGAAGAACTCGATGTAGCCGGTGGCGATCCAGCGGTAGAGCGGGAAGCTGGAGAGCTTCATGAGGGCCAGCAGCAGCCCGCCGGACAGGCCCACGATGAAGCCCAGGGCCGTGTAGATCAGGGTGTTCTTGAGGCCCGACAGGAAGATGTCCGGGAACATCGGGCCGATCTTGCCGAAGTTGAAGACGCTGGTGCCGATGGTCTTCCAGTCCGTGGCCAGAATCAGCGCGGCCACAGCCACAACGAAGATTCCGGCCTGGACGTACAGGCTGACTTTGGCTCGTTGACGTGCGGTCATTGCCATGGTGTTCTCACATTCGTTTTGCGCAGTTGAGGCCCCGTACGGACTCTCGTCCAGCGGTACGGGGCCTCAACTGCGTCGGTCTCAGGCCGGGGTGCTACTTGGCGGCTTCGCCGAACCAGGTGGTCTCGTACTTCTTCAGGGAGCCGTCGTCGGTCAGGCGCTTGAGGGTGGAGTTGACCTGGTCAGCCATGGCGGTGTTGCCCTTCTTGATGGCGATGCCCAGCTTCTCGCCCGTGGCGTAGTTCTCCACGCGCTTGTACTTGGAGTCATCCTTGATGGCGTAGCCAAGAACGGACTGGTTGCCCAGGGCGGCGTCGATGGTGCCGGCCTTGAGTGCCTGGACCAGGAGTCCGGTGTCTTCAAACTGCTGCGCGTCGAGGCCCTTGTCCTTGGCGTACTGGGCGCCGGTGGTGGCCTGCTGCACGCCCACCTTCTTGCCTTTGGCGCCGTCGATGTTCGTGATACCTGAAGCCTCGGTGGCCACCAGGGTCAGATCGTCGTTGAGGTACGGGTCGGAGAAGTCCATGACGGCCTTGCGGGTGTCCGTGATGGAGACCGAGGAGATCGAGACGTCGCAGCCGGTCAGGGCAGTACCTGTTTCAATGGCTTCGAAGGAGCTGTCCACGACGCTGAGCTCGGCCTTCAGGTCCTTGGCGACCTCGGCGGCGATGTCCATGTCGAAGCCGACGATCTTGCCGTCCTTCTGGAATTCGAACGGCTCGTAGGGAACGTCGGAGCAGACGGTCAGCTTGCCGGTGTTGATGAGCTGGACGCCGCCCGCGGACGACGCAGCGGGGGTGGAGCTGCCGCCGCAGGCCGTGAGGGAGAGGGCGCCGACGGCGAGGATTGCGGCTGCTTTGGCGGCCAGCTTTGCCGTGGCGGAGGACATGGGCTGCATAGTTTCTTACCTTTTGTTGCAGGGGTATGCGTGACTAAAACGGCTTATAGTGTATCGCCGAATAAGAGATGTGCATCACAGAAAACTTAGTTTCACTATTGGATAACTAATACCGAGGCTAGCGCAAGACCCCACGCCGCAGCATTGTCTGTAATCCCGGACTTCGGCCCAGGCCTTCCCCCGTGGCTCTAGCTCTTGATGCCCAGCGACTCGAGCATCGGCCGGAACTTGGCCCAGGTCTCCGCGAGCTCGGCCTCGGGATGGGAGCCTTCCACGATGCCGCAGCCGGCATAGAGCCGCACGGTGTCCGGCGCCTCGACGACGGCGCCGCGCAGCGCGATGCCCCATTCGCCGTTCCCCGCCGCATCCAGCCAGCCCACCGGACCGGCGTACGGTCCGCGATCCATGTGCTCCAGCTTGCGGATCAGCGCCCCGGCGACAGTGGTGGGGGTTCCGCAGACCGCCGCCGTGGGGTGCAGCGCGTTGATGAGGGCGAGGCAGGTGGGCACGTGTCCCTCCACCTCGGTCAGCTCGGCCTTCACATCCGAGGCCAGGTGCCACACGTTGGGCAGCTCCAGGATGAACGGTTCGCTGTGCGCGTTCATCGCCTCGGAAAACGGCGCCAGCTGCGTGGTGAGCGACTGGATCGCGATCTCGTGTTCGTGCCGCTGTTTCTCGGACCCGGCCAGCACGCGCTCGGCGAATTCCAGCGGCGAGCCGTCCATTCCCTCGGCGTCGCGCCGGTCCAGGGTTCCGGCAAGAACCCGGGCCTGCGCCGTGCGTCCCTCCACCTGGATCAGCATTTCCGGGGTAGAACCCACCAGGCCGTCGACGCCGTAGGTCCAGCATTCGCGGTACCTGACGGCAAGCTGGCGGAGGATCTCGGCGGCATTCACGCCTTCAGGAATTGTGGCCACAATGTCCCGCGCCAGCACCAGTTTCTCCAGCTTGCCGGTGCGGATCTCGGCGACGCCGGCCGTCACTGCCGCCATCCAGTCATGCTCGCTGAGCGATCCGGTTTCAAGTTTAGGTACGACGTCGGCGCCCAGGTTCGCGGCACTGCCGCCGCCGGGACGGCCGCCGGAAGCGGAACTGCCGCCTGAGGGGAGTCCGACGGCGGCAGTCAGGTCCTCGGGTCCGTCGCCCGGAGCGTCAAGCGGGTCGGCGTCAAGCCAGCGCTCCAGGGCGGCGAGAGCGCCCGCTTCGGTGAGTTCGCCGTCGTCGAACGTTAATTGGGTGAGCCAGGCGCGGCCGTCCCTGACCCCCACCACGACTTCGGGAACAATCAGCCGGGAGCGGTGCGTGGAAACTTTGGAGAACGCGAAGGAGCCGAAGGCCACGGGACCGGTGCCGGGGCAGTCCACGGAGTCGGTGACGTCCGCCTCGAGGACCAGGTGCCGCCACCAGATGTCGGCCTCGAGGAAACGCTCGGGCCCGGTGGCAGTGAAGCGGGCGATTTCGCCGAAGCCCACCAGCCCGGCTTCGCGGCGGGTCCAGCAGAGGACGTCGTCCCGTACCAGAAATGACGGCAGCCCCCCGGAGAATGATCTTCCATCCAGGGGGACTGTGAGTGTCTTAATAGTGCCGGTGCGGAGCGTGCTCGTCATGATGAGATAACAGTACTCCCGAGTGTGGCCGGCACCCTGTTGACCCCCGCCGCCGCGCTGCCCGGGCAGCCGCCGCCGCGCTGCCCCGGCCCCGGTTCGTGGGTCCGCCCAACATTTGAGACAATGTCATGGTGAACCGAGCATCCTTGGATAAGCGTCCGGACGAAGTAGCCACGATGTTTGACGACGTCGCCCCCAAATACGACGTCGTGAACGATGTCCTGTCCATGGGACAGACGCGCCGCTGGCGCCGGGTAGTCGTCGAAGCGATGGATGTGAAGGTGGGCCAGCGCGTGCTGGACCTCGCCGCCGGAACAGGCACCTCCAGCGAACCCTACGCGGACGCGGGGATCGACGTCATCGCCTGCGACTTCTCCCTGGGAATGCTCAAAGTGGGCAAACGCCGCCGCCCCGACATTGACTTCATCGCCGGTGACGCCACCCGCCTGCCGTTCGCTGACAACAGCTTCGACGCCACCACCATCTCCTTCGGTCTGCGCAACGTCAACGAGCCCAAGAAGGCCCTGGCGGAAATGCTGCGCGTCACCAAGCCCGGCGGCAAGCTGGTCATCGCCGAGTTCTCCCAGCCCGTGATTCCCCTGTGGCGCACGATGTACACCGAATACCTGATGCGCGCGCTGCCCGCCATCGCCGTGAAGGTCTCCTCCAACCCGGACGCGTACGTCTATCTGGCCGAGTCCATCCGCGCCTGGCCGGACCAGGACCACCTGGCCGGCTGGCTGCAGGAATCCGGCTGGGAAAAGGTCACCTACCGCAACCTCAGCGGCGGCATCGTGGCCGTGCACCGCGCGCACAAGCCACTGTCCGGCAGTGCCTCGGCCATCGCCAACCACACCGGCCCCGTGGCCAAGCTCCGCCGCAACATCACCCGGCCCGCGGGCTAGCCGAACCTGCCGTGAACGTACTGATCGTCGGCGCCGGCCCCGCAGGGTCCACAGCCGCCTACTACCTCGCCAAGGCCGGCATCCCCGTCACGGTGCTGGAGAAGACCAGGTTCCCGCGCGAGAAGGTCTGCGGTGACGGGCTCACTCCCCGCGCCGTCCGCGAGATCCAGAAGCTCGGCCTCCCGCACTCCGAGGAGGCCGGCTGGCGCCGCAACAAGGGCCTTCGGCTGATCGCCGGCGGCCGCACCATTGAGCTGCCCTGGCCGGAAGTCTCCGACTTCCCCACATATGGCCTGATCCGCACCCGCCTGGGCTTCGACGAGGAACTGGCCCGCCATGCCCAGGCTGCCGGGGCCACCATCCTCGAAGGGCACAGCGTCACCGAAGCCCTGCGCGCGCCGGACGGCCGAGTCATCGGCGCCCGCGCGGCCCTCCTTGACGAGTCCGGACGCAAGACGGGCGAGACGCGCGACTTCCATGCCGACGTCGTACTGGCAGCAGACGGAAACTCGTCCCGAACCGCCGTGTCCACGGGCATCCAGAAGCGCGACGACCGCCCGCTCGGCGTCGCCGTACGCACCTACTTCACCAGCCCGCGCCACGACGACGACTGGATGGAAGGCTGGCTGGAGCTCCCCGGCCGGGACGGCGGACTCCTCCCCGGCTACGGCTGGGTGTTCGGCGTGGGCGACGGCACCTCCAACGTGGGCCTGGGCATCCTGAACTCCTCCGCGGAATTCGGCAAGCTCGACTACAAACAGGTCCTGCGCGAATGGACAGCCGGCATGCCCGCCGAATGGGGCTTCACGCCGGAAAACCAGGTGGGCGAGATCCGCGGCGCCGCCCTGCCCATGGGCTTCAACCGCACCCCGCACTACTATCCCGGCCTGCTGCTCCTGGGCGACGCCGGCGGCATGGTGTCCCCGTTCAACGGCGAGGGCATCTCCTACGCGATGGAATCCGCCCGCTTTGCGGCCGAATACGTCATCGACGCCAGCACCTGGCAGAGCCGCTACGCCAAGTGGACACACGACGACGCCGACCTCCACTTCAAGGGGTATGCGGACTATGTGCGCGGCCAGTGGGGGAGCCACTTCACCCTGGGCCGCGCGTTCGCCTCGGTGATCGGTAAGCCGTCGGTGATGAAGCTCGCGCTCCGGACGGGCATGCCGCTGCCCGCCCTCATGAAGTTCGTAGTCCGGCTGATGGCCAACGTCACGGATGAATCAGCCAAGGGATTCGAGGACAGGGTGATCAGGCTCCTGGAGGCCCTGGTGCCTGCCACGTCCAACACCACCCTGTCCCCGTCCAGCTACACCTCCGCGGTTTCCGCAACAAAAAGTTAGGGTTAACCCGTGACGAACTCTGCCAAGCACAGCTGGACCCACGCCGGACACGGCCTGCCGGACGCCAGGGAGCCCGAGCCCAGCACCACCGCCATCGCCACCGGACTCCAGCTGCCCGCCGGTTTCGCCGCCATCGCGGAAGACCCGGAGTTGGGTCCCGCCCTCACCACCAACCTTGCCCGGGTGGAAAAGAAGCTCCGCGAGGCCATTGCCAACTCCGATCCGCTGGCTGACGCGACGTCGCGCCACCTGGTGGAAGCCGGCGGCAAGCGCATCCGCCCGCTGCTGGCCCTGCTCTGCGCCCACCTCGGTGACGCCTCGCGCCCGGCCGTAGTGCAGGCTGCCGTGGTAGTCGAGCTGACGCACCTGGCTACCCTGTACCACGACGACGTGATGGACTCGGCCCCGTTCCGCCGCGGCGCGCCCACCGCCCACGAGGTCTGGGGAAACTCCGTGGCCGTCCTCACCGGCGACCTGATTTTTGCCCGCGCGTCTATCTTGGTGTCCGAGCTCGGCTCGCGCGCGCTGGGAATCCAGGCCCGCACCTTCGAACGGCTATGCCTGGGCCAGCTGCACGAGACCGTGGGACCCCGCCCCGACGAGGACCCCGTGGAGCACTACCTGTCCGTCATCGCGGACAAGACCGGCTCCCTGGTGGCTGCCTCCGGCCAGCTCGGCGCCATCTTCTCCGGTGCCGACGAAGCCTACGAGCCGCTGCTGGTGGAGTACGGCGAGAAGATCGGTGTGGCCTTCCAGCTGGCCGACGACGTCATCGATGTCACCGGCATCAAGGTCAAGTCCGGCAAGTCCCCGGGCACGGACCTGCGCGAAGGCGTGCCCACGCTGCCGGTCCTGCTCCTGCGCAACGCCGCCGCCGAAGGTGACCAGTCCGCCGTCGAACTTTTGAAGCTGATCGACGGCGACCTCTCCTCGGATGAGGCACTCGCCGCCGCCGTCGCCGGCCTGCGGGACCACCGGGTTACTGCGGAATCGTGGGTTGTGGCGCGCGCCTGGGCCGATGAAGCCATCGCCGCGCTGGCGCCGCTGCCTGAAGGCGTGGTCAAGTCCTCGCTCACCAGCTTCGCCCTGGCAGTGGTGGACCGCGCGAGCTAATACCCGCTGGCCTCACTAAGGCCTCCAGGGCTCCCGGCGTTAAACTCCCGGCCTCAAAACGGTATGGCCCCGGTTCTCTGCAGCAATACGAGTCATACGCTGCGTCGAACCGGGGCCATTTCTCCGTTCGCATCAGATCCACCGGAGGCATTTAGTGGATCCGTGAATAAGTCTATGACAGCTTTGTCACGAATGCGAGCCGGAGTGTTAATCGGCGTGTCACAGTTCTTTGGCTGAACCTGGCTGAACCTGGCTGCTCCCGTTGTGACCCTGTATCGCTGACTTCCTTGACCACAGCGCCCACGCCACGGCGTGTTGCAGGCCATTGGTGTCGAAACCGGGTCGGCACGGCGGCTGTAGGTTGTCCACATAGCCTCGCCGCGGGATGTTGCAGCCTGAATGCCGGACCCACGCTGGCTTGATGGACCTCCTCACATTTCTGCGGCTTCGGGGTGGTGCGGCCAAACGAAGTCAGCTGGTGGCCTCCGGCTTCCAGCGGGTGGAGCTTGAGGCCGCGGTGGCAACGGGCCTGCTGTTCCGTCCGTTGCGGGGCGTCTACTCGACAGCAACCGCGGACGACGGCGTGGTGGCCGCGTTTCGGTCAAACGGACTGCTCACGTGTATCTCGGCCGCCGCCCATTACAACCTCTGGACGCTGCACCCGGCACAGGCATTTCACCTGAGCTGCGGGAACGGAGTCCCCAAGCCGGGTGTGGTGGATCATTCACCCTGCACCCACCCCAAGCATCCGTCGCTACCGGTGGCCGGACTCGCTGACGTGCTGCTGCATGCCCTGAGGTGCCTGCCCGAGTTGGATGCGTTGGTGATGGTGCAATGCGCCGCCCAGCGCGGGGACATCACGGGCGAGTTCCTTCTGAAGAAGCTGCCGGGGAAACGAAACGGCAGGGCACGCGCCGTGCTGGGTCTCCTGATTCCCAGGGCGGACTCACTGCTGGAAATATTGGCCCACACGCATTTTGTCCGTGCGGGCCTCAATGTTCGCATGCATGTTGAACTGCCCGGCGTCGGTGAAGTCGACTGCCTCGTGGACGATTGGCTGGTGGTGGAACTCGATGGAGCGTCTCATTTTGAACCTCGACAGATCAAGAAGGACAATCGCCGGAGCAGGTCCAGCATCCTGGGCGGCCGGCTGACCCTCCGCTACTACTACGACGACGTGGTGCGCAATCCCCAAGCCATGGTGGAGGAGATCCGCGCCATACTGCGCCTTCACGCCGATGGCGGGTTCGCGCCATGGTGAGCCGCCACGCCGTCGTGACCTTGTTTACGGCAGCCAGCCGGCGGACACGCCCGGATTCCGGCGTGGCGCCGGGCTCCGGGGTTGAAACAAGGTCACGACGGCGACGGTGGCCGCCACCGGAGCGGCGGAACCAGGGACCCTAGTCCTCTTCGCCCTCGAACGCCCACTCGAACATGTCGAACACGAACTCGGAGAACGTGCCTTCTTCGCTCTTCCACTGGCCGCGGGCGTTGTTGCGGCGGTACACGATGGGGTCCGGGACGCCGAGGTCGCCCACGCGGAAACCCCAGGTGAACTGTTCTTCCTCGTCCTCAAGGAACATGAGGAAGCCTTCGTCATCAACTTCGAGTTCCTCGGGGTCCCAGAAGTAGTGGTAGGCCTCCATGAGGTCCTCGCAGCCGCCTACTGCCTGGTAGAACTCCCGCAGGACCAAGGGGACCTGGAACTGGTGCTCGGACAGGGCCTCGTCGAGCTCTTCGGGGGACAGCCCGTCCTCTTCCTGCCATTCGTCTTCGAGATACTTCGGAACAAGCGCGCGGAACTTCTCGAGGAACATGTCAGTCATGGTTCTTATCCTAGCTAATCGCGGCCGCCCTTTTCCGCCGTCCCCAGCCCCAGCCGGTGCCACCCCCGGACGGCCAGCGGAACGTACCAGGAACGGCGCCAGGCCGTCACCCGGAAGGCGAATACGACGGCGGCGACGGCGCCGGCCGTGAGGGCGTTGAAGGAACCCGAAACCCACAGGATGGTGGTGAGCGCTGCCCCGGTGAACGCGGGGAGCGCATAGAGGTCCTTGGGGTCGAAGAGCTGGGGCACCTCATTGGCAGTGATGTCGCGCAGGAGGCCGCCGCCCACCGCCGTCGTGACCCCCAGCAGCACCGCCGCCACCGGGTTCATCCCGGCGGAGAGTGCCTTCAGCGTGCCGGTGATGCAGAACAGTGCCAGCCCGCCGGCGTCGAACAGGATGAGCAGCGACGTGTAGCGCTGGACGCTGGAAAACAGGAAATACACCAGCACGGTGGCCAGCAGCGGGGGAGCCAGGTACGCCGGGTTGGTGAACGCCGCGGGAGGGCCGCTGTTGAGGATGATGTCGCGGATGACGCCGCCGCCCAGGGACACCAGGGAGGCGAGCAGCAGGGACCCGAGGATGTCGAACTGCTTCCGCGCCGCCAGCAGGGATCCGGAGACCGCGAAGAAGAAGACACCGGCCAGATCCAGCCATACCTGAACGGCGTCGAATGAGATGGTCAATGGGCGTCCCGGTCAGTGTGGAAGGGGCGGATGGGGCTGCTCCAACGTTACGCTAGCCCCTATGAATAGCCCCATCATGATCGCCTGTGCCCACGGAACGTCCAGCCCGCTGGGCGGCGCCGAGGTCAACGGCCTCCGTGCCGACATCAGCTCGCTGCGCCCCGGCCTGGATGTCCGGGAAGCCTATGTGGATGTCCAGGACCCGGACCTGGTGGACGTCATGGCCGGGCTGCCGGAGGGAGAAGCAGCCGTCATCGTGCCGCTGCTGCTCAGCGTGGGCTTCCACACCAAGGTGGACATCGCGAAGGCGGCGCGCAGCAGGGAAGGTTCCAGTGCCTCGGAGCCGCTCGGCCCGGACCCCCGGCTGGCGGAGATCCTCGACCAGCGGCTGCGGGAAGCCGGGGCCACCGAGCACGACGCCGTGGTGCTGGCGGCCGCCGGATCCACCAACCCCAAAGCCTCGGTCAGCGTCGAGGAGCTCGCCGAACACCTCCGGGCTCTGCGGGGCA
Source organism: Arthrobacter sp. LjRoot78 (assembly GCF_964254335.1). NCBI lineage: Bacteria > Bacillati > Actinomycetota > Actinomycetes > Micrococcales > Micrococcaceae > Arthrobacter > Arthrobacter sp. LjRoot78. The sequence continues at coordinate 3,415,297 of NZ_CAXUTG020000001.1, read as the reverse complement.
ACAGGATTGTTCCCGCCTACGGTGCGGCCGCCAAACCGTCAGTGCCCGACGCCGTCGCCTCCCTCCGTGCCGAATACCCCGGAAGCGAGGGGCAGGGACGGGTGATCATCGCGTCCTACCTGCTGGCCCACGGCTTCTTCCACGACCAGCTGGCCAAGGCCGAAGCGGACATCGTCACGGAGCCGCTGCTGCCGTCCCGGCTCATGGCTCAGATCGCGCTGGACCGTTATGACGCCGCCGTCGCAGCGGGTGCTTAAAAGCCCCCGGACCATGCACAGGCCCCGGGCTACTTCAAGGCTTCCCGGCGATTCATGACGAAATATTTCCCTAGGTGACCTCGCGTTTCTGACCCTTTGTGACGGCTTTCCGGTGGGACCTACAGTCGATGCATGACTGATACAGCTCTAGCCGGAGCGTCCGCGGACTCCGCTGCCGCCAAGCGACCCGCACGCGCCAACCGACCGGCAGCGAAGCCGCACGGCCAGTGGAAGGTGGACGGCACCACGCCGCTCAACGCCAACGAAACCTGGAAGCAGGAGGACGACGGCCTTAACGTCCGCGAGCGTATCGAGTCCATCTACTCCAAGGACGGCTTCGACTCCATTCCGGGCCAGGACCTGCACGGCCGCTTCCGCTGGTGGGGCCTCTACACGCAGCGCAAGCCCGGGATCGACGGCGGCAAGACCGCCACACTGGAGCCGCACGAGCTCGAGGACAAGTACTTCATGCTCCGCGTCAGGATCGACGGCGGTGCACTCACCACCGAGCAGCTGCGCGTCATCGGCCAGATCTCCGTCGACTTCGCCCGGGACTCCGCGGACCTCACCGACCGCCAGAACATCCAGCTGCACTGGATCCGCGTGGAGGACATCCCCGAGATCTGGCGCCGCCTCGAAAGTAACGGCCTGTCCACCACCGAAGCCTGCGGCGACGTTCCCCGCGTCATCCTCGGCTCGCCCGTGGCCGGCATCGCCAAGGACGAGATCATCGACCCCACCCCGCTCATCGCCGAGCTGGGGGAGCGGTTCATCGGCAACCCGCTGCTGTCCAACCTGCCGCGCAAGTACAAGACCGCCATCACCGGCCACCCCAGCCAGGACGTGGTGCACGAGATCAACGACTTCGCCCTCGTGGGCGTCAAGCACCCCGAACTCGGCATCGGCTACGACCTCTGGGCCGGCGGCGCGCTGTCCACCAACCCCATGCTGGGCAAGCGCCTCGGCGCCTTCGTCACGCCCGAGCAGGCTGCCGACGTGTGGCTCGGCGTCACCAGCATCTTCCGCGACTACGGCTACCGCCGCATGCGCACCAAGGCGCGCCTGAAGTTCCTGATGGCCGACTGGGGTCCGGAAAAGTTCCGCCAGATCCTCGAGGACGAATACCTCGGCTACAAGCTGGCTGACGGCCCCGCCGCCCCCAAGCCCTCCACTCCGGGCGACCACGTGGGCGTGCACGAACAGAAGGACGGCAAGTTCTTCATCGGCGCCACCCCCATTGCCGGCCGGCTCTCCGGCGCGCAGCTGGTGAAGCTCGCGGACACTCTCGAAGCCCGCGGCTCCTACCGACTGCGCACCACCCCGCACCAGAAGCTCGTGGTGCTGGACGTGCCCAAGGACGAGGTTGAACCGCTGGTGGCCGAGCTCGACGCCCTGGGCCTCTCCGCCCGCCCGTCCGTGTTCCGCCGCGGCACCATCGCCTGCACCGGCATCGAATACTGCAAGCTGGCCATCGTGGAAACCAAGATGACCGCCGCCACCGCTGTGGCCGAGCTGGAACGCCGCCTCGCGGACCTCGCCGAGAGCGGCCAGCTGCCCCACGCCCTGTCCCTGCACATCAACGGCTGCCCCAACTCCTGCGCCCGCATCCAGACCGCGGACATCGGACTCAAGGGCATGATGCTGCCAACGCCCGACGGCGATCCCACCCCCGGCTTCCAGGTCCACCTGGGCGGCGGGCTGGCTTCCTCCACCCGTGAAGAGGCCGGCCTCGGACGCACCGTCCGCGGCCTGAAGGTCTACGTCGAGGACCTGCCGGACTACGTCGAGCGCGTCGTCCGTAAGTTCGTGGCCGAGCACACCGAAGGCCAGACCTTCGCCGAGTGGGCCCACGCAGCAGATGAGGAGGACCTGCAATGAGCAAGCACGCACTTGGAATAGACCCGGTGGTTGAGCCCGCCGAAACCCCGGCCTCGACAAGCTCGACCGCCGTAACCCTCCGCTCCCACGACGAGCTCAAGGCACTGGCCGAGGCCGGCGCTGCCGAGCTCGGCTGGGACGCTCCGGCCCGCGACGTCATCGCCTGGGTTGCCCGGAACTTCGACCTGCCCGCCGTCGCCGTGGCCTGCTCCATGGCCGACGCCGTGCTGCCTGCACTGGTCGCCGACCAGCTTCCCGGCGTCGACGTACTGTTCCTGGAGACCGGCTACCACTTCCCGGAAACCTACGCCACGCGCGACGAGGTTGCCGCAAACCTCCGCGTCAACGTGGTGGATGTCCTCCCGGAGAACACCGTCGAGCAGCAGGACCGACTCCTCGGCAAGGACCTCTTTGCACGGGACGCCGCCCAGTGCTGCGCCCTCCGCAAGGTGGCCCCGCTGCGCCGCACGCTCGCCGGCTACGAACTGTGGTTCACCGGCGTGCGCCGCGACGAAGCCCCCACCCGCACCAACACCCCGCTGATCACCTGGGACGAAACCAACGGCCTGGTCAAGGTCAACCCGGTGGCAGCGTGGAGCTTCGACCAGCTGGTGCAGTACTCCGACGACAACCTCCTTCCCGTCAACCCGCTGCTTTCACAGGGCTACCCGTCCATTGGCTGCCAGCCCTGCACCCGCAAGGTAGCGCCCGGCGATGACCCCCGCGCCGGCCGCTGGGCAGGAACCGACAAGACAGAATGCGGACTACACGTATGAGCAACTTCCCAACTTCCGTGGCCGTCGACCCCGATGCCGCCCCCTTCACCTCCACCGCCTCCACGGCAGATGCCGCCCCCGGCCCTGCGCCGCGCGGCATCCGTCCTTCGGACGATGCGCGCGGCTCCGACAGGCCCGATGCCACTCCCGGGGCGGCATCTGCCGCTCCGGCTCTGGAGTCACGTCGCCTTTCCTCGCTGGACACCCTCGAGTCCGAGGCCATCCACATCATCCGCGAGGTAGTGGCCGAGTTCGAGAAGCCTGCGCTGCTGTTCTCCGGCGGCAAGGACTCCGTGGTCATGCTGCACCTCGCCACCAAGGCGTTCTGGCCGGGCAAGGTTCCCTTCCCCGTGCTGCACGTGGACACCGGACACAACTTTCCCGAGGTCATCGACTTCCGCGACCGCACTGTTGAGCGCCTTGGCCTGAAGCTGGTTGTCGGCTCGGTCCAGGAATTCATCGATTCAGGCGAACTGGCCGAGCGTGCCGACGGAACCCGCAACCCGCTGCAGACCGTCCCGCTGCTGGACGCGATCCAGCGCAACAAGTTCGACGCCGTCTTCGGTGGCGGCCGCCGCGACGAGGACAAGGCCCGCGCCAAGGAGCGCATCCTGAGCCTCCGCGACGAATTCGGCCAGTGGGACCCGCGCAACCAGCGTCCCGAGCTGTGGAACCTGTACAACGGCCGCCACACCGTGGGCCAGCACGTGCGCGCGTTCCCCATCAGCAACTGGACCGAGCTGGATGTGTGGCGCTACATCGAGCGCGAAAACATCGAGCTGCCCGGCCTGTACTACGCCCATGACCGCGAGGTCTTTGCCCGCGACGGCATGTGGCGCGCCGTGGGCGAAGTGTCCCAACCGCGCCCCGATGAGGAAGTCATCACCAAAACCGTCCGTTACCGGACCGTGGGCGACATGTCCTGCACCGGCGCTGTTGAGTCAGCCGCCGCCACGGTGCGCGACGTCGTCATTGAAGTTGCCGCCTCCACCATCACCGAACGTGGCGCCACCCGTGCGGATGACCGCATCTCCGAGGCCGCCATGGAAGACCGCAAGAAGGATGGCTATTTCTAATGAGCACCGAAATCGATACAGCCCGCGCGGCTGCCCTTCTTGACGAGGCACCGCTCGCGCACGCTTCGCTGTTCCGCTTCGCTACCGCCGGATCGGTCGACGACGGCAAGTCCACCTTGGTGGGCCGCCTCCTGCACGACTCCAAGGCAATCCTGGCCGACCAGCTCGACGCCGTTGCCCGCACGTCCGCAGACCGCGGCTTCGGCGGCTCGGCAGGCGGCATCGACCTGGCACTCCTGACCGACGGCCTCCGCGCCGAGCGCGAGCAGGGCATCACCATCGACGTCGCCTACCGCTACTTCGCCACGGACCGCCGCAGCTTCATCCTGGCCGACTGCCCCGGGCACGTGCAGTACACCAAGAACACGGTGACCGGCGCGTCCACCGCGGATGCCGTCGTCGTACTCATCGACGCCCGCAAGGGTGTCCTGGAGCAGACCCGCCGTCACTTGTCCGTGCTGCAGCTGCTGCGCGTGGCCCATGTGATTGTGGCCGTGAACAAGATCGACCTGGTGGACTTCAGCGAGTCCGTGTTCCGCGAGATCGAAGCCGACGTGCAGCAGGTGGGCCGCGAGCTGGGCCTCGGTTCCGATGGGATCACCGACCTGCTGGTGGTTCCGGTGTCCGCGCTCGACGGCGACAACGTGGTAGAGCGCTCGGAGCGCACCCCCTGGTACACCGGGCCGGCGCTGCTCGAGGTGCTCGAGACCCTGCCCGCCGCCGACGAACTGGAAAGCCACCTGGAGAGCTTCCGCTTCCCCGTGCAGCTGGTCATCCGGCCGCAGGGGGCACTGGCTCCCGACGCGGTTGCCGGCGGACTCGACGTCGAGGCTTACCGCGACTACCGCGCGTACGCCGGGCAGATCACTGAAGGCTCGGTGAAGGTGGGCGACAAGGTCAGCGTACTGACCCCCGGCCAGGACCCGCGCACCACCACGGTGACGGGCATCGACTTCGCGGGCGCCGAGCTCACCGAAGCTGTTGCGCCGCAGTCCGTGGCGCTGCGCCTGGCAGACGAGTTCGACGTCGCCCGCGGTGACACCATCGCCGCCGCAGGCACCGTCCGCGAAGCCTCGGCAGACCTCTACGCCGCGCTGTGCTGGCTGTCCCCGAAGCCGCTCCGCGAAGGCGCCAAGGTGCTGGTCAAGCACGGCACCCGGACCGTGCAGGCCCTGGTCCGCAGCGTCAGCGGCAAACTGGACCTCGCCACCTTCAAACTTGAGGGCGCGTCCAGCCTGGAACTCAACGACATCGGCCACGCGCAGCTCCGGCTCGCCGCCCCGCTGCCGCTGGAAAACTACCTTCACCACCGCCGCACCGGTGCTTTCCTGGTGATTGATCCGCTGGACGGCAACACCCTGGCCGCCGGCCTGGTCAACGACCACCCGGGCGACCACGAGGATGAGCGCTACTCGATCTGATTCCTGCAGCACGAAACAGCGGCTTGTTCGCCAAACCTGACCCTCGAGGACAGGTTCTGCGAACAGGCCGCTGTTTTTGTCCGGAGGACCCGGAGCCCGGCAGTAGCTGAAAACCGCTGCCTTGGATACTCTGCTGGGTAGATGCGCTGCGCGACGATCTGAGGGGGACCGGTTGGAAGATCATGATTCCGTTGTTGCCAGCTCCCTGGAGCAATACAGTGCGCTGCTGCCCCGGCTGAATGCGGCCTCCGATGCCATCGGGCATGCCATCCGGGCCCGGCTCCGCGACGACGGCCTCAACCACCACACCGTGCAGGCCCGCGTCAAGGACCCCGGTTCGGTCAAGGGAAAGCTGGACCGGCTCACTGCGGACGGCAGATTCAAGTATGAACACGGACTCGAGCAGCTCGACGACCTCATCGGTGTCCGGGTGATCATGTTCCTCGAACCCGACATCGCTGACGTTGCAACGGCACTCAAGGGGCAGTTCAACTGCCGCGAGGACGATGACAAAACAAGCTCCCAGCGGCGCAACGGCCAGATCGGCTACGCCGGCCGGCACCTGATCCTGGAAGTCCCCGCCGAGAACGTTCCCGTGGGCTGCCAGCCGTTCATCGGGGATCGCTTCGAAGTCCAAATCCGCACCGTGCTGCAGCATGCATGGGCTGCCTTCGAGCATGACATCCGCTACAAGAGCCTCGCGGAGGCCAACGCGGAAGTGGACCGCGCGTTCACCATGGCGTCAACCCTCATCGAACTCGCGGACGCCCAGTTCTCGGCGATCAACGACATCGTCAAACGCCGTCAGGCCGAAAGCACGGCCGAGTTCGCCGCCAACCCCGCCGCAACCGAGCTCACCGGGGACATCCTCCAGGACATGCTGGCCCGGTTGCTCTCCGAACACCCCAGGAGCCAGGCCCGGCAGTACGGCTGGCTGGGGGACCTGCTTGCCGCCAACGGTGTGCGGACAGTGGCCGATGCCGAGGAGCTCTTCGGCACCGCCGACTGGTCCGGGGTGGCCAAGAGAATGGACTACAAGTTCCCCGCCGGCCACGTCCGGATTGCCGACGACTTCCTGCTGAAGACCTGGGGCGTGGACTACATTGCGCGCACCAAATCCCTGGGGGACGACCCCAAACGTGAGGCGAAACTGACGTACCGGCTGGAGCGCATGCAGGATTGAATTACCCCTGAGCCCGCTGGGGTGTGGCTAAAGTCCCGGCGGGGTTGCCGTCCGGGCGGGGACGGACCGGACAGTGACGGGGCTCCTGCTCAAGCTCCCGAGGTCACACCCCTATGGTGAGTACTCGCAAGGACCAGAGGTGAGTACCTCCTAAATATGCTTCGAAGTAGGTACCTGTTACTCGTGACACCCGCTTGAGCTGAACCCTAGGCTCGTCATCACAGGGCGGCCATGGCAATTATCGATTGTGCTGCAGATGCTGCTGGATATGCAGGGTTCAACTCCGGGGGGAACATTGATAGACCATCGATTTCTTCACATGGGCGTACGTGGTCCAGGCCGCAGGACTTCCTGGCTTGGCGTAGGGCGGGGAGGTGACCGCCCGGCCGGTCCTCACCCGCGCAGGTCACCGGGTACGCGGCCTCAGGCACTGGTGACCGCGCTGCTGCTCGCGTTGGAGGGTGGCCTGGTCATGGTGCCCGTGGCGGCGTCGGCTGCCGGGAGTGACATGCGCCCTGCGATGAACTGTGGGGTGCGGCTGCTCGCCGGCCTGGGTGGGCCGGGGAGCAACGCGATCGCTGCGAGCAGCAATGGCTTGGTCGTCGGCATCACCGACACTGCTGCAGGCGGGTCCGCACCCGTACTCTGGCGGGACGGCCAGCCGACCCCGCTGGCGATCCCGCTCCAGGCTGTGGCCCCCACCTCCGTGAACCAGAGCGGAGTCGTCGTCGGCACGGGGTATGACGACACGCATGAGGTGCTGGTGGGCTGGTGGTGGCAGGACGGGGTGTACCACCAACTCCCCGTGAGCCCCGGTGACATCGCGCTCCCCTCGATGGTGTCGGACAGCGGCGTCGTCGTCGGGGCGCTGATCAGCGACGAGGAGCACTCCGACGGGCCGGGCGCCGACGAGAACGAGCGCCCCGCTGTCTGGTCCTCAGTTACTGCGGCACCCAGCGACCTTGGGCTTCCCTCCGGGGCGGAGGGCGGTCATGCGTTCGCGATCGGCGCGGACGGCACGATCGGCGGGGTGGCCCTCGCCGACGGCGGTACGCCGGTCCTGTGGACGCAGGCTGGCACCCCGAGAACCCTGCCCACCATTGCCGGGCGGGGCGGCGTGGTGCTCGGGATCGACTCCGCCGGCCAGGCGCTCGGCCAGAGTGCCGTGCCCGGGGGAACCCACGCCGTCGCCTGGGACGTCCAAGGCCGGATCAACGACCTGGGCGCGGCAGCCGCCGGCCCCGACTCGGGCGCAGTGGCGGGCGTCTCGGGAGTGTCCGTGGGAACGGGCAGCAAGCCGTCCTTCCGCGCGTCCCGACCGCAGGCGGTGATGTGGGCGGGTAAGAGCGTCTCGATCCTGCCTCCGGGTTCGGACGGAAAGTTCACCGGCGTGTCCGGGTCGGCCACCTCGGTGTCCCGGCAGGGCGCCACCACTGTTGTCGTCGGGTTCTCGGCGGCAGCCAACGGGCTGCGCCGCGCGACCGAATGGAGCTGTCAATGAACGACCGCCGGCTCGTGCGCCGCCCACTTCGCCGGGCGATGGCCGTCTTGCTCGGCGGCATACTCGTTCTCGCCAATGCCTTCGTCCTCGCCACATCGGAAGAGACTCCGGCCACCGCCGCAGCCTCGGTGAGCCTGGGGTTCGTCGGCGACACCGGCGGCAACACGAGGACCGGCAAGGTGATCGACGCAGCAAGCAGTGCGGGGCTCGCGGCGATGTACAACCTCGGCGACATGTCCTATTCCGAGATCACCCCGGAGTCGTCCTGGTGCTCGTTCGTCACGCAGCACGCCGGGACGATGCCCTATGAGCTTTTGTCCGGGAACCATGAGGACAACGGACCTGACGGGGTGTGGTCGAACTTTGCCGAGTGCCTCCCGGACCGCCTCGGCGTGACCGGAACCTACGGCCAGCAGTTCTACTCGGACTACCCGGCGGGCAGCCCACTGGTCCGGACAATCATGGTGTCCCCGAAGCTGTCCTTCGACGGAACCAACCTCGACTGGTCCTACAAGGCCGGCACGCAGGGCTACAACTTCGTGTCATCCGCAATCGACGCAGCACGGGCTGCCGGGATCCCGTTCGTCGTCGTCGGGATGCACATGTATTGCCTGTCGATGGTCAACTACCCCTGCGCCGCCAGTCCTGACCTGATGAACCTGCTGGTGGCCAAGAAGGTGGACCTCTACCTTCAGGCGCACGACCACGCGTACGCACGCAGCTACCCGCTCGCGCTCCAGGGCACGTGCACAGCGATCCCCGTCAGCAGCTTCAACCCCGACTGTGTCGCCGACACGAACCCGACCGGCCAGTTCGCCGCCGGCACCGGGACGATCCTCGCCACAGTGGGTTCGGGCGGCAAGTCGATCAACAGCGAGAGCAACACGACGACGGCGCCGTACTTCCAGCGGTTCATGGGCAGCAACAACAACCCGACGTATGGCTTCCTGAAGGTGTCCGTGACCGATACGACGCTGACCGGCCAGTTCGTCGGCGCCTCGGGCGGGACCTTCACTGACAGTTTCACGCTCACCCGGCCGGCACCCTCGCCTTCGCCAACACCAACGCCTTCGCCGAGCCCCTCGCCTTCGCCAACACCAACGCCATCGCCGAGCCCAACGCCAACCCCCACACCGACATCGACACCGCTCTCTGTCCGGTCGTCGGCAACCGGAGCGGGCGAGCTGACCGCTTCGGGCTCCTACACGCCCACCCTGCCAGCAGGCTGGCAGCCCGGCGATACAGTCTTCCTGTTCTCGCAGGTGACCGTGTCCGGGTCCGCGAACAGCACGACTCCCGCCGGGTGGACGCGGGCAATCGCCGACTTCACCAGCGCCGGATCCACCTCAGCGCACCAGGCGGTCTGGTATCGGGTGATGCAGTCAGGCGATACAGCGCCGAGCGTGCCTGAGCCCACTTCCAGGTATGCCTGGGCGACGGTTGCCGTGCAGGGCGCAGACCCCACCACACCGCTGGACGTCACGCCCTCCACTGACACCAACAGCGGGGTGGCTTACCCGAATGTGAGGGCCCCGTCGGTCACTCCGGTGACGCCGGGAGCATTGCTGTTGACCGCACACGGCGTGAGGAACGGCACCAACTCGGCGACAACGACCTTCACGCCTCCGTTGGGGACGGCCGAGGTCGGCGATGTAACGTCGAGCATTGCCTCCAAGTCGAACGCGGCCATCGAGGTCGACTCCCTCGCGCTGACCGACACGTCCGCCACCGGTACGAAAACCGCCTCCGCAGCCTCGAGTTCGGGCGCCATCATCAACCAGTGTGGCTCGTCCATCGTGGTGCGCCCAGCCTCGCCCTGACCTTGTAACTCTCCCGCTCACAGGCAAGACGCTGCCCGGTCAGCAATGGCTGCCGGGCTGCCCTCCCATGAGTCGCCGCGGGGGTGTTGACACAGCGGGGCCCCGGCCTTACTTTCGCCCTATCCCGCCGGGAGGGAAGATCGTGGAACGCATCAACAGCCGGCTCATCAACTGGGCTTCCATCCTGGACGCACAGACGCGGGAGCAAGCCGTGAGAACGTCCCGGCTGCCCTTCATTTATCCGCATCTGGCGCTGATGCCGGACGCCCACCTGGGAAAGGGCGCCACGGTGGGCTCCGTCATCCCCACCCTGGGCGCCGTGATTCCGGCCGCGGTGGGGGTGGACATCGGCTGCGGCATGATTGCCGTCAGGACGCAGTACTTCCTCAACGACCTCCCTTCGGACCGGAAACGCCTGCGGGAGGCCATCGAGAACGTCATCCCGCTTTCGGCCGGACACAACAACCGCAGGGTCATGGCCACGGCCGAACCACGCATCGCGGAGCTGAGGAGGCAGGCTGCCAAGGCCAGGTTTGATCCCGGCCAGTACGTCCCGAAGTGGGAGCTCCAGCTTGGCTCGCTGGGATCAGGCAACCATTTCATCGAGGTCTGCGCGGACGAGACGGATGCCATCTGGCTGTTCCTGCACTCCGGTTCCCGCGGTGTTGGCAACAAGATCGCGCAGCACCACATCAGCGTCGCGCAGCGCGTCACGCGGGAGAAACGCATCGCTCTTCCCGATGCCGACCTCGCCTACCTGGAAGAGGGCACGGCCGAGTTCAGACGGTACATCGAGGAACTGCACTGGGCCCAGCAGTTCGCCCTGCTGAACCGTGAGGAAATGATGGACCGCGTGATCAGCCAGTTCGGCAACTGGACGGGCGGAAAGGTGCTGGAACGGGAACGGATCAACTGCCACCACAACTTCACCCGGCAGGAGACGCACTACGGCAAGTCCGTCTGGGTGTCCCGGAAGGGGGCCATCAAAGCCGAGCGCGGCGATCCCGGACTCATTCCCGGTTCCATGGGAACGGCGTCGTATGTAGTGGCCGGGCTTGGCAACCGCGTGGCGCTGAATTCCTCGCCGCACGGTGCAGGCCGCGAGTACTCGCGGACAGCGGCGCGTAAGGCGTTCTCCCTTGCTGAGCTGAAAAGGGCCATGCAGGGGATTGAATTCCGAGCCACCGAAGCCTTCATCGACGAGATTCCGGCGGCGTACAAGCCCATCGACGTCGTCATGCGCGACGCGCAGGACCTGGTGAGGATCGGTCACAGACTCCGGCAGCTCGTCAACGTCAAAGGCGACTGAACCCGGGCAGCCCAACGAAGAGAAACGGAGGATGTCATGAATCCCGACGACCTGGTCTTCCACCCCTGGGTGGTGCAGGGGCCGCGCGACGTGCCCACCCTGGTCGGTGGTTCCGGGAGCTACGTGATCGACGACACCGGACGGCGCTACCTGGACTTCAGCTCGCAACTGGTGTTCACCAACCTCGGCCACCAGCATCCGCGCATTGTGGCTGCGATCAAGGAGCAGGCCGACCGCCTGTGCACGCTCGCACCCGGCTATGCGTCCGATGTCCGGAGCGAGGCAGCGCGGCTGATTGTGGAGGTCGCACCGAAGGGCCTCGGGCACGTACTGTTCACCACCGGCGGGACAGAGGCCATCGAGCATGCGGTCCGGATGGCGCGGCTCTACACCGGACGGCCCAAAGTGCTCGCCGCCTACCGGTCGTACCACGGCTCGACGGCGGCCTCCATCCACCTCACCGGCGACCCTCGCCGCTGGGCCTCGGACACGGGCTCGGCCGGTGCCGTCCATTTCTTCGGGCCCTTCCTGTACCGGTCGGCGTTCGGGTCGAGCACCCCGGAGGAGGAATCGGAGCGGGCACTCGCCCACCTCGAACAGGTCATCCTCCTGGAAGGCCCGTCGACGATCGCAGGCCTGGTCCTGGAATCTGTGATCGGCAGCTCGGGCGTCATCGTGCCACCGGCCGGCTACCTGCGGGGGGTTCGCGAGCTGTGTGACCGCCACGGCATCGTCTACATCGCGGACGAGGTCATGGTCGGTTTCGGACGCACGGGAGCCTGGTTCGGCGTCGACCACGACGGCGTGGCGCCCGACCTGATGGCGTTTGCGAAGGGCGTTAACTCCGGGTACGTGCCGCTGGGCGGCGTGCTCGTGGGGGATGCGATCTACGAGATGTTCACCAAGCGCCCGTACCCGGCGGGACTGACCTATAGTGGCCACCCGCTCGCCTGCGCAGCCGCCGTCGGCGCCATCAATGCCATGCACGAGGAGGGCACGGTCGCAGCAGCTGCCCGCCTCGGTGCGGACGTCCTGGGGCCAGGGCTCCGGGCGCTCGCCGACAAGCACGGGTCCGTAGGGGACGTCCGCGGCATCGGCGGCCTCTGGTCCCTCGAACTGGTCCGCGACCGGCAGACCAAAGAGCCGCTTGTGCCGGCCGGGGCCACTGGTACGGCGAACGCACCGATGGTCTCGGTCGTCAAGGCGTGCCTTGTGCGCGGCCTGTTGCCGCTGGTCCTGGGCAACCGGGTCCATGTGGCGCCTCCGCTCAACGTGAACCGCGCCGACGCCGCCGCGGGCCTTGCCATTCTTGATGATGCCCTTGCGGCAGCCGACGCCTACCTCGCCTAGCCGTGCTGCCTAAGGGCGTCCGAATGTGACGCTAGATGAACCCGCGTGACCCCCCGTTTCCGCTTCATTGAACGGGTTTATGTCACTCCCTATGGTGAAACAATGACAAGTCCCCAGCCCGGAATGATCCGCATCGTGGCAGGAGAGAGCAACAACCCGAAGCGCAAGCGCGCCGTGGAGGTCCTGGTTGCCCTCGGCCTGGTGCTGCTCATTGCCGCCGGTGCCGTGGTGGCGTCAACCCTTTCCCGTGATTCCTCAGCCCAGGCAGCGGCCCCCGCTCCGACGCCTGCTGCTGAGTTGAAGCTGGGCTATTTCGGCAACGTCACCCATGCCCCGGCGCTGGTGGGCGTGAAGCAGGGTTTCATCGCCAAGAGCCTGGGTGAGACCAAGCTCAGCACGCAGGTGTTCAACGCCGGCCCGGCCGCGATCGAGGCGCTGAACGCCGGCGCGATCGATGCCACGTACATCGGGCCGAACCCGGCGATCAACTCGTTCGTGAAGAGCAAGGGCGAGTCCGTCAGCATCATCGCCGGCGCCGCTGCAGGCGGCGCGCAGCTGGTGGTGAAGCCGGAGATTGCCGCTGCGGCGGATTTGAAGGGCAAGACCCTCTCCACGCCGCAGCTGGGCGGGACCCAGGACGTGGCGCTGCGGGCCTGGCTGTCCGCCCAGGGCTACAAGACCAACACCGACGGCAGCGGCGACGTTGCCATCAACCCCACCGAGAACGCCCAGACCCTGAAGCTGTTCCAGGACGGCAAGCTCGACGGCGCATGGCTGCCCGAGCCCTGGGCGTCCCGGCTGGTGCTGCAGGCCGGCGCCAAGGTCCTCGTGGATGAGAAGGACCTGTGGGACGGGTCGCTGACGGGCAAGCCGGGCGAGTTCCCCACCACCATCCTGATCGTGAGCAAGAAGTTCGCCGCCGACCACCCGGACACCGTCACGGCACTCCTGAAGGGCCACGCAGAATCCGTGGCCTGGCTCAATGACACACCCGCCGCGGAAAAAGCAGCTGTGTTGAACACCGCGCTGAAGGAATCCGGGGGCGCCGAGCTCCCGGCGGACGTCATCGAGCGGTCGCTGAAGAACATCGTCTTCACCGTGGACCCGCTCGCCGGAGCCTACAAGAAACTGCTGCAGGACGGCGTGGACGCCGGCACCACCAAGCAGGCCGACATCAGCGGCATCTTCGACCTCACCGCCCTGAACAGTGTCACCGCCGAAACCGGCGGCAGCAAGGTCAGCGCCGCCGGCCTCGGCAACGACTAACCCGGCACGCAGCACCAAAAGCACCAAGCTCAAGCATCACCTCCAGCCCCATCAACGTTAGGACAGGACCATGCCAGTCGTACTGGAAAACCTGGGTAAACGCTTCGGCGACGGCGCCCCGGTGCTGGACGACGTCAACGCCAGCATCGCCCAAGGCGAGTTCGTCGCGCTCCTGGGTGCGTCCGGCTGCGGCAAGTCAACCCTGCTGAACATCATGGCGGGACTGGAACTCCCGACGTCGGGCGCCCTTGAAGTCCCCAGCGACGGCGCTGCCTTCATGTTCCAGGACGCAGCCCTCTTCCCATGGCTGACGGCCCGGGAAAACATCGAGCTCGCCCTCAAGCTGCGTGGCGTGGGCAAGTCCGAACGGCGCACGAAAGCCAACGAACTCCTGGACCTGGTCCACCTTGGCGGAGCCGGGGACAAGCGCCCGCACGAGCTCTCCGGCGGCATGCGCCAGCGCGTCTCGCTGGCCCGGTCCCTGGCCCAGGACCGGCAGCTGCTGCTTATGGACGAGCCGTTCGCCGCGCTGGACGCCATCACCCGCGACCTCCTCCACGACGAGCTGGAACGGATCTGGAAGGAGACCGGCCGCACCATCGTTTTTGTGACGCACAACGTCCGCGAAGCTGTCCGGCTGGGCCAGCGTGTGCTGTTGCTGTCCTCACGCCCCGGCCGCGTGGTCCAGGAATGGAACGTCACCGAGGAACACCGAACCGACGCCGGTCTTGCCGGACAGCTGACCGGGGTCATCACCGCCCGGCTGCGAGAGGAGATCCGCCGCCATGCTAAATAAGCAAACTCCGTTGGTCGAGCTTGCCGAGACCCCGATTTCGACCAGCTCAATCACCGGCCAGGCAAGCTCAATCACCGATGAGCCGGAAACCCGCAAGGTGCACGCGGCCCTGACCCGGTCCTCCACCGGCAACGAAGACCTGCGCGAGCTCGAATCCGGACTGGATTCACTGCAGTCGGACGCAGCCCGTGCCGCGCGCATCGACTGGAGCCGCATCCTGCTCCCGGTGGCGGCGCTCGTGGTGCTGGTCCTGGCGTGGCAGTTCTACGTATCCCTTGGCTTCAAGCGGCGCGACCTGGTGCCCGGACCGCTCGACGTGCTTGGCCAGTTCGGCACCCTGTGGGCCGATGGTTCACTGCAGGAAGCCGTCTGGACATCCCTGCAGCGCGGAATCGTCGGCTTCCTGATCAGCGTGGTCATAGCGACGCCGATCGGACTTCTGCTGGCCCAGGTGGCCCCGCTGCGCCGCGCATTCGGCCCGCTCATCTCCGGCCTGCAGGTGCTGCCCTCCGTGGCATGGGTGCCCGCGGCCATCATCTGGTTCGGCCTGACCGACGCCACGGTGTACTTCGTGGTGTTCATGGGTGCCATCCCGTCCATCATCAACGGGCTGATTTCCGGTGTGGACCAGATCCCGCCGCAGTACCGCAGCGTCGGCACGGTGCTGGGCGCCAGCCGGCTGCAAATGGCCCTCCAGATCGTCCTTCCGGCCGCGTTGCCGGGCTACCTGAGCGGACTGAAGCAGGGCTGGGCGTTCTCCTGGCGCTCCCTCATGGCCGCCGAAATCATCGCCGTTGGCGGCACTATCGGCTTCGGCCTCGGCTCCATGCTGAACCAGGGCCGCGACCTGGCGGACATGACCATCGTGATGTCGGCCATCCTGCTGATCCTGGCCGTGGGCATCCTGATCGAACTGCTGGTCTTCGCGCCGATTGAAAAGCGCCTCCTGCGGCGCCGCGGCCTCCTCGCCGGCAGCACCCGCTAGGGCCGGCGCCTGAGGCAGCCCGAACAGAACCAAAGAGCAGAGCCCGACGGCGAGTCCCGCCGTCGGGCTTTGCTGTTTTGTCTGAATGAGGTGCCCCGGCCCCCACGCCGGGGGCGACGGCGCTTCGCCGGCGGGGGAGTCTGGCAGACTGGCGCCATGACCGTCAGCTTTGTGTGCCGCACCGAGTCCGCCCTGCCCCGGGAACAGCTGTTTGACCTCGCACGCAGCATCGACGCGCACCTCGAATCACAGGCGGACGCGGGGGAGCGGGCCGTGGCGGGGGTGACGTCGGGCCTGATCGGCGCCGGGCAGGAGGTCACGTGGCGCGCGCGGCACTTCGGCCTGCCGATACGCATGACCAGCCGCATCACCTCGCTGGAGTTCCCGTCAAGGTTTGTGGACGAGCAGGTCCGAGGCCCGTTCACGGCCTTCCGCCACGTCCACGAGTTCGAAGCGACGGACACTGGATGCATCATGACGGACCGGGTGGAATTCACGGCGCCCTTCGGCCCGCTGGGCCGGATCGCGGAGACGCTGGTGCTGAGCCGGTACCTGGAACGGCTCATCGCAGGGCGCGGGCTTTACCTCGCCGGCCTCGTTCCGCCGCCGCGCTAGGTCACCCGTCCCGAAAACCTACGTTCCGGGAAACGGCGGCGGCCCGATGATCTCAATACCGCCGTTCACACGCCCGGATTCGCGGATCCGGTCAAAGTCCACCACCTGCGCACCGTCTTCATCAGCGCCAATCGGCTCGCTGGCGCCAAAGTAGAAGGCCTGGGCTCCGCCAGGCGTGTGCAGGCAGAGCACGCGGGTTCCCTCCTGGGTGACTTTGAACGCGTGCGGAACACCCCTCGGCGCGATGGTTACCCCGCCCGCGGCGACCCGGTGCTCGGTGCCGTCCATGTTCATCAGGATCTCGCCGGCCAGGATGTACATGGTCTCGTCCGAGTCGGGATGGGTGTGGAGCGGAGTGACCTTGTTGAGGGCCATTTCATCCTCGAAGAGCAGGAACGCGCCGGCTGTGTCTTCTTCCGTGGCTTTCCAGGTCTGTACCCCGCCGCCGAAGAACCAGCGGCGGGCTCCCTCGCCGGGGTGCAGTACTACGGCGGATGCAACTTTCTTCGTCTCCATGGTGGTCGCCTCGATGCTGGTGTTAAGACTTATGGGACTGATGTCCCATAACAAGACTCAGGTACCATGAAGGACATGTCAAGACCTTATGCCGACGTCGGGCGCACCGGTCAGAAGCGCCGCACCCTTGAAGGCCTGGTTGCTGCCGCGCGCCAGCTCGTCGCGTCCGGTGCAACGCCCACGGTGGATGAGGCCGCGCTGGTGGCCGGTGTCGCACGCAGTACTGCCTACCGCTACTTCCCGGGCCAGCGGGAGCTGCTGGCCGCGGCCCATCCGGAGACTGCACGGACATCGATGCTGCCGGACAATCCCCCGGAGGATGTGGCCGAGCGGCTGGATGCCGTAGTGCGTGAGTTCACCGGAATGATCATCGAAACCGAGGCGCAGCAGCGGACCATGCTGCGGCTCTCGCTGGAACCCGCGGACGGCCAGGAGCGGGGCCTGCCGCTGCGCCAGGGCCGCGCCATCGCGTGGATCGCCGAGGCGCTCGCCCCGTTGCAGCCGGAGCTGTCCGAAGCGGAGATCCATCGGCTGGTTCTGGCGATCCGCAGTGCCATCGGGATCGAGTCGCTGGTGTGGCTGACCGATGTGGGCGGCCTGAGCAGGGACGCTGCCGTTGCCTCGATGCGGTGGACGGCCAACGCCCTGCTGAACCAGGCACGGACGCAGGGACCGCCGCCCGCCGAATGAGAAGGCGCCGCCCGCCGAATGAGCGCGCCGGCAATGTGACGCAGCGTTACCTTACGTGAACTGGTGTTTCCGCGCCGTTGTTCCGGTATGTGACGCGGCCCTACCGTTGATCCATGGCAATTCAGGACATCTACCCCACGGCACTGCGCCTGCTGGGCCGCCCGGTACTGGTGGTGGGCGGCGGCCCGGTGGCCACGCGCCGCGCCAAAGGGCTGCTCGACGCCGGTGCCCGGGTGACCGTGGTTGCCCCCGTTGCCTCCGCAGGACTTGAGGAACTGGCCGACGCCGGCCTCCTCACCTGGGAGCAGCGCCCCTACCTCACGTCCGACGTCGACGGCGCCTGGTTCGTCCAGACAGCTACCGGCGATTCCGCGGTGGACGCCCAGGTTTCGGCCGACGCCGAGGCGCAGCGAGTCTGGTGCGTCAACGCCTCCGACCACGAAGCCTCCGCTGCCTGGACCCCCGCCGTCGCCGTCGTTGACGACGTGCAGATCGCCGTGAACGCCGGGGGAGACCCGCGCCGCGCCATGGCCCTCCGCGACGCCGTTGCCACCGCGCTGGAAACCGGTGACCTCCCGCTCCGCCGGCAGCGCGCCCACCGGGGAAGCGTGGCCCTTGTGGGCGGCGGTCCCGGCGACACCGGGCTCATCACCGTCCGCGGCCGCCGGCTCCTTGGCCAGGCCGACGTCGTGGTGGCGGACCGCCTGGGCCCCCGCGAGCTCCTGCACGAACTCGCCCCCGATGTCCGCGTCATAGAGGTGGGCAAGACCCCCGGCCACCATCCCGTGCCGCAGGCGGGGATCAACCGGATCCTCGTCGAAGAGGCGCTCAAGGGCCACCGCGTGGTCCGGCTCAAGGGCGGCGACCCCTACGTTTTGGGCCGCGGCGGCGAGGAAGCGGAATTCTGCCGCCAGCACGGCGTCGAGGTTGAGGTGGTCTCCGGCGTGACCTCGGCCATTTCCGTTCCCGCGGCGGCCGGCATTCCCGTGACGCACCGCGGCCTGGCCAAGGGCTTCAGCGTAGTTACCGGCCACGAGGAACTTTCCGAGGTCCCGGCCCGGTCCGACCACACCATCGTGCTGCTCATGGGAGTGGGCCAGCTCCGCGAATCCGCCGCCGCCCTGATGGCTGCCGGTTTGCCTCAGGACACTCCAGTTGGCATCGTTGAGAATGGCTATTTGCCCAACCAGCGCGTGACCATCGGCACTGTCGGTTCCATCGCTGACCAGGCCGAGGCCGCCGGCGTCGCAAATCCCGCGGTGATCGTGATCGGTGACGTTGTCCGCGTCAGCCCGTTCGCGCCGTCGCACTTCAAGACCGCCGACTACAGCACCACCACCCCGAACCGCCCCCGCGTACTGACCAAGTAGCCCGAAGCCCCTTCCCAACTAGCTCGCAGTTAACGCTCCCAAAAGCCGTTTTCACGACGTTAAGTGCGAGTCAGTTGGGCCGTGACAGAAAAAGGAACACAGCCGTGTCAAATAGCACCACCGTAGGTTCTGCCGCCCGCCCGCTCCGGGTCGCCGTCGTGGGTTCCGGCCCCGCCGGCGTGTACGCCGCCGACATCCTCACCAAGAGCGAAGCCGTCAAGAGCGGCGAGCTGACCGTGAGCATCGACCTCTTTGACCGCTACCCGGCGCCCTATGGCCTGATCCGCTACGGCGTGGCGCCCGACCACCCGCGCATCAAGGGCATCGTCAACGCCCTGCACAAGGTCCTGGACCGCGGCGACATCCGCTTCTTCGGCAACGTGGACTACGGCACGGACCTCTCCATTGAGGACCTCCGCACCCACTACGACGCCGTCATCTTCGCCACCGGCGCCATCAAGGACGCGGACCTGAACATCCCCGGCATCGAACTCGACGGCTCCTACGGCGGCGCCGACTTCGTCTCCTGGTACGACGGCCACCCCGACGTGTCCCGCGAATGGCCGCTGGACGCAAAGGAAATCGCCGTGATCGGCAACGGCAACGTGGCCCTGGACGTGGCCCGCATGCTCTCCAAGCACGCCGACGACCTCCTGGTCTCCGAAATCCCGGACAACGTCTACGCCGGCCTCAAGTCCTCTCCGGTCACTGACGTGCACGTCTTCGGCCGCCGCGGCCCCGCCCAGGTGAAGTTCACCCCGCTGGAACTGCGCGAGCTGGCCCACTCCAAGGACGTGGACATCATCCTGTACCCGGAGGACTTCGAATTCGACGAGGAATCAGACCGCCAGGTCCAGAGCAACAACCAGACCAAGACCATGGTTGGCACCCTCACCAACTGGATCGCCGAGCAGCCGGAAGAGCTCTCCGAGCTCACGGCCTCCCGCCGCCTGCACCTGCACTTCCTGCACAGCCCGGTTGAGGTATACGACGACGCCGAGACCCCCGGCCGCGTTGCCGGCATCAAGTTTGAGCGCACCGAGCTGGACGGCACGGGCAACGCCCGCGGCACCGGCGAGTTCGTGGACTACCCGGTCCAGGCCGTGTACCGCGCCATCGGCTACTTCGGTTCCGCCCTGCCGGAGGTCGAGTTCGACCACAAGAAGGGTGTTGTCCCGAACGACGGCGGCCGCGTGCTGGACGCTGCCGGCACCCACGTGCCGGGCGTCTACGCCACCGGCTGGATCAAGCGCGGCCCCGTAGGCCTCATCGGCCACACCAAGGGCGACGCCCTTGAGACCGTGACGTACCTGCTGGAAGACCGCGCGAACCTGCCGCTGGCAGCCGCGCCGGCTCCGGAAGCCGTCGTCGAACTGCTGGAGAGCCGCGGCGTGCAGTACACCAGCTGGGAAGGCTGGCTGGCTCTGGACGCACACGAGCGCGCCCTCGGCGAGAAGGCCACCGAGACCGGATCGCACGGCGTCGAGGTTGCCCGCGAGCGGGTCAAGGTTGTGCCCCGCGAGGACATGGTTTCCATCTCACGCGACGGAGTGGCCGTGCAGGTCTAGCCCGAACCTTTCTCCAGCGCGAACAGGCAGCTAATGACCGCAAACCGCACGGTTGACGTCATTAGCTGCCTGTTCGCGCTTTTTATATCCGGCTACATCCGGCCAAATCTCGCCCGGACAAGGGCGAACAATCCGTAGCTGATGAGTCCGGCGGCAATGGCCATCAGGAGGAACGGCCCCGCCGGATGGTCCCGCAGCGCCTTCAGGCTGCCGTCCAGCCCGGTGGATTCTCCCGGCCGGTTGGTGGCGGCTGCTACCACGAACAGTAGGCCCGCAAGGATCAGGGCGATGCCTTTGGCCACGTGGCCGGCCACGCCGAGTGCGCTGATCATGCGTCCGCGCCGGGTGCCCTCGAAGTGATGCAGTTCCTCCTTGAACTGTTTCCGGACGCCCTTGACGATGAAATAGATTCCGACGCCGATGACCGTCAGGCCCAGCGCGATGAGTGCCGGCACACCGAGAGGTCCCTGGACCAGGGCGGTGCTGAAGTCCCTGGTGGAATCGCCCGAGTCACCGCGCAGGCCGACCGCGAACCCTGCAAAAGTGAGCCCCACACTGCCGTAGGCCACCGCCAGGAACCCGGAGGAGATGAGCTTGCCGAGCCGCTGGCCCGCAGGCAGGTGGCGGGCGCGGAGGGTGGCTTCGCTCAGTTGCCACAGAGACAGGCCCGCGCAGCCGATCAGCCCGGCCCACATCACGCCGGGCCCCCACGGATTCGCTGCGAGCTGTTCGATGGCTCCCGTCGGTTCGGCCTGCCCCGGCTGGCCGAACGCCAAAGCGATGGCGATAGCACCGATCACAATGTGGAGCAGGGCCATTACAGCGAACCCGGAACGTGCGACGACGTCCAGCACCCTGGTATTGGACACCGCCTCGGCCGCGTTGGCGGCTTCTCCGAGGGCCGTATCTTCATCCGACATTGCTAGCCGTTCATGGGGCCTTCGGCGTGGATGTTTTCGGCGCCCGGGCCGGTGAGTTTCACGGTGCAGCGGACGATGAGCTGGTCCGGTGCGGTGTGGACGTCCGCGAGGGTTTCGGCCGGGTTGATGACCGTGTAGCTTTCGGTGCCCTCCTCGACGCCGAAGCCCCGCGACTTGGCGTCCTGGCTGGCGTTGGCGAGAGCTTCCCGGCGCAGTTCGTCGAGGTACGACTGGTCGCCGGACCGTGCAGAGTCGCCGAAGGCCCAGCCAAAGAGAGTTCCGGTTCCGTTCATGGTGCTGATTTTACGCATGCCTCACCCTACCAAGATATTGATAAGGGTGCTTATTATATGTCCGTGGATGCTGCTAGGACCTGCTGGCGTCCGCGGCAGCGAGGTCCCGGCCCGCGTCAGCAGGGTCCGCGGATTCCCCGGCCTCTGCCGAGCCCTCCGGTTCCGGTTCTGCGGCGTCGGTGGTCCAGACCTGGACGATCGCCCAGATTACGGCGGCCAGCGGGACGGACAGCACCGCTCCGATGATGCCGGCAAGGATGGTCCCCGCCGTCAAAGCCAGCAGGATGACCAGGGCGTGCAGCTGCAGGGACTTGCCCATCACCACGGGTTGAAGCAGATTGCCCTCAAGCTGGTTGACGGCGATCACCACGATCACCACAATCAGCGCCACCACGGGTCCGTTGGCTACGAGTGCCACCAGCGCCGCGAGGATGCCTGCCACGGTGGCTCCCACGATCGGGACGAAAGCGCCGATGAAGACGATGATTGCCAGCGGGATGGCCAGCGGGACCCCCAGGACCAGCAGTGCCGTGCCGATGGCCACCGTGTCCACCAGGGCAACAATGGCTGTCCCGCGCACGTAATCGCCCAGAACCTGAATGGTGCGTGCGCCCGATCGGCGCAGCTTGGCCTCGCGGGCGCCGGTGTAAGGCCGCAGGAAGAAGTTCCAGATCGCGGCCCCGTCCTTGAGGAAGAAGAAAAGGATCACCACCATGAGGCTGGCCCCGGCGAGGAACTCGGTGATGACGGACAGTCCGGTGATGGCTCCGGAGCGGACCTGGCTGCTGGCGGCGAATTCCACGATGGCCGCCCGGGCCTGTTCAATCTGCTCCCCGTCCACCGGGATGGGGCCGTTGAGCAGGAACGACTGCAGTTCGTCCAGGCCTGAGGATGCCTGGCTTGCGAGGTCTCCCCATTGGCTGCGGATGGAGGCGACAATGACGGTAGTGACGCCGGCCAGCACGGCGAGCAAGGCCACGAAGGCCACTGCAGTGGCCGCGGAGGCGGGCAGGCCCCGGCGCTTCAGGAGATTGACGAACGGCATGATGGCGGCCGCCAGGATCAGGGCGATCAGCACCGGAATGACCAGGAGCCGGATCTGCAGCAGCGCGAAGACGGACACCACCACAACGGTGAGGACCAGCAGGATCTGGGCCGAGCGGACGCCCACCCTGCCCAGGCCGTCTGCCCAGGGGTCCGGGCGCTTGCCGTCCACCGTGATGTCGACTGATCTGGCCAAGGGGTACTCCAATTCGTCAGCGTGCAGAAACGGGACGCCCGGACCGGCCGAGGCCGGGATGAGAACTCCCCAAATAGCTAAGCCTACTGAGTTATGGCCCCGGCTACACGCCGAGCCACTCCGCGCAGGAGTTCAGGTTCCGGTTGACGCTGTCCACGGCAGCCGCTTCATTGTGCGCCTCGATGGAATCCACCAGCTCGCCGTGCCCTTCGTCGGGGAGACCGTTGAAGCCGCTGCGGCGCTGCTGCCGAAGCAGGTCGGCATGGAACACGCCGCCAAAGCTGACGTACAGCTCATGCAGCAGCGGATTCCCCGAAGCCTGCGCCACCAGCACATGGAAATCCCAGTCGGCGCGGGCCCAAACGGGGTAGTCCTCAGCGTTCCAGGCGTCACGCCGCTCCGCCAGCAGCGCTTTCATGGCGGCAATGTGTTCAGGTTGTGCGTTGCGGGCGGCCAGCCGGGCCGCCTGGGTGTCCAGGCCCACCCGGACCTCGAGGATGTGCTCCTGGGTGTGGTCCTTGTACATGCGCTGAGCCGCGCCGGAGATCTCGCTGGTGGCCCGGACGTAGGTGCCGTCACCACGGCGGACCTCCAGCATCCCGCTGTGGGCCAGCGCCTTGATGGCCTCGCGCAGGGTGCCCCGGGACACACCCAGCCGGGCCATCAGCTCGGGCTCCGCGGGGATCTTCTGCTGCAGCTGCCATTCGCCGGAATGGATCATCTCGCGGAGCTTGTCCGTAATCTCGTCGGCCAGAACAGGCCGGTGCGAAGCGGTAAGAGTCATGGCTTGGTCCTTGCCGTCAGGAGGTGCCCCACCACGATCTGGGTAAGGGCGATGGCCAGCAGCAGAACCAACGGCACGGTCCAGCCGCCGGTAGCGCTGTGCAGCAGGCCCATGCCGAACGGGCCCACTGTGGCCAGCAGATACCCCACCGACTGCGCCAGCGTGGACATGGCGGTGGTTTCCGCCGTCGACCGGCCGCTCCGGCTGATCATCACCATGACCAGCGGGAAGATGCCCAGGCCGAACCCCAGCAGCGCGGCCGGAACAGCTGCCAGCGCGGCAGGCAGCAGCATCAGGGCAGTAATGCCCAGGAGCATGGTGACGCTTGCCAGGTAGAAGGCCGGGCGGAGCATCCGCGGACGGGAGCCGATGGCAAGGAGCACCATGCCCGCCGGAACGGAGACCAGCTGCATCAGGCCGTACATCAGGCCGCTGTCCGTCGCGGTCAGCCCGGTGGTGGTGAGCATGTACGGGAACCAGCTCAGCACCGCATAGGCGAGCAGCGCCTGGAGGGTGAAGATGGAGGTGAGCAGTGCGCCCTTGCGGGTGCGAATCAGCGGCCACGGGGAAATGCTGGTGCCCCGGCCGGGGGCGGCGTTCCGGTGGGCGTGGAGTGCCACCGGGAGAAAGCCAAGGAAAGCGGCCACGGAGAGCAGTCCGATGGAGCCAAGTCCCGCCGACGCCGAACCCAGGAGCTGGGCCACCGGGACCACCATCACGGCCGTAACGGTGGCGCCCGTGGTCATGGTGACCGTGTAGAGGGCGGTCATGAGGGAGGTGCGGTCGGCGTAGTGCTCGCGGATGAAGGACGGCATGGCAACGTTGCAGACAGCGAGCCCGGACATCCCCACCACCGTTCCGGCCAGCAGCATGCCCGTGGACGGGATACCGCGCACCAGAAGGCCGACGGCCAGCATTCCCAGGGCCAGCAGGATGGCTTTTTCCACCCCCATCCGGCGCGTCAGCCAGGACGTGGCCGCCCCGGCGACTGCAAAGCACAGGGTGGGAACGGAGGGGATGACAGCGGCAATGAATGCACCGTAGCCCAGGACTTCCTGGAGGTCATGGAGGAGGGCCGAGGCCCCGGTGATGCCTGCGCGGAGGTTGAGGCCGATCAGCACAAAGGCCACGATTCCGAAGACGACGACGGCGCGGGGCCGGGCTGCCTTTGCCCGCTCGGCAGGTGGGGTGTCAGTTCCGGGCGGTGCCGCCGTCGTCGTGGTTGCCATACTTAAACATTAGACGTTAGACGTTTGATGTTTGTAAAGATGTGGCAAACATCTCCGGAAGGCCCGAGTTCCGGACGTACCGTAATCCCGAAACGCATGCGCCGTATGTGACTGATGTGAACAGTGTTCCCAAATGTGCTTCGTGGCCTTACCATTCGTAGTGTCGGCGTAAAGCATGGGGGTCCACGCCAGCCGCTGGCAGTTTCTGGGGGAGTCCTTCCGCAGAGTTAACCGTTAGTCCTGCCGGGAGTGGCTGATGTCCAATTTCACCCCATACTTCATACGAGTTGCCGCTGCCTTTGCCGCCGCTTCCCTATTGGTCATGGCCGGCCTGCCGGCCGCCAACGCTACGACCGAGCCAGCGGTGCCCGATCCTGTGGTGGCCGCGCCCGCAGAGTCTGGTGCCCAGAGAACCATCGTCCGTCAATCCGCGGGAGTTGGCGCGCGCGCAGCCGACATCAAGGTCACCCTGGTCACGGCGAAGACGAGAGATAAAACTGACGCCGACGTTGCATCCATCGATGTCACTAAAGCCAAGGCGGCCGTTACTTCGGCAGGGGACTACTGGCGAACGATCAGCGACGGCAAGCTGACCATCAGCCTCGCCAGCCTCAAGCTGGGATTCGTCACCAGCGCCAGCTCCGGCGACAACTTCGATGTGATTCTGGAGACCATCACCAGGGAGCTGGGGTGGAAGGCTGACCCGGGCCAGGCCCTCGTCGTATTCATTCCGAGGTCAGACGTCGTCGTGTATTCCGTCGGCGGCAACCTGGGCGCCGGCTGGTCGTCCGGAGCCACCACCGGGCGAATCGTGATGCCGCTGACCAGTGGGTTCACTTCGCCAGTCCTGGCGCACGAGTTCGGGCACGTGTTCGGTCTGCAGCATGCCAACTCCCTCGACTGCTCTAGTGGACGCGCGGACACGGCCGTCACAGCCTGGGCGGTGGGCGACGGCGAGTGTTATGCCCGCGAGTATGGCGACGGAACTGATTTGATGGGCGTCTCCCAGTACGCACAGCCCTACCTTAACGCCGCCCTTTACGACTACGGTTCGTTTGGGAGCGGGGACGAGATCCGCGATCTTGGAACATTGCAGGGCAGCCAGACAGTCACGCTACTTCCGTGGGCCAGCAATTCCGCTGCTCGAGCCGTGAAGTTCCAGGATCCGGGCAGCGGCGAGACCTACTACGTTCAGCTTCGGCTTCCCGTCGGCTACGATTCGGCAACCGCGGTCAACGGCAACAAAGGCGTCCAGATCCTCAAAGCGGGCCCGGAACCGGGATCGTCACTGCTTCTTCCGCCCAGTACCCTTGCCTTCAGCGGCTGGTACGGCT
Source organism: Arthrobacter sp. LjRoot78 (assembly GCF_964254335.1). Taxonomy (NCBI): domain Bacteria; kingdom Bacillati; phylum Actinomycetota; class Actinomycetes; order Micrococcales; family Micrococcaceae; genus Arthrobacter; species Arthrobacter sp. LjRoot78. Next base: position 3,389,120 of record NZ_CAXUTG020000001.1, on the reverse strand, counting down.
CCAACCTCGCATGGCAACGCGGCGGAGTGTTTACGACCTACGCCGGCGTGCAGATCCGGGTCAACGACATCACTTCGACATCGGCGTCCGTAACAGTTGACTCCGTCTCCCCGGCCATCGTGAGCCAACTCGATCAGGCTGCCGCCCGGAACAGCCTGGGTAGTCCTGTTAGGGCAGCGGCGCTGGGGCTCGCCAATTACGGCGCCTACCGTGACTATCAGCGTGGCACCGCCGTCTGGTCGGCAGCGAGCGGCGCGTACGAGTCCACTGGGGCCATCCGAAACACCTGGCTGTGGTCCGGAATGGAAAGTGGTCCCCTCGGCTACCCGGTGACGGATGAAATCGGTGGCCTCGTGTCGGGTGGGGTTTATCAGATGTACCAGGGGGGCGCCATTGTATGGTCCCCGGTTACCGGCGCCCACACGTCGAGAGGCGCTATCCGGGTTGCCTGGGGCGGCGTGGGATATGAATCGGGCACGCTGGGGTATCCGGTCGCCAGTGAGGTGGGCGGGCTAAGGAATGGCGGAGCGAACCAGGATTTCCAACGCGGGTCGATTGTCTGGTCCGCCTCCACCGGGGCGAAGGTATCAACGGGCGCGATCCGCAGCACCTGGGTGTGGAGCGGACTCCAGAATGGCCCACTGGGATACCCGTACACGAATGAAATCAAGGGTCTGCGGGATGGCGGGGCCTACCAAATGTTTGAAGGCGGCGGCATCGTTTGGTCCCCTGCCACGGGCGCACACGTGTCCAAGGGCGGTATCCGGCAGGCTTGGGCCAATACGGGTTTTGAGAACGGTCCGCTCGGCTATCCCACCACCAGTGAATACGTTGGCTCCAGCGGAACCGTGATCCAGAACTTTCAAGGCGGGCGCATTGTCTGGAGCCCGAGCACCGGGGCGCAGGTGATCATCTAACGAAGCGGCCCTCTGCAATCGGTGCTGGCCGAAAAGCCGCTTCTTACCGCTGCTGGCGCTGGTTCAGCCGCTGGACCGCCAGGGCCAGCCAGAGCTGCACGCGGTCCTGGGTCTGCGCGGGATCGTAGCCGGTCAGCTCGGTGATCTGCGCCAGCCTGTACCGCACGGTGTTGCGGTGCAGCGTCAGCGCTTCGGCGACGGCGGCCACCGAGCCGTTGTTGTTCAGGTAGCTCTCCAGCGTGGCCATCAGCTCGGCCCCGTGCAGGGCGTCGAAGTTCCGCAGCGGGTTGAGGGACTCGTTCGCCATGTCCGCCAGCGGCACGTCCTCGCTGGCCAGGAGCAGCGACGTGAGGCTGAGGCGCTCGGGCTCGTTGACGGGTAGGCCGTGGCTGGCCGCGTCGCGCGCCTCGAAGTAGCTCCAGCGCACCCCGTTGGGTTTGGTGTAGGCGCCGCCGATGCCGATCGTGGCGTGGATGCCGGCCTCGGCCAGATGGTCGCTGAGGCTCTTCGCCAGGGCGGCGGCCCCGCTGCCGTCGTCCTGGACAACGACGATCAGGTCCTTCCCGACGACGGCGGTCACGCCGTGCTCCAGCGGCCGCGGCATCGAGGAGCTCACCAGCTGCTTGGGATGCGCCGCGGACTCGGCGAGGAGGACCACGCTCTTGCGGGTGCTGTTGATGCCGATGCCGGCAAGCCGCCGGGCCGCCTCGCTGGATTCCAGGGTCCCGTGGATCACGTCCTCCAGGACCTGGCCGGACAGCGCCCGCTGGGCCTGCCGCTGCTTGACCATGTTGTTCAACTCGACGCTGATGAGGTTCTGGGCATAACCGACGATGCCGGAGTCCTCGAACGGCTGCCGGACCCAGAGGGTGCACGCGTCGCGCCGGCCGGTGGGGATGGGGTAGGACGCCCACGTGTCGGCCGTGGGGGCGGGGTTGCCGGGAACGCTGTTGTACAGCTGCGCAGTGAACTGGGTCAGGACAATATCCGTGCGCAGCATGGAGCCGAGGTTCTTGAGCAGCTCGGAGAGGCCGCCGCCGGTCAGCAGGGCGCGGGCCAGGATTTGGTGTCCCGCGATGAGCCGTTCCAGTTTCGCGTAGTGGTCCGCCGACTGGGCATCCGCCACCAGCTTGGTGATCGCAATGAACGGTGTCTCGTAGGGGACCTCCACCACGGGAAGGCCCCAGCGGTTGGCCTCTGCAATCAGCGCCGGCGGAACGGCGTCGTGCGTCAGCCCGATCCCGAAACCGATCCCCACCGCACCCGCCCGCTGCACCTGCCGCACAAAGCGGCGCTGGTCCGGGGCGGACTTCAGCCGCATCCCGGTGGTCAGCACCAGCTCGCCGCCATTGAGGAAGCGCTGCGGGTCCTCCTGCTCGGTGACGGCGACCCAGTGGATGTCCTGGTGCCACGTCGTCTCGGCGAGGCCGGATTTGACGAGCTTGAGCGACTGGACGCCCAGCAGGGCGGCGAGGGAAATTGCCATGGATTCAGGATAGCTGCGCGCTGGGCAACCGCACTAAAGGATTCCGGGGATGGTGTGCAGGTGGCTATTCCCTGCGTACCGGCCCTGGCATAGGCTCATGAGCAGTCGCAACACTGGGCCGGTCGCAGAACCGGTTACAGAAACCAGCATGAAAGAGGTTGAACACCGTGGTCCAAACCTTGCAGAACTTCATCAACGGCGAATTCGTCACGCCCGCCGGCACCGGTCTGCTGGACATCGTGAATCCCACCAACGGTGAGGTGGTGGCGAAATCGCCCATCTCCGTGCAGGCCGACGTCGACGCCGCCATGACGGCTGCCAAGGATGCCTTCAAGACCTGGAAGCACGTCACCCCGGCCCAGCGGCAGCTGATGCTCCTCAAGCTTGCCGACGCCGTCGAGGCCAACAGCGATGAACTCGTCGAAGCCCAGCACCGCAACACCGGCCAGGTGCGTTCGCTGATCGCGTCGGAGGAAGTCGCCGCCGGCGCCGACCAGCTGCGCTTCTTCGCCGGCGCCGCCCGCATCCTCGAAGGCAAGTCAGCCGGCGAGTACTTCGAAGGCCACACTTCCTACGTGCGCCGTGAACCCATCGGCGTCGTGGCCCAGGTGGCCCCCTGGAACTACCCGTTCCTGATGGCCATCTGGAAGATCGGCCCCGCGCTCGCCGCCGGGAATACCGTGGTGCTCAAGCCCTCGGACACCACCCCCGAGTCCACCCTGGTCCTCGCCCGCCTTGCCGGGGAGATCTTCCCGGCCGGCGTCCTCAACGTGGTGCTTGGCACCGGTGAAACCGGCGCCATGATGGTGGAGCACAAGGTCCCCGGCCTTGTCTCCATCACCGGCTCCGTCCGGGCCGGCATCGCCGTGGCCTCCGGTGCTGCCAAGGGACTCAAGCGCGCGCACCTGGAGCTCGGCGGCAAGGCCCCGGCCATCGTCTTCAAGGACGCCGACATCAAGAAGAGCGCCGCGGCCATCGCCGAGTTCGCCTTCTTCAACGCCGGCCAGGACTGCACCGCCATCACCCGCGTCCTGGTGGAAGACTCCGTTCACGACGACGTCGTGGCAGCCATGGTGGAACACACCAAGACCCTTCACACCGGCTCGCAGAACGACGAAGACAACTACTTCGGCCCGCTCAACAACGTGAACCACTTCAACGCCGTGACGTCGGTTGTGGAGCACCTGCCCGCGAACTGCAAGATTGTCACCGGCGGCCACCGGGCAGGGGACAAGGGCTTCTTCTTCGAACCCACCATCATCACCGGCGCCAAGCAGACCGACGACATCGTCCAGAAGGAAACCTTCGGACCGGTCATCACCGTCCAGACGTTCAGCTCCGAGGCCGAGGCCGTGGAGCTGGCGAACGACGTCGACTACGCCCTGGCCTCCAGCGTCTGGACCACCGACCACGGCACCGCCATGCGCGTCAGCCGCGACCTGGATTTCGGCGCGGTGTGGATCAACACCCACATCCTGCTGACCGCCGAAATGCCGCACGGCGGCTTCAAGCAATCCGGCTACGGCAAGGACCTTTCCATGTACGGCGTCGAGGACTACACGCGCATCAAGCATGTGATGAGTGCACTGGATGCATAAAGCAGACGCATAACTCCGACGCTTCACTCACTCCACGATTTTCCAGAAAGGCATTCCCATGACTGCAACCGCCCATGACATCACCTTCCGTCTCGAGCAGAAACGCCGCGTCCAGGCCGACTTCCCGGGCCCCAAGTCCATCGCGCTGACCGAACGTCGCAAGGCTGTCGTGGCAGCCGGCGTCGCCTCCAGCGTCCCCGTCTACGTCGCGGATGCCGACGGCGGGATCATCCACGACGTCGACGGCAACTCCTTCATCGACCTTGGCTCCGGCATCGCCGTGACCAGCGTCGGCGCGTCCGATCCCGCCGTCGTCGGCGCCGTGAAGGAAGCCGTGGAGCACTTCACCCACACCTGCTTTATGGTCACCCCGTACGAAGGCTACGTGGCAGTCGCCGAGCAGCTGAACCGGCTCACCCCCGGCGACCACGAAAAGCGAACGGTACTGTTCAACTCCGGTGCCGAAGCCGTGGAAAACGCCGTCAAGGTGGCCCGCCTGGCCACCGGCCGTGACGCCGTCGTCGCCTTTGACCACGCCTACCACGGCCGCACCAACCTGACCATGGCCTTGACCGCCAAGGCCATGCCGTACAAGACCAACTTCGGCCCGTTCGCGCCCGAGGTCTACCGCATGCCCATGAGCTACCCGTTCCGCGAGGAAAACCCCTCAATCACCGGTGCAGAGGCCGCCAAGCGCGCCATCACCATGATCGAGAAGCAGATCGGCGGCGAGTCCGTGGCCGCGATCATCATCGAACCGATCCAGGGCGAGGGCGGCTTCATCGTCCCGGCCGACGGCTTCCTGCCGGCACTGGCCGCCTGGGCCAAGGAAAAGGGCATCGTCTTCATTGCCGACGAGGTCCAGTCCGGCTTCTGCCGCACGGGTGAATGGTTCGCCGTCAACCACGAAGGTGTTGTCCCGGACATCATCACCATGGCCAAGGGCATCGCCGGGGGCATGCCGCTCTCCGCGATCACCGGCCGGGCAGACCTGCTCGACGCCGTCCACCCGGGCGGCCTCGGCGGCACCTACGGCGGCAACCCGGTTGCCTGCGCCGCTGCCCTCGCGTCCATCGGCTCCATGGAGGAATACGACCTCAACGGCCGCGCCAAGCACATCGAGGAACTGGCCACCGGCCGCCTCCGCGAACTGCAGGCCGAGCTTGCCGCTTCGGGGAAATCCGTGATCGGCGACATCCGCGGACGCGGCGCCATGCTGGCCATCGAGCTCGTGCAGGCCGGCTCCAAGGAACCGAACCCGGAGCTGACCAAGGCCGTTGCAGCCGCCTGCCTGAAGGAAGGCGTCATCATCCTCACCTGCGGCACGTACGGCAACGTCATCCGGCTGCTGCCGCCGCTGGTCATCGGCGACGAGCTGCTGCTGGACGGCCTCGAGGTGCTGGCCGCCGCCATCAAGGCGCACGCCTAACCACCCTCATTACAACCGGAGAGCCGCGGACAGACCGTCCGCGGCTCTCCGTGTTTTCCGCTGGAAAATGTCCCCCCTGATTGGTGCCCGTGTGGGCTAGAGTCAGCAGTACCACTGCAGGAACGCAGACCGGCCGACGTCGCCCGGGAACCCCGAGCGAGGCTGGATTCTGCCCCAGACCCAAAGAGGGGTTCACCCATGCGATACGTAGTCGGCTACACACCAAACGAGCGCGGCGCGGATGCCGTTGCCCTGGCCACCGCATTGGCCCGGGCGCAGGGCGCGCAGCTGGATCTGGTCTTTGTGGTGGACAAAGGGCTGCATGTTGCCCAGGACGTGGCGAGCGGCCATGTCCTCGCCAACGAGAAGGCAGTGCAGGACGCGCAGCGCGAAGGGCTCAGTCGGGTCCCGGACGACGTCCCCGTGGAGTTCCATGCGCGCCACGCGGACTCGTTCGCCGCGGGACTGATCGAGGCCGCCGTTGACAATGACGCCGCACTTATTGTGGTTGGGGCGGCGAGCAACGGACTGTTCAAGCGCCACACCGTGGGCAGCGTGGCCAACGGCCTCCTGCATGCATCGCCCGTGCCCGTCGCGCTGGCTCCGCGCGGCTACCGCCGGACCGAGGCGATCACCCGGCTGACCCTCGCCGTCGGCCAGCGCGCCGGCGCGGAAGCGGCGATCGACGTCGCCATCGGGGCGGCGGGACGCCGGAGCGTGCCGCTGCGGATGGTTTCCCTGGTGGAACTCGACGCCGAAGGCGACCCGGGCGAAGTGGTCAACGCGGCGCACATCCACGCGAACACCGTGCTCACCGAAGCGTCGCGCCGTCTTCCTGACGGGCACAAAGTCACGGTGGAAGTTGCCCACGGCCGCACCATCGAGGAATGCATCGATGACCTCGAATGGGATGACGGCGAGATTCTGATTGTGGGTTCCTCGCGCCTGGCCGAGAAGAACAAGCTGTTCATTGGAAGCACGGCCAACAAGGTGCTCCGCGCGCTGCCGGTGCCCATGGTGGTCATCCCGCGCGAGTACGAGCGGGTGGACACCGCCATGGCGCCCTGACCCAGCAGAGCGCGAGCGGGCAGATAATGCCCCCAAAAAGCGGAAAACAGGGCCTTATCTGCCCGTTCGCGCTTCCCGCAGCGCACGCTTCCGGGCCACGGAGTTCCGGCGCGTCGCGGCCAGCATGTCCACGGTCAGCACCAGCAGAGCCAGCCACACCACGCCGAAGCCGATCCAGCGGTCCAGGGTCATGGCCTCCTTGAACACCACCAGGGCAACGATGAACTGGAGCACGGGCGCGAAGTACTGCAGCAGCCCGATGGTGGTCATGGGCAGGCGGCGGGCAGAGGCTCCGAAGAACAGCAGCGGCACGGCCGTGATCACGCCCGAGGAAACCAGGAGCCAGAAGTGCGCGGAGCCCTGGGTTCCGAGCGTGTTGGTGCCGCTGACGGCGAGGAAGATCATCGTGGCGGCCGCCAGGGGAGTGAGCACCACCGTCTCCATCGTCAGGCTGGTGATGGCGTCCGCCTTGGGACCGATCCGCTTCTTTACGAAGCCATAGAGCCCGAAGCTCACCGCCAGCGTCAGCGCGATCCACGGGAGTTTCCCGTACGAAATCGTCAGGACCACCACGGCGATGAACCCGATCCCGACGGCGGCCCACTGGAGCGGACGCAGCTTTTCCTTGAGTACGAACACGCCCAGCAGGACGGAGACGAGGGGGTTGATGAAATAGCCCAGGGACGCCTCCACGGCCTGGCCGGTGGTCACACCGTACGTGTAGGTCAGCCAGTTGACGGCGATGAGGGCCGCGGCGATGGACAACGTGCCGAAGATGGCCCGGTCACGGAACGCAGCCGCCAGGACGCCCCAGGAACGGGTGACCGTCACCAGCAGCGTGCAGAACACCAGCGACCACACCACCCGGTTGGCCACGATTTCCACCGCACCTGCGGGCTGCAGCACGAAGAAGTAAAGGGGCAGCAGCCCCCAGAGTCCATATGCGCCGATCCCGAAGAGGACACCCGCCGTGGTGTCCTTGTCCACGGCCTTAAGCGCGGCTCCGGGGCGTGCCGGCTGTCCGCCGGAAGCGCTGTTGGACGCGGCAGCGGAAACAGGGCTGCCCGGTGCGGTCATAGCAATAGGGGTGGCGGTTCCGTCGGGTGTAGGCACACGATCAATAACACCACCTCCGCCGGCGGTATTCCGCCAACACAATGCCGATACTGCGGGAACGGTACCCCAGGGGCTTGCGGTACTCAGTAGGCTTACCAATATGAACGCGCATTCTGAGCGGGCGCTCCGGTGAGGCTCCGCCACAGCAACGCCTCGGGCAGGGGCTACCGGCGGCTGGCCGCAGGCACGGGCTTCACCTACCGCGACCTGGACGGTTCCACGCTGCCCCCGGGGCCTGTCCGGGAGCGGCTGGAGAGCATCGGCATCCCGCCGGCGTGGACCGATGTGTGGATTGCGCCCTACGACAACGGCCACATCCAGGCCACCGGACTGGACGCGGTGGGTCGCCGCCAGTACATCTACCACCCGGCCTGGCGTGAAAAGAAGGACCGGCTCAAGTTCGACCGGGCCCTTCAGCTCGCCGAATCCCTGCCAGGGGCACGCAGGCTGGTCACCATGGACCTCCGCAACGAGGGATTCTCCCGCGAACGCGTCCTGGCGGGTGCCTTCAGGATGCTGGACAGCGGATCGCTGCGGGTCGGATCCGAGCGGTACACCAACGAGAACGGCAGCCACGGCCTGGCCACCCTGCTGTGCGCGCACGTGAAAGTGAAGCAGGAGGCCCTCCAGCTCAGCTTCCCCGCCAAGAGCGGCAAGACCTGGGACTCGGAGATCGACGACGCCGACCTCGCCGCCCTGGTCCGTTCGCTCAAGCGCCGCGGTGGTAACGCCAGGCTCCTGGCGTACAAGAACGGGCGCAGCTGGCATCCGGTGGGCAGTGCTGACATCAATGAATACGTGAAGGAACGCACCGGCGCGGACTTCACCGCCAAGGATTTCCGCACCCTTCGAGGCACGGTGGCCGCGGCGGTCAGTCTCGCCCGGTCCGGGCCGCAGGCGACGGTGGCGGCGAAGAAGCGGGCCATCAGCCTGGCGATGCAGGACGCCGCGGCGGTGCTCGGGAACACGCCGTCGATCGCCCGTAAAAGCTATGTGGATCCGCGCCTGCTGGATCATTTTTCCGCGGGGGAGACCATCGACCCGCGCCGGACGGGCTCGGCCGAATCCGAACTGCGCGCCCTGCTGTACCAGGAGGGCGACGTCGTATCCCTCAATAACTCCCCGGGGAAAGCGGGCTGACCACTTAGAATGGGGGAATTGTGCGCTAAGTGACCTGGCGCAGTCTCTCAGTTCTGGAAGGGCTCCCGGTGTCCAATTCGGCCGAAACCACCCCCAAACGTCCGCTCCGCGTCGCGATCGTCGGCGCCGGACCGGCAGGCGTCTACGCTGCGGACATCCTGACCAAGTCCAATGAGGTCAAGGACGGCGACTTTGAAGTCAGCATCGACCTTTTCGAGGCCTACCCTGCACCGTACGGCCTGATCCGCTACGGCGTGGCTCCGGACCACCCGCGCATCAAGGGCATCGTCAACGCGCTCCACAAGGTGCTGGACCGGGGCGACATCCGCTTCCTCGGCAACGTGACGTATGGCCGCGACCTGAAACTCCATGATTTCCGCGCTTTTTACGACGCCGTGATTTTCTCCACCGGCGCCATCAAGGACGCGGACCTGAACATTCCCGGCGTCGAGCTCGAGGGCTCCTACGGGGGCGCCGACTTCGTCTCCTGGTACGACGGCCACCCCGACGTGTCCCGTGACTGGCCGCTGGACGCCAAGGAAATCGCGGTCATCGGCAACGGTAACGTGGCCCTGGATGTGGCCCGCATGCTGGTGAAGCACGCCGACGAGCTGCTGTCCACGGAAATCCCGGACAACGTTTACCGGACGCTGAAAAACTCCCCGGTCACGGACGTCCACGTCTTCGGCCGCCGCGGCCCGGCCCAGGTGAAGTTCACCCCGCTGGAGCTGCGCGAACTGAGCCACGCCAAGGACGTTGACATCGTGCTGTACCCCGAGGACTTTGAGTTCGACGAAGCCTCCGAGGAAGCCATCCGCACCAACAACCAGACCAAGACCATGGTGAACACCATGACCAACTGGCTGGTTGAAGAGCACGCCGAAGCCGAAGTGCCCTCCTCCCGCCGGCTCCACCTGCACTTCCTGCACAGCCCGGTCGAGATCTACGACGCCGCGGGTAGCGCCGCGGGCAACGGCAAGGTTGCGGGGATCAAGTTTGAGCGGATGCAGCTGGACGGCACAGGCAACGTCAAGGGCACGGGAGAGTACATCGACTACCCCGTCCAGGCTGTCTACCGGGCCATCGGCTATCACGGATCGCCGCTGGACGAACTGGAATACGACGCCAAAGCAGGCGTGATCCCCAACGAGGGCGGCCGCGTCCTGGACGCTGCCGGCAACCCCGTCCCGGGGATCTACGCCACCGGCTGGATCAAGCGCGGTCCCGTCGGCCTCATCGGGCACACCAAGGGCGATGCCCTGGAGACCATCGGCTGCCTGCTCGAGGACCGGCTGACCCTGCCGCCGGCGCAGAACCCGGATCCGCACGCCATCATCGCCCTGCTTGAGGAGCGGGGGGTGGAGTACACCACCTGGGAAGGCTGGAACAGGCTCGACGCGCACGAAGCAGCCCTCGGGAAGGCGTGGACGGAAGCGCAGGCGGACACCGGCGTCGTGCGTGAACGGGTGAAGGTTGTGCCGCGCGAGGAAATGATCCGCATCTCCCGCAGCGCTGAGGACTGACCCGCTCCGGTGGACCAACGGACCGGTGGCGGCGGCGCCGGGCGGGAACTAGACTGGCCGGACCAAGCCACTTCGGCATGCCGTCACGCCTGGCACACTGTTGTGCCGGCAGGGGAGTCCAATGAGGAAAACAATGCAGCCGGCCGTCCCTGGCAGCGCGGACAGCGTTGACGCTGCGGCACTGCTTCAGCGGCATGCCCTCGCTGGTCACGAACTGCTGGCCGGACCCGGCCCGCTCGGTGCCGGCAGCTCCGGTCAGGCCAATAACGTTCGCGTGCCCGGACTGCGAAGCCTCGTGGAGGAATCCTGGCAGCGATCAGTCCAGTTCCGCGCGAATCCGGACAACCCCGAAGCGCCGCTGGCCATGGACCAGGAAGAGCTCGAGGAATACCGCCGGCAGCATCCCCTCGCCACCATCATGCCCGTCATCCATAAGCTCCTGGTCCTGCCCAGCCACGACAGCGGCCTGCTGGTAGCCGTGGGTGACGAGGTGGGCCGGCTCCTGTGGGTGGAGGGCGACGCCGTGACGCAGCGCCGGGCCGAGGGCATGATGTTCGTGGCCGGCGCCGACTGGTCCGAGGCCAGCGTGGGCACCAGTGCCCCGGGCACAGCCCTGGCCCTGGGCCGCAGCATCCAGATTTCCGGCGCCGAGCACTACAAGCGCTCCGTCCACCCGTGGAGCTGCACGGCCGTGCCGTTCCACGACCCGGACTCCGGCGCCCTGCTGGGGGTCGTGGACATCACCGGCACCGAATCCGCCGTCGCACCGCACACGCTCTCACTGGTGGAAGCCACCGTTGCGGCAGCCCAGGCCCAGTTGCGCGTGGAGCGGCTCCAGCTGGCGGCCGCCCGCCAGGCCGCACCTGCCCGACGGCGGTCCGCGGCTGCCGCGGGGCGCACTGGGTCCGCCGCGGGTACCGGCAGCCTCTACCGCAACAGCCTCCAGATCCTGGGCCGGGATCAGGCACTGCTCAGCATTGAGGGCCGCACCGTGGCGCTCTCGGCCCGGCACAGCGAAATCCTGGCACTTCTCAGCGTCCATCCGGACGGTCTCAGCGCGGAGGAACTCTGCACCCTGTTGTACCCGGGCGAGGGCACCTCCATGACGCTCCGCCCCGAGATGGTGCGCCTGCGCAAGGTCCTGCAGCAGCTCAGCCCGGAGGCCGTCCCCGGGTCCCGACCCTATCGGCTGCCGATGGACCTCATGCCGGATTCCGGCCAGGTCCTCAACTGCCTGCAGCGCGGGGCGCACCGCATCGCCCTGGAGATCTACCGCGGCGCCGTGCTGCCCCGCTCGGAAGCGCCGGGCATCGTCGAACTCAGGGACCGCGTATCCTCGCTGCTGCGCGAAGCGGTGCTCACCGACGGCAGCGCTGATGCGCTGCTGAAGTACGCGGAACTGCCGGAAGCAAAGGACGACGTCGGCGTCCGCATCGCCGCACTGAAGCTCCTGCCGCCGCGCTCGCCCAGGCGGGCCGCCCTCGTCGCCGATCTTGAACGGCTGGAAACTGAACTCAGCGCCTGACCTCACAACGTGAGCCGCGTCACTTGGGTTGCAACCTGACTGCAACCTCCCCGCTCCTACGCTGAATGCAACGGCGGCCGCAGTACTGGCCGCTAATCATCTTGCACAGCAAAGGAGCTAGCAATGACTGTCTACGCACAGCCCGGTACCGAAGGTTCGAAGGTCACGTTCAAGGACCGCTACGAGAACTGGATCGGCGGCGAGTGGGTTGCCCCCGTCAAGGGCCAGTACTTCGAAAACATCACCCCGGTCACCGGCAAGGCATTCTGCGAGGTGGCCCGCGGCACGGCCGAGGACATCGAACTGGCACTGGACGCCGCACACAAGATCGCGCCCTCCTGGGGCAAGACCTCCGTCGCCGAGCGCGCAGCCATCCTGAACAAGATCGCGGACCGCATCGACGAGAACCTCGAGATGCTCGCCGTCGCCGAGTCCTGGGACAACGGCAAGCCGATCCGCGAAACCCTCAACGCGGACATTCCGCTGGCCGCCGACCACTTCCGCTACTTCGCCTCCGCCGTCCGGGCCCAGGAAGGCCGGCTGTCACAGCTCGACGACGACACCACCGCCTACCACTACCACGAGCCCCTCGGCGTCGTAGGCCAGATCATCCCGTGGAACTTCCCCATCCTCATGGCCGTCTGGAAGCTCGCCCCGGCACTGGCCGCGGGCAACGCCGTGGTCCTTAAGCCCGCAGAGCAGACGCCCTCCTCGATCCTGGTCCTGATGGAACTCATCGGCGATCTGCTGCCTGCCGGCGTGCTCAACGTGGTCAACGGCTTCGGCGTCGAGGCCGGCAAGCCCCTCGCCTCCAGCCCCCGGATCCGCAAGATCGCCTTCACCGGCGAGACGTCCACTGGCCGGCTGATCAGCCAGTACGCCAGCCAGAACCTGATCCCGGTCACCCTGGAGCTCGGCGGCAAGAGCCCGAACATCTTCTTCAACGACGTTGCCGAGTCCGACGACGCGTTCTATGACAAGGCACAGGAAGGCTTCGCGCTGTTCGCCTTCAACCAGGGCGAAGTCTGCACCTGCCCCTCCCGAGCCCTGGTCCAGGAAGACATCTACGACTCCTTCATGGCCGACGCCGTGGCCCGTGTGGAGAAGATGATTCAAGGCAATCCGCTGGACACCGAAACCCAGGTGGGCGCACAGGCCTCCAACGACCAGCTGGAAAAGATCCTCTCCTACATCGACATCGGCAAGCAGGAAGGTGCCAAGGTGCTCACCGGCGGCGCCCGCGCCCAGCTGGAAGGCGATCTGGCGGGCGGCTATTACGTCCAGCCGACCGTTTTCGAAGGCAACAACAAGATGCGGATTTTCCAGGAGGAGATCTTCGGCCCGGTGGTTTCCGTGACCCGCTTCAGCGATTACAGCGACGCCATGGACATCGCCAACGACACGCTCTACGGCCTGGGCGCCGGTGTCTGGTCCCGCAACGGCAACGTTGCGTACCGTGCCGGCCGCGAAATCCAGGCGGGCCGTGTCTGGGTCAACAACTACCACGCCTACCCGGCCGGCGCAGCGTTCGGCGGATACAAGTCCTCCGGCATCGGACGTGAAAACCACTCCATGATGCTGGACCACTACCAGCAGACCAAGAACCTCCTGGTCAGCTACAACGAAAACAAGCTCGGCTTCTTCTAGGCCGCTCTGAGCCCGGGCGGGGACGGATTGCACGCATCCGTCCCCGCCCGCACCACCTGGCCACCCCTCAGGAAGGCAGCACGACCCTTTACCGCCCCCTCAAAAGCAATGCTTTAACGACGCAAGGATTTCGCCAATGACGACGACAATGCAAGCAGCCGTAGTAACTGAATTCGGCAAGGATCTTCAGATCCAGACCCTCCCCATTCCCACCCCGGGGCGCGGTGAGGCGCTGGTCAAGGTCATCACCACCGGTGTCTGCCACACGGACCTTCACGCAGCCGAGGGCGACTGGCCGGTCAAGCCCTCACCGCCGTTCATCCCCGGCCACGAAGGCGTAGGCGAAGTTGTTGCCTTGGGTGAAGGTGTCACTGATTTGGCTGTCGGAGACCTCGTGGGCAACGCCTGGCTCTGGTCCGCCTGCGGTGACTGCCAGTACTGCCGCACCGGCTGGGAGACGTTGTGTGAAGCGCAGAAGAACGCCGGTTACAGCGTTGACGGCTCGTTCGGGCAGTACATGCTGGTGGACAGCCGCTTCGCCGCCAGGATTCCCGCGGGTTCGGACCCCGTGGAGGTGGCACCGGTGCTCTGCGCCGGGGTCACCGTCTATAAGGGGCTGAAAATGACCGAGGCCAAGCCGGGTCAGTGGGTCACCATTTCCGGCATCGGCGGGCTCGGGCACATCGCCGTCCAGTACGCCGTGGCGATGGGTCTGCGGGTCGCCGCCGTGGACATTGCGGACGACAAACTGGCCCTGGCCAAGAAGCACGGCGCGGAACTCACCGTGAACGCGCTGCACGACGATCCCGCCGAAGTCATCCAACGTGAAACCGGAGGTTGCCATGGAGTCCTGGTCACTGCTGTGCACCCGTCAGCATTCGGGCAGGCGATCGGGATGGCGCGCCGTGGTGGAACCATCGTGTTCAACGGGCTGCCGCCGGGCGACTTCCCTGCGCCGATCTTTGAGATCGTGCTCAAGGGCCTGACGGTCCGGGGCTCCATCGTGGGTACCCGGCAGGACCTCGAGGAAGCACTCGAGTTCTACGCAGAGGGCAAGATCCACCCCACCGTGTCCACCCGGGAGCTTTCCGAAGTCAACGCCGTTCTTGACGAGATGAAGCACGCCAAGATCGACGGCCGCGTCGTCATCAAGTACTGATGTCGGAGGCGAGGCTTCATGCCGCAGTGACGCTACCCGGGGAGGACATCTCCCGGGTGGCGCTCACCGCCGAAGCGGTGGAGCTGCTCAGAAAGCTCTGGATCCAACACGGGCCTCTGATGTTCCACCAGTCCGGCGGTTGCTGTGACGGATCCTCGCCCATGTGTTATCCGGCCGGGGAGTTCATCACCGCCGGCGCGGACGTCCTCCTGGGGCTGTTCGACATCGCCGACGGCGTGGAGCCGCAGCCCCTTGAGTTCTGGATGTCCAAGGAGCAGTTCAACTACTGGAGCCACACCCACCTGACCGTGGACGTGGTGCCGGGCCGGGGGAGCGGGTTCTCGGTTGAGGCGCCGGAAGGGAAGCGGTTCCTGATCCGGTCAAAGCTGATGGACTGGCCGTCCTGAGCTGCCCTCCCAAACAGCGCCCAACAGGAGCGCGAACGAACAGTTGGGGCCCCTCTCCCGAGGGGCCCCAACTGTTCGTTCGCGCTCTTTGGCGTCTCACTATTTGGGATAAATGTGACCGTCCACTGGATGGACACTACTCTTGATAAGTCTGTTTCCAGCAAGCTATCGAGATTGTGGACTTTCCTATGAACCTTTTCCGGACGAAATCCATCGAGCAGTCGATCGCCGACGCCGATGAACCCGGACGCAAGCTGAAGCGTTCCCTGAGCACGTGGGACCTCATGATCATGGGCGTCGCCGTCGCAGTTGGTGCCGGGATCTTCTCCGTCGGAGCCAAGGCTGCCGCGAACTTCGCCGGCCCCGCCGTGACGGTTTCCTTCGCCATTGCCGCGGTCACCTGTGCGCTGGCCATCATGTGCTACGCCGAGTTTGCCACGGCCATCCCGGTGGCGGGTTCCGCCTACGTCTTCACGTACGCCACCATGGGCGAGCTGCTGGCCTGGATCATCGGCTGGAACCTCATCCTGGAACTCTTCACCGCCGCGGCCGTGATCGCCAAGTACTGGGGCATCTACCTCAGCAAGGTCTTCGCGCTCATGGGCGTGGACATTCCGCCCGCCATCTCGCTCGGCGGCATCGACCTCTACTGGGGTGCCTTCCTGATCGTGGCAGTCTTCACCGTCCTGCTGGTGCTGGGGACAAAGCTGTCCGCCCGCGTTGGCAACATTTTCACCCTGATCAAGATCGCCGTCGTGCTGTTCGTCATCGTGGTCGGCTTCACCTACGTGAAGGTCGAGAACTACTCGCCGTTCGTTCCGGCCTCCGAACCCACGGCCGCCTCGGGCACGGCTGACGTGCTCAAGCAGTCCTTCTTCGGTTTCCTGACCGGAGCCGTTCCGGCACAGTACGGCACCCTGGGCATCTTCGCCGGCGCGGCGCTCGTCTTCTTCGCCTTCATCGGATTCGACGTCGTGGCAACCTCGGCCGAAGAGGTCAAGAACCCGCAGAAGACCCTGCCGCGGGGCATCTTCGGCGGCCTGGCGATCGTCACTGTCCTCTACATCCTGGTGTCGCTCGCCCTGACCGGCATGGTGTCCTACACGCAGCTGGCCGAGGCCAAGAACCCCACACTGACCACCGCCTTCGAAGCCGTGGGCAACACCGACGCCGCCAAGGTCATCGCGTTCGGCTCCCTCGTGGGCCTCACCACGGTGATCATGGTGCTGCTGATGGGCCTGTCCCGCGTGGTCCTGGCCATGAGCCGCGACGGCCTGCTGCCGCGTTCGCTGTCCAAGACCAGCACCATCCGTGCGACGCCGGTCCGCCTCCAGATCATCTGCGGCGCGGCTGTGGCCGTCGTGGCAGGCCTGACCAACGTGGACCTGCTCGAGGAAATGATCAACATCGGCACGCTGTCCGCCTTTGTGATGGTGAGCCTGGGCATCCTGGTCCTGCGGAAGAAGCGCCCGGACCTGAAGCCGGCTTTCCGCGTGCCGTTCGGCAAGGTCCTCCCGGTGGTGTCCGCACTCCTGTGCCTCTACCTGATGACCAACCTGGCAGTTGAGACGTGGATCTTCTTCGCCATCTGGCTGGTCATCGGCGTGGCGATCTATTTCTCCTACGGCCAGCGGCACTCCCGGCTGAATGAGAAGTTCGCGGAAGCCAAGGCCGCCGTCAACGGCGCTCCGAAGGCCGCTCCGAACGCCGCCCCGAAGGCAACGCCGGAGGACGAGGACGCGCTCACGCGTAACTGATCTCACGCCCGTCCTGCGGACTCCCGCGGAATTCGCTCTGGCCATGACTCCATAAGATGGAGTCATGGCCAGAGCTGTTAAACCCGAGCGCAAGGCGGAGCTGCTGTCCGCCATCCAGGACTACCTGATGGACAAGACCCTGGCCGAGCTCACGTTCCGGAGCCTCGCAGAGGGCCTGGGCATCAGCTCCTACGTTCTGGTCTACCACTTCGGCAACCGGGAACAGCTGGTCAACGAGATCATCCGCTCCATCGAATCCCGGCTGGACAGCATGCGCACCACGGACGTGCGCGACATTGACAGGGACGCCTGGCGGTCTTTCCTGATGGAATCCTGGCAGTGGACCATGGCGCAGCGGAACCGCCACCTGGCCAGGCTGGAGTTTGAGGCCACCGCGCAGGACGTCGTGGCGGCCTCGCCCCGCGGAACAGCGCAGGACCACTTTCGCATGCTTCACGACAAGGCGCGCGACTGGCTGGTGGTGCAGGGCATCCGCCCCGAGTACGCGGACACTGACGCCCGGCTCTTCACGTCCACCTTTTACGGCCTGCAGTTCGATTTTGTGGTGATGAACCAGCCCGAGGAAGCGACGAAGGCCTTCGAGCTGATGGTGGCCGTCTTCTTCTCGAACCTTGAGCACCGCCTGGCCACCGACGGCCAGCACTTCTGAGCTTTAAGCGCGGGCCTAGGGTGCTGCGTGGCGGCCCATCCATTCAACGAGGGGCCGCAGTTCGTCCCAGAGCCGGCCAATTTCCTCAGCGGCTGCAGGCGTGGACAGCCAGTCCGGTTCACCCAGCACCCGGCCGGCGGAGAGCGACTTGTATTTGAGGAGCTCCGCCCGGGGATGTTCACGCGGGAAGCCCCGCGGCACGGTCTTGAGCCTTTCGCCTTCGACAGTAAAGCCGGCCTCGGCGACCCTGCGGACGATCTGCTCCAAGGATTCGCCCGTTCCGGTCGCGTCCACCGAATTCCGGAAGCGGGCAAGCTGGGCCGGTGAGCTCGAATGGCAGCCGCCGCCCACCAGGAGGCCGTCGGCGCTGATCTGCACGTAGTAGCCCACGCCTTCCTGGAAGGACGCGAGGGCCCCCTGGGCCGTCTTGTACGGGGACTTGTCCGGCGAGAACCGGACATCCCGGTTGGGGCGGAAGATCTTCGCGGGCCCGAACCTCGGCTCCAGTTCGGCCAGCAGGGCAGTCAGCGGTTCCCGGACGAGCGTTTCGTAGCCGGGCTTGTGCTCCAGCCACCACTCCCGGTTGTTGTTCTGCTCAAGTTCGGCATAAAAGCCGAAGGCAGCGGCGGGGATACCGGCGAATGTGTTCATATAGGGAGCCTAGGGCGGCGTCGCCGGCCGGGCCAGTGGCCGGGGGCCCGTATGTGGAAAACGGTATGTGGAAAACGGCATGCGGGAAAACAGCGGGTAAGAGCCAAACGGCAGGGAAGAGCCGCATACGGCAAACGCAGGACACCCCGCCGCGGATGCTCCGCAGCGGGGTGTCCTTGTGAATCGCAGTCAGCGGCGCCGGGGGCGCCGCAGAACAACGAGGCTACAGCTTGTTGGCTGCCTCGGCGTCGGATTCGGTCTGGCCGGTGCCCAGGTTGGCGCGCAGCTTGGCGCCGAGGTCGGCATCAACGTTGGTCCAGTACTGGATGGCGCGTTCCTTGATCTCGGGGGTCTTCACGCCGCCCACCGCACCGGTGATGGTGTCCAGCAGGCGGGCCTTGGCGCCGTCGTCGAACACTTCCCGGTACAGCGTGCCGGCCTGGCCGAAGTCGCCGTCCTCGGCGTGCAGGGAGTGTGCGGAGAGCGTCAGCTCGCCGTCGTTCTCCCAGCCGCCGCCCGCAACCGCGGGCTCAACGGCAGCGGGGCCGCCCACCGAGTTCGGGGCGTAGACCGGAACGGAGGGGGCGTTGAAGTGGTAACGCCCGGCGCCGTCCTGGCTGTAGTTGTTGACCTGGTTCTTCGGCTGGTTCACCGGGATCTGGGCGTGGTTGGTGCCCACGCGGTAGCGGTGCGCGTCAGCGTAGGAGAAGATGCGGGCCTGCAGCATCTTGTCCGGCGAAGCGGCGATGCCCGGCACGAAGTTCGACGGCGCGAAGGTGGCCTGCTCGATCTGCGCGAAGTAGTTCTCCGGGTTCCGGTTCAGCTCCATGGTGCCCACCTTGATCAGCGGGTAATCCGAGTGCGGCCACACCTTGGTGAGGTCGAACGGGTTGAAGCGGTAGGTCTTGGCGTCCTCGTAAGGCATGACCTGGACGTGCAGGTCCCAGGAGGGGAAGTTGCCGGCAGCAATGTTCTCCTGGAGGTCGCGGATGTAGAAATCCGCATCCGAACCGGCCAGCTCTTCGGCGCGGTCGCCGGTGATGGTCTTGACGCCCTGGTTGGACTTGAAGTGGTACTTGACCCAGAAGCGCTCACCCTCGGCGTTGATCCACTGGTAGGTGTGCGAGCCGTAGCCCTGCATTTCGCGCCAGGAAGCCGGCAGGCCGCGGTCGCCCATCAGCCACGTGACCTGGTGTGCGGACTCCGGGGACAGGGTCCAGAAGTCCCACTGCATGTCGGCATCGCGCAGGTGGGTGCCCGGGAGGCGCTTCTGCGAGTGGATGAAGTCCGGGAACTTGATGCCGTCGCGGATGAAGAATACCGGGGTGTTGTTGCCCACGAGGTCGTAGTTGCCCTCGGAGGTGTAGAACTTGACGGCGAAGCCGCGGGGATCGCGCCAGGTGTCGGGGGAGCCGTTCTCGCCGGCGACCGAGGAGAAACGGATCAGCATTTCGGTCTCGACGCCCGGCTGCAGGAACGCGGCCTTGGTGTACTTGGAGACGTCCTCGGACGTGGTGAACTTACCGAAGGCTCCGCCGCCCTTGGCGTGCACTACACGCTCCGGGACGCGCTCGCGGTTGAACTGTGCGAGCTTCTCGATCAGGTAGTGGTCGGTCAGGATGATGGCGCCGTCAGCGCCGACAGCCTTCGAGTGTGCATCGGAAGTGACGGGAGCACCGGACTGTGTGGTGGACACAGCGGGCGCAGAGATGTTCAAGGTCATCTTTCTCCTTTGGTTGGTTTTCTTGCTTAGTTTCGTTCGGCGGGTAGCTTTTGGGTGCGCTGGCAGTCCTGGCAGATGCCCTGGTACATAACGTCAGCGATCTGGATGGTCATCGGCTCGGAGTTTTCGTCCCAGTGCGGCGTGAGGCAGGGCGCATGGCCCACGGCGCAGTCCACGTCCTCCACCCGCCCGCAACTGATGCAGATGGCGTGGTGGTGGTTGTCGCCCACCCGCGTCTCGTACAGCGCAGGGGAGTGGGGTGGTTCGAACCGGCGCAGCATATGCAGGTCCGTGAGGTCTCCAAGGACCACATATACGGATTGTGCGGTCATCTCGGGCAGCTCCTCACGCGCGGCGGCAAGGATGCTTTCAGCCGGCGAGTGAGGGTGGTGTTCGACGGCGGTGAGGACCGCCAGCCGCTGTTTGGTCACCCGGCGGCCGTGGGCGCGCAGGGCAGCTGCCCATGCATCCTGGCCGGCCTCGTGAACTGTCATAGCCCCATTCAAGCACTTATTATGACTAAATCACAATAAGGCGGGGCTAATCTCCGGGGAATGCAGCAACATTTCAAAGGGGTTGACGGCTTCACCGGCGGAGCGGCCCAGCGCGTGCAGTTCCAGGCGGCGGCCCGTGACGGCGGTGTCCGGCACGATGCAGCTCAGGCCGGTGACGGCCTGACGGAGCGCCAGGGCCTCCAAAGCCGCGGCCAGGGCCAGT
Source organism: Arthrobacter sp. LjRoot78 (assembly GCF_964254335.1). NCBI lineage: Bacteria > Bacillati > Actinomycetota > Actinomycetes > Micrococcales > Micrococcaceae > Arthrobacter > Arthrobacter sp. LjRoot78. The sequence continues at coordinate 3,368,587 of NZ_CAXUTG020000001.1, read as the reverse complement.
AGTTCCCCCGGGGCCACATCCTCCACGGACCCGAGGGGCCGCTCGGGGGACAGGACCGTGTGGTGGGACCCTGCCGGGGTCGATGGCGGCCAGGCGCGGATGGCGGGCAGCGGCGCACCGGATTCCGGGCCAGCCCCCGAGCGTACCGCCGGGCCTGCCGCGTTCAGCAACGCGGTGCGCAGGCCGGCGTCGTACTTGTCCAGGTCCTGGTCCGACGCAGGCTTCCGGCGCTGCGCCGGCAGGGAGAGCTGTTCCGCCGGGGTGACCGGTTCGCCGTCCCAGCGACCGAAAAGGTGGAACGTGGGGGTGGAGGATTCCGCAGCCGGTTCGCCGATCGAGGCACCGAGCGCATGCCAGCGGTGCGCGAAGAGCAGGGTGCAGGTATCAGCCCCCAGGACGTCGGCCAGTGCTCTGCGGGCAGCGTTGTGGCAACGCAGCCAGTCGGCGGCCGAACGGTGGTCCAGGGCCGTTGCCGGATCGCTGAGGCGGATCATCAGGTGGCCGGAGGTCAGCGGAGTGCGCGGCCGGGTGACCTCCCAGACCGACGAGCCGAAAAGCAGCCGTCTGGACAACTGCATGCGCACTCCCTCCACCGTTGTGATGCCCCGCCCGGGGCTATCCCCGAGAATACCAAGGCCAAGGTGAACCTTCGGGGCCGGCAGCCCGGCCGCGGCTCGGCAGCCCCCACCGCAGCCCGTACCCCGCACGGCAGTCCACCGCAGGGTGCCCCGGTTCCACCGGCGTGCGCGGCTAGAGTTGCCCAGTGGCAAAACTTCTGGCTGACCTCACCCCGCTGCGCGAAAGCCCCGACTTCCGCAGGCTCTGGCTCGGATCCGCCGTCTCCAACCTCGGCAGCCAGTTGACCCTGGTTGCGGTGAGCCTGGAGGTGTACCGGCTGACCCAGGACAGCCTCTACGTGGGGCTCCTGAGTATTTTCGCGCTGGTTCCCCTGGTGCTGGGAGGACTGCTGGGCGGCTCCATCGCCGATGCCCACGACCGCCGCAGGGTGGCCCTCCTGGCAACGAGCGTGCTGTGGCTGACCACGGCCGCGTTGGCGGCTCAGGCCTGGCTGGAGGTTGGGAACGTGTGGCTGCTGTATGTGCTGGTGGCCGTGCAGAGCGGAGCGCAGGCCATCAACCAGCCGGCCCGCAGCGCCATCATCCCGATGCTGGTCCGCAAGGAACTGCTGCCGGCGGCCAATGCCTTGAGCATGATCAGCTTCGGCCTGGCCATGACGGCCGGTCCGCTCCTGGCCGGTGTACTGGTGGCGTGGGTCGGCTTCGGCTGGACCTACACGCTGGACGTGGTGAGCTTCGTGTTTGCCTTCTGGGCCCTGCTGAAGCTTCCGCCGATGCCGCCGGGCAAGGAGGCGCACCGCGCCGGGCTGCGTTCCGTCGTCGAGGGTTTCCGTTTCCTGGGCACGCGCCCGAACCTGCGGATGACGTTCGTGATCGACCTCGTGGCCATGATCTTCGCGCAGCCGCGGGCCCTGATGCCGGCCATCGGCGCGGTGATGATCGGCGGCGGCGAGGCCACCGTGGGCGTGCTCCTCGCGTCCACGGCCGTGGGTGCGTTCCTTGCCGGGCTGTTTTCCGGGCCGCTGGGCGGCATCCGGCGGCAGGGAAGCGCGGTGGTGTGGTCCGTCATGGGCTGGGGCGCGTCCATTGCCGGTTTCGGGCTGGTGGTCGTCCTGGCCGGTCGCTCCGGGGAGGACGGCGTGACGTGGTGGTTGCTGCCCGCCGCGCTCTGCTGCGCCCTGGCCGGCATTTCCGATTCCGTGAGCGCCGTCTTCCGCACCACCATCCTCCAAGCGGCGACGCCGGACCACCTGCGCGGGCGGCTCCAGGGCGTGTTTGTGGTGGTGGTGGCAGGCGGTCCGAGGATCGGCGACATGCTGGCCGGCGGCGGCACTAAACTTTTGAGTGAAGGTTGGGTCTTGCTGCTGGGCGGCCTGTTGTGCATCGCAGTGGCGTGGGCGGTGGCACGCTGGCAGTCGGGTTTCCTGAAGTACGACGCGCGGAATCCCTTTCCGTAGCGGCGCCGCCCCGGCATTAACTCCGTAAGGGCAGTACTTTCGTGAGGGCAGTATCTTCGGCAAGGAGGCACAGTGCATAATCACCACAACGGACTGAAGACCGCGGCGCTGTTCGGGGTTCTCTGGGCGGTGCTGCTAGGGCTGGGCGCTGTGATCGGCAGCAGCATGCGGAGCACCACCCCCATCTGGATCATGGCGCTGGTGGGCGTAGGCACCACGGCATACGGTTACTGGAACAGCGACAAGATCGCCCTCCGGTCCATGCAGGCCTACCCCGTCACCGAGGAGCAGGCTCCCCAGCTTTACCAGATTGTCCGTGAGCTCTCCGCTAAGGCCAACCAGCCCATGCCGCGGATCTTCGTCTCGCCCACGCCGGCGCCGAATGCCTTTGCCACCGGACGGAACCCGCAGAACGCCGCGGTCTGCTGCACTGAAGGGATCCTGCGGCTTCTGAGCACCCGGGAGCTTCGCGGGGTGCTGGGCCATGAACTCATGCATGTCTACAACCGGGACATTCTCACCTCGTCCGTGGCTGCGGCCGTGGCCGGCGTGATCACCTCGGTGGGGCAGATGCTGCTGTTCTTCGGCGGCGGTGACCGGCGCAATTCGAACCCGCTTGCCATGCTCGCCATGGCACTGCTTGCGCCACTCGCGGCGATGGTGATCCAGTCGGCCATCTCCCGGACCAGGGAGTACGACGCCGACGAGGACGGTTCCGCGCTGACCGGCGATCCGCTGGCGCTCGCCTCAGCCCTCCGCAAGATCCATCAGGGCGTACAGATGGTGCCGCTCCCGCCGGACCAGAAGCTGGTGAACACCTCGCATCTGATGATCGCCAATCCGTTCCGTGGCGGTGGCGTGGCTCGGATGTTCGCAACGCATCCGGCGATGCAGGACCGCATCGCCCGGCTCGAACTGATGGCGCGCGGACCGCTCGGCTGAGCTGCCGCCGTCGTACTTTTCCTCCGGCGACACGCAAAAACGCCCTCGACGCGCAAACTGACCGGCGACACGCAAAAAGCCCCTCGCTACGCAAAAATGCCGGCGACTCCCGAATACGGGGGTCGCCGGCCTTCTTGCGTAGCGTCAGGATTTTTGCGCGTCGAAAACGGCGGCGGGATCGCTAGCTGCGGAAGTTGACGAACTGCAGGTCGGCCTCGTCAAAGTCCTTCAGGAGGGCCATGGTGGCCTGGAGATCGTCGCGCGACTTGGAGGTGACGCGGAGCTCGTCGCCCTGGATCTGGGACTTGACGGACTTCGGTGCCTCGTCGCGGATCAGCTTGTTGATCTTCTTGGCGAGGTCCTGGGCGATGCCCTCCTTGATGGAGGCCTCAAGCCTGTACTCCTTGCCGGATGCATAGGGTTCGCCGGTGTCCAGCGACTTCAGGGAGATCCCGCGGCGGATGAGCTTCGACTGCAGAACGTCCAGGACGGCGAGGACGCGCTCCTCCGAGTTCGCCTTCATCAGGATCTTTTCACCGCTGAAATCGACTTCCGCGCCAACGCCCTTGAAGTCGTAGCGCTGGGCCAGTTCCTTCTGTGCCTGGTTCAGCGCGTTGGCAACTTCCTGCTTGTCTACCTTGCTGACGACGTCGAATGTGGATTCGCCTGCCATAACTGTCCTCCTGCTGATCGCCTGGATGCCCCTTCAGGGGCGGTGCTGTCTGCATTCCAGCCTAGTACGGATGGCGTCCAAGTGAAGGCCCGGGGCCGCTCCGCCCGATTCACAGTTTCCTCATAGCGGACACATGGCGGGAACGAAGTCTTGGCCCCCAGAGTTGGAGGGGTTGGAAGAATTGCCCCGGAAGGAACGCACATGCACCAGAAAGCCGTCCGCTACGTCACCCGCTCGACTGCCGCGGCCGCCACCACCCTCGCCACCGCAGCCACTTCCGTCGCAGCCGCCGCGGTGGCCGCCTCGATCATCCTGAGCCCCGTTGCAGATGCGTCTTCCCGGCTGGACGGTGTCCACTCGGATCTGATGCGGGCGGTGCAGCTGAACCAGATCACCGAGGAGCAGGCAGCGAAGTTCGAAGCGAAACTGGCCGGCCGCATTCTTGGTGAAGCCTGATTTTGGCGGAATTCCGGGGTATTCGGGGTCCTTCGGGGCTCGATTCGATTCTTCGGCAGAAGTTCTGTAAAGTTGTCTTGCCCGCGGTTACTGGAAGCGAAACGGACTGGAAACAGCCGTTCTGAACATAGAAGCCGCGAGTGATCTTCTTTTGAAGTTCGGCAGATTACCCGAGCGGCCAAAGGGGGCTGACTGTAAATCAGCTGGCAACGCCTACGGGGGTTCGAATCCCTCATCTGCCACCCAAGGAAAAGTCTCCGGAACCACCAGGTTCCGGAGACTTTTCTGTTTAATGGTCAGGATCTTAGGGTCAGGATCGCCTTCCGGCAGAGTCTTGTCCGCGGCTCCTGGCCTTGAAGGTTCGGAACCGCGGACAAGCCTAGGACCCTTAGTTGAGGCCAATCACCAGCATCTGATTGGTTCCCGGGATGCAGGTCTGCAGGATGACCCGCGGGAAACCGCCGAAGATCGCTGAGACATTGTTGGTGGTGCCCGGATTCGGCACCTGTCCGCGTCCGACTACCGTGTAGGTCCCGTAGCCCGGAATGCTGACAGTCTCGCCCACTCCGATGCCCGAGAACCGTGCCCACCCGCCGCAGAAGTCGTGCTCCGTGATGAACAGGGCGTAGGCATCGGTGGGTGTGAAGTGGATGGGGCCGATACAGGCGTCGACCATTGACTGGCCGCCGGCCCCCGCCACATAGATCGTGCGGACGGCAGGAGCCGGAGCAGGTGCCGGAGCGGGGGCTGGCGCTGGGGCCGGGGCTGGTGCCGCCGCCGCCGGTGCCGGAGCTGCCGCGGGCGCCGGCGCGGCGACGGCGGGTCCCGTCAGCTTCAGCACCTGTCCGGGCACGATCGGCGAGTACACGCCCAGGCCGTTGGCCGCCAGCATGGCGTTCATATCGACGCCGAAGCGGGCTGCGATGGCCCCCACGGTGTCGCCGGCCACCACGGTGTACAGGTTGGACGGCTCTGGAGCTGAGGCGGGTGCTGGTGCCGGTTCTGGTGCCGGAGCCGGTTCGGCCGCCGGGGCTGGTGGCGCAGCGGCTTCCGGGACGGCAGCAACGGCCGCCTCCGGCGTCCCCGCACCGGCTGTCGCCGGCCTGTCTGGGGACTTGTCGGTTTCGGGCACAGGCGCCGTTATTGCCTGGGCGTCGCTGACGCGGGACGTCTGCGCTGCGGCGGAGTAGCCTACGGCCGTCACCGCAACTGCGGTGACTATGGCTCCCGCGGCCAACAGTGTCCTCAGCCTGGTGGTTGTGGCGCTACTTTTTTTAGTGGCTGGGGCAGGTGCTCTGCCCCCGGAGTAAAGCTCGTTTTGATCCATCGGTTCCCCCCGAGAGTCAATGCCTTGGGGTCAACAGGACAGCGGGCCCCAGGGTGGCGGTGCGCCGGGAGCAGGCCGCGGTGACGTGCGGCCGTTGCATGGAGGCGCATGAAGTGACCTGCCGAAATGATGAGTAATTTCGGAGGCCGAATGATTAGACCCATGCCCACTTAGTGGCCATGTGTAATTCCGGAATGCTGCTTTCCCTAGGAATATCGAGTCTATGAATGGGGTGTAATCACTGCACGAGTGGGAATTACCCGACTATTCGTGCGCGGCACCCGCGCCTGTGCGCTGGATACCTAACGGCTTCGTTATTCGACGGCGGGAACACTCGCTAAGGGGCGGGAGGCTACTCGCTCCGGGGTGAGTATGCCCCTACTGCCCCGCTATCCAGAGCCCGCAGGTGCCGCGCCTACGTACGTGCGGGCTCGGCTGGTTAATTAGTTCACCCGGGGGCTAATCCAGGATATTGAGGGAATCTTGAGTGTTTATCTAATTCACCCGAGTGGATTAATTGCACAAAAAAGGCAGTCATCGGTTCAAGGTGTCCGATGGCTGCCTTTCTGGAATTCGCATGGCCTGCCGGAATTATGTCTCGTTCTGGCGTTCGCGGCGCAGTTCCGCCAATTCCTGGCGCAGGGCAGCCACTTCCACGAGCAGTTCCCGGACGTCCGCGCGGACCGGAAGTTCGGCCGATTCCACAGCCGCTTCCGTGTTTTCCTCGACCCTCTGCACCAGCCAGGATGCAATGGAGGCCGTGACCACACCCAGCACTGCGATGCCGCTCATCATCAGGGCCGCGGCCACCATCCGGCCAATCGGGGTGACAGGAAAGAGGTCTCCGTAGCCCACTGTGGTGATGGTGGTGATGGCCCACCAGGCGGCGTCCCCGAACGTGAGGATCTTGGCGTCAGGGGCGTTTTGTTCGACGTCGAGGACGGCCAGTGCGCCCACGAACACCAGCAGTACAGCGGAGCCGCCCACGTACGTGACCACGCGGCCACGAAGGGTCTCGCCCACCGTCCGGTGCAGAACGGAGAGCAGGGTGACCAGCCGGAGCAGCCGGAGCGGCCGGAAAAACGGCAGGGCAACGATCAGCAGTTCGTGCAGGTTGAGGATGAACCAGCGCTTCCTGTTGTCCGCGAGCCACAGGTTGGCGGCATAGTCAGCAACGAAGACAGCCCAAGTGATCCACATGACGCCTTCAAGGACGTCGGCCTGCCGCCCTTCGATGTGTCCGATCACCTGCCAGGCATAGGCTGTCAGGAAAACGAGTGCTGTTCCCATCAGGGGCCACTCTGCGATGTCCCTGTAGCGTTGCTGCGTCATGGTGAAATCCTAAGCGCGGGTGCTCTTGGCCCTGATGTTACTCGCGGGTAACATGGTGGCATGCACCTCCTTTTGCGAACGCTCCTGCTCCTCTTCACTTCCTCCCGCAGGCCGCCCCTGAGTATCTGGGGCAGCTCGTCGCTGCAGCTGCGGGTACTGCCCACGGACATCGACATCGCCATGCACGTCAACAACGGGATGTACTTCTCGCTGATGGATCTGGGCCGTTTTGACCTCATGGCGCGGAGCGGGACCTGGCAGAAGATGCGCCGGCGGGGTTGGTCGCCCGTGGCCGCCGGGGAGACCATCGCCTTCCGGAAGTCCCTGCAGCTTTGGCAGCAGTACACCATCGAAACCCGCATCATCGGGCTGGATGCCAAGGCCATCTACTTCGAGCAGCGCATGGTGGCGGACGGGGAGATCTACGCCCGCGCCTACATTGCCACGCGGCTGGTCAGCAAGGGGAGGCCGGTGAGCCAGGAGGAGATTCTCCGGGAGTTCGGCGAGCCGCCGGCCGGGCTGGAACTGCCGGAGTGGATTCACGAGTGGCGCGAAACCAACGCGCTGCCCGGTTCCCGCCGCGAGGCGCCACACTTCTGGCACTGAGACCAGGCACTGTGCAGCAACCGTCGCACGGCAAGAGGTGTGCCATGAGCGAAACGATCGGGACATCGCCGGACGGCTCGCGTACCGTTGACCCATGGCTACCGTAGACATTACAGGTGAACAGTTCGCATCAACCGTCGAGAACAACGACATCGTCCTCGTTGATTTCTGGGCCGAATGGTGTGGTCCCTGCAAGCAGTTTGGACCCACGTATTCCGCAGTTTCCGAGAAGCACCCGGACGTCGTCTTCACCAAGGTGGACACCGAAGCCGAACAGCAGCTGGCCGCCGAGGCAGGGATCACGTCCATCCCCACGCTGATGGCCTTCCGCGAAAAGGTGCTGGTGTTCTCGCAGCCCGGCGCGCTGAACGCCCAGCAGCTGGAACAGGTGGTTGACGCCGTCAAAGCACTGGACATGGAAGAAGTCCACGCGCACGTGGCACGGTCGCAGGCTGAGGCGGCCGCGGCTGCCGGCAAGCAGGACGGCGCCCAGATTCCCGAGGCCTAAAGGCCCCGCTGCACAAATCCGCTGCACAGAGCCTTAAACTTCAACGCGGGGCCGCTTCAGCCGATGAACCCAGGTTCATGCCGGTGAAGGGGCCCCGCGTTGTTTTGCTCGGAAAGTTGTTCTGATCGGCGGCGGGCTATAGCCGTTCGAGCTGGACAGGTTCGGCCAGCAGCGCGCTCAGCGACTCGTTGAGGTCCTGGACGGCGGTGCCCTTGGAATGCTTCTCCAGGTCTTCCTCCGAGGCCCACTGCTCAGTCAGCACCAGCTTTTCCTCGGTGGCCTCCGTCAGTTCGTAACGGATGCAGCCGGGCTCATTCACCACCTCGTCGATCGCGATTTCGAGGGCGAGCTTCACGCGGAAGAATTCGCCGTCGTTGGGGATGAACGTTGCCTTCAGGTCAATCGGTGCACTCATGCGTTTTACCCTACCGGGCCATCGCCTGCCGTCCCGAAATATTTTGTAGGGCTTCCTAGCTTTTTGCTTCTCCTACGCTTCTTTTACTGGTGGTCTGTTGGTAGCGTGCCAACATGCGCGCTTATACAGCCGGGGACACTGACGTCCCGCTGCTTGACGAGACCATCGGCCAGAACTTCGAACGGATCGTGGCCGGCTTTCCGTTCCACGACGCCCTGATTGAGGCGGCTCCCGTCCCCGGCGCCGATGCCCGCCGCTGGAGTTACACCAAACTGAACGACGACGTCGACAGGCTGGCCCGCGCACTGCTCGCCCGGGGCGTCACAGCGGGGGAGCGGATCGGCATCTGGAGCCCCAACTGCGCGGAGTGGACCATCCTGCAGTACGCCACGGCCAAGATCGGGGCGATCCTGGTGAACGTGAACCCGGCGTACCGCAGCCATGAACTGGAGTTCGTGGTCAGGCAGAGCGGCATGAGGATGCTCGTGGCAGCGCCGTCGGACCGGGCCAGCGACTACACCGGAATGGCCCGGCAGGCCCTCGCCGAATGCCCGGAACTGAAGGAACTCGTCTTCCTGCCCGATGGCGGCCAGCCCCAGCTGCAGGCCGGCGATCCTGAAACCGATGCGGAACTGACGTATGCCGAGCTGCTCAAGCGGGCCGACGACGTCGGGCATTCCGTCCTGAAGGCCCGCCTGGCGGGGCTGGACCCGGACGACCCCATCAACCTGCAGTACACGTCGGGCACCACCGGGTTCCCCAAAGGCGCCACCCTGACGCACCGCAACATCCTGAACAACGGCTATTCCATCGGTGAGCTGCTGGGCTATACGGAGCATGACCGGGTGGTGGTTCCGGTGCCCTTCTACCACTGCTTCGGGATGGTGATCGGGAACCTGAATGCCCTGAGCCACGGCGCAGCCACCATCATTCCGGGACGCTCCTTCACTCCGGCGGCCGCGCTGGAAGCGGTCCAGGACTTCGGCGGGACGTCCCTGTACGGCGTGCCCACCATGTTCATCGCCGAGCTGGCGCTGCCGGACTTCGCCTCGTACGACCTGTCCACGCTCCGCACCGGCGTCATGGCCGGGTCACTCTGTCCGATTGAGGTGATGAACCGGGTCATCACGGAGATGAACATGAAGGATGTGGCCATCTGCTACGGCATGACGGAAACGTCGCCGGTGTCCACCATGACCCGCGCGGGGGACACCATGCAGCAGCGCACGGAGACCGTCGGCCGGACCATGCCGCACCTTGAGAGCCAGGTGGTGGACCCGGTGACGGGCAGCGTGCTGGAGCGAGGCGAGATCGGCGAGCTGTGCACCCGCGGCTACGCCGTGATGAAGGGGTACTGGAACCAGCCGGACAAGACCGCCGAGGCCATCGACGCGGACGGCTGGATGCACACCGGCGACCTGGCCCGCATGGACGCGGACGGGTATGTGGTGATCGAGGGCAGGATCAAGGACATGGTGATCCGCGGCGGCGAAAACATCTACCCGCGCGAGATCGAGGAATTCCTCTACACGCACCCCTCGATCCAGGATGTGCAGGTGATCGGCGTCCCCGATGCCAAGTACGGCGAGGAACTCATGGCCTGCGTCATCCTCAAGCCCGGCGCGGAGCCGCTGGACGCGCCCGCCGTCGCCGAGTTCTGCCGGGGGAGGCTGGCCCACTACAAGATCCCGCGCTACGTGGAGGTCCGCGACAGCTTCCCGATGACCGTTTCGGGAAAGATCCGCAAGGTGGAGATGCGGCACGAGGCCGTGGCACGGCTGGGGCTGTGATCAATGGGGCCGCAAGTGTCCGTTCGCGCTCCTTGCGCGCACTGTAGCTAGTGCCGGCGGTGGTCCTGGATGGTCATGCGGGGGCCGAACGTGGGTTTCCGGAAGCCGCTGAGGCCGATCATCCGCACCACCCGCTGCCGGTGTCCCTGCCACGGGGCCAGCAGCCGCAGCATGCCGGCGTCGTCAGTCCTCCGTCCGGTCAGCGCGGCCCCCACGTAGGCCGCGAGGTGGTAATCGCCCACAGCGATGGAGTCCGGGCAGCCATGGGTTCTCTGCACCACCTCCGCCGTGGTCCAGATGCCGATGCCGGGAATGGTCTGCATCTTGGCCGCTGCTTCCGCGGCCGGCACCTTCGCCAGACGTTCAAGGGCGACGGCGGAACGCAGCGCCCGCATGACCGTTGCCGAACGCTGCGGTCCCACGCCGGCCTTGTGCCACTCCCACGACGGGACGCGCAGCCACTGCTCCGGGGTGGGCTGAAGCCGCAGCCCCGCCGGTGCGACCGTGCCCGCGCAGGGTGCCGCGGTGCCGAAGCGGTACACCAGGTAGCGGTAACCCCGGCGCGCTTCGATGACCGTGACCTTCTGCTCAAGAATGGTGGGCACCAGCGAGTCAATCATCCGGCCGGTGGCAGGGAGTCGCAGCGCCAGGTTCCGGCGTCGGGCCTCCACCACCATCCGGGGGAGCGTGGCGTGGAACTCCGGGTGGTCAAAAGCGGACCAGTCGTCCCCGCTGCCCAGCAGCCGCGGGGCGGCGGCCACGGCCTCCTCCGAACCCGGTCCCCATGCCTGAACGTCGACTGCCGGTTCGCGGGGGTCCCCGGAAACGGCGAGACGCAGCGTCACCGGGCCGCCCGGCGTCGTGAACGCCATCCAGAGCCCGTCCGGCCCCGACGCAAAAGCGGGATCACCGTTGCCGCGCATCAAGGTTCCGAGGGACTGCAGCAGGCTGAACGGGCCGCCGGGATGCCACCGCAGCGAGGCGTCCGCCGCGGCGGCCAGGCCGGCGGGGACGTCTGCGATGGTCATTTAACAATCGTCCCACGCTGGGCTGACAGTGCCGGAAACGGGCAGTTCCAGAAACGGGCAGTGCCGGAAACGGCAATGCAGGAAACGGGCAAGGCCAAACGGCCCTGCCCGTCAGGCATGCCCGGGCCTAGACTCCAGTTGTGGCGCGGACCGCCCGCGCCCGGCCCTGTAGGGCCGGACTGTGGAATGCCAGGTGAGAAACAGTGGCCGGAGGAGTGGTGCACTTCGAGATCCCCGCGGACGACGAAAACCGCGCACGGGACTTCTACACATCCGCTTTCGGGTGGGAATTTCAGGTCATGCCCGAAATGGAATACAGCCTGGCGATGACCACGCCGATGGACGAAACGGGCAGGCCCACTGTTCCCGGGTCCATCAACGGCGGTCTGTTCAGGCGCGGGGACTTGACCGCCCCGGTTGTCACTGTTGACGTCGAGGACATTGACGCGGCCCTGGAGAAAATTGCCGCCCTGGGCGGTGCGGTCCACCGGGCCAAAATGGAGGTTCCGGGCATGGGATGGAACGCGTATTTCAAGGACAGCGAAGGCAACATCGTCGGCCTGTGGCAGAACGCCGAACCCGGCTCCAACCCTGCCGCCAGCTCCGACGCCGCAGCGAACGACATCGGAGCGTAGCGCCTGAGCGCATCCCCGTCAGCGCATCCCCCTCAGTGCATCCCTGAGACCACCCACAGCGCCACGACAGCCAACGGAACGGTCAGCGCCACGGCTGCCAGGCCTGCGAGCGCGAATCCGCCCCATTTGATCCGGACGTTCAGCGCCCGGAGCCGTTCATGCCAGAGCAACGTGGCCAGGGACGCCCACGGACTGACCAACGGACCAAGGTTTACGCCGATGAGCAGGGCCGCCAGCCTCACGGGCGATCCCGCCACCGGTTCCAGGGCCAGGTACGCGGGGAGGTTGTTGGCTGCATTGGCGGCGCCCGCGCCCAGTCCGGCCAGCTGCAGGAGGGCGGGCAGGCTGTCGCCCGATCCGGCCGTCCCCGCCAGGAGGACGGTCAGGCCATTGGCGTGCAGTGCCTCCACCAGCATGAACAGGCCCACCGTGAGCATCAGCGGACGCCACGGAACCATGGACCATCGCAGCGCGGCAGGGCGCCGCCTCAGGAAGAGTGCCAGGAGGAAGGCAGCGGCAGCCATGGCTGGGTACTGCACCGGCACTCCGGACACCAGCGCGGGCAGCAACACCAGCACCGTACCCGCCGCAGCCATCAGCAGGCCGCGGTCCCGGACGCGGTGGACCGGCTGCGGCCCGTACTTTCCCCGCAGCTCCCGCCTGAACGCCAGCCACAACAGGGTGAGCGGAACCAGCACTCCCATCAGGGCAGGTGCCCAGACAAGGCCCGCGAATCCCAGTGGGCTGAGCCCGAGCCTGTCCTGGGCCAGCAGGTTCGTCAGGTTGGACACCGGAAGGAGCAGGGAGGCCGTGTTGGCCAGCCAAATGCTGGTCAGGGCGAACGGCAGGGGCGGAATGCGGGCATGAACAGCCAGGAGCACCACCACCGGAGTCACCAGCACCGCCGTGGTGTCCAGGGACAGGAACACCGTGGAAACCGTGGCCACCGCAATAACCAGGAGCCACAGGATGAAAACGCGGCCGCGGCCCAGGGCAGCCAGGCGGTCCGTCACCACCCGGAACAGGCCGGCCTCGTCCAGAAGCTCAGTGACGAGTGACATTGCCAGCACGAAGGACAGGATGGGAATGGTGCGGCCTGCCAGTTCCGCGAAGGCAGGTTCGGGGAGCGAGCCCGCGGCAAGGGCGGCCACGCCTGCCGCGAGAGTGGCTCCCGGCAGGAGGTAACTCTTGATCTTTGTCAGCCATGCGAACCGATGCACTGCCCAATCGTCCCACCCTCGCTGCCAAAGCGGGTTCAGCGGTCCCGAGACGGTAACTTTGTACCTATGAAGTACGCCCAGTCCGTCCTGGACCTCATCGGCAACACGCCTCTCGTCAAGCTCAACCACGTCACCGATGGCATCCAAGCCACCGTCCTGGCCAAGGTGGAATACCTGAACCCTGGCGGGTCCATCAAGGACCGGATCGCGGCGAAGATGATCGAAGAGGCCGAACGGGACGGCAAACTGCTCCCCGGCGGAACCATTGTTGAACCCACGTCCGGGAACACCGGTGTTGGCCTGGCCCTCGTGGCACAGCAGAAGGGCTACCGGTGCGTCTTCGTGGTGCCGGACAAGGTGGGCGAGGACAAGCGCGCCGTCCTGCAGGCCTACGGTGCCGAAGTGGTGGTGACGCCGACCGCCGTCGCCCCGGACAGCCCGCAAAGCTATTACAGCGTGTCGGACCGACTGGTCACCGAAATCCCCGGCGCCTACAAGCCGGACCAGTTCTCCAACCCCGCCGCGCCCGGCAGCCACTACGAGACCACCGGGCCCGAAATCTGGCGCGACACCGACGGCCGGGTCACGCACTGCGTGATCGGCGCCGGGACCGGCGGCACCATCACCGGAACGGGCCGCTACCTCAAGGAGGTGTCCGCCAACCGTCCCGAGGCCGACGGCGGACGCGTCCGGATCATCGGCGCCGACCCCGAAGGCTCGGTTTACTCCGGCGGCACCGGCCGCCCCTACTTCGTGGAGGGCGTCGGCGAGGACATGTGGCCGGCGAACTACGACAAGGCCGTCCCGGACGACGTGATTGCCGTCAGCGACGCCGAGTCCTTCGAGATGACCCGCAGGCTGGCCCGCGAAGAGGGCCTGCTGGTGGGTGGCTCCTCGGGCATGGCCGTGGTGGCCGCACTCCAGGTGGCCAAGGACCTGCCCGAGGACGCCGTGGTGGTGGTGATCCTGCCCGACTCGGGCCGCGGCTACCTGGCCAAGATCTTCAACGACCAGTGGATGCGCTCCTACGGCTTCCTGTCCGGCGGCGAAGAGGCCTCTGTCGGCGAGGTGCTCAAGTCGAAGACCGGTGAACTTCCGGCGCTGGTGCACATCCACCCGAACGAAACCGTCCGCGATGTCATCAACATCATGAACGAGTTCGGCGTCTCCCATATCCCCGTCCTGTCCCAGGAGCCGCCGGTGGTCATGGGCGAAGTGCTGGGCGCCGTGGACGAGCGGAGCCTCACCTCCAAGCTGTTCCGCGGCGAGGCGAAGCTGACCGACAAGATCTCCGAACACATGGGGGAGCGACTGCCCGTGATCGGGTCCCTGGAGACCATCTCCGCCGCCCGCGAACTGCTCTCCGACGTCGACACCGTGATGGTCACCTTCGTCGGCGCCCCCGTGGGCATCCTGACCCGCCACGACCTGCTCGCCTACCTCAGTAACTAACTTCCGGTGCTTGAGCCTGTCGAAACCCGGATCGACAAGTTCGATCTCCGGATGCGGGCTCGATCACCGTATGAAAGGACCTTCAATGTCTGTTTCTGAAAACCAAGGTTTCAACACCCGCGCCGTCCATGCCGGCCAGGCCTTCGAGCCGCGGACCGGCGCTGTCGTGCCCCCGCTGCACTTCAGTTCCACGTATGCCCAGGACGGAATCGGCGGGCTCCGTGACGGCTATGAATACGGCCGCGGCGGAAACCCCACCCGCGACGCCCTGCAGGAGCAGCTGGCCGCGCTCGAAGGGGGCTCGCACGCGTACTCCTTCAGCTCCGGCCTGGCCGCGGAGGACTCCCTCATCCGTGCCCTCACCCGCCCCGGGGACCACATCGTGCTGGGCAACGACGCCTACGGCGGAACCTACCGCCTGATCAGCCGTGTGCTGGGTGAATGGGGAATCGGCAACACGCCCGTGGACATGTCGGACCTCGACGCCGTCGCCACGGCCGTTGCCGCGGGCGGAACAAACGGCGGCAAGACGCGCCTTGTATGGGTGGAAACGCCGTCGAACCCGATGATGAAGATCACCGACATCGCCGCCCTGGCCAAGCTGGCGCACGACGCCGGGGCCCTCCTGGTGGTGGACAACACCTTCGCCTCTCCTTACCTGCAGACCCCGCTGGCGCTCGGCGCCGACATCGTGGTGCACTCCACCACCAAATACATCGGCGGCCACTCCGACGTCGTCGGCGGTGCGATCGTGGTCAACGACGCCGGGCTTGCCGAGAAGATCGGCTTCGTCCAGTTCGCCGTTGGCGCGGTGTCCGGCCCCATGGACGCCTTCCTCACCACCCGCGGGCTCAAGACCCTCGGTGTCCGGATGGACCGGCACAGCGACAACGCCCAGGCCGTGGCCGAGTGGCTGCTGGAGCGCCCCGAAGTGGAGGCCGTGCTCTACCCGGGCCTGCCCTCGCACCCGGGCCACGAGCTCGCGAAGAAGCAGATGAAGAAGTTCGGCGGCATGATCTCCGTGCAGTTCAAGGGCGGTGAAGCCGCGGCCCGCACGGTCGCGGAGAACACCTCGGTCTTCACCCTGGCCGAATCCCTCGGCGGCATCGAATCGCTCATGAACTACCCCTCCGAAATGACCCACGCCTCCGTCAAGGGAACCGAGCTGGCTGTTCCGGTCAACCTGATCCGGCTCTCCTGCGGCATCGAGGACGTCGAGGACCTCATCGCGGACCTGGAGCACGCCTTCACCTTCATCGGGACGGGCAGCTAGCAGCCGGTGACCATCTCGCTTCGGGCCGTATCGCCCACCACCCGCGGCTGGCTCGCGACGGCGGCGGGTGCCCTGATCCTGGCCTTTGCAGTGTGGTTCCTGTACACGGACTACAAGCCGTTCATGAACGACTTCGAGGTCTACTACTACGGCGGCGGACGCGTGCTGGCAACGGGTGAAGGCGGCGTCAACGAGCTCTACGCACCGCGGGACGGCCTGCCGTTTACGTACCCGCCGTTCGCTGCCCTGCTCTTTGCCGCCCTGGCCACCATGGACTTCGGCGCGAGCAGCCTGCTCTTCATCGGTGCCGCCCTGGCCGGCGCCGCGGTAGTGGCCGGCTGGCTGGCCCGGCACTACTTCGGCATGAAGACATGGCGCGCGGCCTTCGCCGACTACCGCTTCAGGACCACCGCCTTGCTGGGAACCGGGGCGATCCTGCTCCTGGGGCCATGGCGGGACACGTTTGTCTTCGGCCAGATCAACATCATCCTGATGGGCGTAATCCTGGCTGATTTCGCGTTGTACGGGAAGTCGCGTGCGGGCGAAATCCGCTGGCCCGCAGGCCTGCTGATCGGTCTGGCCGCCGGAGTGAAGCTCACCCCGCTCGCGTTCGGCCTGTACTTCCTGGTGCGCCGCGATTTCAAGGCGCTGGCCTGGATGGCCGCCGGCTTCTTCGGTTCCATTGCGCTGTCCTGGGCGCTGCTGCCGAATGCCTCGCTGACCTTCTGGACCAAGATCCTGCCGGACACCGGACGGATCGGCGGTCCCGGCTACGTGGACAACCTGTCCGTCAAGGGGCTGCTCCTGCACGTCGGCATGCCGGACTCGTCACTGACCAACCTGGCGTGGCTGGGCCTCTCGCTGGCGCTGGTGGTTCTCGCCGCCCTGGTCATCAAATGGGCGGTGGACGCTGACGAGAACTTCATCGCAGTGTCCGCCACCGCCGTCCTGATGCTGTTGATCAGCCCGGTTTCCTGGTCGCACCACTGGGTCTGGGTTGCTGTAGCACTGCCCAGCATGGCCTTCGCGATGCACCGCGTGCCGTCACGAAACGGCAGGATGCGCACGGCCGGCTGGGTCATCGTGGTCTTCTCCACCATCGCCTTCTACATGACGCCAAAGAACCTGGCCGTCTGGGCCGGAGCAGCCGAATGGGGCAAGGACCCGCAGACGCAGTGGCAGCTCACCGTGTCCAGCCTGGGCGTGGTGTGCGGCATCGCCATGCTCGCCTACTGGGCCCTCGCGTACCACCCCTCGAGGGCCGCGCTCCGCCCGTAACCCCGGAGCCCGGTGGGCCTCAGGAAATGCTAGCTTTCTTGAAGAAAGTCAGCTACGGTTGCCTGCATGGCACTCCGTTCCGACTGGTCCCAACGCAGTTGCGCCATGGCGCGCGGCCTGGACATCCTTGGCGACCCCTGGAGCATGCTGGTGCTCCGCGAGGTCTTCTTCGGCATCGGCCGCTTCGATGCGATGAAGAATCGGCTGATGGTGGCCGATTCCGTGCTCACCAAACGCCTTGCGGGTCTGGTGGACGCCGGGCTGCTGGATCGGAAACCGTACGACGACGGCGGCCGCACCAGGCAGGAATACGTGCTCACCGAGAAGGGTGAGGACGCACTGCCGGTGCTCAACGCCGTCGTGATCTGGGCCGAAAAGCACCTCCCGGCGCCGTCCGAACAGGCGCACATGTTTGTCATCCACACAACGTGCGGTCAGCGCACGACCTCCGCGGACAGCTGCACCGCCTGCGGTGAGCGGCTCACTGCCGAAAACACCAGCTGGCACAGCCTTACCCGCACACCGGAGCCGGTCCGGCTGGCCACCGCCCCGGCTCCCTCCCGCGACGCATTTTCACAGAACGGACCCGCAGCATGAACGCCCCCGAGACCGCCCTGCAGCCCGCGCCCACCAAACGGACGCGCAGACAGCTGCACCCCGCGTGGATTGTGGCCGCCGTTGCGTTCCTGGCACTGGTGGGCGCTGCCGGCTTCCGGGCCGCCCCCGGCGTCCTGATGGTGCCGCTGCAGAACGAGTTCGGCTGGTCCACCACTGTGCTGTCCGCTGCCGTCAGCATCAACCTGGTGCTGTTCGGCCTCACCGCGCCGTTCGCCGCGGCGCTCATGGAACGGTTCGGCATCCGGGCGGTGACCTCGGTGGCCCTCGTGCTGATCGGCGCCGGCAGTGCGTTGACCGTGCTGGTGAACCAGTCGTGGCAGATCCTGCTGACCTGGGGGCTGCTGATCGGACTGGGCACGGGGTCCATGGCACTGGTCTTCGCCGCCACCATCGCCAACACCTGGTTCAGCAAGAGCCGCGGCCTGGTGATCGGCATCCTGACGGCCGGCAGCGCCGCGGGGCAGCTGGTCTTCCTGCCCTTCATCGCCATGCTCGCCCAGGACCCCGGCTGGCGGCAGGCATCCCTGCTCATCGCAGCCGGCGCCCTCGCGGTGGTGCCGCTGGTGCTCAAATTCCTCAAGAACTCACCCGCCGACGCCGGAGTGCTGCCCTACGGCGCCGACGCCGTCCCGGAACAGGCGCCTGAACCCGCGCCCGGTAAAACCGTGCCCCGGGATGCTGCAGCACCCGCCGGGAATGCGGCAATCCGGGCACTCCAGGTGCTGAAACGCGCCAGCAAGGTCCGGACGTTCTGGGCACTGGTGGCCGGCTTCGCGATCTGCGGTGCCACCACTAACGGGCTCATCGGCACCCACTTCATCCCCTCCGCGCACGACCACGGCATGGCGGAAACCACGGCGGCGGGCCTGCTCGCCGTCGTAGGCATCTTCGACATTGTGGGCACCATCGCCTCCGGCTGGCTGACGGACCGCTTCAACCCGCGGATCCTGCTGGCGGTGTACTACCAGTTCCGCGGCATCGGACTGCTGGTGCTGCCGCTGCTGCTGAGCGCCACGGTCCAGCCCAGCATGATCGTGTTCGTGGTGATCTACGGACTGGACTGGGTGGCCACCGTTCCGCCCACCGCCGCCATCTGCCGCCAGGTCTTCGGCGCCGACGGCAGTGTGGTGTTCGGGTGGGTGTTCGCCGCCCATCAGCTCGGCGCTGCCGCCGCCGCTCTGGCCGCCGGCGCCATCCGCGACGCGACCGGCCAGTACACCTACGCCTGGTTCGGCGCAGCTGCCATGTGCACCATTGCCGCCGTCATCAGCGCCACCATCCGCAAGGACGCCGGAGCGCGGGAACCGGTCCTGGTGGAGGCCAGGGCTGCGGAGCACTGACCGCTGCGCGCTGAGCAATGAGCACTGAGCACTGCGCGCTGAGCACGGAGTGCGGTGCCACGCCGGGGTTGCGTAACAGGGGACGGGCCCGCTGCATCAGTAGGATGTGGGGAGGACGCGCCTGATCCGGCGCGAGTCAGCCGGCACAACATCGCGATACGCGCTAACGCGCCTACACTGGCGCCGCTCTGCAGGTACAAACGTTTGGGGACACGGGATGGCACTGCTCGACGCCGAAAACGACGCCGGCAAGGGAACCACCGCGCTGAGGACCGCCGCACCGATGACTGCCGCACCCAGAACTGCCGGGGCCAGGTACCGCGGCCGGCTGGCGCTGGGCATCTCCGGCGAGCTGGTGACGTTGCTGGCCATCCTGGCTACCGCCGTCTTTATGTCCTCAAGGCTTGATGCCTGGGGTGAGCAGGGCCTGGACTTCAGCGTTTACTGGCACGGCGGCAAGATCCTCAACGAAGCCGGCCAGGCGCCGTCGAACCTGTACAGCAGGACTGTGGGCTGGGCCGGAGGCCCGGAACTGCCGTTCACGTACCCGCCGTTCGCCGCGCTGCTGTTCGGCCTGCTGGCCAGGCTGCCGGAGGAATCCGCCCTGATGCTCTTCAACGCCGCCGGGGTGGCCGTGGCAGTGTGGGTCGCCGTGCGCGGTGTGCGGTACTGGAGCGCCAAGCAGGACTGGCGCAGCACCTTCGGGGGCGCCGGGTTCAAGGCAACCCGCAACCGGTGGGGCGCCGTCATCCTGCTGCTCGCCGTCATCAACCTGGGCCCCTGGCGCGAGACACTGGCGTTCGGCCAGATCAACATCCTGCTCATGGGGCTCATGGCCGCCGACCTCCTGGCCGGGAACCAGCGCTGGAACCAGGGTCTTCCGGGCCGCGGCTTCCTCGTGGGCATGGCCGCCGGCATCAAGCTGACACCCCTGGTCTTCGGGCTGTACTTCCTGGTGCGCAAGGACTGGCGCGGACTTTTCAACATGGCCGGCGGGTTCGCGTTCACCGTGCTGCTGGGCTGGCTGGTCCGCCCGGCGGAATCGATCACGTTCTGGCTGGAAATCCTCCCGGACACGTCCAGGATCGGCGGGGCGGGCTATGTGGACAACCTCTCCATCAAGGGCGCGCTGCTGCATTTCGGTGTTCCTGAAGCCGGCGTCACCGTCCCCTGGCTGCTGCTGAGCATTCTGGTGACGGGCATGGGTGCCATGGTGATCAAGGTTGCCAGCGAGCAGGGCGCCCGCGTGGTGGCCATTTCCGCGACGGCCCTCACCATGCTCCTCATCAGCCCTGTCTCCTGGTCCCACCATTGGGTCTGGATGGC
Organism: Arthrobacter sp. LjRoot78; assembly: GCF_964254335.1. NCBI lineage: Bacteria > Bacillati > Actinomycetota > Actinomycetes > Micrococcales > Micrococcaceae > Arthrobacter > Arthrobacter sp. LjRoot78. Next base: position 3,348,333 of record NZ_CAXUTG020000001.1, on the reverse strand, counting down.
AGCCGTGCTTCCGGCCTTCGCATGGACCCTCCGCGAGACACCGTACCGCCACCGGGCAACCCGCTGGGTCATGGGCGGCGTGCTCGGGGCATCCATTATCGTGTTCTTCTTCTCGCCCAAAAGCATCGGCGAGGCCTTGGGCGCGGAGAACCTGGACTTCCAGGTGCCCGAGCCCTGGCTGATGGCCTCCAGCGCCGGCGTCTTCTGCGCGGTGGCCATCCTGGCCTGCTGGCTCGTGGTGCTCCGGCGTGGCTCGCTGGCTGACGTGCCTGCATGAACCGGACGGCAATGGTCACAGGCGTCGGCCGCCTGGCCGGAATCGGTGCCGGCATCGCCAGGCACCTGGCCGCCGACGGCTGGGACCTGGTGCTGACGTACTGGCACGACTACGACTCCCGGATGCCCTGGGGAGTCCAGCCGGACGACGTCGAACGCCTCGCAGCGGAGCTGGAAGCAACCGGCGCCCGCGTCCTTGCGCTCCCGGCGGACCTGGAGGATCCACAGGCCGTGGACCGGCTCATGGAGTCAGTGGCAGAGCAAGCCGGCACATTGCAGGGGCTGGTGCTCAGCCACGCCGAGTCCGTGGACTCAGGCATCCTGGACACCACCCTGGCAAGCTGGGAACGGCACTTCGCCGTGAACACCCGGGCCAGCTGGCAGCTGATCGCCGCCTTCGCCCGGCAGGCGGCGCACGACGGGGGCGCGATCGTGGCGCTGACCAGTGACCACACAGCGTTCAACCTGCCGTACGGCGCATCCAAGGGCGCGCTGGACCGGACCGTCATTGCCGCGGCACGGGAGCTGGGCCCGCTGGGCATCACGGCAAACGTGCTGAATCCCGGCCCGGTGGACACCGGCTGGATGGACCAACAGGTACGCGAGGACCTCACCCGGCGCCAGCCCGGCGGGCGGCTCGGAACCCCTGCGGATGTGGCGGGAACGGTGGCGTTCCTGCTCTCGCCCGAGGGCCGCTGGGTGTCCGGGCAGCTGATCAAGTCCGACGGCGGCTTCTCGGCCTAGGTTCCCGCGTCAGCCCAACTGGCTCGCAGTTAACGTCGTCAAACGGGCTTTTCGCGACGTTAACTGCGAGCCAGTTGGGAGAGACCTAGCGGAAGGCGCCGATGCCGGTGATGTGCTGGCCCAGGATCAGCGTGTGGACCTCGTCCGTGCCCTCGTAGGTCCGCACCGACTCGAGGTTGGCGGCGTGCCGCAGCGGCGAGTAGTCCAGCGTGATCCCGTTGCCTCCCAGGATGGAGCGGGCCTCCCGGGCAATGGCCAACGCCTCGCGGACATTGTTCAGCTTGCCGAGGGAGATCTGTTCCGGCTTCAGCCTGCCGGCGTCCTTCAGCCGGCCCAGATGGAGTGCCAGCAGGGTGCCTTTCTGGATCTCCACGAGCATGTTCACCAGCTTCTCCTGGGTGAGCTGGTAGCCGGCCAGCGGCCTGCCGAACTGGAGCCGGTCCTGCGAGTACTTGAGCGCGGCTTCGTAGGAATCGCGGGCAGCCCCCATCGCACCCCAGGCAATCCCGTACCGCGCCTCGTTAAGGCAGGTGAAGGGGCCGCTGAGGCCGCGGGCACCCGGCAGCAGGGCCTCGGGTCCCAGCCGCACGCCGTCGAACATCACGTCGCACTGGATCGAGGCGCGCATCGAAAGCTTCCGGCCGATCGGCGTCGCGGTGACCCCGGGTGTTCCGGCCGGGACCAGGAAGCCGCGGACGCCGTCGTCGGTCATGGCCCAGACCACCATCACGCCGGCAACGGACGCGAGCCCGATCCAGCGCTTGGCGCCGTCGAGCACCCAGCCGGCGTCGTCCCCGGAACCGTCGCGGCGTGCGACGGTGGTCATTGAGGAAGGATCCGAGCCCGCCGAAGGTTCGGTCAGGGCGAAGCAGCCGATCACCTCGCCGGCTGCCATCCGGGGGAGCCATTCCTGCTTCTGGTCCTCTGACCCCCAGCGGTGGATGGCCGTCATGGCAAGGGATCCCTGGACCGAGACGAAGGTGCGGATCCCGGAGTCCCCGGCCTCCAGCTCCATGGCGGCCAGACCGTACTCGACCGCGGAGCGGCCCGGGCAGCGGTAACCCTGCAGATGCATGCCGAGCACGCCCAGCTCGCCCAGTTCGGGGGCAAGGTCGAGCGGAAAGACGGCGTCGTCGTACCAGCGGGCAATGTCCGGCTTGATCCGTTGCTCCGTGAAATCGCGGATCCGCTCACGGACCGCCAGTTCTTCAGCGGTCAGCAGGGCGTCCAGGGCGAGGACATCGGAGGTGTCCGAAACAGAGGGCAGGTCAGCGGCGTTGCTCATTGGAGCATCCTACGGCTTCCGCCTTTCGCGGGGCTTCATCCCGCGGCGGCTAGAGTCTGCTGGTCGCCGGCCGCTTCGCCAGGAAGTAGTCCCGGGTGGCAGGGGCGAAGCGGCACACCACGGCCAGCACGACGCCCAAGGCCAGCAGCACCACGCCGCTGACGAAGGCACCGCCCACGCCGAAGATCTCCGTGTCGCCGTACGAGGGATCCCACATCTGGACGGCGGAGGTGAAGAACGCGGCGGTCAGCATCAGGGCGCCAAGCAGCGGCAGGAGGCCCCGGAACCACAGGTTGCGGGCGGAATCGCGCAGCGTCCCGCGGAAGAACCAGAAGCACGCGAAGCCGGTCAGCGCGTAGTAGAACGCGATGAACAGGCTGATGGCGCTGATCGAGTCGGAGAGCAGGTTCTGGCTGAGGAAGCTCATGGCCACGTAATACACGACGGCGGCAGCCCCCATCACCTGCGTGGAGAACCCCGGCGTCTGGTTGCGCGGGTGGACCTCGCCGAACTTGGCCGGCAGGGCGCCGTGGACGCCCATGGACAGCGTGCCGCGGGCGGTGGGCAGGATGGTGGTCTGGGTCGAGGACAGCACCGACGCCAGTACCGCCACCACGATCAGCCAGCCCCAGGGCCCCAGCACAACGTCCTTCATTGCGAGGAAGACGTCGTCCTGGTTCTCGGCGTTGCCCAGGCCGATGCCGTCCGTGCCCACCGTGGCATACATCATCACCAGCAGCGCCACCGAGACGTAGATCGCCATAAGGACGACGGCCGAGATGACGGCGCCGCGGCCGGGCGTCGTCGCCGGATTCTCGGTTTCCTCGTTCACGGCCAGGCAGGTGTCCCAGCCCCAGTAGATGAAGAGTGCCAGGAGGGCGCCGTGCACCACTGCGCCGGGGTCGGCAAAGGCGCCTGCTGGGTTGAACCACTCGATGTTGAAAGCCTGGCCCTCCGGCGCCCCGCCGGCGATCCGGAACACGATGGCCAGGCCAAATATGCCCAGCGAGACATACTGCACGTACGTCAGGACCCGCTGGACATGCTCGCCAAGCCGGATGCCGCGGTAGTTCACCAGTGTCATGAAAATGATGAACACTACGCCCGTGGCCGTCACCAGCAGGTCGTTTTCCGCCAGCGAACCGTCGCCGATCAGCAGCCACAGGTACTGCCCGGCCACCTGGGCCAGGTTGGCGAGCACCACGATGCCGGCCAGGGCAACGCCCCAGCCGCCCAGCCAGCCGGCCCACGGGCCGAACGTCCGGCGGGCCCAGATGAAGGTGGTGCCGCAGTCCGGCATGGCGCTGTTGAGTTCCCGGAAGGCGTAGGCGATGAAGAGCACCGGCACAAAGCCCAGGAGCAGGATCAGCGGCGTGTAGTTGCCGTTCACTGCGACGATCAGGCCCAGCGTGGCGGCCAGCGAATAGACAGGAGCGGTGGAAGCCAGGCCCAGCATGACGGAGTCGCCCAGGTCCAGGATGCCGGCACGCAGCCCCTTGGACGGAACTCCCGCCGTCGAGTTCCCTGTGCTCATAGTGCGATACCTGCTTTGCTGGAGGAGGCCGAGGCGGCCTGGACTGAAAGAGGGGCCGGGGCGTCGATCGTGTTGGGGACGAACCGGCAGAAGTAATCGGTGATGGGGCCGTCGGATTCGCAGATGCCGCAGCCCACGGACTCGCCATCCACCACCCACAGCCCCAGGACGGGGTGGTTGCCGTCGAAATCGGGCAGCGAGTGGAACTGCTGGTAGCACCAGCCTTCGCGCCCGTAGCCGCCCGGCTGTTCCATGTTGATGCCGGCCGCGTGGATCTTGATGTTGTCCCCCTCGCGGCCGTGCAGGGGCTTCGCCACCCATTCCTTCAGCGGTCCGGGCTCGTTCAGGTACGCCGGGAGGAGGTTCGGGTGCTCCGGGTACAGGTGCCACAGCGCTGCCAGGAGCGCCTTGTTGGACAGCAGCATCTTCCACGCCGGCTCCACCCAGCGCGGATTGTGGGCGCGCTGGAGCAGCCGCTGGCCGAAGGGCTCCTTCATCATCAGCTCCCACGGATACAGCTTGAAGATGGTGCTGATCATGAAGTTGTCCAGGTCCACAAAGCGGTTCAGGTTGGGGTCCCAGCCGATGTCGGACATGTTGATGCCGATGGTGGTCCAGCCGCCCTGGCCCGCGACGTCGCGCATGTAGGCCGCCGTCATCCAGTCCTCGCCGGACTGCTCCGCTTCCGAGTGCGCAATGTGCAGGGTGCTCATGCCGGTGCGGTACTGGAGCTTCTTCCACTGCCGGATCAGGGCTTCATGGATGCCGTTCCATTGGTCCTTCTCCGGGAACACGTCCTGCAGCCAGAACCACTGCGCCACCGAAGCCTCGATCAGCCCAGTGGGGGTGTCCGCGTTGTACTCCAGCATCTTGGCCGGGCCGCCGTGACCGTCGTAGACGAAATCGAACCGGCCGTAGATGTCCATGTCCCCGGCCTGCAGGGATTCAGCGGCCAGCTCCAGCGCCTGCGGTCCGATCCCGATGTTGCCCATGGCTCCGGTTGCAAGGTACTTGGCCGCCTCAAGGCACATCAGGTGCATATCCTCGGCCGTCTTTTCGAGGGTTTCCACCTCGTCCATGGTGAATTCGTAGTAGGCCGATTCGTTCCAGTACTCGATCTTCTTGCCGTCCGGCATGGTGGTGGTGGAAAAGACGAGCCCCTGTTCCTCGATCTTCTGTTTCCAGTCGGGCCTGGGGGTTGCACTCAGTCTCTTCATGCCTAGCCTCCCGTACTTCCGCCCTTGGAGCTGCTGCCGAAGCCGCCCCTGCTGACCGTGCCGCCCTTGGTGCTGTAGCCCTTGGACGTTTTCGCCCCCTGCGGAGCGGTCTTCGTGAAGCTGGGGTACTGCGAGCGGTTCTGCCCGACGGCCGGGACGCTGGAGCCGCGGGAGTAGAAGTACCAGGCGTAGATGGCGGAGCTCCGGCCGGCGCTGCTGCTGTTGTCGCACTGGGCGTCATCCACGCGCTCGCCGGTTTCGTCGTTGAAGCAGACCTGCGCGTAGTCGGCCTCCGCCTCGTTGCTGGCCACAATGGCGGTGATGGTGCCTGCCAGCAGGGCAGTGACGCCGAGGCCGACGACGACGGTACGGCGTTGCGAGCGCTTCTTACGTGCCGCTGCTTCCCGCTCGCGTTCGTGTTCGAAGGGGTCGATCACAGGGCCCGGACCGGTGCCCGGCGCTCCGGGCATACCCGGTCCTGACACGGGACCCTGCCCTGCAGCCGCGCCCTTTTGCCGCCGCCCGGCCTTTTTCCCGGCGTCCGGCTTCCCTGCATCGGCAGTCCGGCCGCCCGCCGCGGAACCGTTGAGCAGTTCCGGTCGAAGCTCTGGTTTGGGCACCTGCCAGGGCGGTAGTTGCCCGGTGGCGGGATCGTGCGGCTGCGGCGTGAAATCCCCGGGCGCGGTCATCCAGCCTGGCGTGGAGCCTTCCGGACCGGGGGTCCCTTCCGGCGTGCCGCCCTGTTGACCGGAACGGGTGTTCTTCGGATCCTTTGAAGGATCCTGGTTCGGGTCCTGCGGTTCCATGGGTCCCCCTCGGTTGTCCATGCTCAATCTGTGACCGGCCACGGGCGTAGAAGCACGTGCGGGAAGGCCGTCCCGGCAAGACACAGCTGTGTAAATCCTGAAGTCAGCCTAGTGCCTGGACCGAGGCGCTGTTAACGGAAAACGGGGGAGAGCTGCCCATGCCAAGATGGAGCCATGGCAGCAGTTGAATCCGCCCGCGGTGGCGCCGCCCGATCCGGCCCTGGCGGTTCCGGGACGCCAGGTGCGCGGACAGTACGTGCGCGGACAGTACGTTCGGGGACGGCAGGTTCCGGGAGGGCGCGCTCCGCGCTCCAGGGAATCGGGCGGAGCCGTTTCCTCATCGGCATCGTGCTTGCGGCGGTGCTGCCGCCTGCCGTGGAAGTCCTGGTGACGCTCGCGGGATATCGGAACTTCGCCATCATCATGTTGCTCCACCTTGCGGTCGCCGTGGCGGTGGCTGCGATCGGGGGATTCTGGCCCGCCGTCGTGGCGGCGGTCCTGGGCACAACGCTCCTCAATTACTTCTCCGCCGATCCGGTGGGTTCGCTGTCCATTGCCGATCCCTCCACCCTGTTCACCCTCCTGGTGTTCCTGGCGGTGGCCTGCAGTGTGGCCCTTGCCGTGGGCCTGGCGAGCCGCCGGGCGCAGGAAGCCGCGCGTTCCGGGGCCGAAGCCACGGCACTGAGCGAGCTCTCCCTGCGGATCCTCAGTTCCGACGGCAGCCTGGAGACGTTCCTCGAGAAGGTCCGCAGCCGGTTGGGAGTAGATGCAGTCACCCTGGTGGCGGGAAGCGCACCGGGTGGCTCCCGTACCCCGGGCGGCGCCCGGGGTACGGGATCCGCCGTCGGCCGCGGTCCTGGACGAGGGACGGAAAGCAACGCCGGCGGGACAGTGCTTGCCAGCGCCGGGACCACCCCGCCGGTGACCCGCGCGGCCGCCCACCACGCCGTCGTCGTCGATTCCCGATACACGCTGCTGATCAACGGCGGGCCGCCGGCCGGTCAGCCCTTTACCGGCCAGCACCAGCGGATGCTGGCCGCCTTCGGGGCGTTCCTGGTGGCCATCCTGGAACGGCGGCAACTCGTGGCGAGCATGGAGGACAACCAGCGGCTGTCCGAGGGCAACAAGATGCGCACATCCATCCTTCGGGCCGTCAGCCACGACCTCCGCACCCCGCTGGCCGGAATCAAGCTGGCGGTCAGCAGCCTTCGCCAGGAGGATGTGAAGTTTTCCCCGGAAGACGAACGCGAGCTGCTCGCCACCATCGAGGACTCGGCCGACCGTCTGGACCACCTGATCGGCAACCTGCTGGACATGTCCAGGATTACGGCTGATTCGGTCAACCCGCTCCTGCGCGGACTGGGCTGGACGGACGTCCTGCCGGATGCGCTGAGGGGGCTGCCCGCGGCACGCATCCGGGTGGAACTGCCGCCCAACCTCCCTCGTGTGGAAGCCGATGCCGGGATGTTGGAGCGCGTGGTGGCGAACCTGGTGGAGAACGCGCTCAAATACGCGCCGGAGGCCGATGTGGTGCTGACAGCCCGTGCGGGGGAGGGGATCGCGCTGGCCGGCAGGCCGGCCAGCGAGTTCCGCGTGGTGGACCACGGCTCAGGGGTGGCCACGGCCGCCGTCATGGACATGTTCCAGCCGTTCCAGCGGCTCAACGATTACCAGCGCACCGGCAGTGGCCGTAACGTGGGGATCGGACTGGGCCTTGCTGTTGCCAACGGCTTCAGCGAAGCCATGGGAGGAACCCTGGCAGCGGAGCCGACGCCGGGCGGCGGGCTGACCATGGTGGTCACCCTGCCGCTGTGGGAAGGTCCGATGCCGTGACCCTGGTACTGATCATCGAAGACGAAGCCCAGCTGGCCCGGGCCATGCAGATCAACCTCCGCGCCCACGGCTACCAGGCCATCACCGCGGGCCTCGGCGCGGACGGACTGAAACTGGCCGCCCAGCACCCGGTGGACATCGTGGTCCTGGACCTCGGGCTGCCGGATATGGACGGTGTGGACGTCATCCGGGGGATCCGGGGGTGGAGCTCCGTGCCCGTCATTGTGCTGTCCGCCCGCCACGCCTCGGAGGACAAAGTGGAAGCGCTCGACGCCGGGGCGGACGACTACGTGACCAAGCCGTTCGGCCTCGACGAGCTCCTGGCGCGGCTGCGGGCCGCTTCCCGGCGCTCGCCGGCGCAGCGCGAAGCGCCCACGGTGGAGACGGCGGACTTCGTGGTGGACCTCGCCGCCCGGAAAGTGGTCCGGGACGGGCAGGAAGTCCGGCTCACGCCCACGGAGTGGAATATCCTCGAGCTCTTGGTCCGCAATGCCGGGAAGCTGGTCAGCCAGCAGCAGCTGCTCACCCAGGTGTGGGGGCAGGCGTACGCGAAGGAAACCCAGTACCTTCGCGTCTACCTGGCACAGCTGCGGCGCAAACTGGAGCAGGACCCGGCGAGGCCGCGCCACCTGCACACGGAGGCCGGGATGGGGTACCGCTTCGATCCCTGACGCCAAAGCGCCGGAGGGTGGCAGGAAGCGTCCGCGGCAATCCGGACGGAAGAACCTAGACTGTAGCCATGGACACCGCATCTGTGCTTGCCGTCTGCCGGGTACACCAGCTCCTGCGTGATGAGGGGAGCGTGGGCGTCACGGCCATCGACAAACGTGCCGTCGACGGCCCGGTCAAGGTGCACAAGCTCGGACTCCACGGGGACATCCAGGCGAGCCGCATCCACCACGGCGGCGTGGACCAGGCGCTGTATGCCTATTCACAGGATGACGCCGACTACTGGGTGGGGGAGCTGCAACGAGAGCTCCTGCCGGGGGTGTTCGGCGAGAACCTGCGCGTTGCCGGCATCGGGACCACCACCGCGGTGATCGGCGAACGGTGGCAGATCGGCCTCGACGTCGAGGTCGAAGTTACATCTCCCCGCGTTCCCTGCGCCACGTTCCAGCGCCGCATGGACGAACCCCAGTGGGTGAAGCGTTTTACCGAGGCGGGCCGGGTGGGCACTTACCTCCGGGTCATTAAGCCGGGGACCATCCGGGCCGGGGACCACATCCACCGGCTGTTCGTTCCCAAGCACGGCGTCACCATCGGCAAGTGGTTCAGCGAGCCCACCATCGAGGATGTAGAAGCGCTGCGTGATGCAGATGCCGACGGGGAGATCCGCCTGCAGCCGGAATACCACGAGGAATTCGAGAAGCTTCAGCGGCGCCTTGGCGTCTAGTTCCGCCGGGCCCCGCGCAGCCCGTGTGCGCAACGTCACCGCCCTTGGGCGGCTGGCGGGTTAGTGCAACGCGGAACCATGCCTTACACTTGAAACATCCCCCACTCCGGAAATCCCTTATTCCTGCCCAATTTTTGAGGCAGGACTGGCAAGTGTTGGGGCCCGCACAAGCGATGCGGGCATTTTCATAGGGAGAGCCGGCTAAAGAAAACGCTGTACAGACTGCTGGGATAGCAGCCAAGAGATGCAGCGGGAAGTCCTGCCACGGGATTGCGAAAGCGCCGGACTTCTACGTGACCGGCCGGTCAATGTTTGCCCGGCATCCAAACGGCACATGCACTGCGGCTCCGCTCACCTCGGGTTGTGCCGCCTGGCCCCCTATGGATGAGGAAAACTTCCCTATGCCCGAAAATCACAACGACGCCACCGCCGAAGCAGCAACTGCCGAGATGGCCGTAGAAACCCCCGAGACCGCTGCTCCCGTAGCTGGCTCCGCCCCCGTCTTCACCGAGGCCCCGGCACCTGCCGAAGCGCCTGCCGCCGAAGCCCCGAAGGCCGAAGCGCCTGCCGGTGAAGAACGCCCCGCCACCGAAGCCCCGAAGGCCGAAGCCCCCAAAGCTGATCCGGCCAGCGGCGACGATGACACCGAAGCTGAAGGTGTCCGCTTCGCCGACCTCGGCATCGATGGCCGCGTCCTCGCCGCCCTGCAGGACGTCGGCTACGAGAAGCCGTCCCCCATCCAGGCAGCAACCATCCCGCTGCTGCTCGAAGGCCGCGACGTCGTGGGCCTGGCCCAGACCGGAACCGGTAAGACTGCAGCATTCGCAGTACCGGCACTGTCCCGCCTGGCCGAGCTCCACGACCTCAACGGTCCGTCCCGCAAGACGCAGGCCCTGGTCCTCGCTCCGACCCGCGAGCTCGCGCTCCAGGTTGCCGAGGCCTTCACCTCCTACGCCAAGCACATCGATGACTTCACGGTCCTCCCCGTCTACGGCGGCTCCGCCTACGGCCCCCAGCTCGCCGGCCTGCGCCGCGGTGCCCAGGTTGTTGTCGGTACCCCCGGCCGTGTGATCGACCACATCTCCAAGGGTTCCCTGGACCTGTCCGAACTCCAGTACCTGGTACTGGACGAGGCCGACGAAATGCTGCGCATGGGCTTCGCCGAAGACGTGGAGCAGATCTTCCAGCAGACGCCTTCGGACCGTCAGGTCGCGCTGTTCTCGGCCACCATGCCCAGCCAGATCCGCCGGATGTCCAAGCAGTACCTGAACAACCCGGCCGAGATCTCGGTCAAGTCCAAGACCACCACCGGCGCCAACACCCGCCAGCGGTACCTGCAGGTCATGGGCCCGCACAAGCTCGACGCGCTGACCCGCATCCTCGAGGTTGAAGAGTTCGACGGCGTCATCGCCTTCGTTCGCACCAAGATGGCCACCGAGGACCTGGCCGACAAGCTGAAGGCCCGGGGCTTCCAGGCTGCCGCCATCAACGGCGACATTCCGCAGCAGCAGCGCGAACGCACTGTCGACGCGCTGAAGGAAGGCCGCATCGACATCCTGGTAGCCACCGACGTCGCGGCCCGAGGCCTTGACGTGGAGCGCATCAGCCACGTGGTCAACTACGACATTCCCCACGACACGGAGTCCTACGTCCACCGCATCGGCCGCACCGGCCGTGCAGGCCGGTCCGGCGACGCCATCCTGTTCATGACGCCGCGGGAGAAGTACCTGCTGCGTTCCATCGAGAAGGCAACCCGCCAGCCGGTGGAGCAGATGCACCTTCCCACGGCCGAGACCGTGAACACGCTGCGCCTGGGCAAGTTCGCCGAGCGCATCACCGAGACCCTGGAGTCCGAGGACGTTGCAGCTTTCCGCGACCTCATCTCCTCTTACGAGGAAGAGCACAACGTTCCTGCCTCGGAGATCGCGGCGGCACTGGCCGTCATGGCCCAGGGCGGCCAGCCGCTCCTGGTCAAGGAACTGCCCGCGGCTCCCGAGTTCCAGAAGCGTGAGCGCTCCAAGGACGGCTTCGGCTCACGCGGCCCGACCCGCACCCTGACCGAGGGCAACGCCACCTACCGGATCGCCGTCGGACGCCGTCAGCGCGTTATGCCGGGTTCCATCGTTGGCGCCATTGCCAACGAAGGCGGCATCTCCTCCGCCCAAATCGGCGGCATCGACATCCGCTCGGACCACTCCCTCGTGGAGCTCCCGGCAGACCTGAGCCCCGAGCAGCTGCGCGCCCTGTCCCGCACACGGATCGGCGGCGAGCTGATCCACCTCGAGCTGGACAACGGACGCAAGCCGTCCGGCGGCGGCGAGCGTGGCGGTTACCAGGGCAACCGTGGCGGCGACCGCGGCGGCTACTCCGGCGGCGGCGACCGCGGCGGCAACTTCAAGGGCAGCGGCGGGTTCAAGAAGGAATTCCGCAAGACCGACGGCGAGCGGTCCTCCGCTGACCGCGGCGGCCGCTCTTACAGCGACCGCTCGGAGCGCAGCGTTGGCGCCGACAGCGGCGCCAACCGCGGCCAGGCCAGCGACTCCCGCTTTGGCGGCCACGGCGACGGCGCACGCAAGCCCCGCCACGGCAACGAAGGCGGACACCGCGACTTCAACCGCAAGGGCAAGTGGTAGGACCTAGCAGCACCAGGCGCTGAAAACGGGCCGGCTTTCGAGCCGGCCCGTTTTTCTTTAACCGGCCGCCTGTTTCCGCCAGTGTTCGCTTCATCACATCGGAGCGGCGGGCTGGCCACCGGGAGCCCCTGCAAAGGCCGCTGCGGCAGTTTTTGGCCCGGATTTCCGCGCTTTTCCGCTGATTTATCCGCGCCGCAGAGCTGTGTCGCCGCCGATTTGTTGGGAGCGGAATCTTCCGGTAGAGTATTTACTCGTTGCCCCCCTAGCTCAGTGGTAGAGCGCGTTCTTGGTAAGAACGAGGTCACCGGATCGATTCCGGTGGGGGGCTCTGAATGAGGGCCTGTGTCAAGGCGGTTTTTGACCGGCTTGATGCAGGTTTTTCTCATTCGTGGCGGTGTAGCTCAGTTGGTTAGAGCGCACGACTCATAATCGTGAGGTCGGGAGATCGAGCCTCCCCACCGCTACAGGATAAGCCCCCGGAATCCTCAAGATTCCGGGGGCTTTCCTGTTTTCCCTTCCAGTCCAGCGGGCGGACGTGCCGCAGGCCTGCACCGTGACAAGCGCCACGATTCGCAGTAGCTTTGCAGCAACTGGCGGACGGGGATCTCAGTGGACTTCATTGAAGCAATCATGCTTCCGTTCAAGTGGCTGGTTTCCGTCATCATCGTGGGCTTCCACGAAGGGCTGGGAACCCTCGGCATGCCGGCCGCCAGCGGCTGGACCTGGACGCTCGCCATCATCGGGCTGGTACTGGTCATCCGCGCCGCGCTGATCCCCGTGTTCCTGAAACAGGTCAACGCCCAGCGCCGCATGCGCCTCCTGCAGCCGGACCTGAAGAAGCTGCAGGACAAGTACAAGGGCAAGACGGACCAGCTGTCCCGCCAGGCCATGGCGCAGGAGCAGATGGAGCTCTACAAGAAGCACGGAACCAACCCGTTCTCGGCGTGCCTGCCACTGCTGATCCAGACGCCCTTCTTCCTGGCCCTCTTCCAGGTGCTCTCCGGCATCACGGCGGCCCGCGATAAGGGTGCCGGCATTGGCGCCATGAGCCACGAACAAGTTGTCCAGTTCGACGAGTCGAGCATTTTCGGTGCACCGCTGTCCGCCACCCTGCTGCACGGCACGCCTGCTGGCGGCAACGTGGTGGCTGTTTGGACCCTCTCGATCGTGATGATCCTGGCCATGACGGCGGCACAGTTCTTCACGCAGAAGCTGATCATGGCCAGGACCCCGTCCGAGGAAGTGCCGTCGGGTCCGGTCATGATGCAGCAGAAGATGATCCTTTACATCCTTCCCGTCGTCTTCGGGGCCGGTGGAATCGTCTTCCCCATCGGTGTCCTGATCTACTGGACCGTTTCCAACCTCTGGACCCTGGCACAGCAGTTCGTCGTCACGCAGCGGCCTGCGCCCGGTAACGGTCACGTTCCCTCGCGGCGGTGATCCTGGACAACGCCGGCCCGGGGAAGGCCGAAAATTTCCTGGAACTTGCGTAACGGGTGGCGGTGGTCCGGAAACAATACGGATAGAGGGCGGCTCAGGACTACTCATCAGGGGGATATCGTGCTTTCCGAGCGGGAACTGGCGTTTATCGCGTTACACAAAGACAGCTATCCAGCGGTTTTCAGGTTCGTGCGCCGGAGGGTGGAATCCCCGGAAGTGGCGGAGGAAATCGCTGCCGATGTCTTTCGTGTGGTGTGGCAGAAAGAAACTGACGAGCAGGGCCCCGAGATCGCCTGGCTGCTGTCGATTGCCCGGAACCTGATCGGTAATGCGTACCGGAGCCGTGACCGCCAGCGGGCGCTGCAGGAGAGGCTGCGTGCCACGGCGGTCCTGAGTTTCGGAGACGGATCCGAAAACCTGGCCGTGCATGATGCCCTGGCCGGTCTGCGGGAGAAAGACCGGGACATTCTCCAGCTGGCCTACTGGGACGGCTTGGGCACGGCGGAGATCGCCGGTGTGCTGCAGTGCAGCGAGTCCGCCGCCAAGGTCCGCCTGCACCGGGCGCGGGCGGCGTTCCGGAAAAACATGCCTGCGGGCGCAGAATCGATCACACAGAGGATGGGTGCCTGAAATGGATCCGATCAAGAACAGGATTTCCGCGACCGATCCCGTGCGCAACGATCCGTCCACCCCCGACGGTGAAGCGGCGCTTCGTCGGATGCTGTCCGAACCGGCCGCGTTCAGCGACCGACTCCCGGCGGGAGCAACCTTGCTCGAGGAACGCAGGCTGCGGCGCGCACGCCTGGCCGGCGTGATCACTTTGGCAGCTGCCGCAGTCACCGCCGGTGTGCTGGCGTCCACCAACCTCGGTCCGGTGACGTCCGCGCCAGGACCGGCCACGACCGTCACCGCATCGGAAAACCCGACGGCGACGCCGACAGCAGCGACGCCGGCGACGCCCCCGGCAACACCGTCAACGGCGCCGGCCCGGCCCGCAGCCCTCGGAACCTTTGTCTTCCCTGACGGGCACCTGTCGTTCTCGCATCCGCGGGAGTGGAGTGTCCGGACGGAACAGGGACCCTACCTGACTGAGGAGGCGAAGGCCGGGGCCGTCGTCGCGGTGGTGACTGACGACGCCGGCGCGGAGGTGGCCCGGGTCCTCAGCGGGATGTACGGCGACGGGGCGGCAGGCAGCGTCAAGCGCACTGTTCTTGACCATGCGCCCGTACCAGGCATCACCGACACGTCAGGGAACCCTGCCGAGTTCGGTTTCGCCGCTGACCAGATCCTCCCCGTCCCCTATCCCGGGATGCCGGACCCCACGGAGCCCGCGGACAGCACCCCCGCCTACTACTTCATGGACGTCAGGCTGGCGCAGGAATTCCTGCCCACCCAGGACAGTTCCGGCACCAACCAGATCCGCCTGCCCAACGGCGTCATGTCGGCCTATGTCGTGTTCGACTCCGAAAAACAGCCCGTCTTCGCCACGCCAGATGCGGCGCGGGAATGGATGGGGAGCGAACGATATGCGCAGCTGAAGACCATGCTCCTCAGCCTCAGATACTCGTAGCGGGGCTGAATCCAGGAATCCGAGCTTCGTTGCCTGGGATGCGCGCCAGTGCAAACCACAACAAGGTGAGCACGCCTGCAAAGATTCCGCTTTCGACCACGACTTCGGAGATGGTTGATATTGCCGCATACGGTTCAGGGGAGCCGGACACTTTGGCGGCTTCGGGCGGCTGCAAGGCGAATGTGGCGACCACCAGCATCGAGAGCACTCCGGGCCAAGATCCCAGGAACCTCCGCCACTGGAACGGTTCCGTGCCCTCGTTGGCGAAGCGGCCCATAAGAGCAGGGACCACGACTGCCACCCACACCCAGTGGTGGCTCCAGGAGACCGGCGAAATCAACAGCATAACGAGTGCTGTCGCTGACACCGCCGCCCAGTGGTCTTCCATCGACCGCAGGCGGTAGACCGCCAGCGCCCCGAGGCCGATGACGGCCAGTGACGCCACGATCCACAAGATAGAGGCCAGCCCATCGTCCACCCTGAGCCGGGCGATGAAGCCACGGATGGAGACGTTTTCAAAGCGTGAAAGAGTTCCCACGCGATTGGTGTCCCGCAGCGACGATAGCCAGTACTGAAGCGACAACGACGGTGCTGTCACCGCCATGATCGCCACGGTGGCCGCGAACGTTCCCAGCATCCGCGCGGCGCCTTTGAAGTCCTTCCGGACCACAAAATAGAGCAGGAAGACCAGGGGAGTGAGCTTAATCCCGGCAGCGATGCCGGTGAGGATTCCCCGCGGAAGGAGCCCGTTAGGCCGGCGGCGGGTTGAACCGAGCAGGTCAGCCACGATGAGCCCCATCAGCAAAGGGTTTATTTGACCAAGTGCCATCGAGTTCCGCCACGGGCCGAGCATGAGAAGCAGGCCCATGACGAAAGCGGAGGTCAGGAGATACTGCGTTAGTCCGGGCGGCACCCGGATTACGCCCTTGATGAAGAGATAGCGCGTTATCCCGGCGCCCAGAGCCGCAGCAATGAGGAAGTTGGAGAGGGTCTGGATCACGAGGGCAGCTTCCACCGGGAGCATCGCCATTGGAGCCAGGATCGCTGCCGCGAAGGGCGGGTAAGTAAACGCCATGCCCCCGTAGGGGGTCCCCGGCAGCCCTGGCGCATAAAGCTCGCCCCCGTTGGCCAACTCCCTGGTTGCGGCCCAGTAGACCTTAAGATCGAGTCCGTCGAGCATGGCCTGTTGGAACAAGTACGGTACGGCGAGCAGAGGGACGAGCATCCTCAGGACGTCCCACATCTTCAGGTTGTTTTTCACGTTCTCCCGATCGGCTGGGCACATGGCCAGCCGTGCATCAATTGAGGTGAGCCGGCCCTTGCCCGCCCAATTCCGACAAGCTTACGCACAAGCAGGGACTTGTGGGACTGACGACGCCGGTGCCACTCTCCGGCGCGGCCCCTCCGGCCGCGGCCGGGTGCCCTGTCCGCTAACGCCCGGAGGCAACGGCCTCCTTGAACACTTTCGAGAGGAGCGCGGCGTACTGTTTGGTGGTATGCACGGCGTCGCGTTTGAGCGGGGTTTCTCCGATGAAGGCCGGGCACTTGTTTCCGGAGCAAAACCAGGCGCTCGTGTCAATGAAGCTGGAGCCCGCCTCTGCTGCCGCATCCTCCATGGCGTTTGCGGTAATGGTGAAACTCGGCGGCACCGCGTACTGGCAGTCCATTGGTGTGCTGGACCGCGTGGCGCACTCGACCGGAGGCTTACCTGCAGGGGGGCCCGACACTACGAAGAGTTTGGCTCCGCTCGGCGCCAGTGCGTTCAACACCTTGGCGGTGCCTTGCCGCCATTCGGCTCCGGCCTGCTCCTCGGGAATGCCGGAGGCCAGTTTGTCCAGTACATCGGAAGTGCTGGACAGGAACACCATGGAGGGTCTAAGGGTGTTGATGGCTGCAATTGATTCGGCCCTGAACCGGGCGCACTCCTCCGTAAACTCCTGCTTGTCCGCCTTGACCTGCACGTCGGTGGCCCCGCAACCGGCCATGGTCATACCGCGTATGTTGTAACTGTCTTCCAACGCGGCCCTCACCGTGGGAAGGAGGGTGATGCCGGTGGAATCGCCAAGCACAACCACCGTTTCCCGCTTACCGGTGTCCCACGAACAGTCGGGCTTGCTGAGATCGGTCTTTCCGCACCCTTCTTTGTCCTCGTCCGGGCGGGTGTCGGACAGGATTGTATCCAGGGACGGCTTCAGTTCCGGCCAGTCCGTGCTGGCAAGCGCTGCGTCAAGTCGGGCAGTCAGCGCTGCCTGGTTCGCCGGCGCTCCGGTATCCGCGGACCCCGGAACAGAAGGCGTTGAGGCCATTGGTGCGCCAGCACCTCCCGGGGCTGCCGGTGTGGTGATGGCCAGGCACAGTATGGCAACAGCTGTGGCCCCAACGACGAAAAGCCCGGTCCGTTGACCTGCGGAGAGCCGGGCAGAGGCCGTCTTCCCGGGCGGGGTATTCAGCCACGCCGACTTCAGCACTGCTTGTTCAACGAAGTAGTAGGAGAGCACAGACAGTAATGCCGTGGCCGCGCACGCCGTCAGATAGTAGATCGGGCCGGCACCGGGCAGAAATGACGCCAGCAGGATTGCTACCGGGAAATGCCAAAGATACAAGGAGTAGGAGATATCGCCCACGTACGTCATTGGCCGGCAGGTCAGCGGGCGGATGCCGCGTGACTCAACGCCGGTTCCGCTGATGATGATCAGCGCCGTTGCAATGACCGGAAGGGCAGCCCAGGGCGCGGGGAAAGCCGAGTCCTTGGTCACTGCCGCGAGACTGGCAGCAATGCCGGCCAAACCGATCCACGCCAGCACCGGGCGCGCCGATGCCGGGATGCGAGCGAATGCTCCCGCCGTGACTGCGACGAGCGCTCCGACGCACAGTTCCCAGGCGCGGGAGAAGGTGGAGAAGTAGGCCCAGGACGGGCTTGCGGCCGTCTCATGGACCGCCCACGCGAACGAGGCAAGCAGGAGCACCGTGAGGGTGAGCGCGAGGGGGACCCGGCCGCCGGCTCGTTTCGCGCCGGCACCAACAAGTACCAACGCGACAATGGCGGGCCAAACGAAGTAGAACTGTTCTTCGACGCCTAGCGACCAGTAGTGCTGCAGCGGCGAAACAGGCGCGTCGGCGGCCCAATAGTCGGTGCCGTTGTTCGCAAACCGCCAGTTCCCCGCAAATAGAAGCGCCCACACTCCGTCAGTGATGGTGGTATTGGCGCGGCCGGGCAAGTAGGTCAGCCAGGCGGCAATAGCCGTGGCAACAAGTGCCACGGTGGACGCTGGGATGATCCGGCGGACCCGGTGCTTATAGAAGCCAACGAAATCGATTCGACCGTGCCGGTCATGCTCGCGCAGCAGGACGCCCGTGATCACGAATCCGGAGATGACGAAAAAGACATCGACGCCAACGAAGCCGCCGCCAGGAAATCCGAAGACGTGGTTAGCGATCACTGCCAGGACAGCGACGGCGCGCAGCCCCTGGATGTCTTTTCGTCTTGGCTTTGGCACCGCTGCGGCACGATGTCTTACTGCTATGGGTTGTGTCATGATGCCTTCATGTGGGGACCGGTCAGCTAGCGAGTATCCTATCTGTGCCAACTCTTAGCTCTTGGGACAGAATGGGTCAATGACGCGCATCGCAATCATCGGCGGCCACGGCAAAGTGGCTTTGGAACTGGCCAGGATTCTCACCACGGAGGGAGAGGACGTCACGTCCTTCTTCCGCAACCCGGACCATACGGAGGACGTCGCGGCAACGGGCGCCACGCCCTCGGTCCTGGATGTTGAACACTCGACGACGGCGGAACTCGCCGCCGCCCTCAGCGGCCAGGACGCCGTGGTGTGGTCCGCCGGCGCCGGCGGCGGCAGCCCCGACCGCACCTATGCGGTGGACCGGGACGCGGCCATCCGTTCGATGGAGGCGGCGGCGGAAGCCGGCGTCGGGCGTTACGTCATGGTGTCCTACTTCGGCGCCGGACCGGACCACGGAGTCCCGGCGGACAACAGCTTCCACGCTTACGCCGAGGCGAAGGCCGCCGCGGACCAGCACCTGCGCGGCACGGACCTGGCCTGGACCATCCTGGGCCCCGGAACCCTGACGGACGGCCCCGGCAACGGCCTCATCGACGTCGATCCGGCGGACACCTCCGCCGGCACCGCCACATCACGGGCCAACGTGGCACTCGTGACCGCCGCCGTCCTGGGCTTGCCGGAAACCGCCGGACGCACCATCGAGTTCCGGGACGGCACCCTGCCCGTCGCAGCGGCGCTGCAGCCGGCGCAGTAGGCCCCGCCGCCTGAACACGGAGTAGCCACCGGCCCGCACCCGATATCGTGGGAGGAGGCGCCTGCAGAGCACTGCGGCGCCTCCACTTCGGGGAAAGTGAGCCTATGGACCAGTTGGCACTGATTATCGGACTGCTGCTTGCCACGGTGGTGGCGGTGGGTCTGGGGGATAAGCTCCGGCTGCCCTATCCCGTGCTCATGCTGATCCTGGCGGCATCGCTGACCTTCATCCCCGGCTTTCCTGAAATGGACATCTCGCCGGAGCTGATCCTGCCCATCTTCCTGCCGCCGCTGCTGTTCGCGACGGCCCAGCGCAGCTCCTGGGCCGTGTTCCGGGTCCGCTGGCGCACGCTGATCATGCTCGCGGTGGCCCTGGTGGTCGTGTCCACCGCTGCCGTGGCAGGGGCGGCCTGGCTGATGATCCCGGGCATCGGAATTCCCGCCGCGATCGCCCTGGGCGCCATGGTGGCCCCGCCGGACCCGGTGGCCGTCGAATCCGTGGCCGGCCGCGTGCACATGCCGCGGCGGCTCATCACGGTCCTGCAAAGCGAGGGCCTCTTCAACGACGCCGCCGCCATCGTCATTTTCCAGGCTGCCGTGGCTGCCACCGTTTCGGGCAGCAGGGTAGGGCCCGACGTCGTCCTCAAGTTCGTGGCGGGGGCTGCGGTTGCGGTGCTGGTCGGCATCGCCATGGGCTGGGTCACGGCGCTGATCACGCGGCTGGTGACCTCCATGGTGGCGCGCAGCGCGGTCACCCTGGTGGTGCCGTTTGCCGCCTACATCCTGGCGGAAGAGGTGCACGCCTCAGGCGTGATCGCCGTCGTGGTTACCGCCTTGGAGATGAAGCGGCACTCGCGGCCGCAGGACGCCGCCGAACGGGTCACCCGCACGGCCTTCTGGGACGTGGTGGAGCTGCTGGTAACCGGGCTGGCCTTCGGGCTGGTGGGGCTGGAGATCCGCCAGGTCATCCACGACGAGGGTACGGAGATCTACGGCATGATCGGCACCGCGGTGGTGGTGTGCGTCATCGTGTTTGCGGTCCGTTTCCTGTGGCTGGCCCTGCTGGCGGCCTCGGCGCGGAAGCGGGAGAACCTCCTGCAGCCCACGTCCGCCAAGGAGGTCCTCATCCTGACCTGGTGCGGCATGCGGGGCCTCGCCACCCTGGCGCTAGCCCTCGCCCTGCCCCTGACGCTGGCCGACGGGACGCCGTTCCCTGCCCGGGACCAGCTGCTGGTCATCGCCTGCGCGGTACTGCTGGCCACACTGGTGCTGCCCGGCCTGACGCTGCCCTGGCTGATGAAAGTCCTGAAGGCCAGCGGCGACGGTTCGGAAGAACGGGACGCGGCCCGGGTCCTGGCCAAACGCGCCCAGCAGGCCGCAATCGCCGCCCTGAAGGACAACGACCTCGTCAAGGAGCTCCCGCCGGAGAAAGTGGCGCTCGTCAAGGAAAAGATGACGAGGCTGCACGCCGAACTGCTGGATGGAAGCCTCCGGCACGAATCCCTGGACGAGAAACGCCAGCGCGGGCGGGAACTGGCCATCGCCGTGCAGACTGTTGCGCTTGATGCCGCCCGCCAGGAAGTGGTGGCCGCCCGGAACGAACCGGACATGGATCCGGAAGTCGCGGACCGTGTGCTGCGCCAGCTGGACCTGCGCACCATGATCATGCCGGAGTAGGATCAGCGCGAACGGACACTTGAGGCCCCGGATTCCGGGGCCTCAACTGTCCGTTCGCGCTTTCTGGACTGGCAGGCTGGGACGGGCCTGCTTGGGGCGACGATGCCTAAGCGGGGGCCGCGAGCTCCAGGTCAAGCGTGTTCTTCTCCACGAAGTCCAGGGCGCAGCGGACGGCACCCACGGTCACGATTGAGTCACCCAGCGGGGACGCCGCCACGGCCGGGGGAGTGGCGGTGTACCCGGGCAGGCGTTCAGCGATCGGCCCCAGCAGCACGCCTGCCGAGTTTGCCACGGCGCCGCCAATCACCACCAGCTCGGGGTTGATGATGGTGGCCACGGCCCCGATAACCCTGGCCATCCTGTCCGCCAGCCGGTCGAGGATTGCCAGGGCAACGGCATCCCCCGCGGCGGCCGCGGCAAAAACATGCTCCGCCTCGACGCCGTCGCCTGCGTGCTCCCGGAGCAAGGTCCTGGCCTTCCCCGCAAGGGCTTCGGCAGCCCAGACGCGGGCCAGGGCAGCGATGCCGAAGGTGTCGCCGACGCCCTCCACCATGTCAAGGAACGCAAGCTCGCCGGCACCGCCGGCACGGCCGTGCAGCAGCCGCCCGCCGTCGATCACCCCCGAACCGAGGCGTTCACTGGCGAGAATCACGACGACGTCGTCCACGCCGGCCGCCGCACCGCGCCAGCGCTCACCCAGGGCGGCGAGGTTGGCGTCGTTTTCCAGGAGGACTGTCCAGCCGTGCAGGTCCTTGAGCGCAGCCTTCAGGCCGACGTCGAACAGTCCCCAGAAGTGCTGGGTCACCAGCACCTCCCCGTTGCGGTCCACGGGTGCGGCGATTCCGGCACCAACGGCGAGCACGGAGTCGGGGGAGGCACCCACGCTGTGGAGGGCCATCAAAGCGGTCCGGTCGACGACGGCGACCCGTTCTTCCGCCGAGATCTCGGCACCTGCGAACGGCTGGCTGGACCGGCCCAGGGCCCTGCCGCGGAGATCGGACACCACCACCGTGGCTTTGGAAATTCCCACATCCATGCCCAGGACGCACCCTGCGCGCTCGTTGAGCTCGAACCGGCGCGCCGGCCTTCCCTTCTGGTAGCCGCCGAAGGCCCGCTGGTTTTCCAGCTCCCTGATCCAGCCGCGCTGCATGAGGTCCTCGCAGACGGCAATGGCGGTGGCCCGCGTGAGTCCCGTGGCTTCCATGACCTCCGTGACCGTCACCGCCTGGGAAGCGCGCATGAACTCAAGCACTGCCCCGGCGCTCACACGGCGCAGCAGCTGGGGCGTTGCCGCCGTCATTTCCGACATGGTGTTGACCTCTCTGTGCTCTGCACCACATAATACTTGAGGAACTAAATTTAGATTCCATATAAACTTAGAGCATCGTGGACCGGACGGCCGCCGACTGCAGGCTCTACCTCCAGCCCTTCACTCAGCCTTTTGCAAAGGAGCAACTGTGAACCGCATCCTGAAGCACTGCCCGCCCGCACCGCAGGCACAGCCCACTCACCACCGCACGTCAGCCCCCGCCCTGTGAACGCGGCCCTGCCCGCATCACTGCTCAGCAGGCGTTCCCTGCTCCGGACCGCCGGCCTCGCCGGGGCCGCCTTGATGGTTCCTCTCTCCGGCTGCGGCGCCACGCCCGCTGCACAGAACGGAGTCACCACGCTCCGGTTCATGCAGAACAAGCCCGAGGTGGTGGACTACTTCAACGAGGTCATCAAAGGCTTCGAGACGCTGAACCCGGACATCCGCGTGGTCCAGGACTTCAACGAGGGAAACTTTGTTCCGGGCCTCGTCCGTAACGATCCGCCGGATGTGGTGACCCGCGGCTTCGCCCAGGCCACTGCCGACTTCGTCAAAAAGGGCATCTTCGCCGACCTCTCTGACATGCCCGTTGCGAAGACCATCGACCCGAAGATGCAGGAGCTCGTCAACTCCTGGGGCCAGTACAAGGGGACCGAGACCAGTGCCCTGCCGTTCTCGCTTGCGGCGGCCGGCGTCATCTACAACCGCGACATCTTCGAGGCGCAGGGCGTGTCAGTCCCCACCACCTGGGACGGCTTCGTTGCGGCCTGCGAGAAGTTCAAAGCCGCCGGCATCGCGCCGATCTATGGAACGTACAAGGATCCGTGGACCCTCGCCCAGGGCATGTTCGACTACGCGGCCGGCGGTGCGCTGGATGTCGGGGAATTCTTCACGAAGCTCAACGCCAAGGGTGCCAAGATCACGAAGGATGCCCCCGAGTCGTTTGCCAACAGCTTCGGCCCCGCCCTCCCCAAGATGCTCCAGCTCGCCTCGTTCTCGCAGAACGGTGCGGCCAGCAAGAACTACGCGGACGGCAACGCCGCGTTCGCCAAGGGGCAGGCGGCCATGTACCTGCAGGGCCCGTGGGCGCTTTCACAGCTTGTGGCGGCCAACAAGAACATCAGGCTGGGAAGCTTCCCGCTGCCGGTGACCAACAACCCGGAGGACACCAAGGCCCGCGTGAACGTGGACATGGCGCTCTCCATCACCCGGAACACGCCCAAAATGGCCGCGGCACAGCGGTTCGTCAACTACCTGCTGGAACCGTCCGTGGTGAACACGTACAACGAGAAGAACGCGGCGTTCTCACCGCTCACGGACGCTCCTGCCGTCAGCAATCCACAGATCAGCGGACTGAATGCAGCGGTGCAGGAGGCGCGCTACTTCCAGGGCGCAGTCACCTACTTCCCGCCGTCGGTGCCCGTGAACAACTACATCCAGTCCTTTGTGTACAGCAAGAACGGCGAGCAGTTCCTCGCCGCCCTCGACGACGAATGGCGCCGCGTCGCCGAGCGTACTGCGGTCTGACCCCCACCCAATTCCAGGAGCCTCAATGACTACAACATCCCGGGTGGCCCAGACAGCCCCTCCCGCAGGACCCAACAACCCCACGTCCGCCGCCGGCACCGTCCGGTCCAAGAGCCGGATCGATCCCACGTATTACTGGATGGTGGTGCCCGTCCTGGCACTGTTCGCCTTCTTCATCACCCTGCCGGCACTCGTGGGCGTCTTCTTCAGCCTCACCAACTACGCCGGCTACGGCGACTGGAAGTTCATCGGGCTGATGAACTACGTGAACATCTTTAAGGACCCCGCCGTCCTGCAGTCGTACATCTTCACGTTTGTGTTCGCCCTGACCACCACCGTGGTGGTGAACGTCGTGGCCCTCGCCATCGCCCTGGGCCTCAACGCGAAGATCAAATGGCGCACCGGCATCCGCACCGTGTTCTTCATCCCCATGGTGCTTTCCGCCCTGATCGTCTCCTTCGTGTTCAACTACCTGTTCTCCAACACGCTTCCGGTGCTGGCTGAACGGTTCGGCGTGACCCCGCTGGCCACGAGCGTCCTCGCCAACGAGAACCTCGCCTGGCTCGCCATCGTCCTCGTCACGGTGTGGCAGGCGGCGCCCGGCGCCACCATCATCTACCTGGCAGGGCTCCAAAGCGTGCCTTCCGAGGTCTACGAAGCCGCGGACCTCGACGGTGCCGGCAGCTTCCGGCAGTTCCTCAGCCTGACGCTCCCGCTGATCCTGGGATACCTCGTGATCAATGTGATCCTTGGCTTCAAAGGGTTCCTCGGAACCTATGAGATCATCGTGGGCCTCACCGGCGGCGGCCCCGGCATGGCAACGCAGTCCGTGGCCATGCGCATCTTCTCCGGCTTCACCGGCGGCGACTACTCCTACCAGATGGCGAACGCCGTCATCTACTTCCTGATCACCTTGCTGATCTCCGTCATCCAGCTGCGCCTCATCCAGCGCCGGGGGGTTTCACTCTAATGACCGCATCCACACTTGCCGCTTCCAAACATCGGACCGCGGACGCCCCCGCCCGCAGCAACCGCCGGTCCAACCGCGAGGGCTTCAGGATCAACTGGTGGCTCACCGCGCTGATGCTGGCCGCTTCGTTGACCGTCCTGCTGCCGCTCTACTTCACCGTTGCCATGGCGCTCAAGTCCCCGGACCAGATCGGCACCGGCACGGGGCTCGCCTGGCCGAACCCGATGAACTGGGACAACTTCGCCGCCGCCTACGTGGCCACCAACTTCCCGCGGGCCTTTATGTCCACGGCGTTCGTGACCGTGTTGAGCGTCCTTGGCTCGCTGGCCAGCAGCTCCCTGGTGGCCTACGCTATTGCGCGGAACTGGAACCACCGGTTCTTCCGGGGCTCCTTCGTCTACCTGCTCTCGGCAATGTTCATCCCGTTCCCGGTGATCATCCTGCCCCTGATCAAGCAGACGGCACTCCTCGGCCTGGACAACCCCGCCGGCGTCGTGTTCCTGCACGTCCTCGGCGGCATCTCGTTCAACACCCTGCTCTACATCGCCTTCGTGCGCTCCATCCCGGTGGAACTCGAGGAGTCGGCCCGCATGGACGGCGCCACCACGTGGCAGGTGTTCCGCAAGATCATCTTCCCGCTGCTGGCCCCCATGAACGCCACGGTCGGGATCTTCGCCTTCCTCGGCTCCTGGAACGATTTCCTGTTGCCGCAGATGTTGATTGCGGATCCGGCGCTGCAGACACTGCCGGTAGTGCAGATGCTGTTCCAGGGCGAATTCAACACCAACTATAGCCTCGCTTTCGCGTCTTACCTGATGGCCATGGCGCCCACCCTGGTGGTTTACATCCTGGCCCAACGTTGGGTACTCTCCGGAGTCATGCGGGGCGCAGTGAAGTAGGACAGCGCACTGAAGCAGGGCGCAAGCAAGCAGGGCGCAGCATCCCGGTACCCATCCAATTTTCCCTTTACCAAAGAACAACCAACACCAGAAAAGGAATCTCCTTTGTCCACCACCGCCACTCTGGCAACCCTGTCCGATTCAAACCTCGCAGCCGATCCCAACTGGTGGCGCCAGGCCTCCGTATACCAGATCTATCCGCGCAGCTTCTCGGATTCGAACGGTGACGGCCTGGGCGACATCAAGGGCATCACAGCCAAAGTGCCGTACCTGAAGGAACTGGGGATCGACGCCGTCTGGCTCAGCCCGTTCTACCCGTCGGCGCTCGCCGACGGCGGCTACGACGTCGACGATTACCGCAACGTGGACCCCAAGCTGGGCACCTTGGAGGACTTCGCCGAAATGTCCGCCGCGCTGCACGAAGCCGGCATCAAGCTCATCGCGGACATCGTCCCCAACCACTCCTCGGACCGGCACGAATGGTTCAAGGAAGCCCTGGCCTCCCCGCGGGGCTCAGCTGCCCGCGAGCGCTACATCTTCCGTGACGGCCTGGGCAAGAACGGCGAGCTGCCGCCGTCGGACTGGGACTCCGTCTTCGGCGGTCCCGCCTGGGAGCGCATCACCGAACCGGACGGCACCCCCGGCCAGTGGTACATGCACATCTTCGCCAAGGAACAGCCGGACCTGAACTGGTCCAACCGCGAGATCCGCGACGACTTCCTGAAGACGCTGCGCTTCTGGTCCGACCGCGGCGTGGACGGCTTCCGCGTGGACGTGGCGCACGCCCTCACCAAGGACCTCACGGAGCCGCTGCTCTCCAAGGTCGAACTGAGCGAGGCGAACACCGGCACTGACGGTTTCGCCGACGGATCGCACCCGTTCTGGGACCGCGACGAGGTCCACGAGATCTACGCCG
Source organism: Arthrobacter sp. LjRoot78 (assembly GCF_964254335.1). Taxonomy (NCBI): domain Bacteria; kingdom Bacillati; phylum Actinomycetota; class Actinomycetes; order Micrococcales; family Micrococcaceae; genus Arthrobacter; species Arthrobacter sp. LjRoot78. The sequence goes on along the minus strand of NZ_CAXUTG020000001.1, from coordinate 3,322,030 downwards.
AATGGCGCGAGGTGTTCAACGAGTACAACCCGCCGCGCACCGCCGTCGCCGAAGCCTGGGTGCACGCCACCCGCCGCGCCCGCTACGCCAGCCCCCAAGGTTTGGGCCAGGCTTTCAACTTCGACCTGCTGCAGGCCGATTTCGACGCCGGTGAGTTCCACGAAATCATCACCCGGAACCTCGCCGAGGCCACGGCCACCGGCGCCTCCTCCACCTGGGTCTTCTCCAACCACGACGTCGTCCGGCACGCCACCCGCTATGGCCTGCCGATGGGCGGCGGAGTGCACGCCAAGGGCCAGGACGGCAAGGGCTGGCTGCTGGCCGGGGCACCGGCCGAGGAACTGGACGTTGAGCTGGGCCTGCGCCGCGCCCGTGCGGCCAGCCTGCTGATGCTGGCCCTCCCGGGCTCGGCCTACCTGTACCAGGGCGAGGAGCTCGGGCTGCAGGAAGTTGCCGACATCCCCGACGCGGAGCGCCAGGACCCGTCCTTCTTCCGCAACAAGGGTGTGGAAATCGGCCGTGACGGCTGCCGCGTTCCACTGCCCTGGGCCACTGAGGGCACGTCCTTCGGTTTCGGCGCCGGCCGGTCCCATCTGCCCCAGCCGGCCTGGTTCGGCCGGTACGCCGTGGACGCCCAGGACGGCGTGGAGGGCTCCACACTGGAGCTATACCGCAAGGCCCTGAAGCTGCGCCGCGAACTGCAGACGGCCGAGGAACTGGAGTGGGTGGAGACCGGCAACCCCAAGGTGCTGCAGTTCACCCGCCACGGCGGCTGGCAGTCAGTGACCAACTTCGGTGCTGAGCCGGTGGAGCTCCCGGCCGGCGAAGTGCTACTCAGCAGCGCACCGCTGGACGGGAAGCTGCTGCCCGGCAACACCACGGTCTGGCTGCGCTAAGGCCGGGCCACGCAGCCTCGTTAGCCACACCATGAATCCCGTCCCGGTGGCGGTGCCCGGACAGGGTGCCGCCACCGGGGCTTTTTGCTGCTGGGCCTTCGGAGGAACAAGTGAAAGAGTGACGACATGACTGAACAATCTGCTAGCCTGTCCGGCCAGGAACTGAACCGTAACCAGGAACTGATTTACGGCTGCATGGGCCTTGGCGGCAGCTGGTCCGCCGAGCCCTACGCCCCTGAGCACGTGGACCAGGGGGCCGCCGCAATCGACGCTGCCCTCGACGCTGGCATCACGCTGTTCGACCACGCTGACATTTACCGCGGCGGCAAGGCCGAAGCAGTCTTCGGCGAGGTCCTGGCGATCACACCGGGGCTGCGGGAACGGATCCGGCTCCAGACCAAGTGCGGGATCCGGCTCAACGAGCAGGGACTCGAAACACACTACGACCTGAGCCGCGAGGGAATCCTCGAGCGGGTCAACGGCAGCCTGAAGCGGCTGAAGACCGACTATGTGGATGTCCTCCTGCTGCACCGCCCCGACCCGCTGGCTGACCCCGCCGAGGTGGCTTCCGCCGTCGGGCAGTTGATGCGGGAAGGCAAAGTGCGGGAGGTGGGTGTGTCCAACATGTCCGCCCCGCAGATCGAGGCGCTGCAGGATCATCTGGAAACGGCGGTGGTGGCCAACCAGCTGGAAATGAGCCTGCTGAGGCGGGCGTGGCTGGAAAGCGCCGTGCTGGTGAACCACGCGGAGGGGCTGGATTACAGCTTCCCGCACGGCACTGTGGAGTTCTGCAGCCGGCAGGGGATCACCCTGCAGGCCTACGGAGCGCTGGCCCAGGGCCACTACAGCGGAGCTCCGCCGGAAAGCCCGACACCGGCGGAGGCGGCCACGGCGGCGCTCGTCGCGGAGATGGCGAAGGCCAAGGGGACCACCAGGGAGGCGATCCTCCTCGGGTGGCTCATGCGGCATCCGGCCGGGATCGCGCCAGTGATCGGGTCGGCCAACCCGGACCGCATCCGTGCCTGCGCCGGAGCGGCCCGGGTTGCCGCGGCCATGACCCGCGCCGAGTGGTACCGGCTGTGGGTCACGGCCCGGGGGAGCAACATCCCCTAACCCGCCGCTTAACCCAACTAGGTCGCAGTAGATGTCGTTATGAGCCCTCAACACGACATTAACTGCGACCTAGTTGGGCTTGCCGCCCGCATTGGGGCTGGCCGACGCGGCACCTACAGCGGGGCCACCACCGAGTACGTGGACGAGTCGCCCTGCAGGGCCTGGCTCTGCTTGCCGTCCACGCCGACCGGAACGTCGCCGGCAATGGTGACGCGGTTGAGCTTGCGCGGCTGGCCGTCGTAGTTGTCCGGGGCGTAATGCTGGGTGATGCGGTTGTCGAACAGCACCAGCTGGTTCGGCTCCCAGTTCACCCGCACCACGTTCTCCGGACGCGTGACGTAGGCCTGCAGCAGCCGGATGATGTCCTTCGACTCGGTGTTGGACAGCCCCACGATCCGAAGCCGCTGCGCGAAGCCCCCAATGAACAATCCGCGCTCGCCGGTCAGCGGGTGGACCCGGACCACCGGGTGGGCGGTCTCGAACTTCAGCCGGGTGAACTCCTTGCGCCGTTCCTCGGCGTTCTGGTGCTCCAGGTTCTTGGGCACCGAGTAGTCGTAGTCGTTGGTGTGGATGGCCCACAGGGTGTCCGCGAAGTTCCGCAGCTCCTCCGGCAGGTCGGCGTACGCTCCGGCCGAGGACGCGATCAGCGTTTCCCCGCCGTACGCCGGCAGGTCGATGCTGCGCAGCGTGGATGCCTGCGGCGGGTTGACCACGAAGGTGACGTCCGTGTGCCAGTTGTTGGCGGAGCCGTTCTCGCTGTCCACGGGCAGGACGTTCTCTTCCCCCTCCACGGAGGCCACGGTGGGGTGTGCCTTGGTGAGCGGACCGAAGTGGCTGGCGAACTTCACCTGCTCCTCGTCCGTGCGGATGTTCGCCTCGCGGAACACCAGGGCCTTGTGCTCGTTCAGGGCGGCACGGATCCGGGCCACAGTGTCCGCGGACAGGTCCCCGCTCAGGTCCAGGCCGCGGATTTCAGCCCCGATGCGGGAGCCCAGTTTGGCGAATTCGAGCTTGGTTTGGGTGATGGTGGTCATTGCTACTTCCTTACTGGTTGATGGTGAGTGTGGATGATGCAGTTTGAAGCGTCAGTTGCCGGAGCCGACGGCGGTGCGCCAGCGGGAGAAATGCCGCTCGAGGGCGACCAGGAGGACGTTCACCGTGAGGCCCAGGACGGACACGGTGAGGATGCCGGCGTACATGTCCGGGATCAGGAAGCTCATCTGGGAATTGACGATCAGGTAGCCCAGCCCGGCCTTGGCCCCCACCATTTCGGCGGCGATCAGCACCAGGATGGAGGATGTGCCGGCCATCCGGATGCCCGTGAAGATCGTCGGGACTGCGGAGGGCAGGATGACCTTCTGGAAGAGCCGGAAGCTGTTCAGCCCTAGTGACCTCGCCGCCCGGATGAGCAGCGGATCCACGGTCCGGACGCCGGCGATGGTGTTCAGCAGGACCGGGAAGAACGCCGCGTAGGCCACGATGGTGATCTTCGATTCCTCGCCGATGCCCAGCAGCAGCGTGAACACGGGGAGCAGTGCCAGCGTGGCCGTGTTGCGGAACAGTTCCAGCAGCGGGTTCAGGAACGAGCTGAGCCAGCCATACCAGGCGGTCAGCAGCCCCAGCACGACGGCGGACACCACCGCGATGCTGAAGCCGGACACCGAGCGGGTGAGGCTCGCCTGCAGGTGGCTCTGCAGCTGCCCGTTCTCCAGCAGCTTCGCGCCTGCAGCAAGCACTTCGTGCAGCGGCGGCAGGAACACCCGGGTGGAGGGGCTGGCAAGGTACGTCGGGCCGAGCTCCCACAACGCGAGGAACAGCAGCACGGCGAGTGATTTCCAGCCGGCCCGTCCGGCGATCCCGGCGAGGGCAGCGAACCTGCCCGCCGGCGTCGGGCGTTGTCCGTATTCCGGACCGGGTCCCGCCTGCAATGGACGTTCGACGGCGGCAGCCGCCTCAGGCGGTCGGGTCAACACAGCGCTCATCAGGCAGCGCTCCTTTCCTGGGGTTGTTCATCGGGGGCCGATCCATCGGGGAGGATCTTGCGGTGTCCGGAGTCCTGGGCGAGCTTGACCTCGTCGTGCAGGAGGGACCAGACCTGATGCCGGTGTTCCACGAAGGCCGGGTGCGAGCGGACGTCGTCCCCGCCGTCGCGGTCCGGGATATTGATGTCCACAAACTCCTTCAGCCGGCCCGGGCGTGCGCTGAGGACTGCCACGCGCTGGCCGAGGTAGACGGCCTCGTCGATTCCGTGCGTGATGAAGACGATGGTCTTGCCCGTTGCCTTCCAGATCCGCAGCAGCTCGTCCTGGAGCTGCTCGCGGGTCTGCGCGTCGAGGGCGGCAAACGGCTCGTCCATCAGCAGGATGTCCGGCTCATAGGCGAGGCTCCTGGCGATGGCCACGCGCTGCTTCATGCCGCCGGACAGTTCGTGCGGAAAGCGGTCCTCGAACCCCGCCAGCCCCACGAGGTCCAGGAATTCGCTGGCCTTCGCGGCCCGTTCCTTCCGGGACAGGCCGGAGTTCTCCAGGCCGATGGAGACGTTGGCGGAGGCAGTCCGCCACGGGAACAGTGCGTACTGCTGGAAGACGACGGCGCGGTCCGGGCCCGGTCCTGTCACTTCCTTGCCGTCCACCAGCACGCTGCCCGACGTGGGCCGGGAGAGGCCGGCGAGCAGATCCAGCAGGGTGGTCTTGCCGGAGCCGCTGGGCCCCACGAGGGTGAGGAACTCTCCGGCGGCGACGTCCAGGCTGAGGTCATCCAGGGCGGTCAGCACCGACGGGCCGGCCTGCTTCTTCGTCGTCTTGCCCTGGCGCACCGCGAATTCCTTGGTGACGTTGCGCAGGCTGATTTTCGGCGTCATGACTGTCCTTTCGCTGTCCCGGTCGGCTGCATGAGGAGTGCGGTGGCTCATGGGTTCACCAGTCCGTTGAACTCGTTGGTGTAGATCTTTTTCGGGTCGAGCTCGCCCTTGACGATTCCGGTGTCCTTGAGCCATTTGCCCCAGCGGGTGAAGTCCTCGTCCTTGATCTCGCCCTTCGCGGGCACGCCCACGCTCTTCCAGTACTGCAGGGCAGCCGGGTTCTCGTTCCGTCCGCGCTCCTGCAGGATTTTGGTGAAGCGGGCGATGACTTCCTCGCGCGGTGTGGTCCGCTCCCACTCGATGGCCTTCGCCACGCCGGTGGTGAACGTCCGTGTGGTGTTAGGGTTCTTGGCGATGAAGTCGGTGCGCAGCACGTACGGGCCGCCGGCGAAGGTGCCGAAGAGCTCGGCGTCGCTGAACACCGAGCGCAGGCCGCCGTTGGCGATTGCCTTGTCCTGCAGGATGCTGCCCAGGGACCCGGCGTCCACCTGGCCGCGGCGGATGGCTTCCTCGGTGTCGTTCGGCGGGACCACCACCAGCTGGACCTGCTTGATTTCCCCGGCGCTCAGGCCGTTCTTCTGCAGGTACGTGTTGATGACGGCGTCCGCGTGTGCGCCCAGCGTGTTCACCGCGATCTTCTTGCCGATGAAGTCCCGGGCGGTGCGGATGGGGCTGTCTTCCTTGACGTAAAAACCGTTGAACGTCTTCTCGTCCTCGCCGTAATAGTTGATGACCGCTTTCACCGGGGCGCCCGCTTCCACGAGCTTGACCACGGCCCCGGCGAAAGCACCGCCGAAATCAGTCTGCCCGGTGGCTGCCGACTGGATGTCCTGCGGGCCGCTGATGGTGTTGCCCACCCAGTTGAGCTTGACGTCGCCGAAGTAGCCGAGGTCCTGGGCCAGCTCGGGGAGCGTCACCGTGTTGGCCCAGCCCTGGTAGCGGAGCTCCTTCACCTCGGTGGCACCACCGGCGGCGCCGCCGGCACCGGCTTCTGCGCTGCCCCCGCAGCCCGACACCGTCATCGCGATGACGACGGCGGCCGCGGCACTCATGATGGTCAGGTGTCGTTTCATTCGGGGATCCTTTGTAAGCATTGGGGGAGGTTCGGAGTGAATCAGCGGTGCTTGTTTGCCTGCCGCTGGAACGATGTAAGCGCACCTTTCCGGCCAAAAAAAGCGTTGCTGTCACGCCGGGAAACCCGCGGAAATGAGCGGAAACAGGACGCAACGCCGGGTCACAAGACGCCCGGTTTCGCCCCGTAACGGCCCGTGAAGGACTTTGACGCGCCGGACGTGCCGGATTTTGGTCGTATTGTTCGCGGTATTGTTCCAGGGCGGACAGCTGTTACTTCGCGTTAGGGCATGCCGGGCGGATACGGTAGGAGTATGACCACCTCTACCTCCGCTGCCGTCGACACCGCACGGCCCGAACGAAACATCCCCGCCGAAATTGCCCGTTCGTGGCTTTTGGTGAACGCAATGAAGCCCGAGCTTTTTGACGTGTCGGCCATGTCGCGCGCGGACTCGATCATCCTGGACATCGAAGACGCGGTGGACCCCTCGCAGAAGGACACCGCCCGCGAGCACGTCATCAACTGGCTGACCGCCGGCGGCCGGGCCTGGGTGCGCATCAACGACGCCACGAGCCCGTTCTGGGCTGCGGACCTCGCCGGGCTGCGCGGCACCCCGGGCCTGCTCGGCATCATGCTGGCCAAGACCGAGTCCGCGGACCAGGTCACCGAGAGCTTCCACCGCATGGACGGCAAAACCCCCGTGATTCCGCTCGTGGAGTCAGCCGTCGGCATCGAGGAAGCCAACAACATCGCCAAGGCCCAGGGCGCGTTCCGGCTGGCCTTCGGTTCCGGCGACTTCCGCCGCGACACCGGCATGGCGGCCACCCCCGAGGCCATGGCCTACCCGCGGGCCAAACTGGTTGTTGCCAGCCGGGTGGGCAACCTCCCGGGCCCCATCGACGGCCCCACCGTCGGTACCAACCACCCGATCCTGCGCGAGCAGACGGGCATTACCGTGATGATGGGCATGACCGGCAAGCTCTGCCTGGCCATTGACCAGACCCACGTCATCAACGAAGTCATCAGCCCGACGCCGTCGGATGTCGCCTGGGCCACGGACTTCATGGCCGACTTCGAGGCCAACGGCCGCGTCATCCGCGACGGTTCCGACCTGCCCCGCCTGGGCCGCGCCGAGAAGATCATGAAGCTCGCGGTAGCCTTTGGGGTGCAGCCGGCGCTCTAGCGCCCCCGGCAGCCCGCCAGCCAAAGGAGACCCCGTGACCGATACCTGCTATCTGGTGCACGGGGTCTTTTGGGATGGTGCGCCGCCGGGTTTTTCACAGACGCCCGGTTCCGCGGAAGGCGCGCCGTCCGGAAAGCGCGACGGCGGGACGCCGGTCATGCGGCTGCAGGATCCTTCCGGCGGTTTCCGGGAGCTGGAGCTCGACGCCGGCAGCCGGCTGGGTTTCCGCGTAGCCGCCGGTGGCAAGTCCTGCCTTGGGCACCATAAGGTGCACGGCCCGGCCCGCCGGGACCACGTTCTCTGCCCGGCCAAGGCGCCGGCCGTCAAAGGCAGTCAGTGCGAGCGCTGCTTCGTGGTGGACGATTTCCGGCTCATCCACGACTTCCACCGCGGCGGCGGTGTACCCCAGGGGCTTCGCGCCTACCTGATGCAGCCGCACTGGTTGTATGTGGCAACGTTCGCCAACGGCGCCAGCAAGGTGGGCACTGCGTCGAACCTGCGGAAGTGGAACCGGCTGGCCGAGCAGGGGGCGGTAGTGGCCCGGTATGTGGCCCGCGCGGACGACGGCCGGGTGGTCCGGATTCTTGAAGACATGCTGACCCGCGACGCCGGCCTGCCGCAGCAGGTCCGTTCGGCGGCCAAGGCCGCTGCGCTGGTGGCCCCGGCACCCGCCGTCGAACTGGATGCACTGAACCGGCGGCTGGCCGGCGAGGCCCGCGCACTGCTGGTGCGCGTCGGCGTCGAAGGTTTCGAAACTGTGGATGAGCGGTGGGCCCGGCTCGGACTGGCCGACGCCGCGTGCACGCCGGCGCCACGGCACGCCTACCCGCATGACCTGGACGCCGGAGCACACGGATTCCGCATTGCGGCACTGAGCGGCAGCATCGCGGTGGCAGCCCTGGACGGCGCCGACCTGGAGTTCGTGGTGAACCTCGGCCGGTTGAAGGCGCGGACCGTGGAGCTCGGCGACCACCATTCCTCGGAGGTGCCGGCGGTGCAGGAGTCTTTGTTCTGAAGCTGGCACGTAGGCCCGGCACCTAGAATGGGACGGTGCTGACTGAATTCTGGGCCACCGCGTCCACCGCCTACAAAGTGCTCGTCTTCAGTGCCATGGGCCTGATCGCCGTTGGCATTGTCCTCAACCTGGTGGGCAACACGTCCGGCAACCAGGGCCTCGCCGTGGCGTCCTTGCCGGTGATCGGCGTCGGCCTGGTCCTGCACGTTGTGGGGATCGTGGTGCGCGGCCAGCAGATCCGGAAGAACCTCAAGCGGTAGCGGTAGCGGTAGCGGCCGCGTTCCGCAGGACATGGCTCCGGGCGTGCTCCACGGCGGCCGGCAGCGACGTGAACAGGTGATTGTGGTGCCGGAGGGACCGGATCACGCCGACGTTCGTAACCAGTTCCAGGTGCTCCGGCTGGACGCCCTTCAGCAGGACGGTGATCCCGCGCAGTTCCAGGGCTGAGATGACCTCCACCAGCGCGTGCGCTCCCGTGGCATCCAGCATCCGAACCTGCGACAGCCGGATGATGGCCACCTGGATGTCCTTGACCTCGCTTATTTCCTGCAGGATCCGTTCCGCCGCCCCGAAAAACATGGCGCCGTCCAGCCTGAAGATTGCTATGTGCCTGTCGCCCTCCACCTGCGGTCCCGGAACTTCTTCGCGCTTCACCCTGCTGAGCGAGGCGAATTTCCGCAGCGTAAAGAGGGCCGCCGCGATGAGCCCGATCTCGATGGCCACGATCAGGTCGAACGCAACAGTGATCAGGGCCGTCAGGACAAACACGAAGGCGTCCGCCCGGGTGGAACGCATGATCGCTGTCACCGTATGCGTCGAGACCATCCTCGTGGCGGTGACCATCAGGATGCCGGCGAGTACCGCGAGCGGGATTTTCCCCACCAGGCCGGCCGCCAGGTAGATAATGGCCAGCAGAACGAGCGCGTGAACAATCGCGGCGAGCCGGGTCTTCGCGCCGGACCGGACGTTCACTGCGGTCCGGGCGATGGCACCCGTGGCCGGCATTCCACCAAAGAACCCCGCCGCGACGGACGCCAGCCCCTGTCCCGTGAGCTCACGGTCGGGGCGGTAAACCCCCGAGGGCCTCCCGTCAGGTCCAACCATTCCGGCCGCCACCCGCGCGGAGAGCAGGGACTCGATGGCGGCGAGCGCCGCGATGGAGACCGCGGGCATCAGCAGCCCGCCCAGCGTCGACGCGTCCAGGGAAGGCATGGACGGCGCGGACAGGGAATGCGGCAGCTCGCCGATTCGGGGGATGTCCAGCCCAAGCATTTCCGCGGCCACGGTGGCCAGCAGAACCGCGATCAGGCTCGCGGGCAGGGCTTTGTTCAGCTTAGGGAGCAGGAACATCACGGCGCCCACACCCGCCACCACGGCCAGGGTCTGGATCACGGTGGGAAACGCCGCCCCCGAGGCGGCTTCGACTGCCGCGACGAGGGTGTTGTGGCCCGGGATGCCCGCTGTTCCCGTGGCCAGCGGAACCTGCTGCAGGAAGATGATGGCGGCAATGCCGAGGGTGAAGCCTTCCACCACCGGCCAGGGGATGAAGGCGACAGCGCGGCCCAGTCCGCTGATGCCCAGCGCGCAAACCATCAGCCCCGCCAGCAGCGACACAATCGGAATGCTGCCGGCACCGTGGATGGCCACCACGGGGGCGAGGACCACCACCATGGCGCCTGTAGGGCCGGACACCTGGACATTGGACCCGCCCATGACGGCGGCCACCAGTCCGGCCACCACTGCCGTGATCAGCCCGGCTTCTGCACCCACTCCCGAGCTGACGCCGAAGGCCAGCGCGAGGGGGAGTGCCACAATCCCGACCGTGATGCCGGCCGTGAGGTCCGACTTCCACGAGGACCGCAGCCCGTCGTAGTCGCGGCGGGACGGCAGGAACGCCCGCAGTGTGCGCAGCCCGCTCACGAGGACGGACCGGACAGCTGAGCGCCAGGGCCGGCCAGATGCCCGCCAGGCAGCTCCTGCGCCAGACGGAGCTGCTCATTGGTGTCCGCGAGGGTGTCCAGCAGGAACGTGCGGGCAATGGCCAGGAGTTCTGCGATCTTGGGGTGGGCCAGGCGGTAAGTCACTGCATTCGCGGAGCGGACCGAGGTCACCACCCTGTGCCGGCGCAGCGTTGCCAGGTGCTGGGAAAGGTGTGAGGCCTCCAGTCCCGTTTCGGCCAGGAGGAAGCTGACCGGGGCTGCGGTGTCCGGGGCGGCTGAAAGCAGCTCAAGGATCCTGATGCGCGCCGGATGGGCCAGGGCCTTGAAGAGGTTGGCCTTGATTTCATACAAAGGTGCCTGTGCAGGGGAAATCATGGGGACCCGCTGTCGACTGGTTTTGCGGCAGCCGGTGGGGAGGCCTCCGCGTGAGTTGATGAAATGATGAATTCATCATACCGCGACCTGGGGTGGGCGGCCAGCCTGCCCTCTCCTCGTAACCGGCCGCCGTCCTGCGGCGGGGGAGCGATAGGCTTGAGGCCATGACTATCAATCCGGATCTGCAGGGCCGTAGCTACCCTGCCGCAGAGGTGTACGACGTCGGCCGCGAGAAGATCCGCGAGTTCGCCAGGGCGGTCAAGGCCACCCATCCCGCGCACTTCGACCTGGAAGCAGCCAAAGCCCTTGGCCACAGCGACCTCGTGGCGCCGCCCACCTTCGCCATCATCATTGCCCAGCGCGCAGACGCCCAGCTGATCGAGGATCCGGAGTCCGGCATTGACTTCTCCCGAGTGGTCCACGCAGACCAGCGCTTTATCCACCACCGCCCGATTGTTGCCGGCGACAGGCTCGTTGCAGAGCTGCACGTGGACGGTGTCCGCGCCATGGGCGGCGGTGCGATGATCACCACGCGGTCAGAAATCTTCGTACTCACCGGCGACGGCACAGTAGGCTCGGGCGTTGCCCGGGAGGCCGTCTCCACCACCACCTCGTCCATCCTGGTCCGCGGAGAGGGACAGTAACCATGAGCACAGCAGCCATCGCCCCCGTTCTCTCGGATCTCGCCGTCGGCCAGGACATCGGCAGCCGCAGCATCACCGTCACCCGCCAGGACCTGGTGAAGTATGCCGGCGCATCCGGCGACTTCAACCCGATCCACTGGAACGAAGCCTTCGCCACCGGTGTGGGGCTGCCCGGCGTTATTGCCCACGGCATGTTCACCATGGGGGCCGCAGTCCAGCTGGTGACCGACTGGGCGGGCGACCCCGCCGCCGTCGTTGATTACCAGACCCGCTTCACCAAGCCGGTCCTGGTCACGGACACCACCGGCACAGACGAACCGGGGGCCGTCATCGAGGTCAGTGGCGCCATTGGCGCGCTCGACGCCGATGCGGGCACCGTCCGCGTGGACCTCACCGTGGTCTACGCCGGACAGAAGGTCCTTGTGAAGGCCCAGGCCGTCGTCAGGCTTGCGTGACACGGTGTGCCTGACGAGGATGCTGCCGTGAGCAAGGACGTCTTCGTCCCGGCTGCCGAGATCACCCACTGGCGGAACGCCGTGGTGGTGGCCTACGGGGCCAGCGGAATCGCGTTTTCCACCTGGGTGTCCCGGCTCCCGGCCATCAGGGACGGACTGGACCTGACACCGGGCACCGTGGGACTGCTCCTGCTCTGCATGACCGCCGGCTCTTTCCTCTCCGTCTCTGCTTCGGGGCTCATCGTCCTTCGGCTGGGCTCCAAGAGGACCATCCGGATCGGCAGCATCATGGTGGGCGTCGGGCTGCTGCTGGCCGGATTCGGCACGTCCGTGCTCGCCAGCCCGGTGGCGGTTGCCGCGGGCCTGGCGGTCATCGGGCTGGGCACCGCCAGCTGGAACACCGCGTCCAATGTCGAAGGCGCCGCGGTGGAACGCGCCGTCCGGCGGCACATCATGCCCCGGCTGCACGGGTCCTTCAGCCTCGGAACGGTGGCCGGGGCCGGGCTCGGCGCCTGGGCCGCGGGCGCCGGCATTCCCGTGTTCTGGCACCTGGCCGCGGGCGGCCTCCTGGTTGCCGGCTCGGTGGCAACCGCCGCTTCCTGGTTCCGTGCGGACATCACCCCGGTCCAGGGGGAACGCCCGTTCAAGGCCTCCGGGACAGACACGTTCGAGGACCCGTCCACCGGACCAATTCCGATCGTCCGGCAGACGGACGCCGTCCCGGAGGAGCCGCTGGACAACAAACGCCTGATCGCCCAGGCCTGGCGTGACAAGCGCACGCTGCTGCTGGGCGTGCTTGTCCTCGGGCTCGCACTTGCCGAAGGGGCGGCCGGCGACTGGGTGGCGCTGGCCCTGGCGGACGGCCACGGGCAGACGGACGCTGCCGGAGCTGCAGGCTACGGGCTGTTCGTCACCTTCATGACCATCGGCCGATTTGCCGGCACCCTGGTCCTGGACCGCTTTGGCAGGGTTCCCGTGATGCGCTGGTGCGCAGCACTGGCAGTCGCCGGACTGGGGCTGTTCGTGTTCGCCCCCGTGCCGTGGCTGGCCTTCGTGGCGCTGGCTGTCTGGGGCCTCGGCGCTTCCCTCGGTTTCCCCGTCGGCATGTCCGCGGCCGCCGATGATCCGGTCAAAGCCGCTGCCCGCGTCTCCGTGGTGTCCACCATCGGCTACGGCGCGTTCCTGTGCGGACCTCCCCTCCTGGGGCTGCTGGCCGAACACGTCGGCATCCTCCACTCCCTGCTTGCCGTGATGGTGATGCTGGTGGTCAGTTTCCTGCTTTCGCCGGTGGCCAAGAAACTTTCCTGAATCCCGGTCCCTTCCGAATGACCGATAGGCTGGACAGGTGACCCAGACTTTGCTTTCCGACCTGACCACTGCCGCCGTCGGCGGTCCCGCCGGCAACTACATCGAAGCCCGCACGGAGCCGGAAATTATCGACGCCGTGCGCACCGCAGACGCCGCCGGTGAGCAGTTGCTGATCATCGCGGGCGGGTCCAACCTTCTCATTTCCGACGACGGGTACCCCGGCACGGTGCTCCGGATCGCCTCTGAGGGCTTCACCGTCACCGCCGAGGATTCCTGCGGCGGCGTCGCCGTCGTGGTCCAGGCCGGACACAACTGGGACGCCCTCGTGGAGCATGCCGTGCGCCACGCATGGTCCGGCATCGAAGCACTTTCCGGCATCCCCGGGTCCACCGGTGCCACACCCGTGCAGAATGTGGGCGCCTACGGCTCGGACGTGTCCCAGACCATTGCCGCCGTCCGGACCTGGGACCGGGAACGGAACGCCGTCCGTACGTTCACGAATTCGGAGCTCAAGTTCGGGTACCGGGATTCGATCCTGAAGCAGACCACGGTCCAGGGTTCCCCGCGCTACGTGGTGCTCACGGTCGAGTTCCAGCTGCCGCTGGGACGGATGAGCGCCCCCATCAGGTATGCGGAGCTTGCGAAGTCCCTTGGCGTTGAGCCCGGAAAGAGGGCGTACTCCAATGACGTGCGCCGGGAGGTCCTGCGGCTCAGGGCGTCCAAGGGCATGGTCCTGGATACGGCGGACCGAGACACGTTTTCCACGGGATCGTTCTTCACCAATCCGATCGTCCCCGCGGAAGCGGCCGATTCGCTCCCTGCGGACGCTCCCCGGTATCCGGTCGGAGCTGACGGGCTGGTGAAGCTGTCCGCCGCGTGGCTGATTGACCATGCCGGGTTCGGGAAGGGATACGGGCTGGAAACCGGGAGCGTCTCCGGCGGGCGGGCCTCGCTGTCCACCAAGCACACCCTGGCCATCACCAACCGGGGCGGTGCGAGCGCGGCCGACATGGTGGCCGTGGCACGTGAGGTGAAGGCCGGCGTCGTCGAACGTTTTGGCATCGAACTGCACCCGGAACCGCTGCTGATCGGGATCGACCTTTAGGGACCACCCGCTCAGTTCCCGCTATGGCGCGGAACTACCTTGCTGAACAGCATGAACGTGAACCCCGAAGCCGCTGCGCCCAGCAGGAACACCTGGCAAAACGCCACGGACTGCGCACTGGGGCCGTTGCGGAGGACCAGCCCGGCGCAGGCGAACACCACAGCGCCCGCCAGCAGGGCGAAGGCAGCCAGCAGGAAACTCTTGACGGTCGGCGGCATCTCGCTGCCCGGCTCAGGGGCGCCACCGCCGCCGTCGTGGTCAACGGCGCGCCAGCCGCGGTGCCGGGGCTGGAGCAGGGCGGCCGCGATAAAACTGAGGACGGCAACTCCCATGCTCACGGCCGAAAAGAACTGCAGGGCCTGCACGGTGGGGGAGAGGCTTGTTCCGCCGGCAACGGCGATGGAGAGCCCCGCGCCCATTCCGGCGGCACTGGTGACCCATCCCAGCAGGGCAAGGGCCCGGCACAGGGGCCGCAGGTGCGGCCAGAGCTCTCCGATGGTCATCCACCCAGCGTAGGGACCCCGGCTGTAAAACGGCTGGGAGCCTGCGGTGTACTGCCAGTGACCACAGACCCGCATCGCCCCGCACGCGACCTACGATGGGGCTATGGGAGTTGGCGAACGGACCAAGGTCAGGACAAGGGTCACCCGGCACGTCATCGGACGGCTGCGCCTGGCCGCGCAGGGACTGCTGCCGCCGGGGTTCGACTCGCCGCCGGAGGCCGTGCGGTGGATGACGGCCATGCAGGCCCAGGACCTGCAGGCCGCCCTGTGGGCCGTGGGGCTGAGGGTCCCCAACGCCGGCGTTGACGCTGTACGGTCTGCGCTGGACGAAGGGCTGGTTGTCCGCTCGTGGCCCATGCGCGGGACACTCCACCTGCTGGCCCCCGAGGACCTGCGGTGGATCCTGGACATCACGGCCGACCGCCTGCTGCGCGGAATGGGCGGGCGACACCGCGAGTTGGAGATTGCTGCCCGCGACGTGGACGTTGCCCGCGAGGCGGCGCTGGAACTCGTCTCGGGCGGCGGAGCGGCCACCCGCCAAGAGCTCTTCGCGGCTTTTGAAGCAGCGGGGCAGTCCACGAATGGCCAGCGCGGCATCCACCTGCTGGGGGTCCTGTGCCAGCGGGCCTGGCTCGTCCAGGGACCGCTCGCGGGGAACCAACAGCTCATCAAGGCGTTCGACGAGTGGATTCCGAAATCCCGGGAACTGGACCGCTCCGAGGGTATCGCCGAGCTGGTGTTGCGGTACATGCTCAGCCACGGCCCGGCCACGGAGCGCGACTTCGCCTGGTGGTCCGGCACCCCGGTGACGGAGGTCCGCAGCGCGCTGGCGGCCGTGAAGGACCAGCTCGTCGAGCTGGAGTTCGAGGGAGCCAGCTACTGGATGGCGCCCGCCACCGCGGCGCTGCTCGACGACGGCGTTCCAGGCCAGCGCTCCGTGCTGGCGCTGCCGGGGTTCGACGAGTTCCTGCTGGGCTACACGGACCGGTCACTGGTCCTGCCGCCCGAACACGCCCAAAAGGTGGTCCCCGGCGGCAACGGGATGTTCAAGAGGACCATTGTGGCCGGCGGGGAAGTGGTCGGTACGTGGGCGCGGAAAGGATCCGGCCGGACGGCCGCCGTCGTGCCTGAACCGTTCGACACGGTTAACGGACTGCGGCCCGCGGCCCAAAAGTCATTTGAGCTGCAGGCCGCAAGGTACGTGAAGTTCCTCCGCTAGAGCGTACCGGTGGCGATGTTGAGCATGCGGCGCAGCGGCTCGGCGGCGCCCCACAGGAGCTGGTCGCCCACGGTGAAGGCGCTGATGTATTCCGGGCCCATTTCGAGCTTGCGGATGCGGCCCACGGGAATGTCCAGGGTGCCGGAAGCGGCCACGGGGGTGAGGCCCGCCATGGAGTCTTCCTTGGTGTTCGGAATGACCTTGGCCCACTCGTTGTCCTCGGCCAGGAGCTTCTCGATCTCGGCCACGGAGAGGTCTTCGCGGAGTTTGAGGGTGAGGGCCTGGGAGTGCGACCGCATGGCGCCGATCCGGATGCACAGGCCGTCCATCATGATGTGGTTCTCGCCGGCGGTACCGAGGATCTTGTTGGTCTCGACGCCCGCCTTCCACTCTTCCTTGGACTGGCCGTTGCCCAGGTCCGCGTCGATCCAGGGGATCAGGGAGCCGGCCAGCGGGACGCCGAACTGTGTCGCGTCGATGTCGGTGCGCTGGTGCGCCAGGACCTTGCGGTCGATTTCCAGGATGGCCGACGCCGGGTCATCCAGTTCCGAGCTGACCTCGGCGTTGAGCGTGCCGAACTGGCTGAGCAGCTCGCGCATGTGGCGGGCGCCGCCGCCGGAGGCAGCCTGGTAGGTCATGGAGGTGCCCCACTCGACGAGGCCGTTCTTGAACAGGCCGCCGAGCCCCATCAGCATGCAGGACACGGTGCAGTTGCCGCCGATGAAGTCCTTGGTGCCGTTGGCGAGGCCCTTGTCGATGACGTCGCGGTTGATGGGGTCCAGCACGATGATCGAGTCGTCGTTCATGCGAAGGGTGGAGGCGGCGTCGATCCAGAGGCCGTCCCAGCCGCGGCTGCGCAGCTCGCCGTGGACCTGCTTGGTGTAGTCGCCGCCCTGGGCGGTGACGATAATCGGCAGCTTAGCCAGCGTGTCGACGTCGAACGCGTCCTCGAGCTGGCCGGCCGCGCCCGCGGCAGAGCCGGCGAGAGTCGGGGCGGCACCTCCGGCGTTGGAGGTGGAGAAGAACACCGGGTTGATGTTGGCGAAGTCGCCTTCGTCCTGCATGCGCTGCATCAGGACGGAGCCGACCATGCCGCGCCATCCGACCAGGCCGACGGAGGGGGTAGCTGCTGTAGTCATTCGACCAGTTTAGACTTCGGAACCGGCACGGCGCAGTCGGTTACGTCACGGTCCGGCGGACGGCAATGCGGAACCACGCCGGCCGCCGAATTGCTGCCGGGAATGTCGTTCTGCACGCTAGTCCTGTCGAAACGATCGGAGGTGGTCCAACACCTGGCTGTCGGTGAGCCCGTTATCTGGAGGGCGCCGGCACGGCGTCGTCCTGCCGCTCACGCTCTCGGTCGAATACCGCCGTCGGGTCCGCTCGCTGACCGTTCCCGAAGCCAGCGACGACGACGGCCGGCTATTACGAAGGCCCACCACGCTGCGACCAGAGTCAGCCCGGCCATAACGGCAGCGTAGACGGACAGCCCGGGCTCCGAATCCGCTGCAGCCGCGAACGCCCCATACGTCATGGTTCCCGACATAAACACAAGAAAGACGCCAACCGCGATGATCAGTCGCGGGCTCTGCAACGGCGTTATGGCAGCCATCGCGTAGCCTTCCGGAACACCTCCGGGACCATGCTGCTCCTCGTACTGGCGCACATTGAATCGGTTTGGGTCGTATGGGGTGCCGGCAGGTCGCCGGAAAACAGGTCGATCAGGTTTCACAGAGAATTCCTAGCCAAGGGTGCCGTGTATTCAGCCTTCGTCTTCTTCGCCCGGAAAGGGGTATGTACTCTCCGGGAAATTGTCCCTCGTGACGGCGACATTGCCCGGATAGGCCGTGAACCAATGCCTGGCCTGATCATCGGTGACAATCACATAGGGCTTAGGCAGCCCCCGTTCACGACGAAGCCTGCGCGCAAGGAGCTCTCCTCGCAGGGACTGGATGCTGAGTAACCAACCGCCCGTGAACAATAGCGTGCACACCAGGGAAAGCAGTATTGCGCCAATGTTCAGCCCGATGATCCCCATGATCAGGAACAGGGGAGCTGCGAGTGCTGGGATGGTCAGGCCAGCAACCACCAGGCTCATAGTGACGACGTTGCGTGCTGTGTAGTTGCCGAACGGCTGGGCACCACCAAGGCCCCATTCCGCACGTGTGTAAGCGAATATTTGGCGTTCTGCGTCTTGGGCAAAGTAGTACGCGCGATCGATTCTTCGCCTGGTGGCTGTTTCATTCTCCATGGGTAGCATTTCCGGTGGTGGCCCGCAGTTCGCGGAGGGCGCCGGTCAAGCCAGCCTCATCGGCGGCAATTGCCTGCGTGCCGACTACGTCACCGTCCAACGGGGCGTAAACCCAGTGGTCCTCGTCCCGGCGCACGAGAAGTTCTGCCGACCCTGCAGGCCCGGTGGTACGGATGCGCACACCGCCGTCCGGGTGTTCCAGGAGGTGCTGGGCGATCACATACGATCCAGCCGCTTCCGGTGACACAACGGGATCCTGAGGCACGGCGAACCATGTCAACATGGTCCTCGGTTGAAGCAGGAGCCTTGTTTTGTCGGACTCGATCTGAAGGACAGTATCTCCCACTTCGGCTGACTGCAGGAGATCCAGTTGAGTCCACCGCACGGCATTCGCGACGGTGTAGGCAACAACATCGATGCGCGGATCGAAGCTCACGGCAGAGTCAGGCGCCACCTTGGCGAGTCCGCGCGCAATGAGGGATGAAAGGCCGGCACGTGCGAGTCCTGCCTCTTTGGCTTCATCACTGAGGCGAAGCATTGCCGCGCTGGTGATCGATGCCTGGGTGTTCTGGAGTTGCAGAAGGTAGGCCATGTCTGCAATGCCGAATCCCAGTGACATGTCCTCAACTGCCTGTACTTCGGTCATAGTTGCATTCCCTCTCATCGCGGCCGTTCACCAGCCGAAAAAGTCTTTGACGCCATCGCCGATGTTCTTGGTCGTGTCTTCGGCCCAGTTGCCGATCCCGTCGAATGTGGCGTCGATGGAGTCGCTGGCTCCCGGAATCAACTCCACAGCAGCCCAGGCTCCGCTGATCACCATGCAGGTCACACCAACGGGCGGAGGAGCGAATGAAGCTATACCGAGTGCGGTCTTCACGCCGGACCGAAGCGCATCGCCGGTTTCGCCCTCGCGGATGGCATTTGCCGTGTCGAGTCCGTCGAGACCTACCCCCGCGACACCCAGCAGATGACCGGCGGAGTTAAGCCCGAACTTTCCGAGTTTTGAAAGTTCTGCAGCATCCGCCCCGCGGGCCGTCTGCGCGAGGTCTCCGAACTTTCCGCTAAGGAGGTCAGGGGTGCCGGAGAAGAAACCACGCAATGTGTCCTGCCGTGCGGCGGTCTCCCACAGTTCTTTGGTTTTTATCGTGGCCAGGGCGCCAGCGCGGTCTCCGGCGCGCCAGGCTTCAGCGACTTCGTCGCCGTAGCGGCCCGCGAACTGCGTCATATCGCGGATCCCGAACGGGACAGTCTTTAGGCCCAGCACGCCGTTGTAGTTGTCCCAGCCCTCCCTGAACGGCGAGTTGGAGTCCGCCAGCCAATCCGGGCCCCATGGAGTGCTTCCGCCGGTGGGGCCCGAAGTACCAGCGGAGTCGCCGCCGCCAGAGCTGGCCTTCTCCTGCTGCTCGGCCTGGGTCAGCAGCTTCTTCGACTCCTGCTTGAGAGCCAACGCTGTTCTCTGAATGAGGGCACGGTGGCTGCTGTTCCAGTCGGCGCGGAACGTGACCGCGTCCTGACCCTTCCACGCGGGGTTGTTGTTGATCTGGTTGCTCAGCTGTGTTGACTGCTGAAGCAGGCTGTCGGATGTTTTGCCGAGCTGCTGCGCCAGAGTCCGCAGCTGGGCAACGTCCGCGCCCCACAAGTTTCCTGCCACAAGGCACCCCCCCAAAGGTTCTGAGCAGCGGATAATCGTCAAGCTGCTCGCATGACTCTAGTAGCTAAACGGCAGCGCCCGCGATGGGCTGCTCTCCCCATGCTGAAGGCAACCCGCCGCCAGAGCCGCTACTCGGCGTCGTGCTGTTCCAGCACAGCGGCCTTGCGGAGGCGCAGGGCGTAGAAGGCGCCGAAAGCGAACGCCTGCGTGACCACCACCAGCACAATGGCCCCGGCGATCTTGTTGCCGCCCAGGATCATGGTGAGCCCCACGATCGCGGAGAGAAGGGCCAGCAGCGGAAGCAGCATGTAGCCCAGGACAAAGAGTGTTTCCGGTTTCTTCAGCATCTTCCTAGGCCTCGGTCCGACGCCACATGGTGAACCGGTACCGGGTACCGGTAGCGGACGTGAGCCAGCCGGTGGCGGGCTCACTCGCGGTCAGCTTCCATTCGTAACCGAGCTCCGGCGCATAGGTGTCGCCGTCGGTCTCGGAATCGATGAACGTCACTACCGCGACATCGGCGATGTCCAGGGTCTGCGCAAAGATTTCCCCGCCGCCGAGGACCCACACGGTTTCGTGGCCGGGGGCGAACTGGGATTCCAGCAGCGCGTCGTCCAGCGACTTCACCGCGAGGGCGCCTTGTGCCTCAGGCGTGTCACCCCAGCCTTCCTGCCGCGTCACCACAATGTTCGTGCGCCCGGGCAGCGGACGGTACTTGTCCGGGAATGAGAGCCAGGTCTTGCGGCCCATGATCACCGGGTGCCCGTTGGTGAGCCGGGTAAAGTGCTTCATGTCCTCGGGCAGGTGCCACGGCATGTCGCCGTCCTTGCCGATGACGCCGGCCGTGGTCTGGGCCCAGACGAGCCCCACTCCGGTGGTGGCGTCGGCGATTTTTTCAGTGAAGGCCAGGGGATCCATGGCGTTGTCGGTGCTCATACTGCGATCGGCGCCTTAATCGTAGGGTGGTGCTGGTATCCGACCACTTCGAAGTCGTCCAGCGTGTAGTCGAAAATAGAGTCCGGCTTGCGGAGGATCTTCAGCTGCGGATATTCGTACGGTTCCCGCTTCAGCTGCTTGAGCACCTGGTCCATGTGGTTGTCGTAGATGTGAACGTCGCCGCCGGTCCAGACGAACTCACCCGGTTCCAGCCCCACCTGCTGGGCCAGCATGCAGGTCAGCAGCGCATAGGAGGCGATGTTGAACGGGACGCCCAGGAACGTGTCCGCGGAGCGCTGGTACAGCTGGCAGGACAGCTTGCCGTCCGCAACGTAGAACTGGAAGAAGGCGTGGCACGGCGGTAGCGCCATGTCCTGGAGTTCGGCCACATTCCAGGCGGAAACAATGTGCCGGCGCGAGTCCGGGTTGGACTTGAGGTTCTCCACCAGCTCGGCGATCTGGTCGATGTGGCCGCCGTCGGGGGTCGGCCAGCTGCGCCACTGGACACCGTAGACGGGGCCCAGTTCGCCGTCGGCATCTGCCCATTCGTTCCAGATGGTGACGCCCTGGTCCTGCATCCACTTCACGTTGGTTTCACCACGGAGGAACCACAGCAGTTCCACGGCCACGGACTTGAAATGGACGCGCTTGGTGGTGACCAGCGGGAAGCTTTGGCTCAGGTCAAAGCGCATCTGCCGGCCGAACACGCTGAGGGTGCCGGTGCCGGTGCGGTCAGATTTGTGCGTGCCGTTGGCAAGGACGTCACGCAGGAGGTCTTCATAGGGCGTTGGGATGCTCACTGTTCCAGTCTACTGAGGCCGAGTCTCACACGCAGAATGCCTTCGAGCGCGCCGTCATCGAGGCCCGCGGTGCGGCCTTCAGCGATGTAGCGGTCGACGGCGGCAATCAGGTCCGCGGTAACGGCACCGTCCGGGGGGAGACCGGCGTCCGGCATCCCGACGACGACGGTGCCGTTCCGCCGCCGCGTTTCGATCAGGCCCGCCTGCTCGAGTTCCTTGTAGGCCCGCGCCACCGTTCCCGCCGCGATGCCGAGGTCCGCCGCGAGGCTGCGGACGGTGGGCAAACGGGTGCCGGCGGCCAGGGAGCCCACGGCAATCAAGGAGGTGACCTGCAGGCGGATCTGCTCATACGGCGGCACCGCCGAACGGAGATCAACAGCAATGCCGGCCGTCATGTGACGCGGTCCTTCCGCGGCCGGGGAACCGGACCGGAACCGGACCCGCTCCGGGGCCTGACCGGCACGAGGGCCGTGGCGATCGCCGCGAATGCAAGGACGGTGCCCGCGAGCGTGGCTGGAAACCACGGAACGGACGGCATCGGGGCAACTCCGAAAACAGCCGCCCACGCGTGGCTGTTCACCAGCAGCGCCATGGCCGCCTGCGCCATGAACATGGCCGACACCGTGCGCACGATCCGGTTCAAGGTGATGGCCCTCAAGGCGGCGTCGAGTCCGGCGGGAGCATCCGGGATGCCGTGCCGCCGGCGGGTCACGAGGAATGCCGGGACCGCGAGAAGGACCCCCGCAAGGCCGAATAGTGCCGGCACGGACCAACCGGTGTCCCTGCCGAGGAGGGAGTTCCCGGCCGCCGCGACCACCAGCGATGCCACGAAGGCGAGCACCGCGAGGATGAGCGTGGTGAGCAGCGCCGGACCCACCGGCTGCCGTGGCCAGGTCCGCGGTTCAGCCGGGCTCGCGTAATTCCGCTCAAGCAACAGCTCCCCGGCGGCAAGAACCACCAGCACCAGCCCCGCCGCCACTGCCACGAAGGCCGCGGGCCCCCACGGGCCGGCAGCGACGATGGCCGGGACCAGGAAAATCCCTACGAGCAGAGGCAACGCGGCGGCAACACCCAGGGCGGCGCCGATGGAGACAACCAGCTTGCTTGCCGGGTGCGGAGCGGAACGGAAATGCCCGTGCTTCGCGTTCCGCAAGGCCGCGGCGGCCGCGTCAGTTCCCGCCAGTTTCGATGGCGCCCACACCAGCATGGCCAGCAACACGGCGACACCCGCCAGGCCTGCGAAATTCGTCCAGGACGTGCTGCCGGCGGCAGGGTTCGGCCGGGCAACGTAGTTTCCGGCGATGACGGCGAGCCCGGACGCCACCGTGGCGACTGTCCGCAGGAGCCTGTTCATGGCGATGGTCCGCAGCAGTGAATTGTCGTGCTCTGTCAGCTGCTCAAGCTGCCGGCGGCGGGCGATCAGCAGCAGCACGAGCCACGTTCCTGCGGCCAGCACCGCCAGGGCTCCGCCTAGCCAGGCCGCCAGTGTGATGCCCGGGATACGGCCGTCGCCGCCCACTGTCCGGTAGCCCTGCGGGTCCTCAGCCACAGTCCCGTAGGGCATCGCATCGAACGCCGGCAGCGTGGCAGCCCAGGCGATGTAGGCGGCCGCAGCCGTGAAGATGGCCAGGGTGGTCCAGGCGAGCGGCAGCGGAAGGAAATCCCGCATGTGCCGGACCTGGAGGCTCGCCTTCCGGCGGGGACCCCTGGGGCGCGGGTAGCTGAGCTGGCCCAGCGCATGGACCCCGAGGGTGCCCAGGACCGGCCACGCAAGGGCGGGGAGGATCGTCTCCGGGGCAGTCAGGGGCGGGCTGATAAGCGGACTGGTGACGGAGTTCGCCGGAATGATGCCGATGTTCATGGCGCCCTGCAGCGAACTCGTCATCCAGCCAATGACGCCCACCCAGAGCGCGTGCTGGGAGACAGTCTCAGGGGAGGCGCCCATCCGGGGCTCCCACACCACCCACCTGAGGATGATGTAAAGAACGACGGCGGCGGCCAGCGGTCCCAGCAGCAGCATCGGCGGCAGTTCGAATTGGACCGGCATAATCCCCCCAGATTTGCATCAATGTACTAAGTATTTGATACAAAGATGTCCGGGTCAAGACTGGTCCTGGCCGGGGTGACCGGCGGCCGCAGCGCCGTCCGTCCCGTCCGTCGTCGAGTCAGTCGTCGAAGGGCCTGAACTGTTCCACGGCCACAATCTTGTTGCTGTTGCCGCGGGCCACATGGCACACGATGATCTCGCCGGGCGCCAGGTAGGGGTCGGCGGTGGGCAGCATCGCGCGCAGCCGGCCGTTCATGTGCTCACCCAACTGCGACATGACGGTGGGCAGCGCGGGCCGGTGGGTGCACAGGGCGATGGCGCGCTGCTTGTCGAAGAGTGCTTCGACCACGGCCGCGGTCTTCTTCGGGCTCCTGGCATGGCGGTGTTCCGTCAGGGCGTCGTGCAGTTTCACTTTGGCATCCGCGGACTTGGCGTAGGGGGCAATGGTGGCGACGCAGCGCTGCCACGGGCTCGAGTGCACCCGAAGGGGCTTCCACACGTGGAGCAGCCGCCGGACAGCCTGTGCCTGCCGCAGTCCGGTGGCCGCGAGCGGACGGTCCCCTTCGGCCTTGGTCCAGGACGAGCGGGGTTTGGCTTTGGCATGGCGGACCACCAGCAGCGGCCACGTGTCCAGTTCCTTGCGGGCGTGGGCCGCCACGAGGTGCTCGAGCGGCGCAATGTCACCGGGATTGCTCAGCAGGGATGCAGCCTTTTCCGGTGAACACCACATCACGCTGTCCACTTCCTTGCCATCCGGACGAAGGATGGCACCGTCCACGTCCACGGCCCAGTAATGGACTACCTTCAGGCCGGCGGACACGTGGTAGTGGATGGGAGGAAGGGGGATGCCCAGGGTGGCCGTAATCCCGATCTCCTCTTCGATCTCGCGGACCGCGCACTCCGGTATGGTCTCGCCGGCGTCGATCTTGCCTTTGGGCCACGACCAGTCGTCATAGCGGGGCCGGTGAATCAGCAGGACCTCGAGCACGTCTTTGTTGACGCGCCAAGGAAGCGCGCCCGCCGCGGTGACGGCAATCGGTTCCCCGGGATGGTCCGTCTGGTCCGGAGCAAGCGTGTCGTTCGCCGTGTCATTGCTGACTTCGCTTTTGGCGTCACTCTTCGAGGCCAGGGTCCTACCGCCTTATCGTCTGGCGCTGGCGGGAACGTGAAGCGAGGAGCCAGGACTGCACGTCTTCCAGGAGCTTGCCGTCCTCGCCGAGGTGGTGCCTGGTCCATTCGCCCTCACTGTCCAGATGCCAGCTGGACGTTCCCGGGTCCATATAGCGGCGGAGCATGTCCAGCACATAGGACGTGTCGTCGCCGCTGGTCAGCTGGACGAGTGCCTCCACCCGCCGGTCAAGGTTACGGTGCATCATGTCTGCCGAACCGATGTACACCACAGGTTCGCCGCCGTTGGCAAAGGCGAACACCCGGGAGTGCTCCAGGAACCGTCCCAGCACCGAGCGCACCGTGATGTTTTCGCTGAGCCCGGGGATGCCGGGGCGCAGCGAACAGATGCCGCGGACGATCACGTCAACGTTCACACCCGCCTGCGATGCACGGTAGAGCGAATCGATGATGGCCTCGTCCACCATGGAGTTGACCTTGATCTGCACCCTGGCTGAAATGCCTGCCTTGGCGTTGCGGATTTCCTTCTCGATGCGGTCGATGAGGCCGGAACGCACAGAACGGGGCGCCACCAGGAGCCGCTTGAACGTGGACTTCGGAGCGTAGCCGGAGAGCTGGTTGAAGAGTTTGGAGAGGTCCTCGCCCACCTGCTCGTTGGCCGTCAGCAGACCGAGGTCCTCGTAGTAACGGGCCGTGCGCGGATGGTAGTTGCCGGTGCCGATGTGGCAGTAGCGCCGCAGGCCGTCCACTTCCTGGCGAACCACGAGGGAAAGCTTGCAGTGGGTCTTCAGGCCAACAATGCCGTACACCACGTGCACGCCGGCCTGTTCCAGTTTCCGCGCCCAGGAGATGTTGGCCTGTTCATCGAACCGGGCCTTGATTTCCACCAGGGCCAGGACCTGCTTGCCTGCCTCTGCCGCGTCGATGAGGGCATCGACGATGGGGGAGTCACCTGACGTGCGGTACAGGGTCTGCTTGATGGCCTGTACCTTCGGGTCCGCTGCGGCCTGTTCCAGGAAGGCCTGGACGGACGTGGAGAAGGAATCGTACGGGTGGTGCAGGAGGATGTCCCGGCGGCGCATGGCGGCGAACACGTTTGCCGCTTTGGATGTTTCGGATTCGTTCAGGTACCGCGAGGTGTGGGGCACGTGCTTCGGGTAGTGCAGGTCTGCACGGTCGATCCCGGCGATGACGGACAGGCCCCGCAGGTCCAACGGTGCAGGCACGGAGTAGACCTCGGACTCCTCCACGCCCAGTTCGCGGATCAGGAGGGCCCGGATGTTCGGGTTGATGTCGTTGGTGACTTCGAGGCGCACGGGCGGACCGAACCGGCGCCGCAGCAGTTCCTTTTCGAGCGCCTGCAGCAGGTTCTCGGCGTCGTCCTCTTCGACCTCAACGTCCTCGTTGCGGGTGACGCGGAAGGTGTGGTGTTCCAGGACCTCCATGCCGGCGAACAGCTGGTCGAGGTGGACGGCGATGACTTCTTCGAGGGCGATAAACCGGGCCACCCGACCGGGCACCGAACCGGCGCGCGGGCCGTCGATGGAAATGAGGCGCGGCAGCTGGTCCGGAACCTTGACGCGGGCGAAGAGCTCCTTGTCGCTGACCGGATTGCGGACCACCACGGCCAGGTTCAGGGACAGCCCCGAGATGTAGGGGAAGGGGTGGGCCGGGTCCACGGCCAGCGGGGTCAGGATCGGGAAGACTTTCTCCGCGAACATCGCGCTGAGCTGGTCCTTGGCCTGGTCGTCGAGCTCATCCCAGTGCATGAGGTGGATGTGCTCATACGCCAGTGCCGGCCGGATCTGTTCCGCATAGACCCGTGCATGGCGCTGCGCGAGGCGGTGGGCGGCGTCACCGATCTGGTCCAGCACCTGCATGGGGCTCAGGCCCGCCGGCGACGGGACGGCCAGGCCGGTGGCGATCCGGCGCTTCAGTCCGGCCACACGGACCATGAAGAACTCGTCCAGGTTGGAGGCGAAGATGGAGAGGAAGCTGACCCGCTCCAGCAGGTGGAGGTCGGGATCTTCCGCAAGTTCGAGCACCCGCGCGTTGAAGGCCAGCCAGCTGAGTTCACGGTCCAGGAACCGGTCGGGGCTGATGTCGCCCGCGGGCTCGGGGTTGGGCGCGAACTCGGGAATGTCGATCCGGTCCTGCGTGGCGCGGGAAGCCGGCACCTCCGAGGATCCGAAGCGGGCGCGCACCGGCAGCACCTTGGCCTCAGACGTGGCGATTCCGGCAGGTTCCGGTTGCATGGTCACTCCTTTTAGCTGGCGCGGTTTACCTTCAACCTTACAAGCATTCGATTCGGGGGATACGTAGATTTCCTGGACCGTGATGCATGCGTCAGCCAATCGGATTAACCGGCGTTTTTGGGTCCATACATCACGTCGGCATCCCAGCGGGTGAAGCCGAGCCGGCGGTACAGCGAAACAGCAGGTGCATTGTCCGCATCGGTGTACAGCATGACCGCGTGGAGGCCCTTCTCGTGCAGGTATTTGATGCCGGCCAGAGTGAGGGCCTTGCCCAGTCCCATGCCCTGGGCTTCGGGGGCCACCCCCACTACATAGACCTCACCGATCGCCGGATGGGTGCCGTGGCGAGGGTGCACCTTGGTCCAGTGGAAGCCGAGGATCCGGTCCGACGGGTCGACGGCCAGGAGGAAACCCGCGGGATCGAACCAGTCCTCGGCCATCCTGGCCTCAAGGTCCTGCCGCGTCATGTTGCCCTGCTCCGGGTGGTGCGCGAAGGCGGCCTTGTTGGCTGCCAGCCAGGCCTCTTCGTCCTGGCCGGGAACGAAAGCCCGCAGGGTCACGTTGTCCGGGAGGGCGGCGTCGGGCAGTTCCGCGGCAGCGGTGGTGAGCCGCATCTTCCACAGTTCGCGGATGGGGGCGTAACCGTATTTGGCCGCAAGGTCTGCTGCGGCTTCATGGTTCCCGTGGGACCAGGCCGTGAGGCCGTCAAAGCCGCGCGATGCCTTCAGGGTGGCCACCAGCCGGTCCGCAACCCCCTGGTTCCGGTAGCTGGGGTGGACTGCCACCTCCAGCACGCCGGTGCCGTCCGGTTCCTCCACCACCACGGCGAATCCCGCCAGGTCCTGGGCGGTGGCAGGATCTGAGTCCTCATCCGGTGCGTAGAGCGCCAGGCTGAGGAGCGAGTGGCTGCCGGACTCACCGGAGCGCAGCGTCACGAAGGTCTGTTCAGACAGGGGAGGGTTCCCGTCCGACTCTTCGGCTGCTGCGGCGAGGGCGGCAAAATCCCTGAGCAGATCGTTGTCCACTCCGCCTTTGACGACGAGCACGGGCCAGTTCTCGGGATGCGCAGGACTCATGGTGTACAGGCTATACGGCCCGTCCGGAAGGCGGAGGCATTGGCGCCGATTTGATGAGGCAGGGTCAGGCACGTATAGTCATTACCTGATCCGGCTTCCTGAAGCGGGATCTGAGGGGGATCCACCACTGGGGTGGCCTCGATACGTTCGACCCGTATGTCCTCCACTGAAGGCTGAGAAGCCAAACAAAGAAGCCCCGGACCAGTGGTCCGGGGCTTCTTTGTTTGGCTAGGCCTCTGTCAGTTCCTCTTCGGGCTGCCGGACGAGGGTCAGGCGGTAACCCACGTTGCGGACGGTGCTGATCAGGTTCTCGTGGTCGGCGCCCAGCTTGGCGCGCAGCCGCCTGACGTGGACGTCCACGGTGCGGGTGCCGCCGTAGTAGTCATAGCCCCAAACTTCGGTGAGTAGCTGCTGGCGCGTGAACACCCGGCCGGGGTGCTGCGCCAGGTACTTCAGGAGTTCGAACTCCTTGAAGGTCAGGTTCAAGGGTGCACCGTTGACCCTGGCCGTGTAGCTTGCTTCGTCGATGACGACGCCGGCGGCCCGGATTTCGGTGGGGGTGTCTTCCTGCTCGGGCACGGCGCGGGCCACCGAGAGGCGGATCCGGGCTTCGACTTCGGCCGGGCCCGCGGAGTCCAGGATGATGTCATCCACGGCCCAGGCCGAGGAGACGGCCGCCATGCCGCCTTCGGTGAGGATCAGCATCAGGGGTGCGCTGAGGCCGGTGGCCTTGAGCAACTGGGTAAGGGAGCGAGCTCCGACCAGGTCCTTGCGTGCGTCCAGCAGGACGACATCGCAGGGGTCGGTTTCCAGCAGGGCGGTGGGCTCGGCCGGAAGGATATGAACACGGTGGTTCAGGAGTTCCAAGGCAGGCAGAATGTCCACCGATGACCCGGTGCTGTTCGTCAGTAGCAGGATGTGCGACATTGTTCCTCCAAGGGGCTGTCCGCGCATCATTGGGCGTCTGAACCGGGCTTTCACCGGCCGGTACTGGCTGCCCGCGTCGGTACTGGCCAGCCGGAAATTCCCGCCGGGCCCGCATCCTCCGAAGGAAGCGTAGCTGAGCTTTGAGTATACCTAATCGCCCCTAAACAGACACTGATCCGGCTGGTTTCAGTGAGCGTTTTGCGACATAAGCAGGTCACATAAGGCAGGATTGGAGGCAGCGACGACGTCAGCAGAGAGTGAGCGCGGGTAAATAGTGAAGCCGTGGACCATCGGAACCATAGGGCTGGCCGGGCTTGCTGTCTTTATCGGCGGTGCCTACGCCTCACCTGAAGTGCTGCTCGGTGTGGCAATCCTCGTTGCCCTGGCTGTCGGCATCGGCTGGCCCCACTTCCTGGACATTCCCGCCAAGAAGACCCTCGCGGCAATCATCGGGCTCCCCGGAGTCGGTTCGGCCGTAGCTGCCACCTATGTCCCGGCGCCGGGATTCCTCGACTGGACGCCGGCCTTTATCGCCGCCGGCGTGATGGCCGTTTTCCTCATGCAGCTCCTGCGGGGCACGGGCCAGGCGCAGCGGCTGGAGTCGACGCTGGGTTCGAGCGCCGGCGTGCTCCTGTCCTGTCTTGGCGCGGGCTGGATTGCCGCGTCAAGGTTCAACGGCGTCAAGGAAATGTTGCTGGTGGCCGGCGTCAGTGCCGCCTTTGCTCTCCTTGCCGGCCTCATCCGCTGGCCGGACCGGATCGTGGCGCCGCTGGGCATTGTGCTGGCAGGTCTCTCGGCTCCGCTGGCAGGCCTGGTCTTCTCCAACATCGCCGTAATACCGGCCGCCGTGGCGGGCGTTGCGGTGGGTGCGGTTCTCGTCAGCCTGCGCAGACTGGTTATACTCCGCGGGGACCGGATTAACTTTCCAGCCGCCCTTGGCATGGGCCTCGCGCCCGTCGCGGCGGTGGGTTCGCTCGCCTACTTCATAGACAAACTACTCATCTACTAACGCGTTAGGATGGCATCATGTCCGTACTTGCATTTGAGATTTTCTTCCTTGTCCTGCTTGGTATTGCCAGCCTTTCCATGGCATGGTTCGCTGGTTTCGTGGTCTACCGCCTCTTCAAGGGCCAGAAGTAATACCAGTTCAGAGCTAGTTGTCTGCGGAGGTAATTACTGTGCCGATTGAAATTCCTACAGACCTCACGCCCGAGCTCGTCCCGTTGTCCTGGCTCATTGGTGAGTGGGAAGGCAGTGGACGCCTGGGGGCCGGCGAGGAGGATTCCGAGCACTTCTTCCAGCACGTATCGTTCACGCACAACGGACTGCCGTACCTCCAGTACCGCGCCGAGAGCTGGCTGACCGACGATGAAGGCACCAGGCTCCGGCCGCTGACGGTGGAAACCGGGTTCTGGGCGCTGGAGCGGAAGCAGCGCGAGGAAGACGGCGGACCGGGGCTGATCCCGGCTGACATCGTTCCCGTGCTCAAGAGCGCCGACGAAGTCGAGGCGCTGCGCAACAGCGACGGGGGATTCGACATTTCCGTTTCCATTTCGCACCCCGGTGGAATCTCCGAGCTGTACTACGGCCAGATCAAGGGCCCCCAGATACACCTCAGCACCGACATGGTGATGCGCGGCAGCCACTCGAAGGAGTACACGGCCGCCACGAGGATTTTCGGCCTCGTGGAAGGAAAGCTCCTCTGGCGCTGGGACGTAGCCAGCGGGAAGAGCTCCACAGCGGGCGGCGGACTGGAAGCCCACGCTTCGGCCATCCTCAGCAAGGCGTCTTAAAGCTGGCGGGCCCCTGGCCGCCCGGCCGCCAGGTCTCACTGATTTTTGTTGTCCGCAACGAGTGCAGGGAGCAAGACCGTGAACAGCCAGCAGCCGGACCCGGCTAAGACCGACCAGCGCAACGAAACAAACTACGGCGATCTGAAAGCCGTCTTCTTCAACGGCACCCTCAAAAAATCTCCGGAGACCAGCAACACGGGCGGCCTGATCGAGGTCAGCCGCCTCATCATGGAGAAGCAGGGCGTTGCCACCCGGGTGATCCGGACCGTCGACCACGACGTTGCCAGCGGGGTGTATCCGGACATGCGCGAGCACGGCTGGGCAACCGACGAATGGCCGGAGCTGTACCCGGCGGTCAGGGAAGCGGACATCGTGGTGGTGGCCGGCCCCATCTGGCTGGGTGACAACTCGTCCCAGACGAAAAAGCTGATCGAACGCCTGTACGCACACTCCGGACAACTGAACGAAAAAGGCCAATGGGCCTTCTACCCCAAGGTTGGAGGCTGCCTCATCACCGGCAACGAGGACGGCATCAAGCACTGTGCCATGAACGTCCTCTACAGCCTGCAGCACATCGGGTTCACCATCCCGCCGCAGGCCGACGCCGGCTGGATCGGCCCCGTGGGGCCCGGTCCCAGTTACCTGGATGAGGGGTCGGGCGGTCCCCAGAGCGACTTCACCAACCGCAACACCACGTTCATGACGTGGAACCTGCTGCACCTGGCGAGGACGCTTAAGGACGCCGGCGGGATCCCGCCCTACGGCAACCTGCCGGAAGAATGGAAGGCCGGGACACGGTTCGACTTCGAGAATCCGGAATACCGCTAGCCACTAAGGACTTCTACTACATATGACTACCAAGAGCCCCCTGTTGTCGCGCCCTGGCGCCGTTGAAGCCGGCGGCGCGGACACCGGCGTCGCATCCCACTACGGTGAGCCGCTGCGGGAGCAGCGTGCGCTGGCTGCCGGCACCGCCGTCGTCGACCTTTCCCACCGTGGCGTGGTCACCGTCTCCGGTCCGGACCGCCTGAGCTGGCTCAACACCCTGTCTTCCCAGCAGGTCACCAACCTTGCGCCGGGGGAGTCAAGCGAACTGCTGCTGCTCAGCGTCCAGGGGCGTATTGAGTTCGACGCGCGGGTGATTGACGACGGCGGGACCACCTGGCTCATTGTGGAGGCCGCCGAAGCGGCGCCGCTGGCCGAGTGGCTGAACCGGATGAAGTTCATGCTGCGGGTCGAGATTGCCGATGTTTCCGACGACTGGGGGGTCATTGGAACCACCCGGCGTGTTGAGGAATGGCCGGACCTGTTGGTGTGGGTAGACCCCTGGCCGCACGTGGCCGCGGGCGGCTACGCCTATTCGGTTGTCGGAGAAGAATCCCATCCGGGCATGGAACGGCCATGGTTCGAATACCTGGTACCCGCCGCGGATCTCGAGGCCACCGTGGGTGACCGGCCGCTGGCCGGCGTCTGGGCCTCGGAAGCGCTGCGAATCGCCGCCTGGCGCCCCCGTCTTGGCGCGGAAACCGACGACAAGACCATCCCGCATGAGCTTGACCTCCTGCGCACCGCGGTGCACCTGGCCAAGGGGTGCTACAAGGGCCAGGAGACGGTTGCCCGGGTGCACAACCTCGGCCACCCGCCGCGGCGCCTCGTCTTCCTCCAACTGGACGGCTCGCAGCACACCCTCCCCGCGGTGGGCAGCGAGGTGCGCCTGGGTGAGCGGAAGGTGGGAACGGTGACCTCCGTGGTGCAGCACTACGAAATGGGTCCGATCGCACTTGCAGTCATAAAGCGTTCCGTTTCTCCGGATGAAATACTGACGGTCGTAGACGGCGACGAACCCTACACGGCTGCGCAGGAAGTCATCGTGGCTCCCGACGCCGGCCAGGTGGTGGGCCGCCAGACCGGATTCCTGAAAGGAACACACCGATGACTGACACCCCGATGTCTGACAACCCGGGAAACGAAGGGGCCGCCGGGCCCGACGACGAAACCCTGGCCCTTGCCCACGCGCTTTTTGACGCGGCACGGCAGGGCGACGCAGCACTGCTGCGCAGCTATCTCGACGCCGGGGCCCCGGCCAACTTGACCAATTCGGCCGGCGACTCCCTGCTGATGCTTGCGGCGTACCACGGGCATGCCCCGGCGGTGCAGCTGCTCCTGCAGCACGGGGCGGATGCCAATGCCGTCAATGACCGCGGCCAGACGCCGCTCGCCGGCGCTGCCTTCAAGGGCTACGCGGACGTGGCCGAGGCGCTCCTTGGGGCGGGCGCTGATCCGGACGCCGGGACTCCTTCAGCGCGTGCAGCAGCCGAGATGTTTGCCCGGTCCGATATCCAGGCCCTGCTGGGCTGAGCCCGCACTGACGCGACGCAGCAACTGAAAGCCCGCGGGTCCTTGCACCCGCGGGCTTTCTTGCGCCCTGATATTCCATGTGGAATAGTTGGAGCGGAATATTTGCTATGCCGTGGACAACACGTGCCGTCGAAGACAGGGGAGGGAACGGAACCATGCCCCGATCCGCCCCGCTGACGCCGCTCGGAATCTCTGCACTCTCGCTGCTGGTCGAGGAGCCGATGCATCCGTACGAGATGTACCAGCTCCTGATGGCCAGGCACGAAGACCGGCTGGTCAAGGTGCGCCCCGGAACGCTCTATCACGCCGTCGGCCGGCTGGAGGAGCGCGGGCTCGTGGAAACAGCCGGAACGGACCGCGAGGGCAACCGGCCGGAACGGACCACGTACCGGATTACGCCCGCAGGCCGGGAGGCCCTGACGGAGCGCCTGCAGGACATGCTCGCCGAACCTGTCAACGAATACCCGTCGTTCCCGCTGGCCGTCGCCGAGGCCTACAACCTGCCTGCCGCCGTCGTACTGGAGCTTCTGGACCGCCGGCTGGTGCTGCTGCAGGACCAGCTGGAGTTCCTTCAGAACGGCGAGGCGGCCGTCCTGAAAAAGGACGTCGCACGCAAGTACTGGATCGACCTGCAGTACCAACAGACCATGCTGAGGTCCGAAATGGGCTGGATACGCAGCCTGCAGGACCAGCTCCGCTCCGGGGAACTCCCGTGGTAGCGGAACACACCACAACCACACCTGAAGGATTTACATGGAAAACGTAGCTAGGCCGTGGCCGGCCCTATGGTCCCTGGTGATCGGCTTCTTTATGATCCTGATCGACACCACCATCGTCTCGGTGGCCAACCCGCGGATCATGGAAGGCCTCAACGCGGACATCAATTCCGTCATCTGGGTGACCAGTGCCTACCTGCTGGCCTACGCCGTTCCGCTGCTGATCACCGGCCGGCTGGGTGACCGGTTCGGACCGAAAAAGCTGTACCTCACCGGCCTGGTGGTGTTCACCCTCGCGTCCCTCTGGTGCGGGCTGTCCGGAGATGTCCAGACCCTCATCCTGGCCCGCGTGCTCCAGGGCTTCGGCGCCGCCATCATGACGCCCCAGACCATGGCGGT
This sequence comes from Arthrobacter sp. LjRoot78, assembly GCF_964254335.1. NCBI lineage: Bacteria > Bacillati > Actinomycetota > Actinomycetes > Micrococcales > Micrococcaceae > Arthrobacter > Arthrobacter sp. LjRoot78. The sequence continues at coordinate 3,288,005 of NZ_CAXUTG020000001.1, read as the reverse complement.
GATCACCCGGATCTTCCCGCCGGACAGGCGTGGCGCGGCCATGGGCATCTGGGGTGCCACCGCCGGTGTGGCCACCTTGGTGGGCCCGATCCTCGGTGGTGTCCTGGTGGACGGGCTTGGCTGGGAATGGATCTTCTTCATCAATGTGCCCGTCGGAATCGCCGGCTTCATCCTGGCGCTGCGCTTCGTTCCTTCGCTGACCACGCACCCGCACAGGTTCGACATCCCCGGCGTGCTGCTCAGCGCCGTCGGGCTCTTCCTGCTCGTCTTCGGCATTCAGGAAGGCGAGACGTACAACTGGGGAACGATCACCGGCCCCATCACGGTGTGGAGCCTGATCATCGCCGGAATTGTAGTCCTGGCAGGGTTCGTGTTGTGGCAGCGGTTCAACAAAGGCGAGCCGCTCCTTCCGCTCTCGCTGTTCAAGGACCGCAACTTTTCCCTCGCGAACATTGGGATCACCACGGTGGGCTTCGCCGTCACCTCGTTCACCCTGCCGCTAATCTTTTACTACCAGATCGTCCGCGGACTGACGCCCACGCAGTCTGCCCTGATGATGGTCCCGATGGCGCTCATTTCGGGCGGCCTTGCGCCGGTTGTGGGCAAGATCATTGACCGGGTCAACCCGAAGTACATCACCGCGGCCGGCCTGGTCCTGATGTCGGTGGCCCTGTTCTGGAACTCTGCCCTGATGCACCCGGATACGCCGATCTGGCTGTTCCTCCTGCCCAGTGCCGTGCTGGGGTTCGCGAACGCGGGCATCTGGGCGCCGCTGAGTTCCACGGCCACCCGCAACCTGCCGCCGCGCCAGGCCGGCGCCGGCTCGGGCGTCTACAACACCACGCGCCAGATCGGCGCGGTCCTGGGTAGCGCCGCCATTGCCGTCCTCATCCAGTCGAGGCTCGCGGCGGAGCTTCCGGCGGCGCAGGGCGCTTCCGGCGCGGCCAGCCCCATGGCCTTCGGCGGCTCACTGCCGGAGGCGCTGCACGAGGGGTTCTCGACGGCGATGGGCCAGTCCATCATGCTGCCGGCGGCCGTGATCCTGCTGGGCGCAGCCGTCGCGCTGTTTTTCGCCAAGCCCAAGCCGGTTCAGGGCTGGGGCGCCGTCAGCGTGCCTGCCTCCAGCGACGCCGGAGCCGGGGCTGGAGCCGCGAACGGGGCCGGAGCCGCGGACACCACGTCGCGCTGACCCGGGTCAGCCCAGCAGGACGCTGGTGTGGATGCCGCCGGTCGAGAATCCGAGGCTGCGGGCGATCGCCAGGGCGCCCTTGTTGCTGACGTCCGAACGCCACTGCAGGGTGAGTCCCGCCGCGAGTGCCTCGTGGGCAGCGATGGACGCCGCCAGCGAACCCAGTCCACGGCGCCGCCAGTCAGGGTCCACGAGAACGCCCATTTGGGCCAGGATCCCTTCCCACTCGGAGTAGGCGCCGCAGGCCACAGGAACCTTGCGGCCGTTGTCATCACGCAGGATGGTAAACCGGTGTTCGAGATCGGACAGCCCCACCTCGTTGACGTCGTCGGGCGGGCAGAGGCCTTCCAGCTCAATGGCCTCGGGATTCCCGTGCGAGACGGTCAGCTCTTCGGCCGGCTGGCGCAGGGGGAGGTCATCGGCGAAAAAGAGGGCGGCCGCGCCCTTGCCGTGGCCGCCGTGCTGCCGGGTGATGGTCAGGAGCGTCACGTGCTGGGCGAGTTCCTCATCGGGAATGCCCGCCGCGGCGTCGAGCGCCCACTGGGGTCCCACGAGGGCCGAGGCGCCGAACAAACGCACAAAATCCACTGATTTCCGTGACTCGTCCGCACGGGTGATCCGTGTGCCCGCGGCAAGCTGGACGGCCCCGGAAACGACCGCGTCGGCGTCGAGCTTCCGCACCGCGGCAAAGGCTCCGTCGTCAAGGCCCAAGTGGCGGGCCCAGGCCAGCTGGATGATGTCTGCGGAGCCGGGGTCGAGATTCATGCCTCAACCCTACCCAGCGAAGGGAAGCGCGGACGGACAGTTGGGGCCCGTGCCGGAGGGGCCCCAACTGGGCGCGCCTGCTCTGCCTTTGCGAAGCCGGCCTAAAACCAGGCCTATCCGAAGAGGACGGCGGCTTCGTCGTAACGGTCCTGCGGGACGCGCTTGAGGTTGCCCAGGGCTGCGTCGAAGCCGACATGGACAATGTCGGTGCCGTTCAGCGACACCATGGTGCCCCAGCGGTGGTCCACCACTGAGTCGATGGCGGCCATGCCCAGGCGCGTGGCCAGGACCCGGTCGAACGCGGAGGGGACGCCGCCGCGCTGGATGTGGCCCAGGACGGTGGCGCGGGTTTCGATGCCGGTCCGGGCTTCGAGCTCGGGTGCCAGCATCTCGGCGATGCCGCCCAGGCGGGGGCGGCCGAAGGTGTCCAGTCCGCGCTCGGAGTGCGGAGCTTCCTGGCCTTCCGGGACGAACCCTTCGGCCACCACCACCAGCGGCGCGCGGCCGCGGGCGTGGGCCTCCTGCACCCACTCGGTGATCTGGTCCATGGAGGCTTTCTGCTCCGGAATGAGGATCGCGTGGGCGCCAGAGGCCATGCCGGCGTGCAGGGCGATCCAGCCCACGTGGCGGCCCATGACCTCGGCGATCATGCAGCGGTGGTGCGATTCACCCGTGGTGCGGAGGCGGTCGATGGCCTCAGTGGCAATCTGGACGGCGGTGTCGAAGCCGAACGTGTAGTCCGTGGCGTCGAGATCGTTGTCCACGGTCTTGGGAACACCCACGATCTTCAGGCCGGCATCGGTCAGCCGCTTGGCTGCGGCCAGTGTCCCTTCGCCGCCGATGGCGATGATGGCGTCGATGCCGAGCCGGTCCATGTGGCCCTTGATGACCTCGGGTCCGCCACCGTTTTCGAACGGGTTGGTCCGTGACGTGCCGAGGATGGTGCCGCCCTGCTTGGCGATGCCGCGGACCATGGTGCGGGGGATGGGGATGATGTCGCCTTCGACGACGCCGCGCCAGCCGTCGAGGAATCCCACGAATTCGTGGCCGTGGATGGCGATTCCCTTGAGGACGGCGCCACGGATCACGGCGTTCAGTCCGGGGCAGTCGCCACCGCTGGTGAGAATTCCAATTTTCATGTCTCGGCTCAAATCCTGGTGAGAGGGTGTACAGGCAGAGCGCCACGCTGAGCTCACCTAGATTCTAGTGGTGAGTGTGGGTTACGACACAAACTGGTTACAAAGGCCCTTGCTGCATGGCGAACGAAAGGACCCCCGATCCGGAGGGAACGGGGGTCCTTTGACCGCTGGGTCAGATCAGTTGATCGATCGCTTGTCCAGGAAGGACTGGAGGATGATGGCGTTTCGCTGGTCCGGGAGGATGAGCCACGCTGCGAGGTAGAACACGAAGGCCGGACCGGGCAGGAGGCTGAGGAGCAGGAACGCGATCCGGACGAAGGCGACGTCCACGTTGAGCTTCGCGGCGATCCCTCCGCACACTCCGCCCAGCCACCGCTGCGGTCCGCGCTTCAGGCCGAAGCCCCTGACGATGCTGAAGAACTTATCCATGCTTCAAGACTTCCCTGTTGTGGTTTCTTTGTCACGTCCGCGGGCTGAGAGGAGCCCGCCTACCACCAGGGCGGCGCCGGCACCGATCATCAGGCCGATGAGTACGTAGGTTCCGTTCAGGGCCACGATCCCGAGCTGGCCGATGATGATCAAGGCAGCCAGCGCGAGGACGATGAGGCCCCAGACCACGGTGCCTACCCGTGCCGGCGATGGTCCGCCGTGCCGCGCTCCGGTGCCTCGTGACGCTTCCGCCGGGGAGGCTGTGTCCGGGGCAGGTTCGTAACTGCTCATGTCAGTTTCCTTCCTGGATGGTGATGTTGCTCATGGTGCCGTCGATCTTGAGGATGAGCGCGGCGCCCGGCTTGTCGGTGTTGTAGTTGCTTTGCTGCGACGTCATGCCGCCGTGGTTCTGCGATCCCTCGTTGAGGTTGCCCAGGGTCATGTCCGCCCGGATTTCCACGGGAACCGTGTCCGGAATGACGACGGTCAGGTTGCTGGCCGTGACGTCCATGGGAATCACGACGTCGGTGCCCAGCGGCGGCGTGAGGTTCAGCCGCGTCAGGTCAGCGGTTCCGCTGCCTCCCGTGATGTTGAACCCTTCCCGTGCCTGTTCGATGCTGGCCGGGTTCCAGTTGGCGTCCTGGAAGCGGAAACGGTCGCCGTTGGGCACCACATTGAAGATGCCGCCGATGATGAGCGCCACCACCGCAAAGAACCCGAGGATTCCGGAGGTCCTGCCCCTGAGCCCGGCGATCAGGATGCCAAGGCCCAGGACGGCGGCGCCGCTGGCCCACACCACTGCGTTCGTGGCGTCACCCAGATTTATGACGTTGAGGGCTTCAAGTGCTTTGATTCCACCGCCCACCAGCAGGGCCACGCCTGCCGTCACCGCGACGGCGGGGGCGCCGGGGCCAACGTTGGGAGCCTTGGGAGCGGGCGTGGACGGTCCGCCGTAGCCTCCGCCGTAAGGCGGGGTGGGGCCGTAACCGCCCGAGCCGGGAGCGCCGCCGTCGTACGGGCCGCTGGTGTACGGAGCGCCGGAGTAGGAGCCGCCGGAGTATGGCGCGCCCGTGTAGGAGCCGGGCTCATAGGAGGCGCCGGATGCCGGGGACGAGGTTCCAGCCGGCGACGTCGCAGCGAAGGTTCCGCCGGCAGCGGAGCCCGCATCTGTGCTGGTGTTCATGAGGGGTGCTCCGTTCGGGGCTTTGTTGCGCTGCGAGAGGTAGTAGATGAGGTAGACGGCGCCTGCTATCCAGAAGACGGTCCAGAAGAAGCCGCCGAACCCGTTCCGCTCCCAGCCCCAGAAGCCGCTGCCAAGGCTGGGAAAGCCGATCACCGTGGTGATGAGGGCTCCGGTCATGCCGGTGGTCCAGCGTCCGGCGCCGGCCTCCTGCGCATGGATGCGGCCGTCGGGCTCCGGCAACAGTGCCCAGGCGATGCCGTAAAGCAGCACGCCGATGCCGGCGAAAATCGACAGGACGATGAAGACGCCGCGCACGATCAGCGGGTCGACGCCCAGCCGGTGCGCGATGCCGCTGGCGACGCCGCCGATCCAGCGGTCCTGTCCGCGCTGAATGCCGTGGCTCCGGACCCAGTTGAAGAAGTTCTGGGGCTGGGACTGCGGGTAGGCGTACCGGGTATCCGCCGAGTGTGTGCCGGGGGTCGGGCCGCCGGGGTACTCAGCGCCGGGGAGCTGTGCGTTCGGATAGAGCGGCGGCGGGCCGCCGGGGAATTCAGCTCCGGGCGTTGAGCCGGAATCAGAGCCGAAGCCTGTGCCGGATGCGTGCCCGGCTGAGGCAGGGACTGAGCCGGCGCCGTCGTCGGAAGTGCCTTCCGTTGAGGCGGTGGAGCCGGAACCGGAACCGGACCCGGACTCGGGACGGCCGGACGGCAGCGGATCTTCATCGGGGTATGCATTGTGCGAGTTCATACTTCGATCCTGCCGTCCGCGGCCGCCGCGCTCTATTGGGGAACACCCTGAGCCGCCCCTGAGTGACCCCCGGTTCCTTGCAGAATCAGGCGTGCGGAACCCTGATCCATGCTTGGATTGACACATGACAACCGCCATGACCCGCCCCCCGCTGGTCCGCAGCAGCGACCGCGTGATCGCAGGAGTCTGCGCGGGCCTGGCCGCCCACCTGGGCTGGCCGGTGCGGATGGTCCGGATCGGCATGGTGGTGGCCGCGCTCGCAGGCGGAGCAGGGCTGGCCTTCTACGCGTGGCTCTGGATCATGGTTCCTACTGCGGACGAGAACGCCAAGCGGAACGCACGCCGTCCGGCCTCGCCCATTGCCCCGGCCGTCAGCGCCCCGGGGCCGCTGCCGGTACCGCCGGACTTCATGTCCGGGACAGTACCCGCCGCGGCCACCTTCCCTGGCACAGCCGCCTACACCGACGCTCCGCTACCGGACGCGCTGCCCGGCGTTGCGGGCGGTTTCATTCCAGCGGCCACCGGCGCCACACCGGGTGGCCCGGGTGCCTCGGTTTCCGGCGGTACCGACAGCGGCCCCGACGGCGGGACCTCCGGCGGACCTGGTGCGGGCGCCCCGTGGTTCCGCGTCCGGAGCATGCCGTACGGCAAGGAAATATTGCTGGGTGCCGGGCTCCTGCTGGCAGGCGGAATCCTGACCGCACGCATGGTGGGCGTCGACGTTCCGCTGGGGACGCTGATCCCGGCCGCAGCGATCCTTGGCGGGGCGGCGATCGCCTGGATGCAGCTGGATGAAACCCGCCGGGCCGGCCTCCTCGACAAGACCAAAGCGGACCAGGCCGGTGGCTGGGCCAGGCTCGCCGCCGGTCTCGCCCTGGTGGTGGCCGGTGTGCTGGTGATGGTGTCCGGCTCCGGCTCCTGGGAGCAGACCTGGCTGGCGCTCCTTGCCTCCGTGGCCGTACTTGGCGGCGTGGCCCTGGTGCTGCTCCCGTGGGGACTGAAATTCTGGCGGGACCTGGAAGCGGAGCGCTCCGGCCGCGTCCGGGCCACGGAGCGTGCGGAGATTGCCGCCCACCTGCACGATTCCGTGCTGCAGACGCTCGCGCTGATCCAGCGCCGGGCAGGCAACGAGAACGACGTCGTTCGCCTGGCACGCGCCCAGGAGCGGGAGCTGCGGGGCTGGCTCTACCGCGACCCCGACAAGGATGCAGGGCAGCTCTCCGAGCGCATCAAGGCAGCTGCGGCGGAAGTTGAGGACTCCCTGGGTCATGCCGTGGACGTGGTCAGTGTGGGAGACACCGCCATGACCGCCCGGCACGAAGCCCTCGTGCAGGCCAGCCGTGAGGCCATGGTGAATGCCTCCCGCCACGGCGGCGGCGCGGTATCGGTCTATCTCGAGGTGGCCGACGGCGGCGCGGAAGTTTATGTGAAGGACCGCGGACCCGGTTTTGACCCGCAGTCGGTTCCGGCCGACCGCATGGGGGTCAGGGAATCGATCGTCGGACGGATGAACCGCCACGGTGGGACCGCCGTCATCAGCAGCAGCGCGGACGGCACGGAAGTGCGGCTCAGGCTTCCTTCCGATGCCGCGGACAACGGAGAGGGAAAGTCGTGAGCAACATCGACACAGCAGGCGCGCATGCAGGAGGTGTTCCAGCTATCCGCGTGGTCATCGTGGACGACCACGCCATTTTTCGGTCCGGGCTCAAAGCGGACCTGGACACCCGGGTCACCGTGGTGGGGGAGGCCGGAACAGTCGAGCAGGCCATCGCCGTGATCGCGCAGGCGAGGCCCGAAGTGGTGTTGCTGGATGTCCACCTGCCGGGTGGGCTGGGCGGCGGCGGCCGCGAAGTGATTGCCGGATCGGCCGCACTGCTCGGCAGCACCCGGTTCCTGGCCCTGAGTGTCTCGGACGCCGCGGAAGATGTCGTTTCGGTCATCCGGGCCGGAGCCCGGGGCTATGTGACCAAAAGCATCTCCGGCACGGAAATCACCGACGCCGTCCTCCGTGTCGCCGGCGGGGACGCCGTCTTTTCGCCACGGCTGGCGGGGTTCGTGCTCGACGCGTTCGGCACGGCCCCGGCGGATATCGCAGACGACGAACTCGACCGCCTCTCCGCCCGCGAACTGGAGGTCATGCGGCTCATCGCGCGGGGCTACAGCTACAAGGAAGTGGCCAAGGAGCTCTTCATCTCCATCAAGACAGTGGAGACCCACGTCTCCGCCGTGCTGCGGAAACTGCAGTTGTCCAGCCGCCACGAACTGACCAAGTGGGCGGCTGAACGCCGCCTCCTCTAACCCACCCCGGACGCTCTCTCACTTCCTGCCGCTTAATCACAGACGCTCTCTCACTTCCTGCCGCTTAACCACAGACGCTCTCTCACTTCCTGCCGCTTAACTACAGACGCTCTCTCACTTTCCTGAAAAAAGTGAGAGAGCGTCTGTAGTTTTCCTGCGAAAAGTGAGAGAGGGTGCCTACTTGGCCTTGCCGAGGAAGCTCTGGAGCCGCGCCACACCGGTGGCCAGGTCGTCGTCACCAAGTGCATAGGAGAGGCGCAGGAAGCCCGAGGGGCCGAAAGCCTCGCCCGGTACGACCGCAACCTCAACCTCGTCCAGGATGAGCGCAGCGAGCTCGGCGGAAGTCTGCGGGCGGGCGGTCCCGTTCGCCGTCTCGAATTCCTTGCCCAGCAGGCCGCGGACGTCCGCGTAGACGTAGAAGGCGCCCTTCGGCGTCGGGCATTCCACCCCGTCAATGGCGTTCAGGCCGGCGACAATCGCCTTCCGGCGGCGGTCGAAGGCCACCTTCATCTCGTCCACCGCGGTGAGCGGGCCGGAGACGGCCGCAAGGGCAGCAACCTGCGGGATGTTGGACACGTTTGAGGTGGCGTGCGACTGCAGGTTGGTGGCCGCCTTGATGACGTCCGCCGGGCCGATCATCCAGCCCACGCGCCAGCCGGTCATGGCGTAGGTCTTGGCCACCCCGTTGAGGATGACCACCTTGTCGCCGAGTTCCGGAACGGCCGTGGCGATCGACGTGAAGGGAACGCCGTCGTAGGTGAGGTGTTCGTAGATTTCGTCGGTGACCACCCACAGCCCCTTGGAGGCTGCCCACAATCCGACTTCGCGGACCTGCTCAGGCGAGTACACCGAACCGGTGGGGTTGGACGGCGAGACGAACAGCAGGATCTTGGTGCGCTCGGTCAGGGCGGCTTCGAGCTGCTCCACGGTGACGAGGTAGTCCTGTTCCGGGCCCGCGAAGACCTCCACGGGCACGCCGCCGGCCAGCCGGATGGCTTCCGGGTACGTGGTCCAGAACGGCGTGGGAACAATGACCTCATCGCCCGGATCGACCAGCGTGGCGAAGGTGTTGTACACGGCCTGCTTGCCGCCGTTGGTGACCAGGACCTGTGACGCCTCGGCCTTATAGCCGGAATCCCGCAGCGTCTTGTCCGCAATGGCCTGCTTGAGCTCCGGGAGCCCGCCGGCGGGGGAGTAACGGTGATACTTGGGCTGGCTGGCGGCCTCAATGGCGGCCTGAACGATGTAACCGGGTGTCGGGAAGTCGGGTTCCCCGGCGCCGAAGCCGATGACCGGCCGGCCGGCTGCCTTGAGTGCCTTGGCCTTGGCATCAACGGCCAGGGTGGCGGATTCGGCGATAGCGGAAATGCGTTGGGAAACGCGGGCGGCAGGCATGGCGGGGTCCATTCTTCGCTTGCAGCTCGATGGCTGGATGTGGGATTCGACGAGATCTACTCTATGCTGTTCAGCGGATCGTTCAGCGTGACGGCCAGGAATGTGACCGTGTCCCGGTCGGCAGGCCCTGGCAGCCGCGAAGAGGGTCCGAAATGAGGCTGGTTCGACGTAAGCGCAGTTGTTGCGTAGACTAGTTCTCCGGTGTTGAAAACACGATGATGGCCTGCGCCCCGTGAAGTTTGCGGGAAGTATGGTGTGATTGGTTTTCGATCCATAGGGTAGTGGCGCAATTGGTAGCGCAGCGGTCTCCAAAACCGCAGGTTGCAGGTTCGAGTCCTGTCTGCCCTGCGCAAGCGGTTCCGGCGGTTAGCCGGAGCCAGCGCAGCAACCATGGTTCAGTTCAGAGCCGGGTATCCGACTTTGCGAGGATGAGTGAGGACCAGGTGACCGAAACGGCTGCAAGCAGCTCCAAGGGCCGCCCCGCCAAGAATGCCGCCAAGGCCGGCTTCTTCGCTCGCATCGCACTCTTCGTCCGCCAGGTCATCGGCGAACTGAAGAAGGTCGTAGCACCCACCCGCAAGGAACTGATCAATTACACGCTCGTGGTGCTGGTGTTCGTGATCATCATGATGCTCATTGTTACCGTCCTGGACTTGGCTTTCGGGACCGGAGTGAGCTGGGTCTTCGGCGGCACAGGCCCCGCGGACCGCTAAGGCGATCCGTCCGCAGACTGCGTGGAATGCTCCGGGAATCCGGAAGCGTTCACGGGGTGTGCGGAATTGAGCCATTTAAATAGGCATGTTAGGCAATGAGGAAGCAGGAGACCAAGTGTCTGAGCAGGAGCTCGAGGTAACTGAGACTGAGCTGGATGGGTCCACGGACAGCACAACAGACGCCGCGGCGGTAGCCGGGGAAGAGTCAGAGGTTGAGTCTGCTGCGCCCGATTCCACCGACGATTCCTCTGAGGCCGACGCTGACGCTGATGCTGACGACGCCGAAGCAGACGAAGACTCTGACGAAGCCGGCTCCGAGGACGATGAGGCCGACGCCCTGGCCGCCGCGGCCGCCAAGGCTGAGGTTGATCCCGCCGAGGAATTCAAGGCCAAGCTGCGCCGCCAGGAAGGCGACTGGTACGTCATCCACTCCTACGCGGGTTACGAAAACCGCGTCAAGGCCAACCTTGAGACCCGCATCCAGACCCTGGACATGGAAGATTACATCTTCGAAATCCAGGTCCCGATGGAAGAAGTCGTTGAGATCAAGAACGCTCAGCGCAAGGTCATCAACCGCGTCCGCATCCCGGGCTACGTGCTGGTCCGCATGGACCTGACTGACGCCTCCTGGGGCGCCGTCCGGCACACCCCCGGCGTCACCGGCTTCGTGGGCAACGCCCACAACCCGGTCCCGCTGCGGCTCGATGAGGTCTTCTCCATGCTCGCCCCCGTCTTCGAAGAAGAGCAGGCCGAGAAGGGCAAGCCGATCAAGCACGCCGCCACTCCCGTGGACGTCGACTTCGAAGTCGGCGAGTCCGTCATCGTCAAGGAAGGTCCCTTCGAGACCCTCCCCGCCACGATCTCCGAGATCAAGATCGATTCGCAGACCCTCGTGGTGCTGGTCTCCATCTTCGAACGCGAGACCCCGGTCACCCTGGCGTTCAACCAGGTCACCAAGATCTAGCAACACCCCACCAGAATTCGCTCAGGGCTGCCCGCTTAGCAGCCATGAGCGGCCGGTCGCCTCGCCATGGCGGCCACCAACCTGAGGCACGCTCCTGTGTCCCAGGACGAAATTGAGAGAAGGACCCTACATTGGCTCCCAAGAAGAAGGTCACCGGCCTCATCAAGCTGCAGATCCAGGCAGGTGCCGCTAACCCGGCCCCGCCGATCGGTCCTGCGCTTGGCCAGCACGGTGTCAACATCATGGAATTCTGCAAGGCGTACAACGCTGCGACGGAAGCCCAGCGCGGCAACGTTATTCCTGTTGAAATCACGGTCTACGAAGACCGCTCGTTCACGTTCATCACCAAGACCCCGCCGGCTGCAGAGCTCATCAAAAAGGCTGCAGGCGTCGCCAAGGGTTCAGCTACCCCGCACACCGTCAAGGTTGCCAAGCTGACCCAGGCCCAGGTCAACGAGATCGCTTCCACCAAGATGGAAGACCTCAACGCCACCAGCCTCGAAGGCGCAGCGAAGATCATCGCCGGCACTGCCCGCTCCATGGGTATCACCGTCGAGGGTTAATTCCCCACCGCTGATGCGGCGTCGGCATTCGGACACGTAAGAAACCGATGACGACGGCGGACGGCACCGCCGGGCAACCGGCACCACCTAAACATTGAAATGTTGGACATCCGGTCCGGACAAACCATTCGGGATTCCAACTGTGGCAGGGCCCAGCGCGGTCCGCAGACCACAACTGCACAAGGAGAATAAGCAGCATGGCAAAGCGCAGCAAAGCATATGAGGCAGCCGCCGCCAAGATCGACGCGGAGAAGTTCTACGCGCCGTTCGAGGCAGTGACGCTCGCCAAGGACACCAACCCGTCCAAGTTCGACGCCACCGTAGAGGTCGCTTTCCGCCTGGGCGTAGACCCTCGCAAGGCTGACCAGATGGTCCGCGGCACGGTCAACCTGCCCCACGGCACCGGTAAGGTTGCCCGCGTCCTCGTCTTCGCAACGGGCGACAAGGCAGAGGCAGCAATCGCTGCCGGCGCCGACTTCGTTGGTTCCGATGACCTGATCGAAAAGATCGCAGCCGGCTGGACCGACTTCGACGCCGCCGTCGCCACCCCTGACCTCATGGGCAAGGTTGGCCGCCTCGGTAAGGTCCTGGGTCCTCGTAACCTGATGCCGAACCCGAAGACCGGCACCGTGACCCCCGACGTCACCAAGGCTGTCAACGACATCAAGGGCGGCAAGATCGACTTCCGCGTCGACAAGCACTCCAACCTGCACTTCATCATCGGCAAGGTTTCCTTCGACGCCATCAAGCTGGCCGAGAACTACGCAGCAGCACTGGAAGAGGTCCTTCGCCTGAAGCCGTCCGCTTCCAAGGGCCGCTACATCCAGAAGGCCACCGTGGCTACCACGTTCGGCCCGGGCATCTCCGTTGACCCCAACGTCACCAAGGTCCTGACCGAGGTCTAATCCTCAGCAGTTCCGCATGAAAGACCGTCCCGCAGTTGCGGGGCGGTCTTTCTGCGTCTCCATCTCTTTTCGCTCGGCGGAACCTCCATTGGCTGAGAGCCCGCCCCCGGTTAGGCTGTCCCCGTGAATGCAGCGCCGTACGTCATCGAACCGCTTGCCCTGCCCGACGCAATCGATTCGCCGAATGCTGGCGTATTCCTGGAGTTCGGAGCGCTGAGCGATGCACTGGTGCTTGAAACCTGGGGTAATGCGGACCGACTGGCTCCGCTGGCAACGAGGCTCCAATACTGGCGGGACAGCCCCTACACGCAGGTGAGGCTCTTCTTTGTGCGGCTGGACGGGCGGCTGGTAGCGCGGTCCTGGATCCGCTTCGGCGTCCAGGAGAACGTCCAGACCGCACTCCTGCATGTGACTGTACTGAAGGAGTTTTCAGGCCGAGGCATCGGCCGGGCGTTGCTGGGGCACGCCGAGCAGGTGGCCGCATCGCGCGGATGCACCACCCTTCAGGCGTTCACGGAGCACCCGGCCGATTTCGACGCCGACGGACCCGGGCTGCTCCAACCGGCAACGGGGACGGGCGGCGTGCCCGCAGGCGCGAACGGGGTGCGTTTCGCCCTGCGGGCCGGCTACCGGCTGGAACAGGTGGAACGCTTCAGCGCCCTGTCCCTCCCAGTGGGCGAGGGGACGCTTGCTGCGCTGGAAAGCGAGGCGGCGGAAAAGGCGGCACAGCAGTACGAGTTGCTGCATTGGACGGACCATTGCCCCGAGGAATATGCGGAACAACTCGCCGTCCTGATGTCCCGCATGAGCACGGATACGCCAGTGGGCGCCCTCAACTACGACAAGGAAACCTGGGACGTGACCCGGGTCCGCCACGTGGAGACCACGTGGAAGAGGGCCGGCCTGAGCTCCTTGGTGGCAAGTGCCCGGCATCGGGGAACGGGAGAGCTGGCCGCTTACACCGTCCTCCAAGTGTCGGACGGGAAGCCGTGGCTGGCCAACCAGGACGATACCCTTGTGGCCGGCCAACACCGCGGGCACCGCCTGGGAATGCTGGTCAAGATCCTCAACATCCGGCGGCTGCTCGGTGGCTATCCCCAGGTGGAGCGAATTGTCACGTTCAACGCCGCCGAAAACGATCACATGCTGTCCATCAATGTAGCGCTCGGCTTCCGGCCCGCGGGGTACGACGGCGAATGGCAGAAGACGCTGTGAAAGGGCTGCCGATCACCGCCGTCGCCGACGGCATGGAACGCCAGCGAAAACCGGCATATGCTGGCGATTAATATTTCGCTTGGATTCAAGCCCGCCGGCTTTGAAGGTGAGTGGCAGAAACGACTGGAATGACGCCCTCTATGGTTAAAGACGTACGGATCGAACAACTCTGGATTCCCGATTCCCTCGACGGGCCCGACAGCGACGATTTCCTGGCCGCCGTCGAAGTGAGCCGGAAGGTGCGGATGCAGACATGGGGGAGTGACGATCTGGCCTACACCCCGCTGGAAAAGCTCCTGGAACTTGCCGACCCGTACGAACGCCAGATCATCCTCGTTGCCAGGGTGGACGGCGAAATTGTGGGCACGGCAGACATCGCCCTGCCTCTGGCCGATAACCTGGACCTCGCGGAATTCACGCTGGACATCCTGCCCGAGTTCCAGCGCCAGGGAGTGGGCCGCCAGTTGCTTGAAGCGGCAGAGCAGTTTGCCCGAGCCGAAGGCCGGACGTCGATCCTGATCGACACCAACCATCCCGGCGTCTCGTTGAACAGCGCGGTCGATGACCAGTTGGTCCCGGGCTCCGGCCTAGGCTTCGTTCCGATGGGAAGCCGGGAAGTGGAGTTTGCCCGCAAGACCGGCTACACCCTGCAGCACATCGAGCAGTTCAGCTCGTGCCTGCTGCCGCTGGACACCAAGCTGGTCGCGGAGCTGGCGGACGAAGCGGAGCAGGCCAATGCCGGCCGCTACCGGCTGCATCACTGGACGGACCGGTGCCCGGACCAGTGGCTGGAGGGGGTGGCCGCCCTCGAAAACCAGGCAGGCGAGGACACTGAACCGTCGTCAAGGACCGAAGAGCAGATGGTGTTCGACGGCGCCATGATCAGGAAAGCGGAAGAGGCCACCATTGCGCAGGGTCGGCGCACGGTGGTCACCGCCGTCGAACATATCGCCACCGGGATGCTGGTGGGGCTGACCACCATCAGCGTTCTTTCCCAGCGGCAGGACGTCGTGTTCCAGGACGACACGGTGGTGATGCAGGAACACCGGGGCAACAAGCTGGGCCTGCTGATCAAGGTGGCCAACATGGAACGGCTCACCGAGCAGTTCCCCGATGCCAGGGTCATCTACACCTGGAACGCTCCGGAGAACCGATACCTGCTCAAGGTCAACCAGCAGCTGGGGTTCACCACGGCAGGAGTCACGGGGATCTGGCAGAAGGACCTACCGGACCTCGGGCCCAGCAGCAGCTGAGCTGCCCGATTTGGAGTACGGGCAGCCTTGCCCGTAAGCTTGAACTACCAAAGACCGTCGGTTGTTGGAAATCCACTCTCCTGAGCATCGCTCAATTCTGCAGTTGTGTGCGGGAGAGTCAGTGGGTTTCCGGACGAAGGACCCTGAACATAGGGCGGCCGGCGCAGGTGAACGAAGCAAAGCTCCGCGGTTAGATCTGTGTTGAGCCAAGCCCCGTGCATCTGCGCGGGGCGTTTTTTAGTTTTAGCTCACCTTGAGCGGGGACCCGGAATACCGGCACTATCCCCGGAAGGAGGGTTATGGCAACGCCTGCAAAGGTTTCAGCAGTAGCTGAGATCACAAACGATTTCAAGGAATCGAACGCCGCTGTCCTGACCGAATACCGTGGGCTCACTGTTGCACAGCTCAAGCAGCTGCGTGTTTCTCTCGGCCAGGACACCAAGTTCTCGGTCGTCAAGAACACCCTGACCGCCATTGCAGCCAAGGAAGCTGGTGTCGAAGCATTCGACGGCCAGCTCGCCGGCCCCACTGCAATCGCGTTCATCAAGGGTGACGCAGTTGCGGCTGCCAAGAGCCTGACGGATTTTGCCAAGACCAACAAGCAGCTGGTTATCAAGACCGGTTACTTCGAGGGCAAGGCACTGAACGCCAGCGAAGTTGCTGCCCTGGCAGCACTCGAGTCCCGCGAGCTGCAGCTCGCCAAGGTTGCAGGCATCCTCAAGGCTCCTGCTGCCGCTGCTGCACGCATCATCGACGCCCTGCGCCTCAAGCTTGAAGAAGAGAACGGTGCACCGGCAGCTGCCGAAGCGCCCGCCGCTGAAGAAGCACCGGCCGCAGAAGCAGCAGAGACCGAAGCTCCGGCCGAAGCCGCAGCCACCGAAGAGAACTAACTCTCTTTTAGACCAGACTCCGGTGCGAGGACAACGGCCCAGGCCGCCAAGCACCACCTATAGGAAGGACGCCACACCATGGCGAAGCTCACCAACGAAGAGCTCATTGAAGCTTTCAAGGAACTGACCATCATCGAGCTCTCCGAGTTCGTCAAGCTCTTCGAAGAGACCTTCGAAGTTACCGCTGCTGCTGTTGCCGTTGCTGGCCCCGCTGCCGGTGCTGCTGAAGAAGCTGAAGAGAAGAC
This sequence comes from Arthrobacter sp. LjRoot78, assembly GCF_964254335.1. Taxonomy (NCBI): domain Bacteria; kingdom Bacillati; phylum Actinomycetota; class Actinomycetes; order Micrococcales; family Micrococcaceae; genus Arthrobacter; species Arthrobacter sp. LjRoot78. The sequence goes on along the minus strand of NZ_CAXUTG020000001.1, from coordinate 3,272,112 downwards.
TGAATTCGACGTCGTTCTCGAATCTGCTGGCGACAAGAAGATCGCAGTGATCAAGGAAGTTCGCGCAATCACTTCCCTGGGCCTCAAGGAAGCTAAGGACGTTGTTGACAGCGCTCCGAAGGCCGTCCTCGAAGGCGTCACCAAGGAAGCTGCCGAGAAGGCCAAGGAGCAGCTCGAAGCTGCCGGCGCCACCGTTACCCTCAAGTAACTCACGCTGCTTCACGGAAACCCCGTCCACTCCGGTGGGCGGGGTTTTCTGCGTCCGGGGCCGCACTAACCGCCCCCACGAACGGCCCGCACCAACAACCGGTGAAGTTCAGAGCGACTGGCGGCTGGTGGTCAACGGCTAATCGTTGACGGTCAGTCCCTCAGTGGTGCGAATCCTCAGCCGCACACCTAGGCAGGGTCGCTGATGTCCGCGACCACGGCGCCCAGCGCCGTGGTCAGGGCGTCGGCATCCACGAAGGCGCTGTAGCCGTGCTGCCCGGCCCCCATGGAAATCCTCCGCCCCGCGATTGTCGCGTCCGCGTAGACGGGCCACGCCCTGGTGCTCCCCAGCGGGGTGATGGTGCCGCGTTCATAGCCGGTGGCTTCCAGCGCGACGTCCGCCGGCGGGAGCGAGAGCTTGTTGACGCCCACCAGCCCCCTCAGTTTGGGCCAGGAGATCTGCCGGTCGCCGGGTACCAAGGCAAACAGGAAACTGCCGTCCTTGTGCTTGACCACCAGGGACTTCACAATGTCCGCCGGCGTAATACCCAGGATGCCGGCGGCCTCCTCAAGGCTCTTCGCTGCGAGCCGCTCCACTATTTCGACGTCGAGCCCGCGCGCAGCGGCGTCGCGCAGGAAGCGCTCCCTGCCGACGCCGCTGTCAGCGTTGCCCGCCGCGTCCGCGGATGAGGCCACGTTCAGTCCCGGTACAGCAGGAGGGCTTCGCCCTGCCCGCCGCCGCCGCACAGGGATACGGCGGCCCTTCCCGTGCCGCGGCGTTTCAGTTCATGGGCGGCATGCCCGGCCAAGCGCGCACCGGACGCTCCAATCGGGTGGCCCAGGGCGATGGCGCCGCCGTGGATGTTGCACTTCTCCAGCGGGTACTTGAGGTCCTTGAGGGACTGGACTGCCACCGAACCGAAGGCTTCGTTGATCTCAATGAAGTCGAGGTCCTCGGTGGTCCACCCCGCCCGGTCGAGGGCATTCCTGATCGCATTGGAAGGCTGCGAATGCAGCGAGTTGTCCGGCCCCGCGACCTGGCCCGGCTTGCCGACAACCGCCAGGTAGTCCAGGCCGTGGTCTTCCGCGAATTTCCGCGTGGTCAGCACCAGTGCCGAAGCCCCGTCGGAGAGGGGAGAAGAGTTGCCGGCCGTGATGGTGCCGTCGCTGACGAAGGCCGCGCGCAAACCGGCCAGCGACTCGACCGTCGTGTTGGGGCGCACGCCTTCGTCTTCTGAGACGACAATGGGATCGCCCTTGCGCTGCTTGACGCTGATGGGAGCGATCTCGTCGTCGAAGACGCCGTTCTTGGCCGCCAGCGCGGCCCGCTGGTGCGACTGGGCCGCCACGTTGTCCTGGGACGCCCGGTCGATGCCGAGGACCAGGTTCTTGCTTTCGGTGGACAGTCCCATGGACTGTCCGTCGAAGGCATCCGTCAGGCCGTCATGCGCTGCCACGTCCAGTGCCTGGACGGTCCCGTAGGTCCAGCCCTGCCGGGAACCCGGCAGGATGTGCGGGGCCCGGGTCATTGATTCCTGCCCGCCGGCGACGACGACGGCGGCATCACCGCTGCGGATCATGCGGGCGGCGTCGATGACTGCCGTCAGGCCGGAAAGGCACACCTTGTTAATGGTGACAGTGGGGACATTCCAGCCGATGCCGGCGCCGATGGCGCTCTGCCGTGCCGGGTTCTGGCCGGCTCCTGCCTGCAGCACCTGGCCCATGATGACCGCATCCACCTTGTCGGCGCCGACGCCGCTTGCGGCGAGGGCCGCCTTGATGGCATGCGCCCCGAGTTCCACCGCCGTGAAGCTGGCCATCTGGCCGTTGAGGCGGCCCTGCGGCGTACGTGCCGCAGCGAGGATGACAACATCGTTGTTGTCTGGGGAGTTGCTCATGGTTATCTCTTCCGATCTGTGACGATGTAGGCCAAGGCTATCGTGAGCCGGATCACCTATCCATTAAACGCCTTCGGTGCGGGGTCCATTCCGCCCCTCATGGGGACTGTTGCCCATCCGGCCGACGTGCGGTACAGGAAACGGCTGCGTAGGGTGGATGGCGACGACAAACGCACACCGGCAGCAAAACACAGGGAGCAGTATCTTGAAAAAAATCCTCGCGATGGCAGCCGTGGCAAGCTTTGCAGGACTTACCGCTTGCAGCGTCTCCACTCCCGCGCCGGAAAGCACGACGTCGTCCAGTGCCGCGGCTTCTCCCGCACCTTCACAGGTATCGCCGTCGCGCTCTTCCGAAGCATCCGATCCCGGAGTTCTCGGCGTGAAAGAGGCCTGTGAGAAGTTCAACTCCCTCTACGTGCAGTACCGGGCGGCCGGGAGGGATTCCAATGCCCAGGAGGACGTCTACCTGGCGGCGGCCGACGCCAAGGACAGAGTGTCCGGAAACCTGAAGGGGCTGTTCACATCGATGGCTGTCCTCGCCCTGGACCAGGCCTCGGAGATCGAAACCGGCGACCCGGTTAGCCAGGCCGCCAAGGACGCCATCCGGGATGCCGTGTTTGCCAACGCCGGCGCCTGCACCGCCGAGGGCGTGACCCTCACGCTGTAGAACCCAACTAGGTGCCTCCGGCAACGGTGCTTGCAATAACCGAGGAAGTGGGGTAGACACGCGCGCCGCTTTGCCGTATCGTAGATATTTGCGTCTTCCCTGTTTACCTTCAGCCTTCATATAGCGGTGGGCTTTGCCTAGCAGCTGTTCCATCGACGTGCCGTCCGAGACGTGCACCAAAATGAACAGCCTGGGTCCCGGGTCATATAGCGGAACCGGACTGGTAGCGCTGCGGAGTCATTCTGCAGGGCTTGCAACGGGGGAGATCTGAAAACGCCTGAAGGTCTGTGGAAGGATCCCTCTTGGTCGCCTCGAGCACCTCTAATGTAAACAACGCTACCGCTATCAATGCCGACAGCACCGATGGTGCCACTCGCCGGCTCTCATTCGCAAAGATTCACGAACCTCTTGACGTTCCGAATCTGCTTGCCCTGCAAACGGACAGCTTCGACTGGCTGGTCGGAAACGAACGCTGGCAGGCACGCGTTGCGAAGGCCGTCGAAGAAGGCGACCTCAGCGTCGCCACTAGCTCCGGTCTGTCTGACATCTTTGAAGAGATCTCCCCGATCGAGGATTTCCAGGGCACCATGTCCCTGAGCTTCTCCGACCCGGAGTTCGCTGATCCCAAATACACCATGGCCGAGTGCAAGGACCGGGACGCTACGTACTCGGCTCCGCTGTACGTTAAAGCCGAATTCATGAACAACAACACGGGCGAAATCAAGCAGCAGACCGTGTTCATGGGTGACTTCCCGCTGATGACCGAGAAGGGCACCTTCGTCGTCAACGGCACCGAGCGTGTCGTTGTCTCCCAGCTGGTCCGTTCCCCGGGCGCCTACTTCGAGCGCACCGCTGACAAAACCAGCGACAAGGACATCTTCACTGCGAAGATCATCCCGTCCCGCGGTGCCTGGTTCGAGCTCGAGATCGACAAGCGCGACCAGGTCGGCGTTCGCCTTGACCGCAAGCGCAAGCAGTCCGTCACGGTGCTGCTGAAAGCCCTCGGCTGGACCGAAGGCCAGATCCTCGAAGAGTTTGGCCAGTACGACTCCATGCGCGCAACGCTGGAGAAGGACGCCACGGAAACCCGCGAAGACGCCTTGCTGGACATCTACCGGAAGCTGCGACCGGGCGAGCCGCCCACCGTCGAGGCTGCCCAGTCCCTGCTGGACAACCTGTACTTCAACTCCAAGCGCTACGATCTGGCCAAGGTCGGCCGTTACAAGATCAACCGCAAGCTTGGCATCGACCGCTCCCTTGGCGACAAGGAAGCTTCGGTCCTGCACGTTGAAGACATCGTTGCGATGATCAAGTTCCTGGTTGCACTGCACGCCGGCGAGAAGACCCTCACGGGCAAGCGCGACGGCCAGGACCACGAGCTGCGCGTCGAGATCGATGACATCGACCACTTCGGCAACCGCCGCATCCGCGCCGTCGGCGAGCTCATCGAGAACCAGGTCCGCACCGGCCTGTCCCGTATGGAGCGCGTCGTCCGCGAGCGTATGACCACGCAGGACGTCGAGGCCATCACGCCGCAGACACTGATCAACATCCGCCCCGTTGTGGCAGCCATCAAGGAGTTCTTCGGAACTTCCCAGCTGTCCCAGTTCATGGACCAGAACAACCCGCTGTCGGGTCTGACCCACAAGCGCCGTCTGTCCGCGCTTGGCCCGGGTGGTCTGTCCCGTGACCGTGCAGGCATGGAAGTCCGAGACGTTCACCCGTCCCACTACGGACGTATGTGCCCCATCGAAACCCCTGAAGGCCCGAACATTGGTCTGATCGGTTCGCTGGCTTCCTACGGCCGCATCAACCCGTTCGGCTTCATCGAGACGCCTTACCGCCTCGTGTCCGAAGGTGTCGTTTCCGATGAGGTCCAGTACCTGACGGCCGACGACGAAGCAGAGGTCCTGATCGCACAGGCCAACGCTCCGCTGGACGAGAACAAGAAGTTCGCCGAAGAGACCGTCCTGGTCCGTGCCCGTGGTGGTGGAGGCGAGCCCGTGCTCGTTCCCGCCGCCGAGGTCGAGTTCATGGACGTTTCCCCGCGCCAGATGGTGTCCGTGGCTACGGCGCTGATCCCGTTCCTCGAGCATGACGATGCCAACCGCGCACTCATGGGTGCCAACATGCAGCGCCAGGCTGTGCCGCTGGTCCGTTCCGAGGCGCCGTTCGTCGGTACCGGCATGGAGCGCGCCGCTGCCGTCGACGCCGGTGACGTTGTCATCGCGAAGAAGGCCGGTGTGGTCACCGAGGTGTCCGCTGAACTCGTCATCATGCTCAACGACGACGGCACGGAAACCAACTACCGCATCAACAAGTTCGCCCGTTCCAACCAGGGCAACTGCTACAACCACCGTGTCCTGGTGAGCGAAGGCCAGCGCCTGGAGGTCGGCGGCATCATCGCTGACGGCCCGGCAACGGACCAGGGTGAACTCGCCCTCGGTAAGAACCTGCTCGTGGCATTCATGTCATGGGAAGGCCACAACTTCGAGGACGCCATCATCCTCTCGCAGCGCATCGTTGCCGAGGACGTCCTTTCCTCCATCCACATCGAGGAGCACGAGATCGATGCCCGCGACACCAAGCTTGGTGCCGAGGAAATCACCCGTGACATCCCCAACGTGTCCGAGGAAGTCCTTGCGGGCCTGGACGAGCGCGGCATCATCCACATTGGTGCCGAGGTTGAAGCCGGCGACATCCTGGTCGGAAAGGTCACCCCGAAGGGTGAAACCGAACTGACCCCGGAAGAGCGCCTGCTGCGCGCCATCTTCGGCGAGAAGTCCCGCGAAGTCCGCGACACGTCCCTGAAGGTTCCGCACGGCGAGTCCGGCACCGTCATCGGCGTCCGCGTCTTCGACCGCGACAATGACGACGAGCTGCCCCCGGGCGTCAACCAGCTGGTCCGCGTCTACGTGGCCGCAAAGCGCAAGATCACCGACGGCGACAAGCTCGCCGGCCGCCACGGCAACAAGGGTGTTATTTCCAAGATCCTTCCGATCGAGGACATGCCCTTCCTTGCCGACGGCACCCCCGTTGATATCGTCCTGAACCCGCTGGGTGTTCCGGGCCGTATGAACGTCGGCCAGGTGCTCGAAACGCACCTCGGCTGGGTTGCCAAGACCGGTTGGAAGATCGAAGGCGAGCCCGAGTGGGTCAAGCAGCTGCCGAACCTGCCGCGCGAGAGTGGTTCAACCACTGTTGCAACGCCGGTGTTCGACGGTGCGCGTGAAGAAGAAATCACGGGCCTGCTCGACTCCACCAACGTGACCCGCGACGGCGACCGCCTGATCAACTCCTCGGGCAAGACCCGCCTGTTTGATGGCCGCTCCGGCGAGCCGTTCCCGGATCCGATCTCGGTCGGCTACATGTACATCCTGAAGCTCCACCACCTGGTGGACGACAAGATCCACGCGCGCTCCACCGGCCCGTACTCCATGATCACGCAGCAGCCGCTGGGTGGTAAGGCACAGTTCGGTGGCCAGCGCTTCGGTGAAATGGAAGTGTGGGCGCTCGAAGCTTACGGCGCCGCGTACACTCTCCAGGAACTCCTCACGATCAAGTCGGATGATATCCACGGTCGTGTGAAGGTCTACGAAGCCATCGTCAAGGGCGAGAACATCCCCGAGCCGGGCGTTCCTGAGTCCTTCAAGGTCTTGATCAAGGAAATGCAGTCGCTGTGCCTGAACGTGGAAGTGCTTTCCACGGACGGAACCACAATTGAAATGCGTGACTCTGATGACGCAGTCTTCACGGCTGCGGAAGAACTGGGCATCGATCTGTCTCGTGCAGAGCCCAGTTCCGTAGAAGAGGTCTAGCAGTACGACGGCGGGTGACTGCCCGCCGTCGTACTCCCTCTTCCCGTAACCCAAGACTTCAGAATTTAGAGAACAAGAGAGAACAGGGACCATATGTCCAGCGAATCCTCCTTCGGCCTCATGCAGATCGGCCTCGCCACCGCGGAAGACATCCGTGGCTGGTCTTACGGCGAGGTTAAGAAGCCGGAAACCATCAACTACCGCACGCTCAAGCCCGAGAAGGACGGCCTCTTCTGCGAGAAGATCTTCGGCCCGTCCCGCGACTGGGAATGCTACTGCGGCAAGTACAAGCGCGTGCGCTTCAAGGGCATCATCTGCGAGCGGTGTGGCGTTGAAGTCACCCGCGCCAAGGTCCGCCGTGAGCGCATGGGCCACATCGAGCTGGCCGCACCGGTCACGCACATCTGGTACTTCAAGGGTGTTCCGTCCCGCCTGGGCTACCTCCTTGACCTTGCACCGAAGGACCTCGAAAAGGTCATCTACTTCGCTGCCTACATGATCACGAGCGTCGACACCGACAGCCGCCACGAAGAACTGCCCAACCTCCAGGTTGAGCACGACATCGAGAAGAAGCAGCTGGTCGACAACCGCGACTCGGACATCGCCACGATCGCCCGCGACCTCGAGAACGAGCTTGCCCGTCTCGAAGGCGAAGGCGCCAAGGCTGCCGACAAGAAGAAGGCCCGCGACTCCGCGGACCGTCAGATGGCCAACGTGCGTAAGCGTGCCGACGCCGACATCGAGCGCCTTGAGCAGGTCTGGGACCGTTTCAAGAACCTGAAGGTCGCAGACCTCGAAGGCGATGAAGGCCTCTACCGCGAACTGCGTGACCGCTACGGCATGTACTTCGAAGGCTCCATGGGTGCCGAAGCCATCAAGAAGCGTCTTGAGAACTTCGACATGCAGGCCGAGTCGGACCTCCTGCGCGACATCATTGCCAACGGCAAGGGCCAGCGCAAGACCCGAGCCCTGAAGCGCCTGAAGGTGGTCAACGCGTTCCTGACCACCAACAACAGCCCGCTCGGCATGGTGCTGGACGCCGTCCCGGTGATCCCGCCGGAACTGCGCCCGATGGTCCAGCTGGACGGTGGCCGATTCGCGACCTCCGACCTCAACGACCTCTACCGTCGTGTGATCAACCGCAACAACCGACTCAAGCGCCTGCTTGACCTCGGTGCTCCGGAGATCATCGTCAACAACGAGAAGCGCATGCTTCAGGAAGCTGTTGACAGCCTCTTCGACAACGGCCGTCGTGGCCGTCCGGTAACGGGTCCGGGCAACCGTCCGCTGAAGTCCCTGAGCGACATGCTCAAGGGCAAGCAGGGTCGTTTCCGCCAGAACCTGCTCGGCAAGCGCGTTGACTACTCCGGCCGTTCGGTCATCGTCGTCGGCCCGCAGCTGAAGCTGCACCAGTGTGGTCTGCCCAAGCAGATGGCCCTGGAGCTCTTCAAGCCGTTCGTGATGAAGCGCCTGGTTGACCTCAACCACGCCCAGAACATCAAGTCGGCAAAGCGCATGGTCGAGCGTTACCGTCCGCAGGTTTGGGACGTGCTGGAAGAGATCATCACCGAACACCCGGTGCTGCTCAACCGTGCACCTACCCTGCACCGCCTCGGCATCCAGGCCTTCGAACCGCAGCTAGTGGAAGGCAAGGCAATCCAGCTTCACCCGCTGGTTTGTGGCGCCTTCAACGCTGACTTCGACGGCGACCAGATGGCAGTCCACCTGCCGCTGAGCCCCGAAGCCCAGGCTGAAGCCCGCATCCTGATGCTGTCCTCCAACAACATCCTGAAGCCGTCTGACGGCCGCCCGGTGACCCTTCCTTCGCAGGATATGATCATCGGCCTCTACCACCTGACCACCAAGCGTGTCGGTTCAGCTGGCGAAGGCCGCATCTTCTCCTCGGTTTCGGAAGCCATCATGGCGTTCGACCTGCACGAGCTGCACCTGAACTCCCAGGTCAAGATCCGGCTTGAGGGCTTTGTTCCTTACGCCGGCTGGGAAGCTCCGGAAGGCTGGGAGCCGGGTCAGACCGCGCTCGTCCAGACCTCCCTGGGCCAGGTCATCTTCAACCAGACCCTCCCCGAGGACTACCCGTGGGTTGAGGCTGTTGCCGACAAGGGCGAACTGTCCCGTATCGTCAACGACCTCGCCGAGCGTTACCCGAAGGTTGTTACCGCGGCAACGCTGGACAACCTGAAGGATGCCGGTTTCTACTGGGCCACCCGCTCAGGCGTTACCGTCGCCATCTCCGACATCGAGGTTCCGGCCGAGAAGCCGGTTATCCTCGCCGGTTACGAAGAGCGCGCTGCCAAGATCCAGGGACAGTACGACAAGGGCCTGATCGACGACGACGAGCGTCGCCAGGAACTGATCGAGATCTGGAACAAGGCAACCAACGAAATCGCACAGGTCATGCGTGACAACCTGTCGCCGATGAACACCATCAACCGCATGGTTTCCTCCGGTGCACGTGGTAACTGGATGCAGGTCCGTCAGATCGCGGGTATCCGTGGCCTGGTGGCCAACCCTAAGGGTGAGATCATCCCGCGTCCGATCAAGTCCTCCTACCGCGAGGGCTTGTCGGTGCTGGAATACTTCATCGCCACGCACGGTGCCCGTAAGGGTCTGGCTGACACCGCGCTGCGTACCGCCAACTCGGGTTACCTGACCCGTCGACTGGTGGACGTCTCGCAGGACGTCATCGTCCGTGAAGAGGACTGCGGCACCGAACGCGGCCTCGTCACCCCGATTGCCGTGGCTGATGCCAACGGTGAGCTGGTGCTGGACGAGAACGTTGAGAACAGCGCGTACGCCCGTACCCTGGCCGTGGATGTCGTTGACTCCAAGGGCAAGGTCCTGGCTGCCGGCGGCACCGACTGCGGCGACGTCGTCATTGCTGAACTGTTTGCAGCCGGTATCACCGAGGTCAAGGTCCGCTCCGTACTCACCTGTGAGTCCAGCGTCGGCACCTGCGCCCTGTGCTACGGCCGTTCGCTGGCCACCGGCAAGACCGTGGACATCGGTGAGGCAGTGGGCATCATCGCCGCACAGTCCATCGGTGAGCCCGGTACCCAGCTGACCATGCGTACGTTCCACACCGGTGGTGCTGTTTCCGCCAGCGGCGGCGACGACATCACCCAGGGTCTGCCCCGTATCCAGGAGCTTTTCGAAGCACGTACTCCGAAGGGTGTCGCACCGATTGCAGAAGCAGCCGGCCGCATCGCCATCGAAGAGTCCGAGCGCCAAATGCGCCTGGTCATCACTCCGGACGACGGCAGTGAAGAGATCGCTTACCCGGTCCTTCGCCGCTCACGCCTCCTGATTGAAGACGGCCAGCACGTCGCGGTGGGCCAGAAGCTCATCAACGGCCCGGTCGACCCCAAGCAGGTTCTGCGCATCATGGGCCCCCGTGCTGCACAGAAGTTCCTGGTGGACGAGGTCCAGGGCGTGTACCGCAGCCAGGGCATCGGCATCCACGACAAGCACGTCGAGGTTATCGTCCGCCAGATGCTGCGCCGCGTCACGGTCATCGAATCGGGTGAATCCGACCTGCTCCCCGGTGAGCTGGCGGAGCGCAGCCGCTTCGAAGACGCCAACCGCCGCGTGGTGTCCGAGGGCAAGACTCCGGCTTCCGGACGTCCTGAGCTCATGGGTATCACCAAGGCATCCCTGGCCACCGAGTCCTGGCTGTCGGCAGCTTCCTTCCAGGAGACCACCCGCGTCCTGACGCAGGCGGCCATGGAAGGCAAGAGCGACCCGCTGCTCGGCCTCAAGGAAAACGTCATCATCGGTAAGCTCATCCCCGCCGGCACGGGTCTCCCGCGCTACACGGAGGTCACGGTGGAGCCGACTGAAGAAGCAAAGGCAAACCTGTTCACAGGTCCCAGCGCATTCAGCGACTTCTCCTACGACACCCTGGGCGGCGACGGAGCTCCCGAGTTCCACGCCATCCCGCTGGATGACTACGATCTCGGCAGCGACTTCCGCTAGCCGGCAGTCATAGCCTGATCAAGGGATGGTCCCGCACCGCAAGGTGGGGGACCATCCCCGTTTAACCCGCCGATTAAGGCTTGGCGGCCGTCCATGTTAGACTGGATACCAATTGTTATTGTGGCAGTGGATGAGTGCGCCGGCTGAGCTGAAAGGCTAAGCCAGAGCGACGTTTCCGGTTTGCAGGGTTCTTGTGCAACGTATGCCACATTTTTGCATGCCTAGGGACCGATCAGGACGCAAGTCCGGGTCCCGGTCTGCGATCCGACTATTAAGGCTTCGCCTCAGCTGCTCTGGAGATTCTTCAAAGCTCGGGCGGCGGGGCAAAGCAAAAGGAGAGCGGCTGTCAGCGGCCGCTCCGGATAAAACGGAGAACACGAGAGTGCCTACGATTAACCAGTTGGTCCGTAAGGGCCGCACGCCTAAGGTCTCAAAGACCAAGGCTCCCGCGCTTAAGGGCAGCCCGATGCGCCGCGGTGTTTGCACCCGCGTCTACACCACCACCCCGAAGAAGCCGAACTCGGCTCTGCGTAAGGTTGCACGTGTGCGCCTTAACGGTGGCGTTGAGGTTACCGCTTACATCCCCGGTGTAGGCCACAACCTCCAGGAGCACTCCATTGTGCTCGTCCGTGGCGGTCGTGTGAAGGACCTCCCGGGTGTCCGTTACAAGATCGTCCGTGGCGCCCTCGATACCCAGGGTGTGAAGAACCGTAAGCAGGCCCGCAGCCGCTACGGCGCAAAGATGGAGAAGAAGTAATATGCCTCGCAAGGGTCCGGCCCCCAAGCGGCCGCTAGTACTAGATCCCGTTTACGGCTCCCCGCTGGTCACCCAGCTGATCAACAAGGTGCTGGTAGACGGCAAGAAGTCCACCGCTGAGCGCATCGTTTACGGTGCCCTCGAAGGCGCCCGCGCCAAGTCCGGCGGCGACCCCGTAGCAGCACTCAAGAAGGCCATGGACAACGTCAAGCCTTCCCTTGAGGTCCGCTCACGCCGCGTCGGTGGCGCAACCTACCAGGTTCCGGTTGAGGTCAAGCCGGGCCGCTCCACGGCACTCGCCCTTCGCTGGCTGGTTGGCTACTCCAAGGCCCGCCGCGAAAAGACGATGACCGAGCGTCTCCAGAACGAAATCCTGGATGCCTCGAACGGTCTCGGTGCCGCTGTGAAGCGTCGCGAAGACACCCACAAGATGGCCGAGTCCAACAAGGCCTTCGCACACTACCGCTGGTAATACTTCCCGGACGCCGCCGGCTCACTCGAGCCGGCGGCGAACGTGCAGTCCATCCGAAAGGGAGACACCGTGGCACAGGACGTGCTTACCGACCTTAGTAAGGTCCGCAATATCGGCATCATGGCCCACATTGATGCCGGCAAGACCACCACCACCGAGCGCATTCTGTTCTACACAGGTGTGAACCACAAGATCGGCGAAACGCACGACGGCGCTTCGACCACCGACTGGATGGAACAGGAAAAGGAACGCGGCATCACCATCACGTCTGCCGCCGTGACCTGCTTCTGGGAAAACAACCAGATCAACATCATCGACACCCCCGGCCACGTGGACTTCACGGTTGAGGTTGAGCGCTCCCTGCGCGTCCTCGACGGTGCAGTTGCCGTGTTCGACGGCAAGGAAGGCGTGGAGCCGCAGTCCGAGACTGTCTGGCGCCAGGCTGACAAGTACAACGTCCCGCGTATCTGCTTCGTCAACAAGATGGACAAGCTGGGCGCTGACTTCTACTTCACCGTAGACACCATCATCAGCCGCCTCGGTGCCAAGCCGCTCGTCATGCAGCTGCCGATCGGTTCCGAGAACGACTTCATCGGCGTCGTCGACCTGCTCTACATGCGCGCACTGGTTTGGCCCGGCGATGCCAAGGGTGACGTCACCATGGGTGCCAAGTACGAGATCCGCGAGATCCCGGCTGACCTCAAGGAAAAGGCCGAAGAGTACCGCGCAACGCTCATTGAGACTGTTGCAGAGGCCTCCGAAGAACTCATGGAGAAGTACCTTGAGGGCGAAGAGATCTCCATCGACGAGCTCAAGGCCGGCATCCGCAAGATGACGATCAACTCGGAGATCTACCCGGTCTTCTGTGGTTCCGCATTCAAGAACCGTGGCGTTCAGCCGATGCTGGATGCCGTGGTTGACTACCTGCCGAACCCGCTCGACGTCCCCCCGATGATCGGTCACGATCCTCGCGACGAAGAGAAGGAACTCACTCGCAAGCCGTCCTCTGAAGAGCCGTTCTCCGCACTGGCATTCAAGATCGCCGCGCACCCGTTCTTCGGCCAGCTCACCTTCATCCGCGTGTACTCCGGTCACGTGGAAGCAGGCGCTCAGGTGGTCAACTCCACCAAGGGCAAGAAGGAGCGCATCGGCAAGCTGTTCCAGATGCACGCCAACAAGGAAATGCCCGTTGAGGGCGCTACCGCCGGCCACATCTACGCAGCCATCGGTCTGAAGGACACCACCACGGGTGACACCCTGTGCGATTCCGCCAACCAGATCGTCCTCGAGTCCATGAGCTTCCCGGAGCCCGTGATCTCGGTTGCTATCGAGCCGAACACCAAGGGTGACCAGGAGAAGCTCTCCACGGCCATCCAGAAGCTCTCCGCTGAGGACCCGACCTTCCAGGTCTCCCTCAACGAAGACACCGGTCAGACCATCATCGCCGGCATGGGCGAGCTTCACCTGGACATCCTGGTGGACCGCATGCGCCGCGAATTCAAGGTCGAGGCAAACGTTGGCAAGCCGCAGGTTGCTTACCGCGAAACCATCAAGCGTGCTGTAGAGCGTCACGACTACACGCACAAGAAGCAGACCGGTGGTTCGGGCCAGTTCGCAAAGATCCAGATCGCGATCGAGCCGCTGGACACGTCCGAAGGCGAGATGTACGAGTTCGAGAACAAGGTCACCGGTGGCCGCGTTCCGCGCGAATACATCCCGTCGGTTGACGCCGGTATCCAGGATGCACTGAACGACGGCGTCCTGGCCGGTTACCCGGTTGTCGGCATCAAGGCCACGCTGATTGACGGCGCGTACCACGATGTTGACTCCTCGGAAATGGCGTTCAAGATCGCCGGCCGTATGGCTTTCAAGGAAGCCGCACGCAAGGCGAACCCTGTCCTGCTCGAACCGCTGATGGATGTCGAGGTCCGCACCCCTGAGGAATACATGGGTGAAGTTATCGGTGACCTTAACTCCCGCCGTGGCCAGATGCAGTCCATGGAAGATGCCCAGGGCGTCAAGGTCATCCGTGCGCACGTCCCGCTGTCCGGCATGTTCGGCTACATCGGTGACCTGCGCTCGAAGACCCAGGGCCGCGCTGTGTACTCCATGACGTTCAACAGCTACGCCGAGGTCCCGAAGGCAGTCGCCGACGAGATCATCCAGAAGAACCGCGGCGAGTAGTCCACTGGACTTTCAAAGCGACAAACTCGGGTGCGTTTCCATTTTCGGAAACTAGCCCTGTGCAGGTGGCCGGCTTCCGGCCATCTGCACGAACAGACTCGAGGGACTAGTATTAGTTCCTGAATCTGCAATTTCACCAATCCAAAGCCCCCCAAGTAGACTTACTGAAGTTTCGGCCGCGACAAGCGCGACCGGAGGGTAAGTCATTTGAAAACGTTCTAGGAGGAACCTGTGGCAAAGGCAAAGTTCGAGCGGACTAAGCCGCACGTTAACATCGGTACCATTGGTCACGTTGACCACGGTAAGACGACGTTGACGGCCGCCATTTCCAAGGTGCTGTACGACAAGTACCCGACTCTCAACGAGCAGCGCGACTTCGCGTCTATTGACTCTGCTCCCGAAGAGCGTCAGCGCGGCATTACCATCAACATCTCCCACGTTGAGTACCAGACCGAGAAGCGCCACTACGCACACGTAGACGCTCCGGGTCACGCTGACTACATCAAGAACATGATCACCGGTGCTGCACAGATGGACGGTGCAATCCTCGTGGTTGCCGCCACTGACGGCCCGATGGCCCAGACTCGCGAGCACGTCCTGCTCGCCCGCCAGGTTGGCGTTCCCTACCTGCTGGTTGCACTGAACAAGTCGGACATGGTCGATGACGAAGAGCTCCTCGACCTCGTCGAAATGGAAGTTCGCGAGCTGCTTTCGGCTCAGGGCTTCGATGGCGATGAGGCTCCGGTTGTTCGCGTTTCCGGTCTAAAGGCACTCGAAGGCGACCCGGTTTGGGTCAAGTCCGTCGAGGACCTCATGGAAGCTGTCGACGAGTCCGTTCCGGACCCCGTACGTGACCGTGACAAGCCGTTCCTCATGCCGATCGAAGACGTCTTCACGATCACCGGCCGTGGCACCGTTGTAACGGGCCGCGCCGAGCGTGGAACCCTCGCGATCAACTCTGAGGTCGAGATCGTCGGCATCCGTCCGGTCCAGAAGACCACGGTTACCGGTATCGAGATGTTCCACAAGCAGCTCGACGAAGCATGGGCCGGCGAGAACTGTGGCCTGCTGCTCCGCGGTCTGAAGCGTGATGACGTAGAGCGTGGCCAGGTTGTCGTCAAGCCGGGTTCAATCACCCCGCACACCGACTTCGAGGCTAACGTCTACATCCTCTCCAAGGACGAAGGCGGACGTCACAACCCGTTCTACTCCAACTACCGCCCGCAGTTCTACTTCCGCACCACGGACGTAACCGGTGTTATCACCCTGCCGGAAGGCACGGAAATGGTTATGCCTGGCGACAACACTGAGATGACCGTTGCGCTCATCCAGCCCATCGCTATGGAAGAGGGCCTCGGCTTCGCTATCCGCGAAGGCGGCCGCACCGTTGGTTCGGGACGCGTCACCAAGATCATCAAGTAGTAATACTGGATGATCAGGGATCGGAAGGCCTGACGGCCGTCTGAGACTTATCAACAGCCCCGCTGCGTATTTACGCGGCGGGGCTGTTTTTTGCCCCCATGACGTTGCCGCGGCAGCCCGACGGACCGTTCGTCGTCCGGCCTTGGTAGGGTTGCTGACAACGAAAGGACAGCATCATGGAATGGTTAATTTTCCTTCTGGTCGCCGCGGCGGTCGTGGCCGGCGTGTTTTGGGCGAAGAAGCACTTCCGCCAGGAAATCGAGCGGGCAAAGCGCATCAACCGGGCCAACAAGAACAAGTAGGCCTGAACTCAGGCCTTTCGCGCCCTGCTGAGAGCCTGGAACCAGTAGAAGGATTCCTTGGGCGTACGCTCCAGCGTGTCAAAATCCACGTGGACCAGCCCGAATCGCTGTGAGTAGCCGGCGGCCCACTCAAAGTTGTCCAGCAAAGTCCACACGTAGTAGCCCAGCAGTTTTACGTCCTCGGCGAGGCCGCCGGGTGACGTGGCGGCCAGTGCATGGTTCAGGTGGCCGGCCAGGTAGTCGATACGGTTGGTGTCCGGAATGGGACCGGAGACATGTTCCGGTTCCGGGAAACTTGCGCCGCTCTCGGTGATGTACAGCGGGGGCAGGGCGTCGCCGTACCGGTCCTTCATCTCGCGCAGCAGCACGCCGATGTGGTCGGGGGCCACGGGCCAGCCGAAGCCGGTCAGGTCATACTCGGGGAACGCCGCCAAATGGAAGGGCACCCGGGCCATCGCTTCGGCCGTGCCGGCAGGGCTGTCGGCCGGCCCCCGTCCCGTGGCGACCTTGACCGGGTAGTAGTAGTTGAGGCCGTAGAAGTCGATGGGCTGGTGGATGTTCCGGAGGTCCGCATCCTTGGCCCCGGACAGGATCCGGAACCACGGCCTGGCGAGCAGCGGCGGCTTCGGATACTTGCCCAGCAGGATGGGGTCGGCATACACCCGGTTCAGCATCAGGTCGAAAACTTTGGCCAGCAGCCTGTCGGTGAGCTTGCCCGACGCCGGACGCACCGGGGAGTGCAGGTTGGTTACCCCGACGGTCCCCACAACACCGGCTGCCCGCAGGGCCTGCACGGCAAGTCCGTGGCCCAGCAACTGGTGGTGCACTGCCGGCAGGGCATCAAAGAGCAGGTCGTGGCCGGGAGCATGCACACCCAGTGCGTAACCGTTAAGCGTCACCGAAACCGGCTCGTTCAGCGTCACCCATTGCGCCACGCGATCCCCGTACCGTTCACCGGCCGCGGCACTGTATTCGGCGAAGCGTTCCGCCGTTGAGCGGTTCAGCCAACCGCCACTGTGCTCCAGCGGCAGGGGAGTGTCCCAGTGGTACAGAGTGGCCATCGGTGAGATGCCGGCGTCGAGCAGCTGATCGATCAGCCGGTCATAGAAGTCCAGTCCCTGGCTGTTGAAGGCGCCGCGGCCGTCAGGCTGGATCCGGGGCCAGGAAATGGAAAAGCGGTAGGAGTCAACGCCCAGGTCACGCATCAGGGCGACGTCTTCGCCGGAGCGGTTGTAATGGTCGCAGGCGACGGCAGGGGAGTGGCCGTCCATGATGCTGCCAGGTTTCTCGGCGAAGGCGTCCCAGCCGGAGGGTCCGCGGCCGTCGGCCTTGAGGGATCCTTCAATTTGGAACGCGGCTGCGGCCACACCCAGGATGAAATCCGGGTCCAGCCGCTCGGCCAGGCTCTGCAACGCCGCAGAGTTCTGCACAGTCATGCCCCTATCATCCATTCGACGGTTGCTGAAGGCAATGACCCGGGAGGCTGGCAGGCGCACCCTGCCTTGGATAGCGCGATTCGCTTCTCCCCGCAAAATCCGGCATACTAGATGAGTTGTTCAAGCGCTCCTTCGCGTCCCGATCCGGATAATGCCGGGTGCCAGGGTCCAAGTAGGAGCCCAAACATAACCCACTCCCCATGGAACTGCGGACGAGTACGCGTGCAGAGCGCGACACGCCCGACCGCGGGGGTCGGTTACGCCGGCAGGTTGAGGAACCCGGATTCTTCCGGATTCAGCTTGTGCGGCGGGTGGTAGTTACGACTTCGAATGCTTCGGCAGCCACACAACGCGTAAGTAAACAGGGCAGCCCCAAACAGGGGAAGCACAGACTGAAAGAGAGTCAGGCGACATGGCGGGACAAAAAATCCGCATCCGGCTGAAGTCATATGACCACGAGGTCATTGACGTTTCAGCACGGAAGATCGTTGAGACGGTCACGCGCGCAGGCGCAACGGTAGTTGGCCCCGTGCCGCTGCCGACGGAGAAGAACGTGTACTGCGTTATCCGCTCTCCGCACAAGTACAAGGACAGCCGCGAGCACTTTGAAATGCGCACGCACAAGCGTCTGATCGACATCATCGACCCCACGCCGAAGGCTGTTGACTCGCTTATGCGTCTCGACCTGCCCGCCGACGTGAACATCGAAATCAAGCTGTAGGGAGGTGCTGAGAGACTATGACCGCAACCCGTAACGTAAAGGGCCTGCTGGGCACGAAGCTCGGCATGACCCAGGTCTGGGACGAGAACAACAAGCTCATCCCCGTCACTGTTGTCCAGGCTGACTCAAACGTCATCACCCAGCTGCGTAACGCAGACGTTGATGGCTACGTCGCCGTTCAGATCGGCTACGGCCAGATCGATCCCCGCAAGGTCACCAAGCCGCTGGCTGGTCACTTTGAAAAGGCAGGCGTCACGCCTCGCCGCCACGTTGTCGAACTTCGTACCGCAGATGCTGCTGAGTACGAGCTGGGCCAGGAGCTCTCCGTTGAGGTCTTCGAAGCCGGACAGAAGATCGACGTCGTTGGCACCACCAAGGGTAAGGGCTTCGCCGGTGTTATGAAGCGTCACGGCTTCCACGGCGTTGGAGCTTCCCACGGTGCACACAAGAACCACCGTAAGCCCGGTTCAATCGGTGGCGCATCCACCCCGAGCCGCGTCTTCAAGGGCATGAAAATGGCCGGCCGTATGGGCGCCGTTCGTCACACGACGCTGAACCTCACGGTTCACGCAGTTGACGTCGAGAAGTCGCTGCTCCTCATCAAGGGCGCCGTTCCCGGCGCCCGCGGCCAGGTCGTCCTCGTACGCACCGCCGTGAAGGGAGCCTAGTTCAATGACTAGCACTGTCAAGGTTGACCTGCCTGCAGAGATCTTCGACGTACAGACCAACGTGCCGCTGCTGCACCAGGTCGTCGTTGCACAGCTCGCTGCTGCTCGTCAGGGTACCCACAAGACCAAGACCCGCGCTGAAGTTTCCGGTGCAGGCCGTAAGCCGTTCAAGCAGAAGGGCACCGGCCGCGCCCGTCAGGGTTCAATCCGTGCTCCTCACATGACCGGTGGTGGCGTTGTCCACGGCCCGACCCCGCGTGACTACAGCCAGCGGACCCCCAAGAAGATGATTGCTGCTGCACTGCGCGGCGCATTGTCTGACCGCGCCCGCAACGGCCGCATCCACGTTGTCGCTGAACTGGTAACCGGCACCAAGCCGTCCTCCAGCGCCGCACTGGCAACGCTGCGCGGCGTGTCCGAGCGCAAGAACCTGCTCGTTGTCATCGAGCGCGCCAACGATGTTGCTGCACTGTCTGTGCGCAACCTCGCAGATGTTCACGTTCTGTACGCAGACCAGCTGAACACCTACGACGTGCTCGTCTCTGACGACGTAGTCTTCACCAAGGCTGCCTACGAGGCATTCGTTGCCGCCAAGGCAAAGAACGAGGAGGATGCCAAGTGAGTGCAGCCACCATCAAGGACCCGCGCGACGTCGTGCTTGCACCCGTCGTATCGGAAAAGAGCTACGGCCTGATCGATGAGGGAAAGTACACCTTCCTGGTGGACCCCCGCTCGAACAAGACCGAGATCAAGCTGGCCGTGGAGAAGATTTTCTCCGTCAAGGTCGAATCGATCAACACCATCAACCGTGCCGGTAAGCGCAAGCGCACCAAATTCGGCTGGGGTACCCGCAAGAACACCAAGCGTGCAATTGTGAGCCTCAAAGAAGGCACAATCGACATCTTCGGCGGTCCGCTCTCGTAGCGGAGACCACTTTAACGAGGAAATAAATTATGGGAATCCGTAAATATAAGCCGACTACCCCGGGCCGTCGCGGCTCGAGCGTAGCGGACTTCACTGAAATCACGCGGTCGACGCCGGAAAAGTCGTTGGTACGTCCCCTCCCGAAAAAGGGTGGCCGTAACAACACCGGTAAGATCACGACCCGTCACAAGGGTGGTGGCCACAAGCGCCAGTACCGTCTGATCGACTTCCGTCGCCACGACAAAGACGGCGTCAACGCCCGCGTTGCCGAAATCGAGTACGATCCGAACCGCACGGCTCGCATCGCCCTCCTGCACTACGTTGATGGCACCAAGCGTTACATCATCGCCCCGAACAAGCTGTCCCAGGGTGACGTAGTTGAAGCAGGTGCCAGTGCTGACATCAAGCCCGGCAACAACCTGCCGCTGCTCAACATCCCGGTCGGTACCGTAATCCACGCAGTTGAACTGCGTCCGGGTGGCGGCGCCAAGATGGGCCGCTCCGCCGGCGCATCGATCCAGCTCGTTGCAAAGGAAGGCCGCTTCGCCCAGCTGCGTCTGCCTTCCGGCGAAATCCGCAACGTTGACGTGCGCTGCCGCGCAACGATCGGCGAGGTCGGCAACGCCGAGCAGTCGAACATCAACTGGGGCAAGGCCGGCCGCATGCGCTGGAAGGGCGTTCGCCCGACCGTCCGTGGTGTCGCGATGAACCCGGTTGACCACCCGCATGGTGGTGGCGAGGGTAAGACGTCCGGTGGACGTCACCCCGTCAACCCGAACGGTAAGCGCGAAGGCCGCACCCGCCGTCCAAACAAAGAGAGCGACAAGCTTATTGTTCGTCGCCGTCGTACTGGCAAGAACAAGCGATAGGAGCCTGGACACATGCCACGCAGCCTGAAAAAAGGTCCTTTCGTTGACCAGCACCTCTTTGTAAAGGTGGACAGGGAAAACGAAAAGGGCACCAAGAACGTCATCAAGACCTGGTCCCGCCGTTCGATGATCATCCCCGACATGCTCGGGCACACGATCGCCGTTCACGACGGACGCAAGCACATTCCGGTGTTTGTCACCGAGTCGATGGTCGGGCACAAGCTCGGCGAATTCGCTCCCACGCGGACATTCCGCGGCCATGTCAAGGACGACCGTAAGGGCAAGCGCCGCTAGGCGCCTGCACTTACGTCAAAGACGAGAGAAGGAAAGCAATGGAAGCCAAGGCAATTGCGCGTCACATCCGCGTAACGCCTATGAAGGCCCGGCGCGTCGTCAACCTTGTTCGTGGTAAGCAAGCGAACGAGGCTCTGGCAATTCTGAAGTTTGCCCCCCAGGCAGCTTCTGAGCCGGTATTCAAGGTAGTTCAGTCGGCAATCTCCAACGCCCGGGTCCTCGCGGACCGCGACGGCGTGGCGTTTGACGAAGGTGACCTCATCATCAGCGAAGCGTTTGTTGATGAAGGCCCGACCATGAAGCGGTTCCAGCCGCGAGCCCAGGGTCGTGCATTTCAGATCAAGAAGCGCACGAGCCACATCACCGTGGTAGTCGCTACCCCGGAGAAAGAGGAGGCTCGCTAAGTGGGACAGAAAGTTAACCCGCACGGGTTCCGACTCGGCATCACCACCGATCACGTATCGCACTGGTTTGCTGACAGCACCAAGGCCGGCCAGCGGTACAAGGACTTCGTTCGCGAAGACATCCGTATCCGCCAGCTCATGTCCACGGGCATGGAGCGCGCCGGTATCGCCAAGGTTGAAATCGAGCGCACCCGCGACCGTGTCCGTGTGGATATCCACACGGCACGTCCGGGCATCGTCATCGGCCGCCGCGGTGCTGAAGCAGACCGCATCCGCGGCGAGCTCGAAAAGCTCACCGGCAAGCAGGTTCAGCTGAACATCCTCGAGGTCAAGAACCCCGAGATGGAAGCACAGCTTGTTGCCCAGGGCGTTGCAGAGCAGCTGACTTCCCGCGTGGCATTCCGCCGTGCAATGAAGAAGGCAATGCAGTCCGCACAGCGCGCTGGTGCCAAGGGCATCCGTATCGCTTGCTCCGGTCGACTGGGTGGCGCTGAAATGTCCCGCTCGGAGTTCTACCGCGAAGGCCGTGTGCCCCTGCACACCCTCCGCGCGAACATCGACTACGGCTTCTACGAAGCCAAGACCACCTTCGGCCGCATCGGCGTGAAGGTCTGGATCTACAAGGGTGACGTCACCTCCAAGGAACTGGCTCAGCAGGCAGCTGCTGCTCCGTCCCGCGGCCGTGGTGCCAGCGATCGCCCGGGCCGCCCGGGTGGCGCTGACCGTGGTGACCGCCGCCGTCGTACCGACCGTCCGGCAGCCGAGGCAGCACCTGCTGCCGAAGCTCCGGCAGCTGAAGCAGCTTCTGCCGCGCCGGCACAGGCAGTAGAAGGAGGACAGGCTTAAATGCTTATCCCACGTCGAGTCAAGCACCGTAAGCAGCACCACCCGGGTCGTTCCGGCGCTGCCACGGGCGGCACCAAGGTCTCCTTCGGCGAGTGGGGTATCCAGGCTCTGAGCCCGGCATACGTCACCAACCGTCAGATCGAGTCTGCCCGTATCGCGATGACCCGCCACATCAAGCGTGGCGGCAAGGTCTGGATCAACATCTACCCGGACCGTCCGCTGACGAAGAAGCCTGCTGAAACCCGCATGGGTTCCGGTAAGGGTTCTCCGGAATGGTGGGTCTCAAACGTCAAGCCGGGCCGGGTTCTCTTCGAACTCTCCGGTGTCAGTGAAGAGGTAGCTCGCGAGGCACTGCGCCTGGCAATCCACAAGCTGCCGTTGAAGGCACGCATTGTGCGTCGCGAAGGTGGTGAGTAGAAATGGCAGTAGGATCCAAGGAACTTGCATCCGCGCAGCTGGACGGTTTCGACAACGAGCGTCTCGTTGAAGAACTCCGCAAGGCTAAGGAAGAGCTGTTCAACCTGCGTTTCCAGTCCGCCACCGGTCAGCTGGAGAACCACGGTCGTCTGCGCGCGGTAAAGAAGGACATCGCCCGCATCTACACCGTTCTCCGTGAGCGCGAGCTGGGCATTCGTGCCGAGGTTGCCGCACCGGTTGTGGAAGCCAAGGAAGAAAAGAAGTCCAAGAAGGCTGCAACCAAGAAGGCTGACAAGGCTGAAACGGTTGAGACCGAGGAGGACGCCAAGTGAGTGAAAAGGACGAGAACGTGACGGAAACTGTTTCCGACGCAGCCAAGGCTGACGAGCGCGGTTACCGTAAGACGAAGCGCGGCTACGTCGTCTCGGACAAGATGGAAAAGACCATCGTTGTCCAGGTCGAAGACCGCGTGAAGCACGCCCTCTACGGCAAGGTCATCCGCCGCAACGCCAAGATCAAGGCACACGACGAAGAGAACAGCGCCGGCATCGGCGACCTCGTGCTCCTCGCCGAGACCCGGCCGCTCTCCGCTACCAAGCGGTGGCGTCTGGTCGAGATCCTCGAGAAGGCCAAGTAACACCTGCAGAAATGCAAGAAACCCCCGTTCCCTTTATGGGAGCGGGGGTTTCGCCGTGTGCGGGCCTGCCTGCGCCGGCGCCCGGGCTGTGATATGGGGATTCGCCCAAAACGTGCTAAGATTTTGAGTTTGTATGGCGCCGTTCGTGCGCCGTCATCAACCTCGTAAACAATCGTGCCACGGCATAGTGCCCCCTTGCGCCCCGATCCGTCGGAATCGCCTGGGAAGCAAATGTTTTTGGCACGGGAGTTTAGGCCTGGTCTGGCAAAATCCAGGCAGGTCAAGAGACACCCCGATCAACCGTTCCGCAAGGCTCATTCCGTAGGAAGATTTTCGGTCTGAGAACCAGCGCGACGCAAGGAGTAAATAGTGATTCAGCAGGAGTCGCGACTCAAGGTCGCCGACAACACGGGTGCTAAGGAAATCCTTACCATTCGCGTTCTCGGTGGATCTGGCCGTCGCTACGCAGGCATTGGCGACGTCATCGTCGCTACCGTCAAGGACGCAATTCCGGGCGGCAACGTAAAGAAGGGCGATGTCGTCAAGGCTGTCATCGTCCGTACCAAGAAGGAACGCCGCCGTGCGGATGGTTCCTACATCAAGTTTGACGAGAACGCAGCTGTGATCCTGAAGAACGACGGTGACCCCCGCGGTACCCGTATCTTCGGACCGGTTGGTCGTGAACTTCGTGACAAGAAGTTCATGAAGATCGTTTCTCTGGCTCCGGAGGTGCTCTAGTCCATGGCTAAGATCAAAAAGGGTGACCTCGTTCAGGTCATCACTGGCGCCAAGGCTGAGCGCGGCGGCGACAAGGGCAAGCAGGGCAAGGTTCTGCGCGTATTCCCGGATACCAACCGCGTGTTGGTTGAAGGCATTAACCGCGTAACCAAGCACACCAAGGTCGGTCAGTCGCAGCGCGGCACCAAGACCGGTGGCATCGAGGTCGTTGAGGCTTCCATCCACATCTCCAACGTGGCCCTGGTTGACCCCTCCACCAAGAAGCCCACTCGCGTCGGTTTCCGTACCGAGACCGTTGAGCGCAACGGCAAGCAGCGTGAAGTGCGCGTACGCGTGGCCAAGAGCTCCGGGAAGGACATCTAATGACTGAGACTCTCGAGACTCCGGCAAGCAAGATCGTTCCTCGTCTGAAGACCAAGTACGCGGATTCCATCAAGAGCACGCTCATCGAGGAATTCAAGTACGAAAACGTCAACCAGGTTCCCCGTCTGGTCAAGGTCGTTGTGAACATGGGTGTTGGAGATGCCGCCAAGGACTCCAAGCTGATCGACGGCGCTGTCCGCGATCTCACCCTGATCACCGGTCAGAAGCCGCAGGTAACCAAGGCCCGCAAGTCGATCGCACAGTTCAAGCTGCGCGAAGGCATGCCCATCGGTGCACACGCAACTCTGCGTGGAGACCGCATGTGGGAATTCCTGGACCGTCTGGTAACGCTGGCACTGCCGCGTATCCGTGACTTCCGGGGCCTCAGCGGCAAGCAGTTTGATGGCAACGGCAACTACACCTTCGGTCTGACCGAGCAGGTTATGTTCCACGAGATCGACCAGGATTCCATCGACCGCGTTCGCGGTATGGACATCACCGTCGTGACCACTGCCAAGACCGACGACGAAGGCCGCGCGCTGCTCAAGGCGCTTGGTTTCCCGTTCAAGACCGAAGCTTAATCTAGCTACATAGAAGGTCCGGCCTTGCCGCGTCCCCACGGGGATGGCAGGGCGGAAACCGTTATGAGGAAGGGCAAGAGCCCAACATGACCATGACAGATCCCGTCGCAGACATGCTTACGCGTCTGCGCAACGCAAACTCGGCATACCACGACACCGTGACTATGCCGTACAGCAAGCTCAAGGCACGCGTTGCCGACATCCTGAAGGCTGAAGGTTACATCGCCTCCTGGAAAGAAGAAGACGCTGAGGTTGGCAAGAAGCTGACCCTCGAGCTCAAGTTCGGTCCGAACCGCGAGCGTTCAATCGCTGGCGTTCGTCGTATTTCCAAGCCGGGACTCCGTGTTTACGCGAAGTCCACCAACCTGCCGCACGTGCTCGGTGGCCTGGGTGTCGCAATCCTGTCCACCTCTTCCGGCCTCTTGACTGACAAGCAGGCCGGCAAGAAGGGCGTGGGCGGCGAAGTCCTCGCTTACGTCTGGTAACGGGAAAGGAAGAGAATAATGTCACGTATTGGACGTCTCCCCATCACCGTTCCTGCCGGCGTTGAGGTCAAGGTTGACGGCTCTGTCGTCAGCGTCAAGGGTTCCAAAGGCGAGCTGAGCCACACTGTGGCCAGCCCGATCGAGGTCACCCTGGAAGATGGCACCCTGACTGTCGCCCGCCCGAACGACGAGCGCGCCTCACGTTCGCTGCACGGCCTGACCCGCACCCTGATCGCCAACATGATCCAGGGTGTCACCGCAGGCTACGAGAAGAAGCTTGAGATTGTCGGTACCGGTTACCGCGTCCAGGCCAAGGGTTCTGACCTGGAGTTCGCTCTGGGCTACAGCCACCCGGTCAACGTCTCGGCACCGAACGGCATCACCTTTGCAGTAGAGACCCCGACCAAGCTCTCTGTTTCAGGTATCTCCAAGCAGCAGGTCGGCGAGGTTGCTGCCAACATTCGCAAGCTGCGGAAGCCGGACCCCTATAAGGGCAAGGGCATCCGCTACGCCGGCGAAGTCATCCGCCGCAAGGTCGGAAAGGCTGGTAAGTAACCATGGCCATCTCAATTAACAAGAAGCGTACGAACAAGAGCAAGTCTGCCCAGCGCAGCCGCCGCCAGCTTCGTATCCGCAAGCGCATCTCCGGTACGGCTGCACGTCCGCGTCTGGTCGTCAACCGTTCCGCACGCCACGTATTCGTCCAGGTTGTCGATGACAGCAAGGGCCTGACCGTAGCGAGCGCGTCCACTCTGGAAGCCGACCTTCGTGCATTCGACGGTGACAAGACCGCCAAGGCCAAGCGCGTTGGCGAGCTCGTCGCCGAGCGTGCCAAGGCTGCCGGTATCGAAGCAGTTGTCTTCGACCGCGGTGGTAACAAGTACCACGGCCGGATCGCCGCCGTCGCTGACGGCGCACGTGAAGGTGGGCTGTCACTGTGACCGAAAATAACGAAAAGGACATTCAGGTGACTGAAGCTGTAGCTGCTCCGGCAACTGAGACCGCTGCGCCTGCTACCACTGACGACCGCCGTGGTGGCGCTCGTCGTGGCGAGCGTGGCGACCGCGGCCAGGGCCGTGGCGACCGTGGTGGCCGTGGTGGCCGCGATGGTGGCCGCGAAGCCGAAAAGAGCCAGTTCGTAGAGCGCGTTGTAACCATCAACCGCGTTTCCAAGGTCGTCAAGGGTGGTCGTCGCTTCAGCTTCACCGCACTCGTCGTCGTCGGTGACGGCAACGGTATGGTCGGCGTCGGCTACGGCAAGGCCAAGGAAGTTCCCGCCGCCATCGCGAAGGGCGTTGAAGAGGCCAAGAAGTCCTTCTTCCGCGTTCCCCGCATCGGCAGCACCATCCCGCACCGCGTTCAGGGTGAAGCCGCTGCAGGCGTCGTTATGCTGCGTCCGGCTTCCGCCGGTACCGGTGTTATCGCCGGTGGTCCGGTCCGTGCAGTACTGGAGTGCGTGGGCATCCACGACATCCTCTCCAAGTCGCTCGGTTCCTCCAACGCCATCAACATCGTTCACGCGACCGTTGATGCACTGAAGCGCCTCGAAGAGCCGGCAGCAGTGGCAGCACGCCGCGGCCTCCCGCTCGACGAGATCGCTCCGGCCGCAATGGTGAAGGCACTCATGAACCAGAAGGCAGGTGTCTGAGTCGTGGCTAAGAACCTGATTCCCTCCGACACTCAGTTGGAGATCACTCAGATCAAGTCCGCCATTGGCGGCAAGCAGAACCAGCGCGACACCCTTCGGTCCCTCGGCCTGAAGCGGATCGGACACACCGTTGTCCGCACCGCCGATGCCGTGACCGTCGGAATGCTCAACACGGTTCCGCACCTGGTAAAGGTAGAGGAGGCGAAGTAAATGGCAGAGAAGAACACCGCCGAAAAGGCACAGGGCGCCGCTGCTGAGAAGCAGAACGCACTGAAGGTTCACCACCTGCGTCCCGCCCCGGGTGCCAAGACCGCCAAGACCCGTGTTGGTCGTGGTGAAGGTTCCAAGGGTAAGACCGCTGGTCGCGGTACCAAGGGTACGAAGGCCCGCTACCAGATCAAGGCTGGCTTTGCCGGCGGCCAGCTGCCGCTGCACATGCGCCTGCCGAAGCTGCGCGGCTTCAAGAACCCGTTCCGGGTTGAGTTCCAGGTTGTAAACCTGGACAAGCTCAACGAGCTGTTCCCGGAAGGTGGCGCAGTCACCGTGGAGAACCTGGTCGAAAAGGGTGCCGTTCGCAAGAACCAGCCCGTCAAGGTGCTGGGCACCGGCGACATCACCGTCAAGGTTGACGTCACCGCCCACGCATTCTCGGCCAGCGCCGCAGAAAAGATTGCAGCAGCAGGCGGAAGCACCACCGCCCTCTAACAAGAGGCGGCGGAGCATACGCCCGTTGTAGGAACTCCCGGTACCCGGGGCTTCGGCCCTGCGTACCGGGAGTTTTTTCTCATTTGGACCCTCACCGATTATTCGCACGGCGCATCAACCCGTTAGACTCGGTTGTTGGGTTTATTGACCTATCTCACACGACTTTATTTACACATCAGGAGGACGCTTGCTTAGCGCATTTGGCCGGGCCTTTCGCACGCCTGATCTGCGACGCAAGTTGTTGTTCACGCTGGGAATCATCACAATCTTCCGCTTGGGTGCCTTCATCCCCTCGCCTGGTGTGAACTACCAGAATGTCCAGCAATGCTTGCAGAGCGGTCAGACCTCGGGCGGGATCTACCAGCTCGTCAATCTGTTTAGCGGCGGTGCGTTGCTACAGGTGTCCATCTTCGCCCTGGGCATCATGCCGTACATCACGGCGAGCATCATCGTCCAGCTGCTGCGCGTGGTCATTCCCCGCTTCCAGGAGCTGTACGAAGAAGGCGCGTCGGGGCAATCCAAGCTGACGCAGTACACGCGCTACCTGACCATCGCACTGGGCCTGCTGAACGCCACGACGCTGGTGTCGCTGGCACGTTCCGGCCAGTTGCTGCCCAACTGCCAGTTGGACATCATCCCGGATGCGAGCGTCATTACCACGATCCTGATCATCATCACCTTGACGGCCGGCACCGGCCTGATCATGTGGATGGGCGAGCTCGTCACGGAGAAGGGCGTGGGTAACGGCATGTCGCTGCTCATCTTCACCTCGATCGCTGCCAGCTTCCCGACCTCCCTTGGTGCCATCTGGACCTCACAGGGTCCGGGCACCTTCTTCATGGTCCTGGCCATCGGCCTGCTGACCGTGGCCCTGGTGGTCTTCGTGGAGCAGTCCCAGCGCCGCATTCCGGTGCAGTACGCCAAGCGAATGATCGGCCGGCGCACTGTGGGCGGCACGAGCACGTACATCCCCATCAAAGTGAACATGGCCGGCGTCGTGCCCGTCATCTTTGCATCCTCGATGCTGTACCTGCCGGGCCTGATCTCACAGTTCAACCAGCCCAAGCAGGGCGAACAGATGGCACCGTGGGTTGAGTGGATCAACAACAACCTCACCCGTGGTGACCACCCCATCTACATGGCACTTTATTTCGCCATGATTGTTTTCTTCACCTACTTCTATGTCGCAATCACTTTCAATCCTGAAGAGGTTTCCGACAACATGAAGAAGTACGGCGGCTTCATCCCGGGTATCCGGGCCGGTAAGCCGACGGCGGACTATCTGCAGTACGTCCTTTCCAGGATCACCCTGCCCGGCGCCCTCTACCTGGGCTTCGTGGCATTGATCCCGCTGGTCGCCTTGGTCCTGATCAATGCCAACCAGAACTTCCCGTTCGGTGGAACCTCGATCCTGATCATGGTGGGCGTGGGCCTGGAAACGGTCAAGCAGATTGACGCGCAGCTACAACAACGTCACTACGAAGGGCTTTTGCGATGACGAGAATGCTGATTATCGGACCTCCGGGTTCAGGCAAGGGAACGCAGGCGGATCGGATCTCCGAGCGCCTCGGCGTCGTTGCGATCTCCACCGGCGATATCTTCCGCGCCAACGTCAAGGGTGAGACGCCGCTGGGCGTCGAGGCCAAGAAGTACATGGATGCCGGCGATTTCGTGCCGGACAGCGTCACCAACAAGATGGTGCGCGACCGCCTGAGCGAGGACGACGTCGACGGCGGCTTCCTGCTGGACGGTTACCCGCGCACCACCGCGCAGGTGGACTACCTCGATGAGATCCTCGCCAACGGTGAGCAGAAGCTGGACGTCGTCCTGCAGCTGACCGCCGATGACGAGGAACTGGTGCACCGCCTCCTGGGCCGCGCCAAGGAGACCGGCCGGAGCGACGACAATGAAGCCGTCATCCGCCACCGTCTGGACCTCTACCACGAGCAGACCGAAGCCGTTGTGGCCAAGTACGCCGAGCGCGGCATCCTGACCCAGGTTGACGGCATCGGCGGCATCGACGAGGTCACCGACCGCGTCATGCAGGCCATCAAGGCAGCACAGGCAGCCTGATCCGGGATTTGCCGGAGGTCCGCGGCTGACTGCAGATCCGGCTTGCCTCCAGTGCCTTGAAGGGCGCGTCCCGTACCATCGAGTACGGGACGCGCCCTTCCTTGTTTGGAGGGGTGATTTGGGGGTTGGCGCCGCGGGCCGGTGACGCCGTCAGGCACCCAGGACCGGAGCCGGATATCACCGGACGCATTGTCTGTGGGGAGATATTGCATGAACCAGACCCTTCCGGGGGCGGCGAAAATCGCCGGCCTCGAAGTCTATGTGCCGCCAGGCCGGATGGGCACCGCGCAGCTGGAGCAGCAGCTCGCTGCCGCCAGCCCCGGTTTCCGCGTCCCGAAGGGCCTGATCGGCCGGCTGACCGGAATCCGCACAAGATCTGTGATGGCAGCGACTGAGCAGGCCTCCGACCTAGCGGCAGTAGCCGCTGCGAAACTGCTGGCGGCCCGCGGACTCCAGCCCGCCGACGTCGACCTCCTCCTATTTGCGTCGGCCAGCCAGGACATGGTGGAACCGGCCACCGGGCACATGGTGGCCGCAAAACTTGGCATGGGCTGCCCGGTGATGGACATTAAGAACGCCTGCAACAGCCTGCTCAACGGCCTGGAAGTAGCCGATGCCCTGATCGGCTCCGGACGTTACCGGCGCGTGCTCCTGGTCAGCGGGGAGTCGCCCTCCAGGGCCGTTCGGTGGTCCGTCCCGGACCAGGAGACTTTCGCCGCGGCCTTCCCGGGTTACACCATGAGCGACGCCGGCTGCGCGCTGCTGCTGGAACCGGCAGACCCCGACGCCGACGGCGCGTCCCGGGTGCTGGGCACGGGGTTCGCCGCGAAGAGCAGCCACTGGGCCGTGGGAACGCTCGGCACCGGCGGCTCCGTCGCACCGAGGGACCTCGAAGCGACCTATTTCAACATGGACGGCGAAAAGCTCAAAGATGCCTTCCTGGACCTGGGGCGGGGAGTCCTGGACGAGACCCTGGAGAAGCTGGGCCTGGCATGGACGGACTTCGCAGTGGTGTGCGTCCACCAGGTGAGTGCGCCGTACCGGGACATCTTCGCCCGAGGGGCAGGCGTGCCGCCGGACATGCTCGTCAGGACCGTGGAGGAGTACGGCAACATGGCCTCGGTCAGCCTGCCCCTGCAGCTGAAGCTGGCACAGGACCTGGGCCGGTGCGGACCTGGCGACCTGGTGGCGCTGGTGGGTCTGGCCGGCGGCGTGAGCCTGGGCATCGCCGTGGTGCGGTTGTGAGGGGACCGCAGATCGGCCGGGTTCCAGATCGGGTGCCCGCAGGCCAACCCCCGGTGCCCGGAAACGAAACCCCGGTGCGGGCGCTGTGTGTCGCGATGCCGGCACTCAACGAGGAAAAGCTGATCGGCCAGTCACTGCAGGCGCTAGCGGCCCAGCTTCACAAAGACTTCACGCTCGTGGTGGTGGATAACGGGTCCACGGACGCCACCAGGTCAATCGTCGCCGACTTTGCCAGGCTTCACCCGGCCATGGATATCCGCCTGGTCCATGAGCCGCAGAAGGGTACCGGCGCCGCCGCGGACACCGGCATGCGTTTCGGCGCCCTGAATGGCGCCCGGTGGCTGGCGCGCACCGACTCGGACTGCCTCCCGGCCGCCGACTGGACACTGCGCATCATGGAAGCGTTCGCCGACGGCCTGGAGATGATTGCCGGCCAGCTGAACCCGCGGCTGGATGAAGGCCTGGCTCGGACCAGCCGCTGGCTGATGCTCCTGGCCGTCGAGGTCGCGTCGTTCTTCGGCCGCATCCGCCCGGGAAACAAGGGGGAAGGCTACCTTGGCCCCTACCAGATGCTGCCCGGGTGCAACATGGCCATCACCGCCGAGCTGTATCTGCGCTCGGGCGGTTTCCCGCGGACCAGCATCGAGGAGCTGCACGAGGACCGTGCGCTTTCCAACCGGGTCCGCAGACTCACGCGCTCCTACGCCCTCCGGCGCAACGTGGTGGTGTTCGGCTCCTCCCGCCGGGTTCAGGCCTGGGGCCTGCCCAACACCCTCGCCTGGTACGCGGACCACCGGTTCCGCCCGGACCACGTGGACATCCGGTGAGTGGTGTTTCGGAACGCGCGCTGACCGAAAGGTCGTCCGCCGCCGGCGCCCTGGCCGCGTGGGAGCGGCGGCTCCACGTCGGCGCCCATCCTGTGGCCTACCCGCTGATCCGCGGGCTGGGGAAGCTCCGGCCCGTTGTTCGGCTGCCCGGGCTGGGGGTACTCGTCAGCGACGCCTCCCTGGTCAGGGAAGTGCTGATGGACGCCGGCTACTCGAAGTCCGGCGCCAGGGCCTCCGGCGCGCTGTGGACCCCGGTGGTGGGTCCCCGTGCGCTGTTGAACATGCACGGGGAAGAGCACCTTGAACTGCGGCGCCGCCTCAACGGCCTGTTCACGCCCAGGGCCGTTGAAGCCATCGTCTCTCCGGCGGGCGAGCGGCTGCACGAGCGGCTGGCTGCAGGGCTGGAGCATGGCGGCTCGGTGGAGTTCGTTGGGCTTGTCACGGAACTGTCCGGTGGAGTGATCAGCAGGCTGCTGGGTGTCCCGGACGATGCGCCCGGCCGCCTCCCGGACAGCGACCTCTTCACCCTGGGCACCTCCATCACCTCGCTGGTGCGGTTGGGACGGCCACGGCTGACGCCGGCTCAGGTCGCACAGGCGAAGGCCGCCGTCGAAATTCTGGCCGGACCCGTACGGAGCGCCTACCGCAGCGACGACCCCTCCACTTTTCCGGGCCGCCTCCGAGTCCTGGGACTCGGGGAGGACGAAGCGGTGGGGATTGTCAGTGCCTTTGTGATCGCCGGGACCGAAACCCTGGTGTCCTACGTTCCGCGGCTCGCCGCCATGCTGTTCGACGACGGCAGGCTGCCCGCGCTGGCAGCAGACCGCAGCGGCCTCCCGGACGCCGTCAACGAGGGCCTGCGGTACACGGCGCCGTCGCCGATGATGCTGCGTGAGGCCACAACGGCCGGGCGGCTGGGCGGAGTCCGGATCAGCCCGGGGGACCGGATCCTGCTGTCGACGGTGCACGCCGTCAAGAGCCTGGGCGCTTTCGACCCGGCAACGCCGATCCCGCCGGCGGCCCGTCAGCTGTGGTTCGGGGCGGGAGCCCACTTCTGCATCGGTATGCCGCTGGCGATGGCCGAAATCAACTGCGCATTGACCGTGCTGCTGGACGAGTACGCCCGCGGTGCGTGGCGCATCCGCTCGCGGGCCGTCAGCCGGAAGGTGCTCATTCCGCACTACAAGTCCCTGGAGCTGACCCGTGCAAACTGACCTGCCGGATGACCTCATCGCCGCTGTGTACGACGCCGCTGCGAAGTACCCGGACCACCCGGCCATCACGGCACCCGGCAAACGCAGCGGAAAGCCGGGCAAGACCATCAGCTACCGGGACCTTGCCGCCGGGATTGAATCCACCGCAGAGGGCCTGCGGCGCGAGGGATTCGGTCCGGGGGAGCGCCTGCTGTTTTCCGTGCGGCCGGGGCCCGCGGCCTTCACGCTTGCCTTGGCTGCCGTCCGGGCCGGCGGGGCCATCGTCTTCATCGATCCCGGGGTTGGTCCCGAACTTTTCCGGAACAGGACGGCGCTCGCATCGCCGCGGTGGGCTGCCTCCGAATCGCTGCTTTATGCGCTCAGCGCGCCCGGGCCGCAGCGGCGCCTTGCCCGGCGGCGCGGCCTGCTGCTTCCGGACTACGCAGCGATGAAGGTCCGGCACTTCCACTCCGGTCCCTGGCTTCCCGGGGTCCCGTTCACGTCCACCAACATCCGTGCCCTGTCCCGAAACGCTTCCCGTAACAGCAAGTACGACGGCGGCGTCCGCAGCGGCGCTGCTCAATACGGCGGCGCTGACGACGGCGGCAGGCCGGACGGTCTCCCGCCGGTTGAAGCCGCGCCGGGGCAGGAAGCGGTCATCATTTTCACGTCAGGCACCACCGGGAAGCCCAAGGGCGTGGTGCACAGCCGCGGGACCCTGGCGGCCGGCTTTGGCCAGCTGAGCACACGCTGCACGTTCGCGGCCGGTGACCGCATCCACTCGGAACAGCTGATGATGGGCTTGCCGGCCCTGATCGCCGGTGCCCACTGGACGATGCCGTCGTACGGGTTGTCCGCCACCATCGATCCGCTGCGGTTCGCGGCCGAGCTGGGCTCCTCGCCCGGGCATAAAGCGGCATCCCACGTGTTCCTGGTGCCCTCGCAGCTGGCGCCGATCCTTGACGCCGTGGAATCAGGACAGCTGGTGTGGCCGGAAACGCTGAAAACGGTGATGCTGGGTGCCGCGCCCGTGCTGGCCCCGTTCCTGGCGCGGGCTGCCGGACTCCTGCCCGGAGTGCGCTTCCATTGCATCTACGGGATGACCGAAGTCCTGCCCATCGCGATCGCGGAAGGGCACGAGAAACTGGACTTCGCGTCCGGACGCACCGCGGAATTCCGGACCGCGGACGGCTCCGGCGAGGGCGACTACCTCGGCGGCCCGCTTCCGGGCGTGCGCTTCCGGGTGGCTGAGGACCATGAGCTGATCGTCTCCGGGCCCAACATGTGCCTGGGTTACCTCGGCGAGGACACCATGGACGAGCACGCCACCGGCGACCTCGTGCGCGTGGACCACGGCCCGGCCGGCTCGTCCGGTACGCCGAGGCTCGTCCTGCTGGGGCGCAAGAAGGACATGATCATCCGGGGCAAGACCAACATCTACCCGGGCCTGTATGAGCCGGTGATTGCCGGCATCGACGGCGTGGCCCAGGCCGCGATGGTCGGCATCCCGGACGGCATCGGCGACGAAGCGGTGTGGCTCGCCGTCGAACCGCACCAGGGACAGGATCAGGCGGCGCTGCTGCGGACCCTCCACCGTGAACTTCCCCGGCTCATCGACGAATCGGCCCTGCCCGACCGGATTGAGGTCATGCCCAGGCTGCCGGCGTCCGGCCGGCACCGCAAGCCGGACCGCGTGGCCCTGCGGGCGTTGTTCGCGGACCGCCCGCCGGAAGCGAGCCCGCCGGTAGGCACCCCGCCGCGAGCCCGCCCCTCGGGAGGGACGCCATGAGGATCGCCGTGACCGGGGCCAGCGGTTTCGTCGGCGGAGCCGTTGCCGAAGCTGCCGAGGAACGCGGCTGGGAGGTGGTCCGCTACGGCCGGCGCCGGCTCCCCGGCGTAACGGTGTGGGACCTCAGCGCGGGGCCGCTGTCCAACCCGCCGGAAGTGGACGCCGTCGTGCATTCCGGAGCGCACGTGGCGGACTGGGGGCCGCCGCAGCTGTTCCACCGCGTCAATGTACACGGGACCGAGGCCGTTGCGGCTACTTTTCCCCGTGCGCGGCTGGTCCACATTTCCAGTTCCAGCGTCTATCCGTGGTGGCAGCCGTGCGTCGACCGGCCGGAGGACCCGGTGGCGGGCCGGTACCTGAACGCGTACGCCAGTTCAAAGGCCCTTGCGGAGGCAGCGGCAGCGAGGCACGGCAATGCGCTGATCCTCCGGCCGCACGGCGTCTACGGCCCGGGCGACCGGACCCTCCTGCCCCGCCTCATGAGCAACGTGAACAATAACAGGTTGCTCAGCGTCGGAGGTCCCGATGTCCTGCACCAGCTGACGTCCATCGGCAACCTGGCCCGGGCAGCGCTCGCCGCCTGCACCTCGGACGCCACCGGTCCCGTCAACGTGGCAGACCACCGGCCCGTGGCCCTGGGCGGAGTCCTGCGGGAAGTGCTGGACGCCACTGGCCGGTCCGACGTCGAACTCGGCTTTATCCCCATGCGCGCGGCGATGACGATTGCGGCGTCGCTCGAGGCGATGGCCGGCGTGACACGCAGGCCGCCGCGGCTGACGCGCTATGCCGTTAGCCAGCTCGGCTTCGAGCGTACCTACTGCACACGCCGCCTGCGGGACGAGCTGGGAGTGGACCCTGTCCCGAGCAGCTTCGCAAGTGCGGGAGAATGGATCAGAGACCTGGGATGAACGCATCCCGCCAGCGAGACGAAGCACTGAGGTATAAATGGCATTCGGACAGCCCCGGATTGAATACAAGACCAACGCCCAAATGCGCATCATGCATGAGGCCGGCCTGGTCCTGAGCCGCGCGCTGGATGCCGCCGTGGCCGCCGCAGTCCCCGGTGCCACCACGGCCCAGCTGGACGCGGTATTCCGCGCAGTCCTGGACGAGGCGGGCGCCAAGTCCAACTTCCTCGGCTACCACGGGTTCCCGGCCACCATCTGCACCTCGGTCAACGAGGAAGTCGTCCACGGCATCCCGGGCAGCCGCGTGCTGAACGACGGCGACATCATCTCGATTGACGGCGGCGCCATTGTGGACGGCTGGCACTCCGACTCCGCCCGCACCGTGATTGTCGGGACCCCGGACCCGGAAGACGTCCGGTTGTCCGAAGTCACCGAGGAAGCCATGTGGCGTGGCATTGCCGCACTGGCCACCGGAAAGTTCGTGGGCGATATCGGGAATGCGGTGGACGACTACGTCTCTTCCGTCCCCGGCAAGCCGCTGGGCATCCTGGAGGACTACGTGGGCCACGGCATCGGGTCCGAAATGCACATGGCGCCTGACGTATTGAACTACCGCACCAGCCACCGCGGCCCCAAGATCCGCCCGGGACTGTGCCTTGCCATTGAGCCCATGCTGGTCCGCGGCAGCATTGAGACCGCCGTGCTCGAGGACGACTGGACCGTAGTCACCACCGACGGCAAGCGCTCCTGCCAGTGGGAGCACTCAGTCGCCGTGCATGAAAGGGGCATCTGGGTTCTTTCAGCGCCCGACGGCGGTGCGGAGCGGCTTGCGCCGCTGGGCGTCGTTCCGGTCCCGATCCCGTAGGCCCCCGGCACACGGCGACGCGACCGCAGCGACGCGCAAAGTTCCCTGCGACGCGCAAATTACCCGGCGACGCGCAAATTACCCTGCGACGGGCAAATTACCCTGCGACGCGCAAAGTTCCCTGCGACGCAGAAAATCCCTGGCGCACCCGGAATTTCGGGTGCGCCAGGGATTTTGCGTATCGCAGGACTCCTTGCGCGTCGAGACCGCGCGTCCGGAAAGGTGCGTCAGCTCTTG
This sequence comes from Arthrobacter sp. LjRoot78, assembly GCF_964254335.1. NCBI lineage: Bacteria > Bacillati > Actinomycetota > Actinomycetes > Micrococcales > Micrococcaceae > Arthrobacter > Arthrobacter sp. LjRoot78. Next base: position 3,235,519 of record NZ_CAXUTG020000001.1, on the reverse strand, counting down.
AGCTTGGGCTTGACGTCCTTCGTGTAGATGCCCTCCAGCGTGGACTTCAGTGCGGTCATGGTGGCCTTCACGTCGCCCTGCTGGGTGAGGATCTTCGCCGCGGCCTTGGCCATCTCCTGGTCCGCGCCCGGCAGGAACACCCGTGCATTGTCCTGGACCTTGGTGGCCGCGAGCTGGTCCATGGCCGTCTTGATCTGCGGGGTTTTGGCCAGCACCGAGGTCATGTCCGCGGAGACCCGGGTGGGCATGTAGCCGGTGGCCGCTGAGAATTCCGCAGTGTTTTCCGGCTCGGTCATGAACTTCAGGAACGTGCCTGCCGCCAGCTGCACTTCCTTGCTCACGCCGCTGGGGATGCCCAAGCCTGCGCCGCCCGTGGGGCACACACCGCTTTCCACCTTGGGGCCGCCCGGCAAGAAGCCGACGCCCACGTTGAACTTGGCGGACTTCAGCACACCGAGCAGTGAACCGGTGGAGGAGATGGTGGAGGACGTGATCCCGGCGGCAAAGTCGTCCGCCGCCTCCTTCGAGGAGACTCCGGCCCAGCCGTCCTTGTAGATGGAGTCCTGGGCCCACTGCAGTGCCTCGACGGATTCCGCCGAGTCGCAGTTGATGGTCCACTCATTGGACCAGCTGCCGCCCCAGCCCCAGAGGTTGTTCTGCAGGGTCCAGCCCGCGTAGCCCGCCAGTGCCGGGTAGATGTAGGCGTACTGCGCGCCCGAGCTGGCCTTCAGCTTCGGGGCCCATTCGGCGAACTCCTGCCAGGTCTTGGGCGCGCGGTCAGGCAGGCCGGCAGCCTTGAAGTGGTCCTTGTTGTAGTAGAAAAGCGGCGTGGAACGGCCGTAGGGGAGGGCCCACTGCTTGTCGTCGTACTGGTAGTCCGCCACGAGGGACTTCTGGAAATCGTCCACCTTGATGTCCAGCTGCTTGACCAGGCCGTCGAGCGGGATGATATTGCCGTTGGTGAAGTAGCGGAACCACCAGACGTCCGAAAGCACCACAACGCCGGGCAGTGCCTCCTTGGCCGCCTGTGAGGTCTGGAACTTCTGGGCGATTTCCTCATAGTTGGCGCCTGCCGTCACCAGGTTCACCTTGATGTCCGGGAACTTGGCGTGGAATTTCGCGATGATGGACTTCTCCACGTCCTGGGACTTACCCGGGTGGCTGGTCCAGAAGTCGATCGAGGCGGCGGGCTTCACTCCGCTGAAGTCGATTTCGGCGGCTTTGCTCGCGGGGGTTGTTCCGCCGGTGGACGGGCCGCCGCAGGCTGCCAGCGCAGCGGCGCCGGCTCCTGCACCGGCAAGCCCCAGGAAATGCCTGCGGTCAAGATTCATACCCATTGTGGATCCTCTCAAAGGTGATTGCTCATGCTGACTCGTTGTACGGGTTGGATGACAGGTGGTGCGGGGGAAAGCTGTTGTTGACCGCCAAAGGGATGCGGCCTTGGCGGGGATGCGCCCGGGACTGCGGGCCTAGCCGGTGACGCTGCCCTGGGTAAGGCCGGCCACGATGTAGCGCTGGAGTGCTGCGAACACCACCAGGATGGGGACGATCACCAGCACCGCGCCCGCCATGAGGATGCCCCAGCCGGAACCGTTGCCCTCGGAGTTCTGCAGCAGCGTGAGGCCCACAGGCAGCGTCATGGTTTCCGGGCGGTCCGTGATGATGAGCGGCCAGATGTAGTCGTTCCACTCGCTGACGACGGTGACCAGGGCAACCGTGGCGATTGAGGGGACGGACACCGGGACCACGATCCGCCAGAGCCGCCGCCAGTGGCCGGCGCCGTCGATTTCCGCGGATTCCAGGATGGAGGCCGGCAGCGTCATGAAGTGCTGCCGCAGCAGGAAGGTGCCGAAGGCGGTTCCCAGGCCGGGCAGGATGATGCCCCAGAGGGTGTTCTTTCCACCCATCCCGGCGATGAGGATGTAGTTCGGCAGGATTGACACCTGCGGCGGGACCATCAGGGCCACGAGGATGAGCACGAAGATGGCGTTCTTGAACGGGAAGCGGACGAACACCAGGGCGTAGGCCGTGAGGATGGCCAGCAGCACCTTGATGGTGGCGCCCACCAGCGTGACGATGGTGCTGTTCAGGAAGAACTGCGCGAACGGCACCGTTGTCATGGCGATGCTGTAGTTCTCCAGGTTCACGCTTTCCGGGAGGATCTTCAGGTCCATGGTGATGATCTCGCCGGGCTGCTTGAACGAACTCAGGATCATCCAGAGCAGCGGCAGGAACACCACCAGGGTGGCCAGGATCAGCGGAATGTACCCGCCGGCAATCGTTTGGACAATGTTGGCGCGGGAGAATGGCCGGTGCGTGCTCATGAGTAGTGCACCTTCCGTTCGACGAACCGCAGCTGCAGCACAGTGATGATCAGCAGGATGGCGAAGAGCACCACCGAGATGGAGGCCGAATACCCGGCCCGGTTGAACGCGCCGAACGCCTGGAGGTAGGCCTCGTAGATCAGCGTGCTGGTGCCGTTGCCCAGGGGCGTCATGATCCTGATCAGGTCGAACGCCTGCAGCGAGCTGAGCATGGTGGTGATCAGCAGGAAGAACGTGGTGGGGGAGAGCAGCGGGACGGACATGCTCAGGAAACGCCGGAACCCGTTGGCGCCGTCCAGGGAAGCGGCCTCCATCACGTCCTGCGGCAACGACTGGAGCCCGGCGAGGTACACCACTGCGCAGTACCCCAGGTTCTTCCAGACGTACACGATGATCACCATGACCAGCGACAGCTGCGGATCGTTGATCCATTGCGGGCTTTGCTGGCCCAGTCCCCGGAGCACCCAGGCGAGGACGCCGTACCCGGGGTCGAAGATGAACAACCACACCAGGCCCACGCCCACGCCGCTGAGCACATAGGGGGCAAATACTGCGGAGCGGGCAAAGGTGGTGCCGCGGACCTTGGAGTTCAGAGCCAACGCGATCAGCAGCCCCAGCACCATCGAGCCCCCCACGGTGACGAGGGTGAAGACAGCGGTGGTCCCGAGCACCTTGGCGGCATCGGCACTGGTAAAGAAGGTGACGTAATTGTCCAGCCCCACCACGGTGGCCGACGCCGATCCCAGCGTCCAGTCCAGCGTGGAGTAATAGATGTTGTTGATGAGCGGGAGGTACGTGAAGACCCCGATCAGCACAAGGTTGGGCAGTGCGAGGGCCAGGAAAACGAAGAAGTCCCGGCGGGTCCTGCCGGACCATTTCGGCCGGCGCCGCAGGGCCGGACCGGCTTCCGCGACGGCGGCGGGCCGGTCAGTCAGTTGTCGTGTCATTCGGTCTCTAACGGATCCGGGCCCGCGGATGGCAGGCCAATGGGTGTGGGGGGTAGCTTCACTTCACCACATGGTTGGTGGGCAGAATCCCGCACTAGCCCTCGTCAGAGGATTGTTAGTCAAGGCTTCCTTGCCCGTTAACGCCGTGTTGCTGGCAGTATTGCATAACGTTTGTTTTGGAGGCCGGAGTTGCTCCCGCGGGTCGCCGAACTTTTGGGAGCGGACACTCGCTTCCGCGCAGGCGCACAATGGACCCATGGGAGTAATTACCGATGTCCCCGGAATCCGGGTCGGCCACACGCAGAAGATCACGTCATTAGAGGCGGCCGACGGCGGCGCGTCCGACGGCGGCTGGCTCACCGGGGTGACCGTGGTGCTGCCGCCGCCCGGCACCGTGGGTTCCGTTGACGTCCGTGGCGGAGGCCCGGGCACCCATGAGACGGATTCCCTGGACCCCACAACACTCTCGCAGCGCGTGGACGCCGTGGTGCTCACCGGCGGCAGCGCCTACGGGCTGGTGGCCGCGCACGGTGCCAAGCGCTGGTGCGAGGAAGACGGCCGCGGCTTGCCGGTGCCGGGCGGACTCGTGCCGATCGTTCCGGCCGCCGCCATCTTCGACCTCGGCCGCGGCGGTGACTTCACCGCCCGCCCTGACGAGGAGATGGGCTATGCGGCAACTGCCGCCGCTGCCGCCCAAAAGGACGGTCACGACGTCGAACGCGGCAACGTGGGGGCCGGCACCGGAGCCGTCCTCGGGCGGGGGAAATACAAAGGGGGAGTGGGCACAGCGTCCGTCACCTTGGACAACGGGGTTGTTATCGGCGCGATCGCCGTGGTCAATGCCGTGGGGTTGCCCGTAGGTGTTCGTTCGGCGGCTGGCGATTTCGAAAAGCTCAATCACCCCGGTGCCGAAGCTCAGCCCCTCAACACAACACTCGTCGTCGTCGCTACGAATGCCGTGCTGAACAAGGCCGAGTGCAAGCGGACCGCCTCCGCCTGCCACGCCGGACTGGCCCGGGCGCTGAATCCGTCCCATACCCTCGCGGACGGCGACACCGTGTTCGCGCTGGCGACGGGCGCCGTCGAACTTGACCGCAGCACCGACGCTGCCCGGACGTTCAGCCTCATCACGCTCCAGAGCGCGGCAGCCGACGTCGTGACCGAAGCCATCCTGGATGGGGTATCCCGGGCTGAAAGCGTCACAACCCCGGCGGGGGAATTTGCTGCGTACGGCCCGGTAGTGCGCTACCATGGTCCGATTTAACATTCCTGCCAAGATGGCGTAGTGTTGTCTGTTGGTTGTCTGCCCTGTTTGTGCCCTTTTGCGGTCGGAAGGCAGAAGCCAATCAATCAAAAACGTTCGCAGTCATGTCCGGTGCCAACCGGAAGGCTGTGACAACAACAGTTAGCGGAGGGTATGGCCAAGAAGGACGGGGTCATTGAGATCGAGGGCGTTGTGACTGAGGCGCTGCCTAACGCGATGTTTCGCGTTGAGCTCACCAACAAGCACATCGTTCTGGCGCACATCTCTGGAAAAATGCGCCAGCACTACATCAGGATTCTCCCTGAGGACCGGGTAGTGGTGGAGCTGAGCCCGTACGACCTGACACGTGGTCGTATCGTCTACCGCTACAAGTAAACACTGGGCGGCCAGAGCATTAGCCGAAGGCCGGGCCAGTAGACCAACTGCAACACGCAAAGGAACGCCATGAAGGTCAAGCCGAGCGTCAAGCAGATCTGCGAAAAGTGCAAAGTGATCCGCCGTAATGGCCGGGTCATGGTGATCTGCGAGAACCCGCGCCACAAGCAGCGCCAGGGCTAATTTCCTTCACAGGAAATCCTGGGTTGCTAACCCACGCAAGTAAATAAAGGCAGCACAAGCTGAACTGGGACATAAGCTCGAAAGAGCCCGGACAGCTAACCCCCGGTCGGAGGCTGGGGCCGCACTGAAAGTGCGGGTGTACTGCCTACGACCTCCGGTTTATACAAGGAGTACCGCCACTATGGCTCGTCTCGCTGGCGTAGACATTCCCCGCGAAAAGCGGCTGGAAATTGCGCTTACTTACATCTACGGCGTGGGCAAGACCCGTGCACACGAAACCCTGGCTGCTACCGGCATCAGCGCTGACGTTCGGGTCAAGGACCTGACCGACGCACAGCTGGTTGAGCTGCGTGACTACATTGAAGGCAACTACAAGGTTGAGGGTGACCTTCGCCGCGAAGTGGCCGCTGATATCCGCCGCAAGGTTGAGATCGGCAGCTACGAAGGCCTGCGTCACCGCAAGGGCCTGCCCGTACGCGGACAGCGTACGAAGACCAACGCACGTACCCGCAAGGGTCCGAAGCGTACCGTCGCCGGCAAGAAGAAGGCTCGTTAATCCCTGAGGGATTAACGCGTCTTCCCCAATAAACTTTCTGTAGGAGAAATAATGCCCCCGAAGACTCGTGGCGCGGTTCGCAAGCCGCGTAAGAAGGACAAGAAGAATATCGCGCTGGGCCAGGCGCACATCAAGAGCACCTTTAACAACACCATCGTTTCCATCACGGATCCGAACGGTGCTGTCATCTCCTGGGCTTCCGCCGGTGAGGTTGGCTTCAAGGGCTCACGTAAGTCCACCCCGTTCGCTGCCCAGATGGCTGCCGAAGCTGCTGCAAAGCGCGCCCAGGAGCACGGCCTGAAGAAGGTTGACGTGTTCGTCAAGGGACCGGGTTCGGGCCGCGAAACCGCAATCCGCTCGCTGCAGGCCGCCGGCCTGGAGGTTGGCTCCATTCAGGACGTCACCCCCGCCGCGCACAACGGCTGCCGCCCGCCGAAGCGCCGCCGCGTCTAAGACGTATTCAGCAGTTGGAGCTTGCCCGGACCTTCACGGGTCCGGGCAGGCCCAGCCGCGTTAAGTCTTCAGACCGAATTTCCACCACCTGTGTTGCGTCATATAGCGGATGCTCGCCGAAAGGAAACCTAAGTGCTCATTGCACAGCGCCCCACCCTCTCTGAAGAGGTCGTCTCCGAAAACCGCTCCCGTTTCATCATTGAACCGCTGGAGCCGGGCTTTGGATACACTCTCGGAAACTCCCTCCGCCGTACCCTGCTCTCCTCCATCCCGGGCGCTGCTGTAACCAGCATCCGGATCGATGGCGTGCTGCACGAGTTCACCACGGTTCCGGGTGTCAAGGAAGATGTCACCGAGATCATCCTGAACATCAAGAACCTGTCGGTTTCCTCCGAGCACGACGAGCCGGTTGTTGCTTACCTGCGCAAGCAGGGCCCGGGAGTCGTCACCGCCGCGGACATCGCTCCGCCGGCCGGCGTCGAATTCCACAACCCGGATCTGCACATTGCCACGCTGAACTCGAAGGGCAAGTTCGAACTCGAACTGACCATCGAGCGCGGCCGCGGCTACGTTTCGGCAGCTCAGAACAAGTCCGGCGACTCCGAGATCGGCCGCATCCCGGTCGACTCGATCTACTCGCCGGTGCTGAAGGTTACTTTCCGCGTGGAAGCCACCCGTGTTGAGCAGCGCACTGACTTCGACAAGCTGATTGTCGACGTCGAGACCAAGCAGGCCATCGCCCCGCGCGATGCCGTTGCTTCCGCAGGCACCACCTTGGTGGAACTGTTCGGTCTGGCCCGCGAGCTGAACACCGCAGCTGAAGGTATCGAGATTGGCCCGTCGCCGACTGACGCTGCCCTGGCAGCCGACATGGCCCTGCCGATCGAGGATCTGGACCTCACCGTCCGTTCCTACAACTGCCTCAAGCGTGAGGGCATCCACACCGTGGGTGAACTCGTTGCCCGCTCCGAGGCCGACCTGATGGACATCCGTAACTTCGGTGCGAAGTCCATCGACGAGGTCAAGGCCAAGCTGGTTGAACTGGGCCTGTCCCTCAAGGACTCGCCTCCCGGTTTCGACCTGGCAGCTCGCGCCGCAGCCATCGAAGAGGACGACGCCGCTTTCAGCGACGACGAGCTCTAACAAGCAGATCTTGGCCGGCTGGCTGAATGCACCACGTTGTGCGCAGCCCACCGGCTTCCATATGAGGAGAAACAATTATGCCTACCCCCACTAAGGGTCCGCGCCTCGGAGGCGGCCCGGCTCACGAGCGTCTTATGCTCGCGAACCTGGCAGCAGCACTGTTCGAGCACAAGCGGATCACCACCACGGTGACCAAGGCCAAGCGCCTGAAGCCGTACGCAGAGCGCCTGGTGACTTTCGCCAAGCGCGGCGACCTCGCTTCCCGCCGTCGTGTACTCGGCCTGATCAGCAACAAGGGCGTCGTCCACGAGCTGTTCACCGACATTGCACAGGCAGTGGAGAACCGCGATGGCGGCTACACCCGCATCACCAAGATCGGCAACCGCAAGGGCGACAACGCTCCCATGGCTGTCATCGAACTGGTTCTCGAGCCGGTTTCCGCAAAGCAGGCTGTAGTGGCTGAAGCTACTGCTGCTGCCAAGCGCGATGCAGACAAGGCTGCTCCGGCTGTTGAGACTGAAGAGGCTGCTCCGGCTGCCGAAGCTGTTGAGACCGAAGCTGCTGAAGCCAAGTACGCCGGCTCGCACCCCGCCACGGCTGACAACGAAGCTCCCGAGGGCTTCCCCGTCAAGGGCAACGAGGACTCCATGAAGTTCCACGTTCCCGGCTCACGCTGGTACGACGCCACCACCGCTGAAGTATGGTTCGACTCTGCCGAGTCCGCCGCAGCAGCAGGCTTCGCACCTGCCGGTGGCGACGCTGCGCAGGCAGTCGAAGCTGAGTAATCAGGCTCTGACGCCGCAGTAGACTTATGTCTATGAACCACCAGAAACCCGCTGCCCCCGTTTTGGGGGGCGGCGGGTTTTTGCGTATCCGTTTGGATTTGGCGTACGACGGCGGCCCCTTCAGCGGGTGGGCAGTGCAGCCCGGCCTGCTGACCGTCCAGGGGGTGTTGGAGGATGCCCTGGCCCTCCTGGTCCGGCGCAAGGTGCGGGTGACAGTGGCCGGCCGCACCGACGCCGGTGTGCACGCCCGCGGCCAGGTGGTCCACCTGGACCTCACCGAAGATGAGTGGCAGGGCCTGAACCGCGGCGTTGAGCTGGATCCCGCCGTCGCCCTCCTGCGGCGCCTTCGCGGGGCACTGAGCAGGGGCCTTGGCGACCTCACCGGCGCCATCGAGGTGCACAGCGTCACCCTGGCTCCCGAGGGGTTCGACGCACGGTTCTCGGCGCTGTGGCGCCGGTACAGCTACCGCATCGCCGACGGCCCGGCGCTGTGGGACCCGCTGGGCAGGTACTCCACCCTCTGGCACAAGGAGCAACTCGACGTGTCGCTGTTGAACGAGGGCGCGTCCAAGCTCCTCGGGCTGCAGAACTTCCGTTCCTACTGCAAGCCCCGGGAAGGATCCACCACCATCCGTGAACTGCAGCGGTTTGAATTCGCGCGGGGGAGCGACGGCGTCATAGTCGCCACCGTGCAGGCTGATGCGTTCTGCCACAACATGGTGCGGGCGCTGGTGGGGTCGGCCCTGTACGTCGGTTCAGGTGCGGAGAAACCGGGGTGGCTTTATGAGCGGCTGCTTGAGCAGAAACGCGATGCGAAGTCCGTGCTTTCCGCCCCGCACCCCCTGGTGCTCGAGGAAGTCGCCTATCCCTCGGACAGCGAACTGCTGGCCCGGGCCGAACTGACCAGGGCGCTCCGGAAGTAGCCCGGCCGCTAGTAGGCAGGGGAAGGATCTTCCGCCGGCAGGACAACAGTGAAACTGCTTCCCTCGCCCGGCCGGCTGGTGCACGTAATCGAGCCGCGGTGCAGCTCCACGATGGCCTTCGTGATGGATAGCCCCAGTCCGACGCCGGGAATGCCGGACTGCAGGACTTCGCGGCTGCGGAAGAACCTGTTGAACACCTGCGCCGCATCGGCCGAAGTCATGCCCATCCCGGTGTCGTCCACGCGCAGGTACACCTGCTCGGCTTCTGCCCGGGCCGTGACCCGGACCGTCCCGCCGTCGGGGGAGTATTTGATGGCGTTGGACAGGAGGTTGTCCAGGACCTGGCCGAGCCGGAGCGGGTCCACCTGCGCCCACAAAGGCACCGGCACGTCGGCGAGCAGTGACACCTTTGCGGCAGCGGCATGTTCCTGCGCCGAGCCAACGCAGAAATCCACCAGCCCGGACAAATCGGTCCTTCGCGGATGCACCGGCAGCGACGCTGAGGCCGACAGCAGCAAATCCGACACGAGGGTGAGGAGCCGTTCCGTATTGCGCTGCGCCACCTGCAGCCGTTGAGCGGCCAGGGGCGGGAGCCCGTGTTCGCCGTCGAGCACCAGATCAAGGTTCCCGATCACGGAATTCAGCGGAGTGCGCAGTTCATGGGTCACGTTGGACAGGAAGTCATCCTTCGCCGCCATCGCCTCCACGAGGCCGGTCACGTCATTGAACACCACCACGGCGCCGTTGAATTCGCCGTCGTCATTCCGGAGCGACCTGGCCGCCGTCGAAATGGCCCGGCGCTGCGGGCCCTCGCCGAACCAGACCAGGTAATCAGCAAAAGACTCACCCTGGGTAGCCCGGTAAACGGGACGTTTATCCGGGGCTAATGGTGATTTTCCGTCCTGGCTGAAGAGTGTCAGTTCCTCCTCAATTCTTGACGCCGCTAATGCACCCGGAAGACCTTCCGGGGACGCCGCGGCTTCCAGCTGGGATTGCCGGACATTTGTCAGCAGGCGGTCACCGTTGGCATTCACGGCAACTATGCCGACGTCGACCGTTTCCAGGATTGTGTCCAGCAGCTTTTCGCGCTCTTTGCTCTCTTCAAAGAGCGCGCGCATTTCACGGTCCGTGGCCTCCAAAACGCGCTGCTGGAGCCTCAGGTTCACGCTGGCGAAACGGATGGCAATGGACACCGTGAGCATCATGAGCGGCAATAGCAGGGCGGATGTCACATCGGCTACTGAAACGCCCGGAAGCCGGGAGAACAGGGGAGGCAGGGAGATCAACAGGGGGCCGCAGAAGCTCAGGAAAAGGCTGCTACGGGCAGGCAGCGAAGAGGCGGACACCCAGATCACCGGGAAAATCGCCAGGACACCGAGGCCCGGAACGCCTGGCGGCACACCGATGCGAGTCAGCCAGATGGCGATGAAATCAAACATGGGAATGAAGAGCGGAACGTACGGACCGAACTTTTCCCAAGGCAGCAGGACGCACGCCAGGAAAAGGAGGGCGTGCATCCCCAAGGACATCAGGAAGACTCCGTTGCCGAATACGCCGGGCCAGGCAAAGTAGGCCGCAATAGCCACGGCAAAGACCACAAAGGAAAGCGGTAACTGACACAGGATCACCTGGGTACCAGGCCCCAGGGCACGGAAGAAGCGGTCGGCGCTGGGAGCCAGCGATGTCTCAGCCACGCAGGTGCGCCCTGGTCCCCGCCCTGAGCAAACCTCCGCCGGACCATCCACCGTGGCACGGCGAATGCAGGTGACGAGTGGTGGCGATCATGGGCCCGGCCCTTTCTTGGACGTCATTGTTTACTGTGAAGTCATGCTAATTGACATTCATACTTCTGCCACGGAAAAAGAACCGCCAATAAGCAAGATTTCTTGTAGCGTAGTCCCTTGGGGGGGTGTAACAGGCATTTGCGATGGGCAGGTGCCTGCATGGGGTCTGGGGATTTATGGGGTTGACCATGAGCGATCTGGGAGTAGCTGTGGTTGTCGAGGACGACAAGGACATACGTAACTTGTTGGAATCGGTCTTCCTTCAAGCGGGGTTTGAGGTGCACACAGCCTCGGACGGCCGCGAAGGCGTGGAATTGGTTCGACATCAAAAGGCGAATATTGTCACGTTGGATGTGGGGCTGCCAGACATCGACGGCTATGAAGTGCTGCGACGTATCCGGCAGTTCAGTGATGCCTACGTGGTGATGCTGACCGGCCGGAGCGAAGAGCCCGACATGTTGACCGGACTGCACTCGGGCGCGGATGACTACATCACCAAGCCATTCCGTCCGTTGGAGCTCCGAGCGAGGGTGGCGGCCATGATGCGGCGGCCGCGGTACGGCGACGCACAACGGCAGGACGGTCTACGACAGGACGCACAACCGCAGGCGGCGCCGGCGAAACCGGCACCGCATGCCCAACCCGGCACAGTGCACGGAACCGGATCCAAGGATGTCCTGGAGCACCGGGACCTCAGGCTCAGCCCCCGGACACGGTCTGCCGAACTGGCCGGCAAGGAACTGGAGCTGACGCGCAGCGAATTTGTCCTCCTGGAGGAACTCCTGCGGGCCGGCGGCGGTGTGTGCACGCGGGCCGATCTGGTGAAGGTGGTCCGCGGGGACTACTACCAGGACGACACGTACATCAGCGAAGCTGACGAGCGTGCCGTGGAAGTCCACATCGGGAACCTCCGGAAGAAACTCCACGAGGACGCCCATACCCCGCAATTGCTGCAGACCGTGCGGGGCGTGGGGTACCGGCTGGGAGCCGGCAAGCTCTAGCCAGGCAGCCTGCCGGGGGACTGGCAACTACCAGCGGCCCGGCAGCTACTCGGCCGAGTGGCCTGCCGGGAGGTAGCTTTGGCGAAGCTGGGCAACGGTTTCGTGGCCAAGGTCTGCGATGAGGGCCAGCATTGACTTGCCCTTGTCCCAGCACCCTGAGCGGATGATGGCTTCGACGTCCTCCGCCAGGCGGGCCAGGCGAAGGCCTCCCACCATCGCGGAGCCGATCTTTAGGCTGATCGCGGCGTCGAGGGCATTGGTGCGGTCCTGGCCGGAGATCGCGTTCGTCAGGTTCAGATAGCGCTGGTCCCAGATCTCGATGTAGTCCAGGGCAAACTTCCTTGCCACGGCAGGCTGGGCCAGCTGGCTTTCGAGGTCCTGCAGCACCAGGAGGTCCACGAGCGGGATTTCCTCAAAAGCCAGGCTGGCGTCAGTGCCCGGGGCAGCCGCGGCCGAGTGAAGGGTGCAGATGTGGTCCGCACCTTCGTCTTCGGTACAGCTGCCTGAAATGGACATATGACAACGCTACTTCCTGAATCTGTCAATTCGCTCGACCTAGGCAGATATTGTGCAAACCTTGAGTCTCTTGGGGTAACAAGCGGTGACTGGTGCCACTTTGGGCACCTTATTGACCACTGAATGTGACAACGGTGTTGATGACGGCGGGGCCCAGAATTGCGATGAACAGGACCGGAAAGATGAAGAACAGCAGCGGGAACAGGATCATCACCGGCAGTTTCATCGCTTTTTCCTCGGCGCGTTGCCGTCGCTTCACCCGCATGACCTTCGCCTGAATCCGCAGGACCCGGCTGATGGCGATGCCGTAGGTGTCAGCCTGGACGATCGCCTGGACGAAGCTGCGCAACTCGGGGATGTTGGTCCGCTCAGCCAGGGCAATGTAGGACTCCCGCCGGCTGCGTCCCACCTGCATGTCCTGCAGCGTGCGGATGATTTCCTCGGCCAGCGGTCCCTTGCCGTTTTCTCCTGCCCGGGCCATGGCGCCCTCGAAGCCGAGGCCGGCTTCCACGGAAATCAGCATCTGGTCCAGGGTGTTGGCGAGTTCCAGCTGCATGGCCTTCTGGCGCTCCATGCCCTTGCTGTAGAGGAGCAGGTCCGGGATGAAGTAGCCCAGGAAGAGGAGAAACAGGCCAACGAGTTTGATCATCGGTTTGGGACTGCTCATGCTGATGAGGATGAAGAGGGAGGCCCCCACGAGTCCGAGGACGGGCTTTGCTGCGAGGATGCGCCCCAGAGGCCAGGCAGCGGGCCGGCCGGCAAGGGAGAGCAGCCGGTCGAGCTTGCGGACATAGGCGGCGGGTGTCAGGCCATAGCCGATCCTGTCGAGCAGGCGGCCCTGGGTCTTTTCCGGGACGGTGGCAGCCCTCCTGCCGCGGTTGAGGATAGCTACTGTTGCGGTCCGGGACTTGCGGTCCACGGACAGGACGGACCACGTCAAGTAGCCGACGGGGAGGCAGACCAGGAGGAGCGAGGAGAACACCACGGGATTCATGTGCACCTCAGAATTTCAGATCGATGATTTTGCGCATCCACAGGCTGCCGATGGTCATGAGAACCACGGACCCGGCGATCATTGCCCAGCCCAGCGGATGGGTGAACATCGCATCCATGTAGCCGGGGTTCACCGCCATCAGCATCAGCACGATGCCGATGGGCATGGCAATCAGGATGTAGGCGGAGAACTTGCCCTCCGCGGCGAGGGCTTTGATATGGCCCTTGATCTCGGACCTTTCCCGGATCGTTTCATTGACCTGATCCAGGACCTCGGCCAGGTTACCGCCCACTTCGCGGTTGATCTGGATGGCCTGCGCGATCCAAACGAAGTCCTCGTTCTTCATGCGTTCCGAGGTGTCCGTCAGGGAGGCCAGCAGATCGCGGCCCAGGCTGGTCTCGGTGATAACCCTGCGCATCTCTTCCGAGGTGGGGCTTTGGGACTCGGCAGCTGCGGCATCGATGGCGCGGAGGATGCTGTGGCCGGCCCGCAGCCCGCCGGCGAGGAGCTGGAGGGTGTCGCCGAGCTGCTGGTCGAACTTCGTCCGCCGCTTTCCGGCCAGGAAGCCGAGCACCAAGTGCCCCACGAAGGGGGCGAGGATGATCAGCAGGACGGACAATGCGGGCACGCCGATCACCAGGCCCACCAGGGCGCCCACGATTGCACCGGCGATCACCAGGACAATGAATTCGGCCTGGCTGAGCCGGACCCCGGCCGTTTCCAGTGCCTCCCGGTTGTAGAGGCGGACATTCCGGGAGGCCAGGAACCGGTCCAGGGCGCCGACGGTGATGTTTGCCAGGCGTGTCAGCCGCGAGGGCGGATCAAAGGCGAACGGCCGGCGCCGGCTGAGCGCGATCTCCGGAGCACCGGGTATCAGTATTGCCACACCCAGCAGCAGCGGTGCGAGGAACAGGAGCGCGGCTCCAAGGGTCATCAGCACGGCGCCCCCCTAGGCCATTCCGTGGCCGGAGTGGGCCGCGTGGCCGCCGTGCCGGCCAGGGCCGGCGGGCCCGCTCTGCCCGGCTGGCCCGCCAGTTCCGGGACCCGCGGGCGTGGCGAAAACGGCGGGCGAGACATGGATTCCGAGGTCCTCGAAGCGGTCGATGAAGCGCGGGCGGATGCCCGTAGCAACCGGCCGTCCGAGGAAGCGGCCCTGGGCGTCGACGCCGGCCGAGTAGTCGAAAACGAAGGCGTCTTGCAGGGTCACGATGTCGCCTTCCATGCCCTGCACCTCGGTCACATGGGTGATGCGGCGGCTGCCGTCCCGCAGACGTGAAATCTGGACGATCAGGTTCACGGCCGAGGCTATCTGTTCCCGGATGGCCCGCAGCGGCAGGTCCATGCCTGCCATCAGCACCAGGGTTTCCAGACGCGCCACGGCGTCACGCGGGGAATTGGAGTGCACGGTGGACAGCGAACCGTCGTGGCCGGTGTTCATGGCCTGGAGCATGTCCAGCGACTCGCCGCCGCGGACCTCACCCACCACGATGCGGTCCGGGCGCATACGGAGCGAGTTCCTCAGCAGTTCGCGGATGGTCACTTCGCCCTTGCCCTCGGTGTTGGGCGGACGGCTTTCCAACCGGACCACATGTTCCTGCTGGATCTGCAGCTCCACGGCGTCCTCGATGGTGACGATCCGTTCGTCCGAGGGCAGGAACGAGGAGAGCACGTTCAACAGCGTGGTTTTCCCGGTGCCCGTTCCGCCCGAGACGATGATGTTGAGCTTGGCCTTGACGCAGGCATTGAGGAGCTCCGCCATTTCCGGCGTCAAGGTTCCGTAGTCGATCAGGTTCCGGACGGTGAGAGGCACCTTGCTGAACTTTCGGATGGTCAGCGACGATCCGCCCACGGCCAGCGGCGGGATCACCGCGTTGACGCGGGAGCCGTCCTCCAGCCGGGCATCCACCAGGGGTGAGGACTCGTCAATGCGGCGGCCCACCTTGGACACGATGCGCTCGATCACCTTCCGCAGGTGTTCTTCCGAGCTGAAGCGGGAATCGGCCAGCGTGAGGTGACCCTTGCGTTCCACATAGATCTGGTCCATCCGGTTGACCATGATTTCAGTGACGGCGGGGTCGTCCAGCAGCCGCTGGAGGGGGCCGTAGCCCAGCACGTCGTCGGCAACGTCCTGGACCAGGCGCGTCCGTTCCTCGGAGGAGAGCGGCACCTGTTCGGCGTCGATGATGCGGGTGAGTTCCTCACGCGCAGACGTCCGGAGCTCCAGTTCGGTGATGGCCGAGTCGTTGAAGCGGGCACCCATGCGCTCGAACAGCGCCGTGGCAGCCCTCTCCTTCAGCGCGGCGAAGGCATCCACGGGCTGCTGGGCTTTCGGTTTCGCCTCTTCCGCATGGTCCGTCCCGGCGGAAGGTACGACGACGGCGGCAGCCGGTGCCGCCGTCGTCGTCCGCTTGTCCGTCCTCACCGGAGCCCACGGTTCCGGTGGCGGGGCCGGCAGTTCCGGGCGTTCCCGCTCCAGCATTGCGGTGGCGGTGCGGGAGGATGGCGATGCCGCGGAAGCGGCCTGGGTGAGTGACGGCGCCTGCGACTTCGCTTGTACCGCACTGATGCGTTCTGAAAGTTTCATCTAGACCACTACCCTTCGGTGCAGTTTGCGTTGGGATTTGGCCCGCCAGGCGGGGTTGAAGCGGTCGACGAGCTGGTTCAGGCTCTTGGTTGCCGGGTCCTTGGCTGATTCCTGGAGGACGGGGATGCCGCGATTGGTGGACAAAGCGACGGCGCGGGAGCGCGGAATGCTGACGTCGACGGGCGCGCCGATGGTCGATTCGAGGTCCTGGACGGTCAGGCCCAGCTTGGAATCGGCCATGTTCAGCACCACGTGCCGGGTCTCAGGGAGGATCTCCAGCTGGCGCAGCACATCCAGGCCCGAACGCAGGCCGCGGACGCTGGGAATGTCCATCCCGCTCACCCACACCACATCCGTGCACTGCTCCATGGCGGCCAGCCCGATTTCGGGAAGGCCCGGGGCTGTGTCCACCACTACGTACTGGAACTGCTCGGACAGCTGTTCCAGCAGCCGGCTCACCTGGTCCGGGGTGATCTCGTCCGCGTCGACGGGGGTTGGCGGAGCGCACACGGCGTAGATGCCGCCGGGGTGGACCGTCAGGAAGGCCTTCAGGACCAGTGAGTCCTGGCTCGCCGCGGGGGATACCGCGTCCGTGACCGTGTGCTGCGGGTCGAGGTAGAGCCCGGAGGCGACGTCGCCGAACTGCAGGTCCAGGTCCACGATCACCACACTCATCGGGGCGATCTTGCCCAGGCCGATGGCGATGTTGGTGGCGATGGTGGTTTTGCCCACCCCGCCCTTGGGGGAGAAGACGCCGATGACAAGGCCCTTGTTGGATTCCGTCATTGGCGGGACGGCCTGAACACGGTACCTGCTGGCGAACGATTGGTTGGCGCGTTCCAGCAGGACCCGGATCTGGGCGGGATCGGAGCCGGGGGAGAGGATGTCCCTGATGCCCGCGCGCATTGCCTGCAGGATGAAGTCCGGGTCCGGTTCGGCGGCGAGGATGACGCTGAGTTCCGGGAACCGGACGTTCATCACCGTGGCAAACCGGAGGGCTTCATCCACAGGGACGTCGGGTCCCAGGATGAGCACCTCGGGCAGTTCCTGGTTGAGGGCTGCAAACAGGTCGTTGGGATCGGCGGGCAGCAGGCTAGTGAAGAAGGTCTGCACGCCGCCCTGGAGACCGCCGGCAACGGCCCGGCGGAGGCGGCCGTCGAAGTCGGCGTCCGGCGTGATGAGTGTGAAGCGGCTCATTTGTAGACGTCCGGCCGGATCATGATGCGCGGGCCGTTGTCCTCGGCGTCGAGCGGCTCGCGGCTGAGCCAGATGGAATCGCCGAACTCGGAGGCGAAAACGATCTTGCCCGCGTTGATGTCGTTGACGGCCACGGTGATCATCAGCGAGCCGGTGGGAAGGTTCACGTCGCGAGGGTCGGGTTCGGCACCGGCGCTCGCCGACGGTGCCGGGTTTGCGGCTGCTCCCTCGGGCGCGCGCTGGACGGCGGTGACCAGGACTTTGTGGATGGAAAGCTGGGTGGTCTCTTTGTCCGCTTTCGACTCGATGCCGCCCGTTTTCATGGAGATGAAGATGCCCACGTGGTCGCCGGGCTGGAGGCGCCCGCCCACCACACGCTGCGGCTCCAGCTGGAAGGAGACTTCCTGGAGACCGGCCGGCACCTTGACCGAACCGGAGGTCTGGAGGTCTTCGGGGTCGACGAGCTTCTCCTCTAGCAGCTGTTCGCCCGGGACGAGGTCAGCGGCGGCTACCTTTCCGTCGGAATCGTCCAGGGTTTCCAGCGCGGATTTTGCGACGGCGGTGCCCGGCACCTGCTCGAGGGCCACGGAGGCTTTCACTGTGTCCACGGTTGCGCCGGCGGGGATGGCCTTGGTGACCACGAGTACGCCCACCGGGTCCAGGTCCTTGACGGCGCGCTGGTCAGCACCCTGGGCGTACGTGACGACGAGGACTGCCCCGACGATGGCCAGGAGGACTGCCACCACTCCTGCCAACAAACGTGACTTCACTGACTGCTCCTGTGGTTATCCAAAAAATTAGGGTGTTGCATGGTTTAGCTTCCGAGGACAACGACGGTCGCGCCGTCGGGGTTGACAGGGCCGAGCGTGTAGCCGTTGGCCAAGGAAACATACTTGACGAATGTTCCGATGATTCCGCGGCATGGTTCCTTGCATTCGAGCGCGGCCGGGACATCGGGTGTCCTGTTTCGGAAGGTGTAGGGAAGGCCTGTATTTCCAACCTTCCACCCGGCAACCTTGAAGGCGGCGAAGGTGGTGAGTCCGAAGACGGCGTTGTTTCCGGTACCGGTAACTTTATTGAAAATGGGCAGAAGGATGATGACGTCTTTGCCCGCGTTCATGTCTGCGGCCCAGGAGTTCAGTGTTGCCTCACAGTTGGGCGGGGGGTTGTTGCCGGTATCACCGTTGGCCATGCTCTTGGCGATATCAATAATGGCTCCGCACTGGCCGGCATCCTGTTTGAGGCCGCCGAACCCGCCCTCGACGGCGGCACCGGACGGTCCGTAAAAGCAGCTGGGGTTTGCCCCGGTCCCGTGCAGGCGAAGCAACTGCATGATGTCCGTCTTGTCTCGAACCTGACAGATAGAAACGGTGATCGGAAACGCTGTGGGCCCCTTCTCCGGGCTGCCCCAGTTGACCGTCGACGGGGCGTTGACTTCTGCCGAGTCCATGCCTAGTACGCGGGCAAAGAAGAGCGAGACTTCGTTGGGGGAATGGCCTGCTTCCTGGGCGCCCGCTGTCACGGTGACTTTGCGATGGGCCGTATCAAGAATGACGGATTTGATGTTGCTGCGGGAGTCATTGGCGTTCGAGTTGGCCAGGCTTGCGGCCAGCGTGGAGGTGGGAGAACAGTTTGCATCGCTCGAGCTGGGGGCACTCTTGGCGCACTTTTGGGCAATGGCCAGCGCCGCGGCGTCTGCTCCGTTCCGGAGCTGGGTTCGTTCGGCGTAGAGCATGCCGACGTCTACGGCTATGGCGCCAAAGCCCAACAGCACCACAAGCATGACGGCAACGATCACGCTCACGGCGCCGCGCTCGCCGTCGTATTTATGCCCGGGGTGACCTAGCCGCCGCATAACATGGCCCCTTTACCGGTCATGGCGAACGGGCCGGCGATGCCAGTCATCGTTTTGAGATTGTAAGTGATGGTGATGGTGATCTGCGGGCTTGAACCCGCGGCGGCGATGGCCGGACATGGCGTCCCGAAGGTGATATCTGTGTCCTTCAACGCTGGGCTAAGGGACACTGCCGTTGTCCTGGCTGCGTTTTTGGCGATGTCCTGTTTGCCAGTGATGGCCATGACACGGACCCCCTCTCGGGCTGCGGCGGAGAGTGAGGCCTGGGCGTTGTAAGCCCGGCTGAACTCCATGATGCCCAGGAGCAGCATGACGAGGACGGGCGCCAGGATCGCAAACTCGACCGCAACGGCTCCGCGCTCGGATGCCCTGGACATGGTGGCGCCTTTCAGTTCAGGCCGACGGGGGGGTGGTGACAGCCAAAGTGGCGGCGGCTTGGGTGCCGCCGCCACTCGTTGGTGACGTGCCGGGGGCGCGTCGGGGTGGGGAGTGGTTACGGCATGGCGCAGGTTCCACCGGCGGACGTGGTGTCCGTCTGGGCGACTGCCGTCCATGCGCCGCCACCAACCTGGCACTTGACCTGTTCGAACATAGTGGTCAGCGTCCCGCCGAGGAGCCCGACGGCCACGATGATGACAACGGCGATGAGGGCAACCATGATGCCGTATTCAACGGCAGTTGCACCCTTTTCGTCGCTGCGGAGGCGAATCATGAGGTTGGTGTGAAGAGAAAGCATGTGGACTCCTGAGCGAGTTTGGGTGGCTGGTCCTGCACCAGCTCTGCCAAAAAAATAGCAACCACTTTCCAGCTCACGAAGGGATCTTTGAGCATCCTGCGCCAAGCCTGCCCGTCCTGCGCGTACTCTGCCCTCCGTCTGCGTCTTTCATGCGGATTCGCTGCGGTTAGTCGTGCGGCCGACACGCAAGAGGACCCCCTCGGTTCTGGGTGCCGAGGGGGTCCGGTATTTGGACGTAGAGCTGGCAAGTGAGTGAATTCCCATATTGGGAAACGATGGCTCTCTCCCCATGAAGGCCCTGAACGAGCACTCACACGCGCTCAGGGCCTTCTCCCGACCTGAGATCCCGCGACTCGGTCGGGCGGCTCGGGGCGCCAACACCCCAGCTATTGGGACCCTGGGGTCCAGCCGATCTACGAGAACGCCTCGATGATGTTGATGACGGCGGGCCCCAGAATCACGATGAAGATAACGGGAAAGATGAAGAGCAGTAGCGGGAACAGTACGAGCACTGGAAGTTTCATGGCCTTCTGCTCGGCGCGTTGACGTCGTTTGACCCTCATCTCTTTCGCCTGGGCCTTGAGGACCTTCGCAATGGCAATGCCGTAGGCGTCCGCCTGTACCACTGCCCGGACGAAGGTTCTCAGGTCCTGCACATTGCTGCGCTCGGCCAGGGCGAGATAGGAATCCCTGCGCGAGCGGCCAACTTGCATGTCCTGCAGCGTCCGGATGAGTTCTTCGGCGAGTGGGCCTTTGCCATTCTGGCCCGCGCGGGCCATTGCGGACTCGAAGCCGAGGCCGGCCTCGACCGCGATCAACATCTGATCGAGAGTATTAGGCAGTTCAAGTTGAATCTTCTTCTGGCGTTCCTGCCCGCGGCTGTAGATGAGAAGGTCGGGGACGAAATACGCTAGTCCCGTCGCGAAGACCGCCAGGAGAATCATCTGTGCACTGCCATTGCGGCTGAGCATTAACATCATGAGGACCGCCACAACGAGGGCCAGGGCCGGCTTGGCGACCAGTAGCCGTGGGAGAGGCATGGACGAGGGTCGGCCTGCAAGGGCGAGCAGCCTGTCGAGCTTGGCTTCGTATCCGGTCGGTGTGAGCCTTCGAGCGATGCGCTCCAAATCCATGTTTTGGGGTGCGGTTGCTGCCCCGCTGGTTTCAAGGCCCTTGCTGAGGTTGCCCTGAATGACGAGTCGGGATTTGCGGTCCGCCACAATCAGTGTCCAGGCGAGGTACGAGGCAGGTATAACGGTGAGGGCGATGATCCCCCAAGCTATAGGTTGCATTTTGTAATCCCCTTAGAATTTCAGATCGCTGATCTTGCGGATCCACAGACCGCCGATTGTCATCATCACCACGGCAATGCCTAGAAGCATCCAGCCGATCGGATGCCCGGTTAGCTGGCCGCTGTATTTGGGATTTGCCAACCCGATCAGGATGAACAGAAGTACCGGTAGTGCCATGAGGATGATTGCGGAAAGCTTTCCTTCTGCACTTAGTGCCTTTACCGTTCCCTTGATCTGGGAGCGCTCACGGATTGTCTCGCCGACTTGGTCAAACACTTCAGCGAGGTCTCCGCCGACCTCCCGGTTGATTTCGATGGCCTGGGCCATCCAGTTGAAGTCCTCGCTCTTCATTCGCAGTGATACGTCGTTCAATGAGTCCTGCAGGTCGCGGCCCAGCCTCGTTTCATTGACCACCCGGGAGAACTCCGTGGCTGTGGGTTCGCTGGCTTCCTGCGCCACTGCATCGATTGCACGAAGAACGCTATGACCAGCCCGAAGACCACCGGACACCATGGTCAAGGTGTCACCGAGTTGCGCCTCAAAGCGGGCGCGTCGGCGCTGCGTCAGGAATGACAAATACATCGCAGCCAAGATCGGAGTAAGGCCGGCGAAGAGCACTGCGAACACGGGTCCTTGGAGGATGAGGCCCACGAAGCCGGCCACCACAGCAGTGGCACCCACCAACACGATGAAGTCTGTGCGGGCTATCTTGAGGCCAGCCTGATCCAGTGTGGCCCGCTCACCCGGGGGCTTGTTGCCCCCGGAGAGGACCCGTTCCACTGCACCCACGGTTGAGTCAGTGAATTTTGTCAAGGCGGAGCGTTCGGCACCACCGAACGGCCGTCTGCGGCTGAGCGCAACATAGCCGTGTGAAGGGCGGAAAACCACGAATACAATAACGAATACTGCTCCGACCAGGAGCACCATGCCGACAGCGAATATGGCAGGTGTCATTGCAATCATCGCCTTCCAACCGGCATGGGCCGGCCACCAAAGACAGCTGGGGAAATAGCAATTCCCAGATCTGCAAAGTGGTCAACAAAGCGGGGCCGAATCCCTGTTGAAATAGGCTTGCCGAGAAACCTGCCATTGGCATCGACTCCGGCAGCATAGTCGAAGACGAAGGCGTCCTGAAGTGTGACGATTTCGCCTTCCATGCCTTGTACCTCAGTGATGTGCGTTACACGCCGAGTACCGTCACGCAACCTGGAGAGATGAACGATGAGGTTTACGGCCGAAGATACTTGCTCTCGGATGGCGCGCAGTGGAAGATCCATGCCAGCCATCAGTACCAGCGTCTCCAAGCGGGCAACGGCGTCGCGTGGTGAGTTGGCGTGCACAGTTGAGATCGAGCCGTCGTGACCTGTGTTCATCGCCTGGAGCATGTCCAGACTCTCACCACCACGAACCTCACCTACAACAATCCGGTCCGGCCGCATGCGTAGGGAGTTCCGAACCAAATCCCGAATAGTGACGGCGCCCTTGCCTTCGATATTGGCCGGGCGGCTTTCCAACCGCACCACATGGCTCTGCTGCAGCTGGAGCTCAACAGCGTCCTCAATTGTGACGATGCGGTCATCGGAAGGGATGAAGGACGACAGCACGTTGAGGAGCGTCGTCTTTCCCGTGCCTGTTCCGCCGGACACGATGATGTTGAGTTTGGCTCGGACACAGGCGTCCAGGAGCTCAGCCATTTCCGGTGTCAGCGTTCCGAAGTCGATCAGGTTCTGGACAGTCAGTGGGATCTTGCTGAATTTTCGAATCGTTAGCGAGGACCCATTGACGGCCAGCGGGGGAATGATCGCGTTGACACGGGATCCGTCCTCTAGGCGGGCGTCCACCAAAGGTGAAGATTCGTCGATCCGGCGTCCCACCTTTGCGACGATCCGCTCGATGACCTTGCGTAGGTGCTCCTCAGAACTGAATCGGCCATCCGTTAAGATTAGGCGCCCGTCGCGTTCCACGTAGACCTGATCCGGACGATTCACCATTATTTCTGTGACAGACGGGTCCTCGAGATACCGTTGCAACGGCCCATAGCCCAGCACGTCGTCTCCCACGTCGCGGATGAGGCGACGCCGTTCTTCCGGACTGAGAGGCACCTGCTCCTCGTCGATGACCAGGCTTAACTCATCGCGGGCAATTTTGCGCAACTCTTCGTCAGTCAGCGATGAGTCGGTTAGCCGCGCGCCAAGCCTCTCAAAAAGGGCTTTCCCAGCGCGTTGTTTTAGACCGGCAAGGGCATCGACCGGGGCTGATCCACCGTTCCCAGCGTTAGCGGACGGTGGTGATTGGGCTTCGTATGGGGGCGGGCTTGAAATGCTGGTGGTAGCAATGCCGCCTCGGGCGGCTTCCAGTCGATCTGCGAGGCTCATGAGATCACCATCCGACGGTGTACTTTCTTCTGTGGTTGTGTGGCCCTCTTGGGGTCGAAGCGCTCCACCAGTTTGGCGAAGGCGCGAGCAGCACCGTCATGTGACGAGTCCTGCAGCAAGGGCACACCCTTGTTGGTCGAAAACGGGACTGCCCGTGAGCGTGGAACCACAGTGTCAACGGGGACCCCAATAGTCGCCTCGACATCCTGGACAGTAAGACCACTCCGCCTGTCAGCGAAGTTGAGCACTACGTGCCGGCCCTGCGGTAGCAGCTGGAGCTCCCGCAGCACTTCGAAGCTCGTGTGCAATCCACGGATGCTGGGAATGTCCATACCGCAGACCCACACGGCGTCCGTTGCCTGCTCAAGGGTTGCGAGCACGTGCTCGCCCAGACCCGGGGTTGTATCCACCACGACATACTGGAATTCGGCAGCCATCTGGTTCAGAAGATGGCTGACGGCTTCGCCGCTAATATGGTCGGCCTCGCCGGGCGTATTTGGTGCACATAGGGCATAGATCCCGCTGGGATGAACGGTGAGGAAAGCCTTGAGAACCATCGAGTCCTGGAAGGCTGCACCCCCAACAGCGTCTCGCAAAGTGTGCTCGGGCTCCAGTTGGAGCCCGGTTGCGACGTCGCCGAATTGAACGTCAAGATCAACGATCACGACTCCCATCGGAGCAATCTTGCCAAGCCCGATCGCCAGGTTGGTGGCGACGGTGGTCTTGCCAACGCCACCTTTTGGCGACATGACGGCGATGACCCTCCCTGCGGGTCGTTCCGGACCCGCGGCTGATACCAATCCCCTGCGGCGTCCTGCCGAAGCTAGGCACGATCGCTCCAGCAAGATTCGCAATTCGGGAATATCGGCATTCGGACTGACTATGTCCCGTATCCCGGCCCGCATCGCGTTGATGACTTGCTCTGAAGCCATATCCTCCACGAGCACCAGGCTTATTTCGGGATACTGCAGGTCGAACACCGTGGCGAGCTTGAGGGCCTCGTCTCCTGGTAGTCCCGGACCAAGGACTAGGACCTCCGGAGGTTCGCCGGTGAGCCGGCCGAATAGTTCTTGGGGGCCGCCGAGCATCACGGACGGTGGAAGAATCTGCACGGTGCCGTGGAGTGCGCCGCGCACCGCCGACTGTATTTTGCGCTGAAAATCCTGTGCAGCTGTGATGACCACGAAGCGGCTCATTGTGCGACCTTCCCCAGAGTCACCAAGCCGGGCTTGGAATCCTTCGACTCGTCGGTCTCCTTGGAGAGCCAGATCTTTCCGAACTCGGCACCGAAGACGATTTCAGCGGCGTCAACGTCTTCCCGGGCGAGCGTCACGTACACAGAACCGGAGGGCAGCGCGGGGCCGTCAGCGGAGGCTCCATCCTTGGAAGTCTCCGGAGGAGCCTGCTGAACGCTGGTGACGAGCACCTTGTGGAAAGCCTTTCCGGTAAACTCTTTGAAGCCCTTGATGTCGTTATTGACCGGTGCGTCGGCGCCAGCTTTGTCGTCCATCTTGTACGAGATGTAAACGCCGACAGTGTCGCCTGCCGCCAATCGGCCACCGATCACGCGCTGCGGTTCCAGCAGCACGGAGATTTCTTCCATGCCGGCCGGGACCGGAACAGTGCCAGGTGCTGCCAAGGCGTTGGGATCAACCAGACGGGCCTTCAGGAGTTGTTCGCCTGGCTGTAGGTCCACGGCTGTGACCCTGTCGGAGAAATCGCTCAGAGACTTCACTGCATCGGCGGGAACAGCAGTCCCCGGAAGGGACGTCAGTTTAACGGATTCGGAAAGCTTGGACACCGGGGTGCCCGCGGTAACGGCTTTCTGAACAACAAGAACTTCAACGGGCTCTAAGCCTTGCTGAGCTCGGCTGTCGGCTGCCTGTGCGTAATTGAACATCAGTACAGATCCGACAATTGCCAAGAGCAATGCTGCTAGGCCCCCCAGCAGCCTGGTTTTCACGGGATTCTCCTTTGATTCTTATTTCGTGAGCTCTACGACGGTTCCGCCGTAGGTGGTGGGTCCGCCAACCTCGAATGCTTCGTCCAGTGCTACGTAGCGGACGAATTTTCCGACGATGCCCAGATCGCTGTTCTTCCAGCCACCGGCGTCCTTGAACGCTTGGGCTGTAGTAGGCATGTAATGGAAAGGGTCTTGGTTGGCCAAGTCCCAGCCCATTAGATCGATGGCCGCAAATGCCTTCAGATGGAACTCGGCGCCGGCTCCGGTTCCGCGGGTACTGTCGAACACGGGAAGCAGAGCCACGACTTTTTGTCCGGCAATGAGCCTGTCCTTCCAGCCCTGGAGGATTGCGTTGCAGCCGGTTTCGGGATTAGTACCTGTGTTGCTGGCCACCCATGGTGAGGCAAGATCAACGTTGACCGTGCACGATCCGCCAGTGACCAGCCACCCGAAGCCACCAGGGATTTCAAGGCCGGACGCTGTGCTGTGGCAGGTATCTTTCTTGCCTGCCCCAGTTCCGTGCGAGAGAAGAAATTGCGTCGACCCGTCCCCCGCAGTACTGAGATCGACTTCGCATTCCGAGAACGCAATGGGGAAGACATCACCAGCCTGCGCGCCGCCCCATTTCGCTTCGGCAACCGCCCCAATATTTGTCGTGTCAATGCCGAAGATCCGCGCAAAGAAAGTAGAGAAATGAACTCCGGAGGAGTCCTGGGCGTTTGTGGTGACGGTGACCTTTCCGGCGCTCTTATCGACCACTGTTGATGCCACATTGGTGAGGCTGTCCTTGGCATTGGCGTTGGCAAGAGGACCAGAGAGCGAGGAACCCGTAGCGCAGCCCGGGTTAGCAGTGCTCTTGGCGCACGTCTGCGCCACCGCAAGGGCTGAAGCATCTGCGCCGTTCTGCACTACGGATTTCTCCGCGTACATTGCGGCGACGTCCACGGCGATTGCTCCAAATCCGAGCAGGGGAACCATCAGGACGGCCACCAGGACGGCCGTGGCGCCGCGCTGCTTCTCGTTGTCATCGACTAACCACCGCATTGCATTGTTCCTTTTCCGGTGAGGACTATGGTTCCAGTGAAGGCGTCAAGGAAGCCGGTGACCGTAGTGAGGGTGTAACTGGTTGTCGCAGTTACCTGCTTTCCCGCTGCGCAGGTAGTACCGCCGCCGGTTACGGCGAAAGTTGTGGTCACCGTGGCCGGCGCGAGACGACCGGCAGCATTGCTAGCAGCCGTCGCGGCAGCTCCGGTATTGTTGTGAATAGCCATATAGCGGGCACCTTCCCGCGCCGCCTGATTGAGCGAGAGTTGAGCATTGAAAGCCAATGAAAACTCGATAACGCCAATCAATATGAGCAGCAGCACCGGAAGTATGAGAGCGAATTCGACGGCGGCTGCACCCTTTTCATTTCTTTTATGCATTTTCCGATCCTCATGTCTCGAAAATCCAATGGCGGCTTCCAGATGGCCTGGAAGCCGCCATCAGTTCGGCGCTTGATTGATCGGATGCCTAAAGGCGGGTAGCGATGTCCGCGAAGAGTGTCTGGAGCCCACCACCGACAGCCGTAATACCGACAATGGCGGCGATGACGATGAGGGCAACCATCAGGCCGTACTCAACGGCCGTTGCGCCCTTCTCTTCACCCGTGAGGCGGTTCTTTACGCCGGCGACAAAAGCGACGAGGGAGACCAGTGCAGAGTTCATTTTCTTGTTCCTTTTGTGAGTGCTGAATTGGTTTCGAAATTCCTGCTCCCCCCAAGTTGGCGTTGCTGGAACTTCGATACACAAAGGAATACAGGAGTCACAAATAGCCCCACAATGAGTGGATGTACTCGTCTTTTAGACACCAGAATCGAACGTCTACTTGCTGTTACACCGCTTTCTACCGGCCACCCAAGTAGGCGACTACTTGGTGTACTCGGAAACGGTTAGCGGGAGACAGTTGCGGGCAGGAGAATCCGCCCCATCTCGGCGCCCCACAGCACTGCCAGAAGGCATCCGGCGAACATGGAAGGACCGAATGGCACAGCGCTCTTCCGCCCCGCAAATCCGGCTGTAACAAGGAGAACACTGGTAACAGCGCCCACAATAAAACCCAGGGCTATACCTAGTATCAGGTGGCCTATCGAGAGATAGCCCAAGTACAAACCAAGTGGTGCTGAGAGCTTTACGTCGCCCATACCCATTCCGCGGGGGGAAATGAGGGCCAAAATCAGGTAAAGCACGAAAGTTACGGCGCATCCGATGGCTGCTACGAGCAGATTTCCCCATCGCTGGTTCATGCCGGCGTCCAGAAGCAGCAGCGCGAGTCCTATTCCGAGCGTGGGAACAACGATCCGGTTGGGCAATAGCTTGTGCTGAAGGTCGATCCGGGAGAGCACAAGGCCAGCTGCGCAGAGGAAGAGGAAGGCCGGCAGCGCCCAGGACCAGCCGAACCGCCAGGCCATGGCTCCGAACAGCACCCCAGTAGCAATTGCACCGGCCGCACCGTGCCAGCGGACGTGCCCTAACTCGACGCCGGGCAGCAATCGGCGCGCGACCGTCAGTGCAAGAGGTGCCACGGCGAGGCCCAGGAGGGCGCAGGAGATTACCAACAGGGCGGCCGGGGGCATTTCAGTCAACAGGGCACCTAAGCTCGGAGTTGTTCATGGTCCACGGTGCCGGACCCGAACATCAGGACCGGCGCAGGCTGGCTAGCTAGAGCCTATTTTGACCAGTGGCCTCTGTACCCGCTATTCTTGATAGTCGTTGTGCGTGTCCTTTCTCGATGATGCGTGCCCGCTGAGAATCCGGTTGCAGGATAACTACTCCTCGGGCACATTCGAGACTTCTGGACCACTGGATTCTTGGAGCCCTCACCTCTGTTCCGGTAGCGCATAGATAGTAGGTGCACACGCTTACGTGACACCTAAACAAGAACGCCAGAACAAGAACGAGGCAAACACCGTGCGTACGTACACCCCGAAGCCCGGCGATATCAACCGCCAGTGGCACGTCATTGACGCCACCGACGTTGTCCTTGGTCGTCTCGCCAGCCAGACCGCAATCCTGCTGCGCGGCAAGCACAAGGCCACCTTTGCTCCCCACATGGACATGGGCGACTTCGTCATCATCATCAACGCCGAGAAGGTTGCCCTCACCGGCGCCAAGCTCGAGCAGAAGCGCGCTTACCGCCACTCCGGCTACCCGGGTGGCCTGACTTCCGTCAACTACGCGGAGCTGCTGGAATCCAACCCGGTCCGCGCCGTGGAGAAGGCCATCAAGGGCATGCTCCCGAAGAACTCCCTTGCTGCACAGCAGCTGGGCAAGCTGAAGGTCTACCGCGGTGCAGAGCACCCGCACGCCGCCCAGCAGCCCAAGACTTTCGAAATTTCCCAGGTCGCCCAGTAGTCCTGGCCACCAACAACTTATCTATACAAGGAGAATCGTGGCTCAGAACGAAGAACTGACCACCGAGGCCGTTCCGGCTGAGGAAAACCTGACCAGCTACACCTCGGAAAGCGGTCCTGCAGAAGCAGAAGCGCCGAAGAAGGAACGCCCGGCACTGACCGTTGCCGGCGCAGCTGTTGGCCGCCGCAAGGAAGCCGTCGCCCGCGTCCGCATCGTCCCCGGCTCCGGCAAGTGGACCATCAACGGCCGCGAGCTGGCGAACTACTTCCCGAACAAGCTGCACCAGCAGGACGTCAACGAGCCCTTCAAGATCCTCGATCTTGATGGCGCCTACGACGTCATTGCCCGCATCCACGGTGGCGGCATCTCCGGCCAGGCCGGTGCACTGCGCCTCGGCATCGCCCGTTCACTGAACGAGATCGACACCGAGAACAACCGCGCCACCCTGAAGAAGGCCGGCTACCTGCGTCGTGACGCCCGCGTCATCGAGCGCAAGAAGGCTGGTCTCAAGAAGGCCCGTAAGGCTCAGCAGTACTCCAAGCGCTAAACCCGCTTATCGGAAGCCCGTCCCGCCACTCGGCGGGGCGGGCTTTCGCCGTTAAACGCCGTGGCGGCTTAGGTCAGGAAGGCGGGCGACACGGCGAGGCAACCATCGCCGTGGAACCAGCCAAAGACAGCCCCGGCCGGACCATCGTCTAAACTTGACCCGATGTCTAGATTATTTGGAACAGATGGTGTCCGGGGCCTGGCTAACGGCCTGCTCACAGCAGAGCTGGCGATGCAGCTGGCGCAAGCGGCCGCCGTCGTACTCGGCCACGACCGCACAGCCAACGGCGCCCGGCCGCGCGCCGTCGTGGCTCGCGATCCGCGTGCCAGCGGCGAGTTCATCTCGGCGGCCGTCTCGGCGGGACTCTCCAGTTCCGGCATCGACGTCTACGACGCCGGCGTCCTCCCCACCCCAGCCGCCGCCTATCTGGTGGCTGACCTCAACGCCGACTTCGGCGTCATGATCTCCGCCTCCCACAACCCGGCGCCGGACAACGGCATCAAATTCTTCGCACGGGGCGGCCAGAAGCTGCCTGACGAGGTGGAAGATGCCATCGAGGCGCAGATGGGCAAAGATCCTGTCAGGCCCACAGGCAGCGACGTAGGCCGCATCCAGACCTTCTCTGACGCCGAGGACCGCTACATCGTCCACCTCCTCGGCACCCTGCCGCACCGCCTCGATGGGCTGAAGGTGGTCCTCGACTGTGCCCACGGCGCGGCCAGTGGCTGTTCACCGCAGCTCTTCAACGACGCTGGCGCCGAGATCGTGGTCATCGGCGCCGAGCCGGACGGCCTGAACATCAACGACGGCGTGGGCTCAACCCACCTCGGTGCCCTAAAGAAGGCAGTGGTGGAACACGGTGCCGACCTGGGCATCGCCCACGACGGCGACGCCGACAGGTGCCTTGCCATCGACCATGAAGGCAACGAGGTGGACGGTGACCAGATCATGGCTATCCTCGCCCTCGCGCTGAAGGAATCCGGCAAGCTCAAGGACAACGTCCTGGTGGCCACCGTCATGAGCAACCTCGGCCTGAAGATCGCCCTCCGCAACGCAGGCATCAGCATCCGCGAGACCGCAGTGGGGGACCGCTACGTTCTCGAGGAAATGCGCGACGGCGGCTACAACCTCGGCGGCGAGCAGTCCGGCCACGTGATCTTCGCCGATCACGCCACCACGGGCGACGGCCTACTCACCGGCCTGCAGCTGGCAGCCCAGGTGGCGCTCACGGGCAAGCCACTGAAGGAACTCGCCACGGCGATGACCAAGCTTCCGCAGCTGATGATCAACGTCAAGAACGTGGACAAGGCCCGCGCCGGCACCGATGAGGGTGTCCTGGCCGCCGTCGCTGAAGCTTCCGCGGAACTCGGCGAGACCGGCCGCGTGCTCCTCCGGCCGTCGGGAACCGAAGCCCTGGTGCGCGTCATGGTTGAAGCTGCCGACATGCCCACCGCCGAGCGCATCTGCAAGCACCTTGCCGCCGTGGTGGAAGAGCGCCTGGCAGTGGCGCCGGCCGCCTAACTCAGACCCCGAGAAACAAAAAAGTGGTCCGCCTCCAGCCGGAAGCGGACCACTTTTGTTATGTCACGGATGCTAGGCCCGGGTGCTGCCGCTCCGGAGGGAATCACGGATTTCGGTGAGGAGTGCGATCTGGGGGTCCTCAGCGGCCTCTTCCTTGACCTCGGTACCAATACCGAGCCGGCGGTTGCGGTGTTCGATCATGTGGTTCATCGGCATGATCACCACGAAGTAAATGGCTGAGGCGATGAGCAGGAACGAAATGATGGAAGAGATGACGGAGCCATACATGAACCCCTCCCACTGCATCTCTTCAATGCCCTTGGCACTGAACAGGCGGCCGATCAGCGGAGTCAGCAGGCCTTCAACGATTGAGGTCACGACGGCGCTGAAGGCGGCACCCATGACCACCGCGACGGCAAGGTCTACGACGTTGCCCTTCATGATGAAATTCTTGAATCCGGTCAACATAGGACCAAAGCTAGCGCGGCGTTGTGAACGCGGTGTGACAAGAAGGTAATTTCACGGGACGTGTCGCGGCTCACAAACGAGCGGCAAGCTACAAATACGCCGGTGCCGCTTCCAGCCCGAAGTACTCCTCCAGCGTCGCGATGCCCTTGGCAGCCATGTCCGTTGCCGCCTCCACGCCGACATACCGCAGGTGCCAGGACTCGTAGTAGTACCCCGTGATCTGGTGGAACATCCAGGGGTACCGCACCACGAAGCCGAAGCGGTGGGCGTTGGCTTTGGCCCACACAGCGGCCGGCTGCTCGGCGAAGCAGGGCTGGAAGCTGCACGCCCCGCCGCCGTCGCCGATGTCGAAGGCCCAGCCTGTCTGGTGCTCCGAGAACCCGGGCCTGGCCGAAGCCGTGTCGGCTTCGGCCTGACCCCGAGACGCCACATAGCCGTTGTAGGTTGCCACCTGCGTGCCGTAGGACCGGTAGCCGCTGGCCAGCGTTATGGTGACGCCGTCTCCCGCCGCCGCAGCGAACATTTGCTCAGCGGCGGCGGCCGTCGTGCTGTTCAACTGCGCCGACTCGCCCGAAACAGCCAGCGCGATGTTCGGCTGGACCAGATCCGCCGGGATGTAGTCGGCGGGGGAGAGCGGCCGGTGCTTGTTGACCACCAGCCATGGGCTGGCGGGATCCGTCAGCGAGTGCTGCTGGGCCAGTCCGGCCGCGGGCGACGTGGGCGTCGGCGCGGCGCTGGGAGCCGGGGCAACTACCGTTCCCGGTTCGGTGGCGGCAGCGCTCGTCTCCGGCCCTGCCGACGGGGACCCGGCGGACGGCGGGGTTGCCGCCTGCGAGGCGGAGGCGGACGTTGCGGACGGGGAGGAAGACGACGGCGGCCGGGTTCCGCCGTCGGGCGTGCAGGCTGCCAACGCGGTCAGCCCGGCGCCGGCGACCAGAAGCCTTGCGACCGCCCGCCGGCTCGGCGCCGTGGAAACAGGAACCGATTCGGCAGCCCCAAGAGCCGCGGCGCAGTTGTGGCACACCTGTGCTAGACCTTCCGCAGCAGCATGCGGCGGATGGAGTGGTCCGCTTCCTTGGTGAGCACCAGCTGCGCCCGGCCCCGCGTGGGAAGGACGTTTTCCTCGAGGTTGGGCTCGTTGATGCGCTTCCAGATGTCGCGGGCGGTAGTCTCGGCTTCCTCGTCGGACAGCGTGGCATAGCGGTGGAAGTAGGACTCCGGCTGGGCGAAGGCGGTGGTGCGCAGCTTGCGGAACCGGTCCACGTACCATTCCTCGATGTAGGAGGTCTTCGCGTCCACATAGATGGAGAAGTCGAAGAAGTCGCTCAGCGCCAGCCCCTGCTTGCCGTCGTGGCGGGGACGGGCGGGGGCCAGGACGTTCAGGCCCTCCACGATCAGCACGTCCGGCCGGCGGACCACCACTTCCTTGCCGGGAACGATGTCGTACGTGACGTGGGAGTACCAGGGAGCCCTGACCTCTTCGGCGCCGCCCTTGATCTCACTGACAAAGCGGAGGAGTGCGCGGCGGTCGTACGACTCCGGAAAGCCCTTCCGCTCCAGGAGGTGCCGGCGCTTGAGCTCGGCCAGGGGATACAGGAAACCGTCAGTGGTGATGAGCTCCACATTCGGCGTCCCGGGCCAGCGGCGAAGCATTTCACGGAGCACGCGCGCAATGGTGGACTTGCCCACGGCCACCGAACCGGCCACGCCGATCACAAAGGGCGTGCGCTGCGTCTGTTCGCCGAGGAAGGTGGTGGTGGCGGCGTGCAGTTGGCCCGCGGCCTCCACATAGAGGTGAAGCAGCCGGGACAGCGGCAAATAGACTTCGCGGACTTCCTTCATGTCCAGCGGATCACCGAGCCCTCTGAGACGGACCACGTCCTCTTCGTTCAGAGGTTGTTCCATCTGGGCTGCGAGCCGGGACCAGGTCTGCCTGTCCAGCTCCACGAACGGGGAGACGCCCTCTCCATTCGCTTCATTGCGTTGCAAAGTCACCCTAGAGATTCTGCCCTCCGCGACGCTGAGAGCGAAATGGAGGGCGTCGCATCCGCTGTAACGGAGCCCGGGAACAGTGCCGCCGGGGCCGAGCCAGACCTCAGCGGACCCCTACTCCATATAAGCTTGGGTCTATGTGTGGAATCGTAGGATACGTAGGCCATTCGTCAGGCCGGGTAAATGTTGGCCACGGCGCGTTGGACGTTGTCCTTGAGGGACTCCGCCGTCTGGAGTACCGGGGATATGACTCGGCGGGCGTTGCCGTGGTGTCGGACGGGACAATTTCGTCCCGCAAGAAGTCCGGAAAGCTGAGCAACCTGCTCGCGGAACTGGAAGCGAATCCGCTGCCGGATTCCGTCACCGGAATCGGGCACACCCGCTGGGCCACGCACGGCGGGCCCACGGACCAGAATGCGCACCCGCACTTGTCCGACGGCGGCAAGCTGGCCCTGATTCACAACGGCATCATTGAAAACTACGCCGAGCTCAAGCTGGAGCTCCTTGAAAAGGGCACGGTGTTCGCGTCCGAGACGGACACCGAGGTGGCCGCGGCGCTGCTGGGCGATATCTTCCGGAACCAGCTGAACGGCGACGCCTCCAAGGGCGGGCTGACCAAGGCCATGCAGCTTGCCTGCCAGCGCCTCGAAGGCGCGTTCACGCTCCTGGCCGTGCACGCGGACCAGCCCGACGTCGTTGTCGCCGCCCGGCGCAACTCGCCGCTCGTGGTGGGCCTGGGCGAGGGCGAGAACTTCCTCGGCTCCGACGTCTCCGGCTTCATCGATTACACCCGCCGGGCCGTGGAGCTGGGCCAGGACCAGATCGTGACCATCACCGCGGACACCGTGGAGATCACAGACTTCTTCGGCGCCCCGGCCCACGGCAAGGAATACCACGTTGACTGGGACCCGGCCTCGGCCGAGAAGGGCGGCTACCCGTCCTTCATGGAGAAGGAAATCCACGACCAGCCCGACGCCGTGGCCAACACCCTGCTGGGCCGCTCGGACCTTGACGGCAAGCTGACCCTCGATGAAATGCGCATCGACCCGGAGCACCTGAAGAAGATCAACAAGATCATCGTGCTCGCCTGCGGCACCTCCGCATACTCCGGCCAGGTGGCCAAGTATGCCATCGAACACTGGTGCCGCATCCCGACCGAGGTGGAGCTCTCCCACGAGTTCCGCTACCGCGATCCGATCGTGGACGAGAACACGCTGATTGTGTCCATCTCGCAGTCCGGCGAGACCATGGATACCCTGATGGCCGTCCGCTACGCCAAGGAACAGGGCGCCAAGACCCTCTCCATCTGCAACACCAACGGCTCCACCATTCCGCGCGAATCGGACGCCGTGCTGTACACGCACGCCGGGCCGGAAATCGCCGTCGCGTCCACCAAGGCCTTCCTGGCGCAGATCACCGCCGCCTACCTGCTCGGCCTGTATTTGGCACAGCTGCGCGGCAACAAGTTCCAGGGCGAGATCAAGGACATCCTGGCCGACCTGGGCAAGGTCCCGGCGAAGATCCAGCAGGTCCTGGACCACGCGGACGAGATCAAGGAGCTGGCCCGGTCCATGTCCGGGGTCAAGTCGGTGCTGTTCCTGGGCCGCCACGTCGGGTTCCCGGTGGCCATGGAAGGCGCGCTCAAGCTCAAGGAACTTGCGTACATCCACGCCGAGGGCTTTGCCGCCGGCGAACTGAAGCACGGCCCGATCGCGCTGATCGAGGAGGGCCAGCCGGTATTCGTGGTGGTTCCGTCCCCGCGCGGCCGGAACTCGCTGCACGCCAAGGTGGTCTCCAACATCCAGGAGGTCCGGGCCCGCGGTGCGAAAACCATCGTCATCGCCGAGGAAGGCGACGAAGCGGTCAAGGCCTACGCCGAGCACGTCTTCTACATCCCGGAGACGCCCACGCTCCTCGCGCCGCTCCTGGCAGCCGTTCCACTCCAGATCTTCGCCCTCGAACTCGCCACAGCCAAGGGATACGACGTGGACCAGCCACGCAACCTGGCCAAGAGCGTAACCGTAGAATAAGCCGCATGATTGTTGGCATTGGAGTAGACGTCGTAGACATTGAACGGTTCGGCCGGCAGCTGGAACGGACCCCCGGGCTCCGTGACAGGCTGTTCGTTCCGGCCGAGCGGGAGCTGAACACCCGCTCCTTGGCCGCGCGCTTTGCGGCCAAGGAAGCCGTGGCCAAGGTATTGGGTGCCCCGGCGGGCATGAACTGGCAGGACTGCTGGATCGGCCTTGACCAGAACGGGCCCACCATCCAGGTCAAAGGCACTGTGCTGGCCGTTGCCGAGTCGAAGGGCGTCAAGCGCTGGCACCTTTCGATGAGCCACGACGGCGGAATCGCCACGGCGACCGTCCTCGCGGAAGGCTGACGCGGACTTTCACCTGCAGC
The DNA here is from genome assembly GCF_964254335.1 of Arthrobacter sp. LjRoot78. Lineage (NCBI taxonomy): Bacteria > Bacillati > Actinomycetota > Actinomycetes > Micrococcales > Micrococcaceae > Arthrobacter > Arthrobacter sp. LjRoot78. The sequence goes on along the minus strand of NZ_CAXUTG020000001.1, from coordinate 3,199,945 downwards.
CCTGCCGCGGACCCTGCACCGATTGGACTGAACATGATCAGCGCCTATACCGGAACCCAAATACGGGAGGCCGAAAAGCGGTTCTTTCAGGCAAGCCTGAGATCCGGCACGGGCGCTGTTCTTATGCAACGCGCAGCCTATGGGCTCGCCAATGCAGTGGTCCGTGAGCTTGTCTCGCGGGGGATCCGGCCCTACGGCGCCAGCGTTGCAGTCCTGGCCGGCAAGGGCAACAACGGGGGAGACGGGCTATTCGCCGCCGCTTTCCTGGCTGCCCGCGGAATGCGTATGACGGCGGTGCTCACGGCCGGTGACGCCCATCCTGACGGCCTGGCCGCCTTTGAACGCGCCGGCGGCCGTACCCTGATCCTCACCGACCACAACGCGGGCGAGCTGGCAGCGGCGGCTGGCGGAGCCGACGTCGTGATTGATGCGGTGCTGGGGACCGGCGCCCAAGGAGGCCTTCGCGGCGCCACGGCGTCCTTGGTCGAGAAGCTGAACGGCGGGGCCCACGGATTTGTGGTGGCCTGCGACATTCCCAGCGGCGTGAACGCGGACACCGGCGAGTCCTATGACCCGGTTCTTCCGGCGGATATCACCGTGACTTTCGGCGGCGCGAAGGCGGGCCTGCTTGCCGATCCCGGCGCCGACCATGCCGGACGCGTGCTGGTCATCCCCATCGGCATCGAAACCGAACTGCCGCTGCCGGTGCTGCGTCGCCTGGAATCCGCCGACCTTGCCCGCCTGCTGCCCCCGCCGGCGCGCCGCTCCCACAAGTACACCCGCGGTGTCCTGGGGATCGTTGCCGGCTCACAGCAATACCCGGGGGCCGCCGTGCTCGCCTGCCGGGGCGCCCTCGCGGCCGGGGCCGGCATGGTCCGGTACCTCGGCCCGCCCGAGGCAACCCGGCTCGTCCGGCAGGCATGCCCGGAGGTGGTGTGCGGGCCGGACGCCGTTGCTGACGCCCACGTCCAGGCATGGCTGGTTGGCCCGGGGATCGCCGACGGAGACGACGACCAGCTGCGCCGTGCGCGCGACGCCGTGGAGACCGGACTGCCCGTGGCTGCCGACGCCGGTGCGCTGCCGGCCCTGCCCGACGTCCTGCCACCGCAGGTGGTGCTGACACCGCACGGCGGCGAGCTGGCCCGGCTCCTACAGCGCTACGGGATCGACCTGGGGCGGCAGGGCGTTGACGGCGCCACGCTCGAGGCCGTGCGGCAGGCGTCCGAACGAACCGGAGCCACCGTCCTGCTGAAGGGCGCCACCACACTGGTGGCCCCGCCGTCGGGCCCGGTTTTCAGCCAGGCGGAAGCCTCGCCGTGGATGGCCACCGCCGGAAGCGGCGATGTGCTGGCCGGGATCCTCGGCTCCCTGCTCGCCCAGCATTCGGACGACGAGGACAAATTTGACGCGTGCGGGATCTCCGCGGAACAGCGCTGGGCGGCCATCGGCGCCATGGCGGCGAGCGTGCACGGCCGCGCCGGCACCCTAGCCTCTGCTGGCGGTCCCGTGACCGCCGGTGCCATCGCTGACTACGTGCCGGAGGTGATGAGGACGCTGTAACCATAGGGCGCAAAGCGCAGGAACCATAATAGTAATCCTACTTACTAGTAGTCTGTCTAAAGATTTGTTCGTTCGCACGAGGAGTACACATGGAAGTCTGGCCCGGATCGGCATACCCGCTGGGAGCCACCTTTAACGGCACTGGCACGAACTTTGCGCTGTTCAGCGAAAGGGCCGAGAAGGTGGAACTGTGCCTCTTCGATGACGAAGGTGCGGAGACCCGGATCGAGGTCCTCGAAGTAGACGGCTACGTCTGGCACTGCTACCTGCCCCACATCCAGCCGGGACAGAAATACGGGTACCGCGTCCACGGGCCGTACGATCCCGACTCCGGGAACCGGTTCAACCCGAACAAACTGCTGATGGACCCGTATGCGAAGGCTGTGCACGGCAAGATCGACTGGGACCCGGCGCTGTTCTCCTACAACATGGGCGATCCCGATTCCCGCAACGATGCCGACTCCGCGCCGCACATGATGATGGGTGTGGTGATCAACCCGTTCTTCGACTGGGACGGCGACCACCTGCCCCGCGTCCCGTATCACAAGTCCGTGATCTACGAGGCACACGTCAAGGGCCTGACGCAGCTGCACCCCGAGGTTCCGGAGGACCAGCGCGGCACGTACGCCGGCGTTGCCCACCCCTCCGTCATCTCCCACCTGCAGAAGCTGGGCGTCACGGCGATCGAGCTGATGCCGGTGCACCAGTTCGTCAACGACGGCATCCTGGAAGACAAGGGCCTCAACAACTACTGGGGCTACAACACCATCGGCTTCTTCGCCCCGCACAACAGCTACAGCTCCACCGGTGACACCGGCCAGCAGGTGCAGGACTTCAAGGCCATGGTCCGCTCGCTGCACCAGGCCGGCATCGAAGTGATCCTCGACGTCGTGTACAACCACACCGCCGAAGGCAACCACCTGGGCCCCACCCTGTCCTTCAAGGGCATCGACAACGCCGCCTACTACCGGCTCATGGACGGCGACGAGAAGCACTACATGGACTACACGGGCACCGGCAACTCGCTCAACGTCCGCCACCCGCACTCCTTGCAGCTCCTGATGGATTCCCTGCGTTACTGGGTCACGGAAATGCACGTGGACGGCTTCCGATTCGACCTCGCCTCCACCCTGGCGCGCGAATTCTATGACGTGGACAAGCTGTCCACCTTCTTCGAACTCATCCAGCAGGACCCGGTAGTGTCCCAGGTCAAGCTGATCGCCGAGCCGTGGGACGTTGGCCCCGGCGGCTACCAGGTGGGCAACTTCCCGCCGCAGTGGACGGAATGGAACGGCAAGTACCGCGACACCGTCCGCGACTTCTGGCGCGGAGAGCCGGCAACGCTCGGCGAATTCGCCTCCAGGATCACCGGCTCCGCCGATCTCTACGAGCACTCCGGCCGCCGTCCGGTCGCCTCGATCAACTTCGTCACCGCCCATGACGGTTTCACCCTGCAGGACCTGGTGTCCTACAACGAGAAGCACAATGATGCCAACGGGGAAGACAACAACGACGGCGAATCGCACAACCGCTCGTGGAACTGCGGGGCCGAGGGCCCCACCGACGATCCCAAGGTCCTGGGCCTCCGCGCCCGGCAGCAGCGCAACTTCATCGCGTCGCTGCTGCTCTCGCAGGGTGTGCCGATGATCCTGCACGGCGACGAACTGGGCCGCACCCAGCAAGGCAACAACAACGGCTACTGCCAGGACTCCGAACTGACCTGGATCAACTGGGATAACGTGGACCAGCCGCTGGTGGAGTTCACGGCTGCCGTGAACGCCCTCCGGCACAAGCACCCCACCTTCCGGCGCAGCCGCTTCTTCGACGGCAGGCCGGTCCTCCGCGGCGAGGGCGAACGGCTTCCGGACATTGAATGGCTGGACGTTGACGGCTCCACCATGAAGCCCGAGGACTGGGACAGCGGCTTCGGCCGCTCGGTGGGCATGTTCCTCAACGGCGACGGAATCCGCGGCCGGGACGAACGCGGCCGCCGCATCACCGACGTCAACTTCGTGCTCTACTTCAACGCGCACGACGACGAAGTGAAGTTCACGCTGCCGTCCGACGAATACGCTCCCGCCTGGGACATCATCATCGACACCGCGGGACACAACGCCGACACCGAACCGGTTGAAGCCGGAGACGCACTGCCCGTTGCCGCCAAGTCACTCGTGGTACTCCGCGCCCACAGCGTTCCGGAAACAGAGCCGGACCACTCGGTGGCGGCATCGCTCGCGGCTCTGTCCCAGACCACCACCAGCGACACTGCGGCGCTGACCACACCGGCCCTCCCCGAACCCTCGCAGACCAGGAGGATAAAGGCGAAAGGCAAGGATTCATGAAGACACCGGTCTCCACCTACCGGCTCCAGATCCGACCCTCCTTTACCCTCCAGGACGCTGCGGCCCAGGTCCCCTACCTGAAGTCGCTGGGCGTGGACTGGATCTACCTGTCGCCGATCCTGACGGCTGAGAAGGGGTCGGACCACGGGTACGACGTCACGGACCCGTCCACGGTGGACCCAGACCGTGGCGGGCCCGAAGGTCTCGACGCGGTGTCCCGGGCTGCCCGGGCCGCCGGCATGGGCGTACTCGTGGACATTGTGCCCAACCACGTGGGGGTGGCGTCGCCTTACCAGAACCCCTGGTGGTGGTCCCTCCTCAAGGAAGGACGGAAGTCCCGTTATGCGGAAGCGTTCGACGTCGACTGGGACTTTGCCGGCGGACGCATCCGGCTCCCTGTGCTGGGGAGCGACGACGAACTGGACAAGCTGGAAGTCCGCGACGGCGAGCTCCGCTACTACGACCACCGGTTCCCGCTGGCGGACGGCAGCTACACCGAAGGGGACGACCCCCGCGACGTCCACGCCCGCCAGAACTACGAACTGGTGGGCTGGCGCCGCGCGGACAACGAGCTCAACTACCGCCGCTTCTTCGCCGTCAACACGCTGGCCGGCATCCGGGTGGAAGTCCCCCGGGTGTTCGACGAAGCCCATGCCGAAGTGGTCCGTTGGTTCCGCGAAGGGCTGGCGGACGGGGTCCGGATCGACCACCCGGACGGGCTGGCCGACCCGGAGGGCTACCTGCGGCGGCTCCGCGAAGCGACCGGCGGCAGGTACCTGCTGATCGAGAAGATCCTGGAACCAGGGGAGGAGCTGCCGGCTTCCTTTGAGTGCGAAGGCACCACTGGCTACGACGCCTTGGCGGACGTGGACCGGCTCTTCGTGGACCCTTCGGCGCAGGCGCCCCTTGACCGGCTCGACGGCAGGCTCCGCGGCGGAGAACCGGCGGACTACGAGGAGATGATCCGCGGTACCAAGCGCCGGATCACCGACGGCATCCTGCACTCGGAGGTCCTTCGGCTGGCGCGGCTTCTTCCGGCCGGAACGGTGTTGGATGGTGAGCAGGCCTCTGATGCGATCTCCGAGATCATCGCCGCCTTCCCCGTGTACCGGACGTACCTCCCGTACGGCGAGGAAGTCCTCAAGGAAGCCTGCAGCCTGGCTACGCGTAACCGGCCCGACCTCGCACCTGCGGTGGACCTGCTGCAGCCGCTGCTGCTGGATGCCGGTTCGGCGCTGGCGCAGCGCTTCCAGCAGACCTCCGGCATGGTGATGGCCAAGGGCGTGGAGGACACCGCGTTCTTCCGCTACACCCGGCTGGGCACCCTGACCGAGGTGGGTGCCGATCCCACCGAGTTCGCCATTGACCCGGCGGAATTCCACCACCGGATGGCGCGGCGCGAAGCCGAACTACCGCTGTCCATGACCACGCTCAGCACCCACGACACCAAGCGCAGCGAGGACACCCGGGCACGAATTTCCGTGATCTCCGAGTTCGCGACCGAATGGGAGCAGATTCTGGCCAAGCTGCAGGAACTGGCCCCGTTGCCTGACGGGCCGTTGGCCAGCCTGCTTTGGCAGGCCATCGCCGGGGCGTGGCCCGCCTCCCGGGAACGCCTGCAGCAATACGCCACCAAGGCCGCCCGCGAGGCCGGCAATTCCACCGACTGGCTGGACCCGAACGAGGCGTTTGAGCAGAAGCTGGCTGCCGCCGTCGACGCCGCGTTCGACAACCCGGAAGTGCGTGCGGAACTGAAGGCCTTCGTGGCTCTCCTGGAACCGTACGGCGCCGCGAACGCGCTGTCCGCGAAACTGGTGCAGCTGACCATGCCCGGCGTCCCCGACGTGTACCAGGGCACCGAGTTCTGGGACCGCTCGCTCACTGATCCGGACAACCGCCGTACCGTCGACTTTGCCGCGCGGCAGCGGGCGCTGAACGCGCTCGACGCCGGCGAGCGTCCGGCGTCGTACCGGGACGACTCCGCCAAGCTGATGGTGACCTCACGGGCGCTCAGGCTGCGGCGGGACCGGCCTGAGCTCTTCACGGGCTATACGGCAATCACCGCTTCCGGGCCGGCCGCGGAGCACGTGGTGGCATTCAGCCGCGGCGCCGGTGAGTCTGCCGGCGCCCTGACGCTGGTCACCAGGCTGGCGCGCAGGCTGGAACAGTCCGGCGGCTGGCAAGACACGTCGGTGGAGCTCCCGGCAGCCGTGACAGACGAACTGACGGGCAGCAGCTTCGGACCCGGGCCGGTCCGCGTTGCGGACATCCTGGCCGGCTACCCCGTTGCACTGCTCGTTCCTGCAGCTGCTCCTGCCACCCACGGATCGGAGAACCACTGATGACGCTGCCCGCGAGCGGAAGCGGACGCTTCGACATCTGGGCCCCCGATGTCACCGCCATCACCTTGCTGGCTGACGGCACGGAGTACCCCATGAGCCAGCGCGACGGGGGCTGGTGGACGGCCCCGGACGCCCCGGCTGACACTGACGTGTTCTACGGTTACCTGCCGGGGACGGACACCACCCCGGTGCCGGACCCCCGGTCCCGCCGCCAGCCTGAAGGCGTCCACTCCCTGTCCCGTACCTTCGACCCGTCCGCCCATGAGTGGGCGGACGGGGACTGGGCAGGGCGGGAGCTCCAGGGTGCCGTCATCTACGAACTGCACATCGGCACCTTCACGCCCGAAGGAACGCTGGAGGCTGCAGCCGGAAAACTCGGCTACCTCACGGACCTCGGCGTCGACTTCGTGGAGCTCCTGCCGGTCAACGGCTTCAACGGCACCCACAACTGGGGCTACGACGGAGTCCTCTGGTACACCGTCCATGAGGGCTACGGCGGCCCGGCTTCGTACCAGCGCTTCGTGGACGCCGCCCACGGCGCGGGCCTGGGCGTCATCCAGGACGTGGTGTACAACCACCTTGGTCCCAGCGGAAACTATCTGCCCAAGTTCGGGCCCTACCTGAAGTCGGGGGAAGGCAACACCTGGGGTGACTCGGTCAACCTGGACGGGAACGGATCCGACGAGGTCCGCCGGTACATTCTGGACAACGCGGCAATGTGGCTCCGGGACTACCACGTTGACGGGCTGCGGATCGACGCCGTGCACGCCTTCAAGGATGAGCGCGCGGTCCACCTCCTCGAGGAATTCGGCGCCCTGGGCGACGCGGTGGCCGCGGAAACGGGCCGGCCGATCACCATGATCGCGGAGTCGGACCTCAACAACCCCCGCCTGCTGTACCCCCGCGATGTCAACGGCTACGGGCTGGAGGGGCAGTGGAGCGACGACTTCCACCATGCCGTCCACGTGAACATCAGCGGCGAGACCGAAGGGTATTACAGCGACTTCGACTCACTGGGCGCCCTGGCCAAGGTCCTGCGCGACGGCTTCTTCCACGACGGCAGCTACTCCAGCTTCCGCGGCCGGCACCACGGGCGGCCCATCAACACCGGGCTGGTGCACCCGGCGGCCCTGGTGGTGTGCAGCCAGAACCACGACCAGATCGGCAACCGCGCCACCGGCGACAGGCTCTCCCAGTCGCTGTCCTACGGCCAGCTGGCACTGGCGGCTGTCCTCACGCTGACGTCACCGTTCACTCCCATGCTCTTCATGGGGGAGGAATACGGTGCCACCACGCCCTGGCAGTTCTTCACCTCCCACCCGGAGCCGGAGCTGGGTAAGGCGACGGCGGAAGGACGCATCAAGGAGTTCGAGCGCATGGGGTGGGATCCCGCCGTCGTGCCTGATCCCCAGGATCCGGAGACCTTCAACCGGTCGAAACTGAACTGGGCCGAGGCCGCCGAGGGCGACCATGCCCGCCTGCTGGAGCTCTACCGTGCGCTGACCGCGCTGCGCCGTTCGACGCCCGAGCTCGCCGGGCTGGGGTTCACGGACACCGAGGTGGACTACAGCGAGGACGAGCGCTGGCTGCGGTTCCGGCGCGGAGACGTCCAGGTTGCACTGAATTTCTCGGAGCAGGGAGTCAAGCTCGGGGACGCTGCGGGCTCAGTGCTGCTCGCCACCGATGAGGCTCCGGCTTTGGATGGCGGCTCGCTGGTGCTGGCGCCGTGGAGTGCGGCCATCCTTAAGGGCTAACAGGCTTCGGTTGCTGGTTGCTGCGCCGCGGGCTGTTTCTGTCAGCCCGCGGCGTAACAACGGACTTGTTGGCTGTAGCGTGCATCACAGCTGGCAGGATTGCAGGTATGACTTATTCTGCAGCGGACAACCGCTATGAATCCATGCCCTACCGCCGCGTGGGACGCAGCGGCCTCAAACTTCCGGCCATTTCCCTTGGCCTTTGGCACAACTTCGGCGACGACAAACGCTTCGATGAGCAGCGCGCTATCCTCCGCCGCGCCTTCGACCTCGGCGTCAACCACTTTGACCTGGCCAACAACTACGGCCCGCCGGACGGCTCGGCGGAAACCAATTTCGGTCGCCACCTGCAGGACGACTTCAAGCCGTACCGCGACGAGCTGGTCATCTCCACCAAGGCCGGCTACTACATGTGGCCGGGCCCGTACGGCGAGTGGGGATCCCGCAAATACCTGATCTCCAGCCTGGACCAGTCGCTGCAGCGCATGGGCCTGGACTACGTGGACATCTTCTACAGCCACCGCCCCGATCCGGAAACCCCCATGGAGGAAACCATGGGGGCGCTGGACTACGCCGTACGCTCCGGCAAGGCCCTGTACGCGGGCATCTCCTCGTACACCCCCGAGCAGACCCTCGAGGCCGCCCGGATCCTGAAGGAGCTCGGCACCCCGCTGCTCATCCACCAGCCCAGCTACTCCATGCTGAACCGCTGGACCGAGAACGGCGCCCCCAACCTGTACGAGGCGCTGGACCAGGTGGGCGCAGGTTCCATTGCGTTCTCCCCCCTCGCCCAGGGCATGCTGACGGACCGCTACCTGAACGGCATCCCGGCCGATTCGCGTGCCGCCAAGGAACGGTTCCTGTCTGAGTCGGCCCTCACCGAGGACAAGCTGGACAGGGTCCGCGGGCTTAACAAGATTGCCGCCGGCCGCGGGCAGTCGCTGGCTCAGATGGCCATCGCCTGGATCCTCCGCGACCAGCCCAAGGGGTCGCCTGTAACGTCCGCGCTGGTGGGCGCATCCAGCGTCAAGCAGCTGGAAGACACGCTGTCCGCCATCAACAACCTGGCGTTCTCCCAGGAGGAGCTGAAAGCGATCGACGAGTTCGCCGTCGAGTCCGACATCAACCTCTGGGCCCAGAAGTAGCGCCCGCCTAACTGAGCCGCGCCTAACACAGCCGCGAATAACAAAGGCTCGCGTAACAGAGCCGCCGGGGCCGGCCGGGAACAACTCCGGCCCCGGCGGCGTTGGCTACAATGCAAGGGCGCCCAATGGCGCCGTGCCCATCAGCCGCCGTCGCACATCAGAGTGCAGCCGCGCCGGGCACTGAAGTTTGTTCTCAAAGGAGTTCCGTGTCTTCAAATCCGATTCGTGTCGCCATTGTTGGCGTAGGTAACTGCGCTGCTTCCCTGGTCCAGGGTGTCCATTACTACCGGGATGCCGACCCCCAGGCCACGATCCCCGGTCTGATGCACGTGGAGTTCGGCAAGTACCACGTCAATGACGTTGAATTCGTTGCAGCCTTCGATGTGGACGGCAAGAAGGTGGGCGTCGACCTCGCCGACGCCATCCTGGCCAGCGAAAACAACACCATCAAGATCGCCGACGTTCCCCCCACCGGTGTAACGGTCCAGCGCGGCCACACCCTGGACGGCCTCGGCAAGTACTACCTCGAGACCATCGAGCAGTCCCCAGCAGAGCCGGTCGACGTTGTCCAGGCCCTCAAGGACGCCAAGGTCGACGTGATGGTCTGCTACCTGCCCGTTGGTTCGCAGGAAGCCGCCGAGTTCTACGCCCAGGCCGCAATCGATGCGGGCGTGGCTTTCGTCAACGCCCTGCCGGTGTTCCTGGCCGGCACCAAGGAGTGGGCCGACAAGTTCACCGCCGCCGGTGTTCCGATCGTGGGTGACGACATCAAGAGCCAGATCGGTGCCACTATCACGCACCGCGTCATGGCCAAGCTGTTCGAAGACCGCGGCGTCACGCTGGACCGCACCTACCAGCTCAACGTCGGCGGCAACATGGACTTCAAGAACATGCTGGAGCGCGACCGCCTCGAGTCCAAGAAGATTTCCAAGACCCAGGCCGTCACCTCCAACGTCGAAGCCGAACTGGCTGCCAAGGACGTGCACATCGGCCCGTCCGACTACGTCCAGTGGCTCGATGACCGCAAGTGGGCTTTCGTCCGCCTCGAAGGCCGCAACTTCGGCGACGCCCCGGTGTCGCTGGAATACAAGCTGGAGGTCTGGGACTCACCCAACTCCGCCGGCGTGATCATCGACGCCATCCGTGCGGCCAAGATCGGCCTGGACCGCGGCATCGGCGGCCCGCTGCTCTCCGCGTCCAGCTACTTCATGAAGTCCCCGCCGGAGCAGTTCAACGACGACATCGCCCGTGAAAAGGTCGAGGCCTTCATCCGCGGAGACCTCGAGCGCTAACCACGTTCCTCCCGCCTGCGACGCTCTCTCACTTATGGTGGGTTTTGGCGCGGCGCTCTCTCACTTTTGGTGGGGGAGCGCCGTGCTTTAAGCGTCCTGTTCGTACCGTCGGATCGCGTGGCTGGCCTGGGCAAGGGCCAGGAGCCTTAGCAATAGCTGGCTGTGCATGTGCATGCCGACGGCGGCCGTGAGAATAAGCTCATCGATGCTGTCCGGGGCCGCCGTGGCCGCAATGTCGACCCCGGCGACGTCGTCCATAGCCTTGCTGTAAGTGTCCAGGAGCTCGCCGGGCACCCGGATGTTGAGGCTCTCCATCAGCTCCAGATGGGCATTTAGTGCGTTCCGGGCGTCACTTGGGGAATCGGGCCAGCCCCTGAGACGCACGACGGCGTCAGCCGGCCTCGCCACTAACCGTGGCGTAGGAGTCCAACTCAAGCACCACGCGCTGAACCGCCGCCAAGAGCTCAAGGCGCGAGGCGCCGTCGTCGGCCATTCTGAGGATGCCGCGAATCTGTTCGATGTTCAGTCCGACTATCCGGCGGAGCGCCTGGATCAAATCGAGGCGCTCGACGTGCCTCGCTGAATATTGAGCGCGCGTTGCGTGGACGGCCGCTCCGGGCGGCAGGAGGCCCTCGCGCAAGTAGTACTTGATGCTTGCGGCCGAGACTCCCGACTGCTCGCTCAATTCCTTCAGCTGCATTCCGGACATCCTTCCTGCGAGGGCCGGAAGCCATTGGATAGCAGACCCGGCACCAACTATCCTGATGTACACGTATTGGATAGTGGCTCTATCCTAAAGCCATGGAGCACTGGAATGTACTGCTTGTCAGCCATGTCATTGCCGCGCTGTTCGTCCTCGTCATCGGCCCCTTTCAAATCTTCCGAAGCCGCCGTGACCGCATCCACCGCACCATGGGCTACCTGTGGGTGGCCGCCATGTACTACGTCTGCGTCAGTAGTTTCTGGATTGTGACTGCCGGACATTTCACCTGGCTGCACGGGCTGTCGGCGTTCACCATCGTGACGGTGTCCCTTGGCCTCGTCAGCGCCATCCGCCGCAACATCCCATCGCACTTGGGCAACATGATCGGGAGCTACATCGGCATTGCAGTGGCGTTCGTCTTTGCCGTTGCCGTGCCGGGAAGGTCCATTCCGCGGCTCCTCGCCGAGGACCCGGGCACCGCGGCATATGTTGCTGCTTTGGTGGTCCTGAGTGTGGTGGTCATGATCGTTTCGCTCAAGCGCGGCGGCCGTGCGGGTAAGGCGGCCCCGTCGAAGGATGGAACGCTCTCTCACTCCCTGCGTGTTTAGAACCGACCCTCTCTCACTTTCGGTGGGTTTGGGCGCGACGCTCTCTCACCCGACGTCGGCGAAACCGGCTGCCTGGGGGTGATCCAGCCACGCGGTGCGCAGCGTCCGCTTAATCTTCCCGATGGCGCCCTGGAAGCCGTCTGCAAGATCATCCTTGTCGAATATCAGGACAGTCCAACCGGCCGATTCGAAGGCCTTGTTTCGCCGCCGGTCACTAAAGGACTGGGCGTCAAGAAGGTGATGTTCGCCGTCGTACTGGATGGCGACCCGCCGGCACCGATAGCCGAGATCGGCGCTTGGGGACACGGCGTCAGCATCACGCAATGACAACTGCAGATCCGGTTCGGGAAGACCGGCATCGGCCATGGCCAGCCGGAGCAGGGATTCGGGGGCAGAGTCGGCGCCGACCCGCATGAGATCCAACGCTTCGCGGGCACGCACGACACCCTGCAGGTTTGGGTGGCGGCCTACCAGAGCACGGAGTCCGTCCAGGGTGTCATAGGGCTGGGTCCGACTCTCGAAGGGCTCCCGCGGGATGCGGACCAGCTGGTCGCCCATGCACACCAGTTCATTTACTGACAGTTGCCGCGCCAGATCGAGCCAGGTCCGCGACCGGGTGCTGATGCTGATGCCGTCGATCGACTCGATCTCATCGTCCCGGGCCAAGACCGTATGGCCGACTACGCCCTTGCGGCGCACGGAGGGCAGGGACCGAGGCTTGCTCAAATGCAGCTCCGTTGAGTCGGCCAGCCAAGGCGGCAGCAGCTGGCACCGCAACCGTGCTGCGGTGACATGGGAGATCCATGCGCCCGGTGATGCGGCAGACAGCGCCCGCGCCGCCGCTTCCAGTTCAAAACTCCAGTTCGAGGGGCGGTAGAGTCCGCGCCCAACATGGACCACGTCTTTTCGACGCAGCCTGTCCGCTGATACTCCAGCGGCCCGCGCCGAGTCCACCGTGAACGGAGCGATTGCCAACAGCCCAGGCAAATTGTTGCGCTTACTCATGCTGGCATTGTGTCCCGAAAGTCGATAATGCCGCAGAAGATATCCACAAGTGGACCCCGGGCGCCGGGAAGTGAGAGAGGGTTTGGGGAAAGGCGCCGGGAAGTGAGAGAGGGTTTGGGGAAAGGCGCCGGGAAGTGAGAGAGGGTTTGGGGAAAGGCGGCGGGAAGTGAGAGAGGGTTTGGGGAAAGGCGCCGGGAAGTGAGAGAGGGTTTGGGGAAAGGCGCCGGGAAGTGAGAGAGGGTTTGGGGAAAGGCGCCGGGAAGTGAGAGAGGGTTTAGAAAAGGCCGACGGGCTTACCCGTATCGTCCACGTCCATCCGCAGGGCTGCCGGGACCTTCGGCAGGCCGGGCATGGTCATCACCGCGCCCGTCAGCGCCACGATGAAACCGGCCCCGGTCTTGGGAATGAGGTCCCGCACATGGACTGTGAACCCTTTCGGCGCACCCAGCCGGGTGGCGTCGTCGCTGAACGAGTACTGTGTCTTGGCCATGCAAACTGGCATGCCCGCCCAGCCGTTCTTCTCGATTTCGGCCAGGCGCTTGAGCGCGGGGACGGAGAAGTCCACGCCGTCGGCCCCGTACATTTCCTGCACGATGGTGCGGATCTTGTCCTCCACAGACAGCTCCAGCGGATACAGGTGCCGGAAACTGTGCGGAGCATCCAGCGCGGCAAGCACCTTGGCCGCGAGGTCGTCGCCGCCGTCCCCGCCCCCGCCGCGGCCCCAGACGTCCGCCACTGCAGCCTGCACACCTTCGCCGGCGCACCATTCCAGCAGCCAGTCGAGCTCCTCCTGGGTATCCGTGGTGAACTTGTTGACGGCAACCACGGGGGTGATTCCGAACTTCTCGACGTTGCGGATGTGCCGCCGGAGGTTGGCCGTGCCGGCCGCCAGAGCCTCCGCGTTGGGCTCCTTCAGCCGGTCCTTGGCCACCCCGCCGTGCATCTTCAGTGCGCGGACGGTTGCCACGAGCACGACGGCGGACGGAGCCACGTCTGCCACCCTCGCCTTGATGTCCATGAACTTTTCAGCCCCCAGGTCGGCGCCGAAGCCGGCTTCGGTGACCACGATGTCCGCGAGCCGGCGCGCGGTCTGGGTGGCGATCAGCGAGTTGCAGCCGTGTGCGATGTTGGCAAACGGGCCGCCGTGCACCAGGGCGGGAGTTCCGGCGATGGTCTGCACGAGGTTGGGTTTGATCGCATCCCTGAGCAGCAAGGTCAGGGCACCCTGGACGCCGAGGTCCGCCACCGTCACGGGCTCACGCTCGTAGGTGTAGCCGAAGGTGATGCGGCCCAGCCTGGCACGGAGATCGGCAATGTCCGTGGCCAGGCAGAAGACGGCCATGATCTCGGACGCCGCGGTGATGTCGAAGCTGTCCTGCCGTGGTGTCCCCTGGGACGGGCCGCCCAAACCGATCACTACCTCGCGGAGCGAGCGGTCGTTCATGTCCAGGACCCGCTTGAAAGTCATCCGGCGGGGATCGATGTTGAGCTCGTTGCCCTGGAAAATATGGTTGTCCACCAGGGCCATGAGCGCGTTGTTCGCCGAGGTGATGGCGTGGAAGTCCCCGGTGAAGTGCAGGTTGATTTCCTCCATCGGGAGCACCTGCGAGTAGCCGCCGCCGGTTGCTCCGCCCTTCATGCCAAGTACGGGCCCCAGGGACGGCTCACGCAGCGCGATCATCACCTTCTTCCCGGCCCGCGCCAGGGAATCCGCCAGGCCCACGGTGGTGGTGGACTTTCCCTCGCCCGCAGGTGTGGGGGACATCGCCGAAACCAGCACCACCTTGCCCGGCAGCCGGTCGGGCGCCCCTCCCGGCATCAGTAGCTTCGCCGGATCGATCTTTGCCTTGTACCGGCCGTGGAGTTCCAGGGCATCGGTGCTGATGCCGGCCGCGGCGGCGATTTCCTCGATGGGCCGCATGGTGGCGCGCTGGGCGATTTCCAGGTCACTCATGACGTTGTTGTCAGACATCGTTGTCCTTCAGTTCGTGGCTGCAGGCAAAGCCGTTCGGGCGTCCCTCCCGGCACTCCCGGCTAAGGCGTGTGGCCCGCCGGAATTCTGTGACTATCAATGTACTGGTCTACGGCGGCATGGTAGCTTTCCAGCGTGATCGCGGCGGTTCGCTGCCAGCCGAAGCCCTGGGCCTGCACGGCTGCCGCGCGGCCCATGTCCTCCCGCGTGGCGGGGTCGTCGTAGAGCGCCTCCAGCACATCGGCCCAGTCGGCGGCTTTGTGGCCGTCCACCAGCAGCCCGGTCCGTCCCTCGAAGATGGCCCGGGACAGCCCGCCCACGCGGGTGGCCACCACGGGTGTCCCGCAGGCCTGGGCTTCCAGCGCCACCAGCCCGAAGGACTCGCTGTACGAGGGCATCACCACGACGTCGGCCGAGCGGAACCAGTTGGCAAGCGCAGGTGCGTTCACCGGCGGATGGTGCGTGACGACGTCGTCCATTCCGGCGTCGCTGATCAGCGATTTCAGGTCGAAGTCCTTGGCCCCGCTGAGGGCGCCCAAAATGGTGACCTGCAGGTCGATGTCCGGGCGGCGGGAGCGGAGCAAGGCAGCTGCCTTGACGAGAATCTGCGGGCCTTTGAGCCGCTGGATCCGGCCGGCGAAGAGCAGATGGAATTTGCCGGCGGGCACACCGAGCTGTGCGCGGGAACGGGTCCGGAAGGCCGGGGTGAACACTGTCAGGTCCACGCCCGGGGGAGCGACGTCGATGTGGTCGAAGTCTGCGTTGTAATGGGAGACAAGCTCGGCGGCTTCGGCCGGGGTGTTGGCGATCAGCCGGGTGGCGCCGTCGACAATCCGGTGTTCGCCGTCCTCGCGCCGCCGCGGTTCGGGTTTCTCGCCGGAGTGCAGGAGCAGGTTCTTGACCTTGGCCATCGTGTGCATGGTGTGCACCAGCGGCACCCCCCACAGCCGCGAAAGCTCCAGCCCGGCGACGCCGGAGACCCAGTAGTGCGAATGGATGAGGTCGTACCGGCCGTGCGGCTGGCGCTGCCGGATCCGCTCGACTTCCTCCACCATGCTGTGAAGCAGCTCCGGAAGTTCCTCCTTGAGCAGCTTCCGCGGCGGGCCGGAGATCACGTTGTGAACGCACACGCCGGGGTCCGGGTGTTCGACGGCGGGCTGTCCCGACGACGTGGACCGCGTGAAGATTTCCACTTCCACACCGCTGGCGGCCAGCGCCGACGCGAGCGCCCGCACGTACACGTTCATGCCACCGGCGTCACCGGAACCGGGCTGTTCCATGGGCGAGGTGTGCAGGGAGAGGAATGCGACACGGCGGATCAGAGTCACGGCTCTCCCTTCGGCTGGCGGAACTGCATCCGATAAAACAGTACTCCTGAAGTGCCCCGGCCTTCACAGCGGACCGCATGCCGTGCGGCCCTCCTGTACACCAGCCGCAGCCCTCCTGCTAACGTGGCGGCTGTGAGCCCAACCACAGACGCAACCGCAGACTCAGCCGGCACCGCAGCCGGTATCGAAATCCGCCCGGCCATCGCGGCCGACTGGCCCGGCATGTGGACGATCCTGGAACCCGTCATCCGGGCCGGCGACACCTTCACCTGGGACCGCGGCACCACGGAGGACGAAGCCCGGGCCCGCTGGTTCAAGGACGCTCCGGGCCAGGCGTTCGTGGCTGTCCGGGACGGTGCAGTGCTGGGCACCGGTGAGCTGCACGCCAACCAGGGCGGGGGAGGCAGCCACGTGGCCAACGCCGGCTACATGGTCCACCCGGACCACGCCGGCAAGGGGCTGGCCAAGGCGCTCTGCGCTTACTCCCTGGACGCGGCCCGCGCGGCCGGTTTCCGCGCCATGCAGTTCAACGCCGTGGTGGAGAGCAACGTCCGCGCGGTGTCGGCCTGGCAGGGCATGGGGTTCGAAGTCCTGGCCACCATCCCGGAGGCTTTCAACCACCCGACGCTGGGCTACGTGGGCCTCAAGGTGATGTACCGCAAGCTGTAGGACCCGCCGGTTTCAGGGCTTCCCGGTGTCAGGATCCGTCGCGCCACAGGCGCCGGAGCGCGGGGAAGGCCGCCTCGTACCCGTCCAACAGTTCGACGGCGAGCTCCCCGGAATCGATGAGCGGGTGGAGCGCGAACGCCCGGACGGCGTCGTCACGGCGGCCGCGCACCGCCGCGGACACCGTCAGCCGCTCCACCTCCTTGACCCGCTGCATGAGAGCCAGTTGGGCGTCCGCCGGACGGTCCTGCGGCACCGGCACCGCGCCGTCGGACGTCACCACGCAGGGAACCTCGACGACGGCGTCCGCCGGCAGCCCGGGAAGCGCACCGGCGTTCGGGGTGTTCAGGATGAGCTCGGCGGCCCCGCCGCCCTTCCCGCCGGACAGGGCACGCATCACACCGAGGGCAACGCGCTCGTATCCGCCGCCGGCGAGGTCGTCCTCGTCACGCTGTTCTCCGCCCTCGCGCGCCTCGGCCAGGTAGCCTTCCTCGCGCGAGCGCCGGGCCGCGTCCCACAGTTCGTAGGCCCGGGACCCGGCGGCGGCCAGCGCGGGGTACAGCCCGGACTGCTGTTCGTGGATCGATTCGCCGCGGGTCTGCCGCATGGTGCGGATGGCACCGACGGCCCGCTGCGTGTCGTAGTAGTAGTACAGGTACTCGTTGGGCAGGCAGCCCAGGGACTGGAGGAACGGCTGTGGAAAGAGCCTGCCCTCCTCGAATCCGGACAGCGCCTGCGCGTCCGCCAGCAGTCCGGGCAGCAGATCCTGACCGCCGGACTCCAGCCGGTAAAGCCAGCCCAGATGGTTGAGCCCGTAGTAGCCCACTCCGTCGAGCTTTCCCTCAGGCAGCGGGGCACCGGCCGCCCGGGCCGCCCGGTGAACCAGGGCGCCGGCCGAATCGCAGATGCCGATCACCCTGCTGCCCAGCACAGGGACCAGCGCCTGGGTGACCATTCCGGCGGGGTTGGTGAAGTTGACCAGCCAGGCTTCCGGGCAGCGCCGCTTCATTTCGCGGGCCAGTTCCAGCATCCCGGGGATGGATCGCAGCGCGTAGGAGATTCCGCCGGCGCCCGTGGTTTCCTGGCCCAGGAGGCCGAGGCCGAGGGGCACACGTTCGTCGGCTATCCGGCCCGCCGTTCCGCCCGGGCGGATGGCAGCGAATACCATGTCGGTGCCGTCAAGGCCTTCGGCCAGCGAGGTGGTGGTGCTGACCGCAGGGCCGGGGTGGCCGGATGAAGGAGACCCGCCGGAAGGACCCATCGATGACAGGACCGCCTTGATGGCGGCCAGCCGCAGGGGATCGACGTCGAAGAGCACAAGCTCGCGCACCAGCCCTGCGAAGGGGCCGGAGGTGAGCGCCCGGTACACCAGCGGGACACGGAACCCGCCGCCACCGGCAATCATGAGCCGCATACCACGCAGTCTATTCGGCCACCGGGCGCACGCCTCTCGGTGCGCCGCGGCGGGGCACTTTGCAGGGGTGGCGCGAGGGCGTAGTCTGCCGAACATGGACGCGATACCAGAGCGCCGGTTCGACCCGCTCTCCGCCGTCCGCACGCCCGCGGACGGGAGCTTCGATCTGCTCCTGACCGGGACGGTTTTCCAGGACATCATCTTCACCGGCCTGCCCCACGCGCCTGAGCCGGGGACCGAGATCTGGAGCGAGGGCATGGGCAGCTGCCCCGGCGGTGTGGCCAACCAAGCCATCGCCGCCGCGCGCCTGGGCCTGCGCACCGGACTGGCGGCCGCCTTCGGTGACGACGGCTATGGGGACTACAACTGGAAGATCCTGGCCGCCCAGGAGCACGTGGACCTGTCCCTCTCCAAGCGCATCCCCGGCTGGCACTCACCCGTGACGGTCTCGCTCAGCGTTCAGCACGACCGCTCCATGGTGACCCACGGCCACCCTGCACCGGTCACCTCATCAGAACTGATCGGCACACCGCCCGCCGCGCTCGCCGCCGTCGCTGACCTGGACGAGGAACTGGCCCCGTGGGCCATTGCCGCCAACAGCGCGGGGGTCAAACTTTTCGGCGACGTCGGCTGGGACGCCACCGGCAAATGGTCGTCCGCCCGGCTGGACAACCTGAAGTATTTCCATGCATTCATGCCCAACCAGCGCGAGGCCATGGCCTTCACCGGCCGGGACACACCATGGGCGGCACTGTATGCGCTCGCTGACCGGGTTCCGGTGGCCGTCGTGACCCTGGGGCCGCAGGGTGCCATGGCCGTGGACTCCGAGACGGGCGAGGAGGAATGGGTGCCGTCCCTGCCGGTCTCCGCCTATGACCCCACCGGTGCCGGCGACTGCTTCGGCGCGGCGTTCATTGTGGGCAGCCTGGCGTGCTGGCCGCTCGCTGACCGGCTCCGGTTCGCCAACCTGTGCGCGTCCCTGGCGGTCCAGGAAGTGGGCGGTTCCCTGGCAGCGCCCGGCTGGGGCGACATCGCCGACTGGTGGAAGCGGGCCAACGCCAGGCCTGAACGGCAGAGCAGCCAGTGGCTGCGGCGCTTCAGCTTCCTGGAGGAAATCGTGCGCGACGTTCCCCCGCAGGCATTGCGCCGGGCCACTGCCACGATCGCCCACCTCTCCGACGCGTAGGGCGCGTCTCCTGGACGCGCGGCGAGCCGGGGCTCAGCCCGGGGTGAGGACGCAGAACTCGTTGCCCTCCGGGTCGGCGAGGCACACCCAGGGCACATCGCCCTGGCCGACGTCGGCGTCAGTGGCACCCAGGGCCCGCAGCCGGGCCACCTCTGCCGCGTGATCGTCACCGGGATACGGCATCAGGTCGAGATGGACACGGTTCCATACGGTCTCCACGCCGGACGTGCGAAGTAATTCCAGGTACGGCCCGACACCCTTGGCCGAACGCAGCCGCGCATGATCGTCGGTCAGCTCATGCAGGGTCCAGTCCGTAGCCTCGCTCCAGAACCGGGCCAAGGCCCGCGGATCCGCGCAGTTGACCACCACTGTGGCGATGGGCCCGGTGTCCCGGTAGATCGGTCGCGGCTCCAGCACACAGAACACATTGCCCTCCGGGTCGGCCAGAACCGTCCACGGCACATCGCCCTGGCCCACGTCGGCGGCCGTGGCACCCAGCTCCAACAAGTGCGCGACCAGCTCCTCGTGATGGGCCGCAGAGGTGGTGGCGAGATCAAGGTGCGCGCGGTATTTCACTGTCTCGGGGTCCGGGACGCTGACCACATCGACGCAGACGGCGGCGGCGTCCGGCCAGGTGAAGCCCACGGGTTCAACATTGGTCACACCGGGCCCCTCGCTGGAAACGCCCCAGCCGAGAGCCTCCGCCCAAAACCGGCCGAGGGCTGAGTCGTCCCGGGCCTTGAAATTCACTTGAACAAGTCGCAGTGCCATACCGCACGACCCTATACCCGGGTGATGGAGCCGATAGTGGAGGCACGCCTGGCCAAATTAAGCCACCCGCCGCGGCGCCACTAGAATCACTAGGGTGACCTACCCAGCAGCAACCGGCGACTTCCGGCCCGTCCCGGACTCAGCGCCAGGCTCCGCCAGTGAAAGCCCCGCCAGCGAACGTTCAGCAGTGATCGACCTGGACGCCATCCGGCACAATGTCCGCCACCTGGCAGCCGTTGCCTCACCGGCGCAGGTCATGGCCGTGGTGAAAGCTGATGCCTACGGGCACGGTGCCGTTCCGGTGGCCCGGGCAGCGCTCGACGCCGGGGCGCAGTGGCTCGGTGTTGCGCACATCTCTGAGGCGCTTGCCCTGCGCGCCGCCGGCATCGAGGCGCCGCTTCTCGCGTGGCTGCATACGCCGGACAGCAACTTCGGTGCCGCCGTCGCCGCCGGAATCGACATCGGCTGCTCCGGCTGGGAGCTGGAGAAGATTGTCCTGGCGGCCCGCGAGCAGGAACGGCCGGCACGGGTCCACCTGAAGGTGGACACCGGCCTGGGCCGCAACGGCGCAACGCTGGAAGCCTGGGACAGCCTGGTGGGCGAAGCGATGGAATACCAGGACGAAGGCCTTCTCCGTGTGGTGGGTATCTTCTCCCACCTTGCCGTGGCGGACGAACCGGACCGCCCGGAAACGGACCAGCAGCTGCAGGCCTTCCGCGAAGTCCTGGCCATCGCCGAGGACGCCGGAGTGGACCCCGAAGTCCGCCACCTGGCCAACACGCCGGCCACGCTTTCCCGCCCCGACACACACTTCGACCTGGTCCGGGTGGGCCTGGGTATCTACGGGCTCTCACCGTTTGACGGGCAGTCGCCGGCCGAACTGGGGCTGCGCCCGGCCATGACCGTCCGCACCAAGGTGTCGCACTGCAAGGACGTCCCGGCAGGCCAGGGTGTTTCCTACGGACTCAACTACCGCACCTCCGGCACCAGCACCCTGGGACTGATCCCGCTTGGATACGCCGACGGCGTGCCGCGCGTTGCCACCGGCGGCCCCGTCCGGGTGGAGGGCCGGAACTACCCGGTGGTGGGCAGGATCGCCATGGACCAGATGGTGATCGACCTGGGACCCCGCGGCGTGGCATCCGGCGGACCCAGCCTGCTGGGTGCCGAGGCGGTCCTCTTCGGCGACGGCGCCGACGGCGGCCCGACGGCGGACGACTGGGCCCGCGCCGCCGGTACCATCAACTACGAGATCGTGACGCGGATCAGCCCGCGCGTCCCGAGGCGGTACGTCAACGAAAATCCGGCAGACCGGCCGGGTGAATCACGATGAGCGATCCGCAGTGGGAGCTGTCCCTCTCGGTGCAGACCGCCGAGGAAACCCATGCCCTGGCTGCCGCCCTAGGTGCCGTTCTCGAGGCCGGCGACCTGGTGGTCCTGACGGGCGAGCTCGGCGCGGGGAAGACCACCTTCACCCAGGGGCTCGGCGAGGGCCTGGGTGTCCGGGCCGGCATCATTTCGCCCACGTTCGTCCTGGTCCGCATCCATCCCAACCTTGCGGACGGGCCGCGTCCCGGCGGACCAGACCTGGTGCACGTTGATGCGTACCGGCTCGAAAGCGCCGCCGAAATCGATGACATCGACCTCGAAAACACGCTGGACAGCACCGTAACGGTGGTGGAGTGGGGCCGCGGACGCGTGGAGCACCTTAGCGACAGCCTGCTCGACGTCGAACTGCACCGGCCGCTGGTGAGCTCACCAGACTCCGAGGACGGTGTGCTGGACTTCGATACGGACGACGACGACGAACCCCGCACCATCGTGATCCGCGGCTTCGGCCCGCGCTGGGCTGAGCAGCCCCTGCTGCCTGCCGCCTTGAAAGGGAATGACTGATGCTGATCCTTGCCATCGACACGTCAGCCGTGGCCAGTGCCGCCCTGGTTTCGGACGATGCGCCCGAAGGGGTGCTGGCGAGCTTCTCCACCGAGGACACCCGCAGCCATGCCGAAGTGCTGGCTCCGGGCATCGGCGATATGCTCGCCGACGCAGGGGTGACGGGTGCGGACATCGACGCGATTGTGGCCGGTGTCGGCCCGGGGCCGTTCACGGGGCTGCGGTCCGGGATTGCCACCGCACGGACCCTGTCCTACGTGTGGGGCAAACCCCTGTACGGCCTGATGAGCCTGGACGCCATGGCGCTGGAAGTGGCTGAATCGACGTCCGCGGTGCCGGAATTCCTGGTGGCAACGGATGCCCGGCGCAAAGAGGTGTACTGGGCCCGCTATTCACTCGCCGATGGCCAGCTGCCCCTGCTGGTTGACGGCCCGCACGTGGGGTTCGCGGCCGGGCTGCCCGACCTGCCGGCCTATGGAGCCGGCGCAGGCATCTACGAGGATGTCCTCCGTGCTGATCCGGACTTCAGCTCGGAGCAGCCCGATGCCCTTTACCTGGGCCAGTTCGCACTGGCCCGGCTGGCCGCGGGGGAGCAGCTGCCGGACTCCACCCCGTTGTACCTCCGCGAGTCCGACGCCCAGGTCCCGGGCCCCCGGAAGCGTGCGCTGTGAACGGGACGGCAGGAATCACCGGAGTGGTCCCGAACGGCGTGACATTGCGGGCCATGAGCGGTGCGGATATCCCTGCGGTGCACACCCTCGAATGCAGGCTGTTCCCGGTGGACGCCTGGCCGCTCCAGATGTTCCATGACGAACTGGCACAGGCCGAAACCCGCCACTACCTAGTGGCCGAGGCTGCCGGCGAAATCGTGGGCTACGCCGGTCTGATGTGCATCGAACCGATCGCGGACGTGCAGACCATCGCCGTCGTGCCGGAGTGTGAAGGCAGGGGGATCGGCTCGGCCCTGCTGACCGAGCTCATCGCCGAAAGCCGGCGGCGCCGGGCGGCGGACGTGCTGCTGGAAGTCAGGGCGGACAACCCCCGGGCCCAGCAGCTTTACCGCCGCTTCGGCTTCGAACAGATCCACGTCCGCCCACGGTATTACCGGGACGGGGTGGACGCCCTGATCATGCGCCTCCAACTCCCGGACTCCGGCCTTCTGGCAGGACCGGCGGCCACTAATGCGACCCCCGACCACTTGACGGCCACGGAGGCAGACACACCATGAACCGAACGCAACCCCTTGTCCTGGGCATCGAATCCTCCTGCGATGAGACAGGCGTGGGAATCGTGCGCGGAACAGCCCTGCTCAGCAACACAGTGTCCTCTTCTATGGAGGAACACGTCCGCTTCGGCGGGGTTATCCCCGAGATCGCGTCGCGCGCACACCTGGACGCCTTCGTGCCCACGCTGCAGGCGTCCCTCGCGGAGGCCGGAGTAAGACTCGACGATGTCGACGCTATCGCCGTCACGTCCGGTCCGGGCCTGGCCGGGGCGCTGATGGTGGGCGTGTGCGCCGCGAAGGCGCTCGCGGTGGCCACCGGCAAGCCGCTGTATGCCATCAACCACCTGGTGGCCCATGTCGGCGTCGGCCTCTTGCAGGCGGGGAACAGCCTGCCCGACAACATCTTGCCTGAGAATTTGGGCGCCCTCCTGGTGTCCGGCGGCCACACCGAAATCCTCCGGATCAGGAGCATCACCGACGACGTCGAGCTGCTGGGTTCCACCATCGACGACGCCGCCGGGGAAGCCTACGACAAGGTGGCCCGGCTTCTGGGCCTCGGCTACCCGGGCGGACCGGCCATCGACAAACTTGCCCGGACCGGCAACGCCAAGGCGATCCGGTTCCCGCGCGGGCTGACGCAGCCCAAATACATGGGCACCGCGGACGAACCCGGCCCGCACCGCTACGACTGGTCGTTCAGCGGACTGAAGACCGCCGTCGCCCGCTGCGTGGAGCAGTTCGAAGCCCGCGGCGAGGAGGTGCCGGTCGCGGACGTCGCGGCCGCGTTCCAGGAGGCTGTGGTGGACGTGATCACGTCCAAGGCGGTGCTTGCCTGCCGGGAATACGGCATCACCGAGCTGCTGCTGGGCGGCGGAGTTGCCGCGAACTCACGGCTGCGCCAGCTCACCGAGCAGCGGTGCAGTGCGGCCGGGATCCGGCTGACCGTCCCGCCGCTGGATCTGTGCACGGATAACGGGGCCATGGTGGCCGCCCTCGGGGCCCAGCTGGTCATGGCCGGCATCGAGCCCAGCGGCATCAGTTTCGCCCCGGATTCGTCCATGCCGGTCACGGCGGTATCCCTTCCCGCCTAAAACCCCTCAAGGGGAAACTCAGGGGGATTCAGGCGGTGGGGCCGTTCCGCATCTGTTTGACGAGGTCCAGCACCACGGCCTGAAGGTTGCCGCCGTTTTCCGCCGCGACACGGCGCTGCCGCTGGTACCCGGCACCGCGGCTGATGATCTTTTCGACGTCGGCAAGCTCGTCCGAGCAGCCGAGTTTCGCGGCCACGGGCGCGAGCCGGTTCAGCGTTTCGAGCAGGTGCTCGGTGACCAGCTGCTCGTTGCCCTGGGCGTCGAGGATGATGATCGCATCGAGGCCGTACCGGGCCGCACGCCACTTGTTTTCCTGGAGGTGCCAGGGCGGCATGGTGGGAATGGTGCCGCCGTTGTCCAGGATGGTGGAGAATTCGTCCACCAGGCACTGGGTCAGGGCTGCGATTGCGCCGACTTCCTCCAGCGTGGCCAGGCCGTCGCAGATGCGCATCTCGATGGTGCCCAGGTTGGGGACCGGGCGGATGTCCCAGCGGATCTCCGAGATGGTGTCGATCACTCCGGTGGTGAACATGTCCTGGACATAGGATTCGTAGTCTGCCCACGTGGAGAACTGGAACGGCAGGCCCGCGGTAGGCAGCTGCTGGAACATGAGCGCGCGGTGGGATGCGTAGCCGGTGTCCTCGCCGCCCCAGAAGGGACTCGAGGCGGAGAGCGCCTGGAAATGGGGGAAGTAGTTCAGCAGTCCGTCCAGCACCGGCAGGACCTTGTCGCGGCTGTCCAGGCCCACGTGGACGTGCACGCCGTAGATCACCATCTGGCGCCCCCACCACTGGGTGCGGTCGATGAGCTTGGCATACCGTGCTTTGTCCGTGACCGGCTGCAGCTGCGGAGGGCTGAAAGGATGGCTTCCGGCGCAGAAGAGTTCGACACCCATGGGATCGGTGACTTCCCGCACGGCGGCGAGCGAACTGCTGAGGTCCGCCTTGGCCTGCGCCACCGTCTCGCAGATACCGGTGACGAGCTCCACCGTGTTCAGCAGGAGTTCCTGTTTGATGTGCGGGTGTTCGTCGTCCTCGTTGAGCTCGGGATGGTTGGCGGCCACACCGCGGAGCACCTCATTGGCTACCGAGGCCAGTTCGCCGGTCTGGGCATTGACCAGCGCGAGCTCCCATTCCACACCAAGAGTTGATTGCCTGGATGAAGCGAAATCAATCTTCATGTGGTCCCTTCACTGTTCCGCCGTCCGTTGCAGAAGCAGCCAGAGGGCGGGCAACGGGTGGTTCAAGTCTAGTGCAGGGGTAGCATCGAGATGATGGCTTGGTTTCAAGGACGCAGTGACAGTTTTCACACAAGGACTTTCCACAAAACAGCGACGACGCTGGCGGTGACGGCGGCAATGCTTGCCACCGCCGCCTGTACAGGCGCACCTTCCCCCTCCTCCGGACCGCAGTCCGGAACGCCATCGCCAACGGCACCGGCACCGGCGTCCGGCAGTGCCCTGCGTTCCGCGCCCGCGTCCGGGAGCCCGGCAGCGCCCAGGCCTACAACCCCCGCCCCCGGAGAACGCCAGCTGGGTTGGGGACCGCAGCAGAAGGACGACGACGCTGCCCGCGCCGCCGTCGCAAAAATGAGCATCGAACAGAAAGCCGGGCAGGTGCTGATGCCCTTCTTCACCGGAACCGACTTTGCTGCCCACGCCGCCACCATGGAAAAGCTGCACCTGGGTGGATCAATCGTCATGGGTGACAACGTGCCGCGGTCTGCCGACGGAACCGTGGACACCGCCGCGATGGCCTCGGGGATAAGCCTCCTGCACAAGGCGGCCAAGGCGGACGGACGCACCTGGCCGGCCGTGATCGGCGTGGACCAGGAAGGCGGCGTGGTCGCCCGGCTGCGCGCACCCTTGACCGAGTGGCCAGCCCCCATGAGCTTCGGCGCCGCCGGAAACGTCGGGCTCGCTACGGACGCCGGCAGGGCGCTCGCCGCGGAGCTTGCCGGGCTCGGCTTCACCGCGGACTTCGCGCCGGCCACGGATGTCACGGCCGGCCCGCTGGACCCGACCATCGGGGCCAGGGCCATGTCCGGCAACCCTGATGCTGCGGCCAGCCTCGGCGTCGGTTTTGCCCGGGGAATGCTGGCGGCCGGGCTCCTGCCCTCCGCCAAGCACTTCCCCGGGCACGGCTCCGTGGCCGTCGATTCGCACGAGAACCTGCCGGTGCAGAAGGCAACAGTGGCGGAACTCCGGGCGAAGGACTGGAAACCGTTCCAGGCTGCCATCGACGCAGGCCTGCCCATGATCATGACCGGCCACATCTCCGTGCCCGCCCTGGAGCCGGGCGTGCCCGCGTCCTTGTCCAAAGCGAGCTACGGCGCCCTCCGCGGCATGGGTTTCAAGGGTGTGGCCGTGACGGATGCGCTCAACATGGGCGCGGTGCACAAGCAGTTCCCCGGAGAGTCCGCCGCACCGCTGGCACTGGCCGCCGGGGCGGACCTGCTGCTGATGCCCGGAGACGTCGCAGCCGCCCACGCAGCCGTGGTGGGTGCCGTCGAGACCGGCGCGCTGCCGGCGTCCCGCCTCGACGAGGCAGCCCAGCGGGTGGTGACCATGATGATGTGGCGCGCCCGCACCCCTACGTCCCCGGCTGCCGCGCCCGGAAGCGGCTCCGCCCTTTCCCAGCGGGTGTCCGCAGCAGCAGTCACCGTCCTGGCCGGGCCGTGCCATGGGCCGATGGTGCCCGGCAGCGTCCGGGTGGCCGGCGGCAATGAACAGGACCGCGCGCGTTTCGCCGAGGCCGCCCGCGCGGCCGGCATTTCGCTCGGCGCCGGACCGCTCGTGACGCTGATCGGCTATGAAGGGCCCCCGGCCCAAGGCGACGTCGTGGTGGCGCTCGATGCGCCGTGGCCGCTGGCCGGATCGGCGGCGCCCGCCAAGGTGGCCCTCTACGGCCGCAGCCAGGAAGCCTTCAACGCCCTGGTGGCCGTCCTCGCGGGCAGGGCGCCTGCCCCCGGAAAGCTGCCCGCCGCCGTTGGACCTTTTGCGCCCGGAAGCGGCTGCTAACGCACCGCTCCGTGGCGTAACAGCGCTGTCCGGGCTCCGGGGGCGTTTAATGGACCCGTGCCAATTCTGAATAAAGACATGACCCTGTGCATCTCGCTCTCGGCCCGCCCGAGCAACAACGGGACCCGCTTCCACAACCATCTGTATGAGCAGCTGGGCCTGAACTGGATCTACAAGGCCTTCGCGCCCACGGACCTTGCCCAGGCGATTGCCGGGGTCCGTGGACTTGGCATCCGGGGCTGCGCGGTGTCCATGCCGTACAAGGAAGACGTCATTGCGCTGGTGGACGTGATGGACCCCTCGGCCAAGGCCATCGATTCGGTCAACACCATCGTGAACGACGGCGGCAAGCTCACGGCCTACAACACGGACTACACGGCGATCGAGCAGCTGCTGCAGCGCAACGCCGTCCCGACGAACTACTCGGTGCTGCTCAAGGGCTCCGGCGGCATGGCCAAAGCCACGGCCGCCGCCCTCCGCGATGCAGGCTTCCGCGACGTCACCATCGTTGCCCGCAACGCGGCGTCAGGAAAGCCGCTCGCGGACCTCTACGGCTTCAAGTGGAGCGCCGAACTGCCCGCGGCGGACGCCGGCAGCACTGCGGACATGATCATCAATGTGACACCCGTTGGAATGGCCGGCGGTCCCGACGCCGACTCGCTGTCCTTCCCGCCGGAGGCGGTTGATGCCGCGAAGGTGGTGTTCGACGTCGTCGCGCTGCCGGCCGAGACGCCCCTCGTCAAGGCTGCCCGGGCTGCCGGGAAGACGGTCATCACCGGCGCCGAAGTGGCCACCATCCAGGCCCTGGAGCAGTTTGTGCTGTACACCGGCGTCCGGCCCACGGACGAGCAGGTCCGCGCGGCCGAAGACTTCATGCGCGCCCAGTAGCAGGCCATGCCCAGGCATGCCCGGTAACCGGGCAGCAGGCTACCTGGGCTGCACCGGCTCCACCGAAATGGCCACCCGGTCCTCGCCGATCCTGGTGAGGACCAGGGTGGCTGTCTTTTTGCCCTTTGACCCCTTGCCTCCGGCGAGGAGCTGCTTGCGGAGTTCCTCCGGCGTGACCGACGTGCCCCGTTTCTTGATGTCCAGCACGCCGATGTTGTGCTGCTTCACCCACGCCTTGAGGGCCTTGACGTTGAACGGCATCACCTCCAGGACCTTGT
The DNA here is from genome assembly GCF_964254335.1 of Arthrobacter sp. LjRoot78. Classification (NCBI taxonomy): domain Bacteria; kingdom Bacillati; phylum Actinomycetota; class Actinomycetes; order Micrococcales; family Micrococcaceae; genus Arthrobacter; species Arthrobacter sp. LjRoot78. Next base: position 3,171,463 of record NZ_CAXUTG020000001.1, on the reverse strand, counting down.
AGGCCCTGGCAAACGGGGTGTCCACGAGCTCCGGTGCGCAGATGTAGGCAATGTGTTCGTCCACGAGGTGGCCGTTCAGCCGCGCCGCGACATCCGCCACGAGCCCGGCCCGGATGACGGCCCCGTCGGGCTCGTACAGGTACCCCTCCACCGGACCCACGGGGGCCACCGGCCCGCCGTCGAACCCTTCCGCGCTGGTGATTTCGGCAGCGCCCTGCGGGCCCAGAAGCAGGGCGGCCCGCCGGATGCCGGGGCGGCTGACCGCATTGAACCACAGTGTCACTTCGGTGACGTCGCCGCCTACCGAGACCCACTGTGCCTCGCAACCGGCAGGGACGGATTCGTGCGGCATGCCGGGCCCCATCTTCACGCCTACCGCGTGCCCGGATTCGGCGAGGGATTCCACGAAGGACAGCGGCGGCGAGAATTCCTCCGGATCCCAGATCCGGCGCGTGCCCGAGGTGGAGGTGGTGCGGCGGGCCGGGTCCAGCCAGACGCCGCCCACGCCGTCGAGCGGGACGGAGGTGGCATCGGAGTGAACCACACTGGCGTGGGGGAAGGGAATCAGGTTCATGGTGGCGCAGGCGGCAGTGGTTTCGTCCATTTCCACTGCCGTGACCCGGATGTCCATGGAGGCCAGCGCCATGGCATCGGCACCCAGCCCGCAGCCGAGATCCGCCACGTGCTCGATTCCCGCGGAGGCGAACCGTTCAGCATGCCGGGCGGCGACATTGAGGCGCGTGGCCTGTTCAAGGCCCGCCTGGGTGAAGATCATCTGCCGGGCGAATTCGCCGAATTTGGCCTCAGCCTTGGTCCGCAGCCTGGACTGGGTGAGGACTGCCGAGACGAGCGCGGGGGAGTGGCCGGCTTTCCGGAGCGACTCATTGAGCCGGAACGCATCGTCCTCCCGGTACGGCCCCAGCGACGCCAGCAGCTCCCAGCCTTCGCTGGTCAGGAGCGGGGCGATCAGGTCCTGCGGTGCGTCAGCCATGTCATCAAGCCTAATCGAGAAGACTCATCGGGCAGCCCGGCACCCCTGTACGGCTAGGGTTGGAGGCATGGAAGACAGCGCAGGGCCGCAGCCACCCGTAGAAGATCAACGCAATGACCACCACCAGCACACGGGCCTTGCCAGGTACGCCCGCCCCGCGCTGATCGCCGGTGCCGCCATCGCCGTCGTCTGCCTGGCGCTCCTGGTGATCATCTTCTTCCTGGACTCCTTCAACGCAACCGTGTACTCCGTGGGCGGCAAGAACATCCAGGACGACACCGACGAGGCGCGGCAAATCCGCGAGTCGTACGCCGCTGTCCGCGCAGGAGGCCTCGTGTTCCTGGTCGCCTCGGTCGCCACGGCGCTCGCCGCCGCCGTCGTGCTGTACCGGAACCGCAACGTTACGAACGACGACGACACGGACGACGGCGACGACGTCGACTTTGAGGACCTGGCGGGTCGCTAGGCGTTCACCGCGGACGAAATTCTGGCACTCGCCTTGACCGAGTGCTAACGACTTACATAGAGTCGTCATTAGCACTCTCCCTAGGAGGGTGCTAATACATGAAGAACTGCCAGCCACGCTGCTGCCGGCACCGCGACGACGGTTTGCATGCATAGGCGCAACAGTTTTCCAGTCCATGAATTTGCTGACGAAAAGGAGAGGTCCGAGTGTCGGTCTCTATTAAGCCTCTTGAGGATCGTATTGTTGTCCGCCCGCTCGAAGCCGAGCAGACCACGGCTTCCGGCCTGGTTATCCCGGACTCCGCACAGGAGAAGCCGCAGGAAGGCGAAGTTGTTGCAGTAGGCCCCGGCCGCTTCGACGACAACGGCAACCGCGTTCCGGTCGACGTCGCCGTCGGCGATGTTGTTATTTACTCCAAGTACGGCGGAACCGAAGTCAAGACCGGCGGCACCGAGTACCTCGTGCTGTCCGCCCGCGACGTTCTGGCGATCGTCGTAAAGTAACTCTTTGACCCCGCGCCGCCGATCCGTCTGATTCATTTCTGACTGGTCAGCGGCGCGGGGTTTCTGTCTCGAAAGGACACAACCATGGCAAAGCAGCTTGCGTTTAACGACGCTGCCCGCCGGTCGCTTGAAGCCGGCATCGATAAGCTCGCCAACACTGTCAAGGTGACGCTTGGCCCGCGCGGCCGCAACGTCGTGCTGGACAAGAAGTGGGGCGCTCCCACCATTACGAACGACGGTGTGACCATCGCCCGCGAAGTCGAACTGGATGACCCGTTCGAAAACCTTGGCGCTCAGCTGGCCAAGGAAGTCGCCACCAAGACCAACGACGTCGCCGGCGACGGCACCACCACCGCCACCGTCCTGGCGCAGGCACTGGTCAAGGAAGGCCTGCGCAACGTTGCAGCCGGCGCCGCTCCGGGCCAGATCAAGCGCGGCATCGAGGTCTCGGTTGAGGCCGTCGCAGCACGCCTGCTCGAGAACGCCCGTCCCGTTGAAGGCACCCAGGTTGCGAACGTCGCAGCCATCTCCGCCCAGAGCGATGAGATCGGCGAGCTCCTGGCCGAGGCTTTCGGCAAGGTCGGCAAGGATGGTGTGATCACCATCGAGGAGTCCTCCACCACGCAGACCGAACTGGTCCTCACCGAGGGCATGCAGTTCGACAAGGGCTACCTGTCCCCGTACTTCGTCACCGACGCGGAACGCCAGGAAGCAGTACTCGAAGACGCCCTCATCCTGATCAACCAGGGCAAGATCTCCTCGGTGCAGGACTTCCTGCCGCTGCTGGAAAAGGCGCTGCAGAGCTCCAAGCCGCTGTTCATCATTGCCGAGGACGTTGAAGGCGAAGCCCTCTCCACCCTGATCGTCAACCGCATCCGCGGCACCCTGAACGTTGTTGCCGTCAAGGCTCCCGGCTTCGGCGACCGCCGCAAGGCCATGCTGCAGGACATCGCGACGCTCACCGGCGCACAGGTTGTTTCCCCGGAACTCGGCCTGAGCCTGGACTCCGTTGGCCTCGAGGTGCTCGGCACTGCCCGCCGCATCACGGTCACCAAGGACAACACCACCATCGTTGACGGCGCCGGATCGGCCGAGGACGTTGCGGCACGCGTTGCCCAGCTGCGGGCCGAGCTGACCCGCACCGACTCGGACTGGGACAAGGAAAAGCTCCAGGAGCGCCTGGCCAAGCTGGCCGGCGGCATCGGCGTGATCAAGGTTGGCGCAGCCACCGAGGTTGAGCTGAAGGAAAAGAAGCACCGCATCGAGGACGCCGTGTCCTCCACCCGCGCTGCCCTCGAAGAAGGCATCGTAGCCGGTGGCGGTTCCGCCCTCATCCACGCCCTGAAGGCACTGGACGAGGATCCGTCGGTCACCGCGCTCGAAGGTGACGCAGCAGCCGCTGTGGGCATCGTGCGCCGCGCCCTGGTCCAGCCTGTGCGCTGGATCGCCCAGAACGCCGGCTTCGACGGCTATGTCGTCGCTGCCAAGGTCGCGGAATCCGCCATCCACCACGGCTTCAACGCCAAGACCGGCGAGTACGAAGACCTCATCGCTGCCGGCGTCATCGACCCCGTCAAGGTGACGCGCGCAGCCCTCCGCAACGCGGCTTCCATCGCAGCGCTGGTTCTCACCACCGAGACCCTCGTTGTCGAAAAGCCGGCCGACGAGGACGAGCACGCAGGCCACAAGCACTAGCTTGCAGGCAGTGCTGTGCTTTACTAGCGCAGCAAAAAGGCCGGTCCGGCCGGGCGGTTCCCAGGAACCGCTCACGCCGGGCCGGCTTTTTCGCGCCCGTTTGAACCCCTTTGCATTCTGTCTTACACCTCTTTTCACCCCGGTCCGGGGCTTGCTGCCGGAGCTTGTGCACCCGGCACCCCCGGCGTACCGTGGCGCTTAGATGGAGCTCGGAAGGGTGCGGGGAGGCATCATGGCAACGTCCGAAGCCGGCCTGGACAGGGGCCGAGCCGCCTTCGAGGAACATCGCTGGACCGACGCCGTCGAGCACTTCCTCGATGCCGACCAGAGCGGGGGGCTCCCCGCGCCGGACCTCGAGCGCCTGGCCACCGTGGAAATCCTGACCGGCAAAACCGACGCCGGAATCGACACCCTCACCCGCGCGCACGAGGAGTACCTCGTCGTCGGCGACGTGGCGGGCGCGGCCCGTTGCGCCGGGTGGATCGGCATACACCTGATGAACGCGGGCCAGCCGGCCCGCAGTACGGGATGGTTCGCCCGCGCCGGACGGCTGGTGGCTGAGCTGAACGAACCCTGCGCAGTGGAGGGGCTGCTGCTGATGCCCACGGCACTGGGCATGCTGTTCGGAAGCAACCCCGAAGGTGCCCGCCGGGTGTTCACGGACGCCCTGGCCATCGGGGAGAAGTTCCAGGACCGGGACCTCATCTCGCTTTCGTTGCTGGGAACGGGCCAGGCCTGCGTGGCGCTCGGTGACATCAGCACCGGCGTCGGGCTCCTTGATGAGGTGATGGTCGCGGTAACCGCCGGGGAGCTCTCGCCAGTCCCCTCCGGGATCATCTACTGCGCCGTCATCGGCACCTGCCACCTGGCCTTCGATCTGCGCCGCGCCCTGGAGTGGACGGCCGCACTGGACCGGTGGTGCGGCGGACGGCCGGACATGGTCCTGTTCAGCGGCCAGTGCCAGAGCCACCGCGCCGACCTGTACCGGCTACACGGGGACTGGGATGACGCCGTCAGCGCCGCCAAGGACGCGCAGCGGCTGTCTGCGGCGGGGGATTACCAGGCCCTCTACGGCGGCTACTACCAGCAGGGCGAAGTGGAACGGCTGAGGGGTGAGTTCGCGGCGGCAGAGGAATGCTACCGGCAGGCGGCGCGCAGCGGCTATGAGCCCCAGCCGGGACTCGCGCTGCTCAAGCTGGCCCGTGGAGAGGTCCCCGCCGCGCAGACCCTCATCCGCAGGGCAGCAGACGCTGCCGACCTGGCCACGCGCCGCCACTTGCTGCCGGCGCTCGTGGAAATAGAACTGGCCGCGGGGGACACAGCCGCTGCGAGTCGGGCCGCCGACGAACTGGCCTCCGTGGCGCAGGACTGCGGGATGCCGATGCTGCAGGCTGCCTCCTGCCAGGCCGGCGGGGCCGTCCTGCTCGCCGAAGGAGAACCCGCCCTGGCGCAGCCGGTCCTGCGACGGGGGTGGACGCTCTGGCGGGAACTGGGCGTTCCGTTCGAAGCTGCGCGCTGCCGCACCCTTGTGGGCCAGGCCTGCCGCGCATCCGGCGACGACGATTCGGCGGTGATGGACTTCGAAGCCGCACACGCGGAATTCCTTGCCCTCGGCGCCGCCCCCGCCGCTGCCTGGGCAGCGTCGCTCCAGGACACTCCGGCGCATGACGCGCAGCCCGGACCCCTCACGCCGCGTGAACTCGAAGTGCTCCGGCTCGTGGCCTCCGGGATGGCCAACCGGGCGATCGCCGGGGAGCTCTACCTGAGTGAAAAGACCGTGGCCCGGCATGTCAGCAACATATTGCTCAAACTTGGGCTGCAGTCCAGGGTGGCCGCCACAAAGTACGCCTACGACCACGGGCTCACAGCGTAAGCCGGAGCTGCATATAACTGCCCAGCCTGCTCGCTGAAACTTACATATTTCTGCCGACGCGGAGCGCAAGGTCGCGGACCTAGTGTCGAACTATGAACCTTCCCGTCCTGGCCGGCACACTCTCGACCGTGCTGTTCGCCCTTGGCCTGCTGCCGATGCTTCTCAAGGCAGTGCGGACCCGTGATTTGGCGTCCTATAGCCTCAGCAGCCTGGTCCTGAGCAATGTGGCCAACGCTGTCCATTCCGTGTACGTCTTCCACCTCCCGGCCGGCCCGATCTGGCTGCTTCACGCGCTCTACGTGCTGGCCTCCGCGCTGATGCTGGTGTGGTGGCTGCGCTACCAGGCTGAACGGTGCGGTCCGGAGCCACGGCGTCCGCGAAGTGACCGGGACGGTTCATTGAATAAACCCATAGCGGTTGAACAGGAGGCACTGCAATGAGCAACAATAACGACGACGGGTCTGCAGTCGAAGTGCTCGACACCCTGGTCATCGGAGGGGGCCAGTCCGGCCTGGCCATCGGCCACTACCTCAAGCGCCAGGACCGGACATTCCTCATCCTGGATGCGAATCCGAGAATCGGTGACGCCTGGCGGCAGCGCTGGGACACCCTGCGGCTGTTCACGCCGGCCAAGTACGACGGCCTTCCCGGCATGCCGTTTCCGGGAGACAGGTTGTCCTTTCCCGGCAAAGACGACCTCGCTGACTACCTTGAAGGCTACGCCGCCACCTTTGACCTTCCGGTGCGTACCGGGATCCGGGTCGAGAGGCTATGGCGGGAACAGGGGCGGTTCGTCGCGGTCTCCGGCGGCCGCCGCTGGGAAGCCGGCAACGTCGTTGTGGCGACCGGCAGCACGCAGGCGCCCAGGCTGCCGGACTTTGCGTCCGGGCTGGATCCGTCCATCGTCCAGCTGCACTCCAGCGAATACCGGAATCCTGGCCAGCTCCGGCAAGGACGCGTCCTCGTCGTGGGGCTAGGCAACTCGGGAGCCGAAATTGCCCTGGAAGTGAGCAGGACGCACCCCACGGTGGTCGCAGGAAAGCCGAGCGGAGAGCTGCCCGTGCGCCACGGCAGGAACGCCGCGCGCTTCGCCCTGCCAGTGGTGCGGTTCCTGGGGGTCCACGTGCTCACCGTCGACAATCCGCTGGGTCGTAAGGCTGCACAGCACAAACTGGCGCATGCCGACCCCCTGATCAGGACGAAACGCAAGGACCTTGCTGCCGCGGGCGTCGACATTGTGCCCCGGGTGACTGGAGTGCAGGATGGGCGGCCTGTTGTGGCGGGCAGCCCCCTCGATGGGGTGTCCAACGTGATCTGGTGCACCGGCTACCGCGAGTCCTTCGACTGGATTGAACCGCAGGTGTTCGACGACGGCGGCCGGCCCCGGCAGCACCGCGGCGTGGCCACGGACCTGCCGGGACTGTTCTTCCTCGGCGAGGAATTCATGTATGCCGCGACATCGGCTACCCTCATCGGTGCATGCCGGGACGCCCGGTATCTGGCGGGAAAGATCCCGGCTGCAACCTCGTTGACCTCGCCGTCGTTGGCCTAGGGGCCTGCCTTCGCGCCGTCGCTGGCCTTGGCTCGGGGCTAGCTCCGGGCGCGCAGCGCCTGGCGCCTCAGCCTCCGGGCCATTCCGTCCGGCAGGCGTTTGGTGATGAGGCGGTAGAAAATGAGCACGGCAAGCGCCGATACCACAATGCCCACAAGGTTGAGCAGCAGCTGCAGGGCGGACCCCGCCGCTTTTTGGTACTCGCCGAGGACGAGCGCCACGGCCACGAACCCTGCGGCGGGAACGGTGGTCACGGAAATGAAGACACCGATCAGGGCGGCGGACCGCCGGCTGATGACGGAGAGCATCCCGGCGGCACCGGCCAGCACGGCAACGATCAGCGAATAAGGCCCGGGGTGGTAGATGAACTCGACGGCGGATCCGGTGTCGAGGGTGTCGGCGGGGAAGAGCCCCAGAGGCACGGACAGCCAGGCCGTCAGCGCCGCCAGGAGCATTGCCACGGGAAAGCCGACCCCCAACGCCAGCGCGGCACTGCGTCCCAGTTTCCATTTGCGCTGGGCTATGGCGACGGCAAGGGCTGCAAGCGGTCCGAATTCGGGTCCAACGGCCATGGCCCCAACGATGGCGATGGTGGAATTCGTGACAATCCCGATCGCGGCCAGCTGCGTCGCAAGGACCAGGAACGCCAAATAGCTCCATGTGAGCCGCGAATCCTCGCCCGTCTGGCGCGTCACCTCGTCCCAGATCATGGCGTCCGCCCCGTCTCCCGGCGCAGCCGCTTCAGCCCGGTCGGCGCGCCGGGAAAGCATGAGCTCCGGCATGGAAATGGCAATAGAGCCAAGTTCCTGGATCTTCAGGACATGCAGCTTTTCCAGCAGCTCTTCTACTGCTTCCCTGGCCACATGGACCACTACGACGTCGCCCGGCGGATGGATGGACGCGCCCTTGTGCACGGCTACTTCCGCCGCGCCAGTCTGCTGGGTGCAGCTTTCCACCACCAGGTCGGAGAGCTCAGGGGGAGTGCAGATACGCACCTGAACGATCACTATGGCCACTCCTCAGCATTTCCGGGTTCCACCATCCCGCTTCGTCACCAGCCTAGTTTCCCGGCCCGCCCCCGAAGGCGCATTCCTCTGGAAACTCCCAGTTTGGAGTGCCTTAATGAAAGGTGGGGGGTTCTCTTCTCCCGCGCCGCCGATTGGCGATGAAAGTTACGAATCGGTAACATGGATGCTTTGGTTGTCCGCTTGAGGGGTTTTTCTATGTCTGTAGCGAGAGCCCTAGCCTCGCCGCGCCGCAGTGGCGCCGGAGCTGGACCGAGCCGAAAGTCAAAGTTCAGGCCCGAAATCCAGGGCCTGCGGTCGCTGGCTGTGCTGATGGTGGTTAGCTATCACGTCTGGTTTGGCCGGGTCTCCGGCGGGGTTGACGTGTTCCTGCTGATCTCTGCTTTTCTGATGACCCTGCAGTTTGTGGGCAAATATGAGCAGGGCAGGCCAATGGCACTTATCAAGCACTGGCTGCACCTGTTCCGGCGCCTCTTGCCGGCGGCGGTCACTGTCATCGCGGCAACTTTGGCAGTGAGCTACCTGGTACTGCCGCGCACGCGCTGGCTGGACATTGTGGACCAAGCCTGGGCGTCCCTGTTCTACTATGAAAATGCTTTGCTCCAGTCTCGTGCAGTGGACTACTACGCGATGGACCATAGCCTGGCCAGCCCATTCCAGCACTTCTGGTCCCTATCCATCCAAGGCCAAATCTTCATTCTCTGGCCACTGATCTTTGCCGGCGCAGCAGTCGTGGCCAAGCGCTACCGTCTGAGGTACCGCATATTGCTCTGCTACATTTTTGCGTGCATCTTCCTGGTGTCGCTGGCGTACTCGATTTTCTTCACCTTGACAAACCAGGCACAAGCCTATTTCGACACTGGCGCGCGGTTGTGGGAATTTGCCCTTGGCACACTGGTCGCTTTGATTCTCCCCGGTCTACGCATTCCCAGGGCCGTGCGCATAGTCCTCGGTTGGGTGGGCATCGTGGCCATGCTGACTTGTGGAATTTTGCTGAATGTCCAAGCTGCATTTCCCGGCGTGGCAGCCCTCTGGCCCACGCTCGCTGCGGCGTGCGTCATCGTAGCGGGACAAACGGCAAGCCGATTTGGTGTTGACCGAATTTTGAGTGCCGGCCTTTTAGTCCGCCTAGGTGACAACTCTTACGCCCTATACCTGTGGCACTGGCCAATCCTGGTCATTGCGCTGGCGGCAACAGGCCGCGACCATGCCGGTCCTGTCTCAGGAAGCATCATTATTGTCCTGTCGATGGGACTGGCGTTCCTGACCACCAAATTCATCGAGAAGCCCTGGCGTGAATGGCAGTGGCCGGAAGTCAACAGGCGTCGTGCACTTCTCGCCGTCTGCGCTTGTCTCGTCACTGTCGCGCTTCCGTTGACGGCAATCCAAATGCAGCAGCACTTTGCTGCCCAGGCGGCACAGGCCGCTGCGCAGAGAAACAATCCCGGCGCGCAGGCCTTGGTCCCCGGGTTTGTTGACCAGAGCGACAGGGATGCGGAGATACTCCCAACACCGGAGCAGTTGCCTTTGGACTGGGCCACGCTGTCCGGCCCCTGCACCGGTGACCTGGAACCGGAGGACGATACGGTCAGGGACACATGCAGCCAGAGTGGGGAACCCGGAAAATCGGCAAAGTCGGTGTTGGTCCTAGGTGATTCCCACGCCCAGCAATGGCTTGCAGCTATAGGAGAGATCGGCCAACAAAAGGGTTGGACCGTCTATGCGATGCTCAAGGGCGGGTGCCAGGTTCAGCCGTCAACACCGGAACTGGAACAGACGAACCCCGAGTGCGGGAGGTACAACGACGCGGTTCGGGAACAGATTGCCAAGAACCCGCCAGACGCCATCATGGTCGTCGGCACCGCAGCGGCGCCGTCGTCCCCGGCCGAAATCCTCACCCCTGGACTTGAAGAAAGCGCCAGATCATGGACGGATCGGGGAATCGATGTTGTTGCTATCCGCGACAATCCCCGTTTCGACTTCAATATCGCCGACTGCATTGTGAGCAAGGGTAAGGACAGTCCAGATTGCAGGCGCGGGCAGGCCGACCTGTTGGCAGCGGAGAGCCCCTTTGCTGCTTTGGAAGGGAGGATTCGCGGCCTAGCCTTTGTTGACATGACGGATCTGATCTGTGACGGAACCTACTGCCCAGGCGTTGTCGGAAATACATTCGTCTATTTGGACAACAATCACCTCACCCGTACGTACGTCGCCAGCATGTCATCCACTTTTGGAGAAAGGCTGATGGCGGCAACGGGCTGGAAGGACTAATGGGGACGGAAACCACGAGCAAAACGAACAGCACGAACAAGGCAGCCGGGAAGGGGTACCGCCCAGAAGTCCAGGGGCTCCGGGCACTCGCCGTCCTGATGGTGGTCACGTACCACGTCTGGCTGGGCCGGGTGTCCGGCGGTGTGGACATCTTCCTGCTGATCTCCGCATTCCTGCTCACCCTCTCGTTCGTGCGTAAAGTGGAAAGCGGCAGCCCTCTCAAACTGGTCAGCCACTGGCTGCACCTGTTCAAACGGCTGCTGCCGGCCGCCGTCGTCGTTATCCTCGGTGTCCTGGCGGGCACTTGGGCCATCCTTCCCCAAAGCCGCTGGCCGGACGTCCTGGAGCAGGCGTGGGCCTCCCTGCTCTACAGGCAGAACTGGCTGCTCGCGGACTCGGCGGTTGACTACTATGCCCAGGACCACTCGGGCGCGAGCCCGCTCCAGCATTTCTGGTCACTCTCCATTCAGGGGCAGGTCTTTATCCTGTGGCCCCTGGTGTTTGCCGGAGCAGCCGCACTGCACCGCGTCCTGCGCCGGCCGGCGGTCAGCTACCGCCTGCTGCTGGCCCTTGCCTTCGGCGTAATCTTCGCTGCGTCGCTGGCCTATTCCATTGACCAGACCGCCACGAACCAGGCCTATGCCTACTTCGACACCCGGACCCGGCTGTGGGAGTTCGCGCTGGGCTCCCTCCTCGCCCTGGCCCTGCCTTACCTGAAGCCGGGAAAGCTGCTTCGCGTCGTCCTGGGGTGGGCCGGAGTGGCGGCCATGGTGTCCTGCGGCCTCCTGCTGACCGTGGACCGGTCCTTCCCGGGGTTTGTGGCGCTGTGGCCCACGCTGGCGGCCGCGGCAATCATCGTGGCCGGCCAGAGCGGCAGCCGCTTCGGTGCGGACCGACTCCTGACCTGGAAACCCCTCGTGAAGCTGGGCGACAACTCCTACGCGCTGTACCTCTGGCACTGGCCGCTGCTGGTCCTCGCCCTCGCCGGCACCGGGGTTGTCTCGCCCAACCTCGTCCAAGGCCTGGCCATTGTGGCGGCTTCCGTGGTGATGGCCGTCCTCACCACGCGATTTGCGGAAAAGCCCCTGCGCGAATGGCACTGGCCCCAGCGGCGGATCTGGCGGAACGCCGTCGTGATCGTGGCGTGCGGAGCGCTGCTCGCCGGGCCGGTCTCCCTCTGGCAGACCAAGCTGACAGCAGAGGAAGCCGCGGCCGCCGCGCAGCCAAGGGAACTGACTCCCGGTGCGGCCGCCCTGGCCCCCGAAAATATGGGCAAACCGACGCCCGAAGCGAAGATCATCCCGGCGCCGGCAGCCATGAAGAACGAGTGGGCGGATATTGACGGCCTCTGCACGGACGGGAATGTGCCTAGCGATCCGCTGCTCTCCGGCTGCCTGCAGAACAGCAAGCCCGAGGTTGTCACCAAGCGGATCGTGGTGCTTGGCGATTCGCACGCGCAGCAATACATGGCGGCGCTGGGCCCGATCGCCAAGGAACACGGCTGGGAAGTGGTCACGCTGCTCAAGGGCAACTGCCGATTCGGTGCTGAATCCCCAGAGCGCGACGCCGAGTGCAATGCGTTCAACAAGGCCAGCGCGGAATATGTGCTCGAGCACAAGCCGGACGCGGTGTTCACCGTTGCGTCACTGACGCACGTAGAGGCGCCGTTCGAAACTGAAGTTCCCGGCTACCTCGAGGGCATCAAACCTTTCACTGACGCCGGAATGGACGTGGTGGGGGTCCGGGACAACCCGCGGTTTGGGTCCAACATGCCGGAGTGCGTGCAGAAGAGGGGCGCCGCCGCGGAGGAGTGCAATCCGCCCCTCAGTGAATCGCTCGCGGACTCGTCGCCCCTGGACGCCTACCGCGGCAAGGTGGCCGGGCTCCATCTGATGGACCTGAGCGACTTCATCTGCGCGGACGGAATCTGTCCGGCGGTGGTGGGCAATGTATACGTCTACAAGGATGACAACCACCTCACCAAGACATACGTGCAGAGCATGATTCCCATGTTCGAGCAGCGGTTGCTGGCCGCCACCGGCTGGACCTGACGCCAGAGGTCCGGGGCGCGCTGAGAGCCGGGCGTGCGGTTCCTCACATTACCGCCGCGGAATATGGGGATCGCCGCCGAGGTTCTAGAATTTATTCAATACTTCCGCACGAACGCACCACCATCTGCACAGGCCAGTCCCGTAATGACGGGCTGGTCATCAGCTGCAACCCCTACCCGTGAACCCCAGAAATAAGGTACGAGGCGCACTCATGACCCAGCCCGAACACAACCCGTTCGGCTTTATCGGACTGACCTACGACGACGTCCTGCTCCTTCCCGGGCACACCGACGTCATCCCGTCGGAAGCGGACACCTCGTCCCGCATCTCCAAGCGCATCTCCGTCCAGACCCCGCTGCTTTCCGCGGCCATGGACACCGTCACCGAGTCGCGAATGGCGATCGCCATGGCCCGCCAGGGTGGCTTGGGCGTGGTTCACCGCAACCTGTCCATCCAGGACCAGGCCGACCAGGTTGACCGTGTGAAGCGCAGCGAATCCGGGATGATCACCAACCCGCTGACCATCGGACCGGAAGCGACACTCGCCGAACTGGACGAGATCTGCTCGCAGTACCGCGTCTCCGGCCTGCCGGTGGTGGACGAGGGCATGCGGCTCCTGGGCATCGTGACCAACCGCGACACCCGCTTTGTGCCGGAAGCCGATTTCCCCATCCGCCTCGTCAGCGACGTCATGACCAAGATGCCCCTGGTCACCGGGCACGTCGGCATCAGCCGCGAGGAAGCCTCGCACAAGCTCGCCACCAACAAGATCGAAAAGCTTCCGCTGGTTGACGATCAGGGCCGGCTTAAGGGCCTGATCACCACCAAGGACTTCACCAAGGCCGAGCAGTACCCGCTGGCCACCAAGGACGATGAAGGCCGGCTCCGCGTGGGCGCCGCCATCGGCTTCTTCGGCGACGGCTGGGAACGCGCCATGAGCCTCATCGACGCCGGCGTGGACGCACTGTTCGTGGACACTGCCAACGGACACTCCCAGGGTGTGCTGGACATGATCCGCCGCCTGAAGTCCGATCCCGTTGCCGCCCACGTGGACATCATCGGCGGCCAGGCCGCCACCCGTGAAGGCGCCCAGGCGCTGATCGACGCCGGTGCAGACGGCATTAAGGTAGGCGTGGGTCCGGGATCCATCTGCACCACGCGTGTTGTGGCCGGCGTGGGCGTTCCCCAGATCACCGCCATTTACGAGTCCGCGAAGGCCGCTATCCCGGCCGGCGTTCCGCTGATTGCCGACGGCGGCCTCCAGTACTCGGGCGACATCGGCAAGGCGCTGGTTGCCGGCGCCGACACCGTGATGCTCGGCTCCCTGCTGGCCGGTTGCGACGAATCGCCGGGTGAGCTCATTTTCGTGAACGGCAAGCAGTTCAAGAGCTACCGCGGCATGGGGTCCCTCGGGGCCATGCAGACTCGTGGCAAGAACACGTCCTACTCCAAGGACCGTTACTTCCAGGCCGACGTCTCCGGCGACGACAAGCTGATCCCGGAAGGCATCGAAGGCCGCGTGGCTTACCGGGGCCCGCTGGCATCCGTTGCCTACCAACTGGTGGGCGGCCTCCGCCAGACCATGTTCTACACCGGCGCTCCTACGGTTGCCGAGCTGAAGGCACGCGGCAAGTTCGTCCGCATCACCCCGGCCGGCCTCAAGGAATCGCACCCGCACGACATCCAGATGACGGTGGAAGCGCCCAACTACGGTTCGCGCTAATCCCGGGCGCACCGGTGGTTGAGCTCGTAGAAACCGGATTTCGACAAGCTCAATCACCGGGCGGGACAGCTCAATCAGCCCACCGCACTAGGCTGGAGCCATGTCCGAACCACGCCACCCCGCCGAACTAAACCCGAAAAGGGAACCCCAGCGGCGGCTGGCCCTCAGGCCCTATGCGCGGGCCGTGGCTCAAGTGCTGCGGGTCAGCTTCCGGGCCTCTCCTGCCGCCGTCGTGATGAAGGTGGTGGGCTCGCTCATCTCGGCACTCCTGCCCCTGGTCACCACCTACTTTGCGGCGCTGACCACCACCGCCCTGGCAGCCGCGTACGCCGGCGATGCCGCCGCCGGCCAGCAGGCGATTGTCTATGTCATCATCACCGCCGCACTGGGCCTGTTCTGGGGTGCCTTCAGCAGCGTGGACCGGTACATCCAGCAGCTCATGAGCTTCAGGGTGGGTGCCATCGTGGGGGACCTTATGTACGAGCGGTTCCTGGCACTCGAGTTCTGGCGGTACGACGACAAGGAAACGGTGGACCTGTACGACCGCGCCAAGCGGTTTTCCGATTCCTATGCCCGGGTCCTTGACCGGATCGCCGCGATCTTCACGCAGCTGGTCTCCGTGATCCTGGCCGTCGGGGCACTCCTGCTGGTCAGCTGGTGGATCGCCGTGATTGTCCTGGTGGCCATCGTCCCGAGCGTCTACCTGCAGTTCAAACTCTCCCGTGAACAGATTGCCCACTGGAACACGCAGGTGGACTCCCGGCGGCAACGCCGGATGATTGAAACAAACCTCCTGCGTCCGCAGCACATTGCCGAGATGCGCCTGTACGGAATCGTCGGGTACCTCATGGGGCTTCGCTCCCTGCTCCGGGACGCCGATGAGAAACGGCGGCTAGACTTCCAGAAGCGCTATATCCCCAAGCAGTTGGCGGCGGACGCCCTGCAGTACGGCGCCGAGGTTGTTTCGCTGATCTGGGTGGTGGGCCAGATCATCGCCCGCGCCCAGCCGGTGGGGCAGTTCCTTTACGTCCAGCAGATTGTCAGCAGGGCGCTGTCCACGGCCAACAACCTCGTATCCTCGTTGAGCTCCATCGACGAGGACCTGGCGAACCTCAAAGACTACGAACTCTTCATGGCAATGCCTGTGCACACGGACCACGCCCCGCCGCTGCTGCAGGCTCCGAAAACCGTGGAGCTACGGGATATCCGGTTCACCTACACAGGCAGCGACATCGAAGTGATACGCGGCATCAGCATGACCATCCGCGAGGGCCAGCACATCGCCATCGTGGGGGAGAACGGTGCCGGGAAGTCAACACTGATCCGGATTCTGGCGGGACTGTACCACCCCGATTCCGGCCAGGTATTGCTCGACGGCGTCGACCTCGCCGCCGTCGACGTCAAGTCCTGGCACCGCCATCTCGCGGTCCTCAGCCAGGAATTCCTCAAGTATGAGTTCGCCACGGCAGCAGAGAACATTCTCTTTGGCGACATAGATTCGCCGCGGGACGAAGACCGGATCCGGCGGGCGGCGTCCGACGCCGAGGCGCTTGAATTCATCAACAAACTGCCGAACGGCCTGGACAACCACGTCAGCAACTGGATGGAGGACCCGCGGGGCCGCAAGGGAAGCGGTTTGAGCGGCGGCCAGTGGCAGCGGCTGGCGATGGCCCGGAACTTTTACCGGAACGCTTCCTTCATGGTGATGGACGAGCCGACGTCGGCGATTGACGCCCTCGCCGAGCACCGGATCTTCACCCGGCTCTTCGCCGACCGGAGCAGCACCATCATCGCCATCAGCCATCGGCTCGCGACGATCGAAAAGGCTGACATCGTGTACATGCTGGAGGACGGCCGGATCGTGGAACAGGGTACGCACCGCGAGCTCGTGGCCCTCCGGGGCCGGTATTTCCGGATGTTCGAATCCCAGCTCACCGTGGACGAAGCCGAGGGCATCTGACCGGTGCGCCGGGCGGCCTCAGCGGCGTTCCAGCCACCGGGCGTACAGTTCGGCACTGTTCGTCATGAGCCGGCCGGTATATGCCAGCCCCGCGGCCACGCCCAGCGGCAGCATCATGAGCATGCCCAGGATGGGTATCGTCTCCGGCCAGCCGCCCTTGGGAGTGAACAGCACAAGGGCAGCAATGCCCAATGCGCTGGCGATCAGGAAGGTCCGTATCATGCCGGGCGTGATCCGGATTCCCTGCTCCACCCGGGGGATGTCCGAAGCAGGCTTTGGAGGCTTGCGCGTAAACCGCGGCCACACTGTGAAGACCCAACCCAAGGACGCGAAGACTGCACCGAGGATTGCCATAAAGAGTCCCGGTTCCGCGCTTTGCCCAAGGACCAGTGCGAGTCCCGCGTGCACTGCTCCCGAGATCGCAAGCACTGCGGGATACCACCAGGCGGAGAAAACCCAGGACCGGCTCTGGGCTAAGCCGAAGGCCGTCGCACGGGGATCCGTGGCCATGCCCGTCATGCCGGCACCGACAGGAGCGCGCGGACTGCCGCCCCGGGCTGTTCCCCGGCCGCAAGATCCCGCACCGTCAGCTGGCCGCTGTCGTCGAGCGGCGGTGCGGCCAGCTGGAGGACACCGTTTTCGAGAACCTTAATGTTTGCGATGGCAGGCTCCGCCGCGCCGTCATTCATTGGCAGGCACACGTACTCACTCAGGGGACGCAGGAAGAGTGCCACCCGGCCAACCGGGGAGTCTGCTATGTAAGCCGGCGCCACCGCGTCCGGCCCAACCCTGGTGATGTCGAACCACAGCGTTGCGGAGCTGAAGACCCGGGCGAGGTGGCGGGCGGGGCCGTGAAGGCTGATCTTCTCACCATCAACCGAGGCGGTATCCCTGACGTTCAGGGTGCCGACACCGGCCCGGACCAGGTCGTGGTCCGTGCCGACACCGGCCCGGACCAGGTCGTGGTCGTCGGGAAGGTCCGCCAGCCCCAGCGCCCGGCGGGTGAATCGCGTGCCGGGTCCCGGCTCGAAGGCGAGTTGACCGTGCCCGAAGCTGTTCGATGTCAGCACCATAAAGGCCTGGCGCCATAGTTTCCCCCCAATTGTTCCTGCCGGTGATACCCGCCTGCGATGTGTCAGTTCAAACTATTCCACGATCCGACGCCACGCGATGGGGACTTGTCCCCGGAGTTCGTTATCGGCGTCTGACGGCAGTACCAGACGGCCAGTCCGGGGTATTTCACGCAGGAACCGCCGGCGGCGCAAGATTCCGCGGCCGGCGGTTCCCTCACTACTGGTTCCCGGGTGGGGGCTAGGAGGTGGTCACCGACGTGTCATCAAGGAAGAAATACGTCGACAGCGATGAATCCTCGACGCCCAGGAAGCGCAGGGTCACGCTCGTCCCCTTGTAGGCGGAAAGATCAAGCTGCTTCTGGACATAGCCGGTGGACTCGTTGAGGTTGGAGTACGTGGCCAGTGTGGTGGTGGTGCCGCCGCTGATCACTTGGACTTTCAGGGTGTCATAGGCCGAACTGGCTGTGGTTTCGTCCGACTGTACTTTCAGGTAAAAGGACAGCGACGCGGCAGACACGGTGGAAGGGACTGCGAATGCCTGGTCGAGCTTGTAGGAGGTTGCCTGGCCCCAGCCGTTGAGTCCCGCGAAACGGGAACCCGTCCGGGCATTCGTGCCGGTCTCAAACGTGTCGGCGTGGTCGGAGGTCCAGGAAACTGCGCCCTCTTCGAAACCCGGGTTCAGCAGGAGGTTGCCCGACGGCGGGGGAGTGGTCCCGCCCAGCAGGCCCATGGTCTTGGTCGCGTCCGAGAGTCCCGCGCCGCAGCCAGTGGTGCAGCCGCCAGGCATGGCCCGGGTTCCCTGCTTGAGGGTGGATTCAACCTGGGCCGGGGTGAGTGAGGACGTCTTGGATTTCATCAGCGCGGCGAGCCCGGCCACGTGCGGAGCGGCCATGGACGTGCCCTGGTAGTTGGCGTAGCCCGCGGAGGACGGTGTGGTGGTGCCGGTGTTGATGGTGGACAGGATTCCTCCGCCGGTAACCCTGACGTCGCCGCCCGGCGCTGTCAGGTCAACCGAGGCGCCGTAGTTTGAGTAGTAGGAGAGGGTGCCACTCGGATTGCTTGCGGCCACGCTCACAACGCTGGTGCAGTTGGCGGGACGGAAACCGGAAGCATCCTGGTTGCTGTTTCCGGCCGCCACCACCACCGTTGCCCCGCGCGAGACGGCCGAGTCGATGGCCGCCTGGTAGGTGCTGCCGCAAGCGCCGGAACCGCCCAGGCTCATGTTGATGACCTTGGCAGGGTTGGCGTTGGCCGGGATGCCCGAGACGGTGCCGCCTGCAGACCAGATGATTGCATCGGCAATGTCAGAGAGGGAACCGCCGCACTTTGCCAGCACGCGGACCGGCACCACTTTGGCGTTAGGAGCGACGCCGGCCACTCCGGTGGCGTTGCCCGTCACCGCGGCCACAGTGCCGGCGACGTGCGTTCCGTGCCAGGAACTGTTGCCGGCCGTCGTCTGGCCGCACTCGCCGGCGGTGTACCAGTCGCCCTGGTCCTGGGCGGAGGCGTCCCGTCCGTTCCCGTCCCGTGCCGCGGTGGCGTCCGAGACAAAGTCATAACCGGGGAGCACATTCGCATCCAGGTCGGGGTGGGCGGTGATGCCGGTGTCGATTACGGCCACCGTCACACCGGTTCCGGTTGCAACGTCCCACGCGCCGGGAATACGCATACCGTTCGTGGCGGTGAGGTCCCACTGTTCGCCGTACCGCGGATCGTTGGGCGTGAGCGCCACGGCCATCCGGGCGTCAGGCTCGACGGATTCGACTGAGCCCGACGCGGCAATTTCGGCCATGAAGTCCTCGGCGGTCTGCCCGGACAGGGCCTTGTCCGCCTCGATCAGCGTTCCGCCGGTGGCCAGGGTGCGGACTTCCTTCACTGTCACGCCCTGTGACTTGGCGGCCTTGCCCCAGGCGTTGGCGCGGCCGTTCGGTGTGGCATTCGCCGCACTCTCCTTGTAGTCCACGATGAACTTCGTATAGGCCTCGCCGGCAACCACGTCCTGCACCGGAGAACTCTGGACCGCGGCTGGCGCGGGTGCCGACCCGTCCCCGGCTTCGGTCGTGGCGAAGACCGGTGAACTGGCGAAGGCCAGGGTGCCGACTGCTGCGGCGAGCGACAGGGCCAGGATGCGGTGGCGCCTGATGGATGCGCTAGCTGATCTTCCCAAGGGATCTTCTTTCTCGGATCGGGCACAGGGTGGCCCGGATGATGGAGTGATGGATGGTCACGTAATGGATCAGGTGGTAACCGAGAGTAAACGTAAGCGTATTTTCTAAGCTTGTAAACAGTTGACAAAAGTGGTCAATAAAGTGTGGACTATCAGTTTCAAGGGGGCGTCGCGGGAGTCGCCCCGCCGTATCCCGCGTGGTCAAGTAAAGTGGTCACGTGACTTATGAGATTGAGATTGGCCGTGGCAAGCGTGGGCGTCGTGCCTACTCCCTGGATGACATCGCGATCGTCCCCAACCGTCGGACGCGTGATCCCAAGGACGTCTCGGTCGCGTGGCAGATAGATGCCTACAAGTTCGACATGCCCGTCATTGCGGCTCCCATGGATTCAGCGATGTCGCCCGAGACCGCCATTGCGCTGGGCCGCCTCGGCGGACTGGGCGTGCTGGACCTGGAAGGGCTGTGGACCCGGTATGAGGACCCCCAGTCCGTCCTCGACCAGATCGGGGCACTGGAGGACGAGACCAACAGCCCCGCCGTCACCCGACGGATGCAGGAGCTGTACCAGGCGCCCATCCAGCCGGAGCTGATCACCTCCCGCCTGGCCGAAATCCGCGCAGCCGGCGTGACCGTTGCAGGTTCGCTCACGCCACAGCGCACCCAGGAACACTACAAAACCGTCGTCGCCGCCGGCGTGGACATTTTCGTCATCCGGGGCACCACCGTTTCCGCCGAGCACGTCTCCAAGGACCACGAGCCGCTGAACCTCAAGCAGTTCATTTACGAGCTCGACGTCCCCGTGATCGTGGGCGGCGCTGCCGGCTACACGCCCGCGCTGCACCTGATGCGCACCGGCGCTGCCGGTGTGCTGGTGGGCTTCGGCGGCGGTGCCACCACCACCACCCGCCGGGCGCTGGGCATCCATTCGCCGATGGCCTCCGCCATCTCCGACGTCGCTGCCGCCCGCCGTGACTACATGGACGAGTCCGGCGGCCGTTATGTCCACGTCATTGCCGACGGCGGCATGGGATCCTCCGGCGATATCGTCAAGGCCATCGCCATGGGTGCTGACGCCGTTATGCTCGGCAGTGCGCTTGCCCGCGCCGAAGAGGCGCCGGGCAAGGGCTGGCACTGGGGCCAGGAGGCCCACCACCTGGAGCTCCCGCGCGGCGACAGGGTCAACGTCGGAACCGTCGGTCCCCTCGAGGAGGTCCTCTTCGGTCCCGGCCACCACACCAACGGCACGTCCAACCTGATCGGCGCGCTTCGCCGCTCGATGGCCACCACCGGCTATTCGGACCTGAAGGAATTCCAGCGGGTCGACGTCGTCGTATCCCCCTACTCGGGAAACTGACGCACCATCCTGCTGACGGCACTATGGTGCCGGTCCCGGGGCCCCGGGGCCGGTACCCATAGCGCCCCCAGCGGGGCCTGCCCATCCGCATGCCTAGGAAGTAGTCTGGTGAACTACGAGGTTTGATGCGGATGGAGGCGTGAAATGAACAGTTCTTCCGGAGGTTCGTCCTTTGCCCAAGGGGCGCTCGGCCCCGCAGCCCGGGAGGCGTCGCTGGCGGCGCTCAAGGCAACAATGGAGCCGGGCAAGGAACTCGACATCCTCATCGTCGGCGGTGGCATCGTGGGCACCGGCGCAGCCCTGGATGCCGTGACCCGCGGCCTGAGCGTGGGAATCGTGGAGGCCAGCGACTGGGCGGCGGGCACGTCCTCGCGCTCCTCCAAGCTCATTCACGGTGGCCTGCGCTACCTCGAGATGCTGGACTTCGGGCTGGTCAAGGAAGCGCTTCATGAACGCGGCCTGCTGCTGTCGGAGATCGCCCCCCACTTGGCCCGGCCGGTTCCTTTCCTCTACCCCCTGACCAGGCCTTTCCTGGAGCGGCCCTATGTCGGCGCCGGAATTGCCCTCTACGACGTCATGTCCATCTCCAGCGGCCACCAGCGGGGCGTGCCCTTCCACAAGCACCTGAGCCGCCGCGGGACGCTGCGTGCTGCGCCCAGCTTGAAGGACGACGCCTTCGTCGGGTCCATCCGCTACTACGACGGCCAGGTCGACGACGCCAAATACGTGGCCAACCTCATCCGTACAGCGGCGTACTACGGCGCCCATGCGGTCAACCAGACAGCTGTGGTTGACTTCCTGCGAGAAGGCGAGCGGGTGGTGGGCGCCAAGGTGGTCAACCGCGAGGACGGCTCCACTTTCAGTATCCGGGCCAAACAGGTCATCAACGCCACCGGCGTGTGGACCGATGAAACCCAGGCCATGGTGACGGACCGCGGGCAGTTGAAGGTGCGTGCGTCCAAGGGCATCCACCTCGTGGTCCCGCGCGACCGGTTCCAGTCCACCGTCGGGCTGATCCTGCGGACCGAGAAATCGGTGTTGTTCGTCATTCCGTGGGGCCGGCACTGGATCATCGGCACCACGGACACCGACTGGCACCTGGACAAGGCGCACCCGGCAGCATCCAGCAAGGACATCGATTACATCCTTGAACACGTCAACAAGGTGCTGAAGCGGCCGTTGACCAGGGAGGACGTGGAAGGCGTCTACGCCGGGCTGCGTCCGCTGCTTGCCGGGGAGAACGACTCAACCGCCAAGCTGTCCCGCGAGCATGTGGTGGCCCACCCGGTGCCGGGCCTTGTCGTGGTGGCGGGCGGAAAATGGACCACGTACCGCGTCATGGCCAAGGACGCCGTCGATGAAGCAACGAGGAGCATGGACGAACGTGTAGCCCCCAGCTGCACCGATACGATTCCGCTGCTGGGTGCCAGCGGGTTCAAGGCGGCGTGGAACCGCCGGAACCGGACGGCCGAAGAGTACGGCGTGCACGTTGCCCGGATTGAGCACCTGCTCAACCGCTATGGATCGATGGCCACGGAGGTCCTGGCGCTCATCAAGGAGAACCCGGCCCTGGCTGAACCGCTGCCGGGCGCCGACGACTACCTGCAGGCCGAGGCAGTCTATGCGGCCACACACGAAGGCGCGCGTCATGTACACGACGTTTTGACACGCAGGACGCGTATTTCCATCGAGTCCTGGGACCGGGGTGTGTCCGCTGTCCCGGTAGTCGCTAAGCTGATGGGAGAAATTCTTGGCTGGAGCGATGCGCAGCGCGAAAGCGAAATCAAGCATTACCTTGCCCGGGTGGAAGCTGAACGGCTGAGCCAGGAGCAGCCCGACGATGAATCTGCCGACGCCGCGCGCCTGGGTGTGGAGGACATCGTCCCGCTGCGCTGACACAAGGCGGATGCCTGACCCGCGCCTCCTGCCTCACTGAAGGGACAACTCTTGGCGGAACCACTGGACCGGTACGATGCCGAACTCACCACACCGGAAATGGTGATTCTTGAGCTTGATGCCAAGGACAAGACGGATGCAGCGACCCAGCTTGCCGAACGGCTCTACGCGGCCGGGCGCGTCTCGGACCTCGACGGCTTCCTGAAGCACGTCAATGCCCGGGAGCACCAGCTGGCAACGGGCCTGCCCGGCGGAGTCGGACTGCCGCATGCCCGCAGCGAGTTCGTGTCCCGGACCTCGATTGCCGTTGGCATCACCAAGTACGGACGGGCCCTGGACTTCGGGGCCGCCGACGGGCCGGCAACGGTGATCCTGTTGATTGCGACGCCGGCAAGTTCCTTCTCGGACCACCTTGAAGTACTTGCCACGCTGGCCCGCTCGCTGTCCAAGGAGTCGTTCCGGGAATCCCTTCGCCGGGCCTACGACCCCGAAGTGATCGCCGAACTCATCAACTCCAGCCTGGTGTTCTTCGACCACTAGCAAGTGGGGCAGGCTGCCCAAAACTGCGCGAACGTACACTTGAGGCCCCGCTCCGAGGGGCCTCAAGTGTCCGCTCGCGCAACCTGCGGTTCGTTGTTCTACACAAGGACGAAGTACGGTTAATGTGTGTTGAAAACTGCCCTCAAACCCCGCTGGATCGCAGGCCTGGTGTTTGCGATCGTCATTTCAGGGGTTTTTGTGCTGCTAAGCCAGTGGCAATTCGGCCGGTCAACCCAGCCGGAAGCTCCCGTTTCGACCGGGACCGAAGAGAGCAAGCCGCTCACCGCGGTGCTGCAGCCGGGTGACTTTTTCCATGGCTCCGTGGCGGACCAAATGGTCACCGCCAAAGGAGCCTACGATCCCGACAAGCAGGTGCTGGTCCCGGGACGACTTTACGACGGCGCCACGGGTTACTGGGTGGTGTCGGCGTTTTCGGTCCAGGACGCCCCCGTCCTCAACGGCGCCGGGGCATCGCCCCAAACGTGGATCCCTGTGGCCCGCGGATGGGTGGCCGACCCCGATGAAGCCGGCGCGCCGCCGTCGGGAACTATTGAACTGACCGGACGGCTCCTGCCGTCCGAAGCTCCGCTGCCGAACACCGCCCCCGAACCCGGACGCGCCACGGCAGTATCCGTAGCGGAACTGATCAATGCCTGGGAAATCAGCAGCTATCCGGGGTTTGTGGCAGCTACTTCCGAGATAACCGGAGGCTCCGACGTCAGCCCCGCGGCTGTCAGCAGTGAGCTGAAACCATTGCGTATCGGTCCGCAGCCCCCGGCCCAGCAAGTGAACTGGCTCAACCTGTTCTACTCCGTGGAGTGGATCGTTTTCGCGGGCTTCGCGTTGTTCATCTGGTGGCGCATGGTGAAGGACGACTACCGCCGCGACCTTGAAGACGAGCTCGACGACGAACACGACGCGGACGCCGACGTCGAGCCCCCGCCGGCGGAGCCCCGCGCCGGCACACCAGAAAATTCCAGCCCGTCTGAACAAAAGGTACAGCCATGATCGATCCCAAGCCGGCCATCCAGCCACAGCCTACCGAGACCAGCGGAGCAGGCACCGCAAAAACGGGCACCGTGAAGAAGCGCAGGTTCGGCGGGACAGAAGCCCAGATCCGGTCCGCGCTCAAGTTCTACAAGGTCCTGGCCTACATGACGGGCGGGATGCTGCTGCTGCTCTGCGCCGAACTGGTTGCGCGGTACGCCTTCGGCCAGTACCTGTTCGCCGGCGGAACCAACGCGGTGACGGGCCAGCCGTTTGGCTTCGGGTTCGCCGATGCCGAGCCGCAGGGCGTCCTCGGGGGAGTGAACCTCTCCGTGGCGGTGCTCATTGTGCACGGCTGGATGTACGTCGTGTACTTGATGTCCAACTTCCGCCTGTGGTCGCTGATGCGGTGGCCGTTCGCGAAACTGATCATCCTCGCACTGGGCGGTGTGGTTCCGTTCCTGTCCTTCTTTGTGGAGAAGAAGTTCCACGCAGAGGTGGAAGCGGAACTCGCAGCGAATCCCCAGGCATCCAAGCGCTACTGACCCGCGCCGGTGTGAGATCCCTAACGCCGGGGTGGTTTTACGCCGCGGACAGCCGTCTCAACGTGCGACCGGGCAAGCGCCCAAGTAGTCTAGGACGGTGACTACTCCCACTGCATCCCAGACTTCCCAGAAGCCGGTGCTGGTTGTTGACTACGGTGCCCAGTACGCGCAGCTGATTGCCCGCCGCGTCCGGGAAGCGAACGTGTACTCGGAAGTGGTTCCGCACACGTACGGCACCGAGCAGCTCCTGGCTAAGAACCCCGCTGCCATCATCCTTTCGGGCGGCCCTTCCAGCGTCTACGCGGAAGGTGCTCCAAGTGTGGGTGCCGACCTCTTTGAAGCCGGGATCCCCGTCTTTGGCATTTGCTACGGCTTCCAGGCCATGGCCAACGCCCTGGGCGGAAAGGTCGACAAGACCGGACTGCGTGAGTACGGTTCCACGCTAACCACCATCCTGGGTGAGGGCCGCTCGGTCCTCGAAGGAATGCCGCAGCACCAGAACACGTGGATGAGCCACGGTGACTCCGTGCACGAGGCGCCTGAGGGCTTCGAAGTGCTCGCGACGACGGCGGGCGCCGAAGTTGCCGCCTTCGCCAACGAAGAGAAATGCCTCTACGGCGTGCAGTGGCACCCCGAGGTGAAGCACTCGGCATATGGCCAGCAGGTGCTCGAGAACTTCCTGTTCAAGGGCGCCAAGCTGGAACCGAACTGGACCACGGGGAACATCCTCGAGGAACAGGTGGACCGCATCCGCAAGCAGATCGGCGACGCCAGGGTCATTTGCGGCCTTTCCGGCGGCGTGGATTCGGCTGTCGCGGCTGCCCTGGTCCAGCGTGCCGTGGGCGACCAGCTGACCTGCGTGTTCGTGGACCACGGTCTGCTGCGCGAGGGCGAGGCCGAGCAGGTTGAGCGCGACTTCGTGGCAGCCACGGGCGTCAAGCTCTACGTTGCGAACGAGCAGGAGCGGTTCCAGGCGGCACTGGCCGGGGTCAGCGATCCGGAGACCAAGCGCAAGATCATCGGCCGCGAGTTCATTCGCGCCTTCGAAGAAGCCGAACTGGCCATCATCGCCGAAGCCGCTGCGCACGGCGAAAAGATCAAGTTCCTCGTCCAGGGCACCCTGTACCCCGACGTCGTCGAATCCGGCGGCGGAGAGGGTGCTGCGAACATCAAGAGCCACCACAACGTGGGCGGCCTGCCGGAAGACCTGCAGTTCGAACTTGTTGAGCCGCTGCGTGCACTGTTCAAGGACGAGGTCCGCGCCGTGGGCGCCCAGCTCGGACTGCCGCAGGAAATCGTCGGCCGCCAGCCTTTCCCCGGCCCGGGACTCGGCATCCGCATCGTCGGCGAAGTGACCAAGGAACGCCTTGACCTGCTGCGCAAGGCTGATGCCATCGCCCGCGCCGAGCTGACCGCAGCCGGCCTGGACAACGAGGTATGGCAGATGCCGGTAGTGCTGCTGGCGGACGTCCGCAGCGTCGGCGTCATGGGTGACGGCCGTACCTACGGCCACCCGATCGTCCTCCGTCCCGTGTCGTCCGAAGACGCCATGACTGCCGACTGGTCACGGCTTCCGTACGACCTGCTGGCGAAAATCTCAAACCGCATCACCAATGAGGTGGAAGGCGTCAACCGTGTAGTGCTCGACGTGACCAGCAAGCCGCCGGGAACCATCGAGTGGGAATAGCAGTGTGAGTGGCCGGTCTCAGCGATGAGGCCGGCCACGTTGCTTTATTCTCGCTAAATCCGGCTCAATTTTGGCCCGCTCCAGTGTTGCGGACTCTCACTGGGCCCTGATTCGGGCTACGCTCGAAAGTATGCCGGTATGGTCCAGGGCGTCACGTGCAAGCGCAGAAAAGAAGGCAGTAGTGTCAGTTGGTCAAGGCCTCCCAGAGGGCTCCGAGGAGCTCAGGAAGTGGCTGTCCGGGCTTAAGCCGGTCACCGGAGCAGACACAATGCTTCGTTTCACCAAGACCCCGGAAGGCTCCATCGACCTCACGCATGCGCATCCGTCCGGACTTGCGCAGCTCATGGCGGGGCGGCGTACGCGCCTGTCCACGCTGATCCGCGACCATGACCAGTACGTGGTGGCTGCCCGGGCATCGCGCAACCTCCGCTCCAAGATTTTCGAGCTCAGCAACGACCGTGGCATCGACGCCGGATATTTTTCGGCCGGCACGGTGTCCTGGACGTCGGCTGTGGGCGGAAAGCCGCAGCGGGTGTCCGCCCCGGTGATGCTCACCGCCATTTCGCTGACCGTCCGTCCGGGCGAGGACGACTACGAACTCCAGTTGACCGAGCAGGCGCAGATCAACCCGGCGCTCATCCGGCACCTGAAGACCATCCACGGCATTGTTTTCGACGTAAACGCTGTGACCCGGATGGCCTACAGCACGGCCCGGTTCGACCCCCTGCCGGTCCTGGACCGACTGGGCACGCTCATCAAACCCATCCACGGGGCCGAGGTGGAGCACAACCTGCTCGTGTCAACGTTCGCGGACCTGTCCGGGAACCTCGAGGACCCGTGGATCAACCAGAACAACGCCCTCGTCGCTGCCCTGGCCCGCGCCGCCGCCGGCGAGGCCGTGGACGTGCCCGAATTGGCGGAGGACCGCTTCCAGGACATCGACCAGCGGGACCCGGCCCAGGAACTGCTGCTTCTCGACGCCGACTCGGACCAGCAGTACGTGGTGGACGCCGTGCGTGCCGGGGACTCCCTCCTTGTCAGCAGCCCGCCGGGAACGGGCCAGACCCAGACCGCCATCAACACCATCGGTGCCCTGGTGGACGAAGGCAAGACTGTCCTTGTGGTGGGTGACCGGCGCGCCAGCCTCAGCGAGATCGGGGCCCAGCTTGAGACGCTGGGCCTGGAGTCCATCCTGTTTGCGCTGTCCGGAACGGTCACGCCGCTGCAGCTCAAGGGACAGCTGGTGCGGTCCATTATGCGGAACGAAAAGTCCCTTCAGCCCCAGCTGGAAAACCTGCATACCACCCTTGCGGAGCACCGCCACGCCCTCATGGACCATGTGGACTCGCTGCACAACGTCCGGCAGCGCTGGGGCTGCTCGCCCTATCAGGCCATGCAGTCGCTTGCTGAGCTGACGTCCATCCAGCCCGCTCCCGCCACCACAGTGCGCCTCAAGCGAAGTGTCCTCGACAACATTCGTGACCGTGAGGAACTGGCCGGCCGCCTTCACCGCGCGGCCGAACTGGGCAGTTTCAGCCGGGCCGCAACTGCCAGCCCCTGGCACGGCGCGCGGCTCCTGACCCGCAAGGAAACCGAGGAAGCGCAGGAAGTTGCGCGTTCGGTTGAGAAGAACCTCCCCGTGCTGCGTCACCGGATGAACGAAGTAGCCGAGCACGCACAGATCCGCCTCGGTGCGACCTTCTCCGAATGGGGCGCCCAGCTCGAGTTGCTGATGGCGGTCAGGGAGAGCCTGGACAAATTCACCCCGGACATCTTCGACCGGCCGGTCCATGACCTCATCTCCGCGACCGCCACCTCCCCGTGGCGCCGCGAACGCAACATCGAGATGCCGTCCATGCAGCGTTCGCGCCTCCGCCGCGTAGCCAAGGAATATGTCCGTCCCGGCGTGCACATTGCCGACCTCCACAGCTCCTTGGTGCTTGTCCAGGAGCAGCGGGCGCTTTGGGCGGACTACGCCACCACCCAGCGTCATCCGGCAGTGCCTTCCGGCCTTGGCGAAGTGAACGTGATGTACCGCAGCCTGGAGCGCGAGCTGGCCCAGCTGGGGGCTGCCGTGAAGCATACGGCAGCAGGCGGGGACCTCCAGAACACTCCGTACGAGGAATTGATGGAACGCCTGGAGCGGCTTGTAGCTGACACCCGGACGCTCAAGACCCTCCCGGAGCGCACGCTGCTCATCGAGAACATGCGCGAGCACGGGCTCGGGGAACTGCTCGCAGACCTGGCAGATCGCGAAGTGCCCGCGGAATCCGTTGCATCGGAGCTGGAACTTGCCTGGTGGCAGTCGGCCCTTGAAGCAATGATCAGCGGCGACGACTACCTGGCGATGTCCGACGGCGACGCCCTTCGCCAGCTCGAAGCCGAATACCGTTTGGCGGACAATGCCCATATCGCCAGCGGGGCTGCCCGGCTGCGGTGGACGCTGTCAGAGCGGTGGCGCGCCGGTATTGCCGAGAACCCGCGGCAGGCGGACCTGCTCCGGAGCCTCCTGAAGGACGGCCGGGTCACGTTGGCCGCCCTCACGGCGCAGGCCCCGGCACTGGTTCCCATGCTGGTTCCCGTGTGGTCCGTGAGCCCCTACCTCATGACCGGACTGCTGCCGGCGCAGCAGAAGTTCGACGCCGTGGTCATCCTCGATGCCGAAGCGACCTCCCTCCAGGCTGTCCTTCCGGCCATCGCCCGGGCCAGGCAGGTCATTGCCTTTGGCGACGACAAAATCGCAAGCCCACGAACCTTCACGGTGGGCGTCGAGCGGCTGGCTGCCGGCGAGACGGCCCATCAGGCGGTCGAGAGTGCCTACACGGCCTTGTCCGCGGTGCTGCCGACCCGGCGTCTGACCTCCGCCTACAGGGCAGTTGACGAGGAGCTCGTGCTGCAGCTGAGCAAGAGTTTCTACGACGGCCGCCTTCACCGGCTCCCTGAGGGACAGACGGCCACCGGGCTTGACCGTGCGTTGCTCGTGGAATACCTGCCGGATGGCACCG
This sequence comes from Arthrobacter sp. LjRoot78, assembly GCF_964254335.1. Taxonomy (NCBI): domain Bacteria; kingdom Bacillati; phylum Actinomycetota; class Actinomycetes; order Micrococcales; family Micrococcaceae; genus Arthrobacter; species Arthrobacter sp. LjRoot78. The sequence goes on along the minus strand of NZ_CAXUTG020000001.1, from coordinate 3,142,098 downwards.
GACTTCCGAGCGCCGACCAGGAAGGCGTTGAATCCGCCGTGGCCGAGGTGAACCGGGTGGTGGGCCTCGTATTTGAGCATGCACGCCTGCGCCCGCGGACCTCCCTCGCAGTGGTCACGGCCAGCCTCCGCCATGCCGCCCGGATCGGCGAGGCCATCCGCCTTCAACTGCCCAACTACCCGCTGCTGGCGAGCTTCTTCAGCGCGGGACCCGAATCCTTCCGTGTGGTGGACCTGGAACGGGCCCAGGGCCTGGTCCGGGACCACGTGATCTTCTCGCCGGGTTATGGCCGGACGCCGCACGGCCGCGCGCTGCACAATTTCGGTCCGTTGTCCGCCGAGGGCGGCCGGGCGAAATTCGCACTCGCCATGACCCGTGCCCGGCGCTCCCTGCATGTGCTGACGTGCTTCAAGCCGGAGGACCTGGACGTCACCCGCCTCAGCCACGGCGCCCTCGACTTCTATGAACTGCTCAACCGCGAGATAGCCGGCAACACTGATCTGGGGACGCCGGCGTCCCGCGCCGCAGCGAGCGAGCAGGCACTCGGGGCCGACCCCCTGGTGGCAGACCTGGGTGACAGGCTGCGTGCCCGGGGAGCACGGGTCTGGCACCAATACGACGGTGTGCTTGACGTGGCCGCGGCCGCGGACCCGGTGCATTCCATCGGCCATGACGAAGCCGACATCCCCCGGCCGGTGGCCATCGAGTCCGACGGAACCGAGCAGTACCGGCGGATGAGCGTCCGTGAACGGAGCAGGCTCCGCCCTCAGCTGCTGGAACGACTGGGCTGGCGCTACATGCCCTTGTGGACCATCGAGGTGTTTACGGACCCGTCCGCTTGCGCCGACCGGATCGGCGGTTACCTGGGGCTGGAGAAGCCGGCTGTCACCGGCTTCACGTCCTCCTCGCAGGCGTTCTTCGAGGACGACGTGGACAACCTGACCCTGAACAGCGCCGACCGGCGCAGCGGGGCCGCAGAGGAAGCCGATTCCGGCAGCGGCGACTCCGGCAACGGTGGCAGCGGAGAGCCGGGCGCTTCCGGCGAATCCGCCGCTCCGGACCGGCACTCGGTATCCTTGGAACAGGGCGGCACCGAGCCGGAGGAGTCCTTCAGGACCCGCACCAAGGCAGTGGAAAGTATCAAGGACAACGGCATGGACATGAACAACAGCGCAGCGGATAGCCACGGGGCTACGCACCGTGAGGCGGACAATTCGGTGCCTGGCAGGATAGCGCCCGAGAGGGTAGCGCCCGACAGGACCCCGCAGACGGCCGGCGCCGGCGTTCCTTCAGGAGTGCTGCCCAACAAGGCCTCCGAGGATGACCCGAAGCGCTGGGGCGATCAGGGCTCCGACTACGACCATGATGCCTGGCTGCAGGAACAGAAACCGCCGCACTGGGGGTGACTTCCCGTAGGCAGGGGAGCGTGCCGGTCCGAGCGCAGCTAGCCCGGTGCTCCCACCATGACGAAGAAGAGTTTGCCCTGCGTTGAGGAGCCGGCGAGCCGGCGCGCCTGGTCCGGATCCGCTGCAACCACGATGAGCCCCTCGGTTTCGCCGGTGCCCAGCCATTGTCCGGTTTGCCCGCCCTGCCCGGACGTCCAGAGCACGGGCACCGAGGCCGCCAGCACCTGCGATTCGGCTGCTTTGCCGTAGTCGGTGCCGTTCGTCATGACGATGTTGACGAGCTGGCCGGGTGCCACGAGCTGGATGGACGAAGGGTCCGCCATTCTCAGGGGCACGGCGGCCGATCCCGGGGGAGTGCCGGCCAGCAGGCCCGGCCCGAGCAACTGCGTATCGGAGATCAGCTGGCCTTTGCGCAGCGGTGCAGCCAGCTGCTTGCCCACAATGGCGGCGGTGTCAGCGTAGCTCCCCGCGGGCATCATCCCTGGTGGCACCTCGACCAGCACCACTTCATTGCTTGAGAGGGCGGTTCCAGCGGGAAGGTCACGGGCGGAGGCCAGCGCAGTGACGGTGTGGGCGGGTGCCGGTGTCAGTTGCTGGACGGAAATGCCGGCAGCGGCGCACAGCAGAAGCGCGACGACCAGCCTGCGATGGCGGTTGAACCATGACGGAAAGCGTCGCAGGCCGGACGGCCGCTGGCGGCCGGGCTGTCCGGACCGAAAGCTCTGCCGCGGCGATGAACGTCCGTTGGTGCGGAAGGTGGATGGCATGCCTTGAGGCTACGGAGGCGCCGCGTCGCGGCGACAGCCCGGGGACGCCGTATGTGGAAAACCGACATCGGCAGCGCACCATGAGTAGCGGACCGGCACCCTTCGCGCTTTGCGCGAGATTCGGCAGCGGACGCCGAGTTTAAGTCAGCTTGCGGCTGCGGCTGCGGGAACGGCCGCCGGAGCGGGAGAGACGCTGCTGCCCTTGCTGTCGCGTGAGTCGGTCCGGTAGAAGCCGGAACCCTTGAAGACGACGCCGACGCTGTTGAACTTCTTGCGCAGGGTCCCCTCACATTCGGGGCAGGAGGTGAGCGAGCTGTCGGTAAACGACTGCACAATCTCGAAGGCGTGGCTGCAGTCCTTGCAGGCGTATGCATACGTGGGCACTGGTAATCCTCCTCTGGGACAAACGAGCAGGTCCCGTGCTGCCTGGCAGGAATCACCGCCGATTGTTCCTCGGCAGGTTCCTTCCCTTAGCAGTCGCAGGGCCTGAGTGCCAATTCTATCATCCGCTGCGAGCCGGCTTCACATCAGCTGCGCGAGGCGTGACGGTGTGACTGCCACCGGGATTTTGCGGTCGAAGGATTCGGCGGGGATGCTGCCGGCCGGAAGGACTTCGTCGTCAAAGACCACCGCAGCCGCGGGCACCGGCAGGCCCTCATGTTCGAGACCGGCGAGGAACTTGTCGTAGTAGCCCCCACCCTGTCCGATCCGGTTACCCGACAGGTCCACTGCTGTGGCGGGGACGAAGATCCCGGCCGCGTCGCGCATGGCCTCGATGCCGTGCTGTTCTCCGACGGGCTCGTCGATGGGGGCGTAACTGCTGCGGACGAAGTCGGTCGCCGGGGTCCAGTAGACCCAGGAGAGGGAGCGGTCCGGGCGGCAGACCGGCAGCAGAACGCGGTGCCCTGTTCCGTGAAGCGCGGCAATGAGCGGCAACGTGGGGGGCTCGAATCCCACGCCCAGATACACGGCAAAAGTGCTTCGTTCACCGGCGGCAACCATGGTGGCCCACTGAAGTCCGTGACGGGCGATACCGGCCCCGGCGGCTTCAAGGCCGACGGGAGGGACTGTTGCGCGCCGGATTCGGTGGGCTGAGCGGATCTCGTCCTTGGATGGCATCAACGCCCGTCCTTCCATGTCAGGAGGCCCGCCTGCGGAGACCCTGGTAAAGGCCATCCCGGGCGGTTAGTGCAATTACCCAATGTTTGGTCCCTGACGCTAGATTAGTCCAGTGACTACCACCAATACTTCCGTCCGCAAGGCTGTCATTCCTGCTGCGGGACTCGGCACCAGGTTCCTACCGGCCACCAAGGCCATGCCCAAGGAAATGCTGCCGGTCGTGGACAAGCCCGCGATCCAGTACGTCGTCGAAGAGGCCGTCAGCGTTGGCCTCACCGACATCCTGATGATCACCGGCCGGAACAAACGCGCCCTCGAAGACCACTTCGACCGGGTCCCGTCGCTGGAGGCGACCCTCGAAGCAAAGGGCGACACCACCAAGCTCGAAGCCATCCAGGCCGCCAGCAACCTCGGCGATATCCACTACGTCCGCCAGGGCGACCCCATGGGCCTCGGCCACGCAGTGTTGCGCGCCAAGCAGCATGTCGGATACGAACCCTTCGCGGTGCTTCTGGGCGATGACCTGATCGATGCGCGGGACGAACTGCTCAGCAAGATGATCGAAGTCCAGGCCAAGACCGGCGGCTCGGTGGTCGCGCTGATTGAAGTGGAACCATCCCAGATCAGTGCGTACGGTTGTGCCGACATCGACGAAACCGACATGAACGGTTTCGTACGGATCCGGAAGCTCGTGGAAAAGCCCGACGCCGCCGAAGCACCGTCCAACCTGGCCGTCATCGGCCGTTACGTCCTCCACCCCGCGGTCTTCGATGTCCTCGAACGCACCGAACCGGGCAGGGGCGGGGAAATCCAACTGACGGACGCCCTCCAGGAACTTGCTGCAGGGGACGGCGAAGGATACGGCGTCTACGGTGTGGTGTTCCGCGGCCGCCGCTACGACACAGGCGACAAGCTCAGCTACCTCAAGGCCTGCGTCCAGCTGGCCTGCGACAGCGACGACCTCGGCCCCGGGCTGCGCGAGTGGCTGCCGGAATTCACCTCTTCCCTCGCCAAGTAACGTCCCATGCGGGGCAGCATCTGGCCGGCGACGCTGGAATGCGGCGACATTGTGCTGCGCCCCATCCGGTACCGGGACCGCAAGGAATGGATGGCGGTCCGTTCCCGCAATTCTGAATGGCTGGCTCCCTGGGAGGCCTCGAACCCGGCCCCCGGAGGGGCTCTGCCGGACTACCGGCAGATGGTCAGGTCCCTCAATGCCCAGGCTGCGCAGGCCACGGCGCTGCCTTTCGTGATCACGGAGCGTGTTCCGGGCCGTCGGGATCCAGTCATCGTTGGACAACTGACGGTGTCGTCCATCATCTGGGGATCGGCGATGATGGCCACACTTGGATACTGGGTGGACAAGTCCTGTGCCGGCCGGGGAATTGCTCCCACGGCTGTTGCGATGGCCACTGACTACTGCTTTGGCAGCCTCGGCCTGCACCGGATGGAAATCAATATCCGGCCTGAAAACGGGCCCAGCCTCCGGGTTGTGGAGAAGCTGGGTTTCCGGGACGAAGGCTACCGGCCTCGGTTCCTGCACATCAACGGCCAATGGGCGGACCACCGCTCGTTCGCCCTGACGTCCGAGGAAGTTCCCGAAGGGCTGCTGGCCAGGTGGTTGAGAAGCCGCCCGGCCTGACCAACACGCTGGCCCGCTGCCGGAGTCACCCCCGAGGTTGTTCTCCTGTGTTTTCCGTCATAAATCCATTGAATTGCCAGCTGCCCTGCGACACACCGGAGCTAATGCCAGAGCTGTCGGCCAATTACTCATACGGTTTTGAATGTGGACTTCCCCCTTAGCAGCTCAGTGATCCTTGTTGTCGCTGTCGCGCTCTGGATTGTGTGGGTGGCCCCGTATGTTCTGAGAAACCGCCAGCATCAGCTCCAGCCCGCAGCCGAGCTGATGTCCGAAATCAACTTCGCCGAACCCGCAGACCCCCAAGCCGGAAACGTCATGAAAATGGCCGCCCAGCAGGAGAACTCAATGGAAACCAAGCAGGCCACCGGATCCGCGCAGGGATCCCGGACACCCGCCGCCGGCCCGGGTGCGGTGACGGCGCGCCCGGGCGCACTGAGGATCCGGTACGGACGATGTGCGCTCGCGCTGGTGGGGCTCGTGTCCCTGCTCACCGGGTTCGTGGCAGGCATCTTCCTCATGTTCGGGATGGGCTCGTCCTGGTTGCCTGTCGGGGCCTTCTTGGCTGCTGTAGCGTCCGTCGTCTGGCTCCGGCGGCTGGCGGTGCGGGACCGGCGCGCCAGAATGAACGCGGCAGCCATGACTGCCCCGGAGCGGCAGATGCGGGTAGCCGTACCGCGTCCCAGCCGGGAACCGGCCGTGGACGCCCCGGAAAGCCCACTTTTCGACGCCGAAGCGGGAAACAAACCAAAGGTTAAGCCGCTGACGGCCCAGGAACTGCGTGAAGCTGCCCTCGCCGAAGCCAGGGCCTCGGGCGACACCGCCCTGAGGACTGCCGCCGCACCAGGGTCGGCCGTCAACACGGACGCCAAATGGGAGCCTGTGGACGTTCCCAAGCCCACCTACGTGGAAGCTGCCAAGGCAGAACGGGCTGCCCCGGAGCCGCTGGACCTGCCCGAAGCTCCGAAAGCCGTGGGCAAACCGTCCCTCAAGCAGGGCCCGGCCGCCGCCCCGGCGGCCAGCGGAAGCGCTCCCAAGACCCTGACCAAGGCTCAGAGCGCCCTGAGCAACCTGGACGACGTCCTGCAGCGCCGCCGCGCCTAACCAGCCTCTTCGCCCCGGGCAGCCGGTTGCTGCCCGGGGCTTTCTTATGCCCAGGCCACGCGCATCGTGGCCGGGACCTGGTTCCCGAGCACCGCTATGGAAGTGAGACATTCGGGAGCTGGCTGGCGAAGCGCGCCGATAGTTTGTAGCCTAGGGACACCGGTTTGCCTGTTCCCGGAGTTTCCGAGGGTATGGCAGCGGCCCGGGGCTATAGCTCAGTTGGTAGAGCGCTTCGTTCGCATCGAAGAGGTCAGGGGTTCGAATCCCCTTAGCTCCACAGAATAAGCTCCCTGATCCGGCGCCAGCGCCGGATCAGGGAGCTTTCTTATTGCCGGTCCGGCAACACGCGCCCACGAACCACCCCTCGAGAGGACAGCAGCAATGAGCCTTGTCCGGCTGCATGACGTCAGCGTGCGATTCGATAACACCCAGATTTTGCGCGAGGCATACTTCCGCCTCGAACCGGGTGACAGGGTGGGGCTCATCGGCAAGAACGGTTCCGGTAAGACCACCATGCTCCAACTGATCCTTGACCGGATTTCCCCGGAGTCCGGAACCGTCACTGTGGATCCGGGAACAAGGATCGGCTACTTTTCGCAGTTCTCCGAACTGAACGGGGAATCAACCATCACAGACGTCCTGGATGGGCTGTTCTCTGACATCAAGGCAGTGGAAGCTGAACTGGCGTCTATCGATTCGGCCATCGGCGGGGACCCGGCCGGCGCAGAACTTGACCGGCTGATCGCCCGGCAGGCCGAACTTTTCGAAGACATGGACCGCCTCGACGGCTGGGACTACCCCCGGCGGATCGACAAGGTCCTGACGACGCTGGGCTTCAGCGACGCCCACAGGGTGTGCGCCATTGACGAACTGTCCGGCGGCTGGCGCAACCGGGCCGCGCTGGCAAAGATCCTCCTTGAGGATCCGGATGTGCTGCTGCTGGATGAGCCCACCAACTTCCTGGATGTGGCCGGCGTCGAATGGCTTGAAAGCTGGTTCCGGGACTTCAAGGGTGCAGCAGTCATCGTCTCGCACGACCGGAAGTTCCTCGACGCCGTCGTCACCCGGATCATCGAAGTGGAAAACTTCCACCTGCACGAGTACCCGGGCAACTTCGGCGAATACATCGTGCAGAAGCAATTCCGCCTCAAATCCCTGGAACAGCAGTTTGTGCACGAATCCGAACTGCTGGCCTTCGAGGCTGAAGGGATCGCCGACCGCCGCGAGGCCACCAAGGCCGCCAGCCGCGGGTTGGGAAACCAACTGGCCAAGATCAAGAAATCACGTACACCCCGCCCGGTGGACCAGATCGTCACCGAGATCTACGGCGGCCTGCACGTCAAGGACGTCCTCTGCCGGGTGGAGGGGCTGGCCAAGTCCTACGGAGACAAAGCACTCTTCAACGACCTTGGCTTCGAAATCAGGCGCGGGAACCGGATCGTCGTGCTCGGCGCGAACGGCAGCGGCAAATCCACCCTCCTGAAAGTGCTGACGGGCGAGGAAGAAGCAGACGCCGGCGTTGTCTCCTGGGCAAAAGGCCCCGGTTTCGTGTCCTACAACCGGATGCTTGAAGAGCTCGACGACGCCGACACCGTTTCGCACGCAGTCAACGCCCTGCCGGACAGCCTGGCTTTCAGCGCCACCAGGAAGTCTGTCAACCGGTTCCTGGCGATGTTCCAGTTTTCCGAAGCGGATCTCAAGCAGAAAATCGGGAATCTCTCCGGCGGCCAGAAAGCCCGCGTCGCGATGGCACAGTGCCTGCTGTCCGGCGCGTCGGTCCTGTTGCTGGATGAACCCACCAACCACCTGGACCTGTCCAGCACCCAGGTCATGGAACGGGCGCTGATGCATTTTCCCGGTGCCGTGGTGGTGGTCAGCCATGATCGGTTCTTCAGTGAAAAGATCGCCAACCGCTACCTGGTCTTCGGTGCCGACGCGGCACTGCCCGGGGAAGTCGAGGTGCGGGCAGCGTAGCCGTCACCGCCCGGTACCTGACCGCCCGCATCCAATCGCGCTTGACGGCCGCTTGCGGGGAGGAGCAGAGTTATGGTGCTGCGACTGGGGGCAGATGTGTGATCTCCGGGGACCTGGGTTAGTCACGGTTCCTTCACCACATCCGCGAATAGCTTCAGGCAATGATGAGGAGCAACCTCATGCGCAACAGAATCCCACCGCAGACCACGCCCCGCGACGGCGGAATATCTCACCCAGTTTCCGAACGGCGGCACCGGCGCGTCGTGGCGCGGCTGCTGTCGGCTCTTGTTGCGGCAGCCCTCACCGCCGCAACGGGCACGCCGGCCCAAGCCGTTTACAACGGGAGCAGGGCGGACTCGGACACCTATGCGTGGGCCGTCAAGGTCCAGCTGGCCTACCCGGAAGGAATTGCTTCCTGTACCGGGTCCCTGATCAAGAAGGACACTGTGGTCACGGCGGCGCACTGCATCAGCAACAACGGACGCAGCCCGTCCGCCATCGACGTGACATTCCACTTCGGCCAGAAACGCTCCGCATACACCGTCGGGGTGGCAAGTGCCGTTGCCTCGCCGCACTACAACCCCGCGCTGATCAAGGACGACATTGCCCTGCTCTTCCTGCAGTCTGCCGTCTCCGAGCCCACCATTGAACTCGCCTCCACGCCGGCTCCCGTCGGGGCGGAAGTGACCGTGGCCGGCTACGGCTGCACCGGGGACCCGTTCAATGCTGCAGAACCGTGCGACCCGGCGCGCCGGCTTATGGAAACCCAGCTCACGGCAGTCCCTGCAGAGTCTTGCCCGGACATTGCGGGACCCTGGCAGTTCTGCACGTTTTCGCCGCACACCACAGCCAACCGTGGCGACAGCGGTGGTCCCGTCATCTGGTCCGACCACGGTGAACAGAAGTTGGTGGGTGTAACGAACGCCATCGAACTGCCGCCGTCCCCGGCCTACCTGAACCTGTCAGCCTCGGTTCCGTACGAGCTGGACTGGATCAAGGCTACCGCCGGCCTGCGCTGACCGTCTTGAGGACGCCGCGAACCGACATTCCCACAGCACACACCACCGGAACCAGCCCCAGCAGAACGGCGAGCGTGTTGGCGCGGAACACCACCGTGCCCTGCGCGTTCTTCGTGTAGGCGCCCAGCGGGAGGACGAAGCCGCCGCCTCCGCCGCCTTCCGCACCGCCAGCGCCTGTGGAACTGCCTGCGCCAGCGGTGCCGGAGTCACTGCCCCCACCGAACCCGAAGGACACCAGCGCCACGGGAACGAGTTCCTCACCGCCGACCAGCACCGGAGCGCCGTAAGCCCTCGCCACACCTACGTTCCTGAATGCCTCCACGAGGGAGGAAAATGCATCAGCCATGGACCCACAGTAGGGACCAGGGCCAGGCAGCGGAAGGGCCTCGGGTCAGCTCCCCACCCGGAGGCGTTAAACCATGGCCTGACGCCACTCCACGTGCCAGTATGTTGTGAACCAGGGGCTGCATGGCCCCCGCCGGACAGGAGGCGCCGCGGTCATGGGCTACGTCGATGATTTCAGGGAGGTCGGCAGGAACGACGTCGCGACGGCGGGCGGCAAGGGCGCCGGACTCGGCGAGCTGGTTCGGGCGGGCCTTCCCGTACCGCCGGGATTCCTGCTCAACACGGCCGCCTACGAGCTGTTCGTCCGGAGCAACGAGCTGGCCGAACGCATCCAGGAGCACGCCGCCTTGCCGCCCTCCGCGAGCGCAAAGGACTACGAGGACGCTTCGGCGCAGATCCGAGGGCTGTTCGCCGGTGGAAGGATGCCGGACGCGATAGCAGCCGCCCTCCGCGACGCTTATCACCAGCTGAGGCCCGGCACGGAGCTGAGCCCCGGCACGGACTCCCGCCCAGCCCTTGGCGAAGGTGCGGAACCTGCGGTAGCGGTTCGGTCTTCCGCCACGGCCGAAGACCTCGCCTCGGCCAGTTTCGCGGGCCAGCAGGACACGTATCTCAACGTGCGGGGCGCCGACGCCCTCATGGAGGCGGTCATCCACTGCTGGTCTTCCCTCTGGACCTCCCGCGCGATGGCCTACCGTTCCCGGGAGGGCATCCGGCCGGACCAGGTCCGGTTGGCAGTCGTGGTCCAGCAAATGGTGGACGCGGACGCCGCGGGCGTCATGTTCACCGCCAACCCCGCCACCGGACGCCGCGACCAGATCGTGATCGGTGCCGCCTGGGGGCTGGGCGAATCCGTGGTGAGCGGAGCCGTTTCCACCGATGACATCGTCGTCGACGCCGCGACAGGGACGGTGGTTTCCCGGCGGACAGCCGACAAGGAGGTCATGACGGTCTACGCCGGCCGGGGCACGCGGGAGGAGCCCGTACCGGCTTCCCGCAGGCATCAACCGGTGCTGGACGATGCCGCGGCGGCCACCCTGGCGGGCTACGGGGCCCGCATCGCCCGGCACTTCGCTTCCCCGCAGGACATCGAGTGGGCCCGGGTGCGCGGCGAATTCTTCATCCTGCAGTCCCGGCCCATCACTGCGCTGCCCGAGCCCGCCGGGGAAACGCCGCGGGACTGGAGCGTGCCCTACCCCAAGGGGCTGTACTTCCGGGCCAGCATCGTGGAGCAGCTGCCCGATCCGCTCTCGCCCCTGTTTGCGGACCTGATCGACGGCTCGGTCTCGCGGTCCCTGAACGCCCTGATGGATGAAGCGTTCGGCAAAAGCAGCCTCCGCACAGGCGATCTGGGCCTTCCCGCCATCAACGGCTACGCCTATTACTACTACCGCACGGCGGCTTTATGGCGGCTGATGGGAAAGACGCCGGCCCTTGTCCGCGCCCTCATCCGGGGCGAAGCCCACATGGGCATCCAAGGCTGGCGTGACTATTCGCACCCGCGCTACGTGCGTGTGGTGGAGTCCTGGTCGGCAAAGCCCGTCGCCGACCTCACCGGGCAGGAGCTCCTCGAGGGGGTGTCGGCCCTCCTGGATGCCGGAACCGTGTACTACACAGCAGTCCAGTCCATCATTCCGATCGCGACGTCGAGCGAACTGGCCTTCCAGAAGTTCTACGACAAGTTTGTCCGGCAGGACGGCGATCCGCCGGCGCCGGCGTTCCTGCTCGGCTACGACAGCGAACCCATCCGGGCGGAAAAAGCACTCTTCGACCTGGCCGCCTGGGCGCGCACAGTCCCGGGGCTCGCAGCGGCCATCCTGGGGACGCCGACCAAATCCCTCGCCCGGGCGCAGGTTTCGGGCACGCCTCCGGTGGAGATGGATCCGGGGCTGTGGGGGCAGTGGGAACACCGGTTCCAGCTCCACCTGGACCACTTCGGACACACGGTTTACAACCTCGACTTCCTCAATCCCGTGCCGGCGGACGACCCGTCCCCCCTGCTGGACACACTGAAGTTCTACCTGCGCGGGCAGGGCAACGACCCCCACCGCCGGCAGGCGCTCGCTGCCGGCCGGCGGGAGGACAGCACCGAAACAATACTTTCCCGGCTGCACCCGGCCCGCAGGTCCGTCTTTGTGCGTTTGCTCCGGTGGGCGCAGGGGGCGGCGCCGATCCGCGAGGACGCGCTCGCCGACGTCGGACTCGGTTGGCCCCTGATGCGGCGCATGCTGCGGGAACTGGGGCAGCGGCTGGCAGCCGCCGGACTCATCGCCGACCCAGGCGATGTGTTCTGGCTTCGGCACGGGGAACTCAGCAGCGCCGTCGAATTCGGCCTTGCCGCTGCCAGCAGCCCGGCGGCAATCACCGGTGCCGACCGGCCGGTCCTCGCGGAGGCAGTCGCGGACCGCAAAATGCGGTGGCGGGGTCAACGCAATGCGTCAGCGCCGCAGATGCTGCCCGAGATCCGGTGGCTCCAGAAGTCCCTCGCCGGGATGATGCCGGAAGGGTCCCAGGACCAGGAAGGGAACACCATCAGAGGCGTGGGTGCCAGCCAAGGGCGGGTCAGCGCTCCAGCCCGCGTGCTGGCCGGTCCCGAAGACTTCTCCCGGATGCAGCCGGGGGAGGTTCTGGTGGCCCGCATCACCACTCCCGCCTGGACCCCGCTGTTTGCCATGGCTTCCGCCGTGGTCACGGACGTTGGCGGGCCGCTGAGCCACGGCTCCATTGTGGCCAGGGAGTATGGCATCCCGGCAGTGCTGGGCACCGGGGTGGCGACCCGCCGGATCGCCAGCGGACAGCAGATAGAGGTCGACGGCGGCGCCGGCACCGTGACCATCGTTCAGCCCGTGCGGGATTAGCCTTAGCTGCCGGACGTAAATTCTTCCGCCATCTGTTCGTCCGACTCGGCGCGGAGGAGCCGGGACAAGGGGCTCCCGGCGCTGAACGGCGGCAGCGCCGCACCGATGAGGAACAGCGTGACGTCCGCGTCGAACAGCAATTCCACCACGTCCAGGAACTGCTGCCACTCCGGCGACCCGGCGGGGGCGGGCGGCGCCGGGACGCCGTCAATTACCCATTCCGGGTAGCGGGCGGCCAGGGCGGCGAAATCCCCGGCGGCAACCGGCGTGCCGGTAAGGTGCCGGAAGCCGATCCACAGCAGGCCACCCTCAGCGCTTTTTACGGCCAGCGGGTGCCCGGAAACCTCCAGGGTCCGCTGCTGGCCAGGGGCGGGGACAAACAGCCCGACGGCGCCCAACTGCTTGGCGGTGCCCGGAACGAGGACGCGGCCGGGGCGCACCCGCGGCTCGCTTCCAACTGCTGGATCGGACATACCCGCGGCTCCTAGAGCCAGCCCTTCCGTTTGAAAATGGTGTACATGAGCCCTGCGGTTGCCGCCATCATGACGATCGCCAGGGGGTAGCCGAAGGCCCAGTGCAGTTCTGGCATGTGGTCGAAATTCATTCCGTAAACCCCTGCCACGAAGGACGGGGCGAAGAAGATGGCGGCCCAGGAGGAAATTTTCTTGACCTGTTCGTTCTGCTCGGCGCTCGCCTCGTTCTGCCTGTTGGCGGTCAGGGTTCCATCCAGGGTCAGGGCGTTCTGGAGGATGTCACGGAAGGAATCTGCGCGGGAAATGAGCCGTTCCACGTGGTCTTCAACGTCGCGGAGATGGTGCTGCAGGTCCGTGTCCACGTCGTATTTGTCGAACCCGCGCTTCAGCAGCTGCATCATTTCCGGGAGCGGATGGATGGCCCGCTGGAACTGGATGACTTCCCGGGCGAGTTCATAGATGCGGCGGGAGACGGCGGAGTCCCCGCTGAAGAGCTGGTCCTCGATTTCGTCGATGTCGTTTTCGAGTCCTGCTACGACGGGGACGTAGTCGTCCACCACCTGGTCCATCAGGGCGTAGAGCACGGCTTCCGGACCGTGCCGCAGCAAATCCGGCCGGTCTTCCAGCCGCCGCCGTACCTGAGCCACTCCGGCCGTTTCGGCGTGCCGGACCGTGACCACGAAGTTCTTGCCCGTGAAGACGTGGAGTTCGCCGAATTCCACCGTTTCGGTGTCGTCGAGGTACCGCGCCGGGCGGAGCACGGTGAAGAGGACGTCGTCGTAGCGCTCCAGCTTGGGCCGCTGGTGGGCCGAGATGGCATCCTCCACCGCGAGCAGGTGGAGTCCAAATTCCCGTGCCACGGAGGACATCTCGGCCTCGGTGGGCCGGTAGAGTCCGATCCAGGCCATGCCGCCGTGATCCGCAAGGGTCTCAAAGGTCTGCTCAAGGTTATGCGGCTCTGCGGTGCGGCGGCCGTTGACGTACACAGCGTTGTCGATGATGGTCACGAGCCATTATCCCAGTCACTTGCGTGTGGAGGCCTCCGCCCCGCCCTGGGCGAGCCGGCTGATGAGCGGCTCCGTCCGGTAGGGGATGTGGGTGTGCAGGGCGAGGACGGTTTCCGTACGGATGACGCCCTTGATCCTGAGGATGGAGCGCAGGGCCGTTTGCAGGTTGTGGGTATCTGTCGCCACCACGCGGCACCAGACGTCGCCGCGCCCCGAGATCTCGTGGACTTCCAGGACTTGCGGCAGGAGGCGCAAAGCGCCCACGACACCGTCGAGTTCCCGGTGGCTGACTTCGATCGTCACGAAGGCGACGACGTCGTACCCCACCGCCTCGAGGTCAATTTCCCGTCCGCCGTCGTGTAGAAGGCCGGAACGGAGCATCCGGCGGACCCGCGACTGCGCCGTGTTGCGGGCGATGCCCAGGGATTCGCTGAGTTCGCCGATCTGGACCCGGGGATCACGGATCAGTTCCAGCAGGATTTTCAGGTCCGTGTTGTCCAGGCTGTTCAAATGGTCACTCCGGTTCACGTTTACAAGGCATCATTGACTATTTTGATCAATCTTGGCACGAATGTTGGTTGCCTGGGTCATGCGTGCCCCATTCTGTAGATATCAATTCTTTGGCCCGGCGCGCGGCCGTTCCCACAAGGAGCAGACCGGCGCCGGCACTGCAGGCAAGGGCACGCACATGACTGTCTTCAGCGAACTCCGCATGCGTCCGGCCACAGCCGGAAGCCGGGCATGGGACGCTTCCACCACAGCGAGGCTGGTGATGGCCGGCGTCGTGATTTTTACGCTCCTCGTTGGCGCGAACCTTGCGACCCCGCTGTACCCGCTGATCCAGGCGAACCTGGGTCTTGGGTCCTTTGGAATTACCGTGGCTTTTGCGGCGTATGTCCTGGCGCTGGTGTCCACCCTTATGCTGGCCGGGCACTGGTCCGATCACATCGGCCGCCGGGCAGCGCTGCTCCTCGCGGTGATCATCGGGCTGGCCGGCGGAGTGGTGTTTGCCAACGCGGACAGCCTTGTCGCGCTGTCCGCCGGACGTGCCCTCCAAGGCGTCGCCGTGGCCCTTGCCACGGGTGCGAGTTCCGCGGCGCTGCGCGAACTGCTGCCATCCCGCCCCGACTGGGCCTCCCGGTTCACCCTGCTGGCCTCCGCCGGGGGAGTTGCCGCCGGACCGGCCATTGGCGGAATTCTGTCGCTGCTGCCGGGACCGACGTCCACGCCGTACTACCTTCACTCCTTCGTCCTCATCGCCATGTTGGTGCCCCTCTATCTCCTCAAGGCGCGTCCGGCGATCAAGTCCGTTGCTGGTCCGCAGCCACTCAGGGTCCTGGCACCCCGGCGGCCTTCCGTTTCGCGCGAAGCCCGGGGGGCCTTCTGGCTGGCCTCCGCCGTCGGCTTCCTCAGCTTTAGTGTTTTCGGCTTTTGCCTTTCGCTGGCTCCGGGCTACTTTGCCCAGATTGTGGGCGCCGATTCGCGTCCCCTCATTGGAGTGCTTGCCGGGTTGACGCTTGGTGCCTCGGCCGTGAGCCAGCTCCTGGCCGTGCGCGGGAAGTACGTGGTGCCTGCCGGCCTTGCGGTCCTTGCGGTGTCGGTGCTCCTGATTGCCGCTGCCGCCGCGTGGAGCAGCCCGTGGCTGCTCATTGCTGCGAGCCTCGCCGCGGGTGTTGGCCAGGGGGTGGCCTTCCGGACCGTGTTCAATGATGTGGCCGGAAAAGTGGAGGCCTCCCGCCATGCGCAGATCATCAGCACCGTTTACGTGATCACCTACCTCGGCAGCGCCCTCCCGGTGATCGGGCTGGGACTTGCGACGGCGGCCTACGGGCTGCAGGCGGCAGTGGCCGGCTTCGTGGTGCTCTGCGCGGTCCTGGCCTTCGCCCTCTCTGCCGTGACACTGGCTGCTGCAGTCCGCCAGCCGGCCTGAGCAGCAGCAGTCCGCCCGCCGGCCTGAATGGCCCCGTGCCACGCGTCCGCGGCCAGGCAGACGCTGCATGGCATAGTTGCAAAGGAACGCTTGCAAAGGATTCGTTGCAAAGAAACCCTTGCAAAGCTTTCTTTGCAAGCGTAGTTTTGAGGTATGAAGAGTTCACCCGATGCGGCATCAGCTGCAGCCACCACCGCTGAAGGCGCAACGGATCCGGACCTGCCGGCCGGGCAGGAGCTGCCGTTCCCGGTTCGCCGCGTCGACACCGCATCGCTGAAAGCACTCGCGCACCCATTGCGCGTGCAGATACTCGAGATGCTCTCCCGCTACGGTGCCCAGACGGCCTGCAGCCTGGGTGAACTGCTCAACGAGTCCAGCGGGTCCACGAGCTACCACCTGCGCCAGCTGGCGAAGCACGACTTCGTCCGTGAAGTGGAAGGCAAAGGCACGGCACGGGAGCGCTGGTGGGAGCGCCCCCGCGGAGCCATCCAGATCACGTCGCCGGAGTTGGCGACGTCACCGGCGACCGAGGAAGCCTCCCGGCTGGTCACCCGCGAGTTTGAACACAGCAGGCAGGCCGTCCTCGCGGACTTCATGGCACACGGCAGCGAAAGCCTTCACGCCGAATGGCTTCACGCCGCCCTGATCAGCACGGCAAATGCGAGGCTCACGGCGGACCAGCTGGCGAGGTACACCGGCGCCCTGGAAGCCTTCGGCCACCGCCTGCTGGAGGACATCAGGAACGAGGGCGAGCAGGAAGGCGCCCGCCCGGTCCAAATTCATCTCAATGCCTTCCCCATCCTCGGCGTTCCCGCATCGGCCGGCAGCCGCGGCCGTAGTTCACGGAATCAACAACCAGCAAGTCCTGAAAGGAACGTGCCATGAGCGCATTGTCCGCCACCGGTACAACTGCCTGCGGCCCATACCGCCGGCCCACCGTCGTCGAGTCGGCTGCGGCCGCGTTGGGCGCCGCACTGGTCCGCTGGGCCGAACGCCGGCGGGTTATTCTCTCTGACTGGGCAGTCCATGAGCGCGAGGCAGCGCTCCGCCGGGAGCAGCTGGATGTCCTGCGAAGTGACATCATGGGCGCCGCGCATTCCGGGCTCTACATCTGGCACTGAGGCCAGGGCCGGCGCCGGCAAAACAGGCGCTCGGAGACGGGCGCCGGGAACCTGGGGCCCCAAAACAGGCGCTCGGAGACAGGCGCCGGGGACCTGGGCCGGCTCAGTCGGGCAGCGGCCCGTGGTTGCCCGGGATGTGCTCGAACACCAGCGTGGTCTCGGTGTGGCCCACCACGGGATCGGTTGCGAGGTTGTCCAGGACCCAGTCGCGCAGGTCTTCAGTGGTCGCCACAGCAATGTGCAGCAGGTAGTCCACCGAACCCGAGGTGTGGAAGGTGGACAGCACGGCCGGAAGCCGGGGCACCCTTGACGTGAACCGGTCGATTTGTTCGCGGTCGTGGGCGCGGAGCCGCACAGCGATGAGGGCCTGGACGGACCTGCCGATGGCGGACAGGCTCAGTTTCGCTTCGAATCCCTGGATGATGCCGCGTTCGGACAGCGCTCGGGTGCGCATGAGCGCCGTGGACGGGGCAATGCCCACGAGCTCGGCCAGCTGCTTGTTTGAGATCCGGGCGTCGTCCACGAGGGCCGCCAGCAGCCGCTCGTCGATGGCGTCCAGCGGCTCGGTTCCGGCCCCGAGCCGAATATTCTTCGCACCGGTACTCACAGCGCCTCCTCAAAGTGTTATGAGTTCATCATAAACTCCGGTTTCCGACAGTTCCATTCGTTTGGCCTGTGAAACTCCGAATTATTGCCAGATACTTGCCGGATTCAATGGCGAATAATTCAAAAGGAGTCCCGTGCTTTCTCCCGATTCACTGGCTGTCCATGCAGGCCGGAGCGGCCTGACCGAACAAGGCGTGCATGCCGTGCCGATCGACCTGTCAACAACTGCACCGCTTCCTTCAGTCCACGACGGAGGGCAGGCGTACGAACAAATGGCCACCGGCGGGATGCACCGGGAAGGCCAGAGCACCGTCTACCAGCGCCTGTGGAACCCCACCGTAGCCCGCTTTGAGCAGGGTGTGGCCCTCCTCGAGGGCGCCCCGGAAGCGGTGGCCTTCGCCACCGGAATGGCGGCCCTGTCGGCCGTCCTCCTCGCAACGGTGGCTGCCGGAAACAAGCACGTGGTGGCGGTCCGGCCCCTGTACGGCGGGAGCGACCACATCCTCGCTTCGGGCCTCCTCGGCACCGAAGTGACGTTCACGACGGCGGACGGGGTGCGCGCGGCACTGCGTCCGGATACGGGACTGGTGATTGTGGAGACACCCGCCAACCCCAGCCTGGAGCTCGTGGACATTGCGCAGCTAGCCCGTGACGCTGACGGCGTCCCGGTTCTGGTGGACAACACTTTCGCCAGCCCGGTCCTCCAGCAGCCGCTGGCTCACGGCGCCGCCCTGGTGCTCCACAGCGCCACCAAGTTCCTGGGCGGACACGGGGATGCCATGGGCGGGGTGGTGGCGGCTTCGCCGGAGTGGACCACCAGGCTGCGCCAGGTCCGTGCGGTGACCGGCGGCATCCTGACTCCCTGGCCGGCCTACCTGCTGCACCGCGGCCTGGCCACACTTCCGGTACGCGTCCGGGCGCAGCAGGCAACCGCACACAAGGTTGCTGCAGCCCTTGCCGGGCACGGACTGGTGAAGGCGGTCTATTACCCTGGGCTCCCGGAGTGCGACCCGATGGGCCTGGTGGGGACGCAGATGTCGGGCCCAGGTTCGCTGCTGGCGTTTGAACTGGGCAGTGCCGAACACGCAGAGAGGATCCCGGCGGGGGTCCGGATGATCACCCACGCCGTGTCGCTAGGTGGCATCGACACCCTCATCCAGCATCCGGCCGGCCTGACGCACCGGCCCGTTGCCTCCGACGCGAAGCCCCATGCCAGCCTGCTCCGGTTGTCTGTGGGGCTGGAGGACGGCGCGGACATAGTCGAAGACCTCGTGCAGGCGATCGAGGGCACGCGCTAGCCGGCCTGCTTCCCGTCCCCGGGGCCCTGCTGCCCGGGGCCCCTCTGTACGGCGCCCTGCTCTCCGGGGCCGGACGCTGGGTGCACGACGGCGGTGATCACCGCCGTCGTGCACGCCAGCCCGATGACGGTCAGGGCCAGCGCCGTCCAGCCAAACGACTGGAAAACCAGGCCGCCGGCCCACCCGATGGCACTGGAGCCAAGGTAGTAGGCCAGGTTGTACAGGGAGGAAGCTTGCGCACGGCCCGTTGTGGCGATTCCTCCGGTCCAGCCTGCCCCGATGCTGTGAGCCGCAAAGAAGCCTCCGGTAAACACCAGCAGGCCGGCGAGGATCAGCACCAGCACCTGCGTCAGTGTCAGCGCCAGACCAGCGGCCATCAGCAGGATGCCGCCCAGCAGGATGGTCCGGCGGCCGAACTTCAGCGTGAGCCCGCCGGCCAGCCGCGACGTCACCGTCCCGGAAAGGTACGCCACGAAAATCAGGCTGATCACGGTGGCCGGCAGCCCGAACGGGTCGCCGGACAACCTGAACCCGAGGTAGTTATAGACCGCTACGAACCCGCCCATGAGCAGGAACGCCTGCACATACAGGGCCAGCAGGCGGGGATTGCGCAGATGGCCGCCCAGCGTCCTCGCCGCCCCGCGGAACCCGCTGGCACGTGCGGGCGTGAAGCCTCGGGCCTTGGGCACCAGGACCAGGAACAGGACGGCAGCGGCCGCGGCAAGGCCGGACACGGCCAATGCTGCCGCCCGCCAACCCCAGAGCTCTCCCACGGGACCTGCAACGAGCCGTCCCGCCAGCCCGCCCAGCGTGGTTCCTGCGACGTAGGTCCCGGCGGCGAGGGCGGCGTGCGCCTTGTGGACCTCCTCGTTCAGGTAGGCAATCGCGATGGCCGGTATCCCGCCCAGTGCCATGCCCTCGAGCAATCTGAGGCCCAGGAGGACGGGAAAGGTGGCGGCCAGCGGAGCCAGCAGGCCAAGGACGGTCGCGGCCGAAATGCCCAGGGTCATAGCCCGGACGCGGCCGATCCGATCTGCCAGGAATGACCACGGGATGACCGTGATGGCGAGCCCCACCGTGGCCAGCGAGATAGTGAGCGCCGCTTCGGCCGCCGTGATCCGCAGGTCCGTGGCCATGATCGGCAGCACAGCCTGGGTGGAATAAAGCTGTGCGAAAGTTGCCACCCCGGCGAACGCCAGGGCCGCCAGCAGCCGTCGGTAGGCTGCCGAGCCTTTCGGGTGGCCCGCCCACGGCCCGGATTGTGACGTGTCCTGCGTTGACAGCATGTGCATAGTGCCAGCCTAAATCGGCTGATGGCATGCTTCCAATGCATGATTTACATAGAATAGATGCTGAAAACGGATCAATCTTTGGGAGGCCCCGATGGACATCGAGCACAAACAGCTGTCGCAGCTGCTGCCGTTGCTTCCGGTCCTGTCCGAACTGGGGCGGACGCAGCACGTCACTGAAACAGCGGAACTGCTCGGCATACCGCAGTCCACCGTCAGCCGGGCCCTCGCCCGCGCCAGCGCAGTCGTGGGCACTGAACTGCTGATCCGCGACGGCAGGGGAGTCCGGCTGACGCCGGCGGCCAAGGCATTGCTGCCCTACATCGACGCGGCCCTCAACGAGTTCCGCACCGGGCTGGACCTGGTGCGGCACGAATCCGAGGTGGTGCGAGGCCGGATCGCCGTCGCGTTCCAGCACACCTTCGGCGAGGCGACGTTGCCGTTGCTGATCAATGCCTTCCGCCAACGCCACCCGCAGACCGCCTTCGACTTCAGCCAGGGGGCACGTGACGGCTGCCTGGCCGAACTCGCGGCCGGGACCGCTGATCTTGCCCTGACGGCACCCGTCGCCGCGGCGGGCCGGGGCGTCGGCTCAGCCGCCCTGTACCGGGAGCCGCTGCGGCTGGTGGTGCACCATGAACACCCTCTGGCCGGCCGGAAGAGCGCCCGGCTCGCGGATATCAGACAGGACCCGTTCGTGGCGATGGGGCACGGCTACGGCATGCGCTCGCTGACGGACACGCTGTTCCGCGAAGCCGGGTTCCGCCCGCGCATGGCCTTCGAAAGCCAGGATTCCCATACCGTCCGCGGGCTGGTGTCCGCGGGGCTGGGCGTCAGCATCCTTCCGCCCGGCGGGCTGGCTCCGGGCCGGACGGTCAGCCCGCACACCGGCAACCTCGGCTGGGTTGAGGTTCCATTGGAGTCCGGACTGGCGTTCCGTGAAATCGGGCTGGCGTGGCGCGAACGGCGAGGCGGCCAGGAGGCCGAGCCGGACCAGGTCAGGCTGTTCCGGGAACTGGTCCTGACCGAGGGCCCGGAACTGCTGGCAGGACTCATTCGGGCACGTTCGGAGGTCTGACCGGCACGGGCTTGGTGGATGCGCAGGCCGCACATTGACTTCACCGCTGGGACACGATCCCGAAGTACAGGAAGGTCAGGAAAGCGAGGATCCCGCGAGCAGGCCGGCCATGATCACCGGGACCGGACTGGCTGCCGCCTGCCGCCATCCGGTTCCCGCCCAAAGGTTCAGCCTCTCCGGATCGCCCGCTGCTGCCGCCGCCGCTCGGATCGGCGCGGTGAGATGGTGGATGGCAGGGTACCCCTCCGGTGCGTCACCGTGGTCCCGGACGAAGGCATTAACCAGCGCCCGCGCCTGCCTGCCGGTGAACGCACGGGTCATTCGTGTCCCGCTAAAATCGCGGCTGGCGAGGGCGTCCTTGTGAAGCTGGCGCGCACCGCTTTCGTCACTGCGGAGAAAGGCCGTGCCCAGCTGGGCCGCGGTGGCGCCGGCGGCCAGCACCGCGTCGACGCCGGCGGAATCCATGATCCCGCCGGCCGCCACCAGGGGAACGTCGACGGCGGTGCGCACCGCCGTGAGCAGCTCAGCCGTGGTCGCGGGGCCATGGGAGTCCGTCGGACCTGCCGGGGCCAGGAAGGCCCCGCTGTGGCCGCCCGCGCTCCCGTGCTGGACCACCAGGATGTCCGCTCCCCGCTCCACGGCAAGCAGTGCTTCGGCCGCGCTGGTGACAGTGGCAAGCAGGGTTGACCCTGCACGCTTGAGCGCCTGAACTTCGGCCGGTTCCGGGAGGCCGAACGTGAAGCTGACAAACTCCACGGGATCCGCCAGCAGGGCGTCGATCTTGTCCTGCCAGGCATCATCGTCGTCGAGCCGCAGCCCGGGAAGTGCTACTCCGTAGCGCCGGGCGTCCGTCTCGAGGCTCCGCCGGTAGTCCTCAAGCTGCCGCCGGACGCCGGCGGGCGGATCGAGCTGGGACCGGTCGGGGACGAAGAGGTTCATGCCGAAAGACGCCCCGGCGGACCGGACCTCGCGCATGTCGGATTCCATCGCCGCCGCGGTCTTGTAACCCGCCGCGAGGAAGCCCACACCGGCCGCCAGATGCACGGACTCCACGAACCGGGGCGTCGATGTGCCCCCGGCCATTGGCGCCGCAATGATCCGTGTACCGAAAATGGCGCTCGTCATGCCCTGCTCCCTCTAACGACTCAGTAGTCTGTTCACGTGACTAATTCTGACAACTTGCCAGCAACGGATTCTGTTCCTTCCACCGGCGGGCTCCAGGCAGCGCCGGGCGCGGCGCCGTCGGTAGCGGGTCCCGCCGGCGGGACTGCCGCCGTGCCCGGCGCCGTGATCGGCCTGGACATTGGCGGAACCAAGACGCGCGGCGTCCGCTTCGAAAACGGACAGGCCGTGGCCGATGAATCCGTCGGCAGCTCAAACGTTCAGAATGTCAGCCGCGAAGAAGCGGCACGTCACCTGTCAGAGCTGTTCGCCAAGATCGGCGGCGGGGCTGTTGCGCAGGTCTACGCCGGGGCGGGCGGAATCGACACGGACGAGGACGCAGCCGCTCTGGCGGCCCTGATCGCTCCCCATGTTCCCGGCGCGAAGATCACGGTGGTCCACGACTCCCGGCTGCTGCTGGCCGCCGGCGGGGCGAGCACCGGCGTTGCCGTCATTGCCGGCACCGGCTCCGCAGCCTGGGGCAAGAATGCCAGCGGCGAGGAAGCCCGTGCCGGCGGCTGGGGTTACCTGCTCGGGGACGAAGGCAGCGGCTACTGGCTGGGCCGTGAGGCGGTCCGGCACAGCCTCCGCCGCATGAATCAGGGCCTGGAACCCGACGAACTCACCACGGCACTCCTGCAGTCCTGCGCGATCGATGACCCCAACAAGCTCATTGCCCTTTTCCATTCGCCGGATACGGGCCGCCGCTACTGGGCGCAGCGGGCCCGCCTCGTGGTGGAGGCGGCGGACGCGGGGCACGCACCCAGTCAGGCGCTTGTTGAACAGGCAGGCCGGGATCTCGCCGGGCTGGCCGCCCAGGCTCTGCGGAAACTGGGCATCAAGGGACCGGTGATCCTGGGCAGCGGGCTCGGCATGAACGTGGCGAGGCTTCAGGAGTCCTTCAAGCGCAGCCTTGCCGCTGAGGGAGTGACCGATGTCCGGGTCCTGGAGCAGGATCCCGTGTTCGGAGTCCTGCAACTGGTGGCCGAACAAGGCTAGCCTTCGGGACTTCGTGCCTTGCGCGGGCCCGTTGTCAGGAACGGGTGCCTGCCGGGAACAGAACCGGTCAGGAACGGGTGCGCGGCCGGAGCCGGACGCCCGGCAACGGGGGAGCAGGAATGCGCCCGGCCTCGGCTCCCGAATCCGGCCCGTGTCCATGGACCAGCCCGAACCGGGAACCCTCGGATTCCTGGTCCGCCAGATCTGCCTGGTCCTCCCAGTCCTGGCGCGCCTGGGCCACTTCATCGTGGGTCCTGCCCACGAAGTTCCACCACATCAACAGCTCCTCCTGGAACGGTTCCCCGCCCAGCAGGATGAAGCGCGTGCCCGGGGCCGCCTCGATTTCCAGCAGGCTGCGGCCGGTGCCTAGGTAACCTAGCGGGCCCGCCGGCACATCCTGACCGTCGAGGGTGATGCCGCCGTCGAGCACCAGCACCGCGTGCTCGAACTCCGGGTCCAGCGGCAGCCTGAGCGATCCGGCGCAGGAGATGTCCGCGCCGACGATCGGGGAATACATCGTGGCCGGCGACTCCACTCCGGCGAAGCTTCCCACCATCACTGTTGCTGTGAAACCGTCTCCGGCCACTTCCGGGAGGTCGCGGTGCTGCTCGAATGCCGGGGCCCGGTGGCGCTCGCCGTCCGGAAGGGCCACCCACAACTGGAGGCCCCGCTGCAGCGGCAGTTCCATGCCGGCGTCGGCCGTCCCGCCGTCGTTCGACCCGGTGCCGGACGCACGGCCAGGCAGCACAGCGAACTCGGAGTGGGAGACCCCGTGGCCCGCGGTCATGATGTTGAGCTCGCCCGGACGCACGATGACGTCGCTGCCCACGCTGTCACGGTGCCTGATGTTGCCTGCGAGCGGCCACGTCACGGTCTGCAGGCCGGTGTGCGGGTGCGGCAGCACGGACATGGCGACACGGTCCGGACCGAAACTGTCCAGGAAGCACCAGGCACCCACCGTGGGGAGGCCTCGCTGCGGAAGGGTACGGAGGACGTTCATGGCCCGGACCCCGCCGAGCGGGACTTCCCGGGCCGGCCACAACTGCAGGCACGGCCCGGTCCCGGCGGATCCTCCGGGCTGTCCTGCCGGGCACAGTTCTTCCTTAGGGCTTACTTCTAGGTTCGTCACAGGATCAACTCTAGGCTGAAGGGCAGAATACGGGCAGGCCGGACTTCGGAGCCGGAACCCCTAGCCAATCTCTGGCCGGACGGCTTACCCTTGAAACGCCGCCGGCGAAAGCGTCCGGCGATGCGGACGGACCGGCTTCGGACTGGCTTCGACAGTTGGCATGGCAGAAACGGGGAGGTGGAGACGATGACTGCAATATTCTTGCGCGCCCAGTGCGCCAGCAATGTCATTATTCCTGCCCCGGCAAAACGCACGTCCTGACCCGCAACGGCTGAATCAAGCAGCGGAGTCTGTGCCAACGGGGCCTCAGCAGAGGTTTCCATTGAAAACAACACCAGGTCACACGCTGACCGTAGAAGATTCAACAACACAAAATCCAACAACCACCAACTCGACTCCGCCGATGGCCGGTCCCGTGCACTACGGCTTCACAGCCCGGACGGCAGCACTTTTTGACGCCCATCCCATGCCCGGCGGGGAGGAACCGGGGCGGGTAGTCCGCGTGGACCGGAACAGGGTGCTGGTCGCAGCGGCAGCGGAGCTGTGGCACCTGCCCTACCCGGCGCGCGGCGAGGTGCCCGCGACCGGTGACTGGGTGTGGCTCGGTGCCAACGCAGCAGGGGAGCCCGCGGTCATCGGTGTGCTGCCCCGCGAGTCGGCGCTGAGCCGCAAACGCGCCTTCGAGGCGTCATCGGAAGCACAGGTCCTTGGTGCCAACGTAGACGTCGTGGGAGTGGTGGTCCCCGTGGACCGGCCCCTCACCCACAACCGGTTGGAGCGGACGCTCGTGGCGGCGTGGGATTCGGGGGCCACCCCGCTGGTGATCATCACCAAAGCAGATCTCGCCGACATAGCGGACGACGTCGTCGGAAAAGTCATCCTGCAGGCGGCAGGCGTTGCTGTGGTCACCACCTCGGCGGAACAGGGCGACGGCCTCGACGAAGTGCTCGCACACGTGCCGGCCGGCGGAACGCTCGTGCTGCTGGGACCCTCGGGTGCCGGAAAGTCCACGCTGATTAACGCCCTTGCCGGGCACCATGTCCAGGGCGTCGGGCCGGTACGGTCAGGCGACGGCAAGGGCAGGCACACCACCACGGCGCGCGAGCTCGTTCCGCTGCCGGGAGGAGCGGTGCTGATGGACACACCGGGCGTCCGCGGCTTTGGGCTCTTCGACGCGGACGACGGGATGGATGAGATGTTCGGCGACCTCGAAGGGCTGTTCGGCCGCTGCCGCTTCGCCGACTGCGCCCACGACCGGGAACCGGGTTGCGCTGTTCAGGCAGCACTCGCCGACGGAGCCCTTGAGATGCGCCGGTGGGAAAGTTACCTCAAGCTCCAGCGTGAGTTGGCGGCGCTCAACCGCCGGCACGACGCGGCAGCCCGGCGGGCCTACCAGCGGGAGTGGCACCAGAAGGTGGTGGTGGCGGGCAAGAGTCAACGGGCAGCCGAGCGGTACGGGCAGGAAATGGCCCGCGACCGCGCTGGCGGGGACGGAAAGCGGGGTAAACGGAAACGCAGTTGAAGCACGCCGGATGACCCGTGGCGGAGGGGTGGCGGCAGGGAGGACTGAGGGCGGGATCACAGTCCGGCGCCGCCACCCATCCAAAAGGCGTAGGTTACCGAATGCTTACGGTAGCCGCGGCACCGCTGACTTTGAACGGGCCGCTGGTTACGCTGTGTATTACCTGCTTTACAGCCGAATATCAGCAACCTTATGATCTTTGGCCTGACCGTCCGATGTTGCCGCCAACAGTTAGGTAAGCCCGGAAATGGCTGAAGCCATGATCGAATTCCAGAGCGTCACCAAGCAGTACCAGAGCGGGCAGCCGGCCGTGGACAACCTCACTATGTCCATCGACAAAGGCTCCATCACGGTTTTTGTGGGTCCGTCCGGCTGCGGGAAGACCACCTCGCTGCGGATGATCAACCGCATGGTGGAGCCCACGTCGGGCACCATCACCGTGGACGGGAAGGACGTCACCTCAGTGCCCGCCGCGCAACTGAGGCGGTCCATGGGGTACGTGATGCAGTCCTCCGGGCTGATGCCGCACCGCTCAGTACTGGACAACATCGCAACGGTTCCGCGGCTGAACGGGGTTTCCAAAACTGAGTCCCGCAAGCGCGCAGAGGAACTGCTCGACGTCGTCGGGCTGGCTTCGGTGCTGGGAAAACGGTACCCGTCCCAACTGTCCGGCGGCCAGCAGCAGCGGGTCGGCGTCGCCCGGGCGCTCGCGGCAGATCCTCCGGTGCTGTTGATGGACGAACCGTTCAGCGCCGTGGATCCTGTGGTGCGCGACGAGCTGCAGCAGGAGCTCCTCCGGCTGCAGCGGGACCTGGCCAAGACCATCGTTTTTGTCACGCATGACATTGACGAAGCCACCGTGCTTGGAGACAAGGTCGCTGTTTTCGCCACGGGCGGCAAGCTGGCGCAGTACGCGACGCCGGAGGAAATACTCCGTGCCCCCGCCAACGACTTCGTGGCCTCCTTCGTGGGCAAGGACAGGGGGTTCCGCCACCTGGCGTTCAGCCCGTCCGACGCCGTTATCCTCCATGACGTTCCTACGGTCAGTCACAGCGCCCTTGAGTCCGGAACTGCCGGACTGGAGGGCAGCGATTGGGCGCTCGTGGTGGATGCGGATTCCCGTCCGATGGGCTGGACAAGTCCCGGTTCCGGTTCTTCGCTCATCCCCGGCGGCTCGCTGTTCCGGAAAGGGGAGACGCTTCGGCGGGCCCTGGACGCGGCGCTGTCATCGCCGTCGGGGCTGGGCGTCGCCGTTGACGCCGACGGCAAACTTGCAGGTGTCCTCCGCGCGGATGAAGTCCTTGCGGTCATTGAATCTGCCCGGCTGGTCCGGCAGGGCGCCCTCTGATGGAATGGTTCCTGGCCAACAGCGGGAGGGTGTTCGAACTGGCAGGCCAGCACCTGGCGCTGGCCATCCTGCCCATGGTGTTCGGGTTGCTGCTCTCCATTCCGCTGGCACAGTTTGCCCGGCAAAACAGGACCCTGCGTTCCGTGGTGGTCACGGCGACGTCCCTGCTCTACACGGTCCCGTCCCTTGCCTTGTTCATCATCCTGCCGTCAATCCTGGGGACAAGGGTCCTGGATCCGCTGAACGTGATCGTCGCCCTGACTATTTACGCAGTGGCGCTGCTGGTGCGGGCCGCACTCGACGCCTTCGACTCCGTGGATGAAGACCTCCGCCAGGCGGCCGTTGCGATGGGGTTCAAGCCCGCTGCGCGTTTCCTGCAGATTGATCTGCCGTTGTCCCTTCCGGTGCTGTTCGCCGGCCTGAGGGTTGTGTCCGTCAGCAACATTTCGCTGGTGAGCGTGGCCGCCCTCCTCGGCATCGGAAACCTGGGGATGCTTTTCACCTCCGGCCTCCAACGGGGCTTTATTACCGAGGTGCTTGTCGGGATCATCGCCATCCTGGTGCTTGCGCTGGTGATGGATGCCGTCCTGGTTCTCCTGGAACGGCTCCTGACGCCGTGGACCAGGGCTGTGGCCAAAACAGAAAAGGCCGGTCTCCCCTCGGCGGCCGAGCGGCTGTCGGACGTCCGGACCGGGGGTGCGTCCGCATGAGCAACGTCTTCACCGACACTTTTGCGTGGCTGGGCGATCCCCTGCACTGGACGGGAAGCACCGGCATTCCCGTACGGCTGGCTGAGCACCTCCAGTACACAGGTCTCGTGATGCTCATTGCCACGGCGATAGCGGTCCCCATCGGACTCTATGTCGGCCACACCGGCCGCGGCCGGGTGGCGGTTGTTGCGCTGGCCGGGGCGCTCCGGGCACTGCCGACCCTGGGCCTGCTGACGCTCTTCGTCCTCCTGGCCGGCATCGGACTAATGCCTCCGATCTGGGCGCTCGTGATTCTGACCGTACCTCCGCTACTCGCAGGCACCTACGCCGGAATTGCCAGCGTGGACCGGAACGTCGTGGATGCGGCCCGCGCCATGGGCATGACCGAATTGCAGGTGCTGTTCCGGGCCGAATTTCCCAACGCCCTGGCCGTGATGTTCGGCGGCTTCAGGACCGGCGTGCTCCAGGTGATCGCCACCGTTTCAGTGGTGGCGTATATCAACCTTGGCGGCCTGGGCCGGTACCTCTTCGACGGCCTGGTGCTCTCCGATTTTCCGCAGATGCTCGGCGGCTCGTTGCTGATAGCAGCACTGGCCATTGCCGTCGATCTGCTGCTCGCTGTTTTCCAGAGGCTGTTCCTGTCCCGGGAATCCTCTGCCATGCCACGCCGGAGCCAGCAGGCACCGGCTGATCTCACAGACCCCGTGCCCGCGGAGCCTGTTGTTCAAGGAGGTAGATCATGAAGGAAACCCACCCTAGTATTCTGGGTCGCCGCGCATTCGGCGGCCTGGCCGCCGGCGTCGGACTGGCCCTGGCGCTGTCCGCGTGCGGCGGCGGATCGGATCCGCTGAAAAGCGCGCCCGCCACGGGCGGTTCGGGCTCAGGTTCCGCGCTGGTGATCGGATCTGCGGACTTCCCGGAAAGCCAGATCATCGCGGAGGTGTATGCCGGTGCGTTGAACGCAGCCGGCGTCACCGCAAGCACCAAGCCCAACATCGGCTCGCGGGAGGTGTACTTCAAGGCGGTCCAGGACGGCTCCGTGGACATCATTCCCGATTACAGCGGCAACCTCCTGCTGCATGTGAACAAGGAAGCCACCGAGGTCTCGGCGGAAGACATCTTCAAGGCGCTTCCGGCCAAGCTGCCGGAGGGTCTCGCGGTCCTGGAGCCTTCCAAGGCCGAGGACAAGGACGCCATGGTGGTGACCAAGGCGACGGCGGAAAAGTACCAGCTCAAGTCCATCGAAGACCTCGCCAAGGTCTGCAGCGAACTGGTGGTGGGAGCTCCGGCCACCTTCGCCGAGCGCGCCTACGGCTTGCCCGGGCTGAAGAAGAACTACAGCTGCGAACCCAAGAAGCTGGAACCGTTCAGCGACGGCGGCGGCCCCATCACCGTCAAGGCACTGCTGGAGGACCAGGTCCAGGTCGCTGACATCTACACCACCACCCCGGCCATTGCGGACAATGACCTGGTGGTCCTGGACGACCCGAAGAACAACTTCATCGCCCAGCAGGTACTGCCGCTGTACAACAAGGCCAAGATGACGGACAAGGCCAAGGAAGCGCTCAACTCGGTGTCCAAAATCCTCACCACGGAGGACCTGATCAACCTCAACCGTGCCGTCAGCGGGACCCAGAAGCAGAACCCGAAGGATGCAGCCGCGGCTTGGCTCAAGGACAAAGGCCTGGTCAAGTAACACCGGTTAGTATCTCCCGCTGATTAGCGCAGGCCCGACGGCGCCTGCCGGACTCCACATGTCCGGCAGGCGCCGTCGTCGTTCCTTGACGCGGTGCCCACCTCGACGCCGGACCGCACCGCCGGCTTTCCGCTTGTGTGAGTCAAGTCTCAGCTGAAGTACATCCTCCATATGGCATATTTGATGGATGGCAGAATTCAAGCAGTCCACCAAGCTTCATAATGTCCTCTACGACATCCGTGGACCGATTCTTCAGGCCGCCCAGCAAATGGAGGCAGAGGGTCACCGCATCCTCAAACTGAACATCGGAAACCCGGCCCCGTTTGGGTTTGAAGCGCCGGACGCCATCCTGGTGGACATGATCCGCCACCTGCCGCACGCCCAGGGCTACAGTGACTCCCGCGGCATATTCTCCGCCCGGACCGCAGTGTCGCAGTACTACCAGACCCGCGGCATCCAGAACATCCACGTGGACGACATCTACCTCGGCAACGGCGTCAGCGAACTCATCACCATGTCGCTCATGGCACTCCTCGACGACGGCGACGAGGTTCTGATCCCCACGCCGGACTACCCGCTGTGGACCGCCTCGGTGGCACTGGCCAGCGGACGGCCGGTGCACTACCTCTGCGACGAGGAGTCCGGCTGGCAGCCGGACCTGGAAGACCTTGAATCCAAGATCACCCCGCGGACCAAGGGAATCGTGGTGATCAACCCGAACAACCCCACCGGCGCGGTGTATCCCGAGGAAACCCTCAAGAAGATCGTGGCCCTGGCTGAAAAGCACGGGCTGGTGCTTTTCGCGGATGAGATCTACGAGAAGATCCTGTACGAGGACGCCGTCCATGTGAACCTGGCAGGCCTTACCGGCGACGACGTTCTGTGCCTGACCTTCAGTGGGCTGTCCAAGGCGTACCGTGTCTGCGGGTACCGGGCCGGCTGGATGGCGATATCCGGGCCGAAGAAGGATGCCGCCGACTACCTCGAAGGCATCAGCCTGCTCGCCAACATGCGATTGTGTGCCAACGTGCCTGCCCAGCATGCCATCCAGACTGCACTGGGCGGATACCAGAGCATCAACGATCTGATCCTGCCCGGCGGGCGGCTGCTGGAACAGCGGAACAAAGCTTATGACATGCTCAACGCCATCCCCGGCGTCAGCACCCAGCAGGCCAGGGGAGCGCTGTACCTGTTCCCGAAACTGGATCCGGAGGTCTTCCATATCCGCGACGACGAAAAATTCGTCCTGGACCTGCTCCGGGAGCAGAAGATCCTCGTTTCCCACGGACGCGCCTTCAACTGGGTACGGCCGGATCACTTCCGGATGGTCACGCTGCCCAACGTGAAGGACATCGAAGAGGCAGTCGGCCGCATGGGGGACTTCCTGAGCCGGTACCAGGGGAACTAGCCTGATGGCAGCAGTCGCCCCGCGGATAGCGGGCGGCTGCGGACGGACGGGCGCAAGGAAGCGGCCCTCCGGACTGGCGGCACATCGGCGGAAGGCTTCTCATGGCAAACATCGAAACGTTCGACGAACACCCGTCAGGGACCTTGGCGGCTGGTGACGGGTTCAAGCTGGCGGATGTGGACCCTGATTCCACTCCGGGCTATCCCGGCGGAAAATCCGACGGCCGGGCACTCCTAGAAGAACTCGACGGCAAACTTGCGACCCTCCAGGAGCAGCTGTTCGCCGAAGCAAAGTTCGGCGGGACCAAGCGCGTCCTGCTGATCCTCCAGGCCATGGACACTGCGGGTAAGGGCGGCATCGTGGCCCACGTGGTGGGTGCCATGGACCCCCAAGGGGTGCAGCTCAAGGCGTTCAAGGCGCCCACGGACGAGGAAAAATCCTACGACTTCCTCTGGCGGATCGAGAAGGAAGTCCCGGCGGCCGGCATGGTGGGCGTATTCGACCGCTCGCACTACGAGGATGTGCTCATCCACCGCGTCCACGGCTGGGCCTCGCCGGAGGAGCTGGAGCGACGCTACACGGCGATCAACGAGTTTGAAGCCAGGCTTGCCGGTTCTGGCACCCGAATCGTCAAGGTGATGCTGAACATCAGCCGGGACGAACAGAAGGCCCGCCTGCTTGCACGGCTTGACGATCCATCAAAGCACTGGAAATACAGCAGCGCCGACCTCAAGGAGCGCGTCTTCTGGGACGACTACATGGCTGCCTACCAGGCGGCATTCGACAAGACGCATACCGAGGTTGCCCCCTGGCACGTAGTCCCGGCGAACAAGAAGTGGTACGCCCGCATCGCCGTGCAGCAGCTGCTGCTCCAAGCGATGGCGGACCTCAATCTTCAGTGGCCCGCCGCTGAGTTCGACGTGGCCCTGGAACGGAGCCTGGTGGAAAGGTCCTGACGGGCCCTACGACTCGGGCCCGGCTTGGTTGCGGGCTGCGGCCAGCCGCTTTCGGGCCCCTTCCAGCCACTCCTCGCAGCGCCTGGCCAGGGCTTCGCCGCGCTCCCACAGGGCGAGTGAGTCCTCCAGGCTGGCGCCGCCGGCTTCCAGCTTTCCCACGACGGCCACGAGTTGCTCGCGGGCTTCCTCGTAGCTGAGCGCTTCGATATCCGCGTTCGGTTTCTGTTCTGCTGCCATTGTGGTGCTCCCTGCTGGTTGTCAGTGGATGGGCGGGGGCCGGTACATGTCCGGCGTGGGCTGGTTCAGCCGTCGGATACCTGGTGGCCGCCCGTGGACCGGGCGGAAAAGCTGCCGCCGGCCACCCGGACGAATAGGTCCGCACCCTCCGGGGCCTGAGACGGGTGCCGGACTACTGCCGGCTGCGCGTCCGCTGCCTGGTCTGTGCCGGCAACCTGCACCACGGCGTAGCCCCGGTCCAGCGTCTGTTGCGGCGAGAGCGAGCGGACCTGGTTGCGGAGATGCACGATCTGGTCGGCTGCCCTCAGCACCGCCGTGCTGATGGCTGCACGGGAGCGGCTGCTGAGCCGCGCCACGTCCTCGGCGCGTGCACTGACCATGGTCTCCGGTGCGGCCAGGACCGGCCGTGAATGCAGGGAAGCCAACCGGTCGGATTCCCGCTCCACGAGCCGGTTAACCCCGCGCCGGAGCTGGTCCCGTGCCTGCCGGACCCTGGCGAGTTCTTCCACGACGTCGGGAACGATTCTCTTGGCGGCGTCCGTGGGCGTCGAGGCCCGCAGATCGGCGACGTCGTCGAGGATGGGGCGGTCTGCCTCGTGGCCGATCGCGCTGACCACCGGCGTGGACGCATTGGACACCGCCCTGATCAGGTCCTCGTTGCTGAAGGGGAGGAGGTCCTCGAGTGCGCCGCCGCCGCGGGTGATGACGATGACGTCAACGTGCGGGTCAGCATCGAGTTCCCGCAGCGCGGCCATGATCTGGGAAGCAGCAGTGTTTCCCTGGACGGCAACTTCGCGGACCTCGAATTCGACCGCGGGCCACCGGAGGGCGGCATTGCGCAGCACGTCCTTCTTGGCGTCGGAATCGCGTCCGGTGATCAGTCCGATCCGGTGGGGGAGGATGGGCAGGCGTTTCTTCCGGGAATCCGCAAAGAGTCCTTCCAGAGAAAGCGCATGGCGGAGCCGTTCAATACGCGCCAGCAAGTCGCCCAGCCCCACCGGGCGGATGTCCTTCACGGACATGTTGAGGCGTCCGGTCTTGAGCCAGAACTCGGCCTTCAGGAGCGCCACCACCCTGGACCCGCGTTCCAGCGGAACCTCCTGGCGATCCAGCACAGTCGACCAGATGGAGGCGGGCAGGGAGATTTCGGCGTCGACATCCCGGAGCGTCATGAAAGCACTGCCGCCACGGCGGTTCAGCTCAATGACCTGACCTTCGACCCACGCCGAGGGCGTCCGGTCGATATGGGCCTTGAGCTTCTGGGACAACAGTTGCAGGGGCCAGGGGTTGTCCGGACTCGTTTCAGCAGCCGTCGCAGGAACCGTGGTGGCCGCGGGCATGTTGTCAGGCATGGGCGGGCCGTGACGGGGAGGGAGCCTTGGGCATTGGGAATCCTTTGCAGGTGGCGGTGCATCAAAACGGAATGGCATCAAACCGAATCAACTCTATCCATAGCTTTACCACTGTCCGCCGACATTTTTGCTTCCCGGCCGACGCCCCTAGGATGGCAGTACCGCAAACCACAACCGAGGAATCCCTTGCGCACTTTTGTCTCCGCTGCCGCCGTCATCCTTGGACTGCTGCTGGCCGCCGTCTCCGTCCCTGCCATCTGGGTGGACCGGAACATTGTGCAGGAGGATGGCTTTGTCTCGCTCGCCGCACCGTTGGGCAAGGACACCGTCTTCCAGCAGAGGCTGGCCTCCGCGGCTGTTGCGAGCATCGACCCGGCCGGCCAGATTCCTGAACCGTTCGCCGATCTGGTGCAGCCGATCCTGGACTCCGCCGCCAAATCCCTGACGACGCTCCCCGGCTATCCTGCGGCCTGGGAAGAAACGCTGAGGAAGAGCCACCGGCTTAACTTCCCGGCTGCAGGGGCCGGATCGGCAGCAGCTGACCCGTCCACGTCCCTCACCCTGGATGTGGCGCCCTTGGTTGGCCTGCTGACCAAGCAGATTTCGGAGGCCACCAACATTCCGATTGAAGCGCCGGACCAGACGCGCATCGACATCGGGCAGCCGAGCCACCGTCAGCTCGTTGACCAGGTTGCGGCCTATGCCCCCATGGGTTACGCGTTGGCTGCCGGCTCGGCCATTGCCCTACTGCTGGCCCTCATCGCCGCCCGCCGGCGCTGGATTGTGCTGGTAGGTACGGGAGCGGGGGCGTTGGTGCTGGCCGCGGCGTGGAAACTCGGATCTGATGCGGCCGGCCTTGCGGTAGGCGGGACGGCCAGCGGGAACGAGGTGGCGGATATCTTCAAGAGTGAATTCGTGGCGGCATCCTCGGAGCGGTTCGGACAATGGATCCTGGTGGCTCTCATCGCCGGCGCCGTCCTCATTGTGGCCGGCGTCATTCTCCGCGTCGTTGCCGGCGCCGGACGCGACCAGCGTTCCCGGTAGCATTGAACAATGACCACCTCAGCAGTCTCCATTCCCATGCCGTCAATTCCACGCAGGCGCCGTTCGCCTGAAGACGTGCTGGCTGCAGCCCCGGTCTCAGGTCCCAAAAAGGTGCTGCTAGCGGCTCCCCGCGGCTACTGCGCCGGCGTGGACCGCGCCGTCATCGCCGTGGAGAAGGCACTGGAACACTATGGTCCGCCCGTCTACGTGCGGAAGCAGATTGTCCACAACGTCCACGTCGTGAGTTCGCTTGAGGAGAAGGGCGCCATCTTCGTTGACGAGACTGATGAGGTCCCCGAAGGCGCCCTGGTAATTTTTTCGGCCCACGGAGTATCGCCCGCGGTCGTGCAGTCGGCCGAGGACCGCGGCCTGCGTACCATTGACGCCACCTGCCCGCTGGTGACCAAAGTCCACCGCGAAGCTGTCCGTTTCGCCAAGGACGACTTTGACATCCTCCTCATCGGCCACGACGGTCACGAGGAAGTTGAAGGAACCGCCGGCGAAGCCCCCGACCACATCCAGATCATCAACGGTCCGCACGAAGTCGACAAAGTTAGCGTGCGGGATCCGGAAAAGGTCATCTGGCTGTCACAGACCACCCTGAGCGTGGATGAAACGATGGAAACCGTCCGGCTCCTCAAGGAACGGTTCCCGACACTGCAGGATCCGCCCAGCGACGACATCTGCTACGCCACCACCAACAGGCAGGTAGCCATCAAGAAGATCTCCCCGCAGGCCGATCTGGTCATTGTGGTGGGCTCCGCCAACTCGTCCAACTCCGTCCGCCTCGTGGAGGTTGCACTGGAATACGGCGCCAAGGCGTCCTACCGCGTCGACTTCGCCAACGAAGTGGACGAGGCCTGGTTCGAAGGCGTGGCCACGGTGGGCGTCACCTCCGGCGCGTCCGTTCCGGAAGTGCTGGTCAAGGATGTGCTCCGGCTCCTGGCGGACTACGGCTACAGTGCTGTGGAAGAAGTGGTCACGGCGGAGGAAGACCTGCTCTTCTCGCTGCCCAAGGAGCTGCGCGCAACGCTTAAGAAATCGGGCGACGTGACCCGTGCCCTCGGCGGACGCGGAGCGCGGAACTAACTCCTTCGCGGCACAGGGCCATGCGGTCTCAGCGGAGGCCGGCCGGCCCGGCCGCGGGCTAGGCGGCCGACTCCTCAGACTGAAGTTCGGGAGCCGCCACCGACCGGGGAGTCACCTCGATCGCAGGCGGTGTGGTCAGCCCCTCGGCTTCAAGGGCGTTGAGTTTCCGCGCCGTCGGAAGAATGCGCGCTTCCAGCGTTCCGACCATTGAGTTGTAGCGGTCAACGGAAGTCTTCAGCGACGAACCCAGCTTGGTCACGTTTTCGCCCAGTGTGCCCATCCGCTCGTAGAGCTGCCGCGCCAACTCAAAGAGCTCTCGGGCGCTGTCTGTGAGCACGTCCTGGCGCCAGGTGAACGCTACTGACTTCAGCACGGCCAACAAGGTGCCGGGGGATGCCAGCACCACATTCTTATTCAAGGCGTAGTCCAGAAGGCCGGCGTCCGCTGCCAGCGCGGCCGCCAGGATGGATTCGGCCGGCAGGAAGCAGATGACGAGTTCCGGCGAATTGCCCGGGATCTCCCAATACTTCTTGTTGCTCAGGGCGTCCACATGGGATTTCAGGGCCTTGGCGTGGGCTGCCAGCAACGCGTTCTGGCCGTTGAGGGCGGACCCCTGCTGCTGGCGTCCCGCTGAAGGTCCCAGGTCCTGGGCCTCAAGGTAGGACCCCAGGGGAACCTTGGCGTCCACCACCAGCTGCTTCCCGCCCGGGAGCTGGACCACGAGGTCGGGGCGGACGGCGTTCCCCGCTCCGGCGGTGTGCTGCTGCTCGTGGAAATCCACGTGGCGGAGCATGCCGGCGGCTTCCACGACCCGGCGCAGCTGGACCTCACCCCACTGGCCGCGGGCGCTATTCGACCGAAGGGCGGACTCCAGGGCGTGGGTTGAGCGCAAGAGCTGCTCGTCGGAAAGCCGGGCCTCCTGAAGTTGCTGGGCCAGCTGCCCGTACTGCTCCAGCCGGTCGCGTTCCAACAGGGACACCTGCTGCTGGACCGCCGTCAGCCTTTCCGCCACCGGGGCAAGCGCCCGGAGGACGCTGCCGTCCTGGTTCCGCGACTCGCCCAGCTCCCGGTTCTGTGCCGACAAGAGGCGCCGCTCGGCGTCGGCCGCAGCGAACTGGGCGCTGACCTCCGAAAGGCGCGCCGAGACGCCGTCGAAGTCCTGTTCCAGGGCCACACTCCGCCGCCGGAGCGCCACGTAGGTGAGGGCGGCGCCGATCACGGCGCCGAGAATCAGCATCAGCAGGGCAAGTATCAGTGCAAAAGCGTCCATGTGTTCACTTTGGCATGGGCCACCGACATTTTTGGCGCAGACGCACGCCGCCTGCGGAGGCCGGGAACGGACCGCCGCATGGTTCGCGCCCGGTTACCGGTAGAATTAGTGCTCGTGGCTCTTACTATTGGCATCGTCGGACTGCCCAACGTCGGCAAATCAACCCTTTTCAACGCACTGACCCGTAATCAGGTGCTGGCTGCGAACTATCCGTTCGCCACCATCGAGCCGAACGTCGGTGTGGTCAACCTGCCGGACCCGCGGCTTGCCAAGCTGGCCGCTGTCTTCGGATCACAGCGCCTGCTGCCCGCCCCCGTGTCGTTCGTCGATATCGCCGGGATCGTCAAGGGTGCGTCGGAGGGCGAAGGCCTGGGCAACAAGTTCCTCGCCAACATCCGCGAGGCCGAGGCCATCGCGCAGGTTGTCCGCGTGTTCGATGACCCGGACGTCATCCACGTTGACGGCAAGGTGGATCCGCGCTCGGATATGGAGACCATCAACACCGAACTGATCCTGGCTGACCTCCAGACCATCGAAAATGCGATTCCCCGGATCGAAAAAGAAGTCAAGATCAAGAAGCGCGACGCGGCCGAACTGGCCGCGATCAAGGCGGCGCAGGCCGTGCTTGAACGTGGCGACACCATCTTCTCCTCGATCAAGAGCGACAAGCTCGAGATGGAGCACCTCAAGGAGCTCGGCCTGCTGACCGCCAAGCCCTTCATCTACGTCTTCAACTCGGACGAGGGAATCCTGGGCGACCCCGCGAAGCAGGAAGAACTGCGCGCCATGGTTGCTCCGGCGGACGCCGTCTTCCTCGACGCCAAGCTGGAATCCGACCTCGTGGAACTGGACGAGGAAGAAGCCCGCGAGATGCTGGAGATGAACGGCCAGGACGAATCAGGCCTCGACCAGCTGGCCCGCGTCGGCTTCCACACGCTGGGACTGCAGACCTACCTGACGGCCGGTCCCAAAGAAACCCGCGCCTGGACCATCCACCAGGGCGACACCGCACCGCAGGCCGCCGGCGTCATCCACTCCGATTTCCAGCGTGGCTTCATCAAGGCCGAAGTTGTGTCCTTCGACGACCTCATCGAGGCCGGATCCATGGCCGAGGCCAAAGCCCGCGGCAAGGTCCGTATCGAAGGCAAGGAATATGTAATGGCCGACGGCGACGTGGTGGAGTTCCGCTTCAACGTCTAGCCACGTCCTCGAAAATCGCGTCCTGGCACAAGTCGGGGCGCGATTTTTCGTTGTCAGAACCGCCTAGTGCGGGTCTTGATTAACCTGCGGGGGTCCATCCGAGGGCGGGTCCCAACTTGGTGGCGATGTCGGTGAGGATCTGGACGTAGTCCTCGTGGTCGAAGCTGAAAGGCAGCGCGAACGCCACTTCGTCGACTTCCTGGAACCCCGCGTGCGAGTACAACTGATCCGCAATCTGAGCGCTGGTGCCAATGAGATCGGGAGCGAACAACACGCGTTTAGGCCCCTGCGGCGCCAAGGTCCGGGGAGTGCGTTCATCGACGTACTGCTGGTACTTTTCCCGCTGTTTGGCGGAAGCCGAATCGGTCGGGATCACCACCAGGCCTTGTGAGACCCGGGCTGGTCCGTGCGCTTGGCCTGAGGCAGCGGCAGCTTCACGATAGGCCCGAATTTGTGACTGTTGGATTTGGGCAAACGCCGGTTCCTGATTCGTCTCGGCAAACATCACACTGCTGGAGAGCAGATTGAATCCGTTTTCTCCGGCCCAGATTGCTGACTTCTTGCTTGCCGCCCCATACCAAAGCCGTTCGCGCAGCCCGGAAGAGTGCGGCTCGACGCGGTTGGAGAATTCCTCAACGACACCATGCTTGCCGGAGAATTCCCGCACCGGTTCCCCTGCAATCAAACGGGCAAGCCGCTCCAGACGTCCGTAACTGAAGTCCTCCAGCCCAGCGGAATCCGGGTACAACTCGTGCTTGACCGTGTCGTAGTGCATTGGTTCCCCCACGCTCAGGCCGGGATTGATTCGTCCGCCGGCGAGCAGATCCACGGTGGCCAGGTCCTCGGCCAGGCGCAACGGGTTTTCCCAGCCCATCGGAGTCACTGCCGTTCCAAGCTCGATCCGGGAGGTGCGCTGGCTGGCCGCAGCCATGAGGGCAACGGGGGAGGAAATCCCGAACTGCAGATGGCGGTGGCGCAGCCAGGCGCTATCAAATCCAAGCCGCTCGCCCAGCTCGATGACCTGCAACGTCGATTCGTGCCCCGCGGCTGGATCCGCCGGATCGAACAGGCCAATAGTCAGGAATCCGAGCTTGCGTAGCGGTCGTGAGGAGTCGGGCATGGGCTTCCTTCAGGGTCAGTGTGGGACTGATCCCCATGATAGGCGGGCGACGAAGGGCAGCTACCGACAATGGCGGGAAATTACCCGCTAAGACACTGACCTGGAATCGAGCCGCTCGATGACCTCCGAGGTGGTTACAACGATGAGATTCGATCGTCCGCAGCACTGCCGCAGTCAGTGAATAGGCATTAACCCCAAAGGCCACGATTCCTCGCGAATCGTGGCCTTTATGTTGATTGTTGCAGCTCGGTAACAACCTTTACCCATGGGCAACTTTGGTCCCATTGGCTTTCTTTTCGGGTCTAGGCTACTGCTCATGTGAGACTAGCCACATTCTCACTGGGGGAATGGGCGGTCTGGCCGGCGCCTACAGCGGCGGTCTTTTCAACACCACAGAAACATAGGAGGCGGAATGCGCTTAGGTCGTATTTCCAAAGCGGTAGGCGTCGCGGCAGCTGCCGCGCTAGCTCTCAGCGCCTGCGCCGGCAACAGCGGCGGGACCACCCCGTCCAGCGCTACTGCCGGCAAACAGGGTGGCTCAGCCACGGTGGTCGAGGTGAACGCGTTCAACACGTTCAACCCGAACACCGCCGACGGCAACACGGACATCAACTCGAAGATCAGTTATGCCACCCACTCGGGTTTCTACTACATCGACAACCAGCTGAACGTTGTACGCAACGAGAAATTCGGCAAGATGGAAAAGACTTCCGATGACCCGCTAACGATCAAGTACACCGTCAACGAGGGCGTGAAGTGGTCCGACGGCACACCCGTGACGGCGGCCGACCTCCTGCTGCAGTGGGCGGCTTTTTCCGGCTACTACGATGATGCCGACTCCGAGGCCAAGACGGGCACGCAGTACTTCTCCTACGCCGGTGACCCCACCGGCCTCAAGCTCACCGACTTCCCGGAGCTCGGTGACGACAACCGCTCCATGACCATCAAGTACTCCAAGCCCTTCGCTGACTGGGAAACCGTTCTTGGCGGACCGGGCATCGACATTGCGGCGCATGTGCTGGCCAAGAAGGCTGGCCTGAGCGACGCTAAGGCGCTCGTGGACTACCTGAAGGAAAAGCCCAAGGGCGATCCCAAGGCTCCGAAGCCGGCCGATGAGAAGTTGAAGGCCATGGCTGACCTCTGGAACACCGGCTTCGACACGAAGACCCTGCCGTCCGATCCCAGCCTTTTCCTTTCCAACGGTCCGTACATCGTCAAAAGCGTCACCCAGGACCAGTCGCTGACCATGGTCCGAAACAAGGATTACAACTGGGGCCCCGAATCCAGCCTGGACGAAATCACGGTCCGCTACATCGGCTCAGCTCCGGCACAGGTGCAGGCCCTCAAGAACGGCGAAGCTGACATTATTGCGCCGCAGGCCTCGGCTGACACCATCGAGCAGCTCAAGGCCCTGGAAAGCCAGGGCGTCACCGTGGAACAGGGAAACCAGCTCTCTTACGACCACATCGACCTGAACTACTCGGGCCCGCTGGCCGAGAAGAGCGTCCGGGAAGCGTTCATGAAAACTGTCCCGCGCAAGGACATCGTTGACAAGATCGTGAAGAAGCTCGATCCGCAGGCCAAGCCGCTGGACTCGCAGCTGTTCGTCCCGGCGCAGGCTGCCTATGCGGATTCCGTCAAGAACAACGGCTCCTCCGCCTACCAGGACGTGGACATCGACGGCGCCAAGGCGCTCCTCGCGGGCAAGACGCCCGAGATCCGCATCATGTACAACAAAGACAACCCCAACCGTGTGGACGCATTCTCGCTGATCCGCGAGTCGGCCACCAAGGCCGGCTTCAAGATCGTCGACGGCGGCCTGGGCAAGTCCGACTGGGGCAAGGCCCTCGGTGACGGCAGCTACGACGCCACCATCTTCGGCTGGACCAACCCGGGTGTGGGCGTTTCCGGTGTACCGCAGATCTTCCGCAGCGGCAACGGATCCAATTTCAACCAGTTCAGCGATCCCGATGCCGACAAGCTGATGGATGAACTGATCGTGACCACGGACCGCGCAAAGCAGGATGACCTCAGCAAGGAAATCGACAAGAAGATCTGGGATTCCGCCTACGGCCTTCCGCTCTTCCAGTCCGTGGGCGTGGACGCTTACAGCGAC
Source organism: Arthrobacter sp. LjRoot78 (assembly GCF_964254335.1). Lineage (NCBI taxonomy): Bacteria > Bacillati > Actinomycetota > Actinomycetes > Micrococcales > Micrococcaceae > Arthrobacter > Arthrobacter sp. LjRoot78. Next base: position 3,100,708 of record NZ_CAXUTG020000001.1, on the reverse strand, counting down.
CGCATCACGGGTGTTAAGTTCATGCCGAACCAGACCGGTGTCTGGTGGAACTTCTGGGAGTGGGCCGAGAAGTAGAGCCCCCGCTCAGCAAGTGATTGAGCAGGTGAAGGCGCCGGGACAACAGCAGCACCGTCCCGGCGCCTTTGCCGGCACCACCGGCATTCTCCCGGCCTTCCGCCCCCCTCATTCGGAAAGCCGGCCTGATTCTGCGATGGGTCCGGCGAGATTCCGGGCCCGGATATCGAGGCTTTCCACCATGGTGACGTACATCGTCCGGCGGCTCATCACAGCCGCACTCATACTTCTCGGCGCATCATTCCTCGTCTACCTCCTGACAGCGTCGTCAGGGGATCCCCTGGAGGAATTCCGCGCCAGCAGCGCGCCCAACAAGCAACAACTCATGGATGCCCGCAGCGCACTCCTTGATCTCGACACGCCGGCTCCGCTCCGGTACTTCAAATGGCTGGGCGGAGCGGCGCAGTGCCTGGTTCCCTTCGGCTCGTCGTGCGACCTGGGTAAGAACATCGCCGGACAGCCGATCACCGAAGCCCTCGGGTTCGCGCTGGTCCAGACCCTGACCCTCGTCACGGGCGCCACCATCCTTGCCATCCTGATCGGCATAGCCCTCGGCATCATTACCGCGCTGCGCCAGTACAGCGCGCTGGACTACGGCGTGACGTTCATGGCGTTCCTATTCTTCTCCCTGCCCATCTTTTGGGTTGCCGTGCTGCTGAAGGAATACGGTGCCATCGGCTTCAACGACTTCCTCCGAAATCCCGAAATACCGCTGCCCGTCGCGTTGGGCATCGGCGTCGTCGCCGGCCTGATCGTGGCCGTGGCGGTGGGCGGGGCGGCCCGGCGCAGGTTCGTTTCGGGTGGCATCGTTTTTGTGGCAGTCAGCCTTGTGCTCGTCTACTTCTCCGTCGTCCAGTGGTTCCGGAATCCCGGTCTCGGCCCCGTTGTTATTGCCATCGCCGGTGTCGGCCTGGCCTTTGCCGTGACGCTTTTGGTGGCCGGCCTCAAGAACCGGAAGGCCCTGCAGGCGTCACTCATTGTGGTTGCCCTTGGTGTGGTCGCATACTTTGCTGTGCAGCCGCTTCTCAACCAGGCCACGGCTGTCATGGTCGTCCTCCTGGGCCTGGCGACCATCGGCGTTGGCGTGGGAACGGGCTACCTCGTGGGCGGCTACGACCGCGGCCAGTCGATGCGCGCAGCCGGAATAACGGCCTTCCTAGTGGGCGGGCTCGTTGTGTTGGACCGCTTTATGCAGGCATGGCCCGGTTACTTCAGCAACAGCAGGGTCCGGGGCCGTCCCATCGCCACGATCGGTGCAGGCACGCCCAACATCCAAGGTGATTTTTGGATCCTTACCCTGGACACCTTTACGCACCTGATTCTGCCGACCATGGCCCTGATCCTGGTATCGCTCGCCAGCTACACGCGGTTTACCCGCTCCTCCATGCTCGAAATCATGAACATGGACTACATCAGGACGGCCCGCGCCAAAGGCCTGTCCGAGAGATCGGTGGTGATGGGGCACGCGTTCCGCAACGCGCTGATTCCCATTGCAACAATCGTGGCCTTCGATATCGGGGCCCTGATCGGTGGTGCCGTCATTACTGAGACCGTGTTCTCCGTCCGAGGCATGGGCTTCCTGTTCCTGGACGGCATTATGCACATCGATCCGAACCCTGTGATGGGTGTATTCGTCTGCGTCGCGGTTACGGCGATGGTATTCAACCTGATAGCGGACCTCGCGTACTCCGCACTCGATCCCCGCGTAAGGATTAAGGCATGAGCCAGCCAACCCAGCAGGAAGAATTCCTGGCCGAACACTCACACTCCAGGCAGCCGGGTTCGTCCTTGGAACCCGACGCGAAGGGGTTAAGTCAGGGGCAGATTGTCCGCAAGCGTTTCCTCGGCCACAGCGGCGCCATCGTGGGCCTGGTCATTTTCGCCGTCATCTTCATCCTCGCCTTTACTTCCGTGGGCTGGGCAGGAATTCCGGGCTGGTGGAAGTACAACCACGTTGACGTTTCACCGCTCGTTAACGACGGCGTCCCTACGGCGTCCCTTTGGCCGCCGGCCTGGGGAGACCACCCGTTCGGGCAGGACCGGATCGGCCGGGACCTCTTTGCCATGACCATGCGCGGCGCCCAGCAGTCCATCATCATCATGTTGCTCATCGGGACCATCGCAGGCCTGCTCGGCACCGTGGTGGGCGGATTGTCCGGCTACTTCCGCGGCTGGGTGGAAGCCGTCCTGATGCGCATCACGGACGTCATCATCATCATTCCGGTGCTGCTGCTGGCCGCAGTGGTTGCCCAGAGCGTTAACCGCAGGGACCAGGGCGGCTGGTTTTCGGGCTTCGCGGCCAGCAACGGCATCCTGATACTGGGAATCTTCCTAGGGCTCGTCAGCTGGGTCGGCCTTGCACGCCTGATGCGCGGGGAATTCCTGACACTACGGGAACGGGAGTTTGTTGATGCTGCACGCATCTCCGGCGCCAGCAACGCGAGAATCATCTTCAAGCACATCCTGCCCAACGCCATCGGCGTCCTGATCGTGAACGTGACACTCACAATGTCCGCCGCCATCCTGCTGGAAACCGCCCTGAGCTACCTCGGCGTGGGTGTGAAATCCCCGGACACCTCGCTGGGGCTCCTCATCTCGCAAAACCAGGAAGCGTTCGCCACCCGGCCATGGCTGTTCTGGTTCCCTGGCATCTTTATTGTCCTGATCTGCCTGAGCATCAACTTCATCGGCGACGGGCTCCGGGACGCATTCGATCCAAGGCAGAAGAAGTTCAACGCCAAGAAGGCCAGGGACACTCAGCAGTCCGGGGAACCGGCCAAGGTGCCGGCTGCCGCAGCCGACAGGTCTGCGGGCGACTGAATGCGGCCTGTCCGGGCATCCGCCCTAAGGAACTGCAACGGCCCAGTAACTGGCGGCCAGCAGCACGGCGGTGGCTGCAACCGCCGGCCAGCGGAACGTCACCCTGACGGCCGTCGTTTCGGCATTTCCTGCGTCCAGGGAGCCAGCTTCGACCAGCTGTTCCCAGCGTCCGCGGACCAGCCGGGCCGCCTGGCCGGAATCAGTGGTTTTCAGGTCACCGGGGCGCACGGACTTTCCCGGCCCGTACGTGGCGGAAGGCAGTCCCTTGAGATCCTCAGGACGGGCGTTCCGGCCGCCCCAGATGCCCGGCGCCGGTGCAGCCCAGGAAACGTAGCTCCCGGCCGGCGTGACCAGCGTCAAGGCGTACCGGGTATCAACATTGACCAAGGCAGCCCAGGGGACGTTAACGGAGCGGAACGGATTCTCCAAGGTGATGCCGGCGTCGTGAACCACCACCGAAGGCATCCAGAACAGCAGCCAGCCGAGAAAGCCGATCAGCAGCAGCGGGCCTGCCCCCACGAGGGCGGCCGGGCCTCCGGCCGCCGCAGTGACGACGAGGCCGAGCGCTGCGACCAGCCAGGAGAGCCACGCGAACCATCTGTTCGTAGGGGCTTTGAAGACTTCAACATTTCCGGCGTGCGGCACACTGCTCATGCCCCTAATAATTCAGGATTCCAGGCCGCAGCACTAATCTCCTGTGCAGTGGCGGCCTGGGCGGAAGGGAACCCGTCATGACTGACAACATCACCCCCCACCAGGACGCCGCCCCCGGGCAGGAACCCGCCAAGGGCGCTGTTGTACTCGAGGTCCGCGACCTCAGCGTGGACTTTGGAGTGGACAAGAAATGGGTGCCCGCGGCCATCGGCCTGAACTATGAGGTCAGGGCCGGCGAAGTCCTGGCCATCGTGGGGGAGTCCGGTTCGGGCAAGAGCGCCAGTTCCATGGCCCTCCTGGGCCTCCTGCCCAGTAACAGCCGGGTATCCGGCAGCGTCCGCCTCTCAGGGAAAGAGCTCCTCGGTGCCAGCGCGGCCAACATCCGGGAAGTCCGCGGCAAGGACGTGGCCGTGATCTTCCAGGAGCCCATGACCGCACTCAACCCGGTTTACACGGTCGGGGCGCAGATCGTGGAGACAGTGCGGCTGCATAACGAAGTTTCACCCGAACAGGCCAAGGAACGCGCCCTGCGGATGCTGGAACTGGTGGAACTACCGGACCCGGAGAAGGCGTTCAAGTCCTACCCGCACCAGCTGTCGGGCGGCCAGCGGCAACGGGCCATGATTGCGCAGTCGCTGTCCTGCGACCCCAAGCTGTTGATTGCCGACGAGCCCACCACGGCCTTGGATGTCACTGTCCAGGCCGAGATCCTGGACCTCATGCGCAATCTGCGGAACAAGCTGGACAGCGCCATTGTGCTGATCACCCACGACATGGGCGTGGTGGCGGACCTCGCCGACCGGATCGCCGTCATGCGGCGGGGCCTGATTGTCGAAACCGGAACGGCCGAGCAGGTCTTCCGGAACCCCCGGCACGAATACACGCAGGCATTGCTGGCGGCGGTGCCGCACCTTGGCCAGGGCGGAGCGGAGCACGGCGAAGAAGTCGACGTTACCGCCGCGCTGGCAGCCGCCACCCACGCCGAGCTGGAATCGGTGGAGCATGACGAACTGGTTCGGCGCGAGCGGGAGAACGCTGCGGCGCTGGCTGCTGCGGCCGCGGAACGGCCCCAGGGCGAGCCGGTCCTCGAACTGACTGATGTGGCCATCGAATACCCCAAACAGGGCCGCGTGCCTGCCTTCAGGGCCGTGGAGGGAGCAAACCTCGTGATCTACCCGGGCCAGGTGGTGGGACTCGTAGGCGAATCGGGCTCCGGCAAGACCACCATCGGCCGCGCGGCCGTGGGGTTGCTTCCCGTCGCAGCAGGCACAATGCGGGTGGTGGGCCAGGACATTTCAGCCGCCAAGAAGAACGGCAAGCAGCTGCACCATGTCCGGCGGCACATCGGCATGGTTTTCCAGGACCCGTCGTCGTCGTTGAATCCGCGCCTTCCGATCGGCGAGAGCATCGGCGAACCCATGTTCCTTGCCGGGGAGGCCAAGGGAAGCGGGCTGCAGAAGCGGATCGAGGCGCTCCTTGACCAGGTCGAGCTGCCCAGGAGCTACCGCAACCGGTATCCGCATGAGCTGTCCGGCGGTCAGAAGCAGCGCGTGGGCATCGCCCGGGCACTGTCGCTCAAGCCGAAGCTGATGGTTGCGGACGAACCGACGTCGGCACTTGACGTGTCGGTGCAGGCAAAAGTACTTGAACTGTTCCAGAACCTCCAGAAAGACCTCGGCTTCGCCTGCCTCTTCGTGACGCACGACCTGGCGGTGGTCGACGTGCTGGCCGACCGCATCTGCGTGATGCAGCGGGGCAGAATCGTTGAGCAGGGCACTCGGGACCAAATTCTGCGGAATCCGCAGGAACCCTACACGCAGCGCCTGCTCGCCGCGGTGCCCCTGCCGGACCCCGAAAAACAGCGTGAGCGACGGGAGCTGCGGGCACAGCTGCTGGCAAGTGGAGTGGAGTAAGATCCGTCACATCAGGTGTAGGCTACCACTGAGTAACGTGTGACTTGAAATACGCCGGTGTTGACGCTAGTGGTCAAATTGTGACCGGGTTACAGTTTGGCAACAGAGTTCCAACATCTGGACATTTTGGGGTTAGGCTACTCACTTATGTATGCCACGTCACAGGACACCTCTGTGCCCGGCCTGCGGGGAAGCACAAGACTTTCCCTTCTCACTCCCACAACTCATAGGAGGCGGAATGCGTTTTTCGCGCACTTCCAAAGCACTGGGCATGGTTGCCATCGCGGCCCTTGCCCTGACCGGATGCGGTGCCGGAGGCGGCTCCACGAACGGTGGCAGCAGCCAGGCTGCCGGCGATCCCAACAAGGTCATCACGGCGTACAGCAATGAGCCGCAGAAGCCCCTGATGCCCGCCGATACCGGCGAAGTCTACGGTGGCCGCGTCGTCGAGCTTCTGTTCGAAGGCCTGCGGAGCTACGACCCGAGCGGCAAGTCCGTCGACGCCCTGGCCGAGTCCATTGAGTCCCCGGACGGCCAGAACTACACCATCAAGGTCAAGTCCGGCAGCAAGTTCACCAACGGCGAGGAAGTCACCGCCAAGAGCTTCGTTGACGCCTGGAACTTTGCCGCTTTGAGCACCAACGCCCAGAGCAACAGCAGCTTCTTCGAATCCATCGAAGGCTATGACGCGGTCAGCGCCACCAAGACGGAGAAGGGTGCGGACGGCAAGGACACCGACGTTCCGGCCCCCACCGCACAGACCCTCTCAGGCCTGGCCCTGAAGGACGATTCCACCATCACGGTCAAGCTGACCCAGCCTGAAGCAGACTGGCCGCTGCGCCTTGGCTACTCCGCCTTCATGCCGCTGCCTGCTGACGCCATCAAGGACCCGAAGAAGTTCGGCGAGAACCCTGTGGGCAACGGCCCGTACAAGATGGCCAAGGAAGGTGCCTGGCAGCACGACAGCCAGATCGAACTGGTCAAGAACGCTGACTACCAGGGTGCACGTGCTGCCAAGAACGGCGGCGTGACCTTCAAGTTCTACACCGATCCGGCTCCGGCTTACACCGACATCCAGGGCAACAACCTCGATGTCACGGACGTCCTGCCGACGGACGCCCTCAAGACCTACGCCACGGACTTCCCTGAGAACCACCTCAACAAGCCGTACGCAGGCAACTCCACCCTGAACATCCCGGGCTACCTGCCCGAGTTCCAGGGCGAAGCAGGCAAGCTCCGCCGCCAGGCGCTGTCCATGGCCATCAACCGCGAAGAGATCACCAAGGTCATCTTCTCCGGCACCCGTATCCCGGCCAAGGACTTCACCTCACCGGCTGTTGACGGCTACAACGAAAATGTTGCCGGCTCCGAGGTCCTGAAGTTCGACGCCGCCAAGGCGAAGGACCTGTGGACGAAGGCTGACGCCATCAGCCCGTGGCCCGCTGACAAGACCCTGCAGCTCGCCTACAACACCGACGGCGGTAACAAGGAATGGATCGACGCCGTTGCCAACAACTTCAAGAACAACCTGGGAATCAAGGCCGAAGGCCAGCCGTTCGCCAAGTTCGCTGAAATCCTGAAGCTGCGCACCGCCAAGGACCTTCCGGGCCTGACCCGCGCCGGCTGGCAGGCTGACTACCCGTCGCTGTACAACTTCCTCGGCCCGCTCCTGAAGACCGGTGCCAGCGCCAACTACGAGGGCTACACGAACCCCGAGTTCGACAAGCTCCTCACCGAAGGCCTTGGCGCCAAGTCCACGGACGACGCCAACAAGAAGTTCACGGAAGCACAGGAGATCCTCTTCGAGGAACTCCCCAACCTGCCGCTGTGGTACTCCGCACGCCAGGCCGTCTGGAGCCAGAACGTCAGCAACGTTGACGCTGGCTGGAACGGTGTTCTGCAGTACTGGGCCATCACCGCCAAGTAGTTCGCAGAACAAATCCACGTCAAAAAGCTAATGGGGGTTCGGCCACAAAGCCGGGCCCCCATAGCCTTGGAACCGGCACGAAAGCTGTCCTAAATGATCCCCCTTAGCCCCACAAACGCTCAGGAGACGCTGCTGTGATCCAGTACATCCTCCGGCGCCTGCTGCAGATCATTCCGGTGTTCATCGGAACCACCCTGCTCGTCTACTTCATGGTTTTCGCCCTCCCCGGTGACCCGATCCGGGCACTGTTCGGCGACCGACCGCCCAGCGAAGCCGTCATCGCGCAGCTCCGCCAGCAGTACAATCTCGACCAGCCGTTCTGGGTGCAGTATGGGCTCTTCCTCAAGAACCTGTTCACCTTCAACCTCGGCGTCGACTTCACCGGCCAGCCCATTGCGGCGTCCCTCGGCCGGATCTTCCCGGTCACCGTCATGCTGGCCGTCGAAGCCCTCATCATCCAGACTGTCTTTGGCGTGACCTTCGGCCTTATTGCCGGACTGCGCAAGGGGAAATTCTTCGACGCCACCGTGCTCGTCGCGTCCCTAGTGGTCATCGCCATCCCCACGTTCGTACTCGGCTTCGTCCTCCAGCTGCTGATCGGTGTGCAGCTCGGCTGGGCCAAGCCCACCGTTGGAGCCAACGCGGACTGGGGCAACCTGATCCTGCCGGCCACCGTACTGGGCCTGGTTTCCTTCGCCTACGTCCTGCGGCTGACGCGCGCGTCGGTGGTCGAGAACATGAACGCCGACTATGTGCGCACCGCCACCGCCAAGGGCCTTTCGCGGCCGCGCGTCGTGGTCACGCACATCCTGCGCAACTCCATGATTCCGGTCATCACCTACCTGGGCGCCAGCCTCGGCGGCCTGATGGGCGGTGCCATCGTCACCGAGAGCATCTTCAATGTCCCGGGAGTTGGCCAGAAGCTGTTCCAGGCCGTTATCCGCAGCGAAGGCCCCACCGTCGTCGCGATTGTCAGCGTCCTGGTGCTTGTCTTCGTTATTGCCAACCTGTTGGTCGATTTGCTGTACGCCTGGCTTGATCCGAGGATCCGTTATGAAAACTAATCGCGAAATCGAGCACTTTGTTGCCCCCGTGGAGGAGACCCCCCTGCTGGCAACGGACTCGCTCAAAGCAGACCAGGCTCCGCTGAGCCTCTGGGCCGACGCATGGCGCAAGCTCCGCCGTCGCCCGCTGTTCATCATTTCCGCCGTGATGATCGCGCTGATCATCATTGTGGCGCTCTTTCCGGGCCTCTTCACCCAGGTGGCACCGAACGACAACTGCCAGCTGGCGAACTCCGACGGCGCCCCCGGGGCAGGGCATCCGCTCGGTTACACCTTCCAGGGCTGCGACGTGTACTCCCGCATCATCCATGGCACCCAGGCGTCGCTGATGGTGGGCGTCTTCTCTGTGATCTGCGTCCTCCTCATCGGTGTCACCCTCGGCGCTATCGCGGGTTTCTATGGCGGCTGGCTCGACGCCGTAATCGCCCGGCTCGGCGACATCTTCTTTGCCATTCCGCTGATTCTGGGCGCCCTGGTGGTCTCGCAGCTTCCGTTCATGCGCGATAACCGCGGCGTCTGGACCGTGGTGATGATCCTGGTGGTCCTCAGCTGGCCGCAGATGGCCCGCATTACGCGCGGCGCGGTCATTGAAGTGCGTAATGCCGACTTCGTCACGGCGGCCCGCTCACTGGGCGTCTCACGCTTTGGTTCGCTCGTCCGGCACGTGCTGCCGAATGCACTCGCGCCGATCATCGTCCTGGCCACCATGGAACTCGGTGTCTTCATCGTGGCGGAAGCCACGCTGTCCTTCATCGGCATCGGCCTGCCGGGAAGCATCATGTCCTGGGGTAACGACATCGCCTCCGCCAGGTCTTCAGTCCGGACCAACCCGGCCATCCTGCTGTATCCGGCCGTCGCGCTGTCCATCACCGTCCTGAGCTTCATCATGCTCGGCGACGCACTGCGCGACGCCCTCGATCCGAAAAGCCGTCAACGATGAACGAGGCAATCATGACAACTTCCGACGTCAGAATCAGTGAGGCGGGCCAGGCGGACACGCCGCTGCTGGAAATCCGCGACCTCGCCATTTCCTTCAAGACCGGGTCCGGTGAGGTACAGGCCGTCCGGAACGCCCACCTGACCATCATGTCGGGCGAAACCGTCGCGATTGTGGGGGAGTCCGGCTCCGGGAAGTCGACGACAGCGCTGGCCGCCATCGGGTTGCTTCCCGGCAACGGCAGGGTTTCCGGCGGGCAGATCCTGCTCGACGGCGAAGACATTTCCCATGCCTCGGAAAAGCGCATGATCGAGCTGCGCGGCAACACGATCGGCATGGTCCCGCAGGACCCGATGTCCAACCTCAACCCGGTCTGGAAGATCGGCTACCAGGTCAAGGAAACGCTGCGGGCCAACGGGCGTCCCAGCGGACCCGCCGACGTTGCGAAGGTTCTCGCCGAGGCGGGCCTTCCCGACGCCGAACGCCGCGCAAAGCAGTACCCGCACGAATTCTCCGGCGGCATGCGCCAGCGTGCGCTGATCGCCATCGGCCTGTCCTGCCAGCCGCGGCTGCTCATCGCTGACGAGCCCACGTCCGCGCTGGACGTCACCGTGCAGCGGCAGATCCTGGATCACCTCGAAAAAATGACCTCCGAGCTGGGTACGGCGGTGCTCCTCATCACGCACGACCTGGGCCTGGCCGCCGAACGCGCGGACAAGGTGGTGGTGATGTACCGGGGCAACGTGGTGGAAGCCGGTCCGTCCCTCGAACTGCTGCAGAACCCGCAGCACCCGTACACGCAGCGCCTGGTGGCCTCGGCGCCGTCGCTGGCCTCTCGGCGCATCCAGGTGGCCAAGGAACTCGGCGTCGAAACGGACGAGCTGCTCGCTCCCGCCGAGGCGGTCGTCGTCGAGCCGACCATGACCGAAGACGTGCTCCAGATCCAGAACCTCCGCAAGGTCTTCAAACTGCGCTCCGGCTTCGGGAAGTCCACCGACTTCGCCGCCGTCGACGACGTTTCCTTCAGCGTCAAGCGCGGGACGACGACGGCGATCGTGGGGGAGTCGGGTTCCGGCAAGTCCACCGTGGCCCAGATGGTGCTGAACCTCCTGCAGCCGACGTCCGGAAAGATCGTGTTCGACGGCGTGGATACCTCCACGCTGAACAGCAAGCAGATCTTTGCGTTCCGCCGCCGCGTGCAGCCGATCTTCCAGGATCCCTACGGCTCCCTTGACCCGATGTACAACATCTTCCGGACCATCGAGGAGCCGCTGCGTACCCACAAGATCGGGGACAAAGCCAGCCGCGAGAAGAAGGTCCGCGAGCTCCTGGACCAGGTGGCACTGCCACAGTCCACCATGCAGCGTTATCCTAACGAACTGTCCGGCGGGCAGCGGCAGCGTGTTGCCATCGCACGTGCCTTGGCACTCGACCCGGAAGTGATCATCTGCGACGAGGCGGTTTCCGCCCTCGACGTCCTGGTCCAGGCACAGGTGCTGAACCTGCTTGCCGAGCTGCAGTCCAGGCTGGGCCTGACCTACCTGTTCATCACCCACGACCTTGCCGTGGTCCGGCAGATCGCGGACCACGTGTGCGTGATGGAGAAGGGCAAGCTGGTTGAGACCGGTTCCACGGACGATGTGTTCGACGCTCCGCAGCAGGACTACACGAAGGCGTTGCTCCACGCCATCCCGGGTGCGCGGCTGATGCTGCCGCCGGAAGTTGCCTGAGCAAAACCCGAGCAAATGTTCCCTGAGTAGGGTGCATCACGAAAGGAGCCGGTATCCGCCCTCGGGGCGGATACCGGCTCCTTTTTGTGCTGAATTGTCCGGGTGCCGATGCGACTCTGTGCAGAAGGGTCGGCTCAGGAGGGTGAGGCTCCGCTCACCCGACCGGCAATGCCGAGGTGGCCGGGACAGCGGGCGCCTCAAGTCCCAGTTCCTTCAGCCTTGCGGCCAGGATGGTCCCCAGCGCCTTGTGGCCCACACTGTTCATGTGCACAGCGTCGGCCAGTTCTTTGGCTAGATCGAACCTGGTCAGCCAGTCACCAACGCTGACGAAAGGGATGGCATGTTTGGCTGCCACCGTGCCGAGCAATGCGTCCACCTGTGACCGCCGCCCGCCGCCGTAGTTGATTCCGCGGGCCAGGGTGCCGATCATGGCAAACTTGGACCCAGGGTAGCGTTGTTTGAGCGAGGAGATCAGGCGTTCGGCATTGGTCACGATCTGGGCATCAGTGGCTCCGCGGGCAGCATCGTTTCCGCCGCCTTGGATGACCACCAGCCCGGGCGACCCGTAGGGAAGCTGCCAGTCGCCGCGCTGCAGCGCGTCAATGTAGTTTCCGGTCTTGCCATTGCCCACAACAAAGCCGGTGCCGCCGCGGCCGCAGAAGAAGACGTTATAGCCCATGGCAGCCAGGCCCTGGCGGGGCCAGCCGGCTTCGGGCTCGGACTGGGAGTCCCCGATCAGGACTGCAGTGCGCTTGATGTTGGCGACGATGACTTCGTTGCGGCCGTTTGCGGGGTTCAGGTAGACCGACCCGGGTGCCATCGATGCCGGATCGGATTCCGGGGCAAGCCGGGCCTTCCCCGGCGAGCCGGCGGCGACCGGTTCGCCCGGTGCTGCAGCCACCGGCGCGGCCGCCGATTTCCGCGGAACGGACTGGCCGGATGCAGATGCCGACGGCTGCGATGCTGCCGCACTGGCGGCCGGTGCGGCAGATTCCGGGGCCGCATTCGGGGTCTGTGTTGCCTGCCCGCAGCCGGCCATCAGAACGCCGGCGGCGATCATAGGTGCGACGAAGCGGGTCAGGGCTGAAGCGTTTCGCATCTAGGGTCTCCGGGCTTTGCGTGCTGTTACCTCCGTAATGATGGGGCATCGCAACAGGAATATCCAGTAACTTAGGCCACTATTCGTCCCATTCAGATGACGATCCAGTAACGGGGTCTGGAGGACCCTATTTTGGGGTTTTTAGGCCAATAAATGACCTAGCGCTTAGAATGGTAGAAGGTGCCCTGTGCCAAAGGGTCTCATCCGTCGTGCGTTCCGGTTGGAAATGTCGCGATACCACAGCTGACTTCACCACTGAATCGAGCAATAACGCATGTCTGAAACCACCACCAACACCGCGGTAGCCACTGCATCGCGCAGTGACCTGCGCAACGTCGCGATCGTGGCCCACGTTGACCACGGCAAGACCACGCTGGTCGACGCCATGCTCAAGCAGACCAACTCCTTTGCCGAGCACAACCACCTCGAAGACCGCGTCATGGACTCCGGTGACCTTGAACGCGAAAAGGGCATCACCATCCTGGCCAAGAACACCACCGTGGCCTACAACGGACCGTCCTCGCAGGGCGAGACCATCACGATCAACGTGATCGACACCCCGGGCCACGCCGACTTCGGCGGCGAGGTGGAGCGCGGCCTGTCCATGGTTGACGGCGTTGTGCTCCTCGTCGATGCTTCCGAGGGCCCCCTGCCCCAGACCCGTTTCGTGCTTCGCAAGGCCCTTGCCGCGCACCTGCCGGTGATCCTGCTGGTCAACAAGACCGACCGCCCCGACGCACGGATCGACGAAGTCGTCCACGAGTCCATGGACCTGCTCCTGGGCCTGGCCTCCGACCTCGCCGACGAAGTTCCGGACCTAGACCTGGACAAGATCCTCGAAGTCCCCGTCGTCTACGCCGCCGCCAAGGTTGGCCGCGCCTCCCTTGAGCAGCCGGCTGACGGCACCGCTCCGGAGAACGAGGACCTTGAGCCGCTGTTCAAGACCATCATCGAGCACATCCCGGCACCGACGTACAACCCGAACGGTGTCCTCCAGGCACACGTCACCAACCTGGATGCCTCCCCGTTCCTGGGCCGCCTGGCTCTGCTGCGCATCTACAACGGCACCCTGCGCAAGGGCCAGACCGTTGCCTGGGCACGTGCCAACGGCGAGCTGAAGAACGTCAAGATCACCGAACTGCTGGCCACCAAGGCCCTCGACCGCGTGCCGGCCGAGTCCGCTGGTCCGGGCGAGATTGTGGCCGTCGCCGGCATTGAGGACATCACCATCGGTGAGACCCTGACCGACGCCGACAACCCGCAGCCGCTGCCGCTGATCACCGTGGACGATCCCGCGATCTCCATGACCATCGGTATCAACACCTCGCCGCTCGCCGGCAAGGTCAAGGGCGCCAAGGTCACCGCACGCCAGGTGAAGGACCGCCTCGACAAGGAACTGATCGGTAACGTCTCCATCAAGGTCCTCCCCACCGAGCGTCCCGACGCCTGGGAAGTCCAGGGCCGTGGCGAACTGGCCCTGGCCATCCTCGTCGAGCAGATGCGTCGCGAAGGCTTCGAGCTGACGGTCGGCAAGCCCCAGGTGGTCACCAAGACCATCGACGGCAAGATCCACGAGCCGATGGAGCACATGACCATCGACGTGCCGGAAGAATACCTCGGTGCCGTCACGCAGCTCATGGCAGCCCGCAAGGGCCGCATGACCAACATGGCCAACCACGGCACCGGCTGGTGCCGCATGGAGTTCATCGTTCCGGCCCGCGGCCTGATCGGTTTCCGCACCAAGTTCCTCACGGACACCCGCGGCGCCGGTATCGCTGCCTCCATCTCCGAGGGCTACGAGCCCTGGGCCGGCCCGATCGAATACCGCACCAACGGTTCGATGATCGCCGACCGCGCCGGTGTTGTGACGCCCTTCGCCATGATCAACCTGCAGGAACGCGGCTCCTTCTTCGTGAAGCCCACGTCCGAGGTCTACGAGGGCATGATCGTGGGCGAGAACTCCCGCGCCGACGACATGGACGTCAACATCACCAAGGAAAAGAAGCTCACCAACATGCGTGCCGCTTCCTCCGACACCTTCGAGAACCTGACGCCCCCGCGCGACCTGACCCTCGAAGAGTCCCTCGAATTCGCCCGCGAAGACGAGTGCGTCGAGGTTACCCCGGAGTCCATCCGGATCCGCAAGGTCATCCTGGACACCAACGAGCGCGCCAAGGCCAACCGCGCCCGCGCCAAGGTCTGATCCGGGCACGTTCCGGTTATCACCTTCGTGAACAATAGAGCTGCCGGCATGGCAGGCGGCATCGCCGCCGCCGTGCCGGCAGCTCTTTTTGTTGCCGCGGCCGGTACGGCACTGCACCGCCAGCAGTTGCTGCTTTCCGGCGTCGTCCTTCCCTGGGGTGCAGTGGCAGCGCTGGTGCTTCTCGGCTCGGTCCAACTGCTCCTCGGGGCGGCCTTCCGGTCGGTGATCCCGACGGCGGCCTGCGGCGTGCTGTGCTACGTCCTGGCCGGCCTGTGGTCGACGCTGGAGCCCGGCAAGCGGCTGATCGCGGGGGACTTTCCCGGGTACACGTGGATCTACGGCATCGCCGGCGTAACCGTGCTGATGCTCGTCTGGTGCCGGCGCTACCGGACGCTGAGGCCGCCGGCCTGACGACGCGCGTGCTGGAGGCTAAGGTGCCGTGCGCGGGGCACGCCGTGCCGGCGCCGGTGGCACCGCTTTCGCTGCCACCACCAGGGCCAAAGGGATTACGACGTCGGTCCGCCGGGTGCGGACGGTGCATTCAGCGGCGTTGATTCCCACCAGATCGCCCAGAGCATCCGTCATGCCCTCCGGGATCTTGTAACGGACCACCACCCTTGTGCCCAGCGGCGCGCCTTCCAGGAACTGCCGGGGAGCGGGGATCTGCGGATTCACCACTCCATCCTAGGACCCCGCGCTAGTATGACGCGGGCAATGTATGACGCGCCGCTAGGTTCGCGGGAACAGCCTGATAGATAATAGGCTCAGAAGTCAGCAGTTCGGCGTTCAGGCCGGAAATGATCACCGGCGGAATGCCGGAAACCAACGTGGAGAGGCAAGGGACGTGACGTACGTAATCGCGCAGCCGTGTGTAGATGTCAAGGACAAGGCATGTATTGAAGAATGCCCCGTCGATTGCATCTACGAGGGTGAGCGGTCCCTCTACATCCACCCCGATGAGTGTGTCGACTGCGGTGCCTGCGAACCTGTCTGCCCCGTCGAGGCCATTTACTACGAGGATGACACCCCGGACGAGTGGGCCGACTACTACAAGGCCAACGTTGAGTTCTTTGACGACCTCGGCTCGCCCGGCGGCGCTGCAAAGGTCGGCAATACCCACACCGACCACCCGATGATTGCTGCCCTGCCGCCGCAGAACCAGGATCACTGAGGCGCTTGGCGTGACATCCGCAGTACGCAGCTTCGGCCTTAGCCTGCCCGATTACCCGTGGGAGGCCATGGCACCATATCTTGCCAAGGCTGCGGAGCACCCGGGCGGGGTGGTCAATCTTTCCATCGGCACCCCGGTGGACCCCACGCCGGCCCTGATTCAGGAGGCGCTCCAGGACGCCGCCGACGCACCCGGGTACCCCACGGTGCACGGCACGCCGGCGCTCCGCACCGCTATTGCAGACTGGTTCGCCCGCCGCCGCGGCGTCCCCGGGCTGGATCCCCAAGATGTGATGCCAACCGTCGGGTCCAAGGAGCTGGTGGCATGGCTGCCGTTCCTTTTGGGACTGAAGCCGGGCGACGTCGTCGTCCGTCCTACGGTTGCCTACCCCACCTACGACATCGGGGCGACCTTCGCCGGCGCCGAACAGATCGCCGCTGACGACCTCGACGAACTGGATGACGAGACACGACAGCGCGTCCGGCTCGTCTGGGTAAATTCGCCGGCCAACCCCACCGGAAGCGTCCGTGACGCGGCGTCATTGAAGCGGATCGTCGACCAGGCCCGCGGGCTCGGCGCCGTGGTGGCTTCCGACGAATGCTACGCGGAACTTGGCTGGGGGGAGTGGGACGTCCAGCGCGGCGGTAGCCCGGTGCCCAGTATTCTGGACCCGCATGTAGCCGGCGGCTCGCATGACGGCCTGCTGGCGGTTTACTCGTTGAGCAAGCAGTCGAACCTCGCGGGATACCGTGCGGCGTTCGTGGCCGGGGACCCGGTGATTATGGCCAACCTGGTCAACAGCCGCAAGCACGCCGGCATGATCGTGCCGTACCCGGTGCAGGAAGCCATGCGGGTGGCCCTGGGCGACGACGCCCACGTTCAAGCGCAGAAGGACCTTTACCGCGGCCGGCGGGAACGGCTAGTGCCGGCGCTCGAGGCGTTCGGGCTGACCATCCACGAATCGCAGGCGGGGCTGTACCTGTGGTGCAGCGCCGGCGAAGCCACCTGGGACACCGTGGGCAGGCTGGCCGGGCTGGGGATCGTGGTTGGCCCCGGCGTGTTCTACGGGGATGCCGGCAACGGGTTCGTTCGCGTTGCGCTGACGGCCGCGGATGAGCGGATCGACACGGCAGTAGCCAGGCTGAGCGCCGGCTCGTAGCCGCCACGAACCCGCCACGGGTCCGTAACAATGATGTGACACGCAACACAACGGGGGCCTTTTTGGGGCATTTCGGCACTATCGGATTAGTGTCACCTTGCCTTGGAGCGGTACTTTTTAACTGACTATCAATGGTGGCTTTCTACAAGAAGGCAGCCCGGCCGTTGGAAACCCTGCCACGCAGGCTCCTCGGGCGGCTCCACCGGATGTTGGATCAAGCTTTCTACAGAGAGGCCCTGACGCCTCATGAGGAGACTCCATGACTGAGACCACCAGCGCAACCCTGCGCCATGCGGGCGGCGAACTCGAACTCCCGCGCATCAAGGTTGTAGAAGGAAACGAAGGCTATGACGTTTCCAAACTGCTGAAGCAGACAGGCGCCGTTGCCTTTGACCCGGGGTTCATGAACACTGCGGCCACCACTTCGGCGATCACCTACATCGACGGCGACGCCGGCATCCTGCGCTACCGTGGTTACCCGATCGAGCAACTCGCCCAGCACTCGAGCTTCCTTGAAGTTTCCTACCTGCTCATCTACGGCAACCTGCCGAACGCCACCGAGCTGGAAGCCTTTGACCAGCGGATCCGCCACCACACCCTGCTGCACGAAGAGCTCAAAGGCTTCTTCAGCGGCTTCCCGCGGGACGCCCACCCGATGCCCGTGCTGTCCTCGGCCGTGTCCGCGCTCTCCACGTTCTACCAGGACTCGCTGGACCCGTTCAACGCTGAGCAGGTGGAGGTCTCCACGTACCGGCTCCTGGCCAAGATGCCGGTCATCGCCGCCTACGCCCTGAAGAAGAGCATCGGCCAGCCGATGCTCTACCCGGACAACTCCCACAACCTCGTGGAGAACTTCCTGCGCCTGAGCTTCGGCCTTCCGGCCGAGCAGTACGAGGTTGACCCGATAGTCGCCAAGGCACTGGACCTGCTCCTCATCCTGCACGCCGACCACGAGCAGAACTGCTCGACCTCCACGGTCCGGCTTGTCGGCTCGTCCAACGCCAACCTCTTCGCCTCCGTTTCGGCAGGCATCAACGCCCTCTTTGGCCCCGCCCACGGCGGCGCCAACGAGGCCGTGCTGAAGATGCTCCGCCAGATCCAGGCCGACGGCACCAAGCCTGAGGACTACATGGAGAAGGTCAAGAACAAGGAAGACGGCGTCCGCCTCATGGGCTTCGGACACCGCGTCTACAAGAACTACGATCCGCGGGCCAGGATCGTCAAGGACACCGCACACGAGATCCTCACCAAGCTCGGCGGCAACGACGAACTCCTGGAGATCGCCCTGCGCCTCGAAGAGAAGGCGCTGAGTGATGACTACTTCATCCAGCGCAAGCTCTACCCGAACGTGGACTTCTACACCGGCCTGATTTACAAGGCCATGGGCTTCCCGGAAAAGATGTTCACGGTGCTGTTCGCCATCGGCCGCCTGCCGGGCTGGATTGCCCAGTGGCGCGAAATGATCAGCGACCCAAACACCAAGATCGGCCGTCCGCGCCAGCTCTACACAGGTGAGCCGGAGCGCAACTACCCGGCCAGCTAGCCGCTGGACAAAGAACGACGCCGGCTACGCACCTCAGGTGCGTAGCCGGCGTCGTTTTTTTGGCACCGGCCTAGGAGTTGTAGCCCAGCGGGTTGTTCTTCTGCCAGCGCCAGTGGTCCTCGCACATCTGGTCCACGGTCTTGGTGGTGGACCAGCTCAGGTCGGCCAAGGCGGAGGTGGCATCGGCCCAGAAAGCGGGGAGATCGCCCGCCCGGCGGCCGGTGATCTCGTAGGGAAGGTCATGGCCCACGGCCTTTTCGAAAGAACGCAGTACCTCCAGCACCGACGATCCCTTTCCGGAGCCAAGGTTCCAACGGAACACGCCTGTGCGGTCAGCCACGTGGTTCAGCGCTGCAACGTGGCCTTCGGCAAGGTCCACGACGTGGATGTAGTCACGCAGGCACGTGCCGTCGGGGGTGTCGTAGTCGCCGCCGAACACCATCAGTTTTTCGCGTCGGCCCACGGCGACCTGGGCTATGAACGGCACCAGGTTGTTGGGGATGCCCTGGGGGTCTTCGCCGATCCGGCCGGACGGGTGTGCTCCCACCGGGTTGAAGTAGCGCAGGAGCGCGATGTGCCACCGGCTGTCCGCGGCACCGAGGTCCGACAGGATGTCCTCGATCTGTTCCTTGGTCCGGCCATACGGGTTGTTGGCGCCGATTTCCATCTTTTCGACGTACGGAATGGGGTTGTGCTCGCCATACACCGTGGCTGAGGAGCTGAACACGAGGGAACGGACGTCGTACCGGTCCATCACCCGGATCAGGTTCAGTGTGCCCACCAGGTTGTTGTAGTAGTACTTCAGCGGCTCCCGGACGGATTCTCCCACCGCTTTGAGGCCGGCGAAGTGGATCACGGCGTCGATCCGGTCCCGGGCGAAGACGGCATCGACAGCCGGCTCGTCCACGAGGTCGACGTTGTGGAACACCGCTTCCTTGCCGCTGAGCTCGGCTACGCGGCGCAGCGACTCCTCGCTTGAATTGACCAGGTTGTCGATGACCACCACCTCATGGCCGGCTTCCTGAAGGGACAGAACTGTGTGCGACCCGATGTAGCCGGTGCCGCCCGTAACCAGAATTCTCATGGGCTCAACGCTATCCCACTTCGCCGGGCTTCCGCCCGTGTTGCCCACAACTTGGCGGCACAACTGTGCTAAATAATAAGGGTGCCCAAAATCGTTGATGCCGCAGCCCGGCGACAGGAAGTTGTCGAAGCAGTTTTCAGGATCATCGCGACGGACGGGCTGGAACGGGCCTCACTGCGCGAAGTGGCTGACGAAGCCGGGCTGGCGGTGGGTTCCGTCCGCCATTACTTCTCCAGCAGCGACGAGCTCCTAGCCCATTCCTTCGGCGTTGCGGTCGACAGGATCACCGGAAGGCTGGACGAGGCCCGGGAGAACCTCACCCGGCTGGTCCCCGGCACTGCGGAGCACCGGGAGGGAGTGTTAACCCTGCTGGGCCAGTTCCTTCCCCTGGATGAGGAACGGGCGGTGGACGCGTGCGTCTGGATGGCGTTCAAAAACGCAGCCCGGATCAAGCCCTTCCTTGCCGCCGAGGCCGACCGCAGCCACCGGGCCGTGGCCGCCGTTGTCGGTTGGCTGGTCATGGAACTGCGGGCGCCCGGGGAGGCAATGGACGGCGACGGCCACCTGGGCCTGGTGACCGAAGCGGAGCGGCTGCTGGCTACCTTGGACGGGCTGACGATGCATGCTTTGCTGCAGCCGGAATGGATGACTGCCGAAATGTGCAGGGACGTCCTGTCGTCCCACCTGCACAGCCTTGGACAGTCTGAAACCACCCATTAACGTCAGTAGTCAACAGGATTAGACTGGGACAGTAAACAAGCCAAGGGAGGCCATTCGGATGCACCAAACAGGCGGTCCTGGCTGGCGAATCACCATGGACACTTCAGGTCCCATGCTCATCGCACTTTACGTTCGCGACGCCGCCGGCCTCGACAGTGCCGGGCGTCCGGCACTGTGTCACATGGCACCGAAGATCCGTCCGGTGGACCACACCAACCTCACGTCCGAAGTGGGCGGGATCAGCGCGCTGAAGACTGAATGGGAGGCTTGGTGGGAGCAACTGCTCAAGGCGCACCCGCAAATGACCCCCGACGTGACGCCCCCCGACTTTGAGGCTTTTGGCAACTCTCCTGCACTCCAGCGCGTGCTGCAGGCGCATTTCGGTTCGGCGCTGACGTGGGCGCGGGAGCGCCGCGCAGAATACGCGGAGCTGGAAGCCGAACGGGAGGCCAGCGGCGCCCCGCAGCTCTTGGGCGACATGGTGGAGGACCGGCTGCTGGAGGTGGGCCGCGGTTCGCGGGACTTCAACCTGACCATCGTCGAACTTCCATTGACGGAACCCCGGGCCTGGTACCTCGAGCCGGACAAGATCATCATGAGCAAGGAACTGCTCTCCCAGCCTGAGGTGTTCCGAAGCTACGTCCAGCCCGTCGTGGAACTGCTCGTCTGAGGCGCTAAACGTCAGGGAGTCCCGGTAGAGACGGTCACCGTGACCTGGCCGGACCGGGCCTCCGAAGGCTGCCAGCCGTTCCTGGACGCCCGGTCCCAGCTGCGGCCTTCGACGCCGACCGCCGTCACGGACAGCGACTTCGCGTTGGCCACGGCCCACTGCGCCACGGCCCAGGCCTGGCTGCCGCTCGCCTCCAGCACGACGGTGCTGCCGTCGGCCGTCGCCGGGATGTTCCGGAACGCCGCTGCCACTTCGTCGACGACGGCCTGGACATCACCGGCTGCTTCAGGAGATTTGAGGGTGCAGTCGAGTGCTGCGGCAGACTGGCCGGTCAGGGCGGAGGCGAAGACCCTTCCCATGTCCTCGTGTTCGGCGTAGGCCTGCGGGTACGCCGAACGCTGGACCTGCTGGGCGGCGGCGGTGATTTCCAGTGACTCGTACTCCGGGATCTTCACCAGGGCGTCGTAGAACGCCCCGCTCGAATAATAAGGGTCCATCACCTGTTCCTCGGTGCCCCAGCCCTGGGAGGGACGCTGCTGGAACAGCCCGCGGGAATCCGGCCCGGCATGGTCGCCGTGCCCGATGTTGCGGAGCTTGGATTCCTGCATGGCGGTGGCCAGGGCGATGCTCGCCGCCCGCGGCGGCAGCCCCCGGCGCACCGCGACCGCCGTTATCAGGGCCGCGTTGGCCGCCTGGTCGGTGGCCAGGTCGGCTTTGCGGGACCCTACGACGGCAGTGCACTTTTCGGCAATCAGCGTTTCCGAGCGTTGGATAAAGGCCACGGCCGTGTAAACGCCGCCGGCAATAAGTGCCAGAGCCAGCCCCAGGACTAGCAGGCGGCGCAGGCCACGTCTCCGTGACACGAAGTTACTCCCTCACGCCCTGGACGGGCCGGTTGACTTCTGCGGGCGGACGGAATCAGTTGGCGTGGAGTGCCTCATTGAGTTCCACGGTCTGGCCCTTGCGGGGGAGTACCTCCACCGCGCCGGTCGAGGAATTCCGGCGGAACAGCAGGTTGGGCACGCCGGAGAGCTCAACGGCCTTCACCACCCGGGTGGTGTCCTCGCCGTCGGCATCCTTGGGCCCGACCACGCGGACGCGGGTCCCGGCCGTGACGTACAGGCCGGCTTCCACCACCGAGTCGTCGCCGATGCTGATTCCGACGCCGGAGTTGGCGCCCAGCAGCACACGTTCGCCGAGGGAGATCTTTTCCTTGCCGCCGCCGGAGAGGGTGCCCATGATGGAGGCCCCGCCGCCGACGTCAGTGCCGTCACCGGTTACAACGCCTGCAGAAATGCGGCCTTCCACCATGGAGGTGCCCAGGGTGCCGGCGTTGAAGTTCACGAAGCCCTCGTGCATGACCGTGGTGCCTTCGGCGAGGTAGGCGCCAAGGCGGACGCGGTCGGCGTCGGCGATCCTGACCCCTGCGGGCACCACGTAGTCCACCATGCGCGGGAACTTGTCCACGCCGTAGACAGTCACGGCTCCGCGTTTACGCAGCTTGGCCCGGGTCAGCTCGAAGCCGTCTACGGCGGCCGGGCCGAAGTTCGTCCAGACGACATTGGGGAGCTTGCCGAAGATGCCGTCCAGGTTGATGGTGTTGGGCTGGACCAGCCGGTGCGAAAGCAGGTGCAGTCGGAGGTAGGCGTCCGCGGTGTCGGCGGGGGCTTCGTCAAGGTGAACCTGGACGAAAACAACCTGCTGCTCGGTGCCGCGGTCGGTGTCGCTGCCGGCTGCGGCGATCTCGGCAAGCACGGGATCCGCGCTTTCCACATTCCGGAGGCTGTCCGCTGCGGTTCCGAGGGACGGCGCGGGGAACCAGACGTCCAGCACGGTGGCCTCGCCGTTGCGGGTGGAAATGGTGGCCACACCGTAGCCGTAGGCGGAGCGGGCGTCGGTGGACGCGGAATTGTCAGCGGGCACGGCGGAAGCAGCAGCGGTTTCAGTCATGCCCCCAGTCTATCGAGAGGGAGGCTCAGGTCTCGAACTAGACTGTCATCGTGACTGCTCAAACTGCCTCTGTCCGCCTGGATCTCCGCCAGGACGTCGCCCTCCTCACCGCTGCGCTCATCGACATCAACAGTGTCTCGGCCAACGAGAAGGAGCTGGCCGACGCCGTCGAACATGCCCTGCGGAAGATTCCGCAGCTTACCGTGGTCCGCGACGGCGACTCCATCATTGCCCGGACCGCACTTGGCCGCACTGAGCGCGTCATCCTGGCCGGACACCTGGATACGGTGCCACTCCCCACCACCGAAGGGGCCCTCGGCACAGTCCCCTCGTTCTGGCCGTCCGGCGCGCCGGGGGAAGGGCTGCTGTATGGCCGCGGCACCACGGACATGAAGGGCGGCGTCGCGGTGCAGCTGGCGTTGGCGGCCACCATGTTCGACGGCGGCGCGGAGCCGGGCAAGGACGTCACCTTCGTGTTCTACGACCACGAGGAAGTGGAAGCGGTGAAGAGCGGCCTCGGGCGGCTGGTGCGCAACCATGGCGGCCTCCTGGACGGCGACTTTGCCATCCTGCTCGAGCCGACGCACGGAACGGTGGAGGGCGGGTGCAACGGCACCATGCGGTTCGAGGCAACCACCATCGGTGAAGCAGCACACTCCGCCCGGGCCTGGATGGGAAGCAACGCCATCCATGCCGCCGCACCCATCCTCGCGAGACTGGCAGCCTACGAACCGGCCACCATCAACGTGGACGGCCTGGACTACCGGGAAAGCCTCAACGCGGTGAAGATCAACGGAGGCACGGCCGGCAATGTCATCCCTGACCGCTGCGTGGTGGAAATCAACTACCGCTTCGCTCCGGACAAGACTCCGGATCAAGCCGAAGCCCACGTCCGCGAACTCCTCGACGGGTTCGATGTGGTCAAGACCGACAGCGCGGCCGGTGCGCGGCCGGGGCTGAACCATCCGGCTGCCGCATCCTTCGTGGCCGCTGTCGGTGCCGAGCCCAAGCCGAAGTACGGCTGGACCGACGTCGCGCGTTTCAGCGAGCTGGGTATTCCCGCGGTCAACTTCGGCCCGGGCGATCCCTTGCTGGCGCATAAGGACAACGAGCACGTTGACGCTGACGCGGTCCGTGAATGCCTGAGGGCGCTCCGGACGTGGCTGGCCAACTAGGCGGACAACGTCCCTGCTAAAGCAGGAAGGCCCTGATCCTTTGATCAGGGCCTTCCTGGTTCTCGCGTTCGTTACTGCTATTTCACTTCGGCTTCAATCGGCTCAGGCTCCGCTTTGGCCACGCCGCCGGCGGCCTTCTTGGAGCCGCGGCGTTCAATCCAGACTGCGATGCGCGAAACGCAGATGTTGATCGCAATGTAGATCGCAGCGGCTACGAAGAAGATCGGGAACAGGAACTGCGTTCCCAGGAAGTCGGCCATGACCTGCACTGCCCGGAGCAGCTCACCGTACGCGACGATGTAACCCAAGGACGTATCCTTCAGCAGCACCACGAGCTGGGCCACAAGCGAAGGCATCATCCGGCGGACGGCCTGCGGCAGCTCAATGATCATGCGGGACTGGAAACTTGTCAGGCCAATGGTGAGGCCCGCTTCACGTTGCCCCTTGGGCAGGGACTGGATGCCGGCGCGGATGATCTCCGCAAAGACAGCCGCATTGTAGAGGACCAGGCCGGCCACCACTGCGATGAATTGGTTGGTGCCAAAGACCAGCAGGACGAAGAACATCATCAGGACGACTGGCATGCCGCGCAGGAATTCCAGCACGATCCGGGTGGGAATCCGGATCGCGGCGAGGTCGGAAATCCGAAGCAGGCACACCAACAGTCCCAGAGGGAACGCAATGACGGCGGCAACAGCGGCAGCGCTGAGGGTGGCGCCGATGCCGTTGCCGAGCAGCGTCCAGACGTCCGCGCGGGTGAAGATGGCCCAGCGGCGTCCCTCGAAGATGCCCTGCTGCGCCAGCGTACTGACGATCCACGCTAACAGGCCAAGGATCAGCAGGGACCCGACTACGGAACCGATCAGTGAGACCCGGCGGGCTTTTGGCCCAGGGACGTCGTACAGAACTGAGCTCATCGGGCGATCGCCACCTTTCGTTCGACGGTGCTCGCCAGGATGCCCAGCGGAACAGTGATCAGCAGGTAGAAGAATGCCACTCCGAGGAGAACGGCCAGGACCTGGTCGCCATTGGAATTGGCCAGCTGGCGGCCGTAACCGAACAGCTCAAGAACGAAGAAGGCGCCGGCAACGGAGGAGTTTTTCACGAGCGCGATCAGGATGTTGATCAACGGCGGGATCACCGTCCGCAGTGCCTGCGGGAGAATGATCAGGGAAAGCACCTGGCCGAATTTCATGCCAATGCTGCGTGCTGCTTCGGCCTGGCCGACGGGAACGCTGTTGACACCGGAGCGTACGGCTTCCGCGATGAAGGCCGCCGTGTAGGCACTCAGGGCAATGATGGCCGCCACCTCAAACTGCTCGAATTTCACGCCGAGCCGGGGCAGGACGATCGCGGCAAAGAAGAAAGCAATGGTCAGGGGGGTGTTCCGCAGGATCTCCACATAGGCCATGCTGAAGCCGCGGAGGGCAGCAACAGGGGAAACACGGGCTGCGGCCAGCACGGTTCCCAGCAGGAGGGCGATGACTCCGGACACGGCGGACAGGAACAGGGTTCGGAGAAAGCCTTCCCAGTAAAGTGGCAGGTTTTCGATGATGACGTCCATAACATCCTTTGGCTGTGTGTCGCGGACGGGAGCGAAGATGGGAGCGGCGGTTGCCGGAGGCGCGGTACGCGGACTCCGGCAACCGCCGGCGCTATTTAGTAACGGTTGATGGCCGGGAGTTCCGGAGCCGTCTTGATGACGGCGCCGGCGGTGGCTTCCCATGCCTTCTTGTAGGAGCCGTCCTTCGCGAATTCTTCCAGCTGGTCGTTGATCCAGTTGCGGAAGACGGTGTCGTCCTTCTTCAGGCCGATGCCGTAGGGCTCCTTGGTGAAGGTCTCATCCGAGGCCAGCTTGAAGGCGTCAGGTTCCTTGTCCACGAAGCCGGCAAGGATCACGTTGTCGGTGGTGATGGCTTCCACCTGCTTGTTGCGCAGCGGTTCGAGGCAGGCAGAGTATGTGGCTGCGGGAACGAGTTCTGCTCCGTACTTCTCCACGATGGTGCCGGCAGGGGTGGAACCGGTCACGGAACAGACCTTCTTGCCCTTGACGTCCTCGGGCTTCTTGATGGTGTCGTTGTCCTTGTTAACCATGAGCGCCTGGCCGGCCTCGTAGTACGGCCCGGCAAAGCTAACGACCTGCTTGCGCTTGTCGTTGATGGTGTACGTGGCGATGACCAGATCCACCTTGCCCTGTTCGATGAAGGGCTCGCGG
This sequence comes from Arthrobacter sp. LjRoot78, assembly GCF_964254335.1. Taxonomy (NCBI): domain Bacteria; kingdom Bacillati; phylum Actinomycetota; class Actinomycetes; order Micrococcales; family Micrococcaceae; genus Arthrobacter; species Arthrobacter sp. LjRoot78. Next base: position 3,074,599 of record NZ_CAXUTG020000001.1, on the reverse strand, counting down.
TTGGCCGAGACAGTCTCCGACCATTCGATCTTGTCCGCAGCAATGCCCAGCTTGGCGGCAATCAGCTTGCCCATCTCGACGTCAAAACCGATGGGCTTGCCGTCAAGGCCGACCTGGCCGAACAGCGGCTGGTCGAACTTGGTGCCGATCTTGATGGTGCCGGCGGAGGAGAGCTTCGCCATGGTGCTGCCAGCTGCGAAGGTGGGCTTCTCGGCGACCGTGGGGTTGCTGGTGGTGCCGGTGCCGCCGCCGCCGCAAGCGCTCAATGTCAGAGCGAGGGCTGCTGATGCTGCAACCACAAAGGACTTTCGTCGGGTCAAAAATGCCTTCATGACATTACCTTTCATTGGCGGCCACTGTGGTGGCCTGGGTGCGAAGTGAGTAGGTGCGGTCTCGGGGAATCAGTGGGTGAGGAGCTTCGAGAGGAAGTCCTTGGCGCGGTTGCTCTGCGGGTTCGTGAAGAACTCCTCAGGCGTCGCGTCCTCGACGATCTGGCCGTCGGCCATGAACACCACGCGGTCGGCGGCTTTGCGGGCGAAGCCCATCTCGTGGGTGACCACGATCATGGTCATGCCTTCCTTGGCCAGCTGGATCATGACGTCAAGGACTTCATTGATCATTTCCGGGTCAAGCGCGGAAGTGGGCTCATCGAAGAGCATGACCTTCGGCTTCATGGCAAGGGCCCGGGCAATCGCCACGCGCTGCTGCTGGCCGCCGGAAAGCTGCGCCGGGAGCTTGGGTGCCTGGTGTCCCACGCCGACACGCTCCAGGAGCGCCATGGCGTCCTTGTCCGCCTGCGCCTTGGGCACACCCTTGACCTTGATGGGCCCCAGGGTGACGTTTTCCAGGATCGTTTTGTGGGCGAAGAGGTTGAAGGACTGGAACACCATGCCGACGTCGGCACGCAGCTTGGCGAGTTCCTTGCCTTCCTCCGGGAGCTCCTTGCCGTCGATGGCAATCTTGCCGTCGTCGATGGTCTCCAGGCGGTTGATGGCCCGGCAGAGTGTGGACTTACCGGAACCGGAGGGTCCGATGACCACAACAACTTCGCCCTTGCGGACGTTCAGGTTGATGTCCTTGAGTACGTGCAGCTGGCCGTAGTGCTTATTCACGGCTTTCAGGGAGACGAGAGCTTCGCCGGGCACTTGAGTAGTCATAAGAGAGAATCTAGCGAACATTAGCGGGATATGACGGCAATCACTCCAACTTCCTGCAGATCGTGATTCAAGAGATACCTGCAGGTCAGGGCCCCGGGCAGCCTCTGCAACAGGATCGGACGCGCCGGACAGTCTGGCTTGGAGAACCGCGCTAGCCTTGGTGGATGAGTACCGATCCGCAGCCTTCTCCAACTCCAGTACCTCCCATTGCCACCCGTCACAAGGGTCCGCTGGAGCTGCGTCGAAAGCAGGCGGCCGTGGAGATGTCGGACCAGCACCTGCTGGACACGAAGGGGCCCGGCCAGTTTGTCCACACTGACCCGTGGCGGGTCCTCAGAATCCAGAGTGAGTTCGTGGAAGGCTTCGGTGCGCTCGCGGACCTCGGGCCCGCCGTCAGCGTGTTCGGCTCCGCACGCACCAAGCCGGGCTCCGTCTATTACGAACTGGGCGTTGAGGTGGGCCGCAAACTGGCCGAAGCCGGGGTGGCCGTCATTACCGGCGGCGGACCGGGCTCCATGGAGGCTGCCAACAAAGGCGCCGTCCAGGGCAACGGTGTATCGGTGGGTCTCGGTATTGAGCTTCCGTTCGAGCAGGGACTCAACCAGTGGGTGGACCTCGGGATCAACTTCCGCTACTTCTTCGCACGGAAAACCATGTTCGTGAAGTATGCCCAGGGATTCATTGTGCTGCCTGGTGGCCTGGGCACCCTGGACGAACTCTTCGAGGCGATGGTTTTGGTCCAGACGCGGAAGGTCACGTCCTTCCCCATCGTCCTCCTGGGCACCGCTTTCTGGGGGCCCATGCTCGACTGGATCAGGGGCACTCTGGTGGAAGACGGCATGATTTCCGAGAAGGACCTCGGCCTTATCCAGGTAGTCGATGAGCCGGCGCACGCGGTGGACCTCGTTATCCACGGTGCCATCCGGCCGCCGCAAGGCAGCGGCACTGGCAACGGCACTGGCGGGCCGAACGGCAACCAGCGGCCGGAATAGCGGCCGCGCCGGCGTCTGGCACGATGGATCCTGTGAGTTTCTTCCTGATCTTCCTCGTCATCGCACTGATCGGCGCCGCGCTGTTCTTCGGAGCAGATTTTACGTCCGGCATATTCCGGCGCCGGCATTCCGGAGGCCCCGCGCTGTTGGACGGATTCGACGAGCCTGTGGCCTCACTGCCGCCGGTGCTGCTTCCTGCCGACGCTGCACCGGCCGACGTCGACCGGATCCGGTTTGCTTTGGGCCTGCGAGGCTACCGCATGGACCAGGTTGACCAGGTGCTGGATGAACTCCGTGACCAGCTTGCCGCCAAGGACCGCGAAATTGAGCGGTTGCGGACGGAACTGCGCGCGCCGGCACAGCCGGGGGAGATCGGGCCTTGAACAGACCGGGCACGTCCGCGGACCGGGTGGGGCCGGACCGAACCCTGGGACTGAACGGCCTGGTGCGAACCAAAGTTGCGTCCGCCGCCGCGCGTGCCGGCACGTGGCGGTGGTGGGCGCAGGTGGCAGGCGTCTACGTTGCTGCGCGTATCGTCAGTGCCTGCATCTTCATGGCGGCGGCCCTGCACCAAGGCGTCAACCCGTGGTTCCCCGCGGAACCCGACTACTGGAACTTCATCAATATCTGGGATGCCCGCTGGTATGGCGAGGTGCTCCGGAACGGATATCCGAGCCAGCTCCCCGTGGACGAAAGCGGAAACGTCCAGGAGAACGCCTGGGCTTTCTACGGGCTGTTTCCGATGCTGGGGCGGGCGTTGTCGGCCATGACTGGCCTGGACCCCGCACTGGCCCTCACATTCATCGCAATGGCATCCGGGCTGGGGGCCGCCCTGGTGGTGTACTGCCTCTTCCGGCAGAAAGCCGGCCACCGCACGGCCATGTGGGCAGTGGTTTTCTTTTCCACCTTCCCCGTCGCCGCCGTGCTCCAGGTTCCCTATGCCGAATCGCTGAACCTCCTGCTGCTGGCGTCAGCACTCCTCCTGGTGATGCAACGGCGGTACCTGTGGGCCATGCCGGTAGTGCTCCTCATGTGTCTTTCCAGGCCAACGGGGGTTCCGTTCGCAGCGATGGTGTGCGGGCTGCTCGCGTACCGGCTGTGGCTGCGGAACCGTCCTGCCGCCCCGGGCAGTCCGGCGGCACAGCACAGTGGTCGGGACCTCGCGGCGTTGGCGGGCCTCGCCGCAGTCAGCGGACTCAGTGCCCTGATCTGGCCTGCCATCGCGTGGGCAGTGACCGGCGATCCCGCCGCCTATACCAATACGGAAACCGTCTGGCGCGGCCACGACCTCGTGCCGTTCAAGCCCTGGTTCGACACTGGAATCCAGCTTTTTGGACCTGTGCTGGGCGTCCTGGCTCCCTTTGTCTTTGTCGCCGTCTTCGGGCTTGCCATGACGTCCCCGCCCGTGGTGGCGCTGGGTGCTGAGCTGCGGCTCTGGTGCGTCTGCTACATGGGCTATCTGCTCGTGTTCCTGCACCCCCAGACCAGCACATTCCGCATGCTGCTGCCGCTGTTTCCGCTGGCCCTGGGTGCAGCCCTGCTGTCCCGATCCCGGGCATACCGCGGGACTGTGGTCACCATGTTCGTGCTGCTCCAGATTGTCTGGATCGTCTGGCTGTGGGCCTGGGCCGAACTGCCCGGCGGGGGAGACTATCCGCCGTGAGACGTCCGTGAGCCGGTCCGCGGAGCTATGACGCACGGCACAGTCGGCCGCAATTTTCCAAGCGATGAAGAAAATCCATCAATTAGCTACAGGCGGGTAATTACAGGATAATAGGGGTTAAGCATGAACAAATTGCATTCAGAACTGTTCAGCCATGGCGGTAGCTGCTAGGCCGCCATGGGGCTTGATTGACGACGCGGCCACAGCCCGCCCGGGCTGGTAGGTCCTGGGACTATTGGAGGGGATTTTCCTCATGGCGGCTATGAAACCACGCACCGGCGACGGCCCTATGGAAGTAACCAAAGAGGGCCGCAGCTTGATTATGCGTGTGCCGCTCGAAGGCGGGGGGCGGCTTGTGGTCGAACTCAACGCGGCGGAGGCGGCAAACCTTAAGGAATGCCTCGTCGGCGTTACCGAATAGATTTGCTGGGGCGGGGTCCGCGGCCGTAAGGCTGCGGGCCCCGCCTTATTTTTTAACCGCTACCAGCAGCCCGTCGCCGGTGGGCAGCATTGCCGAAGCCAGGCGGTCGTCGTCGCGGATGGATTTGCCAACCTGGCGCAGCACCACCGTGGTGGAATCCCGGGCAGCCGGGTTGGCCACGCGGTCCTTGTCCAAGGCATCGTTGATAATCAGCAACCCGCCACGCTTGAGCAGCCGGATGGCTTGTTCGACGTACCCGGGGATGCCCGGCTTGTCCGCGTCAACGAACACCAGGTCGTACGCGCTGTCGGTCAGCCGCGGCAGGACGTCGCCGGCGCGGCCGGAAATAGTGCGGGTGCGGTTGGCGGGGCTGCCCGCTTCCTGGAATGCCTCCCGCGCAGCCCTGAGGTGCTCAACGTCCACATCGATGGTGGTCAGGACCGCCTGGGGTCCGAGCCCGCGGAGCAGGCAGACGCCGGACACGCCTGCACCGGTTCCGATTTCTACCGCTGTCTGTGCCTTGGATGCCGCAGCCAATACGGTAAGCACCGCTCCCACGCCCGGTCCCACCGGAGTCACGCCCAGCTCAAAGGAACGCTCCCGAGCGTGCAGCAGTACTTCATCCTCGGCAGGCAGATCTTCTGCATAGGACCAGCTCGTGGACTTATCGGCGCTCATGAGGATTCGCTTTCTGGGCGGCAAGGGGATTGTTCCTATCAGCGTACTGTGTCAGGGGGTGCCGGGCCCGGAGGTGGCGAGTCGGCAGGCTGTGGCTTCCGGCCGATGTGACGGGGACCACCCTGTTCCGGGGTCCGGAGGCGCGGGTCGTTCCGCCCAAGGCTGAAGCCCTGCAATAGTCAGGAAATTCCCAGCCAACTTTGAAATGATTGGAATCCGCTCATCCAGGAGGTGATCGGCGCCGAAGCACTGGTGTCAGCACCATCCAGGCGTTAGTTCCATCCATGAGGGGAGTGGACGATGTCAGCATCAGTTGTGGCACCTGTCCCGGCAATTGAAGATTCAGTGGCCCAGCCGGACACCGAGTGGGTCAGGCCAACCTGGGAGGAAGTGGTCACGAACCACTCCGCCAAGGTCTACCGCCTTGCCTACCGCTTAACCGGCAACAAGTACGACGCCGAGGACCTCACCCAGGAGGTGTTCGTCCGGGTTTTCCGGTCGCTGGAGAACTTCAAGCCCGGTACGCTCGACGGTTGGCTGCACCGGATCACCACCAACCTCTTCCTGGACCAGGCGCGGCGCAAGAGCCGCATCCGCTTCGATGCCCTCGCTGACGACGCCGAATCGCGGCTGCCGGGCCGCGAGCCCGGTCCGGAACAGAGCTTTGAATTCAACAACCTGGACCTCGACGTGCAGGCCGCCCTCGAAGAACTGCCGCCTGACTTCCGGGCCGCCGTCGTACTTTGTGACCTTGAGGGCCTGTCCTACGACGAGGTGGCCGAGGCCCTGGGCGTCAAGCTTGGAACCGTGCGGTCCCGCATCCACCGCGGCCGCACCATGCTCCGCGAAAAGCTGGCGCACCGTGATCCCCGGACCAGGCAATCCCTCAAGCCGCGGCTCAAGCTGCCGCGCGTCGCCGGCATCCTCTGATCGGCTCCATGGGTCAGCTGAGAAACCTGCTGCGGGGCCTGGGAGGCAACTGTACGCGCGGAATCCTGCCGCGCAGCAAGCGCGGCCGCAGCTCAAAGCACATAGAATCCTGCCCGGAATGCACGTCGCTTCAGTGGCGTGAGCGCCAGTATCTTGAGCGCCTGCGCAGCGCGGCCATCCCCGCTGCAAGCGAGGACTTCACTGCCAGGCTGTTGGCCAGGACACAGCAGCTCGCGTCTGCGCCGGGCGGTACGGCCGCCGGCCATGCCGTGCGCCGAAGCACGCCCGCAGGGTTCCCGGCGCTACGCGCACTGGGCCTGGCGGCGGGCGGGGCCCTGGCCGCGGCCGGAGTGGTCACCGGCGCTGCCTACTTCGTGGCCGGTGACCCCCGGCCCGTCGCCGACGGCACCCCTGCAGCGTGGTCCCGGCAGCACGAGGCCGCTTTCGGACTTCAACCGCCGGCCGGCAGTGCTTCCCCCGGGTCCGCCGGCATGCTGACATCCACAGACCTTGAGGGACTCCGCACGCAGGGATGGTCGTGCCCGGAGCTTCGCGACATGGGGTTCCACGTCCTTTGGGCGCGGCATGAAACCGTCGCCGGACAGGCAGTCCTGGAATTGCGGCTCACTGACGGGACACACTTTGCCACAGTCCTCGAACAGCACTCGCAGCCGGGACCCGCTGACGGCGCACAACCAACCGTGCCGCTGTCATCGCCCACGAACATCCTGACCGGCCGTCCTGCGGAGGTCGACGGGTTCGTGCGTTCGCCTGGGGGTGCTGCGGCCGGCAGCGCGGCAGGCGGGGCGGTATGGATCAATGCTTCTGCCCCGTGGCGGGCCATTTACCAGGCTCCGGGCGTGACCTTCACCTACATCTCGGATCTGCCTGCTGACTCCGCCGATGATGGCGTGGCAGAACTGGTTCGCTCGGGTTCCACCACCTCAGTGCGCAGCCCCGAGGTCCCCGCGACCGGAACGGCCGGCAGCGCCGCGCCCGGCACGGAAAGCGTGCCTGCCGGGGAAGGCCTGCCCGACAGGCTGCAGCGCGGCCTGGGGCGCATCGTGGAGCTTTTTACGCCATGAGCCGGCCGCCCGGAGCAGCCGCCGCTGTGCGCTCCGCGTCAGAATCGTCACCACTGTGCCGGAGAGGGTAATCTTCCTAAGGTGTTTGGAATCAACGGTCCGGAGTTTCTTCTTCTGCTGATCATCGGGGTCCTGGTGATCGGCCCCAGCCGGCTGCCCGAATACACCCAGAAACTGGCGAACCTGGTCAAGGAAGTCCGCCGGATGGCGTCCGGCGCACGGGAGCAGATCAAGGACGAAGTCGGCATCGACATCGACGAGGTCGACTGGAAGAAATACGATCCCCGCCAGTACGATCCCCGCCGGATCATCAAGGAAGCCCTGCTCGACGACGACACCAAGCCTGTCAGTGCCGGGGCGCCGGCTGCGGTCGCGGCAGTTGCCTCTGCCGCCGCGGCATCCTATGCGGAAGAGCGGCCGGCGCGCGTCATCGAACGGCTGCCCGAGGGCGAGCCTGCCCCCTTCGACTCCGAGGCCACGTAGGGCCCGGATTTCGACAGGCCCAATCACCCGGGGACAGGCTCCATCACCGGGGCTGGAGGCCCAGCTTCATACCCGTCAGGCCCCGCGGCCTTGCAGCCAGCTTGTCCGCTATCCCCGTCAGCGCCTTGGCCGCCGGGGTCTCGGGACGGCCCAGCACGATCGGTTCGCCGGCGTCGCCGCCCTCGCGCAACAGGATATCCAGGGGAATCTGGCCCAAAAGCGGCACATCCGCGCCGACGGTGGCGGTCAGGCGCTCGGCGAGGACAGCGCCGCCGCCGCTGCCAAAGAGTTCCATCCTGCCGCCGTCGGGCATTTCCAGGTAGGACATGTTCTCCACAATCCCGGCCACGGACTGGCCCGTCTGGGTGGCGATGGCACCCGCCCGCTCGGCGACGTCGGCGGCAGCGGCCTGCGGTGTGGTCACCACCAGGATCTGTGCCTTCGGAAGCAGCTGCGCCACGGAGATGGCGATGTCCCCGGTGCCCGGAGGCAGGTCGAGGAACAGCGCGTCCAGGTCGCCGAAATAGACGTCGGTGAGGAACTGCTCAAGGGCTCGATGGAGCATTGGCCCGCGCCACGCCACCGGCTGGTTGCCCTTGACGAACATGCCGATGGAAATAACCTTCACGCCGTACGCGACCGGCGGCAGGATCATGTCGTCCACGCGGGTGGGGGCCTGGTCGATGCCCATCAGCGCGGGGACCGAGAACCCGTACACGTCGGCGTCGATGATGCCGACGCGCAGTCCCCGGGCAGCCATGGCACAGGCGAGATTCACCGTGACGGAGGACTTGCCCACCCCGCCCTTTCCGCTGGCAACAGCAAACACCTTCGTGAGGGATCCGGGCTGGTTGAACGGGATGCCGCGCTGGCCGCCCGGTCCGCGGAGTTTTTCCTTCAACGCGTCCCGCTGCTCCTGCGTCATCACTCTGAGCTCGACGTCGACCGCCGTCACTCCGGGAACTGCCGACAGCGCGGCCTCGGAGTCCGCGGTGATGGTGCCGCGCAGCGGACAACCGGAAATGGTGAGCAGCACGACGAGCCGCACTCGGCCGTCGTCGGCGATGTCCACGGACTCCACCATGCCAAGTTCAGTGATGGGGCGCCGCAGTTCGGGGTCGATGACGGTGGCCAGTGCAGCGTCCACTGCCTGGGCCAGGGGGGTGCTCATGCAGTCAGTGCTCAGCTTTCGGGGGAATTGAGGTGCGCGGGAGTGCCGGGGTGGTCCGGCTTGACCTTGGGGATCTGCTGGGTCCGCGGGTTGCGCTGTTTGTCGCGGCGTTCCTTCAGCTTCTCCTTGAGTTTGTCCTTCGGCGACTCGTGGCTGCCGGCGCCGGACGGGTCATGGGTGCGGAGTTCCTCCTGCGCCTCCAGCATGTCCTCGAGCAGGCTGCGCAGCTCGGCGCGGACGTAGTCGCGGGTGGCGACCTCGCGGAGCGCGATGCGCAGGGAGGCCAGCTCCCTGGTGAGGTACTCGGTGTCGGAGAGATTGCGTTCAGCGCGCTGCCGGTCCTGCTGGAGGGACACGCGGTCGCGGTCATCCTGCCGGTTCTGGGCCAACAGCAGCAGCGGGGCCGCATAGGAGGCCTGGAGGGACAGCATCAGAGTAAGCAGGGTGTAGCCCAACGCCTGCGAGTCGAACTGCCAGGCCTCGGGCGCGAAAGTATTCCAGACCAGCCAGAAGACGCAGAAGATCGTCATGTAGACCAGGAAGGTCGGTGTGCCCATAAAACGGGCAAAGCCTTCCGTGGCGTGGCCGAACGCGTCGGGATTCGGCGAAAACTTGGGAAGAATGCGCTGGCGCCCGCTGAGCGGCGTATCCAGGCCACCGGATGTCTTGGCTCCGGGACGGTGGGAGGAGTTCCGGGGTGAGCTGAGATCAGCCAATGCGGCCTCCAAGTTTCCTTATCGGGGCGTCATCATCGTGGGCGCGCCAGTCGTCCGGCAATAGGTGGTCAAGCACGTCATCGACAGTCACCGCCCCCACGAGGCGTCCGTCCTCGTTGACGACCGGGAGTGAGTTCAGGTTGTAGGTGGCCAGGGTGCGGGCCACCTCGCTGATGTGTGCCTGGTCCGACACGGGTTCCAGGTTCTTGTCCACCAGGTTTCCGAGCGGTTCGGGCGGCGGGTAGCGAAGGAGCTGCTGGATGTGGACCACGCCGAGGAACCGCCCCGTGGGCGTTTCCAGCGGCGGACGGGCAATGAAGATCGACGACGCGAGCGCCGGTGAGAGCTCCTCCCGCCGGACGTGGGCCAGGGCTTCGGCCACCGTGGCCTCGGGAGGGAGGATCACCGGGACAGGCGTCATGAGTCCGCCGGCGGTGTCCTCGTCGTACTCCAGGAGGCGACGGACGTCCTCGGCCCCTTCGGGTTCCATGAGTTGGAGCAGTTCCTCTGCCTGTGCCGAGGGGAGTTCGGCGAGGAGGTCGGCGGCGTCGTCCGGATCCATCTCTTCGAGGACGTCGGCGGCGCGGTTGACGTCGAGGGCGGAGAGGATTTCCACCTGGTCGCCTTCGGGCATCTCCTGCAGGACGTCGGCAAGCCGTTCATCCTGCAGTTCGCTGGCCACTTCGAAGCGGCGTTTGTCGCTCATCTCCTGCAGCGCTTCGGCGAAGTCGGCCGGTTTCAGGTCCTCGTGCGTGGCCACGAACTGGGTGGCGGCCTGCGGCTCCGTCCTCGCGCCCTGCAGGGCATCCGCCCAGTCGATGATCATGGTCTCGTTGCGGCGGAGCCGGCTCAGCGGCGAGAGGGAGTGGCCGCGGCGCACGAACAGTTTGCTGACGAACCAGTCGCCGGAACGGTGCCGGTCCATGGCGATGTCCTCGATGGTGGCGTCGCCGCTGCCGTCCGCCAGGGTCACTCGGCGGTCGAACATTTCGGCCACCACCAGGGTTTCGGCCCCGCGCTGTTCGAAGCGGCGCAGGTTCACCAGGCCGGTGCAGATGACCTGGGTCTGGTCGATTGAGGTAATCCTGGTCATGGGGACGAACACCCGCTTCTTGCCGGGGACTTCCACCACGATGCCCACCACGTGGGGGGCGCCCCGGGTGCCGCGGGAGAGCACCACGACATCGCGCAGCCTGCCCAGCCGGTCGCCCAGGGGGTCGAAGACATCCAGTCCGAGAAGGCGCGCAACAAACACCCGCGAAAGATTTGTGCTCACTTGTACAGGCTACCGAGTCTGCTCTCTTTTAGCTGAATTTCAGCCTGCACACAGCCGGATGGGCAAGAATGGAGGTATGTCAAACATTTTTGGTGCTCCCAAGGCCGGTGTCCCGAACGGGCCGGATGAATTCCGCACGGTTCCGGCCGGGGACACCGTCGGTTCGTATAACTCCTACTTGGACGCCCAGAAGGCGGTGGACTACCTCGCGGACCAGCAGTTCCCCGTCCAGCTGGTGTCCATCGTGGGCAACGACCTGAAAATGGTGGAGCGCGTCACCGGGCGGCTGAGCTACCCACGGGTCGCTCTGTCGGGCGCATTGAGCGGCATGTGGTTCGGCTTGTTTGTCGGCGTGATGCTGTCCTTCTTCTCGCCGACCGGCGGCTACTTCTCGATTGTGACCTCGGTGCTCATGGGTGCGGCGTTCTTTATGCTCTTCGGCATTGTCACCTACGCAACGCAGCGCGGGAAGCGTGACTTCACGTCAACGAGCCAGGTGGTGGCCACGAACTACGACGTCGTGGTGGCTTTCGAGGCTTCCCACGAGGCACGGCGCATGCTGCAGCAGCTGCCCATGACCCCGTCGGACGCGTCTGCAGGGTCTGCTTCCTATGGGCAGGGGGGCTATCAGAACCAGCCCTTCCAGCAGCCCGGGCACCAGCACGGTCCGCAGCAGGGGCCCCAGCGTCCCGCGGGTTGGAACGACCCCTACGGCCAGCGGACCCCGGAGGCAGGGAACCAGCCGGCCGCGGGCGCCCACGCGGCATCCGGAGCGGTCAGCCAAGGTCCGCAGCCCCCTTCCGAGGAACACCCCCAGCACGTGGCCGCGCCGACGCCCGCGGTGCGCTACCCGGACCTCCCTGACGGCCGGCCGCAGTACGGGGTGCGCGTGACCGACGCGCCTACGCCTGAAGGCGGCGCCAAACATGAGCCCGCCGAGGGCAACACTCAGCAATAACGCGAACACCAAAGGCCTCCGTCCGGACGATCCGGACGGAGGCCTTTGTGTTTCCGATTTACGGCTTTCCGGGGCTACGCGTGGTCGGCTTCCTGATAGATGCCCGCCATCCAGGACTCGACGTCGTCGGCCTTGCGGGGGAGGGCGGCACTGAGGTTGACGGGACCGTCGGCCGTCATCAGGATGTCATCCTCGATCCGGACGCCGATGCCGCGGTACTCCGCGGGAATCGCGAGATCCTCGTTCTTGAAGTACAGGCCGGGTTCGATGGTGAACACCATGCCCGGAGTGAGGACGCCGTCCAGGTAAAGCTCACGCTTGGCCTGGGCGCAGTCATGCACGTCGAGGCCCAGGTGGTGGCTGGTGCCGTGCGGCATCCAGCGGCGGTGCTGCTGGCCCTCGGGGCTGATGGCCTCCTCGACGGACACGGGCAGCAGGCCCCATTCGGCAAGGCGTTCGGCCAGGACCGTGGTGGCGGCTGTGTGGATGTCACGGAACTTGGTGCCGGGGCGGGCTGCGGCGAAGCCGGCGTCCGCTGCGTCCAGGACGGCTTCGTACACCTTCCGCTGGATGTCGCTGAACGTGCCGTTGGCGGGCAGGGTGCGGGTGACGTCGGCGGTGTAGAGGGAATCAGCCTCAACACCTGCATCCAGCAGCAGCAGTTCGCCGGCGTTGACCTTTCCCGTGTTCCGCGTCCAGTGCAGCACAGTGGCGTTGTTGCCCGAAGCCGCGATCGTGTCATAGCCGAGCTCGTTGCCCTCTTCCCGGGCACGGGCGAAGAAAGCGCCTTCGACTACCCGCTCGCCGCGCTGATGCGTCAGTGCGCGGGGCAGCGCCTTGACCACCTCGGCAAACCCTTCCACCGTGGCGGCCACGGCAATTTTCATTTGCTCGATTTCCCACGGGTCCTTGAGCAGGCGGAGCTCGGAGAGGGCTTCCGTGAGCTTCTCGTCGAGGGCATCCAGCACGCCCAGGTCCAGGTTGTCCGGGTCCTTGGCCGTGTTGTAGCGGGCCGTGTCCACGAGGGCGTCGATGTTGTCATCCACCTTGCGCACCAGCCGGATGGAAATGCCGCCGATTTCGGGGGCGCCCACGTTCTTGGTGATGGCGAGCTCGAGCTGGTCAATGTGCGCCGTGGCGAGGCCCAGCCTCCGCTCGAACTCCGCGAGCGTGGGGCGGGCGCCGATCCAGAATTCGCCGGAGCGGGAGTCTGCATAGAACTGTTCGGTGTCCCGGCCGGCCAGGGGCCGGAAGTACAGAGTGGCGCGGTGGTTTCCGCCGTCGTCGCCCGTGCCTTCCGGCACCGGTTCCAGAATGAGCACGGCGTCGGGCTCGTGGTCCAGGCCCAGGCCGGTCAGGTGCGCGAAACCGGAGTGGGGGCGGAAACGGTAGTCGCAGTCATTGGAGCGGACCTTCAGGGGCCCGGCGGGGACCACCAGGCGTTCGCCTTTGAACAGGCCCGAGATGGTGCGACGCCGTTTGGCGGCGTGGTCGGCGACGGCGTCCCGATCGGGGAGCTCTTGTGCCGACGGCGCCCAGTTGCTGGCCATAAAGGCTTTGAAGGCGTCGGAACTGGGCCGCTGGGAGCGGTTGTTGACGCGCTCTTCGAGGGGCTGGTTTGAGGGAGTTTCGCCGTTGTAGGCGTTATCTGCATCGTTCACCGTCCCATAGTCTCACCAGCGGCGTGGCCGGGGCCACCGAACACTGCACCGCACACCGCACCGGCCGCCCACGGCGGGGATCTACTAGGCTGGGCTGGTGAAGATTGATCTGCATGCGCACTCGAACGTTTCCGACGGCACGGAGGCGCCCGCAGCGGTGATGGCGTCCGCCGCGGCCGCAGGCCTGGACGTGGTGGCCCTGACCGACCACGATTCCACTGACGGCTGGGCCGAGGCGTCCCTCGCGGCCCGGGCCGCAGGGATTGCGCTCGTGCCCGGCATGGAAGTGTCCTGCCGGACCGAGGAAGGCATCAGCGTCCATCTCCTCAGTTATCTCCATGACCCGTCGCATCCGGGCCTGCTGGAGGAAATCACCAAGGCCAAGGACGCGCGCCTTACCCGGGCCGAGCGCATGGTCACCCTCCTGGCCGAGGACTACCCGCTGAGCTGGGACGACGTCATCCACCACGTAGCACCCGGCGCAACGCTCGGCCGGCCGCACATCGCCGACGCCCTGGTGGCCGCCGGAGTGGTCGCGGACAGGACCGAAGCCTTCGCCTCGATCCTGACCTCCCATTCCCGGTATTACGTCCAGCACTACGCCCCGGATCCGGCCGTCGCCGTGGCACTGGTCCGGGCGGCGGGCGGCGTGCCGGTGTTCGCCCACCCGGTGGCGTCCGCACGCGGCCGCGTGGTGGGCAGGCGCACCTACTTGGAAATGATCGACGCCGGCCTGGCCGGATTGGAGATCGAGCACCGAGACAACCCGGAAGACGGCCGGGCCTACCTCCGGGCGCTTGCGGAGGAGCATGGCCTGCTGGTCACGGGCTCCTCTGACTACCACGGCACCGGCAAGCCGAACCTGCTGGGCGAGAACCTGACCTCGCCCGAGGTCTTGGCGAGGATCGAAGAGCAGGCGACCGGAACCGCCGTCGTACGTCCTTGAACTGTATGCCCAACTGACTGGCAGTTAACGCTGTGAAATCGGCGGATGACGACGTTAAGTGCGAGTCAGTTGGGCGGGAAGGACGTGAACGTCGCGTGGGCGCTGAGGCGCTTGGCCATCACGTCGATGGCGGGCTGGTTCTGGTCCACGCAGACGAATTTCCGGCCGAGCTTGGCGGCCACCGCACCCAGGGTGCCGGAGCCCGCGAAGAAGTCCAGGCACCAGTCGCCCGGCCGGCTTGAAGCGGCCACGACGCGGCGGATCAGGCCCTCGGGCTTCTGCGTCGGGTAGCCGGTCTTTTCCTTGCCGGTGGGGGAGACGATGGTGTGCCACCAGACGTCCGTGGGCAGCTTGCCGAGCTCCCGCTTTTCCGGAGTCACCAGCCCCGGCGCCATGTATGGTTCGCGGTCCACTTCAGCGCTGTCGAAGTGGTACTTCGCCGGGTTTTTGACGTACACCAGGATGTTGTCGTGCTTGGTGGGCCAGCGGAACTTGGCACGTGCGCCGTAGTCGTAAGCCCAAATGATTTCGTTCAGGAAGCATTCGCGGCCAAAGATGGCGTCCAGCATCACCTTGGCGTAATGCACTTCCCGGTAGTCCAGGTGAAGGTAGAGGGTGCCGTCGTCGGCCAGCAGCCGCCACGCTTCCACGAGCCTGGGTTCCAGGAACGACCAGTAGTCACTGAAGGCGTCGTCGTATTTGTGCAGGGCGCCTTTGATCGTGTCATAGGAGCGGCCCTTGAAACCCACGCGGTCGCCGCCGCCGTCCGAGTTCCGCACCATGGTGGTCAGCTGCCGACTCTGGGCGCGGCCGGTGTTGAACGGCGGGTCGACGTAGATGAGTGTGAAGGCGCCGTCCGGCAGCGTGGGGAGGTACTCGGCGTTATCCGCGTGTACCACCAGGTTGCTGCCGTCCGGCGCCCAGACGGTGTCAGTCATTGAGGGGTTTAGGCCTCAGTGTTGCCGTGGTGCGCGCCGTCCTGCGCTGCAGTTCCGCCGCCCACCACTTCGCCGTTGCGGCGGCGGGTGCGGGTGCGGCGGCGGGCGCGGGTGGCCCGGTCAACCTCGGCGGGCGCCGCAGCTGCCACCGGGGCTGCCACCGGGGCCGCCTCGGCAGCGGGAGCGGCTGCTGAACTGCTGTCGGAGGAACGACGGCGGCGGTCACCTGAGCGTGAGCCCTCGCGTCCGGCGCTGTCCCGGGTGCCGCCGGCGTCGCTGCGGCGGGAATCGCGTCCGCCGGAGCGGCTGCCGTCCCGTCCGCCGCCGGTGCTTCCGCCACGGGCGGTGTCCCGTCCGCCGTCCCTTGCGCTGCCGCGCCCGGGTTTCTTGCCGGTCTCGCCCAGGTCCTCGAGGACTTCGGCGTCGACGCCGGCAAGGACGCGCTTGTCGCGGGGCAGGCGGCCCTTGGTGCCTTCGGGGATGTCCAGCTCTTCGTAGAGGTGCGGCGAGGAGGAGTAGGTTTCCACCGGCTCCGGGTAGCTCAGGCCAAGGGCCTTGTTGATGAGGCCCCAGCGCGGCATGTCGTCCCAGTCCACGAACGTCACGGCGGTGCCCTTGTTTCCGGCGCGGCCGGTGCGGCCGACGCGGTGCAGGTAGATCTTTTCGTCCTCGACGCACTGGTAGTTGATCACATGCGTGACGTCGTCGACGTCGATGCCGCGGGCGGCGACGTCGGTGGCCACCAGGACGTCGACCTTGTTGTTCCGGAAGGCGCGCAGCGCCTGCTCGCGGGCGCCTTGGCCGAGGTCGCCGTGGATGGCGGCCGCGGCGAAACCGCGGTCCACCAGTTCCTCGGCAACCTTGGCGGCGGTGCGCTTGGTCTTCGTGAAGATGATCGTGCGGCCGCGTCCGCGGGCCTGCAGGATGCGGGCGACGACCTCGACCTTGTCCATGCTGTGGGCACGGTAGATCAGTTGGCGGATGTCGCGCTTGGTGAGGCCCTCGTCGTCCGGATCAGCAGCACGGATGTGGGTGGGCTGGGTCATGTAGCGGCGCGCCATGGCGATGACCGGGCCGGGCATGGTTGCCGAGAACAGCAGGGTCTGGCGGACGGCCGGGGTTCCCGCGATCAGCGTCTCTACGTCCGGCAGGAAGCCGAGGTCCAGCATTTCGTCGGCCTCGTCGAGGATGACGATTTTGACGTTCTTCAGGCTCAGGTGCTTCTGCTTGTAAAGGTCGATCAGCCGCCCTGGGGTGCCGACAACAACCTCGACGCCCTTCTGCAGCGCCTCCACCTGGGGCTCGTAGGCACGGCCGCCGTAAATGGTGGCAATGCGGGCATTGCGCTTGCGGGCAGCGTTTTCGAGGTCCTTGGCAACCTGGACAGCGAGTTCGCGGGTGGGCACAATCACCAGTGCCTGCGGCGCGCCCGGGACTGCCAACTTGTCGAATCCGGGGTCGTCGCGTCCCACCACGCGCTGCAGCGCGGGGATGCCGAAGCCGAGGGTCTTGCCGGTACCCGTCTTCGCCTGGCCGATGATGTCGTGGCCGGCGAGGGCCACGGGCAGGGTCATCGCCTGGATGGGGAAGGGGTGCGTGATTCCGGCGTCGGCCAGGGACTCGACGATGTCGGCGCGGACGTTGTAGTCGGCGAAGGTTTTTTCTTCAATCTCGTGCGGTTTTTCGTCCGAGATGATGGTCTCTTCCGGCTCGATCGATTCGGTGCCGGTGTCGTCGGTCAGAAGTTGGTGCGTGTGCAATTCACTCACAGGGGAGTTTCCTTATTCATTTGGGCATTGGCGCTGCTTGCTCAACGGGGCCGGCCGCAAGGCCGTTCCGGAGCACGCTCAGGCGCGCAAGCAAATCCAGTGGAAGCCGATCGCGGGCTATCTAAATGCTGGCACTGGGGACCAACGGGTGTATCTCAAGATCGCGTAGGGGCGGGCTTGTTGAATTCAAAAATCATGGAAATCAACGACCGGGCATCCATTACTACCCCTTCAGTCTAGCTGTTGACCGCAACCATCACCGACTGACGCCCGGGCACGGCCCACAGCCAATCCACAATCACTCCACCAACTCCAGCCGGATCGCGCGTGTGTCGATGTCCGAGGAGATCAGCCTGACCCGGACGGTGGTGCCGGATTCAAGTTCGCCGGGGCACCTGGCGGTCACTGCCGGGTCCGCGATCTGGATGATGCCGGACGGTCCGTTCCCGTTTCCGTTGCCGCCGTTTCCGTTTGTCTTGCCCGGTTTCGATCCGGAGATGACCACGGCGTCGAACTCCTGCCCGATGTGGTTGACAAGGAGGGCGGCCTCCACCGTATCCAGGGCCAGCCGCTCCATCCTTGCTGCCAGCTGGTCCGAGGCCGCCATAATCTCCGGCAGGGACGGCAGGGCGTCACGGGCCCAGCCGGGGACAGCAGTGCGGTTGCTCAGCGCCTCGCAGATCACCAGGACAAAACGGTCTATCAGCCGCCGCAGCGGGGCCGTGGTGTGCGCGTAGGCAGCTCCGATTGCCGACTGGATGGCGTCCTTCGGCACTGTGCCGTCAAAGGGCGTATAGCCGGCGCCCCGGAACAACATGCCGGCGGAATGCAGGATGGCCAGCTGCCTGGGGTCCGTGGGATCAAGGGAGCGCAGGTACTCCCCGTAGCTCGCCCGGCCGTCCCAGGGCTTTCCGAGCGCGTTCGTCTGCCGTTTGAAGTGCAGGAGCGAGCGTTCGTCGGGCGAAGGCATGGTCCGCAGGATCCCCACTTTGCCTTCCAGCATCAGGTCCGCCGCAGCCATGCCGGTCATGAGGGAGATCTGGGCGTTCCAGTCCTCCACCGGAAGGGACGGAGCAGCGACAATGCGGTAGCCGCCGTCGGGCAGCTGTTCAATGTCCTGTTCCGGCATGTTCAGGCTGGCTCCGCCGCGCAGCCTCTCCAGTTCCACCCGCTTGAGCCCCACTTCCTTGAGCAGCTGCAGGACGGGGGCGGCAGTGCCGGCATCGAGTTCGGCCTGGACGCCCTTGTAGCTGAGCTTGGCACGGCTCCGGATTTTGGCACGGCGCACCAGCACTGACTGCACGCGGGCCCCCGCGTCCAGGCTGAACTCCCAGACGAAAGCGGAGCACATTTGTCCGGCCAGCAGGCTGCCCGCCTGTTCGCTGATGACTTCCGGGTGAAGCGGAATCCGGCCGTCCGGGGCGTAGAACGTCTGCCCCCGGCGGCGTGTTTCGGCGTCCAGCGCCCCGCCGGGTGCCACAAAGGACGGCACATCGGCGATGGCGTAGAAAACCTTGTACCCGTCGCCTGACCGCTCGATGAACAGGGCCTGGTCCAGGTCCGTGGACGACGCCGGATCTATGGTCACAAAGCCCACATCCGTGAGGTCCAGGTCCGGCATCTTGTGTTCCGCAATGGCCGCCAGCGCATCCTGAAGGACATCATCAGGAAACGGCCCCGGCAGCTCCAACTCCGTACGGAGCGCGTTCAACGCGTCGGCCAACCGGTTGGTCTGTTCGTGGACACTTGGAGTCAGGCGATGATGGGACACGAAAGTCAGGTTAGCTCCATTTCCGCCATTAGTCTTGGACGATGAGCTCAACCCCGGCTGACACTGCTCGCTACAACCGCTTCGTCGCGGACCTGTTCGGAATGATGGCCTACGGCGAGCTTTCGGCCTTTGAGCGGTTTGCCGCCGACGCACGGTATTCACCCACCCTCCACGACCGGGCGGTGCTCGGCAGGATAGCCGTAGTGGAGTTCCGGCACTACGAACTGGTGAGCGCCCGGCTCGAGGCCAGGGGGATCGACGCCGAGGACGCCATGTTGCCTTTCCAGCCAGCCGTGGACTACTTCCATTCGCGGACACGCCCGGCCGACTGGTACGAATCGCTGATGAAGGCCTACGTCATCGACACGGTCTCTGCCGACTTCTACCGGGCCATCTCACAATACGTCGACGCCGAAACGCGGGAACTCATCGAACAGATCCAGGCCTCCGATGAAACGACGGAGGTTCTCCGCGACCGGCTCAAGGGTGCCCTCGCCGATGATCCCAGGCTCGCCTCCAGGCTGGCGCTGTGGGGCAGGCGGCTGCTGGGCGAAGCCCTGACCCAGGCGCAGCGCGTCAGCTATGAGCATGCGTTCCTGGGAAGCCTGATCGGCGGCGAGGACACCGCCGAGGCGAAAGACCTGGTCAGCGGCCTGATCGCCGGGCTGGCGGAAAACCACTCCAAGCGGATGACGCAGCTCGGACTGACCGGATAGTCAGGATGCGCCGGTGTCGAGCGCTTCGAGCAGTGACCGCGCGGCCGCGGCGGGATCGTCCGCCTCGGTGATGGCGCGGACCACCACAATCCGCTGCGCCCCTGCAGCCACCACCTGCTCAACGTTGCCCAGGTCAATGCCGCCGATGGCGAACCACGGAACCGTCGTCCCGGCGGCCGCTTCTTTGCCGGCGGCGCTTGCCGCGTAGCGGAGCAGGTCGAGGCCGACGGCGGCCCGCCCCGGCTTCGTGGGGGTGGCCCAGACCGGCCCCACGCAGAAGTAGTCCAGTCCTCCGGTACCGCGGGATGCGGCCCTGGCGGCGTCGATCTGCCCGGTGCTGTGCGTTGACAGGCCGATGAGGGCTTCGTTGCCGAGGAACTTCCGGGCCGCCGCCAGCGGAAGATCCTTCTGTCCGATGTGGAGCACGGGCGCGCCGGAAAGCGAGGCGATGTCCGCGCGGTCGTTGACCGACCACAGGCGCCCGTGGCGGCGCGCAGCGGACTCCAGCACAGCAAGAAGTTCGAGCTCTTCGGCCGCCTCCAGGTTCTTGTCGCGGAGCTGGATGATGTCGACGCCACCGGCGTAGGCGGCATCCACGAAGTCTTCGAAATCGCCGCGGTCCGTGCGGGCGTCAGTGCAGAGGTACAGGCGGGCATCGGTGAGGAGAGCTTGCTCGGTCATGGCACCAGCCTAGTTCCCCTAAACTGGGGGAGTACCGCGGGAGCCCGCAGCAGCTGTCACAAAGCTGCAGGGCTGAGAGGGCGTCAGAGCCGACCGCTTGACCTGATCCGGTTAGTACCGGCGTAGGGAAGGATGACTATGGCCCCGCATACCCCAGCAGGCAGCCCCGCCGCGCGCAGCCGCGACATCAGCGCCGACGTCGCCGTGGTTGGCGGCGGAATCATCGGCCATGGCATCGCCTGGGAGGCCCGGCAGTCGGGCCGGTCCGTGGTGCTCATCGATGACGCGCCCGGTACGGGAGCGAGCTGGGCCGCCGCCGGCATGCTGGCACCGGTCAGCGAACTCCATTACCAGGAGGAGGACCTCCTGGAGCTCATGCTTCACTCCTCCGGGCTGTGGCCCGCGTTTGCGGCGAGCCTTGAAACCGAGGGGGTTCCCGGGGAATCCGGCAGCGGCGGCCGGGACACCGGCTACCTCACGACGTCGACCCTCGCCGTGGGGGCCGACGCCGCCGACCGCCGCGCGCTCGCCGACCTGCGCGGCGTCCAGCTGTCGAGCGGCCTCACCGTGGAACCGCTGACCGTCAGGGAAGCGCGGGCACGGGAGCCGTTGCTGAGTCCCGGGATCTCCTGTGCCTTCGACATCCCGGCGGACCACCAGGTGGATCCCCGAAAGCTCCTCGCCCTCATCGCGGAGTCGCTGGCAGGTTCCGCCGTGCGCCGGCGGGCGGCCGGCCTGCTGTGGGAGGACGGGCGGGTCAGCGGCGTCAGCCTGGCCGGGGGAGGTGCAGTGCACGCAGCGGAGACGATTATTGCCAACGGGCTGGAGTCTGCGTCCCTCGGCGGGCTGCCCGCGGGACTGAAGCTGCCCCTCCGCCCGGTGTACGGGGACATCCTGCGGCTGCGGGTCCCCGCCTACCTGCGGCCGCTGCTGACATCCACCGTCCGCGGCATGGTCCATGGGGTTCCCGTCTACATCGTGCCCCGGCAGGACGGAACCGTGGTGATCGGGGCCACGCAGCGTGAAGACGCCCTCCCGGGGGCAGACGCTGCGGACCTTGGAGCCGGACACGCAACGCCGGTCCGTTCAGCCGTTTCAGCCGGCGGCGTCTACCAGCTGCTCCGTGACGCGCAAGTGCTGGTTCCGGCCGTCGCCGAACTGGAACTCCTGGAAGCCACGGCAAGGGCGCGTCCGGGAACGCCGGACAACGCGCCGCTGCTGGGGCGCGTAGCCGCTGCGGGAACCGGCAAGGACGTCGAAGGGCTGATCATTGCCACCGGATTCTTCCGGCACGGCGTCCTGCTCACTCCTGCGGCAGCGTCCATCTGCAGGGAGCTCATGGACGGCACCGCCGACGTCCGCTGGGCGCCTTTCCGGCCCGACCGGTTTTCCGGCCTTTCGCCAACGCCGGCAACACCGGCAACGCCACCGAACATCGTCACAATTGACCCGAACAAGGAAACAGCATGAACATCACACTGAACGGCACCGTCCATGCGGTGGACGACGGAGCGTCTGTCACCACCCTCATCAGCCAGGTCACTGGCAGGAACCTCGCCCCCAACGGGCAGGCCGCCGACGGCCGGAAGCTGGGCGTCGCAGTGGCCCGGAATTCCGAGGTGGTGCCGCGCAGCCAGTGGTTCGTCACGGCGCTCGCCGAGGGCGACGACGTCGAACTCGTTACCGCGGTACAGGGAGGTTGAGCATCATGGCAGGAACTACGGTTGCCGGCGTGGCAGGGACGGCACGGCACGCGGCGGCGGACCCCTTCATCGTGGACGGTGTCCACCTGGGATCGCGGCTGATTATGGGAACCGGCGGCGCGCCCAGCCTGGACGGTCTGGGGGCGGCGCTGATCGCCTCGGGCACGGAGCTGACCACCGTGGCCATGCGCCGCTATTCCCCGGCGGAAACAGGTTCGCTGTTCCAGCTCCTGGTGGACCACACCATCAGGGTCCTGCCCAATACGGCCGGCTGCTTCACCGCACGGGACGCCGTCATGACGGCGGAACTGGCGCGGGAAGCGCTGGAAACGGACTGGGTGAAGCTTGAAGTGATTGCCGACGAGCACACCCTCCTGCCGGACGCCGTGGAACTCGTGGATGCCACAGAGCAACTGGTCAACCGCGGGTTCAAGGTGTTCGCCTACACGAATGACGACCCCGTGCTGGCCCTGCGGCTGGAGAACCTCGGAGCCACGGCCGTGATGCCGCTTGGATCGCCCATCGGCACCGGCCTGGGCATCCTGAACCCGCACAACATCGAACTCATCGTTTCCAGGGCATCAGTTCCCGTGGTGCTGGACGCCGGCATCGGTACGGCGTCCGACGCGGCCCTCGCCATGGAACTGGGCTGCGACGCGGTGCTGCTGGCGACCGCAGTGACCCGGGCGCAGAACCCGGCGATGATGGGGGAGGCCTTCAAACACGCTGTCATCGCCGGTAGGCTGGCGAAGGCGGCCGGCCGGATTCCGCGCCGCGAACACGCCCTTGCCTCGTCCGCCATGGAGGGCCGGGCGGAGTTCCTGTAGCAGTCCGAACCAGGCAAGGAGCCAGCGGTGACCGGCAAGGAAGACGTTCTGACGCGAGCCCGGATCGACGCCGCCCTGGCGGACCTTCCCGACTGGAGGTACCGGCTGGGAGGCCTGGTGACCGTTTTCAAGACGCCGACGGCGGCCGGAGCGCTCGAGCTGATTGCCGCCGTCGGGCGCCTCGCCGAGGAGCAAAACCACCACCCGGACCTGGACTGGCGCTACAACAGGGTGTTCATCCGCTTCACCTCGCACGACGCCGGCTCGGAGGTGACGGAGCGTGACGTCACCGCGGCAGCGGCCGTGAGCCTGGCAGCCGCTGCTGCGTCGGCGGCCGCTGAGCCCGGCCTGTACCGGACAGTGGAGATCGCCATAGACACTGCGAACCCGGACGAGATTTCCGAGGTGTGGCGGACCGCCCTTGGCTATCGGAAAGGGAGGTACGGCGACCTGGTCGACCCCTACGGCCGAGGCCCGGGGGTCTGGTTCCAGGAAACGCCCACCCCGAACGAGAACCGCTTCCACCTGGACATCCACCGGAGCAAAGCGGAATCCGGCCCGGCACTGGAGAAAACCGCAGCCACCGGGGCCTTAATGAACCGTGACCACGCACCCAACTGGGTGGTGGTCACGGATGCGCAGGGGAACCGGCTGTGCCTCTGCACCGAGGAAGGGCACGACCCGGATCTGTAGCCCTGGCTAGAGTCTCAAGGCTGCCGTCAGCTGCTTTGTGTCATGCAGGGTACGCTTCCGGCCCAGGTACACCGCGGCAGCGAGTGCCGCCCCGGTGCCCAGCACCATGGGCAGCACCCAGGGAATCCACGTCAGGCCGGGCTGGTAACCAAGCCCCGCTGCCATGAAGATGATCCAGCTCAGCATCCCCACGGCAAGGGAAATGCCCGGCGGCATGGCGATGCCGTACTTCGCATGGCGCCGGTCGTTGGCCCAGACGACAAGGCCTGTGGCAGCGGTGACCAGGGCCACGATTACCAGGGAAAGCATTTTCGGCGAACTCCTTGCTGCAGAGCGGGTTGGTCTACGTGGGGTGCCTAGAGCTGGCCGAACCCGACGCGGCGGGCTTCCTCTGCCCCGATTTCAACGTAACCCAGGACGTTGGCGGGAACGATGACCACGCGGCCCTTTTCGTCAGCCAGTCGAAGCTCGGAACCCTTGGCGATGGCTTCCTCGACGAGCTTGGCAACAGCGTCAGCATCCTGAGCCGATTCCAGCACAATTTCGCGGCCGATGTTCTGAATGCCGATCTTTACTTCCACAGCGAGGCCTCCCAGCCAATCAAAGTTCTAAAGGTGTTCTCTATTTGTAGTCTAGGTTTCCTTGGGAAAGCGGGAGATTCCGCGCCAAGCTAAACGATAGATCAGATCACTGGCCACATCGAGGTCCAGGTTTCCGTCAGTTTCGAGCCAATAGCGCGCGCTGACCTGCGCCATTCCGGCGAGTCCGCGCCCCAGCAGCTGGGCCTCCAGCATGGGGAGCTTCGTGTCCTCGGCGATGACCCGCGCAATGGCATCGGCAAAAGCCTTGTTGAAAGTTTCGAGCCTGGAACTGACGTCGCTGTCATTAATCAGGTCCGATTCAAAGACCAGGCGGTGCGCCTGGTCATCGCTGGCAATAAAGCGGTAATACGCCCGCATGACCGCCTGGACGCGCTCGTCATTGTCATCGGTGGAATTCAGGGCGCCCATCATCAGCTCGGTCAGGGAACTGAGATGGCTGTCCAACAGGGCAAGGTAAAGCTCGCGCTTGGAGGGAAAGTGCTGGTACAGCACCGGCTTGCTGACGTGTGCCGTTTCCGCGATCTCGTCCATGGCCGCACCGTGGTAGCCGTTGGCCACAAATACTTCCTGGGCGGCCGCCAGTAGCTGGGCGCGTCGTTCGTCACGCGGGAGCCGCGCTGAACGCGCACCGCCGGTCCGCGTCTGTCCCGCGGCTGCCTTCCCGGCCTGTGTCCGATCAACCGGTGCATGATGAACCACTGTTGGCCTTCTTTCGATTGCAGTTACCTACACTTTACGCGCGGGTAATATGACCTGGCGGTATCTTCGGGCATACATTGAAGTATGGCTTCCACGTTCACCGCAACTGCTGTCCCTGCAACCCTGGATCCGCTCGTGGAACCGGCGGATGCCCTGACCGCCGAAGAGGTGGAGCGCTACTCCCGCCACCTCATCATTCCCGAAATCGGCACGCTGGGCCAACGCAGGCTCAAGAACGCCAAGGTCCTGGTCATCGGAGCCGGCGGCCTGGGCTCGCCGGCGCTCCTTTACCTTGCCGCCGCAGGCGTGGGAACCCTGGGAATCATCGACGACGACGCCGTTGACCTGAGCAACCTGCAGCGTCAGGTCATCCACGGGGTTGCGGACGTGGGCAGGCCCAAGATCGAGTCAGCCCGTGACTCCATTGCCGCGCTGAACCCCTTGGTGGACGTTCGGCTCCACAATGTCAGGCTGGATGCCTCGAACGCACTGGAGCTGTTCGCAGGTTATGACCTCATCCTGGACGGCGCCGACAACTTCGCCACACGCTACCTGGTCAACGATGCCGCCGCCATCCTCGGCAAGCCCTACGTATGGGGCTCCATTTTCCGTTTCGACGGCCAGGTCAGCGTGTTCTGGGAGAAGTACGGCCCCACCTACCGCGACCTCTACCCGGAGGCGCCGCCGGCCGGTTCGGTGCCCTCCTGCGGCGAAGGCGGCGTGTTCGGGATGCTGTGCGCGGCCGTCGGCTCGCTCATGGTGACCGAGGCAGTGAAGCTGATCACCGGCGTCGGGCGCTCCATGCTGGGACGTGTGGCGCTGTTCGACGCCCTCGGCGGCAGCTGGCGCGAGATCAAGGTGGCACGGGACCCGGCGGCTGAACGCATCACGGAACTCACGGACTATGAGGCATTCTGCGGAATAGCTCCGGAGGCTGAAACGGCCAAGGAAAACACCGTGACGGCCACTCAGCTGGCCACCATGCTGGCCTCGCGCAAAGCCGGCCTGAAGGACTTCGAACTCGTGGACGTCCGCGAGCCCGGCGAGCATGACATCGTCAGCATTGACGGCTCCGTCCTGATCCCGCAGGGCAGGATCCTGGCGGGGGAGGCGTGGGCCGAGCTGCCCCAGGACAAGGACATTGTGTTCCACTGCAAGGCCGGGACGCGCTCAGCGGCCGTCCTGGCGGCGGCGCGCAAGGCAGGCTACCAGCGGGTCAGCCACCTCGACGGCGGCATCCTTGCCTGGGTACGGGAAGTGGAGCCGGCCAAGCCGGTTTACTGAGCAATGAACCAGGACACCAGCAGGACGCCGCAACGTAAAACCGGTTCCGGCTTCGGCAAGGAGTCGACCGCCGCTGAGGTCGTTGCCGGCATCGACCTGACCGGCAGGACTGCCATCGTCACGGGCGGATACTCCGGACTCGGACTGGAGACGGTCCGGGCACTAGTGTCCGCCGGCGCCGAGGTGCTGGTGGGCGCACGGAGGCCCGGCCATGCGCGGGAAATGCTGGAAGCGGCCGGAATACCCTTCGGACTGCCTGCCGGAGCAGAAGGCGGAGCCGTTAGTGTCGGGGCGCTGGACCTGGCGGATCTGGCCAGCGTGAAAAGCTTTGCAGACGGGTTCCTGTCCGCGGCGTCCGGGGACCCAGCCGCAGGCCTGGACATCCTCATCAACAACGCAGCCATCATGGCCAGCCCCGAGCAGCGCGTCGGTCCCAGCTGGGAGTCGCAGTTCGCCACCAACCATCTGGGACACTTTGCCCTGACCAACCTGCTGTGGCCCGCGCTGGCGGCCGGCCTGGGCGCGCGCGTGGTCTCGCTGTCGTCCACCGGGCATAAGCTCTCGCCCATCCGTTTCGACGACATCAACTTCGACACCGGCTACGACAAATGGAAAGCCTACGGCCAGGCCAAGACGGCCAACTCCCTCTTCGCCGTGCACCTGGACTTCCTCGGAAGGGACTCCGGCGTTCGGGCATTCGCCGTGCATCCCGGCGGCATCATGACGGAACTGCAGCGCCACCTGCCGCGCGAGGAGATGGTGGCCGCCGGCTGGATGGACCAGGACGGCAACGTCGATGCCAGGTTCAAGACCCCGGCACAAGGCGCCGCAACCACAGTGTGGGCCGCCACGTCCCCGGCGTTGCAGGGCATGGGCGGGGTCTACTGCGAGGACTGCGACATCGCCGAACCCACCCGGACGGGGAGTCCTGAAGCCCGGATCAGGGGAGTGGAGGCGCACGCGGTGGATCCGTCGGATGCTGCGCGCTTGTGGACGCTCTCGGCGGAGATGACCGGGATCAACGCCTTCGGCTGACATCTTGCCGCCCGGTTGGCTCGGCGTTTGGCTCTGCGTCGGGCGCGTGCGCCGGGGCGGGCCGGAAGCCTGAGGCTAGGCGGTTTCCCGCCGGAGGTCGGCGGACGCCGGGCCGGCCTGGCCCTGGTCCACCGGGCATTCGGCAGCCGGGGCAGCGGCGGGCTGCTCAACGGTGATGCCGTACAGCGCGTCAAGGGCCGCAATGTACTGTTCCTGCTGGCCGTTGGAGGCAAGCTCCCGCGCGCGGACCGTGGGAACGTGCAACAGCTGCTTGACCATCCGGCGCAGGGCGAACTCGACTTCCTCAGCGGCGGCCGTGCAGCCGTGGCGTGCCCGGACCTTCTCCATTTCGGCGTCGAGGACGTTCATGGTGTGGCGGCGCAGCGCGACAATCGCCGAGTCCACGGACCTGGCCTCGCGCTCCTGCTCAAACGCTGCAGCCGCGCCGGTAACGATGCCGCTGGCCTGTGCCAGCGATTCGGCCTGCTCCTGGGGGGCAGCGAGCCGCACGGACTCGAGCGTCAGCAGCTCCACGCCGTCGAGCTCTCCCACGGCGGGATCGAAATCATGGGTGAGCGCCAGGTCGATGGCGATCAGAGTCTGGGGTGAGCCGGCGCGAACGCGGGCGAGTTCATCCGCTTCGACGCGGGTATCGGAGCCGCTGCACCCGATCATGACGTCCGCTGCGGCCACCGCGGAGGGAAGCGAATCGGCGTCGAGGGCCTTGCCGCCGCGCGTGGCGACGAACGCTTCGGCGCGTCCGGAGGAGGAAAAGACGGAAATATCCGTGCATCCGCGTTCGCGGAGCAATGACATGGTGGCGCCGGCGTAGGCACCGGTCCCGAAGACCACGGCCTTCTTGGTGGACCAGTCGGGGTTTTCGGAAAGGTCAGTGGCGAGATCCAGGGCCACCGAGACAATGGACAGTCCGCGTGATCCCAGGGCCGTCTGCGCACCGACATCCTTGGCGGTCTTGGATGCTGCCTGGAAGAGGCGGACGAGCCCTGAGCTGGCAGTGCCTTCATGCTGGGCGGTGATGAGCGCCCGGCGTACCTGCCCCGCGATTTCGCGTTCGCCCACCACAGCCGAGTCCAAGCCGGAGCTCACAGCGAAAAGGTGTTGGCTGACTTCGCCGCCGGTGCGCGTATTGAATGAGCGGGACACCAGCTGCTCGTTGAGTCCGGTGCGTTCACTGATCTGGGCAACGAGGGCGGCCCGTGCGGCTTCCACGTCATCCGGATGGGACGCTTCACCATAAATTTCGAAGCGGTTGCAGGTGGCAAGCACCACCGCACCCGTCACTGCCGGCGACCCGGAGAGTGCGGATGTAGCAAGCTCGGAAGCACCGGTGCTCAGTTGAGCAACGGTCTCGAGGTCGATGTCGGCGTGTGTAGCCACCAATGAAAAAAGAACCACAGCATCACAATCATAGCTTTTACGTCGCGGCGTAGAACAACAAAGCACCGTGGTGAACCCCACGGCGGCCTGTGATTCCTGCCACGGAGGGCCGTGGCTGGCCCCGGATGACAGCCTGTCGTTATCTTTTCGGCGCGACTTTAGGGACAATCGGAGTCATGACTTCAAGCGCTGCAACGTCCAACGGAACGGTCTCCGACGCCCCGTTCACCGATGCCACCCTGGATGCAGGACACCCGCTGATGGACGGCCGCACGGCTGATTCGCCGCTCATCACCGCCTACCGCGGCGGTAAGCCGTCCCGTCGACCCGTCTGGTTCATGCGGCAGGCCGGCCGTTCCCTGCCGGAATACCTGAAGGTGCGCGAAGGCGTGGCCATGCTGGATTCCTGCCTGCGTCCCGAGCTGGCCTCCGAGATCACGCTGCAGCCCGTGCGCCGGCACGACGTCGACGCCGCCATTTTCTTCTCGGACATCGTGATTCCGTTGAAACTGGCCGGGGTCGGCGTGGACATCGTTCCGGGCGTTGGTCCGGTCCTGGACAAGCCGGTCCGCACCGCCGAGGACGTCGCGGCACTCCCGCAGCTGACCTGGGAAGCGCTGGAGCCGATCCGGGAAGCCGTCCGCCTTACCGTTGCGCAGCTGGGCAAAACGCCGCTGATCGGTTTCGCGGGTGCGCCCTTTACCCTCGCCGCGTACATGGTTGAGGGCAAGCCCTCCCGCGACCACCTCGGCCCGCGCACCATGATGCACGCCGACCCCGAAACCTGGACTGCCCTGGCCAACTGGGCTGCCGACGCCTCGGGCATGTTCCTTCGCGCCCAGCTGGAAGCCGGCGCTTCCGCAGGCCAGCTGTTCGACTCCTGGGCGGGCTCGCTGGGGCTGGCCGACTACGAGCGCTTCGTGGCCCCGGCCTCTGCCCGTGCGCTGGACCACGTCCGGCACCTCGGTGCACCGCTGATCCACTTCGGCACCGGAACCTCCGAACTCCTGGTGGCCATGCGCGACGTCGGCGTCGACGTTGTGGGCGTTGACTACCGGCTGCCGCTGGACGAAGCCAACCGCCGGCTGGGCGGCACCGTCCCGCTGCAGGGCAACATCGACCCCGCCCTGCTGTCAGCTCCGTGGGCAGTCCTCGAAGCGCACGTGCGGGAGGTCATCCGGGCCGGATCCTCCGCCCCCGGCCACGTCCTGAACCTGGGCCACGGCGTACCGCCGGAGACCGACCCCGACGTCCTGACGCGCGTCGTCGAACTCATTCACTCGATTTCCCCGGAGTAAATGGTGAGCGCAGCCACGCCGGAAGCGTCCGTTACTACGGCCGTGGTGGTGGGAGGCGGCGTTTCCGGCCTGCTCGCCGCCCTTGAGCTTGCCAAAGCCGGCAGGCACGTCACCGTCCTGGAAGCCAGCGAAGCCTGGGGTGGCTGCGTGGGCAGCCATGTGGTGGGCGGCCTGACGCTGGACAGCGGAGCGGAGTCCTTCGCCACCCGTACAAACGCCGTTGCGGACCTCGCGGCAGAACTCGGCATCGCCGGCAACATCGTGGCGCCCCATCCCGGCGGTGCCTGGGTTCAGCTCCCCGAAGGCGCCCGCGAGCTCCCCAAAACCGGCGTGCTGGGCATTCCGGCCAACCCGTGGGACCCCGAAGTGCGGCGGACGCTGGGACTGGCCGGTTCCCTCCGGGCGTCCCTGGACAGGCTCCTGCCGGCTTCCGCGGGGACCCGCGCGGGCATCACCAGTGTCTCGGCCCTGGTCAGGCAGCGGATGGGCCGCCGCGTTCTGGAACGCCTCGTCGAGCCGGTGGTGGGCGGCGTGCACTCCGCAGATCCCGCGCTCCTCGACGTGGACATGGTGGCGCCCGGGCTCCGCGACGGAATCAAGGCCCACGGCTCCCTGGCCGCCGCTGTCGCGGCCCAGCGCCGGGGGACCCCGGCGCAGGGCACCAAGGCGGGATCCGCCGTCGCCGGCCTCCACGGCGGCATGCACACCATGATCAGCGCCCTCGTGGCGGAGCTGCGCCGGCGCGGCGTGACGCTCCTGCCCGGAACCCTGGCAGAGGCTGTGGCCAGGACAGCTGACGGTTGGCGGGTTTCGGCGGGGGAACAAACGTACGACGCCGGTCTGCTGGTAGTTGCCCTTGATGGCCCGTCCGCCGTCGGGCTGCTGCAGGATGCCGTGCCTGACCTGGCCGGGCACCGTCCGGCTGCCGGTCCGGACGTAAAGCTTGTGACACTTGTTGTTGACCTTCCGGAACTGGACCGCCGGCCGCGCGGAACGGGCATCCTGGTGGCACCGCAGACACCCGGCATCGAGGCCAAGGCCTTGACCCACGCCACCGCCAAATGGGACTGGCTGGCGGCCGCGGCGGGGCCGGGGACCCACGTCGTCCGGCTGTCATACGGCCGGGGTGAGCGCCTCCCCTCAGAGGGTGCCATCGCACCTGTCGGAGCCGGCTCCCGCGAGGGTGACCGTGCCCTGCTTGATGCGGCCTTACGGGATGCGTCGGCACTGCTGACAATGCCTGTCACGGCCGATGACGTTCTTGATTGGGACGTCGTCAGCTGGGGCGGTGTTTTGCCTTTCGCAGCCGTGGGCCATCGGCAGCGGGTGGCGGAAGTCCGCAGGGTCTGCGCTGCTGACGGAAGCCTCGTGATGGTGGGCGGGTGGCTGGCGGGCAACGGCCTGGCAGCGGTTGTGGCCGACACCAAAAAACAAATCGCGGACAGCCTCCACTAGCCCGCGAGTACCGCGTGCAGGGCTTCTTTGCAAGTTTCAAATGGCACGAATTTCTGGCTAGGGTCGATGACTATGGTCAATCAGAAGTCCGAAGAAACTCGAACGCTGACTGGTTTCCATGGGGGTCTTCGGCGCGGCACGGCAGCAGCGGCGCTCGGAGCGGTACTAGTCCTTTCCGCAGGTGTTCCTGCATCCAACGCTGTATCCCTCGTCCCGGCTCCGGACACCACAGACGGCGCTGACGCCGCCACGACGGCTTCCGTGGAAACGGGTGCTCTCCCGCTGGATATCTGGGCATCCGTGGTCCTGGGACCCAAAGGCGATCCAGCCCGCCCGCCCGCACCCGGCACCGGCAAGCAGACGCCGCCCGGACAACGGTCGCAGCCCACGCCGTCGCCATCTCCGACGACCGACCCGGTGACGCCTTCGCCGTCGCCCGACCCGGAGACGCCGTCGCCGTCACCGGACCCGGAGACGCCGTCACCGTCTCCCTCCGAAAGCAGCGCGCCGTCGGGCACTCCAGCACCTCCCGCGGGCGGGGCTGCAGGCCCGTCCACCGGTCCGGCACAGGCGCCGGCCGCGCCTGCTCCCGCCCCCGGAGCGGCTCCTGCCGGTACGCCCGGGGCGCCAAGCCCGTCGCTGCCCGGAAGTGCCGCACCGGCCGCTCCGGGAACGGCACTAACCACTCCCGGCACGTCCGCGAAAGTGCCGGCCACTGGCGTAACGGTGCCGGCGACCGGCAACCGGGCCTCAGAGTCCGCAACCACTGCGCCGGCGTCGGCATGGACAACCACGAACAGGTACGGTCCTGCCAACATGGCCATATTGACGTCGGCAGGGGTCATGCCGCTGTCCGGACCCGGCTACGGTGTCTCGAGCGCACCGGTGATGCGGTCTGCCGTGAGCGTCTCGCCGATGGGCGACTTGTCGCCCCAAGTCTGGTGGGGTGCCGGGCTGGTCGCGCTGGCCTGCGCCGCCGGGGTGGCCTACGTGCGGATGCGCCGGATCTGAGTCAGTTGCGGGCAGTATGACCTGTGAAATTCAGCACTTCTACGCGTTGTAGAACAGTTCGGTTTCGACTTAGGCGGCACCGAGGGGCAGACTGGTAACTATGAGCCACACTTCTGCCGAATCTGTCAGTAAAACCGAATCAGTAGCCGGAAAATCAGCAGCCGAAGAAACAGAGCAGTTCTTCACCCTCTGGACTGTTTTCAAGCGCTCCTCGAACGTCCAGCGCAGCGGCGATGCTGCCATCGAATTCGAAGCACTGCTGGGCCGCCTTGCGGATGCCGGGGTAGTCCACCGCGGCAGCTACGACGTTTCGGGCATGCGTGCAGATGCGGACATCATGGTGTGGCTCCACGGCCCCAGGCCCGAGGCGCTGCAGCAAGCCGTCCGCGACATCCGCCGCAGCAGCCTCTTTGCCGGCACTGAGATCGCCTGGTCCGCCATGGGCGTGCACCGCGAGGCCGAATTCGCCAAGAACCACACGCCCGCGTTCTCCCGCGGCGTGGAACCCGCCGAGTGGCTCTGCGTTTACCCGTTCGTCCGCTCCTACGAGTGGTACCTCCTGCCCGACGCCGAGCGCGGCGCCATGCTGCGCGACCACGGAATGCTGGGCCGCGACTTCCCGCAGGTCATCTCCAACACCGTTTCGTCCTTCGCACTGGGCGACTGGGAATGGATCCTCGGCCTCGAGGCCCCAGAGCTGGTGGACCTCGTTGACCTGATGCGCCACCTGCGCGCCACCGAGGCCCGGCACCACGTCCGTGAAGAAATCCCGTTCTACACCGGCCGGCGGGTCACCGCCGGGGAGATCGCCGAGGTCCTCGCATGAGCCCGCTCGAATCCCAGGAAGCGCCTGGCTCGGCAGCCGCCAGCACCGCCGTCAACCCGGTCACCGAAGCCGGCCGGATGGCGCCAAAGGAGTACGACGCCGTCCTCCTCGCCTCGTTCGGCGGCCCCGAAGGCCAGGACGACGTCATCCCGTTCCTGCGCAACGTCACCCGTGGCCGCGGCATCCCGGACGAACGGCTCGAAGAGGTCTCGCACCACTACCGGGCCAATGGCGGCATCAGCCCGATCAACCAGCAGAACCGTGCCCTCAAGGCCGGTATCGAAGCCGAACTTTCCGCCCGCGGCATCGACTTGCCCGTCTTCTGGGGCAACCGGAACTGGGATCCTTACATCCCGCAGACCCTGCAGGACGTGTACGACGCCGGCCACCGCAAGGTCCTGATGGTCACCACGAGCGCCTACTCGTGCTACTCCAGCTGCCGCCAGTACCGCGAAGATATCGGCCTTGCGCTGACCTCCACCGGCCTGGACGGAAAGCTGGAAGTGGACAAGGTCCGCCAGTACTTCGACCACCCCGGCTTCGTGGAACCGTTCATCGAAGGCACCGCCGCCGGCCTGGCCGACGTCCGCGCCCAGCTGGCCGCCGCCGGCACCCCGGACGCACCCGTTCACATCTTGTTCGCCACCCACTCCATTCCCACGCGTGACGCCGAAGCCGCCGGACGTTCCGAGGACGAGCCGCGCCAGTTCGCTGAGGGCTCGGCCTATGTGGCCCAGCACCTGGCATCCGGCGCCGAGGTGATCCGCCGGATCGAGGAGGAAACCGGTGACACCGCCCCGTGGTCGCTCGTTTACCAGTCCCGCTCCGGCGCCCCGCACGTTCCGTGGCTCGAACCGGACATCAACGACGCCATCGAGGAACTCGCCGGCCAGGGCGTCAAGGGAATCGTGATCGTGCCCCTTGGCTTCGTCAGCGACCACATGGAGGTTGTCTGGGACCTGGACACCGAAGCGCTGGAGACCTGCCGGAACCACGGCCTCGCAGCAACCCGGGTGCCCACCCCCGGCACGCACCGCAAGTTCGTGGGCGGCATCGTGGACCTGATCTGTGAGCGCACTGCCGCGAACAACATTGCCGACAGGCCCCACCTGACCGACCTCGGCCCCTGGTACGACGTCTGCCGCCCGGGCTGCTGCGCCAACTTCCGGGGCGAGAAGCCCACCATCGCAGGAGCGGACACCACCGTCGGAACGGGCCACGACCCCTACCCCTCGGACCCTGCTGCCGCCCCGGCTGCACAGGCGGCGGGACAGGAATCGCTGTGACAGTCCGCATCGGGACGCGCGCCAGCAAGCTGGCGCTCACCCAGACCCAGCAGACGGCGGACCAGCTTGCCGCCATTGGCGGTTTCCCCGTGGAACTCGTGCACATCAGGACCGACGGGGACGTCCTGACCGGCTCGCTCTCGCAGATGGGCGGCACAGGTGTGTTCGTTGCTGCCTTGCGCGATGCGCTGCTGCGGGACCAGTGCGACGTTGCCGTGCACTCGCTCAAGGACCTGCCCACCGGAGCCGCTCCCGGGCTGACCCTCGCTGCAACGCCAAAACGCGTGGACGTCCGCGACGTGCTCTGTGCACGCGACGGTTTCAAACTGGCCGACCTGCCGCAGGGTGCCCGGGTGGGTACCGGTTCCCCGCGCCGGGCAGCGCAGCTCCGCGCCGCCCGTCCAGACCTGGACGTCGTGGACATCCGCGGCAACGTGGATACCCGGCTGGGCCGTGTCCCCGGCCTGCCGGGCAACGCGACCGACGCCGTGGTGGACGGGAAATCCTGCGACCTCGACGCCGTCGTGCTTGCGGCTGCCGGCCTTGAGCGCATCGGCCGGCTGGACACCATCAGCGAATACCTCGAAACGGACGTGATGCTTCCGGCCGCCGGCCAGGGCTCACTGGCCATCGAATGCCGCACCGCTGATGCGCCGCGGAAAGCCGGGTCCACCGAGGGCTCCCAGGGGCCGCTGGCGCAGGCGCTGGCAGCGCTCGATGACACGGACACCAGGCTGGCGGTCACGGCCGAGCGGGCACTCCTGGCCCGGCTGGAGGCAGGCTGCGCGGCTCCGGTGGGTGCCTACGCATTCCGCAAGGGAAGCATGCTGTACCTGGAGGCCGCGGTCTGCGCTGTCGACGGGAAAGCCTCCGTCCGCGACAAGCGGGCAACAGACGGGCTCACCGAGGTGGGCGCCACGCTTCTCGGCATCGAACTTGCCGAGGTGCTGCTGGCGGCCGGCGCAGCCGACATCGCGGACCTTGCCGCTTCCTGAACCGGCGGAGCCCGCCACATGATGGGAAGACGCAGTGCCCGCCGCGCTGAGGGCGAGCCAGGGCCGCGGGTCCTGGAGGGTGCCCGCGTCCTGGTCACCCGCAGCCCGGACCGGGCAGCGGCGCTCCTCGCGGCCCTGCGGGAAACCGGCGCCGAGCCGCTGCTGCTCCCGCTGATCGATTTTGAACGGGCCAGGGACCTGCATTCCCTGGAAGTCGCCTTCGACGCCCTGGGTGCAGGCGCCTACAGCTGGCTGGTGATCAGCAGTGTGACCACCGTGCAGGCGCTCGAGGAACTCGCCCGGGAACGGGGCAGCACGCTGAGCCGATGGCTGCCCGGCTCCGTCCAGGTGGCCACCATCGGGCCTGCCACGCGGCGCGAACTCGAGTCTCGCGGGGTCGCCGTGGACCTTGCCCCCGCCCGGCTTCAGTCCGGCGTCGGGCTCCTCGACATCTGGCCGCACGGCCAGGGCAGCGTCTTCCTTCCGCAGGCGGACATTGCGGACGGCAGGCTGGCCGACGGGTTGGAAGCACTCGGTGCCAGCGTCCAGGCCGTGACTGCCTACCACACGGTGGATTATCCGGCGGATCCGGCCCGCAGCTTCACGCCGGAGGAGCCCGCCGCCGTGACGCAGCCCGGAGCTGAAGTGCTGACTCCCGCCGAAGCGAAAGCCGAGCTTGCCGCCGGGCGGCTGCACGCCGTCGTCGCCGCTTCGCCCAGCGCCGCCCGCCGCATCCATGCCGGACTGTCGCCGCTGGGGGACTGCCGGTTCGTGGCGATCGGGCGTTCGACGGCGGCTGAGGCCGCATCGCTGGGGCTGCCGGTGGCCGCCGTCGCCGAGGAACCAACAGCGTCCGGCCTGGTGTCCGCCGTCCTCCAGGCGCTGGCACCAGGACATTCCACACCACCACCGCCCGCCCCTGAAACCCCCGTCCGCCCCTGAGACCCCCGTGAAGGACCGAACATGAGCTTCCCGACCCATCGCCCCCGCCGGCTCCGCACCACCCCGGCCATGCGCCGGATGACGGCCGAACACAGGCTGGCGGCGCCCGAACTGATCCTTCCCGCGTTCATCCGGGAGGGGCTCACGGAACCCAACCCCATCGCGTCCATGCCCGGCGTGGTGCAGCACACCACCGATTCCCTGAAGAGGGCTGCGGCCGAGGCCGTGGAGCTGGGCGTCGGCGGCATCATGCTCTTCGGCATTCCGGCCGAACGCGATGCGCGCGGCACGGCATCCCTGGACCCCGACGGCGTCCTCAACAAGGCGATCCGGGACGTCCGCGCGGAGGTGGGCGATGACCTGGTGGTCATGAGCGACGTCTGCCTGGACGAATTCACCGACCACGGCCACTGTGGCGTCCTCGACGCCGACGGGTACGTGGACAACGACGCAACGCTGGAAATCTACGCGGCGATGGCCGTGGCCCAGGCTGATGCCGGGGCGCACATGCTGGGCCCCTCGGGAATGATGGACGGGCAGATCGGCGTGATCCGGCAGGCACTGGAGGACGCCGGACACACGAATACGGCTGTAGTGGCGTACGCCGCGAAATACGCCTCCGCGTTCTACGGCCCCTTCCGCGAAGCGGTGGATTCGCAGCTCAAGGGGGACCGGCGCACGTACCAGATGGACGCCGCCAACCGCCGCGAAGCCATCCTCGAGGTGGAGCTGGACTTGGCCGAAGGCGCCGACCTGGTGATGGTCAAGCCCGCCATGAGCTACCTCGACATCCTCGCCGACGTCGCCGCCATGAGCACCGTGCCCGTGGCCGCCTACCAGATCTCGGGGGAATACTCCATGATCGAGGCGGCCGCCGCCAACGGCTGGATCGACCGCCGTGCCGCCATCACCGAATCGGTCCTCGGCATCAAACGGGCCGGAGCCAACATGGTCCTGACCTACTGGGCCTCCGAGCTCGCCGGCTGGCTGAAGGAGTCGAAATGAGCGACAGCCCCACTGCCCCCGTCGGCCCGGGGAAGGTCCTGCTCGGGCTGAACACGTTCGGCGACGTCGGGTCCTACCCCGACGGTCATCCGGTGCCGCATGCGCAAGTGCTGCGCCAACTGCTGGAGCAGGCGGAGCTGGCGGACGACGTCGGACTCCACGCCTTTGGTGTGGGGGAGCACCACCGCCGGGACTTCGCCGTCTCGGCCCCCGAGGTGTTCCTGGCCGCCGCCGCCGCCCGGACCAAGCACATCCGGCTGGGGTCCGCGGTGACCGTGCTGAGTTCGGACGACCCCATCCGCGTCTTCCAGCGTTTCTCCACGGTGGATGCCATCTCCAACGGCCGCGCCGAAGTCATGCTGGGCCGCGGGTCCTTCGTCGAATCGTTTCCGCTGTTCGGCCTGGACCTTGCCGACTACGAGGTCCTGTTCGAGGAAAAGCTGGAACTCTTTGACAAGGTCCGTGCACAGAAGCCCGTTCACTGGGAAGGGCGCACCCGTCCGGCCATCAACGGGCTGAGCGTCTATCCGCCGCTGGAGCACCACCTCCTGCCGGCCTGGATCGGCGTGGGCGGAACCCCGGAGTCGGTGCTGCGCTGCGCGGAATACGGCTACCCCATCATTTTCGCGATCATCGGCGGGGAACCCCGGTCGTTCGCGCCGCTGGCCAACCTCTACCGCGAGGCCATGGCCAAGTACGGGCATCCGATGCAGCAGGTGGCCACGCACTCGCCCGGGCATGTGGCCGAAACGGACGAGGAAGCCCGCGAGGAGTTCTTCCCGCACTGGCTGGAGCTGCGGAACAGGATCGGCGCGGAACGCGGCTGGGGCCCGGGCGGACGGCGGGAATTCGATGCCATGTGCACCCCCGAAGGCGCGCTCTACGTGGGATCGCCGGAAACGGTGGCGCGGAAGATCGTCCTGCTCAAGCAGAACCTGGGCGTGGACCGCTTCGACCTCAAGTACAGCAGCGGCTCCCTGCCCCACAAGACCATGATGCGGTCCATTGAGCTGCTGGGCACCGAGGTGGCGCCCCGTGTGGCCAAGCTCCTGTCCGGGCATGCACCCGCAAACTGAAAGAATAGGAACCATGACTTCCAGCTCGCCTCGCAATGAGGAACTCTTCGACCGTGCACGCCAGCTCATGCCGGGCGGCGTCAACTCTCCCGTCCGGGCCTTCGGTTCCGTGGGCGGGACTCCGCGGTTCATGGTGTCCGCCAAGGGCCCGTACCTGACGGACGCGGACGGTGCCGAGTACGTGGACCTGGTGTGCTCCTGGGGTCCCGCGCTGCTGGGGCACGCCCACCCCGCCGTGCTCGAAGCAGTCCACGCCGCCGTGGACCGCGGGCTCTCGTTCGGTGCCTCCACCCCGGACGAAGCCAACCTTGCCGCGATCGTCAGGGAACGCGTCCCCGCCGCCGAACGCGTCCGGATGGTGTCCACCGGCACCGAAGCCACCATGACCGCCGTCCGCCTGGCCCGCGGCTTCACCGGCCGCGACCTGATTATCAAGTTTGCCGGCTGCTACCACGGCCACCTCGACGGACTCCTTGCCGCGGCCGGATCCGGCGTGGCCACCCTGGCGCTGCCCGGTTCCGCCGGCGTCACCGCGGCCACCGCCGCCGAAACCCTAGTGCTGCCGTACAACGACCTCGCCGCCGTGGAGGCCGCGTTCGCCGCGCACGGCAGCAACATCGCCGCCGTCATCACGGAGGCGGCTCCGGCCAACATGGGAGTGGTCACGCCCGGCGAGGGGTTCAACGCCGGACTATCGCGGATCACCCGCGACCACGGTGCCCTGCTCATCGTGGACGAAGTCCTGACCGGCTTCCGTACGGGCTACTCGGGCTACTGGGGCCTCACCGGCGGCGCGGCCGGCGCCGCCGAGCCGTGGAGCCCTGACCTGCTGACCTTCGGCAAAGTCATCGGCGGCGGCATGCCGACTGCGGCCCTCGGCGGCCGTGCCGACATCATGGACTACCTCGCGCCGCTCGGCCCCGTGTACCAGGCGGGAACGCTGTCCGGAAACCCGGTGGCCATGGCCGCCGGCGTCGCCACCCTGACCCACGCCACCCCCGAGGTCTACTCGTTTATCGATGCACGCTCCCTGGAGCTTTCAGCGGCGCTGTCCTCGGCACTGGACGCCGCCGGCGTGGACCACTCCATCCAGCGGGCAGGAAACCTCTTCTCGGTGGCCTTCGGCACGTCGGCCCGGGGCGTCCACAACTATGACGACGCCCAGGGCCAGGAAGTGTTCCGCTACGCGCCGTTCTTCCACGCGATGCTGGACTCCGGCGTCTACCTGCCGCCGTCGGTCTTCGAAGCGTGGTTCCTGTCCGCGGCACACGACGACGCCGCCATGAACCGGATCTTCGAGGCGCTCCCTGCGGCGGCCCGCGCTGCTGCGTCGGCAGAGGTGCCTGCCGGGCTGTAACGGCTCACAACAGAAATCCCCGCCTCCCGGACGAATCCCCGCTAAAAGCGAAGGGGAAATGTCCGGGAGGCGGGGTTTCTTGCTAATGCTGTGAAGCGGAAGGCTTAGAAGGCCACCGTCACGTCACCGTTGGGCCATTCCTTTTCGATGAAGGCCTTGACCTCGGGGGAGTGCAGGAGCTCGTCCAGCTTCTTGATCCGGACGTCATCCTTGGAGTCTTCACGCCAGGCCAGGAAGTTGGCGTAGGGGTTGTTTTCCACGGACTCCACTGCGAGGGCGTCCTTGGTGCTCAGGCCCGCCTTCAGGATGAAGTTGCCGTTGATCAGGGCCAGGTCCACGGACGGGTCCTTGAGGTCGTTGATCAGGAGTTCGGGCTGGTTCTCGGAGAACTTCAGCTTCTTGGGGTTCTGCTCGTCGGTGAGGGTCAGCACCGAGGAATCGTCCTTGATGTCCTTGACGAGGCCGGCAACCTGGAGGACCTTCAGCGCCCGGACCTGGTTGGAGGGGTCGTTGGTGATGGCGACCTTGGCGCCTTCCTTGATGTCCTTGATGTCCTTGACCTTCTCGGAGAAGGCGGCGTAAGGCTCGATGTGGACGCCTTCGCCGTGGCCGAACTTGTAGCCCTTGGTCTTGACCTGGTCTTCGTACCAGGGGAGGTGCTGGTAGTAGTTGGCGTCCAGCGAACCGTCGCTCAGGGCGGTGTTCGGAGTCTGGTAGTCCTCGATCTCCTTGATGTCCAGCTTCAGGCCTGCCTTGGGCGCGAGGTCCTCGTTGAGGAATTCCAGGATCTTGGCCTGCGGGACCGGGCTTGCACCGACGGTCAGGGTGGCGGGCTTGGCCGGGTCAAGGGCGGTGGTTTCGGCGCTGGGGCTGGAGGAACCGCCGCAGGCCGTCAGGGCTAGTGCGGTGACGATACCGGTGGCCAGGAGGGAGAGTGATTTACGCATCGAATGCGTTCCTTTCGAATTGCTGGGAGTTCGACGGCGGGCTTGCGCCCGGCGCCGTCTCCGGCACAGATGCAGCGGGCGGCTACCTGCTGCGGTGAAGATTGCCGTGCCCGTTGGACGACGGCTGGTTGGTGGTGTTGGCCCGGCGGTGGTGCAGGCCTAGCGGTGGTCGAGGCTACGGGCGATCTGCTCGCCGACCAGCTGGATGACCTGAACGAGGACGATGATCAGGACGATGGTGACGATCATGACCGTGACATCGAATCGCTGGAAGCCGTAGTTGTACGCCAGCTTCCCGAGTCCGCCGCCGCCCACCAGGCCGGCCATGGCCGAGTATCCAACCAGCGTGACCACGGTGGTGGTTGTGGCGGCTACGAGGGCCGGGAGCGATTCGCGCAGCATCACCTTGTTGATGACCTGCATTTTGGTGGACCCCATGACTTGGGCGGCGTCGATCTTGCCGTGGTGGACGTCCCGGAGGCATGTCTCCACCAGGCGGGCAAAGAAGGGAATGGTGCCGATGGACAGCGAGACTGAAGCCGCAATGGGCCCAAGGCTCGTGCCGGTCAGCAGGCGGGCCAGCGGAATGAGCGCGACCATCAGGATGGCGAACGGGATGGACCGGGTGATGTTGACGATGACGTCGCTCATGATCCGGTTGGTGACGGGCATCGGACGCAGTCCGCCCGGCGCCGTGACGTGCAGGAAGACGCCCAGGGGCAGGCCCACCAGTACAGTGAAGAAGGCCGAAATTCCGACCATCTGCAGTGTTTCAACGATGGCTTCGGGCAGCGCCTTCGCGAGGACGGGGTTGCTGAAGATGTCGTTCATGAGTTCCTTCCCGCCGCGTCGCCCAATTGAGTTTTATCCAAATCAGGGTCATCCAGATCCACTGCGTCAAGATCCACGGCGTCGCTGGCTGTTGTTTTCGTCCCCGCCAGTTTGGCGCCTATGCCTCGCTGGTGGAGGTAGGCGAGGACGGCGTCGTAATCCGCATTCTCGGCGAGCTGCACACGGAGGTGCCCGAACTGGTGGCCGCCCAGCGTCTCGACGCTGCCGGCGAGGACATTGAGGTCGATGTCGAAGTGCCGTGCAACACCGGTGAGGACAGGTTCTTTGGCGTTGTCACCGGCGAACAGGATTTCCAGGACCGGTCCGCCCTGCAGCGCACCCTTAAGGGGCTCTGAGGCCGGGAGCGGCAGGAGTGCCTTGGCCAGCTTGCTCTCGAGATCCCCGGCCACGTCTTTGAGCGCCCCGTGCTCGATGATGCGGCCCTTGGACAGGAGGGACACCGAGTCGCAGACACGCTTCACGACGTTCATTTCGTGCGTGATGATGAGGACGGTGAGCTGCAAACGCTTTGTGAGGTCCTGGATCAGGTCGAGGATTTCATCAGTGGTCGCAGGGTCCAGGGCAGAGGTGGGCTCATCGCACAACAGGACGTCGGGCTCGGCGGCAAGTGCCCGGGCGATGCCGACGCGCTGGCGCTGCCCGCCGGAAAGTTGGGAGGGGTAGGCGTTTTCAAACCCTTCCAGGCCCACGAGGGACAGCAAGTCGGCAACCTTGGCCCGGATCTTGTCCTTCGGCGTCTTGACCAGCTCCAGGGGATGCGCCACGTTGCCGGCCGCAGTGCGGGAGTCCATGAGGTTCGCATGCTGGAACACCATGCCGATGCGGCGCCGGGCGGCGCGGATTTCGGAGTCCCTGACGGAGCTTAGTTCCGTGCCGTCAATGCTGACGGACCCCGACGTCGGACGATCCAGCAGCGTCAGGCAACGCACCAGGGTCGATTTCCCGGCGCCTGAATGGCCAATGATTCCGTGAATGGAACCTTTGGGAACGGAAAGGGTGACACCGTCGAGGGCCACCACTTCCTTTCTCCCCTGGCGGTAGACCTTTCGCAGGTCAGTAACTGTGATCATTTATCCTCAGGAGGTTGGCCTCGGGCAGGGCATAGCAC
Source organism: Arthrobacter sp. LjRoot78 (assembly GCF_964254335.1). Taxonomy (NCBI): domain Bacteria; kingdom Bacillati; phylum Actinomycetota; class Actinomycetes; order Micrococcales; family Micrococcaceae; genus Arthrobacter; species Arthrobacter sp. LjRoot78. Next base: position 3,032,188 of record NZ_CAXUTG020000001.1, on the reverse strand, counting down.
AAGCACGCTTTTGAACTTAATTATGTCAGCGGTGCCCTTGGCGAGTCACTTCCGCAGTATCTTCGGCGCAATGACTTTGCCGCCGCATTAGGTTCCGACTCAATGCCAATGCCGCGTTGCTCGTGCGGCCGTGCTGTGACAGGCAAAATTGCACCGGCCGCCTGCGCCGGCCAGCGACCCTGCCGGGAACTGTGATCCTCGTCCCAGACTGTGGCCCAGACTGTGGCCTTTTTCCCTGGAGGGCCGGGCTGGTCCGGGTTTTGTACGGCCGGCTAGAAGTCGCCCCCGCTGGCGTCTTCGGGCGGGAGGACCGGCCATTCGCCTTCGATCACGGCGGCGGGCTTGGTCTTGCGGAGATACGTCTGGAAGTCCGCGGCCTGGCTGGCCGCCCAGCCCACCTGCAGCTGATGGAGCTGACCGGCGGCCATCCGGAGTTTCGGGAACTTACCGGCCATGGCGTCCAGCATCCGGAGCGTCGCGAGGGCGTCCGCTGCGGACGTGTGGGCGTTGTCGAGGTTGACCTCGTATTCTTCGCAGAGTGCGGTCAGCGTCCTCTTACCCTTGCGGTACCGGTCCACCTGCTTGTTCATGATGTAGGGATCCAGGACGGGGAAACGGTCCAGTTGCGGAATCCCGTACCGGGCCGACTCTGCTGCCAGCACCGTGAAGTCATAGCTGGCGTTGAACGCAATAACCGGGACACCGTCGTCGAACAATCCCTGCAGCACCGAGGCGAGTTCGCGGGTCACTTCCGCGGCCGGGCGGCCCTCCTGGCGGGCCCGTTCGGTGGTCACGCCGTGCACCTCGCTGGCTTCGGCGGGGATCTCGATTCCGGGATCCGCGAGCCACTCATGCTCCTTGATGACGCTTCCATCGGCATCCACCACGGTGACCGATGCCGTGACGATCCTGGCGGCACGCGAGTTGCGGCCGGTGGTCTCCAAGTCGAAGGCGGCCCGGGGACGCGTGTCCCACGTGCCGGTGGTGGTGCTGCCAGTGGTGGTGCTGATGCTGGTGTTCCTGGTGCTCATACTTCAAAACTACCTGCTGCCTCTGACACTTTTGCGCCGGACTGCGGGCGTGCCGCCCGTCGGCGGGCTGGCTGCCTCGCGGTCGGGCCGCGTCGCGGGTGGCCGCTCACACGGGGCGCCTCGCGGGTGCCGGGGAACCGCTACGCTGGATTCATGCGCACGGAGTATGTCGAGGCGGTACTGTCCGTGGTTCAACTCGTCCCTACGGGATCAGTTGTCGCGTATGGCGACGTAGCCGAGCTCCTCGGTTCCGGCGGTGCGCGGCAGGTGGGCGCGGTCATGAGCCACCACGGCAGCTCCGTCCCCTGGTGGCGCGTCCTGAGGGCGAGTGGCGAAGCTCCGCAGGGGCTCGAGGCCGAGGCCCTGACGTACTACCTCCAGGAAGGAACCCCGCTCCTGGGCCGCTACCTGGACTTCGTCCGGAGCGGCGAAGGACGGTGGCGCGTGGACCTTGCGGAGGCGCGGTGGGCGCCCTTGGACAGTGACTTCGACCTCATCGACCTGATTGCCGAACGGCTGGAGCGGCGGCTCCATAAAATGTCCGCCCCGAATGATGAAATGACTGTGTGACACTTACTAACGACTCCCCGGAGATCCAAGCAGGGCAGCGGATCCAAGCAGGGCAGCGGATCCAGGCAGGGCAGCGTGCAGACGGGCAAACAGGCCACATACCAGTCGGCAGGCCCGCTGGAACGGTAGCCGGACTGAGGCTCCTTCCGCCAAAGCAGGTCCTCAACGTCGTTCCGGTTTTGTCACCGGACCAGCAGGCGGCCGTGGACGTCCCGCACGGGTCCGGTCCGGTCCTGGTACCGGGAGCCCCGGGTACGGGAAAGTCCACCGTACTCATTGAAGTTGCTGTGCGCCGGGCAGAGCGCGACGGCGTGGATCCGGAAAGAATGCTTGTGCTGGCGCCGAGCCGCCTCGCAGCCGACTCCCTCAGAGACCGCTTCACGGCCCGGCTCAACCGCAGCCTCAGTACGACGCCGGCACGCACCTGGGCATCGTATGCCTTCGATCTGATCCGGCGTGCCAAAGCGGAAGGCATCCTTCCGCTGCCGCGACCGCCGCGGCTCCTGTCAGGACCCGAGCAGGACCTCATCATCAAGGAACTGCTTGAAGGCCATGCCCTTCCAGGGCTTGAACTGCCCTGGCCCGAAGACCTGGGCGCCGCACTGGAAACCCGTGGCTTCCGCCACGAGGTACGTCAGCTCTTTGACCGGATCATTGAGTCCGGCCGGACGCCCGATGACCTGGTGCGGCTGGCCGGGCAGTGCAACCGTCCGGACTGGATCGCTGCCGCCGCGCTGTACGCCGAGTACCGCGACGTACTGGACCTGCGTATGCCGGAGGCCTTCGACCCCGCGGGAATCATCACGGCCGCACGCCAGATCTTCCAGGACGCCCCCGAATTCCTGGCCGCCGAGCGGGAACGCCTGCAGCTGATTCTCGTGGACGACATCCAGGAAGCCAACCCGGCCGTGTTCGAGCTGCTGGCCGACATCGCGGCAGGCAAGGATGTCTACGTGACGTCGTCCCCGGACACCGTTGTCCAGGGATTCCGTGGCGCCAGGCCCGACCTCACGGCTGAATTGCCGCACCTGCTGGCTCCTGCCGGCGCACCTGGAGAGGGGCTCCGGGATACTGCCGCGGGGGACACGGTCCTGGAACGCCCGCTCCGGGTGACACACCGCCACGCTCCCGCCGTCGCCCAGGCGTGGCTTGAGGTGGCGGCACGCATCTCTCAACGCGCCGGTGGCCGCTCGGCCCGCAGGCTGGAAAGCGCCGAAGCCGCATGCGGCCAGCAGCAGGATGGCCTCAAGCACCACGGTGTTGCCCCTGTCCGGGGCGATGTGGAGGGCCACGTCCTTCCGTCTCCGGTCCAGGAGCTGCGCTATGTTGCGCAGCGCATCCTTGATGCGCACCTGAACCAGGGCCGCGAGCTCGGCGACATCGCGGTGATCGTGCGGAACGGCGGGCAGCTGAACCAGCTTCAGCGCCACCTCGCCGGCCACGGCATTCCCGTGCGGGTTCCCGTGGCCGAATCTGCGGTCCGGGACGAAGTCGCTGTCCGGCCCCTGCTTGATGCCTATGCCGTGGCGCTGGATCCTGCGGCGCTGACCCCGGAATCGGCTGTGGCGCTGCTGACGTCCCGAATCGGCGGAGCGACTTCCATCGAGTTGCGCCGCCTGCGCCAGTCCCTGCGCCGAGAGGAGATCCTTGGCGGGGGAGGCCGCACCAGTGATGCCCTGCTCGTCGAGTCGCTGCTGGAACCCGGCGCGCTGGCCACTACTGGTATCGAAGGCCGCTCTGCCCGCCGTGTCGCGCGCATGATCGAAGCCGGGCGGCTGGCGGCCCGGGCCCCGGGCGGCAACGCCGAAACGGTGCTTTGGGCGCTCTGGAACTCCACCGGGCTCGCCGCACGCTGGACTGAGGCGGCACTGGCCGGCGGCGCAGCGGGTGCCAGGGCAGACCGCGACCTTGACGCCATGATGGCCCTGTTCCACACCGCCGAACGCTATGTAGACCAGTTGCCAGGGTCAGGCCCGGATCAGTTCCTGGAGTATCTGCTCAGCCAGGAGCTGCCAATGGACACCCTGGCAGCCCGGGCGCAGCTGGAGGACGCCGTGGAACTCATGACGCCGGCGAGTGCTGCCGGACGTGAATGGCCCGTCGTCATTATTTCCGGCCTGCAGGAAGGAGTGTGGCCCAACACCAGGCTCCGCGGAGAGCTCCTTGGCAGCACGCTCTTTGCTGACGCCGTTGAACACGGGGTGGAACACGCCCTGCAGTTGGGGCCCATCAGCAGGCTGCGGGAAATCCGCTATGACGAACTCCGCAGCTTCTCCACGGCTGTCTCCCGGGCACGGGACGTGCTCATCTGCACGGCTGTGTCGTCAGAGGACGAACAGCCCTCGTCCTTCCTCGACTACGTGGCTCCGCTGCGTCCCGGCCAGGATCGGCGGACATTCACCCCGGTGGAACGGCCCATGACCCTCCGTGCCCTCGTGGCCGAACTTCGGCAGCACGCGCAACTGGACGGGAGGTCCGCCGCCGAATCCGTCGAAGCCGCGAAGGTCCTTGCGCGGCTGGCGGTCGCGGAGCCATCCGTGCCCGGCGCCGATCCCGACTCCTGGTGGGGGCTCGCGCCGCTGTCTTCGGCGGAACGGATTGTTCCGGCCGGAGGAACGGTGTTCGTCTCGCCGTCCAAGGTGGAGACGGTCCAAAAGTCTCCGCTTGACTGGTTCATCCAGGCTGCCGGCGGAGAAGCCGCCACCGACTTTGCCAGGAGCCTGGGCACGCTGGTCCACACCATCGCACAGGACCTGCCGGATTCTTCGGGATCGGAATACGTTGCGGAGCTGGTCCGGCGATGGCCCGCGCTGGGCATGAAGGACAACTGGGAAGGCAAGCTGGATTTTCAGCGCGCCGAGGGCATGGTCCGGAAACTGGCCCAATACATCCTGGTCATGCGCAGTGAAGGCAGGAGCCTTGTCGGTGTCGAACGGGACTTCGAAGTGAAACTGGCGGACATCGTGGACGTGCCGCAGCCGGGACTGCCGGGAACAGCCGCCGACCCTGAGACCAGGTCCGCCGTTCTCCGCGGACAAGTTGACCGGCTGGAAATCGACTCCGAAGGGCGGCTGGTGATCGTTGACCTCAAGACAGGCAAGCGCCAGCCGTCGAAAGCTGATCTCGCGCGCCATCCACAGCTGGGTTCCTACCAGGCCGCGGTACTGGCTGGCGGATTCATGGAACCCGGCACAGCGGCCGCTGACGTTCAACCGGTGGCGGTTCAACCAGGCGACGTTCAGCCGGGCGGGGCCGTGCTTGCCCAGCTTGGCACGAGCAACAAGGGCCCTGGTATCCAGGTCCAGGAGCCGCTGGACAGCTCCGACAACAATTGGGCCCTCGACATGGTGAACGAGGCCGCACGGATTATGTCCGGCAGCGTTTTTGAAGCCCGCCACGATCCGGCCAAGTCCGGCCATGGTGGCCACGGCTGCCGGCTGCCGGAGGTCTGTCCCCTTTGCCTTCGCGGAAAGCAGGTTACTGAATGACAACGCCCCCTGACGTGCCGGCGCCGCGGTTTTCCCCTGAAGAGCTGACTGCCATGCTGGGCGAACGCAACAGCCCCACCGCAGAGCAGTCCGCCATCATTTCGTCGCCACTCACGCCGCGCCTGGTCATTGCAGGTGCCGGATCCGGCAAGACCGCCACCATGGCAGACCGCGTTGTGTGGCTGGTTGCCAATGGATGGGTCAGGCCGGAAGAAGTCCTGGGGGTGACGTTCACGCGCAAGGCGGCCGGTGAGCTCGCCAGCCGGATCCGGGCCAAGCTGGCGGCTCTGCAGCGGATTGCCGCGGAGGACACGGAGCACAGGATTTTTCCGGCGGGCCTGCTCAGCGAGGATGCCCTGGAACCCAAGGTATCCACGTATCACTCCTACGCGAGCGGCATCGTGTCCGACTACGGTCTCCGGCTCGGTGTCGAACGTGACGTTGTCCTGCTGGGCGGAGCGCAGGCCTGGCAGCTGGCCAGCGAAGTTGTTGAGGCTTTCGACGGCGAATACGAGCATTTCCGTGCTGCCAAGTCCACGCTGGTGAAAGCCGTCATCCAGCTTGCCGGCGAGTGCGCTGAACACCTGCGGGATCCCGCCGAGGTGCAGGAATGGCTGATGGGGCGCGTCGCGGAATTCGAAGCCCTGCCCTATGTGGCCGGAGCCAAGAAGAACCCCACCCAGGCCGCCGGAGAACTCGGCGCCATGCTGCGCACGAGGGCCAGCGTCGCCGAGATGGTGGGAAGGTACGCGGACGCGAAGCGGGTCCGGGGCGCGCTGGACTTCGGCGACCTCGTGGCCCTCGCCGCGCGGGTCGCCAGCGAGATCCCGCTGGCCGCCGAAGTGGAACGCCAGCGGTTCAAAGTGGTGCTGCTCGACGAATTCCAGGACACCTCGCATGCCCAGCTCGTGCTGTTCTCCAGGCTCTTCGGCGGCGGCCATGCGGTGACAGCCGTGGGTGACCCGAACCAGTCCATCTACGGTTTCCGGGGGGCGTCTGCCGGCCAGCTGTTCCATTTTGTTCGTGAATTCCCCGTCCGGGTCGAGGATTCTTACGCTGTGGCACCCACTTCCTACCTGACAACCGCGTGGCGCAACGGGCGCAACATCCTGTCCGCCGCCAATGTCATTTCGGCGCCACTTAGCGCCGCGGCCATTCAAGCCGGGCCTGCGGGGGAGCGGGACGCGGCGGACTCCGTGGAGGTTCCGCCGCTGCAGCCCAGCCCCGCGGCGGCCCAGGGAAAGGTGGTCATCGGACGCTTTGCGACCGACGAAGACGAGGCCAAAGCCATCGCGGCGGATGTCCTGCGGTACCGCGTCACGGATTTCGAAGACAACGACGGAACAGACCAGATACCTCCCGCGATGGCCGTTCTCTGCCGCCGTCGCGCTCAGATGGAATGCATCCGGCGTGAGTTCGAGGTGCGCGGAATCCCCTACGAAATTGTGGGCCTCGGCGGACTCCTGGACACCCCGGAGATTGTTGACCTGGTGGCCACGCTGCGGGTGCTCGCTGATCCGGGCCGTTCGGACTCGCTCATGCGCCTTCTGGCCGGAGCGCGCTGGCGGATAGGGCCGGCCGACCTAATGGCCTTCCGGGACTGGTCTTCGTTCCTTGCACGCCGCCGGGGGCACCCGGGGCAGGGCGCCGATGAAGGTGATGATTCCGACGCCGCCGTCATCGAAAGCGACATCACCGATGCGGCAAGCCTGGTGGAAGCCTTGGACTGGCTGCCGCGGGACGGCTGGACGTCGGCCCATGGCCGGACGCTGAGCCCGGAGGCCCTCAACCGACTGCACACCCTCTCGGCCGAGCTCCGGCAGCTCCGGGGATTCATGGGTGACGACCTCACCACCCTGCTGGGCGAGGTGGAACGGGCCATGCTCCTGGATATCGAGGTGGCGGCCCGTCCCGGCATCAGCATCCATCAGGCCCGGAGGAACCTGGACGCATTCCATGATGCCGCGGCAGGATTCCTCCACACCTCCCACCGGGTAGACGTCCTGGCTTTCCTGGCGTGGCTGGAGGCCGCGGCCACGGAGGAAGGCGGGCTGGACGTCGCCGCTCCGGACGTCAACCATGAAGCCGTCCAGCTGCTGACGGTGCACGCGTCCAAGGGCCTGGAGTGGGACGTCGTGTTCGTTCCCGGCCTGAACGCGGGAGCGTTTCCCAGCAGCCGCGATTCACGCTGGAGCAGCGGCAGCGCCGCCCTGCCCTGGCCGCTGCGGGGTGACCGCGCCGACCTGCCGCAATGGGACTTGGACCAACCGGACCAAAAAGGCTGGCTGGACGCAGAAAAAGACTTCAAGGCGGATGTCCAGGCGCACGGCGAAGCAGAGGAACGCAGGCTGGCCTACGTGGCTTACACCCGGGCGAAATACGTGCTGTGGGTGTCGAGCGCGGCCTGGGTCGGCTCCCGGGCCGGTATGGCGGAGATGTCGCCGTTCCTTTCCGAGCTGGGGCCCCTCGCTGGTGTCGCGACACGCATCGGCGGTCCGGACGGGGCGGCCCAGGAGCCTGCCGGAGGTCCGGCGGAAGATGCGCCGGAACATGCCGCCGTCGTGCATCCGGCGTCGGTGGAGGAGTCATCACTGCCGGCGGAAAGCCCGCTGACCCAGGACCTGGAACTGGCGCTGTGGCCGTACGACCCGCTGGAAGGGCCTGCCGATCCGCGCACCGGGACCAGGCTGCGGCTGGTTCCAGGGCGGCGAGCGGCGATGGAAACGGCCGCCGGAAGGGTCCGCGAGGCCATGGCCGCGGGACCAGCGTGGGACGCTGAGGGTCTCTCAGCGGGGGAGGGTCCCCGCCAGCTCCGGAGCGTTGCGGCCAGCTGGGCGCAGGAGGCGGCCCTGTTGCTGGAGCGCCGCTTTCGCAGGGCCGCAGTGCAGGATGTCCACTTGCCCGGCCACATCTCTGCGTCAACCTTTGTGGACCTGGGCGATGATCCGGGATCAGTCCTTGCACGGCTGCGGCGCCCCGTTCCCAGGGAACCAGGCATGTCAGCCCGCAAGGGCACGGCTTTCCACGCCTGGGTCGAAGAGTACTTCGGCAAGGCAGGCATGCTGGAACTGGACGAGGCGCCGGGCTCGGACAACCATATTGACGAGGCGTACGGGCTGGACTCCATGGTGGAGACGTTCCGGAACTCTGAGTGGGCGCACCGTGCCCCGGCCCATGTGGAGGTTCCGGTGGAAACGCGCATCGGAGACGTTGTGGTGCGTGGCCGGATCGATGCCGTGTTCCGGGACGCCGACGGGCGCTGGGACCTGGTGGACTGGAAAACAGGCCGCCGTCCCGCCGCCGGGCAGCTGAAGGTGAAAGCCGTCCAGCTGGCCGTCTACCGGCTCGCCTGGGCCCGGCTCAAGGGAGTGCCCCTCGACAATGTCCGGGCCGCTTTCTACTACGTGGGGGAAAATCAGGTGGTCCGCCCGCACGACCTCGGGACGGCCGAACAGTTGGAGGACATCGTTACTGCGGCCCTCGGCGGAACCACCGCACTGGCGAAAGCGTCCGGCTCGGCTAGTGGGACTTTGCGTCCACAATCGTAATGGCGGCGGTGGACGTGTCGTCCGCTGCCGGCGGGGCATGGGGCGTGGTTTCCCCATCTGCGCCGGCAGCCTGACCGGCTTCGCCGCCCTTGGCTGGCGGACCGGAGGCGACGGTGGTGGCGGGCTGTTCGGCCGGGATCGGTGATACATGGACCGAAGGCACGGCCCCGGCACCGGCCGGTTGGACCTGCGGGAGGGCTTCGACATGCACGGACGGTCCGTCCAGCGGAACGGGTTCCACGTGCACGGCGGGGACGGCCTGCGGCAAGGGTTCCACGCTGATGGGCTGACCGCCGTGCTCGGCGATGTCTTCGGCAAGCGAGGCCAGCATTTCTTCAGCTTCGCCGATCATGGACTCGTTTCCGGCCGCCAGGCCCTTGACCAGGTACTGGGCCAGCGCGAACTCGGCGGAGAGCGCCGCGCGGCGCAGCAGGTGGGCGTCCGGCGCATCCCTGCGGCCGGACGTGTAGTGGCTCAGCACGGCGTCCACGAAGCCCTGTTCGTTGGAGGCCACGAGCCAGGCCATGTCGTCGGCGGGGTCGCCGATGCGCAAATCGGTCCAGCCCGTCACAGCCGTCACACGGTCCCCGTCAACGAGGATGTTGTCCTCATGCAGGTCGCCGTGGACAACGCAGGGATTGAAACGCCACAGCGAGACGTCTTCCAGTGCATGTTCCCAACGGCGCAGGAGCACGGGAGGGATCTTCCCTGTGGTGGCAGCCTGGTCGAGTTCGTTGAGCCTGCGCTGCCGGAACTCATTGGGTGTGTAGCTGGGGAGGTCGGCGTTGCTGACCAAAGTCCGCGGAAGGTCGTGAATGGCGGCCAGTGCCGCACCTATTTCCTTCGCCAGACCTTCCGGTCCGGCTGTCAGTTCTTCGACGCTGCGGGTGGTGCCTGCCAGATGCGAGTACACAAAGGTGCTGAGTGCACCCTGCCGAACGGTGCCAGCCACCGTGGGCATCAGAAAAGGCAGTTCGGCCCTGATTCCGGGAGCAAACGCGCGGAGCACCATGAACTCCGTTTCCAGCCGGGCGCTGGCCTCAGCGTGGCGGGGGGAGCGTACCCGCCACTGCTTCCCTTCGGAGTCCAGGAGGAGGGCCGAATCAAAGTCCGCCGGATCGTCGGGTGCGGAACTCACGGCGGTGGGCGTCAGTCCGGGGACTGCCGCAGTTGCTACAGCTGCCAGCTCGATCGGTTTTCTTCTCACCCGTCCACGGTAGATTGACTGGCGCCCAAGATGGCGATGTACCACGGCGAGTCTTCAGATCGTGACGAATCCCCTTGCCAAACCAGTGTTCGGAACGCTGCAACGGGGGTCCGTTGCGGCCGGAGCAAATGTCAATTGTCAGCCGGAGTCAGTACGGTGGGTACATGAGTCTTGCGGAGTCACCGGCATCCCAAAATGAGGCAGAGCAAAATAGGGGAGCGGAAGGTGTGGCCCCTGGCGGTACGCCTCCTTTGAAGCGGCTGCCGGCGAACCACCTTATGGACACTGTCCTCCCCGTCCGTCCCGCCCTCGTTGACAGGGGATCCGGCGCCAGGATGAAGCCGGGCATGGTGGACTCCGTGGTCAATTCCGGCCGGGCGCTGGCCATGGTCCTCTCGCACCGCCAGGCTTTGGTCTGTGGCGACAGCCTCCTGCTGACGGACGCCGCCGGACTAGCGGCGAGCCTCGGCGAGGCCGGAACCCCGCCGGCCATGACCATCTACCTCGGGTCCGCCCTAGCCGGCTCGCACCTGGACGAAGGTACGGAAATCGTCCTATTTGTCCTGGAGGAGCCTTTTGAGGTCCGGGCGGAACAGTTCGAACGGGGCATCGCCGGAATACCGTCGGATGCCGTCTGGACGGGATTCCGGGACGTGGCGGCACGCTTGAATGCCACCGACACCGCCCTCTTCATCGAAGCCAGCGCGATCGCCAACTGGCATGCCACGCACGTTCATTGTCCGCGGTGCGGCGCCGCGACGCTCGTTGAGGCAGGAGGTTGGGTCCGCAGGTGCCCTGCCGACAACTCCGAGCACTACCCCCGGACAGATCCGGCTATCATCGTGACGGTGGTCGGCCCGGATGACCGGCTCCTGCTGGGTGGCGGCGGGCCCGTTGACGCGAAGAACTATTCCACCCTGGCCGGGTTCGTGGAGCCGGGCGAGTCGCTGGAGCAGGCAGTCGTCCGGGAAATCCAGGAAGAAGTGGGCGTGCGGATCACCGCCACCCAGTATCTGGGGTCCCAGTCCTGGCCTTTCCCCGCCTCGCTGATGCTGGGGTTCACCGCCAGGACACAGGACACCGAAGCAATGCCCGACGGCGTGGAGGTCACCCGTGCGCGGTGGTTCAGCCGTGCGGAGCTTCAGGCCGCGGTGCTGAGCGGGGAGATTGTCATTTCCAGCAGGCTGTCCATTGCCCGGTCCTTGATTGAGCACTGGTATGGCGGCATCATCCAGGACCGTCCTGCCGACGAATGACGTCCCCGCACAGCGGACCTCCGCGCGACACCATCGATCGACCCAGCACCAAGTGACATGAGCAGCAAGTGACAACTGACAATTTTGAACGCACCGCCGAGGGCGACATCGCTTCCGCCGAGCCCGCTGCGCAGGACAACCGGTCCCTGGAAGACCGCATTCTGGGCGGACTGGACGACGAGCAGCGGGAAGTCGCGAGCACACTGAACGGGCCCCTGTGCGTGCTCGCGGGTGCAGGCACCGGCAAGACGCGCGCCATCACCCACCGGATTGCCTATGGCGTGCACTCAGGCGTCTACAGTCCGCAGAGGCTGCTGGCCGTGACCTTCACCGCGCGCGCTGCGGCGGAGATGCGGAGCAGGCTCCGCGATCTCGGCGTAGGCAACGTCCAGGCAAGGACTTTCCACGCCGCCGCACTGAGGCAACTGCAGTTCTTCTGGCCGCAGGCCGTCGGCGGTGCGCTGCCAAACCTCCTGGACCACAAGGCGCAGATGATCGCCGAAGCCGCCCGCCGCCTGAGGCTCAGCACGGACCGGGCATCCATCAGGGATTTGGCGTCAGAGATCGAGTGGGCCAAGGTGTCCATGCTGACGCCGGCGAACTACCTCGAGAACGCGAAGGACCGCGGCAACCCCGGGGGATTCGACCTCACGGCTGTGGCCCGGGTGTTCCAGTCCTATGAGGACGTCAAGACGGACCGCAACGTCATCGACTTCGAGGACGTCCTGCTGATCACTGTCGGGATCCTGCAGGAGGACCCGAAGGTGGCCGCCACCGTCCGCGAACAGTACCGGCACTTCGTGGTGGACGAGTACCAGGACGTTTCGCCGTTGCAGCAGCGGCTCCTGGAACTCTGGCTGGGCGGACGCGACGAATTGTGCGTCGTGGGCGACGCCAGCCAGACCATCTATTCGTTCACCGGAGCCTCCCCCAAGCACCTGCTCGGTTTCAAGGCCATGTATCCCGGTGCAAACGTCGTCAAGCTGATCAGGGATTACCGCTCCACGCCACAGGTGGTCAAACTGGCCAATGACCTTCTCGCGGGCCGGCGCAGCGGAGGCCCCGTAGCGGATGCCGCCTGGGCGGCTCCGCTCAAACTGGTCGCACAGCGGCAGCCCGGACCGCCGCCCCAGTTCACGGAGTGCGCGGACGATGAAGCCGAGGCTGCCACCGTTGCGATCAAGATCCGGGAACTGCTCGACGCCGGCACCCCGGCCAGCGAGATCGCCGTGCTGTTCCGCACGAACGGACAGTCGGAGGCCTATGAACAGGCATTGGCTTCGGCCGGAATCGGCTATCAGCTGCGCGGGGGAGAGCGGTTCTTCGCCCGCAAGGAAGTCCGGGACGCAATCCTCCAGCTCAGGGCCGCCACCCGTGCAGCTGCCGAAACCTCCGAACCCGAGCCATTGGGCCAGCTGGTCCGGGACATCGTGGCATCCCTTGGCTACACGGCGTCCGCCCCGCACAACGGCGGAGCGCTGCGGGAACGCTGGGAATCGCTGGCCGCGCTGGTTGCGCTGGCCGATGAGCTGGTACTCAGCCGGGGTTCGCGGTTCACCCTCTCGGACTTTGTCAACGAACTGCAGGAACGATCGCTGGCCCAGCATGCCCCGACCGTGCAAGGGGTGACCCTGGCGTCGCTGCACGCCGCCAAGGGCCTCGAGTGGGACGCGGTCTTCCTCGTGGGGCTCTGCGAAGGACTTATGCCAATCTCGTTCGCCGACTCCCCGGAAGACGTGGACGAGGAACGCCGGCTGCTCTACGTGGGGATCACCAGGGCGCGCGAGCACCTGTCCCTTTCCTGGTCGTTGGCCCGGACTCCCGGCGGAAGGGCCAACCGGAAGCCGTCCCGCTTTTTGGACGGCCTCCGCCCGGACTCGGTTGCCAGTTCGACGGCGCGCGGCAAAGGGCCCGCGCCGCGGCGGAAGGCGGCGTCCCCGGCGATGTGCCGGGTCTGCGGAAGCATGCTGTCCACGGGTGCCGAACGCAAGGTGGGCCGTTGCAGCCAGTGCCCGCCGAGCTACGAGGAACAGACCTTCGACGCGCTGCGCCAGTGGCGGAAGGACGTGGCCCTGGCCGCCGAGGTTCCGGCGTTCGTGGTGTTCACTGATGCGACCTTGACTGCCATCGCCGAGGCGCGGCCGGCGTCCCTCGAAGAATTGGGCCAGCTGGCCGGAATCGGGCCGTCGAAACTGGAGAAGTACGGCGAAGCCGTGCTCGAAGTCCTCACGGAAAGCAGCAGCGCCTGATGGCCGGCGGCGCCCCGCCACGGGCGATTCCGCTGACTACCCCCGACGGCGCGCCGGTGGTCGTCCGCCGCTCGGCCCGCCGTCGCCGGACCGTGGCAGCGTTCTGGGAGAACGGAACAGCCGTTGTGGCCATCCCGGCGCACTTCACCAAGGGCCAGGAAAGCGAATGGGTCCACCGGATGCTGGAGAAGCTCCGGTTACAGGGAGTCCGGCGGTCGCGCGGGGAGGGGCGGCGCAGGCCGGCCACGGATGCCGCGCTCGCCGCACATGCGGCCGAACTGTCGGCGAAGTACCTTGGCGGACGCTCCGTCCCGTCTTCCGTGCGGTGGGTCAGCAACCAGAACTCGCGCTGGGGTTCCGCGACTCCCGCCGACGGGACCATCAGGCTCTCGGACAAACTGCGGACGATGCCGCAGTGGGTCATCGACTATGTGCTCCTGCACGAACTGGCGCATCTGCTTGTGGCCGGCCACAACGCCGCGTTCTGGCGACTCCTGGAGGCTTACCCCGAAACCCAGCGGGCCAAGGCGTTTCTTGAAGGCGTGGCGTTCGCAACGTCGCGGGGAATGTCGCCGGACGTCGATGGACAAAGCTCGAGCACTGACGAAACCCACGGTCCGTCAGTGCTCGGCTAGCTGACCTCAAAGCCGGCGGGTCAGGCTTTCGGCGTCCCGCCGTCGTCGTCCGTGCCGGAGCCGGGACCGCCGCCGGTGTCCTTGTCGTCAGAGGTCTTTTCGTCCTCGGCCGGTTCGTCGAATCCGCCGTTCAACAGTTTCTGCAGCGCGTCGTCCACCTCGGTGTCGCTCGCTTCGGCGAGCTTGCGCCGTGCACTGAACCCCTGGGGATCGTCCAGGTCCTCGCCGGTGGGCAGGAGGTCGGGGTGCTGCCAAATGGCATCCCGTCCCTCGGTGCCACGTTCTTCCTTGAGGGAAGCCCACAGCGCGGCGGCCTCGCGCAGGCGGCGGGGACGCAGTTCCAGTCCCACCAGGGACGAGAAGGCGTGCTCGGCCGGGCCGCCCGTGGCACGGCGGCGCCGCACTGTCTCGCGCAGAGCGGAGGCAGAGGGCAGGAACTTCTCGGTGGCCGCTGCGGTCAGCTCGTCCACCCAGCCTTCGACCAGGGCCAGCGCCGTTTCGAGTTTCTCCAGTGCTTGTTCCTGGGCGGGGGTCCGCTGGGGCATAAATACGCCCTGCGACAGCGCCTCCTGGATGCCTTCGGGGTTGCTGGGGTCGATCTCCCGGGCCAGTTCCTCGATCTTGGACGTGTCAATGTGGATGCCCCGGGCGTAGGCCTCGATGGCTCCCAGGAGGTGGCCGCGGAGCCAGGGCACCTGGACGAAGAGCCGGGCATGCGCCGCTTCCCGCACCGCAAGGAAAAGCCGGATGTCGTTCTCGGGCAAGCTCAGGCCCTCGCCGAACTTGGCCACGTTGGCCGGGAGGAGGGCCATTTCGAGGTCGGCCAGCGGAACCCCGATGTCCGTTGAACTCACCACTTCCGCGGACAGGGCACCGATGGCCTGGCCGAGCTGCATGCCGAAGATGGCGCCGCCCATGTTCTGCAGCATGGAGGAAGCCCCGCCCATCATGGACTTCATTTCCTCGGGCATCTGCTCGGTCATGGCTGTGGACAGCGCATTTGCAATGCTGTTCGCCACGGGTTCAGTGAGCCGCTTCCAAGTGCCGAGCGTCTCCTCGACCCACTCGGCGCGGGACCAGGCCCGGCCGATCAGGCCGGTGGCGGGAAGCTCAGTGACCTGGTCAAGCCACAACTCGGCCAGTCGCAGTGCCTCATCGATTTCACGGGACTGTTGGGCCGTGACAGAGGGGTCGGAGCCGCTTGCGGCAACCCGCCGCGCATTGTCGTGGGCGAGCTGCCAGTTCACGGGCCCTTCGGAGGGCGCGCTCATCATGGCCTGCACCTGCGAAAACATCTGGGCCAACAGGTTCGGATCGTCCGGAAGCCCTGCGGCCTTGGCCAGTTCAGCGGGGTCTATGTCACCCATGCCCTTGCCACCCATGAGGTTTTGTAGCATTTCCGCAAGCGGATCCTTAGGGGTGTCGTCGTCCCCGTTGGACGGATTGAGTGGGTTGGAGGTCATGATCCCGCCGATCGTCGGTGTGACTGTTGATCACCTTCACGGTACCCCGGGGCCTTGGCGGCTGTCTGCCGAATCCGGCCCCGTTCGCTGTCGGCAAAGAGCGGTGCCGCCCGCTCAACGCGTAGTGTTAGTCATCGGAATATTTGCAGGCTGCCGTCAGTGCGATCCGGTTCAGCCACAGGGCCGCGTCCGAGGGCGCAGGTACGGAGAGGTCCTTCATTGACAATCACTCAGGGCGACCAGGTTCCAGGGGATCCTGCGGAACCGGGAAACGGCAGCGGGACTACCCGCGGCAGGCTTTCCCGCCGGCCGACGTCCCGCCGTGCCAAAGCAAGCGACAACCGCTACCCCGCGATGGTGGCCTCCGGTTTGATGGCTCTTGCGCTGGGCATCACCGCCGCCAGCCTTCCTGTACCGTACGTCGTTGAATCACCGGGACCCACCTTCAACACCCTGGCCAACGACAACGGCAAGCCGGTCATCAGCGTGACCGGCCGCGAAACGTTTCCGGCCAAGGGGAACCTGGACCTCACCACTGTCTATGTCGACGGCGGCCCCAACGGCCCGGTCAGCGTCTTCGAAGCTTTTTCAGCCTGGCTGGACAAATCCAAGGCGGTCTATCCGGAGGAGCTCATCTTCCCCACCGGGGTGACGAAGGAGGAGTCCCAGCAGGAGAGCGCAGTGGCCATGACCACTTCCCAGGAGAACGCCACGGCTTCCGCACTGAAGGAACTCGATATTCCTTTCGAACAGAAACTGCGGGTGGCAGACCTCGCGGATCAGTCGGCGTCCGCCGGCAAGCTCCAGGCCGGCGATGTCTTCGCCAGCGTGAACGGCAAACCCGTGACGTCGCTCAGCGTCGTGCAGGAGGAACTCGCCGCCGGCAAGGGAAAGCCCGCCACGGTCGTTGTCACGCGTGATGCGGCGCAGGTCACGGAGACCATCACCCCCATGAAGAACGCCGCCGGAAAATTCATCCTCGGCGTGCTGCTGCAGTACGAATTCAAGTTCCCTTTTGACGTCAAGATTTCCCTCGAGAAGGTGGGCGGCCCCAGCGCGGGCATGATGTTCGCCCTGGGCATCATCGACACCATCACCCCGGGGGACCTGACCGGCGGTAAACATATCGCCGGGACGGGCACCATCACGCCCGACGGCGTCGTGGGATCCATCGGCGGGATCGGGCAGAAGATGTACGGGGCCAGGGAGGACGGCGCGGAGGTGTTCCTTGCGCCGGCTGCCAACTGCGGGGAGGTGGTGGGACACATTCCGGACGGGTTGCAGGTGGTCAAAGTCGAGAACCTGGCCGAGGCCAGGGAAGCAGTCGCCGTGATCGGTTCAGGCGGCGACACATCCGGACTTCCCTCGTGCACCAGCAACTAGACTAATTGCAGGAACTAAGCACCACCGCCACTCGTGGCACTAATGACTGTCGTTCACCTCACGTCCGGGGTGTGCCGGCGGTCCGAGCAGCACGCACCCTGAGTTTTGACAAAACCAGTAACTGACGACCAGCTATGAGGTACCGAGTTTGTCCCGTCCCGCCAGCTCCACTCCGCCCGGAAGACCCCAGCCAAGGCGAGGTGCCTTGACGCCGACGTTGATCGTCGTAGCACTGGTTGTGGTCGGCTTCATCTTCTTCGCCAATGTTTGGACCGATGTTCTCTGGTACCAGCAGCTTGGGTTCTTCGAAGTCTTCCTCACGGAGAACCTGGCACGCATCATCATCTTCCTGGTCGCCTTCGCGCTCATGTTCGCTGCGATGTTCTATGCCATCCGGATCGCCTACCACGCCCGTCCCGTCTACGCCCCGGATTCGGAGATCAGGGACAACCTGAACCGCTACCAGGCGCAGCTGGAACCGGTCCGCCGGGTAGTCATGATCGGCCTGCCGATACTCTTCGGCCTGTTCGCCGGAAGCGCCGCCGCCAGCCAGTGGCAGAAAGTGCTGCTCTTCCTGAACCAGGAACCGTTCGGGCAGAACGACCCGCAGTTCAACCTCGACATCAGCTTCTACCTGATGACCCTGCCGTTCCTCGGCTTCGTCACAGGCTTCCTCATCAGCGTGGTGGTGGTCGCCGGCATCGCGGGAATCCTGACGCACTATCTCTACGGCAGCATCCGGATCATGGAACGCGGCATCTTCACCAGCCGGGCTGCCCAGATCCACCTTGCCGTGACGGGCGCTGCCTTCCTGCTGCTCCTCGGAGTGAACTTCTGGCTGGACCGCTACTCCGCGGTGCAGAACAGCAACGGACGCTGGTCCGGCGCCCTGTACACGGATGTCAACGCCGTCATCCCCACCAAGTCCATCCTGGCTGTCGCCGCCGCGCTGGTTGCCATCCTGTTCATCGTTGCTGCCATAATCGGCAAATGGCGCCTGCCCGTCATCGGCACGGCCATGCTGGTCATTACGTCCATCCTTGCCGGCGGTGTCTACCCGTGGGTCATCCAGCAGTTCCAGGTGCGCCCGTCCGAACAGACCCTTGAGAAGCCGTTCATCGAGCGGAACATCAGCATGACCCGTGCAGCCTACGGCCTGGACAAAATCCAGGAGGACCGGTACAACGCCACCACCACCGCCACTACCGGTGCCCTAGCGCCGGATGCACAAACCACTGCGAATATCCGGCTCCTGGATCCGAACCTGATTTCGGACGCGTTCTCCCAGCTTGAGCAGTACCGGCCCTACTACCAGTTCCCGAGCGCACTCAACGTGGACCGGTACGAAGTCGACGGCAAGGTCCAGGACACCGTGATTGCCGTCCGTGAACTCAATCCGGACGGCCTCAGCGCCAACCAGCAGTCCTGGCTGAACCGGCACGTCGTCTACACGCACGGCTATGGCGTGGTCGCGGCCAAGGGCAACAAGTTCACCGCGGACGGCAAGCCCGAATTCCTTCAGGCCGGCATTCCGTCCAATGGTGTCCTCGGCAACGACACGACCTACCAGCCCCGGATCTACTTCGGCGAGAACTCACCGGAATACTCGATCGTCGGAGCCCCGAAGGGCTCGCTGAACCGCGAGCAGGACCGTCCCGCCGGCAAGGAAGGCGACGGCGAAACGCAGTACACCTTCACCGGCAACGGCGGACCGAACGTCGGCAGCTTCTTCAACAAGGTCCTTTACGCCATCAAGTTCCAGTCCTCCGATCTCCTGCTGTCCGACGGCGTGAACGCCGAGTCGCAGATCCTCTACGACCGTAACCCGCGGGACCGCGTCGAAAAGGTCGCCCCGTACCTCACGGTGGACGGCAACGCGTACCCGGCTGTTGTGGACGGCCGGGTGAAGTGGATAGTGGACGGCTACACCACCAGCCAGTACTTCCCCTATTCGCAGCAGGAACAGCTGTCGTCGGCCACCGCCGATTCCCAGACGACGGCGGGCCGCACCGTCGCCCTGCCCAACAGTTCGGTGAACTACATCCGCAACTCCGTCAAGGCGACTGTTGACGCCTACGACGGCTCCGTGACGCTGTACGCCTGGGACGACCAGGACCCGGTGCTGAAGGCCTGGCAGAACGTCTTCCCGACATCCTTGAAGCCCTTCTCGGAGATGTCCGGGGCCCTTATGAGCCACGTCCGCTACCCGGAGGACCTGTTCAAGGTCCAGCGCGAACTGCTGGGCCGCTACCACGTCACCCAGGCGGACAACTTCTACACGAACAACGACGCGTGGTCCGTGCCTAACGATCCCACTGTCAAGGAGGAGGTCAAGCAGCCGCCGTTCTACATGTCGCTGCAGATGCCGGACCAGGACAAGCCCGCTTTCCAGCTCACGTCGTCGTTCATTCCCCAGGTGGTCAACGGCACCGCGCGCAACGTGCTTTATGGCTTCCTGGCCGCGGATTCCGACGCCGGCAACCAGAAGGGCGTGAAAGCGGAAAGCTACGGCCAGCTCAGGCTCCTGCAGATCCCGCCGGAAGCCCAGGTTCCCGGCCCCGGCCAGGCCCAGAACAAGTTCAACTCGGATCCCACCGTGTCCCAGGCCTTGAATCTGCTCCGGCAGGGCGCGTCTGACGTCCTCAACGGCAACCTCCTTACTCTCCCCGTGGGCGGTGGCCTGCTGTACGTGCAGCCTGTGTACCTGCGGTCCACGGGCGAAACGTCCTATCCAACGCTGCAGCGTGTGCTGGTGGCGTTCGGCGACAAGATCGGCTTTGCCCCAACGCTTGACCAGGCGTTGAACCAGTTGTTCGGCGGGGACTCCGGCGCCTCGGCTGGTGATTCAGACAACAACGGGCAGACTCCTCCTGCCACCGGAGGCGGAACGCCGCCCGCCACCGGCGGTACCGACGCCAAGGCGGAGCTGAAGGCTGCGCTGGACGAGGCAAACGCTGCCATCAAGGCGGGCCAGGAGGCCCTCGCGAAGGGTGATTTCGCCGCCTACGGAGAGCAGCAGAAGAAGTTGTCCGCCGCACTGCAGAAGGCGATCGACGCCGAAGCGAAGCTCGGCGCAGCAAGTGCTTCACCCACTCCGGCTCCCACGGCTGCCCCCACAGCTGCGGCGACGCCGTCGCCCTCTCCAAGCAACTGACCGGGCGCCTGCTGGCTCCCTATAGCCTCTAGGCCCGTACAGGCCGGCTTCCCCCTCCGCGAGGACGGGGAAGCCGGCCTGTGCCGTATTGGCCGGGTCCGGCTGGGCAGCGGTCTGGCTTGGAAGTGGTCCGGCAGGGCGGCGGGACGGCAGCTTCTGAGCGGCGCCGTCCGGTGCCGAGACGCAGATCACGTCGCCTCAATTTGGTCTGAAGTTCACCGGCCGGTAGTGTTGTTCTTGCGACGCGGGGTGGAGCAGTTCGGTAGCTCGCTGGGCTCATAACCCAGAGGTCACAGGTTCAAATCCTGTCCCCGCAACTGAAGGAAAGGCCCGGAATTCCCGAGAGGGAATCCGGGCCTTTTGCTTTGGCCCGTTCTTGGGGAGCGGCGCCGGGGAGTGGTCGGAGCGGCCGCAAAAGTAGGGTAGTGTTGTTCTTGCGACGCGGGGTGGAGCAGTTCGGTAGCTCGCTGGGCTCATAACCCAGAGGTCACAGGTTCAAATCCTGTCCCCGCAACCATGGAAGAGGCCCTGACCGGCAGCAATGCCGGTCAGGGCCTCTTTTCTTTGTCTCCAGGTCACCAACTACTAGCATTTCCTAGTATTCTCATTCGCGGGGGCTATGTCCTGCGGTGCCAAGTGGCTGGTCAACGACGATCACCGCATTGGCAGGCCGTCGCCGCCTGGGAACGGATCGTATGTTGCGGGGGATGACCGCCGGCCCGTACGGGTTCGCTCTTCCGCTGTTCATGATCCAAGCTATTAAGGCGAACTTAACCCGGCCGGCGCTCCCGCTGGTGCACCCGGCAGGGGCGGATCCGTCTACGTCACTAGTCGATCATTCTCGAGAGGAATGCTGTTCGATGTCACTACCGACCAAGAAGAAGTCCGGAACTGCAAAGGGTAAATGGGCCAAGCTGTACTGGGCAGTGCCGGCCGCGCTCGTTGCCCTTCTTCTCGTGGTGCTTCTCGCGAAGTGGATCACCGGACTTGCCGGCGTCAAGGACTTCCTGGCGGCCTACCCGGGCCATTCAGAGCTCCCTGAGGGAACTCCCGCGGGCTTCCCGGCCTGGCTGGCGTGGCAACACTTCCTCAACGGCTTCTTCCTGCTGCTCATCATCCGCTCCGGCTGGCAGGTGCGGACGCAGACTCGTCCCGCTGCCTACTGGACACGGAACAACAAGGGCATGATCCGCACCAGAAATGCCCCGACGAAGATCAGCCTCGCCCTGTGGTTCCACCTCGTCCTGGACGCGCTGTGGATCCTCAACGGCATCGTGTTCGCCGTCCTGATTTTCGCCACCGGCCAGTGGGTGCGGATCGTGCCCACCAGCTGGGATGTCTTCCCCAACGCCCTCTCAGCGGCTCTGCAGTACGCATCCCTGAACTGGCCCACGGAGAACGGCTGGGTCAACTACAACGCCCTCCAGCTGCTCACGTACTTCCTCACGGTCTTCGTCGCGGCGCCCCTGGCGTTCATCACAGGCCTCAGGATGTCCTCGGCCTGGCCCAAGAACGCCAAGGCGCTGAACAAGGCCTTCCCGATCGAGGCCGCCCGTGCCGTGCACTTCCCGGTGATGATCTACTTTGTCGCCTTCATCGTTGTCCACGTGTTCCTGGTGCTCGCCACCGGCGCGCTCCGGAACCTTAACCACATGTACGGCGGCAGCGACGACGTCAGCTGGGTCGGCTTCGGCATCTTTGCCGCGTCTGTCGCCGTCATGGTCGCTGCGTGGTTCCTGGCCCGGCCGCTCTTCCTGAGTCCCATTGCATCCCTGATGGGCAAGGTCAGCAGTCGCTGACGGCCCTGCTGGCCGGCCGCAAGCCGGGGTCGCTGAAGGCGGCCCCGGCTCAGCTGTCCTTGAGCCTCTGGTAGGTCTCCAGAGCACGCTCGCGTGACTCCGGCAGGCCCACCACGGGCTCCGGATACCCGGCAGCCTGTTCCGGAGACTTCCAGGGTTCGTGGATCGTTTTGTCATCCATCCCGGCGATTTCCGGAATGAACTCCCGCAGGTATCGGGCCGCTGCGTCGAACTTCTTGCTTTGCGTCACGGGGTTGAAGATCCGGAAATACGGGGAAGCATCCGCTCCTGATCCGGCCACCCATTGCCAGTTGACCGGATTGCTGGCTGAATCGGCGTCCACCAGGGTGTCCCAGAACCATGCTTCGCCCAGCCTCCAGTCGGCGAGCAGGTTCTTCACCAGGAACGACGCGGCGGCCATCCGGACGCGGTTGTGCATCCAGCCGGTCTGCCACAGCTGCCGCATTCCGGCATCCACCAACGGATAGCCCGTCCGGCCTTGCTGCCAGGCTTCCAGTTCAGCGTCCGACGGCGTTTGCCACTCGAAGCGGTCGAAGTCGGGTCGGTAGTTCCGTGTCGCCAGCTCCGGGTTCTCATACAGCAGCTGCCAGCAAAACTCGCGCCAGCCCAGTTCGGACCGGAAGATCCCGACGTCGGCGGTGGCCTGGTGCGGGAAGCGCTCACGGAGCGCGTGCCAGACGCGGAAGGGACTGATTTCACCAAATCGAAGGTGGGGGGAAAGGCGGCTGGTGCCTTCGACTCCCGGCCGGTCCCGGCCGGTTCCGTACTCCTCGACAGGGCCATCAAGGAAGTCGTGCAGGCGGCTGTGCGCGCCCGCTTCACCGGGCGTCCACGCCTCCGCGAGTCCCGCGCTCCAGTCCGGTGTCCGGGGGAGCAGCCCCCAGCCGTCCAGATCGTCGCTGTGGGGGAGCGCCCCGTCGTCGTTCCGCGCCGGTTGGGGCAGTTTGCCGGGGGCGCCGGACGGCATCCGCGGCTCACCGCTTTCGAGGCAGGCGCGCCAGAAGGGCGTGAAAACCTTGTAGGGCCCGCCGGATCCGGTACGGATGGTCCACGGCTCGAACATGAGGCTGGCCTGGAAGCTCGCGGCATCAAGGCCTTCGTCCCCGGCCCAGGCCTTAATGCCGGCATCGATGCTGCGTTCGGGTCCGCCGTACCTGCGGTTCCACCTCAGGTGTGAGGCTCCGGTGCCTGCCGTCAGTTCCTGGATGATTCCCGCTGCGCTCCCGCGCCGAAGGACCAGCCGGGAGCCGGCGGCCTCCAGTCCGGCAGCCAGGGACGCCAGTGAATGGTGCAGCCACCACTTGGCTGCACCGCCGAGGGCGCGCACCCCCGGCGATTCTTCATCCAGGATGTACACGACAGTCACGGGGTGGCCCAGGGCTGCCGCGTCGGCCAGCGCCGGATTGTCATCCAGGCGAAGGTCATCACGAAGCCAGACAATGGTGGAAGGCATGCTTCCACGGTACACGGCGCACCACGCTATTTACTGGCCGGTAACTTGGCCGTAGACTCGCTCCTGCCGTCCGTTGCGTTCATTCTCCGCAGGGACGGTTCCGTTCGGATCGGGCTTTTCCTGTTGACAACGGCATACGGCTGGAGGCTGCCGGGTGCCGGCCACCTGTTCGCCGCAATGATGCCGCGCGCAGGAAAAAGGATGTCCAATGAAGCTATTCCTTGCAGCGGCCAAAGAGGCGGGAGCGGTCAGAGCGGCACACTGCCAGCGGCCCGCCACCCGGGCTCTCCTGGCGGGTCTCGCCGCCGCAATCTCAGTTTCGGCATTGATCGCCCCTACCGCCCACGCCGCGCCGGCTGGCGGCGATGCGTGGGTGGTGAGCGTCGGGGATTCCTATGTTTCGGGGGAGGCGGGCCGCTGGGCGGGCAACTCCAGCGATCCTGCCCAGGCAGACGCCCTGGGTGACGCCGCCTACCTGGATGCCGGCCAGTCCGAGCGCACGGGGGGCTGCCACCGCTCCTCGTCAGCGGAAATCAGGATCGGGCAGGCGCAGGCACTCAACCTGGCCTGTTCCGGCGCCAAAACGGCCACGTCCTGGAACTCTTCAGGGGAATTCAAACCGGGGCTCGACTTCTACACCGACGCTGCCGGGAACAGCGGACAGGCCCTGGAACTTCAACGCTTCGCATCATCCCACCGGGTCAGGATGGTAGTGGTTTCGATCGGTGGCAACGACCTGGGTTTTGCCGGCATCATCGCCACGTGTGTCTCCAAGTTCATGACCAGCCCGTGGTGGGCACCGAGTTACTGCAAGGACTCCACCACGGTAGCCACCAACTTCTCGGGCGCCAACAGGGCGGCGGTGGCAGGCCGGATCGGCACCTCGCTTGCCAACGTTGCCAAGGCCATGGGCAGTGCAGGCTACGCGCCCGGTGAGTACAGCCTGGTGGTACAGAACTACGTCTCGCCACTGCCGCGGAGTTCCGACATCGCCTATTCCGAAGCCGGTTTCAGCCGGCAAAGCACCTACGGCTGCGGCTTCTGGAATGCGGACTTGGATTGGGCTGCGGGGGCCGCCGTGCCAGCCATCAACGCCACCATTTCAGCCGGCATCGCTGCTTCCGGAGTGGCCGGCGTTCACACGCTCAATGTGTCCGCGCTCTTCAGCGGCCATGAACTGTGCGCCGATACGACGAAGAAGCTGAACAACACCGCTCTGGCTGACTGGCGGAGCGCCGGCGCCGCGGACAACAGTGAGTGGATCAACGAGATCCGGACGGCGAGCACTGCCTTCAGCGACTACTACATCCAGGAATCACTGCACCCCAACTACTGGGGCCAGCTGGCCCTGCGCAACTGCCTGCGCAAGGTCTACAACGGCGGCGAGGTCCGTTCCGGGAGCTGTACGGCGGGGGCGGGGCTGACGTCGGGAGGCGAACCGGCGGTGAACTTGAGCCAGACGCCCACGCCGTAGCTGACAACGGAAAGGCCGGGGTCCCATCAGGGAACCCGGCCTTTCTTGCGTCCGGTCCGGAACCGGATCAGCTACTAGAGCTTGTCGAAATCAGCCTCTTCAACCGTGGAGTCTGCAGCCGAAGCGTTGGCCGACGAACCAATGGCAGGCTTCGCGCCGCCGGACTTCAGAGCCGCGAGCCGTGCTTCGATCTCGGTCTGCTCGCCAAGGTCTTCGAGCTGGTTGAACTGTGCATCGAGGCTGGAAGCGGCGAGTTCCTGCTGCCCGCGGACCTTGGCCTCTTCGCGGCGGATCTTCTCTTCGAAGCGGCCTACCTCGCTGGTGGGATCCATGAAGTCGATGCTCTTGAGCGCGTCGTGGACCTGGGACTGTGCAGCGGCGGTCTTGGACCGGGCCACCAGCTCATTGCGCTTGCTGGTCAGCTCGTTGAGCTTGCCCTTCATCTGGTCAAGACCGGTCTTGAGCTTGTCCACAACCTCGGTCTGCGAGGCGATGCTGGGCTCGGCAGCCTTTGCCTCGTTCTCGGCCGCCATCTGGCGCTGGATGGCCACCTTGGCAAGGTTGTCGAACTTCTGGGCGTCCACTGCGTCGCCGCTGCTCCGGTACTCGTCGGCCTTGCGGGACGCTGCCAGGGCCTTGTTGCCCCAGTCCTGGGCGTTCTTGACGTCCTCGTTGTAGTCGTCCTGGAGCATCCGCAGATTGCCGATGGTCTGCGCCACAGCAGATTCAGCTTCGGCAATGTTGTTCGTGTAATCCCGGACCATCTGGTCCAGCATCTTCTGCGGATCTTCGGCCTGGTCCAGCAAGGAGTTGATGTTCGCCTTTGCCAGCTGCGCCATACGGCCGAAAATGGACTGCTTAACCATGGTGTTGCCTTTCATCCTGCTCAGTGGTCGCCACTGAATTCAGTGAACAGTTGATGTACCGCTTCTATCCGGCGGCCAGGGAAAAGGCCGCCGCCTAGTCTGTGGATCGGCTAGAAGCTGCCGGAGTCTCCGCCGCCGAAATCGCCGCCGCCAAAGTCCCCGCCTCCGCCGCCGAAATCGCCGCCGCCCCAGCCGCCGCCGTCGCTGTGACCGCCGCCCCAGCCGCCGCCGCTGCCTCCGTTGAGGATGGAATTGATGAGGATGCCGCCGAGGATGGCACCGCCGAGTCCGCCACCGCCTCCGCCACCGAACATGCCGCCGCGGCCGTAGCCCTGGTTTGCGTAGCCGAAGCTGTCCACATCGCCCTGGGCGAGCTGTGCGGCCTGGGCTGCCAGGGCGTGGGCCTGCTGAGCGTACGTCAGCGCCGTGACCGGATCATTGCGGGAGATGGACAAGGCATAATCCAGGTTCCGCTGGGCTTCGGCCAGGCGGGTACGCGCTTCGGTCCCGACTCCGCCGCGGCGCGCCGTGATGTAGTCCGAGGTGGCGCTGATCTGCGCCTGCGCCGACATGATGGTCTGCTGCAACGAAGCCTGTGCGCGGCGAGCCTGTTCCTGCTGGTCCCGGATGCCCGTCAGGGACTGGTCCAGCGACTGATGGGCCGTTTCCACCCGCTCCAACGTGGCAATCGGATCGATCTTGCCGCCCTGGATTTCCGCCTTGACCTGCGCCAGGGCTGCTTCCACTCCGGCCACCGGCCCGGCAAGTTCCGGATGGGCTCCGGACTGGATCATCGCCTTGGCCTGCGCGAGGTCCTGTGACGTGTCAACCACAGCGGCCTCGAGGCTGTTACGGGCCTCGTCCAAGCTACCGGAGACCTTCGTGATGGCATCGATCAACACTTTTGTCTGGTGCAGGCTCTCTTCCGCAGCACGGACGGCCACTGCAGCCAGGCTGCCTTCTCCGGAGGCCAGCTTGTCCTGGGCCGTGGACGTGGCGTTCTGCACGAAAGCCAGCCGCTCCTTGGCCTGGCCGATGTTGTCCGAGACCTGGACAAGGGCGCTGTCAGCGTATTTGGCCCGCAGGGTTGTCAGGGTTTGTTCAGCCGTGGCGATCCGGGCGTCGGCTTCCTGGGCCCCGGCATTCACCGCGGCCAGGGCCTGGGGGGCGTTCTTCTCAAGTTCACGGAGCGAATCGAAGTCTGCCTTTTGTTCCTGGAGGGATGCCAGGGCAGCCTCGGAACGGCGGATAATTTCGCCGAGCCAGCTCCGCTGCTGCTCTTCGGTGTCCGGGATGTGGTCGTCAAGCTGCTGCTGCAGTTTGAACGACTCGGACATGTGGCCCTTGGCTTCCTGCAGCGCCTTGGTGAAATTCCCGACGGCGGCATCGCCATACTGTGCCTGGGCGAAGCCCAGTTCCTGCTCGCTCGAGTTAATGGCGTTATCGGCCTCAATAAGCAGCGAACCGCTCTTTTTGCGCAAGTCGTCCACGCTCAGCGAGGCCAGCGGGTCAAGCTCCGCACCCTGCGGGCCGTAACTGGCGCTGGACGCTGCGGTCTTCTTCCGACGGTTCCTGAAGTAGAGGTAGGCGCCCGCGCCACCCGCCACGACGACACCCGTGCCGACCAGTACGGCCGCTCCGGCGCCATCGCCTGAAGAAACGGTGCCGCTGCCGCCGCCTGCCGCGTCTCCGATGGCCGCAGCGGTGTCGATGGCTGCCTGGGCATAGTCCTTCTTGCCGCCGGCCAGGTTCGCCGTCACGGCATTCTGGCTGATGTTGGACTGCTTGGACTTAATGGGGCTTGCCGAGTTCAGTACAAAGCTGAATTTACCCTCTTCCGCTATCGCCAGAATGGCATCGGCCCTGCCCATGCTCTTGTTCGTTGCCACTTTCTGTGCCCACGCCGCGGGATCGGCCGGGTTTGTGAAAGAGTCCACAGTCACCACGTAGAGGTTGTACTTGTGGTCTTTCAGGAGCTTCTGGATTGCTTCCTGAACTTCGGCCTTACGTCCTCCGAGAACATTGGCGTTGTCCACGATGTTCGAGCCGGACGGAATGGTCACCGGGTCTTCGGCCCAGGCTGAGGTGGCGGGAACCGCCAGCAACCCGGCAAGGCCGATCACGGCGAGGAGACGTTTGAAATTAGACCGCATGTGCAACCCTTCAGCACTTCTGCGACTGATTCGGCCGAGCCAGTCGTCACAGAATGCAGCAGCGCCCCCACGCATGTGTAAAGCCGCAGGTCGCTGTGGCAATTCCATTTGATTCTATGGTGCACCAAATTGCCCGTCCACAACGGGGAATATGCCACCAGCGAAAAGCGCTGAAAGCACCTGCCGGACCTGCAAAAAATGGACTCCGACGGCGTTCAGCAACCTCCCAGCCAACGTCCGCCTTAGCTCCAGTCTGAGGGTCCATAGTTAAAGGCAGACAAGGATGAAAGGAAGTCTAATGACTGAGAACCCAGCACAGGGTGGATCGCCTGAGAACAGGGGTCCGGAAAAGCCCGGGGAGGGCTGGCCGGCGCAGCCTGCTCACGCGGACACGCAACCGCTGGATGCAGAGCCCCGGCAGCAGTCCGCGCTGCAGCCGCAGGCACCGGCGCGGCCAGCCGGAGACTCAGTCCAAGGAAACCCTGATGCGCAGCGCAACCCGAGCGCCCAGGACAACCCGACTATCCGGCTCGACCGGGCACAGTCCGACGATCGAAATGCGCACTTCCGTGACGGTCAGCCACATTCAGGCGGGGACGGTGCACCGCAGCCCGTCTATCCGCAGCACCAGCCTTTCTACGGCCAACAGGCGGGCCCTTCCGCCCCGCATGACGCCCACCAGGGACACAGCAACTACTCCGGTGCCGGCGCCCCGCAGGGCAGCGGCCCCTACCAGGCCAGCCACCAGCACCCGGGCAGCATGTACGCCTCCGATCCTGCAAGCACCCCGAAGCGGAAAGCGGCCTTTGGCGTGGGAACCCTGGTGGCCAGCATTCTTGCCGCCGGCCTGGTGGGCGGCGGAGTGGTGGCGGCCAGCGATGCTTTCCTCAGCAACGGCTCCACGTCAGCCGTCAGCAGCGCCGGCGGCCAGCCCAGCACCGTGATCGTCAACAACAAAGATGACGTGAACGTCATTACCGCCGCTTCGCTGAAGGCTTCCCCGAGCGTGGTGACCATAAAAGCGACGAGCGGCAGCGACGGCGGCACCGGTTCGGGAATCATCCTCGACGACGACGGTCATATCCTGACCAATACCCACGTTGTGACCCTTGACGGCAAGACGGCCAGCGCCACCATCGAAGTCCGGACGAGTGACGGCAGGGTGCTCACCGCGAAAATCGTTGGCACGGACCCCCTCAGCGACCTTGCAGTGATCAAGGTGGACAACGCCTCGGGGCTGACGCCGGCAACCCTTGGTGACTCCAGCAAGCTGAACGTTGGTGACACCGCCATTGCCATCGGCTCGCCCCTGGGCCTGACGGGAACGGTCACCGACGGTATCGTCTCCACGCTGAACCGGACCATCAGCGTGGCCTCATCGGCAGCGCCCAAGGAAGGCGCGGATGATTCCCAAAGCGACGGCGAAGGCGGCTTCCAGTTTGCCCCGCCGGACGGCGGCCAAAGCCAGAACTCCGCGAACCAGGGATCCATCTCCCTTAACGTGATCCAGACCGACGCCGCCATTAACCCCGGCAACTCCGGCGGCGCCCTGGTCAACAGCAAGGGTGAGGTCATCGGTGTGAACGTGGCCATTGCCTCGGCGGGCGGCGATTCCAGCTCGAGCACCAGCGGCAACATCGGCGTGGGCTTCAGTGTTCCGATCAATAACGCCAAGCGTGTTGCCCAGGAGATCATTGACAACGGCAAAGCCACGCACGGCCAGTTCGGCGTCAGTGTGAAGTCGAAGTCCTCCACGTCCTCAAGCTCGTCCTTCTCGGTGGGTGCGGAAGTGGCCACCGTGGAGTCAGGCTCCGCCGCCGCCAAGGCCGGCCTGAAAGTGGGCGACGTCGTGACGAAATTCAACGACCTCGTCATCAGCGATCCCAACCAGTTGACCGCAGCGGTTCGGGAGCAGCCGGCGGGCGCGACCGTGAAGGTCACGTTCCAGCGCGGCGGCCAGCAACAGCAGGTGGACGTGACACTCGGAGCGGCAGCGGAGCAGTAACTGCCGGCGTCGCGTCCGGCAGCGCGGCACGTATTCACCCGACAGCGGAGGCGGGGGCACCTGCATGGTGCCCCCGCCTCCGCTGCTCGGCCGTCGCGGTCCCGCGCCCGCCTGCCGCGGTCCTGCGCCCGCCTGCCGCGGTCCTGCGCCGGCCTGACACAGGCCTTAACGGGACGGCGCGGGCGCCCCGCTATATGGTTAGCTTGGTTCTACCCGCACCCCGGGGGAGATCCGCGGCCATAACCTCACCCGGCTGGCTATCCACAAGCATGGAAGGCTGCTGTACAGAAAGTGGAAGAGACATTGAAGATCATCGTTCTGGTCAAGCATGTACCAGACGCGCAATTGGACCGTCACCTCAGCGCCGAGGACAACACCACGGACCGCGCCGATAGCATCCTGTCCGAGCTGGACGAATACGCCCTGGAAGCCGCGCTGCAGCTGACAGAAGCCCGCGGCGGAGCAAAGGCCGGCAACCAGGTCATCGCTTTGAGCATGGGTCCCGCCGGCGCCGTCAATGCCATCAAGAAGTCCCTCCAGATCGGCGCCACCGAAGGCGTCCACCTCCGCGACGACGCGCTGGCCGGATCCGATGCAGCCGCGACGTCACTGGCACTGGCTGCAGCCGTCCGCCACCTTGGAGCAGACAGCCCCGTGGACCTGGTCCTGACCGGCATGGCGTCCACCGACGGCGAGACCTCCCTCGTTCCTGCGCAGCTGGCCGAGCGGCTCGGGCTCCCGCAGGTCACGTTCGCCTCCGAACTGGAAGTGGACGGCGGCCGCGTCATCGCCCGGCGCGACAGCGACACGCACTATGACACCATCGAGGCACCGCTGCCCGCCGTCGTGTCGGTTACCGACCAGATCAACGAGCCGCGCTTCCCTAACTTCAAGGGAATCATCGCTGCAAAGCGCAAGACCATCACCACGCTCTCGCTCGCTGAGATCGGCGTCGACCCTGCACAGGTGGGCAAGGCCGGTTCGTGGACCGCTGTGCAGACGGCAGCCGCCCGCCCGCCGCGCACCGCCGGCACCATCATCACCGACGAAGGCGACGCCGGCATCAAGCTGGTCGAGTTCCTGGCCGCCCAGAAGCTGCTCTAAGAGGATTCCAGACATGGCAAAAGTACTTGTATTCATTGACAACCCCGGCCAGGCGCTCAAGAAGAGCAGCCTTGAACTGTTGACGATCGCCCGTACGCTCGGTGAAACGGCAGTCGCCGTCAACGGACCACTGAACGACGACGTCGCCGGCGCCTTCGGTTCGCACGGCGCCGCCGCCATCTTCCGGCCCTCGTCCGACGACCTTGACGCTTACCTGGTGGGCCCCAAGGCTGCATTCCTGGCCGGGGCCGTTGCGGCCTCGGGTGCCACAACAGTGCTCCTGGAGAACTCGTTTGACGGGAAGGAGATCGCAGCCCGGCTGGGCATCAAGCTTGGCGCCGGCGTCATCACCGACGTCGTGGCAGTGGACCCGGACGGCACGGCGCACAAGTCGGTGCTGGCGGGCTCCTACACGACCACGGCCAAGGCCACTACGGCAGTCTCCGTGCTGACAGTAAAGCCGAACAGCGTAACGCCGGAACCCGCAGGCGCAGCAGCAAGCCCGGAGGTACTCACGGTCGACGTGCCGGAGTCCGCCTCGGCCGGCGCTGCCCGGATTACCGGCCGCACGGACAAGCCGGCCAGTGGCCGTCCGGACCTCACCGAGGCCCGGATTGTGGTGGCAGGCGGACGCGGCGTCGACGGCGATTTCGGTCCGGTTGAGGAACTGGCCGACGCCCTCGGTGCCGCCGTTGGTGCGTCCCGCGCCGCAACAGATGCCGGCTGGATCGGCCACGATGCGCAGGTGGGCCAGACCGGCAAGACGGTTTCCCCGCAGCTCTACATTTCCGCCGGCATCTCCGGCGCCATCCAGCAGAAAGCCGGCATGCAGACCGCCAAGGTCATTGTTGCCGTCAACAAGGATGCCGAATCACCGGTCTTCGAGATCGCCGATTTCGGCATCATCGGAGACCTCTTCCAGGTTCTTCCGCAGGCAACCGAAGAGATCAAGAAGCGCAAAGGCTGATGAGTTGAGCATCAATGCTACGGCTAAGAGCCCGTTCAACCCGGACCACCACCGGGTTGAGCGGGTCCTTTGTTTTACCGCCCACCCGGACGATATCGACTTCGGCGCAGCCGGGACGATCGCTGCCTGGACCGCGGCAGGAGTTGAGGTCAGTTACTGCATCATGACCGACGGCGACGCCGGCGGTTTCGACCCGGCGCAGCGCGACCAGATCGTGGCCATGCGGGCGGAGGAACAACGCCGGGCCGCTGCGCTGGTCGGGGTGACCGACATCCACTATCTCCACGAGCGGGACGGCTACCTGGAACCGACGCACGAGGTGATGAGGGGAGTGGTGAAGCTGATCCGGGAGATCCGGCCCGACGTCGTGCTTTCCATGCATCCCGAACGCAACTGGAACCGCATCCAGAAGAGCCATCCGGACCACCTCGCCGTGGGCGAGGCCGTAACGCGCGCCGTCTATCCGGCCCTGGAAAACCCCTTCGCGTACCCGGACCTGGCCGAGGCGGGCCTTGAAGCCTACAAGCTGCCGTGGCTCTGGCTGATTGCCGGACCCGAGGAGCGGGAGAACCATTTTGTGGACGTCACGGCACACGTCGAGGAGAAGCTGGCGGCGATCCATGTTCATGCCAGCCAGCACCCGGACCTGGATGCCATGGACCGCACAGTCCGCGCCCTCATGCTGGGTACCGGCTCGCGGGCCGGTTTGGCCGACGGGCGCAGTGCCGAGGCGTTTCATGTCGTCACAATCAACGGTTCCGGGACCATCGCCGGGTTCTAGGGTTGTCCGGGTGTAACCCGTGTCATATGCTGGCCTCTGTTTAAATCATATTTATTCAGGAAGGCAGACTTTGATGGCGAAGACTGCGCAGCAGCCGGTACTGGTGATCATGGGTGTCTCAGGATCCGGTAAATCAACTGTGGCCGGCCTCTTGGCCGGCAAGCTCGGATGGGACCTGGCGGAAGGCGACGACCTGCACCCGGCGTCGAACGTCGCAAAAATGCAGGCCGGTGAGCCGCTGACCGATGAGGACAGATGGCCGTGGCTGGAATCCATCGCCGAATGGATCCGGGCGCACACGCAGGACGGAACCCCCGGCGTCGTCACCTGTTCCGCGCTAAAAAAGCGCTACCGGGACGCCCTGCGCGGTGAGGGCGTGGTGTTCGTCTTCCTGCAGGGAAGCAAGGAAAAGATCTCCGACCGCCTGGCATCGCGGCACGGGCACTTCATGCCTCCCGCGCTGCTCGAATCGCAGTTTGATGCGCTGGAAGAGCCGACGGCGGACGAAAACCACATTTCCCTGTGCGTATCGGCCACACCGTCGGAAGAAGCCCAGGAAATCATCGAGCGGCTCAACCTGGACGCGGCAGACGCCGCGACCCCATAGACCAGCGTTACGCACTTAGGAACCATACTTTGAATTCTCAAATAGCAATGCAGCTGCCTGCTGCCGTCGAGGGCTGGACCGGCCATGACACGCAGCTTCTGGTGGTCGCCGCAATCGGCATCGCACTCATTGTGGTGCTGATCGCCAAACTCAAGCTGCACCCCTTCCTTGCGCTTGTCCTCGGCTCCGCCTTCGTGGGCCTTGCCTCGGGCGTTGAACTTGCCAAGGTCATCTCCAACTTCGAAGACGGAGTGGGCGGCGTCCTGAAGGAAGTCGGCCTGCTGATCGCCCTCGGCGCGATGCTCGGCAAGCTTCTGGCCGACTCCGGCGGCGCCAACCGCGTGGTGGACACGCTGCTGGACAAGGCCAGCGGCAACAAGGTGGTCTGGTCCGTCACCCTGGTGGCAGTCATCATCGGCCTGCCGATGTTCTTCGAAATCGGACTTGTGCTGCTGCTCCCCGTGATCGTCCTGGTCACGCAGCGTTCCAAGATGCCGCTCATGCGCATCGCCATTCCCGCCCTGGCCGGGCTCTCAGTGCTGCACGGACTGGTGCCGCCGCACCCCGGACCCCTGATCGCGATCAGCGCCGTCAAAGCAGAGCTCGGCACCACTCTGGCCCTGGGAATCCTCGTTGCCATCCCCACGGTCATTATCTGCGGACCGCTGTTCTCACGCCTCGCCGCGAAATGGGTTCCGGTGGGTGCGCCCGCCGTGGCCGGCGGCATCGACACCCAGCATGGCGCGGACATGGAAGGCGTCAAACGCCAGCCCACGTTCCTTGTCACCCTGCTGACCATCATCTTCCCGGTGGTGCTGATGCTACTCAAAGCCGTGGTGGACATCGTCTGGCCCGATCCCAAGACTGCACCGCCGGTCCGGATCTTCTTTGACTTCGTTGGCCAGCCCCTGGTTGCCATGACACTGGCCGTGCTGCTGGCGATCATCACTTTCGGTTACGCCGTGGGATTCACCGGCAGCCGCATCACGTCCAAGGTCGGCGCCAGCCTCGGCCCCATCGCGGCAATTCTGCTGATCGTGGGTGCCGGCGGCGGCTTCAAGCAGACCCTGATCGGGGCGGGCGTCGGCGACGCCGTCAAGAAGTGGGCCGAAGGCACCAACATGTCGGTCCTGGTGCTGGGCTTCATCGTGGCCGTCGCACTGCGGCTGGCCACCGGCTCCGCCACAGTAGCGACGGTGACGGCAGCCGGCATCGTGGCTCCGCTGGCCAGTTCACTGACCCCGACCCATGCCGCACTGCTGGCCCTGGCCATCGGCGCGGGCTCGCTCTTCCTCTCCCACGTCAACGACGCAGGCTTCTGGCTGGTAAAGGAGCTCTTCGGTCTGACCGTCGGGCAGACCTTCAAGACGTGGTCCGTCATGGAGACGCTGATCTCCGTTGTCGGCTTCGGCTTCGTGATGCTGCTGTCGCTGATAATTTAGCGGCGCGATTCATCGGAACCGCGGCTCAGGCGAGCCGCGCCGCCGCGCAGGCCTTGATCCCTTCGAAAAGGAAGGGATCAAGGCCTGCGCGGCTTTTGTCGTTAGGGCTTGGTGGTTAAAGTGCCGCGGCCTGCCGGTGCTCGCCGGAAGGCGGGCACCGGCAGGCCGGTGATGACGACGGCGGCGGCAGCAGGCTACGCGCCGAGAGGGGCCGCTGCGACTGTCGGCAACGTGGGCGAAGCCGAGCCGCCCACCGGTTCAACGGTGATGCCCAGCGCGGCCGCGGAATGGATGCCCTTCACCACGGCCGGCTTGGACAACGCCTCTGCGTCCATGAGCCCCTGCGAAACCGGAGCGGAGCCGTCCTTGGGGATCAGCCACATCTGGTACACCTTGCCGGACGGAGGAGCCGGCACCCCGTTCATCTTGACCACCACTGCGTCCTTGGAAGACGAGATGGAAACCGTGGCCGTTCCTCCGCCACTGACGTCGACGGTTGCCTGCCGGACATCCTGGGCCTGGAGCACCTGGTTCAGCGGATCGTTCTGGTTTGCCACATAGGCTCCCACTCCGACGCCGCCCAGCGCGATGACAGCGGCAGCGGCCACCCCGATAAACCAGTTACGGAGCCCGGGCGCCCGGCGTCGTTCTTCACGGCGCTGACGGGCGGCGCCGAGTTCGTCAGTGCCAGGCGCCTGGCCCGGTTCCTGCGCATGCCCGTGGACTATGGGGGTGGAAACCGGAACGATGCCGGGCTGCGCCGGAAGCTGGGCCACAATGCGGTCGAACAGCCCCGCGGGCGGTTCCTCCTCCGCAGTGAAGGTGAAGGCCAGCGTTTCGCGTGCCTGCCGGACGCGTTCGTCGAAGGCGTCCCGTTCCGGCCCCGGCGCGGCCGAGATGTATTCCTCAATGGCGGCCCGTTCGGCGGGGGTCACAGCGTCCAGGGCATACACTTCGGCGAGTTCCACGGCACGGCCGGAAGCCAGGTCCGTGGCGATATCGTGGGCAAACATCCCGGGCGGACGGCTGCTGTTCGGTTGGTTCACGTCGGTCATCTCAACTCACCCCCAGACAGGTCTTCAAGCGGATCAGCCCATCGCGGATGCGGGACTTGATGGTGGGTACGGCGGCGTTCAGTTTCTCCGCGACTTCGCGGTACGTTAGTCCGCCGTAGTAGGCCAGCCGGACGGATTGCTGCTGCGTCTCGGTGAGGGTATCCAGGCACCTGACAACGGCTTCTGCTTCCAGCCTGCTGCCGACCTCATCGGAAACGGAGTCATGGTCAATGTCCTGGCTGCTCGCGCCGTATTTGGCTTCCCTGTCAGTGGACGACTGGGAGGAGCGGACCTTGTCCACGGCACGCCGGTGCGAGATCGTCATCAGCCATGCCAGCGGACTGCCCGCCTCAGGATTGAATTTCGCCGCGTTCTGCCAGACCTGCAGGAAGACTTCCTGAGTGGTGTCCTCGCTGAGCTCGGGATCGATCAGCACGCGGCGTGCCATGCCGAAGACGCGCCGGGAAGTCAGTTCATAGAATTCCGCGAACGCCCCTTGGTCACCGTTGGCGATGAGTGCCAGCAGCTCACCGAGCCGCCGGTTCACTTCGACGGGAGTGCCCGGGGAAGCGGTGGCTTCGGGGTTTGGGGCGTTGGGAGTTTCCATTACCCCCAAGCATAAGTCGATTTCGGGCGAACGCTTGGCACCGGGAGCGCTCGGAACGTCGCCGTGGGCGGTGCGACTGTTCCGGGCCGGGGACCTGCGGACCTGCACTGTAGTCACCTGCCGCTCCTCGATCCTGTAGGGGCCCGGGTTGGCCTTCACAGGTTATTCGGAGTGCAGGCGCGGAAGGATGGGCGGAGGAGTGCCACTAATTGCCGGCCGGCCGGTCGGGGCAGCGGCAGTGCCCGGGGCCGTGGTCGGGGCGAGCCGGGCTAGAGCTTGGCGCCGGCGAAGCCGTTCTGGCGCCAGGCTTCAAAAACCGCAATGGACGCCGCGTTCGCGAGGTTCAGGGACCGAAGCGAGGGAAGCATCGGCAGCCGCACCCGCGACGTTACGTGCGGGTCGTGCTTGACATCCTCCGGCAGTCCCACGGATTCCTGGCCAAAGAGGAGCACATCGCCGGGCAGGTAGCTGATGTCCGTGTAGGAGGTTTCGCCATCGGACGTGAACGCGTAGACGCGCTCGGGCTGCAAAGCTTTCCAGGCAGCGCCGAGGTCTTTATGCACCGTCACGACGGCGAGGTCGTGATAGTCCAGGCCGGCACGGCGTAGTTTGGCGTCGGAAAAGTCAAAGCCCAGCGGCTCCACCAGGTGCAGCTCGGCACCGGTGATGGCAGCCAGCCGGATGGCATTGCCGGTGTTGCCGGGAATTTCGGGGGAGTGGAAGAGGATGCGAAACACCGTCCCATCCTAGCGACCGCCCGCCCCGTCCGCTGTCCGTGCCGCCCGTCCCCCGGATGTCCGTTCCATGCAGGCCAGCCCGTGCAAGCCAGCCGTCAGTGCATCCCGCGGAGCAGCCTGGCGAGGGCGGGGACGTTGACGGTATTCGGAGCGGGCCCGGAGCTCAGGAACTCCTTGAGTCCCCGGACCAGTCCGGCCCCGTTGACCACCTGTACCGTTTCATGCCCGCGGGGTGATCGCCGGTGGTGGTCGATCACCGGCTCATGGAGGTTGCCGTCCGGACTGTGGATGACGGTCCATCCCGTCACGTTCAGCTCCGGGAAGATGTCCTGCATACGCCGGACGATGTGCGCCAGCTGCGGCGGAGCAATGGCCCGGCCGCCGTGCGTCAGGGTGCTGCCGTTCCAGGCGTACGCACCCTTGGGCAACAGCATGGATCCGATCAGCGCGAGCCGGTAGCCGGACAGCAGTGCGTGGTCGATGTGGCTGTTGTCCGCCGGTGACTGCAGCCCGTTGATCAGCCGTGCGGCGGGAATGGCCGGGAGGATCTGCCTGCTGATCAGCTGAACGGTCCGCATTTCCCGCTGGATACGGGCTTCCGCACCGAAAATGCCCCGCTTCCGCGGCATGCCGTGGACCTGCCGGGCGGCAAGCTCCGCGGGGATCAGCGGAACGCTGCCGGACTCCTGGTCCTCGAACGGAGGGACGTAGACCGGAGCGTCGCCTGCCGTGTTGC
Organism: Arthrobacter sp. LjRoot78; assembly: GCF_964254335.1. NCBI lineage: Bacteria > Bacillati > Actinomycetota > Actinomycetes > Micrococcales > Micrococcaceae > Arthrobacter > Arthrobacter sp. LjRoot78. Next base: position 2,994,397 of record NZ_CAXUTG020000001.1, on the reverse strand, counting down.
GCGGACTGTTGGGCCGGTGGACGGTTGCCGACGCCCGGCTCCCGGCAGCGGGCGCGTCGAAATGGGCGCCTTCCGTCGGAGTCGCGCCAGTTCCATGTGCGTACGAGCGGTCGTAGGCGGCCCGCCGCTTCGGATCAATCAGCGTCTCGTAGGCAAGGGTCACCTGCCGGAAAACGGCGGCGTCGCCGCCGTGGTCGGGATGTGCCCGCCTGGCAGCCTTGCGGTAGGCCACCTTGATCTCTTTGTCCGTCGCCGTCACGGGAAGGCGAAGGACCTGGTAATGGGAGCTGCTGCCCTGGGTCAAGCACTGATCCTTATCTTGTCGGTTCCAGTCCACTCAGGCAGTCCGGTCCGCCCAGTTTAACCGTGTACAGCCTCAACGTCCGCGCCGGCGGCTCTGGTTCCCGGCCACTGGCATAATTCAGCGCATGATCATCGCAGTGGCCATCAACCCGCGTGCTTCGTTCGGCGGTACCCGGCACACGGGAGAGGCCGTAGTGGCCTTCTTCCGCGCTGCCGGGGCACATGTGATCGTGCTGAGAAAGGCCAGCTATGACCGGCTCGCGGCTGCCGTGGTTGAGGCCCTGGACTCGGGCTGCGACGCCCTGGTAGTTGTGGGCGGCGACGGAATGGTCCATCTGGGGATCAACGCCCTCGCCGGACTTGCCGTGCCCTACGGAACGGTGCCGCTGGGTATCGTTCCCAGCGGTACGGGCAACGACATGGCGCGGGCCCTGAGCCTCCCGTTGAACGATGCAACGGCCGCCTGTGAACGGATCCTGGCTGCACTCGACGGTGGCGGGCGCCTTATTGATGCAGGGCGCGTCACAGGGAATGGCGCAACCAGATGGTTCGCCGGAGTGGTTTCCGCCGGCTTCGACGCCGCCGTGAACGAACGCGCCAACGCGTGGCGCTGGCCCCGCGGCAGGAGCAGGTACAACCTGGCCATGCTCCGTGAACTGGCCACGTTCAAAGCCGTGGACTACACCGTGACAGCCGACGGCGAAACCTGGCGGCAGGGGGCCATGCTCATTTCGGTGGCGAACGGCCAGTCCATCGGGGGCGGCATGAAGGTGACCCCCGACGCCGTGCTCGACGACGGGTTCCTGGACCTGTTCATCGTGAAGCCGCTGTCCAGGGTGCGCTTCCTGGCAGTCTTCCCGAAAGTCTTTTCCGGCCGCCATACCGGGCACCGGGCAGTGCACATCAGGCAAGTGCGCCGTGTTGAGCTCTCCGCCGCGAACGTTGTTGCGTACGCCGACGGCGAGCGGGTCGGCCCGTTGCCGCTGACCATCGAGGTGGTGCCCGGGGCCATCAGGGTGCTGGCCGTGCCGTGACGGCATACCGGCCGGAGCGTCTAAACTCTTGCGGAGGACCGGCCGGAACAGCGCCGCCGGCAGAGCGTATGTGGGGGCCGTGTGCAATCGATGGGCAGGGGACACGCTGCGAACCGTTCGTACACTCTGACCGGGGTGATCCGGCAGTTGGCGCGGACGCTGACCCTGGCAGTGGTGCTGGCCGGCGCGGGCGGCTGCAGTGTGGGCGTCCCGGATCCTGCAGCCCCGAGCGCTGTCCAGACCACGCCATCGCTGGCAACGCCCACCATTACGCCGGGCCACGATGCGGCGGCCGTGGCCGCGAAGGACCTTCCGTTTACTGCCGGGGACTCCCTTGCCCCAGGAGTCGCCGTCGGCCTTTCGGACGGGCTCCGTGAGGCGCCGGGCTGGAAGCCGGTCAAGGAGAACGTGGCCGGGGAGAACCGCTACGTCAAAGCCGACGGATGCGTTGTGTCGGCCAGGGTCCGCGTGAATCAGGGCTCACTGGCCGTTACCGGAGATGACAAGGCCTCCACCGCTGAACTGTTTCGGTATCTGGATCCCACCGTGGTCCCCGGCTACCTGAAGACCGACACCCTGCGCTGGGGCGGCGAACCGGGCAAACCCGGGCCGATGGTTGAGGTGCTGGCTTACGACGGCGTATCGGCGCCAGGCGGAAGGTCGGCAGCGGTGCTGGCCAGGCTTTTTGGCAAAGCGGGGTCGTCTGTTTACATTTCACTCGTGTGCCCGGACTCCGCTGCGCTCGCAGTGGCCCGGGCTGACGTGGCGGAACGCCTGGTTGTCGTTCCGCCAACGGACTGAGCCGTTCCCGCTAGGCCTTGCGGGAACTCCGGGGTGACAGCCGGTTGAGGGCCAGGGCGGCCACGAGCAGGCCAAAATCGCGAAGTGCGACGTCGAAGAAGCTGCCCAGGAGCAGCAGGTTGATGATGATTCCCAGCAGCCACACGGCCACCAGCATCGATCCGAAGCGTGGCCGGAGCGCCACCGCTATACCGGCAACAACCTCCACGACACCAACGATGTACATGATGGTCTGGGCCGGCAACGGAACCACGGCTGTGGCCACGGGGACCAGATACATGGTCCAGTCGGCGAGCAGGTTGGTGAACTTGTCGAGGCCGAAAATGACCGGGGCGACCGTGAAGACCGTGCGAAGCAGCAGGAAGGCCTGCCTGCCCGGCTCGGAGGCCAGGCTGCGGGAGGGCGTGGTCAGCACCGAGGATGATTTCATGGCTTGCTCCTTCTAAAAGTAGGTAACATAATTTTAGAAAGAGATCCTGAATTAAGCAATGAATCTTGTTTTTAGAGTTAGGGTGTTCCATGCGCAGACTTCCCTGGGCCCGCCGGATCGCGGCCGTGGCATCGCTTGGTGATGAGAACCGCAGGAAACTCTTCGGATTCGTCTCGTCGTCCTCCGGGGCGGTAGGACGGGACGAAGCGGCCGCCGCCCTGGAGATCCCGCGAAGTACGGCATCGTTCCAGTTGGACAGGCTGGTGCAGGACGGCGTGCTTACCGTTGAGTTCCGCAAGCTCGGAGGGAAGGCCGGACCCGGCTCTGGCCGGCCGGCAAAGCTGTACCGGCCGGCCCAGCCGGAACTGAGTGCTTCCGTGCCCGACCGTAACTATGACCTGGCCGGTGAACTCATGGCCGCCGCGATCGAACGGTCCAGTGCCGCCGGCGAGCCCGTCCGGGACGCGCTGCTGGCCACCTCCTACGCGAAGGGCCTGGAAATGGCGGAGGGGAGTCACAGCCTCGAGGAATTCCTCTCCGCGGAAGGGTACCTGCCGGATCCGGACGGTGCGGGCGGCTTCGCACTGCGCAACTGCCCGTTTCACCGGCTTGCGGACGGCCATGCCGACGTGGTCTGTGCCATGAACGGAGCGTTCCTCACCGGCGCGGCTGCCGGCTGCGGTGTTGCCGAGGACCGCATCGTGGGGAACAAGGCCGCCGGCCAGTGCTGCGCCAGGATTACGCCGCCCTGATTTCCGCGGGTTTCCGGGGCCGGCCTGCCAGCAGCACACCGGCTACGACAAGCATGCCCCCGACGATCTGGGGCAGGCTGACCGGAATGCCCATCATCACCGTGATGGCCGCCGTGAACACAACGATCAGGTTCAGGTAATTGCCGGCGGTGGCGGGCGCCGTCGTTTTGAGTGCGAGGTTCCAGCACAGGTACGCCCCCAGCGAAGGGAAGGCAGCGATGTAGGCGATCGACCATCCTTCGGCTGCGGTAGCAGGGAAACCGGCGCCCGCGGCGAGTGCCACCGGACCCAGCAGGACCGTGGCCATCACCACCTGAACGGCTGTGGCCGCGATGGCCGGCAAGCCCAGCCGCCGGGAAATAATGGTGTAGAAACCCCACACAACAATCGCCCCGATCATCAGCAGTTCACCGAAATTGAAGGTAATGCTGAACACCCGGAGCAGTTCGCCCCGGGTCAGGACCAGGAGCACCCCGGTGAGACCCAGGGCGATGCCCAGCCAGCCGAAGAGGCCGGGCTTTTCACCGAGCATGAAGATGGCCATCACCACGATGAGCGCCGGATTGGCAGCCGTGATCAGCGAAGCGTTGAGAGCGGACGTGTGCTGGAGGGCGGTGTAGAGCAGCAGGGTGTAGCAGCCCATGCCCAGCACGCTCAGGAGCAGCAGTACCCGCCAGCGGCCAAGGACGGCGCGCCAGTCGGGACGTTCCACAAAATGGGCCAGCGCCACGAGTGGAAGGGCGGCCAGCGCCCATCTCCAGAAGGTGAGTTCCAGCGGCGTCATGGTGTCCACGGCTGCCTGCCCCACCGCAAGGTTGCCGGACCAGAACAGGGTGGCCAGCACCAGGTAAATCGAGGCTTTCACCGCTCGAATCTACCCCGGTGCCGGGGCAGGCAGGGTTGCCGCGGCTAGAATTGGCTTGTGTCCGTCTACCTCGATCATGCCGCCACCACGCCCATCGCCGCCGAGGCCCTGGCGGTACTCACCCGCGAACTGGCCAGGACCGGCAACCCGTCGTCGCTGCACGGATCCGGCCGCCGGGCACGACGATCTGTGGAGGACGCCCGCGAGGCAATAGCCGCAGCAGCCGGGGCCCACCCGTCGGAAGTCATCTTCACCTCGGGCGGCACGGAGGCTGACAACCTGGCTGTCAAGGGCCTTTACTGGGCCCGCCGCGCTGAGAAGCCGGAGCGCACGCGGATCCTGTGCTCCGCCGTCGAACATCATGCTGTCCTGGACACGGTGGAGTGGCTGGAGCGGCACGAGGGCGCCGAGGTCACGTGGCTGCCCGTGGATTCCGACGGCGTAGTGGTCCTGGATGCGCTGAGGTCGGAGCTCTCCCGAAACCCGGAGACCATCGCCCTCGTCTCGGTGATGTGGGCAAACAACGAGGTTGGCACCATCCAGCCGGTGCATGAGGTGGTCGCGGCGGCCCATGCCGTGGGCGTTCCGGTGCATTCGGACGCAGTCCAGGCCTTTGGGTCATTGCCGGTGGACTTCCGGGCGAGCGGGCTGGACGCCATGTCCATCTCCGGCCACAAGATCGGCGGCCCGGTGGGGGTCGGTGCCCTGCTGCTGGGCCGCGCCGTCAAGCTAACGCCGGTGTTGCACGGCGGAGGGCAGGAACGCGACGTGCGGTCGGGCACGCTGGACACGGCGTCGATCGCCGCCTTCGCCGCAGCTGCCGAAGCCGTGACCAAAGACCTCCCCGGGGAAGCGGCCCGCATCGCCGGGCTGCGGGACAGGCTGATCGCCGGCGTGCGGGCCGCCGTCCCCGACGCCGTCCTCCGTGGAGCGCCGGGCGATGGACGCTTGCCCGGCAACGCGCACTTCACCTTCCCGGGCTGCGAGGGTGACTCCCTGCTCTTCCTGCTGGACCTTGCCGGCGTCGAATCGTCCACGGGTTCGGCCTGCACCGCCGGCGTGCCACGGCCCTCGCACGTCCTGCTGGCCATGGGGCTCGATGAGGACACCGCACGCGGCGCGCAGCGTTTCTCCCTGGGGCACGCGTCCACAGAGTCCGACGTCGACGCCCTCCTGGCGGCACTGCCGGGCGCCTACGACCGGGCCCGCCAGGCAGGCATGGCCGGGCACGAATCGACCATCCAGACCGCCGCCACAGTGGCCCGTCAGTCGTCCGCCAGGAGCTGATCCAGCGCGACGCCGGGATCTGCCAGACGGCCCGGCCCGATGGTCTCCCGGCTGGAGATCAGTGCCTTGATGGCTTTTTGTGTGCGGGGAACGTTGACGTTCATCCCTGCCACCACGCGGCCCTCATGCTGCCAGAATGCGATGAATTCCCTGCCCTCCAGTGACCCGCGGATAACCGGTTCGGCGGCCGCCGCCAGGGTGGGGAAACCCGAGTACTCCATGCTGAGGTCGTACTGGTCGGTGTAGAAGTACGGAATCGTGTCCAGAGTTGCACCCTGGCCAAGCATCGCTTTGGCCGCGATCTTTCCGCCGCTGAGCGCATTATGCCAATGCTCGCTGCGGTGGTGCTGCCCCGTGAACGGGTGCAGCGCGTTTGCCGCGTCCCCGGCGGCGAAGATATCCGGGACGCTGGTCCGCAGGGAGGCGTCCGTCAGTATCCCGTTGTCAAGGACCAGTCCTGCCTGCTCCGCGAGCCGGGTGTCCGGTGCCACGCCCACGGCAATCACCACGACGTCGGCCGGCAATACGTCGCCCGAGCCGGTGACCACGCCGGTGACGCGGCCGGAGTCGCCGCGTAGCTCGGATGCGGTTGCGCCCGGGCGGAACCGGACACCGTGTGCTTCATGAACGGAGCGGAAAAACCCGCCCAGTTCAGGTCCGATGGCGGAGGCCAGCGGGACATCCTCGAGTCCGAGCAGCGTCACGTGGTTGCCGTAGCTGATGGCAGCAGCCGCCAGTTCCATCCCGATCCAGCCCGAGCCGACCATCACCACGTTCCGTCCGCCCGGCGATAACTGTTCCCGGAGGCGGCGGCTGTCATCCAGGGTCCGGAACATGGTGACGCCGTCCAGCCCGCTCCCCGGCAGGGAAAGGCGACGGGGGAGGGCGCCCGTAGCCAGCAGGAGCGCATCGTAGTCCAGGGACTCGCCGCTGCTGAGACGTACTGAGTGCGAGCCGGGGTCGACGGCGGCGACGGTCACGCCGAGTCGGAGGTCGACGTCGTTCTCTGCATACCAGGCCTCGGGAGCCACGGGGAGCGCGTCCTCGCCGGCTTTGCCCAGCAGGTACTCCTTGGAAAGCGGCGGACGAAGGTATGGGTGGTGCAGTTCGGAGCCAATGAGGCTGATCCTGCCGGCAAACCCCTCGCTGCGCAGGGTGCGGGCAGCGGTGGCGCCAGCCAGCCCCGCGCCCGCTATGACGATGCTTTCGGTGGTGTGTTCGACAGCCATGACGCCGCTCGATTCCCTGGAGGGCCGACCCTGTCGGCGGCCCGCTTCTAAAAATACTATTCCTGACAATAGAATCCGCATCTGTGGGCGTCAAGGGGTCGCGGGGGCGATTTCGGGTCCCCCTTGGGCGAGGCAGTAGAATAGTTGGGCATGCAGTGTATCCGGCCGCGTTCTGTGCGCCGGCCCGGTACCAGCTGCGGCCGCACCATCACACCTTCCCCTAGAGAAAGCCAGCATGCGAGTTCTTGCAGCCATGAGCGGCGGAGTCGATTCCGCCGTTGCCGCCGCCCGCGCCGTCGAGGCAGGACACGACGTCGTCGGCGTCCACCTGGCGCTGTCCAGGATGCCCGGAACGCTCCGTACCGGAAGCCGCGGGTGCTGCACGATCGAAGACTCGCGCGACGCCTGGCGCGCCTGCGACGTCCTGGGTATCCCGTACTACGTCTGGGACTTCTCGGAGCGGTTCAAGGAGGACGTGGTCCAGGACTTCATCGACGAATATGCCGCCGGACGCACTCCGAACCCCTGCATGCGCTGCAATGAACGCATTAAGTTTGCGGCGCTGCTGGAAAAGGCCATCGCACTGGGCTTCGACGCCGTCTGCACCGGCCACTATGCCAAGGTGATCACCGACGCCGACGGAAACCCGGAACTCCACCGCGCGGCCGACTGGGCCAAGGACCAGAGCTACGTGCTCGGCGTCCTCACCCACGAACAGCTCAAGCACTCCATGTTCCCGCTGGCGGACACCCCCTCGAAAGCCGAAGTGCGCGCCGAGGCCGAACGCCGCGGGCTGTCAGTGGCCAACAAGCCGGACAGCCACGACATCTGCTTCATTCCGGACGGTGACACCGCGGGGTGGCTTGCGGAGAAGATCGACATGACCACGGGCGACATTGTTGATGAAACCGGGTCCAAGGTGGGCGAGCACCCCGGTGCCAACGCGTTCACCGTAGGCCAGCGCCGCGGTCTCAAGCTGGGCACGCCCGCCGCCGACGGCAAGCCCCGCTTCGTCCTGGAGATCCGGCCCAAGGAAAACAAGGTGGTGGTGGGCCCCGAGGCGCTCCTGGCCATCGACGAGATCCGCGGCATCAAAGTATCGTGGGCCGGCCTGCCGATTGCGGAAATCGCCACCGGCGACGAGTTCGACTGCCACGCCCAGGTCAGGGCCCACGGCGATCCCGTTCCCGCAACCGCCCATACGGAACTGCTGACGGACGACGGCGGCGCGGAGCGGACGAACCTTGTGGTCACGCTGACCACCCCGCTGCGCGGAGTGGCCCCCGGACAGACCGTGGTGCTCTACCAGGGAAGCCGGGTCCTGGGGCAGGCCACCATTGACGCAGCGCGTTCGCTGCAGCGCGCGGCGCTTTAATCGGAATCGGGTGCCCGCGGCGGTTTGCCGTAGTCAATCACCCCTGCTCCCGCAATAATTGAGGCCTGGGGAACCAGGCTTCATGCAGGCAACCGCTTCACGGGTGGCCTGCAAAGTTGAGGAAAGCGGGCCCGGCATGGTCTCTGCAGCGCTTGGCATCGGTCACGGCCTCGAAATGGTCGCGCTGACCGCCCTTGCCGAGGGCCCCTTCACCCGCAAGGCAGGAAAGCCGCTCACCACCAGCATTCGGGTGCCGGTGGAGAGGGTGGTCAACGGCCCGGCCGGCGCACGCCTGGCGCTGCGCGTGCGGGCTCCCGGGGCTGACGGTCCCCGGCCCATTTCCCTGTCCGTGGACCGCAACGAATGGTGCATCGACGACCAGGACGCACCCGCCGGGCTGGAAGAGCTGCTAACCGACAGCCGGTTTCTCGCACAGCACGTCTATGCGGTGGCGACCGCAACACTTCAGGCATTTGAAGTCACCCTGGGGCGCCGGATGGGCTGGGCCTCGGGCCACCGGCTGCTCATCAGTGTGTATGACAAGATCCCCTACGCCTCCACTGGATACGACCGCGAACGCGGCTTGATCCGTTTTGGGCACCGAACCGACGACCGTTCCACGCGTTCCGTCCCGTTGGCGCTCTATCATGACCTCGTCGCCCATGAGGTGACTCATGCGATCCTGGACGGCTACCGGCGCCAGTGGACAGACAGCGATGCCTTGCTCGACGGCTACGCGCTGCACGAATGCATTGCCGACCTGGTGGCCATGCTGAGCGTCTTTTCCTCGCCTGAGCGGGTGGAACAACAATTGTCAGTGGCTGTTCCGGGTCCGGACGGGAAGCGCGGAGCCATACCCGCCCGGAACATGGAGAAGGAAGTCCTGGCCTCCGGGCTGTTCGGACTGGCCGACGGGCTGTTTTCGCGGGGCGCCGCCAGGCGGCCCCTCGACGTGGACGTGCCCTTCGAATGGCGGCTGGATCCCGAGCCCCACCGGCGGGGCGAGATTGCGGTGAAGGGGGTGCTGGACGCCGTCGTGAGGCTCTGGCTACAGCGGCTGGACAGGCCGGGCGGCCGCTCCAGCCGGTACCAGGTGGCGGAAGCGGGGGCGCATCTTGGGCATCAGATGCTGGGCATGGTGCTGCGGGGGCTCGCCTACATGCCGCCGGTGGACCCGGGCTGGGAGGACCTGCTGCGGGGAATCCTCGCAGCTGACGCCGTCCTGGTGCCGACGGACATGATGGGATACCGGCAGGCCGTGCGCGACGCCTTTTGGGACATTGACCTTTCCACGGAGCCCGACGAACTCCTGGACGGCCTTAAGCATCTTCGCGATCTGCGCTACCCGGTCCGGTTGTCTGCCCTGGCTGCCGATCCCGAGGAGGTCAACCGCTTCATGTGGGAGAACCCGCGGTTGATCGAGGCTGCCGGCATCGATCAGGACACGAGCATCGTGGTGAACCGGGTGCGTCCAAGTACCCGGGTGGGGCCGGACGGTTTCGTTGTCTCCGAAATCGGCGCGTCCTACGTGCAGTCAGTCACTATGTCCAAAACCGAAGCAAGGAACAAGCTTGGCCTCCGGGTGGACAGTGACTACTACACCGTCCGCGGCGGCGGTCTGCTGCGGTTTGACGAGGGTGGACGGCTCTGTTTCGCAGCCCTCAAGCCGGTCATGGACGCGGAGTGGCAGCAGGAGAAACTGGAAACCGTCAAAAGGGAAGCAGGGATAAAGATGCCGGCGGCGACCTTCCACCCGGAGGACGAGCGCCGGGAGTGAGCCGCCGTCAGCTTCCCGCGCCGCGGTCAGCTTCCGGCCTGCATCAGCTTCCCCACGGGGCCTTCCGTGCGGGCGTCGAGCCTTCCAGCTGGGCCACCTGGTCGAAGCCGCCGGCCCTGAGGCCCTTGCTGACCAGCTTGAGGATGTCCGCCCGGCCCAGGGCCCCGTCGCCGGTGACCGCCTTGATGAAGTTGTACGTGAAGGCTCCGTTGTACCGGCCCTCCAGGAATGCGTCGGCGGCGGTCTGATCGGCCCGGCAGGCGGCCAAAAGAACGGGTTTGACGCCCCGGCCGGCCTTCACCAGGTCACGCAGTGCCCGCGTGTCGTTGAACTCCGTGGCAGCAACGCCGCGGGGGGTCGGTGCCGGCAGGAAGCGGGGCCGCCGCCCGGGCAGGAGGTCCAGTGATTTCAGGCCCGTGCCGCTGTGGCAGGTGTCCAGCACAACGTCCATCAGCACGCCGTCCGGCAAGCGGGCAAAGAGGGTGAACAGTTCGTCATCCGAGATGACGGTGGCCGGATCCCACGAGTCGCCGGTGTTGTTGATGTCGAAGCAGGCGAAGGCTTCATCCAGCCGGTCCGCTTCGTCGTTGTTGGTGTCTGGAATCTGCGTTCCGTGGCTGGAGAAGGTGAAGACGATGTGCCGGAGTTCGCCGGCGGCCGCGCGGTCCATCATCGAATCCAGCTGCGCCATCACCTGGCTCTTTGTGGCCTGGGAATCCAGCAACAGCGAGATGTCCGACTCGGCGAACCCATACCCGGTTTGCAGCAGTGCGGCGAGGTCCCGGGCGTCGTTGACGCAGCCCTGCAGCCAGCTGGATTTCGGCAGGTGTTCAAATTCGTTGATCCCCACACAGAGGGCGGCTTTGCTCATGATGTGTTCCCTTCAGCCGGGTAGGGCAACTCTATTCCCGGGAAGGAGACTCTTCAATGGCAATTCCTTAGGGCACTCACTCATCGTTCCGTCGGAGGCTGATCAGGCCGGAATGCTGAAGAAAACGATAGTTTTGACCCAATCAGGTAAATTTTGTGTCTCAACTCACAGGTTGTAACGATTCACCGCGCTCGGGTCTGATTGAATCGTGTGATCAGGACAACGTCCCGCCCACCGAGTCCAACTGATCCAGTTGCGCGGCGGCACGCGTGTACTCATCGAACAGAAAGTCCACAGATGGCAATGAACAAAAAGGCCCTGCACAGCGCTATCGCGCTCGCGGGTGTTTCCGCGTTTGCACTGACAGCCTGCACAGGTTCGTCCGGCGGCGGCGGAACTTCCACCGGCGGTGCCGGAGGCGGAACCATTACCTACGGCACCACCGATAAGGTCGTTACCCTCGATCCTGCGGGGTCCTACGATGCCGGTTCCTTCATGGTGATGAACCAGATCTACCCGTTCCTCCTGAACGCCAAGCCGGGCACGGCAGACGCCACGCCCGACATCGCGGAGTCCGCGGAATTCACCAGCCCCACGGAATACACCGTGAAGCTCAAGTCGGACCTCAAATTTGCCAACGGGCACGCACTCACATCCTCGGACGTGAAGTTCTCCATCGACCGCGTCGTCAGCATCGCTGACCCGAACGGTCCGGCTTCGCTCCTGGGAAACCTTGAGTCGGTCACCGCCAAGGACGACTCCACTGTTGTCTTCAAGCTGAAGGCCGGCAATGACCAGGTCTTCCCGGGCGTTCTTGCAGCCAACTCCGGACCGATCGTCGACGAAGAGGTCTTCCCGGCCGACAAGCTGATGACGGACGATGAAATCGTCAAGGGCAAACCGTTCGCCGGCCCCTATACGATCGACAGCTACAAGAAGAACGAGCTTGTCAGCCTCAAGGTCAACCCGGACTACAAGGGCCTGCTCGGCAAGCCCGCGAACGACGGCGCCACCATCAAGTACTACGCCGACTCAAACAACCTCAAGTTGGACGTCCAGCAGGGGAACATTGATGTCGCCGGACGGAGCTTGACCGCAACTGACGCCGCAGACCTGGAGAAGGACTCCAAGGTCAAGGTCCACAAGGGCCCCGGTGGAGAGCTGCGCTACATCGTGTTCAACTTCGACACCATGCCGTTCGGTGCCAAGGCTGCCGACGCGGATCCCGCCAAGGCCCTCGCCGTCCGCCAGGCCATGGCCAACGTCGTTGACCGCGACGCCATCGCAACCCAGGTCTACAAAGGCACTTACCTGCCGGCGTACTCTGTGGTGCCCGACGGCTTCGTTGGCGCGATCCAGCCACTGAAGGAAATGTACGGCGACGGCAGCGGCAAGCCCAGCCTGGACAAGGCCAAGAAGGCCTTCGCCGATGCAGGCGTCACGGCACCGGTGAACATCAAGCTGCAGTACAACCCGGACCACTACGGCAAGTCATCCGGCGACGAGTACGCGATGATCAAGGAGCAGCTGGAAAAGTCCGGACTGTTCAAGGTTGACCTGCAGTCCACCGAGTGGGTCACCTACTCCAAGGACCGCACTGCTGACGCCTACCCGGTGTACCAGCTCGGCTGGTTCCCCGATTACTCGGACGCGGACAACTACCTGACCCCGTTCTTCGTGCCGGGCAACTTCCTCAAGAACCACTACGAAAATGCATCCGTCACCGAGCTGATCAAGACCCAGCTCACCACCGTTGACAAGGCAGAGCGCGAAAAGGTGCTGGGCGAAGCCCAGACGGCCGTGGCCAAGGATCTTTCCACGCTGCCGCTGCTGCAGGGCGCCCAGCTCATGGTCGCCGGAAAGGATGTCAAGGGTGTCGAAAAGACCCTGGACGCATCCTTCAAGACCCGGCTTGGCGTAATTTCCAAGTAGGTCCAGTTCTCCATCCGGTCCTGGCCAGCCGAGGAGGCGGGGCGCCCGTGCGGCGTCCCGCCTTTCGTGCTGGAGCAGGGCAACAGATTTCGGGGCCCACGAAGCCGCCGGAAGCACACATTTAGGTACCAATGACAACACTGATTGAGGCGCCGCCAACCGACGCCGACGGCCTGCTGCCGTCAAAAAAGAAATCGTCCGGCGGGGGACTGGGCCAATACATCCTGATCAGGTTCCTCTTGATCTTTCCTACGATTTTCATCCTCGTGACGCTGGTGTTCTTCCTGATGCGCATCACCGGCGATCCCATCACTGCGGCCATGGGCGGCCGGCTGCCGCCTGAGCAGCTGGCGGAGCGGATCACCGCCGCAGGCTATGACCGTCCGATCCTCGTGCAGTATTTCGAGTACCTGGGACATCTGGCCACGGGCAACTTCGGCACCACCCTCTCGGACAACCGCCAGGTCACGGAAATGCTGGCCACCTACGGCTCTGCCACTCTGGAACTGACCATCAACGCGTTGCTGGTGGCCCTGCTGGTGGGTATTCCGCTGGGCATGGTCGCCGCCTACCGGAGGGACCACGCCCCCGACGCTGTACTTCGCGTTTTCGCCATCGTCTGCTACGGCACTCCTGTGTTCTTCGCCGGCATGCTCCTGAAACTCACTTTCGCCGTGTGGCTCGGGTGGCTCCCCGTGGCTGGTCGCGCCAAGACCTCCAGCGAACTGGAGCTCACCTCCCTGCAGTCGCCGACAGGCATCTACTGGCTGGACGCCATCCGCAGTGGCAACATGGCAGCACTGGGTGACGTCATGGCGCACGCGGTCCTGCCGGCCCTCGCCCTGGGCCTGCTGACCGCAGGCATCTTCCTGCGGCTGGTCCGCACCAACGTGATCGGAACCCTGGGCCGGGACTACGTGGAGGCCGGGCGCTCCCGCGGCGTCAGCGAATTCCGGCTGGTCACCAAGCACGCTTACAAGCCTGCGCTGATCCCCATCATCACCGTGATGGGCCTGCAAATCGCAGTGATGCTCGGAGGCGCCGTGCTGACGGAAACAACCTTCGAATGGAAAGGGCTGGGATTCCAGCTGGCCACCTACCTCACGGCACGCGACTTCGTTGCGGTCCAGGGCATCGTGGTCCTCCTCGCCGTCATCGTGGCCGTGACCAACTTCATCGTGGACATTGTTGCCGCGCTGATCGACCCCCGCGTGAGGTACTGACATGAGCACCCCAACAACTGTTGAACCCGCAGCGGATCCCCGCGCTTCGCTCTTCCGCCGGCTGCCGGTCATCTCGCACTTCAACAAGAGCGTGGGCCTGCAACGCGGAATGCTGGTTGCAGGACTCGTCCTGACCAGTGCATTTGTGCTGACGGCCATATTCGCGCCACTCCTGGCTCCCTACGGGTACGCCCAGCTTTCGGACGCGGACGGCAACTTCCCCGCCCAGGAGGCGCCCGGTGGAAAGCACCTGCTGGGGACCACGGTGGGCGGCTACGACGTTTTGTCCCGGGTTATCTGGGGAACGCAGACGGCCATCATGGTGATCGTTGTGGCCGTCCTGATGTCGATCTTCATCGGCGTCATCCTGGGACTCGTCAGCGGCTACATCGGCGGCTGGCTGGACCGGATCCTTGTTGTCATCGCGGACGCCATCTATGCCTTCCCCTCGCTGCTGGTCGCAATCGTCATGGCAATCGTCATCAGCGGCGGCCAGTCCAGCCTGCTGGGCGGCATCATGGCCGCGGCAATCTCGATTACCGTGGTCTTCATTCCTCAGTACTTCCGGGTGATCCGGTCCGAAACCATCCGCCTCAAGGCCGAACCCTTCGTGGAATCCGCCAAGGTAGTGGGGGCCTCGAACATCCGCATCATGCGCCGGCACATCTATAAGAACGCGACGCGTACCCTGCCGCTGATCTTCACGCTGAACGCCTCCGAAGCAATCCTCACGATGGCAGGCCTGGGCTTCCTGGGCTTTGGCATCGAACCCAGCTCCGCCGCGGAATGGGGCTTCGACCTGAAGCAGGCGCTGGCCGACACCACGTCCGGCATCTGGTGGACGGGCGTGTTCCCGGGCCTCGCAATGGTGCTGACCGTCGTCGGCCTCACCCTCATGGGTGAGAGCATCAACGACCTCAACGATCCGCGGCTGCGCGGACGCAAGAAGGCCGCTTCCGGCAAGGGCGGGCCTGATTCGAACGCAGCCGCGCAGGCAGGAATTCAAGCAGAAGTGAGCAGTTCATGACCACCAACATCGACAAGCACGGCACAGGCCCGGTCCTGGATATTGACCACTTGAAGGTCACTTTCGCTACCGATGCCGGGGACGTCTATGCCGTCAAGGACGTCAGCCTTGAGGTCAACCCGGGCGAAGTGGTGGCGATCGTCGGTGAGTCAGGCTCCGGCAAGACGGTTACTGCCAAGACCATCCTCGGCCTCCTCCCGGAGACCGCCATCAGCTCCGGTGCGGTGCTGATCAACGGGAACAACGTCATCAGTGTCAGCGCCGCCAAGCTGCGGCAGATCCGCGGCCGGGACGTCGCCATGGTCTTCCAGGAACCGTCCACGGCCCTGAACCCCGTCTTCACCGTGGGATGGCAGATCGCAGAAGGCATCCGTGCCCATGCGCAGGGCAAGGGCGGCAAAGTGTCGGCCAGGGAGGCGAAATCCCGCGCCATCGAGGCCCTCCGGAAAGTGGGCATCCCGGACCCCGAAAACCGGGTGGACTACTATCCCCACCAGTTTTCCGGAGGCCAGAAGCAGCGTGTCGTCATTGCGGCCGCACTGGCACTTAATCCGGGGCTGATCGTCGCCGATGAACCAACAACAGCGTTGGACGTTACGGTCCAGGCTGAGATCCTCCAGCTGCTCAGGGACCTGCGGGACACGTACGGCACCTCGATCGTGCTCATCACCCACAACATGGGGGTGGTGGCCGATCTCGCCGACCGGGTGGTGGTGATGTACCAGGGCGATGTCGTCGAGGAGGCAACCGCCAGGGTGCTGTTCGCCGAGCCGAAACAGGAGTACACACGGAAGCTTCTGGCGGCTGTGCCGCACCTAGGCAGGAACTCCGCTTCCGAGGGAATGACGACGCGGGCCCACCAGGGTGGCAAAGTCCTGGTGGAAGCCAAGGGCCTGACCATTGAGTACCCCGGCAGGCTGGGCACCCCCGCTTTCAAGGCCGTAGACGGCGTGAGCTTTACGCTGTCCGAGGGTGAGGTCTTCGGCCTGGTCGGTGAATCGGGATCCGGCAAAACCACTATCGGACGCGCCATCGCCGGACTCAACCGCACCACGGGCGGCAGCCTGAAGGTGCTGGACTACGAGATGCTGAACCTCAAGGAACGGACGTTCAAGCCCCTCCGCAAGGAGATCGGCTTCGTTTTCCAGGACCCGGCGGCGTCCTTCAACCCGCAACTAACCATCGGCGACTGCGTTGCCGAGCCGCTCATCATCCACAGCAATCCCACGCCGGCACAGGCGCGGAAACGCGTTGGTGAGCTGCTCGAATCGGTGCAGCTGCCGGCGTCGTATGCTGACCGGTTCCCGCACGAACTGTCCGGCGGACAGCGGCAGCGGGCGTCACTGGCCAGGGCCCTCATCCTGAACCCAAAGCTGCTGATTGCCGACGAACCCACTTCGGCGCTGGACGTTTCCGTCCAGGCTGTGGTGCTGGAACTGTTCAAGGACATCCAGGCGGAATTCGGCTTCGCCGCGCTGTTCATCAGCCACGACCTCGCGGTCGTCGACATCCTGTCCCACTGGGTCGGCGTGCTCTACAAGGGCAAGCTCGTGGAGCAGGGGCTAGGCACCCAGGTGATGGGCGCCCCCCAGCACGACTACACGCGCCGGCTGATCGCGTCGCTGCCCGTCCCTGATCCGGACGAACAGGCCAAGCGCCGGGAAGCCAACCGCGCGCTGCTGGCCGGTTAGTTCCGCTCCCTGCTGGAAATGCCCGCCGTCCGTTCCGGACGGCGGGCATTTCCGTCCCCGGCAGCCTCACACGGGAACGTTGCGGGGACGCTTAACAGCCACCGGGAATTGGCGGGGTGCCCATAGACTGGGACCATGACCGAGCAGAACCAAGACCTTCCAGACGCCGAATCCTACGACCCCTCAGCCAGCTCGTTGGCCGGACAAGTCGACCAATCGGTCATGGCGGAACTACTGTCCATCCGGTCCAGTATCGACAACATCGACGCCACGCTCGTGTTCCTCCTCGCCGAACGGTTCAAGGCCACGCAGAAGGTCGGTTTCCTCAAGGCGGCGCACAGGCTGCCTGCCGGGGACCCGGGCCGGGAGACTGCCCAGATTGCGCGGCTGCGCCGCCTGGCCGAGGAGGCCCACCTGGATCCGGCATTTGCCGAGAAATTCCTGAACTTCATCATCGGCGAGGTCATCCGGCACCACGAAGCCATTGCCGAAGACCACCAGGCCGCCGGGAACAACGGGTCCGCTGCCGGCCGGCCGCTGCTTTCCCCGCCCGCCCCGTCCACCGCCGTCGACGCCTAGGCCATGCCGGAATCGCAAGTAACTGCCACTGCCCTGGGCCCGTGGCCCGGTGACGATCCTTTGGAGGCGACGCGGATCGTCCGCGGCGAACTCGGGAACCCGCACCTGCCGTTCCTCGTGGAGCTTCCGGACCGCGGCGTCGGCTCCGATGCCCTCGGCCGGACCGCGTCACTCCTGGTGGACCTGGCCGTCGACGTTCAGCCCCACGGATGGCGGATCGTGGATCGTCCGGGGAAAGACCTCATGCGGGCGAAGTCGGCGCTGTCAACGGACATCAACGTCCTGGCCGACGTTGCCGGGACGGAAGAAAGCCCGGCCCGCGACTTCAAGGTCCACCTGCGAGGACCGCTGAGCCTGGCCGCAGGCCTCCACCTCCACAACGGCGAACGGGTGTTGCTCGACTACGGCGCCCGACGCGATATCGCCGCATCGCTGGCAGCCGGCGTCGGTGATTTACTGGCCCGCGTCGGCACGGCTGTGCCCGGGGCGCGGCTGGTGGTCCAGATCGATGAACCTGATATTGCGGCGGTCCTCGCCGGCACCATTCCCACATCCAGCGGCTACAGGACCCTGCGGGCTGTTCCGGGGCAGGAAGTGACAGAGGCGTGGCGCCTGGTCATCGATGCGGCCAAGGCAGCCGGTGCCGTCGAAACGGTGATCGCGGTTGCCGAAGTTGAGGCGCCCTTCGACCGCATTCTTTCGTCGGGTGCAGATGGGATAGCCGTCCCGCTCAAGGCGCTCACCTCCCGCCAGTGGGAACAGCTCGCCGGTGCGGTCGAGGCCGGCAAGAGCCTGTGGGCCGGGGTGCTCGCGGTGGGCAACCGGTCCGCCGCACTGCCGCGAGTGCAGGAAGCCGTGGAGAACGTGTGGCGTCCGTGGCGCCAGCTGGGCCTTCCCGCCTCCTCGCTCGGCTCCATCCGGGTGACGCCGTCCGAGGGGCTGGCCGGGCACACGCCGTCGTCTGCCACCGCCGTGCTGACCCGCCTCACCCAGGTGGCGGACGGGCTCAACCAGCTGGCCCTCGGCTAAACGCGGCTCTCCCACCGGTCCGGCCGGGCGTAGCCCGGGAGGTGGCCCTGCCCCGCGCTTTGGCCGGGGTAGGAGCGAAGGCGGTAGTCGAAGCTCCCCGCATACACCAGGACGAGACCCAGCTGCGGCTGGATCACCTTGACCTGGATCCGGTGCTTGCCGTTTTCGCCCTCCGCCGGTTCCCACCACTGCTCCGCGTACGCCTTGGCATCCAAGGCCGCCGGCAGCGGGATGCGCAGGGCACCCAGGAACAGCCGGGACGATTCGGAGACGCCGCGGAGCCTGCCTTCGGCCGTCACGCTCAGGTTGAGGTCAGTGACCAGGCGCCGGTAGCGGCCGACATAGTCCACCAGCCCCGGCTTGCTCCGCGAGTCGTCAAGGCTGGTGGTGTCATGGAACAACCGCGTGCGGCCAGGAAACTGGATCTCGCGCCTGGCGGTGAGGCTCGACCGGCCGAACGGATCGAGGTGCGCGTGGTTTTCGATCCGGAAGGGAATTCGCTCACCGTATTCCGGGAAGAAGGCTTCTTCCCCGCTGGTCAGCCGCAGCAGCGGACGGAGCCACTGCTGCCGGCACCCCACAACGTCGAAGACACCCTCCCCGACGCCGTAGCGTCCTGAGCCGGGAGCAAGCGAAAAGTACTCCTGGAGCTCGGGTTGCAGCCGGGCGAAGTCGCTGCCCAGGGCGCGTTCATAGATAGGCGTGGTCACGTTGGCCTCCTGGTTTTCGACACATCTTTCATAGTCTGCCCGCGGCTTTGAGCCGGATATAGGCGTCCGCCAGTGCGGGCGGCAGCTGGTGGGGTTCGGCGTCCACCACTTCCACCCCCATCTGGCGCAGCTGGATGGCAACCGCCTCGCGTTCCAGCAGTGCCCGTTCGGCGGCTGCCGCCCGGAACACCTGCGCCGCCGTCGTGCGTTCCTTTTGCATGGTACCGAGCATGGGGTCCCGCACGGAGGCAACCACCACAACATGCTGCTGCGCCAGCTGGGCGGCCATCGGCAGCAGTCCCTCTTCCGGTGCGCCGCTGTCCAGCGGTGTCAGCAGCACCACCAGCGAACGGTGCGCCGATATTTGCCGGATCTGGCCCGGGACCTGGCTCCAGTCCAGCTCAATGAGTTCCGGTTCCAGCGGGGCCATCGCCTGCACGAGCTGTCCCAGCAGGTTTCCTTTCGACGCGGAGCCTGCCCGTCCGCGCGTCCGGCGGTCGAAGGCGAAGAAATCCACACGGTCGCCGCCGCGTTCGGCAAGGACGGCCAGCAGCAGGGCGGCCTCAATTCCGGTATCGAGCCTGGGTTCATCGTCGATCCTCGCAGCCGCCGTCCGGGAGGTGTCCAGCATGATGACCACGCGACGGTCCCGTTCGGGACGCCACGTACGGACGACGACGGCGGACCGTCTCGCCGTGGCGCGCCAGTCAATCGAGCGCACGTCGTCACCGCGGACGTAGTCGCGGAGGGAATCGAATTCGGTGCCGGCACCCCTGATCTGGACCGCGGCCTTTCCGTCGAGCTCGCGCAATTTGCGGAGCTTGGACGGTAGGTGGCGCCGTGAGTGGAACGGCGGGAGCACCCGCACGGCGCCGGGACACGGGAGGGTCCGCTGCCGTGCGGCCAGCCACAGCGGGCCGAAGGCCCTGAGGGTCACGTGGGGTGCCTTCAGGTCGCCGCGCCGGGCAGGTTTCAGCAGCACCTTCATGCGCCGCCGTTCGCCGGCCGGGACGTCGGTGAATTGGCGCGGATTCTGCGCACCGGCGGACGGCTGCCAGGCGTCCCGCACGAGGCCGCGGAGCCGGCGCGGACCGGTGTTCCCAATGGTCAGGACGGATTCGCAGCTGCCTGTCAGCGTGACGTTCCCCGGAAGAGTGCGGTCCAACGTGATCTTCCGCAGCGGCGCGGCCAGGGCAAGGTCCAGCAGCAGGAGTGCGCCCAGAACCAGGCAGACCAGCAGGACCGTTCCCCAGCCGGGAAACAGCATCACGGGCAACAGCCCTGCCAGGGCCAGAAGTACGAACCGTCCGGAAATGGCCATGGCGTCAGCGGGGCACGGGCACAGTTGCCAGGATGCTGGCGAGGACCCCGTCAACATGCACGCCGTCCATCTGCGCTTCCGGCTGCAGGGCAACACGGTGCCGCAGGCAGGGGAGGGCCAGCGCCTTCACATCGTCCGGTGTCACGAACTGCCGCCCGGACAGCCAGGCCCATGCACGGGCGGCACTCAGCAGGGCGGTGGCGCCGCGCGGCGACACTCCGAGCTGGAAGGAAGGGGCAGCACGGGTGGCCCTGGCGATGTCAACGATGTAGGCGGCAACTTCGGGCGCCACCACCACGGCAGCCACTGCCTGTCGGGCCTCCTCCAGCTCGGCCGCACCCGCGACCGCGCGCACGCCGGCGGCGGCCAGGTTCCTGGAGTCGAAGCCGGCCGCGTGCCTGCGGATGACCTCGATTTCATCAGCGCGCCCCGGCAACGGCATGGCAAGTTTCAGCAGGAAGCGGTCCAGCTGGGCTTCAGGGAGGGGATAGGTGCCCTCGTACTCCACCGGGTTCTGCGTGGCTGCCACGATGAACGGAACGGGAAGCAGCCGGGAGACGCCGTCTGCCGAAACCTGGCGTTCCTCCATGGCCTCCAGCAGGGACGCCTGCGTTTTCGGCGGTGTCCTGTTGATCTCATCGGCGAGAAGGATGTTGGTGAACACAGGGCCCTCGCGGAAGCTGAACTCCGAGGTCCGGGAGTCAAAGACCAGCGAGCCGGTGATGTCGCCGGGCATGAGGTCGGGTGTGAACTGTACGCGTTTGGTGTCCAGGCTCAGGGCGGCGGAAAGCGTCCGGACAAGCAGGGTCTTGGCCACACCCGGAACGCCCTCCAGCAGGACATGACCGCGGCACAGCAATGCGATCAGCATCCCGGTGACGGTGGCGTCCTGGCCGACGACCGCCTTGGCCACTTCGTGCCGCACGTTGAGGAGGGCCTGGCGGACGGGATCGCTGCCGGGCGCTGCCTCCACCGTTGCCAAGGCCGGACCGCCGGGGCCGCCCTGTGTGAATCCGTTGGTCTGCTCACTCATTGGGCGGTTACCTCTTTCTCTAGTGATTCCAGCTGCTGGGCCCAGTGGACCAGCTCGCTCTCCGTGCGCGGGCGGCCTTCCAGCACGCGGGCTGTCTCCTCGCGGGTTCGCCCAAGGTGCCGTGCGGCGGCGTCGACAATTGCCGTTGACTCGGCATCCGGTCCCAGCCGGAGGACCCGGGCGAGGCGGACCAGCGTACCGGCCCTAAGGCTGTCAGCAGCCCTGTCCACGGCGTGGGCGTCGTGGTACAGCCGGGCGCGGCCCTCAGCAGTCTCAACGGCCTTGACCACCACCGGCAACGGCTCGAAGACCAGCGGTCCCAGCCGCCGGCCCCGCCAGGCCATTGCCAGCACGGCCACCAGCGCCAGCCAGGGGCCGATGAAGGCGACCCACGGCGCGGCAAGTTGGTCCAGGGTCTTGGGTGTGTCCTCCTCGGCCACGTCCGCAAGCCCGGGAAGGTACCAGACCAGGTTGTCCGAGGCCCCCAGCGTCCTCAGCGTCAATGCCGCATTGCCGTGTTCATCGAGCAGGCGGTTACTGAGTAATTGCGTGCTGCCCAGCACCACCAGACTGCCGTCGTCACTGGCGGCATACAGTCCGCCCAGGCCCTCTGCAGGCTCATAGCAGGCGCGGTCGGCCTTGTAGAGGTACGCGGACTCCGCTGTGACGGCCCCGGCGGCCGCGGGATCGTGGAGCCTGCAGCCGGGTTCCAAGGTTGCCACTCCGGACGGCACCACTCCGGCGGGGCGGATTTCGCCGTCGAGGGCGCTGAGCGTGCTGAGGCGGGGCGTGACCACCACCAGCCTGTCCGTGGCCTCCCGCAACGCCTGCAGCTGCACGGGGTCCAGGTAGCCGTTTCGATCGTAGAGGAACAAGGTGGTGCCGGTGCTGTCTTCGAAGGCGCCGGCCCCGGCGGCATCCTCCAGCGCCGACATCGTTGATCCGAAGTTATCGGTCTGGCGAACGTCCACACCCCGGCTCCGCAATATCTCGGCCGCCGCCCGCGCACCGTCAGGAGCTGCGTTGCGCGTGGACAGGGGGAAGCTGTCGCCGTGGGGGGAGAGCTGCGCCATGATCGACAGCCCCACTCCAACCGAAAAGACCAGGATGAGCAGCGTCCACGTCCGGTGACGGCGGATCCATGCGGCGAAGGTGTGGACCGGGCGATCACCGTCGGCCGCGCCTCCATCGCGTACCGGCCGGTTCGCCGATTCGAGGACGGGCGTCATCGCGGCAGCGCCAGGCGGTCCGCGGCCGGCTGGCCGAAGTCGGGCTTTGCTGCATCCAGGAGCTGATCCAGCGCAACTATGACGGCGTGGTCGCTGCCGGTGGCGTCGGCACCGCCGTACCGGACAGCGTCGAAGATGCCGGCCGCGTGCCGGAGTTCGGCGGCATGGCTGCCGAACGCCCCGGCCAGCTGGCCGGCCACCTCGTCCGCCGTCCGGCCGGGCAGGGGATCGATGACCGTGCGGTCCTCGGCAGACCGGACCATGGCGCGGAACTGTTCGACGATGGCGGTGCGCCACTCGGAGCGCGCTGCGGCCGCGGCCGCGCGCCGGCGGTACTCGGCCGGGCTGACGGAAGGATCGGCATCGACGTCGTCCCCGGCGGGGCGCTGGCGCCGGGCGTTCAATCGGGGGCGCGCGAGAAGGACAGCGACGGCGATGAGAACCAGGATTGTCACTCCGATGGCCGGTACCGCAACTCCGCTGTCAATGGCAGGGTCGCCGCTGCCGAGGGATCGCAGCCAATCGGTGAACTGCCGCCACAGATCGGTGAGCCAGTCGGGCTGCGCGTCCTGGTAGACGGGTTTGGAGAGCTCCTCGACGGCCCACCTGCGGGCCTCATCAGCGCCAGGTTCCACGGGAGGCGCGGGCACAGCCTCGTAAATGCCTGGCCCCGTCATCCGGCGCCCGGCGGCGGATTGGTTGGGTGCTGGCCGTAGCTCTGCGGCGGGTTGTATCCGGGCGGGGGTCCGTAGCTCTGCGGCGGGTTATAAGGGGACGGTCCGTACGGCGGCTGTGCGTAAGGGGACGGTCCGTACGGCGGCTGGGGCCAGATGCCGGAGGGAGGACGCCCCGCAGAGTTTGCTTCGGGGGCCACACCGCGCCCGGGAACGCCGTCGGCGTCGTTGCCCGCTTCGAGCTGCCGCTGGAGGGCGAGGTCCAGGCCCTCCTTGCGCATCCGGAGGTCAAAATAAAGAAGGCCCATCACAGAGGTCTGGAAAGCGTAGCCGACCGCCCCGACCACCGCGGTGACGATGATCGCAGCGACCCCGAGACCCGCGTCGAGGGCGCGCTGGCCGTCGTCGTCGCCGTGCGGCGCGATGACGGAGGAGAGCCCGCCGGAAGCAATCCCGAGGGGGACCAGCACAATCTGGCTGATGATGCCGATCAGGAGGGAAATGACCAAAACGATGCCGAAGATGCGCCACCAGTTGTGTCGGGTGAGCTGCCAGGACCTCCGCAGGCCGTCAAGAACGTCCAACTCCTCGACGACGATCGCCGTCGGCGCCAGGAGGAGCCGGATGGAGAGCCACAGGACGATCAGCATGGAACCGAGGAACAGCGGGACGAGGATCAGCGCAGAGGCTCCGCGCATGCCATCAATCAGGAGTACGACTGCGCCGACCAGAACGACGCCCAGGGTGATGCCGGCGAGGATCTGCAGCCCGCCATACGCCAGCAACGATCCGATCCTGGACCGCGACAGCTTCCACATCTCCTTGAATCCTGTGCGCCAGTTCAGGACCGACCGGGCCACGGGTACCGCCATCACACCCTGCAGCACAATGGAGATAAAGAAGGACAAGAGTCCCAGCAGGGCGGCGCCGATGAGGAGGCCGAAGCCGAGTCCGAGCATCTCGGGCGGAGCCATGCCGGATACCCACATCGCGATCGACTGTCCCCGCGATTGGGTCTCTGCGGTAACGACCGCGCTGACAACGGTTGCCAGGGTTTGTGCAAGAAGCGCCGCGCCCAGCATCGCCCCGGCGTTCCGCCTGATGGTCTGAAACGATCCATCCAGGATCTCGCCGAACATCAGGGGCCGCAGGGGCACGATGCCTGGCTTCGGCGGGGCGACGTATCCAGGCTGAACGTATCCGGGCTGACCGTACGCCTGCTGACCGTACCCCGGCGGCGGAGCCGGCTGCGTCCCGGGATGGGGGGAGCCCCACTGCGGCTGGCCGCCGTACGCGGGCGGCGGTGCGTTCCACTGCGCGGGGGCATCCCAGGGGAGTGGCTGCACCGGCTGCTGCTGGCCCTCCCGGGGCCGCGCGTTCGGATCCTGCTCTGACAACCTGTTCCTCCCCAAAAGACGCTGTCCGCGAGCCGCCCGGCCACAACTTCCGCCCGGCGCTCCGGACCGGCGGCGTCCTGCACCGTCCGGCCCGCTCCCAGCCTATAGTTTTGCCTGCATGCCTCATAGCTTCCGGCTGATTCTTCCCGCTGTGGCGGCGGTCCGCCGTCCGAAGCGCGCCCCGTACGGCGGTTGCCCGCGCCATGCCGTGTCGGCCCTCAACGGGACAAAGCCCATTCAATAGGCGAATATATAACTATGAAGGCACGCATTCTGGTAGTGGACGATGACGAAGCGCTGGCCGAGATGATCGGGATTGTCCTGCGCAATGACGGCTTTGAACCCGTCTTTTGCGCGGACGGCGGGCAGGCGCTGGAAGTCTTCCGTTCCTCGAAGCCTGATCTCGTGCTGCTCGACCTGATGCTTCCGGGCATGGACGGGATCGAAGTGTGCCGGCAGATCCGCGCCGAGTCGGATTCACCTATTGTCATGCTGACCGCGAAGTCGGATACCTCGGACGTGGTCCGCGGCCTGGAGTCGGGTGCGGACGACTACGTTCCCAAACCGTTCAAGCCGGCGGAATTGGTGGCCCGTGTCAGGGCCCGGCTCCGCCCCGGCGACCAGAAGGCACCCGAAACGCTGCGCATCGCAGACATCACCATTGATGTGGCCGGCCACCTGGTGAGCCGGAACGACGAACGCATCTCGCTCACGCCCCTCGAGTTCGACCTGCTCGTTGCCCTTGCCCGTAAACCCTGGCAGGTTTTCACCCGCGAACTGCTGCTGGAGCAGGTCTGGGGATACCGGCACGCGGCAGACACCCGCCTAGTGAACGTCCACGTCCAGCGGCTGAGGTCAAAGATCGAGCGAGACCCCGAAGCCCCCGAAGTAGTTTTGACGGTCCGTGGTGTCGGCTACAAAGCAGGTTCCTGAACCGCCCAGCGGCGAAGCCGGCCATGAGCCGGAGGTAGCCCGCCCGCAAAAAACGGAACACACCCACGTCCACAGCGCTCCGGAACATACCGACGCCATCGCGGGTGTGCTCTCCGGGTTGCCGTTCCGCGCCCGGATCTGGGTCCGTCGCGCCCGGATCGTGGGATTGCGGGTCTCGCGGCTCGTCCGGACCGGGCTGATCAGGCTCCTGCCCGGTGTCCGATTCCTGCTGCGGGCGCTCCACAGGCGCTGGCGCCGGTCCTTGCAGTTCCGGACGGTCCTCACCACGCTTCTGCTGTCGATCGGTTCCTTCGCAGTTGTTGGCGCCTACCTGTCGAACCAGATCGCCAACAACCTGTTCCAGGAGCGGTTGACGCAGGCTGAGTCGGAGACGCTCTATAACGTCAAACAGGTCCAGGACACGTTCGACGGCGCCCAGGTCACCGACCAGTCGAGCGTCATTACGCTTGTCTACGACACTTTGAATGCCGTGGAGGGGCGCGGAAACGTGATCCAGCGGCGGTACGTGTTTGAGGCGATGCCCGAGCAGACCAAGCCCCGCAACCGCTGGGTGGAATCGCGGGCCTCGGACCAGCTGACCATCAGCGTGATTCCGCCGGAGCTGCGGAAGGCCGTTCAGGAGTCCGGAAAGGACCAGTTCTGGGCATCCACGGAGTTCCCTGTGGGAACGGAAGACCGGCCGGGCATCGCCGTGGGCAACAAGGTCACGTTCAACGGCACCGTGTACGAGCTGTACCTTATTTACGACCTCAACACTGCGCAAAAGACCCTCGACGAAATACAGAACGTCCTCCTGGCCGGCGGCGCGGTCCTCGTTCTTATCATCGGTGCCATTGCCTGGTACGTGACGCGCAACGTGGTCAGCCCGGTCAGCCACGCCGCAGTGGTGTCGGAAAAGCTGGCGGCCGGGCAGCTCCAGGAACGAATGGTGGTCAAAGGCGAGGACGAGGTGGCGCGGTTGGGCGCATCGTTCAATCACATGGCCGCCAGCCTGCAGGAACAGATCACGCAGCTGGCCACCTTGTCGCAGATGCAGCAGCGCTTCGTCTCGGATGTGTCCCACGAGCTTCGCACGCCGCTCACCACTGTGCGGATGGCAGCAGAGGTTCTGTACGACGCGCGGCACGATTTCGACCCCATCAACAAGCGCTCGGCGGAACTGCTCTACAACCAGGTGGAACGCTTCCAGTCCCTCCTTGCTGACCTGCTTGAGATTTCACGCTTCGATGCGGGCGTGGCAGTACTCGACGCCGAGCCCACCGATATCCTTCAGCTCGTGGCCAACGTCGTGGAAGACGCGGGGCCGGTCGCGGCTGAGTACGGTTCGGAGGTCACCATCAATTCGCGGGAAGAGAGCATCGTGGTGGAGATGGATGACCGACGCATCGAGCGGATTCTCCGCAACCTGGTGCTGAATGCGCTGGAGCACAGCGAAGGCAAGCCGGTCAGTATTTCCGTCGCTGCTAACGACACCGCCGTGGCGGTAGCCGTCCGCGACCACGGTATCGGCATGACACAGTCGGAAGCCGCCAGGGTGTTTGACCGTTTCTGGCGTGCGGACCCCGCCCGGGCGCGCACCACGGGCGGCAGCGGGCTGGGCCTGTCCATCGCCGCGGAGGACACGAAACTCCACAACGGGTGGCTCCAGGCCTGGGGCAGCAAGGGGACGGGAGCGAACTTCCGGCTGACGCTGCCGCTTCGGCAGGGCGAAGCCATCACCAAATCGCCGCTCCAACTGGAACCGGCCGACGTCGAATTGCCGGGCGGATCGGGGCAGGGCACCATGCTGCTGTTTGGAACCGTTGCTTTCCCGGAGGGAGCAGGAGCCGACGCCGGTCCTGCCGGGCCCACAGGGCAGGCAGCGCCTCAGCCGGCCGTGCCGTCGGCAGCTGCTCCGGGGTTAAAGCATGGCGAGGGCGGGGAAGAAGCAAAATGACCCGTATCCCACGGCGGTTTGGCACGGTGGCCGCGGCCTTAATGACTGTATTGCTCCTGCTGCTAACCTCCTGCGCCCAGATTCCGCGCTCGGGTCCCGTGGGGAAAAGCACCGACGAGAGCGCGGGCAAGCCAAACAACGCGCCCGTCTTTTTCCCGGTTGCGCCGCGCGAAGGCGCCGGACCTGAATCCGTCATTGAAGACTTCTACCTCGCTGGCAGCGGCTACGAGGACGACTACGCAGTGGCGAGGGAATACCTCACTCAGGCAGCCTCCGTTGCGTGGAAACCGGACCAGCGCACCTTGGTCTTCCGCTCAACCAGAGTGGTCCGCACCGGGGTGGAAAACGTCTACAACTACGAACTGGACGTTGCCTACTCGGTTGATGCGGACGGGATTGCCACACAGTTTCCCGAGGGCACCAAGGAGAAGATTCCGGTCACGCTGACTCAGGTGGACGGCCAGTGGCGCATCTCCGCCATCCCGGACGGGATCGCCATCCCGGAGCAGACATTCAAAGTGATATACGGCGCCTACCCCATCTATTTCTACGATCCCAGCTTCACTTACGCCGTGCCCGACGTCCGATGGTTCAACAAGAAGAAAACGGTCAAGGCGATGACCAGCGCCTTGCTGAGCGGTCCGGCTCCCTATCTCAAGGGAGCTGTGGTCAGTGCCTTCCCGTCCGGGATGAAACTGACGCGGGAATCCGTCCCGGTCGTCTCCGGCGCAGCGCAGGTTGACCTGTCAGCCAAGGAACTCGTGGAGGCTTCCAACGAGGACAGGTTGCGGATGCAGACACAGCTGGCTCTCTCCTTCCGCGGCCAGCCGGATGTCGTCAACGTCGAACTGCGCGCGAACCAGGACCTTGTCCGGGTCGAGGACAACGGGTCCGTGCTGCCTCCTGTCCGGGACAAGAACGTGCCGGCCCGCCAGATCGCCGTGAGCGACGGCCAACTGGTCCGATATGAGAACAACCGGATCTCGCCGCTCCCGGATATCCAGTCGGTGGGGGCCCTCGGCCCGGTTTCCCCTGCCGAATCGCCGGTATCGCAGTCGGCGGCGTTCCTCAACGGCAGCCGGACCACGTTGTATTCCATCTTGCCGGGGCAGCCTGCGCGGGCCCTGACCACCCGCACCACCCTGACCCGCCCGTCGTTCGGCCAGCAGGATTGGGTCTGGACGGCCGGTCCCGGCGCCAATGGGGCAACGGAAGTACTCGCCTTCCGGCCCACCGGAATTCCGGAAGGGGCCAGCATTCCCACCGTCACGCTGGCCCCTGCCTGGCTGGCCGGACGCACCGTCAAAGAATTCCGCATATCGCGTGAAGGCGTTCGGGCACTGGTGATTTCTGAACAAAACGGAAGAACCCGGGTGCAGGTGACGGGAATCGTCCGCAGCGCAGACGGCACCCCCCGCGACCTCACGGCCCCGACCACCCTCCTGACCGACCGCGATCCGGACCGTGGCGTGTGGGTCAGCGACACCACAGTCGCGGTCATGAAAGCATCGGCAACTGACAACGTAACGCCCGAATTGCTGTCCCTGGCGGCGTCACAGCCCCAGCAGCTGGCACCCTGGCCCGGGCTTACGGCCATCAGCGCCGGCAACGGCCCGGAGGAAATCTTCGGGCAGTCCGCCGACGGCATATTCCAGCGCCTTGGAAACGGCTGGTCGCCCCAGCTAAAGGGGCCCGTGGACCCGTCATTCCCCGGCTAAGACCGGCGGGGCCTTGTCCACATATGCGCCGATTCCACATAGGCGGACAGGAGACTTCCGGTGGAGCCGCCCGCCATGGAGCCTTTGCATGTGGAGAGAAACCCGGACCCCGATCTTGAACCGCCGGCGCCCACCGCGGCAAAGCACCGCAGCGGCTACTCACAGTGGTGGCCGCGGGCTGCGGACGGTGCAGCGAACGCTGGCCGCGAGCTACTGGCGCTGGCGGCCCCTGTTGAATGCGTCTGTTGCGGGACGGAAGACTTCGCGCTGTGCGGACCCTGCGAGCGGGCGGTGCGTATCCTCACCAGGACCCCATTCCGGGCTGAGGGGCAGGCTCCTGCCCTCATGGACGTGAACGGTTCGGTGATCCTCCCCGTCGTGGCCGCCGGTATTTATCGCGAGGAACTTGCGCAGGCTGTGCTGTCGTTCAAGAAACATGGCCAGGGGCAGCTCGGATCGGTGTTGTCCAAGGCGCTTGGTCGAGCCATCAACGGGGCGGGCGGAACACTGCGGGGATACTGCCTGATACCCGTTCCCACCACGAACAGCGCGTTCAGGAAGCGGGGCTTCAGCCCTGTGCACCTCCTGCTGCGGAATCTGGACCGCAGCGGGAGCCTCGGTGCCGGGAACCTCGCCGACGCACTCCGCAAGAGCCGTGCCTTTACGCAAGGGCCGTCTGCTGCCAATAATGACCTGTCCGGACGCCTCCGGGCGCTGGTTCAAGCCCACCCGATGGCCGGAGGCCAAAAGGGACTGGGGCGGGGCGCCCGCGCCAAACGTGTCCGGGGGTCCATGCGGGCAAGATCCTCGCCGCTCGCGCCGGACATCCGGGGACGCCCCTGCATCATCGTGGATGATGTCCTCACCACCGGGGCCACACTGGCGGAAGCAGCGCGTGCCGTCCACCGGGCGGGAGGCGTGGTGATGGGTGCCGTCGTGCTGGCAGCGACACGCCCGCCCGACGCCGCCGACCCATCGCCCGTTCCCGGTGCTCCAGCAGGGACTGGCGGCTGACATTGAAAAAAATAAATGAAGAAAAGGTGAATAACGGGTAGCGATGAACTAACGTCGGTTGTGGGTACCAAGATCAGTTGTACCTGTCGATAGCGGCTCGGAAAGGGGCTCGACTGTCAGTCAGATCGGCCCCGGGAAGTGCCGCCGTCGTGTCACCGAAGTCATTTGGAGGGCACCATGGAGTTCATGATCAGCGGACGGAATTTGACGGTTTCAGACCGCTTCCGCGAATACGCCGACGAGAAGATCTCAAAGATCGCATCGCTGGGAGACAAGGTCCAACGGGTGGACGCGAAGGTCTCCAAGGAGACCAAGGCACGCCAGACCGCAGACTTGCTCACGGTTGAGCTGACCGTCTTGGGCCGCGGCCCCGTCATTCGTGCAGAGGCAAGCGCCGCCGACAAGTTCGCCGCGTTCGATCTCGCTTACAACAAGCTTCTTGAGCGCCTTCGCCGGGCCAAGGATCGCAAGAAGGTCCACCATGGGCGGCACACACCCAAGGCCGTCCGCGAGGCGACTGCCAGCCTTGAGCCGGCAAGCACCACCGAGCCTCTGTATGTAGAGGCCATCAACCACCAGGAGCCCCAGGCTGCACCCGTTGAGAAGTCGCCCTACGAGGTCGACAATGACATCCCTGCAGGAGATTCACCGGTCCTGATCCGCCGCAAGGTGTTCCCGGCGGCGTCCCTCACACTCGACGATGCCGTCGACAACATGGAGCTCGTGGGCCACGACTTCTACCTCTTCGTGGATAAGGAAACCAAAGCGCCGTCCGTGGTGTACCGGCGCGACGGGTGGACCTACGGCGTCATCAGCCTGGACCAGACGTGCGAACCGGGCGAAGCAGCCGTCGAGGAAAAGATCCTCGCCTACCGCTCGGAGGATGAACCTGCGCGCCCTTGAGCCGCGAGTCCGCCTAAGCTGGTGTTGACCAGCCAACGGAAGGACTGACATGGGCGCATCGCTGAGCCTTATCCAGGCGCGGCGGATCGCTTTGGCAGCCCAGGGATTGGACAAAGGACGGCCCGCCGGACCCGTGAGTGCACGGGCGGTGGGCCGTACCTTTGACCGGCTCCACCTGGTCCAGATTGACTCCGTCAACGTTCTCGCCCGCAGCCACTACCTGCCTTTCTTTTCCCGGCTCGGAAACTATGACCGCGCCATTCTGCACCGGATGGCCTCAACGCATCCGCGCAGAATGACGGAGTACTGGGCACACGAAGCGAGCTTCATCCGGCCGGACCATTTTCCGGACCTGCTGCTGTGGCAGAACCGGAAATGGGTCGGCGCATCCGGCATGGATCCCGAACTTCGCACTGACGTAGCCGAAAAGGTCCTCACAGCTCTGGCCAATAGCAAGCCCCTGACTGCCGCTGAACTCACCGCACGGATCGGGCATGTCGAAGACCGTCGGACGGACAACTGGGGGTGGAACTGGAACGCGGTCAAGCGTGTCCTGGAGCACCTTTTCGAGGAAGGACTTGTCTCGGCATCCTCCCGGACTGAACAGTTCGAACGCCGCTACACGCTGTCCGCCAAGGTGTACACCGCGTTGGACGGCGGGGGCGCGCAGGACGCCGATCCCGCGGGAGCGATGGACCGGCTCATTGAAGCCGCTGCAAGGGCCCATGGCATCGGCACCGTGCGCTGCTTCGCCGACTACTTCCGCACGCCGATGAAGACTGCCGCCATCGCGGTGGAGCACCTGGTCGACGGGGGCAGACTTGAGCCGGTATCGGTCCGGGGCTGGGACCGGCCGGTTTACCGGCATGTTGACGCACGGTTGCCCCGCGCGGCAACCGGGCGGGCGCTTCTGAGCCCTTTTGACTCGCTTGTCTTTGAGCGTCGGCGGCTAGAGGAGCTCTTCGGCTTCCACTTCAGGATCGAGATCTACACTCCGGAGGCCAAGCGACGCTTCGGGTACTACGTCCTCCCGTTCCTGCTTCGGGACGGCATCGTGGCTCGTGTGGACCTCAAAGCCGACAGGCCGGCCGGCCTGCTCCTCGCGAGGGCGGCGCACGCCGAACCGGGTGCTCCAGCCGACACCGCCGTTGAACTTGCCATGGAGCTCCGCCTCATGGCCGAATGGCTGGGGCTTGACGGCGTGGTTGTCTCGCCGGTCGGCGACCTTGCCGCTTCCCTTGCTGAGGCCGTCGCTGCCCACGAAACCGGACTATCCGCTCTCAGGGAACAGGCGTAACGTGCCGTGCGCGTCTCCCGTAGACTGAACACGCCAGAATTCGGCAGCTTGAGACTGGGAGCAACTTCACGTGGCATCACTTATCGAAAAACTTCTCCGTACGGGTGACAAAAAAACCCTGAGGCAATTGAGGAACTATGCCGATTCCATCAATGCCCTGGAGAGCTCTTTCAAGACCTTCACGGACGCCGAACTGCGTGAAGAAACCGGCCGGCTCCGGGAACGCCACCAGGACGGCGAAAAGCTCGACGATCTCCTGCCGGAGGCTTTCGCCGCCGTCCGCGAAGCTTCCTCCCGAACCTTGGGAATGCGGCACTTCGACGTTCAGCTGATGGGCGGCGCGGCCCTGCATCTGGGCAACATTGCCGAAATGAAGACCGGCGAAGGAAAGACTCTCGTGGCCACCGCTCCGGCCTACCTCAACGCCCTGGCCGGCAATGGCGTCCACGTCATCACCGTGAACGACTACCTCGCCGAATACCAGTCCGACCTCATGGGCCGCGTCTACCGCTTCCTTGGCCTGAGCAGCGGCTGCATCCTGTCCAACCAGGACCCTGCCGTGCGCCGCGAACAATACGCCGCGGACATCACCTACGGCACCAACAACGAGTTCGGTTTTGACTACCTGCGCGACAACATGGCCTGGGACAAGTCAGAACTGGTCCAGCGCGGCCACCACTTCGCGATCGTTGACGAAGTGGACTCCATCCTCATCGACGAGGCCCGTACCCCGCTCATCATTTCCGGTCCGGCCCAAGGCGACACGAACCGCTGGTACAGCGAATTCGCCAAGGTGGTCCTCCGGCTCCAGGCCGACACCGACTATGAGGTCGACGAAAAGAAGCGCACCGTGGGTGTGCTCGAAGCCGGAATCGAAAAGGTCGAGGACTACCTCGGCATCCACAATCTCTATGAGTCAGCCAACACCCCGCTGATCGGCTTCCTGAACAACGCCATCAAGGCCAAGGAGCTCTTCAAGCGGGACAAGGACTACGTCATCCTCGACGGCGAAGTCCTGATCGTTGACGAACACACCGGCCGCATCCTGGCCGGCCGCCGGTACAACGAGGGAATGCACCAGGCGATCGAGGCCAAGGAAGGCGTCGAAATCAAGGCCGAGAACCAGACGCTGGCCACCGTCACGCTGCAGAATTACTTCCGCATGTACGACAAGCTTTCGGGCATGACCGGCACCGCCGAAACCGAAGCCGCGGAATTCATGGGCACCTACAAGCTCGGAGTGGTGGCCATCCCCACCAACCGGGACATGCAGCGCATCGATCAGTCGGACCTGGTCTACAAGAACGAAGCGGTCAAGTTCGACGCCGTCGTCAAGGACATCGCTGAGCGCCACGAAAAGGGCCAGCCCGTCCTCGTTGGAACCACCAGCGTTGAGAAGAGCGAATACCTCTCAAGGCTGCTGGCCAAGGAAGGCATCCGGCACGAGGTACTGAACGCGAAGAACCACGCCCGTGAAGCCGCGATCGTCGCGCAGGCCGGCCGTAAGGGCGCCGTGACTGTCGCCACGAACATGGCCGGTCGCGGTACCGACATCATGCTGGGCGGAAACGCCGAATTCACCGCCGTCGCCGAACTGGCCGCCAAAGGCCTGGATCCGGAAGAAAACTCGGAAGAGTACGAAGCAGCCTGGCCTGCGGCGCTCGAAGCGGCCAAACAAGCAGTCAAGGACGAGCACGAAGAAGTGCTGAACCTCGGTGGACTCTACGTCCTGGGCACCGAACGCCACGAGTCGCGCCGCATCGACAACCAGCTCCGCGGCCGTTCCGGACGTCAGGGCGACCCCGGTGAGTCACGGTTCTACCTGTCCCTCACAGATGACCTAATGCGTTTGTTCAATTCGGGCGCGGCCGAACGGCTCATGAACAGTTCGGTGCCGGACGACGTCGCACTGGAGTCGAAACTGGTGTCCCGTGCCATTGCATCTGCGCAGGGCCAGGTTGAAGGCCGCAACGCGGAACAGCGCAAGAACGTGCTGAAGTACGACGACGTCCTCAACCGCCAGCGTGAAGCAATCTACGGCGACCGCCGGCGCATCCTCGAGGGAGACGACCTGCACGAGAAAGTGCAGTTCTTCATCGAGGACACCATCACTGCCCTCATCGACGCAGCAACCACCGAAGGCACCGGCGACGACTGGGACTTCAACCAGCTCTGGACGAACCTGAAGACGCTCTACCCCGTCAGCGTTACATCCCACGACGTTATCGACGAGGCCGGCGGCAAGTCCCGCATCACGGTGGACTTCCTGAAGGAAGAGATTCTTTCCGACGCCCGACTGGTCTACCAGGCCAGAGAACAGGTCATCGGATCCGAGAGCATGCGCGAACTGGAACGCCGGGTGGTCCTGTCTGTGATCGGCCGGAAGTGGCAGGAGCATCTCTACGAGATGGACTACCTGAAGGAAGGCATCGGCCTTAGGGCGATGGCCCAGCGAGATCCCCTGGTGGAGTACCAGCGCGAGGGTTTCATCATGTTCCAGGCCATGATGGAGGCCATCCGTGAGGAAAGCGTCGGATTCCTGTTCAACCTTGAGGTCGAGGTGACTCCCGCGGAAGACGTGGTGGTAGCCGACGGCGCCGGGGAACACACGGAGCACCATGAGCCGCAGATCCGTGCGGCCGGCCTGGAGGCTCCGGAGAAGCCCGCGCAGTTGCAGTACACCGCACCGGGAGAAGACGGCGCCAGCCAGACGCGTGTCGAGGGAAGGACCTCCGGGCGTTCGGGAAATCCGGCCAAGGCCGCTGCCCAGGACGGCACCCGGAAGCCCGCTCCGAAAAAGAAGAAGCGCTAGGAAAAGACGGCTGCCGAAGCAGCCGTACCTTGAATACGGATGAGGACCGGAACAACTGTTCCGGTCCTCATTCGTCTTCGCGCAGGTGTGGAGGGGTGGCTTGTGCGGCGGCGCCTTCACGAAGAATAGTCAGCCGATCTCCAGCGCGGTGATCCGCCACACCTGATTGCTGCGCTCAAGCCTCACTGCCACTGCACGGACCCGTAGTTCATCCACCACGACGGCACTTGCCTCGTAGATCCCAGCGGCGACTTGGCAGGCGCGGACCGACCGGACGGCCGGATTGCGGTGCAGTCGCCCTGCTGTCGGAGACGGACCGGCAGCAAGCCGTCGGGTCAGTGCGGCACGGTGCTGCAGTGATGCCAGGCATCGTTGGTCAAGCCTGCGTGAGAGCTGCTGGACAGGACGCGTTCCCGCCAGCACCTCGATTGCGGCCTGCACCGTCCCTCGGGCAATGGCACAGATTTCCCTGTTCTCATCCACCGTCTGGAGGGCACGCCGGCTCTCGGTGGCTTGAACCCGGCTACCGTCGCTGGATCGTTCCGCCTGCGGCAGTGTGGGGACCAGATGCAATGCGCTCATGACGTTTTCCTCTGTTTGATGGCGGATACGTAAAAGTTAAGGTGTGGCTTTACTGCGGATTTAGGACCTGGACGGAGGCCGGAGTACCTGTCCCGGGAGAAGGAGATCGGGGCTTTCACCCAGGACGGCCCTGTTCGCCTCGTACCAGCGAGGCCATTCCAGGGCGATGTCGCGATCAGAAGCGGGGGAGCCCAGCTGGTTGGCCGCAATGGTCCACAGCGAGTCACCGGCCACCACGGTGACCGATCCGTCCTCGTCAACCGGCTGTTGGCGGGCAGCCCGTACAGGTTGTGCCGACAATGGACCCGGGCTGACGACGGGCGCGTGCGGTTTCCACCTCGGATCAGTGGCGCCGGGACCGGGGTGAGGTGCTGACGCCGCGTGTTCGGTGGGCATCCACACTGCTGAGGTGGCCGGAGGGGAGGTTGGACTCCACTGGGGGTCAGCAGTCACCGTGCCGGCGTGGGCAAGCGGTGCTCCCAGCAGCTGAAGTCCCACTGCGGCGAGGGCGAGGCGGCGCATGAAGGAAGGACTGTATTTTCCGGTGATCTCCGCAGCCCGGCGGCTTCCGGCGCGTTCCAGGCCGGCGGAAGTTAGTGCAATCAACATCGACAGAATCCACCAGGTGACAATGATGAGTCCCGTTGTGTTGACGACAAATCCGAGCAGGTCTTCGAAAGCCAGTGACTGGTCCCTGGCAGATGATCGCTCCCATCGCTCCGTCAGCGAGGCTCCTGTAGCCGCCAGGAAGAGCCCGAGAAGCAGGATCGTCACCGCCAGCATTGCGTCTGAGCGGAGCAGCCTGCCGCGTGAAACCTCCATGATCCTACTCCTCAGGTTGTTTGATGTTGTTTGATGTTGTTTGATCTATTTGAACCTAGTTTGAACTTACTTTCCGACTTTTGTCCAGTGATTTGTTTTTCGTCGCATGGGCCAGCCGCGAATTGACCGGGGGACGACGCGCGCCTAGATTGGCGGCATGCGTTGGGACGCCTTGTTTGAGGACATGGAGGCACAACTGGCCTCAGTTGGCCGGCTGGAGCTCGAATCGGAAATCGCCGAGCGGTCGCGGGCAGATGTCGCGGGTGTGGAACTGGCGGACAGGTTGCGCGGTTCCCTGGGGCTCAGGGTGGCGGTGCACCTGGCATCCGGAGCCGTGTTCGAGGGCGCCTTGAGTCACGTGGGGGGAGAGAGCCTGGTGCTCAACGATC
Source organism: Arthrobacter sp. LjRoot78 (assembly GCF_964254335.1). NCBI lineage: Bacteria > Bacillati > Actinomycetota > Actinomycetes > Micrococcales > Micrococcaceae > Arthrobacter > Arthrobacter sp. LjRoot78. Next base: position 2,957,401 of record NZ_CAXUTG020000001.1, on the reverse strand, counting down.
ATCATCAGCAGGTGCTGGTCCCCTTCGCGGCAGTTTCCCGGTACCACGGCCTGGGGAGGCTGGCAATGGCCGAGCCGTCATCCGTCCGGCGAAAGCTGGGGCTGGCCAGTGCCCTTCGCGGCCTGGGGCGCGACAGGGCTGATCTGTCGGTTATTCTCATCGGCGGCGCACAGGGCGCGGCGGGACTGAGTGGTGTTATTGATCGCGTGGGGCGGGACTATTTCGATCTGGCCATGACCCGGCCCGGAGAGGTCCGCCGCGCCGCCAACGTCAGCCAGGTTGCCTCGGTGCCTTTTTCCTCGCTTGGTGCACTACGTTCAATACGCGGAGCGGAGCTCTGAACGCACTCCCTGGCGGCGGTTCGTGCGCCCGCGCCCCGGTCCCGGCTCAGACGGGCGTCCCTGCTCAGAGTGACTTGGACTTGGCTTCCTGAATCATGCGCTCGGCTTCCGCGTAGCGCTCTTCGATGTACTGTTCCAGCATCTTTTCTTCCACGCGCCACTGTCCCCTTCCGCCCACCTGGATGGCTTTGAGTTCGCCGCTACGCACGAGCGCATAGGCCGCCGGGGAGTTGATCTGCAGCTGTTCGGCTACGTCTGCAAGGGTGAGGAATCGGGGCATGTTTCTATTTTGCCACCATTGGCGTCGGGTGGTGCTGTTATCCACAGTTTGGCGTTGTTTGGTCTTTTGACTTTCGATCAGGCCCATTTGCCGTAACAATGAGGTAGTCCGGCGCATCAGCCAGTCCGCCGGCACCGACGGGGGGAACAGCACGTGAGTTCAGGTACGACGGCCAGTGCAGTCAGGCTCAAAAAGCCGTCTTGGAAGGATCCGAGGCTGCTTCTCGGGTTCCTGCTGGTCCTGGCCTCCGTGGCCGGTGTTGTGTCACTGGTCGGGGGCGCCGACCAGACCACCGAGGTGTTTGCGGCAAAAGGTCAGATCGCCGTCGGTGAGAAAGTCACTGCTGAAAACGTCAACCGTGTGAAGGTCAGGCTCGGCGACGTGGAATCCCACTATGTCACCGCAGAGGCCGGACTGCCCGAGGGCATGGTTGCCGTGCAGCGGATCGGTCCGGACCAGTTGGTTCCTCGGGGAAGCCTCGGCAAGCCCGATGCGCTGAACCGTAAGCCGGTCGCAATTACTGTCGACGAAGCCCTGCCGGAGCAGGCCGCAGCAGGTTCACGGGTTGACGTCTGGGTGGCCCTGCCTGATGCCCGCAACGGCTTCAGCGAACCGAAGTTGTTGCTTCCAGGGGCTGAGATCGCTGAAGTTACCCCGGGCTCGACCACGTTGGGATCTTCCCGCTCCACGGTGGTCATGGTCCTTGTCACTGACGAGCAGATGCCGAGGCTGCTTGGTGCCCAGGCGAACAAGGCGAGGATTTCCGTGGTCTGGAACCCGGGCGGCGGAACATCATGAGCATCCCCGTCGTCACGGTCGGCCAGTCCCGGGAGGATCTGGTCGGCGGCCTCGAACGCCTCCATGGACCGGTCACTGTGGTGAGGAGATGCTCGGAGCTGACGGAGCTGCTGGCCGCCTGCCAGAGCGGCCTCGCCCGGGCTGCCGTTGTCGCGGAGGGGAGTGACGAACTGACGGCCTCGCTTGTTGACCGGCTCACCGCCGTGGGCGTCGTCGTCATCGCATTGACGGACAGTCCGGAAGAAACGGTGAGGCTGACAGCGATCGGTGTCACGGCGGCGCCTGCGGGGGTTGACTCGGCGGCACTTGCCGGCAGGATTTCGGGCGCGGTTGCCCGGTGGGCCAGTCCCGCGCCGTTTCAGGCGTGGGACAGCGGATTCGCGGACACCGGTGCCGCCATCCGGACCGTCCCGGAGGAGATCGATGCCGTCCCGGGAGAGCCGTCCGGTAGCGGACAAGTCATCACCGTCTGGGGTCCAGCGGGTTCTCCCGGCCGGACTCTGGTGGCCGTCAACATGGCCGGTGAACTGGCCGCGGCCGGCAATTCAGTGCTTCTGATTGACGCTGACAGCTATGGAGCCAGCGTCGCGGGCATGCTGGGACTCCTGGACGAATCCGCAGGTCTAGCCCAGGCGTGCCGGCTGGCCGACCTGGGGCAACTGGATGCCGGCGCGCTGCTGAAGATTGCCACACCCGTCGTCCTCAAATCCGGGACGCTCCGGATTCTGACAGGCATCACACGCGCGGATCGCTGGAGCGAATTGCGCGCAACAGCCCTGGGTGTCGTCTTTGAGAGGGCGCGGGAGGTGGCGGACTTCGTCGTAGTGGACACCGGCTTCTGCCTCGAAGCGGACGAGGAACTCAGTTTTGACACCATGGCTCCACGCAGGAATGCCGCCACGCTGCGGAGCCTCGAGCTCGCGGACACCGTTTATGCCGTGGGATCGGCCGACTCGATCGGCGTGCCGCGGCTCGTCCGCGGTCTTGCCGAACTTGAGGCAGCGGTTCCCCAGGCGTCACCGAAGGTGGTCCTGAACAAGGTTCGCGCCGCTGCCGCCGGACGTTTCCCTGCGCGCCAGCTGCGCGAGGCGTGGGAAAGGTACGGGCCGTCAGAAGGGATCACCGCGTTCCTCCCGGCAGACGGGGCAGCAAGTGACGCGGCGCTCCTCGCCGGGAGTCTCCTGCTGGAGGCCGCACCCGAGTCCGGGCTACGCCAGGCCATTGCCGAATTGGTTTGTGCACCTGCCCAGCAAAAACGCCGATCCTCTGTCTTTTCTTCCACAGCGAAGAGACACCTAAAGGGCTAGGCTCGCCATAAGGGCTGCAATGAGGCAGCTATGAACTTGTGATGGAGGCGTTTGTCGATGTCGTCTGGCTCCAATGTGGAGGATCAGTCCGTTTTGCTCGGAGCCCGTGAAGGGTACTTCGGAGACTATTACGAGCACCTTGCGGAGGAGGATTCCCGGGCCTATTCGCCGGATGTCCTGGCCGCCCGCGCCGAGACTCACCGCGAAGTTGCCGCTGTCTGTGTACCGGGCACGGCCAACATCAGGATCGTGGACGAGTCGGACTGCAGCGTCGTGTATATCGTCACGGACGACATGCCGTTTCTCGTGGACTCCGTCAACGCCGAGCTCGTTCGCCAGAACTCGGCAATCCACCTTGTCCTCCACCCGCTTTTCGTCGTCACACGCAACCGCGCAACCTCCCGTCTGACGAAGGTGGACAGGGTTCCGTCCAGCATCGGCATCTCCAGCGGCGACACTGCCGCAATGCCAAGCCTGTCGCACCTGATCGCCCAGGGTGACAACGCCTCGCACATGGAGTCCTGGATCGCCGTCGAAATCGGCCTTGCCAGCGAGGAAGCGCAGGGGCGGCTCATCGAAGGCATTGAGCGCGTGCTCGGTGATGTGCGGGCGGCCGTTGAAGACTGGCCCAAGATGCGCAACAAGGCCCTCCAGATCGCCCAGGACCTGGACAACGTGGCCAATGCCTCCCAGATCGAGGAACTTCGTCAGGCCCAGGACCTCCTCCGGTGGCTCGATGACGGAAACTTCACCTTCCTTGGCTACCGCGAATATGACCTGGTCAACGAGTCCGGCGAGGACGTCCTGGAACTGCGGGAGGAAAGCGGACTCGGACTGCTCCGCAGCGGCGCGGACGGGCACCACGTCCAGCACCTCACCGTCGCCGGCCGGAGGAAAGCGCGGGAAAAGCGCGCTCTGGTGATCACCAAAGCCAACTCCCGTTCCACAGTGCACCGTCCGGCATACCTCGACTACATCGGCGTGAAGAGCTTCGACGCCGCCGGCAACGTCAACGGCGAGCAGCGGTTCATCGGCCTCTTCGCCACGAGCGCCTACGCGGGCTCGGTCCGGAACATTCCGATTGTTCGCGAGAAGGTCGAAGCCGTCCTGCGCAGCGCCGGCTTCCCGCCGCACTCCCATTCGGGCAAAGACCTGCTGGGTATCCTTGAAACCTACCCCCGCGATGAGCTGTTCCAGATCGAGGTTTCCGACCTCGCAGCGACGGCGACAGGCATTCAAAGGCTGCAGGAGCGGCGGCGCACCCGCTTGTTCCTGAGGCCCGACATCTACGGCCGGTTTATGTCCGCACTCGTGTACCTTCCCCGTGACCGCTACACCACCAACGTGCGCCTCCGCATCGAGCAGGAGCTCCGCGAGACCTTTCACGCCGTCTCCATTGATTACGAAGCCAGGATGACCGAATCCGCGCTGGCCAGGCTCTTCTTCCGGATCCGGCTCCCGAAGGACGCAGACGTCAGCGACGTCAATGTCGAGGAACTGGAGAAGAGGCTTGTCCGTGCCGCGCGTTCGTGGAGCGAGGGCATCACGGAAGTGCTGCGTGCCAGTGGCGCCAACGGCGACAACAAGGCGATTGCCTCTGCCTGGGCCGAGGCCTTCCCGGCCAGCTACCGCGTGGACTACGAGGTCGAAGATGCGCTGACCGACATTGCGCGCTTCGAGAAGTACGGGTCGGCCGCCGAGCCGGCTGAAAAAGGACGGCTCGAGAAGCCCGGGGTACACGTGTACCTGCCCGAGGGCGCAGGGGCCACGCTCGAAGAGGACGCACGCGTCAAGCTCTACATGCTGGAGCCGAAGAGCCTCAGCCAGATCCTGCCGTTTTTTCACAATCTGGGGCTCGAAGTGCTCGATGAGCGGCCCTTCGAAATCGAGACGGCCGACAAACGGGATTTTTTCCTGTATGACCTGGGCCTGAAGTACCCCTCCGGTGTTGCTCCCCTCGCGACGGGCCAGTTGTTGGCGGACGCATTCGGCGCCGCCGTCTCCGGCGACGTCGAGTCGGACAGCTTCGACCGCCTGGTCCTGCGCGAGCGCATGCCGTGGCGCCAGATTGTGGTCCTTCGCGCCTATGCGAAATACATGCGTCAGATGGGCAACACAAATTCGTTCGGATTCATTGCTGACACACTCTTGGCAAATCCTGACGTGACACGTTCGCTCGTGGCACTGTTCGCGGCACGCTTCGACCCCGCCCTCGAGGACGACGTCCGGGCGGAGCGCCAAGCCAGCGTCCGTACGGAGCTGGCAGCCGCCATTGAACAGGTTGCAACCCTGGACGCCGACCGGGTGCTCCGGACTTTTGCGAACCTCATCGAGGCCACGCTCCGGACGAACTTCTATCAGCAGAAGCCCTACCTGAGCTTCAAGCTGAATCCGGCCGCAATCGACGGACTGGCTTTCCCGCGACCCATGTTTGAAATCTGGGTGTACTCGCCCAGGGTGGAGGGCGTACACCTCCGCTTCGGCAAGGTGGCCCGCGGCGGGCTGCGCTGGTCCGACCGGCGTGAGGACTTCCGGACCGAAATCCTTGGCCTTGTTAAGGCGCAGACGGTCAAGAACGCTGTCATTGTGCCCACCGGCGCCAAGGGCGGATTCTTCGCCAAGCAGCTTCCCGATCCTGCCGCCGACAGGACCGCGTGGATGGCGGAGGGCGTGGAGAGCTACAAGACCTTCATCCGCGGCCTGCTGGACCTCACGGACAACCTGATCACCACTCCGGACGGCGAAGCTGTGGTTCCGCCGGCCGACGTCGTCCGCTACGACGACAACGACAACTACCTCGTTGTCGCAGCAGACAAGGGAACCGCAACGTTTTCAGACATCGCCAACGGGCTCTCAGCGGACTACGGCTTCTGGCTCGGGGATGCCTTTGCCTCAGGCGGATCCGTGGGTTACGACCACAAGGCCATGGGGATCACCGCCCGGGGCGCGTGGGAATCGGTCAAGCGCCACTTCAGCGAACTCGACCTTGATACCCAGTCGGAGCCGTTCACCGTGGTGGGCGTCGGTGACATGTCCGGGGACGTCTTTGGCAACGGCATGCTGCTGTCGAAACACATCCGGCTGCTTGCCGCGTTCGACCACCGCCACATCTTCCTGGATCCGAATCCCGACGAGTCGGCGTCCTACGAAGAGCGGCTGCGGCTCTTCAACCTGCCCCGGTCCTCCTGGGATGACTACGACAAGGCCCTCATCAGCGAAGGCGGTGGCGTGTACGGACGGCAGGCCAAGTCGATTCCGGTCTCCGACCAGGTGCGGGCAGCCCTGGGACTCCCGGACGGCACCTCCGAGCTGAGCCCGCCGGAGCTCCTTCGCGCCATTCTCCTGGCGCCCGCCGATCTGCTGTACAACGGCGGCATCGGAACCTACGTCAAGGCAAGCACCGAAACGCATGCCGAGGTGGGGGACAAGGCCAACGACGCCATCCGCGTTGACGGGCGTGACCTCCGCGTCAAGGTGGTCGGAGAAGGCGGAAACCTGGGCATGACCCAGCGCGGGCGCATTGAGGCCGCACTTCAGGGTGTCATCCTGAATACGGACGCCATTGACAACTCGGCCGGAGTTGACTGCTCGGACCACGAGGTCAACATCAAGATCTTCGTCGACCGGATGGTCGCCGCGGGCAAGCTCGAGTCCGCCGAGCGGGCCGATTTCCTGGCGTCCATGACGGATGAAGTCGGCCGGCTCGTGCTTGAAGACAACATTGACCAGAACATCCTGCTCCTCAATGACAGAATCCGTGTGGCGGAGTGGAGCCCCAGCTATGAACGGCTGATGGACTGGCTGGAGAAGTCGGCCGACCTCAAGCGCGAGCTCGAAGCACTGCCCACAACCGCGACCCTTCGGGAACGCCTGGCCCAGGGACAGGGGCTGACCTCGCCGGAACTCTCGGTGCTGGCGGCTTACGCCAAGATCGAACTCGCAACGGCACTGCGTGAGAGCGATCTCGCCGACGATCCGTGGTTCAGGCAGACCCTGCGGTCCTATTTCCCGAAGCAGCTGAGGGAGAGGTTCGACGTTGAGCTCGACAGCCATCCGCTGCGGCGCGAGATCATCGCCACTGTCGTGGCCAACGACATGATCAACCTTGGCGGCATCACGTTTGCATTCCGCACCATCGAAGAGACGTCAGCCAACGAAGCTGCGGTGGCCAAGGCGTTTGTGGCCCTCCGCGAAATCTACGAGCTGGACATCATGGTCGGTGAGCTCAATGAACTGCCTGCCTCCTTCCCCACCGAGCACTGGAGCACTGTCCACCTGGACATCCGCCGGCTCCTGGACCGGGCTGTCCGCTGGGTGATCGGCCAGGGCAGCGCTTCCCGGCCGATCTCCGAAATCGTGGCTGAATTCAAGCCTCTGATGGATCCGATGCGGGCCCGGCTCCTCGATTACCTGCGGGGCGACGACCGTGCCCGGGTGGCTGCGTGGCTGGAAAAGGCCCGGAGCTGGGAACTTCCGGAGGACCTGGCCCATCGCTGGGCCGAGCTGTTCGAAAGCTTTGTGCTGCTGGACATCGCCAAGATAGCCCACGTCAACGCGGAGCCGGTGGAAAGCATCGCACACGTGTATTACACGGTGTTCGACCGCTTCCACGTGGATTCCCTCCTGGAACGCATCACCAAGCTCCCGCGGCGTGACCGCTGGCAGGCGCTGGCCCGTGCCGCCTTGCGTGACGACCTCTACTCCACCATTTCGGATATTACGGCGTCGGTGCTTGAGTCGACGTCGCCCGGGACCCCTGCGGAGGACCGGGTACTGAAGTGGGAAGGCCTGAATGCCGAACAGCTCGACCGTGCCAGGAGCATGTTTGAGGAGGTCAACTCGCTCGAAGCGGACGATATGGCGTCACTGTCGGTAGCATTGAGGCTCTTGAGGTCAATCGTCCGGCGCTAAGGATCCGTTCCTTAGCGTCGAATCTGGAGGTGTAGTGGCAATCTTTACGGACCCCATCAGGGAACACGCTGATTTTGGGCCGGGGGATGCCGAGTGGCTTCACCTCCTGGTGGGCGACTGGCAGATGGTCGCCGACCTCGCCTTCGCTGACCTTGCCTTGTGGTTTCCGCATCCTGAGTTCGGCTACGTGGCCTTGGCCCACGTCCGCCCCTCCACCACGCACACGGTGTTCCACACCGACTTCGTGGGGGAGGGGATCAGGTCGGACCTGCAGCCGCTGGTTGATAAGGCGTGGAGTAGCCGGACCATTGAGCGTTCGAGTGAGACCAACTGGAGCAGCGACATGGCTCTCCGCGTCGAGGCTGTCCCCATGGTCAGGAATGGCCGGACGCTCGCCGTCGTGACAACACACATGGACCTGTCCAGTTCACGGATGCCGTCCAGGCTTGAACTGACGTACAGGCAGTGCGCCTATGACCTGCTCCGGATGGGAACGCTCGGACTGTGGCCCGACTTTGCGTCGCCCACCGGATCCCGCCGCGGCGCCCCGCGGGTGGGAGACGGCCTGATCCGGCTCGACGCAGACGGGATTGTGCAGTACGCCAGCCCCAACGGCGTCTCCGCATTCAGGCGCCTGGGGGACGGTGAATCCCTCGAGGGCAGGTCGCTCGCCGAGGTCACGGCGGGTCTGCTGCGGGACCGCCGCATGGTGGATGAAACGCTGCCGCTCGTGGTCACCGGCCGGATGCCGTGGCGGAGCGAAATCGAATCCCGCGGAGTCAGCCTCTCGCTCCGGGCCATCCCCTTACGCGATGAGCAGCAAAGGTTCGGGGCGCTGGTGCTCTGCCGCGACGTCTCCGAGCTCCGGCGCCGTGAAATGGAGCTTGTGACCAAGGACGCCACCATTCGGGAGATCCACCACCGGGTTAAGAACAACCTTCAGACTGTTGCGGCATTGCTGCGCATGCAGTCTCGCCGGATGGTCAGTGATGAGGCCAAGCAGGGCCTGGAACAGGCGATGCGGAGAGTCGCAACGATTGCCTTGGTCCATGAGACGCTGTCCCAGGGGCTGACGCAAAGCGTTGACTTCGATGAGCTGATCGGCCGCCAGTTCCGTCTGTCCGCCGAAGTGGCCTCGCCGTCGCAGCAGGTCAAGACTGCCAGGTCCGGGCTGTTTGGTGAACTGCCCAGCGACTTCGCCACCCCGCTTGCCCTGGTTATCAACGAGCTGGTGACCAACGCAGTCGAGCACGGCCTGGAGGGGCGAACCGGAACTGTCTGGCTTCTGGCCGACCGATCGGAAGGCGACGACGGCGACGAGTTCCTGACCGTGACCGTGGCCGATGACGGTGTCGGGCTTCCGGAAACTCCACATGTTGAAGGCCTGGGACTGCAGATCGTTAGGACCCTCGTCACCAGCGAACTGGGCGGCAGCATCCAGTGGAAACCCCGCGAGGGCGGCGGCACCGCCGTGCAGATCGTCCTGAACCTGCAAAAACGGTGACGGTGGAACCCTAAATGACCTTCGACCCTTAAATGGGAAGCGGCCGCGGACTCTGAAGTCCGCGGCCGCTTCGTTTTGTCCGGAGGCCGGAAATCCAAACGGTCAGGAGGCCCGACGGGCGCGTGCAGCGCGGCGCTTGAGGGCCCGACGCTCGTCTTCGCTCATTCCGCCCCAGACGCCGGCGTCCTGGCCCGATTCGAGGGCCCACTGGAGGCAGGTGTCCACCACCGGGCAGCGGCGGCACACACTCTTGGCCTCCTCGATCTGCAGGAGAGCAGGCCCGGTGTTTCCTACTGGGAAGAACAGCTCCGGGTCCTTGTCGAGGCACGCTGCGCGGTTACGCCAATCCATGCTGATCAGTCACTCCATTCCTGGGAACTCGTTTTTAGCCACTTGTGAAAATATTCACTAGAGGCAACATAAGAAAGGGACCCAGCCGGGTCCCCTTGGTCATCTGAATTAAGCGTGTCATGTTAACGCTGTGTAAACAAGGGGTAATCGTCCACGAAGTGCCTTATAAGCGTGAGCGATACGTCACATAGCTCGCCAGCGCTCTCCCCGGAGTCGACTATGTCCGGTATGGTGCCAGTGTGTCAAGACCCCCAGAGGACCACTCCGACGCCACCCCCGAGCCCCGCTTGCCTGGTGACACTGACGGTTCGGTTGCTTCCCCGCGCCCTGTTTCCCCGGAAGTTCGGGCCACGCGGCCGCCTCCGGTCACCGTCCTGTCCCTGATCGTGGCCGCTGAAGCAACGGCACTGCTCGCGGCAGCGGGCTGGTATGCAATTCAGCTGATCACAGGAGCGCCCGTCCTTTCGTTTTGGGGTGCTGTGTTTACCCTGGCGCTCCTGATGTCATTTTCGGCCTGGCTTTACGCCGTTGCCTATTTTCTCCTCCGGGGATTCCGCTGGCCGCGGGCGGGGGCTTTGGTGGCCCAGCTGTTTGTGCTGACGATCGGATTTCCGACGCTCACCGGCGGTTACATTGCCGCGGGATTCGCGATGCTGGTTCCGGCGGTCATTGCCGTGGTCCTGCTCTTTAACAAGCGCGTGATCAGTTTTGCTTCACGTGCCGGCGGGGCGCCTCCGGCGTTGTGACCCCGGGGCCCGGTCCGGCCGCCAACTGAACGGGCACAGCCCGGCCCTCTGCAATGATGACGGCCCTCCCTGCCGGCGGGTTGGCTTCCACCTCAAAGCGAATGCCGAAGAAATCGCCGTCGTTGATGTGCCGCGGCGCGATCAGGATGCCGGCCCCCTGCCCGCGGGCACGTGCAGCCAGCGGAACCCGCTGGCTGAGTGAAGGGCTGAACCCCGCAGTCAGGATTACCCTCAAACCAAAACCATGCAGGGCCTCGAGATGCCGGTGCGATTCCGGTGTCAGCATGTCCGCATCGTCCACGAGGAGAACCCAGTCCTTGTTGAGCGTGCCCGCGTCGGCGCTTGCCAGCACATCGGCCCAGTAGCTGGCGGCTGTATCTTCCGGGCCGGGGCGGAGCCACCCTGGAGCATCAGCGTTAAGCTCCGGGATGGCTGCAAGAAGGGAACTCTTGCCGGAAGACGGGCCTCCCATAACCGGCAGGACGCCTCCCGGCGGAAGACGGACTGTAGCCGGGACAAGTTCATCACCGCCGATCCCGACTATTATCTTGCGGCTTCTGTAATCGTTTCCGGCTGCAGCTGTTGTGCTGGCTGGCGGTGCGGAAACGCTCGGGACACGTGCCAGGACATCCGCAACGCTCAGGCGCCTGGGCAGCGCCTCAATTCTGAAGGGCCTGACGGCCGGTTCCTTGCCCCTGCCAGCGCATGTAGTCGACGTAGGAGGGGCTGCGTAAAACTGGGCCGCGGAGGCCGGGCTGCCCGCCAACGGGCCGAACATCACTGCCCGTCCGCGGATTAGCGCTACGTCCGGGAGCCGTGGCCAGGCAAGCCGGCCCTCTTCGGTGGAGCCAGTCGGGAAGTAGGCCCGGCTAGGGATGGACGCGAAGTATCGGGCTGTTACCACCTCCCGGTCTCCGGCAATGAGCACCGTAACGCCTGCCCTGGCGCCGTCCCGGACGATGTCCTGGACTAGGTCTTCCGCCCAGGCCAGCGGGCCGGCACGGAACGATGAGACCCATGAGCCCCAGCCGGCAAGCACTAGGACAATCGGTGGCGGCAGTGACTCCGCCGGGCGGCTGAGCCGCAGTGACAGCTCGAGGGCAACACGTTCCAGGATCCGGACGGCCCGGCGGAGTTCGTGAAGGCCGGCCGCCGCGCCCACCCGCGGATGGGAGTGGACCGAGCTGAAGGCATTGCCAGCATCGAGCAGGTAGATATGCGATTCGATGTCATGTTCGATCAGTTGCTGCAGTACCAGATCCAGGGCTTCGTCCACCCCGCTTGCCGTTCCGCCGACCAAGGCCAAGTGACCATGGTTGGCTGGCTGCCACGTCAGCCGAGAGACCCGCTGCCGGTCCGGCTCGTCCAGCAGGCCGAGCTGTACGGACCAGATGCCGGGATCGGGTCCGCCTTCTCTGCCGGGGTCGGGAAGCAGCACGATCGTTGGCAGCGGTATCGCCACGGGGCGGCGGGGTGCTGAACCGCCCAGACCGTCCCAGAGTTCCACCAGCGACTCCACAATGGGACCGGCCGCCCGGGCTGGTGAAAGCGGGAACCCCGGGTCGGCGTTCTCTTCCTGGTCGGTCGCAGACACCACAAGAGCCTCGGCCGCAGGGCGAACGCGGACCGGGGATGATCTCACCGCTGCTGCGGCGCCCGAGAGGGTTGCCGCCTGGAACTCGACTGGATCCTCCGTCCCGCGGGCGAGGTAGGCGCGCCCGGGGTTGGCCACCGAAATGCCGGCGGCAAGCCGTGAATTGATGATGTCCACCGATTCCATGTCCGACTGGACGCGCAGGGCAATGCTTGTGGTGACGTTGGCGCGGATGTCTGCCGTGAGTGCGCCCTGAGGCCGCTGCGTTGCCATGATCAGGTGCAGGCCCAACGACCGTCCGACGGCTGCGATCCTCATCAGCTCCTTCAGTGCGTCGGGAGCATCTTCAACGAGCATGCGGAATTCGTCAATGATGAGGACCAGGTGGGGGAGCGGCCCGGCCGGGGATCCAACGGACCGATAGCCGGCCAAGTCCGGAGCCTGAGCGGCGGACAGCAATTCCTCCCGGTGCCGGATTTCCGCTCGCAGGGAGATTAGCGCGCGGTCCAGTTCATTTCTGGTGAGGTCGGTGAGCATGCCCACACAATGGGGCAGGCCGGTCAGCGGTCCCAGGCCCGAACCGCCTTTGAAGTCGAAAAAGAGGAAGTTGATCCTGTCCGGCGGGTAGCTGAGTGCCAGGCCGGCGGTCAGGCTCCGGAGTAGTTCGGATTTTCCGGACCCGGTGGTTCCTGCCACCAGAAAATGCGGGCCGTCCGACTCAAGGTCCAGCACGCGGGGCCCGGATGCAGTCATCCCGATGGGAACGCAGAGTCCGGGTTTGCTGTTGCCGGCGACCCAACGGGCTGATGCGTCCGCTGCGGCACCAGGGAGGACGTCAGCGAGCGAGCAACTCTGCGGAACGACCGGTGCGGAGTTCGGGCGGCGCTCACGCCGCACGGCCATGTTCCGGCAATATCGGTCGAAGACTCCCTCCGGGACGAGGTCGGGCAGGAAGTCCCTCGCCGCGCCCCCAATCCGTAACCTGGCGGTGGCTCCTCCAAGTTCGACAACCGCGCCCGATTCGGGGCCGCCTTCCTCTGGGCCGCTATCGAGTGTGCAGTCCACAACGTGCCAGCCCCGGCTGATGGCGGTGGCAGCCAGGCCGTGGGATCCGGACTGGCCTCGGGAATCACCGGTAAGTATCAGCACGCCGCGTTCCCGCTCCCGGTCGATGCAGCGCTCCAGAACCTCCGAGGTTGTCCGGGGACTGGACGAAAGCATGACCGGCGTAAGGTACCTGGCGGTCAGCGGCAGGGAGCCGGGTGACCCATGCACAACGACCCGGGTCCGGGCCGCCGACCTGAAACTTGTGAGCTGCATCAGCATGAACCTGACCAGCCCGGCGACGTCCTGCCGCGGTCCGCGGACAAACGTAAGGTCCAAAAGCTGAAGGACGGTCGGCATGAGGCCCGCCTCCGGCGCTTCGAAATCCGGGTCCGCCGGGTCCAGACTGATGTTTGCCCGTTGCTCGGCCAGCCCGAGGCGGAGCCCAATATCGTCGGGTACGGCTGTCCCGTCCCACCGGCCGTTGTGTTCCGATCGCCCCCTCAGGGCGAGCTCGGCCGCGGACGGTGCGGATCGGCGTCGACGTTCCCTGTCTTCTTCAACGGCGGCAGACACTAATGCCTTGAGCCGCTGCCGCTGGCGGCGGCCGGCGAGCATGGGCACCAGCAAAGAGACAGCAGAAACGGCCGTAAAGGCCAGAAACATCCACATCCCGGTGATGACAGCCAGGCCCACGCCAATGAGTAGCGGCAGGACCGCCGTGAGGAGGAGAATTCCCCGGTTGCCGCCTTCCGCCCTGTGCGGAATCTTCAGGGGATCAGCCACACTGGATCCGGCAGCCTCCCACTCCGGCAGCCGTACGGCCGGACCAGGCCCGAACACGATGGACAGCGTCGAATTCCCGCAGCTGATGAGCGAGTTCGTTGAGACGTCGGCCTGCCCCACCCGCCTGCCGTCCACAAAGGTCCCGTTGACGCTGTCCAGATCGGTGATGGTGACGGCCGTGTCACTAAGGTCCAGCCTGGCGTGCTCACGGGAGAGGGCGGCATCGGGGATGGCGATTTCCGTGCCGCTCCGGCCGAGCCGATACCTGCCGCGCCTTAGTGGCAGCACTGTCCCCGCCGCCGGACCGCTGTGTACGGCAACAAGCAGCGTCGAGGCCCTTCCCTCGCCGCTTTCCGGAGGGCGATCCCCGGCGCCGTCAACGATGACTGCCCCGGTAACCAGTGGCGGCTCACCGACGACCAAGCGGCACAACGGAAAGCCGGACACTGAGAGTTCACGGGCACCGTATTCCTGCGTTAAGGCCTGCTGCAGCATGAGCCCGGAGCCTCCCGGCGGGGCCTCGATAATCAGTTCGAGCGGAGGTCCCGGACTGGCGGCATCGGGCCCGCGGACCAGGGTGCAGTGGAGTGTCATCAGGTGCTTTCCCTTGGGAAGGAGGCTGCTTTCTGCCCAAGCTACCTGCGGGCAGAGCCGCGGGGCATCGCCCCCGGCTCACTATGTGGATAAGCCCGGCCCATGCCCGGGAATCACTGGTGTCGGCGTAGTCTCGGGTAGGCTAGAGCAGCAGCCAATGCACAACATTGGGCTGCCCGCATTCGAATCAGGAGATTTTGTGACCGCTGACCTCGTCATCGTAGGGTCGGGCTTTTTCGGCCTGACAATCGCAGAACAGGCCGCCACTGAGCTTGGCTTGAAGGTCGTTGTCATCGACCGCCGCCACCACATCGGTGGTAATGCCTACAGCGAAAAGGAAGAGCAGACCGGCATCGAAGTGCACCGCTACGGTGCCCACCTGTTCCACACGTCAAACGAACGTGTTTGGGAGTACGTCAACCGGTTCACGACGTTCACGAATTACGTTCACAAGGTCTACGGAGTCCACAAGGGCGAGGTGTACTCGCTGCCGATCAACCTGGCCACGATCAACCAGTTCTTCCGTGCGAACCTCACCCCGGGACAGGCCCAGGCCCTCATCAAGGAGCAGGCCGGCGAGCTCGCAGGCACCGATCCCCAGAACCTGAACGACAAAGGCATCCAGCTGATTGGCCGGCCGCTGTACGAGGCGTTCATCAAGCACTACACCGGCAAGCAGTGGCAGACGGATCCGAAGGACCTGCCCGCGGGGATCATCTCCCGCCTCCCGGTGCGCTACAACTACGACAACCGCTACTTCAACGACAAGTACGAGGGACTGCCGACCAACGGCTACACCGCGTGGATCGAGAAGATGGCGGAGCACCCGAACATCGAGGTCAGGCTCAATACCGACTTCTTCGATGAGTCGCATGAGTACAGCAAGAACAAGGTCGTTGGAAACATCCCGGTGATCTACACGGGTCCGGTGGACCGGTACTTCGACTTCGCGGAAGGCGACCTGTCCTGGCGGACGATCGACTTCGAGGAAGAAGTCCTCGAAGTGGGCGACTTCCAGGGAACGTCGGTGGTGAACTACAACGACGACGACGTGCCCTACACCCGCATCATCGAACCGCGCCACTTCCACCCCGAGCGCGACTACCAGACGGAAAAGACCGTCATCATGCGGGAGTTCTCCCGCGCGGCGGAGAAGGGCGATGAGCCCTATTACCCGATCAACACTGCCGCCGACCGCGAACGCCTGCTGAAGTACCGCGACCTCGCGGCTGCGGAAAGCGATGTGCTGTTCGGCGGCCGCCTAGGCACGTACAAGTACCTCGACATGCACATGGCAATCGGCTCAGCCCTGACCATGTTTGACAACCAGATCCGGCCGCATTTTGAGAGTGGCGCACAGCTTGAAAGCGGAGGCGTGGACGCATGACCGCTTCCGCGGCGTTCGAACTGCAGAGGGTTATCTTTCCGCCCCCGGGTGAGTTGGATGCTATCGAACTCTACGTCGATGCTGGCAGTGCGGTCGGGTTGCACCTCGTGGAGGACGACGACCTCTACAGGTCGCCGAAGCTGCCCGAGGAAAAGCTTCACCTTGTCGGGGCTACCGCGGTCGAAGCGCATCATGAGGACTTCCTGTCTCGAACGTCGATGAAGATCCGCGCCGGGCAGCATGTTTCCTTCGGAACCTACTTCAACGCCTTCCCTGCCAGCTACTGGCGCCGATGGACTACGGTCCGGTCCGTGCAACTTGCCGTCAGCACGGAGGGTACCGGAAGCGTTGTGGTCTACAAATCCAACGCACGCGGTGTCCCGCAGCGAGTTGAATCCATCGGGGTCCAGGGCATGGACGAAGTGAGGCTGGACCTGCCGCTGGAGACGTTCGGTGACGGCGGCTGGTACTGGTTCGAGTTGGTGGCAGGCAAGTCCGAGCTTAAGCTGCTGGAAGCCACTTGGGCCACGTCAGATAGCCCCACGATTCCCGCCGGTGAAGTGGCTACGGTACAAATCACGACGATGAACAAGCCGGCTTTTTGCATTGCCAACGCAAGAATTCTGGGTTCCAACCCTCATGCTTTAAAGAGCGTCAAGGAGGTCCTCATTGTTGATCAGGGGACTGACAAGGTGACGGCCGCGGACGACTTCGACGAAGTGACCCAGCTTCTCGAGGGCAAGCTTAGAGTGGTGGATCAGCCCAACCTTGGCGGCTCTGGCGGGTTCTCCCGGGGGATGGCAGAATCAGTCCGGAACGGCAGCGAGTTTGTCCTGCTTCTGGACGACGACGTAGTGGTTGAACCGGACAGCATTGAGCGCCTCATCGCCTTCGCCCGCTTCAGCCGGAAGCCAACGATCGTTGGTGGCCACATGTTTGACCTCTTCAGCCGCACGACTTTGCACACTTTCGGAGAGGTCGTAGATCCTTACCGTCTGAGCTGGATCAGCCCGGACAACGATATTGAGTACCGCCACGACTTCCGGCAGCGAAACCTTCGCCAGACTCCCTGGATGCACCGGCGTGTCGACGTGGACTTCAATGGCTGGTGGATGTGCCTGATCCCGACGGCCATCATTCGGGAAATCGGCCTTTCGCTCCCCGTTTTTATTAAGTGGGACGATGCGGAGTATTCTCTGCGGGCCAAGGAAGCCGGCTACTCCACAGTGTCGCTGCCCGGAGCTGCGCTGTGGCACGTTTCGTGGATTGATAAAGACG
Organism: Arthrobacter sp. LjRoot78; assembly: GCF_964254335.1. Classification (NCBI taxonomy): domain Bacteria; kingdom Bacillati; phylum Actinomycetota; class Actinomycetes; order Micrococcales; family Micrococcaceae; genus Arthrobacter; species Arthrobacter sp. LjRoot78. The sequence continues at coordinate 2,940,480 of NZ_CAXUTG020000001.1, read as the reverse complement.
ATTCTTTGGGCTGGCAGTCGTACTTCCACGAACGGAACCGTCTGATCGCTGCGCTGATTCACAGCCCATTCCCTAAGGGCGGACGTGTATTGCGGGAGTCCTTCCAAAACAGCGTCAAGCATTTGATTTCCATGCAGTACTTCGCCCAGGAAGCGCGCATTATGGCGCTTCGCGATGTATTGCGGGGACCTGCGGGCCTACACCCGGATCTTGGTACGAAACTTGCCGAGGTGAATGCCTTGCGTTCACGCCATCCTGAGGCCCAAATCCGGTCCGACATCGACGACTTCCCGGCACCCGGATTGACTCGCGGCGGTCGCGGCGGCGCTCTCAACGAAATGCCGGCCAAGAAAGACCTCGTCAAATGGGCTGCTAAGACGGTCCTGCGGCAAGTTTTCCGCAAGCCGGATCCGCAAACCTTAGAGCGGCCTCAGGCGCATCTTGCGCACCGCGAGAACAAATGGTGGACCTTGTCCAAATACGACAGTGTCCTTGTATCCAACGCAGAGGGAACTGGCATTTCGTGGTATCGGAGGGATCCGGGATTGCTGAAGAGCAAGTTGATGGAAGCCTCGAAGCTACAGGCGCAGCTCTTCCAGCAATGGGAAAGCCTGTCGGCTGAATACCGAAAGGCGCTCCCCGAGATCACTTCCATGGAATCGTGGGAAAGAACCTTTGGCACCACCGTGGGTACACCGATGAAGGATCGTAGGTAGATGGTCCCGTCCGAGGAGCTTATTAAGCCGGGCTACGGTCGAGGACTGCTGGACGTCTACGCCAATCGCTTCCTGCTGAAGCTGCTGGTCAGGAAGGAAATCAAGATCCGCTATCGCGGATCGGCTCTGGGTCTGCTCTGGTCCTACGTTAAGCCGCTGATGCAGTTTCTCATCTATTTTGTTGCGTTGGGAGTCTTCCTCAACCTGCAGCACGGGACGCCAAACTACGCCATCTACTTGTTCTCGGGCATTGTTTTCGTGAACTTTTTTACCGAATCGCTGGGTAATGCCACGCGTTCCATTGTCGACAACCGTGATCTTATACGGAAGATCTACCTTCCGCGTGAGCTATTTCCGGTGGCTACAGTCTGGGTGTCCGCTGCGCACTTCCTGCCGCAGGCTGCGGTTCTTGTCGGGGCCTGTCTGATCGCCGGCTGGGCACCCTCCATCGTTCAGTTGCTGACAGTGATTGCGGCTTTTGTAATGGTTGCGATTCTGGCAACGGGGCTTGGTCTCCTTTTCGGAGCGGCCAACGTTTACTTCCGGGATTCGGAAAACCTTGTCGACATGATCTTGATGATCGTCACTTGGGCGTCCCCGGTCCTGTACCTGTGGACCATGGTGGAACGCGTCATGGGACCGTGGTATTGGATCTACCAGCTGAATCCCCTCACCGTAGGCGTGGAGATATTCCACTGGGCGTTCTGGTATCCGACGCTGAAACCGGACCAAATACCCTTGGCCCCCCTGCCGCCGGACCTTATCTCCCTCTGGTTGCCCGTCGCGTTTGGCATTTCGCTCCTAGTCCTCTTTGTGGGCCAACTAGTATTCCGCAAGCTCGCTATCCACTTCGCCCAGGAGCTCTAGATGATCGTAGACAACCGGGCGATCAGTTGCATCGGACTCCGCAAGCAATTCGTGCTGCGCCACACCCGTTCCATGAAGGAAGCGCTTGTGTGGCTGATCCGGGGCCGCAAAGGTGACTTGTCGAAGAAATTCGACGCACTGAAGGACGTCTCTTTGGACGTTCAGCATGGCGAGACCGTAGCTCTCCTGGGTCTTAATGGTTCCGGAAAATCCACATTGCTGAAACTCATCTCCGGGGTACTGCAGCCAGACAGTGGAACAGTTCTGACCCGCGGGCGGGTGGCGGGCCTCATTGAAGTGGGCGCAGGTTTTCATCACGACCTGAGTGGACGGGACAATGTCTACCTAAATGGTGCGATCCTGGGAATGACCGAATCCGAAATCGACGAGAAATTCGACTCGATCGTAGAGTTTTCTGAGATCGGCGAATTCATCGACACGGAGGTGAAGTTCTATTCCTCGGGAATGTACCTGCGGCTGGCGTTCTCCATCGCTGTCCACACTGATCCCGAAGTATTTCTTATTGACGAGATCCTTGCCGTGGGAGACGAACCGTTTCAGCGCAAGTGCATTGCGAAGATCAAGGAACTTGCCGCCAAGGGTAAGACGCTCTTCGTAGTCAGCCACGACCTTGACCTTGTGGCCACGATCTGTGAGCGTGGCGTATTGCTCGAGCACGGCCACGTCGTGATGGATGGCGATGTCCACGAGGTTGTCGCTGAACTCCGTGAGCGTTCAAGGGCCCTGTGAGCCGCCGGTCGGCTGCTGATCCCCATTAGAATTAGCAAGTTGCCCAATTTGGGCGGGCCTCCGCAATGGGGGAAGGACGGGAGAACAACAGTATGCAGGAACACATGTCCGGCTCCGCAAAGAGCATGGGACGCCGTTCATTCCTAATAGCAGCGGCAGCTTCGCCGCTTCTGCTGTCCGGCTGCCTCGGCCAGCCCGATGGACCTTCCGGTCAGGGGGAGACATCTACGTTTCCCGTTACGTTGACGCATTCCTTCGGTTCCACAACCATCAAGTCCGCCCCCAAGAGAATCGCCACCCTGGGCTACGCGAGTCAGGACGTCTGCATCGCTTTGGGAGTCGTCCCGGCAGCGGTGCCGCAGTATGAATTGCGCGGATTCGGGGTTAGCCTCTGGTTCAACAAGGCTGTCACAGCGATGAATGCCGTAATGCCCGCACAGTACAGGGACAGCGAGGAGCCGCCCTTAAAAGAGTTGGAATCGCTCAAGCCGGATCTGATTCTCGCCGTTAATTCCGGTCTGACCAGGGAACAATACGATGAACTGAGCGAGATAGCCCCGGTAGTTGCTTATCCGGGCGCTCCCTTTGGGACGGATTGGCGCACGACGACGACGATGGTCGGTACGGCGATTGGCAAACCCCAAGGGGCGCAGAGGCTGATCGAGGAAGTCGAAGAGGGCATCACAAAAGCAAGGTCCAGCTACGATGTGCTTGATGGTTCAACGTTCCTCTATCTAGGCGCAAGTCTGGCACCAGGCGCCGATTTCGAAGTGTATGACGAGGAGTCGAACCCCGTTCGAATCCTCAAGGATTTCGGCGTTGTGCCAGCCCCTGTCTTGGCGAAAGTGGTGGAAGGAGGCAATCGGAAACGTGTCGAAGCGGGAACCGGTCCGGTTCTTTGGGAAGCGAGGCGGGCGCGCGAACTTGAAGCCGACATCGATGTTGTCTCTGTCATATCGGACAAGAAGATCATCTTGAAAGATGGGGTTCTCGACGACCTTCCAGGCGCCCAACGGGACGCCCTCGTGCTCGTGAAGACCTCCGACGATGCCCTCGCCTTGGTGGAAGCATCGCCACTTGGAGTTAAATGGGCGACTCTCACAGTGTTGCCCGAACTGGCACGGGCGGCCTACGAGACGAAGCGCAGGCCGTAGGGCAGCCGGTCCCGGTTATCAAGACCCGGCTAAACATAGATGTGGGCTCCGCAAGACCTTGCGGAGCCCACATCTATTTTCAGGGAAACTTAGTCACACGCCGTAGTCCGGACCAAGCGGGCCTCATCTGAAGTCGCCAAGACTTCGATGTCCTTTGCAGTGCCCGCAGCTACGTCGGCCAGGCCGGGGAACGGGTCCTCGGTCGGAATGACCGTTTTAGTGCCGAAATCCAGCGCCCAGTACGCGTTTAGTTCCCTGATGGCAGGGCAAACATCCTTGTTATAGGCGGCCTCGTCCCAGTGGTCCAGCAAGAGCTGCTCTTTTTCCGTGCGTTCACCGAAAATGTGGGGCGCAAGGGGTTGCCGGTCCGCTAGTGCGTAGACCAATGAGCCGCCCGTAAGCGGGTTGGCGACAACGACACCGTCGACCGGCACCTTGGCGCCCACCTCTTTGAGAATCTTCATTTCATCCTCGTCCACAAGGTCGGACGCCTTCGTGATGTCGAATATCGAGTGGAGCCTGTCCTGGACCTGCGACAGGGTGCCACCTTGTGCGGCTAGGCCCAAGAGTCCGAGCGTCACCCATACGGCGACCACTTTGCTGACAGCAGGAGGCCGCGCCTCGCCGAGATCCGAAATGGGGGCTGCGGACGCACGGCCGATACCCGGCAGGAGCGTTGAAGCATTGTCCATCAAGGCCCGAATGCGCCACAGCAGCCACTCGGCGCCAAATACAGCAATAGGCAAGGTGACAACGGGCAACAGGGCCGCCAGTCGGAAGCTGTCGTTATACCAGACCCCCGTCAGAAACGTTCGGAATGCGCCGGGAGGCCAGCTCGAAACGACCATGTATAAAAGTGCGGCCACCAGGTACATTCCGAGGATCCACCATGTGCGCCGCAGCGTGCGGGCAATGACGTACAGGCCGATGACCGTGAGGATGGCGAGGACCCATGCGGTAGTTGTGCCCATCGGTGCACTGCCCAGGATTTCACCAATTGCCCGAGCATTCGACTGGAAAGGCAGCCACGGTGCCGCGCCAAGGCCCGGACGAAGAACCATCCAGGCGGCGGTTACTGCCGCAATGTATGCGGTACATACTACGGCCCAACGAATGACTGCCGTTTTGGGTGAGCTTCCTTCTCTCCATTCGAAGAAGACCCTGACCAGCCGGCCCAACAGTACGGGCACTAGGAACCCCAGAAGCGCCACCATGGCACTGGGGTGCGTGAGAACCATCCCCGGCAGGGCCGCGCAGAAGGCAACGGCGGGCGCAATGAACGAGGAAGGCGCGCTCCGCGACATGCCCAGCATCTCCACCGCCAGTCCCAGAATGACCGGCAGCAGTGCTATGGCGGCGTTGTTTGGATACAAGACGCCAAAACCGATGAGCAGGTACGGGAATGCACTGAAGCCCGCCGAGAGTACTGCGGCTGCAACAAGGGCCACTGGGCGGTAGGCCACAAGCCTGGAAACCAGGAACATGCAACCGAGCGGCCAGACAATGGCGCCAATCACTATTGTTCCAACATTGACGACGACGGGAACGGGGCTGCCCGTCAGCATCTGGAGGAGTGCCATCATGTCGTGCATGCCTGCGGGGTAAAAATAGCTGGAGGCTTCGGTGAGGTTGCCCAGCGACAGGGACGAACCGTTCTGCGTCTGTGCGATGTGGTGCACCGCGTTGAGGTGATACACATTGTCAAAGGTTTGCGAGAAGTTTTCAGGGCTTCCGAAACCGGTCACGAAGCGCCTGCCAATCAGCAGCGCGGCGAAAACCAGGCCCAGCGGAACGGCCCAGGTAGCGGTCCACCTCCCAAGATCGCCGGCGTTGAGTGGGCCGTTGTCCGCCAGCGAGCCAACAGTCTTTCCCTCGCGGACCCACCACCATCGGGCAGCCAGAGTCAGGAGCGCCAGGACACCGCTTATAGCGAAATACACCAGAGGTGTGTACGGCAAACGCAGGTAAGGAGCGACGACGGCGGCGCAAGCGGCTACTGACGTTGAAACAGGGGCCGCCAGAGCAACGAGGTTGAGGCGGCGAACTCCCGCCGCCGCCAGTATGGACAGTCCCGGCAAGAAATAGATCAATGCCGCCGACGCAAAAGTCGGTACGGTCTGCCACCAAGTCATCGATCAAGGCTCCTCATTGTGTGTTGTCAACCGTACAATTATGCAGGTTACGTCTCTGGGCCATGGTCAGGCCGTCGTATGGAGCACCGGGCCCCTTGCTATAGTTACAAACCATGAGTAACAAGACGCGGTCCGGCACGCTGATAATCATGCCTGCTTGGAACGAGGCCGAAGCAATCGGTAATACGGTCAGGGAAGTACGCCGCGTCGTTCCCCAGCATGACATCCTCGTGGTCGACGACGGGTCGCACGACGACACCGCCGCCATCGCTGAACAGGCAGGCGCTTCGGTTCTTCGGCTACCTTTCAACCTGGGTGTCGGGGGTGCCATGCGGACCGGTTTCAAGTATGCCATCCGCCACGGCTACAGCTCCGCCATCCAAGTGGATTCAGATGGCCAGCACGATCCCCACGACATTGACCGGGTACTAGCCGGACTGGAAACCGCAGATATCTCAATTGGTGCGCGCTTTGCCGGCCGCGGATCATATGATGCCAAAGGCCCGCGGCGGTGGGCCATGTCGGTCCTCGCCAGGGTGATCTCGAAAGTTGCGCAAACGCCGCTGACCGACGTCACGTCAGGCTTTCGGGCGGCGAACGAACGGGCGCTGCATCAGTACATAGACCATTTCCCTGCGGAGTATTTGGGCGACACGATCGACTCCCTGGTGGTGGCGATAAAGTCCGGCTGCAGGGTCGTGCAGATCCCCGTCGAGATGAAGGTGCGGCAGGCAGGAACGCCCAGTCACAGTCCATTTAAAGCGATGATCTACCTTGCACGCTCGGGACTTGTTCTTTGTTTTGCCTTGGCGCGTCGTAGGCCACGCGTGCAGACCGATACAGCTACACCCCGGCCGGGCGACATCGCCGGAGAAGGAAGTGTTCCCGCGTGAGTGTTGCTTTTTCTTTGGCCACGTCCATTGGGATGGTTCTGGCCGTTCTCCTGATGCTCCGAGTGGGCAAACTCCGCGAAAAATATGCGGTGCTCTGGCTCGTGGTTGGCGGGCTGACGATTGTGCTGGGACTTTTTCCCAGCATGTTGGACTTTGCTGCGTCGGTTGTCGGTGTTCGTGTTCCCGCAAACCTGCTGTTCGCGTTGTCCATTGTGCTGCTGGTGGGGGTAGGACTTCACGTTTCCCGCGAGCTGACCATTCTAGAAGACGAGACGCGTATCCTCGCCGAAGAAGTGGCGATCCTGCGCTCTTCCATCGCGCGGCTTTCTGACGGGAAGTCGGAGGGCCTGCGTCCTCCGACCGCAGACCATGTTGCAGATCAGACCAGTAATTCCAGAGAAGAGTAAAAATTGACCATTGATGTGATGCTGCCCTACTACGGCGACGTGGCGATGATGAAGGCTGCCGTCGACTCGGTACTTGGCCAAGAGGACAGAGACTTTGTCCTGACGATCGTCGACGATGGCTATCCGGATGAGTCCCTGCCGGCCTATTTCCAGAACCTCGTTGATTCCGACGGCCGAGTGCGCTACTTCCGCAACGAAGTCAACCTCGGCGCAAACGGCAACTATAAGAAGTGCCTCGGGCTTGTGCAGCACGACGTCGTGGTGGTTATGGGTGCCGACGACATCATGTTGCCGAACTACGTGGGTACCGTACGCAAGGCTTTCCAGAATCCGGAAATCAAGATTGTGCAGCCGGGCGTCGAAGTCATTGACGAGAACGGTGCGGTCTACGAGCCGCTGGGGGACAAGGTCAAAGCCGGACTGCGCCGCCTGGCGGTCGGCGGCTCGTCCGAGGCGATCATCGCCGGCGAGCCGATTGCCGAAAGCCTCATCACGGGGGACTGGTTGTACTTCCCGTCTGTCGCGTGGCGCGCCGACGCGATCCTGAAACACGACTTCCGCGAGCAGTACAACGTAGTGCAGGACATTGCCTTGGCGATGGACATCATCATGGACGGAGGCAAGATGCTCGTGACAGACACCGTCTGCTTCCAGTACCGCCGCCACAGGGAGTCGGATTCCTCTGTGCGTGCCCTCGACGGACGCAGGTTCGCGGAGGAACGAGCTTTCTTCGACGAGTGCGCCCGGGACTTTTCCAAGCTGGGCTGGACTAAGGCGGCACGGGCTGCCCGCCTTCATCTGACGTCGCGGCTCAACGCCGTGTCGCTGACCCCAAAGGTGGTTAGCAAGCGGATGTGGCCCGGCCTTGGCAAACTGGTCAAGCACGCTTTCCGCCCCTGATCGGGGCACATCAAGAAAAGTCTGGATAAACCACGACGGCGGGCAGTCCCGACAGGGGGCCCGCCGTCGTTGTCTCTGAAGTGAATGACCCTGGCAACCATCGGGGCCAGCGGCCACGTCAGCGGCGTGTTACTCCATTTATCGGCGTCCATTGCAGGGTCCCATTCTGGAACAACTGATAGCACTCGCCGCCGGACTTGCATGTTTCACTACCTGTGGGGTATCCCAACGGTCCGTTTTCCCAGCCGGACTGTGCCCAGTAGCTGGAGATTGCTCCGGCCCTGGTGGGGTGCGCTCCGGTAGCAGGCGACCAGTGGATCTGTCCATTCTGGAAGGACTGGTAGCAGCCGCCGTCTTTGAGCCCGCAGGTCTCAATACCTGTGGGGAAGCCCAGCACGCCGTCTTGGTAGCCGCTGCCGGCCCAGACGTTCCGAATGGCGCCGTTGCGTGTCAACTGGGCCCCAGTCTTGGCCGTCCAGTGGATCTGTCCATTCTGGAAGGACTGGTAGCAGCCGCCGTCTTTGAGCCCGCAGGCTTCGGCGCCGGTGGGATAGCCCAACACTCCCTCTTCGGAACGCGTCGAAACCCAAAGGCTACGGATAGCACCGCCGCGGGTGAGGTTCGCGCCAGTTGTAGCAGTCCAATGAACCTGGCCATTCTCGAACGACTGGAGGCAGCCGCCGTCTTTGAGCCCGCAGGTTTCGGTACCTGTCGGATATCCCAGCACACCTGTTTCGTACCCGCTCGAGGCCCAGACGCTTCGGATTGCACCATTACGGGTAGGGCGGGCGCCAGTGTCGGCACTCCAGTGGATGGCGCCATTTTGGTATGCCTGGTAGCAACCGTTGTTCTTCAGTCCGCAGATCTCCCCGCTGGAGGGATAACCCAGTACCCCATTCTCAAAATTGCCGGCGGCCCATGCATTGCGGATGGCCCCGTATCGGGACAGTTGGGCGCCCGTTTGCGGGGACCACATGATGGCGCCGCCCTGGAACATCTGATAGCAACCGCCGTCCCTGAGCCCGCACTGTTCACCGCTGGCGGGGTAGCCCATTGAGCTGTTCTCCGCGCCGATTAGGCGGTATAGGGAGCGAATGGCACCCGCGCGCGAGACCCGCGGGCCGGTCGCAGGGGACCACAGCACTTCTCCGTTGCGGAAGCCTTGGTAGCATCCGTTGTCTCTTATCCCACAGACAATCGTGCCCGCGGGGGCCCCGATCGGCATACCTTCTGCCAGGCTGGAAATGGCACTTTCCCCGGCGTTCAGTGCACGCCCGTACGCGAAGGCCTTGAGCTGGGCGTAGGTTCCATTCCAGACATTTGAGTCCCCCACATAGGGGCCATCCGGTGAATACTGCCAAATGCTGTAAAACGTCCAGCCGCTGGGAAGGACTCCGGGACTGGTCGAGTAACTGGCCAGATGCAAAGGGTGGTCCGCAAAGCCTGTGTTGTTTCCTGTGCAGGTCTTCCACCAGTCCGTGGTGGTGTAGATAGCGGGTTTGCGGCCGGTCAAGGCGACGATCGTGTTGGAGAAATCACGTACCCAGTTCACCATCTGGCTGGGGGACATGTTGTAGCACAGGTTACCCAGTGTGCTGTAGGGGTTGTACTCGATATCTAGAAGGGGCGGAAGAGTCATACCATCCGCCGACCAGCCGCCACCGTGTGCCACGAAATAGCGGGCCTGTTCAGCGCCCGACGAAGTGCTTGGTGTGGCGAAGTGGTATGCGCCGCGGATCATGCCTGCGTCCCGGGAGCCCATGTACTGGCTTGAGAACTCGTCGTTGGTGTAGGTGGTGCTCTCTGTAGCCTTCACATACGCAAAACGGGCTCCCTGGTTGAACTGTGAGTCCCAGTCAATGCCGGTTTGCCAGCCGCTGACATCGACACCCTGGATGCCGGCCGGCCTCCAGGTGTTAAAAGCCTCTGTGGTTAGCAGAGCGCTCTTGCCCGGCAAAGGAGATCCCGGACCAGGGTCCGATGCAGCCCGCTTTCCGACACCCATGTATCCGCCTCCCTGACCCATCTCGGCTTCAAGCGCGGCAGCGTCGGCAGGAGAGAGAGGCATGACGCCGGAACGGTCGGGATTCGGATTGGGCGCGCTATCGGTTGGCAAGGGTGTGGCTGTCGCCGTGGGCGTCGCCGTCGCCGTCGCCGTCGGAGTTGGTTCAGGTGACGCCGGGATAGTCGGTGCCGCTGCGGTGGCGACTGAGTCCGCTGTAGGCGATGCTGACGCTGTGGCCGAGGGGGAGGGCGACGGGAGTGGCGACGCGGTGGCGGAGGGGACCGCTATCAGGGTCCCTGCGAGCCCAATGGCCACGGCCGTGAATGCTGTCGATAGCATTGCGGCGATCTGCCTACGCGCCGCACCTTCCGAGTGCAAGCTTGGCATTTTGTGCTTGGACTTATTCATATACAACTCCGGAACGGGCTCCCCAGGGTAACCGTGCGAACTCGGATTGACCGTCGGGATCAGGGTAGGGCAGTGGCGGTTGCGTCGACCACGTCAACGGTCCCGAATAGCTGATCTAAGATAACACTCCTGTTGCGTGTGTTACTAGGGTTGCTGGAGTGACAAAAGCTGGAGCGCGAAGGGGCTAAGTACTGAGACCGGTAGAGTAGATATGCTGCCGCGGATGCCGGGGCAGGGCCGTCGACCCTAAGTGGGATCCGTTCCGTGAGCGATAAGTAAGGACACTCCATGCCGATCAGGACCAGCTTCGTGATGCCCCTATACAACGGAGGCGCGACGGTGGAGCGTGCCATCAGGAGTGTGCTGGCGCAGGATCGCGACGACTGGGAGTTGCTGGTCGTAGATGACTGCTCCACGGACAACAGCCGTGACTTGGTCGAGTCCCTCGTCGATGCAGAAGGGCACGGCCGGATCCGGCTCATCAGGCAGGAGCGAAACGGAGGTCCGAGTGCGGCCAGGAACGCTGGCGTTGCAGAGGCGGTCGGCGAATTCGTGGGTTTTTTGGACTGTGACGACGAGCTGCTCTCAAACTATCTCGCCACGATGGAAGCGAACATTGCGGAAGGCATCGACATAGTCGTCGCTGCCCACGTGGCGCAGACTCCGGCGGGCCGCCGGTATCCAAGGCCGGACTCTGCGCAGGGGCTGCTGACCGGACTGGAGACTGTGGACGCGGCGCTGCAGGGCAAGCTGTGGAACTTCCTCCATGCCAAGGTCTATCGCCGCTCGCTTTTTGACCATTTTTCGTTTCCGGACCATCTGGTCCGTTATGAGGACCTTGTAGTTAATTCCATTGCCTATTCGTATAGCCGCAAGGTACGCATAGTGTCCACACCGGTCTACGTCTACCACGTCCAAGGCCAGTCACTCACCTGGAGCCAAGAGCCCTCGATGGAATTTGTCGACGGTCCGCTGGCCTGCGTCCGTGAAGGTCTGAACCCGGATCTGGCGGCAAAGGTCAAGACGCGTTCCTGGAATACACTGCGGACATTTCTGGGCGTGCTTACCATTTCGGGCGGGCTGTTTGCGGGGAGCCCTAAACAAAGCGTCGACAGGATTGTGCGCTACGTTCGTGAGGAACTCTCGTTCAGGGATCTTGCTGACGTGACCTTGGCTGCGCCGCACCTGGGCCTGTCCGGAATGCTCATCAAAGTCTTCCCGGCACTGTATGCCAAGCTCTATCTCTGGCATGTCCGGCGGACCTTCGACATGGCCAAGTAGATGACTACTGAACCGCGGCTGACCGGCGAGACGTCACCGGTGGCAGTTCCATCACACCACCGTCTTCTCTATCTCGTTGCCGCCGTCGCCCAGGGCATTGGGGCCGTAGCAGTGCAGCCGTTCGCCATACGCTTGCTGGACCCTCAACAGTGGGGACAGGTGAGTTTCTCCCTGTCATTCATTTCGATTGGCCTGATTGCACTCTCGGCGGGCCTCCCGATGGTCCTCAGCACGATGTACTTCGATCCTGATCGGGGACCCGAGCGGGCGCGTTCCCTGAACGGGTTCGGCGTCGGACTCAGCATTGTCGGTGCCAGCGTGGCTGGCCTGCTGTTCGCCGTCATTGCGTCCGTTACCGGGTCCCTGGGAGATGTCTCTGCTTACCTGATTTCCATAGGAATAATCGGCCTCCACGGCATTACGCAAATGGCGCTCGCCTATTTGCGTTCTCAGCACCGAGCCCTGGCGTTCGTAGTGATAACGATTGTAGCCACGGTGTTGGGACACGTCGCGGGCCTCGCAGCCATCCTGATAATCGCACCCACAGCGACGGTGTACATGGCGAGTTTCGCCGTGTGCGTTTTGCTGGCTTCGCTGGCGGGGCTTGCGCTCAGCAAGCCCGGAGCACCACTGAAATATCGTGAATCCATTAGGTCCGCAGTGAGAACGTCCCTGCCGGTGCTGCCGCATAGCATCGCCCTCGTGCTGATGCTGCAAGGCGAGTCGATCCTGATTACATTGTTGCGCGGCGAAGAACTGGTCGGACGATATAACGCAGTGATGCCCTTGGCCTTGGGTCCACTTGCGGTCATCATGGCCCTTTCCAATGTGTGGCAAACGACAATTTTTTCTCATCGGGGGGTGGATACAACCGGGCAGGTTGCAAAGGTGCAGCGTGAGGCCGTCTTTATTGGTCTGATGCTGACGCTCGGGGGAAGCGGCGTTGCGGTGTTTGCAACTCACGTGCTGGTCAACGATCCAGAGCCGGTCCTCCTCCTGCTGGCACGGATCCTGCCGCTTCTGGGTTACGGATACGTGGTTTTCCTCGTTTCAACGTCCCAGTTGTTTGCCATTGGGAAGACGCGACTGATGGCTGTCGTTACGCCGGCCATCGCAGTTGTCGGTCTGGGACTGGCATTCTTCCCGGCCGGAAGCGGGAATCTGCTGCTCGTGGGTGTGATCAAAGTCGTCGCGTATCTGCTCCTTGGCGTTGTCTACGCCTTAGTAGTCCGGAGCTACGACCGCGAACTGGTTAACCTGCCACTGATGCTCAAAGGCATGGCTGGCGCTGTCGGCGTTACTCTCCTCATGCTGCTGTTGCCGGACTCCATCGGCTGGGGCATCGGGAGCGCAATTGCCACTTGCGCGGTGGGTCTTGTGGCAGGAATCGCTTACCTGAAGCGGCTGAGAAGCCTCTGATGGGTTTTGTCGAATGCAGCTCAGACGAACCGGGAAGGGTAGTATTGACGGGCAGAAGTGATTCGCGGCGGCATATCTGACGTGTGGACCGCCCTCGCGCCTCAAAGTGAAGTGCGAACCCCCTGACTGCCACTCTCGACCATCGCTCTTTTCGTCGGGAAGACTTCGTCAGTGGGCGCTTGACTACATCCCGGAGGAGGCTAGAAGCTTGTCGTTGACGTCATATGAAGGTCCAGCTGAAGCGTTGGCCACGCCATCCGCTACCAGGAAGAACACGGCCAAACGTAGCAGGGCAAAAAGTTCGGGACTCCGCCCGGACATCCAAGGCCTTCGCGCTGTTGCCGTGGGTGCTGTCATTGTCGACCATCTGTTCGGTTGGCCCAAAGGCGGCTTCGTCGGCGTTGACGTGTTTTTTGTTATCTCCGGATTCCTTATAACCGGCCTCTTGGTGAGGGAATGGCAGCGAAGCGGGACCATTTCATTCGCGAACTTTTACCGGCGACGGGTGAAGCGCATTTTGCCCGCCTCGCTTGTGGTCATCGCAGCGACTCTTGTGGCTTCCTTCTTCCTCTTCGCTGGGCCGCGTATGGCCACCACCGCAGTTGATTCCTTGTGGGCGGCACTGTTTTCGGCAAACTGGAGGTTCCTCCTGCAGGGCTCGGACTACTTCCAGGCAGACGGCCCGGTATCCCCATTGCGCCATTATTGGTCCCTTGCGGTGGAGGAACAGTTCTACTTCATATGGCCATGGATCATGCTGGCCGCTTTGGTATTTCTGCGACGGCGGGGCGTCGCCCGCTCCGCGTCCCTTCGGGCCGCTGCGATGTTGATAGGACTACTGAGCGTCGCTTCTTTCGCCTGGGCGCTCTTTGAAACGTCTTCCAATCCGGGTGCCGCGTACTATTCCTCTTTTTCCCGGGCATGGGAACTGGGTCTGGGCGCACTACTTGCGTTCGCCATACCGCTTTGCGAGCGGATTCCGAACTGGCTGCGTCCGGCATTGGCCAACCTCGGTCTTGTGGGGATCATCGTTTCAGTCTTCGTAGTTACTCCCGCAACTGGCTTCCCGGCACCCGGTGGGCTGCTGCCGGTGGTCTCCACAGTCTTGGTTATTGGGGCGGGCTGCGGCGGCTCGCAGCGGTTCCTGCCTTTGTTGACCAACCCCGTGAGCCGCTATCTCGGCGATATTTCTTTCAGCCTGTATCTGTGGCATTTTCCGGTAATTGTCTTCCTGGGGGTCCTGCTCCCGCCGGGAAGCGGGTTCTTTTTCGCTATGTCGTTGTTCATGACACTTGGCCTTGCCGTGTACTCCTACCGTCTCGTTGAGGACCCGATCCGCAAGAGCTCGTGGCTGTCCTCCGGACCGAAAACAGAAAGCAAAGGGGTCCCCGAGGAGAGGCGTCGCTCAGCGCGGGGACAGCTTGTGCGGCCTCTCGCCGGATTGTCCGTATTCCTTCTGGTGGCTGTTGGCGCGACAGGACTGAAGGTAGGCTCCATGCCTGCTGTGGTCGCGCCGCCGCTTTCCGCGACCCATACGGACTTCCCGCCCGCCCCAGTGGAGGGTCCGGCTGGAGAAGCGCTTCGTGAGGAGCTAAACGCTGCCGTCTCCGCAACGTCGTGGCCGGAATTCGACCCTTCTCTGGAGACGCTCATGTCCGAGGACCCGCATCCGGACCGAGTACTGAACTGTGGCACGCCCGGCAACCACAGTGCCGAAGAATGCACATTTGGTCCGGCGGACGCCGAGAAGAAAGCCGTGCTGGTGGGAGACTCAATCTCGCAGCGGTGGGCTTTTCCGCTGACGAAGCTATATGCAGAGAACGGCTGGAACATCCGAATCTTTGGGCGGCCGGGATGCCCATTCAATGATTATCCAATGGTGAAGTCCCCGGAGGAACAGGCTTACTGCGTCGAACGCAAGAAGCAAGCCGTGGACTTCATTCAACAATCAAAGCCGGACATTGTGATTGTGGGCAACACGATGGTTCCCGAGCGTATGTCAACTACCGGCAAGCCGGCAACAGCGGCGGACTGGCAAGCGGGCATGGAGTCCATTCTTGGAAGGATCGATGGATCGGGTAAGCGCCTCATCCTCAGTCCTCCGCCCTTCGACAAGGACGTCAGGGAGTGCTATTCACCTGTCAGCAAGCCCGCCGACTGCCTCGGCACGGTATCCAGTCTTTGGTATGACATCGCCAAAGCCGATTCGGCTGCTGCCAAGGCGACCAACAGCGTGCATCTCGATACTCGTGCGCTTTTTTGCAGTTCCAAGGACGCTTGTCCCGAGTTCGCCGGTCGGATTCCCGTGAAGAAAGACCATACTCATTTCACGCTCCCTTACGGCCAACACATTGAGGGCGCACTGAAAGAACTGATTGAAAAACGCGGACTCTTATAGGCTTGGGTCTGCTCTCACTGCAGGCCTGTACGTGTTAGCAGTGGCCGAGAGCCACGGTTTGCCGGGCTCTGGGGATCGGGTCTTAGTCTGGGCGCGCACTTAGGATGGTGCGGTGACCAAACTCTCCAAGTCCTCGATCATCGTGGCAATCATCGCATTTGCCTATTCGGTTCTTGGTAGCTGGCGGCCGAGTTTCTGGACCGATGAAGCGGCAACCCTGAGCGCTGTCCGGCGGAGTTTTCCGGATCTTGTGGCGATGCTCGGAAACATCGATGCCGTCCACGGTGCCTACTACTTCATTATGTACGGATGGACCCGAATATTTGGGTTTTCTGAGGTGTCCGTTCGGTTCCCTAGCCTCTTGGCCGTCGCGGTGTCGGCATTGCTTATGGTTGAAATTGGCAGGAAGGTCGCAAACCTTCACTTCGGTTTCTTAGCTGCGGCCTTCCTGGTTCTGTTGCCGAGAGTCCAGTACGCTGCGACCGATGCCCGGTCTTACGCTCTGACCCTCCTGGGCGCTGTGGCCGCTACGTATATTCTGGTCTCCATCCGTGAGAATCCGCGACGGATCAAATGGGCCGCCTACTTAGTGGTTGGAATCGTCACTGTTAGTTTGTCTTTTTATTGCGTCTTACTCCTGCTTGCGCACGCCGTATCCCTTCTCTGGGACCGGATGTTGCGCAAGGAGTGGCGCGGCATGCTGACGGCGTCCCTAGGGTGGCTTCTGCCCGCACTGTATGTAGGAATTGCAGCCAGCCGGCAGCAGTTCCAGATCTCGTGGATTCGCGAAGTCGGTCCCGCGTTTCCCTTCGAATTCACATTCCTCCAGTTTTTCGCCGACGGCTATTTCGCCAACGACGGCCAAGTCGTGCCGGTGCCAACGCCGGGCGAGGATTTGTCAATGGTGGGACTTGCGATTTTCATGTGGACGGCCGCGGCGATCGGTGTTGTGTTGTGTCGGCGGCATTTTCTTGTGCGCCTAACAATACCTTGGCTGATTGGTCCGGCCGCGGTTGTGATTGTCGGGTCACTGGTTTCGGGTGGCAACTACTACCTGCCGCGATACTTGACGTTCGAGCTCCCCGCAATGGCGCTACTGGCGGCCGCGCCGGCCGCGGTGCTGCCGGTAATGCGTACAGGAACAACTCGAAAGCTCAAAGCCGCCATAGCGTCTGCAGTTGCAGTCGTTCTCCTCATCTGCGTTCCGTCCTACGCGGGCCAACGGACCCAGTACGGACGTGATCGTCAGGACGATTTTCGTTTTGTTGCGGACTCCGTTCAAAAGCTTGGCACACCCGGAGATTCGTTTGTGCTGAGTCCAGCCAGCGACTTGGCGTACCAGGCATACCCCGAGGCGTTTGCCGGATTGGGTGACCCCACCATCGGAATCACCGCCGCCCAGTGGAAGAGGATATTCAACCAACGTTTCGACGTGAAGGCGTCGGCGGACCGGATCCGCCAGTACCGCACGGTAATTCTCATTCAAAAGTCCGGCGAATCCGCAATGGCTGATGCCTTGCAAAGCATGGGTTATTCTTCCGCCGACAGTCAGGTGGGACCCTCCACAACTGTGACGAAATACAGGCTCAAATAGATAAAGTTCGAATCATCGCCATCGCAGATTTATCCACAGATCGAAGATATGACTTGGTCGACACGTCTTGGCCCCTTAGTTTTAAGTTGTACTGCCTCAGTCGGGGGCGGCAGTCGTATTGGGGAACTCATGGATGCTGTTCGAATTGTGGAGGACGAGGTCCGCGAACTGATCCGGCGCCGCGGCCTTGACCCGCTTCGGCAGGCCGGCGAGGTCAGGCGCCTGGTCGAAGCGGCGGTCAGCGACTATGACGAGCGTGCGCTCATGGGACCGCTTCCGCCGATCGGCCCCTTGGACACCGCCCGTCGGCAGGTTTACGACGCCGTTGCAGGTTTCGGCGCGTTGCAGCCCCTGCTGGATGACCCCGCCATCGAAGAAATTTGGATCAACGAACCGAGCGAAATTTACGTGGCGCGGAACGGCGAATCTGAACTCACGTCCCTTAGTCTCTCGGACCAGCAGGTACGGGACCTTGTGGAACGTATGCTGAAAAGCTCAGGCCGCCGCCTCGATATGTCCTCGCCGTTCGTGGATGCCGCCCTCCCGGACGGATCCCGGCTACACGTTGTTATCCCGGATGTCACGAGGCGCCACTGGGCGGTCAACATCCGAAAGTTTGTGGTCAAGGCAAGCCGGCTCGACCACCTCGTGGAGCTGGGCACCCTTACTCCCCAGTCGGCCCGGTTCCTGGGTGCCGCAGTAGCCAGCGGGCTCAACATACTGGTGTCGGGGGCTACGCAAGCCGGGAAAACCACCATGCTGAACTGCCTGGCTGCCAGCATTGGGGCACGTGAGCGAGTCATCACGGTCGAGGAAATCTTTGAACTGCAGTTTCCCTTGCGTGATGTTGTCGGATTGCAGTGCCGGCAGCCGAACCTTGAGGGGGAAGGAGAGATCCCGCTGCGAAGGCTTGTCAAGGAAGCGCTGAGGATGCGGCCGGACCGCCTGGTTGTTGGCGAAGTCCGCGAGGCGGAAAGCCTGGATATGCTCATCGCGCTCAACTCCGGCTTGCCCGGCATGTGTACTGTGCATGCGAACTCCGCGCACGACGCCGTTACCAAGCTGTGCACCCTTCCGCTGCTGGCCGGTGACAACATCTCCAGTGCGTTCGTAGTGCCGACGGTCGCCTCCTGCATTGATCTGGTGGTCCACTGCAGCCGCCATGCGAGCGGCCGCCGCCAGGTGACGGAGATCCTCTCCCTTGGCAGGCGGGTTGAGAATGGCATCATCGAGTCGTCGATGGTTTTCTCGATGGTCGACGGCCAGCTGCAGCCTAGGGCCAACTCCATGCCCGCCGTCGAGAAGTTCGCCGCTGCGGGATTCGACGTTGCGGCACTGCTGGAGGTCCGCTGATGGCCCCCGTGCTGGGCGTGGTTCTCGGTGCAGGTCTGTTCCTCATCTGGTGGTCGGCATGGGAACAGCCCCAGTCCGTCAAACGCCCTGCCCGCTCCAGTCGGCTCCGGGACCTGCTGCGGGCAGCGGGAATCGAAAACGTCTCCGGGCTGGGTTTGGTAGCTACGTGTCTTGGCCTCGGGGCATTCGTCAGTCTGGTGTTCTTCGCCGTGACCAGGTCCTGGCCCATCTCTGCCTGCTTCGGCCTGTTTGGCGGCTGGCTCCCGATGGCAGTTGTCAGGTGGCGCGCCCGTAAGCGCACGGCGACACTGCGTCAGCTCTGGCCGGACGTTGTTGACCACCTTCGTTCCGCAATCAGGGCAGGGTTGTCCCTGCCGGAGGCGCTGATCCAACTGGGTGACAAGGGTCCCGAGGAACTGCGGCACGTTTTTCGTGATTTTGGATCCGACTACCGCGCCGGCGGCCAGTTCGATCCGGCCCTCAACAGGCTCAAAGAACGGCTTGCTGATCCCGTCGCGGATCGGATTGTCGAAGCCCTGAGGCTCACGCGCGAAGTGGGCGGCTCCGACCTGGGCCGGCTGTTGGGAACCCTGGGCGAATTCCTACGGGAAAGCGCACGGACCAGAAGCGAGCTCGAAGCCCGGCAGTCCTGGACGGTGAATGCGGCCCGGCTTGCAGTGGCTGCTCCGTGGATTGTCATGGTCCTGCTGGCCACCAGACCCGAAGCGGTCGCCGCCTACAACACGGCGATGGGGGCTGCGGTGCTCCTCGGCGGGCTGGTCGTGTCCGCCATCTGCTACGCCGTCATGCTGCGCATCGGGGCCCTTCCCGAGGACGAGCGGGTGCTCAGATGACGTCGCCCGCGGCCGCTGCCGTGATCTACGGTCTCCTGCTCGGAGCCGGACTCTGGCTTCTGGTTGTACGGCTGCCATTCATGCGGCCCATGAGCTTTACGGAGCGCATTGAACCGCAACTCAAGTCCCAGAACCTGGAGTCCAGGCTGCTCATGGCCCCGGCGGACAACCTCACGCCCTTCGGTCCCCTCGAACGCATCCTGCGCCCGATGCTGAAAGACGCGCACTCGTTCCTCACCCGGTTCAACCTGGGGTCCTCGGCGTTGACCCGCAGGCTGGCGCAGGCAGGAATCCGCAAGTCTGTCGTCGACTTCAGGGCAGAGCAGCTGCTGTGGGCTGTCCTGGCGTTCGTCGTTGCCACGGGCCTGGTGCTAGTCGGAGTGGCCGCAGGACAGTTCAATCCGTTCCTCGCTGTTGTGGCCGTCCTCGGCGGCGCCCTTGGCGGATTCCTGTTCAGGGACTACTGGCTTGGCGCTCAGATCAGCAGGCGGGAAAAGCGGATGATGGCCGAGTTCCCGAGCCTCGCCGAGCTGATGGCACTTGCCGTCAGCGCTGGCGAAAGTGCCTCGGGCGCCCTGGACAGGGTCTGCAGGACATCGCATGGCGAACTCGCCGGCGAATTTGAGCTGGTCCTTGGGGAAACCCGGGCCGGAAAACCGCTGGTCGAAGCGTTGCAGCGGTTCTCGGCACGGACCGACCTGGGGCCTTTGGTGCGATTCGTTGACGGGATCATCGTGGCAGTGGAGCGGGGGACACCCCTTGCTGATGTCCTCAGGGCCCAGGCGCAGGATGTTCGCGACACCGCCAAACGTGAGCTGATGGAATCGGCCGGAAAGAAGGAGATCGCCATGATGGTCCCGCTGGTTTTTGGCATACTCCCGTTGACGGTCATCTTTGCCGTGTTTCCCGGCCTCGCCGCCATCAGCCTCGGACTATGACTGAATCAAGATCGCCCGGATCGCCGGACAAGAACTCCAGCCCGAACCCACAGAATGGAATCTCGATGAAACACCTAGGAATCCGCGCCCTGGCCCTCATCCACCCCATCGTCCTGCTGCTCCGGACAGCGGCAGCGTTCGTCGAGAACAGCAGCCGTGGGCCTGCCGGGAGCGCGGACCATCCGGAACGAGGGGACGTACCGGGCTGGGTAATGATCACCTTGATGTCGGCAGTGCTCGTGGCTGCACTGCTGGCCCTGGCCGGACCTGCCCTCGAAGGGTTGTTCAACCAGGCCATGAACAAGGTCGGAAACTAGCAGATGACCCCGGCGTTCGCGGCGGCGGACGATCCGGCTTGCCGGACATCGGAGAACCCTGCTGAGCGCGATGCTACGTCCCTGCGGGAACGTGGCTCCGCCGTTGTGGACTTCGTTCTGGTCGGCGGGCTTCTCACGATGTTCTTCCTGGCAATCATCCAGCTGACGCTGGTGCTGCATGTCCGCAACACCCTGATCGACGCTGCGGCTTCGGGGGCCAGATACGGCACGCTCGCCGACCGGAACGCGGCCGACGCGAGGGACCGCACCAGTGAGCTCATCGGAATGGCGCTCAACGCGGACTTCGCCAAAGACGTGACCACCTCGGAGGTCAACTATCAGGGAATCCGCGCCCTCGAAGTCACGGTCCGGGCGCCGTTGCCGGTGATCGGGCTGATCGGTCCCCGGGAGGCTCTGGAGGTGAGAGGCCATGCTGCCATCCAGCCGTAGGACCGCGGCCAGGCTGTTCCTGGCCGGGAGCGGGGAAGCCTTGCCCGGGAGCGGGGAAGCCACCTCTGACGAGCGCGGGAGCGCCGTCGTCGAATTCACGTTCCTCGCCCTTCTCCTGATGGTGCCCCTCGTGTATTTCATCATTACCGTGGGGCAGATCCAGGGCGGCGCCTTCGCTGTCGTCGGCGCGGCCGACCAGGCCGCCAAGGTGTATGTTGCCCAGCCCGACGCAGAAAGCGGCCGTCTTGCAGCCGAGCAGGCCGTCATGCTTGCCCTGGCGGACTACGGACACACGGCGGACAACGCGAGCATGGACGCGAGCTGCCAGTCCTCGGACTGCCTCGCCCCGGGCTCGGCCGTCACCATCACCGTCCACCTCACTGTGCCGCTGCCTTTTGTACCGTTCAGCGACTCGATGCAGCTCAATGCAAGTCGGTTGGACGCCTCCGCCACGCAGATTGTGGGGCGATTCCGATAGCGTCCCAACGCCGTGACACTGAACCAAGCCGGGAAGGCGGGCAGATGATGGTCCTGATCATCGGCTACGTGCTCCTGGCGCTCCTGGTAAGCACCGCAGTCATGGCGGCCTCTTCGCTCTACCTTGAACACAAGAAGCTGCTGTCCGCGGCAGACGGGGCATCGGTGGCAGCGGCCGACAGCTACACGCTGGGCCAGGTCGAGACGGGCGGCGGCAGCCCGTCCGCGGTCCTCAACGGCGGACGGGTGCGCAGCGTCGCCGCAGACTACCTAAGCCGGAACGGCGCCTTTGCCAGGTTCGACGGCCTAGCCGTCGCGCCGGACACCGGGAGCCCCGACGGTTCTACCGCCGTCGTTGTGCTGAGCGCTGAGGTGCATCCTCCAATCGTGAACTTCCTCATTCCGGACGGGATCAGGATTGAGGCCACCTCCACAGCGCGCTCCCGACTGGTCCGGTAGCGCCGCAGAGCCGGTGCCGGACGGCTAGGAACCATAGCGTAGGCTTTAACAACCATGGCTCAAATAGATTTTTCCGCAGAAATCCGCGCTTTGCGCGCCACCTACACCTCCATCGAAAACGTCTCGAATGTTGAGGAGCTGAAGGAAGACATCGCTGAACTGAGCGAGCGCGCAGGCGAGCCCAACCTCTGGGACGACCCGGCGGCTGCACAGAAGATCACCTCCAGGCTCTCCCACCGGCAGAGCGAGCTCGAACGGCTCAACAAGCTCGTTTCCCGGATTGACGACCTGGAGGTCCTGGTCGAACTCGGCCAGGACGAGGACGACGCCGATTCCATGGGCGAGGCGGCCGCCGAGCTCGAGTCCATCCGGAAGTCCCTGAAGGACCTTGAAGTGGTGACGCTGCTGTCCGGCGAGTTCGACGAACGCGAAGCAGTGGTCACCATCCGTGCCGGCGCCGGCGGCGTGGATGCCGCGGATTTCGCCGAAATGCTGCTCAGGATGTACCTGCGCTGGGCGGAACGCCACGGCTACCCGACCACCATTATGGACACCTCCTACGCCGAGGAAGCCGGGCTCAAGTCCGCCACCTTCGAGGTCAACGCACCCTATGCTTACGGCACGCTCAGCGTGGAAGCCGGTACCCACCGCCTGGTCCGGATCAGCCCCTTCGACAACCAGGGCCGCCGCCAGACGTCGTTCGCGGCCGTGGAAGTGATTCCGCTGATCGAGCAGACGGACTCCATCGAGATCCCGGACAACGAAATCCGCGTGGATGTCTTCCGTTCCTCCGGCCCCGGCGGCCAGTCCGTCAACACCACGGACTCGGCGGTGCGCCTGACGCACATCCCCACCGGCACCGTGGTCTCGATGCAGAACGAGAAGTCCCAGTTGCAGAACCGTGCGGCGGCCCTCCGCGTGCTGCAGTCCCGGCTCCTGCTGCTCAAGAAGGAGCAGGAAGACGCGGAAAAGAAGGCCTTCGCCGGCGACGTCAAGGCCTCATGGGGCGACCAGATGCGCTCCTACGTCCTGAACCCCTACCAGATGGTCAAGGACCTCCGGACCGAGCACGAAGTGGGCAACACCTCCGCAGTGTTCGACGGCGAAATCGACGACTTCATCGACGCCGGCATCCGCTGGCGGACAGATAACCGCAACGCCGCCAACTAGGGTCGGGACCGGCGGGGGTGCTCCATTCGGTGGCTGAAATCCTGCGACACGCCAGGTAACTCCAGCTTTTCTGCAGGTGCCGGTGTGTATAGTCGAGGAGCCGGAGCTCTACTTCCCCCAAAAGAAAGCCCGTGCACCGGCTGCAGTACGGGGCTCCATAAGCCATGTCCTGCAGGGTTCTTAGGGCAATGATCCGTTTCGAGAATGTCACCAAGGTCTACGACCAGAAAGCCCGGCCTGCGCTGGACTCTGTCAACCTTGAAATTGACCGTGGTGAGTTTGCGTTCCTTGTGGGCGCCTCCGGTTCCGGCAAATCAACCTTCCTCCGACTGGTGCTTAAGGAAGACCGGGCCACGTCCGGCGCCGTGTATGTCGCCGGCCAGAATGTGGCGAACATTTCAAGCTGGCGTGTTCCGCGGCTGCGCCGCGGGATCGGCGTCGTATTCCAGGACTTCCGGCTCCTTCCGCAAAAAAACGTCTTCGCGAACGTCGCCTTCGCCATGCAGGTCATCGGCAAGAGCCGCAGCATCATCCGGGACACTGTTCCCGAAGTACTCAAGACGGTGGGCCTGGAAGGCAAGGAGCACCGCATGCCGCACGAGCTCTCCGGCGGTGAACAGCAGCGTGTGGCGATCGCCCGTGCCGTGGTCAACCGCCCGGGGATCCTCCTGGCGGATGAGCCCACCGGAAACCTTGACCCCACGACGTCGATGGGAATTATGGGCGTCCTGGACAAGATCAACCAGAACGGCACCACAGTGGTTATGGCAACGCACGACGACGACATCGTCAATGAGATGCGCAAACGTGTGGTGGAACTAAGGAACGGTATCGTCATCCGCGACGAAGCACGGGCACTGTACACGTCGATGATGCCGGTTGTGGGGCAGTCCCGCCGTTTCAAAGACGCCAGCGGACGCCCGGACGGGTCTGCAGCGGACCCGGGTGACGGGCCAGTTTCCTCCCAGCCGGGGGAGGAACTGTGAGGCTGGCTTTCATCCTCAGCGAGATCGGCAGCGGCCTGAGGCGCAACCTGTCCATGGTGGTCTCGGTCATCCTGGTCACCTTCGTGTCGCTGACCTTCGTCGGCGCCGCCGGCATGCTGCAGCTCCAGATCAACCAGATGAAGGGCTACTGGTACGACAAGGTCCAGGTGGCAATCTTCCTCTGCGGTGACGGCTCGACGGCGGCTGGCTGCGCCACCGGGACGGCCACGCCGGAGCAGCAGGAAAACCTGCGCACCCTGCTGGAATCACCCGCCGTGGCCCAGTACATCAACGACTTCCAGTTTGAGTCCAAGGACGACGCCTACAAGCACTTCAAGGAGCAGTTCTCCAACTCACCGATCGTTGACTCGGTGACACCCGACCAGCTGCCTGCCTCCTTCCGGATCAACATGAAGGATCCGGAGAAATACCAGATCATCAGTGAGACCTTCTCCTCGCAGCCCGGCGTTGAGACGGTCATCGACCAACGCCAGGTCCTGGAACGGCTCTTCTCGGTGATGAACGCGGCTTCCCTGGTCGCCGTCATCATCGCCGGCGTGATGATCGTCTGCGCCATCCTGCTCATCGCCACCACCATCCGGCTGTCCGCCTTCAGCAGGCGCCGGGAGACCGGAATCATGCGGCTGGTGGGCGCCTCCAAGACCGTGATTCAGCTGCCGTTCATCCTCGAAGGCGTCATCGCCGCCGTGATCGGAGCGGCGCTGGCCTCGGGCACGCTCTGGGCCGTGGCCCATTTCTTCCTCGGCGAATACATGTCAAAGCAGTATCCGGACACGGCGTTCATCTCGCCGGCGCAAACCCTGATCCTGGCTCCGGCACTGCTCGGCCTGGGCGCAACTTTGGCTGGAATTTCGTCTCTCTTGACCTTACGTAGATATTTGCGGGTCTAGGCTGTGCATACCAACGAAGGAATGACCATGACAGATCTGGACCGCAAGGCCCGCCGGCGCCGGACCGCGGGACGGGGAAGCCGCATCATCAGCGCTGCCCTCGCACTGCTCCTGGCCGCGAGCCTGGGCGCCTCCACCCCTGTGGCCTTCGCGGACGAATTGGAAGACAAGCAGGCGGCGCTGGAAGCCGAGGCAGCCCGGGTGCAGCAGTCCCTCGAGTTTGTGGATGCCAAGATTGCCAAGGCAGCCGGCGACCTGGTGATCTACCAGGGCCAGCTCCCGGCCGCACAGCAGGCATTGCTCGAAGCCCAGGGCCGGGTTGCGAGTGCCGTCAAGGAAGTCGAGGCACTGGCTGCGCGGGTGGATCTGGCGCAGCAGAACAAGGCCAAGATCACGCAGCAGCTCGAGACCGACAAGAAGAAGATCGCCGACACCAAGAAACTCATCGGTCAGATCGCCACCCAGGCCTACAAGTCCGGCGGGGTTCCCTCGAACCTCACGCTCTTCTTTGGCTCCAAGGGCGGCGGCAGCCTGACGGACACCATGGACCTGGCAGACCAGGCCATGCGGAGCCAGAACTCCGCCATGGACAAGCTCTCCCAGCAGAACGCAACGAACGTCAATTCGGAGGCGCGGCTGCAGGCGGTTGAGGCGGAGATCAAGGACCTCAAGGCCAAGGCGGATGCCGCGCTGGCCCGGGAAAAGGCCGCCCGGGATGAAGCCGCCGCCAAGAAGGAGCAGGTGGACAAGCTGATCGCTGACACCACCCGCATCAACAACGAACTCCAGGCGGCAAAGCCGGGCATCCAAAGCCAACTCTCCAAGGTACAGGCAGCCCAGGATGCCGTGGCTGCGGAAATCGTCGAACGTGACCGGAAGCTGCGCGAAGCGTGGGAGGCCGAACAGCGCCGCATCGCCGAGGCCGCCGCCGCAGCGGCCAGGGCAGCCGGCCAGGCAGCCCAGCCCTACGTTCCGCAGGTCGGGCCGCCTTCGGCCTTCGGCCTGCGGCACCCATTCTCGGCCGACGTCCCCATCACCTCAGGTTTCGGCTGGCGTGCGACGCCGCCCGGCACGGTCGACTTCTACGGCTCCGGCGGATACATGCACACCGGCATCGACTTTGGTGCCAGCTGCGGGACCCCGGTCTACGCCCCGGCGGCCGGCACGATCGTATCCGCGGGGTGGAGCAACGACGGCGGCGGCAACAACGTGAAGATCTCGCATGGCGTTGTCCAAGGCAACTCGCTGACCACTATTTACTACCACAACAGCAGCGTGGTCGTTTCGTTGGGCCAGCAGGTCAGCCAGGGGCAGCTCATCGCCTATTCGGGAACAACGGGTAACTCAACCGGCTGCCATTCACACTTCGAGACGTGGCTCAACGGCCAGGCCGTCGATCCGATGATCCTGCTCTGACAGGCAGGCCCTGCGGCTGCCGTAGAATTAAATAGCCCCCGAGCCTCAACGGTCGGGGCAACCATCCAGACCAAGAGCTGAGGAGTTCCACCGTGCCGAAAGAAAGTGGCCGTAAGGTAGTGGCCACCAACCGGAAGGCCCGGCATGACTACCACGTCCTCGACACCTACGAGGCGGGCATTGCCCTGATGGGGACAGAAGTGAAGTCCCTTCGCGAGGGCCACGCCTCCATGGTTGACGGGTTCTGCACGTTCTACAACGACGAGCTGTGGATGGAGGGAATCCATATCCCCGAATACAACCAGGGGAGTTGGACGAACCACTCCGCCCGGAGACGGCGCAAACTGTTGTTGCACCGCGAGGAACTAACCAAGATCTCGCACAAGGTCCGCGAATCAGGCTTCACCATCGTGCCGCTCCAGCTCTACTTCCTGGACGGCAAAGCGAAAGTGGAGATCGGCGTCGCCCGCGGTAAGAAGGAATACGACAAGCGGCAGACGCTCCGCGAGCAGCAGGACAAGCGCGAAGCGCTGCGCGTCATGCGCGAAAAGAACCGCAGCTGAACCTGGCCGCGGAGCGGCTGCGAACGTCGGGGAATGATTCCGGGCGGCAGTGCGTTATGATAGGTAGTCCGGGAAGGAACGGCGTGGATTCCGCAAAGAATCCGCAAGGAACCTGACCGGTTTGGTAACAAAATACGGGGATGATCGGTTTCGACGATGTTAGTCGCGACAGGTGAAGCGGGCCGAGGATGCAGAATTATCTCGTAAACGCTGTCTGCAAAACAATAAGTGCCAAACAAACGCGCACTGACTTCGCTCTCGCTGCCTAAGCAGTAAGACAGTCCGTCAGCCCGGGATTGCTATCGTCCCGGATCCTGGCGTCATTAAGATAGCCACTGCTGTTTACCTTCGTCATTGGGGTGAACGGGACTCTTAAATGACTGGGCCCGGATCAGCTACTCGTTTGCAGGATAGCTGGGGCCGAGAAAATCCGACGCAAACTGCGCCCGGAGAAGCCCTGACAACACGACATCGGACGGGGGTTCAATTCCCCCCATCTCCACCATCGGGACGGCGGCAACGCGGTCCCACCCCGTGCAAAAGGCCGGAAGCGAAAGCTTCCGGCCTTTTGTTTTCGGCACCGATCTGGCATTCTCCAGCGGCCGTCCGCGGCCCCGGGTCAGCGCTTCTTGATGTGCGCGACGGGGTCCACGTGGGTGTCCAGCTCATGCTTGGACTTCTTTTCGGCCCTCTTTTGCTTGATGGACTTGTCCGACTTCTTGGTAACCTGCCGGTGCGGCGATTTGTCAGGCATGTCGCCCTCCCTAACGTCGGGGCCCTCGAATAGGCCCCGTGCTTGTAAGGTACGCCTGTTTTGTCCCGAATGTAACTGGTCAGGAACCCGGCACTTCAACGTCGACGATGCCGACGAACCGGCTCCCGATGCCCTCGTATTCACTACGGACCAGACCCGGCAGGACCGGGGGCAGGTCCGACGCCGCGTGATGGACGCAGCAGACATACGTGAACGGCGGCCACCATTTCTTGGGCCGGGCGGCTTCCGAGAAACCGCAGACCGCGCAGGTCAGCTGGACCCAGACCGGCCGCTTGCCGGTCCGGTTTGCCTTGGACTGGACGAGCCAGGCCGGGGGATTGTCCAGGAGTTCGGACAGTTCGGCGTCCGACAGCCTGGCGGGGATACCGTGACGGTGTGCCATTTCCAGCGGGATGTCGAGGATTTGAGCTGCTTCACGTCGCGTAACCATCGTTTAACGATACGGGATGCGGGGCCGCTCCTCGTTCACGACGGCGGGACTCCGGCGCAGAGGCCGGGTCTCCACACGCTGTCGGCCGGCAAGCCTCAGCCAGAGATGGCAATTCCCGCGGCGGCGGCGCTGAGCCCGGCCACGAGGTTGACCGTGACGTTCAGGGCAGCTGCAACGTACCGCACCTCACTGACCAGCCGGATGGTGGCAGTGGTCCAGGAACTGAAGGTTGTCAGCCCGCCGGCCAGCCCGGTGGCGATCGCCGCATGCCATTCCCCGCCGAGCCCCAGCCTGCCGGTAACGCCCAGGGAAAGGCCGATGATCAGCGACCCGATGACATTGACCACCAGGGTAGCCCAGGGCCAGTGCCGGCGGTCGCCAGCGCGGTGCGCGAAGTACGTGTCGACGGAGAACCTGAGCAGGCCTCCTGCAACGCCGAAAATTCCTACCAGCAGCGCTGTCATGATCCACCTGTCCGGTCGCTCAGGGCCTTGCCTGCTTTCCAGCCCGCGGCGGCCGCACCGAGACCCAGAACCAGCGAGAGGCCGAGATAGATCAGCCAGGTCACGTGCTGCCCGGAACGGGCCTCCTGGTTAACGGAAAAGACCACGGCGGAGAAAGTTGTGAACGAGCCCAGCAGCCCGGGCCCAATCCCCGCCCGCAGCCAGAACGCTGTCCTGGGGCGTGCCATCCACACCGTGGTGAGCGCGGCAAGGACAAAGCTTCCGCAAACGTTGATGGCCAAGGTGGTCCACGGGATCGCGCCAGGGGGTTCGGGCAGGAGGACGCCCAGACCGTAGCGGAGTTCCGTCCCCACGAGAGCCCCGAGGGCGACTGCCGTCCAGGCACGCCAGCCGGCGCTTCTGAGGGCCTTCATTCAGGCGGCACGCATTCAGGCGTCCGCCAGCCGGCATCCGGCGTGGCGTGAATCGCTGTATACCCACAGCGCTGACGACACCTCATCGGCGAGGTCGAATTCGCGGCCGGCTCCGGCAGCGCCGATCCGGACCACCAGTGCGCCGCCGAAGGGTTTCCGGCCAAGCACTTCGATGTCGGCATCGAGATCGATCTCCTGCGCGGAAAGATAGCGCAGGAGTTCGGGGTTGTCGTCGCTGATCCGGGTGATCCGGCCTGTGTGGCCGTCGTCGAGTTCGCTCATCCGATGGGCGTGCGGCATATGGACCGTGCCGTCCGCTGCCGGGATGGGGTCACCGTGCGGGTCGCGCAGGGGATCGCCGAGCTTGCGGGCCATCCGCTCGATGAAGGTATCCGACACTGCGTGTTCCAGGAGTTCGGCTTCGTCGTGGACTTCATCCCAGCTGTAGCCGAGTTCCTGGACGAGGTAGGTCTCAATCAGGCGGTGACGCCGGACCATCGAGAGCGCGAGGCGGATTCCGTCCGCCGTGAGCGTGATGGCGCTGTACGGCTTGTGGTCAACCAGGCCCTGGTCCTTGAGTTTGCGGACCATCTCCGAGACCGAGGAGTTTGCGACGCCAAGCCGCTGGGCCAGCTGCGAGGACGTGATGGGCTTGTCCTGCCACTCCGTAAAGGAGTAGATGACCTTGACGTAGTCCTCGATGGAGGAGGAGGGCGCGCTGGTCTTCACGAGTCCAAGCCTACCGCTTTGGCTGCGGCACTCATGCTTTGAACGCCCGCCAGGTCTGGGTGAGGTAGGGAAGTCCGATGGTGTCCGCCGGGGAATGGCCCAGGTGCTCGTGGAGGTACCAGTCCAGGTTGTGGCGGACCTTTGCGCGCGTACTTTCGCCGGCCGCGAGGTAATAGCTGCGGGACTTTGCCAGTTCGACGATGTCTCCGGTGGTCACTGAGTCTTCCCAGCGTGTCAGGTGGCTCTCAAGCCCGGCAAACTCCGGCCCGATTGCGGGACGGAAGTCCGGCTTGTGCACGTCCCCTGCATGCATGATCCGGGACAAGCGGTGGACCCACGGGACGGACGTATCCAGCTGATTCCACACCAGTCCCAGCACGCCGGCAGGGCGGAGGATGCGGGACAGTTCGGTGCTTGCCAGGAGGGGATCGCACCAGTGCCAGGCCTGGGCAACAACGACGACGTCGAACGCCGCGTCCGGGAGTCCGGTTGCCTCCGCTGTGCCCTCCGTCGCTGGAACTCCCGGCAGGACGAGGCGCAGTTGGGCGAGCATGTCCGGTGAAGGATCCACCGCGGAGACTGCCAGCCCGCGTTGCACCAGCAATGCGGTGTACTTGCCCGTCCCCGCCCCAATGTCAGCGGCGTCGGACACTCCGGCGATCCCGCCGACGCTTTCGATCAGCCAGTCCGCAGAGTCGCCAGGGTAGCTTGGGCGGACCCGGTCGTAGTGTTCACCGCCGTCCTGGAAGCTTTGGCCGAGCTCGTGCCGGCGCTGGTGGTGCAGTTTGGGGCCTCCCCGTGCCACGTGCAATCTCCTTCGGGCAGGCTGGAATTCTTACCCCTCGAATTTACCGCACAGACCGTGTCCCCAGTCCTCGGGCCTCAGGCCCAACGCTCAGTCGTCGGTGCAGGGCGCCGCGCCGGCGGTGCCGGGGGTATTGGGCGCCCATTCCGGGTAGCTGCGGGTGTCGTTGGCCGGCACCCAGCGGCCCGCGTCCACAACGTAGTCCCAGCCCAGGCCCGTGCGGCGGAGTTCCTCAATGCCAGCGAGCAGGCGCTGGGCGTCCTCCAGCCGGGATCCGACGCCGAAGCTTGCGCGGAGCGAGCCCGAGGGCAGTCCCAGCCGCTTGAGCAGCGGGTGGGCGCAGAAGCGGCCGTCCCGCAGGCCCACGCCGTGTTCGGCGGAGAGGTAGGCCGCAACAAGGCCCGCGTCGTAGCCGGCGACGGAGAAGTTGACCACCCCGATCGTGTCATTGGTGTCGCTGAAGATCTGGTGCACCGTGACGCCGTCGATCCTCTGCAGCCCCTCCACGAGGAAGGACCGGATGGCGGTCTCGTGGGCGTGCCACAGCTCCTGGTCCAGAGCGCCGATGACCTGCGTGGCGCGGGCAAGGGTGGCGGCGCCGAGCACGTTGGGCGAGCCGCCCTCATGCCGTGCCGGTCCCGTGGCCCAGCTGACGGAATCCAGCCGGGCCTCGCGGACCGCTCCGCCGCCTGCCAGGTGGGGGGTCCCGGCGTCGAGCCAGTCCGGCCGGCCCACGAGGACGCCGGAGCCGAAGGGTGCATACAGCTTGTGACCCGAGAAGGCGAGGTAGTCGACGTCGTCCGCTGCGATGTCGATGCGGCGGTGCGGGGCCAGTTGCGCCGCGTCCACCACAATCCTTGCGCCGTGTTCGTGCGCCAAAGCGGCCAGTTCACGGATCGGAAGGATTTCGCCGGTGACATTGGAGGCGCCGGTGACGGCCAGCAGGCTGATGTCACCCTGCCGGAGTTCAGTGCGCAGGCTCTCCAGGGTTGCCTTCAGGGTGGACGCGGCAACCACGCTGCGGTGCGGCACGCCCTGCCAGGGGAGCAGGTTGGCGTGGTGCTCGATGTCCAGGTAGAGCACTTCACCGGTGTGGCGGCCGTCCGCCACCGGCAGGCAGCCCGCCAGCAGGTTCAGGGAGTCGGTGGTGTTCCTGGTGAAAATGACGGAATCGTCCGGCCTGCCGCCCACGAAGCCGCGGACGATATTCCGCGCGTTTTCGTACACGGACGTGCTGATCTGCGAAGCGTAGCCCGCGCCTCGGTGCACGCTGGCGTAGTACGGCAGGATTTCGTTGAGGTAGGCCGAGACGACGGACAGTGCCGGTGCCGACGCGCCGTAGTCCAGGTTCGCGTAGCGGACGTGGCCGCCCTGGATCAGCGGAGCCTGGATCTCCGCGCCGGTGACGGCCGAGAGGGGGCGCCGGGCGACGCTGAACCGTTCATCCAGACGGGCTGGGGCGGGGGCGGTTCCGGAGTTTGCGGGGAACGTGGCAGTAGTCATGGGGACCTCACTGTAAAGGGACCCCTCACTCCGGGGATCCGCGCTTGCCGGGTCCGTTCCGGACCGGCCTGGTCGTCACCCGGGGCACCCCACCGCGAATGGAGGGTTGCCGGCCAGCAAACCGGGGTTTAGCGCTGGCACTCGTGACCTGTTTCGAGATTAGGACATTGACAGCGCCGCGGGAAAGTTGCGGCAATTATTAAGCACTTTGTTACGCGAGGCAGAAGAATGGCGTTGCGGCCGAACAAAGGACGGCGGACGCACCCTTGGGAGGGGCGTCCGCCGTCGTTTATTCGGCACTGCGTTCATTCGGCGCTGCGTTGATCTGCCGCCCTCGCGCCTAGCGACCGGGGGGTGCGCTGCGCGTCAGAGGAGGTCGTCGAGGTCCGGGTTCAGGCGCTTGAGGACCTCCGAATGGAGGATCGAGTTGGTGGCGAGGGCATTCCCGCCGAAGGGGCCGTCCACTCCCTCCAGCGAAGTGAAGCGGCCTCCGGCTTCGGTGACAATGGGCACCAGGGCGGCCATGTCGTAGAGGTTCAGTTCCGGCTCGCAGGCGATGTCCACGGACCCTTCGGCCACCATGCAATAAGACCAGAAGTCGCCGTAGGCCCGGGTCCGCCAGACGTCCTCCGTGAGGCCCAGGAATTCATCCAGGTTGCCGCGTTCCTTCCAGCCGCTAAGGCTCGAGTAGGAGAGGGAGGCGTCCGAGAGCTTGGACACGTTCGAAACCTTCAGCCGGGTGGCTGCCGCAAGCGACCGTCCCATGTAGGCGCCAGCCCCTTTAGCGGCCCACCAGCGCTTTCCCAGCGCCGGTGCGCTGACCAGGCCGACCACCGGCTCGCCCTCATCCACGAGGGCGATCAGGGTGGCCCACACCGGCACGCCGCGCACGAAGTTCTTGGTGCCGTCGATCGGATCGATGATCCAGCGGCGGGAACCGTGCCCGGAGCTGCCGAATTCTTCGCCGAGGACGGCATCCCGCGGGCGGGAACGGGACAGCTGGCCGCGGATGGACTCTTCAGCTGATTTGTCAGCATCCGTGACCGGGGTCAGGTCCGGTTTGGTTTCAATCTGAAGGTCCAGCGCCTTGAAGCGGCTCATGGTCTGGGAGTCGACAGAGTCAGCCAGTACATGGGCGAGGCGCAGGTCGTCGTTGTAGCTCGAAGCGGGTTGGGTCATGGTTCCAAACTACCGTCTCTGTGGCCGGCCGGGCGGGATGTCAGGTCCCTGGCCCCTCCGCCTGCTACGAAACGATGCCGAGTTCCTTCGCTTCCTGAGCTTCCATCCGGGGATCGGTGCCGAGCAACCGCCGCAGGGACGCAAGACGCGCCGCGCCGGACGGCCCTGCGTGTCCTTCGGCCACCCAGGCGTCCACGCCGCAGTTGACGGCGGATGCATCATGCTTGCAGCCGCGTTCGCAGGCATCCGTGCCGGGTTCGAGGTCGGGGAACGAACGCAGGATCCGGTCCGGATCGACGTGGGCAAGGCCGAATGACCGGATACCCGGGGTGTCAATAATCCAGCTTCCGGCGGGCGCGTCACTGATCCGCAGGGCAAGTGCCGACGACGACGTGTGCCGTCCCCGCCCGGTGACGGCGTTGACTCCTCCGGTGGCCCGCTCAGCGCCGGTCAGGGCATTGACCATGGTGGACTTCCCCACGCCCGAATGCCCAAGCATGACGGTGACCTTGCCGTCGAGGTGTGAACGGAGCTGCGAGACGGCGTCGCTGTCGAGGCGCGCGGACAGCCCGTCGTCCGAGCGGGCATCGATGCCGGAGGCGGCGGCGTCGGCGGTCCGGCTGATGATGACCGGGAAATCAAGGTGCCGGTAGTTGGACAGGAGCTCGGTGGGATCCTTGACATCCGCCTTGGTGACCAGCAGCAGCGGCTCGATGCCGGCGTCGTATGCCGCCACCAGGGCGCGGTCGATAAATCCTGTGCGGGGTTCCGGATTGGCGGCGGCGACCACCACCACGAGCTGGTCCGCATTCGCCACGACCGCCCGCTCAATCGGATCCGTGTCGTCGGCGCTGCGCCGCAAAAGGGTGCGCCGGTCCTGGATCTTCACGAGCCGGGCAAGGGTGTCGGGCTCTCCGGAAACATCACCCACCAGGGACACGAAGTCCCCGGCCACTACCGGCGAACGACGCAGCTCGCGTGCCCGCGCGGCGACCACGATGCGCTCGTTGCCGCTGTCTTCGCCCACCACCGCCGTGTAGCGCCCGCGGTCCACCGTGATGATCCGGCCGGTCACGGCGTCGTCATGGCTGGGCCGGTCCTTGGTCCGTGGACGCGTACCTTTCTTGTTGGGACGGACCCGGATATCGGACTCGTCCCATGTACCGGTGCTACGCCCCACTGGCCTGTTCCGTCTGCCGGCCCGGCTGTGGTGCCAGCATAGCTTCCCACAGCTGCGGGAAGTCGGGCATTGTCTTGGACGTGGTGCCGATGTCTTCAACCTCGACGCCGGGAACGGCGAGGCCGAGGATGGCCCCGGCGGTGGCCATCCGGTGGTCGGCGTAGCTGTGAACTGTTCCGCCGTGGAGCTTTGCAGGCCGGATTATCAGGCCGTCGGCGGTTTCCTCAGCGTCCCCGCCCAGGCGGTTGATTTCCGTGACGAGTGCGGCAAGCCTGTCGGTCTCGTGGCCGCGGAGGTGCGCTATGCCGGTCAGCCGCGACGGGGTTGTTGCCAACGCACACAACGCTGCCACGGTCGGTGCCAGTTCGCTGGTGTCGGCGAAGTCTGCGCCCTTGATTTCCGGTCCGCCCGTAACGGTGAGTGTCCCGTCGGTCAGCGTGACCGTGGCGCCCATGGCAGCCAGGATGCTGCGCCACAGGTCACCGACCTGCGTTGTGGGCGCGGGCCAGTTGGGGATGCGGACGGTACCGCCGGTTGCCAGCGCCGCTGCGAGGAAGGGGCCCGCGTTGGACAGATCCTGTTCAATGCGGCGGTCGAAGGCCCGGATCGAGCCCGGCGCCACCACCCAGTGGTTGGGGACGGAATCGTCGACCGACACGCCGACTTCGCGCAGTACGGCCACGGTCATATTGATGTGGTCGAGGCTTGGGACCGGCTTGCCCACGTGCTCAAGGTGCAGGCCCTCGGTGAAACGCGCTCCCACAAGGAGCAGCGCCGACACAAACTGCGATGAGGCGCTTGCATCAATCACCAGGTGTCCGCCGCGCACTTCGCCAGTGCCGGCCACCGCGAAGGGAAGCGAGGACGGCCGGGTTCCGTCGGCGGCCCGGACATCGACGCCGAGGGCTGCCAGCGCCTCGATGATGGTGCCCATCGGCCGCTTGCGGGCGTGCGGGTCGCCGTCGAAGACTGTGGCGCCGCTGCGGAGGGCAGCCACAGGGGGAACGAAGCGCATCACAGTACCCGCGAGCCCGCAGTCGATGGCGGCATCCGCCGCCGTCGCATCCGGGGCGAGGGGAGTGATTTCAAGGTCGGGCCCGAATGAGCCGTCCCCCGGGACTTCCCGGATTCCGGCCCCCAATTGGCGGAGTGCCTGGATCATTAGGGCCGAATCGCGGGAGTGCAGGGGTGCACGGAGGCGGGACGGCCCGTCGGCCAGGGCAGCAAGGACCAGGTACCTGTTGGTGAGGGACTTCGAACCGGGGACGGTGACTGTGGCGTCGACCGGCGCTTCGGCGAACGGCGCGGGCCAGGTGTCGTCCGCAACCGGCGCGGACGGTACTGGGGCGGGGGCAGTGCCTGTCATTCGTGCCTATGCTTTCACGGCGTGGTCCACGGCCTTGCGGACTGCTTTTTCGGCCTTATTGAGATTCTTGCTGGTGGTCTTCCGGGCGTCTGCAGCCAGGTGGCTGGCACCCTTGCGGGCGTCGGCGGCCAGATGCTCGGCCCGCCAGGCCAGGCTCGGCTTGCCCGCGGTGTCCACGGACGCAAGCAGTACGCCGCCGGTGAGCGTGACGTTCTTCAGGAGCTGGGTCCGCCGCGCGTCCCGGCCTTCCTTGGTGGTGATGTCGGCGCTGCGCCACTCGACGAAGGCGTTCAGCGCTGAAATGACGGCGAGTACGGAGGCTGCGAGCCTGGCCGACTTGCCCAGGGCGAACAGCACGCCAGCGCCCACCTGGGTGCCTCCAATGACGCGTGCCAGTACTTTTTCGTTGGTGGCGAACGGGAGGGAATCCGCTGCCCGGCGCAACAGCGGCGACAGCTGCGTCGCAGTGTCATCCGCGTTCTTTAGCTTGTCCAGGCCGGCGAGAATGAAACTGGAGGCCAGCATGGGCCGGGCGAGAATGCGGACTAACGACATGAATTTCCTCCTGGGTGGACGAGCCGCGGAACATCTGCGGGGGAACCGGTTCTAGTCTTGCACTTTTGCGGAATATTTGCCCGCCGGCAGTGGTTATGGAAAGCAGGTCCCGATGAGTCACGGGCTGTGCTTGGCCACGGCCTAAGGCGCTTGCGGACGCCGGGCGGCTGAACGCTGAATGCGTTCGCACGGGCGCCTCCAAGAAGGACGCCGACACAAGGACACAGAGCGGAGATGAAGCTTTGACATTGGTTAGGGACAGCGCGGAACTCCTTGCGCCGCTGGAGTTCTCGGGGCGTGATGAGCCTGGCGGGCACCCGCCGGTAGGCCCGGGACGTGTCACAGTAGACTTAAGGGCAATGAGCACCATTGATCCGGCCGTTGCGGCCATATACGAGGCTGCCGGTAACGAGGCCAAAACCAACAGCAGGCATCCGGCGGACGCCGGGGCCAGCGCGGACGCTGCAGCCAGCACGGACACCGGGGTGAGCCCGGACGTCGGGACAAGCCCGGACGGCGGGCGGTCCGCGGAGGCGGAGGTCGACGTCGTGTCCGAGACCCCCGAGCAGCGCAGGCTGCGGTTTGAACGCGACGCCATGCAGTATGTCGACCAGCTGTATTCGGCCGCCATGAGGATGGCACGGAATCCCGCCGACGCTGAGGACCTGGTGCAGGAGGCCTACACCAAGGCTTTCTCGGCGTTCCATCAGTACAAACCGGGAACCAACCTCAAGGCGTGGCTCTACCGGATCCTCACAAACACGTACATCAACCTCTACCGCAAGAGGCAGCGAGAGCCGCTGCAGTCGAACTCGGACACCATTGAGGACTGGCAGTTGGCGCGGGCGGAGTCGCACACTTCATCCGGCCTGCGTTCTGCCGAAGCGGAAGCGCTGGACCACCTTCCGGATTCCGATGTGAAGCGGGCGCTGCAGGCGATTCCGGAGGAATTCCGCCTCGCTGTGTACTTTGCCGACGTGGAGGGGTTCGCGTACAAGGAAATCTCAGACATCATGAACACCCCCATCGGCACTGTGATGTCCCGGCTTCACCGCGGCCGCAAGATGCTGCGCGACATGCTTGCGGACTACGCCGCAGAGCGGGGTTTCAAAGCCGCAACCGATTCCGGTGCCGCGGCCGAAAGCACAACACAGGAGAACAGGAAATGAGCGACTGCCAGGGACTGGGCGATTGCGACGACGCCCGGATGCAACGTATTTACGAATATCTGGACGGTGCGTTGACGCACAGCGACATCGCGGAGATCAAGGATCACCTGGACGGTTGCCCGGAGTGCCTTGAAGAGTACGATCTCGAGTGCGTCATCCGCAAGGTGGTCAAGCGCTCCTGTACGGAAGCCGCCCCGGAGAACCTGAAGAACGCCATCCTGGACCGGATCCATTCGATCCGTCCTGTCGAGGCCTAGCTCCGCCCGAAGCCCGGCCGGACGGCCGCTGATCCCGGTTTCACGGCATTAACGGCGAAGGGCCCCGGAAACCATGTGGTTTCCGGGGCCCTCCGCTTTAAAGCTCATGTTCCAAACCGTAGCTTAGGTGTTGGGGCGCTTCCCGTGGTTCGCGCCGCCACGCTTACGGTCACGACGTTTACGTGCACGCTTGCTCATAGCTGGCCTCCTTAATCTTGGTACTCAAAAGAGCTGCCCTCAAGTCTCCCACATCACGCGACGGCCCGCGAACCGGGTCCCGCTCAATGACTGCCGGCGTTCAGCGAGTTGCGGATCGATATTTCGGCCTGGTCCAGCACCGTCCGGATCGTCTCGAGCGTGACGCCGCTGATTGGTGCAGCGCTGGCTTTTACCCGAAGCTCCACACGCAGGTTGTCCCTGAACGACTGCACCAGCATTTCCGCCTCTTTGAGCGTGCGGTCGCCTTCGGGAGTGTGCCGGGTACCGCGGTCCGGGAACCCTGCGGAACGCGCAGACGACCGCGCGGCCTCGGCAGTGGCGGCAAGGTCGGCCCGGAGCCCGCGCATGTTGACGCGGATATCCTCCCGCAGATTGTCGGCCAGCCGGCGCACCGAGGCGGAAATGTCATTCTCCACGCCGGCCAGTTCGTCCCTGCGCCGGTTGAGCTCCACCAGGCCCGCGGGGGTGATGCGGTAGTTGGTGCGTCGCCCCTCGGCTTCCGTGGCCACGAGCCCGTCTTCTTCCAGCTTGCCGAGCCGCGGATAGATCGTCCCGGCACTGGGGGAGTAGGTCCCCCCAAAGCGTTCGCTGAGGGCTTTGATGAGTTCGTAGCCGTGTTTGGGGCCCGACTCCAGGAGGGAAAGCAGATAGAGGCGAAGCGCGCCATGGGCGAAGACCGGAGGCATCTAGGCCTCCGTTTCCGTGTCCGCAGGCGACAGGCTGTGGATGATGGACGTCTTTCCGGAGACGGAGTTGGTTCGCACAATCATCAGCTGCGCGTCCGGGCCGGCGATCGTCTGGACCTTGCCGCCCGGATGGACGTACTTCTGGTCGTCGATGACCACGGTGCCGCCGGCGGACTTGGCCACGACATCGACTCCGACGTCCTGGGGAAGCCGGACGGTCAGGTCGCCCGACACCGAGTTGGCCC
Source organism: Arthrobacter sp. LjRoot78 (assembly GCF_964254335.1). Taxonomy (NCBI): domain Bacteria; kingdom Bacillati; phylum Actinomycetota; class Actinomycetes; order Micrococcales; family Micrococcaceae; genus Arthrobacter; species Arthrobacter sp. LjRoot78. Next base: position 2,901,687 of record NZ_CAXUTG020000001.1, on the reverse strand, counting down.
CGAAGTCGTGGGTGAAGCCGCGGAGGTCGAAGCTCATGTCGCCGCTGACGGTGTTGGCGCGGATGTTGCTGAACCGGCCGGACGCGGTGACCTCCCCGGAAACGCTCTTGGCGGTTAGGACGCCCTCGTGGTTCCGGGCGATGACTTCGCCGCTGACCGTGTTGACGTGGAGTTCGCCGCTGGTGCCGTCCGCCATGACGGATCCGGAGACGGTGTTGAGCTTGGTGTGGCCGCTGATCCCGGAGACGAGGCCGTCGCCGCTGACCGTGCCGGCCTCCACTTCCACACCCGCTGGCAACGCAATGCTGATGACCACGGAGTTGGTGCTGCTGTTGTTGACTGTGTCCATCAGGTTCTTGAACCAGCCCTGGGCGCCCTGTAGTTGGTGCCGAACCTCGAGTCGCCCGTTGACCAGGGTGACCGTCAGCGGATCCCCGTGGATTTCGGATACTTCGATCCGCGTGACCTCCTCGGCGTGGGTGACCACATCGAACCGTCCCCGGATGATTCCGAGCTTGAGTGACCTGACGCCGTCGACGTCGATCGTCTGCGGACCGGTGACGGTCCAGGTGTTCTCGTCCACTGCGCCTCCATATTGCGATATATCGTGATTATGATTTGACGATATATCGCGTCTTGCCCAAAAGCAATAGACGCTGGCTAGCGATAGATCTTTCCGATGAGGGTCCGGGCAGTCGTGGTCGCCGGATCCCTGCCATCCGGCGTCGGGGCCAGGTTCGTCCAGACGACGAGGGTGACCTGGGCGGCAGGGTCATGGCCTGCGAAGGTGTTGAAGCCGGGCAGTTCGCCGGTATGCCCGAAGAGTTTCCCGAATTTGGCGATCCCCAGCCCGTAGAGAGCCCCTCCAGGGTCGTCGGCCTTGACCGGCTGGGGACTGTCCAGCCGCAGTTTCTGCAGGGCGGGCCCCAGGAGCTTTCCGCTGCCGAGTGCCTCTGCCCACGTTGCCAGGTCTTCCGCGGTCGAAATTCCGGACCCGGCGGCCCAGGCCCACGAGGGGTTCATGGCTGTCTGGTCCGTGGGCAGGAGCGTTCCGTCAGCGGCAGCCTTTTGCATGTCCGCGGGGAGGGCAGGGTCGTTGAGCGTCAGCACGTTGTTCCCGTACATGTACCCCTGCGGATGCGGTTCCGGAATGGCGTTGGATGATTGCTCCGGAAATACGGATCCGGTCAGTCCCAGCGGTGTGAACAGCCTGTCCCGGAACGCCGCAGTGAGCGGCTTGCCGTCCAGGGCTTCCGCGATCAGGCCGAGCAGCACCGTGTTGGTGTTGGAATAGTGGAAGCCCTCGCCCGGAGCGAAATACGGCGGATGGCGGAAAGCAACGGCGAGCAGTTCTTCGGGGGGCCATGCCTTTCCGGGATCGGCATCGAGGACCTGGTTTACTTCCAGTGCCTCGGTGTAGTTGTAGAGTCCGCTGCGCATCGTCAGCAACTGTTCGATGGTGATGTTGGCGCCGTTCGGCACGTCCGGACGGTAGTCCGCCACCGGGTCGTCGAGCTCTATCTTCCCTTCCTGGACCAGCTGCAGGATGACAGTGGTGGTCCAGGTCTTTGTGACGGAGCCGATCCGGACGTGGTCCGCCGGCGTCACGGGATCGGTTCCGCCGAAGCTACGCACGCCGTATGCGTACGTGACGTTCCCAGCTGGGGTCCGCAGGAGCATTACCGCGCCGGGGACGCGCAGTTCCCGGGCGGCATCCCTGAAGGTCTGTTCCAGCGCCGCCTGGTCGAACTCCTGCAGCCCGTCGTTGGACGAAGCTGCCGGGGAGGAGGCTGCGGTGGAGGGGGAAGGCGAAGACGGGGCAGGAGCCGGGCCCGCACTGCAACCTGCCACAGCAAGCATCAGCGCTACGGCCAGCGCTGCCGGGGCGGGGGAGCCCTTGGGGATTCCGGGAACGTTCATGGACCCACAACCTTATGTCGACGGCGTTATGGGCCCATTGGGTCACGGGCGGGACTGGGGTGTCAAGCACCCCGAGCACGTGCGCATCTGTTTCGATGCAGCACCCCGAGCGGGCAAAGCCGCCCGGGCTTCCGGGTCTACTCCGGGGCAGCGATACCGAGCCACTGGAACCAGCCGCGGTGCAGCACCAGCCAGGCCATCAGCCCGTAGCCGGCCTGTCCCGGCGTTCCGCCGTTGGCTGCCAGATCCTGCCGCCACTGCTCATGGTTGAGCAACGGGGAGAAGGTGTCCACGTACAAGTGCTTGCGCCGCGTGGTGACATCGGCGAAGGCCGTATTCAGTTCCCCCAGCCGGCGGTTCTGCGAGGGGTCAAGTGACGGCGGCGGACCCACCACAAAGACTTCGATCTTGTTCTGGGACGCGGAGTCCAGGATATTGGCAAGGTTGAGGCGGCTGCGGGCCGTGGACAGGCCAAACTCGAGGTCACGCCCGCTCAGGCCGATCACGAGCCGGTTTTCGTGGTTGTTGCCGAAGCGGCGGCCGGCCTCGTCGAGCCAGCGGGCGGCCAGGCCCTCGGTGCCTTCCTGCGGGCAGGGGAGGGGATAGCACTCAACGGTGATGCCGTCCTGCGGAGTGCGGGCCAGCACGCGGCCCAGCCAGCCGAGCGCACGGGGATCGCCCAGGCCGGCCAACAGTTCATCTCCAACAGCCGCAATCCGCAGCTTCCTGTCTTCCACGACTACCTCTTTACCTCAATATGCAATTGGTTCAGCGTTCCATGGAAAGGGGCTGCCAGCCAACTCCGCGACCCGCGTTGGGGAGCACCGGCGTCGGTCAGCACCTGCGTCGGGCAGCGCCGCCCCTTCCATTAAGCAGCGCTGCCCGGCCGGAGTCGTGAATGTCGAGTTCCGGCCGGGCAGCGTCCAAGCTACTTCCGTGCGAACGCCTGCTTGAGGAGGGCGTCCTGCTCCGCAGCGTGCCGCTTCATGGAACCGGCGGCCGTGGAGGCCGAAGCCGGACGGGATACCAGCTTGACCCGGCGGTCGAGCGCCTCGGGCAGGTTAAGGCCCATGAACGGCCACGGTCCCTGGTTGGCCGGTTCGTCCTGTGCCCACACCACGTCGGCGTTGGGGTACTTGGCGAGCTCGGCCGCGATTTCAGCGGCGGGCAGCGGGTAGAGCTGCTCGACGCGGACGATCGCCGTGGTCTTGTCGCCGGTCTTCTGCCGCGTGGACAGGAGATCGTAGTACAGGCGGCCGGACACCAGCAGCACACGCTCAACGGCATCCGCCTGCAGCTGCTCGTGCTCTCCGATGACAGGCTTGAAGGCGCCGGTGGTGAAGTCCTCCACGGAAGACGCTGCGGCCTTCAGGCGGAGCAGCTGCTTCGGCGTGAAGATGATGAGCGGCTTCCGCGGCCGGCTGTACGCCTGGCGGCGCAGCAGGTGGAAGTGCGAGGCCGACGTCGTGGGGTTGGCCACGATCATGTTTTCTTCGGCGCACATCTGCAGGAACCGCTCGATCCGGGCGGATGAGTGGTCAGGGCCCTGGCCCTCGTAGCCGTGGGGCAGCATGAGCACCAGCGAGGAGCGCTGGCCCCACTTCTGCTCGGCCGAGGAGATGAACTCGTCGATGATGGTCTGCGCACCGTTGACGAAGTCACCGAACTGCGCTTCCCACAGCACCAGGGCGTCAGGGCGTTCGACGGAGTAGCCGTATTCGAAGCCCATTGCAGCGTATTCGGACAGCAGGGAGTCGTAGATCCACAGCTTGGCCTGGTCATCGGAGAGGTTGCCCAGCGGCAGCCACTCATTGCCGTTGGCGCGGTCGTGGAACACGGCGTGGCGCTGCACGAAAGTGCCGCGGCGCGAGTCCTGGCCGGCGAGCCGGACGGGAACGCCTTCCATGATCAGCGAGCCGAAGGCGGCGATCTCGCCAAAGCCCCAGTCGATGCCGCCTTCGCGGGACATCTGTTCGCGCTTCTCCAGCAACTGCTTGAGCTTGGCGTGGACCGTGAAGCCCTCAGGAATCTCGATGTGGGCCTTGCCGATGCGCGCCAGGGTCTCCGGGGAGATTGCGGTGGACGCCGGCGCGTTGATGCCGGAGTCGGACTGCTGGGCGCTCGGCCGTTCGATATCGGACACGGCGGCGGAATCGGCGGTGATGATCGGGATCGGGGAGGTCTGCGCAGCGTGGGTCTCAGCGAAGACGCGTTCCAGGCGTTCCTGGTAGTCGCGGAGCAGCTGCTCGGCTTCTTCCTCGGTGATGTCCCCGCGGCCGATCAGCGATTCGGTGTACAGCTTGCGTACAGAGCGCTTGGCTTCGATCAGGTTGTACATCAGCGGCTGGGTCATCGAGGGGTCGTCGCCCTCGTTGTGCCCGCGGCGCCGGTAGCAGACCATGTCGATGACAACGTCCTTGTGGAATCGCTGGCGGAACTCGTAGGCGAGCTGGCCGATGCGGACCACGGCCTCCGGGTCATCGCCGTTCACGTGGAACACCGGAGCCTGGATCATCTTGGCGACGTCCGTGGAGTAGGTGGAGGAACGCGACGAGGAGGGGGCGGTGGTGAAGCCCACCTGGTTGTTGACCACCACGTGGATGGTTCCGCCGGTGCGGTATCCGCGCAGCTGGGAGAGGTTGAGCGTTTCCGCCACCACGCCCTGGCCCGCGAAGGCAGCGTCGCCGTGCACCATGATGGGGAGCACGGGGAAGGCCTCGCCCTGGTCCAGGCGGTCCTGCTTGGCGCGGACGATGCCTTCGAGGACGGAGTCCACTGCCTCGAGGTGCGAGGGGTTGGCGGCGAGGTAGACCTTCGTCTCCTTGCCGTTGTCCGAGGTGAACGTGCCCTCGGTGCCGAGGTGGTACTTGACGTCACCGGAGCCCTGCACGGAGCGCGGGTCCTGCGTGCCTTCGAATTCGCGGAAGACCTGGGCGTAGGTCTTGCCGGCGATGTTGGTGAGCACGTTCAGGCGGCCGCGGTGGGCCATACCGATCGCCACTTCGTCGAGATCGTCGTCGGCTGCATCGGAGATGATGGCGTCCAGCAGCGGGATCAGCGATTCGCCGCCTTCGAGCGAGAACCGCTTCTGGCCCACGAACTTGGTCTGCAGGAACGTTTCGAAGGCTTCCGCGGCATTGAGCTTGGACACGATGCGCAGCTGCTCTTCGCGGCTGGGCTTGGAGTACGGGTGCTCCAGCTGGTCCTGGAACCACTTGCGCTCGGCCGGGTCCTGGATGTGCATGTATTCGATGCCGGTGGTGCGGCAGTAGGCGTCACGGAGCACGCCGAGGATATCGCGGAACGCCAGCATGGGCTTGCCGCCGAAGCCGCCGGTGGGCCACTCGCGGTCGAGGTCCCACAGGGTCAGGCCGTAGGTGAGGACGTCCAGGTCCGGGTGCTTCCGCTGTACGTATTCCAGCGGATCGGTGTCCGCCATGAGGTGGCCGCGGACGCGGTAGGAGTGGATCAGCTGCTGGATCCGGGCGACCTTGTTGATTTCGTCGGCCGGGTCCACCTGCAGGTCCGGGCTCCAGCGCACGGGCTCGTACGGGATGCGCAGGGACTCGAAGATCTCGTCGTAGAAGTTCTGCGCACCGAGCAGGAGCTGGTGCACGAGCTTCAGGAACTCGCCGCTGCCGGCACCCTGGATGACGCGGTGGTCATAGGTGGAGGTCAGCGTGAGGACCTTGCTGATGGCGTTGTGCGCGATGATCTTCTCGCTGGCGCCCTGGAACTCGGCCGGGTAATCCAGTGCGCCGACGCCGATGATGGCAGCCTGGCCCTTGGAGAGGCGGGGCACGGAGTGCACGGTGCCGATGCCGCCCGGGTTGGTGAGGGAGACCGTGGTGCCGGAGTGGTCATCGGCGGTCAGCTTGCCGTTGCGGGCGCGCTTGATCAGGTCTTCGTAGGTGTGCCAGAACTCGGAGAAGTTGAGGGTCTCCGCCTTCTTGATGTTCGGCACCATAAGCAGGCGCGTGCCGTCCGGCTTGGGCATGTCGATGGCGATGCCGAAGTTCACGTGTGCCGGCTGGACAGCGACGGGCTTGCCGTCCACTTCGTCGTAGTAGACGTTCATGGACGGGAACTGGGAAAGTGCGCGGATGACGGCATAGCCGATCAGGTGCGTGAAAGAGACCTTGCCGCCGCGGGCCCGGGCCAGGTTGGAGTTGATGACCACACGGTTGTCGATCAGCAGCTTCGCGGGAATCGCGCGGACGCTGGTCGCGGTGGGAACTTCCAGGCTGGTGACCATGTTGGAAGCGATGGCCTTGGCCGGTCCGCGGAGAACGGAGACAACGTCCTCTTCGGGAGCCGTGGGAGCCTTGACGTTCTTCGGCAGCTGGGCGGGGATGGGCGGAGTGCCTGCGGATTCGGGCTTCTTTGCGCCGTCGCGGGCAACAGTGGCGGGTGCCTTCTTCGCCGGGGCTGCGGGAGCCTGGGCGGAAGCGGTCGGGGCGGCAGCGGCCGGTTTGGCGGCGGCTGCCGGCGCCGGTGCCGGTGCGGCCGGAGCGGGAGCTACAACTGGAAGTTCGCGGGTTGAGGGATCTGCGGGCGCCGGTGCACCGGAGGTCCCGTTGGAAGACGAGCTGTCACCGGCGTCGAAGGATTCGAACAGGGGCCACCACTTGGCATCTACCGTGTTCTTGTCCTGCTGGTAACGCTCGTACAGTTCGTCAACGAGCCACTCGTTTCCGCCAAATTCCTCTGGTAGACGGTGGCTAGGCTGCTCTGGCACTTGAAATACGCCTCTTCCATGAGTTTGATTTCCCTCTGGTCGCCTTCGGTGCCTCAGCACAACAATCGAACCAGTCTCTGCGTCCTGTGAACCCAGACCTTTGCCAGTCTAGTGACGATCCTTGGTTAACTGCCAATAAGGGTGACCCAAATCATGTAGCGGCGAAACTATTGCGCGAATAAGCTGCCGGAGCCTCCGTCCGAGCCGTCCCGCCGCCGTCACCGGAGCCCCTCCCGGAGCCTTCCTTGGAGGCCTCCCCGGGGCCGTCCCGCTGCGGGCGCTCCCTCGCCTAGACTCGCACTGAGTATCCCTTTTCGACGAGGAGCAGCCGTGCGTTTTTTGAGTGAACCGTCCACCGACCTGACCTACTCGGACGCCTTCCTGGTGCCCTCGCGTTCGGACGTCACGTCGCGGCTGGATGTGGACCTCGCGGCCGACGACGGCACCGGGTCCTCCATCCCGCTGGTGGTGGCCAACATGACGGCGGTGACGGGAAAGCGCATGGCCGAGACCATGGCCCGCCGCGGCGGGCTGGCCGTCCTGCCGCAGGACGTTCCGCTTGATGTGCTGCGCGATGTCACCGCCTGGATTAAGTCGCGCCACACGGTGTTCGAAACTCCGGTCAGCCTGCTGGCCTCGGAAACCGTCATCGACGCCCTCCATCTGATGGGCAAGCGGCCGCACGGTGCCGTGGTGGTGGTGGACGACGCAGGCAGGGTTGCCGGCGTGGTCCGCGCTGCGGACTGCGAGGGGCAGGACCGTTTTGCCTCCCTCGCGTCGATCATGCGGCAGGCGCTGGTGCTGGACGCCGGCGCGTTGGGCCCGGGGAACCCGGCCGCGGGCGGAACGGGCTCCGATATCCGTGACGCCTCCCTGCGGAAGGCCTTCGAGGCGATGGACGCCGCGGGCACGGATTTCGCCCCGGTCCACCAGGACGGCACCCTCGCAGGAGTCCTCACCCGCAAGGGTGCCCTTCGTTCCACCATCTACCGGCCCCTGCTGGACGCGGCGGGGAAGCTGAAGGTGGCTGCCGCCGTCGGAATCAACGGTGACGTGGCGGGCCGGGCGGCGGAACTGCTGGCCGCCGGTGTCGACGTCCTTGTCATCGACACCGCACACGGTCACCAGCAAAAGATGTTCGACGCCCTGGCGGCTGTCCGCGGGCTTGACCCCGCCGTACCCATCGTGGCCGGCAACGTCGTGACAGCGGATGCAACCCGGGAACTGATCCACGCCGGCGCGAACATCGTCAAGGTCGGCGTCGGTCCGGGGGCCATGTGCACCACGCGCATGATGACGGCCGTCGGCCGTCCCCAGCTCTCCGCGGTGCTGGAGTGCGCCGCCGCGGCGCGCGCCGCAGGTGGGCGGATCTGGGCCGACGGCGGCGTGCGGTATCCGCGGGACGTGGCCCTGGCGCTGGCGGCCGGGGCAAGCCAGGTCATGATCGGTTCGTGGTTTGCGGGAACCCACGAAAGCCCGGGGGACCTGCAGCCGGACGCGAACGGCCGCCTATATAAGGAGAGCTTCGGCATGGCCTCGGCCAGGGCTGTGCAGAACCGGAACCAGCGCGAGGGCGCTTTTGAAAAGGACCGCAAGGCGCTCTTCGAAGAGGGCATCTCCACGTCACGCATGTACCTGGACCCCGCGCGGCCGGGCGTGGAGGACCTTGTTGACATGATCACCGCAGGGCTCCGCAGCTCCATCAGCTACGCCGGCGCAGTGGACCTCGCCGGATTCCGTGAGCGTGCCGTGGCGGGAATCCAGTCCGCAGCCGGCTACGAGGAGGGCCGGCCTGTTCCGCAAAGCTGGTGACGAAAAGCCCTTCGGAGGAGCGGCCCGGCGGGGCCGCACCTACCCTGTGCGCCGCATCTGCTCCTGTAGACTGAAATTCTTATGGACAGTAAATCTAGGTGCCGGCCTGGGGGCTGTCAGCGGAGCATGAACACGAGCTCCCCGCAGTCCACCCACAGAGCCGGCAAACCCCGTTCACGTGCCCATCATTCTGCAGCAGTCCACGCCGCAGCCTTCCAGGAAACAGGGTCGGCGCCGGCCGACCATCCTCCGCCGGGCGGTTTCCCCGGCAGCACCTCCCTTTCTTCAGCCGCTACGCGGCCGGCATCTTCGCCGGAGGCTAACCGCTGATGGAATGGTTACTACTTGGAGCAGGCATCCTGCTCATCCTTGGCACGGGTTTCTTCGTCGCCGTTGAGTTTTCCCTCGTCGCCCTGGACCAGGCCACGGTCCAGCGGGCCGTCGACAGCGGCGACGCTGCGGCCGTGCCGCTGCTCAAATGCCTCAAATCACTGTCCACCCAACTATCCAGCTGCCAGCTCGGGATCACCATGACCACCCTGCTGACCGGCTACGTCATGGAACCGTCCGTCGGAAAGCTGCTGGAAGGTCCGCTGGCCGCGGCCGGTGTTCCGGAAGCCGCAGCCGCATCTGTTTCGTTGGTGATGGCCATGACTATCGCCACCCTTGGATCCATGCTGATCGGCGAGCTGGTGCCCAAAAACATGGCCATCGCCCTGTCCCTGCCCATCGGCAAGGCCGTGGCCCGTCCGCAGCTGGTCTTCACCGCCGTCTTCAAGCCGGCAATCATCGTGCTCAACGGCTTCTCCAACAAAGTGCTGAATGTCTTCGGACTCGAAGCCAAGGAAGAGATCTCCGGCGCCCGGACCCCGGCCGAACTGGCATCCCTGGTGCGGCGCTCCGCCGCCATGGGAACACTTGACCCGGGAACGGCGAACTTCATCGCCCGGACGTTGAAGTTCTCCGGCCGCACTGCGGCCGACGTGATGACCCCGCGGATCCGGGTGGAGACCATTGCCGCCGGGCAGCCGGTTTCGGACATTGTCGACGCCGCACGGCGGACCGGGTATTCACGCTTCCCGGTCATTGGTGAGTCCGCCGACGACATCCGCGGCCTGGTCCACGTCAAGAAGGCAATCGCCGTGCCCTCGGACCGGCGCGCCAACCTTGAGGCAGGCGCCATCATGACGGACGTCCTCAGGGTTCCCGAAACCATCCACCTGGATGCCCTGCTGGCGGAACTCCGTGAAGGAAACATGCAGCTTGCGGTAGTGCTGGACGAATACGGCGGCACTGCCGGCATCGCCACCCTGGAGGACCTCGTGGAGGAAATTGTCGGGGAGGTCGCGGATGAACACGACAAGGTACGTCCCGGACTGCTGCAGAGTGCGTCGGGGGACTGGTACTTCCCCGGGCTCCTGCGCCCGGATGAACTCTCGGAACAGATTCCCGGACTGACGGTTCCTGACGAGTCGGCCTACGAAACAGTGGGCGGCTACGTGATGAGCCAGCTCGGCCGGATCGCCGCAGTGGGGGACAAGGTGGACGTCGGCGGAGGCACGTTGAGTGTGACCCGCATGGACGGGCGCCGGATCGACCGGATCTGCTTCAAGCCTTCTCCGGTCCGCGGCGAAGAGCACGCGGCCGGCCAGGGAGGCACGGCATGAGCGACTGGGTAGGAATTCTCTGGCTGGTAGTCCTGCTATTCGGCAACGCCTTTTTTGTTGCGGCCGAGTTCGCGGTGATGTCCGCGCGGCGGAGCCAGATCGAGCCGCTGGCGGAGGCCGGCTCCGTGCGGGCGCAGACGACGCTGCGGGCCATGGAAAACGTGTCCCTCATGCTCGCGTGCGCCCAGTTGGGCATCACGGTCTGCTCCTTGCTGATCCTGCAGGTGGCCGAACCGGCCATCCACCACCTGATGGCGGTTCCCCTTGAAGCCGTCGGCATGCCGATGGAACTCGCCGACATTGTGGCGTTCACCGTGGCCCTGCTGGTAGTGACCTTCCTGCACGTGACCTTCGGCGAGATGGTGCCCAAGAACATCTCGGTGTCCGTTGCGGACAAGGCGGCCCTGCTTCTGGCGCCGCCGCTGATGTTCATTGCGCGGCTGGTGAACCCGGTGATTGCAGCCCTCAACTGGTCCGCCAACCACATCCTGCGCCTGATGCGGATTGAGCCCAAGGACGAGGTCAACTCCTCGTTCACTTTGGAGGAGGTCCAGTCGATCGTGCAGGAATCCACGCGGCACGGGCTCGTGGATGACGACGCCGGCCTGATCACCGGTGCGCTTGAATTCTCCGAGCATACGGCGTCGCGCATTATGGTTCCGCTCGACAAACTGGTCATGATGAAGTCGCCCACCACGCCGGTGGAGTTCGAAAAAGCCGTCAGCCGCACCGGATTCTCCCGGTTCCCGATGATGGACGAGGACGGCATGCTGTCGGGCTACCTGCACATCAAGGATGTGCTGTCCATCCCGGAAGCCGGATACGAGCACCCTATTGCCGAGAGCAGGATCAGGTCCCTGGCGAACCTCGCCATGGATGACGAGATCGAAAAAGCCATGTCCGTGATGCAGCGCACCGGGTCGCACCTGGCGCGCGTCATCGGACCGGATGGCAACACCAAGGGCGTGTTGTTCCTGGAAGACGTGATCGAGCAGCTCGTGGGCGAGATCCGTGATGCCACGCAGGCGAAGGGCATCCGCCGGCTCGGCCAGCCGGACGGCGAGTAGCTCCCGCGCCGGAAGCTGTAGCCCTAAATAGGAATCATTCCTATTTAGGGCTACACTCGTCTTGTTGCTAATGCTCCTGATTCTCATGTGGCAAGTTTCCGATAACCAGATCCGAGGTCCTTCCGTGCGCCGTTCCGCAGCCCTTTCCGCCACCGCCCTCGCCGGCCTAAGCTTGCTGCTGTCAGCCTGCAGTACGACGTCGGGCGGCCCGCAGGCGGATCCCGGCACCATCGAGGTGGTCACCTCAACGAACGTGTACGGCGAAATCGTCAAGGAAATCGGCGGCGATAAAGTGAACGTCAAGGCACTGATCACCAAGGCGAGCCAGGACCCGCATTCCTACGAAGCCACCACCCAGGACAAGCTGGCGGTCTCAAAGGCCCGGCTGGTCGTTGAAAACGGCGGCGGCTACGACGACTTCATGCACAAGCTGGCCGACGACAGCAACCTGGGCCACGAGAACATCATCAGCGCAGTCGAGGTTTCCGGGCTTGCCCCGGCAGAGGAGCCGTCGGCGGCGTCCACGCCCGCGGCCGACGAGCACGGCCACTCCCATGACGGAACATTCAACGAACACGTCTGGTACAGCCTGGGTGCCATGACCAAGCTGGCCGACGCCGTCGAAGCCAAGCTCGCAGCGCTTGAGCCGGCGTCCGCCTCGACCTTCCAGGCCAACGCCGCCTCGTTCAAAGAGGAGATCGCCGGGCTGAACGCCCAGGCCGCCGGACTTGCCGCGACGTCAGCCCAGGCGCCCGTCGCCGTGACTGAACCGGTGCCGCTGTACCTGCTCGAGGCTGCGGGCCTCGTGAACAAGACCCCTGCCGACTACACGGCCGCCATCGAGGAAGGCTCCGATGTGCCGCCCGCGGTCCTCAAGGAAGCCACGGAACTGGCCGGGTCGAAAGACATCAAGTTCCTGGCGTACAACACACAGACGGAGAGTCCGCAGACGCAGGCCCTCAAGAAAGCAGCCGAGGGCGCCGGCGTCCCGGTGCTGGACTTCAGCGAAACGCTTCCCGAGGGGAAGACGTACGTACAGTGGATGGGCAGCAACGTGGACAACATCAAACAGGCCCTGGGCAAGTAGCCCGCGGGGCTTATTCCGCCCCGGGAAGCCGTACTGAACCATCCACGGACCGGCAGTCCTAAGATGGTGGGGGCGCTTCGCCCCGTATGAATCGAGGATAAAGAACGTTGAAACCGGTAGTGAGCCTCCGCGGAGCCACCCTGAAGTTCGGCAAACGGACATTGTGGGAGGACCTGGACCTCGATATCAATCCCGGCGAGTTCTTTGCCGTCCTCGGCCCGAACGGCAGCGGCAAGACCACGTTCCTGAAGGTCCTGCTGGGACTGCAGGAACTCCATTCCGGGACGGCAACGCTGGGCGGCCGTCCGGTGGAACGCGGCAGCAACCTGATCGGCTACATTCCGCAGCAGAAATCCTTCGCCCCGGACACGCCCCTGCGTGCCCGGGACCTGGTGGGGCTGGGCGTTGACGGCCACCGCTGGGGACTGCGGCTCGGTGCAGCAAAGGCCAACCGCAGGATCGATGAACTCCTGGACCTGGTGGGCGCCGCGGACTATGCCAACGTTCCGGTAGGCCAGCTCTCCGGCGGCGAACAGCAGCGACTGAGGGTTGCCCAGTCGCTGGCCGCCGATCCGCAGATACTGCTCTGTGACGAGCCGCTGCTTTCCCTTGACCTTCAGCACCAGCAGGCCGTCAGCGCACTTATCAACGAGCAATGCCGCACGCAGGACAGTGCCGTGGTCTTCGTAACGCACGAGATCAATCCGATCATCGATTACGTGGACCGCGTGCTCTACCTTGCCGGCGGCCGTTTCCGGGTAGGCAAGCCGGCAGAAGTGATGACTACCGAAGTACTCTCCGGGCTCTACGGCAGCCGGGTCGAAGTCATCCGTGCCAACGGCCGGATGATCGTGGTGGGGCTCCCGGAGGGGGCCACGCACCACCACGAGGACGCGCATTCGGTGGCAGGGGAGGTGGGCTAAGTGGATTTCGACAGCATCCTGGGTTCCATCTTCAATTTCGACAACTACGGCGAGCTCCTGGCCCTGGTCCAGAACTCCATCTGGGCAGGAGCGCTGCTCGGACTGCTGGGCGGCCTGATCGGAACCTTCGTGATGAAACGGGACCTCGCATTCGCCGTCCACGGAATCTCCGAGCTTTCATTCGCCGGTGCCGCCTTTGCGCTGCTGATCGGAGCCGACATCGTTTTCGGATCCCTCATCGGTTCGGTGCTGGCGGCGCTGCTGCTGGGAGTGATGGGGGTCCGGGCCCGGGACAAGAACTCCATTATCGGCGTCATCATGCCCTTCGGCCTGGGCCTGGGCATCCTCTTTCTTTCCCTTTACGAAGGGCGGGCATCAAACAAGTTCGGTCTCCTGACGGGGCAGATCGTATCCGTGGATACAGTCCAGCTGCAGGTGCTGGCCACAGCGGCCCTCGTGGTGATGCTGGCGCTGGTGGCCATCTGGCGCCCGCTCACGTTTGCAAGCGTGGACCCGGAAGTGGCGGAAGCGCGGGGTGTGCCTGTCCGGACACTCGGCATCGGCTTCATGGTGCTGCTGGGCATCAGTGTGGCGCTGTCCATCCAGGTGGTGGGGGCGCTCCTGGTGCTCGCATTGCTGATCACTCCGGCCGCCGCGGCGCTTCGAGTGACCTCCTCGCCCCGGCTGGTGGTGATGCTCAGCGTGGCCTTCGCGGTGACGGCTACTGTGGGCGGCATCCTGCTTGCCCTCGGCGGGCGGATCCCCATCAGCCCGTACGTGACCACGCTGTCATTCCTGATCTACGTCGTCTGCCGGATCATCGGCGGCGTCCGGGCCGGCCGCGGCCTCAACGGTCGCGTCCTCCCGGCAGGCGCAGAAGCCTCCTAGGCCGGCGCCTCCCAGGCTGCGACAGCGGCTGCGACGGTGCCCCTTAGCCTGCGGCGGATTTCCGGGCCGTGCAGTCCGGGCACAGGCCGAAGATCTCCACGGTGTGGGCCACTTCGGTGTAACCGTGTTCCGCGGCCGTCCGCGCAGCCCACGTTTCCACGGCGGGAGCTTCCACTTCCACAGCCTTGCCGCAGTTGCGGCACAGCAAATGGTGGTGGTGCCCGGTGACGGCGCACCTCCGGTAGACGGCCTCGCCCTCGCCGTTGCGCAGGACATCCACCAGCCCGTCGTCGGCGAGCGACTGCAGGATCCGGTAGGCAGTGGCCAGGGACACGGAAGTGCCCTGGTTCTGCAGGATCCGGTAGAGCTCCTGGGTGCTGACAAAGTCGTCCAGCTCATCCAGGGCGGCGCTGACGGCCACTCGCTGCTTCGTGACACGCTGCTCCCGGCCGCCGGCGGAAGCCGGTGCGGACAGCTTTGTGGCGTCGGCCTTGGCGCCGTGGGCCATGGAATAACTCGCTTCCCTCAGGGGTGGTGCAATGTCCAAGATTACCAGCCGGGACCTGATGGGCGGGTGCGTGGGCGGGTTCATGGACACTCCCGCGCAGGCCGCCCTAGGCTGGCTCCATGAAGTTGACTAAATACACCCACGCCTGTGTCCGGCTCGAGAAGGACGGGCAGGTGCTGGTGCTCGATCCCGGCACGTTCTCCGAAACCGGCAAGGCCCTCGATGCCGCGGGGGCGGTCCTGGTCACCCATGAACATGGCGACCATATTGACGTTCCTGCCGTGGTCTCAGCCCTGCGGGACAATGAGTCGCTCCTGGTCTTTGCCCCCGGGGGAGTAGCCGCCAAGTTGCGGACCGAGGCGCCGTTTGCGGAGTCCCGGATCCGGGACGTCGAGCCCGCGTCGGCGTTCACCGCTGTGGGATTCGACGTTCAGACGTTCGGCGGACAGCACGCGCTGATCCACCCCCAGATCCCCGTGGTGGCCAACATCGGGTACCTGATTGACTCCAACGTGTACCACCCGGGCGACTCGTTCGTGATTCCGGACGGCATTGGAGTCCGGACCCTCCTGGTCCCGGTCCACGCGCCCTGGAACAAAGTTGGCGAGGTAGTGGATTTCGTCATCGGAGTCCGGGCCGCCAAGGCATTCCCCATCCACGACGCACTGCTCAATGAGACCGGACTGGGCCTCATCGAAGGTCACGTGAAGCGGCTGGGAGCCAAGTACGGCACCGAGTACATCCACCTCTCCAGCGGAGACTCCGTGGAGGTTTAAGCCCGCCAGGTTCCGGATTCGAAGAATTCCTTGATGGCGGCCTCATGCGGCCTGGGATCCAGCCCCCGGGCCTGCAGCCACTCCTCGTTGTAGTAGCTGCCGGCGTACCGGTCTCCGGCGTCGCACATCAGCGAGACCACGCTGCCGCGCCGGCCCTCCGAGACCATCCCGGCGATCAGCTGCCACACACCCCAGAGATTGGTCCCGGTGGACGGGCCCGCGTGCAGCCCGGCCAGGTCCCACAGGTGCCGCATGGCGGCCACCGATGCCGCATCGGGCACCTGGATCATGTGGTCGATGACGGCGGGCACAAAGCTGGGCTCCATCCGCGGCCGGCCGATGCCCTCGATGCGGGAGGGCATGCCGGTGCTAAACCCGGGCACGCCGTCCCTCCAGCCGGGGTAGAAGGCGGAGTTCTCCGGGTCCACGACGGCGAGCTCCGTGCCGTGGCGGTGATACCGCAGGTACCGGCCGATGGTGGCGCTGGTGCCGCCGGTGCCTGCGCCCACCACGATCCACCGCGGGACCGGGTGCTCTTCCAGGGCCAGCTGCTGGAAGATGGACTCGGCGATGTTGTTGTTCCCCCGCCAGTCCGTGGCCCGCTCGGCATAGGTGAACTGGTCCATGTAGTGGCCGCGTGTGGTCCGGGCGACTTCCTCGGCGGCGGAGTAAACCTCCGAGGCGTGTTCCACCAGGAGGCAGGACCCGCCGAACTGCTCGATCAGGGCAATCTTTTCGGGGCTGGTGGTGCGGGTCATGACGGCGACGAACGGCAGTCCGAGGAGCTGGGCGAAGTAGGCCTCGGAGACCGCCGTGCTGCCGCTGGAAGCCTCCACGATGGTGGTGTCTTCCCGGATCCAGCCGTTGACCAGTCCGAACAGGAACAGTGAACGGGCCAGCCGGTGCTTCAGGCTGCCGGAGCGGTGCGTGGATTCGTCCTTCAGGTACAGCTGGACGCCCCAGTGCTCCGGCAACGGGACGGAGTATAGGTGTGTGTCCGCTGATCTGTTGTTCTCGGCGTTGATCCTGCGGACGGCTTCATCCGCCCACGCCCGGTCCTGCTTGCCCGCACGGCTACCCACTGTGTTCACCGATTCAGCCTACCCGGGACCGGAGGCGTCCACGGCTACAGTTGGAACCGGCTGCCCGCCCGCGTCTGCGGACCAGGCCGGACAGCCTGTCATCCGAACCAAAGGAGATTTGATGAACCCCCTGATGGACGTGTCCGCGCTGAACCACCGGATGACCTCCGGCAAGCGCACCGTTCTGCTGGATGTGCGTTGGGCGCTGGGCGACCCCCACGGCCGTGAGCACTACCTTGAGGCACATATTCCGGGCGCCGTGTACGTGGACCTGCCCACCAGGCTGGCCGGGCCGGCGGACCCCGCCCAGGGACGGCATCCCTTGCCGCCGCTGCAGCAGTTCCAGGAATCGGCGCGATGCTGGGGCATCCGGGACAACGACGTCGTGGTTGCCTATGACGACACGGGCGGCACTGCCGCCGCCAGGCTGTGGTGGATGCTGCGCAACGCGGGGATGTCCACCGTTTTCCTGCTCGACGGCGGCCTGTCCGCCTGGCGGGCGGCCGGATACGCCGTGGAAGGCGGCCTTGAGCAGGCTTCGCTGGGCGACGTCACGCTCACCGACGGTGCCATGCCCGTCATCGATGCGCCGCAGGCTGCGCAGTGGCCGGAACGGGGTGTCCTGCTGGACGCACGGGCGGCCGAACGATACCGCGGGGAGGTCGAGCCGGTGGATCCGCGGGCAGGGCACATTCCGGGGGCCGTGAGTGCCCCCACGGCCGGGAACATTGGAGGCGACGGACGGTTTTTGCCGCCGGAGGAGCTGCGCGAGCGGTTTACGGCCCTGGGCGTGCGGCCGGATGTGCCCACCGCTGTGTACTGCGGCTCGGGCGTGACGGCCGCGCACGAAATCGCCGCCCTGGAAATCGCCGGGTTCCCCGCGGCGCTGTACCCGGGCTCGTTCTCGCAGTGGTCCAATGATCCCGCCAACGAGGTGGCCGCGGGAGCGGCCCCGTAGGCCTGGGCCGATTGGAACGCCGGCCGGGGGCGGGGGTAGCGTCGGAGCATGACCCCCGGACGCCCCGTACCGCCGCCCCTCGCCAAGCCGCTCCCCGGCACCCCGCCCCTCCCCGGCACCCCGCCGCTCCGGGACGCAAGCCAGACCGCGCCGCCTGCGCTCCCGCGGCTGGCCGCGGCCTACGGGGCCACAGCAAGCGACAGCGGCTTGGTCCCGCTCACCGTCGCCCGCCGGGCCCCGAAGGACGACGACGTCGAGATCGCCATTGAGTTTTGCGGCCTCTGCCATTCGGACGTGCACGCGACGCGCGGCGAGTGGGGGTCGCAGAAGTACCCTCTGGTGCCCGGCCACGAAATCGTCGGCCGGGTCAGCCGCGTGGGTGCCGCCGTCGACGATTTCGCGCCGGGTGACCTCGTGGGCGTGGGCTGCCTGGTGGACTCCTGCCGTGAATGCGAAAGCTGCCTGGACGGCCTGGAGCAGTACTGCGAAAACGGCATGACCGGAACCTACGGTGCACCTGACGCCCGCAACGGGGACGCCATCACTCAGGGCGGCTACGCCACCTCGGTGGTGGTGGACCGCCGCTACGTGCTGCGGGTTCCCGAAAACCTCGACCCGGCGGCCGTCGCGCCGCTGCTCTGCGCCGGCATCACCACCTATTCCCCGCTGCGGCACTTCGACGTCGAGCCCGGCGACGTTGTGGGTGTGGTGGGACTGGGCGGACTGGGCCACATGGCGGTGAAGCTCGCCAAGGCCATGGGGGCCGAAGTTGTGGTGTTCACCACCTCGGCATCGAAGGTCGCCGCGGCGCGGGAGCTTGGTGCCGACGGCGTCGTCCTGTCACGCGACGAAGCGGCCATGGCGGCCGCCGGCCGGAGCATCGACGTCATCATCGACACGGTGGCAGCGCCGCATGACCTCAACCCCAACTTCCGGACCCTCCGCCGGGACGGCGCGCTCTTCCAGCTGGGCCTGCCCTCTGGAGTCATGCCACCTGTCAATCCGGGGGCGCTGATCCGGCGCCGGATCGCCTACGCGGGTTCGCTGATCGGCGGCATCGCCGAGACCCAGGAGATGCTGGACTTCTGTGCTGAACACAACGTTGTCTCCGACGTCGAGGTGGTGGGTGCCGATCAGCTGAACGAGGCATATGACCGCATGGTGGCCGGAGACGTCAAGTATCGTTTTGTCCTGGACACCAGCACCCTCGGAACCCCTTCGGAAAAGGCAGACGCATGAGCACCGTTTTCACCAAGATCATCAACGGCGAGATCCCCGGACGCTTCGTCTGGCGCGAGCCGGACGTGGTGGCGTTCCTGACCATGGGACCGCTCGCCGACGGACACACCCTGGTGGTTCCCACGGAGGAAGTGGACCGTTGGACGGACGCCCCGCCCGCGCTGCTGACACGGGTGATGGAAGTTGCGCAGAAGATCGGCGCCGTCCAGGTGGATGTCTTTGATGCCGCACGGGCAGGGCTCATCGTGGCCGGCTACGAGGTCAACCACCTCCACGTCCATGTGTGGCCGTCCAACTCCATGGCCGACTACGACTTCGGCTCGGTGGACCAGAACCCCGACGCCGCACAGCTCGACGCCAACGCGGAGAAGCTGCGCGAAGGGCTCCGCCAGGCCGGCCACGGCGATCACGTTCCCGCGGCCTGAGAGCTCCGGCGCAATTCCGGTTTTGGTCCGGGCTGGCCCCGGCGTGGTTCCCTTACGGGGGCTACGCCGGGGCCAGCGCCTTATTCAGGACCGCCCGGATCCGCTTCTCGGAGACGGAATAGGCCGTTCCGAGCTCGACGGCGAAAAGGCTCACCCGCAGCTCTTCGATCATCCAGCGCACCTGCGTTAACTCGGCCCCGGCCCGGCGACCCGGCAGCAGCGCCGACACGGCATCGTCGTAGTCGTCCTCCAAGGCCTGGACCGCGGCCATGTGCAAGGCGTCCCGCTGGACATTGCCGGGCAGCTTTTCCAACCGCTTCTCGATCGCGGCCAGATAGCGCGGCAATTGGCTGAGCTGGGCGTAGCCGGTGCGTGCTACAAAGCCGGGGAAGACGAGCTGTTCGAGCTGGCTCCTGACGTCGTTGAGCGCGCTGATCAGGGCCAGGCTGGTGGTCCCCTTGAGCTGCTTTTCGATCCGGCGCGTGCTGGCGAGGATGCGTTCGACGACCGCGGTGACAGTGAACACTGTGTCGATGAGTTCGGCCCGGACCTGCTCGTACAGGGCTTTGAAGGACGCCTCGGCCCACGGCAGTTCGGCCGGCGTGAGCCTGTCGATCGCGGCCAGCGCGCAGTCCGCGATCAGGGCCGACACCGAGCCGTGCGGATTCTGGCTGAACGTCAGTTTCTCGGTGTTGTTCAGGTGCTCCAGGACATACCGGTCCGGCGCGGGCACCTTGAGCGCAAGCAGACGGATGACGCCGCCGCGCATGGCCAGCTCCTGTTCGGAAGCGGTCTGGAACAGTCGGAGGGCAACCGATGCGCCTTCATCCACCAAGGCCGGGTAACCGGTGACAGTGTGTCCTTTCACCATGCCCTGGACCTGGCGCTGCACGGTTCCGAAGGTCCAGTCCGTCAGCCCGGATTTCTCTGCGAAGCCGGGTGTTGCGGCACCGTCCGGGGACGGCGTGAAGCCTCCGGCGTTCTTCGGGGCCTGCACGGACTGCCCGCGCTGTGCGCCCTTCGGGCCTTTGGGGGCCGTCGTCACCGGGGTGGCGCCCAGGGACTCGGCGATCGCCCGCCTCGTGGCCGGAGCAAGCCGTTCCTGCAGTTCTGCCAGGTCCTTGCCCTCATCCAGCGTCTTGCCCTGGGAATCGACCACGCGGAAGCTCACGCGAAGGTGGGACGGCACGGCAGCCCAGTTCCATGAACCCGGCGGGATGACCTGTCCCCGGATCCGCCGCAGGACCAGCTCAAGCGAGGGCTCCAGCTCGTCGGCCGCAGGATCGAAATCGGCTTCGAGGGCGGCAACGGCCTGCCGGGCGACGTCCGGGGCGGGAACGAAGTTCTTGCGGACCTGCTTCGGCAGCGACTTGATCAGGGCAGTAACGAGCTCCACGCGCTGGCCCGGAATGAGCCAGCGGAACGCGGCGTCGTCCAGCTGGTTCAGGAAGAGCACGGGCACTTCGGCCGTGACGCCGTCGGAGGGGTTGGGCGGGGAACCCGGCGCGACGGGGTGGAACTCGTAGCTGAGCGGCAGTTCGAAGCCCTTGTGCAGCAGGGTCTTCGGGTAGGCCGAATCGTCAAGGGCCGAGGCGTCCTCGCTGATCAGCAGGGACTGGTCGAAGTCGAGCAGGGTGGGATCCTGCTGACGTGCGTCCTTCCACCACTTGTCGAAGTGCCGTTCGGATACGACGTCCTTACCGATCCGGGCGTCGTAGAAGTCGAACAGCGTCTCGTCGTCCACCAGGATGTCCCGGCGCCGCATCCGGGCCTCGAGCTCCTCGACTTCATGGAGCAGTGCCCGGTTGCGGTGGAAGAACTTGTGGTGGGTCTGCCAGTCGCCCTCAACCAGGGCGTGGCGGATGAACAGCTCGCGGCAGAGCTCCGGATCCACTTTGCCGTAGTTGATGCGCCGGCTCGGGATGATGGGCACACCGTAGAGAGTGACCTTCTCGTGGGCCATCACCGAGCCCATCTTCTTGGACCAGTGTGGCTCGCTGTAGCTGCGCTTGACCAGGTCCGGGGCCACCTGTTCGGCCCAGAGCGGATCGAACTTCGCGGCCACCCTGGCCCACAGCCGGCTCGTTTCCACCAGTTCGGCTGCCATGACGAACGTGGGTGACTTCTTGAACAGCGCCGAGCCCGGGAAGACCGCAAAACGGCTGCCGCGGGCCCCGGCGTACTCTCGCTTGCGCTCGTCGAGGATGCCGATGTGGCTGAGCAGGCCGGAGAGAAGGCTGATGTGGATGCCCTCATGGTTGCCCACGGGATCGGCCAGGCGCTTGTTGTCCAGGCTGATGCCCAGCGGGCGGGCGAGCTGGCGGAGCTGGGCGAAGAGGTCCTGCCACTCGCGGACGCGCAGGTAGTTGATGAACTCGGCGCGGCAGAGCCGGCGGAAGGCCGTGGAGGAGAGCTCCTGCTGCTTCTCCTGGAGGTAGTTCCAGAGGTTCAGGAAGCCGGTGAAGTCCGAGTTTTCGTCCCGGAACCGCGCATGCTTCTCCGCGGCGAGCTGCTTTTTGTCCGTCGGACGCTCGCGCGGGTCCTGGATGGTGAGCGCGGCGGCCAAGATCATGACCTCGCGGACGCACCCGCGCTTGCCGGACTCGACGATCATCCGGCCGAGCCTCGGGTCGACCGGAAGCTGGGCAAGTTGCTGACCGACTGCGGTCAGCCCGCCGCTGCCGTTCCTGCCGGCGGCGGGCCGACGGCCGGGTCGTCCGTCGGCGTCGCCCTTCTCCTCCTGCGGACGCGCGGCGCTCAGGGCGCCCAGCTCGCGCAGGAGCGTGACGCCGTCGTTGATGGCGCGCGAATCCGGCGGCTCCACAAACGGGAAGTTCTCCACGTCCTTCGGCCCCCGGGCCACACCCATAGCGGTCATCTGCAGGATGACGGCCGCGAGGTTGGTGCGCAGGATTTCGGGGTCCGTGAACTGCGGCCGGGATTCGTAGTCCTCTTTCGAATACAGCCGGATGGCGATGCCGTCTGACACGCGGCCGCACCGGCCGGAGCGCTGGTTGGCCGAGGCCTGGGACACGCGTTCGATGGGCAGCCGCTGCACCTTGGTCCGGTGCGAGTACCGGGAGATGCGTGCGGTTCCGGTGTCCACGACGTACTTGATGCCGGGCACCGTGAGCGACGTTTCGGCGACGTTGGTGGCCAGCACGATCCGCCGTTTGCTGCCGGGATGGAAAACCTTGTGCTGCTCCTGCAGGCTCAGCCGGGCGAAGAGCGGCAGCACCTCGGTGCCGGCCAGCCGCCGGTTGGACTGGATGCGGGCGTTGAGGGCCTCGGCGGCATCGCGGATTTCGCGCTCGCCGGAGAAGAAGATCAGGATGTCGCCCGGGGCTTCGAGGGCCAGTTCGTCGACGGCGTCGCAGACGGCGTCGAGCGGGTCGCGGTCCTCCTCGAGTTCGTCGTCGGAGGCGGCTACCGCGTCGTCGTCATCGCCGGATACTGCGCCGCCCGCCGGCTGGGACAACGGCCGGTACCGGATTTCCACCGGGAACGTCCGTCCGGAGACCTCGATGATGGGGGAGGGATCCTCCTCGGTGCCGAAGTGCTTGGCGAAGCGTTCCGGATCGATGGTGGCGGAGGTGATGATGATCTTCAGGTCGGGGCGCTGCGGCAGGATCCGCTTGAGGTACCCGAGGATGAAGTCGATGTTGAGGCTGCGCTCGTGGGCTTCGTCGATGATGATGGCGTTGTACCTGCGCAGCAGCTTGTCGCGCTGGATTTCGGCCAGCAGGATGCCGTCGGTCATGAGCTTGACCTTGGTGTTGCGGCTGACCTCGCCGGTGAAGCGGACCTGGAAGCCCACTTCCTGGCCGATCTCGACGCCCAGTTCCTCGGCAATACGCTCGGCCACCGTGCGTGCAGCCAGCCGGCGCGGCTGGGTGTGGCCGATCAGTCCGTTGTCGCCCAGGCCCAGTTCCAGGCACATCTTGGGAATCTGGGTGGTCTTGCCGGAGCCGGTCTCGCCGGCAATGATCGTCACCTGGTTGGCCGCGATGGCGGCCATCAGGTCCTCGCGGCGCTCGGAAACCGGCAGCTCGGCGGGGTAGGAAATATGAAAAGTCATGGCTGGAGACAGTCTACTGCGGCGGGCCCGCCCGCTGCGTTCCAGTGCCGGCAGATAGGTTCCTGGCGTTGGCGGTAGAGGGACCCGGCTCATTATTGAGCCGGGTCCCTGTTGTTGTATCCCGCATTTGAGTCGGCGCCGGTCCGGAGCAGAATCCGGATCCGGATGGTGCGGCGCTCAGTAGTTCCGCAGGGTGTAGCTGATGCTCGGAAGGTCCAGCGCTGACCAGTCGCGCTCTGAACGTTCGGGAGGGGTGTGGCCCCGTCCGTCCCTGAGGAGTGCGGCGATGGTGGCCGAGAGGATGACGAGCAACAGGACGATGAGTGCAACTCCGATGGTTTCCATGCCTCTATGTTTCTCCCGTTGCCGGCAACAAAACAGTGGCAGAAATGACCAAAAAGCTATAATTTCTGCCACAATGGAAGCATGCTCAAATCAGTGGCAGTGATCGTTGTTCCCAACTTTTCCATCTTTGAGTTCGGTACCGCGTTCGAGGTGTTCGGCATCGACAGGTCGGCCCGGGGGACCGGTGTGCCGGCTTTCGACTTCCGCGTCTGCACGCCGGAACCGGGCGATATCCGGCTCAAGTCCGGGCTGTCCATGCACGTCGACCTGGGGCTGGAAGCGGCCGCCGATGCCGATCTGGTGGTCATGGCTCCCTACGGCCACGACCAGGATGTCCCGGAAGAAGTGCTGGACGCACTTCGGGCGGCCCATACCCGAGGCGCCTGGGTGATGTCCATCTGTTCCGGCGCTTTCGCCCTCGCGCGTGCGGGCCTGCTCGACGGCCGGCGATGCACCACGCACTGGCACTATTCCCCGGAACTGGCCAGCCGCTACCCGGCGGCACTGGTGGACGAGAACGTCCTGTACGTCCAGGACGGCCGCATCATCACCAGCGCTGGCACCGCGGCCGGCATCGATGCCTGCCTTCACCTGGTGAGGGTGGAACTCGGAGCCGGCGTGGCGGCCAGCATCGCCCGCGACATGGTGGTTCCGCCCCATCGCGACGGCGGGCAGGCCCAGTTCATCGACCGTCCGATACCGGCCTGCGGCTCACAGCCCATGGAGGAACTGCTGCAGTGGATGGTCCGGAACCTGGAACAGGACCACACCGTCAACGAACTCGCCGCGCGGGTCCACATGTCGCCGCGGACGTTCGCGCGCCGCTTCCGGTCCGAAACGGGTGCCACCCCCGCAGCCTGGCTCAACTCCCAGCGCGTGCTGCGGGCGCAGGAGCTCCTGGAATCCACCGAGCTCAACATTGACGAGATCGCCCGCGAGTCAGGGTTCGGACACTCCGTGCTGCTCCGCCACCACTTCGGCAAAGTGCTGGCCACGAGCCCGCAATCCTACCGGCGGGCGTTCCGGGGCCACCTTGAACCTGCGGTCTAGCGCCCCGGGTCCGGGACGCCGTCCCGGGCGGCTTCGGCCGCTGCCCGGGTGTTGTCGACGAGGACCCGCCACGGGCCGGTGACGGCCTGCTCCGGAAGGGTGGCGCGGTGCTGGCCGGCCCTGATGGAATACATGAACCTGTCCGGCTGGCCGACGGCCTCCGCGGAGCGCGGAACGGCATCCCAAGGGCACGCCTCAACGAGCGGCCCCCAGCGGCTCTTGTCCGTCGGGGTGGTGGCCTGGACGCTCCATACCCTCTTGAGCGCAGCAATCCCGCCGCTGCGCTGGACAGTGATCTTCATGGCCTGGTTCCTGTGCTTCCGCTACTGCCTGGCCGCCGGCTGACCCCTCCGGCGGCGTTCCAGTTACAGCTTTACCTTCACAGTTTCCCACGCCGTCCGGACGGCGTCATGTTCCGGTGAAGCCGCACCAAACAGTTCCGCCGCCGATGCCGCCGTGGCCTTGGCGAATTTGGTGAACGTGGCGTTGGCCGGGAGGGAACCGCCGGTGAGCGTGTCATACCAAATGCGGCCCGGGGTCTCCCAGGCATTGCCGCCAAGAGCCGAGGCTACGAGGTAGAACGCCCGGTTGGGGATGCCGGAGTTGATGTGCACCCCGCCGTTGTCCGCGCTCGTACGGACATACGAGTCCATCGAGTCCGGCTGGGGGTCCTTGCCTAGCACGTCGTCGTCATAGGCGGTGCCGGGAGCCTTCAGCGACCTCAGGGCTGCGCCTTGCACCTGGTCCGTGAACAGGCCTTCGCCGATCAGCCAGCTGGCCTCCGCAGCCGTCTGCTGCGCGACGTATTGCTCCACGAGTGCGCCGAACACATCCGAAAGCGATTCGTTGATGGCACCGGCCTGGTTCCGGTAGACGAGCCCGGCGGAGTGCTGCGTGACGCCGTGTGCCAACTCGTGGCCGATGACACTCAGCGAGCGGGTGAAGCGCTGGAATATTTCGCCGTCGCCGTCGCCGAACACCATCTGGTGTCCGTCCCAGAAGGCATTGTCGTAGAGCTTGCCGAAGTGGACAGTGGCATCAAGCGGCAGTCCCTGGGCGTCAATCGAATTCCGTCCGAAGGCCTCGGCATAGAGCCGGTGGGTGTGGCCCAGGCCGTCGTAAGCCTCGTCCGCCGACGAGTCGCCCGTGGCGGGTTCCCCCTCCTTGCGCACCAGCTGCCCGGGCAGGGACTCGGAGGTCTTCGCGTCATACACCGTGCGGTTCGGCGGGCCGGGCTGGAGCTGCCGGACTCCGGACGGAACCGCGGGGAGCGGAAGCGCGCGGGTTGCTTGGATGGACCTGACATGGAGCAGTGCTTCCTTCGCCGCCCGGGCCACCCTGGACAGGCGGGGTTCGTGCTGAGCCGCAAGGCGCCGCAGCATGTAGGGCGGGATGATGGAGCAGTACATAAAATGTCCCCTTTACTCGTCGGCGATGGAAACAGCCTACGAGGGGGTGCCGACATTGCGGCGGGACACGCCTTAAACAGGAGACCCCGCCAGCTGGGCTGGCGGGGTTGTCTGTGCCCTCGATAGGATTCGAACCTACGACCTTCTGCTCCGGAGGCAGACGCTCTATCCCCTGAGCTACGAGGGCAGTCAGGGTTCCTGCCGTTGCCGGCGGGACGTCCTAGAGCTTAGCAGGAAGGTGGCCCCCAAAGGAAAATCGGGTCGAAATCGGCACTCAGTAGCCCGCGAACGAGTCCGTGCGGATGCGGCGGGCGCCGGCACTGCGGGCGGCGGACCGCAGTGAGCGGACGCTGGCAGGCGAGCCGGACACGAACACTTCGCGCGAGGCAATGTCCGGGACAAGTTCCTTGAGAGCCGCGCCGTCGAGCGGCTCCGGCGGACGGGAAACTTTGCCGGCGTCTTCCATGAACGACGGCGGCGCGGAGCCGTCGGAGAGCCTGGCTATGACCCGTGCGCCGGACTGCTCCAGCGCATCCGCGTAGGCGAGTTCCGCAGTCGACTTCGCAAGGTACAGCAGGACCACGTCGCGGTTCCTTGCCGCGCCTGCGGCGAGCTGCGCGAGGTAGGGCGTAACGCCGATTCCGG
This sequence comes from Arthrobacter sp. LjRoot78, assembly GCF_964254335.1. NCBI lineage: Bacteria > Bacillati > Actinomycetota > Actinomycetes > Micrococcales > Micrococcaceae > Arthrobacter > Arthrobacter sp. LjRoot78. Next base: position 2,875,070 of record NZ_CAXUTG020000001.1, on the reverse strand, counting down.
CCGCAATCAGCAGGACAGGCCCGGTCCGGCCCCGGGGCAGCACGAAGTCGCCGCCCACCGCCGTGGCGGTCACGGAGTCGCCGGGCCGCAGGGCGAGCAGGGCGCGCTTGGCGGCGGACACCGGCTCGGCAGTACCGACGCCGATGGTCACGTCCCGGGCATCCGGGGCGCTGGTCAGGCTGAAGACCCGGCGCCTGCCCTTGCCGTCGGACTTGGCATGCGGCAGGTGCAGTTCCATGTATTGTCCCGGCGCGAACCTGACCGCACGTTCGGGCCGGAAGCTGAATTCCGTCGTCGTCGGCGTGAGGGGCCGCGATTCCTGGAAGTTGAGGCGGATGCCGCCGCGCTGTCCGGCCAGGAAGGCAAGCAGGTTCCCTGCCAGCAGGGCCAGTTCGGGAGAGTTGGCCACGAAGCCCAGGTTGTAGGGGACGGCAAAGATCACGCCGACGACGGCGGCGAGCGCCAGCTGCTGCCAGCGCCGGGGCGGCAGGGTCAGCGGTTCGGTCAGCATGAAGCCCACGAAGAACAGCACGGGGCGCTGTGCGAGGGGCTGCCACAGGGCCTGGCCCGTGGACATTCCGGCCCGGAGGAGCTCAGTGGCCACGATGGATACGGAGACCGCCGTGAACACGGCCCCCATCAGTATCTTCCGGGTGCGGTAGAGGACCAGCACGATGCCGGGGACGATGAGGAAAAGCATGGCGGGAGTGGCAGCCCACCACGTGGCGATGTTGAGGCCGGTCAGTCCGGCCGCAAATGCCCCAGCGGCTGCCGGGTTGAAGATATGCCGGCCGCGCCAGGCCAGGGCGTATTTCGAGGCCGATGCCAGGACGCAGGCGATCGCGACGCCGGCAACATCCAGCGCCTTGAAACTGGGCCAGAACAGGAAGTACAGCAGCAGGCCGGTGATCAGCGAGGATTCGGAATGCGGCCGGACGTGGAACAGGGCCGCCAGCCCGCGGTTCGAGGCGTAGGTGAGTCCCAGGCAGAGCGCCAGATGGGTGAGCATCTCCGGGATGCCGAAGGTGAGCCAGCCCAGGACATTAAGCAGCAGGCTGTACGCGGCCAGCACGGCAAGCACCCACAGCACCAGGCGGTACATGGTGAAGCGGTTCAGGGACGTGTCCACCCGCTGGATCATGGAACTCATTCGAACAGCACTCCTTCGAAACCTGCTGAGTAGGCGGCACTTCCGTCCGAGAAAACCGTAAGCCAGGAAAACGCAAAATCCTGCTGAAGCGACCTCCCTGAGACGAAGAACAGGGCAGTGGCCAAGGCATCGGCCGTCATGGCGTCCTCGGCCAGCGCCCAGGTGGCCACCACGGTTCTGACCGGTGCCCCGGTGGTGCCGTCCAACACGTGATGCAGCCCGTCGCCCCACGCCCGGCGGTTTGCTGCCGAGGCGCACAAGGCGCCCGTGCCCAGGCTGAGGGTGCCGATGGCCCGGCCGGGATCGTACGGATGTTCCAGTGCCACGGCCACCGGTACCGGTCCGGAATTGAGGAGGTCGCCGCTGGCGTCGATGAAGTATTCGCCTGCGCCCAGGGACCGGAGTTCCGCTGCGAGCAGATCGGCCAACTGGCCCTTGCCGGCAGCCCCGACGTCAAGTACCACGGGAGCCGTGGTGGTCAGCACGGCGTCATTCCAGTCCAGGACGTCATCCCACCGCGGAGCGGGAACCGGTGTCCCGCGGGACCGGAGCGAATAGTCCGGGCCGTACCCCAGCTGTTCCAGGCTGCCGCCGATCAGCGGCGTCATTGCACCGTCAGTCAGCCGGTAGAGGTTCCGGTACAGGCGGCCCAGCGCGCCTGCACCGTCCGGCATCCGGAAGCGGCCGGGCTCCCTGGCCGCCTGCGCGACGATCGAGTCCGCCCTGAAACGGGACCACGCGGCGTCGTACGTCTCCACCACGCCGAGCAGCCGGCGGCGCTGGCCGCCGTCCAGGGGGCCCGGCGTTGAAATCTCCCAGCTGGTTCCGATTCCGTCGAAACTGAACGCTGCCCAGCCAGGGTGCGGCACGTTATCTCCTCTTGACGCGGTGAACGGTGGATACTGCGCCGTTCGTCCGGGCGCGGCCTACCGGGCCTCGGATTTGATCTTCTCCACGGCCTGGTTGAAGCCGCCGCTGGTGAGCGATGAGCCGGCCACTTTTGAAACATTCAGTTCATCCAGGCTCTTGCCCACTATCTGCGCCGCGATACCGCCGGCGAACTCGCCCTGGAACTTCCGGGTATTGGGATTGGAAGGATGCTGGGTGATGTTCACGCCGGACACTGTGCCGCCGGAAAGCGTCAGCTCAACGCCCACAGTTTCAGTGCCGTTGGGGGACACATAGTTTCCGTCGGCGCTGTAGGTGCCGTCCTTGTAGCCGGACGCGGCAGCAGGGGCGCTGCTGGTTGCGGAGCCGGCGGACGCGGCCGTGGACTGGGCTGCCGCGGATTGGGCTGCCGGTGCCTGGGCGGACGGCGCGCAACCGGCCACGGTTCCGATCAGGGACATGCCGGCGATGCCGACGAAGACGCTCTTTCGTGCCGGGAAGCTCATACGGGGCTCGTTTCGTATAGTTGCGGGCAGCTGCGTGCCGGACAGGTCCCGGCACCGCTGGGACAGGATCCAGTCAGGCAGTTACAGGATGGACAACGTTGGAATCAGCGTAATGGTTCAGCCTGTGACGAACCCGATTCAATTCTGTGAGGCTTCCTATTCCTGTGCCCCTTCACAGCGTCATGGCGTTGCTGAGGATTCCGCGGGTTTCGCGGGCCACCGGTAGGCTAGATGCGTGACTCCCGAAGAACTCTCCCTCGCCATATCCGCCTGCCTGAAAGACGCCGTCGCCGCCGGCGAAATCACTCTTTCCGCATCAGCCGTGCCGGACGAGGTGCGCGTGGAGCGGCCAAAGAACCGGGACCACGGCGACTGGGCCACCAACATTGCCCTCCAGCTGTCCAAGCAGGCCGGCGTTAATCCCCGGGAATTCGCCACTATCCTCAGCGCACGGCTCAAGGGCATTGACGGCGTTTCGGCCGTGGATATCGCCGGTCCGGGCTTCCTGAACATCACGGTGGACGCCGCGGCTGCAGGCGCCCTGGCCAAGGCCATCGTCGAAGCGGGGCCGGCGTACGGCACCAACTCGGCGCTCGCCGGACACGTGGTCAACATGGAATTCGTCTCTGCCAACCCCACCGGCCCGCTGCACATCGGCCACACGCGCTGGGCCGCGCTGGGCGACTCGATCGCCCGCGTCCTCCGGGCCTCCGGCGCGACGGTCACCGCCGAGTACTACATCAACGACGCCGGGTCGCAGATGAACGTCTTCGCCCATTCCGTGCTGTCCCGGCTGCACGGCCGTGGCGTGCCGGAGGGCGGTTACCCCGGCCAGTACATTTCCGACCTGGGCCACCATGTCCTGGCGGACCACCCGGACATCCGGGAACTGACCGACGTCGCGGCGCTGCCGGTCATCCGGAGTGCGGCGTACAAGGCGCAGATGAAGGACATCAAGGACACCCTTGCCGACTTCGGCGTCGCCTTCGACGTCTACTTTTCCGAGCAGGAACTGCACGACGCCGGCGCCATCGAAAGTGCCGTCGCGCGCCTTCGCGAGCAGGGCCACGTGTTCGACGACGGCGGCGCCGTCTGGCTGCGCACCACGGACTTCGGGGACGACAAGGACCGCGTGATGATCCGCGCGAACGGCGAACCGACCTACTTCGCCGCCGACGCCGCCTACTACCTGTCCAAGAAGGACCGTGGCTTCGACCAGAAGATCTACCTGCTGGGAGCGGACCACCACGGCTACATCCACCGGCTCAAGGCCATCGCGGCAGCGGCCGGCGACGACCCCGAGGCCAACATCGAGGTGCTGATCGGCCAGCTCGTGTCGGTGAACGGTGCCAAGCTGTCCAAGCGCGCGGGCAACATCATCGAGCTCAAGGACCTTATTTCCTGGCTGGGCAAGGATGCCGTCCGTTATTCGCTGGCGCGTTTCCCGGCGGACTCCCCGCTCACTCTGGACCCCGATCTCCTGAAGAAGCACAGCAACGAGAATCCGGTCTTCTACGTCCAGTACGCGCACGCACGGTCCCGCGGCACTGCCCGCAACGCCGTGGCAGCCGGAGTGGAGCGCAGTGTTGACGGGAAGGACGTGTTCGACGCCGCCCTCCTGGACCACGCCACCGAGAACGAACTGCTGTCCTACCTGGGCAGCTACCCCTCCATCGTGGCCAAGGCCGCCGAGTTGCGCGAACCGCACCGCGTGGCCCGCCACCTGGAAGTTATCGCCGGCGCCTACCACCGCTGGTATGACGCCTGCCGCGTGGCGCCGCAGGGCGATGAGCCCATCACGGACGTCAACCGCACCCGCCTGTGGCTCAACGACGCCACCAGCCAGGTGTTGGCCAACGGACTGGAACTGCTTGGCGTTTCGGCGCCGGAACGGATGTGACGCAATGACAGGGAATTCTTTGAACCACGCATCCCCCCTGGCACCGGAGTGGCTTGCCGTCCCGGCAGACCTCAATAGGCTCCACGAGCCCCTCTGGGCGGCCGGCGTTGCCCGGAACGACGCCGGTGAACTCGCCATTGACGGCATTCCGGTCAGTGAGCTCCAGCGCCAGTTCGGCACGCCGCTGTTCGTGATGAGCGAAAACGACTTCAGGGCACGTGCCCGGGCCTTCAGCGACGCCTTCAACGACGCTTTCGCCGACATCTGCGGGGGAGTGGATGTCTACTACGCCGGCAAGTCGTTCCTGTGCACCGCCGTGGTCCGCTGGGTGGAGGAAGAAGGGCTGCGCCTGGACACCGCTTCCGGCGGGGAACTTGCCGTCGCGGACCGCGCCGGCATACCGGGCGCCGATGTCGCCCTGCACGGCAACAACAAGTCCGACGCCGAGATCCACCGTGCGCTGGACATGAAGCTGGGCCGGATTGTGGTGGACAGCCTTGTCGAGCTGGAGCGCGTCGCCAAAATCGCGTCCGAACGCGGCGAAACCGCCAAGGTGATGCTGCGGCTGACACCCGGAGTGCATGCGCACACCCACGAGTTCATTGCCACCGCCCATGAGGACCAGAAGTTCGGCCTGTCCATGGCGGAGGACACCACGGACCAGGCAGGCCTGTCCGCGGCCGAGGAAGCCGTGGCCGCCGCCACGAGTTACCACAGCATTGAGCTCCTTGGCCTGCACTGCCACATCGGCTCGCAGATCTTCGAACCGGACGGCTTCGCGCTGGCCGCAGTGAAACTGCTCAATTTCCTTGCGGCCATGCAGGAGAAATACTCCATCGTCCTGCCCGAACTGGACCTCGGCGGCGGATACGGCATCGCCTATACGCCAGTGGACACACCGCGCCCGCCGGCAGAGATCGCGCAGGCGATGGCCGCCGTCGTGCGTTCCACCTGCGCCGAGCTGGGCATCACGTCTCCCCGAATCTCGATTGAGCCGGGACGCGCCATCGTAGGCAGCACCACGTTCACCCTTTACGAGGTGGGAACCCTCAAGACCGTCCGCGTGGACGCTGCCGCCGCTGAAAATGCAGGGAATGCCGGGGAAAACGTTACGTACCCGCGCCGCTATGTGTCGGTGGACGGCGGCATGAGCGACAACGCCCGCCCGGTGCTCTACGACGCGGATTATTCGGCGATTGTGGCGTCGCGGATCTCCGAGGCCGTACCGCAGCTGTCCCGCGTAGTGGGCAAACATTGCGAGAGCGGCGACATAGTTGTTAGAGATGTATATCTGCCCGAGGACGTGGCAGCCGGTGATCTGCTCGCTGTACCGGGGACCGGCGCCTACTGCTGGGCCCTCTCCAGCAACTACAACTATCTGGCCCGGCCGGGCGTTGTCGCTGTGCGCGACGGATCAGCCCGGCTGATTGTCCGCGGGGAAACCGAACAAGATCTGCTGAACCGCGACATGGGAGTCTGAATGACTGAATTGCGAACCCTGAAAGTAGCCCTGTTGGGCTGTGGCAACGTTGGGGCTCAGGTGGCGCGGATTCTGATTGATGACGCCGAAGCACTGGCCGCCCGCGCCGGAGCCCGCCTGGAGCTGACCGGCATCGCCGTGCGCACCATCGATGCGCCGCGTGACGTCGAGCTGCCGCGGGAACTGTTCACCACGGATGCCGACACCCTCGTCAAGGACGCCGACCTCGTCATCGAACTGATGGGCGGCATCGAACCTGCCCGTACCCTGATTCTCGCCGCCATCCAGAACGGCGCCTCTGTGGTCACCGGAAACAAGGCGCTCCTGGCCCAGGATGGCCCCACCCTCTACGAAGCAGCGGACAAGGCCGGCGTCCAGCTGTCCTACGAGGCAGCCGTGGCCGGCGCGATCCCCATCCTGCGCCCCATCCGCGACAGCCTTTCCGGCGACCGCATCACCCGGGTGCTGGGCATCGTGAACGGCACCACCAACTTCATCCTCGACCAGATGGATACCACGGGTGCTCAGTTTGAGGACGCCCTCGCCGAGGCGCAGCGCCTTGGTTACGCAGAGGCTGACCCCACTGCCGACGTCGAAGGCCTTGATGCCGCGGCCAAGGCGACCATCCTCGCCTCGCTGTCCTTCCACACGCGCTTCGACCTGGAGAACGTCCACTGCGAAGGCATCACCGGAGTCAGTGCTGCGGACATCGCCGCAGCGAAGGACGCCGGGTTCGTCATCAAGCTGCTGGCCATCGCCGAGAAACTGACCGCCGCAGACGGCAGCGAGGGCGTGTCCGTCCGCGTACACCCCACTCTGCTGCCCCGCGAGCACCCGCTGGCCGCCGTCCACGGCGCCTTCAACGCCGTGTTCATCGAAGCCGAGAACGCCGGCGAGCTGATGTTCTACGGCCAGGGCGCCGGCGGAACCCCCACGGCCTCGGCCGTCCTGGGCGACCTCGTCTCCGCCGCACGCCGGATCGTCCTGGGTGGCCCCGCGCAGACCGAGACCACCAACGGCCAGGTGCCCGCGCTGCCCATCGACGCCGTCAACACCAGCTACTACATCGGCCTCGACGTTGCCGACCAGCCCGGCGTGCTTGCCAAGATCGCCCAGCTGTTCGCTGAGCACGGCGTGTCCATCGAGATCATGCGCCAGACTATCCACCGTGACGCCGACTCCAACGTGGAATCTGCCGAACTGCGGATCGTCACCCACCGCGCAACCGAAGCTGCACTGGCAGCGACCGTCCGGGCCGTGAAGGGCCTGGACGTCATCAATTCAGTTACATCCGTACTGCGGGTAGAAGGAGTCTAAGTGGCTCACCAATGGCGCGGTGTCATCCGCGAATACGCTGATCGTTTGCCCGTAACGGAAAGCACGAAGGTCATTACCCTCGGTGAGGGCGGTACGCCGCTGGTCCACGCGCAGAAGCTCTCCGAGCTGACCGGGTCCACCGTGTACCTGAAGGTCGAAGGCATGAACCCCACCGGCTCCTTCAAGGACCGGGGCATGACTATGGCCATGACGGCCGCAGTGGCCTCGGGTGCCAAGGCAGTGGTGTGCGCCTCCACCGGCAACACGTCAGCGTCCGCAGCGGCCTACGCCACGGCAGCCGGCCTCCAGTGCGCCGTGCTGGTGCCGGAGGGCAAGATCTCCATGGGCAAGCTGAGCCAGGCGATCGCCCACGGCGCCACCCTCCTGCAGGTGGACGGGAACTTCGACAACTGCCTCGACATCGCCCGGAAGCTGGGGGAGTCCTACCCCGTGTTCCTGGTGAACTCTGTCAACCCGGCCAGGATCCAGGGGCAGAAAACCGGTGCCTTCGAAGTTGTGGATGCGCTCGGCGACGCCCCGGACATCCACGTCCTCCCGGTAGGCAATGCCGGTAACATCACCGCGTACTGGAAGGGCTACAAGGAGTACTCCGCCCCGTTCGAGTCCGAGACCGCCGGCACGCTGCCCGCCGTGTCCACCAGGACCCCGCAGATGTGGGGCTTCCAGGCCGCCGGCGCTGCGCCGTTCGTCGCGGGCCACCCCATCACGGAGCCGGACACCATCGCCACGGCAATCCGGATCGGAAACCCGGCCTCCTGGGACGGTGCCATCGCCGCCCGTGACGAGTCCGGCGGATTCATCGACGCCGTGACGGACGATGAGATCCTCGCGGCGCACCGCTGGCTTTCCGCCAAGGAGGGCGTCTTCGTGGAACCCGGTTCCGCCGCAGGCGTCGCGGGCCTGATCAAGAAGCACGCCGCGGGGCAGGTTCCCACTGGCAAGATTATCGTGATCACCGTTACCGGCCATGGCCTGAAGGACCCGCAGTGGGCGCTGCGCACCGAAGACGGCAGCGAAGTGCAGCCCGTCAAGGTGTCCAACGACGTGGTCACCGTGGCTGCCGAACTTGGCCTGGAAGAAAAATAGCCTTGGAAACCACCCTCACCGTCCCGGCCGAGTCAGCTGCCGGCGCGCCGGCGGTCCCGACCGGGCAGCTGGTGACCGTCCGCGTGCCTGCCACCAGCGCCAACCTCGGCCCCGGCTATGACAGCCTGGGACTCGCACTCTCGCTGCACGACACGCTGACCGTTGAAACCCTGGGCAGCGGCGAGCTCGAGTTCGAACTGAGCGGCGAGGGTGCGGAGACGCTTCCGCGCGACGCGAGCCACCTGGTGGTCAAGGCCATCACCGAGGCCCTGCACCGGCTGGGCTTCCGGCACCAGGGCCTGAAGATCACGGCCGACAACGTCAACCCCCACGGACGCGGCCTGGGTTCTTCGGCCTCGGCCGTGGTGGCCGCGGTTACGGCCGCGAATGCGCTCGTGCCGGAGCCGTCCCGCCGCGGCAAGGACTGGATCCTGCAGCTGACCAGCGAAATGGAAGGCCATCCTGACAACGTGGCACCGGCCATATTCGGCGGTCTGGCGCTGTCATGGCAGGACAGTGACCAGTACAGCAGCACCTGCGCCACGGTGACGGATTCGGTGATTCCAGTCGTCGCCGTACCTGACTATGAGCTGTCCACCGAAGCGGCACGCGCACTCCTGCCGGCATCGGTGGGCCATCATGCTGCCGCCATGAACTCCGGCCGGGCCGCGCTGCTCATCCATGCCCTCACCAGCAAGCCGGAATTCCTGCTCGCCGGCACGGAGGACTACCTCCACCAGAGCTACCGCGCGGAGGCCATGCGCCCCAGCGCGGACCTGATCCGTGCGCTGCGCTATGCAGGACACGCTGCCGTTGTATCCGGCGCCGGGCCAACTGTCCTGGTGCTCGCCAACGGGGAAGAAGAGGCAGCCGCAGTGGTGGGTTTCATCGAGGCCTACACCCGGGCCAACACGCCGGATGTCGGATGGCGTGTGATGAAGCTGGCGGTGGACGTTGAAGGTGCTAAAGTGGGAGTGCACCGGCGGTAATCCCGCAGGCAGTCAAAACGAACCCGATGTTGGCCATGGCGCCTGTCTAATCGTTTGCTGCTCTGAACTTCAACTGCGCAATAGTCTCCGGTGCCGCCTGCTTTGGTCTGTCGCAGGAATCTGCAGAATCGCTCTGCACCCCTGAACCGTCAGTCCGCCATTCCGTTCTCTTCCTGGAATGTTCGAGGCGTATCAGTATCCGGCCCTGCTGGCCGAATTCCATCCGGCAAGGCCGAAATCCGGCTGCAGATCTGAACTGCAGCCCAGATCAAATCATCGCGTCCAGCTCCCAGTCTGGACGCCGTCGAGGGGGAAGGATCCTTCGTGACCGAAACCACTGAGCTGTCTCCAGCTGTGGACATATCTTCTGCTACCGACTTGTCGGCAGCACCCGCCAAGAGCAGCGGCCTTGCCGGCCTTAAGCTCGCCCAGCTGCAGGCTCTCGCCAGCCAGCTCGGTATCTCCGGCGGATCCCGCATGCGCAAGGGCGATCTGGTGACCGCCATTTCCGCCCACCGCGCAGGCACTTCAGCCACCAAGGCTCCGGCCAAGGGCGCTGATAAGACCGGCGAAAACATCTCGGCACGGGCAACCGCGCCGGCAGCTGCCGCCCCTGCTGCTGAAGCTGCAGAGGCTCCCGCCGCGGAAGGCACCCGTGCCCGCCGTGGTCGCAGCCGCCGTGCCGGCAGCGACGGCGTTGTCACCGCTCCCGCCACCGAGGCACCCGCCCCGGAAGCCGCACCCAGCGAAGCGCCCGCGGCTCCTGAAGCCGCTCAGGCCGCCGTGTCCGAAGGTGCTGCACCGGAAGCTGCGGAGCGCCGCCAGCCCCGCACCCGCAACCGCCGCCGCGGTGAAGCAGCCGCCCAGGCGACGGCCCCCGCCGCCGAGGGTGAGGCCCCGGCGCAGGCGCCGGCCGAGCAGCGTGTTTCTGAACAGCGCGTCTCCGAACAGCGTGTTTCCGAGCAGCGCACGGAACAGCGTGGCGGTGAGCAGCGTGAACAGCGCGGCGCAGACCAGGCCGGCGAAGCAGCCGAAGCCGGTCAGCGCAACGAGCGCCAGACAACCCGCACCCGTGGCGGCCGCGACGGCGGCGAAACCGCCGGTACGCGTGAAACAACCCGTCGGGACGACACCCGCGAAAGCGACGATGCGGACGGCGGAAGCCGCCGTAACCGCCGCAACCGCCGTGACCGCAACGACAGGACGGGCGGCCAGGACAACAGCCGGGACAACCGGGATAACTCCCGCAACGACCGCTTCCGCGACCGTAACGATCGCCGTCGTGGACGCGCCCAGGGTCCGGACGTCGACGACGTCGAGGTCACCGAGGACGATGTCCTGCTGCCCGTCGCCGGCATCCTGGACGTGCTGGAGAACTACGCGTTCATCCGCACCTCCGGCTACCTGCCGGGTCCGAACGACGTCTACGTGTCCCTCGCCCAGGTCAAGAAGTACAACCTGCGCAAGGGCGACGCCGTGGTCGGCGCCATCCGCGCACCCCGTGAAGGCGAAGACCGCAGCCAGCAGTCCGCCCGCCAGAAGTTCAACGCCCTGGTCCGCGTCACCTCCGTCAACGGCAAGACCCCCGAGGAACTCAAGGACCGGGTCGAATTCGCGAAGCTCGTCCCGCTGTATCCCTCGGAGCGCCTGCGCCTCGAGACGGACCCCAAGAAGATCGGCCCCCGCGTCATCGACCTGGTTGCCCCGATCGGCAAGGGCCAGCGCGGCCTGATCGTTTCGCCGCCGAAGGCCGGCAAGACGCTTATCCTGCAGTCCATTGCCAACGCCATCACCACCAACAATCCTGAGGTCCACCTCATGATGGTGCTCGTTGACGAACGTCCCGAAGAAGTCACGGACATGCAGCGCACCGTGAAGGGCGAGGTCATTGCCTCCACCTTCGACCGTCCCGCCGACGACCACACCACCGTGGCCGAGCTCTCCATCGAACGCGCCAAGCGCCTCGTGGAAATGGGCATGGACGTTGTGGTGCTCCTCGACTCCATGACCCGCCTGGGCCGTGCCTACAACCTGGCAGCACCGGCTTCCGGCCGTATCCTGTCCGGTGGCGTCGATTCCGCAGCGCTGTACCCGCCGAAGCGCTTCTTCGGTGCAGCACGCAACATCGAAAACGGCGGCTCACTCACCATCCTGGCCACCGCGCTCGTTGAGACCGGTTCCAAGATGGACGAGGTCATCTTCGAAGAGTTCAAGGGCACCGGCAACATGGAACTGCGCCTGTCCCGCCAGCTCGCGGACAAGCGCATCTTCCCGGCAGTGGACGTCAACGCGTCCGGCACCCGCCGCGAAGAAAACCTGCTTTCCCCCGAGGAAGTCAAGATCATGTGGAAGCTGCGCCGTGTCCTTTCCGGACTCGAAACGCAGCAGAGCCTTGAGCTGCTGACCAACAAGATCCGGGAGACCCAGAGCAACGTCGAGTTCCTCATGCAGGTTCAGAAGACGACGCTTGGTGCGAAGTCGGATAACGACAAATAGTTTCACCAGGGGCGGGGCCGACGCATTTTGCCGGCCCCGCCTTTGTCGTTCGGATTTTGCCGCCCCCGCCCCTACGCTGGGCGGCTTCGATCTTCGATCGTTCGCCGCCCAGCTCCGGCAGGCCCGATGCCACTCCCGGGGCGGCAAAATCCGAACGCCATGCAGTTATCTCACCAGATGCGGGCTAGCGCCCGGACGTGCGGTCAGTCTCCGCATGGCAGTCATTAGACTTGTAAGAGTCGAAAGAGGTTTTGAAAATGTTTGAGTCCGTACAGGGCCTGCTTGATGAGCATGATGCCATCCAGGCACAGCTGGGGGATCCCGCTGTTTATGCTGACCAGCGGCTTGCCCGGAAGCTGGGGCGGCGGTCTGCTCAGTTGAATGGCATTGTTGAGGCCTACCACCGCTGGGAGGCCATCCGTGATGACCTCGCGGCTGCCAAGGAAATGGCGGACGAGGACCCCGAGTTTGCCGCGGAGGTGCCCGAGCTGGAGGCTTCGCTGGAGACGGCGGCCGCCAAATTGCGCCGGCTCCTGATCCCGCGGGACCCGGACGATGCCCGCAACGTGATTCTCGAGGTCAAGGGCGGCGAAGGCGGCGACGAGGCCGCGCTGTTCGCTGCGGACCTGCTGCGCATGTACACCCGCTACGCGGAATCACGCGGCTGGAAGACCGAACTCATTTCGGCCACCGAATCGGACCTGGGCGGCTACAAGGACGTCCAGATGGCCGTCAAGGGCAGCTCGAACGATCCCGCCGAGGGCGTTTACGCGCGGCTTAAGTTCGAAGGCGGCGTGCACCGTGTGCAGCGTGTCCCCGTGACGGAATCCCAGGGCCGGATCCACACCTCGGCCGCCGGCGTGCTGGTGCTTCCCGAAGTGGACGAGCCCGAAGAGCTCGAGATCAACCAGAATGACCTCAAGATCGACGTCTACCGGTCCTCAGGGCCGGGCGGCCAGTCGGTCAACACCACCGACTCCGCGGTCCGCATCACCCACCTTCCCACCGGGATCGTGGTGGCCATGCAGAACGAGAAGTCCCAGCTGCAAAACCGTGAAGCCGGCATGCGCGTGCTTCGGGCCCGCATCCTGGCGCACCAGCAGGAGCAGATCGACGCCGAGAACTCGGCCCAGCGCAAGTCCCAGATCCGCACCATGGACCGTTCCGAGCGCATCCGCACCTACAACTACCCGGAAAACCGCATCGCGGACCACCGCACCGGGTACAAGGCCTACAACCTGGACCAGGTAATGAACGGCGACCTGGAGCCCGTGATCCAGTCGGCCATCGAGATGGACGAACAGGCCCGCCTGGACGCCATCGGCGAATAGGCTTCGGCGGCACGCACGATGACACTCGGAACAGGGCTGAGCCTGGCGGAAGCCGTCCGCGAGGCGACCGCCATCCTTCGCGACGCCGGGGTTCCCAGCCCGCGCGTGGATGCGGAGCTGCTGGCGGACCACCTCCTGGGCGTCGGCCTGGGCAGGCTGCGGGCCATGCTCCTGGCGGATTCGTCTCCGGAGCCGGACGGCTATGCCGAACTGGTGGCCGAGCGCGCACAGCGGGTGCCGCTGCAGCACATTACCGGTGTGGCCCATTTCCGCTACCTGCAGCTGGCCGTGGGGCCCGGAGTCTTCATTCCCCGGCCGGAGACCGAGTCCGTGGTCCAGCTGGTCATCGACCGGCTCAAGGATCCGGCCCAAGGCACGCGCCGTGCCAAGGTGGTGGACCTGGGCACGGGCTCGGGAGCCATCGCCGGCTCCATCGCCCTCGAAGTCCCCGGCGCGGACGTCTACGCCGTGGAGTTCAGCGAATTTGCCCATGCCTGGGCTGAACGCAACCTTCGGCCGCTCGGCGTCACCCTGCTCCGCGGAGACCTCCGCGACGCACTGCCGGAACTCAACGGCACGTTCGACGTCGTGGTTTCAAATCCGCCGTACATTCCCGCTGAGGCGATTCCCAACGAACCTGAAGTGGCCTTGCACGATCCGCCCGAAGCGCTGTACGGCGGGGGAGCGGACGGCATGGAACTTCCGACGGCGGCAGCGGCGTCAGCCGCCCGGCTGCTGGTTTCCGGCGGCTACTTCGTTATGGAACACGCCGAAGTCCAGGCAACATGGATCGCAGCCATGTTGAAGACCTCGGGCCTCTGGTCCGACGTGAAGACGCACCTGGACCTCAACGGCAAGGAGCGCGCCACGAGTGCAGTCCTTGCCGCACCGTCGGACCCTTAAACCGATCAGCCCCTGAAGTGATGAAAGAATAGGCCAGTGACCACAACCTACGACTGCACGGCAGCTGACCAGCGGGCTGAAGGGCTGGAGAATGCCCAGCGGGCCATCCGCCAACACAAATGCGTGGTGTTCCCGACCGACACGGTGTACGGGATCGGTGCTGACGCGTTCTCACTCCAGGCTGTCAATATGCTGCTGGCGTCCAAGGGACGCAGCCGGAAGATGCCTCCGCCGGTCCTTATTCCGCGGCTCAACGCCCTGGACGGGCTGGCAACCGACGTCCCGCCAGAGGCACGCAAGCTTGCCGAGGCCTTCTGGCCGGGCGGCCTCACCATGATCTTCCATGCGCAGCCGTCGCTCGACTGGGACCTGGGCGAGACAAAGGGCACCGTCGCGTTGCGGATGCCGGCCGACGACGTCGCCCAGGACCTGTTGACACTGACCGGACCCCTCGCTGTGTCGTCAGCAAACCGCACCGGCCAGCCGGCAGCCCGGACGGCCGCCGAGGCCTTGACCCAGCTCGCCGAATCCGTTGAGGTCTACCTCGAAGGGGGACTGCGTCCGGAGGGCGGCACGGACATGGATGCCCTGCCCTCAACCATTGTCGACGCGACTGCACTGCCCCTCAGGGTGGTGCGCCAGGGTGCCCTCGCCCTCGAAAAACTGCGCGAGGTTGTTCCCGGACTCCTGGACATTGACGGCAATGCCGCCGACGTGCCGGCTGCTGACGCCCAAACTGCCGACGTGCCGGCTGCTGACGCCCGGCCAGCCGAAGTCCCGGCCGCTGACGCCCGGCCGGCCGGGCCGGCAGCCGGCGACGGATCCGTGACGGGACCCGGCGTCGAATGATTCTCACCCGGCAGCACATCCCTGTCCTCGGTGTCGACGCGACGCCACTGACAGTTCAGGGGATGACAGCCACCCTCAACCGCTTTGTCGCCGAAGGCAGCACCCGCACGGTGGTAGGCCACAACCTGCACAGTGTGACGCTCTTCCACTCCGATCCGGAATTCCGGGCCCTTTACGAAAACAGCGATGTTGTGCTGCTCGACGGCGCCCCGGTGCTGTGGCTGTGGGGACGATCGGGGGACGCGGACGGGCCCGTCATGGACTACCGCCTGGGTTCCACCGACTGGATCCCAGCCCTCGGCAATGTGGAAGGCCTTGAGCGAATTGCCGTGCTCGGCGCCGGAGCGGAAGCCAACGCCAAGGCTGTGACGCGGCTGGCCGGGATCGTGCCGGGTGCGAAAGTGGCCGGCATGCCGGGCGAAGGCTGGAACGGCGCCCTTGAAGATGAAGCTGTCGCCTGGCTGCAGGAGCTGCGTCCGCAGCTGGTGCTGCTGGGACTCGGCATGCCACTGCAGGAAATGGTCCTCCGCCGGAGGCTGGACTCCCTTCCCCCTGCCGTGTATTGCGCGGTGGGCGGTGCCATCGAACAGATCGCCGGAATCCAGAAGCTTGCTCCGCGCTGGCTGGGACGGCTGGGCCTGGAATGGGCCTGGCGGCTCATGCTGCATCCGCGCAGGGTGGCCTATCGCGTCTTCGGTGAGCCGTGGGTGCTGCTGGCCCTCCTGGTCCGGAGACGACTCAGGCAGGACGGCTAGGACCAGCCGTCCTCCAGGCTAGAACTTCTGGTCCTTCAGGGGACCGAAGCCCTTGCCGCGGAGACCGGTGGAAAACGCCCGGAACCAATCCGCCAGGCCGCGGAAGTCGCCGCGTCGCAGGAAGTAGCCGAGATAGCCGCCAACGTCCGCCACCAGCGACTTCGCCCGGAAGTGGCGGCGGATCAGGTAGCCGCGGTTTCGGTAGTAGTAGTAGCGCTTGAACGCCGTCTCGGGAACAATCACGTGCCACCTGGCGCCGAAAACGTGCTGTGTCTCGGCAAAAGCGTGCGGATGCGTGATGGCGGTGGTGGTCACCGTGCCAAAGCGGATGCCCGCCTTCCGGAGCCTGATAGTGAAGTCCACCTCGTCGCCGCGGATGAAAAGCCGCATGTCGGGCAGGCCCACTTTGAAGAAGACGTCCGAACGGATCAGCGCTCCGTTAAAGAAGTGGCCGTCGTCGGGCAGGAAACCGAGCTTCTCCACTTCCGCACGGTCGTGCGTTACTTTGCCGTCGAGGCGGAAGAAAAAGGACAACCGGTCCGGGTGGCCCGGCGCGGCAACCAGCGGGACCACGGCATCCAGGCCGCGCGCTTCGGCTTCCCGGAGCAGCGTGGCGAGGCATTCCGGGTCCCCGGGCTCGGCGTCGTCGTCCATCATCCAGATCCAGTCAGCGCCGCTGGCAACCGCCTTCAGGATGGCCAGGGAGAATCCGCCGGCGCCGCCAAGGTTCGCTTCGGACCGGACGTAGTCCACGTTTGCGTGCTGGTCCGCCACCTCTTTGGCGGGCACGGTGCCGCTGTCCACGAGGCAAATGGAATGGACCGGAGAGCTCTGCCGGTTGATGGCATTCAGCAGGACGGCGAGCTCGCGGGGACGGTCAAACGTCACGGCGGCAACTGCAACCGAGGGGGACATCGCTGGTTCCTTTCAACACGGCCGCCGGTGGATTTCCCGCCGGCAATGGGCCGTGTGACGCGAAGCCAGCCAGCCGTTGGCATTAGTATCTTGACTAGAGTCCACTGTAATACAGCCCTGTCAGGCACCAAGCACTGCCTGCCGCGCGCACGGCGACGGAGAAGTTTCATTTATCGAAAGTCAGTTCCACAGCAATCGAACCCTAGCTATCCCTGCCGCCGGGCACTGACCGGGCAGCAGGGATACACACTGTCGAGGGTTGGTTCCGTCAGCAGTGCGGGGAAGGTGGCTTCCCCATGATCATGTACCTGCTGATGATGCTGACGGCCGCAGGCGTATCCTTCGCCGCCACCTGGGGTGCACGGCTGATCGGCAACAGGCTTGAGCTTTTCTCGCCGATCCGCAGCCGCGACACCCACTCCCACAAAGTCTCCAGGCTGGGAGGCCTGGGTATTTACGCGGGATTCCTGGTGGCCCTGATCGTTGCGAGCCAGTCTTTCTTCGTCAAGGACATCTTCCGCGGCAACGCCTCGCCCTGGGGGGTCCTCGCCGGCGCCACGCTGATCGTCATCGTGGGTCTCGCCGATGACCTCCTGGACCTGCGGTGGTGGGTGAAACTGATCGGCCAGAGCGCTGCGGCCATGGTGGTGGCCATCTGGGGCGTAAGGATGAGCATCCTGCCGCTGATACCCGAGCCGATCCTGCTTGAGAATGAGGTCGTCCGCATCGTCCTCACCGCCGGGCTGATCGTCACCACCATGAACGCCTTCAACTTCATCGACGGGCTGGACGGGCTCGCCGCCGGCGTGGCCATCATCGGCGGCGTGGCGTTCTTCCTGACTGCCTACTGGGTGCACCGGTCGGCAGTCCTGCTCGACTATTCGGATCTCGCGACGCTGCTCACCGCGGTGGTGGTGGGAAGCTGCGCCGGCTTCCTGCCGCACAACTGGTTTCCTTCGAAGATCTTCATGGGGGACTCCGGCGCCATGCTGATCGGACTCCTCCTGGCCTCTGCCGGCATTGTCTCAACGGGCCAGATCACCTCCGGCCTCTACGACCGGGCCAACGGTATACCGACGATCATCCCCATCCTCCTGCCCTTCGCGGTGCTGTTCCTCCCGTTGCTGGACCTCTGCCTGGCGGTCGTGCGGCGCACGGCGCTGGGGCGTTCGCCCTGGTCCGCGGACCGCGGACACCTGCACCACAAGCTGATGGACATTGGCTACTCCCACCGCGCCTCCGTCATCCTGATGTACGCCTGGACCTGTGTGCTGGCCTTCGGGGGCCTGGCCTTCGCCATCTTCCCGTGGCAGCTTGTGCTGGCTGCGGACGTCGCAGCGGCCGCCGTTATGGCCGTGGTCACGGCATGGCCGTACCTTCGCGACAAGGCACCCGGACCGGGGCCGCGGTCGGAAGCGGAGTACGAGGCCGAGGCGGAAGCGGCAGGGCAGGAGTGAGCCTTGGACACCCTTTTCCGAATAATTTCTATCTCATGTAGAATTTCAGTGCAGCTCTTCGCCGCACCCTCCTTTGCCAGCCCGCAGTACACGACGATTGGGATCTGATGACCTCCAACGCCGAACCCGGACACAGATCCGGTAACGGACCCGTTGGTGTCTCCGGCCCCACAAAGTCACTGTGGCTGGGGCTCCTGAAGCTGAGCGCAGGTGCGGCCCTGGCCGGCCTCGTGCTCGCCGGAATACCGGCCGCGATCCTCAACGGCGGCGGGGGAGCGCTCTCAAGCACTTTCGGCGGCCTCCTTGTTATGGCGTTCTTCGGAATTAGCCTCCTTGTGGGCCATTTTGTCGGACGGAACAATCCCTCCGGCGCCATCGGGGTCTTTGTAGTCACCTACTTCGTCAAAGTTGTGGGATTCGCCGTGGTGCTTTTCGTTATCGGAGCACCTGAATGGCTCCACGCCCGCTGGTTCCTGATCGGCGCCGTCACCGCCGTCGTGTTCTGGCAGGCGGCTGAGATCTACGGATTCAGCAAGGCCCGCCTCCGTATCTATAACGACCCCGAACCCGTGAAGGACGGCAACGATGAACAGCCGTAATTCGAAGCGAAAAAACATGCGGGAAATCCCCAAATCCACCCACGGTTCCGTAGGCGTATCTTCCGACGGCGGGGACGGCGGATACAACGCCGGCATCGCCGTCTTTAGCTACATAATTGGCGGAATCATCGTCTGGAGTTTGATAGGGTGGGGTCTGGATTATCTGTGGGGAACCCGCTGGATTGTGCTCCTAGGCGCTCTGCTTGGAGCTGCGGGAGGGTTCTATCTTTCTCATATGCACGGACTCACCAGTAACAGAACGTCACCTGGTGAAGACAGTGCAGCCAGCGGCCCGTCCAAGGACGAGGAACAGTAATGCCTAACAATTTCACAAGGGGAAGGGCGGACATGAAGATCGCCGGACCCTCACCAACGCCCAATGATGGACACTGCAGAGAGGAAACGCGTTGATCGCGCTTGCGCTCCCGGCCCAAGATTCAGGAGAGTTCAACCCTCCTGGAATTGAAGAAATGCACCTGCCGGCAATCCTGCCGTGGGGTGCGGCAGACGGATTCTCCAAGCAGATGCTGCTGGTTATCCTGTCGGTCGTCATTATCGCTACATTCTTTCTGCTAGCTGCGCGGAAGCAGCAGCTTGTTCCCGGCAAACTGCAGTTTGCAGGTGAAGCTGCCTACGGCTTCGTCCGCAACAGCATCGCCAAGGACATCATTGGCGGCAAGGACTTTATTAAGTACGTCCCGCTGTTGTTCAGCCTCTTCTTCTTCATCCTGGTGAACAACATCTACGGCGCCATCCCGCTGATCCAGCTTCCGAGCTTCTCGCACGTCGGCGGCGCCTATGTGCTGGCAGCCATCGTCTACCTGACCTGGATCGGCATCGGCGTCAAGAAGAACGGTCTCAAGTACTTCAAGCTGGCCACCGTTCCCTCGGGCGTGCCGGTGTACATCCTCCCGATCGTTATCCCGATCGAGATCATTTCCAACTTCCTGGTCCGCCCTGTCACCCACAGCCTCCGTCTGTTTGCCACCATGCTGGCCGGACACTTGATTGTGATGATTGCCGGATCCGGCATCGAGTACCTGGTCATGCAGGAGAACATCCTCCTGAAGGGCACCTCGGTACTGGTTCTCGTCGGCGCCATCGCCATGTACATGCTGGAAGCGCTGATCATGGCGCTGCAGGCTTACGTTTTCACGCTGCTGACTGCCATCTACATTGAAGGCGCTCTGCACGCGGACAGCCACTAGGCACCCACATACTTCCCCTTCGCGGGGATGAAGCAACCCAAACAACCTGCCACACGGGTGGCATCTTGAAAGGAAGAAAAATGGAAGGCTCCATCAACGGCTCCCTCAACCTCATCGGCTACGGCCTCTCCGCTATCGGCGGTGGTATCGGTGTGGGTCTCGTGTTCGCGGCTTACATCAATGGTGTGGCACGTCAGCCGGAAGCCCAGCGCGTCCTGCAGCCGATCGCATTCCTCGGCCTTGCGCTGACTGAAGCACTCGCCATCCTCGGCCTGGTCTTCGCTTTCGTTCTCTCCTAAGCGTTAGAACTTAGCGAACATCCAGAAACCGAGTAGATAAGGACGGGTGAAATATGAATCAGACGATCATCTCAGCCGCCACCGAAGGCACTAATCCGCTCGTTCCCAACCCTTGGGAAATGGGCGTAGTCCTGGCCGGCTTTGCTGTCCTCTTTTACATCGTGGTCAAGTTCGTTGTCCCGATGTTCGAGAAGACGTTCGCGGAGCGTGCCGAGGCTATTGAAGGTGGCATCGCCAAGGCTGAAAAGGCCCAGGCAGAGGCTTCTGCTGCACTCGAAGAGTACAAGCAGCAGCTCACCGACGCCCGTGCAGAAGCCAACCGCATCCGCGAGGAAGCCCGTGCCGAAGGCGCCCAGATCCTCGCGGACCTGAAGGAAAAGGCAGCTGCAGAGTCTGCCCGCATCACCGCGCACGCCCACGCTCAGATCGAATCCGAGCGTCAGTCGGCCGTTGTGTCGCTGCGCGCCGAAGTCGGCACGCTGGCCACCACGCTGGCAAGCCGCATTGTCGGCGAGTCACTGAGCGATGATGCACGTGCAGCCCGCGTGGTTGACCGTTTCCTGGCAGATCTGGAGAACCAGAACGCAGGTGCAGCTAAGTAATGGCAGGTGTATCGAGCGAATCGCTGACCGCGGCGCTGGTGGCATTGGAAGCCAAGCTTCCCTTCGCTTCGCTGCAGTTGGCAAAGGAACTCTTCGGAATCCTGGGAACGGTGGACAGCTCGGCTGGCTTGCGCCGTGCCCTGACTGACCCGTCCCGCAGCGGTGACGAAAAGTCGGCACTGGTCAAGCAGCTCTTCGGTGGAAAAGTCTCCACTGATGCTGCGGAAATCGCGAGCGGACTGGCCAGTTCACGCTGGGCGTCGGCTCGGGATATCGGCGATGCACTCGAGACTCTTGCCGCTTCGGTGGTAATTGCCGTTGCTGAGAACAAGTCGGCCGTCTCTGCCTCAGGGATCAACGGACTGGAAACGCTGGAGAACGATCTGTTCTCCTTCAACCAGGCCGTCGGTTCCAGCCACGAGGTACAGCGTGCTCTGTCCGAGCCGCAGGCGAGCCCGGCTGCCAAGATTGCCCTCGCCGAGAAGCTCGTTCCCCACGCAAGCGAGGAAGCGAAAGTCCTTATCGGACAGGCAGTTTCGCAGCCGCGCGGCCTCAAGGTGACCAACCTTGTGCGCCGTTTCGCAGAGCTTGCAGCCAAGCGCCAGCAGCGTTGGATCGCAACGGTCAGCGTCACCCGTCCGCTGACGGAGACGCAGACCAGCCGGCTTCAGGCAGCGCTGAATGCGCTGTACGGGCGCGAGCTCAAGATCAACATGAACGTTGACCCGGCACTGATTGGTGGTATCCGGATCCAGGTCGGTGATGAAGTGGTAGACGCTTCTGTACTGAACCGCCTGGGCCAGCTCCAGCGTCAGCTTGCCGGCTAACCGGACAAGCACAACTTAACTGATAGAAACCCCGGTCATCGTGACAACGATGATCACGAAAACAGGAGAGCAGGGACTGCAGATGGCCGAATTGACCATCAACGCCGACGACGTCCGTATTGCGTTGAACGAGTTCGCGGCGTCCTACGAACCCGGAAACGCAGAGCGCGTAGAGGTCGGCCGTGTGACCACCGCAGGTGACGGCATCGCCCGTGTTGAGGGCCTTCCCTCGGTCATGGCGAACGAGTTGCTTCGTTTCGAAGACGGCACGCTGGGCCTGGCCCAGAACCTCGACGTCCGCGAAATCGGTGTCATTATCCTCGGTGACTTCACCGGAATCGAAGAAGGCCAGGAAGTCCACCGCACGGGACAGGTTCTGTCCGTGCCGGTTGGCGATGCCTTCCTCGGCCGCGTGGTTGACCCGCTGGGCCAGCCGATCGACGACCTCGGCGAAATCAAGGCTGAAACCACCCGTGCTCTGGAACTCCAGGCGCCCGGCGTGACCCAGCGCAAGTCGGTGCACGAGCCGATGCAGACCGGTCTGAAGGCTATCGACGCCATGATCCCGATCGGCCGCGGCCAGCGTCAGCTGATCATTGGTGACCGCCAGACCGGCAAGTCGGCAATCGCCATCGACACGATCATCAACCAGAAGGCCAACTGGGCTTCCGGAGATGTCACCAAGCAGGTGCGCTGCATCTACGTGGCCATCGGCCAGAAGGCGTCCACCATCGCGGCTGTTCGCCAGACGCTCGAGGACAACGGCGCACTGGAATACACCACCATTGTGGCTTCCCCCGCGTCCGACCCCGCAGGCTTCAAGTACCTGGCTCCTTACGCCGGTTCGGCCATCGGCCAGCACTGGATGTACGGCGGCAAGCACGTCCTCATCGTGTTCGATGACCTTTCCAAGCAGGCCGAGGCCTACCGTGCAGTGTCGCTGCTGCTCCGCCGCCCGCCGGGACGCGAAGCCTACCCGGGCGACGTCTTCTACTTGCACTCCCGCCTCCTGGAGCGTTGTGCCAAGCTCTCCGACGAGCTGGGCGCCGGCTCGATGACCGGCCTGCCGCTCATCGAGACCAAGGCAAACGACGTCTCCGCCTACATCCCGACCAACGTGATCTCCATTACCGATGGCCAGATCTTCCTGCAGTCGGACCTCTTCAACGCCAACCAGCGTCCCGCCGTCGACGTGGGTGTCTCCGTTTCCCGCGTGGGTGGCGCAGCGCAGGTCAAGTCCATGAAGAAGGTCTCCGGTACCTTGAAGCTGGAATTGGCCCAGTACCGCGACATGCAGGCATTCGCAATGTTCGCGTCGGACCTCGACGCCGCATCGCGCCAGCAGCTGACCCGTGGCGCACGCCTGATGGAACTGCTCAAGCAGGGCCAGTACTCGCCGTTCCCGGTCGAGAACCAGGTTGTGTCCATCTGGGCCGGTACCAACGGCTACCTGGACGACGTTCCGGTTGAGGACATCAACCGCTTCGAGACCGAGTTCCTGGAGCACCTGAAGCACAAGTCCTCCATCCTGACGACGCTGGCACAGACCAACGTCATGGACGATGACACCGCAGAAGCACTGAAGACCTCGATCGTGGCCTTCAAGAAGGGCTTCTTCGGCGAGGGCGACAGCCTCCTGGTTGGTGCAGGGCACGAGGAGCACGCCCCCATCGACGAGGCGCAGGTCGACCAGGAAAAAATCGTCAAGCAGAAGCGCTAGTTTCGCTGGCAGGGACTGCCGGGACCCCGACGGGTTCCGGCAGTCCCGGCCACCGGGATCTTAGGAAAGGATAAGTATGGGAGCCCAGATTCGGGTCTACCGCCAGAAGATCAGCTCGACGACGTCGATGCGCAAGATCTTCAAGGCGATGGAACTGATCGCTACCTCGCGCATCGGCAAGGCCCGCGCACGCGTAGCGGCTTCACTGCCTTACGCAAACGCGATTACGCGCGCCGTTTCTGCTGTCGCTAGCCAGAGTGAAATCGACCACCCGCTGGTCACCGAGCCCGAGCAGATCCGCCGTGCCGCCGTCCTGGTCATCACCTCGGACCGTGGCCTTGCAGGTTCCTACTCGGCAAGTGTGCTCAAGCAGGCGGAAGGCCTCACCGAGCTGCTTCATGAGGAAGGTAAGGAAGTCAAGACGTACGTTGTCGGCCGCAAGGCCCAGGCGTACTTCGACTTCCGCAACCGTCCTTACGCACGGGTATGGACCGGCAACACGGATTCACCGGAGTTTGCGACCGCGCAGGAAATCGGCGCAGCGCTGCTGGAGGATTTTGCCACCGCGTACGAAGAGGATGGCGTGGACGAGATCCACGTCGTCTACACACGCTTCAAGTCCATGGTGACGCAGGAACCTACGGTCATCCGACTGCTTCCCCTCGAGGTCGTCGAAGAGCAGGCACAGTCCGAATCGGACCTCCTGCCGCTCTACGAGTTCGAGCCGGAAACGGAGCAGGTGCTAGATGCACTGCTGCCGCGCTACATCGAATCACGTATCTTCGCCGCCATGTTGCAGGCAGCAGCTTCCGAGCTTGCAGCCCGTCAGCGGGCGATGAAGTCTGCCGGTGACAACGCCACGGACCTCATCAAGAAGTACACGCGTCTGCGCAACACTGCCCGCCAGGCTGAAATTACGCAGGAGCTTTCCGAAATCGTGGCCGGTGCCGACGCCTTGAGTGCGTCCTAGCCAGCACGGTTCCGGATCCAGCTGTACCTGCACCAAAAGATAGACTTAACCCCCACGCCATCTACTGAGTGAAGTGAGAGAGATGACTGCCACCGCTACCGAACACGTAGCCGCAACGTCCGGTGCTACCGGCCGTATTGCACGTGTTATTGGCCCGGTTGTCGACGTCGAATTCCCGGCTGACGCAATCCCCTCGATTTACAACGCACTCACCACGGAGATTACTCTCAACGGTGAGACCAAGACCATCACGTTCGAGGTTGCCCTCCACCTGGGTGACAACCTCATTCGCGCCATCTCCCTGCAGGCTACTGACGGACTCGTCCGCGGTACCAACGTTGTGGATACCGGCTCGCCCATCACCGTGCCTGTCGGCGACGGCGTCAAGGGTCACATCTTCAACGTCCTCGGCAAGCCGCTTGACGTTGACGAGTCGGAGATCCAGGCTTCGGACCACTGGGCCATCCACCGCAAGGCTCCCGCCTTCGCGACCCTCGAGGGCTCCACCGAGATGCTGGAAACCGGCATCAAGGTCATCGACCTCCTCACCCCGTACATCAAGGGTGGAAAGATCGGCCTCTTCGGTGGTGCCGGTGTCGGCAAGACCGTGCTGATCCAGGAAATGATCACCCGTGTTGCCCGCAACTTCGGTGGCACCTCGGTGTTCGCCGGCGTCGGCGAGCGTACCCGTGAAGGCAACGACCTCTGGGTTGAAATGGAAGAGGCAGGCGTCCTCAAGGACACCGCCCTTGTATTCGGCCAGATGGATGAGCCGCCGGGAACGCGTCTGCGCGTTGCGCTGTCCGCACTGACCATGGCGGAGTACTTCCGCGATGTGCAGAACCAGGACGTGCTGCTCTTCATCGACAACATCTTCCGCTTCACGCAGGCAGGTTCCGAGGTTTCCACCCTTCTCGGCCGCATGCCGTCCGCCGTGGGTTACCAGCCGAACCTTGCTGACGAGATGGGTCTCCTCCAGGAGCGCATCACGTCCACCAAGGGCCACTCCATCACCTCGATGCAGGCCATCTACGTTCCCGCGGATGACTACACCGACCCGGCACCGGCCACCACGTTCGCACACCTCGACGCGACCACGGAACTTTCCCGTGAAATCGCTTCGCGTGGTCTGTACCCGGCCGTGGATCCGCTGACGTCGACTTCCCGTATCCTGGACCCCCAGTACATCGGCAAGGACCACTACAACACGGCTGTCCGTGTGAAGCAGATCCTGCAGAAGAACAAGGAACTCCAGGACATCATCGCCATCCTCGGTGTTGACGAACTGTCGGAAGAGGACAAGATCGTCGTGTCGCGTGCACGCCGCATCCAGCAGTTCCTCTCCCAGAACACCTACACCGCCAAGCAGTTCACCGGCGTCGAAGGCTCCACCGTTTCCATCAAGGACACGGTTGAAGGCTTCACCGCCATCTGCGACGGCGAGCTTGACCACGTTGCAGAGCAGGCGTTCTTCAACGTCGGTGGCCTGGACGACGTTGAGCGCCAGTGGGCCAAGATCCAGGAACAGACCAAGTAATATGGCTGAGCTTGAGGTTGAGATTGTCGCAGCGGATCACTTCGTGTGGTCCGGAGCGGCCAAGATGGTCAAGGCCCGCACCAGCGATGGTGAAATCGGAATCCTGCCCGGCCACTCGCCCCTGCTGGCGATTCTGGCCGAAGGTGAACTGGCCATTGAGCCTGTTTCCGGTGAGCGCATTGCTGTGGTTGTCGACGGCGGATTCTTCTCCGTCGACAACAACAGGGTGGTCATAGTTGCTGATAACGCCCAAATGGGTGAAGCGGCTACCGCGGGGATCCGCTAGCACGACCTTGATGAACGATCCTGGTTTTCCGTTCATCGCGTTGGCAACAGTCTTTGCGTTGCTGATTTTTGCACTGTGCCTGTCCGGGGTACGCCGCTTTAACCTGCGGCGTGCCCTGGGCACAGTGGACGCCTCCATTTGCACGGCTGGAAAAAGCTGGCAGATGGGGGTTTGTCGTTATCAGGACAACGACCTTGAGTGGTTCAAGCTGCTCTCGCTCAGTGTCCGACCCAAATACACTTTCCGGCGCAGCTCGCTGGAACTGGTGGGCCGCCGCCAGCCCACCGAGGCGGAACTCGTGAAGGTTCAGCCCGACTCCGTCATCGTGGAACTCCACTACGAAGGCCAGGAAGTCCTGCTCGCCATGAAGTTCGATGCCTACACAGGACTGTCCTCGTGGCTTGAAGCCGGGCCGGTCATCGGTGTGGGCACCTGGCGTTAACGCCGGTGGACCTTATCGCTGACGTCCGTCTGACCGATGGGCCCCTGCTCTGGGTTGCCTGGACCGCCGGCGCTGTCGGCCTCGGATGGCTGCTGTGGGCCCGCGGACGCCGCTGGGTCCTGAGTGCCGGAGCTGCCCTCCTGCTGGCCACCGGCACCGTCGCCGCGGTGCACTGGCTGCTGTTGTACACGTTTTCTACCCTGCCCGAGAGCCTCCCGCGCGAAGTGCTCGCGTGGTTTGTAGCTATGGTATTTGCCCTTTTCCTGTGGGTGCTCCGGCTGTGGAAACTCCGGCAGCCTTCCCCTTTGAAGAGCCGCGGTGCGTGGCGGGGGAGGGCCGCCGCAACGGCAGCTATGCTCGGCGTCTGCCTGCTCGGCGCTGTCCAGATCAACGCCTACTTCGGCCTCAACCATACGGTCAGTGACCTCATGGGTACCGCCGTGGCGAGGATCCAGCCACTCGAAGCCGGACTGAAGCGCCAGCCTGTGGCCGCTGCCCCCGTTGCCCTCAATGCCTGGCGTCCACCGGAGGGAATGCCGTCGGACGGCGCCGTGAGGAAAGCCGTCATCCCGGGCACCGATTCGGGTTTCAGCAGCCGCGAGGCCTATATCTACCTCCCTCCCGCCTACCAGGCCACACCCCGTCCCGCCTTACCGGTCCTCGTCCTCTTTTCCGGGCAGCCTGGCGGGCCTTCGGACTGGCTCACAGGAGGGGCCCTGCGCAGCCGGATGGACCGCTTCGCAGAGGACCACGACGGCGTGGCCCCGGTTGTCGTGGTGGTGGATCCGAACGGTACCGCGTCGGCCAATACCCTCTGCATGGACAGCCGCATTGCCAACGCCGACACTTTTCTTGCCCGGGATGTTCCCCGCTGGATCGAGCAGACCCTTGATGTTGATCCGGACCACCGGCAGTGGGCCGCCGGGGGCTTTTCCTTCGGGGCCACCTGCGCCCTGCAGATGGGCACCCGCCATCCCGACGTCTACGCCTCGGTCCTCGCCTTTTCCAGCGAACGTGAGCCCGCACTGGCCAAGGAGCGGCAGAAGACTGTTGACGCGGCGTTCGGGGGTGACGTGGCAACCTTCGACCGACTGACTCCCTTGAGCATCATGCAGAATACGCGGTTTGAGGGTCATGCCATATATTTCGGCGCAGGTTCCCGGGATCCGGAATTCCT
The DNA here is from genome assembly GCF_964254335.1 of Arthrobacter sp. LjRoot78. Classification (NCBI taxonomy): domain Bacteria; kingdom Bacillati; phylum Actinomycetota; class Actinomycetes; order Micrococcales; family Micrococcaceae; genus Arthrobacter; species Arthrobacter sp. LjRoot78. The sequence continues at coordinate 2,847,360 of NZ_CAXUTG020000001.1, read as the reverse complement.
TGCCTACATGGATGAACTTTCGGCTGCGGCCGGCCGGGCCGGCTTCACCGTGCAGGCGCAACCGGTGGTCAACACGGGCCATTCCTGGGAGGCCGCTTCCAAGGGACTTCCTGCTGCCCTCGACTTCGTGGCGGCCCGCTGGGGAATCCGGCCATGACGAACCAGCGGGAGGCCGTCCCGGAAACAGGCAGGCGCGCTTCCGCGGCGGCCGGCAGCGTCACCTGGACTGACGTCATGCTGGCGGCGCTGCGCCGCGTGCGGCAGCATTTCAAAGCCGTGCCGTTCACCTTGGTAGTCCTGGGTCTTTTCCTTGGGGCGGGTGCGGCCACCAACAGTTTCCTGTCCGGCCCGCCGGAGGCCCTCCTTGACGTGGCCTCCGTGCACGTCGGCGCGCTGAAGGACGGCCGCTGGTGGTCCATGTTCACCTCGCTGTTTTTCGCCACGAACCCTGCGGCCTATCTCACTGCCGGACTCATGATCCTGTTGTTGCTGGGGCTCGCCGAACGCAGGCTGGGCACGCTGCGGACGGCGTGGTTCTTCTTCGGCGGCCAGTTCGCGGCTGTCTCGCTGTTTCTGCTGCTCACGCAGCTCGCCCGCTACGCGGGCGACGGGTGGCTGGGGCTCATGGTGGACGCCCGGCTCATCGGGCCGTACGCCGCTGTCCTCGCCGCAGTCCTTGGGGCCAGCGGGCTCCTGCCTACCCTCTGGCAGCGGCGCCTTCGCACGGGCATTGTTTCAGCCTCCCTGCTCCTCGTCCTCTACGTAGGGCATCCGGAGACCGTGGTCGGATTCCTGGGTGCGCTGGCCGGAATTGCCGCCGGCTGGTGGATCCAGAGCGACCACGGAACCCTCCACCGGCACCGTTCCACCGGCCGCGAGACGCGCAACCTCCTGTCCCTGATCGTCGGTATTTTCGCCGTCGGGCCCATTCTGACGGCCGCCGTCCGCAGCCCCACCGGGCCGCTGGCGCTGCTGCGGGACGTCGTCCTGAACCCGTTGCCCACCCTCAGCCAGCTGGAGCAAAACTGCGGCGGCACGGTGGACGTGAACTGCCTGGAGATCGGGCGGACGGGATTCGCGGGACCGCTGGGCCTTGCCCTGGCAGTGGTGCCCGTGCTGCTCCTGCTGATCTGCGCGGACGGGCTGCGCCGCGGACGCCGGCTTGCCTGGCGGATCACGATCGGAGTCCAGCTGGCCGTCACCGCGTTGTCCGCCGTGTACCTCACCCTGTTTGCCCGCATCCCGCACTACCCGCAGCGGCCGCACACGGCCGTCATGGGCTCAGGGTTCGTCCACGTCCTCCCGCTCGTGGCAGTTCCGCTGCTGCTCGTGGTGCTGCTGTGGATCAACAGGCGGCAGTTCCGGGTGGAAACGTCGGCCGGGGCGCGGCGCAATCTGACCAGGGTGCTGGCAGGGACCTGGGCGGCACTTGCCGGCAGCTACACGGTCGCCTGGCTGGGAGCCGGCGGAATGGCGCGCGACGGCGGACTGTCCGGTCTGGCGGCCGAACTGGCACGCCAGTACCTGCCGGTGCCCATCCCCAGCCTGTACAACCGGATCTTCCAGGACCGGCAATCGGTTGAGGCCTTTCTGTTTGCCTACTCCGGCATTGTGTTCTGGGCCGTCGCACTGGCCGGCGTGTGGGTGGTGCTCCTGGGGCAGCACCACGGTGCCGGTGCCGGCGTTGAGGCGAGGGACGTGGCCCGCCGCCTGGTGCGGCGGGGCGGCGACTCCCTGTCCTGGATGGCGCTCTGGGAACCGAACAAATACTGGTTCACCCCCACCCTGGACGCCGGGGTTGCCTACCAGCAACATGGCAGCGTGGCCTTGACGCTGGGCGGGCCATTCGGTGATGCCGCGTTGCGGGAGGAAGCCGCTACCGGCTTCATGCGGTACTGCGCCGAGCATGCGATGGTTCCCTGCTTCTATTCCTGCACTGAGGGGCTGTGGCCCCTGCTCCAGTCGCGGGGGTTCAGCCGGGTGGCTGTGGCGCAGGAGACCCGGCTGGCGGTCAGGGAGCTTGAATTCAAAGGCAAGGAGTGGCAGAACGTCCGGACTGCGCTGAACCGTGCACGGAAGACCGGCGTCACGGCGGTCTGGGGACGGTACAGCGACTTTCCTGCGGCCCTGCGGGCCCAGCTGCTGGAAGTATCCGAGGAATGGGCTGCGCAGAAATCCGTTCCCGAGATGGGCTTTACGCTCGGCGGCATGGACGAACTGATGGACGACGACGTGCTGTGCTGCGTCGCCGTCGATGCCGGCGGCCTGGTGCACGGCGTCACCAGTTGGCTCCCGGTATTTGATGAGGGGCGCGTGGTCAGCTGGACGCTCGACTTCATGCGCCGGCGGGAGGATGGATTCCCCGGTGCCATGGAGTTCCTCATTGCCTCCGCCGTGCTGGAGCTGCGGAGCTCGGTTGAGGTCATTTCCCTGTCCGGCTCGCCGCTGGCCAAGGAGCCTGCCGACGGGGCGGCGTCCGGCGCAGCGCAGGATCCGTCGGAGGACCCAGGCAGTGAAGCCGAACGGGAGCCAGCGCGGGAGCCCGACGCCCTCACGTCCATCCTTGACGTGGTGGGACGGGCACTGGAGCCGGTGTACGGATTCCGCTCCCTGGCCACCTTCAAATCACGGTTCAAACCCGATTACCGCACGCTCTACCTCTATTACCAGGACCCCCTGCAGCTGCCTGCCATTGGCCGCGCGCTGAGCCGCGCCTACCTGCCCGGCCTCTCGGTCCGCCAGAGCGCCCGGCTCCTGAGGACCTTGGTCGGCTAATTGCGCACGGCGGCGTAACTATTATCGGCGCCATGTTTTCAGATTCAGAAAACATTTGTGACAAGCAACAATGCGTCGTCGGATGAATGGATAAAAAGCAAAAAAATGATCCCCGGCACTAATGCCGGGGATCATTGATTCGCAGGACGCCGCCTGCAGGCGGCGATCCGAAGCGGGACTAGACCAGAGTTACGCCGGTAGCCTGGGGGCCCTTGGCGCCCTGGCCGATCTCGAACTGAACGCGCTGGTTCTCGTCGAGGGTCTTGAACCCACCGGTCTGGATCTCCGAGTAGTGAACGAAGACATCGCCATCGGAGTCGTCCGGGGTGATGAAGCCGAAGCCCTTTTCAGCGTTGAACCACTTGACGGTTCCCTGTGCCATGTATATCTCCTCATTGTGGAACTTGCTTAAGCCCGGCACACTTCGTGCCGCACTTGGTCACTCCGCGAGAAGAATCCTGGCTTGCCGCCCGGTGGAACCGGACACTAGCTGACGAAGCTTCGCGCTCGCAACATGTCTTGCGAGCATGAAAAACACCTACACAAAGACTTAGATAAGAATTTCATGTGGGGTGCGTCAGGTCAACGGGTAAAAGGGGGAATTCGATAAATTTTGCGTAAAGCCGACGTGAACCGCTTCGTTATGGCCGTGCACCCGGCTATTGACGGACTGCTTATTTGGAAGGGCCCGTCAGAAGAGGCGTGATTCGCTGTCGTCAACGCCGCGCATGGCGTCGTAGTCCAGGGTGACGCAGTCGATTCCGCGGTCGTTGGCCAGGACCTTGGCCTGCGGCTTGATCTGCTGGGCGGCAAAGATGCCCCGGACGGGTGCCAGCAGGGGATCCCGGTTGAGCAGCTCCAGGTAGCGGGTCAGCTGTTCGACGCCGTCGATGTCGCCCCGCCTTTTGAGCTCGATGGCCACCGTGGCGCCGTCGGCATCCCTGGCCAGGATATCCACCGGACCGATGGCGGTGAAGTACTCGCGCCGGATCAGGGAAAAGCCGGTGCCGAGGCGTTCGATCTGATCGGCCAGCAGCCGTTGCAGGTCAGCTTCCACACCGTCCTTGATGAGGCCGGGATCCTGGCCGAGCTCATGGGAAGTGTCGTGCAGCTGCTCGTGGATATTGATGATGAGCCGGTCATCGGTCTTGGCGGACTGGACGGTCCACTGCTCGGTGACACCGAGCTCCAGGTCCACTTCATCCGGCAGGGAAACACGAAGGCTGGCCGGCGGGCTCATCCAGTTCAACGGCTTGTAGGAGCCGCCGTCGGAGTGCACCAGGACGGACCCGTCAGCCTTGACCAGCAGGAGCCTGGTGGCAAGGGGGAGATGGGCCTTGAGGCGGCCTACATAATCAACAGAACATCGGGCTATGACTAAACGCACCCGGTAAACACTACCGTCTGGGCGCAAGGCAGGAACAGCGCGGCGCCTGAGCCTGGGGCAGAATGGAGGCATGCCCCGTTCCAACCGCCCCCGCCGTGCCGCCTCCGGAAAACTGGGACAGGCCAGCCGCAAGCACGCCGGCGGTCCCGTGCCGGAACTGGACCTGGAGCGGGCGAGGTCGGGGATCTCACGGCGGGAGAGCGCCCCCGACGGCGAGTGGATGGTGCGCACCATGACGGCCAAGCGGGCCGAAAAGTCCTACATCTGCCCGGGCTGCTCGACGGCGGTCCTGCCCGGTGTCGAACACCTGGTGGTCTGGTCCGAGGACCACCTGTTCGGTGCGGCCGCGGGACTTTCGGAGCGGAGGCACTGGCACTCCAACTGCTGGACGTCACGCACGTACCGCTATCGCTAAGCTGTTAGTCATGACTTTTGACCCGGCGTCGTTCGTTTTCAGCCAGTCTTCCGAAGCCACCGCTATCCGGGCTTCAACAGTCCTGCCGGCGCGCCGGGAGAACGTGGAAATACAAACGGAGGACGGCTGCGTCCTCGTCGGCGAACTCGCCGTGCCGGAATCGGGGGAGATCACCGCCACACTGATCACGCTCCACCCGCTGCCCACCCACGGCGGTTTCATGGATTCGCATGTTTACCGCAAGGCTTCCTTCCGATTGCCCGCACTCGCCGGCGTGGCCGTCCTCAGGTTCAACACCAGGGGGACCACCTCGCCCCGCGGCACCAGCGGCGGCCGTTTCGAAGAGGGCATCGGCGAACGGCTGGACGTCGAGGCCGCCGTCCGCTTCGCGGCGTCCCGGAACCTTCCCAACCGCTGGCTGGTGGGGTGGTCGTTCGGCACGGAGCTAGCGCTCATGTACGGGGCGACGGAGCCGGTCGCCTCCGAAGTGGAGGGCGCCGTCCTCCTGTCACCCCCGCTGCACCGTGCCACGGACGCGCACCTGCTGGAATGGGCAGCCTCGGGAAAGCCGCTGAAGGTGCTGGTTCCCGAACACGACGACTACCTCCGGCCGGAGGCCGCCGCCGAGCGCTTCGGTCTGGTGCCGCAGGCTGACGTTGTGGGCGTCGACGGCGCCAAGCACCTTTGGGTGGGGGAGAAGTACGCCGCCCGGGTGCTCAACGAAATCGTCGATGAGGTCACGGCGCAGGGAGCGGGCCCCGAGGGCCTGCCCCAGGACTGGAACGGGCCCGTGGCCTCCGCGGCCCCCTAAGGGCGCTGGCCCGGTAGCAGCCCGGTTCGCTAGTGCTTGTCCTGGCGGACGATGAAGATTTCCTTCACCAGCAGCATGACCGCCGCTGCGGTGGGTATGGCGATGAGCGCGCCGAGGACACCCAGGAGGCTGCCGCCTGCGATAACGGAGATAACGGCTACGGCGCCGGGCACGGCCACGGCCTTCTGCATGATGCGGGGCGAGATGAAGTACGCCTCGAACTGGAGGTAGGCAAAGTAGCAAATGCCGTACACCAAGGCGGTCTGCCAGCCCGCGGTGAGGGCGATCAGCGTCACCAGCACACCCGCGATCATGCCCCCGACCAGGGGGATAAAGGCGAGGAGCGCCACGACGAACGCCAGCAGAACGGCAAAGGGGACTCCGACAATCGACATCACGATGAACGCAAAGGTCGCGTTGAGCAGGGCCACGCAGGCCTGGCCGATGACGTAGTTGCCCACGGAGCCGGTGATCTCCTCCGACAGGGCTTCAACCCGGACACGGCGCGAACGCGGTGCCAGCCGGTAGCCCCACTTTTTCATGGCGGGAAGGGCAGCGAGGAAGTAAAGGCTGAGCACGAGGACTATCAGGGTTCCGAAGAGCCCGTTGGCCACCGTGGACCCGAAGCCGACGACCCCTCCGAAGATGCCGCCCATGGCATCCGGATTGTTGACGAACTTTTCCAGCTCCTGCGTGATGCGTTCCCGGACGCCGAACTGGTCGTCCACGCTGCGGAAGAAGTCCGAATCGATGAAGTCCTGGATCCAGCGGGGTGCTTCCTGCACGACCTGGGTGACCTGCTGGACGATAGTGGGGATCAGCGTGGCGAAGAAGCCGGCAACAGCCGAGACGAGGACCGTGACGGAGACCAGGATGCCTACGGGCCGCGGAAGCTTGCGTCCTTCCAGCCAGCGGACCACCGGGTCCAGGCCCAGCGCGATGAAAAGCGCAGTCACGATCCAGAGCAGGAGCTGCGTGGTGTTGGAACCGATCCAGTAGACGAGCAGGGCAAGGCCGACACCCACGGTGCCCATAAAGCCCATATATAAGGGATGCTGGGACGACATGCGCGGTCCGGGATGTCCGAAGCGGGTGCTGGTCTCGGTCGCAGGCTCGGCGGAGTCCTCGGCGGACTCGGGGGGCATCTCGAAGCGGAGCCTGGGCTGTGCGCCGGGAAGGGGCGTCCGGAGCCTGCGCACCACCGCCGCGGCCAGGCCCGGCAACAGCGGTTTGTGTTCTTGCCGCGTACCGGCCGGTACACTTTCCTGGGCACCGGATCCGGTCGAGTCGTTATGTCCTGGGGCGGACGAATCCGTGTGTTCAGTCACTGCGTTTTGGGGCCCTTTACCTTCTGTGGCGCCGCTGCTGCGGACCATGTGATGATCATCGCAAACACTATCAGCAGGCTTGTCAGTGCCCGGTTTTACTCCCGGCGCGGCCGGTTGCCCTAGGCTGTGATCCGGGTCCCGACCTGACTCATTGGTAACAAAATGGTTACTATTGAAAGTAAACCCCCGCTGATGATAGGTATCCCTTTGCGTTTCAAGACTGCAGTTGCACTAGTGCTGCTCGGCCTCCTGACACTGCTGGCCGGCGTAGGACAGAAGACCATCTGGGCCCCGGCCGAGACATTTACGGCCACGGCGCCCGCCGACGGCACCGCCGCACCACTGACCGTTATCGACCAGAAGTTGCGGACCCTTCACGGGGGTACGGTCAAGATCAATGTCAAGGGCGAAGGCGGCTTCATGCTGGCAGCAGGCCGCCCTGATGACGTGGACGCCTGGGTTGGCAAGACGGCCCACAACACGGTCTCCGGAGTTTCCGAAGACAATAAGTCGCTGCAGCTCGCGCACGCGGAGGGCGAAGCCGCCGCTCCCTCGCCGGCCGGTTCCGATCTCTGGGTTACCACCGAGAATGCCAGCGGTGAACTGAACTACACGTGGAGCGCCCCGGCGGACGGCGAATGGTCGCTCCTGCTGGCCTCGGACGGCACCAAGCCGGCGCCGTCGTCCATCTCCATGACGTTCCCCAACGACACCTCCACACCGTGGGCCGTGCCGTTCATGGTGCTGGGCGGCCTGCTCATGCTGGCCGGACTGGCCCTGCTGGTGCTCAAGCCCAAGAGCGGCAAGCCCGGAGTCGGCGGGGACGATACCGGCGAGTCCATCACGGACGAATCCATGAAGGACAAGCTGATCCGCCGTGCCCGAGCAGTCCGTCCGGCCGACAAGCCGGCGCCTGCCGCTCCCGCCCCCGTGGAGCCGCCCGTTGAAAAGCGGCCCGGGACCTCCGCCTTCACCGCGACGTTCACAGCAAAGCGGGCGGGCGTGGCCATGGTTGCGCTCGCCGCCACGATCGTGGCCGGAACGGGTGTGGCTGCGCAGGCGGCCACGACGCCCGCTCCGTCGCCGTCAAGCAGTGAAACCGCCGGGGCCGACACCGCCCCCGATTCACCGGTGCTCCTGGACGCCCAGTTCCGCCGGATCCTGGAACAGGTTTCCAGCACGGTGGACGCCGGCGACGCCGCCAAGGATGCCGCGAAGCTCAAGTCCCGGGTGGACCGCACCGAACTTGAGGTCCGAACACAGAACTACAAAATCCGCTCACAGGTGGGCGCCTACGAGGCGCGCATGCCGGTCCGCGCCACCAAACTGCTGACCACGGTTGTCACCAGCAAGCGCGCCTGGCCGCGTTCGGTGATGGCCGTTACCCAGGGCGAAGGCAATGTTGTGCCCCAGCTCCTGACCCTCGTGCAGAAGTCGCCGCGCGAGAACTACAAGCTGGTGCAGACCACGCCGCTGCAGCCGGGCACCACGTTCCCGTCCATCGGACGCACCGGAACGGAAACCCTGGCCGCAGACGACAAGTCAGGCTTGCTCTACAGCGGGGCGGAAGCCCTTGCCGGGCTGGGGGACCGTCTGACGAAAGCCGATTCGACGTTCAAGGACAAGCTCGTGGAGGGCCAGTCGTCGCCGTACATCGCCGACACGCTGGCGTACCAGGCCGATGTGGCCAAGACCGGCGTGAACGGCAACTTCAGCTTCACGCATAAGGTGTCCCCCGAGGACACCGTGGTGTTCCGCACCGCCGACGGCGGCGCACTGGTCATGGGCAAGTTGAACTTCGCCTTCGACGGCACGCCCAAGGCCGAGGGCGACAAGCTGGCCATCGGGGACGACGCAGCCGTGCTGGCCGGCGGCAAGGAAACGAGCACGGGCATGGTGCTCAACTTCGCCGAGTCCATGGCGGTCTACATCCCGCCGACCGGCTCGAAGGATCCGATGAAGCTCGTGGCCGCCACCCGCGGACTCGTGGGAGCCAGCTTCAAGTAGCCCGCTCCACGTATGACCGGCAGCGGCCTGAGTGGCTAGAGTGGAGGCTATGAGTTCGCCAGCCTCCCGTCCAGTCCCTCCGGCCGCTGCCAGCCAGCTTAACCTGCGCGGCGCCGTCGACCTTTCCAGCCTGAAACAGCGCACGGCGCCACCGGCCGGGCAGTCGTCCGCAGCCCCAACTGCCGGGCCGGCGGGCGCAGCCCCGCCGTCAGCAACGGCCCAAGGGGCCGCCCCGGACACGGGCGGCCAGCCGCTCCGGGTCGAGGTCACCGAGGCCAACTTCCAGCAGCTCGTTGAGCTCTCGGCGCAGGTGCCCGTGGTGTTCGGCCTGTGGGCCAGCTACTCGCCCGCTTCAGGCGAGCTGCTCAACGTCCTCGAAGACATCATCAACAGCTACGGCGGACGCCTGGTCCTGGGCGCCGCGGACATCGACGCCTTCCCGCAGCTTGCGCAGGCGTTCCAGGTACAGGCCGTTCCCACCGCGGTGGCTGTGGTGAAGGGCCAGCCGGTGCCCCTTTTCCAGGGCGGAGCCGACGAACAGCAGGTGCGCAGCCTGCTGGATGAACTGTTGAAGGTCGCCGCAGCCAACGGAGTCACCGGCAGCCTGGGCGGCGCCGGAAACGCCCCCGCAGAGGCCGAGCCGGCCCCGCTGCCGCCGCTGCACCAGGCCGCCTACGACGCCATCGAAGCAGGAGACTTCGCCGCCGCGGCCGCCGCCTACCGGCAGGCCCTGCTGGAGATGCCTGCGGATGCTGAAGCCAAGGCCGGACTCGCCCAAGTGGAGCTGATGGACCGGCTGCAGTCCCTGACCGGTCCCGACGGTGAAGCGCTGCGCCAGCTCGCCGCCGAGCAGCCGGACAACCTTGATGCCCAGCTGGGCGTGGCGGACCTGGACATCGCCGGCGGCCACATTGACGACGCCCTGGGCCGGATCGTCGGCTTCATCGGCCGGAACTTCGGCCCGGAACGAGAGACTGCCCGGGTACGGCTGCTGGAGCTCTTCGAGGTGGTGGGCCCGTCCGATGAACGCGTCGCCAAGGCGCGGCAGGGGCTGGCACGGGTGCTGTTTTAATGTCGTCGGCGCTTTTCTCGCCGCTGGAGCTGCGCTCACTGACGCTCCGCCACCGCGGCTGGGTTTCCCCCATGTGCCAGTACAGCTGCGGCCCGGACACCGGGGAAGGCGTTCCGCACGACTGGCACCTCATGCACCTGGGTTCCTTCGCCACCGGGGGAGCCGCGCTGATCCTCACCGAGGCGGCCGCAGTGAATGCGGCCGGCCGGATCAGCCCGCTCGACGCCGGTCTCTACAACGACGAGCAGGCCGCAGCCTGGGAGCGGATCACGGCGTTTGTGCACCGCTACGGCGCCGCTGACGCCAAGATCGGCACCCAGCTGGCGCACGCCGGCCGGAAGGCTTCGACGTACTGGCCCTTCTCGGGGAAACGCGGGTCAGTGCCGGCGTCCGACGGCGGCTGGCAGACCATGGGTCCCGGCACCGGCGCGTTCGACGGCTATGCGGCACCCGCCGCCATGACCGAGGCGGAGATTGACGGCGTGATTGCCGACTTCGCAGCGGCCGCCATCCGGGCGGTCGACGCAGGGTTCGACACGATCGAAATCCACGGTGCGCACGGCTACCTGCTCCACCAGTTCCAGAGCCCGCTCATTAACGACCGGACGGACGCCTGGGGAGCGGACGAAACCGGACGGAACCGGCTCACCCTGGCCGTGGTGGACGCCGTTCGCAACGTCATTCCCGACTCCATGCCGCTGCTGTTGCGGATCTCCGCCTCGGACTGGGCCGACGGCGGGATCGACGCCGCCGCCTCCGTCCGGCTGGCCAGCGCCGCCGCCGAGCACGGGGTGGACCTAGTGGACGTCTCCAGCGGCGGCGCCGTGGCGCACCAGCAGATTCCGGCCGGTCCCGGCTACCAGACCGGGTTCGCAGCCCGGATCAAGCGCGAGGCGGGCATCCGCACCGGCACAGTGGGACTCCTGACCTCGGCCGGGCAGGCGGAACACGCCGTCGCCACGGGACAGGCTGACGCAGTCTTCATTGCGCGGGCCGCGCTCCGCGACCCGCATTGGTGGCTGCGCGCGGCCTTCGAGCTCGGCCACGAGATGCCATGGGTCCCGCAGTATGAGCGTGCGGTTCCCCGCCATTCGTTCTAGGAAGTAACCCTTACGGACGATCCTCTGCGCGCGGACGGGAGGCTACGCTGGCACCATGACTGAACCGCAACCCGGTCTGCGTCCGTCCGCCGGCCCCCAGGACCACCCTGTTCCGGCGCTGTCCATCCGCGGCCTCGCCAAACGCTTCGGCGGGAAGATCGCTGTGGACGGCCTCAGCCTGGACGTGCCGGCAGGGTCCTTCTACGGGATCGTGGGTCCCAACGGCGCCGGGAAAACCACCACGCTGTCCATGGCCACGGGGCTGCTCCGGCCGGACTTCGGCACGGCCCTGGTGCACGGCACCGACGTCTGGGCACGGCCGCTCGAAGCCAAGAAGCTCATGGGCATCCTCACCGACGGCGTGCGGCTGTTTGACCGTCTGACCGGGGAGCAGCTGGTGAGCTACGCGGGCCTGTTGCGTGGGATGGACAAGGACGTCGTGTCCGCCAGGGTGGCGGAACTCCTGGCGGCGCTTGATCTGAGTGCCGACGCCGGAACCCTCGTTGTGGACTATTCGGCCGGCATGACCAAAAAGATCGCCCTCGCGTCAGCCCTCATCCACGCGCCCAGGCTGCTGGTGCTGGATGAACCCTTCGAATCGGTGGACCCGGTTTCCGCGGCGAATATCAGGGACATCCTGGACCGCTACGTCGGTTCCGGCGGAACGGTGATCGTCTCCAGCCATGTCATGGACCTCGTGCAGCGGATGTGCGACCACGTGGCGGTGGTTGCTGCGGGCAGGCTGCTGGCGGCCGGCACGGTGGAGGAAGTCCGGGCCGGCGCCTCGCTGGAGGACCGCTTTGTCCAGCTAGTGGGGGGCCGGAGCCAGACGGAGGGCCTGGAATGGTTGCGAACCTTCTAAGGCTCAAGCTGACGCTTCTGCGCAACAGCCTCCGGTGCAGCCCGTGGCAGCTCCTGGGACTGATCATCGGCGGGCTGTATGCCCTGGGAATTGCCGGCTTCTTTGGAGTGGCGCTCGTCCTGCTCCGGACGGCCGACCTGGAGCTCGCCCAGACCGTGGTGGTGCTGGGCGGTTCCGCGGCGGTCCTGGGCTGGGGAGTGGTCCCCGTCATTGCGTCCTCGGCCGACATGACCCTGGACCCGGCACGCTTCACCACGGCGGCAGTCCCCATGCCGCAGCTGCTCACCGGCCTGGCCCTCGGCGGATTGATCGGGATCCCCGGCATCGCCACGGCGCTGGTGGCGCTTGCCACGGTGGGCACGTGGAGCAGGGGAGTGCCGGCCGTTGCGGCCGCCATAGCGGGCGCCGTGCTCGGCGTGCTGACGTGCATTGTCCTTTCCAAAGTGGTGACGACGGCGACTGCCGGCCTGGCATCCTCCCGGCGGTTCAAGGATGTCAGCGCGCTCGCCTTCATGGTGCCCCTGATGCTCATGGGACCGATCGTGGCCTTCGTGGCCCAGGGAGCCGCAGGCTCCGCCGGATTCCTGACTGATCTGGCCCGTTTCCTGGCGTGGACGCCTGCCGGTGCCGCATGGTCACTCGGCGGCGACGCGGCGGCGGCCCGGTATGGACCGGCCGGGCTTAAATTGCTGATCGCGCTGGCAACACTGGCCGGCCTCGCCTGGTGCTGGAAGGTGCTGCTGCAGCGTGCCCTGGTCACGCCGCCGTACGCAGCGGGCAGCAGGAAGCGCGGCGGTCGGATGGGCCTCTTCGGTGTGCTGCCGGCCACGCCCGTCGGCGCTATTACGGCCAGGGCCCTCACGTATTGGATCAGGGACCCCCGTTATTCGGGGTCGCTGGTGGTCATCCCGCTCCTGCCCGTCCTGATGTTCTTCCAGGCGAGCCAGACCGGTGATTACGGAGTGCTGGCGATCATCGGTCCGCTGGCGGCTTTCCTGCTGGCATGGTCGATTTCAGCGGACGTGTCCTACGACAACACAGCGTTTGCCCTCCATTTGTCCAGCGGCGTCCGCGGCGTCCACGACAGGCTGGGGCGCGCACTCGCCTGCCTGGCGTTTGCGCTACCCATCGTGCTGGTTTTCAGCGTCGGCCCGTTCTTCTTCACAGGGAACTGGGAGTGGCTGCCGGCGCTGCTGGGCCTCTCCCTGGGGGTCCTGTTCACCGGGCTCGGCCTGGCATCCGTGATCTCGGCACGGTACACGGTGGCGGTACCCCTCCCCGGCGACAGTCCGTTCAAGAAGCCGCCCGGAAACGTTGCCCAGACCATGGCGGTCCAGTTCGGCGGGATGGGCGTGCTGATGGTGCTGGTGCTGCCGGAGGCGGCCCTGGTCATCACGCAGTCCGTGACAGGCAGCATGGTGCCCGGCTGGATCAACCTGGTGCTCGGCCCGGTGCTGGGCCTCGTCCTCTTTGCGGCAGGGGTCCGCCTTGGCGGGAAATGGCTCGACGCCCGCGGCCCGGAACTTCTGGCACAGCTTTCAGTCAACCGCTAGGCCGGTTGGGCCATGATTAGTAGTACTGGATGCGGAAAGGCGGTACGCCATGGAAGTGGTTATTCTTCCGGGGAGCAAACAGATCGGGTCCCTTGCGGCCGACGCCGTCGAGGCCCTGCTGCGCCGTAAGCCCGACGCGGTGCTCGGCCTGGCAACGGGGGTGTCCCCGTTGCCCGTCTATGACGAACTCGCCCGCCGTCATGACGACGGCGGCCTCGACTTCAGCCGTGCCCGCGCTTTTGCACTGGACGAATACGTGGGCCTGGGGCAGGGGCATCCCCAGTCCTACCGGGAGGTCATCCGCCGGGAGTTCACGGACCGGGTGAACATTGCACCGGAAAACGTACACACTCCCGACGGCCTGGCGGCTGACATCCCGGCGGCCTGCCAGGCCTACGAGGACGCCATCAGGGCAGCCGGCGGGGTGGACCTCCAGCTACTGGGTGTAGGCACCGACGGTCACATCGGATTCAACGAGCCCGGCTCGTCGCTGGCGTCCAGGACGAGGATCAAGAGCCTCATCGAGCAGACACGCCGGGACAACGCCAGGTTCTTCACCAGCATCCATGATGTTCCCCACCATGTGATCACCCAGGGGCTGGGCACCATCATGGAAGCCCGCCATGTGATCTTGATTGCCACCGGTGCCCAAAAAGCGCAGGCTGTCCGGGACTTCGTTGAAGGGCCGGTGGCTGCCATCTGCGCCGCGTCCGTCCTGCAAATGCACCCCCACGTCACCGTCCTGGTGGACGAGGCCGCCGCGTCATCGCTCAGGCTGGCCGATTACTACCGCCACACGTATGACAACAAGCCCGCCTGGCAGGGCCTGTAGTTCGGAGGTCCGGTTTTTTGTCCGGCACAACGGCTAAGATGGATGCCATGACTAGCATGACGGACCCCCTCGAAAACGACCCGATGCGCGAGCTTTCCGGACCAGGAACGTCCACGGCCACTATCGAGCGCGAGGAAGTGCGCGAGGAAGTTGAACCCGGTGACCGGGAACGGTTCTCCCACTACGTGCGCAAAGAGAAGATCATGGAATCGGCCATGACGGGCGAGCCGGTCATCGCACTGTGCGGCAAGGTGTGGACTCCCGGCCGCGATCCGCAGAAGTTCCCGGTCTGCCCGGAGTGCAAAGAGGTCTACGAAGGCCTGCGTCCCGGCAAGGACGGCGGCAAGGGCTCCGACGGCGATTCCGGCAAATAGGGCCGTTCACCGGTCATCTGGCTTAGGCCAGTGACCGGGCCGCCCGGCCGGGGCGGGGCAAGACAACCATGGGGCGCAATCTCTGCTGCGCAAGTCCCGTGACCACGATGATTTTGATGACCGGAGCAGTGCGGCTCCTCCGGAACAGATTGGTGTTTATGTTTATGTGTCTTTCGCTCACGGCTGCCGCAATGCGGGGAATTGAGGGCTCTGCGTGACCGAGACACTCTTTGGCGGGCCGACGCTGCCGCCGGCGTATCCCGAGCGGGCAGCGTGGGGGACCGCGCAGAAGCTCCGTGCGTGGCAGCAGGAAGCGCTCGACCGCTATTTTGCCACCGGTCCCAGGGACTTCCTGGCGGTGGCAACGCCCGGCGCAGGCAAGACCACCTTCGCCCTGCGTGTGGCGTCGATGCTGATCGAGGCGGGCACCGTGAACCGTGTGACCATCGTGGCGCCCACGGACCACCTCAAACGGCAGTGGGCTGACGCAGCGGCCCGCGTGGGCATCGCGATCGACCCCAACTTCAAGAATGCGGACGGGCAGCACGGCCGCGGCTTCATCGGCGTGGCCGTGACCTATGCCCAGGTTGCCAGCAAGCCCATGCTGCACCGCGCGAAGACCGAGGCAGCCCGTACCTTGGTGATCCTGGACGAGATCCACCACGGCGGCGAAGCCCTGTCCTGGGGTGACGGCCTCCGCGAGGCCTTCGATCCGGCCGCACGCCGGCTTTCACTCACGGGCACGCCCTTCCGCTCCGACACTTCCCCCATTCCGTTCGTGGAGTACGCCGAAGACCGGGACGGCATCCGCCGCTCCAAAGCCGACTACACCTACGGCTACGGCAACGCCCTGCGCGACCACGTGGTCCGTCCTGTCATGTTCATGGCCTACTCGGGCCAGATGCGCTGGCGCACCAGCGGCGGCGAGGAGATGGCGGCGTCCCTTGGCGAGTCGGCCGTCACCAAGGACATCATTTCGCAGGCTTGGAGGACAGCGCTCAACCCTGCAGGCGAATGGATCCCGGCCGTGCTGGCTGGAGCGGACAAACGCCTTAGCGAGGTCCGCCGGACCGTACCCGACGCCGGCGGCCTGGTGATTGCCACCGACCACGAGGACGCCCGCGCCTACGCCGGCCAGCTGAAGAAGATCACGGGTGAATCACCCACCGTGATCCTTTCCGATGACGTCAAGGCATCCAGCAAAATCGAGGAATTCACTGCCAGCGATAAGCGCTGGATGGTGGCGGTCCGCATGGTGTCCGAAGGCGTGGACGTTCCCCGGCTGTCGGTGGGCGTCTATGCCACGTCCACGTCCACGCCGCTGTTCTTCGCCCAGGCCGTCGGCCGCTTTGTCCGCGCCCGGAAGCGCGGCGAAACGGCGTCGGTGTTCCTACCGTCGGTTCCGCAACTGACCGCGCTGGCGAACTCGATGGAGGCTGAACGCGACCACGCCCTGGACCGGCCGGAGAAAGAAGACCCGGACGGCCTGTTCAATCCCGAAGATTCGCTCATGGACGAGGCCAACCGGGAGGACAAGGCATCCGACAGCCTCACCAAGGGCAAATTTGAGGCCCTCGACTCGCAGGCATCATTCGACCGCGTGCTGTTCGACGGCGGCGAGTTCGGCACCGGCGGCGACATCGGATCCGACGACGAACTGGACTTCCTGGGCATTCCGGGACTTCTGGACGCCGAACAGGTGGGTACGCTGCTGCGCCAGCGCCAGCATGAACAGCAGAGCCGGAAAAAGCTCCGGTCGGTTGAATCTGCTGCCTCGCAGGCGGCTCCCGCCGTACCCGATCACCGGATGCTTATGGACCTGCGCAACGAACTGGCCAAGAACGTGGCCGCATGGTCCGCGCGGACCGGAACCCCGCACGGGGTGGTGCATACGAAACTCCGAACCGTGTGCGGCGGCCCGCCGGTGGCGCAGGCCAACGAGGAACAGCTGCAGGCCAGGCTGCGGAAGCTTCAGGACTGGTTCATCGGCCGGAAATAGCGCCCGGACCAGCTAAGCCCGGCACCCGCCGGCAACGCGGACGCGGCTCGGGCCACGTCCACGCCAGGGAAGTCCACGTCAGGCCAGGTCCACTCCGCCGAGTTCCATCTCGGCGTAGGCGTCGTCGAGGTCGGCTGCGATTCCTGCCGTGAGGTTGCGGACCACCGTCACGGAATAGCCGGCCTGGACGGCGTCCAGGGCCGTAGCCATAACGCAGTAGTCGGTGGCGATGCCCACGATCACCACATCCTCTACATCGTGGCTCTGCAGCCAGTCGTCCAGGCCGATGGCGTCCTCGTCGGCGAATGAACTGGCGGTGAATGGCTCCGCGTCCTCCGGCAACGGCAGGGC
Source organism: Arthrobacter sp. LjRoot78 (assembly GCF_964254335.1). Taxonomy (NCBI): domain Bacteria; kingdom Bacillati; phylum Actinomycetota; class Actinomycetes; order Micrococcales; family Micrococcaceae; genus Arthrobacter; species Arthrobacter sp. LjRoot78. Next base: position 2,830,494 of record NZ_CAXUTG020000001.1, on the reverse strand, counting down.
CCCGGGCTTCCGGTCGCCTGTGGGAACCGCGTCCTCGGGGGCAAGAATGCCTTCAAATCCGGAGTAGGCGGCAGTGAACTGGCCTTTGCGGAAAAAGGCCTGGATGTACTCCGTGTCCAGGTCCGGGTGCAGTTCCGCCCCGCGCGTCCCGGCAACGCAGTGCGGCGGCCACGAATCAATGAAGTCGGGGCTCTCTGCGAAGTGGGCGCCGGGCTCGATGTGCCAGTCCTGGGTGGCCACGATGTGGTCGAACTGGCCGTGGTGGGCGTCCACGTATTCGCTGATGGCCCCGGCTACGTCCGCCCCGCCTTTGACGGCCAGGGAGCCGCCTTCGCAGAAATCGTTCTGCACATCAACAATGATCAGGGCGCGTGACATCAGTTCTCCTCGTAGACGGTGGGGATGGCCGGCTCGCCGCGTTGCAGTCGGTTGACGACCGCCGGAAGTTCCGCCATGGAGTCAATGTGCCGCTGGCGGGCGCGGAACACGCCCTCGGTCCCGGTCCAGCCAGGGAGCAGTTCGCCGTTCTTGATGAACTGCTGCAGCAACTGGCGGTCATTGCCGTCGTCCCCGGGCGCGTGGCCCACTCCCACCATCTCGTGGGTGGCTACGCCCCGTTCGTTGAGCCTGCGCAGCGCGTATTTCCGGCCGCCCTTGCTCGTCTTGTTCTTGGCAGCTTTGGCTACTGACACGAATTCCCCGGAGTCGTCGGTTCGGCTGACGAGTTTGTAGACCATGCTTGCGGTGGGGGCGCCGGACCCGGTGACCAGCGAGGTGCCCACGCCGTAGGAGTCAACCGGTGCGGACTGCAGCGCCGCGATGGCGTATTCATCCAGGTCCGAGGTGACCACGATCTTGGTGTTCTCGTTGCCGAGTTCGTCCAGCAACCGGCGGACCCACTGGGCCTGCGCCACGAGGTCTCCGGAGTCGAGCCGGACTGCCCCCAACTTGGGACCCGCGAGGTCCACAGCCGTGCGGACGGCCGCTTCGACGTCGTACGTGTCCACCAGCAGCGACGTTCCGGCGCCGAGCGAGGCGATCTGCGCCTCAAAGGCTTCCCGTTCAGTGTCGTGCAGGAGCGTGAAGGAGTGGGCGGCGGTGCCCACCGTCTTGATGCCGTACCGGCGTCCGGCTTCAAGGTTGGAGGTGCTGTCAAAGCCGGCGATGACGGCTGCGCGGGCGGCCGCGGCCGCGGATTCCTCCTGGGTACGCCGGGATCCCATTTCGATGCAGGGCCGGTTGCCGGCCGCGGTGATCATGCGCGACGCAGCGGAGGCAATGGCGCTGTCGTGGTTGAGTACCGAGAGAACATAGGTCTCGAGGATGCAGGCTTCGGCAAACGTGGATTCCACAATCAGGATGGGGGAGTTGGGGAAATAGGCTTCGCCCTCGGCGTAGCCCCAGATGTCGCCGGTGAAACGGAATCCGGCCAGGTAGTCCAGGGTCTCGGCGTTGACCACGCCGGAGCGGCGGAGGAAATCCAGTTCGGGTCCGCCGAAACGGAAGTCCGCGATGCCCTCCAGCAGCCTGCCCGTTCCCGCCACAATCCCGTAGCGGCGGCCGTCGGGGAGCCTGCGGGCGAACGCCTCAAACACTGACTTCCGGTGTGCGGCACCTGAATGAAGCGCCGCCTGGAGCATGGTCAGCTCGTAGTGGTCGGTGTACAAGGACGTGCGGGGATGATCCCAGCCAGCAGGGGTACTCACGAATTCACTCTAGTGCGCATCGCCCTAGAATGGACAGATGACCTTAAGCGTTGCGCTCGGCCCTGACACCCAGGAGAGCACCCAGACCGGAACAGTGACGTCCACCGACGCCCTGACGGCCCCGGACATTCCCTGGAACCTGGTGATCTGGAACGATCCCGTCAACCTGATGAGCTACGTGAGCTACGTTTTCCAGAGCTATTTCGGCTATTCGGAGCCCAAAGCCAACAAGCTCATGATGGAGGTCCATAAGAAGGGACGTTCCATCGTGGCGCACGGCAGCAAGGAACAGGTGGAGCAGCACGCCGTCGCCATGCACGGCTTCGGCCTGTGGGCAACGGTGGAGAAAGCCACCGGCGGCGGCAAAGACGGCGGATCCGGCAAGGGCAAAGGCAAACGTGGCTAAGGCATTCAAATACGGGCTCAAAGGCATTACCGGATATCTGGAACCGGCGGAACGGGAACTGCTGCGGAGCCTGATCGACGACGTCATCTCGATGCTCGAACCGGCCGAAAGCGCCAGCGAAGATCCGCTGACAGCCCTGATCGGGCTGGACATGAATGTCCAGGAACCGTCGGACCGCGCGCTGCGGCGGCTGTTGCCCAACGTCACCAGGAACGACGACGCCGCCGCCCTGGAGTTCCGCCAGCTCACCGAACGCTCACTGCGGGAAAACAAGATCGGCGCCCTGCGGGCGGCGGCGTTGGGTCTGGACACCAACGAAGTGGTCCTTTCGTCCGCCGACGCCCGGCACTGGTCGCAGGCGCTGAACGATGTCCGGCTTGTCCTGGCCGAACGGCTCGACATCCGGGACGACGCCGACGCCGAACACGTCCACACCATGCAGGACTGGTCCCAGGCCGAAGACGTGGAAAGCTACCTGGCACTGGTGTACAACTTCACCACGTGGCTGCAGGAATCGCTGGTGCAGGCCATGCTCCAGTCCATGGAGCAGCGGGGCTGAACGGACCGGCGTGCGGGCCGGAGCGGCCGGACGCCAAAATATGTGACTTATCCAACATGAGTCGGGCGACACAATGTGATGGCCGCACCAACAGGGAAGCCCTATCCTCGAATAATCATGACTTCAGCATCGAGCATGGATCCGGCAGCGGACGCTGTGGCGGATTCCCCAGCGAGCAGTACGGACGACAGCCCCATGGGCTCGCGGCCCATCGGCATCTTCGACTCCGGAGTCGGCGGACTGACCGTGGCGCGGTCCATCATCGACCAGCTGCCCAACGAATCGATCCTCTATGTAGGCGATACCGCGAACGGCCCCTACGGCCCGCTGCCCATCGCCGAGGTCCGCGCCAATGCCCTCGGCGTGATGGATGAGCTGGTGGATTCCGGCGTCAAGCTGCTGACCATCGCGTGCAACTCCGCCTCCGCCGCTGTGCTCCGGGATGCCCGTGAAAGGTACACGGCCCGCTACGGGATTCCCGTGATCGAAGTGATCCAGCCTGCAGTGCGTCGGGCCGTGGCTGCCACCCGGAGCGGACGGGTGGGCGTCATCGGCACCTCCGCCACCGTGGGTTCCCGGGCCTACGAGGACACCTTCGCCGCCGCCCCGGACCTGCACATCACGTCCGTGGCCTGTCCGGCGTTCGTCAGCTACGTGGAGGCCGGCATCACCACGGGTCCGGAACTCCTGGCCGTTGCCCGGGAGTACCTTGAGCCGCTGCGCACCGCCGGCGTGGATACTGTTGTGCTCGGCTGCACGCACTACCCGCTGCTCACCGGTGTGATCTCCTACGTCATGGGGGAGGACGTCACCCTTGTCTCCAGTGCTGAGGAAACCGCCAAGGATGTCTATCGGGCGCTCGTCTCACACGATCTTCAGCGGACCGTCGAGGCGCCGCCCCAGCACCACTTCATCGCCACCGGCGAAGCCAGCCAGTTCGAAACCCTGGCCAGGCGCTTCCTGGGGCCCGAGGTGCTCAGCGTGAAGCACGTGGACCACGTCGCCGCGCAGTACCCCACCGGCAGCCTGGCGAAAATAACGCCGGAGATGATCGCGGCAGCCCGGGCCGGCGCCGCCCGGCCAAGGATTTCCAACTTCGTCGGCGGATCCGCGGCCGGGGGTTCCCGCCTGTGAAACTGACCATTGTTGGCTGCACCGGTTCCTTCCCGGGTCCGGGCTCCCCGGCGTCGTGCTACCTGCTGACCGCCCACGACGGCGAGCGGACCTGGAAGGTCGTGATGGACCTCGGCAGCGGGGCCCTCGGGGCGATCCAGCGGTACACGGACCTTGAGGACATCGACGCGATCTTCCTCACCCACCTGCACCCGGACCATTGCATGGACCTGTGCGGCCTCCATGTGGCCGTGCGCTGGAAGCCGGGCGGCTGGGGCCGTGACCGGATTAAGGTCTGGGGCCCCGCCGCCACAGCGGACCGGATGGCCACGGCGTACGGTCTGGAGCTGGACCCGGGCATGCACGAGGAATTCGACTTCACCAACTGGACCGAACGGCAGTCCGTTACGGTCGGGCCCTACACGGTGACGCCGTTCGCGGTGAACCACCCCGTGGAGGAGGCCTACGCCCTCCGCGTCGAGGTGACGGAGCCGTCCGCAGGCGGCGCGCCGGTCACGCGCGTCCTGACGTACTCGGGGGACACCGACTCGTGTGCCGGGCTGGAAGAAGCCGCGAAGGACGCCGACCTCTTCCTGTGCGAGGCCGCCTTCGAGGAAGGCCGCGACGACGACATCAAGGACGTGCACCTGACGGGCAAACGTGCCGGCGAGGCTGCAGCCGCTGCAGGGGCACGCCGGCTGCTCCTCACCCACATTCCGGTGTGGACGTCGCAGACAAAAGTCATGGCCGAGGCCAAGCCCGTGTTCAGCGGCGACGTCGCAGTGGCCGTGGCCGGAGTCCACTACACCGTCTGAACTGCCGGCGGTGCGGGCTGACGCCGGTCCTGGCAGCTGCCGGTCCGGGGGGTCCGTGCGGGTCGATAAGCTAAAGGCATGACTTCTGAAGCAATTGCAACCCCCGTCATTCGTGCCGACGGCCGTACCCCTGATCAGCTCCGCCCGATCAGCATCACCCGCGGCTGGTCCAAGCAGGCTGAAGGGTCGGCCCTGATCGAGTTCGGCAACACCCGGGTCCTGTGCACGGCTTCCCTGACCGAAGGCGTGCCGCGTTGGCTCAAGGGGGAGGGCCGCGGCTGGGTCACGGCTGAATACGCCATGCTTCCCCGCGCCACGAACACCCGCTCCGACCGCGAGTCCGTCAAGGGCAAGATCGGCGGCCGCACCCACGAGATTTCCAGGCTGATCGGCCGCTCGCTGAGGTCCATCATCGACACCAAGGCGCTGGGCGAGAACACCATTGTGCTGGACTGCGATGTTTTGCAGGCCGACGGCGGCACCCGCACCGCCGCCATCACCGGCGCCTACGTGGCGCTCGCCGAAGCCATCCGCTTTGCCCGCGAAAACAAAATCATCTCCAAGAACGCACAGCCCCTCATCGACACAATCGCTGCCGTGTCCGTCGGCATCATCGACGGCATCCCCATGCTGGACCTGCCGTACGTCGAAGACGTCCGCGCCGAGACCGACATGAACGTCGTGGTCACCGGGTCAGGCAAATTCGTGGAAGTCCAGGGCACGGCCGAGGGCGCCCCCTTCGACCGCGACGAGTTGAACCAGCTGCTGGACCTTGCCCTGCTGGGTACGGAGCAGCTCGCGGCCATCCAGCGCGAAACGCTGGCGGAGGCCCCGTGACGGACGCCGCCGTCCCCGTGCTGGTCCTCGCGACCCACAACAAGGGCAAGCTCCGCGAACTGCGTGAGCTGCTGCGCGGGCAGGTGCCAGGGCTCGACGTCGACACCCAGGTGGTGGACGCCGGTGCGGTTGGCGCCCCGGACGTCGCAGAAACCGGTGTGACCTTTGCCGAGAACTCGCTGCTGAAGGCGCGCGCCGTGGCCGAGGCCACGGGGCTGGTGGCCATTGCCGATGATTCGGGCCTGTCGGTGGATGTTCTCGGCGGGGCACCGGGGATCTTTTCGGCCCGGTGGAGCGGCCGCCACGGTGACGATGCCGCCAACCTTCGGCTCCTGCTGGACCAGCTGTCCGATGTCCCCGACGAGTACCGAGGCGCCGCTTTCGTCTGCGCGGCTGCGCTCGCAGTGCCGGGCGCGGCAACGGATGGCGGACGCGAGGTGGTGGAGTACGGCCAGCTCGAAGGATCGCTGTTGCGCGAACCGCGGGGCGAAGGCGGCTTTGGCTATGATCCGGTGCTCCAGCCAAGCGGCCTGGACCGCAGCTGCGCCGAATTGAGCCCCGAGGAAAAGAATGCCATCAGCCACCGGGGCCAGGCGTTCAGGGCGTTGCTGCCGGCCATTGTTGAGGCGTTGGCCGAACGCCGCCCGCAGAGCCGGTCCTAGCCGGCTGATTAACGAGTGAAGGCGCCCCGCAGTGCGGGGCGCCTTCATTTTTTGTCGTGCTACATGTTCGTCTTGCGCTCTTCTTCGGGTTCGTGCTCTTCGATGAACTCCTCCACCGCGTCCGTGCCGAAGTGTGCGGCCTGGCGCTTGGCGGACAGCCCGCGGAGTACTTCGATGCCGATGGGGATCACGGAGACCAGCACGATGATGATGAAGATGATGTCCAGGTTGTCGCGGACCCACGGCACGCGGTCGCCCAGCAGGTAGCCGAGCAGGGTGACGCCGCCGCCCCAGAGCACGGCGCCGATCACGTTGAAGAGGAAGAACTTGCGCTTGCTCATCTGCGCGACGCCCACGATGACCGGCACGAAGGTGCGGATGATCGGAACGAAACGGGCCAGGATCAGCGCCTTGCCGCCGTGCTTTTCGAAGAACGCGTGCGCGCTTTCGACGTTTTCACGCTTGAACAGCTTGGAGTCCGGCTTGTTGAAGATGGCCGGGCCGGCTTTGGAACCGATGAGGTAACCGGTCTGGTTGCCGATGATGGCGGCAACGATGATCAGTGCCGAGAACAGCCAGATGTTGAACTTGATGGTGTCCGTAGCCACCAGCAGTCCGGCAGTGAACAGCATGGAGTCGCCAGGGAGGAAGAAGCCGATCAGCAAGCCCGTCTCGGCGAAGATGATGCCGCAGACCAGCAGCACAACCCAGGGGGCCAGGGCCGGATCGGCCAGGAAGATCTGGGGGTTGAGCCAGTCGGGGAGGAACGAGGCCAGGTGCGGCTGCACCGGTCCCGCACCCCCGAGGGTGGACACGGCAAAGTCACTCATCGCATGTAGGTTCACCCCTCAAGGTTACTGGACCCCCGGTGCCGGGCTTTCCTGCAGGGACGGTGCGTGACCATCGACACCCGCGACGAGCCGGGCTGGCGTGCCGGGGCACGGGCCGGCCGGCGGTAAAGTTTGACCCGTGGGTTTGGACTTTACGGCGATCGACTTCGAGACAGCCAACGGCTTCCGCGGTTCGCCGTGCGCCGTTGGGCTGAGCAAGGTCCGCGGCGGCGTGGTGGTGGAGGAGGCTTCCTGGCTGATGCGCCCGCCCGAAAACCATGACCGGTTCGATTACCACAATGTGCGGATCCACGGCATCAGGGCCGAGGATGTGGCCGGCCTGCCGCGCTTCGGCGAGCTCTTCCCCGAGATTGGTGCCTTCATTGGCGGCGATGTCCTGGCTGCCCACAATGCCGCCTTCGACCTGGGCGTGATCCGGTCCGGGCTGGAAGTGTCCGGGCTGCCGGGTCCTGCCTACGACTATGTGTGTACCGTGATGCTTTCCCGCCGGTGCTATTCCCTGGTCTCCAATTCGCTGCCCTATGCGGCGGAGGAAGCCGGCGTTCCGCTGGTCAACCACCACGACGCAGCTGAGGATGCCAGGGCGTGCGCGGGAATCCTGATAGACATTGCCCGGCGCAACGGCGCCGGCAGCATTGCGGAACTCTTCCTGTCCCTGGGACTGGAGCTCCCGCATCAACAGGCATTCGATCCCGCCCGTGACGGCCTGTCCAAGGCCACGCTGACTGCCCTGGGGGCAGCCGGCGGAACCGGTACAGCCGCGGCGCGGGCGTTCAAATCCGGCTGGCCCGAGGAAGGGGCCAACCCCGTGCCAAATTCCGACGCCGAACCCGGCCACCCGCTGTTCGGGCAGACGGTCGTGTTCACGGGGGAGCTCGCCATGCCCCGGCCGGAGGCCAAGGTCCTGTCGGCCGAGTACGGCGCGCAGCCCGAAAGCAGGGTGACCGGACGGACCACGGTGCTGGTGGTCGGCGACGGCTTTGTGGCCTCGGACCTCCGCTCCGGCCGCCTGACCGGCAAAGCCCGGCGGGTCCTGGAACTCCACGAGCGTGGGCAGGCCATCGAAGTGCTGTCCGAAGGTGAGTTCCTGCAGATGGTGGGCGGGCAGGTGCCGGCAGCCGCCGCCCTGATCTAGCCAGCGGTCATACGGCGCAACAATCCTTCCGGTGCCGGAGGCGGACTCCTAGCCTTGCACCATGGGTAAACTCCAGACCGACTCCCCGGCCGACGCCGTTCCTACTACTGCCACGGCAGCAGGCGGGCGCACCGGCGTCGACTGGCGCACGGTGTTCGCATTCCCCAACCCGGTCAACGAGTATGCTGCCAGGATCACCGCAGCCCTCGTTGTGGTGCTTGCCGCCGCCACGCTGTTGACCGGATGGGGTTGGGGACTTGCCGTAATCGCCGCAGGCTTCTGGCTGCGCGTGCTGTTCGGTCCCAGGATTTCACCCCTTGCCCGGCTTTCCGTCAAGGTCCTGGCCCCGCGTCTGGGCCGGGCCAAGCTGGTTCCGGGCCCGCCCAAGCGCTTCGCGCAGGGCATCGGTGCAGCCATGTCCACCGCCGCGGCGCTACTGCTCGCGGCCGGGCTTGCTCCCGCTGCCTGGACGCTCCTGGCTGTCCTTATCCTGGCAGCCTCGCTGGAAGCATTCGCAGGGTTCTGCCTGGGTTGCGCGATCTTCGGCTTCCTTCAGCGCCGCGGACTCATTCCGGCGGACATCTGCGAAGCCTGCACCAACATCTCCCTGAAGCGGCCCTGACTCAGGCGATGGTCACCGAGATCAGCTGACCGGCCATACCGCGGATGACCTCCGGGGCTTCCAGCGACTCCAGCCACTCCGCCGGCAGGCACTCCTCACCGTAGAAGGCGCCCAGGATGTTCCCGGCGATGGAGCCGGTGGAGTCACTGTCCCCGCTGTGGTTCACGGCCAGCACGATGGCCTCACGGAAGTGCGCCTCAATGCCTGCACTGGAAACGGCGCCGGTCGTCTCCTCCGGGGTGTTGCCGGCCATCTCCCGTGCCGGCGCTGTGGCCAGCACCGCGTAAAGCGCGACGGCGAGTGCCTCCTCCGCCACCCAGCCTTCCCCGAGCTCATGGACCAGGTCTTCGGGGCTGAGGCGGCCGGCCGCCGCCGGCTCCTGCCGGGAGACTGCCGCGAGGTGGACGGACCGTTCCAGCCGGTCAATGAGTGCCGGCTCGGCGTCGTCCCGTCCACGGGCATGGTCGAGCACGTATTCGGCCGCTTCTGTGAGACTTTGGCCACTCATCAGGGCGTGGATCAGGAGGCTGAAAGTTCCTGCACTCTGCCGCGCCGAACGGTGGCCGTGGGTCAACGAAGCCGCGTCAGAGCTCAGCTTGTACACCGCCTCCGCCGGGATGTGCGGAATGAGGCCGAACGGCGCCGAGCGCATCACCGTGCCGCATCCCTTCGACTCGGGATTGACCGGGCGGTAGATGGTCCCCATTTCGCCGGAGGCCAGGCCGCTGAGGCAGGCATTTCCGGGCGCGCGGCGATGCTTCAGGGCTGGCTGACCGTCAATCCAGCGCGGCTGCGGGGCTGGAGCCGACGACGGTACCGGCACGCCCTGCGTCGCCAGCCAGCGAAGGTAGGCGAGCCATACACAGGCGTTGGCATCGGCGGCTGTGCCATCATTTGCCCACTCCAGTGCCTCGACGAGGCCGTCAACCGTATACAGCGTCATTTGGGTGTCGTCGGAGAAGTGGCTGCCGCCGTCGAGCGCTGAAAAATCCTGAAGTCCCGCCGGACCGAAGCGGCTCCGGATGGTGGAAATATCATCGAATTCCACGGCGTAGCCGAGGGAATCGCCCAAGGCGCCGCCCAGCAGGCAGCCATGGATCCGGGACTGGGGCGTCGGCGCCGTCAGGCGGGAATGTTCAGTGCTCATATCTGTAAATTTACCCCGCGTACGGCATCTGGATTCCCCGGGCGCAGGTACCGAAGTCGCTGCGGCGGCGCGTCGACCGCTAAGCTCGAATCCAGCAAGCGTCCAGACTCAGTTGGCAGAATACGTCGGACAGTACATTGCCGGGCGCACCGCCGCCCGCACGCTCACCGGGATCACCGGCCGCGCATCGAAACAAAGGATTTCCACACCATGACCGCCCCTGTGCCTGCACGCCCGACCCGAAGTTCCGATTTGCATGCCGCACCGGAGGCTTTCAAACCGGGCCTGGTGGCACGCCTGTCAGCGGAGGCCTTTGGCACCCTGTTCCTGGTCATCGCCGGCCTGGGCGTTCCGCTGTTCACGATTCCGCAGTCAAACCCGTTGTCCGCCTCGCTGGCGGCCGGACTTGCCGTCACCGCGGCCATGCTCGCCTTCGCCTACATTTCCGGTGGCCATTTCAACCCGGCAGTAACCCTGGGCAACGCCATCGCAGGCCGCATCCGGGTGCCGGAAGCCGCGGCGTACCTCGGTGCGCAGCTGGTCGGGGCTGTGGCCGGAGCACTGGCACTGTTCGGAATCCTGCGGACTGTTCCCAAGATCGAAGACACCCGGGCCGCCTTTGACACCGTGACCGCCGGCTTTGGCGAGCATTCCATCATCCAGGCGCCCATGGCCGGCGTCCTGCTCGTGGAGGTCCTGGGCGCCGCCATCCTGGTAGCCGTTTTCCTCGGCACCACGGCTGCACGCAACACCAGCAAGGCCGCCGCGCCCTTCGCTGTGGGCCTCACGCTCGCCGTCCTGCTGCAGCTGGGCCAGGCAGTGGGCAACACGCCGTTCAACCCGGCACGCGCAACCGCCTCGGCCATCTTCAGCAACTCCTGGTCCCTTGAACAGCTGTGGCTCTTCTGGGTGGCGCCGCTGGTGGGCGCCGCCATCGCAGGTCTGGTGTTCCGCGGGTTCGCCGAGGCCCCGGCTGCTGCGCCGGCCCGCGCGCACGATGCCGAAGACGATGCAGACGACGACGAACTGGTCACCAACGACGACGATCTCGACGACGACGACGATGCCGCCGGCGTTACCTCTGACGACGCTGATGGCTCCGCTGACGACGACGCCCGCGACTTCTTTGACGGCAAGCGCGGACGGTAGTTGCCCGGCCAAGCCGTGTCTGTGCCACAAAACTGTCGGTACCCGCGGATAGCTTAAGAACATGCGGTTATTGCACACTTCCGATTGGCACCTGGGCCGGTCCTTCCACGGCGTCGGCATGCTGGACGCCCAGCAGGATTTCATTGACCAGCTGGTCGAATTCGTCAGCGCGGAGAAAGTGGACGTCGTCCTGATTGCCGGGGATGTCTACGATCGCGCCCTGCCCGGCGTCGACGTCGTTCGCCTGCTGGATGATGCCCTGGTCCGCCTGACGGACGCGGGAGCGCAGGTGGTCCTCACCAGCGGGAACCACGATTCGGCCATCCGCCTTGGCTTCGCGTCGCGGCTGCTGGAGCGCGGGGGAGTGCACCTGCGTACCCGGCTCGCCGAACTCGATGTGCCGGTGCTGTTTCCGCTGGACCCGGCGGAGGATGGTCCTGTGCTGGCCATTTACGGCATTCCGTGGCTCGAGCCCCGTCTGGTCGCCGAGCACTTGGGCGTTGAGCCCGCCAGCCACTTCGAAGTGACGCGCGCAGCCACAGCGAAGATCCGGTCCGATGTGGTCACCCGTGCGAGCGGAAGGACCGTGCATTCCGTCGTGCTGGCCCATACGTTCGCGAGCGGCGGGATCAGCTCGGACAGTGAAAGGGACCTGAGCATCGGCGGAGTCGGGGCCGTCCCCCTGGATCTCTTCGACGGTTTTGGCTACACCGCACTCGGGCACCTGCACGGCAGGCAGACGCTGTCGCCGACCGTGCGCTATTCCGGTTCGCCCCTTGCCTATTCCTTCTCAGAGGCGAAGCACCGGAAAGGCGGCTGGCTGGTCGAAGCGGATGCCACGGGCATCACCGACGTCAGGGAGGTCCAATGGGACGCGCCGCGCGCGCTCGCGGTGCTGCGGGGCACTCTGGACCACCTCCTCACGGCAGAGGAGCACGCCTGGGCCGAGGCCGCGTATTGCCAGATCACACTGACGGACTCCCAGCGCCCCGCCCAGGCCATGGACAAACTTCGTGCCCGCTTTCCGGACACCCTGGTCCTCGGTTTCGAGCCCGAAGGCGCCGCTGCAGCTACCACGACGAGTTACAGCTCCAGGCTCGCCGCGGCGGATGACGATCTGTCCATCTGCTGCGGCTTCCTGGAGCACGTTCGGGGCCGCAGCACCGATGACGCCGAAGCAGCTGTTCTCGGGGAAGCGCTCGAAGCCGTGCGTCTGGGGGAGATGTCACGATGAGGATCCACCGGCTTGAAATCTCCGCCTTCGGCCCCTTCGCCGGCACCGAGCACATCGACTTTGACCGGCTCAGCTCTCACGGACTCTTCCTCCTGAACGGCGCAACCGGTGCCGGCAAGACCAGCGTGCTGGATGCCATCTGCTTTGCCCTGTACGGATCCGTGCCGGGTGCGCGACAGGAAGGAAAGCGGCTCCGCAGCGACCACGCTGACGCCGCCGCCGAACCGCGCGTCACCTGCGAGTTTTCCGCCAAAGGCCGGCATTTTGAGGTCTCCAGGATCCCTGCGTGGAACCGGCCCAGCGCCAGGGGCAAAAACGGATTTACGGAGCAGAAAGCCAATACGCTGCTGCGGGAACGCGTTGACGGGCAGTGGATGGAAAAGTCCGGCCGGAACGATGAGGCCGGGGCTGAAATCAGTTCAGTGCTCGGCATGGACCGGGAGCAGTTCACCCGGGTGGTCATGCTGCCCCAGGGCGACTTCGCTGCTTTCCTTCGGTCAAAGCCCTCCGACCGGCTGGAGCTGCTTCAAAGCCTCTTCGGCACGCAGCGGTTTGGGGCTGTCGAGCAGGAACTGGCCCGGCAGGCCGCGGAGGCCCGCACCGAGGTCGCCGGCCTCAACAACCAGTTGGACCTGCTGCTGGCGCAGGCCCGGGCTGAAGCGGCACCGTCCGAAGAGGATCTGCCGGACGCCTTCCCCGTGCCCGACGACGCCGACCACCTTCTTGCCTGGCTGCAGGACACCGCCGCGGCCAGGGCCGGGATATTGCAGGCCGAGGCGGACCAGGCGGCGGCAGCGCGCGCCGAGGCTGCCCGGCGCCTCGAGTCCGCGGCCGCGCGTGCCGCCCGCCAGGCAAAACTCGCCGCCGCGGAACTGCGGAAATCGGCCGCCGACGCGGCGGCACCCGAACTCGGTGAAAAGACCCGGCAGCTTGGCCTCCACCGCAGGGCCGAAGTGCTCGGCGGCCAGCTGCAGGCCGTCGACAAAGCAGAGGACGCCGAAGAGCGGGCGGCCGGCGCAATGGCCGCGGCTGCCGCCGAATTGGACGCCGCGGTTCTTCTGGACCCCGAGCTTGCCGCCCTGGCTACCGGCGGGGGCGCCACCACAAGCCGCCACCCCGCCGGAAGCGAAGGCGAACCCTACTTCGAAGCGGCAGTCCTGCGCAGCGAACTCAGCCGCCTGCGCTCCCTCCGCGCCGTGCTCGAGGAACGGTTGCCGGATGAGGCCAGGCTGTCCGGGATGGCGGTCCGCAGCACAGAGCTTCGCAGCACCGTGGAGAAGCTGAGGGAGGGGTGGCGCGCCGGCGCCGCGGCCCTTGATGCGCTGCGTGCGGAAATGGCCGGGCTGCTGGCCGGTCTGGCACCCCTTGAGGAGCTCGCTGCCGAAGCCCAGCTGCGGACCAAGGAAGCCGCTGCCGCTGAGGAACTCGTGGCCGTCGTCGGCCGGTATGCCACGGCGGCCCGGTTATGTTCCGGCGTGGACGAACGGCACCGCATTGCCCGGGATGATCAGCAGAACCACCGCCAGCGGTGGCTGGATCTGCGGGAAGAGCGGCTCGCCAACGCCGCTGCGGAGCTCGCTTCCCAGCTCCGGCCGGCCGCGCCCTGCCCGGTGTGCGGCAGCCCGGAGCACCCCTCGCCGGCGCCCGCGGCCACAGCCGCGCTGGCCATCGCTGAAGCGGAACAGGCAGCCCAGGAAGCTTGTGAGGCAGCAGAGGCTGTCCTCGCAACGCTGGACAAGGAACTTGCCGAGGCCCGGCAGCAGGTCGCCGTCCTGGCGGCCCAGGGTGGCGACACCCCGGCGGAGGACGCCCGCGCGGAAGCCGCTTTGGCCAAGGAACGTGCGCGCGAGGCCGTCCGGGCCGCCGCGGATCTCGTCGCCAGCCGTGAGCGGCTGGCGGAACTGGACGAACAGGTTGCAGCCGCCGAATCGACGCAGGCGGCTACTGATTCCAGCATTGCGACGACGGAGTCCACGCACACGGAGGTCCTCGAACAGGCAGCTGCACTGGAGGCTACGCTGCAGAAGCTGCATGCCGGCTACCCGACCCTCGGCAGCCGGCTCACCTCGCTGAATCAGTCCACGGCCCTCCTGGAACGAGCAGACGCCGCCCGGACCAGCCTCGAACAGGCCATGCTGCGGACCACGGAGGCCCGCCAGCTGCTGGACCAGGCGCTTCCGGAGTCCGGATTCGCCTCCGCAGAGGCGGCCCGGGCCGTCCTCCTGCCGGCCCCTGAAGCGGCCACGCTTGAAGCGGCCATCCGGGCCGGCCAGGATGAAGCAGCCCGCGTCGGCGAACTCTTCGCCGGCGAGGAACTCACACAGGCGGCCCGCGAGCTTGCGGCGGACGGCCCGGTCGAGCCCGGCGTGCTCGAAGAGCTCCGGGCGGAGGATTCCGCTGCGGAACAGGCCGCCAGGCAAGCAGTCATCGCGGCCGGGCTCGCGGACAAATCGGTGCAGACCATCTGCCGGATCGCGGGGGACTACACCCTGCTGGCAGCTTCAGGCCAAGGTCCGCGGGAACGCGCGGCGCTGCTCACCGCGGTGGCCGACGCCGCCCGCGGTGCCGGCGACAACTCCTACCGGATGAGCCTTAACAGCTACGTGCTGGCGGCCAGGCTGGAGCAGGTGGCCATCGCCGCCTCGGAGCGGCTGGTCGGAATGAGCGATGGCCGGTACACCCTGCAGCACACGGACGCCAAGGCTGCCCGGGGAGCCAAGTCCGGTCTCGGCCTCGAGGTCGTGGACCAGTGGACCGGGCAGCGCAGGGATACGTCAACGCTTTCCGGTGGTGAATCGTTCATGGCCTCGCTGGCTCTGGCGCTGGGCCTTGCCGACGTAGTGCAGCAGGAGTCCGGCGGGGTCGACATCGAGACGCTCTTCGTGGATGAGGGCTTCGGCAGCCTGGATGAGCAGGCGCTGGAACAGGTCATGGATGCCCTTGAAGGGTTGCGGGACGGCGGCCGGGTGGTCGGCCTCGTGAGCCACGTGCCGGAGATGAAGCAGCGCATCAGCACCCAGCTCCAGGTGGTCAAGGGGCGGAACGGGTCCACGCTCCACATTTCCGACGACGCTCCGGCCTGATTCCCTGGCCCGGCGGCGGTTTCGAGCTCCGTCAGCCGGGACCGGCGTGCCGGGGCCTCGGCTACAATTGAAGGGTTACCGGGTCGCGCGCATCGGGAGGAGGGACGATGCGCATCTTTGAGCGAACCCGGAATAATGACCACTTCAATGTTCTCGCAGGCATCCGCCGCAACGTCCCCTGCCACCACCGCACCCGAAGCCACTGCACCCGAAGCCACTGCGCGCCCCGCACCGCATCCTGAGCAGGACATCCCCCGCCCGCTTTCGAGCCGGGGTGGCCGCTACGCCCGGCTTCCGCTGCTGGCAGGCAAGGGCTTCATCCCGCTGGGTCTCTTCGCCCGCCTTCCCCTGGCCATGCTGACAGTGGGCGCCCTGACCCTGGTTACGGCCGTCACGGGCTCATACGCGGTCGGCGGAGCAGCAGCCGGGGCCGTGGGAATCGGCTCCGCACTGGGAGCGCCGGTGCTCGGGGCCTGGGCCGACCGGCTCGGCCAGCGGTTGGTGCTGCTGGTCGCTGCGGTCTTCAACACCGCCGCCGTGGTGGCCCTGATCCTCACGGCCTACCTCGTTCCGTCCGGCCAGGACCTTGGTGCGGCTGTGCCGGTCCTCGTCGCGGCTTTCGTGGCAGGGGCCAGCTGCCCCCAGGTGGGCCCGCTGGCCCGCGTCCGCTGGATGGCGCTGACCGCCCGGGGCAGCACAGCCAGGAATGCGAAGGACCTGGATGCGGCCTTGTCCTACGAAAGCACCGCCGATGAACTGACCTTCGTCCTCGGCCCCGCGTTGGTGGGCATCCTCGCGAGCCTGATCGCCCCTTGGCTTCCGCTGGCCCTGGCCGCAGCCCTGACGCTCACCCTCGTGCCCGCGTTCGCCGTCCACCGCACCCACCTCGCCGTACCGCTGAGCGTGCGCCGGCGCCGGGGCGCCAGGACGGTCGCAGGCTCAGGAACGGCTGCTTCGGGCACGGATGCCTCCGCCACCGCCGGCCCCGACACCGCAGGGTCCGACGCCGCAGGGTCCGGGCGAACGGGCTCCCGCGCGAACGGCATGGCAGCTGTTGCCCTGCCCTTCCTGGCCATGGTGTGCATGGGGACATTCTTTGGTTCCACCCAGACGGGCCTGAGCTCCTTCTCGGCAAGCTTTGCCACGGCCGAAATTGCCGGGCTGCTCTACGCCGTCATGGGACTGAGTTCGGCCGCGGCAGCCCTGAGCGTTGCCTACTGGCCGCAGCGGTTCACCCTGTCGGCACGCTGGATGGTGAGTGCCATGCTCATGGCCGGCCTGGCGGTGCTCCTGCTGCTGCCTGCTTCGGCGTTCCCCATGGTGCTGGTACTGCTGGTCCTCGGACTGCCCGTGGGCCCGCTGATGGTCACCGTATTCGCTATCGGCGGCCTGGTGGCCCCGGCCGGGCGGCTGGGAACCGTCATGACAGCCCTCGCCAGCGGCATTGTCGCCGGCACGGCACTGGGGTCTTCGGTAGCCGGTCAGCTGGCGCAGCACCAGGGGTATTCCGCCGCGTTCCTCGTGCCGGTCTGCGCCGCAGCGGCGCTGTTCCTGCTGGGGGCGGCCGCCGCCGTCGTCATCCGAAACGGCAAGGCGCGCCGCGGAACCCAGGTGGCCGGCAGCCGCTAACGAATGGCGTGCCGCGCCTTAGAGCAGCTGCTTTTCGATGCGCGCGGCGCTCGAGGTCAGGGCTGCCGCCACTTCAGCCGGGTCCTGGGTTGAGCGGATGTAGACGACGGCGACCGAGGCCGGGCGGCCGCCCGGCACGTTGATGGGGGCTGCCAGCGAGGAAACCCCCGCAATGACTTCATCGTGGCTGGCCGCGTAGCCGCGTTTCCGGGCCTCGGCCGCCTCGGGCCGGTAGGGGATATCCGGCGCCAGCAGGTTCCAGTCGTGCTCCGTGAGTGCAGACTGGATGGCTATCCCCGGGGCGCCGGCGCTTATCGGGTGCCGTGAGCCGGGGTGCTGGACCACGGTGGCCGCCGAGTGCCGGGGCTCCACGGTCACCAGGGTGATGCAGTCCTGGTGGTCCCACACCGCGACGAAGGCCGTCATGTTCAGGGTGTTGGCAAGCTGTGTGAGCTCAGGCAATGCAGCCGACTGCAGGTTGCGGGAAACACCCCGTGCCAGGACGGCCAGGCCCGGGCCGGGCTGGACCTTGCCGGAGTCGTCCCGGACCAGCAGGGAGTGATCCTCCAGCGTGCGCAGGATCCGGTAGGCCACGGAACGATGGACCCCCATCGCGTCGGCAAGTTCAGCGATGGTGAGCGGCTGCCCGGCTTCCGCGAGAATTTCCAGCGCGCGGATCCCGCGCGAGAGGGTCTGCGACGGGGAAGCCTGGGCGGTCGCGGCCTGTGTACCGGCGCCGGCAGTCTGAGTCATGCTGTCCATCCTAGGCCGGGTTCCGTGGCGCTCCACTCGCAGGGTCTTGTGTTGCGCCTCACTTTGGGTTAGCGTTCCATATGGGAACTATATGTTCAACTATAGAACAGTTGGGTCGTCGAGATCGACTATAGAGCAGACAATCCAAGGGATCAATGATGATGTCCACACCACGTCCGGGAGAGGCCCCCGAAGTTGCGGGCAGGACGTCGACACCGAAGGACCACCGTTTCCGCGGGAGCCTCGGCAGGTTTGCCACAGGCGTCGCGATCGTGACCTTCGACGGCGCCACCAAGCGCCACGGCATCACCGTTAACTCGTTTACGTCGGTGTCCATGGAGCCGCCCCTGGTCCTGGTCAGCATTGCCCGTACCGCAAAAGCGCACGATGAGCTTGCCGGCCGTCCGTTCACGGTGAATATTCTGGGTGCCGAACAGCGGTACCTCGCCACGCATTTCGCCGGCCGCCCCGGGCACGAACCCCGGTGGGTGGAGGGTGCCACGGCGCCGCGCCTCGCCGGGGTCCTGGCGTACTTCGAGTGCCGGCCCTGGGCTGCATACGACGGCGGCGACCACACCCTGTATCTCGGCCAGGTGGTGGACTTCGACTACCGCCACGGCGACGCCCTGGCGTTTGCCAACGGCACCTACACCACCATCCCGGACCGGGAGTTGGGCATGGAGGACCTCCTCTAGCCCGGCCCCCGTATCCGAACAACCCGCTGCAGCTCAACGAGGACTGGAGGAAGAACAATGGGTATCCGCACCGGACGGCAGTATCTGGACAAACTCAACGCCATGAAGCCCCATGTGGTGATCGACGGTGAGGTGGTCAGCGAAAAAATTGCTGAGCACCCGGCGTTCCGCAACGTGGCCAGGTCCTACGCGAAGCTCTTCGACATGCAGCACGACCCCGCCCACCAGGAAGCACTGACATACCCCTCGCCCTCGACCGGCGACCTGGTGAACGCGTCCTTCCTGGTCCCCCGGACCATCGAGGATCTGCAGCGCCGGCGCAGGGCCATTTCCACCTGGGCCGAATCCTCCAACGGCTTCCTGGGCCGCTCGGGGGACTATATGAACTCATCCCTGACGGCGCTCAGCACCGCGGAAAAATGGTTCTCGCAGGCCGACCCCAAATTTGGCGAAAACATCCGCAACTACTACGAGTGGGCACGGGAGAACGACGTCCTTGCCACGCACACGCTCATCCCGCCGCAGGTCAACCGCTCCGTCTCGGGCTCCGAACAGATGGGCGGGCAGTTGTCGGCCCACATCGTCGAAGAGCGCGAGGACGGCATTGTGATCAGCGGTGCCCGCATGCTGGCCACGATCGCGCCCATTGCCGACGAGCTCCTGGTGTTCCCGTCCACCGTGCTGCGGGGCACCCCGGAGGACGCCCCGTATTCCTATGCGTTCGCCATCCCCAATGATGCTCCGGGCCTGCGGTACCTGTGCCGAACCTCGCTGTACAACGGCGGCAGCAGCCATGACGAGCCCCTGGCCTCGCGCTATGAGGAAATGGATGCGGTGGCCATCTTCGACAGGGTATTCGTGCCGAGCGAACGGATCTTCATGCTCGGCCACCCGGAGCTCTGCAACAGCTTCTACACGGAGACCGGCGCGGGCGCCCTCATGACGCACCAGGTGGTCACCCGGACGATCGCCAAGAGCGAGTTCTTCCTCGGCCTGGCGTCGGAACTGGCCGAGTCCATCGGGATCGACGGTTTCCAGCACATCCAGGAGGACATCGCCGAACTGATCATCGACGTCGAAATCGGCAAGGCGCTGGTCCGCGCGTCGGAAGCTGACGCCAGGCCCAACGAGGCAGGCGTGATGCTTCCCAAATGGACCACGCTGAATGCTGCCAGGAACTGGTACCCCAAAATCGCCCAGCGCTTCCCGCAGATCATCCGGAAGTTCTCCGCCTCCGGGCTGATGGCGCTGCCGGGTGAGGCCGACGTCAACAGCGGGGCCAGGGCGGACATCGACATGTATCTGCAGGGCAAGACGCTCACCGGACCTGAGCGCGTCCGCCTGTTCAAGCTGGCCTTTGATGCCTCCATCTCAGGGTTCGCGGGCCGGCAGTCCCTCTACGAGTACTTCTTCTTCGGTGATCCCGTCCGGATGGCCGGTGCCCTCGTCAACAGTTATGACCGCGAACCGGTCCGGGTCAGGGTCCGCGAATTCCTCACCAGGCCGGACTGACCGTCCTGCCTGCCGGGTCCATGTGGCCGCCGCCCACGAGTCCGGCGCCACGAGTCCGGCGGCACGTTGGACCAAAAGTCCTAGTGCGCTTTGTCACACATTCGAGTATCCTCATACCAACTGACCGTTCGATCGGTAATTCGCTCGGCGTCATTCCAAATTCGGTAGTAGCGCTTTCTGCTACTGCCCACAGCCACGGAGTTCCAATGACCGCAACTTCACACGTCGATTCAGAGGCGGGCCCCAGCAGCAAACATGAGGAACGGAAAGTCCTCGCCGGGACGCTGGTCGGCACCACCATCGAGTGGTACGACTTCTTCATTTTTGCCCAGCTCACAGCAACGCTGCTGTCACCGCTGTTCCTCACCCCGCTGCAGGCCTCGAATCCCGGCCTTGCGCAGATCCTTTCCTTCGCGCTGATCGGCATCAGTTTCCTCTTCCGCCCGCTCGGCGCAGTCATCGCCGGCCACCTGGGCGATCGCCTGGGCCGCAAGGCCATGCTGGTCTTCACCCTCATCATGATGGGTGCCGCCACCGCGCTGATCGGCATGCTGCCGACCTACAACGACATCGGAGTCTGGGCGCCGATCCTGCTGATCCTGCTCCGCATCATCCAGGGCTTCTCCGCCGGCGGTGAATGGGGCGGCGCGGCACTGATGGCCGTGGAGCACGCTCCCAAGAGCAAGCGGGGCCTGTTCGGCGCGTACCCGCAGATCGGCGTTCCCGTCGGGATGATCCTGGCCACGGGCCTGCTGTACTTCCTCAACACCAGCATGTCCAAGGAAGCCTTCGGCGCCTGGGGCTGGCGCGTGCCGTTCCTGCTGTCCATCGTGCTGATCGTGGTGGGCTACCTGATCCGCCGTGCGGTGGCCGAAAGCCCGGTCTTCAAGGAAATGATCGAGCGCAAGGAGAAGGCCAAGGCTCCGCTCGGACAGCTGATCAAGTTCCACAAGAAGTCCGTGCTCTACTCCACGATGATCTTCATCGGCAATAACGCGGCGGGCTACCTGCTGATCGCGTTCTTCATCTCCTACGCCACCAAGACGCTGAAGATGCCGGTCGCCGAGATCCTGCTGGCCACCACCCTGGCTTCATTCGGCTGGCTGATCTTCACGCTCGTGGGCGGCTGGCTCTCTGACAAGATCGGCCGGGTCAAGACGTTCCTGATCGGCTACGGCATCGTGTTCGCCTGGATGATCCCGATGTTTGCCCTGATCGACACGAAGAACATCATGCTGTACGGCCTGGCGCTCTTCGTGCTGACCGTCGGCCTCGGGCTGTCGTACGGCCCGATGTCCGCCATGTATGCCGAAATGTTCCCGGCCAACGTGCGCTACTCGGGCATTTCCATCGGCTACGCGTTCGGTGCGATCCTGGGCGGTGCCTTCGCGGCCACCATCGCGGAGACGCTGATGCAGAGCACCAAGTGGACCGGCTCCATCGGCATCTACATCATGGTCCTGTGCGTTATTTCCGCAGTCGGTGTACTCCTGGCCGGCGAAACCAAGGGCCGCCCGCTGGGCGTCAGCAGCCACCACTAGGAGGCAGGCTGACTGCGCAGCGTTCCTGACAAGCACGACGGCGGGCGCGGACCATTACGGTCCGCGCCCGCCGTTGGTGTGCCGGACCTAGACTCCCAGGAACTCCGTTGCCGCCTGCTTGAACGCCCTGCTGGTGATCACATTGCTGTGGTTCCGGCCGGGAATCAGCAGCTGCTCCACGAGCGCCCCTGACCTGGCGCCCAGTTCAGCGAGCTCGGGCATGGTCGCGGCCCGGTCGTCCTTCTCGCCGGCCACAAGCAGCATGGGCATGTGGGGGACGGCTTCGGCCGGATCGAAGGGTTCTCCCTTGATCGCTTCCACGAGCGACAACAGCGCAAAGATATTGTTGCTGGGCAGCCCCTGGGCCATTTTCAGCAGGCCGGCCGTGGACTCGTCCGCGATGGGCGTGCCGTCCGCCAGATAACGTTGCGCGGCCACCAGGTCAAAGGCCGCCAGCGGATCGGCAATGTTGGGGCCGCCGAGCACCAGGCGGTGAACGAGCTCCGGCTGGGTGGCGCCGAATTCCCAGGCGAGCCGGGACCCCAGGGAGTAGCCGACCACGTCGAGCCCGCTGGCGGGGTCGCCGTCCCGCAAGGGGCGGACACCGGCGTCGAACGCCACCTGCAGGAGGTCCGCGCGGATCCGGCTGGGGCTGTACGAATCCATGTCTTCCGGTGCCCCGCTGCGGCCGTGGCCGGGCAGGTCGACGGTTATGACGCGGCGGCCGGCTTCCAGCAGGGCGGCCAGCCAGCCGGTGTCCTGCCAGTTGAGCTTGGTGGAGGAGGAAAACCCGTGGAGCAACAGGACGGGCCGCAGCCCGGTGTCGGCCTCCGGCTCGTGCACCTCCACGTAAAGCTGGGGGTCGGTGCCCTCCACGGTGTGGTGGTGCTGCTCGCCGGTGTGCCTGCCGCTCATGGTGTCAGTCCTCATCAAGTACGGCGCTCAGGCGGACCCGGCGCTTTGGTGCCTCTTCCTTCGGGACCGTGCCCACGATGCCGGCAGTGTTGTCCGGCACCTCAAACACAATCAGGGGCTCGCCGACATTGATCTTGTCACCGGGCCCGCCGTGGATACGCACCACTTTACCTGCCTGCGGACTGGGCAGTTCAACAGCGGATTTGGTGGTTTCCACTTCGACGAGCGGCTGGTTGCGCTCCACCTGATCGCCCGGGGAAACCAGCCACTCCAGCACCGTCGCCTCGATCAGGCCCTCGCCGAGGTCGGGGAGCGGGAAGGAAATTTCAGCCACGTTTGTACTCCAATACTCGCTGGATGCCAAAGAGGATCCGGTCAATGTTCGGGATGTATTCGTCTTCCAGATCGCCCGAGGGATACGGCACGTCGAAGCCGGTGATGCGCTCCACGGGTGCCTTGAGCGTGTCGAAGCAGGCCTGCGTGATGAGCTGGGCAACTTCGGCGCCAAGCCCGGATGTGAGCGGCGCTTCATGGACGACGACGGCGCGCCGCGTCTTCCGCACGGACGCCGCCAGCGTGGCTTCATCGATGGGCTTCAGCCAGCGCAGATCCAGGACCTCGATGTCGATCCCGTCCTCGGCGGCGAGCTCGGCCACCTGCAGGCAGCGCGCCACCATGGCGCCCCAGGCGACGAGCGTGAGGTGGCGGCCCGCGCGCTTGACTTTCGCGCCGGTGGGGGAGCCGCCGGTGGGGGAGCCTGCCGGGTCCGGAGAGTCGAAGTCGACCTCGCCTTTTTGCCAGTAGCGGGACTTCGGCTCCATGAAGATCACCGGGTCAGGCCGCGTGGCGGCGTACTTGAGCAGGTGGTATGCCTCGTGCGGGTTCGACGGCGAGACGACCTTCAGGCCCGGTACGTGCGCGAAGAGCGCCTCGAGGCTTTCGCCGTGGTGTTCGGGGGCGCGAATGCCGCCGAAGCTGGGCACGCGCAGGGTGATGGGCATCGGCATCGTGCCGCGGCTGCGGTAGTTCATCCGGGCAATCTGGCAGACGATCTGGTTGACGGCCGGGTAGGCGAAGCCGTCGAACTGGACCTCCGGGATGGGATGGAAGCCGGCCATCGCCAGCCCCACCGACATGCCCAGGATGCCGGACTCGGCGAGCGGGGTATCAAACACCCGGCCGGTGCCGTGCTTCGCCTGGAGGCCGTCGGTAATGCGGAACACGCCGCCGAGCCGGCCGCAGTCCTCACCGAAGACCAGCGCTTTCGGGTTCGCGGCGAGCACCTCGTCCAGGGCACGGTTCAGTGCCTGCTGCATGGACAACTGTTCAACTCCGCTGCGTGCAGTTCCTTCGGCCATGGCGGCCCCGCTTTCAAGGGTGGCATTAGACATGTTCGGACTCCTCGCGCCAGCTGGCGGCCTGGGCCTGCAGTGCAGGGGTGGTTTCCTGGAAGACCAGGTCGAACATTTCGGTGCCGGGGCGGGAACCGAGCGCCTGGATCCCGGCGCGGATGTCTTCCTCCTCGGCTTTGGCGGCTGCCAATGCTTCGGCGAAGAAGGCATCGTCGGCGATACCGTCGGCTAGCAGCTGCTTCCGGAACCGTTCCAGCGGGTCTTCGCCGGCGTCGTCGCGCTCTTCATTGAGCGACCGGTACCTGCCCGGGTCATCGGAGGTGGAGTGCGGGCCGCGGCGGTAGGTCATGGCCTCGATGAGCACCGGGCCATTGCCGGCGCGCGCGTGCGCGAAGGCGCGGCGCGTCGCTTCGGCCACGGCAACGACGTCGTTCCCGTCGATCCTCAGTGCCGGCATGCCGTAGCCCGCCGCGCGGGCGGCGACGGATCCGCCGGCCACCTGGCGTTCCGTGGGGACCGAGATGGCCCAGCCGTTGTTCTGGACGAAAAAGACCACCGGAGCCTTCATGACCGCCGCGAAGTTCATCGCCTCATGGATATCGCCCTGGGACGACGCGCCGTCGCCGAAGTACGTCATGGCCACGCCGTCCGCCTGATCCAGCGTCTGGCCGTGGGCCCAGCCCACGGCGTGGAGCACCGATCCGCCCACCACGGCCTGGATGGGTGCAAGCCGGGACTCGATCGGGTTATAGAGTCCGCCGTGCCACGTGGCCTTGTGTGTGGACATATAGGCCACCATGTCCACACCCATGGCCCGGGCCACGCCCATTTCGCGGTAGGTGGGGAAGACGAAGTCGCGGGTGGTGTCCACGGCGTAGCCGCTTCCCACCTGTGCGGCCTCCTGGCCGAGTTCCGGCGCGTAGCCGGGGATGAGCCCCTGGCGCTGCCAGGCGATCGCCGATGTGTCCAGGTGCCGGACGGCCACCATCAGCGAATACAGTTCGCGAAGCTGCTCGGCGGTCAGGGGTTCAGCATGTGGTCCCGACAGGTGCCCGGCGTCGTTGCCGTTCAAAGGGGAAGGCGAGGTATCCATGCCTGTGACCCTAGTCACGGGCGGAAGGCTGGGCAATCAGCCCACGTTGGACTTGCCAGATTGTGAAAAGCTGCCATGGCTGCAGCTGTGTCGCATAGCAATTTGCCTAGTGGAATCGGGAGCGATCCGCTTGGGCTGCCCCCCTACGTGCCTACCTGGCTGCGCTCGCCCGGCGGGACGCTGTGACCTTGGCGCCGATCCTGCAGGCCGCGGCAATCGCGGCAACCAGGATGATGGTGCTCACCAGCTGGCGGCTGCTCTCGGGGCTGCTGAAACCGACGGCGAAGATCAGCGCCAGCAGGACCAATCCGAAGATCGTCAGGCCCGGGAAGCCCTTCATTCGGAGCGGAAGCTCGGTGCCGTCGCGATCCGCCTTGCGGCGCAGGATGAGCTGGGAAATGAGGGCAGAGCCCCAGACCATGAGGCAGGTTGAGCCCACCAGCTGGAATAGCGCCGGGAGGATCTGTTCCGGGAAGAGGAGTTCGAGCACGGCGGCGATGAAGCCGAAGGCCACGGAGACGCCCACGGCAACCATCGGCACCCTGGCCGCATTCAGCTTCGACAGGAAGCGCGGGGCTTCGTCGCGCTGGGCCAGCGAATAGATCATCCGGGACGCACCGTAGAGGTTCGCGTTGAGCGCGGACAGCAGTGCAATGACAGCCACCAGGGTGATGGCCGTGCCGGCTCCCGGAATCCTTGCGGCATCGAGTACGCCGGCGAACGGCGAGGCGAGGGATTCGGAGGTGGCCGGCAGGACAGCGGCAATGACAAACACCGAGCCGATGTAAAACACCAGGATCCGCCACAGCACCGTGCGGATCGCCTGGCCCACGCTGTGGCGGGGGTTTTCAGTCTCGGCGGCGGCAACGCTGACGATCTCGGTGCCGCCGAAGGCGAAGATCACCACGAACAGCGCGGTGGCAATTCCGCCGAGGCCTGCGGGGGCGAAGTTTCCGGTGATGTTGCCCAGGCCGGGGCTGGGTGCGTCAGGCAGCAGGCCAAGGAGCAGCGCCGTGCCGATGCCCAGGAACATCAGGATTGCGGCCACCTTGAGGATGGCGAACCAGAACTCGAACTCACCGAAGTTGTTCACGCCGGCCAGGTTGATGGCGGTGAAGAGGGCCATGAACACCAGGGAAAGCACCCAGACGGGGATCACCGGCCAGACCGTGAAAAGGAGGCCCGCCGCGCCGAGGGCTTCGGCCGCGATGACCACTACCAGTTGCAGCCACCACAGCCACCCCACAGTTGCGCCGGCGGTCCTGCCCATGGCCTTTTCCGCGTAAACCGAGAACGCTCCGCTGTTCGGGTTGGCGGCGGCCATTTCGCCCAGGGCCCACATGACCAGGATGATCAGCGTGCCGGCCACGAGGTAGGAGATCAGGACGGCCGGACCGGCGGCCTGGACGCCCGCCCCTGAGCCGAGGAACAGGCCTGCCCCGATGGCGCTGCCCAGCCCCATCATGGTCAGCTGGCGGGGCTTCATGCTGTGGCCGAGCGAAGTGGATGGGCGCTCTGCCGTGGACTTCATCGTCATGCTTGCGAACCTTCTTGTGGTCGGTGGGTGGTCCTTTTGGGACATATTGAATTTACCGTCCCGCGCGGGCCTCTTCGCACAGCTTCCGTGAGAGCATGGTGGCAGTTTGCAGGAGTATCGCCCGGATATCCGGCGATTTGTAAGCGGATGGGCCGACGTGAAAGGGAAATCAATGAATGTGGACGCAACGGACGCCAAAATTGTCCGATTCTTCACGGATTCGCCCAGGGCTTCGGTGCTGGAAGCTTCACGCGTCCTGAAGATCGCCCGCGCCACCGTCCAGTCCCGGCTGGACCGGATGACGGCAGGCGGGGTCATCGGTTCGTGGGTGCCCCAGCCGGACCCCTCCCATTTCGGCTACCCGGTGGTGGCGTTTTGTTCGCTCACCATCAACCAGGACCTGGGGCACGATGCTGTGGTCGAAGCGCTGGCGGGTATTCCTGAACTGATCGAGATCCACACCGTTTCCGGCAGCTCGGACCTGATGGCGCGGATCGCAGCGCGGTCCAACCCCGACCTGCAGCGGGTCCTTGATGCCATGATCGCCACCAGGACCGTGCTGAGGTCCTCGTCCGTGATTGTCCTGAACACGCACTTCCAAGGCCGGACGCTGCCGCTGCTCGAAGCGGCCGCCGCAATGTGACCTGAACCATTTTGTGTAGGAGCCCGGCAGTCGTACCATTAGTTCTAGTCATGTTGACTATAACTAACCGGGGTACCCGCGGACGGGACGCCGGACGAAGCCCAGAGGCACCGTCGGGTGCGAAGAAAGCGGGGTGAACCGCCGTGTACACGAGCTCCGCCAACGTTGCCGAGCGGCAGGTCGCACCGCCGTCGCTCGCCATTTCCACGGTGATCTTCGCCCTCCGTCCCAGCGAGAAATCCGGGCGGCCCACCCTGTGGCTGCCGCTGGTACGCCGCATCCGTGAGCCGTTCAAGGATCTGTGGGCGCTCCCCGGAGGACCGTTGACCCACGCCGAATCCCTCCAGGACGCGGCGTCGCGGAACCTGCAGGAAACCACCGGGCTGGCACCGAACTACCTGGAACAGCTCTACGCCTTCGGCGGCCTGCACCGCTCTCCATCCCAGCGTGTGGTGTCCATCGTCTACTGGGCGCTGGTCCAGCCGACGGAAGCCGCCCTCGCCGACGAATCCGAGAACGTCAAGTGGTTCCGGGCGGACCGCCTGGGAGACCTGGCGTTCGACCACAACGCGATCGTGGACTATGCCCTCGGGCGCCTGCGGAACAAGCTGGCCTACGGTTCGGTCGCCTACCACCTGCTGGGGGAGTACTTCACCCTGGCCCAGGTCCGGGAGGTCTACGAAGCCGTCCTTGACCGGGAGCTGGACCCCGCGAATTTCCGCCGCCAGCTCAAGTCCACGCCGGAAATCGAAGAAACCGGCGAATACCTGCAGGGCGGAAAACACCGCCCGCCCCGCCTCTACCGCTTTACCGGCCGCCCCGGCCTTGACCCAGATAACAGGAGCACACCATGAGCAGCGTCAACACGGCAATCCAGTTGATCACTCGCGAACAGGCCGCCAGCAGTGCCACAGGCATTGCAACAGCCGCAACCTGCAGCCCGGCGCTGGCCCGCGGGCCATGGGATTACGATCTCGCCGAGGCCCTCGCCGGTGTGCCTGCGTACGGCCCGGGTGCTTCCAGCTCGGACGTCGCCCCCGCGGCCACCCCGCGCCAGGGGCAGCTGCCGGAGGAATACAAGAAGGCCAGCGACGCCGAACTGGACACCCGCATCAGGGCGGCCAAAGCCGCACTCGGGGACAAGGCCGTCATCCTAGGGCACTTCTACCAGCGGGACGAGGTGATTGAGTACGCCGACTTCGTGGGTGACTCCTTCCAGCTGGCCAATGCCGCGCTGACCCGGCCGGACGCCGAGGCCATCATCTTCTGCGGCGTCCACTTCATGGCCGAAACCGCGGACATCCTCTCGAAGCCGGACCAGGCGGTCATCCTGCCGAACCTCGCAGCGGGCTGCTCCATGGCGGACATGGCGGACATCGATTCCGTGACCGAATGCTGGGAGCAGCTGGAGGAGCTTTACGGCACCGAGCCCGACGCCGACGGCCGGGTTCCGGTCATCCCCGTCACCTACATGAACTCCTCCGCGGCGCTCAAGGGCTTCTGCGGCGACCACGGCGGCATCGTCTGCACCTCATCCAACGCCGCCACAGTGCTCGAATGGGCCTTCCAGCGCGGCCAACGGGTCCTGTTCTTCCCCGACCAGCACCTGGGCCGCAACACCGCCAAGGCCATGGGCGTGCCGATGGAGCAGATGCCCATGTGGAACCCGCGCAAGGACCTCGGCGGCAACGACGAACAGACGCTACTCGATTCCCGCGTGATCCTCTGGCACGGCTTCTGCTCCGTGCACAAGCGCTTCAACGTGGGGCAGATCGAGAAGGCCCGCGCCGACTTCCCCGGCGTCAACGTGATCGTGCACCCCGAGTGCCCCATGGAGGTGGTGGACGCCGCGGATTCCGCCGGCTCCACCGACTTCATCCGGAAGGCCATCGCCGCCGCCACGGAACCCACCACGTTTGCGATCGGCACCGAGATCAACATGGTCAACCGGCTGGCGGCGGAGTACCCGCAGCACACCATCTTCTGCCTGGACCCGGTCATTTGCCCCTGCTCCACCATGTATCGGATACACCCCGGTTACCTGGCCTGGGTACTGGAGGCGCTGGTCAACGGCGAAGTCCTCAACCGCATCACCGTGGACGACGACGTGGCCGCTCCGGCGCGCGTGGCCCTCGAGCGGATGCTGGCGGCGCGGCCGTGACCAGGCGGCTTGTGGTTGCCGGCAGCGGTATTGCCGGACTCTACGCGGCGCTTCTGGCAGCCGACGCCCAAGATGGCTCTGCTGCGGAAGTGGTCCTGCTCAGCAAGGGGCAGCTGGAGCACAGCAACACCTTTTACGCCCAGGGCGGCGTGTCGGCTGTGCTGGAACCGGGCGAAGCCGCCCCCGGCGACTCCGTGGCGGCCCACGTGGCCGACACGCTGGCCGCAGGGGCGGGCCTGAACAACCCGGAGGCCGTGCGCATCCTCTGCACGGAGGCGGCACAGGACATTGCCGGGCTGCGCCGGTACGGGGTCACCTTCGATGCCGATGCGCAGGGGGACACCGCACTGGGACTGGAAGCTGCCCATTCCGCACCGCGCATCCTGCACGCCGGCGGGGACGCCACCGGCGCCCGCATTGCCCGCGGTCTGATCGCCGCGGTCCTGGAACGGGCGGTGTCCGGCCGGCTCCGGCTGGAAACAGGCGCTTTCGTCACGGAACTGACGACGGCGGACGGCCGGGTGACCGGCGTGACTTACCTGCAGAACGGCGAACTCAAGAACCTGGCAGCCACGGGCGTGCTGCTCGCCACCGGCGGTGCCGGAAGGATTTTCGCGCGCACCAGCAACCCCTCGGTAGCCACGGCCGACGGACTGGCGCTGGCCTGGCGTGCAGGCGCCGCAGTGAGCGACCTCGAATTCTTCCAGTTCCACCCCACCACCATGGCGATGACGGAGACGGCAGGCGGCCCGCCGCCGCTCCTGGTGTCCGAAGCAGTCCGCGGCGAGGGCGCGGTGCTGATCGATGCCGACGGCCACCGCTTTATGCCGGACTATCATCCCGACGCCGAACTTGCACCGCGCGACGTCGTCTCCCGCAGCATCGCGCTGCACCTTGCCCGGACCGGGGCGCCGGCGGACAGCCCGGTGTTCCTGGACGCCCGGGGCATTGCTGCCGCCAAGGGCCCGGATTTCCTGGCGCGGCGGTTCCCTACGATCACCGCCGCCACGGCGGCGGCAGGATACGACTGGACGGCCGAACCGCTTCCGGTGTCTCCGGCAGCCCACTACTGGATGGGCGGGGTGGCCACAGACCTGGGCGGACGGACCACCGTCCCGGGACTCTACGCAGCGGGCGAAGTAGCTTGCACCGGCGCTCAGGGCGCCAATCGGCTCGCCAGCAACTCGCTGCTCGAAGGGTTGGTTTTCGGGCGGCGTGCCGTGGAGGCATTCCTTTCACCTGTGCCGTCGGCTGGGGCGTCGTGCGACGCTGTTCCTCCGCGTGCTAGCTCGGCCGCGGGCGGCCTCCCTTTTACGCACGCTTCCGGAACACCCTCGAACGACGGCGGGAAGCGCGGCCTTGCGTGCGGGGAAGCAGCCTCAGCGGCGCAGCCCGAAAGTGTCGTTATGACTGTGCCGGATCCCGGTCCGTTCTCGCGGGACGCTCTGGGGCGGTTGATGACCGGTGCTGCCGGGGTGCTGCGAACAGGGTCTGAACTCGATGCCGCTGCCGTCCAGTTGGCCGAGTGGGCGGACTCCATCGACGGTACTGACGCGCGCGACCCGCGTCAGTTTGAAGACCGCAACCTGTTGCTGGCCGCCCGGCTGCTCGTGGAGGCCGCCCGGAACCGGACTGCCTCCGTGGGTGCCCACTACCGGGCGGATACGGACCCCGCGGCCGCCCCCTCCCATTCGATGCAAAGGATTTCCTCATGACCACCACCGCCCAGGAAACAACGGTCCGGACGGGCGTTGAGCTCACCGGCAGCCTCCCCGAAGCCGCCGTGCTGGGTGTGCTCAGGGCCGCGCTCGCCGAGGATGCCCCCTACGGTGACATCACCTCGCAGGTCCTGATTCCAGCGCAGGCACGCGCGACGGCGGTGCTGAACGCCCGTGTCCCGGGCGTCCTCAGCGGGGGAGCGGTGTTCGCTGCCGCCATGAAACTCACGGACCCGGACGCCGTCGTCGAGCTGTTGGTGGCGGACGGCGGAAGGTTCGGCGCGGGCACCCCGCTGGCCAGGGTGTCCGGCAACGCCCGGGCAGTCCTGCTGGCCGAGCGCGTGGCCCTGAACCTGGTTCAAAGGATGAGCGCGATCGCGACGAAAACGGCCGAATTCGTGGACCGTGTCCAGGGAACCAAAGCCCGGATCACCGACACGCGGAAGACGACTCCGGGCCTGCGGGTGCTGGAACGCTACGCAGTACGCTGCGGCGGCGGAGCCAACCACCGCTTCAGCCTGTCCGACGCCGTGCTGGCCAAGGACAACCACCTCGCGGTCATCACCGGAGGCGATCCGGCGAAACTCACCGCAGTGCTCAGGTCGGCGAAAGCGCAGCTCGGCCACACTACGCACTTCGAGGTTGAAGTGGACCGGATGGAGCAGGTGGAGCCTGTGCTCGCCGCCGGAGTGGACACGATCATGCTGGACAACTTCACGCTGGAGGAACTGGCCGCCGGTGTGGCGCTCGTGGATGGTCGGGCCCGGGTGGAAGCCAGCGGCAACGTGAACCTCGGTACCGTCGCGGCGATCGCGGCCACTGGTGTGGACGTCATTTCCATCGGCGGCCTCACGCACAGTGTGATCGCCCTCGACCTGGGCCTCGACATTGAACTGCTGGGCGTGGAACTGACTGACACTGAACTGACGGTGGGCTGAACACGCCATGATTTTCCTGGACGCCGCAGCAACCACGCCGGTCCGCCGCGAAGTGCTGGAAGCCATGTGGCCATACCTCACCGGCGACTTCGGAAACCCGTCGAGCCACCACTCGCTCGGAGAGTCCGCCGCCACGGCGCTCGCCGGCGCCCGCACGGCCACGGCCAAGGCGCTGAACTGCCGGCCCGCGGAGGTTACCTTCACGTCCGGCGGCACTGAGGCGGACAACTTGGCCGTCAAGGGAATCGCGCTGGCGCGACAGGCTGCGGACCAGGCCCTGAATCGCGTGGTGATCAGCGCCGTCGAACATCCCGCGGTGGAAGAATCGGCACGGTACCTCGAACGGTTCCACGGTTTCGCCGTTGATACCGTCCCGGTCGACGGCTACGGGCAAGTGACAGCCGCAGCCCTTGCAGCCGTGCTCCGCCGGGAGACGGCGCTGGTCAGCGTGATGTATGCGAACAATGAAGTGGGAACGGTCCAGCCAATCCGGGAACTTGCCGCGCTGTGCCGTGAGAAAGGCATCCCGTTCCACACGGACGCTGTCCAGGCTGCGGGCTGGCTTCCGCTGGACACGAAAATCCTCGGTGTGGACGCCATGAGCATCTCCGGGCACAAGCTGGGTGCACCCAAAGGCAACGGGGCGCTGTTCGTCCGGAGCCGCACCCGGGTTGAACCCCTGCTCCATGGCGGCGGGCAGGAACGCGGCCGCCGCTCCGGAACCGAGAATGTTGCGGGCGCCGTGGCGTTGGCCACCGCACTGGCGCTGGTCCGCCCCGGTCAGGAGCACGTCGAAGCCCTGCGGGACGACTTCATCCGCGAGGTCCTGGCCGGGGTGCCCGGCGCGCAACTGACAGGACACCCCGCCGAGCGGCTGCCCTCGGTGGCTTCCTTCTGCTTCCCGGGGACCAGCGGCGAATCGGTGCTCCTTGAGCTGGAACGGCAAGGCGTGGTGTGCTCCAGCGGGTCCGCCTGCGCCGCCGGATCCGATGCCGCCTCGCCGGTGCTACTGGCGATGGGCATTCCGTCCGACGTCGCCCAGACCGCCGTCCGCTTCAGCTTTGACGCCTCGGTGACGGCGGCGGAACTGCACGAAGCAGCAGCAGCCGTCCGGCACGCAGTGGACAGCGTGCAGACGCTGGGCATCCGCTAGGGCGCATGCCCGCAGCGCGCGGTCAGGCGCGCTATCCGGGCTGCCGCTGAACGGCGCCGTCAGCGGTGCCGTCAGCGGTGCCGTGCGCGGCGGAAGATCCAGTGCCGCAGCAGCGCAAAGCGCACTGCAGTGGCCGCGAAGCCGGACAACGTGGTGGTCCACAGCTCATCGGACATGCTCGCCTCAGGATTGAACCAGTGCAGCACTCCGAGGCTGCCTCCGGTGAGTACCAGCGCAATCACGATGACCACCAGGCCGCTCAGGTGGTCCCTGCCGACTTTGCTGCGTCCGGCGATTTTGAACGTGAGCCGCCGGTTCAGGGCTGTGTTCATCACCGACGTGATGATCAGCGCCGAGGCGTTGGCCAGTTGCGGCCCCAACCAGGGCCGTAGCAGCGCGTACAGGGCAAGCGAGGTCACCGTGCACACAATCCCTACACCGGTGAAACGGATTAGCTGCCGGACTGCGGGGAATCGCAGGACGCCGCGGTAGTGCTTCGTGGCCGGTGGCTGCCGGACGGCCGTGTCGGAACCGGACTGTTGCGTCAGCGGGACGGCGGTCGCAGCAGGTGATTCCATCGCTCAAGCCTGCCACACCACACCGGCGGATTCGGTCAGGCGGCGGCGTCCCTGACCGGGTTCGTCAGTTCGCCGATCCCCTCCACCCGGCAGGTAACGGTGTCTCCGGGGTGCAGCTGTGCGCTTTCGGCAGGGAATCCGGTGAGGACCAGGTCTCCGGGGTGGAGCGTCATGAAGGACGTCAGATAAACCAGGATTTCGTCCACGCCCCAGCCTAGGTCCGCTGAACTGGCAGCCCTCAGTTCAGTTCCGTTGTGCACGACTCCGATGGAAAGGGCCGCGCTGTCCAAGGCGGTGTCCAGGCCCGTCACGATCCACGGTCCTACTGGTGTGAACGTGTCCTGGCTCTTGGCGCTGATCCACAGGTCGTCCGCTTTCTGCAGGTCCCGGGCTGTGACGTCATTGCCGATAGTGAAGCCGAGGACGGCTTCCCGGGCGTTCTCCAGCGTCAACCCGCGGGCCTTGCGTCCGACGACGACGGTCAGCTCGGCTTCCGGGTCCACATGCCCCACTCCTGGCGCGAGTTCGATGGCATCGCCCGGTCCCACCACGCTGGTGGCTGCCTTGTGGAAGGCCTGCGGAGGAAGGTCCCGGCCCGCCGGGCCCGTGTTGTGCGCCATGCCTAGCACGTTGGCCGGAATGCTTGGTGCCAGGAACGTGAATGCGTCTTCGCCGACAGTGGAGCCGTGGTGCCAGCCTGCCCGCGGGGCAGCCGCCGCGTTCGCCAGTGACCCGGGGAAGGGGCTGTGGATAACGGTCCAGAGCTTTCCCGCTTCGCTGCCGAAATCCGGAGCGTCATTGGCGACGAAGAACTGTTCCAGCTCCGAGGCGGGGGAGTGCGGGCGGACGCGGGCAATGCGGCGGGTCGGTGCGGTCATCACGACATCCTACGTCCCGCCGGGACGTGCCGTCGGAGTGTGTCGCCCGGAGGCCCTGCCCTGCGGCTGGGCCCGTCAGTACAGTTCGCCGACCGGGATCTCCACGGCCAGCCGGTTGGACGGGCCGGCCAGCGGACAGGCCCAGGCCTCGTTGTAGGCGCAGGAGGGGTTGTAGGCGAAGTTGAAGTCCAGGACGAACTCGGCGTCGGGCCCTGATCCCAGCACGCCGTGGAAGGCGCCCTTGATTGTGTCCAGCAGGTAGCGTCCGGCGCCGTAGCTGCCGCCGGGCTGACCCGCCGTCGCATCCCGGAACGGCACGAAGATGCCGCCGCCGTAACCGTGCAGCTTCCAGACGCCCAGTTGACCCATCTCGGGCAGGTCGAAAGTGCCCAGCCGGACAAACCTGACCAGCCCGTCGGTGCCCGTCTCGACGTTCATTTCCCGGCCGGCTCCCTCTTTCGTCAGGGGCACGTGGAACCTGTAGATGGGGTCGTAGTCAGCTGTCCGGAGGCCGCTGAACGTGGCCTTGGATGCTGCGGTGAGTGCCGACGCCGGGTGGGTGCCGAACATCCTGTCGCGTTCCTGCCGCCAATACGAGTGCGCCTCGGCGGGGCTGTCCACGGCTATCCTTCGGACGTTTTGGTACATGGCAAAGGTCCGGATCCGCCAGTCGGCAATGTCCAGGGCCGAGATGTCCGCCACGCTGTCCTGCTCCGCGTCAAAGTGCTGTTCCGCCATGCCCCCAGCGTAGCCCTCTTTGCGGGCGGGAAACCCCGTGCGTCAACACTCCGCCCGGAACGCGGCGGCTGCACCGGCCGCGCGGCTACTCTTGCCTCATGACAGGGAAGGCAATGGCCCGCAGGGCACGGCTGGGGGCGGCGTTCATCGTGGCGGCCGCGGTGATGTCCGGATGCAGCGGCGACGGCAAGGGACAACCGGCCTGGACGGCGGGCAGCAGCCCGTCCGAGAGCGCGACGGCGGGAGGAACGCCGTCGGCGTCGGCAACAGGTGCAACACCCGGATCCTCCGCCACCGGCGCGCAACCTTCGGCGTCGGGTACGGAATCCGCCTCCGCCGGGGCGACGGCCGCCGCGTGGAAGGTCTTTTCGGATCCCGCCAAGGTCGTGAGTTTTGAACTGCCCCAGGACTGGATCGCACAATCAGTCACGCCGGACCAGGGGACGCTTCCGGGGGCCCTCAAGGTCGAAGTCAAGGACGCCAAGGGTACCTACCTGGCGACGCTGCAGACGGGCCTGCCATCACCGTCCTCCGCTGCCTGCGCGGACTCGGCCAGAAGGCCCTACGTGGTGGTCAGCAGTGTTCCGGTGGACCTGCCGCACCGTGAGGGTGACGGCCTTATCACCCCGCATGTGGTGTTCCGCGTGATCCAGGGATACAAATATTTCGGCTCCTTCGGCATCACCAACGTGGTGGGGGGAGGCGACGGCAAGGCGTGCACCCTGCAAAACGTGGTCCGTGGCCCCGAAGGCAAGGGCGACGTCTCGTTCGGAGACCTGGCCGCGCTCCGGGCCTTCGCCGCGGATGAGAAGGTGGCCCCGGCCAAGGCCTTCGACACCCTGGACCAGGCGGCGAAGTACGTCAACGAGGGGTCTGAATTTGCGAATGTCCAGCGGATGCTAATGTCTCTGAAGATCAAAAGTTAGTCCCGCCGCCCGCCCGTAAACCCAACCGGCCGGCACCGGGGACTGTTCTGCCACTACCTCACACCCCGGAGATACATGGAACGCAGCGTGGCCGCCCGCCTCGTCTTCAAGACCGCAGCTGAAACCAAAGTCGCACTGGCGGTTGCCGTCGCGAGGAATGCGGGCTATACGTCGCTCGTGGAAACGTTGTCGGTGACCTCCGGGACGGACCCGGTGCCCGTGACGGAACTGTCCGACCACCACGGCGGCCGCTTCCACTACATGGAGTTCGCGGACCCCACGGAGGTGACCGTGGACTACTCGGCCACCGTTTCCGGGCTGGCACTTCCGGAAGAGCCCACCCGCATGGAACTCATCCGCTACGTCCGGCCCAGCCGCTACGCGGAGTCCGACCGGCTGCTGCCTACGGCCTACGCGGAATTCGGCGGCCTCCAGGGCGAAGAGCTCCTGCTCGCCGTCCGCAACTGGGTCTTCAGCGAGCTGCGCTACGTCAGCGGTTCCTCCCGGGGGACCGACGGAGCGGTGGAGACGCTCCTGAACCGCCGTGGCGTGTGCCGGGACTTCGCACACCTGGCCATTTCCCTCCTGCGTTCGAAGGACGTCCCGGCCAGGCTCGTGGCCGTCTACGCGCCCGGGCTGAGCCCGATGGATTTCCATGCCGTGGCAGAGGCCTATGTCAACGGTGCCTGGCATGTCATCGACCCCACCGGGCTGGCCCCGCGCGAGAGCATGCTGAGGATCACGGCGGGCCGGGACTCCTCGGACACCGCCTTCCTGTCCACTGTCGGCGGAAGCCTGTCCTTGCGGGAACTTCGGGTCACTGCGGTGGTGGACGGGCAGCTGCCTGTGGAGGACCCCGCCAAACTCGTCGCCCTGACCTGACGCAGGCCTTAGCGCCCTGACAAGGACCCGCGCAGTTTCTCGGTAAGCCGCAGGAGTTCACGCTGTTCGCTGGCGGTGAGTGCGGGGGTGATCAGTGCGGAAATGTCGCGGACATGTTCGCGTCCGATCTGCTTCTGCAGCTCCCGCCCGGCATCTGTCAGCCTCAGGAGGATGCCGCGTCCGTCCTGGGGCGCCGGCATGCGCTCCAGGAGCCCCCGCTTCTCCAGCCTCTCCACAAGCCTGCTGAGGCTGGACTGGCTGAGGAGTACGTTGTCGTTCAGTTCGTTCAAGCGCAGCCAGCCGGAGGGGCAGCGCGAGAGGGTGAAAAGGACGTCGTATTCGTTGACGGCCAGCGACTTGAAGGCAGGGCCGGACTGGAGCTTTCGCATCACCGCAACCTGGGCGCGGAACAGCGACTCCCAGGTTTCCGCAGCGAGTTTGACGGGCGACCCGCCTGGCTGGGCTTTCATCAGGCGTCCCGGGCTGTTGGATTGGTCACTGCATCCTCCTGCACCTGGGCGGCCAGCCGGGCTGCCACCCGTCCGGCGTGCGTGGGCGGTTCCGGTACATGGGCGGGCGTGAGGGCGGCGTACTCCTTGCGCAGGACCGGCAGGACCTCTTCGCCGAACAGGTCGAGCTGTTCCAGCACGGTCTTCAGCGGCAGGCCCGCGTGGTCAATCAGGAACAGCTGGCGTTGGTAGTCGCCGAAGTACTCACGGAACGTCAGGGTCTTTTCGATGACTTCCTGCGGGCTGCCGACGGTCAGCGGGGTCTGTGACGTGAAGTCCTCCAAGGAAGGGCCGTGGCCGTAGACCGGGGCATTGTCGAAGTACGGGCGGAACTCCTTGACGGCGTCCTGCGAGTTCTTCCGCATGAAGAATTGTCCGCCGAGGCCCACAATCGCCTGGTCGGCCTTGCCGTGGCCGTAGTGCTCGTAGCGTTCGCGGTAGAGGCCGATCAGCTGCTGGTAGTGCTCCTTGGGCCAGAAGATGTTGTTCGCGAAGAAGCCGTCGCCGTAGTACGCAGCCACTTCCGCGATCTGCGGCGTGCGGATGGAACCGTGCCACACGAAGGGGGCGACGCCGTCGAGCGGGCGGGGGGTGGACGTGAAGTTCTGCAGCGGCGTGCGGTGCTTGCCGGACCAGTTCACGGTGTCCTCGTCCCACAGCTTGCGCAGCAGGCTGTAGTTCTCGATGGCCAGTTCGATGCCGTCCTGGATGTTCTTGCCGAACCAGGGGTACACCGGTGCCGTGTTGCCGCGGCCCATCACGAGGTCCACGCGGCCGTCAGCAAGGTGCTGCAGCATCGCGAAGTCTTCGGCGATCTTTACGGGATCGTTGGTGGTGATCAGTGTGGTCGCCGTGGACAGGATGATGCGTTCTGTCTGCGCCGCGATGTAGGCCAGCGTGGTGGTGGGGGAGGAGGAGAAGAACGGGCGGTTGTGGTGCTCGCCGATGGCGTAGACGTCCATGCCGATCTCTTCGACCTTCTTGGCGATGGCTACGGACGCTTTGATGCGCTCGTGTTCCGTGGGCGTGCGGCCGGTGGTGGGGTCGGTGGTGATGTCACTGACACTGAATACGCCGATCTGCATGATGTGCCTTCCGTTCCTGAACTGTTCGGGTCTGGTTTCAGTGTACCCGATATACATGCATTTGCATCTATCGGTGGATGTAACGTCTGGCACGCCAGGATATTCCCGCACGGTTAAACAGCAGTGCCCGTCCCACCGGGTGGCACGGGCACTGCTGTTGTTCAGGCGCAGAAAGACTTTCAGGAAGCGGCTATTCGGGTTCGCCGGCCGCTGCCCGGCGGCCGGAAACCTTGGGCACCATGCCCGTTGTCCAGTCGCGGAACTCTGCGTCGACGTCGTCCGGCGGACCGAAGTCGGGACGTTCGTGCATTGCGCGGAGCAGGGTCTTCTTCTCCCGGCGCCCTTCCACCAGCCGGTACAGGACTGGTACCAGCACCAGCGTCAGCGCCGTCGAGGAAACCAGACCGCCGATCACCACGATCGCCAGCGGCTGGGAGATGAATCCGCCGCCGCCGGTAAGTCCGAGTGCCATGGGCGTCAGGGCGAAAACGGTGGCCAAGGCGGTCATCAGGATGGGGCGGAGGCGTTGCCGCGCCCCGTGCGTGATGGCGTCGGCCACGTTCATTCCAGGGGACTTCGTTCCGGAAAGACCGGTCCGCGGCTGCCGGTATTGGTTGATGAGGTCGATCAGGACGATGGCGTTGGTCACCACGATGCCCACCAGCATCAGCATGCCGATCAGCGAGGGCAGCCCCAGCGGCACCCGGGTCACCAGGAGCAGAGCGATGGCTCCCGTGGCGGCGAACGGGACGGAGACCAGCAGGATGAGCGGCTGGATGAGCGATTTGAACGCAGCCACCATGATCACGTAGACGATGGCGATGGCGGCCAGCAGGGCCAGGCCCAGCTGCTGGAAGGACTCTGTCTGCTGGGTGGTGGCTCCGCCGATCTCCGCCGTGACGCCTGCGGGCAGTTCAACCCCCTTGAGCCGGTTCTGCACCTCTGTGCTCACTGCGCCCAGGTTGGCGCCCGACGGCGTCACCGAGACCCGCGCGGTCCGCTGCCCGTTGCTGGCGGTGATGGAAACCGGGATGTCTACCTGCTCCACCGAAGCGATGCTTCCCAGCGTGACGGCACCACCAGCGGCCGGCAGCGGGATGTTGCGGACGGCGCTGACGCTGGTAAAGCGGGTGCCCTCGCCGATCTGGACCGGGAAGTCGTTGGTGTCGATCCGCACCGTTCCGGCCGGCAACGGGCTGATGGTGGCGGCCAGGACACCGGCCACCTGCTCCTCGTTCAAGCCCGCCGCGACGGCCTTGGCGCGGTCCACCTTGACCTGGACCACCGGCTGGCTTGCCGCAAGGTTGGTGGCAACCTCGGTGCTGCCGGGTACGCCTTCCATGGCCTTGACCATGGCATCGCTGGCTGCCCTGAGGTCTGCGGAGTTTGCCGCCTTCAAAGTGATGTCCACCGTGGAGGTGGTGCCGAATCCGCCCTGTTGGGAGCCTACGGAGATCTTGCCGGCGTCACTGATCTT
The DNA here is from genome assembly GCF_964254335.1 of Arthrobacter sp. LjRoot78. NCBI lineage: Bacteria > Bacillati > Actinomycetota > Actinomycetes > Micrococcales > Micrococcaceae > Arthrobacter > Arthrobacter sp. LjRoot78. Next base: position 2,790,462 of record NZ_CAXUTG020000001.1, on the reverse strand, counting down.
GGCCAGTTCGGTGCGGACTGTTTCCTGGAGCCGGGACTGGTTGGCCTTCTCCTCGGTGACCACCGTGAACGAGGAGTTGGAGGCGCCGCTGGAGGTCAGGGCAGTGAAGCCCGTCTGCGCGTTCCCTGACGTGACCTGGACGTCCTTGATGCCGTCGATGTCTCGCAGTACTTCCTCGACCTTCACGGCGGCCGCGCTGGTGTCCGTGAGGCTGGTTCCGGCCGGCAGGACCTGGCGGACCGTCATACTGTTCTCGCCGGAGCGGCCCAGCAGGTCGGTGGCGAGCAGGGGGGTCATGGCCGCCGTCCCGCCGAGCACCAGGACAGCCGCGATGAGTGTCACCACCGGGTGTTTCTGAGTCTTGTTCAGGACGGGCAGGTAGCCCCGCTGGAGCAGGCTGCGCTGCTCCTTCTCATGGGCCTTGGCGGCGGCTTCCCGGGCGGCCTCTGCGGAAAGCTCGGCTCCTGCGCTGCCGGCCGGCGTCTTGAGGAACCAGTAAGCCAGAACGGGAACGATGGTGAGTGACACCAGGAGTGACGAGAGCAGCGCTATGGTCACCGTCAGGGCGAAGGGCCGGAACAGTTCTCCTGCCAGTTCCCCGACAAAGGCTATTGGGAGGAAGACGGCCACCGTGGTCAGGGTGGATGCCGTGATGGCGCCGGCGACTTCCCGGATGGAAGTGAGGATGGCGGAGAGCTTGGTTTCGCCGTAGCTCAGGTGCCGCTTGATGTTCTCGATGACCACAATCGAGTCGTCCACCACGCGTCCGATCGCGATGGTGAGTGCTCCGAGGGTCAGGATGTTCAGCGAGTATCCCGTGGCAGAGAGCCCGATGAAAGTAATGAGCAGCGAGAGCGGGATGGAAACGGCGGTGACCAGCGTGGACCGCACGGACATCAGGAATACCAGGATCACCGCGACGGCAAAGCCGAGGCCCAGGAGGCCCTCCGTGGTGAGGTCCTTGATGGACTTTTCGATGAACGGGGCCTGGTCGAACACCGGGGTGAACTTGGCGTTGGATCCCAGCTCGGCTTCGAGCTGGCTGATGGAATCCTTCACCGCGTGGGAGATTGCCACGGTGTCACCTTCGGGCTTTTTCGTCACGGAGAGGGCAAGCGTTTCCTTGCCGTTGGTCCGGGTTATCGAGGTGCGGGCGTCGTCCTTGATGCTGACATCGGCCACGCTGCCGATGGTGGCGGCGTCCTTGGCACCACCGAGCGGCAGGGCCTTGACAGCGTCCAGGGAGTCCACGGGGCTGCCGATCTGCAGCGAGAGCGTTTTGCCCTGTTCCTCGATGGTGCCTGCCGGAACCAGAGCCCCATTGTTTTTCAGGGCGTTGGTGATGGACTGGAGGGTGGCGCCCTTGGCTGCCATGGCATCGGGGCGGGGAAGAATCTGGATGTGCTGGGACGCGCCGCCGGTGACGTCGGCGCCCCTGACGCCGTCGAGCTTCTGGAGACGGGGGACGCTGAGGCGCTGGAGGTCGGCGTTCAGCTCACTGAGCGGCTTGTCGGAGGAGACCGCCAGGAAGACAATCGGGAAGTCGCTGATGCTGCCGGCAATGGCCTGCGGCTGGACGTCATCGGGTAACCCGCGCTTGGCATTGGAGATGGCACGGTCGATCTGGTTCCGTGCCCGGTCCAGGTTGGAACCGTAGGTGAACACCATCGTGATCTGGGAAACGCCCGTGCGGGATGTGGACGACGTCGACTCGAGCCCCTCGACACCGTTAAGCGCGGTCTCGAGGGGCCCGCTCACCTGCTTGTCCACCACTTCCGGCGAGGCCCCGGGCATGGCGGAGATGACCGTGATTTGCGGAAACTCGATGGAGGGAATGAGCTCTTGTTTCAGCGAGGACATGGTGATCACGCCGAACACCGACGCAAAGACGGTGATCAGCGCGATCAGTGCCCTGTTTGCCAGCGAAAGTTTAGCCAGCCGGTACATCTCATGGTCTCCTGGTGGGTTGACGGTCTAGTGGTTGGAGGTGGAACCGGCCGTAACCCAACAGGGCGTCAGCTGGAGGGCGCGTCCACGGCTTCCAGCTGGAGGGCCTTGGCAGTTTCTGCCTCCAGCTGAGTGGCCAACTCCGGGTTGTCGTTGAGTTTGATGCCGTAGCCGGGCATCATTTCCTTGAGCTTGGACTGCCAGCCCTTGAAGTCCTTCGGGAAGGACTTCTGCAGGAGTTCGATCATGATGGGAACGGCGGTGGATGCTCCCGGGGAAGCCCCCAGCAGCGCACCGATGGAACCGTCCCGCGCCGCGATCACCTCGGTGCCGAACTGCAGGACACCGCCCCTCTTCGGGTCCTTCTTGATGATCTGAACACGCTGGCCGGCGGTGATGAGTTCCCAATCGCCGTCTTTTGCTTCGGGGTAATACTCGCGCAGGGCCTCGACCTTGTCGCCGTGGCGCTTGGCAACTTCCTTGACCAGGTATGCCGTGAGGTCCATGTTGTCCTTGGCGACGGCCAGCATCGGGATGATGTTGCTCGGGCGGATGGACAGCGGCAGGTCCAGGTACGAACCGTGCTTGAGGAAATTGGTGGAGAAGCCGGCGTACGGGCCGAACAGCAGTGAACGCTTGCCGTTGACGTAGCGGGTGTCCAGGTGCGGCACGGACATGGGTGGTGCTCCGACGGAGGCCTGGCCGTAGACCTTGGCGCTGTGCCGGGCGGCGAGGGCCTCATCGGTGCAGCGGAAGAACTGGCCGGAGACCGGGAAGCCGCCGTAGCCCTTGCTCTCCGGAATTCCGGAGGCCTGCAGCAGGTGGAGCGCGCCGCCCCCGGCGCCGACGAAGACGAACTTCGCGCGGATGTTGCCGTGCTCGCCGGACTGCTTGTGCTTGAGTGTGAGGTCCCAGCCGCCGCCCGGTGCACGGCGGATGCCGTTGACGTCGTGGCCGTAGTTGATCTCCACACCGTTGTTGCCCAGGTACGTGGTCAGCTCGCGGGTCAGCGCGCCGAAGTCGACGTCGGTCCCTTCGGCCGCGCGGGTGGCGGCGATCCGCTGCTTGGGGTCCCGGCCCTTGACGATCAGCGGAGCCCACTTGGCGATCTGGGCGTGGTCTTCGGAGTACTCCATGGAGCGGAAGAGGGTGTTCGGCTTCAGTGCCTCATACCGTGTCTTTAGGAAGTCCGCGTTGTTGTCCCCGATCACAAAGCTCATGTGCGGGACCGTGTTGATGAAGCCCTTGGGGGAGCCGATCAGGGAATTGCTGACCAGGTGGGACCAGAACTGGCGGGACAGCTGGAACTGCTCGTTGATGTGCAGCGCCTTGGACGGATCAACCGAGCCGTCTTTGGCTGCGGGAGAGTAGTTAAGCTCACATAGGGCCGCGTGGCCGGTCCCTGCATTGTTCCACGGGCCTGAGCTTTCCAGGCCGGCTTCGTCGAGCCGTTCGAACAGCGAAATGGTCCAGTTCGGTTCGAGCTGCTTGATGAACGCACCCAGGGTGGCGCTCATGATGCCGCCGCCAATCAGGACGACGTCGGCATGTTGGGTCTTGGATATGAAAGTCACAATCAGTCTCCGATAGCAGCGGCTCTGGCTGTCACAGAATATCCCGAGCGCCCCACTAACTGAAATTGGGGCGGTCCGTCAAGGTTTAAGCTCCACCTTTGTGAAAACCTCGTTTAATACCGGCGAGGCCGGGTACTTCAACACCCGGTCTGAAAGTGCCAGGGCCGAAATGGGGAAGGCAATGGGGACGGCGGGGACCGTCTCCGCAATCTGGGCGTTGATGGTCTGGTACTGCTTGGTCCGTTCGTCTCCCTCGGGCAAACCGCGGGCGCGCGCAATCTTCGAAAAGACCTGCGGATCCTGGTAGCCGAACTCACCGTTCTTCTCGCCGAACAAGGGTCCCACGAAGTTGTCCGGATCGGAGTAGGAACCATTCCAGCCGAGCAGGTGCAGGGCGTGGTCGCCCGGAGACTGCACTTTCTGCAGGTACCCGTCCGTCCAGTCCACGGGGACCGGCTTGATGTTCAGGCCGACGGCGGTGAGCTGCCTGCTGAGCTCCGCATAGATCTTCTCGGGTGTCGGAAGGTATGGCCTGGTCACATTCAGGGGGTAGTAGAACTTGAGTTCCTCGCCCTTGTAGCCAGCCTCCTCCAGAAGCGCTTTGGCCTTGGCCGGATCATGGCCCAGCGAGGGGGCGTTGTTGTTGAACCCGCTGAGTTTGGGCGGGACGAACTGGGACGCCTGGGCGGTGTTATCGATGAAGAAGCGGCGGATCAGCGTTTCCTTGTCCACCGCCAACTCGATGGCCTGGCGGACCTTGATGTTCTGCAGGATGGGCACGTCCTGGTTCATTCCGAGGTACATCACGGAGAACGGGTCCCGCTGGATGATTTGCTTCCCGCGCTTGACGAGCTGGTCGAAGTTGCCCACGGTGACGGCGTCGTAGCCGTCGATCTTCCCGTCGAGGAGGGCCTGGAGCCGGGACTGCGGATGATCGTAGGTGACGAAGTTGATGGTGCCGATCTGGCCCTTGTCGCCCCAGTAGTCCTTGTTGCTGACCAGCTTGACGCTGGAGTCCTCCCACGCCGCAAAGCTGTAGGGGCCCGTCCCGACGGGATGCAGGGCATAGGCCGAGACCGGCTGGCCGTCGCGGCTCTGGCTGAGGCTGTCCGCTTTCTGCGCCGCCATCGCAGTCGGCGAGGACATCGCGAAGGCCGGGAGCGTCAGGGCCTGGAGGAATCCGGTGAAGGGCTGTGTGAGATCGATCCGGACGTTTCCGGCGGAGAGCGCGGTGCAGCCCTTGTAGATGGACAGCGAGGCCTGGTCGGCGTGGGCCTTGAAGACGCCCTTGAACGAGGTGCCCGGCGCCTGCTTCCGCAGGCTTTCCGGGAAGTTGAACCATCGGTTGAAGTTGGTGCAGACGGCCGCCGCATCGAAGGGTGAGCCGTCCTGGAAGGTGACGCCCTCCCGGAGCTTGAACGTGTAGGCGCGGCCTTCACTTGACTCTGCCCACTCGGTGGCGAGCAGGGGAGTGGGCAGTCCCGTCGTCTGGTCCACTCCGACGAGGCCTTCGAGGACCTGGCGGGTAATCCGGTAGGACTCGACGTCGGAGGCCAGGGCAGGATCGAGTCCCAGCGGCTGGGCAGCGGTGCCGAACGTGAACGTCGCTGTCGGTGCGGCGGGTGCCGAGCCGGTCGGAACCGCGGACGACGACGCCGGTGCCGGAGCGGGCGTGCCCGTGCACGAGGCCAGAAGCAGCGACAGGACCCCTGCGCCGATACTGACTGCAATGCGGCGCGATTTACTGCTGGGCACTCGATGATCACCTCTGGACGGCAGGAAGGCCCGCGGACAACGGACCGGTCCCCAGTCTAATTGACCGATCCTGGACACCCGCCGGGTGCGCGCCGGCCGCGCGCCGGGCTGCCGGCCGGCTTGCCTGAGGGCAAAAAGGAGGCCCGCACCGTCCGGTGCGGGCCTCCGTTTCTCCAGGGTCGGTCCAGGGAGTCAGGCTGGAGCCGGAGCAGGAGCGTGCGGGGTTGCCTACTTCGGCATCAGGACGGAGTCCACCAGGTAGACCGTGGCGTTGGCCGTCTGGACGCCGCCACAGATGACGCTGGCGTCATCGACCTTCAGCGCATCCTTGGTGCCGGTCACGGTGACTGAACCGCCCTGGACAGTTTTGTGGGTGCCCACAATCTTGTCAGGGGTGATCTGGCCCGGAACCACGTGGTAGGTCAGGATCTTGCTCAGGAGTGCGTCGTCGGTCTTGAGCGTTTCGATGGTGGCGGCGTCGATCTTGGCGAACGCGTCATCCACCGGTGCGAAGACCGTGAATTCACTGCCATTGAGCGTGTCCACGAGGTTGACCTTCGGGTTGAGCTTGCCGGACACGGCTGCCGTGAGGGTGGTCAGCAGCGGGTTGTTCGAGGCTGCAACCGCAACCGGATCGAGGGCCATTCCTGATACCGAGCCCGCGCCACTGGGGACCTTTTCCGCGTAACCTGCGCAGCCGGGACCCACCAGGTTGGCGGCCGGATCCATGGCGGCCGCAGAGCTGGCGGACGGTGACGGAGCCATGCTCGAAGCAGACGGCGTCGAAGCCGGTGCGGAGGAGCTGTTCGCCGTCGTGGCTGAACCGCCACAGGCGGTCAGGCTGAGCAGTGCTGCAGCTGCAACACCTGCGACGGTGAAAGTTGTGCGCTTGAATGACTGCATTTCGATTCTCCTTGTTAGTGCCGATCATTGCCTGCTGCGAACGACTGCGTCGATCACTGCACTGGCTGAATTTCCGACTGCGGGCACCGACCCTTGGTTGGTGTCTCAATGGGTATTCGGCCGCTCGGCACGAACGGATGGGTGAACGGAGAGAATCTTTTTTTCGAGGTCCTTCCTGGCGCGGGTGCGGCGGCGTTAAACGAAGGAATCCCGGACCATGAGGCCCGGGATTCCGAGGATTGTGCAGCTGTGCGCAAGGGGGGACTTGAACCCCCACGCCCGAAGGCACAGGAACCTAAATCCTGCGTGTCTGCCAATTTCACCACTCGCGCGCGGCGCCGTCGTGCGTGTTCTTGCTCCCATTCCTGCGAGAGCAGGAAACGTCCGACGGCGGATTCCAGGCTCCAGTGTACCTGCCGGGGGCGCCTTCCGCTCGATGGGCCCGCGTGCCGTTCACGGCCTGGCGAAAACGACTAAGACAGTCCGAGGTCCCGGCGCAGCTTGGCCACATGGCCGGCGGCCCGTACGTTGTACTGGGCGACGGACACCTTGCCGTCAGGGTCCACCACAACGGTGGACCGGATGAGGCCCTCGTAGGTCCGCCCGTAATTCTTCTTCTCCCCCCAGGCGCCATAGGCCTCAGCCACGGTGTGGTCTTCGTCGGACAGGAGCGGGAACGTCAGCCCTTCCTTCTCTGCGAACGTGGAGAGCTTCCCGATCGGATCAGGAGAGACGCCGACGACGTCATAGCCTTCGCGTTGCAGGGAAGCGAGCGTGTCGCGGAAGTCGCACGCTTCCTTGGTGCAGCCCGGCGTCGACGCTGCAGGGTAGAAGTACACGATGGTGTTCCGGCCGCGGTAGTCCTTCAGGCTGACGTCCTTCCCTGCGGAATCCTTCAGCGTAAAGTCCGGTGCCGGAGTGCCGGGGGTGAGTCGTTCAGCCAAGATTTTCTCCTTAGGAATGTTCTGGACATCAAAGCTTAGTAAGCGGGGGAGCGAGGGACGAATCCCACGCTGGCTATACTAAGTTGTATGCCTGATATGGATCGCTGGCCCACAGGGCGCCTCTTGTCCACCGCGGCACGTCTCGTGGAACACTCCTGGAACGAGAAGCTGGGAGCCATCGGGCTCACCCATGCCGGAGTGATCGCCATGGAGGTACTTTCGCTTAATGGACCCATGACGCAGGCGCAGCTGGCTCAATTGGTCCGCGTCCAGGCCCAGACCATGGGAAAAACACTCAGCAGGCTCGAGGTGCACGGCCACATTCGGCGCGAGCGCAGCACGTCCGACCGCCGAAGCCACGTGGTGTCCCTGACTGAGCGCGGAGTGGAGGCCGTGGCCGCTGCGGCGGACATGGAGCGGACCGTGCTTGCGGCCGCTTCGATCGACCCGGACATCCTTCGTCAGGAGCTCCAGGCTGTGGTGACAGTCCTGGCCAGCCGTTTTTCCTCGCCGGAGACCAAGGCAATCGTGGCAAGTGCCGAGTCCGGCCTTACCGTGGACGCGAACAGCGCTAACTGATCAGCTGATTCACTACCCCAGGAGCCGGACGGCAATGGCTTCCAGCGCCTGAACGTCCCAGCCCTTATTCAGGGGGCCTAATTTGGCCTGCAGGACGGCCATTACGCCCATCTCCAACATGGCCTGCAAAGCCGAGCCGGGGTTTTCGCTGAACTCGAGGCTGCTTTCCATGATCCCCAGCGCGTCGACGTCCGTGGAGGGGAGCGGCAGGGAGGCCGCCATGGCGGCGCCAAGCGCTTCGGCGTCGGCTTCGATCGTGCCCGTCACAGTAAACCGAAAGACAGCCATGGTTAGCCCCTCCCACACCTAGGAGTGACGTCACTCTATCCAGTGCGGCGCAGGTGCTCCGATGCTTAAGGTGAATATTTCCTAAAGAATTGTGGCCAGGCCTGATGCAGTGTTTTCGGGCAAAGCGAAACCCCGCCTTCACGGCTTTTGGCCTGTGAAGACGGGGTTTCTCTGGTGCACCCCCCGGGACTCGAACCCGGAACCCATTGATTAAGAGTCAATTGCTCTGCCAGTTGAGCTAGAGGTGCAACTGTTGTTTTGGTTCTTCCCGATGGCTTTTGTTTCCCTCGTTCATCTCCGCAACGACATGAAACTCTACACGAGTTTTAGCCCGGTGTGAAATCGGCGCCTGCATCAGTCTCCGCGACTGCCTGGGGGCGCCAAAATCAGCGCGGAATCAGGGTTTTGATTGTTGGTAAGCATCCACAGGGTGCCGTCCGGGGCCAGGGAAACGTCGCGGATGCGCCCGAACTTGGCTGTGAAATGGCTCACAGGATTGCCCGCATTTTCACCATCGAGCGGGACTGCCCACAACCGCTGGCCCCGCAGCGCTCCGAGATACGCTGTGGAGCCTACGATCTCGAGTCCGCTCGGAGACGATTCCGCGGTGGACGGCCAGACGACTTTGGCGTCAATGAAGCCGGGGTTTCCCGGAGCTCCGGTGACCTCGGGCCAGCCATAGTTCCCGCCCGGCTGGATCAGGTTCAGTTCGTCATCCACGTTCGGTCCGAATTCGCTGGACCAGAGCCTGCCCGCGTCATCCCAGTCGAGTCCCTGCACATTGCGGTGGCCAAGGCTGTAGACCGGGTTGTCTCCGAACGGGTTGCCGGGCGCCGGCTCGCCCTTTTCCGTGATCCGGAGGATCTTCCCGCCAAGCGCGTTCGGATCCTGGGGCTGGTCGCGGCGCTGGGAGTCTCCGGTTCCCACATAGAGGTTCCCGTCCGGTCCGAAACGGATGCGGCCACCGTTGTGGGTTGAGGCTTTCGGGATGCCAGCGAAAATTGTCTCCGGCGGACCCAGCCCCAGCGCGCCTCCTGGATCACGCTCAGTCAGTGTGAGCCGGGCGATCCGGTTGTCGGACCGGGCTGTGAAATAGGCGAAAAGCGACCGGTCGGAGGCGAAGTGTGGCGACACTGCCAGTCCCAGGAGGCCGCCTTCACCGCCCGGCTCTACTCCGGGGACACTCCCCAGCACCGTTGTCTTCCCGTCCTTGACCGCCTTGAGTGTGGCGCTGTCACGTTCGGAAATGACGGCCGTGCCGTCCGGCAGGAACACCGTGGACCACGGCACGCTCAGTCCCTCCACTGTCCGCAGCACGCGGGGTTCCTGGCCCGCCCTGTTGCTGCCTGTGACTTGACCGGCGTTACCCGTGGGAGGACCGCTGCCGCCACCTGTGCAGGCAACCAACGCCAGCGCCGTCACGACGGCGGTGACAGGTCCCGGGAGGAGCGCAAGCATGGATCTGCGCCCCTCCTTGTCCCGGCTCATGGTGACGGCGGCCCTCCGGTTGCCGGACCTAGTGCCGGCTACGTCGCGGCGCCCGGAAGCCGGCCGCTTCGGCATGGGCGGCTGACTCGAACCAGACCTCCGCTACGGTTTCCTCGTAGGCCGGGCTTGTTTCATCGTGGTAGATCATCTGCTGCGCATTGCCCTTGACTGTGTAGCCCTCGGGTGCGCTGCCATCAGGAGCCGGGGCGGCTGATCCTTCCCCATACGGTTTGTCCGCCGCCAGGTGTCCGGCGGGTTCAGCCGTGTGGCTCGCGGCCCCTTCGGTCGCGGCCGAAGAGGAGGCCGCCTGCATGGTTTCGGCATCCCCCTCGGAAGGGACTCCTGTGTCGTTCGCAACGACCGGCCCGGTCCCGCCGGCCGGTGGCAGCTCCGCCCCCGCTCCTGACTCCCGGGCATCTTTATCCCGAACGGCTGTGTCCAGGACGACTTCCGCTGCGGCGGATTCGGCGCCGGGAAGAGTGGGGGCATGCGGCTCCGTGTACTCGGGGTGATGGACAGGAGCCGTGGTACCCGTCCCGGCGGTCCGGGATTCGCCCGCTGATTCCTTAGCCGGAGCCTCCATGGTGTGCGATTCGGCGTGCGCTTCCGCCGCGTGCGGGGTGCTGGCCGCCTCGGACCACTGCGCCTCCCACTCAGCTTTGTCGGACACGGCTGCCTTCTCGGACACGGCTTCTTTATCGGGTACGGCTGCGTGCTCAGGTTGGGCTGTCACTTCAGGTTCGGCGGTGCCGGCGGGTTTGACACTCGCGTTTGAGGGAGCCCGGGCGTCCGTGGCCGCTGTGGGCACCTCCGTCGTGGCCGTTGGGTCTTCGTCCCAGTCGTCCACATCTCCACCGGCGGGTGCGGAAGTTGCCGGTGCGGCTTTGGCTGCCAAGCTGAACCCTGCGGCACCGGGCATTCCGGCGGTGGCGGCCGCGTCTGCCGAAGGTGCTGCGCTGCCTCCGGCCGGTGCTCCGGCAACGGGCCGGGGAGTGCCGGCCTGCCCTGACGGTGGAACGGACGCATCGGTATCGGAGAGCGTCGATGGTCCGGTGGTAGTTCCTGAACTGTTGCGGTTCAGGAGCCACCACACAACTCCGACGATGACTACGATGACGATGACCCAGATAATCCAGTCCATAGCAGAGCCCTTCTGTCCATAAGGCAAGGTTGCCGTTGCTTGACGTTACGTCGGTGTGATTAGGGCTGTAAAGGTTCAGAGGGGCAGCCCGCGCCGGATGAAGTCGGCCATGAATTCATAGAAGTCCGCGGCGTCGTCGGCCTGTTCGATGCTTCGCGGCCCGCGAGCGGACCGCTGGTCCGGTCCTGCCGGCTCCGAAGCCAGCCGCATGCTGTTCTCCACCCCGAAACGGAAGGCTTTCCCCGTGCTTGCGGCCACTTCGTAACCGCCCGGGGAAGATGCGACGGCGGGCAGCCGGAGGGCGTGCGAAAGGTTGGTCATGTTGATCGCCACCGGTACCCCCGCGGCGGCCAGTGATTTTTCATCAAATGGGGCCACGATGATCTCGGCCGGGTGCCAGCGGTAGCCGATAACATAACTCCGCCGGCGCGGAGGAGCCCAGCCACGGGCTGCGGCACCCGTCCCCTCGAAGCTGTTGGAGCCACAGACGAGGTTGTAGTCGCCGTAGTTGGGAATCTGGTGATCGAAAACCGCGCGGAGCCTGGTCTTCAGCTCTTCGCTGCTGAGCGGGGGACCGTCGTGAGTGTCGGGTGCGGGGTTGGTCGCGTCCGGGTTGACCGGCACGGGCTTGCTGTTCACAGTGAAGTCCTGATGGTCGACCGGCAGGGTGGCTTGCACGCTACCAGAGCCGGCGCAGGATGCCTTGTCACGTCGGGACTGCACGAGGGATCCGTGCCCGGGCACTGTCCTGTAGCCTCGCATCATGGATTTGAAACGGCTCCGGATTCTCCGTGAACTCTCGGACCGGGGCACAGTCGGCGCCACCGCCGAAGCGATGGAGGTGACGCCGTCGGCCGTATCCCAGCAGCTCAAGACCCTCCAGGACGAACTGGGCGTTGTCCTGGTCGAGAAGTCCGGCAGGGGAGTGCGGCTGACCGAGGCCGGGCGCGCGATGGCGGCAGCGGCGGCGGACGTGTCCACTGCCATGGCCCGCGCTGAGGCCACCATCGACACCTACCGGCAGGGCTGGCAGACGCACGTCAAAGCGGCCTTCTTTCCGAGCGCAGCGGAAATGTTCCTCCCCGGCCTCCTGCACCGCGTCAAGGCGGTGGAAGGACTCCGGTTCGAGGCCTCTTTCGAGGACCCCGGCGTTGCCGGCTTCGCTGCCCTGGCCGCCGACTACGATATCGTCCTGGCCCACAGCGTTGATGGTCCCGATGTTTTCGCCCGGCAGGGGCTGGTGGTGGTTCCGCTGCTGAACGAGCCGCTGGATGTTGCTGTGCCGGCCGGACACGTCCTGGCGGCGAAGTCCTCGCTGACCGCCGGCGACGTGGTGGGATTTCCGTGGATGGGCGTCCCGGAAGGGTTCCCCTTCGACACGGTGCTGCGCCAGATCGAGGTCCAGGCAGGGTCTCCGGCGGTGCGCGCGCAGTTGTTTCCCGATCTTCGCGTCCTGGAAGCGCTTGTGAGTGCCGGACACGGGCTGAGCCTGCTGCCGCGGTACACCGCCTTGCGGAACCAGGAACGCGGCTTCGTCTTGCGCCCGCTGCTCGGAGTGACTGCCCGCCGGAGCATCGTGGCGCTCGCACGCCCGGATGTGGCGGCACGGACCACGATCGCGCAGGTCCTGTCCATGCTGGAGGCCGAAGCTGCGGCGATCAATGCCGCCGGACTCCGTGACGCCTGACACATCCAGGGCGGTTCCGACCCTCTCGATCTCATTATTCGAGACGAGAGTCCACTATTTGATCGAAATATTCCCGGTTTTCGGCTTAACGGGGCCCTCCGGGTCGTTGGCGTCCCGATCGGAGTCATAGACTTTGACCCATGAGTGAGGACACCCAAACAGCAACCGAGAACAAGATTGACATCAAGCCCCGCAGCCGAGTCGTCACCGACGGGATCCATGCCGCACCCGCGCGCGGTATGTTCCGCGCAGTCGGCATGGGCGATGACGACTTCTCGAAGCCCCAGATCGGCGTCGCGAGTTCCTGGAATGAAATCACTCCCTGCAACCTCTCACTGAACCGACTGGCCCAGGGTGCCAAGGAGGGTGTCCACGCAGGCGGCGGTTTCCCCATGCAGTTCGGCACCATCTCCGTCTCGGACGGCATTTCCATGGGCCACGAGGGCATGCACTTCTCGCTGGTCTCCCGCGAAGTCATTGCCGACTCCGTGGAAACCGTGATGCAGGCCGAGCGCATCGACGGCTCCGTGCTCCTCGCAGGCTGCGACAAGTCCCTGCCGGGAATGCTGATGGCTGCCGCGCGCCTGGACCTCGCCAGCGTGTTCCTCTACGCCGGCTCCATCATGCCGGGCTGGGTCAAGCTGGAAGACGGTTCCGAGAAGGAAGTCACCCTTATTGACGCCTTCGAAGCCGTGGGTGCCTGCGCCGCCGGCAAGATGAGCCTCGGGGACCTGGAGCGCATCGAAAAGGCCATCTGCCCGGGTGAAGGAGCCTGTGGCGGCATGTACACGGCCAACACCATGGCCTGCATCGGCGAAGCCCTGGGCATGTCCCTTCCGGGCTCTGCCGCCCCGCCGTCGGCAGACCGCCGTCGTGATGAGTTCGCCCGCAAGTCCGGCGAAGCAGTGGTCAACCTGCTCCGCCTCGGCATCACGGCCCGCGACATCATGACCAAAAAGGCGTTCGAGAACGCCATAGCCGTGACCATGGCCTTCGGCGGCTCCACCAACGCCGTCCTGCACCTGCTCGCCATCGCCCGTGAAGCCGAAGTCGAACTTACGCTCGACGACTTCAACCGCATCGGCGACAAGATCCCGCACCTCGGTGACCTTAAGCCCTTCGGCCGCTACGTCATGACCGACGTGGACAAGATCGGCGGCGTGCCGGTCATCATGAAGGCCCTGCTCGACGCCGGACTGCTGCACGGCGACTGCCTCACCGTTACCGGCAAGACCCTTGCCGAGAACCTCGAGTCCATCAACCCGCCGGACCTCGACGGCAAGATCCTTCGTGCGCTGGACAACCCGATCCACAAGACCGGCGGCATCACCATCCTGCACGGTTCCATGGCGCCGGAAGGCGCCGTCGTCAAGAGCGCCGGCTTCGACGCCGACGTCTTTGAGGGCACCGCCCGCGTCTTCGAGCGCGAACAGGGCGCCCTGGATGCTCTGGACAACGGCAAGATCAAGGCCGGCGATGTCGTCGTCATCCGCTACGAAGGTCCGAAGGGCGGTCCGGGCATGCGCGAGATGCTCGCCATCACCGGCGCCATCAAGGGCGCGGGCCTCGGCAAGGACGTCCTGCTCCTGACGGACGGCCGCTTCTCCGGCGGGACCACCGGCCTGTGCATCGGCCACGTTGCTCCTGAAGCAGTCGACGGCGGCCCCATCGCCTTCGTCCAGGACGGCGACAAGATCCGTGTCGACATCGCAGCACGTACCTTCGACCTCCTGGTCGACGAGGCCGAGCTGGAATCCCGCAAGATCGGCTGGGAGCCGCTTCCGGCCAAGTTCACCAAGGGCGTGCTCGCCAAGTACGCCAAGCTGGTGCACAGCGCCTCCACCGGCGCATACTGCGGGTAGTACCCGCAGCCGCGCTGACCCAACTGACTGGCAGCTAACGTCGCCAAACGCGCTTTTCGGAGCGTTAGCTGCCAGTCAGTTGGGGAAGGCGCTCAATCTGTGGACAACGGCGTCCACATAGTGAGATGCGTACCGTCGTCGTTGACACGCTTCTCACCAGAGGGAAAACTGAACGCATGATCGCATTCGTTACTAGCTGCGCCGCTGCAGAGGCAGACGTCGTCCTTACCAAGCGCGTGGCTCAATAGCCCGACTGGTAACGAACCGTCACGCGCAAACCCCTCGAAGAGCCTCACGGCTGAGGGGTTTTTTTATTTGTTGCACATATTGAACCCGTCATGAGAAGTACCCGCTAATAAAGATCCACAAAGGAAGAGTCCGATGAGCAAAGGATCGCCGATCAGCCCCTCGCTGATGGCTACAAAGTCCGCTGGAGCCCCCAAGGCTCCGGAACGCGCCGACCGCACGGCTGATGCCGGCGTCGAGCACGCTGCTGCTGTCTCTCCTGTACTCGGACCGAACAACGTTGTACCCCCGACGGTGATGACCGGTTCACAAGCTATTGTCCGCTCGCTCGAAGAACTCGGCGTGGACGATATTTTTGGTTTGCCCGGTGGCGCGATCCTGCCCACCTATGACCCCTTGATGGCCTCCCGCATGAATCACGTGCTGGTCCGTCACGAACAGGGAGCCGGCCACGCCGCGCAAGGCTACGCCATGGTTACCGGGCGGGTGGGCGTTTGCATTGCCACCTCAGGCCCCGGCGCCACCAACCTCGTTACCGCCATCATGGATGCGCATATGGATTCCGTGCCGCTGGTGGCCATCACCGGCCAGGTGTCCAGCGGAGTCATCGGTACCGACGCTTTCCAGGAAGCTGACATCGTGGGCATCACCATGCCGATCACGAAGCACTCGTTCCTGGTGACCAACCCCAATGACATCCCGCATGTCATGGCCGAGGCGTTCCACCTTGCGTCAACGGGCCGGCCCGGCCCCGTCCTGGTGGATGTTGCCAAGGATGCCCAGCAGGGCCAGATGACCTTCTCCTGGCCGCCGAAGATCGACCTTCCCGGCTACCGGCCGGTGGTCCGGGGCCACAACAAGCAGGTTCGCGAAGCGGCGAAGCTGATAGCCGCGGCCAGCAAGCCCGTCCTCTACGTTGGCGGCGGCGTGGTGAAGGCGCATGCTTCGGCGGAACTGCGGGAGCTCGCCGAAATCACCGGCGCGCCTGTGGTCACCACCCTGATGGCCCGCGGCGTGTTCCCGGACTCGCACCCGCAGCATGTCGGCATGCCGGGCATGCACGGCACGGTGTCCGCCGTCACCGCGCTGCAGCAGTCCGACCTCCTCATCACCCTGGGCGCCCGTTTCGATGACCGGGTGACCGGCGTCCTGAAGACCTTCGCGCCGAACGCCAAGGTGATCCACGCGGACATCGATCCCGCCGAGATCTCCAAGAACCGCGCGGCGGACGTTCCGATCGTGGGCTCCGTCAAGGAGATCATTCCGGAACTCACCGAGGCGGTGAAGACGCAGTTCGCTGCTTCCGGCAAGCCGGACCTGGAGAACTGGTGGACGTTCCTGAACAACCTGAAGGATACGTATCCCCTGGGCTGGACCGAGCCCGAGGACGGCCTTACCGCGCCGCAGCGCGTCATTGAGCGCATCGGTGCCCTGACCGGTCCCGAAGGGATTTACGTTGCCGGCGTCGGACAGCACCAGATGTGGGCGGCCCAGTTCATCAAGTACGAACGCCCCCACGCCTGGCTGAACTCCGGCGGAGCCGGCACCATGGGCTACGCGGTCCCCGCGGCCATGGGCGCCAAGGTGGGTGCACCGGACCGTGTGGTCTGGGCCATCGACGGCGACGGCTGCTTCCAGATGACCAACCAGGAACTGGCCACCTGTGCCATCAACAAGATCCCCATCAAGGTTGCCATCATCAACAACTCCTCGCTGGGCATGGTGCGCCAGTGGCAGACCCTCTTCTATGAGGGCCGGTACTCGAACACCGACCTGAACACCGGCCACGAGACGGTCCGCATCCCGGACTTCGTGAAACTGGGCGAGGCCTACGGCTGCGCGTCCTTCCGGTGCGAACGCGCTGAGGATATCGACGCCACCATCCAGAAGGCCCTTGAGATCAATGACCGACCCGTGGTCATCGACTTCGTGGTGAGCCCCGACTCCATGGTGTGGCCGATGGTGCCCGCCGGAGTGAGCAACGACCAGATCCAGGTCGCCCGCAACATGACCCCGGAATGGGAAGAGGAGGACTGATCATGACCCGCCACACGCTGTCCGTTCTGGTCGAAGACAAACCCGGTGTGCTGACCCGAGTCGCGAGCCTCTTCGCGCGCCGGGCCTTCAACATCAATTCCCTGGCCGTCGGCCCGACGGAAGTTCCGGGCATGTCCCGGATGACCGTCGTCGTCGACGCCGACGGTGACCTGATCGAACAGGTCACCAAGCAGTTGAACAAACTTGTCAACGTGATCAAGATTGTTGAACTGACCTCAGAATCTTCCGTACAGCGAGACCACATCCTGGTCAAGGTACGTGCGGATGCCGCAACACGCCTGCAGGTGACCCAGGCTGCAGACCTGTTCCGCGCTTCAGTGGTCGACGTCTCCACAGACTCGGTGGTCATTGAAGCAACCGGCCACCCCGAAAAGCTCACCGCACTGCTGTCAGTGCTCGAGCCCTTCGGCATCCGCGAAATTGTGCAGTCCGGCACCCTGGCCGTTGGACGGGGATCCCGCTCCATGAGCGACAGGGCTTTGCGCAGCGCTTAGGCGCAGCGCACAGCCCGTGCAGTAACGCAACACCACAGACTATTTACACTCGAGAATCCACTCAAAAGGAGTTACGCAAGTGACTGAAATGTTCTATGACGACGACGCTGATCTGTCCATCATCCAGGGCCGGAAGGTAGCCATCGTCGGCTATGGCTCGCAGGGCCACGCCCACGCCCTGAACCTGCGCGACTCCGGCGTTGAAGTTACCATCGCCCTCAAGGAGGGCTCTGCCTCGATCGCCAAGGCACAGGACGCCGGATTCACGGTCAAGAACGTCGCCGATGCCGCCGAATGGGCAGACGTCATCATGATCCTGGCGCCGGATCAGCACCAGCGCTCGATCTACAACGACTCCATCAAGGACAAGCTGACCCCCGGCAAGGCCCTGGCCTTCGCCCACGGCTTCAACATCCGCTTCGGTTACATCGAGGCACCGGAGGGTGTTGACGTCATCCTGATCGCCCCGAAGGCTCCCGGCCACACCGTGCGCCGCGAATTCGAAGCCGGCCGCGGCATCCCGGACATCATCGCCGTCGAGCAGGACGCCACCGGCGCAGCCTGGGACCTGGCCAAGTCCTACGCCAAGGCCATCGGCGGCACCCGCGCCGGTGTCATCAAGACGACCTTCACCGAAGAAACCGAAACCGACCTCTTCGGCGAGCAGGCAGTCCTGTGCGGCGGTGTTTCCCAGCTGGTCCAGTACGGCTTCGAGACCCTGACCGAGGCCGGCTACCAGCCGCAGATCGCCTACTTCGAGGTGCTTCACGAGCTCAAGCTCATCGTTGACCTCATGTGGGAAGGCGGCATCGCCAAGCAGCGCTGGAGCGTTTCTGACACCGCAGAGTACGGCGACTACGTCTCCGGCCCCCGCGTCATCACCCCCGAGGTGAAGGAAAACATGAAGGCTGTCCTCGGCGACATCCAGAACGGCGCGTTTGCCAAGCGCTTCATTGAAGACCAGGACAACGGCGGCGTCGAGTTCAAGGCACTGCGTGCCAAGGCTGAGCAGCACCCCATCGAGAGCGTCGGCCGCGAACTGCGCGGCCTGTTCTCCTGGCAGCAGCAGGACGAGGACTACGTAGAGGGCTCGGCAGCCCGCTAAGGCTGCCTGCCGCCAGGCCATCGGCCAGTGCCCTTCACAAGGCAGCAGTGAGGCCGGGTTCACACTTAACAATGTGAGCCCGGCCTTTCCGTCAGCCTAGACTTGATTTATCCCCCGGACTGCAACGCAGAGGATCAGCCGTGTCAAAACCCGTAGTACTGCTCGCCGAAGAACTTTCACCCGCCACAGTCGAGGCCCTCGGCCCGGACTTCGAAATCCGCCAGACAGACGGCTCGGACCGTTCCCAGCTGCTCGCTGCCATCGTGGATGTTGACGCAATCCTGGTCCGCTCTGCCACGCAGGTGGACGCTGAGGCCATCGCCGCGGCCAAGAACCTGAAGGTCATTGCCCGCGCCGGAGTGGGCCTGGACAACGTCGACATCAAGGCCGCCACGCAGGCCGGTGTCATGGTGGTCAACGCCCCGACGTCGAATATCGTCTCTGCCGCTGAACTGACGGTTGGGCACATCCTGAGCCTCGCCCGCCACATTCCGCAGGCCAGTGCCGCGCTCAAGGACGGCGAATGGAAGCGCTCCAAGTACACGGGCATTGAACTCTACGAGAAGAAGATCGGCATCATCGGCCTCGGCCGGATCGGCGCCCTCGTGGCAGCCCGCCTGAAGGGCTTCGACACCAAGATCCTGGCGTACGACCCCTACATCACCTCCGCTCGCGCCGCCCAGCTGGGCGTGCAGCTGGTCACCCTGGACGAGCTGCTGGCACAGTCGGACTTCATCACCATCCACATGCCGAAAACGCCCGAAACGGTGGGCATGCTCGGCGCTGAGGCGTTCAAGAAGATGAAGAAGACCGCCTACGTCATCAACGTCGCCCGTGGCGGCCTGGTGGACGAGGAAGCCCTGCACGCTGCCCTGAAGGACGGCGAAATCGCCGGTGCCGGCGTGGACGTGTTCGTCAAGGAACCCAGCACCGACCTGCCGTTCTTCGAGATGGACAACGTGGTGGTGACCCCCCACCTGGGCGCCTCCACTGACGAAGCCCAGGAAAAGGCCGGCGTCTCCGTGGCCAAGTCGGTGCGGCTCGCCCTGGCCGGCGAACTGGTCCCCGACGCAGTGAACGTAGCCGGCGGTGTCATCGCTCCGGACGTGCGCCCGGGCATCCCGCTGATCGAGAAGCTGGGCCGCATCTTCACCGCACTGACCCACGCATCCCTGACCCAGTTCGACGTCGAAGTTGCCGGCGAGATTTCCTCCCTGGACGTCAAGGTGCTGGAATTGGCCGCGCTCAAGGGCATCTTCGCCGACGTCGTGACCGAACAGGTCTCCTACGTCAACGCCCCGGTCATCGCCGAGCAGCGGGGCATCAACGTCCGCCTGATCACCACGCCGGACACCGAGTCGTACCGCAACCTCCTGACGCTGCGCGGTGCCCTGAGCGACGGCAGCCAGATCTCCGTCGCCGGGACACTGACGGGTCCCAAGCAGATCCAGAAGCTCGTGGGCGTCAACGGCTACGAGGTGGAAATTCCCATCAGCGAACACCTGGTGGTGGTTGCCTATGCGGACCGTCCCGGTGTCATCGGCACCATCGGCCACATCCTGGGCATGAACAACATCAACATCGCCGGCATGCAGGTTGCGCGCCAGGCCGAGGGCGGCCAGGTCTTGGCCCTCCTGACCATTGACAGCTCGGTTCCGCAGCAGGTCCTTGACGCGATCAAGGCCGGCATCGGTGCCGAGATGGTGCGGGAAGTCGACCTCGAAGACTGACCTCCCGCCTAATCGGTGAACTTCTCGTGACAGACGTTAACTTCTGCCACGTATGATTGGCCGGTCTGCGTACAATGGCTGGGTCCGATTTTCGGATCCGGCCGGCAGACCGGCCATTATTTTTTGCACACCCGGCAGGGGACGCCTTCACATCCGTTAGATGTGGACAGAGGTGTGCGCTCACGCAATCCAGCTTTCAGGGAGCCCAATGAACGCCGTCCAGAGGTTCATCAGAAGCCGAGTGCTTTTGCTGACCGCGGCCATTTTGATCGTCGCCATGTGCCTGTCCGTCCTCGTCCAGGGCCAGTCACAGGCAGCGCTCAACCGAACAGTCGACCAGAATTCCCGCGGACTTTATGACATCCTGGTCCAGGCCAAGGCAGGTTCCGGCGGCGCACTCATGCAGCCGGAAATCGCCAACGGCCAGGGCGGTATCAGCTTCGATCAGCTTGATGGCATCAGGAAGCTCACCGGCACCTCAGTGGCGGCCCCCATCAGCCTCGTTTCACGGGTATCGCAGAACCTCGAAGCGCCGCGGCTTGACGCAATGGACTACCTCGGATTCAACGCCGGCCTCGTGGGCACGGCGACCGCAGGGGAGCCCGGCGGAACCGACCCCAGCAAGTGGCCGGCAGCGGAATCGGTCCTCACTGACGAGGCCAAGAAATACCGCATGACGGCCACTGCGGTCAGCTCCGACGGACAGTCGGAACAGACCCTGTTCAAGTCCATGGCCGAAGGTTCCCTCGGCAAGGCCAAGCTCGTCGAAGAGCAGACCGCCGGCGGCAAGAGCATCCGCATCGCAGGCGCCGATGGGGAAACGGGCATCAAGTTCCCGGCTCCCGCGGGCGGCTCCGAACACAACCTTTTCAACCTGTCGGTGTCCCTGCCGCTGGCGCCACAGGTGACAGAGTCCGTCGTCGCCGTCGACCCCGTGTCCGAACGTGCCCTCCTGGGCACCGCCGGCGACTTCCTGGCACCACTCGAAAAGGCGCCGCCGGCAGACGCCCGGAACGCCGGGGCCATAGGCCGCCACTTCGAAAGCCTGTTCACCACGGGAATCAGCATGCAGGAGCTTGAAGAGGGGCCTGACTTCCTCGGCGTCAAGCTCAAGTACTGGGCACCCCTGATGACCCAGTACCAGCAGGCCAAGCGCGCAGGGCAGCTCACCGCTGATTCCCAGGCGATCCCGCTGATCGTCCGCTCCGGCACCTCCCTCGACCTCAAGTACTCGGTCAAGATCGAGGAGATCGACGGCTCCGGAAATGTGGTCAAGGACGTGGGCACGGTGACTCGTTCGCTGGACAAGGACTACCTTCCGTTCGTTTCCAAGTCGCCGTTCGCCCTGTCCTGGCCGGGCTCGCAGGACTACTCCCAGCTGCTGGGGAACACCGGCAACTTCAGCCAGGGCCTCTACAACCCGGCAACGTGGAGCACCGACTTCGCGTCCGCCCCCAAATACACCGACGGTGCCACCGCCGGCAACGGCGCCGTGGACAAGACCGCCACACCGGGGGAGTGGGTGACCGTCAACCGCCTTCCGGAGAAGGGTGCGGGCGGAGCACCCGTCGACCAGACCCAGCGCGAGCCTGTTGACGAACGTTCCTACCGCGACAGCCTGGAGACCGGCACCAAGGTCGCCGCGCCGCTGGCCATGGTCTACGGCACGTTCGACGCCGAGAAGGTCAAGGAAGCCGCCGGGGACGTTAACCGGCTGCCCCTGGGCGGCTACGATCCGTCGCCCCTCACCCTGACCGAGGACGCCCAAGGCAAGAAGGTGGAGAACACCGAACTCAAGCCGTCACTGAGCGCGACGGGACTGGTCAGCCAGTCTGCCGGTGCGATTACCGACTACTACGGCCTCGCCGCCGCCCGGGGATACGAACAGAACGCTTCGGTCATCGACGCCGTCCGCGTCAAGGCCAAGGCGCCGGGCAGCTGGAAGGAGTCCCAGCCGGAGGTCGAGAAACTCGCGGACGAAATCCGCGACATGGGCCTCGAAGCAACGGTTGTTGCCGGCTCGGCGCGTGAAGACGCCAACATTTTCGTTCCCGGATACTCCAAGGACGGCGCCGGCAAGGAATCCGCGCTGGGCACCGTCACCCAGTCGTGGGTCCGCCAGGATGCAGCCGACGCCGTGTCCGGTTCCCTGACCGGAACCAACGTGACGCTGCTGTTCCTCACCCTGTGCGGTGCCGCTTTGCTGACCGGCGCCTCCACCGTCAGCTACATCCGCCAGCGCCGCCGCGAAGCCGGCACCCTGCGAGCCATGGGTTGGACCCAGAACAGGATCCGCAGCTGGGTTCTCGCCGAGTTCGGCGTCGGAGCGGCCATGCTGGCGATTGCCGGGATCATCCTGAGCCTGGTCAGCTGGAACCTCGCTACGGTCATCGTTTCCGCCTCAGTGCTGGTGCTCTACGCCGCCGCCGCCTACTTCGCGGCACGGCAGCTGAGGCACCGTGACGAAATCGACCAGGAGCCGCAGCACGACGAGCGGCTGATCGCCGTCGACTCCCCGCTCACGTTCGCCAACCGCCAGTTGAGCACCAACAAATTCAACACGATCTCGCTGGCCGTGGCAGTCGGGGTTTTTGGTGCCGCCGTTGGTGGCCTGATCGCCCTGCTGATCGACATCCCGAGAGCCGCCGGCGCCAGTGCCCTCAGCGGCCTGGCTGCTGCCAGCGTGGCGCTGCCCAGCATCGTCCTGGCACTCTCCGGAGTAGCTGTGGGGCTGGTGCTGACCCTTGTCACCGGACGGTTCGAGCTCCAGGCCAAGCGGCAGTACCTCGGCACCCTCGAAGCCATGGGCTGGAACCCGGACATGCTGGGCCAGGTCCGGCTGTTCGAAAACGCCCTCGTGGGCACGGTGGCCCTGCCGCTCGGCGTGGTCGGCGCCCTCGGCATCGGCCTCCTGCTCGCCCCCTATGCTGCGCTCTGGGCCGCCCTGGCCGGACTCGTGGCTGTACTTTGCTGGATTCCAATTGCAACGAAAGTGGTCCAATGAACAACGACCTGAATCTCGACCGGATTCCCCAGGATGACGCCGGGGACGGCTCGCTCCAGACCCGTGCAAACACCATCCTGAAGGCCGCAGACCACGGGACCCCGCTGGAACTGAGCAACATCACCATCCGCTACGGCGGCCAGAAGGGCGGAGCCGACGCCGTCAACGTCGTCGAAGGCTTCGACCTGACCCTCCACGCCGGAGAAATGCACTGCGTCGCCGGCCGAAGCGGTTCCGGCAAGACCAGTATCCTGACCGTCGGCGCCGGCCTTACCCTGCCGACGTCGGGCCGTGTGTACTGGGAGGGCCAGTCCCTCGAGAGCATGGGCGACGACGAAATCGCCGACCGCCGCCGGGCCCTGATCGGCTACGTCGACCAGGGCGGCGCGCTGATTGACGGCATGAGCGCACTGGAGAACGTACTGCTGCCGGCCGTGCCGGACGGCGAAGTGGACCAGCGCCGCGACATGGCAAAGGACCTCCTGGACCTTGTCGGCCTGGGCCGTCGCATGCGCCACCGTCCGGCCCAGCTGTCCGGCGGCGAGCGGCAGCGTGTGGCGATCGCACGTGCCCTGATCCTGGGCACCCGCGTCCTCGTGGTCGACGAACCGACGGCGAGCCTGGACCGTACCTCGGCCAACCGCATCATCAGCATCCTGAAGGACACCACGTCCGACGGAATTGCCGTGCTGGTGGCGTCACATGACCACGAACTTGTCCGGCTCAGCGATACCCTGACCGAACTGATCTAGATTTAGGGGTAGCGTTCCACCAGCTCCCGGCCCGCACCGCTTCCGAAAAAAGGTAACTTCCCAGAGTGTCGTCTTCAGCCCAGACCCCGTTCTACATCACCACCGCCATTACGTACCCCAACGGCGTGCCGCACATCGGCCATGCCTACGAGTACATTGCCACCGACGCAATGGCCCGGTTCAAGCGCCTGGACGGCTACGACGTTTTCTTCCTGACCGGCACGGACGAGCACGGCATGAAGATCGCTCAGACGGCCGAAAAGGAAGGCATTACGCCCAAGGAGCTGGTGGATCGGAACGCCGAAATCTACAAGGCCGCCCACTCCGCCCTGGGAATCTCGTACGACCGCTTCATCCGCACCACGGACGAGGACCACTACGCCGCTTCCCAGGCCATCTGGAAGAAGATGGAGGCCAACGGGGACATCTACCTGTCCAAGTACGAGGGCTGGTACTCGGTCCGCGACGAGGCGTATTACGTTGAAGACGAGACCGTCGTCAAGGAAGACGGTCTCCGCTACTCGCGCGAGACGGACACCGAGCTGACCTGGACGGCCGAGGAAAGCTACTTCTTCCGGCTCTCCGCCTACCAGGACAAGCTGCTGGCACTGTACGAGGCACACCCGGAATTCGGTGCCCCGCAGTCCCGCTTCAACGAGGTCATCAGCTTCGTCAAGCGGGGGCTGGACGACCTCTCCATCAGCCGCACCACGTTCGACTGGGGCGTTCCCGTGCCCGGCAATGACAAGCACGTCATGTACGTGTGGGTCGACGCGCTGACCAACTACCTGACCGGCGTCGGTTACCCGGACATCGACTCGGAATCCTTCAAGAAATTCTGGCCCGCCGATGTCCACGTGATCGGCAAGGACATTTCCCGCTTCCACGCCATTTACTGGCCGGCGTTCCTGATGAGCGCCGGGCTGGAACTGCCCAAACGGATCATGATCCACGGATTCCTGAACAACAACGGCGTCAAGATGTCCAAGTCGCTGGGCAACGTGGTGGCTCCGTCGGATTTCGTGGCACAGTACGGCCTGGACCAGGTGCGCTTCTTCTTCCTCCGCGAGGTGCCCTTCGGCGCCGACGGGAGCTACAGCCACGAGGCCATCGTCGGCCGGATGAACTCCGACCTCGCCAACAACTTCGGGAACCTGGCACAGCGCTCACTGTCGATGGTCGCCAAGAACTGCGAGGGCCGGGTCCCGGTCCCCGGCGTCTTCACTGCAGAGGATGCCGCGCTGCTGGCGCAGGCCAACGGACTGCTGGACGCCGCCCGGGCCGCGTTCGAGAAGCAGGAATTCAGCCGCGCCCTGGAAGCGATCTGGGGCGTCCTTGGCGACACCAACGCGTACTTCGCCGAGCAGGCGCCATGGGTGCTGCGGAAGACCGACGTCGAGCGCATGAACACGGTGCTGTACGTGACCGTTGAGGTGCTCAGGATCGTTGCGATCCTGGTCCAGCCGGTCATGCCGACCGCGTCCGCCGCACTGCTGGAAACCCTCGGCCAGCCCGACGGCGACGCCCGCCTGTTCGCGGCGGTCGCCGCGCCGCTCGTTCCCGGCACGGAGCTCCCTGCACCGGCCCCGATCTTCCCGAAGTACGAGGAGCCGGCCGAAGCGTAGTCCGGCCGGACACCCTGGCGTCCCGCCATAATTCCCCCGATGCTCCCTCACTTGCCACAGCAGGTGGGGGAGCGCTTTTATGCCCGCTGATTTGCCGGTGCGAGGTTCGGGCCGTGGCAGAAGCGCCCAAGTTTCCAAGTAGTCCGCCGTATGCGTGCGAGTGAATATTTTCACGAAGCAGGTAATTGGTACCTGTGCCTGTTTGAGTAAACGCGTACCTGTTACTCGGGTTTAACCGGAGCCGCAAACCTAGCCTGAAAAGGCAAGCGAACTGATGACACTGTCTGGGGAGTAACTGTCGCCTTCACTTCGCTGTTTGAGGTCTCACACAGGTTTTGTTTTTACTGGTCTCGAAGACGGTTACTCCGCACAGTCTGGTCAGTTCGAATCGGATTTGGTATGGAGGGACCGAACATGAAACGGACAATAGCCACTCTGGGGGTGGTGGGCCTCGGCGTTATGGGGGCCACAGTGGCGGCCTACGCCGCGCCACCGGCTTCCAGCGACGGAAACAGCATTATCATCTGCCACGCCAAGGGCGGATCTGGAAGCTATACAGCGGTAGAGGTCAGTGTCAACGGGCTTTCGGGACACAGCGGGCACGCTGACGACGTTGTCCCGCAGAACAATGGCGACACTCTGCCGGGCGGCCAGAACCTGACACCGGCGAATCTCGCACTTCTCGCCCAGGGCTGCGCGGGCGGGGGTGTCGTACCGACAACTCCGCCGCCGCCTCCGCCCACGGACGAACCAACGGATGAGCCGACGGTCACCCCGACGGTCACCCCGACGGATGAGCCGACGGACGAACCAACGGTCGAGCCGACGGTCACGCCGACTGATACGTCGACGACTCCTGCGGTTGTCACAGTGGTAGTGCCGCCGGCAACCACACCGGCGGCCGTCACGCCGGCTCCCGCTGCAGTGACCCCGGTTGCGTCAACGCCCCAGGGGGCTGCCGCAGCATCCGTTCCGGCAGCTAGCAATACGGGCTACAACGTCCAGACGGCCGTGGGCAGCTCCCCTGGCGGAGTCCCCGCCTGGCTGACCATCCTGACCGGCCTCTTTACCGCGGCAGGTGCCTGGGTGCTCGTCAAGAGCGGCCTGCGGTCGCGCGGCGCAAGCAGCTAGGACTGTAAACCCCGGGGCGGGTGCCGTGAACTTACGGCGCCCGCCCTCCGGTTGTGCATCACCTTCCTAAAATCTTCAGGAGCCCAGCATGGTCTGTCACGTCCGGTACCGGCATAGGCATGCCGCCCGTATCCGCAGCCTGGTTCTTAGCACCCGGGACCTCCTGGTGCTGGCCTTCTGCGTCGCGGGGATTCTCGGGGCCTGGCTGGCCTACGGTGTGACCGGATCCGGCAACCACGGAGCAACTGCGGCCGGGGAACCGGCGGCAATAGTCCTGTCCGGGCGCTTGCCGGATCCGCTGGCGCAGGCCACGATGCCTGCCGCCGGAGCGCAGGCCGCGGAATCCGTTGCAAAGACGGATCCTGTTGCGTTGCACGCCGTACCGTTGCCTGCCGAGCCGTTGGCCGCAGGCGGTGCAGCCCCGGCGGCACCGCCTGCTCCTTCCTATCCCGCGGCGGCGGCACCGCAGCGCATCATCTACCCGGCTGCCGGCATGGACGTTGTGGTGCACCCCCTGGAACCGGAGTCGGTCGACGCCGCAAGCCACAGCATCGTGCCACCGGAGACGATGGATGGCTACTGGCTCGCGAACCTCGGGACGCCCGGCGCTGGCTCCGTGAACACCAGCTATGTCATCGGCCACAGCTGGGAGGGGCTTGACGCGCCGTTCAACCACTTGAGTTCCGCCGCCGCGGCCGGGGACGAGTTGACAGTTGCCACGTCAACCGGCGCCATCACCTACAGGGTGGACTCCGTGACCACGTACACGAAGGCCACCTTGAAGGACAGCCCCATCTGGGCAGTGGTTCCCAACCGGTTGGTCCTTATCAGCTGCTACACGGAGGATCCGTGGGGTAAGAACGTTGCCGTCGTCGCCTCGCCCCTGCCAGGCCGCTGATACGCACCGGCCGGCATTCCTGGCTGTTCGAATATTGAGACGACTTGACCATCATGTGGATAGCTTGGTTACGCTGAAACGATGAGCGCACCCACGATTAATCTTGCTGTCATTCCCGGCGACGGCATCGGCCCCGAAGTTATCGCCGAAGCGTTGAAAGTGTTGGAGAAGGTTGTAGCCGCCGAAGGCGTCACGCTGGACCAGACCCACTACAAGCTGGGAGCCCAGCATTGGCTTGAGACGGGCGAGACCCTCCCGGAGGCAGTACTCAGCGACCTCCGCACCCGCGATGCCATCCTCTTCGGCGCCGTCGGTGCAGCCCCCGGTGACACCCGGATCCCTTCCGGCATCATCGAACGGGAGATGCTGCTGAAGCTTCGCTTCAGCCTGGACCATTTCGTCAACCTGCGCCCGTCACGCCTCTTCGGCACGGTCGGCAGCCCGCTGGCCAATCCCGGCGACATCGATTTCATTGTGGTCCGCGAAGGCACCGAGGGCCCGTATGTAGGCAACGGCGGCACCCTGCGGGCCGGGACCAAGCACGAGGTTGCCACCGAGGTTTCGCTGAACACGGCCCACGGCGTGGAACGGGTTGTCCGGGACGCATTCCGCAGGGCCAGCGAACGCCCGCGCAAGCACGTCACCCTTGTCCACAAACACAATGTCCTGGTTTACGCCGGCCATTTGTGGAAGCGGACAGTCGAAGCGGTGGCGCAGGAATTCCCGGACGTTACCCACGACTACCTGCACATCGATGCTGCCACCATCTTCATGGTCACCGACCCCGCACGCTTCGACGTCATCGTCACGGACAACCTCTTCGGTGACATCATCACCGACCTCGCCGCTGCCGTCACCGGCGGCATTGGCCTCGCGGCCTCGGGCAATATCAACATGGAACGCACCGCTCCGTCCATGTTTGAACCCGTGCACGGATCTGCCCCTGACATCGCCGGTCAGCAAAAGGCCGATCCAACGGCGGCAATCCTGTCGGCGGCCCTGCTTCTGGACCACCTCGGCTATGCGGAGGCAGCGAAGAAGATCGAAGCGGCAGTCATTGCCGACGTCGAAACCCGGGATGGCCGGGAGCGCACCACCAGCGCGATCGGTGACGCAATCGCCGCCGCCGTTTAGGGCCACGCATCGGGCGTAAGCTAGTTTCGAATCACCAATAATGCTGCCGTGGTCCGACGCTGAACCACGTTCACACACCAGGCAGCCGACCGTGGAGGAACCATGACTCAGACTGCCCATGGCGTCGAATTCACCCATCAGCCTTCGGTAACCCCGAAGTCTGCTGAAGAGCGAGCAGCCATCCTGGCGAACCCGGGTTTCGGCAACTATTTCACCGACCACACCGCAGTTGTCGACTACAGCGTCGACGAGACCGGCAAGGGCGGCTGGCATGACGCGCGCATCGAGGCATACGGTCCCATCTCGCTTGACCCGTCGGCGGCGGTGCTGCACTACGGCCAGGAGATCTTCGAGGGCCTCAAGGCCTACCGCCATGCCGACGGCTCGGTCTGGACGTTCCGCCCGGAGGCCAACGCCGCCCGGCTGAACAAGTCCGCCCGCAGGCTGGCGCTGCCGGAGCTTCCGGAGGAGTACTTCCTCGGCGCCATCCGCGAACTTGTGCAGGCCGACCGCGAGTGGGTTCCCGCCGGGGACGGCGAGGCGCTCTACCTGCGCCCGTTCATGATCGCCACGGAAGCGTTCCTGGGTGTCCGCGCGGCCAGGGAAGTCTCCTTCCGCGTGATTGCATCACCGGCCGGAAACTACTTCGGCGGCGAGCTGAAGCCGGTGTCGATCTGGATCTCCCGGGAGTATGCCCGGGCTGGCCGCGGCGGCACCGGTGCAGCCAAGTGCGGCGGCAACTACGCAGCCTCCCTCATCGCCCAGCAGGAGGCCGAGGCCCACGGCTGCAAGCAGGTCCTCTTCCTGGACCAGTTCAATGACAACGCCGTGGAAGAACTCGGCGGCATGAACGTTTTCTTCGTGATGAAGGACGGCTCGCTGGTCACCCCCGCCCTGACCGGGACCATCCTGGAAGGCGTCACCCGGATGTCCGTCATGCAGGTGGCCAAGGACATGGGCCGCACCGTCACCGAGCGCAAGATCACCCTGGACGAATGGCGGGATGGCGTCGCCTCGGGCGAGATCACCGAGGTCTTCGCCTGCGGGACTGCAGCTGTCATCACGCCCATCGGAGTGCTCAAGGACGCCACCGAGTTCATCGGTTCCGAGGATGCGAAGGCGGGGGAGACCACCATGGCCATCCGCGAGCAGCTTCTCGGCATCCAGACGGGCACGGTCGAGGACACCCACGGCTGGCTGACGCGCCTCGCCTGAGTCTCCCCACTTTCCTGACGCACGACGCCGGGTGGGCCGTAAGCATTACGGCCCACCCGGCGTCGTGCGTTAACAGTGCGAAGATGGGTGGGTGAATCCCGAATCCTTTCCGTCGATTCTTCCGGCCAGCGACCTGACGCGGTTCCGGCTAGCACCCAACCCCGGACCCATGAGCCTTGACGGGACCAATTCATACCTGCTGGGCGGCCCCGATTCGGGCAGCACCGTGGTGGTGGACCCCGGGCCGCTGGACGAACAGCACCTGCGGGAACTGGCCGGGGCAGGGAGGGTGGAGCTCATCCTCATCACGCACCGTCATGCCGACCACACCGCGGCGGCGGCGCGCTTCCACGAGCTCACCGGGGCGCCAGTGCGCGCAGCAGATGCACGGCACTGTCACGGCGGGATTCCCCTGGCTGACGGGGAAACCATCCTCGCGGCGGGGGTTGAGATCCGTGTGATTGCCACGCCCGGCCACACCTCGGACTCGCTCTGTTTTCATCTGCCCGCCGACGGCAGGCACGGATCGGTACTGACCGGCGACACAGTTCTGGGCCGCGGCACCACGGTGCTGGACTTCCCCGATGGCAAACTGGGCGACTATCTGGCAACCCTGGACAGGCTTGAGGGCATTGGCCCGGCCACCGTGCTGCCTGGTCACGGAGCCGTGCTCCCGGCGCTCGATGAAGTTGTCCGTGCCTACCGGAACCACCGGCACGAACGGCTCGCGCAGATCCGGGCTGCCCTGGCGGGCCTTGGGCCATCTGCGGGGGTGGGCGAAATCACTGATGTCGTCTATGCGGATATCGACCCCGCCGTCCGTACGGCCGCTGAGAACTCCGTGGCCGCACAGCTGGAGTTCCTCCGCGGCTGAGCACCGGGATGCCGGGCTCCGGCGCGGTGCTGGCGCGGCAGTGCCCGCGGCGGGACGCCCGAGCGGAGACTGTACGCTAGGAACCATGCGTATCGCCCGTTTTGTAGCTGATTCTGATCCCCTCTACGGTGTTGTTGAAGGCGAGCCCGGCAGTGAGGTAGTCACTGTTATCAAGGGCGACCCCTTCTTTCACGGCGTGGAACGAACCACAATAAAGCACAAGCTGGAGGACGTTCGCCTCCTCGCGCCGATCATTCCGCGCAGCAAAGTGGTGGGCGTGGGCCGCAACTTCGTCGAGCACGCCGCGGAACTGGGCAACGAGGTCCCCAAGCAGCCGCTGCTGTTCCTGAAGCCGAACACCTCGGTGATCGGCCCCAACGATCCCATCGTGCTGCCCGAATTCTCCGAGGAAGTCTCCTTCGAGGCCGAGCTGTGCGTCGTCATCGGCCGCATCTGCAAGGACGTGCCCGAGGACCGCGTGGATGACGTCATCTTCGGCTACACCTGCGGCAACGACCTCACCGCCCGCGACGTCCAGAAGACGGACCTGCAGTGGGCACGGGCCAAAGGCTTTGACACTTCGGCGCCGCTGGGCCCGTGGATCGAAACCGAGCTCGACACCGAGGACCTCCGGATCCAGGGCTGGCTCAATGGGGAACTGCGCCAGGACGGCAGCACGAGCCAGATGATTCGGGGCGTCCGCGAGCTCGTCTCGGTAGTCTCCCAGGCCTTCACGCTGCTTCCCGGCGACGTGATTATGACCGGTACGCCCGCTGGTGTGGGCGTGGTTGCGGCCGGCGACCGCTTTGAGGTGGAGATCGAAGGCATCGGCCGGCTCTCCAACCCGATCGTCCGGCGCTAGCGGCGAGGCCCGGCCTCCGGGCAGGCGGTAAAGTTGGAGTCACTATGACTACTCCTTCTGTGTCCAACGCCGTCTCCAGTCCTGCCGTCACCGCCGAAACCCCGGTCCGGGTGCGGTTCTGCCCGTCGCCCACGGGCACGCCGCACGTCGGCCTGATCCGCACGGCGCTGTTTAACTGGGCATACGCCCGGCATACCCAGGGAACCTTTGTCTTCCGCATTGAGGACACGGATGCGGCGCGGGACTCGGAAGAGAGCTACGAGCAGTTGCTTGAGGCCCTGAAGTGGTTGGGCATCTCGTGGGAAGAGGGCGTGGAAACAGGCGGACCGCACGAGCCGTACCGCCAGTCACAGCGCCTGGATCTCTACAAGGACGTCGTGGCCAAGCTGCTGGAAGCCGGCTACGCCTACGAGTGCTACTCCTCGCCGGATGAAGTTGAAGCGCGCCACCGTGCCGCCGGCCGCGACCCCAAGCTCGGCTACGACAACTTCGACCGTGAACTGACCGAGGAGCAGATTGCCGCGTTCAAGGCGGAAGGCCGCGAACCGGTGCTCCGTGTCCGCATGCCCGATGAGGACGTCACCTTCACCGACATGGTCCGCGGCGAAATTACCTTCAAGGCCGGAAGCATCCCGGACTACGTGATTGTTCGCGCTGACGGGTCCCCGCTGTACACCCTGGTGAACCCGGTGGATGACGCGCTCATGGGGATCACCCACGTCCTGCGCGGCGAGGACCTGCTGTCGTCCACCCCCCGCCAGGTGGTGCTGATCCGCGCGCTGATGGACATCGGCGTCGCAAACTACATGCCGGTGTTCGGCCACCTTCCCTACGTGATGGGCGAGGGCAACAAGAAGCTGTCCAAGCGTGATCCGCAGTCCAACCTGTTCCTGCTCAGGGACCGCGGATTCATCCCCGAGGGCCTGCTCAACTACCTCTCCCTGCTGGGCTGGAGCCTGTCCGCCGACGAAGACATCTTCACGGTGGAACAGCTCATCGAGCACTTCGACGTCCACGACGTACTTGCCAACCCGGCACGCTTTGACATCAAGAAGGCTGAAGCGATCAACGGCACGCACATCCGGATGCTGGAAGCGGACGACTTCAGGGGCCGTCTCGTTCCTTACCTCCGCGCAGCCGGCCTCGTGGGGGAGAGCCTTACGGCCCGCGAAGAGGAGATCCTTGCCGAGGCAGCACCTCTGATCCAGGAGCGCATCGCCCTGCTGGGCGAGGCTCCCGAGATGATTTCCTTCCTGTTCAAGAACGACGACGCCATCGACGTTGCGGACGACGCCCGCAAGGGACTGCCGGAAAACCTCACCGAGGTGCTGGACGCGGCAATCGCAGCCCTCGACGCCGTGGCTGACTGGAACGCCGAGAGCATCCAGGCCGCGCTGAAGCAGGCGCTCGTGGAAGGCCTGGGCGTGAAGCCGAGGCTGGCGTTCGGCCCGGTCCGGACGGCCATTTCCGGGCGCCGGATTTCACCGCCGCTCTTTGAGTCAATGGTGATCCTGGGCAAGGCATCCTCGTTGGCCCGCCTGCACGCTTTCCGCGGCTGATGACTGCACTGCGTGGCGACGGCGGCCGTGTGCTGCACACGGGCTTCGGCGTCATCCGGGGCGTGCTGTTCGATATTGACGACACCCTCGTGGACCTCGAATACGCCATGACCACGGCGCTGCGTGATGTCAGCGAGCATCTCCTGCCCGGCCTGGACCAGGCCGGGTGGGAGAAATTCGGGCGGATCTTCACGCACGAAACCACACATTTCTATGACCGCTACCTGGCCGGGGAGCTGACTTTCAACGAGCAGCGGCTCCTCCGCGGGCGGGCCGCCCTGGGACATTTCGGGGTGGAACTGGAAGAGGGGGAGGAATCCCACGCGTGGGTTACGTCCTACGCCGCCCTGCAGCACGGCTATGTCCGTGCGTTTGAAGACGTGGCCCCTGTGCTGGACGCCCTCGACGCCGCAGGAATTCCCTACGGAGCGGTGAGCAACAACGTGCACGATTACCAGCGGGTGAAGCTGGATACTGCGGGACTTCAACGGATCAGGGTGCTGGTGGGCACGGACACCGTGGGCGTGCCCAAACCGGATCCGGCCATCTACCTCGAGGGCGTACGCCTCCTTGGCAGCAGCGCCGCTGAAACGCTCTATGTGGGAGACAACCGCCTGCTGGACGCGGAAGGTTCGACGGCGGCCGGCCTGCTGGGCGTATGGCTGAACCGCAGCGGTGAAACGGAGTCTGTTTTTGCCGGCCACCAGGTGGGGTCGCTCGTCGAGCTGCTGGGATAGCCCGCGGCCGGTGGCCCCGCCCGGTCCGGGCGGGGCCACCGGCATGATCACACCGGTTCGCCGGCATTCCGCCGTTTGCGCAAGGCGGCATACGCGCCCACTGAACCAAGCCCCAGGACTCCCACCATGCCGATGGCCGTAACCCCGTCCCGCTGCCCCACCATGTCTGATGGTGAGACCGCGGCCGCACTCGAGTAGAGCGTTTCCGTCCCGGCCGCCACCTTCGCGTTCCCCTCCGCGAGCTTGCCCGACCCGGTGGCCAGCTGCGTGGAACCGGAGGCCAGCTTGGTGTTGCCTTCCGAGAGCTGCGCGGCTCCGACTGCAAGGGCCTCCGAACCACGCAGCAGGCCGGGGTTCGCGGGATCTGCCGGGTCGCCCTTGATGCCGGCATTCAAGGTCCCGGTTCCAGCGGCCAGCCGGGCCGAACCTTCGGTCATGCTTGCGGCGGCCTTGAGCAGGCCCGGACGATCCGGGTTCCCGGGTACGCCGTCCATGCCCACCCTGATCTTGGCGGTCCCGTCCGCGAGGAGCCGGGTGCCAAGGACAACACCGGGGTTTTCCGGATCCTGGCTGTTGAGTTTGCCGCTTAGGGTGGTAAAGCCGGCGGTCAGCTTGCCGGCCCCGGCCTGCAGTTCCGCGGTGCCTTCATGGAGCCGTGAGGCGCCGGACTGCAGCTGGGCGGCGCCGGCGTCCAGCTTTTGGGCACCTGCGGTGATCTTCGCGATCTTGTCCCTGACGACCGAAAGCGGCACGAGTCCCTGTACGGGATCGTTCGCGGCGGCCTGCAGCAGCTCCAGCGCCTGCGCAAGGGCAGCGGTGCCCGTACCCGTTTCCGGGTTGCCGTTGGCCCCGCGGTAGCCCTTGAGCTGGTCTGTTCCGGCAGCAAGCTGGCCGGCGCCGGCTTCCAGCTTGGATGCACCGGCGCTGAGCCGGGTCGCGCCGTCGGCGAGGTTATTCTCTGCGCTCCCGGATGCAGTGGGCGTCAGCGCTGCGGAGAGCTGTACCGCACCGGCCGCCAGTTTGCCGGCACCGTCATCGACCTTGTACACCCCCGGGGCGAGCTTCGTCGTGACGTCCGTCTCGATCTTCACCGCACCGGCCGCAAGTTTCTCGGCGCCGGCCTGGAGTTGGTCCGCACCGGGGGCCAGCCGATCGGCGATGCCGGCGCGCACCTTCTGCGCCCCGGCGGCTAGCTTGCCGGCCCCTGTGTCTGCCAGCGTGGCGCCGGCGGCGAGCTTCCCGGCGCCGTCCTTGAGCTGATCGGCACCTGCGGAGGCCTGGCCGGCTCCGTCCTTGAGCCTCGATGATCCTTCGGTGATGCGGCCGGTGACGACGGTGTAGAAACCCAGCAAGGCAATAAGGAGCAAGGCAAGGAGCGCTATGGCGATCTGTTGGCCGCGCGTGCGGGGGTTCGGGGGAGCAGTGGCACGACTCTGTGGCACGGTTGGTTCCTCTCGACGGTCCTGGCGGAAACGTGTGTGGCCCCCGGAAGTGTCCAGCCGTGATGCAGCTAACATTCTGAAATGAGCGCAGAACTGCCGGTCGGGCTGGCTTCGGGGAGGTGGTTACTCTGCGGTAACTTACCGAGCGTAAACTTGTTTGCCCCGGAATGGCAAGGATTTTCTCGCGGGTCGACCCGAATGGCGTGCCATCACAGGGGCCCGGGCGTGCGGCGGCAGGGGAGTCGGACCCCGATTTGTGCCATCCAAAACTCTCGGGTAAAGTAATTACTCGTGCTGAGGCGCTGAGAGCGAAGGTTTAGGCCTGAAAGTCCAGCCCGAAAGTTCCATTGGGATATGGTGTAATTGGCAACACTACGGTTTCTGGTACCGTCATTCTAGGTTCGAGTCCTGGTATCCCAGCTCTGAGAAAGCTGCATTCCGATGCGGAAGATCAGGGGTTTCGAGCGGTTTGTCCGATTTGAAACACTGGCTTTGTGTGTGAAATACTCACTGAGCCTGATAGCAGAAATGCTATCTGGAAAGTACGCGGCCCCATCGTATAGCGGCCTAGTACGCTGCCCTCTCACGGCGGTAACGCGGGTTCGAATCCCGCTGGGGTCACCACTGAAACGGTCCCGGGCAACAGCCCGGGGCCGTTTTTTATGTGCCCGGATACTTTCCCTGCTATTCCCCGCCGAATGGTCCTTTCCCCTGGAACCGCGAGGGGGATGTGACCGCCTGGAGGGGACTTCCTGGGCGATGCCCGAGCCGGACCAGCGCTGAACTGGCATGATGAAGCTGTGACGTCACCATCTGAGAGTTCGCCCCCGGGAACTGCCGCGCAAAACACGCGGGCGGCCGCGGCCGTGGAACTGCTCGAAGCTGTGCGCACGGACCTTGGCGCGGCCCGGCTGCCGCTTGCACTGCCCGGCGCGGACGCTGCCCGCCTCGATATCAGGAACGCGCTGGCACAGCTGGACGACTACATCCTCCCGCGCTTCCGCAGCCTGGACGCCCCGCTGCTGGCGGTGGTTGGCGGATCCACCGGTGCCGGCAAATCCACGCTGGTCAATGCCCTCGTGGGCCACCCGGTCACGAGGGCGGGCGCCATCCGGCCGACCACCAGGCAGCCGATCCTGCTTCACCACCCGGCGGACGCAGCCTGGTTCGAGGACCAGCGGGTTCTGCCGAGCCTGAGCCGCATCAGGGGCACGGTAGTGGACACGCTGTTGCCCGCCAACCGGGCCGGAGCCGCGCCGGACGCCGCATCAATATCGTCCCTGGTGCTAGTGGGGCACCCCGCCGTGCCGGAAGGAATCGCCCTCCTGGATGCTCCGGACGTCGACTCCGTCTCGGATGACAACCGCAAGCTGGCGGGCCAGCTGCTCGCCGCCGCCGATCTCTGGTTATTCGTCACAACCGCGAACCGCTATGCCGACGCCGTGCCCTGGAAGCTGCTCCAGGACGCTGCCTCCAGGGACATCATGGTGGCAGTGGTCCTGGACCGCGTGCCTCCGGCGGCCGAGGCGGAGGTCAGCACGGACCTGAGGATGATGCTGCAGCGGGAGGGCCTGGGCGCGGCCCGCCTGTTTATTATTCCGGAGGTCACCCTTGACGGCCTCGGAATGCTGCCCGACGGGGCCGTGGAGCCCCTGGCACGCTGGGTGCGTGAACTGGCCGCGGACTCCGCCGGGAGGGCGGACATCGTCCGCCGGACACTGAACGGCACGGTTCGTGCGCTCAGCGGCAGAGTTGCCGCGCTGGCGCAGGCTTCGCTGGAACAGCAGCAATCGCGGGATGTCCTGGCCAAGGATGCCGCCGCGGCTTACCAGGATGCTGTGGCCCGGATTCTGGACGCCACTCGGGACGGCGCCCTCCTGCGGGGCGAAGTCCTTGCCCGGTGGCAGGACTTCGTGGGCACCGGGGAGTTCTTCCGCGTCCTGGAGCAGAACATCGGGCGCATGCGTGACCGCTTGGGTGCGTTCTTCCGCGGTGAGCCGACCCCGGCGGTCAAGGTCGAAACTGCCATTGAAACCGGGCTGCAGGCGGTCATCATTGACGAAGCTGCCACTGCGGCCGAGGACGCTGACCAACGCTGGCGCTCGGACCCTGCGGGACGCCAACTGCTGGGCACCGACGACCTTTCCGGCACCGGCGCCGGTTTCCCGGAGAAGGTTGCCGCGGAGATCCGTGCCTGGCAGGGAGCCCTCATGGAGCTCATCCGCACAGAGGGCCAGGGCAAGCGGACCCAGGCCCGGTGGCTCTCCTTCGGGGTCAACGGGCTCGGGGCCGCCCTGATGATCGTCGTTTTCTCCATGACGGCCGGCCTCACCGGACTGGAGATCGGCGTGGCGGGCGGCACCGCCGTCGTCGGTCAACGGCTCCTTGAGGCAGTCTTTGGCGAGGATGCCGTGAGGCGGCTCGCGAAGACTGCGCGGGAGGACCTGAACGCGAGGTGCCACAAGCTGATGCAGGCCGAACAGCGGCGTTTCCTCGACCGCCTGGACTTCACCACGGGCGTTTCGCCGGAAGTCCTCTCGGGCCATGCCCGCGCCCTTCAGCGACTGGCCGAGTCAGCATGAGCCGGCACAGCGGGACCAGGGAGGCCTCCCGGCTTGGCTCCCGCCTGGAAGCCCTCAACGACGCAAGGGAGCTCGCCGGCGGCGTAGTGCCGGACGAGGCCCTGGACGAAGTGCTCCAGGTGCTCGAGCGAGCCAGTTCCCGCCGTTCGCTGTCCTCGGACCACACGGTGGTGGGCTTCTTCGGCGCGACGGGCAGCGGTAAATCGTCGCTCTTCAACGCGGTCAGCGGCGCGGAAATCGCGACGGCGGCGGCCCG
The DNA here is from genome assembly GCF_964254335.1 of Arthrobacter sp. LjRoot78. Lineage (NCBI taxonomy): Bacteria > Bacillati > Actinomycetota > Actinomycetes > Micrococcales > Micrococcaceae > Arthrobacter > Arthrobacter sp. LjRoot78. The sequence goes on along the minus strand of NZ_CAXUTG020000001.1, from coordinate 2,752,590 downwards.
CCGCCCCACGACGTCGGAACCGCTGGCGGGTGTCTGGGGAGCGGAAGGCAGTGAGCCGCTGCTGGACTGGCTTGGCGTCAGCAGCCGGCACCACTCCGCAGCGGTGCCGGGGTTCGCCGACGAATCCACCGGCCTGGTCCTGCTGGACCTGCCCGATTTCGACTCAACCAAGGCCGCCAACCGGGAAATCGTCCAGCGGATGGTGGGATTGGTCGACGTCCTGGTGTGGGTGCTGGACCCCCAGAAATATGCGGACGCCGCTGTGCACAACGACTTCCTGACGCCGCTGGCTTCGCACGGAGCGGTCACGCTGGTGGTACTCAACCAGATCGACCGGCTTCCGCCCGCGGATGTCGAGCCGGTCCTGGAGTCCCTCAAAGCGATCCTTGCCCGGGACGGACTGGGCAGGGTCCGGATCCTCGGCGTCTCAGCGCTGACGGGCGCGGGAGTGGACAAGGTGCGGGCAGCTATCCGCCACGTCGTGGTGCAACGGCAGGCGTTGTCGCAGCGGCTGGCCGCGGATGTTTCCAAGGCCTCGGCGCAGCTTGCTGAGGCATCCGGGGCGGGAGAGGCCGCCGGTGTCACAGCGGGCACCCGGTCGCAACTGGCCGATGAGCTTGCGGCTGCCGCCAACGTCCAGCTGGTGGTGGACGCTGTGTCGCGGTCCTACCGGCAGGAAGCCATCCGGCGCACCGGCTGGCCGCTGACCCGTTGGCTGGTCCGGTTCCGGCCCGATCCGCTGCGGCGGCTGAACCTGCGCCGGGAGGGAGCCAATTCCGAAGTCAACAGGACGTCGCTGCCACCGGCGGGGGCTCCGGAACGTGCCAGGACGGACGCGGCCGTACGGGAATTCGCGGATGCAGCCAGTGCCGGGGCCCCGGGGCCCTGGCGGGCTGCCATCCGCAGTGCGGCGCGTGAAGGCCGTGACCGGTTGCCTGACGCGCTGGACCAGGCCATTGCCGGCACCGAGCTGATGGCCGGACGGAAATCGTGGTGGTGGGGACTGTTCAACGTCATCCAGTGGCTGGCCCTCGTCACGGCCCTGGGCGGCCTGGGCTGGCTCGGCATCCTGGCCGGCCTGGCGTATCTCCAGCTCCCGGTTCCTGAGGTTCCCCGGGTGGAAGGGTGGCCTGTTCCCACACTGATGATTGCCGGGGGAGTGGTGCTTGGCATTGTGCTGGCCCTCGCCGGGAAGTTTGCAGCAGCGGCCGCTGCCGGGCTGCGGGCAGCCGCGGCCGGGAAGAAGCTCAGGGCGGCCGTGGCTGCCGTCGCGGACAGGCTGGTGGTTGAGCCGGTTGAGGTGGAGGTCAGCAGGCTGAAGTCCTTTAACGCCGCGCTGAAATCCGCCCGCCGCGACTAGCGGGTTTCCAATGCCTCCGTGGCGTCGCGCACCTTGATCATGGTGCGAAGGTTGCGTGTGGTGGTTGTGGATTTGTAGCGGGCCTTGGATGACAGCTTGCTGAACGGGCTGTCCAGGGTGCCGCCCGCGGGAGCCAGCCAAGCCATCGCCTCCGGCCCAAGGCGGTGCTGCTGCGTCCCGTCCAGCCGGGAACCGGCCTCGAACAGCTCGTCCAGAACGGCCGTGTCCGAACTCAGCGTGACGTAGGTGTGCGTCGTCTTGTCCTCGGCCGGGTACGGGCACGCCTCGACCAGCGCGGCAACCCGGTCCGCGGTCAGCACCACCACCCAGGCGTCGTAGCCAAAGGCCTCACGGAGGCAGGCTTCGACGTCTTTCTTCACCGCCGCAGCGCCGAGATCGCTGGCCAGCACCACGTTGCCGCTGGCCAGCAGTGTTTTCACGCCCGCAAAGCCCTGGTCCTCCAGCGCACTGCGGAGGTCCGCCATTTTGATGTTGATGCCGCCCACGTTGATGCCGCGGAGGAAAACCGCATAGCTGTTCATGGGCACAGCCTACTTAGTCGTTGTTCTTGCGGAGTGCCTCGGTCAGCACCCGTGCGGCGTTACAGACGACTTCTGCGTGCAGCCGGCCGGGCTGGCGGGTCAGGCGCTCGATCGGGCCGGAAATGGAGACGGCGGCAATCACGCGTCCGGAGGGACCCCGCACAGGCGCCGAAACGGAGGCGACCCCCGGCTCGCGTTCGCCGAGGCTCTGGCCCCAGCCCCGCCGTCGTACGCCTGCCAGGACGGTGGGCGTGAAGCGCGCTGCCTGGAGTCCTTCGAGCAGCCGGTCGTGGTCTTCCCAGGCCAGCAGCACCTGGGCGGCGGAGCCGGCCTTCATGGACAGCTGTGTACCCACCGGGATGGTGTCGCGGAGCCCGATGGGGCGTTCGGCCGACGCGACACACACACGCCAGTCGCCCTGCCGGCGGAAGATCTGGGCGCTTTCGCCAGTGGCGTCGCGCAGCTGCATCAGGACCGGTCCCGCGGAGGCGATCAGCCGGTCCTCGCCGGCGGCGGAGGCGAGCTCCACGAGGCGGCTTCCCAGGACGAAGCGGCCCTGGATGTCACGGCTGACAAGCCGGTGGTGGACCAGCGCCAGGGCAAGCCTGTGTACGGTCGGCCGGGCCAGTCCGGTAGCGGCTACGAGCTGCGCCAGAGTGGTGGGACCGGCCTCAAGTGCGTCAAGCACATGGGCCGCTTTATCGATGACACCGACTCCACTAGAATTGTCCATGTAATGATATTGCCGTCTCAATATCTGAGATGCAAATCATTTGGCTGGCGTATTACGCGGGCGTGCTGGTTCAGTGGATGTAAACAGCCAACAGCAGTGAAGGGAGATGGCCATGGCAAAGACATTGGCCGAGAAAGTCTGGGACGCGCACGTGGTGCGCAAAGGCGACGGCGAAGGTGCCAACGCCCAGCCGGACCTTCTCTACATCGACCTCCACCTGGTGCACGAAGTGACGTCGCCGCAGGCCTTCGAAGGACTCCGCCTGGCGGGCCGTCCGTTGCGCCGCCCGGACCTCACCATCGCCACCGAGGACCACAACACCCCCACGCTGGACATCGACAAGCCTATCGCCGATCTCACCAGCCGGACGCAGATCCAGACCCTCCGCAACAACTGCCAGGAGTTCGGCGTCCGCCTCCACTCCCTGGGCGATGCCGAGCAGGGCATCGTTCACGTTGTCGGTCCCCAGCTTGGCCTGACCCAGCCCGGCATGACCGTGGTCTGCGGCGACTCGCACACGTCCACGCACGGTGCCTTCGGCGCGTTGGCCATGGGCATCGGCACCTCCGAGGTGGAGCACGTCATGGCCACCCAGACGCTGTCCCTGAAGCCGTTCAAGACCATGGCCATCAATGTGGAGGGCACCCTGCGCCCCGGCGTTTCGGCGAAGGACATCATCCTTGCCGTCATCGCGAAGATCGGCACCGGCGGCGGACAGGGCTACGTCCTGGAGTACCGCGGCTCGGCGATCCGTGCGCTGTCCATGGAAGCCCGGATGACCATCTGCAACATGTCCATCGAAGCCGGCGCCCGCGCAGGCCTGGTTGCTCCGGATCAGACCACGTACGACTACATGCATGGACGCCCGCACGCGCCGCAGGGCGCGGACTGGGACGCCGCCGTCGAATACTGGAACACGCTCCGCTCCGAAGATGACGCAACGTTCGACGTCGAAGTTGACCTTGACGCCGACACCCTGGAGCCGTTCGTGACCTGGGGGACCAACCCCGGCCAGGGCGTTTCACTGTCCTCCAAGGTGCCGTCGCCGGAGGACTTCGGCGATGAAAACGCCAAGGCCGCGGCCGAACGCGCGTTGCAGTACATGGGGCTGGAAGCCGGCACCCCGATGAAGGAGATCCGGGTGGACACAGTCTTCCTGGGTTCCTGCACCAACTCCCGGATGGAGGACCTGCGGGCGGCGGCGGACATCGTCCGGGGCCGCACCAAGGATCCGAACATCCGGATGCTCGTTGTTCCCGGCTCGGCGCGGGTGCGGCTCGAGGCAGAAGCGGAGGGCCTGGACAAGGTCTTCAAGGATTTCGGTGCCGAATGGCGCTTCGCCGGCTGCTCCATGTGCCTGGGCATGAACCCGGACCAGCTGGAGCCGGGCGAACGCTGCGCCTCCACATCCAACCGCAACTTCGAAGGACGCCAGGGCAAGGGCGGCCGCACGCACCTCGTCTCACCGGTGGTCGCGGCAGCCACGGCAGTACGCGGCACGCTCAGCTCGCCGTCGGACCTGGACCCCGCTCCGGAGTCCGCCGCCGTCCGCAGCAGCGCCGCTTAGATAACGCCGACTAGCCCGCGCTGCCCAGAGCACGCAGCCCAGACCCACCCAGCACCGAAGGATCCGCCATGGAAAAGTTCAGCACCCACACCGGGATCGGCGTACCGCTGCGCCAGAGCAACGTGGACACCGACCAGATCATCCCCGCCGTATACCTCAAGCGCATTACCCGCACCGGCTTCGAAGACGCACTCTTCGCCGCCTGGCGCAAGGACCCGGCCTTCATCCTCAACCAGGCACCGTTCAACGCCGGCTCCGTGCTCGTCGCCGGGCCCGACTTCGGCACCGGATCCTCCCGTGAGCACGCTGTGTGGGCCCTGAAGGACTACGGCTTCAAGACGGTCCTGTCCTCCCGGTTCGCCGATATCTTCCGCGGCAACTCCGGCAAGCAGGGCCTCCTGGCGGCTGAACTCGCCCAGGATGACATCGAGCTCATCTGGAAGGTGCTGGAGAACGCCCCGGGCACCGAAGTGACCGTGGACCTCGTCTCCAAGACCGTGATGTGCGGCAATGTGGTGGCACCGTTCGAGATTGACGACTACACGCGCTGGCGCCTCCTGGAGGGCCTGGACGACATCGGGCTGACCCTCCAGCACGAGGAAGACATCACGGCCTACGAGGCCACAAGGCCCGCGTTCAAGCCGAAGACGCTGCCCGCACGGCTTTCCTAGGGGGCGGTCTCCGGGATCCCCGCAGCACCCCGCCTGGTACACCCCGCACCCTTACCCGGTCCGCGTTGCGCCCGATTCAGGCCCCCTCTGAACTGTCGGGAAAATCGCGCCGTATTTCAGATCGGTAACGCTAGCTCCTATGCTTAGCTGGAGCCTTTGTAAGGATTTGGGGGCGAGTAGTCGTGAGGAAACCGGTATATGAGTAGTGTTTTGACAATCCGCGGAGGCGTCCCGCTAACTGGACGCGTCACCGTTCGCGGGGCCAAGAATCTTGTCCCCAAGGCCATGGTGGCCGCCCTGCTGGGCAACGAGCCGTCCGTACTGCGCAACGTCCCTGAAATCAAGGACGTCGAGGTTGTCACCAGCCTGCTCCAGCTCCACGGCGTCACGGTCGAAAAGGACCCGGTTACCGGTGATCTGACCCTGGACCCGAAGGGTGCCAAGACCGCATCGAGCACCGCCATCGATGCCCACGCCGGCGACTCCAGGATTCCCATCCTGTTGTGCGGCCCGCTGATCCACGCCATCGGGGAAGCGTTCATTCCCGACCTGGGCGGCTGCAAAATCGGCGACCGCCCCATCGATTACCACCTGAACGTGCTGCGCCAGTTCGGGGCCGTCGTGGAAAAGCGTCCGGGCGGCATCCACATTTCCGCGCCCAAGGGACTCCAAGGCGCCAAGATCTCGCTGCCGTACCCGTCGGTGGGGGCAACTGAGCAGGTTCTGCTCAGCGCCACCCGCGCCGAGGGCATCACGGAGCTTTCCGGCGCCGCCACGGAACCGGAAATCATCGATCTCATTGCCGTGCTGCAGAAGATGGGCGCCATCATCAGCGTCCAGACAGACCGCACCATCCGGATCGAAGGCGTGAAGGATCTCGGTGGCTACAACCACCGAGCCCTCTCGGACCGGAACGAATCCGCGTCCTGGGCATCGGCGGCACTCGTGACGCGCGGAGACATCTTCGTGGAGGGCGCCTCCCAGCGCGACATGATGACGTTCCTGAACACCTACCGCAAGGTGGGCGGCGGCATGGACATCGGTGAGGACGGCATCCGTTTCTACCACCGGGGCGGCAAGCTGAACCCGCTCGTCCTGGAAACGGACGTCCATCCTGGCTTCATGACGGACTGGCAGCAGCCCCTCGTGGTTGCCCTGACCCAGGCCGAGGGCGTGTCCATCGTCCACGAAACCGTCTACGAGAACCGTTTCGGATTCACCGACGCTCTCATCCGGATGGGGGCCAACATCCAGGTGCACCGGGAATGCCTCGGCAGCGTGCCGTGCCGTTTCGGCCAGCGCAACTTCCTGCACTCCGCCGTCATCTCGGGACCCACACAGCTCAAAGGCACCGACATCGACGTCCCGGACCTCCGGGGCGGCTTCAGCCACCTCATCGCCGCACTGGCCGCCACGGGTACGTCCCGGGTGACCGGAATAGACATCATCAACCGCGGTTACGAGCGCTTCACGGAGAAGCTCGCCGGGCTGGGCGCCGATTTCGACATCACTTCAGCCAAGTAACGGGGACCCAGTGAAGGAAACGGCCAAGAGCCGCATCACCTTTGTCATCGTCGCCGGGATCGTCAGGCCCGTGATGAACCTGCTGATGAACAAGAAGTGGGAAGGGCTGGAAAAACTCCCGGCGGGCGGCTTCATCGCCGCCCCCAACCACTGCACCGAGATCGACCCGCTGGTCATCGGCCACATGCTGTACAACCAGAAGCGGATGCCGCACTTCCTGGCCAAGGGCGGCCTGTTTAAGGTGCCGGTCCTCGGAGCGGTGCTGCGGGCCACCAAACAGATCCCGGTGGAACGCTCGACGGCGGGCGCCAACCGTTCGCTGAACGTCGCCAGGGAAGTGGTGGACGAAGGCGGGGCCATCATCATCTACCCCGAAGGCACACTGACCCGGGATCCGGAGCTGTGGCCGATGAAGGGGCACACCGGTGCCGCCAGGATGGCGCTCGAAAGCGGAATTCCCGTGGTTCCCATGGCGCACTGGGGAGCCCATCAGGTGTTCCCGCGCTATGCGAAGCGGTTCCATCTGTTTCCCCGACAGACCTCACGCGTCATCGTGGGCGACCCCGTGGACCTCAGCGCTTTTGAGGGCCGGCCGCTGGACAAGGCCACGCTGACGGCCGCCACCGGCGTCATCATGGAAGCCATCACCGGGCTCCTGGCAACCCTGCGATCGGAACAGCCTCCCGCTGAGCGGTGGGATCCCGCCGCCCACAACCAGAGCAAACATGGGCGCAACATCGATCGGGGCGGCAAATGACCCCTGAACAAGCCGCAGCGGGCTCAGCCTTGTCAGTCGCTGTCCTCGGAGCAGGGTCCTGGGGCACCACCTTTGCCAAGATCCTTGCCGATGCAGCAACGGCATCCGGCGTCCAGCGGAGCATACGGCTCTGGGGGCGCCGCGCCGAGGTTGTTGAGCAGATCAACACCCGGCACCGGAACCCGCAGTACCTTAAGGACATTGACCTCCCGCACAGCATTACGGCTTCCACCGAGGTTGCGGAGGTGCTTTCCGGCGCCGACCTGGTGGTGCTGGCGGTTCCAGCCCAGTCGCTGCGGCTGCAGCTGCGCGAGTGGCGGCGCCTGATATCCCCGGATGCCTACGTGGTTTCCCTGATGAAAGGCCTCGAACTCAGTTCGGATGCCCGCATGAGCGAGGTCATCTGCGAGGAACTGGGTATCAAAGCCGACAGGATTGCCGTGGTGTCCGGACCGAACCTGGCCATGGAAATCGCCCGCGAGGAACCCACCGCCTCGGTGGTGGCCTGTTCCGACGCAGAGGTGGCCTCCTGGATCGCCCGCAGCTGCACCGCACCGTATTTCCGGCCGTACACCACCACCGACGTCGTCGGCGTTGAAATCGGCGGCATCGTGAAGAACGTGATCGCCCTGGCGGTCGGTATCTGCGAAGGCAAAAGGATGGGTGACAACACCAAAGCCTCGGTCATTACCCGCGGGCTTGCAGAGACCTCCAGGCTTGCCCTGGCGCTCGGAGGAGAAGCGCAAACCATGGCCGGCCTGGCCGGCCTCGGCGACCTCGTCGCCACCTGCTCCTCACCGCTGTCCCGGAACCACACCGCCGGACGCCTGCTGGGCAAGGGGCTGACGCTGGAACAGGTCACCGCCGAAATGACCCAGACAGCCGAAGGGATCAAGTCCGGGCAGGCCGTGCACGAACTTGCCGGAAAGCTGGGCGTCGAGATGCCCATCACCGCGGCAGTGGTTGCCGTGCTGGCCGGAAAATTGTCCGTTGACGAACTGGGACCGCTGCTGCTGGCCCGGGACCTGAAATCCGAAGGCGACTACTGACTGTGTCGGAAGAACAAGTGAACAAGAACACCGGCCCCGGCCACACCAAACCCCGCGTCGCCGTTTTGTTTGGGGGCCGCTCCAGCGAGCACGCCGTCAGCTGCGTCACGGCCGCCGGCGTTCTCGGGGCCATCGATTACGACAAGTACGATGTCATACCCATCGGCATCGCCAAGACCGGCCAGTGGGTCCTCGCCCCGGGGGACACCCGGCAGTGGTCCCTCTCGGCCTCCTCACTTCCCGAGGTGGCGCCGTCGGCCCGGACGGTAACGCTTGCTGAGATCGGCGGAGAACACCAGCTCATCGTGGCGTCCCCGAACGAAGTGCCGCAGGAACTCGGCACCGTGGACGTTGTCTTCCCGCTGCTCCACGGACCGTTCGGCGAAGACGGCACCATCCAGGGCCTGCTGGAACTGTCGGATACCCGCTACGTGGGCGCCGGCGTGCTGGCCTCCGCCGTCGGCATGGACAAGCACTACATGAAGGTGGTCTTCGAAGCCGCCGGCCTGCAGGTGGGGCCCTACATTGCCGTGACGGACCGCCAGTGGATCACTGACCCCGAATCCGTCCGCAAACGCGTTGACCTGCTGGGGTACCCCGTATTCGTCAAGCCGGCACGGGCAGGGTCTTCCATGGGCATCTCCAAGGTGGATTCACTGGAGGGCCTGGATGCGGCCATCGAGGCGGCCCGGGAGCATGACCTCAAACTCGTGATCGAGGCTGGAATCGTGGGCCGCGAGATCGAATGCGCTGTCCTCGAAGGGCGCGGCACCGATGCCCCGCGCACGTCCATGCCCGGGGAGATCGCCGTGGCACCGGGGGAGCACGAGTTCTATGACTTCAACGCAAAATACGTGGAGGACGACGCCGCGTCGCTTAGCTGCCCGGCAGACCTCCCCGACGAGGCGATTGCCCGGGTCCGCGAGCTTGCCGCCGCTGCGTTCGACGCTGTCGGGGCCGAAGGGCTGAGCCGGGTGGACTTCTTCTACACTCCCGACGGTGAGCTGATCATCAATGAGATCAACACCATGCCTGGCTTCACGCCGAAAAGCATGTACCCGCAGATGTGGGCCGCCTCCGGGCTGGGCTACGCGGAACTCATCGACGAACTGATCTACCTGGCGCTGAACCGGAAGACCGGCCTGCGCTAGCCGCCGTCGCGGCGGGCGGGTCCGGCCGGGGACGCGTGGGCCCCCGGTGGTCGAACCTGTCGAGACGCTACTGCCCGGTGGGCAGGTCCTGCAGCTCTTCCTGGCCCACGCAGTTCCGCGTGGCCTTGATCTTCCCTGCAGCAGCCGAGAGCTCCGCCAGCACGGTCGCGGAACTGATCTGGTCGGGGTCCATGAGGATCTCCGTGGCCGGTTCGCGGCCGAAGGTGGTCAGCGTCCACACGGGGTCGCCTTCCTTGATGACCCAGTCGATGCCGTTGACGCTGACGCAGCGGTCGGTGGTGGGGCCGGGAACATTGACCCCGCAGCGGAGGATGACCCTGGACGGATCGCCCCACGCGGCGGTTGCCTGGCTGTTGGTCTTCCGCAGCCCCGCATCTCCCATGGTGTCCGGAAGGGCCACCATCATGGGAGCGCAGGCCGGGTTGGCCGCATCCTTGGCCGGCGCCACATCCACCACGGGTGCGCATCCGCTGAGGGCCAGCACCACTGCCGCCGCCGTTGCGGGCAGGCGGAGCGAACGGAGGGAAACCGGAGTGCGGGGCTGGTGCATTGTTTAAGCCTATCCCGGCCCGGGCGGCCGGCCGGACGGGCAGGGGAGGGCGGCACCCGGCTCCGGAACCAGATGTCGGTCCCGGACTGTAGCGTAGTGGTGTGCCTGAATCTCACCTCACTGTCGGCGGACTTTCCGAATCCGAACTCCTTGCCAGGATCTTCCCGCGCCTGAACAATCTGCACCCGAACGGCGGAACCGCTGAAGGCTCGGCGCTTCTACTGGGACCCGGTGATGACGCCGCCATCGTGGCAGCCCCGGATGGCCGGACCGTGGTCAGCATCGACACCCAGGTACAGGACCAGGATTTCCGGCTGGTGTGGCGCAACGGATACCGGACCACTGGCTTCGACGTCGGCTGGAAGGCTGCGGCGCAAAACCTCAGCGACATCAATGCCATGGGCGCGCAGTCCACGGCCATGGTGGTGAGTCTGACCCTGCCGCCGGAGACGCCCGTTTTTTGGGTCGAGGATTTTGCCGACGGGCTTTCCCATGCCATCCGTGACCTCGGCGCCGACGGATGTTCGGTGGCCGGCGGTGACCTCGGGCGTGGCCGCGAACTCGCGGTCACGGTGGCCATCCTGGGCACCCTGGCCGGGCAGCAGCCTGTTCTGCGCTCGGGCGCCCGCCCGGGCCATACCGTCGCCCTGGCCGGAACGGTGGGGCACGCGGCAGCCGGGCTTGCCCTGCTTGAATCCGGGCCGGCCGTTGACCTGCTTAGTCCGGCGCTGCGAACCGTTATGGACAGGCAGTGCCGGCCGCTTCCGCCGCTGGCGGCCGGGCCGGCTGCACTGGCTTCGGGCGCCTCGGCCATGTTGGACATTTCCGACGGACTGGTACGCGACGGCAGCCGCCTGGCCGCCGCCAGCGGCGTCGTCCTGAACCTCGATCCGGCCGCACTGAAGCTGCTCACGGAGCCGCTGGCCGCCGCCGCGGACGCGGTGGACGGGGACGCCATGGCCTGGGTGCTGGGCGGCGGAGAAGATCATGGCCTCCTTGCCACATTCCCCGCGGACGTACAGCTGCCTCCGGGTTTCGCTGCGATAGGCTCAGTAGAAGCCCTTGCACCAACGGAAAGCACTGGCGTGAAGATAGCGGGCCGGCCCGCGGACACTGTGGGATGGGATCACTTTGCAGACTAAGATTGCCGCCAACGCGCAAGCGATGAAGCGGTGGTTGGGCAAGGCCGAAACAGCGCTCGGAAACCACAGCGACCGCCTCAACGCCATCAACATTTTTCCCGTGGCCGACGGCGACACCGGCACCAACCTGTACCTGACCGTCCGTGCCGCCGCGCAGGCCCTGAACAGCCCGGCAACATCACCTGACACCGAACTTGCGCAGCAGCCCGGGAGGACACCGGGCCAGCAGGACGTCGGGGCCGTGCTTGCACGGGCAGGCCAGGCCGCCATGGAACAGGCCCGCGGCAATTCGGGAACCCTGTTCTCGGTGTTCCTGTGCGCCGCCGCGGAGCCGTTGGCCGGCCATACCCGCCTGAGTTCGCCACTGCTGGCAGCCGCACTCAACCGCGCCCAGATCCGGGCCTGGTCCGCCTTGAGCGATCCCGTTCCGGGAACCATGCTCTCGGTCATGGAGGCGGCTGCGCGCGCTGCCGCCGGAGTGGATGCCGACCAGAACGGCGACGACAGCAACCACGCCCTGGGACTTGCCCTCGATGCAGCGGTTGAGGCAGCCCTCGAAGCGGTCGTCCGGACCGAAGACCAGTTGGCTGCCCTGCACGAGGCCCATGTCGTGGACGCCGGAGGGGTCGGAATGCTCCTCATCCTCGACTGCCTGCGCTCGGCGGTGCTCGGCGAGGAACTTCAAAGTGAAATGCTGGACGGCCTCCACGGCTACGACGTCCAGGATCCGCACATCCATGCGGACATGCCCGACGACGACGGCGTGGAAGTCATGTGCACCATCAGCCTTTCGCCGCTGGACGCCGCAACACTGCGCCAGCGGCTTGATGAAATGGGTGATTCGGTGATCATGAGCCAGGTGGGCGGTGCCATGGACGCCGACGGAAAATACCGCTGGCGGGTGCACGTCCACGTCCCGGCCCCGGAACCGGCCGTGGCACTGATCGGCTCCCTCGGGGAACCCACGGACATCTCTGTCAGCCAGCTCGCCCTGCCCCGGGACCCCGACTGACATGAACGCTGAGCTGGAACTGGGCCTGGAACGCCGCATCGGCAAACGTTCCGCAGCCGTCATTGAGAAACACCTCGGAATCACCACGGTCGGCGGACTGCTCAACTACTTTCCGCGCCGTTACCTCAGCCGGGGTGAGCTGACGCCCATCAGCGAGGTCCCGCTGGATGAAGAGGTCACCCTGATCGCGCGCGTCGTGTCCAGCAGCACGCGCGCCATGCGGGCGCGCCGCGGCACCCTGACGGACGTCGTGATCACGGATGACGCCGGCACCCTGAAGGTGAGCTTCTTCAACGGTTACCGCGCCAAAGCGGAGCTGCTCCCGGGCCGGCGGGCCCTGTTCTCGGGCAAAGTCACCCGGTACGCCGGCAGCCTGAGCCTCACGAACCCTGACTTCCAGCTGCTCGATGAGGATCCTGACACTCCGGGCATGGACCCGGAGAAGCTCGCCGCCATGCCCATCCCGATCTATCCGGCAACAGCCAAACTCACCAGCTGGTCCATCCAGAAAGTGATCTCAACCCTTCTGGACACGGTCGACCTGGAACTCCTGGACGACCCCCTGCCGGCGGAAGTCTCGTCACGGGAAAAGTTCCTGCCGGCTGCCGAAGCCTACCGGCTCATCCACACGCCGGAAGTGCCGGGGGACTGGCAACGCGCCCGGGACCGGTTCCGGTACCAGGAAGCCCTCGTACTGCAGTCCGCCCTTGCCCGGCGCCGCGCCCAGCTGGCGGCCGAAGAGGCCACGGCCCGGCGGCCGGTCGCAGGCGCAATTCTGACGGCGTTCGACCGCCAGTTGCCGTTCACCCTCACCGCCGGCCAGTCCGCCGTCGGCAAGACCCTCGCGGAGGAGCTCTCGCAGGACAGCCCCATGAACCGGCTCCTCCAGGGCGAGGTGGGCTCAGGCAAGACCATCGTTGCCCTGCGCGCCATGCTCCAGGTGGTTGACGCCGGCGGGCAGGCCGCGCTGCTGGCGCCTACCGAAGTCCTGGCCGGGCAGCACTTCGAATCCATCCGCCGGACGCTCGGTCCGCTGTCCAGGGACGGACTCCTGGGCGGGTCCGGGCCCGACGCCGTGCAGGTGACGCTGCTCACCGGATCCATGCCCACCGCTGCCCGCAAGCAGGCCATGCTGGACGCGGCCTCGGGCACGGCCGGGATCGTGATCGGAACGCATGCGCTGCTGAGTGACAATGTCTCGTTCTACGACCTCGGGCTGATTGTCGTTGATGAGCAGCACCGTTTCGGTGTGGAGCAGCGCGACGCCCTCCGTGCGAAGGCCAGCAAACCGCCCCACCTGCTGGTGATGACTGCCACCCCAATTCCGAGGACCGTGGCCATGACCGTGTTCGGCGACCTCGAAACATCGGTGCTGGACGAACTGCCGGCGGGCCGCGCCCCCATTTCAACGCACGTGGTTGGACTCGCCGAAAATCCCGGCTGGGCCGGCCGTATCTGGTCCCGGTCCCGGGAAGAGATCGACGCCGGCCACCAGGTCTACGTGGTGTGTCCCAAGATCGGCGAGGACGACGACGGCGACTTCAGCCCCGGGGAAGCGGAACCGACGGCCGCCGACCTGGAAGGGGACGGACCTGCCCGCGAGCTAGCGTCCGTCACGGCCGTCGTCGAACATCTCCAGGACGAACCTGCGCTGGCCGGCGTTTCGCTGGCACCGCTGCACGGCAGGCAGGATCCGGTCCTGAAGTCCGCAACCATGGCGTCCTTCACGGCGAATGAAACCAAACTGCTGGTGTCCACCACCGTGATCGAGGTGGGCGTTGACGTCCACAACGCCACGCTGATGGTGATCCTGGACGCGGACAGATTCGGAATATCGCAGCTGCACCAGCTTCGCGGACGGGTGGGCCGCGGCGGTTTGCCCGGCACCTGCCTCCTGGTGACCACCCTGGAACCCGGCCACCCCAGCCGCCGCCGGCTGGACGCCGTGGCAGCCACCACCGATGGCTTCGAGCTGTCGCAGGAGGACTTGAAGCTGCGCCGTGAAGGGGACATCCTCGGGGCCTCGCAGTCCGGCGGACGCTCTGCGCTGAAACTGCTGCGAGTGCTGGAACATGAGGACATCATTGCGAAGGCACGCCAGGACGCGCAGCAGATCGTGGCCTCGGATCCGGCGCTGGCGGACCATTCCGCACTAGCGGAGGCAATCGAAGAGTACTTGAACCCCGAAAAGGAGGCGTTCCTTGAGCGTGGCTAGAAGAGGGCGCGCAGCTGCAGGCGACATGGGGGCACGCGCATGAGCCGTATCATCGCGGGCACCGGCGGGGGAATGCCGCTGGTCAGCGTGCCCGGGTCCATGACCCGTCCTACCACTGACCGCGTCAAGGAAGCACTTTTCTCACGGCTAGAGGCCTTCAACGTGGTGGCGGGGGCCCGTGTGCTCGATCTCTATGCGGGCTCCGGCGCGCTGGGGGTGGAAAGTGCCAGCCGCGGGGCGGAGACTGTTGACCTCGTGGAGTTCGACGGCAAGGCCAGCGAGGTCTGCCAGCGCAACGCGGACCTTATTAACGGGTCCGTGGGCCGCAAGGCGGTGTCGGTCCACCGGTCCCGGGTGGAATCCTTCCTGGAACGGACCGTGCCGGGAACCCTGTGGGACCTTGTGTTCCTTGACCCGCCGTATCCGCTGGACGAGCCCGCCATGGCCGCTGTGCTGGAGGAGCTGTCACCCTACCTGGCGGAGGCCGCCGTCGTAGTTGTGGAGCGCTCGTCCCGCAGCCCGGAACCGGGGTGGCCGGCGTCGTTGGAACGGTTTGCCGAGAAGAAGTACGGCGAGACCAAGCTGTGGTTTGCCGAACCCGTGGGCGGCGGCAGCTGACTAGTCTGAGATCGCGTCGAGGTCCACGCCGGCCAGCACCGTCCCGGGGTGCGGGCCGCGCGCCGTCAGCTCCCCGGTCCATCCCGCCGGCCACGGACCCTGCGTTCCTATGAGGATGATGTTGCCGGGATGGCGCCCGGCGAACATCCCGGACTCTGCGAACGCAGCCACGCCGTCCATGACCTGCCGCAACGCTGCCACCTGGCTCCGGACCAGCGTCAGCCCGGGCTCATCACCCACGTTGACGATCAGCACTCCCCGTGGCGTCAGCCGGGCCGCCGCTTCTGCGTAGAACCCGGCGCAGGCAATGTGCGCAGGCGCCTCCGGGCCGGAGAAGATATCCAGGATCACGACGTCGAAACGCAGCTCAGCCGGGAGCTCCGCCAGTGCGTCCCGGGCGTCGCCGATCAGCGTGTGCAGCACCGTTCCGTCCGGCATCGGCAACTGCTGCAGGACGAAGTCCAGCAGCTCCCGCTCGAGTTCCACGGCGTACTGCAGGGACCCCGGTCGGGTCGCTTGGATATAGCGGGCCAGCGTCAGCGCCCCGGCGCCAAGATGCAGGGCGCTCACGGGCTCGCCCGCAGGTGCAGCCAGGTCCACGACGTGTCCGATCCGACGGAGGTATTCGTAGAATATTTCGCCCGGTTCGGCGAGATTCACGTGGGACTGCTCCGCGCCGCCGATGCTCAGCACAAAGGATCCCTCCGTAAAGGTGTCCGGTTCGATGGTCGCGTGCTGGCCGGTGGTCCGGAGGAAGCGTGACCCTGCTGCGGGCCGCGGAGGCATCGTCAGAGCCTGTCGCGGAGCGTAGCGAGCCTCGATGCGGCCTCTTCAAGGACCTCAGTCTTTTTACAGAAGGCAAAACGGAGCAGGCTGCGGGTCCGTTCGGCACCCGCGGCGTGGCAGAAGACGGGCACCGGGATTGCAGCGACGCCCACCAGGTCCGGCAGCCTCCGGGCCAGGTCGACGGAATCGGAGATCCCCAGTGGGGCAGTGTCCACATTCACGAAATACGTTCCCTGCGGGGTGAACACGTCCAGGCCGGCAGCCCTGAGCCCGTCGCTGAGGATGTCCCGCTTCCGCCTGAGGGTCTCGGAGATTCCGGTGTAGAAATCGTCCGGAAGGGCCAGCCCCACGGCGATGGCGTTCTGGAACGGCGTGCCGGAGCTGTAGCTCAGGAACTGCTTCACGGTCCTGATGGCCGACACGAGGTGTTCGGGTCCGCTCAGCCAGCCGATCTTCCAGCCGGTAAAGGAGAACGTCTTGCCTGCCGAGGAAATGGTGATGGTCCGGCCGGCAGCGCCTGGCAGCGTAGCCACAGGGATGTGCTGTACACCGAACGTCAGGTGCTCGTACACCTCATCGGTGATGATCACGGCATTGTGCCTGGTAGCAAGTTCGACGACCCGCTGCAGCACTTCGCGCGGAAAAACGGCGCCGGTGGGATTGTGCGGATTGTTGATGAGCACAACCTTGGTGCGGCTGCTGAAGGCCGCTTCCAGGGCAGCCATGTCCGGCATGAAATCGGGAGCCAGCAGTGGAGCCGTCACGTGCGTGGCTCCTGCCAGCCCGATCATCGCGCCGTAGGAGTCATAGAAGGGTTCGAACGTGAGCACTTCGTCGCCGTGCTCCACAAGGGCCAGCAGCGAGGCCGCGATGGCTTCGGTGGCGCCGGTGGTAACGATGACTTCAGTTTCCGGGTCCGGGGCCAGTCCATAGAACCGCTGCTGGTGTGCCGAAATGGCCTCCCGGAGGGAAAGGATTCCCTTGCCGGGCGCGTACTGGTTGGCGCCCGAGCTGATCGCCGCCTGGGCGGCCGCTTTGATTTCCGCCGGGCCGTCCTCATCGGGGAAGCCCTGGCCAAGGTTGATGGCGCCGGTCCGGACCGCGAGGGTGGTCATCTCCTCGAAGATTGTGACACCGAGGGTGCCGTCGGCTGCCAGCAGGTTCGCTCCCGACGCTGCCCGCTGCCACGGTGCCGGAACTGTTGTGCTCACTGTTTGCCTGCCTGTCGGTTGGTGACGGAGTTCTCTGCCCGTCCGGTGAATTTTTCCATGCCCGCGTAGATCCGGAAGATTCGTCCGCCGATGAAGTCCCATGCGCGGACCGGGAGAATCCCCCGAAGGACCTTGCCGAGATTGGCCGTCGCCGGAGCGATCAGGAGCGGGCGTCCCGCGGCCATTGCCCGCCACGACCGCCGGACCGCGTCATCGGGAGTCATGAGCGGCGTGAGCAACGGACCCCGGGCGCCGGCGAACATTCCGGTGGAAATGTAGCTCGGACAGAACGTTGTGACCCGGAGATGCCGATAGCCCTCCTGCTCCAGTTCGATCCGCAGCGAGTCGCTCCAGCCCACCATGGCCCACTTGGAAGCTGCATAAACGCTCATTCGCGGGTTTGACACTGTTCCGGCGGCAGAGGCGACGTTCAAAATCCGGCGGGGGCGCGCGCCGTCGGCCATCATGCCCGGCAGGAACGCCAAGGTTACGTACATCGGAGCCAGAGCGTTGACTTCCATGGTCAACGCGATGTCCGGGGCGGGCCGGTGCTCCCAGAACAGGGCGCCGCGCACGATTCCGGCGTTATTCACCAGCAGCGTCAGGGGGCCGTCCGCCGTGCATTCGCGTGCGGCCGCCGCAATGGCGTCACGGTCCGCAAGATCCACTTGCCGGGCCACGGCACGAGAGCCGAGGGCCGTGACTTCGCCGGCAACGCGTTCCAGTCCGACGCCGTCCACATCCCACAGGATCACCACTGCGGCGCCTTCCCGGGCGGCACGGAGGGCGTGCAGCCGGCCCATGCCCATGGCGGCTCCGGTGACAAGAACTACGCCCCCTGCAACGGTGAAGGGAATGTTCGACTCGGGCATCCAGTCATGTTATCCCGCTCCGTCTATGGGGTAGGTTCGGAACATGAGACGCGCCGTTTGCCCAGGCTCCTTCGACCCGATCCACAATGGCCACTTGGAAGTCATCGCCAGGGCCGCCGGCCTCTTTGACGAAGTGATTGTGGCGGTGTCCACCAACTATGCCAAGAAGTACCGTTTCACCCTGGAGGAGCGGATCGACATGGCGCGCGAGACCCTTGCGTCGCTCCGCGGCATCGTGGTGGAGCCTGTGGGGGAGGGCCTGCTCGCGGAATACTGCAGGCAGCGGGGAGTGTCCGCCATTGTGAAGGGCCTGCGCTCGTCCTCAGACTTTGACTATGAGCTCCCGATGGCCACCATGAACCGTCAACTCAGCGGCGTGGAAACGGTCTTCCTTCCCACCGAGGGCCACTACCTCCACTTGTCATCCACGCTAATCAAGGAAGTCTTTACGCTGGGCGGAAGTGTGTCCGACTACGTGCCGAGGTCGGTGCTGAAGCGGCTGCTTGCGGGCGAGTCGTCGCCGGACCAGCCCCGCAGAGGGTAGGCTTGATCGGTACGCAACGGCCCCGGCCGGATTCGCGACCCATTCCTTTGTTTGTCCCGCGGTGCTGAACTGTGTGGCTTTCGCCCGGTTTGAGTCCATCCGGAAGATCAGGCTAAGATGGTACGTCGGTCATATGTTCAACAGGAGTTCTCATTAAACGAGATGCTAGTTCGCCCTTGGCGTTCGACGTCAAGGACCTCGGACGCAGTCCGGGGAGCATGCGGACGCTGACGGAACATGTACCCGCACCAAGTGACCTTGGTGTGGCCCTCATTGGCGTGCAGGAAGGCTCGGATGTCGAGCTGGATCTGCGACTGGAGGCCGTACACGAAGGAATCCTGGTATCAGGAACCGTTCACGTCGAAGTAACCGGCGAGTGCGGCCGATGCCTGGATCCCCTTGCGTATGACCTCGAGGTCAATGTGCAAGAACTTTTCTTCTACGAGGACGCCCAGTTCTCCGATGAAGAAGACGAAGAAGAGCAATATCGAATCGAGCACGATTTAATCGATCTTGAGCCGGTGTTGCGGGACGCAGTTGTAACCATGCTGCCGTTCCAGCCGGTGTGCCGGGAAGACTGCCAGGGCCTTTGCTCCGAATGCGGAGTACGCCTGGAAGACGAGCCGGGGCATCACCACGAGGTCGTAGATCCTCGCTGGGCTGCCCTAGCTGATCTGGCTAAGCCTGACCGGCAAAATTGATTTGTAAGTGTTTTTCTAGAGAGAAATGAGTTAGCCGTGGCTGTCCCGAAGCGGAAAATGTCTCGCTCGAATACCCGCGCCCGCCGCTCCCAGTGGAAGGCAACCGCCCCCCACCTGGTGAAGACCGTTGAGAACGGCCAGGTTACCTACAGCCTGCCGCACCAGGCAAAGGTCGTTACCGACTCGGCTGGCACTGCGCTGTTCCTTGAGTACAAGGGCCGCAAGGTCGCGGACGTCTAATCGGCCCACTGGCTGAACATGACGTCTTCAACTGAAGAGCTTTTGAAGCGTCTCGGTGTCTCTATTGACGCCGGGACGCTTCGTCTTGCTCTGACACATCGCTCCTATGCCTACGAAAACGGCGGCATACCCACCAATGAGCGCCTCGAGTTCCTGGGCGATTCCATTCTGGGCTTTTCCGTGACAGATGCCCTGTATCGGGACAACCCTGCACTGCCCGAGGGTGACCTTGCCAAGCGGCGTTCTGCCGTGGTGAGCACCAGGGCGCTTGCAGGAATCGGCCGCAGCCTTGGCATCGGCGACTACATCTACCTCGGACAGGGCGAAAAGCTCACCGACGGCAAGAACAAGGCGTCCATCCTCGCCGACACCATGGAAGCGCTCATTGGCGCCACCTACGTGTCCAACGACATCGAGACGGCCCGTCAACTGGTCATGCGGCTGATCGGTCCGCTGCTTCAGGATGCCGCGGCCCTCGGTGCAGGCACCGACTGGAAGACCAGCATCCAGGAGCTCGCAGCCAGCCGCCAGCTGGGCAGCATCTACTACGCGGTGGAGGGTTCAGGCCCGGACCACGCGCGGACGTTCGTAGCGGTGCTCCGGATCGGTGGGACCGATTACGGGCAGGGTGCCGGACGCTCCAAGAAGGAAGCCGAGCAGGAAGCCGCAGCCGATGCCTGGCGGAAGCTGTCGACTGCGGGCCCGGCAAACGTTCCGGCGGAATCCGAAGCCGACCTCTAGGTTCTTCGTGCCCGAACTGCCGGAAGTCGAAGTTGTCCGCCGCGGCCTGGTGAGCTGGGTCCGCGGCAGGACCATCACCTCCGTTGACGTCCTGGATCCGCGTTCCATCCGCCGGCATGCACTCGGCGCCGAGGACTTCGCGGGCAATCTTGAGGGCGCCCGGGTCCTGGATGTGGTGCGCCGCGGAAAGTTCCTCTGGCTCCCCCTGGAGCAGTCGGTAACAGCGCAGTCGGGCACCGACCGGCCTGCCGTCGCCCTGATGGCGCACCTGGGAATGAGCGGCCAGCTGCTGATGCAGGATTCCGGCGTGCCGGACGAAAAGCACTTGAAGATCCGTCTGCGGCTGAGCCCTGTTGACGGCATGCCGGAACAGCTCAGGTTCGTGGATCAACGCATTTTTGGGGGCCTGTTCGTGACGTCGCTGGTTCCCACGGCCGACGGCGGACCCGGCGGCCTGGGTGAGGTGCCCGCGCCGTACATTGCCGAGGAAGCCGCTCACATTGCCCGGGATCCCCTGGACCCGCACTTTTCCTTCGATTCCTTTTACCGGCGCTTGCGCAACCGGAAGACGGGGTTGAAGCGGGCGCTCCTGGACCAAGGGCTGGTTTCCGGCATCGGCAACATCTACGCAGATGAGGCGCTGTGGCGCGCCCGCCTCCACTACGCCCGACCCACCGATACGCTCCGCCGCGGCGATGCCCTGAGGGTTCTCGACGCCGCCCGCGAGGTCATGCTGGATGCGCTGGCGGCGGGCGGGACCAGCTTCGATTCCCTCTACGTCAACGTCAACGGCGCCTCGGGATACTTTGACCGGTCCCTTAATGCCTACGGCAGGGAAAATCAGGAGTGCAAGCGCTGCGCAGCTGCAGGAATAGTGAGCCTCATGAAGCGCGAACAATTCATGAACCGGTCCTCCTACACCTGCCCCGTCTGCCAGCCGCGGCCCCGCAACGGCCGGTGGTGAGCGGAGCCCAAATCCGGGCTTTGTCGGTGCCACGCAGTAGATTTAGGGCAGGAACACCCAGCTTCAGCCACGCAGAACATCAGCCACTCAGGAGATCCGAAACACCTTGCACCTCAAGAGCCTGACCGTCCGCGGATTCAAATCGTTCGCGTCAGCCACGACGTTCGACTTTGAGCCGGGCGTCACTGCAGTGGTCGGTCCGAACGGCTCCGGTAAATCCAATGTTGTGGATGCTTTGTCCTGGGTCATGGGCGAACAGGGTGCCAAAACACTGCGCGGCGGCAAAATGGAGGACGTCATTTTCGCGGGTACGTCCGGCCGGCCGCCCCTGGGCCGGGCACACGTCTCGTTGACGATCGACAACACGGACGGTGCGCTGCCGATCGAGTACAGCGAAGTGACGATCTCTCGGACGCTGTTCCGCACCGGCGGGTCCGAGTACGCCATCAACGGTGCAGGCTGCCGTCTCCTCGACATTCAGGAACTCCTGTCGGATTCAGGCCTCGGCCGGGAAATGCACGTGATCGTTGGGCAGGGGCAGCTGGACAAGGTCCTGCACGCCACCCCGGAGGACCGGCGCGGCTTCATCGAAGAGGCGGCAGGGATCCTCAAACACCGCCGGCGCAAGGAAAAGACGGTCCGGAAACTGGAGGCGATGCAGGCGAACCTGCAGCGACTGGGTGACCTCACCAGTGAAATCCGGCGGCAGCTGACCCCGCTTGGCAAGCAGGCGGAAGTGGCCCGCCGCGCCCAAAGCGTCCAGTTTGAAGTGCGGGACGCCCGTGCAAGGCTTCTGGCGGACGACCTTGTGCAGTTGCGGTCGGTCCTGGCCCAGGAGGTTGCCGATGAATCCGCGCTGAGGGCGCGCCGGGCCATTGTGGAGCAAGGCCTCGAAAACGGTCGTCAGCGGCAGTCGGCGCTGGAACGGCAGGCGGCCGAGGCAACCCCCAAGCTCAACGCTGCGCGGGACACCTGGTACCAGCTATCCGCGGGCCGGGAAAGGTTCCGCTCCCTCCGGTCGCTTGCGGAGGAACGCCGCCGGCTGCTGGGCGCCGCGGACGAGACCCCGGACTCGGGACGGGATCCGGAACAGCTTGAAAGAAATGCCGCCCGCGTCCGCGAGGAACAAGCCGCCCTGGAAGACGGGATCCTGCAAAAGCGCACTGCGCTGGAAGCCGCGACGGCAGCCAAACAGGACGCCGAGAGTGCGGCAAGTGCCGAAGACAAACGGCTGGCTGCGGTGCTCCGTGCCGCCGCCGACCGCCGGGAGGGGCTGGCAAAACTGGCCGGCCAGGTCGGTGCAGCACGGTCACGCGTTGAGGCTGCACAAGCCGAACTTGGCCGGCTCCGGGATTCGCAGGCTGCCGGTGACGAACGCCGGCGCCGCGCCCAGAGCGAGTTCACGGCGCTGGAATCGCAGGTCGCCGGCGTCGAGGACGGCGAGGAATCCCTGGACGCCGATTACGAGGATGCCAGCGCTTCCCTGGATGAAATCCTGGCGGACATTGAAGCGCTGAAGTCAGCCGAGCGCGACGCGGAACGGGAACGCGATTCGCTCCTCGCCAGGCGCGAGGCACTGCAGCTCGGGCTCAACCGCAAGGACGGGTCCGGCCGCGTCGCCGACTCGGGATTGCCCGGCGTCATTGGGTCCCTGGCGTCGATGCTCTCCGTCGAATCCGGTTATGAAGCGGCCGTCGCCGCTGCACTGGGTAACTGCTCTGACGCAGTCGTCGTCCGGGACGCCGGTACCGCCGTCGAAGCGCTGCAACTGCTTAAGGACGACGACGCCGGACTCGCCTCGCTGCTGCTGGCGGCCCCGGCGGGGCAGGACGACCCGGAGGCGATGCCTGCCGTGCCCGCGGTGCCGGCCCGACGTCCCCTTGCCCCGGGTGCCCGATGGGCTGCGGACCTGGTCAGTGCATCTGACGCCGGCGGTGCCGCGGCGGACCCGCTGCTGGACACCCTGCTGCGCAGCTTGCTGGATGCCACTGTGGTTGTTGACGGCCTTGAAGCGGCGTCGGAGCTTATCCGCGAGCAGCCAGGGCTGACCGTTGCAACGCGGGCGGGCGACGTTTTCACAGCCTTAACCGTCCGGGGCGGCTCGGCGAGTGCACCGTCCCTGCTGGAAGTGCAGGCCGCCGTCGACGACGCCGAAACGAGGCTCGCCGCGGTTGGCGCCGACCTCGAACGGAACCGGTTTGCGCTGGCCTCGGCCTCGGCGCGAAAGGCCGATGCGCAGGAACGCGCAGACGCCGCCTTGGACCGTCTCCACGAATCAGATGCCCGGCTGGCGGCCGTGGCCGAACGGCTGGGCCATCTGAACTCGGTGCTCCGGAGCGCAGTGGGGGAGAGCGAAAGGCTCGGCGCGTCGCTGGCCAGGGCCGAGGCAAACATTGTGGCCGAGCAGGAGGCACTCGAAGCTGCGACCGCCCGACTCGACGCAGCCCAGCAGGCCCCCGCGGATGAGGAGCCCTCGGCCGAGCTCCGTGACGAGCTGGCGCTGGCGGCGTCGGCGGCACGGTCTGCCGAGATGGAGGCCAGGCTTTCGCTCCGGAGCGCCGAGGAACAACTCACCGCCACGCGCAACCGGGCCCTTTCATTGGAACGTGCCGCGGTGGCCGAGCGACGGGCGCGGGAAGAAGCGGCGCGGCGTGCCCGCCGCCGCAGGCTCCAGGCTCGCCGCGCTGCGGCTGTTTCGGCTGCGGCGGAGCAGGCCATCGGTTTCATGGACGTCTCCGTGGATCTCGCCCTCCGCGCCCGGGACCTTGCAGAGGAAGAACGGGAGCTCAGGGATCGCGAACTTGTGGAGGTACGTTCGCAGAACGACGCCCTCAGCCGCGAGCTGGCGGAACTGACGGATTCGGTGCACCGCGACGAGCTTGCCCGCACCCAGCAGCGGCTGCGGATCGAGGCCCTCGAGCTGCGCTCGGTTGAGGAGCTCGGCTTGTCGCCGGACCAGCTGGTGGCGGACTACGGTCCGGACCAGCCGGTGCCGGTGCCCGCCGAAGGGTCCGGCGACAAGTGGGCGGCCCTCCGCGCGGCGGTGGACGAGGACGGCAGACCGATCCCCGAAGGCAAACCCTTCGTCCGCGGCGAGCAGGAAAAACGGCTCCGCAAAGCCGAGCGGGACCTCTCGTCCCTGGGCCGGGTGAATCCGTTGGCACTGGAGGAGTTCGCTGCCCTGGAGGAACGGCACCAGTTCCTCAGCAGCCAGCTCGAGGACCTCAAATCCAGCCGCAAGGATCTGCTGGACATCATCAAGGAAGTGGATGACCGTGTCCAGAAGGTGTTCGCCGAAGCGTTCGCGGACACCTCGGCGCAGTTCGTCCGCGTATTTGCCCGGCTCTTTCCTGGCGGCGAAGGCCGGCTCGTCCTGACCGACCCGTCAGACATGCTCACCACGGGCATTGAGGTGGAGGCACGGCCGGCCGGCAAGAAGATCAAACGGCTCTCCCTGCTGTCCGGGGGCGAGCGTTCACTGACCGCGGTGGCCCTGCTCGTGGCCATCTTCAAGGCGCGCCCGTCGCCGTTCTATGTGATGGACGAAGTGGAGGCTGCCTTGGACGACACCAACCTGGGCAGGCTCATCACGATCTTCGAAGAACTCCGTGAGTCCAGCCAGCTGATCGTCATCACGCACCAGAAGCGGACCATGGAGGTTGCCGACGCGCTGTACGGCGTCACCATGCGGGGCGACGGGGTGTCAACGGTCATCAGCCAGCGCCTCGGCGCCGAAGTTTAGCCGGACTGCGTGCCGGCCGGCGTCGGTGTGAGTCTCCGGCAGCGTCCCGCGATTGTGAGAAGCTAGGGGAGTGAATGACATCCTCCCCATTATCCTTGCCATCCTCGCTGCCCTGGTGGTCGTTGGCGGACTGATCCCGGTCCTCCTGAAGACCCGCCGGAACATCACGAAGTACCCGGGCACCCGCGACGCCAACGATCCCGTCGAACCCGTGCGCGGCGCGGGCGGAACGCTGGTGGAGGACCGCCCGGCGGCGACAACCGAGCGCAAAGCGCCCGGCGCCGTCGACCTCGAAGGACTGGAGCCGGCCGAGGTCCCGGACGACGCTGCGGGGCTTGAAACCATTGCCGTCGAAACCCCGCTGCCGGTTGCGGGACGGCTGACCCGGCTCCGCGAACGCCTTGTCAGGTCCAACAACATCCTCGGCAAGGGCCTGCTCGCGCTCCTGTCCAGCGACAAGATTGACGAAGACGTCTGGGACGAAGTCGAAGAAACGCTCCTGCTGGCGGATCTAGGCACCGCACCGACCATGGAGCTGGTTGACGCGCTCCGGGAACGCGTCAAAGTGCTGGGAACACGGACCCCCGAGCAGGTCAAGGCCCTGCTTCGCGAAGAATTGATCAAGCTCGTGGACCCGACCATGGACCGCAGCCTCCGCACCGAACGCCACGCCGACAAGCCCTCCGTCATGATGGTGGTCGGTGTCAACGGCGTGGGTAAGACCACCACCGTGGGCAAGCTCGCACGCGTCCTCGTGGCGGAAGACAAGGACGTCCTGCTGGGCGCTGCGGACACGTTCCGTGCCGCAGCCGCCGAACAGCTCGCCACATGGGGTCAGCGCGTCGGCGTTCCCACCGTGAAGTCCGACGTCGACGGCGCCGATCCCGCCTCAGTCGCCTATGAAGCGGTCAAGGCGGGCATCGACCAGGAGGTCGACGTCGTGATGATCGACACCGCCGGCCGGCTCCAGAACAAAGTCGGCCTGATGGACGAACTCGGCAAGGTCAAGCGCGTCATCGAGAAGTTGGCCGAAGTGGACGAGGTCCTTCTGGTGCTGGATGCCACCACCGGACAGAACGGCCTGAACCAGGCCCGCGTGTTTTCCGAGGTAGTCAACATCACCGGCATCGTGCTGACCAAACTGGACGGCACCGCCAAGGGCGGCATCGTGGTGGCAATCCAGAAGACGCTCGGGGTTCCGGTCAAGCTGATCGGGCTGGGCGAAGGGGCGGACGACCTCGCCCCGTTCGACGCCGAGAGCTTTGTGGACGCGCTGCTGAACTAGGCAGGCCGGTGGACGGTCTCCCGCGCGAACAGCCAGCCGGCCGCGGCCACGATCAGCACGCCACCGGTCACGCCGAAGGCCCAGCCGTAACCGAGCCGGTCCGCGAGGAGCCCGGCGAGCACGGGGCCGACGATGGCGCCCGCGTCGGACATCATCTGGAAGACCGCGAGCACGCGGCCGCCGGAGCGCCCGTTACCGATCACGTCGGCAATGGCGGCCTGCTGGGCCGGACCCAGCAGGCCGGAACCTATTCCGGCGACGGCGGAGGCCGCCAGGAACCAGGTCATGTCGTGGGTCAGCCCGATTCCAGCCGTCGCCACGCCCGTCAGGACCAGGCCGGCAATCATCATGGGCTTGCGTCCCAGGCTGTCGGCAAGTTTCCCTGAAACTGTCAGGGCCGCGGCGTTGCCGCCGGCAAAGACGGCCAGCGCCCAGCCCGCGGCAGCAGGCCCTGCACCCAGGGCCGCTACGGCGAAAAGCGGCACCGTGGCCATTCGCACACCGAACGTCGCCCAGCCGTTGGCGAAGCTGGAGAACAGTCCTGCACGGTAGGCGCTGTCCTGCATCGCCTCGCCCAGCCCCATCGCCGGCTCGGTGCTGCGGTCCTTCCGTGACTTCCCTGGCACATGGCTGAGCTGGGTCTGGACCACCAGCGCCGCCAGGACCAGCGCGGCCGCGTAGGCCAGGAACGGGATGCGCAGGCCGAATCCGGCGAGCAATCCGCCAACGATGGGACCGCAGACGTTGCCGATGAGGAAAGCGGAAGCGTAGGCGCCGGAAACCCGGCCGCGGCTCTCCGGCGGTGCCAGCCGTACCACCAGGGCCATGGACGCGACCGTGAACATTACCGAGCCCGCGCCTCCCAGTCCCCGGAAAATGAGCAACTGCCAATAGTCCTGGGCGAACGCGCATGCCGCAGTTGAGACGGCCACGATCAACAGGCCGGCCACATAGACGGGACGTTCGCCCAGCTTCACGATCAGCGCACCGCCGGCAGGTGCGAAAAGCAGCCGCATGAAGGCAAAAATGCTCACGATGACGGCGGCGGCAGTGGCCCCGACGTCGAATGTGGTGGCAAATTGGGGCAACACGGGCGCCACCAGCCCGAAACCAAGCGCAATCAGGAAGGCTGCGACCAGCATCACCTTAATATCGCGCGGGAGACGTGTGCCGGGAGGCTGTTCTGCGGGGCCGGGTTGGCCTGATTGGCCGCCATTCCGGCCGGGCAAGGCCTTACCGGGGCGGAAGCGTTCGTTCATGGTGCCGTTGTCCTTGCGGGGTGCTGTGAGGTGCGTTTGGGACTGGTGAAACATAACCGTAACAAGTGGGATATGCACCATTTACTTCCGGGAGGTTCTTGTAACAACCCGGACATCTAATTCCTCCGCCGGCGAAACACAGCCCGGCAAAAATCGTCTTAGAACGCAAACAGGCGTTGGGCATGCGGAGAACTCCGCGGGATCAACAAAGCATCTAGGCAAGGGAGGACGTGCACCATGGAACTTACCGCAGGTCACGTATGGCTTATGGTTGCGGCGGCACTTGTGCTGTTCATGACACCAGGGCTGGCATTTTTCTACGGCGGCATGACACGTGCGAAGGCCGCGCTGAACATGATGATGATGAGCTTCATCTCCATCGGCATGGTCGGCGTGGTGTGGGTGCTCTGGGGCGCATCGATGAGCTCCGGCGAAGGCTTCATGCAGATCGTCGGCAACCCGTTCGCAACGTTCGGACTTGAGGGAATCACCACCCCGGACGGACTCATCAAGGTCGGCTACGCAGCAACCTTCGCCATCATTACGGTGGCACTGATCAGCGGCGCCATCGCGGACCGTGCAAAGTTCGGCGCATGGACAGTGTTCGTCCCGGTCTGGGTCACGCTGGTTTACTGCCCGATCGCCTACATGGTCTGGGGCGGAGGACTCTTCGGTCCTGAAGGCGCAGTCGGCAAGGCTCTCGGTCCTGCCATTGACTTCGCCGGTGGCACCGTGGTGCACATCAATGCCGGTGTGGCCGCACTCATTCTCGTTCTGATCATCGGCAACCGCAGGGGCTTCGGCAAGGACCCGAACCACCGCCCGCACAACATCCCGTTCGTGATGCTCGGTGCGGCGATCCTGTGGTTCGGCTGGTTCGGCTTCAACGGCGGCGCAGCAACCACGGCGGAACAGGGCGGACTGATCTGGGTCAACACCCTCGCCGCACCGGCAGCTGCCATGCTCGGCTGGCTCATCACCGAACGCATCCGCGACGGCCACCCCACGTCACTGGGCGCAGCCTCCGGCGTTGTCGCCGGCCTGGTCGCCATCACCCCGGCTTGTGCCAACGTCAGCCCGATCGGCGCGCTGGGCCTCGGCGTTGTTGCCGGTGTGGCCTCCGCCCTGGCAGTCGGCCTGAAGTTCCGCTGGGGCTTCGATGACTCGCTGGATGTTGTCGGCGTCCACCTCGTCTCAGGCGTTATCGGCACCGTGGCACTCGGCTTCATCGCCCTCCCGGTTGAGGGCGTCGGCGGCGGCCTCTTCTACGGCGGCGGACTGACCCAGCTGTGGGCCCAGCTCGCAGCGGCAGGCATTGCCATCGCCTACTCGGCCATCCTGACGACCGTGATCGCCCTGGCCATCCACAAGACCATGGGCTTCCGCGTCTCCCAGGAGCAGGAAGTTGTGGGCGTGGACCTCAGCCTGCACGCCGAGACTGCCTACGAATTCGGCGTCGGCGGACACGGCGGGAGCTTCCAGCCGCTGCATGAACTGATTACCGGCAAGCAGGGCGAGGAGTCCGCTCCGGTAGCCGAAGACGGCAAGAAGACTGACGCAGCAACAGGTAAGGAAAGTGTGGGGGCATGAAACTGATCACAGCAATCGTCCGGCCGGAAAAGCTCGACTCCATCCGGGAGGGGCTCGAATCCTATGGCGTGCAGGGCCTTACGGTCAGCGCCGCCAGCGGGTACGGCAGGCAGCGCGGTTACACCGAGGTGTACCGCGGGGCTGAGTACAACGTGGACCTGCTTCCCAAGATCCGCGTTGAAGTCCTGGCCACGGACGAACAGGCTGACGACATCCTGGATGTCATCATCGCCAGCTCCAACACGGGCCGTGCCGGCGACGGCAAGGTCTGGACGGTGGACGTCTTTGAAGCTGTAAGGGTACGAACGGGAGAACGCGGCTCGGCCGCTATCTAGCCGGCCGCAAGCCCAATGAGCTTTGCGTAAAGCGGGCCCGGCACCTGAAAAGGTGCCGGGCCCGCTTTGCGTTCGGAACAGCTACGTTCGGGGCTCTTAGGCCGGCCAGCCCTCGGGACCGGAGGTTCCGGCTGCGTATTCCTCCAGCGGAACGCTGCCGCGTTCCCACGCCTTGATCACCGGCTCAATGATCCGCCAGCAGTCTTCGGCGGTGTCCGCCCGCACGGACAGCAGCGGATCGCCGGTGAGGACGCCCTCGAGCACTTCACCGTAAGGGAGGAGGTCGGAAGCGCTGAGTTCGGCGTTGAGCGTTACCCGGTCGAGGCTCAGGACATTGCCGGGGCCGTTCACGTCGACGTCGAACTGCAGGGTGTCGGGGCCGAACCCGATGCGGAGCTGATTGGGGGAGTCGACGCCGGTGAATCCTGCTGGCAGGTGCGGCACAGGCTTAAAGGTGACAACTGCTTCCTTGCGTTTTGCCCCGAGCGCCTTGCCGGACCGGAGGATGAAGGGGACACCCTGCCACCGCCAGTTGTCGATGCCCACCTGCACCTCCGCCAGTGTCTCGGTGTTCCTGGCTGCGTCCACGCCTGCTTCCTTGGTGTAGTCCGGGACTTTCCGCCCGTCGATGGAGCCTGCGGTGTATCGGGCACGGCGCGTGTTTGAGCGGTAGGGGGCCTTGATGCTGCTGGCGCGCAGGAGTGTGGCCACGGCGTCCCGGAGGTCACGCTCATCGACAGTGGCCGGCGGCTCGATGGCCATCAGCGCCATGATCTGCAGCAGGTGGCTCTGGATCATGTCACGCAGCGCGCCTGCGCCGTCGTAGTATCGGGCGCGGCCCTCCAGTGCGAGGTCCTCATCAAAGATGATCTCCACCTTCTCGATGTATTCGCGGTTCCAGACCGGCTCCAGGAAGGTGTTGGCAAAGCGAAGTCCGAGGATGTTGAGTACCGTTGCCTTGCCCAGGAAGTGGTCCACCCGGTGGATGTGGTCCTCCGGGACCAGCGCCGCCAGGGTCACGTTGAGGTGCCGGGCCGAATCCTCACTGGATCCGAACGGCTTTTCCATCACCAGGCGGGTGCCGGCGGGCACGTCCTCCGGGGCCAGCACTTCGCATGCTTTTTGGCTGACGTGGGGCGGAAGGGCGAAGTACACGGCCACCGGAGCTTCGAGGCCGGACAGCAGTGAGGCAAGGC
This sequence comes from Arthrobacter sp. LjRoot78, assembly GCF_964254335.1. NCBI lineage: Bacteria > Bacillati > Actinomycetota > Actinomycetes > Micrococcales > Micrococcaceae > Arthrobacter > Arthrobacter sp. LjRoot78. The sequence continues at coordinate 2,722,212 of NZ_CAXUTG020000001.1, read as the reverse complement.
CGCCACCAGCGGTCACGTCAAGCTGGTGATACGAGGTTGACGCCGCTATCCGCTTGAGTTCGCGCTTGCCCGCGGCGTCCGCCTGCGAGTTCGAGTCGGCGAAAGAGGTCTCGACACGTTCCAGCCATTGCTCCTGGGTCCAGGGATCCGAACCTGCCCCGACGAGCGTCAGCCCGTCCGCGCGGCCCCTGGCGGCCAGCCGTGCGAGCCCCGGCAGGAGCAGCCGGCCGGTAAGATCCCCTGACGCACCAAGGATGAGCAGGGTTTTTACAGTTGTTTGGGTGGCCATCCTGCCAGCATGCCATCTTGCAGGCCTGTCTTGGTACCCTAGATAGTCGAGTCCCGTTGTCGAGGCAGTTGGTCCAGGCCAACAACAGTCACGACTCTGGCGAGCCGCACCGGCCGCCAGCTGTAGATCCACTGAAAGAAGTGCACGGCGCGTGTTCAATTCACTCTCTGACCGGTTGACAGCAACCTTCAAGAATCTCCGCGGCAAGGGCCGCCTCACCGAGGCGGACGTTGACGCCACGGTCCGCGAGATCCGGCGGGCCCTCCTGGACGCCGACGTTGCTGTGCCAGTGGTCCGCGAGTTCACGGGCCGGGTGCGCGAGCGTTCCCTGGGTGCCGAGGTCTCCGGTGCGTTGAACCCCAGCCAGCAGATCGTCAAGATCGTCAACGAGGAACTCGTTGAGATCCTGGGCGGCGAGACCCGTCGGATCCGTCTGGCCAAGACCGGCCCCACCATCATCATGCTCGCGGGCCTTCAGGGCGCCGGCAAGACGACCCTCGCCGGCAAACTTTCCAAGTGGCTGAAGTCCCAGGGCCACAGCCCCATGCTGGTGGCCTGCGACCTCCAGCGGCCCAACGCCGTCACCCAGCTGCAGGTTGTCGGCCAGCGCGCCGGAGTTCCCGTCTTCGCCCCGCACCCGGGTGCCACGTCCACCGAACTGGACCATCCTGCGGGCGACCCCGTGGCGGTTGCCCGCGCTGGTGTCGAGGAAGCGCGCCAGAAGCTTCACGACGTCGTCATCGTTGACACCGCCGGACGACTCGGTGTGGACGCCGACATGATGGAGCAGGCGCGCCAGATCCGCCGCGCCATCGTGCCGAATGAAGTGCTCTTCGTCATCGACTCCATGATCGGCCAGGACGCCGTCAACACGGCGCTCGCCTTCGATGAGGGTGTCAACTTCACCGGCATCGTTCTCTCAAAGCTCGACGGCGACGCCCGCGGCGGTGCCGCCCTGTCCGTTGCGTCAGTCACCGGTAAGCCGGTCATGTTCGCCTCCACCGGCGAAGGCGTTGACGACTTTGAGCTGTTCCACCCGGACCGCATGGCGTCCCGCATCCTCGACATGGGCGACGTCCTCACCCTCATCGAGCAGGCGGAAAAGTCCTGGGACAAGGACGAAGCGGCGCGGATGGCGAAGAAGTTCGCCGACCAGGAAGACTTCACCCTCGACGACTTCCTCGCCCAAATGCAGCAGATCCGCAACATGGGTTCGATGAAGAAAATGCTCATGATGATGCCGGGCGCGCAGAATATCCGCCAGCAGCTGGAGCAGTTTGACGAGCGCGAAATTGACCGTGTGGAAGCGATCGTCCGTTCCATGACGCCGCACGAGCGCGTTGCCCCCAAGATCATCAACGGATCACGCCGGGCCCGCATCGCCAAGGGCTCAGGCATGCACGTGTCGGACGTCAACGGCCTGCTGGAGCGGTTTGCCCAGGCCCAGAAGATGATGAAGAAGATGGCAGCCGGCGGCGGAATGCCCGGCATGCCAGGGATGCCGGGCATGGGCGGCGGCGCAGGAGGTGCCCGCAAGGGCGCCAAGAATGCACCCAAGAAGAAGGCCAAGTCGGGAAACCCTGCCAAGGCCGCGCAGGAGCTTCGAGAAGCGGAGGCCCGGCGTGCCAACGCCGGCAAGGCACTTCCCACCGGCGCCGCCTTCGGCCAGCAGGGAGCGGATTTCGATCCGTCCCAGCTCAACCTGCCCAAGGGTTTCGATAAGTTCCTCGGCGGGAGCAAGTAGTTACCGGCCAGGCAGTTTTCCGCGCGGGCAACTTGATTGTCGGCGGGTTCAATGTCGCCCGCTGAATTATCCGGCCATTGCCATAGGGTTGGGGCATGTTTAAGCAGCGCGTAGTGTTCGTCCACGGTTCGGGGGCCTTCGGGTCCGCCGCGTGGCCCAAGCAGCACGGCATGGCACTGGCCTACGACGCTTTGTTCCTGCGCCGCTACGGCTTTGACCCGGTGGCGGAACCTCTTGAGTCGGACTTCCAGGCCGATGCCCGGATTGTGCTGGCCGCTTTGGCGGATGAAGGGCGTGGCGCTGCCGGCGGTCATGTCGTGGCCCATTCCCAGGGCGCCATTGCGGCGATGATGGCGGCCGTGGAGCGCCCGGACCTGGTGCACTCCCTCACCCTCGTGGAGCCCGCGTGCCTGTCGCTGACCGCCGAACTGCCCGCGACGGCGGCGCACCGGGCCCTGATGCAGCCCCTTTTTGATGTGCGGCACCAGTTGGGCGACGACGATTTCCAGCGGGAGTTCGTCCGGCGCGCATTTTCCGTTCACAGTGACGGCCCGGCCACACCGGAATCGCTCAACACCGCCCGCAGGCTCCGGCTGCAGGCGCCTCCGTGGGAGGCGCCGCTGCAGATCGTCCCGGGAGTCCCCACGCTCGTGCTCACCGGCGGCTGGGAGCCGCTGTACGAGGAGATTGCCGGGTACCTGCGCGAAACCGGTGCCCTGCACCGCGTTGCGGCGGGCGGGCACCGGCCTCAGGACTCCGTGGAGGGGGACCGGGTTATCCGGTCATTTATTGCAGAGGTCAGCCGGCGTCAGCACTCGCAGGCGTCTTAGCGGCGACTTCGCCCGCCGCTGCACTGTGCGAGCCAGGGAGTTCCTGGCGGGGAAGCTGCAGCTCCGGAAGGTAGACCTTGCCGCCGGCTGCCAGGAATTCGTTGCTCTTCTCGCGCATTCCGGCCGCCATCTCGGCCAGCGCTGCCTGGGCTTCGGCTGAACCGTATTCGTCCCGGATGTCCTGGCTGATGCGCATGGAGCAGAACTTGGGCCCGCACATTGAGCAGAAATGCGCAGTCTTCGCCGGTTCCGCAGGCAGCGTCTCGTCATGGAAGGCTTCAGCCGTGACAGGGTCCAGAGACAGGGAAAACTGGTCCCGCCACCGGAATTCGAACCGTGCCTTGGACAGGGCGTCGTCACGTTCATGTGCCCCCGGGTGGCCCTTGGCGAGGTCGGCGGCGTGGGCGGCGATCTTGTAGGTGATCACGCCGGTCTTCACGTCGTCCTTGTTCGGCAGCCCCAGGTGTTCCTTGGGTGTGACGTAACAGAGCATGGCCGTGCCGTAGCGGGCGATTTCCGTGGCGCCGATGGCGGAGGTGATGTGGTCATAGCCCGGAGCTATGTCCGTGACTAGCGGCCCCAGGGTGTAGAAGGGAGCTCCCTTGCAGAGTTCCTGCTGGCGCTCCACGTTTTCCCTGACAAGGTGGAACGGCACATGCCCCGGGCCTTCCACCATCACCTGGACATCGAATTCCCAGGCACGCTGCGTCAGCTCAGCCAAAGTATCCAGCTCGGCGAACTGGGCGGCGTCGTTCGCGTCCGCCGTCGCGCCGGGCCGCAGCCCGTCGCCGAGCGAGAACGCAACGTCGTACTTGGCGAAGATCTCGCACAGCTCGTCGAAGTGCGTGTAGAGGAAGTTCTCCTGGTGGTGGGCCAGGCACCACCCTGCCATGATGGATCCGCCGCGGGAGACGATGCCGGTGACGCGGTTGGCCGTCAGCGGAACGTAGCGCAGCAGGACTCCGGCGTGGATGGTCATGTAGTCCACACCCTGCTCGCACTGTTCGATCACCGTGTCGCGGAAAATTTCCCAGGTCAGTTTGTTGGCCTCGCCGTTGACCTTCTCCAGGGCCTGGTAGATGGGCACGGTGCCGATCGGCACCGGCGAGTTGCGGATGATCCATTCCCGGGTGGTGTGGATGTCGTCTCCGGTGGAAAGGTCCATCACCGTGTCGGCACCCCACTGGGTGGCCCACTGCAGCTTGTCGACCTCCTCGGCGATGGAGCTGGTAACAGCCGAGTTGCCGATGTTGGCGTTGATCTTCACAAGGAAGGCCTTGCCGATGATCATCGGCTCGGATTCCGGGTGGTTGATGTTGTTGGGGATGATGGCGCGGCCCGCGGCAACTTCGCTGCGCACCAGCTCAACATCGCAGTTTTCCCGCAGTGCGACGAACTGCATTTCGGGAGTCACCACGCCCTTCCTGGCGTAATGCATCTGCGTGACGGTCCGTCCCGCGACAGCGCGGCGGGGCACCGGCTGCGCGCCCTTCCACTCCGCGGAGGCAGCGCCTCGGCGCACGGCCGACTTCCCGTCGTCGAGGAGGTTCCGTTCCCTGCCGCTGTACGGCTCGGTGTCCGCCCTGGATTCAATCCACCGGGTCCTGAACGGTTCCAGTCCCACCACGGGATCGCTGCCGGGCCCCGCTGTCCGGTAGACCCGGAACGGCGGGTTTGCCGCGCCGCCCGGCGAGTCCTCCAAGGCAATCTCGGTCACCGGCACCCGGATCCCGGTGGCTTCGTCGGCGATGAAGGCCAGTGAATGGGACTTCAGGGACTGCGTTTCATGAGTGCCCGCCTGGCCGGCGGTGGATCCATTTTGGGCACGGGACAGCTGTGTTTCTGGTGTATTCACGGAATACTCACTTCCTTCGCCGGCATTACCCGGACAGGTTCAACGGTCGCAGGCCGCGTCAGCCCGATCTCAGCCCCTGCAGGGGCACCCGTGTGGTCGTAGACGAAGCTACCACAGGCCCGGGCAGCGTCCACGTCACACGACGTTCACATCCAACGACCGGAACCGGCGGTCTAGGCTTGAGGCATGCGTGGAATCATCGAATTCACCGGAACGGTGCTGACCGCTCCAGACCAGGAACGGGACGGCCTCTGGGCCGTGGACGGCAGGCTGACGTTCAGTCGGCCGGCGGGTCCGCCGGATGTGGTGCTGGATGGCTGGGTGCTTCCGGGCCTCGTGGACGCACACTGTCACATCGGTCTTGGACCTGACGGCGATGTGTCCGAGTCCATCGCCGAGGAGCAGGCCGTCACGGACCTGATGGCCGGCACGCTGCTGGTCCGCGACGCGGGAGCGGTACATGACACGCGCTGGATCCAGCAGCGTCCGGAGCTGCCGCGGATCATCCGGGCGGGACGCCACATTGCCAGGACCCGCCGCTATCTGCGGGGATTCGCCGTCGAAGTTGAGCCGGACGGACTGGTCGAGGCGGTGCGCAAGCAGGCGCTCGCGGGTGACGGCTGGGTCAAGATCGTGGGGGACTGGATCGACCGCGACGCCGGTGACCTTTCGGCGTCGTTCCCCGCCGCCGTGGTCCGGGATGCTGTCCGCGCCGCCCACGATGAAGGTGCCCGGGTGACGGCGCACTGTTTCGCCGAGGAGACGCTGGATGACATGCTCGACGCCGGCATCGACTGCATCGAACACGGCACCGGACTCCTGCCACGGCACATACCCCGCTTCGTGGAACAACGCGTCCCGATTGTTCCCACGCTGATCAATATTGCGACGTTCCCGGACATCGCGGCCCGGGCGGAAGCAAAGTTTCCGGTTTACGCAGCACACATGCGCGCCTTGTGGCAGCGGCGGAACGAGCGGATTGTGGAAGCTTTCGAGGCGGGCGTGCCGATCTACGCCGGGACAGACGCGGGCAGCGTCATCGGCCACGGCCGGATAGTGGATGAGATCCATGCGCTCCACACCGCCGGCCTGCCGGCGGCGACGGCGCTCGACGCGGCGTCGTGGGGCGCCCGGAAGTGGCTGGGAGCGGACGGTATCGCCGAGGGTGCCAGCGCCGACGTCGTACTGTGCGAACAGGACCCCAGGATCAATCCGGAAACGCTGCGGAACCTCACCTACATCATTCTTCGCGGTCGGCAGCTCCACCAGGAATAAATTGAAGGTTCAAGTAATTTAACTCTATGTAAGCGTCACCGGAGGACCGGAGGCGGAGTTTCGGGAGTTTGGAGTTGCCATGACCACAGAATCCAGCAAGGACCTGCTGCCGGCGGATCTCGCCATGGGCACGGTGATGCTCAAGGTGGGGGACATGAAGCTGATGACCGATTACTACCAGCGCGCGCTCGGGCTGGAGGTCGTGGCTGAGCAGGATGGCGGCGTGTACCTTGGCCGGCGCGGAACGCCCCTGGTCCATCTCGCACCCGCACCCGGGCTCAACCTTCCGGCCCGGGGTGAAGCCGGACTGTTCCACACGGCCCTGCTCTTCGGGGACAGGCCGGCGCTCGCTGCCACGGTGGCTTCAGCGGCCCGGTATGAGCCGCGGCTGTTCACCGGGAGCGCCGACCACCTCGTCAGCGAGGCTTTCTACTTCAGCGACCCCGAGGGCAACGGCATCGAGCTGTACTGGGACCGTCCCCGTAGCGACTGGTCCTGGGAGGGGACCAATGTGGTCATGGACAGCCTTGCCCTCCCGCCGCAGCGGTTCCTGCAGGAATTCCTGACCGAGGAAGCGGTAAGCGGGCAGCGTGAGGCGCATGCCGGCGTCGGGCACGTCCACCTTCAGGTGGGCGACGTCCAGTCGGCCCATGACTTCTACGTGGGCACCCTTGGTTTCGAGAAAACCGCCGGATGGCACGGGCAGGCCCTGTTCGTCTCCGCCGGCGGCTACCACCATCACATGGCAATGAACGTCTGGAACAGCCGCGGCGCAGGGCCCCGTAAGGACACCCTTGGCCTGGGCGAAGTCCTGATCGAAGTGCCGGGAACGGACGACGTCGGCGCGCTCGCCGACCGTTTGCGGGTTGCCGGTGCGGCGTCCCACCACACGGGAGCGGAGCTGCGTTTCGAGGATCCGTGGCGCAACCGGATCCGCGTCGCCGTCCGCTGAGGCGTCGCTGACCTGCGCGTCCTTCTGCGTTAGGCTGATTCCGGAAGTCCGGGGCAGCTGCGAAGGTGCCCGACGGGACCATTGCAGCGCCGACGGAATGAGGATGATTTCCATGGGTTTCACTGAAATCTTTGTTTCCACCCACGATGAGGCGCTCAAGCGCGCGGGGGCACTTGAGGGCGGCGGGCCCGCGGCTCCGGACTCGCTGCGGATTCCGGACATCAGCGATTTCGAGATTGAGCAGCTCGGCGACCTGGCAGGAGCGGCCGTGCACGCGGCTGGGGCGGACTATGAACTCGCCATGGTGGACGTGGCCAGCGATTCCCTCCTGGGCGTACCGGCTGCGATGGTCCGGGCGCTCGCGGAACTCCTCAGTTACGAGACCGAGGGCGAGGGCAACGTTCTGGAGGATGTTGCCGCCAGGTGGGCGGCCGAAGAGGACATGCCTTTCGGCTCCGACGAGGCCCTCGGCTATGTCCAGCGGCTTGCGCAGATGGCCGGCAGCGTGGACGCGAACGCCCGGACCGGCCTTTACGTCTGGTCCGCCTGACCGGGCCGCCGTGTGTCAAGTCGAAATCCCGGCGCTGATCTGGCACAATAGACAGGTACTTGATCTGCGTGGCCCCTCTCTCCGCGTCCGGATCTTGTCCTTTTAGAACCCCCTAGTACGGCCCGCCCCACGGGTGCAGAACGCCGGGCTCGACCCCGTTTCAGAAACAGGAGTGACCACAAAAGTGGCCGTAAAGATTCGCCTTAAGCGCTTCGGCAAGATGCGCGCACCGTACTACCGCATCGTTGTCATGGACGCACGCTCCAAGCGTGACGGCCGTGCGATCGAAGAGATCGGCAAGTACCACCCCACCGAAGAGCCCTCGTACATCGAGGTCGACACGGACCGTGCCCAGTACTGGCTCGGCGTCGGCGCACAGCCGTCCGAGCAGGTCGCCGCGATCCTCAAGATCACCGGTGACTGGCAGAAGTTCAAGGGTCTCCCCGGCCAGGAGGGCACCTTGAAGACCAAGGCTCCCAAGGCTGCCTTCGTTACCCCGGAAAAGGGTTCCGTGATCATCCCGGAAGCCATCACCAAGAAGGCCAAGAAGGACGAAGCAGCCGAAGCTTCCACCGAAGCTGAAGCAGAGACCACCGAGGCTGAGTAAATTGCTGGCAGAAGCGCTCGAACACCTTGTCCGCGGGATTGTTGACAGTCCTGAGGACGTCAAGGTCAGCGCCAAGAACAACCGCCGCGGGGACACCCTCGAGGTGCGAGTTCACCAGGATGACCTCGGACGGGTGATCGGTCGTCAGGGCCGCACGGCACGCGCACTGCGCACTGTCGTGGCGGCGCTGGCCGGCGGCGAACAGGTCAGGGTCGACGTCGTCGACACCGACCGCCGCCGGTAAACGCCCCGCACTATTTGTCTCAAGTCCGGCCCCTTCACCAGATTATGGTGGAGGGGCCGGACTGTTTTCAGGAAAACCCGGCGCGGCGGCGGGCGCGCGGTGGAACAAGTCGCAGCAACCGGCCGCAGTAAAACCAGTACAGAACGAATCCCGGAACAGAGGAACAGATGCAGCTTCAGGTGGCACGAATCGGCAAACCGCACGGCATCCGCGGCGAAGTGACCGTCCAGGTCCTGACCGATGCGCCGGAGGACCGCTTCGTTCCGGGCACGGAATTCGTGGTTGAGCCCGCCTCGGTCGGAACGCTGACCGTGGACAGCGCCCGCTGGAACAAAGACATCCTGCTGCTGGGATTTGAGGGCGTCGAGACCCGCAACCAGGCCGAGGCCCTGCGCGGCGCCAAACTGTTTATCGAGACGGAAGAGCTTGACGAAGACGACGACGAGGGGTGGTACGAGCACGAGCTCGTCGGCCTCGAGGTCCGCGTAGGCGGCACCGTTGTCGGTAAGGTCTCCGGGCTCCGCACCCTGCCGGTCCAGGACCTGATTATGGTGGAGGCGGCGGATGGCAAGGAGATCCTGATTCCGTTCGTCGAAGAGATCGTGCCCGAGGTCAACGTGGGGGAGAAGTACATCCTGGTCACCCCGCCGCCCGGACTGTTCGAGATCAACCTTGAGGATTCCGGGGACGATGAGCCGGGCACAACAGGGCAGGGCACAGCAGAGGCCGGGGACAACGCCTAAATGAGGATCGACGTCGTCAGCATCTTCCCGGAGTACCTCGCGCCCCTGGAACTATCCCTGATCGGGAAGGCCCGCCAGGACGGCCTGTTGGACCTGAACGTCCACGACCTCCGGGATTTCACCACGGACAAGCACAGGTCGGTGGACGACACTCCCTACGGCGGCGGCGCCGGCATGGTGATGAAGGCGGAACCATGGGCGCAGGCGCTCAGTTCGGTAGCCGCAGGGCGGGAAGATGCCACCGACCGGAAGCCGGTGCTGATCGTCCCGTCTCCGGCGGGGGAACGGTTCACCCAGGCTCTGGCGCACGAACTCGCCGAGGAGGACCAGCTGGTCTTCGCCTGCGGCCGGTATGAGGGCATCGACGAGCGGGTCATCGAGTGGGCGGAAGAGCACTTTACGGTCCGGCCCATGAGCCTGGGGGACTACGTACTCAATGGAGGCGAAGTGGCCGTCCTGGCCATGACCGAAGCCATCGTCCGGCTCCTTCCCGGCGTTGTCGGCAACCCGGAGTCCCTCATTGAAGAATCACACTCGGACGGCCTGCTGGAGTACCCCGTGTACACCAAGCCCTCCACCTGGCGGGACCGCGAAGTTCCGCCCGTCTTGTTGAGCGGCAACCACGGCAAGATTGCCCAGTGGCGCCGCCACGAGCAGTACCGCCGTACGGCGGAACGCCGCCCCGATCTGCTGGCGGAGTTCGACGCCGGCAAACTTCCCCGCGCGGACCGCACCGCGCTCGGGGACCTGGGATACGACGTCGTCGACGGTCACCTGAGGCTCCGCCCGGCCGATGGCGGGAACGGCACTCCGGCGGAAGGCTGACGCGGACTCTGCAGCCGCCTCGTCGCGGGCGGGACCGGATTAGCCGGAATCCTCCGGATGTGGCAAAATTAGTCCTTGTGCCTGCTGGGTGCGCACCTGCCACAGGGGGAGCGCCACCAACAGCCCGGCACCCCGGCGCCTTCAATCAGTGATGGGGCCGGATCAGAAAACTTTCGGCGGTGATTCCGGGCAAGTTCCCGGCTTGGCCGTCGTGACCCAAAGTGGATGACCTGTGGCGTTCACCAGGAGTGGATCAATGCATATCCTCGATACCGTAGATGCAGCCTCGCTGCGCACCGATGTTCCCGAGTTCCGCGCGGGTGACACCCTCAAGGTTCACGTGAACATCATCGAAGGCAAGAACTCCCGTGTCCAGGTATTCCAGGGCTTCGTCCTGGGCCGCCAGGGTGACGGCATCCGCGAAACCTTCACGGTCCGCAAGGTCTCCTTCGGTGTCGGCGTTGAGCGTACCTTCCCGGTACACTCCCCGATCATCGACAAGATCGAGGTCGTCACCAAGGGTGACGTCCGCCGCGCCAAGCTTTACTACATGCGCGCACTGCGCGGTAAGGCTGCGAAGATCAAGGAAAAGCGCGACTTCAGCACCGCCAAGTAAGTCCCCGGACTTCCACGGCGGGTCCAGAACCCGGATCCGGCCCGCGCCGGAGCTCTTCCGCAACAGCGCCACAGGATACGGATCATGGACCAGTCAGAACGCCAGCCCAGGAAACTGGGCTGGCGTTTTGCGTTCCTGGCCATCGCGCTGGCCCTGCTCATCAGCGGGCTTGTCCGCGGACTCTGGCTGGATGTCTACTACATCCCGTCCGCCTCCATGGAGCCGCTCTTCGGCGCAGGCGACAGGATCCTCGTTTCCCGCACTGACTTCCAGTCCGAGCCGGTCCGGCGCGGTGATGTGGTGGTCTTCGACGGCCGCGGGACGTTCGCCCCGCTCAACAGCGGCAACGGACCGCTGCAGGACGGCGCGGCGGCAGCCGGCCACTGGCTTGGCATCACGGGCAGTGATACAACCTACATAAAGCGGGTTATCGGGTTGCCCGGCGATCATGTTATCTGCTGCGATGACCGGCAGCGGCTCACAGTTAACGGTCAGGCGCTTGAGGAACCATACCTCTATGGCGGAGACGCTCCGAGCAAGCAGAAGTTCAGTGTGATCGTTCCGGCCGGACGGTTATGGTTGCTTGGAGACCACCGGTCCATGTCCGCAGACTCCCGAAGCCTGCTGGGCGCCCCGGGTGGCGGCATGGTGCCCCTGGACCGGATCATCGGCAGGCCGGTCCAGATTATCTGGCCACTCGACAGATTTGCGGCTGTACCCCGGCCCGCAGAAACCAGCACGACAACGAAGGACGGACAGTAGATGCCCGAGATTGACCCCCGGACTCCTGATCCGTTCAAGCGCGACCGTGCCGGCCGCGAACTCGCGGGGACTGCCACGGACAGGGATACAGCCTTTCCGGAGGAAGCTCCGGATACCGGCCTGCCTGCAGAAGCCGATGCGCCCGCTCACCGGACCGACAGCCGGACCGCCGGTTCGAGAGGCGCCCACTCGAAGTCGCGCCCGCCGAAGCCGGCGAAAGAAGGCAGGGCCCATGGCCCGGTGTACCTCTGGATCAAAGAGGTGCTCACGGTGGTGGCCATCGCCGTGGTGTTGTCCTTCCTGATCAAGACCTTCCTGTTCCGGGCGTTTTATATCCCGTCCGAATCGATGGTCAGCACGCTTGACGTAAACGACCGGATCTTCGTCAACCTGCTTGTTCCGGAGCCCTTTGCCCTCGAACGCGGCGACGTGGTGGTCTTCAAAGACACCAAGGGGTGGCTGGTGCCCACGCCGGAGAAGGCTGACGGACCCTTCACCTGGGTCCAGGACGGCCTGACGTTTGTGGGGCTCCTGCCCGACAATTCGGAGCAGCACCTGGTCAAGCGCGTCATCGGACTCCCCGGCGACCATGTGGTGTGCTGCGATGCGGGCGGCAAACTCACCATCAACGGCCAGGCCGTGGATGAAACGTACGTCAACCCCGCGGAGGTCCCGGACATCCGCAACTTCGATGTCGTCGTCCCGGACGGCAAGATCTGGGTCATGGGCGACAACCGGAACCACTCGGCCGATTCCCGGGCCCACCAGGAAAGCAACGGCGGCTTCATCGACATGCCGGACATCGAGGGCAAGGCGGCCGTGATCGCCTGGCCCCTCAACCGCCTGACAGGGCTGGGCAACTATCCCGATGTGTTCCGGAACGTACCCGCACCGGCTGGAAAATAAATGTCCCTTGCACCGACCCTCGACTACGAGCACCGCTTCCTGAGCTCTGGTGCCCGGCTGCTGGCCGGCATCGACGAAGTAGGGCGCGGCGCCATTGCAGGACCCGTGACCGTCGGAATCGCCGTCGTGGACCTGACCCGGCCGGTGCTGCTCGACGACGTCCGCGACAGCAAGCTCCTGAAAGAAGCCGACCGGGAGCGGCTGGAGCCCCTGGTGCGGAACTGGAGCGTCGCGTCGGCGGTCGGCCACGCCTCTGCCGCCGAGATCGACGCAATGGGCATCATCGCGGCCCTGCGGACGGCCGGGACGCGGGCCTGGCTCCAGATCCTGGCGGCCGGCATCACCCCCGACGTGGTGCTGCTCGACGGAAGCCACAACTGGCTCTCACCGGAAACGCAGGCATCTCTCTTCGACGACGCACCGGCCGGGCCCGGCTGCGACGCGCCGGTCCACACCCTTGTCAAGGCGGACATGCAGTGCCTGAGCGTGGCCGCTGCCAGCATCCTGGCCAAGGTGGAGCGGGACCAGCTGATGCGTTCGCTGCACGATGAGTACCCATCCTTCGGCTGGAACGAAAACAAAGGCTACGGGACGGCGTCCCACAAGGAGGCCCTCAAAGCCACCGGGCCAACCCCCTATCACCGGGTCAGCTGGCAGATTCTCTGACCCTGGATCTCCGACCTTGGCCGCGGGGCCGCGCGGAATGGTGCAAGATGGAACCATGAGTGCCGAGGATCTTGAGAACTATGAAACCGATATGGAGCTGCAGCTCTACCGCGAATACCGTGACGTCGTCGGGCTGTTCAGCTACGTAGTCGAGACCGAGCGGCGTTTCTATCTCGCCAACCACGTGGACCTGCAGGCGCGCAGCGCCGACGGCGAAGTCTATTTCGACCTCACCCTCCAGGACGCCTGGGTGTGGGACGTCTACCGCTCGGCCCGGTTCGTCAAGAGTGTGCGGGTGATCACCTTCAAGGACGTCAACGTCGAAGAGTTGCCCCGCAACGAGGAACTCGCCCTTCCCAAGGACGTGGACCTGGGCAACTGACCGCAGCGGCTGACGCACGGGTAGCCGGGCCGGGCGCCTGAAGCGGGTAGGCGACCACCGTATCAGCGGGTTGCACTACCTGTTTTTTGCCCGGGGTCTGGCATCCAGGCCGTCCTTGGCGCGAGACTACTGTAAGGGATTGATTCGTAGTTCTGTTCCGACGGCTTACCGCAGTGCGGGGGGTTCCGCGTCGTTCAGACAAATACTGGCGGTGCTTGAATCGAGCACCGCAGGCTCGTACTGGCACCGCCTACCAGGCTGAAATCAGAGAAGATCTCACCGTGAAAATACTCTGCTGGTTCCTAGGGCACATCTGGAGCAGCCATGCCGGATTCTATGATGAGCGGCCACACCAGTCTGCCCACTGCATGAGATGCGGAACCCGCGCCTAGCGCCTCGCGCAACGCTGCAACATCTCCTCCACAGGACTCTTTTGACCGGGTTTCCCACATAGCTCCCTCCGCCGGTTTGCCGGCCTCCGCCTCTCCAGCAGGCTGATGGCGGAGGTAACAATGAGAGCCAAAGACTTGCTTGGCCGGCGCGGCGAAGAATTAGCGGCCGGATATCTGGAATCACAGGGCATGCGGATCGTGGACCGCAACTGGCGCTGTCCCGAAGGTGAAATCGACATCGTCGCCCTGGACGGCGACTCGCTTGTCATCGCCGAAGTGAAGACGCGTAAATCCCTCGCCTACGGTCATCCCTTCGAAGCCGTCGGTGTTGCCAAACTGGCGCGGCTGCACCGGCTCGCGTCGGCATGGTGCCGCGACCACGAACTCCGCATGCCTTTCCGGCGCGTCGACGTCGTTTCAGTCCTTGACGACGGCGCCGGCCAGCCGCGTGTGGAGCACCTCAAAGGGGTGGGGTAGGTGGCCCTGGGCAGGACCTACTCAGTGGCGCTTGTGGGACTCAACGGGTACATCGTCGAGGTCGAAGCCGACATCGGCCAGACCCTCCCGGCCTTCGTCATACTCGGCCTTCCGGACGCCTCACTTAACGAAGCCAAGGAACGCATCCGGTCCGCCGCGCAAAACTCGGGCATCCCGTTGAGCCGCAGAAAGATCACCGCGAACCTTATCCCGGCCTCGCTGCCCAAACGGGGTTCCGGCTTTGACCTGGCCATCACCATGGCCGTCCTTCGCGCCGCGAATGACATCCGCTCCACAGAGCGGACAGTGTTTATCGCCGAACTGAGCCTCGATGGCAGGCTCAGGCCGGTCCGGGGAATCCTCCCGGCCGTCATGGCCGCCGTGCAGGCCGGGTATGCGGACATTGTGGTGGCGCACGCAAATGCGGCTGAGGCTGAACTCGTGCCGGGGGCCAGGGTCCGCGGGTACAGGACACTGGCCCGGCTCGCATGTGACTTCGGGGCGGATCCGCAGGAGCTTGCCCTGGATTTCGAACCCGACGACGAAGATTCCTCCGACGCCGCCGCCTCCGGGGCCGGGATGGCGCCGGATATGTGCGACGTCTCCGGGCAAGGTGATGCCAGGAGGGCGCTTGAAGTTGCTGCCGCCGGTGCCCACCATCTGCTCCTGTCCGGTCCGCCGGGGGCCGGGAAGACAATGTTGGCTGAACGGCTTCCGGGCCTGCTGCCGGATTTGGCTGACAACGAGGCCATGGAGGTGACCGCCATCCACTCCCTGTGTGCGTTGCCGACTGCCGCCGTGCAGCTCCTTCGCCGGCCGCCGTTTGAGAATCCGCACCACAGCGCCACAGCCGCCGCCATCATCGGGGGTGGCTCGGGGTTGCCGCGGCCGGGAGCGGCGTCCAGGGCGCACCGTGGCGTACTGTTCCTTGACGAGGCTCCGGAATACGAGCGGCGGGTCCTTGACGCGCTCAGGCAACCCTTAGAGAGCGGCGAACTGGTGATCCACCGGTCTGCGGGCACCGCCGCCTATCCGGCAAGGTTCCAGCTTGTGCTTGCTGCCAACCCCTGCCCTTGCGGTAAGGCTTCGGGCAAAGGGCTCGACTGCACCTGTACGCCGATGATGAGGCGCCGGTACCTGGCACGGATGTCCGGGCCTCTGCTGGACCGGGTGGACATCCAGCTTCAGGTGGAACGGGTTTCGCTTGCGGACTTCGGCCGGACGGGCGCGGAGGAAGACACTCCTGCAATCGCCGCCCGGGTCCGTGGCGCCCGGGAGCGTCAGCTGCTGAGACTTCGCCCCCTGGGGCTGGAAACCAACTCACAAGTGCCTGGCCGCGTGCTTCGCGGGGCATTGCGCCTCTCGTCACCAACCACGCGAATCCTGGACCACTCGCTCGAACGCGGCGTCCTCACCGCCCGCGGATACGACCGCGTTCTGCGCCTCGCGTGGACGCTGGCGGACCTGGCCGGCCGCGACACCCCGGACCACGACGATATCGGGCAGGCGCTGGGACTCCGGCAAGCTGCCTCGGCTGCGGCCTGAAAGGAAAACGATGACTGACACTGAACGCATAGCGCGGGCCGCCCTGTCGCGTCTGATGGAGCCCCAGGACGCCGTGGGCCTGGCGCTCGTGAGGACCGCCGGTGCCGTGGATGCGCTTCGAATCGCCACCGGACAGCTGGCAACCGGTCCCGAGCTTGAGCAGGCCATGACAGCGCTGCTGGCAGAGAACGGCACCAGCAGCTGGCCCGGAATGAACGCCTCGCTCAGGCGCTGGGCCCCCCGGATACCGGACCTTGCTCCGGAGCGGGACCTCGCCACCATGCACCGGCTGGGCGGCCGCATGATCATGCCGTCCGACGCCCTATGGCCCAGGCAGTTGACCGACCTGGACCTTCATGAACCCATCTGCCTCTGGTGGCGCGGGGTGGAACAGCCCCTGCCCGCGGCTTCCAGGTCCATTGCGCTTGTCGGGTCCCGCGACAGCACCAGCTACGGTGCAGCCGTCACCGGCGACCTCGCCTATTCGCTGGCCCAACGGGGCTTCACCATCGTCTCCGGCGGGGCTTACGGGATTGATGCCCACGCTCACAGGGCTGCGTTGGCGGGTACCGGCGACACCATGCCCACCATCGCCGTGATGGCCGGGGGAGTAGACCGCTTCTATCCATCCGGCAACGAGGACCTGCTCAGGGCCGTCGCAAACCAGGGTGCTGTCCTGGCTGAAGTCCCGCCCGGATCCGCTCCCACCCGGTACCGTTTCCTGCAACGGAACCGCCTCATCGCCGCGCTGTCCTCAGTCACTGTGGTGGTGGAGGCCCGCTGGCGCTCCGGTGCACTGAACACTGCCCATCATGCCGAAAACCTGGGCCGCGCCGTCGGCGCCGTCCCCGGATCCGTGCACAGCGCCAATTCCGCAGGCTGCCACCGGCTGATTCGCGAGGGGGGAGCCGTGTGCGTTACTGATGCCGGGGAAATTGCCGAACTTGCCTCTCCCAGTGGTGAGTCGCTGGCCAACCTTGGCCCGGGACAGCCCGCCGACCATGATGGCCTCACGCTGGAGGACCTCATCCTGCTCGACGCACTACCGCTGCGGACCACCAGTTCTGTCGAAAAGCTGACTTCAGTTGCCGGGTTAAGTGCTGATTCCGTCAGGGCGGGGCTGGGCAGGCTGGGGTTGTTGGGGCTCGCTGAATCCGAACGAGGCGGTTGGAAGCGTTCCCGCAAGGCGTGTTGAGTCACGTGGTTCGTTGCGTGGCCGCCAAATGATGGGAAAGTGGGAGCGTGGACACCCCTGATCTTCCCGCAGCCCTCGCTGGCGCCGCACACGGCTTCGGCCGCTACCTCGAAAATGAACGCGCCAGGTCGCCCCACACCGTTCGCGCCTACCTGTCGGACGTCCACAGCCTGCTGTCGGCCGCCGCAGCCGACGGCGCCACCGACCTCGACGGGATCGAACTAGCAACGCTGCGGCGCTGGCTCGGCACGCAGAGTGAGGCCGGCGTGTCCCGTTCCACACTTGCGCGGCGGGCAGCCACCGCACGGTCCTTCACCGCCTGGGCTGTCCGTGAGGAGCTCCTCGAGGCCGACCCGGCGCTTCGCCTGAAGGCGCCGAAGCGGGAAAAGTCCTTGCCCGGCGTTCTGCACCAGCAGCAGGTTGTCCGTGTCATGGACGGGCTGAAGGCTGCTGCTGAAGACGGCGGAGTCCTCGCCCTTCGAGACCGCGCCATGGTGGAGTTGCTCTACGCCACCGGTGTCCGGGTGGGGGAGTTGGCAGGGATGGACGTTGACGATCTCGACCCCGACCGCCGGACGCTGAGGGTGGTCGGCAAGGGCAACAAGGAGCGGACGGTGCCGTACGGGCTCCCGGCTGCGGTCGCTGTCGACGACTGGCTGCGACGCGGACGGCCACTGCTGGCAGCCGAGGGGAGCGGTCCGGCACTCTTCCTGGGGGTCCGGGGCCGCAGGGTGGACCAGCGGCAGGTTCGTGTGGTGGTGAAGGACCTTCTTGACGCGCTGGGCGACACCGCTGCCACCGGTCCGCACGCACTCCGGCACTCTGCCGCCACCCATTTGCTGGACGGCGGAGCCGATCTCAGGGCCGTGCAGGAGATCCTCGGCCACAGCAGCCTGGCCACCACGCAGATCTACACCCACGTCTCGGTTGACCGGCTCCGGCGAAGCTACCAGCAGGCGCACCCGCGCGCGTGACATTTCCAGACCGCTTCCGGCGCGCCGAATTGCACTGGCGTAATTAGGCGGGGTACGGCACAATAAGAGTCATGCCCGGCAACTCTCAAGTCAGGCTTGAAGCTCGCCCTCAAGCAGTTTCAGGCATCAGCCGGCACTAATTTCATAGCTTTGCAGGGACCACGGCAGCATGCGGACCCGGCGCGGCAGACACACATCCAGGCAGAGGTCGTTGGGGAAGACGTACCTACAGCTATGGAGGATGGAATGTCTGTTGCAATGACCCGCGGTGTCTTGTTCGTTCACTCGGCCCCGACCGCCCTGTGCCCCCACGTTGAGTGGGCCATTGGGTCTGTCGTGGACAAGCGGACGGACCTTGAGTGGACTGCTCAGCCTGCTGCGCCCGGAATGTTCCGTTCGGAACTGTCCTGGACCGGCAGCCCGGGCACCGGCGCGCTGCTGGCGTCCGCCCTGCGCGGCTGGGCGCACCTTCGCTATGAGGTCACTGAAGAGCCCAGCCAAGGCGTAGACGGCGGACGGTGGTCGCACACTCCCGAGCTGGGAATCTTCCACGCCGTCACCGACGTGCATGGTAACATCATGGTCTCCGAAGACCGCATCCGCTACGCCTACGAATCCGGTGCCGGCGACCCGTCCGCCGTCTACCACGAGCTGTCACTTGCCCTCGGCGAAGCCTGGGACGAAGAGCTCGAGCCGTTCAGGCACGCTGCCGAGGGCGCACCCGTGCGCTGGCTGCACCAGGTGGGCTAACCGGCCGCCGTTTTGCCACAACCTCCATAACGCAAGAGGCCCCCGCCGGACGGCGGGGGCCTCTTGCTATTGCTAGCGCGGACGTTAGATGCTGCGGACCGCAATCACGGCATTGTGGCCGCCGAACCCGAACGAGTTGCTCAGTGCCACGATGTTGCCGGAGGGCAGGTCGCGGGCAGTCTTGGTGACGACGTCGAGCGGGATCTCCGGGTCTTGGTTTTCCAGGTTGATGGTCACCGGCGCCTTGCGTTCGTAGATGGCCAGCACGGTCAGCACGGCCTCTACCGCACCTGAGGCACCCAGCAGGTGGCCCATCTGTGACTTCGTCGCGGAGACCGCAACATTGTCGACATGCGCGCCAAGGGCGGCACGAAGGGCAGTGTATTCCGGCTTGTCACCCACGGGCGTGGACGTCGCGTGGGCGTTGACGTGGACCACTTCCTCAGGCTGGATCCTGCCGTCGAACATGGCCGCCTTCAGGGCACGGGTGGCTCCCAGGCCCTGCGGGTCCGGGGCGGTGATGTGATAGGCGTCTGCCGTCACGGACGTTCCGGCGAGCTCGCCGTATATCCGGGCTCCGCGGGCCAGGGCATGTTCCTCGGCCTCGATGACCAGGGCGCCGGCGCCTTCACCCATGACGAAGCCGTCGCGGTCCGTGTCATAGGGGCGCGATGCGTGCTCGGGATCGTCGTTGCGGCGGGAAAGAGCCTGCATCGAGGCGAACGCGGCAATGGGCATGGGGTGGATCGCCGCTTCGGCGCCACCGCAGACCACGACGTCCGCCTTACCGGAACGGATCAGGTCCAGGCCGAGGTGCAGGGCTTCGGTGCCTGACGCGCAGGCGGACACCGGAGTATGTGCTCCTGCACGGGCGCCAAGGTCGAGGCTTACCGCTGCTGCCACGCCATTGGGCATCAGCATGGGCACGGTCATCGGCAGGACACGGCGCGGGCCTTTTTCGCGCAGCGTGTCCCACGCGTCCAGCAGGGTCCATACGCCGCCGATACCCGTGGCGAAAGCCACAGCCAGACGGTCGTGGTCCACTTCGGTAATGCCGGAGTCGGCCCAGGCTTCGCGGGCAGCGACAACGCCGAACTGCGTGGACGGATCCATGCGCTTGGCTTCCACGCGGCTCAGGACGTCCAGGGCGGGAGTGGAGGCGCGTGCTGCGAAGTGGACGGGCAGTTCATACTTCGCTACCCAGTCGTCCTCGAGCGTGCGTGCGCCGGAGACGCCCTTCAGCGCGTTATTCCACATTGTGGGGACATCGCCGCCAATGGGCGTGGTGGCACCCAGACCGGTAATGACTACTTTGCGTGCCATGGGATCACTCTCTATCGGTGCGCATGCCGAGTCCGGGAAATGCCTGGCCGGGGATGCGTGGGGAAAACTTGGGGTCATTCAGCGGTGTCCGGTCCGGAACGCTGGATCAGCGCCCCGGACCGAATACCGGATTCGGCCGTTGCCGGCAGGAGCCAGGACTAGGCCTGTGCGTCGGCGATGAAGCTGACAGCGTCACCGACGGTCTTGAGGTTCTTGACCTCTTCGTCCGGGATGCGCACGCCGAACTTTTCCTCAGCGTTGACCACGATGGTCATCATGGAGATGGAGTCGATGTCCAGGTCCTCGGTGAAGGACTTGTCCAGCTCGACGGCTTCGGTGGCGAGGCCGGTTTCTTCGTTGACGATTTCAGCCAGGCCGGCCAGGATCTCTTCGTTGCTAGCCATTGATGGCTCCTTTTCTTGTTGTTGCCGGCAGGTGCTGCCGGAAATGATTCAAACCGCGGTTACGGCTTGGTTCGCGAATCCGTGCTTTTCAGAACGTATTCAGTTGTGGGTAAAGGGTTCGGCTACGGGAGCACTATCACCTGGGCACCGAACACCAGTCCGGCGCCAAATCCGATCTGCAGGGCCAGTCCGCCGCTGAGCTCGGGGTTTTCCTGGAGCAGGCGGTGGGTGGCAAGCGGAATGGAAGCCGCCGACGTGTTTCCGGCTTCGGCAATGTCCCGGGCCACCTTGACGGTCTCGGGAAGCTTGAGCTTCTTGACCATCTCGTCGATGATGCGCATGTTGGCCTGGTGGGGGATGAACGCTGCGAGGTCTTCCGCCGCAATGCCGGCGGCGTCGAGGGCCTGCTGGGCCACCTTGGCCATCTCCCACACTGCCCAGCGGAAAACAGTCTGGCCGTCCTGGCGCAGGGTGGGCCAGATGGCGGCGTCGGTGACCGCAGCCTCTTCGGTGCTCAGGGCCCCGGATTTGTTCGCGGCAAGGGCAAGCTCACGGACGTCGAGCAGGGAATGCGTCATGCCGATGGCGTCCCACTTGCTGCCGTCCGAACCCCAGACGGACGGTCCGATGCCCGGGGTGTCGGAGGGACCGATCACCACGGCGCCGGCGCCGTCGCCCAGCAGGAAGGAAATCGTGCGTTCAGTGTTGTCGATGACGTCCGAAAGCTTCTCCGCACCCACCACCAGCACATATTCGGCTGCGCCGGAACGGACCAGTGCGTCGCCCTGGGCAATGCCGTAGCAGTAGCCGGCACACGCTGCGGAGATGTCGAACGCCGGAGCGGGCGTTGCTCCGATGCGGTCCGCCAGGCTGGCAGCGGCCGAGGGCGTCGCGTACGGATGCGTCACGGTGGAGACGATCACGGCGCCCAGCTGGCTGGCCTCGATGCCCGCTTTCGCCAGGGCTTCGCGGGCCGCGCCCTCAGCCATGTCAATGACACTGACGTCTGCGGGAGCCCGGTGACGGGTCACGATGCCGGTGCGCTGCCGGATCCATTCATCCGAGGAATCGATCCACTGGCAGACGTCTTCGTTGGTGACGATGACGTCCGGCCGGTAAGCACCGAGTCCGAGGATGCGGGTGTGTTCGCGCATTGGTGCCTGTTTGAGTGCGGGAGCGCTCATGCCTGTCCCTCCAGTTCTGCGAATAGGGCCAGGGCAGCGGTGAGGTCGTCCGGCGTCTTGACGGCAACGGTCTTGACCCCGGGCATGCCCCGCTTGGCGAGTCCGGCCAGGGTTCCGGCCGGTGCAAGTTCAATGACGCCGGTGACGCCGCGCTGCACCAGCGTTTCCATGCACAGGTCCCAACGGACCGGGCGGGAGACCTGGGCGATGAGGCTGCCGACAGCTGCGTCGCCGTCGGTCACTTCCTTGCCGTCAAAGTTGGACAAGAGCGGCACCTGCGGATTCCGGGGTTGCAGCGAGGGCTTCAGCGCTTCCAGCGCCGCAACCGCAGGTGACATGTGCGAGGTGTGGAACGCTCCGGCCACCTTCAACGGGATCACGCGCGCCTTGGCCGGAGGATTCTCCGCAAGGGCCTTGAGCTGTTCGAACGTGCCCGCCGCGACGGTCTGGCCGGCCCCGTTGACGTTGGCCGGCGTGGCGCCGGCTGCTTCAATGGCGGCCAGTACCTCGGCCGGGTCTCCGCCAACCACGGCGCTCATGCCGGTGGGGGTGACCGCGGCGGCAGCGGCCATGCTGTTGGCACGCTCCCGCACGAACGTCATGGCCTCGGTCTCCGTCAGGACTCCGGCAAGCGCCGACGCCGTGATCTCGCCGACGGAATGTCCGGCGAGGATGACAGGGAGAGCGCTGAGTTCGACGTCGAAAAGCGACTTTGCGGCCACCAGGCCGGCCGCCACGATCAGCGGCTGCGCCACCGCCGTGTCCTTGATGGTTTCCTCATCCGACGTAGTGCCGTGTGCGGTGAGGTCGATGCCTGCTATTTCACTGAGGGAGGCCAAATGGCCAGCGACGGGAGGCAGTTCCAGCCAGGGGGCCAGAAAACCAGGGGTCTGGGAGCCCTGTCCAGGGCAGACGATTGCAAGCACGTATCCAGCTTTCCAAATTACCGCGTGATTCTCGGTGTATTCATACACCAAGCTCACTGGGTCAGTTTGTAGGAAGTCTACAACGGTTCAGTTGCCGTTCCGGGACGTTTGGCGTTCGGTGGGTGCCTTGGGCGGCACGGAAAGCCGTCCCACCACGAGGGCCGCCTGAAGCACAAACGCCTCCCGGGGAAGGAGCGGATCCCAGCCGGTGACGTCACAAACACGCTTGAGCCGGTAGCGGACGGTGTTCGCGTGCACAAAGAGCTCACGGGCCGTTGCCTCGAGCGAGTGTCCAAGCTCGAGATAGGTGCCCAGGGTCTCCACCAGTCCGTTGGACGCGGCAATCAGAGGCCGGTAGATGTTCTTGATGAGGGACCGGCGTGCAGCGTCGTCCCCGGAAATGACCCGCTCCGGCAGCAGGTCGTCTGCCGCCACCGGGCGCGGCGCCGAGGGCCAGGCCCGCGCTGCGGTCAGCCCAGCAAAGGCGGACTGCGCCGAGCTGCTGGCTTCCAGCAGGGAACCCGCTTCCGGCCCGTAGACAACAGGGCCGGGGGCGAAGAGTTCGCTGAGCTTCAGGTAGGCGCTCTCACGGTCCTGGACTCCGCCAAGGATCAGGATCAGGCGGTCCCCCTGGATCCCCACCAGCGCGTCCTCGGCGAACCGGCCAGCCGTCCGGCGCAGCTCGCTGACGTAGCTGGCGCTCGGTTCCGACGGCGAATTCCCCACCATTACGGTAAAGCGCTCCTGTGCTTTCCAGCCGAGGGCGGCAATGCGCGACCGCAGGGCATCGGTGTTTTCGCCGCGCAGGATGGCGTCAACAATCAGGGCCTCAAGCCGGGTGTCCCATGAACCCCTCGACTCGGCTGCCCGGGCATAGACATCGGCGGCGGCAAAGGCCACTTCACGTGAATAGCGGAGCACGGCTTCCCGCAGCGCCGGCTGGTCCGCCTCCGGCGCGATGACGGGCACCTGGTCCTCCACCACCTCCACCACGATCCTGATGAGCTGGAGCGCCTTCTGCAGGCTGATGGAGCGGGTCAGCTCGGTGGGGGCGGTCCCGAAAACATCCGTGAGGATCCACGACGGCGAGCTGGGCCGCTCGTACCAGGTCACAAATGCGGCGATGCCGTTCTGGGCCACCATCCCGAGGGCGGACCGCTCATCGGAACTGAGCCGGCCGTACCAAGGCAGCGATTTTTCGAGCTGGCGCATGGTGGTGGTGGACAACTGCCCCACGCTGGCCCGGAGTTTCTTCAGCGTCTGGGTTTTTTCCGGCGTCAGGGCGCGCGAGGCCGGCTTGCGCTTTTCGGGAGTGGGGGTTGGCTCTGCCATGCATCGAGCATACGGTGCGCGCAGGCCAAGCTCCATTTGTGCAAAGGCTACAACTCGATTTGCGCTGCGTCACAAAGACCCGTAGTCCGCCTGACGCCGGGAACACAACGACGACGGCGGCCCCCGCCTTTTTGGTGGGGACCGCCGCCGTCGTGATTCACTGCAGCCGGATCAGGATTCGCCGCCAGCGTTTCCTGTGGAGCCGGCATTGACGTTGTTCAGCCGGTACTTCTCGATCGCCTGGGCAGGAGCCTGGGCGTCCACTTCGCTTCGGCGCGCAAGCATCTCGAGGGAACGGACCACTATGGAGTGGATGTCGTTCTTGAAGAAGCGGCGGGCCGCGGCGCGGGTGTCGGAGAAGCCGAAGCCGTCCGCGCCGAGCGAAGCGAACTCGTTCGGGAGGTACTGACGGATCTGGTCGGGGACGGCCTTCATGTAGTCCGTGACCGCCACGATGGGGCCGGTGGCGCCTTCGAGCTGTGCTGTCACGAACGGCACTCGTGCCGGTTCGCCGGGGTTGAGGAACGCGTCCTCTTCCGCTGCCATGGCGTCGCGGCGCAGTTCGTTCCAGGACGTGACGGACCAGACGTCCGCTGAGACGCCCCAGTCCTCGGCCAGGAGGCGCTGGGCTTCCAGGGCCCACGGAACGGAAACGCCCGAGGCCAGGATCTGCGTGCGGGGGCCGTCGATCTTGGCCGGTGCAAGCAGGTAGATGCCCTTGATCACGCCTTCAACGTCCAGTTCATCCGGCTCGGCCGGCTGGGAGATGGGTTCGTTGTAGACGGTGATGTAGTACATCAGGTTCCGGTTAGTCGAATCCGGTCCGTACATGCGCTCGATGCCGTCGCGGACGATGTGGCCCATTTCGTAGCCGTAGGCGGGGTCGTAGGTGACCACTGCCGGGTTGGTGGCGGCGAGGATGGGGGAGTGGCCGTCGGCGTGCTGGAGTCCTTCGCCGGTGAGGGTGGTCCGGCCTGCGGTGGCGCCGATGATGAAGCCGCGGGTCATTTGGTCCGCGGCTGCCCAGAAGGCGTCGCCGGTGCGCTGGAAGCCGAACATGGAGTAGAACACGTAGACCGGGATCAGCGGCACTCCGTGGGTGGCGTAGGCGGTGCCGGCGGCGGTGAAGGCTGCGACGGCGCCGGCTTCGTTGATGCCGGGGTGGATCAGCTGGCCCTGGGCGGATTCCTTGTAGGCCAGGACCAGGTCCCGGTCCACGGACAGGTAGTTCTGGCCCTTGGGGTTGTAGATCTTCGCCGTCGGGAAGAACGCGTCCATACCGAACGTGCGGGCCTCATCGGGGATGATCGGGGCGATGTGCTTGCCGAACTCCTTGTCCCGCATGAGGTCCTTGAGGAGCCTGACGAAGGCCATGGTGGTGGCTGCCTGCTGCTTGCCCGAACCGCGTTTTGCCACTTCGTAGGACTTCGGGTCAGGAAGCGTGAGGGCGGCGTGCTTGCTGCGGCGTTCCGGAACGGACCCGCCCAGGGCTGCGCGGCGCTCCATCATGTAGGCAATTTCCGGCGCATCGTTGCCCGGGTGGAAGTACGGCGGCTGGTAGGGGTCGCCCTCAAGCTGCTCATCCGTGATGGGAATGCGCAGGTGGTCCCGGAACGACTTGAGGTCATCCAGGGTGAGTTTCTTCATCTGGTGGGTGGCGTTGCGGCCTTCGAAGTGCGGTCCGAGTCCGTAGCCCTTGACGGTTTTGGCCAGGATGACGGTGGGTTTGCCCTTGAATTCGGTGGCGGCCTTGTACGCGGCGTAGACCTTGCGGTAGTCGTGGCCGCCGCGCTTGAGGTTCCAGATCTGGTCATCGCTCAGGTCCGCGACCAGTTCCTTGGTCTGCGGGGTCTTCCCGAAGAAGTGTTCGCGGACGAACCCGCCGGACTCGGCCTTGTAGGTCTGGTAGTCCCCGTCCGGGGTTTCGTTCATGATCTTCACCAGCGACCCGTCGGCGTCCCGGGTCAGCAGGTCATCCCACTCCCGGCCCCAGACGACCTTGATGACGTTCCAGCCCGCGCCGCGGAAGAACGCTTCGAGTTCCTGCATGATCTTGCCGTTGCCGCGCACCGGTCCGTCCAGGCGCTGGAGGTTGCAGTTGATCACGAAGTTCAGGTTGTCCAGGTTCTCGTTCGCGGCGAGCTGGAGCAGGCCGCGGGACTCGGGCTCGTCCATTTCCCCGTCGCCCAGGAACGCCCAGACCTGCTGGTCCGAGGTGTCTTTCAGGCCCCGGTTGTGCAGGTACCGGTTGGACTGGGCCTGGTAAATCGCGTTCATCGGCCCGATGCCCATGGACACCGTGGGGAATTCCCAGAAGTCCGGCATCAGCCGCGGGTGCGGGTACGAGGACAGGGCGTGGCCGGCCTTGGACTTTTCCTGCCGGAACCCGTCGAGGTCCTCTTCGGTCAGGCGTCCTTCCATGAACGCGCGGGCGTACATGCCGGGGGAGGCATGGCCCTGGAAGAAGACCTGGTCCCCGCCGCCGGGGTGGTCCTTGCCGCGGAAGAAGTGGTTGAAGCCGACCTCGTACAGGGTCGCGGCCCCGGCGTAGGTGGAGATGTGCCCGCCCACGCCGATGTTCGGCCGCTGGGACCGGTGCACCATCACCGCGGCGTTCCAGCGCATGTACGCCCGGTAGCGGCGTTCGTATTCCTCGTTCCCGGGGAACTCCGCTTCCTGGTCCACCGGGATGGTGTTCACATAGTCCGTGGTGGTGACCATCGGAACCCCGACGCTCTGGGCGCCGGCACGCTGCAGGAGACTGCGCATGATGTACTGGGCACGCTCGGTGCCCTGTTCCCTGATCAGCGTATCCAGGGACTCAATCCATTCGGCGGTCTCTTCCGGATCACGATCAGGCAGCTGGTTAGTCAACCCGCTGAGGATATGGGAGGTATCTTCTCCTGCAGCCACGTCCAACCTCTCTTTGCGCGCATGCATCGGCGCACTCAGGTCCGGCAGGGTAACTGCCTGGCGTGAACGCGACGTGTGCGACGTATCGGTTACAACAGCCCGGTCATGTGCGCCGGGCAGGGTCCTATCACGTCTATGACCGCTTAAATCCAGGGCGATCGCCCCGCCGGCATAGACGTCATCAGCCACTCTAGCTGTGAGAGCTATCCGATGCGTAGCCGCTGCCTGACGTGCTTGTCGTATTTGACGTCATACTGGTTTGTGACGGTAGCCGCCGGGCCGGACCGCCGCCAGACCGTTGGTGTGACGCAGAATAAGTGGGATCGCTGGGGCAGTAGCTTGAAGAGCAGGCACAAAGGGTGTTGGCTTGTAGTAATGGAAATCACTAGATTTATGCAAATGACTAAGCATTGGAGGAACACGTGAGTGAGGCCGACGCCGCCACTTCGGTAAATGTGGCGGAAAAATTGGGTTTCAAAAACGGGGATCTGATTCAGGAGTTCGGTTACGACGACGACGTCGACTTCGACTTGCGTGATGATATTGAGGACCTCACCGGGTCCGAACTCCTGGATGAAGACGACCATGACGTTGTAGACGCCGTCATTTTCTGGTGGCGGGACGGCGACGGGGACCTTGTTGACACGCTCATGGATTCCCTGACCACGTTGAGTGAGAACGGTGTGGTCTGGGTTCTGACTCCGAAGTCGGGAAGGCATGGCTACGTGTCCCCGGCGGAGATCCAGGAAGCGGCACCCACGGCAGGGCTTCACCTCACCACCTCGGCCGGTGTATCCAAGGACTGGAGCGCCACGCGCCTGGTCACCAGGAAGAACAAGTGACGCTTCAGCCGCTGCAAACGGCAGAAAATCCCGCAACGACCAGCGTCCCGGAGGTCGGAGAGCCGGCCCCTGACTTTGAGCTGGTCAATCAGTACGGCGAACCGGTCCGGCTGTCGGAGCTTCGGGGGCGCAACGTCGTCGTGGTTTTCTATCCGTTTGCCTTCTCGGGGATCTGTACCGGAGAGCTTTGCGAGATCCGGGACAACCTTTCGCTGTTCGAAGATGCGAACGCAACTGTCCTGGCGATATCCGTGGACAGCAAATTCACGGTGCGGGCCTACGCGGAAAAGGAAGGCTATGGATTTGATCTGCTGGCCGACTTCTGGCCGCACGGGGACGTGGCATCGGAATACGGCGTCTTCGACCCGGCCAGCGGCATGGCGAAGCGTGGAACGTTCATCATCGACGCGCACGGCATCATCCGGTACGTCGTGGTGAATCCGCGCGGCCAGGCCCGTGATCTGGCGGGATACCGCGCAGCCCTGTCGGAGCTCGGCGGGAACTGACGGAATGAGGCAGCGGCACCCCGGACTTGGCATGACTGGGTTCGCCAGCCTGCCGCCGGTGGGTGCTGCCGCTCCTGCGCCGGACGAAATCGGAGCCCTGGCCGACATCAGGGACGCCATAGCGGGAAAGCGCTTCGCACTCCTGACCGGGGCCGGCCTCAGCACCGACTCTGGTATCCCGGACTACCGCGGGCCCGGTGCGGCTCCACGGGCGCCCATGACATATCAGGAGTTCATCGGGCACGCCGCCAACCGCCAGCGGTACTGGGCGCGCAATCACATCGGCTGGTCGCACCTCCGTCGCGCCGATCCGAATGAGGGCCATGCGGCCGCGGCCCGGCTTGAGCAGCGGGGCCTTCTCACCGGCCTTATCACCCAAAACGTGGACCGGCTCCACGAAGACGCGGGCAGCATCAATGTTGTCGACCTCCATGGCCGCTTCGACCGGGTGGCCTGCCTGTCCTGCGCCCGCCGCTACAGCAGGACCCTGCTGGCAGGAGTGCTGGAGGAACTGAACCCCGGATTCCTGGAACGGGCCCTGGCGGACGGCGTGGTGGAGATCGCGCCCGACGCCGATGCAACCGTGGAGGACTCGGCCCTGATCAGCAGTTTCATCGTGGCTCACTGCCCGGCATGCGGGGGCACCCTCAAGCCCGACTTTGTGTACTTCGGTGAAAATGTCCCGAAGGACCGGGTGGAGCGCTCGTACGCCATGGTCGACGCGGCCGGCGCTCTGGTTGTTGCCGGATCCTCACTGACGGTCATGAGCGGCCTTCGATTCGTCCGTCACGCCGCCAAGCAGGAGAAACCAGTGGTGATCATCAACAGGGGAGCCACGCGCGGCGATGACCTGGCCACCATCAAGCTGGAGGCGGGGGTCAGTGAATCGTTGACGTGGCTGGCGGCCGAACTGCCGGACCTGTGACGTTCACCTCACTGCCCCGTGGCGGGTTCGTCGATTGGCGTTCGGCGGGACTTGTCCGGTAGAGTTGCTGTTCGTTGGTTGAAGCGCTGAGGCGCGGAAACCACGGTTTGGGTCTTTAGCTCAGCTGGTAGAGCGCCACGTTTACACCGTGGATGTCATCGGTTCGATCCCGGTAGGACCCACCAGCAAAACCCCGTCATTGCAGGCCGATCAGGCAGGCAAAGGCGGGGTTTTTTGTCGTCCGGGCCATGGTCATTGGCGCCCGGGGAGGAATGTCGGACCCTGTTCATAGTGTGGCGGCATGGAACACGTCATGATGAGGCTGGCCCCGGACGGCCGGCCGCTTTCCGTTCTCCGCGGTGGCCGCGAATGGACCATTAGTGCCGAGCCGGTCCGTTGGTTTGAGCGCATCAGCTGGTGGGAGGCCGAACGCAGGATGCCCAAGGGCCTGGGGCGAGTGGACATCGAGGTGTGGCGGGTCCAGGCGCGCCTTGGCCGCAACGAGAACTCGGCACTGACCACCATGGAATTGATCCGTGACGGGCTCGGTGGCGGGTGGCGGCTCCGGGACGCCGTGGCCGACGCCGCTTGATCCTCTGGATCGCGGAATCA
This sequence comes from Arthrobacter sp. LjRoot78, assembly GCF_964254335.1. Classification (NCBI taxonomy): domain Bacteria; kingdom Bacillati; phylum Actinomycetota; class Actinomycetes; order Micrococcales; family Micrococcaceae; genus Arthrobacter; species Arthrobacter sp. LjRoot78. Next base: position 2,692,666 of record NZ_CAXUTG020000001.1, on the reverse strand, counting down.
CGGGGAATTGGAAAAGCCTTCCACCGCGGCTATTGGGGGATGCCGCGGTGGAAGGCTTGGAATGAATATACAGTGAATTTTTGGAAATGTGAAACATTTTCATGCTCCGGCCGATCCTCCCAGAGTCGAAGGTCCCTCGGTGCCGGCGCCGGTGCCGGCGCGGGCCCCGCCCCGGCGATACACGCAGGGGAGCAAATCGGGTCGGCAGACATTATGATGGTTACTGTTCAGCTGAATGAACAGTTGTGAATGAACGGCGCACTTACGGACGCGCTTTAACTGAAGGAGAATCATGGCCGATTCCCGGGCTCCCCGCACTTCCGACGGACTAGGGAGTGCGTCCCCCGCGCCGGCCGTGACGCGTGCCGCCGCAGTACTCGAGGCCCTGGCCGCTTCAGCGACGGGTCGGCTTACGCTGAGCGATCTCTCGCGGGAACTCGGCATCCCCAAATCATCAACATCGAACCTCCTGCTGGCCCTTGAGGAGGCGCGCCTTATCAACCGGCAGGGGGCCGACTTCACGCTCGGGCGCAAACTCGTGGAACTAGGTGCCGCCTACCTGAGCCGGCTGGACGAGGTGCAGGAGTTCTACCGCTTCTGTGAGCAGGCGCCCACCTTGTCTGGCGAAACCGTCCGCATCGCCATGCTGGACGGGACCAACGTCATCTACCTGGCCCGCTACGAAGGGCATCCCGCGGTCCGGCTGACCTCGAATATCGGTGACAAGATGCCCGTGTCGTTGTGTGCCGTGGGTAAGGCACTCATCGCAAGGCTGCATGACCACGACATCGACGAGATGTTCCCTGATGGCCAGGAACTTCCCGTACTGACCCCGAAATCACTCCGGACGGGTGCTGAATTCAAGAAGCAATTGCCCCTCATCCGGGAGCGCGGATATGCCTTCGAGGACGAGGAGTCCACCACGGGAGTTGTGTGCCTGGCGGTATCGGTCCCAACGAGGGGGGCGCACGGCCCCAGCCTGGGGCTGTCCGTTACCGCGCTGAAGGCCACCTATTCCGAGGAGCAGGGCGCCATGATGGTGAAGGAATTGCAGGAGCTGGCCCGGTCGCTGGGCAATCCCATGGGCTAGGGGAGGGAAGCTGAGGGCCGGCGCAGATTCCGCCGGAAAATAAATCAGCTTTCATCATTGGCGAACCGTTCATGGTGCTGTACGCTGTTCAATATAGTGATCGACACCACCGGTGCCGTCGCTATCCCACCAGACCAACGGGGGTCTGGAGTGTTCTTAAGGGAGTGCTTGTGACAACTCGTACTGAATCACCACTGGCCGATGCGGACGACGCCGTCGTCGAACCGGAACAACTGCGGAGGGCAACTCTTGCCAGCTCCGTGGGCTCCGCTCTGGAGTACTACGATTTCTACATTTATGGCCTCGCTTCGGCTTTGATCTTCGGACCGCTTTTCTTCAAGCCCCTAGGTGAAGACGGCGCCCTGATCGCGTCCTTCGCCACCTATGGCGTCGGGTTTGCGGCCCGACCGTTCGGCGGGGTCATCTTCGGCTACATCGGCGACAGGTTCGGCCGCAAAATGGTCCTCATCCTGACGATCGGCCTGATGGGAACCGCAAGCTTCGCCATCGGCCTGCTGCCCACCTTCGAGCAGGCGGGCATGCTGGGTGCGGTCCTGCTCGTGACACTGCGCATCCTCCAGGGCCTCGGCGCCGGGGCTGAACAGGCCGGTGCCACCACGTTGATATCAGAAGTCGCGCCGCGCCGCCGTCGTGGATTCTTCGCTTCCCTGCCGTTCGTCGGCATCCAGCTCGGCACCCTGCTCGGAGCCGGTACTTTCGCACTGATTGCCATGGCTGACAAGGCCGTGCTCGAAGGCTGGCTGTGGCGCGTACCGTTCCTGGCCAGCATCATCCTGATTGCAGTAGCCATCTTCATCCGGCTGCGGCTCAAGGAAACTCCGGTATTCCAGGAGCTCGAAAAGCACAAAAACGTAGTCAAGAACCCCATCGGCCAGCTGTGGAAGCACTCCAAGAAGAACGTCCTGATCGGCATTGGCCTGCGCATGGGCGAGAACGGCAACTCGTCGATCTACTCAGCCCTCCTCATTGCCTTCCTGGCAGCCAAGGACGGGGTGTTCCCGGGCGACAAGTTCATCGGACCCGTGGGCCTGCTCATTGCCGCCGGCTTCGCCGCCGTCATGGTGGTCACCTTCGGCGCGCTCTCGGACCGTTTCGGCCGGGTGCCGGTCTACCGCTACGGCGCCCTGTTCCAAGCCGTCATCGCACTTCCGGCGTTCTACCTGGTGACGCTGGGCAACGTGACCCTTGTCTGGGTGGTCATGGTGGTGGGTATCGCCATCGGCGTCCAGTCCATGCTCGGACCGCAATGCCCGCTCCTGCCCGAGCTCTTCGGATCCCAGTACCGCTTCACCGGCGTTGCCATGAGCCGTGAACTCTCCGCCGTTATGGCCGGGGGCCTGGTTCCCCTCGTTGGCGCGTCGCTCCTGGCGGCAACGAATCACTCCTGGCTGGTGCTCGCCATCTACTCCCTGGTGCTGGCGCTCATTTCGTTCGCCACGACGTTCTTCACTCCGGAGACCGTAGGCCGTGACCTCGTCCTTACCGAGGACGCGAGCTAGTACCACCCGCACCACCGGAACTGCACTCCGAAACAAAGGCTGTGGCTCCCTCCGCACGGAGGGGGCCGCAGCCTTTGCTCTGCCGTCGCCGGTTCATCCGGCACGTGAGTCCGGCCGGGCCCTGGACACTGCCGGTCCCTAGCTGTTGCGTTCCAGTGCCTGGCCGATGATCCGCGCCCCTTCCGGGAAGGCTCCCGGGTTGGACCCTGAGTAGTTGAGGCGGATGAACGCACCGGCGGGTTCGGCCGGGAACCACTCCCGCCCGGCCGCGATGATGACCCCTGCGCTTTCGCAGTCGCGGGTCAGCCGCTCCAGGTCTGTGCCGTCGGGCAGCCTCGCCCAGAGGTTCAGGCCTCCCTTGGGGACCTGTTCGATGTGTGCCTGCGGGGCGTGCTCGCGCATGCTGGTGACCAGGAGGTCGCGGCGCGACTGGAGCTGGTGGCGGAGGCTGCGCAGGTGCGTCTGCCACCCGGGCTGCGTCACGACGTCGAGCGCTGCAGCCTGGAGCAATCCACTGACGTACATCGACTCGGCGGCCCGGTCCGCGAGAATGCGTTCACGGGCCGGACCGCGCGCGATGACGGCGGCGATGCGGATGGCCGGGGATACGCTCTTGGTCAGCGAGCGGAGGTACACCACGTGGCCGGAGTCGTCGCGTGAGGCGACGGGAACCGGACTGGTGGTGATGCCGAAGTCGTGGGCCCAGTCGTCTTCCACCAGGAACCCGCCCTTCGCGCGCACCACCTCCAGGACCTCTTCACCCCGCCCGGCAGCCCACTGTGCACCGGTGGGGTTCGCGTAGTTCGGCTGGGCGTAGAAGAGGCGCGCGCCGGTTTCGTCAAAGGCCCTGGCCAGTTCCGCCGGGTCCGGACCGTCAGGTCCGCTGGGCACCGGGACAACGCGGACTCCGGCCTGCGCCGCCGCCAGAATGGCGCCCCAGTAGGTTGGTGATTCCATCAGCAGCGGTTGTCCGCGCCCGGCCAGCGCGCTGAAAATGGAACTGAGGCCGCTCTGGCTTCCCGGCAGGACGACGACGTCACTCGGGTTCGGCGGTGTGGTTCCGACCGGTGTCGAGCCGCCAAGTTCGTGCGCGAACCACGATTGCAGTTCCGGCAGGCCCGCTGCCGGGGGACGGGACAATGCAGCGTCGCTCCGGGCTGCGCGTGTGAGTGCCGCCCGGACAAGGCGCTCGGGCAGGAGTTCCCGGTCCGGGTAGCCGGAGTGGAAGGCGATGGCATTGTTCGGCACGTCGCGCATGGTGCTGGAGGCTGACGGCAGGGGTGCCAGCGGTGACCGCAGCGCCGCCGTCTGCCAGCCGTAGTCCGAGGGGCGCGCACTCCGGACGGCCCGTACGAAAGTGCCGACGCCGGGCCGGCTTTCGATCAGCCCTTGCGCAGTGAGGGCCTGCAGTGCCTTTTGCACGGTCACCGGACTTGCCTGGTACTCAGCAACCAGCGACCGGGTGGACGGCAGCTTCGATCCTGGCGCGGCTTTGGCGATCCACTCCCGCAGTCGCGTCGCAATTCGGGAACTGCTATCGTTGTTCATGAGAGACAATAGTAGCGCTACTACACGCAATCGCCCAGTGGTACTGCCCCGCACTCCCTCCGGACTGTGGTGGGGCCTCCTCGGAGTAGCGGCCTTCTCGTTCACGGTCCCCTTCACCAAGATTGCCGTCACAGGACTGTCGCCCCTTTTCATCGGGTCCGGCCGCGCGGTGGTGGCCTCCGTCCTCGCCGCCTTCGCACTGGCACTCACCCGGCAGCGGCTTCCCCGCGGCGTGCAGTGGGCACGCCTCGCAGTGGTGGCCGCCGGCGTCGTGATCGGATTTCCCTTGCTCACGTCCTTTGCACTCACCACCACACCGGCCAGCCACGGCGCGGTGGTCATCGCCCTGCTCCCGGCCGCGACGGCGACGGCCGCCGTGCTGAGGGGACGCGAACGTCCACCCCTGGTGTTCTGGCTGATCACCGGTTTGGGCGCGCTGGCGGCTATCGCCTTCGCCTCCATGCAGTCCGGCGGATTCGGCCAGCTGCACTCTGCGGACCTGCTGCTCCTGGGCGCAGTGGTGGCCGCGGCCGTCGGCTACGCGGAAGGCGGCCTGCTGGCCCGGGAACTGGGCCCCTGGCAGACCGTATCCTGGGCTCTGGTGCTGGCGTCGCCGTTGATGGCGGTCCTGACGATGCTCTCCCTGGCTCAGCAGCCGCCGTCGGCCTCTCCCGTCCAGTGGGTGGCGTTCGCCTACCTCGGTGTGGTGAGCATGTTCCTGGGCTTCTTCGCCTGGTATCACGGCCTTGCCATCGGCCCCATGGCCCAGGTCAGCCAGATCCAACTCGTCCAGCCAGTACTGAGCATCTGCTGGGCCGGACTCCTGCTTGGCGAGAGCCTGGGCTGGACCACCATCATCGGCGGCCTCGCCGTCATCCTCTGCGCCGGCGCCGCCGTCCGGGTCCGCCTCAAACCGGCGCCCGCTCCGCAAACGGCCCCACCCGCTGTCCCGCACGCCGCACGATCCCTCCAGCCTGCAAAGGATTAGCATCATGTACACCCCAGCCCACTTCGCCGCCGGACCCGACGCCATCCAGGATCTCCTCGCCCGGCCGGCCGCAGCCAATCTGGTCACCATGACATCGCAGGGCCTGCTTGCGACGCTGCTGCCCTTCGTCTATGACCCGTCGATCGGCGAACACGGCGCCCTGAACACCCACGTAGCCCGGAACAACGCGCAGTGGTCCGAGCCGGTGATCGGAGAGGCACTCGCCATCATCCAGGGTGCGGACGCCTATATCTCGCCGTCCTGGTACGCATCGAAGGCCGAGCACGGGCGCGTAGTCCCCACCTGGAACTACTCCACGGCGCATGTATACGGAAACTTGGTTGTCCACGACGATCCGGCCTGGCTCGCCGGCCAGGTCAGGCGGCTGACCGACGTCAACGAAGCAGGCTTCGACCACCCGTGGAGCGTGGACGACGCGCCGGAGCGCTACATCTCCGGGCAGCTGCGCGCCATCGTGGGCCTGGAACTGGTGATCACCCGGATCGAGGCGAAGACCAAGCTCAGCCAGAACCGGCCGGACGCCGACATCGACGGCGTGGTGGCAGGACTTACTGCCCGGGGGCACGCCGGGACCGCCGCCGAGGTCGAGCGGGCAAAGCGGCAGTAGTCCCCGGCACAAACAAACAGGCCGGCTCCTCCGCCCAAGGCGGGGGCCGGCCTGTAGTGCGGCGTGCCCCAAGAGGGGCCGGCCTGTAGTGCGGCGTGCCGAAATGCCCGGCGGCCGCGCGGGCCGATGGGCGGGTGAAGATTGGCTTGGTACGGCCTAGTAGAAGTGCACGGTGTCCACGAGGTGGGGGAGTTCCCCGCCGTCCAGGAACGTGCGCAGGTTGCTGCTGAAGCGTTCGGCGATCAGCCGGTTCTCAGCGGCGCTCAGGGCCGACGTGTGCGGGGAAACCATGACCCTCGGGTGGTTCCAGAGCGGGCTGTCCTGCGGCAGGGGTTCGACGGCGAACACGTCGAGGCAGGCGTAGCCCACCTGGCCGTTGTCGAGTGCCCCCAGGAGTGCGTCTTCATCCACCACGGTGCCGCGGCCAACGTTGACGAAAACGGTTCCCGGCTTCATGGCCGCGAACACCTCCCGGTTGAACAGCTTTTCCGTGTACGGCGTGCCGGGCAGGGTATTCACGACGGCGTCTGCCGTGGCAAGCAGGCCGGCCAGGCCGTCGTTCCCGGCTACCTCTTCGATGCCGTCGATCGGCTCAACGTTCCGCTTGGTGCCGCTCACCTTCATGCCGAGTGCCCGGGCGATGCGGGCTGTTTCCAGCCCGATCTCGCCGAGGCCCGTCACCACCAGCGTGGAGCCGTTCACCAGGCGCGTCGGGGTGCGCAGATCGGGCCAGACCTTGGCGGCCTGGTCCACTGCAAGCTCTGCGCTGCGCTTGAAGCCGTTGAAGATACCCAGCGCGGCGAACTCCGCCAGTGGCAGGGCGTGAACGCCCGCTGAGGTGGTCACCTTGAATTTCTGCAGGGTTTCCTGGTCCAGGCCGGAAGCTTTGACCGCTCCGCCCGCGCCTGCGGCCATTGCGTGGATCCACTGGAGCCGGGGGTTGCTGGCGGCGATGCGGGCCAGTCCGGCAGGACTCTCGTTGGGGAAGCCGTACAGGACGTCGGCCTTGTTCAACATGTCCCAGTAGCGCTCCTCCTGTTCGGGAGTGCGCGTGAAGTGCGGATCGCCGGCGTGGTCCGCAGGGAACCGTTCGGGCGGGAGGAGGTCGGGCTCATAGAGGACGGTCACGGCGGGATCTACGGCGCGGATGCGCTCAACCAGCTCAGCTTCGAGCGGGACGGCGATTGCGACGGTGGTTTTAGTCGTCATGGTGTTCATCATACTGAATGGAGGCTAGGATATTGAACAGAATTCCTCCTGTTAACCAGAACTAACCACGAAGATAACCACGATGAAGTGAGGTGCGCTGCCGATGGATGTGCAGGCAAACCCTGATCTGAGCGAAAATTTGAGTGAAAAAAGGGCCGGTTTCGTCGGGCTGGGCCTGATGGGCGGCCATATGGCTGTCAACCTGTTGAAGGCCGGCTGGGCCGTCACCGGCTGGAACAGGTCAGCTGCCGCCCTGGACGGCTTTGCCGCGCGCGGCGGCATCCGGGCCGCTGACGTCGCAGCATTGCGGGACGAACCGGTCATCATCTTTATGCTCCCCGACCTGTCCTACATAGAGGACGCGGCCCAGGAGCTCCTCGCCGGCTGGGCCGCAGAGCCGCCCGTGCCTGGTACCGCCGTCGTTGTCATGAGCAGCGTGTCGCCCGCAGCCGTTCGGGACTTCGGGGCAAGGGTGGCCCGCTTGAGCCGCGGTAACGCCACCGTCGTCGATGCACCCGTCAGCGGCGGCACCAAGGGTGCCGAGGACGGAACCCTGGCCATCATGGCCGGCGCGGAGGAGCGGGATTTCCGGAGGCTTCTTCCGCTGTTCAGCGCTATGGGCGGCACCGTCCGGCGGCTGGGGCCGCTGGGATCAGGGTCGCTGGCAAAGGCTTGCAACCAGCTCATTGTGGGAACCACGACGGCGGCGCTCGCCGAAGCGGCAGAGCTCGCCGAACGCTCGGGCATGGACGTCGCGGCGTTGTATGAGGTGCTTGCCGGCGGACTGGCCGGCAGTAAGGTCCTGGAAGTTGTGGGGCCCCGCCTCGCTGCAAAGGACTACGAGCCCACAGGGCCGGCGAAGTTCATGCACAAGGACCTCTCGTTCGTCCTGGAAAGCGCTGCCGCCGTGGACGCGGCGGTTCCCATGGCTACCGCCGGCGTCGAACTCTACGCCGAACTGAAGCGCCAGGGTCTCGGGGACCTCGACCTCGCCGCCGTCCGGCAGGCGATTTCGAATCTCAGCTGGGACGCAAGTCAGAACCAGCAGTCACACCAGTAATCAAGAGCAATTGAGGAACAGCAGACGATGAGTGCACTTTTTGACCTGAGCGGGCGTGTTGCCCTGGTGACCGGTTCGAGTCGGGGGATCGGCAATGCGCTGGCGCGGGCGCTGGCGGATGCCGGCGCGACGGTGGTGCTGAACGGCATCAATCCTGAGCGGCTGAAGGCGGCTGAGGCTGCGATGGCGGCCGGGTACCCGCCGGGGCGGGTGCACAGTTGCGCGTTCGACGTCACCAGCGACACTGAGGCTGCGCGGGGTGTTGCATGGGTGGAGGAGAACGTGGGGCCGCTGGAGGTCCTGGTGAACAATGCGGGGATCCAGCACCGGGTGCCGATGCTGGATTTGGACGTGGCGGACTGGGAGCGGGTGATTTCCACGGACCTGACCAGCGCGTTTTTGGTGGGGCGTGAGGCGGCGCGGGTCATGATCCCGCGCGGGCGGGGGAAGATCATCAATATCTGTTCGGTGCAGACCGATCTCGCCCGCCCGACCATCGCCCCGTATATCGCGGCGAAGGGCGGGCTGCGGAACCTGACCCGGGCGATGACCGCGGAGTGGGCCGGGTCCGGGCTGCAGATCAACGGGATCGCCCCGGGCTACATCCATACCGAGATGACGCAGAACCTGGTGGATGACGAGGACTTCAATGCCTGGATCCTGGGCCGGACCCCGGCGCACCGGTGGGGGACCGTGCAGGACCTGGCCGGGCCCGCGGTGTGGCTGGCCTCGGACGGGTCGGACTTCGTGAACGGGCAGACCATCTTCATTGACGGCGGAATGACGGTGGTGGTCTGATGCGCGGCCTTCATCAACTTCCTGCCAGCGGCGCGGCCGTGGTGGCGCACGCCGCGGGCGACCTCCGCATCGAAGACGTGATTCTCACCGCCCCCGCCCGCGACGAGTCGGTCGTCGAAGTCTGCTACGGTGGCATCTGCGGCTCGGACCTGCACTACTGGCTGCACGGCGCCGCCGGCGAATCCATCCTCCGCGCGCCCCTGGTGCTCGGGCACGAAATTTCCGGGACCGTGATTCGTGCCGCGGCAGACGGCACCGGGCCGGTGGCCGGCACCCCGGTTGCCGTTCATCCGGCCACGCCCGGGCCCGGTGCGGCGCGGTATCCGGCGGACCGGCCCAACCTGTCCCCGGGCTGCACGTACCTGGGCAGCGCCGCCCGCTTCCCGCACACCGACGGCGCGTTCAGCCGCTACGTGAACCTGCCGGCGCGGATGCTGCGCGCGCTGCCGGGAGGCCTCAGCCTGCGCACGGCGGCGCTGATCGAGCCCGCCTCCGTGGCCTGGCACGCGGTGTCCCGTGCCGGGGACGTCAGCGGAAAGACCGCCCTGGTGATCGGCAGCGGCCCCATCGGCGCGCTGGCCGCGGCCGTCCTCAAGCGCGCCGGCGCAGGCCGGATCGTCGCCGTGGACATGCACGCCAGGCCGCTGGAAATCGCCGCGGCCGTGGGAGCGGACGAAGTGCTCGCCGCCTCCGACGCGGAAGCGATCGCCGCCGTCGAGGCCGACGTCGTGATTGAATCCTCCGGCAACCACCACGGCCTGGCCTCCGCCATCCAGGGCGCCGCCCGCGGCGGCACCGTCGTGATGGTCGGCCTGCTGCCCACCGGCCCGCAGCCGGTCCTGATCTCGCTGGCCATCACCCGCGAACTGGAGCTCAAGGGTTCCTTCCGCTTCAACGACGAGATCGACGACGTCATCGCGGCCCTCGCCGACGGCACCCTGTTCGTGGACCCCGTGATCACCCACGAGTACCCCGTGGAGGCAGCCCTGGAGGCGTTCGGCGTTGCCCGGAACTCCGCGGAATCAGGGAAGGTGCTGCTGGACTTCAGCCCTGCTGCAGCGGAATGAAAACCCTGGGCTGGTCCCGCCAGCCGGGTTCCATCTCGGAGATCGTCTCGCGCATGATCCTGCTGGAAGCCTCGCGGGCTCCGGCGGCGTCCGCTGCGGCGATGGCCTCGGCCACATCCACGTGCCATTGCAGGGCCGTCTCCCGCGGGCGGTCCGGCATGAGTCCGTGGACGGTACGGCCGGTCAGGGTTTCCGCCACCTGTCCGACAAGGTTGGCGAACATTTCGTTGCCGGATCCGGTGAGGAGAAGCGAGTGGAATTTGATGTCCAGCTCCAGGAACTCCGCCACGTTGCCGGCCTCGCCGGCGTCGCGCATTGCCAGCGAGACGTCCAGCAGTTCCTGCCGGATTGCCTGGGGGGCGTTGGCGGCCGCCAGCTCGGCGGCAACAGGCTCGACGGCGGAGCGCAGCTCCGCGAGGGACCTGAGCTGGGCGCCGCGGCCGTCACCGGCCAGGCGCCAGCGGATGACCAGCGGATCAAACGGGTTCCAGCGGTGTGCCGGCAGCACCCGGATTCCCACGCGCTTGATGGTTTCCACCAGGCCGAGGGACTGCAGGACGCGGACTGCTTCGCGGACCACAGAACGCGAGACTTTCAGTTCGTCCTCAAGCTGCTCAGCCAGCATCACATGGCCAGTGGGCAGCGCGCCGCTCACGATGCGGGTGCCCAGGTTTTCGATGGCGCGGTGGTGGAGGCTGGTTGACATAGTCGTAAGCATAATGGGGCTGGCGGCGCCGTCCTGCGCGGCACCGTCCGCGGCCCGGGCGTACATCCTCGCCTGTCATGGCGCTGGCGGCATCATAGACTGTTTTGTGACGCGCCACCTTCCAAAACGTGGGCGCAACTTTCCCGTAGTCGACGGAAATACATATGGTTTATTGACAGCCACTGGTTCTTAAAGCGTGTTCCGCAGGAAGTGCGGAACAGAATGCACACGTTGCACAGAAATGAATTGGAGTTTTGATGTCAGCACACATCGGTGTCACCGGCCTTGCGGTGATGGGGGCCAACCTCGCCCGCAACCTGGCCCGGAACGGCTTCACCGTTGCCCTGCACAACAGGTCTGTTGAAAAGACTGACGCGCTGCTGGAAAAGCACGGACACGATGGCGACTTCGTGCGTACCGAAACCCTCCAGGAGCTTGTGGATTCGCTGGAAAAGCCCCGCCGCGTGCTGATCATGGTCAAGGCCGGCAAGCCGGTCGACTCCGTGATCGAACAGCTCGAGCCCCTGCTGGAAGCCGGCGACATCATCATCGACGCCGGCAACTCGCACTACGAGGACACCCGCCGCCGCGAAGCCGCCCTGGCCAAGAAGGACCTGCACTTCGTAGGCATCGGTGTTTCCGGCGGTGAGGAAGGCGCCCTGAACGGCCCGTCCATCATGCCCGGCGGCTCCAAGGAGTCCTACGACGCCCTCGGACCGCTGCTGGAAAAGATCGCCGCAAACGTTGACGGCCAGCCCTGCTGCGCCTGGATCGGCACCGACGGCGCCGGCCACTTCGTCAAGATGGTCCACAACGGCATCGAATACGCCGACATGCAGGTTATCGGCGAAGCCTTCGACCTTCTCCGCTCGGGTGCCGGCATCGAACCGGCCGAGCAGTCCAAGATCTTCGCCGAGTGGAACAAGGGCGAACTCGCCTCGTTCCTGATCGAAATCTCCGCCGAGGTCCTCGGCCACGTGGATACCCGCACCGGGAAGCCGTTCGTCGACGTCGTGGTGGACGCCGCAGGGCAGAAGGGCACGGGCCGCTGGACGGTTATCTCCGCACTCGAGCTGGGATCCCCGACGTCGGGCATTGCCGAATCCGTGTTCGCACGCGCCCTCTCGTCCCAGTCGGAACAGCGCAAGCTGGCCCAGGAACTCCTGGCCGGCGAGGAAATCGCCGTCGAGGTTCCGGAAACGTTCGTTGAGGACGTCCGTCAGGCGCTGTACGCCTCCAAGCTGGTTTCCTACGCCCAGGGCCTGGACATGCTGACCTCGGCTGCCAAGGAATACGGCTGGGACCTGAAGCTGGACGAGATCGCTTCCCTCTGGCGCGGCGGCTGCATCATCCGTGCGGAACTGCTGAAGGAAATCACCAAGGCCTACGCCGCGGACGAAAAGCCCGCCAACCTGCTGTTTGCACCGGCCTTCACCAAGGCCATCGCCGAGGTCCTGCCGGCATGGCGCCGCGTGGTGGCCACGGCTGTTCAGCTGGGCATCCCGGTACCGGTGTTCTCCTCGTCGCTGGCGTACTACGACGGCCTGCGCCGCAAGCGCCTGCCGGCCGCCGTGATCCAGGGCCAGCGCGACCTCTTCGGTGCGCACACCTACGGCCGCGTTGACGCCGAGGGCACGTTCCACACCCTGTGGGGCGAGGACAAGTCCGAAATCGAGGCAGTGGACACCCACTAGCTTCAAGCCACACCCTGCTCTGACCGCAACGGCCGGCGCTTCCCGGATACTCTGGGAGGTGCCGGCCGTTGCCGTTTGCGGACTGCTCTTTCGGTGGCCGCGGCTTCCAATCGCCGCCTGTCCAATGATTGTCGTCTCCAAGGAGTGCAGCCCATGTCGCAGCCAGTCGCGTTTGTTACCGGTGCGTCCACCGGCATCGGCTTCGAGGCCGCCAAGAAGCTGAGTGGGCAGGGATTCACTGTCTACGCCGGCGCCCGCCGGGTCGAGAAGATGGAGCCGCTGAAGGCCCACGGCGTAAAGGTGCTGGCGCTGGATGTCACGGATGAGGCGTCCATGGCGGCGGCCGTGGGCGGAATCCTCGAGGCGCACGGCCGGATCGATGTCCTCGTGAACAACGCCGGCTACGGGTCCTACGGGTCGCTGGAAGAGGTGGACCTGGCTGAAGGCCGGCGGCAGTTCGACGTCAACGTCTTCGGCCTGGCGCGCATGACCCAGCTCGTGCTGCCCGCCATGCGGGCCGCCGCCCAGGGGAGGATCATCAATGTTTCCTCCATCGGCGGCAAGATGTACGAGCCTCTGGGCGCCTGGTATCACGCCACGAAGTTCGCCGTGGAGGGCCTGAGCGACTCCCTGCGCCTGGAGCTCAAGCCGCATGGCATCAAGGTGTCAATCATCGAACCGGCAGGCACGCAGACTGAATGGGGAGGCATCTCCGGCGAGAGCCTGCTGGAAACGTCCGGTCACGGCCCCTATCGGGACCAGGCGAAGATCGTCGCCGCGGCGCTGGCCTCCACCGAGGGTTCCAGCATGTCAACGCACCCTGCCGTTATTGCCGATGCCATTGTCCATGCCGCAACGGCGGCCCGGCCGAAGACGCGCTACCCGGTGGGCAAGGGTGCGCGCGCCATCCTGACCCTGCGAAGGATCCTGCCGGACCGTGCGTTCGACGTAATCTTCTGGACTATCTACCAGCGGCTTGGCCGCTAGATCCGGTACTCGATGTAGTACTCGGCAGGGTCCACAGCCGGTTTGGTTTCGCGCTGGGCGTCCCGGTGGCGCCACGTTGCAGGAACCCCGGTGATGATGGATTCCGGCGGGGCGTCCTTGACCACGACGGCGTTGGCGCCCACTGCGCTGTCCCGTCCGATCGTGATGGGGCCCAGGACCTTGGCGCCCGCGCCGATGGTCACGCGGTCCCCGATGGTGGGGTGCCGCTTGACCTTCGCCAGCGAGCGTCCGCCCAGGGTGACGCCGTGATAGATCATGACGTCCTCACCGATCTCGGCCGTTTCACCGATGACCACGCCCATGCCGTGGTCGATGAAGAACCGCTTTCCGATCGTGGCTCCCGGGTGGATCTCAATCCCGGTCAGGAAGCGTGCCAGCTGCGAAATCAGCCGGGCCGGGAAGCGAAGCGAAGGATTCTGCCAGAGCTTGTGCGTCAGGCGGTGTGCCCAGATTGCGTGGAGGCCGGAGTAGGCAAAAAAGTTCTCAAAAGAACCTCGAGCCGCCGGGTCATGCGACCGGGCGGCTTCGAGGTCTTCCTTAAGTCTTGCGAAGAAGCTCACAAAGACCTTTCTACAGGAAACGGTGAGTGGCGGGCTAAGGCTTAGCCCCGGATGTCGTCATAGAGCACGGTGGAGATGTAACGCTCGCCGAAGTCGCAGACAACCGCGACGATGAGCTTGCCGGCATTCTCCGGGCGCTTGGCGAGTTCGAGGGCTCCCCAGACGATCGCACCCGAGGAAATGCCGCCGAGGATGCCTTCCTTGACGCCGAGGTCGCGGGCAACGCGGACGGAGTCCTCCAGGGTGGCGTCCAGGACTTCGTCGTAGACGTTGGTGTCGAGGATTTCGGGAATGAAGTTGGCGCCGATGCCCTGGATCTTGTGCGGGCCGGGAGCGCCGCCGTTCAGGATGGCGGAGTCCTTCGGTTCGATGGCAACGATCTGGACGTCCGGCTTGCGTTCCTTCAGGACCTGGCCGACGCCGGTGACGGTGCCGCCGGTGCCGATGCCGGCGACGAAGATGTCCACCTTGCCGTCGGTGTCGGACCAGATTTCCTCCGCGGTGGTGGTGCGGTGGATCTCCGGGTTGGCTTCGTTGGCGAACTGCTGGGCCCAGATGGAGTTCTCCGTGTTTGCCACGATCTCCTGGGCCTTCTCCACGGCGCCGCGCATGCCTTCGGAACCCGGGGTAAGCACGATCTCCGCGCCGAACGCGCGAAGCATGACACGGCGCTCGGTGGACATGGTCTCAGGCATGGTCAGGATGACTTTGTAGCCGCGGGCGGCACCCACCATGGCCAGGGCAATGCCCGTGTTGCCGGAGGTTCCTTCGACGATGGTTCCGCCGGGCTTCAGTGCGCCGGACTTCTCAGCCGCGTCCACAATGGCCACACCGATACGGTCCTTGACGCTGTTGGCCGGGTTGTAGAACTCGAGCTTGACCGCCACCTGGGCGTCGAGGCCCTCTGTCAGCCGGTTGAGCCTGACCAGCGGAGTGCCGCCGACAAGCTGGGTGACGTCGTCGTAGATCCGTGCCATGTATTTGTGCCTATCTCTGAAGAGTTCTCTGAACAGCGAATACTGAGGTCAGCCTAACGAGGGCGGCCGGAGCCTAGCTAAGCATTAAGCCATGCAGAGTAATATTTCCTTGCCTTTGCCAGCTTGGGGTTGATGATCACCTGGCAGTAGCCCTGTTCCGGATGCTTGCCGTAGTAGTTCTGGTGGAAATCCTCGGCCACATGGAACACGGGCAGCCTGCTGACCTCGGTGACGATCGGATGTGCCCACAGCGCCTGGTTCCGTTCGATCGCCTCCTCGAAAAGGATCTTTTCCTCCGTGGTCTCGTAAAACATGGACGAGCGGTACTGGGTGCCGACGTCGTATCCCTGGCGGTTGAGTGTGGTGGGATCGTGGAGGGCGAAGAACATGTCCAGTATGACCTCGGCCGGGATCACGTCTTCATCAAAGCTCACGGCCACAACTTCGGCGTGGCCTGTGGTGCCCGAGCAGACCGAGTAGTAGTCCGGATGGCGGTCGTGGCCGCCGGTATAGCCGGAAATGACCGCCGTAACACCTTTGGTCTGTTGGTAGACGGCGTCAAGGCACCAGAAGCAGCCTCCGCCAAGCACAAAAGTTTTCATGTCCTCTTCAATGGTTGAAGCGCCCTGATGATTCCCCAACCACTTTACGAGACTGCTGCGCGTGCAGGCGAAGACGGCGAATAGGGTAAAAATGAGGGTATGGAACCTGTGAACACCGACGTTGCAGAAGACGCCCGCACCGCTGCTGATCCGGCCGGTGCTGAGTCTGACGCTGCCGAGCACTCGGATGCCCCCGCACTGGGCGAGATCTTGCTGGCCGTCGAAGAACTCTGGCCCGAATCCCTCGCGGAGGAGTGGGACGAGGTGGGCCTCGTCGCAGGCCATCCCTCAGCAGCGGTCAGCAGGATCATGTTCGCCGTCGATCCCACCCTTGACGTCATTGAGGAAGCCATCGAATGGGGCGCTGACCTGCTGATCACGCACCACCCGTTGCTGCTCAAAGGAGTCACTTCCGTCGCGGCCACGACGGCCAAGGGCAAAGCCGTCCACCGCCTGATCGAATCCGGAACAGCGCTCCTCACTGTCCATACCAATGGTGACTCCGCGGTTGGGGGCGTGTCCGATGTCCTGGCGGATGCCCTGGGCCTCCAAGATGTTGTGCCGTTGACTCCGGCCACGAACGGCCTGCCGGAAGAAGGCATTGGCCGCGTTGGCGACCTTGAAGACGTCATGACGCTCGGGGACTTTGCAGCTCGCGTATACGGCATCCTGCCCTCCGTCGCCGGTGGCGTCAGGGTCTCCGGGGACAAGGACGGCCTGGTGCGCCGCGTCGCAGTGTGCGGCGGCGCGGGGGACTCCCTGTTCAACGAGGTCCGGGCGAGCAACGCTGACCTTTTCGTGACCGCGGACCTCCGCCACCACCCGGCGTCCGAGGCGCGTGAGAATGCCGTGAATGACAGGCCGTACCTCATCGACGTTTCCCACTTCGCCAGCGAGTGGCTGTGGCTGCCGGCGGCGGCCGAGGCATTGGGAAACGTCCTCAGCGATCAGGGCCACGACGTCGACATCCGGGTCAGCACCACCAACAGTGATCCGTGGGACTTCATTCTGACTCCGGGCGGGGACTAGAGTCTAAACTGCGCCGGTCCGGTGCCCGGCTGCGGCCGGTAGGAACAAGCGGAGGTAATAGTGGCCAAGGCAGCACCGGCAGAACAGTTGAAATTGCTCGAACTGCAGGGACTCGACGCCAGGCTCAAATCGCTGTCCAACCGCCGCCGCACCCTCGAGAACGATCCCCGGATCAGTGACCTGCAGGCTGCGCTGTCCGTGGCCAACGGTGAACTCGGTGCCGCGAAAATGGCGGTCCACGACGCCGAAGCCGAGCTCAAGCGCTCGGAAGCCGATGTGGAGCAGGTGGCGTCCAGGATCGAACGCGATGAAGCGCGCCTGAACAGCGGCACCGGCTTGTCCAAGGACCTGGTTGCCCTGCAAAGCGACATTGCCTCGCTCAACAAGCGGCGCTCGGCCCTTGAAGATGTGGAGCTCGAGGTCATGGAACGGCTTGAGGGGCTCCGTGAACGCCAGGCGGCCCAGCAGAAGATCGTGGACGACGTCCAGGGATCCTTCGGCGGGATCCGTGGGGAGCTTGACGCCGCCCTGGCGGAGATTGCCGCCGAGGCCGCCGAAGTGGGCGCCGCGCGTGCGGAGTTTGCCGCCGGCCTTGATGCCGGGCTGCTGGCTGTTTATGACAAGACGCTGGCCAGACGCGGAGTGGGGGCGGCGCGGCTTTTCCACGGCAAGTCCGAAGGTTCGGGGATGCAGCTGAGCCCCGGCGACCTTGCCGAGATCAAGGCAGCGGCCGAGGATGACATCGTGTTTTGCCCGGACTCCGGCTGCATCCTGGTCCGCTCCTCGGAATGGGCCTAGGCGCCGAGAATGATGTTGAGGGCGTGCGCTTTGCGTGGAGTGCCCTCGACCAGCTCGGCTTCCCACTTTTCGCGTGCCGCCTTGAGCAGCTGAGCGGGGGTCCGGGGAGCGGCACCCCGGCGCGTCAGCAGGTGGCGGGCCAGCTCGCCGCGCGTGTGCTTGGCGAAGTGGCTGACCACCTTGCGCACGCCGTTCACTTCCGTGAACACGTTGACGGCGACGGTCTGCGCCGGCGGGGGAGTCCAGGCCGCAGAATAAGTGCTGGAGCGGCAGTCCACCAGAAGCTCCCCCTCGGATGCGGCTGCCAGCGCCGCCGAAATCTGCGGCTTCCAGAATGAAGCCAGGCGGCCGACGTCGGGCAGTGACGTTCCCATCGACAGCCGGTAGGCAGGCACCCGGTCAGCGAAGCGGATCGCGCCCCAGAGGGCGGAGATGACCAGCACCGATTCATCCGCCTTCCGGCGCTGCGCCGCCGTCAGCGACTGGTAGCCGAGCGCGTCGAACAGGACGCCGGAATAGACCTGGTGCGCCGGTGCCGCCGGTTCCGTGTGCAGCCGGGTGTTGCGTTCGACGTCGGCACTGAGCGAGGCCCCGACGCCCAGCAGGGCGAGGGCGTCGCGGTGGGCACTGACGTCGCCCAGTGCTTCCAGCACCTTCGCACGGTAAGTGTTCAACACCGGAAAGCTCAGGGCGGTCCAGTCGACGGCTTCACCATGGACAGCGGGGGTCTTGCCTTCAGACGGCGGCAGCAGAATCAGCACCGTACGATCTTACCGGCGCGGGGCAGCGGAGTGATGGGCCGGCGGTCAGGCCAGGTTCCGACCCAGGAACGAGATGACATCCGGCAGGATGGAGCGCCAGTAGCCGCTGTCGTGGCCGCCGTCCTGGAAGCCACCCTCATGCTCCCCGGGCAGGCCGCTTACGTAGTCCTTGACGCTGTAAAGCAGGTTGTCACCGGTGCCGCAGTCGATCCTCTTGGGCAACATTTCCAGTTCCGGCCTGAGCGCGAAGATGTCGTTGGCCTCGAAGTCCGCGGCGTTGTCAAAGTTGTCCGCCCGCCCGGCGTCGTGCATGCTCCAGACTGCCGGGCTCATCGCTGCGACGGCCCGGAGGCCGGGAATCCGGTGCCGGGAGGCGAGGAGAAGGGCGCCAAAGCCGCCCATCGACAGGCCGAACACGGCGGTCCTGCCGGTGTCCAGGCCCTGGCTTGCCAGCAAGGGCAGGAACTCCTCCACCACCATGGACTGCGTGTCCGTGCCCGTTGCGCGCGGGTGCCACCAGCTTTCGCCGCCATCGACGGCCGCGATCGCGAAACGCGACCCGCCGCGTGCCACATGCTGTGCCAGGAACCGGTCAGCCTGCAGGTCGTCGAAAACCATCCGGTGGTCCGCGCCCGTACCGTGCAGGAAGAGCGCCACGGGGAGGGGGCGCTGACCGCTGTCGGCGCCGCCGGCCGGAATCGCCACGGACCAGTTCGTTCCCGTGTCCGGGCGGAACCTCGACGTGAAGGATCCACTGCGAACTTCCCCGGTCGAAGCCGTGAGGCCGTCGGCGACCGGCGCACATGCGGCCAGCACCGCGGCAGTCACACCGCCGGCTCCGAGTTCCAGCAGCCGCCGGCGTCCGAGCGTCGCAAATTCCATAAGCCGATCATAGGCGTGAAGGCCCCACCACCGGCCCGCAGCTCAGGCCGCCTTGATC
Organism: Arthrobacter sp. LjRoot78; assembly: GCF_964254335.1. NCBI lineage: Bacteria > Bacillati > Actinomycetota > Actinomycetes > Micrococcales > Micrococcaceae > Arthrobacter > Arthrobacter sp. LjRoot78. Next base: position 2,673,683 of record NZ_CAXUTG020000001.1, on the reverse strand, counting down.
GGCGGTTTGGCGGCGGCCGTCGCGGCCTGGTTTTCGCGGGCGAGGAAGGCAGACAGTTCGCCGATCGTACTCATCAGCGGCGCGGGGAAGACAACCGTGGAGTTCTTGTCCACCGCGATTTCGACCAGGGACTGCAGGTTCCGCAGCTGCAGCGCCAGCGGGTGGGCCATCATGGTGTCCGACGCGTCGCCGAGGGCAGCGGCCGCGATGGCTTCGCCTTCCGCGGCGATGATCTTCGCCCGCTTTTCCCGCTCGGCCTCGGCCTGGCGGGCCATTGCGCGCTTCATGCTCTCGGGCAGTTGGATGTCCTTCAGTTCCACCAGGGTCACCTCGACACCCCACGCCAACGTCAGGGCATCGAGGATTTCCCGGATATCGCTATTGATGCGCTCGGTTTCTGACAACGTCTGGTCCAGGCTGTGCCTGCCGACTACCTTCCGCAACGTGGTCTGCGCGATCTGGTCTATGGCGGCCGCCACGTTCTCGATGGCCACGACCGATTTCACGGCATCGACCACGCGGTAGTAGGCCACGGCGGAAATGTCGACGCTCACGTTGTCCTGGGTGATGATTCCCTGCGACTGGATCGGCATGGTCACGATCCGCAGGCTGACCAACGGGAGGCGGTCGACGACCGGGATGATGAACCGCAGGCCCGGGAGTCTAATGCCAATAACCCTGCCCAGCCGGAAGAGCACCCCCTGCTCGTACTGCCGCACGATCCGGATGGACATCTTCAGGAAGATGAGCAGCAGCACTGCGACGGCGATGGCGATGTAGGTACCGGTGGGGTCCATCAGGATCCCCTCTTTTCTTGCATGAGTTGACCTTGTCCAATTGTCCCACTTGGCGCCCGAAACGTCCCGCTTGGCGCCCGAAACGTCCCGCTTGGCGTCCGAAACGTCCCGCCGGGCGCCCGCAGGACGTCCCGCACGCCGGGCGCCGGTGCAGCACGTAGAATGAAATGCGGATGGGTTGACCAGGCGGCCGCGCGTCACGCAAGTGGCTCGAGGAACGTCCGGGCTCCGCAGAGCAGGGTGGTGGGTAACGCCCACTCGGGGCAACCCGCAGGCCAGTGCCACAGAGAATAGACCGCCTGCGTCGCGCCGGTTTGAAAGCGGCACGAAGCAGGTAAGGGTGAAACGGTGGTGTAAGAGACCACCAGCTTCCCGGGTGACCGGGAAGGCTAGGTAAACCCCACCCGGAGCAAGGCCAGACAGGGCACGTTCGAGGGCTGCTCGCCCGAGTGTCCGGGTAGGCCGCTGGAGGGCGTCGGCAACGGCGTTCGTAGATGGATGGCCGCTACTCCCGCACCGGTAACGGAGCGGGAACACAGAACCCGGCGTATCGGTCAACCCATCCATCACCGCTTTCAGGCACGTCTCCCATCGCCGGCATGTGAGTGACTTCACGCTTTGCGGGGCAGTACTGGCGGCGCCGCCACCCTAGAATGGATAGCGAACGTAGAAGTTCTGCCGCCGGGTCTGCGTTCGCAGCCGGCGGTTTTTCTTTGCGATTCTCCAAGGTGTCCGGGGTGGACCGAATCCCCGCCGATGCCTGTGCCCCGGAATACCTCCGGTGGCCGACATCCGCATACGAGGACGTATGTGGTTGACCCAAGGAAGGTAGTTCTGTGAGCCAGACGTCAGATTCTTGTCTTGATACGTGGATGGGCCGTGAGGCACTTGCCGAGGCCATGATCCCGGTGATCGGCCGGCTGTACCGCGAGAACAACGTGGTGACTTCCATCCACGGCCGCAGCCTGATCAACAAGTCCACCATGAACATCCTGAAGGCGCACCGCTTTGCGCGCCGGATGAGCAAGGACGAGCTGCTCCTGGAAGAGACGGCCCCGCTGCTGGATGCCCTCGCCGGGCTGGATCTGGGTGCTGCGGCAATCGACATCGCCCGCCTGAACCAGAAGTTCAAGGCCGAGGCGAACGGTGCGAGCCTGGAAGAGTTCCTGCGGGCCGAACTCGCGGACGTCGTGGGGAAGCGTGGAGGCGACGACCGCACCAGCACCGACGTCGTGCTCTACGGCTTTGGCCGCATCGGCCGCCTGCTGGCGCGCCTCCTCATCGAAAAGGCCGGTGGCGGTCACGGACTCCGGCTCCGCGCGATCGTGGTCCGCCGCGGCTCGGACAACGACCTCGCCAAGCGTGCCAGCCTGCTGCGCCGGGACTCCGTTCACGGATCGTTCGAGGGCACCATCAAGGTGGACACCGAGAACAACACCATCACGGCCAACGGTGTCCAGGTCCAGGTCATCTACTCGGACAACCCCTCCACCGTGGATTACACGGCCTATGGCATCAAGGACGCCCTCGTGGTGGACAACACGGGACGCTGGCGCGACGCCGAAGGCCTGTCCCAGCACCTCCTGAGCAAGGGCGTCTCCCGCGTCCTGCTCACGGCACCCGGCAAGGGCGAGCTGAAGAACATCGTCCACGGCATCAACCACGGCACCATCCTGGACTCGGACAAGATCGTCACCGCGGCGTCCTGTACCACCAACGCCATCACCCCGGTCCTGAAGGCCATCAACGACAAGTTCGGCGTGGTCCACGGCCACGTCGAGACGGTCCACTCCTTCACCAACGACCAGAACCTGATCGACAACTTCCACAAGGGCGACCGCCGCGGCCGCTCCGCCGCGCTGAACATGGTGATCACCGAAACAGGTGCCGCCAAAGCAGTTGCCAAGGCGCTGCCCGAACTCCTCGGCAAGCTCACCGGCAGCTCCATCCGCGTCCCCACCCCGGACGTGTCGCTGGCCATCCTGAACCTGAGCCTGGAGCAGGGCACCACCAAGGATGAGGTCAACGACTACCTGCGGCAGATGTCCCTGCACTCCGAGCTGCGTAAGCAGATCGACTACATCGATTCCCCCGAGGTCGTTTCCACGGACTTCGTCGGTTCGCGCCGTGCAGGCATTGTTGACGGCCTGGCCACGATCTCCAACGACAAGAACCTGGTCCTCTACGTCTGGTACGACAACGAGTTCGGCTACAGCTGCCAGGTGGTCCGCGTGATGGAGGAAATGGCCGGCGTCAACCCGCCGTCGTTCCCCGTCAAGGAACCGGCCGCGGCGCTGGCGGCAATCTCGGTCTAGGGGCCCGGACGGGTCCGGGTCTGAGGTTTCCCGGCCGATGCTCTGGCATCGGCCGGGAAACGGACCCAAAATGGTGTCATGGAACACGAATCGACTCTCGAACATGAAACCACCCTCGAACACGCCCTCGACGTAGCACGGCAGAACCACAAGGAAGCTACCCGCCTCCTTGAACAGGCGCGCGTGGCGCATGCCGCGGGAGAGATTCCCGATAGCAGGATCAAACAGCTTGAGGAGCTGCTTGACCTTGCCACCGTAGACCTGAAGCGTGTGATGAAGGAGCAGTAACTGCCCCTCCACACTGTGGATATCGGCCGCGTTGTCAGTGGCCGCACCTAAGCTCGTCCGGTGCGTAGGAATCATCATCGGGCTCTGCAACCATGACCATCAGCTGGGCGGCCTACCGCCGTGCGCGGCGCCGCTCCCGCCAGGCCTGGGCCGTGCTGATCGTGCTGGCCGTAGGACTGGTCTCCGCGGTGTGCTGGTTTTTCACCGCAGGCCAGTTTGCCGTGGCGGAGCCGCCCGTCACCGGTCCCAGCACTGCTCCCGTGCTGGACCCGGCGTGGATGAAAGCAGTTCTGCCCGTCCGCCCCGTACCGGAAGGACGTGCGGCTGATGTGCTGGAATCGCTCGAGGTGAAAGGGCGGGCGGCCAACGACAACTACGAGCGCACCGCGTTCGGCCAGGCCTGGCTGGATGTGGACCGCAACGGCTGCGACACCCGCAATGACATCCTCCGGCGGGACCTGGGCGGCGCGCAGTTCACCGAGGGCTCCCGGTGCCGTGTGGCACGCGGGGAATTCCATGAGCCGTACACCGGAGCGGTGGTGACCTTCACCAGGGGAGCAGAGAGCAGCAAAGCCGTCCAGATTGACCACGTCGTGGCTCTGGGCGACGCATGGCAGAAGGGGGCCCAGCAGTTGACGCCGCTGCAGCGCCAAAACCTCGCCAACGATCCTCTCAACCTCGTAGCCGCCGACGGTCCCGCCAACCAGGAAAAGAGCGCCTCGGACGCAGCAAGCTGGCTGCCGAAAAACAAGGCCTTCAGGTGCCATTACGTAGCCCGCCAGATCTCAGTGAAAGCGGCCTATGCGCTGTGGGTGACCCAGACCGAAAAGGATGCCATGAAACGTGTCCTGGCATCGTGCCCCGAGCAGCACACCCTTATTCCGCGGTAGCGGCGGGCAGTGTGCGTCAGTGCCCCATTAACGTCAGTGCCCGAACGGGTCGGGGTCGACGCCGGGCATCCACGTCAGGCCGGGAACACCCCAGCCGCTCCGCTTGGCCTGCTTCATGGCCTTGCGGGCGTATCGGTCCATCAGCCGGTTCACGTAGAGCTTGCCGTCCAAGTGGTCGTATTCGTGCTGGATGATCCGGGCGAACCAGTCAGTGGCCTCGAAGTCCACCGGATTTCCGTCACCGTCGAACCCCTGCACCCGCGCCCACTCCGCGCGCTTGAGCGGGTACTGGCCGCCGGGGAAGGACAGGCAGCCCTCCACTTCCTCATCAGGGTCCGGAAGTGCGCCGGAAACCTTGGACAGCGTCAGGACCGGGTTCACCACGACGCCCGCAGGGGGCACGCCGTCGTCGTTGGCGAACTTGTACACAAAGAGGCGCTTGCCAACGCCCACCTGGGGGGCGGCGAGCCCCACGCCGTTGGCGGCGTCGTTCGTTTCGAACATGTCGGCGATGAGGGTACGGAGTTCGTCGTCGAAGACTTCCACTTCGGCGGCCCGGCGGTGGAGAACCGGCTCGCCCCAGATGGTGATCGGCAGAACGGTCATGTCAGGTGGTTCCTTTTGATGCAGTGCGGAAACAAGTAAAGGCCGCACCGGATAACCGGTGCGGCCTTTAGGTAAGGGCGAAAATCCTGCCCTTCATGAGGGTGAGCTACGGGGGTTGAACCCGCGACCTCCTGGACCACAACCAGGCGCTCTGCCAACTGAGCTAAGCCCACCATGTGCCCCGCGAGACCGTCCGGGTTACCGGCTGTCTTGGAAGGCAACGTCATATAGCTTACCTGCTCCGCGGGGCTGTTTTTGCCACTTTTGCCGGTTTCGGGAAAATTTCCTTCAAACGTGGCGCAGATTACTTTTCTGACGCCTCTGCAAGGGACTCGGCGGAGGCCATGACGGACTTCGAAATGCGCTGGGCGGTGGCACTGTCCGGTCCCGGCGCCGGGACGAATACTGCCTCCCGGTAGTAACGCAGCTCATCGATTGAATCTTTGATGTCGCCGAGGGCGCGGTGCCCGCCGTGCTTGGCCGGGGCCTGGAAGTATGCCCGCGCGAACCAGCGGCGTGACAGTTCCTTGATGGTGCTGACATCAATGACCCGGTAATGCAGGTGCTCCACCACGGCAGGCATGTCCCGGGCGAGGAAGACGCGGTCCGTGCCCACGGAATTGCCGCCCAGCGGAGCCTTGCGGGGATCCGGAACCCATTTCGCGATGTATTCCATGATCACGGCTTCGGCCTCTGCCATCGTCTTGCCGTGAGGAAGCTCTTCGAGAAGCCCGGAACGGGTGTGCATGTCGCGGACGAAATCGTTCATCTGGGCGAGCGCAGCGTCGTCCGGCCGGATAACGACGTCAACGCCGTCTCCCAGGATGTTGAGTTCGGAGTCCGTCACCAGTGCGGCCACCTCAATAAGGGCGTCGTTCTTGATGTCCAGGCCGGTCATCTCGCAGTCGATCCAGACAATGCGTTCGTTAGTAATAGGCACCCGACCAGCCTACCGTTCCGCTGCCACGGAGCTGCCCGGTGCTAGGATTTCGATACGTGGCGGTGCCCTCTTTTCGCTGCCGCGGCCCCACCCCCGCCGGCCTGTCCGGCTTCTAGCGGGTGAATAATGTCCCACAACAGATTGGACGATCCTGAGATGACGGCGCGTGTGCCTGCGGCGGGAAATGTGGCTGCCGGTCCGTCACCGGAGCCGGCCGCGGCTGAAGTGGACAACGCCCTCTCGCCGCTCCTCTCGGGGTTCGCCGGCTCGATGTTCATGGCGATCGGCTCGTTGGGCGTCGGCTGGCTCGCGCCCGTCTCTGAGCTTCGCCGCCTGCCGCTGTTCATCTGGATGCGCACCGAAGCGGTAGGGGTGGCACTGTCCATCGTGCTGCTGGCCGTGGGCGGCATGCTCCTGGTGCGGGCCTGGCTTCGGCTTGGCCAGCGTGTCCGCGTCTGGGGGGCCGGTGCACGAAAGGCCACCCTGCAGGCTGTGGCACTGTGGGGGCTGCCCATGATGTTCTCCGTCCCGCTCTTCAGCCGTGACGTCTACGCCTACATCGGGCAGGGCCGCCTGATGGTTGAAGGCTTCAATCCCTACGAAAACGGGATTTCGGCACTCTCCAACTATTTCCAACTCGGGGCCGACAAGATGTGGACCGAGGCACCCGTTCCCTACGGGCAGCTGTTCCTGTGGATCGAACAACTGGTGGTGTGGTCCACCAACGTGCAGCCCGAGGCGAGCATCATGCTCTTCCGCGTTGCCGCCCTGGTGGGCGTGGTGCTGTGCATTGTGTATGTTCCCAAACTGGCGGAGCTGCACGGCGTGAATCCGCACCGCGCACTGTGGCTCACGGCAGCCAATCCGCTGTTCCTGACCAACTTCATCGCGAGTGTCCATAACGATGCGCTCATGATCGGGCTGGCACTGGCCGGACTCTATTACTGCGCCACCAAACGCGTGGTGCTTGGGCTGGTCCTCGTGACGCTGTCGATCTCCGTCAAGCCGATCACCATCGTGTTCCTGCCGTTTATCGGACTTCTGTGGGCGGGAAAGAACGCCGGCTGGCTGCGGAAGTTCGTTTTCTGGGGACTCACTGCCGGCATCAGCCTGGCGATGCTGTACGCCATGAGCCTGGTGAACGGCTTTGGCTTCGGCTGGGTGAACGGACTGTCCGCGCCGGGAAGCATCTGGATCTGGTACGCGCCGGTGGGCCTGCTGGGCCTTGTGGTGGCCTCCATCTCGAACGCCTTCGGGCTGGACGGTTGGGGACTGGCCAAATGGGTTTACGACGCCGGCAAGCTGCTGGCTGTCGGAATTGTTGCCTGGCAGATCTTCCGCGGCGACCACGACCGCCTGATGCGCCGCCTCACGCTGGGGTTCGCGGCCGTGGTCCTGCTCGCCCCCATGATCCAGTCCTGGTACGTTGTATGGCTCATCCCGCTGTTCGCCGTCACAGGCATCCGGGATGACTGGCAGGTAAAGGCTCTCTACTTCATCGTGTCCTTCTTTATGGTCTACGCCATCTCGGACCAGCTCGAAGTCTTCCCCTACCTGCAGACGGAGGACCTGGGCCTTCCCCTGGCCCTGGCGCGCAACGCCGCGGCCATCATCGCACTGCTTTTCGCGCTGTACCTGATCTTCCTGGATCCCAAAACGAAGCAGTTGTTCAGCAAGCCGGATGAGCCGGTAACCACCCGCCCGGTTATCTGACGCCGGTCATCCGGCCGGGAGGTTCCGGACGGCCTCGCGGCGGGAGAGGGGGCTGAGATCCGTGCCGTGGCGGGCAACAAACTCCCGGACCCAGACCGGATCAGTCTTTGCGTACTCGCGTAACGCCCAACCAATGGCCTTGCGGATGAAGAACTCCGGGTCCGACACGTTGGCCTCGATGACGGACGCGAGCAGCTCCGGATCGGTGGCGGCCTTTGCCCCGAGCTGGGCGGTGATGGCGGATCTGCGGATCCACATATCGGGGTCCTTGCTCCACGTGCGGAGGATCCGGTCGAGCTCCGGACGGTGTGCCTGCAGCAGTGCGCACATCCGGTGAGCCACCCCGTCCACGAGATCCCACCAGGCTCCGGTCCGGATAATTTCTTCGTACACCGGCAGCAGCTCCAGCCGCCCGCCGGCAAGCCGCGAACCCGTCAGGTCAATGGCGGCGTACCGCTCTTCCCGGAATGCGGCTGAACGCCAGAGCGCCAGGACAGTATCGCCCAGTTCCTGGACTGAACTGCAGGGCCACTGCGCGGCGGCGGCATGGGTGATCTTCCGCACCTCGGGAACCCTGACCCCCAGCGACGGCATGTCCGATTTCATGTAGGCCTGGCTTCCGGCCGCCCGTACCGGGTCTGCCGCGGCCCTCAGCTGGCTGCGGATCCCGGCTATCAGATCTTCGTTCGCCATGGTGGCAACTCTACTGGCGCCGCGCCCGGCTCCTGCCAAGTGCTAGCCAGCCGCTTACCAGCCGGTCCGGCGGAGTCCTAGAGTGGGACCAGGCAAGCTGAATCCGGAGGAAAGCCATGTCCATGATCAAAAATCCCCAGGAAATAGGACTGATGCGCGAGGCCGGCCGGGTCGTGGCCAACACGCTGGCCGCTGTCAGGGCCGCTGCCGCCGTAGGTGTTTCCCTGAAGGAGCTTGATGAACTTGCCGCCGAGTCCATTTCCGAGGCTGGCGCCACCCCGGCGTTCCTCAATTACCGCCCGCGGTGGGCCTCGGTGCCTTTTCCGGGTGCCATCTGCACAAGCGTTAACGACGCCGTGGTCCACGGCATCCCGAACGGCTACCGCCTTGAGGACGGTGACCTGCTCAGCGTGGACTGCGGCGCGTTCGTTGAGGGCTGGTGCGGCGATGCCGCCGTCAGCTTCGTGGTCGGCACGGCGGATCCGGCGGATCTTGAGCTGATTGCCGCCACCGATGCAGCACTGGCGCGGGGAATTGAGATGGCCAGGATCGGCAACAAGATGGGGGACCTCGCCTATGCAATCGGCGGGGTTGCCCGCCGCGCCGGTTACGGCCTGCTGGCCCATCACGGAGGCCACGGGATCGGCCGGACGATGCACGCCGAGCCTCCCGTGCCGAACGACGGCCGTCCAGGCCGGGGCATCAAGCTGACGGAAGGGCTGGTGATTGCCATCGAGCCCATGCTGATCCTTGGGGGCAAGGACGACTACTACCACGACGAAGACGAGTGGACCTTGCGGTCCGCCAATGGACGCCGCGCGGCCCACAGCGAGCACACGGTGGCGATCACCGCGGAGGGGCCCGTCATCCTTACCCTGCCCTGACAGGCGATGTATTAGAATAGTGAGCGCTAACACACCGTCTTCGGCAGTAAATGGACACCCTATGAACCCCACCGAGCATGAGATCAGTTTCGGCCCGTACACCGCTGTCGCCACGGCCCGGGGAGGGGCACTCCGCGGGCTGCAGCACGAGGGCCGCGATCTGGTGGTCGGTTTCGGCGCCGACGGCGGGATTCCGGACTACCGCGGTGTCATCTGCGCCCCGTGGCCGAACCGGCTGGCTGACGGCCGGTACAGCTTCGACGGCAAGGATTTTCAGTCCACCGTCAATGAGGAGGCCCGGGGGACCGCCCTGCACGGCCTGGTGTTTGGAGCACTATGGGAGCTCCAGGAGCGCACCGCTTGCTCTGTCCGTCTCGGCACCCGCATTGAACCCGGCGAGGCGTATCCGGGGCGCCTTGACATCTCTGTCGAATACGAGCTCCGGGCTGACGGGCTGCGCAGCACTGTGCGCGCCGAGAATGTTGGCGGGGACGCCGCGCCGTACGGCGTGTGCCCGCATCCGTACCTCCTCGCCGGAGCCGCCCCGCTGGATGAGTGGACGGTGCAGATCCCGGCCGCCGAATTCATGGAGGTGTCCGCCGAACGGCTGCTGCCGGCGGGCATGGCCGGCGTCGAAGGGCATGCCTTTGACTTCCGGACCCAGAAGGTCCTGGGTGCGGTGGAGATCGACCATGCCTTTACCGGCCTGATTCACAACGGGGACGGCCTCGCGGCCGTTCGGGCCTACGACCCGTCCGGCACCGGCGTCGAGCTGGAGTGGGATTCGGCGTGGCCGTGGCTGCAGATCCATACGGCCGACAAGCCCGCAGGGCCGTCCCGGCTGGGCCTCGCAGTTGAACCCATGACGTGCCCGCCTGACGCCTTCAACAGCGGAACCGACGTGGTCCGGCTGGCCCCGGGGGAGTCCCACGAGGCCAGCTGGACCGTCCGCGCAATCAGTCGTTGAGGCAGAACTCAGCTGGTGAGGTAGCTCCTGGCGTACCGCCGGTACTGGTCAAGGACCTCCGGCGCACCGCCGTCGGCTGCGTCTATTTCGGTGCCACCAGAACCCCACTGCGGCCATTGACCCGTAAGGACGGCCGCCGCCTGACGGGCGGCGCCGTCGGCCACGTATTCCCCTGGCTCGGGCACCACCACGGGGAGTCCGAAGACGGACGCAGCAATCTGCTGCACTGCAGCTGACTGGGCCCCGCCTCCCACCAGGATGATCCGGCCGGCCCTGACTCCCTGGGCCTGCAAGGCGGCCAGGCCGTCCGCAAGGGAGCAGACCACGCCCTCGATCGCGGCCCGGGCCAGGTTGCCCCGGGTATAGCTGGCCAGGGTGGCCCCGTGGAGGGAGCCTGTGGCGTCCGGCAGGTTGGGCGTGCGCTCGCCTTCGAAGTACGGAACAAGCGTGAGGCCGCCGGAACCGGCCGGGGCGGCAAGGGCCAGTTCGGTGAGTCCCGCCAGCGTCACGCCCAGCAGCGCGGCCGTGGAATCGAAGATCCGGGTGGCGTTCAGGGTGCAGGCCAGCGGGAGAAAGTTGCCGGTGGCGTCGGCAAATCCTGCAACGAGTCCGGTGGCATCCGCGGACGGGGTCTCCGAAACGGCGAAAACCGTTCCCGATGTCCCCAGTGACACCACAACGTCGCCCGGACGCGCGTCCACGCCGAGGGCTGCCGCCGCATTGTCGCCGGCACCGGGGCCGATGAGCGCGCCGGCCGGCATTCTGCCCGCGGCCTCGAGCGAGCCGGCGACGGCGGGAAGTATCGGGACGTGGCCCAGCACCTGTTCGAGGACTTCCGGGAGATAGGTTCCCGACGCAGTGGAAAAGTATCCTGTGCCGGACGCGTCCGACCTGTCCGTGCGAAGGTGCTGCAGCGAGGAGGGACCGCTTCCCGGGCCGTGGCCGGCCAGCCGCCAGCTGAGCCAGTCGTGCGGCAGGCAGACGGCCGCGACGCGGCGTGCATTGTCCGGTTCGTTGCGGGCCAGCCAGCGAAGCTTGGTGATGGTCAGTGATGCCACCGGGACCGTCCCCGTCGCCTGCGCCCAGAAATCGGCGCCGGCCCGGGCGTCGCCTTCGCCGGCATCTGCGATGAGTTGTTCCGCATCCCCGGCGGAGCGCGTGTCGTTCCACAGAAGGGCCGGCCGGACCACCGCACCGGAGGCATCCAGGCAGACCATGCCGTGCTGCTGGCCGCCGACTGAGACGGCGGCAACGTCATCGAGGCCGCCAGCCTGGGCGATGGCTTCCTGCAGGGCGTTCCACCAGTGGTCCGGGTGGATCTCGCTTCCGTCGGGGTGGGCGGCGCGGCCCTGGCGGACCAGCTCACCGGTGGCTGCGTCACGGATCACCACTTTGCATGACTGCGTGGAACTGTCGATTCCTGCTACCAGCGGCATGTCGGGTTCTTTCTGGAGGGCTCTGCCGCCGGACCCGGGAGTCCGGATCCGGCGGCAGCGGGTGTTTGTTGGGTGTGGGAGCTTGGCTTAGCGTGCGCCGAGCAGGTGCTCGATGGCAAGCTGGTTGAGCCGGACGAACGCGAACGATCGCTGCGCGGCCGCATCGGCGTCGAACTCCGCGAAAGCGGACGCGTCAGCGAGCAGCTCCGCGGCGGTCTCCCCGGCGGCGAGCGTGGGCTCGCCGAGTTCGAAGACACCGGAGGTGGCCAGCGCATCCTGGACATCCGGGTCGGCGCGGAAGGCCAGGGCTCGCTCCTTCAGGAGCAGATACATGGACATGTTGGACTTCGCGGATTCCCAGACGCCGTCGTAGCCGTCGGTGCGGGAGGGCTTGTAGTCGAAGTGGCGCGGACCGTCGTACTTGGGGCCACCGTTGGGGAAGCCGTTTTCGAGGAGGTCCACGGTGAAGAAGGCGCTGGTGAGGTCGCCGTGGCCGAAGACGAGATCCTGGTCGTATTTGATACCGCGCTGGCCGTTCAGGTCGATGTGGAAGAGCTTCCCGGCCCACAGCGCCTGGGCGATGCCGTGGGTGAAGTTCAGTCCCGCCATCTGCTCGTGGCCGGTTTCCGGGTTGAGCCCCACGATGTCGCCGTGTTCGAGCTGGGCGATGAAGGCCAGCCCGTGGCCGACGGTGGGCAGGAAGATGTCGCCGCGGGGCTCGTTGGGCTTGGGCTCCAAGGCGATCCGCAGGCCGTAGCCCTTGTCCTTGATGTACGCCGCGGCCGTGTCCACGCCTTCCTTCATCCGGTCCAGGGCGGCGGAGAGGTCCTTGGAACCGTCGTACTCGCTGCCTTCGCGTCCGCCCCACATGACGAAGGTTTCTGCACCCAGCTCGGCGGCGAGGTCGATGTTCTGCAGGACCTTGCTGAGCGCGAACCGGCGGACGGAACGGTCGTTGGAAGTGAAGCCGCCGTCCTTGAAGACCGGGTGGCTGAACAGATTGGTGGTCACCATGGGTGTCTTCAGGCCGGTCTCGGCCAAGGCTGCCTTGAAGTTCTTCAGGATCAGTTCGCGCTCGGAGGCTGTGGCATCGAACGGAACCAGGTCGTTGTCGTGGAAGGTGATGCCGTATGCGCCGAGTTCGCTGAGCTTGTGGACGGCCTCAACGGGGTCCAGGGCCGGGCGGGTGGCGACGCCGAACGGATCGGCGCCGGTCCAGCCGACGGTCCAAAGGCCAAAAGTGAACTTATCAGCGGGGGAGGGCAAGAGGGTCATGAAGCGTCCTTGGTTCAGAGATTTGGAGGTTGGGGTTCAGATTGCGGTCCACCGCCGCAGCGGCTGTGGATCAATTAGTTTTCAATCTGAACTATATGCATCATGATTGACTAAGGTCAATGATGAAGGCGGCGGAAATGTCACTCGGAAAAAATACCGACGGCGGTGCGGGGCGTCCTGCCCCCGGGCGTGTCGAGGATGTCCGGCGCGGAAACCTGGTGCGCATCCTGGCGTCCCTGGCGGAGCCGCGCACTGATCCGGACGTACGCCCCACCCGCGCCGACCTGGCCTCCCGGACCGGCCTGACCAAGGCCTCCGTGTCCAGCCTCGTCGCCGAGCTCGTGGACGCCGGACTGGTGGCGGAATCCGGTGCTGCCCGGGACGGTGAACGCGGCCGCCCTGGCGTGGGCCTTGAGCTCAGCACCTGTCGCGGCGTGGTGGGCATGGAAATCAATGTCGACTACATTTCGGCCGGGCTCCTTGACCTTGGCGGGACCCTGCGGATCCACAGGACACTGGAAAGCGGCAACCGCGGCAAATCACCCCAATCCGTGATGGCCCTGCTGGCGGGACTCGTCACTGATGTTGCCGCAGAGGCCTCCGCAGCCGGAATCGAAATCCTTGGCGGGGGACTGGCTGTTCCCGGACTTGTGGACACCGGATCCGGAACTGTTTCCAGCGCCCCCAACCTGAAATGGCACGGGGTTGTCCTTGAGCTGCACGGGTTGCTGCCGGGGGCGCCACAGGGCACTCTCCTGCATAACGAGGCAAACTGCGCTGCGCTGGCCGAGCTCTGGTACGGACACGGCGTGGATTTCCAGGACTACCTCTTTGTCTCCGGCGAAGTGGGCGTCGGCGGCGGCCTCGTCATCGGCTCACGGCTCTTTGCGGGTCCCCGCGGGCAGGCCGGCGAAGTAGGCCACGTGGTGGTGGATCCTTCGGGACCGGACTGTTCGTGCGGCGGCCGCGGCTGCCTGGAAACTTTCGCGGGCCAGGAGGCCATCTTCGCTGAGGCCGGCATTCCCGACGGGACCGCCTCCGCGAGGCTCGAACAACTCACCGCACTGCTTGAAGCCGGAAACGCGGCCGCCATTTCCGCAGTGTCGCGCGCCGGCCACTACCTCGGGATCGCCGCGGCGTCCACTGCCCGGTTGATGGACCTCTCCGCCGTGGTCCTCGGCGGCCATTTCACCCGGATGGGACCGTGGATCGCACCCGCCGTGGTCCGGAGCCTGGCCGACTATGCGCCCGGCGTCGTAGGCCCTGCCAGTGTGGCAATCTCGGAACTCGGTCAGTCGGCCGCCCTCCTGGGAGCAGCCGGAAGTGCCCTGCGTTCCGTCCTGGCCGCACCACAGGGGCTGAGGCCGGGACCCTAGACTTTCGGGACCGGCAAGATCTCATGCTCGAACGGCGAGCCTGACCACTGCCCGGCCGGGTACCGCATCGCTGACCACTTCGAAGCCGGCGTCGAGGAACAGCTTCAACGTTCCCTGGTACAGGTCCGCCGGGCCGGCTTTGGGGCGCAGCACCGGATCCACCGGGTAGCCTTCCACACTGCCGGCGCCATGACCTATGGCATGTCCGACGGCGGCGCGAAGCAGTGCTGCAGCCACGCCGCTGCGGCGGTGGCCCGGTGCGACGACGAAACAGGTCACCGACCAAATAGACCCCTCGGGACCGTCCTCCGGCTGGCTGTGCACGGCCGGTCCGGCCGCCTTGAATACCTGCGAACGCAGGATACGCGCGTAGCAGTCGCGCGGTTCAACCGCACACCAGCCCACCGGCTGTCCGTCCCGGAAGGCGAGGACCCCCGGTGCCGGGGCATCGGCGTCGAACCTTGCCCGCAACTGTTTCTTCCGGTCCCCGGGCGTGGAGTCATTCCATCCGGCACCCGTCAGGGCGAAGAACCTGCACCAGCAGCGCGACGGCTCACCGCGTACTCCGAAGAGGCGTTCGACGTCGGGCCAGTCGGCCGGCGCTGTAGTCACGGGCGCTGCGGTCACGGGCACCAGCCATGTCCGGCGAGCCAGGTGGCACAGAGTTCCGTCCATCGCTCGACCCCGGCCACCCCGTCAGCGAGACCCAGACCGTGGCGGCCGTGCGGAAAGATATGCAACTCCGCAGGGACGGCTGCCCGGCGCAGCGCCAGGGCATAGAGCAGGCTGTGTTCCACATCGACGGCTTCGTCGTCAGACGTGTGCCAGATGAAGGCCGGGGGAGTGCGGCCCGTGACGGTCAGCTCGGCGGAGAGCTCTTCCAGGAGGCCACCGGGCGGTGAGCCGCCGAGCAGGTTGTTGATGCTGCCCTGGTGGACGGACGCCTGGAAGGACACGACGGGGTAGCAGAGGACGGCGAGGTCCGGCCGGGACTCCGGCAGGTCGAGAGCGTCGTCTCCGGCGGAAAGGCCCGAGGCCAGGGTGGCAGCCAGGTGGCCGCCCGCGGAGAATCCCAGCACCCCCACGCGCGAGCTCTCCACCGGGAGTCCGTGGCTGCCCCGCCTGATCCAGGCCAGGGCGGCCTTCGCGTCCGCCAGCGGGGCCGGGTGGCGGTGCGGAGCCACCCGATACCGGAGCACGAAGGCGTGGATGCCCAGCGACGCCAGCCATTCAGCCACCGGTTCGGCTTCGTGGTCGGCGTGGTGTTCGTAGCCACCGCCCGGAAGGACCAGCATCGCCGGGGGCCTCCGGGCAGAAGGCTGGCGGGCCGGGATGGCGCTGAGGCCGGCCGGCATCGCGGGACCGCCGCTCAGGCGGTCCACTCGGTGCTCCGCCTGAGCGTCACCTGACCCGTGACAGCCGGACCGTCGTCGTGGTGTCCTTCGGTACCGTCGGGACCGGGCCCCGCGGTGCTCAGGGTGGCCAGGCGGCCGATTTCCTCCAGCGGAAGGCGGACGGTTGAGAGTCCCGGGCGGAAGTCCCGCAGGGTTTCGATGTCGTCGAACCCGGCGATCAGGGCGTCGCGGGGAATCCTGAATCCCTGGGCACGGAGCGCTGCCGTGGCGCCGATTGCCATGACGTCGTTCGCGGCGAAGATGCACAGGTCGGGCCTTGCGCCCTCGGTCGCTGGTTCGGTTTGCAGTGCATTCCTCAAGCGTTCGGCCAGCGCGAGGCCGGCATCGTAGCCGCCGGCGCGGTTGAAGGATGCCCGGAGGACTTCAGCTGCGGGGCGGCCGGCCGCGGCAAGGCCGGACTGGAAGCCGCGGATCCGGTCATCTGAGGTGATGAGTCCCTCGGGTCCGCCGATGACCACGAAGTCGCCCGAGTGGCTTGCCGCCAGCTTTCCGGCGAGTTCCGCAGCAAGTTCTTCGTTCGGCACTTCCACCAAGTGATATCCGTCCAGCGCGCCGGCTCCGACGATGGCCTGGCCCACCACACCAACATGCCCGCCGTTGCGGCAGTAGCGGTCAAGTTCGGCGGCCAGCTCGGCATTGCCCTGTGCGTCCTCCGGCCGGCTGGACCGTGAGCCGGCAATGACAATGGCGTCGGCCCGCCTGGCCGCAAATGCGGCTACTGCTTCCTTCTCATCGGCCGGCGTGCCCCCCGTGGTGGCCAGTAGCACCATCTTGTGCTGCTCGCGGGCCACTTCCTGCACCCCGCGGGCAATGGCCGAAAAATACGGATCGGCGATGTCGTGCACAATCAGGCCCACGAGTCCGGAGCTGGACTTCGCGAGCGCCTGGGCCTGGGCGTTGGGGATGTAGCCGAGGGCTTCTGCCGCCTGCCGGACCCTCTCGGAAACTCCCGGGCCGGGTTTGCGGGCGGAACCGTTGAGGACGCGTGATGCAGTAGCCGGTGAGACCCCGGCCAGTCGTGCCACCTCGGTGAGGGTACTTGCAGCCACCGGTTTCTCCTGTTCAGCCAACGTACGCGTAGTGGCCATTATGGCAGTTTGAACGACTTTCGGGAAAGCGCTTGCCATGCGGCGCCGGAAGATGCATCATAAATGCAGTGGGAACGCGCTTTCCCAACGCCTGATGAGATTACGAACTGTGGAGGACACATGGGCTTCGAAACAAAGACGATCCGTATCGCCATGAACGGCATTACCGGCCGGATGGGCTACCGCCAGCACCTGCTGCGCTCCATCCTCCCCATCCGCGACGCCGGAGGCTTCACCCTTGAGGACGGCACCAAGGTCCAGGTCGAACCGATCCTGGTCGGGCGCAATGAAGCGAAGATCCGGGAGCTCGCCGAGCTGCACAAGGTCTCCGAGTGGTCCACCGACCTGGACGCCGTCATCAACGACCCCACGGTGGACATTGTCTTTGATGCATCCATGACCAGCCTCCGGGCAGCGACGCTGAAGAAGGCCATGCGCGCCGGCAAGCACATCTTCACCGAAAAGCCCACGGCCGAAACCCTCGAAGAGGCCATCGAACTGGCCCGGATCGGGAAGGAAGTCGGTGTCACTGCCGGTGTCGTGCACGACAAGCTGTACCTGCCCGGCCTGGTCAAGCTGCGCCGCCTCGTGGATGAAGGCTTTTTCGGCCGCATCCTGTCCATCCGCGGAGAATTCGGCTACTGGGTCTTCGAAGGTGACATCCAGGCAGCTCAGCGCCCGTCCTGGAACTACCGCAAGGAAGACGGCGGCGGCATGACCACCGACATGTTCTGCCACTGGAACTACGTCCTCGAAGGCATCATCGGCAAGGTCAAGAGCGTCAACGCCAAGACCGCTACCCACATTCCGGCCCGCTGGGACGAGGCCGGCAAGGAATACAAGGCCACGGCCGACGACGCCTCCTACGGCATCTTCGAACTCGAAACCCCCGCGGGCGAGCCCGTCATCGGCCAGATCAACTCCTCCTGGGCCGTCCGCGTCTACCGCGACGAACTGGTTGAGTTCCAGATCGACGGCACCCACGGTTCCGCCGTCGCCGGCCTGAACAAGTGCGTCGCCCAGCAGCGTGCACACACTCCCAAGCCGGTCTGGAACCCGGACCTGCCCGTCACGGAATCGTTCCGCAGCCAGTGGCAGGAAGTCCCTGCCAACGCCGAACTGGACAACGGCTTCAAGCTGCAGTGGGAAGAATTCCTGCGGGACGTCGTCGCCGGCCGCGAACACCGTTTCGGCCTGCTCTCCGCCGCCCGCGGCGTCCAGCTCGCCGAACTCGGCCTGCAGTCCAACGACGAACGCCGCACCATCGACATCCCGGAGATCTCGCTCTGATGACATCACTGATCCTGCCCACCCACGACGGCGGAACGCGCGAATACCGGCTCCAGTCCGCCCCGGCTTGGTCCCGGCCCGCCGCGCCCATCACTTCGCGCCACGCCTATGCAGCGGCCCACGTCATCCCGGAAGTCACCGCGGACAACACCCCGGGCGCCCCGGCGCAGCTCGACTGGGATGCCACGCTGGCCTACCGGCACGAGCTGTGGTCCTACGGCCTCGGCGTTGCCGATGCGATGGACACGGCACAGCGCGGCATGGGCCTTGACTGGGCAGCCACCCAGCAGCTCATCAAGCGCACCGGCGCAGAGGCCGCGTCAGTGGTCTCCTCCCGCAGCGCCGCCACGGCCGGCAAGTCCGTCCGCGACCTGGTGTCCTGCGGCGCCGGTACCGACCAACTGGATCCGGCCGCCCTGCCGCCGGGCGCCGCGGGCATCCAGGCCGTCATCGACGCCTACCGCGAGCAGATCGCCGTGGTGTCCGAAGCCGGCCCTAAGGTGATCCTCATGGCCTCCCGTGCCCTGGCGAAGGTGGCCAGCGGAGCAGACGACTACTTGCATGTTTACTCGACCCTCCTGCGGGAAGTTGACCAGCCCGTCATCCTGCACTGGCTCGGAACCATGTTTGATCCTGCCCTGGCCGGCTACTGGGGCTCCGACGACGTCACCACGGCCACCGATACGTTCCTGTCCCTGATCCGCGAACATTCGGACAAGGTGGACGGCGTCAAGGTCTCGCTCCTGGACGCGAGCCATGAAGTCGCACTCCGCGCCAACCTCCCCGAGGGCGTCCGCCTCTACACGGGCGACGACTTCAACTACCCGGAACTGATCGACGGCGACGGCCCCCGCCATTCGGACGCCCTGCTGGGCATCTTCGCCGCCATCTATCCGGCGGCCTCGGCAGCGCTGCAAAGCTACGACGCCGGCGACGCCGTCAAAGCCCGTGCCATCCTGGACTCCACCCGGGAGCTGGGCAAGCACATCTTCAGCGCCCCCACGTTTTACTACAAGACCGGGATCGCGTTCATGTCCTGGCTCAACGGGAAGCAGCCGGGCTTCCAGATGGTCGGCGGGCTGCACTCGGGCCGCTCCGTGGTGCATCTGGCGAGGACCTTCGAGCTGGCAGACCAGGCCGGGCTGCTGAAGGACCCGGCCCTGGCCGCGTTCCGGATGTCGGACTACCTGCGGATCAACGGAGTGGGAGTATGAGCGACTTCTCAGGTGCCGACTTCGGAAGGCTTTCCCTCAACAGCGCCACCACCAAGAAGTGGACCCTGGCGGAGGCCGTTGACGGTTGCGCCCGGGCCGGCATCCCCGCGATCGGCCCGTGGCGTGACCGCGTGCACGAGGTCGGCGTCGACAAGGCGGCCAAGCTCATCAGGGACGCCGGCCTGCGCGTCTCATCGCTGTGCCGTGGCGGCTTCCTGACGGCAGTTGACGCCGAGGGGCAGGCTGCTGCGCTCGCCGACAACCGCGCCGCGATCCTCGAAGCCGTGGCGTTGGACAGCCATGAGCTGTTCCTGGTGGTCGGCGGCCTTGCGCCGGGGGAGAAGGACGTGGTGGCTGCCCGCCAGCGCGTCGCTGACCGCCTCGCGGACCTGGTTCCCTTCGCCGTCGAGAATGGCGTCCGGCTGGTGCTGGAGCCGCTGCACCCGATGTACGCCGCGGACCGCGCCCTGATCTCCACGCTTGGCCAGGCGCTGGACCTGGCGGCACCGTACGACGCGAAGGCGGTCGGCGTCGCCGTCGACACCTTCCACGTCTGGTGGGATCCGGAACTGAAGGCGCAGATCGAACGGGCCGGCAGGGAGAACCGTATTGCCTCCTACCAGGTGTGCGACTTCAACCTGCCCATCGCGGCCGATGCGCTGTTGTCCCGGGGCATGATGGGCGACGGCGTCATCGACTTCGCGACCATCGGCACCTGGGTCCGCGACGCCGGCTACACCGGCGACATCGAAGTGGAAATCTTCAACCAGGAAATCTGGGACGCCGACGGCGACAGCGTCCTGGCAACCATGAAGGAGCGCTACGCGGGACTCGTCCTGCCGTACGCCTGACCACTTCCGACCTGACCGCATCCAGCTTGACCGCTTCCATCCGACGGCCCGATACCGCCCCCAACGGTGCCGGGCCGTCGTCGTGTTCCCTTAGCCGTCCTGTTCCCTTAACAGGACGGATGCTCGCGCGTATTGTCGTGCGGAGGAGGACTACACATGAATGAGCAGATCAAGGACGCTGAAGCCACGGTGCTTGTGACGGCCCCGGGGAGCGCGGTGTGGGAGGCGCTGACCGATCCCGGGATCGTCAAACAATATTTCCTCGGCACCAACCTGACCACTACCTGGCGGGAAGGTGACCCCGTGACGTTCGCGGGGGAGTGGAAAGGCAAGAGCTATGAGGACAAGGGCATAGTCCTCGAAAACCGGCCCGGGGAGCTGCTCCGCATCACCCATTACAGCCCGCTGTCGGGGCTGCCGGACGTGCCGGAAAACTACCACACTGTTGAGTACCGGCTGGATGAGACGCCGGCGGGAACGCAGGTCACGATCAGGCAGGGAAACAACAAGAGCGATTCCGAGGTGGAAGAGTCCGCGAAACTCTGGGAAATGGTACTGGGGAACCTCAAGGAACTGCTGGAACGCTGACGGCATTGTGCCTGCCGGGGTGGCGGGCCGGGGAGGAGTGCCCCGTCGACAAGAAGGACGTCCGGGGCTAGCTTGGGCACATGACTGAGATTCCAGACGAAGACGGCAGCGCGCGCGGCGACGACGGCACGTCACGGCCGGCGGACGAGGCAGCACGGGATTCCATCGCCGGTGACCTGGCCGCAACGATCGAGCCCGACATCGCTGAGATGGATGACACGCCGGAGGGGCACCCCGGCGTCGATCACGGGTGACGCGGCCCCGCCGCTCTCATGGTGGACGGCTGCGCCTTGCCTAGCGGACCCGTTGCGCAAGCACTCGGCGTCGATGGGCCGCGGCGCGCAGCTGGATGATTCTGGCTGCGCCGGCAACTGCCACAAGCACCCCGCCGCCCACAGCCGCTATGAAGAGTGCAATTCCCAGCGGAACCGCGCCCTCCAGCCCGAAATACCTGACCTGCACATAGTCCTGGTTCTGCAGGATAAAGATGATCAGGAGGACCATCACCGCCAACGCGGTGGCGACGGCGGCCCAGACCATGCCTGCGCGCGTCACATGCCGGTCCTCTGGCGGAATCGGTGCAGTTGGTGTGGCGCGTGGGCCCGGAGCCTGGCCAGGTGCGTCCGGAGCCTGGCCAGGTGCGTCCGGAACCTGCACGCCTTGGGCCGGGGTGCCCTGGGTCGGCCGAGCTGCGGGGGTCGGCGGGACCGCGTTTGCTTCGTTCGGCTCGTAGTCCGGTGATTGCTGAGTCATTCGGTCCATCCTCTTCGAGGTGATCCACCGTCGTGGAAGGTGCGGCGCCGGCGCCACTTCAAATGAGCCGGCGCCGCCATCAAATCATAAGCATGCTTAGCGTAAATTGCGTGGAGAAGGGCGCGATCCCTTATTCCTGCATGTCACTTAATACTGTCCTTATTTTGTTGTTGGGTGGTTCCGCGGCCTTTGTAGGGTCGTGGCTACCCGGGGGAGGCGGGTATGGCTTTGTTGCGACGTGGAGATCCGGCGGTGATCTGCACAACGAAACGCGATCGAGTCGATCAACGCCCGCTACCGGAGGGCAATGAGGGCCCGCGGGCACTTTCCGAACGAGGCCGCGGCCCTGAAATGCCTGAATCTGGTCACCAGGTCCCTTGATCCGACCGGCGTCGGTCGGGCACTCTCGGTGATGAAGTGGAGGCCTGCGCTGAACGCGTTCGCGTTTACCTTCGCCGGTCGGTCCGAAAGAACCACTCACTAATGAAAACCGGCCGGACCCACACACTGTTTATCGGACAGCCCGATGTGATTGTTCGAGGTGCGCGAAAATGCACTGAGGGGCAGTTCTTCGCCGGGCGGTCATGCGGCAGGCTTGAATTGGCCCCGTCGTGATGTGATCCGCCTCGGAGGCCCAGATCTGAAGCGACTCACCGCCACCGGCGCGGGGTGTCAAGCGATGACGAAGCGCTGCATCATGTCGTTGTCCTCGTGCTCGAGGATGTGGCAGTGCCACACGTAGGGCCCGGTGAACGAGCTCTGGAAGGCGGTCACGGAGCCGCCCGCGTTCGCGGCGAACGGTACAACGATACGGGTGACCTCCCCGGGCATGGCTATAACGGTGTCCTTCCACCCGCGTTCGTTGGCGGGGGGCACCTGCGGTCCGCCTCTCAGGAACGCAGCAACCGGTGCCGGCGGGAACGGACCGGTGTTCGGCGCCAACGGCTGGGGACCGTAGTTGGCGGCGAGGTAGCCCGCAGAGTCGAACTTCTGCCGGTTGAGCACCTGGAACTGGGTGAAGTGCAGGTGGATCGGGTGGGCATCGACGGTGGTGTTGACCAGTTCCCACTCTTCGAGGGTGTCCGTGCCGACCGTTGTCGTGGCGCCTGCGGCCTCAAAGTTCCTGTTGTTCAGCAACACCATGAGCGGAGAGCCCAGCGCGTTGAGGTTTTCGACCAGGGACATGGACCGGACGGCCGTAACGGGCCGGGCCGGGGTGGCCAGCGGAGTGATGGGCGCGGCGCGCAGAGTCGTAGGCAGCGGTGCTGTCCACCCGGGTGCACTGGTCACCGTGAACTGCATGATCTGAGGCAGGGGCGACCCGCCCCGCTTGGGTGCGCGCGGACCTCCCGGGAACGGCACGCGGGCGTCGTTAGTGAGAAGGACGTTGGCGCCTGGCTTCAGTCCGGCGAAGTCGATCACGAGGTCGGCCCGTTCACCCGGGCCGAGTAACAGCGTGTTTAGGGGTACGGGAGCGTTGAGCAGGCCCCCATCCGAGCCGATCTGGAAGAACGTGTTGGCGGGGCCGGCGGACTTGAGGCTGAGATTATAGAAACGGGCGTTCGACCCGTTGTATACGCGGAACCGGTACTTGCCCCGGGCGACGTTGAGGTTTGGCCATGCCTTGCCGTTGACCGTTGCGACGTCGCCGAAGAATTCGGGGGCCCACGGCCGGCCGGACGTTCCGGGATTGGCATTGGCCGGGTAGAGGAAGGTGCCGTTGCTGTTGAACATTCGGTCCTGGATGATCAGCGGTGCCTCGAATGGGGCAGGTGGCAGGCCGGTGGTGCCGTCTCCGGGGTCGTCGCCGTTGCGAACCAGGTAGCCGCCGGCAAGTCCTGCGAGCACGTTTAGCCTGGTGATCCCCAGGGCATGATCGTGGTACCAGAGTCCGGCAGCCTCCTGAGTGTTTTCGTAATGGTAGGTCTTCGATGCGCCAGTCACGAAGGTATCGGTTGGGTCACCGTCGTTGCCCGGGCTGGTGTTCCCGCCATGCAGGTGTGTGGAGACCCGGGGGGTGGTGGCGTCGGCGGCGACGGCGCCTTCGAGGCCGAAGTCGATGGCGGACGCCAGCGGGTGCGCGCCGAGACTGTTGACCATTGTCAGGTCGAACGGAACGCCCTGCCTGGCCACGATGACGGGGCCGAGGTAGTTCTGCGAGCCGGTACCGCCCCGGTAGGCATACGTCGGGGTTGCTGCCAGCGCAGTGTGGAATTGATGAGTTGCATTGATCATCTCGATGGTTGCGCTGCCACCGCCCGTAGCATCGATGACGCCCAGTTCCGACAGCGTCGGCAGTTGCTCGGTGAAGGGCGTGATCCCCGGCGGAACGGCCGCGGAGGCCGCCGATGTGATGACCGGTGCCAGCAGGAATCCTGCACCGACCGCCGCGCCGGCCTCAAACAGGGTTCTTCTTGTGATGTCCATGGCATGCACTCCCACCCAGTTCATCTATCGGAATAAGTCGAAGGATACGGTCACAGCCGTGACAGCGCAGGAGTAGCCCCACTGGTGTTTGGACAGACCCACACTTGGTCCGTCGTGGGACCACCTGCGGTCCCGGTGATTCGATACAGGAACGTGACTGCGGCGGCGGTCATGCCTCGATGCTGTGAAGTCCCGGCGCGCCATCTTTGCCGCGGCACGCCCTGCTTCGAAGCATCACTGCCGGGGTGTTCTTTCATTCGCCCCCGGCCACGACCCGGAGCGGGACTGCCAATATCCGTTGACAACGTTATTGAGATTCCTCCGGAGACTGCCGGCTGGAAAGGCGGAGGGGTGCACTGGCAGCCTCGATGGAGGTCTCGCATCCTGAGGTCCGCAGAATGAACAAAGCGGCCCGCCCCTGCAGTTGATGCAGGGGCGGGCCGCCTCGTTCTTGTGCCCCAGGAGGGAATCGAACCCCCGACCGGCGGATTAGAAGGCCGCTGCTCTATCCCCTGAGCTACTGGGGCACGTGGGCGCCTCCGGACTGCTCCGGCGGCGCCTAGAAAAGTTTACAGTGCCGCGCGCGTTCGGCCAGTCAGCCCGTGTGCGGCGTTTCGACTCATCCCCAACAACCCCGTGTTCCCCGGAGTTTTGCACATAGGGGGAGCCGTGCCTCGAAACGGCTGCGTTGCGGCGTGAAGCTGAAGGTGCCTGCTAGGGCATCATCATTCGAGACAGGACACCAAGATGACTGACAATATGACCGTCCGGGGCTTCGTCGCCACGGAGATCAAGACCTCCACCACGCCCGGGGGCGTCCCAACGGCATCCTTCCGGCTCGGTTCCACGGACCGCCGGTACGATCAGGCATCCGGTACGTGGGTCGATGGGAATACCAACTGGTTCACCGTTCAGGGCTATCGGCAGCTTGCCGGCAACATGGCCTGCAGCATCAAAAAGGGCCAGCGGGTCATCATCGTGGGAAGGCTCAAAATGCGGAGCTGGGAAAAGGAGGGCCGGATTTACCACTCTGCCGAGATCGACGCGGAATCCGTCGGCCACGACCTCATGTGGGGTTCGGCCAATTTCATCCGCAACGCCGGTAACCCCGCGCAGCAGGGCACGGGCCAGGACCCGCAAGGTTCTGCCTCCGACACCCAGGGCATAGGCGACCCTGGCGACCCCAATGAAACCGGCGATGCATCCGCAGACGGGATCTTCGTTGACAACGAAAACGGTGACGTCCTGCAGCTTGACTCGGAGACGGGCGAACTTACCGGGGCCGCCGCCTGAACACATCCCGTTGATGCCGCCAGTGCGGCACCGTCCCCCTGCGGTGCCGCATGGCAGAATGGCCAAGTGATCCGAGCAGAGACATCCCAGCGACAATCCGGAATTCGCCGGTACCCGATCGGCCGGTCCGGAACGCGACAGTTCGGAACCCGACGGCGCCCAACGGGCGCGCCAGTGCTGCTCCTCGCAGCTTCCATGCTTGCGGTGGCCCTCGCCGGCTGCACCAGCACGGACTCCGGATCCCCGGCCTCGCCGTCGGCTTCCCCGGCCGCTGTGCCGGCATCGGAGGCGGCGCAGCCTGCAACGCCAGCCGGGACCGCGACCACTGCCACAGGCGCTGCCGCGGAGCCGGAACCCGACGCGGCGACTGCCAAGTTGAAGGACACTGTGACCAACGCCCTGCAGGGAGTCGCCGCGGCCAACCCCAAACCGGGGCAGGAACAGTTGACTGCGGCCTTGACCGGTGCGGGAATACCCGCCGGTTCGTTGCAGGTATCCGCCAGCCGCACGCCTACGGGCCTGGAGGTCGACGCCATTGAGGCCGCCGCCCTGCAGGGTGCGGATTGTGTGATCGGCCAGATCCGCGACGGAAGTGTCGTCGTCACAGTCCTGCCCGTGCTGGCAACTGGAAAGTGCTTCGTCGGCGGCTGAGCCTCAACCGGACCGCTACCAACCGCCCACCGATGACAACCGCGAATGTGAGTTAACCCCGCCGACCCACTAGATTTGGAACCATGGCGGAATTTATCTACACAATGACCAAGGCCCGCAAGGCTGTTGGCGAAAAACTCATTCTCGACGATGTGAGCATGTCCTTCTTCCCGGGTGCAAAGATCGGTGTTGTTGGCCCCAACGGTGCCGGTAAGTCCACCATCCTCAAGATCATGGCTGGCCTGGACACTCCCTCCAACGGTGAGGCGCGGCTGAGCCCCGGCTACACGGTGGGCATCCTGCTCCAGGAGCCGCCGCTGAACGAGGAGAAGACCGTCCTGGGCAACGTCCAGGAAGGCGTCGGCGAGATCTACGGCAAGATCCAGCGTTTCAACGAGATCTCCGAGGAAATGGCAAACCCCGACGCCGACTACGACACCCTGCTGGAGGAAATGGGCCAGCTCCAGGAAGCCATCGACGCCGCCGACGCATGGGACCTCGATTCCCAGCTCGAGCAGGCCATGGATGCCCTCCGCTGTCCGCCGGCCGATGCCGACGTCACCCTCCTCTCCGGTGGTGAGCGCCGCCGCGTCGCGCTGTGCAAGCTCCTGCTGCAGAAACCTGACCTCCTGCTGCTGGACGAGCCCACCAACCACCTCGACGCCGAAAGCGTCCTCTGGCTGGAGCAGCACCTCTCCAGCTACGCCGGCGCTGTCCTCGCCGTAACCCACGACCGGTACTTCCTCGACCACGTCGCGGAATGGATCGCAGAGGTCGACCGCGGGCACCTTTACCCGTACGAAGGCAACTACTCCACCTACCTGGAGAAGAAGCGCGCCCGCCTGGAAGTCCAAGGCAAGAAGGACGCCAAGCAGGCCAAGCGCCTCACCGAAGAACTCGAATGGGTCCGCTCCAACGCGAAGGGCCGCCAGACCAAGTCCAAGGCGCGCCTGGCCCGCTACGAGGAGATGGCCGCAGAGGCGGACCGTACCCGCAAGCTCGACTTCGAAGAGATCCAGATCCCGCCGGGACCCCGCCTCGGTGGCCTGGTGCTCGAGGCGAAGAACCTGCAGAAGGGCTTCGAGGACCGGACCCTCATCGACGGACTGTCCTTTACGCTGCCCCGTAACGGCATCGTCGGCGTCATCGGCCCCAACGGTGTCGGCAAGACCACCCTGTTCAAGACCATCGTGGGCCTGGAGCCGCTGGACGGCGGCGACCTGAAAATCGGCGACTCGGTCAAGATCTCCTACGCTGACCAGAGCCGCGGCGGCATTGACCCCAACAAGACACTCTGGGAAGTTGTGTCCGACGGCCTCGACTACATCCAGGTGGGCCACGTTGAAATGCCGTCCCGCGCCTATGTAGCGGCGTTCGGATTCAAGGGCCCGGACCAGCAGAAGAAGGCGGGTGTCCTCTCCGGTGGTGAGCGCAACCGCCTGAACCTGGCGCTGACCCTCAAGCAGGGCGGCAACTTGCTGCTCCTTGACGAACCGACCAACGACCTCGACGTCGAAACGCTCAGCAGCCTCGAGAACGCACTGCTGGAGTTCCCCGGCTGCGCCGTGGTGGTGTCGCACGACCGCTGGTTCCTGGACCGGGTGGCCACCCACATCCTCGCCTACGAAGGTGACGAGGAAAACCCGTCGAAATGGTACTGGTTCGAAGGAAACTTCGAGTCGTACGAAGAGAACAAGGTGGAGCGCCTGGGCCCCGACGCGGCCAAGCCGCACCGCGTCACGCACCGCCGCCTGACCCGCGACTAGGCCCCACAGCCACCGCGGTAATGCAAAAAGGCCGGCTCCCCGAAGGGAGCCGGCCTTTTGCATCCGCGCCAACAGCCGGGAGTGGGCCGCCGTCGGCCGCGCTCCGAAACTGCCGGGTCAGTCCTTCCCGGATTTGCGCAGCTGGTGCTGGAGGACCTTTGCCTGGACAGCGCCCGCAACTTTGCTTTTGAGGTCGGTCGGAACCCGGACCATGCCCTCCTGTGCCACCGTGGCCACGTGCAGCCCGTCGCGGCTGAAGATCTTGCCGGTGGCCAGCCCGCGGGCGCCTTGGGCGCTCGGAGATTCCTGAACGTACAGCAGCCATTCATCGACGCGAACGGGCCGGTGCCACCACATGGCATGGTCGAGGCTTGCGACGCTCATGCCCGGCGTGATCCAGCTGAGACCGTGTTTGCGCAGGATGGATTCCAGCAGCGTGTAGTCACTGGCGTAGGCAAGGGCAGCGCGGTGCGTGTTGGCGTCGTCCGGCATCGGCCCGAAGGTCTTCATCCACACGGCATTGCGGGCGTCCCTCTCACCGTTGGCCGAAACATACAGCGGCGGGTTCACGTGCCGGATATCGAAGGGACGCTCGTAGGCCCAGTGCCGTGCAACCGGGTGGTCGAACTTGCCCAGGAGATCCGCCGTGCTGGGCAGCGATTCGGGGTCGGGGATGCCCGCGGGCATGGCGGACTGGTGGTCGATTCCCTCGTCTTCCTCCTGGAAGGAGGCGATCATGGACAGGATGGGCATGCCATCCTGGTACGCGTGCACCCGGCGGGCCGAGAATGAACGGCCATCCCTCAGCCGCTGGACGCCGAACGTAATGGGCTTGTTGGCATCACCCGGTCGCAGGAAATATCCGTGCATGGAATGCACGCTGCGCGCGGGGTCAACGGTCCGGTTCGCGGCGATGAGCGATTGTGCCAGGACCTGGCCGCCGAAGACACGCTGCCGCGGCTGGCGCTGGGATGGCCCCATGAAGATGTCCTCATCGGTCCGGGCACCCTCAAGCTCGCCGAGGTCAAGGAGTTCAATAAGCGAGGAGGTAGGGTCCACGGGCGGTGTCCCCTGCAGTCCGGCATCGGCTTCAGTCATGGTTCGACTTTAGACGTGACTCCGGCGCGGTCCCAAAGAGGCACAGCCGGTAGAGTCGATATTGTGTCTGACGTCCTAACCCAGCCCCTGCAGTTCACCGATCCCCGCGACCTCGCCGATCTGCGCACCTTTGCCACCCGCGCCAAGTCGATCGACGACGGCGCCATCCGCCTCCAGGCCTCCGGCCCGGTACTGGCCGCTTACGTGTGCGTGCTGCGCCCCAGGCTGTTGGGGGAGGCGACGCCGACGATCCTCGGGCTGCGGACCATGGCCCTGGCGCAGCCAGCGGACACTGACGTCACCGTTCCGATTTCGGCGGTCCTTGACCGGCTCGCCCGGGCGGGGGAGAACGACGTCGAACTGCCGTTGCCGCCAGTGACCGTCACCGAATCGTGGGCCGGCGTCGGTGCGCCCCGCACGGGCTGGGAGCCCGTCGCCACACTGCCGGACGCTGAACTGCGCCGGGCCGCAGAGGCCGGTATCACCGAGATCGCCGCCATCATCCCGGACAAACCCGGCGCGCTGATCGTCAACAACGCCCGGGCTACAGTCTGGGGGAGGGAGCTCCCCGGCGCTGCCGGGCTGCCGCTGGGCGCGGCCTTCGCCGCCCTCACCCTCGGCTTCCTCGCCGACGGCGAACAGCAGCTCTACCGGGCGGGGCGCTGGTTCCGGCTCAGCGGATCCCGCGGACACGTCCTGGCGCGCACAGGGTCGGGACTTTAGCTCCTCCCCGCCAGCCCTGGCGGCCTGACATACTGACCGCATGAGCGACGTGGCCGTACTGGTTCCCCCGATCGAGCGGCACCTCGCATTCAACGATGCGCTGCATCCCGACCGTATCTGGATCCGCCTGCTCCGTTTTGCGGTGGGCCTCATTGTTCTGGTCGCCCTGGCCCAGAAGACGTACGACGCCACCCTTCCGGGCAGCGATGTGGACGTCGGCCAGCTCTACTCGGAGTTCACGGTTCAGTCGAACCTCGTCCTGGGGCTGGTCCTTGTCGTTTCCGCCGCCCGGACGCGGTCGAGGCTGCCGGACTGGTGGGACCATGTGCTGGGCGCACTCACGTTCTATCTGGTGATGACGGGAATCATCTACGCGGTCCTCGTCGCCCCGCCGGACGAGCCGTGGTGGAGCTGGGACATGTACTGGCCCCAGCTGGCACATCACCGCCTGGCTCCGCTGTTCATCGCGCTCGACTGGCTCCTGGTCACGAAGACTGTCCACGGAAAATGGTCGCGGCCGCTAACCTGGCTCATCTACCCGTCCGCCTTCCTCGTCTACTCCTGGATGCGCGGGGCCATCGA
The DNA here is from genome assembly GCF_964254335.1 of Arthrobacter sp. LjRoot78. Taxonomy (NCBI): domain Bacteria; kingdom Bacillati; phylum Actinomycetota; class Actinomycetes; order Micrococcales; family Micrococcaceae; genus Arthrobacter; species Arthrobacter sp. LjRoot78. The sequence continues at coordinate 2,643,764 of NZ_CAXUTG020000001.1, read as the reverse complement.
TGGCTGGTACGTGTACGACTTCCTCGATCCGACGCTCGAGGGCGGCTGGCCGGCCGCGCTGATTACGACGGCGCAGGTGCTCGTTGCGTTCCTCGTGATTGCCTTGCTGGTGCATGTTGGCGGCAACGCACGCGCCGCACTCGCGACGCGGCGGAAGCCGCGTTGACCGAGCGTTAGATGCGGACCGCCCTCAGGCGTCCGAGGGGCTGTTCACCATGGACAGCGCGGCGCGCTCCATGTAGTCCCACAGGGTGCCTTCATAGAGCGGCGGCAGTTCCAGCGCGTCCACTGCTGTTCGCATGTGGTGCAGCCACCGCTCCTTCGCCTCGGGCGTGACGCGGAACGGCATGTGGCGCATGCGCAGCCGCGGGTGTCCGCGCTCCTCGCCATAGGTGGTGGGGCCGCCCCAATACTGCTCGAGGAACATCAGGAAACGCCTTTTCGCCGGACCCAGGTCCTCTTCCGGATACATCGGCCGGAGCAGCGGGTCGGTGGCCACGCCGTCGTAGAAGACGTCGATGAGCTTCACGAAGGTCTCGTGGCCGCCTACTGCGTCGTAGAAGTTGTCGGTGTAACCAGGCTGCGTGAAGGGATCGTTCTGCATCAGCTGCTGTGGCTGGCGGGGTTCGCCGGCGCTGGGAATCGTCATGGTTCTATTCTCCGGCCTTCTGCTGGGGTGCGGTCTCCGGGGCGGGCACATCCGCGGAATCGTCCGCCGGGGCCACGTAGTTTCCTTGGGAGCGGTTGCCCACGCGCAGGATTTCGCCGTTGCGCAGGTACCAGATGGCACCGTCGTCGGAACGGACGCGGGTGATGCGCAGGCCCATGGATTCGACCGTGCCCACCACTTCGCTGGTCTCAATGACGTCGCCGATGCCGTACTGGTCCTCGATGGTGATGAAGATGCCGGCCAGGAAGTCGCGGATCAGTTGCTGTGCGCCGAAGCCGATGGCGACACCCAGGATGCCCACGCTCGTCAGCAGCGGCGCGATGTCCACGTCCAGGTTCTTGAGGACGTACATGATGGTGATCACGGCGATGAGGACACCCGCCACGCTGTTCAACAGGGACCCGATCGTCCTGGCGCGCTGGACCCGGCGTTCGTGGTCCAGGGCGCGCAGGGCCGGGGCCACCCATCGGAAGTGCGGCTTCTTGAAGAATGTGGTGCCGGCGGCCACGCTCTTGGTGATTCCGGCAATCACGAAGGAGGCGACGAGCCAGATCGTGACACCCACTCCGATGCTGATCACAATTCCTGCGGCATTGATTCCGGAAATGTCCGGTGTGGCGGGCGGGGTGATCGACAACATGCTGTACATCGGCAGGGATGCTCCTTATTACTTATCGGCTTCAGCCGGAGCTGCCGGGCGTTCGCCGGGCGCATAACACTCTGTTCACCTTCAACACTAGCGTCGTAGCGTGGCCACATGCGCATCCTGATTCTTGGCGGCACCGCTTTCCTGTCAGCCGAAATTGCCCGGCAGGCGGCCGCCGCGGGCCACGATGTGACCTGCCTTGCCCGCGGTTCGACGGCCGGCCCGCCGGAGGGGACGGCCTGGCTGCGGGCTGACCGCACCATCGGGCGCCAGTCCTACGATGAGGCCTTGGGGGACTGGGACGCCGTCATCGACGTAACCCGTGATCCGGAGCAAGCCAGGGACGCACTCGAGGCGCTGGCGCCGATGGCAGCGCACTGGACAGTAGTGTCCAGCTGCTCCGTGTACGCAGACGATTCGGTGCCGGGCGCAGACGAAAGTGCCGCATTACTACCGCCGCTCACGCCGGGCACAGCCGCTGTCCCGGAGAACTACGGCGAGGCGAAGTCGGCGATTGAGCACGACGCGGCCACCATCGCCGAGGGCAAGGTCCACCTCTGCCGGGCGGGGCTGATCGGCGGCCCCGGCGACAGTTCGGACCGTTACGGCTACTGGCCCGCACGGTTTGCCCGGGATGCCGCCCCCGCCATCATTCCGGACATCGGCTCCAGCGCGACGCAGGTCATCGACGTCCGCGACCTTGCCGCGTGGATCCTGAAGGCCGCCGGACTGCAGATCACGGGTGCCCTGAATGCGGTGGGCAACGCCGTGCGGTTCGGCGACTACCTGGATGAATCCCGGCGCCAGGGCATGTACTCCGGCCGGACGTACAGCGTCCCGGAAGCCTGGCTGGTTGCCCGGGGGATCGGGTACTGGGCAGGTCCGGATTCACTGCCGCTCTGGCTCCCGGCGGGCCACGACGGTTTTGCCACACGCTCCAACGCTGCGGCTGTTGCGGCTGGCCTCAGCCTGCGGCCGTGGCAGGAGACACTGCGGGACACGCTCGAGGACGAACGCCGCCGCGGCCTGGACAGGGAACGGAAAGCCGGGCTCAGCGCCGAAACCGAGCGGCGGCTCGTGGAAGAATTCCTGCGCGGACCAATTCCTGCCTGAGGCTAGGGTTCCTGAACGTGCACTGAGGCTTCGTGAAGCACGGGAAAGTTCACGCTCCGGGCAATGAAGCAGACCTTGTTTGCCTCGTGATGCAGCTGTACCAGGAGCGCGGCGTCCACGGCGGCGGCAACGGTCACTTCGGGCCTGAGTGTGGCGGATTCGAACTGGCCGCTGCCGTCGCGGTTGGTCCGCATCAAGCCCACGGCACGGTCTTCGTACGCCGTTACCACCACGCCGTGCTTCACCGCCACGTGCAGGAACGAGAGCATGTGGCACTGGGACAGGGCGGTCAACAGCAGCTGTTCGGGGTTGTACCGCGTCTTGTCCCCGTGGAAGGTGGCGTCGGCTGACCCCTTGAGGACGGGAAGCCCGGGGATTTCGATGTCGTGGTCGCGGGAATACCCCCGGTACGTCGACGTTCCGTCTCCCCGGTTCCCGGTCCATCGCACAGTCACGGCGTAGCGGTGCTCATCAAGCGTCATGCCGCAATTCTAGTAACGCAGCACCTCTAATAAGGCCGAACGCCGGAACCCCGGGGCAGCGGCATGGCAGCTCCGGGGTTCCGGTTCGTGGGGACAGATGCCGGTGGCTATCCGACGTCGGCCTCGCGGGCCCGCAGCGCCCGCGCCACGCCGTCGCGGTTTTCCAGCATCATGCGCCGCAGGGCGGTGCCCTCCTCCGGCAGCGCAGCCAGGAACTCGTCCGTCCGGTCCACAGTTGCCTGGGTGGTCTGCTGGGCCGGGTAAAGTCCGACGACGATCTGCTGGGCGAGCGCGTGGGTGCGGTTGGCAACGATGCCGGGAACGGCGTCGAAATACTTCTCCGTGTACGGCGCCAGCAGCGCCGGGTCCAGCACCCGGGTGAATCCTGCCACCGCGGAGGCCTGCAGGGCGTTGGACAGCTCGCCCTTCACCACGATGGAATCCCAGGCCGCAGCCTTGGCCTCGGCCGTGGGGATGGCGGCCTTGGCCAACGCTGCCGCGTTCTGGCCGTTCGCGGTGTTGTCCCGCTCGAGTTCAGCGTCAATCCGGTCCTGGCCTGCCCGGCCGCCGGCCACCAGCGAAGCAAGCAGCTCCCACCGCAGATCCTGGTCGACGGTGAGGCCTGCCAGGGAGGCCGAGCCGTCCAGCAGTGCCGAAACGGTATCCAGCTGGCCGTCGCTGCGCGCCAGCAGCGCGAAGGACTTCACGAACTGCAGTTGCGCATCCGAGCCCGCCGGCACGGAACCGGCCAGGTCCCAGAGAGTGTCCGCTGCCGCCACGGACGTCTTCTCCCGGTGCTCCTCGGCTACGTAATAGCTGAGCGTTGTGGCCAGCTGGCGGAGCTGGACCAGGATCACCGAGGAATCGGATTCGGACGCGATGTTGGCGAGGATCAGTTCGACGTAGCCGCGGGCCGGTGTTTCGCCGTCGCGGGCAGCGTCCCAGGCCGAACCCCAGACCAGCGTCCGCGGCAGGCTCTCGCGGAAGTCCTTCAGGTGGGCCGTTGCGGTAGCCAGCGACTTCGGATCGAGCCGGACCTTGGCATAGGCGAGGTCGTCGTCGTTGAGCAGGATCAGGTCCGGCTGCCGCAGGCCGGCGAGGGCGGGCACCTCGGTACGTTCGCCGTCGACGTCCAGTTCCTCGCGGTGCACCCGGACAAGCTGCCCGTCGGTGACGTCGTAGAAGCCGACAGCGAGGCGGTGGGGGCGAAGGGTGGGCTGCTCGGCCACCGCGGACTGCACGATGCTGAATGAGGTGATGGCTCCCGAAGAATCCACCGCCGCATCAGGAGTCAACGTGTTGACACCGGCGGTTTCAAGCCACAGGCGCCCCCACTCGTCCAGGTCGCGGCCGCTGGCCTTTTCCAGCTCCACCATGAGGTCGCTGAGCTCGGTGTTCTGCCACGCATGCTTGCTGAAGTATTCGCGGACTCCGGACATGAACTGCTCCGGACCCACCCAGGCCACCAGCTGGCGCAGCACCGAGGCGCCCTTGGCGTACGTGATGCCGTCGAAGTTCACTTCAACGTCCTGCAGGTCGTTGATCTCGGCGAATATGGGGTGCGTGGTGGGCAGCTGGTCCTGGCGGTAGGCCCACGATTTCTCCACCGAGGCAAACGTGGTCCAGGCATGGTCAAACTCGGTGTTCTCCACCGCAGCCAGGTGCGACATGTACTCGGCGAACGATTCGTTGAGCCACAGGTCGTTCCACCAGCGCATGGTGACCAGGTCGCCGAACCACATGTGCGCGAGCTCGTGAAGAACGGTGATGGCGCGGCGTTCCACCTGCGCGCCCGTGACCTTGCCGCGGAACACATAGCCTTCCAGGATGGTCACGGCGCCAGCGTTTTCCATTGCGCCGGCATTGAACTCGGGCACGAAGAGCTGGTCGTACTTCGCGAACGGATAAGGGCAGCCGAACTGCGCCTCGAAGAACTCGAATCCCTGGCGGGTGAGTTCGAAGATGTTGTCGGCGTCGAGGTATTGCATGAGCGATTTGCGCGCAAACACGCCCAGGGGAACGACGCGCCCGTCGGCGCACTTCACCTCGCTGCGCACCGACTGGTACGGACCGGCGATCAGTGCCGTGACGTAGGAGGACAGCCGGGGCGTGGCAGCGAACTCCCAGACCGAGCGGGCGCCGCCGTCTTCACCGGGAATGGTTTCGATGGGGACAGGCGTGGGGGAGTTGGACACCAGGTCCCAGTGCGACGGCGCGGTGACGGTGAACGTAAAGCTCGCCTTGAGGTCGGGCTGCTCGAACACCGCGAACATCCGGCGCGAGTCCGGAACCTCGAACTGCGTATACAGGTAGACCTCGTTGTCGACCGGGTCCACGAAGCGGTGGAGCCCTTCGCCGGTGTTCATGTAGGGCGCCTCGGCAACCACCAGCAGATCGTTCTCCGCGGCGAGGTACGGCAGTTGGATGCGGACACCGTCGGACACCTCCGCCGGGTCGAGTTCAAGGCCGTTCAGCATGACGCTGTGGACCTTGTGGGTTATCGCGTCGATGAAGGTGGAGGATCCGGGCCGGGCGCTGAACTTTACGGCAGTAGTGGATCCGAAGACTTTGTCACCCTGGGTCAGGTCCAGGCTGACGTCGTAGGACTCAACGGAGATGAGTTTGGCGCGCTCACGGGCTTCGGCGCGCGTCAGGTTCATGCCTGGCAAGGTGGGGCCTCCAGAAAGGGTTGCGGTTGCCGGCCGGCAACGGTCATTGCCGGCACTGTGAAGTTATTCTTTCACTTCACCCGGCGATGGCAAGTTAGGTGGATCACGCGGCATCGGCACGGAGTAGCGTTGGGGTATGGGAAAGTTCAGGGACTCGGTGGACGTCAGGGCACTGCGGTTCGCGGTGGGTTTCCCTGCATTGCTGGCTGTCGCATTCGTCGTCTGTGCCTTCCTGCTCCGGACGGATGTGCCGGACCCCATGGCGGTGCTGTGGTCCGAGGCCGGACCGACCGGTTTTGCGCCGTTCTCCGCCTTTGTGGCCTGGGGCGGCCTGATGATCGCGGTGGTGGGCTGGCTCGTCCTGGGACAGGCCGTGCCGTTGAGCCGGCCCGCCGTCATGCGGCGTTTGATGATGGGCGCCGGGCTCAGCCTCAGTCTCTTTGTCACCACGGTGCTGGCGGCAGTGCTCGTGGGTCAGGCGGGAATCGCCGATGTCCGCGAAGCACGTGTTGATATGTCCGTCCTGGCACTCGGGAGCGGGGCGGCACTGCCCCTGGGCGTCATCATGGGCTTCGTTTTCAAGGCCGACGAGCGGTGGTCAGTGGACGACGAGCGCGCCTTGCGGGAGGCGCTGGAGCGTGAATCGGACCCCGAGCTGGCGGCGGATTCAGTGCGGCTGTGGGTCCATGCGCGCAGCTCCGTGTTTGTGATGCTGGGCGTCGCCTCGCTGTTCCCGGCCGCCCTGGTCTCCATCGCAGTCCCGTGGCTGGGCCTCCTCCTGGTGGTCTTGGCGGTGCTGGCAGCCGCCTTCCTCTTCGCCCGGGTCATCGTTGACCGGAGCGGGTTGCGGGTCTTTGCCGCCGGATTCGTCCGCGTGATGGAAATTCCGGCGTCGGCGATTTCCTCGGCAACGCCGGCCGATGTCCGCGCCGCAGACTACGGCGGCTGGGGCTACCGCCACCACGGCGGGACCACCGCCATGCTGGTCAGTAGCGGCCCCGCCGTCGTCGTCAACCGCGCGGACGGAAGGAAAGCGGCCGTCAGTGGCGGGAGCCCCGACTCCGCCGAACGGGTGGCCGCCGTCCTGTCCCGCGTCGCCGCCCGGGCCCGCGGCGAGAAGCGCCCGCCCCAGCCCTGAGTTCGCCGGCCCTGAGTTGTGCCGGCCCTGGTTTCGCCGGCACAGGCGTCCACAGAGTGTTCATGGCAGGCCGCCGGCGCCCGCACCCTAGTACGCTTGGATGCGACCCCCGAAGCAGCCCGGAAGCCTACCGGTGCTTATGACTGAACGGACCTTGCCGTGACCACATCTTCCGATTTTCCGCGCGTCCACATCGCCACCGACCACGCCGGCATGGAACTCAGCGCCCACCTCGTATCCCACCTCACGGCCAAGGGCTACGACGTGGTGGACCACGGGCCCAAGGTCTACGACGCCCTGGATGACTACCCGTCCTTCTGCATCAACGCTGCGCTCGCCGTCGTCGCGGACCAGGCTGCCGGAGTGAACGCCCTGGGCATCGTGCTCGGCGGCTCCGGAAACGGCGAGCAGATCGCCGCCAACAAGGTCAAGGGCGTGCGGGCCGCGCTGGCCTGGAACCTTTCCACCGCCACGCTGGCCCGCGAGCACAACGACGCCAACGTCGTGGCAGTCGGCGGCCGCCAGCACAGCGTGGACGAAGCAACGGAAATCATCGAGGCCTTCCTGCAGGAACCGTTCAGCAACGATGAACGCCACGTCCGCCGCATCGGCAAGATCGCGGCCTACGAGAACACCGGCGAGGTTATCGCCTAGTGCCGGAGGGGCATTCGGTCCACCGGCTGGCACGCCAGTTTGCGGACGTGTTCTCCGGGCAGCGACTCGCTGTTTCCAGTCCCCAGGGGCGGTTCGCCGACGGCGCGGCGCTGCTGGACGCCAGCACGCTCGTGGACGCGGCGGCCCACGGAAAGCATTTGTTCCTGCACTTCGACCGCGGGCTGGTCCTCCACGTGCACCTTGGCCTGTACGGTGCGTGGGACTTCGGCGGTGACGCCTCGTTCCGTGGTGCGTCCAGCATCGGCGCACCCAGGAAGGTGGGGGAGCGGGAGGTCTTCGAGGACGACGCCGGTTCGGTGGAAAGCGGTTCGGAATACGCCGGCCCGCCGGCGCCTGTCGGCGCGGTCCGGGTCAGGCTGGCCGGCGCCCACGGCTGGGCTGACCTCAGGGGCGCCACCACATGCCACGCCATCACTGAGGCCGAGGCCGACGCCGTCCTGGCGCGGCTTGGGCCAGACCCGCTCCGCAACCTTCCCGGGGACCGGGATGCCTTCGTCGCCGGAGTGACGGCACGGAAGACGCCCCTGGCGGCGCTGTTGATGGACCAGAAGGTGATTGCCGGCGTCGGGAACGTCTACCGCGCAGAACTGCTCTTCCGCCAGGGACTGGATCCCTGGCTTCCGGGCCGTTCACTGGACGCCAAAGCGGCCGGCGCGCTGTGGGAGGACACTGTTGCCGTTATGTCCGACGGCGTCCGCGACGGCAGGATCATCACCACCCCTCCCAGCTACTGGACAGAGCCGGCCGCCGGACTGCCGGCGCCGGAGGACTCGCACTTCGTCTACCGGCGGCAGGGCCTCGACTGCCGCAACTGCCGGACCCCGGTGGCACTGACGGATCTGGCTGCCCGCAAACTCTATTGGTGCCCCGTGTGCCAGCAGGGGTCCTGAGGGTACAAAAAAGCCCCTCCGGAGAGGGGCTGTTTGTTGTCTTGGAGAAGACTTGTTGTCCTGGAGGGGACGACGGGAATCGAACCCGCGTAATCAGTTTGGAAGACTGAGGCTTTACCATTAAGCTACGTCCCCGGGAATGCACTGCTGCTGTCCTGCGATTACAGTACTGCCACTACTGTACTGCTGCTTACTGAGCCGCGGCGCTGCACTTCCGGTCGGCTGCTCGAGCCGGATATAACTAAACCTAATTCAGGGCCCCGGTGTCAAATGTGCATATCCGGCCGATATGACCGTAGACTGTTCTGTGCACTTACGGGGTGTAGCTCAGCTTGGCTAGAGCGCCTGCTTTGGGAGCAGGAAGTCGCAGGTTCAAATCCTGTCACCCCGACTCTGCAGCTTGTCAGATCATTGCGTTTGCAGAACCCCATCCCACAAAACCAGGAGTACTTAGACTGTGAAGAGCGCTGTCGAGAACCTCACCCCCACGCGGGTCAAGCTCAATGTTGAGGTCCCTTTTGAGGAATTGAAGCCCAGCATCGAAGAGGCATACAAGACTGTTGCTTCGCAGATCCAGGTCCCTGGGTTCCGCAAGGGCAAGGTCCCCGCGAAGCTGATCGATCAGCGCGTTGGCCGCGGCTACGTGCTGGAAACGGCCATCAACGAAGGCCTCAACGGCTGGTACCAGGACGCAGTCCAGGAAACCGGCATCCGTCCGCTGAGCCGTCCCGAGGTTGAAATCACCGAGGTTCCGGACCCCACCGCGACCGACGGCGAACTCAAGTTCCACGCCGAGGTTGACATCCGTCCCGAGATCGAGCTGCCGGACTACTCCGGCATCAAGGTTGAGGTAGCTGCCGCCGAGTCCACCGAAGCGGACGTTGACAAGGCGCTTGACGAACTCCGCGGCCGCTTCGGCACGCTGAAGTCCGTTGACCGCCCGGCCGCCGACGGCGACTTCCTGACGATCGACATCACCGCCTCGATCGACGGTGCCGAAGTTGACTCCGCCTCAGGCCTGTCCTACCAGGTTGGCGCCGGCACCATGCTCGAAGGCCTGGACGAGGCCGTCACCGGCCTCAGCGCCGACGAGGACGCCATCTTCGAAACCACCCTCGTTGGCGGCGACCACGCCGGCGAAGCCGCCCAGGTCAAGGTAGTGGTCAAGTCCGTCAAGGAGCGCGAGCTTCCCGAGGCTGACGACGACTTCGCCCAGCTGGCCTCCGAGTTCGACACGCTTGCAGAACTGCGTGCGGATCTCGGCAAGCAGGCTGCTGAATCCAAGGTTGTTGAGCAGGGTGTCGAGGCGCGCGACAAGGTCCTGGACAAGCTCGTTGAGCTCGTTGAGGTCCCCGTTCCCGCCTCGGTGGTTGAAGAGCAGCTGGAGCAGCACTTCAAGGCCGAGAACTCCCACGGCGAAGGTGACCACGACACCGAGGAACACCGCGCCGAGGTCAAGGCCAACACCGAGCGTGCCTTCCAGAACGAGATCATCCTTGACGCCATTGCTGACAAGGAAGAGGTCGGAGTCAGCCAGAACGAGCTGATCGACTACATCGTGACCACTGCCAGCCAGTACGGCATGGACCCGAACCAGTTCGCCCAGATCATCGATCAGTCCGGCCAGGTTCCCATGATGGTTTCCGAGGTCCGCCGCCGCAAGGCCCTGGCAGTCGTGCTGGGCCAGGCCGAGGTCACCGACTCCGAAGGCAACAAGGTTGACCTGAGCGACTTCGTCCGCCCCGGTGGCGAAGAAGCTCCTGCCACCGAAGCTGAAGAAGCTCCCGCCGTCGACAGCGAAGCTGCTGAAGGCGAAGCTGCCGCCAAGGAAGAAGCGTCAAGCGACGATCCGGCAGCAGTGAAGTTCTAACATCACGTTGCACGGAAGCCCCCGGATCCCTGATCCGGGGGCTTCCTGTTTAACCCGGAGCGGACCCCCGAACAGCGGCGGTGTCGTGCGGTGCGATGGGCCGTTGCGGCAATCGTGCGCCGTCAGCGAACAGCGCGATCCGCGTGAACAAAACGGCCGCGAAACCGGTTAGTGTCCAAGTAGTGATTTTCAGTGGCGTCGTCCCGTGACGTCACCGTCGCCAGCGAGAGGTAAGTACATATGTCACAGCAAGCAGGGGCACCCCGGATGGCTACTGTCGATCCGGCAGCCCAGGACAACTACATTTACAACCGCCTGCTGAAAGAGCGAATCATCTGGCTCGGCTCCGAGGTCCGCGATGAGAACGCCAACGCGATCTGCTCGCAGTTGCTGCTGCTGTCCGCGGAGAACCCGGATAAGGACATCTACCTGTACATCAACTCGCCGGGCGGCTCCGTGACGGCCGGCATGGCCATCTACGACACCATGCAGTTCATCCCGAACGACGTCGTAACCGTCGCCACCGGCCTGGCCGCTTCGATGGGCCAGTTCCTGCTCTCTTCGGGCACCAAGGGCAAGCGCTATGCCACCCCGAACGCGCGCATCCTGATGCACCAGCCCTCCGGCGGCATCGGCGGCACGGCCTCGGACATCAAGATCCAGGCTGAGCTCATCCTCCACATGAAGAAGGTCATGGCGGAACTCACCGCAGACCAGACCGGCCAGACCGTGGAGACCATCCTCAAGGACAATGACCGCGACAAGTGGTTTACGGCTACTGAAGCCCTCGAGTACGGCTTCTTCGACAAGATTGCCGCGCACGCGGGATCTGTGGCCGGCGGCGGCGGAACGCAAAACGCCAGCGGCTCGGAAAAGTAACCGGCGAAGACAGAAATGATTCCAGGAGAAATGAACATGAACTACAATTTCGGATCGTCTGCCGGGAACCTGCCCACCAGCCGCTATGTGCTGCCGCAGTTCGAAGAACGCACGCCCTACGGCTTCAAGCGCCAGGACCCTTACACCAAGCTCTTCGAGGACCGGATCATCTTCCTCGGCGTCCAAGTGGACGATGCTTCCGCGGACGACGTGATGGCGCAGCTGCTGGTTCTCGAGTCCACCGACCCGGACCGCGACATCACGCTGTACATCAACTCCCCGGGCGGCTCCTTCACCGCCATGACAGCCATCTACGACACGATGCAGTACATCCGTCCCGAGATCCAGACCGTGTGCCTGGGCCAGGCGGCAAGTGCGGCGGCTGTCCTGCTCGCAGCCGGCACGCCCGGCAAGCGCCTGGCACTGCCCAACGCACGCGTACTCATCCACCAGCCGGCACTGTCCGGCGGCCAGGGCGGGCAGGCCTCCGACCTCGAGATCCAGGCAGCCGAAGTCATGCGCATGCGGTCCTGGCTCGAAGACACCCTGGCCAAGCACTCGGGCCGGACGTCCGAGCAGGTCAACAACGACATCGAGCGTGACAAGATCCTGACCGCCGCCGAGGCACAGTCCTACGGCCTGATCGACCAGGTCCTTGATTCCCGCAAGATCAAGCCGCAGGCGATCAGCAGGTAATTAAGCACGACACGCGGAGCCGGTGCGGTTCATGGAAAATGGACCGCACCGGCTTTCGTTTTCAATACGTAAGGTTCCACCCCTCAGGCCGAATGTGACTTAGAGTGGAACATGTCACGGCCGGACCTTCCGGACCCACCGTGATTTCCAGCAACCGGTGCAGTGCTGCGGTAGCAGCAGGATACTAAGGGGTTCACATATGGCTCGGATTGGCGAGAGCACGGATCTGCTGAAGTGCTCTTTCTGCGGAAAGAGCCAAAAGCAGGTGCGCAAGCTCATTGCCGGGCCCGGCGTCTACATCTGCGACGAGTGCATTGAACTCTGCAACGAGATCATTGAAGAGGAACTCGCCGAAGTAGCCGACCTCGGCAGCTTCGAACTGCCCAAGCCCCGAGAGATCTTCGACTTCCTCCAGGAATACGTGATCGGCCAGGAGCCCGCCAAGCGCTCGCTCGCCGTCGCGGTCTACAACCACTACAAGCGGATCCAGGCCGGCCACGCACCCAAGAGCGGCAGCCTCGCCGAAGGCGTCCATCACGACGACGTCGAGATCGCCAAGTCGAATATCCTCCTGATTGGCCCCACCGGTTGCGGCAAGACCTATCTGGCCCAGACCCTCGCCCGACGCCTCAACGTCCCCTTCGCAGTCGCCGATGCCACGGCACTGACCGAGGCCGGGTACGTGGGTGAGGACGTCGAGAACATCCTCCTGAAACTCATCCAGGCCGCTGACTATGACGTCAAAAAGGCCGAACAGGGCATCATCTACATCGACGAGATCGACAAGATCTCCCGGAAAAGCGAAAACCCTTCCATTACCCGGGATGTCTCCGGCGAAGGCGTGCAGCAGGCCCTTCTGAAGATCCTGGAAGGCACAGTGGCGTCCGTTCCCCCGCAGGGCGGCCGGAAGCACCCGCACCAGGAGTTCATCCAGATCGACACCACCAACGTGCTGTTCATCGTTGCGGGAGCCTTCGCAGGGCTCGAAGACATCATCGGCTCCCGTTCGGGACGCAAGGGCATCGGGTTCGGTGCTCCGCTGAATGAAGTCAAGAACAATTCCGACTCCTACGGCGAGGTCATGCCGGAAGACCTCCTGAAATTCGGGCTGATCCCGGAATTCATCGGCCGGCTTCCCGTCATCACCACCGTTTCCAACCTGGACCGTCCGGCCCTGATCCAGATTCTGTCCACACCGAAGAACGCCCTGGTGAAGCAGTACCAGAAGATGTTCCAGCTGGACGGCGTGGAACTGCTGTTCGACGACGAAGCCCTGGACATGATCGCCGACCAGGCGCTGGAACGCGGCACCGGTGCCCGCGGGCTCCGCGCCATCATGGAAGAAGTGCTCCTCCCCGTGATGTTTGACCTCCCCAGCCGGGACGACATCGCCAGCGTCGTTATCACGGCCGACGTCGTAGCGAAAAAAGCGCAGCCCACCATGATCGCGCACGACGTTGTGGCTAAGCGCCGGAATAAATCCGCCTAGTTCTTCGCTCTTGCTAGATGTGCGCCTGAGGTGCGCCACGCCCCGATGACTTTACGAGGAGATCTCCGTGCCTGAAACCACCGTGAGCAAAGCCGACTTCTGGTTCGACCCCCTGTGCCCCTTCGCCTGGATCACATCCCGCTGGGTGGGCGAAGTGGAGGAAGTCCGTGACATTGAAACCGAATGGCACGTGATGAGCCTTGCCGTCCTGAACGAGGGCCGCGAACTGGACCCCGGCTACCGCGAGGCGATGGACAAGGCATGGGGCCCTGTCCGCGTCATCATCGCCGCCCGCGAGCAGCACGGCGACCAGGTCATCAAGCCGCTCTATGACGCCATGGGCAGCCTGATCCACGACGGCGGCGAGAAGGACTTTTCCGTCGTGATCAGCAAGGCACTGGCTGAGTGCGGGCTCCCGGCCGAGCTCGCGGCCGAAGCTACCTCGGACACCTTCGACCAGCAGCTACGCGCCAGCCACGAAGAGGGTATCTCCCTTGTAGGCCAGGATGTGGGAACCCCGGTAGTCGCCTTCAACGGCACGGCATTCTTCGGCCCGGTCCTGACCCGCATTCCCCGGGGCGAGGAAGCCGGCCGCCTGTGGGACGCCGCGGTGACCCTGGCTGCCTACCCGCACTTCTTCGAGATCAAGCGCAGCCGCACGGAGCGGCCCGAATTCAACTGACGGGCACCGCCGGACGCCCTTGCGCGGGAACCGGAATTACTAGCGTGTAGTTCTTTCGGGACCCTTGCGGATCGGCCCTGGTGGGACAACAATAGTTCTTACCCCCTTCGAAAGAAGAGGGACACGGAAACCAAAGATTCAGTGACACGCATCTGACGCAGCCTTCGGCAAAGTCAGAAGCTGGCTACCAGTGACGAGGTAGGAAGACCTGGACTTCCGAGGATTCCGCCAGATTGTCACAGACGTCACGAGACAATCGAAAAAGTCGAAGCCCCACCAACGGCAAAACGCTGATGGGGCTTCCCCTTTGCCCAAAAACAAGTTTGCCCAAAAACAAGGGACCCCGCCAAAGACCGAAGCCCCACCAGCGTTGAACGCTGATGGGGCTTCCGCATGTTTCCGGTGAACGGGCTAGGCGACCGGCGCTTCTTCCGGCTGGGCCAGCACAACATCGCTGACCGTCAGTTCGCCGTCGCCCGCCACGAGGGTGAGTTCGCGGGCATTCGAGGCAGCCTTCAGGTCGGCCAGTCCGGCCTTCAGCTGCGTGGTGATCGACTCCGTGGCAGTGATCGTGGCGGACAGCACCTCAGTGCGCTGCTTGACCTTGGCCTCGGACTTGGCCTTGCGGATACCGCTCAGTGCAACCCCGACAGTCGCGAGCATGGTGGTGTCGCCGTCGGCGACCTCTGAAGCGGCGGGCCACTCTGCACGGTGCACCGATCCGGTGCGCCACCAGCCCCAGACCTCTTCGGTGGCAAAGGGCAGGAACGGCGCGAACAGCCTCAGCAACGTATCCAGGGTGGTGGCCAGGGCCGCCAGCACCGACGCCTGCTCTGCTTCCCCGGCTGCCCCGTAGGCGCGGTCCTTGATGAGTTCCACGTAGTCGTCCGTGAACTGCCAGAAGAAGCTCTCGCTGATCTGCAGCGCCCGGGCATAGTCATAGTTCTCGAACGCCTTGGTGGCCTGTGCCACGACGTCGGACAGCTGTGCCAGGACGGCGCGGTCCAGCGGGTTGGTCAGTACGGACAGGTCCGTGGACACCACCGAGTTTTCCGTGGCGCCCAGGTTCAGGACGAACTTCGAGGCGTTGAGGAGCTTGATGGCCAGGCGGCGGCCGATCTTCATCTGCGCGATCTCGTAGGCCGTGTCCGCACCGAGCTTTGCCGAGGCCGCCCAGTAGCGGACAGCGTCCGAACCGTACTCCTCGAGGACATCGGTGGGCACGATCACGTTGCCCTTGGACTTGGACATCTTCTTGCGGTCCGGGTCGAGGATCCAGCCCGAAATGGCGGCATGCTTCCACGGTGCGGTGTCCTGCAGCGCGTCGGCACGCACGGCGGTGGAGAACAGCCAGGTCCGGATGATGTCGTGGGCCTGCGGGCGCACGTCGAACGGGTAGACCTTGGCAAAGAGCGCCTCGTCGGTGCTCCAGCCGCCCACGATCTGCGGCGTCAGCGAGGAGGTGGCCCAGGTGTCGAGGACGTCGGCGTCACCAGTGAAGCCGCCCGGCTGGTCGCGCTGGGCTTCCTCGTAGCCGGGTGCGGCATCGGCAGCCGGATCGACGGGGAGTTGCTGGTCCGTCGGGACGATCGGTGCGTCGTATTCGGGGTTCCCGTCGGCATCCAGCGGGTACCAGACCGGTACCGGCACGCCGAAGAAGCGCTGGCGGGAGACCAGCCAGTCGCCGTTCAGTCCTGAGATCCAGTTCTCGTAGCGGGACCGCATGAATGCCGGATGGAACTCGATCTCGTTGCCGCGTCCGATCAGCCGTTCGCGGCGGTCCTCGTCGCGTCCGCCGTTGCGGATGTACCACTGGCGCGAGGTTACCACTTCGAGGGGCTTGTCGCCCTTCTCGAAGAAGTTGACCGGGTGCATGATCTTCTTGGGCTCGCCGTCGAGGAGTTCGGCGCTGGCGAGCTGTTCGACCACTGCTTCCTTGGCGCTGAAGACCGTCTTGCCGGCGATCGACTCGAAAGCCGCGCGGCCCTGCTCGGTGGTGATCCAGTCCGGAGTGTCACCGATGATGCGGCCGTCACGGCCCACGATGGCGCGGGTGGGCAGCTGGAGCTCACGCCACCAGGTGACGTCGGTGAGGTCGCCGAAGGTGCAGACCATTGCGATGCCGGAGCCCTTGTCCGCCTTGGCGAGGTGGTGGGCCTTCACCTCCACCTCGACGCCGAACAGGGGAGAGGTGACCTTCTTGCCGAACAGCGGCTGGTACCGCTCGTCGTCGGGGTTTGCTACGAGGGCGGCGCAGGCGGCCAGCAGTTCCGGGCGGGTGGTCTCGATGTACAGCTTCTCGCCGTCCTCGGTGAAGAACGGGTAGCGGTAGTAGGCGCCTGCGACCTCGCGGTCCTCGAGTTCAGCCTGGGCCACCGCGGTGCGGAAGGTGACGTCCCACAGGGTGGGGGCCTCGGCCATGTAGGCGTCGCCGGCGGCGAGGTTCGCCAGGAAGGCGCGCTGGGAGATGGCCCGGGACTTGTCATCGATGGTCCGGTAGGTCAGGTCCCAGTCGACGGACAGGCCAAGGGTCTGGAAGAGGTTCTCGAAGACCTTCTCGTCCTCGACGGCGAGTTCCTCGCAGAGTTCGATGAAGTTGCGTCGCGAGATGACGTCAAAATCGCGCTGGTTCTTAGCGGGTTCAGCCGGCGGGCGGTAGGCGGCGTCGTAATGGATGGCCGGATCGCAGCGCACACCGTAGTAGTTCTGGACACGGCGCTCGGTGGGCAGGCCGTTGTCATCCCAGCCCATCGGGTAGAAAACGTTCTTTCCGGTCATGCGCTGGTAGCGCGCCAGGACGTCGGTCTGGGTGTAGGAGAACATGTGCCCCACGTGCAGGGATCCCGACGCCGTGGGCGGGGGAGTGTCGATCGAGTAGACCTGCTTCCTGGTGGTCTCCCGATTAAACTTATAGGTTCCTTCGTCAAGCCAGCGCTGCGTCAGGGCAGCTTCCAGCCCCTCGAGGGCGGGCTTGTCCGGAACGTTGATAGGGGCGGTAGTGGGCGTGTCTGTACCCTGAGTGTCTTCAGCCATGGAGCAATTGTTTCATGTTCTCTTCCTTCGCTTGCGCGGGCCCCTGCATTAGCATCCCCGTATGGACAGTGAAGACCGCAAACTGGTGACCAAACGCATCTATGATGCCCCGTCCGACGACGATGGTTTCCGCGTCTTGGTGGACCGGCTCTGGCCGCGCGGCATCAGCAAGGAACGGGCCATGCTGGACCTCTGGCTGAAGGAGGTCGCGCCGTCGACTGCGCTGCGGACCGAATTCGGCCACATGAAGGAACGTTTCGCGGACTTCCGCGAACAGTACGAGGCGGAACTCGAAAGCAACCCGGCGGTGGCCACCCTGCGGGAGTTGGCTGTGAAGCACCGGCGCGTCACCCTGCTCTACGGTGCCAGGGATCCTGAGACCAACCATGCCCGTGTGCTTCTGGACTTCCTCCAACGTTAGGGTGGTGCCATGACTGAGGAAAAGCGCACAAAGGCAGCAGTAGTTACGGGAGCAAGCACGGGAATCGGCGAGGCGACGGTCCGCGCGTTGCGGGCCGAGGGCTGGACGGTCTTCGCCGTTGCCCGCCGGGCGGACCGGCTTGCGGCGCTCGCCGAGGCCACCGGAGCTACGGCCGTGCCGGCAGACATCGCCGACGACGATGACGTGGACAGGCTCCTGGCCGAGGTGACGAAGGCCGGCGGCATTGACACCCTGATCAACATTGCCGGGGGTGCACGGGGCGCGGACCGGATTGCCGAAGCCAAGACCGAGGACTGGGAATGGATGTTCGACGTGAACGTCCTGGGCACCATGAAACTGACCCGCGCCTTCCTTCCCATGCTGCGGGCGAACGGTGAGGGCACAGTCCTCAACCTGACCTCGACGGCGGGACTCGCCGCCTATGAGGGCGGTGCCGGCTACAACGCTGCCAAGTTTGCCCAGCACGCCATGACCGGCGCTCTCCGGCTGGAAGAGGTGGAAAACAACGTCCGGGTCATCGAAGTTGCCCCGGGCTTGGTGCACACCGAGGAGTTCGCCCTCAACAGGCTGGGCGACCAGGAGGCCGCAGGAAAGGTCTACCAGGGCGTGGAGAAGCCGCTCACTGCCAACGATGTAGCCGACGTGGTCCGCTACGCAGTCACTGCGCCGCACCACGTCAACCTGGATCAGATCGTGATCCGGCCGGTGGCGCAGGCGGCCAACTACAAGCTGATCCGCAAGCAGGCCTGATCCGGGGAAGGAGGGCAGGGCAGCCCGGCGTGAGGGGGCTTCCCGCCACCGGAGGTTCATCCCGGGTTGGTCTGTGCGTTCCGCGCCCGTGACCAGTTGTTGGTGCTCGACGGCGACGGTGGCACGTGCACCTGCACACCACCAGAGTGGAGACCACACCATGCAACACCCGAAGACGCTTGGCGCTGCCGTACTCAGCGCAGCCCTGCTCATCGCCCTCCCGTCCCAGGCCATGGCCGCAGACACCAACCCCCACGGGGGCGACAACCACTTCGACCTCGAGGCCCATCGGGGCGGCATCGGACTCACGGTTGAGTCCACCCTTGCCTCCTTCGCCAAAGGCCTCGAGACAGGCGTTACGACGCTCGAGCTTGACCTTCAGATCACCAAGGACGGCCGCGAAGTCATTACGCACGACCGCAAGATCAGCCCCAACAAATGCCGGGACACGGCTCCCGTCGAGGCAGGGGATCCGCAGTTTCCGTATGTGGGCAAGTACGTCAAGGATCTGACGTTTGCCCAGGTCCGGAGCCTGGACTGCGGCAGCCTCACCCTTTCCCAGTTCCCGGGCCAGGCCGCGTCTCCAGGTGCACAGATGCCTACCCTTTCCGAAGTGTTCGCCTTGGCGGAGTCCTACCGGGCCAGCCAGGTGAAGTTCAACATCGAGACCAAGGTCGAAGCCGGCGCTCCGGAGCAAACGGCGCCGCGGGAGCAGTTCGTGGACGTCGCCCTGCGGGAAATCAAAGCAGCCAACATGCAGCACAGGGTTTCCATCCAGAGCTTCGACTGGGGTTCGCTGCGCCTTGTACAGCAGCGCGATCCGCAGATCCGCACTGTTGCGCTGACAAACAAGGACTTCCTCCAGGCCGGGCAACCGGGCAGCTCACCCTGGCTCGGCGGCATTGATTCGGACGACTTCGGCGGAGACCTCGTCAATGCGGCATCTCATCTCGGCTTCGACGCAATCTCCCCGGTGCACGGCTCCCCGCAGAACGGCTCGGTAACAGATCCCGGCTACGTCGCCTACGTCACGGCCGACATGGTGCAGCGCGCCCATGCTGCAGGCATGCAGGTCATCCCGTGGACCGTGGACGACAAGCCCACCATGCGCTCGCTGATCGCCGCCGGTGTGGACGGCATCATCACCGACTACCCGGACAGGCTCCGTGACGTTATGGCTGAGGCCGGCATGAAGCTGCCGCGGAGCTTCGACCAGCCGAAAACCTTGAACTAACCTGCGGAGGGGACGGCCAACGTGGCCAGGACGGCGGCGTGATCAGTTCCGGATATGCGGTGGACCGCGTATCCGGAACTGGCGATGCCGGGGCTGGTGACGAGGTGGTCGATGGCGATGCCGGGTAGCCGCTGCCCCTCCATCGGCCACGTGGGGACGAGCCGCATTCCGGCGGCCGTCCCCACATCCACCATCTTCCGGCCGTCCGGGCCGCCGTCGAGCAGCGCACGGAACTCCTTGTGGTCATAGGTGGCGTTGAAGTCGCCGATCAGCAGCCGGTTGCCGGGCCGTGCAGCCAGCCGGGCCAGGGCCGCGAGGTCGCTGCGCCACTGGTCCACGCGTACGTCCACCGGTGGAAGCGCGTGGACGTTGGCCACCTCGAGGACGGCCGGCGTTCCCGCTCCTTCCATTGTCAGCCGGACAACCGGCATCTGGAACGGTGTGTCGGGCAGCACGCCAACCGCCTCCAAACGGTGCGCTGAATAGATGGCGCTGCCCGCGGCGTCGTCTGTGGGATCGCTGAGCCGGTTCGGCAACAACTCCGGCAGCCCGGCAGCCGTGAGCCCGTCTTCAAGGGACTTTGTATGTTCCTGGATGGTCAGCAGCCCGACGCCGTTCTCCCGGACCAGGCGGACAATTTCCGCCGCGTCCGCCTGGCCGAATTCCGAATTGATGTTCATCGCCGTCAGTTGGACCGTGGGCGCTTCGGCGTCCGTAATGCTCCTGCCGTAATCCAGCGGGAACAGCCACAGGAGTTGTGCCGCCGCCGCGACCGCCGTCAGCCAGACCAGCCACCTGCGCCGGCCGGCAACGGCAAGGAGCAATGCGACGCCGGCAGGAACCAGCAGCCACGGTGTGAAGGACAGCAGCTGGACAACGATGGTGGGCCATTCCGCCGGGATGGCGCGGAACACCGACAGGGCCGCCACCGGCACTGACGCCAGCACGCAGAGCACCGGCCAGGCGGCGGACCGGCGGCGTCGTGGCCGGCGGCTGGAGCCCGTGGAGGCTGTGGTGCGGATGGTCATGGCTCCGAGTCTATGCAGTCGAACCGTCCGCTTGTGCCCGGGATTACCCTTCCGGCTACCACAACCCAAGGCAACTCTGGGTAGAATCGGGTAACAGCGTTGACCCGGCCATCACCGGTGAGCTTCCGGAAGAACCTTCGGACCCCTGCAGTGCAGGAACCCGGGGCAGTAGAACCGGACGGGTAAGCCCGTCACAGCAGCAATGAGCGGCCGACGCCGGTGCTCTGTCCTTTCGCAGGGGCCCGGCGACGGTAAGTGAGGTGGTACCGCGGTACCGGTGCAGTTGGAAAACAGCGCACGGGCCGTCCTCGCATCCTGAATGATCCACTTGTTCACTAGCTCAACCCAGGATGTCGAGATGACTTATTACCCCAAGGCCTCCGCCGCAGGCGCCGGCTCCACCGACTCTTCTTCCAACACCTCCGGTGTGTCCGCCTCCGTGAAGTTCCCGGAGATCGAAGAACGCATCCTCAAGTACTGGGACCAGGACGGCACCTTCCAGGCGAGCATCGACCAGCGCAGCGCTGACGCCCCCGGCGGGCAGCCCGGCAGCAACGAATTCGTCTTCTATGACGGTCCTCCCTTCGCCAACGGCCTGCCGCACTACGGCCACCTGCTGACCGGCTACGCCAAGGACCTGGTGGGCCGCTACCAGACGCAGCGCGGCCGCCGCGTGGAGCGCCGCTTCGGCTGGGACACCCACGGGCTCCCCGCCGAGCTGGAAGCCATGAAGCAGCTGGGCATGACGGACAAAACCCAGATCGAGGCCATGGGCATCGACAAGTTCAACGACGCCTGCCGCGCCTCCGTCATGAAGTACGCCGACGAGTGGAAGAGCTACGTCACCCGCCAGGCCCGTTGGGTGGACTTCGACAACGACTACAAGACGCTCAACGTCGAATACATGGAGTCGGTGCTGTGGGCTTTCAAGCAGCTG
Organism: Arthrobacter sp. LjRoot78; assembly: GCF_964254335.1. Lineage (NCBI taxonomy): Bacteria > Bacillati > Actinomycetota > Actinomycetes > Micrococcales > Micrococcaceae > Arthrobacter > Arthrobacter sp. LjRoot78. The sequence goes on along the minus strand of NZ_CAXUTG020000001.1, from coordinate 2,622,441 downwards.
CACGAAAAGGGCCTGACCTACAACGGCTACCGCGTACTGCCGTACTGCTGGAAGGACGAGACACCGCTGTCCAACCATGAACTGCGCATGGATGACGACGTCTACAAGAACCGCCAGGACCAGACCGTCACGGTCACGTTCCCCATCACCGCGGGGGAGTCCGGACTGTCACAGCAGCTCGCCGGTGTGCAGGCCCTCGCCTGGACCACCACGCCCTGGACGCTGCCCACCAACCTGGCGCTCGCCGTCGGGCCGGCCATCACGTACGCCGTGCTGCCTGCCGGACCCAACGGCATCAAGGCGGCGTCGGCCGAAGCCCCCGTCGAGGGCAGCTTCCTGCTCGCGGCGGACCTGCTGGGCGCTTACGCCAAGGACCTTGGCTACGGCGACGGCACCGCCGGCGTTGAGGCGGCCGAGTCCGCGGTCACCGCCACCTACACCGGCGCCGAGCTGGCCGGCCTGCAGTACCAGCCGCTGTGGAACGACTTTAGCGACGCCGAAAAGTACGGCACCGAGAACGCCTGGCGCTTCCTGGTGGCCGACTATGTCACCACCACCGACGGCACGGGCATCGTCCACCAGGCGCCCGCCTACGGCGAGGACGACCAGAAGGTCTGTGAAGAGGCCGGCATCCCCGTGGTGCTGTCGGTGGACGAGGGCGCCAAGTTCCTGCCGCTCTTCTCGCACGGCGACCTGCACGACATCGTGGGCCTGCAGGTGTTCGATGCCAACAAGCCCATCACCCAGGTGCTCCGCGCCCAGGGCCGCCTGGTGCGCCAGGCCAGCTACGAGCACAGCTACCCGCACTGCTGGCGCTGCCGCAACCCGCTGATCTACCGCGCGGTGTCCTCCTGGTACGTGGAGGTCACCAAGTTCAAGGACCGCATGTCCGAGCTGAACCAGGACATCAACTGGATCCCTGGGAACGTCAAGGACGGCCAGTTCGGCAAGTGGCTCGCCAACGCCCGCGACTGGTCCATCAGCCGGAACCGCTACTGGGGCAGCCCCATCCCGGTGTGGCAGTCCAGCGACCCCGAGTACCCGCGCACCGACGTCTACGGCTCCCTGGCCGAGATCGAAGCCGACTTCGGCCGGCTTCCGCTGAACAAGGCCGGCCAGGTGGACCTGCACCGGCCGTTCATCGACGAACTGACGCGCCCGAACCCGGACGACCCGCGGACCCCCGAAGAGGGCCAGTCCGTGATGCGCCGCGTCGAGGACGTCCTGGACGTCTGGTTCGACTCCGGCTCCATGCCCTACGGCCAGGTGCACTACCCGTTCCAGAACGAGGAATGGTTCGACACCCACAACCCGGCGGACTTCATCGTCGAGTACATCGGCCAGACCCGCGGCTGGTTCTACATGCTGCACATCCTCTCCACCGCGCTATTCGACCGGCCGGCCTTCCGCAATGTCATCAGCCACGGCATCGTCCTGGGCTCGGACGGGCAGAAGATGTCCAAGAGCCTGCGCAACTACCCGGACGTCTCCGAGGTCCTGGACCGCGACGGCTCCGACGCCATGCGCTGGTTCCTGATGTCCAGCCCCATCCTGCGCGGCGGCAACCTCGTGGTCACCGAACAGGGAATCCGCGACGGCGTCCGCCAGGTCATCCTGCCGCTGTGGAACGTCTACAGCTTCTTCACGCTGTACACCAACGCCGCTGACGGCGGGCGCGGCTATGACGCGAAGCTGCGCTACGACGGCTACGCGGACACCCTTGACCAGTACCTGATGGCCAATACCGGTGACCTGGTCCGCAATGTGACCGCCCAGCTGGACAGCTATGACATCTCCGGTGCCTGCGACGAACTGCGCAGCTACCTGGACATGCTCACCAACTGGTACGTGCGCCGCAGCCGCCAGCGCTTCTTCGACGAGAGCGTCGATGCCTTCGACGCGCTCTACACTGCGCTGGAAACCGTCTCCCGCGTGGCCGCGTCCCTGCTGCCGCTGGTCTCCGAGGAGATCTGGCGGGGCCTCACCGGCGGACGCTCCGTGCACCTGGCAGACTGGCCGGACGCGGAACTCTTCCCGGCCAACCCGTCGCTGGTGGAAGCAATGGACCGCGTGCAGCAGATCTGTTCCACTGGATCCTCGCTGCGCAAAGCCGCGAACCTCCGTGTCCGCCTGCCGCTGCAGGAACTCACTGTGGTGGCACCCGGCGCGGACGCGCTGGAAGGCTTCGCCGCCGTCGTCGCGGATGAACTGAACCTGCGTTCCGTCCGCCTGTTGGACGCCGAGAGCGCCTCCCCGGAGGAGTTCGGCATCGAGCAGAAGCTCGTGGTGAACGCCCGGGCCGCGGGCCCCCGCCTGGGGAAGAACGTCCAGCAGGCCATCAAGGGCTCCAAGTCCGGTGACTGGTCCGTTAGCGAAGAAGGCGTGGTCACCGCCGGCGGCCTGGCCCTCGAGCCGCAGGAATACACCCTGGAAACCGTCGTTGCGGAAGCCGCGGAAGGCGAAGGATCGCGGGCTGCCGCCGTCCTTCCCGGCGGCGGGTTCGTGGTGCTCAACACCGAGGTCACGCCGGAACTGGAAGCCGAAGGTGCCGCCCGCGACATGGTCCGCGCCATCCAGCAGGCCCGCAAGGACGCCGGACTCAACGTCAGCGACCGGATCCACACCACCGTCACCGCGAAGCAGGACGTCGTTGATGCCCTGCTGGCAAACGCTGAGCTCGTCAAGACCGAGACGCTGACAGTCCGGCTGGACACCGTCGCGGCCGACGTCAACGAACCGCAGGTCACCGTTGCCAAGACCGCGGCAGAAAAAGTAGAGGCCTAAACAATGACCGACGAATTTTCCGTGGAAAGCGTCTACGCCGAGCTGCTGGGCCGGGCGCCGGAAAACAAAATGGAGCCCCGCCTCGCGCCGCTGTTCCGGGCCATGGATGTGCTGGGGGAGCCCAACAAGGCGTTCCCGATCATCCATGTCACCGGCACCAACGGCAAGACGTCCACGGCCCGGATGATCGAAGCCGGGCTGCGGGCCCACGGGCTGAGCACCGGGCGCTACACCAGCCCGCACCTGTCCAAGGTCACCGAGCGGATCAGCGTCGACGGCGCACCTGTGTCGGATGAGACCTTCGTCCGGATCTGGGACGAGATCAGGCCCTACCTGCAGATCGTGGACGGCGAACTCGAGGCCGAGGGCCAGCCCCGGCTGACGTACTTCGAGTGCCTCACCATCCTGGCCTTCGCCGTTTTTGCCGACCAGCCGGTCAATGTGGCCGTCATGGAGGTTGGCCTCGGCGGCATCACGGACGCCACCAATGTCGGCGACGGCCAGGTGGCGGTGGTGACTCCCATTTCGTTGGACCACACCGACCTCCTCGGCGAGACCACTGAAGAGATTGCCTACGAAAAGGCGGGCATCATCAAGCCGGGAGGCTTCCTGGTCAGCGCCGCGCAGCCTGTCGGTGCCGCGCAGGTGCTGCTTGAGAAGGCCCGGGAAGCGGGGGCCCCGTACCGCTTCGAAGGCGTGGAGTTCGGCGTCGAGTCCCGGACCGTCGCCGTCGGCGGCCAGATGGTGACCATCCAGGGCCTGGCCGGACGGTATGAGGAACTGCTGGTGCCGCTGCACGGAGCGCACCAGGCGGAGAATGCCGCCGTCGCCATTGCCGCGCTCGAGGCCTTCTTCGGCGGGGAAAAGGCGCTCGACGCCGAAATCCTCCAGGAAGCGTTCGCTTCGGTTAGCTCCCCGGGCCGCCTGGAGGTGCTTCGGACTGCCCCGACCATCATCGTCGACGCCGCCCACAACCCCGAGGGCATCCGCGTTTCGGCCGAGGCGATCCACGAGGCCTTCAGCTTCACCAAGCTCGTAGTGGTCGTGGGCGTCCTGAAGGAGAAGGACGCCGAGGAAATCCTCCGCCAGCTCAAGGAGTCCCTGGGCGACCTCGCGGCCGAATACTGCTTCACGCAGTCCAACTCGCCCCGCGCCGTACCGGCCGAGGACCTCGCAGAAATCGCTCTGGACCTGGGCTTCGGCGAGGACAACATCCACGTTGCCGAGAAGCTCGACGACGCCCTGGAATGGGCCGTTGAGCACGCTGAAGCCAATGAGGACCTGGCCGGCGGCGTCCTGGTGACCGGCTCCATCACGCTCGTGGCGGAAGCCCGGATCCTGCTCGGAAAGGCGGATGCCTGACCATGGCCCGACTTACAAAAGCGCAGCGTGAGTGGCGTCCGGGGATGCCCAAAAAGCGGCGCTCCACCAAGGTCATGTTCGCCTCCACGGTCCTGGTTCTCGAAGCGTTCGTTGCGTTCTTCGCCACGCTGGCGGTCTTCGGCCTCCGCCGCGACGAGTTCCCGCCGGCTGTAATCCTCTCCGTGGGCATCGGCCTGAGCCTGGTGCTGGTGTTCACCTGCGCCGTGCTGTCCAAACCGTGGGGTGTTGCCCTGGGCTGGATCCTCCAGCTTGTCCTGATTTTCACCGGATTCATCGAACCCATGATGTTCGTGGTGGGGATCCTGTTCGCCATTGCCTGGTGGTACGGGATCAGGACCGGCATCCGGATCGACCGCGAGGCCGCCCAGCGCGAACGTGAACAGGCCGAATGGGAAGCCGCCCACCCTGACGGCGAAACCAACTAAACTAATTTCGAACCCCCACCCAACCACATTGGAGCAGTTGTGAGCATTGAGCGCACCCTCGTCCTGATCAAGCCCGACGGCGTGACCCGCAACCTGACCGGCGCCATCCTTGGCCGGATTGAAGCCAAGGGCTACACCCTGACCGAGCTCAAGAAGGTCGACGCCAACCGCGAACTGCTGGAGCAGCACTACGAGGAGCACGTGGGCAAGCCGTTCTACGAGCCTCTCGTTGAGTTCATGCTCAGCGGGCCCGTTGTCGCCGCCATCTTCGAAGGCCACCGAGTGATCGAGGGCTTCCGTTCCCTCGCCGGCACCACCGACCCGACGACGGCGGCACCCGGCACCATCCGCGGCGACTTCGGCCGGGACTGGGGCCTGAAGGTCCAGCAGAACCTGGTGCACGGTTCCGATTCGGCGGAGTCCGCCGAACGCGAGATCAAGATCTGGTTCCAGGACTAACAGCCCTCCGCCTAAGCGCGAGCGTACAGTTGAGGCCCCCGTTTCCGAAGAAACGGGGGCCTCAACTGTACGCTCGCGCTTGTTAGTAGCCGGGTTAGTAGCCGGACGTCCCGACGAACACCTGGATGAAGGCGAAGAAGATCGTGGCGATGACGGCCACATACAGCAGGGCGGTGACGATCCAGCCGGAGTCGCCGACGATCTTCGCGGGGCCTGCCGGAAGCTTGATCACGCCGTGTGCGATGTTCCGGACCGTTGTCCACACAAAGAGTGGAATCATGGCGGCCCAGACCACCATGCAGAACGGGCACAGGATGTGGATGGAGTACAGCGCCTGCGACCACAGCCACACCACGAAGGCAAAGCCCAGCGTCACGCCGGCCTGCAGGCCAAGCCAGTACCAGCGGGCAAACTTGGCGCCGGAGAGAACTGCCATGCCCGTGGTGATCACGACGGCGAATGCCACGATGCCGATAAACATGTTGGGAAAGCCGAAGAGGGAACTCTGCCATGTCTGCATGACGGCTCCGCAGGAGACCCACGGACTGATATCACAGGCCGTGACATGGTTCGGATCCTTGAGGACCGCGAGCTTCTCCAGGACCAGGGCCCCGGAGGCCAGCCAGCCAATGACGCCGGTGATGACCATCAGCCAGCCAAACGGTTTGTCCCGGGTCATGGGAGGCAAGCCTTCCCGGGCCGCTCCACGCTCGCGGAGGTCACCGTCCACCAAATCGTTCTGCATGGAATTGGAGATGCTGGGCATGGGATGTCGCGTCCTTTTTCTAGAGGGCTCCTCGCCCTGATTGTAACGCCGGAGGCTGGACCGGCCCCACAGACTTGTTCCCGCCAGGCGCTGACCGTGAGCCGGATCGCTCCGCTTCCGCCCCGATTGACTGAGCGTATGAGAGAATGAAGCTGGCTGGAATACGATCCACATTCGAATTTCAGTCCGGTGGCTTGTTTGTAAGACCGCCAATGATGAGCAGGGCACGCTCCGGATCCACGATAGATCCCGGACTACCTGCAATGCCATTGGACGGCACCTGGTTGTGGCTTTCAGGAACAACGGGTTTCAGAACAACGCCACCGGCCCTCCAGGGCTGCCGCACCCCACTGCCGGTGCGAACCTGAGGGTATCCAATTGACTTCTGTCAACGCCTGCGGGTTTTGACAATATGTGCCCCAATGGGTGCCGGATGTGGCGGTGCGTCAGGGGCAGGAGTGTCGCCACATATGGATAATGACCAGGTTCTAGCCGTTAACGAAGAAACCGCTGCCAGCGAAGAGGCAGTAGCGCCCCCAGCGCCCAAGAGGGCCGTCCGGACACGGCGCAAGGCCGCCCCCAAGGCTGAGGCAGTCGAAGCTGTCGAATCGGAGCCGGCCCACGCAGAGGCGCCGGCAGCAGAAGCCCCGGCTGCCGAAGCCGCTGCAGAGGAAAAGCCGCCGGCGCGCCGCAGCCGTTCGCGCAAGAAGGTGGAGCCTGCCGAGCCGCTTCCGGTATTCGCCGATGAAGCGTCGGCGACGGTTGCTGCGGATCAAGTTGAAGCAGAGCAGGTTGAAACCGGGCAGGCAGACGCGCCGGCAGAAGCCGCCGTCGTCGAAAAGCCCGTCCGCCGCCGGGCCTCACGTGCCAAAGCCCCCGTCAAAGCTGCCGACGTCCAGCCGGCCGCTGAGCCTGCCGCCGCCCAAGAGGCCGCGCCTGCTGCCGAACCCGTAGCAACAACAGAGCCGATAGCAACAGAAGAAGAGGCGGCCGCCGCAGGCCAGGAATCCGCCGCTTCCGTAGCTGCCGAGCCGGAGCAGCCTGCAGCGGCTGAAGCCGCCAGCCCCGTCGGTGCACTCTTCCTCGAACCTGGCGCCGTCACCTCCATGATTTTCCAGGCACCGGACCTGAGCGCCGTGGTCCGCCCGGCAGCCGCGCCTGCCGTGGCCAAGGAAAGCGAAGAAGAAGACACGGAGGACGAAGGCGAGGACGTCGACGCCGGCGGCTCGCGCCGCCGTCGCAGCCGCGGACGCCGTGGCCGCAGCCGCGTGACGGACCGGGAAGCTGCCAGCGAGACCGAGGCTGGCGAAGGCGCCGCCGGGGACGAGGACGCAGATGAGGAGTCCACCGTTACCGCGGACGACGGCGTCACCTCCCGCCGTCGTCGCCGCCGCCGCCGTGGCGACCAGGACCTCGAGCTCACGGGCGGGGGAGACGACGACCCGCCCAACACCGTGACCCGCGTCCGTGCGCCCCGGGCCATCAGCGAGGCGCCGGTCAACAACCGCGTCACGTCCGTCAAGGGCTCCACCCGGCTTGAGGCCAAGAAGCAGCGCCGCCGCGAATCACGCGACACCGGCCGCCGCCGTACCGTGATCACCGAGGCGGAGTTCCTGGCCCGCCGTGAATCCGTGGACCGCCAGATGATCGTCCGCCAGCGAGACGACAGAATCCAGATCGGCGTCCTGGAAGACGGCGTCCTGGCCGAGCACTTCGTTTCGAAGACCCAGCAGGACTCCCTGATCGGCAACGTATACCTGGGCAAGGTCCAGAACGTCCTGCCCTCGATGGAAGCCGCTTTCGTGGATATCGGACGCGGCCGCAACGCCGTACTGTACGCCGGCGAGGTCAACTGGGACGCCGTCAACCTCGAGGGCAAGCAGCGCCGGATCGAGAACGCGCTGAAGTCCGGCGACTCCGTACTGGTCCAGGTCACCAAGGACCCGGTCGGCCACAAGGGCGCCCGCCTCACGAGCCAGATCTCCCTGCCCGGCCGCTACCTCGTCTACGTTCCCGGCGGTTCCATGACCGGGATCTCCCGCAAGCTGCCCGACGTCGAGCGCAACCGCCTCAAGCGGATCCTCAAGGACCGCCTTCCGGAAGATGCCGGCGTGATTGTCCGCACGGCCGCCGAGGGCGCGTCCGAGGAAGAGCTGACGCACGACATCAACCGCCTGCGCGCCCAGTGGGAAGGCATCGAGGGCCAGGCCACGTCCACCAAAATCCTTGCGCCGGAGCTTCTCTACGGCGAACCGGACCTCACCATCAAGGTAGTCCGCGACGTCTTCAACGAGGACTTCTCCAAGCTGATCGTTTCCGGCGAGGAAGCCTGGGACACCATCGAGGCGTACGTCACCTATGTGGCCCCGGACCTGGTGGGCCGGCTCGAAAAGTGGACCAAGGACACGGACATCTTCGCGGCCTGGCGGATCGACGAGCAGATCCACAAAGCCCTGGACCGCAAGGTCTTCCTGCCTTCCGGCGGCTCCCTGGTGATCGACCGCACCGAAGCCATGACCGTGGTGGACGTCAACACCGGCAAGTTCACCGGCAGCGGCGGCAACCTTGAGGAAACCGTTACCAAGAACAACCTGGAAGCGGCCGAGGAAGTGGTGCGCCAGCTGCGGCTCCGCGACATCGGCGGCATCATCGTCATTGACTTCATCGACATGGTGCTCGAATCCAACCGCGACCTCGTGCTTCGCCGCATGGTGGAGTGCCTCGGACGCGACCGGACCAAGCACCAGGTTGCTGAAGTGACCTCGCTGGGCCTCGTGCAGATGACCCGCAAGCGCATGGGTACCGGGCTCCTGGAAGTCTTCGGCGAGCAGTGCGAGGCTTGCGCCGGCCGCGGCATTGTCACCCACGACGAGCCCGTGGAGCACCGCCGCGCCAACGTTGTGGCCGCCGAGCACCACGTGCCGCGGACGGAAGCCCAGCAGCCTCCCCGTACGGAGCGTAAGAGCCGCCGCCGGGGCAAGGGCGGCCAGCCGTCTTCCGAGGCTGCTCCGCTGACGCCGGCTCCGGTGCACCACGAGCCCACGGACGCCGAGCGCCATGCCAAGGCTGAAGCGACACGCGTGGCGTTGGCCAACATCGCAGCGGCAGCGCATGCTGCCCACCTGCACGATGCCGAGGCAGGCCATGCAGCACCTGCGGCCGCGGCCGCGGCAGCACAGGCAGTGGGCCAGGCACTGGCGGCCCAGGCACAGGGCGCCCAGGCCCCGGCCGGGCAGGTACTTTCCGGGCAAGCGGGGACGCCGGCCAAGTCGGGTCCGACGCAGGCCACCCCGTCTGCACCCGCTACGGCCCGGCCCGCTAAGGTGTCGGAAGCCGAGGTGGCTGCTGCAGGGCGGCCGGCGGCCGTCCTGACGTTCGGCGGCGAAAAAGTGGCTCTGCCGTTCGTTGAGCATGCCGGGGAAGCTCCTGCCTCCGGAGCGGCCCTGACCCTTGACCGCCTGGCTGAGGCATTCGCCCACCTTGGCGAACCTGCCGCGGCTGAGGCGCCGGCATCACCGGTTGAACCGCAGGCACCGGCGGCCCAGGTGCAGGCGGCCAAAACGCCGGCGGCGCAGGTACAGGCGGCGCAGGCTCCTGAAGCCGACTACACCGACCACACTGCGGTGCAGGGCCGGGCCCGCCGTCCCCGCCGCAACCGGAGCGCGAGCCGTGCCCAGGGCGCAGCGAACGAGACGTCCGTGGAGCACCACGAGACTGCCCCGGTCGCCGCATCAGGGCACACCCACGAAGCTAAGGCACCTGAGCCGGCAAAGAAGGACGCGCCCGCCAAAGCGCCGGCCAACGAGCCGATCATCCTTGGCGTGGGGGTCCCGGCTTCGGAGCTCTGATCCGGCAGGCTCTGATCCGGCCAGCTGACACCGCGGGTGCGGCCCGGAACAGGCGTAGCAATACGCCGGTTTCGGGCCGTACCCGCGAGTTCGTTGCAGGGAAAAGCTAGGCTAGGGGACTGACACGGGGTGCCGCGCACAGGGCCGGCTGAGATCCAGACCCGTTGAACCTGTCCGGTTAGCACCGGCGAAGGGATGTCTCCTTTGGCTTCATCATTCCTGCCCACCCCTGCCAACGCCGCAGCGCCCGCACCAGGAGGCAGCGCCCCCTTGCGCAGTACCCCGAGGGTGCTGGCCATCGCCGGCTCCGACCCGTCCGGCGGGGCGGGGATCCAGGCGGACCTCAAGAGCATTGCCGCTAACGGGGGATACGGCATGGCTGCCATTACTGCCCTGACGGCACAGAACACCCACGGCGTCCGGGCGGTCCACGTTCCGCCGGCCGGCTTCCTGACTGCGCAGCTCGAGGCCATTAGCGATGACATCAGCATCGATGCCGTCAAAATCGGCATGCTGGGCGACTCTGCGGTGATTGCCGCCGTCCGCAGCTGGCTTGGGAAAGCCCGTCCCGCCGTCGTGGTTCTCGACCCCGTGATGGTCGCCACCAGCGGGGACCGGCTCCTGCAGAAGGCTGCCGAGGAGGAACTGCGCGAACTGCTGCCCCTGGCCGACCTCATCACGCCGAACCTGGCCGAACTGGCGATGCTGCTCCGCGAACCCCTGGCGAACGACTGGGAAGCGGCACTCGCCCAGGGCAAACGCCTCGCTGCGCAGGCCGGCACCACCGTCCTTGTCAAGGGCGGACACCTCGAGGGCGGCGCGTGCCCCGACGCCCTCGTCAACACCGAAGGGCTGCTCGCCCAGGACGTTGTGGTGGTCCCGGGCGCGCGGATCGACACCAGGAACAGCCACGGCACCGGCTGTTCCCTGTCATCGGGCATGGCCACCGCGCAGGCAAGGCTGGGGGATTGGGAGGCATCCCTGCGGGCAGTGAAGCCGTGGCTGCAGGGAGCGCTCCGGGAAGCCGAAGCACTGGAGGTGGGAACGGGCAACGGCCCGGTACACCATTTCCACCATCTGGCCCCGAAGGGCCAGGATGCGCTGGCTGCAGGAGAGTTCGCAGAGGCGCTCCGGCAGGACGCCGGGCCGGACCTGGACGACATCTACGGGCTGGACTTCATCCGCGGCCTGGCCGACGGCTCCCTTACCGAGCAGCACTTCGCGTATTACCTTGCCCAGGACGCCATCTACCTGAACGGCTATTCCAGGGTCTTGTCCCGTGCCGCCGCTATTGCCCCCACCGAGGCCGAGCAGCTCTTCTGGGCACGGTCGGCACAGCAATGCTTGGAAGTCGAGTCCGAACTGCACAGGACGTGGCTCAGCACCCGGAACGTGGACGCCGCCTTGGGACCGGTCACCAAGTCCTACGTGGACCACCTGCTGGCCTCATCTGTTTCCGGAAGCTACGGAGTGCTCGTGGCCGCCGTGCTGCCGTGCTTCTGGCTGTACGCCGAGGTGGGTGCCACCTTGCACGGTCAGTTCCAGGCGGCCGGGTCGCCGTCGGGCCATCCCTACGCCGACTGGCTTCGCACGTACGCGGACGAAGAATTCGCCGCCGCCACCAGGGAAGCGGTGCGAATCACCGACGACGCCGCACAGGCCGCCTCCGAAGTGGAACGGCAGGCCATGCGGCTGGCCTTCCGGCAGTCGTGCCGCTACGAGGTGGATTTTTTCGACGCGCCGCGCGTGCATGCTGAACCGCAAAGTGTTCCAGAGCCGGTAAGGTAGTGGGGCACGGTTCCGGAAGTCGTTGCAGCGGCAGTCTGTATTGCACAGAGTGGCGCCCATCACGTACTACCACCGGAGCCAGCCTCATTTGCGGCCGAAGGCAAAATTAGCGTAGTCTAGATCTTCGGTGCTTACGCCAACACTTGGGTTATGACCCCGGATTGCTCGGTTTGGAATGACAAACGGAATAGTTCGTGGGATAACTCATGGGTTCCCCCGGGGAATCCACCGGCGTTGAGGCACAGCGTGAGCCAGGCCAAACAATTGGACCCAGGTTCCGCACGCAAATCTAGTAATAAACGTCGAGAGAAGTGAGTTCCCCAGTGGTGTACGCGATTGTCCGCGCAGGCGGCCGCCAAGAGAAGGTTTCCGTTGGAGACTTCGTTACCCTGAACCGCGTCCCCGGTGGAGCCGGCAGCACCATTGAGTTGCCCGCACTGCTCCTGGTAGACGGTGACAAAGTCACGTCTGCCGCTGCGGACCTGGCCAAGGTAACGGTTACGGCTGAGATCCTCCAGGACCTTCGTGGTCCGAAGATCGTCATCCAGAAGTTCAAGAACAAGACCGGGTACAAGAAGCGCCAGGGTCACCGTCAGGAACTGACCAAGGTCAAGATCACCGGTATCAAGTAACCTTCCGTTACTTTTCAGGTTTTCAGCAGATTCCCCAGAATTTTTAAGGCAGGCATTTCAAATGGCACATAAAAAAGGCGCGAGCTCCACTCGCAACGGTCGTGACTCCAACGCCCAGTACCTCGGCGTCAAGCGCTTCGGCGGCCAGGTAGTTTCCGCAGGCGAGATCATCGTCCGCCAGCGTGGCACCCACTTCCACCCGGGTGCCGGCGTGGGCCGTGGCGGCGACGACACCCTGTTCGCACTGACCCCCGGCGCCGTCGAATTCGGCACCCGCCGCGGACGTCGCGTCGTGAACATCGTTGCTGCTGCAGCTGCAGAGTAACAACAAGATCTAAACCGGTGGAGCGGGCCATGATGGCCCGCTCCACTGTTCTTTTAACCGCATTACAATCAATTTGGGCGTCCAAGACGGTCAGGTTAAGCACAGAGGAGATTCACGTGGCGAGCTTTGTAGACCGGGTAGTACTGCACGTATCCGGCGGTAGCGGCGGCCACGGCTGTGTCTCCGTCCACCGCGAGAAGTTCAAGCCCCTGGGCGGTCCCGACGGCGGCAACGGCGGCGACGGCGGCGACGTCATCCTGCGCGTTGACCCCCAGACCACCACGCTTCTGGACTACCACCACGCCCCCCACCGCCACGCCACCAACGGCGGACCCGGCATGGGCGACTGGCGCGGCGGCAAAAACGGCGAAACCCTGATTCTTTCCGTTCCTGAAGGCACCGTCGTCAAGACCAAGGACGGCCGTGTCCTGGCCGACCTGGTCGGCGAAGGCACCGAGTTCATTGCTGCCGCCGGCGGTCCTGGCGGGCTCGGCAACGCCGCGCTGTCCTCGCAGAAGCGCCGCGCCCCGGGCTTCGCGCTGCTCGGCATCGAAGGCGAATCCAGCGACATCGTCCTCGAACTGAAGTCCATTGCGGACATCGCCTTGGTGGGCTTCCCGTCCGCCGGCAAGTCCAGCCTGATTGCCGCCATGTCTGCGGCACGGCCCAAGATCGCCGATTATCCTTTCACCACGCTGATCCCCAACCTGGGCGTTGTCCAGGCCGGCGATGTCCGCTTCACCATTGCAGACGTCCCCGGCCTCATCGAGGGAGCCAGTGAGGGCAAGGGCCTGGGCCACCACTTCCTGCGGCACGTGGAACGCTGCGCGGCGTTGGTGCACGTTTTGGACTGCGGCACGCTCGAAGCTGACCGCGATCCGCTCTCGGATCTCGCCATCATCGAAGCCGAACTCGAAAAATACGCCGTTGATATGAGCTTCGCCGGCAGCGACGGCGAGGTTATCCCGCTGAACCACCGGCCCCGCCTGGTGGCGCTCAACAAGGTCGACCTGCCGGACGGCAAGGACATGGCCGAATTCGTCCGGCCCGAGCTTGAGTCCCGTGGCTACCGCGTCTTCGAGATCTCCGCCACAAGCCATGAAGGCCTGCGCCAGCTTGGCTTCGCCATGGCGGAGATCGTCAAGGCCGCCCGGGACGCCGTGGCCGCCACACCGCCCAAGGTTCACGCACCCGTGCTGCGCCCCCGCGCAGTCAACGAGTCCGGCTTTAAGATCCGCCGCGAGGAAAAGAACCTCGAGCCGCTGTTCCGCGTGTTGGGCGACAAGCCCGTGCGCTGGGTCAAGCAGACCGACTTCACCAACGAGGAAGCCATCGGCTACCTCGCGGACCGCCTGGCCAAGCTGGGCGTTGAAAACGAGCTGTTCAAGCAGGGCGCGAAGCCCGGCGACACCGTAGTGATCGGTGAAGACGACGGCGTGGTCTTCGACTGGGAGCCCACCATGATGGCCGGCGCCGAACTGCTTGCCTCGCCGCGTGGCACTGACGTCCGCTTTGCCGATATCGGCGACCGACCCACCCGAGGGCAGAAGCGCGACGAGCAGCAGGAGCGCCGCGACGCCAAGGCAGCGGCCCGGGCCGAGCTGGAAGCCGAGCGCAAGGCCGGGATCTGGACCGAATCAGTCAGCGGGCGCCGTGCCGCACGGCCGCTCCAGGAGAGCGGACTGACCACCGAAAATGAGGAGTGAACCCCCACACGTGACCGATAATTCCGCAATTGTCATCGAGGAACCCAGGACCGACGACCGCAGCATGCTCGCCAGGGCACGCCGCATCGTGGTCAAGGTCGGATCGTCGTCGCTCACCAGCCTCAAGGGTGGAATCTCCGAAGAGGCGCTGATCGAGCTGTCCGATGCGCTGGCCGCCAAGTGCAACCAGGGAACCGAGATCATCCTCGTGTCCTCGGGCGCCATCTCGGCGGGCCTGGCCCCGCTGGGCCTGGTGAAGCGTCCCCGGGACCTCGCCACCCAGCAGGCAGCCGCCAGTGTGGGCCAGGGACTCCTCATGGCACGCTACACGCATGCCTTCGCAGCCCACGGCGTTACCGTGAGCCAGGTCCTGCTGACCGCGGATGACCTGATGCGGCGCAGCCACCACATGAACGCTTTCCGTGCCTTGAACCGGCTCCTCAACTTGGGCGTTGTGCCCGTGGTCAACGAGAACGACACCGTGGCCACGCACAAGATCCGTTTCGGTGACAACGACCGGCTGTCCGCCCTCGTGGCGCACCTGGTCCGGGCCGACGCCCTGGTGCTGCTTTCCGATGTCGACTCACTCTATGACGGGCCTCCCTCGAAGGGCGCCAAACGGATCCCTCAGGTTGACGGCCCCCAGGACCTTGAAGGCGTCAACATCGGTAAGCCCGGCAAGGCAGGCGTGGGAACCGGCGGCATGCAGACGAAAGTGGAGGCCGCCACCATGGCCGCCGATTCGGGAATCCCCGCACTGGTCACGTCCACCGCCAACGCCGCGGCAGCCTTGAACGGCGAGGACGTGGGGACCTGGTTCTCCGTCAACAGCGGCCGCAAATCGGTGCGCATGATGTGGCTCGCCCACCTTGCGCACGTGCAGGGCCGGCTGATTCTCGACGACGGCGCCGTCAAGGCTGTCCGTGACCACCGCTTTTCGCTGCTCCCGGCCGGGATCACAGCCGTTGAAGGCACCTTTGAATCGGGCGACGCCGTCGAAATGGTTTCGCCGGACGGTACGGTCATCGCCCGCGGGCTGGTCAACTATTCCTCGGACGAACTGCCCCAAATGCTAGGACGTTCCACGGTGGAACTGGGGGAGTCACTCGGCCGCGGCTTCGACCGTGAGGTTGTTCACGTTGATGACCTGGTTCTGGTCTAGCGGGCTGATTCGCCTAGACTTGAATGATGACTGAGGCACTGATCCACCAAGCCGCCGAGAAATCCCACGACTCCGCGGAGGAATCTTCCGCGACGGAAAATGCCCGGCTGTCCCCGGCTGACGTCGAGGCTGCCGTGCACGCCATTGCTGATCGATCCCGTCACGCTGCCCGCCGGATGGCGCGCGCAAACCGTGCCTGGAAGGACAAAGGCCTTCGCGCCATCGGTGCCGCCCTGATCGCCAGCAAGACGAAGATCCTGGCCGCCAACGCCAAGGACGTGGAAGCGGGCCGTGCCAACGGAACGTCGGCTGCCCTGCTGGACCGCCTGACGCTGAACGAGGCGCGCATCGAGGCCCTGGCCGCTGCGCTGGAGAACCTTGCGGGCCTGCCGGACCCCGTGGGGAATGTGGTCCGAGGCCAGACGCTCCCCAACGGCCTGCGCCTGCGCCAGATCAACGTTCCCATGGGCGTCGTTGCCGCCATCTACGAGGCCCGTCCCAACGTGACCGTGGACATTGCCGGGCTGGCGCTGAAAAGCGGCAACGCGGTGATCCTTCGAGGCGGCACGGCCGCCGCTGCCACCAATGAGGCCCTCATCCGGGTCCTCCGCGAAGCTCTTGATTCAGTGGGCCTGCCTGCGGACGCAGTCCAGAGCGTGGACCAGTTCGGCCGTGAAGGAGCCAACGTCCTGATGCGGGCCCGCGGCCGGGTGGACGTCCTGATTCCCCGCGGCGGCAGGGACCTGATCCAGACCGTGGTCAACAATTCGTCCGTACCCGTCATCGAGACCGGCGAGGGCAACGTCCATATCTTCATTGACGAATCCGCCAGTGAAAACATGGCCGTGGAAATCCTCCTCAATGCCAAGACCCAGCGGCCCAGCGTCTGCAACACCGTTGAGACGCTCCTGGTGCATTCCGGGTCCACCGTCCTGCCCGCCGTCGCCGTCGCCCTTCGGAAAGCGGGCGTGACACTGCACGCGGACGCGAGGGTCCGCGCCGCGCTGCCTGCCTCCGTGGAATCTGTTCCGGCCACGGACGAGGACTGGGCCACCGAGTACATGGACCTGGACCTCGCGGTGGGCATGGTCGACAACCTCGATGAGGCCGTGAAGCACATCCGTAAATGGTCGACCGGCCACACCGAGGCCATCATCACCAACGACCTCGCGAACGCCGAACGCTTCATTTCCGAAATCGACTCAGCGGCGGTCATCGTCAACGCCTCCACCAGGTTTACGGACGGCGGGGAACTTGGCCTGGGCGCCGAGGTGGGAATTTCCACCCAGAAGCTCCACGCCCGCGGTCCCATGGGCCTGACTGAACTCACTACCACCAAGTGGATAGTGCAGGGCGAGGGCCAGGTCCGCAGCTAGCAACGCTGTAACATGGAACAGAAGTCCGGAACGGCGGGAAGTACCGCCGTCGTCATTGTGTGAACTCTTTAGGGGAGAAAATGCTGCTGCAGCAGGTAGGCGCGTCGGTCGCCGAACATGAAGAACTGGCTCCGCTGTGGGCCGAACCGTGGGTCTTTGGTGTGTCCATTTTTGCGATCATGCTCGTTCTGATGTTCGTGACGCTGTCCTACAGCAACCTGGGCAACCGGCATGAGGCCGTCGAGGAGCACTCGGATCCCCACCGCCAGCACCCGAACAAGCACGATCACGGCCAAGGCCACTAACATCACCGCGGTCCTGAAGCGGCGCGGCGCCAAGCGTCGCCTGCGTTTAGGTGTGATGGGTGGCACATTTGATCCCATCCATCACGGTCACCTTGTCGCGGCCAGCGAAGTTGCGGCCAAGTTCGGCCTCGACGAAGTGGTGTTTGTCCCCACCGGCCAGCCCTGGCAGAAGATGAGCAAGAAGGTCAGCGAACCGGAGCACCGGTATCTCATGACCGTCATCGCCACGGCTTCCAACCCACGGTTCACCGTCAGCAGGGTTGATGTGGACCGCCCCGGCCCCACGTACACCATCGACACGCTGCGTGACCTCCGCACGCTGCGTCCCGATGCGGACCTTTTCTTCATCACCGGCGCGGACGCCATGGCGCAGATCCTGTCGTGGAAGAACATTGATGAACTGTGGTCGCTGGCGCATTTCGTTGGCGTGACCCGTCCCGGGCACGTCCTCGACGGAATGGGCAGGAAAGACGTCAGCCTCCTGGAAGTGCCGGCCATGGCGATTTCCTCGACTGATTGCAGGACACGCGTCGCGGCCGGGAATCCTGTCTGGTACCTCGTGCCCGACGGGGTGGTCCAATATATTGCGAAATACGGCTTGTATGCCGGGCAGGCCGACCCGGACGACAGTGCCGCACTTACCGAGTTACACGAACCAGCCAGTACCGAGTGAGTTGTTAGATGAGCCAGGAACAGCCTCCCCTCCGTAGCCGCCGTGAATTGCGGCAGGCCAGAGATGAGCGCGCGGAATCACTTCAGGACGCGGTGCCCCCGGCACCGGGCCCGGTTCCCCCTGCCTCAAAAGTGCCCGGGAACGGGACACCGGCGCCGGACGGCGAGGGCGGCACCGGCCGCATCCGTCGTGTGGCTCCAGGTCCCGTGGACTCGGTCCGGACTCCTGCGGGCCCCGAACGCTCCTCGCAGAGCCGTGCAAGGGACCGGGCCGCCCTGCGCACCATCAAGGAACTGGCGCAAAAGGAGGAACGGCTGTCCGCCGGCGGTCCGCCCACGCGCCGCCAGCTCCGGCTCCAGCAGCTCCAGGCCGAGGCCGCACCTGCCACCGCCGCGAACCTGATCGTTCCGCCGGCCCGCACGTCCTCCCAGCGCATCGTGCCGCAGGCGCGTTCCGGACAGTCCGCACCGCAGGCACGTCCTGGTCAGCCGGCGTCGCAGCCCGGCCCTTCGCCCACTGAGGCTCCGCGGACGGCGTCGCCGGAGGCCAACGCGGACAGCAGGCTTCCCGATGGAATGACCGTCGAGCAGGCCCTTGCAGCGCGTTCCCTCATCGCCGAACAGGCCAGGAACCAGATCGCCAAGATGGAGCACATTGCGGCGAACGATCCCGAAGCAGTGGATCCGGAAATCCTCGCGGAGCAGATCGCCTTGGCCGAGCGCGCCGCCATCCTGAACAAACGGGCCATGGCCAAGCAGAAGCTGGCCGAACAGGCCAGCCAGCCTGCACACCCGAAGACCGAGCCCTCAGCCGTCAGCAACCTCGCAATGGTGACTCCGCTGGAGTTCGAAAAGGTTCCCGGCATTGACCGGCCGGTGATGAAAAAGCCTGCTACGTCATATGTCCCCGTGGTGACCAACCCCGGCCCCCGGTTGCAGCAGCCCGGCACCAAAGGACCTCGCAAACCCGGTCCGCCGCGGCGGAACGCGGCGCCGGCCACCGGCCGGGCGGGCGTACTTGCCCGCGCGGAGGCTGCCGCTCAGGCGGCCGCCGATCCTGCGGCAACCCTGCCGCCATCCCCGGCTGCAGAGCCGTGGGCTGCTGAATCCGGTGAGAATTTCGTGGACAAGCCGCGAGTAGCGGCCAACAGCGCCTACGGACTGGAACCGCTTGACGCTGTCACCGCCGGCCTGGGCCGGGCGCACCGTATCCGGCTGCTGCAGCTGGCCGTCCTTGCTTTGGGGATCGTCGCGCTGATTGCCGGCGTGACCATGATCATCAGCGGCCTGGCGCCCTGATTCAACGCACCGGGGCATTATCCGCACCGCTGCCCCGACACCACGACGCTGATACCCATCGCGTCCGACCTACATAGCTTTAAACCACAACAAGGAGTCCCGTGACTGCAACCGATTCATCCATCGCCATAGCCCGCGTAGCCGCGCGTGCTGCTGCGGACAAAATAGCCCAGGACATTGTGGGCCTGGATGTCAGCGAGCGGCTGGCCCTGGCCGACGTCTTCCTGATCGCCTCGGCGCCCAGTGAGCGCCAGGTCAACGCCATCGTGGACGGCATCGAAGAGGAACTGGGCAAGCAGGAGCTCCGTCCTGTGCGCCGTGAGGGCCGTTCCGGCGGACGCTGGGTCCTGCTGGACTATTCCGACGTCGTCATCCACGTCCAGCATGAGGAAGACCGCGTCTTCTACGCCCTCGAGCGCCTGTGGAAGGACTGCCCCGTGGTTGACCTTCAGCTCGGGGAAGACACGTC
This sequence comes from Arthrobacter sp. LjRoot78, assembly GCF_964254335.1. Taxonomy (NCBI): domain Bacteria; kingdom Bacillati; phylum Actinomycetota; class Actinomycetes; order Micrococcales; family Micrococcaceae; genus Arthrobacter; species Arthrobacter sp. LjRoot78. The sequence goes on along the minus strand of NZ_CAXUTG020000001.1, from coordinate 2,603,042 downwards.
GGCCAAAGCGGCTGTTTCCTCAGACAGCGAGTAATCCGGGGCAGGCCACCGAATATGCCCGATTTGGAATTTTCGGAACGCCTGTTCTAAGATATTTGAGTTGCTTCGGAGAGATCCGGACGCAGAACCGGGCCCGTCAGTGAAGACTGAAGGTGCCGGAGCAATGAAAATTCGGGGCTGTGGCGCAGCTGGTAGCGCACCTGCATGGCATGCAGGGGGTCAGGGGTTCGAGTCCCCTCAGCTCCACCGAATTGTCCGCCGGAATCGAAAGATTCCGGCGGACTTTTTTGTTTTCCGGCCCCTTGTCCGCGCCCCCCTGGTCCGTGCCGAGGCTCGCTATTTAGGCAGCGGCGGCGGACGGACCCGGCACTCCGGGCCCGAATTGGCGTCTTACGCAATTGTGGTTTAAGATAATCAAGTTGCTTACGGAGATCGTTCCGAAAGACACAAGAGTTTGGGGCTGTGGCGCAGCTGGTAGCGCACCTGCATGGCATGCAGGGGGTCAGGGGTTCGAGTCCCCTCAGCTCCACTCAGATTCACACAACAGAAGCCGCCCGACCGGGCGGCTTCTGTTGTTTAACGCTCGACTAATATGGGAGCGTGAACGAATCCCTCCCTCCCTGCCCTGAATGCTCCAGCGAGTACACCTATGAGATGGGTGCGCTGCTGGTGTGCCCCGAGTGCGGCCACGAGTGGTCTGCCGAGGCAACGGATACCGCAGGAGTAACAGAGTCCGTCATCAAGGACGCGGTGGGAAATGTCCTCGCCGACGGTGACACCGTCACGGTCATCAAGGACCTCAAGATCAAGGGAAGCTCCACGGTCATCAAGGTCGGGACGAAGGTCCGCGGCATCCGGCTGATGGACGGAGTGGGCGACCACGACATCGACTGCAAAGTGGACGGCGTCGGACCCATGCAGCTCAAATCCAGCGTGGTCAAGAAGGTCTAGGCGGGACCGGAGATCCTCAACGCCCAGGCGGCCGGACTGCAGGCCGCGGATGTAGTGGTGATTGGCGCGGGCCAGGCCGGCTTGTCCGCCGCCTACCACCTGCAGCGTCGCGGCTTTCTGCCCGCGGGGGGAACCGACGAAAACGCCGCTCCCGCCGTTGTGGCGGACGCGCCGGGTTCCTACGTTGTGCTGGACGCCGAAGCCGGGCCTGGCGGCGCGTGGCGGCACCGCTGGCAAAGCCTCCGGATGGCCACCGTCAACGGAATCAGCGACCTGCCGGGCATTCCGAAGCCGGATGTCGACCCGGCTGAGCCGAGTTCCGCGTTCCTGTCACGCTACTTCGGGGACTACGAGGGCGGGCTCGGGCTGAATATCCTGCGGCCCGTCAAGGTCCGTTCGGTGTCCCGAGAAGACGGCCATCCCACGGGGCGCCTTCGGATCGAAACTTCCGAGGGCGGATGGTCCGCACGGGCGGTCATCAACGCCACCGGCACGTGGACCAGGCCGTTCTGGCCGATCTACCCGGGACAGTCCAGCTTCCGGGGCAGGCAGCTGCACGTGGCCGACTACGTAGCGGCAGAGGAATTCCGCGGGCAGCACGTCATTGTGGTGGGCGGCGGCATTTCCGCCGTCGGGCTGCTGGACGAAATATCCCAGGTGACCACCACGAGCTGGTTTACCCGGCGGGAGCCAGTGTGGCGCGACGCCGAGTTTGACCGACAGGCGGGTCACGACGCCGTCGCCCTCGTCGAAGAGCGGGTCCGGCAGGGACTTCCTCCCCAGAGCGTGGTGTCTGTGACGGGTCTTCTCCGGACCCCCTCGCTGCGTGCGGCTGCCGCGCGCGGCGCCCTGGACCGGCGGGAGATGTTCACGGCGATAGAGCCCGACGGCGTCAGGCTGGCAGATGGAGGCTTCCTGGCCGCTACGGTGATCCTCTGGGCCACCGGATTCCGGGCCGAGCTGGAACACCTGTCCCCGCTGCACCTGCGGGGCAGCGGCGGGGGCATCGCCATGGACGGCACCCAGGTGGCCGCGGAGGAACGGGTTCACCTGGTGGGTTACGGGCCGTCGTCGTCCACCATCGGTGCAAACCGGGCCGGCCGGGCGGCTGTGGCCGGCATCCTGCGGATGTTCGAGCGCCGCGCGGCCGGAGAAGTGCGGACCTGACCGTTTGCGCCAGCCGCGGACAGGACCGTTTCGGGGTAGGTTTACTGGGTAGCTTTTCGCCCCCGTGGTTCCCTACCGGCCGGCGGAATGACAATGGACAGGGAAGGCGGCAGCTTGCACGTGGCGGACAACAGCGTGGCATCAGTACTCGGCGGCCTGCGCCGGTTCCCGGACGTTGAAGCCCCGAACCTGCAGGCCTGGGATGCCACCGACAAGCTACTCCTCGAAACAGCGTCGGAACTGCTGACGCCGGAGAGCCGGATCGCAGTGATCGGTGACCGCTACGGGGCCCTCACGCTGGGGGCGCTGGCCGGCTACGGCGTCCGGGACGTGAAGGTTCATCAGGACCTCATCACGGGGGAGCGGGCACTTCGCAACAATGCCGCGGGGCTTGGCGTTGACGCCGGTTTTGAGCAGTTGCCGCTCGGTGCCGCACTGTTCGATGACGCCGACGTGGTGCTGCTCCAACTGCCCAAGACGCTCGCGGAGCTCGAGGAAGCGGCGGACGCCGTGGCCCGCTACGCGGCTCCGGACACGGTGTTGCTGGCTGGCGGCCGGGTCAAGCACATGAGCTTGGGCATGAACAGCGTCCTGCAGCGGTACTTCAACGACGTCCAACCGCAACTGGCCCGGCAAAAATCCAGGGTCCTGATAGCCAAGGACGCCAAGCCCGTAACGGGAGCGCCGCCGTTTCCCGTGGCGGACAGCAACAGCGAACTGGACCTCACGGTCTGTGCGCGCGGTGCGGTGTTCGCCGGTACCAAGCTCGACATCGGAACACGGTTCCTGCTGAGGTACTTGCCCGACATGCCGTCGGTACCCAACGTTGTGGACCTCGGCTGCGGGACGGGCATATTGGCCGCCATGTATGCCCGAAGCCATCCGGAATCGAACGTCACGGCGACTGACCAGTCGGCCGCGGCCGTCGACTCTGCCAGGGCCACCGCTGAAGCCAATGGCCTGGCGGGTCAGATCACGGTCCTCCAGGACGACGCGATGGACTCCCTGCCGGACGGAAGCGCCGGCCTCATCCTGTTGAATCCGCCCTTTCACCTGGGTGCCAGCGTCCACGCCGGGGCGGGAATCAAAATGTTCCGTGCCGCCGGAAGGGTGCTGGCGCCGGGCGGGGAACTCTGGACCGTCTACAACAGCCACCTGCAGTATCTGCCCGCGCTGGAACGGTTCGTCGGGCCCACCCGAGTGGCAGGCAGGAACGCCAAATTCACTGTTGCGGTCAGCACCTGCCGCCCTGCGTAACGGCAACTGCGGCGATGCCGGGATGCCGGGGCCGGGTGAAAGCACGCCACGGCAGCGAAACCACCGTGGCCAAAGTCCGCGTGTGAGCGTACCGCCGCGCGCGCGGGTAACGTACGATTCAAGCATCAGCAGTGCATAACCGAAGAAGTTTAGGGGAATCCGTGACTGAGATCCGCACGCCATCGCCGAGGCGCGGAACCAATTTGCCCCGTATGGGGGACTTCAATCTCACGGTGATCCTTGACGCCATCCGGCGCTCCTCGGGAGGCCTCAGCCGGGTGGAACTGGCCCAGATCGTGGGCCTGTCCCCGCAGACGATCTCCAACATCTCACGCCGCCTGCTTGACCAGAACCTCATCGTCGAAGCCGGCAAGGAAGGCAGCGGACCGGGAAAGCCGCGCACCATCCTCCGGTTGAACCCCGCCGGCATGTACGCGGTGGGCGTTCACCTCGATCCCACCGTCACCACCTTCGTGGTGTTGGACCTCGTGGGATCCGTCGTCAGGCACTCCCGGATCAACACCCCGGGCGCCAGCGATCCGGACGGAATCATTGCCATCATTGCCGCGGAGATCAAGGACCTGGTGGCCGCCTCCGGCGTTGATCCTGACAAAATTGCCGGCCTGGGCGTTGCCGCCCCCGGCCCGATCAACCTGGATGAGGGAACGGTCGTTGATCCGCCCCTCCTGCTCGGCTGGGACAGGGTGCCGCTCCGGGACGCCCTCGCGGAGGCCACCGGCCTGTCCACCCTGGTGGACAAGGACGTCACCAGCGCAGCCGTCGCCGAAACGTGGGCCGGCGGGCCTAGCGGCTCCGGCAGTTTCGTCTTTATGTACATGGGCACCGGCATTGGCTGCGGCATCGTCCTCAACGACGAAGTGGTCCGCGGAACTTCGGGGAATGCCGGTGAAATCGGGCACATCATTGTGGACCCGGACGGCCCGCCGTGCGATTGCGGGCTGAGGGGTTGCGTGAAATCCAGCAGCATCCCGCAGGTCCTCGTGGCGCAGGCCGAAACCGCCGGCGTCCTTGACGTTGTGCGCCACCCTTCCGGCGCCTTGGACATCCAGGAAAGCTTCGCGAGGCTCTGTGACGAAGCCGACGCGGGCAACCGCAAGGCGGCGGAGATCCTCGACCACTCCGCTGTCCTGGTCGCCCGCGCCGTGGCTGTGGTCACCAATACCCTCGACGTCGAAAGAGTCGTTTTCGGCGGTCCGTTCTGGACACGCCTCTCACGTCGATACCTGGACCGCGTCCCCGGGTTGCTGGCGGAGAACAGCGCGGCCCGCCAGATCCATGACATTGAAGTTGTCGGAACCGGTGTTGGAGAGGACGTAGGTGCCATCGGCGCCGCCTGCCTGGTGCTCGAGCATACGCTGGCCCCTCGCGCGCAGCGGCTGCTGTTGGAAGGCTGAGGCCGCGTCCCCTGCATTGACAGCGGGAAGCACTAAGTTGAAATTGCAAATCGGCTAAAGGCTGGGGCCAGCTGGAGGACATTGGGGGCTGCAGCCGCTCGAAGATTGGAGCGTCATGCACCGCCCTGCCAAATTCCTTGTGGCGCTGTTTTGTGCGACAGCGCTGGTGGCAACATCAGCCTGCTCCGCGGAACAGCCGGCCGCCGAAAAAAAGACCCTGAAGATCGTCTACCAGAAGACCGATTCGTTTACTGCCCTCGACACTTTGTTCAAGGACGCCAAGAAGGACTTCGAAGCGGCAAACCAGGGCACTACCGTGGACCTGCAGCCCATCGAGGCCAACGATGACGATTACGGCACCAAGCTGTCGCTGGCCCTGAGGTCGGCGGAGACCGCCCCGGATGTCTTCTATGAGGACACCTTCAAGGTACGGTCCGACGTCGACGCCGGGTACCTCCTGAAACTGGACAGTTACCTCGAGAAATGGGCGGACTGGAAGCTGTACAACGACGCCGCCAAAGCCGCCGGTACCGCCGACGACGGCGGCATCTACGCGGTGCCCCTCGGCACCGACACCCGCGCCATCTGGTACAACAAGACAGTCCTGCAAAAGGCAGGAATCACCGTCCCATGGCAGCCCCGGAGCTGGGACGAAATCCTGGACGCGGCCCGCAAGATGAAAGCCGCGGACCCGTCGCTGGTCCCCTTCAACATGTATGCCGGCAAGGCCACCGGTGAGGGCACCGTCATGCAGAGTTTCTACGAGCTTCTCTACGGCACGGACAGCGAACTGTATGACCAGCAGGAGAAGAAATGGGTGGTGGGCTCCCAAGGGTTCAAGGATTCCCTGGCTTTCCTGAAGACACTCTACGACGAAGGGCTTGCCGTGACGCCCGCCGAGGCGCTCGATGCCAACGTCTGGAAGAAAGTCTTCGGCGAATGGCTGCCGAAGGGCAAGATGGGAGCCACCGTGGAAGGCTCCTACACGCCGTCGTTCTGGCAGAAGGGCGGCAACTACGAGTGGGCCGGCTACGCCGAGGACATGGGCGTGGCGAAGTTCCCCACGCAACACGGCCAGGAACCCGGCGGCGTCAGCATGTCGGGAGGCTGGACGCTGGCCGTCGGGGCGGACTCCAAGAACCCGGACCTGGCTTTCAAGTTCCTGTCCGAGGCCTTGAGCAAGAAGAACTCCCTGGCGTTCACCGTGTCCGGTTCCCAGATCGCGGTCCGGACGGATGTCGCCGCAGAAACCGAATACCTGGCAGCGAATCCGTTCGTCAAGGACGTCTCCGACCTCGTTTCCGTCACCCACTACCGGCCTGCCACAGCTGACTATCCACGGATTTCCGCCGCAGTTCAGGTTGCCACCGAAGCCGTGATCACCGGCGCCCTCTCGCCGCAGCAAGCAGCCGCGCAGTATGACAAGACAGTCAAGGACCTGGTGGGGGACGCCAAGGTCGTGCAGAAATGACGCATGGTTGAACGAAAAACGGTCCGGCAGCAGCTGCGGCTGCTGCCGGTTTTGCCGTCAGTCCTGCTGATCCTCGTTTTCCTGGCCGCTCCCATCCTCTGGTCCTTCCACGCCTCCTTCACCAACGCGGCCCTCACCGGCCGCAACGCCAGGAACCCGGCTTGGACCGGCGTCGAGAATTATGTGCGGCTGCTGGGAGACGCTGCTTTTCCGGCCTCGGTTGTCCTGACGGTTGTCTTTGTCGTGGCGTCGGCGGTGGTGGGCCAGAATATGCTTGGACTCCTGATCGCGGGCCTGATGACGCGTGCCCGCAAGCCGGTGGCCGCCGTCGTCGGAACCGCCGTGGTGGCGGCCTGGGTGCTACCCGAGATCGTTGCGGCCTTCGCCGCCTACGCCTATTTCAGCAAGGACGGGACGCTGAACCAGGTGCTTGGCGGTGCGGGCATTGCCGGCGCCGACTGGCTGTACGCCTACCCCATGGTGGCCGTGGTGCTGGCCAACATCTGGCGCGGCACCGCGTTCTCCATGCTGGTGTACCGGGCGGCCCTGGCCGACGTGCCGCAGGACATCTCCGAAGCCGCCCTGATGGACGGTGCAGCTGGCTGGCAGCGACTGGTGTTCATCACCCTGCCGCTGATCCGGTCCAGCATCGCCACCAACCTTATGCTGGTGACGCTCCAGACCCTGGCCGTTTTCACCCTGATCTGGGTGATGACGGCCGGCGGTCCGTCCAGCGCCAGCACCACCTTGCCCGTCCTTGCCTACCAGGAAGCCTTCAAGTTCGGCGACATTGGCTACGGTACCGCCATCGCCTCGGTGCTTATCGTTCTGGGCCTGGTGTTCGGGATTGCCTACGTCCGGCTGCTCAGGGGGGATAAACGATGACGACGGCGGGCCGACGGACTTTCGAAGAGACGTTACGGCGCCCCCGGCACGGCGAAGGGGCATGGCCGGGACGCCACCGGAACCGGGGTCCGGCAGATGCTGCTCTGCTGCTGATCGGCGCCTGCTTCGTCCTGCCGTTGCTGTGGCTGGTGTTCGGCTCGCTGGACGCCGAAGCGGGTTACCAGACCCGGCTGCCGGCCAGCGCCTCGTTAGCCAACTTCACAGCGGTCCTTACGCCGGAGCTGCTCCTCAGGCCGCTCTGGAACAGCCTGCTGCTCTCAGCCGGGACAGCGTCCGTGACCCTGGTGGCCGCCGTGCTGGCTGCCTACCCTCTGTCGCGCTTCGAGTCCAGGTTCAACCGGCCGTTCATGTACTCGATCCTGTGCGGCACCTGCCTGCCGGTAACCGCCATCATGGTGCCTGTCTACGGCCTGTTCGTCCAGCTGCGGCTTCTTGATTCCCAGCTGGCCACGGTTCTCTTCATGGCGGCAACCGCGCTGCCCATGGCGATCTGGATGACCAAGAACTTCATGGATGCGGTTCCCGTTTCGCTGGAAGAGGCCGCCTGGGTGGATGGCGCGTCCGGACTCACGGCCCTGCGCGCCGTGGTGCTGCCGCTCATGCGCCAAGGCCTCGGGGTGGTGTTCATCTTCGTTTTCATTCAGACCTGGGGCAACTTCTTCGTGCCCTTCATCCTGCTGCTGTCGCCGTCGAAGCAGCCCGCATCGGTTTCGATCTTCAGCTTCTTCGGACAGCACGGCGCAATTGCCTACGGCCAGCTGGCCGCATTCTCCATCCTCTATTCGGTTCCGGTTCTGGTCCTCTACGTCCTCGTGGCGCGCGGGGCCGGCGGATCGTTTGCGCTCTCCGGTGCAATGAAGGGCTGAGCCCGCCGTCAGTCGATGTCTTCGACAACCGTCCCGAACGGGATCGTGTCATCCAGATGGGCCTGGTGGCCGGTGGGGCCGGGGTTGTAGAGGACCCTGACACCATGCACCTTCTCCGCCGCCGACTGCATGAGGATCGGCCGGACGGTGTTGATGAAACTCTCGCTCTTGCCGGCGAGATACTCCTGGTAACTGGCTGGAAGCTGAATCATGCCATCAGGATAGTCCTGAGCGGCCCGCATGGGGAGGGCTCCCCATTGCGGAATCCGCGGACCACGGCTTGGATAGGATGGCCCGTGGCGGACGCGTTGCGACCGCAACGCAGTCCGGCAGCACCAGCGGCCGTTCACGAACAGCAACCAGGGGGACTTCCAGTGCTTCAGTCAACGGCCGCCGTCCGGATCCAAGCGGCGGAACTGGCCAGGGCGCAGCAGGTCATGGCCAGCATCTCGCGCAGTTTCGACGCGAAGGTCGTGGGGCAGGTGAGGCTCCGGGAATCGCTGCTGGTAGGACTCATGACCGGCGGCCACATCCTGCTGGAAAGCGTCCCCGGGCTCGCGAAGACCACCGCTGCGCAGACCGTGGCGGAATCCGTGAGTGCAGAGTTCCGGCGGATCCAGTGCACCCCCGACCTGTTGCCCAGCGACATTGTAGGCACCCAGATCTATGACGCAGCCAAGGGAACATTTGTCACGCAGCTGGGGCCGGTGCACGCCAACATTGTGCTCCTGGACGAGATCAACCGCTCCAGCGCGAAAACACAGAGTGCCATGCTCGAGGCCATGCAGGAGCGGCAGACGTCCATCGGGGGAGTGGTGCACCGGCTGCCCAGCCCGTTCCTGGTGCTGGCAACTCAGAACCCCATCGAGCAGGAGGGCACCTACCTGCTGCCCGAGGCACAGATGGACCGCTTTATGCTCAAAGACGTCCTGGACTACCCCACACCGGCCGAAGAGGCCGAGATCATCCGCAGGATCGATTCGGGCGTCTTCACCGACGAACAGCGTCCGGCCGCCGCCGCGTCGCTGGACGCGGTCTCGGAGGTGCAGGAGCTGGTCAAGCGCGTCTACATTGACCCGGCGATCGTCAGGTACATCGTCGGGCTGGTGTTCGTCACCCGGAATGCCGGCCAGTACATCGACGCCCGGCTCGCGGGTTTCATCGAGTTCGGAGCCAGCCCGCGTGCCAGCATCGCCTTTAGCCAGGCCGCCCGCGCAGTCGCCCTCCTGAACGGCCGGGACCACGTGATCCCCGAGGACGTGAAAGCACTGGCCCACCGCGTGCTCCGGCACAGGATCATCCTTGGCTTCGAGGCGGTGGCAGAGCAGGTTCCGGTGGAGACGGTCATCGATGCCATTGTGGCGTCCGTACAGACTCCCTGAGCCCGGGCCTGTGTCCAGCCTCCTGACCCGGGTGAAATCGAAGATGTCCATCTTCGCCCACCGCAAAGCCCGCGGAATGCTCGACGGCGAATACGGTTCCGTCTTTAAGGGCCGCAGCCTCGACTTTGACGACCTCCGGGCCTATCTTCCCGGAGACGAAGTCCGCGACATCGACTGGAAGGCCTCCGCCCGGCACGGATCCCCGCTCATCAAGCGCTATGTTGCCGTGCGGCGGCAGACGGTGCTGCTGGTGACGGATACCGGACGCAACATGGCTGCTTCCTCGCTCGGTGGCGAGGCGAAGAAGGACGTGGCCGTGATGGCCTTGGGGGTGGTGGGCTACCTTGCCCACCGTCACGGCGACGTGGTGGGCCTGGTGTGCGGTGACGAGACCTCATCCCGGTCCCTGCCCGCGAAAGCCGGTGAAGCGCACCTGGAAAGGCTCCTCCGCGAAGTCAACGACAGCACGGCGCTGACCTCACCCCGCAGCAGCATCGGCGAGCAGCTCTCCTATGTGGCACGCAACTTCGGCCAGCGCATGCTGCTCTTCGTGGTGGCCGACGAGCTGGTACCGGATGCCGGGATGGAGCGGTTGCTGCGCCGTTTGCGTGCCCAGCACGAGGTCCTCTGGCTGACAGTCCGGGACGCACAGCTGGCCGGGGCACAAACGGCCGCCCTGCCTGCCGACCGCTATGACGTTGCGGACGCCGGGCTCCTGCCCGGCCGCCTCTCGGCATCGGATGCGGTGATCCGCGCGTACACGGCGGCACAGGAACAGCGGGATGCGGCCCGGGAGTCCGTGCTGCGGCGGCTGGGCATTGCCCACGTCCAGGCAGGCAGCAGCCACGACGTGATGCCTGCCGTGTTCACCCTGCTGGAACGGCACCGCCGTGGAAAATGACGCAGGGTTTTATGCCCCCTTGAGCTACAGCCCCTGGTTGCCGTGGGCCGGCCTGGGCCTGCTGTTGCTCGTGGCCGTGTGGCTGGCCTATGTCTTCCTGAGCACCCGGCAAAAAACGGGCTCATGGACGGCGCCCGCCTCCGGGCCGCCGTCGGATCCGTCCAGCCTCAAAGGGGACTACCTGCGCCGCATTGATGCTGTGGCAGCCGACTCGGCCACGGGCCGGTTGTCCGCCCGCGCCGCGCACCAGGCGCTCAGCCTGCTCATCAGGAGCTTTGTCCGCGATATTGCCGGGATCGATGCCCCGCGGATGACCCTGGCAGAGCTCCGCGAACAGAACATTCCCGCAGCCGCCCTCGCCGTCAGCAGCCTTTATCCTGCGGAATTCGGCCCTGAACCGCGGGACTCTGAACCCGGCGACTCTGAACCCGGCGACCCGGAACCCGGCGACTCTGTCGCAACCGCCGCGGAAACGGCGCGGGAGGTGGTCCGGACATGGAGCTGATCTTCTGGTGGATGATTCCGGCTGCCCTCCTCCTTGGTGCGGGGACGTACTGGCTGGCCCGGATACGGGAGCGGGGCCGCCAGACCACCCTGCGGCCGGTGGCCCACGGAAATCGGCTCACCGAACTGCCGGAGTACCAGGCAGCGGTGCGTCGCCATCGCCGCTGGCTCACGGTGGCTGCCGTGGCAGGGGGAGTCCTGATGGCAGCAGCGGTGGTGGCCGCAGCCAGGCCGGCCGAGCGCAACACCGTCAGCCCCGAACAACGCAATCGCGACATCATCCTGTGTCTTGACGCCTCCGGATCCATGAACAGCGCCGACGCGGCCGTAGTCGAGGTCTTCGCCCGCCTGGCACAGGGATTCGATGGCGAACGGATTGGCCTGACCGTCTTCGATAGCAGCGCGGTGCAGGTCTTTCCCCTGACGGACGACTACGACTTCGTGCAGGAACAGCTGCAGGCAGCCAGGGAAGCTTTTGACGGCGCACCCGGCAGCGCCGGATTCCTGGACGGCACGTGGAACGGCGCCGGATCCTCCCTGATCGGGGACGGCCTGGCCTCATGCGTGCAGGGGTTCCCGGCAACCGATGGCGGGGGCCCGGCCGGAAGCGGCGGTTCGCAGGAGCGGTCCCGTTCTGTCGTCCTGGCCACCGACAACTTCGTCTCGGGCGAACCCATTTTTACCTTGCCGGAAGCGGCAGCGCTGGCCAAAAAGAAGGACGTGCGTGTCTACGCCCTCAACCCCGGGGACTTCGACTACGGAACGGACCCCGATCAACCCGGTGCCGAACTTCGCGCGGCCGCGGAAGGGACGGGCGGGGCTTACTACCCCCTGGACAGCCCGGACGCGGTCGCGGAGATCATCCGCAAGGTTCAGTCGACGGAGGCCACGGCCTTCACCGCCGCCCCGCAGGCCGTCGTTTCGGACCGCGCCGAGATCCCGCTGGGCATCGCTCTGGTCTCCGGCCTGGTGCTGGCCGGCGCAACCTGGAGGCTGAGGTCGTGACCTTCCAACCCATCTGGCCCTGGTGGATCATGCTTCCTGTTATTGCCGGCGTCGTCATTCTCCTGGGATGGACGGCCGTCCGAAGCCGGCAGCACGGAGCAGGACTCCGCGGCCTGCTGCTGCCCGCGGGCCTCGTGGTACTGCTGCTGCTCGCGGCACTCCGGCCGGGCGTGCCCGGCGGCAGCGTCCGGGCAGCAGAAGCAGATCTGAATGTCTTTTTTGTCGTGGACACCACCAGCAGCATCGCGGCCGAGGATTATGGGGACGGCGGCCCCAGGCTCGCCGGCGTCCGGAAGGACATCATGGCTATCGCAGGGGAGCTGGCCGGCGCACGGTTTTCCCTGATCACGTTCGACTCCCAGGCGGTGGTCCGGATGCCGCTGACCACGGACACCTCAGCCCTCGGCACTCTCACCGGCGTGTTGGAACCTGAGATCACCCAGTATTCGACAGGCAGCAGTGTCACCGTTGCCCGGACTGTCCTCAACGAGCGGCTCAAGGCGGCCAGGGACAGCCACCCCGAGCGGGCACGGATTGTGTACTACCTCGGCGACGGCGAGCAGACCAGCGGCAAGGCGCCGGAGCCGATGCGCGTCGATGCCTCGCTGGTCAACGGCGGCGCTGTGCTTGGTTACGGCACCGGGCAAGGCGGCCGGATGAAGGAAAAATCCAGCTATTCGTCCGGCGATGCCGCTGCCTACATCCAGGACCGCAGCGGCGGAAGCGCCGGGGACGCCGTGTCCCGGATCGACGAGGACACGTTGCGGGAGGTGGCGGCACAGCTCGGCGTTCCCTACGTCCACCGCGCGCCCGGGGACGGGACGGCCCCGATGATGCAGGCGGCCAGGCCCGGCGCGCTCAAGGAAACATCGGAGTCACTCCAGGGCAGGACGGAACTCTACTGGGCCCCGGCACTTGTTGCTTTCGTCCTTGCGCTGTGGGAGAGCATCCGCGTCCTCCGCCAGTTGAGGCAACTCCGGCCGCGACGAACGGAGGCCGGCTGATGAACCGGGAAAAGAGCACGGCCGCCGTGCCGGGCCGAGACAAGAAAAGGCGACGCCGGTTGCTGCTGCTGTCCGCAGCGCCCGTGCTGGTTGCCGTGGCGCTCGCCGTCAAACTTCTGAGCGTCGGCTATCTGGGCAGCGAAGCGGCTGCGTCATTCGGCCGCGGCGACCAGGCCGGCACTGCTTCCGCCGCGTCCGGCCTGGACATTGCCAACTTCGTGGAACGCCACAAGGCCCCCTTTGCAGCAGGCGACGCCCTAGTCCTCAGCGGGGACTTCACCGGGGCCCGCGCCCGCTTTGAGGCATCCCTCGCTGACGCTCCGCCAGCCGACGAGTGCAAGGTGCGCGTCAACCTGGTCCTCAGCATTGAACGGCTGGCCAACGCGGCAGCAGCGGCCGCCGACGCCACCGCTGCCACCAACTCCGCGCAGTCTGCCGCTGATGCGGCCCGCCTGTATGACGACGGCCTGGCCGTGATCAGGGCTGCTCCGCCAGGTTGCTTCAGCCCGGACGAAAGCAAAGACAACGCCAACGGCGCAGAAGGCGAGGGTGACCGCCTCCGCGGAGCGGAAGAACGGCTGCAGTCCAAAGCGGGTAAGCTCGGCGGTGCCGCGCCCGACGCTGGAACCGGGGACGCGGACAAGCAGCCGCAGCCCGATCCGGAGCCGCAGCAGAGCCAGCTGGACAAGCTGGAGGAGTCCGCCAAGTCCGCGCAGCGGGAACGAAACGGCGGCAGGCAGCGGGACGAATACCTGGGCAACACCGATGCCGGGAGCGGCACGGACAGGCCCTGGTGACCTTCACTGTTCTTCGGGGGCTTGGCTATTTTCCAGCCGCTCTGCACGCGCGCGTATCCCTAGGAGCATCCTGCGCTCCATGATGAACCAGACCAAATCGATGAGCGGCGCAAGAACCCACAGCACGGGCCGGGTGTAGATCCTGATCCGCACGCGGCTCACCAGCCGGGTGGCGTTCGTGTCCCGGTTCAGGGCAAAACACCAGCTGACGCGGGCCGGCACAGGCTCCAGCACCAAGTGCCGTTCCCGGTCAAGGGCGGCTACCGGCCAATCCGGACCCCTGCCAAGCGGGATCACGTCGCCTGCTCCGAGCTGTTGAAACTCGGGAAGGATCCGGTTGACGCTTGGACCGCTCAATATACCGAACGCGCGATCGAGGAAATCGTGGCTGTACAGGCCCCCGCGCCCGTCTCCCATCTGCGCCAGCCACGGCCAGATGCTGCCAGGAGCGGCCCGAATGGAAACGGCCCTTGTGGAAACCACGAACGGGTCAGCTACCAGGGAGTCGCCCGGCATGGATGCCGCCCTTTCTGCCCGGGTAGCTCCCCAGCGGAGGAGATGCGGGCGCAGCGCGGCGTGATAAAGAGCCGTTGAGGCCATCCATCCGATGACACCTTCGGGGATGAGTGCCGTCAGGTGCCGCGGGGGTCCGGAGCCGGTCATGGACGATGCCTCCTTACCTGCTCTTCACGCCATGCTAGGAGCACCTTGGCCGGGCGGGCTAGAGGCCAAGGTCAATTTTGGGCTTTTGGGCGAACAATGTTCTGTGCGGCGGCGCAACAGAGCGTAAAGGTGCGTCTTAATTCGGGGGCCAGCTTGAACGCGCCCAAGCTGCGCCCTAGAGTCTTATACAAGTTACCGAGGTAACGTGTCAGCGATCCTCCGCCAGGAGGGTGTGGGTGCCCCCATGTGGGCCTGACATTTGCTCACGGACAACTTCCTATCAGGCGTAACAGTCGCGGCTGCGCCCTGCCGAAGTTCACTCCGTGTTCCCAAACTCAAATTCATTGACGGTTCTGCGTATCCGAGGTCCCTTGGACTGAGGTGCACATGCCGGCAATGGCCCAAAAGCCAAGGACGCAAATGTCTCCGCCTAGCCTTATTGACACACATCCGAATCTCTCCGACACCGCTCCGGTGGCGCTTTCCTATGAACTGTTCCCGCCGCGTTCCCCGGCTGCCGCCGCGTCGCTCTGGACCACCATCGGGGAGCTCGAAGCCACGGACCCGGACTACGTTTCCGTGACGTACGGAGCCAGCGGCTCCAACCGGGACACCGCCGTCGAACTCATCAACCGGCTCCTGCTCGAAACGACGCTGCGTCCGCTGGCCCACCTGACCTGCGTGGGCAACACGCCGGAGGAACTCTCCGAAATCATCGGTGAACTGCTCGACGTCGGCGTCCGCGGGATTCTGGCGCTCCGTGGTGACCAGCCCAAGGACGGCGGAACCCCGGCGAGCGGTTCCCTGCGGTATGCCCAGGACCTGATCGAACTGATCCGGCGCGTGGAGCAGCGCCGTTCGGCGCTGCTCTGTGCCGGCAAGGTGGCGGTGGGCGTTGCCGCGTACCCCACCCGGCACCCGGAATCACCGACGGAGGCTCACGACGTCGAAGTGCTGCTGGCCAAGCAGCGCTCCGGTGCGGACTTCGCCATCACGCAGGTGTTCTTCCACACCGAGCAGTACGCCGACCTCATCACTAGGGCGCGCCGGGCGGGGGTCACGATCCCCATCATTCCGGGTGTGATGCCCCTGACCAGCGTGCGCAGGCTCAACCGCCTGGGCGAGCTGACCGGGGTCGAACCCGCTCCGGAACTCATGGCGCGGCTGGCCGCTGCGGACAACGACGCCGAACGCCGGCTGATCGGGGTCCGGGCAACAGTGGATCTGGCCAACGCCGCCTTGGACGCCGGAGCGCCGGGAATCCACTTGTACACCTTCAACGAGCACGCCTGCGCGCTGGAGGTCCTGGACAAGCTGGCCCTGCCACGCCCTGCCCGTCCGGCGAGCAGGCTCAATGCCATTGCGCGCCGCCACCAGGAAATGGCGAGCTAGAAGTCGGTCCCAACCGCCGGCTCCGGCCGCCAGTATTGGCCCCCAGCACCAAATCTTCCAGCAGTAATTCACCCCTGACTTTCACCAACACCTTCAAGGACTTCACATGACTGAGCAGAACACCCCGGCCGTGACCACGCCCTTCCCCTCCGCCTCGATCCTGGGCTACCCGCGCATCGGCCGCCGCCGCGAACTCAAGAAGGCCGTCGAAGCCTACTGGGCCGGCAAGATCGACGCCGCCGCCCTGGACGCCGCCGCCAAGGAAATCCAGCTGGGCACCGCCAAGCGCCTGCAGGGCCTGGGCCTGACCGAAGCCGCCGCTGTTCCGGGCACCTTCTCCTTCTACGACCAGGTGCTCGACGCCGCCACCCACCTCGGCGCCGTACCGGCCCGTTTCGGCAACCTCCTCAACGCCGAGGGACAGCTGGACATCGACGGCTACTTCACGCTGGCCCGCGGTAACAAGGACGAGCAGCCGCTGGAAATGACCAAGTGGTTCGACACCAACTACCACTACCTCGTCCCGGAAATCGGCCCGGAGACCAACTTCGCGCTGACCTCCAACCGCATTGTCGAGGAATTCGAATACGCCCTGTCCAACGGTGTGGAGACCCGCCCGTACATCGTGGGTCCGGTCACCTTCCTGCTGCTGAGCAAGGCTTCCGACGACGCGCCGGCCGGCTTCAGCCCGCTGTCGCGCCTCGAGGACGTCCTGCCGGTCTACGCCGCGCTGCTGGAGAAGCTCGCCGCCTCCGGCGCCAGCTGGGTCCAGCTGGACGAGCCCGCCCTGGTGGTTGACCAGGACACCTCCGCCGAGGAGATCCAGGCCGCGGTTGCCCGTTCCTATGAAGTCCTGTCCGCTGTTGCCCAGCGCCCGCAGCTGTTCGTCTCCACCCCGTACGGCGCACTGAACGGCCAGCTCGGCACCCTCGCCGCCACCAACATCGACGCCCTGCACATCGACGTTTTCAAGGGCGCTGTTCCGTCCGCAGCGGCACTCGCCGCAGTGGGCAACAAGACCCTGGTTGCCGGCGTCGTGGACGGCCACAACATCTGGCGCAACGATCTTGCCGCCTCCGCGGAGAAGATCGCCGAACTGAAGAAGTCCGTGGCCAAGCTCGCCATCAGCACCTCCACCTCCACCCAGCACGTCCCGCACGACGTCGAGGAAGAGGCCCAGCTGTCCGCTCAGCTCCGCAGCTGGCTGGCGTTCGCCGACCAGAAGGCCGTTGAGGTTGTCACCCTCGCAGGCCTGCTGACCGATGCCGGCGCAGTGCAGCCCGCCATCGACGAAGCCACCCGCATCATCGCCTCCCGTGCCGCCGCCGAGGGTGTGCAGCGTGCCGACGTCCGGGCCCGCACCGCGGCCCTGACCCCGGCCGACTTCAACCGCTCCGAGTACTCGGTCCGCGAAGCAGCCCAGGAAGAGGCCCTGCACCTGCCGCCGCTGCCCACCACCACCATCGGCTCCTTCCCGCAGACCTCCGAAATCCGTTCGGCCCGGGCCCGCAACAACAAGGGCGACCTGACCAATGAGCAGTACGAGCAGCTCATGAAGGACGAGATCAAGCGCGTTGTGGAGCTGCAGGAAGAGCTCGGCTATGACGTCCTGGTGCACGGCGAGCCCGAGCGCAACGACATGGTCCAGTACTTCGCCGAGAACCTGGAGGGCTTCGACGTCACGGTCCACGGCTGGGTCCAGTCCTACGGCTCACGCTGCACGCGTCCGTCCATCCTGTGGGGCGACGTCACCCGCAGCGCCCCCATCACGGTGGCCTGGGCCGAGTACGCCCAGTCGCTGACCAGCAAGCCGATGAAGGGCATGCTCACCGGTCCGGTCACCATCCTGGCCTGGTCCTTCGTCCGCGACGACCAGCCGCTGGGCGAGACCGCCAACCAGGTGGGCCTGGCGCTGCGCGACGAAATCGCCGACCTCGAAGCCGCCGGCATCAAGGTCATCCAGGTGGACGAGCCCGCCCTGCGTGAACTCCTGCCCCTGCGCAAGGCCGACCAGGCCGCATACCTGGACTGGTCCGTAAACTCGTTCCGCCTGGCCACCGCCGGTGCCGCCGACGCCACCCAGATCCACACCCACCTGTGCTACTCCGAGTTCGGCGCCATCATCGACGCGATCGACGGCCTGGACGCCGACGTCACGTCGATTGAAGCCGCACGTTCACGCATGGAGGTTGTCCACGACCTCGAGTCCCACGGCTTCGGCCGCGGCGTTGGCCCGGGCGTCTACGACATCCACTCGCCGCGCGTCCCGGGTGAGCAGGAAGTCACCGAGCTGCTCAGCACCGCTGTGAAGCACGTTCCGTCCCGCCAGCTCTGGGTCAACCCGGACTGCGGCCTGAAGACCCGCGGCTACGCCGAGACCGAAGAGTCCCTGCGCAACCTGGTTTCGGCCACCAGGACGGTCCGCGCGGAACTGCTGCAAGCAGCCAAGTAGGGCTCCTTCAGCCGCAACCACTGAACAACGCACGACGGCGGCCGGTCACCTCAGGTGACCGGCCGCCGTCGGGCTTTAACTATCGATTGCTGAGCAACCGCCGTTTTGATGGCTCAAAAGGGCCGTTGCGGAGCAGTCGATGAAGCGATTTACGACTCCCAGACAATTTCGTCGTCCACCACACCGTCCTCGTCCGCGGACGCCACCAGGACTTCGTCGGTGAAGTGCTCGCCCAGGGTGAAATCCAGGACGAAGTAGCGTTCGGGCTGGCCGGGGTAGATACCCACATGGCCTAGTTTCAACGCCTTCAGGAACACAGCATTTGTCAGCTGGCTCTTGTCCTCCACGCCGAACACCTTCTTGAGGTGCTCCTCCTTGATGGCGTTGCAGTGGAAGTGCCGGTACTCCTGGGGGCTGGTACCCTCCTGCTCCAGCTCATCGGCGATCATGTCCCGGACCTGGTCCACGAGCTCGGGCAAGTACCGCAGCCGGTAGTCCACCTTGTGCATGGCCGCCTCGTCGAAGTGGTCGTGGGCATTGATGTTCAGGTCCAGCTCTACCGGCTGGCCGCCCAGTTCATGCTTCGCTGCGATGTTGTGGTCCCGGCCGTGGTTGAGCTCGATTTCACCAAAGTGCCGGCTCGCTACCTTGTTCATATCTTCAACATAGCCCTCTCGGGCAGTCCATTCCAGCATCCGGGATTTTTTCTGGGGCTGTATCCCCGGGCTGCAGCCCGGGCTGCGTCCCGGCACGGGTACATTGATCGGATGCACACTGCCGCCGCCGTCGCCCGATCCCGCGAGCTCTTCGACAGCGGGGTGACCCGCCCGCTGGCGTGGCGCCTCGAACAACTCGGCAACCTGCGCAGGATGCTGACCGAACGGCGTGAGGATTTCATCGCTGCACTATTCAGCGACTTGGGCAAGCACCGGACTGAGTCCGCGATGACCGAAATTTCCTTTGTGACGGCCGAAGCCGCCCATCTGGAACGGCACCTGGCGGCCTGGCTCCGGCCCCGCCCGGTGGACGTGCCTGTTGTCCTGCAACCGGCCCGGGCGTGGACCGAGCTGACTCCGCTCGGTGTGGTGCTGGTGATCGGCACCTGGAACTATCCGGTCCAGCTGACCCTTGCACCCCTGGCCGGAGCGCTGGCGGCCGGCAACACCGTGGTGGTCAAGCCAAGCGAACATGCCCCCGCCACGTCCGCGGCCCTAGCCCGCTGGATGCCTGAATACCTTGGCGGCGCCGCGGAGGTGGTGACCGGAGGCATCCCGGAAACCACGGCGCTGCTGGCGGAGCGTTTCGACCACATCTTCTTCACCGGCGGGCAGGACGCAGCCCGCGTGGTCATGCGGGCTGCTGCCGAGCACCTGACTCCCGTGACCCTTGAACTGGGCGGCAGATGCCCGGCCTTCGTGGACGAAACCGCCGACCTGGCCACCACTGCACGGCGCATTGCCTGGGGCCGGTTCGTGAACGCCGGCCAGACATGCGTGGCTCCGGACTATGTGCTGGCGACACCCAAGATACTGGACGCCCTCCAACCGCTGATCGTGGACGCCATCACCGCTATGTTCGGCAAGGATCCTGCGGGCAGCGCTTCCTACGGCCGGATCGTTGATGACCGGCACTTCGACCGGCTCGCTGAACTGGCGGACAGCAGCACGGTGGTCCACGGCGGCCAGCGGAACCCCGGCAGCCGCTACTTCGCACCCACCCTGCTGCGGCCGGCCCCCGGGGACGCAATCCTGGGCGAGGAAATCTTCGGCCCGCTCCTCCCGCTGGTGCCTGTATCAGGACGGGACGAAGCCATCCGCATGATCAATGCCGACCCCAAGCCGCTGGCCGTTTATGTGTTCAGCACGGACGACAGCGTCCGCGGGTCCTTCGCTGCCGAGACCTCATCGGGTGCGCTTGCGTATGGGGCGCCGGCCGCGCACGTCTCGGTCCCGGGCCTCCCATTCGGCGGGGTCGGCGGCAGCGGAATGGGGGCTTATCACGGCGAACATTCCGTGCGGACGTTCTCGCATGAGCGGGCCAGCCTGGACAAGCCGCTGTGGCCGGATACTTTCGGTCTTGCGTATCCGCCGTACGGCAAGGCGAAGGACAAGCTCGTGACCGCGCTGCTGTCATTCGCCGGGCGGGCGCCGGGGCTTCCGAAAATCCGACCTTCCAAAGCCCGCCGTTTCCGGGGCCGCGAATCCTAGCGCGTGGCTCCCAGGCTGTGCAGGGTGTCGGCCAGCAGTTCGACGAACAGTTGGACCCGCGCCGTCTGCTTGTCATTGATCAGGAGGGCAAACACGTTGCGGGCAAGCCTGATCTCCGGAACATCGAGGACCACCACTCCGGTGGGCCGGTGCCGAAGGGCTAGTTCGGGCACGAGCGCGGCACCCAGACCCGCGGCTGCCATTTCCAGGCTCGCGTGGAAGTCGTCGCTGTAGGCCACCACGCGCGGGTGCAGGTTACAGCTGGCGAACAGGCGCTCAATGACCGTGGCGTCGCTGGTGCCCGGGTGATGGACAATCCACGGCATGTCGGAGAGGTGGTCCGCCGCCACCTTGGCGTCGGCGCGGAAACCCCAGGCCGCAGGCAGCACCACGCGGAATTCGTCGTCGCCGATCCATTGCCGGTTCACGGTGTGCGGCCACGCGAGGCCGGACTGGCCCACCTGGTAGACCAGGGCAACGTCGAGTTCGCCGCCTGTGCGAAGCCCCTGGATGGTCTGGGACGGCTCCGCCACGGACACCCTGAGGTCGATGCCCAGGTCCTTCCACTTCGGGTTCTGCAGGATCCGCGGCAGCACATAGGTTGCCAGGCTGGGGAAGATGCCGAGCCGGAGTTCCTGGTGGGTGGCGTCGTGCGTCCTGGAGGCAGCGGCCATCAGGGCCTCGATGTCCGTCAGGACCTTGGCGGCATGCCGCGTCATCACCAGGGCGGCTTCAGTGGGCTGGATACTCCGGGCTGAACGCTGGAAGAGATCCACGCCGGTGTCCCGCTCCAAGGCGGACATCTGCTGGGAAACAGCCGATGCCGTGTAGCCCAGCCGGTTGGCGGCCGCCGCGAATGAACCCAGGCGGGTCACCTCCACGAGGGTCCGCAGGTGAACAGGGTTGATCAATGCTTGTCCTTCGCCTCGGAAATCCCGCTTCATTGTGGCATATCGCCCAGCGGCCCCGGAATGTCGCCGCTGACGGGCCGTGTCCATGGGGAAGAATCGCGTCAAGGCGGCCGGCTGGAATTCACAGTCATCCGGGCGCCCTTCGGTGACGAATTGCCCATAAGACGATTCATCAGGACGATTCAGGCGAAGCCAACAGGAGCAGAACAGTGTCGCAAGCAGCAACGATTCCGGACGGCCGGCGGGTGGCCGTCATCGGCAGCGGCGTGGCAGGACTGACCGCAGCCTATGTCCTGAACCAGCGGGACAATGTGACCCTATTCGAGGCCGACTCCCGGCTGGGCGGCCATGCCCACACCCACGATGTCCCGCAGGCGGACGGCCCGGTCCTGGGCGTGGACACCGGTTTCATCGTGCACAACGAACGCACCTACCCGACGCTCCTGCGGCTCTTCGCGGAGCTCGGGGTGGAGACGCAGGACTCCGAGATGAGCATGTCGGTCCGCTGCGACGGCTGCGGCCTCGAATATGCCGGTGCCCGCGCCAAGGGGCGCGGCATTATCCCGCGGCCCTCCACCCTGCTGCGCGGCAGGTACCTGCTGATGCTGCTGGAAGTAACGCGCTTCCACCGCCGTGCCCGCGCCCTGCTGGCAGCGGAACCCGACGGCGGACCGGGCACCGATGCGTCCCGTCACGAGGATGCGTCCGGTCACGAGAACGTCAGCGCGGAGCCGGAACTGACGCTGGGGGAGTTCCTTGCCCGGGAGAAGTTCAGCAGCTACTTCATCTCGCACTTCATGACACCCGTTGTGAGCGCCGTCTGGTCCTGCGACCCCACCACGGCGCTGGCTTACCCGGCCCGCTACCTGTTTACCTTCCTGGCCCACCACGGCCTGCTCGGAGTGTCGGGCTCCCCGCAGTGGCGGACGGTCAAGGGGGGCTCGCGCACCTACGTGGACAAGCTGGCCGCCACCCTTCCCGATATCCGGCTGTCCAGTCCGGTGACTGCGCTGCGACGCCACGGGGAGGGTGTTGAACTGACCACCCCGCACGGCACGGAAACCTATGACGCCGTCGTGATTGCCGCGCATCCCGCGCAGGCACTGCGCATGCTCTCTGATGCTTCCCCTGCTGAGAAGGAGGCGCTCGGCGGAATGCCCTATTCGGTCAACCAGACGCTGTTCCACCGCGACGAAGCGGTGCTGCCGGCCAGTGCAAATGCCCGGGCGTCCTGGAATTACCGGCTGCCGTCCTGCGACGCACGTCCGGACAAAGTGCTGGTCAGCTACGACATGACGCGCCTGCAGCGGCTCAAGCCCGCTGACGGCGGACGCTACATCGTGAGCCTCGGTGAGTCCGAACTCATCGCCGACGGCACCGTCCTGGACCGGATGGTGTACGAACACCCGCAGTACACGCCCGATTCGCTCCGGGCCCAGCAGCAGATCCTCGCGCTGGGGGACGGGCGCCTTGCCTTTGCCGGCGCCTACCACGGCTGGGGTTTCCACGAGGACGGCGCGCTCTCGGGGGTCAAAGCGGCCGCCCGGCTCGGCCGGGACTGGGAACAGCCGGCCGGCGTGTCCGGTGCTGCGCTGGCGGGCGTTGCCGCGGAGGGCGCCTGATGAACACACGGGCAGCCATCTACCGCACCTCCATCGCGCACGTGCGCCGCACGCCGCTGCACAATGCGTTCACGTACCGCAGCTACAGCTGGTTCGTCGACGTCGACCGGCTTCCGTCAGTGCCGTGGCCGCTCCGGCCGCTCGCCGAATTCCGTGCCTCGGATCACCTCGGCGACCCGGCAGGCACGCTCCGCGGCAACGTGGAACGGTTCCTGCGGACCCGGGGGATAGAACCCGACGGCGGCCGGATCACCATGCTGGCCAGCGCCAGGGTGTTCGGCCACGTGTTCAACCCGCTCAGCCTGTTCTGGTGCCACGACGCCGGCGGCAACCTGCGCTGCGTCGTCGCCGAAGTGCACAACACCTATGGTGAACGGCACTGCTATCTGCTCGAAACGGACGACGCCGGCAGGGCCAGCGTGCCCAAAGCGTTCTACGTTTCCCCGTTCAACGACGTCGAGGGCCAGTACCGGATGAGGCTCCCGGAACCGGGGGAGCGGCTCGCGGTCTCCATCGTTCTGGAGCGCGAAGGGCAGAAGCCCTTCATCGCAACTGTCGACGGCGAACGCCACGAAGCCTCCCTGCCGAACATTCTCTCCGCTGCGCTCGCCGTTCCCCTGGCACCGCTGCGTGTAGCCGCGCAGATCCGCTGGCAGGGCCTCAAGCTCTGGGCACGTCGGCTGCCCATCATCAAACGACCACACCACCCCTCACAGGAGGCAGTCCAGTGACCATCACCGAAGCTACCGGATCCGCAGCAGGAAAGCCGGCGAACGAGCGTTCCGCCCCGGACCGTGCCGTCCTCGCCGCTGACTCCAGAGTTCCCTACACTGTTCCCCAGCCGCCCGCCGTGGTTGACGCCGACATCTGGCCGAGCATTGCCACGGTGCCCTCCACCCTCAAGGCGCGGGTGGCCGGCCGGGCTGCCGATGCCATCTTCAGGGCAGCCGTGCGGCGGCTTCCGCTCGAAGTCCGCTACCCCGACGGGACCGTTCTTGGAAAGGCAGCCCTCGGCACGGCAGACGCCCCCGACCGTCCGTACCCGGTGATGACCATGAACCGTCCCGAAGCGTTCGCTGCCCGGCTCGGCGACGGCGGACTCATCGGCCTGGGTGAGTCCTATATGGCAGGCGACTGGGACGCCGACGACCTCACCGCGGTGATGGAGGTTTTCGCTGCCCGCGTCGGCACCCTGGTGCCGGAGCCGCTGCAGAAACTGCGGGCCCTTTACCTGCCGCGGCAGCCGCGCAGGGAGCGCAACACGGAGCAGAACACCCGCTCCAACATTTCGCGGCACTACGACCTCTCCAACGAGCTCTTTGCCTCCTTCCTGGACAGCACCATGACCTACTCCAGCGCACTCTTCCCGGAGAGCGGCGACGCCCTTCGGACCGTTGCCTGGGACGGTTTCGCCGAGGCGCAGCAGGCCAAGATCGACCGGCTGCTGGACAAGGCCGGCGTCCGCGAGGGGACACGCGTGCTGGAAATCGGCACCGGCTGGGGCGAGCTTGCGCTGCGAGCCGCTGCCCGCGGAGCTACGGTCTACTCCGTCACGCTGTCCAGCGAACAGCAGGAGCTCGCCCGGCAGCGCGTGGCCGAGGCCGGCTACGCCGACGCCGTCACCATTGAACTCAAGGACTACCGGGCGGTGGAGGGCGAGTACGACGCCGTCGTCTCGGTGGAAATGATCGAGGCCGTCGGCTACGAATACTGGGCCACGTACTTCCAGACTATCGAGCGCGTCCTGGCCCCCGGCGGGAAGGTGGCCATCCAGGCCATCACCATCGCGCACGACCGGCTGATCGCCACCCGGACGAGCTACACGTGGGTGCACAAGTACATCTTCCCCGGCGGCGTCATCCCCTCCGTACGGGCCATCGAGGAAATCACCGAGAAGCAGACCGGACTCCGGGTCCGTGAACGCCTCGCCATGGGCGAGCACTACGCGCAGACCCTGCGCCTTTGGGAGGAACGGTTCATGTCCCGCGCCGACGAGGTGGCGGCCATGGGCTTCGACGCGATCTTCCAGCGGATGTGGCTGTTCTACCTCTGCTACTCCCGGGCAGGGTTCGAGACGGGCTACCTCGACGTCCAGCAGATAGTCCTGGACCACGCAGCGACAAAGCACCACATCTAGTTCCGTTCATCACATCGGGGCCCTGAGTCTGCATCCAGGGCCCCTTTTGTGTGCCCTCCGACACGCCCGCCGCACAGTCGCGACACGCCGTCCACCGGGCGACACGCGGGGCGTTTAATTGTGGCTAACTACTCCACAGGGTGTGGATTTCGTCCGCGAAAACAGCTGAATCCCGGACATTTTTGACCACCCGGCCTGTGGATTAACGGTGCATTAAATGACATACTTGTAATACATCATCTTGGGGTCCACATCGGGGCCGTGCACTACATGTAGTATCGACATACAGATTGAGCGGGACGCAGGACCGGCGCGGATGAGGGGTTTCAGTTCCGGGCAGTGTCTACCGCAACGATGAACAAGAGACTTCAAAAAGCAGTGACTTCAACAAAGGGGACAGGAACCATGACCGTTACGGTTTACACGAAGCCGGCCTGTGTTCAGTGCAACGCAACGTACCGCGCGCTGGACAAGAAGGGCATCACCTACCAGAGCGTCGACATCTCTCAGGATGCAGACGCCCTTGAGCGCCTGAAGGCCCTTGGCTACATGCAGGCCCCCGTCGTGGTCACGGACCAGGACCACTGGTCAGGCTTCCGCCCGGACAAGATCGAAGAGCTGGCGCTGAGCGCCGCCGCATCCGTGGCCTAGCCCCAGCTTCATCCGCCGTTTCCGGCAAAGAACTTTACGTAGATGAGGTGACTCCCATGGCAGCGCCGGCACTTGCCGATGCGCCGCTCGCAGCGGATGCTGCGAATACGACGCCGATGACACGGACATCCAGTCACCTCATCTACTTTTCCTCGGCCTCCGAGAACACCCGGCGCTTCGTGGAGAAGCTCGGCCGGGATGCGGCCAGGATTCCCCTGCACCAGCGTGAGCCTGAACTCGTGGCCTCCGAGCCCTTCGTGCTGGTGGTTCCCACCTATGGCGGGACCGGCGGCGAGGGATCCGTGCCAAAACAGGTGATCCGGTTCCTCAACAACCCGCAGAACAGAACCTTGGTCCGCGGAGTGATCAGCGCAGGAAACACAAATTTCGGGGACAACTACTGCATGGCGGGCGACATCATCGCCTTTAAATGCCAGATACCGCACCTCTACCGCTTCGAACTCATGGGGACGCCTGAAGACGTCCGCCTGGTAAATCAAGGATTGGACAAGTTTTGGACACTACTGTCGCAGACACAGAAGTAACCATGCCCGCCGTCGAGAAGACTGCAGAGAAGCCGCCGCTGCCCGCCGCCTACAAGGGCTTGGGCTACCACGAGCTGAACGCCATGCTGAACCTGTACGGACCGAGCGGTGAAATCCAGTTCGAGGCGGACCGCGAGGCCGCGCACCAGTACTTTCTGCAGCACGTGAACAACAACACCGTGTTCTTCCACGACCTGGAAGAGAAGCTCGACTACCTGGTGAAGAACCAGTACTACGAGCGCGAGACCCTCGACCAGTACACGATGAACTTCATTCGCGAGCTCTTCAACCGCGCATACAAGAAGAAGTTCCGCTTCGAGACCTTCCTGGGCGCCTTCAAGTTCTACACGTCCTACACGCTGAAGACGTTCGACGGCAAGCGATTCCTGGAGCGCTACGAGGACCGCGTGTGCATGGTTGCCCTGCACCTGGCCCGCGGCGACGAGCAGCTTGCCCTGCAGATGGTGGACGAGATCATCGAGGGCCGCTTCCAGCCGGCCACCCCCACGTTCCTGAACGCCGGCAAGAAGCAGCGCGGCGAGCTGGTCTCCTGCTTCCTGCTCCGCATCGAAGACAACATGGAGTCGATCGGCCGGTCCATCAACTCCGCCCTGCAGCTGTCCAAGCGCGGCGGCGGCGTGGCGTTCGCGCTGACCAACATCCGCGAAGTCGGTGCACCGATCAAGCAGATCGAGAACCAGTCCTCCGGCGTCATCCCCGTGATGAAGCTCCTCGAGGACAGCTTCTCCTACGCCAACCAGCTCGGTGCCCGCCAGGGTGCTGGCGCCGTGTACCTGCACGCCCACCACCCGGACATCTACCGGTTCCTGGACACCAAGCGGGAGAACGCGGACGAGAAGATCCGCATCAAGACCCTCTCGCTCGGCGTCGTGATCCCGGACATCACCTTCGAGCTGGCCAAGCGGGACGAGGACATGTACCTGTTCTCCCCGTACGACGTCGAAAAGGTCTACGGCATGCCGTTCTCCGACGTCTCGGTCACCGAGAAGTACTACGAGATGGTGGACGACTCCCGGATCAAGAAGACCAAGATCAAGGCACGCGAGTTCTTCCAGACGCTCGCCGAGATCCAGTTCGAGTCCGGCTACCCGTACATCATGTTCGAGGACACCGTAAACCGGGAAAACCCGATCGACGGCAAGATCATCATGTCCAACCTGTGCTCCGAGATCCTCCAGGTCTCCCAGCCCACCACGTACCACGATGACCTGTCCTACGACCAGACCGGCAAGGACATCTCCTGCAACCTGGGCTCGCTGAACATCGCGAAGACCATGGATTCGCCGGACTTCGGCCTGACCATCGAGACGGCGATCCGCTCGCTCTCGGCTGTTTCGGACATGTCCAACATCACCTCGGTGCCCTCCATCGCCCGCGGCAACGACCAGAGCCACGCTATTGGCCTCGGCCAGATGAACCTGCACGGCTACCTGGCACGTGAGCGGGTCCACTACGGTTCCGAAGAGGGCCTGGACTTCACCAACATCTACTTCTACTCGGTGGTGTACCACGCCGTCCGCGCCTCCAATAAGCTGGCCATCCAGACCGGCCAGACCTTCGGCGGCTTCGAGAAGTCCAAGTACGCCTCGGGTGAGTTCTTCGACAAGTACACCGAGCAGGAATGGATCCCGCAGACCGAGAAGGTCGCGGAGCTGTTCAAGAACATCCACATCCCCACCCAGGATGACTGGCGCGAGCTGAAGGCTTCGGTCATGGAGCACGGCATCTACAACCAGAACCTGCAGGCCGTTCCGCCGACGGGCTCGATCAGCTACATCAACAACTCCACCTCCTCGATCCACCCGGTGGCGTCCAAGATCGAGATCCGCAAGGAAGGCAAGCTGGGCCGCGTGTACTACCCGGCGCCGTACCTGACGAACGACAACCTGGAGTACTACCAGGACGCGTACGAGATCGGCTACGAGAAGGTCATCGACACCTACGCCGCGGCCACGCAGCATGTGGACCAGGGCCTGTCCCTGACGCTGTTCTTCAAGGACACCGCCACCACGCGCGACATCAACAAGGCCCAGATCTACGCCTGGAAAAAGGGCATCAAGACCATCTACTACATCCGTCTCCGCCAGCTCGCGCTGGAAGGGACCGAGGTGGACGGCTGCGTCAGCTGCATGCTCTAATCTTCAACTAAATCGCGACAGTACGACGGCGGGCGCCCGCCCGCCGTCGTACGCTTAACTTCAAGAACAACCCAACGTTTAGGGGATGACATGACCGAAAAGGTCAAGCTGCTTAGCCACGTCGAGGCGATCAACTGGAACCGTATCCAGGACGACAAGGACGTGGATGTCTGGAACCGCCTCGTCAACAACTTCTGGCTGCCGGAGAAGATCCCGCTGTCCAACGACGTCCAGTCCTGGGCAACGCTGACTCCTGACGAGCAGCAGCTCACCATGCGCGTGTTCACCGGCCTGACCCTGCTGGACACCATCCAGGGCACCGTCGGCGCCGTCTCGCTGATTCCGGATGCGATCACCCCGCATGAAGAAGCCGTGTACACGAACATCGCCTTCATGGAGTCCGTGCACGCGAAGAGCTACTCCTCCATCTTCTCCACGCTGGCCTCCACGAAGGAGATCGACGAGGCGTTCCGCTGGTCCACCGAGAACGCGAACCTTCAGAAGAAGGCGCAGATCGTCATGGACTACTACCAGGGCGACGATCCGCTGAAGCGCAAGGTGGCCTCCACGCTGCTGGAGAGCTTCCTGTTCTACTCGGGCTTCTACCTGCCGATGTACTGGTCCTCACGGGCCAAGCTGACGAACACGGCAGACCTCATCCGCCTGATCATCCGTGACGAGGCCGTGCACGGCTACTACATCGGCTACAAGTTCCAGAAGGGCCTGGAGAAGGTCTCCGAGGAGAAGCGTCAGGAGATCAAGGACTACACGTTTGAGCTGCTCTTCGAGCTGTACGAGAACGAAGTCCAGTACACGCACGACCTCTACGACTCCGTCGGCCTGGCCGAGGACGTCAAGAAGTTCCTGCACTACAACGCCAACAAGGCACTGATGAACCTGGGCTACGAGGCCATGTTCCCGGCCTCCGTCACCGACGTGAACCCGGCCATCCTGTCGGCCCTGTCCCCGAACGCCGACGAGAACCACGACTTCTTCTCGGGGTCGGGTTCAAGCTATGTGATCGGCAAGGCTGTCAACACCGAAGATGAGGACTGGGACTTCTAGGTTCAGTCTGTTCTTCTTCTTGCTGCACCTATAGAAATTTCGAACGGCCCCGCATGCAGACGCGTGCGGGGCCGTTCCCGCGCTTGCGCCCGGGCGTCAAGGCGCCGGCCTTGTGGGGTACCCGGCCGGATCCTGCCTCGTTAGGCTTTGTCCATGGACGGGAGCCAGATATGACCGAACGGACCTACCCGCACGGCGTCCCAAGTTGGATCGATACGGAGCAGCCTGACGTCGAGGCGGCCGTCGAGTTCTACTCTGGACTCTTTGGCTGGACGTTCGAGGACGTCATGCCGCCGGGAGCGCCTGGCCGTTACTTGATAGCAAAGCTGGACGGCCAGGACGTCGGCGGGATGGCCAGCGCTCAGGAGGCTCCGGCTGTGTGGAGCACCTACATAGCCGTCGAGGACACGGATGCCGCCGTACGGCGGCTGGTCGCCGCCGGTGCCACGGTGCGTTTGGCCCCCGCAGATGCCGGTGAAGGCGGACGCAGTGCGGCACTGACCGATCCGGAGGGTGCCGAGTTCCGCATCTGGCAGGCCAGACGGCGCTTAGGGGCACAAGTGGTCAATGTGCCAGGGGCCTGGAATTTCAGCGACCTCCACACTGCCAAGCCCGGCGCGGCCATTGCGTTCTACCAGGGCGCGTTCGACTGGCAGGTCGACGACCTTGGCTTCGCGATAATGATCCGAAGGCCCGGTTATGGTGACCACCTTGAAGCGACAGTCGATCCGGACATCAGGGCGAGGCAGTCCGGGCTGGTCGCCCCACCCGGCTTCGAGGACGCGATCGCCTGGATCGCGACCGCGGCCCCCGACGAACCGCCGCACTGGCACGTCTCATTCACCGTCGCTGACCGGGACCGGACGGTAGCGGAGGCCAAGCGACTCGGCGCACAAGTCATTCGCCAGAACGAGACCAAATGGACGCGTACGGCCTTTATCCGGGACCCCCAAGGCGCGGAGTTTACCGCCAGCCAGTTCACGCCCCCTGAGGGGTGAAGGATCCTGCAGCACGCTGTCAATCAGGACACTGCAGATCAGGCGCCCTGAAGTAGGAATGCCTCCGGGAGGAACTCGTCCCAGGGCTCTGGCAACGGGTAGTCGTCAACGTCCGCCGTGAGAAGTCGATGCCCGGCCGTGAAGAGGTGCCATTCCGGGAAGGGGTCCGGGGGTACCTCCGGTTCGGGATCGAGGCAGGGTTCTTCCGTGGCCAGAACGTCGTGTGGCCAGCGGGGTGGTTCCCAGTCCTGGTGTTCGCTTGGGTAGTGCCGCCCTGACGGTGAGGTCCATCCTGGCGGGTTGTTCTGGCTGGCTGCGGTGGGTGTCCAGGCGGAGCTGTGTTTGAGGCGGTGGTGTTTGGGGCAGGGCTGGCCGAGGTTGGAGATTCCGGTGGTGCCGCCGTCGGCCCAGGCCAGGAGGTGGTCTGCTTCGTTGTCCAGGGAGTGGTTGTTGCAGCCTGGGAACGGGCATTTCCCGTCGCGGAGCCGGAGCCACTGACGTTGGGCTTTCGTGAGGCGGTAGCTGGTCCGTCCGATTTCCAAGGGCGCCCCGTCGCGGGGGTCCGTCAGGACGCGGTAGAAGGAGTCGGCGCCGTCTGCGATCAGGCGGCGGGCCATGGACGGCGGGATCGGGCCGTACCCGTCGAGCATGGCCGGTTCGTCTGTGGCCCCCAGGAGGGATAAGACCGGGACAGTGACAAGAACCTGGGCCCGCGGCGACGGGACACCCCTGGCCGCATTCCCGCCCAACCCGGTGCCGCCGTCGGCCGTTCCGCCGGTGGTGCCGGCCGCGCCGGGGTGCTCGCCAGCGGTGTGGCCGGTGAGGAGCCAGGTGGCCGCGGCGTCGGCGCGGAGCTGGGTGAGGGTCCTGGTTTCGTCCGGGCCTTGGAGGGCGCGGGCGGCGGTGGTGCTCCGTTCCCAGATCCCTGCGACGGTGTCGGCAGGGAGGTAGGCCGAAAGCCAGGCCATGCCGTCCCGGTCCGGGTGGTACTCGAGCCGCCGGTCTGCTGCGCTCTTGGTGTGGCGTTTTTCGATGCTGACCCGGTGGTGGCGTTCGCGCCAGGTGCGGGCTTTGGCGCGGAACCGGGACGGGACAAGGTCCCCGGCCGGGCACCCGCGGGCCGGGTTCGGTGCGTCGGGGTCCAGGAAGTGCGCTTCCAGGGCGGCCGCTCCGGCGGGATCCAGGCCGGTGGTTTCGTCGACGATGATCCGGGCGTGCTGCCAGGAAATCGTCCCGGCCTGCAGGGCAGCCAGCGTCAAAGGCAGGGTAGTGGTCAGTGTCAGGGAGTCGGACAGGAGGGCGCCGGCAGCGCGTTCAGTGACGGTCAGGACGCAGGCGAGCTCGGCAACGGTGGCCATCTCCTGGGCGGTGCAGTCCTGCGGGGATACCGCCGGCGGCGTCAGGGCCGTGGCCGCCTGCAGGTAGTCTGCGGCCAGCCTTACCTTCAAAGCGGCGGTCCGGGCTTCCAGCCGGCCCAGTTCGGCCAGTCCGTCCAGGCACGCATCAGCCACATCCCGCAGCGGATCGGCCTCCGGCGGCAGGCCGGCGTCGGGCACCTCGGCGCGTTCCGCGCGTTCCGCGCCGGCGCCGAAAGACGACGCCAGGACGGCAGCGGAGGCGGAGACGGCCGCCATGGCCTCCCTGCTCTCCGCGCTCCAGGCTGTGCTGCTGTCCATACCCACAGCATCTCAGGAGGCACCGACATTCTTGATGCAGTTCCTGGAATCACCAGCAGCCCTTGCCGCACAAGGGCACTATGTCTCTTTCGGCCGGGAATACGAGGACCCGGAGCGGGTCCGTTCCAGCAGGCCGAAGTCGACCATGTAGCGACGAAGCAACACGACGTCGTCGGTATAACTGAGAAGCCGTTCATTGACCTGTTTTTCTGTGAGGTCTTCGCCGGCCTTGATGGCATCGCCGACGATCCAGGCCAGGAGGTCCCGGCGCTCCGCCTTGTTGACCGGATACCTCTCGATCCTGCCCAAACGCATAAACCGGGCCACGCCCGTCTCAGGCTGCCGCCGGGGTTGCTGCGTGAGAAGGTCACGGAAGACCGCCTCGGACGCCACCAGTTCACCGGCCGCGTTCCGGTCAACGAGCCCGGACTCAAGAAGGGCGTCGACGGCACGGTTGCGTCGCTGATCCTTCAGATCAGGGTCAGCTTCGGGGAGTTTGGTGCCTAGCACTATCCGGGCGTAAACGGTCCGCGCGTCGTTGTTGGCGAGGGCCGCCATAACTCGCCGCCAGTGCGGTCCGCTATGCCTCGTTCCTCCGGTCACGGCCTTCTCCTCACCCTGTGTGCCGCCAGCGGTGCCCTGTGTGCCGCCAGCGGTCCAAGGCAGCCGAGAAACACATCATCGTCACCCGTTCACGGTGTCGGCGTGCCGATGCGCCACCCTCCACTCGCCGTCCTCGCGGCGATAGATCTGGGTGGCGCGGAGGGTGTAACTGCGTGGCTGACCGTCGACGGAGGTGGAAATATGCTCCAAGCCGGCGGTATAGGCCATGGCGCCGACCACGTCGTAGGCCTGCAGTTCGAAAGTGTAGGACGTGCAGTTGGAGAAGGCTCTCTCGAGGACAGCGAAGGCCTCGTCCACCTCCTGCTGCCCAAACGCATTCCGCCACGCGCCCAGGATGCTCACAGGCTCGTGCCGCGACCAAAGCGCCCGGCGCGGGGCCGAGTCGCCGTTATGGAGGGCCAGTTCCGCCTCATGCAGTGAGGACTTCACCCAGATCAGGAAGTCGTCGGCGTCGCTCATACCTTAGTATGCCTCCGGCCCGGTGCTGATGGCGATAAGTTTTGGGCTTAGCCATCCTTACCCAGCTAGGACAACGCGGCCACGACGTTGGCTTGGACACCAATGGACAACGTCGGATCTATCACCGGAGCGAAGGAGGGGGAGTGGTTCGCCGGAATGTCCTGGGACACCGTCCCCTTGACTACGGCGGCCTAGTACGTTTCCGGGTCAGCCCCGCCGATGAACCAGAACGTGTACGGAACGCCGAACTCGTCCGGAATACGGCTGAAGTCCTCCGACGCCGTCTGCGGCGTGGCGTGGGCAACCGAGTCCGCACCGTAGTGCGCCGCGAACGCTGCAATGACTTTAGCTGTCACTGCCTGGTTGTTGCTGGTCAGCGGGAAACGGTCATAGTACTCGAACTCGGGTTTCCGGGGCGATCCGACGGTGGCGCACTCGCCCCTGACGATCCGTTCAATCGCGGCGAGCACGGTGGCCCGGACCTGGTTGTCGTAAGTTCGGATGTTCAGCAGAAGCGTGGCATGGTCCGGGATGATGTTCGATGTGGTGCCAGCATTCAGCGCCCCCACGGTGACCACAGCAAAGTCGCCGGGCTTGGTTTCGCGGGAGACGACAGTCTGCAGCCGGAGCACGATCGATGAGGCCGGCACCACGGGGTCCACGGACATGTGCGGCATGGAGCCGTGTGCGCCCTTACCGTGGACGGTGACCTTCAGGGAATCCCGTGCGGAGAGGACCGGTCCGCCGGCGGTGGCCAGCGTCCCGGCGGCAAACGGCATCACGTGCTGCGCCAGCGCAACGTCGGGCCGGGGCACTCTGGCGACCAGGCCGTCGTCGACCATTGCCTGATCCGGCACCGATCTCCAGCCGGCTGGAACACGGGCTTGGCGGGTCCGAGTAGCGTGCTCACGTGCACGTCGCCCGCACCCAGCCGAGCTCTGCAACAAGGTTTGCCAGGACTTAGTCGGAATTGCTCATACCCATGACCTTTCCAGCGTTCCAGTCATCCCGGCGATCCGGGCGCAACTAGCAGAACAAGGAAAGATATGTGACGAGTCCTAAGAGCGCGGAGGAACCAGGATGACGACAATCGCCGGAGCCCCTTCGCACAGGGGAGTTCCTGGTGGTCGGTCGGTCTACACGTCGCCTATCGGTTTCCTTATTCCCTGCTTGACCAAGTTGTTGATTAGCCAACGTTTTTCGTGTTTGGCGTAGCTCACCGTGTGGGGTTCATCCAAAGTTGTGGCGAGACGTCGAGCGTCGTCCAAGGCCACAACGAGCTCAAGACGCGCCGAACGGGCCTCTGCCGCTTGAAGTAGCCTGAGTTTGTCGGGATGAATTCCTTTTTCATAAGCATCGAAAAAGAAGATTAATTCGTATCCGCTTGCGCATGCGAGCTGAGCGAGGAGGTTCCGATTCTGGTCCCCGGACCCAACGCGGATTTTTTGAATTCGCCGTGCATCAAGTAAGTTCCCGACATAGCTCACCAACCAAACACCAGACATCGTTGTCCCTTTCCCCACCGGGACTGTGCCTGAACCGGGGCCGGTAGACGACACAATCCGATTTTTCCGGTGTGACAACCGGCTGAATGCCGAGCCTACGCAGGCGTCGGCAGTGTGACAACAGGTCGACGAACACACCCCAAGAACTGTGCGTTGCGGGGCATCTTCGCTCAATGAAGTGACCGAGGAAGTTGGCCGCTGACGTGTCTCGACTCAGTCAGCCCGCCTCCCATGTCACCGGCAACTCCTTGAGTCCGTAGACGATGGTGCTGTCCATCCGTTCAAGTCGCGTCCCTTCGGTAACCGCCAAGCCGGGCAGCCGCGACAGGATAGCCTCCAGCGCGATTCTGGCTTCAAGCCTGGCAAGAGGGGCGCCCAGGCAGAAGTGAATGCCCTGGCCGAACGCGAGATGCCGGGAAGGGCCACGATCGATGTCGAACTGGTCAGGTTCCGTGAAGTGCCGCTCGTCGCGGTTCGCCGATCCGATCCACGCCACCAGCGGAGCGCCGGCTGAAATCTGAACATCGCCCAAAGCGGTGTCGGCAGCCGCGACCCGGTACATGGACTGGACCGGTGAACGGTACCGCAGCACTTCCTCGATCGCCTGCGGCAGCAGCTGCGGCTCGGCGAGGAGCCGTTCGATGGTTCCCGGCACTTCGGTGAAGCAAAGCGCAGCGTTGCCGATCAGGTTGGTGGTTGTTTCGTTGCCGGCCACCAGTAGCAGGCTGCAGAAGCCCAGCAATTCGGCCACGCTGAGTTTCTGCCCGTCAATCTCGGCTGAGAGCAAGTTGCTGATCAGGTCGTTTCCGGGCTGCGTCCGGCGCTGTTCGATCAGGTCCAGGAAGTACCCGGTCATCTCAACGTTGGTGGCGTGGTGGTCGGCATCCGCCGCCCCGGACCTCGTTTGGCTGACGATGACATCGGACCACTGCTTGAAACGGTCGCGGTCCTCCGGGGGCACACCCATGAGCTCCGCAATGACGATCACCGGCAGCGGGTAGGCCAATCCCTCAATGAGATCGGCAGTGCTGGCACCAACGATCCCGTCCAGCAAGTCGTCCGTCAGGGTTGAGATGCGGGGAGCCAGCGCATCCACTGCCTTCGGTGTGAACGCCTGGGTCACCAGCGAGCGCAGTTGCCGGTGCCGGGGCGGATCCGTGGTGATCAGGCTCGCCGCAAACAGCTGGCCTGTCTCCGACGGATCGTCCCCGCCCATCCTTGAGGAGAAAGTGGCATGTTCGGACAGCACCCGCTGTACGTCGTCGTACCGGAAGACATGCCAGCTCCCGGATTGCTCGTCCTGGAAGACGGGTGCATTCTCCCTCATCGCCCGGTACTGGGGAAACGGGTCAAGCGATTGGGTAAAGTCCGCTGCAAAGTCCATGGCTGGCCTCTCTGCTCAGCCCGGCAGTCTTTCGGCCCTGGCCGAAGCGTCGGGGCGGGTGGGCCATTGGCCCGTGAGACCCTGAGCATATCCAAGAAGGCACGGCTCGTCAGTAGCTAAGTGGTCCCATGCTCTCGACGTCCCGGGAGAGCAGCTCAACAGTCCGCATGATCGACGTGCGCCGGCGCACCCCGTCCGCCGTCGGGGTGATCACAGCACGCACGTTCGGGACGGCGACCCAGGCGTGGCACAGCGTCACGATGGTCAACAGCAGGTCTTCGGCCGCCGCCTCGCTGATGGCCGGGAGCGCGCGGCGGATCTCAGCCGCCTTGTCCGCCGCCAGCAGCGCCCGCCGTTCGGCGTCAATGGGGTCACCGCGCTCCAGCCCTTCCCAGAACGTCAGCCGGGCCAGGCTGGGAAAGCTTGTCGAGAAATCGAAGTACCTCCCGGCGAAGTCGGCAATGGCCTCAGGACCCGAGCCCACCACGGGGAGGTCCTCCAATGCCGTCACGAGCTGCCGCCCGAGTGCAGCTTCGAAGAGCTGCCCCTTGCCGCCGTAGTAGAAGTAAATCCGTTCGCGGTTGCACCCCGACGCCAGGGAGATCTGGTGGATTCGTGCCCCCGCGAAGCCGCGCTCGGAAAACTCGGCGATGGCGGCATCGAGCAGCTTCTCGCGCGTCGCATCCGTGTCCCAGGCCATCGCGTCATTCTATCTCCAACCGTTCGTTTGCTTTTGCGGGGAACGGCTCGCTAGCATCAATTCCAACTAAACGTTTGGAGATTGAGTGGAACACGATGGCAAGGCCCTGGCGGCAGATGAGACGGACGGGCACCATCATCGACCCCCCGGCCTGGCGTCCATCCACACCAGGGCATTCATCACCTGGGTGGCGATCTTTCCCATGGCGGCGCTGGGAATGTACGTATTGGGCCTCGTTGCGCCGGAATGGCCTCCGGTCCTTCGCGCCTTCGTCCTGACCCTGGTGGTGGTCCCCACGGCCGTCTACTTTGCCGTTCCCCGGCTGCTGATGGTCCAAGGCCGGATCGGCGGGGCGGTGCGCAGGCGCAGGCTCCGCCGCGTGGCAAGCCTGCAGTCACAGGCCTGAACCGGCGCACGACGGCGGCTGGTTGCCTTGGGCGCTTGTCCGCCTTACGGCGTAAGAGGCTCCCGCAGAACACGAAGCGCGAGGCCTGCGTCGCCGTCGATGGCTGCCGTCTCCTGCAGGCTGGACCGGCCCCAGAGGCCGAGGTACATGTCCGGTAGCGCCGCGGTGACAGATGCCGCAGCGGTGCCGCCGCCCACTGTCCAGCTTCCCGCGCCGGGAACATGAAAGCCGGGCACACGGAACGAAACTGCCTGCTCCGGCGGCTGCATCCGCCCCAGCCTCACTTGGCGCGGCGTGAACATCGCCAGGACCTCGTCAACGCCGTCGATCATGAAGTCCTCGCTCAAAGCCGGCGCCGCCCGTCCGGACGCCTGGCAGGCGTCGATGAGATGGATGGCGTGCTCGTGCGCCTGGCGCCGGAGCCAGAAGCCTGCCGTACGCGGCGGCGCTCCGAAGTTCCAGCACGGTGCCCCGGGATCCACGGACGCCATCGTCGCGAGGAACGGTTCGGCGCCCTCGATGAACCACGCGGCCGCACCTGTGGCCGGCGGCGCCGGTTCCTCGACGTATGTCCCGCCACGAACCACCGCGGCCGCCCAGCGTTCAATCGATCCAAGGTGCCCGAACAGCTGTTCCAGCGTCCACCCTGGGCACGCCGGTACCGGACGGGACAACACGTCGTCAGGCTGGCGGGCGAGCCCGGTGAGGCGT
This sequence comes from Arthrobacter sp. LjRoot78, assembly GCF_964254335.1. Classification (NCBI taxonomy): domain Bacteria; kingdom Bacillati; phylum Actinomycetota; class Actinomycetes; order Micrococcales; family Micrococcaceae; genus Arthrobacter; species Arthrobacter sp. LjRoot78. The sequence continues at coordinate 2,565,149 of NZ_CAXUTG020000001.1, read as the reverse complement.
TCGAGGAAGCGGGCCAGCTCGGCGAGGTAGCGATCGGGCGACATGGCATGAGCCTAACCCGCCGGGCATCTGTTCTCCCCAAGGCAGATGTTGCTATCGTCGGAGGTGGACTGCCGGCCTGCGGTGCAGCTGGCGAGCCCTTCCGGCTACAGGACGAAGGTTCATCATGAAGCGCACACGTCTTTCCGCCATCGGCCTCATGGCAGCTGCAGCCCTTGCCCTTGCCGGCTGCGGCTCCGGCTCCACCACGCCGTCCGGCTCGACGCCGGCGGGCGGCGCGGACACCTCCCTCAGCGACGTCAAGAGCGCAGGTGAGCTCAAGATCGGCACCGAGGGCACGTACAAGCCCTTCTCGTTCCACGCCGACGGCAGTGGCGACTTGACCGGGTACGACGTCGAGATCATCACCGCCGTCGCTGAAAAGCTCGGAGTCAAACCCTCCTTCCAGGAAACCCAGTTTGACGCCATCTTCGCCGGGCTGGAAGCCAAGAGATTCGACGTCGTGGCCAACCAGGTCTCCATCACCGACGAACGCAAGGCGAAGTACGAATTCTCCGAACCCTACACGGTGAGCACCGGCGTTATCGTCACCAAGGCTGACGACAGCAGCGTCAGCTCCTTCGACAGCCTCAAGGGCAAGACCACCGCGCAGTCACTGACCAGCAACTGGTACAAACTGGCTCAGGAAAGCGGCGCCAACGTCGAGGCTGTGGAAGGCTGGGCGCAGGCGGTCACACTGCTCAAGCAGGGCCGCGTTGACGCCACCATCAACGACAAACTGACGTACCTGGACTACCAAAAGACCGCGAAGGACAGCGGCATCAAGATCGCCGCCGAGACCACGGACAAATCGCTCAGCGCCCTCGCCTTCCGCAAGGGATCAACCAGTCTGGCCGAAGCCGTGAACAAGGCCCTCGGCGAACTGCGGACCGACGGCACACTGACCAGGATTTCCCAGAAGTACTTCGACGCGGACGTCACGAAGTAGCGGGGTGGAGGCCGACGGCGAGCGCAGCTTCAGCGCATGACTATCAACTGGGACCTCGTCTGGAGCTCACTGGGGCCCATCCTCATCGGCGCGGTAACGGGCACGATTCCGCTGGCCCTGGCGTCCTTCGTCCTCGGGCTGCTGCTTGCCCTGCTGATCGCGCTGATGCGGCTGAGCCGGAACCCCGTGTTCTCCACCGTTGCGCGGATGTATATCTCGGTCATCCGCGGCACGCCCCTGCTGGTCCAGCTGTTCGTCATCTTCTACGGGCTTCCGTCCATCGGGGTCACCATCAGCCCGTGGCCCAGCGCCATCATCGCCTTCTCCCTGAACGTGGGCGGGTACGCGGCCGAGGTCATCCGTGCGGCCATCCTGTCCGTTCCCAAGGGGCAGTGGGAGGCGGGCCATACCATCGGCATGTCCCGCCGCCAGTCGCTGGTGCGGATCATCCTGCCGCAGGCGGCCCGGGTCTCGGTGCCGCCCCTGTCCAACACCTTCATCAGCCTGGTCAAGGACACATCCCTGGCTTCCCTGATCCTTGTCACCGAGCTCTTCCGCCAGGCGCAGCAGGTGGCGGCCTTCAGCCAGGAATTCATGCTGCTGTATCTGGAGGCCGCGGTCATCTATTGGGTCATCTGCCTGGTCCTTGCCGGCGGGCAGTCCGCCCTGGAGAAAAGATTGGACCGTTATGTCGCCCACTGAATCCGCCCTCCCGGACGATGCCGCGCTGCTGACCGTACGGGGATTGCGCAAGGCATTCGGCAGCCATGAAGTGCTGAAATCCGTGAACGTGACCGTCCGGCGCGGCGAAGTCGTCGCCCTGATCGGGCCGTCGGGGTCCGGTAAGACGACCGTCCTGCGGTGCCTCAACGGCCTCGAAATACCCGACGACGGCGTGGTGGACTTTGTGGGCCAGCTCGCCGTCGACTTCTCCGCAGCGGTGACCAAGAAGCAGCTGGCCGCGCTCCGGGACCGGAGCGCCATGGTGTTCCAGCACTACAACCTCTTCCCGCACAAGACCGTCCTCGAGAACATCATCGAAGGCCCGGTCCAGGTGCAGAAGCGCCCCAAGGCCGAAGCCATCGCTGAGGCCAGGGAGCTGCTTGCCCGCGTGGGGCTGTCCGCCAAGGAGAAAAGTTACCCCTTCGAGCTCTCCGGCGGGCAGCAGCAGCGTGTGGGCATCGTGCGTGCCCTGGCTCTGCGGCCGCAGCTGCTGCTCTTCGACGAGCCGACGTCGGCCCTGGACCCTGAGCTGGTGGGCGATGTACTGACTGTCATCAAGGAGCTGGCGGACGAAGGCTGGACCATGGTGGTGGTCACCCACGAGCTGGCGTTCGCCCGGCAGGTGGCCGACGAAGTCATCTTCATGGACGGGGGCGTCGTCGTCGAACGCGGCCACCCGGACACCGTGTTGCGCGACCCGCGGGAGGAACGCACCCGGCAGTTCGTGGACCGGCTGCTCAACCCGTTCTAGGGCAACGCCCTGAGCCACAGCGCTGCGGTCAATCCTGGGGCAAACCCAGCGGGCCCTTGCCCCAGGATTGACCGCAGGGGAGGATAATTGGCAAATGGCAGGAGGCTCTCCATGACCCAGCAGCTCGGCAAATTTGAGAAATACCTGATCGAGGAATTCTTCGACGATTACCGTGCCGGTGCCATGAGCCGGCACACGTTCATGCGCCGGGTGGCGTTCATCACCGGGAGCATGGCCGCTGCTGCGGCCGCCATGGCACTGGTGGGCTGCACGCCGCAGGAGCTTCCACGCAGCACCGATCCGATGCCGACGCCCACCCCGTCCGCGGCGTCCAACGGCACCGGCACAAGCACGGCATCCGCAGGCGCGGTGCCCGGCGCCAAGAGCCCGCTGTCCGTTCCCGAGGGCGCTCCCGGCCTGGTCACCGCAACCGTGCAGTTCCCTGCCGGCGGTACCGACATCAGCGCCTACCTTGCCCGGCCGGAAGGCGGCAAGCCCGGACCCGCCGTGCTCATCTGCCATGAAAACCGCGGGCTGACCCCGCACATCCAGGACGTGGCACGACGCTTCGCCAAAGCAGGCTACGCTGCCCTGGCCCTGGACCTGCTGAGCAGGGAGGGAGGAACGGCGAGCCTGGACCGGGACGCCGTCCCGGGTGCACTGACCCAGGCCGGAGCGAAGCGCCACGTCGGGGACTTCTCGGCAGCCTTCGACTACCTGAAGGCACAGGACTTCGTCGATTCCGGGCGGATTGCCATGACGGGCTACTGCTTCGGCGGCGGCATCACCTGGCAGGCGGCGACGGAACTGTCCGGGCTGAAGGCCACCTCGGCCTTTTATGGGCCCGCCCCGGATTTGGAGAAGGTCCCGGCCATCAAACCGGCCGTCCTTGGCGTCTACGCTGAACTCGATGACCGCATCACCGGGGCGATGCCGGCCTTCCGCGATGCCCTTGCCGCCACTGATGTCCGGCACGAGCTGAAGGTGTATCCCGGCGTCGACCATGCGTTCCACAACGACACCGGCGAGCGCTACAACGAGACCCAGGCCACCGCCGCGTGGAACGACACACTGGCGTGGTTCAGCAAGTATGTCTAACCGTTCGCCCGCGGCCGGAACGGGAGCAGGAGCCGGCGTCAGCGTCCGCAGCGGCATCTCGATGAAACTGCTCCCGGCTGCACTGGTGTCGCTCTCCGGCTTTGTCCTGTTCGTCCTGGAACAGAAAATCCCAGGGTACGGCCTCCTGGCGCTGGCCCTCATCACGGCGGGACTGATCGACCGTGCGCTCCTGCGCGACCTGGCCCTGATCGCCGCCGGGCTCGTGGCCATCAGCCTGGTGCCGATCACCACGGACATCAGCACCGAACATATGCTCGTCATGGGCACGGCCATGATTCTCGCGGTCGGCGTTCCTTACACAGTTTCGCGCTTTGTCTACAAGGACCATGCGGTTAAGTTTCCTGTGCTCACCGGCCACCCCTGGACTCGTGCGGAGAAATGGTACCTGGCCGCCGTCGTCGTGATGGGTTACGCGGTGCTTCCGGCGTATATGGTCAACACCGGTGTCTACAGCAATTGGCCCGCGGTGTCCGACCCGGAGGGGATCTTCCGGCTTTTCCTGGGCACCAACGTGCTGGGGATCTGGGATGAGCTCTTCTTTATCTGCACCGTTTTTATCCTCCTGCGCCGGCACCTGCCTCTGGCCCAGGCCAACGTGCTGCAGGCCGTCCTGTTCACGTCCTTCCTCTGGGAACTGGGGTTCCACGCCTGGGCGCCGGTGTTCATCTTTCCCTTCGCCCTGCTCCAGGCGTTCATCTTCACCCGGACAAAGTCACTGTCCTACATCGTGGCCGTGCACCTGCTGTTCGATTTCGTGCTGTTCCTGGTCCTGCTGCATGCCCACAACCGCGCCTGGATCGACATCTTTGTCTACTGACGGTGTAGGGAACGGGCGCGGCGTACCAATCGCGGGCCGAGCCCCGCCCGCAAGCCAGGAAGCCCGCTCCCGCCTGGGCAGGGGAATCCTGTCCAGGTCCTCTGCGGCAACGACGGCGGCCCGGCCTGCGCGGGCACCGGCCTGTTCCGCCAACACGCTGACGTCCCCATACCGGGACGAGAAATGCGTGAGGACCAGCATTCCGGCCCCGGCAGCGGAGGCCAGATCGCCGGCCTGCCCGGCAGTGAGGTGAAGATACCGGGAGGCCAGCCCGGCGTCGTCGTCGCTGAACGTTGACTCCGCCACGAGGAGGTCCACGCCTTCGGCGAGCTCCCCGGCGGCGTCGCATTCCGCGGTATCCATCACGAACGCGAAGCTCTGGTCGGGGCGCGGAACGCTCACGTCTTCCAGCCGTACCCCGTTGAGGTTTCCCTCCCGCTGCAGCCGTGCGACGTCTCTTCCCGAGATTCCCGCCGCCGTAAGCTGATCGGGCAGCAGCGTGCGGCCGGCGGGCTCGACCAGCCGGTAGCCGAAAGTCTCAATGCGATGCCGCAAGGGCCGCACCTCCAGGCCGGGCGCGATCGGCCCCGGTGCGGAATGCGGGTGCAGCCGCAGTTCGAGGCCGGGGGAGGCGAGGGACACGAGGGCGCGGACCACCTCGGTGCCGGAGACCGGAAAATGCAGGTCCACCGGGTGCTGCACACCATCGAGCACCATTCGCGACAGTACGCCCGGAAGTCCGAAGCAGTGGTCCCCGTGAACGTGGGTCAGGCAGATCCGCGTCACCTGGCTGGCTGAGACGCCGGCGTGGATCATCTGCCGCTGGGTGCCTTCGCCGGGATCGAAGAGCATGCCCTCGCCGTCCCAGCGAAGCAGGTACCCGTTGTGGTTGCGGTTCCGCGTGGGAACCTGCGACGCGGTGCCGAGAACGACCAGTTCACGCATGGGACCGAGCATCTCACGCCGCAGTACCGGAGGACTACACGACGACGGCATTCCGTCGGGGCTGCTCCAGCTATACCGCACAGAATGCCTTCGGGAGTTCGATCCTCCGCCTGCGGGAACGGCAGAATAGTGGGATGACCGACGCCTGTGACTTCGTGGATGCCTCGCTCCAGCGCGAGAGCTCCTGGCTCCGGGCAGAAGAAGCACAAGCCCGGCTGGGCGACGGGCTCCAGTACTACGGCGCCTCCGTGGGTGCTGTGCGGGGGACCATCCGCGACATGCTGCGCCGCCACCGGGACCTCACACACGATGACATTACCGCGCTCAGCACCGAACTGTGGTCGGTGGCCGTCTTCGAACGCCGGCTGGCGGCGGTTGTCCTGCTGCAGTCCCGGGTTGCCCTTCTGGACAACTCCGACCTCACCCGGATCGAGGGCTTTGTGCGGGAGGCGCAGCTGGGTGAGCTGGCGGACCCCCTCGCAACCGACGTCGTCCGTCCCTTGATCGCAGGCCTGGAAGGGCAGGCAAGGGCACGTGCGGACGTTGTGCTGGACCGCTGGGCGGGGGATCCGGATCCGTGGCTGAGGCGGGCAGCCGAGCTGTCGCGGGCGGACGCCCCTCAGCCGCCGGCCCGGCGCTCCACCACCCCGTAGGCCTTGCCCTCCAGGAACTCCCAGTCCGTCACCACCATGAACCCGAGGGCGCTGACGCGGTCGTTGAGGACCAGGACGTCGAAGCCGCCGTCCCGCGGCTCCGCGTCCCACGTCGCCACATGGAGCTCCTTTCCCTCAAGGATCAGGAGCTCGGTATTGACGTCGAAGTCCTCCTGCGGCTGATCGCTCAGCTGGCAGATCGCCACGCAATAGTGTTTCACTCTTCGCCCACAGATCCGGCGCGGTCGGTGCGTTCATTCCGGTCCACCGTCCGGCCTCCTATGTGATACGGATTCCACGGGACGGTGACCAAGTGACGATTCCCCCTTGGAAGTTTTGGGCCACGACACCACCGGCGCCGACGTACTCGTCACTGGTTGGATACCCGAGCTGGCCGTTTTCCCAGCGCTGTGCTGCCCAGGCGGCGCCGATGGCGCCCTTGGTGCTGTGGGCACCTGTGACCGCGGACCAGTGGACCTGGCCTCCCTGGAACACCTGGTAGACGCCACCATTCTTGAGTCCCGGGATCTCGTCGCTGACCGGGTAACCCAGCGCTCCGTTTTCCCAGCCTTGCGCGGACCATGCCGAACCTATGGCTCCGAGGGTGGCGTGTGCCCCCGAGGCTGGCGACCAGTGGATCTGGCCGCCTTGGAAGACCTGGTAGACGCCGCCGCCCTTCAGGCCGGCGACCTCGTTTGTGAGGGGGTAGCCAAGTTTTCCGTTTTCCCAGGACTGCGCGGCCCAGGCTGCACCGATGGCACCTCTGGTGCTGTGTGCCCCCGAGGCTGGTGACCAGTGGATCTGGCCGCCTTGGAAGACCTGGTAGGCGCCGCCATTCTTAAGCCCCGCGATTTCATTCGTAAGCGGGGAACCGAGAAGCCCGCCGCCTGAGCCTTGGGCAAGCCAGGCCGCTCCGATGGCGCCGCCCACCACAGGTCCGCTGGGAGAGGGCGATGGAGACGGGGAGGGGGAGGGGGAAGGCGACGGTGAGGGAGAAGGCGATACCGGGGACTGGCCCAATGCCTGTGCGACTGTGCGGACCGACGTCGTACCGTTTGCTGTCCGTGCGGCCAGCCATGTGACGAATTCCTTGAACAGTGCGGGGCTGATCGACAGGGACGGGTCCGTTCCGTTGGCAATCTCGTGGAAGGTCAGCTGCAGCCAGCCGCCGGTTGTCTCCGCGTTGGTGACGGTGGCCTGCAGGTCCGCCAGGCTCCACGTGGCGGCCACCTGGTCCGGTGCCCTGGTGACCATGGGTTCCTGCGGCGGTAGCGTTTCGGCCACAGGGCAGTCGGCGCAGCTGGCAGGAGAGCGTATGTCGCCGAGGCCCCGGGAACTGGCGTACCCACAGCCGCTGACTGCGGACTGGGCCGTGGCATTCACCGCAGCGAAGGGGTAGGCGAAGTTGCGGACGGTGAAGCCCCAGCCTTCGAGGGTCGACTTGCTGTTGCAGGCCTCCGCGCTCGCGGCCGCTGCGCTGAGCGTTGTCATGTCTGGATGGGTTACGCTGTGGCCGGCGATCTCGTTGCCGTCGGCGGCCAGAGTCTGCAGGTTCGCCCGGGTCAGGAACCCGGACTGGTCCACAAAGGACGTGGTGATGAAGAAGGTTCCCACCAGACCGTGGGCTTTGAGCTCCTGCGCGGCGGCCAACTGGCTGCCGAGGCCGTCGTCGAACGTCAGGCTGACGATGGTCGGCCCCGCGGCCTTCGATGTGCCGGCGACACCCACCACCGTGCTGACAGCCAGCAACAGCGCTCCCAGGATGGCGACCCAACGCCGGCCGTGACTAGCCCCGGCCGTAGGCTCTGGGAGTTCCGCGACATGACGTGGCTGGTTGTGGACAGAACGATTTGACCAACGCATGATTCCTCCAGGCGTGTGAGTCCCCCCGCAAGAACATGCACGTAGACTACGCCTCGCGGCGTCAATGGAAAACACTCGAATTTGACAAACCGCAGATCCAAGTATATGTAGCGTGCCGCTACCTGCTTGTAGCAGCGCGAGCCGGGCCACAGCGGTGCCGGGGGAGGGCCCGACGGCCCCGTTACCTTGATGTGACATCCCAACGGTGGCCCGCGTACGGTGGAACGGTGCCCGTTGTCTCAGATACCGGCACTCCCGGGCGGATTGCCTAACCCTGCCGCGGTCCGGGATCCGATCGAAACCATCCGGCAGGGACGGGGAAACCACTATTGACCGGCAGAGTTCGTGCTGGTCTTCGGGGTGAAGCCGCACGCCATCCGCAACGCGGAAGGGCGCTGCGGCCGGGTGTCTCCCATCCGAATCCGACAGCTAACCTCGCAGGCATCGGGAGAGGTTAATTCATGCTTTCACGCAAACTGCCCGCTCATCATCGGTCAACCGCGCCCGCGGGGCGCTCCAGGTCCACATCGGCCGGGGGCCGGAGCAGGGCCGGCCGGCAGGCTGCGGTCATAGCCGCTGCCTCAGGCCTGGTCCTGTCCAGCGGCATGGCGGCCCAGGCCGCTGAAGCCCCGGCGGAACGTGACTCAGCGCCGGCGTCCGCCCCCGACATCAATGCCCAAGTGGGTGCCCCGCTCAGCGCTGATTCCCATGTCAAGATCAGCTACGAACGTCCGGACGTCAGCACCACCCCCGCCCCCGTGGAGGTATCGGTCGAAGAGCCCGTCCCGGCAGTGGCGGCAGCCCCCGCGGCGGCTCCGGCGCCTGCCGCTCCTGCTGTTTCCGTGCAGGTCCAGGCCGCGGTGCCCGCTCCCGCCCCGGCGCCTGCTGCCGGCGGTGTCAACGCCGCCATGGTTTCTGCCGCCTACGCGCAGCTGGGCATCACCCAGGACTGCACCGCCATGGTGGAAAAGGCCCTTGGCTCAGCCGGCATTCCGGTCGGGGACCTGGGACCCATGCAGTTTATGAACTATGGCTCCGTAGTGGGGGAGCCCCAGCCCGGCGACATGGTGGTGCAGTCCGGCCACGTCGGCATCTACATCGGCGACGGCCAGGTGATCAGCGGCGGAATGAACGGCGTAAACGCCACCGTCACGCACCCGCTGTCCTGGCTGACGGCCACCGGCGGCGTGACCTTCGTCCGCGCCGGAGCCTAGCCTCCCCGCTGCTTCTTCAAGCGGGCGTAACGGCCGGCGATCAGCTGCCTTGGGGGCAGCAGGTCGCCGGCCTTCCGCGTATTCGTGGCACAACGGCGCACACGGGTACCTCAGGGCGGCGAGATGGTGAGCTGGGCCGTGCTCTCGCCTTCCGCGAACTTGATGCGCAGCAGCGCGTCGCGGGTGTCCGCCGGAAGGGTGAAGCGGACGCCACCCGACTTGCTCGAATCACCCGCGACCAACTCGTTCAGGCCGGGATCGGGGGAGTAACTGACGCCACCGACGTTCAGCCTGAACGTTGAGTCCCAGAAGTTCAGGTCATACCGGCCGTGGTTGGTGCACCTGAGCGTGAGGGTCAGTGCGATTTTGCCGGACACATCGGGGCGCGCACTGGCGTTGAGAATTTCATATTCGACGTCGGCGGCCCGGTACGTGCGTTCGGCTGGCAGGGCTACCTTCCACTCCGCGCGGTTACCTGTGCCGGACCCGGGGGCGGACGTCGACGCACCAGCGCCCGGCTGTGCGGCGCCGGTGGAAGCGGCCGGGGAACCCGTACCGGAGGCGCTCGCCGTCGAAGCGGCGGGACGGCCGGCGTCGAACATCCCCAGTTGCCCCATCCCGAGCAGCAGCCCCGTCACAGCGGTGATCACAGCTGCTGCAGCGGTCAGCAGGCCGGGCAGCGTAGCCCACCAGTTGTTGGGTTTTTCCTCCGCCATAGCCGTTCCCCCTCGGTCCCGTGTCAAGGTCAGTTCAGTCGTATCCCGGCCGTACACCCTCGAACTTCCAGTGCGCAACGGCCCTGTTATCCCCGCCCCGAGACTCGTACTCTGGTTCTTGGAGGTGATTGCCATGAAGGCAACCCAGGGAGACCGGATCACTATCCGGGGCAAGACGGTCGGATCGTCGGAGCGGCACGGCCAGATCGTTGAGGTTCACGGCGCTGATGGAGCGCCGCCGTATGTGGTGCGATTCGACGACGGCCATCAAACCACTGTCATCCCCGGCCGGGACTTCGTGATTGACAGGATCCACCCGCAGCAGTGAACCCGCAGTAGTGGCCCCGCAGCCAACCGGGCTGTTGTACGCCCGGCCGCTTCGGTTGCTTCGGCGCGGCCGGTTACTCGGGGGACTTGGCGAACACCGCGGCGCTGACGAACTCCACCCCGGTGAAGGGTTCGTCGCCTTCGACCCACGCGTCATGGCCTGGCGGGATGCTGTAGGAATCATGAGCGGCGATGTTGATCTGGTTGCCGTCAGAGGTCTGGACCACGAGTTTGCCGGAAACGCAAAAACCGACATGGCTGAGCTGGCATGACTCGGTCTTAACGACGGGCTTGATGCACTCGGACCAGCGCCAGCCGGGTTCAAATTTGAATCTTCCGATGGTGTAGGCGTCGACGGATACAAGATCCACTTCCGTCTTATCGGGGCGGCGCTGTTCGTCCGGAGAATTGTGGGACTTAACTGCGAGTTGAGCGACAACATTCGTGGTCATGGCTCTCTCCATCAATCAGAATTGCGGATGGGGCTGTCCGGGCCGCAACGGCGACCGGCCAGCGGACTCGGCTTGCCAGGCTTGAACCCGCGCGGCGAACCGATGTAGCGATCGTCTTACGATGCCCAGCTTCCTCCGATCCCGGATTCTTGTCGAGACCCCGTGGCGGAACGCAGCCGGCCGCCCGCCGGCAGCCCCGACCTAGAAACTGGACGAACTTCCGGACCCGGAAAAACTGCCGCCACTGGCGCCATAGCCGGTGGTGCTGCCGCCGCCGCGGGCCGTGCTGACGCTGCCCACGCCTGTGCTGAATCCGGTATTGAAGGCCGGGACCGAGAAGAAGTAGTACGACGGATAGACCGTGCCCAGGATGCTGGGCTCGTAAGCGCGGCCGTGCTTGGCCTTGGTGCCCGCCTGGGCGGTTTCCATTTCCTCGCGCATCATTTTGGCTTCCCGCTCGTTCTTCGCGAAGCCTGCAATAACGGTGTCCGCGTGGTTCTTCAGCAGTTCGGTCAGATGCGTCCGGGCATCACGCAACCGGTCCAGGGCAGTTTCGGGGCTGATGGTGCCCTCGGCGAGTTCGGCCGACCAGCGCTCGATGTCACGTTGGCTCTGCTCGCGGAGAGACCGGAGCGCCGCAGCTGTCGCCGAGTCGCCCTCGGCATGGCGCTTGCTGAGCATCTGTTCGATGGCGGCCAGGTCGCTGCGGAACGGCGCCAGCTGCCGGTCCCACGCAGGTGCCCACGCCGATCCGCGGTTCAGCAGGGCGTTGGTGTCGGCTATGACGTCATCGAGCGCATCCAGTTCCGCAGACGCGTCGGCATAATTCCGTACCAGCTTCAGGTTGGGCCGCCGTCCCATGGCCCGCGGAGTCAGCGCGTGCGCCTGGTTGGACAGCTGGGTGGCCGCGTTGTACTTGGCCAGGAAAGTGCGGTGCTTCTCCAGGACCGTGCTGCCGTACCGCGAGGACTCCGGGATGGTGCCGGCGTTCAGCTCGGTGACTTGCAGGTCCATGCTCACGTTGGCGTAGCTGGCGTCCCCGCGGGCGAGTTCCCGGCGGCTGTCCACCCTGGTCCGCCATCGCACAATCAGCCAGGTGGCGGCGCCAAGGACAGCCGCTGCCACGGCGCTCCAGGCCGTGACCAGGAACGCCGCTGACCGGTACCAGGGCTGGTTGATCAGTTCCGCTCCGCGCCGGATGCCGGCGATGGTTCCGTCGGTCCACTGGGCATCCCGCAGTAAATCCTTGGAAGCGTTCTGGATTTCCTCCCGCTGTTCCAGGGACACCTTGCGGTCCTCGCCCATGTACGTGCCCACATGGCGGCCTACCGGATCCAAGGCGAAGATGAAGAGACCATCCGCCCATTTCTGGCCGTCCGTGCTGATCCATTCCGGATGTTCGGCGCGGGCGAAGCGAAGGACTTCCTCGTTGAGGTTGTCCGCCGCCGCACCGCGGTAGGTGAAGACCGCAACGCGGGTGGGTTCGTAGAAGTCGATGGCTTCCACCGCCGGGACCAGCCGGCTGCGGTCCAGCACGCCTGCGCGGTCCTCCACCACGAACTCCACCGGCGGTTCCGCCAGGGCGGCGGCGGAACCGCATAGCAGGCCGAGCAGGACAAGCAGTACGGCAGCCAGGAGCCTGCGCATGATTCCCTTTTCCCGTGGAGCAACATTTGTCTCCAGCCTTGTTGATGCCCACCACCGGTGATAGGGCCGAAAGTACCGTAGCTAGGGGGTGGGCCGTGCGCCATACTGACCACATGAACGCGGCGGCGGGAAGACCTAACAGGATCCTCGTGGTGATCCTGGCAATTATTGGCGTGCTGGCGGTGGCTGCGCTCGCCGTGGTCTTCTCGCGGGGTGAACCGGCCCTGCTGGATGAGTCCACGCCCCAGGGTGTGGTGCAACGCTACTCTGCAGCTGTCATCGACGGCGATGAGGCGGCGGCCACTGCCTACCTCACGGAAACCGCCCGGACCCAGTGCGTCGACTTTGAGCGGTCGTCCACGGAAAACCTGCGCGTTACCTTGGTGTCCACCACTGAACGGGCGTCGTCCGCGGACGTGAGGGTGCTGATGGTGGTGTCCAACGGGAGCGGACCCTTCGGGAACTCGGAGTACGAAACCGAGGACGTGTTCGATCTCGTCAAAACGGACGGCAAGTGGCTGATCGATTCCGCTCCCTGGCAGCTCCGGGTCTGCACGAACCGCGGAGTGAAGCCGTGACCGCTGCCCAGACGGTGCCTGCGCCCGCAGCCGGATCCGCCCAGCCGACGGTCCGGCGCCTCATCGTTTACACCCTTCTTTTCGCCCTGGTCGTGGTGACCACCATCGGCCTGAGCGGGCTGTTGGGGAGGGTCCTTGGCGCGGGAACGGTGCTCGTCTCAGGTGACGTGGCAGGCCTGGCCCGCTCGCTGGCGTTCACCCTGATCGGCGGCCCCATGGCTGCCGCCCTCTGGTGGTTCGTGTGGCGGCGGCTCGACGACGCCATTGAGCGGTCGTCCGCGGGCTGGGGGCTGTACCTGACGGGCATGTATGCGGTCTCGCTCATCACGTCGGCCACAGCGCTGCTCAGTGCCGTGGCCGCAGTCATCGGGGGCGAACGGCTGGGCTGGCAGCTGTCACTGTCCAACGGACTGGTCTGGGCCGCCGTGCTGGCATGGCACCGCTGGATGTGGCGCCATCCGCGGAAAAGCCCCTCGCTGATTCCGGACGTTCCCACGGTTGTGGGGGCGGCTTTCGGGCTCATCATCGGTGTGGGCGGCTCGATCACAGCGCTCGCGAATCTCCTGGACACCGCGATTCAGGGCTTCACCGCGTCCGCGTCCCTCGGGGATCCGTGGTGGAAGCTGGTGCTTCAGGCGCTCGCCTGGGGTCTCGGTGGCGTCGCCATCTGGTGGTGGCACTGGATTCACGACGGCGGACGCCGGCTGACGACTGATTTCGCCGACGTCGCCCTGGTAGTTATTGGAATCCTGGGTGCTGTCCTCCTGACGGTGGGCGGCTTCGGTACTGTCTTGTTTGTCCTGCTCAGGCTTGCCTTTGACCGCACGGACCCGGTGAGTGAAATTCTGGAGCCGCTCGGCGCGGCGATTGCGGCCGGCGCAGTGGGTTCCCTCGTCTGGGCGTACCACCGGGCCGTCTCCGCAGGACGATCGGGCACCACGCTGCAGTCGGCGAAGCTTGTGACGTCAGGGGTAGGCCTGGCGGCCGCCGCCACCGGAATCGGCATTGTGGTCAACTCCGCCCTCAGCATCGCGGCGACGCCACTGGCCGGCGACGGCATCCGTACCCTGCTGCTGGGCGGAATCAGCGCGCTTGCAGTTGGTGGACCTCTCTGGTGGCTCACCTGGAAACCCGGGGTTCCGCCCGAGCCGACCGAACTCGGACGCCGCGGCCGGCGGGTGTACCTCATCGCCGTGTTCGGCCTGAGCGCGATCGTCGCCGTCATCACCCTCCTGGTGATCGGATACCGGGTCTTCGAATTCCTGCTCGACGACGTCAGCGGCGGAAGCCTGGTGGACCGCACCCGGGCGCCGCTGGGCCTGCTGGTGGCGACGGGGCTCGCTGCCGGGTACCACTTCGCGGTCTGGCGTCACGACCGTTCGCTCACTGCTGCTGCCGCGCCCCGGAAGCGTACGGTCCGGAAACTGATCCTGGTGGCCGCGGGAGATCCGGAGCCGCTGGTACGGGTGGCAGCGGAGGTCACCGGTGCGGCTGTCACTGTGTGGAAAAAGGCCGACGCCGGAACCTCCGACGCGGTGGCGTCCGGTACGGCGTCTTCCGGCACTGCTTCGTCCGGCCCCACCGAGGAAGCCGCGGGCGGGTTGTCCGAACAGCTCGCCCGGGCATTGGAAGGTGTCGCGGCGGACCGTGTCCTGGTGATCACGGGCCCGGGGACCCGGATCGAAGTGATCCCGCTGGGTTCGGACTGACGGGCCTAGATTCCGAACGTCCGCTTGTAGGTCCGCACCGCGTTGTTGACCGTGGGGAAGAAGTGGTCCGGGCCGAACCTGCTGCTGACCCCGAACTTGAGCAGGCGGTCCTTGACGGGGCCCTTCAACTCGGCGAAGACCAGGCTGACGCCCTGGCCGGCCAGTTCGTCGTCGAGTTCCACGAGGTCGTCCAAGGCGGTGGTGTCCAGGTCCGTAATGGCCTCCGACGCCACAATCACCCATTTGACCGGTCCCGGGGCGTTCGCCACAAGATGGCGGATGTGCTCCGCAAACACGGCACCGTTGGCGAAGAAGAGCGGGGCGTCAAAGCGGGCGATCACGAGGCCCGGGACACGCTGGCCCTCCGGGTGCCGGCTGAGGTCGTGGTAGCCAGGGACGTCCTCCAGGCTGGCAAGCTCAGTGCGGTACGGATCCCACGCCCGCCGGACGAACGCGATGAGCGACAGCCCGATGGCAATGACGATGCCCTGGAGCACGCCGACGAACGCGACCCCGAGGAACGTGGCAATGAGGAGGGCCGTTTCCATCCGGCTCATCCGGACCAGCCGGAGCATGGTCTTGACGTCGACCAGCGAGGCTGCAGCCACGATGACGACGGCGGCCAGCGTGGTGGTGGGGAGGAATGCCGTCACCTCGGGCGCCGCCACCATAAAGACCACCACCAGGAGCGCGGCTACGATGCCGCTGAAGGGCGTGCGGGCTCCGGCGTCGAGCGCGATCGGCGTCCGGGAAGAGCTGCCGCAGACCGGAAAGCCGCCGAGCATTCCGCTGGCCACGTTGGCGATCCCCAGTGCCCCCATTTCCTGGTTGCCGCTCGTGTGGATGCCGCGTCGTCCGGCGAGGCTTTTGGACAACGTGGACGTATCAGCAAATGCGATCAGGGCGATGCCGGCCGCCGGCCCGATTAGCCCGGCAACATCGTGCATGGTGATGCCAGCAAGCGCCGGTGCCGGCAGGCCGGTCGGGAGGGCTCCGACCATCGGCATGGCGTCCTTGAGGTCCAGGGCGGCGGCCGCTGCAATGGAGGCTGCCACAGCCAGCAGTACGCCCGGAACCTTCCAGGGAAGGAAACGGCCGGCGACGATGATGGCCACTGTGGCGACCCCGAACAGCAGCGCCACGGGATTGGCGGCTCCACGCAGGACGGCTTCGACGGTCTCCGTCGCCTTCGCCGGCAGCGTGTCGCCGGAGACTGTGATCCCGAGCAGCCTGGGCAGTTGGCTGACCATGATGGCGAGGGCGATGCCATTGAGGTAGCCCACCCGGATCGGCTTGGACAGCAGCCCGGTGATGAAGCCCAGCCTGAAGATCCGGCCGGCGACGAGGAAGATTCCGATCAGGATTGCCAGGACGCCGGCGAGCGCCACGGCATGGGCCGGATCCCGTCCGGCGAGCGGGAGCAATGCGGCGGCGATCATGGGTGCCAGCGATGAATCAGGTCCCACGATGATCACGCGGGCAGGCCCGAAAACCGCGTAAAACAGCATGGGCACCACCGACGCGTACAGCCCCGTGACCGCGGGCAGCCCCGCCGCTTCGGCGTAGGCCATGCCGGCGGGTATCAGCGCCGCGCTAAGGGCTGCTCCCGCGGCAAGATCGGACTTGAGCCAGGGCAGCTGGTATGTCCGGGCCAGCTGGATGCCCGGAACGGCTTTCAGGATCCAATCGCGGTGCATTGGGGCCTCCCGGGCTGGTGGTCGGCGTCAGGTTACGGCGTGCCCTGGATGGGGCCGTAATCCTGGCCGTATTCGGCCGAGACCAAGATGGGAAGGTGGTCCGAGGCGCCGCGTGGCAGGGTTTCCACGCTTTCGATGTCCAGGCCGAGGGAAGTGGCAAAGTCGAAATGCCCCTTGAAGACCTTGTACCTCGTATAAGTCCGCCGGTCGCTGAGGGAGAGCTCGTACCCGGAGTTCTTCATGTGTTCGTTGAGATTTTTGGTGAAGAACGGGTAGTTGAAGTCACCCACCATGAGCGTCATCAGCCCGCTGCCCATCCCGAGGAGCTCCGCGTGGGCCGCCTTGATCTGCTTGCGGCGCAGAGAATTGGAGGCCGTCAGGGGCGCCGCGTGGAACGAGGCGATCACCAGCTCATGGTCTGTTTCGTTGTCCACCACCCGGGTGCCGATCAGACGCTCATGGGCCGGGGCCAGGACGCGGTCGTGCAATGACTTCTTCAACGCGAAAGTGTTGGTTTCAAAGGCTGTGAAGCGGTCCATCCGGTAGTAGATGGCGAGCCCCAGCCTGTTGCCCTTGGTTGAATCGGCCAGGTGAAGCGGCCCCAGTGTGTCCGGCAGATCCGTGGTGTCGCACTCCTGCAGGCACAAGGCATCTATCCCGAAGTCGCTGGCCAGATCCTGCAGTTCACCGACCGCCGCGTGCTTGCGAAGGTTGTAGCTGATGACTCGTATCAGGGGAATACCTCTTCCGAGCGTAGTAAGGAGAACCGACTCCTGAGTCTAGTCCGTACATGGTGCCGAGCACAGAAGGCCCGCGCGGAAGGACGGCACGGAAGGGCGGCGGGCGAAAGCGGCCAGGCATGACGGCGGGGGACGCGGCCGCGCCGTCGTCCCCCGCCTGCGTATTGCCCCTAGCGGCCGCCGGGACCGCGTGCGGCGGTGTATTCGCCGGCGGTGACGGTGCCTTGCTCCTGTGCACCGTCAAGTGTTCCTTCTCCGAGGCCGGCGGTGACCTTGGCGGTCCCGCCGGTGTACACCGTGTATTCCTCGCCGGCCGTGATGGCTGCGGAGGAGTAGACCAGCGAAGCTGCCTGCTTGGAGGTCACGAACGTCCCCACGACTGCGCCGCTGGCGTCCGCCAGTTGGATGGTGGTGCCGGCCGGAAGGGCCGAACCGAAGGTCAGTTGGACGCCGGACTGCGCCGAGGACGTCCCCGGGGTGACAGCCATGCCGGAGCTTCCCGCGGCCGCCACCGTTCCGCCGTTGACCACGAGTTCGCCGTTGACGTCCAGTGCGCCGTTGCCATCGTTGGTGGGGCCGTTGACCACTACCGTGCCGCCGGTGATGGTGGCGCTGCCGTTGGAGTCCAGGCCGTCACCCTGCGAATTGATGGTGAGTGAGCCGCCGCTGATTTCCACGGTGTAGTCTCCTGCGGCCATTTCTCCGCCGCCGCCACCCATGCCGCCGCCCATTCCGCCCTGCGAGGTGGTGCCCGTGCTGCCCCCGGAAGCGTTGACGCCGTCGTCGTTGGAGGTGACGCTGGCGGTACCGCCCGAGATCACGATGTGCTGGGCTTCCAGGCCTTCTTCGGACTCTTTCACCGTGGCGGTGCCGGCGGCGATGGAGAGCGTGTTGAAGGCCTTGATGCCGTCGTCGCCGGCGCTGACGTTGAGGGTTCCACCGTTGATGAGGACCCAGCCGCGGCCTTCGTCCTCTTCGTTGTCCGACTTGAAGCCGTCGTCGCCGGCTGTGACCTGGTAGGCGCCGTCGAGGAGGACCGCGTAGTCCTTGCCCACGATCCCGTCGTCCTTGGCGTCCACGGTAACATTGCCCGCGGCCAGCACCAGGCCGTCCTTGGCGGAGATGCCGTCGTTGTAGTTGCCGTCCACGGTCAGTGAGCCGCTGCCGGCGATGGTGAGGTCGGCCATGGAGTACAGCGCGGCGTTGGGTGCATCGTCGCCCTGGTCGGTGTAGCTGGCGGCGTCGGCCAGGGCGTTGGAGGTGCCCTCTGCCAGGAAGACGATTGCTTCGTTGGCGCTTTGCACCACAAACGGGGATCCGGTGGAGCTGGTCACGTCCGCGCCGTCCAGGATGATGCGCACTACGTCCTCTTCACCGGCGGCAACCACCACCTGCCCGTCCGTCAGCGAACCGCTCAGGCGGTAGGTTCCGGCAGCGCTGATGGTGACAGTATCGCCGTCGACCTTTACCGCGGAGGACGAATCTGATGTAACAGCGCTGGCGCCGTCCGCCAGGGTCACGGCGACTTCGGACGCGGCGTCCCAAGTGAGGTCGTCGGCGTCGTAGTGGGTGTCCGCCGAGAGGGTATCCAGGGAGACGGCCTCGGCCGTTCCGGACGACCCTGACGTTGTTGAGTTGGAAGTGGCGCCGGTGATCGAGGTTCCGGTGGAGGTGGTGCCGGCCGCGGAGCAGCCAGCCAAGCCCACGGCAAGGGCCAGTGCGGTGACGGAGAGGTAAGTGCGGAAGCTTTTCATGGTGTGTGTTCCTTCGGTGAAGTATGTGCGTGAAGCGGGGGAGGTCGGCGGGGGAAGCCTGCCCGGGAAGGGTTCAGGCGGCGGGGCGGAGGGCCAGAGTCCGGCGTAGCGTGCGGTTCCAGCGGTTGGCCGGCAGCTCGGGGCAGAGGGCCGCCATTCCTGTGGCGAATTTGGAGATCCTGGAGGGCCGGACGCCGTGGGCCCAGAGGTGCCGGTCCAGCGGACCCGCCGTCGACCCGGACTTGGTCTCCAAAATCACGACGCCATCCAGGACCCAGGCCTGTTCCCCGGGCCGCTGCCAGGTGACGTCCGTGTCGATGGTTGCCCGGCTGCCGGAGTCCGGCAGGTACAGGGTGGTGCGGTGGTAGCGCGTTTCCAGCACCGGGCCCAGGGGGCTGTCCGGAACGTAGCCCACCGCGGCGGTGAGGGTCTCGCGGACGTAGTCCAGGCCCTCTGCCGTCAGCCGGGCGCGGTCGGTGAGTTCGTAGGGGATACGTTCCTTGACGGTGGCCTCGCGGGCGCCTTCCGTCTTGACTTCCAGGAAGCTGGTGGCGCTGTCCACATAGGTCCTGGTGCGGACCTTGTAGCGGCGTCGGCGGCCGTAGGCGGCCAGGAGGTAACTGTCCAGCCCGGCCGAGTCGAAATAGACGGAGTCGTACGCGAAGCAGCGGCAGCCGTCCATCTCAAGGACCCGGACATCGGCGTCGAATGCGGTCAGCAGCTCCTGTGCCTGTGCCTCGGGGACCACGTACTTCCGGTCCACGCGGGTCTGCAGTGCGGCCTCCGCGTTCAGCTGGTCCAGCCCGATAGACGGGAGCAGGCGGAGGGAGTCCAGGACGCCGGCCTGCGCCGGGGCGGTCATGCCGCACCGGCCGAGGCATGGACGGGAGCGGAAGCCGGAGCGGAGACGGGGTCGGACAGCGGCGGGACAGTTCCGGGAATGGCCTCCGGGTACGCTGCGGTGAAGGTTGCGGCCGGGAAGGTTGCAGCCGGAATGGTTGCAGGGACGTAGGCGTAGCGAACATCAACAACCGTCTTGTCGTTGACGAGGTCCAGCTCCTGCACGGTGGCCGAGTGGACCTTGCCGTGGACCACTTCTTCGAGCCGGGCGTAGAGTTCCTCGTCAACGGCGATGGCGCGGTCCAGGATCACTGTCTGGTGGCGGTACGCGGGCAGGACGCGGGAATGGTCTCCCACGAACATCACCAGCAGGATCATGGCCATCAGCGCCAGTGGCAGCCACACGGGGTCGATGCCGAGGCCGGCGATCAGGCCCAGGGCCAGTGCTGAGAAATAGTAGGCCACCTCGTGCTGCGCCAGTTCGGTGGAGCGAAGCCGGATGATGGACAGGACACCGAAGAGGCCGAGGCCCAGGCCCACGCCGGCGGCCGAGCCGGAGAGTGCGGCCGCAACTGCCATGACGCCGACGTTCATGCCGAGGTAGGACACCACCAGGTCGCGGCGCCGGTGCCGGCGGAGATACAGGGCGAAGGTCAGGATGCTGATGGCGGCCAGGTCGGCGGCGATGAGGACGAGGGGTGTCATGGGATTCTCCGGAATCTGATTGGTGGACTGGTTTTCACGATCCACGGCCAAACTGTGCAGGTGCTGTGACGGAACCTAGGCCGGAATATGAGTGTTTGCCGGGAGTTCATCTGCTGTTTCCGCCGCGGCTTTGCCGTTGACCTTCCCGGCATTCTTCCCGGCAAAGAGGAACCGCTGCTGCACCGCGTAGCTGGTGGCCAGCAGGGCGATTTCGGCAAGGATTTTGGCGGGAAGCATGGCCAGGGACAGCGCTTCAAAGGCGGCGATCAACCCGAAGTTGGCGGCCAGCAGCACCGCGACCAGGGCGAAGTAGCGGACGCCGGTCCGGGCGGCGGGCTTCTCGCGGCCGCGCCGGAACACCAACCGCCGGTTGACGGCGAAGTTGACGGCCGAACTTACGGCCCGGGCGCCAACCACCGCAAGGAGCAGGGAGTCGGTGGCCGCGGTGAGGAGGAGGAACATCAGGGTGTCCACCAGGAACGCAGTGAAGGAGGACGCCAGGAACTTCAGCAGCGGGGCATAGATCCGGGCGGAGTCCGCCACCGGCCTGAAGTGCGAACCCGCGTTGTGGTCCAGGTACACGGTCGCGATGTCGACGCTGTTGATCGCGTACCCGGCCTGTTTGGCTTCCAGCAGCAGGTTCAGCTCGTACTCGTAGCGCTCGCCGTGGACGGACCGGAGCCAGGGGAGCATGGAGGCGGGGTAGCCGCGGAGGCCCGTCTGGGTGTCGGAAATCCTTTGGCCGGTGGCGAGGGTGAACAGCAGCCGGGTGGCGTTGTTGCCGAACCTGCTGCGGGCCGGGACGTTGCCTGTGAAGCTTCGAGTGCCCAGGACCATGGCCGGTGAGCCGGGTTTCACCGCGGCAGCCACCTTGAGGATGTCCACGATGGTGTGCTGGCCGTCGCTGTCGGCGCAGACCACGTTGCGGCCCGGGAGGTGGTCGGCGATGAAACCGAAGCCGGTCTTAAGCGCGAAGCCCTTTCCCCGGTTGGTGGCGTAGCCGACGACGTGGCACCCGAGTGCCTTGACGCCGTCGAACACGTCCCGGTAAGCGGGACCGCTGCCGTCATCAACCACCACCACCGTGGCCCATGGTTCCGCGTCTCGGATGGAGCGGATCAGGTCGGGCAGCTGCCGGTCAGGCTCGTAAGCCGGGATCAGGATGATCACGTCGGCCTCCTACTGCGCGATGTAGAGGATGTCGGAGGTGCCGCGTTCTTTGTTCTCGCCCAGGGGGTTGTTGACCAGTTCCCCGTTGAAGTACATGGTGGAGGACCCGCCGCCGTCGATGTTGTACGCGGTGGTGGCGCCGAGGCCCTGCATGATTTCCGCCAGCCCGGTCATGGTCACGCCGGCGCTGTAGCCGGGGCTCCGGCCGTCCACCACGACGAAGACGAGGTGGTTTTCGTCGATGATGCCGACGGCGGTGCGGGGCTGTTCGCCCTGGATGGAGTGGTTGCCGAAGTTGGTGTCCACTTCCATGTCCTCGATGCCCGTGGCGACCTCGCCGTCGTTCAACAGGGACGGGCCGAAGGAGAGGGTGTTCCAGACCCCGTCGGCCAGCAGTTGCTCAGCGGTGGTGGCGGTCTCGTCGTAGACCTTGACGGTGCCGTCCCGGTAGAAGGCCAGGCCCTGCCGGGCGCCCTCGTCGCGGAACACCACGCCGTTGCGGATCACGATGCCGGTGTCGCGGAAGCCGTAGTAGTCGCCGTTGATGGCAAACAC
The DNA here is from genome assembly GCF_964254335.1 of Arthrobacter sp. LjRoot78. Classification (NCBI taxonomy): domain Bacteria; kingdom Bacillati; phylum Actinomycetota; class Actinomycetes; order Micrococcales; family Micrococcaceae; genus Arthrobacter; species Arthrobacter sp. LjRoot78. Next base: position 2,543,186 of record NZ_CAXUTG020000001.1, on the reverse strand, counting down.
GGCGTTGTTGGCCTCGGCGATGGCGGACGTGGTGTCGGTGATGTTTTCGCCGAAGCTGTCGTTGGCGAACGCCGACTGGAGGGTGGTGGCGTCGTCCAGTACGACGTCGGCAACGTAGTACGTGACGGTGCTGTCGCCGCTGCCGGTGGTCACCGTGGAGATGTTGATGTTGGATCTGCCGGAAACATAGGACGTGTCGGTGGTGACCGCGGCGGTGGTGCCGCTGGATTCGGCGGTGGATTCGGTCGTGGTGTCGGCCGCGGTACTGCTCTGGCTTGCCTGGTAGGCGGAGACGTCCGAGATTTCCACGTGCTGGACTACAAAGCGGTCCAGCGCCCAGGCGGTGGCTCCGCCGGCGGAAAGGGTGAGGGCGACGGCCCCGGCGACGACGGCGCGCCGGATGCGGCCGCCTTTGCGTTTTTCGTTCGTGAGAGGAGTCATGCCTTTATTTCTAGGCTCCGGACTTATGCCGGCCATGAGGCCTTGTTATGAGGAAGCTGTGACAAAGGCAAGCTGTGAGCCGTCTAGCGATAGTGTGTTCTGGGATCATCACCAGCCATGCGAAAGGGTCGACGTTGACTGCAGCACTTCCGGAACTCGCCGAGGGGGAGTTCTACTACGAGTCATTGGGCGGCGGACAGTTCCGTTCCACGATCCACGCCCAGGGTGCCTGGAACGAGCATGAGCAGCACATGGCGCCCGCATCCGGGATCATGGCGGACTGCCTGGAGCGGCATGCCCCGCGGGACGACGTCAGGATGGCGCGCCTGAGCTACGAGATCCTGGGACTGATCCCCGGCGGCGAGTTTGAGGTCGTCACCACCACCCTCCGCCCGGGCCGCACCATCGAACTGCTGCAGGCCGAACTCGTGGCTGGGGGGCGCGTGGCCATCCGTCTCACCGCGTGGCGGATGATCACGTCCGACACTTCGGCGGTCGCCGCCGTCGAAGATGCCTGCATTCCCGGACCGGAAAAGTGCTCTCCGTACGACGCCGCGAGCGTCTGGCCGGGAGGCTACATCCGGTCCCTGGAAATGCGTGTTGCCGACGGACACCGCCCGGGCTCCGGGACAGTCTGGATCCGAACCGCGCACCCGCTGACGGACAAGGCCGACAGTGGCGACCTGGCGCGGCTCATGGGCCTGGTGGACACCGCCAACGGAATAGCGGCGCGGGTACCTCCGGGGAAGGACAGCTACGCCTTCCCCAACCTGGACTTGCAGATCCACATGTACCGGAAACCCGCCGGCGACTGGCTGGGCCTCGACAACGCCGTCTCCTTCGGAGCCGACGGCATCGGACTGACGTCCACGGTGCTCCACGACCTGGACGGGCCCTTCGGCCGGGCAGAGCAGATCCTGACGCTCCGCAAGACGTAGTCTTCCGCGGAACCTGGCTCCTGCGGCCGCTAGTTCCTGTGGAACACCAGCCAGCCGGCCAGGGTGGCAAGGGCAGTCAGCGCTGCGCCCCAGAGGATGTCCACGATGATCAGCTGCAGCGGCCAGGTCTTCAGCGTCGCGGCATTGGTGAGGTCGTAAGTGGCGTAGGCGAAGGCGCCCAGGGCGGCACCGTAGCCCACCGCGCTAAGCCAGCTGCCGCCGTCGAGCGCGGGTCGCAGGGCGAAGAACACAATGCCGGCAATGTAGATCACGTAGAAGACCACCGCGTACCCTAGATTGGGCCGGTCGGCCAGCAGTTCACCAATCTGTCCGCGGTAAAAGGGGTTCATCGTCTTGAGCCAGATGGCGTCAATGACGGCGAAGGCGGCGGCGACGACCAGGAATTGCAGAATGACCATAAGGGAGCTTAGCAAGATGCAGCATACGGCCGGCGCACCCGCCACGCTGACCATTGTCCGGCAGGAGCAGTCGCTGGGCGCGGCCCGTGACCTGGAATTCGGCATTGAGCTGCTGGGCATGGCCAAGACCGGGCGGATCGGCCCGACGCTCAGGCTGTACCGCCCGGCTCCGACGGTCGCCTTTGGCCAGCGCGACGCGCACCTTCCCGGCTTTGAGGCGGCAGCGCAGGCGTGCCGGGAGCTCGGATTTGAGCCGCTGGTCCGGAAGGCCGGCGGCCGGGCTGCGGCGTATCACGAGGGAACGCTGATCGTGGACCATGTGGAGCCCCATGCCGATGCCATCGCCGGCGCCAAGGGGCGCTTTGCCTTTTTCGGCGGGATGCTGGCCGACGCGCTGCGGAACGCCGGAGTCCAGGCCGCCGTCGGCGAAATCCCGGGGGAGTACTGCCCCGGGGAGTTCAGCGTCCACGGCCTGGACCCGGCAGATCCTCTGCACCGGGTCAAACTGATCGGCACCGCCCAGCGGGTGGTGTCGGGTGGCTGGCTGTTCAGCTCGGTGATCGTGGTGGAGAATTCCGCGCCGATCCGCAAGGTCCTCGAAGCCAGCTACGCGGCCCTCGGGCTTGACTGGGACCCGGCCACTGCCGGTGCCGTTGACGACCTCGTCCCCGGGCTGGACGTGGCCGCCATCGAAACTGCGGTCATCAACACCTATGCCGGGTATGCGCAGCTGGACTACGCGGATTTCGCCAGCCTGCGAGCGGGCTAGGCGGCGAGCCGGCTCTTCACTTCGGCTGCCGACGGGTTGGTGGCAGCGGTACCGTCCGGGAAGAGGACGGTGGGTACCGTGCGGTTGCCTCCGTTGAGCTGCTCCACGAGGTCGGCTGTCCCTTCGACTTCTTCGATGTTGATCTCGGTGTAGCCGATGCCCTGGGCGTCCAGCTGCTTCTTCAGACGGTTGCAGTAACCGCACCAGGTAGTCGAAAACATGGTGATGGTGCCGGATTCGGGAGTGAAATCCACAGAGTTCTCCTCAGTATCGTTAGTGCTCGTCGTTATCAAAGCAGCTGTCTTTCCACTCAACGGTAACCCGTCGGCCGGTATTCCCCGGGCGCCGGGGCACCGCACCCCTGTCCCTGCCCCCTCGGGTTACGCCGGGTGACACTGCATCGGGGCGGTGGCATGCTGGTGCCATGTGTGGACGCTATGTGATGGCCAGGGCTGTCGGGGACCTGCTGGCAGAGTTTGACGCCGAACTGGAAGAGGAACTGGTGGTTCCGCCGTCGTGGAATGTTGCTCCGACCGCCGATGTGCCCATCGTGCTGGCACGGCTGGTGGACGGCAGTCCGGTCCGGCAGCTCCATGTGGCCCGGTGGGGGCTCGTGCCGTCCTGGGCCAAGGACCCTTCCATCGGCTCGAAGATGATCAATGCGCGAAGCGAAAGCGTCCTCGAGAAGCCGGCCTTCCGCAAAGCGACCCGGTCCCGGCGCTGCGCGGTGCCGGCCGACGGCTATTACGAATGGAAGGGTGAAGGGCGCGGCAAGCAGCCCTACTATGTGCACCCGAAGGACGGCCGGCCCCTGGTGTTCGCAGGACTCTACGAATGGTGGAAGGACCCGTCCAAGCCCGAGGGCGACCCGCACCGGTGGATGCTGTCCACCTCAATCATGACTACGGACTCGCCGCCCGAGGGCTATGGCGGCGGAATGCTCGCCGAACTCACCGCACTGCACGACAGGGTGCCGCTGCCCATGAACCGCGAGACCATGCAGGCGTGGCTGGATCCGCAGGCGGATGACGCTGCCGGCCTGGTGGATCTGGTTCGTGCGGGTGCGCACGACGTCGCCGAAGGCTGGACCATTGATGCCGTGGGCACCGCCGTCGGGAATGTAAAAAATGACTCGCCCGAGCTCATCCAGCCGGTGGGCAGCCTGTTCTAGCCGGCCTCCGGACCGGTGACTCTAGACTGTGACGTTGCCGCCGGCGTCGACGGCCCACGTGGGATTGAAGGCGATTTCCCAGCGGAAGCCGTCGGGATCGGCGAAGTACCCCGTGTAGCCGCCCCATGGCTGGGTTTTCGGCGGCGCCACCACGGTGGCGCCGGCCCCCTCTGCTTCCGCCACGACCAGGTCAACGTCCGCCGCGCTCCCCACGTTGTGGCTCAGCGTGACGCAGGGGACCCCGGCGGGGCTGCCCACTGACGCCTCGGCCTGCATCTGGCCTGCGTCCCAGAGGGAAAGAATGAGGCCGTGGTTGGCCTGGATGAAGACCACCTCGCCGGGGACTTCCCGGTGGACCGGCCAGCCCAGGCCGTCCACGTAGAAGGCGCGGGAGGCCTCGACACTGCGGACGCCTAATGAAATGAAGTCGACTCGAGGCTGCATTCTTAGATACTGTCATGCACATGCCCACAAATCACGGACACGACAAAGACGCCCAGGCCGACAGGGAGCAGCTCGCAGCTGTCCGCGTGGCCGTCGATGAAGTTGATGAGCAGATTGTCACCCTGATTGCCCGCCGTGAACGTCTGATCCGGATTTCCGGAACGTTGAAGGGTGATGACGCCGAGGTCAGGGCTCCGGGCCGCGTGGAGAAAGTCATCGAACATGTCCGTGCCGCCGCCGAGAAAAAAGACATCGATCCGGACATTGTGGAGAAGACGTACCGTGCGATGATCACGGCTTTCACCGAGCTTGAGATGAAAGTGCACAACGCCAGCAGCTAGCGGTTCAAAGCGCAGCTAGCGGCTCAGAGCGATTCCTCCGTCAGAGCGATTCCTCCACGGGAACGTTCGCCTGGTATTCCCGGCCGTCGGCGTCGCTGAAGGCTGTCATCAGGTGACCCTTCTCCAGCCCCAGGACCGTGCTCATGGGAAAGTTGCCGGTAATGGTGCTGCCGGAATGCGAAACGCCGCTGAGGTCGAAATTCTCCTCGGTGCCGTCGTGGCTGAAGCAGTAGAAGGACACAGCTTCGCCGTTCATGAACTCGATCCCCATTCTTCGTTGATGGGAATGATCCGGTGTGGCTGCGACGAGGCCAACGACATAGGCGCCCGCCCCGGGGATATTGCCGTCTATATCAAAAGTCGCCACCAAGGTGGAATCCTTGGCGGCGATGGCTACGTGCTTCAGGAGTGCGTCATGGGAGCTCATGGCTCAATCCTGCCCCCCCTCGCCCGCGTCCGTCCACCCCTGATTCAGGTTTTGTCAGGGCTCCGGCGCAGACGTGAATCATTAGAAGATACATTCGAATGTTTGCGGCATCGGGGCGCTCGGATCACCGTACTTCCGCGGGGATCCGGCAGTTGTGCGGGTGGAGTGGAAAACCCGTGGTGATGACTATGCACCCGGGCTCCATGGCAAGGGTTCGGACGAGAACGCCGAAGCGCTCCTGCGTCGCATGGCGCACGGCGACGGGATGGAGCTTAGGGTTGCCGAACACCAGGGGTCGATCGTGAGCGCGGGCCGCCTGGAGTCGGCGCCGGGTGCCGACTTTGCGGGAATCTGGGGCGGGCAACGCGGTAAGAGTGGCGCGGCCAAGGGATATACCGTGCAGTCACCGCGGCCCGCGCTCAGTCCGCAGTGAAGCTGGGCAAGAAACTCATCCACAGTGATTCGACCGGATACTCGCGGCCGATCCTGGAGCGCTACGGGTTTCTCCGGGTGTCAACAACCACCCCGTACTGCTGGCGGCGCTGAAGCCCGGCTGTCCCGCACAGCTCCTGGCTCCGTCTCCGGGAAGGGCTGTATAGGTTTTGTCCCGGCTCCGGCGTAGACTTGATTATTCGAAGATATATTCGAAAGAATTGTTTCGAACGAATCATTTCAGATTTCCCCTGCGCCGTTGCGCCCACGCGTGGCGGTCAGGGGGAGTGCACTTCCGGGAGGCGCCGATGGGCTTGTTCAGCGAGGGTGTCGACGTCGTCTGCACGCCCGCCGGCCAGCCCTCGGCGCTCACCTGGGCCGGTCGTCAATACACGGTTTGCGCAGAGCCCGTGCGCTGGTTTGAGCGCAGGCAGTGGTGGGCCGAAGAAACCCGCGCACCACTGGGAACCGGCCCGGGACTGGTGGACCACGAGATCTGGCGCGTCCAGGTCCGTCCCGCTGATGAGGAGGCGGCGCCGGATGAAGCCCTCACCCTCGACCTGACCAGGAACATCGGCAGCGGCCGGTGGCGGCTGCTGAAGATCCACGATGCCCTGAGGCCGCGATCAGCATGAGCTTCACCCATCTTCACGTTTCCACCGCCTTCAGCGCCCACTATGGGGTGTCCTGGCCGGATGAGCTTGCCCAGGCGGCCGCCGCGGACGGCGCCACCGCGCTTGCCTGCACTGACAGGAACGGCCTGTACGGCACTGTCAAACACCTCAAAGCCTGCATGGCGGCGGGACTGGATCCCGTCGTCGGGGTTGACCTTGCGGTCTATGACGACGACGGCGACCTCCGCACCCAGCTCGCGGGCCGCGTCGTTGTACTTGCCCACGGACACAACAAAGGTGCCGGCTACCGGGCCCTCTGCCGCCTGATTTCAGATGCCCATGCCCGTACGTCAGGCAAGGCCGGGGGAGTGGTGCCCGTTGCGGTGACCCGCGCCGAAATCGCTTCCCGGGCGCTGCACCCGGAAACACTGGAACCGGTGCTGACTGTGCTGGTGGGGCCGGATTCAGACGTTGGCAGGGCAATGAGCGGCCGCCGGTACCTTCGCCCCCGCACGTTGTTCAAACAATGGCTGGACAGCATGCCGAAGGGAACCGTGGCAGCAGAAGTGGTGTCCCACCTCAGCGCTCCCGGGGAGCCGCTGAGCACTGCCCATGCCGTGCGCATGCTCAAGCTTGCTGCCGAGCACGGGGTTCCGGCCGTCCTGACCAACGCCGTGCGGTATTGCGCGGAAGACGGGGCTGCAACGGCGGATGTGCTGGATTCTGCCCGCACCTTGAAATCCCTGACCGAACTGACTGAGGAGCCGTTGCTTCAGCCCAACGGCCGGGGGTGGCTGAAGACCTCCGCCCAAATGCTCGAACTCGGCAAGGAGGTCATCCATGCCGCGGGCTACGGCGCCACCGACCTCACCAGATTGCTCGGCCAAACCGAGGCGCTCGCGGACCGCTGCCGGATGGACCCGGTCGCGGACATGGGGTGGAAGCAGCCGGTGGTTCCCGAAGCTTCGGTCATCGGCATTGATGGCGATCCGCTGGTTGAGCTGACCAGGCGCTGCGAGGCCGGCATCAGCCGGCGGTTCCCGGGGATATCAGGGCGGGCCGAAGCGGAAATGCGGGCACGGCTGGAGCACGAACTGAGGATCATCGCCAACCTTGGCTTCGCTTCCTACTTCCTCACAGTGGCCGAGGTGTCCCGGATGATCCTGGACATGGGGGTCAGGGCCGCGGCGAGGGGCTCCGGGGCCTCCAGCCTGGTGAACTACCTGATCGATGTCAGCCAGGTGAACCCGCTGCAGCACGACCTCATTTTCGAGCGGTTCCTTTCCCGCGACAGGGCAACGCTTCCGGACATCGACATCGACGTCGAAAGTGCCGAGCGGCACAACGTGTACCGCCGGATCTTTGACCGCTTCGGGGCGGAACGCGTCACGCTCATGAGCATGCAGAACGGCTACCGCGCTCGCGGTGCCGTCCGGGACGCCGGCCACGCACTGGGCATGGACGACGGCGACATCGGCGAGATCGCCAAGCAGCTGTGGCGGTTCTCGGCAAGGAACTTCCGTGAGGCCCTGGTGGAAAAACCCGAACTGAAGGAATTCGCAGGAAGGGTGGAGCAACGCGAATTCGCGGAAAACCAGCAACTCGACCTGCTCGTTGACCTGACAGAGAGGCTCGACCGCCTGCCACGGCACATCTCCATGCACCCCTGCGGCGTAATCCTTGGCGACGCCACGCTGCTGGACCGGACCCCCGTCCAGCCCAGCGGCCTTGGCCTGCCCATGAGCCAGTTCGATAAACACGACATGGATCCGATGGGGATGCTCAAACTGGATGTCCTCGGCGTCCGAATGCAGAGCGCCATGGCCTTTGCCGTCCGTGAGGTCATCCGGCTGCACCCCTCAAAGGCAGAGGTGGTGGCTGCCGGTGCACATCCTCCCGGACCGGACGGCACGGGGCCGGACTTCATCTCGGCAGACGGGCACATCGACCTCAACGCCGTACCGCTCGATGACGAACCAACCTACGAGCTGATCCGGAGCACGCATACCCTTGGCTGTTTCCAGATCGAATCTCCCGGCCAGCGGGAACTCATCGGCAAAATGGCACCGCGGGAATTCAACGACCTCATTATCGACATATCGCTGTTCCGCCCGGGGCCCATGAAATCGGACATGGTCCGGCCCTTCCTCGAACACCGGCACGGATTCGCGCCGGAAGTCTATCCGCATCCGGACCTCGAACCTGTGCTCCAGGAAACCCACGGCGTGACGGTCTTCCACGAACAGATCCTGAAGACGTTCGACGTCATGACCACGTGCGGCCTGGCCCGGGCGGATGAATTCCGGCGTGCCCTGGGGAATGAACTCCTTGAACCCAAAGTGGAGGAATTTTTCCGCAAGGAAGCCCGGGCACGGGGTTACACCCCGGAGGTCGTGGACAAGGTCTGGGGAACACTCAAGGCCTTTGGCAGCTTTGGATTCTGCAAGGCACACGGAGCAGCCTTCGCCGTGCCCACCTATCAGTCGGCCTGGCTGAAGGCCCACCACCCGGAAGCTTTCCTCGCCGGGCTATGGGAACACGATCCCGGCATGTATCCCAAGAGGCTCCTGGTGGCCGAAGCTCGGCGGCTGGGGATCCCCATCCTGCCCCTGGACATCAACAGGAGCCAGGCAGAGTACCGGGTGGAGCGGGTCGGATCCGGGCCCGACCGCGGGAAGCTGGGCATCCGGCTCAGCCTGAACGGCATCTACGGGCTTTCCGGGGCCGAACTCAAAAGGATCGTTGCCGGCCAGCCCTACGACTCGCTGGCAGACCTGAGGGCCCGCTCCAGGCTGAGCAAGCCCAGCATCAAGCGGCTTGCCCAGCTCGGAGCATTCGACGCGCTGCACCGGGAATCCGGCGGAGCCGCCAACCGGGCAGACCTCGTCCAGCACCTCCAGACCCTCCAGAACCGCCCCGGTAAGAAAGGCATTGAGGTGATCGAGGGCCAGCTGTCCCTGCCCCTGGGTGATGTTGAACTCAAGAACCTGAAGGCCGAACTTCCAGCTCCGAGCATGATCGAAAACGTGCGGGCAGAACTTGACCTGATGGCGGTGGATGTCAGCGAACACCTGATGGCCAGCCACCGGCCCCTGCTCGACCGGCTGGGCGTCACCACCGCGGACAAGCTCCTGGGGCTCCGGAACGGCACCGAAGTGCTGGTGGCCGGGGTCCGGATTGCCACGCAGACACCGCCGATGCGCGGCGGGCGGCGGGTGGTGTTCATCAGCATCGACGACGGAACCGGCTGTGTGGACTCCGTATTCTTCCATGAGGCCCAGGAACTGGCAGGACCGTTGCTGTTCGGCACCCGCCTGCTCCTGATCCGTGGCAACACCCGCAGGACCGGCCCCCGCGGGATCAGCATCAGCGCCACCATGGCCTGGGACCTCAGCCGCACCGAGACCCTGCCGTACCCGGAAAAGCAATCCACCGACACCTGGGAACCTGACCTCCAACTACGGGGGCCGTTGGACGGAATCAGCCGCAGCCTGGCCATCACGGGCCTTGGCAGCTGAACCTCAACTCCGGATGGGTCAGGTGCGCTGGCCGGCCGCGCCGCTTTGGTCGGCCTCTCTCCCAACCGATAGCATGGACGAGGCTGGCTGTGGTCCCCGTACGCCACAAGCTACGAAGCCTTAACTTTGAATAGGAGACACCCGTGTCAGATGCCCAGCAGATCACCCTCATCGTCGACGGCGAAGAGACCAAGGTGACTACCGGGACCACCGGCGCGGAACTCTTTTTTGAGCGCCGCGACGTCGTTGTTGCCCGAGTAAACGGCGAACTGAAGGACCTCGACCAGCCGCTCCCCGAGGGCGCGGACATCGAAGGGGTCACCATCGATTCCCCGGACGGCCTTAACGTCCTCCGGCACTCGACTGCCCACGTGATGGCCCAGGCCGTGCAGCAGCTTCGCCCCGACGCCAAGCTCGGTATCGGTCCCTACATCACTGACGGCTTCTACTTCGACTTCGACGTCGCCGAGCCGTTCACCCCGGAAGACCTGAAGACCCTGGAAAAGATGATGCTCAAGATCATCAACCAGAACCAGAAGTTCGTCCGCCGCGTCGTCTCCGAGGACGAAGCCCGCGAGGCCATGAAGGACGAGCCCTACAAGCTGGAACTGCTGGGCAAGAAAAACAACGCCGCAGACGCCGGCGAAGGCGTGAATGTTGAGGTCGGCGCCGGCGATATCACCATCTACGACAACGTGGACCGCAAGAGCGGGGACAGCGTCTGGTGCGACCTGTGCCGCGGGCCCCACCTGCCCAACACCAAGCTCATCTCCAACGCCTTCGCCCTGACCCGGTCCTCGGCCGCCTACTGGCTGGGCAACCAGAACAACCAGCAGCTGCAGCGCATCTACGGCACCGCCTGGCCCACCAAGGACGCACTCAAGGCCTACCAGGAGCGCATCGCCGAGGCCGAACGCCGCGACCACCGCAAGCTCGGTGCCGAGCTGGACCTGTTCTCCTTCCCGGACGAGCTGGGCTCCGGCCTGCCGGTGTTCCACCCCAAGGGTGGCATCATCCGCAAGGCCATGGAGGACTACTCCCGCCAGCGGCACGTTGATGCAGGGTACGAGTTCGTCTACACCCCGCACATCACCAAGGGGCACCTATACGAAGTCTCGGGCCACCTGGACTGGTACAAGGAGGGCATGTTCCCGGCGATGCACATCGACGCGGAACTGAATGAGGACGGCACCGTGCGCAAGCCCGGCCAGGACTACTACCTGAAGCCGATGAACTGCCCGATGCACAACCTGATCTTCCGCTCCCGCGGACGTTCCTACCGCGAACTTCCCCTGCGGCTGTTCGAATTCGGTTCGGTGTACCGCTACGAAAAGTCGGGCGTGGTGCACGGCCTGACCCGTGTGCGCGGCATGACTCAGGACGACGCCCACATCTACTGCACACGCGAGCAGATGAAGGATGAGCTCACCACCACGCTGAACTTCGTACTGGGCCTGCTCAAGGACTACGGCCTGGACGACTTCTACCTGGAGCTCTCCACCAAGAACGAAGACAAGTTCGTGGGCGACGACGTCACCTGGGAGGAAGCCACCCGCACCCTCGCCGAAGTTGCTGAAGCCTCGGGTCTTGAGCTCATTCCGGATCCGGGCGGAGCCGCGTTCTACGGCCCGAAGATCTCCGTCCAGGCGAAGGACGCCCTCGGCCGCACCTGGCAAATGTCCACCATCCAGCTGGACTTCAACCTGCCCGAGCGCTTCGAACTCGAATTCCAGGCCGCCGACGGCACCCGCCAGCGCCCGGTGATGATCCACCGTGCCCTGTTCGGCTCCGTGGAACGGTTCATGGGTGTGCTGACTGAGCACTATGCCGGCGCCTTCCCGGCATGGCTGGCGCCCGTGCAGGTGGTGGGCGTCCCCGTGGCAGAGGCCTTCAACGACTACATGTTCGACGTCGTGGGCCAGCTCAAGGCCGCCGGTATCCGTGCGGAGGTGGACATCTCCTCCGACCGGTTCCCGAAGAAGATCCGCACCGCCAGCAAGGACAAGATTCCGTTCGTCCTGATTGCCGGCGGCGAGGACGCCGAGGCCGGGGCAGTCTCCTTCCGGTTCCGCGACGGCAGCCAGGACAACGGCGTGCCGGTGGCCGAAGCCGTCCAGAGGATTGTCGACGCCGTCCGCAACCGGACCAGCTAGCGGAAGCGGAATGGCAGGCGACGTGCAGGAGAACACAGGCGCTGGCGGAGGACATCCGGGCGACGGCGACGTGACCGATGAATTCGGTCTGGCCGGAGTTCCGGACGCTTTCCAGCGCCTGTGGACCCCGCACCGCATGGCCTACATCAAGGGCGGGCAGCACCAGTTCAAGAACGAGGATGACTGCCCGTTCTGCGTGGCCCCTGCCCGCAGCGACGAAGACTCCCTGATTGTCTACCGCGGGCGCACCGCATACGTGGTCCTGAACCTTTTTCCCTACAACCCGGGCCACCTGCTGATCTGCCCTTACCGGCACGTTCCCGATTACACGGACCTGACCGTGGAGGAAACCGCGGAATTCGCAGCGCTGACCCAGACCTCCATGCGGGTCCTGCGCAAGGTGTCCAACCCCGGGGGCTTCAACCTCGGGATGAACCAGGGCGTGGTGGGCGGGGCCGGGATCGCCGGCCACCTGCACCAGCACGTCGTTCCGCGCTGGGGCGGGGACGGCAACTTTTTCCCCATCATCGCCCAGACAAAAGCAATCACGCAGACGCTCGGCGAAGTCCGCCAGCAGGTCGCCGAGGCCTGGCCGGAGGACGAGCATGCTTAACCGGCATGCCCGCGGGTTTTTCACCGCACTGTTCTCCCCGCTGGCCCGCTGGCTCCTGAAGATCGGTGTTTCGCCGGATGCCATCACCATCGTGGGAACGGCAGGCGTGGTGGTGGGCGCACTGGTGTTCTACCCGCTGGGTCAGCTGTGGTGGGGGACGCTCTTCATTACGGCCTTCATTTTCTCCGACGTCCTTGACGGCATCATGGCACGCATGCAGGAGCGGGGCGGGCGCTGGGGCAACTTCCTGGATTCCACCCTGGACCGGGTAGCTGACGGCGCCCTGTTTGCCGGACTTGCCATCTGGTACTTCACGGGAGGCGCGGACCGCGCGATCGCCATCGCCGCCGTCGTGTGCCTGGTGCTTGGCATGGTGGTCTCCTATGCGCGGGCCAAGGCCGAGGCTCTCGGCTTCCACGCAAACGTGGGCATTGCCGAGCGCGCAGAGCGGCTGGTTTCTGTTCTGGTGGTCACCGGATTCACCGGGCTCGGGCTCCCCAGTGTGGTCCTGCTGGTGACGCTGACCCTCCTGGCTGCCGCCAGCCTGGTGACCGTCGTCCAGCGGATCGCCACCGTGCACCGGCAGTCGCTGGAAGAGACGGGACTGCCGGGGTAACCCGAATTCAGCAGCGTCGCAGCGTGGGACTAGTATTAGCTGTACCTGGTCATTGGATCCGGTAATCCGGTGTGCGCGCGGCGTGGGCTTCCCGTCCGTGCTGCCGCCTGCGCCGGGACCGAGAGACCGGATCTACGTAACATCTAGCTACCCATAGGGGTTTTTGTGTCTACACCTGATGTAAGCAGCGAAGCCGGCTCGTCCGCCAACAGCGTCACGGGCAGCAACCGCGTCAAGCGCGGCATGGCCGAGATGCTCAAGGGCGGCGTCATCATGGACGTCGTCAACGTCGAACAGGCCCGCATCGCCGAAGACGCCGGTGCCGTGGCCGTGATGGCGCTGGAACGCGTTCCGGCAGATATCCGCGCCCAAGGCGGCGTGTCCCGCATGTCCGATCCGGACATGATCGACAAGATCATCGAAGCCGTGTCCGTGCCGGTCATGGCCAAGGCCCGGATCGGCCACTTCGTCGAAGCCCAGGTCCTGCAGTCCCTCGGCGTGGACTACATCGACGAGTCCGAGGTCCTGACCCCGGCCGACTACGTCAACCACATCGACAAGTGGAACTTCAAGGTTCCCTTCGTCTGTGGCGCCACCAACCTCGGTGAGGCCCTGCGCCGCATCAACGAGGGCGCGGCCATGATCCGGTCCAAGGGCGAGGCCGGCACCGGCGACGTCTCCAACGCCACCGGCCACATGCGCCAGATCCGTTCCGAAATCGCCAAGCTCGCGGCCCTGCCCGAGGACGAGCTTTACGTCGCGGCCAAGGAACTGCAGGCCCCGTACGAACTGGTCAAGGAAGTCGCCGCCGCCGGCAAGCTCCCCGTTGTGCTCTTCACCGCGGGCGGCATCGCCACCCCGGCCGACGCCGCGATGATGATGCAGCTCGGCGCTGACGGCGTGTTCGTCGGCTCCGGCATCTTCAAGTCCGGCAACCCGGCCCAGCGTGCCGCCGCCGTCGTGAAGGCCACCACCTTCTTCGATGACCCCGACGTCATCGCCAAGGCCTCCCGCGGCCTGGGCGAAGCCATGGTGGGCATCAACGTGGACGAGATCCCGCAGCCGCACCGCCTCGCCGAGCGCGGCTGGTAACAGCTTCACAAGCAGTACGACGCCGGGCGGTCACCTTGTTGGTGACCGCCCGGCGTCGTTTGTTAACCCAACTGACTCGCACTTAACGTCCCGAAACGCGCTTTTCACGACGTTAAGTGCGAGTCAGTTGGGGAGGGGAGGGGAATTACTCAAGCCCGCGACGCTTCAGCAGCGGCTCCAGCCTCGCGTCGCGGCCGCGGAAGGAGCGGAACGAGTCCAGCGGTTCGCGGCTGTTGCCGCGGGAGAGGAGTTCGTTGCGGAAGAAGTCGCCGTTGGTCCGGCTGAGTCCGCCGTTTTCCTTGAACCACTCCACAGTGTCCGCATCCAGGACTTCGCTCCAGATGTAGGAGTAATAGCCTGCGGCGTAGCCGTCGCCGGCGAAGATGTGTTGGAAATAGCCGGTCCGGTACCGCGGCGGAATCAGGTTGTGGGCCACCCCCGCCGCCGCGAGAGCCTTGGCTTCGAACGCCAGGACATCCGCCGGGACCCCGGAGTCGTCCAGCACATGCCAGGCGAGGTCCAGGAGCGCCGCGCCCAGGTACTCCGTGGTGCCGAACCCTTCGCCCCATAGCTGTGATTCGTTGAGCTTGTCCACGATGTCCTGGGCAAGGGGCTCGCCGGTCACGTGATGGCGGGCATAATTGGCCAGCACCTCAGGCCACATGATCCACATTTCGTTGACCTGCGAGGGGTATTCCACAAAATCGCGTGGAACGGCGGTACCGGAGAACCGGGGGAAGGTCACGTTGGAAAACAGTCCATGCAGGGCATGGCCGAATTCGTGGAACGCGGTCCGGAGTTCGTCCAGGGTCAGGAGCGTGGGCTCGCCCGCCGGAGGCTTGGAAATGTTCAGGTTGTTGATCACCACCGGCTTCGTACCCAGCAGTGCGGACTGATCCACCAGCGAGTTCATCCAGGCACCGCCGCGTTTGGACTCGCGTGCATAGTAGTCGCCCAGGAACAGGCCCAGTTCGGAGCCGTCCTCGTTGCGGACCTCCCAGACCCGGACGTCGGGGTGGTAGCCCTTGAGGTCGGGCAGTTCGTGGAAGGTGACACCGTAGAGGGACGTCGCGGCGAAGAAGACACCGTCGCGAAGGACCCGGTCCAGTTCGAAGTACGGACGTAGGGCCTGCTCGTCCACGCTGTAACGTTCCCGCCGCACTTTCGCGGAATAGTATGCCCAGTCCCAGGCCTCGAGAGGATGGCCTGCAACCTCTGCAAGGGCGGCCGCCTCGGCGTCGGCATTCCGTACCGCGGCGGGCGCCAGACGGTTCATCATGTGCTGTACAGCTGCGAAATCGGGGGCCGTCTGCCGGTCCACGGTGAGCTCGGCATAGTTGGTGAACCCCAGTAGCCGCGCCTTCTCGGCGCGGAGGGCAACCATGGCCTTCACCAGATCCAGGACGTCGAGGCTGCCGCCGCTGCTTCCGCGGCTGATCGACGCCTGGTAGAGGCGGCGCCGGACGTCGCGGTTTTCCAGGGATGCCATGGCCGGCTGATTGCTTGGCTGGATGAGCGTGAGCAGGTATTTCCCGTCGTGCCCGGCCTCGCGTGCTGCCTCGGCGGCGCTGGCGACGTCGTCGGCCGGCAGCCCGGCCAGCTCTGCGGCATCGTCGAGCAGCAGGGCCGAAGTCTTCATGGCTTCCTTGACGCGCTGCCCGAATTCGGTGCCCAGCCGGGACAGCTCCGCGTTCACCGCCCTGAGCCGGTCCTGGCCGGAATCATCGAGCTGGATGCCGGACTGGCGGAACTCCTTGAGGTACTCCTGCACGAGCCTGGCTGACTCGTCATCGAGCCCGGCAGTGTCCACGGCGGCGAACCGGTCGAAGAGCCGCCGGTTCATGTAAACGGCATCCTGATGGGCGGAAAACTCCGGGGACAGCTCGGTCTCAAGGGCGCGGATGCCGTCCGAGGCATCCGCCGAGACCAGGGTGAAAAACGAAGCGGCGGCGCGCTGGAGGAGCTGCCCGGAGCGTTCCATCGCCAGGACAGTGTTTTCGAAGGCGGCAGGTTCGGTGTTGTCCACAATGGCCTGAATTTCAGCCAGGTGTTCCGCCAGGCCGGACCGGACCGCTTCGGAATAGTCGGCCTCGTCGATCTCGGCAAACGGGGGGAGCCCGAACGGCAAAGGACTGGGAGTCAGGAGGGGGTTGGTCATGAAGCAACACTTTCATGTAACCGGACGGTTCTCAATGGTGATTTGACGGGTTGCCGGGCTGGCCGCCGTAGGATGGCGCCTATGGGGGAACTCGCGAGGATGGTACCGAAAATCCACCGGGGACGGGGAGCCACGGCGTTCGCCGCGGCCGTCCTGCTGTTCAGCCTTACGTCGTGCGGCGTCATCGCCGAACAGGGCACCGGCCAGCGCCCAGCCGGCGCAGCACGCACGACGACGGCCGTGGCACCGCCGTCGTTAACTGTCCCGGAGGTGCCGGCCCCCTCTGCGGAACCCACACCGGAACCCACGCCGGGCAAAGGCCCGGCCTGCGCTGCGGTCCGGTGCACGTCGGTCCTGGTGACCGGGGACATGCTGGTGCACGCCCAGCTGTGGGACCAGGCACGCGCCGACGCCGCTGCCCTCGGAAAGCCGGGCCTGGACTTCAGCCCGCTGCTCGAGGGCCAGCGGGCGTACATCGGGGAAAGCGACCTCGCCATCTGCCATCAAGAAACTCCGGTCGCGGACCCAGACGGTCCCTTCTCGGCCTATCCGTCCTTCAACGTGCCGCCGCAGATCGCGGCGGCAGCCAAGGACGTTGGCTACGAGGCCTGCACCACCGCCAGTAACCACACCATCGACCAGGGAACCGGCGGCCTCGTTCGTACACTGGACGCCCTGGACGCAGCGGGTCTGAAGCACACCGGGTCCTACCGGACCGAGGCGGAATCGCAGGGGATCCTGCTCCTGCAGACGGAAGCTGCCAATATTGCGGTGATCGAAGCCACGTATGGCCTAAACGGGCAATATCCCGAGTACGCCTGGCAGGTGGACATGCTGGACGTCGGGGACATGGTCGCCAAGGCAAAGAAGGCGAGGGCGCTGGGTGCGGACATCGTGCTCGGAGCCATGCACGCCGGTGACGAGTATGCCGGCGTCCCCAATGCCCAGCAGCAGGACACGGCCCATGCCCTGGTGGACAGCGGCGAGTTCAGCATGATTTACGGCCACCACACGCACTCGGTCTTGCCCGTTGAGAACTACAAAGGGACGTGGATTGTTTACGGGCTGGGCAATGGCGTCACGGAACTGTCCCCGTGGTACCAGGTAAACAATGAGGGCCTGCTGGTACGGGCCCAGTTCAGCCAGGACCCGGCCGGGAAATGGTCGGCCTCGGATCTTGCCTGGG
This sequence comes from Arthrobacter sp. LjRoot78, assembly GCF_964254335.1. Taxonomy (NCBI): domain Bacteria; kingdom Bacillati; phylum Actinomycetota; class Actinomycetes; order Micrococcales; family Micrococcaceae; genus Arthrobacter; species Arthrobacter sp. LjRoot78. The sequence goes on along the minus strand of NZ_CAXUTG020000001.1, from coordinate 2,525,854 downwards.
TGCCATCTGTCATAGTCCGCGATCCGTATCGGTGGTGTTCCGTGGCGGCCGACGCGCCGCAGGGGCCGTGTGCAGGGGCGGAGGCCGATGCAGCGACGCGCCTGCGCACGAGGACCGTCGTGGAATCCATGGGCGCAGCCGCTGCGGGTGCCCGGGAACTGATCCTTTCCAACAAACCGTGAAGGCAGCCGCAGCAGGATTGGTTAGCCGTGGCACGGGCCAACATTGTGCCGCCCACCGGCCGGGACGATAGTAGCCCCTATGGCTGTCAAAACCGTTGCGGGCTGCAGGCCCGGCAGTCCGCCAACCTCAAGCGGCTGTCCGAAGGCGGGCAGCGTCTCACGTGATCCGTCTCACGTGATCCGGCGGGCAGCATGCCTGACGTACCAGTGCTGCCAGGGGGTCTCCACCGCCGGCCCGTAGTGCTGCCGGACGTAGGACACAGCCTGTCCCGGTGCGACGCCGTCGATGATGGCGATGCAGGCAAGGGCCGTGCCGGTCCTGCCGTGGCCGCCCTGGCAGGCAATTTCGACGCGCTCCGATTCTGCCCGCACCCATGCTTCCCCCAGGGCATCCATGGCGTCGTCTTCGTTGAGGGGTAACCAGAAGTCCGGCCAGCGCACCCACCGTTGTTCCCACGGGGTCGGGGCCGGGCGCCTGCCAAGGAGGTAGACCGCGAAGTCGGGGTCGGGACCCGGTGGAACTGGCCGGCGAAGTGGCCGGCCTCGGATTCGCCGGCCAGAGGGAAAACTGACGACGCCGTCCTCACCTGGATCCCATGTGCTCATGGATTGACTCTGGCATCGGATTGCCGGCACGGGAAGGGCGTACTGCCCGAGGCGGGCGAAAAGGGGCATAAAGGGAGGGACATCGCGGCGAGCGATGCCCCTCCCTGCCGCCTCGCACCGGTTCTTGCGGACCGGTTGGTCAGGCGGCGGCTGATGGCTTAGTGCCAGCCGCGTCGCCCATTGTCGCTGTCACACCGTATCCACTTTCCGTGGAACCAGAAGCCAGCGTGGCGGTTGTGGCCACGATAGTTGTCGTGGTCGCGCTTCTCACAATTCTCGCGCCACTTCTTCTTGAAATCATTGTCCTTGTACTTGTGGTCATAGTCCCTGTTGTAGTGGTCCGTGTAACCCTGGTAGTTCTCAGCCGAAATCGTGACGGACTTCAGTCCCGTATCCGCTGCGGCAGGTCCGGCAGCCATTGCCGTACCCCCAACACCGAGTCCTGCGGCCAGCAGGGTGGATGCGAGCAATCCCATTGACCTCTTCATGAGATCTTCCTATCTTGTGGTTCATTCCCAGGTGTAGGCCGCAGATGGCGGGCATGCGGAATCGCCCATAGTCGATCAGTGTGTGGGCTCCAGCGCGCCACGCTGATGGCGGCGACGGATAGGATTCCAGTCGAACGTTGTCTGCGGTTGATGGCCCCAAATTTAAGCGGCGATACGTTCCGTGAATCGGCGCATTGCCCCATTTTTGCAGTGACTGATTCAAGCGGCGGCGCAGAGCCCCAGCCGCATTTGGGAACCTCCGTGCCCCACGGTGCGTGTGATAAGCGCACGGAGAACGATATGAGGGCACCCCCCGTGCCTACCCCAATATCCACAATCCCGGCTCCGGCAACTCTAGTCCGGCGGCCGGTCTGTAGTTCTTGAACAAAACCCGTCTGCCACGTCTGTGTGATTGGAGGGCTTGTTCACCAACAACGATAGCGCGATGGCCGAAATCAGAATAGGCGCAATGGGTTATTTTTTGCGCAAATAGCACTGCCTCCTTGCTGGGACGCGCCTCTAACGCCCCCTGCGGCATCCGTGTTTCGCGCGATGCGACACTGCACCCAGCGGGACGGGAATTTGACCGTCGCCGCCACCATTGTTTCGGCCTAGCCCTTGTCGGTCATTTCTTCCGGGACGGCCACTACGTGCAGTTCCGTTCCGTCCCGGAGTGCCGAAATGTCCAACGGCGCCCCGATGGCTTCCGAGAAGAGCAACTTCTGGAGGCTCTCCGCGTTCGAAACTGACTTCCGGCCGACACTTAGCAGCACGTCCCCGGCGCGGAGGCCTGCACGGTCGGCAGGCGATCCCGGAAGGACTTCCACCACCAGGAGTCCATCACGGTGACCGGTCCGGACCACCGAGCTCACCGGAAGTTGCACCGGGGTGTTCACCAGTCCGAGGTAGGCGCGCCGGACCCGTCCGTCCGAGAGGAGCGAGGCGATGATTCGGCGCGAGGTGGCATTGATCGGTACCGCAAGCCCCAGTCCGGCACCGGCGACGGCCGTGTTGATGCCCACGATCCGGCCGCGGGCGTCTGCCAGGGCCCCTCCGGAGCTGCCGGGATTTAGCGCGGCATCGGTCTGGATGACGTCCTCGATCACGCGGCGGTTGCGTCCGGACCACACCGGTATGGAACGTCCCAGGCCGCTGACGACTCCCGCCGTCACGGAGCCCGAAAGCCCGAGCGGGTTGCCCACAGCGATCACCAGTTGACCGACCTTCAGGAGTTCGGCGTCGCCGAATTCGGCCGGCTGGGCAATCGGTGCCTTGCCGTGGACGATAGCGAGGTCGGACAGGGGATCGGCGCCCACCACTTCCACGGCCGTTCGGGTGCCGTCGGCAAAGACCGCGTGGCCCTTTCCCGCCGAGCCCACCACGTGGGCGTTGGTCACCAGGTAGCCGTCGGACGTGAACAGGACTGCCGAGCCTGCGCCCGCGCGGTACCGGCCGTTGCGCCCATTGCCGGTCATTTCGACGGCGGCCACGTGCGGGGTGACGGTTTCGGCCACGCGGATAACCGTGGCGGAATAGGAATCCAGGGGGTCTTCGGTAGCGTTCGCTCCGTTGAATCCGCTGCTGACTGCCTCCATGGTGCGCCTCCTGAGAAGATGCTTACCTATGTCAACGGTTCGGCACCCGGCGGTACTCCGGCTGCTGCTACGCCTTCAGAGAAATCCGTCAGGGGAATCCGCCTGAGGAATCAGCGGTGGTCCCGCTGCAGCCGCCGCCAGAGGTCCGGCCAGGCCGTTGCGAACGCCGGGTGCAGGTCCCTGTCTTGAACGGAACCTGCCGGAACCCACTTCAGCTCGATGCTCTCTGCATCGTTGATGGCCGGGTCGAAGGATTCAACGACGCGGACGGCCACCGTGGTGTAGGACCAGTACCCGACGTCGAACACAGACGTGAACAGCACGCGGACGTTCTCCGGGGGCACGGCGGCTTCTTCGTGGGCTTCGCGCAGGGCGCCCGTGATGGCGTCTTCGCCGTGGTGGAGGGCACCGCCGGGCAGGCCCCAGGTTCCGCCATGATGACTCCACGCGGCCCGGTGCTGCAACAGGATGCCTTTGGCAGGATCCTGGACCAGTAGGCCGGCTGATCCGAAGCGGCCCCAGAATTTGCCCACTGCGCCTTCGACCCAGGCATCGCCAGGATCGCGCGGGCCGGACGGGTGGCGGAGGTGTTCCGGGAGGCTGGCGGCTGCAGTGTCCATGGGACCAGTTTCCCACGGTCCGTTGTCCGGCCGGTCACAAAGCGTCACCGGTAAGTCGTTGCAGGTGAGTGGAAGAACCGTAGGGTTCTAGCGGGGGCGCCGGGCGGCGTGTTCCCGCGCCAGCACGGCGTAACGGTCGTCCGGCGCGCCGGCGGTGAAGCTTCCGTACTTGCGCTCGACGGCGGTGCGGATCAGGAAGTCGGCAATGGCCGGGTTCTTCGGCAGGAGTGATCCGTGCAGGTAGCTCGCCACGATATTCCGGTAGCGCGCCCCTTCCTTCCCGTCGCTGCTGTTGTTGCCGGTGCCCTTGGGGGTGGTGCCCAGTGGCTGGACACCCGGGCCCAGCGTTGTCTGGCCGCTGTGGTTTTCGTAGCCCAGGATGTCCCCGAACTCGGGAGAGGACACCGTGACATTGCCGATCAGGCGTTCGTCGGTGCCGTGCGTCTCGACGTCCAGCACGCCGATGCCCGGAATGACCGATCCCGTGCGGGTCTTGAAGAACCGTCCGAAAAGCTGGTAGAGCCCGCAGATCAGCAGCATGGGCGTTCCGCCTTCGGCCAGCTCCTTGAGCGTCGATTCACGGGAGAGCAGGTCGTCCTGGATCACCAGCTGTCCGCTGTCCTGCCCGCCGCCGCCCACGATCAGGTCCACGTCGGATGGAAAGTCGTCGCCGACGTTGTATTCGAGGAGTTCCGGGGTGTAGCCGTGCCAGCGGAGGCGCTGTTGGAGCACCAGGGCGTTGCCCCAGTCACCGTAGATGTTCATGTCGCGGGGATAGAGCTGCAGGACCCGGATGGTTCCCTTGCTTTCTTCGGACGCCGGGCTCACGAGACCACCTCCACTGTGGTGATTTTGGACAGCTCGCGGCGGATGGCCAGCATTGCCGTGTAGGTGCAGAAGATACGCTTGGGCTTGTCTTTGGCGCCGTGGATGAATGCGGCAAGTGCCGGCGCGATCTCCGGGTTTACCGCGCCGATTGCCACCTCGTCGTACTGCAGCCGGAGGGCCATGTCGTAGGCCCGGGAACCGGACAACTGGTCCACGCCGCCTTCACGCAGGGAATCAAACTCCACGTCCCAAAGCCAGGACATGTCGCGGCCGTCGGCGTAGTTGTCATTGATGGCCACCATCGTGGCGTAGCCGCCGGCCGGGAAGGACTTCAGGCCCAGCCGGAAGCCGCTGGGGTTCTTGACCAGCACCAGGTCCAGCGGCAGCCCGTCAACCACCAGGCTCTCGCCGCGGCCGAAGGCGGGCGCAACCTCGGACAGGGCCTTGAGTAAGCCGTCATGATCCGTCGGCGCGGCGCCGTTCCCGGCGATGCAGCGTGCCAGGACAAGCGCGGCTGCAGCGTTGAAGATGTTGTAGACGCCGCGCAGCTTCATCCCGGTGGTGACCGTGGCGCCGTCGTACTCAAAATCGGCGTCATCGGTGCCCACCCGGCGCAGCACGACGTCGGCGTGCGGCTTTGCGGGGAGCGCCGGCACCGGGCTGCCGGGCCCGGCGCGGAGGTCGTCGTCGTTCGGGAACGTGCTGAGCAGGGAATCGTCGAGGCCGAAATAGCGGACCTCGGGTCCGTCCAGGGTGTCCGCAATGCGGGCGACGCGCGGATCCTCCCGGTTCAGGACGACCGTTCCCGTGGTTTTGGAGGCGATGTGCTGCAGGAGCTGGGCGGTTTTGTCGATCTCGCCGAAGCGGTCCAGCTGGTCACGGAGCACGTTGAGCAACAGGCTGTAGCGCGGCGGAACCCTGTTGACGAAGTGCACTGCGTGCGCCTCATCCAGTTCCAGCACCGCGATGTCCGCGTCGAGCCGGCCCCGCCAGTCCACGTCGCCCAGCAGGGCTGCGGCGACTCCGCGCGTGAAGTTGCTTCCGGTGCGGTTCGTGAAGACCTTCAGCCCCTGGCTCTCCAGCAGCTCGACCACCATTTTGGTGGTGGTGGTCTTGCCGTTCGTCCCGCTGACCACGGCTACACCCAGGGGCAGCGTGGACAGCGTCCGCTGCATGAAACCGGGGTCGATTTTCTCCACTACGAGGCCGGGGAGGGCAGAGCCTCCGCCCCTGAGCCGGGAAACCCGGCGGACGAGCTTGCCGAGCGGAACGCTGAAGTAAAGCATGCTCTGAATATATCCCAGTCACGGCATGGAACCCGGCCAGCCGGCCGGGTTCGGCACGCCTCCGGCCATGGGGAGCACTATGCTGATTGGATGACCAACCCCCCTTCCACGGACTATTCCCGCGCGGGCGCAGGCCTGCGAATCGGTGTCCTGGCGCTCCAGGGCGACTTCCGGGAGCACCTGCGTGCGGCAGAAGCAACCGGCGCCACGGGCGTCGGAATCCGGCGCCCGTCCGAACTTGACGGCATCGACGGCCTGATCATTCCCGGCGGCGAATCCACCACGATCGACAAGCTCGCCCGGGCCTTTGAACTCGCCGACCCCTTGCGCAAGCTCATCGCCGACGGCCTGCCCGTCTACGGCTCCTGCGCCGGCATGATCCTGCTCGCCGACGAAATCGCGGACCCCGCCACCGACCTGGCGGGCAATCCGCAGCAGACGTTCGGCGGCCTGGACATCACGGTCCGCCGCAACGCGTTCGGCCGCCAGCGGGAATCGTTTGAGACCGACCTCGAATTCAAGGGGCTTGAGTTCAGTGACACGGGCGCCGGTGTGGCTCCGGTGCACGCGGTGTTCATCCGCGGTCCGTGGGTGGAGCGGGTGGGCCCCGGCGTGGAGGTCCTGGCACAGGTGGAACCCGCGGATCCGGCGCATGCTTCGCATGCGGCTGCCCTGCAGGGGACGGCTAGAATTGTTGCAGTGCGTTCCGGCCACCTGCTGGCCACCTCCTTCCACCCGGAAGTGACGGGGGAGAAGCGCGTGCACGAACTGTTTATTCGAATGATCAGAGGAGAAGCGTAAAGCATGTCAGGCCACTCCAAATGGGCGACGACCAAGCACAAGAAGGCCATCCTTGATAGCCGCCGGGCAAAGTCGTTCGCCAAGCTGATCAAGAATATCGAAGTAGCGGCGCGGATGGGCGGCCCGGACCTGTCCGGCAACCCCGGGCTGGAGCTCGCGGTCACGAAGGCCAAGAAGACCTCGGTCCCCGCCGACAATATTGACCGCGCCATCAAGCGCGGCGCCGGCCTCACGGGCGAGGTCGTGGACTACACGGAGATCATGTACGAATGCCGCGGCCCGCAGGGTTCGGCGCTGCTGATCGAATGCCTCACGGACAACAAGAACCGTGCTGCCTCCGAGGTCCGGCTGGCCATTTCGCGCAACGGCGGCACCATCGCCGATCCTGGCTCCGTCAGCTACCTCTTCTCCCGCAAGGGCGTCGTTACGCTGCCCAAGAACGGGCTCAGCGAAGACGACGTCCTGATGGCCGTTCTCGACGCCGGTGCAGAAGAAGTCAAGGACAACGGCGACACCTTCGAAATCCACTCGGACCCGAAGGACCTCCAGGCAGTCCGCGACGCGCTCAAGGACGCCGGGATCGACTACGACACCGATGAGGCAGAGTTCGTTCCCTCCATGGAGGTGCCGCTGGACCTCGACGCCGCCAAGAAGTTCATGAAGCTCGTGGACGCGCTGGAGGAGCTCGACGACGTCCAGAACGTCTACAGCAACGCAGACCTGAGCGACGAAGTGCAGGCCGCTCTGGAAGCCGAGTGATCCGGCAGCCCTGCTCTAAAACTGAGGCCCGGCCTTGACCCTCCGCGTTTTGGGAGTCGACCCGGGCCTCACCCGTTGCGGCATCGGTGTCGTGGACGTGGAGAAGAACCGTCGCGCCACCTTGGTGGCGTTCGGCGTCGTGGGAACCTCGCCGGAGGAGAGCCTGGACCAGCGGCTGCTCCTTATCGCCACGTCCATCGACGATTGGCTGGACCGCTATGAACCGCACGTCCTCGCGGTGGAACGGGTGTTCTCCCAGCTGAACGTCAGCACCGTCATGGGCGTCGCCCAGGCATCCGGCGTGGTGATTGCCGCCGCCGCACGCCGCGGTATCCCGGTGGCCCTGCACACGCCGTCGGAAGTCAAAGCCGCAGTGACGGGGAGCGGAACATCCAACAAGGACGCCGTCACCAAACTGGTCACGAAAATCCTGCGCCTGGACGCACCGCCCCGTCCGGCCGACGCCGCCGACGCACTGGCGCTGGCCATCACGCATGCATGGCGGGCCGGCAGCGGGGCTGCCATCGCAACGACCGGCCCCGGCAGCCAGTCGCTGACCCCTGCCCAGCGGGCCTGGGCAGAGGCGGAGGCCAAGGCGCGCCGTGCACGGTGAAAGTCCGGGCTCCTTGCTAGGGTATTCGTAGATATGTTCGGATAGTCGGTTTCAAGCCGGCTGCATTTTGCTGTAGACCCAGGAGCCCGGCCTTGATCAGTTTTCTCCGCGGAACCGTAGCGCACGTCGGGTTGTCCTCCGCCGTGATCGACCTCAACGGCGCCGGCATGAGCGTAAATGCCACACCCCAGACCCTCAGCGGGCTGCGCATCGGTGAAGAGGGCAAGCTGTACACCTCGCTTATCGTCCGTGAGGATTCACTGACGCTGTTCGGCTTTTCCAGCGACGACGAACGCGAGGTGTTCGATGTTTTGCTCAGCGTGAGCGGCGTCGGACCGCGCCTTGCACTGGCCGTACTGGCTGTTCACGACCCCGAGGCAATCCGCGTCGCGGCGCACACCGGCGACGGCAAGGCCTTCACCAAGGTCCCCGGCATCGGACCCAAGGTCGCCGGCAGGATAGTCCTGGAACTCGCTGGAAAACTCGTGCCGCACGGTACCGGTTCAACGGCAGCGCCCGCAGCAGCCGCGTCCGCGCCATGGAAGCCTCAGGTGGTGGCAGCAATGACGAGCCTCGGCTGGTCCGAAAAGGATGCCACTGCCAGCATCGACAAGGCACTGTCGGATTCTCCGGAACTCGAAGCCGGCGGCCAGGTGGCCGAAATCCTGCGGGCCACGCTGCGCTGGCTTGGCCAGGACGGCGCGCGCGCAGGCAACCGGGTAGGCAGCCGTGGCTGAGCCCACACTGGTTGGCGGGGGAGAGGAACCGGAGGAGCGGGTCATAGAGGCGGCCCTCCGGCCCAAGAACCTGCACGACTTCGTGGGCCAGCACCGTGTCCGCAAGCAACTGTCCCTGGTGCTGGAAGCATCGCGAATGCGCGGGCGCAGCGCCGACCACGTCCTGCTGTCCGGCCCGCCCGGCCTCGGCAAGACCACGTTGTCCATGATCATCGCCGCCGAAATGAACGCTCCGCTGCGGATCAGCAGTGGTCCGGCCATCCAGCACGCCGGCGATCTTGCCGCCATCCTTTCCTCGCTGTCCGAAGGGGAGGTCCTTTTCCTGGATGAGATCCACCGCATGTCCCGGCCCGCAGAAGAAATGCTGTACATGGCCATGGAGGACTTCCGCGTGGACATTGTGGTGGGAAAGGGTGCGGGCGCGACGGCAATTCCCCTCGAGCTGCCTCCGTTTACGCTCGTAGGCGCCACCACCCGTGCCGGCCTCCTGCCAGGACCGTTGCGGGACAGGTTCGGCTTCACCGGCCACTTGGAGTTCTATTCCGTTGAGGAACTGGAGCTCGTCCTGAGGCGTTCGGCCGGCCTGCTGGACCTCAAGGTCAACTCGGCGGGCTTCAGCGAAATCGCGGGCAGGTCCCGGGGCACACCGCGAATTGCGAACCGACTGCTCCGCCGCGTCCGCGACTGGGCACTCGTCCACGGCATTGAACAAATCGATGCGCGGACGGCCTCGGCTGCGCTGGACATGTACGAAGTGGACAAGAGGGGCCTTGACCGGCTGGACCGCTCCGTCCTGGAAGCCCTGATCACCAAGTTCGGCGGCGGGCCGGTGGGACTTTCCACACTGGCCATCGCCGTGGGCGAGGAGCCGGAAACGGTGGAGACCGTCGCCGAGCCCTACCTTGTCCGCGAGGGGCTCCTGGGGCGGACGCCGCGGGGCAGGATCGCGATGGCACCAGCCTGGACCCATCTGGGCTACGCGGTTCCGGACGGGGTGTTCGGCCAGGAAGCGCTGGCACTGTTCGAAACGGACGACCTCAGCGTCGAGCCGGTGGCAGGGTGGCTGCCGAACGGCCAATAGCAGCGTCCGGCTGACTTTCCCTTTAGACTGGTATGACGCTCGGCACGTTCGGGTCTTTGTTTCTGTGGGCGGCTCCGGCCGCCGTTGGCTGGGCATGGTTATTCTGCCGGGTGGGCCGAAACGAAGCCGACGTTGCTGTAAATCAGCTACGCAAGTACAGAACGGAAACTTCCTGTGTTCGGACATATTACTGCCCAGGCCCAGCCGCAGGCCGGCGGCGGCATCGACATCATGACCATCCTGCTCTTCGTGATGCTCGGAGTCTTCATCTTCATGATGTTCCGCCGCAACAAGAAGACCCAGCAGCAGCAGGCAACGCTTCAGTCGCAGTTCGCTCCGGGCGTGGAGGTCATGACGAGCTTCGGTCTCTTCGGACGCATCGTCTCCATCAATGATGACGAAAACAAGGTCGTCATCGAACTGTCCTCGGGCAACCTGGCCACCGTGCACCGCCAGGCCGTCACCAAGATCGTCGAGCCGGTTGTTGCTGCCGAGGAGCCCACCGTGGTTCCGGACGACCCCTCCTCCCTGACCGGGCACGACGCCGACCGCGCCGACGCCGTCAACCCTCCCGAGGCCGTTCGCACCGATGCTGTTAACGAGACGCCGGAAGAATCGCTGAAGCGTCTCAACGACGAAGGCAAAAAGGACAGCTAGTCTGGCGTTTCCGCCAAGTCCCGCTAAGTAGAATTAACGACGGCAGCGGGCTGCCGCCGGTGTGTGGGCCGAGCTCACCCCGGCGGCTCCTCCGTAAACAATAGAAAGATCGACAATGGCACGTACTGGCCCCAAAAACTCAGCACTCAGGGTGCTGGTCTGGCTCGGCGTTATCCTCGCCGTCATGACTGCCGTGCTCGCCGGCGGCTCCATTTCCGGCCAGGCCAGCTGGGCACCAAAGCTTGCACTTGACCTTGAGGGCGGAACCCAGATGATCCTGGCGCCCAAGGTCGAGGGCGGATCGGACATCAACGAGGATCAGCTCAACCAGGCCGTTGCGATCATTCGCCAGCGCGTGGACGGCTCGGGCGTCGCGGAAGCGGAAATCAGCACGCAGTCCGGCCGCAACGTGGTGGTAAGCCTTCCGGGTACCCCTTCCAAGGAGACCCGCGCCCTCATCCAGGCTTCGGCCGACATGAACTTCCGGCCGGTGCTCCAGGCCGGAGCGGGCGCCGCCGTGCCGACGGAATCACTGACTCCGGACGACAAGTTGCCCAAGCCGACAGCCGAGCCGACCAACAGCAGCGACGTCAACTGGGTCACGCCCGAGGTGTACAAGAAGTTCGAGACCCTGGACTGCGACAACCCTTCGCAGGACAAGCAGGAGCGCTCGGACCCCGCCAAGCCGCTGGTGACCTGTGAGCCTGCGACTGCCACGTCCCCGGCCATCAAGTACATCCTGGGTCCGGTGGAAGTGAAGGGCTCGAACATCAAGTCCTCGTCCTTCCAGCTGCAGCAGGGTGCGCAGGGCGCTGTCACCAACGAGTGGGCCGTGAACATCCAGTTCGACGAGCAGGGAACCGCCAAGTTCAAGGAAGTCACTGAACGGCTGTACCAGTTCTTCGTGGCCGCCGGCGGCGAATCAGGCAACGATCCCAAGGCCCAGTTCGCGATTGTCCTCGATGACCAGGTCATCTCCGCGCCGCGTTCCCTTGCGGTGATCACCGACGGCCGTCCCCAGATCACCGGCGGATTCACCGAGCAGTCCGCAAAGGCATTGTCGGACCAGCTGCGCTTCGGTGCACTCCCCATCAGCTTCGAGATCCAGAGCGAGCAGCAGATTTCCGCAACCCTGGGCGGTGAGCAGCTTAAGATGGGCCTGCTCGCAGGCGTGATCGGCCTGCTCCTCGTGGTGGTCTACTCCCTCTTCCAGTACCGTGCGCTCGGATTCGTCACCATTTTCTCCCTCGTGGTGGCCGGAGCACTGACCTATCTGGCGATTGCCATCCTGGGCTGGACCGAGAACTACCGCCTGTCACTCGCCGGCGTCGCTGGCCTCATCGTGGCCATCGGCCAGACGGCTGACTCGTTCATCGTCTACTTCGAACGAATCCGTGATGAACTGCGTGAAGGCCGCGGGCTCGTCTCCGCAGTGGAGAACGGCTGGAAGCGTGCCAAGCGCACCGTCCTGGCCTCCAAGGCGGTGAACCTGCTGGCGGCATTGGTCCTCTACTTCGTCGCCGTGGGCAACGTGCGCGGCTTTGCGTTCACCCTTGGCCTGACAGCCATCGCCGACCTCATCGTCGTGTTCATGTTCACCCACCCGACGCTGCAGCTCCTTGCCCGCACTAAGTTCTTCGGCGAGGGCCACCGGTTCTCCGGCCTTGACCCCAAGCGCCTCGGTGCCGTGCCGCTTTACCGCGGTGCTGGCAGGCTCCGCACGCCGGAAGAGAAGCCGGGTGTGGTGCGTGCCAAGAACACCGGCGCCGCAGCTGAAGCCGAGCGCCGGATGACCATTGCAGAACGCCGCCTGGCGGAAAAGCAGGAGCAGCTTGCCGGTTCCTCCAAGAGCACGTCCAAGGAGGGCAAGTAAATGACCACGAATTTTGCCACGTTCGGCAATGAGCTCTACACAGGCAAGCGCTCGTACAACTTTGTCGGCTCCAAGAAGATCTGGTTCATCATCGCGGCCGTCGCCGTGGCGCTGTCCATCCTCCTCCCGGTGGCCAAGGGCGGATTCAACCTCGGCATCGAATTCCGGGGCGGGTCCGAATTCACCGTGTCCAACGTGAAGACCACGGAAGCGTCCCTCGGCGAGAAAGCCGTCCAGGACGTCGTGGAGGGCAGCATTCCACGCGTGGCCAACGTGGCCGGCAGCACCATGCGGATCCAGACGGACAAGCTCACCGATGACGAAACCCTCCGCATCAAGGAAGGTCTGACCACCGCCTACGGTGTCACGGACAACGAGGTGACCTCCACGTTCGTGGGTCCCACCTGGGGTGCTGACGTCACCAAGCAGGCTCTCCTGGGCCTGGTGATTTTTGTTGTCATTGCGGCCGTCCTGATGGCGCTCTACTTCCGAACCTGGAAGATGTCGCTTTCGGCGCTGGTGGGCATGCTCGTGACCATGTTTGTCACTGCGGGCGTCTATGCCCTCAGTGACTTCGAGGTCACGCCGTCCGCCATTATCGGTTTCCTCACGGTCCTCAGCTACTCGCTGTATGACACCGTGGTGGTCTTCGACAAGATCCGCGAGAACACTGCAGACCTTGATGCCTCCACCCGCCGCACGTTTGCGGAAGAGGTCAACCTTGCCGTCAACCAGACGCTGGTCCGGTCCATCAACACGATGATGGTTGCCATTCTTCCCGTTGGGGCCATCTTGTTCATCGGCGCGGGCCTCCTGGGCGCGGGCACCCTTCGCGATCTGTCGCTTGCCCTGTTCGTTGGCATCCTGATCGGCACGGCGGCGACCATCTTCATCGCGGCCCCGCTGTATGCCTGGCTGCGGCAGGGCGAACCCGCGCTGGTCAAGCAGGCGGAGCGAGTTGAACGCCGCCGCAGCGAGTCGGCCGCGAAAGCAGCCGCTGCGGCCGAGACTGCAACAGCCTAAACTGTTTGGCTGCGAAGGGCCGGGCTCCGTCATTCATGACGGGGTCCGGCCCTTCGCATCTGCGTCCCGGTTACGGAAGTGTCCTGCCGCGGGAATAGACTGGGATAATTAACGGGTCGTGAGGGGTGCTTCATTGGAAGAACGTTCGACGTCGGCGCCAACGGCCGACGGTGGTGAAGGTCCGGGCCAGGGTCCGCAGACCGGTTTGGTCGCGTCCGGGCACCCGGATGCCGGCGTGCCGGTTGACAGTTCAGGGTTCCGTCCCACCTTCCCCGGACGCCGTGAACGCACCAGGTCCAGACTCGCCCGGCTGACCGGTCGCGGAACGGCTACGTACTCACCCATCCTGGAACCGTTGCTCCGCACCGTTCGGGCCAACAATCCCAAAGAGGATTTCGACCTCATCCAGCGGGCCTTCGTGGTGGCCGAACAGAGCCACCGGGGACAGAAACGCAAGAGCGGCGATCCGTACATCACCCACCCCGTCGCGGTGGCCACCATCCTGGCTGAACTTGGACTGAGCGGCACCACATTGGCGGCCGCCCTACTGCATGACACGGTTGAAGACACGCCCTACACGCTTGCGGACCTTAAGAGGGACTTCGGCCCCGAGGTTGCCATGCTGGTTGACGGCGTGACCAAGCTGGACAAGGTGAGCTTCGGCGAAGCCGCACAGTCTGAAACCGTCCGCAAGATGGTCGTCGCGATGGCCAAGGACATCCGCGTGCTGATGATCAAGCTCGCGGACCGGCTGCACAACGCGCGCACCTGGCGGTTCGTGTCGGCGGAGTCCTCGGCCCGCAAAGCACGCGAAACACTGGAAATCTTCGCACCGCTGGCACACCGGCTCGGAATGAACACCATCAAGTGGGAACTTGAAGACCTGTCCTTCGCGGCGCTGTACCCGAAGGTGTACGAAGAAATCGTGCGCATGGTGGGGGACCGGACCCCGGAGCGCGAAAAGAGCCTGAGTGTCATCCGGAACCAGATCACCGACGATCTTCGGACGGCCAAGATCAAGGCCACCATCACAGGCCGGCCTAAGCATTACTACTCGATCTACCAGAAGATGATTGTCCGCGACAAGGACTTCGACGACATCAACGACCTCATGGGTGTCCGGGTCCTGGTGGACTCCGTTCGGGACTGTTACGCCGCCCTGGGCACGCTGCATTCGCGCTGGAACCCGCTTCCGGGCCGGTTCAAGGACTACATCGCGATGCCGAAGTTCAACATGTACCAGTCCCTGCACACCACAGTCATCGGGCCGGGCGGCAAACCGGTGGAGATCCAGATCCGCACCCACGAGATGCACCGCCGCGCCGAGTACGGTGTGGCAGCGCACTGGAAGTACAAGGACCAGCCGAACAGGACGGCCGCCGGCCCCGGAAGCCCCCGTGACGGCGACATGGGGTGGCTGCGGTCCCTCGTTGACTGGCAGCAGGAAACGTCCGACCCCGGCGAGTTCCTGGACTCCCTGCGGTTCGAAATCAATGCCCGCGAAGTGTTCGTGTTCACGCCCAAGGGCGAAGTCATGGCCCTGCCGGCCGGATCGACGCCCGTGGACTTCGCCTATGCCGTCCATACCGAAGTGGGCCACCGGACCATCGGAGCAAGGGTCAACGGCAAGCTGGTTCCCCTTAACAGCGAACTCAACCACGGCGACTGGGTGGAAATCTTCACCTCCAAGGCGGAGGGTGCCGGCCCCAGCCAGGACTGGCAGCACTTCGTCAAGAGCGCCCGTGCCCGCAACAAGATCCGGCAGTGGTTCAGCAAGGAACGCCGCGAAGAGGCAATTGACCGCGGCAAGGAACTCCTGACAAAGGCGATGCGGAAGCAGAACCTTCCCCTGCAGCGCCTGATGACCCATGACGCCCTGGCCGAAGTCGCCGAGCACTTCAAGTATGTGGACATCTCCGGCCTCTACGCCGGGGTTGGCGACGGGCACACGTCGGCCCAGTCCGTCATGGAGCGGCTTGTAGAAACCCTCGGCGGCAACGAGGGCCCGGAGGATGACCTGACAGAGGTCAGCATCCCCACTCAAGTCAGCAAGACGAAGTACTCCGATTCCGGCGTGATCGTCCGCGGCGTGGGGGACGTCTGGGTCAAGCTGGCCCGCTGCTGCACGCCGGTACCCCCCGATCCCATCCTGGGGTTCGTGACCAGGGGATCAGGAGTGTCGGTGCACCGCACGGACTGCACCAATGTCTCCGATCTGAAGGACCAGCCGGACCGCATCGTGGAGGTGGACTGGGCTCCCACCCAGTCCAGCGTGTTCCTCGTGGAGATTCAGGTGGAGGCCCTGGACCGGAAGTCGCTGCTGTCGGACGTCACCAGGATCCTCTCCGAAAATCATGTCAACATTCTTGCCGCCAGCGTCCATACTTCAACGGACCGGGTGGCCATCTCGAAATTCGCATTCGAGATGGGGGACCCCAAGTACCTCAGCCACGTGCTCAGTGCGGTGCGGCGGATCGACGGCGTGTTTGACGTCTACCGGACCACTGGAAACAGGCGACGCAGCTAACAACACGTCGGGGTAACTGGCCGCGGCTATCCGGGCTCGGGCTTCAGGGCCGAAAGTATTTCCAGGGCCGCTTTCTTATGCGGAACCCGGGGAGTGGCTTCGACGGCCAGGGTAAGCAGCCGCAGCCTGACATCCAGCTCGGGGCGCGCCAGCATCTTCCGCAAGGCCGGCAATGCCCGCTCTGCGTCCACGTGCAGCGCGATGTCCAGGGCTGTCCGCAACGGGCTGGAAACCATCAGCCCGCCCATGCTGACGACGTCGAACGGGCCGAGCCTGACTTCGTGCAGGGTGCAACCGCGGGTGGACCTCAAGCTGGACACCCGGCGGGTGGCATCCACGAGGAGCGCAAGCCGGTCTGGTTCCCCGGCGCAGCCGTAAATCCATGCCGCCGTCATCCTGCCCGCAACGACCCGCTGCCTGATACCCGGCGGGACGGCAAAGGAGGCCGCGCGGGCCCGCAGCTGCGGAGTCGCCGCAGTTCCAGGCAGCATGTACCCCCGCTGGTACAACTGGCTGAGCAGACCGTCCGCGGCCATTGCCTGCAATTCCGGCCACGAGAATACACGGCCGGGCGAATAGAGCTCTGTGTGTCCGGAAACGGTGGGCCCGGGGACTGCGAGCCCGTTGTGTGCTGGCGCGGTGCGTGGGGTGAGCGGAGACGAGGTAGCCATTCAGCTATCTTTTCCTGCCGCCTTAAACGGGTACAGGCCCCGTTCCGGATATGTGGATAACCGGAACGGGACCTGTACTTGGAGCCTGCGTGCTTACGACAGTTCGCTGGCCGAGCGGGAGATCTGGTCCAGCCACGCCTCGCGTGCCTCCAGGGCTTCCTGGGCGGCCTTGATCTTACGCTGGTCGCCGGCCTTCTCCGCCTTCGCGAGGTCTTCCTTGAGCCCGGCGATCGCGGCCTCCAGCTGCGACAGGGCGCTGTTGGTCCTCGCCTTGGTCTCCGGGTTGGACCGCTTCCAGTTTTCGTCCTCGGCGTGGCGGACAGCGTCCTCCACCTTCCGGAGACCGGCTTCGATCCGGCCCATGTCCGCGCGGGGAACCTTGCCGGCTTCCTCCCAGCGGTCACGGATGGACTGGAGCGCCTTCTTGGCTGCGGCAAGGTCCTTGATGGGCAGCAGGGCGTTCGCCTCGACCAGAAGGGCTTCCTTCACGGTCAGGTTCGCGCCGTACTCCTGGTCGATCTCGTCGTTGGCTGCCTGCCGCGAGGTGAAGAAGACGTCCTGCGCGGCGCGGAAACGCGCCCACAGTGCGTCGTCGTCCTTGCGGCTTGCCCGGGGTGAGGCTTTCCATTCGTCCATCAGGCGGCGGTATTCACCGGCGGCGAACCCCCAGTCCGTGGAGGAGGACAGTGCTTCGGCTTCAGCGATCAGCTTTTCCTTCGCGGCCTTGGCTGCGGAGTTGTTACTGTCCAGCTGGGAGAAGTACGCCCGGCGGTGGCGGTCGAAGACCGTCCGCGCTGCCCGGAACCGCTTCCAGAGAGCGTCCTCGTTGCTGCGGCCCAGCCGGACGCCGTTCTTCTGTGCTGTCTTCCAGCTTTCGAAGAGCTCGTTCATCCGCGCGCTGGAGGTCTTCCACTGGATCTGCGCAGGATCGTGGCCGGAAATTTCTTCCGCTTCCGCAACGATCGCTTCGCGGGCGGCCAGTTCGGCAGCGCGCACGGCGTCGTGTTCAGCCTTTTCGGCCTTCTCGAGTTCCGCGATCTGGGTGGACAGCGTGTCGAGACGGGCCTCGGCCGAACGGAGATCGCCTACCATGTTCCGTTCGGCAAGCTGCTCGCGCAGGTGCGTCACGGTCTTCTGCATGTCGGTGGTCGGGGCCTTGGAGCTTACCCGCTGTTCGAGCAGCACAATCTGGGCCACGACGTCGTCGTACTTCCGGGCGAAGTAGCCGAGGGCTTCCTCGTCGCTTACATCCGGGTACTGGCCGACGGGGTGTTCCTCGCCGTCGATGGTCAGGAAGACGTGGCCGTCGCCTTCAACCCGGCCCCAGCGTGCGGCTTCGGCCAAGGACGCAGCTGAGGAAACCGGTGCGGGCACAGGAACGGCAGGGGACGACGCAGCCTTCGGCCGCGCCGCGAAGGCAGCCGGTGAAGGCGCCGGGCGGGCTGCCGGACGCGGAGCCGGAGCGGCGGGCGCTTCGGCGGGCACCTCAGCCTCGGCGGCGGGAGCCTCAGCCTCGGCCTCGGCCGGAGCGGCGGGCGCCTCGACGGGCACCTCAGCCTCTGCGGCGGGCACCTCAGCCTCTGCAGCCGGCGCTTCAGCAGGTACCTCAGCCTCAGCGGCAAGGGCCTCAGCCTGGGCCTCCGGTGCGGAGGTTTCCTGGTCCGCTGACTGCGCATCTGCCGTAGCTTCGGGAGCTGCGTCGTTGCCAGCCGCCTGTGCGTCGTCAACCACCTGAGCGCCGGTCTCGGCTTCGTCGGAGACTGCTGTTACTGTTTCGTCGGATTTCTGACTGTCTGTCACCGCTAAAAGTCTTTCGCTTGGAGGGAAATACCTGCACCCGCAGCGTGGAGGCCGGGGCTGGTTACTTCAGAGAGAACGAGTCTATCGTGACTGGTTCCGCAGGAGCGCCGTCTGTTGCGCTTCCGCCTGTCTTAATACCGCCGGCGGCGATCTTTGTCACCACGTCAAGGCCGGATGTCACCTTGCCCACTACTGTGTACCCGCCGGCCGCATCGGACGGAATGACCGTGTCCTTATAGACGATGAAGAACTGGGTGCCGTTTCCATAGGCGTTGCCTCCGGTCCGCGCCACGGCAATGGTGCCGGCCGGATAGTTGTTGTCCGCCGGCGTGTTTTCCAATGGACCCCAGGTGTACGCGGGGTCGCCCTGTCCGTCACCGGTTTTCGACCCGCACTGCAGGACGCCGAACGTCTCGCCCGTGGTCAGCCGGTGGCAGCTGATGCCGCTGTAGTAGTTCTCGTCGGCAAGGGATTTGAAGACCGCGGCCGCCTGCGGTGCCTTGGTTCCGTCCAGTTCAACGCCCAAAGCCCCGCTGTTCAGCTTGAGCTCGCCGGTAAACACCTTGCCCGCCGCGGTCTCCGCCTTGGGGATGTTGGCGCCGTTTGTGGCCGCTGGCGTCGGTGACGCGGAAGGGCTGGTCAGCCCGGCCTGCGCTGCCGCGTACTCGTCCTCCGAGGGGTTGCTGGCGAAGACGGTGAGTTGGAGGACGACGGCGAGGACCAGCGCCCCGGCGCCCGCCCCGACAGCAAGGAGGTTGTCGCGCTTACGGCGGTTTTCCTGCTGCCGCCGCAGCTCGCGCTTCGCTTCCATCTGCAGGATGCGCCGCTTTGCCTCGCGGGCGCTCCGTGAACTGGCCGCCAAAAGTCCTCCTGGGTGTCGGGCCGGCCCGCCGGACGGGCCAAGGGCGACGTCCGGTGTCCGGCAGCAAGCGGCAGGCGGTGCTCCGGGCCCCTCCATTAGAAGTTGCAGGTGCCGAAAGCATAAACTGACTGCCGCACATAGTTTATGCATGACTGGCTGGACTCCTGCCCTTACCGCCGCTTTTTGATCACATGGCGGAATCGGATCACCGGGCAGGGTACTCCGGCCTTCTGTTACCTGAGGAGAAAATCCACCATGGCACGCACCGCCTCCCTGTCCGGATTCCCCGAGTGGCTTCCCGAGGAGCGGCTGGTGGAGCTGCATGTGCTGGACACCCTGCGGCGCGTCTTCGAACTGCACGGCTTCTCCTCGATCGAAACCCGCGCAGTGGAAACCGTGGGCCAGCTGCTCCGCAAGGGCGAGATCGACAAAGAAGTGTATGGTCTCAGCCGCCTGCAGGATGATGAAGAGGAATCCAGGGCCGCCAAGGGCGACCACCACGCCCTCGCCCTGCACTTCGACCTGACCGTGCCGTTCGCCCGTTACGTCGTGGAGAACGCCGGCTACCTTGCGTTTCCGTTCCGCCGCTACCAGATCCAGAAGGTGTGGCGCGGCGAGCGTCCGCAGGAGGGGCGTGCCCGCGAATTCACCCAGGCGGATATCGACATTGTCGGCGACGGAGAGCTGCCGTTCCGCTACGACGTCGAAATCGCGCTGGTCATCGCCGAGGCCCTGGGCGCCCTCCCGATTCCCGACTTCCGCCTGCGCATCAATAACCGCAAGCTGGCCGAAGGCTTCTACCGCGGCATCGGCCTGACGGACACGGCCGGAGTCCTGCGGAGCATCGACAAGCTCGAGAAGATCGGCCCTGCCAAGGTGGCCGAGCTGCTGAAGACCGAGCTGGGAGCCTCCGAGGAACAGGCGCAGGCCGCCCTGAGCTTGGCCGGCATCCGCACCGAAGACACCTCCTTCGTTGAAAAGGTCCGTGCCCTGGGCGTGAAGGACGAACTGCTGGAGGAGGGCCTGAACGAGCTGGAGCAGGTCATCGCAGCTGCGGTGCACCGTGCACCCGGCAAGGTGGTGGCGGATCTCAGCATCGCCCGCGGCCTCGACTACTACACCGGAACCGTGGTGGAAACCGTCCTGGTGGGCCATGAACAGCTCGGCTCCATCTGTTCCGGCGGGCGCTACGACGCGCTGGCCAGCAAGGGAAACCGGAAGTTCCCGGGCGTGGGCCTGTCCATCGGCGTCACCCGCCTCGTCTCCAGGATCCTGAGCCAGGAACTGGCCCAGGCCACACGCAAGGTACCCACGGCAGTGCTCGTCGCCCTGAACAACGACGACAGCTGGGGCGCGGCCCAGGATGTCGCCGCACAGCTTCGTTCCCGCGGTATTTCCACCGAGGTGGCCGCCAAGGCCGAAAAATTCGGGAAGCAGATCAAGTTCGCCGACCGCCGCGGCATCCCGTTCGTCTGGTTCACGGACGACGACGGCAAGCACCAGGTGAAGGACATCCGCTCGGGTGAGCAGACGGACGCCGACCCCGCCACGTGGACTCCGTCGGACGAGGACCTGCACGTCCGGGTCCTTAACGCCTAAGCGGCCTTCAACGACGCAGCGGCCGCTTCCGGAAGCGCAGCACCAGGAAGCGGCCGGCAACTCCGGCGGCCAGTACTGCCGCCATGCCGGCCACCGAGGCCGGCGGCAACGTGAAGGCCAGGACCAGGCACCCGCCAAAACCCGCGGCATTCAGCCAGCGGGGGGCGCTTCCCGGCCGCTCGGTCATGGTGAAGGCGGCAGCATTCGTCACCGAGTAGTAGATCAGCACGCCGAAACTCGAGAAGCCCACCACGGTGAGGACATCGGTGGAGACGAGCAGCGCCACCACCGCTGCGGCAACTGACAATTCGGCGACGACAGGCACGGTGTGGCGTCCGCCCACCCGGGCCAGGGGACCCGGCAGGTCGCGTTCCCGGGCCATGGCCAAGGCTGTGCGGCCCACTCCCGTAATGAGGGCCAGCAGGGCTCCCAGGCAGGCGGCTGCTGCTCCGGCCTGGACGAATGGTCCCCCCGCGCTGAAGCCGGAGAGGACCACAGCGTCCAGCAATGGCGACACGGATTCCGCCAGGCGGGCCGGCGACAGGTGCCAGAGCAGCAGCACGGCAAGGCCCAGGTAAATCACGAACGCACCGGCCAGAGCCGCCAGTATTGCCCGAGGTATGGTGCGGGCGGGATCCTTGACCTCCTCGCCCAGCGTGGCGATCCGCGCGTAGCCGGCAAAAGCGAAGAACATCAGGCCGGCGGCCGGCAGGATTCCCCAGACGCTGCCAACGCCCGCCCCGGGACCGCCGGGTTCAGGATGGGGCCCCGCGAGGCCCGCCACTGCCACGAACACGAGGGTGGCAAGGACAATGCCGAGCAGGATCCTGGTCAGCAGCGCGGTGCGGGTGATGCCCATGAGGTTGACCACCGTGAGCACTGCGACGGCGGCGATGGCTACCGGCGTGGCATAGTCCGGTGCCACGTAATGGCCGAAGGTCAGGGCCATGGCCGCGCAGGATGCCGTCTTTCCGGTGACAAAACCCCAGCCGGCGATGAAGCCCGGCCATTCGCCCAGCTGTTTGCGGCCGTAAACATAGGTTCCTCCGCTGTCCGGGTATTTGGCAGCCAGCTGGGCGGACGCAACGGCATTGCAGTAGGCAATCGCGCCGGCGACCAGCACAGAGACAATCATGAGCGGGCCGGCCAGGGCGGTGGCCGGGGAGAAGACGACGAACACGCCGGCGCCGAGCATGGAGCCAAGCCCGATTGCGGTGGCGTCAAGCACTCCGAGCCGGCGCTGAAGCCGGTGATGGGTCTGCATGGCGGAAGGAAAGCCTCTCCAACGGGTAAACTCGAACGGGGCTGTTCCCGTAACGTTCCTATTCAACATCATCTCTGTATTCCTGCTGTCTCCTTCAGAAAGGCGTGCTGTGCTGCGCACACATGACCTCGGATCCCTTCGTTCCGAGCACATTGGACAAACCGTAACCCTGGCCGGCTGGGTGGGCCGGCGTCGTGATCACGGTGGTGTGGCATTCGTTGACCTTCGCGATGCCTCCGGCGTCGCCCAGGTGGTAGTCCGGGAAGAAGAGGTTTTTCACGGACTCCGCAATGAGTACGTGCTCCAGGTCATCGGCACGGTTTCGCAGCGTCCGGAGGGCAACGAGAACCCGGCCCTGGCTACCGGCCAGATCGAGGTCATCGCAGAGAAGGTGACCATCCTCAACACCTCGGATCCGCTGCCCTTCCAGATCGACGAGCACGTCGAGGTGGGCGAGGAAGCCCGGCTCAAGCACCGTTACCTCGACCTGCGCCGCCCTGGCCCCGCCCGCAACATGCGCTTGCGTTCAGAGGCCAACCGCGTGGCGCGCGAGCTGCTCCACCGGGACGGTTTCGTGGAGATTGAAACCCCCACGCTGACGCGCTCGACGCCGGAAGGCGCCCGCGACTTCGTGGTCCCCGCACGCCTCGCGCCGGGTTCCTGGTACGCCCTGCCGCAGTCACCGCAGCTTTTCAAGCAGCTCCTGCAGGTGGGCGGCTTCGAGAAGTACTACCAGATCGCGCGCTGCTACCGCGATGAGGACTTCCGCGCGGACCGCCAGCCGGAATTCACCCAGCTGGACATCGAAGCGAGCTTCGTGGAGCAGGACGACATCATTTCGCTCGGCGAAAACATCGTCAAAGCCCTGTGGCAGCTGATCGACGTCGAAATCCCGACGCCCATCCAGCGCATCACCTACGCCGACGCCATGGCGCGCTACGGCTCGGACAAGCCGGACCTCCGCTTCGGCCAGGAACTGACCGAACTCACGGAATTTTTCAAGGACACCAACTTCGGCGTGTTCAAGGCGCCCTACGTCGGCGCCGTGGTCATGCCGGGCGGCGCCTCGCAGGCACGCCGTGCCCTGGATGCCTGGCAGGAATGGGCTAAGCAGCGCGGAGCCAAGGGCCTTGCCTACGTCCTCTTCAAGGAAGACGGCGAGCTGACCGGTCCGGTGGCCAAGAACCTGACGGACACTGAGCGGGCCGGCCTGGCCGACGCCGTCGGTGCCAAGCCGGGGGACTGCATCTTCTTCGCTGCCGGCGAGAAGACGCCATCCCGCGCACTCCTCGGCGCCGCACGCGTTGAAATCGGGCACCGCACCGGACTGATCAACCCCGCGGACTGGGCGTTCTGCTGGGTTGTGGATGCCCCGATGTTCGAGCCCGCCGCAGCCGCAGTGGCCTCGGGCGACGTAGCAGTCGGTGCCGGCCAGTGGACCGCCGTCCACCACGCCTTCACCTCGCCCAAGCCCGAATTCATGGATTCATTCGACCAGGATCCCGAGTCTGCCCTGTCCTACGCCTACGACATTGTCTGCAACGGCAACGAAATCGGCGGCGGCTCCATCCGTATCCACGAGCGTGACGTGCAGGAACGCGTGTTCGAGCTCATGGGCCTGGACAAGGCGGATGCCGAGACCAAGTTCGGATTCCTCCTGGAGGGCTTCAAGTTCGGCGCTCCGCCGCATGGCGGCATCGCCTTCGGCTGGGACCGCGTGGTCGCACTGCTGGCCGGAGTGGAGTCGATCCGCGACGTCATCGCCTTCCCGAAGTCCGGCGGTGGCTACGACCCGCTGACCCAGGCTCCCGCGCCGATCACCGCGCAGCAGCGCAAGGAAGCCGGCGTCGACTTCAAGCCCGAGGCCAAGAAAGCCGCGCCCGTCCCGCAGGACCCTGAGGACGCAGCAAAGTAGCGGCAACTGACTGCCAGCAAAGGCTCTCCGGGAAAACCGGGGAGCCTTTGCTGTCCCCCCAAAGCAAAATGAGGAGTCCGATGGAACGGCAGACGATGCCTGCCCTGGAGGCATTGATGGATGCCGCCTGGCCCGCTCCCGATCGGGAGGACTCCGGCGGCTGGGTGTTTCGCGCTGCGGGCGGCGTGACCCAGCGGGCCAACTCGGTCTGGCCGCGGTCCGAGCCGGACGGAACCCTGCACCAGCGGATGGCCATGCTCCGGGATGCCCGGGCCTGGTACCGCAGCCGCCGTCTTCCCGTTATCTTCCAGGTCTTCGACGATTTCCGCAGTGCGGCCCTGAACGCTGCTCTCGACGAGGAAGGCTTCACCCGGCAGTCCGAGACCGTGATCCTGGTGCGCGACGCCGGCGCGGAGACCGCAGTTCCGGTGGCGGCACCTGACGCCGGCGTCACGCTTTCAGCAGAGCCGTCGGACGAATGGCTTCGGCTCTGGTGGAGCGTGGACGGCCGCGGTGGCGAGGAACCCCTCGCCACCGCCCGCACCATCCTGGAAGGCTGCCGGTCGGTTTACGCCCTGGTGAGGGACGACGACGGGTTGCCGGCCGCCGTCGGACGCCTTGCCGTTCCTCCCGTCGGAGAGGTGGGTGGCCTGTACTGCATGGCCACGCGTCCGGATGCCCGACGGCGGGGCTTCGCCTCGCGGGTCCTCGGGTCCCTGCTGCGTGAAGGTGACGCCCTGGGCATCCGCAGCTACTGGCTCCTGGTGACGGCGGCCAACGCCGGCGCCCGGGAGCTGTATGCCCGTTCGGGATTCACGGAAGCGGGCCGCTACTACTACCGGCAGGAGCGGCCCAAGCGGCACCTGACCGGCTGCTAGGAACCCTCGGCTGCCGTGCGGCGGGCGGTACCGGCCAGGAGGGGAGCGCCCAGTTCCTCGATCGGCGTCCTGAATGTCTCGCGGGAGTAGTACACCGAGGCTGCCGCGACCAGCATGCAGGCTGTGCCGAAGACAGCCACGGGAACCCAGCCGGTGACACCCGGGGTCAGGAGCATGCCGGCGATCATCGGGGCGAAGCCGGCCAGGACGAGTCCCAGCTGGTTTCCCATCGCCATGCCGGTGTAGCGCACGGGTGCGGCAAACTGTTCGGCGAAGAACGAGGGCCAGATGCCGTTGAACCCCGAGTACAGCACGGTCATGTTCAGGAAGGCCGCCAGGAACACCAGGACGATGTTCCCGGAGGACAGCGCGAGGAAATACAGGAAGATCGTGGCTGAGCACCCGAAGGCGGCGGTCAGCAGCAGCGGCCGGCGGCCGATCCGGTCCGAAAGCCTTGCCGCCAGCGGCATGGCGAACATCGACAGACCAATGGCGACGGCGTTGACGGTCAGGATGGAGGCGCGGTCGAAACCTGCCGTGGAGGTGGCGTATGCCAGTCCGAAGACCGTGAAGATGGTCTGCATGACCGACATGATCGACATGCCCACAACACGCAGCACGTCCGGGCCTTGGAATTTGAGCACTTCCTTGAGCGGCATCGGGGCGACCTGGCGGCTCTCCTGGGCTTCCTCGAAAACCGGTGTTTCGTCCAGGTGCGTCCGCACCCAGTAGGCGATCGCCAGCACCACGATGGAGAGCCAGAACGGGATGCGCCAGCCCCAGCTCAGCATCGCTTCCTGGGGGAGTGCGGTGACCGGAATGAAGACCAGGGTGGCCAGCACCATGCCGGAGGCGTAGCCGGTCATCACGAAGCTGGTGAAGAAGCCGCGCCTGCCCTCGGGTGAGTGCTCCAGCGTGAGGGTGGAAGCGCCGGCCGACTCCGCGCCCGCGGAGAAGCCTTGTGCCAGCCGTCCCGCCACCAGCAGGATCGGGGCCCAGACGCCGACCTGTTCGTAGGTGGGCAGGAACCCGATGCCGAGCGAGGCCAGGCCCATGATGCCAAGAGTGAGCAGCAGGATCTTCTTCCGGCCCAGCTTGTCTCCGAAGTGTCCCATGACCAGGCCGCCCACCGGCCGTGCCACGTAGGCCACGCCGAAGGTGGCAAAGGCGCCGATCAGGCCGATGGCGGGGTCCGCGGAAGGGAAGAACAAGTGCGGGAAGACGAGCGCGGCGGCGGTCCCGTAGATGAAGAAGTCGTAGTACTCCAGGGTGCTGCCGAGGAATGATGCCAGGGCTGCCTTGCCGGGCGTCTTGCGCGGGGTGGTGCTTTCGGTCTCGCGCCGGGTCTCGGGCGGTGCGCCGTGAGTTGCGGGTGCTGTGTTCATGGGGATCTCCTTAAGACGTCTGTGTCTTAGTGGAAGCCGGCCGGGAATCCCCGAGGCGGAAGTCCACCGACAGGATTTGCTGGCTGTTGGGGAATGAGTAGGCCTTGAGCGGCTCGTGCAGCGGATGGGTGATGTACACCGCAATGTCCTCGACCGTTTCGAAATCGGCCACGATGGCGTAGTCGAAGGAGCGCTCGGTGTTGAGCACGTCCGGGCCGTGGGTCAGGCTGAGCATGCCGGGGATGTTCCCGGTCATCCTGTTGAGTCCGGCGATCCAGGCATGCTTGTCGGCGGGCGGGAAGTCCGGTTTGAACTTGAAGAGCACGGTGTGGCGGATCATCTCAGGCTCCCACCAGTTCCACGGTCGCTTCGTTCTGTTCAGCCGGACGGTAGTCCGGTGACTGGCCGGTGATGGTGCGCCCGGCTAGGTAGCCCATGGTCATGATCGGTCCAAGGGTGGCGCCGGCGCCCGGGTAGCCCGCGGCGTAGGCGTTTTCGGTGGTGTTGCCTGCGGCGAACAGGCCGGCTATGGGCTGGTTGTCGACGTCGAGCACGCGGGCCAGCCCGTCGGTGGCCACGCCGCCGTTGGTGCCGAAGGCGCCGTTGACCACTTCCATGGCGTAGTAGGGCCCGGTCTGTAGCGGTCCCAGGGACGGGTTCGGGTACAGGTACTCCTCGTCGCCCCAGTATTTGTCGTACGCGCTTTCGCCGCGGCCGAAATCGGGGTCTTCGCCCCTGACGGCGTATTCGTTGAACCGGGCCACGGTTGCGGTGAGGTTCTCTGCCGGTACGTTGATCTTTTCCGCCAGTTCTTCCAGGGTTGCCCCTTCGGTCAGGTACCCGGGGGTGGGCTGGCCGGCGCGGTGGGCCAGGATGCCGTAACGCTCCATGTAGGCGTGGTCCACGATCACATGCGCGGGCGTGTTGAGGGTCCGGTTTGCGGCGGAATCCCAGGACTGCAGGCTCCGGGCGAGGTCGTTGTAGTTTTGCGACTCGTTGGCGAAGCGGCGGCCGTGGCGGTTCACCATGATCGATCCCGGGCCCTGGCGCTCGAAGCGCAGCAACGTGCCGATCGGCTGGCCGTCGCGGGTGTCGCCGGTGACGGACATCGGGGCCCACCAGGCCTCCCTGGTGCCCCGGGTCTGGCCGCCGATCCGCTGGGCCATCCGCAGCCCGTCGCCGGTGTTCGATGGCGGCGAGCACATCGTGTAGAGCCGCGAGGCGAGCATCGAGTCGGCCAGTGCCTTGTCCCATTCGAAGCCCCCGGTGGCCAGGACCACGCCGTCGTTTGCGTGGAACACCTCACCGGATTCAAGCTCGACGCCGGTCACCCGGCCGCCGCCGGTGAGCAGGCGGTGCCCCCGTGCTCCGGTGACGAGCGCTGCGCCGTCGCGGACCAGGCTGGCGAGCAGCATGGACACGAGGGCCTGCCCTTTGGCCACCAGCCCCTCTTCCTGGCGCTGGTTGAGGTCGTCCCAAGGGAACTTGGTGAAGGCGCCCCAGTTTTCGTATTCCTGCATCGTGAACGGGGCACGGCCGTCGCTGCGGACGTGTTCCTTGAGGCCGCCCAGGGCTTCCCGGCTGTTGAACAGTTCCGGTTCCACTGTGCGGCCGCCTTCCACGGCGCCGGGGAGGTCCTGGCGGTAGTCGGGGAAGTTGTTGAGGAAGATGAAGCGGAGCCCGCACTCCTCTTCGACGAAACGGAGCATCCGGTCGCCGTAATTGAGTGCCGCATCCAGCAGCTCGTCGCGGCCGCGTCCCCGGGCCACGGCCCGCACGTACTCTGCGGCCGCTTCCTTGGAATCCCAAATACCGGCCTCGCGGGCGTGGTGGTTGTCCGCCACCCACAGCATGCCGCCGGAGACGGCCGACGTCCCGCCCAGCAGGGCGCTCTTTTCCAGGACGACGACGGACTTGCCGGCGCGGGCAGCGGTGGCCGCCGCGGTGAGGGCGCCGGCACCGGAACCGACGATGACGACGTCGTACTTTTCGGCTGCGGTTCCATTAACGAATTTCATGGGTGTTGCCTTTCAAAAAAGAAAAAGTGCGAAAGATGAGGGGCCGGGTCAGACGGCGGTGTAGCCGCCGTCGATGACGAGCTCGGAACCTGTGGTGAACCGTGATTCGTCGGAGGCCAGGTACAGCACGCCGTAGGCGATTTCGTCCGGCTTGCCCTGCCGGGGAAGGGGGTTGGAGCCCACCAGCTGCTTGTAGTAGGCCTCGGCGCCGATCTCCGACTGCTCGGCGGAGCGGCGGCTCATCCGGGTGTCCATGGATCCGGGGTGGATGGAGTTCACCCGGATGCCGTGGGCTCCGTACGCCGCGGCATCGGACTTGCTCAGGAGCCGGACGGCGCCCTTGGTCGCGTGGTACAGGGGCACGTTCCGTCCGCCCGTGATGCCGTGGATGGAGGAGAAGTTGACGATGCTGCCGGCGCCTTTTTCGATCATGCCGGGGACCACATGCTTGGTCATCAGCCAGACACCCTTGACGTTGACGTTGAAGATCGTGTCGAAGTCCGTCACCGATGCGGTGTGGGAGGCTCCGGCGGGGCCGATGATTCCGGCGGCGTTGACCAGGATGTCCGGCGTGCCCAGGTCGTCACGGACCCGGCGGATAGCGTCCGCGACGCTGTCCTCGCTGGTGACATCGACGTCGTACTCGCTGATATTTGCATGGGCCGCCCCGGCCGGGATGCCGGCAACGTCCAGGCTGGCTACCTTTGCGCCGTGCTGCGCCAGCAGGGCGGCGGTGGCGCTGCCCAGGTCGCCGCGGCCGCCGGTGACGATGGCAGTCTTGCCGGCCACGCGGTTCGCTGTGGTGTTCATGTGGTGTGCTCCTCCGTAACTCCTGCAGCCTCATTGCTGCGTCCTAGCCAGAGTTGCAGGGGAGGTGTGACTGGAACCACATGATTGCCGATGAACGGAAAAGACGGCACTGGCTGGATCTGCTCAGTGCCTCTGCTCAGTGCCTCTGCTCAGTGGCTTTGGCGAAGTGTCCCCTTCAGCTCGCCCCGCCAGCCCAGGGCCCGTGAGATGCCCCGGGCCGCAGCCATCAGGACGGGGACCCGGGCGGCCGCGTTCTCCTCGTTGCGCGGCACCACCACGCTGAGCGCGGCGCGAACAGTGTTGTCCGGTCCGAAGACGGGGACGGCGATGCCGCTGGATTCGGGCACGATCACGCCCGGCATGGCCGCAAAGCCGCGCTGCCTGATCTCGGCCAGGTGGCGCCGCAGCAGGGATGGTTCGGTGAGGGTGGTTTCGGTGAACTTCGTCAGCGGCCGGGCAAGGAAGCTGTCCTGGTAGGCGGCCGGGGCGTGTGCCAGCAGGACCAGGCCCGACGACGTTGCGTGCAGCGGCAGCCTGCCGGCGATTTTGGTGATATCCACGATGGTCTTGTCGGAGCCAAGCCGCTCGATGTACAGCACCTCGTCCGAATCCAGGATGCCGAGGGTGGTGGAGTGCTGCACCACCGCCTGGACGTCTTCCATGAACGGCAGCGCCGCCTCCCTCAAACCGAGCATCTTGGACCCTCGGGAAACGAGCTCCCACATCCTGGTTCCGATGTGGATGTCGCCGCCGGGTTCGCGTTCGAGGAGGCGTTCCCGCAACAGGTCATTCACCAGCCGGTAAGTGGTGGTGACCGGGAGCCCGGTCCTGCGCCCGAGTTCGGCGACGCTCATGGAGGTGTGCCGGTCGTCGAACGCGCTCACTATTTTTACGAAGCGGCCGATAATCGACTCGCCCGACGCGGAATTGGCCACAGTTCCTCCTCAGGATTCCCGCTCAATGGTAATCCTCCTCCCGCGTGCTGGTGCCGCCGGGTCTACTGGGGGTTTAGCCTTCCAACCGGCCGCCGCGGGGATGCGTGCAGCCGACTGAATGGAGCCAGGATTAATGAGCAAGGCAACAACCATGAGCAAGAAACCGACCACGAGCACTACTGTCTGTGACGTCCTCGTCATCGGCTCCGGCGTCGCCGGGATGGCCGCAGCATTGAAGGCCGCTTCACAGGGATTGACTGTGATTGTTGCGGAAAAGGAACAGTACTTTGGCGGGACCACAGCCATTTCCGCGGGCTGGGCGTGGGTCCCCGGCAACAAGCAGGGCGTGGCTCAGGGCGATACGCGCGAGGACGCCGAGACGTACCTGAAGAGCCTGGCCCCGGAGACGTTCAACGAAGCGGGCGTCAGGGACTTCCTGGATACCGTCCCCGAGGCCATCTCCTTTTTCGAGAACGAAACCGAGGTGAAGTTCACCTACCCGGAAAAGTCCCCGGACTACCAGATGGACCTGCCCGGGGCGAAGCTGTCCGGCCGTGCCATCCTGCCGCAGGACATCGACGCACGCGTCCTGGGGGACAAACGGCTCCTGATGCAGCCGTACATGAGCTCCTACACCGTGTTCGGCTACATGCCGCAGGTGGGCCCGGACATCAACGAGTTCTTCCACGTGAACCAGTCGGTCAAATCCTTCGTCTATGTGGCGAAGAAGCTGCTGCGCACGTGGGCCGACGCCGCCCGCTACAAGCGTCCGGTCCTGCGTTCCAACGGCAACGCCCTGATGACCCGCATGGTCAAGAGCGCCGACGACCTGGGTGTGCGGTTGTGGAAGTCTTCCCCGGCCCTTGCCTTGACCCGTGACGACGCCGGAACCGTCACAGGGGCTGTCCTCGGGGGAGAGCATGCCGGCACCGTGGCAGCACGTCTGGGCGTGATCCTCGCCGCCGGCGGCTTCTCGGGCAACAGGGAACTGCGGCAGCAGTACTTCCCGCACGACGCCGACGGCGACGACCACTTCACGCCGACAGTGGGCCACGGCGGGGACGCCGCCACCCTGGCGATGAGTGCCGGCGGACATATCGATGACTCCGTGTTCAGCGTGGGCTCCTGGGCACCGGTAACAGTGTTCAAGTACCTGAGCGGCAAGGAGCGGCTCTTCCCGCACCTGCGGGCCATCGGCCTGCCCGGCCTCATCGCCGTCGACCGTCACGGCAAGCGCTTCGGCAACGAGGCGCTGAGCTACCACGACTTCGGCGGCGCGATGATCCGGCACAACAAGGACGAGGACAAGACGTTCGGCTATGTGATCGGCGACGCGAAGACGATGCACAAGTACGGCATCGGCTACGCCAAGCCCTGGCCGATGCCCCGCGGCTATTTCTACCGGACCGGATACCTGGTCAAGGGGAACACGCTGGCGGAACTGGCCGGGAAGCTCGGCATCGATGCCCGGGGCCTTGCGGCCACAGTGGCTGAATTCAACCCGGCAGCTGTGCGCGGTGAGGATCCGGCGTTCGGTCGCGGCTCCACCCTGTACAACCACTTCCGCGGCGACCTTGAACACAAACCGAATCCGAACCTGGCACCGGTTGGCAGGGGCCCGTATTACGCCGCGAGGATCCAGATGGGCGACCTCGGTACCTTCGCCGGCATCGGAGTCAACGAGCGCTCGGAAGTTGTCACCACGGAGGGAACGGCAGTCCCCGGTCTCCTTGCCGTCGGTGCGGCTGCCGTGAGCGTCTTCGGCGGCGGCTACCCGGGCTACGGCTCGCACATCGGTCCGGCGCTGGTGTTCGGCTACCGGGCGGGCCGCGACATCGCCAGGCTCGCGGCCGGCCGGGATGCGGACCGCGCCGCAAGCGTCGTGGCAGGCTAGGGCCGCGGCCGGGGGCGTCCATGGCAAACTCACCATCGGGTGAATCGGTGATCAGCCGCGTCGTGCGGCTCATGAGTGCGTTCGACCGTGACCTGCCCACCAAGACGCTCTCCGGCCTCGCCCGCCGCGCGGGCCTTCCCCTGACCACAGCCCACCGGCTCGTGGACGATCTGGTCCTGCACGGCCTGATTGAGCGATTGCCGGACGGGAACCTGCGCTCCGGCATGCGGATGTGGGAGCTGGCAGCGCGGGGCTCGCGAGCGCGGGGCAGTGGGGGCTAGGTCATTACAGCTAGGCAGGCGGGTCGGTCACCACAATCCGGACCGAACAGGCGCCGGCCGCGGCCCGCTTCAACACCGGGGCGCGCGGATCCGGCACGTCCAGGAACGGCAGCCGGGTCAGCGCCGCGTAGCGTTTCAACGCCGGTTCACTCAGTACCTGTTCCGACAGGGCACGGTCGCCGCCGGGCACCAGATATTCGATCCGGTGCCCGGCGAAGATCCGGCCGGCGTGCTCTGCGACTGCCTCCACCAGTTCATCCGCCTGGTTGGCGCGACGCCGGGCGAAGCGCTGCTGGGACCAGCCGCCGGCAGCGGTCCTGGACTGGATGTGGCGCGTGCCGGTTTTCGAGGCCAAGGCGGCACCGTCACGGACCACGGCCACGGAGTATCCGCCGCGACGGACCAGGACCAGCCCGAGTGTCCGGGACTGGGCCGCCAGCGAAGCCAGGCGGGCCACAGCATCGCCGCCGCGGCCAGGCCGGCCGTCCGCGGGCCACGGCGGCTGCAGCAGCGCCACGGCACCGTCCGCCGCGGACAGTTGGAGGCCGCCGTCGACCTCTTCCGCGGCGACGCTGCCGTGGCTGGCGGCGAAGCGATCCACCCAGCCGGGCAGCCGCTCACCGGAGACGAACGCTGCACGGGAATCCGGGGTGGGCATTGCGCGGGTCTCCGTTGTTAGTGGCGTCATGAACTAGAAGTAGCCTATCTATGTGGATGATCTCTTTGGCCAAGGGCCGGACAACGACGACGACGACGGAACGGTGACGCCGTCCGGGTCGGCAGTTTCCGGGCTGGCCGCCGGGCGGACGCAGCCCCGGAGCCCGCTGGCGGTGCGGATGCGGCCGCGGACCCTTGACGACGTCGTGGGCCAGCAGCACCTGCTGGGGCAGGGATCACCGCTGCGCCAGCTGGCCGCCGGTGCCGGCGCCGACTCCGCCGGACCCGCGGGACCGACCTCACTCATCCTGTGGGGACCGCCGGGAACCGGCAAGACCACGCTCGCGCATGTGATTGCCAAGGGTCCGGGCCGGAAGTTCGTCGAACTCTCCGCCATCACGGCGGGCGTGAAGGACGTACGGCGCGTGATGGACGAGGCGCTCACGGCCCGGGACCTCTACAAGACCACCACCGTGCTTTTCCTGGACGAGATCCACCGCTTCAACAAAGCCCAGCAGGACGCGCTGCTGCCCGGCGTCGAAAA
Organism: Arthrobacter sp. LjRoot78; assembly: GCF_964254335.1. Taxonomy (NCBI): domain Bacteria; kingdom Bacillati; phylum Actinomycetota; class Actinomycetes; order Micrococcales; family Micrococcaceae; genus Arthrobacter; species Arthrobacter sp. LjRoot78. The sequence continues at coordinate 2,492,665 of NZ_CAXUTG020000001.1, read as the reverse complement.
CCGCTGGGTGGTGCTCGTGGCCGCAACCACCGAGAACCCGTCCTTCTCGGTCGTCTCCCCGTTGCTTTCCCGTTCGCTGCTGCTCACGCTCCGCCCCCTGACGGATGCCGACATCGAGGGGCTGGTCCAGCGGGCCGTGGCTGACCCCCGCGGGCTGAACAGCAAGGTCAAGCTCAGCGAGGAGGCACTGGCCCACCTGGTGAGGCTGTCCGGTGGTGACGCGCGCCGCGCGCTGACGGCGCTGGAGGCGGCCGCCGGAGTGGCTTTTGGTGACGCCGACGACGCCGACGACGGCCCGGTGACCGTGGAACTGCGGCACACCGAACGTGCCCTTGATGTTGCCGCCGTCAGGTACGACCGCGCGGGCGACCAGCACTATGACGTCGCCAGCGCCTTCATCAAATCCATTCGCGGCTCCGACGTGGATGCCGCATTGCACTACCTGGCACGCATGCTGGAAGCGGGGGAGGACGCCAGGTTCATCGCCCGGCGCATCGTGATCTCAGCCGCGGAGGATGTCGGCATGGCGGATCCCACCGCGCTGCAGACCGCCGTCGCCGCAGCGCAGGCAGTGCAGCTGATCGGCATGCCCGAGGGGCGGATCGTGCTTGCCGAGGCCGTGGTCCACCTGGCAACGGCCCCGAAGTCCAACGCCGCGTATATGGGCATCAACAAAGCCACTGCCGACGTCCGGGCCGGCCTGGGCAACGGCATCCCGGCCCACCTGCGGGACGCGCACTATCCGGGATCCAAGCAGCTTGGGCACGGTCAGGGCTACAAATACGCGCACGACGCCCCGCACGGCGTGGCCACACAGCAATATCCGCCGGACGACCTCGTGGGCCGGGACTACTACCAGCCCACCGCCAACGGCGCCGAACGTGATATTTCCACCCGGCTGGAGCGGCTCCGGAAGATCATCCGCGGCGGCTGAGGCATGCCGCCGGGACCCCGACTGCCGCGGCGAACAGACGCCGGCTTCCGCCCCGTTGACTTCCGACGGGGGAGGGCTAACGTTGAATTACGCCAGCACAGATCTGTTGGACGTGCGTGCCTTGAGGGGGACATCGCACAAATGCCGGTTACTCGCATCCTCAGGCCCCAGGTCGGCGGCCGGCACAGAATTTGCTTGGCACAACCTTATGCGTCTCCGTCTCCGTCCCAGTTCCCAGGTAGTGTCCCATGTCCGTAAATTTCGTCACAGCAGTATCCGTGAAGTCCTTCGATCTCCCGGACAAGAAACGGTGCCCCGACAAGGCGGAATTCGACCTTGTCACCGTCAACGACTACTCAGTGGCCCGGCTGATCCTCAACCCCGGCTGGCGCTGGTCCGAGAGCATCAAACCCTTCGAGAAAACCGACTTCTGCCAGCACAACCACCTCGGATTCTGCGTCTCCGGCGTGTTGGAGGTGGAAACGTCCGACGGCGTCCGTTCGACGATCCATGCCAACGACACTTACACGCTGCCTCCCGGCCACGATGAATGGGTGGTGGGAACCGAGCCGTTCATCGCCGTCGAGTTCCTGGGCGCCGCGTCGTTCGGCCGTCCGGCCAGCCGCGGAGTCCACGCGCGGATCTGACAGCAGGCGCCGGCAGGCTGGCGCCGGCCGGCTGCCGCTGGCCGGGACGGCAAGCAGCATCATGGTAGGATAGTTCGTTGTCTGGCAAGGCACGGACGCGCAATCCACCAAATTAACTTTGTTGAGGTTATGCCCTGTGCCCAGTAGCAAAAGGCAGCGGTTGGCCGATGCTCTCCATCGTGGAGGCCAGTAACACTGACACACCGCAGATATTGGAAGGACACAAGTGGCTAACAACACTCGTGCTCGCCGTACCGCACGCCTCTCGCGTGCACTCGGCATTGCTCTGACCCCCAAGGCCGCCAAGTACATGGAGCGCCGCCCTTACGGCCCCGGTGAGCATGGCCGTGCCCGCAAGAAGCAGGACTCCGACTACGCCGTACGTCTGCGCGAAAAGCAGCGTCTGCGCGCCCAGTACGGCATCCGCGAAGCCCAGATGACCCGTGCCTTCGAAGAAGCACGCCGCACCAAGGGCCTGACCGGTGAAAACCTGATCGAACTGCTCGAAATGCGTCTCGACGCCCTCGTGCTGCGTGCCGGCTTCGCCCGCACCATCGCCCAGGCCCGCCAGCTGGTTGTGCACCGCCACATCCTGGTTGACGGAATCCGCGTTGACCGCCCGTCCTTCCGCGTCGGCGAGGGCCAGCTGGTCCACGTCCACAGCCGCAGCGAAACCATGCCTCCGTTCCAGGTTGCAGCGGCCGGCGCGCACCGCGACGTCCTGCCCCAGGTTCCGGCCTACCTGGACGTCAAGCTCGACGCCCTGCAGGCTCGCCTGGTTCGTCGCCCGAAGCGCTCCGAGGTTCCCGTAACCTGCGAAGAGCAGCTCGTCGTCGAATTCTACGCACGCTAAATACCAGCAGCGTATACAAAGAAGCCCGTGGCAAGCGCCGCGGGCTTCTTTGTATGTAAGGTACTGGGGGGACTTCCGCAAGGGCGGCCATCAGGCCGCTGCGGGACCCGCCGCAGTCCACGGAAACACAAGGAGATGAACGTCTATGTCTGGTGGCGATATTGCCGGCCTGATCGCGGCAGGGGTGTTTGCGCTCCTCGTGCTGATCCTCGCCGTACCCATCCTGAAGCTCGGACGGGTTTTTGACGAAGTCCGGACGTCCATCCGTGCGATCAGCGACGGCGCCACGCCGCTCATGGACGAAGTCACCGCCACGGTTTCCACCACCAACCAGCAGCTCAAGAAGGTTGACGGCATCTCGTCCAACGTCTCGGACGCCTCCGCCAATATTTCCGCGTTGTCGTCCCTTGTGGCGGCCACTGTCGGATCACCGCTGATCAAGGTGGCAGCATTCAGCTACGGAGTCCGCTCCGCCCTCTCCGCCCGCAAGAAACCCGCCACCGGCCGCCGCAGCCGCTAATCCCGACGGAGCACTCAATGAAAAGAATCCTCTGGATGGGAATCGGTGTCGCCATTGGCGTGATCGCCTTCCGCAAGATCACCGAGGCACAGACCACCCTGGGGCCCGAAGGCCTCAACCGGGCGGTGGGCCGGCTCGCCGACGGCATCTACGATTTCGCCGACGCCGTCCGCGAAGGCATGCAGGAACGGGAAACCGACCTGAGGGCAGCACTGGGCATTGAATCCCAGGACGTGGTGCGGCGCTAGCCGCCGCTGCGGGAGAATTAAACGGGCAGTAGCCGTTGTTCCGGTACTGGCCATAAGAATCAAACTGTCGCGCGGCAGAACGCGTGAACCAAGAAGGGTAAGTAACCAGGTTATGAAGTCGCAGGAGATCACCAAGCGCTGGATCGACTTTTTTGTCAGCAAAGGCCACACGGCGGTGCCTTCGGCGTCCCTGGTTTCCAGCGACCCCTCCCTGCTGTTCACGGTGGCCGGCATGGTCCCGTTCATTCCGTACCTGACGGCACGCGAAGAGGCGCCCTACAACCGGGCCACCAGCGTGCAGAAGTGCATCCGCACCGGTGACATCGAGGAAGTCGGCAAGACGGCACGGCACGGCACCTTCTTCCAGATGTGCGGCAACTTCTCCTTCGGCGACTACTTCAAGGAAGACGCCATCAAGTTCGCCTGGGAACTGCTCACCACGAGTGTTGCCGATGGCGGCTACGGCCTGCCGCCCGAGAAGCTGTGGGTTACCGTCTACGAAGAGGACGACGAAGCCGAGCAGCTGTGGCTCAAGAACACCGGCATGCCCGCGGAACGGATCCAGCGGATGGGCAAGGCGGACAACTACTGGTCCACCGGCCAGCCCGGCCCGGCCGGTCCCTGCTCCGAGATCTACTACGACCGCGGCCCGTCCTATGGTGTCGAGGGCGGCCCCATCGCCGACGAGAACCGTTACGTGGAAATCTGGAACCTGGTGTTCATGCAGTACCAGATCGATAACGTCCGCTCGAAGGTGGACTTCGACATCACCGGCGAACTGCCTAAGAAAAACATCGACACCGGCCTCGGCATGGAGCGCCTCGCGATGATCCTGCAGGACGTCGAGAACATGTACGAGACCGATCAGGTCCGTCCCGTGATCGACCGGGCCGCGGCACTCTCCGGCCGGGAGTACACCTCGGCGGAATCCGCCGAGGACCCCCACCACACCGACGACGTCCGGATGCGTGTTGTTGCCGACCACATCCGCTCCTCGCTCATGCTGATCGCCGACGGCGTGACGCCCTCCAACGAGGGCCGTGGCTACGTGCTGCGCCGTCTCATCCGCCGTGCCGTGCGCTCCATGCGCCTCCTCGGCGTCGAAAAGGCCTGCCTGCCCGAGCTGTTGCCGGCCTCGCGGGACGCCATGAAGGGCGTCTACCCCGTAGTGGAGACCGACTTCGAACGCATCAGCCGCATCGCCTACGCCGAAGAGAAGGCGTTCCTGCGCACCATCGCGTCCGGCACCGCGCGCCTAGAGGACGCCGTGAAGGATTCCAAGGAAGCCGGCCGGCCGCTGTCCGGTGCCGATGCCTTTGCCCTGCACGACACCTACGGCTTCCCGATCGACCTGACCCTGGAAATGGCCGAAGAAGCCGGCCTCAAGGTCGACGAGCCCGAGTTCCGCAAGCTGATGCTCGAGCAGCGCCAGCGCGCCCAGGCCGATGCCAAGGGCAAGAAGGGGTCGCACGCCGACCTTAGCGCCTTCCAGGAGCTGCTGGCCCAGGGTGAAACGGTCTTCACCGGCTACACGGAGCTGGCCGGCGAATCGAAGGTCCGCGGCATTCTGTCCGGCGGCCGCAAGGTTTCCCAGGCCTCCACGGGCGACGAGATCGAGCTCGTGCTCGCAGAGACCCCGTTCTACGCCGAGGCCGGCGGCCAGGCCGCCGACACCGGACTGATCACCGGCGACGGATTCGTCGTCGAGGTCCTGGACGTCCAGCGTCCCGTCAAGGGATTGAGCGTGCACAAGGCGATCGTCCGCGAGGGCGAAATCGGCGCGGACTCGCTCGTGCAGGCCGCAGTGGACCGGGAGCGGCGCCACTCCGCAGAGCAGGCCCACACCGGAACGCACATCGTCCACGCCGCCCTGCACCAGATCCTCGGCCCGGAGGCCCTGCAGCGCGGTTCGTACAACAAGGCAGGCTACCTCCGCTTCGACTTCTCCTGGGGCGAGGGGCTCAGCGCTGCCACGCGCTCCGAAATCGAGGAAGTCTCCAACCTCGCCATCCGTAACAACTTCAGGGTGGAGACCAAGGTCATGGCACTGGCCGAGGCCAAGGCCCTCGGCGCCATGGCGCTCTTCGGCGAGAACTACGGCAACGAGGTCCGCGTCGTGGAGATCGACGGCGCCTGGTCCCGTGAGCTTTGTGGCGGCACCCATGTGGCCAACACCTCGCTCATCGGCAGCCTGTCCCTGCTGGGCGATCAGTCGGTAGGGTCCGGAAACCGCCGCGTGGAGGCTTTCGTGGGCATGGAGGCGTTCCGCCACCTTGCTGCCGAGCGCGCCCTCGTCACGGAGCTCACCGAAATGCTGAAGGTGCCCTCGGGCCTGCTGGCAGACCGCATCGCCACCACGCTGACCAAGCTCAAGACGGTTGAGAAGGAACTGGAACGCCTGCGCAAGGAGCAGCTGACCGCCGCCGCGGCGCAGCTGGTCGGTACGGCCAGGGACGCTTCCGGAGTAAAGGTCATTGCGCACGACGCCGGACAGGTCAGCGGCGCTGACGACCTCCGCGGACTGGCCCTTGACCTGCGCAGCCGGCTTGGTTCCGAGGCGGCCGCCGTTGCAGTGGCCGGCGTAAGCAACGACCGTCCCGTCATCCTTGTCGCCACCAATGAGGAAGCCCGCGCAGCGGGTGTCAAGGCAGGGGCCCTTGTCCGGCTCGCGGCCGGGATCCTCGGCGGCGGCGGTGGCGGCAAGGACGACGTCGCCCAGGGCGGCGGCACCGACGCCGCGAAGGTGCCGGCTGCGCTTGCCGCCGTCGTGGACGCCATCACGAGGCGATAACCGAACCGTGAACGAATCTGCTGCACCCGACGCCTACCCCCGGGGCATCAAACTGGGGGTGGACGTGGGCACCGTCCGTGTGGGCGTTGCCGTCTGCGACCGCGACGGAATCCTTGCCACACCCTTGAAGACACTCGAGCGGAACGCCAAGAAGAATACGGATGTCCGGGTGCTGGCTGCCCTTGCTTCCGAGCTGGACGCCGTCCAGATCTTCGTTGGCCTGCCACGCACGCTCAAGGGTGAAGAGCACGCTTCGGCAAGGATGGCCACGGACTATGCGGAACTTCTGGCCGGAGCCCTTGCAGGGCTTGGCTCGGACATTCCGGTGCAGCTTATTGATGAGCGTTTGAGCACGGTGACGGCCCACCGCAACCTGCACGAAGCTGGCATGAGCAGCCGGAATCACCGTAAGGTGGTGGATCAGGTTGCCGCCGCAGGAATTCTGCAGCACGCGATCGACATGCAAAAAGCCAGGGGAACGGATGTTGGAAGCCGCGTGTTTGCGGTTTCCCAGACGGGGCTTTCGGGGGACGCCGCAGCGGGAAACGCTGAGCAGGCAGTCTCCGGAAACAATGTGCAATCTTCAGAAAATGGAAGGCTACAGTGAGCCCGGTCAACAGCGGCGAGTCCTCAGGTGAGGAATTCAGTGACTCCGGACGTCAGCTGACGCGCAAGGAAATTCGGGCCAGGGAGAAATTCCTGACAACCGAAGGCAATGACGTCGTCCCACCACAGGCGTTTGAGACGCCCGGTGACGAACCGCAGGTGCCACCCGCCATGCCGGCGGAGCCGCCCACTGTGCAGCAGCAGGCGGTCCCGCTCCACCACGAACGTCCTGTGCACTCCGAGGAAGCTGCGCCCGCTGCGCCGCTCCACCCCGACGAGGCTGTGCACCCCGCGCCGCCTCACCACGAGGAAGCTGTGCACCCCGAGGAAGCTGCGCCCGCTGCGCCGCTCCACCACGAAGAGGCTGTGCACCCGGAAGGCTCCGCGGAGCTCGATGCGCACGCTTACGACCCGCACACAGAGCTGCACCCGGAGGCCGGGCACCACGAAGTCGGGCACCACGAGTACGCGGAGCAGGGTTACGCAGAGCACGGCTACGCTGACAACGCCGCTTACGCAGGGCACCACGAGGACGAGGCACACCATGTCTACGATGACGCCGACGTCTATCCGGCAGCGGAGCACCACGAGCATCACGCTGACGAACCCGGGCACCCGCTGATGGCCGGCGCGTCCTCCGTTGGCGTCGCCCCGACCAAATCCAAGAAGGTTCGCCGCCGCCGCCGGTGGCTGGCGCTCCTGCTGACGCTTGCGGTCTTCGTCACGGCCCTTGTGGTGGGCGCCCAGTTCCTGAAACCACTGCTCGGCGCGGACACCATCGCCGATTACCCCGGACCCGGCGCAGGAGCAGTGAACGTATCCGTGGAGCCCGGCGAAGGCACCAGGTCAGTTGCCACCAAGCTCCAGGACCAGAAGGTCGTGGCCAATGCGGACACGTTCCTGCGGGAGCTCACCGCGTCCGGCGGAACCATTGCCCCCGGGGAATTCCAGTTCCGCCAGGAGATGAAGAACTCCGACGCGGTCGCCGTCCTGCTGGGCAAGGGTGAAGGCAAAGTCATGTACTTCGCCCTGAGCGCGGGGCTCCGGATTGGCGAGTCGCTGCAGGCGATCTCCCAGGGATCCGGGATACCCGTCGCCGAACTCAAGGCCCTGAGCGATTCCCCGGCGCAGTTCGGGCTGCCGGCCAAGGCCAAGAACCTGGAAGGCTACCTGGCGCCCGGCGAGCACCGCTTCCCGCTGGGGACGCCGGCGAAGGACATCCTCAAGAACCTCGTCACCGTCACGACTGACGAGCTGAAGGCGCAGGGAGTCACCGATCCCGCGAAGCAGTACGACGTGGTCACGGTCGCCAGCATCGTCCAGGCCGAAGGCGGCCAGGCCGAGTACGGCGATGTTGCCGGTGCCATCTACAACCGGCTCAAGCCGAACAACACCGAGACTGCCGGCCTGATCCAGTCCGACGCCACGGTGACCTACGGGCTGGGAATCAAGAGCTTCCACATCGACGAGGACCAGAAGTCCGACAAGTCGAACCCCTACAACACCTACGCCAACCAGGGGCTTCCGGTGGGACCCATCGGGTCGCCGGGCAAGAACGCCATCGACGCGGCAGCGAAGCCAAAGACCAACGAGTACATGTACTGGGTGACCATCAACCTGGACACCAAGGAGACGAAGTTCTCCAAGACATTGGCTGAGCACAACGTGTATGTGGAGCAGTACAACGCCTGGTGCGCCGCCAACGCGGGACGCTGCACGTGACCCTGAAGGCTGCCGTCCTTGGGCATCCGATCGGCCACTCGAAGTCCCCGGCACTCCATCGGGCCGCCTACGCCCGCCTGGGCGTTGACGTGGCGTACTCCGCCATTGACGTGACCGTTCCGGAGCTTCCGGCATTCATGGCGGCCGTCCGCAACGAGCCCGGCTGGCGCGGACTGTCCGTCACGATGCCGCTCAAGACCGCCATGGTTTCCGAGGTTGACGAGGTCCGCGGAGTGGCAGGCATCCTGGGCGTAGTGAACACAGTGGTGTTTGAAGCCGACGGCCCGTCCGTGCGCCGGATCGGCTACAACACCGACGTCGCGGGCATCGTCAACGCCGTGCGGCATGCCGGCGTGTCTGCCGCACCGTCCGCGGTGGTGCTGGGCGGCGGAGGCACCGCTGCGGCTGCGATCGCGGCCCTGAGCGAGCTGGGCGCGCCGTCGGCGGACATCTATGTCCGCGATACCGGACGGGCCGCCGAGGCGCGGGCCGCTGCCCAGGGCGTGGGCCTCCCGGTCCGCATCGTTCCGCTGAGCGGTGCGGCAACCGCAATGGCGGCCGCCGACGTCGTAATTTCCACTCTCCCTCCCCACGGGGCAGACGCCTTGGCGGAGGAGCTTGCCGGCCTCCGGACCACGACTCCCGGGGTCCTGCTCGATGTCGCCTATGATCCCTGGCCCAGCCGGATTGCCGCGGTCTGGCAGCACGGGGGAGGAACCGTGGTTCCCGGCCTGGAGATGCTGCTGTACCAGGCAGTGGAGCAGGTGCGGTTTTTCAGCGGCCTCGGCGACGACGTCACGGCCGATGTCATAGATGTGATGTGTGACGCAGTCGGGGCACCCCGACGAGTGTTCTAACCGCCCTACGTGGCAGGATGGATTTTATGTTGCGTTGGTTGACTGCCGGTGAATCCCATGGCCCGGCCCTGGTCGGAATAATTGAAGGCGTGCCTGCCGGTGTTGAACTCACCAGCAGCCAGATCGCCGATGCCCTGGCCCGTCGGCGCCTCGGCTACGGCCGCGGTGCCCGGATGAAGTTCGAGCAGGACGTCGTGACCGTGCTTGGCGGCGTCCGCCACGGCATCACGCAGGGCGGACCCGTGGCCATCCAGGTGGGCAACACCGAATGGCCCAAATGGGAGCAGATCATGGCTGCGGACCCGGTGGCACCCGAGATCCTCGCCGACCAGGCGCGCAACGCACCGCTGACCAGGCCCCGCCCCGGACACGCGGACTTCACGGGAATGCAGAAGTACGGCTTCGACGAGGCCCGCCCCGTACTGGAACGGGCCAGTGCCCGCGAAACCGCCACCCGCGTTGCGCTCGGGACCGTGGCCTCGCAGTTCCTCAAGCAACTGGGCATTGAGCTTGTCAGCCACACAGTTTCGATCGCCAGCGTGACCGTGCCCGAAGGACGGCCGTTGCCCGTTCCGGACAACGTCATCGCGCTTGACGCTGATCCCCTCCGTTGCTTCGACCGGGAAACCTCGGACGCCATGGTGGCCGAGGTTGACGCGGCGCACAAGGAAGGCGAAACCCTCGGCGGCGTGGTAGAGGTGCTGGCCTACGGCCTACCGCCCGGACTCGGCAGCTACGTCCACTGGGACCGCCGCCTGGACTCCCGCCTTGCCGCTGCCCTGATGGGCATCCAGGCCATTAAGGGTGTTGAGGTGGGCGACGGGTTCCTTACCGCGTCGCGCCGGGGCTCCGCCGCGCACGACGAAATCGTCAAGGACTCCGACGGCCGGATCATCCGCACCAGCAACCGGGCAGGCGGTATCGAGGGCGGCATGAGCATCGGCGACGTCCTGCGCGTCCGTGCCGCGATGAAGCCGATTGCCACCGTTCCGCGCGCCCTGAAGACCATCGACGTGAGCACCGGCGAGGCCGCCAAGGCCCACCACCAGCGCTCTGACGTCTGTGCGGTCCCGGCCGCGGGCGTTGTGGCCGAGGCCATGGTGGCCCTGGTGCTCGCCGAGGCAGTGGCAGAAAAGTTCGGCGGAGATTCGGTCGCGGAGACCGCCCGCAACATCAAGGGTTACCTGGACAACATTCCGGCGTCCCTGGACTCGATCGGCCAGTAGTGCCGGGCAGCATCAGGCACGGCGCTGTGCCACGACGGCCCATCGCCCTCATCGGACCCATGGCGGTTGGAAAGTCGGCGATCGGCCACCAGCTGGCGCAGCAGCTAGGTGCGGCGTTCGTCGACACCGACGTCGTTATTGTGGAAAACCATGGCACCATCGCGGACATCTTCGCCGCCCGCGGCGAGAGCGCGTTCCGGGAGATCGAAGCCCGGACGGTAGCGCGGGTCATCGAAGAGGCAGGGAACGCCAGCACCGTCATTTCCCTCGGCGGGGGAGCCGTGCTTGACTCCGGCACCCAGCAGCTGCTCCGCCGCTGCACCGTTGTGTACCTCGAGTGCGACGCCGACACGGTTTCCGAGCGGATTGCCCGGAACTCAGGCCGTCCGCTCCTGGCAGGTGACGCCATGGGCCGCTGGCGCGCACTGTTTGCCACCCGGCAGCCCGTGTACGAACGGCTTGCCGATCTCGTTTTCGATGTCCGCCACGGAACCGTTGCGGATCTCGGGCATCGGCTGGAAGAGGCGCTGCGTGAGTACGCGGCGGCACAGACCGCGGCGGCGGAGCCAGTGGCCGCAACAAAGGAAGTTGAAAAGTGAGTAGCGAATCAACCGTCATCAAGGTCACCGGCAAGTCTGCCGCTGACAACTACGACGTCGTTGTGGGCCGCGGCCTGCTCGAACGCCTTCCGGAACTGCTGGGGGAGCGCGTCAAACGTGTCCTGGTCATCCACCCGCGGGCCCTGCGGCTTACCGGAGATACCGTCCGCGACGAACTGGCCTCGGCCGGTTTCACTGCGCTGACCGCCGAAATCCCGGACGCCGAAGAGGGCAAACACATTCAGGTGGCTGCTTTCTGCTGGCAGGTCCTCGGACAGAACGACTTCACCCGCTCGGACGCAGTGGTGGCGGTCGGCGGCGGCGCCGTCACGGACCTTGCCGGGTTCGTGGCCGCGACCTGGCTCCGCGGCGTCAAGGTCATCCACATGCCCACCAGCCTGCTCGGCATGGTGGATGCAGCCGTCGGCGGCAAGACCGGCATCAACACGGCCGAAGGCAAGAACCTGGTGGGCGCCTTCCACCCGCCCGCGGCCGTCCTCGCGGACCTTGACACCCTCAGCACCCTTCCCAGGAACGAGCTGATTTCCGGGATGGCCGAGGTCATCAAGTGCGGCTTTATCGCAGACCCCGCCATCCTGGACCTTGTGGAAAAGGATCCGTCCGCCGTCACCGTTCCGGAGTCGGCGATCCTCCGCGAGCTGATCGAACGGGCCATCGCAGTCAAGGCCGAAGTGGTCTCGGAGGACCTCAAGGAGACCGGCCGGCGGGAGTACCTCAACTACGGGCACACGCTGGGCCACGCGATCGAGCTCGTGGAACGGTACTCGTGGCGGCACGGTGCTGCCGTGTCCGTGGGGATGATGTTCGCCGCTGAACTCGCCCGCAGTGTGGGGCGCCTCAGCGACGCCGACGCCGACCGGCACCGCACCATCCTGGAATCGCTCGGACTGCCGATCACCTACCGCCGTGACCGGTGGCAGGGGCTGCTGGACGGCATGCGGCGGGACAAGAAGTCCCGTGGCGACCTGCTGCGGTTCGTTGTCCTCGACGGCGTGGCCCGCCCCGGAATTCTCGACGTTCCGGACACCTCCCTGCTGTTCGCCGCTTACCAGGAGATTGCCTCTTGATGATGACCGACGTCATGATTGATTCCATGGGCGGCACGAGCGAGTGGCCGGATGCGGGGTTCCCGGGTATCAAGATCAACCCGGACACGCTGATGCCGGGAATTGTCAACGAAGAAGTGTGCAGCTTAGCGCTGCAGGCATCGACCGACCCCGCGGACCGCATCATGGTCCTGCTGGCGGAAGGCCATGCCGCAGACGCCGCGGAACTCCTCGCCGAAGCACGCTACAACGACCCCGAATCCTTCAGGCTCCGCACTTTTGAAGCCGAGGTACTGCGGGTGTCCAAGCGCTTTGACAGGGCCGTGGACCTGTTCCGCCAGCTCCTGGGCGAAGTCCAGGGAACCGAGCTGGAGGCCCTGGCGCACCAGCACCTGGGGCGGGCCTACTATGCCGGCGGCAATACCGCAGCCGCCGTCGATGAGTTCGCCAAGGCCCTTGACCTGCGCGTGGCGGGATCCGCCGATGCCGCGCTGATCTACTCATCCACCGTCGCACTGCAACGGGCGCGGAACGTCCTGGAAATGTCGTCCTAAGGGCCCTCGCAGCAGCCCGCCGGCATTACCGGTAGAATGGTTCTTGGATTTTTGACAAAAACTCGCTGGCGGCCTTTTGGCGTGCCTGCGCGATATAACCGGCTGGCGGCTTGAAGCAGTCAGATACAAACCAGAGGATACCAGTGGCAACCACAAACGACATCAAGAACGGAACCGTGCTGAAGCTTGAGGGCCAGCTCTGGAACATCATCGAGTTCCAGCACGTGAAGCCGGGCAAGGGCGGCGCTTTCGTCCGCACCAAGATGCGCAACGTTATGTCCGGCAAGGTGGTCGACAAGACCTTCAACGCCGGCCTCAAGATCGAGACCGCCACGGTTGACCGCCGAGACTACCAGTACCTGTATCAGGACGGCGCCGACTACGTCTTCATGGACACGTCGGACTTCGACCAGCTCACCGTGTCCGCCGAGACCGTTGGCGACGCCACCAACTTCATGCTCGAGAACCAGATGGTGAACATCGCCATCCACGAAGGCACCCCGCTGTACATCGAGCTGCCGCCGAGCGTCGTCCTCGAAATCACTTACACCGAGCCGGGCCTGCAGGGCGACCGCTCCTCCGCCGGCACCAAGCCGGCAACGCTCGAAACCGGCTACGAGATCCAGGTGCCGCTGTTCGTCGAGAACAACACCAAGGTCAAGGTCGACACCCGCGACGGCAGCTACCTCGGCCGGGTCAACGACTAGTGAGCGCCCGCGGTAAGGCCCGTAACCGGGCCCTGGATGTTCTTTTCGAGGCGGAGCAGCGCTCCCTCTCGGCTTTTGATGTGCTGCGGTCGCGGCGTGAAATAACCGACCAGATCGTCAATCCCTACACCCTTGAAATCGTTGAAGGGGTGGTCTCCCACCAGACCGCCATTGACGAATTCCTGGAGACCTACTCCCAGGGCTGGACGCTGGAACGGATGCCGTCGGTAGACCGCATCATCCTGCGCATCGGCACGTGGGAACTGCTCTATAACGACGACGTTCCCGACGGCGTGGCCGTCAGCGAAGCTGTGGCCCTGGCCAAGACGCTGTCCACGGACGAGTCGCCGTCGTTCATCAATGGCCTTCTGGGCCGCCTGCAGCAGCTGAAGCCTTCGCTGCTGGCATAGCCGCCCGATGCCTGGCTGCGATATCAACCGCAGCGCTTTCACCAATTGAATGGACCGGTCCCCGCCTGAGGCGGGGGCCGGTCCTTTTCGTTTCCGCCTAGCGAAGCACCGCGTCCCGCCGTGCCGAGATTTCCGCGAGCTGGCGGTGCTCATCGAGCTGGTGTGCGGGCACGTCCCGGCCACTGAGGATCCGTTGCCGGATGAAGGCAAGCTGCGTGGCGGCGTGCAGGAAGGCCTTCATCTGCTGGCCCCGGCCGAACTGCTTCGCCCAGCGGACCGCTGAACGGCGGCCGCCGGCCGTTGCCAGCATGTCCACTTCCGGCGGCGTGAACCACCCCGCGGCCGCATATTCCAGGAGCCGCTGGCGCGTCAGCCGGTTCTCCGCCACGCGCAGCAGGATTATCACGACGACGGCCAGGACGAAGATGGGCACCTGGACCACGATGTACTGCAGCAGGAAGTCCTGGCCCATGCTGTTCCACATGCTGTGCAGCAACATCGCCGGGACCAGGCCCACGAAGAACGCCACGACGGACATGCCAGTGTGCCAGCGGCGCGCCGCGAAGCCGAGGATCAGCCCCGTGGTCCCGGTAAAGATGGCGTGGGCAAACGGGGACATCACGCCCCGAAGGAAGAAGACAACCGCGAGGTCGGCGCCCGGTGTACTTGACTCTGCGATGGCCCGGCCGAAATAGAGGATGTTTTCCGTGAAGGCGAAGCCGCCGGCAATCGTGAAGGCGAACACAACGCCGTCCACTGGTCCGTCGAAGTGCTTCCGCGCCAGCACCAGGATCAGCAGCAGGCCCAGGGACTTGGCGAATTCCTCCACCACCGGGGCCTGGACCGTAACGGCGAACGTCCTGTAGTCCACGCCGGCTGGCGGCGCCGCGGCAAGCGCAAAGAACGGCTGGATCAGCAGCGTGACGGAGATGGACACCACTGCGCCCCACAGGAAGGCGAACAGCAGCAGGCGTTTCGGTTCGGGCTCCCAGCGGTCAATAAGGTAGACGGCCAGAAGCACGGCGCCCAGGGGAATCAAGGAGGCGATGAAGCCAATCACGAACCCGGTGACGCCGGTGTTGCCCAGGAGGTAGGGGAGAACCAGGAAAAGGCTTGCGAAGGCCAGGAAACCCCCGCCGCCCACCAGGCCCACCACTCCCGCACTCGAGCGGTTGCGTACAGCGGCCGGCGGCATGACAGTGGTCACCGCGGGCGCGTTGTTGTTGGCGGGGGCCGCCCGGTAGAGGCCGGGGCGGACCTGGCCCATCCACGTGGGGTTGGTCTGCTGCGGCAGGTCCTGCCGGGGCCATGGGGGCTGCTGCCCGTTTCCAGGGCCGCCGGGAGGATCGTGCTGCGGCCAAGGCGCGTTCGATGTCATGGGACTGAGCCTATGTCTCCGTAACCGCAGCATCCAAGGCCGGCTTTGGCGCGGCGGCGAGTCTGGCGGCAACCTCAGGCAACCAGAGGCAACACCATGCCGGCAGGCCGGTCGGGCGCCCGCAGCGGCCGCTTTAGCTGTTGGTGACGGTGACGTCGTCGAGGAACATCCAAGTGTTGTCGGCCGGTACAGCGCCGTCGAGGTGGACGTTGAACCAGAGCGTCACCGTTTGACCCCTGTAGGCGGAAAGGTCGGCCGTCACCCGCGTCCAGGTTCCCGAATTGTTGTTCAACTTGAACAGCGTCCTGAGCGTGCTGCCGTTGGAACTACGTATCTGGCCTTCCATCCAGTCCCATTTACAGTTGTTCCTGTTCTTGTTCCCGCACGTGGCGTCAGCAGTGTGCGGCTGGTACCAAAACGACAGGGTGGACGTCCCCGTGAGCGGAACGGTGATGGACTGGGACAGTGTGCTGTCTCCCAGCGGCTCGCTGCCGCCGGTGACGCCAAGCAGCGCAGCGCCGGTACCGCTGTGCGCCGTGCCCGCAGGTCTGGGCAGGGATATGCCGGCCGCCGTCCACGATGCCAGCCCGGACTCAAACCCTCCGTTGGACACCATGGACTGGGGAGCAGACGGTGTCACCGGGGTGCTGGCAGCGGACTGTGCCGAGGTTCCGACGGAGTTGGTGGCCGTGACTGTGAAGGTGTACGTGGTGCCGTTCGCCAGCCCGGTGACAGTGGTGCCGGCGGCCGGTGGGTTGCCGGTCACCTGCACCGGAGCCTGGGCCACTGAGCCCGCGAAGGGTGTGACTGTGTACGAAGTGATGGCCGAGCCTCCATTGCCGGGGGCCGACCAGGTGACCGTGGCCGAGGCGTTGCCGGCTACTGCGGTGACGCCGGTAGGGGCAGCCGGGACAGTGGCGGCAGGGCCCGTGACCGTGACAGGGTTGGTGACTGATCCGGTGGCGCCCAGGTTGTCCGTCACTGTCAGTTTCACCTGGTACGTCCCGCCGGAAGAATAGATGTGTGTGGGCCTCACACCGGTGCCTGCGGGCGAGCCGTCGCCGAAGTCCCAGCTGTAGGAGGCGATGGAGCCGTCCGGATCCGCGGATCCGGAGCCGTCGAATGACGCCGTCAATCCTGATGCCGACGACGTGAAGGCAGCTGAGGGCAAGTGGTTGGCCGGAGACTGAGTGCCCAGGAACGTGGCATCAAAGGAATTCAGGTCCACCACTACGCCGTTCAAAGTCTGGTTGAACTTCTGCTGGACACCGATGCGCATGTTCGTGGAGGTATTCCATCCTCCGTAGGGAACGGGCGTGGGCACGGCATAGTCAGCCGCCCACGACGAGTAGTCAAGGGAACCGGCGTTGGTGTCCCACAGCGGGACGTCCGCAAAGGCTGTGCTGTTGTTCATGATCTGCGGCCACATGCCTGACCCGCTGTAGATCACCGGACGGACACCCATGCTCTTGACGCCGTCCACCATGGCCCGGGTAACCGGCACACCGCCGGTCTCGACATCCAGGGCAAAAAATTGAAGCTGGCTCTGGTAAGGGCCCGCAGCCGAGATCCCGCCCTGCCAGCAGCGCGGGTCACGGGTATAGACGGCGATCATGAGCCCCGCATCGAGCGCCATCTTTAGTTGGGTCTGGGTCCGGAACCAGGGATTGCACGTGCCCCATGCGGTGGAATGCATCACGTACAGGCGGAACCCCGCGTTGTAGGCCTGGACAAACCAGGCCGGGTCAGTAATGGTGTTGGCGGTGTCCAGGACTTTGACGGAAGGGTTCGGCGCCGAGTATGCGGCGGGAGCGGCAACCACTCCGGCGATGGCCAAAAAGGCCGCGACAACGGCGGCAAGGATTTTCCTACTCATAATTTGGACTCCCCAATGAGCTAAATGAGCTGATGTGTGCGGAACACCGGCCGATGCTTCGGTGAGCTTACCGTCGGGGATCAGGGGGCAGCCCGAGTGTCGGCCACCCGAATGGGCGGCTCACCACACCCCACCGCCTGCGGTGACCACTCGGAGGCCGACAAGACCGGGCGCAGTCCGGGGCAGCCTCACCGCCCGGCGGATGTGATGTTAAACGCTCTCCGCGTGCCCGGCGGGCAGCCGGGCCGGGATGGCGCGTGTGGTAATTTTGGAGGGCAAATGTTCCTTTTTTAATTCCGTCCCGTGAGGCGGGGAAAGGGGAGACGAGCGTTGACATCAGTCACAGAAGCTCCGGTTCCGGCCAGGGTTGTGCTCAACTCTGCGGACATTGACCGTGCACTCACTCGTATCGCCCATGAGATCCTCGAGGCCAACAAGGGTTCCCAGGATCTGGTACTGCTGGGCATTCCGCGCCGCGGCTATCCGCTGGCCGTGCGCCTGGCCAAGAAGATCGCCGCCGCCGATCCCAGCGTGGATGCTGCCGCCATCGTGGGCCAGCTGGACGTCACCATGTTCCGGGACGATCTGTCCCACCAGCCCACGCGGCCGCCCTATCCCACGCAGCTGCCCCGCACCGGCATCGACAACAAGGTCGTGGTGCTGATCGATGACGTCCTCTACTCCGGCCGGACCATCCGCGCGGCACTGGACGCCATCGTTGACCTGGGCCGCCCACGCATCGTCCGGCTCGCGGTCATGATCGACCGCGGCCACCGTGAACTGCCGATCCGTGCCGACCACGTCGGAAAGAACCTCCCCACCTCCTCCTCCGAAAAAGTCCGGGTCCGGCTTGAAGAGACCGATTCCGTTGACGGCATGCCGGTCAACGAAGTGGTCATCGAGGCAGGCGCATGAAGCACCTGCTTTCCACCGAAGGCCTCAGCCTGGCTAACGCCATCCGCATCCTCGACACGGCGGAGGAGATGGCCGCGGTGGGCGACCGCGAGGTCAAGAAGCTCCCGGCTCTCCGGGGCCGGACCGTGGTGAACCTGTTCTTCGAGGACTCCACCCGCACCCGCATCTCCTTTGAAGCGGCAGCGAAGCGGCTGTCGGCGGACGTCATCAACTTCGCCGCCAAGGGATCCTCCGTCTCCAAGGGCGAATCCCTCAAAGACACCGCCCAGACGCTTGCCGCCATGGGGGCGGACGCCGTCGTCATCCGCCACTGGGCGTCCGGCGCGCCGCACCGGCTGGCCGCCACGGACTGGATCGACGCCGCCGTCATCAACGCCGGCGACGGCACCCATGAACACCCCACTCAAGCGCTGCTGGATGCCTTCACCATGCGACGGCACTGGGCACGGCTCCACGGAACGCCGTCCGCCGGCGCGGATCTGAAGGGCATGCGCGTCGCCATCGCCGGCGACGTCCTGCACTCCCGAGTGGCCCGGTCGAACGTCTGGCTGCTCCGCACCCTCGGCGCGGAGGTCACGCTGGTGGCGCCGCCCACCCTCCTGCCCATCGGCGTCGGACAATGGCCCTGCAGCGTGAGTTACGACATGGACGAAACCCTGGCGAAGGGCGTGGACGCCGTGATGATGCTCCGCGTCCAGGGCGAACGGATGAACGCCTCCTTCTTCCCGACAACGCGCGAATACTCCCGCCGCTGGGGCTTCGACGACAACCGCCTCCGGGCCCTGGACAAACTGGGCCTGAAGGACACCATCATCATGCACCCCGGCCCCATGAACCGGGGCCTTGAAATATCTTCCGCTGCCGCGGATTCGCCCCGTTCCACCGTGCTGGCGCAGGTCCGCAACGGCGTGTCCGTCCGGATGGCCGCCCTGTACCTGCTGCTCTCCGGGGACACCCGGGAACCGGCAGCCACCCAGACCCCCGCATATTCCACCAAGGAGAGCCACTGATGGCACACGATCAACAGGATGCAACCCACACCGGGTCATACCTCATCCGCGGCGCGGCGATTCTCGGCGGCGCAGCCCAGGACCTCCTGATCCGCGACGGCATCATCGCCGAACGCGGCACCGACCTGGCGGGCACCGACGCGGCTGACGGCGCCACCGTCATCGAGGCCGCCGGCCTGGTGGCCCTGCCCGGCATGGTGGACATCCACACGCACCTTCGCGAACCCGGGCGGGAAGACGCCGAAACGGTGGAGACCGGGACCCGCGCGGCCGCCCTCGGCGGTTACACGGCCGTGCACGCCATGGCCAACAGCAACCCCGTGGCGGACACCGCAGGCGTGGTGGAACAGGTGTACACCCTGGGACGCGCCGCCGGCTGGGTGGACGTCCGTCCCGTGGGCGCGGTCACTGTAGGCCTCGCCGGCGAACAGCTGGCCGAGCTCGGCGCCATGGCCGATTCCCGCGCCAAGGTCCGGGTGTTCTCCGATGACGGCATCTGCGTCCACGACCCCGTGCTCATGCGCCGCGCCCTCGAATACGTCAAGGCGTTCGACGGCGTGGTGGCCCAGCACGCGCAGGAACCCCGGCTCACCGCCGGTGCCCAGATGAACGAAGGCGACGTCTCTGCAGTCCTCGGACTGACGGGCTGGCCCGCCGTCGCGGAGGAAAGCATCATCGCCCGTGACGTCCTGCTGGCCCAGCACGTCGGGTCCAGGCTGCACGTCTGCCACGTTTCCACGGCAGGCTCGGTGGAGATCATCCGCTGGGCCAAGGCCCGCGGTATCAACGTCACCGCCGAAGTGACCCCGCACCACCTCCTCCTGACCGACGAACTGGTCCGCAGCTACGATCCCGTCTACAAGGTGAACCCGCCGCTGCGCACGGACTCCGATGTCCAGGCGCTCCGCGGGGCCCTGGCGGACGGCACTATCGACGTCGTCGGTACGGACCACGCCCCGCACCCGAGCGAACACAAGGAATGCGAATGGGCGCAGGCCGCTATGGGCATGACCGGCTTGGAAACCGCACTGTCCGTGGTGCAGGAGACCATGATCGAAACCGGCCTCATGGGCTGGGAGGACTTCGCCCGGGTCACCTCCACAGCTCCCGCCATGATCGGACGGGTGGCGGACCAGGGGCGTCCGCTGGAGGTGGGCGAACCCGCCAACGTCATACTGGTGGACCCGGCTGCGCGCTGGACCGTGGACCCTTCTAAGATGGCAACCATGGGCCGTAACTCTCCGTTCGCCGGAAGGGAACTCCCGGGCAAGGTCGTGGCGACGTTCTTCAAGGGCCATCCCACCGTCCTGAACGGTGAGCTCAACACCCCGTACCGCCACGGATCGCAGTCGGAAAAAACCGGTCCGGCGGGCGCCAACTGATGGACAACAAAACACTCACCCTGGTCATCACGCTGCCGCTCATCGCGCTCGTGCTGGCCATGATCGGCGCCGGCTGGCGGAGCCGCCTGCGGCGCCAGTCCGACGTCGAACAATTGCCCGCGGTGCCTGCGGAACTGAGCCTGCCGCTTGCCACGGCCGACGGACAGTATGTCGCCACCACCACGGCGGGCGACTGGCTGGACCGCATTGCCGTTCAGGGCCTGGGAATCCGGACCAACGCCGAACTCACCGTCCACCCCGAAGGCGTGCTGTTCGAGCGTGCAGGTGCCGGACCGGTCTTCATCCCGGCCGGCAGGCTCACCGGAGTCCGCCAGGACAGCGGCATGGCCGGGAAGTTCGTCGAGAAAGACGGACTCCTGATGGTCAGCTGGTCGCTGGGCGGCCGTGAACTGGACACCGGGTTCCGGACCCGGCGCGCCGCCGACAAACAGGCCATCCTCGACGCCTTTCAAGAATTGATCTCCGCAGCCCCTCAGGCAGATGCCGATAGTGGAAAGTAACAACGTGACAGAAACCCAAGTAACAGCAAACGCAGATACTGCACCTGAACAGGGAACGTCCGCGCCCGCCGTGCTGGTGCTCGAGGACGGCCGCATCTTCCGCGGCACCAGCTACGGCGCCACCGGCACCGCCCTGGGCGAGGCGGTCTTCGCCACCGGCATGACCGGCTACCAGGAGACCATCACCGATCCCTCCTACGCGCGCCAGCTCGTGGTCCAGACGGCGCCGCACATCGGCAACACCGGCGTCAACGCCGACGACGCCGAGTCCCGCCGCATCTGGGTGGCCGGCTACATTGTCCGCGACGCTGCGCGCCGGCCCTCCAACTGGCGCTCCGAGCGGTCCCTCGACGACGAACTCGTGGAACAGGGCATTGTGGGCATCCAGGGCGTCGACACCCGGGCCATCACCCGCCACCTGCGCGAACACAAGACCATGCGTGCCGGGATCTTCTCCGGCGAAGCGGCCCGCGCCACGGACAAGGAACTGCTCGACGCCGTGCTGGCCAGCGCGCCGATGGAAGGCGCCCGCCTCGCGGAGGAAGTCAGTGTTGACGAGGCCTACATTGTGGAACCGAAGGACTGGGGCTGGGACGGCGAGCCGCGCTTCAACATCGCCGCAATCGACCTCGGCATCAAGCGCATGACCCCCATCCGCTTTGCCGAGCGCGGCGTCCGCGTCCACGTCCTGCCGGCGACGGCCACCCTGGCTGACGTGCAGGCGGTCAACCCGGACGGATTCTTCATGTCCAACGGCCCGGGCGACCCCGCCACGGCGGACAACCAGGTCAAGCTGCTCCGCTCGGTGCTGGACGAGAAACTTCCGTACTTCGGTATCTGCTTCGGCAACCAGATCCTGGGCCGGGCCCTCGGCTTCGGCACCTACAAGCTCCGCTACGGGCACCGCGGCATCAACCAGCCCGTCATGGACCGCCGCACCGGCAAGGTTGAGATCACCTCGCAGAACCACGGCTTCGCCGTGGATGCCCCGCTCGACGGCGCCACCCAGGCGCCCGAGGAGCGGTTCGGCCGCGTCGAGGTCAGCCACGTGAGCCTCAACGACGACGTCGTGGAAGGACTCTCCTGCCTGGACATCCCCGCCTTCTCGGTGCAGTACCACCCGGAAGCCGCCTCCGGACCGCACGATGCGGCGTACCTTTTCGACCGCTTCATCGAGCTGATGGCGGACACCAAGAAGGCAGCCGCTGCTTCAGCTGGCGCCGACTCCAAAACTTCCACTGAATCCAAGACTGAGGACAAGAAGTAATGCCCAAGAGAACTGACCTTAAGAGCGTCCTGGTCATCGGTTCCGGTCCCATCGTGATCGGCCAGGCCGCCGAGTTCGACTACTCCGGCACACAGGCTCTCCGCGTCCTCAAGGAGGAAGGCCTGCGAGTTATCCTGGTCAACTCCAACCCGGCCACCATCATGACGGACCCCGAGTTCGCCGATGCCACCTACGTGGAGCCCATCACCCCCGAAGTGGTGGAAAAGATCATCGCCAAGGAACGGCCGGACGCGATCCTGCCCACCCTGGGCGGCCAGACGGCCCTGAACACCGCTATTGCGCTGGACAAGAACGGCGTGCTGGAAAAGTACAACGTGGAACTGATCGGCGCGAACATCGCGGCGATCGAACTCGGCGAAGACCGCGAGAAGTTCAAGGGCGTCGTGGAACGCTGCGGTGCCGAGTCGGCCCGCAGCCACATCATCCACACCATTGACGAGGCCCTGAAGGCGGCCGAAGACCTCGGCTACCCGATGGTCGTCCGGCCCTCCTTCACCATGGGCGGCCTTGGCTCCGGCCTGGCCTACGACGAGGGCGACCTCCGCCGGATCGTCGGCCAGGGCCTGCAGTACAGCCCCACCAGCGAGGTCCTGCTCGAAGAGAGCATCCTCGGCTGGAAGGAATACGAGCTCGAGATGATGCGGGACAAGAACGACAACGTGGTTGTTGTCTGTTCCATCGAGAACTTCGACCCCGTCGGCGTGCACACCGGCGACTCCATCACGGTGGCTCCCGCACTGACCCTGACGGACCGGGAATACCAGCGCCTGCGCGACATTTCCATCGCGGTCATCCGCGAAGTGGGCGTGGACACTGGCGGCTGCAACATCCAGTTCGCCGTCGAACCGGACACGGGACGCGTCGTCGTCATCGAAATGAACCCCCGCGTCTCCCGGTCCTCGGCGCTGGCTTCCAAGGCCACCGGCTTCGCCATCGCCAAGATCGCCACCAAGCTGTCCCTGGGCTACACCCTGGACGAGATCCCCAACGACATCACGCAGAAGACCCCGGCGTCGTTCGAACCGACGCTCGACTATGTCGTAGTCAAGGTTCCGCGGTTCGCTTTTGAGAAGTTCCCGGCAGCTGACCCGACCCTCACCACCACCATGAAATCGGTGGGCGAGGCCATGGCCATGGGCCGCAACTTCACCGAAGCCCTGCAGAAGGCGCTCCGCTCCCTCGAGCAGAAGGGCTCGCAGCTGGACTTCAGCCACGTTCCCGAATGGGAAGTACCGGAGCTGATCGAAAAGTCCAAGCGGCCCACCACCGAACGCCTGCACCAGGTGCAGCGCGCGCTGCTCGGTGGCGCCACGGTGGAGCAGCTCTTTGAGGCCACCAAGATCGACCCGTGGTACCTGGACCAGCTCCAGCTGCTCAATGAGATCTCGCAGGAGATCCGCAAGTCCACCGCCCTGACCCAGGAGATGCTGCAGCGCGCCAAGCGCCACGGCTTCTCCGACGAGCAGATCGGCGCCCTCACCAACAACCAGGAAGCCGTGGTCCGGGGCGTCCGCCAGGCGCTGGGCATCCGCCCGGTCTACAAGACCGTGGACACCTGCGCCGCGGAATTCGCCGCCTACACGCCGTACCACTACTCGTCCTACGACGAGGAGGACGAGGTGGCGCTGCACTCCAAGCCGTCCATCATCATCCTGGGGTCCGGCCCCAACCGCATCGGCCAGGGCATCGAGTTCGACTACTCCTGCGTCCACGCTTCGATGGCGCTCCGCAAGGCCGGCTATGAGACCGTCATGGTCAACTGCAACCCGGAAACCGTCTCCACCGACTACGACGTCTCCACACGCCTCTACTTCGAACCGCTGACCCTCGAGGACGTCCTTGAAGTCATCGCGGCGGAGGAGCGCACCGGCGGCGTCATGGGCGTGTTCGTCCAGCTCGGCGGCCAGACCCCGCTCAAGCTCGCCCAGCAACTGGCCGACGCCGGCGTGCCGATCCTCGGCACATCGCCGGAAGCGATCGACCTTGCCGAACACCGGGGCGCATTCTCCCGCGTGCTGGACGAGGCCGGGCTCATCTCGCCCAAGAACGGCACCGCCGTGTCCTTCGAGGACGCCAAGAAGATCGCCGACGAAATCGGCTACCCGGTCCTGGTCCGCCCGTCCTACGTGCTGGGCGGACGCGGCATGGAGATCGTCTACGACGAGCCCAACCTCTCGCGCTACATCGCCAACGCCACCGAGATCACCACCGAACACCCCGTGCTGATCGACCGGTTCCTGGAAGACGCCGTCGAAATCGACGTCGACGCGCTCTACGACGGCACCGAAATGTACCTCGGCGGCATCATGGAGCACATCGAAGAAGCCGGCATCCACTCCGGCGACTCCGCCTGTGTGCTGCCTCCGATCACGCTCGGCAACAACGTGATCGAGCGCGTACGCACCGCCACGCTGGCCATCGCCGAGGGCGTGGGTGTCCGCGGCCTCATCAACATCCAGTTCGCCCTGGCCTCCGACGTCCTGTATGTCCTCGAAGCCAACCCGCGTGCCTCCCGCACGGTGCCTTTCGTCTCCAAGGCCACTGGCGTGCAGATGGCCAAGGCTGCAGCACTGATCGGCACCGGTGTGACCATCAACCAGCTCCGCAGCGCCTACAAGATGCTGCCGGAAACCGGTGACGGCTCCACCCTGCCGTTCGACGCACCCGTCTCCGTCAAGGAAGCCGTGCTGCCCTTCAGCCGCTTCCGTACGCCGGAGGGCAAGGTCGTCGACTCCCTCCTCGGCCCGGAAATGCGCTCCACCGGCGAGGTCATGGGCATCGACAAGCACTTCGACACGGCCTTCGCCAAGAGCCAGGCGGCCGCGAACAACGCGCTGCCCACCGAAGGGAAGATCTTCGTGTCCGTGGCCAACCGGGACAAGCGCTCGGTGATCATGGGCGTCAAGCGCCTCTCCGACCTCGGCTTCGAGATCGTCTCCACCGGCGGCACCGCGGACGTCCTGCGCCGCAACGGCATCCAGGCCACCCCGGTCCGCAAGGTCGCCGAAGGCAGCAGCGCCGAAGGCGAAGGCACCATCGCCGACCTCATCATCGCCGGCGAGATCGACATGGTCTTCAACACGCCTTCCGGCGGCGAAGCCCGCATCGACGGCTACGAACTGCGCGCGGCGGCAACGTCCATCGGCATTCCGTGCATCACCACGGTGGCCGAGTTCAATGCGGCCGTCCAGGCCATCGAAGCGCTGCGCACCTACGAATGGTCCGTCACCAGCCTGCAGGAGCACGCCGCCGCACTGGCGGCTTCGCAAACGAGGGCCGCGCAGGAAGCAGCAGCGCACCATGCCTGAGCAGGACGCTACAACCATGGCCGGCCGGGAGTCTTTCGGCTCCCGGCTCGGCCGGGCCATGGCGGACCGCGGTCCGCTGTGCGTGGGGATCGATCCGCACCCGGCGCTGCTGAAGGCCTGGGGACTGAACGACGACGCCGCCGGCCTGGAGCGCTTCTCGCTCACCGTTGTGGAGGCAGTGGGTTCGCTCGCTGCCGCCGTGAAGCCGCAGGTGGCCCTCTACGAACGCCACGGTTCCGCAGGCATGGCGGTGCTCGAACGTACGCTCGCAGCTGCCGCCGATGCCGGCGTGCTGACCATCGCCGACGCCAAGCGGGGCGACATCGGCTCCACGATGGCGGCCTACGCGGACGCGTGGCTGAGGGACGGTTCGTCGCTGGCCGCGGATTCGGTGACCCTTAGCCCCTACCTTGGCTTCGAATCACTGCGCCCTGCCCTTGACCTTGCGGCGGAATATGGCCGCGGGGTCTTCGTCCTGGCATTGACGTCCAATCCGGAAGGCGCCTCCGTCCAGCACGTGGGAGGCACGGATTCGGTGGCGCGCCGGATTGTCGAGGCAGCGGCGGGTGAAAACCGTCGGTACCCGGGCGCGCTGGGCTCTGTGGGCCTGGTGGTTGGCGCCACTGTGGGGGAGGCACTGGTGGACCTGCAGCTGGACCTGGAAGCGGTGCGCGGGATCATCCTCGCACCGGGGCTCGGCGCTCAGGGCGCCACGGCCGCGGATCTGCGGGCAACTTTCGGTGCCGCCTATTCGCAGGTCCTGGGCACCTCAAGCCGGGACATCCTCTCGGCAGGGCCCGCCGTTGTCGGACTCCGGGAGGCCGCACTGCGCACCCTGCAGCCCCTGCTGACCAGCTGATCCATCGATTTCCGCCTCCATTGATTTCTGCGCCAGGCAAAGGGTAGGTTCGGAGGACTCCTAGGACCCTTGCCTTGGATCCGACCGACGATATCGGGGTGACTTGAGTGAGCCTGCGGCCCCTGACAGACCAGGAACGCGCGGAAGCACTGGGCAAGGCTGCGGCTGCCCGGGCAGCCCGGGCGGAAGCCAAGGAGCAGCTAAAGCTCGGAACGCTCACTGTGGCTGACCTCCTCGCCTCCGGGGACGGTGATTCCGCCATCGCGCGGATGAAAGTCTCCGAGATGCTGGAGGCGCTCCCCGGTGTAGGCCGCGTCACGGCGGCCGCCATCATGGACGAGCTGGGTATTGCCGTATCCCGCAGGCTGCGGGGGCTCGGCATTCACCAGCGCCGGGCGCTGGTAGATTTTATGAACGAGAATCACGTCCATCCGAATAACGCCCAAAGGAATATGTGAGCAAGAAACCGGGACTGACAGTCCTCGCCGGCCCGACGGCTGTTGGCAAAGGCACCGTGTCCACCTACATCCGGGACAACTATCCTGAAGTCTGGCTTTCCGTCTCGGCCACCACCCGGGCTCCGCGACCGGGGGAGCAGGACGGCGTTCACTACTTCTTCAAGTCGGCCGAGGAATTTGACGCGCTGGTGGCCGACGGCGAGCTTCTGGAGTGGGCCGTGGTCCACGGCCGCAACCGGTACGGCACGCTCCGCAGCACCGTGGACGCGGCCATCGCCGATGGCCGTTCCGTACTGCTGGAGATTGATCTGCAGGGCGCGCGCCAGGTCAAGCAGGCCGTTCCGGAGGCGCAATTCGTGTTCCTCGCCCCGCCCACCTGGGAGGAAATGGTCCGCCGCCTGGTGGGCCGCGGCACGGAAACAGCCGAGGAACAGCAGCAGAGACTGGAAACCGCTAAACTAGAACTTGCCGCTGAGCCGGAGTTCGATCACACCGTTATCAATGATGACGTTCGACGCGCAGCGGACGAGCTTGTTTCACTCATGGGGCTGACCCCGCACCCGCACTAGCCGCAGGGTCGGATCGGCCCGTTAGAATTTGGAGAATTCGTGTCCACGAACCTTGAAGGCATCATCAACCCGCCGATCGACGAGCTGCTCAAGGCAGCTGATTCCAAGTACGGCCTGGTGATCTTCGGTGCCAAGCGTGCACGTCAGATCAACGCATACTACGCCCAGCTGCACGAGGGCCTGTTCGAATACGTTGGCCCGCTGGTCGACACCAAGCTGAACGAGAAGTCGCTGTCCATCGCCCTGCGCGAAATCAACGAAGGCAAGCTCGTTTCCACGCCGATCGAACCCGCAGAGTAGATCGCCGTACATACAAAGACTGCCTGTTGACGGAGGTCACGTGCGCATAGTCCTCGGAGTCGGGGGAGGGATTGCCGCCTACAAGGTGGCATCGCTCCTCCGGCTTTTTACTGAAGCCGGACACAACGTCACGGTGATCCCCACGGAGGCGGCCAACCGCTTTGTTGGTGTGGCCACCTGGGAAGCCCTGTCCGGCAACCCGGTCAGCAACAGCGTCTTCGACGACGTTCCGTCGGTCAACCACGTACGCCTGGGGCATGAGGCGGACCTCATCGTGGTGGCCCCGGCCACGGCGGACCTCCTGGCGCGTGCCGCCGGCGGCCACGCCAACGACCTCCTCACCAACACCCTCCTGATGGCCAGCGGTCCGGTGCTGATGGCGCCCGCCATGCACACTGAAATGTGGCTGCACGCTGCCACCCAAGCCAATGTGGAAACGCTGCGCAGCCGGGGCGTGACGGTCCTTGAACCCGCTAGCGGCCGGCTCACCGGTTCCGACTCAGGCCCCGGCCGGCTGCCGGAGCCCGAAGCCATCTTCGCGGCTGCACTTGCCCTGATGCAGGGCAGCGCAGTTTCCGGGCAGCTGCCGCTGGCCGGGCGCAGGGTCACCATCAGCGCAGGCGGCACACGGGAACCGCTGGACCCGGTACGGTTCCTCGGCAACCGCTCGTCCGGAAAACAGGGAGTCGCACTTGCCGTGGCAGCCCGCGACGCCGGCGCGAGCGTCCGGCTGCTGGCCGCCCACATGGACGTACCGGCCCCCGCCGGCGTCGAGGTGGTCCGGGTCGAAACGGCGCTCCAGCTCAGGGAAGCGGCGCTTCGCGCGGCAGCCGATTCCGACGTCGTCATTATGGCCGCCGCTGTGGCGGACTTCCGGCCCGCTGAGGTGTCCGACACCAAAATCAAGAAGCGGGATGACACCGCCGATCCAGTGATCAACCTGCTCCGCAACCCGGACATCCTGCACGAACTCGTGGAGGTCCGCGCGGCGAGCAGGCCCGGTCAGCTGATCGTGGGGTTTGCCGCGGAAACCGGCGACGCGGAGGGGGACGTGCTGGACCACGCCGAGGCCAAACTGCGGAAAAAAGGCTGCGACCTGCTGGTGGTCAACCACGTGGGAGAGGGCCTGGTATTCGGCCAGGACAACAACTCCGTGGTCATCCTTTCCCGCACCGGCTCCGAACCACAAGCGGCATCCGGCTCGAAGGACGAAGTTGCGGCGGCTGTTATTGACCGCATCAGCTCCGAGTTGAGCCGCGTTATCCCACGAGCTTGAACGGCCGGCGTGTGCAAGGCCTCCTTAGCAGGGGGACATATGCCGAGGCCTGACCGATTCCCAACCAGTAAGGTAGTTGAGTGACTTTACCGCTGCACATTCCCGCATCCCATGGCGCGACGCCGCCATCCCTTCGTCTCTTCACGTCGGAGTCCGTGACTGAAGGCCATCCGGACAAGATCTGCGACCAGATCAGCGATGCAATCCTGGATGCCCTGCTGGCGAAGGACCCCGAGTCCCGCGTGGCAGTCGAGACGCTGGCCACCACCGGACTGGTGCACGTAGCGGGCGAAGTCACCACTGACGCCTACGTGGAGATCCCGCAGATCGTCCGCGAGACCATCCTGGGGATCGGCTATGACTCCTCCGCCAACGGGTTTGACGGAGCACGCTGCGGCGTCTCCGTATCCATCGGCCAGCAGTCCAACGACATCGCCGGCGGCGTGTTCAACTCCCTGGAAGCCCGCGAAGGCCGCCAGGAAGACGACTACGACCTCCAGGGTGCCGGGGACCAGGGACTCATGTTCGGCTACGCCAGCGATGAGACGCCGTCCTACATGCCCGTGCCGATCTGGATTGCGCACCGCCTCTCAGAGCGCCTCACCGAAGTGCGCAAGAACGGCGAGCTTCCGTACCTCCGCCCGGACGGCAAGACCCAGGCCACGATCGGCTACGACCGCGACCGGCCGGTCTCCGTCGAAACCATCGTGATCTCCAGCCAGCACGCGGAGGGCGCCAGCCTCGAGCAGCTGCGCGCCGACCTTGCCACGCACGTGATCGACCCCGTGCTGGCGGCAGCCAACCTGGACATCTCCCGTACGCACAACATCCTCAATCCCGCCGGAGCGTTCGTGATCGGCGGCCCCGTGGGCGACGCCGGCCTGACCGGCCGAAAGATCATCGTGGACACCTACGGCGGCATGGCGCGCCACGGCGGCGGTGCCTTCTCCGGCAAGGATCCGTCCAAGGTAGACCGCTCCGCGGCCTACGCGATGCGCTGGGTGGCCAAGAACGTGGTGGCTGCGGGCCTTGCCAAGCGCGCCGAGATCCAGATCGCCTACGCCATCGGCCAGGCACGGCCCGTGGGCACCTACGTCGAGACCTTCGGCACGGAAACGGTGGATCCCGAGCGCATCAGCGCGGCGATCTCGGAAATCTTCGACCTCCGTCCGCGTGCAATCATCGACGCGCTGGACCTCAAGCGGCCCATCTACACCAAGACCGCTGCGCACGGACACTTCGGCCGCGACGATCCCGACTTCACCTGGGAACGGCTTGACCGGGTGGACGACCTCAAGGCTTTCTTCAACGCCTGAGAGCCGCCGCCGGAGTAAATGTCGGTGCCGTGTGTTTGGCTGTAGCAGGGCCCCGTTCGGGCGCCCTGCTACAGTGCTTTCCGGCTGATGGAGCATTATTCCATCGCACCGGACCCATGAGCACCACAACTGGCAGATGCTGAACGGAGATTGGTCCCATCGCTTCCTTTCCCGGTGAGGCGGCCGCCACTGACGAGCCGCTCCAGCTGTCACTCCTCCAGGGGTTCCCGGCCGCCCGGCCGCAGTCTTCCGGCGGTCCTCCTCTCGCGCCGTCGTTGCCCGTAGCCAGGGTGCTCATCGAGTCTTCGCTGCCTCATCTGGACAGGCCCTTCGACTACAGCGTGCCCGCCTCTTTCGACGACGCCGCGCAGCCGGGCGTCCGGGTCAAGGTCAAGTTCAACGGCCAGGACCTTAGCGGCTACATCCTGGATCGGGTTGCTGAATCCGACGCCGGGCACGCCCTCGTGCCGCTCCAGAAAGTCGTGTCGCCCGTGCAGGTCCTCACGCCGGAATTAGCCGGACTCGCCGGCAACGTCGCAGCCCGCTACGCCGGCACCGTCAGTGACGTCCTGCGCGTAGCCATCCCTCCGCGGGTTGCCAAGCTTGAGAAGGAGCTGGCCACCGAAGGCAAGCTCTCCGCAAGCCCTCAAACGTCCGACGCCGCGGCGGACACAAAGCCGGTTGCGCCCCGCATTCCACACGCACCCGGGAACTGGTCCCGCTACATCAACGGGACGGCCTTCCTCCGCCATCTCGGGGCGGGCGAGTCGCCGCGGGCGGTCCTCAGCGCGCTGCAGGGTTTCGGCCCTGCCGGCTGGCCCGAGCTCATCGCTGATGCCGTGGCGGCCGTCCGTGCCGCGGGCCGTGGCGCGGTGGTGGTCGTTCCGGACCACCGCGACCTGGACCGCGTTGAGGCCGCGCTGGCGCGGCTGCTGCCCCGGGAGGATATCGCCCGGCTCACCGCCGACGATGGGCCGACGCGCCGCTACCGCAGCTACCTGCGGGTGCTGACCGGAAGCGCCGGCGTTGCCGTCGGCACCCGCTCGGCGGCCTATGCCCCCGTGCACAACCTTGGCCTGGTGGTGTGCTGGGACGACGGCGACGACCTCCATATCGAACAGCGGTCGCCCTACGCCCATACCAGGGAGGTCCTGCTCCTGCGGGCGGAGCAGGAGGGGACAGCGTGCCTGCTGGCGGCGCACACACGCAGCACTGAACTGCAGCGCCTGGTGGACGCAGGCTGGGCCCGGACCGTGGAAGCCGCCCGCCCGGAGGTCCGGCGGACGGTTCCGCGTGTTGTGAACACCGCGGACAGCTTCGAACAGGAACGCGACCCCCTTGCCCGGATCGCCAGGCTGCCGGGTGCGGCATGGCGCGCTGCCAAGGAAGGCCTGGAACGCGGCCCCGTCCTGGTGCAGGTTGCCCGTGCCGGCTATGCGCCGTCGCTGGTCTGCGACTCCTGCCGGGAACCCGCCCGGTGCACGGCCTGCAGCGGGCCCCTGGCCGTTGCCGGTGCCGCCGGGTCATCCGCCGTGCCGCAGTGCCGCTGGTGTTCCGCGCCAGCTCCCGCCTGGCGCTGCAGCCACTGCACCAGCCCCAGGCTGCGCCGCTCCGCCACCGGTGTGCTGCGGACCGCGGAGGAGCTGGGCCGGGCATTCCCCGGGAAACCCGTCATCACGTC
This sequence comes from Arthrobacter sp. LjRoot78, assembly GCF_964254335.1. NCBI lineage: Bacteria > Bacillati > Actinomycetota > Actinomycetes > Micrococcales > Micrococcaceae > Arthrobacter > Arthrobacter sp. LjRoot78. The sequence goes on along the minus strand of NZ_CAXUTG020000001.1, from coordinate 2,460,787 downwards.
TTCAGGCGACCACGTCAAAGCCTCTGTCCCGGATACGAAATCCCTCGTGGTGGCTACCGTGGGAGCGGAACCTGTGGCGGCCGGCGGCTATGCGGCCGCGCTGCTGCTGGATGGGGACTCCTTGCTGCGCCGGGAAAACCTCCGCGCCGGGGAGGACGCCGTGCGGCGCTGGTTCAACGCCGCGGCGCTCGTCAAGCCTGCCACGGATGGCGGCCTTGTGGTGATCACCGCGGATGACGCAGCCGGGGTGGGCGCACTGCTTCGCTGGGACGCAGGGGGGTACGCGCAGCGCGAACTGTCACTGCGGCAGGAACTCCAGCTGCCCCCGGCGGTACGGATTGCCTCGGTGACCGGCGGCCGGACCGCCGTCGGGCACTTCACCGAGGCCATTGAACAGAACCTGGCCCGGCAGGGCATTACCTTGCGCATGGCTGGTCCGGCGCCTGTGGTGCTGTCGAATGCACGCGCAGCCAGGCAGGAGGCCGGCGAGGACGTCCGGACGTTGCTGTTCATTCCCTACGCGCAGGCAACGGAGGCAACGCGCGTCATGCGGGCGGTCAAAGCCGCGGCGGCGGCACGGCGCACCGACGATCCCGTCCAGCTTAGGCTCGACGGCGTGGATGTGCTCTAGCTGCCGTGCCTGGTGGTGTTCCCCGGCTGACGCGTTCCCGCACGACCGGACTCAGCGGCTGTTGATCCGGGCGGCTTCTTCGGCCAGGTCGACGAGTTGCCGGGCGGAGTGGTCCCAGCTGAATTCCGCAGCCCGTTCCACAGAACGGCGCGACAGCGCCTTCCACACGTCCGGCTGTTCCAGCCGCCGCACCGCTTCGGCGAACTCGGACGGCGAATCCGGATGGACGTATGTCACGGCGTCGTGCCCCACTTCGCGGAAGATCGGGATGTCGCTGGCGATGACGGGCGTGCCGTGCGACATTGCCTCGACGAGCGGCAGGCCGTAGCCTTCCGCGCGTGACAGGCTGATCAGTGCCGTTGTCCGGGCCAGCAGCGCCTCGTATTCGGCATCCGTCACGCCGTTGTGGAAGACGACATCCGCACCCGGCGGCACCACGGCCTCGAGTTCCGCCCGGCGCTGCGGCGTGATGCGGCTGAGGAGATGCAGCGTCATGTCGGGCAGTTCGGCCATTCCCCGAACCATGGTGTCCACGTTCTTGTATGGCATGAACGAGCCCATATAGAGGAGGGTCCGGTCCGCGCCGGCACCGGGGTCTCGGGGTGTATGGCCGTGCTGCGGAGCGTTGCCCACAATCCGGACCGGCCGCTTCGTGAGGCGGTGTTTGGCGATCAGGGCTTCGGTGGTGTGGCTGATGGTGGCCACCACGTCTGCCCGGTTCAGGAGCAGCCGCTGCGGCCAGAACGCCTTGTGGTACAGGCGCCACAGCACGCGGACCGGGGCAGGCAGGAAGCCCGGCGGGGCAGGGTGCTCGTAGTAGATGAGGTCATGAAGTGTCAGGACCAGGCCGTACTTCCGGCCCAACGTCCCCATCGTCTGCATCGGGCACACGACGACGTCGGCGCCCAGCTTGTTGACCTTGGAGGCCACGAACAGCTCCGCGGGCGAGAGCGGGCTGTTGATCATCGTGTAGGGCACATCCGGGAGCAGGGCCAGCTGCCGGGGATCGCTGACGAGCATCGAGACGTCGGCGATTTTGGCCGTGGCGGCGATAAGGCTTGCCCCGTACCTGCTGATTCCGTCATGGTGGTCCAGGCGGGTGAATCGGGCATCGATAATGATTTTCACGCGGGATGGTCCTTCAGGAAGCGTCTGATGTAGCCGGCGGCCGGTTCGGGTGTCTCGTAGTGGATAAGGTGCCCCACGCCGGGAATGACCTCGAGCGTGCCGTCCGGCAGGAGGGCCTTCAGCTTGTGCTGGTCCGGGAGCATCGCAATCTCATCCTTCTCCCCGGCAACCAGCAGCACGGGCAGGACCAGGTCCGTGGCGACTTCGGAGACATTGCTGCCCACGGACGCCTTGAAGGATTCAAGCAGGCTGTCCCGGTTGGCGAAGGCCGAGAAATAAGCGCTGTGCTGGCCGTGGATGAAGCGACGGAGTTGCTTGTCCCTGGTCTTTGCCATGGCCACGCTCATGACCCTGACAATGAGCCTGCTCCGGAGCAGGTACAGGCCCAGGGCGCGGGGGAGCCTGGCGGAGGCCTCGTAGTAGAAGACGGCCAGTTTGGTCATGACGCCCTTGGGCCCCTCCAGTGCCGGCGCGGCAATGGGATTGATGAGGATGAGCGGGAACACAGCGCCGGGGTTGGCCGCCACGAAGTGGCTGGCAATGATGGATCCGAAGGAGTGTCCCAGCAGCACTGTGTCCGGTCCGAGGCCCAGGGCTGTCATAAAGTCGCGGATGAACTGCCCGTACCGCGCGACGCTGTGCTCACCGTCGGTGAAGGCATCAGAGCTGCCGAAACCGGGCAGGTCCGGCATGATCAGCCGCATGTCGGGGAGCTGGTCCGCAACCCGGAGCAGGCCGTGGTGGTCTCCACGGAATCCGTGGATTACCAGGATCGTCCTGGTCCCGGCCGTAACGGATACCGGCTCATACACCCAGTAGTCCACATTGCAGCCACCCAGGTCGACGCTGGCGGCCCGTGTCCTGTCGTCCAGTTCGCCGCTGAAGAGGGTCAGGGCCTGTGCCGGGCCTGTGTCCACTTGTTCCATGGTGTCGAATCCTAGTTGACGTTGTCCGGGTGGGAGCCTGTGCGGTGGTTGCGTTCCAGGGCTGCAAGGGCGGCCATGTCCGACGCATCCAGCGTGAAGCCGAAGACATCAAGGTTTTCCCGGATCCGGGAATAAGAGCTGGCTTTCGGAATGACCACGTTGCCCAGCTGCACATGCCACCTCAGGATGACCTGGGCCGCGGTCCGGCCGTGCGCCGCTGCCAGCTCTACAACCACTGGATCCTCGAGCACCTGGCCCCGGCCCAGCGGACTCCAGGCCTCGGTGCGGATGCCAAGCCGGTCGTGCAGGGCCCGGAGTTCGTCCTGCTGCAGCCAGGGATGAAGTTCCACCTGGTTCACGGCGGGGACCACTTCGGCCGTCTCCAGGAGGCGTTCCAGATGGGCCGGCTGGAAGTTGGAAACTCCGATGGCCCGGATCCGGCCCTCGCGGTACAGCGTTTCCATGGCCCGGTAACTTTCGGTGAAGAGTCCGCGGCGGGCGCAGGGCCAGTGGATGAGGTAGAGGTCCAGGTATTCCAGGCCGAGGTTGGACATGGACGTCTGGAAGGCCCGCATCGTTGCGTCGTAGCCGTGGTCGTCATTCCACACTTTCGTGGTGACGAAGAGGTCCTCGCGGGAGAGCGACGGCGCCGCCTCGCCGGAGCCGCCGCCGGCTCCGCTGCCGGCGAAGCCGGAGAGGGCGCCGATGGCCTTGCCCACCCCGGTTTCATTCCCGTACATGGACGCAGTGTCGAAGTGCCGGTAGCCGGCTTCGAGTGCCATGGTCACCAGGCCGGCAGCGTCTGCCGGGGGAACCTTGTAGAGCCCGAAGCCCAGTTGGTCGATCAGCACACCGTTGTTGAGGCTTAGCCGGGGCGAGGTTTTCATAGCACTGACTCTACCGACTCCCCGCGGCCGGCTCCCCGGGACAGGCCGCGCGGCCTTCCGCCGAAGGCTTCACGATAACCCGTCGAAACTCACCAGGCGCCGCGCCATGGCTTCATCGAGGATCAGGTCAGTGGCGAGCCCGGCTGCGAGCGCGCCGCGCAGCCCGTTGATCTTCGAGGCTCCTGATACAACGCATATCCGACGCCGGACCTGCCGCAGCTGTGCCAGCGCCGGGCCGGTGGATCTTTCGTTGAGCGTGATGCCGTCGGAGGACCCGTCGCCGCGGAAAAACACGGTGGCAACGTCACCCACCACGTCCGAGCTGGCCAGAATGTTCAGGTCGCTCTCGTCGAGGTAGCCGCCGGCATAGACGTGGCTCGGGTAGTCGGCGTCCACTGAACCCACGCCGAAAATGGCAATGCTCATGCGTGACTGCAGTTCCAGGATGCGCTGGACGCTGCGTTCATTCCACATGGCGGTTTTCGTGGCGGCGTGGTCAAAGAACGCCGGAACGGGAAACTGTTCAACACGCGCCCCGTAGGCGCTGCCGAACCTGCGCATGATGTCGCTGGCGTAGGTAATGCCGGTGGTCTGCATGTTCCCGGCACCGTTGAGCTGGACGATCACGCTGTCATGGGTGATCTTGCGGGTCAGGTGGCGGCTGACCGCGCTGAGGGTGGATCCCCATGCGACGCCGATGATCGCGTTTGAGTCGACCAGCGGACCGATCGTCCTTGCCGCCTGCATGGCCACCCTGTCAAGGGTCTCCGCCTCATTCAGGGTGTCCACCACCGGAACGACGTGCACATCGACGCCGTATTGGGAGCGGATCATGTTCTCCAGTTCGGGTCCTGTGTCGAGCGGATTGCGGATCTGGATCTGCACCAGACCGGTTTCGCGGGCAGTCGATAAAAGGCGGGAAACCGTGGATCTTGAGGTCCGGAGCTCCCTGGCTATGGCGTCCATCGTGAGGTCCTGGAGGTAATACAGTTGTGCAGCCCTGAGGGCTTCTGAGTGGCGTGAACGCGGCATTCGGCTTCCGTTCTGCACGTTTGTGCATAGTGCTTGACTCCATTTTCCATTAGTCCAAACAATAGTGGTGAACGGCGCCGCGCTGAGGCGTGCCGCACAGAACCAAACCCAAAGGAGCAGATTTGGGAACCAACGATTCATCCGGCCATCCGTCTTCCAGCCGCCAGCGGTCCTCAGTGCAGAACCTGCGAAAGCGGCCCCGCGCGCAGGTCCTGATCATCGGCGGCGGAATCAACGGCGTAGGCACGTTCCGCGATCTGGCACTACAGGGCGTCGATGTTGCGCTCGTGGAACGCGGGGACTACTGCCAGGGGGCCAGCGGTGCATCGTCGCACATGATCCACGGCGGAATCCGGTACCTGGAAAACGGTGAATTCCGTCTGGTCCAGGAGTCCGTTGTCGAACGCAACCGGCTGCTGCGCATCGCTCCCCACTACGTCAAGCCGCTCCAGACCACCATTCCCATCTTCAGCACCTTCTCCGGCGTGCTGTCCGCGCCCCTGCGGTTCCTGACCCACAAGCAGCAGGGCAAGCCGAAAGAACGCGGCGCCTTCCTGATCAAGCTCGGCCTGAGCATGTACGACTTCTTCTCACGCGACGGCGGCACAGTTCCGCGCCACCAGTTCCGCGGCCGGAAGCGCGCCCTGGCGGAGCTGCCGCGGCTGCACCCCGGAATCAAGTACGCGGCCACCTACTTCGATGCCTCCGTCCACAACCCCGAGCGGCTCACGCTCGACGTGCTCCAGGACGGCGAAAAGGCCGGTGCCGCGGGTCCGAGTGACGCCCGGGCCAGCAACTACCTCTCGCTCCTGTCCATGGGCGGGGCAGCCGGAAATTCGGCGGGATCCACTGGCGGCAGCACTGTCCAGCTTCGCGACGAGCTCACCGGCGAAGTCTTCGACTTCACGGCGGACGTCATCGTCAACACCACCGGCGCCTGGGTGGACCTGACCAACCAGGCCATGGGCGCCGCATCAGCTTTTATGGGCGGGACAAAGGGCTCGCATATCGTGCTGGACCACCCGGGGCTCCTCGAAGCCTGCAACGGCCGCGAAATCTTCTTTGAACACACCGACGGCCGGATCGTACTGATCTACCCGATGGGTGACCGCGTGCTGGTGGGCACCACCGACGTGGATGCGGACATGGCAGAGGATGCCGTCTGCACCGACGCCGAGATCGACTACTTCTTCGACCTGATCGGCCATGTCTTCCCGGACGTCGCGGTGAGCCGGGACCAGATCGTGTACACCTTCGCCGGTGTCCGCCCGCTGCCCAGGCACGACGCCACCCAGCCCGGCTTCGTCAGCCGGGACTACCGGATCGAGCGCGGCGGACAGGGAGCGGTGTCCAGCGGACAGGCAACGTCAGTCGGCGGCGCCGTCGTACTCAGCCTGGTGGGCGGCAAATGGACCACGTTCCGGGCGCTGGCAGAACACCTGACAAATGACGTGCTCAAGGAACTGGGCCTGGAACGGAAGGTCTCGACGGCGAAACTCGCCATCGGCGGCGGCGCAGGCTTCCCGGACACCCCGTCCGGAGTCCAGCAGTGGATCAAGGCACACATGTCCGCCGGCCGGGACGCTGACCGGATCTCCGGATTGCTGACCCGCTACGGTACCCGCGCCGAAGAAGTCCTGCGCTATCTCGACGCCGGACCGGACAGGCTCCTGCACTCCACGCGGGAACTCAGTGTCCGCGAACTGGAGTTCATGGCCCGCAACGAACAGGTAGGTCACCTCATCGACGTGCTGATCCGGCGGACGTCCCTGGCCTTCCGCGGGCTGGTTACGGGCGAACTCCTCAACGAGGTGGCAGAGGTCCTTGCCGCTCCGCTCGGCTGGGACGCCGCCGCCAGGACAGCCGAGATCCACTATGCCCAGGAGGTGCTTGAACGCTTCCACGGCGTCCAGGTCCACAGCCTGGTCGCCTAGATAGCTTGCGTGCCCGGGGAGGGAGTGCCCGGGCGCAGGGGCTGCGCGGTTCCGCTGGAGGAACAGCCGGCGCAGCAGCCGGCCGGCAACGCAACCACGTTGCCGGCCCAACAGCCCTTCAAACTCGCGAAGGGCTGACAACAGAAAATAGAGGAGTCAAAGATGTCTCTTGGAATTGTTTTCCTTTCCGAAGTATTCGGAACCGCGATGCTGACCCTGCTGGGTTGCGGCGTTGTGGCAAACGTCGCGCTCAAAGGCACCAAGGGCAACAACGGCGGATTCCTGATGGTCACCTGGGGGTGGGGCATTGCGGTCTTCTGCGGTGTTTTCGTGGCCGCCAAGTCCGGCGCACACCTGAATCCCGCCGTCACTTTCGGCCTGCTGCTCAACGGTAAGACGGAGTATGCTCCCGGCGTGAGTGTCGACTTCGCATCTACGCTGACCTACTTCGGCGGTGAGTTCCTGGGCGCGTTCCTGGGTGCAGTGGTCATGTGGCTGGCCCACAAGCAGCACTTCGACGCCGAGCCGGAGCCCGCCAGCAAGCTTGCCGTGTTTTCTACCGGCCCGGCCATCCGCTCTACACCGTGGAACCTGATCACCGAGATCATCGGCACCTTTGTCCTCGTCTTCGTCATCCTGACCCTCGGCGGGACCCCTTCGGGACTGGGCCCGCTGGCCGTTGCCCTGCTGGTTGTCGGCATCGGCGTGTCCCTCGGCGGCCCCACCGGCTACGCCATCAACCCCGCCCGCGACCTCGGTCCCCGTATCGCCCACGCACTGCTGCCCATCAAGGGCAAGGGCTCCAGCGACTGGAGCTATTCCTGGATCCCGGTTGTCGGGCCGCTGGTAGGCGGCGGACTCGCCGGCGCCGTCGCAGCAGTAGTGCCGATCATCGCCGCGGCGGCTTCCTGATCCCCGTCCGGCCTTCCAAGACCCCCTCCAAGCCCTTCAGACAACAGACAAGGACGTCAACATGAACCAGTACGTAATCGCCATCGACCAGGGCACCACCAGCACCCGCGCCATCGTCTTCGACCACAGCGGCAGCATCGTCTCCTCGGGCCAGATGGAACACGAGCAGATCTTTCCGCAGGCAGGCTGGGTGGAACACGACCCCGCAGAAATCTGGAACAACACCCGCGAGGTCATCGCGTCCGCCCTGTCCAAGGCAAACCTGACCCGGCACGACATCGCCGCCGTCGGCATCACCAACCAGCGCGAAACGGCCGTTGTCTGGGACAAAACGACGGGCGAGGCCGTATACAACGCCATCGTCTGGCAGGACACCCGGACCCAGGACATCGTCGACGAACTGGCCAAGGACGGCGGCCCGGAGCGTTTCAAGCAGAAGGTGGGCCTGCCGCTGGCAACGTACTTCTCCGGCACCAAGATCAAGTGGATCCTGGACAACGTGGAGGGCGCGCGTGCCAAGGCCGAAGCCGGCGATCTGGTCTTCGGCAACACGGACTGCTGGGTCCTGTGGAACCTCACGGGCGGAGTGGACGGCGGCGTGCACGTCACCGACGTCACCAACGCCTCCCGGACCATGTTCATGGACCTCGACACACTGTCCTGGGACCAGGAGATTCTGGATGCCTTCGGCGTTCCAGCCTCCATGATGCCGGCCATCAAGTCCTCCTCCGAGGTCTATGGCACGGTCCACACCTCACAGCTGCTCCGCGAAACCCCGGTTGCCGGCATTCTTGGCGACCAGCAGGCGGCAACGTTCGGCCAGGCGGCGTTTGAGGCCGGCGAGGCCAAGAACACTTACGGCACCGGCTGCTTCCTGATCTTCAACACCGGCGAGGAAATCGTCCACTCCAAGAACGGCCTGCTGACCACGGTGGGCTACAAGCTGGGGGACGCTGCTCCGCACTATGCGCTGGAAGGCTCCATCGCCGTCACCGGATCCCTCATCCAGTGGCTGCGGGACAACCTCGGGTTGATCAGCAGTGCCCCGGAAGTGGAAACGCTCGCCGCCTCGGTCAAGGACAACGGCGGCGTTTACATCGTGCCGGCGTTCTCGGGACTGTTCGCACCGTACTGGCGGTCCGACGCCCGCGGCGCCATCGTGGGCCTGACCCGCTTCGTCAACAGGAACCACATCGCCCGTGCGGCCCTGGAGGCCACTGCCTTCCAGACCCGTGAGGTGCTCGACGCCGTCAACGCGGACTCCGGTGTTCCGCTGACGGAGTTGAAGGTCGACGGCGGCATGGTCGCCAATGACGCCCTGATGCAGTTCCAGGCGGACATCCTGGGCGTTCCGGTGATCCGGCCGAAGGTCGTGGAGACCACGGCCCTCGGTGCTGCCTATGCTGCCGGCCTTGCCGTCGGGTTCTGGAAGGACCTGGGGGAGTGCTCGGCCAACTGGTCCGAGGACAAGCGCTGGGAACCGCAGATGGACGCAGGGGAACGGGACCGCCAGATGCGCCTTTGGAAGAAGGCCGTGACGAAGTCCATGGACTGGGTCGACGAGGACGTGAAGTAGTCTGACCTGTCGTTGATGGCAGCCGCAGCTGCCCCGCCCGTCCCGGCGAGGTGCGGCTGCCATCAACTTGTCCGTCAGCTATTCAGCCGCTCGTGGCGACTTACGTTCAGGTGATGGTGGAGGTGCGCTAAAGTAGTTCTATGCGTGCGATCCTTCTGCTTAGCTAGCCGCGCGGTATCCCGACCAAGTACGGATTGCCGAGCGGCCGCCCCTCCATGTCGAGGGGCTTTTGTGTGTCTGGGGTTATCCCCCGGCCACAAGCAGGGGATCAGGAGGCCGGGGCGGGACAGGACGCCAGAGCCTTACGACAAGCGGTACAGAACAGAAGAGGGCAGCAGTGAGCGTTCAGCCGGAGACAGAGACCGGAACAGCAGCAGTCGCAACGGAAGGTCCCGAGGAGGGCACCTACAGCTTCGCCGCGATGGAGGCCAAATGGCCGCAGGTGTGGGAAGACCTCAAGGTGTTCACCCCCCTGGACGACGGCTCGCGCGAGCGCCGTTACGTCCTCGACATGTTCCCTTACCCCTCAGGTGACCTGCACATGGGCCACGCCGAAGCGTTTGCCATGGGCGACGTCGTCGCGCGGTACCTGCGCCAGAAGGGCTTTGACGTCCTGCACCCGATCGGCTGGGACTCCTTCGGCCTGCCCGCAGAGAACGCCGCCATCAAGCGCAATGCGCATCCCAGCGAGTGGACCTACGCCAATATCGACACCCAGGCGGCGTCCTTCAAGCGCTACGCCATCTCCGCAGACTGGTCGCGGCGCCTGCACACCTCCGACCCGGGGTACTACCGCTGGACCCAGTGGCTGTTCAAGCGCTTCTACGAGCGCGGCCTGGCGTACCGGAAGGATTCCCCGGTCAACTGGTGCCCCAAGGACCAGACCGTGCTGGCCAACGAACAGGTGGTCAACGGCGCCTGCGAACGCTGTGGCACCGCCGTGACCAAGAAGTCCCTGAACCAGTGGTACTTCAAGATCACCGACTACGCCGACCGCCTGCTGGACGACATGGACGAGCTGCGCGGCCACTGGCCCGAGCGCGTCCTGGCCATGCAGAAGAACTGGATCGGCCGCTCCGAAGGCGCCCACGTCAACTTCGTGATCGAAGCCGACGGCGAGAAGCCGGCCAAGGACGTCACTGTCTTTACCACCCGCCCGGACACCCTGTACGGTGCCACGTTCTTCGTTGTCGCCGCAGACGCGCCGCTGGCAGTCGAACTGGTCACGGACGAGCACGCCGCCGCGTTGGACGCCTACCGCGAACAGGTCAAGGCGCTGTCCGAAATCGAACGGCAGTCCACCGAACGGGAAAAGACGGGCGTGTTCACCGGCCGTTACGCGGTCAACCCCCTTAACGGCGAAAAGCTGGCGGTCTGGGCAGCGGACTATGTCCTGGCTGACTACGGCACGGGCGCCATCATGGCTGTCCCCGCCCATGACCAGCGCGACCTGGACTTCGCCAAAACCTTCGACCTGCCCGTCCGCGCCGTGCTGGACACGGGAGAGGACGACCCCGCGGTCACCGGTACGGCCACGGCGGGAGAAGGCACCCTGATCAACTCCGGCGTGCTCGACGGCCTGCCCAAGGCTGAGGCCATCCCGGCCGCGATCGACATGCTGGAGAAACAGGGAACCGGCGAAAAATTCGTCAACTTCCGCCTCCGTGACTGGCTGCTCAGCCGCCAGCGCTTCTGGGGCACGCCCATCCCGATCATCCACTGCCCCGCCTGCGGCGAGGTCCCTGTTCCCGACGAACAGCTGCCCGTCACCCTGCCGGCCGACCTGCGCGGTGAAGACCTGTCCCCGAAGGGCACGTCCCCGCTCGCCGCCGCCGAAGCCTGGGTCAACGTTGAGTGCCCCAACTGCCACGGCCCCGCCAAGCGCGACACCGACACCATGGACACGTTCGTTGACTCGTCCTGGTACTTCCTGCGGTTCGTTTCCCCGCAGTACACCGAGGGTCCCTTCGACCCGGAGAAGATCAACGACTGGATGCCCGTGGGGCAGTACGTGGGCGGCGTGGAGCACGCCATCCTGCACCTGCTGTACGCACGGTTCTTCACCAAGGTCATCCACGACCTCGGCATGATCGACGCCGACGAGCCGTTCAGCGCACTGCTCAACCAGGGCCAGGTCCTCAACGGGGGCAAGGCCATGAGCAAGTCACTGGGCAACGGTGTTGACCTCGGAGAACAGCTGGACAAGTACGGCGTTGACGCCGTGCGGCTCACCATGATTTTCGCCTCCCCGCCGGAGGACGACGTCGACTGGGCGGACGTTTCGCCGTCGGGCTCCGCCAAGTTCCTGGCCCGGGCGTGGCGCCTGGCGCAGGATGTCACCAGCGCGCCCGGAACGGACGCTGCCCAGGGAGACCGCGCGCTGCGCTCTGTCACGCACCGCACCATCGCCGACGCCGCCGCACTGCTGGACGGCAACAAGTTCAACGTTGTGGTGGCCAAACTGATGGAGCTTGTCAACGCGACCCGCAAGGTCATCGACTCGGGTGCAGGCGGGGCGGATCCAGCGGTCCGCGAAGCGGCGGAAGCCGTTGCGGTCATCCTGAGCCTTTTTGCGCCCTACACGGCCGAGGACATGTGGAATGTGCTGGGGCATCCCGCCTCGGTGGCGAACGCCGGCTGGCCCGCGCATGACGAAGCACTCCTCGTGCAGGAAACCGTGACCGCCGTGGTCCAGGTGCAGGGCAAGGTCCGCGACCGGCTCGAGGTCTCCCCGGGGATCGGCGAGGACGAGCTGCGTGAACTGGCCCTGGCGTCGGAGAACGTCCAGCGCGCCCTCGACGGGCGCGGTATCCGCACGGTCATCGTGCGTGCCCCTAAACTGGTCAACATCGTCCCGGCCTAGCCGGGACACCGGCCGCCGGTATCGCCGGCGGCCGGCCATGATGTTTGACCGTAGCAGCAGGGGGACGCCGTGAACGACCGGGAGCCGGCCGGATGGCCGTGGCTGAAGGAACGGCTGGCCCGCCTGCGCCAGTCTTCCCGAACGGCGGGCGCGGCACAGGAAGTGGTTACGGCCGCCGTCGTGCGCACTGCGGTGGTGACCGATTCCGCAGCGGCGCTTCCGGCCGACTGGGTCATGGACTTTGCCGCCGACGGCCGGCTGACCGTGGTTCCCATGCCCGTTATGGTGGGGCCCGAGATCTACGGCGAAGGCGAAGACGACATCACCGAGACCATTGCGGTGGCGCTGGCTACGGGCACGCCGGTCAAGACGTCGCGGCCGTCGCCCGGCCAGTTTGAGCAGGCCTATCTTGCGGCGCAGCGCCGCGGCTTCGAAGCGGTGGTCTCCGTGCATATTTCCGGGGCACTTTCCGGAACTGCCGACTCCGCCAGGCTCGCGGCATCGCGCGTCGGCATCCCCGTGGAAGTGGTCGACTCGAAGACCGTGGGCATGGCACTGGGCATGGGTGTGCAGAGTGCGGTGGTCGCGGCGGCAGACGGCCGGGCAGCCCCTGAAGTGCGCGCCTTTGCGGAAGAACGGCTGGCCCGTACCAGGGTGTATTTCTATTTACCCAGCCTGGAGCAGCTACGCCGCGGAGGCCGGATCGGAGCGGCGGCATCCCTGTGGGGGACGATGTTTGCCATCAAGCCGATCCTCGCCGTGGATGACGGGAAAATCGTTCCGCTGGAAAAGGTCAGGTCCGCCTCGCGGGCCGTGGCGCGCCTCGAGGAAATTGTGGTGGCGGACGCCGCCGCGCGTCCCCCCGGCCAGGCCCGCCTGGCCGTCCACCACTTCGGCAATCCCGGGGAAGCCGCTGAGCTTGCGGAACGGCTGGCAGCCTCGCTCCCGGACGTACCCCCCGCGCAGATCAGTTCGCTGCCGGCCGTCCTCGCCGCCCACGCGGGGCTGGGTGTCCTCGCCGTGATCGTGGGGGAGAGCAGCACACCGCAAAAGGAGCCCGCTCTGGCCCAATAGCGGCGCCGGTAGTACAGTCTCCCCACCAAGCACGCTCCCTACCGAGCAAGGAGGCTTCCATGACAATGCAGGTGCACCACGTGGCGCAGTTCGACAAGGACGTGTCCGAAGAAGTGACGAACTGGCTGAAGTATCTCAAGGGCCAGGTGACGAGCGTCCAGTTCCTCACCACGACGGTGCCCGATCCGAAGGCGCCTGACGCATGGCGGGTCCAGTACGAGGCCTACATCACTTACCAGAAGTAGCCAGTTGGAACAGTCCGGGTCAGGGGCTGCAGGTCACCGTGTCACGGTTGTAGCGGCTTTTCTCGAGGACGCTGATGCTGTCCGACACGATGGTGCAGGAGGCACCATCGGGAAACGTGTAGACACTTGTCGCGCCGGTTTTGATGACATTAGCGTCGAAGGACCACGGGCTTTCGTAGTAGGCAAACACGCTGACGAACTTGTGCGTGTTGTCCACTGTGATGGTTTCGCCGTCGGGGGAGATCTGGGTGGCGCTCACGTCACCGCTTCCCTGGAAGACTGCGACTCCGCTCGGCGTATGCACCTCGATGTGCCGATCAGTGCCCGTCTGGCAAAACGTCCAGCCGGAAAGCTCATCCGTGATACACGACGAGTATTCGGTGAACTGGGTCCCTTCACTACCTGCCGCGTTGCCTGCCGCGCCGGCTGGCGTCGCGCCGGTCGCAAGCAGGAGCCCCAGACCAACTCCGCAACCGGAAAAGAGCACAGACCTTTTTGCCATCATGACCGTCCCCATTCTTCAGACTCTTTCCCAGGATTCGGGGCAGGGCAAAATGCTAAGGCGGCGGCGCTTCCCCGTCAATATGTAAATTCAATGGTGAAAATACCGGCCGTCGTCCCGGTGACCTGTTGTGCGGCCGCTTTCCACATACGGCCCTCCGCAGTGTCCGTTCCCGCCGTGTTCTCCTAGCGTTGTGGGTATGTCACCCCGGAAAGCGGAAGCGGGAGCACCTGCCGCGGCCACGCGTGCACGGCGGCGGCTGACGGCTTCCCTTGGGCCGGCCGGCGGTGATGACAGCGGCGGGCCAGGAACAGCCGGGGCCACAGGACAGGGGCTGCTGGAGCACGGAGCCCCCGGCCAAGGGACTTTCACCTACGACGGCGGTGCGCAGCCGGATCTGGATACGCCTGACGCCTCCGCCGGTGGCAGGGCCTCCGGACCCGCGAAGTTCAGGTGGCGCACAGGCATCCGCGTTGCGGTGCTGCTGGGAATAGTGAGCCTCCTGCTGGGCGGCTGGTTCTGGTGGGACGTCGCCAGCAGCCGCGGCCAGGTGGTGCCGCTGAGCGATGTCAGCACCCCGGACGCACGCGGGCAGCCGGATGGAAGCACCGGGACAGACCCGGGGGAGTCCGGCGGGACGTCAGAAGGAGGGCAGGCTTCCGGGCCTGCCTCCGGCAGGAAGATCGTGGTTCATGTCACGGGGGCGGTCAACAGGGCAGGTGTTGTGGAACTGCCGGAAGGCAGCCGGATCCACGAGGCAATCGCCGCCGTCGGAGGCAGTACGGCCACGGCTGACCTGGAACGGCTGAACCTGGCCTCCGTGCTGGCAGATGGCCAGAAGATCCACGTTCCGCAGGCGGGGGATCCGGCGGAGGCCCAGGGAACGGCTGGCAACGAAACCGGGTCCGACGGAACAGGTTCCGGCGGGCAGGGAACAGGCAGTGCCAAAGTCGACCTGAATACGGCGTCCGTGGAGGAACTGGGGACACTGCCCCGGGTAGGGCCCGTCCTGGCCCAGCGCATCTTTGATTGGCGGAAGGAACACGGACGGTTCAGCGCCGTAGAGGAACTCGACGCCGTGGACGGCGTCGGCCCTAAGATGCTGGAAACGCTGTTGCCGCTCGTGCGGGTCTCCTGAGATGGGCCGCCCCAGTCCGTGGCAGCGCTTCGTCGACGCAGCCGTCCGGGGCGGGCAGGACGAGGCCTTGCTGCCGCCGCGGCATGCTACCGGTGACCCGACGTCGATTTTTCCTAGTACACCGGGAACACGCTCCGCCGGTATCCAGGGCATTGTGCCCCGGACGTCTGCGGGACTGCGGGCTATGGTTGCCGCCCGCCTTCTTCCCCCGCCGGAGGACAGGGCGCAGGGAATCGGAAAACCTGCTGCGTCCGGAGCCGGCGGGAGACCACGGCGCAGGACTGACCTTCGCCTGGCACCTTGTGCCCTCCTCACCTGGACGGCCGCCGTCGGCGGTGTCTGGTTGCCGTTGCCCGCGCTCTGCGTGTTGATCGGGGGACTCCTCCTCTCGGCCGTGGTGCTGCTTGTGGTGATCAGCCGGCGCCGGGTGCGGACTCACGGGATTGGGCTGGCGCCGCGCAGCTTCCTGACCACTCTTGCCGTTGCCCTGGTGCTATCGGCAGCCGTCGCGTCCCACGCGGCGGTAGCAGCGTCCCAGAAGCATGACGGACCCGTGGCGGACGCCGTGACGGCCCGCTCCGCAGTTGTGGTTGAGGCGGAGATAGAAGGCTCGCCGCGTGAACTCAAGGTTCCCGGCCGCACCGGATCCGGCCGGTGGGCTGTCCAGGCAACAGCGATCACGATCATCGCAAACGGGCGCCTCATCAGGGGTGATGCACGCGTGCTGATCGTGGGCGGTGACGACTGGCAGCACGTGGTCCCCGGGCAGCGGGTCCGGACCACAGGAAAACTGCAGCCGGCCGATGCCGGCCAGGCACAGGCGGGCACTTTGTCCGCCACCACCGGCCCGGCCACCACGGTTGCCCCCTCGGCATGGCGGGAAGGACCTGTCGCGCTCCGGAGCGGGTTTGCCGCTGCCGCGGAATGGATCGGCGGCGATGCCCGCGGCCTCCTGCCAGGAATGGTCACGGGTGATACGGGCTTCCTCGATGAACAGCTGGAAAGCGCCATGAAGACTGTCGGCATGACCCACCTGACCGCTGTCAGCGGGGCCAACTGCAGCCTCATCCTGGGGGCGCTGTTGCTGGCCGCGCGGAGTGTTCGACTACCCCGGGCCCCGGCCGCGGCAGCCGCGCTCACCGGACTGGCACTATTCGTCCTGATGGTGGGTCCGGATGCAAGTGTCCTCCGGGCAGCGCTGATGGGGGCGATCGGGCTCGTATCCCTGTCCGGCGGCCGGGCCGGTCGCGGGCTGAGCTTCCTTTGCCTCGCGGTGACCGGACTCCTCATGGCAGACCCGGCACTCGGTACCAGCTTCAGCTTCCTGCTGTCCGTGCTGGCCACGCTCGGCATCGTGCTTGCCGGGCCGCGGATCATGGAATGGCTGCCGCCGGTTGTCCCGCGCTGGCTTGCCGCCGGCCTGGCGGTACCGCTTTCCGCCCAGCTCTTCTGCGGGCCGGTCATCGTCCTGCTGCAGCCCCAGTTTTCGTCCTACGCCCTCCTGGCAAACATGGTGGCTGCGCCCCTCGTGGCACCGGTCACCATCCTCGGCACTGCGGCCGTGCCGCTGGTGCCGCTCGCGCCATGGGCGGCCAATGTTCCCATGGCGGTTGCGGGTGGCTGCTCGGCCGGAGTCGCCGCCGTCGCCAGGTTCTTCGCGGCCTTGCCCGGCGCGGCCCTGCCATGGCCGGAGGGGCCGTTCGGCGCGGCCACCATGGTGTCATTCTCCGCCTGCTCCGTACTGCTCCTCTGGCTCATTCTGCACCCGCGCGCCGTGGCCACACTGGTCCTGGCGGCGCACCGAAGGACCATCGACCTGCTGGAGCTGGTGCCACCGTTCACCGGCTTTGATGTGCGCCGCCGCCGTGGGAGCCTTAGAGGTATTAATCGGAATTCCGGGAGGAACCAAGAGTGGCCGCTGCGCAAAAAGCACGATCCAAACCGGCAACGTCAGCGACGGCCACCTGGCGCGATGTAGCGCCGGCCAGTGTCGTGCTGATCGGCGGACCCGAAGAATACCTCGGCATCCGCGCCATGGACCGGATCAGGTCGCAGGTCCGTGCAGCCCAGCCGGATGTCGAAGTCACCAGGCTCAACGCAGGCAGTTACGAACCCGGCGCCCTCGCCATGAACGTCAGCCCTTCGCTGTTCGGGGAATCCAAGCTCATCGAGGTGGAGTCCGCTGAAGCGATGAATGACGCCTTCCTCGCGGACGCCCTCAAATACCTGGCGGATCCGGAGCCTGACGCAGTGCTGGTGGTCCGCCACGGCGGCGGAGTCAGGGGCAAGAAGCTGCTGGACGCCATCAAGTCTGCGGGCTGGCCCGTGGTCGATTGCCAGCCTCTGAAAAAGGACGCGGACAAGTCGGCGTTCGTGCTCTCCGAATTCAAGGCGGCAGGGCGCCGCATCGAGCCCGAGGCCGTTCATGCCCTGGTCAATGCGGTGGGAGCCAACCTGTCGGAACTCGCCGCGGCCTGCAGCCAGCTCATCGCGGATGCAGCCACGACTGTCGATACAGACATGGTGGACCGCTACTACGGCGGCCGGATCGAGGCGACGGCCTTCAAAGTTGCCGACGCCGCCCTGGCCGGCAATGCTCCGCTGGCACTCTCCACGCTTCGCCACGCCCTGGCAACAGGGGCAGACCCTGTTCCGCTAGTGGCCGCGCTGGCCGCCAAACTCCGCACGGTAGCCAAAGTTGCGGGCGCACACGGTTCCTCGGCCCAGATTGCGCGGCAGCTTGGCATGCAGCCGTGGCTGGTGGAACAGGCGCAGCGGGACGTCCGGCGCTGGACGCCGGAAGGCCTGGTCCGCTCCATCCAGGTGACGGCCGAAGCGGATGCGCAGGTCAAAGGCCTTTCCCGGGACCCCGTGTACGCAGTGGAACACGCGGTCACCGTCATCGCGACGTCGGTGCGCCGCTAGGCCTGCGGTGACCTACCCGCCTGCGAGCTAGCCGGCTGTGAGCTGGAGCGGGTCAACGAGCTAAGAGGGTTAAATGGATGTGGCCGGCACCCGCGAGGGGTGCCGGCCACGATCATCAGTTCAGTTGAACTGGAAAACCTTAGAGTGCGTTGACCTTCTTGGAGATCGCCGACTTGCGGTTTGCAGCGTTGTTCTTGTGAAGAACGCCCTTGCTGACAGCCTTATCCAGCTTTCGGCTTGCAGCAACCAGCGCAGCAGCAGCGGCATCCTTGTCGGTGGACTCAACGGCGGTGTTGACGGCGCGGATGGCCGTCTTCAGCTCCGACTTGACTGCGTTGTTGCGCAGGCGAGCCTTCTCGTTGGTGAGGATGCGCTTCTTCTGGGACTTGATATTAGCCACGTGTGAACTCTCTTTTTAATGCGGAAATGGTCTAGAGGGCTTTCAGATTGGCCATTGACTGAGCGGCGTGGGGATACCTATGGCGGCCAACCATCAGTGGCCGTCGACCTGCACGGACACACAGCTGTCAATAATAGCAGATGCCCTGCAATGCTGCTGCCTCGGCTGACGCCTGCCCTGCTGATCCCGTGCCCCTTCGGAACTTTCGTCAGCTCCAGCCGTGAAACTCGCGGAGTGCAGACGCGACGCCGTCGAAACGCTTCCGGTCCAGGACGGCGCCCTCCCTGCGGATGTCCGCCGCGCTGACCTGGATGATGCGGTCCAGTTTGGCTTCGCTGGGCCGGCGCTGCCGGTCCCAGCTGCCGGTGCCGATATCCACGTAACTGTCGTCATTCCTGCGGTCCTGGTCGTGGTCCTTGCTGGTGAGCATGAGCCCCAGCAGGTACCGCCCGCGGCTTCCGATCAGGAGCACCGGCCGGTCCTTGCCCTGCGAATGGTCCTCTTCGTAGGGAACCCACGTCCACACCACTTCACCCGGTTCCGGCTTGCCGTTGGGGGAGGGGGCATACCGGACATGAGCGGCGCCCGTGAAGTCACCCGGGTATGTCCCGGTGATGCCCGCGCCGGTCTCGGGCTGTGCTGACGGCTTCGTGGCACGGCCCGGCGCCGGTCGGACCGGTCCGGCAGGGCGCTTGCGCCGTCGGTCCGTGGCATCCTCGGCCGGGCGCCCCTCCAGGAGGCGGAATACGGTACGGACGGCGTTGCCAAGGGAGCGGAGGTTGAATGCCATCCTGCAACGATACTGTGCCCCGGATCGGTGCCGTTCGCGGTCCCGCAGCCCGATCACGCAAACAATGCACCGAGCGGGGGCAGGACGTGGGACACTATAAGTTCACGTGCGGCAGGTCCTGCGACGGCTTCGGCCGTCCTGAGCACAGCCGCGGAAATGCCAACAGTAAGGACCCTGCGTGTCTCCCATGGCCCGCACCGCCCCGGTGCCCGCCGCAACAGATCCGGCCATCATCCGGAACTTCTGCATCATTGCGCACATTGACCACGGTAAATCCACTCTGGCTGACCGCATGTTGCAGTACACCGGCGTCGTTCAGTCCCGCGACATGAAGGCCCAGTATCTGGACCGCATGGATATCGAACGTGAGCGTGGCATCACCATCAAGTCCCAGGCAGTCCGCATGCCTTGGGAAGTTGAAGGCACCAGCTATGCCCTGAACATGATCGACACTCCCGGCCACGTCGACTTCACCTACGAGGTATCCCGTTCCCTGGCTGCCTGTGAAGGTGCAGTTTTGCTCGTGGACGCGGCCCAGGGCATTGAGGCCCAGACCCTCGCCAACCTGTACCTGGCGATGGAGAACAACCTCACGATTATTCCGGTCCTCAATAAGATCGACCTTCCCGCGGCCCAGCCCGAGAAGTACGCGGAGGAACTCGCCAACCTGATCGGCGGCGACCCCGACGACGTGCTGCGTGTCTCGGGCAAGACCGGCATGGGCGTGGAAGTGCTGCTCGACAAGATCGTCCGTGACCTGCCGGCCCCCGTGGGCGACCCGAACGCCCCCGCCCGCGCCATGATCTTCGACTCGGTCTATGACACCTACCGCGGTGTTGTCACCTACGTCCGGGTGGTCGACGGAATGCTGCACCCGCGTGAACGCATCCAGATGATGTCCACCCGCGCCACGCACGAACTCCTTGAGATCGGTGTCAGCTCTCCGGAGCCCACCCCGTCCAAGGGCCTCGGCGTCGGCGAAGTGGGCTACCTCATCACCGGCGTGAAGGACGTCCGCCTGTCCAAGGTGGGCGACACCGTCACCAACCTGGCCAAGCCTGCTTCCCAGTCACTCCCGGGCTACGCAGACGCCAAGCCCATGGTTTTCTCCGGCCTGTACCCGCTGGACGGCACCGACTACCCGGTGCTCCGCGACGCGTTGGAGAAGCTCATGCTCAACGACGCCGCACTGGTGTACCAGCCGGAAACCTCGGCTGCGCTGGGCTTTGGGTTCCGCGTCGGTTTCCTGGGCCTCCTGCACTTGGAAATCACCCGTGAACGGCTCGAACGCGAGTACAAGCTGGACCTGATTTCCACCGCCCCCAACGTGGAGTACGAGGTCACGCTGGAGGACAAGAAGGTTGTCCACGTCACCAACCCCAGCGAATACCCCACCGGCAAGGTCGCGGAGGTCCGTGAGCCGATGGTGTCCGCTACCATCCTGGCGCCGAACGAGTTCGTCGGGGCCATCATGGAGCTGTGCCAGAGCCGGCGCGGCGTGATGGGCGGCATGGACTACCTCTCCGAGGACCGGGTGGAAATCCGTTACCGCCTGCCGCTGGCTGAAATCGTTTTCGATTTCTTCGACATCCTGAAGTCCAAGACCCGCGGCTACGGCTCGCTGGACTGGAAGGCCGACGGCGACCAGGTGGCCGACCTTGTGAAGGTCGACATCATGCTCCAGGGCGAACAGGTGGACGCCTTCAGTGCGATCACCCACCGGGAGAAGGCCTACGCCTACGGTGTGATGATGACCGGCAAGCTGCGTGAGCTCATTCCCCGCCAGCAGTTCGAAGTGCCGATCCAGGCTGCCATCGGTTCCCGGATCATTGCCCGTGAAAGCATCCGTGCCATCCGCAAGGACGTCCTTGCCAAGTGCTACGGCGGTGACATATCGCGTAAGCGCAAACTGCTCGAAAAGCAGAAAGAAGGCAAAAAGCGGATGAAGATGGTGGGCCGCGTCGAGGTTCCCCAGGAAGCCTTCATCGCCGCGCTGACCACGGACGAATCCAAGGACAAGGCCAAGAAGTAGTGATGACCGTCGCCGCAACCCTGCGGAGCCGCCGCAATGCCTAGCGTTCTTCCCCTGGGTGACCCGGCGCCGTCGGACGGTCTGCTGCCTCCCCAAGCAGCAGACGGTGCGGCGGACCGGGCCTTCGGGCTCTACGTGCACATCCCGTTCTGCGCCGTCCGCTGCGGTTATTGCGACTTCAACACCTACACCGCAACTGAACTTGGCGGCGGTGCGTCCCAGGATGCGTATGCCTCCACCGCCATATCCGAGGTGAGGCTGGCCGCGGAGGTGCTCAAAACCTCCGGGCTACCGGACCGTCGCATGAGCACTGTCTTCTTCGGCGGCGGCACGCCCACGTTGCTCCCCGCAGAAGACCTCGCCCGGATCCTGGGCGCCGCCATCGAGGTATGGGGGCTGGAGCCCGGGGCTGAAGTCACCACCGAAGCCAATCCGGATTCCGTCACCCCTGAATCGCTCCAGCTGCTGGCTGATGCCGGCTTCACCCGCGTGTCCTTCGGGATGCAATCAGCAGTTCCGCACGTGCTCAAAGTCCTGGACCGCACGCACACGCCCAGCCGCGTGCCGCAGGTGGTGCGGTGGGCGCGGGAGGCGGGACTGGCCGTGAGCCTGGACCTGATCTACGGAACACCGGGGGAGTCCCTGGCCGACTGGCGGTACTCGCTGGAGACCGCGCTGTCCTATGAGCCGGACCATATCAGCGCCTATGCGCTCATCGTGGAGGACGGCACCAAACTGGCAGCCCAGATCCGCCGCGGTGAAGTCCCTGGAATCGACGACGACGACCACGCCGACAAATACGAACTCGGCGATCAGCTGATCGGCGAGGCAGGGCTGAGCTGGTACGAGGTCAGCAACTGGGCGCGCACACCGGAGCAGGCCTGCCGGCACAACCTGGCGTACTGGCGTGGTGACGACTGGTGGGGGATCGGCCCCGGTGCGCATTCACATGTCGGCGGAGTCCGCTGGTGGAACGTGAAGCACCCTACGGCGTACGCGGGGAGGCTTTCCGGCGGCGTGTCGCCGGCGGCGGGCCGGGAAACGCTCGACGCCGAAACCCGGAACGTCGAGCGGGTCATGCTCGAAGCCAGGCTCAGCAGCGGACTCGATGTGTCCGGGCTGGGAACGTCCGGCCAGCACGCCGTCGCCGGGCTGATCGCGGATGGCCTGGTGGATCCCGTGTCGGCCTTCCGCGGACGGCTGGTGCTCACCTTGAAGGGCCGGCTGCTTGCCGACGCCGTGGTGCGAAGGATCCTGCCCGACTGAGCGCACCCGGCCGGTGCTCGAAGCCGGTGTTCGATTGTGCCGGTTACTTGATCCAGCGCAGGTTGAAGTCGTAGCGGTGCGGCTGGCCGCGGTTCACATGGATCCCGGCTGCCACGGAGAAGCACGTCACGGCGATCCAAATCAGTGTGGCCAGCACCGCGAAGATGTTCCCCACCACCGGCAGCAGCACCAGGATGTTGCAGATGACTGCAGCGATCGTGGGAGGCAGGGTGAAGTTCAGCGCTTCCTTGGATTCCTGCGCCGTGAACGGTCCGCGGTCCTTGAAAATCAGGTAGATCAACAGCGACGGGACGCACCCAAGGATGCCGCCGAAGTGCGCGAGGGTTGCCCACTGCCGGTCTTCGTTGGCCGTCAGCGGCAGGGCGTTGGCGGGGACACCATGATACTGGGGCTGGCCATGGCCGGCCTGGTTGTCCCGTTGTTCACGTGCGTCTTCTGCCAAGGTGTCGTCCTTCGGATTGCAGTGGTGCGGTGGTTCCCGGATAAGCGGACGCTGCCACAGGAGCAACAACCGCCTTATCAAGAATACTGGGTCGGGGGTGCATTCGGAGAGTTCGACTTCCGCCTAACGCACTGGTAACTTCCGCCTAGGGCACCGTGAGGAAGTCGATGACCTCTTCCACGCGGCCCAGCAGGGACGGTTCCAGGTCGGCGTAACTACGCACCGCCCCCAGCAGCTTCTGCCAGCCGAGGCCAATGTCTTCCTTAGTCTCGTGCGGCCAGCCGAAGGCTGTCAGGATCCCGGTCTTCCAGTCCACGCCCCGCGGAATAACCGGCCACGCGTCGATGCCGAGCACTGCCGGCCGAATGGCCTGCCACACATCCACATAGGGATGGCCCACGATGAGGACGTTGCCCGCAGCGCCCGGGGACGCCATCACGGCATCGGCGATCCGTGATTCCTTGGAATTGGCAACCAAGTGGTCCACCAGCACTCCCAGCCGCCGGCCCGGACCCGGCCGGAATGCGGCTACCGCAGCCGTAAGATCGTCAATTCCGTGCAAGGGCTCGACGACGATGCCCTCCACCCTGAGGTCGTCACCCCAGACCTTTTCCACAAGTTCGGCGTCGTGTTTGCCTTCCACCCAGATGCGGCTGGCCTTGGCCACCTGGGCGCGCTGGCCTGCCACCCGCACGGATCCGGAGGCCGTCCTGCCGGATGTGCCGGAGGCTGCCTGGGCGCGCGGTGCCGGGGGCATCAGCCGGATCGGCAGGCCCTCCAGGAGGAACCCGTAGCCAAGTTGGAACGTGCGGGACTTCCCGCGCCGGTCCTCCAGGGCAACAACATGCATCCCGCCGGACTTCTCCACCCTGGTGACGGCGCCCACCCAGCCGGACTGCACGTCTTCCAGCACCATGCCGCGTTCAACCGGCACTTCGGGAAGCTCGGTTTTCCGGGGAGCCGTGATGTCCTGCGGGCCCCAGTTCTGGTACGACATCGGATAGACACAACCTTGCGCTAGAAAAAGTGAACACAGAAAGTGAAACAGGAGAAGGGGAACAGCGGCGCCCGTGGCGTCACGGAGGTGCATGTCCTGTCCTGCTCCGGAGTTTCGCCCGGAGCGGTACCAATGCTAACAACGCGGCGACTCATATTAGACTGGTTAGCACTTAGACATGACGAGTGCTAACGGTAGACGGGATCTGGCAGGCGACAGAGCCGGTCCGCGGCCCGGGTGAAGCCGATCGGAGGTGGAGAATGAGCGAACCACGCAAGCTTGAAGTACTGCGCGCCATCGTGGAGGACTACGTCCATTCCCGCGAACCTGTGGGCTCCAAGGCCCTGGTGGAGAGGCACCATCTGGGGGTCTCCAGCGCCACGATCCGCAATGACATGGCGGCCCTGGAAGATGAGGGCCTAATCACGGCGCCGCACACCAGCGCCGGGCGCATCCCCACGGATAAGGGCTACCGGCTCTTCGTCGACCAGATTTCCGCCGTCAAGCCGCTGTCGCAGGCGGAACGCCGGGCCATCCAGACGCTGCTCGAAGGATCGGAAGACCTGGACGACGTCCTGGAACGCACGGTGCGGCTGCTGTCGCAGCTGACCAACCAGGTGGCCGTGGTGCAGTATCCGCACCTCAGTCGTGCCATGGTGCGGCACATCGAGTTCGTGCTGCTGGCGCCGCGCCAGGTCCTCACCGTCCTGATTGCGGACACCGGAAAGGTCGAGCAGCGGGTCATCGACGTCGGCCAGGAACTCAGCGACGAGGCCCTTGCCGGCCTTCGCTCACGGTTCCTGAAAAGCCTGTCGGGGACGCCGCTGAGCCTGCTCCCGCAGGCGCTGCCCGCCGTCGTCGCAAGCTGCGAACCGGCACGCCGGCACGCCGCCCAGGCGCTGGCCCGCGGCCTGGATGCCCTGGCCAGCAGCACCCGCGAAGAGCGGATGGTCATGGCCGGCACCGCCAACCTCGCGCGGTCCAACGTTGACTTCCCGCTGAGCATCGGCCCGGTCCTCGAGGCGCTTGAGGAACAGGTGGTCATGCTCCGCCTGCTCAGCGAAATGGCGCAGGACCCCCGCGGCGTGACCGTCAGCATCGGCCGGGAGAATCCCTACGACGGCCTCGCGGAAGCCTCGGTGGTGGCCACAGGCTACGGGCCCGGTTCCAGTGCCAAGGTTGGCGTCCTTGGCCCCACCCGGATGGACTATCCCACCACCATGGCCGCGGTCCGTGCCGTGGCACGCTACCTTTCCAGGATCCTCGGGCCGTGACCGGCCCTTCATCAGCCAACCCGGCCTCCGTGTCCCGGCTTCCGGGGTGCGGCAGCAGCATCACAGGCAGTACAACCAGGAAGAGATACGAACTTTGAGCAGCCACTACGACGTTCTTGGAGTCTCACCCGAAGCGACGGGCGAAGAGATCAAGAAGGCCTACCGAAAGCTTGCGCGCACTTTGCACCCGGACGTGAACCCCGGTGAGGATGCCTCGGACCGCTTCAAGGCTGTCACGCACGCCTATGAAGTGCTGTCCGATCCGCAGAAGCGCCGCGTCTACGACACCACCGGCAACGAGAACGGCACCGATAACGGTTTTGGCGGCGCCGGCTACTCGGGACAGGGCTTCGCCTTCCAGGACATCTTCGACACCTTCTTCGGTGCGGGCGGCTCATCCGGACCTGCCTCGCGTGTCCGCCGGGGGCAGGATGCCCTCATCAGCGTCCGCATCGACCTCCGCGACGCCGTCTTCGGCGTCAACAAGAAGCTCGAAGTGGACACTGCCGTAACGTGCCCCACCTGCGAGGGTTCCTGCTGCCAGCCCGGGACCCACCCCGTGCGCTGTGACATCTGCGGGGGCAGCGGCCAGGTCCAGCGGGCCGTCCGTTCCATCCTGGGCCAGGTCATGACGGCGGCGCCCTGCGGCTCCTGCGAAGGCTTCGGAACCGTCATCAAGGATCCCTGCAATGAATGCAACGGGCAGGGCCGCATCCGCAGCCGGCGTTCGCTGACGGTCAAGGTCCCTGCCGGCGTTGCCACCGGAACCCGGATCCAGCTTGGCGGCCAGGGCGAAGCCGGCCCTGCCGGCGGACCCTCCGGCGACCTGTATGTGGAGATCCGGGTCAACAATGACGCGACGTACGTACGCGACGGCGATGACCTTCACGCGACCCTGCACATCCCGATGACTGCCGCAGCCCTTGGCACCGAACTCAGCCTCGACACCTTCGACGGCCAGCAGGAAATCGACGTCAAGGCGGGCACCCAGTCCGGTGAGGTCATCACCCTTCGCGGGCTCGGCGTCACCCACCTCCGGGGCTACGGCCGCGGCGATCTGAAAGTGCACCTGCAGGTCGAGACCCCGGCCAAGCTTGATGCCGCGCAGGAAGACCTGCTGCGGCAGCTCGCGAAACTCCGTGGCGAGCAGTACACCGAAGGGAAACTCTCCGCCAGCGGCGGTGTCTTCGCCAAGCTGCGGGACCGGCTCGGTAACCTGTAGCGGTGAGCAACCCTGTCTTTTTCGCAACCCCGGGAGCCCTGGACCACCAGGTTCCCGGTTCGCACTTTGTCCTCGAGGGCGCAGAGGCGAGGCACGCGGTCACCGTCAAGCGGATTGCCGTGGGGGAATCCGTTGACATCGCCGACGGCGCCGGCAAAAGGCTCACCGGCACGGTCGCCGCCGTTGGCCAAGGTGAACTGACGGTGGAGTGTTCAGTCCTCGACACGGAGGAGCGCCCGGACCTCCGCCTGGTCCTGGTCCAGGCACTGGCCAAAGGGGACCGGGACGAACTCGCCGCAGAAACCGCCACCGAACTGGGGATCGACGCGATCATCCCGTGGCAGTCCGAACGCTCCATCGTCCGGTGGAAAGGCGAACGGGCCGCGAAGGCCCACGCCAAATGGCAGTCCGTGGTGACCGCAGCCGCCAAACAGGCGCGGCGGGCTTGGATTCCTGAAGTCCGTGCCGCCGTCGACGGTGCCGGACTTCAGGCCGCAGTCTCCGCCGCGGACCTGGCCATCATCCTCCATGAGGATGCCGTGCGTCCGCTGCGGAGCGTGCTCGAGGCGTGGTGCGAGAACAACGCCGGGGCACCGGAGCCGGGGCCGCGCGAAATCCTGCTGATTGTGGGGCCCGAAGGGGGCATCAGTCCGCGGGAGGTTACCAGGCTGTGCGGGGCCGGTGCCGTGACGGCGCTCCTTGGCCACCATGTACTGAGGTCATCCACGGCAGGACCGGCCGCCACGGTGCTCGCCAGCGACATCCTGGGTCGCTGGTAGCCCCGCTAGGAAACCTTGAAACCGCGGGAGTCCACGTTCAGTTCCCGGTCGGGGTTCCCCGGGTCGACCTGGAATACCCGGATCTCATAATTTCCCGGCGCCAGGTTGACATTCATCGAGAAAAGTCCGGACTGTGCCTGGTCTGCCGAGGCAGTGACTTCGCCGCCCAAATAGGCGGTCTTGTCGCTGCTGCCGTCGACTTTCAGGATTTTCCACCGAAGTTTGCCCCCGGGCAGCGTGCTCCGTCCGCTGATCTTGACGCTGCCGTCGGGGACGCCCACACCTTCCTGGGGATCGATGATCCAGACCGGGGCCACCATGCCTGCCCCGCGCGGAGTGGGACTGCCCAGCCGAACGTGGTTGAAGGCGAGGTAATCGGTGTGCCCGTCAACCAGGATGACCACCTGGATTTGCTGGCCCGAGTCCACCAGCCCTGAGCTCGCTCCCGCGGCCGTTGCCGTGTAGACCAGCTGCTGGATGGCCCGCTTGGCCATGTCCTCGTCGAGGTTGCTGTTGAAGGCATCCGGTGAGACGTCCACCGTGATGACGTTCTTGCCGGAGATCGACGTTGCCAGCTTCTTCGGGTTTTGCCACGGGGTAAAGAAGTCGGGATCCAGCGGCTTGTCCGACATCATGGAGCGCAGGGCCCTGGTGACAGGGTTTTCCTGCTCCGGGACATCCCGGAATTCGCGGTACAGGTAGACGTTCTCGTTGCTGCGGCCGATCCAGTACACGGGTGCCTTGTTGGAAGCCTGCGTGGTTTCCAGTGGGGCACTCGTGCTGGGAACGCCCGCGGTGGCGGATCCGGTGACTGTCTGGGGGGTGCTGGCAGCGGTGTTCAAGGACGGCTGGGGAGTGGCGACGCAGGAGGACAGCACCATGGCAGCGGGCAGCACAAACAGGAGCACTGCGGAACGTGTCCGCCCGCCTCCTGCTGTCTGCCGGCGTCGTGGTTTCCTGGTCTCCATGGTGATCCCGGTACCTGCCCTGTCCTGATAAACGTTGCCGATGAAGTGGTTCAAGACGGGCGAAAGCCCGCGATGGATTCCAGCATTACATAGAGTCCCAGGCGCCCTGCGGCGTTTGCGGACGGATTGCCGAACTGCAACGGGAACGATACGAGGCCGATACGAAGTTGATACCTAATGACGGGAATCTGCAACGAAGCGGTCGCGGCCAAACGCCCGGCAGCCACGCCCCGCGGCCCCCGGACGGCTTACTGGCGTAAGATATAAGGACTCGGCCGCGCACGGAGTCCGACGCTGAAGCAGCGGGAGCGAAGTGATCGGCCAGAGAAACAATTTTCCTAACTGGAGGGGACCAGAGGCCCGCAGGCCGGCACCATGACTGAAGCAACAAACGGAAGGCCCCGGTTCAGCGCCGGTGAGCGCACCACAGGTGAATTTCCCCACAGTCTTCCCGGTGTCCGGACGGAGGTGGTCATCTTCGACAACTCCGAACAGATGGTTCAGTCCCTCGGCAGTCACGACGAGGCCCTCCGTTTTATCGAAGAACAGTTTCCTGCCGTGGATTTCCATGTCCGCGGCAATGAACTGGCCATCAGCGGCCCCGCGGCCGACGTTCCCAGGATCATGCGCCTGCTCCACGAAGTAAGGGGACTCGTTGACCGGGGCACGGTCATTACACCGGCAGTGCTCCAGCAGCTCGCGGCCCTGCTCCGGAGCCAGTCGCTCCAAAATCCGGTTGAGGTGTTGACATACAACATCCTGTCGAGCCGTGGCAAGACAATCCGGCCGAAGACGCTGAACCAGAAGAACTATGTGGACGCCATTGACGCGAACACGGTGATCTTTGGAATCGGACCGGCAGGCACCGGCAAAACCTTCCTTGCCATGGCAAAGGCCGTCCAGGCCCTGCAGCAGAAGGAAGTCAGCCGCATCATCCTCACCAGGCCGGCGGTGGAAGCCGGCGAACGGCTGGGCTTCCTGCCCGGGACGCTCAGCGACAAGATCGATCCGTACCTGCGTCCGCTCTACGACGCGCTCCACGACATGATGGACCCGGAGTCCATCCCGCGGCTGATGGCGGCGGGCACCATTGAAGTGGCCCCGCTCGCATACATGCGCGGCCGAACCCTCAACGACGCGTTCATCATCCTGGATGAAGCCCAGAACACCACGCCGGAGCAGATGAAGATGTTCCTGACACGGCTCGGGTTTGGCTCCAAAATGGTGGTCACCGGCGACGTCACGCAGGTGGACCTGCCGTTTGGCACCCGTTCCGGGCTCCGGATCGTGGAGGAGATTCTCCAAGGCATTGACGACGTCAACTTCAGCGTGCTGGATTCCTCGGACGTAGTGCGCCACCGCCTCGTCGGCGACATTGTCAACGCTTACGGTATTTGGGACGAGGCACAAAGGAACCGGGTGAAGCATTCCGTGCCCCGGGAGAAGCGGGGAGAGCACGCATGAGCATCGAAGTAAACAACGAATCGGGCGTCCAGGTGGATGAAGCCGAGTTGGTTGCCCTGGCCCGGTATGTGTTCGAACGCCTGTACATCCACCCCCAGGCTGAGCTTTCCATCCTGCTCGTGGACGAACCCGCCATGGAAAAGCTGCACCTCGAGCTCATGGATGAGCCCGGGGCCACCGATGTCCTGTCCGTTCCCATGGACGAACTGACTCCGGGTACGCCGGACAAGCCGACACCGCAGGGCATGCTCGGCGATATTGCCGTTTGCCCGCAGGTGGCGGAAGTCCAGGCCCGGAACGCGGGACATTCCACCCAGGACGAGATGCTGCTGCTCACCACGCACGGAATCCTGCACCTCCTTGGTTACGACCACGCCGACCCCGAAGAAAAAGAAGAGATGTTCGGCCTGCAGCGGGAACTGCTTGAGGGCTTCACCGGCAAAGAAGCCCCGTCAGAGACGATGCAGTGACCCCACTGATCCTCGTTGGCATGGCGGTAGTCTTCCTGAGTTTCGCCGCCCTGCTGACAGCGGCCGAGTCCGCCTTTAATTTCCTGCCCCGCCACGACGCCGAAGAAGCTGTTCTTCGCAGCGACGGGCAGGCCCTCAAACGCATCCTGGACCAGCCGATGGCGCACATGCGCTCCCTGAGGTTCTGGCGCATCTGGTTCGAAATGGCCTCGGCCGTGGCGGTCGCTGTCCTTTTGCACAGCCTGTGGGACAGTGTCTGGCTCGCCGGGCTGGCTGCCACCGGGATCATGGCCCTCGTAGGCTTCGTGATCGTAGGCGTTTCGCCGCGGCAACTGGGCCGGGCACATGCCGGAGCCGTCGCCCGGTCCACGGCGCCGGTCATCCGCTTCCTGTGCTGGGTCCTAGGTCCCATCCCCGGCTGGCTAGTCGCACTGGGCAGCGTCGTGGCGCCGGGCGGACGCGGCGTGGACGAGGCCTCGTTCAGTGAAGAGGAATTCCGTGAGCTCGTGGACCGCGCGACCGAATCGGACATGATCGAGGACAACGAGGCCGAACTGATCCAGTCCGTCTTCGACTTCGGTGACACTCTGGTTCGCGCGGTGATGGTGCCCCGGACGGACATCCTGAGCATCGACGCCGGCTCGAGCCTGCACCGGGCCATGTCCCTGTTCCTGCGGTCAGGCTACTCGCGGATCCCGGTCATCCGGGACAACACCGACCAGATCCTGGGCATTGTCTACCTCAAGGATGTAGCTGCGGCGCTGCACAGCCTCCGCCCGGGGGAGGAACCCCCCATCGTGGATGAACTTGCCCGCGAAGTGCGCTACGTGCCGGAGTCCAAACAGGTCAGCGACCTTCTGCGCGAACTGCAGAAGGAATCCACGCACGTCGCGATCGTGATCGACGAATACGGCGGAACGGCCGGCCTGGTCACCCTCGAAGACCTGATCGAGGAGATCGTCGGCGAGATCGTGGATGAGTATGACACCGAGAGCGCCGAGGCCGTTGCGCTGGGTGACGGCAGTTACCGCGTGAGCGCACGGATGGGCATCGACGACCTCGGTGAGCTTTTTGATGTGGAACTCGACGACGACGAAGTGGATACCGTCGGCGGCCTGCTGGCCAAGGCCCTGGGCAGGGTTCCCATCGTCGGCAGCACCGTCGAAGTGGACGGGATCTCGCTGCGGGCAGACCGCCTGGAAGGCCGCCGCAACAGGGTCAGCCACATCATCGCGGCGCCCGTTGCAAAGGGCGCTGTTCCAGAACAAACTGACCTTGAAGACCTACTCGACGAGGCCGAAACAACGCAACAGGGAGTTCCACGTGAGCAAGCAGAATAAAGCGGACGGCGAGGCCTTTGGCGGCTTCCGTGCCGGATTTTCGATCCTTGTGGGCAGGCCGAACGCCGGTAAGTCCACCCTGACGAACGCCCTGGTGGGCAAGAAGGTGGCCATCACCTCGGCCAAGCCGCAGACCACGCGCCACACCATCCGTGGAATCGTCCACCGGGACGACGCCCAACTGATCCTCGTCGACACTCCCGGCCTGCACCGGCCGCGGACGCTTCTTGGCAAGCGCCTCAACGATCTCGTGGCGGACACGCTTTCGGAAGTGGATGCCATCGGATTCTGCCTTCCGGCCAACGAGAAGATCGGCCCCGGCGACCGTTTTATCGCTGCGCAGCTGGCCGCGGTGGGCAAGAAGCCCATCATTGCGATTGTGACCAAGGCCGACCTCGTGGACCGGCAGGCACTGACTGAACAGCTGCTTGCCGTCGCCGCACTGGGACGCGAAGTCCTCGGCGAGGAAGGCTGGAAGGACATCGTTCCGGTGTCGGCCACGGATGGCTTCCAGGTGAGCACGGTTGCCGACGTGCTGATCAGCCACATGCCGCCGTCCCAGCCGCTGTATCCGGACGGGCACCTCACTGACGAGCCCGAGGCCGTCATGGTGGCCGAACTGATCCGTGAAGCCGCACTGGAGGGCGTCCGCGACGAGCTTCCGCACTCCCTCGCCGTCGTGGTTGAGGAGATCGTTCCCCGAGAAGGCCGGCCCGAGGACAGCCCTTTCCTCGACGTCCGGGTCAACCTTTACGTGGAGCGGCCCTCCCAGAAAGCCATCATTATCGGCAAGGGCGGCGCCCGGCTCCGGGAAGTCGGCACCAATGCGCGCAAAGGCATCGAAGCGCTGCTTGGAACGCGGATCTACCTTGACCTGCACGTCAAGGTGGCCAAGGACTGGCAACGGGACCCGAAGCAGCTGGTCAAGCTCGGTTTCTAGCCTGCACCGCTATTCGCGGCAGCCTCCCGGTCCACCGCAGACCGGCCGCCGCGCGGCTGCCGCAGGCATGCCCGGCTGTGGCAGCACGACGGCGGCCTCCGGGCATCGGGCGTTTTCCCAGTCTCGGCCACTAAAATGGACCGAACCCGTTTTATAGAGGAAGGTAACACCACGTGGTGCGACGCCGAGACACTCCCGGACAAGGCATTGGTTCGCCAGCGTCCGACGCCGCCGCCCGGCATTCTGACAACAAGGCCATGGGCCCGGCCCGGCACCTCGGCGCCATGCGGGGCAAACCCGCCTGGTTCAAAGTGGCCAGCGCGATTGTGGCCCTGCTCCTCGTTGGCGGTCTGGCTTTCGCCGCCTTCTGGGTAATCCGGTTGCAGCTGAACATCAACAAGGCACCCTTGGGTGCCGGCAGCAGCCGCACCGAAGATCCCGTCAACGATTCCAAGGACCGGATGCAGATCCTGATCCTGGGCTCAGACACCCGCGACGGCAAGAATTCGGAGTACGGCACCGCCGAAGATTCAACGGGGTACGGCCAGTCCGACGTCATGATGATGATGGACATCTCTGCCGACAACAAGCGGGTCAGCGTCATCAGCTTCCCCCGCGACCTGCTGGTGGACATTCCGGAATGCACGGACCAGAAGACCAAGCAGGTGTACCCCGCCCAGAGCGGAGTGATGATCAACGAAGCCATGAAGCAGGCCGGAATCGGCTGCGCGGTCGATACGGTGAACAAGATCACCGGCCTGGAAGTCGACCACTTCATGATGGCGGATTTCAACGCGGTGAAGGAGCTCTCCAACGCCGTGGGCGGCGTGGAAGTCTGCATCAGCGACGCCGTCTATGACCCCGACTCCCGCCTGCGGCTCCCCGCCGGAACCTCGCAGGTGCAGGGCGAGCAGGCACTGGCGTACCTGCGGACCAGGCATGCGTTCGCGGACGGCGGCGACCTGGGCCGCATCAAGGCGCAGCAGGGCTTCCTTTCCTCCCTCACCCGCAAGATCAAGGATGACGGCACGCTGTCCGATCCCCAGAAGATGCTCAAGATTGCCGACGTCGTGACACAGAACCTCACGGTGGACGATGGATTGGCTTCCGTCCCGTCACTGCTGACCATCGGCAACCGGCTCAAGAACATTGACATCAGCAAGGTGGCGTTCGTTGCCGTTCCCACCACGGCGGCGCCCAGCGATCCCAACCGGCTCACCGTTGCCGAGCCGGCCGCATCGCAGCTTTTCGCGGCATTGCGCAAGGACGTTGACCTGACGGACCCGACGGCCCCGCCGAGCCCCAGCGCGGCACCGACCGAGTCAGCACCCGCCCCCTCGCCGTCGACGCCAACTGCAACCCCGCCGCCGGCCTACGACAAGGCGCTGCAGCCGGTGACCGTCGCGAACGGTACAGGCGTTCCGGCGCGGACCCAGGAAATCACCCAGGCAATTATCGCCGGCGGCTTCACCCAGGTGGCTCCGCTGGTGGCGCAGTCTGTCTCGAAGACGTCGGTCTATTACGGACCCGGCTTCGAGGATGTGGCGGCCGACGTCGCGGCGCTGCTTGAAATTCCCGCCACGCAGGTCCTCCCCGCCACCGGGGTCAGCGGCGTGCAGGTCTACCTCGGCACCGACTTCATGTCCGGAACAAAGATGGGCGCCGTGGCGCTTCCCACCGACATCGTCAATCAGACTGCCGGCGACACCGTCTGCCAGCAGGCCAATCCGGAATTGATCACCCAGTAACGGCACGGCGGCGCTGCGTCTGTTCGACGACGTGCGCTGATCAAAGACCTGCGGGGCCGGCCACAAACAGTGGCCGGCCCCGCAGGTCTCTTCGTTACTGCCCGGTCACCAAATGCTGACGCGGTCCTCCAAGGGCAACCACATGCCGTCCTGCTCCGATACGTCGAAGGCTTCATGGAAGGCGTCCAGGTTCTTGGCGATGGCGTTGGTGCGGAACTCATTGGGGGAGTGCGGGTCCGTGGCGAGCCTGCGGATAGCTTCCTCATTCCGGATGACCTGCCGCCAGCCGGCAGCCCAGGACGCGAAGAAACGCTGCTGTCCGGTCAGGCCGTCCAGCACCGGAGGCTCGGCACCGTCGAGGCTGATCAGGTAGGCCTTGTAGGCGATGGTGAGCCCGCCCAGGTCTCCGATGTTTTCCCCGAGGGTGAGCTTGCCGTTGACATGGTGCCCCGGGGCCGCGGTGGGCGACAACGCGTCGAACTGGGCCACCAGCTTGGACGTCAGGGCCTCGAACGCCGTGCGGTCATCCTCGGTCCACCAGTTGCGGAGGGCGCCGCCGCCGTCGAACTGTGAGCCCTGGTCGTCAAAGCCGTGCCCGATCTCGTGTCCGATGACAGCACCGATGCCGCCGTAATTGACGGCGTCGTCGGCGTCGGCCGTGAAGAACGGGGCCTGCAGGATTGCGGCCGGGAACACGATCTCGTTCAGAAGCGGGTGGTAGTACGCGTTGACTGTCTGCGGCGTCATAAGCCATTTGTTCTTGTCAACCGGCTTGCCCACCTCGTCCAGGTGCCGGTCGACGTCGGCATTGTGTGCGCGCTCAACGTTGCCAAGAAGGTCGCTGGGGTCAATCTCCACCGCGGTGTAGTCAATCCACTCATCGGGGTAGCCGATCTTGGCGCGGAATGCCTCGAGCTTTTTGAGGGCTTCGAGTTTCGTGTCCTCACCCATCCAGGCGAGCCCGGTGATGCTCTCCCGGTAGGCCTCGATGAGATTGGCCACGAGGGTCTGCATGCGGGCCTTGTGGGTCTCGGGAAAGTGCCGGGCAACGTAGATCTGGCCGACCGCTTCGCCCAGTGAGGCTTCGACGACGGCGACGCCGCGCTTCCAGCGGTCCTTGTTACGCGGCGTGCCGCTGATGGTGGTGCCGTAGAACGCGAAGTTCGCGTCCACGAATTCGGCCGAGAGATAAGGTGCAGCAGAGCTGAGAACGCGCATGGCCAGCCAATCCTGCCACGCCTCCAGCGGTTCGGTTTCGAGAAGGCCTGCCGCCCCGGCAAAGAAATCAGGGGTGCTGACCACGATTTCCGCGCGCTTTTCGGCAGCAATTCCGGCGGCTTCGAACCATGCGTCCATGAGCGGGAACAGCTCACCGGTCTCTTCGGCGGATTTCAGGTTGTACGTTTTTTGCGGATCGCGCAGGGTCACGTTGTCCCAGTGATGCGACGCAAGGGCGGTCTCCAGCCGGACCACCCGGTCCGCGGCACCCTCCGCGTCCTTGGTTCCCGCGAGGCCGAGCATGGTCCGGACATGGTCCCGGTACGCCGACACCATCGGGGCGAATTTCTCTTCGCGGTAGTACGACTCGTCCGGCAAACCGAGGCCGCCCTGGCCGGTGTAGAGCAGGATCCGGTCCGGGTTGCCCGCGTCGGGGGCCGGGTAGATGTAGAAGAGCCCGGAAACATCGGAACGGAAGAGCCTCCCGGCCAGTTCGATGACGTCCCTGGCTGACTGCGTGGCGAAGGCCGCGGCAAGCCGTTCCCGGATGGGGTCCATGCCTTTGGCCTCCACTGTGGCTTCGTCCATGAAGCTGTTGTAGAGGTCTCCGACCTTCCGTTCGATGCCGCTGCCATCTTCGCCGCGCGCAGCGGCTTCTTCGATGATTTCCCTGACCGCCAGTTCGGACCCGTCCCGCAAAGCCGTGAAGGTTCCTTCGAGGGGGCGGTCGTCCGGGATGGTGGTGCTCTTCAGCCACGCGCCGTTGATGTGCCGGTACAGGTCATCCTGCGGCCGGACGGTGTGGTCGATGTTGGACAGGTCGATCCCCGAGTTTGGCACAAGTGCTCCTTCAGGTGAAGGCTGCCTCCGGCGCTGGCACCGGTGGCAGCGTCTGCATGGTGGACGTTGCTGGAGGTGTTGCTCCTTCATCTTACGCACCCGTGTTAGTGTGAAATGGTGCGCGCAGAACTCCTTCTTCTTAGCTGCCGCGGCGAGGCCTCAGACGCGATCTAGCGCAAGGCCAATCCTCGTCGCGGAGTTTGTGTTGCCCGGCCACCTTTCACATAGGAACCACAGAAAAGGCCCAGATAGTAATGCGAAACGCACAAAAGCCCTCAGGAATGCCCGTCCACCGCTACATCCCGTTCCAGGACCAGATCAAAGTTGAACTGCCGGACCGGACCTGGCCGGACAAGGTCATCACCAAGGCCCCGCGCTGGTGCGCCGTGGACCTCAGGGACGGCAACCAGGCCCTGATCGATCCCATGAGCCCAGCCCGCAAGATGAAGATGTTCGACCTGCTGGTCCGCATGGGCTACAAGGAGATCGAGGTCGGCTTTCCGTCCGCCTCGCAGACTGACTTCGACTTCGTGCGCCAGCTGATTGAGGGCAACCACATTCCGGACGACGTCACTATCCAGGTGCTGACGCAGGCACGCGAGCACCTGATCGAGCGGACCTACGAATCCTTGGTCGGCGCCAAGCAGGCCATCGTCCACCTGTACAACTCCACCTCGGTCCTGCAGCGCCGCGTGGTGTTCAACCAGGACGAGGACGGCATCCTGGACATCGCGCTACAGGGCGCGCGCCTGTGCAAGAAGTACGAGGAAACGCTGGCGGACACGCACATCACCTACGAGTACTCGCCCGAATCCTTTACCGGCACGGAACTCGAATACGCCATCCGCGTCTGCAACGCTGTGGCTGATGTCTTCGAGGCCTCGGCTGACCGCCAGGTCATTATCAACCTGCCGGCAACCGTTGAAATGGCCACACCCAATGTCTACGCCGATTCCATCGAGTGGATGAGCCGCAACCTGCACCCCCGCGAGGGCATCATTCTCTCCCTGCACCCGCACAACGACCGCGGCACCGGTGTAGCTGCCGCCGAGCTGGGCTATCTGGCCGGCGCGGACCGGATCGAAGGATGCCTGTTCGGAAACGGCGAGCGGACCGGCAACGTGGACCTCGTCACGCTGGGCCTGAACATGTTCGTCCAGGGCATCGATCCCATGATCGATTTCTCGGACATCGATGACATCCGCCGGACCGTGGAGTACTGCAACCAGCTGCCGGTTGCGGAGCGTTCCCCGTACGGCGGGGACCTGGTCTTCACCGCGTTCTCCGGTTCGCACCAGGATGCCATCAAGAAAGGCTTCGAAGCGCTCGAAAAGGACGCTGCAGCGGCCGGCAAGGATGTGGCCGACTACACCTGGCAGGTTCCGTACCTGCCGGTTGATCCCAAGGACCTCGGGCGCAGCTATGAAGCCGTCATCCGGGTCAACTCGCAGTCCGGCAAGGGCGGCGTGGCCTACCTGCTGAAGAACGAGCACAGCCTGGACCTGCCGCGCCGGGCCCAGATCGAATTTTCCGGCGTCATCCAGAAGCGGACGGACACTGTTGGCGGCGAAGTCAGCGGCTCCCAGCTTTGGCAGATCTTCCAGGACGAGTACCTGCCCTCCAGCAAGGGGGACGGCCAGTGGGGCCGCTATTCGCTGGGTTCGTTCAGCACGGAAACGGACGACGACGGCACCATGACGCTGCATGCGACCGTCACGGTAGACGGCGTCCAGGTTCGCCGCACCGGCACCGGCAACGGCCCCATCGCGGCGTTGCTGGGCATCCTGGGCCAGGACGGCGTGGACGTCCGCGTGCTGGACTACAGCGAGCACGCACTCTCCGAAGGCGGCAATGCCCGTGCGGCCGCGTACGTTGAGTGCACGGTGGGCGATCGGGTGCTGTGGGGTGTCGGCATTGACTCCAACACCACCACGTCCTCGCTGAAGGCGGTCGTCTCCGCCGTCAACCGTGCAATCCGGGACGCACAAGCCTAGACTGACCGTTCGATCCGCTGAGCTGCTGCGCCCCGGAGCAATCCGGTGGCGCAGCAGCCGCGTTAACCAGAAAGTCAGTGCAAAAATTAACCGTGGCCCAACAATCCTCCTTCTCTGCACGCGCATACCGTGATGATGCCGTGGTGCTGCGTACCCACAAGCTGGGTGAAGCGGACCGGATCATCACGCTCCTGACAAAACACCACGGCCAGGTCCGTGCCGTGGCAAAGGGAGTGCGGCGCACCAGCAGCCGCTTCGGCGCCCGCCTGGAACCGTTCATGGTGGCGGACCTGCAGCTGATTTCCGGCCGGACATTGGACATCGTCACGCAGGCGGTGGCCAAGGGCGCCTACGGCGGCAGCATCGCGGCGGACTACGGCCGCTATACCGTGGCGGCGGCCATGACCGAGACGGCCGAAAAGCTGACAGACGTGGACGGCGAAGCCGGAACCGCGCAATACAACCTCCTGGTCGGGGCGCTTGCCTCGCTGAGCCGCGGCGAGCACACGCCGGAACTTATCCTCGACTCGTATCTCCTGCGTGCCCTGGCAACGGGGGGATGGGCGCCCAGCTTCACGGTGTGCGCCCGCTGCGGTGCGCCGGGGCCGCACACCGCTTTTTCAGCGCCGCTGGGCGGCATGGTGTGCGCCAACTGCCGTCCGCCGGGATCTCCCGCGCCCGCGGCCGAGACGGTCTTCCTGCTCGGGGCACTGTTGACAGGGGACTGGGCGACGGCGGATGCCTCCGTTGCGGTCCACCGGCGTGAGGCTGCCGGTTTGGTGGCCAGCTATCTGCAATGGCATCTTGAACGTGTGCTGAAATCACTTAAACATGTGGAGCGTAGCTGACTGTGGCCCTTGGAAAGAAGAAAACTCCCGTCCGGCAGCGGACCGCGCCGGTGACAGCACCATATCCGCATAGCTCCGGTGCCGTTCCGCCGTCGATTCCTGAGGAATTCATCCCGCAGCATGTGGCGATCGTGATGGACGGCAACGGCCGCTGGGCCAACCAGCGCGGGCTGCCGCGGATCGAAGGGCACAAGGCTGGCGAACCTGCACTGTTGGACGTTGTGGCAGGTGCCATTGAACTGGGCATCAAGTACGTCACGGTGTACGCGTTCTCGACGGAGAACTGGCGGCGCTCCCCGGAGGAAGTCCGCTTCCTGATGGGTTTTAACAAGGATGTGCTACGGCGTCAGCGGAATCAGCTGGACGATTGGGGCGTCCGCATCCGCTGGTCGGGGCGCCGGCCCCGGCTCTGGGGTTCGGTGATCCGCGAGCTGGAAGAGGCAGAGGATTACACCCGGGGCAACAGCACGTGCACGTTGACCATGTGTGTTAATTACGGCGGCCGCGCCGAAATCGCCGATGCGGTGACGGCCATCGCCGAAGACGTGGCGGCAGGCAGGCTTAATCCGGGCGCCATCACCGAACGGACCATCCAGAAGTACCTGGACGAACCGGACCTGCCCGACGTCGACCTCTTCCTCCGAAGCTCCGGTGAACAGCGGCTCTCCAACTTCATGCTGTGGCAGTCCGCGTATGCCGAGTTCGTTTTCATGGACACGCTCTGGCCGGACGTCGACCGCCGCACGCTATGGGACGCCGTCGAAGTCTACGCCCGGCGGGACCGGCGGTACGGCGGCGCTGTGGATGCGGCCCCGGCAGGGGCTTAGACGGAATGGGAATGCAGCCAGGACACCAGGTCCCGGTACGCCTCCTGGCGTAGTTCGCGGCGTGAGAGGAAGACGTCGTGGATGGCTCCCGGATAACGGAATACCGCCGTCCGGCGTCCCAGGCCGAGGGCACGGCGGGCTGTCTGTTCCACATCGATCACGGCGTCTGCGGACATCAGCTCCTCAGACCACTCGGCCTGGATTTTGGTGCGGTCAGAAAGCATCACCAGGACCGGCGCAGCAATGTCCAGGCGCCGTTCGACGGCTGCATGTCCGGCCAGGACCGCCCGGGTCCAGCCCGCGCGGATGGGGAACGACGCCGTCGGGCGCCACTGCGGATCCAGGAACCACTCGCCGTGGGCCTGGTCGCTGACGCTCTCCCAGTAGCCTGGCATTTCCGGAAAACGGAACGGCCGCCGCGGATCCGTCCGCGCGATCGGCTCCACCAGGTGCATGGCGATGTTTCGGATCAGGCTGCTGCCCTGGAGCTCCAGCCATGGCGCATTCAGCACAAGGCTCCCCAGCGCGCCCGGATTGCGGTCTGCCCACAGCGCGCCGATCAGCCCGCCCAGTGAATGCGCCAGCATGTGGATGGAAGGTTCCCCGGCCTGGCCGGTGCGCTCGGCCATGTCCGTCCTGATCGCATCCATGGCCGCTGCGATGTCTTCGTCATAGACAGCCAGGTCTGTGGTGTAGCCCGGCGTCTGCCAGCTCCGCAGGCTGCGGCCGAATTTCCGCAGGTCCAGCGCATAGAAGTACAGTCCGTGGGCGCCGACGTATTCAGCAAGTTCGGACTGCAGGAAGTAGTCCGCCCAGCCGTGAAGGTAGATGACGGCGACGGGATGCCCGGGATTGTTACCCGCAGGTGAGTCCGGGAACGGCCAGGCCAGCGTTCGGAAGCCCCTGTACCGCAGCGCCGAAAGAAAGCCGGGCGGTCCGGCCGGCGCGGCAGGCACATGGCGGACCAGCGTGGCACACACCGCGCCTTCGTCGTCGTCGGGCAGCGGCAGTGCCAGGGACTCGAATGCTGCACCGAGTTGGTCGGGCTGCCAACGCGGCGCGACCGGGGCCGCAGCCTTCACTCCTGGCCGCCGTCGTCCAGGACGTATCCCCGGATCCAGCGGCTCAGCCGGGCATACGCGTCAGCCCGGACGTGCGCCGGCGAGAGGAAGACATCGTGGAGGGCGCCGTCAATCCGTTCCAGGGTGACCGTTCGGCCCAGGGCCATGGCCCTGATCGCGATCGTGTTCACATCCAGCACGGCGTCGGACTTTCGCATGGCTTCGGTCCAGAACATGCCGTTCTCGCTGGTTTCGGACAGGAGCACCAGGATGGGGATCTCGATCCGCAGTCCACGGGCCACCCGGGAATGCCCGGCCAGGACTGCACTGAGCCAGCCGGCCCGGACGGGAAAAGCGAGGGGCGGCCGGTACTTGTTGTCCAGGTTCCACTCACCCTCGGCTTCGCTGCTGATACTGCGCCAGTAGAAGCCGCGTTCCGGCAGAGGCAGGACAGCCTCCGGCCGGTACCGTGCCAGCGGTCCCACCATGGACCGGGTGGCGCGTCGAACCAGGGAATTGCCGTGCATTTCCAGCCACGGGCTGTTCAGCACCAGCTGGGCGACAACCCCCGGATGCCGGCTGACCCACAGGGCTGCGATGAGGCCGCCGGTCGAATGGCCCATCAGGGTCACCGGCACCCCGCCGGCCTGTTCCGGCCACAGGGAACCGATGATCCCTATTGCCTTGCTGATCTCGGCGTCGTAGTCGTCGAGGTTCGCCACATAGCCGCCGTGGGTATCGGGCTGCAGGCTCCGCCCGTGGTTGTGCATGTCGAGGGCAAAAAACTCGAAGCCCTTGTCTGTCCAGAACCGGGCGAGCTCCACGTTGAAAAAATAATCGCTCCAGCCGTGCAGGAACAGCAAGGCCCGGCGGGGGAGCGGCCGGCGTCCGGGACGGACGGTCCCTGCTTCGCCCTTGGGCGCGTGCCGGACCAGGGTAGCGGTGCGCTCCACCCCGTCGTCGCCCGTGGCCTCGTAGGAACAGGCTTCGAAGTCGTCCCCCAGAATATCTGTGTGCCACCTCATTTCATTAGCCTAAACAACGCAGGCCACAGCAGCGAGCAGGCCGGGACGCCTGCAGGATCCGTCACACCGCAGGCGTCACGAGCGCGCCGGTTTGGTCTGCGGAGCCTGAACCGGAAAACTGGTGTCATGCGCGTATATCCCACCTTCTTTCGCCTGGCCTTTTCATGGATGGACGCCGAACGCGCCCACAAGATCGGCTTTCGTGCCATCGGGCTGGCCCACAGCTCCGGGGCGGGCAAAGTGCTCGCGAAGTTCACGGCCCCCGCGCCGTCGCTTCAGACCGAGGCCTTCGGCATCACCTTCCCGTCGCCGTTCGGCCTTGCCGCCGGCTTCGATAAGGAGGGACACGGCATTGAAGCGCTGACCGAACTCGGGTTCGGCCACGTGGAAGTCGGAACCATCACCGGCCAGGCCCAGCCCGGCAACGAAAAGCCCCGCCTCTTCCGCCTCATCGAGGACAAAGCCGTCATCAACCGCATGGGATTCAACAACGACGGCGCCGCCGCCGTCGCCCCCCGGCTCAAGTCCGCGAGGGCTGCCTTGCAGCGCCGCCACCCCGGCGTACGTCCGGTCATCGGCGTCAATATTGGCAAGAGCAAGGTGGTGGAGCTCGATGACGCGGTCAGTGACTATCTCACCAGCGCCCGGAGCCTTGCGCCCGCGGCTGATTACCTTGTGGTCAACGTCAGTTCCCCCAACACGCCGGGGCTCCGCCTCCTCCAGAACGTCGAAACCCTCCGCCCGCTGCTCAAAGCCGTGGCCCAGGAAGCGGACAGTGCCGCCGGCAGGCACGTCCCCCTGCTGGTGAAGATCGCACCCGACCTGACGGACGAGGACATCGACGACGTCGCGAGGCTGGCCCTCGATCTCAAGCTGGACGGGATCATCGCCACCAACACCACGATCAGCCGGGAGGGGCTCACCTCCGACCCGGCAAAAATTCAGGAGTGCGGGGCCGGCGGCCTCTCCGGCGCGCCCCTAAAGGCCAGGTCCCTTGAAGTTCTCAAGCGCCTCAAGGAAGCAACCGGCGGTGCCCTTACCCTGGTGTCGGTTGGCGGCGTGGAAACAGCGAAGGACGTCCAGGACCGGCTCGACGCCGGCGCCACCCTGGTCCAGGGTTACACGGCGTTCCTGTATGAGGGGCCGTTCTGGGCCGCCGGCATCAACCGCCAGCTGGCCAAGCACCCCGCCCGCCGCCAGTCCCGCGCGTAGCCGACACTCCGGCTGCAAGCGCCCGGAAACGACAAAACCCCCGGCAGTCCAGACTGCCGGGGGTTTCTTTGTGGCCTGAGTCAGGCGGGGAATTCTCCGCGCTTGACGAGCGGCTTGGGAAGGCGAAGACGGCGGAACTGGAGGGAACGCATGGAGCCGTACCAGACAGTGCCGCGTTCCACCTCGCCAAATTTCTCCGTGAGGCGCTTCCGCAGCTTGCGGGAAAGGATGAAGACGTCAACGAAAACAGCCAGGAACATGACCCAGAAACCACCGAGCACATAAATCATCGCCTCGCTGGTGGAAGGCACCAGCAGGGAGACAATGACGAACACCAGGGCGCCGAACATCAGGTACTCGCCCAGGCTGAAGCGGGCATCCACGTAATCACGCGCGTAGCGCTTCTGCGGGCCCTTGTCCCGAAGGGGCAGGAACTTTTCGTCACCCGTGTCCAGCGCCTGGCGCATCTTGATCCGCTGCTCCTGCACGGCCGCCCGTTCTGCTGCTTTTGAGGCCTTTCGGTCCTCAGGCACCAGGGGACGCTTCCGCGCCGCTTCCTGTGCCTTGCGCTTGGGCGTGGGCGCGCCCTTGCCGAGGGCAGTGTCCCGGGCCAAGGCCTCGGCTGCCTGCTGGTCAACTACGTCCTGCGCCGTCGGCGCTTCCTTTTTACGTCCAAACACCCCTACAGAATACCTTGCACGCGCAGGCGAAAAGTCATGTGTCACAGGGTTCCGGCTACGGCGGAACAGTGGGGACTGGCGGCCGGTTCCGGAGTGTTTCCTGTGGTCACGGACACAGGTAGGGTTTTGGCCATGACTTCATCACCGGCGGGGACCCCGCAAAAAATCAGCGCAGGATTCGACGGGATCGACGTCGATGCCCTGCGCCGGACCGTACACGAGGCGTTCGACACCACTGTTGCACAGCTGAAGGACCTCGTGAGGCTCCCGGGAATCGCCTGGCCGAGCTTTGATCCCGACCCGCTGGACCGCAGCGCGGAGGCCGTCGCGGAGCTGGTGCGCGCCGCGGGAATCGAGGACGTCCGGATCCTGCGTTGCAACAAAGAGGACGGCACGCCGGGCGGACCGGCTGTCGTGGCGCGGCGGGCCGCTGCCGAAGGGAAGCCGACCATCCTGCTCTACGCCCACCACGACGTCCAGCCGACCGGGGACCTGGCGCTGTGGGAGACCGAACCGTTTATCGCCGTCGAGCGCGACGGCCGTCTCTATGGCCGGGGTGCGGCCGATGACAAGGCCGGCATCATGGCCCATATAGCCGCCTACGCCGCTGTCACTGAGGTGTTGGCCGACGAGCTGGGCCTGGGCGTGACGTTCTTCTTCGAGGGCGAAGAGGAAGCCGGTTCGCCCACCTTCCGCACGTTCCTGGAAACCCACCGCGAACTGCTGCGTGCCGATGTCATCGTGGTGGCGGACTCCAGCAACTGGAAGGTAGGCATTCCCGCGCTCACCACCAGCCTGCGCGGACTGGTCGACGGGACCATCGAGGTGCAGGTGCTGGAGCACGCCGTCCACTCCGGGATGTTCGGTGGCGCGGTCCTGGATGCTCCGACGCTGCTCTCCCGGCTGATCGCGACCCTGCACGACGACGACGGGAACGTTGCGGTTAAGGGCCTGGTCAGCAGGGACGACGTTTCCGTCGACCTCACGGAAGCGGAATACCGGGCCGACGCGTCCGTGCTGGACGGGGTCCGCCTCGCCGGCAGCGGGACAATCGCCTCCCGGCTGTGGACCAAGCCTGCTTTGTCGATCATCGGCTTCGACGCTCCCGCCGTGGATGTGGCGTCCAACACGCTGCTCCCGCGGGCGCGCGCCAAGTTCAGCATG
This sequence comes from Arthrobacter sp. LjRoot78, assembly GCF_964254335.1. Classification (NCBI taxonomy): domain Bacteria; kingdom Bacillati; phylum Actinomycetota; class Actinomycetes; order Micrococcales; family Micrococcaceae; genus Arthrobacter; species Arthrobacter sp. LjRoot78. The sequence continues at coordinate 2,415,992 of NZ_CAXUTG020000001.1, read as the reverse complement.
CGGCTGGCGCCGGGCCAGGACCCGGCCGATGCCATGGAGGCCGTGCGGAACCATGTTGAATCCAATGCGCCGTTCGGCGCGAAGGTGGTGTTCACGCCGGGGGAGAGCGGTAACTCCTTCCTGACCGACACGGGTTCCACCGCCGCCGGGATGGCGATGTGGGCGCTCGGAGAAGCGTGGGGCGTTCCGGCAGTGGAGATGGGGATCGGCGGTTCGATTCCCTTTATTGCCGACCTGACGGAGGTGTACCCGGACGTGCAGATCCTCGTGACCGGTGTCGAGGACCCCGATTCCAGGGCACACAGTGCCAACGAGTCGCTGCACCTGGAGGACTTCCGGAATGCCGTGGTGGCCGAAGCGCTCCTGCTGGCACGGCTCAACCGTGAGGGTCTTGCCTGACGCCGGCCGCGCAGCAGCGGGGATGTTCCCTGGCGGTTACGGAACCGTCAGGGAACATTCAGGGTATGGCCACGGTTACGTCAGGAGTTAGAGCTACACGCAGGATCGACGTAGCATGTAGCTATAGCCCATACCGTTTCCGTAGGGGCGGGCAACGCGCAAGCCGAGTCGCCACCACCGTCGTAAGAAGGTAGGCCAATGAGCACTACAACCAATGAAAACAGCGCCGCAGCCACAGGCACCGCAAGCGAAGAGTTGCCCACGCACGAGGTCAAGCTGACCGACGTCGCTGCCGGCAAGGTCCGCAGCCTCCTGGAGCAGGAAGGCCGCACCGACCTGCGCCTGCGCGTTGCTGTCCAGCCGGGCGGTTGCTCCGGCCTGATTTACCAGCTCTACTTCGACGAGCGGCTGCTTGACGGAGACGCCGTGCGCGACTACGACGGCGTCGAAGTCGTTGTCGATAAGATGAGCGTCCCGTACCTCAGCGGCGCCAGCATCGACTTCGAGGACACCATCTCGAAGCAGGGCTTCACCATCGATAACCCCAATGCCGGCGGCTCCTGCGCCTGCGGTGATTCTTTCCACTAACCCGGCTCTTTTGCCCCATGACAGCTTGCTCTCGGCACCGGTGGAAACCGGTGCCGACGCACGGTGCCGACATGTGAGCGAAAACCCCCGGGGAGCGGTAAGCTCTACATCGAGTAGTAAAACTTTTAGTGTGCCCGGGGAGCCATCTACGGCCCGGGCAACAGCAACAAGTAGGAAGGGCCGTCTGTGAGTTCGCAGAACCGAACCGGCAGCCGACGCAAACAGATCACTACGATCACTGGCTTGGCACTAGCCGGCGCGTTGGCATTGACTGGATGTTCACCAGAGGTACAGAGAGGCTGGTTGCCCACCGAGCGTGGCACCACCAATCACACTGACCGCATCATGGACCTCTGGGTCAACTCATGGATTGCCGCGTTGGTCGTGGGCATCATTACCTGGGGACTCATGGTCTGGTGCATCGTCGCCTACCGTCGCCGCAAGGGCACCGTCGGGTTCCCGCGCCAGACCAGCTTCAACCTTCCCCTTGAGGTCTTTTACCTGACCATCCCGCTCTTCATGGTGCTGGTGTTCTTCTACTTCACCGACCGCGACCAGCAGGCGATCGATGACCGCTCCAAGCCGGCCGACGTCGTTGTGGACGTCCGCGGCAAGCAGTGGGCCTGGGACTTCAACTACAAGCAGGGCGACGTCGTCACCGAAGACGTGCACGAAGCCGGCGTGCAGGCGCACCTGACCGGCGCTGAAGTGGACAAGGAAAAGCTGCCCACCCTGTACCTCCCCGTCAACAAGTCTGTTGACCTGGAGCTGAACTCCCGCGATGTTATCCACTCTTTCTGGGTTCCCGCCTTCCTGCAGAAGCGTGACATGATCCCCGGCAAGACCAACTACATCAGGTTCACCCCCACCAAAGAGGGCACCTATGACGGCAAGTGTGCCGAACTCTGCGGCGAATACCACTCCGAAATGCTGTTCCGCGTGAAGGTTGTCTCCGAATCGGAGTTCCAGGCCCACATGGACCAGCTGCGCCAGGACGGCAACACCGGCCTGCTCGGCGAAGAGTACGACCGCAACCCGAACCTGAACGAAATTAAGTAAGGGGAGCGACGTGGCTACTTACACTCAATCCGCACCTGTCGGGAGCCTTGGGGCGCCCGTTGTACCGAAGTCCAAGGGACGCATCGTCGTCAACTGGATCACTTCGACCGACCACAAGACCATCGGGTACATGTACCTGATCGCGTCCTTCGTGTTCTTCTGCTTCGGCGGCGTCATGGCCCTGCTGATCCGTGCCGAGCTGTTCGAGCCCGGCATGCAGATCCTGCAGACCAAGGAGCAGTACAACCAGCTGTTCACCATGCACGGCACCGTCATGCTGCTGATGTTTGCGACTCCGCTGTTCGCGGGCTTCGCCAACGTGATCATGCCGCTCCAGATCGGTGCACCCGACGTCGCCTTCCCGCGACTGAACGCACTGGCCTTCTGGTTCTTCCTCTTCGGCTCCACGATCGCCGTCTCCGGCTTCATCACCCCGCAGGGTGCCGCGTCGTTCGGCTGGTTCGCGTACGCGCCGCTCTCCAACACGACCTTCAGCCCCGGCGTCGGCGGTGACCTCTGGGTCTTCGGCCTCGCGCTCTCCGGCTTCGGCACCATCCTCGGTGCGGTCAACTTCATCACCACCATCATCTGCATGCGTGCCCCCGGCATGACCATGTGGCGCATGCCGATCTTCACCTGGAACACCCTGGTGACGGCCATCCTGGTCCTGATGGCGTTCCCGCCGCTGGCCGCTGCCCTGTTCGCACTTGGTGCCGACCGCCGCTTCGGTGCACACATCTTCGACCCCGAGAACGGCGGTGCGGTCCTGTGGCAGCACCTGTTCTGGTTCTTCGGCCACCCCGAGGTGTACATCATTGCGCTGCCGTTCTTCGGCATCGTCTCCGAGATCTTTCCGGTCTTCAGCCGCAAGCCGATCTTCGGCTACAAGGGCCTCGTATACGCAACAATCGCCATCGCGGCGCTGTCCGTCACCGTGTGGGCCCACCACATGTATGTGACCGGCTCGGTGCTCCTGCCGTTCTTCTCGTTCATGACCATGCTGATCGCAGTGCCTACCGGCGTGAAATTCTTCAACTGGATCGGCACGATGTGGCGGGGGTCCATCACCTTCGAAACCCCCATGCTCTGGAGCATCGGCTTCCTGGCAACCTTCCTCTTCGGTGGCCTGACGGGCATCATCCTGGCTTCACCGCCGCTTGACTTCCACGTCTCGGATTCCTACTTCGTGGTGGCGCACTTCCACTACGTGGTGTTCGGCACCGTGGTGTTCGCAATGTTCGCCGGCTTCTACTTCTGGTGGCCGAAATGGACCGGCAAGATGCTCAACGAGCGCCTTGGCAAGATCCACTTCTGGCTCCTGTTCCTCGGCTTCCACGGAACCTTCCTGATCCAGCACTGGCTGGGCGTTGAAGGCATGCCGCGCCGCTACGCGGACTACATGCCGCAGGACAACTTCACCTGGATGAACCAGTTCTCCACCATTTCCTCGTTCGTGCTGGGCGCTTCGCTGATCCCGTTCTTCTGGAACGTTTACATCACCTGGCGCAGCAACGAACGGGTAGAGGTGGACGACCCCTGGGGCTTCGGTGCTTCGCTCGAGTGGGCCACCTCGTGCCCGCCGCCGCGGCACAACTTCACCTCGCTGCCCCGCATCCGCTCGGAGCGTCCTGCCTTGGACCTCCACCACCCGGAGCTCGCACAGTCGCACACCGTTGAGTCACCGGCACCGGCAGCAGCCGTGCTTGGCAACGCAGATCAGAAGGACACCGCCAAGTGAAGATCGAATCATGGATTTTTGGAGCCGGAGTCTTCTTCTTCGTGCCGGTCTCCGTGGTGTACGGATTCCTGACCAACTGGACCGAATGGGTCGGCATCCTTGGCGTACTGCTTGTTGGCGGCCTGGCCGGCATGATCGGTGCCTACCTCGGATTCACCGGCAAGCGCGTGGGAATGCGTCCCGAAGACCGTAACGACGCCGAGATCCACGAAGGCGCCGGCGAGCAGGGCCACTTCAGCCCCTGGAGCTGGTGGCCGCTGGTCCTGGGCCTCTCCTGCGCGGGCGGTTTCCTCGGCCTGGCGATCGGTTTCTGGGTCACGTTCATCGCCGGCGGACTGGCAGTCGTCGCCCTCGTTGGCTGGGTCTACGAATACAGCCGCGGCGACCACGCCCACTAGCAAATACAGGCTGTACTGACAACGACGGCGGCCCCACCACTTGGTGGGGCCGCCGTCGTTTTGTCGTCTTGCCGGGCGGCCGTCCAGGGGCCGCCGACCGAGGGGTCCTGCAGAGCCCTTAGGCGGCCGCGTCAGCCTCCAGCAGCAGCATCAGGCCTTCCAGTGCCGCCTCCGCTGATTCAACGCTGTAGCGGGCGGGGAGCGCATCGGGGTCAATCGACAGTTCCACTTCACAGCCGCAGTGGAAATCGGCCGTCATTACCTCGAGCAGGGACCGCGCGTCGACGGGCGCGATGCCCTCTTTTCCGATCCGGACCGGGAGGCCGGAATCGGTGACGGCCCGGACAAAGACGGCAGCCGGCCGCGCGTGCAGGCCTATTGGTGATTGAACGATCGCCTTGCGCACTGGCAACAGGACTCCTTTGTTCCGACGGGCTTCGTCCGTCATGACTGCATTCCTGAACAAGCGTAGCCGCGGCGGACTGGGTCACCGAAACCGTCGAGGCGGTGGTCTAGACCTGCCCGCCGGGTGCCCTACCCTTAAAGCATGAATGTTGATGTGAAACGTTGCCATGCCGGCCTCTGATGCAAGCAGGATGGTGGGGGAGATCGACCGCACCAGCGGGACGCCCATCTACGTCCAGCTGCGGGAGCTCCTCAGGGCGCACATCGCGGCATCGTGCCCGCCCGGTTCCTCGCTGCCTTCGGAACGCGACCTTGCCGAACGATTCGGCTTGGCCCGGATGACGGTTCGCCAGGCAATTGACGCGTTGGTCGGTGAGGAAGTCATTGAACGGGTCGTGGGCCTCGGGACGTTCGTCCGGAAGCCGAAGCTCGATCTGCAGGTCAAGCTCACGTCCTACAGTGAGGAAATGCAGCGCCGCGGCATGGTGCCCGCGGCGAAAGTGCTGAGCTTCGAACAGATCAGCGCAAGTGCCTTTCTGGCCCGCGAGCTCCAGCTGGACGAGGGGACACCCCTGGTGCGGTTCAGGCGCCTCCTGCTGGCCGACAACGAACCCATGAGCGTGGATGAGAACTTCATTCCCGCGCATCGGGTGCCGGGGCTGCTCGACGGTGAACCTCCGACATCGCTGTACAACGTCCTGAGCGAACGGTTCGGGCTGGTCATGGAGTGGGGAGAGGACATGATCGAGGCCACGGCAGCGTCACCGTCCACGGCAAGGCTGCTCAATGTCGAGGTCGGGTCCCCGCTGCTCAAGATACAGCGGCACGCCTTTGTTGCCCGGTCGATGGTGGACTACTCCGTGTCCTACTACCGGGCAGACCGTTACAAGCTGTGGGTGCCGCTGCAACGACCGGGTGTGCGGCCCACGCGCAACTACGCCTCAGGCTACCGGAACCCCTAGGGAACGCAGAGCCGCGGAACACACAGCCGCGGAACACAGAAAGAGGCCCGGTCCTTGCGGACCGGGCCTCTTTGTACTGCAATCTCGACCTAGTGGCTCAGAGTCTTCTGTGCTTCGGCCGATTCGACTTCGTGCTGACCGTGGTGGCCATGGGCCGCCTCGAGTTCAGCCGGCGAAGCCGGAGCAACCCTGTCTTCGAAGAAGAAGCGGGAGAGCGCTGCACGGCGCTTTTCCTTGCGGGTAACCACACCGTGTTCGTTCGGAACTGCGGGCAGCGGTACCGGAGATTCAAAGCCCACCAGCTTGTAGCGCTTGTAGTCGTCCAGCGGTGCGTGGACCTCGATGAACTCACCGTGCGGCAGGCGCACGATACGGCCGGTTTCGCGGCCGTGCAGGGCGATTTCACGGTCCTTGCGCTGAAGGGCCAGTGCCACCCGCTTGGTCACGATGAAGGCGATGATCGGGCCGATGAAGAACAGCGCCCGCAGCCAGTACGTGACATCGTTCAGGGCCACGTGGAAGTGCGTGGCGATGAGGTCGGAGCTGGCCGCGGCCCACATCACGCAGTAGAACGTGAAGCCGGCCATGCCGATGGCGGTGCGGGTGGGAGCGTTGCGCGGGCGGTCCAGGACGTGGTGCTCGCGGTCGTCCTTGGTGATCCAGCGTTCAATCCACGGGTACATGAACAGTACGGTGAAGACCAGGCCGGCGGGAACCAGCGCCGGGAGAAGTACGTTCAAGGTCAGGACCTGGCCGAAGATGACGTACTCGAAGTGGAAGTCTCCGATCACACCGGGCATGAGGCGCAGGGCGCCGTCAACCCAACCGATGTACCAGTCAGGCTGCGTGCCTGCGGAAACCGGTGAGGGGTCGTACGGGCCGTAGTTCCAGATCGGGTTGATGGTGAAGAACGCCGCCATGAGCGCGACGACACCGAACACGATGAAGAAGAAGCCGCCGGCCTTGGCCGCGTAAACGGGGCCGAGGGGGTAGCCGACGACGTTGCCGTCGTTGCGGCCCGGGCCGGGGTACTGGGTGTGCTTGTGAACAACCACCATGAACAGGTGGATCACGATCATCAGCAGGATCAGGGCCGGAACCAGGAGGATGTGCAGCATGTAGAGACGGCTGATGATGACGGTCCCGGGGAACTCGCCGCCAAAGAGGAAGAACGAGATGTAGGTGCCGATAACGGGGATCGACTTGATGACGCCGTCGATGATTCGCAGGCCGTTACCGGAGAGGAGGTCATCGGGGAGTGAGTAGCCGGTGAAGCCCGCTGCCATGGAGAGGATGAGCAGGACGCCGCCCACCACCCAGTTCAGTTCGCGGGGCTTGCGGAACGCGCCCGTGAAAAAGACGCGCAGCATGTGTACGGATACCGAGGCCACGAACAGCAGCGCTGCCCAGTGGTGCACCTGGCGCATGAACAGACCGCCGCGGACGTCAAAAGAGATATCCAGCGAAGAGCTGTAGGCAACCGACATTTCGACGTTCTTCAGCGGTGTGTATGAACCGTCGTAGTGCGTCTCCGCCATGGACGGATCGAAGAAGAACGTCAGGAATGTGCCGGAGAGCAGCAGGATGACGAAGGAGTACAGGGCAACTTCGCCAAACATGAACGACCAGTGGTCCGGAAAGACCTTGCGGCCGAACTCACGGAGAATACCCGAACCGCCAACGCGCTGGTCAACGAAGTCGGTAATGCGGCCGCCTTTGGTTTTGGCGACGAAGGCGGGGGCATTAGCTGTTGATGTTGCGCTCATGCTCATCACGCTCCCAGTAACTCGGTCCTACGGGTTCTTTGAAGTCGCTCGTAGCGACCAGGTAGCCCTCGGCGTCAACTGCGATGGGCAGCTGGGGGAGAGGCCGGCTTGCCGGGCCAAAGATAACCTTGCATTCCTGGGTCAGGTCGAAGGTTGACTGGTGGCACGGGCACAGCAGGTGGTGGGTCTGCTGCTCGTAAAGAGCAACAGGGCAACCAACATGGGTGCAGATCTTCGAGTAGGCAACGATGCCGTTGTAGCTCCAGTCCTCGCGGCCCGCGGAAGGCTTGAGGGACTCGGGGTTCAGGCGCATAAGCAGGACGACGGCCTTGGCCTTTTCGTTCAGCTTGCCTTCGTGCAGCTCGTTCAGGCCTTCCGGGATCACGTGGAAAGCCGAGCCGATGGTGACGTCAGAGGCCTTGATGGGCGTGCCGTCCGGGTCACGGGTGAGGCGCTTGAGCTTGCCCTCCTGCGGGGCCCACATGGTGTGTGCAAGCTTGTCGTCAGGGCGGGGGCCAAGGTCACCGAAGATGGCCAGTGCGGGCAGCGGAGCCAGCGCCACGGCGCCGAGGAGCGTGTTGCGGATCAGCGGCCGGCGTTTGATGCCGGTTTCTTCGACGATGTCATCAACAATGCGGACTGCCGCCTGGCGGTCGTCCTCGGTGCGGATGGCATGGCGCTCTTCGGAAACTTCATGGTCCGGCATAAGGGCCTTGGCCCAGTGGACAATGCCGGTGCCGATGCCGAGCATGGCAAAGGCGGTGCCAATGCCCAGCAGGGCATTCTGCAGCCGGATGGTGGCGATCGTGGAGTCGGGTCCAAGATCGATGGCGAAGTACGCCACCAGGAAGATCACGGTGCCCACGACTGAGCTGCCGAAGAGGACGGCAACCTGCCGTTCTGCACGCTTTGCGGCCTTCGGGTCCGTGTCAGCCAGGCGCAAACGATGCGGGGGAATTCCAGGATCCTGGAACTTCTCCACCTCATTCTGACCAGCCGTAGCTACGGTGCCCGAGTGGTTCGGACTGCCGTCACTATGGTTGCCCATAATTCGCCTCATCCTTCTCTCGTCCCGGCAGGTGCCGGGTTAGTTTTCAATTCCATACTGCTGACTCGTCAGCAGGAGTTCTTACAGTTGCGGACGCTGCTAGGAGGTCCGGGAGGTCAGCCAGATGGTGAAGGCAATGATGACGCCCAGACCGGCGATCCAGACAAACAGACCTTCGGAAACCGGGCCCAGGGCGCCGAGATCGGCTCCGCCGGGTGAACCGTTGGCTTCGATCTGCTTCAGGAAGGTAATGATGTCGCGCTTGCCTTCAGGGGTGACGTTTGCGTCATTGAAGACCGGCATGTTCTGCGGTCCGGTAACCATGGCTTCGTAGATGTGCTTTTCGGATACATCTGCGAGGGCGGGAGCGAACTTGCCCCGGGTGAGCGCGCCGCCGGCGGCCGCTGCGTTGTGGCACATCGCGCAGTTCACCCGGAAGAGCTCGCCACCTTCTGCAGCATTGCCCTGGGCATCGAGGAGGCCCTCTTCGGGGATGGACGGGCCAGGCCCGAGCGAAGCGACGTAAGCGGACAGCTGGTGGGTCTGTTCGTCGTTGAACTGTGCCGGCTTCTTGTAAGCCTGCGGGCCGTTCATCTGCATGGGCATGCGCCCGGTGCCTACCTGGAAGTCAACGGCGGCAGCACCGACGCCCACAAGTGAGGGTCCGTCCTTGGTTCCGCTCGCACCCATGCCGTGGCACGTGGCGCAGTTTGCGGCGAAGAGCTTCCCGCCTTCTTCAGTGTCGTTCGCACTGAAGCTGGTGGTGGAAGCCTTGGCCTCGTTGACGGTGGTGGCAACGGCGTACAGCCCACCAGTGAGGAGGAGGCCCATCAGCAGCAGCGCTATGGCTGCCAGTGGGTGACGTCGCTTCTGCGAGAGTGCCTTCACGTGGTGGTTCCTTTATTCGATCGTGCGTCGGCTCCGGGAGCCGCTTCTTGAAATTCTGCCTCTTGTAGAAAAAGAGTCAAGTCGGGCTACCTGAGGACGTAGATGACCAGGAAGAGGCCGATCCACACGACGTCGACAAAGTGCCAGTAGTACGAGGTGACGATCGCGGAGGTGGCTTCGAAGTGACCAAACTTCTTGGCGGCGAACGAACGGCCGATGATAAAGAGGAAGGCGATGAGGCCGCCGATGACGTGCAGGCCGTGGAAGCCGGTAGTCATGTAGAAGGCCGAGCCGTATGCATTCGACGAGAGCGACACATGCTCCGAGACGAGCATGGCGTATTCGGTCGCCTGGCCGGCAACGAAGAAGGCACCCATGATGAACGTCAGGGTGAACCATTCGTTCATCCCCCAACGCGTGAATGCAAGGGGGCCGCCGGCGCGGCGCGGCTGGAGCCGCTCAGCGGCGAAGACGCCCATCTGGCAAGTGAAAGAACTTGCCACGAGGACGATCGTGTTTACGAGCGCAAAGGGGAAGTTGAGCTTGGCTGTCTCTTCAGCCCACATCAGTCCGGACGTCGAACGGAGTGTGAAGTACATGGCAAAGAGACCGGCGAAGAACATCAACTCACTGGACAGCCAGACAACGGTTCCTACGGAAACCATATTCGGGCGGTTCAGCGTCGGGTGCGCCGGGGTACTGGGGGCATGGGTCGCAGATGTCACATAGACATTATGTCTGTAAAAGTTCCTCCTGCCCAACGCAAACCGCCTTTTGCCCGGACTTTTTCTACAAAGACGCGAATTCGCGCGGAAAAGTTCCCGGACCGGTTCATATTGGTCATCAGGGCAGCTGCCTCGATAGCATCAGGAGGTGACTTCACAGGCATCTGCACAGGCGGCCGGCAACACCTGGCCCCGGCTCATTTCGGCACTGATCAACGGCACGGACCTGACGGCCGAGAACACGGAATGGGCAATGGACACCATCATGTCCGGCGAAGCCAGTCCGGCGCAGATCGCCGGATTCCTGGTGGCCCTGCGGGCCAAGGGCGAAACGGTGGATGAGATTGCCGGCCTGGTCGAGGCCATGCTGGACCATGCAAACCCCATCGACATCGGCGGCGAGAAACTCGACATCGTGGGCACCGGCGGTGACCAGCTGAACACAGTGAACATTTCCACCATGGCAGCCCTCGTCTGCGCGGGAGCCGGTGCAAAGGTGGTGAAGCACGGCAACCGTGCGTCGTCGTCGTCGTCGGGTTCAGCGGACGTGCTGGAGGCGCTCGGCGTCCGGTTGGACCTTCCGATTGATCGCGTGGCCCGCAACGCCGAAGAAGCCGGCATCACCTTCTGCTTCGCCCAGGTGTTCCATCCGTCTTTCAGGCACACTGCGGTACCCCGCCGCGAACTCGCCATCCCCACGGCGTTCAACTTTTTGGGCCCGCTGACCAACCCGGCGCGGGTCCAGGCCTCGGCGGTTGGCGTCGCCAACGCCCGGATGGCCCCGCTGGTTGCCGGCGTGCTGGCCAAGCGCGGCAGCCGCGGCCTGGTCTTCCGAGGAAGCGACGGTCTGGATGAGATGACTACTACGGGACCGTCCACCGTCTGGGAGATCCGGCACGGCGAAGTCATCGAGCAAACGTTTGATCCGCAGGTTCTGGGTATCCGTCCCGCAACGGTGGAGGAGCTCCGGGGCGGCGACGCCACAGCAAATGCCGCCGTCGTCCGTGATGTATTGCGAGGGGAAGCAGGTCCGGCACGTGATGCTGTTCTGCTGAATGCCGCGGCAGGCCTGGTGGCGTTCGACGTCGATGCCGACGGTCCCCTGGCCGACCGGATGGCGGCGGCACTGAAGCGCGCGGAAGAGTCGATTGACTCAGGTGCCGCAGCAGCCGTACTGGAAAAGTGGGTCGCCCTTACCCAGGGCTAGGGAGGCGACGGGCTTACTGTTCGAAGCCCAGCGCGAAGGCGGCGTCCAGGTCGTGCTGGGAGTAGGCACGGAAGGCGATGTGCGTTGTGGTGTGCACCACCGCGGGAACCTTCGACAGCTTGTCCGCAATGACGTCGGCCAGTTCCTCATGCTTCGCCACCCGCGCGACGGCGATCAGGTCCCATTCCCCGGTTACGGAGTAGACCTCGCTAATGCCCGGAATCGCCGAAATTTCCTCTGCCGTCTCCGGAATGCGGGAGGCGTCTGTCTTGATCAGGACGAATGCGGTGATCACTCTTGACCTTTCGGATAGGTGCGCCCCTGCGGGCACGGCAGGCGTTGCTGTGTGCTGCCAGCCTAGTACATGAGGGGGTGGATCAGCGGAGCAGCCGGCGCCGTTTCAGCCTGCCGGCGGCGGCCGCAATGAGTCGGTACCCCAGGAGGAAAGTGCCCAGGCTCAACAGTGCGACGATGACAAACGGCAGGACCACCGTTTGTCCGGTCACTGCCCGCAGCCCCATCCCCAGGGCCACGGCCCCAAGCCAGACGGCGACGCCCGCGGGCCATACGCGCAACGGCGCCCGCCACACCCGCAGCCCAAGCCACGCTATGGCCGCTCCGGCCAGGAACGGCCAGGCGGTCAGGAGAACCCCGGTGATCACATCCCCGCGATGGTGGGCGTCCCGGCCGATGGCTGCGAACGTCAGGATCAGGGCAGCGTCGGCAAGGGCGGCAAGCAGCACCGCATTCCTGGCGGTGGTGACGCGGACGGGGGCTGGATCAGTACTGGAAGGCATATCTCCAACAGTAGTTCCGGTTTCCCGCTGCTACGACCTGACGTGAGCGCCCGGGGCGGCCGTACACTGTGACCGGGGACCCGTTCCCCGCCGCCTTATTGCGTCACCCGCCAGCTAATCCCGGACGGCAGCATGAGACTTGTCCAGATCGCGCAACATGCCAGCGACCTCCAGCGGGCTGCGGAATTTTATGCCGCACTGCTCGGCGCGGAGCCCCGTGCCGTGTTCGACCCGCCCGGTCTGCTGTTTTTTGACCTTGACGGCGTCCGGCTACTGCTCGAGTCCGGAGCGCCGTCGGCCCTGGTGTACCTGGCGGTCGCCGACGTCAGGGACTCGGTGGCCCGGCTCCGGAGCAGGGGAGTGGAGATCGTCGCTGAACCCGGTGTGATCTTCAGCCACACAGACGACCGTCTGGGCCCGGCAGGGACCGACGAGTGGATGGCCTTCATCCGCGACAGCGAGGGCAACACCGTTGGACTGGTCAGCCAGCTGCCGCACTAGTGGCTAGTTCCGGTGGAAGTATCAGGCTTTGCTGGCCGCGATTTTCGCCGCAAAAGCGACAAGTACGACGCCGGCGATGCGGTCGGTGGCTTTGCCCGCCCCAGGGGACTGCAGCCAGCGCCGGGCATACTGCGTGGCAACAATGATGCCGGCGAACCAGAGCATGCCCTCAACGTTATGGACGAGGGGGAGCAGTATGCCCATGAGCAGGGGCGGCACATCCTGGGGCAGGAACTGCGGGATCATGGCCATGTAGAAGACACCCACTTTCGGATTCAGCAGGCTGGTGGTGACGCCCGTCAGCCAGGCGCTCCTGGCGCCCGGTCCGCCCTGCGGCGATGCCGCCGGCAACGCCGGGCTGCTCCTGAAAGTCCTGATGAACATCGAGACGCCCAGCCATGCCATGTAGCAGGCACCGGCTACCTTCAGCATCGTGAAGGCGGCCTCCGAGGCAGCCAGCAATGCGGACGCGCCGAGGGCGGCAGCCACACCCCAGGCAACGGTGCCGGTGCAGATTCCCGCAGCCGTTGCAAAAGCAGGAGCGCGGCCGTTGCTGATTGCCGTGCGAAGCACCAGGACGGTGTCCAGCCCGGGAATTATGGTCAGCAGGGCAGCGACGAGGGCGAACTGGAGGAGGGCGTCGGCGACGGACATACTCGATGATAACGGGGGGCGGTCCGGCTCGGGCGGGCCATTGTGCCGGCAACCGGGCCCGGCTAGGCTCGCAACGCGACTGAAGCGTCGCCGTCGGGAATCCGTTCCGGCGCTGCCTGCGAGATGAGGGAACACTGTGACCCAAAAGATCACCACCTGCCTGTGGTTTGATACCCAGGCCGAGGAAGCCGCCGACTTTTACGTCTCGGTCTTCGACGGCTCCAAAATCCTCAACGTGGCGCGTTACGGCGAGGGTGGACCGGGCACCGCCGGCCAGGCCATGACGGTGGAGTTCGAAATCGAGGGCCGGAAGTTCCTTGCGCTCAACGGGGGACCGGCGTTCACGTTCAACGAAGCTGTTTCCTTCGTGATCGACTGCTCCTCGCAGGAAGAAGTGGACCGCTACTGGTCGGCGCTGACCGCAGGTGGCACCGAAAGCCAGTGCGGCTGGCTCAAGGACAGATTCGGAGTGTCGTGGCAGGTGGTGCCGTCCGTCCTGGGGCAACTGTTGGGAGGCCCTGATCCTGACGGTGCGCAGCGGGCCATGCAGGCGATGCTGGGTATGCGGAAGCTTGAGATCGCCGAACTTCAGGCCGCTTACGACGGGGCCTGAACGAACCCGGCCCCGGGCCCGGGACAGGGGAGTGGACCACATGCCATCCGGCCCTACCCGGCCAGGGACTGCCGGACGATAATCGGGAATACTTACCCCGGCACCTGAATGGAGGCATTCGCGATGTCTGTTTACACGCTCGGAATCTGGCTGGTGAAGCCCGGCAGGGAGAATGATTTTGTGCAGGCCTGGCGGGACCTCGCCAGAAAGACACAAGAGGATTTCCCCGGGGCAAAAGCCATCCTGATGCACGACCGCGATGTTCCCAACAGGTTTATCAGCACGGGCCCGTGGGAGTCGCTCGAACAGGTTGAAGTGTGGCGCGCCTCGGACGTCTTCACACAAGGATATGAGGCCATGCGAGGGTTGCTGGAACACTTTGAACCGCACACCCTGGATGAGGCCGCGAGCATCGGTTGAGAGCGGGAGGGAATCCTGCTCAACGTCAACGGAGGGGGACCGCGATGACGGAAACGAAGGGCGATGCTGCAAAACCTTCGACGCCAGGCGAGGGCGGTGCGACGGAAACGCGCCGCGCTCCGGCATGGAAGGTCAAGTACGGCTGGAGCGAGGACCCTGACGAAGTGGTCCACATTGTCTGTTGCCGGGATCTGGACTGGCGGCGGGCAATGTGCGGCTATGAGGAACCGGAGATGACGATCGCCCGTGATCCGCAGATCCTGTGCTCGATGTGCATGGAAGTCTTTGGGCGGGCGCTCGGACCGGGGCCATGTCCCATCGATGATCAACCGTGCCCTGACGACGAGGAAATAGACCGGATAGTCGACGAACGCACATCCTGATCCCGCAGATCCTGATCCCGCGGGGGATGCCCAAATTCCGAACTACTGGCACCCCTGCGTATCGAGTTGGTGCGTATTCGCCTCGGAACAGGCGCTCATTATTGGGTGTAGCTGCGATTCGTTAGCGTCCGGCCGCGCCTTGCTCGAGTGCTCGAAGAGCTCCGGGAAGTGCGTAGACACTGTTGATGAAGCCGAGCTGAATATTGAGATCTGGCCGAACCGTGCCTTGCTCAAGGCCCCAGACTTTCGTTCCCTTGCGTCGTATCCAGCCGGTCGTCCGGTTGACCCAGCGTTCATAATCCGTCGATATTGCTGCCATTGCGTCGGCCTGCGATCCGAGCTGGCTGACGCCTATGACTTCACTGCCGATTTCGGCGGGGACCCAGAGAAGCACTGGGGAGGCATTCGGGTCCACCAGAGCTTCGTCGTGGGCAGGGTGTAACCGGTCCCAATTGAGCCTGTTGAAGACGCCGGCTTTCGTCGGCTGATCCATCACGCCGTCACCCTGGCGGATCGGCACCGGTGGGCCGAGGTCCCGATTGACTACCATCACCTGCGGGGTGGCGAGGGCGGCCTCACGGCTGAGGGCATCCAGGGGATTTCGAACAACTGGCCACGGATGCAAAGTGACTTTGTCCGGTTCTCCCAAGTAGTCGAGTAGCGTCGCTTGGTCCTCAAGGGTCCCAAAGTAGAAGGCGGCAGTTACCATGCTTGGAAGTCTCGCACGAGCTCGCGTAATGGCGCCCTATTCACGTGCGCTCACTGGCATAACGCGTCCAAGCTTCTCCTGCGGCATCTGCGTGGAGGAATGCGACCTGGTAGCTGTAGCCGAGTGCTTTGGCGACCAGTGGTGGCGGGGTGACGGAGAGGTGCTCGTCCCGTGCCGTGTTCCGTGATCCGAGGAGTTCAATTCCGAGGCCACGGAGCCTGAGCATGATCGTGTTCGGGTGGAGGTGCTTGCCTGCCCTGGTTCCGGGGAAGAGCCAGTGGCTTTCTGCACCTGATGCTGTTCGGAGGTTGGGGCGGTTCCGGACGTGCTCGCTGAGGAGTTCCGCGAAAGGCGGCGGGACAGGCACTGGATGCGTGCCGAGGGAGATCGTGATCGTGCCGGTGGTGTCGTTGATGTTGACCGCGCAGGTCAGAGGCGTCTTTTCTTTCATTCGGCGCACAAGCCCGGCCCACCCAGTCATGGCTGGGAACATCGATTGGAGTCGGAGAAAACCCCTGAACGCCGCCGCGAAAGGCGCCTCGAACGCGTGGCGCGGAATTCCGCGGGAGAGGGCCTGAATGATTCACCTGATGAGATACGCAGAGTACTACTTTACATAATGTAGATTATCGGCGTTATAGGGGAGAAGTCCGGCCAGGCGAGAGGGGGCCTGTTTTCCGCCCGTTTTCCGTGTCGTGGTTACGGCTGATCGTGCCGTGCTTAAACCGCGTTCCGTTCACCATGAAGCTCGGACGTTCAGCCGCCGACGTAAGCCGCGAGGTGCTCGCCGGTCAGCGTCGAGCGTCCTGCAACGAGTTCTGCCGGGGTTCCTTCGAAAACGATCCTGCCGCCGTCGTGCCCGGCGCCCGGGCCGATGTCGATGATCCAGTCAGCGTGAGCCATGACGGCCTGATGGTGTTCGATCACAATGACCGATTTGCCGGAGTCGACAAGCCTGTCCAGCAAACCCAGCAACTGCCGTACATCGGCAAGGTGGAGGCCGGTGGTCGGCTCGTCGAGGACGTACACGTCGCCCTGCTCGGCCATCTGGGCGGCCAGCTTCAGCCGCTGGCGCTCACCGCCGGACAGCGTGGTGAGCGGCTGGCCCAGGCTGAGGTAGCCGAGCCCGACGTCGGAAAGCCGCGCGAGGATCTTATGGGCAGCCGGAACCTTCGCGTCGTCTGAATCGAAGAAAACCGTCGCCTCGGTCACCGGCATCTCCAGCACCTCCGCGATGTTCCGGCCGCCCAGCGTGTATTCCAGGACCGATGCCTGGAACCGCCGGCCTTCGCAGTCCTCGCAGGGCGACTCGACCGTGGCCATAACGCCAAGTTCGGTGAAGATGACACCGGCACCGTTACAGGCGGGACAGGCGCCTTCGGAATTGGAGCTGAAGAGCGCCGGCTTGACGCCGTTGGCCTTGGCAAACGCCTTCCGGATCGGCTCGAGGAGGCCTGTGTACGTAGCAGGGTTGCTGCGGCGCGAGCCCTTGATGGCTGCCTGGTCGATGACCACCACGCCGTCGCGGCCGGCAACAGAGCCGTGGATCAGCGAGCTCTTCCCGGAGCCAGCTACCCCCGTGACGACGCAAAGCACGCCGAGCGGGACATCGACGTCCACGTCCTGGAGGTTATGCGTCGATGCGCCGCGGATCTCCAGTTTGCTGGCTGACGTACGAAGAGCGTCCTTCAGGACCGCCCGGTCGTCGAGGTGGCGCCCGGTGGTGGTATCGCTCCCCCGCAGCCCCTCGACGGTTCCCTCGAAACAAAGCGTTCCGCCGGCCGTACCTGCACCCGGTCCCAGGTCGACGACGTGGTCTGCTATGGCGATCGTCTCCGGCTTGTGCTCGACCACCAGCACCGTGTTGCCCTTGTCGCGCAACTGGAGCAGGAGCCGGTTCATGCGCTCGATGTCATGCGGATGCAGGCCGATCGTCGGCTCGTCGAAGACATAGGTGACGTCGGTGAGCGACGAGCCCAGGTGGCGGATCATCTTGGTCCGCTGTGCCTCTCCCCCGGACAGCGTCCCGGCCGGCCGGTTAAGCGAGAGGTAGCCGAGGCCTATTTCGGCGAAGGAGTCGAGCAGGTGCTGCAGTCCTTTGAGCAACGGCGCCACTGAGGGCTCGTTGAGGTCACGGACCCAGTCGGCAAGGTCGGTGATCTGCATCTCGCAGAGCTCGGCGATGTTCTTGCCCTGGATCTTCGAGGTCAGGACGTTCTTGGTCAGCCGCGTGCCTTCACAGTCGGGGCAGGTCTGGAACGTCACGGCCCGCTCGACGAACCGGCGCACGTGCGGCTGCATCGCCTCGGGGTCCTTGGAGAGCATCGACTTCTGCATCTTGGGGATGATGCCTTCGTAGGTGAGGTTGATGCCCTCCACCTTGATCTTGGTGGGCTCGGCGTACAGCATCGTGTCGAGCTGCTTCTTGGTGAACTTGGCGATCGGCTTGTCCATTGGCAGGCCGACTCCCTCGAACAGCCGGCCGTACCAGCCGTCCATCGAGTAGCCGGGAACCATGAGGGCGCCGTCGCTGAGTGTCTTGCTGTCGTCGTACAAGGCGGTGAGGTCGATGTCGCTGACATTGCCCATGCCCTCGCAGCGCGGGCACATGCCGCCCAGGTAAACAGCCTGGCTGACAACGCTCTTCTCGACGCGGCCGCCCCGGTCGGTGGACATGACGCCGCTGGCCTTGCGGGTGGGCACGTTGAATGAGTATGCCGTTGGCGGGCCCACGTACGGGCTGCCCAGGCGGCTGAAGAGGATCCGCAGCATGGCGTTGGCGTCGGTGGCGGTGCCGACCGTGGAGCGCGGGTTGGCACCCATCCGCTCCTGGTCCACGATGATGGCCGTGGTCAGGCCCTCGAGGAAGTCGACGTCGGGCCGCGCCAGGTTGGGCATAAAGCCCTGCACGAACGCGCTGTAGGTTTCGTTGATCATCCGCTGCGACTCGGCGGCGATTGTCGCGAAGACCAGTGAACTCTTGCCCGATCCGGAGACGCCCGTAAACACCGTCAGGCGCCGCTTAGGGAGCTCCAGGCTGATGTCCTTGAGGTTGTTCTCCCGCGCACCCTGCACACGGATCAGGTCGTGAGTGTCGGCTACATGCAGCGCGGACGACTGCGGGTCCGACGTGGTGGCCATGGTCATCGTCTCTCCATCTGCTCATCGGGGCCGCCTCGTGGCATTCGCCGGGCGGTCACCTGGCTCAATCTAACCAGCCTCAAGGGGTCCGCCGGGCTTCCTACCGTATGGTAGCCACCATTGTCTTAAGGCGAAAGCTCACTGAGAATGAACCATGACGGTCTACCTGAGGTCCCTGGAAACTGCTGTCCCGCCCACCGTACTCATTCAGTCCGAGGCCCGTGATGTGTTTGCTGCCCAGCCGGGGCTGACCAGGCTGGGGTCGCGGCTCGTGAACACCTGTTTTGATTCCGCCGCCATCGACACCCGCCATACTGCCGTCACGGAGCTGACCAAAGAGAGCCGTGCCGACGATCCACAATTTTTTGACCCCGATACCGGCCTGGTACTGAGTCCCAGTACGAAGGTCAGGAACGACATCTTCGGCCGCGAAGCCACCAAACTCTTCGTGGAGGCTGCCAAAGCCGCGCTTGATGCCTGTCCCGGCGTCGAGTCAGCTGATATCACCCATCTGGTCACGGTCTCGTGCACCGGCTTCTTCAACCCGGGTCCTGACTACAAAATCGTCCGCGCACTGGGCATGAACCCGGCTGTGCAGCGCTACCACCTTGGCTTCATGGGCTGTTACGCGGCTTTTCCGGCCCTGCGTGCCGCCAAATCCTTCTGCGAGGCGGACCCCGACGCCGTGGTCCTGGTGGTCTGTGCCGAGCTCTGTTCGCTCCACGTCCGCACCTCCAACGACCCCGACACCATCATGGGCTCGGCCCTGTTTGCGGACGGCGCCGCTGCCGCGGTCGTCTCGGCGCGGGACATCCCCAACGGGAACCCCCTGTTGCGGCTGGACCACTTCGAGACTGTGCTCACTCCGGTCGGCGAGGAATCCATGGCATGGAACATCGGCGACGAAGGCTTCGAGATGGTGCTGGGTAACTACGTCCCCCACATCATTGACGACCACATCATCGGCGCACTGGAGCCGCTGCTTGCGCGCGACGAATCCCTGCGGGGACTCCCCTACCGGGACATCACCCACTGGGCCATCCACCCCGGCGGGCGGAGCATCCTGGACAAGGTGCAGTCCCGGCTTGAGCTCACGGACGAGCAGCTGGTTCCTGCCCGGGAAACCCTCCGCAAATTCGGCAACATGAGCAGCGCCACGGTGCTTTTTGTCCTCAAGCACATCGCCGGACTCCCGCCGCAGGACGGCGACGAACGCATCTGTTCGATGGCGTTCGGGCCGGGGCTCACGGTGGAAACGGCGATGTTCACCAAGGTGCGTGCACCGCTCGCAGAGTCTTCACCCGAGGCAGCCGGGGAGTCCTCAGTACTGCCTGCTGCAGCACGGACAGAGCCGTCGCTCCTCTGATGGCAGCCCGTTTGATGGCTGGCTCGGGATGGCTGCGCGAGCGGGACGTCCACGCCCTTGAGGAAATGGACCGTCCCGGCTGTGATCCGGCGCGGCTGGACCGCACGTACGCGCAGTTTTCCGTGGTGAACAGGGCCATTGCCGGGTGGCGCGGAATCTACCGGACCCATCTCCGGCCCGTTCTCTCAGCCACAGAAGTGACGACGTTGCTGGACATCGGCTGCGGCGGCGGGGACGTGCCCGTAATGTTGGCGGCGTGGGCGGCCAGGGACCGGCGCAGGGTGGAGATCACGGCCATTGATCCGGACCGCCGAGCCTTCGAGTTCGCCCTGCGCCGCAGGCGCGTCGACGGCGTGACGTTCCGGCAGGCGTCGACGGCCGGCCTGGTAGCCGAGGGGCAGCGCTACGACGTCGTCCTGTCCAATCACGTCCTGCACCACCTGGACACAGTTGAACTACCGCAGTTCCTGGCCGAATCGGCGCTGCTATCCCGTGGCCACGTCCTCCACAACGACATCCGCCGCAGCCCCGCCGCGTACGCGCTGTTCTACGCCGTTTCGTGGCCGTTTCCCGGATCGTTCATCAGGGACGACGGCCTGACGTCCATCCGCCGCAGCTACACGGCGGCGGAACTCCAAGCTGCCGCTCCCCCGGGCTGGGCCGTTGCGCCCCGTTTCCCCTTCCGCAATCTGCTCACTCTGGACCGGACCAATCGCGGTGATTGACGTCGTCGTGGTGGGCGGCGGGCCGGTGGGGATGTTCCTGGCGGCCCTCCTGCTGCAGCACGGCGTGTCGGTCCGGATCCTGGAACAGCGCGCGGTGCCCAACGCCCACTCCCGCGCCATCGGCATCCATCCCCCGTCGCTGGAAGCCCTCGACTGCATCGGCGTAGCGTCCGGCCTGGTAGCGGAGGGCGTCCGGATCCGCCGCGGAGTTGCCATCGGGGGCGGCGTGGAAGTGGCGGGAATGTCCTTCGACTCCGTGTCCCGGCGCTACCCGTTCGTGTTGTCGGTTCCGCAGGCGCGAACGGAAGCCGCCCTGGAACGGCGCGTCCGGGAGCTGGACCGCGGTGCGCTTCTCCGCGGCGCAACCGTGACTCGAATTCACGACGACGGGACGTCAGTTGCGGTGGACGTCCTCACCGCCGGCGGGGAATCCAGGATTCATGCGTCCCTGGCAGTGGCCGCGGACGGGGTGCGCTCCACTGTCCGCCAGCTGCTGGACGCCCCCGCCCGGCTGAAGGTGTATCGCGACAGGTACCTGATGGGAGACTTCGCCGACAACACGGCGTTCGGCCCGGACGCAGCCCTTTTCCTGGAAACCGCCGGCATCGTGGAGTCCTTTCCGCTGCCGGGCGGAGTGCGGCGTTGGGTGGCCAGATTGCCGGGCGCCCTGGTCGCTGCTGGCGCTATTCCGGGTGCGCCGACTCCCGGCAGCCTGGCGCGGATCGTGCAGGAGCGGACCGGGATCGCGGTCGACGCCGGCACCAGTTCGATGCTGAGCAGCTTCGGCGCCCGTACCCGGCTGGTGGAGCGCATGGTCCACGGGAGGATCACGGTCATCGGTGACGCCGCCCACGAAATCAGCCCTATAGGCGGCCAGGGCATGAACCTGGGCTGGCTGGATGCTGCTGAACTGGTGCCGGTCATCCTCCGCCGGCTGGCGCGGACCGGGCTGGAGCGGGATCTCCGGTCGTTTGAAGGTCACAGGCTGCGGGCGGCCGCTAAGGCTGCCCGGCAGGCGGAAATCAACATGGTGCTGGGCAGGCCGTTGGCGCATCCGTGGTGGACAGTCAGGAACCGGCTGATCGGATGTGCGGCGGGCGTGCCGGCGGTCAATTCACGCGTGGCCGCCCGGTTCACCATGCACTAGGGATTCACCGCTGCAGCGGACTACTCCGCACCTGCCGGGTCCGCCTCTGAATCACTGCCGAAGTAGCAGTCGTAACTGTCCTGACTGGTGATTCTTCCGTCGCGGACCTCGAAGACCGATGTGGTGCGGGCCCGGATTGTTTCGCCGGCGTCCCAGTAGCGCAGGTCCATCAGCAGCGTGGCCGACCAGTCCGCTTCCAGGACCACGCGGCCTCCTTCGCATGTGGTCCGCCGGACGTCGAAACGCTGCCCGGACACCACCTGGCGGCTCTGATCCGCCCCCGCCAGCACCTGCGCACGGCTGCGAGTGGACCCTTCCGGCGCGAGCAGGTGCGGCGCTTCAGCCAGCGTGAAGTCCTCGGCCAGGAAGCTGTCCACTTCAGCGGCGCCGCCGCCGGCCTCAATGGCGCGGACAAATCCAAGGACACAGTTGAGCGGGGTCTGTTCGGTCATGGAACGAGGGTAGCCCATGGCCAGGCGCCCGGATTCAACGGGCCTTTAGACTGCTGGCATGGACGGCGCAGCGCAAGGGAAGCGACGGTGGTCAGCAACAGCCGCCGTCGTACTCGCTGCTGCGGTGGCAGTTCCCGCGCTGCAGGGCTGCAGCACGGAGGCGGCGGTGGCCGCTCCGTTGACGGCGGAACTCAACCAGTTCAGGGACAACTACGGCAGGCAGATCATCGAGATCCAGCTCAGCAACACCTCGTCCGTGCCGCTAACGATCTTCAGTGCTGAGGTGTCCAGTTCCCTGTTCCCGGCGGGCACATCCTGGCGGGCAATGCCGGAGGGCACCGAAGTGCCGCCGGGCCAGACAAAAAGCCTGCCGGCCATGCTGCCGGCGCCAGCCTGCGGCAGCCCTGGGGCGGATGCCGACGCAGATACCTCGGCCGGCGCGGCACCGGCGGAGGTCAAGGTGTCCTTCCGCCAGGGCTCTACATCCAGCGACGTGCATTTGCCGGCAGCGGACCCCTTCGGAGTCCTGCCACGTAACCGCGCTGAACTCTGCCTTGCGCAGGAAGCCGGGCGCATCGCCCGGATGGATCTCGCCCCGGAACTGGAGGTTGCGGCGGACGGCCGGACCGCCGTCGTACGCCTTCAAGTGACGCCCCGCGCGCCCGAAGCCGGGACACCGCGCACCCTGACCATCGAAAGCGTCGAGGGCACCACCCTTCTCGCCGAAGCCCCGAACAGTCCGTGGCCGCGCGGAGTCATGGTTGCTGCCGGCGGGAGCCCCGGCGAGTTCCGACTCCGGTTCCGCCCCGCCCGCTGCGATCCGCATGCCGTCGCTGAAGACAAGGTGGGAACCCTGCTGCCCCTGCGCCTCGATGTCGGTGGACGGCGCGGCGTGTTCAAGGTTCCTGCCGGTGCCGCCCTGACGGGCCGGATCCACGCGTTCGTCACGGCGGCCTGCACGGCGCACTAGGCTTTTCCCATGCTTCATGTCGCGAACCCCACCCCGTTCAGCAACGCCCGGATCAGGGAAACCGTCCAGGAGATCCTCGCCGCCGGGGTGCTTCCGCCCATTGTGCAGGCCGGCCATCCGGTGCTCCGGCAGCAAGCTGCACCGTACGACGGCCAGCTGGACAGCGCCGAACTCGCCGCGCTCATCGCGCTGATGCGTGAGGTGATGCATGACGCGCCCGGTGTCGGCCTGGCGGCCCCGCAGCTCGGCATTCCCCTGCAGCTCGCCGTCCTCGAGGACCAATACGACGTCGACGCCGATATTGCCGCTGTCAGAAACCGGACACCGCTGGAGTTCTTTACGGTCATCAATCCGAGCTATTCCCCAGTGGGGACCGGCGCCGCGGCCTTCTTCGAAGGTTGCCTTTCGCTCCAGGGCCTGCAGGCCGTGGTGTCGCGGCACGAGTCAGTGCGCCTCGACTTCACCGACGCATCGGGAACCACGCTGCAGCGGGATTTCTCCGGCTGGCAGGCGCGTATAGTCCAGCACGAGACGGACCATCTGCAGGGAGTGCTCTACATCGACAAAGCCGAGCTGCGCTCCCTGAGCAACAACGCGGAATACGGTGCGCGGTGGGCCCACCCGGACATTGGCCTCGCCCGGCAGGAGCTGGGTTTCCTGCCGGACGAACCCGCGGACTAGAGGTTGGACCGGGTGGGCAGGTAGCGGGACCACCAGCGCAGGATTTCCTCGAAGCGCTGCTTCCGGTGGTGCGGGGTGCCGGACCGGGACAGCTCGTGGTTTTCGCCCGGGAAGACAAGGAACGCAGCGTCCACACCCTGCTGCTTCAGTGCCGTGAAATATCGCTGGCCCTGTTCCACCGGGCAGCGGAGGTCTTCTTCACTGTGGATGACCAGCGACGGCGTGCGGACGTTGCGGACGGTGGCCATGGGGCTTTGGGCGGCCATCTGTTCCGCTGAGCTTCCGGTGTACTCGCCGCCGAAGAACCAGCCGATATCCGAGGAGCCGACGAAACTGACCGGATCGAGGAATCCGCGCTCCACGATGGCCGCTTTGAAACGGTGGTCCTGGCTGATGGTCCACGCCGTGAGGTATCCGCCGTAGGAACCTCCCATGATCCCGAGCGAACCGCCGTCGAGTTCCTGGAACTTTGCCAGCGCGCCGTCGAGGAAGGACAGGACGTCCAGCATGTCCACGGTTCCCATCTTTTCCTTGATGGCACGCCCGTGGGCCTGGCCGTAACCGGCAGAGCCGCGGGGGTTGCACATGAGCACCGCGTAGCCGGCCGCGGCGTATACCTGCGCTTCGTCGAACAGGGCCACGGTGTACTGCGAGAAAGGCCCGCCGTGGATGTTGAGCAGGACGGGGTGCGGACCTTTTCCGGGTGGCAGCACCAGCCAGCCGTGGACCGGGTAGCCGTCAGCCGCATCGAAGGTCAGTTCCCTGGGCTCAATAATCTCGGCCTGAAGCCGCAGTTCGGCCGAAAAATCCGTCAACAGCCTCAGCTGGCCGCCCTCCAGCGCCGCAACGTCCCCCGCTGTGGCGGCGTCGCAGAGGCTGACGAACAGTGAGCCGCCCGCGGACGCAGCGCCTGTGACGACCCGGTCTCCGTGGACCAGCAGCGAGTGGTTGCCTGTTGCTCCAAACTCGAGCAACTCAACCGTTCCCTGCGCGTTGTTCAGGAGCAGTACCGTATCGGGGCCGCGGAGCTCCAGTTCCCCGGAGCCTCCGGCAAGGTCCATCATTTCCACGTCGCTGAGGACGCTGGCGTCGCCGCCTTCCGCCGGCATCACGTACAGGGCCGTATTCCGTGCCACAAAGTCCTGGCCGGACTCGCCGAGTTCCTGGGCGGTGTAGAACAGCCACTTCCCGTTCCTGGACTGGCGTGCGGCACCGACCGTCTGGCGCCCGCTGTTGGCCGCTTTGATGGATTCCGGCTCACCGCCAGAGGCTGCCACCCGGTACACACCGGCTTCCAGGTCACGGTCACTGCCTTCGTGAAGGGCCGCAACGAAGTACACGGATTGTCCGTCCGCGCTGAACGATTCACCGCTGTGGTCTGCCGCGGCAAAGGTCAGTTGCCGCGCGGCCGGGAGCAGTTCGCTCGCCGCCGCATCGGCTGCGGCTTCGCGGGCGTCGGCGTCTGCCGCCGGACCGGGGCCCGCCGCCGGATCTTTCGCTGCTGGCTTGCGGGCCTTCAGCGCCCGGCCAACCGGCGCCACGCGCGGTTCGTCGTCCAGTTCGGGGACCTCCACGATGAAGAGCTGGAGGGGCTTGTCCGCCGTATACCCGACACCGTTCATCCGGTATTTGTAGTCCGTGATCAGCCTTGCGTCCTCAGCACCGGCGGATACGCCGTCCAGCGTGCCGTACCGGCCGTCGTCGGGCGTTCTGGCACCGAAGACAATGCTGCGCGAATCGGGAGACCACGCAAAGGATGAGACGCCGAGCCTGGCGTTGGTCAGGACCTGCGGTTCGCCGCCGGCCGCCTCCACGACGTGAAGCTGCGGCCTCCCGCCTGCCGTCGCGCGCAGGAACGCCAGCACCAGCCCGTCCGGCGAAAAAGCCGGGGCAGTGTCGCGGAAACCGCGGGTCAGCCGGCGGGGCAGCTTCTCCGGATCCAGCGGCACGGTCCAGAGCTGGCCCACGTAGGTGTCGGCGTCGAAATCGGGGCGGACCACCGAAACCACTGCCCGGCTGCCGTCAGGGTGGACGGCGGGGGCGGAAACGGACTTCAGCAGGGGCAGATGTTCAGGCTTCACGCCTGTGAGCCTAACGGCTCACGCATGACCTGTGAAATAACTCACGCCGCGCCCCGTCGCGGTGCTTCAGGCCGTGGAGCGCCGGGGACGGCGACCCCCGCCGCGGCCCTAGGATTGGGTGCATGCTTCCCGACGCCGCCCGTTTGCTCCTGTGCCCCGTCTGCCGGAACAGCCTTACCCTCCGCGGAAACCGGCTGGCCTGCCCGGAGGGCCACAGTTTTGACGCGGCCCGGCAGGGCTACTTCAACTTGCTGGTGGGCAAGGGCACTGTCTTCGAAGCCGATACCGCCGCTATGGTGGCCGCCCGCTTCGACTTCCTGTCCAGCGGGCATTACCGGCCGCTTGCCGACGCGGTCGCGGAACTGGCCGCCGCCGCGCTTCGCGGGGCGGACGCTGCGGTGCTGGATGCCGGAACGGGAACCGGACATTACCTGAATGCGCTGCTGGCGGTGGCCCCCGCGTCCGCCATCGGCCTGGATATTTCCAAATTCGCGCTGCGGCGCGCGGCCCGGATGAATCCCGACGCCGGCAACCTGGTCAGCGACGTCTGGCAGCCGCTTCCGGTCGCGGACGCAGCTGTTGACGTCGTCACGGTGGTTTTCGCGCCGAGGAACGCCGCGGAATTCGCCCGCGTGCTCCGCCCCGGCGGGCGGCTGATCGTGGTCACCCCGCGGTCAGGCCATCTTGCTGAAATAGCGGGACAGACCGGCATGCTCGGGATCGAGCCGGCCAAGGAGGAGCGGCTTGCCGCCTCCCTGGCCGGACATTTCGCCCAGCGCTCCACCCGGGAGTTGGACCTGGATCTGGGGCTTGAACCGGCCGACGTCGGCAATCTGGCCCTGATGGGGCCCGCCGGCCACCACTTGGATCCCGCAGCCCTGGACGCCATCATCGCGGCGCTGCCGCCCCTCACGCAGGTCTCGGCCCGGTTCCGGATCAGCGTGTTTGAACCCTTGGAGCAGCCGCCCGCATAACGACTTGACTACTTTCCGAACGTGCCAAACGGTCCCCTCCTGCGCCCCGCCGCTTCGGTCTAGGATGGAAGGACAGTTACTGAGGGCCTGCGTCCGCAGCCCCGGGGACGGAGGGGGAGCGCATGTTTGAATGGCTTAACGAGAACTGGTGGGCACTGTGGCTCACCGTTTTCCTGGCTTTTGCCGTGGTGGAGATGCTCACCTTGGACCTCTTCTTCATCATGCTGGGCGGCGGAGCGCTGGCCGGGCTGCTGGCTGATTTCGCCGGTGCCGACTTCTGGCTGCAGATCGTGGTCTTCTGCGTAGTTTCACTGCTGATGGTGGTCTTCGTCCGTCCGGTTGCGCTGAAGCACCTGAAGAAAGGCCCTGCGGAGCAGCGGACCAACATCGACCGCCTGATCGGCGAGTCCGCCCTCGTCATGGAGACCGTCAGCACCTCCTCCGGGCTGGTCAAGATTGGCGGGGACGTCTGGAGCGCACGCTCGGAGAACGGCGTCCTGAACGCCGGGCAGCGAGTAGTGGTTTCGGCCATCGAAGGAGCCACCGCGGTGGTGGCGCCACAGCCGGAGACGGCCGTCCAGTAGGACCGGCAGCGCCAGCACGCAAGGACATTTTTCCGGCCGCCGTCACCGGCGCCGGGCACGCGGCGGACCACCGCCGCGAAAATAGCAAGGCACATAACTGGGGAATAGGTGATGTATGGATATCGCAGTCGCAATCGTGCTGCTGGTTCTCGTTGCGTTCGTAATAATAGTGCTGGTCCGGTCGGTGCGGATCGTCCCGCAGGCCCGCGCGGGCGTCGTGGAACGGCTCGGTAAGTACCAGCGGACCCTGCTCCCGGGCCTCACCATCCTGATTCCCTTCGTGGACAGGCTCCTGCCGCTCCTGGACCTTCGCGAGCAGGTTGTGTCATTCCCCCCGCAGCCGGTTATCACCGAGGACAACCTCGTCGTCTCCATTGACACGGTGGTCTATTTCCAGGTCACGGACGCCAGGGCAGCCACGTACGAGATTGCGAACTACATCCAGGCGGTCGAACAGCTGACCACCACCACACTCCGAAATGTTGTTGGCGGCCTGAACCTCGAGGAGGCCCTGACCTCCCGCGACCAGATCAACGGCCAGCTTCGCGGCGTACTGGATGAAGCGACCGGCCGCTGGGGCATCCGGGTTTCCCGTGTGGAACTGAAGGCCATTGATCCGCCCCACTCCATCCAGGATTCGATGGAAAAGCAGATGCGTGCCGAACGCGACCGCCGCGCAGCCATCCTCACGGCCGAGGGCACCAAGCAGTCGGCCATCCTCACGGCGGAAGGGCAGCGCCAGTCTTCCATCCTGAAGGCCGAAGGTGATGCCAAGGCTGCCATCCTCCGCGCCGACGGTGAAGCCCAGGCCATCCAGAAAGTATTCGACGCCATCCACAAGGGCAACCCGGACAACAAGCTCCTGGCCTATCAGTACCTGCAGACACTGCCGAAGCTGGCCGAAGGTTCCTCCAATAAGCTCTGGATCATCCCCAGCGAAGTCGGGGAGGCCCTGAAGGGCATCGGCAATGTCCTCGGAGGCAACAATGCTGATCCCCGCACCGGCGGTCTCTTCGGCGGCGGCAGTGATACCAAGGCGGACGACGGCGGCACTGGCGGCGGCACCGCCGCCAACCACGGGGGCACGCAGCCCGCGGACCCGCGGCAGCCTCTGTAGGCAACAACGTCCGGCATTGGCCGCGGGAGGTGTCCGCGTTGCGGGAACCTCCTTGCGCCTGCGGCAGCGTCCGGCTTTACGCGCCGGGAAGTTAGCCCGTATAATGGGATATTTGTCCGGCCGGTTCAGACCTGCTGGAACAATCAAGCTTGGCAAAGCGTTGTGTCTAATGATGCAGGGCAGTGCAAACAGTAGTCCGAGGCGTGAGCTGCCCCGGCTAGCGCGGAGCCTGGCTCCGCGAACCGACCAAAGGGAGAAATCATGAGCGATCGCAGCCTCCGGGGCATGCGTCTTGGCGCACAGAGCATGGAGACCGAATCCGGTGTTGAGCCGGCTCCGCGCCAGCGGGTTGAGTATCGTTGCGAGGACGGCGAGCAGGTCTTCGTTACCTTCTCCTCCGAAGCCGAGATTCCTCCGGTGTGGGTTTCGAAGACCGGCAAGGAAGCCTTGCTCGTTGACGGCGAACGCCCCGTCAACAGCAACGAGAAGGCCGTGCGCACGCACTGGGACATGCTCCTGGAACGCCGTTCACTGCCCGAGCTCGAGCAGATCCTCGAAGACCGTCTGACCATCCTTCGCGAACGCCGCGGCGAACGGCGCTCGGCCTAGACCAGCGCCCCCCGCGAAGTCGAGAACGCAAGGGCCGGGCCCGTAACCTCTTGGAGAGGTTACGGGCCCGGCCCTTTTCTTGTGTCCGGCTAGTGCCCGATGTTCAGCACGGGCCGACTAGGACGTGGCCGAACCGCGGCCTGTGAGCTTCCGCCAGCGGGCGGTGAGTCCCCACTTGGTGACGTTGATCATGGCTTCCACCACGATGTTGCCGCTCATCTTGGAAGCTCCGAGTTCCCGCTCCACGAACGTGATGGGTCGTTCCACGATCTTCAGGCCCATTTTGGCCACCCGCCAGGCGAGGTCCACCTGGAATCCGTAGCCGACGGAGTCCACCTGGTCCAGGTTGAGCTTCTCAAGCGTCGTCCGCCGGAAGGCGCGGTAGCCGCCTGTGACGTCCTTGATTTTGATGCCCAGCATAAGGCGGGCGTACGTGCTGCCGATCCGTGAGATGGCCTGGCGGTACAGGGGCCAGTTGACCACGCTGCCGCCCGGCACCCAGCGGGAGCCCATGGCTAGGTCTGCGCCCTCTTCCACGGCGTCCAGGAGCTGCTGCAGCTGCTCGGGCTGGTGGGATCCGTCGGCGTCCATTTCCACCAGGATGTCGTACCCGGCTTCCAGCCCCCACTTGAACCCGGCGATGTAGGCGGCTCCCAGGCCGGCCTTGCCTTCGCGGTGCAGAACGTGGACCTGGCTGTCCTCCGCGGCGATGCCGTCCGCAAGCTGTCCGGTGCCGTCCGGGCTGTTGTCGTCCACCACCAGCACATCGGAAGCCGGGACGGCCGCGCGCAGGCGTGCGAGTGTCTTGGGCAACGATTCCAGCTCGTTATAGGTCGGGATGATGGTGAGGACACGCACAGCGAGGCCCTTTCCTTGATGGGAGCGGTCACGCGCCACGAAGCCGAACAGAAGTGAGGGCTTTAAGGCGCAAGTCACCATTATAGGGAGTTTGCGCTGGCGGGGCGCGTCACGCGGGCGGGCCGCGGGCAGGTCCACATGCCTCGGGCCAGTTGCGTCCGGATTCGATGTGCCTCGGCGGAACTGTTTTCTGCTGCAAAGTGGACCTGCCCCCGGGACTGCCACGGTCTGGCCCGACGGCAGGTCCGGGCTGGGCACCTGCTGGCGAGTCACGCGGCCAGACGGAGCCCCTTGACTGTTGGTTCCGTCCGTTGCGACTCAATGCTACGGACAGCCCCGGCAGTGTCAACCCGGGTTTGACCTGCAGTTTTAGGCATAACTGCAGGTCAGGAGCATACGGCGCGCCGGTAAGCTTTCCGGCCTATGACCGCAGGGAGCCGTTTGTGAACAACTCTTTTCCGTCCCGGACGGTCTGCAGGCACACAGGATCGCTGCCGGTGTCCAGCGCCGGCAACAAGGGTGTGCGCGCCCGGGGGTCCGTACTCCAGGACTGAACCCGGCCGTCCGCGACCTGCACCATGAGTTCCTCCACTTCCCAGACCGCGAAACTGGCCGGTGCGCCCGGAACCAGCTGGCCGGCCATCGGGTTGCGGTACTTGGCTGCCCGCCAGCCGGCCCTGGTGTGGCCAAGGAAAGCCGCCCTCGCTGAGATGCGCTGGTCCGGGTTGCTGTGCTCAAGGCAGGCGCGGACGCTTGCCCAAGGGTTGAGCGGAGTGACAGGACTGTCGCTGCCAAAGCTGATGGGAACTCCTGCAGCATAGAACGATGCAAAAGCATTCATCCCGCGCTCCCGGTGCCCCAGACGTTCCTGATAAAGGCGCCCGGCTCCGCCCCACGCCGCGTCGAATCCCGGCTGCACACTGACTGTCACGGAGTATTTGGCCAGCCGGCCGATTGCGTCGGCGTCGGCCATTTCCACATGTTCGAACCGGTGGCCGGCGGCCCTGACCCGCTGCTCCCCCACTTCCGCGGCCGCCCGGTCCAGTGCGTCCAGGGCCGCGTCGAGTCCTGCGTCTCCGATGACGTGGAAGCCCCCCTGGATACCCAGCATGGAACAGGCGGCCAAGTGGGCGGCTGCCTGGTCCACCGACAGGTAGAGGCTGCCGCGCTCTCCCGGGGCATCGCTGTAGTCGTTCCTGAGTGCGGCAGTGCGGGACCCAATGGAACCGTCAACGTTCAGGTCACCGGCGAGTCCGCGCACGCCTGCTCCGAGGCCTGCCAGGATAGCGTGGGCATCTTCCTCGGACCCGGCCAGCTGGCCCCAGTACGGCAGGACCTCGGGCATCGGCTTCCCGAGTGCATCCGGGCCGTTCCAACCGGCGGCAATCCGCAGGTCTGCAGGGCTGCCGATATGCGGCGCGGCCATTTCCGCCACTGCCACATAGCCGTTTGCGGCGGCGTCGGCCAAGGCGCGCGACTGGTAGCTTCGCAGGGCCTCGTCCGGCAGTTGCCGCGCGGCAAGCCTGGCCGACGTGTGGGCCTGGCGTTTCACCTGGCTGCCGGCCGAGTAGCCGTCCAACCCGGCCAGGCCGGCTGCTTCGGCCAGGGATGATGACACCAGCGCGGAATGGGCGTCGACGCGGGAGAGATACACGCGCCGGCCCCCTGCCGCACGTTCCAGTTCCTCGCGGCTGGGCAGTGCCGGGTCGGACCAGTTGCTCTCGTCCCATCCATGGCCCAGGACGGTGCCACCGGCATCGGCTGACGACCCCGCAACGGAGGCAGCCACGGCATCCAGGAGTTCGGCGGCGGAGCGCACTGCGCCCAGCTTCAGCGAGTCCAGGGCAATGCCCGTTTCGGTTAGGTGAACATGTGAGTCAACAAAGCCGGGGGCCAGGAGTGCGCCATGAAGGTCGACGATGTCCATGGACGAATCGGCGATGGATGTTGCTGCCTGCTCTGAACCGACCCATGCCACGGTGTCACCGTCCACCAGCAGTGCGGTGGCAAAGGGGTCGGCAGCGGTGTAGACGGAACCATTGCGGTAAAGCGTCACTTTGCGTTCTCCGGCCGGCTGGTCCGCCCGTGCGTCAGTCATGTTGTGTGGTGCTCCTAAGCAGCCTTGAAGGTAGTGGAAATGTGCGGGCGGGGACCGTTGGGGTCACACCACCGTGGAGTAAGCGACCACTCCGCGGCGCACCAGGATGATGGCCTCCGAACAGAGCCGTGAGAGCCTCGGATCCAGGCCGGGGATCTTCGCCAGCTGGTCCAGGAGGTCGATGACCTGCTTGACCCACCGGACAAAGTCGCCGGCTGCCAGGTCTGTGCCGCTGAGGACCTCCTGGAGGTGCCTGCCCTTGGCCCACTTGAAGATGGGCCACACGAGCCCCAGCTCCGGCTCACCGGTCAACGGAAGCTTGTTCTCTTCCTCGGCATCTTCCAGCACGGACCATTCCCGAACGACGATGTCAACGGCGGTCTCCAGGGACACGCTGGGCATCCTGGGCCGCAGCCCGCGTTCTTCCCGCTTGGCCTGGAAAACCAGCACGCTCGCGAGTGCCGCCACTTCGGTGGCGTCAAGGTCGCTGAACGCACCCTGCCGGAGGGACTGGGAAATGAGGAGGTCCTTTTCGCCGTAGATACGGCGCAGCTTCTGGCCGTCGGCGTTGATGGTCACCCTTCCCGAATCGGACGTTTCGAGGTAGCCGTAGCTGGAGAGAAGGTCGCAGACCCGGTCGAACGTCTTGGCGATAGTGTTTGTCCGGCCCTGGATTTCGCGGGCCAGTCCGTCCGTTTCGCGGCGGAGTTTCAACCAGCGCTCCGACCAGCGTG
Organism: Arthrobacter sp. LjRoot78; assembly: GCF_964254335.1. Classification (NCBI taxonomy): domain Bacteria; kingdom Bacillati; phylum Actinomycetota; class Actinomycetes; order Micrococcales; family Micrococcaceae; genus Arthrobacter; species Arthrobacter sp. LjRoot78. The sequence continues at coordinate 2,383,195 of NZ_CAXUTG020000001.1, read as the reverse complement.
CGTGATCCTCGCGTTCACTACAGCCGTGGCACGGATGGGACCGGAGCGCCAGCCGCAGTTCGGTAATCCGCTTCTCCTGGTCCGGCAGGGCCGCCGCCCTGCCGAAATCAGTGTTGCGGGTGTTTCCGGGCGCCGGGGGACGGTTTTCCCCGATGGCGTTCCGGACCGAAGCCGCCAGGTCTTTGCGCGACTTGGGGACCTTCGCGTTGAACGACTTGGGGATGCGGACCCGGGTCACCGGGGTGATGGGTCCTTCAAGGTCCTGGATGCCTATCCTGCGCAACTGGTTGTCCAGCGTCAGCACCGCGGGACGCGGCTCGCGGGAGTTGTGGTCTGAGCCGAGCACCACAGCCAGACCGGGCGCCCTGCCTGTCGGCACGTCCACCACATCGCCCGGGAGGAGCCTGCTCAGGGAGTCCTCGGTAATGGACTTGCGGGCCTTCGAAGTGCTGCGGGAGGCGGCGTTTTCCGTGTCCGAAAGTTCCCGCCGAAGCCGGGAGTACTCGGTGAAATCACCGAGATGGCATGTCATGGATTTTTGGAAGCCGGCCAGGGACTCCTCCCTGCTCCGGACCTGCTTGGCCAGGCCCACCACGGAACGGTCCGCCTGGAACTGGGCGAAGGAGGACTCCAGGATTTCCCGGGCACGCGGCCTGCCGAACTGCGCCAGGAGGTTGATGCTCATGTTGTACGTGGGGCGGAAGCTCGAGTTCAGCGGGTAGGTGCGGCGGGACGCGAGGCCTGCCACTGCTGTGGGGTCCGTCCCGGGCTGCCAGAGCACCACGGCGTGGCCCTCGACATCGATGCCGCGGCGTCCGGCGCGGCCGGTGAGCTGAGTGTACTCGCCGGCGGTGATGCCAACGTGGGCTTCGCCGTTGAATTTGTCCAGCTTTTCGAGGACCACGGAACGTGCCGGCATGTTGACGCCCAGCGCCAGGGTTTCGGTGGCGAAGACCGCCTTGACCAGGCCTTCGACGAAGAGCTTCTCCACGACTTCCTTGAACGTCGGGAGCATCCCTGCATGGTGGGCTGCCAGACCCCGCAGGAGGCCGTCGCGCCAACTCCAGAATCCGAGTACGTCCAGATCGTCCGAGGGGATGTCCTGTGCCGCTTCGTCAACGCGGCTGGCAATGATCTGTTGTTCCCGCTCGGTAGTCAGCCACAAGCCGGCTGCGACGCACTGGGCCACTGCAGCATCGCAGCCGGCGCGGGAGAAGATGAAGGTAATGGAGGGCAGCAGGTCCTGCCGGTCCAGGCTGGCGATGACCTGGGGGCGGCTGGCCTTGCGGACGGCACCCTGCTGGGCTGCCTGGGAGCGGTTGTCGCCGCGCTGGCTCTGCTGGCGACGCTGGCTGCGTCCGCCATGGCCGAAGCGGGCCCGTGAATTCATCTGGCTCTCGGTGCGTGCCATGGCCAGCAGGTCGGGGTTCACTTCAAACCCCCGTTCGAGGGCTACGTTGGCCGTCATGGCCGTTGCGCCGGGGTTCGCTTCCCCTTCGGGGGCAATCTCATCGAATGTCGTTTCGCCCGCGAAGAGGTCCACGATCTCCCGTCCCACCATGACGTGCTGCCAGAGCGGCACCGGCCGGTGCTCGGTGACGATGACGTCGGTGTGTCCGCGGACGGTGTCAAGCCAGGCGCCGAATTCCTCGGCATTGGAAACTGTGGCGCTCAGCGAAGCCACCTGGACTTCGCTCGGCAGGTGGATGATGACTTCTTCCCAGACGGCGCCGCGGAACCGGTCAGCGAGGTAGTGGACCTCGTCCATGACCACGAAGCCGAGGTCGTCCAGGGTGTCTGAATCCGCGTAGAGCATGTTCCGCAGGACTTCGGTTGTCATCACAACCACCGGGGCGTCGCCATTGAGGCTGGTATCGCCTGTCAGGAGCCCTACGTTTTCCGGGCCGTACTTGTCCGCCAGCTCCGAGTACTTCTGGTTGCTCAGCGCTTTGATCGGGGTGGTGTAGAAAGCTTTGAGCCCGCGCTGGAGTGCCAGATAGATGGCGAACTCCCCCACGATGGTCTTGCCGGCACCGGTGGGGGCCGCGACCAGCACTCCCCTGCCCTGTTGCAGGGATTTGCAGGCCTGGCGCTGGAAATCGTCGAGTTCGAAATCCAGCGTCCGGACGAATGCGCCGAGGTAGGTGTTGGCTTCTGCGGTCCGTTCGGCACTGGCCCGATAGAGTTCGGATGGCGACTGTGGCCCGGTTGTGGAGGACATACTTCCAGCCTAGTGGGCGAGGGGCTACAGTTTCCCCAGTTCCGACCCGGGCGTCGCGATGTCTGCCGTCGCGTCAGTTTCGGCGGCGATCTTTGCAGCCTTACGATCCCGGCGCCGGTCGTTGAAGATACAGAGTCCGATGGCGGCGAAAAACAATGCAAGCAGCGGGCCTGCGAGCAGGAACATGGACAGTGCGTCCGCTCCCGGTGCCGCGACGGCGGCCAGCACGAACACCAGGAAGACCGTGATGCGCCAGGCCTTCAGGATGGTCTCGCCCCTGATAATGCCGGCCATGTTGACGCCCACCAGGACGACGGGGACGAGGAACGCGAGGCCAAGGAACAGGACCATGCGGGTGACGAAGTCGACATAGTCGCGGGCATCGATGAGGTTGGAGAACCCGGCAGGAGTGAACTGGGTCAGCGCGCGCACCACCTGCGGCGTCACCATCCAGCCAACCCAGACGCCGGCAAGGAAGAGCGGCACCGCTGCGGCCATGTAGCCGAGCGTGTAGTGCCGTTCCTTCTTGGTAAGGCCGGGGGTAATGAAGGCCCACAGCTGGTAGATCCAGATGGGGCTCGAGATGACCGCGCCGATCAGCAGCGAAAGCTGCAGTTTGAAGTCAAACGGCGATGCAATGCTGGAGAAGTTCACCGAAGAGGTGCCGCCAGTTGTCTCGGCGATCCGATCGACGGGTTCCTTCAGCGCGCTCAAAACCGGGTCGTAGAGGATCCAGCCCCCGATGCCGCCGATCACAAGTCCGATAGCCGACTTAATGAGCCGGTTCTTGAGCTCCTTAAGGTGGTCCATCAGGGCCATCCGGCCCTCGGGGTTGGATTTACGGCCCTTCGTCAGTGCCACTTCAGGTCAAACGCGGTTCGACGGCGGAACGTCGGTGCCGTCGGCGCTGCCAGTGCCGCTGCCGGTGTCACCGTTTTGCGGCCGGGACTGCGGGTGGTTGACGATTTTGCCTTCAACCGGGTCCGTGCCGTCTTTGGCCTCGGGTTTGCCGTCGTTCTTCATTTCCTTGACCTCGGATTTAATGATCCGCATTGACTGGCCGAGGCTGCGGGCCATGGCCGGAAGCTTGGGGGCAGCAAAAAGAAGCAGAGCCACGATGATAATAATGACGATGGGCCAAGGGCCATCAAAGAGTCGTCCCACTGGAAGTCCTTTCCTCGAAATACATCCTACGTCTAACCGAAATCGATGTCGCGCAGCGCCTGGGGCTGGCCACGGTCCGCTTTGCGCTGAACCCGCCGGCGGCGGCGTTCATCCCTGCGGGAGGATTTGGACGTGAGGTAATCATGTCTCATCTGCATCGGCGAGGCAAAAACCGCTGAACCGGCCAATGGGTGCCGTCCCGGGTCGTGCTCCCCGTCGGGCGTCTGGCCCAGCAACGGTGCAGGGTCGGTGAGGTTGGCGAGCGGTGCGCCGAACCGTTCACCGGCGGCACCCAGGTCCCTGGCCGTGGCCATGAACTGCCTGAACAGCCTTATTCCCAACAGCACGTAAAAAAGAAGGGAAACGGCTACGAGCGCTATCCAGATCAGGATCCAAGACCACCAAGGCATGCTGAGTAGTCTAGCCGCCGTAGCGGGCCAGGGCCGCGCCGATCCAGTCACCGGCAGCCTCAGCCAGGCTGGCGGGCGCAAGAATACGGACGGCTCCGCCATGCTGGGCAACGAACGTCGGCAGCCACCCGGTGCTGCCGAACCTGATTTCGGCAAGGAGACCGCCGTTGGGAAGCGGAGCCGTCCGCTCCGAGTAGTAGTCGTCGGCAAGCCCGATGGCCTGCGGAGCCAGTTCCACGGTGACCAGAGTGTCGTCGTCGTTCGGGGTGAAGAGTTTCACCGGGAAACCCTCGGCGGGCTGTGCAGCTTCGGTCACGGGCCGGCCGTTTGGTTCCAGGCTCTCGATGCGGTCCAAGCGGAAGTTCCGGAGCCCCTGTGCGCTGTGGCAGTAGGCCTCGAAATACCAGGTGTTGTCCAGTGAATAGAGCCGCAGCGGGTCGACGTCCCGTTCGGACATGGCGTCGCGTTGCGCGGAGAAGTAGGCGAGGTGCAACTGCAGGCCGTCCGCGATGGCCTGCCGGATCGTCGAAAGGTATGCGGAATTAGCCGGGCCCACCTGGGGTCCGGCGATGGACGCTGCCTTCAGGCCCTCCTCGCCCGCCGCCGCCATCAGTTTCACCGTGACGGACTCCAGGGCGCTCCCCTCTGCGAGCTCGGGCAGGCCGTTGAGGGTCTCCAGGCCCGTCAGGAGAGCGCAGGCCTCGTCCACCGTGAAGCGGACCGGACGGTTGAGGTCAAGGTCCTGGGTGATGAAGACGTGGTCGTCTTCCCACTGGATGTCCAGGAGGTCATCCGGGTACCCCTCGGGCAGGCCGGAGCAGATCAGGATCCGCAGGTCGTCTTCCAGTTCCTTCCGGGTCACGCCGAAACTGGAAGCAACCTCGGTGATATGCAGGCCCTGGTTGTGGACCAGGAACGGCACCAGCTGAAGCATCCGCTTGAGCTGGTCCTCGGACGTTCGCTTACGCGGGCGCTTCGCCGGGGCAGCTTCTGAAAAGACGATCGCGGGCGCCGGCGACGCTACGAAGTCCGCTGCAGCTTTCAGCCGCCTCCGGACTGCCGATACCAGTTCGGCCGGCGCGCGGACCACCACGTTGGGCCCGTAGGAGGCGAGTTCCTCACCCAGCACCTCAGCATCCCTGAAGGGGACGCTGAGCCGGTCCCACCCGGCGTCGGACGTCTCCAGCGGCGCGTCCAGCGGGATGTCTGCGGGGGCTTCGGTGGCGCGCTTGCGCAGGCCGAGCACCCTGCCTTCCGCCACCTCCACCACCGCGGACTGCACCGGCAGCTCGGGGAGGGAGTCCAGTTCCAGCCGGACGTTGAAGCCTTGCGGACGCGAGTAGTGGTCTTTCTCCTGGACGGCTACGGCGGACGTAAAGCGGGACAGACGGAAGAAGCGCTTCGCTTTACGGGCCCGGTCGAAGCCCACCAGGTACCACTGCCCGAAGCGGCTGCCCAGACCCCAGGGCTCAACGGTCCGGGCTTCTTCACGGCCCGTGCTGCCGGCCAGGTAGGCGAAGCTGACGGGATGCTGGGCGTGCATCGCCCTGATGAGGTCCTCAAAGGCCTGGCCGGCGGGCTTGATCCGCGGCTGAACGCCGGCCGGCAGTTCGGCCTCCGTGAGGCCGCCGGCCGCCTGCAGCTTGCGCATGGCGTCCTGCGCTGCCGATCCGAGTGCGGCCTGCTCCCAGAGCTGCGCCGCCAGGATGAGCACCGTGCATTCGGCGGAGGTGAGGCTGACGTCGGGGAGCCGGTTGGACTCCTTGCCGATGCGGTAGCGCGTTGTGGCAGGATCGTCCGAGCCCCAGCCCTGGTCCATCACTGTTTCGACGTCGAAGCCGAACTGGCGGAGGTCGCTCTTGTCCCGCTCGAACATGCGGCCGAAGGCAACCTCGCTGCTGCTCGTGTCGTGGTACACCTTGTCGCGCAGTTCACTGCGCCGCAGGCCGTAGCGGGTGTTGAGGAGCGCGATGAGCAGGTTCAGGAGGCGTTCTGTACGTGAGGCGGACACCTTGGCTACGTTACTAAAGCCGTTGCGCCTTAACCCCGAAAGCGCGGCAACAAACGGAAATTTCCTTCCGATTGTTACCGCGCTTCCTCAGGTGTGTCCGGCTGGCGCCGGACCGTCGTCCGTTTAGCGGACTCCGACGAGGTCCACTACGAAGATCAGTGCTTCGTTGGGTCCGATCGCTCCGCCGGCGCCGCGGGAACCGTAGGCGAGCTCGGAGGGGATCTCCAGGCGGCGGCGGCCGCCGACCTTCATGCCCAGCAGGCCCTGGTCCCAGCCCTGGATGACCTGGCCAACGCCAACGCGGAAGTCCAGCGGTGCACCGCGGCCCCAAGACGCGTCGAATTCTTCGCCAGTGGACCAGGCGACTCCGACATAGTGGGTGGAGACGGTGTCGCCCGGCTTGGCCTCGGCTCCGTCGCCCTCGATGAGATCGGTGATCACCAGTTCGGTGGGGACATCCCCCTCGGGGAAGTCAATTTCCGGCTTCTGGCGGTCGAAATTGCGTTGTCCAAATGACATGCTTGCTCCTTCTTAGTTTGGGTTGGCTTGGAGGTTGAGTGGCTTATTTGACGCCGAGGATATCGACGACGAACACGAGGTCGCCCTTGGCTTCGCCCTGTCCGGCATCACCGTAAGCAAGGTCCTTCGGAATCACGAGGAGGACCCGGGAGCCTACGTTCTTGCCGGCCAGGCCCTGCGTCCAGCCCTTGATGACGCCGGTCAGCGGGAAGCTGGCCTTTTCGCCGCGGTCGAAGCTGGAATCGAACTTCGTGCCGCCGTTCAGGGTGACACCCACGTAGTTGACGGTCAGGGTATCGGTTTCCTTGACCGCCGGGCCGGTCCCCTTGATGAGATCCTGGGACACCAGCTCAGTGGGTGCCTTCACACCGTCAACAGAGATCTCCGGGATTCCTTTGTCGTTTTCCTTGACGGTCGGGAGTCCGGCAGGCGGCGTGACCGTCTCACCCTCCGGCTTGTCCAGCACCTTAGGGGCGTCCTTGGCGGAGAGCACCTTCACAACAAGCAGCTGCGTGGGGCCGGCCTCGGCGCCTTCCGCGGCGGCCTGGCCCGGCACGGCGAGGGCAAGCTGCGAGCCTATTTTGGCGCCCACAAACGCGTTGTAGATCACGGCGTTGCCGGTCTTGAGGGCGTCGTTCAGCTCAAGCGGCTCGGGGTCCTTGGCGAAGGTGTCTTCGAGGGTGCTGCCGTCCTTGCCGCTGACGGCGAGGATCGAGATGTCGGCGATCTGGTTGGCCTTCAGTCGCTCTCCGTCACCCTCGGTGACCACCTTGACGGTGGGTTCCTTCACGTCCAGAGGCTTGTCGAATTCGACACCGGGTGCCTTCTTGTCCCCGTTATCCGTAAGCTTCAGGGAGTCGAGCTTGGCGGTCTCGCCAGCAGACTGGCTGGTGGGCTCCGGGGCTGCAGGCGATCCGCCGCAGGCGGTGATCAGCAGCAGTCCGGGAATGAGAATTGCTAGTAGTCGGCGCACGTAAGAACTTTCGTCGGGGCAAGATGGATGCGATGCCGCGAGTGGTGCGCGCGGCAACGCAGTCGGGGCCGGATAAACGGCCCCATCCAGAATAGCCCCTGAAGCTGGGTATCAGCCCATAGAGTCCAGCAGGGCGTCCACGCGTTCGTCCACGTTGCGGAACGGATCCTTGCACAGGATGGTCTGGTGGGCCCGGTCGTTCAGCTTCAGATGCACCCAGTCAACCGTGTAGTCGCGACCCAGTTCCTGGGCACGGCGGACAAAGTCGCCGCGGAGCTTGGCGCGGGTGGTCTGCGGCGGCGCATCGACGGCGTCCTTGACGGCTGTGTCATCCACCACCCGGCGGACGGCTCCCCTGGACTGCAGCAGGTAGTAGAGGCCGCGCGTGCGCGAAATGTCGTGGTAGGTGAGGTCCAGCTGGGCGATCCTCGGAGCGTCCAGCCCGAGTCCGTGCCGGTTACGGTAGCTGTCCATCAGCTTCTTCTTGATGGCCCAGTCGATCTCGGTGTCGATCGTACTGGTGTCCCCGCTCTCAATGGCAGTGAGCGTCCGTTCCCAAAGGTCCAGGATGAGGGGCACGTGCTGGTTGTGTGCGCCGTTTTCAGCGACGAAGGACGTGACTTTGTTCAGGTACTCGCGCTGGATCTCCAGCGCCGTCAACTGCCGTCCGTTGGCAAGGCGGATGAGCGCCCTGCCACTGAGATCGTGGGAGATCTCACGGATGCTGCGGATCGGATTCTCCATCCGCATGTCCCGCATGATCACGCCGGCCTCGATCATCCGAAGGATCAGGTCCACGGTGCCGACTTTCATCAGGGCCGTGGTTTCGGACATGTTGGAGTCACCCACGATCACGTGCAGGCGGCGGTAGAATTCCGCGTCTGCGTGGGGCTCGTCCCGGGTGTTGATGATGGGCCGCGACCGGGTGGTGGCCGAAGAAACGCCTTCCCAGATGTGGTCCGCGCGCTGTGAAAAGGCGAAGGTGGCGCCGTGTGGGGTCTTCAGGATCTTTCCGGCCCCGGCGATGAGCTGGCGCGTCACCAGGAAGGGAATCAGGATCTCCGCCAGCCTCGAGAATTCCCCGCGGCGGGGTATGAGGTAGTTCTCATGGCTGCCGTAGGAATTGCCTGCGGAGTCAGTGTTGTTCTTGAACAGGTAGACCGTGCCGTTGAAACCTTCGGCGGCAAGTCGTTCCTGTGCCTCGTCCACGAGGTCGTCCAGGATCAATTCGCCTGCGCGGTCATGGGCGATCAACTGCGCCAGGTCATCACATTCGGCGGTTGCATACTCGGGGTGGGACCCCACATCGAGGTACAGCCGGGAACCGTTGGTCAAGAAGACATTGGATGAACGTCCCCAACTGACCACCTTGCGGAAGAGGTAGCGTGCCACCTCCTCAGGTGCGAGCGGACGCGAGTCGGGGCTCGAGTATGAGATCCCGAACTCGGTTTCAATGCCGAAAATTCGCTTGTCCATTTCAGTTCTCCTCAGACAACAGGGCGGCGATTTCGTCGTCGCCGAGGCGCCGGAAAGCCCGCCGGGATCCCCGGGTGCTCTCTGAGGCGCGGTCCAGTACCGCCACTTCCAATGCTGACGCCGGCAATTCGCCGGCCTCCTTGTCCGTGACGAGCCCCTTCATAGCGAGCCTGATGGCACCGGCGAAGTTCAGTTCCCGCTGCCATCCGCCCTCGACGGTCTCGGCGACTTTGTCGGCCTGGCCGCCCATCACGATAAAGCGCTTTTCGTCAGCGATTGACCCGTCGAACGTCAGCCGGTACAGGTGGTCGTCCGCCGCACTGCCCCCGACTTCCGCAACAGCAAGCTCAACTTCGAACGGCTTCTGTTCGGCCGTAAACACGGCGCCGAGGCTTTGCGCATAGACGCTGGCCAGTCCCCTGGCGGTGACGTCTTCCCGGTCATAGGAGTAGCCGCGGACATCCGCGTACCGGACACCCGCCTGGCGCAGGCTCTCGAACTCGTTGTACTTGCCGACGGCGGCGAAAGCGATTTTGTCGTAGATCTCGCCGATTTTGTGCAGCGACGGCGACGGATTCTCCGCGACGAGGGCAATCCCCTCTTCACAGCTGATCACCACGACGGAGCGGCCCCGGGCAATTCCCTTCCGTGCGAAATCCGCACGGTCCTTCATCAGTTGTTCGGGCGAAACATAAAACTGTTGAGTCATATCAGGCCTCCCGCCGTGCGGCAGTTCTGGCCTCGATGATGGCGCCCGCTACGGCAGCCAGATCATGCTCGGGGATGCGCCTGGCGCCTGTCCGGCCCACGGTGTAGACAACCGGCCACAATTGCCGGACGGGGTCCGGCCCGCCAGTTGCCGAGTCGTCATCCGCGGCGTCGTAGAGGGCTTCCACGGCGACAGCGACCGCTTCGTCCTCGGTAAGTCCCGGCCGCCAGAGTTTCTTCAGGGCTCCCCGGGCAAACATGGAACCGGAACCCACGGCATGGTGTTCCTGCTCCTCATATCGTCCGCCGGTGACGTCGTAGGAAAACAGGCGGCCGATGCCCGCCGGCAGGTCGAAGCCGGCGAAGAGCGGCACCACGGCCAGGCCCTGCATGGCCATCGGCAGGTTTCCGCGGATCATTGCGCCGAGCCGGTTGGCCTTGCCCTCGAGGCTCAGCAGCGTTCCTTCGATCTTTTCGTAGTGTTCCAGTTCCACCTGGAACAACCGCGTCAGGTCGATCGCGATGCCTGCGGTGCCCGCAATTCCCAGCACCGAGTACCGGTCGGCCGGGAAGACCTTTTCAATGTGCCTGCTCGCGATGACGTTCCCCATTGTGGCGCGCCGGTCGCCGGCCATGAGGACACCGCCGCCGTACGTCAGCGAGACGATGGTGGTGGCGTGCGGCACCTGCAGCGGCTGTGAACCGGCGGAAGCTGCAGGCAGCGGCTGGTTGAAGGGAAGTAAGCCGGGCCTGTTGCGTTGGAGGTGTTCAGTGAATGATGACGTCGCGTTGGCAGCTACCTGGTTGGCTGTGGTGTCCTGCACTGATGCACTCCTTCAACGTGGTGGGTCAACGTCTCTTCGGCCGTCCGGGCTGCCGTCCCTTCGGTTCAGGCGGTGGCAGCCTGGGCCCTATTGGCCGCCTTTTTGGACGAAGGCCCGGACGAATTCTTCGGCGTTGGATTCGAGTACGCCGTCGATTTCGTCAAGAAGATCGTCCACACCCTGGGTGGCTGCCGATGCCTGGGCGTCCCCGGATGCGGGCGGCGTGGCGGGGGCGTCGTCTTCGAATTCGTCATCGCGTGACTGCGGCTGCTGCTGCTCCTGGCCTGCCATTTCCTTCTCCTTCTTTCCGTCCCCGATGAGAGGGGACATCCTGTAAGCCCATATTGCCACGCCTTAAGCCGTGGTGGGGTGCTTTATGCCGGTGGCGGAGGCGGAGTTTGTCCCAGCAATTCGGCCAGGAACGATCCGGCGTCCCTGTGCCTCGCGAACAGGCCTCCGGTGAGGGCTTCCGTGCCCCTCAACGGCTCGCGGGTAGGCACTCGCTGGAGGCGTCCGTGGCCGGGGACATCGAAGATTACCGAGTCCCAGCTGGCGCCGACAACGTCTTTGCTGAAGTTGCTGACGCAGCGCCCCCGGAAATAGGCGCGCGTGTCCGACGGCGGTTCCGTGACCGCACGGGCGATCGTTTCGTCGTCGACGATCCTGTCCATGCGGCCCCGGGCGAGCATCCGGTGGTACAGCCCCTTTTCCGGCCGGACGTCGGCCCACTGCAGGTCCACAAGCCCCAGCCGGGCGTCGTTCCACTCCAGTCCGTCCCGCTGCCGGTATCCGTCCAGCAGGGAAAGCTTGGCCAGCCACTCCACGGACGAGCCAGCGGCGGTTCGGTTGCTGTCGAGATCGGTCAGTGTTGCCGCCCAGCGTTCCAGGAGGGCGTGGGTATGGCCGTCTCCGTCCACGGCATCGCCCACTCCGGTGTCCTGGGCGAGCTTGGCGGCGGCTTCGTAATAGATCCACTGCAGGTCCAGGGCCGTGACCCGTCGTCCATCCAGGAGCCGGAGGGTGGCCGTCAGCGAGGTGTCGTGGCTGACGGTCTGGAGGGCAGCTACCGGCTCGTGGACCTCGATGCGTGGTGCCAGCCCGGCCTCTATCAGGCTGAGCACCATTGCCGTGGTGCCGAACTTCAGGTAATTGGCCACCTGGCTGAGGTTCGCATCACCGATGATCACATGCAACCGGCGGTACTTGTCCGCCGTGGCGTGCGGCTCGTCCCGCGTGTTGATGATGGGCCGGCGGATGGTGGTCTCCAGGCCCACCTCCGCCTCGAAGAAGTCGGCCCGCTGGCTGATCTGGTACCCCGGCCGGGAGCTGTCCTGGCCAAGGCCCACGCGGCCGGCGCCGCACATGACCTGGCGCGTGATAAAGAACGGCGTCAGCCCGCGGACGATGTCGCCAAAAGGGACCACTCGCGGCATGAGGTAGTTCTCGTGCGAGCCGTAGGACACCGATTTGTTGTCGGTGTTGTTCTTGTAGAGGTTCACCGGCGGCAGCTGCGGATCGGTCGCCATTCTGCGCACCGCGGACAGTGCAACGACGTCCCCGGCGGCGTCCCAGGTGACCGCATCCGTGGGACTCGTGACCTCAGGGCTGGAATACTCAGGATGCGCGTGGTCGACGTACAAGCGCGCGCCGTTGCCCAGCACCATGTTCATCAGGAGCGAGCCGGTTTCGTCCTCGCCGTCCTGCTCCAGTTCTTGCCGTCCGTAGGCCAGCGCCACCGCTTCGGCGTCAAGGACCGGTGGCTGGTCCGTCAGCTGGCTGGGATCCGCCTGGTTCCGCTCCAGCGTCCAGCCGCGGGCATCGTGCAGCGGCTCCTCATCGGTGTAGTCCCACCGGGTTTCGGCGCCGCCGGCGGCGCGCTGCCGGGTCAGCTGGGCGTAAGCCTGGATCACGCGGGCGGACATCATCGTGGCATTGGCGCCCGGGGCCGATGGGGCATGGATGCCGTATTCCGTCTCCGATCCCATCACCCGCATGGCGCCGCCTACCGGCAGCGGCCCCCCTGGTAGCCCGTCGCGGCGAGGCGTCACAGGTACTGGCCCGTGTTGGGCATTGTCTCGATGGATTTACCGGGCTCCTGTCCTGCCTTGCCCTGGACGATGGTGCGGATGTAGGTGATGCGCTCACCCTTCTTGCCTGAGATGCGTGCCCAGTCATCCGGATTGGTGGTGTTGGGCATGTCCTCATGTTCACGGAATTCGTCGACGACGGCGCGCAGCAGGTGGTCGATGCGGAGGCCCTTTTGCTGCGTGGTCAGAAGGTCCTTGATGGCGTACTTCTTGGCACGGTCCACCACGTTCTGCACAACGGCGCCGGAGTTGAAGTCCTTGAAGTAGAGCATCTCGGTATCCCCGTTGGCGTAGGTCACCTCGAGGTACTCGTTGGACTTCTCGGTGGAGTACATCGCTTCAACGGTGCGCTGGATCATGGCATCTACGGTTTCCTGTACGTCGCCGCCGTGTTCGGCGAGATCGGACTCGTGGAACGGGAGGTCCGTGGTGATGTACTTGTAGAAGATGTCGGCGGCGGCTTCCGCATCCGGACGCTGGATCTTGACCTTGACGTCCAGCCGGCCGGGGCGCAGGATGGCCGGGTCGATCATGTCCTCTCGGTTGGACGCGCCGATGACAATCACGTTGTCCAGGCGTTCAACGCCGTCGATCTCGCTCAGGAGCTGGGGCACGATGGTGGTTTCGACGTCGGAGGAAATGCCGGTGCCGCGGGTGCGGAACAGCGAATCCATCTCGTCAAAGAAGACGACGACGGGGCTGCCGTCCGATGCCTTCTCCCGTGCCCGAGAGAAGATCAGGCGGATGTGCCGCTCCGTTTCGCCCACGTACTTGTCCAGCAGTTCCGGGCCCTTGATGTTGAGGAAGTAGCTCTTCAGGTCCACGTTGCCGGTCCGCTCGGCTGCCCGTGCGGCCAGCGAATTGGCCACCGCCTTGGCGATGAGCGTCTTGCCGCATCCGGGCGGACCGTAGAGGAGGATTCCCTTGGGAGCCTTCAGTCCGTGTTCGCGGTAGAGGTCCGGGTGCAGGAACGGCAGCTCAACGGCATCCCGGATCTGCTCAATCTGCGGGCCTAGGCCGCCGATGTCCTCGTACGTAATGTCCGGGACTTCTTCGAGCACCAGGTTCTCCACCTCGGAGCGCGGAACCTTCTCAAGGGCATACCCTGTCCGGGAATCGATGGAGAGGGCGTCGCCGACGCGGAGCTTCTCCGACATCAATGCCCCCGACAGGCGGATGACGCGTTCCTCGTCAGCGCGACCCACCACGAGGGCACGGTCTGTGCCCAGCATTTCCTTGAGCGTGACCAGTTCTCCGGCGCGTTCGTAGCCGAGTCCGGCTACCACCAGCAGGGCTTCGTTGAGGAGGACTTCCTGCCCCACGGCCAGCTGGTTCATGTTCACCAGAGGGCTCACGCCGACGCGCATTTTGCGGCCGGCGTTGAAGATATCCACCGACTCTTCCGTGGCGGCCTGCCCGCTGTTGCCGGCAGTGGGCTGCCGTTTGGGGTTCAGCTGCAGAATGGTGCCAAAGCTGTAGGGCGGCTGGCCCTCCTGGTCCAGGGCGTTCTTAAGACGCAGGATTTCCGCCTTCGCGGTTTCCAGCATGCCCACCAGTTTTGAATTGTTCTGCGTCGCGGCAGCAAGCTGGCGGTCTATGTGCCGCAGTTTGTCCCGGAGGATGTTCACCTGCCGGTCTGCAACTGAGAGTTCGTTTGCCACATAGCGGGCATTCTCAGGTTCCACAGCCCCTGCGGCTTCGTCCGGTGTCCATGAGGAGTCGTTGTTCGGAGTTTCCATCATGCATCAGCCCCTTCCTGCGCTTCTATTAAGACCATAGCCCCAAGAAGCCGGGTACTGCTGGAGACATCCGAAATACGGACTAGTTCGTGACCTCCGGATCGTCCTTCACATTGGTTCCGGCAATTGCATCGCGGGCAGCGCGGCGGAGTTTCTTGTCCGAGACGAGCCGCTCCCCCACTGCGCCCGGAGTCCAGGCATTGACGTCCTCTTCGTTGAAGTCGGTCTTGGACGGCCGCCGCTTCACCGAGATGCCGGTGACGCCGTCAGCGAGCCTGCGCGTGACCAGCAGGAAGCCGGTGTGGGCGACCATGCGGTGGTCCGGCCGCACAGCCAGGCCTTCCAGGTGCCAGCCGCGGACCATGGATTCCCAGGCATCGGGCTCGGTGAAGCGGCCGTCGGCACGGATGGCCTCCGCCGTCCTGGACAGCTGTGTCACGGTTGCCACGTAGTTGATCCAGACACCGCCGGGGGCAAGGACCGTGGCAACCGCGTCGAGGCATTCCCACGGTGCCAGCATGTCCAGCACCACGCGGTCCACTGAACCGGGAGCTTCGCTGCGGACCACTTCCTCCTGGAAGTCGCCGAGGGAAATCTTCCAGGCGGGGTGCGGGCCGCCGAAGATCGTTTCCACGTTGCCGCGGGCGATGTCCGCGAATTCCTCGCGGCGTTCGAAGGAATGCAGGTAGCCGTTGTCTCCGACGGCGCGCAGCAGCGAAATCGACAACGCGCCTGAACCTACGCCGGCCTCCACCACGCGGGCGCCGGGGAAGATGTCCGCCATGGTGACGATCTGGCCGGCGTCCTTGGGGTACACCACAGCAGCTCCGCGGGGCATGGACAGCACGAAGTCCGAGAGCAGCGGGCGCAGGGTCTGGTACTGCTGGCCCACGTTGTTGGTGACCACTGAACCGTCCACCTTGCCGATGATTTCATCGTGGTTGAGGAAGCCCCGGTGGGTGTGGAATGCTCCCCCGGCCTCCAGGGTGATGGTGTTCATCCGGCCGCGCTCGTCAGTCAGCTGCACACGTTCGCCCTCGCGGAACGGTCCGCGACGCCGGGCAGCGCCCACCGGCGTTGCCCCGGTGGTGCCGGCGGCGTCTGCGGTGTCGACCGGCGTGATGTTGTTGGCGGCAGTTTCGCTGCTCATGGGATATTCCTCGCTTTTGTAAACCTGTGTGGCCGTGCATCAGGATGGCCTGGCACCAGTCGCCGGGCCCGGGGCGCCGGTATTTCACGACCGGCAGGTAACTCTACCGGTTCTGCGCCTTGGCGCGCCCGCCGCGGCGCATTTCCTTGCCTGTAATGGCAGTCACTACGGCGGATTGGCGGAGCAGGCCGGTCACCCTGCCGTGGTGATCGACCACTGCGTACTCCTGTCCTTCGAGCTGGGCGAGGAACTGCACCAGTTCCTGGCCCTGGGACCACTCGGGCACGTAGGCGCCTGCTCCGAGGGCGTGCGAGACCGCGGTTGCCGGCGTCACTGCTGCCGACCCCGCAGGAACGGAGGCGACGGCGACATCGGAGACGATTCCCGCGGGCCGTCCGTCCGGTCCGCACAGGACAATGACCGGAGTTCCCTGGGGGGACAGCCGAAGGATGTCGGCCACCGTGGAGGATTCCGGGATTCCGATGGCCGGTTCGGCGAGGGCGGCGGCGTTGACGAGATGCAGCCGGCTGCGGAGCCGTCCGTGCTGGATGGAAGCCGAGGCCCCCATCCAGAGGAAGCTGCCCACGAGTACCGTGATGAGCATCAGCGACACGTCGGGGCGGTCACCGCGCGCCAGCGGAAGCAGGACGAACCAGACGGCGAGGCCAATGACGATGATCCGGCCTGCCCAGCCTGCGGCCACGGTGCCCTTTTCCTGGCTTCCCGTGGCTTTCCAGACGGCGGACTCTACCAAGCGGCCGCCGTCGAGGGGAAGGCCGGGGAGGACGTTGAAGATGCCGATGAGCATGTTCGCCCAGACAAAGATGTTGGACAGGATGCCCGCCACACCGGAGGGGTCCGCGGCGAGGATGAACAGCCAGCCGGCGCCGGCCAGGGCCAAGTTCGCAGCAGGCCCGGCCATGGCCACCAGCACCGAGCGTCCGGGCGTGGCGGTAAAACCCTCGAACTGGGTGTGGCCGCCCCAGAGGTTGAGTACGATCTTCTCCGTGGGCCAGTGGAAGATCTTGGCCGTCAGGGCGTGCGCGAGCTCATGGACCAGGACTGAGATGAGCAGGAGCAGTGCATAGGCGAACGCCACGTAGTAGGCTGCGATGCCCATGTCCGGGTATTGCCCTTCGAGCACAGGTCCGTAAACAATCACCGTGAACGCGGCGATGATGAACCACGAATAAGCCAGGACCACCCGGATCCCTGCGATGCGCCCCAGTGATATGCCTTCCCTGCGGCCGTTGGGTGCCTTCGGGTCCCCGCCGCGCGTAGGTTCAGTCAAGGCCGTGGCTCCGGACTGCTGCATCCTCGAGGCCGATGTCCCCGGCCGGGAAGTCGCCCCGGCGGGCCACCAGCTGCTGCAGGTCGCTTACGGTGCGTCCTTCCAAGGAATGCCAGGTGGCCCGGGCGGGGTCGGCGGGCAGCGGAACGATGTGCGGGATCGCCACGGTGACTACTCCCGAGGCCATGGCAGCGGCAACTCCCGGTGCTGAGTCTTCCAGCGCCACACAGTCGTGGATGGTGAGCGCGGGGTCTTCCTGTTGCAGAAGTTCAACTGCTTTCAGGTAAGCCTCGGGGTGGGGCTTGCCGTGGGTGACGGTGTCCCCGGTGACCAGGAATTCGAAGTAAGGCTTCGGCAGCGCCGCGACCACCTCGCGCGCCAGGGGCCCTTCGGACATCGTCACCAGGGCGCACCGGACACCTTCCTCGTGGAGCTGGTCCAGCAATTCACGGGCTCCCGGCCGCCACGGAACGGACTTGCGGACTTTGCTGACGACCTGGGCTGTCAGTGAGTCGATGATCTCCCGGGCCTCAAGCTTGACTCCGGCCTTCTGGAGAACGCCGGCGGAGAAAACCAGGGACTGTCCCACCAGCTGCATGGCCTGGGCATGGGACCACTGCCCGCCATGGGCTGCGACGAGTGCATGCTCCGCTTCGATCCAGTACGGTTCGGTGTCGACGATGGTGCCATCCATGTCCCATAAAGCGGCTTTGAGAAGGGGCTGGGAGGCTGAGGATCGCATGGCTCCAAGTCTACGGTGCTGACATCCGGAGCAAGCCGGCAGTACGCCCTTGGCGAATATCCTGCGGGACACTGCGGTGTGGCGCGGTACGGATGCGGCCCGCCGAAGATTTGTGGCGCTTCATTCCATGCACCCGGCGGGGTCTTGGACGTAGGGTGAAGAAATGAATAGCTTCGACGGAGACACCAGCGAACCGGGTGCCACGCCCGAGCCGGAACGGCTGCTGCAGCCCGTGCCAGAAGGCCAGCGCATCACTGTAATGCTCGCCGCCTTCGAGGGGTGGAACGATGCCGGTGAAGCAGCGAGCGACGCCCTGCGCTACCTGAACAAACTGTGGGGCGGCAAGAAGGTGGCCTCGATTGACGCCGACGAATATTACGACTTCCAGTTCACTAGGCCCACCATCCGCCGTACCTCATCCGGGGAACGCAAAATCAAATGGCCGTCCACGCGGATCTACAAGGCCAGTGCCCCGGACGCGAATGTCGATGTGATCTTTGTCCAGGGCACGGAGCCGTCCTACAAGTGGCGGGCCTACACGGCTGAGCTGCTGGTCCATGCCGAGGCGCTGCACGTGGACTACGTCATTCTGGTGGGCGCCCTGCTCGCCGACGTGCCCCACAGCCGTCCGATCCCGGTAAGCACGTCCACGGACGACAGCGCGCTGCGGGAACGGATGAACCTGGAGGCGTCGCAGTACGAGGGACCGGTGGGTATTGTCGGCGTGCTCTCGGAAGTGGCGCTGCTTGCGGGGCTGCCGACCGTGTCCCTCTGGGCGGCGGTACCGCACTACGTCGCCCAGGCCCCCTCGCCCAAGGCGCAGCTCGCCCTCCTTCACCGGATTGAGGAATTGCTCCAGGTGCCGCTCGATACGCACGAACTTGCGGAAGAGGCGGATGCCTGGGAGCGCGGGGTGGATGAGCTCGCCACGGAAGACCCGGAGATTGCTGCTTACGTGCGGCAACTGGAAGAGGCCAAGGACACCGCGGACCTTCCCGAAGCAAGCGGGGAGTCGATTGCCCGCGAATTCGAGCGGTACCTCAAGCGCCGCGGCAAGGACAAACAGTAGGGCCTGGCGAGGTCTAGAGTTCGACGCCGAGCAGTGCGTTAACGGCGTCACTGACCAGCGCCTGGTCCATCGGCGAGCCGGCAACCGACCGCTTCCGCGCGTCGGCGGCCCAGCGGTCCACGGCCGAGAGTGCGCCGGGGGCATTGAGGTCGTCCGCGAGCTGGGCCCGCATTTCGGCGATAAGGGCCGCGGCTGATCCTTGCGGGGCCATTGTCAGGGCGTTGCGCCACTCCTCCAGCCTGGCCTTTGCTTCGGCGAAGCCGGCGTCCGTCCACGACCAGTCAGCGCGGTAGTGGTGGGCGAGGATTGCGAGGCGGATGGCCGCGGGTTCCTCGCCGGCAGCCCGGAGTTTGGATACCAGCACCAGGTTTCCCTTGGACTTGCTCATCTTTTCGCCGTCGAGTCCCACCATTCCGGCGTGGGCGAAGTGCTGTGCCAAGGGAACCCCGGCCAGCGAATAGGCGTGGCCTGCGCCCATCTCGTGGTGCGGGAAGATCAGGTCTGATCCGCCACCCTGCACGGTGAACGGTGCAGGAAGGTATTTCTGCGCGATGACCGTGCACTCAATGTGCCAGCCGGGCCGGCCCTCCCCCAGTTCGCCGCCGGGCCAGCTGGGTTCCCCGGCACGGGCCACCCGCCAAAGCAGCGGGTCAAGGGCCTGCCGCTTGCCTCCGCGGCCGGGGTCGCCGCCACGTTCGGCGAAGAGTTCAAGCATCTCGGTTTCGGAGAGCCCGGACACCGATCCCAGTGTCCAGGCCCCGGCGTCTGCTGACTGCTTGCTGGCGGCCTCGACGTCGTAATAGACGTCGCCGTCCGGCTCACCGGCAGTGCCGGCGACGCGGTAGGCCAGGCCCAGGTGCAGGAGGCGCTCGATCGCGGGAACGATTTCCGGGATGGCTTCGACCGCCCCCACGTAGTGGTCCGGCGCCAAAACGTTCAGGGCCGCCATGTCGGTCTGGAAGAGGTCGATCTGGCTCGCGGCAAGGTCGCGCCAGTCCACGCCCGTGGCCGTTGCCCGCTCGAGCAGGGGGTCGTCGACGTCGGTCACGTTCTGGACATAGGCGACGCGCTGGCCGCCGTCCCGCCACGCACGGTTCAGCAGGTCGAAGGCGACATAGCTGGACGCGTGCCCCATGTGGGTGGCGTCATACGGGGTGATTCCGCAGACATAAAGTGATTGCTCACCGGTCGCCGCCAGGGTGCTGTAGGCCCCCTCGGCGGTGTCGAAAATCCGAACAGCGGGCATTCGGCCCGGTAGCTGAGGGACAGGGCGGGAGATCCAGGATTTCACAGACCAAGCCTAGTGCTAGGCGCTGATGACATTGAAACCGAGCAGTAAGTACAGCGCCAGCCCCAGGAAGATGCGGTACCAGACGAAGAGCCGGTAGCTGCGGGTGGAGACGAACTTCAGGAACCAGCCGATGATCACGTAGCCAACAACGAGGGCTATCACGGTGGCCAAGGCTGTTTCCGGCAGGCCGAAGGGGCCCGTGATCCCTTCCTTGGATACGACCTTGTACAGCTGGTAGAGGCCGCTACCGAACACTGCCGGAATGGCGAGGAGGAACGAATACCGGGCCGCCGCTTCGCGGGTGTATCCCATCAGCAGGCCGGCCGTAATGGTTCCGCCGGAGCGCGACACGCCGGGGATAAGCGCCATCGCCTGCGCGAACCCGTAGAGGATGCCGTGCTTGTACGTCAGGTTCGTCAGGTCGCGCTCCTGGCGGCCTACAGCATCCGCCACGGCGAGGATCAGGCCGAAGACGATGAGCATAGTGGCCACGATCCAGAGGCTGCGGAGGACGGACTCAATCTGGTCCTGGAAGATCAGGCCGAGGACGATGATGGGAAGGCTGCCCAGGATGACCAGCCAGCCCATGCGGGCATCCGGGTCGTCGGACGGCACGCGCCGCGTCAGGGTGCCGAACCAGGCCTTGACGATCCGGACGATGTCGCGCCAGAAGTAGATGATCACCGCAGTCTCGGTTCCGAGCTGCGTGATGGCCGTAAACGCCGCTCCCGGGTCCGCCGCATTGGGAAGGAACGAACCGACGATGCGCAGGTGGGCGCTTGAGGAAATCGGGAGGAATTCGGTCAGCCCTTGGACAAGACCCAGCAGGGCCGCTTCAAACCAGTTCACGTTTATAGACCCTACGTCATGGACCCGGGTGAATCCCCGTAAGCTAACTGCTATGCAGCAGCGTTATGTCGGCAACAGTGGGTTGCGCGTGTCCTCACTCTCCCTTGGAACCATGTCGTGGGCACGGGAGACGGATGAGCAGGACGCCTCCGAACTGCTGCGTTCGTTCGTTGACGCCGGCGGAACCCTGATCGACACTGCCGCCTCCTACGCCGACGGCCAGGCGGAGGCCCTCCTGGGGTCCATGCTTGGCGACGTCGTCTCCCGGTCGGAGGTGGTGATTTCCACCAAGGCGGGAATTTCGACGTCGGACGGCCGGCGGAGCGTCGATACCTCCCGTAACGGGATGTTGTCCGGGCTTGATGCCAGCCTCGCCCGGCTCGGCACCGACTATGTCGACATCTGGTTTGCGCAGGCGTGGGATGCAAACGTCCCCCTCGAGGAGACGCTGTCGGCCCTGGAATTTGCCGTGCGCTCAGGCCGAGCCCGGTATGCCGGTGTGTCGAACTTCACAGGGTGGCAGACGGCCAAGGCCGCGGCGGTGGCCGGCTTCCCGCTGGTGGCAAGCCAGTCGGAGTACTCGTTGCTCCAACGGAAGCCTGAATCCGAGCTCATTCCGGCCATCGAGGACGCCGGCCTGGGCTTGTTTGCCTGGGCACCCCTGGGCCGCGGAGTGCTGAGCGGCAAGTACCGCGGGCACATTCCTGCGGATTCGCGGGCGTCGCAGAAGAGGCTGGCCAGCTACGTGGAGCCGTATCTGGGGCAGCCTGCGTCCAGGATTGTGGAGGCCGTGGCGATGGCCGCGCGGGGACTCGGCCGGTCACCGGTCGATGTTGCCCTGAGCTGGCTGCTGTCGCAGCACGGCGTGGCCACCGCAATCGTGGGGGCCAGGTCCCCCGTGCAGCTCAAGGAGATCCTGGACGCGCAGCTGACTCACGTTCCTGCGGAAATCGCCCGGGCGCTGGAAGACGTTTCCGCGCCGGAGTAGGCAGTCCGACTAGTGAGCATTGGGGCGGGCCGGCGTCCGTAGTCAGTCCTGGACGATTTCCAGGTCCTCGTCGTCTTCGGCATCCTGCTCGTCGTCATCATCCACATCGTCGATAACCTCCAGCGGAGTCACTTCGCCGTAGGCCTCGTAGAGTGAATCGTCATAGACTTCGAAGGCATCAGCAACGGCAAAGAACGCCGCTTCGACCGTTGGGTCTCCTTCACCCCGCCGGGCGGAGGCTGCGATCAGGTGTTCTTCAAGGGCTGTGGTCAGGGACTGAAGCGCGACACGCGGATCGATGCTCATGACTTCACGTTAGTCGGAAATGGACGAAAATGGAGAGCAATGAAAGAACATTTTCTGAGCAGTTCAGTCCAGCGGGAGCGGGACTACGCGAGGCAGTACGAGTACCTCGTACTGACGCTCAGCCCTGACGATTCGCTCCCGGAAGCCCGGCGGCGCCTGGTTGAACACTCCGAGTACGGCAAATGGGAACTGGAACGCAGCGTCCTCTATCTGGGCGGCGGACGGCGCTTCTGGCTCCGCCGGAAAGTCATTCAGGTCCAGCGGACGGTGTAGCGTCCAGCGCCCCGATTAGTAGTGCCGGCGCAATTCAGCGCGGCCGTTGCTCTGGCGTCTCCAGTGGCCCCAGCCAGGCATTGGCCACGGTGTTGTGCGCCGACTCGTCGTCCGAGGGGTGGAACATCCCGGCGAGCACGTCGCGGTAGAGCCGTTCGAGTTCAGTCCCCCGGAAGTAGCTGGAGCCTCCGGAGACCCGGATTGCCAGGTCCACCACCGTGCGCGCAGTTTCCGTAGCCTGGACCTTGAGGCCAACGAGCTTGGGAAACCACTGGCCGCCGTGATCCGCCAGGCCATCAACGTCGCGGGAGAGTTCGGCCAGCCGGGGATATAGGGCGTCCATCGCCATGGCGGCCTCCGCCACCTTCCAGCGGATGTCAGGATCCTGGGCGTAGCTCCGCCCGTCATTCTTGAAGGACGTCCGGCGTTTGACGGCGTCGACGCCCAGCTCCAGTGCACGTTCTCCCAGGCCGGTGTAGACCGCGGCCAGCAGGGTCTCGAAGCAGGCGAAGATCGCGAAAATCAGCGGGTCCGCGTTCGGCCCCACCGGAAGTTTCCGGAAGATCCGGTCCGCGGGCACCACAGCGCCGTCTAGCACCGTGGTGTTCGACTGGCTGGCCCTCATGCCCAAGGTGTCCCAGTCGTCAAGGATTTCGTAGCCGGCGGTGTCCCTGGAGATGAATCCGTGGACGAGTTCGCCTTCGCCTGCCCGGGCCCAATTGTCCTTGCCGAAGATCCCGAGCCTGGTCCACGCCGGAGAGAGGCTGGTGAAGATCTTCCGCCCGGTGAAGCTGTAGCTGCCGTCGGCATGCGGGGTGGCCACAGTCCGTGAATCGAACAGCACCGAGTCGTTGCCTGCCTCCGAATTCCCGAAAGCGAAGATCTCCCCCTGCGCGGCCTCCTGGAGGACAAAGTCCAGAGACGAATCGCCGCGGGCTGCCAGCACATGGGCGACGCCGGTCCACACCAGATGCATGTTGACCGCCAGCGCGGTGGCTGGAGCCGCCGTCGCCAGCTTCCGTTGCAGCTGCGCTGCCGCCGCAAGCCCAAGGCCCAGACCGCCGTCGGAAGCTGGCACAAATATCTTGAGGTATCCCGCTGCGGCGAGTTCCTCCAGATCCTCGGTGAAGAACGCGTTCTCCCGGTCGTAGTGTGCGGCACGGCCCCGGATGCGTTCCAGCAGGGGCTCGGTGAGGATCTGGTCCGGTGTCATGGCCTGGCTTAGGTCAGCTTTCTGTGGCTTGGGAACAGGGTGGGGTTCAGTAGGTGGTCAGCAGCCTGTCCAGCACCCTGGCGCCGAATTTGAGTGAGTCTGCGGGGACCCGTTCGTCCACGCCGTGGAACATGCCGGTGAAATCGAGCTCGTCCGGGAGCTGGAGCGGGGCAAAGCCGTACCCGGTGATACCCAGCCTGCTCAGGGACTTGTTGTCAGTACCACCGGACAGCGTATAGGGAAGGACCTTGGCGCCGGGATCCTCGGCGTGCAGGGCGTCAATCATGGAGTCCACGAGGTTGCCGGCAAACGGCACCTCAAGGGACACGTCGTTGTGGACGTATGACACCTCTACACCTTTGCCGGCCAGTTCCTTGACGATCTCCAGCACCTGCTGTTCCTGGCCCGGAAGCGTCCGGCAATCCACCAGGGCCTCGGCCGACTCGGGAATGACGTTGTGCTTGTACCCGCCTTTGAGGAGCGTCGGGTTGGTGGTGTTCTGCAGCGTGGCGCCCACGAAGCGCGCCACGGTTCCGAGCTCCTTGAGAAGCTTCTCCGGATCGTCCGGATCGAATTCCACGCCCGTGAGTTCCGTCACGCCGTCGAGGAACTGCCGGGTGGTCGGCGTCAGCTCCACCGGCCACTTGTACTCGCCGATGCGGGACACGGCGCTGGCGAGGCGTGTCACGGCGTTATCGGTGTTGATCTGCGAACCGTGGCCCGCCCGGCCGTGGGCCACCAGCCGCAGCCAGGAGAGCCCCTTTTCCGCGGTTTGCAGGAGGTACGTGCGTTGGCCGCCAATGGTGGCGGAGAAGCCTCCGACTTCAGAGATCGCCTCGGTGGCGCCGTCGAAGAGTTCGGGACGCTTCTCGACGGCGTAGCGGGCGCCGTAGGTACCGCCCGCCTCCTCGTCGGCGAAGAACGCGAAGATCAGGTCCCGCTTTGGCTTGCGCCCGGTCCGGGCAAAGTTCCGCATGACGGAGAGGATCATGGCGTCCATGTCCTTCATGTCCACGGCTCCGCGGCCCCAGATCAGGCCGTCCTTGAGCTCGGCTCCGAAGGGATCCACTGACCACTGTTCCCGCAGTGCAGGTACAACGTCCAAGTGCCCGTGAACCACCAGGGCGCTGGCCGAGGGGTCCTCGCCCGCAATCCGCGTGACAACGTTCGCGCGGCCGGGCGCCGATTCGAAAATCTCCGCGTCCAGCCCCACTTCGGTGATGAGGCCCGCGGTGTATTCCGCGGCCGCACGCTCCCCCGGTCCTGTTCCGTCGCCGTAGTTCGAAGTGTCGATCCGGATCAGTTCCTGGCAGATCCTGACAACTTCATCCTCGGGGCGTCCTTCAGTCATGTTTCACTCCTCGTGGGGGCGGCCTGATTGCTGGTTTCAGCCTACCCACAAGCCCCCTCCAACCCTCGATTATTTGTTTCCGGAAAAGTCGTGCTAGAGTCTTTCTCGCTGCTTCGGAGAAATCCAAAACGCTGAAAGGCGGAAACGATCTCCGAATTACCACCTGCGCGGGTGGCGGAATGGCAGACGCGCTAGCTTGAGGTGCTAGTCCTCGAAAGGGGGTGGGGGTTCAAGTCCCCCTCCGCGCACAAGGGAAAACCCCCGGAATCCAAGGATTCCGGGGGTTTTTTTCTGTGATGTCGCGCGCATGATGGCATGACGAGAGCTCCTGAAACATGCCGGCATCGTGATGACCCGCCCGTGGCTAACCCGCCCGGGCTAACCCGCCGGCGGAGCGGCGGGGACGCTGAGTGCAGCGCCGTTGCCCCAGCCGGCGTCCACTGCAGCCTGCGAGAGCGCGCGGGCCATCGCGTCGCCGTCCGGGACGCCGGAACCGGCCATGGGCGGTGATGCCACGTAGGGCATCTCGAGGGTCTCGTTGCCACGGACTGCTGTGAGGACGACATTCGCGGAAGCGCCGCCGGCCTCACCCCGGAAGTATCCCGTCCACTGCAGGCATGCGAAGTCGCCGATGCCGGTGACCGGTGAGCAATCCGGCGTCGACTTGGCTTTGGAGATGTCGGCGGCCGACGCGGGAGACGTGAGTGCCACCGACAGGGCCGTCAGACCTCCCTCTTTTGACTTGCTCGAATAGGTGCACAGGTACGCCTTGCTGCCTGGCGGCCTGGCCGGGCTGTTCTGGCCGGCAGGCATGAGCCCGGGTTCGACCTTCGCCGCAATCTCCGGGGTGATGAGATTGCAGGCCGGGCTGCCCGTGCCGGAGGAGGGGCCAGACGACGAGGTCTGCCCGCTTTGGCCCGCAGGCTGGGAACACGCGGCGAGGAACAGCGCGGGCACTGCCACGAGCATGACCCCGAGTCGGGTTGGCCAGGAGTGGTGACTAGGCATGGGGTTCATTTCCGGCCTCGCGGGCGAGGCCTACCCGGGCGTTGCCGGCCAGATGCACGAGCACCCCGGCTATGAGGAACGCTGCGAGCACCTGGGCGCTCGTGGCGATCACTGCCGGCCAGCCGCCGTCGAGCCTCGGGTCCAGGAAGTCGTAGGGATACCAGCCGTCGAGGGCGCCGCGCCCCCACGAGAAGATCAGGAATGCGACCGGGTAGCAGAGCCACAGGAGGGGCCGCTGCCACGGACCACGGACGGTGCAGGTGACGAGGAGCCAGTCGAGCGCCGCGATCACCCGCGGGCGTGCGGCCGACACAAGCAGCACGAGCCCAAGGACGAGGTTCGACTGGAACGTGAACTGGGAGATGAGCTGGGGAATGTCGACGGAGTTGCCCGGCTGCGTCGCGTCGAAGAGCTCCTGGGCGAGGGCGGCGAGCATGGCCAGTCCGGCCCCGCCACGCGCCACGCGGATCCAGGGACGGTCCGGATGCAGGGCCCGGTTGGCGCCCACGTTGCGTTCAATCGGGGGAACCAGTGTCAGCAGCACACTCATTGCACCAGTGTGGTGCCAAGGGGGGACGGTCCCCAGAGTCAAAAGTACCGGTGATGGAACGGGGCCATCGCCCGGGATCACGCGCAGTCGGTCAGGATGCCTTGGATCGCGTCGTGCTCGGGCGGGGTGACCCAAAGCTTGTACTTTGCCTTCACCGCGGTGATCCGGACTGTATATTCGCACCTGAAGGCCTTGTTCGGCGGAAGCCAGGTGGCGGCGTCCTTGTCGGACTTGGCTATGTTGGAAGGACCGTCGGCGGCCATGAGGTTCAGGGGATCGTTGGCGAACTCCCGGCGCTGGTCGTCGCTGATCTGCTGTGCCCCGGTCTGCCAGGCCAGGGACAGCGGGACGATGTGGTCTATCTGGACAGCCGAGCTGGTGTCCGCGCCGCGGACAAACCGGATTGTCTTGCCGGTGTATCTGTCAGCCAGGGTTCCGGTGGCAACTACGCAGTCGTGAGTGCCGGGTTTGAACGTCTCTCCGGTCAGGTCCCGGGCCAGGATGTCGTTGCGTGTGTCGCAGCCGTTGTGGTCCGTGTCAGCCCAGGCGGGACCGAACCGGTCGCGGCTGTAGCCGGTCTTCGGAGCGCGCCCCTTCACCGGGATGGAAGCGAGCCGGGCGACGGCGGCAGCGATCTCATCGGGGTCGATGGCCGGCTGTGCGGCCGGATTTTTCCCGTCAACAGAAGGTGCGGCGCTGCGGAGGGCTTCCGCGATTGCGGTTCCGGCGGATTCCGCGGCGCCGCAGCCGGCCAGGCCTCCCAGTAGTACAACGGCTGTCACAAGGGTCAGTGCTTTGGAGCTGCGGCGTGGAATCGTCTTGTCCTTCATTGATACGGAGTCCAGCTCAGGCTATCGCCGCTGCGGGCACTGACTTGGCAGGCGTGGGGGTGGCGCCCGTCACAGCAGTCCAGTCGGCTTAGTGCCGCCGTCCGCAACAAGCACACGGCGGGGCCTAGGGCGTGCCGTATGCCGAGCGGGAGCCGTAGAGGTACGCGAGATCGTTGAGCGTCTGCAGGGTCAGGTCCCGCGCCTGTGTAACTGATCCTTCGCCGGCAAGCGTCTTCAGGTACTCAAGCTCAAGGCGGCCGCGGACGCCGTCGGCCGTTGAGTGAATGTCTGTGACCGCGAGGAGCGCAAAGGCGACATGCCGCCGCTCCATCCACAGGCCGGCTCGCAACGCGAGCCTGAACAGTCCGTCAAGCTCCAGGCCGGCGGGGGCTTTGGCCTTACCCACGTAGATTTCGGCCGCGAGGCCGGACTCTGCAGCCGTCCATCGGAATCCGACGGGCACGCTGCGACCTTTCCTGGACAGATACGTGGCGGACACGGCCAGCTGCTGCCCGTTGTCCAGGCCTTCATTGGTCAATGCAATGTCGCTCAGCTTCTCCTGCCGGCAGGCGGCTATGAACTCCTGCACGGCCTTGTCCCACAGCCGGTCCGTAACTCCGTTCTCCATGTCATGCACCCCCAAATAAACGGTACCGGCCAATGGCGCGACGGGTCAGGAGACTCGCTGCTGCAGCTTCCAAAATGCCGGCCCGGCAGGCGTCCAAGGCCTAGGCTGGACATGTGACGTTGTCCCCTGCCCCCCTTGAAGCTGCGCTTTCGGCCCCTGCCGAGTGGTGGCAGATCGTTGCCGCACTGGGGCCGCTGGCGGTCCTGGCCGGTGCCGTCCTTGCCGCTTTCATCGGCTGGCGGACCCTGCGGCAAAAAGCTGTGGCGGACGCGCAGGCACTCAGGCAAAGGACACGGGCAGACGACCGGGCCGAGTGGTGGAAACGCACGCAGTGGGCACTGGATAAGGCCCTCGACGGCGACGAGGATGCCAAGGCCCTTGGCCTGGCATCGCTTGCGGTACTCGCACGGAGCGACCTCGCCCGGGAAGAAGAGCTTGAGCTGCTGGATATTGCGTGGCAATCGGTGACCGAGGCCAACGGCGGCGACGGCACGTGGGACGAGGACGTCGACGCCGTGGACTCCGCGGAACCAATCGGCGACAATGGAACAACGAGCACGGACCGAACGGAGGAGGGAAGGCCATGAGCACCAGTACACCGGAACAAAAGAAATCCCGGACACCCCGTCACGTCTCCGCGTCCCGCGATAAGCAACTGACCCCTTCGGAGCACAGGGTCCAGGTGGCCGCAGCAAGGCTGCGGGTTGCACTCGACGAACGTTTGGGCCGGTCCACCCCGGCTGAGACCAAGGCGCTCTCCAAGGAAGACCTTTAGGCTGGAGCCCCACGAAGCCAGTGCCCACAGAAAAGGCCCCGCAAAGCGGGGCCTTTTTCTTGTTTCTTTGTCCAGGTTCCGTTAGACCTTCTCGGGGGTGCGGTCCACCACCGGCTCTGAACCTGTGAACTTCCGTTCCCGGCGCGGGAAGGCCCAGAACTTGAAGTCCTTCGCCTCGACGCGTGGCTCGGGCTGCTTCTCAGGTTCCCTCGAGTCCTCTTTCCGAATGTCCCTCCGGAAGTCCTTGTTATACGGATAGCACATCCCTGACCTCCTCATAGTGAATGCCCTTTAATCCTCCTCCCAATTTGCGCGCGGGTCGACAGTTTTTGGACCGAAAGTCAGGGGGTGTCGTTAGGCCCAAGACACCGGCGGGAGTTGCACCATAGATTGAACAACCACAGGTGCGTGGGGACCGGCAGGGAGCTCACGCCACCATGGATGAGGAACGGGCAGGCAGCAGTTTCAGTTTGGATGAGAGGCAATGCACATGGCGAAGACCACGGGTGTGGCATCACGGCTGGCCGAAGCACTGGCCGTAGTCCTCGGCACTGAAGGGATCCCGCTGAGGCTGCGCGCCTGGGACGGTTCGGAGGCAGGTCCGGAGGACGCCCCGGTCCTCGAGTTCCGCTCCAAGCGGGCCCTGCGACGTATCATTTGGTCGCCCGGGCAACTGGGCCTCAGCCGGGCTTACGTAGCCGGGGACATCGACGCGCCGGGGGACGTTTTCGCCAGCTTCGCGGCGCTGAGTTCGGCCGGTAAGTTCGCCGAGCCCGGGCCGTTTCCGCCGCTGACGGCAAAGGAAGCGTGGACACTCGCCAAGACCGCAGTCAGGGTGGGCGCGATTGGTCCGAATCCTGCTCCGCCACCGGAGGAATCCAAGATCCACCGGCACGGACGGCGCCACTCCAAGAGCCGCGACGCCGCAGCGATCTCGCATCACTACGATGTGGGCAACGACTTCTATGCCCTCGTCCTGGGTCCCTCAATGGTCTACTCCTGCGCTGTCTGGAACGACCAAACGGACGAATCTGCGGGCCCGAACAGCCTGGAAGCGGCCCAGGAAGCCAAAATCGACCTGGTCTGCCGGAAGCTGGGACTGCGGCCCGGCATGCGGGTTTTGGACGTCGGCTGCGGCTGGGGCAGTTTCGCCCTCCACGCAGCCCAGCGCTTCGGCGTCGATGTCGTAGGGGTGACCCTTTCGAACGAACAGGCGGGGCTTGCCCGCAAACGTGTGGCGGACGCCGGCCTGACAGACCGCGTGGACATCCGGGTCCAGGATTACCGTGACGTGGACGATGGCCCGTTTGATGCGATCAGCTCTATCGGCATGTCCGAGCACGTGGGCCGCGATCAGATTTCCCGCTACGTATCCCAGCTCCACGGACTGCTGCGTCCCGGCGGTCGGCTCCTTAACCACGCCATCTCCTGGAATGCGGGTCCGACGAGCCCGGACCCGGACTCGTTTATACCCCGCTACGTCTTCCCCGACGGCGAAATGCTCAGCCTCGCGGACATGATCGGTGCGCTGGAGTCCGGCGGACTCGAAGTGCTCGACGTCGAAGCGCTTCGCCGGCACTATGCCCTGACCCTCCGGGCCTGGGTGCGAAACCTGGAGCAGCACTGGGATGAGGCCGTCAGCGCCGCCAGCCCCGGGCGGGCACGGATCTGGAGGCTCTACATGGCCGCCAGTGCGCTGGGCTTCGAGGACGGACTGACCGGAGTGAACCAGGTGCTCGTGCAACGCCCCGGCGGAACGGAACCGCCGCTACGGCGGCACGCATGGATCTGATGGAGTGTAATTCAGCTAAGAAACGGGCCGGAAGACGGGATCAATGACTGAACGCGTAGGCATCATTGGAGGCGGCATCGCGATCGCACACGCCGCGCCCAGGCATGGTCACTGGACGGCAGCCTCCTTGACGACTTTGCGATCGAGAAAGTGGGCCCGGTAACGCTCCTACGGAACGCCCCCCTCCCCCGCGGCCACCTCGGCGATGGCGATTGCAGACTACGTTCTTGAGCATCACCATGTCCCCCGCAGATGATGCGCGGCGGCAACCTGCGTGGTTGGTGGACAACGGTGGCCTGCCCCGTTAGATTGACGCCGGGGCAGGTTTCCCGGCCCTGAAACGCCGGGGGAATTGCAGCCGCCCGGCTGCACTGGGCACTGCCCCTTTGGGGGAGTCAATGACATACAACACCGGGGCCAATGTCAGCGTGGGCCGTGTAAGCCAGGGCATATCGCGGATCACCCTCCGGCCCAGCGCCCGGATCACCGAGGAGGACGGGCAGCGCACCCGGGAGGAACTGCTGGCGTTGACCGGGGGCACTCGGGGCGGCGTGCTACTGGAGATCACAGGCGTGGGCTCAGTCAGCAGGGAAGCGATCAGTGTGTACAGCTCGGCGGTCACTGTCAGCGCGTTCGCCATCCTGGGCAGCACTCCGGTGGACCGAGTCATTGCCCACGGCCTGCTGGGTCTCCCGCTGCCGGCCTGTCCGAGCGAGTACTTCACGGACGAGGACGAAGCACTCAACTGGCTTCATTCCGTCTGCGGGTGAACTTCCGCTTCGGAGGGCCAACAGGTTCACTCAGCGGTAGCCCTGAAAGAATGGGCGCATGACAGCCATCTTCCTGGTGTGGAACCAGGACCGCGAGGACGACTGGAACTACACATCCGTCGTCGTGCAGGTGCAGGAAACCGGGCAGTCCCACAGTGAGTGGAGCGTTGCGGGCGCGGCCGGTATCCCCGATGGATCGGACGCCTGGCTGCTGTTGCGGGGAAAGAACTGGCGGGGCCTGCTCGGGCACGGCGTGGTGATCTCTGCGGGGCGCTGCCCCGGACCGCGCTCCGGAGCTCCCGGAAGGCCTTCGTCCCCCCTGATTGTCGCGTTCGACTCCCTCCTTCCCCTCGGCGACCAGGTGGGCCCGGAGATCCTCAGCACTAACCTTCCCGAAGTGCCGTGGAACGACGTCCGCAACGGCCAGGTCATGGACCCGGCCGCAGAAGCCCGGGTCCGTGACCTCTGGCGGCTTGAAGGCCCGGCGCCGATTCAGGAGACGACCTTTCCGCTGCCAGGCAGCTACCCTGCGTGGGCGGTCAGCACAGTTGTGGTGAATCGGTACGAACGGAATCCGGAGGCGCGGCGCGCCTGCATCGCCCACTACGGGACCAGCTGTGCCGCCTGCGGCTTTTCCTTTGAAATCGCGTACGGCGAAGCCGGCAGGGACTTCATCGACGTCCACCACACCGTGCCGTTTTCGATGCTCGACAGCAACTACCGCCTGGATCCCGTCACGGATCTGGTGCCGCTCTGCGCTAACTGCCATGCCATGGCGCACATCGGTGTGACTACGCCGCGGGCGCTTTCGGAATTGCGCCAGATGCTGGCCGGCGCCGGCTTCATGCGCGGACAGACCCTCCGCCCCGCGGAAGTTGAGTCGCAAAACGAGGCACTGCGGATACTGGGACCGGCAAGGACTGATCCCGGGCATCCGCCGGGACCAGAACGCTAGGAATGCCCTGGCGGGCTTAGCCTGACGGCTTGAGCGCGTTCCGGACCACACCCACCAAAGAATTGAAGCGGCCGTTTTCCGGCAGATCGTCGATGAGCACCGGACCGTCCGGCCCCGCAAGCGGGATGCGCCAGTTAGGGTGTTCCGCGTCTGTTCCCGGCTGGTTCTGCGTACGGGTTTCCCCGACGGCGTCCACAAGGGCGACACCCAGCAGGGCAGACGGCGTCAGGGCGGTGAAGGCGTACAGCGCCTCGACGGTGCGCTGAACGTCGGCCGACGAATCAGGAAGCAGCCCGCGTTCGCGGACAAGGGCCAGCACGGACTCCTGTTCGGCCGCTGCCTCTGCCCGCTCCTCTTCGACCGGCCGCAGGAGCAGGCCCAATGATTCGCGGAGTGTCACGTGCTCACCCGCAAGGTAACCCGCTGTCGGTGGCAGATCGTGGGTGTTGACGCTGGTCAGGCACTGTTGACGGTATTCCTCCGGGGACAGCGGACCTGATTCATTGTGCTCGAACCACAGGATGGACGTGCCCAGGATCCCCCGCTCCGTCAGGTAATCCCGTACCCACGGCTCGAACACGCCAAGGTCCTCCCCGACAACGGTCGCACCAGCCCGCTGGGCTTCGAGGGCCAGGATCCCGATGAGGGCTTCATGGTCGTAGTACACATACGTGCCCTCGTCCGGACCGGCTCCTTCCGGGATCCACCAGAGGCGGAAGAGTCCAAGGATGTGGTCGACGCGGATGCCGCCTGCATGGCGGAGTACCGTCCGCAGCATGTCGCGGTACGGCTTATACCCGGCCGCCGCCAGCCGTCCGGGGTGCCACGGCGGCTGGGTCCAGTTCTGTCCCTGCTGGTTGAAGACGTCCGGCGGGGCACCGACAGTCACACCCTGGGCGAGCACCCCGCGAAGCATCCACGCGTCTGCTCCCGTTGTCTTGACGCCCACCGCCAGGTCATGGACGATGCCGATGGCCATCCCGCATTGTTTGGCCGTCCGCTGGGCGGTAGCCAGCTGCTCGTCGCAGATCCACTGCATCCAGCGGTAAAACTCCAGCCGGTCCGCCTGCTCAAGCCGCACGTTGTCGCAGTACGGGGTCTCCGGTGACAGTGCCTCGCCGGACCACTCGGGCGCCGACGACGGCAGTCGCTCTGCGAGCGTGCACCACAGTGCGAAGTCATCCAGGCCCTTGCCTTCCGCTGCGCAGAAGTTTTCAAACATGCCGACACGGCCGGGACTGCGGCGGACCTTGAAAATGAGCTCAAGTGCCTCGAGTTTGGCCTGGTAGCTGGCGTTTCTGTCCAGCAGGCCGTCCGCCGTATTGGCGGTGTGGAGCAATGCCGCGTTCTTCTCGATGCCTGCCCTGGCTTCAGGGTCCAGGTATCCGTACTCTGGCACGTCCTCAACGCGGATATAGAGCGGGTTGAAGAAACGGCGGGTGGTGGGCAGATACGGCGAATCCTCGATAGGAGGCCGGGGTTCCCCCGCATGCAGGGGATTCACCAGGACGAAACCCGCGCCGTCCTTTCCTGCAATCGCAGCAAGGTCCACAAGGTCGGAGAAATCGCCGATGCCCCATGAACGGGACGACCGGACCGAATATAGCTGGGCTGTCAGCCCCCACTGCCGGTCAGACGCCAGACGCCGGGTGGTCTCCAGCCGCTCGGGCGTAATGACCAGGGCACATTCCGCGAGTTCCCCGCCAGCGTCGGCATGCAGGGTGTGCCAGCCCAGGGGCAGTTCGCCGGAAATGGCAAAGGACGCCCGGCCGGTGAGCGTGCCGTCCACTTCACGAGGCTCCTCCCAGTTGTCCCGCTGCTCGGCGTCCACTCGGTTCCCATCCTCCGTTACCGCCCACACACTGACGGGTGTTCCGTGCGGGACGTGAACGGCAACGTGGATTTCGCGGCCTTCCCTCGAAACGACCGACGGCGGGAGGAGACGCTGCCACGGCGCCTGTTCCGCATCGCGCAGGGCGCCATGGAGGTCATCAACTGTCCCGGTTCGGTCCCCCAGTGCAGCCAATACGCCGTGCAGCGTCCCGGCCGCGACGGGATGTTGCCTGCCATCCCAGCCGCGGAAGGAGGTGCTCACGCCGCGGGCTGCCGCCAGTTTGCGAAGCAGTTCATCGGCCATCCCTGTGGTTTCTTGTCCCGTTCCATGCGCCATGGCCCTTACTCTATTGGGTCGCCGGGCTTCGGCAAGGACACCGCCGCCACCTATTTTCGTGCTGCTGCGCCCTGTGCTAATGATGCGCGCTGCCCCGGTGGTGCGCGTGCTCTTCGCCCACCAACTCGTGCAGCCCTGAGACGGCTTCGGCCAGGGACAGTTCGGGCGATGACACCACAAATGGCATCAGGAGCCTGTTCTCTTTATCCAGGTGTAGGGCAAAGATGCGTTGAATGGAGCCCGCTGTTACGGCGGCGGCCACACCCCGCGCCCCACGGAACTCTTCGACGAGTGCCACGACCACCTGGTGTTCTGCCAGCATGCCTTCAACCAGCAGCCTCGCTTCCGCTGATTTCCGGGGACCACCATAGAGCGGGCCTTCTTCGGCGAGGGCATGGGGCACCAACTCGTTTTCCAACCATTCCAGCAATATCTCGTGCGCATCATGCTCGCCCCCGGCATCGCGTTTCTCCACCGAACTCGTCAAAGCGGCAACGAGCGCCGTGAGGCGTTTCAACATGCTCGCGTGGTGCCTTTCCACGGCCTCCAGGCTTCGTTCTCCGCAGCAGGGTCCTTCTCTGACGGATGGTTCATCGTCCCTCCCGGTCTCGTGCGCGCCTGCCGTCCGGCGGGCGGCCCCTCACCGGGCGGGTACTGGCTTTACGCAATTTCACTCTACGGACGCACGGCCCGTCGGTGAGGGGTCTTATGGCCCGAAAACCTTCTGCCCTTTAGGCTCGGCCCCCGCGCCGGGCTAGCCTTGAATACTATGGTTGACGTCGAGAGATTCCGGATTCTGCTTGAATCCGAGCGCGCCCGGAAAACGCTATTGCTGCCGGCGCTCCGTGCCGACATCACCGCCGCGAACGCTGCGCGCCAGAACTCCAACGTCGATGACGAGCATGATCCCGAGGGCGCCACTATTGCCTTTGAGCTTTCCCAGGCTGCCGCGCTGATGCACCAAAGCAGCGCCACCCTGGCGCAGGTTGAGGCGGCACTTGCCCGGATAGCGGGCGGCAGCTACGGCCACTGTGAAATCTGCGGCGTGGCGATTGCCGAGGGCCGGCTCGAAGCCCGCCCCTGGACCCCCTATTGCATCGATCACGCCGGCGGAAAGTCAGGTCCAAAGCCATGACGGATGTTGCCGGTTCATTGTGGGAGCGTATCGTTTCGGGATTCTCCCAGTCGCCCTCGCCGCAGGTGACGGCGACAGAACTGTTGATTGTGGTGGTGCTTGCTACGGTATTGTCGCTCCCCCGTGCTTCGTGGCGGTACTTCGGGCTGCTGGCCACCGTCACCCATGAACTCGGGCATGCGTTCGCTGCCCTCATGACCGGGCAGCGCCTGGGCGGCATCAGGCTGAGCCTGGACCACTCCGGGACCACCACCACGTACAGCAGGGGACGCTTCCCCGCAGTCTGGTCCACGTTCTGGGGCTACCCCGTGCCCGGCGTGGTGGGAGCGGCCATGGTGTGGTCGGGTTTCAACGGCTGGGGACCGGCGGCGATGTCCGTCGGCACGCTAATCCTGGCGGGTTCGTTCCTGTTTATCCGCAACGCCATGGGGCTGCTCATTACCTCCGCAGCAGTTGTAGGCAGCGCACTCCTGGTGCTTTTCGTCCCGCCGCAGTTCACCGGCCACGTGGTGATTGCTCTGGGCCTCGCCCTGCTGGTGGCCGCCGTCCGCGACCTCGCCAAGCTGTCAAACGTGCACCTGCGGCGCCGGGACAGGCTGCCCACATCCGACGCGCATCTCCTTTACCGGGCCACGTCGGTTCCCGCCGCCGTCTGGATCCTGCTCTTCGCCGCGGTGGTTGCCGGTTCGTGGTGGGTGGCCTGGCAGCCCATGGCCCGGGTGTTTGCAACGCTGCTGAGCCAATAGGGTGGAAACATGACTTCAGGTTCCCGCGCCGCGGCTGATCACTCTTCCGACCCCGGATTCAGCACCAAGGGCTCATACGTCACCGGCGGTGAGGAATTTTCCCGGGACACCAACTACATCGAGGACCGGATCACCCGGGACGGCGCGCCGGGACGGAACGGGGAGCCGGGGTGGCCGGTGGAAGCCGGACGGTACCGCTTGATCGCAGCCCGTGCCTGCCCCTGGGCGAACAGGACAGCTATCGTCCGCAGGCTGCTGGGACTGGAGGATGCCATCTCGCTGGGGCAGCCCGGCCCTACGCATGACGCGCGGTCCTGGTCCTTTGACCTGGACCGGGGCGGCGTCGATCCCGTCCTCGGAATTGAGCGGATCCAGGACGCGTATTTCAAGAGATTCCCGGGGTACCCCCGCGGAATCACCGTGCCGGCCATCGTGGACGTACGCTCAGGCGGTGTGGTCACCAATAACTTCCCGCAGATAACGCTCGACTTCTCCACTGAGTGGGCCGCGTTCCACCGGCCAGGGGCCCCGGAACTCTACCCTGCCCATCTCAGGACCGAGATCGACGAGGTTAATAAGAGGGTGTTTACCGAGGTAAACAACGGCGTCTACCGCTGCGGTTTTGCCGGTTCGCAGGACGCCTACGACGCCGCGTACACACGCCTGTGGACCACCCTGGACTGGCTGGAGGAACGCCTCGCCGGCCAGCGGTACCTGGTGGGCGACACCATCACCGAAGCGGACGTGCGGCTGTTCACCACGCTGGTCCGTTTCGACGCCGTCTACCACGGCCACTTCAAGTGCAACCGGCAAAAGCTTAGCGAGATGCCGGCGCTGTGGGCCTACGCCCGGGATCTTTTCCAGACCCCAGGATTTGGCGACACCATCGATTTCGTGCAGATCAAGCAGCACTACTACATCGTCCACGAAGACATCAACCCCACCGGAATCGTCCCGCAGGGGCCTGATCTGGCCGGATGGCTGACAGGCCACGGCCGCGAGGCCCTGGGCGGCCGCCCCTTTGGAGCGGGCACCGCTCCCGGTCCCGTCCGCAGCGGCGAGGAAGTTGCCGCGGGACACGGCGCACGCTGATCGGGAGTGATCCTGGCGCGCCGCTAGTGTTGTCCCATGCAACTTTCGTCAGGCTTTGCCGTGCCCGAATACCAAGCCGTCCGGAGCCTGTTCGATTCATTCCTCCGGGATGACCCGCAGTACAGCGCCCAGCTTGCCGCCTACCGTTCAGGCACGAAAGTGCTGGAGGTCAGCGGCGGGCCCCGCCTGGCAGCGGACTCGATCACGGGCACCTACTCCTGCTCGAAGGGTGCCGCCGCGTTTGTCATCGCCCTCCTGGTCCAGGACGGACTGCTGGACCTTGACCGTACAGTGGCGCACTACTGGCCCGAATTCGCTGCCCACGGAAAAGACACGATCACAGTCCGCGAGGCGCTCTCGCACCGGGCCGGGCTGCTTGGGGTGGAAGGAGGATTCGCGCTCAGTGAATTCACGACGGCGGACGCGGCCGGGAAGCTGGCTGCGGCGCCGCCGCTGTGGCGGCCGGGCGCCACGTTCGGATACCACGCCCTGACCATAGGCATCATCATGGAGGAACTCTGTCGGCGGCTCTCCGGCAGTACCCTCCAGGAGCTGTACTCGTCACGCATCCGGCTGCCGTACGGCATCAACTTTTTCCTCGGGCTCCCGGCGAAGCAGGAGCCCCGTTACCGGGACGTGCTGTACACCGTCGACACCAGCCAGCCTTGGCTGGACCCGCTGGGACTTGAAGGCCTCAACGGCAATGCGGCAGTCAGCACAGTGATGGAACTCCCCAACCAGCGAGTCATTCGGGAACATGGCATGAGCAGTGCCGGAGGCGTGGGATCGGCAGAGGGCCTGGCCCGGCTCTATGCTGCCGCCACCACTGGCCTGGAGGGCCGTCCGGCCTTCCTGTCACCGGAAACCATCCGGATCATGTCCGAGGAACAGGTATGGGGGCTGGACCGCGCGTCCGGGCTGGACAATGCCTTTGCTGTTGTCTTTATGAAGCCGCACCCCAGCCGCAACTTCGGCAGCCACCGGGCGTTCGGCCACGAAGGTGCCAGTGGCGCCCTGGGCTTTGCGGATCCTGCCTACGACCTCGCCTTCGGCTACGTGCCCGGAACGCAGGAGGAAGGCAGAACCCCGGGCCGCGCGCACCGGCTGGCCCACGCGGTCCGGCAGGCGGCTGCCTCCGTCGGAGGGGCCACGGCGCCAGCTCTTACCCGTGAGTAGGTTTATCCACTTGTAGCAGCTTCAGGACAGCCCTATGGTGAGGCCCAATGGCTAACTCAAAACAGCAGGAAGAGGCCCTCCCCTCGCGGGCCGGCAAGATATGGCAGTCCGTTGCGGACAGCATTGCGGTGGCACTGTCAGGCCCACGGCTGAAACTCGCAGCCAAGGCAGGGCTGGCCGCCGGGCTTGCCTTCCTCATTGCGCCCCTGATGCCCGGCGCCGCGGCCCAGTACCCTTACTATGCCCCGCTCGGCGCACTGGTCGCCATGTACGAGAACGTGTCGGGTTCCATGAAGCAGGGCGTCCAGACGCTGGTGGGCCTTGGGCTGGGCATCGGCCTGGCCTTCCTGCTGATCAGTGTCAGCAAACCCTCGCCCGTCACCGTGGCCATCTTTATGGCGCTCGGCGTCCTGTTGGCCGGACTGCCGCGCCTCGGGGCCGGCCGCGACTGGATCCCGACGGCGGCCCTGCTGGTGCTGCTGGTAGGCGGGAACAACCCTGACGACTTCTCCTTCGGCTACCTTGTTCAAATGGGCGTCGGAGTCGCCGTCGGTATCGCCGTCAACATGCTGGTTTTCCCGCCCCTGCATTTCAAGGCTGCGGCGCTCAGCCTCGCCGAGCTCCGGTGGGCGCTCGCCAAGCAGCTCTCGGACATGGGCGAGGCCCTGAGGGAAACATGGCCGCCCGAGCATGAGGACTGGGCGGTGCGGTCGGAGGAGCTCGCCCAGTCGGCCCGGGCTGTTCGGGCCGCCGTCCAAAAGGCGGATGCAAGCCGGCAGGCCAATCCGCGGCGCCGGCTCCATCCACATGACCTGGACCGGGACTACAACAACGTCAGGGGCCTGGAGGGCGTTACCTTCCACATCCAGGACATGACCGAGGTGCTGGCGGACGTCATTTGGGACAAGGACGTGCCCTTCGTCATCCCACTGCCCTACAGCGAGCCGCTGGCTGATGCACTGGCCGCAGTCAGCGAGGTCCTCAGGTCCATGGAAGACGAGCACCCGCAAAAGCAAAACGAGCTGATTGAGTCAGCCAAAACCGCCGTGGACGCACTGGCAGAGCGGATGGCAT
Source organism: Arthrobacter sp. LjRoot78 (assembly GCF_964254335.1). Lineage (NCBI taxonomy): Bacteria > Bacillati > Actinomycetota > Actinomycetes > Micrococcales > Micrococcaceae > Arthrobacter > Arthrobacter sp. LjRoot78. The sequence goes on along the minus strand of NZ_CAXUTG020000001.1, from coordinate 2,343,839 downwards.
CCGACGATGTCAATCCGGATGCCCCCAGCGCTGCCGAATCCATCGTGCTGAATCTCCACCGGATCCTCCGGGTGGTCTCGGCCGGGCAGTCCTGAGCTACAGCAAACTTACGCTGCCCGTGAAGTGCCGGCGGCCGGACCGCGGATTCCATGCGGAGTAGTCGGAGCACAGCCAGGCGCCGGAAGAGGAATGGACCGAACTGATGTCCAGCGCGACCCGTGCCGGCAGGAACACCGGCGCTTCAAACGCAACATCCCAGCGGAATGAATCCCCCTTCACGGCGCCGACGTCGGCGAGTGCCCGCGAGGCCAGGTACATGCCGTGCGCTATGGAACGGCGCAAACCCAGGGCTTTGGCCGAGAGCACGCTCAGGTGGATGGGGTTGAAGTCGCCGGACACGGCCGCATAGGCCCTTCCCGTGTCAACGCCCAACTGCCACAGCGCCGTGGGATCCGGCGCAGAAAACGACGCAGGTGCAGCCGGCGCCGAGGGCTTGTCGATCCCGGGGAGGAAGACGCCCTTGGCGAGGTACGTGGACGTTCCCTTCCAGAGGACCGCGGATTCCCCTGCGCGCCGAACCTCCGCGACGATGTCAACCTGCGTGCCGGCACGGTGACCGCCCAGGTTCTCGGCCCATGACGTGATGTCCAGGGGCTCCGTGAACAGGATGGCTCCGTGCTGCTCCACTTTGTTGCTCAGGTGCACCATTCCTAGTAGCGGCAGCGGAAAATCGTCACGGTTCATCACGCTCATGGACACCGGAAACGCCAGGGCGTGAATGAATCCGGCAGGCAAAACGTCGCTTGCCGTCTCGCCCACCAGATGCTGGTAGGCGGTGAGATTTGCCACCTGGGCCCGCACTCCCCTGACTTCATGCCCGCAGGGTGGAAGCGTGATCCCCGCGTCAGCACCCAGCACCCGGCGCCGTGCTGCGGTGGCCGCGGCATTCACATAAAGCTTGGATAACGACGGCATGTCCCCGAGGATCACGGGCTGGGCACCGGTCATGCGCCCACCAGGTTCTGTCCGCACACTCGCAGCACTTCGCCGGTAATGCCGCCGGCGGCGTCGCCCGCCAGGAACGCGATCGCCTCTGCGACGTCTTCGGGCCGGCCGCCCTGCTGGAGGGAGTTCAGGCGCCGGGCAACTTCGCGGGTGGCAAACGGAATCCGGGCAGTCATTTCGGTTTCGATGAAGCCGGGCGCCACAGCGTTGATGGATCCGTGGCGTTCCGCGAGCAGCGGTGCCGTGGCGCGCACCATGCCCATCACGCCGCCTTTGGATGCCGCGTAGTTCGTTTGCCCGCGGTTGCCTGCGATACCGCTGGTGGACGCGACCGAGACGATCCGCGGGGAGTTGCGGAACTGTTCGGACGCCAGCAAGGCCTCATTGATGCGCAGCTGGGCGACGATGTTGACGGCAATGACGGAGTTCCAGCGGTCCGGATCCATGTTGGCCAGCAACTTGTCCCGGGTAATGCCAGCGTTGTGGACAACTATGTCCAGGCGTCCGTGCCTGCCCACTGCATGGTCGATGATCCGCTGCCCGGCGTCTTCCCGGGTGATGTCTAGCTGAAGCGCTGTGCCGCGGACCTCGTTGGCCACTGCCGCCAGATGGTCGCCGGCAGCAGGGATGTCGACGACCACCAGGGTGGCCCCGTCCCGGTGAAGCGTGCGGGCTATTGCCGCGCCGATGCCGCGGGCGGCACCGGTCACCACTGCGACCTTCCCGGCCAGCGGCTTGTCCGGATCGGCCGGCAGTTTCCCTTCCCCGGATGCAATGGTGAGGAACTGGCCGTCGACGAAAGCCGACCGGGCGGAGAGAAAGAACCGTAATGCTCCCAGGGCGCTGGGACTCGTGGTCGTTACCCCGTCCGCCAGGACGATGCCGTTTGCCGTGGCGCCGGCGCGCAACTCCTTGGCGAGGGAGCGCAATAGTCCGTCCACACCCTGGCGCGCTGCCGCAGACGCCGGACCCGGCGCGCCTGCCGCTGTCCGAGACACCGTCACGACGCGGGCGTTGGGTGACAAATCCCGAATGGACGTTGCCGCCGCGAGGACAGGCCCTTCCAGATCCTCCGGGCGGCCCAGCTCGTCCAGCACCAGGATGATGGCGCCCAGCTTCTCCCGGGGCACCGCATGCCGGCGGACGTCGAGGTCCCAGGACAAAAGGGCGGCGGCGACTTCGTCGGCGCCGTCACTGGAGCCCTGGACCAGGATCGGACCGGGGACCAGGGGCTGTCCCGGCTGGTAGCGCCGGAGCACTACCGGCTGCGGCAGGCCGAGCTTTTTGGCCACATCCTTGCCGATTCCACGGCTTACAAATTGTGTGTACTTGTCAGTCACACCGGCCTCCTTAGAATGCTTCAAGAATGGCGACGACCCCTTGGCCGCCGGCGGCGCAGATGGAAATCAGGCCGCGCGCCGGACGGCCGTCCACCCGGCCCTTGTCGTGGAGCATCTTCGCCAGGGAGGCCACGATCCGGCCGCCGGTCGCAGCAAAGGGGTGCCCCGCGGCCAGTGAGGATCCGTTGACGTTCAGTTTGGAGCGGTCGATGCTGCCCAGCGCGCCGTCCAGACCCAGGCGAGTGCGCCCGAATTCCTCGTCTTCCCAGGCGGCCAGCGTGCTGAGGACGGTGCCGGCAAACGCTTCGTGGACCTCAAAGAAGTCGATGTCATCGAGCGTCAGGCCGTTGCGGGCCAGCAGTCGCGGCACGGCGAATGCCGGCGCCATCAGGAGGCCGTCCTTGCCGTGGACGAAATCGACGGCGGCCGCCTCGCCGTCGACCACGGTGGCGAGCTTGGGCAGTTCGTGGGCGTCGGCCCATTCCTCCGAAGCAAGAAGCACGGTGGACGCGCCATCGGTGAGGGGTGTGGAGTTCCCCGCTGTCATAGTTGCCTCGGCGCCGAGGCTCTTGCCGAAGACGGGCTTGAGCGTTGCCAGTTTTTCCAGGGTGGTGTCAGCGCGGAGGTTTGAGTCCCGGGTCAGCCCACGGTAGGGCGTGAGCAGATCGTCGAAAAAGCCTGCATCGTAGGCGGCGGCGAGGTTGCGGTGGCTGTTGTACGCCAGCTGGTCCTGGGCTTCCCGTGTGATCTTCCACTGTGCGGTGGTGAGGGCCTGGTGTTCACCCATGGACAGCCCGGTTCGCGGTTCCCCCGTATTGGGTGCGTCGGGTGCCAGGTCCTTGGGACGAAGGCGGCTCAGGACCTGAAGCCGCCGGGGCAGGGTTTTGGCCCGGTTGAGGTCCAGCAGGACCTCGCGCAGGCCCTCACTCACGGCAATCGGCGCATCGGATGCTGAATCGACGCCACCGGCAATCGCCGAATCAATCTGTCCAAGCTTAATCTTGTTGGCTAAGCCCAGGACCGTTTCGAGCCCCGTGGCACACGCCTGCTGGAGGTCATAGGCGGGTGTTTCCGCGGAGAGCGCCGAGCCCAGAACTGCTTCCCGGGTGAGGTTGAAGTCACGGGAGTGCTTGAGCACGGCGCCGGCGGCAACCTCGCCGATCCGTTCATCCTGAAGGCCGAAACGGGCGATCAGGCCGTCCAGTGCTGCAGTCAGCATGTCCTGGTTCGAAGACTTGGTATATGCGCCGCCGGTCCGCGCGAACGGAATCCGGTTTCCGCCCACCACCACAGCTTTGCGCAATGAGTCCCGTCCATGTGTGGCCGCTTGGGCGTTGGATGATTCCTCTGGTCCGGTGGCGGACTGTCCGGTAAAGGACATGTGCTGTCTCCTTTGGCTGAACTCTGATTACCGATACCCAGCGTACCTGATACGCTGAGTATCGTGAACATTCCCCCCGTTGATCCTCCCGCGCCCCGGGACGGCAACTCCCTCGGCGGTATTTCCGCAAGCGGCTCGGCCATCGACGGACGCGCCGCACGCTGGCAGTCGCACCGTGAGGAGCGGCGGCGCGAACTGATCAAATCGGCTCGGAAGGCAGTCCACGCCTTGGGGAGCGACGCTTCCATGGAGGACATCGCGGCTGCAGCCGGCACGTCCAAGTCCGTGTTCTACCGCTATTTCGGCGACAAGGCCGGCCTGCAGCAGGCAGTCGGCGAGGTGGTGCTCAGCCAGATGCAGCGCCGTATCCAGGAAGCAGCGCAGAGCGCGCAAACGCCCAGGGAGGGGCTTCTGGCCATGGTGTCCGCCTACCTCCAAATGGCTGAAACCAGTCCCCACGTCTACACGTTCGTCACCACCTATTCGGCGGGCGAGCCGGGAACGACCACCGGCGGAATGGCCGCAGCCGGTGCCCTTGGCCACTTCTTCGAAGAAGTCCGCGACATGATCGCCCGGCCCATGCGGGAACACCTCGGAGCCGGCAAGGAAGCCGTGATCGGGTACTGGCCTACCGCGGCGATCGGACTCGTCCGGAATGCCGGGGAGCAGTGGCTCGCCACACCGGAATCAACCAACAAACCGGACCAGGAAATGATGGCCCGCCAGATCACGGCGTGGCTGTGCGTCGGGATAGCCCCGGAACTCGAAGTCCTGGATCCACTCAATCCGACCCTTAGTGAATTGTCAGAACCAAAGAAGGAATCGACATGACTGACGTAGTTGACCGCCCCGCCAGCCAGGCAAGCCGCCCCGCCGCCCGCGCACACCACCGCGCGGACGCCACGCCGTCCGTCGACGTCGAGGCGCTAGGTGAGCAGCTTCTGGGCAAGTGGGCCCGGATCCGCCTGCACTCGCGCGAGCTTGCAGGCCGCCCCGAACTGTACAAGACCGAGGGCCTGACCCATACGGAGCACCGGAAGCGCACATTCGGCCAGCTCAAGTACCTGGTGGACAATGGCGCCGTCCACCGCGCCTTTCCCGCGTCGCTGGGCGGTTCCGATGATCACGGCGGCAACATCGCCGGGTTCGAGGAACTCGTCACGGCCGATCCGTCGCTGCAAATCAAGGCGGGCGTCCAGTGGGGCTTGTTTGGTTCGGCTGTGATGCACCTCGGCACTGAGGAACACCACGCCAAGTGGCTGCCCGGCATCATGAATCTGGACATTCCCGGCTGCTTCGCGATGACGGAAACCGGGCACGGCTCCGATGTTGCGAGTATTGCCACCACGGCGACCTTTGACCCGGCCACCCAGGAATTCGTGGTCAACACGCCTTTTCGTGCAGCGTGGAAGGACTACATCGGCAACGCCGCCATAGACGGACTCGGCGCCGTGGTGTTCGCCCAGCTGGTCACCAGCGGCGTGAACCACGGTGTCCACGCCTTCTACGTGGACCTGCGGGATCCGGAGACGAAGGAATTCCTGCCCGGCATCGGCGGTGAGGACGACGGCGTCAAAGGCGGCCTGAACGGCATCGACAACGGCCGGCTTCATTTCAGCAACGTCCGCATCCCGCGGACCAACCTGCTCAACCGCTACGGCAACGTTGACACTGACGGCGCCTACACCTCATCCATTGCCAGCCCCGGCCGCCGCTTTTTCACCATGCTGGGCACCCTGGTCCAGGGCCGCGTCTCGCTGGACGGTGCCGCGGTGGCTGCCAGCAAGATCGCCCTCAAGACCGCCATCCAGTACGCCACCGAACGCCGCCAGTTCAACGCTTCATCACACATTGACGAAGAAGTGCTGCTCGACTACCAGCGCCACCAGCGGCGGCTGTTCACCCGGCTGGCCACGACCTACGCCGCGGGCTTCGCCCACGAGCAGCTGCTCCAGAAATTCGACGACGTGTTCTCGGGCGCCCACGACACCGACGAGGACCGCCAGGACCTCGAGACCCTGGCCGCCGCGCTCAAACCTCTCAGCACGTGGCATGCCCTCGACACGCTCCAGGAATGCCGTGAAGCCTGCGGCGGTGCCGGGTTCCTGATTGAGAACCGCTTTGCATCCCTGCGTGCCGACCTGGACGTCTATGTCACCTTCGAAGGTGACAACACGGTGCTGCTCCAGCTGGTGGCCAAGCGGCTCCTCGCGGATTACGCCAAGGAATTCCGCAACGTCGATGTCGGGGTGCTGGCCCGCTACGTGGTGAGCCAGGCCGCCGGCACTGCAGTCCACCGGACGGGCCTTCGCCAGGTCGCCCAGTTCGTGGCCGACACTGGCTCCGTCCAGAAGGCAGCCATTGCGCTGCGGGACGAGGCCACGCAGCGGTTGCTGCTGACCGACCGGGTGCAGACCATGGTTGCCGAAGCGGGAGCCGCACTGAAGGGGACGAACAAGCTGCCGCAGCAGAAGGCTGCCGAGGCGTTCAACCAGCACCAGCACGAACTGATCGAAGCGGCGCAGGCACACGCGGAGCTATTGCAGTGGGAGGCCTTCACCGAGGCCCTGGCCAACGTGAAGGACCCGGGCACCAAGCGGGTGCTGACCTGGCTGCGGGATCTGTTCGGACTCTCGCTCATCGAGAAGAACCTGTCCTGGTACCTCATGAACGGGCGGCTGTCGATGCAGCGTGCGCGAACGGTGGGCGACTACATTAACCGGCTCCTGGTCAAGATCCGTCCGCACGCCGTGGATTTAGTGGACGCCTTCGGGTATGGACCGGAGCATCTCCGGGCGGCGATTGCGACCGGCGCCGAACAGATCCGGCAGGACGAAGCCAGGGCCTACTTCCGTTCGCAGCGCGCCGACGGCAAGGCCCCCGTTGACGAGAAAGTCCTTCTTGCGAAGAAGGCGCGTGAGTCCAAGCCTCAGCGCCGCTAGGTTGCCGGCACTGTCCGGACAGTCTGAGGACGTTCGCTGGTAGGAAGTCATACCGGCGGGAAACCACGACGGCGCCGCCCCCTTAGCGGGGTGCGGCGCCGTCGTCGATTAATTCCGTTTAGGCAAGGACCGAGCGGTACACCTCAAGGGTGGTTTGCGTGATGGAGTCCCAGGAGAAGTGCTCCTCCGCGCGGCGGCGGCCGGCCTGTCCCATGGCGCGGGCGCGCTCGGGGTCGGACACCACCTCGGTCAAGGCGGCTGCGAATTCGTTGACGAACTTCTCCGGATCCAGCGGGGTTCCGGTGCCGTCGGTGACCTGTTCCAGATCCACTAGCAGTCCGGTTTCGCCGTGCTGGACCACTTCCGGGATCCCGCCGGTGGCGCTGGCCACCACGGCCGCACCGCAGGCCATGGCCTCGAGGTTGACGATCCCCAGCGGTTCGTAGATGGACGGGCAGGCAAAGGCGGTTGCGTGGCTGAGGACCTGGATCAGTTCGTTGCGCGGAAGCATCCGTTCAATAAGGACAACTCCGCTGCGCTGACTCTGCAGCTCCTCGATCAGGCGGGCAGTTTCCGCGGCGAGCTCGGGAGTGTCCGCCGCGCCGAGGCACAGCACCAGCTGGACATCCGCCGGCAGCTTGGCCGCGGCACGCAGCAGGTACGGAACACCCTTCTGGCGGGTGTTGCGGCCTACGAACACCACGCTGGGCAGGGCCGGATCGATGCCCAGGGCGCGGATGGCGTCATCGGCCTCGTCACGCTGCCAGAGTTCGACGTCAATGCCGTTATGCACCACGCGGACCTTGGCCGGATCCACATCGGGGTAGCTGCGCAGGATGTCCTGCCGCATCCCTTCGGACACGGCGATGATGGCAGCGGCGGCCTCGTAGGCGGTCTTTTCCACCCAGGAGGACAAGGCGTAGCCGCCCCCGAGCTGTTCGGCTTTCCACGGCCGGAGCGGCTCCAGGCTATGGGCGCTCAACACATGCGGGATGCCGTGCAGCAGCGAGGCCAGGTGGCCCGCCATGTTGGCATACCAGGTGTGCGAATGCACAAGGTCGGCCCCCGCGATGTCCGGCACGATGCGCAGATCGACCCCGAGCGTCTGGACGGCGGCGTTGGCGGCTCCCAGATCCTCCGGAACGGAGTAGGACGTCACCTTCGCCCCGTGATAGTCGGGATCCCGGGGCGCCCCGAAGGCCCGCACCTGCAAATCCACATGCTTGGCCAGCACGCGGCTCAGTTCAGCCACATGGACCCCGGCGCCACCGTAAATCTCGGGCGGGAACTCTTTAGTCACAATGTCTATTCGCACGATACCCAAGGTAGTCCTTACGGCGTATCTGTTCTAGTGTGAAGGGGTCCGGGCGTGCCGGACTATTGGGGAAAGATACGAAGGCGTACAGGAGCGACCACCATGCCGTTGAATAAGAAAGTCCTGGCCATTGTCCTCGCAGGCGGCGAGGGCAACCGTCTGATGCCATTGACGGCGGACAGGGCCAAACCCGGCGTGCCTTTTGCCGGAAGCTATCGGCTGATTGACTTTGCACTTTCCAACCTCGTGAATTCCCGTTATTTGCAGATTGTGGTGCTCACGCAATACAAATCCCACAGCCTGGACCGGCACATTTCCGAAACGTGGCGGATGTCCACGCAGCTGGGAAACTACATTGCTTCCGTCCCCGCGCAGCAGCGTGTGGGCAAGAGCTGGTTCCTTGGCAGCGCTAATGCCATTTACCAGTCCCTGAACCTGATCCATGACGCCAACCCGGACATCGTGGTCGTCGTCGGTGCGGACCACGTCTACCGCATGGACTTCGCGCAGATGGTGGAGCAGCACGTCGCCAGCGGCGCCAAGGCAACGGTGGCCGCCGTCCGCCAGCCCCTCAACATGGCCGACCAGTTCGGCGTCATCGAAGTGGACCAGAACGATCCCCAGAAGATTGCGGCCTTCGTGGAGAAGCCGTCCTCAACTCCGGGCCTGGCCGCTGATCCGACGCAGTTCCTGGCTTCCATGGGTAACTACGTGTTCGATGCCGATGCCCTGGTGGACGCCTTGCATGTTGACGCCGAGCGCCTCGACACTAAGCACGATATGGGTGGCGACATCATTCCGTACTTCGTCAACAAAGGCGAAGCAGGCGTTTATGACTTCACGCTGAACGACATTCCGGGTTCCACCGAACGGGACCGGACTTACTGGCGCGACGTGGGCACCATCGACTCCTTCTACGATGCGCACATGGACCTTATTTCCCCGATGCCGGTTTTCAACCTGTACAACTCGGAATGGCCCATTTACACCCGGCAGAGCATTTCCCCGCCGGCAAAGTTCGTTCGCGGCAAGGGAAACACCGTGGGTACGGCGCTCGATTCGATCGTGGCCAGCGGCGTGGTGATCTCCGGCGGCATCGTGGAGGGTTCAGTCCTGTCCAACGACGTCTACGTGGGTACGTCCAGCCGGGTGGTTGATTCGGTCCTGATGGACAAGGTCCAGATCGGCGAAGGAGCCGTAGTCAACCGCGCCATCATCGACAAAAACGTCAAAGTACCCGCCGGCGCAGCGATCGGCCTGGACCCGGAGCGCGACCGGGCCCGCGGGTTCAAAGTCACCGATTCGGGCATCACCGTGCTGTCCAAGGGCCAGGAAGTCCCCGAGCCGGACGACGCCGAACGCGCACTGTCCGCCGCCAACCTTCACTTGGTCCCCAACGCGATAAAGGCGGCAACGGAAAACTACCCGGCTGTGCGGGACACCGTGACCAAGCTGGGCGAAGCCCACGCAGCGACGCTGGGTGTGACGGTCGCCGACTAGGACCCGGATCCCTATCCCCCGAAACCTGACGGCAGGCCGAAGGATTCCCAGGCTGTAAAATTGGACCAATGAACACCGCCGATTTGACGCCTGAGGACATCCAGGCCTGCCTCAAGGTTCTCAACACCATCCACGCCTACGACGAGGAACACCCTGACTACGTCTCGGTGCGCCGCGCCACGGGCAAGATGTTCAAGGCTGTCAAACGCCACCGCCGGGTCACGAAACGCGACCTGATCGCGGAATCGGACCGGGCAGTGATCGCCCAGACGGCCACGGCTGCACCCGACCGGATCGACGACGAAACCCGCGGGAACAAACTGGAACCCTCAGCGACGGGGAAAGTTGCCGGGCACCTCATCAGGTCCCGCCCCTGCTACATCTGCAAGAACCACTACACGCAGGTTGACGCTTTCTATCATCAGTTGTGCCCTGAGTGTGCTGCCTTCAGCCACAGCAAGCGTGATGCGCGCACCGACCTCACAGGCCGGCGCGCTCTGCTCACGGGAGGGCGCGCAAAAATCGGCATGTACATTGCGCTGCGGCTGCTCCGCGACGGCGCCCACACCACGATTACCACGCGGTTCCCGAAGGATGCTGCACGTCGCTTCGCGGCCATGGAGGACAGCGGTGACTGGCTCCACCGGCTCCGGATTGTGGGCATCGACCTCCGTGATCCCTCCCAGGTGATGGCCCTGACCGACTCCCTCGACGCCGCGGGGCCCCTGGACATCATCATCAACAACGCCGCCCAGACCGTCCGCCGGTCCGGGAACGCGTACAAACCCCTGGTTGATGCCGAGGACGAGCCCTTGCCGACAGCCCTTGAAGTAGCCAATGGCGGCCCGGAACTGGTGACGTTCGGCCATGCCCATGACAAACACCCGCTCGCCCTTGCCAGCAGCGTCATGGAGCACCCCGTCCTGGCCGGGGATGCCATCACCTCCCTTGCCCTCTCGACAGGCTCGGCATCGCTGGAACGCATTGCCTCCGGCACGGCCATTGACGCCGGCGGACTGGTCCCGGATCTTGCCGCGATCAATAGCTGGACCCAAGTGGTGGACGAAGTGGATCCGCTGGAAATGCTCGAGGTGCAGCTCTGCAACGTCACGGCGCCCTTCCTGCTGGTCAGCCGGCTGCGTGCAGCCATGAAGCGCTCCACCGCGCACCGGAAGTACATCGTGAACGTCTCGGCCATGGAGGGCCAGTTCTCACGCGCCTACAAGGGCCCGGGCCACCCCCATACGAACATGGCCAAAGCGGCGCTGAACATGATGACCCGGACCAGTGCGCAGGAAATGCTTGATTCCGACGGCATCCTGATGACCGCGGTGGACACCGGGTGGATTACCGATGAGCGGCCCCACTTCACGAAGGTCAGGCTCATGGAGGAAGGCTTCCATGCGCCGCTGGACCTCGTGGACGGTGCAGCCAGGGTCTACGACCCGATTGTCATGGGCGAAAACGGCGAGGACCAGTACGGCGTCTTCCTCAAGGACTACAAGCCCAGCCCCTGGTAGGCGCCACAATCCTGGTAAGGCGCAACAACGTAGCTCGTCCGCTATCAGAGGCTGTTGTGGTGCCGCAAGGGGCCCTATGGCCCTAATGGGCATGGCGGCAGGACCGTAACGTGGGTTTACATGAACAACATGACGCCGCCCGAAGGCCAGCTGTCCATTGACCAGTGCTGGGTCATGCTCGACACGGAGACGGTGGGAAGGATCGCCCTCATTGTCGACGGCCACCCCGAGATCTTCCCGGTGAACTTCGTGCTCCAGCGCCGCAGCATCGTCTTCCGCACTGCAGGCGGGACCAAGCTCTGGGCTGCCATGACCGCCAAGCCCGTGGCTTTCGAAATCGACGGCTATGACGCCCATGAAGAGATGGCCTGGAGCGTCGTTGCCCGCGGCGAAGCCGAACTGATCGAGGCCAAGGACGAAAAGGACGAGGTTGATGCCCTCTTCCTGGAACCATGGCAGCCCGGCGACAAGGACTACTACGTCAGGGTCGCGCCAAAGGCCCTGACCGGCCGGCGATTCAAGGTCAAGAAGCCGGACCTGTGGAACACCCGGCTCTCCGATCCCCGGCGCGCGGCTTTCGAGTAGGCAGCGCGGCCTTCGGATAGCGCGCACGCCCGGCCGCCGGCATCGACATTCGCCGGCGTCTACATTCCGCGTGTCAGCGCTTCTCCGGGGTATGCACCACCAGCACCGGGCAATGCGCGTGCGCAACGCAGGCAGAACTCACGGACCCTAGCAGCAGGCCCCCGAAGCCGCCGTGGCCGCGGCGGCCGACCACCAGCATGTCCGCGGTCCGGCTGGCGTCAATGAGGGTATGACGCGGGCGCCCCTGCACCAGCCGGGTCTCGACGTTCGGCGGTGTCTCCGGCCCGAAGGCCTTGGCTACGGATTCGTTCAGGATCTCCCCGGCACGGACATCGAAGTCGTTAATGCCCATGGCCACGTAGCCGTCGTATACGGGCGGGTAATCCCAGCACGCCAGCGCGACAACCTGGGCTCCGAGTTGCTCCGCAAGGCCCTGCCCCCGCTTCAGGGCTTCCACCGAAGCGTCCGAACCATCCACTCCGACAACGATGGTACGGACATCCCTGGCCTCATTCATGTCGTTCCCTTTCGCAGGGGCTTTCACGGGTGGAACCCGGCCGCGGACCGGCAGGTGTACTTCAAGGATGTGTGCCGGAACCGCGCGGTGCTAGGGCCTAAAGTCATGCCCGCTGTGGGTCCAAGGACCCTTGTTGCGCCCGGAGGTGTCAACGAGAATGGCAGAGCCGGATGAGGGAAACCGGGTCCGGACAGACATAATGGGATCTGCACCGCACCGCAAGCCGGTTGCGGACCGATGATGGCGGCTCCGGCCGCCGGACAGGAGGACCATGATTCCTCGGGCAGACCAAGGTCCCACCGCACAGGACGCGAACACCGACCTGATCCGTGTGTTCATCCTCGATGACCATGAACTTGTCAGGCGCGGGCTTCAGGAGCTCCTTGAGGGCGAGGGTTTCCAAGTTGTGGGCAGCTCAGGTTCCGCTGTCGAGGCAACGCGGCGCATTCCCGCTCTGCACCCCGACGTTAGCGTGCTCGACGCCCGGCTTCCGGACGGCACGGGCATTGAAGTCTGCCGGGATGTCCGGTCGGTGGACCCGAATCTTAACTGCCTGATCCTGACGAGTTTCGACGATGAGCAGGCCCTGCGGGGCGCGGTACTCGCCGGCGCCCGCGGTTACGTTCTGAAGGAAATCGGCGGCACTGACCTCATCGGGGCACTCCGGCGTGCGGCTGCCGGTGAGTCGCTGTTCGACGACGGCGTGGCGGCCAGCGTCGTCGAAAGCCTCGTCACGCCCCAGCAGGTGGACCCGAGGATTGCCGGGCTGACACCGCAGGAACGGCGCGTCCTGGAGCTCGTGGGCGGCGGCCTGACGAACCGGCAGATTGCTGCGGAAATGTTCCTGGCGGAGAAGACCGTTAAGAACTACGTGTCCTCGCTGCTGGCAAAACTTGGGTTTGAACGGCGGACGCAGGCTGCGGTGTATATTGCCAACAGCTCCATGCCGGCTGCGTCGTCTTCAGGGCACTCCGCTGCGGCACATTCGTCCTCGGCCCACTCGGCCGGCACCGATTCCGACGGGCACAGGCACTAAAGCGGAACCGACCACTCGAGGCTGGTGCCCGCACCTGGCGCGCCGGTGATGGTGCACGTTCCCTCCAGCATCCTCGCGCGCTCCTCCATGTTGTTGAGACCGTTGCGCTTCGTGGAACCGTTGAACCCGCTGCCGTTGTCCGTGACCAGGACCGTCATCCTGCCGTCCAGGGCAGAAACGGACACCTCGATCGAGTCCGCTCCCGAATGGCGGATGGCGTTGCTCAGCCCCTCTGAAACTACGGCCACCACATGTTCGGCCTTGTCCGGGAGGACTGAGTCAACCGGGCCTTCCAGCATGAGTCCGGGCGCAAAGGGCAGTGACTTGGCCGCGCTCCGGGTGACGCGGCGGAGCCGCGCGCTGAGCAATTCCGTATCGCCGTTGCCGGTCCTCAGCGAGTAGATGGTATCCCGGAGGCTGCGGATGGCCTCATCGAGTTCCCCGGTGACGGCGCGGATCCGATCCAGGGCAAGTTCTTCCTTCGTGAAGCGGTTCAGGCTTTGGACGCTCAGGCCGGCGGCGAAGAGCCGCTGGATTACGAGGTCATGAAGGTCGCGGGCAATACGGTCGCGATCGGTGTACACCAACAGTTCTTCCCGCAGGCGGTGGACCCTGGCGAGTTCCAGCGCCAACGCGACATGGGACCCAAAAACAGCGCCCATCTCCACATCGATCCGGCCGTACGGGCCGGCCCCGGAATCCCGGACGAGGAGGAGCAGGCCGTGATGGGCGCCCTGGGTGCTGAGTGCCACCGCAAGCAGCGGTCCGGCCACAGTACCTTCCAACACTCCTAGCACGTCGGCGGCGTTGTCCACGAGAAGGGGGTCGCCTCCGGAGAGTACGCCCCGGAGCGTTTCCGAATCCAGGGACAACGGCAAGCGGGAAAACAGCTCAGCGCCTTCGCCGTCGGCCCCGGCCACGACATAGCCGTCGCCGTCTGCCGCGGGTTCCACGATCAGGGCCAGCTTGGATCCGGACTCTCGAAGGGCCCTCCCGGCGATGGGACCAAGCCCGGCGGAGTGGGCGGGATCGGTCCCCAGCATCAGCCCGGCAACATCCATGCAGGCCTCAAGCCATTGGGCACGCCGCCTGGCGTCGTCGTAGAGCCGCGCATTTTCGATGGCTACGCCGGCGGCTGCCGCGAGGGCAACGGCCAACTCTTCATCCTCCACCGTGAAGTCGCCGCCGCCCACCTTTTCCGTCAGATACAGGTTTCCGAAGACAACGTCCCGGACCCGGACCGGAACGCCAAGGAATGACTGCATCGGCGGATGGTGTTTGGGAAAGCCGTAGGCCTCGGGATGGATCCTCAGGTCATGAAGCCGCAGTGGCCGGGGGTCGGAGATCAGTAATCCCAAGACGCCATGGCCGGTGGGGAGGGGGCCGATCTGCTTGGCGAGTTCGCCGTCGATCCCGACCGTTATGAAGTGGCTGAGGGCGCGGTCATCCCCGATGACACCCAAGGCACCGTAGCGGGCGCGCAGTAGCTGGCAGGCTGACTGGACAACCCGTTCCAGGACGGCGTCGAGACTCAAGTCCTCTGCAACGGCAACCACCGCTTCGAGCAGGCCACCCATGCGTTCCTGGAACTGGAGGAGTTCACCGGCCCGGGAAACAAAGTCCTTGAGCAAGTCCTCGATCCTGGTGCCGCTTGGCGCGGTGTATCGCCCCGGGGCGTCGCCATCGGCATGCATATCCACAAACCACTCCTGACCGCGTCCGTCCGCTCCGGCGTCGTGAGGCCAGAATACCGTTAAGGCAATCATCATGGGGCGAGGGGGTGTCGATTTGGCGGCAGGGACCTTGGGCCCTAGCTTTCCGGACCTACCCTCGCTTAGGCTCGGCGTCATGAGCACTGATCCTAAACCGGGCGCTGACCATCCGCACGAAGTCGAAAACCTTGACAACCACGAATGCTGGCGTTTGCTGCGGAGCGTCTCAGTGGGCCGGCTGGCAGTCTGGGTCGAGGACCACCCGGACATCTTCCCCATCAACTACAAGGTGGACCACGGAACTCTCGTCTTCCGCACGGCAGATGGCACCAAGCTGCAGGCAGCCACGGGCGACACTCCTGTTGCCGTGGAGGCAGACGGCGTGGATGCGGACAGCGGCATCGCCTGGAGCGTGGTGATCAAAGGGCAAGCCGCGCCGGTCAAGAACCAGCAGGAGGTTCTGGACACTGTGGGACTGCTGCTTTTCCCCTGGCAGGCCGGCAAGAAAGAGCACTTCGTCCGGATTACACCGGACACGGTCACGGGCAGGCGTTTCAAGGTCACTCCCCCGTTGACCTGGTGGACGCCGCTGGATGACGCCACCAGGTCCGGGTACGAATAAGCCTGCCAGGGCGGCCGGCCTACGCCAGACGGGTGACTTCGACGCTCACGTTCAACGCGGAACCGCCGCCGCCTGACAGGATGCCCTTGAGCGGCGGCACATCCCGGTAATCGCGTCCGCGTGCCACGGTGACATGGAAGTCGCCGGCCGGTTTGTGGTTGGTCGGGTCCCAGCTGCGCCATTCGCCGTCCCACCACTCCAGCCACGCGTGCGACTGGCCTGCCACCGTCTCGCCGATGTCCGCCGTCGAACGCGGGTGAAGGTAACCGGAGACATACCGTGCCGGAATACCGCAGCTGCGCAGCGCGCCGATGGCGAGGTGCGCCAGGTCCTGGCAGACGCCCTGGCGTTGCCCCCAGGCCTGCGCGGCGTTGGTGGTGACGCCGGTTGAGCCTTTCATATAGGTCATCTCGCCGCGCATCCATTCGAAGATGGCCATGGCCGACCCGTGCGGATTCCTGCCTTCGACGATCCCCGGAATGATGCCGAGGACTTCGTCACCGGGACCGCTCAGCCTGGACTGCGGGACCCAGTCGCTGAACTGGTTGAGCGTCTCAGGCGCCTGCAGCACGTCCCACGAGACGATGTCGCCCTCTGCCGGGACGCGCTCTGCGCGGTGGACTTCGACCGTGGTAGTGGCGACCACCTCCAGGTACTCGTGCGGCATTTGCATGTCGAAGGCCGTAACGCGTGTGCCCCAGTAGTCGCGGTAGCTGCTGATGGCGGCCTGCGACGGCGCAACTTTCATGGACGATTCCAGCACTACCTGCTGCGGATCCGTCAGCGGCGTCATGCGGGCTTCGTTGTACGAGAGCGTGACGCGTTTGTTGTACTTGTAGCCGGTTTTATGGATGATGCTCAGCCGGGTCATGAAACTTCTCCCACCCAGGCCAGTTCGTCCGCCTGATTGAAGTACTTACGGGAAATGGCGTCGGACGCCTGCGACACAGCCTTCTGGACGCGCTCCATGTGCTCCGGCAGTTCGGACATGAGGTCGTCCGTACGGTGGAACTCCAGGAAGGTGCGGGCCTGGCCCACGATCCGGCGTGCGTCGTTGATGAAACCGACGCGCTGGGCGGAAGGGTCGAGCTTCGCCAGGCACTCATCAGCATCACGCAGGGCGTAGACGATCGAACGCGGGAACAACCGGTCCAGCAGCAGGAACTCGGCGGCATGCTGGTCCCCGAAGGCGGCCCTGCGGGTCCGGAGGAAGGACTCATATGCCCCGGCGCAGCGGAGCATGTTGACCCATGACATGCCGGCGGAGAGCACATCGCGGGTTGAAAGCATGCGTGCCGTCATGTCGGCACGCTCCAGGGAACGTCCCAGGGCCAGGAACAACCAGCTGTCGTCGTGGCTCACGGTGGTGTCCGCCAGGCCGCTGACCATGGCCGTGCGCTCCAGCACCCAGTGGCAGAACCGGTAGGTGCCGACCACGTCCTTGCGGTGCTGGTTCAGGCCGTAGTACGTGGTGTTCAAGCTTTCCCAGAGCCCGGAGGAAACCGTTTCGCGGGCACGGCGGGCGTTTTCGCGGGCAGCCCCCAACGATCCGGCGATCGATGTGGCGCTCTGTTTGTCGTAGGCGAGGGCGTGCAGCAGCTCCTCGAGGCCGAATTCGTCGCTCTCGGGCCGGGCTCCCATAACAGCCAGGAGTTCCCGGGCCACATTGTCCCGCTCCTCCGTGGGCAGGTGGTTGAGCCGCTCAAGGTGGACGTCCAGGATGCGGGCGGTACCGTCAGCCCGCTCCACATAGCGGCCGATCCAAAATAGGGACTCAGCGATACGGCTAAGCATTCGCGGCTACCTCCTGCGGGTCCGAAATCTGCATGTACATAGAAATGGAAACTGGTGCGGGGAACTCCCGACGGCGGCGGCTCACTGCTGCTGTTCCGTCTGGCGGTCGCGCCAGTTGCTTTCGACCGGCCACACCGAAACCCGCTCGCGGACGGTGATGGACGGCCTGGGCAGGAGCTCCACCGGAACCTCGGGAGAGTCCGACAGCACCCACGTGTCCTTGGACCCGCCACCCTGGCTGGAATTGACGATCAGCGAACCCTCCTTGAGGGCAACGCGCGTCAGTCCGCCCGGAAGCACCCAGACTTCGTCGCCGTCGTTGACGGCGAACGGTCGCAGGTCGACGTGCCGAGGGCCAAACTTATCACCGCTGAGGGTGGGAACCGTAGACAGCTGCAGGACCGGCTGCGCAATCCAGCCACGGGGATCCGCGATGACGCGCTTGCGGAGCGCCTCGAGTTCTTCCTTGGACGCGTCGGGCCCGATGACCAGGCCCTTGCCCCCGGAGCCGTCCACCGGTTTTACCACCAGTTCATCCAGCCTGTCCAGGACGTGCTCACGCGCTTCCTTCTCCTCCAGCCGGAACGTGTCCACGTTGGCGATCACGGGCTCTTCGTTGAGGTAGTAGCGGATGAGGTCGGGCACATAGCTGTAGACGAGCTTGTCGTCGGCCACGCCGTTGCCCACCGCATTGGCGATGGTCACGCCACCGGCGCGGGCCGCATTGACCAGACCGGGGCAGCCCAGCATGGAATCGGCGCGGAACTGCAGCGGGTCGAGGAAGTCGTCGTCAATCCGCTTGTAGATCACGTCAACGCGCTGTTCGCCGGCGGTAGTACGCATGTACACCCGGTTGCCGCGGCAGATGAGGTCGCGGCCCTCAACGAGCTCAACGCCCATGAGACCGGCCAGCAGGGTGTGTTCGAAGTACGCGCTGTTGAACACGCCGGGCGTGAGGACCACTACGGTGGGGTCGTCGACGCCGGACGGTGCTGTCTTGCGGAGTGCCGACAACAGCCGGCGGGGGTATTCCTCCACCGGACGGATCAGTTGCTGGCCGAACGCCTCGGGCAGGCCCTTGGCCATGGCCCGGCGGTTTTCCAGCACATAACTTACGCCGGAGGGTACCCGCACGTTGTCTTCGAGCACCCGAAAGGTTCCCGCAGCGTCACGGACGACGTCGATCCCCGAGATGTGGACGCGCACGCCGCCGGCCGGCTCGAAACCGTGAACCTGGCGATGGAAGTGGGCACTGGTGGTGACGAGCTGGCGCGGGATGACGCCGTCTGCCACCACCGTCATCTTGTCGTAGACGTCATTGAGGAAGGCTTCGAGGGCACGGACCCGCTGGGCCACGCCCTTCTCCAGGACGGTCCACTCATCGGCAGGGATCACCCGGGGGACGATATCCAGGGGAAACGGACGTTCCTCTCCGGCGAAGTCGAAAGTGACACCGCGGTCCAGGAACGTACGCGCCATCGAATCGGCACGGGCAGTGACATCGGTGAGGGAAAGTTCCCGTAGGGCACCGGCGACCTGTCCGTAGGACTTCCTGGCTTCTTGGCCGGGTGCAAACATCTCGTCGTAGGCGCCGGTGCGGCCGGCAGCCTCGGAGTAATCCTGGAATAGGTCAGACATGGTCATTAGCCAACCACCTTTTTGTTTCGAATTCATTACTGATGCCCATTGGGGCGTGTTGAAGCCACCCTTCCGGTTCGTGTTTTTCCGCACTGTTCCGGCAAGGTAGGTGAGTGCCATTGCCCAGATTCCCCGCCGCCCTCCAAGGGCGGATCTCCACACGGATCCCACCCCTGTTGCCGGGACTACTCACTGCCGTTTTCGCCGTCGGGGTGGCCTTTACCGTACACGCAATGGTGCCTGTCCTGCCCGCCATGACCGTCGCCGTGGTGCTGGGCCTGCTCGCTGCGAACCTCCCCGGCACGGGAACCTGGGCGGCGGGGCGGGCGCGTCCGGGGCTCGACTTCGCCGGCAAGCACCTGATGCGGGCCGGGATTGTTTTCCTCGGACTGAAAGTCAGCGTGTTGGACGTCCTGGGGCTTGGCTGGCAGTCGCTGCTGCTGATCACGGGGGTGGTTCTGGTCAGCTTCGTCGGAACATACGGGATTTCCCGGATGTTCCGGCTGACCCGCGATGCCTCCCTGCTCATCTCCACCGGCTTTTCAATCTGCGGCGCCTCAGCCATTGGGGCGATGGCGGCGGTCCGCAGGATCCGCCATGTGGACACCGTCCTGCCGGTTGCACTGGTCACGCTGTGTGGCACGTTGGCCATCGGTGTCCTGCCGCTCCTCCTGCACCCGCTGCAGCTCACTCCTGAAGTGTTCGGCGCGTGGACCGGGGCTTCGGTGCACGACGTCGGCCAGGTGGTGGCCACCGCACAGACCGCAGGCACCGGTGCATTGGCGATCGCCGTCGTCGTGAAGCTGACGCGGGTGATCCTGCTGGCCCCCATGGTGGCCGCTGCGGGGATCCACCAGCGGTCGGCCATCAACCGCGATAAGCGCAACGGGGCTGTGCGGGACGGCGCGGGGACGGACGGGATTGCCCGTGCGGAGCCGGGCGGCCCGGCATCCGACGCCGACGGTGCGGAGCTGCGGATGCCGCCCGTTGTTCCGCTGTTCGTCATTGGATTTGTGGCCATGGTGGGCGTGCGGTCCACCGGGTGGCTGTCCCCCGGTTGGCTGGAGGCCGCGGCCGCCGTGCAGGACCTGCTGCTCGGCACGGCGCTCTTCGGCCTGGGCTCGGCGGTTCGGGTGCGAACCCTGCTCCACACCGGCGCCAGGGCCCTGTTGGCAGCCCTCGCCGCGTGGCTCCTCATCGCCGCCCTGGGCCTTGGGGCTGCCATGCTGATCGTTCAGCCGTAACTGACTGGTCCCACCCGGACAACGGCACGGGAACTGCGGCACCGGTGATCCGGCTTGCGCCATGATTCAATAGCTTGGTGTCGAATGAGAACCTGCAACGCGATGAAGCGGCAAATCGCTCAGCCCTGATCACCACCCATAGCTACGACGTTTCCCTCGACGTCCGCACGGCGCTGGATCCGGAGGTTACCGGCTACACCAGCCGCAGCGTTATCAACTTCTCCGCCCGGGAACCCGGCGGCTCCACATTCCTGGACTTCATCAGCAGAGACGTGCACAGCGTGTTCCTGAACGGGAAGGGGCTGTCCGTCGCCGACGTCGTGGACGGATCCCGTATCCGGCTCGACAACCTGCAGGCCGAAAACCAGGTCACCGTCACCGGGACCGCGCTGTACAGCACATCAGGGGAAGGCATGCACCGCTTCTTCGACCCCGCCGACGGCCAGTGCTACCTCTACACGCAGTACGAGCCGGCTGATGCCCGGCGGGTGTTCGCCAACTTTGAACAGCCCGACCTCAAGGCGGAGTTCACGTTCCATGTGATGGCTCCCTCCGACTGGCAGGTCGCTTCGAACGGCGCCGAGGCAAACCGCACGCAGCTGACCAGCGATCCCGCAACGAGCCGCTGGGACTTCGCACCGACGCGGCGGATGTCCACCTACATCACCACGGTGCTGGCAGGGCCGTACTTCAAGGCGGAGGACCACTGGAGCGGAACCCTGGAGGACGGCACTGCGCTGGAAATCCCGCTGGCGCTCTACTGCCGCAATTCCATGGCAGGATCCTTCGATACCGGGCACCTGTTCCAGCTCACCAAGCAGGGTCTCGGATTCTTCAACAACCTCTTCGACTACCCCTACCCCTGGGGCAAGTACGACCAGGCGTTCGTGCCCGAATACAACCTCGGTGCCATGGAGAACCCCGGGCTGGTCACCTTCACCGAAAACTATGTCTTTACGTCCCGGGCCGCCGATTCCCAGTACCAGGCACGCGCCAACACCCTGATGCACGAAATGGCACACATGTGGTTCGGCGACCTCGTAACCATGCAGTGGTGGAACGATCTCTGGCTCAAAGAGTCCTTCGCCGACTACATGGGCACCCTGGGCGTGGACCGCGCCACGGACTGGGACACCGCCTGGGTGAACTTCGCCAATAACCGCAAGGCGTGGGCCTACGTCCAGGACCAGCTGCCCACCACCCACCCGATCGTGGCCGACATTCCCGACCTCGAGGCGGCCAAGCAGAACTTCGACGGCATCACCTACGCCAAGGGCGCGTCCGTGCTGAAGCAGCTGGTGGCCTACGTCGGCTTTGAGGCGTTCATCGCCGGCTCGCGCCGGTATTTCCGGGACCACGAGTACGGCAACACCACCCTGGCGGACCTGCTGGCCGCGCTTGGCGAGGCGTCCGGCCGGGACCTCGCAGCATGGGCCCGCCAGTGGCTGCAGACTTCAGGGATCTCCACCGTCACGGCGGAAATCGAAGAGCACGATGGCGTGCTGGGCAGGGTGGCCCTCGTCCAGGAGGCAGTGGACCCGGTCACCGGACAGCAGGAACTGCGGCCGCACCGTATACGGGTCGGGCTGTACGATTTCGACGCCGACGGGTTGCTGGTCCGCACGGACAGCGTGGAGACGGACCTGACCGGCCAGAGCACGGTGGTCCCGGAACTGGCGGGCAAGCCTGTGCCCGCCCTCCTCCTGGTCAACGACGACGACCTCAGCTATGTGAAGGTCCGCTTCGATCCCCGATCGGAAGCCACCGCGCGGACGTCCCTCGGTGCCCTGCAGGACCCGATGGCGCGGGCGCTCTGCTGGACAGCGCTCTGGGATGCAGCCCGCGACGGTATGGCACCGGCGGACAGCTACGTTGCGGCCGTGGAGAAATTCGGCGCCGCTGAAAACGGAATCGCCGTCCTGCTCAACGTGTTGGGCAACGCTTCGACCGCCGTCGACCGCTATGTCCCGGTTTCCGTGCGGGACTCGGTTCGCAACCGCTTCCTGGACGTGGCTGCCCGGGAACTTGGCGCAGCCCGGCCGGGTTCGGACCACCAGCTTGCCTGGGCAAGGACCCTCGCCGCCACGAGCAGGCAGTCAGCAGGCCGGCTGGACCTCGTGAGGGGGATCCTGGACGGCACAACCGTCGTCGAGGGCCTTGCCGTGGACCCGGAGCTCCGCTGGAGCCTGTGGCATGCCCTGGCGGCCAACGGACAGGCAACGCAAGCTGAACTGGACGCCGAACTTTCCCGTGACACCACGGCTTCGGGCCGCGCGGGCCACGCCACGGCGCTGGCCGCCCGCCCCGAGGCGGCCGTCAAAGCCGCAGCCTGGGATGCCGCCGTCAAAGGCAGCACTCTCTCCAACCAGCTGCTCAGCGCCACGATTGCCGGTTTCAACACGGCACCGGACGGCCTGCTGGACCCGTTTGTGGAACCGTACTTCGAGTGCCTGGAGAACGTCTGGGCGGAGCGCAGCATCGAGATCGCCAGCCGGATTGTCCGGGGGCTCTATCCGGCGGGCCAGGATTTGGACGGCAGCAGTCCGGACACCCACGCCGTGATCGTCCGGACGGACGACTGGCTGGCCGGGCACCCGGAGGCTCCACGGGCGCTTCGCCGCATCGTCATCGAGCAGCGGAGCCACCTGCACCGTTCCCTCACAGCACAGGCTCGCGCACGGGGCTAAGGCACCCGGTGCAGCCATTCCGAGGTGCCGAATTTCGCCGCCACGCGATCACGGGCGGCGGCCAGTTCTCCGTCAGTCAGGACTGATGGTGTGGCCCCGTAGCGGCCGCTGAACACATCGATCATGGCCTCAACAATTTCCGTTCGGGCCAGGCCGGTCTGGCGGCGCAGCGGATCGACGCGCTTTTTGGCACTGGCGGTGCCTTTGTCCGAGAGTTTTTCCTTGCCGATCCGGAGGACCTCTACCATTTTGTCGGCGTCGATGTCGTAGCTCATGGTGACGTGGTGCAGCATGCCGCCGTTGGCCAGGCGCTTCTGGGCGGCACCGCCGATCTTGCCCTGCTCCGTGGCAATGTCGTTGAGGGGGACGTAGAAGGCACTGATGCCCAGTTTCTCCAGTGCAGCCATGACCCAGGCGTCCAGGAAAGCGTAGGAGTCGGCGAAGCTGATGCCGTCCACAAGGGTCTGGGGCAGGTACAGCGAGTAGGTGATGCAGTTGCCCGCTTCCATGAACATGGCTCCCCCGCCGCTGATCCGCCGGACCACGCTGATGCCGTGGCGTGCCACGCCCTCGGGATGGACCTCGTTGCGGACCGACTGGAAACTGCCGATCACAACGGACGGTTCCTCCCAGTCCCAGAACCGGAGGGTCGGGTTACGGCGCCCTGCCCCCACTTCCTCGGTGAGCACTTCGTCCAGGGCAACGTTGATGTGCGTCGGCAGGACCGAGGGCGCGATGACATTCCAGTGGTGGTCTGCCCAGCCGGTCGCCTTCGCGAGGGCCCTGCGGACAGCGATGGACACGGCGTCGGCCGAAAACCCGAAGAGCACGGCGTCTTCGGGGAGGCCGGCGGCCACGGCGGCGGAGATGTCCGCGGCTGCAGTTGTTTCCGATAACCCAGTCAGGGCGCGGTTAATGTCCAACAGCGCTTCATCGGGTTCCAGGAAGAAGTCACCGCTGACGGAAACGTGCGCGAGGCGGCCCCCGACGACGTCGAAATCCACCACAACGAGCTTGCCGCCCGGGACCTTGTACTCACCGTGGCGCCGGCCGCCGTCGTCCGTGCCGTCCGCCGGACCGGTCTCAAAAGGAGGGAATGTCATGCATCCCATCCTGCCCCACCAACGCAAAAGCCCGCATCTTCCGGAATTCCGAAAGATGCGGGCTTTTCCAACTGCCTTGGGGAGAAGTTATTACTTCTTGCCGCCGAAGCCCTTGAAGCGAGCGTTGAAGCGCTCGACGCGGCCTGCGGAGTCCATGATGCGCTGCTTGCCCGTGTAGAACGGGTGGGACTCGGAGGAGATTTCGACGTCGATGACCGGGTAGGTGTTTCCGTCTTCCCATTCGATGGTCTTCTTGGAAGACACAGTCGACTTGGTCAGGAACTTGACGCCGGAAGCCAGGTCGTTGAAAACAACAGCTTCGTACTTCGGGTGAGTATTAGACTTCATAATTGGACCTTCGTTCGCACAACTGGATTTTGCCAGCTGCCAGGTATGAATGGGATGAGGGTGCGGGGCAACGGTGGTTGCTAAAAGCCATGCAAACACCGGGTGTCCGGACCAACACTCAATCCTAGCCTAAACACGGTTTCGGCACGAATCAGAGGGGCGCGAACCGGGCAGTCCGGCGGGCGGGGTCAGCCCTTCGGGCGGAGTTCCCAGAAAGCGACGGCGGAGGCCGCCGCGACGTTGAGCGAATCGACTCCCGCCCGCATGGGAATCTTGACGGCGAGGTCCACGGCGGCGAGCGTCTCCGGGCTCATGCCTGCTCCTTCGGTGCCCAGCACTAGCGCGAGCTTGTCCGGGTTGCGGGCGGCCAGTTCGTCGAGGTCCACGGCGTCTCCCGTGAGTTCCATGGCCGCCACCGTGAAACCCTGCTCCCGGAGGACGCTAAGATCGCCCGGCCACGACTCCAGGCGCGCCCACGGAACCTGGAACACGGTACCCATGCTCACGCGGACACTGCGCCGGTAAAGGGGGTCCCCGCACCGTGGCGAGACCAGCACGGCGTCCACGCCCAGGGCGGCCGCCGACCTGAAGATGGCGCCGACGTTGGTGTGGTCCACGATGTCTTCGAGGACCGCCACCCGGCGTGCACCGGCCAGGAGTTCGGGCAGCGGCACAGGTTCCGGGCGGTGCATGGCCGCCATGGCGCCGCGATGCAGGTGGAATCCGGTGATGTCTTCCAGCAGCGCGGCGCTGCCGACAAACACCGGGACGTCCGGAAACTGGGCAAAGACGTCGGTCAGGTCCTCGAGCCACTTCTCGGCAAGGAAAAAGGAGCGCGGCCGGTGACCTGCAGCCAGGGCGCGCCGGAGCACGCGCGATGATTCCGCGATGTACATGCCTTCTGCGGGTTCCCGGACCTTGCGCAAGTGGACGTCCGTCAGCCGGGTGTAGTCGGACACCCGGGGATCATCAGCGGATTCGAGGTAGTGGAAAGTCACTGGAAGTCATTTCATCGGGACGGGTGATGCATCGGGTCAAGTGATGGTCATTTGAACAGGTTCGCGATCATGAACCCCAGGGCGACGAGGCCCAGCGCGAAGATGACGCCGCGCAGAACGGGCGGGGAAAGCCTCCGGCCCACCTTGGAACCGACGATCCCGCCGATCAGGGAGCTCACCGCGATAATGGCCACAACCGGCCAGTTGATGCGCCCGAATGCGAACAGCAAATAGGACGCCGCCGCCACGATGTTCACCCCGAGGACGAGGATGTTCTTCATGGCGTTGGCGTTCTGGATGGTTCCGGTCATAAACACGCCCAAGATGCCGACCAGGAGGATGCCCTGCGCGGCCACGAAGTAGCCACCGTAGACACCGGCCAGATACACCAGCACGATCAGGAGCACGCCGTGGCGCTTGTCGTTGATCGCGTGCTCGGGGTTTGCCTCCCGGTTGCGCACCCACTGCTGGAGCCGGGGCTGGAAGACTACCATCAGCAGGGCGAGCACAATCAGGGCGGGTGCGGCGTAGTGGAAGACTTTCTCCGGCAGGTGCAGCAGCAGCCAGGCCCCGCTGATGCCGCCCAGCAGGGATGCCGGCAACAGCCGAAGCAATTGCCTGCCGCGTCCCGCGAGTTCTTTCCGGTATCCCCAGGCGCCGGCGGCGTTCCCCGCCACCAGCCCCATGGCATTGCTAATGGAGGCGGTTACCGGGGTAATGCCCAGGGCAATGAGAACGGGGAAGGTGACCAGGGTGCCTGAACCTACAACACTGTTGATGGTTCCGGCCCACAGCCCCGCGAAGAAGATGAAGACGCCGTTGAGTAACTCCACGCTTGGAAGGCCGCCGGGTCAGCGGCGTGCGGTGGCGGCGTAGCGTCCCGCGTTGACCGTGACGTCGAGCGGCAAGCCAAAGGTCTCGCTGAGGTGCTCGGAGGTCAGGACTTCGGCAATGGGACCGGCCGCCACAACGCTGGCATCGCGCATCAGCATCGCGTGGGTGAAGCCCGGCGGAACTTCCTCGAGGTGGTGCGTCACCAGGACAATCGCCGGGGCAGCCTCGTCGCGTGCCAGTTCACTGAGGCGGTGCACCAGGTCCTCGCGGCCGCCGAGGTCCAGCCCTGCCGCGGGCTCGTCCAGGAGAAGCAGTTCCGGGTCAGTCATCAGGGCACGGGCAATCTGGACCCGCTTCCTTTCGCCTTCGGACAGGGACGCGAACGCACGGTTCAGGAGCGGACCCATCCCCCACTCGTTCAGCAGCCGGAACGCACGGCGTTCGTCGTCCTTCTCGTAGCCTTCGCGCCAGCGTCCGGTCACTCCGTAGGCAGCCGTGACCACTACGTTGAGTACTTTCTCCTGCTCGGGAATCTGGTTGGCAAGGGCAGCCGAGGACAGGCCGATGCGGGGCCGGAGTTCAAAAACGTCAACAGCCCCCAGCATCTCTTCCAGGATGCCGGCCATCCCGCTCGTGGGGTGGAGCCGTGCCGCCGCAATCTGGAGCAGAGTGGTCTTGCCCGCGCCGTTGGGTCCGAGGATTACCCAGCGTTCGCCTTCTTTGACCTGCCAGTCCACTTTGTTGAGGAGCGTTTTGGCTCCGCGGACAACGCTGACAGCAGCCATTTCAAGAACATCACTCATAGGAGTAGACACTAGGACAAAACACGGCGCGACTGATAACTGATACACCACGCGCGGGGCCTGCAACAGGGCGGGACGAAACGAATTCGGGTGCCGCGAGTGCGCTGGCTAAGATTGCAGCCATGAGTTCGAACGTGACTGCGGTCAGCTACGGCGTCAAATTGTCCCCTCCGGAACTGGAACACCTCCGTTCCCTGCTGACCGGAGCAGGCGCTTCCTTCTCCGCAGAATCCCGCGGCGGTGACCACCGCTTTGAGGCGTACACAGTGGACTTCTCCGTGGAATCCGGCACCGCTGCCGAGATCGGCGCGCTCCGCCATGCCGTGGCTTCCGCCGGCTTCACCGCGATGGACACGGCCATTGTCCCGGCCGCCCTCCGGGAGGCACCCCGCAAGTTCCTCATCATGGATGTTGATTCCACGCTGATCCAGCAGGAGGTCATCGAGCTGCTGGCCGCCTACGCCGGGAAGAAGGAGGAAGTCACTGCGGTCACCGAAGCGGCCATGCGCGGCGAGCTCGACTTCGCCCAGAGCCTGCATGCCCGGGTGGCGGTCCTCGCCGGGCTGCCGGCCGACGTCGTCGATTCCGTACGGGCCGAGGTGAAACTCAGTGATGGCGCAGCGGAACTTGTGGCAGCGTTCAAAGCGGCAGGTCACGCCGTGGCAGTCGTTTCGGGCGGCTTCAACCAGATCCTGCAGCCCATCGCGGAGGACCTCGGGATGGATCACTGGATCGCCAATGAGCTGGAAATTGTCGACGGCGCGCTGACGGGCAAAGTGCTCGGCGCGGTGATCGACCGTGCGGCGAAGGAGAAGTACCTCCGCGAGTGGGCTGCCGCCGAGGGCATCCCCATGGAACACACCATCGCCGTGGGCGACGGCGCCAACGACCTGGACATGCTTGGTGCCGCCGGAATCGGCGTGGCCTTCAACGCCAAACCCGCGGTGCGCGCAGTCGCGGACGCAGTAGTCAACATGCCCTACCTGGACGCCGTGCGACACATCGCCGGGGTCTGAGGCATTAGCTGCTTGAGGCATTAACCGCGAGATGGCACGCCGCGGCAATGTTCCTGGGAACAATTGCCGCTACGTGCCATCTGGGCGGGCTGGGCGCTTAGGGTCCTAGCCGGCCTGGCCGGTGCTCTTGCCGAAGTAATCGGCACCGCCGGCGTATTCGGTGTGGCCTGTTTCGACGTCGGCAGTCACCATCTTGGCGATTTCCGCGGCGAACTCGGCGACGGAATACAGCTTGCCGGCCTCGGCCCGGCGGGCCTCGATGGCGCCCGGGTTGGAGCGGTCAAGCAGCGTGGCCGTCACGGTTCCTTCGATCATGTCGCCGGAAACCACCACGAAGGAAATGCCCTTGTCGGCAAGGTTCGGGATGAGGGCGCGCAGGGCATCCTCGCCGGCCCGCTTGCTGCGTGCTACCGGCTCGTACTCCGGCATGGTGGGGACCGAATCGATGAAGTGGGCCTGGTGGCTGGTGACAAACACCACGCGGGAGCCTTCCCGCATCAGCGGCACGGCGGCGTTGAGCATGTTGACCTGGGCATCCCGGTTCAGCTTCAGGGCGTAGCCCTCTTCCATGCCCGATTCCATGCCGCCGGACGCGTTGAGAACCAGGACATCGAGCGTGCCGAAGTTTTCCATGGCGGCGCTGGCCAGTGCCTGGACGCCTTCCTGCGTGGTCAGGTCGGCGCCGACCGCCGCGGCACGGCCGCCGGCGGCCTCGATTTCGGCCACAACCTTGTTGGCACGCGGTGCCTTCTGACGATAGTTCACCACGACGGCGGCACCTTCGGCAGCGAGGAGCTTGGCAACATCAGCGCCGATCCCCCTCGACGAACCGGTCACAATGGCAGTCTTGTTGTCCAGCAATCCCATTCGAGCTCCTTTGTTCCAAACGTCCAAAATCTGTCGGTCTGCCATCCATCATGCCAGCGGACGGGAAGAATCCAGTTGTTCAACGTCAACAAAGAAGCGGACCGGGGATAGTTGCGGCGCCGCGCATGCCATTGCTGGGCCCCGGCGGGCCGGCGTAGGCTCGCCGCCATGAAAGCCAGGGACCTCCCGTCAGAAGTCGCGCCATGATGACCCGCGGTGCCGCCGAGGAGTCCACCCCGGAGGAGGTCTTCCGCGGTTCCCCGCTGGGCCTGGAGTTACTGCGGCAGGTGGAGGGCATCCTGGCCGCGTACCCGCCGTCGACCATGAACGCCACCAAAAGCCAGGTGGCGTTCCGCGGACACCGCGGATTTGCCTACATGTGGTGGCCGGCCAGGTACATCAGGTCGGACGTGCCCGCAGTTCTGTCGATAGCTTTGCCGCGACGCATCGATTCGGCCCGGTTCAAGGAAGTGATCAGCCCGGCCCCCGGCGTGTGGATGCATCACCTGGAGCTGCGCTCCCGGGCCGACCTCGACGACGAAGTGGCGGGCTGGCTTGGCGAAGCACGCAGGGAAGCGGGCTGAACCCCGCTCCTGCCGTTGGTGCGGCCAGCTTTAGCCAAGGGTCTGGAGAAATAGGGCATATTTTAGTTTCTTAATTACTCCCCCGGGGCTGTACAGTTTCGGAGTTAGGTAAGCCTAAATCACCTAGGAAATCCATGGTCCTCATCCACAGCCGGCGCACTGGCGCATATCCGGCCGACGCCGACGTTCTTGCCTCCCTGAGTATTCAACCCGACGTTGCGCGGGTGCCCTTCGCTGCTGATCTAGCCAGCCGAGGTGAACGGCCGGCGATCGTTACGGCAGAGCTCGTCCTCACTTACCAGGAGCTCGCAGAACGCGTCGAGGCTTTGCGGCTCCGGCTGGGAACCGCGCGGCGGCTCGTGGCCCTTACTGCCGGCAACGACGTTGCCTCCGTCGTCGGGTACCTCGCGGCGTTGGCGGGCGGCCATCCGCTGATCCTTCTCCCGGAAGACAAACCTGCTGCCTTCGACTCGCTCGTGGCCGCCTACGACCCCGACGTCATCCTGAGATCCGGAGCCGACGGACAGAACCTGCTGGAAGAGCGCCGGGAAGTAACCCGGCACCAGTTGCACCCCGACCTCGCGCTGCTGTTGAGCACGTCGGGCTCCACGGGATCCCCTAAACTGGTCCGGCTTTCCCACGCCAACCTCCAATCCAACGCCGAGTCCATTGCCGACTACCTCGGCATCGGAGAGGACGACCGTGCGATAACAACGCTGCCCATGTCCTACTGCTACGGACTGTCCGTGATCAACAGCTACCTGCTGCGCGGAGCCAGCCTTGTCCTGACAGACCTTTCTGTTGTGGACAGCTGCTTCTGGGAGCTGTTCCGCCGGCATCGCGTCACATCGTTCGCTGCGGTCCCTTACACTTTCGAACTCCTCGACCGCGTGGGGTTCGCCGACATGGAATTGCCCAGCCTCCGCTACATCACGCAGGCAGGCGGCAGGCTGGCGCCCGACACAGTGGCACTCTACGCCGAACACGGCCGGCGGCGCGGGTGGGACCTCTTCGTGATGTATGGGCAGACGGAGGCCACCGCCAGGATGGCTTACCTTCCTCCACGCCTGGCGGCCAGCCGCCCCGGCGCAATCGGAATTCCCGTCCCGGGCGGCACCTTCCGCATCGACCCCGTTCCCGGGCTGGAGGACGGCGAACTTGTCTACACCGGCCCGAATGTGATGCTCGGGTACGCGCAGAGCCCTGAGGATCTCGCGCTGGGCCGGACCATCCGCGAGCTCCGCACCGGCGACCTGGCCAGAACGGATTCCTCGGGCCTGTACGAGGTTGTCGGCCGGCGCAGCCGGTTCGTGAAAATCGTCGGGCTCCGCGTCGACCTCGGGCAGGTCGAACGCATCCTTGCGGACCTCGGCATGGAAGCTGCCTGCGCCGGCACGGACGAAGGGCTCGTCGTCGCTGTCAAGGGCTCCAACGATCTGCACCTCGTGGCCAAGGTCCTGGCCCAGGGCATAGGCCTGCCTCGGGCGGCGCTGGAAGTCTACGGCGTGCCGGAGATTCCGCGCCTCGCTTCGGGCAAGGTGGACTATCAGGGAATCCTGGTCCTCCCGCAGCACAACCGCGTGCCAGTGGAGCCATCAGTTGCTTCCGTCGACGATACCGGCAGCGGGCGGGACAGCGTCAGGAAAATCTTCGAAGCCACACTCGAGCGGACGGACGTGACTGACGGCGACACGTTCGTCTCACTCGGTGGAGACTCACTGTCCTATGTGGCGGCGTCTGTGCGACTCGAACAGATGCTCGGGCACCTTCCGCCTGATTGGCATGTGACACCAGTCCGGGATTTGGAACCGCAGGCCCGGACTCCGCATCATCCCGCACGAAGGCGCTGGTTCGCCCCGACTGATACGAGCATTGTGCTCCGTGCGGTTGCGATCATTCTGATCACCGGTACGCATGTCGGACTGTTCAGCTGGCCGGGTATGGCACACGTGCTGATGGCCGTCGCGGGATTCAATTTTGCCCGCTTCCAGTTGACCGGAGATCGCGTTCCCCGATTGAAGCGGCAACTCGGGAGCCTCTCCCGCGTGGTGATCCCCAGCATGGCCTTCATCACGGTTGCCTACCTGTTAACAGACCGCTATAGCCTGGCGAATATCGTCCTGCTCAACGCAGTCATCGGGCCTGAGGAAGTAACCACCCAATGGCATTTCTGGTTTGTTGAAGTCCTCGTATATGTGCTGCTGGGGATGACGGCGCTGCTCGCCATCCCCTGGGTCGACAAAGCGGAAAGGCGTTTTCCGCTTCTCTTTCCGCTTACCCTCCTGGCGGCAGGGCTCACAACCCGCTACGACCTGGTCGATCCCGGAGTCCCGCACACGGCGCCGGCCTTGTGGCTCTTCGCCCTGGGATGGGCCGTGGCCCGATCCAGGACCTGGGCCCACCGCTGCACGGCATCGGCTATCGCGGCACTCAGCATTCCCGGATTCTTCGACAACCCGGTCCGGGAAATGACCCTCCTCGCCGGAATCCTCGTGCTGATCTGGCTGCCCAGCATCCCCGTACCGCGCGGACTTCAACGGCTCACCGGCCTGCTGGCAAGCTCCTCGCTGTACATCTACCTCGTCCATTGGCTGGTCTATCCGCCAATTTCAGAAGTTAGCCAGGCACTGGCAGTGGCCGCCTCGCTCTGCGCAGGTGTGGCTTACTGGGCTGTATGCAGCCACATACCCCGGCTGCTGACACGTGCGATCGGCTACGGTCGCCGTCGGCCGGGTTACACCCAATAGGCCGGGCCGCAACGGAAGCCGCGGCCGCTCCTCAGCTGTGGTTGATCTGAATCTTGCGCGTCCCGGTTGCCGGAGCTTGCTCGCTCGCCGGCGCGCGGACTTCCAGGACCCCGTCGTTGTAGGAGGCCGTCACGTCTTCCTCCCGGGCGCCGGGCGGCAGCGAGACACTCCGAGAGAATGAGCCGTAACGAAACTCCGAGCGATAGCCGCTCTTGCTCTTGTGTTCGGATTTCTCCTCGCGCTCCGCTTTGATGTGGAGCATACCGTCGGCCACGGAGACGTCCACGTCCTTCTCGGGATCAATGCCGGGCAGTTCCGCCCTCACCACGAGCGCGTTTCCGTCCATGAACTGTTCCACGCGCATGGATGGCATCGTCAGGTCTCCTTCAAGGAACCGCCGGATCGGGTCCAGAACGTCCGACGGCGTCCACTTGTTGAGATCGGCCATGATAGCTCCCTAGTGTTGTTCGCTGCAGATTGTGGCCGGCCGGGAATGGTCACGACCGATATGCCCATTACACACCCGCAGGAGCGGGGTGTAATGGGCAGAAGGTCCCCTCATGGCCAGGGGTTCGGCGCAGCGCCGGGAGGATGCGAAAGGTCAGTGGCCCATGCCCAGGCCGCCGTCAACGGGGATAACGGCACCCGAGATGTAGGACGCTTCATCACTGGAGATCCACCGAACAACGTTCGCCACTTCAGCGGCTTCGGCGAAACGTCCCGCCGGCACCTTGGACAGGTAGTCCTTCTGGGTGGCCTCCGGCAATTCCGCCGTCATATCAGTGTTGATGAATCCCGGCGCCACAACGTTGGCCGTAATGCCGCGGCCGCCGAGTTCGCGGGTTAGCGAGCGGGCAATTCCCACGAGTCCGGCTTTGGAGGCGGAGTAGTTGATCTGGCCCGGAGCGCCGTAAAGCCCGGAAACAGAGGAAATCAGCACAACCCGGCCTTTGCGCATGCGGATCATGCCCTTGGAAGCGCGCTTGATGACGCGGAAGGCGCCGGTCAGGTTGGTGTCGATGACCGAGGTGAAGTCGTCTTCGCTCATGCGCATCAGCAGCGTGTCCTTGGTGATTCCCGCGTTGGCCACCAGCACCTCGACCGGGCCGTGCGCAGCCTCAACCGTGGCGAACGCGGCGTCCACGGACGCCTCAGCCGTGACGTCGGCCTTGACGCCCAGGATTCCCTCCGGGAGTGCCGACTCGCTGCGATAGGTCACGGCAACTTTGTCACCGTTGGCCAGGAAGGCCTCGGCAATGGCCAGTCCGATGCCGCGGTTTCCGCCGGTGATCAGGACGCTGCGGCCGGTCGATGCTACTTCAGTCATAGTTTGCTCCGGGATTCTGCGGCATGGGGCACCGCGGTGAGGGGCGGGATTTTTACTGCCTCCGATCTTAGCCTCCGTTTGGGCGGCACTGGTGAGGGTGAGAGAATTGGATTAAGCCTTGGGAGCGTGATGAAACAGCCGTGACACTTGCAAAACGACCCGGACCTTCGATGTCCGGTGAACCGGACGCCGTCTCCGGTGACGCCGAGGTTCACAGCATCACGGATGCCGCCAGCGCCCATTCAGAAGAGATGCGCGTGCGGATGATCAAGTATGCCGTGGCGATGGGCATCCGCATGGTGTGCCTGATCCTGGTGTTTGTTGTCGATGGCTGGTTCAAAGTCCTCCCGATTGCCGGGGCAGTATTCCTGCCGTGGATTGCCGTGGTCATCGCCAACGGGAGCGACAAAGCAGAAATTCACAGCGACCACCTGCTTGACGCTGCCCCGCTGGCAGAGCTCGAAGCACCGGAATTCCCGGCCGCCGTCGCGGACGAAGGCCCCACGGTACTCCAGGGCGAACTCATCGAGGACGAAGACGATAACGACGGTCAGGAACGGGCAGCTTCATGAACATTTTTGACCTTGCCGGCGGCGACGCCGGGCCTGCGGAAACGGCTGCACCCATGTGCTCGAGGAAGGCCTGCCGGACCGGCGCCGCCTGGCAGCTGCTGTGGAACAACCCGAAGATCCACTCGCCCGAACGCCGCAAAGTCTGGCTGGCCTGCGAGGAGCACCGGCTGTGGCTGGAAGATTACCTGCAGACCCGCGGCCTCTGGAAAGAGACCCTGCCGCTGGATCTTGCCGCTGTTTCAGGCACGGACAGCTGAATGTACCGCTTCCTCTTCTCCAGCAAATGGCTGGGTTACCTCCTGCTGGCTGCGATTTTTGCCACTGCCTGCGTGTTCCTGGGCCGCTGGCAGATGGACCGCAGGGCGGAGACCCTGGCGGAGATCAACCGGGTCACGTCGAACTACTCGGCCACTCCCCTGCCCTTCGCAGCTGCCGAAGCACAGTTCTCCCGGCTGGACGCCGACAAAGAGTGGACCCAGGTGGAGCTGAAGGGCCGTTACGACGTCGGCGGCCAGCGAGTGGTGCGGAACCGCCCGCTCAACGGCCAGCCCGGCTACGAAGTGGTGGTCCCCTTCCGGCTCAACACCGGACAGACGGTTGTTGTGGACCGCGGCTGGCTCCCAATCGGGAACAACACTCCAGGACGCCCTGATTCCGTCCCGGAACCGCCGTCGGGCGATGTCACCGTGGTGGTCCGCCTGAAACCCGGTGAGCCGGAGCTTCAGCGCGGCGCTCCCGACGGGCAGCTTGCCTCCATCGATCTTCCGGCCTACGCCGCCCAGCTAGGCTACCCGGTGCTAACCGGCGCCTACGGGCAGCTGGCCTCCGAAACACCGGCCGTCTCCACCATGCCGTCCCCCTTCCCGAAGCCCTCCGTGGAAGAAGGAACACACCTGTCCTATTCGCTGCAGTGGTTCGCTTTCGGCGTGCTGATGTTTATTGGCTTCGGCTACGCGGCGCGTCAGCAGGCACGCAATGCGGAGATTGACGCGCAGGACGCAGCCGAGGACGGTACACCCGAGTACGCCATGGCCGCGAACCGGCGTCGCCCTGCACCCCGCAAGCGGAAGAATCCGACGGCGGAGGAAGAGGAAGACGCGATCCTGGACGCCCAGGGGTACTGACCGATGAGTTTCGACAGCATTCCCGAACCGGTGGCCATCGTCAAGCGCACCCTGACCGCGCTGGGCGCCGACGACACCGTGACGGTGTTCGACTCAAAAGTCCCGACGGCCGCAGCTGCCGCCGCCACGCTGGGCTGCGACCTCGCGGCGATCACCAACAGCCTGGTGTTCGACGTCGACGGCGCGCCGCTGCTCATTCTGGCCAGCGGCGCCGCCAGGGTGGACGTCCGCAAGGTCGCCGAGCAACTGGGCACGGGCAAGATCCGCCGGGCCTCCCCCGAGTTCGTCCTGCAGCACACGGGGCAGGAAGTGGGAGGAGTAGCCCCGGTAGGCCACCCGGAGAAGATCAAGACCCTCCTGGACACCTCCCTCAAGACGCACAACGTCCTCTGGGCAGGAGCCGGCGACCACAACTCGATGTTCAGCATCACCTACGACGAGCTACAGAAGATCACCGGCGCAGAAGAAATGGCCGTCCGCTAAGCAGGGATGAACGCAGGCTAAGCCAGCGTAATGAGGTCCAGGTAGTCTTCGTTCCAGTGGTCCTCGACGCCGTCGGGCAGCAGGACAACGCGTTCGGGGTTCAGCGCTTCGACGGCACCTTCATCGTGGCTGACCAGGACGACGGCGCCGGTGTAGTTACGCAAGGCGCCCAGGATCTCGGAGCGGCTGGCGGGGTCCAGGTTGTTGGTGGGTTCATCGAGGAGCAGCACATTCGCGCTTGACGCCACGATGGTTGCCAAGGCCAGGCGGGTCTTCTCGCCGCCGGAGAGCACGCCGGCAGGCTTGTCGACGTCGTCACCGGAAAACAGGAACGAACCAAGGATGCCGCGCACCTCAGCATCATTCATGTCCGGTGCGGAGGACCGCATGTTCTGCAGGACAGTGCGGTCGACGTCGAGCGTCTCGTGTTCCTGGGCGTAGTAACCCACCTTCAGCCCGTGCCCGGCGATCACTTCGCCGGTGTCAGGCTTGTCGACGCCGGCCAGCATCCGCAGCAGGGTGGTCTTGCCGGCGCCGTTGAGGCCCAGGATGACCACCTTGGAGCCGCGGTCGATGGCCAGGTCCACGTCGGTGAAGATTTCCAGCGATCCGTAGGACTTGCTGAGGCCGTCCGCAGTGAGCGGGGTCTTGCCGCAGGGCGAGGGATCCGGGAAGCGCAGGGCAGCCACGCGGTCGTTTTCGCGAACAGCCTCCAGCCCACTGAGCAGGCGTTCGGCGCGCTTGGCCATGTTCTGCGCGGCAACGGCCTTGGTGGCCTTCGCCCGCATTTTGTTGGCCTGGTCGAACAGGACCTGGGCCTTCTTTTCGGCGTTGGCGCGTTCCCGCTTGCGGGCGCGTTCGTCCGTTTCGCGCTGCTGGAGGTAGCGCTTCCAGTCCATGTTGTAGAAGTCGATCTGCGCGCGGTTGGCGTCCAGCAGGAACACCTTGTTAACAGTTGCTTCGAGCAGTTCCGTGTCGTGGCTGATCACGATCAGACCGCCCTGGTGGTTCTTCAGGAAGTCGCGGAGCCAGGCGATGGAGTCCGCATCGAGGTGGTTGGTCGGTTCATCGAGGAGCATGGTCTCGGCATCCGAGTAGAGGATGCGGGCGAGCTCCACACGGCGACGCTGTCCACCGGAGAGTGTCTTCAGGGGCTGGTTCAGCAGGCGGTCCGGCAGCGCCAGGTTCGAGCAGATCGCTGCCGCCTCGGCCTCGGCCGCGTAACCGCCGGCAGCCAGGAATTCCGATTCCAGCCGGTCATAACGGTTCATGGCCTTGCGCTGGACGGCTGCGTCCTCGCTTGCCATCTCCTCATGGGCCAGGCGAAGCTTGCCTACGGCAACGTCCAGGCCCCGGACGGAAAGGATCCGGTCCCGGGCGAGCTGTTCCATGTCCGGCGTGCGGGGGTCCTGGGGAAGGTAGCCGATCTCGCCGCTGCGGGTGACCTTGCCGCCGGCGGGCAGTCCCTCGCCGGCCAGGACGCGGGTGAGCGTGGTCTTGCCTGCACCGTTACGGCCCACAAGGCCGATCTTGTCTCCCTTGTCGATCCGGAAGCTCACCTGATCCATGAGGAGGCGGGCGCCGGCGCGCAATTCGAGATCCTGGACGGTAATCAATGCAGCTAAGGCCTTTCACAACAGGGAACGCCACGGCACAGCGGATGGAGTCTGGGCGGGGCCGGGGCAGTGTGGCCGAGAGAACGGCCTTTACCAGTCTACCGGCACCGCACGTCCTGGAAGACCCGCAGGGTGTACCCCGCCCCGGCACCCGCCGCACGGCTGCGTTGGCCACCCCGTCCAGAGTCAGCGCCTTCCGTTAGTGGATCCCCTACAAAAAAGGGTTGCGGCCGGAGACGTATCGTCGGAATTGAGGGGAAAAGGCTGCCCGCAGGCAGTTGCCCCTCCCCGTTGCATCGCACTTGCACTGACCGACAGGACTTCCCCATGACCCACACTGACAAGGCCGTCACCAACCAGCCGGCCACCAGCCCTGAACCAGGCGCCCAATCGGCCCGGAACCGCTGGAACGCCACGGATCTAGGCCTCATCGCCGTTTTTGCCGCCCTCGTGGCCGGCTCCGCACTCATCGCCGCGATTCCCGTGGGCGGCCTCGGCGTGCCCATCACCTTGCAGACCCTCGCGGTGATGCTGACGGGTATGGCGCTTGGCCCCGGGCGGGCGTTCGCCGCCGTCGGCCTCTACACCCTGCTGGGGCTCGCCGGACTGCCGATCTTCAGCGGCGGCCGGAGCGGACTGGGGATCCTCGCCGGCCCCTCTGCCGGCTACATCATCGCCTTCCCGCTCGCCGCCCTGGCCGTCGGCTGGCTGACCACCATCGTCCTCCGCCGCACCGTGAAGTACCGTGGCCTGTTCCTCTTCGCCGCGGCCATGGCCACCAGCATCGTGCTCGTCCACAGCCTGGGCGTGCTGGGCATGATGGTCAACGGCAAGCTGGACCTTTCCAAGGCCTTCCTCCTAGACCTCGCCTACTACCCCGGCGACATCATCAAGAACGTCCTTGCCGTCACGGTCGCACTCGCCCTGCACAAGGCGTTCCCCGATCTCCTGATCCGCCGTGCCGGTGTCCGGAACAACGGGGCGGTCGCCACCCGAGAGGGCCAGGCCGGCAACTAGCATGGGCAGCATTCTTCTGGACGAAGTCGACGTTCGGGTAGCGGTGGACGGACATCCCGAGCCGAAGACACTGCTGCACGGAATCTCGTTGAGCCTCACCGAACAGCGGATCGGAGTGATCGGCGCGAACGGGTCAGGGAAGTCCACCCTCCTGCGGCTCCTGAACGGACTGGTCGCGCCGAGCCACGGAACGGTGACGGTTGACGGTGACGATACCGTCAGGTCGGTCCGCGGCGTGCGCCGGAAAGTTGGTTTCGTGTTCACGGACCCGCTCTCCCAGCTGGTGATGCCCACCGGCCGGGAGGACGTGGAACTCTCCCTGCGGCGTTCCGTCCGGAACCCGAGGGAACGCCGGGACGCCGCCGCGGCGATCCTTAACCGCTTCGGGCTGTTGGCCCTGGCCGACCAGAGCATCTACGAGCTTTCGGGCGGCGAACGGCAACTGATGGCACTCGCCGCCGTTCTGGCCGTGGGGCCCTCGGTCCTGGTGCTGGACGAGCCGTCCACCCTCCTGGACCTTCGGAACCGTGAACTCCTCCGCCGGACCATTGCGGGCCTCAGCCAACAGATCGTGATGTCCACCCACGACCTCCAGCTGGCCAGGGACATGGACCGCGTCCTGGTGGTGGACTCAGGGCAGGTGGTGTTCGACGGCGGTGCGGACGCCGCCGTCGAACATTACCGGGCACTGTCCGCCGCCGGCCTCCCGCCGGTGGGCGCCGCGTCCTGGCCGCACCATCCGGAGTCCGCGTGAGCGGCCACGGATTCCTGCTGGTCAACTACGTTCCGGGTACGTCACTGGTCCACCGGGCACCGCTCTGGCTGAAGTTCCTCTCGGTGGTTGGTTGCGGCATGGCGTCGTTCCTGGTGGTGGACTGGGTGGTTGCCACGGGAGTGCTGGCCCTGATGTGCATTGTGTTCCTCGCCAGCGGTGCCGGCCCGGCCCGCCTGTTCAAGGCAGTCAGGCCCATCCTGCCGGTGCTGGCGGCCATCGGATTGTTCCAGTGGTGGCAACTGGGCGGTCCGGTTGCTGCGCGGATCGTCCTGAACGTCCTGGTCTGCGTGGTTGCCGCGTCCATACTGACGGCCACCACTCCGATGCAACGCCTGCTCGACGGCGTCGTCT
This sequence comes from Arthrobacter sp. LjRoot78, assembly GCF_964254335.1. Lineage (NCBI taxonomy): Bacteria > Bacillati > Actinomycetota > Actinomycetes > Micrococcales > Micrococcaceae > Arthrobacter > Arthrobacter sp. LjRoot78. Next base: position 2,304,436 of record NZ_CAXUTG020000001.1, on the reverse strand, counting down.
CCCTGGCGGTCCCGTTCCGACGCTTTGGTGCGGACCCCGAACGGTTCGCGCTGACCATTGCGATCATGCTCCGCAGCATTCCGTTCATCGCCGGAGCCTACTCGGACGTCAGGGATTCAGCCCGTGCCCGCGGACTTGAACGCAACCCCCGGGCACTGGTGCTGCCGGTCTTCATCACCACGGTGGCCTATGCGCGACAGACGGGCGACGCACTTGCGGCCCGGGGCCTCGGTGAGCCCGGCACGGAGGACGACATGAAGGACAACGACATGCAGGACGACGCCGGGCGGGGCTAGACGTCGGCCGCGGTTTACTGGCTGCGGGTCCCGTCCAGCCGTTCGTATCGGAACAGGGCAGCGGTGCCCATCCCCCCGGCAATGCTGATCATGGCCAGAGCCAGCGGGCCGGCCCTGCCGCCCGCGGACGGTGATGTCTTTCGGGCCTGAGCCAGGAGCCGCGTGACCAGAACGGCGCCCGAAGCGCCGTACGCATGGCCCAGAGCCAGCGCACCGCCGTCGAGGTTGGCCCGTTCCGGGTCGATACCGAGGGCATCCAGGCACGCGAGGGTCTGGGACGCGAAGGCCTCATTGAACTCCACCAGGTCAATATCCGCGGCCGTGACACTGTGCTGCGCCAACAGGCGCCCGGCCGCCGCGGCGGCTCCCATTCCCAGAATGCGGGGGTCCACGCCCGCGGTATCGGTGCCCAGCACGAGGAGCCCGTCCGGCGCCCCCAGTTCCCGTGCACGCTGCAGGGAAGTAATGGCGACGGCGGACGCGGCGTCCGCGTCGAAACAGGAGTTGCCGGCGGTGACGGTGCCGTCCTCGGCGAAGACGGGCGGGAACCGGGACATCAGGGCGGCCGTCAGGCGTTCTCGCGGACCGTCGTCGGACGCCACGGTTCCGGACGCAGCCTGCAGCGGAACCGTCTCGCCGGTGAAGCTCCGGGCCGCTGCTGCCGCCAGCGCGCGCCGGTGGCTTTCCAAGGCAAACCGGTCCTGGCGGTCGCGGCTGATGCCGTAAACAGCGGCCACGTTGTCCGCTGCGGCGCCCATGTCCGGATCGCCATAACTGAGGGGCACGAACTGCGCCCGGCGGAAGAACTCGGGGCTGCCGTCGGCGGCCTTGTTCGCGCGGAGCGGAGCAGTACTGATGCTTTCGACCCCGCCCGCAAGGTAGGCGCCGCCGCCTCCGGCCGCCACCAGCCGCGCGGCGAGCACAATGGCGTCGAGGCCGGAGCCGCACTGCCGGTCCACGGTGACGCCCGGTACGCTGACGGGCAGGCCGGCCTCCAGGGCAGCCAGGCGCGCAACGTTGCCGCCGCCTCCCACCGCGTTGCCGATCACGACGTCCGTCACTGCGCCTGCAGGCAGGCCCGTCCGGTCAAGGAGGCCGCGAAGCACGGGGGCCAGGAGTTCATGGGCCCTGAGTTCCTTGAACGCTCCGTTGACCCTGCGGATTGGAGTCCGCAGCGCCGCGATGACCACCGGCTGGCGGTCGGGCGGCAGCTGGTCGGGGAGCATCTGCGCGGCGGCCGGCTCAGCCAAGGCGGCGGACCCGTGTATCGCCGCGTTCAATCCAGTCCAGCAGCAGTTGCCTGCTGACTTTCCCCCGGTCCGTCACAGGCAGCTCAGTCAGGGCGAAATACTGCAACGGCCGCTTGTCCCTGGGCAGGACGTCATCAAGGCCGGCTTTCAGCTGGGTTGCCGTGATGCCCCCGTGGGAGGGGACCACCCCTGCCACGACGCGTTGGCCGCGGACATCGTCCTGCATGCCTGAGGCAACGGCGGCCGCCACGCCGGGGACGGACGCGAGGGCCAGTTCCACCTCATGCGGGTAGACGTTCTTGCCCGCCGTGATGATCATGTCCGCGCGGCGGCCCAGGATGTGAAGCTCGCCATCCTGCAGGTACCCCTGGTCCCCCACCGTGTACCAGCCGTCGAAACAGCGCAGCGCCTGACCGTCGTCGCCCCAGAGGTAGCCGTTGCTGACCATTCCGCTGCGCACGCAGATATTGCCGTCCGTGCCGTCGGGAAGCGGGGCGCCGTCGTCGTCCATGATCCGGACTTCGACGCCGGGGAAGGGCTTCCCGATTCCGGTTCCTCCCGCGTCCAGCGGAGCCCCGGAGCGCAGCGCAACCCCGGAAACGAAGCTCAGCTCGGAGGCGCCGTAGTACTCGAAGATGGTTGCCCTGGGTGCCCAGCGGCGCGCGGCCTCCAGGGTCCGGGCATCCAGCTTGGACCCCGCGCAGATGATGGACGTAATGCCGGACGCATCCACGCAGCCGGCAAGCCCGCGCTCACTAAGCAGCCGGAGCATGGTGGGGACCAGGACCAGCCGGGTGATGCCGTCATGCGTGATGGCGGCGTGCACATCGCCCACGTCGAAGGATTCCAGCGTGTGGAATTCCGAGCCCGCATAGAGGCACTCGGACAGTGCATACAGGTTGAGGCTGGCCGCCAGAGGCCCCGGGGCGAGCGTCTTGTCCTGTGGGGTGAGTCCGAAGAACTCGATGGACGCGTCAAACGAGAGCTGCCACGAGCGCCTTGAGCGGGTGAACGCCTTGGGAACCGAAGTGGTGCCCGACGTCAGGCCGATCAGGAACACGGAATCCGGGCTGCCGTCCCGGAGCGCAGCCGACGACGGATTGCCGGGCTCTGTGTGCAGCCGCCCCGCGATCTCGGCCTGCAGCTGCGCGGGCCAGGTGGGGTCGAGGACGGCACATTGCCGGTCGCCGGCCACCGCGGCGGCGAACGACACGGCGAAGTCGACCGAGTTCGCCTGAGCCAGCACGGTCACCTTGCCGGTGTCCGCCGCCTGCGCCGCGGCGGCGTCCCGCAGGGCGGCCCAGCTGAGGTACCGGCCGGCCACGACGACGGCGGTGTCGTCGGGGCGGTCATCGGCCCAGCGTTGGAGTCTGTTGAGGAATGGCATCGGATCAACTTTACCGGCGTCCACGGGTCCGGGCCGGGCCCGTCCGGCTATTGTGACATTATGAGTTTCAATGACAATGTCCAACTGGATCCGTCGCAGGTCCAGGACCGCCGCGGCATGGGCCGCGGAACCAAGATCGGCGGCGGCATCGGCGGCGGAATCATCCTGCTGCTGGCCGCACTGTTTGGGATCAACCCCCAACTGCTGGAAGGCCTGGCCGGGACGGTTCAGGAGCCGCAGAGCACCGGAAGTGCACCGGCCTGCGAGTCCGGCGCCGACGCGGACGCCCGGCTCGACTGCCGCATCACCGGGACGGTAAACAGCCTCAACGCTTTTTGGCCGGCGTACCTTGCCCAGTACAACACCGAATATCCGCGTCCCACTACGGTGATCTTCAGCCAGGCCACCAATACCGGCTGCGGCGGTGCAACTTCCGAGGTGGGCCCGTTCTACTGCCCGGCTGACACCACCGCCTACTTCGATCCCGGTTTCTTCCAAGACCTGGTGGACCGCTTCGGATCCTCCGGCGGACCGCTGGCCCAGGAGTATGTTGTGGCGCACGAGTTCGGCCACCACGTCCAGAACATCCTGGGCAACCTTGACCGGGCCCAGCAGGATCCGCAGGGTCCCGAATCGGGCGCCGTCCGCGTCGAGCTGCAGGCTGACTGCTATGCCGGACTCTGGGTCCGCCACGCCGCCACCCAGCAGGACCCCAAGACCGGGCAGCCGTTTCTTGAGCCGCTGACCCAGCAGGACCTGAATGACGCCCTCTCCGCGGCGTCCGCCGTTGGTGACGACCGCATCCAGAAAGCAGCTACCGGCCGCGTTTCGCCGGAGGCCTGGACCCACGGGTCCAGCGAACAGCGGCAGAAATGGTTCTACCAGGGCTACAAGACCGGCGATATCAACCAGTGCGATACATTCAGTGCCGCCTCGCTCTAGCTGAACCTAAAAGTACGACGGCGGCCGGTCACCTTCCCCAAGGAAGGTAACCGGCCGCCGTCGTTATTTAACCGCGGTTGCTAACAGGAGCCTAGATGTTGAAACCCAAGGCCCGCATCTGGTCGCGTCCGTCTTCGGTGATCCGCTCCGGACCCCATGGCGGCATCCAGACCCAGTTCAGCCGCCATTCGTCCACGACGCCGTCGAGGGCCTTGCCCACCTGCTCCTCGATGACGTCCGTGAGCGGGCACGCCGCCGTGGTGAGCGTCATGTCGATCAGGAGGGCGCCGTCGTCGTCCGAGTATTTCAGGCCGTACAGCAGCCCGAGGTCAACGATGTTGACGCCGAGCTCGGGGTCGATAACGTCCTTCAGTGCCTCTTCGACATCTTCGAGGCCCGTACGGGCCGCTTTGATTTCGGTCATGGCGTTGTCCTAACTAGCCCTGGACTGCAGCGTCAGCTGCAGAGATGGTGGCTGCGCCGGCACCCTTGGCGTAACGGTCGTAGCCTTCTTCTTCGAGGCGGTCGGCAAGTTCCGGGCCGCCTTCTTCGACTACCTGGCCGTCGACAAAGACGTGGACGAACTCAGGCTTGATGTAGCGCAGGATCCGCGTGTAGTGCGTGATGAGCAGCGTGCCCATGTTGCCTTCGGCGTGGGCGCGGTTGACGCCTTCGGAGACGACCTTCAGCGCGTCGACGTCCAGGCCGGAGTCGGTCTCGTCCAAGACGGCGAACTTCGGCTTGAAGAGCTCGAGCTGGAGGATCTCCACCCGCTTCTTTTCGCCGCCGGAGAAGCCTTCGTTGACGTTGCGCTGGGTGAAGTCGGCGTCGATCCGCAGCTTCTGCATGGCGGCCTTGACGTCCTTCGTCCAGGTACGCAGCTTGGGCGCTTCGCCGTCGATGGCGGTCTTGGCGGTGCGGAGGAAGTTGGTCATGCTCACACCGGGAACCTCCACCGGGTACTGCATGGCCAGGAAGACGCCGGCGCGGGCGCGCTCGTCCACGGACATGGCCAGAACGTCTTCGCCGTCCAGCGTGATGGAGCCGCTGGTGACGTTGTAGCGCGGGTGGCCGGCGATGGTTGACGCCAGGGTGGACTTGCCCGAACCGTTGGGGCCCATGATGGCGTGCGTCTCACCGGTCCTGATGGTCAGGCTGACGCCCTTCAGGATCTCCTTGGTGCCCTGCTCGGTCTCAATGCTGACGTGCAGGTCCTTGATCTCAAGAGTTGACATGCTCTTCTTTCTTTTCGTTCGTAAGTCTTGTGAAGCCGGGCGCTCAGTAGTTGTTGACCGTGGCGCCGTTCAGAACATTGGCCACGTCCACGTAGACGTCGTCACCGTGAAGCTCGACGGCGAAGACGGGCACGGGATCGTAGGCAGGAAGTTGAAGCGGCTGGCCGTTGCGCAGGTCGAACTGCGAGCCGTGGCCCCAGCACTCGATCGCGCAGCCTTCCACCTCGCCTTCAGACAGCGAGATGTCCGCGTGCGAGCAGGTGTCGCCGATGGCGTGGATTTCGCCCATCGAATCCTTGACGACCGCTACGGGGTAGTCGTCGATCAGGATTCGCAGCGCCTGTTTCACCTGGATGTCGTTGGCATTGCATACCAGTTCACCCTTGGGCTGTTCACTCATGCGTTCCGGCCTGCCCGTTTCAGTTTTCGCTCGCGGCGAGCTCGCGCTCGACAGCGTCGGTCAGGCGTTCTTCGAGTGCCGGAACATTGATCTTCTGGATGATCTCGTTGAGGAACCCGCGAACTACCAGACGGCGGGCAACATCTTCGGGGATGCCGCGGGCCATGAGGTAGAACAGGTGCTCGTCGTCGAATCGCCCGGTGGAGCTTGCGTGCCCGGCACCTTCGATAAGACCCGTCTCGATTTCCAGGTTCGGAACCGAGTCCGCGCGGCACCCGTCCGTCAGGATCAGGTTCTGGTTCTTCTCGTATGAGTCGGTTCCCAGGGCCTGCTTCTGGATCAGGACATCGCCGACCCATACGGTGTGCGCATCCTTGCCCTGCAGGGCGCCCTTGTAGAGCACGTTCGACTTGCAGTTGGCCACGTTGTGGTCGACGAAGGACCGGTGCTCCAGGTGCTGTCCGGCGTCGGCGAAGTAGAGGCCCAGCAGCTCGGCCTCGGCGCCCTCGCCGGAGAAGCGGACGTTGGAGTTCAGGCGCACGATGGATCCGCCCAGGGACACGGCGATGTGCTTGTACACAGCATCCTTGCCAACCTGAGCGTCGTGCTGCGCGAGGTGCTTGGCGTCGTCTTCCCAGAGCTGCACGGAGATCACGGTGAGCTTGGCGCCTTCACCGACGATGACTTCCAGGTTGCCGTTGTGGTCGGCGGCACCGGTGTGCTCCAGGATCACGACGCTGCGGGAGTTGGCACCCGCTTCAAGCACGTAGTGTGCGTTGGAGCGGTGGCCGGCGCCTGCGCCGTGGACCAGGATGCGCAGCGGCTCTGCCGGTTCGGCGTCCGCGGGGATGACGACGTGCAGCGCCTCGTCCGTGTTGGCGGAGGCGACGGCGGCGGCACGGTCCGCAGGGACCAGGACGGTTCCCCGCGGTGCGGACCCGGCAGCCAGCGGGCTGCGGACATACCCTTCCGGCGCTTCGACCGTGAAGTCGGCGGCCGGAGCGGGATCAAGATCCGTCGCGGTGTCGGAGAGCAGGTTGGCCAGCGCGCGGACCGGGCTGAAGCGCCATTCCTCTTCGCGGCCCGTGGGCAGCGGGAAGTCGGCGACATTGAAGCTCGTGAGGCGTTCGGCGCGGGAAGACATCACGGTCACGCCGTGATTGTGGCCGTGGTCCACCTTGGTGGCAACCAGACCCTCGCCTTCCTCGGTGAAGCCGGCGATGGAAGGCGCCCCGATGCGGGCCTTTTCAGTAACAGTTTCGGCAGTCATTAACCGACGGATCCTTCCATCTGGAGTTCAATGAGGCGGTTCAGCTCGAGGGCGTATTCCATCGGCAGCTCGCGGGCGATCGGCTCGATGAAGCCGCGCACGATCATCGCCATGGCTTCGTCTTCGCGCATGCCGCGGGACATGAGATAGAAGAGCTGCTCTTCGGAAACACGCGAAACAGTTGCCTCGTGCCCCAACTGGACGTCATCTTCGCGGATGTCGATGTACGGGTACGTGTCCGAGCGGCTGATCGTGTCCACGAGGAGAGCGTCGCAGCGGACCGTGTTGGCCGAGTGCTTGGCGCCTTCGCGGATCTGGACCAGGCCGCGGTAAGCGGCGCGGCCGCCGCCGCGGGCCACCGACTTGGAGATGATGGAGCTCTTGGTGTTCGGCGCGATGTGCACCATCTTCGAGCCCGTGTCCTGGTGCTGGCCTTCGCCGGCGAACGCAATGGACAGGGTTTCACCCTTGGCGTGCTCGCCCACAAGGTAGACGGCCGGGTACTTCATGGTCACCTTGGAGCCGATGTTGCCATCGATCCATTCCATGGTGGCGCCTTCTTCGCAGATGGCGCGCTTGGTGACCAGGTTGTACACGTTCGTGGACCAGTTCTGGATGGTCGTGTAGCGGACGCGGGCGCCCTTCTTCACGATGATTTCCACCACGGCGGAGTGCAGCGAGTCCGAGGTGTAGATCGGCGCCGTGCAGCCTTCGATGTAGTGGACGTAGGAGTCCTCGTCGGCGATGATCAGGGTGCGCTCGAACTGGCCCATGTTTTCGGTGTTGATACGGAAGTAGGCCTGCAGCGGGATGTCCACGTGGACGCCCTTGGGGACGTACACGAAGGAACCGCCGGACCAGACCGCCGTGTTCAGCGAGGCGAACTTGTTGTCGCCCACCGGGATGATGGTCCCGAAGTACTCCTGGAAGATCTCCGGGTGCTCGCGCAGCGCGGTGTCCGTGTCCAGGAAGATGACGCCCTGCTGTTCCAGGTCCTCGCGGATCTGGTGGTACACAACTTCGGATTCGTACTGTGCTGCCACGCCAGAAACCAGGCGGCTGCGCTCAGCTTCCGGGATGCCCAGCTTCTCGTAGGTGTTGCGGATGTCCTCGGGGAGGTCCTCCCACGTGGCGGCCTGCTTCTCCGTGGAGCGCACGAAGTACTTGATGTTGTCGAAGTCGATGCCGGAGAGGTCTGCACCCCAAGTGGGCATGGGCTTGCGGTCGAAGTACTTCAGGCCCTTCAGGCGCAGGTCCAGCATCCACTCCGGCTCGTTCTTCTTGGCCGAAATGTCCCGGACAACTTCGTCGTTGATGCCACGACGTGCGTTGGCTCCGACATCGTTCTTGTCGGCCCAGCCGTACTCATAGGTGCCGATACCGTGCAGCTCGGGGTTCTTCTCCAGAATCTCCGAAATCACAGTAGTTTCAGCAACCTTGTTCTCTGATAGTTGGTCCGTCATCACGGCCTTTCTTGCAGATGGTTGGATACTTCGCCCAGGCTGTCCGTGGTGTGTCCGGAGCCGGATGGCCCCTTGGCGGCCGGACGGCCTGTAGGTATGTGGGTGGTGCAGACGTGTCCGCCACGTGCCAGTGTGGACAGCCGCCGCACGTCAACGCCGACGAGCCGGGAAAACACTTCGGTTTCGACGTCGCAGAACACGGGGAACTTCGTGGCCAGCTGTTGGATGGGGCAATGCCCCTGGCACAGCTGGACGCTGGAGAGCGCAGCGGGGAGCGGCGCCTTGGCTTCGATGGAAGCCGCGGAGGCGACGAACCCGTCGCGGCTCAAAGCGGTGGAAAGAGCTTGCGCCCGTGCGGTGATATCCGGTCCGGCAGCCTCGATCTCCGGCGCGTAGCGTCGCTCCATGTCGGCAAACCGCTCGACTGCGAACTCGCGGACGGCGTCGGGGCCGGCGATTTCCCCCAGGCGCTGGAGAGCCAGGCCGGCAATGTCGAGGTAGTCGTCGCCGAGGCTGGACTGGCCCTGGGTGCTCAGGACGTAGCGCCTCGCCGGGCGTCCTGCGCCGGCCCCCGCCTTCGCCACGCGCTTGACTTCGATCACACCGCTGCGTGAGAGGTGGTCCAGATGGCGGCGCACGGCTGCGGGAGTGAAGCCGAGCAGGTCACCGAGTTCTGCTGCGCTGACCGGCCCGTGCTCCAGCACGGCATTCAGGACGCGGTCGCGGGTGCGTTCGTCCGAGTCCGCCGGCAACGTGTGCGGCGTGGCGGGCTGCCGGCCTGTGGGCGACGAACTCCCGGGCCGGAACGAACCGGCGGCGCCATTTGGCGCGGCAGACCCGGTTCGGGGCGCAGAAAGTCGAGTGCTCATGGAATACACAACACAATCATGTCGTAATTTACTCCCCCGTACTAGTAAGGCGAGGCTGACCTACGGTCATATCCCGTCGGGTGGTGCGCCTACTACATCCCGTAGAATGCTTTGGTGCGATCTCCCGATTCTCCCGTCCTGTCCATTAAGGGACTCATTAAGGACGTTGGCCCGCTGGCCTCCCTTGACGGCAAGATGCTCCGGGTGGTCAGCGGCGTTTCCCTTGCCGCCGAACGCGGACAGGTCACCGCCCTGCTGGGGGCCAACGGTGCCGGTAAGACCACCACCATCGAGTGTGCGCAGGGCCTGCAACGGCGGTCGGGCGGGGCAGTCACCCTGCTCGGCCAGGACCCGGACACCGCAGGGGCGTCACTCCGTTCCCGCGTGGGTGTCATGCTGCAGGACGGCGGACTGCCGCCGTCGGCCCGTCCCATTCCCCTGCTGAAGCATATCGCCGGAATGTACCAGAATCCATGGCCTGTCGATGAGCTGATCGGACGCCTGGGCATTGACACCTTCAGCCGGACCACCGTCCGGCGCCTTTCGGGCGGGCAACGCCAGCGGCTTGCTCTGGCTGCCGCCCTGGTGGGAAACCCCGAAGTCCTCTTCCTGGACGAACCGAGTGCAGGCCTGGATCCGCAGTCGCGCCAGCTTGTTTTCGAGCTGATTGCGGAACTGCGGGACGCCGGCATGGGAATCATCCTGACGACCCACCTCATGGACGACGCCCAGCGCCTGGCTGATTACGTGTACATCATCGACGCCGGCAGGAACGTGGCCGAAGGAACAGTGGCACAGCTGCTGATGCGGAACCTGAGCACGGATAACGCGCAGGAACATGTCCGGACACTGCTTTTCGAGGCTCGGCCCGGACTGGACTTCACGGGCGTTCTCCCCGCCGCCGTCGACGTCCGCGAAACCAGGGCCGGGAGCTACGCCGCCACCGGTGCGCTGACGCCGCAAGACCTGGCCGCGCTGACAGCCTGGTGGGCCGCGCACGGCATTATGCCCGGTTCCATGAGCCTGGAGGCGCGGAGCCTGGAAGACGTATTTTTGGATATCTCGGGAAGGGAGATCCGATGAGCCGGGTCCTCGGCAGCGCTCCTGCCCCGCTTCTTCGCCGCATTCTGCTGCAGGGCAGGTACGAGGCGCTGACCATGCTGCGGAACGGCGAGCAACTCATCCTTGCAGTCGTCCTGCCCCTGCTTGCCCTAGTGGGGCTGACCGTCACCCCGTTGCTGGACGGCCTGGGCGGCACCCGGGTCGACGTTGCGGTACCGGGCATCCTCGCGCTGTGCGCCATGTCCACCGCCTTCACCGGCCAGGGCATCTCCACCGGTTTTGACCGGCGCTACGGGGTGCTGCGTTTCCTGTCCACCACTCCCCTGGGCCGGACCGGCCTGATCGCCGGCAAGATCCTGGCTGTCCTGGCAGTCCTGGTCCTCCAGGTGCTGGTAGTGGGGGCGGTGGCATTTGCGCTCGGTTGGCAGCCGACGACGGCGGGCTGGCTCCCGGCGCTGGTGCTCCTGGTTCTGGGGGCGGCAGCCTTCACTGCCCTGGGGCTGCTGGTCGCGGGTACGGTCCGGCCCGAGGCGACGCTGGCCATCACCAACCTCCTGTGGATCCTGCTCGGAGCCCTGGGCGGCATCGTCCTGCCCGCCGAACGGTTGCCCGGCCCGGCCCGGGAACTGGTCCACTTCCTGCCCTCCGGGGCATTGGGCGAGGCCCTGAGGGACGCCTTCCTCGCTGGCACCTTCAATGGAGGCGCCACCCTAATCCTGCTGCTTTGGACGGCTATCGCCGGCGCAGCGGCCATCCGTTGGTTCAAGTGGAATTGAGAAAACCGTGAGTACGGCATCGCGCCTCCCCCAAATCCTCGGACGCATGACGTCCAAGCTCCCAGTTACGGTCGACTCGACCGTCCGCCGGCTGGCCGTCCTGTCACTCATCGGCCAGACGGTGCTCGTGGTAACCGGCGGCGCGGTCCGCCTCACCGCGTCCGGGCTCGGCTGCCCCACTTGGCCCCGCTGCACCGACGTGTCCCTGGTCAACACACCGGAGATGGGTATCCACGGGTTCATCGAATTCGGAAACCGGCTCCTGACGTTCGCCTTGGCCGCAATCGCAGTCCTGATGTTGGTCTACTTGTGGAACCTCCGCAAAGAGCGACGGGACCTCTTCCTGTTGGCCCTGGGCCTGCTGGCCAGCATCCCGGCACAGGCCGTCATCGGCGGCATTACGGTGCTCACCCAGCTCAACCCGTGGGTCGTGGGCCTGCACTTCCTGGTCTCGATGGCCCTCGTTGTTATTGCCACCCTGCTGGTCAACAGGGCGTACGGACGTACGGGACGGTTCCCCGCCGTCGGGCTTCCCGCCCTTCCGGGCGCCGCACGTCCGGTGATGGCCGCCGTCGCCCTGTTCTCTGCCGTTGCCGTAACCCTTGGAGTGGTGGTGACGGGCGCCGGACCGCACGCGGGTGATGCGGATGCCCCCAGGAACGGCCTTGACTGGGACCTCTTCTCACACATCCACGCGGTGCCTGCCTATCTCGTCACCGCCGGAGCGCTGTTCGGTGTGTTCCTTGTGCTCCGGGACCGGATCCAAGGCCCCTTCCGCGCTGCCGTACTGTTGCTTCTTGGAGTCACGGTGCTGCAGGCGGCCATTGGCTTCACGCAGTATTACAACGGCATTCCCGCGTTGCTGGTGGGTGCCCACATGCTGGGTGCCGCGCTGCTCATGAGCGCCGCCACGAACGCCGCGGACATCGCAAGGTTCAGCCCGGTCAAGTAAGGACTGGTCGTACTGCAGCACGAGGCCGTCACGTAAGGCAGCCTCCGTCAAGCAGTACAGCCCCGAGAAGCACCCCGGTCAGCATTCTTGACCGGGGTGCTTCTCTTTGCCCGCCTGACCTCGGCGACGCTCTCTCACTTCCTGCGGGCTTTTGACCGACGCTCTTTCAGATCCTGCGGCCCAAAACGAAAGGCTCCTTCACCATGGGGTGAAGGAGCCTTTCCGGAAAGCTGCGGAAGCTGAGAGAGCGTCGCCGATTTTGCCACTAGAGGTGAGAGAGCGTCCGCTATTAACCCGCAGGAAGTGAGAGAGCGTCCGCTATTAACCCGCAGGACGTGAGAGAGCGTCCGGGGTTAGGAAGTGGGAAGGGGGCTAGCCCATGATGGCTGAACCCACGAAGGGGTCCACGGCCAGTGCGATGAAGAGCAGGGTCAGGTAGCTAATTGAACCGTGGAAGACCTTCATGGCGCCCTTGTTGGAGACGTCGCCACCCTGGGCCCGGTTGTACAGGGCGTGCGATTCGTACAGGAACCAGGCGCCGGCGACGACGGCGGTGACGGTGTACACCCAGCCCGCCCCGCCCGCAGGGACCAGCAGCAGCGAGCAGGCAACCATGGCCCACGCGTACAGGACGACCTGGACCGAGACGACTTTCGCGCCGGCGATTGCCCCGAGCATCGGCACGTTGGCGTTGCGGTAGTCCTCGCCGTAGCGCATGGACAGCGGCCAGTAGTGCGGCGGAGTCCACAGGAAGATCACCATGAACAGGACGATGGCGGGCCACTCCACAGTGTTGGTCACGGCGGACCAGGCGATCAGGACCGGGAAGCAGCCTGCCGCTCCGCCCCAGACGATGTTCTGGGCCGTGCGGCGCTTGAGGATCATTGTGTAAATGACCACGTAGAAGACGATGGCGCCGAGGCCAAGCCATGCTGAGAGAGGGTTGGCGCCGAACCAGAGGATCGCGATGGCGGCCGCACCCAGCAACCAGGAAAACACGAGCGCTTCGCGCGGCGTCACTTCACCGGTTACCAGGGGCCGGTTCTCGGTCCGGTGCATCAATTTGTCGATGTCGCGGTCGATGTAGCAGTTGAACGCACCGGCACTGCCGGCAGCGAACGCTCCACCCACGAGCGTCGCCAGGATCAGCCCGATGGAGGGGAATCCGCGTTCGGCGTAGATCATGGTGGGCAGCGTGCTCACAAGCAGGAGCTCGATGACCCGCGGTTTCGTGAGGGCAAGGTACGCCTTGGCTTTGCGGGCTATCCCGATCTTTCCGGGGAGCCGGGAGGCGTTCAGCGGCGTATCTGTTGTGCTCACGGTGGCAGTCACTCTGTTCTGTCTGGCTGTTCAGTCCGGCTGGTTCTCGCAGCGGCGGCGGCCCAAATAGGGCCCGCTCCCTCCGGCGGTGGCCTCCGAATATCATACCGTGGCTCTCCGGCGCCCAAAGCCTCCATGATTCCGGCAGGTTAACCGATCCTCACGGCAGTGGCACAGCGTGGTGATTCATATAAGGAAAATTCAGTCCACTTAGTGAGATACACGCTGACCAGCCCTTGGAATGGGGCTAAGCTGTCTGCAGATCAGCACGCAAGGAATGCCAATGGAATGCGCATTCCCGGAATCTCGAACGCGACTGAATGAAGATCAACGTTTCAATGGTGAACGGCTGGTACTAACCGCAGCGGGCACCAACACGCGTGCCCCCGCTCCGGCCTGTTCGTACCACCTGCCGTCAGCACAGAGAGGGGCCCGGTTTTCGTGCCACATTTGGAAGAGCAAGAACTGTCATGGACCAGTTTGGACCAGCGAGCCGTTGATACGGTCCGCATTCTGGCCGCGGATGCGGTCGAAAAAGTAGGGAACGGCCACCCGGGCACCGCGATGAGCCTGGCCCCGGCTGCGTACCTTCTCTTCCAGAAGCTGATGCGCCATGACCCGAAGAACCCGGACTGGATCGGCCGCGACCGGTTCATCCTCTCCCCCGGCCACACGTCCCTGACGCTGTACATCCAGCTGTTCCTTTCCGGCTACGGCCTGGAGCTCGATGACCTGAAGGCGTTGCGTACCTGGGGTTCGCTGACACCGGGGCACCCGGAGTACAAGCACACCGCCGGTGTGGAGATCACCACCGGCCCGCTGGGCCAGGGCCTGGCCTCCTCGGTCGGCTTCGCGTACTCCCAGCGCCGCCAACGCGGCCTGTTCGACGCCGACGCTCCCGCCGGTGAGTCCCCGTTCGACCACACCATCTGGGTCATTGCGTCCGACGGCGACCTCCAGGAAGGCGTGACCTCCGAGGCGTCCTCGCTGGCCGGCCACCAGGAACTCGGCAACCTTGTCGTTGTTTACGACGAGAACCACATCTCCATCGAGGACGACACCGACGTCGCCTTCACCGAGGACGTCCTCAAGCGCTACGAGGCGTACGGCTGGCACGTCCAGCGCGTGGACTGGACCAAGACCGGCGAATACAAGGAAGACGTGCAGGAACTGTACGCCGCCCTGATCGCCGCGAAGGCGGAGACCTCCAAGCCCTCGATCGTGTCGCTGCGCACCATCATCGGCTACCCGGCCCCGAAGAAGCAGAACACCGGCAAGATCCATGGCTCGGCCCTGGGCGCCGAGGAAGTCGCGGCACTGAAGAGCGTGCTGGGCTTTGACCCCGCGAAGACCTTCGAGGTTGACGAGGAGGTGCTGGCCCACGCCCGCGCCGTCGTGGACCGCGGTGCCGCCGCCCGCACCGAATGGCAGGACTCTTTCGAAGCATGGCAGGCCGGGAACCCGGAAGCGGCCGCACTGCTCGAGCGAGTCGAGGCCCGCAAGCTGCCCGTCGAGCTCGACGGCGCCCTGCCCGTGTTCGAAGCCGGCAAGGACGTCTCCACCCGCGCCGCGTCGGGCAAGGTCCTGAACGCAATCGGCCCGGTCATGCCGGAACTGTGGGGCGGTTCGGCCGACCTCGCCGAATCCAACAACACCACCATCGAGGGTTCGCCGTCGTTCATTCCCGCTTCCCGCTCCACCGAGGCGTGGAAGGGCAACCCCTACGGCCGGGTCCTGCACTTCGGCATCCGTGAGCACGCCGCGGCCTCGATCGTGAACGGCATCGCCCTGCACGGCAAGACCCGCGCGTTCTCCGGCACGTTCCTGATCTTCTCCGATTACCAGCGCCCGGCCATCCGCCTCGGTGCACTGATGGGTGTCCCGTCCCTGTACGTCTGGACGCACGACTCCATCGGCCTGGGCGAAGACGGCCCCACCCACCAGCCGGTGGAGCAGCTGGCCTCACTCCGCGCCATCCCGGGCCTGGACGTTGTCCGCCCCGGTGACGCCAACGAGGTCGCCGCAGCCTGGAAGGTCATGCTCGAAAACCACGAGAACCCGGCCGGCATTGTCCTGACCCGCCAGAACATCCCCACCTACGCCCGCGGCGAAGGCGACGCCGAGGGCGACACCTTCGGTGCCGTCTCCGGCGTGGCCAAGGGCGGCTACGTCCTGGCCGAAGCGTCCAAGGACGGCAAAACGGCAGACGCCCAGGTCATCCTGATCGGCACCGGGTCCGAGGTCCAGCTGGCCGTGAACGCCCGCGAAGCGCTCCAGGCCGAAGGCATCCCCACCCGCGTGGTGTCGATGCCGTGTGTCGAGTGGTTCAACAAGCAGGACGCCGCCTACCGCGACGCCGTCCTCCCGGCCAGCGTCAAGGCACGTGTCTCCGTTGAAGCCGGGCTTGCCCTGGGCTGGAAGGAATTCGTTGGCGACGCCGGCCGTTCCATCAGCCTCGAGCACTTCGGCGCCTCCGCCGACTACAAGCGCCTCTTCCAGGAATTCGGCATCACCGCCGAAGCAGTCACCGCCGCCGCGAAGGAATCCCTCGCAGGTCTCGCCAACTGATCCAACACCACGGTTCCGGGGGACCCAGGTCCCCCGGAACCCATGATTTCCAGGAGTTAATGACATGACTACCCCCACCCAGCAGCTCTCGGACGCCGGCGTCTCGATCTGGCTTGACGACCTCTCCCGCGGCCGCCTGCAGACCGGCACCCTGCGCAAACTCATCGAAGAGAAGAACGTCGTTGGCGTCACCACCAACCCGTCCATCTTCCACGCCGCCATCACGACCGGCCACGACTACGACACCGTCATCGCAGCCCAGGCAGCGGCCGGCGCTTCCGTTGAAGAGACCGTCTTCGAAATCACCACCACCGACGTCGCCGACGCCTGCGACCTGTTCGCTCCCGTCGCCGCCGCGACCAAGGGTGTTGACGGCCGCGTGTCCATCGAAGTGGATCCCCGCCTCGCCTGGGACACCGCTGGCACCATCGCCGAAGCGAAGCACCTGTACAAGAAGGTCGGCAAGGACAACGTCCTGATCAAGATCCCGGCAACCCTTGAAGGCCTCGAAGCCATCACGGCGACCCTGGCCGAGGGCATCAGCGTCAACGTCACCTTGATCTTCTCGCTGGAACGCTACCGCGCAGTCATCAACGCCTTCCAGTCCGGCCTGGAGCAGGCCAAGGGCAACGGCCACGACCTCTCCAAGATCCACTCGGTCGCATCCTTCTTTGTCTCCCGCGTGGACGCCGAAATCGACAAGCGCCTCGACGCCGTCGGAACCGACGAAGCCAAGGCACTCAAGGGCAAGGCCGGACTGGCCAACGCCCGCCTCGCCTACCAGGTCTATGAAGAGCTCTTCTCCACCGAACGCTGGGCCTTGCTGGCCGAAGCCGGCGCCCTGCCGCAGCGTCCGTTGTGGGCTTCCACCGGTGTAAAGGACCCGGCCTACCCGGACACCCTCTACGTCACCGAACTCGTCGCACCCGGCGTCGTCAACACCATGCCGGAGAAGACCCTGGACGCCACCTTTGACCACGGCGTCGTTACGGGCGACACCGTCACCCGCGGCTACGACGACGCGAATGCGACGCTGAACGCACTCGACGCACTGGGGATTTCCTACAACGAAGTCGTGGCACTGCTTGAATCCGAAGGCCTGGACAAGTTCGTGGCCAGCTGGAAGGAACTGCTGGGTGACGTCGAAGGCGCCCTGGCCTCTGCACGGAAGGCTTCCTAACCCATCATGAGCACACTCAGCTACGACGCCACCGGCGCAGCCCGCGAGGCACTTGAGCAGCACCTCCCAGCACTGCTGGAAGACCGCATTGCCACCCGGATTTTCGCGAAGGACCATACCCTGTGGGGTCCGGACGCCGAACAGGAATCTGCCATCCGGCTGGGCTGGGTCGAGGCGGCTACCGTCTCCCAGCCCCTGGTCAGCGGCATCCTGGAACTCCGCGATGCACTGAAGGCCGAAGGAGTGACGCGCATTGTCCTCTGCGGCATGGGCGGCTCCTCGCTGGCACCAGAGGTCATCGCGGGCACCGCTGGCGTCGAGCTGACTGTGCTTGACAGCACCGACCCGGAACAGGTCAGTGCTGCATTGGTGGACCGCCTTGCCGAAACCGCGATTGTGGTTTCGTCCAAGTCGGGTTCCACGGTGGAGACAGATTCCCAGCGTCGGATCTTCGAGCAGGCCTTCACCGATGCCGGCATCGATGCCAAAAGCCGCATCGTGATCGTCACCGATCCCGGCTCACCGTTGGACAAGGCCTCACGGGAGGCGGGCTACCGCGCCGTCTTCAACGCCGACCCCAACGTCGGCGGCCGCTTCTCGGCACTGACCGCCTTCGGACTGGTCCCCTGCGGCCTGGCCGGAGTGGACATCCAGGGTTTCCTGGATGAAGCCGAAGAGGCAGCCGAAATCCTCAACGAGGACGCACCCGAGAATATCGGCCTCGCCCTGGGAACGGCCCTTGGCGGCACCAACCCGCTGCGCAACAAGATCGTCATTGCGGAAGACGGATCCGGCATCGTCGGCTTCGCCGACTGGGCCGAACAGCTCATCGCCGAATCCACCGGCAAGCTCGGCACCGGAGTACTTCCGGTCGTAGCCGGCCCGTCCGCGCCGGAGGTCACCTCGGGTGCGGCTGACGTCCTAGTGGTGCGCCTGGTGGCGGCCGACGCCGACGACGTGCAGCTCGGCGAAAACCAGGTCGCCATTGCCGGCGGCCTGGCAACGCAGATGATGGTGTGGGAATTCGCAACGGTAGTGGCCGGCCGGCTGCTGGGCATCAACCCGTACGACCAGCCCGACGTCGAAGCCGCCAAGATAGCGGCCCGCGGACTGCTGGACGCACAGCCGGAGCCGACCCCCGCCAATTTCGTCGACGGCGCCATTGAAGTCCGCGGCGGCGACTGGCTGGGTGATGCCTCCACGGCGTCCGCAGCCGTGTCCGCACTGCTCTCTCAGCTCGCTGACGACAGCTACCTCAGCGTCCAGGCCTACTTCGACCGGCTGGCTTACGCCCCGTTCGAAGTGGTCCGCGACCAGCTCGCTGCGGCCACCGGTCGTCCGGTGACGTTCGGCTGGGGCCCGCGCTTCCTCCACTCCACCGGCCAGTTCCACAAGGGAGGACCCGCCATCGGCGTGTTCCTGCAGGTAACTGCCGACTCCCCCACGGACCTGTCCATCCCGGAGCGGCCGTTCACGTTCGGTGAGCTGATCTCGGCGCAGGCCACCGGCGACGCCCAGGTTCTCACCGAGCACGGCCGTCCCGTCCTCCGCCTGCACCTCACGGACCGCGCTGCCGGCGTCAAGCAGCTGCAGGACATTGTTTCAGAGCTCGCCGGCCAGGCAGCATCCCACACTGAAAGTTAAGGCACCGAAGCAACCATGCCAGAAACTGAAAACGGCAGCAGGAAATCTGCTGGGCGGGGCCGCAACCCGCTGAGGGACCCCCGGGACCGCCGGCTGAATCGTATTGCCGGTCCTTCCTCGCTGGTCCTCTTCGGAGTAACCGGCGACCTCGCCCGCAAGAAGCTGATGCCTGCCGTGTACGACCTGGCTAATCGTGGCCTGCTGCCGCCGAGCTTTGCCCTGGTGGGCTTTGCCCGGCGGCAGTGGGAGAACGAGGACTTCGCCGCCGAGGTGAAAGCTGCCGTGATGGCCTACGCCAGGACCCCGTTTGATGAGGCGGTGTGGAACCAGCTTTCGGAGGGCATCCGGTTTGTCCAGGGCGAGTTCGACGACGATGACGCCTTTGAGCGTCTCGGCGACACGATCGATGAACTGGATGAGCAGCGCGGAACGCGCGGGAACCACGCGTTCTACCTGTCCATCCCGCCGAAGGCGTTCGAGCAGGTCTGCCGGCAGCTGTCCAAGCATGGCCTGGCGCAGGCGGAGGGCGATAAGTGGCGCCGTGTGGTCATTGAGAAGCCGTTCGGGCACGACCTTGAGTCGGCCCGGCAGCTCAATGACATTGTGGAGTCCGTGTTCCCGCCGGATGCAGTGTTCCGGATCGACCACTACCTGGGCAAGGAGACGGTTCAGAACATCCTGGCGCTGCGGTTCGCGAACCAGCTGTTCGAGCCGCTCTGGAATGCCAATTACGTTGACCACGTCCAGATCACCATGGCCGAGGACATCGGCACCGGCGGCCGGGCCGGCTACTACGACGGCGTGGGCGCTGCCCGCGACGTCATCCAGAACCACCTGCTCCAGCTCCTGGCGCTGACGGCCATGGAGGAACCTATTTCCTTCAACGCCGACGACCTGCGGGCCGAGAAGGAAAAGGTCCTGGCTGCCGTAAAGCTCCCGGACGACCTGTCCACCCACTCGGCGCGCGGTCAGTTCGCCGGCGGCTGGCAGGGCGGCGAGCAGGTCCTCGGCTACCTGGAGGAGGAAGGCATCCCCGCCGACTCCACCACGGAAACCTACGCGGCCATCCGCGTGGACATCCACACCCGGCGCTGGGCCGGTGTGCCGTTCTACCTGCGTGCCGGCAAGCGGCTGGGACGCCGCGTGACGGAAATTGCCGTTGTCTTCAAGCGCGCCCCCAACCTGCTGTTCCGCGACCACGGCGAGGACGACTTCGGCCAGAACGCCGTGGTCATCCGGGTCCAGCCCGACGAAGGCGCGACCATCAGGTTCGGATCCAAGGTTCCGGGCACGCAGATGGAAGTCCGCGACGTGACGATGGACTTCGGCTACGGCCACTCGTTCACCGAGTCCAGCCCCGAAGCGTACGAACGGCTCATCCTGGATGTGCTGCTGGGCGAACCGCCGCTGTTCCCGCGGCACCAGGAAGTGGAACTGTCCTGGAAGATCCTGGATCCCTTTGAAGAGTACTGGGCAAGCCTGGGCGAACAGCCCGAGCCGTACGCCCCCGGAAGCTGGGGCCCGGCCTCGGCCGACGAGCTGCTTGCCCGTGACGGACGAACCTGGAGAAGGCCATGATCGTAGATCTTCCCGATACAACAACCTCAGCCATCTCCAAGAAGATCATGTCCCTGCGCGAGCAGGGCGGCGTGATCGCACTCGGACGGGTGTTGACCCTCGTGGTGGTCACTAAGTCCGGACTGGAAGAGGAGGCCATCGAAGCGGCCAACGACGCCAGCCGGGAACACCCCTGCCGGATCATCGTCCTCGCGGACGCCGGCGCCAGCGCGCCGACCCGCCTGGACGCCCAGATTCGTGTGGGCGGGGACGCCGGTGCCTCCGAAGTGATCGTGCTGCGGGGTTACGGCGAGCTCGCCGAGGAAAGCGAGTCCCTCGTGGCCGCGCTGCTGCTCCCCGACGCGCCGATCGTGGCCTGGTGGCCGCACGGTGCACCCAAGAGCGCGTGTGAGACCTCCATCGGCCGGATAGCCCACCGCCGGATCACCGACTCCGCCAACGAGGAGGACCCGCAGAAGGCGCTGGACAACATCCGCAACACCTACAAGGCCGGCGACACCGACCTCGCCTGGACCCGCCTCACCAACTGGCGGATACAGCTCGCGGCCGTTCTCGACCAGGTGGACTCCTCACCCGTCACGGCCGTCGCCGTGGAAGGCGCCTCGGACTCCCCCAGCACCCTCCTCCTGGCGGCATGGCTGACATTGGCCCTGGATGCCCCCGTGACCATCGTGGCCGACCCCGCCGGAACCGGCATCCGCCGAGTCCGGCTGAGCCGTGCCAGCGGCGACGTCCAGCTGTTCCGTCCCGGCCTGTCCGTGGCGGAGCTGACCCAGCCGGGCCAGCCGGCACAGCGCATCTCGCTCCCGCGCCGAAGCCTGCGCGACTGCCTCGCCGAAGAACTCCGCCGCCTGGATCCCGACGAAGTGTTCGGTGAAGTGATTACTATTGGACTGCCCCGTACAAATCTAAGGAGTGTCCGTCCCAGTGAGCGCTGATCCCAGAGTAAGCATCCACCCCGACTCATCCGTATTGATGGCGGCCATCGCAGCGCGGCTCATCACCAAACTCGTGGACGTCCAGGACAAACACGGTGAGGCGACGGTGGTGCTTACAGGCGGCACTGTGGGGATCGGAACGCTCAAGGCGGTTGCCGACTCCGCGGCGGCACCGGCCGTGAACTGGTCGAAGGTCAATTTCTGGTGGGGCGACGAGCGATTCGTTGGCGGCACCGACAGCGACCGGAACACGCTCCAAGCCCATGAGGCCCTGCTGTCCCACATAGCGGTTGACCCGGAACGGGTGCACGAACCGGGTTCAACGGACGACTTCGCCAGCCCGGAGGAGGCTGCCGCCGACTACGCGCGCCGCCTTGCCGAGGCAGCCGCGGAGGAGCATGCCGCGGACATGTCCGATGACCGTCCCGAGAACCCGGGGACACTTCCCCGGTTCGACGTGGTCCTTCTTGGCGTGGGTCCGGATGCCCATGTGGCCTCGTTGTTCCCTGAGCAGGCGGGCATCAGGGAAAAGGAGCTCACGGTCGTGGGGGTCCGGAATTCGCCGAAACCCCCACCCGAACGGATTTCCCTGACCCTACCGGCAATCAACACGGCCAGCGAGGTCTGGATGGTTGTCGCGGGCGAGGACAAGGCCGGCGCTGTGGGGCTCGCCCTGGCTGGCGCCAACCCGGTTCAGGTTCCGGCGGCCGGGCCCACCGGGCGCTCACAGACGCTCTGGCTGATCGATGAGAATGCAGCCGCACGGGTTCCCGAGCAGCTAGTCCGTAAAGGTCCCGCGGGCTCGTAGCCGTTCCAGCGCTCCAGCCAGGACATCTTCTGCGTCCTGGCTGGAGCGCCGCTCTTTAACGTACTCAAGGTGACTTTTGTAGCCTTCTTCGGCATGATGCGGGAGCTCGACCCGGCTCTCGTCCCGCGATGCCAGGCCTCCGCAGCGGCGGCAGTCCCAGACGGCCGGTATCTGGTCCTCCGGGAGCTTAATGAAAACTGGCCGCGTCTCGTGTCCCTTGGCGCACCAATAAGAAACACGAATACGCGGCAAGCGTTCACCGACGACGTCGTTTGGCTGAATTCTTGGGGCCGACCCTTCGGCCGCCCCTACACGGGTTCCCCGGAACCCTGAAGCAGCATGCACCATCGGGAACTCCTGGCTACTTGACTGACCGGTATTGGACACCAACAGCCACAGTGTAATTCGGAGTTCCCGACGGCGGCAGGGCCGTTAGTACCGGGAATGTGTAAATTCCTGGAAAATTCCCGGTCCCGATTCTGTGCGGAAAAGCAGCTGCTAGGAGTCGCCGCCGCCGGAGAAGCGCATCAGCAGGCCGAGCGCGATAATAACAACGCCCCAGGTGACCCCGAGGATGACCGTGAACCTGTTGAGGTTGCGTTCGGCCACGCCGGACGAGCTCAGGCCCGAGCTCATGCCGCCGCCGAACATGTCCGACAGACCGCCGCCCCGTCCCTTGTGGAGCAGGATGAGCAGCGTCAGCAGGAGGCTGGTGATGCCCAGGAGGATCTGCAGAATGACATGAAGAACGTCCACGACGGCCTTTCAGAAGTTGATGATTGCGGGGGTCACGCCTGTGTCCGGACTAATCCGTCAGCAGGTGACTCTCGAACCTGACAATATTAGCAAACTCAGCGGGATCGAGGCTGGCCCCGCCCACCAACACGCCGTCGACGTCGCGTTCGTTGAGGATGGCCGCGGCGTTGTTGGCCTTGACCGAACCGCCGTAGAGCAGGCGGACCTTCGCGGCGACTTCGTCACCGAACAGGCTGACGAGTTCGGCCCGGATGGCAGCACACATTTCCTGGGCGTCCTGCGGTCCGGCAACCTCACCGGTGCCGATGGCCCAGACGGGCTCATAGGCGACCACGAGTTCAGCGGCTTCTTCAGCGGCAAGGCCCTCGACGTCGGCGCGGAGCTGGTCAAGGGTGTGCTGGACGTGCGTCCCGGCCTGCCGGATTTCCAGGCCCTCGCCGACGCAGAGCACCGGGGTGACGCCGTGGCGGAAGGCAGCCTTCACCTTGGCGTTCAGGACTTCGTCGGACTCGTTGTGGATGGTGCGCCGTTCGCTGTGGCCCACCAGGACGTACTTGCAACCCAGCTTGTTGAGGAACTGGCCGCTGATATCACCGGTGTAGGCACCCGAATCGAACTGCGACAGGTCCTGGCCGCCGTAGACGACCTCCAGTTCATCGCCCTGAACCAGGGTCTGGACGCCCCGAAGGTCGGTGAAGGGCGGGAAGACAGCAACTTCCGCGCGGCTGTAGTCATGCTTGGCATCAGACAGGGTCCAGGCCAGCTTCTGCAGCAGGGTGATGCCCTGGACGTGGTCAATGTTCATCTTCCAGTTGCCGGCGATGAGGGGCGTGCGGTCGAACTTGCCGTTCGTTGACGTTGTCACGTGTTCTCCAAAAAGTGCTTGTCCAAAAGGGGCTGGTGATGGAAACAGCCGGCAGGGCCCCCGGATATTTCAGCGGGGTGCCCTGCCGGCTGGAGGATCTAGCGGTCCAGGACGCTGAGTCCCGGCAGTTCCTTGCCTTCGAGGTACTCCAGGCTGGCGCCGCCACCCGTGGAGATGTGGCCGAACTGGTCGTCCGCGAAGCCCAGCGTACGGACGGCAGCTGCGGAATCGCCGCCGCCGACAACGGTGAAGGCATCCGCCTCAGTAAGGGCCTGCGCGATGGCACGGGTGCCGCCGGCAAATGCTTCGAACTCGAAGACACCCATGGGGCCGTTCCAGAACACGGTCTTGGCACCCTTGATCCGGCCGGCGAAGGCAGCCGCCGACTCGGGTCCGATGTCCAGGCCGATGCCCTGTGCTCCGAAGCTGCTGCCTTCGATGGCGTCAGCGCTGACCGTCTCGTGGTCGGCGTCGGCGGCGAACTTGGCCGCGACCACGACGTCCGTGGGCACGACGAACTCAGTGCCTGCGTCCGCCGCCCGCTTCAGGTAGTCCTGCACCACGGGGATCTGGTCTTCTTCCAGCAGGCTTCCGGCCACTTTGTGGCCCTCGGCTGCGAGGAAGGTGAACAGCATTCCGCCGCCTACCAGGATGGTGTCCGCCTTGCCGATCAGGTTGTCAATGACGGCGAGCTTGTCCGAGACCTTTGAGCCGCCGAGCACCACAACATAAGGCCGCTGGGTCTCCGTGGTGAGCTTGCGCAGCACCTCGACCTCGGTGTGCACGAGGTCGCCCTGGTACGACGGCAGCCGCGTGGCGACGTCGTACACGCTGGCGTGCTTGCGGTGGACGGCGCCGAAAGCATCATCAACAAACGCGCCGTTATCACCGGTCAATGCCACCAGCTCGTCCGCGAAGGCGCCGCGCTCGGCGTCGTCCTTGCTGGTCTCACGGGCATCGAAACGGACGTTTTCAAGAACCAGAGCTTCGCCGTCCTGCAGCGAAGCGGCAAGCTCCTTGGCCGAAGCACCAACGGTGTCCCCGGCCAGGGCGACCTTGAAGGACGCCAGCTCAGCCAGCCGCGTCACGGCGGGCTTGAGGGAGTATTTTTCTTCCGGGGCGCCCTTGGGGCGGCCGAGATGGGCTGTGACCAGCACGCGGGCACCGGCGTCCGTGAGCTTCGTCAGTACTGGCAGGGAGGCCTTGATGCGGCCGTCGTCAGTCACTTCAGAGCCGTCGAGCGGCACATTCAGGTCACTTCTGACCAGAATGTACCGCCCGCGGACACCATCAGCGATCAGTTCGTTGAGGGTGTGGAATGTCATGTGTCTAACCCTAGCCCAGCTTGGCTGCGACGAGCTCCGTGAGGTCGACAAGGCGGTTCGAGTAGCCCCATTCGTTGTCATACCAGGAAACAACCTTGACCTGGTTGCCGATGACCTTGGTCAAACCGGAGTCAAAGATCGACGATGCCGGGTCGCCCACGATGTCGGAGGAGACGATCGGCTCATCCGTGTAGGTCAGGAAGCCCTGGAGCGCGTCGGACTCGGACGCCTTCTTCAGCGCTGCGTTGACTTCTTCAACGGTGGTCTCGCGGGATACGGTGACCGTGAGGTCGGTGGCTGAACCGGTGGGGACGGGAACGCGGATGGCGTAGCCGTCCAGTTTGCCCTTGAGCTCGGGAAGAACCAGGCCGATGGCCTTGGCCGCACCGGTGGAGGTGGGGACCATGTTGATGGCGGCGGCGCGGGCACGGCGCAGGTCGTTGTGCGGGCCGTCCTGGAGGTTCTGGTCGGCGGTGTAGGCGTGGATGGTGGTCATCAGGCCACGCTCGATGCCGAACTCGTCGTTGACTACCTTGGCCAGCGGGCCGAGGCAGTTGGTGGTGCAGGAAGCGTTGGAGATGATGTGGTGCTTGGCGTTGTCGTACAGCTCGTGGTTCACGCCCATCACGATCGTGATGTCCTCGTCAGAGGCCGGGGCGGAGATCAGGACCTTCTTGGCGCCGGCGTCGATGTGCTTCTTCGCGGCAGCAGCCTTGGTGAAGAAACCGGTGGACTCGATAACGATGTCAACACCCAGCTCGCCCCAGGGGAGGTTGGCGGGATCGCGTTCGGCGAGAACCTTGACGACGTTGCCGTTGACGACGATGTTGCCGTCCTTGACCTCGATGGTCTCCTTCAGGCGGCCGCCCACGGAGTCGTACTTGAAGAGGTGGGCCAGCGCCTCGGGGCTGGTGAGGTCGTTGACTGCAACGATCTCGAGGTCAGCGCCCTGTGCGAGTGCTGCGCGGAAGTAGTTGCGGCCGATACGGCCAAAGCCGTTGATACCAATACGGGTCGTCACTTTTTCAGTCTCCTTGGTGCTTGTAGAAGCACAACTAGTTGAGCGGGCGTTCAAGCCAACTAACAGATCCCGCACGCCATTGGGCAGAGATGATTACCAGATCGGAGGGCGACCAGCCACATTGCTGAAGGCTAACCGCCTTCCGTGATCCATCTTACGTTTAAGTAGGTCGGCCCCCGCAAGTGCGGGGGCCGACCTTCCACGATTCGGTCCTAAACGGCCTAAATGTGAAGTTTGTTACAGGCGGGTGTCGTGTCTGTCACGCTTAGAGGGTGATGAGGCCCGTAGCGTTCTGGCGCGCACCGTCGAAGCGCTTGGCGACGTCGGCCCAGTTAACGATGTTCCAGAATGCCTTGACGTAGTCGGCCTTCACGTTGACGTAGTCCAGGTAGAAGGCGTGCTCCCACATATCGAGCATGAGCAACGGCGTGGTGCCGAGTGCAACGTTGCCCTGCTGGTCGTACAGCTGCTCGATGACGAGGTTTCCGCCGATGGGCTCGTAGGCGAGGAAGCCCCAGCCCGAACCCTGCAGGCCGAGCGCCGCAGCGCTGAACTGCGCGCGGAAGGCGTCGAAGGAACCGAAGGCATCGTCGATGGCCGCGGCCAGTTCACCCTCGGGCTTGTCGCCGCCGTCCGGAGACAGGTTGTTCCAGAACACGGAGTGGTTGACGTGGCCGCCGGTGTGGAAAGCCAGGTCCTTCGAAAGGCGGTTGATGTTGGCGAAGTCGCCCTTGTCGCGTGCCTCAGCCAGCTGGGCCAGCGCGTTGTTGGCGCCGGCCACGTATGCAGCGTGGTGCTTACTGTGGTGCAGCTCCATGATGCGGGCGGAGATGTGGGGCTCCAGCGCTGCGTAGTCGTAGCTAAGTTCAGGCAGTACGTACTCGGTCACAAATTCCTCCATTGTCGTGGACGGGTTGTCCGGTTTGCTAACTCTCGGATTGTGCATCCGGATGACTGGTCACCCGGAAATTTAGCGGGTTTCCGTTACCCGGTCTCGATTCTAGGGGCGCCGTTACTCGTCCAGCATTTCCGGCGTCACATTGGCCTCGGTCCCGGGGATCCCCAGGTCGAGGGCACGCTTGTCCGCCATCGCCAGGAGCCTGCGGATCCTGCCGGCAATGGCGTCCTTGGTCATGGGCGGATCTGCCAGCCGGCCAAGTTCGTCCAGGCTGGCCTGCTTGTGCGCCACCCGCAGTTCACCCGCGTATTTCAGGTGGTCCGGGACGTCGTCACCGAGGATCTCCAGGGCGCGGTCCACCCTGGCCCCGGCGGCCACAGCAGCCTGCGCCGAGCGGCGCAGGTTGGCGTCATCGAAGTTGGCCAGCCTGTTGGCCGTGGCCCGCACCTCTTTGCGCATGCGGCGTTCTTCCCAGACCATCAGGGCGTCGTGCGCGCCCATTCGCGTGAGCAGGGCGGCGATGGTATCGCCGTCCCGGATGACCACACGGTCCACTCCCCTGACTTCGCGGGCCTTAGCCTGGATGCCGAGGCGGCGGGCCGCACCAACCAGCGCCAGCGCCGATTCGGGCCCGGGACACGTCACTTCCATGGCGGAGGAGCGGCCCGGTTCGGTCAGCGAGCCGTGGGCCAGGAACGCCCCGCGCCACACGGCTTCCGCGTCGGCGGCGGAGCCGTTGACCACGGCCGAGGGCAGCCCCCGCACGGGACGGCCGCGGGCGTCCAGCAGACCGGTCTGGCGGGCGAGGGCTTCGCCGTCCCGCACCACCCGGACCACATACCGGTTGCCACGGCGGAGCCCGCCGCCGGAGACGACGATGATCTCGCTCTGGTGGCCGTAAACCTCCGCGATGGCCGCCCGGAGCCGGCGCGCCGTCGAAGCGAGGTCCACCTCCGCTTCGATCACGATCCGGCCCGAAATGATGTGGAGACCGCCGGCGAATCGCAGCATTGCGGAGACTTCAGCCTTGCGGACCGAGGACTTCTTAATGTCCAGGCGGGACAGTTCTTCCTTGACTGATGATGTCAGTGCCATGGCACCTTCCTAACTGTTCCCGAAAATATCGTGGTACGCCGTTGCCAGACGCAGGGGGTCGTGGATCGGACGGCGGCTCGACGCCCCTACTTTACCCAACACCACCTCGGCACCCAGCATCCCGGCGGCCCGCTTGAACTCTTCGACGTCCGGCACGGACACGGGGTCCGCGAGCACGACGTCGATGCTGAAGTCGGGCGCATAGCTGCGCAGCACATGCAGGTGGTCGGCGGCGGACATTCCGGAGGTCTCCTTGGTGTCCGTGGCCAGGTTCATGGTGAGGCACCGCCTCGCGGGCGTATCGGAAAGCGCCTGGCGCATCTCCGGCAGCAGCAGGTGCGGCAGTACGGAGGTGTACCAGGACCCGGGGCCGAGGATGACCCAGTCAGCCAGTTCGATGGCCGTCAGGGCTTCGACGCAGGCATGTGCCGATTCCGGCAGGAGCCGGACGCTTTCCAGAGAACCCGCCACCGCACACTTGGCCTGGCCTCGGACCGTCTCCAGGATGGACGTTCCGTCCGGGCCGGGCACCCGGACTTCGCCTTCGATCGTCAATGGTTCACTGGACATGGGCAGTACCTGTCCGCGGGCACCGAGCAGCGCGCCGGCCCACTTCAGGCCGCCCACGGTGTCACCCAGCAGCTCCCAGAGGGTGACGATGAGCAGGTTGCCCATGGCGTGGTCGTCAAGGGAACCGCCGCGGCCTGCCCCCGGCTTGAAGCGGTGTTGCATGACGTCCCGCCAGGTCCGGCCCCAGTCGGTGTCGTCACACAGTGCCGTCAGTGCCATCCGGAGGTCGCCGGGCGGGAGGACACCGTACTCCTCGCGCAGGCGGCCGGAGGACCCGCCGTCGTCCGCTACGGTGACGATGGCGGTCAGGTCGGAGGTGAGCAGGCGAAGGGCGGACAGCGAAGCGGAGAGCCCGTGGCCCCCGCCGAGGGCGACGACGGACGGCCCTTTGTCCAGCTGCCCGCCGATGGTCCCGCCGGCAGGCGGAACCAGGGGCAGCGGCCCGGTAAGCAGTCCCATTACTCCCGGCCCAGATCCCGATGCGTGGTGGTCACAGTGACCCGGGGATACTGTGCGAGCTTCTTTGACAGCTCCATCGCGACCGCGACCGACCGGTGCTTGCCGCCGGTGCAACCCACGGCGATGGTGGCGTAGTGCTTGTTCTCCCGGCGGTAGCCGTCCAGCACAGGCTCGATGGCCAGGACGTAGCGGTCCACGAAGCTCTTGACCCCTTCGGCCTCAAGGACGTAGTCGCTGACGTCCTTGTCCAGGCCCGTGTGCGGGCGGAGCTGCGGAACCCAGTGCGGATTCGGGATGAAGCGCGCGTCGACCACGAAGTTCGCATCCACCGGCAGGCCGTACTTGAAGCCGAAGCTCATGACATTGAGCCGCAGGGCCACGGGGCCGGTTTCACTGAAGAGTTCAGTGATGGCCGTGGCCAGCGCGTGGACGTTGAACTCGGAGGTGTCCAGCACAATGTCTGCGGAATCGCGGAGTTCATGCAACAGCTCCCGCTCCGCGGCGATGCCGTCGAGGATCCGTCCGCCTTCCTGGAGCGGGTGCGGACGGCGGCCCTGCTCGAAACGGCGGACCAGGACATCGTCATTGGCGTCCAGGAACAGGACGCGGAACGTGACACCGCTCGCCTCAAGGGTTTTCAGCGCGGTCCGGATATCAGTGAAGAGCGCCTTGCTGCGGACGTCCACCACCACGGCGAGCTTGGGTATGGACTGCGGGGCGTGGGACACAAGCTCAGCCAGGGTGCCGAGCATCTGCGGCGGAAGGTTCTCCACCACATACCAGCCATGGTCCTCGAGGGCGTCCGCAGCGGTGCTGCGTCCTGCCCCGGACATACCCGTCACGACGAGCAGCTCCGCTTCAACGGGCCTGACGGGCGTCATGCCGTCCTGTTCCGCTTCGGATCCTGCCGTTGACTCTGCCATGAGCAATGCCCCATTCCTGCTGTGTAATTCGACGCAACCGCGCGTTCCGCTTCAGGTCCTTACCCTAGCTAAGTTTCAATGATTTCGCCGGTGGTCATGTTGATTGCCGGCGCTTCCGCCCCCGAGGCTGCGGCAGCGCTGCTGAAATGGCTGACAATGGCGTCCGCCAGCGAGGGTCCGATGCCCTTGGCTGTGGCCAGTTCGGCCGCACTCGCTGTGCGGATGCTCTTGACGGAGCCGAACTGTGCCAGCAGTGCTTTGCGTTTGGCCTCGCCCAGGCCCGGGACGCTGTCCAGGGCCGAAACCGTCATGGCCTTGCCGCGCTTCTGGCGGTGGAACGTGATGGCGAAGCGGTGGGCTTCATCGCGGATGCGCTGGAGCAGATAGAGTCCCTCGGACGTCCGCGGCAGGATCACCGGGAAATCACTGTCCGGGAGCCAGACCTCTTCAAGGCGCTTGGCCAGGCCGACCACGTAGACGTCCTCGATCCCGAGCTCCGCCAGGGCACGTGCGGCGGCATTGACCTGGGGCTTGCCGCCGTCCACCACCACAAGGTTGGGCGGGTAGGCGAATTTTGCCCGCGGGGCGGGGGTGGTGGTGTCCTGCATGGAAGCGACGGCCAGGGCCTCAAGCGCGGCCTGGTGGCCGGGAAGTTTCGCCGCTTCCGCATGAGCCTCCTGCTCCTGGAGGTAGTTCCGGAAACGCCTCGTGAGAACGTCGTGCATGGCAGCCGTGTCGTCCGTGGCTGCCGCGCCGGTGATGGAGAATTTGCGGTAGTCGGACTTCTTGGGAAGGCCGTCTTCCACCACCACCATGGAGGCCACCACGTTGGTCCCCTGCACGTGGGAGATGTCGAAGCACTCGATGCGGAGCAGCGCCACAGGTAGGTCGAGGGCTTCCTGGAGTTCCTGCAGGGCCAAGGACCGGTTGGTCAGGTCTCCGGCCCGGCGCGACTTGTGCAGCTTCAGTGCATGCTCGGCGTTTTCCCGCACCGTGGACATGAGCGCTGCCTTGTCGCCGCGGCGCGGGACCCGGATGTCCACCTTCGCGCCCCGCAGGCCGGAAAGCCACTGGGCGAGTTCGTTTGCGTTGCTCGGCTCTTCGGGCACCAGGACTTCGCGGGGCATCCGTCCCTGCGTTTCACCTTCTTCGCCATAGACCTGCTGGAGCAGGTGCTCGACGAGGTCCGGCGTCGTGAAGTCTTCGACCTTCTCCACCACCCAGCCGCGCTGGCCGCGCACGCGGCCGCCCCGGACATGGAACACCTGCACGGCTGCCTCCAGCTCGTCCTCATGCAGCGCGAAGATATCGGCGTCAGTGTCCTCCGCGAGGACCACGGCGTTGCGTTCGAAGACCTTCCGGAGGGCGATGATGTCGTCCCGGACCCGGGCGGCACGCTCGTAGTCAAGCTCGGCAACAGCCGCGGCCATGTCCTTTTCCAGCCGCCCGATGAAGCGTTTGGCTTCGCCGCCCATGAAGGAACAGAAGTCCTCCGCCAGTGCCCGGTGTTCCTCCGGCGTCACCCGGCCGACGCACGGCGCGGAGCATTTGTCGATGTAGCCGAGCAGGCAGGGCCGCCCGCTCGCCTGCGCCCGCTTCAGGACCCCGGGGCTGCAGCTGCGGACCGGGAAGACACGCAGCAGCGTGTCCATGGTTTCGCGAATGGCTCCGGCGGTGTACGGGCCGAAGTAGCGAGTGCCCTTGCGGCGTTCTCCGCGCAGCACCTGCACGCGGGGGAACTTCTCCCCCATGGTGACCGCGAGGTAAGGGTAGGTTTTATCGTCGCGGAAAACGACATTGAACCGGGGCTTGAATTCCTTGATCCAGGTGTACTCCAGCTGGAGCGACTCAAGCTCACTTCCGACGACCGTCCACTCCACACTGCTGGCAGCGTGGACCATGGCGTACGTCTTCGGCAGCAGCCCTCCGGGATTGGCGAAGTACGAGTTCAGGCGGGAGCGCAGGCTTTTGGCCTTGCCGACATAGATGACCCGGCCGTGCGGATCCCGGAAGCGGTACACGCCCGGGTTGGTTGGAATCTCACCCGTTTGGGGTCGGTAACTAGCTGGATCTGCCACGATTCAAGTCTACTGACGCTGCAGGGGACTTCCGGACAAAGGGACTTCCCTGCAATGATCTTCCCGCCGGCAGACTCCCGGCCGGGGGCCTCCGGCCGGCGGCCGAAGGCGCTACTCCGCGGCCTTGCTTTGGTTGTAGCTGGTGGAACGCTCCTGGCCGCTGAGCTCTGCAATGGCGTCCATGATGCGGTCCGTGACCTGGCGCCGCGCCGGCAGTGAGTGGTCCGGTCCCGTCTTTTCGAAGTACAGCGGCTCGCCCACCTTCATGGTGAAGTGCTGCGGCTTCACGCCGTTCTGCCCGGCGGGCTGGAGGTCTTCGGTGCCGATGAGGCCGACGGGAATCACGGGCGCTCCGGTGGTCAGGGCAAGCCAGCCGACGCCGGTGCGGCCACGGTATAGGATGCCGTCCCTGGACCGCGTGCCTTCCGGGTAGATGCCGATGCCTTTCCCGGCCTCGAGGATGTCCAGCAGCGTCTTGAGGGCTGCCACGCTCGCAGCCTGCTCCCCTCGCTCCACCGGAATGGAGCCTACGGATTCGAAGAAGGACTTCATGACCTTCCCCTTCACACCGCCCGTGGTGAAGTATTCGGCCTTGGCGAAGAAGGCCACCGGACGTGGCATGAGCGCTTGCACGATCACGCTGTCCAGGAAGGAGAGGTGGTTTGGCGCCACGATGAACGGTCCCTCCTTGGGGACGTTTTCCAGGCCGATGACGGTGGGCCGGCAGGTTCCGGAGATCAGCGTGCGGGTGGTCCAGCGGATTGCATCAAACAGTGCCATCGTTGCGCACCTCGCTTAGGGCAGCGGCGCGTACGGCATCCATGCTTTCAACCACCGCGACGAGGTCTGTTGTGGAGTGCACGATAGCCACGGCGCCGGCCTCATGCAGTTCGCCGTCGGGAGCGAATCCCCAGCTGACGCCGATGCAGTCCAGCCCGTTGGCCATGGCGCCGGCCACGTCCTGGGCGCGGTCCCCCACCATGACGGCATGTTGTGTGCGGAGATCGGACATGGCGGCGGCAATGATCTCCGTCTTTCCGCGCGGGGCGTTGGTGTGGGCGGCCTCATCGGCCGCCGAACCGCGGATGAAGCCGAATGAGGCCGCGATGCCATGGTGGTCCAGCACGATCCGCGCGAGCCCTTCCGGCTTCTGCGTGGCAACGGCAATCGGACGGCCCGCGACGGCGTAGCTTTCGAGGAGTTCCCGGATGCCCGGGTACAGGCGGCTCTGGGCGATGCCGGTCTCAAGGTAGTACGCCCGGTACAGGCGGATGACCTCCGCCAGCTGCTCCTGCGGAACTCCTGCGATATGGAGGAGGGAGTCGCTGAGTTTCGGACCGATCATCGCGTCCAGTTGGGCCTGGGCAGGGACCCTGATGCCGAGTTCGGTAAGGGCCGCGGAGATTCCGCCCGTTATTCCCCCCGCCGGATCGACAAGAGTGCCGTCCAGGTCGAAGATCACGGGCACTGTTGAAAGGGTCACCGGCTTAGTTTCCCACAACTGCGCGAATGGCTGAAACTCGCATTCCCCGGCGGGAATACTTCTTCCCGCCGGATCAGCAAGCTCCAGCCATTCAGCGTGCTTGGGACTCCGGCTAGCTGAGGATCTCCGCCAGGAACGAGGCCGTGTAGCTCGTGGTGGACTTCGCGACCTGTTCGGGGGTGCCGGTTGCGATGATCTGTCCGCCGCCGGAACCGCCGTCGGGCCCAAGGTCCACGATCCAGTCCGCGCTCTTGATGACGTCGAGGTTGTGCTCAATGGTGATCACGGTATTGCCCTTGTCCACCAGGCCCTGGAGGACCATGAGGAGTTTGCGGATGTCTTCGAAGTGCAACCCTGTGGTGGGCTCGTCC
Source organism: Arthrobacter sp. LjRoot78 (assembly GCF_964254335.1). NCBI lineage: Bacteria > Bacillati > Actinomycetota > Actinomycetes > Micrococcales > Micrococcaceae > Arthrobacter > Arthrobacter sp. LjRoot78. Next base: position 2,270,654 of record NZ_CAXUTG020000001.1, on the reverse strand, counting down.
AGGACGTAGATGCTGCGGCCGTTGGACCGCTTCTGGAGTTCAGCAGCCAGCTTGACGCGCTGGGCTTCACCGCCGGACAGCGTGGTGGCGGGCTGCCCCAGCCGCACATAGCCAAGGCCGACGTCCACCAGCGTGCGGAGGTGGCGGGCGATCGGGGTGAAGGCGGCGAAGAAGTCCGCCCCCTCCTCGATGGGCATGTCCAGGACATCTGCGATGGTCTTGCCCTTGTAGTGGACTTCCAGGGTTTCCCGGTTGTACCGGGCGCCGTGGCAGACCTCGCAGGGCACGTAGACGTCCGGCAGGAAGTTCATTTCGATCTTCAGGGTGCCGTCGCCGGAGCAGGCCTCGCAGCGCCCGCCCTTCACGTTGAACGAGAACCGCCCGGGCTGGTAGCCGCGGACTTTGGCTTCGGTGGTCTCGGCGAAGAGCTTGCGGATGTTGTCGAACACACCGGTGTACGTGGCGGGGTTGGAACGCGGAGTCCGGCCGATGGGGCTTTGATCGACGTGCACCACCTTGTCCAGGTGCTCAAGGCCCTGCACGGCCTTGTGCCGTCCGGCCACCTGCTTGGCGCCGTTGAGCTTGTTGGCCAGCACCTTGTAAAGGATTTCGTTGACCAGCGTGGACTTGCCGGAACCGCTCACGCCGGTCACCGCCGTCAACAAACCCAGCGGGAAGGCGGCATCCACATTGACCAGGTTGTTTTCCCGGGCTCCGATGACCTTGAGCTCACGCTTCTTGTCGTACTTGCGCCGCTTCTTGGGAATTTCGATTTTCTTCCGGCCGGAAAGGTAGTCACCGGTGAGGGACTCCGTGTTTTCCAGGAGTTCCTTGTACGAACCGGAATGCACCACCTGGCCGCCGTGTTCGCCGGCGCCGGGTCCGATGTCGACCACCCAGTCGGCCTCCTGGATGGTGTCTTCGTCGTGCTCCACCACGATGAGGGTGTTGCCGAGGTCGCGCAGGCGGGTGAGCGTTTCGATCAGCCGCCGGTTGTCCCGCTGGTGCAGGCCGATGGACGGTTCGTCCAGGACGTAGAGGACGCCGACCAGGCCGGAACCGATCTGGGTGGCCAGCCGGATGCGCTGCGCTTCGCCGCCGGACAGTGTGCCGGAGGGACGCTCCAGGTTCAGGTACTCCAGCCCGACGTCCAGGAGGAAGGTCAGTCTCGCCTGGATTTCCTTCAGGACCTGGTGGGCAATCTGGGCTTCACGGCCGGTCAGCACCAAGGTGTCCAGGAAGTGCGCGCATTCACGCATGGGCATGGCGGCGACCTCGGCAATGGACTTGCCGTTGATCAGCACGGAGAGCGAGGCCGGGTTGAGGCGGGCGCCGTTGCAGGCCGGGCACGGAATCTGCCGCATGTACTCTTCGTACCGGTCCCGGGCCGAGTCCGAGTCCGTTTCCACGTGCTTGCGGTGCACGTACTGGATGACGCCCTCGAAGCCGGTGCTGTACTTGCGCTCCCGGCCGAAGCGGTTGCGGTACTGCACCACGACCTTGTGGTCCTTGCCGTGCAGCACGGTCTGCCGGATGTCCTTCGGCAGCTTCTGCCACGGCGTGGTCATCGAGAAGCCAAGCTCCTTGGCCAGCCCTGACAGCAGCCGGTTCCAGTACTCGCTGGTCGCCGTGCCGAGCGACCATGGCGCGATGGCGCCCTCACCCAGGGAGAGCTCGCCATTGGGAATGATGAGTTCCTCGTCAACTTCCAGCTTGGTGCCGATGCCGCTGCAGGCGGAGCACGCGCCGAAGGGGTTGTTGAAGGAGAACGAGCGGGGTTCGATTTCGTCGATGGCAAGAGGGTGCTCGTTGGGGCACGCAAGGTGCTCGGAGAACGCGCGGACCCGTTCCGGATCCCCCGCTTCGAGATCCACGAACTCCGCCAGGACGCGGCCCTCGGCCAGTCCGAGTGCGGTTTCGACGGAGTCGGTCAGGCGCTGGCTGATGCCCTCCTTGACCACGAGCCGGTCCACCACCACTTCGATGGTGTGCTTGAACTGCTTGCCGAGCTTGGGCGGGTCGCTGAGCTGGATCAGCTTGTCATCAACCCTGGCCCGTGAGTAGCCCTTGGCCGTGAGTTCCTTGAAGAGCTCCACGAATTCGCCCTTGCGCCCGCGGACGACGGGAGCAAGCACCTGGAAGCGCGTGCCTTCCGGCAGTTCCAGTAGCTGGTCCACGATCTGCTGGGGCGTCTGCTTGGCCACTTGCTCCCCGCAGATCGGACAGTGCGGACGGCCCACGCGGGCCCAGAGCAAACGCATGTAGTCGTAGATCTCGGTGATGGTGCCCACCGTGGACCGCGGGTTCTTGCTGGTCGATTTCTGGTCGATGGAGACAGCCGGGGACAAGCCTTCGATGAAGTCCACGTCCGGTTTGTCCACCTGCCCCAGGAACTGCCGTGCGTACGCAGACAGGGATTCCACGTAGCGGCGCTGGCCCTCGGCGAAGATCGTGTCGAACGCCAGGGACGATTTTCCGGATCCGGACAGGCCGGTGAAAACGATCATCGAGTCCCGCGGCAGGTCCAGGTCCACGTTCCGCAGATTGTGCTCCCGTGCCCCTTTCACGATGAGCCGGGAAAGGTCAGGGCGCGCCGGTTTTCCCTGGTTCAGGGGGACGACGGCGGGGCGGGCATCAACGGCTGGTTCTTCAGCTACGGCTTTAGGCACTCACTAATGCTAATCGAAAACTTCTTCGAATTTCTATTGAGGGCGCCTATTCGGCGTCGTACGCGGCTGCCAGCAGCTGCACCGCCTCCGCGAAGCTGGCGCCCTGCGCCTTTGCCGCCGTGGCGAATTCGGCCGCAGCCGCGGTCAGGGAGGTCCAGGCCTCGTCCCGGGCGCAGACGATGGTTCCGTGCCTGCCGCGGGTGGCGACGACGCCTGCCGCCTCCAGTTCCTTGTAGGCGCGGGCCACGGTGTGCGGCGCCACGCCCAGTGCTGCGGCAAGGCTGCGCACGGCGGGCAGCCTCGTCCCGGGGGCAAGGGTGCCGCTGTCCGCCCGTTCGATGATGTTCAGCCGCAGCTGTTCGAAGAGCGGCACGGTACTGCCCTGATTCGGCTTCCAGGTCCCCGGAAATTCCTGCCCGCCGCTCACAGGCCGGACTCCGGCGCGCGCAAGGTCTCTTCCCCGCCGGCAAACTGTGCGGCGTACAGCCTGCCGTAATGGCCGTTGGCCGCCAGCAGCTGTTGGTGGTTCCCTTGCTCTACGATTCGTCCGTGGTCCATGACCAGAATTAGATCAGCGTCCCGCACGGTGGACAAACGGTGGGCGATGACGAAGCTGGTCCGTCCCCGCCTCAGCCGCTGCATTGCCTGCCGGATCTGCACCTCTGTGCGCGTGTCGACGGAGCTCGTCGCCTCGTCCAGGATCAGGATGCTCCGGCCGGCGAGGTGGGCGCGGGCAATGGTGATGAGCTGCCGCTGGCCCTGGCTCAGGGTGTCGCCGTCGTTGCCCAGCACGGTCGCATAGCCGTCCGGAAGGGCCCTCACGAAGTGGTCCACCAAGGTTGCTTCGGCAGCTTCGAGAATGTCTGCCTCGCTCGCGCCGGGACGGCCGTATTCAATGTTCTCCCTGATGGAGCCTGTGAACACCCAGGCGTCCTGCAGCACCATTCCGATCAGGGAGCGCAGCTCGTCGCGGGAGCGCCCGGTGATGTCTACGCCATCAATGGTGATCCGGCCGGAGTCGAGATCATAGAACCTCATGAGCAGGTTCACCATGGTGGTCTTGCCCGCACCGGTATGGCCCACGATCGCGACGGTCTGCCCGGGTTCGGCGGTGAAGGACAGTTCTTTGACCACCGGCACGTCACGGCTGTAGCCGAAGGTGACGGCGTCGAACACCACCCGGCCGGCGGTGACGCCACCGGTAACGCCGTCTGGACCGGCCTCGGCCGGACCGGCGTCGGGCGGGTCGGCCTCGGCCGTGTCCTCACCCGTGCCGTCGCGTGGAATCTCCGGCGCGTCCAGCAAGGCAAACACGCGTTCAGCCGACGCCACGCAGGACTGGATCAGGGTCAGCATGCCGCCGATCTGGCCGATCGGCTGGCTGAAAAGCCTGCTGAACTGGATGAAAGCCTGGACCCCGCCGATGGTCATGGCACCTGTCGTGACCTGCAGGGCCCCCACCACGGCCACCGCAATGTAATTGAGATTTGAAACAAACACCAGCAGGGGCTGCACGGCGCCGGAAACGTACTGGGCACGTGCGCTGGTCCGGAAAAGCCTGTCATTGCTGTTAGTGAAGACCTCGGTGGCCATCCCCTGCCGGCCGAAAGCCTTAAGAACCTCGTGCCCCGTGATGTACTCCTCCAGGTGCGCGTTGAGCTCACCCGTGGTGGTCCACTGCTCGGAAAAGTGCGCCTGGGACCTGCGGGCGATCAACACAGTCACCACCGTGGAAAACGGCACGGTCACCAGGGCAATGACCGCCAGGAGCGGCGAAAGCCACAGCATCATGGACAACGCGCCGAGGAGCATCAGCACCGACAGGATCAGCTGGTTCAGCAACTGGTTCATTGCCTGCGAGATGTTATCGACGTCGTTCGTTGCCCGGCTGAGGACGTCGCCGCGCCGCTGCTCGTCGAAATGCGCGGACGGTAGCCTCGCCAGTTTGTCCTCCACCGCGGCCCGCAGCCCGTAGCTCACCCGTTGCACCGCAAGGGCGGTGACCGCTCCCTGGACCCAGCTGAACACCGACGCACCGATATACATCACCGCCACGATCACCAGCAGTGCGGCCAGCTGCTGTTCGTTGAAGGTCCCTCCAAAAACACCTTCAACCACGACGTCGGTGGCGTCACCCAGCAGCTTGGGGGCCGACACGTTGAGCGCAACAAACGCACATGTGGCACCCACAGCTGCGAGCATGCGCCATTTAACTGGCCGGAGCAGTCCAAGGAGGCGCCTCCCGGCGGCCCAGGCACCCGCACCCGCTCCGGCCACCGCCGTTGTCGGTGTTGTCGTGTTTGTGGTGGCTGTGCTCATAGCCGGCCTCCCAACGCGAGCTGAGAGGCGGCGATTTCCTGGTAGACCGTCGAGGTGCGCATGAGTTCGGTATGCGTCCCCTGGGCAACGAGCCTGCCCTGGTCCAGCACCAGGATGAGTCCGGCGTCAAGGATGGTGGCGATGCGCTCCGCCACGATGATGACGGTGGACCGGTGCGTGAGCGGGACGAGGGCCTGGCGGAGGCGGGCATCCGTGGCGTAGTCCAGCGCCGAAAGGCTGTCGTCAAAAAGGTACACGGGAGCGTCCCGGAGCAGAGCGCGGGCGATGCACAGCCGTTGGCGCTGCCCGCCGGAAAGGTTTGTTCCCCCCTGGCTTACGGGGCTATGGATACCGTCCGGGAGGTCTCGCACAAAGTCCTCTGCCTGGGCGGTGCGGAGCGCGCGAAGGAGGTCGTCGTCGCTGGCTTCCGGGGCCGCTATCCTCAGGTTCTCTGCCACGGTACCGGAAAAGAGGTAGGCACGCTGGGGCACCAGAGACAGGCTGTCCCGCAGGAAATGCAGCGGAAGTGATTTGACGTTGTGGCCGCCGATCAGCACCTCCCCGGAAGTGGTTTCCAGGAACCGGGGCAACAGGTTGAGCAGCGTTGACTTTCCGCTGCCCGTGGAACCGATGATGGCGGTGATTGTGCCCGGCGAAGCAGTGAAACTGATGCGGTCCAGCACAGCTGCTTCCGCTCCGGGGTAGGCAAAAGTGACATTGCGGAATTCCACCGTTCCGCCGGGGGTGCGCCGCGCGTGCGGCAGTCCGGCCCGGGAAATCGGCGGATCCGCGATCGCGGGCCGGGTGTCCAGCACGGCCTGGATCCGCTCAGCGCACACGGCGGCGCGGGGAGCCGTCATCAGTACGTACATCGCCATCATGATGGCGATGAGGATCTGCAGGATGTAGGCGATGAAGGCCGTCAACGAGCCGAGCTGCATATCCCCGGCCTGGATCCGGTGGCCGCCGAACCACACCACGCCCACCGATGACAGGTTCACCACGATCATGATCAGCGGCAGCATCGTTGCCACCAGCAGCGCTGACTGCAGGTTGTTGCGGGTCAGTCCACGGTTGACGACGGCGAAGCGGTGCGCCTCGTGCGCTTGGCGGACGAAGGCGCGGATGACGTTGGCTCCGATGATCTGTTCGCGCAGCACCCTGCTGATGCGGTCGATCAGGACCTGGCCCTCCCGGTACAGGGGCACGAGCCGGCGCACGATCACGAACATGATGAGCACCAGCACGGGAATGATGGCCACCACAATGCCGGACAGCACCACGTCCTGGTTGAGGGCCAGCACGATTCCGCCGATTCCCATTGCGGGAGCGGCCACGAGCATGGTGAAGACCAGCACGGCCAGCGCCTGGATCTGCTGGACATCATTGGTGGCACGGGTGACCAGGCTGGGTACGCCGAAGGCGCCGACCTCCTGTGAGGAGAGCGACTGGACTTTGGCGAAGAGTTCCTTGCGGAGCTGGTGGCCGAGTTTCATGGCCACGTTGGCGCTGAAGTACCCGGCAGCAAGGGCAGCCGCCACTTGGACGGCGGCTATTCCGGCCATCCAGCCGCCCAGCCGAAGGATAAGGTCGGTGTTCCCCTTGACGATTCCGTCATCGATGACGGCGGCATTGAGCGTGGGCAGCAACAGGTTGGCCGTGGTCTGGACAAGCTGCAGCAGCACGATGGCCAGCACCACCGGCTTATGCTCGGCGAGCAGCCGCAGCATCATGCCTCGGAGCACCGCACCTCCCCCCGCCGGGACGGCATGTCAGCCCCGTTTCCGCGCGACTGCGAAGATCCTCCGGAACGGAAAGACGGTGCCGTGGGCGGTGGCAGGATAGGCGTCCCTGAGCAGCGCCGAATATTCGGCTTCGAATTCCGCGGCCTCGGCCGGGGCGAGCGCCGACAGCACAGGCCGCAGTCCTGCACCCCTGACCCATTCCAGGACCGGATCCGGTCCGTGGAGAACCTGCTGGTAGGTGGTCTCCCAGGCGTCAGCGTCGCAGCCGGCGTCGAGCATGATGTTCAGGTACCCGGCGGGTTCAGCCACTGCGTCGTCGTGGCGCAGGATGCCGCCGAGCGTATCCTTCCAACGGCCGGACTCGGCGAGTTGCCTCATCAGCACATGCGAGGGCGAACGGAAATTTCCGGGAACCTGAAGGGCGAACCAGGCGCCGGGCCTGAGTGCCTCGAGCCAGCCGGCCAGCAAGGCGGCGTGGCCGGGGACCCATTGGAGGGCCGCGTTGGACACCACCACGTCCGTTTGTTCCGAGGGCATCCATTCGGTGATGTCCTGCAGCGCGAAGGAAAGGTTGCCGGACCGCGCCTGGTCCGCTGCCTGCCGCAGCATCTCGGCGGAGGAGTCTATTCCCACGACGTCGGCCTCGGGCCAGCGCTCTGCGAGGGTGGCCGTCAGGTTGCCGGGGCCACAGCCGAGGTCCACCACGTGCCGGGGCTTCTCAGCAAGGACCCGGGCTGTGAGGTCGAAATACGGCCTGTCGCGATGGTTCCCGAACTCCACATACTTCGCAGGATCCCACTTCAAAGACGCCCTCCAATGACTCGTGCTGTTGCCGTCAGGCCGAGCCTAGCCCGGCCCGGCCCCGCGACCAAGGAAGAACCACCCATTGGCGGCGGGCACTAAGCTTGAAAGCAATGAAACTCGTTGAGCAGCTCCCTGTCCCGGCCGAACGCACCTCCAGCGGGACGGACCATGATCCGGACGAGCTCTACACCCGCTTCGTCGAATGGACGGAAAGCCGCGGACTGTCCCTCTACGCCGCCCAGGATGAAGCCATCATGGAGCTGGCATCCGGGGACAACGTCATTCTGGCCACTCCGACGGGTTCGGGCAAGTCCCTGGTGGCGATCGCCGCGCACTTCCAGGCCATGGCGAGGGGCGACCGCAGCTACTACACGGCTCCCATCAAGGCCCTTGTCTCGGAGAAGTTCTTCGCCCTGTGCGAGATCTTCGGGGCCGAAAACGTCGGCATGATCACGGGTGACTCCGGGGTCAACCAGGACGCCCCCATTATCTGCTGCACCGCTGAAATCCTTGCCAACATCGCCCTGCGCGAGGGCGCCGGAGCGGACCTGGGCGCAGTGATCATGGACGAGTTCCACTTCTACTCCGACCCCCAGCGGGGCTGGGCCTGGCAGGTACCGCTGCTGGAGCTCCCGCAGGCGCAGTTCCTGCTGATGTCCGCCACGCTGGGTGACGTCAGCCGCTTTGAGACCGGCCTCACCGAGTTGACGGGGCGTCAGACGACGACCGTCAGTTCTGCTGAACGCCCGATTCCATTGCACTACTACTACGAGCAGACGCCGGTCCACGAGACCTTGGAGGAGCTGCTCTCCACAAAACAGGTCCCGGTTTATGTGGTCCATTTCAGCCAGCTTGAGGCGATCGACCGCGCGCAGAACCTGATGAGCATCAATGTCTGCACCCGCGAGGAGAAGGACAAGATCGCGGAACTCATTGCCGGTTTCCGGTTCGCGGCCGGCTTCGGAAAGACCCTGAACCGGCTGGTGCGGCACGGCATCGGCGTGCACCACGCCGGCATGCTGCCCAAGTACCGGCGGCTGGTGGAACAGTTGGCGCAGGCCGGCCTGCTCAAGGTCATCTGCGGGACGGACACACTCGGCGTGGGCATCAACGTGCCCATCCGCACCGTCCTGCTCACCGCCCTGAGCAAGTACGACGGCGTCCGCACCCGGCTGCTGAACTCGCGCGAGTTTCACCAGATCGCGGGGCGAGCGGGCAGGGCCGGCTACGACACCGCCGGCACTGTGGTGGTGCAGGCTCCCGAGCACGTGATCGAAAACGTCAAGGCGATGGCCAAGGCCACTGCCAAATTCGGCGATGACCAGAAGAAGCTCCGCCAAGTGGTCAAGCGGAAGCCGCCGGAGGGCTTCGTGTCCTGGGGCGAGCCCACCTATAACCGTCTGGTGGACTCCGTCCCGGACCCGCTGACGTCGAGCTTCACCGTCACGCACGCCATGCTGATGAACCTGATGGAACGGCCCGGTGACCCCTTCAAGGCCGCCCGGCGGCTGCTCACGGAAAACCACGAACCCCGCAGTTCCCAGCTGCAGCTGATGAAGAAGGCCCTGGGCATCTACCGGGAACTTCTGGCCGCCGGAGTGGTGGAGCGGATTCCGCCCGGGGAACAGGGCCCCGATGGCAGGACCGTCAGGCTCACGGTCCACCTGCAGGCCAACTTCGCGCTGAACCAGCCGCTCTCGCCGTTTGCACTGGCCGCGCTCGAGCTCCTGGACCCGGAGTCGCCGTCGTACGCCCTTGACGTGGTGTCCGTGATCGAATCCACGCTGGAAAAGCCCCGGCAGATCCTGTCTGCCCAGCAGAAGAAGGCCCGCGGCGAAGCCATTGCAGCCATGAAGGCCGACGGCATTGAGTATGACCAGCGCATGGCCATGCTGGAGGACGTCACCTACCCTCAGCCGCTCGCGGAAATCCTGGGCGAGGCCTTCGACGTCTACCGGAAGGCCGCACCCTGGATCGGCGACTTCGAGCTTGCCCCCAAGTCCGTGGTCCGGGACATGTACGAGCGGGCCATGAACTTCGGCGAATTCGTCCAGTTTTACGGGCTGGCGCGTTCCGAGGGCATTGTGCTGCGGTACCTCGCCGACGGTTTCAAGGCGCTACGCCAGACGGTTCCGCAGGACTCCCTGCGGGAGGACCTCGAGGACCTGATTGCCTGGCTGGGCGAGCTGGTCCGGCAGGTCGATTCGAGCCTCCTGGACGAATGGGAGGAGCTGACCTCCGGCGCCGCACCGACGCCGCACGACGCTCCCCCGCCCCCGCCGCCGTCGCTGACGTCCAACATCCGGGCCTTCCGCGTGATGGTCCGCAACGAGATGTTCCGGCGCGTGGAGCTTTTCGCCGACGAGGCGGCCACGGAACTCGGCGAACTCGACGCCGGTGCCGGCTGGGACGCCGACCGCTGGGAGGACGTCCTGGACGACTACTTTGACGAACACAACGACATAGGCACGGGACCGGACGCCCGGGGGCCGGGCCTGCTGATCATCACCGAAGAGCCGGGGATGTGGAAGGTCCGGCAGATCTTTGACGATCCCGCCGGCAACCACGACTGGGGGATCTCGGCGGAGGTGGACCTGGCGGCCTCCGACGAAACCGGAACCGCAGTGGTCCGGGTAACGGACGTGAACCGGCTGTAGTCGCTAGTAAACTCGAATGATGAGTGCAATCCGGCCCGCCACCGTTGAAGATGTCCCCGTCATCCTGCAGATGATCCACGAATTGGCTGTCTACGAGAAGGAACCCGACGCCGTCCGGAACACACCGGAAATGCTCGCCGGGGTCCTGTTCGGCGAGAACCCGAGGGTCTTTGCCGCCATGGCCGAGAACGAAGCCGGCGAGGTCCGGGGCTTCGCGCTCTGGTTCCTGAACTATTCCACCTGGGAAGGTGTCCACGGGATCTACCTCGAGGACCTGTATGTGACTCCGGAGGCGCGCGGCGAGGGCCACGGCAAGGCGCTGCTGCAGCACCTGGCGGCCACCGCCGTCGAACGCGGTTATGCACGGGTTGAGTGGAGCGTCCTTGACTGGAACGAACCGTCCATAAACTTCTACAAGAAACTGGGCGCATTCCCCATGGAGGAATGGTCAACATTCCGGCTGACCGGGGAAGCCCTCGAGTCGTTCGGGACCGCCCGTGAGGCGCACGTCCTTGGCTGATCTTCCGATGACCGGACTGGCTGCCGTGGGGATGTTGGAGGCTGCCGCTGCCGCCGATGTGCCGGCTGTCCCCCACACGGTCAGAGCACGGCACGAGTACCGCGGAATGCGGACGGCCGAGCACTTTTTCGAGGTGCCGCTTGACCACTTCAATGGGGGTGCCGGGGAGACGATCACCGTTTTTGCGCGGGAGTACGTCTCCGCTGACCACAGCGAGGAAGACGCCGCCAGGCTTCCCTGGCTGCTCTACCTGCAGGGCGGCCCCGGCGGGAGGGGCAACCGGTTTCCCTCCCTCGGTGGCTGGAGCAAAGCCGCCGCCAGGGACTTCCGGATCCTCATGCTGGACCAACGCGGCACCGGTCTGTCCGCCGCGATCGACCGCAACACCCTCCCGCTCCGCGGAAACGACGCCGACCAGTTGGAGTACCTGACCCACTTCCGGGCGGATTCGATTGTGGCTGACGCCGAGGCGATCCGGCATGCCCTCGGGTCCGGCCCGTGGACCATCTACGGGCAAAGCTACGGCGGCTTCTGCGCGCTGAGCTACCTCTCCTTCGCCCCGGAGGGACTTCGCGAGGCGCTCATCACCGGTGGGCTTGGGCCGCTTCACGGACCTGCCGACAGGGTGTACCAGGCCACCTACCGCCGCGTGGCCGCCCGCAACGCCGAATACTTCAAGTCGTACCCCGAGGACCGTGCTACGGTCAGCCGGATTGCCCGGCACCTCCGCGAAACTGAGGAGCACCTGCCCGACGGCCAACGGCTCACCGTAGAGCGTTTCCAGATGGTGGGGTCCTACCTGGGCGGAAACACCAGGGTGGACACCCTGCACCACCTGCTGGAGGACGCCTTCGTGGCCACGCCCGACGGCGACCGCCTCTCCGACTCCTTCCTGGAGCAGGTCCGCGGCATTGTCACCCGCGCAGGGAACCCGCTGTACGCCCTCATGCACGAGTCCATCTACGGTCAGGGGGAAGCCACGGACTGGGCCGCGCTGCGGGTGCTCCAGGACTTCCCCGAGTTCCGCCCCGACGCCGCCGAGCCGCTGCTGACCGGCGAAATGGTCTATCCCTGGTACTTCGAGCAGGACGCGGCGCTCCGTCCGCTGCGGAATGTTGCCCGGCTGCTGGCCGAGAAGTCCGACTGGAAGCCGCTTTACGACCCGGAACGGCTTGCCTCAAACACCGTTCCCGTTGCCGCCGCGGTGTACAGCGAGGACATCTACGTCGACCGGGACCTCTCCCTGGAAACGGCGTCCGCCGTTCGCGGACTCCAGGTCTGGGAGACCGCGGACTTCCACCATGACGGCATTGCGGACGACGGCGAAGGCATCTTCGGGCGCCTGCTGGGAATGGTGCGCTCAGTCCGCAAGTGAGCGGCCGGCGGCGGTTCCGGACACCCGTCCCGCGGGGTCTCCTGCCCGTCCGGGCAGGAGGGCCATGACGGCGGCGGCAAGCACGACGCCGGCAACCACGCCTCCGGCCAGGTTGAGTCCGGGGTAACCCGCCCAGCTGAGGATGACGCCGGAGGACGCGCCGCCTACGGCGCCCGCTGCTCCCATGAGCATGTCCGAAACGCCCTGGACCATCACGCGTTCCTCCTGGCGGACGCTTTCCGCCAGGAGCGTGGACCCGGCGACCGTGGCGGCGGACCATCCGAGTCCCAGCAGTACCAGTCCCACGGCCACGGCGGTGGTTGACCGCTGGCCGGCACCGGCCACGGCCACGGCTGCGACCAGCAGGGCGAACCCGATGACCACCGTCTGCTTTCGTCCCGCCTTGTCCGTCAGCCACCCCATCACGGGCGACAACGCGAACATCCCGGCGATGTGCAGCGAGATCGTGAAGCCAATGATCACCAGGACGTCGCCCGAGGCCGTGTGCCCGGCGTGGGCGGCCGCGCCGGGCCCGGCGACCAGCTCCTGCAGGTGGAGGGGCGTCACGGACATCACCCCCACCATGACGGCATGGGCTCCCACGACGGCGGCCAGCGCCAGGATGGCGGACGGCGAGCTGCGGGCAGCGCGCAATCCCCGGGCAAGGGCGCCGCGCCGTGGCGTATCGGCTGGTGGCTGGCTGGCTTGTTGCTGGCTGGCTTGTTGCTGGTCGGCGGGTTGGTGGGCTGCCGGTTGCTGGCCGGCGGCCGCGAGCTGCCGGGCGAACAGCAGCGGGTCAGGCCGGAGCCCGGCGAGCAGGAGGACACAGGCCAGCACAAGCCCGGCGGCGGAAATGATGAAGGGGCCGGCGATGGGCGGGAGCCCGACTGCCTGGCCCACAACCGCGCCGGGCTGGATGAGGTTGGGTCCCGCCACCGCGCCGATGGTGATGGCCCAGACGACGGCGGACAGGGAGCGCCCGCGATGCTCGTCATCGGCGAGGTCCACGGCCGCGAAACGCGCCTGCAGGTTTGAGGCCGTGCCGACTCCCACTCCGGCAGTGCCCAGGAGCAGCAACAGGAAGCTCCCGGAGACTACGGAAACCACGATGCCCGCGACACCGGCGAGGGCGGCCGCGAGACCTGTCACCAGCCCGGCCAGGCGCCCGCGGCGGTCCGCCAGCGAAGCCAGCGGCAGCGCGGACAAGGCGGCGGCGAGGGTCATCACGGTGGAAACGGAGCCTGCCCAGGCGCTGGAACCGGAGAGGTCCACCGCCAGCAGCGAGCCGATCGAAACAGTGGCTCCCGTGCCGATTCCGCTGAGAAGCTGCGCCGACCCCAGGAGGATGACGGTGCGCCGCTGGACGGTATGGCGTGGCAGGGTCCGCCCCTGATCGTGGCGCACGCCGGGCTCCGCCCCGGAAGTATTTGCCATCCCTAGAGCATAGTCCTGCCCGTGCCAGGACAAACAGGCCCGTCAGACGCAGGCAACCCCGGCCAACGAGGTGACCGGGGTTGCCTGGGAGATACGTGAAACGGTGCGGTGACTACTCGGCGTCGCTCATGCTCTTGCGGGCGTCCTCTTCGAGACGGGCGTCCAACTTCGACTGTGCAGCCTTGGAGCTCACCAGGCTGGCGATCACGGCGACAACGATGGTGCCCACGATGACAGCCAGCGACACGAACGTCGGGATCTCCGGAGCCCACTCGATGTGATGGCCGCCGTTGATGAACGGAAGTTCGTTGACGTGCATTGCGTGGAGGACCAGCTTGACGCCAATGAATGCCAGGATGAAGGACAGTGCGTGCTTCAGGTAGATCAGGCGGTTCATCAGGCCGCCCAGCAGGAAGTACAGCTGGCGCAGGCCCATGAGGGCGAAGAGGTTTGCGGTGAAGACAATGAACGGGCTCTGGGTCAGGCCGAAGATCGCCGGAATGGAGTCGACAGCGAACAGCAGGTCGGTCAGGCCGATCGTGACAAAAACGATCAGCATCGGGGTGAAGACCTTCTTGCCGTTAACCGTGGTGCGCAGCTTGCCGCCGTCGAACTTCTCCGACATCGGAATCACCTTGCGGAGCCTCGCGATCAGCGGGTTTTCCTTGTCCTCTTCGTCCTCGCCCTCGTCCTGGGCCTGCTTCCAGGCGGTCCAGAGCAGGAAGGCGCCGAAGATGTAGAAGACCCAGCTGAACTGCTCGATCACGATGGCGCCGAGCAGGATGAAGATGCCGCGCAGGATCAGCGCGATGATGATGCCCACCATCAGCACTTCCTGCTGGTACTTACGGGGAACGGAGAAGCGCGCCATGATGATGATGAAGACAAAGAGGTTGTCGATGCTGAGGCTGTATTCCGTCACCCAGCCGGCAACGAATTGGCCGCCGAACTCCGGGCCGGTGAAGGCGAACATCGCGCCGGCAAAGACCAGGGCGAGCGATACGTAGAACGCCACCCAGAGGCCGGCTTCCTTCATGGAAGGTTCGTGGGGGCGCCGGACAACCAGCAACAGGTCAATGAGGAGGATGAGGCCGAGGACGACGAGTGAGCCGACCTCGAACCAGACGGGTAGTTCGAGCACAGGGATGCCTTTCGCAGGGTACAGAGATGCGGTGTAAGTCTCTCCGGCTTGCCTGCGCACTTCGTGCTGAAACGGCAGCCCGCTACGCCCGGCAGGGCATCTATGCCGTGCGTGTTGACGATCGTAGCGCTTGGGATACTCCCCTACGTGACAACAACTTTACCCTAGGCGTGGCCGGCGGCCTGCATCTGCCGCAGTTCCTTCTTCAATTCCCCTACTTCATCGCGCAACCGGGCGGCCAGTTCGAACTGCAGTTCGCCGGCCGCGGCGTGCATCTGTTCCGTCAGCTGCTCGATCAGGCCCACAAGGTCCTCCGCCGGCGCGGCCGCCAGGCCGTCCTGGCGCACCTTTGACGCGCCCTTGCCCTTGCCCCGGGTTTTCCCTGCAGCGGCCAGCAGTTCGCGGGTGTCCGCATCCTCCTTGGCCAGCTGGTCCGTGATGTCCGCGATCTTTTTCCGCAGCGGCTGCGGGTCGATGCCGTTTTCCGTGTTGTAGGCAACCTGGATGGCACGGCGGCGGTTGGTCTCGTCGATCGCGTGCGCCATGGAATCGGTGATGCGGTCGGCGTACATGTGCACCTGTCCCGACACGTTACGGGCGGCGCGGCCGATGGTCTGGATCAGGGAGGTTGAGGACCGCAGGAAGCCTTCCTTGTCCGCGTCGAGGATGCTGACCAGCGAAACTTCGGGGAGGTCGAGGCCTTCCCGGAGCAGGTTGATGCCGACCAGGACGTCGAAGACACCCATCCGGAGTTCCCGCAGCAGCTCCACCCGGCGGAGTGTGTCCACGTCGGAGTGCAGGTACTCCACCTTCACGCCGTGGCCCAGCAGGTAGTCGGTCAGGTCTTCCGCCATCCGTTTGGTGAGGGTGGTAACCAGGACGCGTTCGTTCTTCGCCGTGCGGGTTTTGATCTCCCCCAGCAGGTCATCGATCTGGCCCTTCGTGGGCTTGACCACCACCTCAGGGTCGATCAGGCCGGTGGGACGGATGATCTGCTGCACGAAGCCGTCGGACTTGCCGAGTTCGTACTTGCCGGGAGTGGCGGAGAGGTACACGGTCTGGCCCACGCGCTCCTGGAACTCGTCCCACTTAAGCGGCCGGTTGTCCATCGCCGAGGGCAGCCGGAAGCCGAAGTCCACCAGGTTCCGCTTGCGGGACATGTCGCCCTCGTACATGGCGCCGATCTGAGGCACCGTCACGTGGGACTCGTCGATGACCAGCAGGAAGTCATCCGGGAAGTAGTCGATGAGGCAGTGCGGCGCCGTGCCGCGGGCGCGGCCGTCAATGTGCGACGAGTAGTTCTCGATGCCGTTGCAGAAGCCCATCTGCTGCATCATTTCGAGGTCGTAGGTGGTGCGCATCCGGAGCCGCTGGGCTTCCACGAGCTTGTTCTGGCTTTCGAGCACCTGCAGCCGTTCGGCGAGTTCGTCCTCGATCCGCTTGATGGCCCGGGCCATGCGTTCCGGTCCGGCCACGTAGTGCGAGGCAGGGAACACGTACATCTCGTCTTCGTCCCGGATCACCTCGCCGGTCAGGGGGTGGAGCGTGTGGATGTTCTCGATCTCGTCGCCGAAGAACTCGATCCGGATGGCGAGTTCCTCGTACATCGGGATGATTTCCACGGTGTCGCCGCGGACCCGGAAAGTGCCGCGGTGGAAGTCCATGTCGTTGCGGGTGTACTGCATGGAGACGAATTTCCGGAGAAGGTCGTCGCGGTTCATCTCCGCGCCCTTGCGGAGCGTCACCATCCCGGCGATGTACTCTTCCGGAGTGCCCAGGCCGTAGATGCAGGACACGGTGGCCACCACGATCACGTCACGTCGGGTCAGCAGGGAATTAGTGGCGGAGTGGCGGAGGCGTTCGACCTCCTCGTTGACGGAGGAGTCTTTCTCGATGAAGGTGTCCGTCTGCGCTACATAGGCTTCCGGCTGGTAGTAGTCGTAGTAAGACACGAAGTACTCGACGGCGTTGTTCGGGAGCAGTTCGCGGAATTCGTTGGCCAGCTGCGCGGCGAGGGTCTTGTTCTGCACCATCACCAGGGTGGGACGCTGGACCTGCTCAATGAGCCATGCCGTCGTCGCGCTTTTACCGGTACCGGTGGCGCCAAGCAGCACTACGTCCTTTTCGCCGTTCTTGATACGCTCGGTCAGCTCCGCGATGGCGGCCGGCTGGTCGCCCGCCGGCTTGAACTCACTGATGACCTCGAACGGAGCCACGACACGGTTGATTTCCTGGGCAAGACTCATGAATATAATCTACCGCCGGGCTCTGACAACGTGCCCCAATTCAGCTTTGGGCAGTACCGCTGACGGCGCCGGCAGCCGCACCGGTGGCTGACGCTGTTGCGTACGACGGCGGTTGCCACCCCGTGCGCTGCACCCACGCGTCCATCCGGCCGGCGGCATGCTCCGCGAACCATGCTTCCTTGTCCGCCGCGTAGCCCGCCGTCGACTTGTCCACGCTGTGGAGGGCGGCGACCCTCCGCTTCTCCGCCAGGTAGTCGCTTCTGGCCGCAGCATCGCCACGGAGCCAGTCCCGGAAACACAGGGCAAACCGCCAGCCGGGCGAGCCCGCAGCCCGGACATGCAGGTTGACGGGCCGGCCGGGGTCGGCGTTCCCGTGCAGGCGCTTGGCCCAGTCGGCCGGATCAGGGTGCGACGGTTGCGGGCTGTCGGCAAACACTCCCGGCCACAGCGGAAAGCCCGCCGCGGCGAGGAGCG
The DNA here is from genome assembly GCF_964254335.1 of Arthrobacter sp. LjRoot78. NCBI lineage: Bacteria > Bacillati > Actinomycetota > Actinomycetes > Micrococcales > Micrococcaceae > Arthrobacter > Arthrobacter sp. LjRoot78. Next base: position 2,253,270 of record NZ_CAXUTG020000001.1, on the reverse strand, counting down.
GCGCGATCCGGTCCGCGGTCTCAAGGTCCGCAACGGTCAACTGGAGGTCAATAATGTCTTTGGCGTCAAGCCCCGGCACGGCGGTGGAGCCGATGTGATCCACCGCCACGATGTCCGCGGGAGCCGCAGCCTGCAGCCGGGCGGCGAGGCGGGCGGCTTGGGCTTCCCACGTCGGATCGGCCGGCGCAAGCACCGGCCCGCCCGTCCGCGGCGCCGCCCGCCGCTTGCTGATGTTGTCCGCAAAAGGGGCCAGCCGACTGGTCCACAGGACGTCAACGGCGGCTTTTAGTTCATCAATGCTTCCGGAGTTGTCCAGCACTACGTCCGCGGCGGCCAGTCGGTCGTCCCTGGCGGCCTGCGCCGCCATCCGTGACCTGGCCTGCTCTTCGGTCATGTTCCGCAGTGCCACCATGCGCCGCACCCGCACCTCATCGGGTGCATCCACTACCAGCACGAGATGGAAATTGCTGCCCTGGCCCGTTTCCACGAGCAAGGGAATGTCCTGTACGACGACGGCGCCGCCGGGGGCGGCGTCAATCATCGCGGCGGCCCGCTCCCGGACGAGGGGATGAACGATGCCGTTGAGCACCGCGAGCCTGTCCGGGTCGCCAAACACCAGCGCGCCAAGCCGGGCCCGGTCCAGCCCGCCGTCCGCAGCCAGCATGTCCGCCCCGAATGCTTCCACCACGCGGCCCAGTCCGGGGGTGCCCGGCTCCACCACCTCACGAGCGAGGGCATCGGCGTCAACCAGGACGGCCCCCAGTTCGCGCAAACGCGAGGCTACAACTGACTTCCCCGAGGCGATGCCGCCTGTCAACCCGATCTTCAGCACCCCACCAGACTAGTCCCCACCCACCACCACCCCTGACCGCGTGGGCGCATCCCCGGACTAGACTTGGGCGGTGCAAGAGGATGAAAGCAGGGCCACTGCCTACACCACCCTGGCGGCCGGGCCGGATTTCCGCCATGAACTCGAGATCAAACGGTCGCGGTTCATCACCGTGATCCGGCGTAGCGGCGACGAAGAAGGCGCAAGGAACCTGGTGGCCGGACTGCGCAAGGAATTCCACGACGCCCGGCACCACTGCTCCGCCTTCGTCCTGGGACCGGACCGTGACATCCAGCGCTCCAACGACGACGGCGAGCCGTCCGGAACCGCCGGCATCCCCATGCTCGAGGCCCTCCTCCGGCGGGAGACATTGCCCGGGGTGACTGACCTGAGCGACGTCACCGCCGTCGTCGTCCGCTATTTTGGCGGGATCCTGCTGGGTGCGGGTGGTCTGGTGCGCGCCTATTCCGAATCGGTCTCCTCCGCGCTGGACCTGGCACCGCTGGTCCGGCGCCGCCGGCTTCGGATCTGCTCCGTGGAGGTTCCGCATTCCGCCGCCGGAAGGCTGGAAAACGACCTCCGCGCCGCCGGCTATGTGATGGCGGAGACCAGCTACGAGGCGAGGACCACTGTTCTCAGGGTGGCCCTGGCCGACCAGCCTGACGAACTGGACCGGGCCGCCGCACGGCTTGCGTCCCTGACAGCCGGCAGCGCCGTCCTGCGGCCGGAAGAAGCGGAATGGATCGATGTCCCCTTCTGAACAGTCTTCGCATTCTGAACACGCACCGCCCCTCGCGGGCAGTGTGGAGCTGCTCGACGTCAACGAGGAAGTTTTGGCAGCGCTGCTGGACCTCGCACTCACGGAAGCAGCTGCCGACGAGGTCACTCCCCCGTTGGGTGCCACCTCCGGCTGGAACGCTGAGCGGATCGGCTGGTTCCGTGACTACCACCGCGCTGCGGCGGCCGGCCTCGACGGCCCGGACGGCCAGAAATCCTGGGCTGTCAGTTTTGGCGGCCGGGTGGCCGGCTCGATCCGGCTCAAGCGCACCGGAACCACCACGCCCGGGATGGCGTCGCTGGAAACCGGGATGTGGCTGGGCCGAAGCTTCCGTGGCCTGGGCATCGGCCGGGAGGCGGTGAGGCTCGTCTGCGCCGTGGCCGTGGGCGCCGGCGCCTCAGTGCTGCAGGCCGAGACTACCGCCGGGAACACGGCCGCACAGGCGCTCCTACGCTCCGCCGGGGCGCAGCTGTCCGGGGATGGGTTGAGCCCAGCGGTGACGGCGCGGATCACCCTTCGCTGAGGCCGCAAGCCCTCGTCACGAGGCCGGGCCGGTGGTTGGATGGATGGACAGCGTCCAACTGAGCAGAGGAGGCAGCTGTGGAAGATCCCTTCGACCTTGCACGCTTCGTGCAGGCCCAGAACGCCAGCGGAACCTACCAGAGGGCCCTGGACGAAATATCCAACGGATCCAAGCAGGGCCATTGGATGTGGTTTATCTTCCCGCAGATCGCCGGCCTCGGACAGAGCGCCACGTCCCGGAAGTATGCCGTCACGTCGCTGGCCGAGGCCAAGGCCTACGGGGGTCACCCGGTACTTGGTCCGCGGCTCCTTGACTGCTCCCGGGCCGTTGCCGCCCATACCGGACTCAGCGCCGTCGGGATCTTCGGCGGGATCGACGCCCGGAAGCTGCAGTCCTCCATGACGCTGTTCCTGCGCGCCGCTCCTGACGAGCCAGTGTTCCAGGAGGTCCTCGACAGGTACTTCGGTGGAAGCGCGGACCCTGCGACCGACCGGTTGCTGGGCTAGGCAGAGCCTGCCGGCAGACAAAAAGGTGGCCGCCCCCTTACGGGGACGGCCACCTTCAGCTTGCTAGCTGCCTGGTGCCACCGGACTTAAGTCCGGGGCAAACCGGGAAATTAGTTGCCGGTCAGCTTCTCGCGCAGTGCTGCAAGAGCCTCGTCCGAAGCAAGCGTGCCTGCACCGGTCTCGGCTGCAGCAGGCTCGGAGGAGTAGCTGGTGGTGCCGGAATCGCTGTCACCGGACGTTGCAGCTGCAGCGTCGTCGGCAGCGTGCTGGGCAACCTGCTTCTTGTGTGCTTCCCAGCGGGTCTGGGCGTCAGCGTACTGCTGCTCCCAGGCTGCGCGCTGGTTCTCGTAGCCTTCAAGCCACTCGTTGGACTCCGGGTCGAAGCCCTCCGGGTACTTGTAGTTGCCCTCTTCGTCGTACTCAGCGGCCATGCCGTAGAGAGCCGGATCGAATTCGGTGCTGTCAGCGTCAACGCCCTCGTTAGCCTGCTTGAGGGAGAGGGAGATGCGGCGGCGCTCGAGGTCGATGTCGATGACCTTGACGAACAGCTCGTCGCCAACGGAGACAACCTGCTCAGCCAGCTCCACGTGGCGGACTGCCAGCTCGGAGATGTGCACGAGGCCTTCGATGCCGTCTTCGACGCGAACGAACGCACCGAACGGAACGAGCTTGGTGACCTTACCCGGAACAACCTGGCCGAGGGCGTGGGTGCGGGCGAAGGTCTGCCACGGATCTTCCTGCGTAGCCTTGAGCGACAGGGAAACACGCTCGCGGTCCAGATCGACCTCGAGAACCTCGACGGTGACTTCCTGGCCAACTTCGACAACCTCGGACGGGTGGTCGATGTGCTTCCAGGACAGCTCGGAAACGTGAACCAGGCCGTCTACGCCGCCCAGGTCCACGAAGGCACCGAAGTTGACGATGGAGGAAACGACGCCGGGACGAACCTGGCCCTTTTCCAGCTTGTTGAGGAACGTGGAGCGGACCTCGGACTGGGTCTGCTCGAGCCATGCACGGCGGGACAGCACAACGTTGTTGCGGTTCTTGTCCAGCTCGATGATCTTGGCTTCGATCTGCTGACCGATGTACGGAGCAAGGTCGCGCACACGGCGCATCTCGACGAGGGATGCGGGCAGGAAGCCGCGCAGACCGATGTCGAGGATAAGACCACCCTTGACAACCTCGATGACGGTACCGGTGACGACACCGTCTTCTTCCTTGACCTTCTCGATGTCGCCCCAGGCGCGCTCGTACTGAGCACGCTTCTTGGAGAGGATCAGGCGGCCTTCTTTGTCTTCCTTGGTGAGCACCAGGGCTTCGACCTGATCGCCAACGGAGACGACGTCTCCGGGATCAACGTCGTGCTTGATGGACAGCTCGCGGGAGGGGATGACACCTTCGGTCTTGTAACCGATGTCGAGCAGAACTTCGTCGCGGTCGACCTTGACGACGGTACCTTCGACGAGATCTCCGTCGTTGAAGTACTTGATGGTGGCGTCGACTGCTGCGAGGAAGTCCTCAGCGGTACCGATGTCGTTAATCGCGACTACGGGGGTACCGGGCTTCTCGGTGGAGGTGATGGTCATGTAGTAGGGGCTCCGTTGTGGATAGTTAGTCGGTCAGGCGGACCGCCGCCCACCCGTATTGACGAGTGCGCGGATGTTGGCAGAACGCATGGTTCTGCCAGGTTCATCCTGATTTGTGGATTCTAGATACGCGCACGTAGTACACGCCCGTTTATTCTAGTCGTACCCTCCAACCCCGGTCAAAGCGGCAGGGGCGGGAATGGCGGCCCGAAACCCCTTTTAGAAATGCGTCAGGCAGTGGGGCGCGCGTTCGACGGCGAACATGAGCCGTGCCCGGAGTGCGGCACCGGACGTGTGTTCCCGAATCCGCCCCGCCGCCTTCAACGTCACCGGACACACGGCGCCGAGGTAGATCGAGGCGAGATCGGCCACGTCCATCGACAGGTCGGGGTGCGCCCCGGCCGGTGCTCCCGAAACACTGGCCTCGCCGCCGCTGACGTCAAGGATGAACGTTCCGCCGGCGAATCCCAGGGCGTCCTCGACTTCCAGGACCAGCCGTCCGCCTGCGGAGTATCGCCGGGCACCGAGCGCCTGAACGCTGTCAAGGATCCGGAGCCAGAGCATATCCCGGTGGTCGGAGGCTTCGACGCAGCGCGGGTCCGCAAGCGCCCACACCAGAGGATCGTCCACCGGTGCGTCGGCCCAGCTGACACGCTGGATGAGGTCGATGCTGCCCAGGAACTGCCAGAGCTCCAGGTAGGCATCATCCGTTGCTGCCACCAGGTCCACGATTTCCACCGTGTAGGGCTTGGTGTCCCAGCCGGCGAATTTATACGAGACGTAGCCATCCACTGCTCCGGCAGCGTCGTAATGCAACGCGCACTTGATGGCTTCATCTTCGTTACCGTCGCGGCCCACGGTTCCGGAGATGTTCTGCCGGTAGGCATCCTGCCGGACGATGGAACCGGGAGTGTGGCGGTGCACGCGCTCGAACACTTCAGGGGCCAGTTCGAGGAGCACCTTCCGGTCGGCGATCTCCACCGTGCCGGAAGGCTGGTGGCGGAGAGCGAACCGTGGTCCGGTATCCACCTTGATGCTGCGCTCAAACGTTGCGACGCCGTAGCCGAACCTCCCGTAGATGGAGCCCTCGGAGGCGGTCAGCGCGGCAATCGCCAGGCCGTCCGCCTTCGCCGCGGTAAGGTCTTCGGTCATCATGCGGCGCAAAAGGCCCTGACGCCGATGGGTTCCGCGCACGGTCACTGCCGTCACCATGTGCGTGAGAAGCTGGCGGCCGTACCCGACATTCAGGTCCCGCCGGAGCGTGCCGAATGTTGCCACGGGGACACTGGCACCCAAAGAATGCTGCGCCACTGCACCCGTCTGGTAGACGCCGGTCAGCTCGCGTCCGTCCGTGCGGTACATGGCCATGATCTTGTCCACGTAATCGTCGTTCCGGCGGGTGTCGTGGAATCCGAAGCCCACGGCCTGGATCCAATCGGTTCCCTGCTCATAGCCGGGCACACCCTTCTCCGCTGCCCTGAAACGACGGATCTCATACTTTTCTGCCACGTGCTGCTCCCCCTTGAACCGAATGAACCAACGCGCAGGACGCCGGGTTGGCGGCGTCCTGCGCGTCCTAAAACTGCTAGTGCCCGGCGTCGTACCAGCTCGGACCGACGCCGATCTGGACGTCCAGCGGCACGCTGAGGTCCGCGGCGGAGCCCATCTGTTCGGTGACCAGTTTCTCCACTGCAACACGCTCGCCGGGGGCAACTTCAAGCACCAGTTCGTCGTGGACCTGGAGGAGCATGCGCGATTTCAGGCCCTGGGCCTTCAGTTCCGCGTGCACGCCCAGCATGGCCCGTTTGATGATGTCTGCCGCCGAGCCCTGGATCGGTGAGTTCAGCGCGATGCGTTCCGCATTTTCGCGCAGCTGCCGGTCCGTGCTGGTGAGGTCCGGCAGGTACCGCCGGCGGCCCTCGATGGTGGCGGTGTACCCGTCGATCCGGGCCTGATCCACCACGCCGCGCAGGTAGTCGCGGACGGCTCCGAAGCGGTCGAAGTACTCCTTCATCAGGGTTCGGGCCTCGTCAACGGAAATCTCCAGCTGTTTGGAGAGCCCGAACGACGTCAGGCCATAGGCAAGGCCATAGGACATCGCCTTGACCTTGGAACGCATGGCGCTGGTGACCTGGTCGGTGGGCACGTGGAAGATGTTCGATCCCACGAACCGGTGCAGGTCCTCGCCGTCCCGGTATGCCTGGATCAGGCCTTCATCCCCCGAGAGGTGCGCCATGATCCGCATTTCGATCTGCGAATAGTCCGCGGACAAGAGGCATTCATAGCCGTCGCTGACCACGAAGATGCCGCGGACCCGGCGGCCCTCCTCGCTGCGGATGGGGATGTTCTGCAGGTTGGGGTTGTTGGACGAGATCCGTCCGGTGGCGGCGACATTCTGCGCGTACGTGGTGTGGATCCGGCCGTCCTCGGTCACGGACTTCTTGAGCGACTCCAGCATCTGGCGCAGCTTCGAGGACTCGCGGTGGGCCATCAGCTGCACCAGGAATTCGTGCCCGGTCTTTTCCAGCAGGTTCTTCAGCGAGGCGGCGTCGGTGGTGTAACCGGACTTGATCTTCTTCGTCTTCGGCAGCTGCAGTTCCTCGAAGAGGACGGTCTGTAACTGTTTGGGCGATCCCAGGTTGACCTCGTGGCCAATGGCGGCGAACGCCAGCTCCTGGGCGTTGTCGATCACCTTGGCCAGGTCAGCCAGCTGCTCATCCATCCGCTGCATGTCGATCGCAATGCCGGCGAGCTCCATGTCAGCCAGCACCCTGCTGACCGGCAGCTCAAGGGTGGAGAGCAGTTCCTCCGCCTTGCGCTCCTTCAGCTCCGCTTCAAAGTAGCGGCTGAGCGTCTGGACGACGGCGGCGGCGTGGACAAGTTCGCCGGCCGCGGCCGAGTCGTCGCCGTCGAACGCCAGCTCCAGCTGTCCGGCCTTCGCAACGGCGGTGGAGATTTCGATGTTGAGGTGGTGCTGCGCCAGCTCCGCGAGCTCGTAGGTGCGGCGGTCGGGCTGGATGAGGTAGCCGGAAATCGAGGTGTCGTCCACGACGCCTTCAAGTTCCAGGCCGCGGGCGGTCAGCGCTTTCAGGGCGGCTTTGAAACCGTGCATCACCTTGGGCGCTTCGGGGTCGCGCAGCCACGCGGCCAGTACGTTTTCGGCCTCGGCATCCTGGCTCGAAAGGTCGATGTAGGCGGCGGCTCCGTCCCGGACGATTGCCAGCGCGGCGGCGTCCTCCCCGATCCGTCCCGGGACGAGGTCGACGGCGACGGCGGACCGCTGCCCGGTGCCTGCGGCCAGGAAGGCCTCCAGCTCGGCTGCTCCGGCCGGCGTGGCGTAGTCCGGGATGTCAAGGCTTTCCCGTTCTGCGAGGTCCACGTCGTCGCTCCCGTAGAGGGCGAAGAGGCGGGTGCGGATGGTCTTGAACTCCAGCTCATCGAACAATTGCTCCAGGGCTGCCTGGTCCGGCCGCGGCTCTGCCAGGTCGTCAAGCGTCACGGGCAGGTCCAGGTCGGTGTGGAGCCTGTTCAGCCGGCGGTTGCGCTTGACGGACTCCACGTTCTCGCGGAGGGCGTCACCGACTTTGCCGCCGATCGAATCGAGGTGTTCCAGCACGCCTTCCAGTCCGCCGTAGAGGTTGATCCACTTGGCGGCCGTCTTGGGACCGACGCCGGGCACGCCCGGGAGGTTGTCCGCCGACTCCCCCACCAGGGCGGCGAGGTCGGAGTACTCGGCCGGGGTGACGAAGTACTTTTCCTGGATGGCAGGGGCGTCCAGGCGGGGAATGTCGCTGACGCCTTTCCTGGGGTACAGCACGAACACGTTGTCCGTAATCAGCTGGAAGGCATCGCGGTCGCCCGTCACCAGCAGCACTTCGTAGCCGGCCTTTTCGCCCATGGCGGCGAGGGTTGCCAGGATGTCGTCCGCTTCGTAACCGGGCATCTTGATGGTCTTGATGCCCCACGCACCCATGACCTTGTCGATGAGGTCGATCTGGCCGCTCATCTCCCGGGGCGTCTCGTTGCGGCCGCCCTTGTACTCGCTGTACTCGGCCTTCCGGTGGGTGGTCTCGTCCGAGACGTCGAAGGCCACAGCGACGTGGGTGGGCTGCTGCTCCTTGATCAGGTTGATGAGCATGGACGTGAAACCGTGGATCGCGTTGGTGTGCTGCCCCGAAGCGGTGGAGAACTTGTCCGCAGGCAGGGCGAAGAACGCCCTGAACGCCATGGAGTGGCCGTCCAGCACCAGGAGGCGGGGCTGGTCGGTGATGGGAATCACGGGGGCCACGGTGGCGGAAACCGGCTCCGCGGTACGTGTGGTTTTCCGGTCGGGCTGGGCCACAGCCACGGAAGTGGACTCGGTTGCGGGTAGGACGTCTGCTGCAGTGCCTGCAGAAAGAGGGGCAGGGGCCGGTTTGGTAGTTTCACTCACAGGTGCCAGCCTAGTTCCCATGATGGACAATTTCACGCCCGGGCAGTTCGCCGCCGAACTGGCAGCCGCTGGCGTTCCCGAAGAAATGCATGAGTGGCTCGGCGAATACGGCGTTGGCGCGCTGGTGGTGAAGATGGGGATCCATTTCCTCGAAATGAGCCCCGAACGCACCGTGGCCACCATGCCGGTTGAAGGCAACACGCAGGTGGCCGGGATCCTGCACGGCGGCGCCCATGTGGTGCTGGCAGAGACGCTTGGCTCGTTCGCTGCCGGGATGCATGCCGGTCCGGGACGGCAGGCTATGGGGATCGAGGTGGGAGCGACCCATCACCGGGCCATTGCCGCTGGCACTGTGACAGGAACCTGCACGGCCATCCACCTGGGCCGCACGCTCACGACCCACGAGGTCGTGATGACCGACGAGACGGGCCGCCGGCTGTCCACGGCCCGCATCACCAACCTGATCCGGGATATCGCCCCCTGACCTTCTGGCCGAGCATGTTCAGCCGAGCCGGTACCGCAGCTCGACTATTCCCCTGCCCATGGTGTTGGACGCCACCAGCTCCAACGGCCGGGTGGGACCTGTTTTGATGGGCAGCACAGGCTTACCGGCACCGAGCACCACCGGGATGATGGACACGATGATTTCGTCCAGCAGGCCGGCGTCGGCGAACTGGGCCGCGAGCTCTCCCCCGCCTACCAGCCAGATGTTCTTGCCGGCCGCCTCCGCCGTGAAGTCGTCCATGAACTCGCGGACGTCGCCGCGGATGAACGTGATGTCCGCTCCCCGCGGGGCCGAATGTTCGTGGTGGGTGAAAACCCAGCTGGGGGTGTCAGGGTAGGGCCAGTTGCCGGGCTCGTGCTCCATGAGCCAGGCGTATGTTTCGCCGCCCATCACGATGCAGCCGACGTCGGCCATGAACGTTTCGTAGCTTTCCCGGCCGCCTTCGAACCCGTCGAACTGGAGGAGCCATGCCAGGTCGTCGTCGGACGTGGCAATGAAGCCGTCGAGTGACGACGCCACAAAATATTGGAGACTGGACATGGCCCCAGCCTAGTCATTTGGACTCGGGGTTCCCATACTCCACGCGCATGCCGGGATCATCACGGAGCACCACCACTTTGCCGCTGCGGAGCGTCCAGCCCTCGTTGAGCAGGAATATGCGCCCGCCGCTGACCACCAATAACCGCAGGCCGCTGTACTGGTACACGGGATGTTCCGCTGTTCCGCTGGACTGTTCGCGGACGTTGGGCGCACTGATACCCAGCCGGTCCTTGCTGTACACAACGGCGGTGGGCAGGAGCGCGGACCGTTCCTCATAGCTCACCGCCAGTCCCCGTCCCAGCGCCTGGGCGAAGTCCGAGGTGCCCCAGAACAGCAGCAGGGTCACGAGGCAGAAGACCAGCGTCTTCTCGGACCCCCGCGACAGTGCGGCAAGGCTGCGTCCCGACGCTTCCGCGGTCCGCCGCCAAAGACTTAGGCCCCAGGCCGCGAGCAGCACGCCGCCAGCCATAATGTACGGCACGAACAGCACGGTGCGTTCAGGTTGGACAATCACCACCAGCCACATGGCAGCTGCACAGGCCAGCCCGGTAAACAGAATTACCGCCGCGAGCCGCCGGATCCCCGCTACCCTGCCGGCGGCGAGTTGTCCGGCCAGCAACCGGTCCAGGGACAGCCATGCGACAGCGACAAGCAGCAGCCAGACCAGCGGGATGAACAACGACGGGATGCTGCGGAGCACGAAATCCTGCACCGTGTACCCGAAGAGGCTGACGTCCAGCCCCATCGCCTTCGCCTGGGCATCCGTCCGTGCCCAGCCGAAGTAGACCAGCAAGGCCGTGGCGATGGTTAACGGCGGCCCGATGACCGCCAGCATGTCGACGGCGCGCTTCCAGCGGGGGTCCGCCTCCGGCTCGCCGCTCATGACTGCGGTTCCGTCAGCCGTCTTGTGGCCCCTGTCTGCGGCGGCGCGGACGGCGGCGCGGTCGTGGCGGGGCCTGACGTGGCCGGTTCAGACGGCGTGGGGCCGGGACCGGGCGGCGTCTCGTCGGAATACACCAGCACTGCTGCCCCGGAAACCGGCGGAGTGGCCTCCACTGTGACTCTGGCAGAGGAGGCACCTGCGGCCGGAGGAGCGGAAAATACGAACGGACCGAACTGGGGGCCGAACTGCTGGCCGCCGTCGTCGATCGGGGTGCCGTCCACCAGGATTCTGTCCACGTTCACGAAGAACCCTTCCAGCCGCACCTGGGTGCCGCCGGCAGAGGAAACGGTGGGGGTGGGCTGGCCGGCAAATGCCCCGTCAAGGACAGTCAACCCTGTCAGCCGCCGGGGGCAGTCATCACCGGCGCCTGCTGAATTTATTTGAAGCTGGGCTCCCGGGTGGGCGGTCCGAAGGTCCACGGCCTGGCGCAGGGATTCCGTGACCTTGATTTCCCAGCACCTTTCGGGCGGCAGGCCTGTGACCCCAGACAGCGCGGCCCGGGCCCGGTCCCAGTCTCCGGGCAGACCCGTGGCCAGCGCCTGGCAGGTGGCCTCCGCAGCCGTCCACACGGCAGGAAACGCCGTGTTGAGGGTCGATTCGCGCAGGCCGGCGCAGTTGCGGTCCCGCACGAGTTCGTACAGCGTCCCCTCCGGCGGGTCAGAGGGCGCGGCCGGGCCGATGGGCACCCAGCGAATGACGACGGCGCCGGGCGCGGGCGGAGGCCCGTCGCCGGGCCCCGGGAGCGGGGCAACCGTTGGCGGGGCGTTAGTGGAGGCCGTCGATGCGGTGCCGGACCCGGCAGCGGATGCCGCCGTCGTCGTGGTTGTCCCAGGGCCCGGAGCCGGCGGGATGACACATCCGCTGGTGAGGAAGAGCGGCCCCAGAGCCGCCATGGTTCCCAGCAGCCCGACCAGGAGCCGGCCGGGTCGCCGGCCTGTTCGTCGGGCTGTTAGCCCGGCTGCTGCCCCGGTTTGACTGTGCATGACAGACCCACCTGCTTGCGGTTCCCGGCAGGGGAACCGGCCTGGATAGAACCCTTCGGGATGACTCCCGGCATCGGCCGGCACCGGGGCCGGACCAAACACGCTGAAACAGTGTTAACTATTCCCCCGATGGGCGATATCCGCCAGAGCAGCACCTTGCGTTCCAGCCTTGGCGCCGGGGCCGGCGCTGATGCTACTTGCTGAAGTACGGAATGATCAGGTACAGCCCGAACAGCACCGCGAGGCCGCACAGTCCGAAGCAGGCGTACGCCAGCGACTTCATCCACCGCGGCGTGGCCTGCTCGGAATCACCCGCGATCGCGGTGAACCGGACTCCGACGGAGTAAAGGACCACAACCGTCACCGCCGCCAGGAGCGTGGCGCCCGCCACCTGGACCAGTTCCAACCATTTCATTTGTTTCCACCGTTCAGCTTGTGGGCGCGGCTGGCGGCCAGTGCCTTCTTCTTGCGGAAGCGGACGGCCTGCCCTGCTTCCTCGACCTCCACGGCATTGTGGTGGCCCACATGGGACTTTCGGGACTGCACGAACATGAACAGCACGGCGCCAGTTCCGGCCACAGCGGCAATGACCACTCCCACGACGCCGGTCTTCACCAGCAGGGCGGTCAGGGCGCCGACGATCCCGGCGGCAGGCAGCGTAAAGAGCCAGCCGATGGCGATCCGTCCGGCGGTGCCCCAGCGCACGGAGGTGCCTTTGCGGCCCAGCCCCGAGCCGATCACGGAACCGGACGCCACCTGGGTGGTGGACAGCGCGAAGCCCAGGTGCGAGGAAGCCAGGATCGCCGAGGCCGTGCTGGCTTCGGCTGCGAATCCCTGGGCGGGCTTGACGTCGGTAAGGCCGGAGCCCATGGTGCGGATGATCCGCCAGCCTCCGGCGTACGTGCCGATGGCAATGGCGAAGGCACAAGCTGCGATGACCCAGAACTGCGGACCGGAGCCCGGCTGCTGCGTTCCGGCGGCAATCAGCACGAGGGTGATGATGCCCATGGTCTTCTGGGCATCGTTGGTTCCGTGCGCCAGTGCTACGAGGCTGGACGTGAAGATCTGGCCGGTGCGGAAACCGCCGCGCTTCTGGGTGAGCTTGCTGCCGGTCTCCGGGTCGTGCCGGGAGGTCAGTGCGTAGGCGAGGCGGGTGCAGACGTAGGCCACGCCGCCGGCAATCACCGGAGCGAAGATCGCGGGGAGGATCACCTTCTGCATGAGGGATTCAAAGTTCACCGAATGAATGCCGATGCCGGCGATCGCTGCGCCGATGAGGCCGCCAAAGAGGGCGTGTGACGAACTTGACGGGAGTCCCTTAAGCCACGTGATCATGTTCCAGAGGATGGCGCCCATCAAGCCGGCAAAGATGATGTCCGGGGTGATCTGGATGCCGTCGGACCCTTCCTTGATGATTCCGCCGGAAACAGTCTTGGCCACTTCGGTGGAAAGGAAGGCTCCGACCAGGTTCAGGACCGCTGCGAGGGCAACCGCCGTCTTGGGTTTGATGGCACCGGTGGCAATAGGCGTAGCCATTGCGTTCGCGGTGTCATGAAAACCGTTGGTGAAGTCGAAAAAAAGTGCCAGCGCTATTACCAGCGCCACCATGACGGTGATTTCCACCTGTTGCCCAATCTGCAGAGTCGACGGTCAGCAGTTCCACTTCCCCGGTGCCCCGTCCGCACGCAGCGTTACCCCGGTGTTTGCCGGAAGTTCAGGTGGTGTTGTTCGGAAGGGGCTTGAAACCTTATCGATCGTACGCGTCAACGCCGTGAGGACAAAACAACCGGCGGTCAAAGGAAAGCACGCACGGCCTCCAGCTCAGCGCGGGACAATCCACGCCTGGGCTGCGGCGAAATCAGCAGCAGGCGCGGGCCAAGGATGGAAGCCCACGCCCGGGCCTCGGTCTCGAAATCGAGCTGGTCGTCGATCCAGACGGCACGGTCCGGCGCAGACACCTCGATGTCCCGCTGCAGTGCCCGCAGTTTCCACCAGCCTTCGCCGCTGCCCAGTCCATTGCTCGCCAGCACAGGCCATTCCTGCCCGGCAAGGCCGATCGCGGGGCACAAGTAATCCGGTGCCATCTCCTCCCAGCTGGTAAGCCAGACGCATCGGAGGCCGGGTGTCCTGGACAGTGCGTTGAGGGACTCCACGAGCTCACCGGCGTATGCGACTTCAAGCAACCCGGCGTCGGAAATTCGCCACCGGCTCCCCCAGTCCGTGGTGCCGGCCGCCCCGAACGGGCAAATCACGCCGTCCACGTCCAGGTAGAGGGAGACATTCCTCACGCCCGGGTCCTTTCCTCCAAGAGCTCCACGCCCTTCAGATGCTCCACAAAAAACGTTACCGACGGCGGGTGGGACGGGCAACCGCCTCCGTGCCAACGGGAAAAGTGCCGGACACGGTCACGAGTCCGGCACTTCCCAGGGTGCAGCGTTAGGGCTGGGGCGTAAGACTAGGCGGGGACTTTCGCCGCCGCTGCCGCATTCCGTGCCGCGGGAACTCCCTCGCCGGCCTGGCCGTACAGCCAGTCGTTGTACTGGAAGTCGTTGTCCTTCCGGCTCTTGAAGAGCAGATTGCGCAGGGTCCGGGCAAGCCCGGAGACGTGCCAGGATTCGCCCCAGACGCGGGCAGTGCGCTGGACCCTGGCGGTCCGGCCGGCACGAATGCTGTTGAAGTCCTTGATCGCACCGTCCCAGGCTTCCGGGTTGATGCCTTCCGCGGTGAAGACGGTTCCGTTGCTGACGTCCTGCAGCACAGCGGCGTCTTCGAGGGCCTGGCAGGCACCCTGGGCGAGGTACTGGAGCATCGGGTGCGCGGCGTCGCCCATCAGCACCATCCGGCCGGCCACCCAGTTCTCGATCGGGTCGCGGTCGTACATGGGCCACCGGATGCCGGTGGCCAGGTTCTTGAGCGCGTCCTGAACCGCCGGAACGCAGTCCTTGTAGGCCGCCTCGAGCTCGTCGACGCCGCCGTACTGCTCTTCGCCGCGCTCGAAGGAGGCGGATTTGAAGACGGCCACAGTGTTCAGCAGCTCGCCCTTGCGCAGCGGGTACTGTACGAGGTGGCAGTCCGGGCCGAGGTAGACGATGACGTCCTCGAGGTCGGTCTTGGGGGTGTTTTCGGTGATGGGCACGGTGCCGCGGTATGCCACGTAGGCCGAGGGCACCGGCTCGTCGCTGGCCACGAGCGGACGCAGGGTGGACTTGAGTCCGTCGGCGCCGATCACGACGTCGGCCTCGAAGTCCACGCCGGCCGCCGTGTGGGCCACACCGCGGCCGTTCACGGTCTCAACGCTCTCGACCATGACGTCGTTGACCAGCGTCACGCCGGCCGCTTCACAGCCTTCGAGGAGGACACGGTGCAGGTCGCTGCGGTGGATTACGACGTACGGGGCGCCGTAGCGTTCCTCGAACTCCGCGCCGAGCGTCTGGCGGGTCAGCTCCTCGCCGGTGACGGCGTCGCGGAACACCAGGTGCTTGGGCTGGACACCGATTTCCAGTGCCTTTTCCAGCAGGCCCCAGCGCCGGAGGACGCGGGAAGCGTTGGGGGCCATCTGCAGACCCGCGCCCACCTCGCCGAATTCGGGGGCACGCTCCACGAGGGTGACGTTGGCGCCGTTTTCACGCAGCGCGAGGGCTCCGGCCAGTCCGGCCATTCCCCCTCCGATGACGAGGACATCGGTGGACGTGGCGTGCTCAGACATTGCTTGCTCCTGTAGGTGAGTGTGAGGTTGAAATTTTTGACTTGAGTTTGAGGCCGACGGCGGCCAGCAGCACCGCTGCGATGGCTGCTGCCCCGGCGAAGGCGATGAAGTTGGAGTTGACGCCCATTCCGGCGGCCAGCAGGAGGCCACCCACCTGGGGTGCGACGACGGCGCCGATGCGGCCTGTCCCGAGCGCCCAGCCCAGCGCGGTGCCCCGCAGGTGTCCGGGATAGTGGCTCGCGACGGCGGCGATGATCAGGCACTGTGTGCCGTGGGTGCCAACGCCCGCAAGGACCAGCATGAGGTAGACCACGGTGACAGGAGGTCCCGTGACCAGTACCACGAGCGCACCCGCAGCGACCGCCGCGGCGGCGATCGCCGTCGGAATCGGACCGAAGCGGGTCCCGGCCCAGGCAGTAATGACTGAACCGGCCACCGCACCCAGGTTGAGGGCCAGGGCGAAGGTCAGGGCGGATCCCAGGTTGTATCCGGCCAGTTGCATGAGGTTGGGCAGCCAGGTTCCGAGTCCGTACCAGGCGAACAGGGTGGCGATCGTCGCCAGGGCAAACAGCAGGCTTACCCCCAGGTACGGTGCCCGGAGCAGGGAAGAGAAGCCGGACGGTTCCCTGACTGCGTGGCCCTTCCCGGCGGCCTTCGCCGGGCCTTGACCTGCGGCCTTGTCTGCTGCACGGACCGGAGTCAGTGTCTCCGGGAGGTATTTCAGTCCCAGCGGCACCACGATCACCAGGGCCAGGACGGCCACGAGGAACATCGACTGCCAGCCGAAGGCGGGAATCAGCTGGATGCCGACCAGTGCGGCGATTGATCCGCCGATGGGGACACCGGACATCATCAGGGTGGCGATGGTGGACCGCCACTTGGTGGGGACGAGTTCGGCAACAAGGGCGTTCGCCGACGGCACCAGGCCGCCGAGCCCGATGCCGGCAAGGAGCCGCATAACGCCGAAGACGGCAGCGTTGGGAGCGAAGGCGCAGAGGACAGTGAAGATGGAGAAAACGACGGCGCAGCCCAGGATGGTGCGGCGGCGGCCCCACGAGTCGGCCATCCGGCCGGCAAAGATCGCCCCGATCATCATGCCGAGGAAGGCCATGGATCCGATGGTCCCGGCGGTGGCCTTGTTCAGGCCCCAGCCGGTCTCGGTGATCAGGGACGACTGGACAGTCCCGTAGACGATGAGGTCATAGCCATCGAAGACCACCAGTAGCCAGCAGACGAGGACGGCGGCGGCCGAAGCTTTCGAGAACCGCGATGCAGGCCCATCAACGGTTGTGGGGGCGGAAGCCCCCGGCGAGGACCGTTGCGGCACTGCAGCGGAAGGTGTGTGATTCATGCCACTACTGTCATGGCCGTTGGAGGTGAACCACAATACAATTCTGATGTGCAGAAAGAGCCAGCCCCCAAACCCGCATCCAGAACAGTCCGGAAACCCGTGCAGAAGCGGCCCACCTATTCCATCGAGGCAGTGGACAATGCGCTGCAGCTTCTGCAGCTGCTCCGCGACGGCGGGGCGCTGCGGCTCAAGGACGCAGCGGAGGAGCTGGCCGTTGCCCCGTCGACCGCCCACCGCCTCCTGGCGATGCTGGTCTACCGCGGGTTCGCGGTGCAGGATGAAACCCGCCGCTACGTGCCAGGTCCGGCCATGGGTGTCGGGCCGGCCGGGCTGAGCTGGACCAGGCTGCTCCGCTCCCTCGCCCAGCCGCACATGGAGCTGCTGTCCGCGCAACTCAACGAGACCGTCAACCTCATGGTGCGGGTGGGCACGAAAGCGCGTTTCCTGGCCACCGTGGAAGGAAACAATGTGTTGCGAGTGGGTGACCGGCAAGGGACGGTGATGCCTGCCAACAAGACCTCCGGAGGCAAGGCCATGCTCGCCGAACTGGAAACGCCAATGATTGACCAGCTCTTCCGCAGCAACAACGCCGAAATCGGCGGCGACACCATCCCGGACGCGGAATACCCGGCGTTCCTCCGCGAGCTGGAATCCATCCGCAGCAACGGTTTCGCCGCCAATTTCGAAGGGACGGAGGAGGGGGTCAGCGCCCTCGGGATTGCCCTGCACAACCGTCACGGAAACGTGGTCGGCGCGCTCAGCGTCGCCACTCCGGCGACCCGCTTCCGCCGTGTGTTCGACGCCGGGCTCGTCCGCGCCCTGCGGGAAACCTGCCGTCAGCTGGAGATAGACATCGCGGCCAATCCGGCCGACGCGGACTAGCAATTCTGGCCAGCAGAATATGTTGGAGCTCACAGGGAAGCCCTCCGTAGAGTCGAGACACGCCAACGAACTGTTCCGCACTCACCGAGGAGGCACCTGTGTCTATCAGCGCCGAGAACACAACTCATGAATCAGTGGCTACCAGCCACGCCTTGCCGGAGCCGACGGCGGAGGAGGCTGCGCAGCTTGAGCAGCTGTATCGGGATTTTGATCGGGAGAACCTGATCCCGTTGTGGACTGAGATCGCGGATTTGATGCCGATGGTCCCGTCCCCGAAGGCGGTGGCCCATGTGTGGCGGTGGAGCGACTTGTACCCGCTGGCGGCCCGTGCCGGTGACCTGGTCCCGGTGGGCCGTGGCGGGGAACGCCGTGCTATTGCGCTGGCGAACCCCGGCCTGGCCGGTACCCCGTATGCCACCCCGACGTTGTGGGCTGCGATTCAGTACCTTGGTGCCCGCGAGACCGCTCCGGAGCACCGGCACTCGCAGAACGCGTTCCGCTTCGTCGTTGAGGGCGAGGGTGTCTGGACGGTGGTGAACGGGGATCCGGTGCGGATGTCCCGCGGGGATTTCCTGCTGACTCCGGGTTGGAACTTCCATGGCCATCACAACGACACTGATGAGCCGATGGCCTGGATCGACGGGCTGGACATCCCGTTCGTGCACTACGCCGATGCCGGGTTCTTCGAGTTCGGCACCGAGCGGGTCACGGACGAGGCCACCCCGGACATCTCCCGCTCCGAGCGGCTCTGGGCCCACCCGGGCCTGCGTCCGCTCTCGGGCCTGGATGACACCACCAGCTCCCCCATCGCGGCGTACCGGTGGGAATACACCGACGCCGCCCTGCGCGAGCAGCTGCTGCTGGAGGACGAGGGCCACCCGGCCACCGTGTCCCAGGGCCACGCCGCCGTCCGGTACACGAACCCGACCACGGGCGGGGATGTGATGCCCACCATCCGGGCCGAATTCCACCGCCTCCGCGCCGGCGCGACCACTGAAGCGGTCCGCGAGGTCGGCTCCAGTGTCTGGCAGGTCTTCGAAGGCACCGGCACCGCGACCCTGAACGGCGAGAGCAGGACCCTGGAGAAGGGTGACCTGTTCGTTGTCCCGTCCTGGGCCGAGTGGTCCCTGCAGGCCGGCGCCGGCTCGAACGCAACCTTTGACCTGTTCCGCTTCAGCGACGCCCCGATCTTTGAACGACTGAACTTCAACCGCACCTACATCGAAGGACGCACCAAGTAATGAGACTCCTCACCCTCCGCACCCCCGCCGGCACCGGCCAGAACACCGTGGCTGTCCGCCAGGACGGGACGACCCTGACCGAGATCGACGGGTTCGCCGACGTCGGGGAACTCCTGAAGGATTCCGCCTGGGAAGAGAAGGCGAAGGCCGCCACCGGGGCGACGCACCCGCTCGAAGGCGCGGACCTTGCTCCCGTGGTGCCGTTCCCGGGGAAGATCATCTGCGTGGGCCACAACTACCGGAACCACATCAAGGAAATGGGCCGGGAGATCCCGGAGTACCCCACCCTGTTCGCGAAGTACCAGGAATCCCTGATCGGCCCGAACGATGACCTGGCCCTGCCGCAGGAATCGGACACCGTGGACTGGGAAGCCGAACTCGCCGTGGTGATCGGCAAGAAGGGCCGCCGGATCAGCGAAGCGGACGCCAAGGACCACATCGCCGGGTACTCGGTGCTGAACGACGTGTCCATGCGCGACTACCAGTTCCGCACCATCCAGTGGCTCCAGGGCAAGACCTGGGAGAACTCCACCCCGTTCGGCCCCGCCCTGGTCACCCAGGATGAGTTCACCGCCGGCCCGCTGATGACCTCGGCCGTGGACGGCGAAGTCCAGCAGTCCACCCCGACCGGGGACCTGGTGTTCACCCCCGAATTCCTGGTCTCCTACATCTCCACGATCATCACCCTTAACCCCGGTGACGTGATCGCGACCGGCACCCCGGGAGGTGTGGGCCACGCCCAGGACCCCAAGCGCTACCTGCAGGAAGGCCAGATCCTGGTCACCACCATCGAGGGCCTGGGCCAGCTGAGCAACCGCGTGGTCAAGGAAGCCTGATGGTCGCCCGCCACGACCAGACCACGGACCCGGTCCTGCTCGAGGGTTTGCTGCAGGCACGGCGGGGCACGGCGTTTTTCGCCCGCAAGCTCAACGAGCTCTCCGACGCGGACCTGGACGGGGATTCGCTGCTGCCGGGCTGGACCCGGCGGCACGTGACGGCCCACATCGGCTACAACGCGCGGGCCATCGCGCGGCTGATCGAGTGGGCAGCCACCGGCGTGGAGACACCCATGTACGCCTCCACGTCGGTGCGCGACCACGAGATCAATTTCGGAGCCACCCTTCCGCCGATCGCGCTGCGGCACCTGTTCGACCACTCCGCGGTGCACCTGAACGTCGAATGGCGGGACCTCCCGGCCGAGGCCTGGCACCACAAAGTCAAAACAGCCCAGGGCCGGATCGTCCCGGCCGAGGAAACCGTCTGGATGCGCACCCGTGAAGTCTGGGTCCACGCCGTGGACCTGGACAACGGCGCCAGCTTCACCGACATCCCCGCCCCCGTCCTCGAACGGCTCCTGAAGGACATCACCAATGCCTGGCACACCCGCGGCACCGACACCGGACTACTCATCAGGGTCACTGGCACAGACCTGACGTTCGGCGACACCAGCGCGGAGAACCCAACACTGATCACCGGCCCGCTCACCGCCATCACCCAATGGGCCACCGGACGCGGCACCCACGAGGTGCGAGCAACAAGCACCACAGCAACAGCCGGCACAGCGGCGGATGCCGCGACACCGGCGTCGGACGCTGACCTGCCCGAAGTACCCCCAGCACCCAAATGGATCTAGCACCCCGGCGGATCTAGGCCGCACGTGGATCCGGGGCGCATAACCTGACACCCAAGAACGGTCAGCGAAGCGGGCAACTGGTTCCGGACGCGAAGGTGGCCCCCTCCACGGAGGGGGCCACTTTTCGTGCAACGGAGGTGTGCCTGCTATTCCTCGTGCTTGATCTTGTGCACCCGGGTGACCACCGTGGGGCACGGGACCCGCAGCAGGACCGCGTGGGCGGTGGAACCGAGCAGGAGCCTGCTGAACCCGCCGCGTCCGCGGCTGCCGATCACCAGGAGCCGCGCGTTCGCGGCGGCCTCCACGAGGGCCTTGGCCGGATCAGTGTCCTTGTCGAGCACCTGGTTCACCACCAAGTCCGGGTACTTGTCCCGCAGCCCGGCGACCGATTCGGCGAGCACGATTTTGTCCTCTTCCTCAATGACTTCAGCCAGGCCGCTCGCAGGCATCCCGCTCTGGACCCAGCGGGCGGGGCGCCGGAACGCCAGCAGGGCGGTCAGCTCATCCCCTTCGCGGTCGGCTTCCGCCGCGGCAAACGCCACAGCCTGCAGGGACTCCTCCGAGCCGTCCACGCCCACTACGACGCCGCGTCCCTGCGGCCCCTGGGCCTGCGGTATGACTGCCACGGGGCTGTCGGACGCGGTAACGACCTGAAGGGCGCGGTCCGTTATGGGTCCTCCGTCGGCCCAGTGGCGGTGGTGTGAGCCGATGACCAGCATGGCGGCCTCTTTGGATATTTCCTTCAGGGCTGAGCCTGCGCTTCCGTGCCGCAACTGCACATCGACGGCAACGCCTGGTTCCTTCTTGGCGGCATCCTCCTGGACCTGCCTTAGCAACTCCATGCCTGATTCCCTGATCAGTTCGTGATACTGGAAGTCCGGCGACATCCACCGGTCGTCCACTGCATGGACTGCAATAACCGGGAGCTTAAGCTTGGCCGCCCGGTGCAGCGACCACGACATTGCGGCCTCACTTCCCGCGGAGCCGTTGATGCCGACGACGATTGGTTTGCTCATTCGAATCCTGCTCTTCTCCATCGCGTTTTCGGATCAGCACGCCGATGGCCGCTGACACCTTCAGTGTGCTCCGGGGGCCGAGGCAGGGGTTAGGGCCTTAAGCCCCTCACCGGCTGCTGCGCCCCGCGCGTAGCGTCAGCCCCATGGAGGACACCCGGGCGGACCCCGCCGCCCCCGCACGGCCAAAGCCGTTCCTTCGCCGCTGGTTCCTGTGGGTCACACTCGGTGAGAGTGTGGGCTTCGTGGCTCCCGCCGTCGTCGCGGTCTTCGTGATAATTCCGGATACGGCCGGAGCCTTGGCGTGGCTGGCCGTGGCAGGTGTCGCGGAAGGCACAGTCCTGGGACTCGCCCAGGCACACGTGCTGAAGCGGCAGCTGCCCGGGCTCCGTGTGCGCTCGTGGACCGTCCGCACCGCCACCGGTGCGGCGCTGGCTTGGATCATCGGGCTTGCGCCCAGCACTTTCGCAGAACAATGGCAGGCCTGGCCGCCGGTCCTGCAACTCGCCGTCGCAGTGCCCGGAGCCTTGCTGCTGCTCTGTTCGATCGGCCTGGCGCAGTGGCCTGAACTGCGCCGCCACCTCGCCCACAGCGGATGGTGGGTGGGCGGGAATGCACTGGCATGGTGCGTCGGGCTGGGACTGTTCTTCGCCGTCGCACCTCCGCTGTGGCAGCCGGGACAGCAT
Organism: Arthrobacter sp. LjRoot78; assembly: GCF_964254335.1. NCBI lineage: Bacteria > Bacillati > Actinomycetota > Actinomycetes > Micrococcales > Micrococcaceae > Arthrobacter > Arthrobacter sp. LjRoot78. Next base: position 2,231,133 of record NZ_CAXUTG020000001.1, on the reverse strand, counting down.
CCGACGACGGTAATCGCCATTGGTGTCGCGGCCGCCGTCCTGATGGCGGCCGGCATGGCGCTGCTGACCGGCCTGGTGATGGACCGGCTGCTGGCGGCGAGGGGATGACCCGCGTGCGGCGGGATCCGGCAGCTGCTGCTAACGCCGGCGAGCGCTTGCGGTTGTCGGGCGGCATGGCCGGATTGGTGTCGGCAGCGCTCGGCATAGCGGGCGGATCCATGGAAGTACTCCTCACCGGACCGTGGCCAGCTGCCTCCGATGCCGGCTACGCGGACTTCCTGCTGGCCAACCGAACGCCCGTGCTGGCCCAGAGCATGCTGTTTGTGTTCAGTTCAGCGGCCCTGATCTGGTTCCTGGGCTATGTCCGTTCGTTCCTGTACCGCCGGGAAGGCGGAGCCGGGACGCTGGCAGGGATCGCGTTCACGGCAGGGGTGCTGGGCGCTGGCCTGAACATCCTGGGCCAGGCTGCCCAGATCACGCTGACCCTGCCGTCGCAGGCCGCGGTGGCACCGGGGGTGGCCGCCGCCGTCGCGGATCTGTGCCTCGTCACGCTTGCCCTGGCGAACCTGCCCGCCGGGGTGATGTTCACCGCCATTGCTGTGTTGTCGCTGCGGATGAAGGCATCTCCCGCAGCCCTGGGCTGGATCGCCGCCTTTGCGGCGGCTGCCTCGTTCCTGTCCGCGCTGTCTGTGATTCCGGAGAGCGGGCCGCTGTCCCCCATGGGCTGGCTGACCACCCTGCTCCGGCTGGTGCCGCTGCTCTGGTACGTTCCGGCGGCCGTCCTGATGATGCGGCGCCCCTCCTGACGCGGGGCTCTTCCGGACGCAGGCCCTTCCTGACGCGAGGCTCAGCCCGACGGGGGGCCTCAGCCCGTCGGGGCGCCGCCGGAAACACCGGGCACGCCGGCGACAACAAAGGCGGAATTTCAGAAGCCGGTGGGTTCCGTTTCGAACTCCGGCTCGCTTGGCGCAGCTTCGTGATGGAGCGGACGAAGTGCCGAGGTCCGCTCCAGCCAGATCAGCGCGTCGTAGCGACCTCCCATCCGGGTGGGGACGTAATTCCCGTGTTCACTGGCCGGCCGGTAGACAACCCCGATGGCCCGGTGTCCCAGCCAGGCCGACAGCCACGGCCCGGACCTGTCCCTGCCGAATTCCAGCAAAGCCGGTGCGCCCAGCGCCTTGTGCAGCAGGTCCTCATGGCTGCCGGTCCGCGCCTCCGGTACCTTGAGCACCCGTTCCGGGGAACCCCACCCGTCGGCAGCCATCACCGTTCCCGCGTAGGACGCCAGCCCCACCAGGGTCACGCCCTCGGTGCCGTGGCGCTCGCGGAGCAGCTGGCCCACGTTCACCAGCCCGTCCCGCGCCATGTCCGTGGCCCGTGCATCCCCCACGTGCGTGTTGTGCTCCCAGATGATGCCCTTAGACGCCGGGCCCAGATGCGCGCTGAGCCGGTCCACCGTGTCCGCCATGTGATGGTCCCGGACATTCCAGGACTCGCGGTTCCCCCGCACCATGATGCGGTAGTAGTGTTCGGCGTTGGCGGCGACCATGGCGTTCTGCACGGCGTCGAAGGCTTCGTCACTTTCGACGCGTGGTTCATGGTCCCGTAGTGACAGTGCCCGGTTGCGTACCTCGCTGAGCAGTGCAACGACGTCCGCCTCGCAGGACTCCGGAACCAGCCGGGTGCGCCAGGCGTACTGGTGCGGGTCCTCGTGATGCGGAAGGAAGCACTGCCATGCGCGCATGGCAGCAGGAACGGCGTCGGGCTCATTTTCCTGGAGCCAGCCGATGATTTCCCGCAGTGAATCCCACAGCGAGTAGACGTCCAGGCCGTAGAAGCCAACGCGTTCCGCCAGGGGGCGCTCCAGGTTCCAGCCGCGCAGCCAGTCCAGGAATCCCGCCACTTCTTCGTTGGCCCACATCCACGTGGGCCAGCGCTCGAACCCGGCGAGCATCGCGTGGACTCCGGCGTCCAGCCCGCTTTGTCCCCGAACCCAGCGGTTGATCCGCCAGCAGTCCGGCCAGTCACCCTCGACTCCGATCCAGCTGTACCCCTGCTCCTCGATCAGCCGCATGGTCAGGCGGGCCCGGACGGTGTAGTACTCATGGGTGCCATGGGATGCTTCGCCGATCGCCACAAACCGGCCGGAGCCGGCTTTGTGGACCAGCCCGTCAAGGTCCCTGAGCCCGCTCAGCGGCCGGGCCAGGGAACGGATCTCGTCCAGCATGCTCAGGCCGGCACGGTTTTCGGTGGTCACGTCGGGTCCTCGAGGGAGATGCCTTCGAGGTACTCCGGGACGCGCACCCGCCAGCCGAGTTCCCGCTTGATCCGGACCCGGAGGGCATCGGACGCTTCCGGCTCGCCGTGGGTGATGTATGTCATCCGCGGTTCCCGCTCGGCGGCCTTCATCCACTCGATCAGCCCGTCGGCATCCGCATGCGCTGACAGGCTCTCCATCTGGATCACTTCGGCCCGGATGCGGATGTCCTCCCCATAGATCCGGAGCTGCCGTTCGCCGGCGGCGAGCGCGGCGCCGCGGGTTCCGCCCGCCTGGTACCCGCTGAGGATGATGGCGTTCTTCGGATCTGATCCGTATTCGGCGATGTGGTGCAGGATCCTGCCACCGGTGAGCATGCCGCTGGCGGAGATGATCACCATGGGGCCGCCGCGGAGGTTGAGCAGCTTCGAATCGTCCACGGTGCGGGTCATCTTGGCCACTTTGTACATGTCCTCGTATTCCCGATGCTTGAGCCGGTGTTCATCGGGGTGGCGCTGGTACATCCCGGAAGCGTCGATGGCCATGGGACTGTTGAGGTACACGGGGATGTCCGGAATCGCGTTCTTGCTGCGGAGCCGGGCCAGGTGCAGCATCAGTGTCTCCGCCCGTCCCACGGCGAAAGCGGCAATCATGATGACGCCGTTTTTCTTCGCCACGCGGGTGATGATCTCTCCCAGTTGCAGTTCCGGATCCAGGCTGGAGTGCTTGCGGTTTCCGTACGTGGACTCCGTCACCAGAATGTCAGCGGCACCCAGTCCGCGGGGAGGAAACATCAGGGGGTCGTCGGTGCGGCCGAGGTCTCCGGTGAAGTGAACGGAGTGCTGGCCGACGTCGAGCCGGATCTGGGCAGCCCCCAGAATATGGCCGGCCGGCAGGAACGTCGCCGAGATTCCCCCTCCCAGTTCCAGCGGGGCATCGAATCCCTGTTCCCGGAAACTGTCGAGCGACCTGACCGCGTCCGCGGCCGTATAGAGCGGTACCGGCGGGCTGTGCCTGGACGATCCCCGCTGGTAGGCGTATTTGGCTTCCTCTTCCTGCAGGTAGCCACTGTCGGGCAGGAGAAGGGTACACAGTTCAGTGGTGCCTTCGGTGGCATACACCGGCCCGGCGAAGCCGTCCCGGACGAGGGCGGGGACATAGCCGGTGTGGTCAAGGTGCGCATGGGTCAGCAGCACGGCATCAATGGAGCGCGGCTGGACCGGGAACGGAACCCGGTTCCGGTCCCGGAGCAACTTGTAGCCTTGGAAGAGCCCGCAGTCCACGAGGATGCGTCTCCCGCCTGCTTCCACCAGGTATCTTGAACCGGTCACGCTGTCCGTGGCTCCGAGGAACCGGAGTTGCGGGTGTCGGTCTCTCATGGTGCTCCCTGTTCCCGTCGGGCAGCGTTCCCGTAGCCGGGATGTATCTCCTAGCTTCCGCTTCTTCCCGGTGGCCACGTAGGGCCGAAAGTCATGGCTGCCCCGGTGCGAGCCTTGCGGGCGACGGAAGGGACCGCTGAACGTCCCTCAACACGGAAAATTCAGCGGTCCCCTGCGATCTGACGACGATGAAGAACCACCCTTCCTAAAGGAAGATATCGCGGGCCACTCCCATGATGATTCGGTCGCCTGGAGTCGATTTCCTAAGGAAGTCCTCAACTGCCCAGTCATCAAGTGCAATGCATCCGGCTGTCGGGGCCTTGTGTTCGTGCAGGAAGATGGCAAACCCTGCGTCTTGGACAATTTCCGAATCCGGCGGGCGGTTGTAGTTGATGACGGCCCCCTGGCGGTAGTCGTGCGATGCTCCGGTCGCGAAATACCACATGTTCTCGTCGTACCCCACCCACGACGTGGACTCGAAGTACTTGTTGTATGTTGCCGTCCACGGGTTGCCGCCCCACCGCGAATTGGGATTGAGGGTGCGGTAAGGCAGTGCAGTCCCGGGATTACCCAGTCCGAAAGCTTCCGTTACGGTATAGGAGCCTGTGGGCGAGTAGTTGTAGCGCGTTGGCCCTGACGGGACTCCCGGGGGCTTAAAGCCAGCCGCACCCACTCTCCCGTCCGTTCGCCAGTCCGTCACATACGTACCCGCCACGCGCTGACAATAGGCGACTGTGGCGTATGACTGTCCGTAATCGCCGGCGAAGGTGAGAGTGACACGATTCGCGTTCCCGCTGGGGTATTTGATCCGGCCGTCGTTCAGCGTCGTGCATTCCGTGTGCCGGTAATCCCTGGTGATACCCGATATCCAAGTGAGGTAACCGCCCTGGAACGCTTGGACGCATGAGGATCCTGCACAGGTCTCCGGGGCCGTCGGGTAGCCGAGGTAGCTCCGGTGCCACCCCATGGCTTCATATTTAGACTTGATACCTCCGCTGACCGGCTGCGCGCCGCTGGAGGGCGACCAGAAGATCAGGCCGCCCTTGAACCATTGATAACACCCGCCGTTGGGCTGATTACAAACTTCGCCGGCCAGGGGGTAGCCGAGACCACCGGAGACGCCTCCCAGACCATCGAACCGGCTCTTGATCGCGCCGTTGGTCGCATGTGCGCCGGTCGTCGCTGACCAGTAGATGCTCCCGCCCTGATACTCCTGCCAGCACCCTGGCCCTGGGAGGTCGCAAGCTTCTTCCGACACCGGATAGCCCAAGTCACCGCGTTCAAGTCCACGGGTCAGCCAAGCCCCTCGGATGGCGCCCAGAGTGATGTGTGCACCGCTCGCAGCGGACCACACAATGACGCCGCCTTGGTAGACCTGATAGCAGCCGTCTCGTGTGAGACCGCAAATTTCCTTCGAGAGAGGATAGCCAAGGCGGCCGGCCTCAGAGCCGTTGCCTGCGTAAAGGCCGCCGATTGCTCCCGGTTCCCACACACCGTAGGCCCCTGAAGCAGCCGACCACAAGATTCGCAATCGTCCGAACTCCTGTACACAGCCCTGTGTCGGAAGATTGCACAGCTCGTCGGATGTCGGGTATCCAATGACCCCGTAACCTCCGTAAATCCGATGCACGGCGTTGCCAATAGCACCGTGCGTGCTTCCGAAGCCTGATTCAGCCGTCCACGTAATGTCCGCCCCTCGCGAGAATCTCTGAAAGCACCCCAGGGTGTCACAGGCCTCGCCAGAAACGGGGTATCCGAATGCGGTTAGTCCACCGGACAGTTTCCATTGTTGTCCTGTTTTGCCGGACTCAAAAAGAACAGCGTGCGCGCCTGTTGTGGGCGTGTAGTAGATATTTCCGCCAACGAAGGTCTCGACGCAAAGAGCAGCGGCGTCACATTGCTCGTTTGACGTGGGTTCGCCCAACGGACCATCTGCACCACCCAGTTGGATCCACTTCTGGCCGATGGCCCCGAACGGTGTGAACGGACCTGCTGCCGCCGAACCCGTCTGGATAGCTGCGGCCGGCGTTGGGTCCGGAGCTTCAGTTGGCGGCGCCTCGGAAGCCGGTGTGGACGGATCAGTTGATGCAGTTGGCGCCGGTGTCCGTTCAACCGGATCCGATGGACTCGCGTCGCCGCGCCCGGCATTGTTCGTTGCCGCCGAAACCGTAGGTTCGGCCGTCGCTACTGTTCCCTGTTCTGACGGCGGTTCCGATGACGGCGTTGCAGGAAGAGGCGTCGTCGCGTCGGCCATAGGTGCCACGCCCATCAGCACCATTGCCGAAAGGAGTATGGCTGCAATCATACGGTCCAGCTTCAATGTGGGAGTCGGCGTCATTTTGAGACCACCGCCTCGCATTTTGCGTCAGCCGGAGCGTTCGTGGCGAACGCGTCCGCCCGGATATTTTCCTTGGATCCAGCCGCCACAAGTTTTTCGATCATCGCGTGGCCCGCGACACTACTTGTTGTGCCCACCGCCACCGCCACGGTGTATTTGACGGGTTCGGAACCCGTGTTGGATAGCGTGCCCGAAAAGGACCAGACGCCGTTGCCGTCCGCTTCGCAGCCCACATCAGTCAAGGCCTCAGTGGCGATGAAGTCCGTAGCCGCCGGCGTTGCGCTCGTCGACGGAGGCCCCTGAACCGAGCCCGTTGGTGACGGACTATCGGTGATTAGGCCAGGACTGGCCTGCGATGCCGTCGGCGGATTGACTGACGGCGGACTACTACAGGCGGTGAGCGCAAACAGACCCGCCGCGCAGCCCCCAATAAGCGGTGCCCAGTTCTGCATTATTCCTCCATAGCTAGGACTGGCCCCTCCCCGGCCATTAGTTTCCCGGGAGGGACCAGCGATAGTGGGGACATTATCAGATTGAACGACCCAGGTAACCCATTGATTCTCTAAAAAATTGGACTTTTCTCAGGTCGAAATTGGTGTTTGCAACTTTCATTGAAGTTAATTACTAAACTTTCTTGCTATAACCTTTCAGTTTTTATGCGCTTCCAGAGATTAGCCAGACATCACATTCGCTCCGTCTTTCCGGGAGTCCGGGCACGGCAGTACGCTGGAACCACCCTTTGGAGACGTCGGATGGCTGAACCGGATTTGATCACCAGCGCCCGCGCGGCGTATGCCCGCAGGGACTGGCCCGCGGCACGGAACGGGCTGCTCGCCGCCAGAACCACCACCGGCTTGGCGCTACCGGACCTCGAAGCCCTGGCCGACGCGATGTGGTGGCTGGGCCGCGTTCCCGAATCGCTGTCCGTGGCCGAGGAGTTGTACCGGGGCCTCGCCGGTGCCGGAGACCGGCCGGCCGCGGCAATGAAGGCGATCATCCTGTCACTGCAGTGGGGCACCCGCGGGGACCTGATGGTTGCCTCAGGCTGGCTTAACCGGGCGCGGCGCCTGCTCCAGGGCCTGCCCGAAGGCCCCGAGCAGGGCTACCTGCTCTATCTCCGAAGCGTCATGTCACTGGACCTGGAGGAAGACCCCGGTCCGGTCCGGGCGGCTGCAGCGGAACTCGAGGCCGTGGCCGGCCGCCAGTCCGATCCCACCCTGGGATGCTTAGCCCGCGTGCTGGCAGGCCTTGCCGGCGTCCGTGCCGGCCGGACTGAGGAAGGTTTCAGCGAACTGGACGAGGCCATGTTGCCGGTCCTTGCCGGCGATGTTGCCCCCGTGTGGGCCGGGGACATCTATTGCACCGTCATCCACCTGTGCCACCAGCTCGGGGACCTGGCCAGGATGCGGGCCTGGACCGGTGCACTGGAGCATTGGACCGCGGGCCAGTCAGCCACTTTTGTGTACACCGGCGTGACGCGCATCCACGAGCTGCAGCTGGTCAGTGCCGAAGGCGGCTGGGATGCGGTGGAACGCGAAATAGGCGCTTCGAGCGACAACCTGGTGAATGCGCATGGCTGGATGGCCGGCGCCGGCTACTACGAGCTGGGCGAGGTGCGCCGCCTTCGCGGCAACGCTGCCGGGGCGATGGCCGCTTACCGGCGGGCACGCGACGTCGGAGTCGACCCCCAGCCGGGAGAGGCGCTGCTCCACTATGCTGCCGGTGACAGCGCCCTGGCGCTCAACCAGTTGCGCGCTGCCCTGGGCGAGAGCCGGCTGCTGGACCGGGCCCGGCTGCTGCTGCCCGCCACCGAGCTGGCAGTGGACCAGCGTGAAGCGGCGCTCGCTGACGCGCTGGCGTCGGAACTGGAACGGACGGCCGCCCGGTTCGCCTCTGCAGGCCTCCAGGCGTGGGCATGCCAGGCCCGCGGCACCGTTCTGCTGGCTGCCGGCCGGGGCGACGAGGCACTGCCCCTGCTGGAAGCGGCAGCCCGGACGTACCGGGCGCAGCGGGCGCGCTACCGCACGGCCCGGATCCATGAGCTGCTCGCCAGCTCCCGCCGCAGCCTCGGACAGGCCGGTGCTGCCGATGCCGACGTCGCTACCGCACTCGCCATCTACCGACAGCTCGGCGCTGTCCCCGACGTCGAACGGCTGGAGCGCGGCGCGGCACCCGGTGCCGGCCGGAGCGGGCTGACCGCCCGCGAATGCGAAGTCCTGGCCCTCATCACCACGGGTGCCAGCAACCGTCAGGTGGCGGAGGCCCTGGTCATCAGCGAAAAGACGGTGGGGCGGCACCTGGCGAACATCTTCGGCAAGATCGGGCTATCCACCCGGACCGCCGCGGCGGGCTGGGCCAGGGAACACGGGATTACCTGACGGACGGGCGCAACAACTGGACAGAGCACGACGGCGGCGGCGGCGGCGCGCCGTCGTCGTTCTGCGTTGGTTGCGTTGCCTGTTCCCCGCGCCGGGATCAACTGCATCATCCGCCCCACGCCCCCGGCGAAAGATGCATCATCTGCCCGACGCGGGGAGGACCGCCGCGAAAGTACTTTCGAAGTAGCCGGACAGGGACGTCCGCCGAACGAAAGGAAAGAACCATGACCACCACCGATACCGACCTCCACACAGGCGCCGCGGAGACCACGCACGACGACGGGTTACTGACAGAAAGTGCTGTTGAGGCGGGCGCAGCCCGGTTGCTCGGCATCCTCAACGACAGCTCCGCAGCGGTCCTGGCCGGCGTCGGTCACCAGACCGGACTGTTCGATGTGATGGCCGGACTGCCCGCGGCCACGAGCGAGCAGATTGCGGATGCGGCGGGCCTCAACGAACGCTACGTCCGGGAATGGCTCGGCGGCATGGTGACGGCCCGCTTCGTTCACTACCGGCCACCCCAGAACCAGCCAACCCAGTACCAGCCAACCCAGTACCAGCACGCCGCCGGCACCTACCGGTTGGACCCTGCACTGGCCCCGTCCGTCTCCGGGCCTGGAGTCGACAACCTGGCCCGCATGCTGCAGTACGTCACGCTGATGGGTGAGGTGGCCGGCAGGATAGCGCAGAAGTTCCGCACGGGCGGCGGCCTGGGCTACGAGGACTATCCTGATTTCATGGACATCCAGGCCGGTGACAGCGGCTCGGTCCACGACGCCTCCCTGGTGTCCGCCATCCTCCCGCTGGCGGGCTGCGTGGACAGGCTGCGGGCGGGCATCGACGTGGCCGATATCGGCTGCGGAGCAGGCCACGCCGTGAACCTCATGGCCGGGGCCTTCCCCGCGAGCCGGTTCACTGGTTACGACTTCTCGGAGGATGCCGTGCTGGCGGGACGTGCGGAAGCCCGACGGCTGGGACTGGGAAACGCCCGGTTCGAGATCCTGGACGCGGCCGCCCTGGACGTCGTGGAAGGCTTCGACCTCATCACCGTCTTCGATGCCATCCACGACCAGGCCCGGCCGGCGAAGGTGCTTCAAAACATCCACGAGGCGCTGCGCCCGGACGGCACGTTCCTCATGGTGGACATCAAGGCCTCCAGCAACCTGGCCGACAATGTTGAGCTCCCGTGGGGAACGTTCCTCTACGCGATCTCCACGTTCCACTGCATGTCCGTCTCCCTGGCGCAGGACGGGGAGGGACTCGGAACGGTGTGGGGCGTGCAGCTGGCGGAGTCCATGGTCCGGGCTGCGGGCTTCGGCACCGTTGAGGTGAAGGAACTCGGGGAGGATCCGTTCAACGCCTACTTCGTCGCCAGGAAGTAGGCGCCGAACGCCTCCCGCAGCCAGGGTCTCCCTACTGTTGGGTCCCCATACTGCTTGGGTCCGTTACTCCTTGGGTCCTGCGATGTTCACGAGCCAGGCGACGCCGAACTTGTCCGTGCACATGCCGAAGGTATCGCCCCACGGCGCCTGTTCGAGGGGCACCGTCACGGTCCCGCCGTCGGACAACTTCTCCCAGTACCCGCGCAGTTCGGCGTCGTCCTCGCCGCTGAGGGAAACGGAGAAGTTGTCGCCGGGGTTGTAGCTCATGCCGTTGGGCGTATCGGCGCCCATGAGCACCAGGCCGGATTCGGTGGTCAGCATGCCGTGCATGATCTTTTCCTGCTCGGACGCATCCTCACTGGCATGGAACTCGCCAAAGGTACTCAGCGCCAGTTCGCCTCCGAATACGGACTGGTAGAAGTTCATGGCGTCCCGTGCGTTGTCCCGGAAGCCCAGGTAGGGATTAAGTGTCGTGGTCATGTTCAGGTGTCCTCTCGTGCCGGTCGATACCCGGACCAACCGTGGATCCGGTGGCCGCCCGGGCTTGGAACACTTCATATGTTGCCGGAGTCCTGCGTGACTGCATAGGGGCGGCGATGGCCTTCGGCCTCAGCTCCAGAGCGCAACGTGGACTTTGGATCCCCGTCGTTCAAGCCCCCGCGAGCCGCCCGGCGCAACCATAGCGGCTGTGGCATCCGATGAGGTGACGAAGCGCTGCAGTGCCTTTGCCTTGGACGTTGTCCGGCCGTGGTCCAGCGTGCTTGCCCACCACAGCCCGGACACCGGAGTTCCGACCACGGGCACGCGCACGAGGACTCCGGTCTGGAGTTCCGCCCGCACGATATGTCCCACGGCGAGTGTCAGGCCTTCCCCTGCCCGGGCGGCGGCGAGCGCGTCGGTTTCGCTGCTTAGCCGGATCACGTCCGGCGCTACGCCCATCGAGGCCAGCCACCGCCCCTCATCCGTCTCCGCCTGAATGCCGGAGGGGCCGGCAAACCACGGGCGGTCCAGCAGCCGTGCCAGTGGTACCGGACCATGCAGCGCAGCGAGGGCATGCTTCGCCGCCACCACAAAGACGCGCTGGTACCGCAGGAACGGGACCATTTCCAGTCCGACGTCGGCACCTGCGAGTGCCGGCTGCGCAGGCCTGGCGCCGAGGGCTATGTCGTACGCGCGGTCAAGGAGCAGCGACGCTATGTCGGCTGCGGATTCAACCACGACATCGACGGAGGCGCCCGGGACGCGTTTCGTGAAGAGGTCAAGCAGCCGTCCGGCTGCATGTTCGGCAAACGGAGCTGTCGCGACGATTCTCAGCAACCCCGCGTCCGTGGTTGCATGGGAGACTTCCCACCGGGCCTGGTCCGCCAGGCCCACGATTTCCTGGGCGTAGTCCGCCAATGCCCGGCCGCCCGGCGTCAGGGCAATGCCTCCGGAAGCCCGGACGAAGAGGGGGTCGCCGAGGTCCTTCCGGAGCGCAGCCAGTGCCGAGGAGACCGCCGGCTCGCTGACGGCCAGAGCCGCCGCGGCAGCGTGAAGCGACCCCAGTCTGGCCACGAGCGCGAAGGCCCGCAGCTGGCTCAAAGTCATCGACACCGCTTCATAACCCTTCGCTTATGACGATATTGACACTCCACTCAGGCCGGGGCAAGACTGACCTCAAATCGGCGTCCGTGAGTTTTCCGGCGCCATGGAGTGAGGTAGGGACAATGCAGATTCCGGCTTCTTTTGACTATGTGCGGGCCAGCACCGTGGACGATGCCCTTGAACTCCTTGCACGTCACGGCCCCGAGTCCCGGGTGATCGCCGGCGGGCACAGCCTGCTGCCCATGATGAAACTCCGCCTGGCCCGGCCCGAATGGCTGATTGACATCAACGACCTCTTCGAACTCGACTTCATCCTTCTCGACGGGGATCGCCTGCGGGTGGGCGCGCTGACGCGCCATACTGCCCTGCTGGAATCAACCGAAGTGGCCCGGCTCTTCCCGATCATTTCGGACGCCGAAGCAGTCATCGCGGACCCTGTGGTGCGCAACCGCGGAACCATTGGCGGTTCCCTGTGCCAGGCGGACCCGGCTGAAGACCTGTCCACGGTCTGCGACGTCCTGCGTGCCGTGGCGGTAGTCCGCGGACCCGGCGGCGAGCGCCTCGTCGACATGAACGATTTCCACCGCGGCCCCTATGAAACGGCGGTGGCCCCTGACGAGCTGCTGTGCGAAGTCCGGTTCCCCGTTCGTCCGAGATCGGGAAGTGCCTACGAAAAGGTGGAACGCAGGGTTGGCGACTGGGCAGTCGCCGCAGCCGGGGCGGCCATCTCGCTGGCGGAGGATGGCAGCGTCGAAGCCGCCGCCATCGGTCTCACGGCCCTGGGCCTCGACGGAACCGTCGCGGAAGCCGAGGCTGTGCTCCTTGGCCGGCAACCCAGCGAGGAGCTGTTCGTCGAGGCCGGCCGGCTGGCAGCCATTGCGTGTGATCCCGTCGCGGACCAGCGCGGACAGATCGACTACAAGCGGCATCTGGCCGACGAGCTCACCCGGCGGGTATTGCGACAGGCCTGCGCCCGCGCCGCCCAGACACAGGAAGGCTGAAGCGCATGCAGATCAGCATGACCGTGAACGGCAACGAAGTCGTCTCCGAGATCGAACCGCGCGTGCTGCTGGTTCATTACATCCGCGAAGTCCTGGGTCTCACGGGCACGCACTGGGGGTGCGACACCACCAACTGCGGAACATGCGTGGTGCTGATGGACGGCCAGCCGGTGAAGTCCTGCACCGTGCTCGCGGCAATGGCGGCCGGGCACGATATCCGCACCGTCGAAGGGCTCGCCACGGCGGGCACCCTCGATCCGGTTCAGCAGGGGTTCATGGAGGAGCACGGGCTGCAGTGTGGCTTTTGCACCCCGGGGATGATGCTCACGGCCCGCGCCTTGCTGGACAAGAACCCGCATCCTGACGACACCGAGATCCGCAAGGCCATTTCCGGGCAGATCTGCCGCTGCACCGGTTATGCCACCATCGTCCGCTCGGTGCAGTGGGCTGCCGCCCACCCGGCCGCCGCTGCCGCCGCCACCGGCGAAGGAGCCGACGAGGTCCTCGACGGCACCGACACCGTGGTGGAGGACGTCGCCACGGAAACCCAAGACGCAGAGGTGAAGGCATGACTGTCATCCACGAGCGGGACAGCAACCCCGCAGCCGGCGACGCGGACCGCCCGGTCGGCTACGGCCGCATCCAGCGCAAGGAAGACCCCCGGTTCGTCCGCGGGAAGGGCAACTATATCGACGACATGGTGCTGCCCGGCATGCTGCACGGCGCGATCCTGCGCGCTCCGGTTGCCCATGCACGGCTGGTCTCGATCGACACCACCAATGCGTTGGCCCACCCGAAGGTGCTTGCCGTAATCACCGGCAAGGACCTGGAGGGCCTCAAGCTCGCCTGGGCGCCGACCCTCTCCGCCGACGTGCAGGCGGTGCTGGTCACGGACAAGGTCCGGTTCCAGGGCCAGGAGGTCGCGTTCGTTGTGGCCGAGGACCGGTACGCCGCCCGCGACGCGCTGGAACTGATCGACGTCGAATACGACGTGCTGCCGCCGCTGGTCGACGCGCGCAAGGCCCTCGACGCCGACGCCCCCGTCATCCGGGACGAAATCCCGGGCCGGACGGACAACAAGATCTTCGACTGGGAAATCGGCAACGCGGCGGAGACCGAGGCCCTGTTCGCGAGCGCCGACGTCGTCGTCAGCCAGGAGATGGTCTACCCGCGGGTGCACCCGGCGCCGATGGAGACCTGCGGCGCCGTCGCCGACTTTGATGCCGTCAACGGCAAGCTGACCCTCTACGAGACGACGCAGGCCCCGCACGCCCACCGCACGCTGTTCGCGATCGTCGCCGGCATCCCCGAGCACAAGATCCGGATCGTGTCCCCGGACATCGGTGGCGGCTTCGGCAACAAGGTGGGCATCTACCCCGGCTACATCCTCGCCGTCGTCGGCTCCATCGTCACGGGCCGCCCGGTGAAGTGGGTGGAGGACCGCTCCGAGAACCTGATGTCCACCTCCTTCGCCCGCGACTACATCATGGAGGGCGAGATCGCCGCGACCAAGGACGGGAAGATCCTGGCCCTGCGCACCAACGTGCTGGCCGACCACGGCGCCTTCAACGCCACCGCCCAGCCCACCAAGACCCCTGCAGGCTTCTTCTCCATCTTCACCGGCAGCTACGACCTGCAGGCCGCCTACTGCAAGGTGACCGGCGTGTACACCAACAAGGCACCCGGGGGCGTGGCCTACGCCTGCTCCTTCCGCGTCACCGAGGCCGTGTACCTGGTGGAGCGGATGGTGGACATCCTTGCCCGGAAGCTGGACATGGACCCCGCGGAACTGCGGCTGAAGAACTTCATCAAGCCGGAGCAGTTCCCCTACGCCAACAAGACCGGCTGGGTCTACGACTCGGGCAACTACGAGGCGGCCATGCGGAAGTCCATGGAGCTGGCCGGCTACGAGGACCTGCGGCGCGAACAGGTGGAGAAACGGGCCAAGGGCGAGCTGATGGGCATCGGCATCTCCTTCTTCACCGAGGTCGTCGGCGCCGGGCCGCGCAAGCACTTCGACATAGTCGGCCTCGGCATGGCCGACGGCGCCGAGCTGCGGGTGCACCCCACCGGCAAGGCCGTGGTCCGAATCTCCGTGCAAAGCCAGGGCCAGGGCCACGAAACCACGTTCGCCCAGATCGTCGCGGAGGAACTTGGCATCCCGCCGGAGAACATCGACGTCGTCCACGGCGACACGGACCAGACGCCCTTTGGCCTGGGCACCTACGGCAGCCGCTCGACGCCGGTCAGCGGCGGCGCCGTCGCGCTGGTGGCGCGCAAGGTGCGGGAAAAGGCGAAGCTGATCGCCGCAGCGATGCTCGAGACCCGTCCGGAGGACCTGGAATGGGAAAAGGGCCGCTGGTTCGTGAAAGGCGACCCCACCGCGGGGAAGACCATCGAGGACATCGCGATGGCCGCCCACGGCACCATGACGCTGCCGGAAGGCGTCGACGGCAATCTGGACGCGGAAGTCACGTATGACCCGCCCAACCTGACATTCCCGTTCGGCGCGTACATCTGCGTCGTCGACGTCGATCCGGGAACCGGCCACGTCAAAGTACGGCGCTTCATCGCGGTGGATGACTGCGGGACCCGGATCAACCCCATGATCATCGAGGGCCAGGTCCACGGCGGCCTGACCGACGGGGTCGGGATGGCCCTGATGGAGATCATCGAGTTCGACGCCGACGGCAACAACCTCGGCGGCTCCTTCATGGACTACCTGATCCCCACGGCCATGGAGGTGCCGGACTGGGAGACGGGCTTTACGGTGACGCCGTCGCCGCACCACCCCATCGGCGCCAAAGGCATCGGTGAGTCCGCCACGGTCGGCTCGCCCCCTGCCATTGTGAATGCGGTGGTCGACGCCCTGGCACCATACGGCGTGGTTCACATGGACATGCCGTGCACCCCGGCCCGGGTCTGGGAGGCCATGCAGGGCCGCCCAAGGCCACCGATCTGACATGCAGGCCATGGCGGAAACCCTAGCGGCAAGGGCAACGGAACTCGTCAGCCGCCGGGAGCCGTTCGTCCGAGCCACGGTGGTGCGGGCGCAGCGGCCCACGAGTGCGCACGCCGGAGACACGGCCCTGATCCTGTCCAATGGTGAAATGGATGGCTTCGTGGGCGGAAACTGCGTCGAGGCCTCGGTGCGGGAATACAGCCTGAAGGCCATCTCGGCCCAAGAGCCGCTGTTGCTGCGTGTTGTGCCAGGCGAGCCTTCGCACCGGAGCGAGGAAGGCGCCGTCGAGGTTTCCAACCCCTGCCTCAGCGGAGGTGCGATCGAGATCTTCCTGGAACCGCACATCCCGGCGCCGCGGGTCCTGGTGGTCGGCACCACGCCGGTGGCCCAGGCCCTGGCGTCCCTCGGTGCCGGAATCGGCCTGCAGATGGAACTGACCGACGGGCAGGCGGCGGACCCACGGGCCGACGACGCCGCCCTGATCGTCGCCTCCCACGGCAGGGAGGAAGAAGGGGCCCTCGAACGCGCATTGCGTGCCGGGGTGCCCTATGTTGCTCTGGTTGCCAGCGAAATGCGCGGCGCCGCCGTCCTGGCATCGCTGGATGTGGATGAATCCCAGCGCTCCCGCGTGTACAGCCCGGCAGGGCTAAACCTTGGAGCCCGCACGCCTGGTGAGATCGCCGTGTCCATCCTCGCGCAGCTCATTGCCGAACGCGCCAAAGGGCGGCACCCGGTGCCTGTCCAAAGCGCAGCGGAGACAGCTATTGACCCTGTGTGCGGCATGACGGTGGCCGCTGTCGAGTCCACGCTCCACCTCGAGCACGGCGGCGCCACAATCTACTTCTGTTCCCGGGGATGCTACGAAGCATTCCGCAAGGATCCGGAACGCTATGACGCCTCCCGCTGACGCCCGGCCCCGTGTTGCCGGGCTGGTCCTGGCCGCGGGCGGGTCCCGCCGCATGGGGCGCCCCAAGCAGCTCCTTCCCTACGGTGACGGGGTGCTGCTCGACGCCGTGCTGGCCACCGCGCGGGCCTGCGGCTTCGCCCAACTGGTGCTGGCGGTGGGCGGCTCGAGCGCCGTGGTGCTGAAAGGGGTGAACACCGCTGGCTGCGATGTCGCGGTCAACCCGGACTTCGGCACCGGTTGTGGATCGTCGATAGCCGCCGCCCTTCAGTCGCTTCATCCCGACACGGATGTGGTGGTTTTGTTGCTCGGGGACCAGCCGGGGGTCATGGCCCGGAACGTGGACCGGCTGCTGGCGGGACGCGGGCAGGCCGACATCGCGGTCTGCCGGTACGACGACGGAATCGGCCATCCCTTTGCCTTCGCACGGTCCGTGCTGCCTGCGCTCGCCGGCCTGCACGGCGACAAGGCGGTGTGGAAGCTCCTCGAGGAGCGCGCGTCGGAGGTCACCGAGGTAGCTGTGCCCGGAACCATTCCCCTGGACATCAACACCGATGACGATTACGAACGCGTGCTCGACACGCTTCGGGGGGCACCATGAGCAACGCAGCGCGCAGCGGTGCGGAGAGGGACGTGCAGCAGCTGGTTCCGGACGTTCCCTCGCTGATTGCTGCGCTGGACGACGGCGACTACCTCGCCGACGTCGGACTGGCCACAGCACTGTTCCTGGCTGTGCGCCTGCCGCAGCCGATCCTGCTGGAAGGCGAGGCGGGGGTGGGCAAGACGGAGGCTGCGAAGGCACTGGCCCGCGTGCTCGACACTCCCCTGTTCCGGCTGCAGTGCTACGAGGGGATCGATGCCGGGGAAGCGCTCTATGAATGGAACCACCAGCGCCAGCTGCTGGGCATCCGGTTGGCTGAGGTCCGCGATGCAGCCCTGAACGAATCGGACCTTTTCGGGCCGCAGTACCTGCTGCGCCGGCCGCTGCTCCAGGCGATCGAGCATCCCGGACCGCGCCCGGCCGTGCTGCTGCTGGACGAGATCGACAGGGCTGACGCCGAATTCGAGGCATTCACGTTCGAACTGCTGGCAGAGGCCGCGGTGACCATCCCGGAGCTGGGCACCATTCGGGCCACGCATCCGCCCGTTGTGGTCCTGACGTCCAACCGGACGAGGGACCTGCACGACGCGCTCACGCGCCGCTGCCTGTACCACTGGATCGACTATCCCGCACCCGCACGGATTGCCGAGATCGTGCGGCGCCGGGTCCCCGGAAGCGCCGGTCCCCTGGCGCAGGAGGCAGCGTCGGCCATCACGAAGATGCGGTCACTGGACATGGCCAAGCCGCCCGGGATCGCTGAAGCCATCGACTGGGTCTCCGCTTTGTCCGTGCTCGGGATCACGCACCTCGATGCGCCCACCGTGGAGAAGACCTGGGGCTCGATTGTCAAGAACCGGGACGACCTGGAGCTCGTGGGAGCCCGTGGCGCGGCCTGGCTGGTCGGGGACGGCCATGGCTGATCTCAGCGCCGCCATCATCCCGCCTGGAGTGGATGCCGCCTCCTTGGCCGCCGGGCTTGTCACGGCGCTGCGCCGTGCCGGCCTGTCGGCTTCCCCGGACCGCGCCGTTCGGCTGGCCGAAGCACTCCGCCTGATCCCGCCCTCCGCCCGCGAATCGCTTTACTGGACGTGCCGCGTGGTCCTGGTGTCCTCGCGGGAGCAGATATCCGTTTTCGACGCCGTCTTTGCCGCTGTGTTTGACGCCCGGCTTGACCCGGCGGACAGCAGGGGCCCCGCCAAAGCACCGCCGGCCATCGGCTCCGGGGCGCGCCTCCGGCCGTCCCCGCCGTCAGGGCTGACGAATGCTCCGTATGCTCTGCCCAAAGCTTCGCCGCCCGCGCTGTTTCCCGGCAGGGAACGCCCCGAGGGGGAAGCCGGTGCTGAGCGCGCCGCCATCCTGGCCATGGCATCGACGGAGGAAAGGCTGCACGAAACGTCCTTTGCCGAGCTCTCCGCCGAGGAAGTGGCCCGGGTACGCCAGCTCGTCCGCGAGATCGCCTTCTCCACGCCGGTGCGCCTGAGCCGCCGGACCCGCAAGTCGTCGCACAGCTCTGCACGCCTTGACATCCGGGGCACCGTCCGTGCCGCCCGGCGCGCGGGATCCGATGCCACAAGGCTCTTCTACGCCCACCGCAGTCCCCGTCAGCGGCAGCTGGTCCTGCTGTGCGATGTTTCGGCGTCCATGGAACCCTACACGAGGGTTTTCCTGTCATTACTGCAGGGGGCGGTGACAGGCGCCCGGGCGGAGGCGTTCGTGTTCTCGACGCGCCTGACCCGGCTGACGCGGCAGCTGGCAGTCCGGAACCCTGACCAGGCACTGGCCCGGGCCGCAGCGAGCGCGCCGGACTGGGCGGGAGGGACACAGATCGCGGAGAGCCTGCGCAGGTTCATCGACGCGCACGGCCGCCGCGGCATGGCCAGGGGTGCGGTGGTGGTTGTGCTCTCCGATGGCTGGGCCCAGGATGATCCGGAGCTCGTGGCCGCGCAAATGGAACGCCTGAAGCGGCTCGCCTACCGGATTGTCTGGGTCAACCCGCGGAAGGCGGACGCGAACTACCAGCCGCTGGTGGGCGGGATGGCAGCCGCTCTCCCCTACTGCGACGCCTTTGTCAGCGGGCACAGCTATGCGGCCCTCGCGGAAGTGGCAACCGCGGTCCGGGACGGACGCAGGACAACACAAGAGAGGCAGGGCACCAGCTAATGCAAATAAACAGCGCATTCTCCGTAGTCGCTCCCATCAACGACGTCTGGGACACTCTCATGGACTTTGAGCGCGTGGCCGGATGCGTTCCGGGGGCCCAGATCCTGAACAAGCTGTCCGACGACGCCTACCAGATCGGGATGAAGGTGAAACTCGGACCGGTTTCGATGCAGTACAAGGGCCAGATGTCCGTCCTCGAACGGAACGCTGACGAACACCGCGCTGTCTTCCAGGGCCGGGCGCAGGAAACCCGCGGCCAAGGTACCGCCGAAGCCACCGTCACCCTGCATCTGGCCGAGGCGCAAGGTTCCACCCAGGGTACGGTCAGCGCCGACCTGGCCCTGTCCGGAAAGGCCGCCGCCATGGGGAAGAGCGTCATCGGCGGCGTCACCGAGCAGATGATGGCGCTGTTCGCCGCCAACCTGCAGGCACTGCTCGCGGAGCCTTCCAGCGAACCACCGCGCGGTGCCGGGCAGGAGGCGCCGGCGCCTCTTCCTGTGTCACCTGTCCCCGCGGCATCCGCACCATTGCCGCCGTCTGCACCGGCGTCTCCACCTCCGCCCGCGCCGGTGCCAGCTTCGTTAACGGACAACAGCCTGGACGCCCTTTCGCTGGCCAAGCGAATGCTCACCGATCAGCTCAGCAACCCCGGCAAGCTCGTAGGGCTGCTGGCCGCCGTCGCGTTTTGTGCCTATCGCCTGGGCCGCCGTGCCGGGCTGCGCTCGGGCCGGCCCTGAGCCGGCATCGGAGGTCAGGGAAAGATGCGTGACGTACTCGCCGCCATGATGCCGGGCTGGCAGCAGGGTGGCACCGCAGGGTTGGCCACCGTGGTGCGGACCTTCCGCTCAGCACCCAGGCCCCCTGGGGCTTCCATGCTGGTCACGGCCGCCGGCGAAGTCTTCGGCTCGGTCTCGGGCGGCTGTGTTGAGGGTGCCGTTTATGAGCTCGCCACACAGGTACAGGCAGACCACCGCCCGGTGCTGGTGAGCTACGGCGTCAGCGACGACGACGCCTTCGCCGTCGGACTGACGTGTGGCGGCACGATTGAGGTGTTTGTCGAGCCAATTTCGCAGGAGTCCTTCGCGGAGCTGGACCGGGTCCGTGAGGACATCGAGGCATCCCGCCCGGTGGGAGTTGCCACCGTGATAGAGCACCCGGATCCCGGCTGGCTGGGTCGCCACCTCGTGGTCCGGCCGGACGGGTTCGAAGGCGGGCTCGGCTCGGAGCGGGCCGATCAGGCCGTCGGCGACGACACCCAGGGCCTGCTGGCGGCCGGCCGTAATTCGGTGCTGACGTACGGTCCTGACGGCGAGCGCCTCGATAGCGGCATGTCCGTGTTCTTCGCCAGCTACGCGCCGCGGCCGCGGATGCTCGTCTTCGGGGCCATCGACTTCGCCGCGGCCCTGGCACGGCTGGGCACCTTCCTGGGCTATCAGGTCACCGTTTGTGACGCCCGCGCCGTCTTTGCCACCCAGGCGAGATTTCCCGACGCCGCGGAGGTGGTCCGTGCGTGGCCGCACCATTATCTCTCCGAGCAGCTCGCCCGGGGGCTCCTCGACGAGCGGACCGTGATTTGTGTCCTGACCCACGACCCCAAGTTCGATGTCCCGGTCCTTGAAGCGGCCCTTCGCGGTCCTCCGGTCGCTTATATCGGGGCGATGGGCTCCCGGCGCACCCACAACGATCGGATGGGGAGGCTTCGCGCTGCGGGCTTGAGCAACGAGCAACTATTGAAACTGCACAGCCCCGTCGGCCTGGACCTGGGGGCACGCACTCCCGAAGAAACTGCGGTATCGATCGGGGCCGAGATCATCGCCCTGCAATGGGGCGGCAGCGGCGAGCCGTTGGGCTCCCGCGCGGAACGGATCCATCATGACGAGGCCGCGGGCGGTTGATCGACGACGAAACCGTATGCACCACGCCCGCTGACCATGCAGCGGCGCGGCCCTCCGTGCAGAAATCAACGCCGGGCCATAAGCTCAGGGCATGGCCAGATACTTTGACGTGCACCCCGACGATCCCCAGCCCCGCGCGATCGGACAAATAGTGGAGCTGGTGAGGAACGGCGGACTGATCGCCTACCCCACCGACTCCTGTTACGCCCTTGGTGCACAGCTGGGAAACCGCGACGCCCTGGACCGGATCCGTTCCATCCGGCACCTCGACAGCAAGCACCACTTCACCCTGGTCTGCAAGGATTTTGCCCAGCTGGGCCAGTTCGTCCAGATCGACAACGACGTGTTCCGCAGCATCAAGGCTGTCACGCCTGGCAGCTACACGTTCATCCTTCCGGCCACCAAGGAAGTGCCCAAGCGCCTGCTGCATCCGAAGAAAAAGACCGTGGGCGTCCGCATCCCGGACAACGCCGTGGTCCAGGCGCTGCTGGCCGAGCTGGGCGAGCCGCTGCTCTCCAGCACGCTGCTGCTGCCCGACGAGGAGGAACCGCTCACCCAGGGTTGGGAGATCAAGGAGCGGCTGGATCACGTGGTGGACGCGGTGGTTGATTCCGGCGACTGCGGTGCGGAGCCGACGACCGTCATCGACTTCTCCGGCGGATCGGCGGAAGTGGTGCGGCGGGGCATGGGTGACCCGTCCCGGTTCGAGTAGTCGCTGTTTCGCCTGGCAGCCCTCATGGGGCAGCCCTCACGGGCAGGCGTCCACCGCGGCCCGGCCGGGTTTAGTCCTTCTTGCGAGCCCTGCTGGGCTGGACCCGCGGAGGTTCGCCGGGCATCTTGGGATAGTCCGGAGGGAACGGAAGCTCCCCCAGCCCGGCGCCGACGTCGCGTTCCCACCACTCGAGCAGCACGTCGATCTTCCCGGGTTTATCCTTCATGTCCGCCCATGGGTCTCCGACGGTCTTTAGCCGGTCCGGGACGGTGAGAATCGTGAAGTTCTTAGGGTCCGCGCCGCCCAGTTCGTCCCAGGTGATCGGGCACGACACCGGGGCGTGGCCCAGCGCACGGGGACTGTAGGCGCCGGCGATGGTGCGGTCGCGGTTCGCCTGGTTGAAGTCCACGAACACGCGGTTGCCGCGTTCTTCCTTCCACCACGCCGTGGTGACCTTGTCCGGCATTCGCCGCTCCAGTTCACGGGCAGCAGCGATGACGGCATGGCGGACGTCCAGGAACTCACGTGTCGGCTCCACCGGGGCGTAGACGTGCAGTCCGCGGTTCCCCGAGGTTTTGATGAACGAGGTGAGTCCGGCTTCCGCGAGCACGTCCTTCAGTTCCAAGGCTGCGGGGATCGCGTCGTCGAAGTCCGTTCCCGGCTGGGGGTCCAGGTCGATGCGCAACTGGTCCGGGTAGTCCGTGTTGTCGGCGAGTGACGGCCAGGGGTGGAACACCACGGTGTTCATCTGGGCGGCCCAGACGGCGGCGGCCGGTTCGTCCAGGACCAGCATGGGATGCGAGCGCGCACTCGGGAAGACCACCTTCACCGACCGGATGAAGTCGGGTGTGCCCTTCGGCGGGTTCTTGGAGAAGAACTGCTCGCCATCCACATTGTCCGAAAACCGCTGCAGCGCCACGGGCCGGCCGCCGTTCGCCGCGATGAAGGCGTCTCCCACGTCCGCCAGGTAGCGTGCAAGGTCCAGCTTGGTCAGGCCCAGGTCGGGCCAAAGGACACGGCCCGGACTCGAGATCCGCATGTCGCGGGGACCGTTCGGCCCGTCAACGGTGAGGGTGGTGGATTCGCTCGCCATGGTGACAACCTACCCCGCCCGCTCCGCCCCGTCAGTAGCTGGGGCCCGAATCGAAGAAACTTGGACCCGCTCACTGGGCACGCGCCTGCGGGTCTGTCAGGATGTGAACTGGCCGGTTGCCCCCGCGGGTGCCCGCGAAAATCGTCGAAGGAGACCCGTTCCATGGTTGAAGCCGCTGGTGTGGACCAAGCATTGTGGCAGCACGCACTGAGCGCCCTGGGCGCACAGGCGGACCTCATGCCGGAAGGTCGGGACAGCTCCGACTTCCGCCACCGTTTCGACCGCCATTTCCCGGACCTGTACCGGCTCTTCCATGCCCTGTACGGCACGCGGCAGGACTTCCGGGAGCAGCTGACGGCACTCGTGCTTCAGACTGCCCGTTCCTGGAACGACCGCCCGGCTGAGTTCAAGGCACTGGATGCCGAACGGGAGCGCAACAGCGGATGGTTCCTGTCGAACAACATGCTCGGCGGGGTCTGCTACGTTGACCGCTATGCCGAGGACCTCGACGGAGTCCGCGCCCGGATCCCCTACTTCAAGGAGCTCGGCCTCACCTACCTGCACCTGATGCCCCTGTTCCTGGCGCCGGAACCGCATTCCGACGGCGGTTATGCCGTCTCCAGTTACCGTGACGTCAACCCGAAGCTCGGGACCATGGAACAGCTGCGGGACCTCGCCGCCGAGCTGCGGGCCAACGGCATCAGCCTGGTGGTTGACTTCATTTTCAACCACACCTCTGATGAACACGAGTGGGCCCGGCGCGCGGCCGCGGGTGACCCGGCGTTCAGCGACTATTACTGGATCTACCCGGACCGCACCATGCCGGACGCCTTCGAACAGAACGTGCGCGAGATCTTCCCGGATGACCACCCCGGCTCCTTCATCGAAATGCCGGACGGCCGCTGGGTGTGGGCCACGTTCCACACGTTCCAGTGGGACCTGAACTACTCCAACCCTGACGTCTTCCGGGCCATGGCCGGCGAGATGCTCTTCCTCGCCAACCAGGGGGTGGACATCCTGCGGATGGACGCTGTGGCCTTCATCTGGAAGCGGCTCGGCACCCCGTGCGAAAACCTGCCGGAGGCCCACACCCTGCTGCAGGCCTTCAACGCCGTCTGCCGTCTCGCCGCGCCATCGCTGCTGTTCAAATCCGAGGCGATCGTCCACCCCGACGAAGTGGCGCTGTACATCGACCCCGCCGAGTGCCAGCTTTCCTACAACCCCCTGCAGATGGCCCTGATCTGGGAGGCGATGGCCACCCGCGACGTGTCGCTGCTGGCGCAGGCGCTGGAGCGCCGGCACAACATCCCGGCCGGGACGTCCTGGGTCAACTACGTCCGGAGCCACGACGACATCGGCTGGACGTTCGCGGACGAGGACGCCGCGGAGCTGGGCGTCAGCGGCTTCGACCACCGCCGCTTCCTGAATTCCTTCTACGTGAACCGCTTCCCGGGCAGCTTCGCCCGCGGCGTTCCCTTCCAGGACAACCCTCGGACCGGTGACTGCCGCATCTCCGGCACGACGGCGTCGCTCTGCGGACTGGAGCACGGCACCGGCCAGGCGGTTGACCGGATCCTGCTCGCCCACTCGGTGGCCTTCAGCACCGGCGGGATGCCCCTGCTGTACCTTGGCGATGAAGTGGGGCAGCTCAATGACTACGGCTACGCCCTCGAAGAGGGCCACGGCACGGACAGCAGGTGGGTGCACCGTCCCCACTACCCTGGCGAGAGGTACGCGAAGCGCCACGACCGGACGACGCCCGAGGGCGCAGTGTTTGAAGGGCTTCGCACCCTGATCTCCGTGCGGGCCGCTACTCCCGAATTTGCCGGAACGCGGCTGGTTCCTTTCACTACCAACAACCGGGGTGTCCTGGGCTACCAGCGGCCGGGCGAAGGATCCCTCGTCCTGGCACTCGCCAACTTCAGCGACTCACACCAGAGCATCACGGCGCAGACACTCTCCGGGTTCGCGGCCGGGGCAGTGGACATCGTCACGGGCAGCCCGGTCGCATTAGGCGAAGGAATCACCCTCCGGCCGCAGGAGTTCATCTGGCTGCGGGTCACCCCGGCCCTGGGCTGAGCCCGTTCATTGGACCACGCTCCGGGCACGGGTTAGCCGGGACCTTCGCGATTCCGTGTGCCGGCTGCGCAGGTATTTCCGGCATCATGGAATCATGCCCGTATCCGAGTCCCCCGTAACCATCAGCGTCGGCGATCTCCAGGTCTCCGGGCTCTACGCCCGGCCGGACAACCCGTTCGCCACGCTTGTCCTCGCGCACGGGGCCGGCGCCGGGATGGAGCACCCCTTCATGGCCGGGTTCACCAATGCGTTGAACGACGACGGCGTCGCCACCTTGCGTTTCAACTTCCCCTACCGCGAGGCCGGGCGGAAGTTCCCGGACCGCCCGCCCCTGGCAATAGCCACCTGGCGGGCCGTCATGGAGGATGCCGCCGCGAGGGCCGCTGCCCACTCCGACGCCGGTCCGGTGTGGGCGGCCGGCAAGTCGTTCGGCGGACGGATGGCGTCCATGGCTGTCGCCGAGGGAATGCCGGCGGCCGGCCTGGTCTACCTCGGCTATCCGCTGCATCCCCCGGGCAAACCGGAGAAACTGCGCGATGAGCACCTCTACGGGCTCACCCTTCCGATGCTGTTCATGCAGGGAACGCGGGACACCTTTGCCACCCCGGAACTCCTGGAAGGGGTGGTGGCCCGGATCGGGCCCACGGCCACGCTCCACTGGTACGAGGGCGGCGACCATTCGTTTGCGGTTGCGGGCAAGAAGCGTGAGGCCGGGGAGATCGGCGCCTCCGTGGCGGCCCCGGTCGCGGCCTATCTGAGATCACACTCCTGAAGCTGGAAATTCACTGCCTTGGGGCCGTGTGGACCATGTTCGGGGGTACGGGCTCGTGGCGAAGATACGTGCGCCGGAAACGGCCGGTACCGGCTGTCAGTGCCCGCAGTTCCACCGCGTAGCGCAGCAGTTCCTGCTCCGGGATCTCCGCGCTGATCTCGGTACCGCTGCCGTCGGCCGCGGCTGTTCCGGTCAGCCGGCCGCGGCGGGACGAGAGGTCGCTCATCACCGCCCCCACATAGTCGTCAGCGACGCTGATGGTGACGGCCAGGACGGGTTCGAGGAGCTGGATCCGCCCCGCGGCCGCCGCCTCCCGCAACGCCAGCGCACCTGCTGCCTGGAACGCCGCGTCCGAGGAGTCGACGCTGTGCGCCTTGCCGCCGGTGAGCGTCACCCGGATGTCCACCACCGGGAACCCGGCTGACACGCCCTTCTGCATCTGGGCCCGGACGCCCTTCTCCACGGAACCGATGTATTGCCCCGGAATGACCCCGCCCACGGTCTTGTCGACGAACTCGAAGCCCGCGCCCCGGTCGAGGGGCTCCACGTCGATGTCGCAGATGGCGTACTGGCCGTGGCCGCCGGACTGTTTGACGTGGCGTCCATGGCCCGTGGCCGGCGCCGCAAACGTTTCCCGCAGCGGCGTAATCACGTCGACGGTCTGCAGCTTGACCCCCTGCTCGCGCAGCCTGTCCAGCACCACTTCGCCGTGGGCTTCACCCATGCACCAGAGGATCAGCTGGTGGGTTTCTGGGTTCCGCTCCACCCGCAGCGTGGGGTCTCCGGCGGCCACCTTCCCCAGGCTCTTGGCGAGGGCATCCTCGTCGCTGCGGGTTGCTGCTTCCACCGCGACGGGCATCAGCGGCTCCGGCATGTCCCACGAAACAACGAGCAGCGGCGCCTCCTTGGCGGACACGGTGTCGCCGGTCTCTGCATTCGCCAGCTTGGCGATCGCGCAGATGTCCCCCGCCACGCAATAGGGCACGGGCCGGAGGCTGGACCCCACCGGGGAGTAAAGGTGGGTGAGCCGCTCGTCGCTGTCGTGGTCCTCATGGCCCCGCTCGGCCAGCCCCCGGCCGCTGACGTGTACCGCGGAATCCTCCCGCAGCGTGCCGGAGAAGACCCGCACCAGGCAGACGCGGCCAAGGAACGGATCGATGGTGGTCCGAACGACCTCGCCGGCCAGGGGGCCCGCCGGATCGCACTCCAGCGGCGCGGCCGGTTCGCCGGCCAGGCCGCTTACCTGCGGCACGCTGCGCTCCAGCGGGGAAGGGAACGCACGGGTCAGCATTTCCAGCAGTTCGGTCAGGCCGAGGCCCGTTTCGGCAGACGTTGCCAGCACCGGAAAGAAAGTTCCCCCGGCGACGGCTGTCTCCAGGTCGCTGACGAGCGCGCCGACGTCGATCTCCTCACCGCCGAGATAGCGGTCCATGAGGGTCTCGTCCTCGCTCTCCGAAATGATTCCCTCAATGAGCGTGCCGCGGGCACCTTCGGCCGCGGTGAGCTCCTCCGCGGTGGCTTCGCGTACCTGCGGAGCCGCGGATCCTGCGGAATAGTCTGACACTGTCTGCGTGAGGAGGCCCAGGAGCCCCGTGGTTGCGTCGCCGCTGCGCACGGGGAGGTAGGCCGGCACCACCGAGTCGCCGAAGGAGCGCTGGCAGGCGGCAACCGTGGCCTCGAAGTTCGCCCGGGGGTGGTCCAGCCGGCTGATCACCACCGCCCGGGGCATCCCGACCTGGTCGCACTCGGCCCAGAGCGCCGTGGTGGCAGCGTCGATGCCGTCGATGGCCGAGACCACGAACAAAGCCGCGTCCGCTCCGCGCAGCCCGGCGCGGAGTTCGCCGGTGAAATCACCGTAGCCCGGCGTATCGAGCAGGTTGACCTTGATGCCGTCCACCACCAGCGGGGCAACGGACAGCACCACGGAGCGCTGTTGGTGCACCTCGGAGGGTTCGGCGTCGCTGACGGTGTTCCCGTCCGTGATCGATCCCATCCGGGAGATGACGCCGGTCGCTGCCAGCAGCGCTTCCACCAGCATCGTCTTGCCCGCACCGGAGTGGCCTACGAGGACAACGTTGCGGACCTTCTCCGGCGAATCGGCGGGAGCCCCGGCGGAGGCGTCCGCCCGCCGGGCATCAGAGATGCCGCGGGCCGGGCTCTTGGACCGGCCATTTGAGCTTTTTACCGACATGAGCAACTCCAGGCGTCTTAGTCGTGAGCCGCCATGCGGCCTCTGTAAGACGATTCGACACCCTGAAGCGACCGAACTTCAAGAGGGAGATGCTGGCCCTGGCCTCCGGGGCTAGGGTTCGTCGTGCCACCACCCTTCCCAGGGGGTGGATGAGAGCTGCCCGCTCGGGAAAGCGCCCATGGAACCCGCACCGCCGGCATGCGGGTCCTTGTCCTTCCAGCCGGAATGAAGGGAGAGTGTCAACGTGCTCAAAAGAGTCATCATGGTGTGTCCTTCCGTTCGCTGCGTGGACCGCTGTGTCCAAGTAGGAATGAGCCTAACGGTGCAATGTTTCGCGGCAACGACGCAAGGTTTCCGGTGTGTATCGGTTACCTCACATGGCACTCCGGGTCCTTGCCGGGTTCACTCCGCAAGGATCAGGTACAGCGCCCGGCGGGCTTCATCAATCTTTTCGACGGCGGCCAGACGCTGTTCGTCGGTGGCCGCGACCCGGAACTGGTGGATGACGCCCATGAGCTTGCCGACGCTCTGGTGAAAGGCGGGTCCGGTGCCCTCGGGATCGGTGTTCCACGCGTTCCCCAGCTCCTCGGCATGTTCGGCCACGTACGCCGTGCCGGCATCGGTGAGTGTGAATTCGGTGCGCCGACCCTCACCGACGGGCGTGATGAGCTCTTCGTCGACTAGCTGCTGCAGCGTCGGGTACACAGAACCTGGACTCGGACGCCAGGCGCCGGACGTCTTCTCCGCGATCGTCTTGATCAGGCCGTACCCGTTGGACGGCGCTTCGGCCAAGAGCGAAAGAATGGCGGCGCGGACATCGCCCCTGTTCGCTCGGCGCGGGCCGCCCGGTCCAAAGCCCGGCCCGAAGCCCGGCCCAAAGCCGGCGCCGAAACCCGCGCCGAAGCCCTTCCCGAAACCGCCACCGCCGTGCCCGTGGGGTCCGCGCCGGCTGCGTCCGCGCTCGAAACGTCCACGTTCCGGGCCGTTGTCTGAAAATTTGTCGTGAATGCCTCTCATGAGGGCATCCTCCTTTGTATATTACGGTCGCCGACCATCGGCGATACTTAACGATATATCGGTAAGTATCGCCGGTCAAGGGTTTTCAGAAGGATCCCGGAATGGGCGAATTCGGCTTTCCGGCCAATGGGAGCGCCAAACGCATGGTGGTTCCGTCCGGCCCGGTCCGTGCGATCTGTACGGTGCCGCCGGCACTGGTAGCGATATCGCGGACCAGAGCCAGTCCGATGCCGAAGCTCCGCTGCGCTCCCTGCGGGCTCTGCGCCCTGACAAATCGATCAAAGATCCGAGACTGGTCCACCCCGCTTACGCCGGTGCCGGTGTCCGCCACCTTTATTACCGCGAGTTGCTTCTCAGCTGACGCCGTGAGCGTGATCCGGCCGCCGGCGGGCGTATGGGCCAAGGCGTTGTCGCCGAGCGCAAGCACGGCCCGGCGCAGGCTGCCCTCGTCAATCCGGGCCAGGGGCCGGCCCTCGCTGCGGACCACGACGCTGATGTCCCGCTGTCCTGCCAGCTGCTGAAGGCTCTCGGCCACGGAGGCAGTGATGGCGGTAAGGTCAACCGGTTCGGTCGATGGTTCCGGTGGAGCCCCGGTCGCGGCCAGCAGGAGTTCATTGACAATGCTGGTCAATGCGGCAGTGTCCCCACGGATCCGGTCCAGTGCCCGGCCCTCCGTCGAGTCCGGGACAGCGTCGCGCTGGGCGAGCTGGATCCGGGCATCCAGGATTGCCAAAGGCGTGCGCAGTTCGTGGCTGGCATCCTGGATAAACCTCCGCTGCAATGCCAGCGCCTCCGCCAATGGCCGGATGGCGCTGCGTGCGCTTGCCCAGCCGATGCCCCCGGCAAGAACAATCCCGGCGGCGCCCGCCATGATCAGGGCTTTGAGCAGGTCCTTCGCGTCGAGATAGGCATAGTCCGCCGCGGGCGCTCCCGAACCAGGCAGTTCCGGGTGGGCCAGCTGGTTCATCAGGTACAGGGCGGCTCCGGAGAGCAGGCACAGAACCATCACTGCACATGCTGCGCTTATCCGGAGGGCCACTTTGAGCGAGGCCGTTCGGAGAGTGGCATGGTCGGGGCTGTCGCCGGGGGGCGTCGTCTCATTCATGTTCGCCTCATTCATGGGCGTCGCCGATCTGGTAGCCCACACCGTGGACGGTGCGGACCACCGCTTTGGAGATCTTCCTGCGAAGGTGATGGACGTAGGTGTCGATGACGCCGGGCTGGTCAGTGGGCTGGAACAGGGATGTGATCAGTTCGTCGCGGGTAAAGACCCGTTCCGGCTCGCTGGCCAGCGCGGCCAGGAGTTCGGTCTCCTTCGCAGTGAGCGAAACCAGTGGCCCGTACACCGAGCGGATGGACCTGGAAGCGGTGTCCAGCTCCCAATCCCCGATGCCGAGTGATGTCCGGGGCAGGGTAAAGCTGCGGGTCAATGCGCGGAGCCGTGCGTTCAGTTCCGCGGCGTCGAACGGCTTGGTCATGTAGTCGTTGGCACCGGCGTCCAGCCCGTCGACTTTGTCCTGCGTGGAACCGAGGGCCGTCAAAATGAGGATCGGAACGGTGATGCCCTTCGAACGCAGGGCCTTTATGAGTTCGACGCCGTCCATGCCGGGCAGCCCGCGGTCGATGATCATCACATCCCACACTTCAGTCAGACCGGTGTGAAGGCCGTCCCTGCCATTGGCAACAAGGCGGATCCGGTAGTCGATGCCAAGGAGCTCGGCCACGAGCGGTCCCAGGACGGCGTCGTCTTCGACCAGAAGCAGGGAAGGGACATCCTCTGTTGAACTCATAATGGCTATTCTTCCGTGGCCGGTTCCCTCGCAGGCATTTCGTCCCCGGCTGCGTCTGGTTCCGTGGCCCGGGATTTGTGCCGCCGTTTGAGAAGTTCCACTCCCCACGGCACCACGGACAGAAGCACCATGGCAATGGCGATCACATCGATGTTCCGGGCAATGATTTCGAAGTGGCCGAGCCAGGAGCCCAACAGGGTCACGGAGGCGGCCCAGGCCAGCGCACCTATGATGTTCCACGCAGTGAAGGCCTTGTACCCGTAGCGGGCGATGCCGGCGGTCAGGGGTGCGTACGTGCGGACGATCGGAACGAACCTGGCCAGCACGATGGCCGGCCCACCGTGGCGGTCGAAGAATTCCTCAGTCCGGGTCAGGTGTGCAGTTTTCAGCACCCTGGCATCATCTGTGAACCACCGCCTGCCGAATCTGCGGCCCAGCAGGTAGCCCACTTGGTCACCGCCAACTGCCGCCGCCGTAACGACGCCGATCAGCACCGGCAGGGTGAGTTGCAGCTGTTGGTGCAGCAGCCCGGCGGTGAACAGCAGCGAGTCCCCGGGCAGGAAAGGGAACAGGACTCCGGATTCGACGAAGACCATCGCGGCGATCACGCCAATGGCCGCCGGTCCCATGCCTTGCAGCATGCTTGCCGGGTCAAAAAGGAAAAGAACGCCGGCTGAAGCGTCGAAGGCCGGGGAGCCAGTAAGTGCCTGAAGAATATTCACAGGGCCCTCCTCAGGACAGTTGCTGCGGGGTTGCTGTGTTGATGCGCAAAAGCTGAAACATCCGGCCAGCGAATCGGTTCCAGAGCCCCGTGAGTAGTATGAGGACGGCGCCGGCCGCGAGGAACGATGCAGCCACATCAGACGGGTAATGGACCCCGATATACACCCGCGACCACGCAACGACCAGGGCCAGGGCCACACCCAGGGCGGCCACCGTACGCGCCCAGCGTGTCCCGCGGGCCAGGGAATACAGGGCGAAAGCAAGGGTGATGGCGAACGAGACATGACCGCTCGGGAGGCTGTCGGAGCCGGTTTCGGGCGCCAGTGGGTCGAACAACATGCCGGGGTTGGGCCGGTCCCGCCGGACAAGGAGCTTGAAGAATTCGCTCGCCACCCAACCCGACGCCGCCAACACACCGAAGGTGGCCGCATCCACCAACGACCTGCGGACCAGGAGCACCGCCAGGGCGATCAGAACAATGGCAACCAGACCGAAAACAGGACCAAAGGCCACGTTCAGGACCATCGCTGCAACCGTCAGGACGGCGGCATGGTGCCGGCTGAGGTCCTGGTCAACGCCCAGTTCAACGGCGCTCTCCCCAGGAAGCGATTGCACGGTCAGACCCAGCGCGAGAACCGCGGCGGCCAGGAGGACTGC
Source organism: Arthrobacter sp. LjRoot78 (assembly GCF_964254335.1). Classification (NCBI taxonomy): domain Bacteria; kingdom Bacillati; phylum Actinomycetota; class Actinomycetes; order Micrococcales; family Micrococcaceae; genus Arthrobacter; species Arthrobacter sp. LjRoot78. The sequence goes on along the minus strand of NZ_CAXUTG020000001.1, from coordinate 2,199,258 downwards.
TGAAATGATCCAATGCCGAACCTGGGGAAGCTCCAGCAGACCACGACGGGCTGCCGCCTGGCCTGTGCCGGTTGTGTTTACCGGACGTGGTTCGTTTCGGACTCGGTGGACTTCGGTCAATGGGCCACTTCCCTTCTGGGCACGGCGGACGGTTGCCGCCAGGACAAGCTTCGCCTCCTGCCCTTAAGGAATCCGTAAGAAACCGGACCGGCCTGCCTTGCCGATGAGCGAACTGTCCGTAGACTCGGCCCATGTCGCGTCGTGGGGGAACGGGGCCGGGCCGCTGTACCGCGGGGCTGGCAGTGCTGAGTGTGTTGATGGCCGGCTGTGCGTACGAGGACGCCGCCAATCCCCCGCCAACAGCCGCTTCCGTTTTCAGCGGCCGTCCTGCGCCGTCCGTCCCGGCGAAGGGCCCGAAGATTCTGGACATCGAAACGCGAAATTACGCCGAGCTGAAGAAGCGTCTCTCGGTGGCGGCCGGGTCTGTGCTTCTTGACGAGTCCGGCCCGGCCGACGGACCTGGCGTGGGCTTCAGCAAGACCGCCACGGTCAAGGCTGCGGGTGCGCACACGGTCACGGCGGCTTGTGTGGGTCTCGACGACGTCCAGATTTCACTTTCCCAGGATCCGCGGACCGGTCCGGAGCTGCCGGCGCTCGTTCTGGACTGCTCAGGAGTGCTGTCCCAGGTGGTGGAACTCCAGCCCGGATATGTCGGAGTCCATCTGACGCGGCAGGACCCCGGCGGTCCCTGGACCGGGGCTGTGGCCGGGATACGCATCACGGTCGACTGAGGCCGGGCTGCCTGCGTCAGCGCTACATCCTGTTCTTGGTCCGGGCGGTGGCCGGGGCCGTCCAGGGGTCCTCCGGCCAGGGATGCTTCGGGTAGCGGCCGCGCATCTCAGCCCGCACCTGCGCGTAAGGTCCGGACCAGAACGACGCTAGGTCATCCGTCACCGCGAGGGGGCGCCGCGCCGGTGACAGGAGATGAAACAGCACCGGGACGCGTCCGCCCGCCAACCGCGGTGTTTCTGCCCAGCCGAAGCATTCCTGGAGCTTGACCGCCACCACCGGCCTGCCGTCGTCGTGCCCTGCGTCTGGATAATCGATCCTCACGCGCGAACCGCTCGGCACCTCCAGCGTCTCCGGCGCCAATTCCCCCAGCCGGGCGGCATCGGGCCACGGCAGGAGCCGCCGCAGCGGATCGGTGAGGTCGATGCCGGCTGTGGCCTTCCCGCCGGCGAGCGCCTCGAGTTCGGGCGCCAGCCAGACGTCAAGGCGGGCCAGCAGCGCTTGCTCGGAAACGTCCGGCCAGGGTGCGCCCAATTCCCGGTGCAGCAGCGCGAGGCGGCGGCGCAAGGCGTCCGCCGCCGTCGACCATCCGATGGTTCCCAGCCCTTCCTTCGCCAGCGCCCGGGCAACGGCTGCGCGGCCCTCGGCGGCTGACGGCCGAACCGGCGTCGAGGAAAGCGGGATCGCACCCAACCGGCGCTCGCGCCGGGCCTTGACCCGGCCCTGGTCGAATCCGGCCTCCACGGTTTCACTCATCAGGTGCCGGGCCGCAGCCTCCGCCGTGTCAGCCGACAGTGGAGCCGCGGAACGGATAACGGCCCCGGTACCCGCGGCATCGCGGCCTTCAGCACGTGACACCTCAGCGACCGCCAGCCACTCGTGTCCTGACAGCGGGCTGCCTGCCGGAAGGCCGGCCCGGGTTCCGGACGAGAGCAGATACCGCTCCCCCGCACCCGGGACGCGGCGCGCAACGCGGTCCGGGAAAGCGAGGCCGACGACGAACCCGACGGCCTCCGCGCCGGTCACCTGAGGCACGGCTTGGGATTTACCGACGGCGGCACCTTCGGTGCGGACGATCGCTTCCATCCGCCGGACGTCCTCCTTCCAGCGCCGGGCCGCCGGATCGCTGCCCGAACGCAGCATGGCCGGCAGCCGGGTCAGGTCAGCGCCCGGAGCGCGCTGGTCTCCGGCCACGACGGCGACGGTCTCAGCCGCAGCACGGTGGCCGGCGCTTGCGGCGCCCTCGAACAGGGCGCGGGCCAGGCGCGGGTCGGCGGGAACCCGCGCCAAAATCTTGCCCAGCTCCGTCGCGAGACCGTCAGGACCTACGGCACCCAGCTCGCGGAGGACCTCAACCGCTTCCTCCATGGCCGCCACGGGCGGGGCGTCAGGGAGGGCCAGGCCGCGCCCGCCGGGTGATCCCCAGCAAGCCAGGACCAGGGCTGCTCCGGTCAGGTCTGCCACCGCGATCTCCGGGACCTGGTGGGCAGGGGCTGCTCCGAACGTCTTCTGGTCATAGCACCGGACCACCTGGCCGGGGCCCTGGCGTGCTGCGCGTCCGGCTCGCTGCACGGCAGAGGCGCGGGAGCAGGACACGGTTACCAGCCCGGACATACCGCGGTTCGTGTCGCGCCGGGGCTCGCGGGACAGTCCGGAATCAATGACCAGCCGGACTCCCGGGACGGTCAGGGAAGATTCGGCCAGCGCCGTGGAGACGATGATCCTGGCCCGCCCGCCGGGTTCCCGCCCCGACACTGCACGGTCCTGTTCTGCCGGGCTTGCCTGGCCGTGGAGCTCCAGCACCTCGGCATCCGCCCGGCTGCGGAGGCGGGCGGCGACATACGAAACTTCCCATGCGCCGGGCACAAATACCAGGGCGTCCACGTCTGCGTCCGCCACGAGGGCCTCGGCATGTGATGCCGCCGCGGTGTCCGCCACGTGGTCCAGGAACGCCCGGGTCACTCCACGCGTATCCAGCCGCGCGACGGCAGCCGGAGCCCAGCTGGTTTCCAGGGGAAACAGCGCGGAAGGACAGTCGACCACGCGGGCCGGGCCGCCGTCGTCGTTCCCGCCGTTTCCCGCCCCGAGCAGGGCAGCGAAGCGCGGCGCATCCAGGGTGGCGGACATGGCCACCAGCATGAGGTCGCCGCGCAGCTCACGGACCTCGGCGAGCATGCCCACGAGCAGGTCGGTCTCCAGCCCGCGCTCGTGCACCTCATCGAGGATCACGGCGTCCACTGTCTCCAGTCCCGGGTCTGACAGCAACCGCTGCAGCAGGATGCCCGGCGTGACGAACTCGATCAGGGTGCCCGCCCCGCAAACCCGTTCGCCGCGTACCGTGTAGCCGATGCGGTCCCCGAGCCGGCTGCCATCCAGGGCCGCCAACCGTCGTGCCGCCGACCGTGCTGCGACACGGCGCGGCTGGGTCACCACCACGCGCGGGCTCCGGGCATTCCGTCCGGCGGCGGCCGGTGCGGGAACGGACCCGGCGGAAGCGATGTTGGCGAGCAACGGCGGAACGAGGGTGGTCTTGCCCGTTCCGGGAGGTGCCTGGACCACGGCAGTCCCGCCCGGTCCTCCGGAACGCAGGGCGTCCGCCAGCTCCCCCAGCGACGCGGCAAAGGCCAGGCCCGCGCCGATGGCGTCCACAGCGAAGGGCGGGTTGGGTCCGGCGGCTGGCGGGAGGAGCGGAGAAGTCACGCCTCCATTGTGCCCACTCTCGCGGCCGGGATTGTCCCAATCGAAAACAGGAAGCGTCAGCCTGCCGGTGCGCTGACCGCAATGAACGCGCCCTGCGGGTCGCCGATCACGGCGTTGCGAAACCCCGGCGTGGTCATCGGCGGCAGCAGGATGGTGCCGCCCAGGGCGGCGGCGTGCTCAGCCAGGGCGTCCGCGTCGCTGACGGCGAAATTGACGCTCCAGTGCGGAGGGACTGCCACGCCGTCGGTGGCCGTCACGACGGCAACGACGTCACCCGAAAGGCGCCAGAGCGCGAAGCCGGCGTCCGGCACGGAATCGAGTTCCCAGCCGAACATGGTGCCGTAGAACGACGCTGCTGCTTCAATATCCGTCGTGTGCAGCGAACTCATCGCCCAGGAGTCCGGGACATCGGCCAGCACGGCTTCGTCGCCCCGGCCGCTTTCCTCAAGGATGAATGGAACCCCGGTGGAGTCGGCCACCACGGCAAGGGCGGCTCCCGAGCCAGCGCCAAACGGCCCGGCCAGGAGCCTGCCGCCGGCTTGTTCAGCGCGGACGAGGCTCAGCCCGATGTCTTCGACGCGGATGTGGGTGTTCCACGACGGCCGGGACGACGCCGGAGCCTGGCCGATTCCGGCCACCGGCTGCCCGCCGAGACGGGCAGTGAAGTAGTCGCCGTCGAGCCCGGACGGCATCGGCGCTGGATCGTCGAAACTCCAGCCGAAGAGCGGACCGTAAAAGTCCATGGCGGCGTGGGGATCGGGCTGGAATGTGTCCACCCGGCACGGGGCACCGGCGGAACGTGTGTTGCGGGCTGTCATTGATGCGCCTTCCCGTTGTGGTTAGCGGATGATGGTTAGGGGCTCTGTTCGTGCGGCACACGACGTTCGTTCGAGGGTAGTCCCGGTTCCGCCGGCGCGGTTGTTCCTGCCGGTATCATCACACCAATCAACGCCGTAGGGCACCGCCTCCACCGCAGCAGGTCCGGCAGCTGCAGTCGCCGGGACAACAAACGTATAAGTGAAGGCGCCTCCGTCTGTCATGGGGGCCGTGGTGTTGATGACCTTTATGCCGGCCGCATCCGTGAGGGTGACCTGGATGCGGGCGTCCTTGCCGTACCGGGGATTGCAGTCAGCATCCGGCGCCTGGACCGTCACCGGGTCGCCCGCCCTGGCACTGGGCGGGGCCACCGAATAGGCGGGCGGAAGGCAGGGCGGTTCTCCGTTCCTGGGGGAAACCCCACAAGCAGACAACGACGCGGACACAATGATCGCACCCAGGCCGGCGCAAGCCGAAACACGCCTGCCCATGCGGTACGGCACTGCCGCCTCCCCTTCAGGTTCTCGCGTCCGGCTGTGGCTGTCCCGGAGCCGGAACGACGTCGAGGAGCCTATGGTAGACCGGCTTCCTCAGGCACGCCTCCGTTCGTTGCCTGGTCCGGGGCTAGGATCTCGATATGGGGCGTACAGAGGATTTGTTCGAGGGTGCGGCCACCGGCTTGCCCGAACCGGTCTCACGCGCCGGAGCCCTGTATGCGCAGGGGCCAGTCCGTGATGCCGAGGTCCGGCATCTGGCAGGTTACTCCGCGTTCATCGGGTTCTGCGCCGACCATGGCGTGAAGGCGGAGGAGCTCGCCGTGGACCCTGCGAGGCTCATGTGGTTCCTGCACCAATGGGCTGCCGAGATTGATAGCGACAGCGCCATGAGTGCCGCGGCGGCCGTGTTCGCCGGAAACACCATCGCGCGGCTCAGGCCGGATGCGCGGTGGACTGCGTACCAAAGCGGGTCTCCGCTCGTGGGCAACCGGCAGAGGCAGTTCGACGTCGGTCGCCTGCTCGTGGCGTTGCGAAGCGCCGACGCCGAGTCCGTTCGCGGCCTCGTGTCGGCGTTGTCGGACTGGGCTGGGGAAGAGGTGGAATCATCTTCCGTCCCACCCCTGCCGGTCCCGCCGTCCGCAGGCCAGCCGCCCTATGTCCGGCCGCTTCTGCCGACGACGGCATATTACTCACCGGACGGTGCACTGATCCCCTACGGCCGGCAATGGGGCGCCGAGGGTCCTGCCCCGGAGTCTTACAGCGTCGACAGCCATCCCGAGCGCTTCGCGGGTCTACACGCCGTCGCGGCGGCCCTGATCGATCACCTGTCTGCCGTCTACGACGTCGAGGTCGACAGGGATCCCGTAAACTCCGGGGACGTGTTCATGAAGGCCCGGGAGACGCTGCAGGCTGTCAGGGTCACCCCGCGCAGGGCCGATGCAGCACCGCTGACGTTTCTGTTCACCGGATATCCGGGCGTTCTGATCCACGCCGGCGTGATGCATGACTTCCCGTTTCCGGTGTGCGGCTGCGATGCCTGCGATGAAACGGCCGGGTCCGCGGCTGACCGGATGGAGATGTTGGTGCTCACCGTGGCGGCGGGAGGCTATCGCGAACGCTATCCGGTGGGCGGCCGGAAATGGAGCGAGTACGCGCTGACCGCGGTGGACGGCTCCGGGTCTGAAAGCGGGAGCGGTGAACCCGCTCCGGTCGACGCCGTGCGCCTCCAGGACGCGGAAGACCGGTTGCGTGAAGTGTCCGGCGGCTGGCGTCCGTGGCCGTTGCGGCCGGACCAGCTTTAGCGACGATGCCCCACCTCGTTGTGCCAGTATCGACCGTCCTCGCTCCCGGTGCGCACAACGATGTCGGGTTGCAGAGGGGCGGGCCACAACTCCAGGAGATAGAAATCGACGAGGTCTTCGGAGAACTCGCCGTCACTTCCCTGATCTCGCCCCCTCGTGCTGACGCGCAATCTATGACTGCCGGAGGGGACGCCGCTTAGCGTTCCGCCGCTCTCGCCCGCCCAGGAGCTCCACCGCATCGAATGGTCAGCCGGAAGAAAGAATGACACCTCGACGACGTCCTCCCATGCGGCATCCTCTCCCGCGGGCGGCTCATCCAACAGCACGACGCGAACCGACGATCCCCCTGACCTGCGGGATAGGTTGATGTACACGCCATCCGAGTCGGACGCGCCGACCAGGCCGTTGACCTGACCGTCGAAGAAGCGGTCAAAGTCTCCATCAAAGCCACCCTCTTCGGTCCAGACGAGGTCACGCTGTCCGTAGTCGGTGTCGATTACCTGGTCTAGGAGGACTCGTTTCACAGCCATAGAGTACGGCCACGCAGGAACGGCGTGGTCCGCGACACACACGCACGCTGACGAAGTTGGATGAGGCGGTTCAGGGTGCCGCGTTGGTAACGGATGTTTCAATGGCAGTCCAGCCGATGGCCGTTCCTGCCGGTATTGATCCTTGAGGCTCAGTAAGGATTGCCCGTTCACCGATCAGGTGCCCTGTTGCGGCGTCGATAATGATCTCCTGACGCGTCTTGGACGGGCCCTCCTCGGTTCGTCCGATGGCTATGCCGGTGCGGCCGTCCAGATTTGCCTGGTTTTCTGTGATGGTCACGCCAGGGATCATGGCCGCGGCCCTATAGAGGGCGGCCCGCAGGTCGGCCGGCACAACACCTGTTCTGAGGAGGTCAGCTATGAACACCAGGGCTTCGCCGTCGACGGACTGGCCTTTCCCCAGAGTTTGTTTGTAGATGCTGTTCAGCAACCGGTAGGGATCGCGGGGAAGGGCGGACATGTCCGTATGAACCCACCCGCCGGGGCTGCCATAGAAGGATCCGTTGGGTGCGCGCAGCAGCTCAGGAAATGGCTGGTAGCCGTTCTTTTCGACGTACTCCTTGGACTTGGCGTCAAAGAATGTCGTGGGTACTCGTCCTGAGCGTAGCCAGACCCACTCATCAGAGCGATCAGCCGGAATATACAAATCGAGTTTTTCCGTGTCCAGCCACTCGTAGGTGGAACCATCTGCCTCGGTTGAGGCGCTGCTCCAGACATTGGTGCTTTTGACCCTCAAATACTGGCCCGGGTTCACGACTGGATCAGCCGTCATGATCGCCGTCTCCGCCGCATTGTTGAGGACTTCTGCGGCCTGCGCGGTTGCTCCACCACGCCAGCCGGCGAGTCCGACGACGTCTCCCGCAATCAGTGCCGCGACCGCGGCGGCAGCCGCTGTTACGAGCCATACTCGCGTTCGACGGGGACGGCGGAGCAGGTTCGGTTTCCGCCGCGCCTCCTGGACGAGGAGATTCTGGACGCGGTTCTTCGTGTCTTTCGGGTAGGTCACTTCAGACAGGTTCATGGGAGCCTCGCTTCAACGATTGTCGTGTCGAGTTGTTCGTTGGGCACTAGGTCCCGGTTCATGGCGGCCAGCTTGGCCCGTGCGCGGTGCAGTCTCGATTTCACGGTCCCGGTCCGTACACCGAGGGTCTTGGCGGCTTCTTCCTGGCCGATTCCGTTCATCAGGCACAGGACAACGACGTCCCGTTCGCCGTCGTTCAGTCCAGCGGTCGTGTCAAGCAATTCGCGGACGGCGCGTTCAGCATCGAGCCGCGAGGCGACCGCTTCCGCATGGTCCGCTTCATGTTGGCCGTGCCGGGGATCGGAGTGCGGCAGCCTGGCCAGGAAATCAGCGTGCCGCCGGGATCCCCTGGCGCGGTTGCGGTTCGCGTTCGTGGCCACCCCGAGCAGCCACGGAAGGACCGTGTCCTTCTCCGGCCTGAGCCTGTCCCGCTGCCGCCACGCCTCCAAAAAAGTGATCGAGACGAGTTCCTCTGCATCATGCCAGGATCCGCACCGGGACAGGCAGTAGCGGAAGACCGCATCGGCATGCCTGTCGAACAGAGCCCCGAAGGCATCAGCGTTGCCTGTGATGCAGTCACGCCACAGGTCTTCGTCGGTTTCCCCCATTAGCCTCATGCCTTGTAGTGTCCGCAGGACCCGAAAAGGTTCCCGATCCAATGACCACGAGCGTAGTCTTTCGAGATGACGGACCCCGGCGACTCCGACGAACCTCTGCAACAACTTCCGGCAGGCCTTCCTCGCCGATACGCCGAATACAAACCGGCACCGGCCGAGCCAGCTATTCCTCCCACCAACGTTGGTGGTTACGACGATCTACTGGCTCTCTTCCGTTCTCTCGGGAAACAGCTCCCACGCTCCAAAGAGGGCCTCGCCGCCGTCGACCACCTCATGGATGGCCACACTGACCGAGCTGCTCTGGCAAAGCTGGTCCGCGCCATTGGCATGTTCTATGGTGACCTTCTCACGCACACTGTTCCAGGCGCGCATTGGGAAGTGGTTGTGGAGGGGGACCCGTGCGTCCGCGTCACCCGGGGCACCGCCGTTTCGGTGGTTTACGTCGCCGAAAGGCGCCTAACCGTGGGGATACCAACTCTCCAGCAAAACTATGCGCACGTGTTGGAAATCGTGGCGTTAGAGGCCTAACCGAAGACTGCCCGGTGAGGGGTCGTGCGCTCAATCGCGACAACAGTGGAAGTTGAGACCACTCAGTCGAGGTCAGGTGAAAGCTTCGACCTGCCCTTCCATTACTTACCTGAAGGTGCCTATTGCACTTCAAAGTGCATCATCCGGCGCCGGAATTGTTCCCGTTCGGGGGCGGTTGCCCATAACGGAGGGCGCCCGAATGGGGCGTCCGGTAACCAAGGTAATCAAGGAGAATCTCATGTCCATTGTCATTGCAGGAGCCACCGGCCAGCTGGGGCGCCTTGTCGTCAGGGAATTGCTGGGACGCGGCGTACCGGCAGAGCAGATCGTGGCCGCGGGGCGTTCCGCTCAGCAGCTGGCGGAACTGGCGGCTTACGGCGTCAGGACAGCGACAGTGGATTACGACGATCCGGCCACCGTTGACGCCGCCCTCGACGAAGGCGACACCCTCCTTCTCATTTCCGGCAGCGATATCCAGAACCGGTCAACCCAGCACGAAACCGTCATCGGCGCGGCTGTCCGGGCCAAGGTTGCCCACATTCTGTACACCAGCGTCCTGGCCGCTGACACCACCGAGCTCGTTCTGGCCCCTGACCACGCGAAGGCCGAGGAGGCCATCCGCGCCAGCGGCCTTCCGTTCACCTTCCTGCGCAACGGCTGGTACACGGAGAACTACGCCGCGGCCTTGCTCACGGCCCGCGAGACCGGCACGCTGCTGGCCAGCGCAGGCGAGGGACGCGTTGCCAGCGCCACCCGGGCGGACTACGCCGCAGCCATCGCCGCAGTCCTGACCACGCCCGGTCACGAAGGCCGCGTGTATGAATTGTCCGGCGACTACGCCTGGACGTTTGGGGAACTGGCGTCTGCGTTCTCGACGGTCCTGGAGCGCAACGTCAGCTACCTGCCCGTGAGTTCAGCAGAGCACGTCAGCGCCCTGGAGGCCGCCGGCCTTGACCCTGCCACGGCCGGATTCCTCGCAGCCCTGGACGGCAATATCCGGGAGGGAGCACTTGCCCTGACCACCGGAGATCTCGCACGGCTGGCCGGGCGGCCCACCACTCCCCTGGTCGACGGCCTGCGCCCACTGGCGGGCTGAGCCCGTCGGCGGGCGGGCAGGCGGATAATGGCATTCACAGCCAGCTGTTAGCGCGGTCAGGAGGGGGCCGGAATGTACCCGGTTGCACGCATCACGGTGGAGGCGCCGGTGGTCAGCGTCGGTTCCGGCCCCTCGGACTACGAGGGACTCGGCCGCTATGTCCGCGCCCTGCGCCGGCCGCGGGGCCTGCACATGACCCTGCTGCACCTCGGAGTGCTCGATGACTTCTGCCAGGATGTCTCGGAGTGGACCAGGGGTATCACCAGCGCGTCGGCCGCCGCCCGCAGCACGGTTGCCTGGCTGCACGGCCTGCCTGTGCTGGAAGGTTTTTCGTGCAGCACCGAACGGCTGATCGTGCTGGGCGGCGGCAGCGTGTCATGTCTTGAAGTCGACGTCCCGGAGCGGGTCCACGACTACCAGGTTTCACTCGTCCAGGCCCTCCATGACCTGCTGGACGGGCTGCTGGTGGACAACGTCGATGACTTCATCCTCAGCTCCCGCGCCCTCGGCTTCCGGTCTCCGCACTGGACACCGCACGTTGCCGTCGGCAGCCCGAGGGCGCGGAGCGGCAGGTCGTGGGAAGTCGAACCGCTGGCGCTCCAGTTCGGCGAGTCACGGATCAGGAACCGTCAGCTGCTCCCCGTCGTGGGGCAGTAGCGGGGCGACCTTCAATAGCTAGAACGACGGAACAGTAATCCCGAGGCCCAGCAGGCCGCGGCCCGCCTGCTCAAGGATCGGGTCCAGGGTCAACGTCGGATGGTTGAGCAGAACGTCGACGTCGCGCTGGATCCGCTGGAGCGGATTTGAAAGTCGGTGCGCGCTTCCACCCGATCCCGCCATGATGACGCGAACCGCTTCGGCAGACGCCGTCCCGCTGAGGCCGAGCGAGAGGCGGTAGGCTGCCCGCTCGTGGTCCGTCATGGTCATGGGCCGTCGCTGATACGAGGCAGTGACCACCCGGATCGCTTCCTCCCACTGCAGGCGGGCCGTGGCAACGAGCCCGTAGGCGTGCGAGAACCGGGCCTGCGCGAGGGGGGAATCCGCCTGACGGTCCTCCAGCGTGTTCTTGACCCTGCGTACCAGAACCCGCTCACGGAACATTTCGACGGCGTGCTCGGCAGCTCCCAGGGCGGCGGCCGGCGCCACTAGGTTCAGAAGCGTCGCCATGGGGGTGTGGATGATCGGGTCCGGATGGATCCGGCTGCCCGGATTGTCCGCCGCACCCAGGAGGGCCCAGTCAAGCGTCCGGTAGGCCGGCACGAAAAGCTCCTCTGCCCGGACGTCGTTGCTGCCGGTTCCCCTCAACCCTGCCGTGTGCCACACGTCAAGCAGTTCGACGTCGGAAATCGGCACGAGGCACTGCAGGCGGACGTCCCCGTGCTGCACAGCCAGGAGGACCCACTCCGAGTGCATGACTCCCGAGGCAAAGGTCCAACGGCCCGAGATGGAGTAGCCCCCGGGAACTTTGGTGGCCTGCCCCACCGGAGCGCCGGTCGCGGCAGCCAGAGGCTCCGCTCCGTCGGCGAAGACCTCGTCCTGAACCTTGCGGGGCCAGCGGGCGAGCATCCAGACGTGCTCAATCAGGTGCCCCACCGTCCATGCCGTGGAGGGGCATCCACGCCCGAGCCGGCGCACAACCTCGACGTACGTCTCCACTCCCATGCCGAATCCCCCGACAGCCTTCGGCGAGAGCACGCGGAAGACGCCAGCCTCCCTCAAATCCTCCATCGTGGATTCAGGTATGCGGCGGATTCGCTCGGTTTCCTCAGCGCGCTCCCGCAGGCGGGGAATCAGCGCATCAACACGGGCCAGCATTTCGTCGTGGCTGGGAACGGCTGGCTGCGCGAGGTCGAGGGTGTGCGCGGTGTGGTCCCGTTTGGCGGCCAGATACGCGTGATTGGCCGGTGAAAGGTGGACCTCGGTGGGAACCTGCTCAGTAACGCCGATGCCCAGGGCGGTGAGCTGTGCGGCCTTGTCCGGGTTGTTCGTGAGCAAACGGACGGTGGTGGCGCCGAGGGCACCCAGCATCTGGGCGGCAGCGGTGTAGTCGCGCTCGTCCTCGCCGTGCCCCAGCGCCACGTTGGCTTCGTAAGTGTCCAGGCCGGTATCCTGCAGGGCGTAGGCGTCAAGCTTGGAGTACAGGCCGATGCCGCGCCCTTCCTGACGGAGGTACAGGAGGAACCCGCCGGTGGCGCTGATCTTTTCCACCGCCTCCCGCAGCTGCGGACCGCAGTCACAGCGCTGGCTGCCGAACACGTCACCGGTCAGGCATTCGCTGTGCAGCCGGACCAGCGGCCCCGCATCCGGCAACGCCGGGTCCAGCTTTTCCGGATCCAGCAGCGCCTGCTCCCACGCGCCCAGGGCCAGCAGCAGGTGTTCCTTGCCGTCGGCCAGCCCGTGGAACGTCAGTACCTCGGCCGTGGCCGTGTAGCCATCGGGAAAGCGCAACGGGACTGTGACCCTGCTGCGCACGGCAGCCGCGGATGGTGCCGTATCCGCCGGCATGAGGGTCTCGGACACAATGGTCATCTGGTGCCTCAGCATTCGATAAGGGTACAAATTACTTGAAGGTTGAAGTTAACCGTACAGGCGGTTAGTTGAACCTGCAAGTGTCGCACCCTGGCCGAAGCCATCCTGCCACGCCTTGCTGCGGGGGCGATTTAGGAGTTCTTCAGCAGCGCCACATCGGAGACGAGGTCGATGTGCTCGAGCATAGCGCTGGAAGCCGCGGCGGAGTCCTGGGCTCTGATGGCGTCGGCAATCTTGCGGTGCGACGCGAGGGACTGCTCCGGGCGGCCAGGTTGCCCGAGCGACTCGAGCCGCGTTTCGAGCACCATTCCGGCGATGAAGGTCATCAACTGCCCCAGCACTGCGGAGTGCGCGGCGGCCGTCACGGCCTGGTGGAAGAGCTCGTCGCCGTGCGCACCCCGTCCACCCGAGGCAACCTCCTCGGCCATGACGTCGAGCGCCTTGTCGATGGCCTTCATGTCGGCGTCGCTGCGCCTGGCCGCTGCCAGTTCGGCCAGCTTGACCTCGAGCGTGCTTCGCGCCTCCACGATCTCGGGCAGCCGGTTACGGTGTTCGCGCAGCCCCTTGATGACGGACGGGACGTTGGGGCGGTAGACCAGCACCGCCCCGGTGCCGTGCTGGACATCGATTACTCCGAGCACCTCAAGCGCCACCAGGGCCTGCGCCAGCGTTGCGCGGGATACCCCCAGCCGCTCGGCCAGTTCGCGCTCTGCGGGAAGGGTGTCACCCGGGCCCAGCTGGGCCGCCTCAATGAAGTCCATGAGTTGCTCCACGAGCTGCTCATAGAGCCTGGGCCGCGAAACGCGGGAAATCTGTTGCGCTGCCGCCTGCTTTGCCATCTGCGTCCTTTCGGCATGGTCCTCAACCCCAAGAGTACCGGAGAACTATTGACAGAGACACCTGGTGTCTAGGAGGCTAGGCCACTAAGCCAATTAAATCCCCAACGAACGATCCGGAGGAACAACGATGTCCGCTCCTGTCCTGTCCATCATCATCCTGGCGGTGATGTTCCTGCTAGCCACGGTGCTCCCGCTCAACATGGGCGCCCTGGCGTTTGTCGGGGCATTCCTGCTGGGCTCGGTTGTCCTGGGGATGTCCACCAACGACATCCTCGCCAACTTTCCAGGAGGGCTTTTCCTGACCATCGTCGGGGTCACCTACCTGTTCGCCATCGCGCAGAACAACGGCACCATCGATCTCATGGTCCGGGGCGCCGTACGGCTGGTTGGCAGCAAGGTGGCCCTGATCCCGTGGATCATGTTCGCCATCACCGCCGTCATCACGGCCGTGGGCGCACTCTCGCCCGCCGCCGTCGCCATCATCGCCCCGATCGCGCTCAGCTTCGCGGCCAAGCACAAGATCAACCCGCTCATGATGGGCATGATGGTGATCCACGGGGCACAGGCCGGCGGCTTCTCCCCCATCGCCGTCTACGGTGTCACTGTCAACGGCATCATTGCCAAGACGGAACTGGAAGCCAGCCCCATGGCAATCTTCCTGGCGAGCTTCGTCTTCAACCTGGCTATTGCACTGGTGCTGTTCATCGTTCTCGGCGGAAACAAGATCGGGTCCTCTGCAGGAAGCCGGTTCGTGGAGCAGGCTGCCGAAAAGCGCATGGCCATGAGCGTGGGAGCCCGGACCGCCGGCGTGACCCTGCAGGGCTCGGGCACCGACATTTCCTCCGCCCGCGTCGCCTCCAAGGGCACATCAGGCAGCACGCCGGAAGGCAGCAAAGACGGTTCGCCCGGGGCCGGTGCAGAGCTGGCCGGCACTCCCCGCGCCTCCATCCCGCAGCTGGTCACCATTCTTGGCCTGATCGCCTTGGCCGTGATTTCGCTGGGGTTCAAGGTGGACGTCGGCTTCGTCTCCATCACCATCGCCATGGTCCTGGCCCTGGTCTCTCCGGCCGCCCAGAAAGGCGCCGTCAACAAGATCAGCTGGTCCACTGTCCTGCTCCTCTGCGGCATGCTCACCTTCGTGGGGGTCCTGGAGGAAGCCGGCACCATCAAATTCGTGTCCGACGGCGTGGCCCAGCTGGGCATGCCGCTGCTTGCGGCCCTGCTGATCTGCTACATCGGCGCCGTGGTCTCGGCCTTCGCCTCGTCCACCGCCATCCTGGCGGCCCTCATTCCCCTCGCAGTGCCGTTCCTGGCTTCCGGGGAGATCGGCGCCGTCGGGGTCATTGCCGCCCTCGCCGTGGCCTCCACGATCGTTGACGTCTCCCCGTTCTCCACGAACGGCGCACTGGTGCTGGCCAACGCGCCCGAAGACGTGGACAAGGACAAGTTCTACAAGCAGATCCTGGCCTACAGCGGGATCGTCGTCGTGGCGGGACCCGCCATCGCCTGGCTGGTGATGGTGGTCCCGGGCTGGCTGTAATCGCCCGGACATCCAGCAGGCCTCAACCCAGATATCCATGAGCAACAGAAGGAACCCCATGCAGAGCACTGAATCCACGCCCCGGACCGACGGGCCCCTGGCGGGCTACCTCGTGGTGGACCTGAGCCGAGCCTTGGCGGGCCCGCACGCAGGCATGATGCTGGCTGACCTCGGCGCCCGGGTCATCAAGGTGGAAAACCCCGGCACCGGAGATGACACCCGCGGCTGGGGTCCCCCCTTTGTAGGTCCCGACGACGACCCGCAGGCGACGTACTTCCTGTCCTGCAACCGCAACAAGGAGTCCATCGCCCTGGACCTGAAGAACGACGACGGGCGGACAGTGCTGCGCGAACTGCTGGAACGCGCCGACGTCGTCATCGAGAACTTCCGCCCCGGCGTGCTGGACCGGCTGGGCTTCTCCGCCGCGGAAATGCACGCCCTGAACCCGGCACTGGTGATCCTGTCCATCACCGGCTTCGGGCATGACGGGCCGGAATCCCGGCGCAGCGGCTACGACCAGATCCTGCAGGGCGAGACCGGGCTGATGTCCCTCACCGGCTCCGGACCGGACGACCCCCAGCGGGTGGGCGTTCCGATCGCTGATCTCCTGTCCGGCATGTACGGCGCGTTCGGCACCCTGGCCGCCTTGCTGCAGCGCGAACGGACCGGGCAGGGACAGATCGTGCGCACCTCACTGCTCGCGGCCCTTATCGGGGTGCACGCCTTCCAAGGCACCAGGGCTACAGTCGCCGGTGAAATTCCGAAGGCCCAGGGCAACCACCACCCCTCCATCGCCCCCTACGGACTGTTCCACTGCCGGCAGGGCCGCGTCCAGATCAGCGTGGGCAGCGAAAAGCTGTGGAACACGTTCGCTTCCACCTTCGGAATCGACGGCTCGCGGCCCGAGTTCGCCAGCAACGCGGACCGGGTGCGCAACCGCGAGAAGGTCATCGAGGAAGTGGAGAACGCGTTCTCCGATTACGGGGCCGAGGAGCTGCTCAGCAAACTCAACGACGCCGGCATCCCGGCCGGCAAGGTCCGCACCCTGGACGAGGTCTACGCCTGGGAGCAGGTCCATTCGCAGGGTCTGGTGATCGACGTCGAGCACAAGCTCCTGGGCACCGTAAGCCTGCCCGGTCCGCCGCTGCGGTTCTTCAGCGCTGCCGACACCGCTGAAACGACCCTCACTACCCACACGGCCCCGCCGCTGCTCGACCAGGACGGCGATCAGATCCGGCAGTGGCTGGGACTGGCCGCCGGCGCGAAGCAGGAGGGGCGGTGACCATGCTGACAGAACAGAAAGCCAGGCACCTGGACGCCGCCGGACTCATCGCGGCCGTGCTGGACGCGGGTTCCTACCGGAGCTGGGACGCGCCGGTTGTTGACCCCGATCCCGGCCCCGAGTACCGGGAGGAACTGGCAGCTGCCCGCGCCAAGACAGGCGTGGACGAGTCTGTCCTCACCGGCGAAGGCCGCATCCGGGGCCGGCGCGTAGCCGTGATCGTCAGCGAGTTCCGATTCCTCGCCGGTTCCATCGGCCTCGCCGCCGCTGAACGCATCGTCACCGCCGTCGAACGGGCCACGCGTGAGGGACTGCCGCTTCTGGCGGGACCTGCGTCCGGCGGCACGCGCATGCAGGAAGGCACCATCGCCTTCCTGTCCATGGTGAAAATCAGCGCGGCCGTCCGCGCCCACCGCCAGGCCGGGCTGCCCTACCTCGTGTACCTGCGGCACCCAACCACGGGAGGGGTCATGGCGTCCTGGGGATCGCTCGGCCACATTACCGTGGCCGAGCCCGGGGCCCTGCTCGGCTTCCTCGGGCCGCGGGTCTATGAGGCCCTCTACGGTGCGCCGTTTCCGGAGAACGTCCAGGTGGCCGAGAACCTGTTCGACAAGGGCCTGGTCGATGCGGTGGTCCCGCCCTGGCAACTGTCCGACGTCGTGGACCGCGCCCTGAGCATGGTGGTCCCGGGCGCGCACCCGCGGCCTGCGCCGCCCCGCACGCTCGCCGTCAAAGCGTCCGACGCCGGTGCCTGGGAATCGATCGAAATCTCCCGGAACCCGCGCCGCCCGGACCTCCGCCAGTTGCTCGCCTACGGCGCCCGCGATGTGCTGCCCCTCAACGGCACCGGGCAGGGGGAAAAGGACCCCGGGCTGCAGCTTGCCCTGGCGCGATTCGGCCAGGAATCCTGCGTGGTCATCGGCCACACCCGGCCCAGGCCCTCCCGGCAGACGGCGATGGGACCGGCGTCGCTCCGGGAAGCCCGCCGCGGCATGCGCCTGGCCGAGGAACTGGGGCTGCCGCTGTTGACAGTCATTGACACAGGCGGCGCGGCGCTGTCGAAGGAGGCCGAGGAAGGCGGGCTGGCCGGGGAGATTGCCCGGTCACTGCATGACATGATCGGGCTGAACTCCCCCACCGTTTCAGTCCTGCTCGGCCAAGGGGCGGGAGGCGGGGCGTTGGCACTTCTGCCCGCAGACCGCACCATCGCCGCCCAGCACGCGTGGCTGTCCCCGCTGCCGCCCGAAGGCGCCAGCGCCATCGTCCATCGGAGCACCGATTTCGCCCCGGCCATGTCCGCAGCGCAGGGCGTCAACGTTGCAGCCCTCTACACCAACGCCCTGGTGGAACACATCGTGGACGAACGCGGCAACGCAGCACACGGGGACGCGGCCTCGGAAGCACGAGCATTCTGCCAGCGCATGGGACAGGCCATCGAATACGAGCTCGCCACCTTGTCGGCCACCGGGATCGGCGAGCTGCTGACGCGGCGGCAGGCAAAGTACCGGAACCTGGGCAGCATCATCGCCGGGTGATTCCCGACCGGTGGAAATCGGTCTGCCACACATCGATGTCCCGTCCGTCTCCGTCGGTGACGACGTATTCGGGCCAGCGGTCGAAGGCGGAGCAGGGATGGGAGATGCCGAAGTCCACCAGGTCTGTGACGTCCAGGCCCGTCACGCCAGTGAGGACTGCGTGGTGGTCGTAGAGGTTGCGCACCACAGCGGTTGCCCCGTCCTTCGGGGCACCGTCAGCGGTTTGGACAGCCAGGACCACCGGCAGCCCGGCGTCGTACGGCAGGTCCCGTTTGCCGGACCCGACGACGGCGATCCCCTCCTCGGGGGTGGAGAGCACCACGGCGCGGACGGTCAGCGCGGGCATCAGTCCCGGCACCGGGCTGACACCGGCGTAGGTGCCGTGATCGTGGGTGACGTAGCAGCCCGACCGGAGGATCCGCCTTGTTCCGGGCACCTGGCCGGCGTCCGGGAGGAATTCCACCACACGGTCCGGAAATGCCGATCCACCCATGGAGTAGACGGGGGCGGACGTTTCGAAGAACGGGGCGACTTCCAGGAACACCTGCCGTACGAGCCGGCAGTGCCGGTCAACCGCCGTGACGGTGTCCTCCGCACGACTGTTGGGCACCACGCCCTCGTAGCCGGCCACTCCAACGAGCCTCAGGCCGGCCGCGGCGCGGACCAGCCCGGCGAGGCGGACAGCCTCCTGAAGGGTGCGGACCCCCGTGCGCCCGCCGGGAGTCCCGACGTCGAGCATCACCTCCAACGGAACGCCGCCATCGGCGGTGAACACCTGTGCCGCGGCGTTGATGCCCGCCTCGGAGTCCACGAAGCAGCGGATCTCACGCGCGGAATCCTCGTCCAGCCAGGTCCGGATGCGTGTGAGGCCGTCCCGGTCGACCACCTCATTGGCGATGAGGACATGTTGGTGCCCCCAGCCCAGGGCGGCAGCCACCTGGTCCACGGTGGCAACCGTAACGCCGACTGCTCCGGCCGCCACCTGGCGGCTGATGATCGGCGCGGACATGGTTGTCTTGACGTGCGGTGCAAGATCGACCTGGTGTTCCCGGCACCAGGACGCCATGACACGGATATTGTTTTCGAGGGCACCGGCATTGAGCCTGAGCTGGGGATAGGGCATGGTCGATTGTCACGGGCGTAGGCTGTCAGGACCAAATTCGCGAAAGGGCCGGAGTGGACACACGAAAGCTGAAGTATTTCCTGGCCGTTGTTGACCATGATGGTTTCAACCGGGCCGCAGAGCACCTCCTGATCGCCCAGCCCTCGCTGTCCCAGACCATCGCGGGACTGGAGAAGGACCTCGGCGTGCCGCTCTTCCACCGGATCGGCCGCAGGGCGGTGCTCAGCGAGGCGGGCAAGGAACTTGTCGGACCGGCACGCCTGGTAATGCGGGACCTCGATGCCGCCCAGTCCGCGGTGCAAGCGTTGCGGGGCGTGCGCAGCGGCAGGCTGGACATCATCACCATGCCCTCCCCCGGCATCGAACCCCTGACCTCGATGATCGCCGGCTTTACCCGGCTGCACCCCTCCGTCCGGCTCAACGTCAGCGCCGCGTTCACACCCGAGGAAGTCATCGAATCGATCCGAACCGGCAGCACCGAAATCGGACTGGCCGGTTCCTCAACGCCCATCCGGGTCCCGGGGGTGCAGGTCCTGGAGCTCGAACGCCAGCCCCTGATCCTGATCGTGAACCCGCAGGCCGACACGTTCAACCCGGGAACGGCGATCCAGCGGGAGGACCTGGGCGGGCACCGCCTGATCGCCAGCCAGCGCGGATCGCTGATGCGCTGGCTGGTGGACGACGCGCTGGCGCACGGCGTTAACGTGGAGATCGTCGTCGAGGTGGCCCACCGGACCTCGATCCTGCCGCTGGTACTTGCCGGAGTGGGCCATGCAGTGATGCCCTCGTCCTGGGCGCCGACGGCCCACAAGGCCGGGCTGCGGACCCTGCTCATCGAACCTGTCTCCCACCTCGATGTTGCCATCCTGAGCCGGAAGGAAGACCTGACGCCGGCCGCCCGCGCCTTCCTGAAGGTCGCGGAACTGCACGCCGATCAATAGGCTGAGCCTATTTGCCGTATCGAATCTTGGTCTTGGACGCCCAATGTGCCCAGGCCTTCTACTTGAAGAGGAAGGCAGTGTGACGCTGCTAACAGACTCAACGAGGAGGTAGGCACATGAGCGCCACCCAGAAATTCAGCATCGCTTCAATCCCCGCAGACGGAGTCGGCAAGGAAGTTGTCTCCGCCGGCCGCCGCGTCCTGGACGCCCTGGCAGCCAACTCCAACGGCAAGTTCGCCTTCGAATGGACCGAGTTCCCCTGGGGCTGCGGCTACTACGAAAAGACCGGCCAGATGATGGACCCCAAAGGCCTGGAAGCCCTCAAGGACTTCGATGCCATCTACTTCGGCGCCGTGGGTTGGGAGAACGTTCCGGACCACATCAGCCTCTGGGGCCTGCGCCTGAACATCACCCAGAACTTTGACCAGTGGGCCAACATCCGCCCGGTGAAGTTCCTGCCTGGCATCCAGTCCCCGCTCCGCAAGGCCGACAACACCGAACTCGACTGGATCGTCGTCCGCGAGAACAGCGAAGGCGAATACGCCGGCCTCGGCGGACGCAACCTCAGCGGCCGCGGCCCCGGCAACGAGGTGGCCCTGCAGACTGCCCTGTTCACCGAAAAGGGCTGCGAGCGCATTATGCGCTTCGCCTTCGACCTTGCCCGGACCCGCACGGTCAAGAAGGTCTCCTCTGTAACCAAGTCCAATGCACAGCAGTACGGCATGGTCCTCTGGGACGAAACCTTCCAGCGCGTGGCCCTGGACTACCCGGACGTGGCCACCGAAAGCGTCCTGGTCGATGCCATGAGCGCCAAGTTCATCCTGCACCCCGAGGACCTCTCCGTCGTGGTCGCATCGAACCTGAACGCTGATATCCTCTCGGATCTCGGCTCGGCACTCGCGGGCAGCCTGGGACTGGCGGCCAGCGCGAACCTGAACCCGGAGCGCCGCTTCCCGTCCATGTTCGAACCGGTCCACGGTTCCGCACCGGACATCGCCGGCAAGGGCATCAGCAACCCGATCGGCGCAATTGCCAGCGCCGCCCTGATGCTGGACCACTTCGGCCTGCATGAGGAAGCCCGTCTGGTCGAAGCCGCCATTGAGCAGACCACGGCCGCCGGACACCTGACCCGCGACGTCGGCGGCGACGCCAACACCGACGACGTCACCGAGGCAATCATCGAAGCCCTCACCCACACCCTGGCTGCCGTCTAGCCAGAACGCGCGACCAGCCGGCCCAGTCCCGGCGGTCAAACACGGCCCGGAATGGACGGCGGTTCAACACACCGCCGCCGTCCATTCCGTCGTGCCCCCCAACATCAAGCACCCTCCAGCTACATTCCACAACGAGGTAGGAATCATGGAACACATCACCACCGCCGGCGCTGCGGCCCCAGCCAAGAAGCAGCCAGCGAAGGAAAAGCCACAAAAGACCCGCTGGTACCGGCAGCTGTACTTCTGGGTACTGACAGCCATCCTCATCGGCATCCTCGTCGGCTGGCTCGCACCCACCGTCGGCATCGCCATGGAACCCATCGGCACCACCTTCGTGAACTCGATGAAGATGCTCATCGGCCCGATCGTGTTCCTGACCATCGTTGGCGGCATCGCCAGCGTCGCGGACCTCAAAAAAGTCGGCATGACAGGGCTGAAGGCCCTCACGTACTTCCAGGTCGGCACCATCTTCGCGATGATCTTCGGCCTGGTCGCCATCAACATCTTCCGGCTCGGCGACGGCGTCAACGCGGACGCCAGCAGCATCAAGACCTCGGACTCCGCAGCCAAACTCATCGACGCCGGCGCACACCAGGAATGGTGGCAGTTCCTCACCCACATCATTCCCAACAGCATCGTCGGGCCCTTCGTTGAAGGCGACATCCTCCAGATCATC
Source organism: Arthrobacter sp. LjRoot78 (assembly GCF_964254335.1). NCBI lineage: Bacteria > Bacillati > Actinomycetota > Actinomycetes > Micrococcales > Micrococcaceae > Arthrobacter > Arthrobacter sp. LjRoot78. The sequence continues at coordinate 2,177,666 of NZ_CAXUTG020000001.1, read as the reverse complement.
TTCATCGCCGTCGTCTTCGGCATCGCCCTGAACGCCATGGGCAAGGTCGGCGCCCCCGTCCTGGACGGCGTGCAGCGCCTGACCGGGGTCATGTTCAAGATCCTGGGCTTCATCATGAAAGCCGCCCCGATCGGAGCCTTCGGTGCGATGGCCTACGCCGTGGGCAAGTACGGCGTCTCCTCCCTGACCAGCATGGGCGGCCTGATCGCCCTCTTCTACGTCACGTCCATCCTCTTCGTGGTCGTGATCCTGGGATCCGTCATGGCCTTCCTGAAGCTGAACATCTTCACGATGATCCGCCACCTCAAAGAGGAATACATGCTCATCCTGGGCACCTCCACCGCCGAACCGGCCCTCCCGGGACTGATGCGCAAGCTCGAGCACGCCGGCGTCAAGAAGGAAACGGTCGGGCTGGTTGTCCCCACCGGCTACAGCTTCAACCTCGACGGCGCCGCGATCTACCTCTCCCTCGCCGCCCTCTACATCGCCCAGGCCACCAACACCGACCTGACCATCGGCCAGCAGCTCGGGCTCCTAGCGGTCATGCTGCTGACCTCCAAGGGCGCGGCAGGCGTCGCCGGTGGCGGCTTCATCGCCCTGACCGCCACCCTCACCACCATCGGCACCATCCCGGCGGCCGGCATCATGCTCATCTTCGGCATCGACAAATTCATGTCCGAATGCCGGGCCCTGGTGAACTTCACCGGCAACGCCGTCGCCACCCTCTTCATCGCCTGGTGGGACCGTACCCTGGATGCGGACCGCGCCCGCCGGGTCTTCGCCGGCGAAACCGTTGAGCCTATGCCCGCCGAGGACCCCATCCACCTCGACGAAGTCACGGACCTCGACGACGACCTCACCGAATACGGCCACCATGCGCCCAGGCACACTGGCGACGTGAACGCCGCCGACGTGAATGCTGCCGACCGCCGTCCCGCCTACTCGGAATCCATCTGACATGACCAACGCAACCGCCCCGAAGACCGTGCGAACGCTTATCGCTCCCGACAAGTTCAAAGGCAGCCTCACTGCCGGCGAGGTGGCCGACGCCCTGGCGGCCGGGCTGCGTGCCTCGGCCGGGGCGGGGGTCGGGACGGTCCACTGCGAACTGCTCCCGCTGGCTGACGGAGGTGACGGCAGTGTCGACGCCGCCGTCGCCTCCGGCTTCACCCGGCGCCAGTACACGGTGGCGGGGCCCACCGGCCAGCACGTTCCGGCCAGCATCGCGTTCGACGGCGTCACCGCCGTCGTCGAGGTCGCAAACACCTGCGGCCTCGGGCTCCTGCCCGGCGGCAGGCTGGAGCCGCAGGATGCTTCCAGCAGGGGCTTCGGCGAAGCAATCCTGTTTGCCCTCAGCCTGAACCCGGCCAGAATCGTGCTGGCCCTTGGCGGGAGCGCCAGCACCGACGGCGGCATGGGAATGCTCACTGCCCTCGGATTCAGCTTCCGTGACGCGGAGGGCCGGCTGCTTTACGGCAGCGGCCGTGCGCTGGACCGCATCCATTCCATCCACCGGACTGCACTCCCCGAACTGGCGGACACCGAGCTCATCGTCGCCAGCGATGTCCACAATCCGCTGCTCGGCGCCCAGGGCGCGCCGGCAGTCTTCGGCCCCCAGAAGGGTGCCGGACCTGACGACGTCGCTTCGCTCGACAAGGGCCTGGCGCACTTCGTCCGCAAGATGGCCGACGCCGGATTCGAGGACGCCGCGTCCCAGGCCACGCATGAAGGGGCCGGAAGTGCCGGAGGAATCGGCTACGCCTGCCTGCTGCTGGGAGCCAAGCAGGTGTCCGGGGCGGACTACTTCCTGGATCTGCTGGACTTCAACTCCCGCAAGGAGCACTGCGACGTCGTCATCACCGGCGAGGGAAGCATCGACGAACAGACCCTGGCCGGGAAGCTGCCCGCCGCCGTCGCCCGCCGCTCGGGAACCCGGCCGATCATCGCCGTCGCAGGACGCTCGCTCCTCCCGCCGGAGCGGTGGCCGGAAATGGCCCTGGCCCGGGTCTACACGCTGGCCGACTACACCGACCAGGACTCTTCGAAGGACCCCGGGCTTTCGGCAGCGCTGCTCCGCCGGATCGGACAGGACATCGGCGCGACGCTGCTGTAACGCCGTTCCGACCGGTGCCGCGGGTTACCGGCCGATCCCGGTGATGGCCACCATCACCGGGACGATGCCGATGATGAGGAGCGCTCCAGCGACGTCGAAGACCAGCCCCGTGCGGATCATCCTGATGATGGGCACCGCGCCGGAACCGTAGACGATCGCGTTTTGCGGTGTTGAGACAGGCAGCATAAATCCGAAGGAGGCGGCGAAGGTGGCGGCCAGTGCAGGCACGAACGGATCGAGCCCCATGGCGGTGCACAACGGAATGACGATGGGCACCACCACCGCCGCGGATGCTGTGTTGCTGGTCGTCTCCGAAATGAGGACGGCCAAAACGGCGGAGAAGGCCGTAACCGCGACCACGTTGGTGACGTTCAGGTTCCGGGAGGCTGCGGTGCCGATGGTCTCCGCCAGCCCGGTGGCGGCGAGGAGCGAGCCGAAAATGATGCCGGTGCCGAAGAGGATGATGGTGCCCCAGTCGATCCGGGCGGCGTCCGACCAGTTAAGCGTGGCCCGGCGTTCTTTCCAGTTCGTGGGCAGGATGAAGAGCAGGGACGCCCCCAGAACGGCCACTATGCCTTCGTCCAGCCGGTCGTCCAGCAGAACGTAGATATCGGAGTCCGTCCCTGTGACAAGCCCGGCTGCGGCCGGAAGCAGCCAGAGCGAGACCGTGAAACCGAAGGCGATCAGGGTGTTTACTTCAGCCCTGGACATCCTGCCGTGGGCGGTCCGCTGTTCGCGGATGTACTCCCCGACGCCCTCGATGCGGCGGACCTCCGGCCTGTTGAGCAGGAACATGACCAGGGCCAGGACCACGAACATGGCCAGGCAGAGCGGGGCCGCGGCGGCAGTCCACTGGGCGAAGGAAATGCGTTCCCCGGTGGCCTCCTCGATGAGTCCCCGGCCGATGAGGTTGGGCGGCGAACCGACCGGTGTGAGCAGGCCCCCGACGCTGGCGCCGTAGGCCAGCATCAGCATCAATGCCGCACCGACCCGCAGGCGCAGCGGATCAAAGTCCGCGCTGACGATGCCGCGGTCCTGCATCAGTTGGCCGATGACCGCGAGGATGCCGAGGGCCGTGGGCATCAGCATGGCCACGGTTGCCGTGTTGGACACGAATGCGGACAGCAGGCAGGTGATGACGCCGAAGGCGATGATCACGCGGTAGGTGGACGTGGCCACGCCGGGGAGGGAGAGCACGGCGAACGCAAGCCGTTGGGCGATGCCGTGTTTGAGCATCGCCTGGGCGAGGATGAACGCGCCGATGAAGGTGAAGATCGTCGTCGACCCGAACGGAGCCAGGACGTCAGCGGCCGGAGCGACGCCGAGTATCACCACGGCGGCCACTCCCAGCAGGCCTCCGACGGGGATGGGGACGGGCTCACAGATCCAGAGGACGATCACGCCGAGCAGAACCGCGGCCAGAAGCTGCTGTGTCCGGTCCATCGTCATGGGAAGGATCGCGAAGGTGATCGCGGCAGCAGGGGCGAGGAAGAATCCCAGGGTTTGCCGTGCCCGCTCAAACTTCTCTTCCTTGGGGGAAAGCCTCTGCTCGCTCAGGCTTCGGAACGTCTTTCCGCCGAGCAGGGCGGCGCGGACGTCGGTTCGGTCGGTCATCAGCGGTGCAGGGGAGTAAGCAGCCGGACGGGGCTCCCCCGGAGCCATGCCTTGACGTCTTCGAACGCGCCGCCGTAGAACTCCCGGTAGCTTTGCTCCGTGACGTAGCCCAAATGCGGCGTCAAGACAGTCCGTGGTGCGGATAGGAGCCGGTGGTCCGCGGGCAGCGGTTCGAGGTCGTAGACATCAAGGGCCGCTCCGGCGAGCCAGCCTTCGTGCAGTCCCCGGATGAGGGCGTCTTCGTCGACCAGGGGCCCGCGGGAGGTGTTGACCAGCACGCCCCGGGCCCCCAGGAGACGGAGTTCCTCTTCCCCGACGACGCCGCGCGAGCGTTCCGAAAGCCGCACATGCACCGACACCACATCCGCCTCCCGGAAGAGTGCGTCCTTGCTGACCCTCCTGACGCCCACCTCGGCGGCCGCCTCGGCCGTGAGGTTGGGGCTCCAGGCGATGACGTCCATGCCGAACGCCTGTCCGTAGGCGGCGATACGGCGCCCGATCTTGCCCAGGCCCAGGACCCCCAGGGTCCTGCCTGCGAGCTCAAAACCGACGGTGGACTGCCAGTTCCCGTCCCGGAGGCGCCGGTCCTCAAACGGTATGCTCCGGGCAAGCGCGAGCAACAGGGCCCACGTCAGTTCCGGGGCCGCGGTGGGAGAACCGCCGGTCCCGCAGACGGCTATGCCCAGCTCCTCCGCCGCCGGAACGTCGATGGACTGATTGGCCATCCCGGTGGTCACCAGCAGTTTGAGTCCGGGTAATTGCGCCAGCCGCTCGCGGCCGAACACGGTCCGTTCCCGCATGGCGATGATGATGTCGAAGCCGCGCAGGCTGGCGACGACATCGGCATCGTCCTTCAGGGGCCGGTCGAAGAAGGTGACGCTGACGCCGTCGGCGGCAAGCTGCTCCCAGGACGCGTAATCCCGGGCGACAGACTGGTAATCGTCCAGGATGGCGAGGCGCATGGAGGAATCCTTCGGCATAGGCAGCGTGCGGTCAATGCTGTCAGGCTACCGTTTCTGATCATCCCGTTGGCGGTTTAGCTGCCGAGGGTTCGTTGGTGCTGCTGTTGCTGGTGCTCCAGCTGGCGAGAAAATCCAGTTGGTCCTGGGCATGGCTGCCGGCCTCGGCGGTGTAGGCGATCAGTGTCAGTCCTTCGCCGGGGAGCTCGAGGGCGTCGCCGGTGAGTTCGATGTCGCCGACCAGCGGGTTGTGCATGGTTTTGCGGGCCGTGCGGTGGAAGCGGACGTTGTGCCGGGCCCATCGCGTGGAGAACTCGATGCTGCCGGCGGCGAGGTCGCCGATGAGGTGGTTAAGGACCCGGTCACGCGGGCTCCGGCCGGATTCGGCGCGCATGGCCGCGGCGAAGTCGTCGGCGAGGGTTTCCCAGTCGACGAAGAAATCGCGGGAACGCGGGTCCAGGAACATGAACCGCGCCAGGTTCAGCGGCAGTGTGGTGGGGCTGAGGATGTCCGTGTAGAGGGCGTAGCAGAGGTTGTTGGCGGCCACGACGTCCATGCGGGAATTTCGGACATAGGCAGGTGTTCCGGTCATCCCGGCCAGGAGCCGTCCGATGCTGGGGCGCAGTTCAGTCCGCGCCCGCCGGACACCGGAGGACGCGGCCGGAGCGGCGGCTTTGGCGAGGTCGAACAGGTGGGCGCGTTCCGCCTCGTCGAGTTGCAGGGCGCGGGAGAGGGAGTCGAGAACGGACTCGGACACTCCGCGCAGGTTTCCGCGTTCGAGGCGGGCGTAGTACTCGGTGCTCACTCCGGCGAGCATGGCCACTTCCTCGCGCTTGAGTCCGGCCACCCTCCGGGTTCCTCCGTAGGCGGGCAGCCCTGCCTGGGCAGGGGTGATGTGCGACCGCCGGCTCCTGAGGAACTCGCGGACGTCTTTCGTAGTGTCCATGCCTCTACGCTACGGCGGGAAGGGCCGCCCTAACAGGAACTGCCAGTACACCGCACAGCAGAGACTCCCACCCTGGCAACGGGACTGGTTTTCTTGAATCAGCAGCTTCACGCCTATCCAAGGAGCACACCGTGCATCTCGCAGTTCCCGGTCCCACGTCCAAGGGGCCCGCCGATAAATTCATCGGCGACGTCTACCTCAACTCGCTGCACGCAGGCGAACAGCCCTCACGCCTGATATCGGCCATGGTGCGGTTTACTCCCGGAGCCCGCACACACTGGCACTCGCACCCCGTCGGCCAGACTTTGCACTGTACCGACGGCATGGGACTGGTGGCGAACCGTGACGGTGAGGTCATCCTCCTGCGTGCCGGAGACACCGTGCACACCCCGGCCGGGGAGGAACACTGGCACGGCGCGACGCAGGACAGCCTGATGTGCCACCTGGCCCTGGTGGAGCACGAATCCGGTCAAACCGCGACGTGGTTGGAACCCGTCACGGAGCTCGAATACCAGGCCGCCCACTCCAAACACACCCGCTAACTCCACCGAACAACGCTAAGGAATCTCAGTGAAAAGTGTCACCCTCAACAACGGCGTCGAAATGCCGATCCTGGGCTTTGGTGTCTTCCAAATCCCCGAAGAGGAAACCCAGACCGCGGTCGAAGCGGCCCTGGCCGCCGGATACCGGCATCTGGACACCGCCGCGTCCTACGGTAACGAAGCATCCGTCGGAGCTGCCATCAAAGCCAGCGGCATCGCCCGCGAGGAACTGTTCATCACTACTAAACTCTGGATCCAGCACGCACCTACGGGCAGCGTCTATGAGGACAGCAAGCGCTCCTTTGATAACTCGCTTCATCGGCTGGGCGTGGATTACTTGGACCTCTACCTGATCCACCAGCCCTTTGGGGACTACTACAGCGAATGGCGCGCCATGCAGGACCTGAACAAGGAAGGCCTGGCCCGGGCCATTGGTGTCTCAAATTTCCATTCCGACCGGCTGGTGGACCTGATCGACCACAACGAGATCGTTCCGGCCGTGAACCAGATCGAAACCCACCCGTTCCACCAGCGGGCCGCCGATCAGGAGCTGATGCGCGAACGCGGCGTGCAGATCGAATCCTGGGGGCCGTTCGCCGAAGGCAGGAACAACCTCTTCACCGATCCTGTCCTCAGCGCCGTCGCCGCCGACCACGGCAAGTCCGTCGCGCAAGTGGTGCTGCGCTGGCTCATCCAACGCGACGTCGTCGTCATCCCCAAATCCGTCCGGCCGGAGCGCATGGCCCAGAACTTCGACGTCTTCGGCTTCACCCTTACCGATGAGCAGATGAGCCGGATCACCGCCCTGGATACCGGCGCCAGCCTCTTCTTCGACCACCGGGACCCCGCCATGGTCAGTTGGCTCGGCGGCCGCCGGTACAGCTAGCGCAGGACACCCTTGACCACCCCTCTGTCGAGCATCAGCCGGCGGTCCGCCCTTCGCGGGGCGGCCGCCGGCCTGACCGGTGCCCTGCTGACTGCTGGAGCAGCAGGCTGCACACCAGGAAGAGACAACACCGTGGCCTCCACGCCTTCTCCGGCGCCAGCCGGTCCCCCACAGAGCAGCCGGCGCATACTGCTGGCTTACTTCTCCCGGGCAGGCGAGAACTACTACTACGGAGGCCGTACCAACCTCGACGCCGGCAACACCGAAGTGCTCGCCGGCATGATCAGCGCGCTGGTTCCCTGCGACGTGCACCGCATCGAGGCGGCAGAGCCCTACCCGGACGGGTACGACGCCACCGTGGCCCGGAACGTCCGCGAACAAAATGGGGACGCCCGTCCCGCCATCGCCAACCCCCTGCCCGCCATCGACCAGTACGGCTCGGTCATCCTGGCCAGCGGGATCTGGAACGTCAGGGCACCGATGATCATGGCCACGTTCACCGAAAGCTACGACTTCACCGGCAAGACTGTTTTCCCCGTCACCACCCATGCCATGAGCGGACTCGGCACGGCGCCCCGTGACTACAGGGAGTCCTGCCCGGGTGCAACGATTGCCGAAGGCCTCGCGGTGAAAGGCGAGGAAGTGCGCGGCGCAGCAACAGACATCAAGGCCTGGCTGCAGGCGACGGGCCTCCTTACCTGAACAGCCGGCTCCGGGCCCGGCACCTAAGCCGACCAGGCAAAGGGGGCCGAGAAGGAATTCTTCCCGGCGTTGTCCCACGTCATCCCGAACACATCGACCCGGCCGGTGCTGGCGGTGCCGGCTGCCAAAGTATCGGCAGGAAATCCGATCCCGCTGACTTTCACGCCGAGCTCCGTACGGTCCATGGGAGACACGAAGTCCTCGACCGCCATGTCCACGGCACTGCCGATCCTGACTTGATGACGGCGCCCATCGTTGGCGTAGGCCATCTCCAGGGACTCCATGCCGGCCATCTCACCGATCAAGGCGGCCAGATTCTCCATCGGCCCGCCAAGCTGTCCACCAAAGACCGCGCCCAGCGCCTCGGCCTGCCCGGCTGAGGCGGCCGCGTCCATCAGGAGTCCGACCTTCCAGCCCCCGCCACCCATCAGGGCGGGTGTGTCGGCGACGACGCAGACGGTGAGGCCACCGACGTCGACGCCGTTAACGTCGCCGGTGTCAACGTGGAAGGCCAGTGCCACCTGGCAACGTTCGTTATCCGCCGGCACGGTCAACCCGGAGGTCGCGCACGGGCAGACCATATCGCAGTTGCAATTCTCGAAATACGTACCCTCTAAACGCCACGACATTTTGCGGCTCCCTTCGAAGTGGTACCCCCCAAAACAAAGTCTCCTCCCGCCCAAAACCCTGGTCAACGGCTTCAGATGACTCGTCACAGACCCCAGGCGGCCCCCGGGTGTGATGCCGGGGGCCACAGGTACGACTATGTGCGCTGGAAGATGTTGAGAATGTTGCCCTCCGTATCCAAGAACCAGGCCCCCTTGCCTGTCGGCAAGGTAGCGATGCCGTTCTCAGTCTTCAGGCCCGGGAAGTCGTACTCCTCGAAGGTGGCTCCGCGGCCCCGCAGCTCTTCGACCTCGGCTTCGAGGTTGTCCGTCATCCAGCCCAGCTGGGTGTTCTTTGCGGTGCCCGCGTTGTCGGATTGGTACAGCAGGAAAGCTGTTCCCTTGCCGCAGCGGAACATCAAATTTTCGGCGTCCATGACCTCCGGATCGTCCAGTCCCACGACGTCCCGATAGAAGTCACGTGCCCGGGCGATGTCCTTGGCAGGGAGGACCGCAGCGACTTCACTGTCCTTGAGCATGTCGAATTCTCCTAGTTTGATGCGATCGAGATGCCCGCTCCGAAGGCCGTGCCTGCGGGGCGGCTGTGCCGGCTCCCGCCGGCTCCCGGCTGTATTCGATGCTCCGGGACGGTGCCGGGAGGCCTGCGTCGCGGCTAAATAGGCAGCCGGCCCTGGGTCATCCCAGCGTTCATACCGCCATTATGGCCTCGGATCGCGTTCACGGATATAGCCAGGAAAAGGGAGGCCGACGGCGGGCATCACTCCCGTCGTCGGCCTCCGGAATGGCCGTACTCACCGGGAAGGTTTGACCACCATCGCGGAGCCGCCGCCGCGCCTCACCGGTTCAGCAGCGGCCACCATGCGCCCGTTCGGCTTGAACTCGATTGCAGTCGCAGCACCGATTTCCGCTGCCGACGTGAAGGCGTCACCGGATGGCGTGAATTCGTGGCCGAACTCTTTTAGCTGCTCACCGTATGCCTCAATAAACCCGGGCTCGGCCGTGACCTTTGCCGTGTTCCGCTGGGCAGCGCGTGGCGCCGCGATGGCCTTCGAGATGTCCATTCCAAGGTCCACCCGGTTCAGGATGGTCTGCAGGACGGTGGTGATGATGGTCGATCCGCCGGGCGAACCGAGCGCCAGGAACGGATCTCCGTCCTTCAGGATGATGGTGGGAGACATCGAGGAACGGGGGCGCTTCCCCGGCTGGATGCGGTTCGGATCGTCCTCCTTATACACGGTGGAGAAGTCCGTCAGCTCGTTGTTGAGCAGGAACCCCCGCCCCGGCACCACGATGCCGGATCCGCCGGTCTGCTCGATGGTGAGGGTGTATTCCACCACGTTGCCCCACTGGTCCGCGACCGTCAGGTTGGTCGTGGAGATGTTCTCCGTATCCGTCTCAGCGGCGGGCGCCGCAGCAGCGGCCGGGCACGCGCCGTCGTACGAGGAGATGTCCCCCGGGTCGACGGGCTTCAATGCTGCCTTCGCCGGGTTGATCCGGCACGAGCGCTCCTTGCCGAACACCGGGTCAGTGAGCTCGTCGGTGGGGACGTCCACAAAGGCGGGGTCGCCCACGTACTTGGCCCGGTCGGCAAAGGCGAGGGCACTTGCCTCAAGGTAGTGGTGCAGGGCGGCCGTATTCTTGCCGTTGGCGTTGCCCGGCTCCGAAAGGTTGAAGGGCTCCAGGATGTTCAACGCCTCGCCCACGGTGGTGCCGCCGCTGCTCGAGGGCGCCATGCCGTACACGTCCAGGTCCCGGTACTCCACGTGCGTAGGATCCTGGTCCAGGGCTTCGTAGGCAGCCAGGTCCTTTGTCGTCATGTGGCCGACAGGGACGGGCAGCGTCGTGGTGGCGGTCTTCGGCGGTGCTTTCACTGCAGCGACGATCTCGTCCGCCACCGGGCCTTCGTAGAAGCCATCCGTGCCCTCCTCTGCAAGGAGCTCGTACGTCGCGGCCAGGTCCGGGTTCTGGAAGACACTGCCGACGGCGGGGGCGTCGCCGCCGGGGAGGAAGAGGCTGCTCGTGGACGTAAACGCCGCAAAGCGCTTCTCGTTGTCGAGGGTCTGCTGGCGGAACGTCTCGTCCACCACGAAGCCGCGGGTGGCGACGTCGATGGCCGGCTCGAGGGCGTCGCCAAGGTCCAGGGTGCCCCAGCGTTCGAGGGCGCGCTCCCAGGTGGCGGGCGTGCCGGGGACGCCGACGGAGACGCCGCTGGTGACGAGCTCGGGGGTGAAGGGGTAGGGCTTGCCGGTCGCGGGGTCGATGAACGCGTCATTGGGCATCTTCGCAGGTGCGGTTTCCCGGCCGTCGATGGTGCCTACTTCACCGGTCTTCGCGTCGTAGAAGACGAAGTAGCCGCCCCCGCCGATTCCTGCGCTGTAGGGCTCGGTCACGCCCAGCGTCGCGGCCGCGGCGACGGCGGCATCCGCGGCATTGCCGCCCTTGCTGAGCACCTCGATTGCCGCCGCGGAGGCGTCCGGGTCAACGGTGCTGACCGCACCGCCGTAACCAGTGGCGGTGGGCTCCTTCTTAATTTCCCCCGGATCAGCGAACGCAGGGTTCATGACGGCGCCGCCCGTCACGCTCATGGCCAGGGCCGCCATGAGGGCGGCAATTCGACGTCTCACCTTAGGCATGATGACTCCCGAGTCAGGGTGGTGCGGAGTGGGGTGATCGTCACGTTACTCCCGCCCGGAGTGACACTCAACACTGAATGGATTGTGCGGCGTTCAGCCACCGATGTGCCACGCGTCGAGGACCACCCGGCCATGGGGCGATTCCAGCGTCGCGGTGAGCGGCGCCTGCTGGCCGGCGTCCAGCGGGACGTTCCGGTCAATCGGGTCAGTGTCAACGGCCGGAAGCTGGAGCACGTCGACCGCCTGCCGCGGGATGCCGCGCAGCGCCAGCTGCCGCAGGGAGAGATCCGTTGGTGGCAGGTGGGCGCACGGATGTTGCCCTTGCCAGTGGATCAAACTGGGCAGCGCACCGGCGCATTCCAAGCGACCGTCCTGGCGGACCGTGATGCGCCACTTCAACAATCCATAGGGCGTCTCCCGCTGTGCTGCGAGCAGCTCGCCCGGGTTGAGGGCCAGGCTGTCGAGCTCCCGGCATAGCGTCTCGATCTTCTGTGTTCGAGCCACGGCGTGCACCAGCCGGGGTGAGTCGCGGAGGGCGTCGCGCAGTGCCGGGTGGTCGAGCGCGAACCAGCGCGCCCTCCCCGGCGCCGGAGCATCGGGATCGATCGCGATGACCTCGAGGTAGCAGTCGGGGAAGCTCCCGCTGCTGATGGCCATCACTTGGTTGTGCGTGCCCATAAACGCGTGCTTGCCGCCGCCTGCGGGCCGGACGCCGAACGTGGCTGCGCACCACGCCGCGCCTTGTTCCAGCGAATCTGCGGCGATGACCAGGTGGTCGATGCGGGCGTTCACAACTCAGCTTTACCGCTGGGGGCGTTGGCTGAATCGGCAGGCGATCCCTGCCGGCGGCTCGCTATCAGGAACGGCACTGCAATCAGCTGGATCACGCCGCCGATTGCCAGCGAGGCCGCGTATCCATAGGCATCGGCCGCCCGGCCGAGCAGCGGCTGGACCACCACGCCGCCGCTTGAACCAATGAGTGAATCGAAACTCAGCACTGTTGCCCGCTGCTTCGAGGCGATCATGTCGTTCAGGTAGGCCTGCCGCACGGGGACGCCCGCGGCGTCCACTACTGCCCAGAGGGTCAGCAGAGCCAGCGCCGCCCAGAACACCCTGGTGAACCCGAGCACCACCAAAATCACGGCGGCCAGTCCGACGCTGATAATCAGCACGGTGGTGCGCTTGCGGACAAGGCGCCGGATCCGGGGCGCCAGCCAGCCGCCAAGCACTTCGGCCCCGGCCACAACTGCCGCCGCGAGCCCCGCCACTGAGTAGGCGCGCGGGTCCCCGAAGAGCTCCAGCAGGTAGGGCTGCAGTGCATAGAACACATAGATCCCGACGCCGGCACTGAACGGCCCGGCCAGCATCACGTAGCGCACGGGCGGGTTCTTCAAACCGTTCTCGATGGAGGCCGCGAGTACGGTTCGGACGGCCCGCAGCGGGCGGGCCGAGCGCTCGGGCGTGAACCCGACGTCGTGCATCAGGCGGAACGCCACCAGGAACATGGCCAACAGCACGCCCACGCGGATCAGGAACGGGACGCCGAGGTTGGTGACCTGGGCGATGACGCCTCCGGCCACCGAGCCGACGAGCATCGCGACCCCGGAAACCATCACCCCGCGGCCCAGCACCGCTTCCATGCCTCCTTCGTAGCCCTCGAAGCGCAAGGCGTCGACGAGCCAGGCCTCCACGGCCCCCGAGAAGAAGGTGAAACCCAGGCCGAGCAAGACCGACACCAGTGCCCACCACCAGAAAGGAGCCGACAGCTGCCAGAGCAGATAGTAGAAGTAGGTGGAGACGGCGAGGGTCACCGTGCCGAGGAGGAATGAGACGCGGCGCCCCCAACTGTCCGCAACCACTCCGGTGGGCACCTCGAACAGCACCATGCCCACCGTGAAGAAGGCATTGGCGGCAAAGGCCTCGAGGTTGCTGAGCCCGGCATCCAGCAGGAAGAGCGTGTTGATGCCCCAGATAAACGACGCAGCAACGGTATTGCCCAGCGTCAACGTCAGGTAGATGCGCTGAATCTTTTGGGCGCCGGCGCTCATCGCGTTGACGTCCCCGCTGGGGCGAGGTAGGAGCACGAGCCCATTCTCGTCCGGTTAGCGTGCGCGCACCAGTGCAAATGAGGGCGGATCCCCGGCACGCTCCGCTACTGCATCAGGCGAGGCGGCTCCGGACGATCTCGCTGACAGTCTTGCCGTCATACCGCCCTGCAACCTTGGCGGTGACCGGCTTCATCACGGCGCCCATCTGCCGCATGGACGGTTCCTGGCCGTCGGCCTTCAGCGCTGCGATTGCTTCGTCCACAATCGCTTCGACCTCGTCACGGGTCAGGGCTTGAGGCAGGTACGCCTCAATGATCTCGGCCTCGGCGATTTCCGCGGCAGCACGCTCAGCCTCGCCGGCTTCCGTGTAGATCTTCGCGGTGTCGCGGCGTTTGGCGGCTTCCTTCTGGAGCAGCCCGGTGACCTGGGCATCGTCCAGTTCGATCGGGGTCTTTCCCGACTTCTCGCGTGTCTCGATCTCGCCGAGGACGTTGCGCACCGTGGTCAGCGCTACCTTGTTCCGGTCTTTCATGTGGATCACAACGTCGCCGTGAAGGCGTTCTTTGAGCGTGCTCATGGTGTTCTCGTTTCGTTGGCTTTGCCTCCATTGTCCCCGCTCGCCGCCACCTTCGCTGCGTTCTGCGGGCCCTACTTCACCTGCTTCCCCAGGGCACGCCCCAGACGTGCCGCAGCTTCCTCGAGCTGCGGCTCGCTGACGTGGCTTCGCGCGACGTGATTATTCAGCAAATGGCCGATACCGTCTAAGCCTGGACATGGCGTCACGAAATCCCGGATCTATTCGAACGACCTCTTTGTATCCTCCGACTGCCTCCGTCAGCCGTCCCGATCTTTCGGCCTTGCGTGCCATCGCATAAATGATCTCTTTGTGGGCACGACTAACAAGTCCGCTTGGATCCGTGGCTGATGGATCCAAGGCCAACAAATCCCGGTGAAGGGCAAGGACTGAGCGCCAGTCACCCATCTCGGCGTGCTGCCACATCATCTTGCCCAGATCCGCAAGTCGTTGTCGTCGTTCACATGATTCACGGCGGGGACCAGCGTCCTGGAAGTCCGGGTCGTCCTGTATGCGTTTGTATCCCTGCGCTGCAGCTGCCCATTCACCGACATTCTGGGCTTGACGGGCAGCGTAGTAGATGTCGACGAACTCCTGGCTTTGTCGGGCGCCGGCCAGAAGCGCAGCTGCGTCGCGGAATTCCGCATCGAGCGCCAGCACTTCACCTAGGAGGCTGATGGCTGTTGGATAATGCTTCTCGCCGAGCGACGAGAGCGCTCGCTCGTACAAGGCCAGTTTCCGTGGCTCTTCCGTCTCGTGGCCGATCGGAGGAGTCTTCGGAGCCGGCTGGATCGGCCCCGCGCCGGAGGTCACCCCGGTGAGGTTGAAAAGCCGTGTGGCATCACCGCGTACGTACAGTACGGGGGTTACCCATTCAAAAGTTCCGAGTCCCATTATCGATCTGCGTCCGCTATTGGCGGCCCTATCGATGTCCCGGCCGTGAGCGAGGGCACCATAGAAGCCTCGCGAGAAGGCGATTGCGGCGCCGTCAGTAACAGTGAACTGCATGGCTGCCACGGCACTGATTCCTCCGCGGACCAAAGCCGCGGCAGTGCCGGAGAAAAGATCTTCCTTTCCCGATTCCCCGGAGGAACAGGAGTTAAGTACCACCAAGCGCGGTGTGGGCTCGGCTTCCCTCAGTAGCTGCAAAAGACGTGACGATTCGACCATGGATGAACGCCCTGCGGCAGATTCCAGCGCAAGTAGGCCCTCCTGCCTGACCACGTCATAGTCGCCGTGCCCAATAAGGTGCACAACATGCCACGGCCCGTCCAGCAACGCGGATTGGATCCCATCCCAGGTCGCAACGGGCACCCAGCGGAGCTCGATTAGCCCGGCTGCAATCGGCGCGGAAAGCGCCGTCGAGAGATTTGCCTTCTCTGCCTCCGTGTCGAGTGCCGGTAAGTCACGGACGGCCGGGACAATGCCGAGGATCCGCAGTGGCGGCTCAACGGCAAGTGGACGATAGCTGTAATCAGCCGCGGGGACGCGTCGGAGCAGGGGCAACTCATGACAGAGATAGGATTCGGTTTCACGGTCATAGAGCATCTCCCACGGCAGTGCCACCAACTCCGGGGCCCCTAGCCTGAGTACCACACGCAGCGGGTGGCCACTATTCTGGGCTGCACCCAGACTTGCCCGATACGTTCCCTTTACGGCACCCGTAAATAGGGCGTTGAACATCCTCTCGCCCACGTCACGCAGGGGTTGTTCCGAAATAGGTATTGTGCGTCGAGCAGAGACCGCCGACGCCAGGACGGTGGCTTCCAAATCAGAAATGCGAGCAAGGATAGCATCGACATCCAGCCGAATTTTTGAGGAAGTTTCACCTCCCGAAGGCGCGTGGACAACTCGGACGGAGTAGTTGCCTCTCCGGGCCCCGCTGGTGATTTCCAGCTCAATGTCTCCGTCCACAGCGACCTTCTAATGCGCACATGCGAACTTTCCCCTATCAGGGCCTCCATGGAAATCCTGATGTCTCATAAGACTGGCCCACGAAACGATGGACCACAAGACCGTTAAGTATCTAAAGAGCCCACGAGTTTGACCTCATGTCAGTACAAACTCTTGACTCTTCCGTTAGAGCGCTCTAACGTTGGTGGCAGCACGTGACCTGGCGCACTCGCCGGGACCCCACCGACGGTCCAGTTGGACGGGCCAAACGATCCGAGGAAGTCAACAATGTCGTTGCACGCAGCACACCCCACCGCACCGGGAAACAAACCCGGCTCCAAACATCGCGGGTATCTGACCCGCCTTACTGTCATCTCCACTCTCGGCGGCCTTCTGTTCGGCTACGACACCGGCGTGATCTCCGGCGCACTGCTCTACATGCAGGATTCACTAAGCATGAGCCCGGTCGAAGAAGCCACCGTGGTCAGCGCCCTGCTGTTCCCGGGCGCGGCGGTCGGCGCGCTGAGCGGCGGCCGGCTGGCCGATACGCTCGGCCGCCGCGGCACGCTCCTCATTTGCGCGCTGCTCTTCCTGGTCGGTGCCCTGGGCTGTGCGATTGCACCGAACGTCGGCTTCATGGTGGTGGCCCGAGTGATCCTGGGCCTCGGCGTTGGAGCCGCAGCCGTCACCTGCCCCCTTTACCTGGCAGAAATGGCGCCGGCACACCTGCGCGGCCGCATGGTTACGATCAACGAACTGATGATCGTGACCGGCCAGATGCTTGCCTTCGCCATCAACGCCCTTCTTGACACGCTGATCCACGATCCTGAGGTCTGGCGCCTCATGCTTGGAGTGGCATCCATCCCCGCGATCGCCCTGCTGATCGGGATGCTCATCCTGCCTGAGTCGCCCCGCTGGTTCGCCATCCGGGAACGGTTTGCGGACAGCCGTCGCATCCTCGACCTTAGCCGCAGCCCCGAGGAAGCCGATTTCGAATACAAGGAAATTGTCGAATCGGCCACCACTGCCAAGACTGAGCGCTCGCACGCATGGCGTGATTTGAAGAACAATCCGTGGATGCGCAAGCTGCTGTGGATCGGCATCGGCCTGGCCGTGGTTCAGCAGGCAACCGGCATCAACACGGTCAACTACTACGCGCCCACGATCCTGGAACGCAGCGGACTGGGCGTCAGCGCATCACTGGTAGCCACCGTGGCGGTGGGCGTGACCTCGGTGCTGATGACCGTACTTGGCATCTACCTGCTCGGCTTCATCGGCCGGCGCCGCATGCTGGTCATCGGCTTCTCCGGCGTCGTCGCCTCCCAGTCGATCCTCGCCGTCGTCTTCATGCTGCCGCAGTCGGATTTCGTCAGCTACACCATCCTGGCCGCCATGATGCTGTTCGTCGCGTTCGTGCAGTGTTTCATCGGCACCTGCGTCTGGCTCCTCCTTTCGGAAATCTTCCCGATGGCCATCCGCGGCTTTGCCATGGGTATCGCCGTCTTTGCCCTCTGGACTGTCAATGCCGGCATCTCCTTTCTGTTCCCGATCCTCGTTGTGGCACTGGGCTCCACGGGAACCTTCGCGGTCTTTGTCCTGGTGAATGTCGCATCCCTGGTGTTCGTGTCCAAGTGCGTTCCCGAGACCATGGGCCAGTCGCTGGAAGAACTGGAGGTGCACTTCCGCACCGGCAGCCTTCCCGTCATTACGCCGGCGGAAACGTCCGGCGCGAAGGCCGGAGCCCAGTAATAGTTCGCCTGTCTCCATAGCCAGGCCAGTGTGGCGACGCGGCCGGGGCGGCAGACTGCCGCCCCGGCCGCGATACGCTTACCTGCAGAATGCGGCCGATAGTCGGGGAGTGAATTGAAGCACCAGGAAGTGGCCAAACGCCCCACAATTTACGACGTCGCGCGGGTGGCAGGCGTCTCCCGCGCCCTTGTCTCGCTGGTGCTGCGGGACTCCCCCAAAGTCAGCCCGGAAAAGCGGCAGGCGGTTGCCGAAGCAATCGCCGAGCTCGATTACCGGCCAAGCAACGCCGCCCGCTGGCTCGCCAGCGGGCGCACCCGGATTGTCGGGGTGCTGCTGGACGACCTTGCGAATCCCTGGTTCGTGGAACTGCTCGACGGCCTGCAGAGCGTGCTCGGGGAACAGAACCTGCGCATGGTCCTCAGCGACCCCACTTACCTGGCCCGGCCCGGGGAGAGCCCGGTTTCAGCGTTCATGGAGCTCCGCGTGGACGGGCTCGTCATTGCCGGCGACGTCCAGCCGGATGACAATCTGCTGCGGGCCACTGCGCACACACCGACCGTCGTGGTCGGCGCCCGCACCTTCGAGCTTCCCTCTGCGGACCTCGTCACCAACGACGACGTCGCCGGAGCATGTTCCGCTGTCGAACACCTGATCGGCCTCGGCCACCGCGACATCGCCTACCTCACGGCCCCGACCGGATCAGCCGCGTTGCGGGCGGGCTCCTACCGGGACACGATGGCCCGCCACGGCCTGCAGGACCATATCCGCGTGGTGCAGACAGACCTCAGCGAACATTCCGGCTTCGAGGCAATGAACAGCCTGATTGACAGCGGGCGGCCCCCCACGGCAGTCCTGGCCACCAACGACGTCCTCGCCGTCGGGGCTCTCTCTGCCGCCGATGACCACGGCATCAACGTCCCTTCCCAGCTCTCACTCGTCGGCTATGACAACACCTACCTGGCCGGTATCAGGCATCTTTCGCTGACCAGCGTGGACCCTGTAAGCCGGGAGGTCGGCATCCGCGCCGCCCGCCTGCTCCTCGAGCGCATGGCAGACCCGGCCCTGCCCCAGCGCACCGAAGTACTGACCCCGCGCCTGGTAGTGCGGAACAGCACCGCGCCCGCCCCGAAGTCCTGACGCGTTACTCCGGACATACCAGCAGGGCTCCACCTGACGCGTGGTTGCACGTCCGGCGGAGCCCTGGGCCAGGTTTCATTCCCTGGCTTCCAACGGAAGCATCTCGGCGATGGCGGAACGCCTCCACGTGCACAACAACACCGTGCGCTACCGGGTCACACGGCTGGCCAAAGACTTCAACCTCGATCTCGACGACCCGCAAAAGCGGCTTTGGCTCTGGCTGCGCCTAACCACTATGGATCTTGCCCCTCAATGACGCCGGTCGAGCGCTTCGAGGAGCCGCCTGACCGAACCTCCGAGGTTCCATTCAGTGGCCAGGCGCTCAAGCTCTGACCGCGGATCGCCTACAACGGGGTGCAACCGGGCGCCCGCCTCGTCGAGCGTCGGCAGCCCGAGGTCGCGCACCACGTTCACGACGGCGGGTGCGACCTTGAGATAGTCCGTCGCCGCTTCGAGCTTGGCCCTTACGGACGCGGACAGCCCGCTTCCCGCGCCCGTCGCCGCCTCGAGCAGCAGTTCGAGCGTGCCGTACTCCCCGAGCAGGGACGCGGCGGTCTTCTCACCGATTCCGGCCACGCCCGGCAGCCCGTCGGAGCTGTCACCCCGGAGGATTGCGTAGTCCGCGTACTGCGCGGGCAGCACGCGGTACTTGCCGACGATGACCGCGTCGGTGACGACTTCGAGGTTCTTCATGCCGCGCGCGGTGTAGATCACGCGCACGTTGCGGTCGTCATCGACGATCTGGAAGAGGTCGCGGTCGCCCGTGACCACGTCCACCGGCAAGCCGGCATGGCTGGCGTAGGTGCCGACGACGTCGTCGGCCTCATGTTCAGCAGCTCCCACGACGGCGACACCGGCCAGCTCCAGCACCCGCCGGATCATCGGGATCTGCGCCTCCAGCGCGTCCGGCACCACTTCGATGTCGGGACCGCCCGCCACCACCTCTGCCACCCGATGCGACTTATAGCTGGGAATGAGGTC
Organism: Arthrobacter sp. LjRoot78; assembly: GCF_964254335.1. NCBI lineage: Bacteria > Bacillati > Actinomycetota > Actinomycetes > Micrococcales > Micrococcaceae > Arthrobacter > Arthrobacter sp. LjRoot78. The sequence continues at coordinate 2,158,263 of NZ_CAXUTG020000001.1, read as the reverse complement.
GACACGCCACTGCGGCCGCCAATCATCGTCCCAGCACGCAATGAGATGCGTCGCTTCGAAGTCGGTGGTGAGCCGGGCGATCATGTCCAGCAAACCGCGAACCGCGTTCACCGGCGTGCCGTCGGCGCGGCGTATCGTGTCCGGCACACCGTAGAACGCGCGGAAGTACAGGGAGGCAGTGTCCAGCAGCATCAGGCGGTGGGGCATACCTGATCCTCACACGGAAACGCTCCGTTGAAAATCCGGCTGGCGTACAGGCCGCCTTTCAGAGCTCCCGGTAGTAGTAAAGCATCGGCTCTGTGCCGCCGGGTTCGGTGTTGGCGAACCCGCGAGCCTCATAGAACCGGCGCGCGTCCGTGTCCTCGCCGTCGACGTTGATTTCCAGCAATGCGCCGCCGCGGCCTCGTACCAGCTCGCACGAGGCGGCGAGCAGTGCGCTGCCCAGTCGACGGCCCCGCAGGCCCGGACGGACGTACAGTTCGTCCAGGATGGCTACCGGACCCGGGTACCAGACATTGGAGCGGAAGCTCAGCACCGCAAGTCCGCCTGGCGGTGTGCCGACGAGCAGCACTACTACGTCCTCCCCCGCCAACAGTTCGGCCACCCGCGACGTCAAGACGTCGATGCCGGGGCTGGGTGTATCGAACTCGGTGTTGAAATCGTGGAGCATCCCGGCAACGGTTGCGGCGTCGGCCGGACTCGCCCGGCGGGGCGCTTGAAGGTTGGCCGGGTCATCAGCAGTCACGGCTTCATCATGCTCGGCGAACCGGCCGGCGTCCACCCTGGCTTATCCGCATGACGGCTCGGGGGGCCAGCCGTGCGTGCTAGTGGGCGGGCGCCGCGACGTCCTCCAGAACTGTTCTGTCGAAAAACCGGATCTCGCCTGTTGCCTCAAAGAACACCGGAACCACAGACGTGCTCGCATCCTTGGATGTTTCGTAAATTTCCGGCGCACCGCCATGCTTCCGGGCAATTGTTCCAACCAGTTCGGTGCCGCGAACCCGGACGGTTCGATATTTGTAGCTCATGCTGACTCCTTCGTCGACTAAGGCACACCCTACTCCCTAGGCCGGTCTCCAAGTCCGGCTCCGGCTACGATTGGCCCTCAGCGGCGGGCGGGACACGCAGGCTGCCGTACCTCTCCATTCGATGCCAGCCCAGGTGCACACCCGCCAGCGCCGTGACCACGGACTGGATGACCACGAGATACATCAGCTGCCGATAGACGAACTGCTGGAGTGGAAGCGTCCACAGCGGCCCAAGCCGTTCCTTGTCGAGCCGGAACGCGTAGGTGGCCATGAGCAACTGAACGACAAGGAAGACGATCCAGAGTGCCCCGATCCGGAGCGGATCGAGGAAGATCAGTCCGTAGACGGCAAAGACATCGACCACAGGAGCGAACAGGGGAAGCAATACCTGGAGGACAAGCAGGTAGCCGAGCCCGCGCCGGCCGAGCTTGCCGGCCGCTCCCCGCTGCACCACCGCGCCGCGGTGCTTCCACATTGCCTGCAACGTGCCGTAGCACCAGCGGTACCGCTGGCGCCACAAGGCGCCAAGGGTAGCGGGGGCCTCGGTCCAGGCCCGCGCGTCATCCTGGTACACGACGCGCCAGCCGTCGCGGCACAGCGACATGGTGAGGTCCGTGTCTTCGGCGAGCGTGTCGTCGCTGACTCCGCCGACCCGCAGGAGGGCGTCCCGGCGGAAGGCACCAATGGCCCCGGGGACAGTTGGCATGCACTCCGCGACGTCGAACAGCCGGCGGTCAAGATTGAAGCCGACGACGTACTCGATGTGCTGCCACGCGCCGAGGATGCCGCCGCGGTTGGCCACTTTGGTGTTACCCGAAATTGCCCCCACGCGCGGGTCGGCGAAAGGCTGGATAAGGGCACGAACCGTGTCCGGCTCGAAGACGGTGTCGCCGTCGACCATCACCACAAGTTCGTGGCTGGCGGCGTCAAGCCCGGCATTGAGGGCGGACGGCTTGCCCCCGTTCTCCTTCCGGATGACGGTGACTCCCGGCAGTCCAAGAGCTTCCACGATGCCCGCGGTCCCATCGGTTGAGCCGTCGTCGACCACGATGACCTCAACGGGATGGGTCGAGGCGACGATGGACCGGACCGCGGCTTCGATGCCGACGGCCTCGTTGTAAGCGGGGACGATCACACTGACCGGCTCCGTGATCTCCGGCCTGACCGGCACGTCCATCCGTCGCCTGCCCCGGCTGACCGTCTGCAGACGCCGTGCAGCCCGGCTGTGGCGGGCCGCGAACCCGACCACGAGGAAAGCGCGGACAAGTGTCACGATGCCTGCCGCGACCAGCCCCCACGATATGGCGGTGACGACAAAGTCGCTCAGCTGGATGCCCCGCACGAAGGCCGTTCCTGTCATCCGCTCCGGGGCGGAGGCCTCCCGCATGCTGTCAATACCGATGGCGTCACCGATGCTTGTGACGCGATAGCCCTGCCCGGCGTAACGCGACAACGCGGAATCGAGCGCGGCAACGGTCTGTTCCCTGTCACCACCGCCGTCGTGCATCAGCAGCACCTGCCCCTGCGGGCCGGACAGGGCAAGATTCCGTTCGATGGCCGTGGCGCCCGGCCGCCGCCAATCCTCGCTGTCAACGGTGCTCAGCACCGTGATGTAGCCCTCGTCCGCCGCCGTTCGCATTGCTGACCAGGTACTGTCGTTGATCGCATCGTTCCCGGAGCTGTACGGCGGACGCAGAAGCGAGGTCGCATGGCCGGTGATGCCGGCGATGGCTTCCTGGGCACCCTGGACTTCGAGGTCGCGCCGCCACGACGGAGCAGTGCCGAGGTCTGTGTGGGTGAGCGTGTGGACACCAATCTCGTGACCGTCGGCAATGATGCGGCGCATGAGGTCGGGGTTGTCGATCGCCGCCGAGCCAACCACGAAGAAGGTCGCTCGAACGTGGTGCTTCCGCAGGACGTCGAGGATCTGCGGTGTCCAGACGGGGTCTGGTCCGTCATCGAACGTCAGCGCGAGCGTATGGTCCGGCGGACTCACGGTGCGGACCGCTCCGCCACGGGAATCGACCACCGGGCCGCCACCGGAGACGGTATCCGGCACGCTTCCCGCGGACGTGCCCGATGTAACGGAGTCATCGCCAATCCCGGCGAGGTGGTGCATGTATCCCTGTACCGCGAGGGCGACTCCCAACGCAAACAGGACTGCGATAAGGACGAACCAGTGAGACCTTACGCTGACGGGACCTGCGGACTTGACGGGGCGACTCACGCTCACGGCTGCGGCGGCGCAGACGGACGCGTGGCCTGGCCCGGCGCCGTACCGCTCTTGCCTGGCGCCGACGGCTCTGTACCCGGTGCAGGTTCCGTCACGGGGTCGGAGGGCGGCGCCTTGTGGACTTCAGTACCAGTGGCCGTACCACCAGTCGGTGTCGTCACCGGAGCGGCCGACGGCCCGGTTGCAGGTGCCTGAAAAGTGGATTGTGCTGCAGGCTCGGCCGGCACAACCTGGGGGGCCGGGGGCGCGGGATCGCTGGAAGCCGGTGCCGGAGGGGAAGAGGGAACGTCATGGGCCGCGGGAGCCGCTGCGGCGGGAGGCAGCGGCAGGTATGGCGCGGCGACATTGGGTCCGCCGATGAACGCCACCACGAGGAGAACGACGTATCCCGCCACGAGCCCGAGGGACCCTAGGCCGAGGAGCTTCACCAGCCGCAGGCGCCGTCCTGATTCATCAACAAAGACCGGCCCGCGCTGTTGCGCGGACCCCGACTGATCGGACGTTTCATCAAAAGCTAGCATCGGGCATCAACCTTAGAGGATCCGCGATCCGCATCCCAAAAAGTATGACCGGGGCCTCATCAGGACCGGGAGCCGGCTTTGGCCTGATAAACCGTGTCGAAACGATCCCGCCCGATGCGTCCGAGCTTTTCGACGGTATGCCAGCTGATGACCGCCACCAGCAGGGTCAGCAGGATGGCCGCCACTGACACGAGCGGCGGCAAATCGGCCGTGGACCCGCCGTTCAGCCAGAGAATGACCACATAATTCCAGAGGTACGCGGCGTAGGAAACGGTGCCCAGCAGCTGCAGCGGTCGCGTCCAGGAAGGCATCGCCTGCGAACGGGAAGCGGCCAGCACCACCAGTACAGCCGCGGCAGCCATGGCCAGCGGGCCTCCCACGAAAAAGAAAGCCGGCGATTCGTTGGCTTTGGGGAAGAACACCAACGCTGCCAGGACGACGATCGACCCGAAGAGGCCCGCCTTCCTGAGCCGGGGACCGGAGAACCAGCGGAACACCCGGACCCTGTAGAGGCGCAGCGCCGAACCGACGATCAGCCCGAGGCCCCACGTCGTGGGAAGGGCATAGACCAGGGAATGCAGGTGCGGGGCCAGGATGAGCATCCCCAGCACACTGGCCGTCATCAGCGCGAAGATGACGGCGGCAGACCAGCCGATCAGCCGCCACTGACGGTTTTTCCGCAGGGCGACCACCAGCAGCGCCGGCCAGACCAGGTAGAACTGTTCCTCCACCGCCAGCGTCCAGAGCGGTCCGATGGCCATGCTGACATCGAATGGCAGGGGCAGGTCTTTGAGATAGCCGAAACCGGCAAGGAGTGTGTAGCCGATGATTCCCTTGGAACGGTCCCCCAGGACGTCGGCCGTCAGTTCAACGATGGCATAGATGCCAAGGAAGGAAATGAGTGCGGGCAGCAGCCGGAAGGCCCGGTGCGCATAGAAACGGCCGTAGCGGACTTTCCGGTGCCGTTCGATGTCCCGCAGCAGCACGCCCGTGATCAGGTAGCCGCTCAGCACGAAGAAGACAATGACGCCGACAATGCCGGCACCCTGGAAAAGCCCGGGCCAGGAGTGTCCGAGGAGAACCGCACCAACGGCGGCTCCGCGAAGGACATCCAGGCCGTCCAGCCTCTGGCTCTGCCTATTTTGCCCGGGTTCTTGCCCACCGGCCTGCCTGCTGGCCTTCGCGGCAGTCGGCTTCGCGGCAGTCCCAACCGTTTCTTCAGCTAGCAACGCCAAATGACCTCCGCGGTTTCGATTTTGATGGATTATTCCGGCCGCCGGACCTGATTCCTGGCGCCGCACCTCATCCCATTATCCCCGGTCCAGCTGGATGAAACCTGATTCCGGCCATATGCAATCGAAGGCGCTCCGGGAATTCACTCGTCGTCACCACCTAGGCCTTGGCGCGGCGGTGAATCGACTTGTAGCTTAGGTACGCGTTGAGTCCCTCGATCCCGTATTCGGTGCCCAGTCCGGAGTCGTGCCGGCCGCCGAAGGGTGCCGCGTGGTTGGAGGCGAAGAAGTTGATGCCCACCGAGCCGGTGTCCATCCGGTCCGCCACGGCCAGCGCCGCCTCAGGGTCGCCCCCGAACACCAGGCCGCCCAGGCCGAACTCCGTATTGTTCGCCAGCGCGACGGCCTCCTCAACACTGCCGCCGGCGTCGTCGTACTTCAGGATGCAGATGACCGGGCCGAAGATCTCCTCGCGGGAAATGCGCATGTCCGGAGTGACGTCGGCGAACACGGTGGGTTCCACGAAATACCCGCCTTCGAGCCCGGCGCCCAGCGCTGCGGCCCGCCCGCCGGTAGTGGCGCGGGCGCCTTCCGCCAGCCCCGACTCCACGTACTCCAGCACGGTCTTGTACTGGGACTCCGTGGCGCAGGGCCCGAACACCGTGCCCGGGTCCAACGGGTCGCCCTGCTTGCCTGCGGCGATGGTCCGGGTGACCATGTCCACCACGTCCTCGTAGCGGCTGGCCGGGGCCAGGATCCGGGTCGAGATGTAGCAGGTCTGCCCGGTGTTGCGCATGGAGGAACGGATCAGGACCTCGGACATCGCGTCCAGGTCCGCGTCCGGCAGCACAATCGCGCTGGATTTGCCGCCGAGTTCGAGGGTGACGGGGCGCAGCAGCTCGCCGCAGGCCGCAGCGATCTTTCGGCCCACCGGCGTCGAACCCGTGAACGCCACTTTGTCCACGGCAGGGTGCTTCACGAGAGAATCCCCCAGCCGGCCGGAGCCGGTGACGAGGTTGACCACGCCGGCCGGGACGCCGGCCGCGGCCACCGCGTCGATGATCACGCGGAGGGACAGCGGCGTGGGCGACGCCGGTTTGATGACCACCGTGCAGCCGGCCAGCAGCGCCGGCGCCAGCTTGATCATCACTAGGTTGATCGGAAAGTTCCAGGGCGCGATCAGGGCGCACACGCCGATCGGTTCGCGCCGGACCACGGATTCGCCGCCGCCTTTGGGGAAGGCCCGGACGTCCTCGCGCTCCAGGTAGTCGGCGAGGGTCGCGAAGTAGCGGAAGATGCCCGCGGCGTTGGCGGCGGCTCCGGCGGATTCGGAGACCGGAGATCCGTTCTCGCGAGTGTTGGTCAGCGAGAGCTCCTCGGCCCGCTTCTCCACTTCCTCGGCCACGCGCAGGAGGTACGCCGCCCGTTCGGAGGGCGTCAGCCGGGGCCACTCACCGTCGTCGAAAGCCCTGCGGGCGGATCCGACGGCGGCGTCCAGGTCTTCGGGGGTTGCGTCCGGGACGGAGCCCCAGACTTCCCCCGTGGCCGGGTCGGTGACCGGGTTGCGGCCGGTGCCGTGTGCCGGCGTCCAGGCGCCGTCGATGAAAATATCGTCCACATGCGTGTACGGCAGGTTGAGCGCGGCGCGGGCGGCCAGGGCCGGAACGTGCTGCGTTGCCGCGGTCATCGGATGACTGCCGTCTTGAGCAGGGCGGTGGACCGGTTCAGGTCGGCTGCGGCCATGTCGTGGGCGGCCTGCGTGATGAGTTCCGGCACGATTTCCGCGGCCAGCCGGTCGGTGTAGGTGGCCGGGTCCATCTTGAACCAGGTGGAGGCCAGGGCTATTCCGGCCTGGTCGAAGCGCCACAGCCGGTCTGCGTCGCGCATCAACGCGTCTTCCAGGGAGTGGGCCACCTGGCGGGTGTCGTGGCCGTCGATGATCGCGCAGACGCGCTCGATGAATTCCGGTGCGTAGCCCAGGTCCGGGAGCACCCGGCGGGCCACGTCGCAGCCCTGCTTCTCATGTTCGTAGCGGATGGCGGCCTTGCGCCAATCCCCCGCGAAGCCCTCGGAGATGATGCGGGACTCGTCCACGTGGGCCCATCCGGTGTCGTGCAGCAGGGTGGCAACACGGACCAGTTCGGCGTCGGCGTCGGGATAGGCTCGGCAGAGCCGCTCAGCGAAGGCAAGCGAGATCGGCAGGTGGATGTCGTTGCCGCGGGTACGGGTCTCGTGCACCACGGACCGCCAGAGCTGGTCGAGTTCCTCGAGTGCCGCCGGGGTGGTGGCAATCGGGGCGGTGTCCACCGGTCCGGGTGCCGGCACCGGCCGGACCGGGTACGCGGCGGCGAAGTCCGCAGCAGCGCGGTTGGTGCTGGCGTCGGTGACGCCCTCGGCAACCGGGGTCTTGGGGGTGGTCATAATGCTCCTTCGGGGGCCGGCCGGCTGGCTAGCTGTCCGTGGTGATCGTCTTGAGGGGTGTGGCCGGGTCCGCGGCGGCATCGGCGGGGATGTTCCGGCCTTTGGCGAGGGCGTTCTTGACGGCCATGAAGTCCAGCGGGGCGTTGACGCAGTCCGCGGCGATGACCTGGCCCCGGCGGTAGTAGAGGACGCTGAATTTTCCGCGTTCCTCGTCGCTCCGCAGCACGGTACGGTCGTAGCCGTTGCAGAGCCCGGCGATCTGGAGTTTAAGGTCAGCCTGGTTGGACCAAAACCACGGGATGCCGGCGTATTCCTCGCGCCTCCCGGTGAGCGAGTAAGCGGCAACCTTGGCGTGTTCGATCGCGTTGTTGACGCTTTCGAGCCGGATTCGCTCGCCGGGTTCCGTGCCGGGCACCGGGTTGGGCATGTTGGCGCAGTCGCCGATGGCCACCGTGGTGCCGTCCGAGGCCAACGCGTAGCGGTCCACGACGATGCCGTTGTCCACGGTCAGGCCCAGCTGTTCGGCCAGTTGGGTGTTGGGGATGACCCCGATGCCCACCAGCACGATCTGAGCGGGCAGCACCGTGCCGTCCTGAAGTTCGACGCCGGCGACTGAGCTCCCGCCGTCGGCCGCGGTAAAGCGCGCAGCACTCGTGTTGAGCCGGATGTCCAGGCCTCGGGCGCGGTGGGCCTGGAGGAAGTACTCGGCAGTTTCCTCGCCGACAGCGCGGCCCACCAGCCGCGGGCCGAATTCCAGCACGGTGACGTTCTTGCCCATCTTCTGCAGGCTGGACGCGGCTTCGAGGCCGATGAACCCGCCGCCGATCACCACGACGTCCTGCGCGTCCCCCACCCGGGCCTTGAGCGCCAGGGCGTCGTCGGCGTTGCGAAGGTACAGTACGCCGTCGAGGTCGCCGCCGTCGATCTCCAGCTTGCGGGCGCGGGCGCCCACGGTGAGGGCGAGCCGTTTGAACGGGAAGTGCCTCCCCGAGGAAGCGTGCGCGATTCCCGATCCGTCCGCGTCCCTGTCGATCCGGACGATATATTCGCCTTTGACGAGGTCCACGTTGTGCTCAGCCCAGTACTCGTTGGAGCGGAAGATCAGGGATTCGCTCTCCACCGTCCCCTGCAGGAACTCCTTGGACAGTGCCGGGCGCTGGTAGGGGCGGTGGTCCTCGTCGCCGAGCAGGGTGATGTGCTCGTCGAAACCGAGCGCGCGGAGGGAGACTGCCAGCTGGACACCGGACTGGCTCGCGCCGATGATCAGCAGGCCGGTGCGCGTGGGAACGCTTAGGTCCGCGACGGGGGCCGGCTGCTCGGCAGTGTGGGTACCCATCGCTACACCTGGGTTTCCGGGGTGGTGACAAACAAGTCGAGCTCATCCGTCAGCCGGAGCTGGCAGGACAGCCGCGAGTTGTCTTCGCGGTCCACGGCGGTGCCGTAGAGCATCTCGTCCTCCATGTCCTCCATCAGGGGAAGCTGCGACAGGCAGTCCTCGCGGACAAAGACGTGGCAGGTGGCGCAGGACAGTGATCCGCCGCATTCGGCCACGATGCCGGGGACGCCGTTGCGCACCGCGGTTTCCATGACGGAGTCGCCGGGATTGCCCTGGACATCGCGGACCTCGCCCTCGGCGTCGGTGAAATGAACCGTTGGCATTGGTTCTCCTTGGGGTTGAAAGCGGAAAGTTGGTAAAGGGGCAGAGTCAGATGAACTGGCGGCCGCCGTCGACCACCATGGTCTGCCCCGTGTAGTAGGAACTGTCCGGCCCGGCCAGGAACAGCGCGGCGCCCACAATGTCCTCCGGCTGGCTGGCCCGCTTGATCGCTCCGCGGTCCACGCCGTAGCTTTCGGCGTTGTCCATCAGCCCGTAGCTGGCCTCGGTGAGGGTGAAGCCGGGGGCGATCGCGTTGACCGTGATCCCGCGCCGGCCCAGTTCCTTGGCCATCACCCGGGTCAGGGCCACCACGCCGCCCTTGGAGGCGACGTAGTGCAGCCACTGCTCCGAGCCGCTGAAGATCGTGGCGCTGGAGAGGTTAATGACGCGCCCGCCCTCGGGCAGGAACGGGCTCGCCGCCCGGGTGACCAGCCACGGGCCCTTGAGGTTCACGTTCATCACCAGGTCCCATTCGGCCGGGTCGATGTCCTCGAACGGGCTCCGGGTCACCCCCGCGTAGACAGCGGCGTTGTTGAGTACGACGTCGATACTTCCGTTGCCGAAGTCCGCGCAGCTTCTGGCGAGGTCCTCGGTGGACTCCACGCTGGTGACATCCGCTGAGAAGGCGGCTGCTTCGCCGCCGGCTTCGCGGACCAGTTTCGCCGTCTGTTCGGCGCCTTCGACGTTGATGTCGGCCACCGCCACCCGGTAGCCGCGGCCGGCAAAGCCGAGCGCAAACGCCCGGCCCAGCCCGCCGGCGGCACCGGTGATCAGGACGGTTTTCCCTGCTTCAGGCATGGTCACGTCAGACATGGCTGCGGGCGTGCGCGCCGGGACCCGCGGCCAGGAGTTCCGGTTCCAGCGCGTCGAGGATCTGGACCGTGCCCTTGGTGCCGTCGACCCGCAGCCGCTGGCCGGTCTTGATGGTGGTGGACGCCGAGCCGGTCCCGGTGACGGCCGGAAGACCGTACTCGCGGCAGACGATCGCCGCGTGGCTCATCATGCCGCCGATGTCCGTCACCGTGGCCTTGATCTTGCCGAAGATCGGGCCCCAGGACGGGGCCGTAACGGTGGCCACAAGGATCTCGCCCTGTTGCACCTCGGAGAGCTGGTCGGCATCGGTGACGACGCGGGCCAGTCCCTCAACGACGCCGGGCGAGGCCGCCATGCCGCGTAGTCCGCCGCCTTCCACCGCTTCGCCTGCACCCAGCCACTGCTGGACCTGCTCGGTAGTGATGCCCCAGAGCATCCGGGTGAAGGGTTCGGTGATGGACTCCGGCGGTGTGTTCAGCGCGGGGGCCGGCCGGGCGGTCTTAAGCGCATCCACGATGCCGCGCCTGCGTTCGATTTCCTCCGGCCAGAAGTCCGGGCCGATGGGCCTGGCTCCGACGCCCCATCCGGTGACCAGGTCAAAGAGCGCATCGCGGACCTCGTTGCGGCCCAGGTACAGCAGGTCGTCCGGTTCGGTCCAGAAGCCCTCGGCCTGCATCATGCGGCTGAGCTCGCGGATCTTGCGCCAGAAGACGCCCATGGTCCAGTGCTCGATGTAGAAGTTGTGGTTCTCCACGTACGGGTAGGCGGTGGCGGCAAGCCCTCGCTTGGCGTCGAAGAGCGCCTGGTTTTCGCCTTCCAGCAGGTCCCGGTATTCCTCGATGATGCGGTCGCGTTCGATGATCAGGGCTTCCACCGGCCGCATGATTTCCTGGCCCTCGTCCACGCGGCGGATGTAGTCAGCGATGTAGCCGAGCGGGATTTCCTGGTGTTCGTTCCAGTACTTGTCGTGGCCGTAGAAGCCGTTGCCCACGGTGAAGTTGAACCACGGGTCCTTGGCATCTTCATACTGCTTGATCCAGCGTTCCCCGCCCGGTGCGGCGGCGACGGCCGCCAGGGTGGACTCGACGTCGTCCGAGTTCGTGAAGTGTCCCTGCAGCTGAAGTTCGACGGCGAGCTTCGCTAGCTGCTTGAGTTCGTCGTCCGGGCGGAAGAGCTCCATGTCCACGCCCTGCACCATGGTGGCGATGGACTGGTCCGGGATGTTGGGGAAGACCTGCTTGCAGAAGTTGAAGAAGTCCAGGTAGGCGATGTACCCCAGGTTCAGGAACTCGAAGTGGTACTGCCAGTTCTGGTACGCGAGCTGGATGAGGCGGTCGTAGCTTTCCAGCAGCTTCTCGGACCCGTCTTTGCCCTTGCCGGAGAGGATATCCTCCATCGGGACCATGTCCGGGAGCTTGGGGAAGGAGATGGTTTCCATCTCCTCGATGGTGCCCTTGACCTTGACGTGCCACTCCTTGAGCAGCTGGTCCCAGTTCTGGAAGTAGTGGCCCACCCGCTGTTCGAACAGGGGCACCCGCGCGGCGATCTGGTCCTCCGGCACCGGGATGGGCGACATGTAGAGGTAGCCCAGGTGGATGCGGAACTCGATGCCGTTGGCGTTGGGGATCATCAGGTGCCGGGCGTTGTACTGGCCCAGGCACTTGACCGCGAATTCGCCGCCGATCGTCTCGAAGGGCTTGAACACGGTGGGCCAGTGCTGGCTGTCGCAGAACCAGAACTTGGCGTCTTCCTGTTCCTTGAGCTTGTCCTGGAAGACCAGGTAGTACGGGTAGATCTTTTCCCAGCCCTCTGCGCCGGCGGGGACCGGGAGCTCGGACGGTTTGGGGAAGGACTTCATGGACATGGCGGTCCTTTCAGGTGGGCTCGACGGTGAGCCTTGGTTGGGTGGAGCCTGGTGCGTGCAGCTGTGGGCGTGGAGTTCAGGTCGTGAAGTTCTAGGCGGACGGCTTGAGTGTGCCGGCACTGAATCCGCTGAAGTAGCCGCCGGCGACGACCGGCTGCGGGGCGGTGTGCGTGGCCGGTTTGGAGGAGTGCACCGTTTCCGGGCGGGACTGCAGCAGGAGCAGGTTTTCGCCGTCGGGCAGGTCCGTGTCCAGGGCCCATTCGATGTCCTGCGGGCACTTGTAGTGTTTCTCCGCACGCTTGGCCATCTGAGCGACGGCGGTGAGTTCGGCGTCGGTGAGGCTGCGGCGGCCGCGGCGCTCGGCGTCGACCTCCCGTTCCACCAAGCGGCCGGCCGCGGCGTCCGGGACGAGCTCGGCGTGCTTGTCGCCGAGGTGTTCGGAGATGACGGCCAGGGTGACCTTGTCCAGCATGATGTTGTCCGGGGTGACCTGGCCGGAGACCACCATCTCCCCCACCCCGTAGGAGGAGTCAATGGTGATCTTGGAGCGGTCGCCGTTGGTGGGGTCCATGGTGATCGCGACGCCGGAGACGCGTGCGTTGACCATCTTCTGCACCACGACAGCCATGGAGAGGCCCTCGTTGGGGATGTTGTTCTTGAGCCGGTAGATGATGGCGCGGGAGGTGAAGAGCGAGGCCCAGCACTGCCGGATGTGCTCGGTGACAGCCTTGACGCCGTTGAGCCAGAGGTAGGTGTCCTGCTGACCGGCGAAGGAGGCATCCGGAAGGTCCTCGGCCGTGGCGCTGGAGCGTACGGCCACCCGGACCGGCACGTCGAAGCGGGACATCAGGGACTCGTAGGCCGTGATGGTGAGCTCGCGCAGAGCCGGGGGCACGGAGCGGGAGCGGATGTCCTCACGGATGGCAGCCGAGACTTTGTCCACCTGCGCCATGTCCTCGGGGTCGATTCCGGCAAGGAGCTCGTGGATGTCCCGGGTGATGCCCGCTTCCTCCATAAAGGCGTCGAACTGCGCCGTGGTGACCACGAAGCCCGGCGGGACGGGCATGCCGGCCGCCGTCATCGTGACCAGGGAGGCGCCCTTGCCGCCGAGATTTTCGAGCTTCGGCTCGATGCCGCCGTCGAAGAACTGGACGAATTCGTTGCTTTGCATATTTCTCAGGCCTTCCAGCTGACGGGGACGGACTCGGGGACGCGGAAGGAAAGGTTTTCGCGGAAGGCGATGGCTTCCGGGGCCTCCAACTGCAATTCCGGAGCGAGCCGGGCCACTTCCTCGAGTGCGATCTTGGCCTGGAGCTTGGCGAGCATGTTGCCCAGGCAGTAGTGGATACCAAACCCGAAGGAAAGGTGCTCGCGGGCATTCGGACGGGTGATGTCGAAGTCTTCACTGTCGTTGAACTTGTTCTCGTCGCGGTTGGCGGAGCCCATCAGCAGCAGCAGCTGTGCGCCTTCTTCGATCGCGACGCCGCCCACCTCAGTGTCTATAAGGGCCTTGCGACGCCAGCCGACGATCGAGCCGGCGTAGCGGAGGACCTCGTCGATGGCGGCGGGGATCTTTTTGGGGTCCTCGACGAGATGCTTCCACTGTTCGGGGCGGGCCAGGAGCTCGCGGAGTGCGTTGGAGATCAGTGTGGTGGTGGTCTCGTGGCCGGCAAAGAGCAGGCTGTAGAGGACAGAGGCGATCTCGTGGTCGGAGATTTCGGCACCTTCCTGCTGCGACTTCACCAGGTCCGCGGTCAGGTTGTCGCCGCCTTGCTCGTGGGCCACCCTGACCAGGCGGAGGCATTCCTGCCAGTACTCCACGAGGTTGTGGGCGTGCGGGATCTGTTCCTCATCTGTGAGGTCGCCCCAGGTCATCGCGGCGCGGGAATCGCTCCAGCGCTTGAAGGTGTCCACCTGGGAGGCGTCCGCGCCGATGAGCGTAAGGATGGTGATGGTGGGGACGTCGTAGGCGAGGTCCTTGACCATGTCGCCGCGGTGTTCCGGGCGGGCCAGCATCTTCTCGAGCAGTTCGACGACGTTCTGCCGGATGAAGGGTTCCAGCGCCTTGTAGCGGCGGGGCGTAAAAGCCTTCTGCACCACGGCGCGGATGCGGGTGTGCTCCGGCGGGCGGCGGGCGGACAGGCCGGAGTAGGCGGTGAAGCCGCCGTCTTCCATGATCTTCTTCGCGGCGGCGCCCCGTTCGCGGACGGGGGCCTGGGCGTTTTCGCTGGAGAAGGTCTCCCAGTCCTCGAAAACGGCCTTGAAGTCGTCATAGCGGGAGACGACAAAGAGGCCGACGCGTTCGTCGAACATGACGGGCTGCTCGGCCCGGAGTTCGGCGTAAGCGGGGAACGGATCCTTCATCTGGAACGGCTCGTAGCCGTGGTGCCCGGCGGGGGCTTCGGCGCCGTGGCCAAAGGGACAGCGGCCTGCCGTTTCAGTCGACGATGACATCTGGGCTCCTTGGTTTTCGGTCCCGCCGGCGGCGTCAGTGCCTGCCGGGGGTTCTTGTTCACCAGTGTGGCCCCGATCACCATCCGCGGACAGCATCGCCTTCCACTCAGCGGAAACCAGTTAATTCCAGCCCCCGCTGGCCGGGATCCGGCTCAGTCCGTGCCGTCGATGTGGCTTCCCAGCAGCGTTTCCAGCGGGATCCGGGCTGTGGCTCGCTCAATCTGCGCGGCGATGCCCCGCAGGACAGGCAGGTGCCGGGTCATCGTGGAGGCCTGGGTGGTGGGCAGCACGAGCCCGATCGACGCCCCGATCCTGCCGGTATGGAAAACCGGGACGGCGATCGAGCAGGAGCCCAGCCGAACTTCCTCCAGGGTGGTGGCGTAGCCCTGCTCATGGATTTGGGCCAGTTCCTCGGCCAGCTTCCTGGGATCCACGTGGGTGTGCGCGGTATGCCGCTCCAGCTGCCGGTTCAGGTAGGCGTCCCGGACCCAGTCCTCCTCAAAAGCGAGGAGGACCTTGCCGACAGCAGTCGCGTGCATGGGCAGCCTGCCGCCGACCCGGCCGGCGCGGGGCACCCGCTTCGAACCGTAGACGCGGTCGATGTACAGCACCTCATGGCCGGCCCGGACCGCCAGGTGCGCAGTTTCACCGGTGAGCGAGAAGAGGTCCTGAACGTACGGCCGGGCCGCGTCCCGGAGCTGCCGCCCGGTGTTCTGGGCAAGTTCCCAGAGCCGGATGCCGAGCTGGTAGCGGCCGTTGGGCTCACGGGAAAGGAGTCCCCAGTCGGTGAGTTCGTTGACCAGCCGGTGGGCGGTGCTCAGGGGCAGTCCCGATTTTTCGCCGATGTCGGTCAGGCTGAGGGCGCCCCGGGATTTTTCGAAGGCTTCCAGGATGGATAGGACCTTCGAGGTCACGGTCCTGCCGGGTTCGCGGCTGCCGCCCGCCATCGTGGCTCCTTCTCCGGTCCGTACCCCTGCTCTGCATCCTCTGGGCCGCCTCCCGGCAGCCCGATCAGAGTCTAGCCTGCAGTTCAGGGCATCCTTGCGCCGTGGCCTTGCGGCAGCCCCCGGCCTGAGTAGATTTGCCTTACACGGGGTTTCCACCTGTCCCACTACACCGGAGGCGGCCATGACAAGCGATGGACCTGTGCTGGTGGTTGGCGGCACCGGCATGCTCGGAAGCCAGGTGGTGTGGCAGCTCTTGTCAGCGGGAAAGCAGGTCCGCGCCCTGGTGCGTCCGGGGTCCGACGCCACGCGCCTCGAAGCCGCCGGTGCCACTATCGCCCGGGGCGACATGATGGACCTTGACTCCCTGGTCCGGGCGATGGACGGTGCCGATAGCGTGATCACCTCGGCTGCCGGCTATACACGGCACAGCAAAGGCGACACCCCGCAGATCGACACCATAGGCAACAGCAACCTCGCCGAAGCCGCCAGCCGGACCCGGGTGCGCAGATTCGTGCTGACGAGCATCCTCACATGTGACCAGACGCCTGACGTCCCGCACTTCTGGCATAAGAAACTGGCCGAGGACCGGCTCGAGCAGCTCGGCGTCCCGTTCGTGGCGCTGCGTCCGGGCGCCTTCCTGGACCAGGTCACCCGGTTTGGCGGCGATCCGTTCAGCAAAGGGCGCCTGACCTGGCTCGGGTCCGCGAATGTTCCGTTGACCTTCGTCCTCTCATCCGACCTGGCCGGTTACCTCGCTGCCGCCACGGAATTGTCCGGAGTCGAAGGCCAGCGCATCGATATCGGCTGGGACCGGCCCGTCAGCATGCAGGACGTTGCTGATATTTCAGGCCGGCTCCTCGGCAGGCGCATCCGGGTCCGGGCCATCCCCGGCAGGCTAATCCGGGCCGTCGGTACGGCGCTCGGGCCGGTCAACCCCATGGTCAAGGACTTGGGAGCCATGACCGCCTGGTTCGAGTCCGGCCGGTACGTTGCTGACACCAGCCGGCAGCGCGAAGTCTTTGGCGCGCTGCCCACCGCCGAAGAGGCCATTACCCGCCTCATCAAGGGCCTCGGGCACGCGGTGAGCCACTAATTGGCTTAGCAAGGTCAAAAAGGCGCGATGACGACGGCGGAGGGACCGCCGTCGTCATCCCTTCACTCCTGCTCTGCAGTCCGGGGCGGGTCTACAGTCCGCGAACGGGGACGCTGAGCACGTCGTCTATGCTTCCCAGGACCCGGTCCGTGACGTCCTCGATTCCGCCGATCCCGTCCACCTGCGTGAGGATCCCGCGCTCCGCATACTTGGCCACCACGGCCTCCGTCTGCTGGTGGTACAGGTCCAGCCGGTGGCGGATGACGCCTTCGTTGTCGTCGCTCCGGCCGGTTTCCCTGGCCCGGCCCAGCAGGCGGGTCACCAGTTCCTCGTCGTCCGCTGTCAGCTGGAGAACCACGCTGAGTGCCTGACTGGAGGCAGCGAGGATCCCGTCGAGGTACTCCACCTGTGCGACAGTGCGGGGATAACCATCCAGCAGGAAGCCCTCCTTGGCGTCGTCCTGGCTGAGCCGGTCCCGGACCATTTCATTCGTGACGCTGTCCGGCACGAAGTCACCGTTATCCATATATTTCCGGGCCTCAACGCCGAGCGGCGTGCCGCCCTTAACGTTGGCGCGGAAGATGTCGCCGGTTGAGATCGCCACCACGCCGAGGCGTTCGGAAATCCGCTCCGCCTGCGTTCCCTTGCCGGAACCGGGCGGACCAATAATCAGCATTCTCGTCATTCGGTATTCCTTTGCTGGCTATATGGACGTCTTCGTCCTGGCCCGATGCTCCTGACCCGACGCTTGCGGCCGGGCTGCATCGGCGCCTCACTGCAGAGTACGACGGCGGAGGATCCCCGCCGTCGTACTCTGCCCTTTTGTGCTGTTACCGGTAGTGATGATGCAGTGAGCGGCGGCGCTGCGGCGCCCCGCACACTTCGGACCCCGGGCTCGTTGTCAGCGGGGTTCGGGCGTTTCGCCGTTCGCGACCGCCTCGATCCAGTCGACGGCCTCGTCCGAGAAATGGAAACCCGAAGGACCACTCTGACCGACCCACCAGGCATCGCCCGCAACATCGCCTCCGGCATCGGCGATCTCAGCGACCATCTCCGCCGGAACCGCGTCGCCGTTGTTCGCAATAAGCCATTCCCTGGCCGAGGGTTTCAGCCGCGGCCACCATTGCTCCATAGTCATGGCCGCAGTCTGCCACTCCGGCGGCAATTGCACGACCGTGCCGCGGAGCCGGTTCCCAGCTAGAACGCGCGGAGGATGTCTTCGACGCGTTGTTTGGCATCGCCGAAGAGCATCTGGGAGTTGTCGCGGTAGAACAGGGGGTTCTGGACGCCGGCGTAGCCTGCGGCCATGGACCTCTTGAACACCACGACGTTGTCCGCTTCCCACACCCGCAGAACAGGCATACCGGCGATCGGGCTGGAGGGGTCTTCGGCCGCGGCGGGGTTGACGGTGTCGTTCGCCCCGATCACCAGGACCACCGAGGTCCCGTCAAGGTCGTCGTTGATCTCATCCATTTCCAGGACGATGTCGTAGGGAACTTTTGCCTCGGCGAGGAGCACGTTCATGTGCCCGGGCAGGCGCCCGGCAACGGGGTGGATGCCGAACCGGACGTTCACGCCGCGTTCGCGTAGCTGGTGGGCCAGTTCAGCAACGGGGTACTGGGCCTGGGCGACGGCCATGCCGTAGCCGGGAGTGATGACGACGGACGAGGCGTTCGTCAACATGTCCGCGGTTGCCTGGGCGGTGATTTCACGGTGCTCGCCGAAGTCCGCGTCCGCCGCCGCGGGCGCGGCGATCCCGAAGCCGCCGGCGATCACCGAAATGAAGGACCGGTTCATGGCCTTGCACATGATGTACGACAGGTAGGCACCGGAGGAGCCGACCAGGGCGCCGGTGATGATGAGCAGGTCGTTGTTGAGCAGGAAACCCGCTGCTGCCGCGGCCCAGCCGGAGTAGCTGTTGAGCATGGACACCACCACCGGCATGTCCCCGCCGCCGATGGAGGCGACCAGGTGCCAGCCCAGCCCCAGGGCCAGGACGGTGACAACAATCAGGAGCCACAGCCGGGAGTCGTTGACGTACCAGACCGTCAGGGCGACGAACCCGGCGAGGGCGCCGAGGTTGATCGCGTTCTTCCCCGGCAGCATCAGCGGTGAGGACTTCATCCGGGCCGAGAGTTTCAGGAACGCCACGATCGAGCCGGTGAAGGTCACCGCGCCGATGAAGACGCCGATGAAGACCTCGGCATGGTGGACGGCCATCAGGTCCGTGGACAGCGCGGGGGCTTCGAGGTGCCCGTTCCAGCCGACCAGCACCGCGGCCAGGCCAACGAAGCTGTGCAGCAGGGCGATGAGTTCGGGCATGCCCGTCATTTCCACCACACGGGCGCGCCAGAGCCCGATGGCACCGCCGACCAGCACCGCGGCCAGGAGCAGGACCAGTCCGGTCAGGCCGTGGCCGGTGCCCCAGGCGCCCTGCAGGGTCAGCCAGATCGTCGCGGCCAGGGCGATGATCATCCCGGTGATGCCGTAGATGACCCCTGCCCGTGCCTTTTCATGCTTGCTCAGCCCGGCGAGGCTGAGGATGAACAGCAGGGCCGCGACAATGTAGGCCGCC
This sequence comes from Arthrobacter sp. LjRoot78, assembly GCF_964254335.1. NCBI lineage: Bacteria > Bacillati > Actinomycetota > Actinomycetes > Micrococcales > Micrococcaceae > Arthrobacter > Arthrobacter sp. LjRoot78. Next base: position 2,139,425 of record NZ_CAXUTG020000001.1, on the reverse strand, counting down.
CCCGCGATGGAGTCGGCGGTCAACGGACCGGAGACGGTGTCAGACACAGTAAAGCTCCTCATTAAGATTCCTGCTGCTGCTTCGGGTACGGCGCTCATGAACGTGCCTTGTCACCACGGGAGAACATCGCGAGCATCCGCCGGGTGACAGCGAAGCCGCCGAAGATGTTGATGCTGGCCAGCAGGACCGCGACCGCAGCGAGAACCTGCATGACCGGGTTCTCGGAGGTGACCTGCAGCAGGGCACCGACGACGATGATCCCTGAAATGGCGTTGGTGACCGACATCAGCGGGGTGTGCAGGGCATGGTGGACCTTCCCGATGACGTAGAAACCCACGACGACCGAGAGCATCAGCACCGTGAAATGCTGCGGCAGCGGCGCCGGGGCAACCGCGTTGACCACAAACAACGCAGCGATGCCCGCGGCAAAGAGTCCGGCCTTACCGGCGGCGCTGAGGCCTTCCTTCTTCTTCGGCGCAGTACTTTCCGCGGCCGGGCTCTGCGTCCGGGCCGCGGGCGCGGCGGAAACCTGGACCGGCGGCGGCGGCCAGGTCTTCTCCCCGTTACGCACCACGGTCACGGAGCGCTGCACGACGTCGTCGAAGTCGATCCGCAGCTGGCCGTCCTTGTCCTTGGTCAGGAGCTTGAGGAGGTTCAGCATGTTGGTCCCGTACAGCTGGGAGGCCTGGGCCGGCAACCGGGCCGGAAGGTCCGTGTAACCGAGGATCACCACACCGTTCTCCGTGACCACGCGTTCCCCGGCGACCGAGCCTTCCACGTTCCCGCCCTGCCCGGCAGCCATGTCAACGATCACGCTGCCCGACTTCATGCCGGCCACGTCCTCGGCCGTGAGCAGCTTCGGCGCGGGACGCCCCGGAATGAGGGCCGTGGTGATAATGATGTCCACGTCCCGGGCCTGCTCGGAGTAGATCTCGGCTGCGCGGGCGTTGTACGCCTCGGACGTGGCCTTGGCGTACCCGTCGGCGGACTTCATCTCCTCCTCCACCTCAACCTTGAGGTAGGTCCCGCCGATGGATTTCACCTGATCGGCCACTTCGGGCCGCGGGTCGGTCGCACGGACGATCGCACCCAGGCTGCTGGCCGCGCCAATGGCTGCGAGGCCCGCAACCCCGGCACCGGCCACCAGGACCTTCGCCGGCGGAACCTTGCCGGCCGCGGTCACCTGACCGGTGAAGAACCGGCCGAATTCGTGGGCTGCCTCGATCACGGCCCGGTAGCCGGCAATGTTCGCCATTGAACTGAGCACATCCATCGACTGCGCCCGCGAAATACGGGGCACGGCATCCAAAGCAAGCGCCGTGATCGGCCGCGCCGCCAGGGCCTCCACCAGCTCCGGACGCAGTGCCGGGCTCAGCGACCCGATCAGCGTCGCGCCGTCGGCCAGGCGGCCGATCTCCTCCTCAGTGGGCGGATTGATCCGCAGCACCACGTCACTGCCCCACGCCTCATCGGCGCCCACAATCAGCGCACCCGCTGCCTCGTAGGCGTCGTCACGGAACGACGCCGACTCCCCCGCACCCTTCTCGACCACAACCTCGTAGCCCAACCCCAACAACTGCACGACGGTGGCAGGCGTTGCCGCCACCCTCGTCTCGCGACCCAATTCGGCCACAATGCCAATACGTGTCACGTTCACTCTCCCTCATCCATACAAAAAGCCCGGGGCGCGATTCCGCCGCCGGGCAAACCACCGTTGGTTCATTTCTTCAGGGACCCTTCAGACGGAGCTTCGTCTATCAAAGCTGGACCCGTCTGTCAGACGGGAACCCGTCAGCCGGAAGCTGACGGGTCCCTAAAACTCATGCTTAGTATGCCTTAGTGCCGGTGTGAAACGTTTTCTATGACGACGGCGAGGCCCTGGCCGACGCCGATGCAGATCGCCGCGACGCCCCAGCGTTCACCGGAGGCCTGCAGGGACCGGGCCAGCGTGCCCAGGATCCGGCCGCCGGACGCACCGAGGGGGTGGCCCATCGCGATCGCGCCGCCGTGCCGGTTCACGATCGAGGGGTCGATGCCCCAGGCGTTGATGCGCGTGCGCACCGCGCCCGGCGGTCCGGGCCAAAGGGTCCATCCCGAGGATCCCTGCGGCGCTCTCGGAGCCGATCCAGGCCGCCACCGCACGCATGCTTAACCTCGCGGCCGAACACGGCGTGCCGGCGAAGAGCCTCTTCGAAGTCATCGGCGTCTCCACCGGCCAGAGCTGGATCAGCGACAGCCTCATCGATGTCCAGTACGACCTGCTCCTGAAGGACGTCGGACTGCTCCGCGGCGAACTCGGCTCGCTGCCCACCGGAGACCTGAATGACGACGTGGAACAGGCCATCCTCCAGGCACGCACTCTTCTGGGCACCGAGACCCCGATCCGGTAGGCCAGAAATCCGGCCTGGGGCCCCGGAGTAGGATCACTGACATGGAATTCGTCGTGATGTACAGCCTGCGTGCAGGGGCCGATCGCTCGCGCCTGATGGAAACGTACCCCCGCCACAAGGCCTACTTCGAAGCCTTCCGCGCTGCCGGCGGCGGACTCATCGCGCTGGGCCCGTTCCAGACGACGGATCCGACCGCCGGGTCGATGGGCATCTTCAGCTCCCGCGGGGATGCCGAGCGGTTCATCGCCGAAGATCCGTTCGTTACGGAGGGCCTCGCGGAGCCACGCATCCTCGAGTGGAATGCCGTGCGCTTCGAGTAAGTGCCCCGTTCCGCTACCGCCGGGTTCAGCCCTGGTTCAGCCCAAGTCCGGCAGCTTCGCGCGCGAGTGTGGTGATCTGCAGCCAGTCCCCATTCTCGATTGCCCCGCGAGGGGTAAGCCAGCTGCCGCCCACGCAGGCCACATTCGGCAAAGCAAGGTATTTGGGTGCGGAGCCAAGGCTGACGCCACCTGTCGGGCAGAACTGCACCTGCGGGATGGGTGCCCCGATGGCCGCGAGATAGTCGGGGCCGCCGGCCGGTCCGGCGGGGAAGAACTTCATGGCGGTCAGGCCGCGCTCCAGGACGCCCATGACCTCGCCCACGGTGGCAACACCCGGCAGGACGGGCACGCCGAGCGTCAGAAGGTGGTCCAGCAGGGACGGGGTGACGCCCGGGCTGACCAGGAACTGCGCGCCGGCGGCGACGGCGGCATCGGCCTGGCCCGGAGTCAGCACGGTCCCCGCCCCGACGAGGATCTCAGGCACTTCTTCGGCAATGAGCTTCATCGACGTCAGGGCACTCGCTGTGCGGAGGGTGAGTTCGATGATGCGGACGCCGCCGTCGGCCAGTGCCCGGGCCACCGGAACAGCGTGTTGCGGGTCCTCGATGGTGACCACAGGAATGACGGGTGAAACGTGCAGGACGCTGGTGGCGTCAGCCATGGTTGATCTCATTTCTCAGGCCTTCCAGGCCGTGGGTGTCGATAAGGCGGTACCAGTGCAGGAGCAGGTCAGTGAATCCGGGATGGACCGCGAGTTCGCCGTCGAAGATGCTGCTGAAGCCAAGCAGCGCGGGCACCACAGTTTCCGCCGAGCGCGTCACCGGCAATACAGCGTGGAGCCCGGCCGCGAGCGGATCGTTGAGTTCCGTCGTCGGGGTGGACGCCACGTGGTGCATCCAGGCGGCGACGGCGAGGGCAGCCCAGCGGGGTTCGCGGCCGGCGTCGAGGGTTGCGCGGACTGTAGTCAGCAGCCGCAGCCCGATTTTTTGGGAACCGTCGCTGCCCACCTTGGCGGTGGTGTGACCGAGGGCCGTGTTGGCGAAGCGCTCCAGGACCTGTGCGCAGTACCGTTTACCGTCAAGCCCGGGCGGAAGTTCGATGGTGGGCAGCGCGTCCTCCGCCATCATGCGGCTGCAGGCTGTGCGGAACGCGTCCTCGCCTACGGCGTCGCTGATGGTCGCCTTGCCGGTGGCCAGCCCAAGATAGGCCAGCATGGAGTGGCTGGCGTTGAGCAGGCGCAGTTTGGCTGCTTCCCAGGCCGCAACGTCGGTGCTGAAGACCGCGCCGGCTTCCTCCCACGCCGGCCGGTCAGCGGCGAAGCTGTCCTCGATCACCCACTGCATAAAGGGTTCAGCCACTACGGCAGCCTCGTCCCGGAGCCCCAGTTCGCGTTCGACGGCGTTAAGGTCGCCTTCCGTGGTGGCGGGCACCATCCGGTCCACCATGGTGCTCGGGAACGTCACGTTGGCGTCCAGCCAGGCAACCAACGGCCCGGATTCAGCGTCCGGGAGTGCGGCAGCAAAGGCTCGGACCAGGGTACCGGTGAGTTCACCATTGCCCGGGAGGTTGTCGCACGAGAGGACGGTGAGCGGACCCCCGCCGGTGCGGGCCCGCTGCTGGATGCCGCGGGCGATCTGCCCGATGGCTGTCTGCGGCGGGAGTCCGGCGAGGTCCGCCTGCACCTGTTCGTCGTCGGTGTTAAGTGATCCGGTCTGCGGATGCATCCGGTAGCCCTTCTCAGTCACCGTCAGCGTCACGACCTGGGTGGAGGCGGCGGCGATCCGGTCCACCACCGTTTCCGGGTGGTCCCTCCCGGAAATGGCCTCCGCGATGCTGGAAACGACCCGGAGCGGGGACGCGCCGTTTCCCCGTTCGGCGACCGTAAACAGGCCGTCCTGCGGCGCCAGCTGTTGCACGACGGTATCGGAACGCTGGGTCACCCCCACGATCCCCCACCTGAAATCGCCGGATGCGAGCATGGCATTTTCGGTGAATACCGCGGTGTGGGCGCGGGCAAAGGCTCCGAGTCCGAGGTGGACGATGCCGGGACCAAGGTCTTCGCGGGGCAGCAGTGCCTTCCGGGTCCCGGCGGCTGCAAGCGCGGCGTTGCTTAGGCGTGCGATGTCAGTTCTCCTTTGGCGGCGCCGGCCGCATGGGCGCGGGTCTGGTCAAGGGTGGGAATGAAGCCGGTGCCGCCCTTGCCGCCCACCACCAGGGATGCCGCCGCTGCACCAAGCCGGGCTGCTTCGGGAAGGGTATCGCCCAGCACCATCCGGGCGGACAACGTGCCGACGAACGCGTCACCGGCCCCGGTCTGGTCCACCACTGCCGGGGCAGGGATCGAGTCAGTCCAGGTGCTGTCCAGCCCCTCGCCCTCCAGCTGGATTCCTTCTGCGCCGCAGGTCACGGCCACGTTGGTGGCGCCGAGGCCACGCAGCCGGGCGGCAGCCTCGGCCGGCGTAGCGCTGCCCAGCAGGGCAGACGTTTCGCCGGGAAAGGACGGGGTCACCAGGTGGCTCTGCGGCGCGAGCTGCAGGAGCGCCGCCGTCGCGTCCTCCACGGACGTGAGCCGGGGGCGGAAATTGGGATCGAACACAAAGCGGCCGGCAAGATCGGCAGCCTTGAAGACCGCCGCCCGGCATGTGTCAGAAATGGCGCACGCGATCCCGCCGGCCACCACGGCGCCGGCGGACGCGAACACGGCCGGGTCGACGTCGCCGGGGCCGAGGCTGGACCCGACGCTTCCGTTGCGGGCGTAGGAGAACTCGCGCTGCCCTTCCGGATCGGAGTGCACCAGGTAGACGCCCTGCTGTCCGGTCCTGAACTTCAGCAGGCTGGTGGAGATGCCGAGTTCCGCGATCCTGGCGGCGATCGCCTGGCCGAGGTCGTCGTCGGTCAGCACTGCCAGCAGCCCGGTGCGGGCCCCTGCGGCGGCGGCAGCAGCGGCGACGTTCAGGGCGTCGCCGGAAATGCCGAGCCGGGCCGGCACGCCGTGGCCGAACGCCACGTCGGTTGCCACCTCCACCAGGATTTCACCCATGACGACGACGTCGAACGGCTGGTTCTCGTTTTCGAGCATTGCGTTGTTCACCAGTCGTGCACCGATCCGTCGAGCCGCCGGTTGATGGGGAGATATTTGGGGTCGAAGGGGAAGCGGGCGGCCGCGTCCTCGTTGAACTCTACGCCGATGCCGGGAGCGTCCCCGGGGTGCATGTAGCCGTCGTTGAAGGTGAACGAGGTGGTGAACACTTCGTTGGCCGGTTCCCGGTGGCCCATGTATTCCTGGACGCCGAAGTTCGGGATGCTCATGTCCACGTGCAGGGCGGCGGCGAACGAAGCCGGGGAGAGATCGCCGGCACCGTGCGATCCGGAGCGCACCCCGTAGAGGTCCGCGAGGGAGAAGATACGGCGCAAGTGCGTGATGCCGCCCGCGTGCGAAACGGAGGTACGGATGTAGTCGATCAGCCGCTCGGTGATCAGTTGCTGGCAGTCCCAGATCGAGTTGAACACCTCACCGACGGCTATGGGCGTGGTGGTGTGCTGGCGGATCAGGCGGAACGCGGACTGATCCTCGGCAGGCGTGGGGTCCTCAATCCAGAACGGGCGGTACTGTTCCAGGGACGCGCCCAGCCGGCCGGCCTCGATCGGCGTCAGGCGGTGGTGGACGTCGTGCAGGACGTGCACGCCGTAGCCGAACTGTTCGCGCACGTGCGCCATCATCTTCGGTGCGAAGTCCAGGTAGGACGTGGTCTCCCACATGTCCTCCTGCGGCACGTTGCCGCTGGCAGGTTCATACGTCTTGCCGTCCACCGGCGCGATTCCGTACGTCTTCTCCAGCCCCGGAACTGCAGCCTGGGCACGGATGGCCTTGTAGCCGAGGTCCAGGTGATGCTGGAAGTCGGCGCTGAGGTCCTCAAGCGTTGAGCCGCTGGCGTGCCCGTAGACCATGACGCCTTCGCGGGCGGCACCACCGAGGAGTTCGTACACCGGCATGCCGGCGGCCTTGCCCTTGATGTCCCAGAGGGCGACGTCGATGGCAGCGATAGCCGTCATGGTCACCGGTCCGCGGCGCCAGTAGGCACCCTTGTAGAAGTACTGCCACGCATCCTCGATCCGGCGCGCGTCACGGCCGATCAGCAGCGGGCAGAGGTGCTCCGAGAGGTAGGACGCCACGGCCAGCTCGCGGCCGTTGAGGGTGGCGTCGCCGATGCCGGTGATACCGTCCTCGGTTTCAATAACGAGCGTGACGTAATTTCGTCCGGGAGACGAAACCACTACCCGTGCGTCGGTGATCTTCACTGGTTGGTCCTTCAGATGTGTGGGATGGATGCAGGTAGGTCGCAGCAGGTGTCGTTTTGAGCCGCCGAAACGACACCTGCTGCTACTCAGTCGGGTTGAGCCGCAGCATGACTTTGCTGCTCCCGGACGCCGGATCGCCGAAGACGCGCATGGCCTCCGCCGCCTGGTCGATCCCGAACGTATGCGTAATAACCGGGGAGACGTCCAGCCCCGAGGCCATGGCCCGGAGGGCGTCGCTGATCTCATCAACGAACCGGTACGAGCCGATCCACGTGATCTCCCGCGTCACCAGGTCACCGAGCGCTGCGGGGGCCGGTGCGCCGGGCAGGTTGCCGACCTGGACGAGCGTTCCGCCGCGGGCGGTGGCGCGCAGGACGCCGCCCAGCACCGCAGGGATGCCGGACGCCTCGAAGACCAGTTCCATGTCCTCCGGGAGGCTGCCGCCGCCGGACACGTTCACTACGTGGTCCGCGCCCATTGCTTTCGCAATCTGCAGCGCGGAGTCGTTGATGTCGGCGGCAATGACGCTTCTGGCGCCGGCGAACTTGGCTGCTGCAACCACCAGCGAGCCGATGGGTCCGGCACCGTTGACCAGTACGTCCTTGCCGGTCAGCGGTCCTGCCCTCCGGACTGCGTGCATGGCGACGGCGAGCGGTTCGGCAAGCGCGCCGTGCAGGGTGTCCACGCCGTCGGGCAGCGGCCGGATCTGGGTTGCCTTGGCGAGCTTGCGTTCGCTGAACCCGCCGTCGGTGTGCGGGTCAAAGGCTGCGGACCCGAAGTACCTGATCTGCGGGTACAGGTTGGTGCGTCCGGCCAGGCGGTCCGGCATGATGCCGTCCCCCACGAGTTCCGCCGGATGTACCGTGACAGGCTGGCCGACGTCGAGGTTCCGTACTCCGGCGCCCAGCTGGGCGATCCGGCCGGCGACCTCGTGGCCGAGGACGAGCGGCGACTTCAGCGCCGCCGTCCCCGAGGCGCCGTGTCGCCAGTAGGAGAGGTCCGAGCCGCAGATCCCGCCCCATTCGACGTCGATGATTACTTCACCGGGGCCGGCAACGGGCTCGGGCCGGTCGTCGATGCGGAGGTCGTTCGCTCCGTGGACTACGACGGCTTTCATACAGCGTCTTCCAGGCGGACCATGTCGCGGCCGCGGACTTCGGGCCCAACGAAGGCTGAGATCAGGGTGATCAGGGAGTAGCCGATGAGCATCGCAGCAAGCGGCCACCAGTGCCCGGTGATGGCAGTGAGGGTTGCAGCCAGCAGCGGGCCGATGGCGGTGGCGAGGATGCCGCCGATTTCCTTGGCCAGGGCGAGCTGGGTGAAGCGGGTTCGGGCTCCGAAGAACTCGGCCATCGTGACGCTTTCCATGGCGAACAGGCTGAGCACGCCGAGGTTGAGGCCGATGACCATGGCAATGGTGATGAGTGCGGTGTTTCCGCTGGTGACCATCAGCATCATGGGGATGGCGAACAGGGCGGTCAGCGTGCTCAACACCAGGTAGAGGGGCCGCCGGCCGAAGCGGTCACCCAGCATGCCCATGACGGGGATTGTCAGGAAGCCAAGCAGCGAGCCGTACACGATGGCGGTGGTGCCCACGCTCTTGTCCACCAGCAGGACTGTGGCGAGGTAGCCCACCAGGAATGTCTGGACCAGCCCCGAGTTGCCGGCCTGCCCGAAGCGCAGGCCCAGGGCGATCAGGAAGGCCTTTCCCTTGCGCTGGTGCAGGGCGGCTTCGATGGTGCTGGTCTTGGCGAGCTCGTCTGCCGCGGCGATTTCCCGCTTGGAGAGTGCCACGCCTTCCACAACATCGGCCCGCTGTTCAAAGACCGGGCTTTCCTTGAGGGAGCGGCGGACCCACACGGCGAAGATCATCAGCACGAAGCTGAACAGGAACGGGATGCGCCAGCCCCAGCTCAACAGCTGGTCCTCCGGAAGTGTGCTCACCAGAAGCGCCCAGAGCGCCGAAGCGGCGAGCGTCCCGGAGTTCGTGCCGAGGCACACGAGGGAGGAGATGAGGCCGCGGCGGCGGGCCGGGGCGAACTCGGCCAGCATCACAGTGGCACCGGCGATCTCGGCGCCGGCGCCAAAGCCCTGTGCCAGCCGCAATGCAACCAGCAGGATGGGGGCCCAGATCCCGATCATCGCGTAGGTGGGGAGAACGCCGATCAGGGTTGTTGACGCACCCATCAGCGCGATGGTGATGAAGAGGACCTTCTTGCGGCCGATCCTGTCGCCCATGCGGCCGAAGTAGACGGCGCCGGCGAGCCGGGCAACGTAGCCGACGCCGTAGGTCGCCATCGCGGCGATCAGGCCAATGACCGGGCTCACGTCGGGGAAGAAGATCTTGTTGAAGACGATGGCTGCGGCCAGGGAGTAGAGCTGGAAATCCATGAATTCCATGGCGGTTCCCAGCCATCCGGAAACGGCAACCTTTGCCAGTTCCTTCGTGGGTTTGGTCTCCGGCCGGGCGGTGGGCGGCGCGATGCTCTCAGTCATCTGGTGCTCCTTTGCAGGCGATGAAAAATGAAGGGGGTGAGTGAAAGGAAGAAGGCCGGCGGTTGGTCGTTGTGACCGGCGGCACCTCGCTAACTACTACCATACAAGCACTACCATTCTAGTGTGTCAAGAGAATAGACTGGGGGCATGGCATCCGATAAACCCGCCAAGGGACAGTCCCCGCGGCTCTCTGTGCGTGACCAGACCCTGGAGACGCTGCGGCGTCGCATTATTTCCCTCCAGCTGCCTCCGGGTGAGCCGCTCTCCGAGAACGAGCTCGCGCAGGAACTGGGTGTCAGCCGCACGCCGGTCCGGGAGAGCCTGATTCTGCTCAGGGAGGAGGGACTGGTGCAGGTGTACCCGCAGATCGGTTCCTTTGTCTCGCTCGTGGACCTGGGGCGGGTATCCGAGGCTCAGTTTGTCCGCGAGGCCATTGAATGCGCGTCCCTGCGCGACCTGTCAGTCGACGCAGCGGGAATTGCCGGACTCCGCGTGATACTCAAAAGCCAAACGGACGCTGATGCCGCCAGCGACGTGGATGAGTTCTTCCGGCTGGACGAAGATTTCCACCGCGAGCTCCTGAGGCTTGCGGGGCACGAATCCGCGTGGGCCGCGGTCAACTCGGCCAAGGCGCATCTGGACCGTGCACGCCGCCTGAGCCTTCTGGACACCAGGCCGATAGCAACCCTGATCCAGCAGCACGCTGCAGTGGTGGATGCGCTTGAAGCCAAGAACCTGGCGGACGCCGACAGCTCCCTACGGCTGCACCTGCGGGGCGTTTTTGAGGATGTCCAGCGGATTCAGCAGGCAACGCCGCAACTTTTTTCCGACGGCGCGGCCCTGCGGCCCACACGCCGAAGTGTCGCCCGGCTGGCATGAGGGCACACGGCGTCGGACAGGGGTGATAGCTAGTCGTCCAGGCGGACGCCGCGGACCAGCAGGAGCGTTCCGCCCACAACAACCGCTGACGCCAGGAACACTCCGGCCGCCCCGAGCCCGGCGGCCACAACCCCGATGGCGCTGGGCAGCACCACCTGCCCCACCCGGTTCCCGGCAAGCCGCAGGGCCAGAGCTTTTCCGCGCTGTCCGTCCGGGGCCTGGGCAGAAAGCCAGGACATGGTCAGCGGCTGGCCGATGCCCAGCCCCAGGCCCAGTCCGGCCATCACCACGAAGAGCAGCCACTCCGGCATCGAAATCGCGGCGACGGCCAGCGCGACGGTGGAGAGCGCCAGGCTTGAAACCATGAGCCGCCCCCGGCCGAATCTCCGGGACAGGCGCCCGAGCCCCAGCCTCGAAACCATCGAGAACCCGGCCCGCACCGCGAGCATGAGGCCCACCGTGGCCGCGCTGAAGCCGCGCTCCGTACCGAGCGCAGGCAGGTAAACCACCGTCAGGTCCACCACGGCCAGCACTGTGGCGCTGGTTGCCAGTGCCCGGACCAGCCCCGGCGTCCTGAGCAGGGATGCAACACTTCCCTGCGAGCCGTCCGTCGCCGTGACGGCGGACTTCCTTCCGGTGGCCTTCGTCGAGATCACGAAGGTGGTCAGGAAGAGAACCAGGCTCATGCCGGCAGAGAGAAAGAAAATTGCCTGCGTGTCCGGGCGGACGGAAGCTCCGCCCACCACGGAGATTGCCAGCGGGCCAAGCGCCTGCCCCAAAGACGCCGCGAAGGTCAGGTATCCGAACGCGGAGTCAAGCCCTGACGCCACGGCATTGTTCGCCACGACGGCCTGCTGCCCCACAACACATGCCAGCTGGCCTGCGCCCAGTAGCGCCGTGCCCACAACCAACGCGGGGACTGAGGTTCCCCAGAACAGCAGGAAAATGGAACAGCCGAGCACGACGGCGGATCCGATCACCATGAGCCGCCGCTCGCCTAACCGGTCCACGAGGGCGCCGGTGGGGACGGCCAGCAGCAGGGGAAAGACGGCGTAGCTGGCCGCAAGGACGCCGAGGGCATATCCGGGCACATCCAGTTCCAGCGCCCGGTAGGTGGTTGCCGGCCGGACCAGGAACGTCACGGCCTGGATCAGCGTCGAATGAAGGAGAAGTGCCAGCGCCGAACGGCGGCCCAGTTCGCCGATCACGGGATGACGGGGGCGGTGCCGGAGACGGCGCGCACCGCTGCGTCCCGGGCGCCGACGACATGGTCAAAAGCGATCTTGGCGGCCGCTTCCGGCTTGCCCGAGGCAAGGGTCTCCACCAGGATGCGGTGTTCGGCGAGAGCGTGGTCGCGGCGTTCCTGTGTGCTGTTGGTGAAGTGGCGGTAGCGTTCCATCTGGCTGGAGACCTGGTCATGAAACCTCTGCGCCCAGGAATTTCCGGCTATGTCCGCGATGGCGGCGTGCAGAGCCATTCCATACTTCATGGCTTCGTCGGCGAACTTCACCATGGCCGCATTGCGTTCCACGATCCCCTCCAGGTTCGCGATATCGGCCGGCGTCGCTTTGGCGCATGCCTCACGGGCCATCAGGGATTCCAGGGCGGCGCGGACGCCGTACAACTCGGCGATCACTCCCTCGTCCAGGGTCGGGACAAGCACGCCTCCCGTGGATTGCTGTTCCAGCAGGCTTTCCGAGATCAGCCGCCGTATTGCCTCCCGCAGCGGCGTCCGGCTGACCTGAAGCGCCGTTGCCATTGCCGGTTCATAGATCCGCTCCCCCGGCTTCAGTTCCAGGCTGAGGATCCGGCGTTTTAGCTCGCCGTAGACCAGGTGCGCTCCGGTATTCCGGGACTGTGATTCGACCACTGGCGATCTCCAAACTCGTGTACTTGTATACAACTATACAAGTACGATCGCTGGCGACGGTGAAGGCGCGGGAAGCTGCCCTAAGAAGCCCAGTCGGCGTCGTCGAAGGGACGGCCGCGGAAATGAGCGCGGAGGTACTCCCCCACAACGGCAGCCCCGAGGTCGCCGGCTTCCGGCGCCACCACCCGGCCGTCGATTCGGCGCGCCATGCGCTGGACGAACCGCTCGAGGCCCGGGTCATCGCCCAGCCGGAAGAACGTGGCCTGGGTTCCTGCCCGGCCAAGGCGGTCGAGCTCGGCAATCGTGACGCGGATGGTCTCCGGGGCCGGCGGGTAGTCGAACCACGAGTCCCCGTCCGGCAACAGGTGCGCGGTGGGCTCGCCATCCGTCACCACGAGGAGGACGTGCTGCATTGACGGGTGCCGGCGGAAGAACCGGCCGGCCAGCAGCAGCCCGTGGTGCAGGTTGGTGCCCTGCTCCCGGAAGGCCGGCAGGGCCGTGAGCTCGCCGATGTCCATGGTCCGCGCGTAGCGGCCGAAGCTGATCAGCTGCAGCCGGTCGCCGCGGAACCGGGTGGAGACGAGATGGTGCAAGGCGAGTGCGGTGCGCTTCATCGGCACCCACCGCCCTTCGGCGGCCATCGAAAACGATACGTCGGCGAGCAGGACGACGGCAGCCTGCGTGCGCGCCTCCGTCTCCGTCACCTCGATGTCACCCGCTCGAAGCCGTAATCCGCGGCCCGGGTCGCCGCCGTCGGCCACGGTCCGGCGGATTGCGTTTGTCATGGTGCGCGTAACGTCCCACGGCCCGGCGTCGCCGAACTCCCACTGACGGCTTGAGCCCGTCTGCTCGCCGGCGGTCCCGGCGACACGCGTGTCCCGGCGCCCCTGCCGGCCGGACAGCTGTTTTGCGGTGTCCCGCAACAGTGACTTGCCGAGCCGCCTCATGGCCTGCGGGGACAGCCGGAGGTCGCCGTCGGCGCCGCGCCGCAGGTAGCCACCGTCCTGCATGGCCCGCTCGATTTCGGCGAGGGTGCGGGCCGACACGGCGGCATTCTGCCCGAGTTGGCGGGCCAGCGCGTCAAGGTCCAGATCATCAAGGCGTGATCCGTTGTAGGACTGGGAGAGCTGTTCGGCCAGCTCGTCGAGCTCGGCGATGTCCTGAAGCACGCCGGTACCGTCGCCCAGCCCGAGCCCCTCCTGACCCTCGAACCGTTCGGAGCCATTCCAGTCTTCTCCCGGGCGCAGTGCACGCAGGCTGGAGTCGAGCTGATCGAGTTGGGCCATGAGTTCGGGCGAGCCGAATGCCTGGGCGGACAGGCGCATCAGCTCGTCGCGCTGCTCCGGGGACATGGATTGCAGGAGCCGCTGGGCCGCGGCTGCGCGCTGGGCCAGCGCGTCGATCAGCTCCTCGACGGATTGTGGATTTTCCGGAAAGAAGTGTCCGTGCCGGGCCATGAACTCCTGAAAGTCCGCGTCGGTGTCTTCGCCGTGCCGGTGCTTGTCCAGCAGTTCGTTCAGGTCCCGCAGCATCTCGTTCACCGCCGCGCGGTCCTCATCCGTGGCGCTCTCGAGCGCCTGCTTCATACCGGCGAACCGCTGGTCGAGGACCTCGCGGCCCAGCAAGTCCTTGATGCGCTCGTAGGCTTCCCGTGCGGTGCTCGACTGCCAATCATAGGAGGCGAGTTCGTTGACCGCTGCCGCCGTGGATGAAGGCAGGTTCTGCAGCTGCATCTCCCTGAGTGCGCGGTCCGTGTTGTCCATCATGGCGTCGCGGGCCAGCTGCTTGCGTTCCTCCAGCACTGCGGTGTCGAGCAGCTTTTGGACCTCACTGAGGGTGCCGTCCAGCCGGTGGCGGCTCAGGAGTTCTTTCCGGCGCTGTTGTACGCGGCCGGCGAGGTCGTCCAGGCCTTCCCGGTGACGGCCTCCTCGCCGGAGGAACTCCTGCAGGGCGTGCCGGGGCGAGTAGCCTGCCATGACGTCCTCGGCTATCGCGTCGAGCGCCTCAGCCAGGTCGACCGGCGGTGCGAGCGGGTCGGGTCCTCCCCTGTACCGGCCGTATTTGGACCGGCTGTGAGCGTTCATGATGCCGCCTATCCCCTAGCCGTATTTTTTACTGTGGCTTACTTGCTAGCCGTAAATCGTCTCCTCGTCGTCGGACTCCTTGGAGATCCGCCGGGCAAGGTAGAGACCTTCCAGGGCAAGTTCGATTGCGGTGGCGCGCTGCCCGTCGTTCCTGGCGTCGAGGCGTCCGCTGATCTCGTCGTAGAGGCTGGACGAGTCAAGGGCCGGCAGGTTTTCGAGGAACTCCCGCGCGGTGACATGTTCCCCCGTGGTCACTGTCCTGTGACCGTCAAGCGCGGCAACGAGCGGGCCGAGGTCGATCCCATGAAAGTGCGCCCGCACGGCTTCAGCTGTGGCAGTCCGCAGGAGGTGGTCGAGGACGGCTTGTTCCCGCCCTTCCTCGCCCGATTCGAACTCAATCTTGCCCGTGAGGACTTCGACGGCGGGCTCGAGGTCGATGATCCGCGCGACCGCCTCGCCCTCACCGCGCACGCTCGCCCGGCGCAGCGCTGCGGCGGCGACGGTTTCGGCACCCGCGATGGCGAACCGTGCCGAAACTCCGGAGGTCTGGTTGATGGCCGGGGATAGCCGCAGCGCCCGGGTGTAGCGGGCAAGGATCTCGAGGATGACGGGCGGGACGTCGGCCACCAGCCGCCCCTCCTGCCGGATGACGGAGACCTCGTCGTCCAGCTCTATCGGGTAGTGGGTACGGATCTCGGCGCCGAAGCGGTCCTTCAGGGGCGTGATGATCCGGCCGCGGTTGGTGTAGTCCTCCGGGTTCGCGGACGCGACGACGAGCACGTCGAGGGGCAGCCGCAGCACGTAGCCGCGGATCTGGATGTCGCGTTCCTCCATGACGTTCAGCATTGCGACCTGGATCCGCTCGGCGAGGTCGGGCAGTTCGTTGATGGCGATGATGCCGCGGTTGGAGCGCGGAACCAGGCCGTAGTGGATGGTTTCCGGGTCCCCCAGCCGCCGGCCTTCGGCCACCCGCATCGGGTCGACGTCGCCGATGAGGTCGGCAACGGAGGTATCCGGCGTGGCGAGCTTCTCAACGTAACGTTCCGAGCGGTGGCGCCAGGCAACACGCAGCCGGTCGCCTTCGGTGAGCACGCGGGCGCGGGAGTGTTCCGTGATCGGTTCGAAGGGGTGCTCGTTCAGCTCCGAGCCCTCGATCACCGGCGACCACTCGTCAAGCAGCCCGACCAGGGTTCGCAGGAGCCGTGTCTTGCCTTGTCCCCGCTCACCGAGCAATACGACGTCATGCCCGGCGATCAAGGCGCGCTCAAGCTGGGGAAGGACGGTCCGGCTGAAACCGTACATCCCCGGCCACGGATCACGTCCGGCGGCGAGCGCGGCGAGCAGGTTGCCGCGGATCTCGTGGCGCAAATCCTTGTGGACGTGGCCGGCGGCATGCAGTTCGCCAACGGTGAAGATATCGGGACGATCACTCACCTCTCTACCGTAGACCTCCACGGTCCGGGGAATCGAGGGAATTTCCCCGGTTTTTCACCTGCGGGTCCGCGCCACGGCCTACGCTGGATTTTGATGACTGCAGCAATGGCTTCGGCACCGTCCACCCCACCCCCGGGGCCGGAGGACACCCTCGTCCTTCTGGTGCGCCACGGGGAGACGCCGACGACGGGCACGGTGCTGCCGGGCAGGGCCCCGGGACTGCATCTCTCCGAGCGCGGGCGTGCCCAGGCAGTACGGGTCGCGGAACGGCTCACGGGGCTTGGCGTCGACGCCATCTACTCTTCACCACTGGAACGCGCCCGCGAGACGGCAGAGCCCACGGCCGCCTCCACCGGGCGTGACGTGAATCAGGACGCCGGCTTGATCGAGTGCGACGTCGGCGAGTGGACCGGCGTCGCGCTCGCCGACCTGGCGGTCCTGCCGGACTGGCAGACCGTACAGAACAGCCCGTCAACTTTCCGTTTCCCGAACGGCGAGAGCTTCGCGCAGATGCAGGCGCGGATAGTCGGAGCACTTGAGGTGATGCGCTCCGCCCACGCCGGGGGCGTCGTCGTGTGTTTCTCGCATGCCGACCCGATCAAGGCGGCCGTGGCCCACGCCTTGGGTACTCAACTGGATCACTTCCAGCGGATCCTCATCAGCCCGGGCTCGGTCTCGGTCATTTCCTACGGCGAGGGTCGGCCCCCTGCCGTCCTCATGGTGAATTCGACCCTGGAACCATTGAACGGGCTGAGGGCGCCTTGACTCAGGGCCTGTCGACTCAGGGCGCGGTCTACAAGCCCGCACTGGCATGCGCTACCCGTGGCCGCTCGTGTGAGCGGCCACGGCCCCATTCCCTGGACAGCTCGGACGCAGGTTTACGCAGGTTTACAGCCGGGTGGCCCGAACCACGACGTCGTGCAGGGGCGCGCCGTGGTCCCCGCCTCCGTTGGCTGTCCGCGTCTCCACCCGGGCACTGTCGATGCTCCACATGGCAGGGTCGAGGCCCCCGGTGATGTCCTCGAGAGTGAAAGTGGCCTCGGCGGGCGGGTGGCTTCCGTGTCCAGTTGCGGCGTGGTCGTGCCGGTGCCCGACGATCAAGAGCGTGCCTCCCGGGGCGACCCAGTCCGCGATGCGCTGGTAGAACGCCAACTGCGGCATCGCGGGGTGGGCGTAATGAGTGGTCACCAGGTCGAAACGGCTTTCCGGCTTCCAGGTGGTCAGGTCGGCCTCGACCCAGGTCACACCGTTGCCCACGGACTGCTTTGCTGCGCTCGCGGCCGCCTGAGCAAGGGCAGCGGCGGAAATGTCGGCTCCTGTGACCTCCCAGCCGTGAGATGCCAGCCATAGTGCTTCCGCCCCGGTCCCGCATCCGGCATCCAGCGCCGTACCGGGGGCCAGTCCGCCCGCCTCTTGTGCGAGATACGGGTTCGGGCCGCCGGCGCCCAAACCTGCCGGCGCACCATCGTGGGCCTGTTCCCAGTGCCGTTCCCAATAGCCCTTGCCGAACGCGTGTGCAGTCTGGTCCACGTCGAATCCCTTCCGATCTGATACAAGCTTCAGTGTCGATCGTGCCCAGCGCGTCGGCGAATGTGCAAGCTGCATTGCCAAATGGCAAAATCGAGGGATGACCCACGATCCAGACCACACCCTCAACGCTCTCGGGCCACGGCTCAAGCGTCTCCGACTCCGCCGGGACGTGACGCTCGTGGACCTGGCGGAACAAACAGGGATCTCCGCCAGCACGCTCTCGCGGCTCGAAGCAGGCCTGAGGCGACCTACCCTCGAGCAGCTGTTGCCGTTGGCCCGAGTCCACGGGGTCACGCTGGACGAGCTCGTGGACGCGCCACCGACCGGGGACCCCCGCGTCAATTTGCGGCCCGTAGCCAGCGCAGACGGGGCGACGATCCTGCCTCTGACTCGCCGGCCGGGCGGCATTCAGGCCTACAAATTCATCCTCCCGGAAGGCAAGGATGAACAGGAGCCGCAGCTAGGCACCCACGACGGATACGACTGGGTTTATGTGCTCGACGGGACCTTGCGTCTTGTTCTCGGTGAACACGACCTCATCCTCAAACCTGGCGAGGCCGCAGAGTTCGACACGCGCACGCCGCACTGGTTCGGCGCCACCGGCACCGGTCCCGTCGAATTCCTCAGCCTCATCGGGAAGGAAGGCCAACGCGCGCACGTCCGCGCGGCACCCCATCCGGGACGGTGACACAATCCGCTGGATCAGGGGTTCAGGAAGTCGTTGCCCTGTTCCACACGAAATAGATCCGCGCCTTCCTTGGTGAACCGGATGGCTGAAAAGCAGCATGGATCAGGACGACGCTGGCACGCTGGATCGAAGAAGTGTAGGAGCCGTAGGCTGCCGGCAGCCTGACTGTCGCGGGACCGCAGCCGGCGTTAAGAACCGTCGGCGTTAAGAAAGCGTAAAGGAATCGCACAAAAGCGCCCTTTCCCTCTCGTCTCGGCATAGGTTGAATCGCCGAAGTGTGGGTGCAGTTCAGTGTGCTGCGCCGGCCGAACCTTAGGAGACGCAGATGAGCGGTACAGGCCACCAGATCATTCCCGCGGAAGTCCGCAGGCCGGGGCAACCGACCGATACGGGAAACGCTCTGGGGCGGTGGCTGCTCAAGCACCAGGTCCAGCCGGTGATCGGCCCGGAAAGTCCCGAAGACCACGCCGCTCCCCAGGCCTGGTGGAAGGTCATGTGCCTGACCGGTGTTGACTACTTCTCCACGCTGTCCTACCTTCCGGCCATCGCCGCTCTCGCAGCCGGTGCGCTGTCGCCGTTGGCCACCCTGCTGATCGTTGCCCTCACGCTCCTGGGAATGCTGCCGATGTACCGCCGTGTGGCCAGGGAAAGCCCCCACGGACAAGGATCGGTTGCCATGCTTGAAAGCCTCCTGCCGTTCTGGCGGGGAAAAATTTTTGTCCTGATCCTCCTGGGATTCGTGGCAACGTCCTGGATCATCACCATTACGCTTTCGTCGGCTGATGCCACCGTGCACATGCTCGAAAACCCGTATCTCCCGGAATTCCTCGATGGACAGGCCGTCCTTATCACCGTGGTTCTTTTGCTGATACTGGGCGGTGTGTTCCTGCTCGGGTTCAGCGAAGCCGTCGTGGTGGCCATTCCGCTCGTGGCACTATTCCTGCTCCTCAATGCCGTGGTCATCATCACCGGCGTGGCGACGGTCATCAGCGATCCCGCCGCCTTGGCCGCCTGGACCGGAGACCTGTCGGCACGCGGCGGTTTCGGGGACATTATCGGCCCCGCCGTCATCGCCTTTCCACTGCTGGTCCTCGGCCTGTCCGGGTTCGAAACCGGCGTAAGCATGATGCCGCTGGTGGCCGCCGAAGGCAGGACGGCCGAGGAACGCCTCACTTCCAGGGTGCGGAACACCCGCAAACTGCTCACTACGGCTGCTGCCATCATGAGCGTCTACCTCCTCGGCAGTAGCTTCGTCACCACAGTCCTGATCCCGGCCAAGGAATTCGAACCCGGAGGTGAGGCCAGCGGACGCGCCCTGGCCTACTTGGCACACCAACAACTGGGGAACGGCTTCGGTACGGTCTACGACATCAGCAGCATCCTGATTCTGTGGTTTGCCGGCGCCTCGGCCATGGCCGGCCTGATCAACATCGTCCCGCGCTACCTCCCCGCTTACGGCATGGCCCCCGAGTGGGGACGCGCGGTCCGCCCCGTGGTCCTGGTCTACACGGCGGTCAGCATCCTCATCACCATCGGCTTCAACGCCGACGTCAACGCCCAGGCCGGCGCGTACGCCACCGGCATCCTAGCGATGATGGTCTCGGGATCCATCGCTGTCACGATCTCCGCCTTCAGTCGGGGCAACCGACGGGCCGGGGCCGGCTTTACGCTGCTCTCCCTGATACTGCTCTACGCGCTGGCCGCGAACGTCATCGAAAAGCCCGACGGCCTGACCATCTCCGCCTTTTTCATTCTGGGCATCATCGCCATCTCGCTGGTTTCCCGTGTCGCCCGGACCACGGAGCTGCGCGCGGACCTGATCAGGTTTGACGAGAATACCCGCCGCTTTATCGCAGACTCGCTTGACTACGACGGCGCCCTGAACCTGATCGCCAACCGCCGCCAGACCGGCGACAACCGGGAATACTCCGAGAAGGAATACGAGCAACGGGGCCAGAACGCAGTCCCCGGGACCGCTGACGTCATTTTCCTCGAAATCGACATCATCGACCCCTCCAACTTCGGCGGGACCCTGGACGTGCACGGCGTCGAAGTCGACGGCCACCGCATCCTGCGGGTAGAGAGCCCCGCCGCTCCCAACGCCATCGCCGCGGTCCTCCTGGCTCTCCGGGACACTGCCGGCGTCATACCCCACGCGTACTTCGAATGGTCCGAAGGCAACCCGCTCGCCCACCTGATGCGCTACCTGCTGCTGGGCCGCGGCGACACCCCGCCGGTGGTGCGGGAAATCCTGCGGAAGCACGAACCGGATCCTGCTCGCCGCCCACGCATCCACGTGGGGTAGCCGGACAACCCGCAGGCGATGGCGGCGGCGTTCCGGATCGCCAGGTCCGCAACGTCCCGCCTTCTTCAAGCGTCGGAGTGCCAGGTGCCCGTTTCCGCGCTGTATACCAGCCAATGGCCACTGACCGGGCCGTCTGCTGTGGGTCGGTGGCTAACCCAGGTGCGGTCCCCCTCCCGCGGCTCCCGCAAAGCCGACTGATCATCAAAACGGTCGACCGTCATCAGCATCTCCCTCCCGGTTGCATCTGAATTCTGATCCAAGCCTATAACCAGAAAGACCAGTCTGTCTCCTGCAATAGTGCGGGTGACGAAGGCGATTTCGACGTCGGACTGGAACACGAAGCCGGACATCGAGGCCTCGATCAGGCCCGGATTGTGCAACGCTGGTTGCATGGACCTGGAGGTGTCGCCCGCGCTCACAATTCCCGCGTCTGAACTCCGCTGGCGGTTCTCCCGCTCGTCCGGCCCGGGAGGTCAACACGTCAATACCTCGGACAGCCGAGTCGAGCTCTCGTGGAACGTCAAAAACTCGGCGGCGCTTTCGGACGACCAACGGCTCATGCTGATCACGAGACTCGCACGGCGGCTTATCGCCGGGGTGATCACAGTGACCGCCGCCGAGCAGCGCTCTCAGTTGCGCAACCGGGAGATCGCCCTGGCGAAACTTTCCGGCCTCCTGGCAGGTGCCCTTGCCCCCGAAGCCGCTCCCCGCCGGGCGACCAAACCCACCCGCGGCTCCAATCGTCGGCGCCTTGCCGCAAAGGAACAGCGTGCGGCGACAAAACAGCAACGAAGGCGGCCGTCGCTCGAGTAGCGCCCCGCTCCGAAGACGTTCGCCATCGGGAGCAGGAGCATGTACATAGCAGCCTATTCAGCTTTGAAATACTTCAGCTAATCGAGGCATTTCGTGAATTAAGCAATATCGATACCGGATTTACTATCTGCGATGAGTGATAACCTGACCGGCATGGCAAAACGAGTAATAACCACGCTTGAAGACGATCTCGACGGTTCCGAAGCGAATGAAACAATCATTTTTTCTATCGATGCTGCTGAATATGAGATTGATCTCAATAATGTCCACGCCGCCGAACTGC
The DNA here is from genome assembly GCF_964254335.1 of Arthrobacter sp. LjRoot78. Classification (NCBI taxonomy): domain Bacteria; kingdom Bacillati; phylum Actinomycetota; class Actinomycetes; order Micrococcales; family Micrococcaceae; genus Arthrobacter; species Arthrobacter sp. LjRoot78. Next base: position 2,118,034 of record NZ_CAXUTG020000001.1, on the reverse strand, counting down.
GTGAGGCAATGAATAAGTACACCGCCGTTGCGAGAAAGACCACCGGACGCGCCAGGCCGGCGCGACGACCCAGCAGCGGCACCAAGGACGCCAAGGCTGTCCGCGCGTGGGCGATTGAGAATGGTATCCCCGTGAATGCCCGGGGCCGAATTCAAGCTGACGTGCTGGAGCGCTACGCAGCAGCGCTCTAAAAGAACCCAGGCCATGGCCCTTCACACCGGATGGCGTCATAGCCGGACTGAGGCTCAGCACAATGAATAGGCGCAATCAGGGCCGGGGGCTACTAATCGGCTTTCGGTCCTGATTCTGTTTAGTCACCTATCCAGGTGGGCATCCCTGACGTCCTGGGGTGTTGCGCCCTGAATGACCCAGCGGTTGCCATCCGGGTCGCCGAAGTAGGCAAACTGGATGCCGCCCATGTCTTGAATTTCACTGATATCGGCACCGCGGCCCAGGAGTTCCGCGCGCAAGGCACCCAACTCCGGCGTGACGAGCTGCAGCCCTTCGAGGCTGCCAGGCGTCATACTGGTCATCCCCGTACCTATCACGATGGAAACGGCCGAACCCGGCGGAGTCAGCTGGACCACCCTCATTCCCGGTATGTACTCAACGTCGTGGTCGAGGACAAAACCAAGCTGCTCCGTATAGAACGCTTTCGACCTGTCGACATCAGCTACCGGGACCTGAACAACTTCAAGGCGCATCTCCATGCGCCCAAGAATACCGCCGCACCGGAAGGCAGCTACGCTCGGCACGCGCGACCGTCGGTCGTCACCTATCCTCGGTGGTTGACGCCCGTTCGGCCCCGGGGCGACACTGGCGTAATGAGCGAAGCGGAAAAGGAAACCATTGTCCGTTCGGTCGTCGACCGTCTGTCAGCGCGCTTTCCGGAGGCGGAGCGGACCCACATCGCGCGAATCGTCGGCGAAGAGTACGAGTCACTGGCTGACGGGCGAATCAGGAGCTTCATCCCTACCCTCATAGAGCATGAAGCCAGGGCCCGGCTTCAATGCGAATTCGCCCCGGAGCCGTCTGGGTCGGCTCCGCTTCAGTGAAGTGACCTGGGCGGGGATTGGCGCCATGCCCGGAAGAACCGGGTCCGGGCGTCGGCGCCCCGTTGTTGTTCCAACGCGTGGAGACGGCCATAGGTAAATTCGTTTCCCTCGCCGCCCTCCCGGGACTCCGTGGCAAGTGACCGTAACTTCTCCCGGATGACGACGCTGTCCTGCTGGTCGCCCAAAATTGTTTGGATTTCTTCAGCGGTGCGGGCAAGGTTGGCTCCCCGCTTTCCGAAAATCGGCAGGGCTGCTTCTGCCGCGTAGCGGACGCGTTTTGCGCTCTTCCGGACCTCATGTAGCGCTGCGTCGAGAGACGCTTCATCCGGCATCTCGTCCAGGCCTTTCACAGCACGCCGCAGGCGCTTCCGTTCTGCATTGACCAGCCGGGCTATCGTCCCCGGGGCCCTTTTGTCGGCAGGTCCGCCCAGTAGAGGGGAAGCAAGAAAGTCGTCCAGTGCATCAAGAAGCCGAAAGTACCGGTCGCCCGTCATGGCGGCCAGGCCTTCGGCGAGGGCAGCCTCATAAGCTGCCCCGAGCTGGTCCTCGATGTGTTGTTTCACCGGGCCAATGATCAGATCCGGCGGTTCGGCGCTGATCAGGTCGTTCAAATGGGTCCGCATGACCTCCAGATCCCGTGCCGCTCCCACCGCCCCGGCCAACCATTTGAGTTCTCCACGGAGGAACTGTGTGGTTCCTTTATCCGTCAGCTTGCGGAAGCTTGCGAGTACGGACCGCATCCGGCGCGCTGCCACGCGGAGCTGGTGTATAGCGTCCGGCGCTCCCTCCCGCACCCCTGGGTCATGCGCCTTCAGGGCCTCGACCTGTGCATGCATGTACCAAAGCAGCACCGCCGAGGCGTCGCCCTTGCGCCGAGGCTCGGGCGCCGGGTTGGTGCCAGCTGGATATCGGGCACCAAGCGCCCGTGCCAGCTTCGAGGGCAGCTCCGCCGGCAGGTGGCCGGCCCGGGCGAAGACCATACCTGCGGCATCCAGAAGTTTCCGGTGCCCGTCGATCAGTTCGATCTCCCATTCCCGCCAGGCGGCCTTGTCAACCGGTTCGAGGAGGATCCGGGATTCCACCCGATCGTCGCTAAATTCGGCCAGGACCGTTCCGTCGGCTGCGACCAGGGGAATAGCTGTACGTCGGGTTGTCAGGTGTGCCACCGCAACCAGTTCCTGGTTTCGGGTATGGGCCAGCACCAGTTGCTTCAACCGTAAGGGCACTGAGTCCAGGTCCTTGTTCAACGGTTCCTTGATTTCGCGCCGTTCGCCCGCGGCCACCGGCAGTTTCAGATGCCATCCGGCATCCTTGCCGCCCGTGCGCCGGCGCAACGTAATGCGGCGGGCCGCAAGCGCTAACGTCGCGGTGTCAAAATACACTGCATCGAGAGTCTGATCCGATCGCGTTCCCACGTGGTCCACTCCGGCAATCGCCGTCAATCCCGGCAGCGCAACGGACCCTCCGACGTCGAACTTTCGTTCCACTTCCAAATTCTCCGTCCCGGGCATGCTTCATGGTAGGCCGGTATCTGTCCCCTGGCGTTGTGCCTAAAGGCCCCTTATGAACCGAAGCCGGGGAAGCGATCCCATCTTTCCGTGAGGAGACCCCCTATGTGAGGAGTGAGGCGATCAGGCCCTCGATGCGGGTCTTGATTTCATCGCGGATGGGGCGGACCGCGTCCACGCCCTGGCCCGCCGGATCTTCAAGGACCCAGTCTTCGTAGCGCTTGCCGGGGAAGTACGGGCATTCGTCGCCGCAGCCCATGGTGATCACCACGTCGGATTCCTTCACGGCCTCGGTGGTGAGGACCTTCGGTATTTCGGCGGACATGTCAATGCCGAGTTCGGCCATGGCTTCAACGGCGGCCGGGTTGACCTTGTCAGCCGGCTGCGACCCTGCGGAGCGGACCTCGATCCCGCCCTTGGCCAAGGTGGTCAGGAACGCCGCGGCCATCTGGGAGCGGCCGGCGTTATGGACGCAGACAAAGAGGACGGATGGTTTCTTGGCGGTTTCGGTGCTCACGGGGTTTCTCCTGAAGTTAGTTGGTACAGCCATGGATTCATGATTCGTAGTAGTCAGGCGGCGCGCACTCGGGGTGCCAGGTCGTTGACGCGGTGGGCGATGTCCGCGAAGGCATCCTCAAAAGCCTCAGCGGTACCCAGGCGCAGCGGGTCCCGCACTGACCAGTGGACACCGCGAAGGCCCGTAAGCTCCTCATGGGCGTTGTCGCAGACCGTTACGACGAAGTCCCCCTCCCCAGCCACCAGGTCCAACCTGCGCGGGGTTCGGTCTTCGAGGTCCATGCCATGACGGCGGGCAACGTCGATGGCGCCTTCCGCGATACGTTCTGCGGGGTGCGTTCCGGCCGACGTTGAGGGGACTTCGCTGACCCGCTGCCAGAGCGCGGCGGCCAGCTGGGACCGGGCGCTGTTGCGCGTGCAGACGAACAGGACGCGGCGGGCTCCATGTTCCGTCGCTGGCACCAGACCTTCCAGGGCGCCGGCCGCAAGCCGGACATAGCTGCGGCGCCGGTCAGCTTCTGAGCGGTGGCGGATGGTCAGCCCGGCTGTTTCCAGGGTTCGCAAATGGTGGGACAGCAGATTCGAGGGCATCCCCAGTTCGGCCTGCAGTTCCATCGGGGAAAAGTCCCCCAACGTCAGCAGATCAACGATGCGCAGCCGGGCGGGATCGGCCAAGGCAGCGTACTTGGCCACCCTCGCCATAAACGGGCTTTTCCCCTCAATATTCATTGATTCAATTTTGACTGAGTTAATTCTTTCGGTCAAGCTGTTTGTTATGACCATGACCTCCAACAAGCCGCCGCTCTGGCGCCGCGCCGTGGCCGAACTGATCGGCACCAGCCTGCTCGTGACGATCGTCGTCGGCTCCGGAATCGCCGCACAGCAACTTTCCCCCGGCGACGTTGGGCTACAGCTGCTCCAGAACAGCACCGCCACCGTGTTGGGCCTGACCGTCCTGATCCTGGTGCTCGGGCCCGTGAGCGGTGCGCATTTCAATCCGGCGGTGTCCCTTGCCGACTGGACCCTGGCCCGACGCAGCGGCACCGGACTAAGCCTGCCGGAGCTCGGTACCTATGTCGTGGCGCAGACGGTGGGTGCGGTCAGCGGCTGTATGGTCGCGAACGCAATGTTCGAGGTGGGCACGTCCATCTCCGCCAAGGAGCGGGCAACCCCCGGACACCTGATGGGTGAGGTCGTGGCGACCGCCGGGCTGATCCTGCTGATCTTCGCACTGGCGGCGACCAAAAGGGGCGCCCTGGCCGCACCGGCGGTGGGCGCTTACATCGGTGCCGCGTACTGGTTCACGTCCTCGACGTCGTTCGCGAACCCGGCCGTGACAGTCGGGCGCATCTTCAGTGACACCTTCGCCGGCATCGCACCGGCGTCCGTTCCCGGCTTCATTGTTGCGCAGCTTATCGGCGCGGCGATTGGCCTTGGCCTCCTCACGGCCCTGTTCCCCTCAGCGGCCAACACCGCGGACGACGTCATCCTGCCGCACGCATCCAGGACGGCCGGCTCGTAGCAGTCCGGCACCGCAGGCAGGCAAACGTCCTAGCGTACTAGGCTTCGCTTGTGATCTCCAAGGCCGCCCCGGGTCCGACGGCGGACGCAGGACGGCGCGTCAGGCTGACCGCTGTGGCGGGCATGATCGGCGCAGTCCTTTTCGTGTCCGTGTTCACCATCTACGGGTGGCTGTTGCCGGGATACTCTCCCACGAGGATGTTCGTCAGCGAACTTTCCCTCGGCCCCTGTGGCTGGGTCCAGATCCTGAACTTCCTCCTGACCGGTGCCTTGATGCTGGTATTCGGCGTCGGCCTCGCTGCACACTTCACCACAGGTGCCGCGTCCCGAGCCGGCCCCGCACTGATACAGGGCATCGGAGTCAGTCTGATGGCCTCGGGACCGTTCACCACCGACCCGTCGGCGATGTTCGGCCAAACCAGTGCCGGAGGGATCGTGCACGGCATCTTCGGCGCCCTGGTTTTTACCTTCGCGCCGATCAGTTGCTTCGTGTTCTACCGGCGCTTCCGCCGTGAGCCGTTCTGGCAGCCACTGGCGGGATGGACGCTCGCCATCGGCTTCGTCCTCGCCGTCGGGATTGTGGTGCTCAAGATCAGCCAGCAGGCCGGGAGCGGACTGTTCGAGTGGAAGGGTCTGGTGCAGCGCGTCCTGCTGATCGCGATGATGGCGTGGCTCTTCACCGTTGCCTTCCGCCTGCACAGCCAGCACCGGAGCAGGACGCCCGCCCGTCGAGCGGTTCCCTAGGACCAGATGCCCAAGCTCCGCCTGGATCGGTGGCGATGCCGCCGCTGATCACCTGACTCGCACTGCTTTCCAAGTAGGCTGAATCCACACATACGGACAGGAGGCTGAGTTGGCAGAGACCACTGTGGCTGCGGTAATGGCCGAGCTGGACGCGCTTGAGGACCCGAGGGCACGCGAGGTGAACGAGAGACACGGTGACGATCACGGCGTGAATCTCAGCAAACTGCGCGGGATCGCGAAGCGGCTGAAGACGCAGCAGGAACTCGCACGCCAGCTCTGGCAGACGGAGAACACCGCGGCGAGGCTGCTGGCGATCCTGATCTGCCGCCCCAAGGCGTTCGACCGTGACGAGTTGGACGCCATGCTGCGCGCGGCGCGCACTCCCAAGGTGCACGACTGGCTTGTGAACTACGTCGTGAAGAAGAGCCCGCACTCCGAAGAGCTTCGACTGGTCTGGTCCGCCGATCCGGATCCAGTAGTCGCGAGTGCCGGCTGGGCACTGACCACCGAACTGGTGGCGAAGAAGCCCGAGGGCCTGGACCTCGCAGGACTGCTCGACGTCATCGAGGCGGAGATGAAAGAAGCCCCGGATCGACTGCAGTGGGCGATGAACCACTGCTTGGCCCAGATCGGGATTGAGCATGCGGAACTTCGCGCTCGTGCAATCAGAATCGGTGAACGCCTGGAAGTGCTCAAGGACTACCCGACTCCCCCAAACTGCACGTCTCCGTTCGCACCCATCTGGATTACGGAGATAGTGCGCCGACGACAGGATACGTAGGAGCGCGGTACGGGGAATCAGTGAGCGTTTACAGGTTCGCCTCGGCATACACTCGCAGTGCATCCCGGACGAAAGCAGCTCCCGACTCGCCGCCATAATTTGCGCTGAACCGCGGATCGGCAACGTACATCTCGCCGAGACCGAGCACATAGCCCTTCACGTCGCCGCCCGGGGCTGCCGCCGGGGTCCCGGGGATGCCCCGGAGCCATTCCACCTGCCGCCGGGCGAGGTCCTGCGCCTCGTCGCTGCCGGGGGCAAGCCCCTTGCCGGCCGCTCGAATCCAGTCGCTTCCGAGCTGCTGCGAGCGCTGCTTCCATGCCGTCTTTTCCGCGCCATCCATTCCACGCCACCAGGCATCGCTGCTGGCGTAGGCATCTTTGCCCCAGCGTTCTTCCACTTCCTCCTTGTACTGAGTGTGGTCAAAGCCGTCGAACATGTTCTCTGCCATAAGTTCTGCACCTTCTTTTACTGCCTCGATAGTGTTCTGGACGGACATGATCTGCCGGTTCAGCCGGTCCTGCTCCTGTCGAAGCCACTTCAGGTGACTGCTCAAGGCCGTGGCGGCGTCCGACTCGTTGCCGAGCACTTCGGCGATTCCGGACAGCCCAAGGCCCAGTTCCCGCAGCAACAGGATTCGCTGAAGCTGAACGAGAGACTGCTGGTCGTAGTGCCGGTATCCGTTGTGGGCGATCCGGCTCGGCTTTAGCAGGCCGATCTCGTCATAGTGCCGCAGCGTCCGGCTTGTGGTGCCCGCGATCCTGGCGATCTCTTGGATCGACCAGTCCATCTGTTGCTCCTTCCGCGCCAGTGTCCGTCCAATAATTCGACTCTAAAGGTTGACGCTGCGGCAAGGTCAAGAACGGGTTCGACTCCGGGAAGAAAGGGGTCGGGCTTTGCGCGGGAGGAGCCTCGCGGACAGGACGACCAGGACGGTCGTTACAGCTCCGGACAGGAGCACCTCGTCGAACGAGAGCCCGTCGATGTTAGGCTGCAGCTCCTCCTCGGTGGCCCAACCGAACCACACCTCGCTGGTGAACAGCCCGATGCCGAAGCACGCGACCACCGCGATCGCCATCGTCCACAGCCGGTGCGCCGCTCCCCTGCCGACGGCCAACCCGGCGACTACGCCAAACCCAAGGGACAGGGCAAGGAGCAACGCCAACCCCTGGAGTCCCAGATCCCACTGCACAACGCCGCCTCCCTTCGCGCAGGTCCGTCTCACTCAATCGTCGGCCCGGCACACCCGCCCGAATAGGGGCGGAATGCCCGGGGTCCCTCCCCTCCACGGAATCCGTTCCAGTTGGAGGGAAAGTTGGCGGGCTAGTATGTACCCGTGCACGTCCGAGCCAATGAATGGCACCCCTCAGGCAACGTTTCCGAGCAGGCACCTGGCGTCTTTTTCGTCGAAGGACCAGCGTCCAACTGGATCGTGGTTGGCGACGAAACCGGCTTCATGCTCATTGACAGCGGATATCCCGCAGACCGCGCGCTGGTCCTAGGGTCCATCCGTCATCTGGGCTTGCATCCGGCCGACGCCCGGGCGGTGCTGATCACCCACGGCCATGTCGACCACACCGGCTCCGCGGCCTACTTCTCCGAAACATACGGAACGCCGGTCCTGTGCGCCCCGGAAGAACTGGCCCACGTCCAGGGGCGGGAAAAGCACCAGGTCACATTCGGTCAGGTCATCCGCCGGGCCTGGCGCCCCCGAGTCTTCCGCTGGACGGTCCACGCCATCAAGGCAGGATCCCTGACGGCAAAACCTGCACCCAACGCCGAGGCTTGGAACACCGAGAGGCTCCGAAGCCTGCCCGGCAGCCCTGAAGCGATCCTGCTCCCGGGCCACACCCCGGGCAACGCCTCGGTCCTTCTTCCCGAAGCAGGAGTGATCGCCGTAGGTGACTCCTTTGTGAGCGGGCATCCTCTCAGCCGTAGAACCGGACCCCAGATGCTCCACCGGATGTATCACACAGAACCCGCCACGGCGCTGGAGGCGACTCACCTACTCGACGGCGTTAACTCCTCTGTCATACTTCCCGGCCACGGACCGGCACTCCACATGCCCCTAATCGAAGCGCTGACGGCGTTGCGGCACTAGGACACCGGGCCATGTCTCGCATCTTCATCACCGGCTCGACCGACGGGCTCGGCCTCGCCACCGCAAGGACTCTCTTGGATGAAGGCCACGAGGTCTTGCTGCACGCCCGCTCCAGGGAACGCGCCGCCGTCCTCGATGAAATCGCCCCGCAAGCGGCCGGTGTCGTCATTGGTGACCTCAGCAGCGCCGCCGAAACGCGGAGCGTCGCCGATCAGGTCAACGCGCACGGGCGGATGGACGCCGTCGTCCATAACGCCGGCGTCTACCTCTCGTCGGGGCGCGTCACGACCCCGGAGGGACACTCTTACACCCTCGCGGTGAACGTTCTCGCCCCCTACATCCTCACCGCCCTGATCGACAGGCCCGGCCGCCTGGTCTACGTCAGCAGCGGCATGCACCACGGGGCCGCCGGCAACCTGCAGGACATTGACTGGACCGAACGACGATGGAGTGCCAGCACCGCCTATTCCGAGAGCAAACTCCACCTTTCCGCGCTCTCCGCCTCGGTGGCCCGCCACTGGCCCGCGGTGCTCAGCAACGCCGTTGACCCCGGCTGGGTACCCACCAAAATGGGCGGCTCCGGCGCCCCTGACGACCTGGCCGAGGGCCACAAAACCCAGGCCTGGCTCGCCGTCAGCAATGACCCCGCCGCCCTGGTCTCCGGAAGTTACTGGTATCACCGCCGGCAGCGGCCGCCAGCGCCGGAAGTTACCGACGCGACGTTCCAGGACAGGCTCACCGACAAACTCGCCGAACTCACCGGCATCACGCTTTTCTGAAGCGCGGCGGCGGCCATGTCCGCAGCAGTCAGATGTCAGTAAACTGGGACGCATGACCGAGCAGGAACCTGCCCCGCTCAGGGCGGCTGCGGCTCCCGACGGCGTGGACACGTCCTTGCGCAGCCCGGAACAGCGGTCCCGCACGTTCGCCGGGATCCTGGCGAACACCGCCCTGGCCAACATCACTACCAGCTACCTCTGGTTCGCTCTGACGTTCTGGGTGTATCTGGAGACGCGCAACGTGATCGCCACCGGCGTGATCGGTGGCGCGTACATGCTGTTGATCGCCCTTTCCAGCATCAGCTTCGGCACCTTCGTGGACCGCTACCGCAAGCTGGCCGTGATGCGTTTCGCAGCCGGCTTCACCCTGGTGATGTTCATACTGTCCGGGGTAATGTTCCTGCTGACACCCGCCACCTGGCTGTTGGACCTGACGCAGCCGTGGTTCTGGCTCTTCGCCCTGGTCATCCTGGTCGGCGCGGTGGTGGAAAACATGCGCAATATCGCCCTCTCCACCACGGTCACCATCCTCATCGAGCCGGATCGGCGGGCGAACGCCAACGGGCTGGTAGGCATGGTGCAGGGACTGATGTTCATCGTCACGTCGGTGCTTTCCGGTCTGTCGGTCGGCCTGCTGGGCATGGGCTGGACGATTGCGGTCGCCTTGGCACTCACGGCGCTGGCATTCGCGCACCTGGTCACGCTGCGTATGCCCGAGGAGGTGCGCGCTGCTGCCACGGACGCACACGGCGGTTTCGACCTGCGGGGTTCCCTCGCCGCCGTGCTGGCCATTTCCGGGCTGTTCGCGCTCATCCTCTTTTCGACGTTCAACAACTTCATCGGCGGCGTCTACATGGCACTGATGGATCCCTACGGCCTCGAAATGTTCCCCGTGGAGCTTTGGGGGACGTACTTCGCGCTGGGTGCCACCGGATTCATCGTCGGTGGCGCGCTGATCGGAAAGTTTGGACTCGGGTCCAACCCGCTGCGCTCCATGCTCATCGCCGTGATCCTGATGGGCGTACTCGGTGCGGTGTTTACGCTGCGGGAGTGGGCATGGCTCTACATCGCGGGCATCTGGCTATACCTGGTCCTGGTGCCTTTTGTGGAGGCCGCGGAGCAGACCGTTATCCAGCAAGTGGTGCCCCTTCACCGGCAAGGCCGGGTGTTCGGATTCGCCATGGCGTTCGAGTCCGCGGCAGCGCCAATCACCGCGTTCCTGATCGCGCCCATCGCCCAGGTCTGGATCATCCCGTACGCGCGGTCCTCTGAAGGCGCCGCGCAGCTGGCCCCGTTGCTGGGCGAGGGCACGTCCCGCGGCATCGCGCTGGTGTTCCTGGTCGCCGGGATTGTCATGATCGCGGCCGCGCTGCTGGCGTTCCTGACTCCCGTCTACCGCCGGGTCTCGGCGACTTATGCGGCGACCGAAGCGCCGGCACGGACGGCGGGTTAACTGCGACGGCGACCGGCTACCGAATCGGGCCAGCCAGCGCTCGCGCGGCGATGTCGAGACGAGTGCTCGCTACGAGCCAGGATCAGGAGGGCCAGGAGGCCGAGGGCGGCCAAAATGATCGCGACGGTCAGCGGGCCGAAGACACCCAGCGTCGACTCCAGGGCCGCTGCGCCGAGCCAGGTGCCGATCGCGGTTCCGCCGTTGAAAGCAGACACCGCAATGGCGGCTGCGAGCGTGGGCGCTGCCGGGGCGAAGCGGACGGCAAGGCCGGTGCCGACGGGCGGAATTCCCATGCCTGCGGTGCCGAGCAGGAACATGAGTACGAAGGTGGCCACTGCATTCGTGGATAGCGGCACGAGCAACGCCATCGCGACGACCGTTCCAGCTGTGGCGGTGATGAACGTCGTGACCGGACGCGTGTCGGCGAAGCGTCCGGCGAGGTTGGTGCCGATGATGGCGCCGAGCCCGAACACCACGAACACCAGGGGGACAGCCCAGGACGGTAACCCGGCGCGGTCGGTGGCCAGCGGGGAGAAGTAGCTGAAGGCTGTCATGTAGCCGCCGGTGGCAAGAATGGTGGCGATGACGAGGACGGCCATGCGGCGGCTCGTAATCGCGCGCAGCTCGGCGCGAATGGATGGTGTGCCGCGGCCGGCGTCTGCGGGAGTGAAGCGTGCGATGACCGGTGACGCCAGGACGGCGAGGACTGCCAGTGCCCAGAAGGTTCCGCGCCAGCCAAGGAGTTGGCCGGCAAAGGCACCGAGCGGGACGCCGGCGACGGTCGCCAGACCTACCCCGCTCATCATGACGCCGAGGGCGCGTGAGCTGTTGGCCGGTCCGGCCGCGTGGGTGGCAACAGCCGCGGCGACGGACCAGAACGCACCGGCTGCCAGCGCGGTGACCACGCGGGCCATGAGAACAATCGCGAAGTCGCTACTGAGGGCTGCGATGATGTGCCCGGTCGCGAATCCAAGAAGCGCGAGGACGAGCGTGGCTCGCCGCGGGAGGCGCCGGGTGGCCAGGGCCATGACGGGCCATCCGATGATCATGCCGATCGCGAAGGCTGTGATCAGGAGGCCGACCTGGGCCAGGCCCACCTGCAGGTCTTCGGCCAACTCCTGGAGGAGTCCTGCCACAAGGTATTCGGTGGTGATCATGAGGAACGTGCCAAGCGCGAGCAGTGGCACGACGAAGGGCAGCCGTTGGCGTGTTGGCGCTGTCGAAGTGATGGACGTTGTCATTCGTTCGGTGGTTCCTTCGCAGGGGTCGGGTTGGGAGCCGGGAACGCTCCGCCCCTTCGACCATGCCGTACCTGTTTACCGCGCGGAAGGACCTGCTGAGACATGGTCTGACAGGTCCTGTTTCGCCCCGTTCGACTCTCGTAACGTCGAACAAAAGACCCCTAGAGAAGGAACCCCTGCGATGGAATACAACCGACTGGGTAACACCGGACTGAAGATCAGCCGGCTTGCGCTCGGCTGCATGAGCTACGGGGACCCCACCGCACCGAACGCACATTCCTGGGCGCTGACCGAAGACACCGCAGGGCCGTTCTTCCGGCAGGCCGCCGAACTGGGCATCACGTTCTGGGACACTGCCAACGTGTACCAGGCCGGCACCTCCGAGGAATTCGTCGGGCGGGCAATCACAGAGTACTCGCGGCGCGAAGACATCGTCCTGGCCACCAAAGTGCGCGGCAAAATGCACGACGGGCCAGGGGGTGAGGGCCTGTCCCGCAAAGCCATCCTTGAACAGCTCGATGCCTCGCTCACCCGCCTCGGCACGGACTATATCGACCTGTACCAGATCCACCGTTTCGACGACGGCACCCCGGTCGAGGAAACCATGGAGGTTCTCCACGACGTCATCAAGGCCGGCAAAGTCCGATACATCGGCGCTTCCTCAATGTACGCGTGGCAGTTCGCGAAGCTCCAACACGCGGCCGACCTTGGCGGCTGGACCAGGTTCGTGTCCATGCAGAACCAGTACAACCTGCTCCGCCGCCAGGACGAACGCGAACTCATGGCCATGTGTGCAGACATGGGCGTCGGCCTGGTGCCGTACTCACCCAACGGCAAAGGCCGCCTCGCACGGCCAGTGGGCGAACAGAGCACCCGCTCCACCACTGACAAGGTGGTCCAGTCATTCGACAGCGAACACGACGAGCCCGTCATCAACGCAGTACAGAGCCTGGCCGGCGCCCGCGGTGTGAGCATGGCACAAATCGCCCTCGCATGGGTGCTGCGCAACCCGATCGTCTCCGCGCCCATCGTCGGCGCGACCAAGCCGCACCACCTCCAGGAAGCGGTCGACGCCCTGTCCCTGGAACTCAGCGATGAGGAAGTCCAGACGTTGGAGGCCCCGTACGTCAACCAAGGACCAGCCTGGTACTGACGGACCTCAGCTACCCACGCCGCCCCTTGAGAAGGAACCTTCCGTGAACTCCACAACCACGGTCGCTGCTGCGCCGGGACTACGCCATTCGCGGGCCGCACTCTTCGCCGCCGTCACCGGCTTCTTCGTGATCACCCTCGACGCTGTTGTAGTCAACGTTGCCCTCCGCGAAATCAGCCTCGACCTCGGGGCCACCCTCACCGGGCTGCAATGGATCGTTGACGGTTACACGCTGCTGTTTGCGTCCTGTCTCCTATCTGTCGGAGCGTTCTCTGACCGGATCGGGGCGCGGCGCGCCTATGCCTTCGGCATGGCGGCCTTTGTCATCACGTCGCTCGCGTGCGGACTCGCCCCCACAGTCGCAGTGCTCATCTTCGCCCGGATTCTGCAGGGATCGGCGGTCGCGGTGATGCTGCCCGCATCCATGGCGCTGATCGGTGAGGCGTTCCCCGACCCGGCGAAGCGCGCACGCGCCGTCGGCATGTGGGCGATGGGTGGTGCGCTAGCGTCGATCTCCGGGCCTGTGCTCGGCGGGACGCTCTCCCTCGTCGACTGGCGGCTGATCTTCCTGATCAACCTTCCGGTGGGCGCCGTGGCGCTGATCGTGCTTCGCCGGGTTCCGCGGTCTGCGCACCGATCCGTTCCGATCGACTGGGCCGGCCAGCTCACCGCTGTCACCGCCATGGGCGTCCTGACCTATGGTGCCATCGAGGCTGGCGCGGTCGGGATTACGGCCCCGCAGACGCTCACAGCATTCGCTGTTGCTGTCGTGGCCGGAGCAGGCTTCATCGCAGCAGAGCGCCGCGGTCAGCACCCGATGGTTCCGCTCCCGCTCCTTCGCGACCGCACGATGGCCGTCTCGATCGGCGTCGGTTTTTCGTACATGGTCGGATACTTCGGCCTGCCCTTCGTCATGAGCCTTTATGCACAACAGGAGCGCGGCCTCTCACCCGTCGAGACAGGAGCGGTCTTCGTTCCGATGATGCTCGGAGGTGCGGTTCTGACACCGTTCATCGCCAGGCTCTCCTAACGCTTCGGCGCCCGCACCCTCATCGCCAGCGGAATGACAGTCATGGCCGCAGGACTCGCAACCATCGCGTTCCTCCCGGCGGCGATACCGGTCTGGGTCCTCGCCGCTGTGATGATCCTGGTCGGCCTCGCCGGCCCGCTGGTCATCCCGACCATCACCGCCGTGCTGCTCAACAGCTTGGACGCGAAGCGCGCCGGCACCGTCAGCGGCATCTTCAACACAAGCCGCCAGATTGGCGGAGCCCTGGCCGTCGCGGTGTTCGGGTCCCTGCTGGCCCGCTCAACAACATTCCTGCAGGGCTTCTCCACCAGCCTGCTGATTGCTGCCGGCATGGCGCTCGCCATGGCAATCGTTGCGACCCGCCTCCCGCGGCAATGACTGACAACAGGCTCCGGGAGGGCCTGGCAGGTCCTGGTTCGGCAGCTCCTGCCCGGCATCAAGGATCCGGGCCTACCCTTGGAGATATGGATTCCCGGTCTGAGATCAGCAGCTTTCTCACCTCCCGCCGCGCCAAACTCACACCGGAGCAGGCAGGTGTCCCGCTATACAGCGGCAGCCGCCGCGTCCCCGGCCTGCGACGCGAAGAGGTAGCGCACCTCGCCGGCGTCAGCGTGGACTACTACGCCCGGCTCGAGCGCGGCAAGATCTCCGGCGCATCCCGCGAAGTCATGGAAGCAATCGCTCGGGCACTGCAGCTCGATGAAGACGAACGCGACCACCTCCTGGACCTCGCCAGCCTCACCCAACGCCGGTCCCCGCGGCGCAAACCCTCCAACCGCACCACTGTCAGGCCAGGCATCCAACGCGTCCTCGACTCCATCGACGCCCCGGCTTTTGTGCAGAACGCACGCCTGGACCGCCTCGCCTCCAACCGGATTGGCCGCGCACTGTACTCGCTGCCCGAGAACGGATCACGGGACCGATTCAACTACGCTCACTACCTCTTCCTGGACTCACGGGCGCCACGATTCCACCGCGACTTCGACACAGCCAAACACAACGTCGTCGCACTCCTCCACGCCGCGACGGCCCGGGACCCCTACGACAAAGAGCTCATCCACATCATCGGCACCCTCTCAACCCAAAGCGAGGAGTTCCGCGCGCTCTGGGCCTCCCACGACGTCTTCCGTTACCGGTCCGGGGCCAAGATGCTCACGCACTCCGCCGTCGGCGATCTCGAATTCGGCTACGAATCATTCGAACTGTCCACCGACCCTGGCCTTGTCATGCTCGTGTACACCGTCGAGCCCGGATCCCCGACCGCCGACGCCATGCGGATTCTCGCCAGCTGGACGGCCCCCGCTATCCACGCTCAATAGTCCCTGCCGACCATGAAGGGAAAACCCGGTCAGAATGCCGGGCGGAATGGCGCGTCGAAGAGATGATAGTCCCGTGCCATCGTTTCCTATCAAAAGGTCCCGCCATATGGTAGCTGTCCCGGAAGGCCGGACCGGGTACGAACATCAGATGGTGACGCCGTCAGCCTGAAATCAGGTCCGCGTGCTGCACCGCTACGACGTTCGGGTGGGCCCGAAGCCGGTAGCGAAGGGCGTTGTCCCCGTACGTTTCCAGAATCGGGCTGTTCGTCGGGTCAACCGACAGGCCGCGGGCTTTGGCCTGAAACTCAGGGCTCACCGCGAGCTGGGGCATCTTCGCATCCAGCGCCGGGTTATAGAAGAAGGGTAGGGAGATCCGATCGGTGCCGCGAGGCGGCGAGATCACGCGATGCAGGGTCGCCTTGAGGTAGCCGTTCGTGGCCAGCTCCAGCATCTCGCCGATGTTGACCACGAAGGCTCCGGGCACCTGAGGGGCGTCGATCCATGTCCCCTGGTACTCCACCTGGAGGCCGCCCTTGCCAGGTTCCACCAGAAGGAGCGTCAGCACCCCGCCGTCGCGGTGGGAGCCCACCCCCTGCCCGGGTTCCTCGTGGGATGACCCCGGATAACGCACAACCTTGAGCACCGGGAAAGCCCGTGCGGCGAACGCGTCATCAAAGGCGTCTTCGGGCGCCCCGAGGGACACCGCCAGGGCCCGCAGGAGAGTCAACGAGACGGCACTCAGCCGCTCCATCCACTCCGCGGCGATCCCTCGCATTTCAGGCAGCGCCGCCGGCCACAGGTTGGGCCCTTCGAGGCGCCAATAGTCCGCGACGCCCGGACCCGGCGCCACCGCGGGGCGCTCAACTCCGATGTCGATCTGCTCGCGCCAGTCGACGGCGCCGTCGGTGAGTTCGCCGCCGACGCGGGTGTAGCCACGGAACTGGGGGCTGTGGACATTCTCAATGTCGAGCTTCTGTTCTTCCGGCAACTCGAAGAAGCGGCGGGACACGTCCAGCATGGCGTCCGTGAGCTCCTGCGGGATGCCGTGGCCGGCCAGGTACAGGAAACCGACCTTATGCAGGGCGTTGCGCAGCTCGTCACGGAACTGCGCCGCCTCCTCCGCGCCCGAGTTCAATCGGGAGAAGTCGACTACGGGCAGTGTTTCGAGTGGCAACGTCTCGAGTCCTTTTCAGCGAACTGGCAACCCCGTGCAATTATCTGCTTCCATGGTACGGCCGGGCCACTGCGTTGGGCAGGCCAGTCACGAATATCTGCGTCCCGACCGGGTTGCTAGAGGTAGTCGCCGGCCCGCTCGCGGGCGATTTCCAGCAGGGTGGAGTGGAACGCCACCTCAGCAGGGGCGTAGACCTTGTCCTCACGCTGCGCCAGCAGTACCCGCCGCAGCGGGGCGGCGGAACCCAGGCTCAGCACCTTTACGTCAGGATGCTGGAGCGCCACGGCGGTCTTGGGCACCATGGCCACACCCATTCCCACGCTGACCATGGCCTGGGCCTCCTGGTAGTCGTTGGCCAGGAAGGCAATTTCCGGCTCGAATCCGGCGTCGTGGGCGGAACGCTGCAGAACCTCCACTACCGGGTGGGCCTCCGCACGCACGATCCAGGACTCGTTGCGCAAGTCCTCCATGCTGACCTGCTCGCGGTCGGCGAGCGGGTGGCTGCGGGCCACCAGGATCACTGTGCTTTCCCGGAAGACCTCTGTTACGCGGATGGAATCGTCCCGGAAGGGGTTCCAGGGGTAGTCCCAGAGCAGGCACAGCCCTGTGACCCCGGAGTGCAGATCCGCCACGAGTTCATCAAAACGTGCGCTGCGCAAGGACAGTCCGATGGCCGGGTAGCGCTTCTTGAACGTCCGGATGACGAGGGGCAGGAAGGACCCTGCCAGGGTTGGGAAGGTTCCCACGGTCAGTGACCCGCGTTTCAGGCCGGCGATCTGGTCCAGGTCTGACCGGGCTGCCTGCATCTGCCAGACGATCTTGCGGGCGTGGCCGGCCAGCACCTGGCCGGCCTCGGTGGGCACCACACCGCGGGAGCGGCGATTGAGCAGAGGCTGCCCCACCTCCTGTTCAAGCTTGCGCAGTTGCTGCGAGACGGCCGAGGGCGTGTACATCATCAGCTCGGCCGCGGCCGTAATGGATCCCTGCTCCACCACCTCAAGCAGCAACGCGAGCCGCCTTATGTCGAACAAATCCTGCTTCTCATCATTAAGCAACGCTTCACCCTTCTGCAAACTTGGTTCATTCCCTGCCGGGAGACGACATCGCCCCGCGATGCCGGTGGCAGTCTCCGGGACGCGGGAAGAAAACAGTGGGAATAATCCCTTGGGCTCTCCATGAATTAAGTAACTCTACATCCCCCCTCGAAAATCCAACATTGTCTAAAATTGTGATCTGGCTCAATCTCTTTTCAGGCCCTCATCCAAATCTGAGGCACGAGGAGAAGTGGGAACCACCATGAAGATCGAAGCGCAATGGATGCGCGGAGGCACCAGCAAGTGCTGGGTGTTCGAAGCAGAGCACCTTCAGGAGGGCGGCACCAGCCTGGACGTGCTACTGCCGCGGCTGTTCGGCAGTCCCGACCCCCGCCAGATCGACGGCGTAGGCGGGGCCACCTCGACCACCAGCAAAGCCGTGATCCTGCACCGGCCGGTCGGCGACGACGTCGACGTCGACGTCGAGTACACCTTCGCCCAGGTGGGCATCGAAGAGGCCGCCGTGGACTGGGGCAGCAACTGCGGGAACGGCTCAGCCGTTGTGGGCCTGTACGCCATCGAGAAGGGATGGGTGCTCCCCAGCGGAGACGTCACCCGGATCGTAACCCGCAACACCAACACGAACCAGATCATCGTCCAGCGCGTGGCCACCCCCGGTGGTGCACTGGCCAGCGTTCCGGACGCGCGGATGCCCGGTGTGCCGTTCCCCGGCCACCCTGTAGGGCTCGGTTTCCAGGACCCCGCCGGCAAAACCACAGGTGCGTTGCTGCCCACCGGCGCGGCCACCGACACCATCACCGCGGGGGGAACCCGCTGGACAGTCTCCATGGTCGACGCCGGAGCGCCCGTGGTGATTGTCCGCGCCGAAGAACTGGGCCTGGACCAGGCCCGGTACGACAGCTGGGGCGCCAGCCTGGAGCTACAGCTGGACACCCTGGAGCAGATCCGGCGTCAGGCGGCGGTGCGGATGGGGCTGGCCCCCTCCACCGCTGAAGCGGCACGGGCCATACCCAAACTCGCCATCGCCGCCGCCCCCGCGGCCACGGATCAGACCTGCGACGTCAACGTCATGATGCTCTCCATGGGCAAGCCCCACCCGGCGCTGGCCATCACCGGCAGCATCGCACTGACTTTGGCGGCCCGCACCCCCGGCACCGTGATGCACGGCATTACGGGTGACACTCCGGGGAGCAAGCTCCGGCTCCGCACCCCTGCCGGAGTGATCGAGACGTGGAGTCAGGAGCATAACGGGACGCTCCTGGTCGGCGTCGACCGCACAGCCCGCACCATCGCCACCACCATCATCCATCTCCCCGAGGTTCCCGGCAGCGCCGTCGCCGCCTTCCTCGCGGGAGCCACTCGCTGAGGAGACCACCATGACCAAGACTGAGAACCGCACCGCCGCCGCTGCGGCCGAGACCCGTGACAAGGGTCCCAAGCGTCCAACCCGTCGCCGTATCCTACTGGTGGCGGTGGCCGCCGGTTTCGCGATCCTGGCGTTGATCGCCCTCCTGCTGGGGGGTGACATGTTCAACCCGGCTGCTACCTCGGAACCGGAGCACACCATGACAGCAGTCCAGATCATCCCGCTCGTCATCCTCGTCGTCATGTTCGTCGTCGCCACGAAATGGCCGCTGAACATCGGGGTAATGGGGCTGGTCGCCTCCTTCGGCGTCGGCTACTTCATGCTTGGAATGACCGACAAGGAAATCCTCAAGGACTTCCCTGCCAGCATCGTCCTGACGATCATCGGAGTCACCTACTTCTTCAGCATGGCCCAGCGCAACGGCACCATCGACATCATCGTCCAGTCCTGCGTGCGCCTCGTCAGGGGCAAGACAATGCTGCTCCCCTGGGTCTTCTTCCTGATCGCTGCCGCGCTGACGTCACTGGGCACCTTCTCGCCCGCCGCCGTCGCACTGCTGGCACCGGCAGCCATCGGGTTTGCCTACGAGTCCCGCATCCATCCTGTCCTGATGGGTGCCTTCATCATCAACGGAGCCCACGCCGGCGGTTTTTCCCCGCTGTCCGTGGCCGGTGTGCTGGTGCACGACATCGCCCTTAAAAACGGCTTTCCCATCTCCCAGGGCGCACTCTTCACTGCCAGCTTCGCCCTGAACCTCATTCTTTCCGCCCTGACCATCGTCCTGTTCGCCCTGATCGGACGTCTCCGCGACGGAATAGGCGGCCAGCAGGCCGACGTCGACACCGCCCGAACCATCCGGCCTCGCGGACAGCAGATCCTTACCCTGGCCTTGATCGCTGTCATGCTGCTGTGCACCCTTGGCTTCCACATGCCGATCGGCTTCGTCGCTCTCTCCGCCGGACTCCTGCTGGCACTGGTCAACATCAAGGAACACCGGACCTTCATCGGCGGCGTCTCCTGGTCCACCGTCCTGCTGGTGGCCGGCATGATCACCTACGTCTCACTGCTCCAGCATGTAGGCGTCATCGACACGCTCGCCGAGCAGGCCCTGGCGCTGGGCGCACCGCTGCTGGTCGCACTGGTCCTCTGCTACGTCATCGGAGTCGGCTCAGCCTTCGCGTCCTCCACGGCATTGCTGACCGCGTTCATTCCGCTGGCCGGTCCGCTGCTGGCCACCAGTTCGCTGAGCGCTTCCGGAACTGTCGCGGCGCTTGCCATCGCTGCCACCGTGGTGGATGTCTCTCCGTTCTCCACCGACGGTGCGCTGGTTGTCGCCAACGCCCGGGAGGACGACCGGCAGCGCGTCTACAAGCAACTGATGGCCTATGCAGGCGGAGTAGTGCTGGCGGCCCCGGCCCTGGCCTGGGTCCTGCTGGTACCCACCGGCATCATGTGACGGGCCCCGCACCTCATCCAACGGCCTGGGCGAGGCCGATGAGGGAAAGCTGCCTGTCCCGCATACCGCCGGACTCAGCATCCGGCACGCGTGCTGCCGTTCCCGCACTTCATCGCAACAGGTAGCCCGAAAGACGGGCGCGAGAACTGCGCAGCACGCAGAGGAGGCGGGGTGACCACGAGGTCGCCCCGCCTCCACTTTCCGGATCCCCGATACCTGAACCAGAGCTGGCCACTGTCGTTCCGGAAAACCACACCGCTGTAGAACCAGGTGAGGTCCTCAAAGTCAGTCCCGGCTGAAATCGATTTAGGCCTGGGTACTCTTCAGCCGGGGAAAAAGCGCCTCGGAGTTGTTGCGGTCTATCGCTGTGCGCAGGATGGGGTCAAGCGGGTAGTTCTCGTACTGCGCATTCTGTAACCCGACCGCCATCGACGGGGCGAAGGGAAAGTCAGTGCCGTACGTGATGCGGCCGGGGTCAGCGACCTCGAGCAGGCTGGGTAGCGCCGACGGGCTCGCGGACAGGGCGACGTCGTAGTAAAACCGCCGCAGGATTGATTGCTTCTCGTCTATCAACGCTGCCAACGCGCTGAGGGCCAGCTCTTTGTCGTTGAGCATCGTGAGCAGGATCCTGAAGGCGATGTACGGCACGAAGCCGCCCGCGTGGGCCAGGAGGAACCTGATTCCCGAGTACTTCTCCATCGCGCCGGACAGGATCAAGCTGATAGCGGTGCGGGTAGTGTCGAGCAAGAAATCCGCGGCGAAGGCGGGGATGCCCGGCACCGCCGGAGCGGGGAGCTCGCCAGGGTGAATGAACACTACGGCGTGCCGGTGGTGCAGGAACTCCAGCAGAGGCTCGAAGTCCGGATCGCCGAGGTAGCGGCCCTCATTGTTGGCCAGCAACACGATGCCGTCCGCATGCAGGCTGTCCAAGGCGTATTGCGCCTCCGCCAAGGCGCCTTCCACGTCCGGCAGCGTAAGTGTCGCGAAGAACCCGAATCGTGCCGGCCTTCTGGCTACGACCTCTGCGCTGTACTCATTGACCTCCCGCGCCCATCGCCGCGCCTCCAGAGCATCCCCAAGGTAGACACCGGGCGTGGACAGGGACAGGATGGCCGTCTGCACATCGTGGCTGTCCATGAACTTCAACGCGGAGTGCTCCGACCAGGACGGCAGGCGCAAACCTCCCGGGCGGATGCCCTTCCCGTTGAGCCAACGCGCATACTCAGGCGGAACGATGTGCTGGTGAGTATCAATACGGTGCGGCCGACTCATCCAGATCCCCTGCCCAACGTACTCTGTGCGCCGACCCAAGCCCTTCAAGATCAGCAGATGCCAACAATCTACTCGCTGTCCTCAGGTCCGGCTTTGTATAAAAGATTTGTCTTCCTAAGAGACTTTCGCGTGCCATATTCTGGGCACGCCGGCCTGCGGCCGAAGGTGATCAAGGCGGAAGGCAGTACGCAAGACGTTTGGAAGGGACCAGCCATGCTGATCTGCGCAACCTGCGCCGTCGAACGCGACGAACCTGCCCCGGAGCTCTGCCCGATCTGCACCGATGAGCGGCAATACGTGCCCGAGGACGGACAAAAGTGGCTCACGCTGGACGCGCTGGCCCAGGAGGGCCAGCAGATATCGCTGAAGGAGAATGAGCCGGGACTCATCGGGATCAGGACGGAGCCAAAGGTCGGGATCGGACAGACCGCCCAGCTTGTGGTGACACCCCGGGGTTCGCTGCTATGGGATCCGGTCGGATATGTCGACGACAACGCTGTGAAGGCAGTGCTCGAGCGAGGCCCGGTCCTGGCGGTCGCGGCCAGCCATCCCCACATGTTCGGCGTGCAGGTCGAGTGGTCGCACCGGCTCGGTGGCGTCCCGGTCCTTGTGGCGGACGCAGACCGGCGATGGCTGGGCCGCCATGATCCGATGATCGAATACTGGGCGGGCAGTCACAGTGTCGCCGAAGGGTTGACCCTCCACCAGACCGGTGGGCACTTCCCGGGTAGCGCGGTGGTGCACTGGGCTGCAGGAGCGGGCGGCCGAGGAGTTCTGCTGAGCGGTGACAGTGTGTATCCGAATCCGGACCGTCGCTCCATCGCTTTCATGCGCAGCTACCCGAATCATTTGCCGCTTTCCGGTGCGGTGGCCTTGCGAATCGCGGCGCAACTGGAGGACCTTGAGTTCGACCGCATCTACGGCAACTTCAACAATGCAATCGCGTCCGGAGCCAAGGCCGTTCTGCACGATGCAGCCCAACGGCACGCTGCCTGGGCGCGAGGCGACTTCGACCACCTGACCTAAGCGTCCATTTCCCCGTGAGCTCCAGTTGGGTGTCGAGTAGAGGGTCATGCTCGCCCTTACAGTAACTAGGGTGAGCAGCAGAATCAGCACGTACGAGGCATGGCAGCGGCTCCTTGACGGCAACGAGCGTTTCGTTACGGGAGCTTCGCTGCACCCGAACCAGAACGCCTCCCGGCGCAGCGAGCTGGTGAACACCCAAAATCCGTTCGCGGTCATCTTTGGCTGCGCGGACTCCCGCCTCGCCGCGGAGATCATCTTCGACGTCGGTCTCGGCGACGTTTTCGTCGTGCGCACAGCCGGACACGTGATCGATGACGCCGTTCTCGGCTCGCTAGAGTACGCGGTCTCGGTCCTCCATGTCCCGCTGGTTGTTGTTCTCGGGCACGACAATTGCGGCGCCGTCACGGCCGCGAAGGAAGCCGTCGAAACCGGGGAGTCGCCCCTCGGCCACATCCGCGACCTGGTAGAACGGATCACACCGTCGGTGCTGAGGTCGATGCGAGAGGACAAGACCGAGGTCAACGACATGGTTGTCGAGCACGTCAAGCAGACCGTCCGCCGGCTGCTGGACAGTTCACGGATGATCTTCGACGCAGTGGACAACTACTCCGCCGCGGTGGTCGGCGTCGCGTACCGGCTGGAAGAGGGCCGGGCGCAGCTCGTCTCCACGGCCGGCGTCCTCTAAAGCCGGCGAGGCATGCACCTGCGGGTGCCTGGTTTGGTCCGCGTTATGCGACGCTTTCCAGGAGCCCGGCCCGGGACGGCACGCCGTCGAAATACCCGCCCTTGAAGAAAAGCAGCGGCTCCGCACCGTCCCGCGCGCCAAGGGCACGGACCGCCCCCACCACAATGGTGTGGTCGCCGCCGTCGTACTCCTGGTGCAGTTCGCAGTCCACCCAGGCGAGGGCCTGATCCAGCACCGGATTGCCCAGCGGTGACGCCGAGAACTCCACACCGGCGAATTTATCGGTCCCGGAGCGGGCAAACTGGGCCGCAAGATGCCGGTGCCCGGCAGGAAGAATGTTCACCGTGAAGCGACCGGCCTGCCGCAGCAGCGGCCAGGTACTGGAACTGCGGGCCGGACTGAAGGTGACCAGGGCCGGATCCAGGGAAAGGGACGAGAAGGACTGGCAGGTGAAACCCGCGGGCCCGTTATCCGTCGCGGCCGTAATCACCGTCAGCCCGGACGCAAAATGGCCCAGGACGTGACGCAGGCGCTGCGGCGTGAGATCAAGGTGGTCGGTCATGTTTTTTCCTTTCAAGGCCGGTAGACCAAACCAACCACCCGCCCTGCACCGCGTTCAACCGGGGCTGAAACGCACCGACGCGCAACGCAACCTTGCTTCACGGCCCGAAGCACAAGGTAACGAACGGGGCCGTGATCCGACGTCCAGGGGAAACGGAACCGACGTGCGTTGCTGGCCCGGGGACTCGGGCCCGGCGTATCGTGGACATCGACGGATTGAGGGTGAGCGGGGGCCGCGTCGTATGGCCAACGATGGTGAACGCAACGAAGCGCAGACGAGAAGCGTGGCGCTTGTGACAGGCGCGAGCCGAGGCGTAGGCCGGGGCGTCGCGCTGGGCCTTTTGTCGGCGGGCTTTCGTGTGTACGGCACGGGGCGCTCAATCGACCAGGCGGATCTGCCGAGGGAGGTTCGGCGAGTGCGCTGCGACCATCTCAACGACGAGGACACCGCCCATGTCTTTGAAGTGATACGATCCGAATGCCGCGCCCTCGACCTCGTCGTCAACTGCGCCTGGGGCGGCTACGAGAAGATGGTCGAAGGCGGTGCGTTTACGTGGACTGTGCCGTTTTGGGAGCAGCCGATGCACCGCTGGAGCGGCATGATGGACGCCGGCGTCCGCGCGGCCTATGTTTGTTCGGCGCACGCGGCGCGCATGATGACGCCGCGGCACCGCGGCCTGATAGTCAACATCAGCTTCTGGGCCGCGCAGCGTCACCTCGGCAACACTATCTACGGCATCGCAAAGGCGGCGACGGACAAGATGACGTCCGACATGGCGGTCGAGCTGAAGCCGTTCGACATTCCGGTGATCGCGCTCTACCCCGGCCTGGTTCGAACCGAGGCGGTTCTGGCGGCTGCGGAAAGTGGCGCGTTCGACCTCTCGACCAGCGAAAGCCCCGAGTTCATCGGCCGCGTGATCAATGCACTGTTCCGCGACCCGAACCTGATGTCGCGCACCGGCCGGGTGCTCGTTGCCGCCGCGGCAGCGAAGGAGTTCGGCGTACTGGACATCGATGGAAGTTCGCCGCCAGTCCTTACTCTTGCGGACATCTGATTCGGTGCCTGGGCCGGGTCGAGGCCCTCGCCCCGACGTCTGGGCTTGTCAGCCCGCGCTCAGCTTCGCCGCAGCGGACAAGACCGAGGTCATCCCAGCAGAGTTCGGACGTCAGGGCAGACCATCCCTGCTGGACCCAATTCCGCCTCATCGCGATAAACTGGACCGATCATGATCGGTGCCCCGCTCCGTCGTCTTCTGATCTGGGTAGTCATCCTGGCGACCCTCCTCTCGGCCTGTACGCCCCCGACCAGACTCGATGAGACCACCACCGGTCAACCAATCCAGACCGCTTCAGCGCCGCCAGCCGCCCCCGTTCCCCTGCTGACCCCGTCCCCGGACCCGACATCGATTCCCGCGCCGCCCCCGGTGCCCCAAGCGTTCGCCCTCAACCTCTACCGGGAGGGGGACTTCGTCCCGCAGTACACGTTTGAGTGGTGTGTGGCGGCGAGCATCCAGATCATGCACAACCTCACCGACGACGCACGGGCCGGCACATGGGCCGATAGTGCCCAGCAAGGTGAGCTCTGGGAGATGGCCCGGGCACGGTCGTTCAACTCGTTCAACGGTGCCAACCCCTTGGGCTGGGCGCAGGTGCTGAACGAGCTCGGGATGGGGCCGTACGCCGTCGTCAGCGTCGCTGACTACGGCGAAGCGCTGCGGACCGCGGCGCATGCCATCGCCGAGACGGACCGGCCGGTCGGGCTGGTCCTGTGGCGCGGCCGCCACGTATCGGTGATGAGCGGCTTCGAATCCCTCGGCGATCCCGACCAGTTCCCGGAGTTCTCTGTCACCGGAATCCGCGTCCAAGATCCGCTCTACCCGTACGGCGGCGTGCAGTGGGGACCGTCCCCGGCGCCCAACAGCCTGCTCACCCCCGAGCAGTTGGCCACGCAGTTCGTCGTCCGCGAACCGCGGCGCTGGAGCACCGATCTCCCGACCGGCTACCTGCTGGTGCTGCCGGTCGCCAAGGCCTGACCGGAACTGCAAGGAAGAATCCGGCGCTCCTGAAACCTGAGAAGTGCCGGACGTAGATGGTTGCAGACAAATCACCCGAGGAGGTCTCCATGACAGTCGCTTTCAACCACACCATCGTCTATGCAACGGACAAGCAGCGCTCGGCAGGGTTCCTGGCCAGCGTGCTTGGACTGCCGGCACCCCAAGCCATGTGGTCCTTTGTGACCGTTGCGTTGGACCATGGAGTGACCCTCGATTTCGCCACGACGGACCGACCGATCTCCCCGCAGCACTACGCCTTCCTGGTCAGCGAGGAGGACTTCGACGGAATTTTCGCCAGGATCCAGGCCGAGAACGTCGCCTACTGGGCGGACCCGGGACGGTCCCGCCCGCAGCAGATCAACCACAACGACGGCGGACGCGGCGTCTACTTCGCGGACCCTGACGGGCATTTCCTGGAGGCGATCACACGTCCGTACGGATCGGATGGTGCTTGACAGCAGATGCGGTCAGCCGAAGGCTTCCTTCGCCTGGGCACGAATGGCCCCAATCACCGGTCCTGACCCCTGGATGCGGTACACATCGATTGGCTTGGATCCCAGTTGCGTGTTGTGGCTGCACATCCAGACCATGGCCTGGGCAGGTGTGAAAGCACCGTGGAGATGACCTACCAGAGCGTCGAGGTCCGCCAACTGAAGCCTGCCATGCACGTCCGGCGCATCCTGGGCAGATGCCCAGCGTTCTAGGAGTTCTTCGCTGACCCCCAGCAGCGGTGCCGCGGCGTCCGCGCCCAACGATCCAATGAGCCGTTCGGCGATGGCCTTCGGGCTGTAGCCGGGGCGTCCCTCAGCTCAGAAAGGCTGGCAAAAGCGGTGGTGACAGACAACGCCGGTTCTTCAGCGCTCATGTGCTGAACCTGTTCCATGACTCAGTCTTGTCCTTTGGCGTCCCGTTGGACTAGGGCCACAGGACCTCCTGGGCCCGGGCGGCCGTTGACATTCCGGCAGGACGGCTCGCTTTCTTCTGCCGGCCCGTCAACCGACGCAAGGCCCTGAGCTAGGCTGAACGCGTTGATTCCCGTGGATCCGCATCAGGGATGGAAAGTGCAGATTCGACAATGGGGGCTTGGGCAATGATCTGGCTGGGAACAGCGGCGGTGCTGGGGCCGTGAGCGATTCCGTCGAACCGGGGCGCTCAATAATCAGACGGGCTTGGCTGTGCATTGCCGGGCTGATGAGCGTTGTGCTTGGGCTGAGCATTCGCACATTCAGCGATGCGGCATGGACAGGTCCTGCAGGCGATGGCCTGTACGCGGTAATGGTCTATGTTCTCGTGGCAATCGTGATTCCGTCGAAGTCCAAGGCATTGATTGCGGCCGCTGCCCTTACTGTCTGTGTCATGATCGAGCTCTTCCAGCTCACTGGTCTTCCTGCCGAGCTCGGGCAATCTTGGCCACTCCTTCGGCTGGTCCTTGGAACCACGTTCGGCACCGTGGATTTGCTGGCATACACCGGTGGTGCTGCAGTCGCCTACATCGTGGACCGGATGTCGGCCACGGTGGTTGGCTGCCGTCGCCACCACTAGACGCTGGACAGAAGGTGCAGAATATCCCTATGAGCGATGGTTCGGGCTTCCCTGCCCTCGACGCGACCGACCTGGATCCGGAAGCGGGCCGGCTCCAAGAGGCTGGCGTTCGACTGGTCATCGGATCGATGGTGAACGCGGCCGGAATCACGCTTGCCAAGAGCGTCCCGGTGGCCCGGCTTGGCGCCTTCCACCGGGCAGGCATGGGTGCCGCTCCGGTCTGGCATGTGTTCTGCATCGACGGCGAAATCGCCTTCACGGACAGCATCAGCGCCGTTGGTGACCTGCGCCTGAGGATCGATCCCAGAGGGTTGCGCAGTCTCGGCGGAGGCCTGGCGTGGGCGCCCGCGGACATGTTCCGCCAGGACGGGAGCCGGGATCCGGCCTGTCCGCGTGGCACGCTGGCACGCGTCCAGGAGCGGGCCGGGAACGCCGGCTATCAGGCACTCGTGGGCCACGAGCTGGAGTTCGTGCTCGTCGCCACCGACGGCACGGCGCTCGACGACGCCCCCTGGGCTCCGTACGGGCTGACCGGCTTGCTTGACCGCGAGCAATTCCTGGCCGAGTTGCTGGCCGCCCTGAAGGATTCGGGTGCCCAGGTTGAACAGCTTCACGCTGAATACGGCCGCAACCAGTTTGAGCTCTCCCTCGCCCCGAATGATCCACTCGCAGCAGCGGACACCGTGGTGCTGGCAAAGATCATCATCGGCAGGGTCGCCCGTGCACACAAGCTGCAGGCCTCCTTCTCTCCCGCACCCTTCCCCGGCTCGGTCGGCAATGGCGCCCACCAGCACTTCTCCTTCTCCCGTGGCGGTTCACGCCTCTTCAGCGGCGGCGCCGGCCCGTACGGCATCACCGAGGAGGGCGGAGCCGCGATCGGCGGAATCCTCCGGGGGCTTCCCGAGGTGCAGGGGTTGCTCACCGGTTCCATCCTGTCCGGTATCAGGCTCGCGCCCGGAGCATGGTCCGGTGCCTTCTTGTGTTGGGGCCTGGAAAACCGTGAAGCATCGGTCCGTTTCGTCGAAGGCGGTGTGGGAAACCCCCACGGGGCCAGCGTCGAAGTCAAGGTCATTGACCCGTCCGCCAACGTATACCTGGCCTCCGCCGCCATCCTGGCCCTCGCGCTCGAGGGCATCACCAGCGGCAGTCGCCTGCCCGATGAAGTTCCCGGCGACCCAACGCGCCTCACCGCGGCGGAACGGCAGGCTGCGGGGATCGGCACCGTGTCGGACTCGCCGTCGGCCATCATCACATCGCTGGCCAACTCCGCCTACGCCCGTCGGCTGCTCGGCAGCGAGGTGGTCGACACCACCGTTGCGGTGCGGCGCCATGAGCAGGAGACGCACGGGGCCAAGGACCACAGGGAACTGGGCGCCCTCTTCCGCCTGGCATGGTCAATCTGATGGCAGAGTCTTTCGCCGGGTTTGTCGAAGACGTGAAGCTCATCGACCATCACGTGCACGGCGCGTATGGGGTCGATGGCGACGAAGAACGCTTTCAGAATTCGCTCAACGAGGGCAACAGCGAACTCCTCGCCGAACCCTCGACGGCCTACGACTCCCAGCTGGGGTTCGCCCTCCGCCGCTGGTGCGCCGAGATCATGGACTTGCCCCGGCAGGCCACGGCCGAGCAATACTGGAAGCGCCGCACCGAACTGGGCGAACTGGAAATCAGCCGACGGATGACCAGGGCGGCCGGAGTCAGTCACTGGCTGATCGATACCGGGTTCAAGACCGGGGCCCTGCTCGATCCACCCGGGATGGCGGAAATTACGGGGGCCACGGTCCACGAGATCGTGCGACTGGAAGCCCTCGCCGAAACCCTGATCCAATCGGACCAGGACCCGGGCGGCTACGTGGACGCGTTCACCGGGCTGCTGGCCGGCCTTCCCCCTATTGTTGTGGGAGCGAAGTCAGTTCTTGCCTATCGGGCCGGCTTCAAGCACGACCTTAGCCGGCCGGCCGACAGCGACGTCGCTGAGTCCGCGAAGATGTGGCGGCAGCGGATGGAGTCCGGTGGGGCGGTGCGCCTTGATGACCCCACCCTCATCTGTTTCGGCCTGCACTGCGCCATCTCACTCGGGCTGCCACTCCAACTCCACGTCGGATTCGGGGACCGCGAGCTGGACCTTGATAAGGCAAACCCTTTGCTTCTGCTCGAGTTTCTCCGGTCTGTGGAGGCCAGCAAGGTTCCCGTCCTGCTCCTGCACTGCTACCCGTTCGAGCGTGAGGCCGGCTATCTCGCCCAGGCCTTCGACAACGTCTACCTCGACGTCGGCCTGGCGGTGAACCATCTCGGCGCCCGTAGCCGGAGCCTCATCGCGCGCTCCTTCGAACTCGCCCCATTCAGGAAAATCCTCTACTCGTCCGATGCCATCGGCCCGGCTGAACTCCACTACCTCGGCGCGCGGCTGTGGCGCAACGCGATCACAGCCATCGTCGGCCGATGGATTGACGATGACGAGTGGTCGGAGGCAGATGCCCGCCGCGTTGTGGAGCTTGTCGCGCGGGACAACGCCCGAAGGGTCTATGGACTGCCGTAACGGCCATCACCGGACCCGAAGATGGCACCATAGGGATATGGTTCCTGCTCACGGTTTTTCCGGCCTCTTTCGGCGTCCCCAACCCATCAAGCCCAAGGCCGGTCAAGAATCGGTGTGGGACTACCCGCGTCCGCCGAGGGTCGAGCCGCGATCCGAACGAGTCATCGTGAGACTCGGCGGGCAGGTGATTGCCGACACCACCGACGCGGTGCGCGTCCTGGAGACCAGTCATCCGCCTGTCTACTACCTGCCAATGGAGGCGTTCCCGGCCGGCGCACTCGTCCCGGCCGGAGGCACCAGCTTCTGCGAGTTCAAGGGAGAAGCGCATTACTTCGACGTTGTTGCCGGCGGAGTCACTGCTCCCCGTGCCGGATGGACCTACCCGGAACCCACCCGTGGCTTCGAGGCGCTCAGCACCCGGGTGGCCCTCTACCCCGGTTCCATGGATTCCTGCGAGGTCAACGGCGAGCAAGTGACCGCCCAGGAAGGCAACTTCTACGGCGGCTGGATCACCCAGCAGATCGTTGGGCCGTTCAAGGGTGCCCCGGGTACCGCCGGGTGGTGAGGACATCCCTCTTGCGCGCCCGCGGGACTTGCCCGGCTTGCCAGTGCGCTGCGGGCGTTAGTGCTCGGTCCCTGCCGCAGCAGCCTTCCTGGCGTTCTTCTCGGCGTCCTTCTCGGCGCGCAGAGCCTCCGCGTCGTGCTGTTCCGCGGCTTTTTCCTGGTGAATGACCTGAGCGAACAGCTTCTCCATCTCCTTGGCCACGCCAGCCGCTGAGGCCGGGTTCTGACCGGTCACCAGCCGGTCGTCAACCACGACCTTCTCCTCAAAGACATCAGCGGAAACGTGGGTGGCGCCCTGTTCCACAAGTCGGTCAGCCAAAAAGAAGGGGATCACTTTGTCCTTCCCTACAGCCACTTCCTCGTCGTTGGTGAAGGCTGCCACCTTCCTGCCCTCGACGAGGCGAAGCCCGTTCTCCAGTTCCACGTTCAGCAGGCCGGCCGGTCCGTGACAGACCGCGCCCACCAAGCCGCCTGCGTTGTAGACGCTGGCTACGAGGTTCTGCAGGCCTTCGCTGTCCGGGAAGTCCCACATGGTGCCGTGGCCGCCCACAAGGTATACGGCGTCGTACTGGTCGGGATCAACGACGTCGACGCGGGCGGTGTTGTAGAGACCGGCTCGCGTGGCCTCGTCCTCCGTGAAGGCGACCTGGATGGGATCTTCCGAGTCCACCTCGTCGCGCGGGGGCTGGCCTCCCTGGATGGAAGCGAAGTCGACGAAATGCCCGGAATCCTTGAAGACCTTCCAGGGATGTGCAGCTTCGGCCACGTTGTAGCCGGTCTTCTCTCCGGTATCGCCGATCTCGGAAACGCTGGTCAGAACCATGAGGATTTTTTTCATGAAGTGCTCCTTTTGTCTCACTTCCACCCTACGCCCAGACCAATTCAGGCAGGCACAGACGGCGGCCAGAGACAGAGGACCCCTAAAGCCGGACGCCGGGTAATTCCCAGCGCACGCCCGAGTCAGCCAACCGCTTTCTCGACGAGCGCACGAATCTTGGCCTCCGTCGCAGCATCCAGCGAGGTGATGGTCCACGCGATTGGGTGCATATGGGCACCCTCCTCCCGTGCGGGGTTCACAACTTCGCCAAAGCCGAATGCGATGAAGTCCTTATCCGGCTTGATGTAGCAGATGTCCTTACCGTCCTTCACATAGAACGGCAGTCCCCAGCGCACGATCGGCTCTAGCGAGGGCGCGCTCTCCCGGATGATGCCTGTGCAGGCGTTCCCCAATCTCACGGTACTGTGCGGGTGCTTCACTGAGCTTGCTGAGAACAGCCGCGTCACCCTTCTTTGTGAACATAGTGCCCACGCCTCCTTCAAGCTGTCTTCAGGCAATTATTGTGACCGGCCTCTGACTGCCGTACCCATGATGTGATCGTACGCCCACCCAAATCGAATAGACCCGGCGCAACAGCCCGCGCCCGGGGTAGCGGTTTCATTCCGGCCGGATCCTGCCGGTCCTCAGGAAATCAGGAAATCAGGTTGAGCGTGAGTTCCACGGCGCCGAGGAAGAGTGCCAGAACCGACGTGCCAAGCCCGGCCACCAGGAGCAGGCCGGGGTGGGCGAGACCCACCACAACGCGCCGGAGTTGGGGCGAATCCCGCAGGAACCTCTTGGGCAGCCGCGAGCCTTCCGGGTTCTGGCGCCAGCCGCGTAGACGGCGCAGGAACCACGCACAGCGCACAATGAGGGCCATCCACAACACCGAGACAACCAAGGGGACCGCCGCAAGGAGCAGGTTGAACCCCAACGACGTGACCTCACGCTCCGAGTTCCCGGCCAGTGCCTGCACCGTTGTGGAAATCGAGGCGCTGGCCACCACGGAGAGGCCCCACACCAAAAACGCTGCCGTCAGCGCGAGGAACCGGACAAAGAAGTGGGCGAGAACCGATTCTTTCTGCGACTTGAGGTAGCGGCGGGGTGTCGCATGGAGAACGACCACAGTGCAGGCCAGTGTGGGCAGCGCAGCCATCCCCACAAGCACGTACCAGGTCCAACCGGCCAGGTCCACGAACTCGTCAACAACGATCAGCAACGCCCAGAACCCCGTCCACGTCCAGCCAGCATGCAGCGGATTCCGGACTAGCCAGGCGGGCAGCCGCTGAGGCAGCGGGACAGTCGGCGCGGTAGAGGGCCGGGAAACAGGATTCCGTGCCCTCCTGTTGGCGGGCGCAGCAGCAGCCGGACCGACGCCGACCGGGCCGTCCGTCGGGGCCCCGGGATTGCCGTCCGGCGGGGTTTGTTCCCCTCCAGCCATGCTCATGGGCTCACTGTAGCGGGAGGCGGGCCCGCCGTCGTCCGTCCACGCTGTTAGGTACGGCGCAGGGGCAGCGGAGATTCGCTGGGTATCGCTAAACGGGGCGCCGGATGCCCGCGCCAGGATCTGTCTGCGAGCAGTGTGTACTGTACTGATATGGCTTCTCCGCAGACGCTAAGCCAGGCCGAGCGCCGCGTCGTCGCGACTTGGGCCGCCGACTGCGCCGAGCGGGTCGTCGCCCTATTTGAGGCAGAGGCACCGGCGGATGGTCGCCCCCGCGACGCCATCGCCCGAGCCCGGGCCTTCGCTCGCGGTGAGCTCAGTGCCGCCGAGGAGATCCGCCGGCGGTTCGTTGCCGGCCGTGCCGCACGAGAGGTGACCAGCCCTGCTGCGGTGGCTGCCGCCCGGTCTGCAACGCAAGCCGCAGCCGTCGCCCACATGGGCGCGCACGCCTTGGGGGCAGCCGCGTATGCCGCTAAAGCGGCCGGACTGGCAGCGCCCGACCGGTCCCTGACGGTCGACGACGAGGTCCGCTGGCAACTCGATCACATGACTGCCGAAGTCCGCTCCGCGCTTCGGCAGTTGCCCCCTCTGGGTGGGAATTCCGCCGGTCCGCTGGGGTCGGGACTCCTCGCGTCTGGAATCCTTGCCGCGATCATCCGAGCGATCCAGTCCGACCTGGCTCGCCCTGACCAGCCTGGCTCCTCCAGCTGAATCTGCTGCAAACAAACCGTCCCCTAGGGTTCAGCGCTTCCCGCCCCCGACACCCGGCACGGACGCGACCTGCTTCATCCACGCCGCAATCTGGCGTTCGTCGATGTCCTCGATGGATTCGAGCTCCACGCCCCGCGTCGACTTGCCCATCCCGACCGGTGTCACCGGCGGTACAGGCTCGAGCGCCGCGCCATTGACAAACATGAGTTTTACATGGCCCGCAAAACCGCCGCAGCTGAAGCACCACCCGTCGCCAACCCCGTAGTACGACATACCCCACTTCACTGAGCGCCGGAGGCCGGGCAGCGTCTTTGCCGCCAAGGCATCCACCGTTTCGGCAATGCCGCGCTGCGGCTGGGGCAGGCTGGCGATATAGGCGAAGACCGGCTTGTCCCCGACGGCCGCTTTCGCGGGGCTGGCCCTGCCGGTCATGGCTTCCGGCAGCGTGATGGCTGCATCGCCATCTGCCGCTGCGCGCGCGGCCGGCTTTCGGGCTTCGCTCTCGCTGATCTCCCCGCTCGTCATGGAGAGCATTATTCCGCACCAGCGCGAGAAGGCGAAGCGACTATCTCCAGGGTGGCGAGGGCTCCGCCTCCCCCGAGAACCGATCAATGTGGCACCTGCTTCCTGAGCGTTCTCCTTCGGTTCCTAATGACCTCCACTGAGCCCCAGTAATTCTGGGCAGAGCGCTGGGCTAGGCTGAATGGGAAGATTCCCCTGTTGCCGCACTCGGGGGAAATGCAGCTTCGTCAACGGGGGGGCTTGGGGCAATGATCTGTGTGCCAACAGCGACGGTGCCGGGGCTGTGAGCTGTACCGTCGTACCGGGGCGTTCAAGAATCAGACGGTCCTGGCTGTGCATCGCCGGGGTGATGAGCGTTGTGCTTGGGTTGAGCATTCGGACGCTCCGTGATGCGGCGTGGACGGGTCCTGCAGGTGATGGCCTGTACGCAGTTCTGGTCTATGTTCTGGTGGCCATCCTGATTCCGTCGAGGTCCAAGGCACTGATTGCCGCCGCAGCCGTCACGGTCTGCCTGATGATCGAGTTGTTCCAACTCACCGGCCTTCCTGCCAGTCTCGGAGAATCCTGGCCACCCCTTCGTCTGATCCTCGGAACCACGTTCGGCGCCGCGGATGTGTTGGCCTATGCCTGTGGCGCTGCCGTGGCGTACGCGGTGGATCGAACGACGGGCACGGTGGTGGACTGCAGCCGCTATCACGGGCCGCTCACGATCCAAAGTTTGGTTCGGCGCTCCGACCCAGCGGTGAGTCCCGTATCAGATCGACGCACAAATCTGACGGACAGGCGATGATTGGAGTGCCGACGTCGGTCGATCACTCGTCAGATCGGAGAAGCCCATGCTCAAGGCCCTGCTATGCAAGCTGAACATTCAGCACGACTGGCACCTCGAACACGCCGAAGACGGCTCCCTGTATAAACGTTGTCAACGTTGCGGCAAAGACGACGACCGTGGAGGCGGCGGAACCGGTACCGGCGGCGCCTGGGCGGGTCCGGCCGGCATGGGTTAGCGCCGGCTCGAATAAGCCGCAACGAAGGCGTCTACATCCGCAGAGCGGGCGACACCCGCCTCATGCTGGCCACCCCCGAAGCTTTCGTTCTTGCCCTGGGCGGAATCGCTATGCTGCGTGCCCGCCAACAGGCCTTCGTTACGGCGTTCGCCACGAACTTCACCTTGGGAGCCCTGGTGACTTTCATGGTCACGATCTCCGGTCTGGACCGATCATTGGGTCAACGAAGGGGAAGCACCTCGCAGATGCGGCAGCAGCCCTCGAGCTGACGCTCAGCGACGAAGAAGTGGCCACACTAGAGGCCGCATACACCCC
This sequence comes from Arthrobacter sp. LjRoot78, assembly GCF_964254335.1. NCBI lineage: Bacteria > Bacillati > Actinomycetota > Actinomycetes > Micrococcales > Micrococcaceae > Arthrobacter > Arthrobacter sp. LjRoot78. The sequence continues at coordinate 2,082,723 of NZ_CAXUTG020000001.1, read as the reverse complement.
ACGCCAGCCCACGTTCTTCTAATCAGACGATCAGCACCACGTCCCGCCGCCGAACCAAACAAGTCCGGCGACGGGTCGGCCGCAAGGCGATCCGAGGCAATCCAGCCGCACTACGACCCCTATCCGACACCTGAAGGGTGCAGGTTGTGCACACCCCGGTGCTGCTTCCTCCACTTTCCCGGGATCCGGAGACCCGTCGTCCTTCGTGCTTGCGTCAAAGTCGTCGTCCAGGGGGTGGTGTGATCGAATGTTCAATCCTTGGGACGCCGGGCTCCTGGGACAAAGGCTTTCCTTGCGGTTCCAGGGAAGCCTCCGCCCAGCAGGACTAGTATTCGACGACGCTCACGGACTTTCCGGTGGCGGCAGACTCGGCCGCTGCGTTCGCCAGGACCAGGGCGGACACTCCGTCCGCGAAGCTGGGCGAGCATGGCGATCCCGTTCGGATCGAGTGGGCGAAGGCCTCCAGTTCCGCGTAGTAGGCCTGGGGGTAGCGCTGGAGGAAGAACGGAAGGTAGGGGTCGGACTCTTCCGTCCCGGAGGCACCGGACTTCCGCACGGTTGTCGGTGCTACGTTGCCGGCGGAAAGCATGCCCTTGGCGCCGAAGGCTTCCAATCGCTGGTCGTAACCGAAGGCGCAGTGACGGGAGTTTGTGATGGTGATCAGCTCCCCGCCGCTGCCGCGTAGTGTCACCACGGCGGAATCGAAGTCGTTCAGCTCAGCGATGTCTTCGCTGAAGACGTTCGATGCGACGGCCGTAACCTCGACGATGTTCGGGACGAAGGAACGTGCCATGTCCAAATCGTGGATTGTCATGTCCCTGAAGATGCCGCCTGAGCCGGCGATGTAGTCGCGTGGGGCGGGTTCCGGGTCGCGGCTTGTGATGGTGAGCTGCTCGAGCTTGCCGATTTCGCCTGCCTCGACCCGGTTCCGTACGGCGGCAAAAGAAGGATCGAAGCGTCGGTTGAATCCAAGCATGATTGGAACGTTGGAGTCTTTGATCTGTTCGCGGCAAGCCAGGACGGTGTCGATGTCCAGATCAATGGGCTTTTCGCAGAGGACGGCGAGGCCCTTGGCGACCGAGCGTGAAATAAGGTCGACGTGGGTGCTTGTGGGTGAGCCGATGATGACACCGTCGAGTCCGGTTTCGGCGAAAACTTCCTCGGGGTCCTGCACCGCCCGCGCGCCGGTCTCCACTGCCAGACGGCGGGCCCCGTCGATGAAGGGATCGGCGATGAGGACGAGGTCGATGTCGGGGTGGGCTGCGATGTTGCGGGCGTGTACCTGCCCGATGCGGCCGGAGCCGAACAGGGCCAGGCGCAAGCGTCGGTCTTTAGACATGGTGTGTGAACCTTTCAAGTTGTTTGGTGAGGCGTACAGGGGTGTCAGCGCTGGTGCTGCGCGCCAGGAAAGCAGCCGATCGCGGTTTCGTACGCCCGCTTGAGGCCTTCAGTGAGGGTGAGGCTGCGGTGTTCGGCCGAGATGATCTCAACGCCCCACGGACCTTCGTACCCGGCGTCGAGGGTCCGTTGAATGAACGTGCGGGTGTCGAAGTCACCCTCGCCGCAGTAAACGCGGTTGTTGATGGTGTCCTCGAATAGTGTGCCGACGACGTCTTTGTAGCCGTCGTCGATCTCCACAGCGGCAACCCTTTCCATGGGCACGACGTCCCACAGGTCATTGTGCGACAGGCCGCCCCTGTAGGTGTGCCAGATGTCAATCATGAGTCCAGCAGCTGGGCTGTCGGACTGGGTGACTACTTTGACCGCTTCCTGTGTGGTGCGCAGATGGGAGAAGGGCGTCGCCTCCAGTGCCAGGCGGATGCCGGATTCGTCGGCCTCATCTGCGAGGTCGGAGAAGGCGCTGGCAATGGTCGAGAGGGGAAGCGGGTCATCCGACATGCCGGCGCCGACCTTGATGTGGCGGGCGCCCAGGGCGTTGGCGGCCTCGAAAAGCTCTGCACGGTGGATGTCGGATTCGGCGCGTTCAGCTCCGGTGGCCCACCAACCGTTGAGGAACTCGACCTCCACGATGTCGATGCCAGCCTCCCGGATCAAGCGCGAGAGTTCGGCATACCCGATGGTGTCGCGTACCTGGACCAGGTCCGCATGAACGAGCCCGATGCCGGACCACCCTGTCTGCCCGACCGAAGCGATGCGCTCGGCGATCGGTAAGGGGCTGCGTTCGTCGGTGCGCCCCGGCGCGGCGTCGCCGGCACTGATCCAGCAGGAGGCAATCAGCTGCGGTGTCATCGTGTTCTCCTTGGTCATGCTGACTCCACCTCGATGGAGGCTCCCAGCTCTTTTTCCGAGCGGTAGCAGGCGTCGACAATCCGGGCGACGGCCAGTGCATCCGCGACAGGTGCCACAACAGGAGAACCGGTGCGGATACTGTCGACCCAGCCGCGCATTTCGGGGTGGAAGTTGCTGATGTTCTCCAGCTCGGGCAGCTCGGAGAACTTATTCGATTCGGTGCGGGCAAACGGGGGCGTGAAGTAGCTTTCGGTCCATTCAGTCCAGCCGGCCTTCCATCCTGCCCGGTCCTGGTCGACATAGACCCGAAGTTTCTGGGGAAGAATGCCAATTTCGACCATCCCGGCGGTGCCGTACACGGAAATGCGTGAGCTCTCGAACCACTCAAGACGATCGTGGCCGTCGAAACTGAACGTCACGGACATGTCCGGGTAATTCAGCAGGACAGCTGCGGAGTCCTCGCGGCTGGTGTCGTCGGAGAGGCGGGCTGACTTGTGCACGCGGGCGTTGACGGAGTCCGGGGCGCCGAACATGTGCACGAGGGAGTCGAGCATATGGCATCCGATGATCCAGAGCGCCCCGCCCATGTCTGCCGGCTGGTTGAGGTGTGCGGTGAGATGTTCACCCACGAAAGCGGCGCCTCGGGCCGAAACACTGACCACATCCCCGATCACGCCGGCCTCGATCAGCTCCTTCGCCTGGCCGATGGACCCGGCCAGGCGCACGTTGTAGCCCACCTGTACGACCAGACCGGGCACGGCCTGCGCTTCGGCCTGGGCCAGCTGCAGAAGGTCCTCGACGGTACCGCCGCCGGGCTTTTCCACGACGACTGATTTCCCGGCCGCCAGTGCCCGCAGTGCATGCGGGACCATGTCCTTGCTTTTGGAGTGAACCATGACCGCATCGATGCGGTCGTCCTGGAGGACCTCGTCGACGGTCCTGGCCTCCACGCCGTACTTCTCGGTGAAATATGTCAGGCGCGGGTCGTCGTCGGCAGCGGCGACTACTTCGACTCCTTCAATCTCCCTCAGCGCACGAACCCTCGCGGAGGCGTGCGGGTGAGTTATTCCCAGAAGTCCTACGACAATCGGTTTCAAGACATTGTCTCCTGTCGGTTGAGCCCTGAGGCTCGATCGGGATTTTTGTGTGGTTGTGCTTGTTGGCCAGCACTGTCCCTGCTCCGGTGCAGTGATTTACAGGGGCCAACTTGGTGTCATCTAATGGACAGGCTGTCCAGATCATTTCATGCCGAGGATGCGTGGTCAACTATGGCGCGAAGCACATCGACGTGATTCGCGGCCCGGAGGGGCGGTGCGCCCAGGTAGTCCGACAGTGCATGCGCCCCCCGGAGAACGAGTTCAGCTATGGGATCGTCGTTAGGGCGCGCGAGGAGCCCTTCGCGCAGTCCACTGACCGACAGCGAGGCGGCCACCTCACCGCGGTGGTTGAAGATCGGCGCGCCGATGGCGGCTATGCCCGGGGTCACCTGATTATCGCTGCGCACGAAGCCCTGCTCCTTGATCTCTTCGAGCTCCGCGTAGAACTCAGATCGGGACCGCCCCCGCAGCCATGGTTCGCCGGTGTTGGCTGAGATCGCGGCGTACTCCTCCCATGATTCGCGCCCCTCGAATGCAAGGAGCGCCCGGGGCGCAGCACCGACGTGCAGCGGAAGTGACTCCCCTAACTGCAGGACACGGCTGTTCACCCGAATCCCATCGATACGCTCAATGCAAACGGCCCGGGTCCCACGTCGGATGCACAAGAAGGTTGTCTCGCCGGTCGCTTCATGGATTTCCCGGAGAATCGGGGCGGCAGCCCGCCGGATATCTGCCCTGCGGGAGAACTCGCCCGAGAGCGCGAGCAGCTTGCTGCCAACACGGTAGGCTCCACGGTGACCGATCTGCTCCACCCAGCCAGCTTCCGCCAAAGTAGCCAGCATGCGGTAGACCGAACTTACGGGCTCCTCGAGGAGTTCGGTCAGCCGGGCCGAGGTGGCGATCCGCTCTTCCGCCAGCGCCGCCATAAGGGCACTGGCCTTGGCGATGACTGCAGGGGTCCGAGTAGCCTCCCGCTCGGACCCCTGCGGCTTTTCGGGTCCGGCGGTATCCCTGGTGTCATTGGCGCCATCTTGGGTCGTAAACGCTGTGATGGCCTGCGCGGCTTCATCCAGCGTTTGCCTGGCGATCGCCGCCTGGCCCAGAACACTTCCCCGAAGTCCGGCAACAGCTATGGCACCGAGCAGGCTGCCGTCGCGGTGGAAAACCGGGACACCAACCGAGGCGACACCTTCTGTTACTTCGCTGTCCTCGACGCTCCACCCGCGCTCGGCCGCGTGCTCGATCTTTTTTCTCAGCGCATCGGCAGTGAGGGGCGTCTGTGATGCAATGCGCCCGTAGGGGCCACTCTGCAACACGGCTGTCTGGAACTCCGCTGAAGCCGAGGCAAGAAGGGCCTGGGACGCTGCCCCTGCATGAAGCGGAATGGTGCGCCCCGGGGCCAGGTCAAGCAGGTTGACATCGGAACCCTCAACTTGGTCGAGGCACACCGCTCCGTTCTCGCGCAGGACACAGAAGTACGCGCTCATGCCCAACTGCCCGCGGACCCAGCGCAGCCGGGAATGTAACTCGGCCCGATCGACGAGGGCATCGGCCGCCGCGTCGCCAAGCTTGAGTAGGGCTGTACCGAGTTCAAGCCTGCCGTCACCCGCCGAACGGATCAGTTTGGCCTGTTCCAATGCTGCAACTATTCGGTAGACGGTTGGCCGCGGTTCCGAGATGACCCTCGCCAATTCCGCCGGCGTAGATTGCCCGATGCGGGCAAGTTCGTCGACCACCTGGCTGGCCTTTTTCAACAACTGAATGGTGCTCATTGACCGTCTCTTCCATTACCCCTCAAGGGCGCTAGCGCTTGAACTCCCCGGCCGCGGCTGACCCTGCCCGAATGTAATGCACGACACCACTAGCTTTCTTAGGTGGTACTGTGCGAACATGTTGTCCACTGTACGGCACTAGGTGCTGGCAGTCACAGACAAAACTTAGGCGCGGCAACCACGACGCGCGGAAGTGGCCCCAAGGGCCACTCGGGCTCCAAAGGAGGAGAACGGTGCAAAAGAAATTTTTCCTGATCGCTGCAACTACTACTGCCGCTTCACTGCTACTGGCGGGATGTGCCGGTGGCGGCGCCGGTTCCGGCGGCGGATCCAACGGCTCCCCCGCGGCACCCAAGGACACCCGGATCGGTGTCTCCCTGCCGAGCCAGGATGAGGAGCGGTGGATTACCGACGGTTCCGCCATCAAGGAGGGCCTGGAGAAGATCGGTTACCAGGTGGACCTTCAGTACGCCAACAACGACATTCCCACCCAGCAGCAGCAAGTGGACCAGATGATCACCCAGGGCGCTGACCTTTTGCTCCTGGCTCCGCTGGACGGGACCGCGCTGACCCCCCAACTCCAGGCTGCCGCAGGTTCTAACATCCCGATCATTTCCTATGACAGGTTCGTCAGGAACAGCGCTGATGTGGACGTCTACGTCACCTTCGACAACTTCAAAGTCGGAGCACAGCAGGCAACCTCGCTCCTCATCGGCCTGGGCGTGCTCAACAAAGACGGATCCGAGGGCAGCGCGAAGGGCCCGTTCAATATCGAACTGTTCGGTGGCTCACTGGACGATAACAACGCGACGTTCGTCTTCAATGGCGGCATGTCCATCCTGCAGAAATACATCGATAACGGCACGCTCGTCATTACATCGGGGCAGAACAAACTCGCCCAGGTCGCCACGGAAAACTGGTCCCAGCAGAAGGCCCAGGAGCGCATGGACAACCTGCTGACCGCCAGCTACACCGGAGGTCCCGCGCTCCACGGAGTCCTTACCCCCAACGACAGCGTCGCCCGCGGCGTCATCACTTCGCTGAGAAACGCCGGCTATGGCCCGACCCTCACCTCCGGGCCTAAGCCCATGCCGGTAACCACCGGTCAGGACGCCGAGGTCGCGTCCGTGAAGCTGGTCAACGACGACATCCAGTTCTCCACCGTGTTCAAAGACACCCGCACTCTTGCCGCGCAGGCGGTAAGCGCGGCTGAGGATCTCCTGGCCGGCAAAGAGCCCCAGGTCAACGACACCAAGTCTTACGACAACGGTTCCAAGATCGTCCCCTCGTTCCTCGTGCCCATCCAGCCGATTTACAAGGACAACATCAAAACCGCGCTGATCGACAGCGGCTACTACACCGCTGCTGAGGTTGAAGCCGGCCGCCTTCAGTAGCACCCCGGGAGGGGTGCCGAGCCTTCGCCGGTGCCCCTCCCCCAAACCCTTTCCCTTCAAGACCCCTGATTAGGACGGCGTGCCATGGTAGAACACATCCTGGAAATGCAATCCATTACCAAGTCCTTCCCCGGCGTCAAGGCGCTGTCCGGAGTGTCCCTCGCCGTGGAGCGCGCCGAGGTCCATGCGATCTGCGGCGAGAACGGCGCCGGCAAGTCCACCCTGATGAAGGTGCTCTCCGGCGTCTACCCGGCCGGGAGCTACGGCGGCGAAATCCTCTTCAAGGGGCAAACCTGTTCCTTCTCCGGTATCCGGGATTCCGAACACGCCGGCATCGTGATCATCCACCAGGAACTGGCCCTCGTGCCCCACCTATCCATCGCCGAAAACATCTTCCTGGGCAACGAGCGCCGCGGCAAGTCCGGACTCATCGATTGGCACAGGACGAACGCCGAGGCCGGCGTGCTGCTGGACTCTGTGGGCCTCCGCGAAGAACCCACCACTCCGGTCGGGCAACTCGGCGTGGGCAAACAGCAGCTTGTGGAGATCGCCAAAGCCCTGTCCAAGGAGGTGCAGCTGCTCATCCTCGACGAACCCACCGCAGCGCTGAATGACAACGACTCCGCCCACCTGCTCGGACTCGTCCGCGATCTGCGCACCCGCGGCATCACGTCGATCATCATCTCCCACAAGCTCAACGAGATCGAAGCGATAGCGGACCACACCACGGTCATCCGCGACGGAAAGACCGTGGAAACGCTCGATATGGCGGACCCCGACGTCAACGTCGACCGGATCATCCGGGGAATGGTTGGCCGCGACCTCGAAGCGTTCTACCCCTCCCGAGACTCAAAACCCGGAGAAGTTGTGCTCCGGGTAGAGGACTGGACAGTGAAACACCCGACCCAGGACCGCCAGGTTGTGGACCAGGCGACCTTCGAGGTCAGGGCCGGAGAAGTTATCGGGATCGCCGGGCTCATGGGGGCAGGGCGCACTGAACTGATGATGAGCATCTTTGGCCGGTCCTACGGCCGTTACATCTCGGGCCGGGTATTCATGCACGGCAAGGAAACCAGAACCCGCACCGTGGCGGAAGCCATCGAAGCGCGGATTGCCTACGCAACCGAAGACCGCAAGGCTTTCGGCCTCAACCTCATCGACGACATTGCACGCAACATCTCCGGCGCGGCGCTGGGCAAGCTGTCGAGCTGGGGCTTCGTCAATCACCACGAGGAAGCAGCCGCGGCCGAGTTCGCGATGAAATCGATGAACATCAAGGCGCCGAACGTGAAATCCATCGTAGGGAAACTCTCAGGCGGTAACCAGCAGAAGGTCGTGCTGTCCAAGTGGCTGCTCACCGACCCCGAGGTACTGATACTCGACGAACCGACCCGCGGCATCGATGTCGGCGCCAAGTTCGAGATCTACACGCTGATCAACAGTTTTGTGGACGCCGGGAAAGCAGTAGTGGTCATCTCTTCCGACCTGCTCGAACTCCTCGGCACCTGCGACCGCATCTACGCCCTTTCTACAGGACGGATCACCGGGGAACTGCCGGCGGCCGATGCCTCAGAGGAACGCCTCATGACACTCATGACCAAAGACAAGGAACTCATCGCATGACCATGACAGCCCCCAAGGGATCCCAAATGGGGAAGGCCTCGCCTCCCGCATCAGTCGTCACCGCCGGCACCAGCGAAATCCGCGAACTGCTCACCCGCAACATGCGCACCAGCGGAATCTACGTCGCACTCGTAGCGCTCGTCGCGCTCTTCGGCGTCCTGACCGGCGGAGCCTCGCTCGGACCGGGAAACATCACCAACATCGTCCTCCAGTACTCCTACATCCTGATCCTGGCGATCGGCATGGTCATCGTGATCATCGCCGGCCACATCGACCTCTCGGTGGGTTCCGTGGTCGCCCTCACCGGAGCCGTCTCGGCAGTGGTCGTCATCCAATACGGCCAGCCATGGTGGGTGGGCGTCATCGCCGCACTCCTAACAGGCCTGCTCATCGGGGCCTGGCACGGCTACTGGGTGGCCTACGTCGGGATCCCGGCCTTCATCGTCACCCTCGCAGGCATGCTCCTGTTCCGCGGCCTGACCCTGGTGGTGCTGGACAACGTCTCGCTCTCCCCGTTCCCTGCCGAGTACGGCCAGATCGCGTCGGGCTTCCTCAACGGGCTCCTGGGCGGTGCCGGTTACGACGTCTTCACCCTTGTAATCTTCGCCATCGCAGTGGCCGGTTACGCATTCAGCCAGTACCGCACCCGCAAGGCGCTCATCAGCTACAACCAGCTGGTCCCGTCTTTCCCCCTGTTCATCGCGAAAATCGTCGTTGTCGCCATCGCGGTCATGACCTTCGCCTGGCAGCTGGCCACGGCCCGCGGCATGCCGATCGTCCTGATCATGCTGGCCATCCTGATACTGGCCTACAGCGTCGTGATGCAGCGAAGTGTCTTCGGTCGACAGGTCTATGCCATCGGCGGCAACGTGGTCGCGGCCGCACTCTCAGGAGTCAAGGTCCGCACCGTCAACTTCTGGATTTTCGTGAACATGGGACTCCTCTCGGCCCTGGCCGGCATCGTGTTCTCCTCCCGATCCAACGGCGCCCAGCCCGGCGCCGGCAACATGTTCGAACTTGATGCGATCGCCGCAGCATTCATTGGCGGCGCCGCTGTCACCGGCGGCGTCGGCAAAGTGGCCGGCGCCATGGCGGGCGGCCTCATCATGGCCGTCATGAGCAACGGAATGCAGCTGATGGGCATCGACCAGTCCGTGCAGTCCGTGATCAAGGGCCTGGTACTGCTGCTGGCCGTCGCATTCGACATCTACAACAAGCGCCGCGCCGGCTCACGCTGACCCGCCCGCCCCACCCTTTCCGGAACACCTCGCCTGCGCACAATGTTCAGCGACAAGAATTTACAAAGGAGCTCACCCCTATGACTCGCCAGTTTGTATACGAAGCCCTGCCCATGCGAGTGCGGTTCGGCGCCGACTCACTCTCGACTCTCCCCGAGGAACTCGACCAGATCGGGCTCAAGCGGGTCCTGGTCCTCTGCTCCCCAGAACAGGAGGACACCGGCCGGCGGGTGGCCGAGGCACTGGGTGACCGTTGCGTGGGTGTGCTGCCCGAAGCCGTCATGCACGTCCCCAACGAGGTCGCCCAACGCGCCAGCGACGAGGCAGCAAGGGTCGGTGCCGACGGCTGCGTCGCCGTCGGCGGCGGCTCGGCCATCGGACTCGGCAAGGCAATCGCTCTCAAGCACGGCCTTCCGATCGTCGCCGTGCCCACCACCTACGCCGGCTCCGAAATGACCCCCGTGTGGGGCCTCACCACCGACGGGCGTAAGGAAACCGGCCGCGACCCCCGGGTACTGCCCCGCAGTGTTGTCTACGACCCCGAGCTGACCGCAACACTGCCAGCCTCCATGTCGGTGACCAGCGGCATCAACGCCATCGCGCACGCCGTCGAGGCCCTTTATGCCCCGGACGCCACCCCGATCATCTCGCTGATGGCCGAGGAAGGCGTCAAAGCCCTGGCCGCCGCCCTCCCCGCGATAGTCGCCGATCCCTCGGACCCAGGGGCCAGAAGCAACGCCCTCTACGGATCATGGCTGTGCGGCGCGTGCCTGGGAGCCACCACGATGTCCCTGCACCACAAGCTGTGCCACGCGCTGGGCGGAACCCTCAACCTTCCGCACGCCCAAACCCACACGGTGGTGCTCCCCCACGCCCTCAGCTTCAACCAGCCGGCAGCACCCGAGGCCACCGCGGCCCTTTCACGGGCCCTGGGTGGCGCGGCCGACCCGGCCGAACGGTTGTGGGAGATCGCCGGCGAACTTAACGCGCCACGGTCCCTCGCCGAACTTGGCATGCGGGAGGAGGACATCCCCCGAATCGCCGAAGAGGTAACCAGCCGCTCCTACGGCAACCCGCGCCCTATCACCTACGACGATGTCGTGGGAATCCTGAACGCCGCCTGGGCCGGAAAGCCGCCAAGCCCCACCCCCTCCGTTTGAGGCACGGAAGGCGGCCTCCGGAAACGTCTGAACGATGACCCGCCGGAGGCCCGCTGGCCCGCCCAACCCCCTGAACCTCGAACATCCGGAATCTCGTTCAGCAGAACTACTTAGGAGACCGACCTTGCCCACCATGCGGACCATCGCCCCAGGAATCGAAGTATCTCCCCTGGCACTTGGCACCAACGTCTTCGGCTGGACCGCTGACACCGCGACCTCCCACTCGATCCTCGGCGCCTACATCGAAGGCGGCGGGAATTTTCTGGACACCGCCGATTCCTACTCCTTCTGGGGAGAGGGAAATTCTGGCGGCGAGTCCGAAACCATCATCGGCAAGTGGCTGGCCGGCCGTTCCAACCGGGATGATCTCGTTCTGGCAACCAAAGTCAGCCACCACCCCGACCTCCAAGGGATGGCCCCCAAGACAATCCGTACCGCCGTCGACGGCTCCCTCACCCGCCTCGGCGTCGACACCATCGACATCTACTACGCCCACTTCGACGACCCGGGGACACCCCTGGCCGACAGCATCGCTGCAATGTCCTCGCTGGTGGACGAAGGAAAGGTGCGGTCCCTCGGGATCTCTAACTACTCAGCAGAGCGCATCGAGGAATGGCTTAGGATCTCCGAGCGGGAAGGATTCCACACACCTGTCGCGCTGGAGCCCCAATACAGCCTCATGGAGCGTGGCGTCGAAGCAGACATCCTGCCCCTGGCGATCAAGCACCGCCTGGCAGTCATGCCCTACTACTCCTTGGCCCACGGCTTCCTGACGGGAAAATACGCCGGCACGGCGCCGATCGAGGGTCCTCGAGCCGCCGACGCCTCGAAGTACCTCACGCCTCAAGGACTCCGGGTTCTGGACGTTGTGCGTCTCGTTGCCTCCAACCATAATGTCCAGCCCGCCTCCATCGCCCTCGCGTGGTTGGCTGCTCAACCCGGGGTCGTCGCCCCCATCGCCAGTGCGCGGACTAACGGGCAGGTTCCCCCTCTGCTGGCGGCCATGGACATCAGACTCACCGACGCCGAACTTCAGGCCCTCGACGCCGCATCCCAGCCCTTGGTCCGCGCTTAGAGAACCGATTCATTGCCCCCGTCCTGAGAAGCACCACCACCCCCACCGACAGCTAGGAACCATCGTGAACAACCAGACCCGAGTCATTGAAACCGGCACTCATGTAGCCCTGCACCCAGTCTCCGAGGCCCAGCAAAGGGTCGAGCAGAAACTGGTCGAGAATGTGTTGGCCTCCTTCGAGGGCTGCCAGGACCCGAGACTCAAACAACTCATGCAGTCATTGACCCGGCACATCCACTCCTTCATCCGTGAAGTGCGCCTGACAGAAGCCGAATGGAATGCCGCAATCAGCTTCCTGACGGCGGCCGGCCACATCACAGACGACAAACGGCAGGAATTCATCCTGCTCTCCGACGTGTTCGGGGCATCGATGCAAACGATCGCCGTCAACAACGAAACCATTGACAACGCGACCGAGGCCACAGTTTTTGGCCCCTTCTTCGTCGAAGACGCTCCGGAAATCGAGAACGGTGGGGACATCGCCGGCGCCGCTCCCGGCCAGCCATGCTGGATCGAAGGCAGCGTCAAGGACACCGCCGGCAACCCCATCCCAAATGCGAGAATCGAAGTTTGGGAAGCCGACGAGGACGGCTTCTACGACGTACAGTACTCTGACCAGCGAGTGTCCGGCCGGGCCCATCTCTTCAGCGACGCGAATGGTAACTACCGGTTCTGGGGGCTGACGCCGACCCCATACCCGATCCCCCACGACGGCCCGGTGGGGGAAATGCTGGAGGCCGTCGGACGGTCACCCATGCGGGCCTCGCACCTCCACTTCATGGTCACCGCGCCGGGCCTGCGGACATTGGTAACGCATATCTTTGTCCGCGGCGACGAACTGTTGAAGCACGACAGCGTTTTTGGGGTCAAGGAATCTCTCATCAGGGACTTCGAAGAACAGGCACCCGGTACGGCTGCGCCCGACGGACGCGACCTCGGGGGCCGGTCCTGGGCCAGAACCCGCTTCGACATCGTTCTCGCCCCATTCACGAGCTGACCGTAGTCACCAGGGGAAGGACAGCAGCTCCTGCCTCCCCTCCCCACATACCTGCTGGGCAGTACCCGCATGCCCACCCTGGATAAGGACAGCCACATGAGCTCCCATCACAAGAGCAGCCCGAGGGTTTCGCTCTTCTGCGCCGCCGCACTGAAGCCGGCCCTAGAAAGCCTCGGCCAGGAGTCCCTCAGCACCGAGATCGGCGCTGCCGTGGACATCGTCTACGCCTCAACCAACGTGTTGGTGCAGCGGATCGACGCCGGCGCTCTGCCGGACGTGATGATCGGCATGTCGGCCTCCCTCCAAGCTCTGGCAGCCTCAGGCGTCCTGGCGGCCGGCACCATCGTCCCTTTAGCGAAATCCGGGATAGGCATCGCGGCATGCCCTGGCAGGAAACAGCCGGACATTTCCACAGTCAGGACGCTGGCGGGAACCCTAACCGCCGCCGGCTCCGTCGCCTATTCACGCAACAGCCCCAGCGGGTTGTACTTCCAGACCCTGATCACGAAGCTCGGCATTGCCGACGAGGTGAATTCGCGAGCCACGCTCATCGACCACGGGCCCACCGCGGCAGCTGTCATCGACGGACGAGCAGACCTCGCGGTCCAGCAGATCAGCGAACTCCTGCATGTGCCCGGCGCACGGGTCATCGGCCCGCTGCCGGACTCCGTCCAGCATTACACGAACTTTGCGATTGCTTTCACTGCGCCAGCGGCACGGAAACCGGCGGCTAAAGCACTCACCCGATTCCTCACCGGGCCGCAGGCCAAGACTGCCTATGCTGATTCAGGCCTGGAAGTTTCATAGCGTCCAACGCCAAGTCGGGCGCTCCAGTGTGGCCCTAAGGGATCGCGGCGAGATCGGCCTGGCGCGGTCGCCCTCGACTGCTAGTCGCATATACTGGACAGGTTGTTCATGAAAGGCGACACATCCTGCCCGGTCCCCCGATTCATGTCGCTTGTGGCGCGAGGCAGTTCGATTCGAGGGGTGCAACCATGACACAGGCAGCCAAGCTGATTCAGCTGGTGCTCAAGGCTACACAAGTGGTTGATGAAGCGTCCGCCCTCGGCCCCTCGACTCCGGCGGACCTGGCGAAAGCTGTCGACGAACCGCGGCCTTCTGTCTACCGGATCATCAGCGCGCTGGAACAGTCCGGGATTCTCCGCCGCTCCCCGGCCGGGCTCGTTGAATTGGGCATTGGGATCTTGCGATTTGCGGAGGCGGCAACCGACGCCCTCCTCGATCATGAAGCCCTCAATACCTTGCTGGAGGGCATCCAGTCCGAGCTGGGTTTAACGGCGGCATTCTGGATACCGCGCAACGGCACTGCCGTCTGCTTGGAGCAGGTTGATTCCACGGAAGTCGATCTGCACGAGCTCTCATCCGGGCGGATCCTTCCACTCCACGCCGGTGCCGCATCCCATGTGCTACTGGCGTGGCAACCCCCCGAAGTACTCGACGAGCTCCTTGCCCAAGCCCCGTATGCTCAATGGGCGTCAAGGACGCCCATTGACTCCGAGACTCTCCGCCAACTGGTCGCAGACACTAAACGCGACGGCTGGAGAATGGAATCCAATGAGGTTGTCGATGGGATCGCGGCCTTGGGATTTCCCGTATTCAACGCGGACGGCAGCATCTTCGGTGCGTTGACGGCAGCGGGTCTGGTCGACCAAGTGGTCAACCAGCAGGAAGAAGCCAAAACCGTTCTCGCGGCTGCAGCGCAGGCCCTGACCGATCTGATGGCGGAATTCAAGCCGGTCCCGACCACTCATGAGTTCAACGCCCCCGAATCGAACGAGTCGGTATTGGCCAAAGCCAGCTCCCTCATGGATGCGCTGGCTGTCGAACGCGTCTCAACCTCCGCTAGACTCGCCGACCTCACAGGCGAACCCATCAGCTCCGTATACCGCATGTTGGGAACCCTTGTTGAGACCGGTTGGATAGAGCAGCTTGGCCACCGCGGTTCCTATCGAATCGGCAGTAAGATGATCTCCCTCGCGGGGAATCTGCTGAACCAACTGGACTTGCGGCGGGCTGCGCTTCCCGTGCTCCGCGAAATCCACGATGCAACCGGGGAAACTGTATTCCTTTGCATCAGGAGCGGTACCCGTGCCGTATGCATCGAGCGGATAGACGGAAAGCGAGTGAACAGTCGCCGCTTGGCCCTTGGAAGCTCTTTGCCCTTGCACCTCGGTGCCGCACCTCGCGCTTTGTTGGCTTTCGACACCCCCAAGTCCTGGGAGGACTACGCTGCGGTCATGGTCCAGAGCTCGGACTTTAGTCTCGGCGCGCGATCCCGCGCGGAATTCTATGGAAAGCTCAAAGAAATCCGCGATGCCGGCTTCGCCCTCAGCGACGACGAAGTCACCTTGGGAATGGCCGCCGTCGCTGCCCCGATTTTTGATCACCGCGGCCATGTGATGGCGTCCCTATCGGTCAGCGGACTACGAGACGGTATCCTCCACCAACCGGATTCCTCACCCAGCATCATCGACCTGGCCTGCGATGGGGGTCGACGGCTTTCAAGCTATTTTGGCGCCCCGGGATCATAAATCTAGCGGTCCACCTCGCCCTACATCACGGAAAAGGCGAAGCTGCGCCGCTGCATGGCGGATTGATCGGACATGCCCTCGTGTGACGAGGCACCCCCTTCAAAGCCTCCCGCGCAAATGTCAGGAAGACGGGTCCCGCGGCTTAGCCGTGGGACCCGTCTTTGCTGGCCGGGGGTTGCCTGGTCCGGCTTGTGGGAGGTCAGCGGGTAGACGTTCTGGGCGCGCGATCGTTGCTGGCGGTTGCCGGTGCTTTGCCGATGGTGTCCAGGTCGAAGTCCTCGGGACGAACCAACGACGGTGAGGGCCGCTGATGCCGCCCTCACCGCTGTCTGCCTGCCAGCACTCGTAGGCCGGTCGGGTCCCCGAAACAAACACGTTCAGGTTCGCGATCATGCCTCCGATACCGAGACCGGCGAGAACGCGGTACGCCATGAGCTGCACGACGTCCCCGGCGAAGACGGACAGGACCATGCCTGCACTGACCAGGACCAGGGCGACCAGCATCATCCTGCGGCGGCCGATCTTGTCCGAGAACGGCGTTAGAAATAGGGAGCCAGCGGCCATGCCCACGAGGCCGGAGCTGAGCAGGAACCCGAGAGTAACGGGGTCAAGGCTCCAGGCTTTGGAGAGGGACGGCGCTGCGTAGGCGGCGACTGCCACGTCCATACCGTCTATCAGCATCAGGGCAATGGCGACGGCGACTGCCCGCATTGGAGCCTGCTCATCGGTGATGAGCGGACTTCGTTGACATGTTTACGTCCTTGTAAATTGGCGCACTGAACCGGGCAGCCGCAAGCGGCTGTCTGGTTGCTGGCGTCGTGTCTGGTTGTGGTTGCGGTAGTACGCGGCCGGTACTGCCTTCGGGTTGTTCAGGCGGTTCGGACGCGGACGGGCAGGGATGCCCAGGCCCGCAGGGTGTTGTTGTGGTGCCTGCGGGTTGGTCCTGAAATCTCTATGGAGGTGATCCTCTTGGCCAGGACGCTCAAGATGGTCGCTGCCTCCAGGCGCGCGATGTGCTGGCCGACGCATTGGTGGATGCCGAAACCGAAACCTACATGGCCGGAGGGATCCCGGTTCAGGTCGAAAGCATCCGGGTTTTCCCAGCGTCGCGGATCCCGGTTGGCTGATCCGAGGAACATGAGGATCTTGCGGCCTTCGGGGATGAGTGCGCCGCCGACTTCGATGTCCCGTGTCGTGGTCCGGAAGAACGTCTGGACAGGTGACTCGATCCGTACGGCCTCGTCAAAGGCGGTGCACGACAGGGCGGGTTTTTCGCGCAGCAGGTCCCACTGGTCAGGGTGGGTGGCGAAGGCGTAGAGGACGGCTGCCAGGCCATTCACTGTCGTGTCCACTCCGGCGGTGAGCAGCGAGCGGACAATCAGGGGCGCCTGGGCCTCGGTGATGTCTCCCCTGTCCGCGGCGGCCCAGATCTGGGCACCGAATCCGTCAGCGGTCAGGACGTCGCGTGCGCATTGGGAGGCTATCGAGGCCGAGAGCCCGGCCACGCGCGGCGCCCCTTTGGCGACGAGCTCGTTTGGCGGGCCGAAGGCGTTGAAGACGCCGGTCCCCGTAGGGAAGGAGGTCTTCCCTGCCCGCCTGGGGTATTCCCACGGCGTCGGGAAAGACCCGGAGGGGAAACGCCGCGGCCAGGTCCGTGACGGCATCGAACTCTTTGCCTCTTGCCAGCAGGTCCTCGACCAGTTCCTCAGCGTCGGTGGCCCAGGATTCGCCCAGCCTGCGGATTTCACGGGGCCCAAGGATCTTGGTGAGGACCGCGCGGGGCGCGTCGTGGTGGGGTGGGTCCGCTTCGAGCAGCAGGCTCGGGGGACGCCACGGCTTGTCATAGCGGAAGTTGCTCAGTCCGACGCCGGCCGCGGACTGGAAGGTTTGCCAGTCGGTCAGGGCGGCGTGCACTTCGTTGGAGCGGCCCATCGCGAACATATCGTATTCGTCCAGATGGACCACCGGGCCCGCGGCGCGGAGGTCTGCCTGGAAGGGAAGCGGGTCCTCCAGAACAGGGCCAGGGGCGGCGGAGCCCTGCGGAGCCGGCACTGGCCCCACAGCCGGCCGCGCCAGCGGACGCCCTTTTCTGGTGAGCCCTGCGGACGCTCCATCAGGACCCCGGTCTTCTTTCGGCCTCCCTGACTTCGGTGGCCGCGCGTCCCCGGTCGCCGGCGGTGCGTGTGCGTATGGCGGTCCGCCGCCGCCGACCCACGGCGCAAGCCGACCACGGCGGCGGACCGCCAGCGGTGACCGCCCCGGCAACGGGACGGCCACCTGAAGGATTAGTCTGCGAGAAGTTCGGCTGCATCGGACACCAGCACCGCCGCGCCTTCTTTCAGGAGCCTGTGGCATCCTGCGGAGTTGGCGCTGTGCACGCTCCCGGGGACGGCCGCGACATGCCAGGCAATGGTTTCGGCGTGGTGTGCAGTGTTGGGCGCCCCTGAGCGCCAGCGGGCTTCCACGACACAGGTCACCCTTGCAAGGGCGGCGATGATGCGGTTTCTCTGCAGGAAGGATGCCTGACGGCTGGTTCGTCTCAACGGGGGTTTATGACGCTGAGTTCATCTAGGCGAGCGGCTCAGGCGCCGATTCCCGAGGCTCCCTGGGGTGCGGGACCTGCGGCCATGCCTGCCCACAACAGGTCTGTTGTGGCAACCGTCAGGGCGTCGATGGAAGTTCCATCCAGGAGGTTGCCCGCCGCCAGCACAGCGGCTCCATGCAGGTTCACAAAGCAGACGAGCGCGAGCATCTCGCGGTCCCCTGGCGCCAGCTCCCCGGCGTCCTGGGCTTCAGCGATGAGCGCCCTGGCGACCGCTATGCCGTCTTCACCGATGCTGCGCAGTTCATCGCTGGCGTCAGGATGGTGTTTGGTGGAGTGCATCACGGCCAACAGGACCGGGTGGGCGACCGCGAAGTCCACATAGGCCCTGGCGATCCGGACAAAGCGTGACCGATGGCCTCCGGCGGCTTTGGACGCTCTTGTGATCCGGGCATTCATGCTGCGGAAACCGTCTAGGGCGAGGGCATCGAGAAGCGCCTGCTTGTCACGGAAATGCTTGCCGGGTGCCGCGTGGCTCACACCCAGGTCACGCGCGAGCTGCCGCAGGGAAAGCCCCTCGACTCCTGCTTCTTCGATGACTTCCCTTGCACGGGCCAGCAGCGCCTCGCGGAGCTTGCCGTGATGGTAGGGCTGATCGGTCATGAGATGAGTATAGCCACAAAGTAGTCATTGACTACAATGATGCCAATGTCTACTATGTAGCCATTGGCTACATAGAGTAGCTGCCACACGGAATGGATTCGACATGACCATGAGCTACACCGGAACCACGGCACTCATCACTGGAGCGAGCTCCGGGCTCGGCGCGGAGTTTGCCGCACGATTTGCAGCGCGCGGGGCCAACCTTGTGCTGGTCGCACGGCGGACCGACAGGCTTGAGGATCTCGCCCGGAAGCTGCGCGACGCGCACGGCATTTCAGTGACTACGCTCTCGAAGGATTTGAGCCGTGCGGGAGCCGGAGCGGAACTCCGCGAGGAGCTTGCCGGCCGGGGCATCCGCATCGACACCCTGATCAACAACGCGGGCTTCGCCACGAGCGGCCCTTTGGTCAAGGAAGACCCCGCGGTCATCGCATCGGAGATCTCCCTCAACGTGGCCTCTCTCGTCGAGACCACGCGGGCATTCCTCCCCGAGATGCTCGCCGCCGGGAGGGGCGCACTCATCAATGTGGCCAGTACCGCAGCTTTTCAGCCGGTGCCTGGGATGGCGGTTTACGGAGCAACCAAGGCATTTGTCCTGAGCTTCACCGAAGCCGTGGCGCATGAGACGAAGGAATCCGGCCTTCGTGTACTCGCGCTCTGCCCGGGGGCTACCCGCACCGAGTTTTTCGATGTACTCGGGAGCCAGGCCGCAGCGGTCGGCCGGCTGCAGGGCGCCAGCGATGTCATCGACACCGCCCTGCGCGCTCTCGATCGCCGCACTACACCCGTGAGCGTCGTCTCAGGCTTCGGAAATCGCCTGCTGGCCGGCATCGCGCAGCGCCTCCCCCGAAACATCGCCCTCGCCATGGCCGGCAGAGCCGTACAGGACTAGTGCTACAGTCGCATTTCGCTTCGCCCTGTTGGTCTTCGCCACGCCCGTATCTTCACAACCCACCGAGGATGTAGCAATGAATCAGACACCCGACGTACTTCGTTATGCCGCCTTTACCAGCACCCCCGACGGGGGAAATCCGGCGGGAGTAGTACTGGGCGCAACCCGTCTCGATGACGCCCGGATGCAGGCCATCGCGGCCGACGTCGGGTATGCGGAAACGGTCTTTGTCACGGAGGTGTCGGTTGACGGGGACTCCCGCCGGAACCGGGTGCGGTACTTCTCCCCGATCGCCGAGGTGCCGTTCTGCGGCCATGCCACAATTGCTTTGGCCGTCGCGCTGTCAGGGCGGGATGGCGCGGGGACCTTTGTTTTCGAGACTCTGGTGGGGCCCGTCGTGATCGAGACTGCAGGCCATGGCTCAGCGGTGACCTCATCCTTCACGAGCGTGGAGCCGCGAGTGGCCGAGTTCCCCGACGATGTTCTAACCACCCTGCTCGGATTGCTCGGCATGGGCCGGGGCGAGTTGCACCCGGCGTACCCGCCGATGGTCGCTTTTGCCGGAAACTGGCACCCCATTCTCGTCTTCGCGGAACGCAAGGCCTTTGACTCGTTCGTTTTCGACCCGGATACCATGCGCACACTGATGGATGCGCAAGACTGGGCTGGCACCGTCACGACGCTCTACGAGATGGGGCCGGGCGAATTCGACTCGCGCAACCTCTTCCCGGTGGGCACCATCACCGAAGATCCGGCGACCGGTTCGGCTGCCGCCGCTTTCGGCGGATACCTGCGCCTGCTCTCACTCGTGGAACCGCCAAGCCGCGTGGTGGTGCGACAGGGAAGCCATGTCGGCCGCCCGAGCGTGCTCACCGTCGACATGCCTCCGTCCGGCGGGATCATCGTGCACGGAGAAGCCGTCGAAATCGCTTGATGCGTACGGGACTCCATACCGCGGTGCGATGCTGCTGTCGCGTTTGGGGAACCCTATGCGGGACGGATCTCAAAACTACTTAGAGGCCGCGGGTTTGGCGTGCTGAATCGGCAGCTTCAAGGTAGTTCCACATGACTGTTGTTCCGCCGACAGGCGGAACGGAAAGCTTCGGGTCTGAGCTATGCACCAAGCACATCAGGCGGTGACCAAACAAGGCTGCGTAGGAGGCTTGGCGGGCAAACACGTCCAAAAGCCTATGAGCCCCGACGGGGTCAACAACTGAAAATTCCGCGTAGCCGCGAAGTACCAAGACTAGCCCGGTATCTGCGGCGACGGACCATCCATAAGAACCGACAGCAACCTCGCTCAGGCAATCGTTGAGCGCGTCCAAGCTGCCTCCGTAATAGGCGGGAAATTCGAGGGCCGAAGCGATGTCGACGTGCATTTGCTCCAACTCTTCCCACTCTGCGGCGTCAAGCGAAATGACCCGGTAACCATGGAGGGCAAGCCACTCAGCGGTATCTTCCAGGACCGACTTCTGAAAGAACAAACTAATGAAGCCGTTTTGGACAAGGTACGCGCGCGTATCAACCAAGGACCAGTACCCGGTTCTCGACGAAAATAGGAGTGAAGGTTGCTTGGGTGGCGACTGTCGGGAACATCTGGACACCGCCTCCCAAACGCGTGGAGAACACTTCCCGAAAGCATAGTTAACGAGGGCGCTTGCGTGCCAAGTCCGACCCCGAAACACCCTAGTGTCGGTAACCATGATCAATCCCAATCATCGTCACCGCCGTGCGGTTATCACCGCGCTTGCCGTGTCCCTCCCCATTGCCTTCCTGGCACCAGCAGGCGCCTCCACCGCGGCACCCACGGCTCCGGAACTGGATCAGCAGACCGCCCGATCATTACAGCCTTCCCACCTGGATCTGGGCGCGCCGGACCTGCCCGAGACGCGCAACGTGACCACTCTGGCCCCGGGCCTTACCCGGACCACAATCACCCCGGGGTGCCCCTAACCAGGACTTCTTCTGGACCGCTGAGGTTGCCGTTCCGTCCACCTCCCTGGATCCGGACGCTCCGGCATCAGCGCTGTCCACCCAGGCAAAAGCCGATGAAGTCGCCGACAAGCTCACCGCCGCAGGTGTTGTTGCACGGGTTGAGCATGTCCAGTCACCGCAGCTGGCCGATGCCGGCGGGGACCTCGGCTACCGTGTGCGTGCCGGCCACTTCTCGGCCAAAACCGACGGTGCCGCCACTGTCGCCCAGATCCAGGCGGCCGGCTACAAATCCTCAGTGATCTACACCGGCTGGGATGGCGACGAAGGCTCCAGCCAAAACGACCGCGGGCCCTGGAAGCTGGAGGTCCTCACCATTGATCCCAAGGAATTCCGCGGCGACCTTACGTCCTCTTTCGGCCCCAACCTCGAAGACCGGGAAACGACCGGCCAGCTCGCGGCCGCCTCCGGCGCATTGGCAGCGACCAACGGCGGCTACTTCGTCATGGACCCCGCCGCTGGAGCCCCGGGCGATCCCGCAGGCGCCGCGGTGCACGACGGCAAGGTCCTCAGCGAACCCGTCGGGGACCGGCCCTCCCTCGTCATCGGCGCCAAGAACGAGACCTCCATCCAGCGACTGCAATGGCACGGCACAGTCACCACCCCCGTCAACACGGCAGAGCTCGCCCTGGACGGTCTGAACCGCGTGCCGGGCCTCATCCGCAACTGCGGCGGCACCGACGACACGCCGACGAACCTTCCGCTGCACGACTTCACCTGCACCGACGCAAACGAGATCGTCGCCTTCACCCCGGAGTTCGGCGCTACAACACCGTCCGGTCCCGGACTCGAAGCCCTCCTCGACGCCCATGGCACGGTCACCGCCGTCAACAACACCCGGGGCACCACTGTCCCGGCCGGCGGCCACACCCTGCAGGCCACAGGAGCGGAGGTCGACAAGCTCGCAGCCCTGGCTAAGGCCGGCTCCAAGCTGACGGTCAACACGGATCTGCTCAACGAAGCCGGGAAACCCCTCAAGACCAGCGCCACCACCGACGTGGTCAACGGCGGACCGACACTGGTCCAAAACGGCGAGCTCAACGTGACCGCCAAGCGCGACGGCATGGTGCGCACCGGAGACGGCAACTCCTTCTTCTACGGGTGGGTGCACAAGCGGAATCCGCGCACCATTGCAGGCGTTGACGCCCAGGGCCGTACCCTGCTGGTCACCGCCGACGGGCGCCAGACGACGTCTCTCGGACTGAGCATCAAAGAATCCGCCGACGTGGCCCGGTCCCTGGGCATGGTCAACGCGATCAACCTGGACGGCGGCGGATCAACAACGATGGTCCAGAGCGGTCAGGTCGTAAACTCCCCGTCCGACGCGGCCGGTGAACGCCCGGTCGGAGACGCACTCCTCGTCTTGCCCGGCCGCAAGCCGTAGCCCGGCACAGGCCAAGACGCCGACTTCCCGGACCGGTTGCGCGACGTCGGCTGAACGGGTCACTGAAGCTGCCCAACCAGTACACCCTTACCCCTGCGCTGGCAACAAGGTGACCACTAGCCAGGCCACTGGAAGCCCCTGCACCTTCACTGGGCAGGGGCTTCCTTATATCTGGGCGGAGAAGCCTCGGGACGCGTGCAGCTACTACTGTCTTAGCCGGTCCTTGACGGCGTGTTCGACCAGGATCGGAACATAGTCACGGACCCTGCCGGTGTCCAACGTCCGGTGTTCCTGCTCGACGAGGTCTTCGATGTGTTGCCGCGGCACGGCCGGATACTTTTCGGCGAGCCGGTCCACGACATGGTCAAGTGCCCGCAATTCTTCGATGACTCCCATTGGGAGAGTTTCGGGCCGGCCATCCCCTGATACAAGACTGGTTTTTTTCGCCGGGCGGGGTTAACGGCCGCCTCCTGCCCATCATCCTGCGGACATCAGCAGGCAACCTTCGCCCACCATCCTTCAAGCACGAGCACCACGACAGACACGCCCGGCACTTCCAGTCCTGAAAGAACCGCTATCCTCTCGATGGCGGCCCTTTCCTGCGGCGATCAAATTGAAGCCTCCTACAAGGGCACCCTGGTGCAACCGCGGCCAGGTCACGGAGATCGCCCCCAGCCAGGAGCTGTTCTGGATCACGGACTACCTCACCGGAAGCCGCCGCCTTCTGGACGTTGCCGAATTCGAGATCGACCGGCTGGCCAATCCGTCTGCCACCGAAGAGTCGGGCATCTAGACGGGGGTCGTCCAATATAGCCAGGGATGCTGAAGAAGCGTTTCGGGTCGTCGGAGCCCAGCAAGTCATGGTGGAAGGCGATGGCGTCAACGGGCCGGGTGTCCACAAACAGGACCCCGACCGTCCGGGAGTGGACGATGGTGTAGCGCGTGGGCCCGTCGAGCCAGGAGTGGATGCCGGTGTACTCCTCGACGAACAACCCGTCGCCGAGCAGGCCCCGCTCCTCGAGCAGGTTATAGACAACTTTCCAGGCGAGATCCATCAGGTCATGGATGGCCGCCTCCACAGTTGGAGCCGTCATATCTCCATGGTGCTCCCGGGCACTGACAGTCTTGCGGAGCCTGGCCGCGTGTCCTGAAGACGGAACGGAACAAGGGTATCCCCGGGTGCCGATCAACGAAAAGTCAACGTTTCTTGCTGGAGTCGTCGATCAGCCACCGCCTTACGGGCGTTGCTGTCGAGCAGCTATCCGGCAAGCGTTTTGCGTCGAAGCGGACTGTCCGGTTGGATGATTGTTGTGTCAGCTGAATGGGTGTTCCGGCCAAGTGATCTTTCTGACGCGCAATGGATGGCGGAGTTGCGAGCCGAAGTCATGCGCCCCGACCTGGAACGACTTGGTCGTTATGACCCGGGCCGTGTTCGCAAGCGCTTCCTTGACGCCTTCATTCCCGCGCACACTCGCGTTATCCAAGTCGACGCGGAAGACATTGGGCTCGTGGCACTCCGTCCAGAATCCGATGCTCTATGGCTAGAACACTTCTACCTCGCGCCGGCACATCAGGGACAGGGTATTGGGAGCAAAGTTCTGGCCCAGATCATGGCGGAACGCGATGACAGTCGACCTTACCGTCTTAACGTCCTTCGAGGCAGCCCTGCACGCCACTTGTACGAGCGCCACGGATTCGTCCTCGATCACGAAGATCTCATCGACGTCTATCTGGAAGCCCCTCCACTCGCGGCTGCACGCTAGCCGATTGACTCACGTGCGGCGGGGCCACGGAGACCGGCCGGCCGAAACGTGTGCCATTCTGCCTCGCGGCTGCGATGCCGGCGTTGACCCGCTCAACGATCAGATCGCGGTCGTACTCGGCGAGGGTGGCGAGCATATTCAGCATCGTGCGCCCGGTCGATGTCGCCGGGTCAATGCCGTCGGCGATCGAGCGCACATGGACGCCGTGGTCGCGCAGCAGGGTCACGGTGTTGAGCACGTCGATCAGCGACCGGCCCAACCGAGCAAAATGGTTGAACCGAACATCAGTGCTGTAGTAGTAGCTGGCTCCGGCGCTGAAGAAAGGGCATAAAGCAAGTCTTCTGTGCGCTCGTCACCGAGTTGCGGTTGGCAACGCTCAGACGATGCCAACCGTGACCAAAGCGCGCACGAGAATGCGAGAACAGGAGACGAATCACCGCGCTCCGCCTGTCACAGCATCTAGGAATCTCCCGAGGAGATCGGCCAGTTCCTCGGGAGACTCCAACTCGAGGTGCTCAAAGACCGAGGCAGTGAAGGGCCCATGGTTGAACTCGGCGTCACCAGACTCCCAAAGTAACAACTCAACGTCCGAGTCAGTAGACAGAGCCACCAGGAGATGAACTGACGGGTTTGCCGTGCCCGGCGGGCCGGACAGAAGCGTGACTTGACCGTGCTGCTCGAGCACATCCCGGTGCGCCGCAACCCAAGTTTCAAGGCGAGCAAGGTGCGTCATCGGCGACACACTACCACGATGCAGGTGGCGGGCGGCATTTGGCTCTGTTGAAACTTCTTATGACTGGTCTCCCGAGACAAGAACTTTGACGCAGAAAGTCTCTCCGAACACCGAAACTGCATTTCCCGTTGCTATGTCTCCCTTAGCGATCAGCGACATAATGCACGATTGCTACTTTCCAATCGCCGGAGCCCCACGAGGTTTTCCATCCATAGGACAGTTCTTACCGCTCACTGCGCTTGGGGCAAATTACAACTGAACATTTTGATTCTACGTACATTCATTGGTATCCGGCAAATGGACGGAGCCAAGAGATAACCGGCTTTGGCTTTCGCTTCTTGACCGCGGCAGGGCATGTAGATGGATTAGGGTCATCCATTTCGTTTGACTTCGATAAATACGGACCCCTGGAAACGACTACATTTCTTTCAGTTTCAGGATGGATTGCCGATAACGATCTAGGAGATGCCGGAAATCATCTGTACGTGATTGGCGCGGAAGAGTCATGGCAGGCCTTTGCTGTCAATATCATGACAGCATTTGGCGAGTACTACGATCCGTATCCTGTAACCTGGACAGAATTCCGTTAGTTTATTCGGAACGAGGCGCCATTCGATCAGTGGTCGAGTGGCGCCTCCACGTTCCTGTAGACAACCCTGCCAGCCTTGCTGCTTCAGAGGAAATAAGGCCGAACACTATGCTCATGCCGAGTACCCAAAAGTAGAACCTACAATTGCGGCCAGAAAAACAGCAACGGAAAAGGTCAGAACGCTAAACTTGCCCGAAGCAATCCAGGTGCCGATCAGAACCGACACAAATAACGGCGCCGCAAGCATTCCAAGAACGACTCCTCGAGTCGTTAAGTTTGCTCTAAATTGAGCAGTCATACTGCATTCTTACTCAAATCACCTCACAAGGTCGGCCATTCAAGCGAGCCGCATCACTAAAACCGATATCCATGCAGCTTTGCGTCGTATCACTGAACCTTATAGTGCCGGTACGGCGGAAGTTCTTTCCGACGTATGCTCCGTCACAGTGGTTTCTTCTTCACCATAAGCACCACATCGACATGGGATCCTGGTGTCCAGTCAGGCAGCCTGCGGCCGTCGGGATGGGCCAATGTCAGGGCTACCACTTCGTCAGCGACCCCGGCCTTCGCCGTCACCGTCAGCTTGACCTGTGACGCTTCGGCGGCGGAATTCTCTCCAGTGAACATCTCGGCTCCTTTGCTCGTCTTGTTCTTCACAAAGGTTCACTCACGGGTGACCGCCGCCACTACGCAACTCTCAATGGTTGAGAGGAAAACGTGGGACGACTTACGGGAGTGGCGGTGCCGGGTACAGCATCGCCCGGGAAACGGCGCCTGACGCGGCTTGAAGGACTGCGATGCGGGAGCGTGCAGTATCGTCATTGGGCACAATGATTGCCAGGGCGGCCACCACCTTGCCCGCAGGGTCCCGGACCGGCATGGCGACGCCGGTGGCGTCGGGGTGAATGTGCCCGGCGAGCAATGCATACCCTTGGCGCGCGGTCAGGCGCTCCACGAAGAGCACCTCATCGCCTTCCATGACTCCGAGCTGGATGTGCTGGCCAACGATTGCATGCAGGTCTTCCATGACAGGCATCGCTGCTTCCCGCAGGCTGAGCGTCGGTGAAGCCCGGGAGACGAGCTCCCACATGCGGACCCCGATCCGCACCTTCCGGTCCTCGTCCCGTTGCAGCCAGCCGAAGCTGCCCAGTTCCTCCACCAGCCGGGAGGCGGTAGCGATGTGCAATCCGGAACGGCGGGCAATTTCGGTGATGGTCAGCGCGGAATCGCCCGGCCCGAAGGCTTCGACGATGCGGACGACTCGGGAGAGTACCGACTCTCCCCTTTGGGTGCGGGGCATGTTCAATAGCATCCGTGATCGCCTCTCCCCGTGTCGAGCGTCATGGCCACCATCGCTACGCCTTGCGGAGAATCCACTAGCCGTCTCGAACGGCCGGCGGCAAACCTCCCTCATATATCCGTACGGCGAATAGCACATATCCTGATTTACGGCTTCCACGTATACCAAACCTGCCGCAGAGTAGTTCCAAGACCTGCAAAAACAAGCAGCCAGTACGCAGAAGGAATTCAACGTGGAAACTCCCCTGTCCCATCTTGCCCACCTCGAAATCACCACCCCGGACGTCGACGCCTCGGCACGGTTCTACGAGGAAAAGTTCGGCATGCGCATCATCGACCGGGCGGACGGCAACGTCTACCTGCGCTGCTGGGGCGATTACTACCGCTACAGCCTGGTCATTACCGAAGGACCGGAAGCATCCCTGGGCCGGATGGCCTGGCGCACCAACTCCCAGGAAGCCCTCGAAGCGGCCGCCCAGCGCGTCGAAGCAACGGGCGTGCAGGGCACCTGGACCGCCGGCGGCCACGGCTACGGCAAGGCCTATGAATTCACGGGCCCTTACGGCCACCGCATGCGCCTCTTCTTCGACGTCGAAAAGTTCGTGGCAGAACCCGGTTTCGAGTCCACCTACCCGGACCGGCCGGAGCGCCGCAGCAGCCACGCCGCAGCACCCCGCTTCCTGGACCACGTCACAGTCGCCTGCTCGGACGTCCGTGGCTTCGCTAAGTGGCACAACGAATCCCTGGGCTTCCGCGTCATGGCCTTCGTGGACCTGGACGAAGCACCCATCACCGTCTTCTCCGTCCTGACCACAAACGAAAAGTCCCACGACCTCGGCGTCGTCCTGGACACCTCCACCCGCGCCGGCCGCGTCAACCACATCGCGTTCTGGGTGGATGCCACCGAAGACCTCCTCCGCACTGCGGACGTCATGATGGAAAACGGCACCGCCATGGAATACGGGCCCTCCATCCACGGCGTGGGCGAGCAGAACTTCCTGTACTTCCGGGACCCGTCAGGGCTGCGCGTGGAGCTCAATTCCGGCGGCTACCGCAACTACGTCCCGGACTGGGAAGCCAACACCTGGAAGCCGTCCGAGGGCTCCAACAACTTCTACAAGAACGGCGCCATGCCGCACTCCATGACCGAATCCTTCCCGCCGGCCGAAGGCTTCACAGCCACCGAAGAAGGCGCCTCTCCCGAAATGAAGGAAGCCCTGCTGAACCCTTACGCCAAGCAGGGTCGGGGTTAAAACACCATGACCGAAGCAACGTACTCCCTTATCCGTTTCCAGGAGCCGGGTGACAGCAAAGCTCGCGTGGGCCTCTTGGTGGACCAGCGGGTCCTGCCGGTGGACGGTGACATCAACTCCCTGATCGAGCACTGGAACACTACCGAGGGCCGCTTGGACAGCCTGGCCGCCTCTGCAGGTGAGGAGACCGGCCTGGCGCTGGCCGACGTCGAAATTCTTGCCCCGGTGGAGCCGGTCCAGGTCCTGCAGACCGGCGCGAACTACCGCAAGCACGTGATCGACCTCGCCGCCGCACACCGCGAACCGGGCCAGGACGAAGAAGAAGTCCGCGCCACGACCGCCGCGATGATGGACAAGCGGGCAGGCCAGGGCACCCCGTACTTCTTCATCGGGCTTCCGACGGCGATCGCTTCCGCAACGGACGACCTCACCCTGCCTGCCTACTCCAAGTCCCATGACTGGGAACTGGAGCTGGCGGCGGTGATCGGCAGGACGGCCTTCCGGGTCACACCAGAGGAGGCACTGGAGTATGTGTTCGGCTACACGATGGTCAACGACATCACCACGCGGGAGTACGTTTTCCGCAAGGACATGCCCGCGATCGGATCGGACTGGTACCGCGCCAAGAACGCCCCGGGCTTCCTCCCCACCGGTCCGGTGCTGCTGCCGGCCAAGTTCTTCGGCGACCCGCAGGACGTGCAGGTGACCCTGAAGCTCAACGGCACGGCCATGCAGGACGAGTCAACGCAGGACATGATCTTCGGAGTGGCCAAGCTGGTCAGCGAGGCCTCCCAGATCATGCCGCTGCGTCCGGGCGACCTGGTCCTGACCGGCAGCCCTGCCGGCAATGGCCAGCACTGGGGCCGGCTGCTCCAGGACGGCGACGTCATGGAAGGCACCATCACCGGCCTGGGCACCCAGCTGATCCGCTGCAAGGATGAAGCTCACACTGAAGGCAGCAAGCCGTGACCACCCAGGACACACGCACCACCGGCACCGGGGAATCAGCCGATTCCCCGGTGATCCGGCGTGAGGATCCGCTGGGCAGCATCCGGGCCATGGCGGAGGCGCACAACAACTGGGGCCGCTGGGGCGCAGATGACGTCCTGGGCACCCTCAACTTCATCGACGCTGCGAAGCGCGTTGAAGCTGCGGCGCTCGTTAAGACCGGCGATGCGTTCTCGCTCTCCCAGCCGTTCGACACCAACGGCCCGCAAAAAGGCTGGCGGCGCCGCACCAACCCTGTCCACACCATGACGGACACCGGCGTGGACGCCGAACGCGGCAACCAGGGCTTCCCGCACGGCTTCGGCGGCGCTGATGATGTCATTGCCATGCCGCTGCAGTGCTCCACACAGTGGGACGGCCTCGGCCATATCTTCGACCAAGGCAAGGCCTGGAACGGCCGGGCCGCCGGCGACGTGGTCACCTCCGAGGGCGACCTTGTGACCGGCATCGAAACCGCCGCGGCCAAGATCGTCACCCGCGGCGTCCTGCTGGACGTCGGCCGCGCGCTCGGCCCGGAACTGGGAAGGACCGACGGCGAGCTGCCGGACGGGTTTGCCATCACCCCGGAACACCTTGAGCGCACCATCGAACTGCAGGGACCCAGCTCCATCGTCCGCCGCGGCGACATTGTGGTGATCCGCACCGGCCAGCACACCCGGGTCCGCCGCGACGGCTGGGGTGAATACGCCGGCGGCCCCGCACCCGGACTGTCCTTCAGCACCGCACCGTGGCTGCATCACAGCGAAATCGCCGGGATCGCCACGGACACCTGGGGCTTCGAAGTCCGTCCCAACGAATTCGACGGCGCCTTCCAGCCCCTCCACCAGATCGCCATCCCCAACCTGGGGCTCTTCCTGGGCGAAATGTGGGACCCGGACGCGCTGGCCGAGGCCTGCGCGGCTGATGGCCGGTACGACTTCATACTCACCGCTGCGCCGCTCCCCATCACGGGTGCGGTCGGATCGCCCGTCAACCCGATCGCCGTCCGGTAGCTTTCAGCTAAACAGCAACAACAATCCACCAGCAGTAACGCCGTCAACACAAAGGAGTCAGCGATGGCAGCAGTACAGAACGTCGGAATCGTGGGGGCGGGAGCCGCGGGACTGACCGCAGCCATCCTCCTGGCCGACGCCGGAATCGACGTCGAAATCCTGGAAAAGGCGGACGCTCCGCAGACCCTCGGATCGGGAATCACCCTGCAAGGGAACGCCCTGCGGATCCTGCGCCAGCTCGGGGTCTGGGAGCAGGTCGAGGCCAAGGGCTACGCATTCGGCACCCTCGGCCTGCGCGCACCGGACCCCGCCGGTACCGTGATCGCGGTCCTGGAGGACATGCGGACCGGCGGCGACGACCTCCCCGCCACCCTGGGCATGTACCGCCCCGACCTCACCACCATCCTCCGCGAACGCGCCGAACAGGCAGGGGCCCGCATCAGCTACGGCAGGACGGTCACCGGAATAGCGGACGACGGCGGCTCCGTCACCGTCAGCACCGCCGACGGCACGACCGAGAATTATGACCTCCTGATCGGCGCCGACGGCCTGCACTCAGCCGTCCGCAAGGCGATCGGCATCGACGTGGAACCTGCCTCCACCGGCATGGGCATCTGGCGTGCCTTTGTGGAGCGTCCCGCGGATGTGGTCCGCACCGACCTCACCTACGGCGGCCCCTGCTTCATCGCCGGCTACTGCCCCACCGGCCCGGACACCATCTACGCCTACCTGGTGGAGAAGGCCCAGGAGCGCAGGCACGAGGACGGCCCGCGCATCATGGCCGAACTCGCCGCTGCCTACGGCGGGCCATGGAACGAGATCCGCGCCAACCTGGACCACAGTGCCCGCATCAACTACACGTGGTTCACCACGCACCTGGTGGACGGGCCCTGGAACCGCGGCCGCACCGTGATCATCGGGGACGCCGCGCACAGCTGCCCGCCCACCATCGCGCAGGGCGCTGCCATGGCACTCGAGGACGCGGCGGTGCTCGCCGAACTGCTGATCAGCGCCGATGACGTCACCGAGACGCTTTGGAAGGAGTTCGCCGACCGCCGGCTGGACCGTGCCAAGGCAGTGGTCAACGCCTCCGTCCAGCTGGGCCAGTGGATGCTCGACGGCGTCCGCGACGCCGACGTGCCGGGCCTCATGCACTCGATCTCCAGCATGGTCAAGGAACCCGCATGAGCACCGATCCTGTTGCAAACCCCACGGTGGACGTCCACGCCCACATCCTGCTTCCGGCCCTGCAGCAGCTGGTTTCCGACGCCGACTCCGAAGGTTTTGGTGCCCAACAGGCCTTGGAGGTGCGCCGTAACGGCCCGGAGTCGATGGCCGCTTCAGGCCGGATGATCAAGGAGCGCTGGCCACAGCTGACGGACCTGGACCGCCGGCTGCAGGACATGGACGCCCAGGGCGTGGACGTGCAGCTGGTCTCGCCGTCGCCGTCGCACTTCTACTACTTCGCCGGCGAGGAACTGTCGCTTCAGCTGGCCCTGGCCGCCAACCGGGCGGTGCGCGAGTTCGTTGACCGCGCCCCGGAACGCCTCAACGGCCTGGGCCTGGTGCCGCTCCAGCATCCCGGGCTGATGGTGGACGCCCTGGAGCACGCGGTGCTGGAGTGCGGGCTGCTCGGCGTGGAGATCGGCTCGTTCGCCGCCACTCCCGGCGACCCGGAACGCAGCACCGTTGAACTCTCCGATCCGAGGCTTGAGCCGTTCTGGGCCCGGGCTGAAGAGCTGGGCGCACTGGTGTTCCTGCACCCGTTCGGCTGCTCCCTGGATGAACGGCTGGACCGCTTTTACCTGGCCAACACCGTGTCGCAGCCGGCCGAAAACGCGGTGGCCCTGTCGCACCTGATCTTCGGCGGAGTCCTGGACCGCCACCCGCTGCTGAAGGTTGTGGCTGCCCACGGCGGCGGATACCTTCCCACAAGCCTGGGCCGTTCCGACCACGCGTGGAAAGTCCGGCCGGAAGCACATGGCTGCGCCCAGCCGCCGTCGTCATACCTGAAGAAGCTCTACTTCGATTCGCTGGTCCATGACCCGGCTGAGCTGCGGGCGCTGGTGGCGGCAGCCGGCCCGGAGCAGGTGCTGCTGGGCTCCGACTACCCCTTCGACATGGGATCCGACCTCCCTGTGGACGAAGTGCGCGCGGCCAGCCTTCCCGCGGACGACGAAGCCAAAGTGCTGGCCGGTAACGCCGCAGCCCTCGGCATCACGCCCGCTTCAATCCTCACCGCCCGACCCACAGCTTAAGGGACAACGTCATGGTCAAGATTGCACGCTGGAATTACGACGGCGGGACGCAGTCCGGCTTTGTGGTCGGCGGAAACTGCTACGCCCTGCCCGCGGGCAGGACCGTCAACAGCCTGCTGGAAGCCGGACTTGCCGAAACCCTGGCCCTCGCCGGCAAAAGCATCGGGTCGGCGGCGCCCGTGCCGCTGGCGGACGTGCAGCTGATTGCCCCGCTGGCGCCTGCCACCATCCGTGATTTTGTGGCCTTCGAGGAGCACGTCGAAGGGGTGCGGAAAAGCATCGACGGCGTGGCCGGCGTGGTGCCCGAGTGGTACGAGGCACCCACGTTTTACTTCACCAATCCGCACACCGTGACGGGAACCGGCGAGGTGGTCGGGATTCCGGCCGGCTGCGACGACCTGGACTTCGAGACCGAAGTCGCCGCCGTCGTCGGACGCGTTCCCGGGAGCGACGGCCGGAACCTGACAGCAGCGGAGGCGCACCAGCACATCTTCGGCTACACGGTGCTCAATGACTGGTCCGCGCGGGACCTGCAGCGCCGCGAGATGAAAGTAAGCCTTGGCCCGTGCAAGGGCAAGGACTTCGCCAACACCCTGGGCCCGTGGATAGTCACGGCGGACGAGTTCGAGGACCTGCACGACGCCGAGGGGTTCCTGCCGATCTCCATGGCCGTGGAAGTCAACGGGGAAGCCATCGGGCAGGACCTGCTGTCCAACATGGGCTGGCCCTTCGCCGAGCTCGTTGCCTACGCGTCGCAGGACTCAGTGATGAAGCCCGGCGATGTCCTGGGCTCCGGCACGTGTGGAAGTGGCTGCCTCGCGGAACTCTGGGGACGGAACGGCTCGAAGACTCCCCCGCCGCTCAAGACCGGCGACGTGGTCCGGATGACAGTGGAAGGCATTGGCCGCATCGAGAACACCGTGGGTGAGCGGCGCGATGCCGTTACCCGTATTCCTGCCCGGACCCGCCCGCGGAACCGGGTTGCGGCTGCGGCTGCTTCGGGGGCCTGAGAGTGGTTTCCTTCCAGCTCGCGGGCAGGACAGTGGTGCTAACGGGGGCCGGCCAGGGTCAGGGGGCTGCCGAAGCGCGGCTGTTGGTGGAGGCCGGAGCGTGCGTCATCGCGACGGACCTCGCGGCGGATATGCCGGCTGAGTTGGCCGCTTTGTCGTCGTCGTCCGGTGGTGCGTTGGTGTACCGCCAGCTTGATGTTGCCGATGCCTCCGGCTGGTCCGGTCTCGCTCAATGGATACAGTCCCGGGGATGGAGGGTGGACGGCCTGGTGAACAATGCCGGAATCACCCGGAGGAGCCGGCTTCTGGATGCCTCGGTGGCCGACCTGCAGAAGGTGTACGAAGTGAACGTTGCCGGAGCTTTGCTGGGAATCCAGGCCCTCACACCCCTGATGAGGTCCGGCTCCGCGATCGTCAACGTGGGTTCGGTCGCAGGACTGACGGCGCACTATCCGGTCGCCTACACCGCCAGCAAATGGGCCCTGCGCGGGCTCTCCCTGGTGGCGGCCACGGAGCTTGGCCCGCAGGGTATCCGGGTGAACACCGTCCACCCGGGCTTCATTGATACGCCCATGACGGCGAGCGCCAAGCCGGAGTTCCGGCAGGCCACCCTGGCCGAAATCCCGCTGGGCCGCACCGGAGGCGTGGAGGAGGTGGCCGGCGTCGTGCTGTTCCTGCTCAGTCCTTTGTCCTCCTTCGTGACAGGCGCGGAAATTCCGGTGGATGGCGGCCAGTCGGGCCACGGCGGCGCCAAGTCGGTCTCGGACGCCATGCGTTAGCCCGGCAGCACCGCCGACCAGCCGCCGTCGACCATCAGGTTGGCGCCCGTCACGTAGGACGCGTCGTCCGAGGCAAGGAACAGTGCGCACTTGGCGACTTCTTCCGGCGTGCCAATCCGGCCCAGCGGGATGCTGCCTGCGATGGTTCGCATAGGGTGGTCTGCGGCCAGGAGGTTGCCCTCGGTTGCGGCGGTGCGGATCATTCCGGGACTGACGGCGTTGACGCGCAGTCCGTGCGGAGCCCCTTCGGCCGCGAGCTGCTTCGTCATGGCAACCACGGCTCCCTTGGTGGCGGTGTGTGCCAGGCGGCCGTTGGTCATG
This sequence comes from Arthrobacter sp. LjRoot78, assembly GCF_964254335.1. NCBI lineage: Bacteria > Bacillati > Actinomycetota > Actinomycetes > Micrococcales > Micrococcaceae > Arthrobacter > Arthrobacter sp. LjRoot78. The sequence continues at coordinate 2,048,087 of NZ_CAXUTG020000001.1, read as the reverse complement.
GAACCGGTGACCCCTGCCGTTGAGCCCACCAGGACAATGGCCGTGTTCCGCGCCTGGATCAGCCGGGGCCAGAAGTACTTCACCGGCAGGAACACCACATCCAGTTCATGCGCCACGTTCCATTTCCAGTCGGCGAACGTGAGCTGCTCCACCGGGGCGAAGCGGGTGACCGCCGCGTTGGCATACAGGATGTGGACCTGGCCGTGGGTTGCGGCCACATCCTGCGCCCATGCCGCCACAGCGCCCTCATCCGTCAGGTCAACCCTGCTGCTGGCCATCCGGCCACCGGCCGCGGTGACCTGCTCAACGGTGGCCGCGGCGCCGTCGTCGTCCATGTCGCAGCCGACCACCAGCGCACCCTCGGAAGCGAAGGCGAGGGCGGCCGCCCTCCCCTGCCCGCTGGCGGTTCCGGTGATCACGGCGGTTTTGCCGGCCAGGCGCTGGCTGGAGACAGGCATGGGTCTTCCTTTCGAAGGGATGTTTCTCCGACTCTCTCAGTGATGCCCGGGATGGGGAACAGCGCGTTTGGTCTACCTGGTATCCGCCGCGTCGATAGTCACCGGGTGGACCGTGACGGGGAAAAGTCCGTGCAGCCGCGAACAGGCCCGCTGCACCACGGAGCGCAACCAGGCGCTGGCGGGGTCCTCCGTCTGGGAGGGGTGCCAGTACATGGCCTCCACAAGGGACGCCTCGGTGCCTTCGGAGAACTCCAGCACCACAATGTCCCCTCCGCGCTGGGCACGTGCCGCCAGCATCATCGGGACCAGTGCCACCAGATCCGTTCCTTCGACCAGCAGCGGCAGCGACAGAAACCCGGCCACCACGGCTGCCACGCGGCGCTGAACACCGCGGGATTCAAACAGCTTGTCCGCCGGGGTGCTGATGCCCTCACCGAAATAGCCGACGGCGTGAGGCACCGTGGCCAGGTCGTCCAGCGTGAGGCGGGGCTGCTGGAGCAGGGAATTTCCGGAATCAGCCACTGCCACGAAACTGTCCCGGAACACCTGCTTGCTCGTACCCTGCATGTGGTAACCGGTTGGCCCCACCAGAAGGTCAATCTTTGAATAGTCGGCCATTTGGCCCTGGATGCCGGACTTGGCCGTCGGGACGAAGTCCACGGACACGCTTGGGGCCTCCTCCCGCAGAATCCCCCGCAACGGACCAACAATCAGCGCCGCAGCGTAGTCCGACGCCGCAATCACAAATTCCCGTTCGCTCGTGGCGGCGTCGAAACCTGACCGCACCCGGGTGGCCCGCTGGATGTGAAGCATGGCTTCATCTACCAGCGGGACCAGGGATTGCGCAAAGGGCGTGAGGTCGTAGGTGCGGCCGTTCCGGACCAGGAGTTCGTCGTCGAAGTGCCGGCGGAGTCTGGCCATCGCCGCGCTGGTGGCAGGCTGGCTGAGCTGAAGCCTCTCGGCCGCCCGGGAAACGTTGCGTAGCTCCAGCAGGACCTGAAGTTGGGGCAGCAGGTTCAGGTCCAGGTTCTTCATACCCACAGGTTATCCGTACAGTACATCCACAGCACGAATGTCCGCCGGTACCGACCAGGCGGCCACGACCCGAGCATCTTGTCCCGTTAGGCCATCACTTGTTCCGCGAAACGTCGGTCCCTTGCGGCGTCCGGCCGCGTTTGTAGACTGAACGGGGATTCACCTATTCGGTTAGCAGGGGATGGCAATGAAATGGCCACTTTTCGGGAACTCCATCACGCTGCGGCGCCACTCCTGCTGCCCAACGCATGGGATGTCGGATCCGCCTTGGCTTTCGCGACAGCGGGGTTCCCGGCAGTCGGCACCACCAGCTTTGGCGTTGCGGCAAGTGCCGGCCTGCCGGACGGAGGTCGATCCAGCAAGGCAGTAACCACGGCACTCGTGGAGCATTTGTGCCGCCTGCCTGTCCACGTCACGGCGGACATCGAGGACGGCTACTCCGATGACCCTGCAGAGGTTGCGGAACTTGTGGCCCAACTGGCTACCCTTGGCGTGGCCGGGGTCAACCTGGAGGACAGCACGGCCGGGCACCTGGTCGATCCAGCAGCCTTTGCCGACAAGGTTGCCGCCGTCAAGAGACGCAGCCCGGCCATGTTCGTCAACGCACGGGTGGACAACATATGGTTCGGCGAACAGGCCACTGTGGATGCCGTCCTGCTCCGTGCCTCTGCCTACGCCGACGCCGGGGCGGACGGAATATTTGTCCCCGGACTTGTGGTTCCGGAGGACATCCGGACCATTACCGCCGGCATTGGGCTGCCGCTCAACGTGCTGGCGCATCCCTCGCTGACTGTTGCCGAGCTGGGTGCGCTGGGCGTCCGGCGGGTGAGTTCCGGTTCCCTGCCGTACCGCGCAGCAGTTGACGCGGCCGTGAACGTCGTCAGCGCCCTGCGTGACGGCAAGCAATCGCCGGCCGCCACTTCGTACTGGGAGATGCAATCGCGTCTTATGTCATTTAGCCAGCGCCTCGGGGGTTGACTGACCCCCGTTAGCGCGAACCAGCCCACGCCCAAGGCTCCACAACCGGGCGGCACAGATCCGGTGGGGTGGGATTTTACGTCGACGTTGCCGGGAACCTTGTGCGTAATCCTCCACTCCGCAGCCCTCTTCGAGGTGCTGGTTTTCGCCTGTATCGGGATGTATCGTTGAGTATCGTTCGCGTCCCATTAGGAGAGCAGCATGCGTAATTCATACCCTGCGGGCGGATTTGGCGGCCCCAACATCGAGGGTATGTGGCACGCCGTTGAAGAGCTGCGTTCAAGGTTTGAGAATCGCTCCGGCACCCGCGCGGGGCGGGGCGAGGTGCGCTCGGCGGTGCTGGCCCTGCTCGCGGAGCGGCCGATGCACGGCTATCAGATCATCCGTGAAATCGAGGAGCGCAGCAGCGGCAGATGGAAGCCCAGTGCCGGCTCCGTCTACCCCACGCTGCAACTTCTGGCCGATGAGGGGTTGATCCGTGCCGAGGAGTCCAACGGCCGCAAGATCTACTCGCTCACCGAAGCAGGCCGGGAGGAAGTGGCGGGTGCGCATGCATCAGCGCCGTGGGAGTCAGGAGGCCAGGCTTCCGGCACCGGATTCGCGGCACTGCCCAAGGCTGGCCTTGAGCTAGCGCAGGCCGCGTCGCAGGTAGGTCGCACCGGCTCGCCGGAGCAGGTGCAGCAGGCCGTGGCGGTGCTCGACGAGGCACGTCGCCGGCTGTATTCGATCCTCGCCCAGGACTGACGGGGTGACGTCGGTCCGCCGGGACCGGGCGGATCCGGTACCCGGCGCCGGGAGCACCCGCGCCCGTTACCGTCGCATCCTGCGCTTCGCCGCGTGGCATCTCGCGGTGACCTGGTGGTTTGAGCTGTTCCTCCCCCGCGTCGGGCTAGGCAAAATTGCCGAGCGCACCCGGACGACGAGGATGCGGCGCTTCGCGCGGCGCTTCCACGTGCTGGCCGTGGATTTGGGCGGCCTGATGATCAAGGTGGGTCAGTTCCTGTCGTCCAGACTCGACGTGCTTCCGCCCGAGATCACCAAGGAACTTGAGGGACTCCAGGACGAGGTGCCCCCCGTCCCGTTTCCCGCAATCCGAGCACTTGCCGAGGCGGAGCTGGGCGCGCCGCTGGACAAGGTTTTCGCCTCAGTCGAAGAGATGCCAATCGCCGCCGCATCCCTCGGGCAGGCGCACCGTGCGCAACTCCTTCCCGCCAATGCCGCCGACGCCGGGCTCCACAGCGTGGTCTTGAAGGTGCAGCGCCCCGGCATCAACGCGATTGTCGACGTCGATCTGGCGGCACTGCGCAAAGTGGCCGGCTGGCTCAGCCATGTGCGTCTGGTGTCCGATCGTGCGGACATGCCCGCGCTGGTCGAGGAGTTTGCGCAAATTAGCCTTGAGGAGATCGACTACCTGCATGAAGCAGCGAATGCCGAACGCTTCGCGACTGATTTCGCCGACGACGACCGGGTTGGTGTGCCCGAAGTCGCGTGGGAGTGGAGCACCCGCCGCGTGCTCGTCCTCGAAAATGTCGCGGCAATCAAGATCACTGATGCGGAGGAACTTCTTGCCGCGGGTATCGATCCGGCTCAGGTTGCCCCGGTTTTCGCCTCGGTCATGTTCGACCAGTTGTTCAGCAGCGGCTTTTTCCATGCCGATCCGCACCCCGGGAACATCTTCGTCACACCGGCTTCCAATGCAACCGCAGGACGCCCCTGGAAGCTGACGTTCATCGACTTCGGCATGATGGGCGAGGTTCCTGCCGGTACCCGCAGCGGCCTGCGGAAGCTTTTGATCGCGGCCGCCTCGCGTGACGGCAAGGGCTTGGTGGCCGCGATCCGCGATGTGGGTGTGCTGGTGCCGTCGGCGGACACGGCCGAGCTTGAGCGGGCAATGACGCATCTCTTTGCCCGGTTCGGCGGGATGGGCTTCGCAGAACTGCGCGAAGTGGACCCGCGGGAGTTCCTCGATTTTGCGGTGGAGTTCGGCGACCTGGTCCGCTCGCTGCCTTTCCAGTTGCCGGAGAACTTCCTGCTCATCATCCGGGCGATGTCACTCACCTCGGGGGTGTGCAGCTCGCTGGATGCCAGGTTCAATCTGTGGGACGCGGTGGAACCCTATGCGGCGCAATTGCTGCGCGACGAGCGTGGAAACATCGTCCAGGACGTGGCCAAGCAGGCGCTCGACGCCGCCGGCGTCGCACTGGGGCTGCCGAAACGCCTGGACGGGCTTCTCACTCGAATCGAGGACGGCTCACTATCCGTGGCCAATCCGCGTCTCGAACGTCAGATGGCACGGCTGGACCGGACGGCGCAGCGAACCGCAGCGGCGCTGGTTTTCGGCGCCCTGCTCATCGCAGGTTCTGTGGTCAGGGGGGACGACACGCTGCTAGGCAACCTGCTGATGATCGCGTCGCTCGTGCCGCTGCTGCACGGGCTGTGGGCGGGACGCCGCGGCCTCTGAGTGAAGTGGTGAGACAAATCGGCTGGAACAGTCCCTGGTGAGCCTTGGAGATGGGCCGCCGGCCGGAGTCTCCTACCATCACGGGACTATCAAAGCCCCCGGCTGCGCCGCTACGACAGTAGGTCCAGCACAGCTGCATCTATTGCCGCCGGTGAGAGTACACGGTCCGCGACCACCTGAGTGGCTCCGGCAATTGTGGCTTGGTGATGCAGAAGCGAGTGGTTGATTTGCAGCTGGGACGTCACCGGCGGCAGAGCCCGCTGGTAAACAACTTCCCGGACCCCGGCAAGGACATCCGCCGACTCCCCCAGGCTACCGCCGAGAACGATGACCGAGGGGTTCAGCAAGCTGACGGCCGTTGCCAGGACGTCTCCTATTTCACGGCCCCCTTGATGCAGCGCGGATATGACTTCGGGCTGACCGTCAGCTGCCAGACGCAAAAGATCTTCACCCGTTCGGGCATCCACGCCGTGCTGGCGAACTTTCCGGACCAGTGCCGGCACTGAAGAAATCATGTCCAAGCAGCCAGAGTTCCCGCAGGGGCACGCAAGGTCGCCACCGTTGGACGCGCGAACGTGCCCCAAGCCACCCGTCGCCCCATTGGCGCCAGGCTGCAATCTACCGCCGCTGATAATCGCAGAGCCAATACTCGAATCGACGTTCACGAACATGAAGTTGCCGTGACCGGACCAATGGGCTGTGTGCTCCCCCCGCGCCATCAGATTGACGACGCTATCGACGACAACGGGCACTTGGAGTGACCGTTGAATGAAGCTCTCGAAGTCGAATCCATGCCAGCCGGGCCTGAGTTGAGACCCCGCGTGGTTGTCGGTGCGGTGGCTTGGACCGGACAGCCCGATCCCAACGCCCGCAAGCATTTCGCCCCCGCAGCCGGCAGTTCCCAGAAGTTGCCTGCCCACGGCAATGGCCCGGCCCAAGGTTGCCGGCGGCTCTTGTGCTTGCAGACGCTGGCACTGTTGGTCCGCAAGTACCTTCCCCGACAGGTCTGTCACCGTAACCAGGATCCGGCTGACGGCCATCTCAATGACGAGTACTGCGCGTGCAGACGGGTCAAACGCAACTGTCGCCGGAGGCCGCCCTCCGCTGGACGCCGTCCCCCCACCATCTTTGATGAGCCCCAAATGAAACAAGTCCTCGATGCGGGATTTGACCGTTGAACGCGCAAGACCCGTGTTGCGGGCCAATTCTGCGCGTGTTCTGGACCTGCCGTCCCGGAGAAGTTGAAAGAGCTGCCCAGCGCTGGAAGAGGTACCGGGCCCCCAGGCTAAGCCCGTAGGGCCCGACAACGCCATTGCCTTCGAAAATATGGAACCGGCTTGGGACTCCATGGGCAAGGTCCCGTTCGATTGCCCCCGTGACACGTTATGGCCCGCGCGGTAGTTCAGCCGGCAGCGGACTCGGCCGCGAGACTGATCGCCTCGGCCATTTTTCGGGCGCCACGCACTGCGATGGCTACGCTCATCAGCGTCGGGTTCATCGCCGTAGCCGTCGGAATCAAAGCATTGCCGCCCACCACCAGGTTGTTGTACCCCCACACCCGAGACCACGGATCCGCCACCGAGGTGCCGTCGTCGGTGTCGCCCATGCGCATTGTGCCCTGGTAGTGCAGGCTGGAGCCGTTCGGCATGAGGCGCGGCTCGGCGACGAAGACGCCGAGAGCTTTCCCGGCACGGCGGAGCCGCTCCGTGGCTTGAGCGATCTCCGCGTCTTCCCTCTCGGTGAGCGTGTACTCAATGGTCATGTTTGGGAATCCCCGGTAGTCCGTCTCGTTGTCGTCAAAGGTGACGGCATCCTCGTAGCGGGGGTGCTTTCGCGTCCCGTAGCCCATGTTGACGTAGCCCCAGCGGTTCTCGGAGTACGGGGTTCCCGGCTCCATCGGGAATGGCGTTGTCTCGGTGTACATCACCTGCACGGAGAAAGGGTGCTCCGGCTCGGAGAACGGAATGCGGTTCACGGCAGCGACGGGATCTGCGGGGTTCTGTGCACGCCGGGCCAGTTCGGCCTTGAGGTCCTCTTCGGTGGCGTGCCGCCCCATCTTTTCGGCGTCCAGGGCCACCGTGGAGATAACCACGGGATGCTCAGTCAAGTAGTGCCCGAGCGCCTTCGGCCGAACACCCGATGCCCACAGGAGCTGGGGGGAACGGAAGGCGTCCGCCGCCACGACAACGACGTCAGCTGCCACGAACGACACCTCCCCCGTGCGGAGGTCCTGGACGGTGACTCCGGTGACCCGCCGTCCGTCCAGTTCCACGCGACGGACCAGGGTGAGGTCACGGAGCTCGAACTGCTTCGAGAGCGGGCTGCCCTGATCGATCAGCGGGCCGAGGACGACGTCGGCCCCCGCCCAGCGCACTGAGCCGTCCGGCTGCGGATCGCCGGCCACTGGCAGCGTGCCAACGCCGTAGCCGTCCGGCAGTTCCGCGCCGAACTCTTCATCAAGGAGGGACCTAATGGCTTCGCCCACCGCGGAATCAGCGAACGCTGCACTGTGAACGTGCAGCAACTGCTTGGCCTCCTCGATGAGCGCATCCCACTCGTTGCCTGCAATGAACGGGATTTTCTCGCTGAAGGCGGGCGACGGCGTCGCGCAGGTCCAGTGCGCCCCTTGGCCGCCAACGTTGGTGGCCGCCGCCGCTGCGGGGAAACTTGGCGCGTGGGCTGAGCCGGCGCCGCCGAAGTCCAGCAGGTGGGTGCCCTGGCGTGCGGTGAACATTCCCTCGGTGACGGTCCCGGCAGGGATACCGAGCGACTCGCGGTAGGCACCGGCCTGCGGCCCCTGCGATATTTCCCTCGCGCGGGCCTTTTTCGCGGCGTGGGGAATGTTCCGGACGCTCTCACCGGGAACTTCCGTCAGCTGCGGCCCGGCTTCGAACATCACCACCCGGGCGTTCGGGACCTGCTCAAGAAGCACGCGTGCGTAGGCGGAGCCGATGGGCCCGCTGCCGACGATAACGATAGTGGAATTGGACATGATGTCTCCTTTGAAATCAGGCCGAAAGGGATTCGGAAGTTGTGTGGGAAGCGGGAACGGGCTCATCGGAGAGCCAGCCATGGGGAAGCAGGACCGCCGCGATGATTCCTACGGCATAAGTGATTGCCAGGGCGATGAAGATGGGAATGAAGACCGTGCCATAGATCTGCGCGACGCGGGCTTGGACGGCCGGGTCCGCCGCGTGGACCAGTTGGGGGGTAAGCGTGGAGGCGTCAAGGCCCGACGGCAACAGGGCTGCGACACCGAAGCCGATCACCCCGCCAATGACCGCCGTCGCCACTGTTGATCCCACTTGCCGCACCAGGTTGATGGTTGCCGTAATGGTGCCGGTCTGGCTGGCGGGGACAGCGCCCTGGACCACTGCGACGATCAGGCTCATAAACGCCCCGGTGCCCATGCCAACCACACTCATTGCAATCATGGGCACCCACAACGGCAGCCCGACGGGCAGCACGGCCATCGCAAAGAGCCCTGCCGCTCCCAGCGAAGTACCCAGGATCGGGAAGATCCGGTAGCGCCCTGTCCGGCTGGCCAGCCATCCGGTGAGCAGGTTACTGATCAGCATGCCGAACACTGTGGCGATGGGGACAAGCCCGGAGACGGTGGCGGTGGCTTGGTATGCCATTTGGAAGTACGTGGGCAGGTACGCAGTGATGGAGAAGAGCCCGACGCCGATAATCGCCGACAGCGCGGTGCCTGCGGCTATGGTGCGGTTGGCAAAGAAGTGGAACGGCACGATGGGCTCGGGAGCACGCCGCTCTACTAGGAAGAAAACGGTAAAGCCCACGATGCTGAGTGCGAGCGCGACAGCGGCAGCGGGACCCGCGGTCCGTTCGGTTGCCCAGGAAACGGCGAGCACGAGCGCAACGAGTGCGGTGGTGAAAACAGCTGCGCCGGCGACATCGAAGTGGCGTGGAGTGGGACCCGGTTCCAGGTGTGGAACCGCGATCACCGCAAGGACCAGGGCTGCCGCGCCCACGGGGATGTTGATCCAGAAGACCCACTGCCAGCCCCAGTAGTCGGTGATGGCGCCGCCGAGCACGGGGCCAATAAGGATCGCGATGGGGAAAGCAGCGCCAATGATCGCCATGTAGCGCGGCCGTTCCCGCTGCGTGGTGACCTGGGCAATGATGGTCTGGGACATCAGCTGCAGGCCTGCGGAGCTCATCCCCTGCAGGACGCGGGCGGCGATGAGCCAGGTCATGTCGTGGGCGAATCCGCAGGCAAGGGAAGCGGCCAGAAACATGACCAGTGAACCGAGGAAGATCCTGCGAGCCCCCAGCACATCGCCCAGTTTGCCGAGCACCGGCAGCAGCACTGTGCTTGCGAGGGTGTAGCCCACAACGACCCAGCTCATCAGCTGCAGCGCGCCCAGCTCGCCGGCAATGGTGGCCAGGGAAGTGGACACCACCGTGTGGTCCAGGGCTCCGAGGAAGGAGACCGAGAGCAGGGAGGTAACAAGGAGACGTAGTCTCAAAGGTGAAAGTGGCATAGTGATCTACCCGAACGATCGGGCCGTCGACGCGACGTGTTGTGCCTCCGCCGCACCATCACGGCGGAGAACGGGTCCGGAAGGAACCCCGGCGCCACCACCCATGTTACTTCACTTTCGTCAGAAAACAACAAAAGAACGCCGGAATTAGACTCAAAGAACTTACGGAGCACCCAGGGCCCACGTGAGGGCCATGTCCTCCAGCAGCCCCTCCAGATCGGTAGCCGCCACGCCTGAGGCATAGGCGTTAAATGCCCGGCGAAGCGCCAGGCGGGCTGATGACTCATGGTGATCAGGAGCCCTCAACGTTCCATCCTCGGTTGACGTCTCCAGTCGTATCAGTCCGGCAGGCTGGTCCACAGTTACTTCCGTCCTCACCTCACCAAGGGCCATCACCTGGAGCAGGCCTCCGGCTCGAAGACCCCCCACCACCGTCGCCGCAAGAGTGGCGGGAACTGTCCCGCCGGAGGCGCCCTCCCAGTCCAGGAGCGCCATCCTGCCCTGCGCCGTGGCAATATTGGACCGAAGCGCCAACTTCCTCTGGGCCAGGGACCGCTGCCAGCCAAAGCCGTCACGAATCGCGGCATCCAGGGCCGGAGCGGGTGCAGCGCACTCCACCGTGATAATCCGGGCCGGACTGCCTCGCCTTGCCCGGACCGCCTCAGCAACAACATCGGGGCGCAGGCGGGGGCGCTCAACTATCACAGGAATGCCACCCGGCCACGGCTCGGCTTCCACTATCTCGCGCGGGAGCACGCCCGGGTCCGCAACCACTACTGCTGACGCCCCCCCGGCCCGGGCCGCCAGCATGCCCTGCCACCAATCGCCGGATCCGGGCACCACCACCACCGCGCCACTGACGCCATCGGTCAGGGCAGCGCTGAGAGGTAGTTCGGCGACAGCAGCCACATAGGAAGGCAACGCAGTGACGACGCCATACCCTCGATCACCTGGACTCATAGGGGCACTCCTTCAAGAACTTTCGCGGCCGCAGCGTCGCCGAGGTCGATTGCATAATGCGAGTCCGCCAACAGTTCGTCGTACTCCACCGGGGCCACGCCCTCAAGGAGCGACCCAAACAGGCGCCACTCCGTCACGTAGCCGTCTTCCAGATCCCGCGGGTACTCTGTCCAGAGCCCGTCCACGCTTCGTACGCGGGTGACGGCACTTCCGGCATGGACGAAGGCCGGCGGGAAACTAACCTCGATGCGATCGTGGGAGGTTGCGATGCCCATCCGCCAGAGGGCATCGGGTCCTTCCGCAAGCATGGTAAGCGCCAGCTGGACCAGCACGCCCCCTGACCGATAACCCACCACGTAGCCGATGGGCGGAGCGACCCGCGCGTAGACCACTTCGTCGATGCCTGGCGCAACGTCCCTGACGGCGGGAAGATCGTGGATCGCGAGCCCTGTCAGCAACTGCCGCAGGACGCCGGCAGCCACCGCAGGATCGTCCAGGTCGGGACGTCCCCGTCGGGCGGCCATGAAAGGGCCGCCCTCCGTGACCAGCCGGTGGTACCGGTCATTCGGCGGGAGCGCCAGCGTCACGGAGATTGCCTGCACTCTGCCTTCGAGGGCCACAAGGTGGTGCTTTGCGCGCCCCCATGCCCCATCAAACAGATGGTTCGTCCCCACGAGGAGGATGGCGCCTGTGGCCCGGCACGCAGCAATGACCTCTTCGGCCTCCTCCCCACTGGTGGCCAGTGGCTTCTCGCAGAAGATGCCGCGCTTGCCGGCGGCCACGGCAGCCAGGATTTGGCGGGCATGGTCAGCAGGCGGACTGCAGACGGCCACCACATCAACCTCCGGGTCCGCGAGCAGGTCAACCTCTCCTTCCGACCAGTTGGCACCAAGGCGCTCGGCCAGAACCCGGGCGCGGCCGCTCCCGGCATCGGCAATGTGCACCACTTTGAACAGCTCCACCAGCCGCCCCAGCACCGGGAGATGAAGAGCCGCAACCCCCGGTCCGGCCCCAAGGATCCCTACGTTCCACGGCATCATCGCCCTCCTTCTCTTATGTGCTTATTATTCATAAGTAAGAGAGGTTCTGGCTATAGTCGCGCCGCGCCGCACCTTAGTCGGCCACAATGTGTGAGAATTGTGAGCATGACGACAGACTCCACACTCCGCTTTGGGGCACAAACGGATGAAGTGACGAGCCTTTTGCGGATCGTAAACCTGGTACGCACAGGCGAAGCAACCACCCGCCCGGAAATCGGCAAGGTCACCGGCCTGGGCAGGGGCGTCGTCAGTCAACGTGTGGATCAGGCCATTCAGATTGGCTTCCTCGCGGACGGCGAGTTCGGCGCCTCGTCCGGCGGCCGCGCTCCACGGACCCTGCGATTCCGGGCAGAGCAGGGACGAATCGTGATATGCGCCCTCGGTGCGGCCCACATGCGGGTGGGCATAACTGCGCTCGACGGCGACATCCTGGAACACACGCACCGCCCCTGGGATATCGCGGAGGGTCCGGAGAAGACCATCGACGCAGCCTTGTCCCTGGTCGACGATTTGCTCAAGAAGGACCCCAAGGTGCCCGTGTGGGGTGTGGTGGTGGGGCTGCCCGGCCCCGTGGACTTCGCTACGGGGCGGCCCGTGGCGCCACCGATCATGCCGGGGTGGAACGGCTACGACGTCCGCACCCCCTTTGAAGACCGCTTCAATGCACCTGTATGGGTGGACAACGATTCCAACCTCCTTGCCCTCGGGGAACGCGCCCGGCGGCGCGACACCCTGGCGGACCTCATTTACTGCAAAATCGGCTCGGGCATCGGAGCCGGCCTGCTGTCCAAAGGCAGGATCCACCGGGGCGCAAACGGGGCCGCCGGCGACATTGGCCATGTCCGCGTTTCCGATTCGGATGCACAGTGCCGGTGCGGCAAGATCGGCTGCCTGGAAGCGGTTGCCGGCGGCTGGGCACTGGTCCGGGACGCAGAAGAGGCCATCAAGGAAGGGGCCAATACCTCCCTTGCCGCGCTGGCGAAGAAGGGGGCGCTGACACTTGAGGCGATCACCCTCGCAGCCCAAGCGGGAGACTCCCTTGCCATCACTCTCGTCCAAAAGTCGGCCCACGTAGCAGGCGAAACCATTTCGGCCCTCGTGAACATGTTCAACCCCGGCGTCATTGTCATCGGCGGCGCCATGGGCTCCGCCGGCGAGGTGTTCCTGGCCGAGGTGCGCCAACGCGTCTACGAATTGTCACTGCCGCTCGCCACTCGGGACCTCACCATCACCCTTTCCGTCAACGATGAGCGCGAACCCTTGCGCGGCGGCGCCGAGCTGGCCCGCGAGCAGCTATTCGACGTCACCTTCCCCCGCTGGTTTGCAGAGGGCCGGCCGTCACCTGAACGGGCAACTGTTCCGGCATAGTGTTCCACGATTGTGTGCCAGCCGGAGAGCCGGCCTCCCGGAAAAAGGAACTGTCCCGACGCGGCCTGGCAGCTCAGGTCACGTCGAGGGACGCGCTGGGCACCGGTGCCTGGTCGGGATCCAGCCAGGCCTCCAGGCGGAACGGCAGGACCAACGGCGAGCCCGGGCCGGCGTGCAGGTAGGGCACCAGCAGCCGGAAGTCGACGGTAACGGCGTGCGCACCACGGTGAAGTTCGCGCCTGCCGGACAGGACCAGCCTGTCCTGCACGAACCACCAGCCGGACTCTTCCGGGAGTGCACCTGCCGGCACACGTCGCCTCCCCAGTAGCACCGTCAACTCCCCCGATGGCACCGCGACGCAGTCGACCTCCACTGCCAGGCCAGCCACGCTGGACAGAGGCATCGAGCGGATCCACGGAAGTCCCAGCCGGAGCTCAAAGCCTCCCGGCGTGGCCGTCAGCGCATCTTCGCGCAAAGCGGTTTGCAACATGGCTTCCATCCTTTATCCTAAAAGTGACATAAGTTTGTCAATAACAAGCATAAAGGGGAAAGCGCCCAAATGGCCCCCGAAATTCCTCCCTACTGGACCCTCTGCGCCAGCTCGTTCAACTGGACTCCGGAGATCACCGCCGCCCGCCGAACAGCCCAGGACATTGTGACTGGCATAGCGGATTCCGTCACGAAAACAATCGAGCTCGAACCTGGCCTGCTGTGGAGGTCCTTTCCCGCTCCCCAGGATGTCGAGGTGGACGAACTGCGGGATTCCCTGGCCGCAAAAGGGGGGCGTGTCAGCATCGCTGGCGCCAGCCTCGACGATTTCACCTCACCCACGGCCCGCCGCTCCCTGCAGGAGCGCCTGGACTTCCTGGTCCCCCAGCTCCACGCTGCCCAGCGGGTGGGAGCCGACGGGATCCGCCTGCCGATCGGCCAGGCCGGCAAGGAACTGCTCACATTGCTGCAACCGTTGCTGCACGAACTCGACCTAGTGCTGTACGAGGAGATCCAAGGGCAGCAGACGCCCTGGAATCCCGCCGTAGCGCCAGCCCTCGATGCGATCGCCGGGTTGGGGGACGATCACGTGCGGGTGCTCGTCGACATCAGCATGCTGATGCCCGCGCTTCCGGTGACGTACCTTGAAGAACTGCGGCGGGGAGGAATTTCCCCGGAACTATTGGGGCGCCTTGAGAATGACTGGCGGGACCCCGCCACCCTCGACGCCGCGGTTGCCCTGCTCCGCGCAGGGAAGGTTCCGCCAGACATCCACACACTTTTTATGAACCTGCTCATCCGCTTCGGCCGCAGCGACCCCGCAGACCTGCAAGGCATTCTTCCCCTCGTGGGCGCCTTCCACCTGAAGTTCTGGGACCTGGACGACGACGGCCACCGGGTTTCGCAGCCGCTGAGCGACCTTGGCAGTCTGCTCAGCAGGGACGGTTTCACAGGTACGCTGACCAGCGAGTGGGGTGGTCACGAGTGGCTGCTGGATGACCCCACGGAGATGACGCGGCGGCACCTGGCGTTGGCGGGGTCCGCCCTGGCCGGGACAGCACAGGCCGGCCGCGCTGTGGTCTGACCTGCATACAAACGACGGCTGACACAGCGGAACGGCCGGCCCGGGAGTTCCCGGACCGGCCGTTCTGCTGTGCACCATATGGCGCTGTGCGCTACTTCGTGCTGAAGGCGGCGTCGAAAGCCGCTGCGGAGGGCTCATAGCTGGAGAGCCGGCGCACGAACGCCAGCGCTTCCGGGGCGCCTTCTAAGCGGTCCATGCCCGCGTCCTCCCACTCCACGGACAACGGACCGCGGTAATCGATGGCATTGAGCATGCGGAGGGCATCCTCCCAGGGCACATCGCCGTGGCCTGTGGAGATGAAGTCCCAGCCGCGGCGCGGATCAGCCCATGGCAGATGGGATGACAGCCGGCCGTTCCGGCCGTTGATGAGGCGCTTCTTCGTATCCTTGCAGTGGACGTGGTAGATGCGGTCCTTGAAGTCCCACAGGAACCCCACCGGGTCGATGTCCTGCCACACCATGTGGCTCGGGTCCCAGTTCAGCCCGAAGGCCTCGCGGTGCCCGATCGCCTCCAGCGTGCGTTGCGTGGTCCAGTAGTCGTAGGCGATCTCGGAGGGGTGCACCTCATGGGCGAACCGCACGCCGACCTCGTCAAAAACGTCGAGGATAGGATTCCACCGGTCCGCAAAATCCTGGTAACCGGCGTCGACCATCTTTTCGGTGGCAGGCGGGAACATCGCCACGTACTTCCAGATGGACGATCCTGTGAACCCGGTTACCGTCTTCACGCCGAGCCTGGCGGCGAGCCGGGCCGTGTTCTTCAGTTCCTCGGCGGCCCGGCGGCGCACCCCTTCCGGATCGCCGTCGCCCCACACAACGTCCGGCAGGATGCCGCGGTGCCGTTCGTCGATGGGGTCGTCACATACGGCCTGGCCCTTGAGGTGGTTGGAGATGGTCCATACCTTGAGGCCGTGGCGTTCAAGTATGTCCAGCCTGCCCTGCACATAGGCGTCGTCATCCCACCGCCAGGGGTCCAGGTGATCACCCCAGCAGGCGATCTCCAGCCCGTCGTAGCCCCACTCGCCAGCGAACCGGGCCACCTCCTCGAACGGCAGGTCGGCCCACTGGCCGGTGAACAAGGTAATTGGTCGTGCCACGTGCATTCCCTCCCTATGCGGCCTGGACGGGGACGCCAGCAGCGACGCGTGTCCAGGCGGAATCATTGTTGGAACTGCGCTCGACGGCGTCGAGCACGCGCTGCACCTTCAGCCCGTCAGCAAACGTGGCATGAGGATCGGTGCCGGACACAATACCCTCGACGAGGTCCTTGACCTGGTGGGAGAACCCGTGCTCGTAGCCGAGCATGTGGCCAGCGGGCCACCACGCCGAAACGTAGGGATGATCAGCTTCCGTGACCAGGATCTTCCGGAAACCCTGGCGGTCGGCGGGTGCCGTGCGGTCGTAGAACTGGACGCTGTTAAGGTCTTCAAGGTCGAAGGCCAGCGCGCCTTTGTCCCCCGAGACCTCGATCTCCAGCGCGTTCTTACGGCCCGTGGCAAAGCGTGAGGCCTCGAACGATGCGAGTGCTCCTGATTCGAAGCGGCCGGTGAAGATGGCGATATCATCCACGGTCACGCGGCCCTTGCCGACACCGGCAGTACCGGACAGACCCGAACCGGAGTCCAGGAGTGGCCGCTCCTTCACGATGGTGTCGATAACCCCGGACACCTTCTCCAGCTTCAGGCCGGTCACGAACTGGGCCAGGTCGATCGCATGGGCTCCGATATCCCCGAGCGCACCGGAACCAGCGTGTTCCTTCTGCAGCCGCCACGCCAGCGGCATCGCCGGGTCCACGAGCCAGTCCTGGCGGTAGGAGGCGTGCACGTGGTTGATCCTCCCCACGGCACCTTCGGCGATGAGGTTGCGGAGGAACGTGACGGCCGGAACGCGGCGGTAGGTGAACCCCACCATCGCGCGGATGCCCTGGGCGGCCGCCCGTTCGGCGGCCTCGGCCATCGCTTCGGCCTCCGCCACCGTGTTGGCAAGCGGCTTCTCGCACAAAACGTGCTTCCCCGCCTCAAGGGCATCGATCGCAATCTCAGCATGGGAGTCGCCGGGAGTGACAATGTCGACGACGTCGATATCGGCCCGGGCAATCACTTCACGCCAGTCTGTGGCCGACTCCGCCCAGCCCCATTTGCTGGCGGCGGCAGCAACGGCGTCGGCGTTCCTGCCCACAATAACCGCCATTTCCGGCTTAGCCGGCAGGTCGAACACCCGCGGTGCCGTACGCCACCCCTGCGAATGGGCGGCACCCATAAAGCCGTAGCCGATCATGGCTACGCGGAGCATCTTCATGCGAGCACCACCTTCCGCTCAACCGCCACCCGGTTGCCCACGTAGCGCATGGGTGCGATCTGCATGTAGAGCAGGCGAAGCGTGAGGATGACTTCGACGTCGATCTCCTCGCCATCATCGGGGATCCGGTCCAGCAGGATGATCACTTCCGGCCTGTCCGCGACAAACCAAAGCGTTTCCCATTGCTCGGGAAGCTCCGCGATGGAGTAGGACCTTCCCTGCAGTTCGAAGCGGAGGGAGTCCTTGGGGATCTGCACGCCGTTGACTGTTGCCGCGACGTCGTCGACGGCGGACAGCCAGAGGCTGCGGTACCAGGGCAGTTGCACCGACACGGCAATGCCCTCCGGGTGCCTGCGGACGTCGGTGTCCTGGAACAGGGAATTGTGAGTTGCCATTGCTTTTCCTTACTTGAACGTGTCGACGAAGGTGTCGTGGGCTGCGGGTAGCACGGGGTCCGGCGTCTGCCGTGTAGAGGGACTGTAGTCGATGTACCGGCCAGCGTTGGTGTACCGTGCCCGCACGCCCGGAGTGCCGGGCTTGACCCATAGCGGGATGATCCGCTCGTCCTCGACGGCGTTGTGCAGGTACATGTAACGGCTGAACGGGTTCTCGATGTCGCCGCGGTCGGTGGAAGACATGAACCCCTCCTCAGGCCGGAACGACGGCGTCTTCGATGGCACGCCGCATGAGCGTGTGCTGTTTCTTGACGAGATCGATCGGATCGGATTCGCCAAGGTCAGCGAAGGCATGCCCCTCCCACTCACTGGAGAGGTAGCCCTGGTAGCCGCCCTCGACGAACTGCCGCACAATCCTGGGAATGTCCATCGCTGGCTCATTGCCGTTTTTGTCGATGTCGTAGAACTTCGCGTGGACGTGGAAGATCTGCGGCATGATGTCCAGCCATTCCTCCGGCGGAACCAGCCCGTGCATATTGAAGGCCAGCCTGGTGAACGGGCCCAGGCGCGCGGGGTCGAAGTTGTTCGCGTTGAGGTAGTCCTCGAATTCCTGGTTGCGTTCCTGCATCGGCAGCGGCTTGCGCCAGATGTCCTGCATGACAGCAAAGTGCTCCTCGGGCAGCCCCATCTGCGTCAGCGTGCGGAACAGCGTCGGGGAAAGGCTGTGCATGGTGGAGCTGAAGTCTGCCGTGAAACCGAGCCGATCGCTGCCCAGCTCCGCGTACATTTCCCGGATCTGCAGGATCTTGGGATCGTTCGGGCCCTGCGGTGCATGGATTTCGTAGCCGAGCTTCTGGTCGTACTTCTCTGCCAGCGGAAGCAGCCGGCGGAGCAGTTCCTTGCCGGCGGAGCGGATCACCACGCGATGGAAACCGAGCCTGTTGGCTGTGCGCAGCTGCGCGGCGAAAAAATCATACTCCTCGTCCGGCGTCATGTCCCGGTCCTTGCGGCGGCCCATGTCCAGGTTGGTGCCCACTGCGCTGGGGGTGAGGCCGTAACGGTCCATGCTGTCACGCCACAAACGAACGAAGTGATCATCGACGTCCGGGTAAGTGCGCAACATCTGGGCGATGTTGAACTCGACGCCAGGACCGAGACCTTCATCGGCCACAGCCTTGATCAGGGTCTCCGGGGTGTAGAGTCCGGCGGCGAACTCCGAGGTGAGCGAATAGAGTGTGATGCCAAGCTCGATACCCGAGCCTGCGATGCCTTCTGACATATTTTCTGATTCCTTCGTTGTCAGCCGCGGACGGGCTGGGCGAGGTGGCTGTTGAGGATGCGGCGGGCTTCCGAGGCGTCCGTGATCATGGCCGAGCCGGCGTTGACGGCGGCTGAACGCTGGACGGCCTGCTCGCCGCGGATGATACTGAACGGGTCCTGCCAGTTGTTCCAGTGCCAGCCTTCGTATTCGCTGGAGATTGCGCCGGAGTAGCCGTTCTCGACCAACTGACGGACCAGGGCACGCACCGGTACAGAGGGCTCTTCGCCGTTCGCGTCGATCCCGAAGAACTTGCCGTGCACGTGGCGCACCCACGGCATGATTTCAAGCCAGGTGTCAATCGGTGCAGGACCGAAAAGCCCGGTTCCGTTGATGCCAAAGTCGATGCCCAGATCGGGCCGGCCGTTGCGGGCCGCCAGGCCGATGAAGGCACCGAACCGCTCGCCGTGGACCTTCTGGGTGTTGGGCGGCCCTTCGGCGTAAAAGCCGTTCCACAGGTCAACCAACTGCCGCAGCAGCTCCTCGGACGCACCGCGCCGGCGGTAGGCCTCCAGCAGCGACGGAGCGAAGCCCGTAACGGTGGCACCCCAGTCGGCGGTGAAACCAAGCAGGGGGGAATCCAGCTTCTCGTAGCGGTCACGCAGGGCCAGGACGCGTTCATGAGCGCCATGCTGGTCCGCATGGACTTCCAGGGCCAGGGTCACACCGTACTTCTCCGCCACGGGCAGCAGGCTTTCCATCGCGTCCGGCGTCAGCGAAATCTGCACCCGGGCGATCGGGAAGCCGAGCCTGGCGGCTACTTCGATCTGCTTCCTCATGTATTCGACCAGCTCGTCGTGGTTCATGAGGCGGTTCCGGCGGATGCCCGTGTCAACGTTTACTGCAAGCGAGGTGGGAACCAGGTCCACCTCGGCGACAAGATCGCGGAACTGCCCGACGAAGTTGTCATCGATCCGGTCCGGGAAGCCCCGCAGGCTGGAGAATCCAATGACTTCGAGCCCGGGACCGAAGCCTTCGGCCGCGACTTTGCGGATCAGGCCGTCGAGCTCGTACTGCCGGGCATGGAAGGCCCGGGTGAAGCTGTAAAGGGTAACGCCCTGGATGGGAGTGCCGAGGCTGGTCATCGCTGTGCCACCTTCATGGTCTTGGTGTCGTGCTCTTCGATGTGCAGCACGCCGTGGTCGGTGATGATGTACGGGATGTAGAGCTTCAGGTCCACGCGGACCTCGTGCTCGGAATGGTTTTCCGCCACGGGAAGGTCGCCGGAAAGGACGGCCGAGTCCAGCGGAAACCACCACTCGCCGGTCTCGTCCACGAGCTCCTCGAAGCTGAACGTGCGGTTGTTCATAGTCCAGCGAAGCGAGTCCTCAGGGGCGGCAACGCCGTCCACTGTCAGTGCGGCTCCCGCGATGCACGAGCCCGGCAGGGCCCGGTACCAGGGGATGCGGACCTCCACGGCGGTGCGGCCGTCCTGCGTAGTAAGTGTTCCCTGCTCGATAATGCGGTCGGCGATCATCGAGACCTCCTTGTCTGCGGCATGCATTGCCTGCGCTTGGGTGAAGGGGCGGGCAAAAGCCACTTCTTCATTATTTAGACATTCTATTGTCTGATTCAAACATAAGTAAAGACCTGCTCAGACCTGCTGCGATGCGGCGTGCCCCGCGCACTGCGAGCGCCACGGCCGTCAGCGTTGGATTGCAGGCGGTGGCGGTGGGGATAACGCCGTTGCCGGCCACGAAAAGGCCGGGAACTTGCCAAACCTGACTGTCCGGGGAACACACACTCTCGCCGTCGTCCTCCGCGCCCATGCGCGTGGTGCCCTGGTAGTGCAGTGATGCTCCCGGCGGGAGGACGAAGGGGCGATCGTCGAGCGGTTCCCCCACCGCCTTGCCCAGCCGGACAATCTCCTGCTTGGCACGCTCCAGCACGTCGTGGTCCCGCTCGGTGAGGCGGTAATGGATGCGCATAGCAGGCATCCCGTAGGAATCGCGGGCGCCGTCGTCGAACGCCACCCGGTCCGCCCGCTGCAGGTCCTTAGCGCAGAACAGGCCCAGCCCGACGATCGATCCCGGGATGATGGGGTCATCCTCGGCCAGCGGGACGGGGGACGCATCCAGCTGCATGACCTGGCCGTGGAACGGCGCTCCGTCAGTGTACGGAACCCACGACACACCACTCTGTTCGCTAAGCGCACCACCCGCGGCTGCCGGGGCGTGATCGGCTTCGACGTCGCGCAGCCTGCTCGCGAAGACCACCTGCGCCTGGTCGTTGAGGTAGCGGCCCAGCGCGGCGGGCCTGATTCCGGAGGCCCACAGCAGTTGGGGCGTGCGCAGGGCATCCGCCCCCACCACAACGTAACGGGCGGACACGTGATGGGTCCCGCCACTGCGCCGGTCCTGGATTTCTACGCCGGCGGCAATGCCATCCTCCACCAGCACGCGGGTGACCAGCGACTCATCAAAAAGCTCAAACTGCGGGTTTTCGCGGGTCACGTCCCCCATCACGACGTCGGAACCTGACCATACGAGGCCGCCGTCCTCCCGCCGGTGCACGGCGAGCGGCATGGGCTGGACGCGGTAGGCCGGGTCCCGTCCCTCATCAACCGCAACCGTGAGGCGTTCGCGGACGAGTTCCGCGAACGGGGCACCGTCAAAAGCGTGGGTGGTGACGCCCAGCAGCCGATCTGCGTCGTCGAGCAACTGCTCCAAGTCGGGCAGGAACACGATGCGTTCCTGCCCGCCCGGGCGCGGGCAGGCGGCCGTCCAATGGGCAGCCATGCCGCCTACGTTGCTGGACATGGCCGCGACGGGCATCCCGTCCTCGCCGGGAAAGGCGTAGCCGTCCTGCAACAGGTAAGTTCCGGGCCGGGCCCGGCGCTCCCCGCTCTTGACGGCACCGGGTGAGTTCACCGTTTCGGCGCCCGCTCCCGGACCTTCCGAGGCCCGCTGGGCAAGGCTGCGGCGCTCAGGATCATCGATGTTCTTGACGTGCGACCCAGGAGGGTCGCTGACCGTGGGGCCCACTTCGAACATCGCGATGGTGGCGCCGGGCGCTTCCTCGCTGAGGATCCGTGCGTACGCCGACGCCGTGGGTCCGCTGCCAACAATGGCGACGTCGACGGCGGCGGGGTACCTGCTGCTCACCGGCCCGCCACCAGTTCCTGGATCCACCGGACGGACTTTGCCGAGTCTATGGTCGGGTAATACTCGAGCCCGACGGGGCCGGCGTAGCCGCTGTTCCGCAGGTCTGCGAGCCGGGCAGGCCAGTCGATGGATCCCGATCCGGGCTCGCCGCGTCCCGGCGCATCAGCGATCTGCACGTACTTAATTAGGTCGCCGGCGTTGGAGAGCTCGGCGGCCACATCCTCGCCCTCCACAGTTGAGTGGTACAGGTCGTAGAGGACCCCGAAGAATGGCGAGTCCACTCCCCGGGCAATGTAAACGGCCTCCGAGGTCCGGTCCAGCAGCGCGCCGGGGTGGTCAACCCGGACGTTCACCGGTTCGAGGACCAGGGTGATGCCGGAGCCCTCAATGTGCGCGACTCCGCGGGTGAATATCTCGATGAGCTCGTCAAGCTGGTCCTGCCGCTTGCGCCCGCCGAACCCGGTGCCGCTGCCCACCACGATCCGGGGGTAGCCGAGCTGCTGCGCTACTGCTACTCCGGCGTCAAGCCCCTCATAGAAGGGTTCGTGGTTACGGGGCGGGATCATGAACTGCATCCGCGGTTCCGCCAGCTGGGCGGTGAGCTGGACTCCGGTTTCCTGGAGCGCATCCTTGAGGGCGGGGATGTCCTTGCCGGTGGGGCCCCACATCTCCACGGCGTCAAAGCCGGCAGCTGCTGCAGCGCGTACCCGGTCAGCAGCGCTTTCGCCTGCTTCTGAAAACAAAAGATCGACATTGGGCGCAAGTTGAAACATGCGGGCCTCCTGGAAGTTGAAAGGGTTGATTGAGAATTGGGGTTGTCGCGGACCGGGTGCACCGTTTTTGGGCGTAGAGGATCGCCACGAAGCGGGGGACGCTGCGCGGTTGTCGCTTGGGCGGGTCAGCCTTTCAGGCCGCCGGAGAATCCCTGGATGAAGCGCTTCTGCGCGAACAGGAACAGCGCCAGCATGGGAATCATGGACACGATCACGATCGCAAAGATCGAATTCCACTCCGACACCAGGGAACCGATGTAGTAGTACATGGCCACCGGCAGCGTCTGGTTGGCCGAGCCGCCCAGGAAGATCAGCGAAGTAAAGAAGTCGTTCCAGACGATGAGCCCGGCGAAGATGGTGACCGTTCCGGTTGCGGGAGCCATCATGGGCAGCACCACCTTCGCAAAGATCTGGGACCTGCTGGCACCGTCAATGGTTGCCGCTTCCTCGTAGTCCGTGCCGAGTCCCCGGAAGAAGTTGGAATAGAGGAAGATCGACAACGGCAGGAGCATGCCGGTGTACAGGATGATCAGGCCCCACGCCGATCCCGTGAGGCCCATGGCCCGCGCACCCATGTAGAGGGGCACTGCGCCGAGCTGGCCGGGGAGGATGATGGCAATCAGGAAGAGGTAGTACGCACCCTTGCTCCAGCGGCGGGTGCTGCGGGAGATGACGTATCCGGTGATTGAACCGAGCGCGATCAGCCCCACGATGCTCCCCGTGGTAATGATGATGCTGTTCACCAGGCCTAGAACAACGTTTGAGTTGCCGGTGGCGGTCAGGACCGCGACAAAGTTGCTGAAGTCTGGGCTTTTCGGCAGTGCCAGGGGCGACGTGGTGTACATCTCGCTGTCCGGCTTCAGGGCCGTGGTCACCAGGAAGTAGAACGGCGCCAGGAAGATCAGCGCCAGGGCCCAGAGCCCAATTTCGCGGAGAAGGGTGAGTTTTGTGTAGCGGAACATGGTTAGTCCTCGGGGTTCGAACGCGTCAGCCGCTGCTGGATAACGGCGAAGAACAGAATGATGGCGGCAAGCACCAGGGCAAGGGCGGCACCGCCGCCGAAGTTGCCGAGCGCAAACGCCTGCTTGTAGACCTGCGTGGCCAGGGTTTCGGTGGCACCGGCGGGTCCGCCGTTCGTCAGGGCCATGATCGGATCGAAGACCCGAAGCCCTTGGACGATTCCCAGCGTGGTGGCAATAGCGATGGCAGGGCGGATAGCCGGCAGCGTGACGTTCCGGAAGCGCTGCCACAGGTTTGCTCCGTCGATGGCGGCCGCCTCCTCGACTTCCACCGGGACGCTGGCAAGTCCGGCCATGAAGATCACCATGGCGAAGCCGGTTGACCCCCAGACAAGGACTACCAGCACTGTCCAGATGGCCCACTGCGGGTCGGCGAGCCATGGTTTGGCGAGGTCGCCGGCGCCGATGGAGGTGAGGAAGACGTTGATGGGGCCGTCGAAGTCGAAGATGTACTTCCAGACGTAAGCCGTGGCCAGCGGACTGAGCACCACGGGCATAAAGAAGAGGGTGCGGAGAATGTACCGCGTCTTCAGCATCCGGTTGAGGCCGAGGGCGATGATGAGCCCGCCCACGTTGCCGAGTAAGACTGAACCAAAGGCCAGGAACATTGTGTTCGTCAGGGCGCCGAGCTTGGTGGGGTCCTTGAAGATGGCTTCGAAGTTCTGCCAGCCCACAACTTTGAACGAGCCGATTCCTGTCCAGTTGGTGAAAGCGAAGAAGCCGCCGATACCGGTTGCCACGTAGTGGATGGCGATGACCAGGACAATCCCGGGCAGCGCCCACCACCAATGTCCCAACTGCAGGCCCGTGCTCCGGGGGCGGGGTTTTTCGCCCGCCCCCGGAGTGCGCCTGTCTCGCAGGGGTGCTTTAGCTGCTTCGCTCTTCGGTTGCATCGTCGCAGTCATGGTAATCCTTGCTTGTCCCTTTGAGTCGTCGGAACTGTGGTGTTCTGAAACTGTCACTGTCCCCAGGCGGTATCCATGGCCTGGAGTACCTGATCGGCAGTTTTCTGTCCGGTGATAAGGCCCTGGACGCCGGTGGCGAGGGCGTCGTACACGGCGGAGTTGGGCCACTGGCTGTTCGGCAGCGGGCCGTACTTACCGTTCTTGATGAGATCGCCGACGTTCTTGTAGGCGCCACCGTTGAAGTCATAGCTGTCCAGGCCGGTGACCGGCAGGGCGCCATCGATTTCTGCGAAGGCCTTGGTCTGCTCAGGCTCTGCCGCCCAGTCGAGGAAGGCCTTGGCGGCATCCTTGTTCTTGGACGCTGCGTTGATGGAAAACGCGTAGTTCGCACTGGCGTACACGAAGCCTTCGGAGCTCGCCTCTGCCGGGAGCGCCCGCACATTGAATTCGGAGTCGGCGGCTGCAGTCTTCAGCTGCTTCCAGCTGGGGCCCGGAATAAAGCCGGCAACCGAGGTACCGCTGGCGAGGCCCTTGGTGATGGCGTCGAACCCGGCACCAGCGGCGCCCTTCTGGAAGCAGCCCGCGTCGTTAAGCTTGCTGACCGCCTCCAACGATGCTTTCCAGCCGTCCGAGCCGGCGAATGTGGTCTCCTTGGCGGCCCGCTTTTCATTCCACTTCGGGTCCTCGGCATAGACGCGGGACGCAGCGAGGGACATCGCCATCAGACCGGTGTTCGGAGCAGCGGAGCCAGCCAGCGCAATGAACGACTTGCCGGACGATGCGAGCGACTTGCACTGATCCTCGAGGGACGCGAAGTCTGATGGGAAATCCGAAATGCCGGCTGCTTTGGCAGATGTTTCGTTGGCCACCAGACCAACCACCGTGATCTCCGGCGCCTGGCCGTAGACCTTTCCGTCAGTCCCAAAGAGAGCCTCGCTTCCCTCGGGAACCAGTTCCTTGGCGGCGGCATCCAGCGGCTCCAGGAAGCCTGCCTGAACGAGCGGCAAAATGCTGCGGCCGGTGCCGGAACCCGGTGAGGTCACTACGACATCTGACGCGTTTCCGGCTTGGAGCTGGGTGCGGAGTGTCTGGTCGTAAGAGTCATTGGGCTGCGGGTTGAAGGTGATCTTCACGCCCGGATTCGACGCCATGTACTTCTCAGCCAGTACCTGGAAGGGACTCTCAATGGTGTTGGAGGTGGCAAACGACAGGGTAAATTCCTGAGCGCCTCCTGTGGGGGAGCTGCCGCTGGCGGGGGCCGAACAGCCGGTGAGGACGAGGGCTGCGATCGTTGGTACTGCGAGGGCGCCGACCTTCAGAGCCGAATAGCTACGGTGCTGTGTCATGTCCAGCCTTTCTGACTTCATTGTCTAAGAATTCCGGGGGCCGTGACCCCGGTCACTCATCAGTATGCAGGAGATGTGCTGGAAAAGCACATAAGTCTTGCCGATGACAGACATAAGTTTCGCTGGGGTCACTAGGCGGACATTGCATAGAAACGGGTGATCTCCATCATCCAAAGTATCGATGCCGCTGATACACTGGCTGACTTAGCTCACCGTTGAAAGAATGTCCCACCGTGACGAACCATGTCCTGCTTTCCCGGCTTGACCTGAACCTGCTGATCTCGCTGGATGCGCTCATTACGGAGCGGAGCGTGACGAGGGCGGCAGAGCGGCTTCACCTGAGCCAGCCCGCACTCAGCGCATCGCTTGCGCGGCTTCGGTCCCACTTCGGAGACCCCATCCTGGCCCGCCGCGGCAATGCGTACGAGCTCACGCCATTCGCGCTGCGGCTGGCGGAGCACACCACCACTGCGCTCGAGGCTGCGCGGCGCGTCTTTGAGAGCCAGGCAACATGGGAGCCCAGCGAGTCCGAGCGGGAATTTTCCATTTATGGCTCCGATTACGGCTTCACCACCATTGGCCGGGTCGCCTCCGAGCTTGCAGCCGAGCGCGCACCGGGAGTCCGGTTTCGCTTTATGCTCCACAACCCGATGGTGGTGGAAGATGCCGCTAACCGTCTTCGTTCCGTGGACGGCATGGTCATTCCGCATGGCTTCCTCAGCGGGCTCCCCTACCTGGATCTGTGGAGGGACGGGTGGGTGGCTGTCGTCTCCTCGTCCAATGCTGCCGTCGGCGAGCACATCACCATGGAAAACATCGCCGAACTTCCCTGGGTGATGACCTATCAGACACGCTCAGCGTCAACGTCGGCGGAACGGCAGATCACGCAGCTGGGCGTCGAGCCGCGTGTGGATGTTGTGGTTGAAAGTTTCCAGTCCTTGCCGCACTTTGTGGTGGGGACCAACCGGATCGCAATGATCCAGGCGGCGCTGGTGCCGTTCGCGGTGCGTGTAGGGGGCGTGCGAATCCTGCCACTGCCCTTTGATGCCACACCGCTTGTTAATGCCCTGTGGTGGCACCCCGTACACAACCGGGACTCCGAGCACGAGTGGATGCGGAGCCTCTTCAAAGAGGCCGGGGACATCGTGGCGGCAGCCGCGACGAAGCAAGTCAATTAAACGCCTCGATGCCCGCCGCATAACAGGCGGACATCGAGGGATCTACGGCTTGCAGGTCAGGCTGAGGTCAACGCCGCGCGCATACTCCTGCGGATAAGGTCGTGCTGCCTCCGGACCAGTAGCAGCGGGTCCACCTCGCCGAGCTCAGCGAAGGCGTGGCCTTCCCACTCGCTGGACCAGTAGCCGCGGTAGCCGCCCTCGACGAATACCCGGACGAGTTCCGGATAGTCAATGGCGGGCTCGCTCCCCTGCTCATCGATGTCGTAGAACTTCGCATGGACGTGCATGATCTGGGGCATGATGTCAGCCCACTCCTTCGGGCTGACATGGCCGTGCATGTTGAATGCCAGGTGCGCGAAGGAGCCAAGGCGTGCAGGATCAAAGTCCCGTGCCCGCAGGTAGCCAATAAACTCCTCCTGCCGCGCCCTCATCGGGGCATCGGTGGACCAGATGGCCTGCAGCTTCTGGACGGCTTCGTCGTCGAGCCCGGCACGGCGGACAGCGCGGAGGAGCGTCGGAGACATACTGTGCATGGTTGAGGAGAAGTCAGCCACGAACCCCAGCAAGGGTGAATCAAGCTCCGCAAAAACGTCCCGGACCTTCATGATCTCCGGGGAGTTCGGCCCAAGGGGCGCATGAATCTCATACGCAAGCTTGAGCTCAAGGTTCTCGGCGAGTGGAAGGAGCCGGCGAAGCAGTTCGGGTTTGGCGCTCTGGATGCGGATGAGCGGAAAACCGAGCTGCTTGGCGCCGCGGAACAGCGTCTCGGTGAACTCGTATTCCTCATCCGGGGTCATGTCGCGGTCGCGGCGGCGGCCCATATCGAGGTTCGCGCCAAAGGAGCTTGCGGTGAAACCGTGTTTGTCGAAGGCCCCGTGCCACGAGCGTGCGAAGTCATGGGTCACATTGGGATAGGTGGGCAGGACCTGGGATGCCACGATTTCAATGCCGGGGCCAATGCCCAGCTCGGCAACTCGGTTCAGCAGGCCATTGAAGTCGTACCAGCCTGCCCGGAACTCGGCACTCGCCGAGTACAGGGTAAGCCCGAGGGAGAACGGATCCTCCTCGGCCTTCGGCGGAGCCGGAGTGACCGCCGTCGCCAGCTCCGGTGCCGCCGAAGCCCTGTCCGTGGCGGCGAGGTCCAGCGTCTGGTTCACGAAATTGGGAACGTACATGCCGGGACCCCCGTCGGTTCCGGGGGCAATCTGCATGTAGGGCAGTCGCAGTTCCCCGATGAGCTGAACGGAGTGCTGCTCACCGAGCGCGACCGGGTCCTGCCTTTTCACAATGAGCAGGGGATGGTCCTGGAGGTACCAGAGGGTCTGACTTTGACCCGGCAGGTCCGGGAGCGCATAGCGCACACCTCCCAGTTCCAGGGACAGGTCCTCGGCGGGGATGTCCTGGCCGTCAACGGTAAGCCTGAGGCTGGAGACCGAGGAGAGCCACAGGCTCCGGTACCACGGAAGTGTCAGGGCCAGGGCGAAACCCTCGGGGTGGACGCGGAGGCTTGAATCGTCAAGAAGTCCGTTTGGCATGGTTGTTCTCTTCGCTGGGAGGTGGAATGGGTCAGGTAAGTTCGGAGGTGATGCGGCGGATCAGGGCGTGCTGGCGGCGCACTTGTTCGACGGCCCGCCACGGGGTGCGTTCGCCTTCGTATTCACTGGAGAGGTAGCCGGAGTAGCCGGAGTCCTTGAGCGCCTTGAGTACGGGCAGCCAGGGAATCTGCTGGTCTTCCAGCTGCTCGTCAATGTCGTGGAACTTCGCTTGGATAAACACCACGTACTGCGCGATGTCCGCGAAGTCGGCAGGATCGACGCCGATGCCGTCAAGGAAGGCGGGCCTCGTCTCGCGGGTCTCCCCTTCGCGCAGCGGGATCGGCCGGTCCTGGAAGATCCCGGTGTCAATGAGCAGACCGAAGTTCTTGGTTCCGGTCCGTTCAATGAGGCTGATGTAGTCCTCGACGACGGGGTGTTTGATGGGCGTGGGCGAGTGAATTTCCGGGCAGATGATGATCCCCAGCTCGTGGGCCAGATCAAGGGATCGTTCCACGGACTCGGCCCAGATGGGATCCGGGACCAGATCACTGGACACCACGCCGATCTTGGGGCGCACGAACCCGAAACCCAGTTGGCTGGCAAGCCTCAGGTCGCGCTGCAGGGCCGCCGCACCCTCGGCAACGGTCATAGTACGGCCCGGGTGAAGCCGCGTGTCGATCCAGGAGCCGTAGTTCGTGGGCTCCAGTGAGTACTTCTCCAGCAGGCCGAACCACATATCGATCCAGGCGCCAGAGGGTTCCGGATAGTTGGGAATGTGTCCCTCGCCGAGGATCTCGACGCCGGTGGCACCTACGTCCGCGACGGCGGCCAGCGCTGACTCCAGGTCCAGGACGGTGCCGTAGTCACCCATGAAGCTGTAGAGGGAAACGCCGTACCGGAAGGTGCCTTCGCCGCCTTCCGGCGCGAGCGTCACCTTGCGGCTGACCCGGTAGGTGCTGGGCTGGTGCTCCACCGGGATATAGGACATGCGTAGCCGCAGCTCAATAGAGAGCTCGTGGACGCCCTGTGGCAGCCCGCCGTCGAAAGGAACGGTGACCACCGCGGCTTCCTCAAGGGGCCAGCGCACGCCGTCACTTTCCCAAAGCTGCTGCAGCGTGTAGGTCTGCCCGCCGAACGTCCACAGCGGAACGTCAGGGCCGACGTCAACGACGTTGCCTACGCGTACGGCGACGCCGTCGATGAGGGACGCGGCCATGCCGCGGTAGGAAGGCATCCGGAGGCGGAACTGAAAGCCGGTTACGCGCCTGCCGTCAGTAACATTCCGGAAGCCAACGGACTGGATGAGGTCTCTTTCGAGAAGCATCGTTGCTCACTCTCTCTAGGTTCCGAACCAGCCTAACAGCATTAGGTAGGTTTACGACTTAAGTCTGTGAGAATGCGTCCTAACTCGCGGCGAGCTTGACGAACGAACATTCGCCTCCTGGGACTACAGGGCTCGACGGTGGGATCTGGCGGGTTCACAATCCAAGTTGCAGCCATTCACGCAGCGCGCCACCCGGGCCACGGGCGGAAGGAATCGAGCTCGTTGGGCGGACCCCCGAACGGGCCCAACGCCCGCTTCGAAGACCCACGCCCCTGCGCCGCCATTGTGGACGCCCGCAATCGGCAGATCCCCAGTTCATGGCGCGATTGCGGCGGCAGGTCTCCGCGGCGCGAACGGTCGTGGATCAGCTCAATCAGTCGGTCGGCCCGTTCCACCTGTGGGCAAGAGAACGCAGATCTGCCCTGAGATCTCCGAGAGGATTTCGTCAACGGACCTGGAGATGTTGATCGTGGCCGCCATACTGAGGAACATTATCGCGGAGACTATGTGTGCCAGCCTGGCAGCGTTCCGAGGCTCGATCCGGGGGTCCCGCGTCAGCACGTCGGCAATCGCCTCCTCGGTCTGAACGGTGAGGGCGAGGGCTTCGCGGTGGTGGGGTTCGTCGGGATCCCCGAACACGATCTCGCGCAGGTAGGTTCGGCCGTTTTCGATCTGCTTTCGGTTGCACTCCACCACGGGGCGAACGATCGCCATCACGGCCTCTAACACATCCGGGATCGCCTCGGCGGCCGTCCTACCCGTGACGAGCGCATCGGCGTAGGTGGAGTTCTGAACGAGCAGGAGCAGCTCCCCCTTGGTCTTGGCGTACAGGAATAAAGTCCCCGTGCCAATGTCAGCCCTGTCGGCGATCTGCTGGGTTGTGACTTCATCGACACCATGTTCGGCGAAAAGCTCTGCTGCGGCGGCCGTGATGCGGTCGAGCTTGTGCTGCTTGTTCCGCTCACGTCGGCCTACGGGTTGGGCGACTGCCATTACGTGTTCTCCGGGGAATAGAATCTGACCATGCTCAGTTATGAGCATAGTCGGTACCGTGTGGGCTCAGTAGTTTTTATTGTCCCACAGCGGCCGAAAGGGGCCTATCGGGTGGTGCTAACGATCTATCGAATGGAAAGGACCACGCTCATGAACATGTCCTCTCTCTGGCACCCTCCCACGCCTGATCAGGTGCCATTAAGCCGCAGGCCCTGGCGGCTCCCCTTCAAGCCAGGGCCGGCGGCCCCCTCACCATCAACCCCATCC
The DNA here is from genome assembly GCF_964254335.1 of Arthrobacter sp. LjRoot78. NCBI lineage: Bacteria > Bacillati > Actinomycetota > Actinomycetes > Micrococcales > Micrococcaceae > Arthrobacter > Arthrobacter sp. LjRoot78. The sequence continues at coordinate 2,017,255 of NZ_CAXUTG020000001.1, read as the reverse complement.
GCGCCGACCCGTGCGCATTTATCTCAAACAAGAAAGTCCAAGCAAATGCCCTCACTCAATGGAGCAGTCGTCCTCGTCACCGGAGCGAACGGCGGCATCGGAACGCACTTCGTGCATGACGCCCTCGCCCGCGGTGCCAGCAAGGTCTACGCCACTGCCCGCACCCCCCGAACCTGGGAGGACGAGCGCATCGTCCCCCTCACCCTCGACGTCACCGACGTCGCCTCGATCGAGGCAGCCGTCTCGGCAGCCGGCGATGTCACGGTGTTGATCAACAACGCTGGAGCCTCGGTCGCCAGCCCGGGCATCCTCACCCACACTAACGAGGAAATCCGGACCAATGTCGAGACGAATTTCCTTGGCCCGCTGTTCCTCGCCCGCGCATTTGCACCGGTCCTTTCAGCGAAGGATGAGTCGGTGATCATCGACATCCACTCCGCCATGAGCTGGTACGCCGTCGCCGGCATCTACAGTGCCACCAAGGCAGCCCTCTGGTCGGCCACCAATTCTCTGCGCCTGGAACTGGCCTCCGAAGGGGTCCACGTGGTGGGCGTTCACGTCGGGTGGGTCGACACTGCGATGGCTGCGCGCACCACCGATCCCAAGACGGACCCGGCCGATCTGGTCCGCACCGTATTGGATGCCGTGGAAGCCGGCGAATACGAAGTTCTGGCCGACGAGACATCCGTGCAGCTCAAGGCCGCCCTGAGTGGCCCGGTCGAGGCACTCTACCCGGCGTTGCAGGGCACAAATTCCAAGAGCCAGTCATGACAGAACCTCGGCAGGTTGCGCTGGTAACAGGCGCTTCCTCTGGCATCGGCAAAGCGGCAGCGATCGCACTCGCGGCCGCGGGTTTCCAAGTGATCGGAACCGGCCGCAACACCGTGCGATCCACCGCGCCCGCCGGGGTGACCTACCTCGACCTCGACGTGACCAGCGACGAATCGGTCGCCTCGGTGGTCAAGCAGGTGATCGACCAATTCGGGAACATCGATTTACTCGTTAACAACGCCGGCGTGGGCGCCACCGGCGCCGCCGAGGAGTTCTCTCTCGCGCAGACGCAGGACGTTTTCGACACCAACGTCTACGGCGTGATGCGGATGACCAAGGCGGTCCTGCCGTACATGCGCGCCCGACGTCGAGGACGCATCATCAACGTCTCCTCCCTCAGCGGGTTCGTCCCCGGCCCGTTCATGGCCGTCTACGTCTCGACCAAGCACGCCGTGGAGGGCTGGTCCGGGTCGCTGGACCACGAGGTCCGCGAGCACGGCATCCGGGTACTGCTCGTCGAGCCCGGCCCGATCAACACCCCGTTCGCAGGCCACAGCGTACAGGCCGACACCCCCATGCCGCTCTACGCGTCGGGACGGCGCACCTTCGACGAGGTGCTGGCCAAGAATACCAGCGGTGGCGACGATCCCGCCGTCGTAGCCAGAGTGATCGTCGCGGCGGCCTCAGACCGGAACCCGAGACTTCGGCGCACCGCCGGCTCGACGGCGGCAAGCATCAGCGCGCTGCACCGCGTCCTGCCGGCCCGAATCTTCGACCGCATTGTCCGCAGATTCAACCGGATGCCGAGCTGACGCTCACCTTCGAACTGACGTTGAATGCCTGAGGGCCGCAGCAAATGCTGCGGCCCTCACTCTCGGTGGCTGGTGTCAGCGTCGCTGGTTTGCGATGCCGATGTACTCGCCGAGTCGGTATTCCAGGTCCGTGCCGGCCTGCTCTGCAAGCGCCTGGGTGCCTGCGGCGCGAGTGAGGAACCCAGGCAGGGTGAGCGAGTGCGCGAACTCGCTGTAGGCGGCGACGAGGTCCGCATCCGGCGGTAGCGAGGCCCGGTTGATCATCGCCTTGGCCGATGCCAGGGATGTGCGGTCGAAGGACGCCAGCCGAGAGACGATGGCTTCGACGAAGGCATCCAGCTCGGCGTCGGGCAGGGCGCGGGTTACCCAGCCCCATTGCTCGGCGGTGGATGCGTCGTAGTCGGCGCTGGTGAGGATGACCTCCAGTGCCCGGTCACGACCGATGGTTCGTGGAAGCCGCTCGGTGCCGCCACCACCGGGCAGCAGACCACCGCCGACCTCGGGCTGCCCGAAGATCGCCTTCTCGCGGCTGGCGTAGCGCAGGTCGAACGCGAGAGCGAGCTCGTTGCCCCCACCCCGGGTGCGGCCTCGGATGGTTGCGATGGTGATGTAGGGGGCTCTGGAAAGCTTCAGGACCAGGTCGGTCCACACCGGCACTGCTCCCTCGCCGTCGGGGGCGGGAAAGTCCGCGGCTGCGGCGAGGTCGAAGTGGTTGTAGAAGAAGTCGGGCACACTGCTGCCGAACACGACGACTTGGATGTCGGGATCGGTCGCCAACTCTTCGACGATCTCGATGAGTCGAAGGACGGTCTCGCCGACGATGAGGTTCACCGGCGGGTTCGCGAAGGTGATCTTCGCGACCTGTGGTGACGTGCGTTCGTAGTGGATGGTGCTCTGCTCGCTCATGTTCTGCTCCAGAGGTTCGATGGATGTCGGGATGGGTAGGAGTTCGTCTATTCCTGGTAGTGCGGAAGGATGTCGCACCGGTGACGTAGGTCAGGGCCGCGGACACGTCGTAGGCGTGGACCGCGGACGCGAACCCCGACAGCCTGTCCGAGAGCGTGGCGGCCACCCCGCCGGCGAAGAACGCCGCCCGCGCGGCTGCGTCGTTGAAGCCGAGGATCAGTGAGGCGTGGAACTGCTGGTCGGTGGGGTTGTCGTGGGCGACGTTCGTCGGTGACAAACGTCCGGAACGGGCTGGTGCCGACGGCCTCCCGTTTCCTAAGGTAGATCAGGGTCGTCTCGCCGGGTCCGGCGATACTCATTGAACCCCGGGGTCGGGGAGAACATTTTGCTCGTCCTGTCAGTGAGTTTTCGGCTGCCGGTCAGCGGGCCAGGAACTCGACGGCGACAGGCGCGAACTTGTCGTGGAACTGGAAGATGCCGCCGTGTCCGGAGTCGGGGTAGATGATCAGCTCGGAGCCTTTGATGCGGCTATGCATATCTTCGGAGAGTACCGAGGGCACCATACGGTCGTTGTCTCCGTTGGCGATCAGGGTGGGCTGGGTGAGTTTCGACAGGTCGGCGGGCGCAGACCGTCCCCACTTCCTGATCGCCTTCAGCTGAGTCTGGAACGCCTTCACGCTGATCGGGGCGTCGCGGTCGACGGTGCGCTCCTGAAGGCGCGTGATGAATGCCTTCGCGGCGGGCTTGCCGGTGGCGTTGCGGTTGAAGAAGAGGAATTCCTTCGCGTCGGACCGGGTCAGCGCGGCACGAAGGATGTCGTAGTAGGTGGTCCCGGCGACCTTGTCGATGTCCTTGCCGCCCCTGGGACCAGTGCCTGTGAGAACGAGCTTCCGGACTAGCTCGGGGTGCTTGAGGACCAGTGCCTGTGCCACCATGCCGCCGAGGGAGAAGGAGAAGATGTCGATTTTCTGGTATCCGAGGGCTTTGATGAACGTGTACGCGTCGTCTGCCATCGCCTCGATACTGTCGGGCACCTGGCCGGTGGAGGCTCCGACACCTTGGTTGTCGAACGTGATGACGTGGTGGTTTTTTGCGATGGGGTCGATGATGCGCGGGTCCCAGTTATCCAGGGTCGCGGCGAGGTGGACGAAGAAGATGACGGGGATGCCTCCCTTGGGTCCGAGTTCCCGGTAGGCGTAGTGCACGCCTCCGGCGCTAATGGCACGGGCAGGCGCTTTGGCGTAGGAGGTGATGACGGGTTCGTTGTCGCGGGCATTCATGACGGTGCTCCTGCAAGGTGGGTTGTTGGTCGTTTGGTGATGATGGGGCGTGCTGCGTCTCTGCGCGGTGTTCAGGGGTTACTGATGACGGCTTTGCCGCGGATGCCGCCCTTTTCCAGGCCCTGAAGGGCTTCGATGGTCTGATTGAAGGGAAAGACCCGTCCAACGATCGGGCGCAAAGCGCCGCTGTCGATGAGGGCTGTGATCTGGCGCAACTGGTCGCCGCTGGCACGCATAAACAGGAACTCGTAGCTGACGCCCAGCTTCTTGGCTTGGCGGCGTATGCCTGCGCTCAGGGCAGCGATGGCAACGCGCAAAACTGGATTCAGGCCGGCTTCGCGTGCAAATGCCGGGTCTGGAGGCCCGACGATCCCAATCGCCTTGCCGCCGGATTTGAGCACCCGCAGGGACTTCTTGAGGTTCTCGCCGCCGACGCTGTCCAGCACGAGGTCGTAGCCGCTCAGGAGCTGTCCGAAGTCCTGGCTGCGGTAGTCGATGACCGTGTCGGCGCCGAGCCCGCGCACGAACTCCAGGTTGGCGGCGCTTGCGGTGGTCGCGACGGTAGCTCCGAGGTGCTTGGCGAGCTGGATCGCGATTGAACCGACTCCCCCGGCGCCGGCGTGGATGAGGACCTTCTGACCCGGCTGCACATTGCCGCGCTCAACCAGGGCCTGCCACGCCGTCAACGCAACCAGCGGCAGGGAGCCGGCCTCCTCCATGCTGACCGATGCCGGTTTGAGGGCCAGATCGGCTTCGGCGACGGCGATTCGCTCGGCGAAGGTGCCGATCCGGTCCTTGTCGGGGCGGGCATAAACCTCGTCGCCGGACCTGAACGCGCGCACCTTCGAACCGACACGGATGACTGTTCCGGCGACATCGTTGCCTGGAATCAAGGGAAGCGCATAGGGCAGGATCTGCTTGAACTCGCCCGCTCGGATCTTCTCGTCGAGTACGTTCAGCCCTGCGGCCTGGACCTGTACGAGCACATCATGCTCCCCCACTGTGGGCTCGGGGACATCCGATTCCTGCAGCGGACCCTTGTATTCGTTGATGACGAACGCTCTCATGTTTCTTGCTCCTTCTGGGCGTGTGGCGAAGCTGGTTTGGGTTGCCTTAGCTGCGGAGGAAATCCCGGGCCACAGCGACGAACGCCCGGAAGTGTTGGAAGGCGACGCCATGACCGGACTACCGGAACACCAGGACCGGAAGCGTTCGGTAGCTGCCGGGTGAGCACGTTCGCGTTTGCGGACGGCACCATAGGGTCGCTGTCTCAGTAAACGCTGCGCACCGGGCCCGCTCCTACGAATATAACCGAGTATGCTCAATTATGAGCACGCTCAATTATTCTGTCAAGGGGGGTCGCATGAGGGGTCACGTTGGCCAAAGCCAGGGAGGTGGTCCGGCACTGGCTGAACTCGCACCAGACCAGCAGCCATATTCAGAAATTTCCAGCTTCCTGAGAGTTCATCGCCGGAAGGTCGGGGCGGCGATGGACACACTCGCCAATTTTGACGCGGTATTCGTCGCGCTCCCCGCAATGAGTCAGCAGCCGCAGGACCGGCGGATGATGAGCTCTGTGGGGAGGAGCTGGATCTTCCCGGCTGAGTCCTTGTGGGAGAGGGCCGCTTCGAGGACCGCTTCGGCGATCTGATTGATGGGCTGCCGGACAGTCGTGAGCTGAGGCCAGCTGAATTCCGATTCGGAGGTTCCGTCGAACGAGACCACGGCAATGTCATCGGGTATGGAGAGGTCGGCCTCGTGGATGGCTCGCAGGGCGCCAACCGCCAGCAGGTCGGAGCTCGCGAAGATGGCCGTGGGCCTCTTTGGTAGTTCGAGCAGCCGCCGGGTGGCTTCATAGCCGCCTTGCCTGGTGAAGTCAGTGAATTCAGCAGCCCCCTCGGGCAGGCCTGCCTCCAGGAGCGCCTTCTTCCAGCCGTTGTGTCGTGGGTCCGCGCGGGTTGGGTCAATATCCTTGCCCACCAGAATGGCAATATCCTGGTGACCGTGCCCGATAAGGTGCTGCACCCCCAGTGCGGCTCCCTGTTCAAAGTCGGTGCTGACCGTGGGTATGCCGTGCACTGTGCTGGACTGGTCAATGAGCACCCTGGGAATTCCCTGAACCGGCATAGCGGCGACTTCGCTGGGGCTGAGCACCGTGGCGAGGATGATCGCGTCGACCTGACGTGACACGAGATTGAGGGTGTTTTGCCGCTCGGTGTCGGCGTCCGTACGGGAGTTGGCTGCGAGCAGAGCGTAGCCCCGTGCGGCAGCAGCCTGCGCGATGGTGTCCGTGAGTTCAGCGAAGTACGGGTTCGTGCTGTCCGGGACAATCATGCCCAGCAGCCGGGCGGATCCCATAGTCAGAGCCCGGGCGGTTGCATTGGGCTGGTACTGGAGCACTTTGATGGCCTCATGCACCCGTGCGGCAGTCGCTGCCGCGACCGGCTTGGGGCCACCGTTGATGACGTAGCTAACAACCGCCGTACTCACCCCGGCATAGCGGGCAACGTCGGTTCTCGTTATTTTTCCTGATCCGGCTTGTGCCTGCAGACTCGCCATGAAGACCACCCTTCCACATCATCGTTCACATCATTCTACCCGGGTGGAACGCATTGTCTTTAGATATCTGCCAGCAAATACAACGTCGAGTCGGGTTGTTGCGCGAACGAGTCTACCCGCGTAGACTCGTGTTCGAGCCAATGAGCAGTGATCCTCCTCACGTTCCCCGCCTGACGATATCCAGGCCCTTTTGAACTCTTACAAAAAACTCCACATTCTCCGAAGGGATCAATGATGATGACCATTCCAAAGCCTCGAAGCGGGGCAGCGCGGATCCTCACCGCCGCGGCCACTGCAACCATCGCAGCCATGGCACTGACCGGCTGCGGCGGACCAGGATCAGTCGGTAGCGGTTCCACCGTTGAGGCGGGCTCCGGCGAAGGCACCATTAATGTCTGGGCAGTCGACGGGCAGGCAGCCGAGAACGACGCGTTGAAGAAGATCATCTCGAACTTCGAAAGCGCGCAGAGCAAGATCAAAGTGAATCTCAAACTCTTCCCCTCCGACCAGTACACCAAGGCCGTGAACTCTGCGGCGCCGGGTGACCTGCCCGATGTTCTGGACTTCGACGGGCCCACTCTGGCCAGCTTCGTCTACAACGGCAAGATGGCCCCACTTAAAGGCTCCGTATCCGACGCGACCCTGTCGAACCAGACGGACTCCATCACGGCACAGAACACCGTCGATGATGCCGTATATGGAGTAGGCATGATGAACGCCGGCCTAGCATTGTGGGGCAATAAGAAACTCCTGGACACCGCAGGTGTTGCCTACCCGACCACCCCGGAGAAGGCCTGGACAGCTGACGAATTCACGGGCGCCCTGGACAAACTCACCGCAGTGGTCCCGGGAGGCAAACCGCTGGATCTTTCGGAACAGTACGGCTTTGCCGGCGAATGGGGAACCTGCTGCTCGGCCGGGCCCGTCATCTGGTCCGGGGGCGGCACCATGCTCAAAGACAATAAGGCATCCGGAGCGCTGGACTCAGACGCCAACGTGAAGTCGCTGACAAAGTTCGCCAGCTGGAAGAAATACACCGATCCGAACGCAGACGGGCTGGCATTCACGAGCGGACGCGTCGCCCTGAGCTGGGTCGGACACTGGACCTACCCGACGTACAAGGCCCTGGGTAACGACCTGGTCTCAATCCCACTGCCGAACTTCGGCAAGGGCACCAAAACCGCATCCGGAACCTTTGCCTGGGGCATGGGCGCCGGGTCGAAGAACGGCGCCGCGGCCGGGAAGTTCCTGGACTTCCTGATGACGGACGAAAGCGTCCGCACTTACACCGACGCCAACGGTGCCCCTCCCGCTACGAAGACGGCACTAGCGGCATCCGCCCTCTACGGACCCGGCAAGCAGCTGCAGCTCCTGGGCGATCAGCTGAGCAAGGCCTGCGGCCCGGAGGACCAGATCAGCGACACCTGCGTTAGCGTCACCCGGCCGGTGACCGCGGGCTACCCCGTCGTCACGGACCAGGTGGGCAAAGCCGAGGCCGCCATCTACGCAGGCAAGGACGCCAAGGAAGCCCTGAGCGCGGCCGCCCGCGCCATCGACCAGAACTTCGCCGACAACGACGGATATAAGAAATAGACCTCCGGCAGTCGTCCGGCCGCCGCAACCACCGCGGCTGGCCGGACCCCCGGAATCGCTCCCAGCGAAAGCCTCCATTATGACCACTCAAACGCAACAGATCCAGGCCCCCGCGGCGCCGGTAAAGCGACGGCCGTCCGCCGGCCTTTCCGGACACCGGTTCGCGGGCCCGCTCTTCGCCAGCCCCGCCCTGCTCGGACTCGCAATCTTCCTGGTCGCACCGTTCGTGCTCGCCCTCGTGCTGTCCTTCTACCGCGTCCAGCTCAACAGCCCGCGTCCGGCACGCTTCGTCGGATTCGAACAGTACACCCGCTTGTTCACCGATCCGGACCTGGCAGCAGCCTTTGGCCACGCACTGCTGAACAACTTCACCTTCGCCGTCATTGTCGTGCCCGTGCAGACCGTACTCGCCCTGGCCCTGGCGGTCCTCGTCAACCGCAAACTGCGCGGCATGGTGGTCTTCCGAACCTTCATCTTCATGCCCCTGGTATTCCCGCTGGCCCTGACGGCCGTGATCTGGCGCCTCATCTACTCCCGGGGCGATCAGGGACTCCTCAACGCGATCCTGGGCTTCTTCAGCGGCGGTGGCCTAACCAGCCACGACTGGCTCGGCGATCCCTCCACCGCGCTCGGATCAATCATTGTCATGTCGATCTGGCAAAGCGTCAGCTTCCAGATGATCATCGTCCTCGCCGCGCTGCAAAGCGTACCGACCGAACTCTACGAGGCGGCATCGCTGGACCGCGCCAACAAATGGGCGCAATTCCTTAACGTGACGGTTCCCGGCATCAGAAATACCCTGATCTTCGTCGCCCTCATCACCACGATCTTCTCCTTCCGACTCTTCGACCAGGTCTATCTCCTGAGCCGGTCCGGCAGCGTCGACCGCGGTTCGACCGAGACCGTGATGACCCAAATCATCAACACCGGATTCGACAACAACAACGTGGGGCAGGCTGCCGCCATGACCGTCATCTTCATGCTGATCATCACCGTGATCGCAATCATTCAACGCGCAGTTGCGCGCCAGCGAGGAGGCGTCTGATGGCGATGTCCAAGACCGTGAAGCCAGGGCGGCGGGGCGGGAGCATGAAACGCACACGCCGTTGGCAGACCGCACTCCACTACCTGATATTGACAGCTGTTTCGCTGTTCTTCTTCCTGCCCGTCTACTACCTCATCGTGGGAAGCTTCCGCCCCTCTGCCGAGGTACTCAGCGGGATCAGCGGCTTTGTCCCAACGAACTTGTCCCTCGACAACTACACCGGCGTCTTCGAACACCTCGGTTCAGGGGCCACCGGGTACTTCGGACAGTTCGCGGCCGTCTCCATCCTTGTCACCACCGCGGTCGTTGCAGGCAGCCTTGTCGTGAATTCCATGGCCGCCTACTCCTTCGCCAGGATGCAATGGCGCGGGAAGAAGATCATCTTCCTGCTGGTGATTGTCCTGACGATCATCCCGTTCGAAGCGGTCGCCCTGCCTTTGTACTTCATGTTCTCCGGGCAGCGGGACACCATCTTCATCCAGGCGATTCCGTTCATTGCCAACGCGTTCTCGATCTTCCTGTTCTACACCTTCTTCCTCGACGTTCCGGGCGAAATCGAGGAGGCAGCACGTCTTGACGGTGCCGGGCCATTCCGGACGTTCTTCCAGGTCGTGGTGCCCATTACGAAACCGGCGTTTGCCACCGTCGCCATCCTGACCTTCCTGGCGCAGTGGGGATCCTACCTCTGGCCGGTCCTGATGGTCTCGGATCCCACCGTCCGGCCGCTGCCACTGGCGATCAGCATCTTCCAAAACCAGCAGCCACCGGAGTGGGGCCAGGTGCTTGCCTTCGGAACGATGTTCATCGTCCCGGTCCTGGCCGTCTTCCTGGTCTTCCAGCGCTGGTTCGTCGCCAGCATCAGCAGCTCCGCAGTCAAGGGCTAACACTTCCTCCCAAGCGGCCCCGCCCGGGCGGCCACCAACAGAAAAGGTGAATTCACTTGGTTTTCAGTCTTAAGGATTCATGGGTGTGGGACTTCTGGCTTGCCGACGACGGCGGCAACTTCCACATGTACTATCTCCACGCTCCCAAGAGCCTGGGCGATCCGGCTCTCCGGCACCGCAACGCCCGGATCGGGCACGCCACCTCACAGGACCTGACCCACTGGGTCTCGCACGGCGTCGTCCTGCAGCCCGATGACCCGGATGCCTTTGACGCAACCTCAACCTGGACCGGTAGCGTCGTCCAAGGCCCGGACGGCATCTGGCGGATGTTCTACACCGGAGCCCGGTTCTACGAAACACACAACATCGAAGCCATCGGCGTCGCAACCTCCCCGGACCTCCGCACCTGGACCAAGCACCCCGCCGCCGTGATCGAAGCCGACGCACGCTGGTACGAAAAATACGGTGATTCGACCTGGCCGGAAGAAGCCTGGCGGGACCCCTGGGTGTTCGCCGATCCGGCTGGCGACGGCTGGCACATGCTGATCACAGCCAGGGCAAACCACGGCGACGTCGACAACCGCGGCGTCATCGGCCACGCCGTCTCGCCGGATCTGGAGACCTGGGAGGTGAGGCCGCCCCTGAGCCGGCCCGGTGCCGGCTTCGGACACCTCGAAGTGCCCCAGACCACCGTCATGGACGACCGGGCCGTCCTGTTGTTCTCCTGCGGAGTGGACACGCTCGCGGCCAAGAAGGCAGAAGGATTCGGCGGCGGGGGGATCTGGAGCCTGGAAACGGACCAAACCAGCGGACCCTACGACGTCGCATCAGCGGCGATCGTCACCACTGCGCCGCTCTACAGCGGGCGCGTCATACGGAACCGTGCCGGCCAACTGATGATGATGGCCTGCCACAACGCCAACAGCGACGGTTCCTTCGACGGCGTCATCTCGGACCCACTTCCGCTCCACTGGGATCAGGAGCGCGGCGGCCTGACCACGACGCCGACACAACAAACCAACACCGCCAAACCCGTTTAACCCGTGACGGCCCCGACCACCCAATGCATGAGGAGTTCCATGCCAACCGATAACCAGGGCGCGCTCCTGCAGCTGACCGCCGCCGGAGTGACCGTGCTGATAGACGCCACGGCCGGCCAGCTTCCCGCCATCGTCCACTGGGGCCCTGCGCTACCGGCTTTGACTGCCGATCAGGCCCGTGCCCTGCTTGGAGCAAGCGTCCCGGTGGCCGGTTCCAACACCGTCGACCTGCCGCCCCGGCCCGGCCTGCTGCCCGGGCACCACAGCGGCTGGACAGGCCGCCCCGGGTTAAGGGGCTCCTTCGACGGCGCTGGCTGGTCACCCAAGTTCCGCACCCAAACCGTGGCACTGAACGGCACCCCGGTCACAGGATTCACTTCCTCCGGGGCCGGTCTTCTCGAAGTCAGTGCCCTCGATGACGCCGGACGGCTGCGCCTCGACCTGACGCTGGAGCTGCTCCCGGGCGGGCTGCTGCGCAGCCGGGCAGAACTGACCAACCTGTGCGATGAAAAGTACACGCTCGAAGACCTCGCCCTGTCCTACCCGATTCCCGCAGAGGCCACGGAACTGCTGGACTTCGCCGGCAACCACAACTATGAACGGATCCCCCAGCGCGGCACGCTGCGTACCGGCACCCACGTGCGCGAGAACCGCAAAGGCCGCACGGGGGCCGACAGTGCGTTCATCCTGCACGCAGGAACGCCCGGATTCGGATTCGGCCATGGCGACGTCTGGGCCGTCCACACAGCCTGGAGCGGAAATCACCAGCACTATGCAGAACGCGTCTTCACCGGCGAGCAATTGCTCGGCGGCGGGGAGCTGCTCCTGCCAGGCGAAATCCGGCTGGGCCGCGACCACAGCTACATGAGCCCCTGGATCTACGCCTCCTACGGGGCGGGACTCGACGAGGTCGCACACCGCTTCCATACCCACGTGCGCAGCCATACGCCGCGGGTCTCAGCTGATCGACCGGTTAGCCTCAACGTTTGGGAGGCCGTGTACTTCGGGCACGACGCGGACAAACTCATCGACCTGGCCGAGCGTGCCGCCGCCGTCGGCGTCGAACGGTACGTGCTCGACGACGGGTGGTTCGGTTCACGCCGCGACGACACGTCGGGGCTGGGCGACTGGGTGGTCTCCCCCGACGTGTGGCCCACCGGGCTCCATCCTCTGGTGAAATCCGTCCACGATCTCGGGATGCAGTTCGGCCTGTGGTTCGAACCGGAAATGGTCAACCCCGACAGCGACGTCGCCCGAGCACACCCGGAATGGATCATGGCCGCCCGCACCGAATGGCCCGTGGAGTCGCGCCACCAGCAGGTCCTCAACCTCGGCATCCCCGAAGCCTACGAACACGTCAAGAAGCAGATCCTCGCCATCCTCGCGGAGTACCCGGTCGACTACATCAAATGGGACCACAACCGCGACCTCATCGAAGCAGGCAACCAGCTCCACGAAGGCCGCCCGGGCGTTCACGACCAGACCCTGGCGTTCTACGCCCTGCTGCAGGAAATCCGGTCCCTGCATCCGGGGCTGGAAATCGAATCCTGCTCATCGGGCGGCGCCCGCGTCGACCTGGGCGTCCTGGAACACACGGACCGGGTCTGGGTGTCGGACAACATCGATCCCCACGACCGGCAGACCATGCTGCGCTGGACCGCGCAGCTGCTGCCGCCGGAGTACATGGGCTCCCACATCGCATCAGGGCGCTCCCACACCACCGGCCGCCAGCACGACCTGGCATTCCGGGCAGGCACCGCGATCTTCGGACATCTCGGCGTCGAGTGGGACCTTGCCCAGGCCTCACCCGAGGAGCTATCAGGCCTGCGCCGATGGATCGACTTCTACAAACAGGAACGCGGCCAGCTGCTCACCGGCGACGTCGTCCGAATGGACGGCCCCGACTCGAACGTTTTGGTTCACGGTGTCGTCAGCAGGGACCGTTCCCGGGCGATCTTCGCGGTAGCCGCGCTCGACAGCCTGTACCCGGATCCTGCCGGACGCCTGAAACTCCGCGGACTCGCCCCGGACGCAACGTACCTGGTGGAACCCGTCTTCCCAGGGACCACGCCCGCCGGGCTCCTGCCGCCCGAATGGTGGGGTACGCCAACAGCCGCCGGCCAGGCGATCGAACGCACTTCCCTGCGCGGAGCCACCCGGGATGACGTGACATTTCCCGGAGCCAGCCTCCCAGGCAGCGTCCTGGCGAAGGTCGGCGTGGCCTCCCCACGGATCCACCCCGACCAGGTGGTCCTCTACCGCATCACCAAGACCGCGTGAACCCATCGCCGACCAGAGCAGCAAAGGGAACCATATGATCACACACATCAAACCGGGTCAGGCTTTGCAGGTCACCGGAAACAGCACCACCCACATTGAGGACGAAGGGTTCGGGTGTGAACAAGTAATGATGGAACTCTGCGGTTCTTCTTTTTCATGGCGTTCCAAGGTCCTGTCAGCCTTTCAGGCCCTGATCGCCCCACATTCACCTGAGCCGTCTCCGCTTACAACGGGAACGTGCCCCTCCTGGGTGGGGGCTACCGAACGGTCCGGCCACAGCATGGAACTCGGAGACTGTCGGAAGTTGCCTGCAGCCTGTCCAACTACGCAGCCAAGGTCGGGCCGCCCCCGGACGGGTTACCCTCCGGCGCGGAGGCGGCCTGCGTAAACGTGCGGGCGGCCCGTGAGCCGGCGGCGGTGCTCGCCGCGATGGTGATGAGGGCTCCGAGAATCATGGCCGCGGCCTCCCCCGGTTCCAACAAATGCAATTGGGAGCCGATTGTGGCAGCGGCAACCGGCACTCCTAACTGGGACGCTGCAAGCATAGCCAGCGGCAGAGGCTGGCCGAGTAGCCGAAGGCTTCCATGGACCAGCAAGGTTCCCAGTCCCAGGCAAATACCGAGGAGAAACATTTTCGGGCTTATCGCAAGGGTGCGCAGATCGAGCGATGCGCCCAGCCAGACGAAGAACACCGGCCCTAGAAAGCCGTCGCTGACGGCGAACAGTTGATGAGCCAGTCGCCTGGGTTCGCCCACCGCTGCAACCACCAGGCCGAAGGAGAACCCGGCCAGCATGATGGACACGTGGCCGGCCACCGCAAGCCCGGAGAGCGCGAAGAGCACAGCAAGTTGGATCCTCAGCTCCAGGGCGAACTTCCGATCCTCGGACAGGTCATGCACCCGTCCGCGCGTGCCGCTGCGCTCCAGCCAGCGAAGTACAAAGAACAAAACCGCCGCGCACGCCGCGACGACGGCTGCCCCAACGGCGGCCCTCGGCGCGTTGGGTGGGTCGACAGCAAGCGGAAGCGCCACAATGCAGGCGATGTCCGCTACCGCCACTTGCGCCGTCGTCGTCAGGACCTTTGGTCCCCTCAGCCGCAACGAATCGACGATCGGCAGGACCAGGGCTGCCGACGAGGAAGCGAGCAGAACAATGTAAAGGGGAGCATGTCCGGTGCCGAACGCAAAGGCAGTGACGATACCGACGACGGCCGCCAACACTGCGGCGATGCCGGCACGCAGCGCGCCCGCGCCCAGTGCCGGGCGGATGGCTTCGTCCCGCACTGGGACATGTGTCCCGGCCACGAACATAACGAGGGCGAACCCTACGTCGGCCACAAAGGTGAACGTGGGGTCCGAGGAGTCGACCAGACCCAACCCCGTGCGCCCGATGGCGATACCTGCCAGTAACTGCCCTAGCACCACGGGCAGATGCCATTTCCGGGGAAGTGCCAGCAGCGGTCCGAGTAGCGCGACCGCGGCGATCAGCGAAAGCTGAAAGAACGACACCTTCCTCCTTCCACCGGGATTGCGGTTGGCTTGCGGCAGTTACCGCGGCGCGTCAGCCAGTTTTATTGGAATGTCTGCGTTTTCGTCCGTGTAGTAGCTTGCGCTTACCCGATGGTAGCCATCGGCCACCATTGCGGGAATCCCTCGGGCCAGCGATGCTCGAGGGGGCGACCTTGAGCGACGCGACAATGGTGGCAACAACGTCGGCGGATCCGACGCGGAGCGGGTACAGGACGTCCTCCAGGACGGGGTCGACTTCGACGCGCGACCCGGTACGGTTCACACCGCCATCGAACGGGTGGTTAGGCTGGGTGAATGGCGACAGTTATTCTCGTGCGGCACGGCCGCACCACAGCCAATGCCACTGGACTGCTGGCCGGCCGGGCCGTCGGCGTCAGCCTGGACCAGACCGGGCGCGACCAGGCGGCTCTGACCGGAGACCGGCTCGCGGCCGTGCCAGTGGTCGGGGTGGTGTCGAGCCCTCTTGAGCGTTGTCAGCAGACCGCCCAGCTCATCCTCGATCGCCAGGCTGGCTCGCCGTACGCGCCGGTCGATCTCGATCTCACCGAGTGCGATTACGGCCAGTGGCAGGGCCGCACGCTCAGTGATCTCGCGACCGAGGATTTGTGGCCGGTTGTTCAGTCGCAACCGTCCGCCGTCATCTTTCCCGGCGGTGAATCCATGGCAGCGATGCAGGCTCGGTCGGTGGCAGCGATTCGACGCCACGATGCAGCCTTTGAAGCCGAGTACGGGCCAGGGGCAGTGTGGGTGGCGGTGAGTCACGGTGACATCATCAAGTCAATCCTCGCCGACGCGCTCGGCATGCATCTTGACCTGTTCCAGCGTATTAACGTGGGCCCCGCCTCCGTATCAATCGTGCGCTACGGCGCTAGTCGGCCGAGCGTTTACGCGACCAACACCGACGCGGGTGATCTGTCGTGGCTGTCGAACGGCATCCAGTCTGGCGATGCGCCTTTGGGCGGCGGTGCAGGGCAAAAGGCGCCATGAACTTCATGTGCCTAGAATACTGACATGCCTACACTTGTTCACGAGTTTGCCTGGCCTGATCGGGTCGTCGTTGGCACCATTGGCCTTCCGGGTGCGCGCACGTTCTACCTGCAGGTGCGGGCAGGGACGCAGATCGTGAGTATTGCCCTGGAGAAGCAGCAGTCGGCTCTGCTCGCGGAGAAGATCGACGAAATTCTCGACCAGCTTCTCGCCGTCGAGGGCAACCCCCACAGCGTTCCCACCAGTACTCCCATTGAGTTGGTTGACAATGACCAGCTCGAGGCCGTTCAGGAGCAGTTTCGGACCGGCGCCATGAGTTTAGGTTGGGACCCGACGACGGCGCAGGTCGTGATAGAGGCCTACCCGATCACCGATGTCGACACAGATAACAACGACGAATCGCTTGAGGACGAAGCTGACGTGCCCGAAATGCTGCTGGTGCGGATGCCGGTTGGCACCGCCCGCGCATTTGCTAAGCGCACGCGTGAGGTTGTGGGCGCCGGGCGTCCCGCGTGCCCGCTCTGCGGTTACCCCGTAGACGCCGACGGGCACGTCTGCACTCTGCCCGAGGTCTGATGCCGGCGCCCGACCTGTTCACGGCCGAGCTGACGCTCACTGGGCGCATCACCACGGCGTCGAACGCTACATTTCTGGGCAGCATCGGCGACACGACAGTCGTCTATAAGCCGATAGCCGGGGAGAAACCGCTGTGGGATTTTCCCGACGGCTTCCTTGCCCACCGGGAGGTTGCCGCCTATCTGGTTTCGGAGGTCCTCGGCTGGAACGTGGTGCCACGCACCTGGCTGCGCGATGGTCCGTTCGGCGCAGGGATGGTGCAGCTGTGGCAGGAGACAGACCCAGACCAAAACGCGGTGGACCTCGTTGCGTCGGACGACGTACCGGAGACCGGTTGGAAACACGTCCTCGAGGGTCAGGATGAGAACGGACGGATGGTCGCCCTCATACACGAGGACTCTCCGGTGCTTAGACGCATGGCGGTGTTCGACGTCGTCGTGAACAACGCCGACCGTAAAGGCGATCACATCCTTGCCATGACGGACGGACACCGGCACGGCGTGGACCACGGGCTCACCTTTCACCGTGACCACAAGCTGCGCACGGTGCTGTGGGGATGGCTGGGAGACGCTCTGACCGCCGAGGAACGCGACGGCATAGACCGTGTCAGCGAAGGACTGCACGGTGGGCTGGGCCGGGACCTGGCGGACTTGCTCAGCGCCGAAGAAATCGCATCGCTAGCCGCGCGCTGCGCCCGATTGCGCCTGGCAGGGCGGTTTCCGGCTCCGAGCGGGGAAATGTCTGCGGTGCCCTGGCCGCTGTTCTAAGGTAATTACGGCTAAGGCTTCGCAGGCTGTACACGTTGATGGCATGGATCTGAAGGTAGCGGCGGAGCTCATCATTCCTGAGCACGAGCTCCGCTGGCGATTTTCCTGGGAGCGGAATTCGCTGCCCAAACGCCATAAGTGCTTCGGCGTCACACCATTTCCGTCATGTAGTCATCCAACAGGCCGGTAATGAACCGATATGGAAGACCAGCCAGACAGCAGCAGGTACCTCGCCTCGGGACATCAAGCTTAGAATCCGCAGTGTCATGTACGCCGCGCCGAAGGTATCCATGAACGGGTAGCAAGAAAAATGGCCCCCGAAGGGACCCTCATGTAGGGAGTTTGTCCACAGTCAGCGGCCCATTAGGCTGTTGACCTGCGCAGCCCTCGGTCGCGCTGGTTCGCTGGTTCGCTGTCAACGATCGGGTGCCGCGGTTCAACATTGCAGCGCGGGGCGGCGAGGCTTCGGTGGACGGTCGCTTTTCGAGGATTCCGTGAAGCGATGTCCTTTTAGCTCCGGCATTCCCTTTCACGGGCGGGTTTTGAAGGACTCCACCTTGGCGGGGTCTCGTTCGATGACCGGGTCCAGGATGTCATCGACCCGCGTCAGAAGGGCCGGGTCAAGTTTTACCCCGGCTGCGGTGGCGGTGTCGATGAGCTGCTCCGGGCGGGAGGCTCCGACGATGGCCGCAGAGACATTGGGGTTTTGAAGTACCCAGGCGACAGCCAGTGCGGGCATGGACAGCCCGGCCTCGGCAGCGAGCGGTTTGAGTTGCTGGACGCGGGTGAGGATGTTGTCGGTCAGGTAGCGGTTGTCTGACTTAAGTTTGCCGCCCTCGTCTGTGAAGCGGGATGCTGCCGGGGCTGGCCGGCCGGGGGCGTACTTTCCGGTGAGGACGCCTTGAGCCATGGGTGACCAGCAAATCTGTCCCAGTCCCAGCTCTTCGCAGGTGGGGACGATTTCTTGTTCGATGACCCGCCAGAGCAGGGAGTACTGGGGCTGGTTGGAGATCAGGTGAAATCCTAGTTCCCGGGCGAGGGCGGCGCCCGAGCGGATTTCTTCTACGGTCCATTCGGAGACTCCGATATAGAGGGCTTTGCCGTGACGGATGACGTCGGCGAAGGCTTGCATGGTTTCTTCAAGGGGTGTCTCGTAGTCGTAGCGGTGGGCCTGGTAGAGGTCCACGTAGTCGGTCTGCAGCCGCTTCAGGGAGGCATTGACGGATTCCATGATGTGCTTGCGGGACAGCCCGCGGTCATTCCGGCCCTCGCCGGTGGGGAAATAGACCTTGGTGAAGATCTCGACGCTTTCACGCCGCACACCGGTGAGCGCTTCACCGAGCGTGCGCTCCGCGCGGGTGCCGGCGTAGGTGTCCGCGGTGTCGAAGGTGGTAATGCCGAGGTCCAGGGCCTGCTGGACGCAGGCCGTGGCCGTGTCCTGGTCGATCTGTTCACCGTGGGTGACCCAGTTTCCGTAGGCCAGTTCGCTGATGTACATGCCGGAAGAACCAAGTTTGCGGTATTCCATGCTCGTAGTGCCTTTCGGAGTCAGGTGTTGCCTGCGGCTGCCGGCCCGGTGGCGGCGAGGGAGGATTTTGAGATGTCAAAAGTTGGGTCTTGCGGCGCCGGTTAAGATGCTGGCTGCAAATGGGCCCGGAGTTCCTGCAGGGTCGGCGGATTTGCGCCCGGGCGCCCCACTGTGATGGCCGCGGCCATGGATGCTGTGCGCCCCAGCTGCTCCAGAACAGCCGGTGCGAGGCCGTCAGTCCCCCGGGTGAGGAGCCCCAGGATGAGGGCAGCCATGTATGAGTCCCCCGCGCCGATAGTGTCAGCTACGACGGCTTCTACGGACGGGATGTGCAGCCGTGTCGCAGCCGTGGCGAGCAATGAACCTTGCGAGCCTTTGGTGATGACAGACAGACCGGCGCCCAGGCCCAGGAGATGCGTGGCGGTGTCATCCAAGGTCTTCCGGGGGTAGAGCCATTGGGCGTCCTCATCGCTGAGTTTGACGACGTCCGTGAGCTGCACCAGGTCTTCGAAGATGGATTTCGCCTCGGAGTGGCTGCCGAGCAGGGCGGGCCTGATGTTGGGGTCATACGTGATCGTGCAGACGTGGCGGCACTGCTGCAGGAGTGATTTGACCGCGGCCGCGCCCGGTGCCAGAAACGTGGCGATCGAACCGGTGTGAAGCACCTTTGGGACGTGGGCGGGAGCGACTGGTTCGAGGGCCCAGGAAATGTCGAAGTCGTAACTGGCGGATCCGTCACTGGCGAGTGTGGCGGTCGCTGTCGCCGTTCGGTCCAGGGAATTTGAGCCGGGAAGGAGCGTTACGCCCGCACTGCGCAGGTGCCGCTCGATGGCGGCACCGCGCTGGTCTTCGCCAAGGGCAGTCAGCAACCCGGTGTTGACGCCGAGCCGGCCCAGTCCGTATGCGACGTTGGCCGGTGACCCGCCCGGGTATTCGGTCGTCCCCTCCGGTGAGGTGACGACGTCGACGAGCGCCTCGCCGACAACAACGACGTCCAGGAGTTGCCGGGACGGTCCGGCGGACTCGAGATAATGCATGTCATGTCTTTCTTCAGGTGGGGTGTTGAGCGTCGACGGGGCGCGCCGGCCGCTTCGAACGGAAGCTCGTGCCAGCTATGCGTATTGAGTGATACTCAGGCTGTTGAGTGTTGCCGTGCCCCCGATGGCGTAGAGCGAGACCTCGGTGCTGGCGGCTGCGGGAAAGATCAGTTCGGTAAGGGTGACCTGGCCTCCCTGGGCGAAAACCTCCACGGAGCAGTGGTCCACATAGACGGTGAGCTCGTAGGATCCGCCGCTCGTCCGGATCGGGGCGGTGTCAAGGGAAGCGAAGGATTCATGGAAATCTATTTGCCCGGATTCTCTTCTGTCGACGATGATGAGCCCTTCCGTGGGCCGGATGCCGATACGGGTTCCCTGTGTTCGGTCGCCGCGGACGACTAGCCCGAATTCGTGGGCTGTTCCCGGGGTGAAAGCGAGGTCGATGCGTTGGACACTGCCGGCTGCGCCGTCCAGGACGTGATGACCTTCGGATATTTCGACTGCCGCGAGGCCGAACGACGGCGTAGCGTCAGGGGACGGGGAAAGATCTCCCGCGGCCTGCTGTACCAGACACCAGCTCCGGTCCATGCTCGCCAGGGACACTTCACGGACCAGGGACATGGGACTGCGCCATGGCGAGGTGGGGATTTGGTTGGCGTATTCCCAGTTGTTCATCCACGCGATCATGAGGCGGCGGTCGTCGGGAGCGTCGCTGAAGGAAACGGCGGCGTAGTAGTCGCGGCCCCAGTCGAGCCACTGGTATTCCCCCAGCCTGTCCGGATCCTGCAGACCTTCCGTGACCGTGGTGCTTGAGGTGAACGTTGTCCCGTCGAAGTCCCCGACGAAGTACTGCCCGGCCGAACCGCTGTTGGGGCCGCCGGGGTTGAGGTTTACCGTGAGTACCCATTTGAGATTTTCCGGGTTGCCGTCGACGGGCAGCGGGAAGAGGTCCGGGCATTCCCAGACGCCGCCGGTCGCGTTTGCCGGGCCGAAGGCACTCAGCAGCTCCCAGTTCTTGAGGTCGTGGGATTTGTAGAGGACCACCTGGAACTCCGTGGCTTCCACGGCGACCATGACCCAGTAGCTGCCGGCGTCGGCGTCGTAGCGGAAGACCTTGGGGTCGCGGAACTCAGCAGATCCCCGGTTCAAAACGGGGTTTCCGGAGTGCTTGGTCCAGGTGTAGCCCCCGTCCAGGCTGTAGGCCAGGGACTGGGCCTGCACGCCATGAAGTTCCGATGCCGGTTTGTAGGCGCTGGTGTAGACGGCGACGAGCGGCGGAGCCGAGTCGGTGCCGAATCCGCTGGTGTTGTCCCGGTCGAACACGACGCTGCCGGAGAAGATGTCTTCTTCCTCGTCGCAGGCGATGGCGACAGGGTGTTCGGTCCAGGTCAGCAGATCTGTTGAGGTGGCGTGCCCCCAGGACATGTTTCCCCAGACGTTGTCCATGGGGTTGTTCTGGTAGTAGAGGTGGAAGACGCCCTCATGATGAATCAGGCCGTTGGGGTCATTGAGCCAGGTGTTCCGGGCGGCGTAGTGCAGGGCCGGCCGGTACGTGTCGGCTGTCGTGGCAGTAGCGGCAGTCATGAAGAACGGTTCTCGTTTCTGTGCAGGTCTGGCGGGCCCCCGTTTGCAAGGGTTCCCTCAGGTGGGGCGGGCGGGCCGGTAGGCCGGCCCGCCCGTCTTGTTGGGGTTAGGAGTTCTTCTTGTAGCGGTCGTAGGCCTGCTGGTAGACCTCGATCATTTTCTCGACGCCGACGTTCTTGAGCTGGGTGACGTAGCCGTCCCATTCCTGCTCGATGCCGCCGGAGACGATCCATTTGGCGATGTTCTGCTTCACCAGGGATGCGGTGTCCGTCTCGATGCTGGTGATCTGCTGGAGTTCCTCGGTAGACAGTGCCACCGGGGGGTAGCCGTCGTTGCCGGCGAAGGGCTTGTAATTTTCCTCGACGGTTTTCTGGCGTTCCGCGGCGCGCGGTTCGGGGGCGACGACGGTTGTAAAGTTCTCGGCGGTGTTGGCCTTCGGCCCGCCCGGGGCGACCTTCTGGCGGCGTTCGCCTTCGCTGGTCCCGGCCGGCGCCGGGATCTGGGTCAGCAGGCCGCTGGCGTCTTTCTGGAGGGTTTCACCGATCGGCCCCCAGTTGGCCTGGGCTGACTGGATGGGGTCGTAGAGGTTGTCGGCCCAGCGCACGGTTGCTGCCGGGTACTTGTTGGCCCGGGTGATGGCGAATGCGCCGCGGGCGATTTCCTGGTTGTTGGACTGGCTGGCGATCCGCTTGCCGTCCACACCTTCCAGGACTGGGACGAGGGAGTAGTTTCCGGCACGGTCCGCGCCGACCATTTCGGGGACTTCCCACCAGACGAACGAGCCGAGGTTTTCCGTGGCCGCTTTGCCCTTGGCCAGGTACGCCTTGTCATCCTGGGAGAAGGATTCCGGGTCGATCAGGCCCTCCTGGTACCACTCGTGCAGGGTCTGGATGGCTTTTTTGTAGCCGTCCTGCGTGGGGGTAAAGATGACTTTGTCGTCCTGGACGATCCGGTGGTCCATGTTGTCCGGCACTCCGCCGAGGGCGGCGATCAGGTCAACGATGTCCCCGCACCATGAACCGGGCATGAAGCTCAACGGGATTGTCTTGCCGGTGCCGGACGCGTCCTGTGTTTTGAACGCGAGCAGGGCGTCATGGAACTCATCGATGGTCTTCGGCATCGGGATGTTGAGCTTTTTCAGCCAGGAGGTGTTGATTGCCAGCTCGTTGGGAAACTGGACCAGGCCAAGCTCTTCCACCGAAGGCAGGGAGTAGATATGCCCGTCCGAGGAGGTGATGGCTGCCTTGATGTCGGGGCGTTCCGAGAGCAGCTTGGAGAGGTTGGGTGCGTTCTTCTCGATGAGTCCCTCGAGCGGGATGAGGGTGCCGCTGGCGGAGTATGTGGCGATCTCGGCGTCGGTGAGGCCGGTGTTGAAGAAAGCGTCCGGCAGGTCTCCGCTGGCGAGGATGAGGTTTTTCTTTTCCTGGAAGACCGTCTCGGGCAGGTTTTCCCAGTCGACGTGGATGTTGGTGGCCTTTTCCCATTCCTTGACCACGGTCATGGTGTTGTAGTCCGGCGCCAGCGCCGCTTTCGTGCCGGAGAACTTGAGGGTGAGTTGCTTGCTGACGATCGGTAATCCGGTTTCCTGGAAACCGAAGTCGGCGGAGGCGTCCTTGATCTCGGTGGTGCCCGAGCCGCCGCCGGAGCAGGCGGTGAACGTCAATGTTCCGGCCAGGATGGCGCCGAGGGCGGTGTATTTGCGGCTGATTGCCATGGTCTTCCTATTCTGAGGTGGGTTTGCTGGCGTCCGAGGGCGGACGCCCATGAGGTATTGGGGAGGAGTTATTTGACGGCGCCGATCATGGCGCCCTTGGTGAAGTGCTTCTGCATGAATGGCAGGGCAATCATGAGTGGCAGGCTCGAGACGACGATCATGGCGTACTTGGTGAGCTCTGCGATGCGTTGCGCGGCAGCATAGGATTCGATGTCCCCGCCGGTGGTTCCGGTGGAGGAGACATCTGACTGGATGAGGATGTTGCGCAGCACGAGCTGCAGCGGGTATTTGGAGTCATCGTTCAGGAAGATCAGTGCGTCGAAGAACGAGTTCCAGTGCGCCACGACGTGGACCATGATCATGAGCATGATCAGTGGCTTGGACAGGGGAAGCACCATCTGGAAGAAGAACTTGAAGTCAGTGGCCCCGTCCATCTGCGCA
Organism: Arthrobacter sp. LjRoot78; assembly: GCF_964254335.1. Taxonomy (NCBI): domain Bacteria; kingdom Bacillati; phylum Actinomycetota; class Actinomycetes; order Micrococcales; family Micrococcaceae; genus Arthrobacter; species Arthrobacter sp. LjRoot78. The sequence goes on along the minus strand of NZ_CAXUTG020000001.1, from coordinate 1,993,922 downwards.
GCTTCGCGCAGTTCGTTCGGGATGGTGTGTTCAAAGAAGGACCTGGCGATGATCAGGTTCCACACGCCCACGGCGCCCGGCAGTACCACCGCCCAGACTGTGTCCAGCATGCCCAGGTCCCGGACGACCAGGTATTTGGTGATGAGGCCGCCGTCGAAGAACATGGTGATCACGAAAAGGAGCATCAGGATCTTGCGTCCGGGCATGTCCTTACGGGACAGCGCGTACGCTCCGCACAGGATGGTGCTGACGCTGATGGCGGTGCCGAGGACGGTGTAGACGACGGTGTTGCCCAAGCCGTTCCAGATCCGGCTGTCGGCGAAGATCCGCTCGTAGCCTTCAGTGGTTACCCCGGAGGGGAACAGCCAGACCTTGCCCTCGTAGACAGCGTTGGGGTCGCTGATGGAGGCAATGACGATGAAGTACAGCGGGTAAACCACAGCCAGGATGGACAGCAGCAGGACAGTAGTGGCGGCGATGTTGAAGACGCGGTCACCGTACTTGTCCCGGAGCGTCGGCTTGGGGCGCGGGTGGCGGCCGCGGTTCACGGTCGGGTTGTCGATAGTGCGGGGGTTGGTTGTCAGAGACATTTCGGCATCACCACAGGGTCGCTTGGTTGGCCCGGCGCGCAATCGTGTTGAAGACGAGCAGCAGCGCCAGATTGAGGAGGGAGTTGAACAGGCCGATTGCGGCCGAGTAGCTGAACTGCGCCTGCTGCAGGCCCGCGTGGTAGACGTAGGTCTGGATGATCTCCGAGGTCGAGAGGTTCAAAGGCGTCTGCATCAGCAGCGCCTTCTCGAAACCGACGTTCAGCAGGTTGCCGATAGCCAGGATGAACAGGATCGTCACGACGGGCATGATGCCCGGCAGGTCGATGTGCCGGATGCGCTGGAGCTTGGAGGCGCCGTCGACCTTGGCCGCGTCATGGAGCGCCGGGTCAATGGCCGCCAGGGCTGCCAGGTACACGATCATGGAGAATCCGGCGTTTTGCCAGACATCCGAGATCACGTAGATGGGGCGGAACCACTCCGCGGAGCCCATGAAGAAGATCGGCTCGCCGCCGGCCAGCTGAATTGCGTTGTTGACGAGCCCGGATCGGGGGGACAGGACCACGAACATGATGCCGACCACCACGACGGTGGAAATGAAAGCGGGCGAATAGAGCACGGTCTGGGTGAACTTCTTGAACCTCTCACTCTGGAGCTGGTTGACCAGCAACGCCAGAATGATGGGGACCGGAAAAGCCAGCAAAAGGCCGAGGACCGCTATCCAGAGTGTGTTTCCGACGACCTGGCCGAACTGGTAGGAGTTTACGAACCTGATGAAGTGCGTCAGGCCCACCCAGGGGCTGTCGGTGAACCCGTCTACGGGGTTGTAGTTCTTGAACGCGATCTGTACGCCATACATTGGCCAGTACTTGAAGACCAGTATGTAGATGATGGAGGGGGTTAGTAATACGTATAACTGCCAGGCCCGGGAAATTCTCTTCAGGCGGAGCGAAAGAGAAATTTTTTGTAGCGGCAACGGCGCCGCCGACGGACGCCCGCGTCGGGCCGGTATGGTGCGGCTCATGGCATCTCCTTAGGATGAGTCACTGAATTCCGTTCAATCAGAGGGCAGTCCATCAGCTCGACCCGGCCATCGGGTTCCGCGTCCTGGAGGATCAGTTCAACCGCACGCCGGCCCATGGCGACGAACGGCAATTCAAGGGTGGTAAGACCGGGTCGCAGGTGGGGCGCCAGGATGGCCTGGTTATCGAATCCGACTATCGAGACGTCGCCGGGGATCGAGAGGCGCAGGTCCGAGATGGCCTGGTAGGCCCCCCAAGCGGTCCGGTCGTTCGCGCAGAATATGGCTGTCGGTGGCTTCGGGGCAGTCATTAGCTCCATGGCGTACCGGTAACCGTCTTCCTCTCCTCCTCCGCCGAAACGGACCAGAGCGGGATCGACGTCCAGACCTGCCTCCTCGAGGGCTGCGGCGTAGCCCTCGTAACGGCCGACAGCAGCAGGCAGCCCGCTCTCCAAGGTCTCGATGTTGATCAGCCCTATCCGGCGGTGCCCTGCGTCAAGCAGCCGGCGCGTGGCGGCATAACCGCCCTTGACTTCGTCGGGGGCGACGCTCGGGAGGCGGCGGGCCCGGTCCTGGGAGTTCAGTACCACCGACCGCACGCCCGCCAGGGCTTCCGGAACGTCAAGCCGCCTGTGATACATAGCGCCGTAGACAATTCCTGCGACCTTGTAGGAGAGCATGGTGTCCAGGGACGCGGCTTCAAGGTCTTTGTCTCCGCCGGTGTTCATTGTCAGCAGGAGGAGCCCGTCCTCCCAGGCCCGTTCCTGCGCTCCCTCGATGATGGCCCCGGCAAAAGGGGAGGTCGCAACGGAGTCGCCAATGAATCCGATCATGCCGGCCACGCCGTCGCGAAGAACTTTGGCATGGGCGTTGGTGCGGTAGCCGAGCCGATCCACAGCGTCACGAACCCGCTTACGGGTCTCCTCGGAAAAGCGCGACCCGGACGCCGAATTCAGAACCAGGGACACCGTGGCCTGCGAGACGCCGGCAGCGGCGGCGACATCATGCATCGTCGGTCCCGACTTTGGCCGTGATCCAGCCATGGGCACCTCCTTGGGCCAATCGATTTTCTGGTAGTTATTCGTATAACTTGAGATGAACTGTATCGTTCATCACATCGATCGTCAACATAGGGAACAAACCACTCTGGGCGGACCGACGGGCAACCAAACACCACTGCCTGATTTGCAGGCAGAATACACATCCGCGGTTGCGGAAAGTGGCTGGTGCGCGCAACTGAGCGGCCCAAAGCAGTACCATGACGTCATACTGGAGGCTGTCGCTTCGGCCGCCGTCGACTCCTTCTTCCAGGGTCCGACGGCATGATTCCACGCTACTCTGAAGAAAGGTCTCGTGTCGGCTCAGGAATTGGCTTTGAATCTCCAAGAAGTCAGTTTTGAGGATCCGCGTGCTGCCCGATTACGGGATCTGCTGAGCAAGGAACTCCTGGATGTCGTGGAAAACTGTTGTATTACGAGACCCCAAGTGTGTCTGTTTCTTGCCACCGATTCTTGTCAACGTGGCAACTGGCCTGCCCCGATCTGTGCGGCAACTTTTTCCACTTCCTCATAGCTGGTTGGCATGTTGTCCCGGAAGGCCGCATCGGCCTCTGCACGGCTGACGTTGGCAGCGAGCACTCGAACGTGAATTAATTCCTCGTGGGATTCGCTGCATGCCAAGACGTCTCCGCGGTGGCGGGAGGTGTGGGCGTCATCGGTCGGAAATGGGTGGAAAATGATCCACCAGGTCCCGCCAGACTTGTCCTTGAAGAGGTAGTCGCCCGGTGGCCGGTAGGCGATGCCGTCCACGCCGCGGCCACCGTAGCCTTCGACGCTCTCGGCAGCTGCGGCGAACCTCAGCCCGGATGGTCGGCGCTCCCCCAATCCGCCCTCACGCCAACGCTCGTCGTTAGCCAACATGGACCCAGGGGCGTTGGGTGACATCGGGTACTGCTTCCCGGAGCACTTCTCTCGTAACGGGAGCGATTTCGCCTTCGCCAAGGAACAGGAACCGCAGGAGGTTGGTGACCGGGTTCCCTTCCGTCCAACGGAAGTAGATGTGTGGCATGAGCCCGGTGGCATCGCGGATGTGGAGTAGCACCGAAGCGATGGTGTTCGGGACGACGGGCCCGTGCACTTCCAGAATCCGGTAGCCGTGCCGGATCACTCCGTGCACCTGCAGTTCCGTTTCGAAGTCCGAGGAGTCATCGACGATCACTTCAAGGAACAGGGCTTCGTTTTCCAAGGGCAGGTGGCTGACCTCAATGGCAGAGGTGAGCTTCTCCCGGTAGGCGTCGGCGCTGAGCCGGAGTGGTTCGTGGGCGATGATCGCGATAGGCCCTTCGAGGGTGTCGGACATGAATTCCAGGGCCTGCCGGTCCAGGTGGACGTGGGTTGCGTGCAGTTCGAAGGAACGGCGGACGCGGGAGAGCAGGGAGATCACGATGATGCCCAGGATGAAGATCCCGGCGATCCTGATGCCTTCGGGGCGTTCAAAGATGTTGGCGATGGTGGTGTAGGTGAAAACCACCGAGATGGCGCCGAAGCCGATGGTGCGTTTGCGCTGGTTGCGGCGGCGGGCCGATAGGGTCACGGCGATTGCTGCTGAGGTCATCAGGACCAGGACGCCGGTGGCGTATGCGCCCCCTTGGGCGTCGACGTCGGCCTCGAAGAGGTAAGTGATGAGGAAACCGATCAGGGTGAACACCAGTACCAGGGGGCGGACGGCTTTGGCCCATTCCGGTGCCATGCCGTATCGGGGCAGGTAGCGCGGGACCAGGTTCAGTAGTCCAGCCATCGCTGAGGCGCCGGCGAACCACAGGATGGCGATGGTGCTGATGTCGTAGATGCTGCCGAATCCGACGCCGAGGTATTCGTGTGCCAGGAAGGCCAGGGCACGGCCGTTGGCCTGTCCGCCGGGCTGGAATGCCTGCTCGGGTATCAGGACGACTGTGATGAAGCTGGTGGTGACCAGGAAGCAGCTCATTATCACGGCAGCGGTGGTCAGCATGCGGCGGGTGCCACGGATACGGCCCGCAGGGTTTTCCTCGGTGTCGGTTTCGTCACCGCTGACCTGCGGCATGACGGCTACTCCTGTTTCGAAGCCGGACAGGCCGAGGGCAAGTTTAGGGAAGACGAGCAGGGCGATTCCCACGACCATGAACGGGTCCCCGTGCGAGGTCCATAGGATCGTCCACCAATTACCCATGGCAAACGGGTGGTTGAACACCTCTATGAGGGTAGCGGCGACAACTACGGCGTTGAGGCCCAGGTAGAGGACGACGAGCGTGACGGCAACCCCGATGGCTTCCTTGAAGCCGCGTAGGAAGACCGCCGCCAGCAGTGCCAACAGGAAGAGGGTGACCAGGATGTTCTGGCCCTGCAGCCATCCGGGGGCGACGGGGTTTTGAATTAGGTGTGCGCTGGCGTCCGCGGCAGAAAGAGTCATGGTGATCATGAAGTCGGTTGCAGCGAATCCGAGCAGCATCAGGACGAAGAGTTTGCCGCCCCAGCGGGGAAGGAGCCGTTCAAGCATGGCGATGGAACCTTCGCCGCGGTGGCTTTCCCCCGCGACTCGGCGGTAGACCGGCAGTGCGCCGAGCAGGGTGACGGCGACGAGGACCATTGTTGCCAGCGGTGAAATCACGCCTGCGGCAAAGGCAGCGATGGCCGGCTGGTAGCCCAGAGTGGAGAAGTAGTCGACGCCGGTCAGGCACATGACCTGCCACCAGGGGTGCTTCTTCTCGTGGGCAGTGGTGATGCCGCCAGGGCCAAGGTGGGTGCCCTTGCTGTCCTGGAGTCCGAACAGCAACCAGTTCTTCAGGGCCTGCTTGCCGGCGGGTTTGAGGGCCGATGGATCAGCCGGGGGCCTGCTCAACGTGGTCATGGATTCCTTTCCGCGCGGCGCACCGCACCGCACCGCCGATAATGCCGAAGCTAACACCGGCGAAGAGCACCGAATCGCAGAAAGTGCATTTATTGACGAATCATTTACACCGCCGTCGTTACCTTTGCCCGGAGCGGCCGGGCGGCGATCCAGGTATCTTGCAGCGGCGTTATGGTTCGAAGCGGTAGCCCATTCCGGCTTCGGTGAGCAGGTGACTGGGCCGAGCTGGCTGGGCTTCGAGTTTTCGCCGCAGCTGTCCCATGTAGACGCGCAGATAGTGGGTCTCACCCTCGTAACCAGGGCCCCAGACCTTGGCCAGCATTTGTTGCTGCGTGATGAGCCGTCCGGGGTTACGAACCAGCAGCTCCAGGATGGCCCACTCCCTCGGGGTGAGCCGTACTGTTACTCCGCCGCGAATCACCTTGCGGTTTGCGAGGTCCACTGCGAAGTCCCCGACGTCAACGGTCCGTTCCTCCGCGTCAGATGTGCCCAGGCGGCGTTCTGCGACCCGCAACCGTGCGAGGAGTTCGTCCAGCCCAAAGGGTTTGGTGACATAGTCGTCCGCTCCGGCGTCGAGGGCCCGGACTTTGTCCACGGACCCGTGCCGGGCCGAGAGGACAATGATCGGTGTGGTGCTAGAACGGCGGATCCTGGTTATGACGTCCACTCCGTTGATATCCGGCAAACCCAGGTCCAGGACGATCAGATCCGGGTGGTTTTTTTCGGCGTGCAGGAGCGCCGTTGTCCCGTCCAGCGCAGTGAGTACCTGGTAGCCCTCAAGCTGGAGGTTCACCTGCAACGCGCGCAGGAGTTGGGCCTCATCATCCACGACAAGTACAGTCCTCATGGCGTGCCGCTTCCCTTGCCATGCGGTTCGGTGCGGGTGAGCTGAGGGCCGGTGGAAAGGGGCAACCGGATCACGACCGTCAGCCCCCCTCCCGGCGTCGCCTCCGCCGTCAGCTGTCCGCACATCGCTTCGGTGAACCCCTTGGCAACGGCAAGTCCCAGTCCTATACCGAGTCCTTCCGGCGCGTCATCCAGCCGTTGGAACGGCTCAAACATGGCGACCACGTCCTCTGCAGGCACACCCTGGCCATGGTCCACAATCCGGAGTTCGCCGCAAGGGCGACCGTTGATGGTGGAGGCCCCCGATCCGGTGGATGGGCCGACGATGACGATATCGGAACCGGCTGCATATTTCAGGGCGTTCTCAACGATGTTGGCGATGACGCGTTCCAGCATGCCAAGGTCTGCGTCGATGGGGGGCATGTTGGGGGCCAGGTCGACGCGTATATTTCCTTGAGGGAGTCCTCGCAGGGCGTCTTCGATGGCGTCGCGCCAGGTCACCGGGGATGTGAGCGGAGCAGCGGATCCGCTCGATATTCGGGACATGTCCAAGAGATTGCCGATCAGGGAATCAAGGCGGTCGGTGTAGGAATCAATGGTGTCCAGCATTTCATCCTGGATCTCTTCCGGAAGCCGTCTTTTTTGGCGCTGCAGCGAAGTGACCGCAAGCTTGATACCTGCCAACGGTGTCCGGAGGTCATGGCTGACGGCGCGCAGGATGGATGTCCGGATACTGTTGCCCTCAGCCATCCGCGTGGTGTCTTTCAGCCTGAGCTGAAGTGCATGTCGCTGCCTAAGCAGGAGCAGGTGGGCCGCGTGCGCTGTCAGCAGGCGCCGGTCCCCGGCGGTGAGGGTTTTGCCGGAGACCGCCAGGGCTGTCTGCTGATCCGCCAGTGCATAAGCGCCGTTGCCGGGTTCCTCCGCGCCCGGCAGCGCAGGCGGGACCTCTCCTGCATGTGCCCGCAGTTCCCACTCGCTGCCAGTGTCCTCCCTGGTGAATAGCCCCGCCGAGCCGGCATGGAAGGTCTCACGGACTTTGTCCAGAAACGCCGCTATGGTGTCATCTTCGATGAGTGCGTCCCTGGCCAAATCCGCCAGGGTTGCCGCCTCAGCCCGGGCTCGGGCAGCCTCTTGCGTTCGCTTCGCCGAAAGTCCTACCAGCAGGGCCACCGTGATGGCCGCGCCCAGGAACACCAGGAGCGCGAAGAGATTCTGCGGGTCATTGATGCGCAATGTTCCGACCGGGTCCGTCTCGAAGTAATTGAGCAGCAATGAATCGAGGAGCGCTGCCAGCACGGCCGGCCAGAGACCTCCGATAAACGCCACCGCCATTACTCCGGTGAGGTGCACCAGAACATGGGTGGCCAAGTTCAGTTCCGGAGTCAATGACAGAACGGATGTGGCGAGGGCCGGGATGAGCACCGCAAGGATAAGACCGGCTGTTGTCCTGGCCCTGCCCAGCCCCCACGGGTTTGCCCTCGGCAGTCCGCCAGCGGCTGAAGGGTGGGAAACCATGTGGACGTCAATGTCTCCGGAACCCCGAACTACTTTGGAGGGAACGTCCCTGCCAAGCAGACGGTTGGGAAACCGGCTCCGAGAGATCCCAATGACGAGCTGGGTTGCGTTGACACTGTGGGCAAACTCCAACAAAGCGGCTGCTTCGTCCTCGCCGGAGATGGTATGGAAGCTGCCACCGAGGCCTGTCACGAGTTGGCGCTGCTCTGCCAGGGCTGACAGCGATTCCTTGGGCCGGCCGGCCGAAGGGCGCACATGAACGGCCAGAAAGTCACCGCCATTGACCCTCGAAAGAATCCTCGATGCGCGCCGGATGATCGCATCGTCCCCAGGATTTCCCGCGACACCGACGACGATGCGTTCCCTGGCCGGCCAGTTCTCTGTGATGCCATGGCTGGCCCGGTATTTCGCGAGCCCCTCATCCACACTGTCCGCGAGCCAGATCAGTGCCATCTCGCGGAACGCGATGAGGTTGCCAAGCCGAAATTCATTAGCCAGGGCGGCGTCAACCGCGCCTCGGGGATAAATGTTCCCATCCGCGATCCGCTGACGCAGTAGTTCCGGAGAAATATCCACGAGCTCGATGTGGTCTGCCCCGCGAACGATCTCATCGGGCACCGTTTCCTTTTGCGTCACCTGAGTGATGCCGGATACGACGTCTTCCAGAGATGCCAGGTTCTGGATACTGATGGTGGAGAGCACATCAATGCCCGCGCTGAGCAGCTCCTCGATGTCCTGCCACCGGTAACGATTCCTGCATCCGGAAGCATTAGCGTGGGCAAACTCATCAACGACAGCAACCTCGGGATGCCGGGCCAACACGGCGTCGACGTCCATCTCCGGCCGGTCAAAACCATTGTGTTCCTCCGACATCGGGGCCACCGCCTCAAGGTACCTCAGCAGCTCCCGTGTCTGCACCCGGCCATGGTCCAAAGCGATGCCCACAGCAACATCCCTGCCGCTGGTCACCATCTGGTGGGCCTCCTGCAACATCGCAAAGGTCACGCCCGCCCCTGGCGCCGCACCCAGAAATATGCGAAGAGTTCCCCTGGCCATGTCCACAGTCTGTCAGCTCGCATCAGGTCCAGCGCCATGATTCTTCCAACATGGTCCGACTACGCACATGGCGGCCGCCAGTTACCGGTGCCAGAACGCCATTCCATCCGGCTGCCCGACGACGTGCTGGTCCGGGCTCTGGAATACCTGCTGGGAGCAAAACTCGTCGCGTACATCGGGGCCGTGAAGGAAACCCGGGCCGTCCGGCAATGGGCGGACGGGGAACGGAAACCCTCCGCCGACGTGATGCACCGGCTCCGCCGAGGCAAGCTGGACGACGCCTGCCCGCAGGTCCTGGCCGCCGCGCACGCGTTCGCGGCCGCAGGCTGACCGCGTGGTTTCTGCACAACTGACTGCGGCCGAGGCCGCCGGCAGGGTCTGGCAAGTCGACTTCCACCCGGAACCGTGGCCCTAGAGCGGCCGGAAATGGATCGGCTGAATAACGGACACGCCGATCACGTCCACCGCCTGACCAGAGCACCCCCTCGACGGTAAGCAGCATCGGCAGGAAAGAGAGCCAGGTGTCTGGCAAACGACTACCTTAACCGTCGGCGTCCCCTCGGCTTCCGTCCGAGCTCGGCGGAGCCCAGCGATGTCACTGCACCGCCGATCGGGCCGCCGGCGCCGTAGACCAAGGCCGTTCGGCCACGTAACAGGCCGGTTGGCTCTGCACCGTTGTCCAGCAGCAATGCGGTCCTCCTGCCGGAGTGGTCAATTCCTCCACTATCTTCTCGTCGTCGGCAGGTGGCAAGGGCACGGCTCCGTTCGAGCCCTGAAAATGGCGCTCACCACGGCGACAAACTTTGGCCTCGTCGTAGGTGCCGCCGTGAGCGCTGGCGCGGCTGTGGCCGCCGTCCTGGTCTTCTATGAGGCCTGTAGTCTCCGCCGGATCACTCCCCGCGGTCGAGAAGGCCCGCTTCCTTTCGAAGTTGAACCGAATTCGGGAAGTATTCCAGCGTCATCTGGATGCGGTTGTCGGGGTGGGCCAGAAACCATTCGTAGGCGTGGTCGTCGGCCGCCCGCCAACAGGGCTTCGGCAGGCCAGTGAGCTTCCGGGCCGTCCGTCCCTGCCACTCTTCTTTGACGTTGAAGTAGCCCTGGAGGACGCCGATGCCGAAGAGGGCGCCGAAGAACAGCATGACCAGCGTCAGGAGCGGCATCTTGAACAACACCAGGACTCCGAAGATCAGGCACGCCAGGGTGGCCGGGAGAAAAATGAAGACAGCTGCCAGAAGGCTGAAGTAGAAGGACCGGATCAGTTTATGATCCCCGCCGCCTGAACTGGCCCCGATGCCCCATTCCTCCTTGGTGTATGCGTACAGGGTTTTACCCGTCATCGGATACCCGTAGTAGTAGGGGCGGTTCACTATCAGCCGGAAGTGCTCTTCGTCCGTGGTCACGGCATTGATCCTATCTGCCTGTCATTGGTGAGTTTCCTGGTCCGCCAGCCCAGCTGCCGCCCGATTCCCAAGCCTTCCAGGGGGACCTCGCACGGCCACCGGCTGCCGGTCAGTGCCGCCCGGTACTGGTTGCCGGCCAGGGAAACTCTCCCGGCCCAAGACTTCATGTGGCCGGCGATTGAGTTGATCCGCAACTAAGGCAAGGTGTTCGGCAGTGTGGACGCCCAAGTCTGTTCCTTTCGGGGACCATTCCAAGGCGTCGTTGAATCCAGAACGAGGACTGGTCCTTGGAAATCCACGAGAGGGTCGAAGCCAGCCCGGAACAGCCGGTTGTTTTCTTCCAGGAACGCGGCTTCGAAGAATTTTTCGGGTCGGGCCCGCGGGAAACCAGAGCACGTTCTCCAGCTAGTCACGTCTCATGTCGACCAGGGCGTGTCTGGTACCATTGCGGTCCACCCAGTACTCGGCCTGCCGGAAAGTGCCGAGCAGTATCGGCACTGCGTTGTCGTTCATTCGGGGGCGCCTCATCCTTCGCTAGGGTGAGGTCTATGTGTGCGGCGGCGCCGGATGGGTTCACCGGTCATAGCCAGAGCACATGCCCGCTTCGTCCTCTCCCGTCAGCACAGTCCCAGCGCGGCCGACCTTAACCCCTTTCTTGGAACTCTCCATAGGCAACAAACAGCCAGTAGGACGCACGTAACTACAGGGATTTCCTAGATCCGCACCCCGACTCGGGAAGCCGGCACGCCCTCGTGAAGGCATGCCCACGCATCCGATACGTATCCTCGCCGAAGATGTAAGAGACTAAGCTGTGGGCCCAGACCCGGCTACTTCCAGCTGAAAACCCGAATACCAGTTCGCCTGCGGCATCTTAGCTGCCGCCTAGAAGGTCCTGCCCACGGAACCAAGCTGCTGAGCTGCGTCAACGATCCGGCCAGCGAGCCCGGCCTCCGCCACGGCGCCCCAGACGCGGGGGCCGTAGGTCTTCTTATTGCCAACTTCGCCCTCGACCTTGAGGACGCCATCATAGTTGCGGAACATGTGGTCCGCCACGGAACGCGTGTAGGCGCACTGGGTGTGGCAAGAAACGGATAGAGCCCGATCGCAGCAGACCACAGACAAAATATTCGAGACGATCGAGAACTCCGGACCCCCAAGTTCCGCACTAAAAGAATCCTTGACAGGGCCTCCCTGCAGCCCTATGTTTATTGCAACCGATCTCAGCAACCGATCTCACTGCTCGTCAATGCAACCGATCTCAAAGGAGAGACTCGATGATCAACTCGCTCATCCCCGGACCTTCGGTAGCCCCACATTCAACAGGCGTCGTTTTGAATACGGCATGCTCCCGCATCAGCAACCCAGTACACAGGAGAGATTCATGATAAAGAAGCGATGGGGCTTGGCACTCGTCACAGCAGTCGTAGCCAGCCTTGCTCTCAGCGGCTGCTCCCCCTCAACTCCGGAATCTGGGGGGCCGGTGACGCTCAATTACTGGGACTTCCTCGATCCCAGCCAGGCTAATCCGCGCTCAAAAGCCCTGAAGGAAAATATCGCCAATTTCGAGGCGGCAAATCCGGACATCAAGATCAACCTCTCCGTTGTTTCATTGGGCGACATGCTGAACAGGCTGCCGCAGTCAGCAGCGGCCGGTCAGGCGCCGGATGTATTCAAGATGTTCACCCCGCTCGTCCCCCAAATGGCAGGCGCCGGCGTCTACTCGCCGCTGCCTGATGCTTCGTCCAAAGTCAAGGACTGGCTTCGCCCCACCGACACTCTTGCCGGTCCTGACGGCAAGCAGGTCGCAGTGCCTTATGAATACCGGACCTGCGCCCTCTACTACAACCAAAAGATTCTTTCTCAGATCGGTGCGGCCACTCCAACCACCTACGAGGAAGTCGTCGACGTTGCACGAAAAGCTGCCGCAGCTGGGTTCACCGGGTTCGGAACCGGGTTCTCGGACACCGATAACTCAGCCATCATCAGCACTTTCTTCAACTGCTTCATGACGCAGGTTGATCAGGAAATATGGACTGGGGACGGACAAGCAGATTTTGCGACAAAGAAGGGCGAGGAGTTTGGCAACTTCCTCACCAAGCTCCGGGACGCAAAGGCTCTGGGTAGCAATGTCGTTTCCGATACGTACGGCACCGTAGCAGACGGCATGGCCAGCGGCACTGTCGCAATGGCAGTCCTCGGCACGGAACGGGCCGTTTCCTTCGGCTCGCAGAACCCGGACCTCAAGTGGACCTCCCTGCCAAAGGCATCCACTGGCGACACCACCGGCACCACCATCGGGTGGACTTTGGGAATAGGCTCGGGAAGCAAGCACACAGAGGCGGCCTGGAAATTCATCGAGTACATGACCGGTCCCGAAGCCGGGGCAAAGATGGCCACCGGCGGTGAGGTCCCCACACGCGCTGCCACTTATGAGCAGCCATTCTTCTCCACGCCCGAAGCGAAAACGGTGAACGACATCGCCGCCTACGTCAAGAGCAACAGCAAACCCCGCACGTACTCCAATAGCTGGACCTCGCTGGCCACCGGGCTCTCCCAATCCGGACAGAAACTGACCCTCAACGGTACATCGGGCAGCGAATTTATCCGTTCCGCCCAGGATGCGGCCAACAAGAAATAGCCCCCAACGTCCGTCGGGAGCCTGACGAATCAGGCTCCCCTCGGAAGGGAGAGATAATGTCAACAAACAGCCCGACCCGCACTTCATCTCAGACGGCCACCCCGCCCACAGGCATCCAGGCTTCCCGCCGGGCTCGTAAGGACCGCATGGTCTGGTTGTACGTCGTCCCCGTCACTGCCGTGTTCCTCTTTGTCTTTGTTGGACCACTCATCTACACGGCATGGACGGCGCTTCATGAGACTTCGTATTACCAGATCGGAAAATTCTCCGGTCTTAACTCTTTTACCAAGCTGTTCTCAGACTCCGATCTTCCCGGTCGCATCTGGACAACCCTTGTATTTTCGCTCGGGGCGCTGGTCATTGCATTGCCCGCGGGGCTCTTGTCTGCGATTGTGCTGAACAACCTGCACCGATTCAAGCGCTCCGTCCGCAGCCTCTTCCTGTTGCCGTGGCTCATGTCCCAGGCCACAGCAGGAACAATCTGGCTGTGGTTTCTCAACCCCAATTACGGGCCCGCCTCAGCTATCACTAAATCCCTTGGGTTCGGTCCTACTGATGTCTTCTCGTCCCCGAACAGTGCGCTCGTTGCCGTGACTCTGATGACGGCGTGGTGGTCCTACCCGCAAGCCATGCTTCTCTTTCTCGGCGCCCTTCAAACCATTCCAGGGGAATTGTACGAAAGCCTCAAAGTGGACGGCGGGGGGATCCGGCATGCATTTGTGAACATCACGTTGCCTCACCTGCGCAACACCATCGTCTCCGTCGTGATCGTTCTACTCATGCTCTATGTACAGATGGTCACCATCATCCTGGTGACGACACGAGGCGGTCCCATCGGATCGACCGAGACGCTGTCAATGCGGGTCTACAACCAGATGTTCGACAAGTTCGATCTCTCCGGGGCATCAGCAACGGCCATCCTCCTTTTTGCCGTAAACATTGTCCTCACTCTTGTCGCGATTCGCTTCCGACGGAAGGAAAGCCTGTGAGCACCACAACTTCACGTCGCCAAGGCCGCGTCGGCGCGGCCCTTCGGGCGGTTCCGGCCTGGGCATACGTCACCCTCTCAGCTGCGATCGTTCTACCGCCTGTCGCATGGATCGTATCCACCTCGCTGAAAACGGCCTCGGATACCCTTGAATTCCCGCCGAGATGGATTCCGGACCCGATCTCATTCGAGGGCTATGCAGGCCTGCTGACTTCAACGAACATCCGGTTTTTTGTTAACTCCCTCATCTACGCTGGCGGATCTATCGCCCTCGCGTTGGCGATTTCCATTCCTGCAGCATATGTTGCCACCAGGTACCGAAGCCGCCGCATGGAAACTCTTATGACCGGGATCCTGGTGCTATCGATGGTCCCGGCAATCGTGGTCTTTATCGCGCTGTACTCCATGTTCGTCAAAACCGCCTTAATCAACACGTACCCGATGCTGATCGTCGTCTACACGGCCATCATTTGTGGACAGACCATTCTGTTTCTTCGCAACTTCATCGAGAACATACCCGTCGAGATTGAGGAAGCGGCCGCAATCGATGGCTGCTCCCGGATACAGATCTTGTGGCGAATCATCCTCCCGCTCATCCGTCCCGGTATCGCTGCTGTAGCTATCTTCATCTTCGTATTCGTTTGGAACGACTTCCTTGTAGGCACCGTCCTCGCCACCACAGAAGACATGAAGACCGTCCAGAACGGCATCGTGCGGTATATAACCACTGGCTTCGGTAGCTTCTGGGGACTCTTCGCTGCATTCATCGTCGTTGCTTTCATCCCCGTTCTCTCAATCTTCCTGGCCTTCCAGCGCTGGTTTGTTGCCGGCATGACATCCGGTGGTGTCAAGGGATAACTGAAGCAAGAGTTCTGCTGCCCAGACCCAGCCTAGAAAAGCACGCCGCATGGCCGCTTCCAAGCGGTCATGTGGCGTGCCCTTTCGCGACCAACTCATCGGAACTGCAATCCCTAAACTCTGACAAGCCCCTCAGCCCGCGTCATAAGTATCTGCGGGGGCCGAATGCGCTGGAACTCACGGGCAAGAGCTCAACGTGTAGACGAGCCAGGCCCCACCGCCTGTCCCTCCATGGAATCTCGTTCAGCACCAACACCAATGCCAGCGAAGGAGCCTGACCAATGCACCGCCCGAACGCCATGCCCACCGGTCAGTGGGCCCATCTTCCCCTCGACGAGGACGGCAAGCTCGCCTTGGGATGGGGCTACGACGGCCCTTAAGACGGCGTCTCCGGACCGTCTGGAGACCTGGCGCCGGTATGAGCTCGAATTCTGCCACGAAGCCAGCGTCGGCTCCCCTCTTGGGGGACGGCGAACACCTGTTGAGGCCCTGCCGCGACGGACATGACAGCTGTTGACGCTTCCACTGGCATCGGCGCGGGGCTGATTGGCCGTGGCACGTTGCTTCGCGGAATGAAGGGCACTGCTGGCGCCGTTGGACATATCCCCATTCCACGCGGCGCAGATGTTCCTTGTATTTGCGGAAACAAGGGGTGTCTCGTTGCCTTGGCTGGCGGACCGGCCATTGCAAAGTCCCTCACGACGGCCGGATTCAAAGCCGGGAACGTCGATGATGTTGTTGAACTGGCTCCCGCTCCGCCAGGCCGGCAACGATATTGGGGAAATTCTGACAACCTGCATCAGTCATTTCAACCCCGAAATTATCTGGGCCCTCGAGCATACAGGACGGCTTATCATGGCTGCTCCTGTGGTCAGCACGAGCAACCAGATCCCCAGCCTCCAAAACGATCGTATCCAACTACCACCCGGGTGGTGCCGCAGGCCGAATAGCAGTGGCCCCAGGGATTCAAGGGGTAGCCAACACCTTGCGCCGAGCCTGACAGCGCGCCCGCCAAGACCATTCCGGGGTGTGCTTGGCGACGACCTCGCGACTCGGCGCCGGCGAGACCCCCTCAGCCACGAAGCACTGGATCAGGAACCAGACGGCCTGCGGGCAGAACACATGCGCAGCCTGCTCGCCCACCACAAGCTGAACCCGAACAGGGACACTACTTCGCCCTCTTTTGACGGCGGGCACAGCGTTAAGCTCGAGGACCAGGCTGCAATCAACGCCCGTACAGAACTTTCTCTAAAGGACAGGGTTTGATGCTCCTTGCCGTCCCGGGCGCTGAAGGTCCGGCACCGTTGGGATGACAAGATAAGGGGGATGCCTTTTCCCTACTCAAGCCAAACATCAGGTGGCGCAGCACGTCCTTGCCACAGACTTTTTGCAAAGGATCGGCTTTCTCGGCGGAGAGGTCACTGCTATCGAGGAGACTCAGGGCTCGGTCGATGAGTGGCGGCCCTGCCAGCTGGAATCGTGAAGCCGTGCTCCTACTTCCATGCGATATTCCCCCACTTTGCCCGATATGGTCACCTGGCGTTTAAGCATTCCGAGCATGTTTTCCGGGGTGCGGGTGGCTCATGAGTCGTCGCTTGGCCGCCAGTCTGGCGCCTGAATGAGCTCCACGCGATTTCCGTCCGGATCGAGCAGGTATACCAGCAGGCCTCCCGAAACTGGGCCCGAAGTCGGAGCGACCGGTTCGGACAAAGCCCTATACCCGAGCGCTGTCATCCTGGCGTAAACCATGCGCACGTCAATATCGGTGAAAGCAAGATGTGCAGTCCCTGGCTGCGCCTCTGATGGGTTAACGGCGGGTGGCGGATCCTCAACCTGGACCAGTTCCAGGTTGAAGGTCCCGTCGCCCGTTGTGAGCATTAGTGCTTTGACCTTGACGTTGGGACGGCCGTAGAGTTCGCCGACGTATGGGCCCGATGTCCACGCTTTCAAGCGGGTAAGGCCAAGTCCTTCCACGTAGAACCGGGCGCTGCGCTCCATGTCCGTTACGTGCAGGGCAGTGTGATGATGTCGAATCGCAGTTTTCATTTCTCTCACCTAAACATTCCCGAGGGGCTTGAACTGGACCAAAAGAAGGGACATATCTTTTTCTCCTCGTAGATTCAGACTTTGACTTCGCTGGGGTTGCTCAGACACAGCCTTGAGGGGTCGGTGCTGGGTTTGCCTGGCGTATGTGTACGCTGGGTTGCCACCCGCAAAAAAGTGCGTGATGGCCTCTATGATTGCGCGGCACCGTGCAGGGGGTTCAGGTTCCGATTCCCAGGTGTGCTCCGCCGGCCACATCGAGAGACACGCCGGTGATATAGCGGTTGTCGGGATCGGTCAGGAAAAGGATGGCGCGTGCGACTTCGTCGGGTTCGGCAAACCGACGCATCGGCAGTTGCGCTGCCCGCTTCGCCCGGTTGGCAGCCGCATCCGGGCCGGAATCTTTGGCAAACTGTGCCCACATGGGTGTGTTCACCGGACCTGGTGCGACGGCGTTGACAGAGATGCCCTGAGGCCCAAGCAATTCTGCAAACGACCACATGATGTGTAGGACTGCGAGTTTGCTCGCGTTATAAGGCAGGTAGTTCAGGCGTGCTTCTTTGGCCGCAACGGAGGATAAGACCACGATGGCGCCGGCCGTGCCGGACTCAAGCATTGACTTCGCTGTCTCTCGTACCATCGAAAACGTTGCAGAGGCATTGATCCTCAGAATGGAGTCGAACTCTTCTGTGGTTGTCTCCATAATGTCCGGCGTGGTCCCGAGCACTCCTGCTGCATGGACGAGGACATCGATGCGGCCGAATCTGGCTTTGATGTCCTGGATAACCGTTGCGCATTGTTGCTCAGAGGTGATGTCGAGAGGATAGAAGGCCCCCAGCGCCTGGTCCTCCTTGGGGGAACGATCAGCGCCGATAACGAGGGCGCCTGCGGCTACGAATGCGCTGACAGCAGCATCGCCGATTCCCCCGCTCGATCCGGTTATCAGAACCACCTGGTCTTTGAGGCTCATCGGTTCTCCCCACTCTGGATGCGGCTGCGCCGCGGTTCTCCTGCGGTGGGGCCATGAGTTGCTCGCTTCATGTCTAATTCCTTAGTTAAAGATTGTTCGGTCGGCGGTCAGGTTTTGAGATGTTACCGGGAGACCACATCCTCAGTGCGGGAAGGTGCCGCTGCCAGGACTGCATCGGCGATTTGTGTAGCCCGGAGTGCCTGGGCGAATGTGACTGCAGGGGTTCCACCCTTGCAGAACTTCAGCGCCGTCTCCGCTTGGCGCAGGAACAGGTCGGAGGGCTCGAAGGTCTTTACGTACTGGCGGCCGTCGCGCTCCCACACGTGAAGGGAGTCGTTGGTCCACAACATCCGGCCCTCAGTGGCCACGACGTCGATGGTGAGGCTCCAGTCGCCCTGATTGAGTCCTTGAGGTTCCTGCCAGGGAGACCAGTAGCTCTGCATGGTGAATATGACGCCCTCAGGAAATTCGAGGGTGGAGACGACGTGCTCCGGTACCGGCGACCCATAGAGGTTGCTGCTGGCGCTGGTGGCCAGTACTTTTGGGTCGCCGTTGAACCATGATGAGACTAATTCGATGGCGTGAATGCCATTCACTACAGCGACGCCGCCCTCTTTCGGGTCAGCGCGCCATGAGTTGACGTTTTGTTTGTGGGCGACGGAACGGACAGACACGGCGATCACGTCCTTGTTCCTGATCCATTCAGAGACCAGTGCGGCGGCGGGATGGTGGTGGAGCGTATACCCAACCATGAGTCTCTCGTGCACCCCGGAAGCGGCGGCCAGGACGGCAGCACCTTCGGCATCTGCGGCCACCGGCTTTTCAGTCAACACTCGGAATCCCCTGTTCAGCAGATCTGCGCATACGACCGGTTGCATGGTGGTGGGCAATGCTACGACTACCAGGTCCAAGTCTTCGGGGTGCAGTTCCGCGGTACTGGGCACCACCTGTGCGCCCAACTCCTGAGCGAGGGCAACGCCGCGCCCGTCCTTCTCCACAAGGATGGTGACATTGGCACCTGCCGCGGCAAAGGCCCGCGCGTGCCGTGATCCGGCCCAGCCGGCCGCTCCCACGACGGCGACACGCGGGGCATGTGCCGTCTCGGTCATGATGTCGGGCCGCCGAAGATGCTGCCAGGGACGAAGCAGGTGACCATAAAGTCTCTCCCTTGAGATCGGTGAAGTTCTTTCAGTAACACTGAGATCGGTTGCTGAGATCGGTTGCAATAAACATAGGGTGGCAAGAAGGGTCTGTCAAGGATCTATGTGGTTCCGGTTTCGGGGGCCAGGCGTTCTCGGTTGACTGCGCAGGTTATTTCGGTTTTGGATTTGCCGTTGCCGGGCTCTGCATCAGTTTCTTGCTTCGTTGGCGGCTGGGCGAGCCGCCCGAAAGGCGTCTTCGAGCATGCGTGGCTTGTTGACCATCACGGCTCCTACCGAAAGCACCGCGAGCCAGCCTCCGAGCATGCCAAACGAGGGCAGCCAGCCGTCCCCTGGATGATGCAGGAGCCCAAAAAAGAACGGGCCAACGCTCGCGAGGGCGTAGCCGACTCCCTGGGCGAACCCGGACAGGATCCCCGAGCCGGATTGTGATCGCGTTCGCTTATTGATCATCGTGAACGCGAAGGAGTACGCGCCTTGGCCAAGTCCGGCTATGACGACCCAGACCACCGCAGAGGCTGGTGGAGCAAAGATGATGCCTCCGTAACCGATGGCGAATGCGACGACAAACAGGATTGCGACGGGTAGCGGGCGAGGCATTCTCACGACCACCAAAGGCACAATCAGGGCGACAGGCACGGCGAGCATTGAATAGAGCGCCAGCATGGATCCAGCGGTATCCTGACTCATTCCTCTGTCGACAAGAACAGCGGGAAGCCAACTGAGCGCCGCGAAAGTATTGCTCGAGCAACCAGCGAAGATCAGTGCTGCTCCCCAGCCAATTGATGATCTCCAGGGTTTGATCGCGTTCGCAGGGGGAGACGGCCCATCGTGGGCTGGTGATGTCTCGGAGCGGGCAACAGTCCGCTTGCCTGCAAGAAGAATCAGCCAGGGCATCGCAGCGACCGCGCTGACGGCCGCCCAAATGCCGATGGAGAACCGCCAGCCATAAAGATTGCCCAGGGGTATGGCAGATTGGGCGGCCACGGCCGTGCTGGCGCCCAGGAGAGTTATGTGGAGCGTTGCGAGGATCCCGGTTTTGTCGGGAAAGTACCTCATCAGCAGAGGCGGAATCACGACATTGACCACCCCGATCCCGAGCATGGCGATGCCGGTGAACACCAAGAATGACGGGATGTTCCATCCCAGTGCTCGGCCGACCTGACCAAGTGTTGTCAGCAGGATCGAGACCAGTAGCAGGTGTTCCAGCTGGATACGCCGGAGGAGCGGCGGAGCCAGGAAGCCCATCACTGCGAAGCCGGCGGTCGGCAGCATCCCAAGAATCCCTGTCGTCACCGCATCGAGGGGAAGGTCCTCGCTTATTGGACCAAGGAGCGGGGACACCGCCGAAACCGCTTCTCTGGCGCTGAACGCGACCAGCAGGATGCCGGCAAGCGCGGTGAGCCGGCCCCGTAACGGCTGTCTCCCCGCTCCCCCGATGTGTGGTCTGCCCTGACGCAGGCGAAATAGAGCTATGTTTGCACCTCCGTATTTTCAGCAGGTTTGTTCAAGCCAGGTTCCACGGTGCCCGCATCAAGGACTGGAAGTGCAGTGGAGAATGGGCGAGCTCGGTTGGTTGTTAGCTTCCGTTTACTGCGTGGCTGGCCCATTCCCGGCCGGCCTGCTCTTCTGTCGGCAAACCGGAGGCAGCGAGAATCCGGTCGAGCAAGCGTTGGGTATGGACAGCTTCCCGGCCTGAGGTAAGCGGCTGCGCCCTGTCAGCAACCCGGTCCAGGAAATGATGAACGGCGGCCGCAAAGCCCAGAGTTTCTGTCGCAGTGGCCCAGCCATAGGCCTCGGCGCTAAGTTCCCGCGATGTGGTGACACCCTTGACCGTGGTTGAAACCGTCTCCGGTGCCCTGACTTCGACGGTCTTTCCGTCGCCGTAGGCGTCAAGTTTTTCGTTCCATGCACCTGCCGTGCGGGCTGCCATCAGGACGCCCGTGTTCCCGGTACTAAAGCGGATGGTTGCTGCGACGCCGTCTTCTTCCCAAGGGTCGTCACCGGCGGCGTGGGCGGCGACGTCCACCGGCTCGCCGCCGCAGTACCAGCGGAGGAGATCGACCATATGAATGGCGTTCTCGAATGTCGCACGGTATTCCGATCCAGGGCGGTTTTTCTGGGCGACGCAGAAGGTGGCGCCTTTGTCGCCAAAGACTTCCCGACCGGCCGTATAAACCGGGGCGTAGCGGCGGTTGAAGTCAACCATCAGGATGCGGCCGCGCTGGTCGGCGAGGTCCGCCAGACGTTCTGCCTCATCGGTTGCCGGAGCCAGCGGCTTCTCACAGAACACGTCAACATCGCGGCCCAGGCACAGCTGGACCGCGTGGGCGTGCTCAGACCGGGGCGTGAGGACGAATACTGCATCCAGCTCCTGGGAGTCCAGCATGTCCTCGACCGTTTTGTACGCGGCGTTGAAGCCCCAGCGCCGGACCAGGTTGCCCGGGTCCTCACGCCGGGACACCAGAGCGGCCAACTCAACATCATCGCGTTGGACGAGGGTGGGCAATTGGGCAATGGTGGCGATATTGCCCGCGCCGACAACTCCGACGCGGAGACGGTTGGTGGTCATCAGGCGTTCCTCACTTCAGAGAGCATTGAGCGCAGGACGGCGGCGGATTCGCGGAATCCGTCCTCGGGCGCGGGGAGGTCTTGCGGGTGCCAACGGTACTCGAGTTCGATGCTCAGCACGTCGTCGTAGCCATGCTCCAGCAACCCGGCGAGAATTTGGGGCCACGGAACGACGCCGCTTCCGACGACGCGGGACCGGACCGCCCGTTCGGAAGCGTCGACCCGGGCCGTTTCAGTGGCGCGGAAGGCCGCGTTGGGATCCGTGAAGACGAGGTCCTTCACGTGAACGTGACCGATCAGGTCACCTTGAACAGCGAAGGCCTGTTCGTACGTTTCGTCGTGAGTAAATGTCAGGTTCGCCTGGTCGTAGAGAACGCGGACGGCCGGGTGGGCTATTTCGCGGACCAGGGCAGCGGTGTCCGCCGCGGTCTGGGTCATGGTGCCGAAGTGGTTTTCTACACAAAGGCGAACCCCGGCCTGGTCTGCTTCAGGTGCAAGGGTCTCCAATGCTTCACGCAGTTTTCCCCAACGCGCCGCGTGGTCGTTGTCGCCGGGGTGCCAGGATCCGGCGTAGACACGTACCCGGTCAGCGCCCAGCAGGTGTGCGGTTTCTATGGCGCCGCGGAATTCATCGACTGCTGTGCGCCATTCCGCGTCGTCCAGTGAGTTGATGGCGGTCGTGTAAGGCGTCAGACCTACGATGGGTATCCCTGCGGTTTCGGCCGCTTTCATTGCCTCCATCGCGGCACGCCGGTCACCTAATGGCAATCCTGATTTGTAGTCATTCTGGTAGATGACTTCGGCGGCATCGAGCCCTGCGGCTCGGAATAGATCAAGTGCTTGGGGAACCGTGTGGTCCGGGGTGCCTAGTGTGTGACCGGCTAGCCGCATTGTTTATGTCCTTTCTGAAGTGTTTGGAGGTGCTGCCCAGTCCGTGGGACCGACCAGCCGGGGCGGGGCTGCGACGCGGGATCGATCCACGATTTCCATCAGCAATCCCCAAGGGGTGACGAAGTATGTCCAGCGATTGCCGGCTACTCGGGGGCTGTCGCCAGCGACTTCTTTGCGCTCACCGAGCACGCGTACCCCAGGTATTTCCTGCAGCACTGCGATCGCTTCATCTACGTCGTCCACGACGAAGCACAGGTGGTGCCCACCGGCGTCACAGTGCCGCGGCGGGGTATCACGCCGCGCAGCGCTGCTCCATTCGAAAAGCTCGATGTTGAGGTTTGGTGGCAGGCGCAACATTGCGAGCGTGAGCTTGGCATCTGCCGGGACTTCGAAGTTTGTGGGCATGAATTCTTCGTCAGGCCCGCGCTCGGAGCGGTAGAGCTCCTCAGCTCCGAGGACTTCGACGAAGAAGCGGATGCCTTCCTCCAGATTTGGCACTGTCAGGCCGACGTGGTCTGTGTGCTGGAGCCCTGGCAGACGCCGGAGCGTTGACTCCTCTCCCCTGGTCATTTGCGTGGTCCAGAGGTGGAGCCGCGGACCAGAAGTTCAGGTTCGAGGACGATGTGGTCCACGGAGCCGTCAATGTTCTGCTTCTCGGCAAGTTCGATGGCGATGTGTCCCATGTCGGCGATCGGCTGGCGCACGGTTGTCAGGGGAGGGTTGAACCGGGCGCCGAGAGCGAGACCGTCGAAGCCGATAACCGACACGTCCTCCGGTACCCGTACGCCACGTTGGCCGAGTGCCGAGATGACCGCAAAGGCCACCATGTCATTGGCCGCGATGATTGCCGTTGGAGGATTGTCCATCTCGAGGTAATGTTCCGCCCCGCGCGTGCCCGCATCCAGATCCGACCCGCTGTCCAGCACGACAGGTGCGCTGTCGCTCTCGGCGGACAGCTCCAGATAAGCGTCCATCCGGTCCTGGGCGGTGTGCGTTCCGGCGATGCCGGATACGTAGCCGATCGAGGTGTGCCCCAGAGAGTGCAGGTGCTCCAGGGCGATCATGATTCCGCGGCGGCTGTCGACGGTGACCGTTGGGACGGCATCGTCGCCTTCCACCCGGTCGATTACCACGACCTTGTGGCCGAAGTCGAAGCGTTTCATGGCCTCGGTATCGACCTTTGTGGACGGCGCGACGATGCCGAAGGGGGCATACATGGCCTGCATGGCGGTGAAGTATCCGTCGGTTTTGGCCGGGTCCCCGTTGGTGACGCAGAGCAGCAGCTGGTATCCGCGCTCATCCGCGGCCTGTGTCATCGTCTTGGCAAGTTCTGCAAAGAACGGGTTGGTGATGTCGGGAACGATCAGCGGGATGAATGTGCTGGTCTTGGTCCGAAGAGCCTGGGCGAGTGGACTCATCGTGTAGCCGAGGCCTTCGGCAACTTTGAGGATGTGTTCACGCGTTTCCCTTTTCACGGCTTCCGGCCGGGAGAACGCCCGGGAAACGGTGGACCGGTGGACGCCGGCAGCCTTCGCGACGACGTCGATACTCAGATCAGGCATGTTCTCTTCCTCCGTGCTGGTCGTCATAGGCCCGCCAAATAGGGCGCATAACGTCTTCGAGCTGGGCCAGCGTCGGCAGGCCCCGGAATCCATCATCCAGCGTCCGGGCGACGCTCCGCACAAACGGATCGTAAAGAGGGTCGCTATCCACATTGATCTTGTCGACCTCCGTGTTGCCATCCAATGCCGTGAACGTAGCTGTACCGTCCGAATCAACGGAGGCGAATCCTGCCTCACCGACCGAGGTGAAGCTGCAGTAGCGCTTAAGCGGCGAGCCAGGGAATGCATAGCCAACTTCCACTATGGCTTCGCGTCCCTCCGGCGTCGTGATGATAAGGGTGGCATGATCCTCGACAGCCTGGCTATGAAGAAACGATGAGAGCCGGGAGTCCACATGTGCTGCAGTCTCGCCGCTGCCCCTGAGGAACAGCTCAACAAAATGTGGACCCAGGTTCGCCAGACACCCCCCGCCCGCCTTGACCGGGTCGAGCATCCAGGGATTGGCATTATCGAGATACCGGGATGGTGGACCAGCAATAAATGAGGTTCGCTGGTAAGCGGGCCGTCCCGCCTTGGCAAGCCACTGATCTGTGGGTCCGCCGCGCTGGACCAGGGGGACAGTGACAGGCACGCCAGCAGCCTCGGCGGCCTGACGCACGGCAGAAAGCTCGTCAAGGGAAGTGCCCAATGGCTTTTCCACGACGAACGGAATACCACGCTCGATCAGGGCGAGACACTTTTCGGCCATACCCTCATGGGGGCCAAAGACATATGCGAGTCCGAGATCGGGGAGAGCAATCAGCTTCCGCCAGTCGGCTTCAACCGGTGCACCCCAGCCTTTGGCCAGCTCCTGCACCTGCACGAGGGATACATCGTCGTCACCGACTCCGATGACCTCGTGCTCTTCGGCAATGGCCTGCGCACAGAGCGGAACATGCCAATGGGAAGCGCCCAGAATGATTGTGCGTACGTGCGTCAACCGCAATACCCCCTTAGATGAGATCGGTTGCTGAGATCGGTTGCAATAACACTATGGATGGTGGGAGAGTTTGTCAACGGAACCAAACACCAACAAGGGTCGGGCCACTCAGCAAGATAGAGATACCAACCCAGAGAAAGGCCAGCATGTATAAGAAACTTCGCACCCTGCAAACCATCGACGAGTCCGGGGCCGTCCTCATCGTGCGACTGGAAAATGCGGAGGTTGCCGAGCGCGTCGCGGAAGCTGCCATCGAAGGAGGGTTCCGGGCGCTCGAGATCACTCTTTCAATTCCTGGCGCCGTAGACGTCATCCGTCGGCTCTCCGCCAAGCATGGGTCCGCCGGCGTAGCGGTCGGTGCCGGAACAGTGCTGGACGAACACTCAGCGTACGAATGCATCCGCGCCGGCGCTCAGTTCCTGGTCAGTCCGCAGCTGAACCCCGCGATGATCCGCACGGCGAACCGCTACCAGATACCAACCATCAGCGGCGCCTACACACCGACCGAGCTGGTTGAATCCGCCGAGGCAGGCGCCGACATCCTCAAGCTCTTCCCCACCGAAGCCGGCGGCGTCGCCTACGCCAAATCCGTGCTGGCTCCGCTGGCGCATCTGCCGATCATGCCCGCCGGCGGCGTAACCCTGGACAACGTAGGCGAATGGTTCGCGGCGGGCGTGGCAGGCGTCGGCGTCGGCAGCTACGTGACAAAGGCATGGCAACCCGATGGCGACTTCTCCCGCGTCACCGAGGCCGCCAAGGAGTTCCTGTCAGCCGTAGCAGAGGCCCGCCAATGAAGGCCCCCAAAGTCTTCATTGTCATCGGCCCTGCGGGATCGGGAAAGACGACCATTGCCCAACAAACTGCACGACAGCATGAGGCGACGTACCTGGACAAGGACCGGGTCAGTGGCCGCTTCGTCGAATTCGCACTGACCGCCACCGGCCATGATCCCACCGACCGCGAGTCCAACGACTACTATCGCCGCAATTTGCTGCCCCTCGAGTACGAGACTCTCATGGATGTGGCGGGGATAAACCTGCGTCTCGGCCGATCAGTGGTCCTTGATGCTCCCTTTGGAGCCTATTTCGGAGAACCAGACTATCTGAGTCGTGTGGGAGAAGAATTCCAATGGCCGTCACCCACGATCACCGTGATACGGGTCAGGGTACCCCAAGACGTTCTACGTACGCGGCTCACCCTGCGCGGACTGGAACGAGACCAGTGGAAACTTGCCCACTGGGATGAATACTGGTCGGTGTACGGCAGCTTGGAGTGTGCTTGGGCCGGAGTGCATTTCCAGGACTTCAACAATCAGGCGCCCCTTCCGGTCGATTGACGTGAACCGCGTCGAGGATTAGTCACTGGGTCGGAGGCCTATCTTCGATATCTGCGCCGCGAGCACACGAAACGTTGACAAGGATCACATCGCATCCGTATCGTTGCTTGCAACCGATCTCAGCAACCGATCTCATTTATGAAATATGGGCAGCTTGGATCAGATTCTGTCCCGCTCCAAGCTGCTCTGGCTGTTGGTCTTGGCGGTCGATTGTCCGTCGAGCCGAGTTACAGCCGGGCGAGACCCGCATACCCCTTTCAGGCGTCCGGGAAATCGTCCAATATCCCTCCGCAACAAACGTGAAAATATGGAGAGTTCAATGAAGACCTCGCAAAACGCCCTCCGCAGCCCGGACCCTTCCGATCAGCTCAAGGCGCCCGGCCGCAGCCGCCACAACATCGTTGCAGGCACGATCGGCCACTTCGTGGAGTGGTACGACTGGTACATCTACGGGCTCCTGGCAGCGGTGTTCTCATCACAGATATTTCCAAGTGATTCCCCGTTCGCCTCCTTGATCGCGGCACTGCTCGCCTACGCCGTCGGGTTTGTTGTACGCCCGCTCAGCGGCATCATCATCTCTCCACTGGCCGACCGTTTCGGCCGAAGGCTCATCCTGACACTGTCCGTCTCCGGGATGGCGCTAGGATCGCTTATCATCGGCCTCACGCCGTCGTTTGCGACCATCGGCTACGCTGCGCCCGTTCTCTTTCTGGTTGCACGCATCATCCAGGGCATCTCGGCCGGTAGCGAGGGACAGAGCGCCATCGCGTTCATGGTTGAGCACGCTCCAGCGAACCGGAGGGGCCTGTTCGGTTCCTTCACCAACATGGCGAGCGGCCTTGCGACCCTCGTAGCGACTGGCGCCGCGGCACTGGTGACATCATCCTTTTCACCCGCCGACCTCGCCGCTTGGGGCTGGCGCATCCCATTCGTCGTGGGAGGCATCCTCGGCATCGTCGGCCTTATCTTGAGGGCCCGGGCAGAGGAGACCCCTGAGTTTGAGGCAGAGTCCCTCGTCGATCACAAGTCCGCCGCGGCCCGCCTGATGGAACTCCTTCGCGAACACCCGAAGGCGCTGCTGCAGGCAGCAGCGCTCTCTGCCCCGGCCGTGGCCTACTACACCTGGGCCACCTTCCTTCCCACCTACGCCAAGCTGACCACCGGCCGGGACCTGTCCTCCACCCTGGCCGGGAGCGTTATCGGACTGGCCTTGCTCGTGATCATCGTGCCGGTCTGCGGCGCGCTTTCCGATCGACTCGGCCGACGCAAAATCTTCCCCATCATCGGCGCCATCGGCATGATCGTTCTCTTCTACCCCATGCTCCTGCTGCTGAACCAGCCGGGCTTCGGTGTTTACGTGCTGGTATCGGCGTCCGGGTGGGTGGTTCTCGGTATCTGGCAGTCGGTATATCCGACCATCCAGGCCGAGCTGTTCCCAGCTTCGGTACGGGTATCGGGCATCGGCTTCGCACACCAAATCGTGATTGCAGTCTTCGGTGGCACCGCGCCGCTGATCGCCGCTGCGTTCGTCGGCGCCGGACAGCCAATGCTCGTCGCGGTCTACATGATCGCCATTGTCGCCCTCAGCCTCATCGTCTACTTCACCCTCCCGGAGACCGGCAGCCGCGCCGCCCGAGCCACCGTAGCTCCCGCCGACCCCGAGGTACTCGAAGGCGAACGCCTGCTCCTGAGCACTCCGCAGGCCGCAGACGAAGCGACGCGTTCCCGGTAGGCGCACTTGTCCACAGGATGCCGTGGCGGCTCGACCGGGCAAGAAGGGGCGTGCCTCTGCCCCAGGTCTCGTCGAGCCGCCTGGCTTGCCAAGGGCGCGATCCCTTACGCGGGATCGAAATTCACATAGCGTTATGAATGAAACAAGTTTTTTCTCCATGGCGCAGAACTGAGAGGATGTTCTTAATGATCATCAATACGTTTTCCTATCTATGGTCATCCACGGCTATTGATGCGATTGCTGAATTGGTCGACAACGGGTATGAGACTTTTGAAGTTCCGATAAGCTCTCCACATTGTTGGCCGGATGAAATGTCCAGCTCCGAGCGCTCGGCAGCCTATGCAAGACTCGCTCAATACGGCGCCAAAATCAGGTCGCTGAATGCCGGCGGATATGACATCAATTTGGCCAGTCCGGGCGCCAATATGCGTCGCAAGAGCATTGAGCACATTAAGTCGGTGATCGACTTGGCTGCAGCCTGGGACGTCCGCGAGGTTGTGATATCCCCAGGCACAAGGCGTCCCATGATCTCACCTTCGCTTGAAAAGACCTACGGGTGGATGTACGAGAGTCTGGAGAATCTCATTCCGCTGGCCAAACAGGCGGGCACGCGACTGCTTTTCGAAAACACTCCCTATTGCTTCACCCCTACCATCCAGGACCTGGTAGGGGTCGTAAACACTGTCAACGACGATTCAGTCAAGATCGTCTACGATGTGGCCAATGCTGCCTACATAGGAGAAGATCCCGTAAAAAGTTTGCTCTCCAACCACGAGTCAATTGGACTTGTGCATATTTCTGATACAGGTACGGAAACCTGGGGTCACGATCCAATCGGCACTGGAGTGATTGACTGGAATGCGCTGGGCAAGGTCGTCAGAGAAACGTGTGGAGTCAATAACGTTGTTCTTGAGATCATTCGCGAAGAGAACCCGGTGCATGAGTTCAAGAAGGCGATGCAGGATCTCAAAAATCAAGGCTGGGAACTAGGAAATTAACTCCAGTATTGGAGACTGCAACGCGTCAGCCGGTTGCTCTTAGAAAATAATCAAACCGGAATAGATTGCGAATTGAACCGCAAATCGACCCGCATTTCGCAGCCGATGATTTCCATCATCTTTTGGTATTCAAAATTATTCCCATGTGAATTACTTTTAAAAGGAGAGTGTGCGATGAAAGCGTTGGTAAGTGGCGGAAGTAGCGGCATAGGCGCGGCTACATGCCTCAGAATCGCAGAGGCGGCTCTTGCTCGGGGCGTGCATCCAATGATTGCGGTGTGTGGACACGAAACGAACATTAGCCAAGAACACGTTGTTCGTTCCATCCAGTCCATGGGAGGTACGGCCATCGCATTGGCAGGCGACCTCGCCGACCCCGAGGTGCCAAGCAAACTGGTAGAAGCTGCGGTAGCTGAATTCGGCGGCCTGGACGCGTTGGTGGCGAATGCCGGAATCGCCAGCCCCGCTGCCATCTGTGACCTATCTGTTGAGGACTGGGACAGCATGTTCTCCGTTAACCTCCGCGGCCCGTGGCTCCTTGCCAAAGCAAGCTACCCGCATTTGAGGCAGAGCCGCGGCACCGCCTGTTTTACCTCTTCAATGTCTGGCCAGCTCCCACATGCCGGATCAGGCGCCTACAGCCCCAGCAAGGCTGCGTTAACGATGCTGGCCCAGACACTCGCATTGGAATGGGCACCTGACGGAATACGTGTAAATGTGGTATCCCCGGGTATGACGCATACACGGATGACAGAAAAAATGTATGAAGATCCCCAAATCAAGAAGGCAAGGGAAGATATTATCCCGTTGGCACGAATCGGGGACCCCACGGACATTGCGAACGTGATCGAGTTTCTTGTAAGCCCTCTGGCGGGCTATGTCACCGGGCAAGACATCTGTGTCGATGGTGGCTTCACTAAGTCTATTCTTAGCCATATTCCTGGTCGACCCAGCTCCAAATCTTGACGCGCGAACTATAACGGTATCCCGGAACAGCGGCAGACCCCACCGCAAAGCTCACCACCGGCGACGCCAGACCCAGGCAATTACCTTGGCCTGCCGTGGCGGGCAGAGGACCCTTGCGTCGGGGGGCCGGTCCCACCAGGCTGTCCCCTCGTCGCGCCGGCTCGACGGTGCCGGTACCGTTCGGAGTTGTCGAACCGTCGACGAAACTCTAAAGCGCATCGATTGCGGTCACCGAGTGGTGGTAAGGCATTGTCCCCAGAAGCCGACGGCCGGCCAATGCTGTTGGACAGCCGATCTGATCTCGAGGCCGGCGAACGGGCCGCAAAGCACCGCCTCGAACTTAAAGTGCCGCCCACGGGCAATTATCGCGGAGCAAGATCGTGTGCCACGACCCCGGCAACGAGCCAGACAGAGTTCGCGGCCAAAACACCGACGGCAGATGGGCCAGGGCACTGTCTTTGAGGTCGGCATTGATCTGTTCGATGATGGCGTACCGGCGGTGGGTCTACTCGCCGTTGCGGTGTCCAGGACCTCGGCCGGCACGGTAATGAAGAACACGTGGTGCCGGCGGGCGTCGAACAGAGTCTCCAGAGGGGGCATCACCTTGTCGGCCAGCACTGGCACAGGTGGATTTGTGGGGAAACCTAGAGTCAGAGGCTTCGCGGGAAGCGGCAGGCTGCCAAGAACGCATCGACGGTCACCCTGATCCTCATTCCCAGACATCTACACGAGGAGGCACCTTGTACATGGCAAAAAGCGTTCTGGATGGCACGGAATGGACCGCCACGGAATTCGCGGGACTCCAACCAGAAAAGCGGAAAGTGGCCC
This sequence comes from Arthrobacter sp. LjRoot78, assembly GCF_964254335.1. Lineage (NCBI taxonomy): Bacteria > Bacillati > Actinomycetota > Actinomycetes > Micrococcales > Micrococcaceae > Arthrobacter > Arthrobacter sp. LjRoot78. The sequence goes on along the minus strand of NZ_CAXUTG020000001.1, from coordinate 1,963,131 downwards.
GGCAGGAATTGACATGCCTGTCCTGTGACGGCCCGGCGGTATTTCGAGCAGGACAAAAGCGTCGGCCGTCATTCGCTGCCCGTCACCGACACGACTGCCAGCTGGTTTCGCCAACATGGAGCGCTTTCGAATACCTGGCAGGACCAGGACGCCACAATGGGGCTGCAGGCGCGCACACCGCCGTAGGGTGACCCTCACATTCACGAATTTCAATGGTTGCATGTTCCAGCAAAGAGCCTCTCCGTTGCGTAAATCGGCTGTGCCTCGGGGTTAGACCACACCCCAACCTGAAGTCAGGCAGGAAGCCGAAGCGCTGTCGGAAAAGGGTTGGTTCTGCTCTACTGTCAGCGGCTAGAGAAATTCTCGGATCCCAACCTGACACGACCGACACATCGCCGGCCGTCGAACATATGGTCGTTACTGGCTCCAGCGTTTCCAGGTGGGGAGGCCAGTCTCATCCCCTTTCATCCGCCGATGAGTCTCGTAAGACTCCGCGAGGACAACCGAATCGAGCGGGTTGAGAGACACAGCAACGAGACGTTTCCTTCGCTGCGAGTCCCTAGGCCGCTGAAAACGACACGTATGCCGCCCCGTGCCTGGTCCTCGGAATAAAGCCGCTGTAGAAGCTGCCACCCGCCCGGTGGCGCATCCGTGCCGGTCCGGGCCCGTCGTTCGCAGCTCATCGTCCACGGCTGATCTTTTGCATGACCTACGCGGCCGGCGGGTTTACGCTGCTAAGTCGCGCTAACTATGACGTAGCGTTCGTCCGTGATCTCCTTGCCCCATATTGCAGGATCCGCCAACATCGTCACGGAGGCATTCTTGCGGTGACGGCGCACGAGGTCTAGACAGTGTTCGGCGGGAATTCCTGCGCCTGTTCCCCACAGCCCTTCGATGAGAATCATCGTGCCCGAACCAGGAAGCAGCCCGGTCCAGCGACCCACCGCGGCGTCAAAATCAGGCAGAGCCCACAAAACGTGGCGGGCTAGCACAACGTCGACAGAGCCGGGAGCACGCGGCGGCGATGCGGCATCACCCACCTCGAAGTCAGCGGACACCCCTGCGAGTGCCGTCTTAGCCCGGGCCTTCTCTTAGGCATCAACGGCAACAACAACTCCCGCCAAGCTCGTCGGTCATCGGGATCGTCGTGGGAACCACGACTAACGGGCCGGCGACCTGCAGGTCCGCCAACGCCCCTTTCGCAGGGAGCGCAGGTACAGCACTCATCTCGACCTGATCGATGATGTGCCGGCGTGAGAGCCCCCGGTCGTTGACGCCGTGCCCGACGATGCCATTGGATTTGGTGGCGATCACCATTTCATCCCGGCGTCCGCGCAGGGCACGTCCGAAGATCTGCTCGGCAGGTTCGCGTTCCACGGAAGGTTTGGCTCCAGGCCGATCAAATACTGGCATATTGCCGTACACGTCAGCGGTGTCAACGAAGTTGATGCCCAAGTCAAGCGCAATGCTGACTACTGGGTCGGCGTCTTCCCGCGCTCGGAGCGAACCCCGAAGGTGGCGGTGCCCAGCGCGATCCGTGAGACTCTGACACCTGTCTGGCCAAGAAGCGAGTACTTCATCAGCGTTCCTCGAATCTTCCGATCAGGACGTGGTCCCGGCGGTCAGCGCTGAGATTGCATCAAGCTGTTCCTGGGTGAGCTCAACATCCGCGGCCGAGGCGTTGGCGCGGAGCTCCTCAACGTTCTCGGCTCCGACGATCACCGACGCGACGGCAGGGCGGGACAGCAGCCAGGCCAGCGAGACCTGCTGCATTTCCAACTCCCACGCGCCGGCCAGCCTGTCGAGCTTGCGGGCGACGGCGATCTCGGACTCCGAATATCCGGGTCCCCCATAGCGCATTCCTCCGGCGATCGGGCGGTCCAGCACCGACAGGTCGGCCAGCAGCCCGCCGTGCAGGGGGGCATAGGGAATGATCGACAAGCCGAACCGCACGCACGCGGCAGTTAGCTCCTTCTCAGCGCTGCGGTCCAGGAGGCTGTACATCACCTGCGCGGCCACGGGAGCGGACACCAGCCGACGGTCATCGGCGATCCACAGCGACTCGGTCACCTGCCACGCCGGATGATTGGACAGCGAGACATAACGCAGCTTTCCCTGACGGATCAGGTCGTCGTAGACGGCGAGTGTCTGCTCCAGCGGCGTGTTCGGATCCGGGAAATGCGCGTAATAGAGGTCGATGCGGTCAGTACGCAGCCGGCACAGGCTCTGCTCGACCTGCTGAATGATGTACCGGCGGGAGAGACCGGCATCCGGGTCGAAGCGGCGCTCCCCCGACTTCGTGGCCAGCACCACCTCGTCCCGATGATCGGCGAGGGCACGACCGAGGATCTCCTCCGCGGACTCGCGCTCTGAGGCAGGCGGGGCCCCGGGCCGGTCGAACGTCGAGGTCGAGCCGTACACGTTAGCGGTGTCGAAGAAGTTGATGCCCAGCTCCAGGGCTGCTCCTACGACGCCATCAGCTTCGTGTGCGCTCGGTGCCACGCCGAAGGTTGCCGTGCCCACACAGATGCGAGACACACGCACACCGGTCGGGCCGAGAACGGAGTACTTCATCTATAGGATTCCCATCTGCGAGTTTCGGGACTGGGCCGACACGTCCAGCGATCTGTCGGGAGGACCCTGGCGGCTACGGGCCGTGTTCGAACTTAAATACTAACCAATCGGTTATATTTCGGCAACGGTTATGAGAAAGTAGTGGCATGCCAGACAGCGCGCAGACCAGAACACGAGGCCCCTACCGCACAGGAATCCGCCGACGCGAGCAGCTCATCGGCATCGCCATGGACGTCTTCGGCGAACACGGCTTCGCTGGCGGCTCACTCCGCACGATCGCCGAGCATGCAGGGGTCAACCACGCCACCCTGATCCAGCACTTCGGCAGCAAGGAAGGCCTGCTCACGGCCGTGCTGAAGGAATGGGACCGGCAGACCGTAGAGAACAGCCTCACCGATGTCAGCGGCCTGGACTACTTCCGGCGGCTGCCAGACGTCATGGCCTCCCACCAGAACAACCGCGGGCTGCTCGAACTGTTCACGACCATCGCAGCCGAGGCCTCCAATCCGGCCCACCCGGGCCGCTCGTTCATCACCCAGCGCTACACCGCCAACTTGGGAACCCTCGCCGCGCATTTGCAGGAAGCCGTCGCGGCCGGGGATATCGCCCCCCTCTCCCCTGCGCAGATCGAGGTCGAGGTGCGGCTACTCACTGCCATGATGGACGGCATCGGTCTACAATGGCTCCTCAACCCCGGAACCGAGATACGCGCCAGCGTCTCGACTTATGTCGAGCGCGCCATCGCTGCCTGGGGAGGCAAGTGATGCCCAGCACTTAAAACGGCCGCCGAGAAGTACGTGCGACGGCACGCCGCCGACCGTCATTCAGTCGCCAGCAATCTGAAGAATCAGGGTGGGCTGCCCGCCTCACCCAACGATAAGCCTCCGTCGGGCGTTGCACGCCGAAAGATCAAACCAGGAACACACCCCACTCTGACATCAAACGAGCCGGTCCTCCATAGGCTGAAGCTCTTTTGCAAAGCAGATCGACGTCGGGATGGCGTGCTCGTATGGAGGATAAGTTGGTATCTGCCTGTATCCCAGTTTTCTGTAGAGAGCTTCAGCTTCCGGCTGCTTACCCCCGGTTTGCAGGATAACCCGGCGGGCGCCGGCACTGGCGGCAATCCTCTCGAGTTCGGCCATGAGTACGGTCGCAGCGCCCAGACCCCGGGCTGCAGGGTCTGTAATGACCCGCTTGACCTCCCACTCCCCATTTAACCGGCGAAGAGCGCCGTGCCCCATGGGTACACCGACAGCAGTAAGTACCAGGACGTTGGCGATGAAATCTTCCGGTGGCACGGAGAGGGCCTCCCTCGCAGCTTCGGAAAGATGAGGCTCTTCTTCGGTAGCGTACCTGGCCAGAAGCTCGTCCGTTAACAGACCCCGCAGACGGGCTGCTCTGGGGTCTTCAAAGTTAACTATTTCCAGTGTCAGTCCCGCCGGATTGCCGGACATTTATCTCCTCCTGATGTATGTCTTGTTGATATTCCATGACTCGCGCAGCCGCTACAGGGGACGACCACAGGACGCCCCGTCGTCGCCCTGCAAATCTGTTGTTACTGGTCCACCGGGACCGTGTCGGCCGCTGACACAGGTGGTCCCAGCATCAGACTGCCCAGCTTGAATTCCTCACCGCATTCCGCGCAGGTCAGCACCGGTTTCAGGTCGGCCCCGCAACTGTGCCGGTAAGAGGCGCGGGGGGTCTCGTCGCGCATCCAGGTACTGCTCCAGGCCGCGAGTGAGATGAGAATGGGAGCAACTTCGGCCCCGGACTTTGTGAGGTGGTACTCATGGCGCGGGGGGTGCTCGGAATATTGGACGCGCTCAATAACGCCGTGGCTTTCGAGCGTCCGCAGCCGGCCCGTCAGGATGTCGCGGGACGCGCCTGTATTGCGGGCTATCTGGTCGAAACGGTGAACACCCAAGGACATCTCCCGAAGCGCCAGCAGCGCCCACCGCTCGCCCAGGACCTCAAGCCCTGCTGCGATGAAACATGCCCTGGGCGCATCCCTGGCCGTATCGGTTGGTGTCATGACTTACCTGCTTTCAGTGCTTTCTATAAGCATACAAGTTAGTTGGAAAATCCAACCGACTCAGCTAACCTGACTTTCGAAGGCTGCTGCAACCGCGTCGCCGCCCTGTCTGAGATCAGGAGAATTCATGCCACAGCTGTCTGGTGCCGTCGTCCTTGTTACGGGCGCGAATGGAGGACTCGGCCGCGAGTTCGTGGAACAGGCCCTCGCCCGCGGCGCTGCGAAGGTCTACGCGACAGCCCGCCGTCCCCGGGAGTGGCACGATGCCCGGATCGTCCCTCTCGTTCTGGATGTCACCGACCCCAACTCGATCCGTGCCGTCGTGGCGCAGGCTCCGGACGTTACGGTTCTCATTAATAACGCAGGCATTGCCGTGGAATCGGACACACTCCTTTCACTGCCCGACGAGGAAATCCGAAACGTGATGGAGACGAATTTCTTCGGACCGATCGCCCTGACCAAGGCATTCGCGCCGGTGCTCGCGGCCAGCGGGACGTCAGCGGTCCTCAACATCCACTCGGCGCTCAGCTGGATCGCGCTCACCGGCGCCTACAGCGCATCAAAGGCCGCTCTGTGGTCGGCGACCAACTCCTTCCGGATGGAACTGGCTCCCCAAGGCACGCACGTCACAGGCGTACATGTCGCATACATCGACACGGCCATGGCTGAAGGTGTGGATGACCCGAAAATCGCCCCCGAGGACGTCGTTCGGAAGGCATTCGAGGGGCTCGAGCAGGGAGATTACGAGGTCATCGTGGATGACATCACCGCCGGCGTGAAGCTTGGCCTGTCCGGCCCGATCTTGGATCTTTACCCTGCCCTGGCAGCCAACGCCCGGGCATAACCTCAGGCGAATTCGAAGACGTCCCAAGAAAACCAGGGAGAATTCACCCGTGTCAACAAACACCTCTGCAGAGCGCTCGGAGACCTTCAGCTGGATGGACCCGGCAATCGCGCTCGAACAGCTGCCACGGCTGTCGGGTCTCGACTACCTTTCCGGCCTCCGCGACGGCAGCATACCGCCGCCGCCGATCGCGTCCCTGATGGCGTTCGATCTCGTCGAAGCTGAACATGGGCACGTCGAATTCGAGTGCAGGCCAAGTGAAGCCCACTACAACCCCCTTGGAATGGTGCACGGCGGCCTGGCCTGCACTCTCCTTGACACGGCCCTCGGCTGCGCAGCACATACCACCTTGTCAGCAGGTCTCGGCTACACCTCCATCGACCTGGCGGTGAAGTACCTTCGGCCCGTCACGCTTCGGAAGGGCGCCCTTCGTGCAGAGGGGTCAGTGGTAAAAGCTGGTTCGCGGCTGATTTTCACCGAGGGCCGCCTCTGCACCACCGAGGGTGAACTCCTCGCCACCGCCACAAGCACACTCCTCGTCTTTCCCCACCAACCGGAGGCGCTGACACCATGACACATAGTGCCGCCGCTGTTGCCCTGGCACCTGCCGCTCACGAACCTGTTGAGCCCCTGAACGCCGAGCCAGGGATGCATGAGTTGAGCCGCTTCGGCGTACCGTTGGGGCTTGCCGGCCTGGGCGGCGGCTGGTCCGCTGCGAGGAGCTCTCTCGGATCCCCAATATGGCCGGAGGAAACTCTCTACGGAGCAGCCACCGCCCTATGGCTGGTCCTGACCGTCCTGTACGTTTTTCGGGGCCTTCGGCGGAAAGGAACATTCCGTTCTGACCTCAAGCACGAGGTGGCAGGGCCTTTCGCATCCTTTATTCCACTCGTCGGGATCCTGCTTTCCTCCCACTACAGCCAGTATTTGCCGCCCTGGGGTGCCTGGCTGTGTGTGGCGTCCATCGCCGCGCTGGCCATCGTCGCCGCACAACTCCTCGCGCACTGGGTTACCGGCGGGATCTCGATGCAGTCCATCCATCCCGGCTACCTGCTGCCCGTCGTTGCCGGGTCCTTCGTAGCGAGCATCGGATTTTCAAGCCTCCACGTCCACGGTGCGGCCATGGCTGCGTTCGGCGTCGGCGTGTTCTTTTGGCTTGTCGTGGGCACCGTCGTCACCGTCCGGCTCATGACCGGAGGCGCGCTGGCACCAGCAGCCAAGACCGGACTGTCCGCATACCTGGCTGCGCCTGCAACGGCGAACATCGCCTGGATGGTGTCACACCCGGGACCCGTGGGGACCGTCCAACTCGGGCTCACCGGCGTGCTGGCAATCATGGCGCTAATGCAGGTCATGCTCCTCCCCCAATATCGCAAGCTTCCCTTCTCACCAGCGTTCTGGGTGTTCACGTTCCCCGTGGGCGCGACCACCAACTACGCCATCCGCTGGCTTGCCGAAACCAGCCTCCCCAGCCGGGAAATTTACGCCTGGACGATACTCGGGCTCGCAACAGCCTTCACCCTCGCCATTGCCGCCCGCACCGCAATGACGGCAACTGCCCGCGCATAGTGAAACAAGTTCGGCGAGGAAAACAGAAGGCGGGCTGAAGCTGCTGCAGCCTGAACAATTCCGCGAAAACCGCACCGGATACTAGAAAGTCGGGCTTAAGATCCTGATATCGGCTAGGGGCAGCGGGCACTTGGCGTGCAAATGAGGCACACCACAACCTGACGTCAGGCAGGCCCACACTGCCCCACGGCCACTCCAATAAAGCTGACATAAGTGTGGACAATGTCCACACCTCCTTTGTCAGGACAAACTCCTCACCACTCTGCCCGCACCCCCGTAGCAGACACCCGGTCCGGTCATCCACACGGAGACCTGACCGGCTGCCCGCGTCCCGGCCGGAAATATCACTCCGGGAGGTCACCGAGGAACCGTTCATCATGATTAAGACCGCAGGCCAAGTTCATCAGCCAGGCAGGCCGACCTCCACCTGGGCTGGCCCGCTTACCAGGACGGCAGTGCCGGCGCCGGGCCGTCAATATCCACGTGTTCGGCGTCCCCGCGCGCCAGCCACTGGAGCAGGCCCTCACGGTCGGACTCAACGCGCAATCCGCCGTCGCCGATGACCCACTCGTCACGCTCTTCGGTCACCAGCGTCATTCCGGGAGCGCCCTTGGCTCGCAAGGACCGCACCACGGCCTCGAGGGCGTTCAGCAGCGAATCCGGATCGGCTTCCTCGATGGTCCAGGCAGTGTCGAGGTCATGATGGTGCACCACCACCTCGGCGATCCGGAGCGCCACGATGGACGTGGCGGGGACCGTTTTGCCGCCCACCTGCACTTCGATGGCCATGAGTTCACCACTGAGGCGCTGCGCCTGGGCAGCAAAGTTCCGGACGGACTCCCGCAGTTCCGCAATTAGCTCCTGGCGGGGCAGGGCCGCGAGTGCAGCGATCTCTTGGGAGCGGGCCTCGGGTGAGGCGTACAGGGGACGTTCCTCGCCGGAGGTTGCCCAGTCGATGAGCTTTACCAGGGCGCGGCCACTGGATGCGACGTGGGCAATAACGTCGGCACGGCTCCATCCCTCACACAGCGAGGGAACCCTCAGCTCGTCGTCGGCAAGGGACTCAACGGTGGCCAGGAACATGTCCGTTTCCCTGCCTAGGCGGGACAGGTCCGAGTAAAGGCGTGCAGGGTTGATCATTGTGCCAGCCTACCCACGGGCCAGTTTTCAAACCACCGTTCCTGCCCCGTCTTTCCATATCCAGATCGTCTCGACTCAGACGGGCAGCATTGCCAAGGCCTTAACCCCGCAAAGAGGGCGTTTCAGATCCATAGCATATGAATTGCCCCCGGGTGGAAAGCCGGGTATTTCCCTCATATGTCGCGCGTCACAAGCCTGTCAGGCTGAAAGCACTCGGAGGACGGCCCCTCGGATTCTCCCGGCGCCGCAGGCCTCCACTTGAGTCAGAGAGGACTTAGGGACCATGTCACAACCGCACGTCGTTATCGCCGAAAATCCACAAAAGGAGGCGCGCACTGCCAACTGGGTGGCGTTCATCATCTGCACAGCCCTCCTGTTTGACGGCTACGACCTTGTCATTTACGGCACCGTCCTGCCAGGGCTGCTCGCGGACCCGGGCCAGATCGGAGTGTTTGACACAGTCACCGCCGGCCTCCTCGGCTCCTGGGCCCTCATCGGGGTACTTGTCGGCTCACTCGTTTGCGGCGCTGTCGGCGACTTTTTCGGCCGCCGCCGCCTGATGCTCCTGGGCATAGCTTGGTTCTCCATCGGCATGTTCGCCACAGCCTTTGCCACCAGCGTCCCTGCCTTTGGTGGCCTGCGGTTTGCGACCGGACTTGGCTTGGGAATCGTTATCGCCAGCGCCGGCGCCACCATGGCTGAATTCGCACCGGCGGGAAGGCGGCAGTTCTACAACGCAATTGTGTACTCAGGCATCCCGGCAGGCGGCGTCCTGGCCTCCATCCTGGGCATCCTCTTCCTCAACAGCATCGGCTGGCGCGGGCTGTTCATGATTGGCTCACTGCCGCTGGTCATCCTCCTGCCCATTGCCTGGCGCAAGCTCCCTGAATCACCGCGATGGCTGCTGTCCCGGGGCCGCGAACAGGAAGCGCTCGCTGCCGCACAACGCACCGGTGTCCCGCTCATCGAGGAGCGGGTCATCCTGCAGGTCGGCGCCGCGCCGCAGAAATCAGGCTTTGCGGCCGTGTTTTCCCGCCAGTTTGCCGTGGCAGCGATTCTGCTGGGCCTGATGTCCTTCTGCGGTCTTCTGCTGACATACGGACTCAACACCTGGTTGCCCAAAATCATGGAGGGCTACGGTTACGGGCGGACGTACTCGCTGTTCTTCCCGCTGGCACTGAACCTCGGCGCTGTGGCGGGCGGCCTGCTTGCGTCCCGCCTCGCGGACAGAAGCGGTCCCCAGCGGGTCATCGCGGCCACCTTTGCGCTGGCGACCATTTCCCTGGCGCTCATGACCTTCAGCTTTCCGCTGCCGCTGCTTTTTGCCTTCATCGCCCTCGCTGGCGTGGGAACGCTGGGAACCCAGGTGCTGATCTACGGGTTCCAGTCCAACTACTTCACCACCAACGCCCGGGCCGCGGGCGTCGCATGGTGCGCAAGCGTGGGGCGGCTGGGCGGTGTGCTCGGTCCGATTATCGGCGGGTGGCTGGCCGCCGCCGGCATTGGCGGATCCACGGCCTTCTACATCTACGGGGCCGTGGCCCTCGTCGGCGCCGTAGTCACCGTGCTGGTACCGCGTCAGCGGAAGCTGGAGGAGGCCGAGCACAAGGTCGAAGAAATCGCAGTGGGTCGGGTAGAAGACAGCATTCCTGCTGAGCAGTTCACAACGTCCGCAATCCGCCCATGATCCACTGGCACCGCAGCAACATTACGTGGCTTGGATATCCTAGTGAGGCTTATTGTGGTTATTATTTGAATAAATAGGCCGCGGCCGCATCGTCGGGGCCGGTTAGCTGAAGGACGGCACCACCGTGGACATCCGCCAACTGAACTACTTCATTGCGGTTGCTGAGGAGCGGCACTTCGGCCGCGCGGCCAAGCGCCTTCATATGGCCCAGCCACCGCTCTCGCAGCAGATCCGCCAGCTGGAAGACCAGATTGGAGTCCAGTTGCTCAACCGCACCACCCGCAGGGTGGACCTCACGGCGGCGGGGCAGCTCCTCCTCGATCGGGGACGGCAGATAGTCAATGACGTGGCGACTCTTCAGGCTGATGTTTATCAGGTGGGAAGGGGGGCAACCGGCGTCCTGCGGGTCGGCTTCTCGGGCTCGGCAACGTATGGCGTCATGCCCCAGGTAGCCCGACTTGCCAAACAGCTGCTGCCGGGCTTGTCCCTGGCACTGCGCGGCGAAATGCTCACGCCGTCCATGGAAGCGGGCCTGCGGAACGGTACTCTGGACGCCGCGTTGCTGCGGCCCCCGGTCGCAGCGCAAGACATCGACTATCGGACTGTGGCCCGTGAGCCGCTCGTCGTCGCGCTTCCCTCCTTCAGTGCCCTGGCCGTGGATCGGCCCGTGGCGATGCACGAGCTGCAGGACCAGGACTTCATCGCCTACCCGCCCGAGTCCGTGCTTCACCGCACCACCGCAGACCTGTGCCGCCAGGCGGGCTTCCAGCCACGCATTGCCCAGGTGGTTGGTGAGACCTCGACGATGCTGGCGTTTGTAGCTGCAGGGGGCGGGGTGGCGGTGATGCCGTCCAGCGTGCAGGCCTTCCAGCTTGAAGGCGTGGCCTACCGGGAAATTGAAGACGTCCCCGATGTGGAGCTCGCGGTCGCCTGGATGCGCGGGCATCACTCTGCGCTGCTCCGCAACTTTCTGGACATCGTGGCTACCGCAACTGCGGGACCGACGGTGCCTGCCCCGGCCCCCGACCCTGTGTCGTTTCCCACTGATGAAAGGCTTTCCCGCTCATGAAGATCGCAGCCATTGAGGCGATTCCCTACTCGATCCCCTATCTTCATCCACTGCATTTCGCTTCCGGTTCCGTGCACGAGGCAGACCACGTGCTCGTCAGGCTTCGCACCGACGACGGCGTGGTGGGAACCGCTGATACCCCGCCGCGCCCCTACACCTATGGTGAGACGCAGAAGTCGATCGTGGCGGTGGTGGAGGACATTTTCGCTCCGCAACTGATCGGTGTCGATATTTTTGATCGGGAGAAAGTTCAGTCAATCCTGCACAGGACCGTTCACAACCAGACGGCTAAGGGCGCCGTAGACATCGCCCTGTGGGACGTCATCGGCAAGACTCTCGGCCAGCCGGTGACAAAGCTTCTGGGCGGGTACACCGACTCGCTCCGGGTCTCCCACATGCTCGGCTTCAAGCCTGCCCAGGAGTTGCTCGCATTGGCGCTGGAGTTCCGCGAGACCTACGGCATCAACACGTTCAAGCTCAAGACCGGCCGCCGACCGCTTAACCTGGACATTGAGGCCGCCAGGGTGCTGCGCGAGGGTCTCGGCGAGGACGCTGAGCTGTACATGGACGCCAACCGCGGCTGGTCTGCCAACGAGGCCGCCGAAGTGCTGCGCCGCACGGCAGAATTGGGCCTGCAGTTCCTGGAGGAGCCCGACGACGCCCGCGAAGTCCTCGGCCGCCGTCGCCTCGTGACGAACTCCCCCATCCCGATCGCCGCGGACGAATCTGCTGCCAACCTTGGCGAGGCCGCGCGGGAGATCCTCACGGGCGGTGCGAACCTCCTGGCGGTAAAGACTGCCCGGTCCGGTTTTACCGAGGCTGCCAAAATCGTTGGCATGGCCGAGGGTATGGGCATCGATGTCTATATAGGCAACCAGATCGACACCCAGGTCGGCACGGTCGCCTCGGTGGCCTTCGGCGCCGCCTTTGCCCATTCGGCCAAGCGGGCAGCGGAGCTGTCCAACTACCTGGACATGGCCGACGACCTCTTGGCCGAGCCCTTGGCCATCACCGGCGGACGCATCCGTGTTCCCGAGGGCCCGGGCGTGGGCACCGCTGTCGACGAAGAAAAGCTCTCGCGCTTCCGCACCGACCGCTAGCAAACCGCTTTACCGAAAGGACATTCATGAAGTACCTGGTCCACATGGACGTAAACCTGCCCGCAGACCTTCCCGCCGGCCAAGCCGCGGAGATCAAGGCCAGGGAGAAGGCCTACTCGCAGCAGTTGCAGCGCTCGGGCAAGTGGCCGGAAATCTGGCGGGTGGTGGGTGAATACGCCAACTATTCGATCTTCGACGTCGATTCGAACGACGAACTCCACGAGATCCTGCAGAACCTGCCGCTGTTCCCGTACATGGACATCTCGGTGGTCCCGCTCGCGAAGCACCCCTCCGACGTCAAATAGTCACCGGCGCGAGGCCTCCAGGGCCGGCCGTGTTCCGGGATCAGTCCCTGGCCCGGAACACGGCCGCGAGCTCGCTGCGGGAGCGGATTCCCATTTTCCGGTAAAGCCGGGTCAGGTGGTACTGCACGGTCTTCTCTGCCAGGAACAGGGTCCGGGCCGCTTCCTTGTTGGTGGCGCCGCCCGCTACCAGTTCGGCCACGGCGCGTTCCTGGGCTGTGAGCTGGAGGTGCTGGTCGCTGACGGCGGTCAGCACGGGGTCGGCAGGGTCAGCCAGGCTCCCGACGTCGAGCCCTGTTGCCTTCAGCTCCCGGTCGCACCGTTCCACATACGTGGCCGCCCCCAGGGAATCGTAGAGGTCACGGGCGGCCCGCAGGACCGAGGAGGCCAGGCGCCGTTTGCCCGCCCGGCGCATGCTCTGGCCGAAGGCAAAACTGATCCGTGCCCGGAGATACGGCCGGTTGAGCCCCCTAAGGTGCCCCAAAGACGCCTCAAAATGTTCCCTGGCAGTGTCCGGGTCTCCCTGCGCAGCCACGAGCCGTCCCCTGGCCCACGCCATCCGCGCCATATCCGAGGGCACTTCCCGCTCGCGCGGCACGCGTTCGAACGCCGTAAGGAATGAGTCGGCGGCGTCGAGCTGGTCGGTCATGACCAGGGCGTTGACATAGGTGTCCTGCCAGGGCCAGAAGGACACGCGGTGTTCGGTCCAGGGGTCCAGCTCCGTCAGCGGCTGCAGGACAGCCAAAGCCCCTTCATAATCCGCCCTGGCCTCGTGGAAGCGGGCGCGGGCGAGGCTCGCGGGCACCTGCATGGCACGGTATGTTCCGGGCTGCACTGCGGCCTGGGAAACGTAGTACCGGGCCCGCTCCCAGTCTCCCCGCATGGACCATAGCTCCGCTGCAGTCCAATAGAGCAGGGGCCGGATCAGCGGCATCCGCGAAGTCTCGAGCCGCACGGATGCACGCGCCACGGTGGCGGCCGCCGCATCCCAGTTGCCGAGTACCAGGTGAGTGCGAGCCAGCCAGGCCTCGGCCCAAAGCGAAATCCGCATCGAGCCGCCCTGGTACTCAGTGGGGGCCGCCGACTCGAAGTTCACCAGCGCCGTCTCAACGTTGTCGAGCCGCAGCGCCAGCCAGCCCGCACCCATCTGGACCCGTTGTTTTTGGGCGTTCTCGGCAGCATGTTCAAAAGCCCGGTGATAGGAAGCCTCCGCCTCGGAAAGCCGGCCCTGGGCGTACAGGCCGAGGCCGTAGATGGCCTCTGATTCAATATGGGCGGGGGTGCCCGGCTGGGTAAGTTCCATGGCCCGTTCTGCCCAGATGGTAATGACCGGACCGTCCCACGACGCCACGCCGTGCAGGACGAAGCGCTGCGCCACCTGCGCGGCGGCGGCCGGATCACGCTGCGGGTTGGAGGTGCGCCAGGCCATCTCCAACTGCTTCCGGGCACTGTCATTCTGTCCCGACGCGGTGGAGAGGTAGCCCAACACGGACGAGCGAAGCGGCGACGGCGGCAGTGCGTCCACCGCCGCCGTCCACATCTGGGCCTGGGCAATGTTGCCGGAACCCACCAGAGCATCCACGGCCCTCAGGAGCCTGTCGTTCCGGGAACGGATGTCCTCGGAAAGCCGGGAGGCGGAGAACAATGCTGTTGAGGCGTCCTGCCAGGCTCCAACGAGGGCTTGGCGTCGGGCAAAATCTTCCAGCTCTTTGGCCAGGGCCTCGTCCGCGCCGGGTGTGGCGGACACACGGTGGCCCAACCTCTCGCCCTCGGGTTGCACGGCCTCAGCGGCCAGCCGATGAAGCCCAATGCGCCGGCTAGGAGCGATCTGTTCATAGACGGCTGCGTCGGTGCCTGATTCAAAGAACACAACGGCGGAACGTGCCTGGTCGACAGACAGCCCCACCAGCCCGGCACGGTGCCCCTCGTCGAGCGCCTCCATAATGGCGTCCACTCCGCTGACCTGGGAAACCTCTGCCATGCTGGCGGCCCGCCCGAGCACCGACGCTGCCTCCGCGACAGCAACCAGCCCCGGGGACGCTGCTGCCAGGACACTTCGCACCCTGGCGCGGACGCGGGACGTCGGAGGCAGGGAGGGAAACCACGTCTGCCAGGTTTCCGCCGGCAGCTCACGGAGCAGCTCCACGATCGGTTGCGCGATTCCGCCGGTGTGCCTGACCAGGCCGTGGGCCGCCGTCGCGCTGAGGTCGAGGCCGAACATCCTCCGGGCGAGATCCTGAGCCTGCTGCGGGGTTATCGGATCCAGCGGGATACTGGCTACTTGGTGGCCGGTGAGGAAGTCAAGCACGCCGCTGGGGACGCTTAAAGCGTCATCGGGGTTGAGGGTGAGCACGAACAAAATCCGTTTTCCGTACACCCGGCGCATGACGAAGGTGAGGATGCGCAGGCTCTCCACATCGAGTTTGTGGACGTCATCGACTGCTACAACTACGCTGCCATGAGCCTGCAGCCCTTCGAGGTGGGTGCTGAGGGTGGAAGCGTAATTAACCACCTGGGCGGCGGTGAGAGCCGCAACCGGACCCGCGGGCAGGGCAGGGCCGCCGTCGTAATCCTTTGCCGAGCGCAGCGGCGAGGTGAGCATGAGCTGGGAGTAACCCGCGAGCGGAAACTGTGCCTCCCATTCATCGCCCATGGCGGACAACACCCGGACACCGCGGGCCACAGTGCGGCAGTGCTCAAGAAAGGACTCCAGCACGGCGGTCTTCCCGGAACCGGACGGGCCGGTGATCACTACTGCGCCCACTTTGCCCTTGCGAACCGTGCGGAGAATGCCCAGCAGTTCCTCAAAGACCCCTGACCGGCCGACCAGGGGAAAGCCCTCCGCAGTATCGCCTTGCATGGAGCCCGCCGTCATGGCCGCAACTCTACCGGAGCCGGCCGGCCGGACCTGACGGCGGACATCCATCACCGTGAGCTCAGCCCAGGTCCCCGCCAGCGACCGGGAGGATGCTGCCGGTGACGTAGGACGCTTCGTCTGATCCGAGGAACACGATGGGTGCGGCCTGTTCGTCCAAAGTCCCGTAGCGCTTCATGAAGGACGAATCCACGGTCTGGTCAACGATTACCTGGTACCAGGCCTTCTCGGTGGAGGATTCGGCCTCCGGCCCGCGCTTAACCTGGCGTGGCGGCGCCTCGGTGCCTCCGGGTGCTGCGGCCACTACGCGGATGCCGCGCCCGCCCACTTCCATCGCCAGCGACTGGGTCAGCGCATTGACCCCGCCCTTCGCTGCCGCGTACGGCACGCGATGCATGCCGCGCGTGGCCACCGAGGAAACGTTGACGATGGTGCCCGAGCCCTGCTGGAGCATGGCCGGCAGAACCGCCCGGCAGGTCCACAAGGTGGGAAAGAGGGAGCGCCGGATCTCCTTCTCGATCTTGTCTTCGTCATATTCTTCGTAGGGACGCGCCCAGATGGTGCCGCCGACGTTGTTAACCAGCACATCCACGCGGCCGTAAGCGGCCAGTGCCGCGTCCACGGCCCGCTGTGCTCCTGCGAAGGTCTCCAGATCCGCAGTCACCGAGGTGGCCGAGCCACCTGAACCGGTCCCCTGTGCCGCCTCCTGGATCCCGCTCGCCACCTCATGGACCAACTCGGCCCGGTCTACGAGGACGACGGCGCCGCCCTCGGCACCGATGCGCTCGGCCACCTTCTGGCCGATCCCCTGGGCGGAACCCGTTACTAGAACTACCTTGCCGGCGTACCGGCCGGGAGTAACGAACTGTCCGGCATACGGCTGTGACATCAGCGGCCGGCCTTGGCGTCGATGGCGCCGGCCATGGTTTCCTTGGCATCGTGGGCATGGGCCATGATGACCTCCCGGACCCGTGCTTTGTCGTGGCGCTCAAAAGCGTCGACGACATCAAGATGGTCCTGTATGACCCGCTCGAAAATCCTGGTGCCCGTTTCGAAGGCCGCCGCCATCTGCGCGTGGACGTCCAGCCGGCGGTAGGACTCGAGCAGCATGGGGTTGTCGCAGACCATGAAGAGGTATTCGTGGAACTCCTCATTAGTCCGCGCGAACTCTTCCGGTTCCTGGATTGTGCCGGCATTTACAGAGCGCTTGGTTGCCTCGGCGAGGCGGCGGAACTGGTGCAGCTGCTCCTCGCTCAGGCGGCCCACCATCAGTTCGCTCACTGCGAGTTCCAGGCCCATTCGCGCGTCAAGCTGTGCGAAGCTGTCCTCTTTACGGAAATCCAGCCGGCCGGTCTCCAGGGACGAAACGGCCTCACTGCGGCTCATCGTGTCGCCGTCGGCCGCAATCTTCTCGGCGGCTGCCGGCGCACCTGTTTCCGCGTCGCCGCCGGTGGTTTCCTTCGGGGCAAAGCGCTCGAAGTAAAAGTTGGCGGGCTTGATGCCCTCGGAGTCCAGCCATTTCGACACGGCGTTGACCATGGGAGGGGGTCCGCACAGGTAGATGTCAACATCGCCGTCGTTCAGATGCTTTGGCTCGATGATCTGGGTGACATAGCCCGTGTGGGGAGCCGACGTGCCAGGTTCGGAAGCAATGTAGTCCCACGTAAATCCGGGCAGCTTCGCCTCATAGTCCCGCAGCCACTCAAGGCCAACGATATCCGCCTCACGGGTCAGGCCATAAATCAGATGGACCGGTACCGACGCCGGGTTCTCGGAAAGCTTCTCGAGGATGGACAGGAGCGGCGCCAGGCCGGTACCTCCAGCCAGGAGCAACAGGGGTCGCTTGGGTTCACGCAGGAAGAACGATCCGTAGGGGCCCGTGAATCCGATGGCGTCTCCCACTGCCGCGCGATCGCGCAGGTACTCGGACATCGCACCCTGTGGCGTCACCCTCACCATGAATGAGGAGTCCTGAACCTCGGGGCCGCTGCTGAACGAATAGGAACGCTCCGCGTCGGTTCCGGGGACCTTGATGTTGACGTACTGGCCCGGCAGGAAGGCAAGGGCCTCCCGGTTTTCCACCTCCAAGGTAAACGAAACCGTGGTTTCCGAGTGCTTGTTGAGTTCCTTCACAGTTGCAGTGAAGGAACTGGCTCCGGTTTTCGCCGATTCGGACGTGGCGGGGATTTGAATGGCCAGATCAGACTCGGGAATCGCTTGGCAGGTAAGCATGTAGCCCTTGTCGAGCTCTTCCTCCGTCATGGCGTCGTCGATGTAGTCGCCCGGATCGAAGGAGCCCGAATCGCAGAAGGCCTTGCAGGTACCGCATGCGCCGTCACGACAATCCGACGGAATATTGATGCGGGCCTTGTACGCGGCGTCCATCACGGTTTCGTAGTCGCCGACCTTGATGACTTTGGTGACGCCGTCTTCGAAGCTGAGGGCAACTTTGTGGCCCATGGTTTCCTCCTGGCTGGGGCCGCCTCAAAGCGACCCGGGAAAAGTTCTGCCGTGCCCGGCGGGCACGGGTGTGGGACCTGCAGTGGGGCGCCCGGGAACTCCCGGGGGCCGCACGGCAGGTCAGATCATGTAGACGTCCACCACGTGGTGGATGTAATCGTTCTTCAGGACCACTTTCTTCTTCAGGATCACCGGCTCCGGGCCGCAAAGGTCGATCGTGTAGAAGCTGGTGCCGAAGTACGTGTCCGTCGTGTTGTAGCGGAAGTAGAGGGTGAACCAGTTGAAGCGCACCTGGACCTGGCCGCCGTCGTTCGCCAAAACCTCGATGTCTGTGATGTTGTGGCCCGTGCGCGGCTCGGGAAGGGAGGTGGCAGAAGACCGGTCGGTCTTGATCCGGAACACCCGGTCCTCGATGCCGCCGCGGTTGTCGTAGTAGATAAGGGAGATCTCGTTCTGGGGATCCTGCGTCAGCTGGTCGTCGACGTCCCACGCCGGCATCCAGAATTCGGAGTCCGGGTGGTAGCACTCAAGCCATTCATCGAACTGGCGGTCGTCCAGCAGGCGGGCTTCCCGGTAAAGGAACGCCCGGACGGTCTCGAGGGTTGCGATCTCCTCCGCGGTCTTCAGGACCGGGGCGGTTTGGGTCAGGTTGGTCATGGGTTCTGCGCTCTCTCTGGTTCCGGCGGGCTCTGGGTCAGGCTCGGACTGGAACAGCGTCCAGTGCGGAGGTCTCCTCCTCCGCCAGGGCCCGGTCCATGACTTCCTTCCAGTACCCGTGCTGAATGGGGTAAAGCCCCTCGTCCTCGGTTCGTACCCCGGAAGCGATGACCCTGGTCATTCCCAGCGCCTGGGCCTGCTCGTCAGGGCCCGTAATCTCGTGGGTGGACCCGCGAGTCATATCGTTCCAAGGCGCAGAAGTAGCCCAGTAGGTTTTGTTGCAGGACCGGAACTCCTCGAGATCGTCGGGGGTTGCCATACCGGTGGCGTTGAAGAAGTCTTCATACTGGCGGATGCGCTTGGACCGGTTCTCCTGTGATTCGCCCTTCGGGGCGATGCAGTAGATCGTCACCTCGGTCTGGTCCGCAGAGATGGGACGGAAGTGGCGGATCTGCGAGGAGAACTGGTCCATGATGTAGACGTTCGGGTAAAGGCAGAGGTTCCGCGAAATATTGATCATGAAGTTAGCCATCTCCTCGCCATACTTGGCGACGAGCTCCTCGCGGCGGTCCCACAGGGGGCGATCCTCCGGGTTTGTCCATTCCTGCCACAGCAGCAGGTGTCCATGGTCATAGGAATAGAAACCGCCCTTGACCTTGCCCCACTTGCCGGCGTCCATGGCCTTGGTCTTGTTCGCGGAGTCTCCGGCGGTGCGGCGGGCCGTAGTGGCAGCATAGTTCCAGTGGACCGCGGTCACGTGGTAGCCGTCGGCGCCGTTCTCCGCCTGCACCTTCCAGTTGCCGTCATAGGTGTAGGTGGATGAGCCGCGCAGCACTTCGAGTCCCTCCGGGGACTGGTCCACGATGGAGTCAATCACTTTGGTGGCGTCACCCAGGTGCTCTTCGAGCGGGAGCACGTCCGCCTTCAAGGAACCAAAGAGGAAACCGCGGTAGGACTCGAAGCGGGCAACCTTGGTGAGGTCGTGGGAGCCCTCTTTGTTGAACGTCTCCGGGTAGCCCGCGTTGCGGGAGTCCTTGACCTTCAGCAACTCACCGGAGTTCTTGAAGGTCCAGCCATGGAACGGGCAGGTGAACGTGGTGCGGTTGTCCGTCTTGCGGCGGCACAGCATCGCGCCGCGGTGGGAGCAGGCGTTGACGATGCAATTGAGCTTTTCGTCCTTGTCGCGAGTGATTACGACAGGAGTGCGGCCGATGTTGGTGGTGAAGTAGTCCCCCACATTGGGGATCTGGGATTCGTGGGCCAGGTAAACCCAGTTGCCCTCGAAGATGTGCTTCATCTCCAGTTCGAAAATCTCTTCATCCGTGAAAATCTCGCGCTTGGCCCGGATGACGCCGTTCTCACGGTCGTCGATCACGGCGTCGGCAAGGACCTCGCGGACATGGGTCATGTTCTCGGTCATGGCTGCTCCTTCATTGGAGAGTGCTGGACGGATGGGCGGGTGGTCCGGCTAGCGTCGCGGAACGCCCAGGACGTTGTCAGGTAATTCTTGTCCACCGTGACAGCTCTCACATCAGGCAAAAACCTAGGTTCGACCAAGGGTGTCTTTATGTCGCCTTTTTGACTGAAAACAGGCTAAATCGATATTTGTAGCGTCCTTATTTGAAGCCTACGATGAGACGGACATCACCCGAGGTCGCGTGGTGGCAGGTGCAAGTCCGGCCGCACGCCTTCGCAATGGCACAGGAGCACTTCCTGTCCCTTATTCAAAGAGGAGTATGGACATCACCATGACCGAGACCCAAGCAGACACCCGCAAAGAGGACGAAGGCACTGCCGTCGAAGCCGGCTCCAAGGCCACCGAACGCTTCACCGTCTCAGGCAAGCTCTCCCGCCTGGATGTGCCGAAAGAAAGAGTGAGCCTGCTGGCGGGGGCACTCATCAAGGCCGCCAACGATATCGTCGTCGAACACCAGGTCACCTACGAGGAATACAACGCACTCAAAGCCTGGCTCATCAAAGTGGGAACTGACGGGGAATGGCCGCTGTTCCTCGACGTGTGGCTGGAGCACACCGTGGAGGACGTCAACTCCCAGGACCGCCCCGGCACTGTGGGCACCATCGAAGGACCCTACTACGTGCCGGGCTCCCCGTTGCTCCAGACCCCGGGCACCGTCGAAATGCGTGAGGACGAGGAGGGCACCCCGCTGCACTTCAGCGGCCGCTTCACCGATACGGACGGCAATCCCATCCGGAATGCCCAGGTGGAGATCTGGCACGCCGACAGCGCCGGGTTCTACTCCCAGTACGCGCCGGGCATGCCGGAATGGCTCTTCCGGGCAACGGTCAAGGCGGACGACGACGGCCGCTTCGAAATCAACACGATGCGCCCGGCGCCGTACCAGATCCCCACGGACGGGGCCTGCGGGCAGCTGATCAGCGCGGCAGGCTGGCATGCCTGGCGCCCGGCGCACATCCACATCAAGGTCTCGGCGCCCGGCTTCCAGCCTGTAACTCAGCAGCTCTACTTCCCCGGCGACCCCCACAACGCCGACGACATTGCCTCGGCAGTCAAGCCTGAACTCATGCTCGATCCCAAGCCGCGCACGGATGGCGGCGCCGGCGAAGAAGTGGTCTATGACTACGTCCTTGCCAAAGAAGGCCAGCACAAGTAAGAACCACCGCTCACAAATGGTGCCCGTTGCCTCCGGCACCACAGGGCGCCCCGGAGGGTCACCTCCGGGGCGCCCGTAACTTGTGCTGCCGTTGTCAGGAGCCGACATGCCACAATCCCGCCAGAACCCGCCCGCCGTCCTCGAAACGGAAACTGCTGCGGCCCATGTACGCCAGCCCCTGCTGGAACGCCCGGGTTTCCGTCCCGCAGGCGTGCGACAGGTCTTCCGTGACCTCGGCTTGCCTTATATTTCCAACGGGGTGATCGGCCTCATCTTCTCCGCTTCCGGCCCGATAGCTATAACTCTGGCTGTTGGAACGGCGGGGGGACTTAGTGAAGCCCAGCTCGCGTCCTGGGTGTTCGGCATATTATTTTCCGGCGGAGCAGCAACCCTGGTCATGTCGCTGCTGTATCGTCAGCCCCTCGGCTTTGCCTGGTCCATTCCCGGCACGGTCCTGCTGGGCCCGTCCCTGGAGCACCTGTCCTTTGCGGAAGTGGTTGGAGCCTTTTTCACCTCGGGCGTACTCATCCTGGCCTTGGGCGCCTGCGGCGTGGTCCGCCGAATCATGGCCCGGGTGCCAATGCAAATCGTCATGGCCATGGTGGCCGCGGTATTCCTTAAGTTCGGCACGGACATTATTGCCTCGACGCAATCCAATCCGGCCATTGCCGGCCCGATGGTGGCATCATTCCTGCTGCTCACTGCCGTGCCGATCCTGGGACGCCTCCTTCCGCCGGTACTCGGTACCTTGATGGCCGGCTGCGTGGCTGTGGCGGTAAGCGGCCAGTTCGTCCTCGGAGAAGCGGGACCCCTGCTGGCTGCACCCGTGTTCACAGTTCCCAACTTCACCTGGGCGGCCCAGCTCGAGTTGGTTATTCCCCTGGCCCTGACCGTGTTGTTTGTTCAGAATGGGCAGGGCATCGCGGTTCTCCGTGCCGCAGGCCATCATCCGCCCGTTAACGTCTTTGCAGTGGCGTCCGGGGCGTTTTCGGTGCTCAATGCTTCATTCGGCGCCGTTTCAGCGTGCGTCACGGGCCCTACCAATGCCCTGTTAACGTCCTCGGGAACCAAAAAGCGCCAGTACTCGGCCGCCGTCGTCTACGGCCTGCTGGCCGTTGCCTTCGCCGTGCTGGCTCCCTTGCTCACGAGGCTGATGCTCGCCACCCCCAAGGAGTTCGTTCTCACCCTGGGCGGCATCGCGATGCTGCGGGCCCTTCAACAGGCGTTTGTCACGGCTTTCGCCTCTGCCTTCACGCTGGGATCACTGGTGACATTCGTGGTCACCATTTCAGGTCTGAACCTTTTCAACATCCACGCCGCGTTCTGGGGCCTGGTCATCGGCTACGCGGTGTCCAGGCTGCTTGAGCACGCGGACCATCTCGATCTCTAGGGTGGATTAGCCCGCGGTGTCCTCCTCGTACCAGCCCACCCAGGCGGACGATGTCAATGTCATTATGGGTTCCCTCAACTCCGCCTCTCATGACGCCAGGTCCCACGTACGGGACAGCTGAAACAGCAGTCCCAGGTAGCGAACCAGACAATTCATGGGCCTTCCTTTCCAGGCGGAGGGCAGCAGGCGCTCCAGCTCCGCGGCGTCTACGCGGCGGGGAATTCGACGGCGGCAGTTGGGGCAATACGAGAGACACGGCCTCGGGCATTTTGTCCCGGAACGTCGGCCCCAACTTCCACCACCTCAGTCGTCCAACCCTTTCAATCACTGGGAAGTCCTGGAAACATGCGGAATCCGGCCCGATCCAACCCCTGTACGGCCCATTCAGAGGTCCAAAGTGTGGACATTGACCACACCCCAAATTCGCCCCTTCTCCGCCAGCCCACACCGCCAACCGCGCTCCCCCACTGAGGGAGAGCGGTTTATCTTTGGTTGGCAACACTGCGACGATGCCTGGGTTCGCCCCCGGCCCCACGTCCCGGGTGAGGCTTGCCGCTTGGGAGGGAGCACTCAACGGCTGACGCAAACGGCCAACGATGAAGATCTTCATGTGACGACACGTCATTCACCCATCTCATGAGCTTCTGGGCCCACATCCACATGACTAGGCCAAAACGCTTCTGCCAACTTGCTTCGCAGCAAACCGGTCTCAGCTGTATCGGAGGCGTGCACCCGGCAGGTGCAGGATCCCCCGGACGGGCAGCGCCCTCCTGGTTAGACGTACAAAACCAAGAAAGCGCGCCGACACACTTGGTGGATGACGGGATCCAAGGCCGCACCAGTCCACGCATCAACCTGACGAAACGTGGGTATCGGCGTTGGGGTGGAACGACTTAAGACAGGCCCAGGGAGAGCAAATGAGTCTCCTATGTAGTGGACTCAGTGAGTACTGAAGCTGGGGATCCAGGCATCGGGCGAGGCCGCTCAGGACGTTGCGGTCAGCACCAATGCCACGACAATTTTTCACACTGAGCGGCGCTGTGATCTTGACAACATCCAACATCTACTCTCTAATGGATTCGAATCCACTTCTTCCCTCGTGCATATATGTCCGACCGACAGTGGATTCGAATCCACTGCAACGGCGCAACTTGAAAGCAGGCCAACGTTGACCTCCACTCCTTTCTCACTGCTCATGCACCTTGTCGGCGACACCCGACAGGCCGAGCTCTTTTCTCCGGCGGAAGCCATCGAGTCCTGGCTTGCCGCCGAAAGGGCGCTTGCCCTGGCCCAGGGCGAACTGGGCATTATTTCCCGGGATGATGCCCAGGCCATCGCCAAAGCCGCTGTCCCCTCCAACATCGACCCCGACCGCCTCTGGTCCTCCGCACGAAATGTGGGTTATCCGATCCTGGGCGTGGTCCGTGAAATTGCCGCCGCACTGCCCGAGGGCGCCAACGGCCGCGTGCACTATGGCGCAACCACGCAGGACATCATGGACACCGGCCTTGCCCTGCAGCTCCAGCGCTCCCTCAGGCTCCTGGACGAGGACCTGGAGCGCCTGGGCGACCGTCTTGCCGAGCAGGTCCTTGCCCACAGCGGGACCGTTATGGCTGGCCGGACCCACGCCCAGCAGGCGGTCCCGACAACGTTCGGCGCAACACTGGCAACAATGCTCAACCAGTTCACACGGCAGCGGGAGCGCATCGCGCAGGCAATCCCCCGCATCGCCGTTATCTCGATGTTCGGCGCCGGCGGAACCTCTGCCGCCTACGGCCCGCAGTCCGCGGCCCTGCGGACCCGTGTCGCGGAACTTCTCGGCCTCGAGGACACGGACGTGCCCTGGCATGTAGAACGTGACAGCCTGGCGGAGTTCGGCTGGCTCTGCGTGACGATCACCGCCTCGTGCGCGAAGTTTGCCCGGAACATCGTGGATCTGTCCCGCACCGAGATCGCCGAAGTCTTCGAGCCATACTCCCCTCACCGGGGCGCGTCCTCCACCATGCCTCAGAAGGTCAACCCGATTTCCTCGGAACTGGTGATCGGGCTCTCGGGAACGGCGGGGGCGCTTGCATCATCCCTGGCCCGCATCCAGGAAGCAGGCCATGAACGCAGCGCCGGCGAATGGCAGATCGAATGGCAGGTCATCCCCCAGCTCGCCTCGCTGGCCGGAAGCGCGCTGCGTGAAACGTTGGTCATCGTTGATGGCATGCGCGTGGATGCTGACCGGATGCGCCGGAACATGGAACTCGACGGCGGCCTGGTCCTCGCCGAAGCCCAAATGATCCAGCTCGCCGACAAGGTCGGCCGCGAAGACGCCCACGACCTCCTCTACGCAGCCTCCACACGCGCCCGGGAAACCGGCACCGTACTCAGCGACGCCCTCCGCGCCGTGGCGACGGAGCAGGGCATGTCAGAGCTGCTCCCCGAATCCCTCGTCCAGGCCCGCGATTACCTTGGCGAAGCGGATTCCATCTGCAAGACTGCCGTCAGCATCTGGCACTCGCACACCCCTCTTCAGGCTGCCTGCCCTCCCATTGCTGACCTGGCAACAGCCCCCAGCGGAGCCGAAGGAGACCCCGCATGAGCGCAACAGAAGTAGCCACGCACAACGATGTCGGAGAGGGCAGCCGCTTCGACTACCTCCGGGCACGCGCTGGCCTCTGGGCCGCGCTGCCATTGATGGCACTTGCCCTCTTCCTGCCCCAGGAACTGCCATGGGAACAGCGGGCCATGCTCGGGGTCCTGAGCTTCATCGTCCTGTTCTGGATCACCGAGACCATCCCCATCCCCGCAACAGCGCTGATCGGCATCGCCCTGCTGGTACTCCTGGGCGTCGGGTCCCCTTCAGAGGTCTACTCCGCCTTCGGCTCCCCCACCGTGTTCCTGGTCATCGGGGCCTTCATCCTCGCCCGTGCCATGACCGTCCACGGCCTGGACCGCCGGTTCGCCCTCCGCGTCCTGTCCCTCCCCCGAGTCGGTGACAGCACCCACCTGACCGCACTCGCCTTCATGGTCGTGGCGACCCTCCTCGCCATGCTGGTCTCGGCCTCCGCGACCGCCGCCATGCTCCTCCCTATCGGTATCGGCGTCGTCCGCACCGTCGGGGACCTCATCCACGACCCGGCCAGCGGCCGCAAGAGCTACCAGACCCGGTTCTCCTGCATGCTTATGCTGGCCATCGCGTACGGGGCCGGCGTCGGCTCGGTCCTCACTCCCGTCACGGGTATCGCCAACGTCATCGGCCGCGGCACCGTCGAACAGATGACCGGCTACCAAATCCCGCTCTTCGACTGGGTCTCCATCTCCGGCCCTTATGTCCTGGGCCTCGGGACCCTCATGTTCATCGCCCTGGTACTCATGAACAAACCCGAAACCCACCACATCCCCAACGGCACAGCATCATTCCGTCGGCAATACGACGCACTCGGTCCCATGACCCGTGGAGAAAAGATCGTCGCATTCGTCTTTGCCCTCACAGTCCTGCTCTGGACCTTCCCGGCAGTCGTCACAACATTCGACATCACCAACGCCGTCATCAAGACGATCGCCTCCCACCTGAACGAGGGATCCGTCGTCGTCCTGCTCGCTTGCCTGCTGTTCCTCATCCCCACAGCGACGAAGACTCCGACGCTCGAATGGAGCGAAGCTGCCAAGATCGACTGGGGAACCGTCATCCTGGTCGGCGTGGGACTCACCGTCGGGGCCATGATGAAAGCCACCGGCCTCGCCGAAACCATCGGCACCGCCGTCGCAGACGTCACCGGTGTCAACAGCGTCCTGCTGCTCTGCCTCGTCGCAGTCGTCCTCGGCATGGTGATCTCCGAAACCACCAGCAACACCGCCAGCGTCGGCATCGTGGTCCCCATCATCATCCCGATCGCCCTGGCAATCGGCGTCGACCCGCTCATCCCCGCCATGGCAGCCATCTTCGGCGGCAACGCCGGGGCCATGCTCCCCGTCTCCACTCCCCCGAACGCCATCGTGTACGGCTCCGGCTATGTGCCGATGCTCCGCATGATCAAAACCGGCGTCGTGGCCGACCTGGTCACCATCCCGCTGATCCTCCTCACCGTCATCGGCATAGGCTCCGCCATCGGACTGTCCCTGCCATAACCGCTGCCGTACCCGACCCCGCCAATAGGATGGACTCATGGTCAAACTCACGGACGTCGCCCGAGCCGCCGGGGTCGGGTACGGCACAGCATCCCGCGCCCTCAGCGGCAAAGGCCCCGTCGGCGGCGACGCACGCACACGCGTCCTGGAAGCCGCCCGAGAACTCGGCTACACCACCGACGCCACCGCACGCGCCCTACGGGAACGCCGTACCAGAAGCGTCGGGCTCATCGTCCCCGACATGACCAACGAGTTCTACACCGCCAGCGCCGAAGTCCTCCAGGAAGTACTCCGCGCCGCCGGCCACCACCTCCTCGTCGCAACCACCGGCAACGACCCGGGACGTGAGCAGGAAGCCCTGCAGGAAATGGCCGCCCGCCGCGTCGACGGCGTCGTGCACGTCCCTTCCGGAGCCACCGCCACCCAGCCGTCCCCCGTCCCCGTAGTCGAGCTGAACCGCTACAGCGGACGGAACGTCCCGGCCGTGGTCAGCGACGACTTCAACGGCGTCAAAGAACTCACCCAGCTGGCCATCGACGCCGGTTACACCGACATCGCCGCCATCGTCGGCCCCGACATCTACAGCACAAGCCGTGACAGGCTCGCGGGCTTCAAGACCGCCACACAAGAGGCCGGCTTCGACGAAAACGCAGCAACCGGAAAACGCCTCCGCGTAGTGTTCACCGAATTTACGGCCGAAGGCGGCGCCCGTGCCATGCGCACGCTGCTGGCTGACCCGCCCCAGGCCATCCTTCCACTGAGTAGCCGGCTCGTTATGGGCGTCCTAAGGACAGCACGGGAGGCCGGGATCAGCATTCCCAACGACTTGGCTCTGGCAGGGTACGGCGATCCCGACTGGTTCGAAATCTGGGGACCCGGGATTACGACGTTCGCTCCCCCACTCGCCGAAATGGGCGCGCGCGCGGCTGGAATACTGCTGGACCTCATCAACGGAGATCACCCAGAACCCGCAGTCACCAGGATCAAAGGCCAACTACGCCTCCGTGGAACCCTGAATCCGCTAACTCCTGGCAACCATTCCGACTAGGTTCCCGGTCGGTGCGAACAACTGCTTTTGTGAGCTTTCAGAGTCCAACCATCATGGCAGCCGGAGCCGCGATAGCTTGACGGAACGTCGGTTATCGGCATTAATGCGGTCGGTGTCGCATAGGATGAGCCGGCGGTCACTTGCTCCCCGAGCCACCGATGTAGGCTCGGGAGGAAGGTGATCTCAGGGATCACGTTGTCTCAACACAAAGCGAGGAGTCACCCGCAGATGACCGGTCAACCGGAAGAGCCCTCACGCGGCCGCCAGGGATATTACGCGCGACAGGCTGAGATCGAGGCGGAGAAGCACGGGCTCACTGTGGAGGAGCACGGGGTAAACAAGGGACCCAACTACATCGGTATCAAGCCCTACACCTCCGCTGGCGGGATACTCTTCCTGGCTATCCTGATCACACTCATCTCGGTCACGATGTTCGTGTATGGATTCCTGAGCCTCGCTGGCCTGGTGTACGTGAGTGAACCCGTCACTGTGGCCGAGCTGATCCTCCCCGCCGTCATTCTGGTGCTGCTGCCAATTGCTGCTTGGCGGCAGTGCCTGAAGGAACGAAAAGCAATACGCCTTCGCAAGGCGTCCGGGAAGACCCTTCAGCCGCTTACCCGACGTTCCCGCATCGACTAAGGTCTCATGAGCAAACGCTGAGTAGTGTTGGAACACGGCAAACTGACCGCAGCACCACGCTCCAGAGTAGACGACGGTGTGCCGGACGATGAAAAAGCCCGGCTGCGGACTGGGACCGGGGGGCAGGCAGCTCTAGGAGGTGGCCAAGGATGAGGACCCTCCTTCACGGTCGCAACTAAGGCGAGTGGCGTCATCAGTGGACGCCGGTCGGTTCCCGCCGGCATCGGGTAGACGTGCACAATGATTACCTGGGTGTTCTTCGCGCCGTGGTACCGGAAATCGCTGAGGCCTAGCTAAGTTCGGGTAACGTTGTCGTGCTCCGTTCCCCTGCCGAACATCGCCGTCGCCGTAGGTTGACGGAAGGCTCAATATCGGCGTTCCAAAATTCCCCGGAAACCCGTGGGAGAAGCGTCCATGCCAGCCGTTCAGCGGCCTATCCTTTGGGAGCCTGCTTTAGCCTTTGGCTCTGGGTTTGGAAGATGCGGTCGCCGAGGTCTTTGCAGGCATCAGAACCGCCTGCGGAGCGGTCAAGCGCATCGATCAGTTGCCGCCCCAGGTGCCCCTTCCGCCCAGTTGCGACGTCTCCTCGAGTTCTTCCGCCGTCAGTCCGGCCAGCACCGCATTGATTTCAGCCATGACGCACCTTCCCCAGTTGTGCATGCGCATGTGCTCGCGCGCCGTCAGCTCGACCCCGTTGTTAGCACCTGAGCGAGCCTGAGGCGGACAGTCCCATATGGCGTCACTCCACCACGGCAATCGCGAAGCCACCGCACGCGTGCTTCCTCTTGGTCTCGCGACCGAGCTCATGCTGTTCGATCAGCGCCCGCGGGATCGGAGGAGTCCGGGTTCAGCTCCCGCTCGGGGCACCTACGTTCATGTCAGCAGAGCTCACTGGATACCGGCTTCCAAGACGTCATGCCGCCCCGCTCCCCCACCTCCATGAACGACCAGAAGCAACTTCGCTGTTTGTCGTTCTGATCCCCATCATCGCTGGGCGGGTCCTCCACGCAACCAGGGCGCTGCGCGCCGCTCACGATCCAACGTTTCGTTCGGCGCTCCTAATTCGTTGTTAAGCGGCTTCCAGGGGGCCAGATGTTGGTTTCTTCCGGAGCTGTCTTGGTGGGGTTCTGCGGTGGAGTCATCGGTGGTGACGCCTTCGGCGCTCTTGGATCTTGGAATCCTCGACGCAGAGCGGCGCGTTCGCTGGTGCCCCTCCGCAGAATTCTGAATTGGCCGGGCGGTCACCCCGGCTGGAAGCGATCGCAAGTAGCTTCCCGCAGAGTCAGATCGGCTGGCCTGCCGGGAGCTGTTTTCGGGGTTCCGCGGCGCAGCGCTGCTGCAACGCCTTCGGCGCTCTTGGGTCCTTGAACCCTCGACGGAGAGCGGCGCGTACCAGTGGCAGATTGACGCTGCAGAACCCCGAACCGGGCCGGCAGATGCCTCCTGGTTTTTGCCGGCCAGGTTCCGCCGCCCGCGTGGCAGCGGAACCCCCGACTGTTGGCGTGGTACTTGATTCTCGTGGTGGCGTGCAGGCTGCGGGATGACCCCTTCCTTCTCCGGGAGCCGTGGAGCTCTTGGTTAGACCGGGGCGCCCGAAGTGGACTCGTTTCACGAACGGCTGGTGAGATGGCAGACCTTCGAGTCTTGGAATTAGGGCGCTGCGTGATCCGAACTGGCACACCCCGGGAACAGAACACACCTTGACTGCGAGGAGTACAGATTGGACATCTACTGCGGGATCGACTGGGCCGAGGGCCACCATGACATTGCCATCATCGACAGCGCCGGCGATCTGCTGGCCAAACGCAGGATCACCGACGACGCCGCAGGCTACCGGGACCTGATGGAACTGCTCGCCGAACACGGGGACACACCCCAGGACCCTGTCCCGGTAGCGATCGAAACCAGCCAGGGCCTGCTCGTCGCCGCCCTGCGCGCCGGCACCCGGAAGATCTACGCGGTCAATCCGCTCTCGGCCGCACGCTACCGCGACAGGCACGGGGTCTCGAAGAAAAAGTCCGATCCCGGCGACGCCTTGGTGCTGGCGAACATCCTTCGCACCGACGCCCACGCCCACCGCCCCCTGCCGGCCGACACCGAGCAGGCCAGGGCGATCACCGTCCTGGCCCGCGCCCAGCAGGACGCGGTCTGGGCACGCCAGCAAACCGCCAACCAGCTCCGCTCCGTGCTCCGCCAGTTCTACCCCGCCCTCCTTCAGGCTGGCGCCGTCTGGCAGAACGGCCTGGCCCGCCCCGAAATAAGGGAACTGCTGCGCATCGCCCCCACCCCCGACACGGCCGCACGCCTCAGCACCGCACGGATCGAAACTGCCCTGCGCCGCGCGGGACGCTCCCGCGGCATCACTGCCCAGGCCCAGCGGATCAAGACCATCCTTCGGGGTGACCACGCCCGCCAGGCCCAAGCCGTGGAAGACGCCATGGGCCAACAGGCTGCCGGTCTGCTGCTCCTCCTCGACGCCGCCTGCCAGAGCGTCGACCAGCTCGGCACCGCAGTTGAGGAAGCCTTCCTCAACCACCCTGATGCCCAGATCCTGCTCAGCTTCCCCGGGATCGGCAACCAGCTCGGGGCCCGGCTCCTGGCCGAGATCGGAGATGACAGAAACCGCTTCGCAGACGCCCGCGCCCTGAAGGCCTACGCCGGCTCCGCACCAATCACCAGAGCCTCCGGCAAGAAGAAATTCGTCGGCCGCAGATTCGTCAAGAACGACCGCCTCAGCACCGTCGGCTACATGTGGGCGCTGTCTGCCCTCACCGGATCCCCAGGCGCCAGAGCCCACTACCAGCGCCGCCGCGCAGCCGGGGATTGGCACGCAGCAGCCCAGCGCAACCTCTTCAACCGCCTCCTCGGCCAACTCCACCACTGCCTCACCACCGGCACCCGCTTCGACGAAACCACAGCCTTCACCCCACCCGCGGAGCTCGCTGCTTGACATCTTAAACACGTGAGATGTCTCCGTCGCTTATTTCCTCGCGAAACGTTGAACCGCTCCCGGTTCCCCAAGTTGCACTCCGGCCCCTCAACCCAGCGGTGACTCCGTGTATCAGAACGGCGCACAAATCTGACAGACACGTCCGGTGCCCGCAGCGGCCGACTACTTTGTTTCACGAGGCCATAGTGCTCGTCGCCGTGTTCAGCGCAATGTCCGCCGGTGACGGGCCCGTCTCTGAGAGGCGCAGCAGCCGCGTCGTCTACCGCAAATCTGCTCGGGACGCGTTTCTTGACGGGAACGGCACTGACCCTATGCATGGGAGGAAGACGATAGCCGCGTCCAACTATGGACAGGTCGCACTGATCAACCAAACCAGGACCGGCCCCGGAAGAAGAGTCCGGATCCCACACACCTGCACTCTATCGACGCATCGGACGCCACAGCCACAGATACCCCCAAAGACGTTCCCGCTGAACCCGGAACGTCCAATGACACCGACGGTCTAAGCCGCAAAGTCATGTCGCCTGAAACAGAGAACTTCATGAAGTAGTGAAGGCAGCACCATGAGGAAGGGACAAATGCCGGTAGACGAGCCGCCCGCACACAAACGTGTGCACAATGTGCACACCCCTTTGGCCGGACAAATACGCGATGAGCGGACTCTACCTGATTCGCACAAAAGCAGCTTTCCGAGGAAATACCTCGAAGAAAATTCGGCTTGTCATGTCGTCACCACAACTCCCGGCCATGAATGATTGACGGCCAACAGCTGGCCATCGGAACAGCCAGATAGGAGACCAAGTCGCCCACATCCCAGCAAGCAGAGGGCCCACCAGCCAGGGCTCTGATCCCGCCACCCACACAACCGAACAGGCGATCGCGGCGCCAAGCCCAGACCGCAGCCAGTGTCAGAGGGACCCGCGGAGGGTCAATGTCCACACATTAAAGCAAAAACCCCTCTGACGAGGGGTCATGCGTGCCCGAGGTGGGACTCGAAATGTCTTCCAACGCCTGCAAACACTGGGAGGTCGCGGAAACATGCGGAATCCAGGCCAATCCGGCAGCAGTACTAGCCGGTCCGAGGCGAAAAGTGTGGACACTGTCCACACTTCCCTTTGCCCGTTTCGTAATCGCTGCCACGCCGTCAAGAATGCGCTCCGCATCCGATTTCTATTCCCAAAGCACACTGCGTCCGGGCCCCGAGCATTACCCATCGGAACGGGCTTGGAATCCTTCATGGCTCCTGTTTATCGGCGTCCCATGGCCGGCGCGAACTGGAGCTACGTGGTCTATCGACCATCGGAAGCACTATCTGATACGAGATCCCGGATCGGTTCACTATCAGTAATGGGCGAGCCATACGTTGGCATTCGGTCCAGATGCGGGAGCAGGGCTCCTAGCGGACTTCCGGGAACGAAATTCAGCATCTGTGGGCGCAATGAAATCAGAAGCCTCAGCAATTCCTAAAGAGGAACTGTTGCCGGCCTCGATAGCGTGACGCGCTTCACAAATGCGGCATCGGTGATGACGTTCTCCGGTAAATCACCGACGACGAATTCCAGCATGACGTCCAGATCTTTGCCGCTGCGGCGCAGCACCTCTGAAGCCTCCAGCCACAGCTCCTTTCGGGCCGTCAGCGGCAACCGTTCGGTCTGCGGCCACCAGGAGAAGCAGTGGACGCCCACCACATGTTCGATCAAGTGCCGCAGCGACTCTAGGGCTTGCTTGTCGGCCAGGCCGACGGCGGGCTGCCAATAGGTGCCAACGGTGCGCCGGTCCACGCGGCGGAGGAGTTCGAGTGTTGTCTCCGGTGTGTCCGTCAGTGTGCCGCCGTGATACTCGAAGGCCAGGCCGGTGCCCCGCGCGGCAGCCAGGCCCGCGATCCGCTGGGTGTCCTCGACGACGGCGTCCCAGTGCTCCCCGGTTGCGTCGGCAGAACCCACATCGCCCGCCCATATGCGGATCCGGGGCGCGCCGAGTTCCTGTGAGAGGACAAGGACGTCCTCGAAGTCGCCGAATGATCCGGCACGGTAGTAGGACCCGAGGGACAGGATCCGGAGCCCGGCACCCTCCGTCGCGGTCCGGGCATGCGCCGCGGAGGCGGCGTCGTGGACATGGACGTCGGAACCCCACTCGATTCCCGCCAGGCCCGCAGCGGCCGCGGTTCGTACGACGTCGTCAATGCTGAGTCCCCGAAGGGTCACCGAACAAATGCCCGCGTTAAGTTCCATTTGCGCCATTGGGCGGCACCCCTCCTGGTTCCGGCCCGGTACGTCCCAAAGAACGGGTCCAGCTGAACGGTTTCGTGCGGATGACTTGACTCCTCACAATATCTGGCATGTAGTTCATAGTGAACAAACTGCACAAAACTAAACATGATGGAAGGTATGCCGATGTTGACTGAGGACAGGCAGAATCAGATCCTTCGGGAACTGTCGCTCCGCGGGTCACTAAACGCGGCCGAGTTTGCACGGAGGATGGGAATCTCCGGCATGACCGTGCGGCGCGATCTGGCCTTCCTCGACGGACAGGGCTTGCTTCAGCGCGTCCATGGAGGGGCTGTGGCTGGCACGGACTCCGGCCGTCGTCCTTCGCGGCAGGTTCAGGGGAACATCAACGAAGGCCCATGGGACACCGGGCCCCTTGCTTCGTCCGGAAGGCGCGCCGGGCCACCCGACAGACAGCGCCCACTCGCCACCATCGGCATGATCGTGCCCACTGCCAGGTACTACTTTCCCGGGATTATCAGGGGTGCCGAGACTGCGGCCCACGAGCTGGGCGTCAGGTTGGTCCTTGGTGTCTCGAACTACTCGCCTGCCGAAGAACAACGCCAAATTCAACGGCTGCTGAAGAGCGGTGTCGACGGACTGCTGGTGACGCCCAGTGGCCAAACCCTGGCGAACACGCCCACCTTTGCCCTGCTGGCATCCGCTGAAGTACCCGTAATCGTCGTCGAGCGCTCGATCGATGGAGTCATGGACGATGGCCGGCTGGAATCAGTGCGGAGCGACCATGTGCAAGGGGCGGAGATCGCCGTCAACCACCTTTTGGGTCTGGGCCACCGGAAAATCGCGCTATGTGTTCGCGAAAGCAGTCCCACGTCATCGCCTGTCCGCGAAGGCTTCCGCCTTGCCATGGAGACGGCGGGGATTTCGCCCGATGCCGACCTGACCCGCACCATCACGCTGGCGGCAAACGACCCCGAGACGCTGCGTCGGGAGCTGGACAGCATCGTCAGCGGGTTCGTTGGCGCCGGCGCTACTGCCGCGATCGTTCACAACGACGAGGATGCGCTCATGTTTGCTGACTTGTGCGAGGCCCGCGGGCTGCACATTCCGGGGGATCTAGCGCTGGTGGCCTATGACGATGAAATCGCCTCCTTTGGGACCGTGCCCATGAGCGCCGTGGCACCGCCCAAGTTCGACGTCGGCTACCACGCCCTGCAGATGTGCCTCAACCGACTGGGCGGTCGGCGGGGTTCGAGCCGGGCGCTTCAGAGGGTCATTTTGTCGCCCACTCTCGTCATCAGGGATTCGACCGCCGGCTGAGTGCAGCTCCGGATTCCTGTCCGGGACGTCAATGAACATACGCCATGTTCACTACTGTTCATTTCATTGGTTTTGTTCACCTTTGCGGGTTTCATTGAAATACACCATGTGGCATCGGCCACGTCCACCTTCGCATCGTGGATTTCAAGGGAGAACAAATGAAGCGTCGCAATCTACTGATCGGGGCGGCCGGCCTGGCCAGCAGCGCAATGCTGCTTGCAGCCTGCGGAACGGGACCCACACCGTCCGCGGCCCCCACGCCCACCGAGGATCCCTCAGGCACCATTACGTTCTGGTCGCCACTGGCAGGCATGGACAAAGTCGCAGCCGCGTTCAACGCGAGCCAAAGCAAAATCAAGGTCACGTTCGAAACGGTCCCCAACGCTGACAGCGGCGGCTACGCCAAGCTGTCCACGGCCATCACCGCGGGTAACGGCCCCGACGTCTCAACGATCGAATACCCGCAGTTGCCGCAGTTCGTCAGCAATGGCCAGGTGCAGCCGCTGGACGGACTGATCGACAAATCCGCCACCGTGGATAAGCTTGGCAGCGAAATCCGGGGCATGGTCCAATTCGGCGATAAGACCTACGGCCTACCGTATGACGCCGCCCCCATGGTCATGTACTACCGCAAGGACATGCTGACCAAGGCCGGCATCGAGGTCCCCAAGACCTGGCAGGAATTCGAGGAGGCGGCACGGAAGCTCAAATCGGTGGCACCTGACGCCTATTTGGCTAGCTTCAACCCCAACCAAGTACCGGCCACCGCCGGACTGGCCTGGCAGGCGGGGGCCAAATGGTTCGGCACGTCGGGCGACAGCTGGCAGGTCGGCGTGAACGATGACGCCACCAAGAAGGTGGCCGGCTACTGGCAGAAGCTGATCGATAACAAGCTCGTCAAGGTGACGCAGGCCTACAGCGATGAGTGGAGCCTTGACCTGGCGAACGGCACCGTCGTTGGCGTCGTAGGCGCGAACTGGAGCGCCACCGGGATCCAGAAAAGGACCGAAGCGAGCGGACAGAAGGGGCAGTGGATCGCCGCCGAAATGCCGAACTGGGGCACCCCGGCCGGCGCTTTCTACGGCGGATCCAGCTTCAACGTCACCAAGAGCAGTAAGAACCCGGCAGCCTCCGCCAAATTCATCGAGTTCCTCACCACCAACCCGGAAGCCATCAAGGCGCGCGGGAACACCGGCTCAGCATTCCTGGCCTTCCCGGGCCTGACTCCCGTGGCACAGCAGGCCTATGACGCCAGCTACTTCGGCAACGATATCTACGCCGTCTTCAACAAGGCGTACACCACGGTCAGCCCGGGCTGGCAGTGGGGCCCCAGCTGGGACCTCACCAACACAGCACTCAAGGACGCGTACGGCAACCTCAGCACCGGCGGCACTGTTCTGGAGGCCGTAACGACGGCCCAGACGGCAACGGTGGCCGGACTTAAGCAGAACGGTTTTTCCGTCAAAGAGTAGCTACTCACCTGGGCTGCCTCCACGGAGGCAGCCCAGACAGTTAGGAGATCATCATGGCCCCTCAGGCCACCACCGCTGCTCCGCTTCGCAAGCGCCGTGCAGCCTCAGGAACCGGCGGCAGGACCGCAGCACTCTTCTTGGTCCCGTTCTTCGCAGTTTTTACCATCGCCATGGTGGCACCGGTCATCTACTCGATTGTGCTGAGCTTCTATGCACAGCAGAAATCGGGCCTCGGTTTCGGCGAGGCCAAGACTGTTTTTGTTGGACTCGAGAACTACCTGCAGGTCCTGGAGTCGGAGTCATTCGTCAGCGGCATCGCCCGGCTAGGGCTGTACTGCCTGATCTACATTCCCGTCATGGTGGGCGGCGCGGTCATCTTTGCGCTCCTTCTTGATGCAACGGTAGCCCGGACACGCAAGCTGTTCCAGCTGCTCGTTTTCCTTCCGCACGCCGTGCCCGGCGTCATCGCGGCCCTGATCTGGGCCTACCTCTACACTCCCGGCATCAGCCCGCTGGTGCAGGCGCTCCAAGGCGGCGGCATCCAGATCAACTTCCTGGATGCACACCTGGTCCTTCCGGCAATCGTCAACATCGGCGTTTGGGAATGGACCGGCTACAACGTCATCATCCTGTTCACCGCTCTGCAGGCCGTTCCACGCGAAATCCTGGAAGCCGCGCGGGTAGACGGCGCAGGCGAAATCCGATCGGCACTGAGCATCAAATTTCCGCTCATCCTGCCGGCGCTGAGCGTGATCATGCTGTTCACCATCATCGGAACCCTGCAGCTCTTCACGGAGCCCTCCATCATCGCCAAGGCCACACCGTCCATCACCAGCACCTGGGTGCCGAACCTGTGGGCGTACGACGCGGCATTCATCAGACACAACCTCAACCAGGCGGCAGCCGCCTCGATCATCATTGCCGGGCTGGCAGCTATCCTGTCCCTGGTTGTCACCCGATTCAGTTCCAGGATGAACAAACCATGAGCACCAATACCCTGCCCCTCGCCCGGACCAAAGAGACCCAGCCCATGGCTAAGAAACCCGCGCAGCGCCAGAAGTCCACGGCACGCCAAGGCGGTTTCGGCAGCAAGCTCACCGTCAACGGACTGCTGATCCTGGGCTCCCTCTACATGGTGGTTCCGGTCCTCTGGCTGCTCTTCGCATCCACCAAGAACGCCGCAGACCTCTACGGCACCAGTGCCTACGCCTTGGGCAACTTCGCCCTCTTCGAGAACATCGCAGCAGTAGCCGCCCAAGACGGGGGCGTGTTCTTCCGCTGGATGGGCAACTCCGTCCTCTACGCAGGTTTCGGCGCCGTCGTGGGCAGCCTGGTCTCCGTCATGGCCGGCTACGCCTTTGACAAGTTCCAGTTCCGCGGCAAGGACTCACTGTTCGGATTCGTGCTGGTTGGAGTCCTGATTCCCAACACGGCAACGGTGCTGCCCATGTACCTGCTGGCATCGGTGGTGGGAATGACCAACACCATCTGGGCCATCCTGATCCCCGTCCTGTGCAACCCCTTCGGCGTGTACCTGGCCCGCGTCTATGCCTCCTCCTATGTCCCCATGGAGACGCTGGAGGCAGCGCGCGTGGACGGCGCCGGACCCATCCGCTCCTTCTTCTCCCTAGGCCTGCCCATGATGATGCCGGGATACATCACCATTGCCCTGTTCCAGTTCGTCGGGGTGTGGAACAACTTCATGCTTCCCCTGGTGATGCTCCAGGACCAGCAACTACTGCCGGTGAGCGTGGGCATCTCCATCTGGCAGGGCTACGCGGTCCCCCAGCCCGAGTTCGTCCCCATGGTGATCACGGGTTCGCTGCTCTCCATCATTCCGCTGCTGCTGGCGTTCATCATGCTGCAGCGCTTCTGGAAGTCCGGACTGACCGCGGGAGCCGTCAAATGAGCCCGAAAAACCTGAACGTTGCTCTTGCCATGGGCCCCGGCGTCGCCGCCAGGATCTTCTCCACCCGACGCCTGGAATCCCTGAACGTTGGCCTGCGGCTCCTGAGCCCGGAGCCCATGGAGGAGTTCGCGTCTTCCCGTTCGCTGGGGCTGCTCGCCGAAACCGACATCCTCATCACCGGATGGAACTGCCCCACCGTGGATGCCGCCGTTCTGGACACCGCCCCGCGGCTGCGCCACATCCTGCACGCCGGCGGGACCGTGAAACACCATGTGGACGATGAGTGCTGGACCCGGGGCGTCCAGGTCAGCACGGCAGCAGACGCCAACGCCATCCCGGTGGCTGAGTACTCGCTGGCCATGATTCTGCTGGCCAACAAAAGGGTCCTGCAAATCGCGCGGACGCTGCACACCGAAAAATCGTCCATCGAGGCGGACGAGCTGTTCCCGGACATGGGCAACTACGGCAAACGGGTGGGCATCATCGGCGCGTCCAAAATCGGCAGGCACGTCATCCGGCTGCTCGAGCCGTTCGAACTCGACGTCGTGGTGGCGGACCCTTACCTTAGCCCGGAGGCTGCCGCGGCTCTCGGCGTGCAGTTGGTGGGCCTGGAGGAACTTGTGGAAAGCAGCGACGTCGTGTCACTGCATGCACCATCTCTTCCCTCCACGCTGAACCTGATCAATGCCGGGCTGATTTCGCGCCTCCGCACCGGGTCCACATTCATCAACACCGCCCGCGGCGAGCTGGTGGACCAGGATGCCCTCCTTGCCCGGCTGGAACGGCACGAACTTTTTGCCGTCCTGGATGTCACCACGCCTTGGGTCCTGCCCGCGGATTCGGGCTTCTACACCAACCCGAATGTCCTGCTGACCCCGCATCTCGCCGGGTCACTGGGCAGTGAGCTGGAGCGGCTGGCGGCCACTGCCGTGGCCGAAGCCCACCGTGTTTCCCGGGGCGAGCCGCTGCGCTTCCCCGTCCAGGTCGAGGACCTGGCCTTCACCGCATAACTCGAGCGCCGCCGTCGTGCTCTGCATTTCCGCGGGCATGCCCGCGGGAAATTCCGCACGCAAAAGTTCGACGGCGGCACCTTTGCACCAGCTTTCACCTCCCCTTCAGAACAAAGGAAGTTCAATGCAGATTTCCAACATCAGCAGGCGGGCCATCCTCCAGGCAGGCGGCGCAGCCGGCCTCGTGGCCGCACTGGGCCTGACCACGTCCGGACCGGCAGCGGCTACGGGCTCGACCGCCGCGCCCGGCACCACCGAAATCCTCGACCTGGGACCGGCGGTAGTCCAGTTCTCGCTGATGAGTTCAATCCTCGTCGGCGACATTGTCTACATCGGTTCCCGCAACCTCGATCCCGTCCGCATCGTTGCCTTCCACGTGCCCACGGGCAAGGTAGTCGGCGAGACCATGCTGGACACGGGATACAGTATCCAGGCCCTGGCCGCCGATTCCACGGGCCGCTACCTGTACGCCGGCGTCCTCCAAAATGCCGTTGGTACGCTGCCGAACCTCTACCGCTGGGACCTGACCACCTTGTCGACGAAGGCAACACCGATCGGCCGGATCGGTGACCGCGACGTGCGCGACCTCAGCGTGGCACCGAACGGCCGCCTGTATGCGGTGGGCGGCGGGAGCCCCACCAAGCCTGCTTTGTGGGAGTACAACCCCGCGACCGGCCAGGTCATCGGCCTGGGGATCCCAGACACGGGCGCCACGTTGGCGCGCGCGGTTGCGGCCACGGACACCACTGTGTTCTTCGGCGCCGGCAGCACCCTCGGTGGCGGCGGCAGCGCGGGGCGCGCATGCCTCTGGGCGTACAGCCGTGCCACCCAGACCTTCACGCAGGTCACCCCCTCGGAGATGTTGGCCGATCCCAGCATCCGGGAACTGGCCATCCTCGGAGACAAGCTCGTGGCCAGCTCGGCCGCGTCGACCCAACAGTCCAAGGTGGCACTCCTGAACCTGGACAACCTCACCTCCTATTCCGTGGCGACGTCCATCGGCAAGACCGCCAAGAACTTCACAAGCATGGGCAACGACGTGTACTTCGCCAATGAGTCCGGCCTGTGCGTGTATACCGTGGCGTCGAACTCGATCTCACAGCTGACGCTCGGCGGCCCGTCCCTCGGCGAAATCTGGGGCGTGGACGCCCGCAACAACAAGATTCTGGCCACCTCCGGCTACGGCTTCGTGGCCGAGATCGACCCCGGAACAGGAAGCATGACCGTCACCGACCTTGGAGACGCCGGCGCGTCCGCCACGCCCCAGGCAGCCATGGGCCTGGCGGCCGGTGCAGGATTCGTCTACGCCGGAGGCAACGGCGTGATCTCCCGCCGCTCCCTCCAAACCGGCGAGGTCGTCAACCTGAACGCCCCGGGCGAGGCCAAGGACGCCGTCATTGTGGACGGTATCCTCTACACCGGCCAGTACAGCTCCCAGGGCATCTGGAAATACGATCCGCGCAGCGGCCAGCCGATCCACCAGGCCGCCGACTTCCCCGGCGCGCAGAACCGGCCGCTCGACGTCTGCTGGGACGACGTCAACAAGCTCATGCTGGTCGCCGCGCAGTCCGACACCGAGGGCGGCGGGTCCTTCTGGACCTATGATCCCGCCACGGGGGCGAAACAGTGCTTCATCAACCCGATCGACAACCGTCAGCTCCTGCGTGCTGTGGCCACCCGCGACGGCGTGGCCTATCTCGGCGGCGGCCTCCCCACTCTTGACGGTCCGGGCACCATTGTCGCTTTCGATCCTGTGGCCGGCAAGGAGCTCTGGAGGCTCGAACCGCAGATGGGGGCGGGCATCTCCGCACTCGCCGTCCAGGGGCGGAACCTGTATGTGCTGACCCGCAAGGGTGGCATCTTCGTCGTCGACCTCCCCACACGCAATCTGGTGCACCAGGCCGACATCAGCACCTTGTCCTATGGGTTCGGTGCCCTGGTGGCCAACCGC
Organism: Arthrobacter sp. LjRoot78; assembly: GCF_964254335.1. NCBI lineage: Bacteria > Bacillati > Actinomycetota > Actinomycetes > Micrococcales > Micrococcaceae > Arthrobacter > Arthrobacter sp. LjRoot78. The sequence goes on along the minus strand of NZ_CAXUTG020000001.1, from coordinate 1,922,156 downwards.
GGCCTGATCTACGGCGTCTCGGACACCACCGTGTTCCGTTTTGACCCCAAGACGTTCGACGCGGCAACCGTGCTCGCGGACACCCAAGGCGGCTGGTACAGCGGATCCCACATCACCAACGATGAGGATGGCTACCTGTACACCATGCGCGGCCGCAACCTCGTTCGGATCGACGACCACCCGAGGAAGTAGGGATCTTTGATGCCAGGCTCAAGCACTCCAGTTCAAGCGTCCACGCGTACCGTGAGGATCGGCGTGGATATCGGCGGAACCAAAACGGAAGCTGTCGCCATCGACGGGGACAACCATGTTCTGCACACACTGCGCCGCGCCACCGGTCACGGAAACCAAGCGCTGCTTCGTACCCTCTTCGAGGTCATCGATGAGCTGCGCGGCGCGGAAATCCTTGCCGGCTGTTCCGTGGAAACCGTGGGCATCGGGATCCCGGGGACGGTGGATACCTTCTCCGGGCACGTATCGAATGCGGTGAACGTCGCCGTCGCCAGCCTGGAGCTGGGCGCGCTGGCGCACCGCGAGCTCGGGCTCAAAGTCCACGTCGAAAACGATGTCAATGCCGCTGCCGTGGGCGCCCACCATCTCCTCTCCGAAGGTCACGAGTCCAAACAACAATCCAGCGCCTACCTCAACCTGGGGACGGGCTTGGCCGCCGGGTTTGTCATTAATGGTGCGCTTGTCCGGGGAGCCTCTGGTGCAGCGGGCGAGATCGGTCACCTGCCTGTGGGCTTGCATTCTGACCTGTGTCCCTGCGGCCAAATTGGCTGCCTTGAGATGCTTGCCTCCGGATCCGGCATCGCCCGGCAGTGGTACAGCGGGGAGACATGGCCCGCGGTATCGCTCTTCGACAAAGCACTCGCCGGGGATGCACAGGCCCGGACCGTCCAGAACCGGTTCTTCCAGGGCGCGGCAGCGGCCGTCCGCATCCTCGGGCTGACCTTCGACCCCTCCACCATCTACATAGGCGGAGGCCTGAACGCGCTAGGGCACCCGCTGCTCAGCGGAATCCGCCAGGAGCTGGCCCTCAGCAACGCGCAATCACCGTTCCTCGCAGGTCTGGCCCTGGGCCATCGTGTCTGCCTGGTCCCGCCCGGGCTGCCCGTTGGCTCAGTCGGCGCCGCGATCACGGCAACCGTCTAACAACGCTCTCCCCTTGCAACAAACAAAGGAAATCACGTGGCAGAAGTCATCATCGCCCGCGACCAGTCGGAAGCGGGCGACATCGCTGCCTCCATCATCGTCAACAAGATCATCACGACGCCCGGCACCGTGCTCGGTCTGGCCACAGGCTCCACTCCCCTGTCCACCTACGCTGCCTTGGCACGGTCAGTGCGCGACGGCATTGTTGACGTTTCCGGCGTGCGTGGTTTCGCCTTGGATGAATACCTCGGCATCCCGGCGCAGCAGCCGCAAAGCTACAGATCCGTCATCACCCGCGAGGTCGTCGAACCGTTGGAACTCACCCCCGAATACGTCATGACCCCGCGAGGCACCGGAGCGAATATCGAGTCCGCCGGCGCGGAGTACGAGGCATTGATGGCAGAAGCCGGTGGCATCGACATTCAAATCCTCGGCATCGGCTCCAACGGCCACATCGCGTTCAACGAACCCGGATCGTCCCTGGCATCGCCCACACGAATCAAAGCACTTACCGAACAAACGCGCCAGGACAACTCCAGGTACTTTGACTCACCGGATGACGTCCCCACACACTGCATCACGCAGGGGCTAGGTACCATTCTCCGGGCCCGGCACATCATTCTCCTCGGTTTCGGACGACACAAGGCACGGGCCATGGCCGCTGCCCTGGAGGGACCCATCTCCGCGACAATCCCCGGATCGATCGTTCAGTTCCACCCCAAAGCGACGGTCATCGTCGACGAGGCAGCTGCAACGGAGCTGGCCAACGCCGCCTACTATCGCCATGCCCGGCGATCGGCGCCGTGGTCCTCGAGCAAAGAGTAGAAAGCGTTCGGTCGCTCACCCGCTCGTGCAGCGGGTGAGCGATCAACTCCGGTGCCCGGTCCACCCTCCCCGAACGCCCCCTGCGGGGCAACGTGTCTGCGTGCCGGGAGGACGGTTCAAGGCTGCTATCGCCTCATGGTTGCATGGCTCCTTTGTCATCAATGCGCACGAGGTTGGTGCCCTGGATCGAGTACAGCAGGCCGTCTTCGTCGGCGGCTATGTGCGGGCCGTTGTACCAGCCGCCGTTGATCCCGGCGACCACCACCGAGACGGCGAATGTCGTCGGATCGATGCGGAAGACCGTTGTGTCAGAGACGCCCCATAGACGATCCCCCGACTGACGGTCAAGGCTCCGAAGTCAGTGCATACGCTACTCAGATCCGCTGTGTGGACGAGCTGGCGGGTATCCAGGTCAATGACGAACAGGCCGGCGGCCCTGCGGGACATGCCGTAGAGGTATCGGCCGTGGATGGCGAGGGCCGCCACGCCCGCACGCTGGCCCGGATCCAGGCACCACAGTTCCTGGTTGGCTATCGGATCCCAGGCGACGACCGTGCTGCGGGAGCCGTCGGCGTAGATGTTGTCGCCGCCGAGGTAGGCAACGCCGTCCTTGGTTGCCACTGCACGCACCATCTGGAGACTGTCGATAGGGTTGACCTTTGTGGTGATCTGGCTGGTGACCGGGTTGTAGGCGGCGAAGCACCCGCCGCCGCCAGTGTCGTTCTGGGCGCCTGCGATGACGAGACCGTTGAGGGCATCCCAGCAGACGTCGAGTGGCCGGTTCTGCCCTGCGGGCAGCGCGGCGGCCTGGTACGGGAGCTGTCCGGTGTTGGGGTCGTAGGCGTAGATGCCTCCTGAGTTGTACTGGCCGGTGTACAGGACGGCTGGTGGCGGGCGATGGTACCGGTGCCACCCACGTAGACATCGCCGCGTGCACCCGGGGGGCAACTTCTTTCACTGTTCAAGAAAGTGGCCATTATGAAGGATTCGCCGACACGGTTCCGCACCGGGCTTGAAGACCGAAAGATGTCATGAAGATCGTCCCCGAGTGGAACCACTGGTACAACAATCAGCGCCTGCATTACGCCCTGGATTAACAGACACCAGAGGAACTTCGCTCGTTACCCGCCCCTGCCGCAACCTTTGCTTGCTTTTCACTGCCGCATACCAACCGTCCCGCCGTAGGTACCATTCGCTCTTATTCGGTCGCGGGGATGTAGCCGCAGTGGCGCTGAACGAGCGGTGCTCAACGACCGATGATTAGGGTTATCGCGAGCGTCTGGACTAAACCCGCCCTCGAGGCCACAATGAACCCCATGCAGACCTACTCGCTTGAACTCGTGGACCTGCCCAGAGACCCCCACGAGCCTGATACAACGCTGTTTCAGAGAATAAACAACCACGGTCAGATGACGGGACAATTCGTCGGCGAACCCTACTGGTGGAATGGCGGTCAGTGGACTCAGATCACCACTGACCGAAGCGGTGGCCGAGCCACCGGCATCAATGATGACGGCCTGATAGTCGGGTTGCACCATGACTTTCCGCCAACGAAAGCATTTGTGTACGAGCAAGGGAAACTTACAGACATTCTGCCTTCCGCGGACAGCTATGCCGCAGCGGTTAACAACTCGGGTCTTGTGGTCGGCACTGAGGACAACCAACCGTTCACCTGGGACTGGAAAACCCGCACGCTGACCAAGATTCGCCTGCTGCCAGGTCACATACGGGCTGAAGCCTCTGCGGTCAATGACCAAGGGCACGTCGTTGGCATATCGCGGCGCAATCTTGACGTGGAGGACCAAACAACGCGACAGCCAAACCCTTACCAGCTGTTTTTCTATTCCGAAGGCAAAGACCCGAGTGATGCACGCGGGGATGTGATCACCGTGGCACGGATGAACAATGCTGACGTGGTTTGCGGTACGAGGCGTGGCGCGCAAATGGTTAACGGATCATGGCCGGATCGCGCTTATCGGGCCGAGCTTAGCTCGGGAACTGCCGTCTTCGAGGATATCGTGCCTGCATCGGATGCGGGGATCAAGATTAGCAATGCCTATGACATCAATGATGCCGGCGTCGTTGTCGGCTCGTGCACTAAAGGAGCATTCGTCCATTACCCGACGGGACACCCCAATCACGGATTCCACGTTCTGGGGCCACAGGTCTACGGCACAGAGGACTGGTTCCTCCAGGAAGCTACCGGGATCAATGACCACGGCATAATCGTGGGCAACGGCACCTTCAAGGGTGCCCCCAGATCCTTCAAGCTCATCCCCGCCCGTGAGCGCTCCCCGCTGGAAACGAAAGCGCTCCAGTTCCTCGTGCTGTTCGGCGCTGTAACTGCCGGCGGTTCCGGTATCGGCCTGCTTCCGGGCGGTAAACTGAAGCCCATCCCGGAGCCCCTATGGGATCGGCTTAATCAAGCCGAAAAGGACTTGTATTTGGGGGCCGCCATCGAGAGTCTGTCGCGTGCCATTGGTGAGACCCCCGCGGCCAAGTTACTGCACGATGCTGGGCTGCAAATCACTGAGCAAGCAATCGAAGAGCTCCCCGAACCGTCCTAGACCAAACGGGCCAGACGTGATCCTTCTCGGTGACCTGTGGCACTAGGGGGACAGCTTGGTTCGGCTCCGACCCCCGAGGGAATTCAGCGTCAGCGATCGCCACGGCTGGCAACCATCCTATCGTTGCTACGTGGGTTCTGGCAGTTCCGGACGGCGATCCCGCTGGCCACCGTCGCGGATGTAGAAGTACTGTCCACGGATCGTGGGCCGAGCGCAGATAGGCCACGAGCGGCGCCCGCTGACAGGAACGTCCTACGAAAACCGACGAACCAGGCCGCGAAGTCATGTCGTCTGAAACAGAGAACTTCATGAACTAGTGAAGGCAGAGCCAGGATGAGGGATCAAAATGCAGGCCGAAGAGCCGCCCGTGGACAGGGTGTGGACAATGTCCACACCCCTTGACCGGACAACCGACCACATTCCCACTCCCCTACGCCATGTTAACCAGCCACGGGCGACGAAAAAACTTCAAGAAATCTCGCCAAGGTCATGTCGTCAGCACAAACCCGCCCCATGAATAAGTGAAGGACCAACCCCAGCCACCACAGCAACAAGAACGGAGCCAGAATGACCCCACATCCCAGCAAGCGGAAGGCCCACCGGCAAGGACCCTGAACCCGCCACCCACACAACCGAACAGGCCACCGCGGCGCCAGGCACAGACCGCGGACAGCGTCAGAGGGACGCGCCGAGGGTCAATGTCCACACATTAAAGCAAAAACCCCTCTGACGAGGGGTTATGCGTGCCCGAGGTGGGACTCGAACCGGGTTCCAGGCCTTGCGAACACTGGGAAGTCCCGGAAACATCGCCAATCCGACCCGATCCGCCCCCAGTACGCCCCAGTCCGAAGCCCAGAGTGTGCACATTGTGCACACCCTTTTTTGTCTACTTCGGCGACCCCAACCGGGCTGCTAAGACGGCCGTCCGGGCAGGGCGCGGTTCCGCTCGAACACGATGAGCAGGGGTCCGGAACCGAGCAGGCTCCGAATATGCACCGCACTACCCTGGCGGGCCTCCTGCTGGAATCAACGAACTTCACGATGTCGGGCTCCTCCTCTCCGAACATCTCATGAAGAAACGAACAGCGACCTGCATGACCAACCGAGATGCCGGCCACCAGGAATGAGCACGGACCACCACCACCGCAGTCGAGCCGACCGCAACGGCCGCCTCTTCCCCGGCCAAGACGTGCCCGAGTAGATGGCCCCAAGACCCGACACTTATTTCTGTATCTTCGCCGAGTGGGCAAAAGACGATTTGGAAGAGTCTGTTTGTTTTCACCCTGGCGCCGCCACGTGGCGGGACTGGTCACGGAGTGAGTCGCCGATCCATGCGACGTGGCCGTCCGGTCGGAGCAGAACCGCGGGTGCGCCCAGCTCTCCACTGACGTTTTACTGGGTCCGGTAGCCGTCAGGAGTAAGGAGTCGCGACATTCCTAGCCGCCCCATTATTTCGGCCTTCTTGACAGGATCTTGAGTTGCAATTGATAAACGTTTGCAATAGTGGGCTTCGGTAATCGGACACCTACTGTCCGCCTCAACCTCCACGATAGGAAATCCTTGCCAATCAGAATCACCCACATACGCCTTGCGGGTACTGCAGCCAGCCACGAGAACATCACCGACCTCAAGTGGATCGATGAAAGCGACTCAAACACGGGCACCAACAGCAAGGCATCCCTAGTTGAGTGGATCGACAGCCAAGATGGCCATGCCTATGTTGGTCCGCGTCATAGCAAAGTCACAGTGGGCGTAGTCAAGCCGGCTGGACTCCGCCCTTACCTCCGGACATATGCCGACCAAACGTGGAACAACAACCTCCTCGCCCTTCCAGACTTCTAAGCGGATTACCGGCTGAGGCAGCCGCCGGTCCAACCCCGATCGCCGTCGTTGTGCCATTGCCGTCGCGGCCGTAGCTTGACGGAAGATCCCTTACCGGCGCCCTAAAATGACCGCGGGAGCGGTAAATCAGGCTTCTTATTAACGCCCTATGAGCGACCTGTCAGCCGGCGGTGGGACTGTCTGGAGGTCGCCGTCGATACTATAGATCGTCTCGAAGCTGTCGGTGAATCTGGCGATGTCCTCAACTGTGATGTTGATGAAGGCTGACCGTTTCTTTAGGTGCAGGAAGAGCTCTGTCGACGGCCCCGCAGTAGTGGGCGCGGAGAGGACCAACAACGGTCCCAGCCGCTAAGAGCGGCGGGTTGTTTCTGCACGCGCTTCCTGCGTCAAAAGCGTCAAATAGTGCATCGGCCGTTTTGCACGCCGTCGACACGTACGCTTTTGCTGTGCAGGCCTACTGCCGCCGCAAACCACGCTGCCGCTGAGGTCCGACGTCGGCACGGCGACGACTTGGAGGCTCAGCGAGCCCAGTCCCCATTTGTCCAGACACCATCTGGACAAATGGGGACCTGCTTCACCCGGGCCTCACTCAGGCCCCCGAACATCGGCCATCCGCTATGCCCCGCAGCGTCTCCCAGTTCCTGAAGACACTCCCAAAGCCATGCCCGTATCTCCGAAAACCGACTTTGGCCAAGAAGCCGACAGTTTAAATGAGACGCACGGCGTGCCCCAGGCTGCCTCATTCAAGTTGTCAATTAACAACCAAATCCCTACGAGGGCCTTCCAGAAGACGGCCCGCATCGAAGGTCCCTCCTCAAGGGAAGCATTGCTCGGCCCGATCGGCCACGCTGATACTTAGATGGATGGCGGCGTGGTCGGGCGGGCGTGGACACACCGCTGACTAGACCGGAGTTCGACGATCCAAAAGCTGGACTGGGACAAAGTCAGGACCCGTTGCGCACGATGAACTGGCCGGAGTTGATCGTGAACTGATCGGCGAAGTTCGTCTCGCAGAAGCCTGCCGCGAGTGCCTCGACAGGGCTCAACGTCGAAAGAGCGAACGCGGCGGTGTCCGGTGGAGCGTCCTTTTCGTTCCCGCCGTCCGTGACACGAACAAGTATTGTTCTCCCGACGGTCCCGTCCGGGCCCCGGGTGACCGTACCCACGACAACGGCGCGGTTGGCGTCGGCGTTGACGCAGAATGCTGCAGCCTCGAAGTGTACGGCCACGTTGTTGCTTGGCGCATCAGAGACGGACAGCGTGCCGGACGCGTCGGTTCCGATTCCAGGGGTCGAGTCAGTTGCGCTGGCCCGAATCGTGGTGTCAGTGAACGATTCCGTCGCCTGAGCGTGAAAGGTGCCTTGTCCCAGGACTTGGTCAGGGACAGCGGCGTTGGCTGGGCCGTTTACGGCCGCAACGATGATAAGCGCTGTGACAGAGATCAGCAGGCGGTAGAAGAATTTGCGCATTTTCGGGTTGCTCCATTCCCGTCGGAGAAGTGCGTGTTTGAGGCCGTGCCACAGGAATGCGGCGAAGGCATTTACCATGCATTACGGGACAATGCCCTGACTGCCGCGTTTACTGCACGGCTCTGTGTAGGGAACCTGTGGTCCCTCCACAGCCTTTGGTCGATGACCTTAATCGGCGCGCGCACCACAGCGAAAACCACAGGCTCAGCTGCGGGACGGAGGGCAGGCACTAGCTGGAGTCAAAGCAGGTGTTGGGCCCGGGACCCAAATGGCGCATAGCCCCAGTACACCGGCCAGGCGTGTCAAGCACTCTCGAAACATCGTTCCTGCCGCACGCAATCAAGAATTGTTTGCGTGCGGCAGGAACGAATAGGAACAATGCCGGATCGCGCCGCGCCAATGGCTTGGCGTGTGCGGTCGCATTCGCCGCCGCGCTCCAGGGAGTGCGGAAGGCGTGACCGTCGTTTTTACGCCGGCACCGGGAAGTCGTTGTCCTGATAGAAGAAGGTGGGATCAAAGAGAGGCACCTGAGGCGGCAGGAGCTTGAAACAAAGCAGATCGTCCCCATTGCGATCTTCAGCGCGAATCGCGTCGTCGAAGCCCACGGTCGCAAACTCGAGAACGTATTCTACCGTTTTCGTCTGGAAGCCGGTCGGACAGCCTGTGCCGTTGGCGGGGCGGACAGCGTTCGCCGGTGCGGCAAGGCCGATCGTTGCCGCGGCGGCGATAGTGACCGCAGCGGTGGCTATTTTGAGTTTCATTTTTCAATGCCCTCCGAGTAGGAGACCGGTTTGGTATCCCCCCAGACCGTCCAGCATTGCTGACCAAAATTACAAAGGCAGGTACGTTTCGCGACTGCCCCTTGAACGGCTCAGCGGCTTAGTGGACGAGGCTACTCTTTCGCCCAATCAATTTCTATATTTTTCTTGAATTCTTTCTCGGCTTCATCATCGGTCGCAGCGTCTCGCCATAAGTTCTATAGTCTCTGCGGTGAGTCCGGGCTAGGCTACAGACTCAGAATGGCACTTCAGCCAGGAACAAGTGTTGTGAAGGCAGGACTGCCTGCTAACGGATGCGGCCCACGGGGGGACCAATGGCTGAGGAGCACCATGATGATCTGATCATGCAATCGCTGCTGCTCGATGAAATCGGGCAATCGGTCATCGGCATGGACGCGCGATGGAGGATCACGTACTGGAACCGCGCGTCGGAGCGACTTTACGGCTATAGCCAGTCGGATGCCCTGGGGGCAAGGATCACCGATCTTGCCATCGTCGGCGGTACTGAACCGCCAGGCCCGGGTGCCACCATTCGGGAGATAGCGGACACCGTTGCCCGCGGCCGGGACTGGGCCGGTGAGCTATGGATGCGGCACAGGACAGGCCGGGACTTCCCGGTCCATGCCACGGTCAGCCCGATCCGCGGCCGGCATACGGTCCCGGTGGCGGTCGTGGCGATCTCGAAGGACATCACGGACCGCAAGCACAGTGAGGCGATCCTTCGCCGTCTCTCAGCCATGGTGGAATCTTCAGGAGATGCGATTATCGGCGCTGACCTGGCCGGCACTATTACCAGCTGGAACGCGGGGGCCACCCGCATGTTCGGTTGGAGCTCCCGGGACGCCATCGGACAGAGCTATCGCCTGCTGACGACCCGGGACGATGCCCTTTTCGACACCGCAGTCGCGGCACGAATCGGCAGCGGGACCTTCGTCACAGGCGTAGAAGCGCGTTGGCGCTGCAAGGACGGATCGATGATCGACGTGGAGTTGACGGTCTCTCCTGTATACGACCCGGACGGCGCCCAGGTTGGCGCCTCCGCCATCGCCAGGGACATCACCGAGATCCAGCGGCTGAAGGCAGCAGCCGCAGCCGAGCGCGAGCGGCTCTTGGCCGCACAGGAAATGGCCCACGTCGGAAGCATCGAATACACCGTCGAGACCGGAGAAACCTGGCACTCCAAGGAGTTCTCCCGGATCATCGGACGGCAGGAGGACGCCTCGGACTCCCGGGAAGCCATGCTCGAGCTGACCCATCCGCAGGACCGGGAACTGGTTCGCGAAATCTGGAAGAGCCTGGACAACGGTGCTGACACCGCGGATTTCGAATACCGGATCATCAGGGCAGACGGCGAGAAACGGTGGCTGCATTCACGGATCCGGAGCGTGAAGGGCCCGGACGGGAACCCCATCCGGTTTCTCGACACCGTCCTGGACATCACCGACCGCAAGGACGCAGAACAGATCCTAGAGTGGCGGGCCCGCCATGACGCCCTGACGGGTCTGCCGAACAGATACATGATCACCGAAGTACTCCAAGGCTGCCTTGAACGCTCCTCCCGGCCCGTGGTGATGTTCGTCGACGTCGACCGGTTCAAACTGATCAACGACGGCATCGGCCACGGAGCCGGCGATACGATCCTGATTCATCTCGGAGAACGGCTGAAGGCGGCGGTAAGAACCGGCGATACCGTTGCCCGGTTCGGCGGCGATGAATTCGTCATCGTCTGCGAAAACCTCATGATGCGCGGCGCCAAAGTGCTGGCCGAACGGATCCGGGAATCCACCCGGCGCCCTTTCGAAGTCGACGGTCGGCAAATCTACCTCAACGTCAGCGTCGGCATCGCCCTTGCAGGCGACGACGATACGGCCGAACTGATGCTCCAGGGGGCTGACTCAGCCATGTACAGAGCCAAATCAGCCGGCGGTGACTCCTCCGCGTTCTACGACGTGCGGATGACCGGACGGGCAGCAGGGCGACTTGACCTTGAATCCGACCTAAGACTGGCCCTGGGCCGCGGAGAGCTTTCCCTCAACTACCAGCCCATCATGGACCTCTCCACAGCATCCCCCGTCGGCTTCGAGGCCTTGTTGCGGTGGCACCATCACGAGCACGGCCTGATCATGCCGGATACTTTCATTCCCATCGCCGAGGAGACCGGGCTGATCCTTCCAATCGGCACCTGGGTGCTCCAAGAAGCCCTCCGCCAGGTACAGCGATGGCGCACGGACGTGCCAGGCGCAGGAGACTTCTCCGCAGCCGTGAACATTTCCGGACGCCAGCTCCTCGCCAAAGACTTCCCCGACGTCGTGGAAGGGGCCATCCTGTCTTCGGGCATCGCCCCTGCCGCCGTCGACCTCGAAGTCACCGAAACAGTGCTCATGAAACAGCCGGACTTGCCCAAGGAAACCCTGCAACGGCTCCACAGCCTCGGCATCGGGCTCTCGATCGATGACTTCGGTACGGGGTATTCGTCCCTGAGCTACCTCCGATGGCTCTCAGCCCGGACCTTGAAAATCGACCGCACCTTCGTGGACGAACTGGGAAGAAACCCCCATGGCGCGACCATTATCGAACTGGTACTCGGCATGGCCGGCAGCCTGAACCTCGACGTCATAGCAGAGGGCGTTGAAACCAGCGACCAGCTCTCGGAACTCCGCCGGCTTGGCGTGCGCCTCGCCCAGGGCTTTCTATGGAGCAAACCCCTCCCGCCGGAATCCGTTCCGGCATGGCTGACGGCCCTCGCCACCGAGGCGCCCGGACGGGAACCGGCAAAACACGCACCCTAACCGCTCCGGCCGGTGAATTTCTGGCTGGCATGCCACGAGGGTCAAAAGGCTCTACCTCCAGGATCCCAGGCATGTCATCGTCAGAAGAAGGCAATACCCCGGCCGATTTCCGGGACCATGGCCGTTCCGGTCAGGAGGCCAATCGTGCACAAAAGCAGCCCAGGATTCCGGCCCCCGGCGCACGGACACCGCGTCCGAGTCAGCATCTGAGCGTCGGTGCGGAGCCCGGCCCGCGCCTACTGGTTGATCTACAACGCGGCACAGCGAACGTGGGAAATCGACGACCGGGACAAAATCCAAGGCTCACAACCCGAAACGCACGCAGACGGTCCGGCGCAGGGAGTTCCTGGCACGAAAACACTCCCAGAAACTGTTCCCTAGTCCCCCGCACGGATTTGCTCACTCGTCAACGCACCGGACAGCACACGGAGGTGAACAATCCGCTGCGCCTACGCGGGCTGAGTACCAGGCCGATACTGCCGGCCAATGTGGATGAACCCCCGTGGGATCAAGACCCGGGTAGCGTCAGCTGGAAATTTCTCCTGACCACCGCCTTATATCGTCCGCGCCGAAACGGGCAGCCGGAATGCACCGGCGCAGCTCGCGGGCCAGTACCTTTTCGACAACAAACAGTGGACGGCCCCGCAGGGCAGGGCCCACACGATCGAGCACTGCATCAAGTTGCCCCACCAAGTCCTTGAGCACTTCATTTTCAGGCTGGTCAGGTTCGTTACCGGCCATGCACCCTCACCCCTGTCCTCCCACTCATCCCTCGACCCCCATCAACAAAGCGAACAATCCGGGAGATTGCCTCACTGAGGCACGTCCCTAAGCCAGGCCACGGCTTTGCCAGCCGAGGTAAAGAACCGCGCCGGGCAGGCCAAGGCTTTGCCGGTCAGGAAAAACCTGGCCATCACAGCATCAACCGGAGATGACCCCACAATGGCAATCCGGTCGGCCGGTCCGGGAAGGGTAAGAATCCTCCGCGCCTTGCAGCTCAGCCAAACGGGCGCGGCCAAGGTGACCAGCATGGGATAGCGGCGGGTTCCGCACATTTTCTCCGCCGCTGCCACCGCTGCACGGGCCTCTTCTTCGTCGATGAACTGACCCTGTGCCCACCGCAGATGGAGTATTCCACCCGTCAGTTCGAGCGTTGCCTCAGTAGCCCCGATCGGTACCGTTGCCATGCTCCCCCGCCCCCTGCCCCCGCCATCGCGTCCGACTGGAACCCCGGACCGATGCACACACTAAACGCGAATAACCTAACTTTATGCCTCAGTCACTAAAAATTGACAAAATATTAATCTGCTCACAAATGCCACAGAATGCAGTGGGTATGTGAGAGTGGCGGATCAGATCTTCTCTCTGTGATACAGGTCTTTACGCGTACACAAACTGGGCAAAGTTCGTTGAGATGCAGGATTCCGTGTATCGAATAGCCGTGCGCGCTGAGCCCTTCCCGCATTATTTCCCTTCGAAACTCGAAAAGTAACTGAATTACATTCATTTATGGCTGGAATGGAGGTTATGCAAAGCAGGCTTTCCGTTGTAACTTGGGAACGAGGGTGGATTCCGTGTCGGTGCTGGGCTGATACGGGGAAGTTCACCAGGTAAAAGTGGGGGGGCCATGAGCGACTTGGGCGTGGCTGTTGTCATAGAAGACGACGACGACATGCGGAACCTTTTACAGGCCGTACTCATCCAGGCCGGTTTCGAGGTGCATACCGCCTCAGGCGGCCGTGAGGGCGTGGAAGTTGTCAGGAACACGCAGGCCAACGTCGTGACCCTGGATGTTGGCCTTCCGGACATAGACGGCTTCGAAGTTCTTCGGCGGATCCGGCAGTTCAGCAACGCCTACGTCATGATGCTCACCGGCAGAACCGAGGAACCGGACCTGCTGACGGCGTTGCACGCCGGGGCGGACGACTACGTCACAAAGCCTTTCCGCCCCCGGGAAGTACGGGCCAGGATCGGAGCCATGATGCGCCGTCCCCGGCACCAGCCAACCAGACCCGAACCGCCCGTAGAGGTACCGGCACGTTCACACGCTACGGAGAAGCCGGATGAGGCCCTCCTGCAGCACAACGGGCTCTTGCTGAACTCCAGGAGCCGCACCGCTGCACTCGCAGGAGAAGCCCTGGAACTCACGCGAAGCGAGTTCGACCTCCTTCAAGACCTTCTCCGTGCCGCAGGAGCGGTGCGGTCCAGGACAGAGCTGGTGCGTGTGGTCCGGGGCGATTTCTACAGCACGGACACCTACATCAGCGATTCCGACCAGCGGGCCGTTGAAGTGCACATCGGGAATCTGCGCCGTAAGCTCCGCGAAGACCCGGAATCGCCGCGGTGGCTGCAAACCGTCCGCGGCGTCGGCTACCGGCTGGCGCCGGACCGGGCAGAACGCGCGGACGGGCTGTCATGAAGCGCTGAACGGCGCCGGCGCTTGGCTTTGTTCTGCCCTCGCCAGGTACTTGTGCTGGATTTCGTGGACGGTGGCGGTTCCGTAGTCATCGACGCGGGGCAGGAGCGGCACGCATCGCTCCAGGTCCCCTTCCTGTATGAGGGCGCGCAGCGTCTGTGCGAGATGTGCCAGCCGCAGCGCGCCGATCATGGCCGCCGATATCCGGAGGCTGATGACCGCGTCCAGCGCCGCTGACCGTTCACCTCTCTCCAGGCCCGCCGCGAGGGCATCCCGGCGCCGTCGCCAGATCCGGATGTAATCCTGCGCGAAATTCCATGCAATGTCCGGGCTGCCCAGATCTTCTTCCAGCTCGGCAAGAACCGCCAGGTCCAGCCAGGGAAGGTCCTCCGCCCCGCGCAGCAGCATCGCCGGCTGCTGCCCTACGGGCGACCCTGTACCGGCTCGGGTCACTCCTGGGGCGCCGGCATCGGCCGCTGGACTGGACATGTGTTAAGGCTACGGGCCCGGATTCCGTAATTGGCCGCGACAGGTAGATCCTGCGGAAACCCTGTGGCTTCCTTGAGCGGAAGGGAAAAGGCTTGTCACGGCCGCGGCGTCCGGTCGGAATCCGTGATGCCGGCGGACCGCCCGCGGATTCCTGCGCCTGAAACGCAGGCCAATACTATCCGGCGGACAGCGCCGCGATGACCACGATAGTGGTGAGGATCAAAAGCACGCCCAGAAGGGCGTATGCCCGCCATTTCGGCCGCGCACGGTGAGGATTGATGTCAATGTAGGGCATGGTCCGTTACTCCCCGCTGTTCCTGGCGCGGGCCTTGGCCCTCGAAGCGGCGCGGTGGCGCAGAATCAGGCCTGCGCTGATCATGATCCCCAGCGACGAGAAGAGAAAAATCCCAAGGAAGGTGACATAGCGGGTGAAATCCACAATAAAAGATCTTTCTCGTTGGAGGAACCGGGGTTGATACTAGCCGGGAGGCCGGGATCCACACAGTCACGTTCGCGGGCCCGGGGAACGGCTCAGGTAACCCCGTGCCGGGGATATCACTGGAGGTGTCGATGAGGTGGCGGCCCGGGGGTGCCTTTACGGTCATGTCGGACGTGTCCGGTCTTGAGGCGGGTGAACGGGTGAGGGAACATGGCCTCTGTCGACGACGTCGGAGGAGCGGGGGGCCGCTCCTCCGCCTGTGTGCCACCCTTCGGGCCCGGAAGACCATTTGCCCCATTCCTCGGGCTGAACGGTGGGCCTTCCCAGGAAATATCCCTGCCCGGCCGTCATGCCCAGTCCGCTGACGGCAGCAAGTTCGGCAGCAGTTTCGATGCCTTCGGCAACAATGGTCGCCCCGATCCGGCGGGCGAATTCAACCATGGCCGCACCGAGCGCATGCTGGCCGATGTCGTCGTGGATGCCGGCGATGAGGCTGCGGTCGAGCTTGATGATCTCGGGTCGGAGGTGGAGTATGTGGCGCATGGAAGCGAACCCTGAACCGGCATCGTCTACGGCGAGGCGGAGTCCGCGCATCCGCAGGGACTTCAGTTCCCTTGTCAGGCGGCCGTAATCCTCCACTTCAAGATGCTCGGTCAGTTCCAGGACGATCCGGTCCGCGGGAACGGGCGAGAGGGCCAGTAAACTGCGCAGCCTCGGGTCCAGGCACGTGGCCGGGGACAGGTTCAACGCCAGATACATGTTGGCAGGCAGGGTGCGCGCCGCCACGAGCGCGGCTTCCAGCGCCGCGAATTCGAGCTGCGTGCCCATCCCGACGGCCGCGGCCTTATCGAACCAGTAGTCCGCGGAGGCCCCGTCGTCGCTGACGAAACGCGACAAGGCCTCAACGCCGATAACCCTCCCGGACCGCAGATCGTGGATGGGCTGAAATGCCGTCATAATGAGCTGCCCGTCGATGACTTCCCGGATGCGGGCCCTGCTGTGATCGGCCGCGGACTCCGCTGCTGTCCTGGGCGCGAGGAGCCGGCTGGTGCCCTGGACTCCGCCCCGTTGTCCGGCCGCCGGAGGTCTGGTCCTGCCCGAGGATTCCATCCAGACGGTGCTCCCGTCCCGGTGGCGGCACCGGACGACCACACCCGTCCAGACGGACGTTTCAGCATCCTTCGAGGACTGCACGGATTCCCGGGCCCGGACAAGATCCTCCGCCTCTATGACCATCCTGCAGTGCCTGCCGATCAGTTCCGAGGCTTCAAAACCGAACAACACTCCGCTCGCGCGACTGGAAAAGGTGAAGTAGCCCAGATCATCGACCGCCCACAGCCACTCCCTGCTCGTGCACAATACAGTGTCGATCAGCTCGGCGGCGCCCCGCGCCCGGATCCTCTCCCGACGGCGAGACCTGACGAACCTCATGAGACCAATGACGACGGCGGATGCCAGGATCACGATCAGTGATCCCGCCAGGATGTGCAGCCCTGAAAGGGTGGACAGTCCCGGCGGCAGAAGCAGCACAGCGGCCCCGGCGCTCAGGGCCAACACTGCCTGGACCGCGAGCACACCAATGACGACGGCCCGGCCTCCGGTATGGCCGGCCGCTGTGTCTTGGAAGCCCAGCTCGGGGGCAAACAACGACAGACGGAATGCGGCATCACCGGGAAGCTGCCCCGGTGGGGCGGCCGCCACAGGGGCGGGACGGCCCGGCCCGGGGCCGTCGGATGCATGTCGCGGAGCAGGACCGGCAGGCGGCTTACCGTGTGACATCGGCGCTCCGGCGGCCAGGGGCGCGTTTTCCGGCAGCCGAAGCAGCCATCCCCGGGCCGGACAGGCGCCGGCGGCGCCGGCGAAGGAGGAACGATGTCAGGAGCGCCGCGGCGAGCAGCGCGGCGACGACGGTTGCCGGGACGAGCCAGGGAACTGCTCCGTCCGCAGCCGGGGCCACGGCTTCGCCGGGGCCGGCGTCGGGGAATGTGACAGATGCCGATGCCTCCCGTTCCAGCAGACCGCTTTTCAGCGCGATCCTGGCAGTCCATGGCCCGTTGGGGAGTTCCTGCGGGAGCGTGAAGATAACATTCCGGGATGTTCCCGGGGCGATAGTCGTAGCGTTCTGGATGCCGAAGGGTCCGGCGGACAGCCCTCCGGGACCCGCCGTGAGCCGCAAGTCGCCGGTAATGTCCAGCGCCCGTCCGCCTGTATTGCTCACCAGCGCGCTGAGTTGCGGGTTCCCGTGCTGGTCCCGCGAGGGGCTCAAAGAGGTGATGCTGAAGTCAGCCGGTCTGCCGTTGCCCGGCCCGACGGAGAGGTAGACGCGGATCCCGACACGGTTGGCCTGCACGACGCCGGCTTTGTCGGCCGCGCTGCGCACTTCCGCCCATACGGCGCCGTACTGTTCGCTTTCCGGGGCGTCGGAAGGGACCTTGATGGTCAGAGGAACCTCCGCCGTGCCTCCGGCGGGCAGGTCGATCTGCGGCCGGCCCACAACAGTCCAGGTAGTGAGGTCGTTGTGTGCTCCGGCGTCCTCCCCGATGAAAGACCCACCGTCAATGTGCGCTGCACCGGCATACAGGCGGATCGTCTGCGCGGCGCCGGTGTTGTTCTCGACTTGGACGCGACGACTGATCTCGCTGCCCGGTGCAAGGCGGTCAATGATGTAGGTCCGTGCGCGGGGATCGTCTTTGGTGCTCGCCGGGATATCCAACAGCCGGATTCCGATGCCACCAGGCGCCGGTTCCGCTGCCACGGCGGAAACCGAAGCTGAGAAGAAAAGCAGGATCATCATGAACAGTGTCGACAGGAAACGCAAAACGGGAACCTCGGTTTTGTTCGTCGGAAGTGGAGCGGGTCGTGGATCCGTTCAGGGTGCCGCCGGAGCGTCGTTCCGGCGGCACCCTGAACCGTGGCGCGTGCCTGAAGGCTTTAGAGGACCGAGTGGGTCAGCGTTGCCGTGTAGACGTCGGCCAGGGCATCCGCCGGGGCGGTGACGCTCAGGTCCGCATTCCAGGTCGCGGTGTTGTTCCCTGTCACGGCCATGGCAGCCTGCACAGTCTTAGGGGTGGACAGGTCCGCCCGGGTGGTCCCGTCCACGGTGACAGTTCCGGTCGGAACAGCAACCGCCGGAGTGTAAACAGCCGCGGTCGCCGGGATGACGTTGCTCGGGGTGGCTCCCACGAAGTCGGACAGAACAACCTGGGCGGCCCAGCCAGCCTCGCCGGCGCGGGTGTCGATGACCTCGACACCGGTCAGTGTCGCCGACGCGCTGCTCCCGGGCGTGATCATGGTGAGGTCCGCGCCGACCGGAGCTGAGATGGAAAGGGAACCAACCGGAACCTCGACGGTCGCCGTCGTGTCGGCCGCCGAAGCAGGCAGAGCCAAGGAACCGATCAGCGCCGCGGAAGCTACGGCAACAAGTGATACACGGGAAAAGCTACGCATGGGTTTGAGACCTTCGATGGAAGTGGAGTGAGGATGAAAAACCCGGAAGATCAAGCACTGCCAACATTTGCCAGCTCGCGGAAACACCGCATTAGCAGCCAAACCCCCCGGTACTTCGAAGCTAACAGGAACGATGCGGAGTTTCTCCAAAATGTGGAGAAACTGGGAACCTCTTCAGCCACATGCGCCGCAAGTGGGTAAAACCTGCGCTTACGCCGGGGGCTTATGCACCGGCAGATCTTCCGACGTTCGTCGGACTCAGTCAGGAGCGGACTACACCCGCAGTTGTTAGGAATCCAGCCCTATGGCCGTCAGTTCCTGACCCAGAACCAGTTCCAGTGTGGAGATTTGCATGTCATCTAGATGTTCTTTCATCCCTGCGATCATTGCCGGGAAATCCGGCCGAGACCTGAACTCCTCGATCGCTTCCCGGGTCTCCCACACCGCGTAGCTGAGATAGCTCCGGGGCTGATTGAGATCGCGAAGTAGCCGTGGACGCTGAAGAAGGCCACGAATTGGAGGATCCACATCCTTTACCCCCGATTCCGCAAACGCCCGTGCGAATGCCTCCTCATGACCCGCCTTAACCGACCAGCGGCCGGAGGTATAGAAGATCCCTGCGACAACACTGTGGCCCGGCGTCGGCATATCGGAATTTAGGGGCAGGTCATCGCTCGTCGGTGGTGGCACAGTCATCAACAGTTCCTTCTACTCGTCAAAGGGACAGCGGCAGTGAACGAAACCGGGAACCAATTGGGCTCGCAGGGAACTCCTAGGACTCGCTTGGTCCTAGATACTCCGCCTCATCGTTCGTAGGCAGCGTGGATTCCTTAAGCTCCACAAAGAAGGTATGCGTGTCTGTTTCCCCGATGTTTTCTCCGGAATGGTGCTGGGCAGGCAACCACCGGGCGACTGCGGCGGGTAGCTCCACCTCCATGGACTTTCCCTCGGAAGAAATACGGCGACGGAAAGCAGTGACTGTAACCATCACGCTGTCGGGGTGACTATGCTCTGTGGTCTTATGCCCGGGTGAGTCGGTGTACTCAAGCACGCGGACGCGTTCGTTTTCAAAAGCCACCCGGTAATTCATCGGGTTCGTCTCAACAGGATCCTCCGCCATGGACGGAATATACGCCTACACAGGCTGCATGACCAGAGGATTTTCCCGCTGACATTTCAATGTCCATGCTCGTCTGCACTACCCCGGAATTCCGCGGGCGCCTGTGCAGTCGAATTCCTGCACGGAACGACAGAAGTCGAGCCATCATCAACGACTCACTTGTCCGTTTACCCGTCGATGGTGGAGGACCCGGGACTTTAGCCATCACAAACTTTCCTTTTTATGGTGGGCGCTGGCTTGGGACATTTTGCGCGACGCGTAGTACCTGCCGGCCCGGCAGTTCCCCTCTTCTCCGGCGGTCGCGTCAGGGCCATTATTGGAAATAAAGATCGGAGTTTGCCATGATCCGGGCCCTGCTGTGCAAGCTGAACATTCGCCACGAATGGCACGTCGAGCACACCGAAGACGGCAGCCTCTACAAGCGCTGTCTGCGCTGCGGGAAGGATGATGACCGCGGCGGCGGCGGAACGGGCGCACCAGGAGCGTGGGCCGGGCCGGCAGGAATGGGTTAGCAACCCACCAATGGACAACATCAGCTGAGGATCGTATAGCCCAGTCCCACTCCCCGACGGCCCAGCACGGCCATCACCCGCAGCAAGCCCGGTCACAGCGGCCATCAGCGGCATGATCGATCTGTCGGGCGAATACCCCTGCCACACCTGGCGGATGAACTTCTCAGCCGGGTGGCCACCCCACATTACGGCGCCGAGGTTCAGATGCGAATCCTAGGGATGCCCAGGAAGAGTTTACTCTCGCCTCCGGACACAGCAAGAGACTGGCCGGCCATTAACGGCTGACCAGTCTCTTGGGGACTGCTAGAGCGGCTGAATGTTCTCAGCCTGGGGGCCCTTGGGGCCTTGGGTGATGTCGAATTGAACCTTCTGGTTCTCGTCCAGGGACCTGTAACCGCTGGATGCGATTGCCGAATAGTGTGCGAACACGTCAGCGCTTCCGTCGTCGGGGGCAATGAAACCAAAGCCCTTTTCGGAGTTGAACCACTTGACAGTACCTGTTGCCATGCTTGATGTCCTTCACGGGTCGCTGGGCGGTTCCGCTTTTCGGAATACCGTCCCCGCCACTCACATGGACGAGCCTATGGGCGATCGTTTGCAGGGGGCAACAGTTGTCTTCAAAAGCGGAAGCCGCCGAGGCGCCGTGGCATCAACTGGGCCTGAGTGCCGAAAGGTGAACCGGCCGATGCGAGGTCACTGCTACAGACGTCGGAATTCCCCTGCCCGGAGCTGAACATGGATCGGCAGCGCCATCTGAATATGAGTATTGCCGATCGGCGCATCGAGCAGCTCGTTGATCGAGGTCTGCCCTTCCAGTTCGCCAGCTTGGTTGCTGTCCATGAATCGACAATATGTGCGTCTTAGATGACGTAAGTATTAGGACACGCGTATCAGGACGCAGCCGGTCTTTCATCCCGAAGCGTGGGCGTGAGGGCGGATCTCCAGAGTTCTCACAAACAAAGGATTTCAAGAACAGGTGGATTTGAGAATCGTGGTGTTCGCAGCGAGCTGTTGGAAACGGGGATCTTTGTGACTCGCAGCGATAAGTGGCGGCGTTTTCATGGCGCTAATTGTCACTCTCGGTGCCCCGCATGCCGACGGGACTGAGTGATTTTGTTCGAGGTAGCAGTAAAAGTCATGCAAACGCAAGTGGTGCTCGGGTTCCTGAAGATCCAATCAGAAGTTTCGGGAACATAATTGGAAGTGGGCTGGGCGACACATTCTCGGAGAGGAGTGGTCATGATCCGGGCCCTGCTGTGCAGGCTCAATATCGGCCACCACTGGCTGGCGGAAAGGACGCCCGACGGCGGGTTCCGCCGGCGTTGCACTAAGTGCGGCAAGTACGACCGCCACAGCGCCAAGTGGTCGGGGCACCTCGAGGCTGGAGACCGCCCGGGCAATCCATGGGGTCCGGTTCCGTGATGAACAAGCGCGCTGCAACGCTAGCCGTGGCTCTTGTGCTTTCCGGCTGCACGTTCGGCACCCCTGACGAAACAGCCACCACACCGGTTGCGAAGCTCGCCCCGGCGTTGGAAGCTTTTGCCGTCGACGCTTCCGCGCATGGTGCGACTGCTGTGGTTTTCCATGTGCGGAATGGAGACCAGGAGGAGCTAAGGGCCACCGGGGTGAATGATCTGGAGTCCAACAAGAAGGCGGTCCCTACGGACAAAACGTGGATCATCGGGGCGGGGACGCCGATGGTGGCCGTGTCCGTGATGAAGCTGGTGGAGGTCGGCACCGTGCGTCTGGACGACCCCGTCTCCGCTCATCTGCCCGAGTTCACAGTCATCTTCCCCGGGTGGGAGCGGATCACGGTGCGGGACCTGCTGGGCAGCACGTCGGGCCTGCCCGACTACTTTCCACCCCTGATTGAGTCCGCAAGCCTGGACGAGCTCCAAACGCGCCACTTGACCTTCGAGGAACGGCTCCGGATTGCGGCCGGAGTGGACCTGCCGCCAGGGCCAGTGTCCTACTCTGCGTGGTCTGCAACGGACTGGGAAGTACTGGGCTGGCTGCTGGAAAGCAAACACAACCGCGGACTCGGAGAGGTTCTCGCCAAGGACGTGTTTGAGCCGGCAGGAATGGGCAACACCCACTTGGCGGCGGTAGGGCAGCCGCCCGAGCCCATGCTGCATGGGTACGTGCTGGAGGACGGGAACAAGCGCGACTTCACCCGTATTGACGCCGTGGCCGGGTCGGCTGATTCCGGGGTCATTTCAACTGTTGAAGACCTCAGCAGATTCGTGGCGGCGCTCACCACAGGTCGGCTCATCCGCGAGGAAACGTGGAAGAGCATGATTGAGGCCGAGCCGTTCTCTTTGGGTGGCATCCGTCCAAGCGACGACATCTGCCCGGGCACACGCCACGTCTTCGTGTCCGGGGGCGGAGGGCCGTACAGTGTCCAATCCGTGTCCTCCTTAGACGGCCACCGGCAGGTGACGGTGGTTACGGTACTTCCGCCGCGGGAGCTGAACGTCACAGACGCGCCTGCGCTGGTCCCCGAGATGGAGGACGCTGTCCTGCAGACAGTCAGGAGCATGTGCTAGCTAGAACACCATAATCCGCCGGGGCATTCATGTACCTGCGGGACGGCCGGCCTCACCCTCCTGCCGTCGGCCCTATCCAGGCACTGTAGTTGCCTCCTGTTCCTCCGCCGCCGCTATCGTCATCCTTGCCGCATCGACGACAGCGTTTATACACGCCGCCGTCTTCGGCATGTTCGAGATGCCAATCGTGCCGAATGTTCAGCTTGCACAGCAGGGCCTGGATCATGGCAGCCTTCGATTCAAATCGCAGGGCTCTGTATCTTTAACAATGGCCTTCGCCCCCTCGCTGGGGAAGCAGCCCGACGCGCTCCTGAGCGAGTGACATTCACTCTCAGTATGGGCGCCTACCGTCAGCTGGAAAGGTCGGGAGGGGAACACTTCACGAACGACCGTTCGTGAGACGGTTTGGCGCCAATGAAGGGATGTGACTTTTAGCGGTAAGCGGCGGTGTTTTCACAGCGCTATTTGGCGCATAGCGCATGCCGCAAGGAGATCCGCTAGCTAGCGGACCCCGGCGGGTATGCTATTCAGTGTTGTTCCTCCCCCGATACGCTCGTCAGTATGGGGAGCGAATCCATCCGAGCCGCGTATGGGGTGCGTGCCGCCGAGTACACGCGCATTCTTGGTTCCCTTGAGGACATGCACGAGAAAGATCGGCAGCGCATCGGACGGTGGGCACCGAGTATTGACGGCCAACTGATTGATGCCGGGTGTGGACCCGGTCATTGGACCGACTTCCTGTATCAACGCGGCGCGTCTGTACAAGGAATCGGTCTTGTTCCCGAATTCATTTGAGAGCGCCCGCGTACGCTTTCCTGGAGTGCCTTTTCGCGTTGCATCGTTCCGTAATTTAGACGTACCAGATGGATCACGGCATGGTGTGCTGGCCTGGTACTCCCTCATACACGTGCCACCGGACGAGTTGTCCTTGGTGCTCAGGGAGATCTCTCGCGCCCTCACCCAGGGCGGGCAATTACTCGTCGGATTCTTCGATGGGTCTCCGGGCGATTCTTTCCCGCACGCTGTTACAACGGCGTACTACTGGTCCCCCGAGCAGATGGGGGACCTGCTGAGCGAAGCGGGTTTCGAGGTTGCTCGACATGGAGACACGCCAGGACCCGGGCAAGCGGGCTCATGCAGCCATAACTGCCGCCGTCCGGTAAAGGATCCCTTGTCCGGATTCACCGGTCGTTTTGTAGATGTGTGTGAATCGCCGCGATAAGTGGCGGCAATTTCATGGCGCTATATGTCGCCTCCGGTGCCTGGAACCCGCACATTCACCAGACCTTCGCTAGCTGAAGTGAGGTTCGAAGGGGAAGCGGCCCTTAACATGCCGGCCCCGCTCGAACCCGCCAACAAGTCCGCAGTTATATGTCCAACAGTTGTCACGCCTCGATACCAGCTTCGCGGCGAAGATAAATCCACTCCTCCCTAGGGAGGAGCTCTCGAGGAGCCGGCGGCAATGCCCCAACCGCCTTGAAGCTGACGTTCGTGGGGGGCGTGAAGTCGGCGATGACGTAGGTTTCTACCTCAGCGACAATCTGAACTTGGTCATCGGTGGGCTCGTGTTCGTAGATGAATCTGGCTTCGATCAATGGTTCGGCAAGCAGAATCGCGACGCCACGCAAGGGCGGCGTAACCATGTCCCAGAGTGCTCGTTGGAAGGAGATCAGGACTTGGATGCGAAAGTCAAGACTGCCGGGCATTATGAGGGTCTTCCAAGGACGACGTGAGCCCTGCTGTCCACGGTAGTGCAAGAGTGCTTTGAAATGGCCATAGCGTCACCGTACATGTTGCACGCAAAAGGAATCGGCCTCGTCCCGGGCCGGCCCGTGTCTTGGAAAGATGTCTCACCGTGGATCGTCTCAGCGGGGTGCTGGCCCGGGGTTTCTGAGGCACAATGGCCGGGTGAGACATCTTGGGTATACGTGTCATTTTCAGAAGTCGTCTGCACTGAATATCAGAAGTCCCCTGCACTAAGCCGTTGCGCGGCGGAGTATCCAGCGTTCACAAGTCATCTGGACTACCCCGAAATCACGGGAAGGCCAGTGCATGCGACTTCGGAAACTGACAGCACGCAACGAAGCAGTCGGGTTGGTTCCGAGGCGGGGTCGGCGCCCCGCAGGCGGGGATCGCCTATCGCATCAGCTGGTCACCTGTCGGACCTTGAACACGATCGAGTCGAAGACGGTGCGTGCTTCTCTGGTCAGCTCCGGATTGATCGATTCGTGGAATTGGACCACCCAGAACATGGCGCGCTGGCCGTTCAGGTTGACCACCCGGTAGGTTTCCCGTTCAGCGGCGGTCGAGTACCAGCGGGTGCATAGGTTCGAGTATTCGGAGTGAACGCAAAACTGACCGTTGTCGCAGGCTTTGATGTCCACGTCGCCCTCGACGGAGTGGTCGAACTCGACACCGGAGTAATCGCCCACCACGACCTCGACGGGAGGGGTGCTGGACGTTGACGTCTGGGCCGTCATCGCGTCGACGAAGGCCCTAGCCGACCGATTGACCTCGACGAGCGAGCCCTGCCACGCGCATGCGTCCGTCGGCACATGGTCGGAGGGCCACCAACCCACGAAAACCGCCATATCATCCGGGTGATCCGGGTCGTCCTTTCCCAGGCCATCGCCGTCGGCCGACCAGCCGTCTGGGACGGTGATCTCGAAATTCTCCGCGAAGCTGGTGACGAGGTATGTACCAGCGTCGATGTCGCCGCTGTCCGGCAGCGGTGGGACCGTGCGAGCCTCCGTGGTCGATGCGGGGGGCGGCGTCTCGGTGGTCGATGCGGGGGGCGACGTCTCGGTAGTCGATGCGGGGGGCGACGTCTCGGTAGTCGATGCGGGGGGCGGTGCCTCGGTGGCGGTGCAAGCCGAGAGGCCGACGGGCCCGAGTAGTCCGACGGACAAGATCGATGCCAAGGCTATAGCGCGGCGTAGCAGCGAGGACATGGAGGCCTCCAAGGGCGAGCTTTGTGATGGGCACGTTACCCCCACGTGTCAGCGACTACAAGGGGTAGGTACTAAGGCCCGCAAAGACCCAAAATGAAACTCGCACTAGCGTTGGTTGGGGAGTTTCTAGTGGGTGCCGCAACTTCTCGCCTCATCACCGGCCTGATCGGTGGGGAATCAGTTGGAGTTGCGCTTATCGGTGCCCTCGTTGGTGGGGTCCTCAGCGTCTTTGGGTTCTTCGGCATTCGGGCGGCAATCGCATCCCGTAGAAGGGCAGATCAGGCAAAAGAAGCGTGGCTTAAAAACAGGGCTACGTCTGACTCGCCGAACCGGTACGAGCAAGAACAGGAAGACTAACGAATCTGTTCCGAGTGAAGTGTTCTTGAAAACGAAGGATTCCGAGAAAGCATCGAATCGAGAATCCCGCGATCGATCGCTCATCGAAGTGGCGCAACGTCCTGCCGCGGAAAATTGGCTCGACGAAGAAAAAACGGCAGCCCTCGCCCCGGTTCTCATAAATAATTCTCGTATCGGTACAGTCGAACTAAGGCCCCGAACCGAGTATTGAGAAGAGAACATCCCCAAGACCACGCACCGCATCGGCTACGCTCGGATTTCCACCCGGGACCAGAACCTGGACCTGCAGCGCGACGCCCTACAGAAGGCCGGATGCGACAAGATCTACAAAGACGCAATCAGCGGCACCAAGTCCCAACGCCCCGGCCTCGACCAGGCGCTGGACAACCCACGCGAAGGTGACACCCTGGTGGTGTGGAAGCTGGACCGCCTGGGCCGGAGCGTAAAAGACCTCCTGGACTTCGCCGGCGGACTGAACGACCGCGGCGTAGGACTCGTCAGCCTCACCGATGCGATCGACACCACCACGGTCTCTGGACGCTTCTCTTTCAACGTCATTGCTTCCCTAGCCCAGATGGAACGGGAACTCATGGTCGAACGTACGCCGTCCGGACTGCAGGCCGCACCAGAACAAGGACAGGTCGGCGGCCGCAAACGCATCATGACGGCCAGTTGGCGGCACCGAACGTCTGGTCAACCTAGTCCGTCATGCCGCCCCGCTCCCCCGCCTCCATGAACCACCAGAAGTAACTTCGCTGTTTGTCATTCTGATCCCCATCATCGCTGGGCGGGTCCTCCGCGCAACCAGGGCGCTACGCGCCGGGCTCGATCCAAAGTTTCGTTCGGCGCTCCTAATTCGTTGTTAAGCGGCTTCCAGGGGGCCAGATGTTGGTTTCTTCCGGAGCTGTCTTGGTGGGGTTCTGCGGTGGAGTCATCGGTGGTGACGCCTTCGGCGCTCTTGGATCTTGGAATCCTCGACGCAGAGCGGCGCGTTCGCTGGTGCCCCTCCGCAGAATTCTGAATTGGCCGGGCGGTCACCCCGGCTGGAAGCGATCGCAAGTAGCTTCCCGCAGAGTCAGATCGGCTGGCCTGCCGGGAGCTGTTTTCGGGGTTCCGCGGCGCAGCGCTGCTGCAACGCCTTCGGCGCTCTTGGGTCCTTGAACCCTCGACGGAGAGCGGCGCGTACCAGTGGCAGATTGACGCTGCAGAACCCCGAACCGGGCCGGCAGATGCCTCCTGGTTTTTGCCGGCCAGGTTCCGCCGCCCGCGTGGCAGCGGAACCCCCGACTGTTGGCGTGGTACTTGATTCTCGTGGTGGCGTGCAGGCTGCGGGATGACCCCTTCCTTCTCCGGGAGCCGTGGAGCTCTTGGTTAGACCGGGGCGCCCGAAGTGGACTCGTTTCACGAACGGCTGGTGAGATGGCAGACCTTCGAGTCTTGGAATTAGGGCGCTGCGTGATCCGAACTGGCACACCCCGGGAACAGAACACACCTTGACTGCGAGGAGTACAGATTGGACATCTACTGCGGGATCGACTGGGCCGAGGGCCACCATGACATTGCCATCATCGACAGCGCCGGCGATCTGCTGGCCAAACGCAGGATCACCGACGACGCCGCAGGCTACCGGGACCTGATGGAACTGCTCGCCGAACACGGGGACACACCCCAGGACCCTGTCCCGGTAGCGATCGAAACCAGCCAGGGCCTGCTCGTCGCCGCCCTGCGCGCCGGCACCCGGAAGATCTACGCGGTCAATCCGCTCTCGGCCGCACGCTACCGCGACAGGCACGGGGTCTCGAAGAAAAAGTCCGATCCCGGCGACGCCTTGGTGCTGGCGAACATCCTTCGCACCGACGCCCACGCCCACCGCCCCCTGCCGGCCGACACCGAGCAGGCCAGGGCGATCACCGTCCTGGCCCGCGCCCAGCAGGACGCGGTCTGGGCACGCCAGCAAACCGCCAACCAGCTCCGCTCCGTGCTCCGCCAGTTCTACCCCGCCCTCCTTCAGGCTGGCGCCGTCTGGCAGAACGGCCTGGCCCGCCCCGAAATAAGGGAACTGCTGCGCATCGCCCCCACCCCCGACACGGCCGCACGCCTCAGCACCGCACGGATCGAAACTGCCCTGCGCCGCGCGGGACGCTCCCGCGGCATCACTGCCCAGGCCCAGCGGATCAAGACCATCCTTCGGGGTGACCACGCCCGCCAGGCCCAAGCCGTGGAAGACGCCATGGGCCAACAGGCTGCCGGTCTGCTGCTCCTCCTCGACGCCGCCTGCCAGAGCGTCGACCAGCTCGGCACCGCAGTTGAGGAAGCCTTCCTCAACCACCCTGATGCCCAGATCCTGCTCAGCTTCCCCGGGATCGGCAACCAGCTCGGGGCCCGGCTCCTGGCCGAGATCGGAGATGACAGAAACCGCTTCGCAGACGCCCGCGCCCTGAAGGCCTACGCCGGCTCCGCACCAATCACCAGAGCCTCCGGCAAGAAGAAATTCGTCGGCCGCAGATTCGTCAAGAACGACCGCCTCAGCACCGTCGGCTACATGTGGGCGCTGTCTGCCCTCACCGGATCCCCAGGCGCCAGAGCCCACTACCAGCGCCGCCGCGCAGCCGGGGATTGGCACGCAGCAGCCCAGCGCAACCTCTTCAACCGCCTCCTCGGCCAACTCCACCACTGCCTCACCACCGGCACCCGCTTCGACGAAACCACAGCCTTCACCCCACCCGCGGAGCTCGCTGCTTGACATCTTAAACACGTGAGATGTCTCCGTCGCTTATTTCCTCGCCAAACTTTGGATCACTCCCGGTTCCCCAAGTTGCACTCCGGACCCTCAAACCCAGCGGTGACTCCGCTATCAGAACGACGCACACATCTGACAGACACATCCGCTGCAAGCAACGGCCGACTACTTCGTCCACGACCCCAGTGCCGCCAGCGTGCTCATCGCTGTGTTCAGCGGAATGAGCGTCGGTGACGTCAACCAAAGCCTGGACCGCCCCGGAAGAAGAGTCCGGATCCCACACACCTGCTCTCTGTCGACGGATCGTGCGCCGGCTACAGAAACCTCCGTAGACATTCCCGCTGAACCCTGAAAGTCCTAGGAAAACGACGGCCCGGGCCCCAAGTCATGTCGACTGCAACAGAGACCTGCATGAAGTGGTGAAGCCAAGACTATGAGGAAGGGACCAAAATGCAGGTCGAAAGCCACCCGTGCACAAAAGTGTGCACAATGTGCACGCCCCCTTTGGCCGGACAAACACGCGATGAGAGTCCTCTGTCTGGCTCGCAGCAAGCAGCTATCCCAGGAAGATCCTCGAAGACAATTCGGCTCGGTCATGTCGTCAGCACAACTCGTGGCCATGAACAAGTGAGGGCCAACAACCGGCCATCGGAACAGCCAGATAGGACGGCACATACCCCAGATTCCAGCAAGCAGAGGGCCCAACAGCCAGGGCTCTGATCCCGCCACCCACATAACTTCACAGGCGACCGCGGCGCCAGGCCAAGCCGGGAACAGTGTCAGAGGGACCCGTGTAGGGCCAATGTCCACATATTAAAGCAAAAACCCCTCTGACGAGGGGTTATGCGTGCCCGAGGTGGGACTCGAACCCACACACCTTTCGATACCGCATTTTGAGTGCGGCGCGTCTGCCAATTCCGCCACTCGGGCGCGGATTACACGGAAGTAACAATCTTAGGCCCACAGCAGAGTTGTGAGCAACGCGATCGCTTCCAGTGCGCGAAATTACTCTACATGCAGATAGGCTGAATTCCAGAATCGCGCCAGCGCAGCCGCAACGAAACCAAGCAGTTCCAAGTACCTCGGCGGGCACAACTAAGATGGACTAGTTCCCGCCGTACCTTTCAAGGAGTTCCCGTGTCAGAACAGACGGAGTCAAACCCCAACAGCCAGCCGGCGCGCCGCGTTATTGTCGCCGAGGACGAGACCCTTATCCGCCTGGACATCATCGAAATCCTCCGGGGCGAGGGCTATGACGTCATCGGCGAAGCGGACAACGGCGAGAAGGCCGTGCAGCTCGCCGAGGAACTCAAGCCCGACCTCGTCCTGATGGACGTCAAGATGCCGGTCATGGACGGCATCTCAGCCGCCGAGAAAATCGTGAAGGCCCGCATTGCCCCGGTAGTGCTCCTCACGGCCTTCAGCCAGAAGGAACTCGTGGAGCGCGCCCGTGACGCCGGCGCCATGGCCTACGTGGTCAAGCCCTTCACCCCCGCGGACCTGATCCCCGCCCTGGAGATCGCACTCTCCCGCCATGAGGAGATCAAGGCCCTCGAAAACGAGGTCTCCGACCTCCAGGAGCAGTTCGCCACCCGCAAGCTCGTAGAACGCGCCAAGAGCCTGCTCACCACCAAGATGGGCCTCACCGAGCCCGAGGCCTTCCGCTGGATCCAGAAGACCTCGATGGACCGTCGCCTCAGCATGCGCGAGGTCGCCGAAACCATCATCAATCAGGTCAACTAACCGCTTCTGATTGAGCTTGTCGATTTCGACAAACTCAATCACCGGGAGACAAAGACAAAAAAGGGAGGATCCCCGCCAACCGGCGGGGATCCTCCCTTTTGTTCTGCGTGCGACTCCCGCCGCACGCAGGGGAAGCCTAGGCCTTCTTCTTCTTTTCCGGCCAGGGTCCGAGCTTTTCCTTGTTGCTGGATGCTTCGCCCGCGAAAGTGGAGTCGGCGAGGTCGCCCACCTTGTGCACCTTCAGCGAGTTGGTCGAACCGGCTTTTCCGGGAGGGGAACCGGCAGCGATGACCACCAGGTCACCGTCCTCCACCAGGTTCAGTTCCAGCAGGCTGCGGTCAACCTGGGCCGTCATTTCGTCGGTGTGGTCCACCATGGGAACCAGGACCGGCTGGATGCCCCAGGTCAGAGCAAGCTGGTTCCACACGTGCTCCACCGGAGTGAACGCGAAGACCGGCTTGACGGGACGCAGGCGGGACAGGCG
The DNA here is from genome assembly GCF_964254335.1 of Arthrobacter sp. LjRoot78. NCBI lineage: Bacteria > Bacillati > Actinomycetota > Actinomycetes > Micrococcales > Micrococcaceae > Arthrobacter > Arthrobacter sp. LjRoot78. The sequence continues at coordinate 1,891,486 of NZ_CAXUTG020000001.1, read as the reverse complement.
GCGTGCGGAGTCGCCGGACTGGGTGAAAGCACAGATGTACTTTGCGTCCAGCTGGTCGGCGATTTCGACGGCGGCACGGGTGATTGCGCCGCCACGGGTCTTGGGCTTGGTCCCCAGCGGGGGGACGCGCTCGAGGCCGTGGACCTCGGTGGATTCGATGATCCGGGCCATGACCTTGACGGTTTCGATCGGGTACTTGCCCACGCTCGTCTCGCCGGAGAGCATGACTGCATCGGCGCCGTCGAGCACTGCGTTGGCGCAGTCCGAGGCCTCTGCACGGGTGGGGCGCGGGTTGTCGATCATGGACTCGAGCACCTGGGTGGCCACGATGACCGGCTTGGCCCAGCGGCGGGCCAGTTCAATGGCGCGCTTCTGGACGATCGGCACCTCTTCGAGCGGGAGCTCCACGCCGAGGTCGCCACGGGCCACCATGATGGCGTCGAACGCGTCGATGATCTCGTGCAGCTGGTCAACGGCCTGCGGCTTCTCGATCTTGGCGATGACCGGAACGCGGCGTCCCTCTTCGTCCATGATTTCGTGGACGCGCTTGATGTCCGAGGCGTCTCGGACGAAGGACAGGGCTACCATGTCCACACCGCGGCGCATGGCCCAGCGCAGATCGTCCTCGTCCTTCTCGCTCAGGGCGGGAACGTTGACGGCAACACCGGGAAGGTTGATGCCCTTGTTGTTGGACACGAAGCCGCCGACGGTCACCTGGGCGACCACCTTGACGTCGTCGACCTCGATGGCCCGCAGGGCCACCTTGCCGTCGTCGATCAGCAGCGCGTCACCGACGTTGACGTCGTCGGTCAGGCTCTTGAGCGTGGTGGAGCAAATTTCCTTGGTGCCGGGAACGTCTTCGGTGGTGATGGTGAAGATGTCGCCAACGGCCAGTTCGTGCGGACCGTCAACAAAGCGGCCAAGACGGATCTTGGGGCCCTGGAGGTCGGCCATGATGGCAACGGGCTTGCCGAGCTGCTTCGATGCCTTGCGGACGTTCTCATACGTCACGTCGTGCACCGAGTAGTCGCCGTGGCTCATGTTCATGCGGGCAACATCCACGCCGGCTTCAACAACTGCGAGGGTGTTCTCGAAGCTGGAAATAGCCGGTCCGAACGTTGCCACGATTTTTGCGCGTCTCATATACCTACCCTATTGGTGTGTTTCTGGATTGGAGTTATACCGCAGGTGAACTTCCGTGGTCCCCCGATTGTGACTGCAGAGTTGTGACTAGAGAACGGCGATCGCCCGGTCGGTTGGGGCAACCGGGGCAGGCAGGATCGTGGTTCCCATCAGGAACTTGTCTACCGCTGCCGCGCAGGCGCGGCCTTCGGCGATGGCCCACACAATGAGCGACTGGCCGCGTCCGGCGTCGCCGGCAACGAACACACCCTCGGTGTTGGTCATGTAGTAGCCGTCACGGGCCACGTTGCCGCGGCCGTCGAATTCGGCGTGGACCTGCTCGGTAATGCCGGCAGGCTCCGCACCGGTGAAGCCCAGGGACAGGAACACCAGGTCCGCGGGAATGATCCGCTCGGTGCCGGCCTTGGGGAGGCGCTTGCCGTCCACGAACTCGGTCTCGGCAACCTTGACGCCGGTGAGCTTGCCATTTTCGCCAACGAACTCCACGGTGGAGGCGAGGTACGTACGCTCGCCGCCCTCTTCATGCGCACTCGCAACCTCAAAGAGGGTGGGGAACGTGGGCCAGGGCTGGTTTGGCATACGCTCCACGGACGGCTGCTTGCCGATCGCCAGCGTAGTCACCGAAGCGGCACCGTGGCGGTGGGCGGTACCGAGGCAGTCGGCACCGGTGTCGCCGCCGCCGAGGATCACCACGTGCTTGCCCTTGGCGTGGATCTGGTTTTCCACCTGCTCCCCCGCCACCACGCGGTTGGCCGGAACAAGGTAATCCATGGCGTAGTGCACGCCCTCAAGCTCGCGGCCCGGGATAGGCAGGTTACGCGGCACGGTGGCGCCGGTGGCAACCACCACGGCGTCGTACCGGCGGCGAAGCTGCTCCCAGGTCACGTCAGTACCGACGGCGACTCCGGTCCGGAAGCGGGTGCCTTCGGCCTTCATCTGCTCCAGTCGGCGGTCGACCTGTTCCTTCTCCATCTTGAAGTCGGGGATGCCGTAGCGCAGGAGGCCGCCGATTTTGTCGTCGCGCTCGTACACGGCAACGGTGTGGCCCACGCGGGTCAGCTGCTGCGCGACGGCGAGTCCGGCGGGGCCGGAACCTACGACGGCGACTGTCTTGCCCGTCAGGCGGGTCGGCGGCAGCGGGTTGACCCAGCCGTTGTCAAAGGCTTCATCGATGATGGAGACCTCGACCTGCTTGATGGTCACCGCGGGCTGGTTGATGCCCAGCACGCAGGACGCTTCGCAGGGAGCCGGGCACAGGCGGCCGGTGAATTCGGGGAAGTTGTTGGTGGCGTGCAGCCGCTCAATCGCTTCCTCGCCCTTATCCCGCCATACGAGGTCGTTCCACTCGGGAATCAGGTTGCCCAGCGGGCAGCCCTGGTGGCAGAACGGCACGCCGCAGTCCATGCAGCGGCCGGCCTGGCTTTTCAGGACACCCTTTTCCTGGGCCTCGTAAACTTCCTTCCAGTCCATGATGCGGACGGGAACGGGACGGCGCGGCTGGGTTTCACGCTGACGTACTTTCAGAAATCCGCGTGGATCAGCCACCGGTCACCTCCAGGATTCGAGACCATACTTCTTCGCCATCGGGGTCCAGGCCCTCTTCGATCGCGTCGAGACGTGTCTGCAATACGGCCGCGTAGTCGCGCGGCAGGACTTTGGTAATGCGGGCTGCGGTGTCGTCGAAGTTCTCCAGCAACCGCTGCGCGTGCAGGGATTCGGTTTCCTCGACGTGCTTGACCAGCAGGCCGTGGACGATGTCGCGGTCCTCGGCGTCCAGTTCGCGCAGCTGCAGTTCGCCGGACTCCAGCGCCTGCTTGTTCACCCGGGTGGTCCGCAGGTCCAGCACGTAGGCCGTTCCGCCGGACATGCCCGCACCGAAGTTGCGGCCCGTACGTCCGATGATGAGCGTCTGGCCGCCGGTCATGTACTCGCAGCCGTGGTCGCCGATGCCTTCGACAACCGCGGTGGCGCCGGAGTTACGGACCAGGAAGCGTTCGCCGACCTGGCCGCGCAGGAACATCTCGCCGCTGGTGGCACCGTAACCGATCACGTTGCCCGCGATCACGTTGCTCTCGGCCTGGAACACGTTGGTGCGGTCCGGCCGGACGATGATGCGGCCGCCGGAGAGGCCCTTGCCCACGTAGTCGTTCGAGTCGCCGAACATGCGCAGGGTGATGCCGGCGGGCAGGAAGGCGCCCAGCGACTGGCCTGCGGTGCCGGTCAGCGTGATGTCGATCGTATCCGTCGCCAGGACGTCCGTGCTGAACGTCTTGGTGACGACGTGGCCCAGCATGGTGCCCACGGAGCGGTCCGTGTTGATGACGTCCACGGCGATCTTCACCGGGCTGCGGTCGGTCAGCGCCTCGGCCGCCATGGTGATGAGCCGCTGGTCGAAGTGCTTGTCCAGCTCGTGGTTCTGGCCGGTCAGGTTGCGCAGCGGGGCGTCGTCGTCGAACTCGAGTCCGTGCAGGATCGGGTCCAGGTCCAGCCCTTCGGCCTTCCAGTGGTTGATCGCCTCACGGGTATCCAGCATTTCGGCGTGGCCGATGGCCTCTTCGATGCTGCGGAACCCGAGCTCCGAGAGGATTTCGCGGACTTCTTCGGCCAAGAACTCAAAGAAGTTCACCACGAACTCCGGCTTGCCGCTGAAGCGGGCCCGCAGTTCAGGGTTCTGCGTCGCAACGCCCACGGGGCAGGTGTCCAGGTGGCAGACGCGCATCATGATGCAGCCCTCCACCACCAGGGGTGCCGTGGCGAAGCCGAATTCCTCGCCGCCGAGCAGCGCGGCGATCACGACGTCGCGGCCGGTCTTCAGCTGACCGTCCACCTGCACCACTACACGGTCGCGCAGGCCGTTGAGCATCAGGGTCTGCTGGGTCTCTGCGAGACCCAGTTCCCACGGAACACCGGCGTGCTTGAGCGAGTTCAGCGGCGAGGCGCCGGTACCGCCGTCGTGACCGGAAACCAGTACGACGTCGGCCTTCGCCTTGGTGACACCGGCGGCAACTGTGCCGATGCCCACCTCGGAAACGAGCTTGACGTGCACCCGCGCCGAAGGATTGGCGCGCTTCGCGTCATAGATCAGCTGGGCGAGGTCTTCGATCGAGTAGATGTCGTGGTGCGGGGGCGGGGAAATGAGTCCGACGCCGGGGGTCGAGTGGCGCGTCCGGGCAACCCAGGGGTACACCTTCTGCGCCATCAGCTGGCCGCCTTCGCCGGGCTTGGCACCCTGCGCCATCTTGATCTGGATGTCGTCGGCGTTGCTCAGGTACAGGCTCGTGACGCCGAAGCGGCCCGAGGCGATCTGCTTGACGGCCGAGCGGCGCTCGGGGTCCAGCAGGCGGTCCACGTCCTCGCCGCCTTCACCGGTGTTGGACTTCCCGCCGAGCCGGTTCATGGCAATCGCCAGGGTCTCGTGGGCTTCCTTGGAGATGGACCCGTAGCTCATGGCGCCAGTGGAGAAGCGCTTGACGATGCTGGAGACGGGCTCCACTTCCTCGAGCGGCACCACGGGACGGGCACCGTTCTTGAACTTCAGCAGGCCGCGGAGGGTCATGAGGTTCTCGGACTGGTCGTCCACGCCGCGGGTGTACTGCTTGAAGATGTCATAGCGGCGTTCACGCGTGGCGTGCTGCAGCCGGAAGACCGTCTCCGGGTTGAACAGGTGCGGTTCGCCGTCGCGGCGCCACTGGTACTCGCCGCCGCCGAGCAGCGGACGGTGCGGCTGCTCGATGCCGCCTTCCGGGTAGGCCATCTGGTGCCGGGCGGACACTTCAGCCGCGATGACGTCGAGTCCGACGCCGCCGAGCTGGGAATGGGTTCCCGCAAAGAACTCATCCACCAGTTCCTGGCCGAGGCCGAGGGCTTCGAACGTCTGCGCGCCGGTGTAGGAGGCAACCGTGGAGATGCCCATCTTGGACATGATCTTCAGGACGCCCTTGCCGAGGCCCTTGATCAGGTTGTAGACGCCGTCCTGCGGAGTGACGCCAACAACGTCGCCGGTGCTGATGAGCTGTTCCACGGATTCCATGGCCAGGTACGGGTTCACGGCGGAGGCGCCGTAGCCGATCAGGACTGCCACGTGGTGCGTCTCGCGGACGTCGCCGGCCTCGACCACCAGGGCGGTCTTGGTCCGGTTGGCGCTGCGCAGCAAGTGGTGGTGCACGGCGCTGACCAGCAGCAGCGACGGAATCGGTGCCCACTGGGCGTTCGAGTCGCGGTCCGAGAGCACCACGTACTGCACGCCGCGGTTGATGGCACCGGAAACCTGCTCGCAGATCTCCGTCAGGCGGGCACGCAGCGCGTTTTCGCCGCCTTCGGGGCGGTACAGGCCGCGGACCTTCATGGCGATCCTGTCGCCGTCCGGGCTTTCGATATTGGCGATCTTGGCGAGCTGGTCGTTGTTGATCACCGGGAACGGCAGCGAAACCTGCGGCTGCCGGACCTGCTTGGTGTCCAGCAGGTTGCCGTTCGGGCCGATGGCGCACATCAGCGACGTAACCAGTTCTTCGCGGATGGCGTCCAGCGGCGGGTTGGTCACCTGCGCGAAGGACTGCACGAAGTAGTCGAAAAGGAGCCGCGGACGCTTGGACAGCACGGCCACCGGAGTGTCGGAACCCATGGCGCCCAGTGGCTCGGCACCGGTCCGGGCCATCGGGCCCAGCAGGATCTTCAGTTCCTCGGTGGTGTAGCCGAAGGTCCGTTGGCGGATGTTCACGGACGCGGCCGTGTGCACCACGTGCTCGCGTTCCGGCAGCTCGTCGAGGTCGATCAGGTTGTCCTTGACCCACTCCGCCCACGGGTTGGCGGCGGCGACTTCGGCCTTGACCTCTTCGTCGTCGATGATCCGGCCGGCCTCGGTGTCCACCAGGAACATCTTGCCCGGGGAAACCCGGCCCTTTTTGACCACCTTGGAAGGTTCGACGTCGATGACGCCCACCTCGGAGGCGAACACCACCAGTCCGTCTTCGGTGATCCAGTAGCGGCCGGGGCGCAGGCCGTTGCGGTCAAGCGTTGCGCCCACCAGGCTGCCGTCGGTGAACGAGACAGCGGCGGGGCCGTCCCACGGTTCCATCAGCAGGGAGTGGTACTCGTAGAACGCCTTGCGGGCAGGATCCATCGTGGCGTGGTTTTCCCAGGCCTCGGGGATCATCATCATGATCGAGTGCGTGATGGGGCGCCCGGAGAGCCAGAGCAGCTCGGCCACTTCATCGAACGACGCCGAGTCGGAGGCGCCCGGGGTGCAGATGGGGTACAGCTCCTCGGGGGAATCACCCAAAAGCGGGTTGGCCAGCTGGGACTGGCGCGCACGCATCCAGTTCCGGTTGCCCTTGACGGTGTTGATTTCACCGTTGTGGGCGATGGTGCGGAAGGGCTGGGCCAGCGGCCAGGACGGGAACGTGTTGGTGGAGAAGCGCGAGTGGACGATCGCGAGCTTGGTCTTGAAGCGCTTGTCCGAGAGGTCCGGGTAGAACGGCTCCAGCTGCGCGGTGGTCAGCATGCCCTTGTAGACGATGGTCCGGGAGGACAGCGACGGGAAGTACACACCGAACTTGTTCTGGGCACGCTTGCGGATGCGCCAGGCACGGGAGTCCAGTTCGTTGCGCTCCAGCACTTCCCCGGTGCTGGAGGCAAAGAACGGCTGGGAGAAGTACGGCATGCAGGCCCGGGCCATGGCACCGACAAGGTCGGCCACGATCGGGACCTCGCGCCAGCCCAGGACGGTGAGGCCTTCATCGGCCGCGAGGCCTTCGATGCCTGCCTTGGCGGCGTCGGCTTCACGCTGCTCGGCCGGCAGGAATGCCGTACCTGCGACGTACTGCCCGGGCGCCGGAAGCTCGAACTCGGTGACGGCGCGGAAGAACTCGTCCGGGATCTGCATGAGCAGCCCGGCGCCGTCGCCCGTTCCTTCGTCGGCGCCCACGGCACCGCGGTGCTCGAGGTTGCGCAACGCAGTCAGGGCGGCATCGACGATGTCGTAGCCCGGCTCGCCGCGGAGTGTGGCGATGATGGCCAGGCCGCAGGCGTCCTTCTCCTGCTCCGGGTTGTAGAGACCGCTGGCCTCCGGCAGCGCCGCGAACCGTTTGAACGGCGACATGGCGGCGGCCGGCTGGTCCGGCTCGGACCAACTGGGGCTGTGAAGAGTTTGGGTCATGGGAGACGTCCTTCCTCCTGATCGTGCGTATGGAAGGGACAACGTTGGCCCCACTCGCGGTGCCTGTGTGATGGGCACAACAAAGTGTTACTTACTGGAAATTGTAGGTCAGCCCGGCCTGCTGAACTAACAGTTACGCAGGCCCTGACCTGGGCTTGACCCGGCAGCAGCTCTGTGCTGACGGGAAGGGGCCCTGGTGCCACGACGCTGTGGGAACGGGCGGTGCGGGCGGTAGCCCTGCTGCCCGGTTTGCCGGCCCTGACTACTTGGTGCGGTCAGTGTCCGGCGCAGATCCGGAGTCCTGGTGAAGGGAGTTTTCAGCTGCCTGGCCGCCCTTTGCGGGCGTGGTGCCGACAGCTGGTTCCTTCACCGCTTCAGTTGGGGCGGAAGTGTGCCCCGGACCGCTTTGGTTATCAGGGAGATTACCACGGGACTCACTATCTGAGACACTCTTGTCCGCATGCCGGATGGTTTTGCCGTCCGCCGGAACAGTCGCCAACTCGCCGTCCTTGTCAGGCGTGTCACCGTCGTTGTCGGCTGGAACGTGCCCGTCCAGGTACGCGGTATCCGGCTCATCGCGCTTGCGGAGCCCAAGCACCACGAACACGATCAGTGCCACGAGGAACACGACGATGCTGGTCCACACGTTGAGGCGCGTGGTGATGCCGAATAGGCTGATCTGTTCTGCGTCGTCGATCCGCATGGCTTCGATCCAGACCCGGCCCAGCGTGTAGTACATGGCATAGAGCCAGAACAGCCGCCCGCGGCGGAAGTTGAACTTCCGGTCCAGGGCCAGCAGGATCACCACGCCCGCAATGTTCCAGAGGGACTCATAGAGGAACGTCGGGTGGAAGAGTGTGTCCGCTGGCATCCCCGCCGGGAAGTTGGCGTTATCGGCATCGATCTGGAGGCCCCAGGGAAGCGTGGTGGGTGCGCCGAACAGTTCCTGGTTGAAGTAGTTTCCCCAGCGCCCCACGGCCTGGGCAAGCAGCAGCCCGGGGGCTGCGGCGTCCAGGAACGCAGTGAGCTTGACACCTGCCCGCCGGCAGCCGATCCACGCGCCCACGGCGCCGAGCAGGACAGCACCCCAGATCCCCAGGCCGCCGCGCTGGATCTGCGGGATCAGGGAAAGGTCACCGGTGCCGTCGAAGCCCGGGCCGAAGTAGGCGTCCGGGGAGGAGAACACGTGGTAAAGACGGCCGCCGATGATGCCGAACGGGATGGCCCAGATGGCGATGTCCCACAGGCTGCCCTCCGGAGTGCCGCGCTTGGTCCAGCGGACCGACGTCAGCCAGAGGCCAACAACGATTCCGGCCAGGATGCACAGTGCGTACGCATGGATGCGCAGCGACCCCCACGGCAGCGGGATGTCGAACCCGGACCAGTCCGGGCTCGGAATGCTGGCGGGGAGCATGGCCGCCGCGTGGAGGACAGTCTGCATTGTTTAGGCTTCTTCCCTGGTCAGGCCGGTGCTGAGGTCTTTGGTCAGGGCGGCGACTGCGTCCACGCCGCCGTCGCGGATGGCGGCGACGAGCGCCGTACCCACGATCACGCCGTCGGCGTAGGCCGCGATCTCGCGGACCTGGCCGGCGTTGGAGACGCCAAGGCCTACACACACCCGCTCGGCCCCGGCAGCATGCGCGGCGGCCACGACGCCTTCCGCGGCATCGCTGACGGACGACCGGGCTCCGGTGACGCCCATGATGGACACGGCATACACGAAACCGCGGCTGGCATCCACCGTGCGCTTCATGCGCTCCGGCGACGACGACGGTGCCACGAGGAACACCCGGTCCAGGCCGTACTTGTCCGAGGCGGCCATCCACTCGGAGGCTTCGTCGGGAATCAGGTCAGGGGTGATCAGCCCTGCTCCCCCGGCTTCGGCCAGCCGGCGGGAGAATTCGTCCACGCCCATCCGGACCACCGGGTTCCAGTAGGTCATCACCAGGACGGCGGCATCGGTCTTGCTGGTGATGCCGCGGACCACGTCAAAGACCTCGCGGACGTGGAAGCCCTTGGCGAGGGCCTCGGTGGTGGCAGCCTGGATGACCTGACCGTCCATGACGGGGTCGGAGTACGGGATCCCGATCTCGATCAGGTCGGCCCCGTTCTCGGCCAGCGCGATGCCGGCGGCGATGGTCTGCTCCACGCTGGGGTAGCCGGCGGGAAGGTAGCCGATGAGGGCGGCCCGCCCTTCAGCGCGTGCCTTGTCAATGGCTGCTGCTGACTTGCTGGTGCTGGTGATGTCCTGAACGCCGGTCACAGCTGTTCCCCTTCTTTGCCGATCTCGGCCTCTACGGAATCCTTGTCCAGCAGGTCAAACCATTCAGCGGCCGTGGCCACGTCCTTGTCGCCTCGGCCGGAGAGGTTCACGATGACAATTTTGCTGTCCGCGGCCTTCCCCTCGGCTGCAGCTTCGGCGGCGAGGCGCTGGCCCACCTTGATGGCGCCGGCCAGGGCGTGCGCGGATTCGATCGCGGGGATGATGCCTTCGGTCCGGCACAGAACCCGGAAGGCATCCATGGCTTCGGCGTCCGTAATGGGCTCGTAGCTGACGCGGCCGATGTCCGCCAGGTAGGCGTGCTCCGGTCCGACGCCCGGGTAATCGAGGCCTGCCGAGATGGAGTGCGACTCGATGGTCTGCCCGTCGTCGTCCTGCATCAGGTAGGAGCGCGCGCCGTGGAGCACACCGGGCTTGCCCAGGGTGATGGTGGCCGCGTGGCGTCCGGTGTCCACGCCGTCGCCGCCGGCCTCGAAGCCGTAGATCCTGACGGAAGGATCATCCAGGAAGCCGTGGAAGATGCCGATCGCGTTGGAGCCGCCGCCGATGCAGGCGCAGACCGCGTCCGGAAGACGTCCGGCCTGTTCCAGGATCTGGGCGCGGGCTTCCTCGCCGATGACCTCGTGGAAGTACCGCACCATCGCGGGGAACGGGTGGGCTCCGGCGGCAGTGCCGAGCAGGTAGTGGGTGTGGTCAACGTTGGCCACCCAGTCGCGGAGTGCCTCGTTGATTGCGTCCTTGAGGGTCTGCGAGCCGCTGGTCACCGGAATGACCGTGGCGCCCAGCAGCTCCATGCGCGCAACGTTCAACGCCTGGCGCCGGCAGTCCTCGGCGCCCATGTAAACCACGCACTCGAGTCCCAGCAAAGCAGCTGCCGTGGCACTGGCCACGCCGTGCTGGCCGGCGCCGGTCTCGGCGATCACGCGGGTCTTGCCCATGCGCTTGGCCAGCAGGGCCTGGCCCAGCACGTTGTTGATCTTGTGCGAACCGGTGTGGTTGAGGTCCTCGCGCTTGAGGAACACGCGCACTCCCCCGGCGTGCTCGGCGAAGCGTTTGGCCTCGGTGAGCAGGGACGGACGGCCGGAGTAGTTCTTGTTCAGGTCCTTGATCTGGGCGACGAAGTCCGGGTCGGCCTTGGCCTTCTCGAAGGTGTCTTCCAGCTCATCCAGGGCCGCGATGAGGGATTCGGGCATCCAGCGCCCGCCGTAGGAGCCGAAATACGGGCCCGGCGCGTGGCGCAGGGACCGGTCTCCTTGCAGAAATGCGTCCGCGGTGCCCTCATCAGAGCCGGTTGTTGGCGCGTCGACCATCGGTCTCACCATCCTGTTCCACTGTTCATAAAGAAATTTCGGGTGGCGCACGGCTTTAGCAGGCTGCCGCCGGGCGCCCCGGTCATCAGACCCGTGCTGCGATGGCTTCCGCCCCTGCAGCGGTAAATTCGGCGATCCGCTCACGAGGTGTCGCGTCGCTGACGAGCGCTTCGCCCACCAGCACGGCATTGGCGCCGCTCGCGGCGTAATGCCTGACGTCGTCCACGCCGCGGACTCCGGACTCGGCAACAATGACCGCTTCCGGAGGGATGCCGCCGGCGAGGGAGGCAAAGACGGAACGGTCGACGTCGAGCGTCTTAAGGTTGCGGACGTTGACGCCGATGATCCGGGCGTCCGCCGCGACGGCGCGCTCGATCTCCTCCGCGGTGTGCGTCTCGACCAGCGCGTTCATGCCCAGTTCGCGGGTGAGCTGGCTGAAGTCGCGCAGCTCGGCGTCGCTCAGCGAAGCAACGATCAGCAGGACCAGGTCCGCACCGTGCGCACGCGCTTCCCAGATCTGGTATTCGTCAACCGTGAAGTCCTTGCGCAGCAGCGGAACATCCACGGCTTTCCGGACGGCGTCAAGGTCGGCGAGCGACCCGCTGAACCGGCGCTGTTCGGTGAGCACGCTGATGACGGAAGCTCCGCCGTCGGCGTACTGGACCGCGAGGTCCGCAGGATCGGCGATGCTCGCCAGATCGCCCTTGGACGGGCTGCGCCGCTTGATTTCCGCGATGACCTTCAGCTGGCTCCGTGGCGAGGAATCCCCGCCGAGGGCAGCCCACGCATCACGCGCGGGAGCCGCCGCTGCGGCGCGGTCCTTCAGTTCGGCGAGGGACACCAGGCGCCGGCGGGCCTCCATGTCCTCACGCGCACCGGCATTGATGTCGTCGAGAACAGTCACTGCTAGTGGCCGGAGTTCTTCAGCTTGCTGCCGTCCACGCCGTAACCGGCCTTCCGCATGATCCAGCCGAGCAGCAGGCCGATGACCATGACAGCTGCGCCGGCAATGAAGATGGGGGTGCTGGCAATGACAAAGGCGATGGCCGCGATGAGCGCGCCCACCAGCATAACGATCACGCACGTCCATGCCGCCGGGCTGTTGCCGTGGCCGAGGTCTGCGCTGTGGTCGACGCCGGTGTAGACGCTTTCGGCAGCAGCGGCTTTGGATGCGGAAACAGTGGCTTTGCTCATGGAAATCTCCTCAGGATGAATACTGCTTACATTCTGCCATTTTTTGGCGGCGCCTTGGACATCGGCGGCTGGGACGGCGGTGGGCCGCCTACGTGGGATCGTCGCCCCGGGACAGCCTGTCCCAGCTGTCGATCTCGTCCGCGGGACCTTCCGCGGTACCGGCGGTGCCAGCCGCTGCGGTGTCATATTTCGTCCGCGACTTCCAGTGGCGTCCGGCTGGAATGATGAGCAGGGCTCCCAGCCCCAGCAGGACACCGGCGGCGACGGCGAGTGCGGGGAACGCCGAGGCGCTCACCTGGACGCTGCTCCCGGTGATGCCGGTGGCGGCTGCGATGGACCCCTGGGCAGCTGCGAGGGGGTCTGCCATCACCGTGACAGCGGCGGTCACGATGCCAACGGACGCGAGGAGGATGATCGCGGTAATGATCCAGCGCGCAATCCGGCCCGCGATCGAGGCGGCAAGGCCCCCCGCCAATGCCACGAGTGCCAATGCGGTGACGGTGGTGGCTGCTTTGCTGCCCTGCACCTGGAGGCCGTCCTGGCTGTTGACGGCCTGGCCCAGCTGGGCAGGGTCGAGATGGACGGTCAGCCACGTCTGGGTGGTGGTGCCGAAGACCGCCAGTGCCATTGCGGCAATGATCAGCACCAGCGTGGACTTCCGCGCCCACACCGGAGCGCCTGGCCGCTTGGTTGCCGGCCGGCCGGTCTTGCCCGCCGTGACGCCGTCTTCGGTGATGCCGTCTTCCATGACACCCATCAGCTGCCCGCCGCGGCGGGACCCGCGGCGCGGCCGGAAGCATCGGGGCCGGAAGCGTCCGCCGGGTCCGGCACGGAGTCGGCCGTGATGTTGTGCAGGGACCCGGCCGTATGGACGGCGCGCAGCGGTGCGGCAGCCTTATTTACCGTCTCCAAGGCTTCGGTCGGGTTGACCGAGTCGGCAACGATTCCGCCGCCGGCCTGGACGTAGGCCCGGCCTTCACGGAGCAGGGCCGAACGGATGGCGATGGCCATGTCCATGTCTCCGGCGAAGTCGAGGTAGCCCACTACGCCGCCGTAGATGCCGCGCCGGTGCGGTTCCAGCTCGTCCAGGAGCCGAAGCGCACGCGGCTTGGGGGCTCCGGAGAGCGTCCCGGCGGGGAACGTTGCTTTCAGCACGTCGTACGCCTTGGCGGCGGGGGCGAGCTTGCCCACGACGGTGGAGACCAGGTGCATGATGTGGCTGAAGCGCTCCACCTCCATGAACTGCGTGACGTCCACCGTGCCGGCGACGCAGACCTTGGAGAGGTCGTTGCGGGAGAGGTCCACCAGCATGAGGTGTTCGGCGCGTTCCTTCTGGTCGGCCAGGAGCTCCTCGGCGAAGGCCTTATCCGCTTCCACGGTCTTGCCCCGGGGACGCGAGCCGGCAATGGGGTGGGTGATGACTTCCTCGCCCGTGACCGTCACGAGGGCTTCCGGGGAGGAGCCCACAATGGAATACTGCCGGCCGGCGGCGTCCTCGAGGCTGAAGATGTACATGTACGGGCTGGGATTGGTGTTCCGAAGCACCCGGTAGACATCCAGCGGGTCGGCGCCGCACTCCATCTCGAAGCGGCGGGAAATGACCACCTGGAACACTTCGCCGTCGACGATTGCTTCCTTGCCGCGGTCCAGGGCGGCGAGGTAGTCGGGCTCGTTCCAACGTTCCTGGACGCTGGAGGCAAAGTCCAGTGCCGCGGGTTCCAGCACGGAAATCGGCTGTTCCACAGGCGTGCTGACCTTGGCAAGGAGTGCCTTGACCCGGGCCACGGCGTCGTGCCATGCCTCGTCCACACGCTCCGAGCTGTTGTCGAAGTTGATGGCGTTGGCGATGAGCAGTACGGTGCCGTCCATGTTGTCGTGCACTGCCATGTCGGTGACCAGGTTCAGGGCCAGTTCCGGCAGTTCCAGGTCGTCTTCGGGCGGGCTGGTGAGTTTCTCCCAGTGCCGCACGGTTTCCCAGCCGAGGAAACCGACCAGGCCCGAGGTGAAGGGCGGCAGGCCGTCGAAGCGCTCGGTACGCAGGGCTTCGACGGTATCCCTGATGGCATCCACCGGGTTCCCGTCCACGGGAACCCCGGCGGGCGGCTCGCCCAGCCAGTGCGCCTGTCCGTCCTTGGTGGTCAGGGTGGCGCGTGACTTGGCGCCGATGAAGGAATAGCGCGACCACGAACCGCCGACGGCAGCGGACTCCATCAGGAACGTGCCGGGCTGGCCGTTCGCCAGCTTGCGGTAGAGCCCGATGGGCGTCTCGGCGTCGGCCAGTACCTTCAGCCGGACCGGGATGACACGGCTGTGGCTGGCGAGCTCCCGGAATTCCTCGAGGCCCGGGCTGATGATTCCAAGGTCCTGCATGGCTATGGTGTTCCGCCTGTTCTTAAGTGGTGCCTGAATCGTGTGGTGAGGTGTCCGGCGCCGGCGCCGGCGCCCTGCCTTGTCGGAGCTAGCTGACGGTCCCTGCGCCGCTGGCGTCGCCAGCTACAACGGAAAGCCCGCGGCCATCGAAGCAGGTCCGCGTGCCCGTGTGGCAGGCCGCGCCCACCTGATCGACGCGGACCAGCAGGGCGTCGCCGTCGCAATCCAGCGCAACGGACTTCACCCATTGCACGTGGCCGGAGGTGTCGCCCTTGCGCCAGTACTCCTGGCGGGAGCGGGAGTAGAACGTCACCCTCCCTGTGGTCATGGTCCGGCGCAGCGCCTCGTCGTCCATCCAGCCCAGCATGAGCACTTCGTTGGTGTCGAACTGCTGCACGACGGCGGCCACGAGGCCGGCGCTGTCGCGCTTGAGGGCGTCCGCCACTTCAGCGGGAAGGGCGGGTACGGGTGCGGGGGCGGGCTGCTCAGACATCAGACCAAGTCTAGTGCCTCACCGCAGTGTGACGATCAGGGTCAAAATCGGCAGTGCTTCCACTGCGCAACTCGCGGCCTCTCGTGCTAGTTTCACAAGTGATGCATTTCGTCGACCCGTCCCGAGAAGTCCTGGCCGAAACCCTGCTGGCGGCCGGTCCTGACTCCCCCACGCTCTGCAAGGGCTGGCGCACACGCGACCTCGCCGCGCACCTCTACCTGCGCGAACGCAAGGCCGGCGTGGGGCTTGGCCTGATTATCAAGAGCCTTGCAAAAGCCTCTGACGAGGCCACCGCGAAGCTGGCCGCCAAACTCAAGACCGCCGAGGACTACACCCGACTGGTCAACGCCTTCCGTGCCGGTCCCCCGGCCCTGTCGCCGCTGAGGATCAGGGCCCTGGCCGAGAGCTCCAACCTGATCGAGTACTTCGTGCACACCGAGGACGTCCGGCGCGCCGTGGACCGGTGGGCTCCCCGGGCACTGGACGAGGAATACTCCGATGCCCTGTGGGATGAACTCGTCAAGCGGGCAGCCATCCTGTACCGCGGCGTGGACCTGGGCATCGTGCTGGTGCGTCCTTCCGGTCCGCGGCACGTGGCCAAACGTGCTCCCGTATCGGTGGCCATCGTGGGTGAACCGGGCGAACTGCTCATGCACGCCCACGGCCGTACCCGCCATGCGCTGGTGACGTTCGAAGGCCAGCCGGACGCCGTCGCGCTCCTGCAGTCAGCCGAAGTCGGACTTTAACTGCCTCTGCTGGTGGGAGCCTGTCGATGGTATCGACAAGCTCCACCACCGGCGATCCCCGAGGCCAACCACCGGAGTTTCCGCCTAGCGGACTTCGAAACCTGCCTCGCGGATCGCCGTCTTGACCTGCGAAATCATGTCCACCGGACCAAAGTGGAAGATCGACGCCGCCAGGACGGCGTCCGCGCCGGCCGCGACGGCGGGCGGGAAGTGATCGGGCCGGCCGGCCCCGCCGGACGCGATGATGGGCACCTTGACCGCGGCACGCACCAGGCGGATGAGTTCGATGTCGAAGCCGTCCTTGGTGCCGTCGGCATCGATGGAGTTGAGCAGGATTTCGCCCACACCGCGGTCCGCGGCTTCGCGTGCCCACTCGATGGCGTCGATCCCGGTCCCCTGCCGGCCGCCGTGCGTGGTGACTTCAAAGCCGGACGCGGTGGGCTCGGAACCGGGGCGGGTGCGCCGGGCATCCAGGGACAGCACCAGGACCTGGGACCCGAAGTGCCGGGTGATTTCGTCGATGACGTCCGGCCGGGCGACGGCGGCCGTGTTGATGGAGGCTTTGTCCGCCCCGTAACGCAGGAGCTTGTCCACCTCGGCCACGCCGCGGACGCCGCCGCCGACGGTGAGCGGAATGAAGACTTCCTCGGCGGTGCGGCGGACCACGTCGAAGGTGGTCTCGCGGTTGCCCGAGGAGGCGGTCACATCCAGGAACGTCAGTTCGTCGGCCCCGCCGTTGTCATAGCGGTGCGCAAGCTCCACGGGATCGCCGGCGTCCCGGAGGCCCTCGAAGTTGATGCCCTTGACCACGCGGCCGGCGTCAACGTCCAGGCACGGAATAACGCGCACTGCTACAGCCATGATTTCTCCTGGGGATTCGCTGGTGGGAGATGCGGTGTGGTCCCGTTGGACACGGACCGCGCTGGGACGGGCCGGCTCAGATCCGGCAGGCGTGGATGCTGCTGACCAGGATGGCCCGCGCACCGAGGTCGTAGAGCTCGTCCATGATCCTGTTGGTTTCCTTCTTGGGAACCATCGAGCGGACGGCAACCCACTCCGAGTCACGCAGCGGCGAGACGGTGGGCGATTCCAGGCCGGGCGTGAGCGCTGCGGCCTGCTCCACCAGTTCCTTGCGGATGTCGTAGTCCATCAGGACGTACTGCCGGGCAACGAGCACACCCTGCAGGCGGCGGATCAGGACTTCGATTTCCTTGGCCGTGCCGTTCGCGGAGCCTTCCTGGCCGGTGCGGCGGATCAGCACGGCCTCGGACTTCAGGATCGGTTCGCCGAAGATTTCCATTCCGGCGGCCTTGAGCGTGTTCCCGGTTTCGACGACGTCGGCAATCGCGT
This sequence comes from Arthrobacter sp. LjRoot78, assembly GCF_964254335.1. Lineage (NCBI taxonomy): Bacteria > Bacillati > Actinomycetota > Actinomycetes > Micrococcales > Micrococcaceae > Arthrobacter > Arthrobacter sp. LjRoot78. The sequence goes on along the minus strand of NZ_CAXUTG020000001.1, from coordinate 1,874,445 downwards.
CCGCGACGCCGAGCCGCACGGATGACTCGACGGCACCGTCCAGGCGGACCACCTTGGCGTTGACGCCGCGTTCGGCGAGGTAGCCGCGCAGGAGGCCGTCATAGCTTGTGGCCAAGCGCTTGCCTTCGAGCTCCTCGACCTTGCTGAAGTCGCCCACCGGGCCGGCGAAGCGGAACGTTGAGGCGGCAAAGCCCAGCGGCAGCAGTTCCTCAGCCTCCACCTCGGCGTCCAGGAGCAGGTCGCGGCCGGTGATGCCGACGTCGAGCGTTCCCCGGCCGACGTAAACGGCGATGTCCCGCGGGCGGAGGAAGAAGAATTCAATGTCGTTGTCCGGGTCCACCATGACCAGCTCGCGGGTATCGCGGCGCTGGCGGTAGCCGGCTTCGGACAGCATGGCCGAAGCCGCTTCGGACAGGGATCCCTTGTTGGGGACGGCAACACGCAGCATGGGGGTCTTTCTGGGTTAGGAAGTCTTGGTTACAGGCAATCGGCCACGCTCAGCATGGCTACAGATGCTTGTAAACGTCTTCCAGGGTCAGGCCTTTGGCGAGCATCAGAACCTGCAGGTGGTACAGGAGCTGGGAGATTTCCTCGGCGGCGGCCTCATCGGATTCGTATTCGGCAGCCATCCACACTTCGGCGGCTTCCTCCACGACCTTCTTGCCGATGCCGTGGACTCCGGACTCCAATTCTGCGACGGTGCGGGAGCCTGCCGGACGGGTGGCTGCCTTCTCACTCAGTTCTGCGAACAGCGTCTCGAAATTCTTCACGCCCTCCAGCCTACTTGCTCCGGGCCTGACCCCGCCTGTCGGGCCGTTCCATGACGGCGCCGATGTGAGGTAATGCACAGGTCCGGAGCAGGCAGCGGATCAGCTGTACTGCTTGAGGGTCACCGCAGTGGCCAGCGCCGCGGTGACAGCCTCGTGGCCCTTGTCTTCCTTGGACCCGGGCAGGCCCGCGCGGTCCAGGCCCTGCTGTTCGGTGTCGCAGGTGAGCACGCCGAAGCCAACGGGGACGCCGGTGTTGACGCTGACGTCGGTCAGTCCCATCGTGGCCGCCTCGCAGACGTACTCGAAGTGCGGTGTTCCGCCGCGGATCACGACGCCCAGCGCCACCACTGCGTCGAAGTGCTTGGCGAGCCGGGCTGCGGCCACGGGGAGCTCGAAGCTGCCCGGCACCCGCAGGACGGTGGGCTCGCTGATTCCGGCGTCCTTGGCGGCGCGGAGCGCGCCGTCCAGCAGCCCGTCCATGATCTGGGTGTGCCAGCTCGCGGCCACAATGGCCAGCTTCAGCTGCGACGTCTCCGCCGGGTTAAGGGTCGTGAGGTCAATCTCCGGTGCGCCGTGTCCACTCATCTAAAGTCTCCTGGTTCGTTCTTTTTGGGTCAGTCTTGGTGCTGAAATCAGTCTTGGGTACTTGAGTCAGTCTTGTTCGTGCTGGAAAGGCGCCGGTCCGGCCGACGGTGACGCGGCCACCGGCTCAGCCTCCTGGCTGTCGAGGACGAGCCGGTGGTCCATCCGGTCCTTCTTGGTCTGCAGGTAACGGATGTTCTGTTCGCGCGAGGGCACCTCGGTGGGAACCATCTCGACGACGGTGACGCCGGCGTCCGCCAGCCGGTTCTGCTTGTCCGGGTTGTTGCTCAGCAGGCGCACTTCGTGCAGTCCAAGCTCGGCCAGGATCTGCGCGGCGGCGTTGTAGCAGCGCGCATCCACGGGCAGGCCCAGCTGCTCGTTGGCTTCAACGGTGTCGAAGCCGGCTTCCTGCAGGGCGTACGCCTTGATCTTGTTGGCCAGGCCGATGCCGCGGCCCTCCTGTCCGCGCAGGTACAGCAGCGTGCCGCCTTCCTCGCTGATCTTCTCAAGGGCGTAGGCCAGCTGCTCGCCGCAGTCGCAGCGGTACGAACCGAAAACATCGCCGGTGAGGCATTCCGAGTGCAGCCGCACCAGCGGCGCCTTGCCGTCCACGGGCGGAATCGGTGAACTGACGGCGAGGTGCTCGATTCCTGTCACCAGGTCGGTCCAGGCCTGGGCCACGAAGACCCCGAATTCGCTGGGCAGCTGGACCACGGGTCCGCCGCTGACCGGGTGCGGCCGGCGCCCCGCCGTAACGTCTTTTCGTGCCTCTGAAGCCGTCATCGCATCTCCTTGTTCCCTGCCGGCGCTGCCGTCCGTCCGCCTGGCTGTGCTGTCTCCAGGTATGCCACCAGATCCTCGATCGAGATCAGCGGGCACCCGTGCTCAGCAGCGAAGCCGCGAAGTCCGTCCAGGCGCATCATTTCTCCGTTGTCGTACACCACCTCGGCGATCACGCCCACCGGTTCCAGTCCGGCAAGCCTGCACAGGTCCACGGCCGCTTCGGTGTGGCCCGGACGTTCACGCACTCCACCGTTAACGGCCCGCAGCGGGAAAACATGCCCGGGACGGGTGATCGATTCCGGGCGGCTGCCGGGATCTGCCAGCACGCGGGCCGTGAGTGCACGGTCCGTCGCGGAAATTCCCGTGCTGACGCCAATGGCGGCATCGCAGGACACCGTGTAGGCAGTGCCCTTGGAGTCTTCATTGACCTCGACCATGGGCGGCAGGAGCAGGGCATCAGCCCGGGCTCCGTCGAGCGGTACGCAGATGACCCCGGAGCTGTAGCGGACGGTCCAGCCCATCAGCTCGGGAGTGGCGTGCTGGGCAGCGAAAATGATGTCGCCTTCATTTTCGCGGTCCTCGTTGTCCACCACCAGCACCGGAAGTCCGGCCGCCATGGCGCGGACGGCGTCCTCGATCGGGTCAAGGAGCGTGTTGCCTGACAGGACATCCGCAGTGGCACCGGGTCGGGGCGTGTTCTTGAGCTGGCTCACTTGGATTCCCCCGCTCCGGCAGCAGCAGTGGCGGTGTGAGCGCCGGTGGCTGCGCCTCCGGCGAAGGCGAGCAGCCGTTCCGTGTACTTGGCCAGGACATCGACTTCGAGGTTTACCTTGCTGCCGGGCTTCTTCGCGCCCAGGCCCGTATCGGCCAGGGTAGTGGGAATGAGGCCCACTTCGAACCACGGGGCAGGTTCCGGCGCCTCGCTGACGGCAGTGACCGTGAGGGAGACGCCGTCGACGGCGATGGAGCCCTTTTCGGCGATGTAGCGGGCAAGGCGCACGGGTACGCCGAACCTCAGGCGGTCCCAGTTGCCCAGTGCTTCGCGCTCGAGGAGCTCGCCGACCCCGTCCACGTGGCCCTGGACAACGTGTCCGTCCAGGCGCCCGCCAGCAGGAACGCAGCGTTCCAGGTTGACGGTGTCGCCCGTGTTCAGCTCGCCGATGGTGCTGCGGACCAGGGTCTCACCCATGACGTCGACGCTGAAGTCCTTGCCGTCGATGTCCGTGGCGGTCAGGCATACTCCGTTGACGGCCACCGAGCCGCCCAGGGTCAGTCCTTCGGTGCTGGTTGGCGCATGGAGGCGCACCGTGGCACTGACGGCGCCGTTGCGTTCTACGGACAGGACCCTGCCCTGTTCGGCAATTATTCCGGTAAACATCAGTTGCCTCCTGTGGCGGTGCCCGCGCCGGTGCGGTGCGGTAAGGATTCGGGTGAGCTGGTGAGGGATGAAATGAGTTCTGAGGCGGCTGCCGGTTCGGCGTGCGCGGGTTCGGCCTGCACGGGTTCGGTGTGCGCGGGTTCGGCGTGGCCCGGAAAGAGGTGGAGCCGCAGGTCCCGGCCGAGGGTCTGCACCGCTCCCCCGGATGCCTGGTCCCAATCCCAGGCCTGGGCCTCCGCGAGGGTGGTGATGCCGAGGTCGCCGAGGGCTGCCGTGCCGGACCCGAGAAGGGTGGGCGCGAGGTAGACGATCAATTCATCCACGAGTCCGGCGGCGAGGAAGGCGCTCAGGATGCTGGACCCGCCTTCCACCATGACGTGGCGTACGCCGGCCGCGAACAGCCGGGCCAGGGCCTCATGCGGATCCCGCGTGGGCAGGTGCAGCACCCGGCCGTCGTCCCCGTGGATGGCGGCGTCGTCGGGAATTCCCCGGAGGCCCATGACGGCGCGCAGCGGCTGGCTGCCTGCCGCCTGGCCCGACGAATCCCGGGCGGTGAGCCGCGGGTTGTCCACCAGGAGCGTCTGCGTGCCCACCAGGATGGCATCAACCCGGCTGCGGAGTCCGTGGTTGTCGGCGAGGGATTCCGGACTGGAGATCCACTGGCTGGTGCCATCAGCTGCAGCGATGCGGCTGTCCAGGGTCTGGGCAATGTGCAGGGTGACAAAGGGGCGCTGGCCGAACACGGCTTCAAACCAGCGGCGGTTCAGCTCGTAAGCGGCGCGCGCGGACAGGCCGGAACGAACGCTGACGCCCGCGGCCCGCAGCGTTGCGGCTCCGCCGGCGGCGGGGTCGTGGGGGTCGTCCACCGCGTACACCACCGAAGCGATGCCGGCATCGATGATTGCCTGGGCACATGGCCCGGTCCGTCCGCAGTGGTTGCAGGGCTCCAGGGTGACCACCATGGTGGATCCGGCCAGGTCGATGCCCTTCATGCCGGCCTGGGCAATGGCATCGGCCTCTGCGTGCGCCGTGCCGGCGCCGCGGTGGTAACCGGTCACCAGTTGCCGGCCATCGGATCCGATGACGACGGCGCCCACGAGAGGGTTTGCCCCGCGGGGACCGTGGAGCGCGGCGGCGAGGGCAGCCTCCATGGCGTCGATCTCGGCAGCACTGAACTGGTCCGTAGTCTGCGGCGTCAAAGCGTTCGTCGTTCCTTCCCTCGAAACCGAGTAGGCTCCGGGGGTATACGACAGCGCAATACCACACCGCCGAAAGGGCAGTGCAGTAACAGCTGTACGTGCTTCTCTCATCCAGACTTTAACTGTCGGTACCGGAATTTCACCGGTTCAACCGTCCGCCGGAACAGTTCCCCAAAAGGATCTGTGCCGGCTCGCGGGTCGCGGACTGTCACCGCCGGTTCGGACTTACACCGACCCCGGAGCACGTAGTGTGTGTTGTTATTCTGTCACAACTGAGTGACTGGTCCGTCTATTCCCGTCAGACTCCGTCATGATTGCGAAACAGGGCCGGACCCGGCCGAGACCGGGCGGGAGCCGGCCGCCCGGAGGCGGTCAATCGCCGTCGCAGGGTCCTCCGCGCCGTACACCGCGGAGCCTGCAACAAACACATTGGCGCCGGCTTCGGCCGCCCGGACAATGGTCTCCTCGGTGATGCCTCCATCCACCTGCAGCGCCACCCCGGTGCCGGAGCCGTCGATCGCTGCCCGGGCCCGCCTGATCTTGGGGAGCGTCAGGTCCAGGAAGGACTGGCCGCCGAAACCGGGTTCCACAGTCATGATCAGCAGCAGATCCAGTTCCGACAACATGTCCAGGTAGGGCTCCACCGGCGTGCCGGGGCGCAGGGCCATACCTGCCTTGGCACCGCGAGCGCGAAGCTCCCGGGCCAGTTTGATGGGCGCGATCGAGGCTTCAACGTGGAACGTCACTGACGCGAGTCCCGCGTCCGCATAAGCGGGCGCCCAGCGGTCGGCGTCGGCGATCATCAGGTGCGCATCCAACGGCACCGGGCTCACGGCCTGGATGCGCTGCACCACGGGCAGGCCAAGGGTCAGGTTCGGCACAAAATGGTTGTCCATGACGTCAACGTGGACGGCGTCTGCATTGCTGATTCTGCGCAGCTCTGCCTCCAGGTTGACGAAGTCGGCGGAGAGAATGCTGGGGTTGATGCAGCACTGAGCCATGTCGGCTCCTTTCACTGAAGGCTGAGGGATCAGGGTTTCTTGTGGATGAGTGCCAGGAACATTGCGTCCGTCCGGTGTACATGCGGCCACAGCTGGGCGGTCAGTTCATGGCCGGCCTCCAGGTGCCCGGGCAGGCTCACCTTGTCCAGGGCAGCGCCGGCATCGAGCAGTTCCAGGTCGTCGCGCTTGCGCAGCGCATCGGTCACGACGGCGGTGGTCTCGGCAGGGTGCGGCGAGCAGGTCACGTACGCGACCACGCCGCCGGGCCGGACAGCGTCGAGTGCCGACTTCAGCAGTTCCCGCTGCAGCGGGCCAAGATCCGCGAGGTCCTTGGGGGTGCGCCGCCACCTTGATTCGGGCCTGCGCCGGAGGGCGCCCAGTCCACTGCAGGGAACATCGACGAGGACGCGGTCGAATGTTTCCGCCATCTCAGTACCTACGTCGCGGCCATCGCCGGTCCGGACATGCCACACCTCGTGCGGGACCGCGGCCAGGGCCTGCCTCACCAGCTTGGCGCGGTGCGGGGCGGGTTCGTTGGCCAGCAGGGTGGCACCCTGCTGCCGGGCGAGGGCACCCAGCAGCGCCGCCTTGCCGCCCGGTCCGGCGCAGAGATCCAGCCACTTTTCGCCGCTTTGGCCGGCGGACTGCGCCTCCGGCTTCCCCGGATCCGCAGGTGTCAGGTCGACGGCGGCCATGGCGCGGGCAACCAGCTGCGAGCCTACGTCCTGGACCCTGGTGCTGCCTTCCCTTACCGATGCGAGCCGGCCGAGGTCGCCGCCGCTGGAGAGGGCCGAGCCTTCCACCAGCTCGCCGGCAGTGGCTCCGCCTTCCAGGGCTTCGTCGAGGCTTCCCAGCCCGGGCAGAGCAACGAGGTTGACCACCGGGGCGGCGTTGTCCGCCTCAAGGAGTTCGTTGATCTCGGTGACCGGGCGCCCGTGCGCCACCAGGGACTGCCGCAGGGCGCGGACAATCCACTCGGGGTGGGCGTAACGGACGGACGCCACCCGGGTTTCGTCCTGCTCGTCGCTGAGCAGCAGCTCGAGCCACTCGTCCAGGGTGTGGGCGGAGACCTTGCGCAGGACGGCGTTGATCAGGGCCGACGGGCCGGCTCCGATGACCGCCCGGGCGAGTCCCACGGTCTGGTCCAGGGCAGCGTGGGCGGGTACGCGCATGGCCAGCAGCTGGTGGGCGCCGATCCGAAGGGCGTCCAGGATGGCCGGATCCAGCTGGTCCAGCGGCCGGTCGACGCAGCGGGCCAGTACGGCGTCATAGGTTCCCTGGCCGCGCAGCGCCCCGTAGCTCAGCTCGGTGGCGAACCCGGCGTCCCGCTTGTCCAGGCCATGGTGGCGGATTCGCGCCGGCAGGACCAGGTTTGCGTAGGCGTCTTCCGACGCGACCGCACGCAGCACTTCAAACGCCACCAGCCGGGCCGGGTCGGCACGCCGTGTGCGCTGCGAAGGGGCATTCTCGGTGAAGTTCCGCTTGGGTCCGCGGTTGCGCTCCCGACCCTGGGCGTCCCGCTGGCTTCCGCTGCGGCTGCCGCCGGATCCGCCGGACGGCCCGCCGCCGCTTGTTCTCCCCTGACGGGGGGCCCTGCCGCGGCCGCTGCCGCCCGTTCCGGACTCACTCATTCGAATACCACGCCTTCCAGTGCTGCCTGTCCGCGCGCCCAGTCGGCGGCGGCCATCATCTTTTTGCCCGAAGGCTGGATCCGCGTCAGCTCAACGGGATGGGAACCTGTCCCCACCAAAACGCTTTTGCCGTCGGGAAGCACCTGCCCCGGCTTCTGCGGCGGCGCCTCGGTCCTGAGTACAACCGGGTCGAGTTTGACCCGCTGCCCCTCCAGCGTGGTCCACGCGCCGGGTTCGGGCGTGACGCCGCGCGCCCGGCGCCCGATGGCAAGGGCGGGCTGGTGCCAGTCGATCCGGCCGTCGTCGATGCCCAGTTTGGGCGCCAAGGACACATCCCCCGACTGCGGAACCGCGACGGCCCGTCCTGCCTCGATGGCCGAAAGCGTCTGGGCGAGCAACACGGCGCCACTGTGGGAGAGCCGTTCCAGGAGTGCCCCGGAGGTGTCGTCAGGACGGACGGCCTCGGTCAGGGTGCCGAAGACGGGGCCAGTGTCCAGCCCCTCCTCAAGCAGGAACGTAACGGCGCCGGTGATGTCGTCGCCGGCAATGACCGCGCGCTGCACGGGCGCGGCGCCGCGCCAGGCGGGGAGGAGGGAGAAGTGCAGGTTGATCCAGCCGTGCCGCGGAACGTCCAGCGCGGCGCGCGGAATGAGGCCGCCATAGGCGACGATGGCGGCGGCATCCGGTGCCGCGGCGGCGATCCTTGCCGTCACGTCCGCGTCCACCTTCGCGGCATGGATCACTTCGATGCCGAGTTCGGCGGCGCGGGCGGCAACGGGCGACGGCGTGAGCACGCGCTTGCGTCCGATCGGCGCGTCCGGCCGGGTCAGGACGGCGACGACGTCAAAGCCGGCCTGCACCAAAGCGTCCAGGGACGGGACCGCGACAGCCGGCGTACCGGCGAAGAGGACCCTCACTCGGCGGCGCCGAAACTGCCGCCGCTGAAGCTTCCGCCACCAAAACTGGAGCCAACAGTCTTGGCCCGCTTCGACGTCGTCCGCTCGGTGATGGCGTCGTAGTTGGCGTTGCGGATGGAACGCAGGGCGGCCTTGCGGTCTTCACCCTCGAGCCTGTCCGTGAACAGGATGCCGTCCAAGTGGTCCGTTTCATGCTGGAAGCAGCGGGCCAGCATGCCCTCGCCGTCCACCGTGACGGGGTTTCCGTGCAGGTCGACGCCGGTGACCCGGGTGGCACGTCGCCTCCGGACCGGGAAGCCGAGGCCAGGGATGGACAGGCAGCCTTCCACTTCGTCGGGCTGGAAGTCGTCGCTGTTTTCCAGCACCGGGTTGATGATGTGGCCTTCCACTCCGCCGATGCGGTAGGTGAACACGCGCTTGCTGACGCCGACCTGGGGCGCGGCCAGTCCTGCACCGTCCACGTCCTCCATGGTTTCGGTCATGTCGGCGACGAGTTTTGCGAGTTCCGGCCCGAATTCCGTCACGGGATCGGCAACTGTGCGCAGCACAGGGTCGCCGATGATGCGGATACTCAAAATGGCCATGTGCAATCTGTCCTTCGGTGGTGCTGGGTAAGCGGGTACGGGATCCAGTCCAGTTTAGTTGGCCGGCTACCTGCCGGGCACAGCCTGCAGTGTCGGCGGTGCCACGGGCAGCGGCGGCGGCGCCAGCGGGAGCAGGGCTGTTCCGGCGCTGACGGTGTCGGCCGACATCTCCCAGACGCGCCGCAGGGCGCAGAACTTCCACCAGTGGTGCTTGAGCACCTCCGGGTTGGCACGCATTGGCCGGACCTCCGTCTCCCCGATGGCGACCGCCAGCAGGATCGGGGACTCGCCGTGCCGCCAGGGCTCCCACTCCCCTGCGACAGGATCAACCAGGCTTTCCTCGGCCTTCATTCCCGCCACCAGCTGCATCACCACTTTGTCGTCCAGCGGCTTGACCGTGCCGTCCCGGGTGGTGCCCTTGGTCTTGTAATCGATAATGCAGGTCCTGCCGTTGATCCTGGCGACCAGGTCCAGCGTGCCTGCGTACCCGACTGTCTTATTCCAGACGGTGACTTCGGGCGCGACCGGCTCCACAGCAAACAGTTCCCACCACTCGTCGAATCGCGCCGCAAAGGCTTCCTCGCCGTTTGCTGCCAGCGCCTCCCGCATTTCCTTCATCTGATGTGGCCGGCCCAGGGCCCTGAGTGCAACCTGTTCGCAGTAGTTGTGCACGCGGTCGCCTCGCCGGGCAGCGTCGTCGCGGTAGGTTTCCGCTGCTTTGGCAGCCCGGCTGACCGCCTGGCGGACCTTTGCGGGGCTTCCCAGGATCCCGGGGAGCAGCGGATCGCTGGCCAGGCTGTTTGCCCCCATGTACCCGAACCAGCCGTCGAGGCCGTGCGGCTGCTGGCCGATCACGGTGGTGATGGACGGGACGGAAAACGATTCGGAGGTGGAGCGTGCATACATCCGCCCGTATTCCGTGGCGTGGGCAAGGAGTGGATCAGTCATGCAAACACTCTTTCATGAAGGGCTGACAGGATTGCCGGGCGGCAAGGGACGCGGCCGGAAAGCGAAATGGCCCGTCCCGCTGATTCAGCGGAACGGGCCATTCATTGGTGGGCGATACTGGGTTCGAACCAGTGACCTCTTCGGTGTGAACGAAGCGCGCTACCACTGCGCCAATCGCCCCAATGCCATTGAATGCTAGCCCACCCCGGCGGCTTTTGGAAATCGAGCCCTTCGACGCCGAAACGAACCATCGAATTACACGGCTGTCATTAGCTTTATCCCCTAGATTTCAAGGAAGTAAGGGCCTAGGGCGCCGATGACGAGGGGCCGATTTGTAAGTTCCCCGAACCTCCTATAGAGTTCTTACTCGTTGGAACGCGAGGAAATGCCGAATGCGGCACGGAAATGCTGACAATAATGCGGACGTAGCTCAGCTGGTAGAGCACCACCTTGCCAAGGTGGATGTCGCGAGTTCGAATCTCGTCGTCCGCTCGCAGGACACTGTCATGGCAAAGGTTCCCCGGAACCTGGCTTACACGGTGGGTTGGCCGAGAGGCGAGGCAGCGGCCTGCAAAGCCGTATACACGGGTTCGAATCCCGTACCCACCTCGGTGAAAACCTTGGTATCCGGTTTATCCCGGAGAACATTTGGGCGATTGGCGCAGCGGTAGCGCGCTTCCCTGACACGGAAGAGGTCACTGGTTCGATCCCAGTATCGCCCACCAAAGCAAGGAAACTTGCTTGATCCAGTACCACCGGCCCAGCCGGCATGGACTAAATGCGGACGTAGCTCAGCTGGTAGAGCACCACCTTGCCAAGGTGGATGTCGCGAGTTCGAATCTCGTCGTCCGCTCTCTTTTTTCAATACCACTCCGGATCCTTCCGGTGCGGGCGATTGGCGCAGCGGTAGCGCGCTTCCCTGACACGGAAGAGGTCACTGGTTCGATCCCAGTATCGCCCACCACAAAGCAGCTCCCCGGAGCTGCTTTTTTATTGCCCGGCGTTCCGGCGGGAACGCCCCGAATAGGGCATCAGGACCCTAGACAAGTCGCGGCGCGTGCCCTTGGCACTCCGGGGGTCCCGGGCTAGGATCGAAAGCGGAGGAGCGATCTGGCTCCGCGACAGAAGGGAGGTGCCCGTGGGAATTCTTGACGATCTGAAGGGCAAGGCTCAGCGACTCGTTGGTGGCAATGAACAAGCCATCAAGGACGGCATCGAAAAGGCCGGCGATTTCGTCGACTCGAAGACCGGCGGAAAGTACGCCGACAAGATCGATTCCGTCCAGAAGGGCGCAGCCGGCCTCGTGGACAAGGTCGACGACAAGCCGCATGCGGCACCCGTCGACGAGCCTCCCGTCGCCGGAGAGCCCCCTGTAACCGGTGAACCCCGGCAGCAGGGCCTCTAACCCAGGAACGTCAGCGAGGTGCCGGTCCCGCCGTGAGGCGGCGCCGGCACCTTTGGCGTTTAAGCGCGGCGTTTAAGCGCAGCGTTTACGGGCTACGACGGTTCGTGGTTCTGCCCTTCCCGGGCAAGGGCCGTCAACCGCGACACCGCCCGGAAGTACTTCTTCGTGTAGCCGCCGGTCATCATTTCCTCGGTAAAAAGCTGATCGAAGGGAACGCCGCTGGCGAGGATCGGAACATCCTTGTCATACAGCCGGTCCGCCAGCACCACGAACCGGAGGGCCACTGCCTGCTCGGTGATGGTTTCCACATCACGCCACACAACACCCTCGATGCCGGCCAGGAGCTGCCGGTACCGGCTGGGGTGGACGCCTGCCAGGTGGTTGATGAGGGTCTTGAAGTCATCCCGGGCCACCGTTTTACCGTGGAATTCCGCCTGCATGTGGTGCGTCAGGTCTGCATTCTTCAGCGGAGCAGGCGCTGCCGGGAGGCCGCGGTGGCGGAAGTCCTCGCCGTCGATCCTGACGACGTCGAACTGGTCCGCCAGCACCTGGATCTCACGCTGGAAGTCGACAGCGGCGAACCGTCCGTCGCCCAGCGAACCGGGGAGGGTGTTCGACGTGGCGGCAAGCTTGACGCCGGCGTCGGCCAGTTCCCGCATCAGCCGGGACATCAGGACGGTGTCCCCCGGGTCGTCGAGTTCGAACTCGTCGATGCACACGAGCTTGTAGCTGCTGAGCGCCTCAACGGTCTTGCGGAAGGACAGCGCGCCCACCAGGTTGGTGTATTCGACGAAGGTGCCGAAGGCCTTGGGTCCGGGGGCCGCGTGCCACAGCGATGCCAGCAGGTGGGTCTTGCCCACGCCGAAACCGCCGTCCAGGTAAATGCCGGCGCGGGAATTGTCCTTGTCCTTCTTGCCAAACAGTTTCTTGAAAAGTCCGGAGCTTCCGTTGGCGCCAACGCCGGTGGCGAAGGACTCCAGCGCCGTCACCGCCCCGGCCTGGCTCGGCTGCGACGGATCGGGCCGGTAGCTTGTGAAGGAGACCTCTCCGAACCGCGGGGAGGGATAAAAACCCTTGAGGAGTTCATCCACGGAAACCGACGGTGTCCGCGCGGAGAGCTGTTCGATCTGTACCAAGGTGGTCCGTTCTGCTGGTCTCGTGTCCCCAGAAAGGATACCGGCAATGGGGCACCGGCCCCATTGCGCTGTGCGCACACGTGACCAAGGCCATATTTCCCTCTGTGAACGCAGGGACGCATTAGTGCCGGCCCGTGGCTAGTGTTGGAACTGGCCCGGCCGCAGCGACGCCTCCCGGTGGCATGGGTCCCCTGACCGTTTCAGTGAAAGGCCATCCCTGTGTCCTACCCCGTTGAACAGAACGAAAAGTTCGCCGAGTACGCGAATCCGGAACGCCTTGTGTCCACCGAATGGCTCGCAGAGGCCATTGAAAACGGCGCCGTCGCCGAGGGCAAACTCGTGGTGGTGGAGTCCGATGAGGATGTCCTGCTCTACGAAACCGGCCACATCCCGGGCGCCGTCAAGATCGACTGGCACACCGACCTGAACGACGAGGTGACCCGCGACTACGTGGACGGCAAGGCGTTTGCGGCCCTGGCGGCTGCCAAGGGCATCTCCCGCGACTCCACCGTGGTCATCTACGGCGACAAGTCCAACTGGTGGGCCGCGTACGCCCTGTGGGTCTTTACCCTCTTCGGCCACGAAGACGTCCGCCTGCTGGACGGCGGCCGCGACAAGTGGATCGCCGAGGGCCACAAGCTGACCACCGACGTCACGGTCACCTCCCCGGCCGAATACCCGGAGGTGGAGCGCAACGATGCCCCCATCCGCGCCTTCAAGGAAGACGTGCTGGCCCACTTCGGCAAGCCGCTGATCGACGTCCGCTCCCCCGAGGAATACAGCGGCCAGCGCACGCACATGCCCGCCTACCCTGAGGAAGGCGCCCTGCGGGGCGGCCACATCCCGACGGCTGCCTCGATCCCCTGGGCACGCGCGGCAGCCGGCGACGGCACGTACCGCAACCGGGCCGAACTCGAGGCCCTTTACCTGGGCGAGGCCGGCCTCAAGGAAGGCGACGACGTCGTGGCATACTGCCGCATCGGCGAGCGTTCCAGCCACACCTGGTTCGCACTGAAGTACCTGCTGGGCTTCGAGACGGTGCGTAACTACGACGGTTCCTGGACCGAGTGGGGTAACGCCGTCCGCGTGCCCATCACCAAGGGAACCGAGCGCGGCACGGTACCGGCGTAAACTGGACCTGATGAATACCCAAGCCCTTCCCGCCGCGCTGGCGGAAATAGTTGACGACTTCCAGGCCCTGACCGAACCCGAGCGGCTGCAACTGCTGCTGGAGTTCTCCCAGGGGCTCCCCGAGCTTCCGGACCGGTTGAAGGACCACCCGGAACTCCTTGAGCAGGTTGTCGAGTGCCAGTCGCCGCTGTTCCTGACCGTTGAGACGGAAAAGCACGACGCCGGTTCGCCGGACAGCGTGCGCTTGTACTTCAAGGCGCCGCCGGAAGCACCCACCACCCGAGGATTCGCTGGTGTCCTGCATGAAGGGCTCGACGGTCTCACGGCACCGGAGATCCTTTCGGTGCCGGATGACATGCCCGAGCTGCTTGGGCTCACCCGCGCCATCACTCCCCTGCGGATGCGGGGAATGACGGCCATGCTGGGACGGATCAAGCGCAAGGTGGCTGCCTCCGCCGCGCTGAAGGCCTAGGCCGGAAGGTCCGGGCACCACATGGCGCGCAAACAGGCTTCACAAGGAACGCCGGCTACAGCAGCACTCGCTGCGGCCGGCGTTCCTTTCGTGCTGCATCCGTACAGCCACGACCCCTCGGCTGCCAGCTACGGGATGGAAGCCGCCGAAGTGCTGGGCGTGGATCCCGCAAAGGTCTTCAAGACCCTGATGGTGGATGTGGACGGCAGGCTCGCCGTGGGGATCGTCCCGGTGCACGGAAACCTGGACCTGAAGGCAATCGCGGCTGCGCTGGGCGCCAAGAAGGCAGCCATGGCGGATCCAGCCACGGCACAGCGCAGGACCGGCTATGTACTGGGCGGAATATCACCGCTGGGGCAGCGCCAGCCCTCCCCCACCGTCCTGGATGAGAGCGCCCTGGGCCAGGAGAGCATCCTGGTCTCCGGCGGCCGGCGCGGGCTCGACATCGAGCTTGACCCGGGCCATCTTGTCCGGCTCACCGGCGCCATCACCGCGCGCATCGGCACAGGCCCGAAATCCACTCCGGACCGCTAGCGTCCGGTCCGGAAGCTACTCCGGAGCGTTAGCATCCGGCACGGCCGGCAAGGGCTTCCGGGGGCGGGAGCCCGGGTTGGTCCGGGGTGCCAGCTGCCGCCGCAGCCAGGCGGTGACCAGGCCTTCCCAGCGCTCCGGATCGACGTTCCACTCCTTGGTATGGCGGGCGTTCTGGAACGACTCGAAGGTGACCATCTCCGGGTTTTTTTCGGCAATGCTGGCCGACGGGCCGTAAGGCACATATTCGTCGTCGACGCTGTGCAGGATCAGTGTGGGGGTCCTGAGTTCCACGGCGCGGGAGACCCAGTCCATCGGCTTCAGGTCTACGGGCGCCGCCAGTCCCGTCAGGCGCCGGCCCAGGCGGTGTCCCATCATCAGCTGCCCGTACTTCCCGACTGCGGACGGGATGCGGTTCAGTTGCGCATGGTGCGCCAGCACGTTCACCCAGTCAATGACCGGTGCATCGAGCACCATCGCCCGGATGAGGTGGTGGTGCCGGGAGAGGTCGGCCGTCTGCAGGCAGATCGCACCGCCCATGGACCAGCCAAACAGCACCACTTCCCTGGCGCCATTGGCGACGGCGAAACTGATGGCTGCCTCGACATCGCGCCATTCGGTGGACCCAAGGCCGTAGCGCCCGTCCGGGGCGGAAGGTGCCAGTCCGTCGTTGCGGTAGGAGACCACCAGGCTGGTCATGCCGAGAGCCCGCGCCGGCCGGAGTGCCCGCAGGCATTCCTGCCGGCTGGCACCGCGGCCGTGGACCATGATGGCCCAGATGTCCGAGGGCACCGCCGCGCGCACCAGCCACGCCGGCGCAACGCCGCCCTCGACGTCGACTTCCACGTCCTCGGCCGGCAGGCCGATCGACGCCGGGTCGGGGTGCGAAGCCCCGCTCCAGTAGCCTCGGCGGGCCTTGGTGAGGTCGCCGGAATAGACCGCTTCGACCTCCCGCAGGACGGTGCGTTCCGCGGGTGAGTACGAAAGGATCCTGCCGATCCGTGCGTGTCCGCGGCCGCCGTCGAAGAACAGCCCGTAGGTGCCCTCAACCGTGGTGTCCTCGGTGGCGGCAAGGATGATCTGGAGTCCGTCCGCGGCCCGGATGACGGCCAGCACTTCCTGGTTCTCATCCCGGACCCGCACTGGCGTGATGACCCGCCGGGCGAAATAGAGGGCGAGGGCAGAGGACCCTGCACCCAGCAGTCCCGCGGCGGCACCTCCGGCGATTACGCCGCCCACGGCCCATTTGGCGCTGGCGGACATGCCCGCCTCGGGGGTGCCCTGGACCCGGTCCAAGGCACGGGGCGGATTCGTCGGAGTGGCCGGGCGCAGCCCCGGAATTGATGCCATGGATCCATTCTTACTGCTGCCGGCCCTCCGATCATATTCGGGCACACCGCTGGCGGCCGGAGGCCCGGATGAAATCCGTGCGGGAAGGTCAGGCCGGGACTAGGCTGGGGTCATGAGCGATCCAATCGTCATTTTGACAGAAGAGCCGCTGGGTGCGGACGACCGCGTGAACATCGAACGCCTGGTGGACGGGGGTGACGCGCCCCTCCTGGTGCTGGTGCCGGCCAACACGGAACGGCACCTACTGGTGGACTTCCTCGAAAACCTCTCCCTCCTGGACGTCGCCAAAGCTTTCCGGGAGCTGACTTCCCATGCCCCGGATCCCGCAACCGAACGCGCTGCCGCCGCCGAAACGCTGGCGGTATCGCTTAACGCGCTGGCCGGAATCGGCGGCGGCGTCACCGGCGAAGTGGTGGAGGGCGGGGCCGTGCAGGGACTCGTGGCCAAGGTCAAGGAAGTCGGTGCGGGCCAGGCCGTCGTCATCACGCGCCCCCATGCCATCGCGGACACGTTCCACACCGACTGGGCCAACAAGGCCCAGGACCAGCTGGGACTGCCTGTGCTGCACCTGTATGCGGGTTCGGGATTTATCGGCGACTCCTGAGCGTTGTTCAAACCATGAGCATCTTTAGCAACAAGCCAAAAGTCGCGCCCGTCCAGGTCTCCGGCGATGGATCCCCTGCGGAAAACAACACTCCGCGGGTTGAAAAGACCGACGAGGAATGGCGGCAGGAGCTGACGCCGGAGGAGTACCGGGTGCTCCGGCAGGCGGGAACCGAGCGTCCCTACACCGGAGAATATTGGGACACCCACACGGCCGGTGTCTACAAATGCCGGGCCTGCGGCGTGGAACTCTTCACGAGCAAGGAAAAGTTCGACTCCCACTGCGGCTGGCCGTCCTTCTGGGCACCGCTCGCAGACGGAACCGTCCGCTACATCCATGACCGCACCATGGGCATGGACCGTGTTGAGGTCCGCTGCGCAAGCTGCGATTCGCACTTGGGCCATGTTTTCGAGGGCGAGGGGTACGGCACCCCCACGGACCAGCGCTTCTGCATCAATTCCGTCTCGCTGACGCTGGTTTCAGCGGACGACGCCGCAAAGTAGGCGCCGCCAGGCAGAGGCGGAAGGACCCGCCCCGGCTACGGCTAGGGCGGGTCTGCTCCACCACTTGCACCAGTCTTTCTTATGCTCGGGCTAATTTTGCATTAGGAGCTCTGATTGCTTGCTACGCTCGCCGTAGAAGCTCCAAGCAACCCAGAAAGGCGATCGCCGACGATGACCACGACCGCTCTCACCGCACACGCCCCGCTCACCGAAAACCACCCCGAGTGGCTGAGGCTCAAGGCTGCCGCGACGGCAATCCAGGCCCTGCAGACCCAGGACGGCTCGGTGCCCGCGGCCGCTGACCACGAAGCCGCCGCCGCGCACGTCAGCACCATCTGCACGGCCGTCGAAGCACTGGCTCCGTCCTTTCCGCATGACTCCCGATACCTCGAACTCCTGGTGAGCGACTTCGGCCGCTGGGCCTCCGACGGCTTCGGGGTGCCGGATTTCCTTGACTCGCTGCTCGCTTTCCAGCCGCAGCAGCACCGCATCGACGGGCTGCAGCACCTGGTGGTTTTCCCCATGTACACCCAGAACGGCAGCAGCAACCGCCTCGTGGAAGCAGTCCTGATCGAGGTCATCTGGCCGGAGTTCATCGCCGGCCTTGAAGAGGGTGAATACTCCAACAAGCTCTTCGTTCCCATCCGCTTCCTGGACTTCACGCCCGGCTACAACACCAACTCCGCCGTGCTGTTCCCGGAAACCGTGGCGGTCCGGGAAACCCCGACGTTCACCTGGGGTGCCATCTTTGCGGACCGGGAAGCAGCCCGCTTCCGCCGGGTCCTCGGGGCCGCTGCCGATATCACCCGCCTGGAGCTCCCTGCCGAGGCCGCCGAGCTCCTGGAGAACCAAAAGCTCACCCAGGAAACGTTCGTGATGTGGGACCTGATCCATGACCGCACCCACATGCGCGGCGACCTGCCCTTCGATCCGTTCATGATCAAGCAGCGCATGCCGTACTTCCTGTACTCACTGGAGGAACTCCGCTGCGACCTGACCGCCTTCCGCGAATCCGTGAAGATCGAAAAGGACGAAGAGGCTGACCCCGAAGCACGCCGGCACGCCAAGCTCGTCCAGTATGCCGTCATCTTCGACCGGATCTTCCGCTTCGCCATCACCGGCAGCCGCGTCCGTAACTACGACGGCCTCGGCGGCCAGCTGCTCTTCGCCTGGATGCACCAGCACCGCGTCCTGCACTGGACCGACAGCAAGCTCAGCATTGACTGGAACGAAGTCGCCGACGTCGTGGTTGAGCTCGGTGCCAGGATCGAAGAGCTTTACTGGCGCTCGATCAACCGCCCCAAGATGGCCCACTGGCTGGCCGCTTACGAGCTGATCTCCGGGACCGTCACCCCCAACCCGGCGTCCGTCTGGGCCAAGGGTCCGGGCGCGCTGCCCCTGGCCGGACCGCCGCGCGGCCTCACCGACCAGGTGCTCGACGACGAATTCCCGCTGTCCATGTTCTATGAAGCCCTCGAGAAGAAGATGCGCCCCGTCATCGAGTCCACTGCCGGCATCACCGGCTCATCTGCCACCGGCACCGGCATCAATACCCTGGCCATGAACGCCGGATGAGTGCCGGACGCCCCTTGAACGTATTGGTCACGGGCGGCAGCGGGCCGTCCGGGATCGCCACTGCACGCGCGTTGCGCGAAGCAGGCCATACGGTTTTTGCGGTCGGTTCGGACGGTCCCCGGATTGAGGCCGCCGCCGCGGAAGCGGGCGGCGGCGTCATCCCCCTCGTCTGCGACCTCGCCAGCCTGGCTGACGTCCGGGAGCTGCACGCCACCATTTCCGCCACTGCCGGAAGGGTCGACGGCGTCATCCACCTTGTGGGCGGCTGGCGCGGCGCCCGGGGCATCACGGACCAGACCGACGAGGACTGGGACTTCTTGGAACGCGGCGCGCTCACCACCGTGCGGAATGTCACGAGGGTGTTCTACGACGACCTCGCGGCATCGGAGGCCGGCCGTTTCGCCATGGTGACCTCCACTGCCGTTGCAACCCCGACGGCGGCCGGCGCGAGCTATGCTGCGGCGAAAGCGGCTGCCGAAGCATGGACCCTTGCGGTGGCCGAAGGCTTCAGCAAGGGGACGCACAGCGCCGCGGTCATCTTCGTGGCGAAAGGCCTCGTGGACGCCGGGATGCGTGCGCGGTCCCCCGAACGCAGCTTCCCCGGCTTCACCGACGTTTCGGACCTGGCGGCTGCCGCCGTCGGACTTTTTACCACCCCGGCGGCGGAACTGAACGGCCGTCGGCTGGTCCTTAGCCGATAACGGCCCACATCCCTAGACTGAAAGCGTGACCAAAGCGATGACAACCACAGTTGAAACTGCCCCTGCCGCCACCGCGGCGCGGCTCCATGACCCTGCCGTGCGGGGGTTCGCCTCTGACAACTATTCCGGCGTCCACCCCGAAGTCCTGGCTGCCCTGGCAGCGGCCAACGAGGGCCACCAGGTCTCCTACGGCGAAGACGACTACACCGCACGGCTGCAGGTGCTCATGGAGGAGCACTTCGGCGCCGGCATCGAATGCTTCCCGGTCTTCAACGGAACCGGCGCCAACGTCCTCTCGCTCCAGTCCCTGCTCCCCCGCTGGGGCGCGGTGATCTGCGCGTCGACGGCGCACATCAACATGGACGAGAACGGCGCCCCGGAGCGGATCGGCGGCATCAAGCTGCTGCAGGTCCCCACCACCGACGGAAAGCTCACCCCCGAGTTGATCGACAGGGAAGCCTGGGGCTGGGGCGACGAACACCGCGCCCAGCCGCTGGCCGTGTCCATCACCCAGACCACCGAACTGGGCACGTGCTACACGCCGGAGGAGGTCCGCGCCATAGCGGACCACGTCCACGCCAAGGGCATGAAGCTCCACATGGACGGGGCCCGGCTGGCCAACGCCGCTGCCCACCTCGACGTGCCGCTCCGGGCGTTCACGCGCGACGCCGGCGTGGATATCCTCTCCTTCGGCGGCACCAAGAACGGTCTGCTGTTCGGAGAGGTGGTGGTGGCGCTCAATCCGGACGCCGCGCACGGCCTGATCTACCTCCGCAAGATGAACATGCAGCTGGCCTCCAAAATGAGGTTCATGTCTGCCCAGTTCATTGCCCTCCTCGAGGGCGACCTCTGGCTGCGGTCGGCCAGGCACGCGAACGCCATGGCTGCCCGCCTGCGCGCTGCAGTGGATGGGATCGACGGCGTGGAACCCACCCAGAAGACGGAATCCAACGGTGTGTTTGCCATCCTGCCCGAAGGCGTCGCGGACCGGCTGCGGGAATCGTTCCGCTTTTACGACTGGAACGAAGCTGCGAGGGAAGTCCGCTGGATGTGCTCCTTCGACACGAGCGAGGAGGACGTGGATTCGTTTGTCGCTGCCATCAAGCGGGAGCTGGCGGCCCGTTGAGCGGGCGCACGGGGCGGCGAGCCTGCCGGGTTCAGCGCCACATTTTGCGTAACCTGCGAATGTGAACGCACTCGCCCAGGTTCCCGCGGAGTTCCTTACCGCGTTGGGATCCCTACGAAAAGCACGGTGCCGCAGTGAGCTGCACTTGGACGAAATCCCCGCACCGTCCAGGCTGGCCCCCTTCGCAGTGGCCCTCGGCGCGGAGGTCATAGGCCCTGTTCCGGGGCCCGCCCCCGCCGCTGTGCACGGACCCGTTTCCGCCGCATTGGTCCGCGCGGCGGGAACCGTCGACGACGACGCCGAGGAACTCGCCACCGGGCGGTTCATCCTGCTTTACGATCCGGACGGCTCGGCGGTGTGGGACGGCGAGTTCCGGATCGTCACCTACATCCGCGCCCAGCTGGAGGCCGAGATGGGCAACGACGAAATGCTGGGCTCGGTTGCGTGGACCTGGCTCGTCGAAGCGTTGGAGAACCACAACGCGCCCTACCGCGCGGCGGGCGGAACGGCCACCAGGATCCTGTCCGAAAGTTTCGGCACCCTCGCCGACAGGCCCGGCTCCATCGACATCGAGCTGCGGGCGTCGTGGACCCCTGTGGGGCCGGATATCCGGTCCCATTTGGAGGCGTGGTCGGACATGGTCTGCACTTTCGCCGGACTCCCGCCACTGCCTGAGGGCGTATCCGCCCTGCCCCGCCGGCGGCGCAACTGACCATGGTTCACCACGGCGGGACGCCCTTCAGCGCGATGTCGGTAAACTGAAGGCATCATGACCCCTCAAAATCCGGAACACACCACGGCCGGCGTCCCGGCTGCTGACATTACTCCCCACATCACGGTGGAAGGCTTCGACAGCCTGGTCCCCGAGGTCATCGACCTGGACTCCCCCCGCGACGGAGTACCGCTCGTCATTGAAACTCCGGCGGGGCTGGAGCGTTGCGCGGCCGCCATTGCCGCCGGGACGGGCCCGGCAGGGGTGGACGCGGAACGCGCATCGGGCTTCCGCTACGGGCAGCGCGCCTTCCTGGTCCAGATCCGCCGCGAAGGCTCGGGAACGTGGCTCATCGACCCGGAACCCTTCGGGGACCTGCGGATCATCAACGACGCCCTCGAGGGCGTCGAATGGATCCTGCACGCAGCGAGCCAGGACCTTCCGTGCCTGTCGGAGCTTGGCATGTGGCCGCACAAACTGTTCGATACCGAACTGGCCGCGCGGCTTGCCGGACTGCCGCGGGTGGGCCTGGCGGCTGTCATCGAGCAGCTCCTCGGCTTCGGCCTCGCCAAGGAGCATTCCGCCGCCGACTGGTCCACCCGCCCGCTCCCGGAACCCTGGCTGCGCTACGCGGCCCTCGACGTGGAGGTCCTCACGGAACTGCGCGAAGAACTCATCGAGCTGCTCCAGGCCGACGGGAAGCTTGAATTCGCCGAACAGGAGTTCGCAGCCATCCTCGCGGCCGGACTCGCCCCGCCGCGCGTGGATCCCTGGCGCAAGACCTCGGGGCTGCACCAGATCAGGGACCGCCGGCAGCTCGCCGCGGTCCGTGAAATGTGGCTGGAGCGCGACTCCCTGGCCCGCAAGCGCGACGTCGCTCCCGGCCGGCTCATCCCCGACTCTTCGCTGGTCGCAGCCGCCAAGGCCATGCCCACCACCGTTCCACAGCTGCTGGGCACCAAGGGCTTCCACGGCCGTGCCGCGCAGCGTGAGGCTCCGCGCTGGCTGCGTTGCATCGCGACAGCGAGAAGCATGGAGGAGCTGCCGCCGCTGCACCTTCCAACCAATGCTCCGCCGCCACCACGGGTCTGGGCCGACAGGGACCCGGCTGCGGCCGAACGCCTGACGACTGCCAGGCCGCTGCTCCAGGAAAAGGCCGACGAACTGAACCTTCCTGTCGAAAACCTGCTCACGCCCGACTTCCTCCGCCGGGTGGCGTGGCGTCCCCCTGCCGAGCTCAGCGAAGAAGGGATCGCCGAAGAGCTCGGTGAACTCGGTGCCCGGCCGTGGCAGATCGAACTGACGGCTCCGCTGATCACTGCGGCGTTCCTCAATCCGCAGCCGCTGCCTCCCAAAGAACCGAAGGAGCCCAGGGCCGCGACCGGAACCGGGAGCTAGCTGCCCGCGCCTGTATCGACAGTCTGCATCGGCCGGCTCGCCGCGGCCGGACAACACCAGTCCCGCGCACTCCTTGCCAGCTAAGTTACTCACGAGTAACATTGGGATCAATGCCGCCCGGATTGCCGCTGCCATCGGCGCGCGTCCGGCACCAATGTCTCGATGAGGAGTATCACGTGAGCCAGCCCCGCCACAGCGGAGAACACAGCAGCGGAACCCACAGCAGCGGAATGACCAGGACCGTCCGCGACGTCGTTTTTGTGGACGGTGTCCGCACGCCGTTCGGCCGCGCGGGCGAGAAGGGGATCTACGCCGGAACCCGCGCCGATGACCTCGTGGTCAAGTGCATCCGCGAACTGATGCGCCGCAACCCTTCCCTCCCTGCCGACCGCATTGACGAGGTGGCCGTTGCCGCCACCACCCAGACCGGCGACCAGGGGCTTACCATCGGCCGCACTGCGGCCCTCCTGGCCGGGCTCCCCCGCACCGTCCCCGGCTTCGCTGTGGACCGCATGTGCGCCGGCGCCATGACCGCCGTCACCACCACCGCCAGCGGCATCGCCTTCGGGGCGTACGACGTCGTCATCGCCGGCGGAGTGGAACACATGGGCAACCACCCGATGGGCGAGGGCGCCGATCCCAATCCGCGGTTCATGTCCGAGCGCCTCGTGGACCCCGCCGCACTGAACATGGGAAACACCGCCGAGAACCTGCACGACCGTTTCCCGGCCATCACCAAGGACCGCACCGACGCCTACGCAGTGGCGTCCCAGGACAAGCTGGCAGCGGCCTACGGAAAGGGCCAGATCCAGCCGGACCTGGTGCCGGTGGCCACCATGAAGCCGGGGCAGGGCTGGACGGTCAACACCGTTGACGAACCGCCCCGGCCCGGAACCTCCCTCGAGGACCTTGCCGCGCTGCGCACGCCGTTCCGCCCCCACGGCCGGGTGACTGCCGGCAATGCAGCAGGGTTGAACGACGGCGCGACGGCGGCCCTGCTTGCCTCCGCGGATGCCGCGGCGGAGCTTGGGCTGCCGGTGAAGATGCGTCTGGTCAGCTACGCCTTTGCCGGCGTCGAGCCGGAGGTCATGGGCATCGGGCCGGTCCCCGCCACGGAGAAGGCGCTGAAGAACGCAGGCCTGGGCATCTCGGACATCGGCCTGTTCGAAATCAACGAGGCATTCGCCGTCCAGGTGCTGAGCTTCCTGGACCACTTCGGCATTGCCGACGACGATCCCCGCGTCAACCGCTACGGCGGCGCGATCGCCGTCGGGCATCCGCTGGCCTCCTCCGGGGTGCGGCTGATGAACCAGCTGGCGCGCCAGTTCGAGGAGGACCCGTCGGTCCGTTTCGGCATGACCACCATGTGCATCGGCCTGGGCATGGGCGCCACCGTCATCTGGGAAAACCCGCGTCACTCGGAATACACAGGCTACAGCGGCACAGTGTCGCCCGCCGACGACACCGCCACCAGCGATCCCGCCACCGAACCTGCCATCACCCAGACTGAAGGAGCAGCAGCATGAGCGCCGCAGATTTCCGCAAGCTTGCCGACCTTTTCCCTGACGAGATCGTCACGCATTCCTATGTCCAGGACATCGAGCTGCCGGCTGCCGGCGGCAAGCCGAGCCCGGGAACATTCGCGCTGATCACCCTGGACAACGGCCTGGACCACTCCAAACCCACCACACTGGGCCCGAACACCCTGGTGGAACTGGGCACGGTCCTGGAAGGCCTCAAAGACCGGGCCACCCGCGGCGAGATCGTGGGCGTCGGCGTGACCGGAAAGCCCTACTACCTGGTGGCCGGCGCGGACCTGTCCGCTGTCAAGTCCCTTAACGACCGGGACCACGGCCTCTGGATGGCGCAGCTCGGCCACGACGTCTATGCGACCCTGGCCAACCTGGGCGTGCCCAGCTTCGCCTTCATCAACGGCGTGGCACTGGGCGGCGGCCTGGAGATCGCCCTGCAGTCCACTTACCGCACGGTGTCTACCAGCGCCGGAGCCCTGGCGCTTCCCGAAGCCTTCCTCGGCCTGGTGCCCGGCTGGGGCGGCGTCTACATCCTTCCGCGGCTGATCGGACCGGAGAACGCCGTCAAGGTGATGATCGAGAATCCGCTCAGCAACAACCGGACGCTCACCGGCCCGCAGGCCTTCGGCCTGGGCATTGCCGACGCCATGTTCGAACCCGCCGACTTCGTGGAGCAGTCCCTCGCCTGGGCTGCCGGCGTCATTTCCGGCGAGGTCGCCCCGAAGCGGCCCAACGCCGTCGAACCTTCCGATCCGGAGGTTGCCGGCCGCTGGGCGGCAGCCGTTGCCGCCGGGCGGGCCTTCGTGGAGGCCAAGACGTCCAACGCCTCCCCCGCGCCGGCCGAAGTGCTGGACATCATGGAGGCCAACCGGACCATGAGCCAGGCGGAATCGGCAGCACTCGAGTGCGAGACCCTGGCCGGCCTCATGCAGACCGACGAATTCCGCTCCACTGTTTACGCTTTCCTGGACCTCGTACAGAAGCGCTCGAAGCGCCCGGCGGGTGCACCTGACCGCAAGCTGGCCCGGCCGGTGACCAAAGTGGGCGTGGTGGGTGCAGGCCTGATGGCGAGCCAGCTGGCGCTGCTCTTCGCCCGGCAGCTCAAGGTGCCCGTGGTCATGACGGACATCGACCAGGCCCGCGTGGACAAAGGTGTGGGCTACGTCCATGCCGAAGTGGACAAGATGCTCGCGAAAAAACGGCTCAGTGCCGACGCCGCCAACCGCACCAAGGCACTTGTGACGGGCTCGGTTTCCAAGGCGGCGTTTGCCGACGCCGACTTCGTCATCGAAGCCGTGTTTGAGGAGCTGAACGTCAAGAAGCAGGTGTTCGCGGAGGTGGAGGCGATTGTCTCCCCCGAGTGCATCCTGGCCACGAACACGTCCTCTCTCTCCGTCACTGCCATGGCTGAGGACCTGGAGCACCCTGAGCGCCTGGTGGGCTTCCACTTCTTCAACCCGGTGGCGGTCATGCCGCTGCTGGAGATCGTCCGGGCGCCCAGGACCGACGACGCCGT
Source organism: Arthrobacter sp. LjRoot78 (assembly GCF_964254335.1). NCBI lineage: Bacteria > Bacillati > Actinomycetota > Actinomycetes > Micrococcales > Micrococcaceae > Arthrobacter > Arthrobacter sp. LjRoot78. The sequence goes on along the minus strand of NZ_CAXUTG020000001.1, from coordinate 1,848,960 downwards.
GCTGGCCACCGCGTTCGAACTTGCCAGGGGCCTGAAGAAGACCGCCGTCCTGGTCAAGGACGCCGCCGCGTTTGTGGTCAACCGCATCCTGCTGCGCCTCATGGGCGAAGTGACCGCGGCGTTCGATGAGGGAACTCCGGCGGACGTGGCCGACAATGCACTGCGGACCATGGGACTGCCCATGACGCCGTTTACGCTCGGCGCGATGGTCGGCCTGCCCGTGGCGCAGCACGTCCAGGAATCCCTGCACGCCGCGTTCGGGGACCGCTTCAGCGTTTCGCAGAACCTGCAAAAGCTGATCGACAACGGCGTGAAATCCATCTGGTCCGTGCAGAACGGGGTGCCGGAAAAGGGGCCGGACGGAAAACCGTTCATCCCCGCCGAAACGATGGCGCTGCTCTCCTTCGGCACCTCCCCCTCCACCGGTGAGGAGGTCCTCCGCCGCACGCAGGATGCGCTGGCCGAGGAAATCGGACTCATGTTGGAAGAAGGCGTGGTGGCCGGGCCGGAAGACATCGACCTCTGCATGATTCTCGGCGCAGGCTGGCCGATGTTCCTCGGGGGCATCACCCCGTACCTGGACCGCGTCGGAGCCTCCGAACGGGTCAATGGCAGGAAGTTCCTCGCTCCCGGCGTAGCGTCCGCGGCAGTTCCGGCCTAGGGCCACGGGGCAGCAGTCCACTCCCGCTGCTCAACCAGCAGCGCCGCAGCCCGCACCTTATCCGGTGCGGGCTGCGGCGCTGCTGCGTGCGGACAGGCAACGATCAAACCTCGTGCAGCCTGGCGTCCCGGAGCTCGAGGACGCGGTGGGCCGTGGCCCGGGCATAAGCGACCTCGTGCGTGACCATGACCACGGCAGCGCCACGCTCCGCCGCCGCGCCAAGCGCCTCATCCAGTCGTACGAGGCCGTGCCGGTCCAGGCCCACGGTAGGTTCGTCCAGCGCAATGAGGATCGGTTCCCGGGCCAGGACGGTGGCAAGGGCGAGGAGCCGCTGCCCGGACGCCGGAAGCTCATGCGGATGGGCCTTCAGCTGGTCACCGAGTCCGACGGCGGTCAGCGCCGCCCGCGCGGCTGCTTCCTCCGCGGCACCGGACTTCCGGTCCAGGCCAAACAGCACTTCGCGCAGGACCGTCCGCTCAAAGAGCTGGTCCCGCGGGTGCTGGAAGAGCAGGCCCACCCGGTCCGCCACCCGCCCGGTCGGAATGCCGGCGATGTCCTTGCCCTCGATCCGGACGGCCCCCCGGAGGGGACGGAGCAGTCCGTTGACATGCCTCAGCAGCGTGGACTTGCCGGCTCCGTTCGGACCCGTCACGGCGACAATCTGGCCCGCACGGACAGCCAGGCTGAGATCGCCAAGCACCCCGGGACCCGTTTGGTGTTTGCCGGCCGGGTAGCCGAAACTGACACGGTCCAGCTCCAGAACGGCAGGCGCGGAATTTTCCGTGCCGGGACCGGCAGGGGCCGGGTGCCGGTCAGCGGTCCGGCGGCGCGGGCCGGGACTATCGTCCGCCAGCGCGGGAAGCACGACGCCGGAGTGCAGCAGCGCGGGGCTCCCCGCCAGCTCGCCGGGGGTGCCGAGTGCGGTGACCGTGCCGCCGTCGAGCACCAGCCAGCGGGTGGCTGACAACGCAAGCTCATCCACGGCCTGGCCCAGGACGACGACGGCGGTGCCGGAGTCCAGAAGTCGACGGACCAGCGCTTGCACCGACGCGGCGCCTTCGGCATCCAGCGAGCCGAGGGGTTCGTCGAGCACCAGGACGCCGGGGCGCGTAATGGCGGAACAGGCCACGGCCAGTCGCCGCAGCTCGCCGCCGGACAGGGTGGCCGGATCGCGTTCCAGCAGGGCGGTCAGTCCCGCCGAGTCGGCGGCACGCAACACCTCCGCGCGCATCAGGGTCCTGTCCATGCCCCGGTTCTCGAGTCCGAAGGCCAACTCCTCGGCGACCGTGGACCCCACGGTGGACAACAGGGCTGCGGCATCCTGCGGAACGAACCCCACATGCTCGGACCAGAGGGCGGGGTTGATCCGGGGGTCGTCCGGGGTGCCGTGAAAAACGAGGGGCCCGCTGTCCCCCGGTGCCGAGTGCCGGTCCGGGTCACGACGCAGGGCCGAAGGACGCAGGTGCAGGGTGCCCCTGAACTGTCCGGAGTTCCCGCCGGACAGCCAGCCGGCCAGCAGCCGGCCCAGGGTGGACTTGCCGCTGCCGGAGCCGCCCAGCACGGCAGTGAGTGTGCCCGGTGCCGCGGCAACGTCCACGTCGTGGAGAACGTCCGCGTCGTCACCGTGGTAGCTGAAGGCTTCAATCCTGACCTCGAGCAGAGGCACAGTCGTCATGCCGGAACTCCCAGGGGCCACAGCATTGCGAACCCCTGGAGCGCGGGCCACTGGAGCTCTGGCCACTGGCCGGAGAGCCGCAGCGCAACCGCGGCTGCGGCCAGCAGCAGGGCGACGGCCCGGAATGCCCGCTGGGCAGCCGTATCCGGCACGTCCCGGTAGCTCGTGCGCGCCCGGCTGCCGTTGAAGCCCCGGGCATCAAGCGAGTGCGCCCGCTCACCGGCATCCTCGATCAGCGACAGGACCAGCGGAACCATCTGCAGCCGGACGGCCGCCAGCCGCCGCAGCGGCCCGCTTCCCAGCACCAGTCCCCGGGATTCCTGGGCCCGCCGGATCCGCGCCAGCTTTCCGCTGATGGCCGGTGCCAGCGTCAGGGTGGACGCCAGGACGTAGCCGAACTGCGGGGGCACACGCCGCGCCGACATCACCGCCACCAGGTCCGGCACACGGACGGTGAACGAAAAGAGCAGGAAGACCATGACGTAGGCCGCCGTCCGCGCGCCCATGTCCAGGGCGAATCGAAGCCCCTCCACCGTGACCCGGGCTGCGCCCCAGTCCGCCAGGACCGTCCTGCCCTCGGGAAAGAACAGCCCGTGCATGACCAGCAGCGACAGCCAGAAGGGCGCCAGGATCACCGCGGCGGCCGGAGCCAGCCGGCCGGCCACCCCGGACCGCACTGCCAGCGCTGCGCAGGCGAGGGCAACGGCGAGTGAAACGGCCCAGCTGGAGACCGCCGTCGTGATCGCCGCGGCCGCGACGGCCGCCGCGAGTGTGGTCAGGGGGTTAAGCGCTGCGGGAGGGTTCAGGCGGGCAGGCACGGAATCAGGCGTCCGGCGCGTCCTGCTTCTTGCCCGCGAGCACGTTGAAGCGCCGCACGAACGCGAACTGCAGCGTGGTCCGGCGCGGCAGCGCGTACGCCAGCATCGCGACGACGGCGAAGACGATGGCCTTGTCCATGGGGTCCGAAATGAGCGCCTGCTTGGTGATCGCGGCCAGCAGGGTGTCTCCCATGGCCCGGAAGGCGCTGACAATCGCGCCGGTACCGACGCCGGAGGTGCCACCGAAGACGAAAGCCGCGATCGGTGCGGAGACGACGCCCGCAAGGATGCCTGTCACGAAGCCTGCCACCGGGGCAAGGTAGAAGCGGCGGAACAGCCCGTAGCGGGCGGCCAGCCCCGCCAGGAAGCCGATGAGTGCCGCACCGGCGGCGAAAGGCAGCACGGTCGGATTGATGAAGGACCACACGACACTGCTGAGGGCGCCCGTCGCGGCTCCGGCCGCCGGACCGGCCAGGACGGCAATCAGTACTGTGCCGATCGCGTCAAAGTAGAACGGCAGTCCTGTGGACCCCATGATCTGCCCGAGGGCGATGTTGAGGACAAGGGCCACCGGAATCAGCACCAGCGTGGACGTGGGGAGGGTGGGGAGCACGCCGACGATCAGGAGGATGGCTCCCAGCAGGAAACCGCCCAGGGCCACGAGCGTGGATCCGCCCGCCAGCCCGTTGGTGATATCCGCGGGCTGCGTGAGGACGAGGAAGATGAAGGTGGCCGCAATGGACACCGCGCCAAGGATTTCGAGCAGGCGGCGGTTGCGGACCGCCGCCTGTCCAGGGGCGGGCAGGGTCCGGGATGGCTGTGACATGGCTGTTCCTTTGGCTGTGGGCTGCGTTCCTCGGGTACACGGACTTGGGTACACCGGTACCGGGATCGGCAAACGTGCGCCTATGTCACCTCGGCGCAGCTACCATCTTAGGGCAGTCGCCTGGCCAGCGCCCCCACGGATTCGATCAGCTCATCGAAGCACTGCTTCGGGTTGTTCGATGTCACAATCCGGGCGTTGGGCGGCAGGCCCCACAGGCCCCGGTAGTCCGCTACCGTGGTGCCCATCAGCAGCGGGGATCCGGTTTCGACGTCCACCGTGGCCAGCGCTGTGGCCACGTCCGTCCGCCCCACGGCCACGCAGGCGGCGAAGGCGTCGTGAACGTGGGCCACGAAGCCCTGGTCGTAGAGCCGGTGGAATTCCATGTAGAAGCGGAGGGCGTCCGAAAGGCATGCCACCAAGGGGTTTCCGGATTTGCTGCGGAGTCCCTCAGGCTGGTCCGGAAGAACGGGTTCCGGACCGGCGCCCGCAGCCTCGGCAAGGCGCTGCAGGTGCTCGGGCCGCATCTCGATCAGTTCGGTGGTTTCCAACGCGCACACCACCGGCAGCTTGTCCTCCGGGAGGCCCCGGTAGGCGGCGAACACTTCCTTCGCGGCGTGCGGATCGACCGAGACGTTCCACTCCGCCGTCGGGGTGGTGTTGCCCTGGTAGTAGAAGCAGCCGCCCATGATCACCAGCCCCTTGAGCAGGTACGGCAGGTCCGGTTCCCGGCGGAGGGCCAGGGCGAAGTTGGTCAGCGGACCGGTGATGAGTCCGGTGATCTCGCCGGGATGCTTCCGCACCTCGTCCACCCAGACATCGACGGCGTGCCGGTCCGAGACCTGCTGTGCGGGCGGCGGCAGTTCCGCGTAGCCGATCCCCTGCGGCCCGTGGGTTTCCTCCGTGGTCACCAAGGGGATCTCCAGCGGCACTTCGGCGCCGATGGCCACCTCGATTCCCGGCGTGCCACACAGCTCCAGGAGGGCCAGGTTGTTGAGTGCCACCTGCCGCGCCCCCACGTTTCCGGCGGTGCAGGTGATGGCATGCACCCGGACGTCGGGGCGGGACAGGAGGTACCCCAGGGCCAGGGCGTCGTCGATCCCGGTGTCCACGTCCATCAGGACCGACTGCATCAGAAGAGTGCCACCTTGGGCGCACGGGGGAAGATCTCATCCAGCTCGGCGCGTTCCTCCGCGCTGGGCACCCAGGCCACGGCGGCGGCGTTCTCCCGGACCTGCTCCGGCTTCGTGGCGCCCGCGATCACGCTGCTGACGGACGGCTGGGCCGCCAGCCAGGAGAACGCCACCTGGATTTCGCTGAGGTTCCGCTCCGCGGCGAACGTGCTGAACTTCTCCAGCTGGTCCCAGTCGGCGTCGTGGACGAGGTTGGTCCGGGTGTGGCTGAGGCGCGAGCCCTCCGGGGCCTTGCCGGGCGCATACTTGCCGGTCAGCAGTCCGTTGGCCAGCGGGAAGTACGGCAGCACGCCCAGGCCGTAGGCTTCCGCGGCGGGCGTGATTTCGATTTCGGCGCGGCGGTCCAGCAGGTTGTAGTGGTTCTGGGTGGAGACAAAGCGTGCGCCGCCACGGGCGCGGGCCACGAATTCGGCCTCGGCCACCTGCCAGCCGGCCCGGTTGGAGTGCCCGAGGTAGCGGACTTTCCCGCTGGTCACCAGGTCGTCCAAGGCGGCAAGCGTCTCGTCGATGGGCGTCAGCGGGTCCGGGGTGTGGAACTGGTAAAGGTCGATCCAGTCGGTGCCCAGCCGCCGCAGCGAGGCTTCGGCGGCCTTGACGATGTAGCGCCGCGATCCGCGGGCGCCGAAGTCGTTGCCGTTGGCTCCGCCCATGTCCATGCCGAACTTCGTGGCCACAATCGCGTCACCGCGCCGGCCCGCAAGGGCTTTGCCCAGCATGGTTTCGCTGAGTCCGGGCTCCCGGCCATACGTGTCCGCGACGTCAAAGAGCGTAATGCCGGCGTCCAGGGCGGCATGCACGACGGCGTCCGTCCCCTCTTGCGACTCCGTCACGGTGTTGGCCCGGCCAAGATTGTTGCAGCCGAGGCCAACAACGGAGACGGTCAATCCGGATTTTCCAAGGCGGCGGTATTCAGTCATGAATTCAGCCTATAACGGCCGCAATGCAGGTCCGGACGCGGCCCTTCGGGGCTGCGTCCGGACCGGGCCGGAGGCCGGAGAACTTGTCAGGTGGCGGGGAACTCGAGTCCGTGCTCGTCCATGGCGTCCTGGAGTTGTGCCATGGTCTTGACGCCCATTCCGTGCAACTTCAACAATTCCCGCTGGGGATACTGGACCACCTGTTCCAGGGTTTCCAGTCCGGCGTGGGCCATGGCCCGGCGGGCAGGCGCGCCGATTCCGCGGGGAATCGGGGTGTGGCCTGGTTGAACGGATTTTGGCGCCATAGCGGTTGCCTCCCAGTAAGTCGGTTGCCCCCTCTTAGAGGGTAAAGCCCGAAGCTGGTTTCGGCGAGTGCTTGAGCTTAAAGGCTTCCAGCTCTCCGAACGGCGCGGCAGCGATGCTGAGCTTGGTGAAGTCCAGGTCCTCACCGCGGATGCAGACCTTGATGGCGTTGACGGCCTTGTTGACATCGGGGCAAAGGCAGAAGATGTTGAGTTTGGCCTCGCCGAATTCTGACCGCTCCACGGTGCCGAGTCCGCGCCAGGCAAGGTGGCTGATGAGGGCGTCCTTGGCCTTTTCCTCCAGGTAGCGGTCACGGTCGGTGCCGTCCTTGGTTTTCAGCGCGTACTGCGCAACCACCCAGAACTGTTCCTCGTCCGGAATCTCGGCGTAGCCGTCCTCTGCGCACTGCACTGCGAAGGCGTCCATGAGGCCTTCGGCAGCCTCGGCATCGGCGACGTCCGTTTCGTCCGTCTTGCTCTGGTGCCCGACGACGCCGTGGTTCATGACGAACTGGCTGTAATCCTCATCGAACCAGGCTTCCCGGAACAGCAGGACCCCTTCGTCGTCTCGTTTGTAGACCCTGATAATTCCGCTCATGCCCGTCCTCTCCTGAACCACTCGGCGTCTGTGCCGTCGAACGGTGCGTGCTGTGCCTTCACGGCCTGGTAAAGCTGTTCTGTCTCCCGGAGCATCCGGTCCACGAGGTCCCGCGGATACTCCATGCGCACCTGGTGTTCGGCGAATTCGTCTTCGTCGTCGATGTAGACGCCACGGGACACGGACCGGATGACGTCCAGGTCCATGTCGATCACATGGAACTCGAAGGTCCCGGGCCTGATGCCGTTCCAGCCGTGGCCCACGGCAAGGTCCACGTACACCCGGAAGTCGCCGGGGTAGGTGTCGTCGTAGAACGTGGCCACGTAGTCGCCGGTCCGCGGAACAAGCAGGACGGCGTCGGACCGGGCGTGGAAAGCCGCTCCGGGCCGCGATATGAACGATCCCTTGGGCTGGAAGATCCACCAGCCGTGGCTATCCTCGCCGAGGTAGCTGCCCGGTACCACCCAGTGCGCGCCACCGTCCCATTTGCGGTTCCGCGCCACCACAAGGTCCCCGGGTGCCAGGTTCCCGGGAGGTTCGGCCTCGTGCGGGATCACAGTTTTGGCAGGCTGCCCGTAGTCGGGTGTTCCTGGCCGGGCAGGGGACGAGCGAAAGGCACCTTGGTCCCCAAAACCTGGGCAACGACGTCGTGCGTGATCTGGCGGGCGGTCAAACCGACGCGTTCCAGCACCTGCGCGCGCGTGCCGTGGTCCAGGAACTCCACCGGCAGGCCCACCTCGTTGAGGGCGGTGTCCACACCCGCGGCGCGCATTTCCTGACGGATGCGGGATCCCACGCCACCGGCGCGGACGCCGTCCTCGATGCAGATGACCAGGCGGTGGCGGGCAGCCAGCGCAATGATGGATTTCCGGACCGGCAGCAGCCAGCGGGGGTCCACCACCGTGGAGCTGATGCCTTGGGCGCCTAGCCGGTTGGAAACGTCCAGGGCGAGCTCGGACATGGCGCCCACACTCACGATCAGCACGTCGTTTTCGCTGGAGCCCGCAGGACGGCGGGCCAGCACATCCACGCCGTCGCTCAGGCGCTCCAGCGCTTCCACTTCGGCACCCACGCTGCCCTTGGAATACCGGACAACTGAGGGCGCGTCCTTGATGGCCACGGCTTCGCGGAGTTCTTCGCGGAGCCTTGTGGCGTCGCGTGGCGCTGCCAGGTGGAGCCCGGGGACGATCTGCACCATGGCCATGTCCCACATACCGTGGTGGCTGGCGCCGTCGGGCCCTGTCACACCGGCGCGGTCCAGCACAATGGTGACGCCGGCCCGGTGCAGGGCAACGTCCATGAGCAGCTGGTCGAACGCGCGGTTCAGGAAGGTCGCGTAGACGGCGACCACGGGGTGGAGGCCGCCGAAGGCCATGCCGGCGGCCGAGGTGAGCGCGTGCTGCTCGGCGATGCCGACATCGAAGACGCGTTCCGGGTGCCGTGCGGCGAATTTGTGCAGGCCCACGGGAATGAGCATGGCACCGGTAATGCCCACAATGTCCTGGCGCTCATCGGCGATCGCTGCGATTTCGTCGGCGAAGACCGACGTCCAGGACTGGGCACCGCCTGCCTCCGTGGGCTCCCCGGTTTCGGGATCGATAATGCCAACGGCGTGGAACTGGTCGGCCTCGTGGGCGCGTGCCGGCGCATAGCCGTGACCCTTTTCGGTCATTGCGTGCACGATGACCGGGCCGGCGTAGTTCTTCGCCGTCGAGAGGGCGTGCTCCATGGCCTGGAGGTTGTGGCCGTCGACCGGGCCGATGTACTTCATGCCCAGGTCCTCGAACATGCCCTGCGGCGCCCACCAGTCCTTGATGCCCTTCTTCATGGCATGCAGGCTCCGGTAGGTGAACTGTCCCACGGGTCCGCCGTTTTGCAGCTTCCGCTTCCACCAGTCCAGGGTGCCTTCGTAGGCAGGGGCAGCGCGGAAGGAATCAATGGTGGGGCGCAGGGAGGCGAGGTAGTCGGCGAAGCCGCCCACGGTGGCCGCGTATGAACGGCCGTTGTCGTTGACGACAATGACGACGCGGCGCTTCTTGTCCGCTGCAATGTTGTTGATCGCTTCCCAGGCCATGCCGCCGGTCAGGGCGCCGTCGCCCACCACGGCGATCACGTAGCGGTCGCCGTCGCCGGTCAGCTGCCGGGCGCGGGAGATGCCGTCGGCCCAGGACAGCGACGAGGAGGCGTGGGAGCTTTCCACGATGTCGTGCTCGGACTCTGCACGGTCCGGATAGCCGGACATGCCGCCTTCCTGGCGGAGGGTGCTGAAGTCCTGGCGTCCGGTGAGGAGTTTGTGGACATACGACTGGTGTCCGGTGTCAAAGACAATGCTGTCGCGGGGAGAATCAAAAATACGGTGCACGGCCATGGTCAGTTCCACAACGCCGAGGTTCGGTCCGAGGTGGCCACCCGTCTGCGACACGTTGCCGATCAGGAAACTCCTGACCTCCGCAGCCAGCTGGGACAGCTGTTCTTCGGTCAACTTGCTCAGGTCCTGCGGATTCCGGATGGTGTCCAAGATTCCCAACGGGGCCTCCTTCGGGTGGTAGACATGCCTTTTAACTCTAACGCCTCGACGGCGGGCAGGACGCAGGGACAGGGGGCCGCCACGCAAAAGCCCCGGCCTGTCAGTGACAGGCCGGGGCTTTTGGTGGTGCCGGTTGTGACCTCTGCCGCTAGTTGGCGGAGATCTGGCGCAGCACGTACTGCAGGATGCCGCCGTTGCGGTAGTAGTCCGCTTCGCCCGGGGTATCGATGCGGAGGACCGCATCGAAGGACTTGGCGGAGCCGTCTTCAGCCGTGGCGGTGACCTTGAGTGTCTTCGGGGTGGTGCCCTCGTTGAGGGCGGTGACGCCCTCGACTGCGAAGGTTTCCGTGCCGGTCAGGCCCAGGGTCGCAGCTGATTCGCCGGCCGGGAACTGCAGTGGCAGGACGCCCATGCCGATCAGGTTGGAGCGGTGGATGCGCTCGTAGCTTTCGGCCACGACAGCCTTGACGCCCAGGAGTGCGGTGCCCTTGGCAGCCCAGTCACGGGATGAGCCGGAGCCGTACTCCTTGCCTGCCAGGACCACCAGCGGGGTGCCGGCTGCCTGGTAGTTCTGGGCGGCGTCGTAAACGTACGCCTGGGGACCGTCCGCCTGGGTGAAGTCGCGGGTGAAGCCACCCTCGACGCCGTCGAGCAGCTGGTTCTTGATGCGGATGTTCGCGAACGTGCCGCGGATCATGACTTCGTGGTTGCCACGGCGCGAGCCGTAGGAGTTGAAGTCCTTGCGCTCCACACCGTTGGCCAGCAGGTACTGGCCGGCCGGGGTGTCCGACTTGAAGGAACCGGCCGGGGAGATGTGGTCGGTGGTGACCGAATCGCCGAGCTTGAGCAGCACGCGGGCGCCGGTGATGTCCGTGACGGGCTCCGGCTTCGCCTTCATGCCGTCGAAGTACGGGGGCTTCCGGACATACGTGGACTTCTCGTCCCAGGCGAAGGTGTCGCCGGCCGGGGTGTCCAGTGCCTTCCAGCGGTCGTCGCCGTCGAAGACACCCTCGTAGCCGCGGGCGAACATTTCCTTGTCAATCGAGGAGTCGATGACCTGCTGGACCTCGACCGGGTTCGGCCAGATGTCCTTCAGGAAGACGTCGTTTCCGGCTTCGTCCTGGCCGAGGGCATCGGTGTCGAAGTCGAAGTCCATGGTTCCGGCCAGGGCGTAGGCGATGACCAGCGGCGGGGAGGCCAGGTAGTTCATCTTGACGTCCGGGTTGATCCGGCCTTCGAAGTTGCGGTTACCGGACAGCACTGCGGTGACGGAAAGGTCGTTGGCCTGGATGGCCTCGGAGATTTCGGCGTCGAGCGGGCCGGAGTTGCCGATGCAGGTGGCGCAGCCGTAGCCCACGATGTAGAAGCCGAGCTTCTCCAGGTACGGGGTCAGGCCGGACTTCTCGTAGTAGTCGGTGACCACCTTGGAGCCGGGTGCCACGGAGGTCTTGACCCACGGCTTCGCGGCCAAGCCCTTGTCCACGGCGTTGCGGGCCAGCAGTGCGGCGGCAAGCATCACGGACGGGTTGGACGTGTTGGTGCAGGACGTGATCGAGGCGATGGACACCGCGCCGTGGTCCAGCTCGAACTCGCGGCCGTCCGCAGTGACAACGTGCACCGGGGTGGACGGACGCCCATGCGCACCGTTGGCCGCGGACTCAACCCGCGCCGTTTCGGTGGTGTGCGAGTCAGCGTGCGTGAACGAGGGCGGGTCGGAGGCCGGGAAGGACTCTTCCAGGGACTCGTCCACGCTGCCGTCTTCGATGCTCACGTAGTTGTGGATGTCCTTGCGGAACTGTTCCTTGGCATCGGTGAGCTCGATGCGGTCCTGGGGACGCTTCGGGCCGGAGATAGAGGGAACAACCGTGGACAGGTCCAGCTCGAGGTACTCGGAGAACTTGATCTCCTTGGAAGGATCGTGCCAGAGGCCCTGTTCCTTCGCGTAGGCCTCAACGAGGGCAACGTTCTCCTCGGACCGGCCGGTGAGGCGCAGGTAGTCGAGGGTGACGTCGTCGATCGGGAACATGGCGGCCGTGGAGCCGAACTCCGGGCTCATGTTGCCAATGGTGGCGCGGTTGGCCAGCGGCACTGCCGCCACACCTTCGCCGTAGAATTCCACGAACTTGCCCACAACACCGTGCTTGCGCAGCTGCTCGGTGATGGTCAGGACGACGTCGGTGGCGGTGGCGCCGGCCGGGATGGACCCGGTCAGCTTGAAGCCCACGACGCGCGGGATCAGCATGGACACGGGCTGGCCCAGCATTGCGGCCTCGGCTTCAATGCCGCCAACGCCCCAGCCCAGCACGCCGAGGCCGTTGACCATGGTGGTGTGCGAATCGGTGCCGACGCAGGTGTCCGGGTAGGCCCGGACAACGCCGTCAACTTCGCGGGTCATGACGGTGCGGGCCAGGTACTCGATGTTGACCTGGTGCACAATGCCGGTTCCCGGCGGGACGACCTTGAAGTCGTCAAACGCGGTCTGGCCCCAGCGGAGGAACTGGTAGCGCTCCCCGTTCCGCTGGTATTCGATCTCCATGTTGCGCTCCAGTGCGCCGGAGTTACCGAATACGTCGATCTGCACCGAGTGGTCGATCACCATCTCGGCGGGAGCCAGCGGGTTGACCCTCTTGGGGTCACCGCCGAGCTCCTTGACGGCCTCACGCATGGTGGCGAGGTCTACAACGCAGGGCACGCCAGTGAAGTCCTGCATGATCACGCGCGCCGGCGTGAACTGGATTTCAGTGTCGGGCTGGGCGTTGGGATCCCAACCGGCCAGTGCTCGGACGTGATCGGCCGTAATGTTCGCGCCGTCCTCGGTCCTCAACAGGTTTTCAAGCAATACCTTGAGGCTGAACGGAAGGTTTTCTGCACCTTCAACGGAGTTCAACCGGAAAATTTCGTATTCGGTACCGGCTACATTAAGTTTGCCTTTTGAACCGAAGCTGTCCACAATGCTCATCGCAGGACTCCTCTCGCAACAGTTTCATCTTTGTCGCGCGGTAGACCGCTTGCTAGTTAGGTCATCCTAATTAGTACAAGGTCATACAAAAGAGCATGGGGTCAGCCGAGAATTCGGCGCGCGACGTGGGACTACTACGCCCATCCTAGTCACATCAGGCCGGGGGCGTCAGCAACGCCACTGTCTCCATGTGGTGGGTGTGCGGATAGAGGTCGAACGCCCGCAGCCCGGCGAGCGACCAGCCGCCCTGCTGGAAGTACCCCAGGTCCCGGGCGAACGACGCCGGATCGCAGGACACATAGGCGACCGCCCGCGGCCCCGCGGCCATCAATTGGCTGACCACGGCCTTGCCTGCGCCGGCGCGGGGCGGATCAAGCACGACGGCGTCGAAGTTGCGGGGCTTCTGGCGCAGCACGCGCTCCACGCGTCCCTGCACGATCTCCACTTGCGGCGCCCCGTGGAGGTTCTTCCGTGCATCGCGGCTGGTGCCGGGGGCACCTTCAACGGACAACACCGAACCGGTGACCCCGACGGCGTCCGCAAGGGCGGCGGTGAAAAGGCCCGCCCCGGCATACAGGTCGGCCACCACGGCGCCCGGCTCAAGGTATCCGCCGTCGTGCAGGAATTCTTTGACCGCCCCGACGAGGGTGTCCGGCGCGTCCCGGTGGATCTGCCAAAAGCCCTCCCCTGTGACCCGGTACTCGTGGCCGGCGGCCGTCTCCTGGACCCAGGTGCGGCCGCGCAGCTGCAGGGCCTCGCCCTTGGCCGGATCGAAGCTGGCCACCGAGACGTCGTCGGGAAGCTGCGCCAGGATGCCGCTGAGGCGCTTTGCGCGGGTGCCTGCGGCAGGGGCCAGCAGCACCAGCGGGCGCGACCCGTTGGCGGGCGCCGCCACTTCCACGCGGTCGACGCCCTGGAGGTCGATGTCCCAGAGCCTGAGCTCGTTGATTCCGGGCACGGCCAGGGGCATCTCGCGGATGGCAATGACCTGATCGGAACGGTGGGCATGCATGCCCAGCTTCCCGGCGGGCGTCACGGCAAAGCTTGCCCGCGTGCGCCACCCGAGGCCGTCGCTGCCTGCCCCGACAGCTTCCACTTCCGTAACGCGTTCGACGCCGGCGAGCCGTTTCAGCTGTTCCGCCAGGACTTCGGCCTTGAGGCTGCGCTGGCGTTCCAGGGACACGTGGCCCAGTTCGGCGCCGCCCACCGGCGGGTGGCCGTGGGACCATGCGCGCAGGGAATCCGCCACGCGCCAGAAATGGGGCACGCGGTCGGGTGATGCTTCGAGCACCTCGACGACGTCGGCGCGCCAGAACTTGGATTCCTCGCCGGCGTCGGTCAGCCGGATCCGGACTTTTTCGCCGGGAATGGCGTGCCGGACAAACACCACGCGGCCTTCGTGGCGGGCCACGCAGTGCCCGCCGTGGGCTATGGGCCCGACATCCACCACGAGGTCGGCATGCGTGCGGGTCTGGGTCTCGGCGTTCATTGGATATCCTGCAATTTCTTTGCTTCTTCGGACGATTTCAGTTGCCAGGGGACGCTGGCCACCATGACACCCGGCTCGAAGTGGAGGCGGGTCTTGATACGCAGGGCGGTCTGGTTGTGGACCAGCTGTTCCCACCACTTACCCACCACGTACTCGGGGATATAGACCACGATGAGGTCGCGGGGCGAATCCCGCCGCATGTTCTTGACGTATTCCATGATGGGGGTCACCGTTTCCCGGTACGGGCTGGCGAGGACCGTCAGCGGCACCGGAATTTCCAGTTTCTCCCAGTCGGCGAGGGTGTGCGCGGTTTCTTCGGAGTTGATGTCCACCGTTATGGCGTCGAGCCGCGAGGGCCGGGACGCCCGCGCATAGGCCAGGGCCCGCAGGACGGGCTTGCGGACGTGGGACACCAGGAGCACTGCGTGGACCCGGGACGGCAGGGCACGCGGCGAGGAATCCTCGTCCACCGCCAGTTCCTTGGCCACGTTGTCGTAGTGCGAGCGGATGCTCCACATGATGAGGTACAGGACGAACATCGCGAGCAGCGCGATCCAGGCCCCCTGCTCGAATTTGGTGATCAGCACGATGGTCAGGACCAGGGCGGTCATGCCGAAACCGATCATGTTGATGGTGCGCGACTTGAGCATTCGGAGGCGAACGGTCTTGTCCCGCGCCAGTTTGAGTTCGCGCCCCCAGTGCCGGACCATGCCCAGCTGGCTTGCGGTGAAGGAGATGAAAACGCCGACGATGTAGAGCTGGATGAGCTTGGTGACGTCGGCGTTGAAGGCCAGGATGAGCACCAGGGCGCCTGCGGCGAGGGCCAGGACGCCGTTGCTGAAGGCCAGGCGGTCACCGCGCGTGCGCAGCTGGCGCGGGAGGTAGCCGTCCTGCGCGAGGATGGATCCGAGGACCGGAAAACCGTTGAAGGCTGTATTCGAGGCAAAAACAAGGATGACGCCGGTTGCGGCAACCACGATGTAGAACAGCACCGAGCCCGGTCCGAAGATGGTCTGGGCGATTTGGCTGATGGCCGGGCTCTGGATGTAGCCTTCCGGCAGCGGCTGCCCGTTGACCAGGAATTCCGTGGCCGGATCCAGCACAATGTGCACCTTGGTGGCGTTGGCGAGGTAGATGATGCCGGCGAGCATCGCGGAGGCGATGACGCCCAGCAGCAGCAGAGTGGTGGCGGCGTTCTTGCTCTTGGGTTTCTGGAAATTCGGAACACCGTTGCTGATGGCTTCCACACCGGTCAGGGCCGCGGCGCCCGAGGAGAACGCCCGGAGCAGCAGGAAGGCGCCGGCAAGCCCCACCAGCCCCTCATCGAACCCGGCCGCCGGAACTATCGTGAAGTTCGCGGACGGGGCCTCGCCCAGCTGGCCGGTCGCCGCCTGGAAGACGCCGACGGCGGTCATGCCCAGGATGGACGCCATGAAGATGTAGGTGGGAACGGCGAAGACGCTGCCGGCTTCCTTGATTCCCCGCAGGTTCACCAGCGCCAGGATGACTACGCCGATAGTGGCAATCAGTGCCTGCTGGCCGTGAAGCGAGGGGACCGCGGTGGTGAGGTAGGTTGCCGCGGACGACATCGAGACGGCAACCGTGAGTACGTAGTCAACCAGCAGCGCGGATGCCACGGTCAGTCCCGCGTGCTTGCCGAGGTTGACGTTGGCTATTTCGTAGTCGCCGCCGCCGGACGGGTAGGCGTGGACGTTCTGTCGGTAGGAGGCCACCACCGTGAGCAGCACCACCATGACGGCGAGGCCCACCCACGGTGAAAAGGCAACCGCGCTCACGCCCGCCAACGCCAGGGTCAGGAGGATTTCGTCGGGCGCGTAGGCCACCGAGGAGAGGGCATCTGAGGCGAAGACCGGAAGCGCGATCCGCTTCGGCAGCAGGGTGTGGGCTAGCCGGTCGTTCCGGAAGGGCCTCCCCACCAGCACCCGCTTCACGGCATTCAATATTGTCAGCACTCCACAAAGCTAGTCTGATTCGGACGCGATGTCATGACGGCGGGTGGCCGTTCGCTCCGGGGCCCCTCCGCGGCGCCCGCGCGGCGGCGGGCCGAAGTTGCGGGCAGGGGGCAGAGTGGCGCCGACGGCCGGTAGAGTCTTACGCAGCGACTGGAAAAAGACTGAGGAGGCACGGGTGGCGCACTTCGTGATCATGGGATGTGGGCGTGTGGGAGCCACGCTGGCGCACACCCTCGAGGATGCTGGCCATTCGGTGGCGATCATCGACCAGGACGACCGTGCCTTCCGCAGGCTCCGCACCGGGTTTTCCGGTCGCAAGGTCACCGGCGTCGGGTTCGACCGGGAGACCCTGAAGCAGGCCGGCGTCAGTGAGGCGTACGCCTTCGCCGCTGTGTCCAGCGGTGACAACTCCAACATCCTGGCCACCCGGGTGGCCCGCGAAACCTTCCACGTGCCCCACGTCGTGGCCAGGATCTACGACCCCGGCCGCGCCGAGATCTACCAGCGCCTGGGCATTCCCACGGTCGCGGCGGTGCGTTGGAGCGCAGACCAGGTGCTGCGCCGGATCCTGCCCGAACAGCACCTCGCCGGTGATTTCCGTGAGCCCTCCGGCCGGCTGGTCCTCGCTGAAATCGACCTTGACCCGGCCTGGATCGGGCACTCCGTCGCCCAGATCGAGAAGGCGGCCGGCATCCGGGTTGCCTACCTGACCCGGTTCGGCGAAGGCATGCTGCCGGCCGCCGCTACGTCCTATCAGGAGGGCGACACCGTCCACGCCATGTTGCGCGTGGACCGCAGCGCCGAGGTAGGCCACATTCTTGCCAAAGAACCCCCCAAGGAGCAGTAAGTGAAAGTCGTCATCGTCGGGGCAGGCAGCGTCGGTTCCTCGATCGCCCGTGAGCTCCTTGCCCACAAACACGAAATCCTGCTGATCGACCTGAAACCGGAAGTGATCGGCCGCAGCGGGCTCCGTGGCGCCCATTGGCTTGTGGGCGACGCCTGCGAACTGAGCACGCTCCAGGACGCCAAGCTCGAGGACGCCGAAGTGGTGGTTTCAGCCACGGGTGATGACAAGGTGAACCTTGTGGTGTCCCTGCTGGCGAAGACCGAGTTCGGCGTTGGCCGGACGGTGGGACGCGTCAACAACCCCAAGAATGACTGGATGTTCAACGATTCCTGGGGCGTCGACGTCGCAGTCAACACCCCGCAGCTGATGACCGCGCTTGTGGAGGAAGCGGTGGAAATCGGCGACCTCGTCCGGCTGCTCACGCTGCAGACCGGGGTTTCGTCGCTGGTCGAGTTCACGGTGCCCCACGACTCGCACGTCATCGGACTGACGGTGGGAGACATTGACTGGCCCGAGGACTCCACCCTGGTGGCGATTCTTCGTGACCAGGCCCCCATCACGCCCAGCCGGGACGATGTGCTCGACGGCGGGGACGAACTGTTTTTCGTCACCACCATTGCTGCCGAAGACGACCTCAGGGCCCTGCTGTCCCCTGAACAGCAGGACCGGGACACGGACACGCACGGTTCACAGGAGGACGACAATGAACCGGCGGCCGCCCAGCCCCGGGAGCAGCAGGCCCCCGAGGACGACGGCTTCGACGGCTAAGATCGACAGCTAAGTCCGGCGGCTAGGCCGCCGGCGGAGGACCTTGCTGCGGTGCGCCAGGCTGCGAAGGTTCACCGGGCTGCGCCGGCGGCACCGCGGCAGCAACGGGCCTGGTGATGAGCCAGGCAACCCAGATGCCCAGGATGTACAGCGGGGCGCCCATCAGGAGCCGTGTGGTGGCGAGGCCGGCCAGGCCCTGCTCGCCGAGGAGGTAGAGCGGCACCTGCACCAGCAGCCGCAGGGCCAGGACGCCCACGATGATCCACGTGCCCAGGCGGTAGGCCCTGACCCGGGCCGGGTCCTTGCGCCACTCCAGGCCTTCGTTCCTGATGAAGCCGAACAGCAGTCCGGCGATGGGCCAGCGCAACGCTATGGACACCACCATGCCTGCAATGTAGGCGGCATTGGTGAAGAACCCCAGGACGTAGAAGTTTTCCGCCTTGCCGGTGGTGTTCGCCAGCCACGCGGAAATTCCGACGCCGACTATCCCGGCCAGCGCCTGGGTCAACGGACGCCGCTGGACCAGCCGGGCAATGGTGAAGGCGGCGGCCGCAGCCAAGGCGCCGATCAGGGACAGGGTGAGGTCGCGGGTGATGGTGAACGCGACGAGGAAGGTGAGCCCGGGAACGATGCTCTCGGCAATGCCCTGGACGCCGCCCGCAGTCTTGAGCACGTCGATGCTGCCGTCCTTCGTCCGATGCAGGCCGGCCTTGACTGCGTAGCCTTCCGCGAGGTCGGCCACTGACGGCGGCTCCGGCGTGTGTGGTGGTTTGACCGGTTCGGACGAGGCGCGCCCGGCAGCGGGATCCGGGGTCTCGGACGGCGTCATTGGTTCTCCTGGCGGGACAGTATTTCGTAGCGGGGGTTGAACATGGTGGGCAGCCCGTCGCGCAACGTCAGCATGCCTTCCAGCCGGAGTTCGCAGCCGGGGTCGACGCCGGGTACCCGACGCCGGCCGAGCCACACGACCCGCAGCCGGTCGCGCCGGCCGGGTCCTCCGCGCCTCCGTGCCGACGGCGGTTCCACCGCGGCGGGGGCAAGGCCCCCCTGGGCGCGCGGCAGGTCGTGGTCCGTGACGATTGCGGTGAAGCTGGCAACCTGTGTGGCCGGTACGTACGTCACCGATTCGATGAAGCCGCGGCACAGCACACGTCCACGGTCCGGCAATCCACTGATGGACAGCTCGGGCTGCGGATATTCGCCGGCCGGGTCAGCCAATCTGGGTGATCTCCGGTCCGCGCTCGGGTTGCTCGAACTCAGGTGCGCCCTGCAGCGGCGCCGGAGCGGAATCCTTCGGCAGGCGGAGCTGCAGCAGGTCACGCGGCGGCATCGGGCTCTCGCCCCGCACCACCACGATCTGCCTGAACAACGACTCCAGGTTCGCCGCAGCATCGCGGTCCAGGGCAGCTTCGCCGCCCAGCACGCCGCGGAGGAACCAACGGGGGCCGTCGACGCCGATGAAGCGGGCCACGCGGTAGCCGCCCGCGCCGTCGGCTGTTCCTGCCGGAAGTTTGGCCACGAGCTCGGTGCCGAAAACTCCGGGAATCTCCTCGACCTGCCCGCCCTGGCTTCCCACGGACTGGCCGATCTGTTCACGGATCTCATCCCAGAGTCCCTCGGTGCGGGGTGCGGCGAAGGCCTGGAGCTGGAGGCTCGAACCGTCGAGGTCCATGGTCACGGCCACAACCCGCTGGGTGGCTTCCTCGATCTCGAGACGGAGCTGGAGGCCTTCCCGTGGTGCAATCAGGAGGGCGCCAAGGTCCACGTAGCCGTCAGTGCTGTCGACTTCCGAGACATCAAAGGGCCCCGTGACGGCCCGGCCGGTGCTCTCCTCGGCAGCGGAGCCTGCAGTTTCCGGGCTTTCCCCGGGCTCTGCCGCCTGGTCCTTCTTGGCCTTCTTGCCACGCCCAAAAACCATCGGGTTGTCTCCTTAGTTGTGATCATTTCCCGCCGTGCCACCCTGGGCCGCGCGGTAAGTCATGCAGCACCGGCTGAGCCGGGCGGCGCCCGCGGCTAGGCCTGCGGTGTTCCGAAACCGGCGGCGGAACCGAAACCACCGGTGGAACCGAAGCCGCCGTCACCGCGGACCGAGTCGCTCAATTCCGCAACGGCCACAAACTGTGCGTACTCCACGCGCTGAATGACCATCTGTGCAATTCTATCGCCGCGCCGCAGCTCGATGGCTTTCTCACGGTCCGTGTTCAGCAGCGTCACGGCGATCTCGCCGCGGTATCCGGCGTCCACGGTTCCGGGGGCGTTGACCACTGTCAGGCCGTGCTTGGTGGCGAGCCCGGACCGCGGGTGGATGAGGGCGACATACCCGTTGGGCAGGGCGATGGAGACGCCCGTGGGCACCAGCCGGCGTTCACCCGGTTCAAGAACTACGTCCTCGCGGGCACGAAGGTCCGCTCCGGCGTCGCCGGGGTGCGCGTAGGACGGGGCTTCGAGGCCCGCGTCGAGCATTTTCAGCTGGACCGACAGCGTGGGCGATCCGTAGGCCGCGGCACTGCCTTCCAGGGAGTTCGGCGGCAAAGTACTCACGGCTGCAGTTTCTTCAGTCACAGTCATTTACTCTAACGCGAGCGGCGCACCTTGGCCTAGCCGCGGTACTGGCCGCCGCGGGCGGCGGCCAGTACCGGGCCAAGGTGAAATACCCCGGGAAAAGTGGAAAGCTGGGCCTATGCCGGAATCTAGTGCAGCTGTGCCTGCCCCCAACAGCACACCCCGCGGAACTGCCGTTCTGTATAGCGAGAAACTCCACCCCAACCTTTGGATCTGGCTCGTGGCAGCAGGCTTGTCCGGCGCAGGCATCCTCGTGTTTGCTCCGATCAGTATGGCGGCCGGCATCACGGCAGCGCTGGTGCTGTTCACCATCATCACGGTGCTGCTGATCCTGTCCACGCCGTCGATAACGGTGACGGCAGACACGCTCCAGGTCGGGCGGGCAACCATCGAACGCCGGTACATAGGAACCGTGACACCGTTCACCGGCAAAGAGGCGACGGCGGAACGCGGCACGCGCCTGAACGGACTGGCATACCTCTGCATCCGGGGCTGGGTGGACCCGGTGGTCAGGATCGACATCACGGATCCTTCCGATCCCACGCCTTACTGGCTTACCTCCACGCGGCGCCCGGCACAGTTGACGGCGGCCCTCACCCGCGCCTAGGCCGCGTTGTCAACCCTCGCAGTCCTTGCAGAAGAGCAACCCGTCCTTTTCGCGGGCGATCTGCGAGCGGTGACGGACCAGGAAGCATGACGAGCAGGTGAATTCATCAGCCTGGGCCGGCAGGACGCGGACCAGGAGTTCCTCGCCGGACAGGTCCGCCCCTGGGAGTTCGTAGCCTTCGGCCAGATCGGATTCGTCCTCATCCACCACTGCCGTTGGCTTGTCAGCGCGGCGGGTCTTCAATTCCTCAATGGAATCTTCGTTCAGGTCCTCTTCTGATTTCCGCGGCGCATCGTAATCTGTCGCCATTATTTTTTGCTCACACTCCGATTTTTTCGGTTTGATGGCCGGGTGCCGGTGGCCGCGTTCAGGGACGGACATCGTCCGTGGGCTGGTCCCCCGGGCCGGTTCACCGATGTAAACGCTGGCCTGCCTGATTTTGTGCCCGACTTAGGCGCCAATTTTCCCTAAGCGGGGGCGAAAGCGAGGGCTTTTCGGGGCGGCGCCCACCCGAGCCTGCCCGACGGAAGGCGGAGGCGGGATAAAAGGACTTGACGGCCGGAAAGTCGCGGAATATCGCGGCGCGCCCTCTCCCCTCCCCCGAATTGCGACTGCCGAGTGGCAGAGTTTCGAATGTCAGTAATGCCAGGGTGGAGGATTTGTATGCAGGATCTACGGCTTGTAGGCGTCCACGACGACGGGGAGCATCTCCTGTTGAGCGGCACCGGCGGCGAGATGTTCCGGCTGCCGATCGACGAAGCCCTTCGGCTCGCGGCCAGCCGCTCTCCGGCGAAAGCGGCCGCTGCAGTTGCGCCTGTTGCCATGTCCCCGCGGGACATCCAGGCACGCATCAGAAGCGGTGCCACAGCCGCCGAAGTTTCGGAACTCTCGGGCATCCCACTGGCCAAGGTCCAGCGCTATGAAGGCCCCGTACTTGCCGAGCGAGACTACGTGGCACAGCAGGCGCGAAAAATCGAGGTGGCTTCCCCTGCGCCGGGCCATGACGTCTACCGCTCCGCCTTCGGCGACAACCCGGCTACCCTCGGCGACATGGTGGCACACCGCCTCAACGCCCACGGCATCGAATCCTCCACCGTTGAGTGGGACTCCTGGCGGCGCCCGGACGGCACCTGGACGGTGGTGGCACGCTTCGAAACCAGTACCGGCGCGCACACCAGCATCGGCGAGGAACCGCCGGCCATGTGGACCTTCAGTCCCGCGCGGAAATCCCTGCAGAACGCCAACCGCTGGGCGCAGCAGCTCAGCGAACTGGAACCGCTCGACGGTCCTGTTCCGGCCCGCCGCCTGTCCGCAGTTTCCGACCGCCCGTTTGACTTTGAGACCGACGCCGAAGCGGCCGCGGCCCGGACGGCATCCGGCCAGTCCGGCAAGGATTCGGACGGCCTGCTCGAGATGCTCCGCTCACGCCGCGGCCAGCGGCTCGGTGTGGACGAGGACGGCGACGACGCCTTGGCACTACTGCTCACGAACGGTGTTCCGGCGGCCCACCCGCGCCCCTCCGAAGTAGTGGCGGAGCCCGAGGCCGATGACGACGCCACCGGGACGGAAAGCCGCGAAGAAACCGACGCTCCGGCCGCCAAGGGAGACTCGTTCACCCGCAAGCGCGAAGTCCGCGCGTCAATGCTGTCCCGGCTCAGCCTAGCTCCCCGGCACACCGGGGACGACGATGAACGGCTGAAACTCCACGACGGCGTCAGCACGGAAACCCGCGAAATCACCATCGTGGCTTCCCCGCTGCGCCCGGTGACGGACCCGGACGAAGCGTCCGCTGAAGACTCCGGCAGCACGCCGGCGGCACCCGACGCCGGCCCGGACACCGATGAAGCCGCCGTCGCGGAACCCGCCCCGGCCAAAGAAACCGCACGTGCCCGCCAGACCGGCTGGAACCGCGAATCCGCTCCGAACGTGGGTCTGGATGAACTGCTGGGCGGAGGCAGCCCGCGCCGGAGCCGGGACGACGCACCGGCCACCCCCAGAAATGACCGGGATGCAGAGCAGCCCGAACGGCAGCCATCCAAACCCAAGCGCTCCAGCGTACCCAGCTGGGATGAAATAGTCTTCGGCGCACGCGGCGACTGAGCAGCTCCGCCCTGCCTGAGCCCGCATAGGGACTAATGGCACCTTCCAGCCAGCGAACTTTCCATGAGACTGGAGAGCGGAAGGTTGGAGGCGTCATCATGACTGTTCTTGTCACCTACGCAAGTGCGATGGGTTCCACCCGGGAGATAGCCCAACGTGTGGCCTCCCGCATGGCGGTGAGGCTGGGCGAGGTCGAATGCCGGTCCGTGGAAGACGTCAAGGCTGTCTCCGGCTACAAGGCTGTGGTGGTCGGCAGCGCCATCCACAATCAGGCCTGGCTGCCCCAGGCGGTCCTGTTCTTTGCACGCCATGCGCCCGAGCTGGCCGGATTACCCGTTTGGGCGTTCAGCGTCGGGATGGCGGATGCCCTGCCAAAGCCGTTTCGCAAGCGTGGTGCCGCAGTGCAACAGGCGCGTATCGCCGGAGTTCTCGCAAAGGACGTTCCGCTTCGCGGCCACAGAGTCTTCTCAGGTGTCTACCAGGCCGCCCAGATGCCTGCATTGCTCCGGGTTTTGTTCCGGCTCACCGGCGGCCGATTCGGGGATTTGCGGGACTGGACGGCCGTCGACGCCTGGGCGGATGAGATAGCAACCCGGCTGGCACAGCCGGCTCCGTCCGCATCCTCAGGCACTCCCCCGGCGCAGCGGGTCAGCCGGGCCGGGTTTCCCCGGCACCGTTCCACAGGCAGGCGTCCACCTCGAACGGCAACAGCTGGTCCTGCTGGGCCATGACGTTGGCGCCGTGGGCAGTGACCCGCCGCATGAAGTGCCGCCGGCACAACGTCTCGTAGCCCACCACGGGGGCGTGGTCCGCCGCGCTGGTGGGGGCCTGGTCACCGGCCATGTCGACGTCGCCCACCACCACCTGCGCACCTTCGGTGACCATCACGCCGTCGACCGTGCGGGCATTGTGGGTGGCCCGGCGTCCGCACCAGCACAGCGCCTCCACCTGCAGGACCTGGACGCGGTCCGCCAGCTCGATGAGCCGCTGCGATCCCGGGAAAAGGCGGGTGCGGAAGTCGGCGCTGATCCCGAAAGCAAACACGTCGACGTCGATCTCGTCCACAATCCGGGCCAGCTGTTCCACCTGCAGTGGTGAGTAGAACTGGGCTTCGTCACAAATGAGGTAGTCCACCCGCAGGCCGCGGGTGCGGCGTTGGATGACCTCGTCCCAGAAGTCCGTGCTGTCCAGGACTTCCACGCAGTCCGTCTCGAGTCCGAGCCGGCTGGAGATCCTGGCACCGCCGGCACGGTCGTTGCGGCTGAACCGGACGCCGCCGCGGCCGCGGGCCCGGTGGTTGTGGTCCATCTGCAGGGCGAGGGTGGATTTTCCGCAGTCCATGGTTCCTGAGAAGAAGACGAGTTCAGCCACGCGCTCCCTTTCGGCCTTGGGCCTGGAAGCACAACAGCGGAACCTCCCGCTCGGCTTTGGTCAGCGACCCGTGCTGCCCGACGACCTCCAGCGCGGCGGGGCGCACGCGGCGCGTGTCGTAGAGCGCCAGGGCGTCCCGGGCGGCGATCATGACATCGCCGATGCGCGCGCTGACTTCCGGGCGGATGTCGCCGAAGAGCCCGGCGGACACGGCCTCGTCGCGGGTGAACGCCCAGATCCTGTCTCCAAAACGTTTCCGCCACGATTCAATCAGCAGTGGCCGGTCCTGATCACCGGCGTCGGGCTCCAGATACAGGTGGACCATGCGCGGCTCCCCTGCGGTGTGCCGGACGCCGGCGATGAGGGCCGGTTCCGCCGAGTAGTCGAACCGCTGCGATTCCGGGACGTCGAGCATGCCGTGGTCCGCGGTCAACAGGACAGTGGTCCCCGGCGGAAGCGTGGCGTTGAGCCGGCGTACGGTGGCGTCCAGCTCTTCAAGCTGGTGTTCCCACTGGGCGGACTGGCAGCCGTAGCGGTGCCCCGCCTTGTCCAGGTCGTTGACGTAGAAGTACATCAGGGAACTGTCGGTGCCCAGCATGGCCTCCGCCGCCGCTGCAGTCCTGGCGTGCGGGGTTTCGGCGGCGATGAACCGGCCGCCGCGGAGGGCGGCCTGGGTCATGGGTGAGGCGCCGAACTGCGGAAGGCTGATGGTGGTGACGTCGGTGTGGGCCGCGGCGCGCTCGAACACGGTGGGAAACGGCTGCCATTCGAGGGGGTCCACACCGGCATCCCAGTTGCCCAGCATGTTGACCACTTTGTCCTGCCCGGGATCGAGGACGTCATAGCCCACCATTCCGTGCTGGCCGGCAGGGAGCCCTGTCCCGAAGCTGGCGAGGGAGGAGGCTGTCGTGGAGGGGAAGGCGGAATCCAGGGCCACTGGAACGGCTCCCTGTCCCTGCTGCATCACGGACCGGAGGAAGGGGGTGTGTGCCGATTTTTGCTTCAGCAGGCCGCGGCCCAGGCCGTCAGCGAGGACAACGCACACCCGCTTGGCGGCAGGCAGGTTCAGCCGGTTCTCGAAGCCTTCAATCCCCAGGCTGGCCGCCGCGCTGGTCAGTACTTCGGCGATGGAACGTTGGCCGAAAGCAGGCGCCGGTGGCATCGGCGAAGGAGCGGGGGCACCCTCGGCGATGGCGACAGCTGACTGCTCAGAGTTGTTTCCGGGAATCATCTCAGCGCTGGTGCCCGCGGCTGAGGCGGTTTCCAAAAACGCCGGTGCGCGGACGCGGCGCGGCCACCAGGCCGCTGTGCGGCAGGGGCGCCGAACCGGTGTTGACGGCGCGCAGGGCGCGGGCGAACAGCTTGGCGTCCTGGACGGCCTGCAGGCCGTCGGCTTCGGCGCTGATTCGCAGCACGATGTCCTCCTGGGCGATGGTGCCGCTGTAACCGTGGTCCGCCTCGCACTGGGGGTCCCCGCAGCTGGCCGGCCCCATGTCCAGTCGCTGGCCGCCGGACCAGGCGATGGAAAGGGTGAGTTCCCGCACGGGATCCGAGGGCTTGTAGTTTTGCGGCTGGGCGTACATGTAGCTCAGGACCACGGAACGGATCTGCGCCACCGGTACTGATTCGGTGGAAATCTGGGCGACAATCTGCTCGCCGGCCTCGTCGAGCTGCTGGTCGTCAACATGGGCGATGACCAGCATGTCGTCCGTCAGCACCAGCACGGTGATGTGGCGGCGAACTTCCGCGCGGTCGAAATGGGTTTCAAGATGCACAAGGTGCGCCATGCAGTCGCGGCCGTCCAGTGCGTCATCAACGACATCGGCGACCAGCCGTGGGTAGAAGCCTGCCTGCTGGAGTGCGCCTTCAAGGCTCTGGCCCTGGACACCGTGGTCATGTGCGCTATGCCCGTGTGAGGCCTGGTGACCGGGTCGGGGTGCGTGCGGCTTCGACGTGGGAGGCTGGGGGCTCATGACTCCATTTTCACAGATCGACTGGGCACTTGCTAACTGTGCGCCCGGGGCGGGCTAGCTTCGCATCGCCCGGCGGGCACTGTCGGTCCGCTGGGCGGCGTTCGCGATCCGGACATCTGCGGCCAGGATCGATACGCCGCGCAGCCCCGCCAGGACAGGGTTGAACTCAACCAGCGCTATTTCGGGATGGTTGTCCTTGAGCCGGGTCAACCTCGCGGCAAGGTCCTCCAGCGCGGCCACATCCACCGCCGGAAGGCCCTGGTATCCGAACAGTTTCCGGGCCGCGCGCGGCGCGCGGATGAAGTCGTGGACATCGGCACCGGACAGCGGCGGAACCCGGTGGGCCCAGTCCTCCAGCAAATTCACGGCGTCCCCGGCAAGTCCAAAGGAAACCACCGGACCCAGCAGCGGATCCTCAATGGCCCGGAACGTGCAGGCTTGGCCCACCTGAGCCATCATCTGGACTTCCATGGACGGCGAGCCGTAGGGCGCAAGGGCGCGGTGCATCTCTACGATGTTGCGCCGCAATGATTCGGCGTCCTGGATGTCCAGCCGCACACCGCCAAGGTCCAGCCGGTGGCGCAGGGTCGGATCGGTGGTCTTCAGCACCACCGGCCAGCCAAGCCGCTCGGCGGCTGCAACAGCCTGGTCGGGCGTCTCGAAGCCCACGGAGGGGACAACGTCGATGCCGTAGTGGGCCAGCAGGGTTGCCGCCTTCGCCGGGTCGAGCTGCACCAGCTGCTCGCCGGGGACGTCATGGAGCAGTTCCTCCAGCTCGGCCCTGACGCTTTCCGGGTCGCATCCTTCCGGCTCCGCGAAGAGACCCTGGTCGCGTTCGACCCACTCGGCATACTTGACCACGGCGGCGAGCGCTGCGACGGCGGCACCGGGGTTGGAGTAGCACGGCACGGATCCGCTGGCGGATTCGGCGTCCACTGCGTGGACAGGCAACGGTTCCGCCCCCACCATGCCCTCAACATAGACGGACGGGTCCAGGATCCCGGTGAAGGCGGCAACCACCGGTTTTCCGGCCGCGGCGGAGCATTCCGCCAGGACGCCGGCAATCTTCTCCACCGTGAGGCCCCGTGCCGGCAGCAGCGCCACCACGACGGCGTGGATGGAGTCCGAGGCGAGGATCCCGGCGAGGCTCTCCCGGAGTGCCGGCAGCGCCAGTGACATGCCGGCGTCGAGATCCACGTCCGTGACAATCCGCTCAACGCCGAGCCCGTTGGCGGCGGCACTGTCCGCGACCACCTTTCCGAGGGCCCGGGAGTTGCTGAAAACAGCAATGTCCGCCCCGGCCGGCAGCGGCTGGCCGGCGACGATCTGGGCCACGTCCATCAGCTGCTCAATCGTTTCAACCCGGATGACGCCGGACTGGCGCATCATCGCGTCCAGGGCGCCGGCAGGCGCCTGCGTGGTCCGAACCGCATGCCCCGGAGGCAACTGCAGGCCCATCGAGTCCGATTTCGCCACGATGACGGGCTTGGTGCGGGCCAGGCGGCGGGCGAGCCGGGAAAACTTGCGCGGATTTCCGATGGATTCGAGGTAGAGTCCCACCGCGGCCGTGTCGGCGTCGTCTTCCCAGAACTGCATCATGTCGTTGCCGGAGACGTCGGCCCGGTTGCCGGCGGACAGGAACGTGGAAAGGCCCAGGCGGCGACGGCTGGACGCGGCGTACAGCGCCACACCAATGGCGGCGGACTGGCTGAAGAGTCCCAGGCCGCCCCGGCGCGGCAGGCTTGGCGCCATGGATGCGTTCAGGGACACGGCCGGGTTCGTGTTGACGATCCCCAGGGACGCGGGGCCGATCACGCGCATCCCGTTGGAGCGGGCCTGGCGGACCAGCTCGCGCTGCCTGGCCAGCCCGCGTTCACCGTCGTCGGCGTACCCGGCCGTCGCCACCACAACGCCCTTGACTCCCGAGGCCGCGCAGTCCGCCACAACTTTGGGCACTTCATCATAGGGGACGGCGATGATGGCCAGCCGGACGGGGTCCGGCACCTCGGAGAGCCTGGCGAAGGACAGCATCCCGGCGAGTTCGAGCGCCTCGGGGTTGATGGCGTAGACCGGCCCGGTGAAGCCGCCCTCGATGATGTGTTCGAGCAGCTGGTAGCCGATGGTGCCCCATTTGCGGCTGGCCCCGATCACCGCGACCGACGACGGCGCCAGCAGCTCCTGGATGCTGCGCGCCTCCGCGCGGTGCTCACGCGACTCCATCACGGCCCGGGATTTTTCCGTGGGGTCGATGTTGAACTCCAGGCTCACCACACCGTCGTCGAAATGCCTCTTGACGTCGTAACCGGCGTCGGAGAAAACCATCAGCATTTTGCGGTTTTCCGGCAGCACTTCGGCACTGAATTTACGGATGCCGTTTTCGCGGGCGGCGGCGGCCAGGTGTTCCAGCAGGATCGATCCGATGCCGCGACCCTGGTGGGCGTCGGCTATATTGAAGGCAACCTCGGCTTCTTCGGGATCGGTCAGCCGGTCGTAGCGGCCGATGCCCAGGATTTCACCGCCTATGGTGATCACCAGCGCCACCCGGTCCTTGTAGTCCACTTCCGTGAAGCGCTTCAGCTCCTTGCTGGAGAGCCTCGCTTTGAAGGCGAAAAACCGCATGTAGATGGACTTCTGCGACTGGCCGGTATGGAAAGCCTGCACGGCGTCGGCATCTGAGGGGTGGATCGGGCGCAGATGAGCCGTCCCTCCGTCCCGCAGAACGACATCGGCTTCCCAATGTTCCGGATATACGCCGTCCCCGGGCTGATCCACCATAGGCTTAGCCTAGCTAAAATTCGCCAGTAAACCGTTAAGGATCCACCAGCCCCATGGCCCGCCGCCAAAGTTCCGCCCCGGCAGGGGACGCCGTCCAGGACTACACCGAGAACATCGTTGACATCGACGTCACGTCGGAAATGGAAGGCTCGTTCCTCGAGTACGCCTATTCGGTCATCTATTCACGGGCCCTCCCGGATGCCCGTGACGGCCTGAAACCGGTGCAGCGGCGCATCCTCTACATGATGAGCGAAATGGGCCTGCGCCCTGACCGCGGCCACGTCAAGAGCGCCCGCGTGGTGGGCGAGGTCATGGGCAAGCTGCACCCGCACGGCGACACCGCGATCTACGACGCCATGGTCCGCATGGCGCAGGACTTTTCGCTGCGGCTGCCGCTGATCGACGGCCACGGCAACTTCGGCTCGCTCGACGACGGCCCGGCGGCCCCGCGGTACACCGAGGCCCGCCTCGCTGCGGCTGCGCTCACCCTCACCGACCACCTCGACGAAGATGTGGTGAATTTCGTCCCCAACTACGACAACCAGCTGACCCAGCCGGATGTCCTGCCGGCAGCGTTCCCCAACCTGCTGGTCAACGGCGCCACGGGCATTGCCGTGGGCATGGCCACAAACATGGCCCCGCACAACCTCGTGGAGGTCATCTCCGCTGCCCGGCACCTGATCGCGAACCCCGAGGCCACCCTCGAGAACCTCATGCGGTTCGTCCCCGGCCCGGACCTGCCCACGGGCGGCCGGATCGTGGGCCTGGACGGCATCCGCGACGCCTACGCCACGGGCCGCGGCTCGTTCAAGACCCGGGCGAAGGTGGAGATCGAGCAGCTGTCCGCCCGCCGCACCGGCCTGGTGGTCACCGAGCTTCCCTACATGGTGGGCCCGGAAAAGGTGATCGAGAAGATCAAAGACGCCGTCAACGGCAAGAAGCTGACCGGCATCAGCGACATCGTGGACCTGACCGACCGCAAGCACGGGCTCCGCCTGGTGATCGAGCTGAAGAACGGCTTCAACCCGAACGCCGTGCTCCAGCAGCTCTACCGCTACTCGCCGATGGAAGATTCCTTCGGCATCAACAACGTGACGCTCGTGGACGGCCAGCCGCAGACGCTGGGCCTCGTGCAGCTGCTCTCCGTCTACGTGGACCACCGCATTAACGTGGTGCGGCGCCGCACGGCTTTCCGGCTGGCAAAGAAGAAGGACCGCCTCCACCTGGTGGAGGGCCTGCTGATCGCCATCGTGGACATCGACGAGGTCATCCAGATCATCCGGTCCTCCGACGAGGTTGCCGCCGCCCGCGAACGCCTCATGTCCATTTACGACCTCACCGAAATCCAGGCGAACTACATCCTGGAACTCCGGCTCCGGCAGCTGACCAAGTACTCCCGGATCGAGCTCGAAAAAGAGCAGGACCAGCTGAAGCGTGAGATTGCGGAGCTTGAGGCCATCCTGGCTTCGGACCAGCGCCTGCGTGAACTTGTCTCCGCCGAACTGGCTGAAATCGCGGAAAAGTACGGCACCCCGCGCCGGACGGTGCTGCTTGAATCCGAGGCGGTCTCCCCCACCGTCGCCGCGCTGGCCGCTGCGCCCGGCGGCAAGGGCAAGGCGGCCCCGCTCGCCCTGGAAATAGCCGATGATCCCTGTTGGGCCATCCTGAGCGCCAGCGGACAGATCGCCCGGACCTCAAACCAGGAGCCCCTGGCCGAGTCCGGTCCGCGGTCACGGCACGACGTCTTCCGGTCCGTGGTGAAAACCTCGGCGCGCGGCGAGATCGCCGCCGTCACGTCCCTGGGCAGGATGCTGCGCCTCCAGGTCATGGACATGCCCGTGTTGCCGCCGATGTCCGGCCTTCCCAACCTGGCCGGCGGCGTACCTGCCAAGGACTTCATCACGCTGCTGAAGGGCGAGACGCTGGTCGCTTTCGCCCCGCTGGATACGGTGCTGGCGATCGGCACGGCGCAGGGCATCGTCAAACGCGTCCAGCCCGACTACCCCCTCAACCGCGAGGACTGGGAAGTCATTGCCCTGAAGGACAAGGACACCGTGGTGGGCGTTGAGCCGGCCGGGGCGGACGACGTCGACCTCGTGTTCCTCACCAAGCAGGCGCAGCTGCTGCGCTTCACCGCCGCAGCGGTCCGGCCGCAGGGCCGCACGGCGGGCGGGATGGCAGGGATCAAGCTGGGAGCCGGGGACGAGGTGCTGTTCTTCGGAACTGTCGCCCCGGGCGACGAGGAGGCCGTCGTGGTCACCGTTTCCGGGACCGAGGGTGCCCTGCCGGGCACTGCCCCCGGTGCCGGGAAAGTGACGGCCTTCGCGGAGTACCCGGCCAAGGGCAGGGCCACTGCGGGAGTGCGGGCGCACCGGTTCCTGAAGGGCGAAGATACCCTGCTCATTGCGTGGGCCGGACACGGGCCGGCCAAGGCGTCCTCGCTGGCGGGGGTGGCGCGCTCGCTCCCGCAGGAACACGGCCGACGGGACGGCTCCGGCATCCCGCTGTCGCAGGCCGTGGACGCCATTGGGCCCAGCATGACCTGGGCCTAGACTACTGGCATGCCTATCATCCCCGATGAAAAAGACTGGACCTGGGTGCTGACCAGGGTCTGCCCGGAGTGCGGATTCGACGCCTCGACAGTCACTCCCGCCACGGTTCCCGGCAGCGTCACGAACATGCTTCCGCGCTGGCGGGCGGCGCTGCGCCGCCCGGACGTCGCGGAACGACCGGACGAGGCCACGTGGTCCGTGCTGGAGTACGCATCGCATGTCCGGGATGTCTTCAGCCTCTTCGACCGCCGGCTGAACCTGATGCTGAGCGAGGACAACGCCCGGTTCGAGAACTGGGACCAGGACAAGACCGCCGTGGAGCAGGACTACGCCAACGCGGACCCCGCCATCGTCAGTGCCGAACTAACCGGCGAAGGCGAACAGATCGCGGAGTCATTCGCGGGCGTTCATGAGGACGAGTGGGGCAGGAAAGGCATCCGGGGCAACGGTTCGGAGTTCACGGTGATGACCCTCGCGCAGTACTTCCTGCACGACGTCGTCCATCACCTGCACGACGTCGACGCCTGAGTTGATCAGCTGGCCCGGTCAGCTGTGCGCGCCGACAATTCCTTGTCCCACGCCAGGCTCCGGTTGACGGCGCTGTACCCCATTTTTTCGTAGAGGGCGAGCGCGCCAGTGGGGTTCTCCGAATCGACGTCGAGGGAGGCGCGGTCCATCCCCGCCGCGGCAAAGCGCCGCATCGCATCGGCGAGCAGGGCCTGGGCGATCCCGCGTCCGCGGTACTCGCGGCGGACGCCCAGCAGTTCCGTATACCCCTCGGTGTAGCCCCGGGATACCGCGCTGTCCGGGTCGTGGCTGGCCAGCTGGTAGCCTGCCACGGTTCCGGAGCCGCGGTCCAGGACCACAGCGCTCAGGTCCGGCCTGGCCTGCGGATCGTTGACGGTGAAACCCCAGGATTCCTCATCCCGTGGTTCGCTTCCCCAGTGGTCACGGAAGGCGGCGTTGTGGGCCAGCCTGACCTCCTCGCTGAGCTCCGGCCGCATGGTTGCCAGTTCCAGCCCGTCATCGAGCCGCACGTCTGGAAGCGGGACGCCGTCCAGGTGCCGGTGCATCTCGTTGAAATAGCGCACCACGTGGAATCCTTCTTTGCGGAGCAGCCGCTGCTGGTGCTCGTGCTGCTGTTCCATGTGGACCCGCAGCCGCGGCGACGGTTCGTTGTCTTCCCGACCCTGGTCTTCCGCGAAACGCTCGAGGGTCCGCTGGCTGAGCCATCCCAGCAGCGCCGTGCCGATTCCCCGGCGCTGCCAGCCGGGGTCGACGCAGCCGAAACCGTAGGCCTTGTCGCCGTCCGGGTTTTTCGTGATGCGGGCATAAGCGCGGGGTACCGACCCGCGGTCCAGCAGCAGCAGCGTGTTGGCGGCCGGATGGTTCTTCTTCGACTGCAGGATCTGTTCAAGGTCGGCGGCCCGCTCAAACCACACGGGCCGTTCCACCTCGGCCGTCCGGGCAATCAGGTCCGCCCACGCCGCGACGTCCCTCTCCTCTGCCGGACGCCAGGCCAGCCCCTCGCCGGCCAGTGCGGCCCGCCAGGATCCGGGCATCGGAGCGTCGTTGTTCAGCATGCCAACAGGCTAGCTGCCGGCCCCGCCCCGCGCCAGAACCTGCCCGACGCCGGCGCGCGCCCCCGCGTCGAGGTCCAGCCTGCGATCTGCCGGGTCTATGTCGTCGGGATTGTGGGTCACCAGAACTACGGTCCGTCCGGTGAGACCCCGCCGAAGGTCAGCCAGCATCTCCCTGCCCGCCTCGGCGTCAAGATGGGCGGTGGGTTCGTCCAGCAGGATCACGTCGGCCCCGGTCATGAGGGTCCTGGCAACCGCCAGCCGTTGGCGTTCCCCGCCGCTGAGGAAGGCGCCTCCGGGTCCGATCCGGGTGTCGGCGCCATTCTCCAGCCTGCGAAGCAGCGGCTCCAGCCCCACGGCGGCCAGGGCTTTAGCGATTTCCTGACCGGCGTCGCCGTCCTTGCCTTCCGGCCGGCCGAGCAGGAGGTTTCCGCGGATGGTGGAGTCGAAAAGGTGCGCTTCCTGCGGACACCAGGCAGCGCGTCCGGTGACAGCGATCCGGCCGGAGCGTGGCGGCAGGAACCCGAGCAGGACGGCCAGCAGGGTGGACTTTCCGGAGCCTGAGGTTCCGGTCACGGCGAGCCAGCGGCCAGGTTCCGCCGTCGCGGAAACACCGGTGAAGACTTCCGGACCCGCGGGCCAGGCGGCGGAGAGCGACTCAAGCTCGATACCGGGCAGCCCGCCGGGGCGTTGGGCAACAGGCTCCAGTCCGGGTGTCCCGCGGTTCCGTCCACCGGTGTCCCCGGCGGGTGTGGCTGCGGCGCCCGTTTCTGCGGCGGGAACGCCGGCGGCATCAGGGTCGGCGGCATCGGGGTCGGCGGCTTCGGAGGCGTCCAGCACGCCGGCCTCGCTGATCCGGTCCAGGACCAGGCGGAGAGCCGGGTACTGGCGTACCGCCGTCGTGATGGCGGCGTACGGATCCACCAGCGCGAGCTGCAGCAGGACCACGACGGCGGCCGTGGCCGGGGCCACGGATCCGCCCGTCACCTCGGGTCCGGCCAGGACCGCAGCGGCCAGGGCGGCGGTCCCGCAGGCAAGGACGGTGAGCGCCTGGCCCAGCCCCTCGGCCCACGCGGACCGCTGCGAGGCAGCTGTTGCCTCCTTGTCGGCAACTCCAATGGCGGACAGGACAGGTGCGGCGACACCGTTGGCGTGCAGTTCAGCGCGGGCGTCCAGCGCCGCGGCGATGTCCCGCAGGACCCCTGAGCGGAGCCGCTGCTCGGCCTGCGCCGACATCCTGTCTGCGAGGAGTGCCGCTGCCGGCGCGGCAACCAGTGACACCACTGCAGCGGCGATGACTGCAGGCAGCGCCGCGGGCAGCAGGAGGCCTGTGGCTGCAATGGCGGATGCACCCACAGCCACGGCGGTCACAGGCGGCAGGACCACCCGGGGCACCAGGTCCCGGACGGTATCGACGTCGTCAATCACCGTCCCCAGGACGTTTCCGCCTTGCAGGAGCCGGCGCAGGGACAGGGCGCGACGGCTCAGCGAATCCCAGAGCCGGCCGCGCAGCCTGGTGAGCGAGGCGAATACGGCGTCGTGCAGCAGGAGCCGCTCGGTGTAGCGCAGGACTGCCCTGCCGATGCCGAAGAACCGCACGCCCACGATGGCGGTGAGGAGGTAGAGGATGGGCGGCTGCTCGCTGGCCCGGATGATGAGCCAGCCGGACAATCCTGCCAGGGCAACGGCGAACAGGGCCGCCAGGACCCCCACGACGCCGGCTGCGCCGAATTTGAGGGACTCCGGCCGCAGGAGCCTGAAGATCCGGGCGGGAGTGTTGTGCGTGCGGACCCCCGCGGTCCCTCCGGCCCGGGCGTCGGTTCCCGCCGTGGCACGGTGCTCGGCCGCCCGCGCCGTCACCGGCGCCGTCGCCCGCCCCAATGCCGCATCCGGTGCCGCGTCCGGTCCCGCGTCCGGTGCCGGGAGAACGGCGGAATGCCGTGACGAGCCGGCAGCGTCTGCTGCCGGCCATCCCGGTGCGGATCCGGCGGCGACAGGAACTACGTGGTCTGCCAGTTCCCGGGTGAGGCGGTCGTGGGCCACGAGCAGGACAGTGGCCCGGCCGCGAAGCTTCAGGATGGATTCGTTGACCACGTTGGCGGATTCGCGGTCCAGATGCGCGGTGGGCTCATCCAGCAGCAGCAGGGTGGCACCGGCCTCGATCCGGGCCAGGCCCCGCGCCAGGGCAACCCTGCGGAGCTCCCCCGGGCTGAGCTCGGCGGGATGTTTCGCGGCCAGGTGTCCGGCTCCTGCCGCCTCAAGGCAGGCCCTGGCCTTCGAGGCGGCGGCATGGGCGGAGGCTGTGCCTGCGGTGCCGGCGGCGCCGCCCTTCAGGTAGAGCATCACCTCGGCCAGCACACTAATCTCCACCATGACCGGATGCTGCGGCACCCAGGCGACATCCGGCGGCGAGAACCCGGCGATCCCGCCGCTCACCACTGCACCGCCGCCCGTGCCGACGATTCCCGCCAGGACGCCCAGAATGGTGCTCTTGCCTGCCCCGCTGGCACCGTCGAGGGCGGTAATCCGGCCGGCGGGTGCGTCAAAACCCAGCGGTCCGACGGCGGGTTCCAGCCGCCCGCCGTACGTGACCGTCAGATTCCTGACCGTCACCGCCGGAAGGCCCGCGCCGCCCTCGGAAGTCCCCCCGGGAAGCAGGCCGCCCTGCGGCTGCGAGCCATTCTGCGGCTGCAGCGGCCGGACCTCCGGCGCGTCCATCACCGCGGCGACCTCGGCCAGGGCCGCACGTCCGTCGTCGCTTGAGTGGTGGGCGGTGCCCAGTTCCCGCAACGGCAGATAGCAGTCGGGTGCCAGGATCAGGGCGAGGAGCCCGGCCTCGAGTGCCATGTCGCCGTGGACCAGGCGCACGCCGATGAAGACGGCCACAACGGCCACCGAGATCGTGGCGATGAGTTCCAGCGCGAGCGCGGAGAGGAAGGCCGTCCGCAGGGTGTCCATGGTCCGGGAGCGGTACTGCTCCGAGATGTCCTCGAGGGCCTTCCGCTGGGCACTGGCCCGGCCCAGCCCCACCAGTACGGGCAGCCCTTTGGCCAGTTCCAGCATGTGGCCCGACAGGCGGGCCAGGGCCGATTGTGCGGCCCGGACCCGGTCTTCGGTGTACCTGCCGATCAGCACCATGAACACCGGCACGAGCGGTACGGTCAGGACGACCACCACTGCACTGACCCAGTCGGCGAACAGGATCCGGGCGCCCAGCAGGAGCGGGATGGCGGCGCAGTTGACGAGGGCCGGCAAAAACTGGGTGTAGTAGCTGTCCAGAGCATCCAGGCCTCTGGTGGCCAGGATCGCCAGGCCGCCGTCGGACGGGCCAGCCGCACGCGTGCCGTTCCGCAGTGCGCGTTCCAGCAGTGCGGCGCGCAGTTCTTCCTTGACTCCGAGGGCCGCCCGGCGCGAGGCCACCCCTTGAGCCCACACCGTCACGGACCGGAGGACCACGCCTGCCAGTCCCCAGCCCAGCTGGTCGGCCCAGGCCGGGCTCTGGGAGACCAGTCCGGCCAGGACCGATGCCACCGCCTGCGCCATCAGCACCAGTGACAATGCCTTGAGGGCAGCGAGGAAGCCGAGCCAATAAAGCGCGAGCCGGTTTGCTGGGCCGGCCGGGAACTGCGGTCTCATCGGGTCCTAGTCTTTGGGGGCCAGCGCCCTGGCGGCGATGGCAGGCAGGAAACTGTGGGCTTCCGGGATGTGGGCGGCACTGACCCGGCGGCGGAACACCCAGTAGGTCCAGGCCTGGTAGGCCAGCACCAGGGGCAGGCCCACGCAGGCCACGATGGTCATGAGCCCCAGGGTGTAGTCGGAGGATGAGGCATTGGAAATGGTCAGGTTGAAGTCCGCGTTGAGGGTGGAGGGAAGCACCACCGGGAAGGCCGCACCGAAGATCGACGCGCTGCCCAGGAGCAGGAACACCCCGAGCGACAGGAACGCCTTCCCCTCGAGTCCGTTCCGGCCGAACTGCCAGGCGAACACCGCGGCCACCACTGCCGCGGCAACCGCCGCGATGGTCCAGGCTTCGCCGCTGAGGAGCTGCACGCTGATGGCCCAGCCGGCGATGGGGAGCAGGAGGACCGGCAGCAGCCGGACAAACCAGTTCCGGGCGCGGTGCCTGACATCGCCGTCGGTCTTCAGGGCGAGGAAGGCCAGCGCGTGCAGCAGGGAGAAGCACACCACGGCCAGCCCGCCCAGGACGGCGTAGCCGCTGAACCAGGCGAACGGTCCGCCCTCGCGGTCGCCATTGGCGTTGAGCGGGAGCCCGGTGGTGGTCAGCGCCAGCGCCGCGCCGACGCCGAACGCAGCCACGAGGGATCCGGCCGCTATGGCCCAGTCCCACACCGCGCGCCAGCGGTCCGTGTCCACCTTGCCGCGGTACTCGAAGGCCACCGCACGGAAGATGAGGGCAACGAGGACCAGCAGCAGCGGAAGGTAGAGGGCAGAGAACAGGGATGCGTACCAGAGCGGGAAGGCGGCGAACGTCGCGCCGCCGGCGGTCAGGAGCCAGACCTCATTACCGTCCCAGACGGGGCCGATCGTGTTGAGCAGGACGCGGCGCTCGGTGTTGTTGCGGGCGAAGAGCTTCATCAGCATGCCGACGCCGAGGTCGAACCCTTCGAGAAAGAGGTATCCCGTCCACAACACCGCGATGGCGATGAACCAGATGGTGGGCAGCAGTTCCATGGTCGAATTTCCTCTGCGCTTAGTAGGCGAATGCCAGGACGTCGTCGGAGCCGCCGGGCTTGCCGGGGCCGCCGGGGCCCGGTGTGGCGTCCTCGTTTTCGCCGACTGGGGCGTGGGCGAGTTCAGGCATTGCGGAAACCACGCCGCCGCGGATGTACTTCACCAGCAGCTTCACCTCCACCACCAGCAGCACGGCGTACACGGCCGTCAGCACCACCAGGGAGGTGAGCAGTTCTCCTGCGGAAACGCCCGGTGAAACGGCCGCAGCGGTGAACATAAACACCTGGTCGATCCCGCTGGGGTCCGGGTTTGGCGCGA
The DNA here is from genome assembly GCF_964254335.1 of Arthrobacter sp. LjRoot78. Lineage (NCBI taxonomy): Bacteria > Bacillati > Actinomycetota > Actinomycetes > Micrococcales > Micrococcaceae > Arthrobacter > Arthrobacter sp. LjRoot78. Next base: position 1,810,880 of record NZ_CAXUTG020000001.1, on the reverse strand, counting down.
CCACGAAGGGCTGGCGTCCCATTTCGGTGAAGATCCAGCCGGCCGCGTTGGCACCGAACGGCGCCATGATGCCGACGACGGCGAGCCGCATCAGTCCGCGGGAGGCCGGCACGGTGCCTTTGCGGGTGGCCCAGAGCGCCACGAGGGCAGCGAGGGCAGCGAGGCCGCCGAAGCCGATCATCATCCGGAAGCCCCAGTAGGTCACTTCCATGACCGGAACGTACTCGATTTCCTGCCCGGCACGGTCACCGTAGATGGGGTTGTCCGGGAGGTGCGTTCCGTAGTCGGCCTTGTACTGGTCCAGCAGGCTGTTGACGCCCTTCACTTCGGTGGTGAAGTCGCCCTTGGCCAGGAAGGACAGGATCCCGGGAACTTCGATCACCGCCACGATCTCGTCGCAGTTCTTTGAACCGACGTTGCCGACGCTGAGGACGGAGAAGCCGGTGCCGTCGTGGCAGGCAGCCTCGGCCGCGGCCATCTTCATGGGCTGCTGTTCGAACATGAGCTTGCCCTGCAGGTCGCCGGTGAGGGCTGTTCCGGCGAAGGAAATCATGGCCACGACGGCGCCGATCCGGAGCGAGGTGATCCAGACCTTGTAGTCAGCCTTGTCGCGGCCCGGAATGTCCGCTTCGCCCGGGATGACCTTGCCGTCCTTGCCCACGGTGTCGATGCCGTCATGGCGGCGGCGCCACAGGTGGTACCAGGCGATGCCCAGCAGGAAGCCTCCGGCAACGGCCAGGGCGCCGAAGAGGGTATGCGGGACTGCCACGAGGGCGGTGTTGTTGGTGAAGACGGCCCAGGCGTCAGTCATGACCGGGCGCCCGTTGATCATTTCCACACCGACGGGATGCTGCATCCAGCTGTTGGCCACGATGATGAAGTACGCGGAGAACACCGAGCCCACCACGGCAATCCAGAGGCAGGCCAGGTGGACGCCCCTCTTGAGTTGCTTCCACCCGAAGATCCACAGCCCCAGGAAGGTGGACTCCACGAAGAAAGCCAGGAGCGCCTCGAGGGCCAGCGGCGCCCCGAAAACGTCCCCGACGAAGCGGCTGTATTCGCTCCAGGCCATCCCGAACTGGAACTCCTGCACGATGCCGGTGGCAACGCCCATGATGAAGTTGATGAGGAACAGCTTCCCCCAGAACTTGGTCATGCGGAGGTATTCGGGCTTGCCGGTGCGGTACCAGACTGTCTGGATGACTGCCACCACGAGGCCCAGCCCGATGGTCAACGGGACCATCATGAAGTGGTACACGGTGGTGATGCCGAATTGCCAGCGTGCGATTTCCAAAGCGTCCAAGGCAGTCCCTACTTTTGGCTAGGCTTTCATCAGTCCAGGTCTTCTACGCTTCGTAGAAAACCAACTTCTACAGAGTGTAGAACACTTTCGGCGAGCAGTGTAACCAACAGTTCCACCGGCCGGACCCGCTGGCAAGGGCGCGACGCGCCGATTGTTCTACCTCATGTAGAAAGAAACTGCAAAAAGATGTAAATTTAGATCCTAAGTATTCAACTACGTTCCGCGAAGGCCGCCCCGGCTTCGCGGATCGGAACGTTAAGAAGGATGTACGGAATGGCAAGTCTTGGTGAACTGGAACGGGCAGTGATGGATTTGCTCTGGGCAGGCCAGGAAGCGGCCACCGCCAACACCCTGCGGGACCTGCTGGCGCAGAGCACCCAGGCCCAGGGCGGCACGGCCGGCCACGAGGGCAAGGACCTCGCCGTAACCACCGTCCTGACCGTGCTTTCACGCCTGGAGAAGAAGGGGCTCGTGGAACGCGAACGCGGCACCCGCCCGCACCGCTACCAAGCTGTCTCCAGCAGGGCGGACCACACCGCCGAACTCATGCACGAGGTCCTCGGCTCGGCGCCGGACCGCGAAGCCGTGCTCGCCCGTTTTATTGGCTCCGTCACCGAAAGTGAAGCCGAAACACTGCGCAAACTGCTTGGCCACAACTAACAGCGCATGTTCTGGACCTCATACTTACTGGCGGTCCTGGCGATAGTCCTGGCGTGGCCGGTGCCTATCCTTCTTTCGCGCGCGCAATGGCCGGCCCGGTCACCGTTCACGGCCATGCTGCTCTGGCAGGCAATCGCCCTGGCCGGCGGCCTGTCCATGATCGGCGCCATGCTGGTCTACGGCCTCGAGCCGATCGGTGACAACCTCCTGGCCGGCCTGCGCGGGTTGGCCGGAATGGTCCTTTTTAATGCCCCCACCACGGCGCTGGGCTTCTGGCATCTCTTCGCGCTGTCGGCGGCGGCGCTCCTCACCGCGCACCTCGTTTTTACGCTGCTGCTGACCTACTACCGGATCGAACGGCAGCGCAGGCGCCACCGTGAACTCCTTGCCCTCCTGGCGTCGCCGTCCACCGACGGCCCGGGAACCGTGGTGATCAACCACGATTCCCCCGTTGCCTACTGCCTCCCGGGGGGCGCACGGTCTGTCACGGTGCTGAGCGACGGCTTGATGGCTGCGTTGGAGCCGGCAGAACTTCGCGCCGTGCTCATCCACGAGAACGCCCATCTGAGCCAGCGCCACCACCTCCTGTTGTGGGCGTTCGCGGCCTGGCGACAGGCCCTCCCCTGGCTGCCCACCACCCGCCTTGCCCAGGAATCAGTGAGCACCCTGATCGAAATGCTTGCTGACGACGTCGCCTTGAAGACCGAGAGCAAGGCCACCCTCATCAAGGCCATTGCCATTGTTGCCAGCGGTCCTGCCGGCGTGCCCGGCGGCCGCGTGGCGTTCAACGGCGCCGACCTGCCGTCCGGCGACGCCGGCGCGGGCGGCATCAGCGCAGCCGGAATGGTCGACGCCGGTCTCCAGGGTTCGCCGGGCAGCGCGAGTTCGGCCGGCACCACCGTGTCCCGGGTCCGCAGGCTGCTGTCCCCCCAGGAGCCGCTGCCGGCGCCGCTGCGGGCTTTGGTCCTGGCGGGCTGCCTGCTACTTCTGGCGGTCCCCACGGCTTTGCTGATTGTCCCGGGGCTGCTCGGCTAACCGCCCCTTCCGCAACCGCCCTTGGCGGCCGGGTGCTCCCCGGCCGCAGGACTCAGGCGTCGATCCGCTCCCGATCCAGGCTCGCAGCACCGGCAATGATGAAGTCCTTGCGCGGCGCGACGTCGGAGCCCATCAGCAGGTCGAAGGTCTCTTCTGCCTGCTTGGCGTTTTCGATCCCCACTTTGCGCAGGGTCCGGTGGCGCGGATCCATGGTGGTCTCCGCCAACTGTTCTGCGTCCATTTCACCGAGGCCCTTGTAGCGCTGAATGGGTTCCTTGTACCGCTTGCCCTCCTTGGCCAGCCGCGCCAGCAGCACGTGGAGTTCAGCTTCGGAGTAGGTATAGATCATCTCGTTGGCTTTCTGCCCGGCGTTGATGACCTCCACGCGGTGCAGCGGCGGCACTGCGGCGAACACCCTGCCCTCATCGATCATTGGCCGCATGTAGCGGAAGAAGAGCGTAAGGAGCAGCGTGCGGATGTGGGCGCCGTCCACGTCGGCATCCGTCATCAGGATCACTTTGCCGTAGCGTGCCGCCGTGATGTCGAAGCTTCGCCCGGACCCTGCGCCCACCACCTGGATGAGCGCAGCGCACTCGGCGTTGGACAGCATGTCCCCCACCGAGGCCTTCTGCACGTTGAGGATCTTGCCGCGGATGGGCAGGAGCGCCTGGAAGTCCGAGGAGCGGGCCAGTTTGGCAGTTCCCAGCGCGGAGTCTCCCTCCACGATGAACAGTTCCGAGCGGGCCACGTCATCCGTGCGGCAGTCCGCCAGTTTCGTGGGCATCGACGATGTCTCCAGCGCGTTCTTCCGGCGCTGTGTCTCCTTGTGGACGCGCGCGGAAATCCGGGACTTCATCTCGCTGACGATTTTTTCCAGGAGCAGCGCGGACTGCGCCTTGTCATTGCGGTTGGCGGAGCTCAGTTTGGCATTGATCTCCTTCTCCACCACCCGTGCCACGATGGCCCGGACCGCTGACGTGCCGAGGATTTCCTTGGTCTGGCCCTCGAACTGCGGCTCGGCCAGGCGTACCGTCAGCACCGCGGTCAGGCCCGCGAAGATGTCGTCCTTTTCGATCTTGTCGTTGCCGGCTTTGAGCTTGCGGGCATTCGTTTCCACAGCCTTGCGGAAAGTCTTCACCAGGGCCTGCTCGAAGCCGGACTGGTGCGTCCCGCCCTTGGGGGTGGAGATGATGTTCACAAAGCTGCGCACGGTGCTGTCGTAACCGATTCCCCACCGGAGTGCCACGTCCACTTCACAGTCGCGTTCCACTTCGGCGAGCTGGCTGTGGCCCCGCTCGTCCAGGACCGGAACGGTTTCCTTGAACTTGCCCGAACCGTGCAGCCGCCAGGTGTCCGTGACCGCCGGATCAGCGGCGAGAAAATCGACGAACTCGGAGATTCCGCCGTCGTGGTGGAAGACTTCCTCGTGGCCGGCCAGTTCGCCGGGAGTGCCCGGAAGCCTCCGCTGGTCGCGGACGGTCAGCTTAAGGCCCGGTATCAGGAAAGATGTCTGCCGGGCCCGGGCGGCCAGTTCATCGTAGGAGAACTTGGCGTCCGGGGTGAAGATCTGGCGGTCCGCCCAGTACCGGATCCGGGTGCCAGTGACACCGCGTTTGGCCTTGCCCACCACGTCAAGGACCGAGTCATTGACGAACGGTTCGAACGTCGCCGCCGGATCGGGTTTGGTCCCCGGGTCCTTGAACCGCCCCGGTTCGCCCCGGCGGAAGGACATCTTGTACGTCTTACCGCCGCGGTCCACCTCCACGTCAAGGCGGGAAGACAGCGCGTTGACCACCGAGGCACCGACGCCGTGCAGGCCGCCGGACGCCGTATAGGATCCGCCGCCGAACTTGCCGCCCGCGTGCAGTTTGGTAAAGACAACTTCGACGCCGGTCAGTCCGGTCTTGGGCTCAACGTCAATGGGGATGCCGCGGCCGTCATCGTGAATCTCCACGGAGTTGTCGGCGTGCAGGATGATCTGGATGTCATGGCCGAACCCGGCCAGGGCCTCGTCGACGGAGTTGTCGATGATTTCCCACAGGCAGTGCATCAGGCCGCGGGAGTCGGTGGAACCGATGTACATGCCCGGGCGCTTGCGGACGGCCTCGAGGCCTTCCAGTACAGACAGGTGCCGGGCAGTGTAATCAGAACTTGGTGCCACGGGTTGTGAACTCCTTCAGTGACGGAATAGCTAAGGCTTTTGACGCTCTTCCTAGGTTAGTCGGCCCGCGCCGGGACGCTTGCCAGCCACTCCAACATCGGCGTCGTCCGGCAGTACCCGTTACGGAATGGTGATACGCGCACAGCGAAAGTGATCCATCCTTGTCATGGTTTTGCTACGAATGCTGGTTATATAGATGTACAGATCTACTAAGGAGGCCGAAATGACAACAGCAGTTGCGGACCGCACGCTCAACGCACTGGACCGGTGCGATCGTTGCGGAGCACAGGCGTACGTCCGGGTTGTTCTCGAGACCTCCGGCGGGGAGCTGCTCTTCTGCGGCCACCACGCGCGGGCAGTCGAAGCGACGCTTAAGCCGCTGAGCTCCGACTGGCACGACGAGACGGGCCGGCTTCACGAGAAGCCGCCGGTATCGGTGGACTAGGCGACTCTCTGACAGCAACAGGGCTCCTCCGCTTCGGAGGGGCCCTGTTCGTTTGTCCCTGGACACCGCTCAACTCCACACATAAGTAAGGCCCCGCCGTCCGGCAGGGCCTTACTTATGTGTGCTTCTGCTTCTTAGTCCAGGTAGTCGCGCAAGACCTGGGACCGGGACGGGTGCCGCAGCTTGGACATCGTCTTCGATTCGATCTGGCGGATACGCTCGCGCGTGACTCCGTAGACCTTGCCGATTTCGTCTAAAGTCTTCGGCTGTCCGTCGGTGAGGCCGAACCGCATCGCCACAACGCCGGCTTCGCGCTCGGACAGGGTGTCCAGCACCGAGTGCAACTGCTCCTGCAGCAACGTGAAGCTGACTGCGTCGGCGGGAACGACGGCTTCCGAGTCCTCGATGAGGTCACCGAACTCCGAGTCGCCGTCCTCACCCAGGGGGGTGTGCAGCGAGATGGGCTCGCGGCCGTATTTCTGGACTTCGACAACCTTCTCAGGTGTCATGTCCAGTTCGAGGGCCAGCTCCTCGGGCGTAGGTTCGCGCCCAAGATCCTGCAGCATCTGACGCTGGACGCGCGCCAGCTTGTTGATGACTTCCACCATGTGCACCGGGATCCGGATGGTGCGGGCCTGGTCGGCCATGGCACGCGTGATGGCCTGGCGGATCCACCAGGTGGCGTACGTGGAGAACTTGAAGCCCTTGGTGTAGTCGAACTTCTCGACCGCACGGATGAGGCCCAGGTTGCCTTCCTGGATGAGGTCCAGGAACAGCATGCCGCGGCCGGTGTAGCGCTTGGCGAGCGAAACAACGAGGCGGAGGTTGGCCTCCAGCAGGTGGTTCTTGGCGCGCTTGCCGTCGTGGATGACGAACTCGAGCTCGCGCTTGAGTTTCGGATCCATGGAGCCGTCGTCCGCCGCGATCTTCTCTTCGGCGAACAGGCCCGCCTCGATGCGGAGGGCAAGGTCCACTTCCTGCTCGGCGTTCAGCAGGGCCACCTTGCCGATCTGCTTCAGGTAGTCCTTGACGGGGTCGGCCGTGGCGCCGGCCGACATGACCTGCTGGACCGGGGCGTCGTCGTCGTCGGCGTCGGAGTACACAAAGCCTGTGCCGGTGGCTGCGGCACCGGTCTTGCTGGCGGCCTCTTCCTCGCTCAGCTCCGACGGATCCGGACTGACGTCGTCGAGATCTTCGTCCAGCTCAACGTCCTCTGCGTCGTCGTCGGACTTTCCGGCAGCCTCGGCGGCAGCCTTGGCGCCGGGCTTGGGTCCGCGCTTCTTGGGCTCGGGCTTTGCCGGGGCGCCGCCCTCGGCAGCCGCAGCCTTGTTGGCTGCGCGCGTGGCGGCACGCTTGGCGCTCGTCGCCGCCTTCTTCTCCTCAGGGGACAATTCGGCCTGGTCGGCGGGTTCCTTCTTGGCGGAAGACGGGGTCACAGAAAACCTTTCTAGCGGCGGTCTGTGGAATCACCATACGGGCAACACCACTATGACCCTGTCAAGTCCGTGATTCACATCAGGTGCGATCGCGGCCAGCAGAGCCATTAAGTAGAACTGCCGGAGCGGCCGTAATGTTCCCGTTTCCGGGCATCACTACATGCACTTGATTCACGGACCCAACCGGGTCTCGGCATCCATTGTCTCACGATTTTCCGAATCGGCCCCTCAGGGCCGCCGCACGGGCCCGAATGTTTCGGCGAACCCGGCCTCTCCCTACCCGGCATCATCCGAATGCGGCCCGCCCGCCCTACGCCGCGTCCGTTTCAAACTTCTGCCATGCTGCGTCACGGCGCCGGGCCCATCCGCACAGGGTCCCGCGGCTGACCAGTTCGGAGAGCAGTTCCGCGAGCCGGTATCCGGGGTGCGCCGTCACGGCCTGGTCCAGCAGCGCATGGGCGAACGATCCCCTGCCGCGGCACCACTCAATCCAGCCCCGCCCCGTGAGCGACGCAGCGCCGCCTTCTCCCCCGCCAGCCGTGCCGAGTTGCTCCAGCACGCGCTCCAGCGCCCTCATCCGGTCCCAGCGGGGCGATGGCGGTGCCAGCCCCAGCAGCACATCCCCGTAGCCGGGAACCGGGAATGTCCCATCGTCCGACGCATCTTCCGCCGGTCCATCTGCCGGCAAAGCGCCAGGGGGCGGTGACACCACCTGCAAGCCGGCGTCCGGCGCGAAGATCCCGAAGTCCTCGGCGCCCTGCTCCGCGGCCAGCCGTCCCGCCGCGCTCATCACCATCACGGCGTCCCGCCAATGGGGTATGCGCAGGGAGGCCCGGAGATACCCGGCCAACTCGGCCGGAAGGTGCCCCTTCCCTCCATCGGCCAGCACGCACCCCCAGACGTCCAGTATTTTGGCGAACTGGGCACAACTGCCCCGGAGCCGAACAAATTCGGTGGCCCACTTTTGTTCCGATTCCAGCACGCACGCATCAGCCTCCGCCGCAGCGGGCAAGGCACCGCCTGCGGCGGAGGGGTCCTCGCCCACGCTGCTCCCGCGGAACACCATCTCGGCGTTGAGCCGGCTGTCCCGGATCTCATCGATGGAGCGGCCGGGCAACGGACAGCAGGCCGGATCGAAGCAGTACGCGTTCCGCCAGAAGGCCTCGCCGACGAACCAGGCGTCGCGGACCGGGAGCCCGGATAATTCCAGCTCGACCTCCAGGGCTGTCAGCAGCCTCGCCAGTGTCCCCTCCAACGGCGCCCCGGCGGGAACATCCCCGGGCCAACTACCCGACCCGCCCGCCCATCCCTCCTCGCTGAAGAGCACCAGGAGGGCGCCGTCGGCGTCGTGGTCCGCTTCAAGGTAGTCCCTGACAGTGCGGGCAAACCGAAGCAGCCCCGGATCCGAGTCAAGGTCCGGGAGATCGACGCGGAGGGTGGCGCCCAGCCGCTTCCCCTGCATGGTCATGGCCACCAGGCTGTTGGCCGGCCAGTAGCCAAGGGAATGCGGAATGAAGCCCAGGATGTCCTCTGGGCCGGTGATGGTCAGTCGTTCTGGAGGTGTCATGCATCCAGACTGAAAGAGACTGCTGGACGCCGGAAGATAGATCTCAACCCATGTGGAAAAACCTATGAGGAACGGTTCGGCATCATTCCGTCCGACACCTACTCCGTACGGCGGCGATCCAGGTTGCGGCGGCGCTGCTGCGCGAGGGCTTTGAGCAGCGGCGGCACAACGACGCCCTGGGCCGCCATCTGCCGCCGCACCTTGCGCCGGGTGTAGATAATCGCCGCGGAACCGATTCCTATCAGCACGAACTGGACACTCAGGGCGATCCGGAACGGGTCGAGGCCGTAGAGCTCGCCCTGCGAGAACCCGGTGGCATTGAGCACGTCAAGCACGACGCCCACGAGGTAGATGGCCACGAGCGCCGCAATGAATCCGCCGACGTTGACGATTCCGGTGGCGGTTCCGATCCGGTGGGCAGGATTAAAGGTTCGGGCAAAGTCGAAGCCGATCATGGATCCCGGCCCTCCGATGGCCAGCACCACCACCAGCCCGGCGAGCATCCACAGCGGAGAGCGGCCGGGCATGAGCAGCACGGCGGCCCAGGCCGCCGCCGTAGTGGCCGCAATGAGGAGCACCATGGTGGAGCGGCGCAGCGGGTGCCGGGAGACGAACCTGCCGATCAGCGGGCCCGCTGCGATGGCAGCGGCAACGTAGATGGCCATCAGGCCCGACACCGTCCCGGCGCTGAGTCCCTGGGCGGAGATCAGGAAGGGGTAGCCCCAGGTCATGGCGAACACCGTGCCGCTGAACTGGATGGTGAAGTGGCTCCAGAGCCCCAGCCGGGTGCCGGGCTGGCGCCAGGCGCGGGAGAGTGAAATGCCGGTGGCCTTGAGGCCCTGGCCTGCTTCCGGCCGGGGGTGCCCGGGCGGCTGGTCCTTCAGCACCGCGAGCACCAGTACGACTGCGAGCGCGGACATGGCCGCGAGCGTCAGGAATGCGGGGGTCCAGCCGGCCGAATGGAGGATCATCGCGAACGGGACCACGCTGAAGAGCTGGCCGAGCTGGCCCGACATTCCTGTCAGCTGCGTGATCAGCGGCACCCTGGCCGGGGCGAACCACAGCGGGATCAACCGGATCACCGAGATGAACGTCATGGCATCCCCGGCACCCACCAGTACCCGCCCCAGCACGCCGCCCGGGATATTGTCCGCGAAGGCAAGCTGAAGCTGGCCGAGTCCCATGAGGACGGCTCCCCCGGCGATCATTGTCCGTGACCCGAGCCGGTCAACGAGGACGCCGACAGGGATCTGCAGTCCGGCGTAGACCAGGAGCTGCAGCACGGTGAAGAAGGAGATCTCCGCTGCGGTGGCATGGAACCGCTCGGTCGCTTCGAGGCCCACCACGCCAAAGGACGTGCGTTGGCTGACTGCAACCAGATACGCGAAAATTCCGACGGTCCAGATGAGCCAGGCGCGCGGTGCAGTCACGTCTCCATTATGCCCGCTGCCGGGATAAGTCCTATTTATTGACGGGGCTCTTCCCGGGCGAGATACGCCTCCACGGCAGCGCCGAGAGCGTCGGCGTTCGGCAGCTCGTCGTTTTCATCAGCCAGCAGGGAGCGACGGACTGTGCCCTCAGCCTTCTCGTCATAACGCGTCTCCAGACGCGAAACCACCTGCTGCACTTCTTCGGAGGCCTCAAGCTGCTCGGCGATCTGACGCCCGACTTCGCGGCCGGCCTCCCGCAGGCGGTCAGTGGGAAGCATCAACGAGGTGGCTGCGCCAAGGTACTCAAGCCCGGCCACGGCCGCGTTGGGGTACTCAGCGTCCGCAAGGTAATGCGGGACATGGATGACGTAGCCGGCAATATTGCGGCCAGCCTCGGTGAGGCGCAGTTCCAGGATGTGGCCCACCGCGGCGGGAACTTCCACCGTGGGCTTCCAGACCGAGATGCCCTCGATGAGTTCGGGACGGTTGCCGTGGACGGTGACTCCCACCGGCCGGGTATGGGGAACGGGCATCGGGATGGAGTGGATCCAGGTCACCAGGTTCACGTCGAGATGCTCCACGATCCGGACAACGGCCCGGGCGAACCGCTCCCACTGGAGATCGGGCTCGAAGCCGGCCAGGAACAGGAAGGGTTTGCCCAGTCCGTCCACCAGCCGGTAAAGGGCCAGGCTGGGAGCCTGGTAGTCCTGGAGGTGATCTTCCACGAAGGTGACGTGCGGGCGGCGCGAGCGGTAGTCGATGAGCTGGTCGGCGTCGAACACAGCCACCATCTCAGAGTCGAGGGTGTCCAGCAGCTCAGTAGTGATCTGCCTGACCACGTGGCCGGCGTCCGCGAATCCCGTGAAGCCCATCACCAGGTTGAGCCCGCGGAGAGCCGGGTCGTCGAACAGCTCGGCATTGCTCACAAAGAGAGCGTCGGGGTCCAGCAGGGAGCCGGAAATCCGTTCAAGCACGGCGTGTTCCTTTCGAGGTGGCGGCGGAGGCGGGGGTCGGCAGCGCTTTGGGTGGGGTGGTCCGCGCAGATCCGCCGGATATCTTCTACAACGCACCGGCCGCCCGAAGCATTCCGGATCCGGGGTGCACAGCGGCAATGTGCCGCAGGTCTCATCAAATTCAGCGCCACCGGGACGGAGAGACTACGATCGGAACTGGCCCTACGGACGGCCTGGCAGACACCGGGTTGCGTCTCAAGCCGACGACGGCCTGTTCCATGGCGGGGCGCCCAACATGCGCATCCTGCCGAAAATCACAGAGAATTGAGGACTGATCCTCGTGGTCAAGAATACTGAAATCAAACTTAGCGTCATTGCGCGTGACGTTAAGAAGTCGCCCACGGACGCGCTGGTCATTGGAGTGGCGCAGGGTCCTGACGGTCCTGTACTGCTGGACAACCCGCTGACGGCCAAGTCCGCCGAGGCCATCGCGGAGTCCCTGAAGGTTCTTGGCCTCACCGGCGCGGCCGACCAGGTTCACAGGCTGCCCGGGCTTCCGGAAGCCGGCGCCGCCGTTCTGGTCCTGGCTGGGATCGGCAAACCCGGTGCCGGAGGAAAGCTGACTGAAGAGGCGCTGCGCCGCGCCGCCGGGTCCGCTGTACGCCAACTGGCCGGACTCACCACTGTGACGCTGGCGCTCCCGACGGCATCCCTCGCCGACGTCGCTGCCGTCGCCGAGGGTGCGGCCATGGGTTCGTACTCGTTCACGGAATACCGCTCAGCTGCCAACGGCCGCAAGGACCCGGTCAAGAACGTCGTCATCTTCACGGACTTCGCCGCTGACAAGGACCTGCAGCCCCTGCTGGACCGTTCCGCCCTTATCGGGAAAGCGGTCAACGCGACCCGTTCGCTGGTGAACCAGCCCCCCAGCCACCTGTTCCCCGAGTCCTTTGCCGACGCCGCCAAGGAACTCTCCAAGGGCCTGCCGGTTAAGGTCACTGTGTGGGACGAAAAGCGCCTCGAAAAGGAGGGTTTCGGCGGGATCATGGGCGTTGGAAAGGGATCCACCCGGCAGCCCAGGCTGGTCAAGGTGGAATACGCCCCGTCCAAGGCAACGGCCAAGATCGCCCTTGTGGGCAAGGGCATCACCTTCGACACCGGCGGAATTTCCATCAAGCCCGCCCTCGGCATGGGTGACATGAAGAGCGATATGGCGGGCGCCGCCGTCGTACTTAACACCGTGCTGGCAATCGCAGGCCTGGGCCTTCCCGTTAAGGTGACCGCATGGCTGTGCATTGCTGAAAACATGCCCTCCGGCGCCGCGCAGCGCCCGGCGGACGTCCTCACCATGTTCGGCGGGAAAACCGTCGAGGTCCTTAATACGGATGCCGAAGGCCGGCTGGTCATGGCCGACGGCATCGTGGCCGCCAGCCAGGAATACCCGGACGCCATCATCGACGTCGCCACCCTCACCGGCGCGCAGCTGATCGCCCTCGGCAACAGGACGGCCGGCGTCATGGGCTCGGACAGTGTCACCGGACCGCTCAAAGCCGCGGCCGACCGTGCCGGCGAGCTGGTGTGGCCGATGCCGCTGCCGGAAGAGCTCCGCGCCAGCATCGATTCCGAGGTGGCAGACCTGGCCAACATCGGTGAGCGCCACGGCGGCATGATGACCGCTGCCGTGTTCCTGCGTGAATTCGTCGGAAAGGGCAAGGACGGCGAACAGATCCCGTGGGCCCACATCGACATCGCCGGTCCGTCCTTTAACAACGGCAGCCCGTACGGATACACCCCCAAGCAGGGCACCGGCTGCACCGTGCGCACCCTGGTGGCCTACGTCGAGGACGTCCTGGCAGCCTCCTCGTAACCGGCTCCGCCTCACCGGCCCTCCGCAGGGCCGGTGAGGCCGTCCGGGGCTTTATGGCGGGTCTGATCCGTCCGCCACAAAGCCGCGTGACACTCGACACAAGCGCTCCACAAACGCCGTGACAAGGTGGAGCATGGATAAGTGGTTCGCTAAGGTGAACTGCGGTAGTCACAAATGCAAGAGAACCGGCCTGCTGGCATAATCACGGCAGAGCAAGTTCCAAGACCAGATGATGCGTACTCTCGTGTCATCGTTCACGCGAGGGAGCGTCTAAGTGGCCGATCAGGCAACTGCGCAAGAATTCGACATCCTGGTACTCGGCGGTGGCAGCGGCGGATACGCCACGGCCCTCCGCGCCGTTCAGCTGGGCCTCACTGTAGGCCTCGTGGAGAAGGGGAAACTCGGGGGCACCTGCCTGCACAACGGCTGCATCCCCACGAAGGCCCTCCTGCACTCGGCCGAGCTCGCCGACCACGCACGCGATTCCGCAAAGTACGGCGTCAACGTGACGCTGGACAGCATCGACATGAGCGCAGTCAACGCTTACAAAGACGGCATCATCGCCGGCAAGTTCAAGGGCCTGCAGGGCCTGATCAAGTCCAAGGGCATCACCGTCATCGAAGGCGAAGGCAAACTGCAGGGCACCGACACTGTCGTCGTGAACGGCACTGCATACAAGGGCAAGAACATCGTGCTCGCCACGGGTTCCTACTCCCGCACCCTGCCGGGCCTGGAAATCGGCGGCAAGGTCATCACCTCCGACGAAGCCCTCACCATGGATTACATCCCCAAGAGCGCGATCATCCTGGGCGGCGGCGTGATCGGCGTCGAGTTCGCTTCGGTCTGGAAGTCCTTCGGCGTGGACGTCACCATCGTTGAAGGCCTGCCGTCGCTGGTTCCGAACGAGGACGCTGCGATCGTCAAGAACTTCGAGCGCGCGTTCAAGAAGCGCGGCATCAAGTTCTCCACCGGCGTGTTCTTCCAGGGCGTTGAGCAGAACAACGACGGCGTCAAGGTCACCCTCGTTGACGGCAAGACCTTCGAAGCCGACCTGCTCCTGGTAGCGGTAGGCCGCGGACCGGTCACCGCCAACCTGGGCTACGAAGAAGCCGGCATCACCATCGACCGCGGCTTCGTCATCACCAACGAACGCCTGCACACCGGCGTCGGCAACGTCTACGCCGTGGGCGACATCGTCCCGGGCGTCCAGCTGGCCCACCGCGGCTACCAGCAGGGCATTTTCGTGGCCGAGGAAATCGCAGGCCTCAAGCCGGTCATCGTCGAGGATGTCAACATCCCCAAGGTCACCTACTCCGAGCCTGAAATCGCCACCGTCGGCTACACCGAGAAGGCGGCCAAGGAAAAGTTCGGCGACGACCAGGTGGAAACCCAGGAATACAACCTCGCCGGCAACGGCAAGAGCTCCATCCTGGGCACCGGCGGCATCGTCAAGCTGGTCCGCCATAAGGACGGCCCCGTGGTGGGCGTCCACATGATCGGTTCCCGCATGGGCGAGCAGATCGGTGAAGCACAGCTGATCGTGAACTGGGAAGCCTACCCGGAGGACGTGGCACAGCTGCTGCACGCCCACCCGACCCAGAACGAGGCCCTGGGCGAGGCCCACCTTGCCCTCGCGGGCAAAGCCCTCCACGGCTAGTACTTCCGCTTTACCACAGGGCTTAGTGCACCCGGCATGATCCGCAGGGTGCACTAAGCTCGAACACGGCAGCAATCATCCGCACTAAAGATCAATAAGGAGAACGGGGACGACATGTCTGAATCCGTTAACTTGCCCGCCCTCGGTGAGAGTGTCACCGAAGGAACCGTCACCCGCTGGCTCAAGCAGGTAGGTGACCGGGTAGAGGTGGACGAGCCGCTGCTCGAGGTTTCCACCGACAAAGTAGACACCGAAATCCCCTCTCCGATTGCTGGCGTGATTGAGGAAATCCTCGTCGCCGAAGATGAGACCGCCGAAGTCGGCGCTCCGCTCGTCCGCATTGGTGACGGCTCGGGTTCCGCCGGCGCATCCGAAGCAGCTGCCCCCGCCGAGGCCGCCCCGGCCGAACAGGCCCCCGCAGCCGAAGAAGCACCCGCCGAAGAAGCACCCTCGACCGAGGCGCCTGCCCCCGCTGAGGCCCCCGCCGACGAAGCAGCCCCCGCCGCTTCCGGCGAAAGCCACGAAGTAACCCTTCCGGCGCTCGGCGAATCCGTCACCGAAGGCACCGTGACCCGCTGGCTCAAGGCCGTTGGCGACTCCGTCGAGGTTGACGAGCCGCTCCTGGAGGTATCCACCGACAAGGTGGACACCGAAATCCCGTCGCCGGTTGCCGGCACCCTGCAGGAGATCCGGGTCAACGAGGACGAGACCGCCGAGGTCGGCTCCGTCCTTGCCGTCATCGGCTCCGGCGCAGCCGCACCGGCCGCCGCTCCGGCAGCCCCGGCTCCCAAGCAGGAAGCACCCGCCGCCGAGGCTCCCGCAGCAGCACCCGCGGCCCCGGCCGCCGCGCCTGCCAAGGAAGAAGCACCGGCAGCGCCCAAGCAGGAAGCCCCGGCACCGGCAGCACCCGCTGCGGAATCTGCTGCACCGGCCGAGTCCGGCTACGTCACTCCCCTGGTCCGCAAGCTCGCCAACCAGCAGGGCGTGGACATCGCCTCGCTGACCGGCACCGGAGTCGGTGGACGCATCCGCAAGCAGGATGTGATCGCTGCCGCCGAGGCCAAGGCTGCCCCGGCCGCCGCAGCCCCGGCACCGTCCGCAGCAGCTGCACCGGCTTCAGGTGCGGAGTCCTCACTGCGCGGCACCGTACAGAAGGCACCGCGCATCCGCCAGGTCATCGCCCGCCGCATGCGCGAGTCGCTGGACGTCTCCACGCAGCTGACGCAGGTCCACGAAGTAGACATGACCAAGATCGCCAAGCTGCGCCTCAAGGCCAAGAACTCCTTCCAGGCCCAGAACGGCGTGAAGCTGACCTTCCTGCCGTTCATCGCCAAGGCCGTGGCCGAAGCGCTGAAGCAGCACCCGAAGGTGAACGCTGCCTACGACGAAGACAAGCAGGAAATCACCTACCACAACGCCGAGCACCTGGCGATCGCCGTGGACACGGACAAGGGCCTCCTGGTTCCCGTCATCTCCGACGCCGGCAGCCTGAATCTTGCCGGCCTGGCCGGCAAGATCGCGGACGTCGCGAGCCGCACCCGCGACGGCAAGATCGGCCCGGATGAGCTGTCCGGCGGAACGTTCAGCATCACCAACATCGGGTCTGTCGGCGCACTGTTCGACACCCCGATCATCAACCAGCCGCAGGTGGGCATCCTCGGCACGGGTGCGATCGTCAAGCGCCCCGTGGTGGTCACCGACGAAAACGGCGATGACTCGATCGCCATCCGCTCCATGATGTACCTCTCCCTGACGTACGACCACCGCCTGGTGGACGGCGCCGACGCAGGGCGCTTCCTGCAGACCCTCAAGGCCCGCCTTGAGGCCGGCGCCTTCGAGGCGGACCTGGGGCTGTAGGCAACAGCACACGACGACGGCGGTACAGGCACCGGTGGGCAACCACCGGACGGCCTGCACCGCCGTCGTTTTTGTTTACCAAATCGTCGCCGTTTCGGTCCGCGGGGCTTACTACGATGCGTAGAACCCTCTGGCTAGACTGGGCTCATGATTATCGTCTACCACATCATGGTCTTCCTCCATATCATCGGCGCAGCCATGATTGTCGGCATCTGGATCGGCAACATGAAAAAGCCCACGGTGCATCCGCGCCAATTCGACGGCGCAGCCCTGCAGATCATCACGGGCATCGTGATGATGGGGCTCATCCCCGCACTGGACATGGAGGCGAACTACTTCAAGCTCGGCATCAAGTTCGCCATCGCGCTGGCCGTCGCGGTCCTCGCGTTCATGGGCCGCCGCAAATACAAAAAGGACGAGCCGATCAGCAAGGGACTGGCCCACAGCGTGGGCGGCCTCGCGCTGCTGAACGTTGCTATCGCCACTCTCTGGCAGTAGCGCAACTCCGGCAGTACCGCTGCTACGCCAACGACGACGGCGGCCCTCCCCGGCAGGGAGGGCCGCCGTCGTCGTTGTGGCCGGTCAGCGGCGGGCCAGTGGCGGATTCCGTCTGCCAGTCAGTCGGTGGCGATGCAGAATTCGTTTCCTTCAGGGTCATGCATCACGTCCCAGTGGAAGTCGCCGATGTCGTGTCCTTCCACAAACACTGCTCCGAGCGATTCGGCGTGGGCCCGCAGCCCTTCCGGGTCGGGTCCATGGAGGTCAAGGTGCAGGCGCCGCCGGCCGGGTGTGGCGTCAGGGACCTCCTGGAAGGCCAGCTGCGGCGCTCCGGGAGCAGCCGGCTTGAGCCAGACGAACTGGTCAAAGCGGGCGGAGACCGTGGTTCCCAGCAGAGCAGCCCAAAATGCCGCAAGCTCTTCCGCGTTCCCGGCATTGACCATGATGGCCGCGATCCTCGCCTGCGGTGTCATGACGGCAGTGTGATCCCTTCGGCGTTGAGTTCCCATGGCGCCAGTGTAGACGGTCATAATCCTCTGACAGCGGACACCCCGTGCGCCGCAGGTCCTGAATCCATAGGATTGATCCGGAAGGTTTGGGCGGAAGCCCGGACCGGATCGAATCTAAGCTGAGGAGTGGATATGGCAGCAACACGCACCGCGCACACCGTATGGAACGGCGACCTGTTCGAGGGGTCCGGCAACACCACGCTGGACAGCTCCGGGCTGGGCACCTACGCCGTTACGTGGAAGGCCCGAGCGGAACAGTCGGAAGGCAAGACCAGTCCCGAAGAGCTGATCGCCGCAGCGCACTCGGCCTGCTTCTCCATGGCGTTCAGCCTGGCGTTGAGCCAGGCCGGCTTCACCGTTGAAGAAATCAACACCAAGGCAGATGTTACCTTCGTGCCGGGGACCGGGATCACCGGGAGCCACCTGACGGTGAACGCCACCGTCCCGGGCATCTCGGAAGAAGAGTTCCAGAAGATCGCCGGGGAAGCCAAGGTTGGCTGCCCGGTCTCGGGTGCCCTGGCCAGCATCGACATCACCATGGACGCCACGCTCGCAGCTTCCTAGGCTGCAGGCACGCGGCCGCTCCCAAGGATGCCGCACCACCGCACGGCGAAGGCCCCGCTCCTTCCTGGTTGTTGCCAGGAAGGAGCGGGGCCTTCGTTTGTCCGGGCAGCCGGCCGGATCAGTCCTTGGCGGTGCGGGCAGGAAGGGGCGCCGGAAGGAGCCGCCGGTAGCCTTCACGGAGCGGGGGCCGGTCCGTGGGAAGTTCCTGGATCATTTCCTTAAGGGCGCCGATGCCGTACTCAAGCTGGGGGTCCCGGCCCGCAGCATAGGCGTGCGGCGGGAACGTCACCTCAATGTCCGGTGTCACGCCGTAGTTCTCGACGCCCCAGCCCACGCCGCCGCTGAACCAGGTAGCGTACCGCGGCTGCGTCACTCCGGTTCCGTCCGCGAGGGAGAAGCGGTTGTCGATGCCCACCACACCGCCCCAGGTCCGGGTGCCGATGACCGGCCCGATCCCGCGCAGCTTGGACACCTGGGTGATGATGTCACCGTCCGAGCCGGCAAATTCGTCCGCCAGGATGACCACCGGTCCGCGGGGCGCGTGATGGGGGTACGTCCGGGGCCTTTCACCGCGCGGCATGCTCCACCCGGTCACCTTGCGGCCGATGAGTTCTGCAACGAGCTGGGACGTGTGCCCGCCCCGGTTGCGCCGGACGTCCACGATCAGCCCGTCCAGTGCGGTCTCAGTGTCGAGGTCGCGGTGGAGCTGCGCCCAGCCGTTCGCGAGCATGTCCGGGATGTGGAGGTAGCCGTACGTTCCGCCGGACGCTTCACGCACTGTCCGCCGATTGCCGGCCACCCATTCCTGGTACCGCAGGCGCTCCTCGTCCTTGACCGGCACCACAGCGATGCGGCGCTGCTTTCCTGCCGCCTCACCGTGGGCCGCACCGTTGCGCAAGGTCAGCTCCACGGCTTTTCCGGCGGCGCCCACGAGCTGCATGGCGGGCGTCAGCGTTTCGGACAGTTCCACGCCGTCGATCGCGAGCAGGACGTCCCCGGCCTTGGCGTCTGCACCCGGCCTGGTCAGCGGTGAAGTGGCGAGCGGGTCCGATGACTCCCCCGCCAGGATGCGGGTAATTTCCCAGCCCGTTCCGGTGAAGGCCAGATCCGCGCCCAGGCGGCCCTGCCCGTTGCTGCCGTTTTCGGTGACAGCCGCCGGACGAACGTAGGCGTGCGACGTGCCCAATTCCCCGTGGAGCTCCCACAGCAAGTCCACCAGGTCATCGTGCGAGCCGAGCCGGTCCACGAGGGGACGGTAGCGGCGGTGCACCGATTCCCAGTCCTGTCCTGCCATGTCTTCTGTCCAGAAGAAGTCACGCTGGAGCCGCCAGGCCTCGTCGAATGCCTGGCCCCAAACGCTCAGCGGATTCAGCAGCACGCGGATGCGGCTGATGTCCACCTTCACCAGTTGCCCCGACTCCTCGTCACCCTTGGAATCGGCGGGCGCCACCCGGATCTGCTTGTCGTGCAGGAGGACCACTTTCCTGCCGTCGCCGGACACCCGGTAGCTGTCCAGGGCGTCCACAAGGGTGGTCGTTCTCCGCCTGGCCATGTCAAAGCGCACGAGGCTGGGGGCGGCGTCCTTGTCGTCGGTGCTGGCCCGGCCGTCGCCGGTGACGCCGGCAAGGGCGTTGTCCAGCCAGAGCAAAGCGCCCGGCGTAGCCTCGAGCGCCGAGTAGTTGCCCTGCGGAACAGGCACTCCGATGACACGGTGCGCCAGGCCCTCTGCGTCTACCCGGACGGCAGGCACAGCGGAACCGGCGCCGTCGTCGTCGGTGCTTTCCGCGGAGGTGCGGTCCGGTCCGTCCGAGAGGTCCACCGAGGGGCCAAACGGCGACGGCGTGTCCGCGGCCAGCGCAACAAGGTAGGGCTTGATGGGGCTGGGGAAGGACAAATCAAAGGAGTGTCCGTCGTACACGGGGTCGAAACTCCGGTTCGAGAGGAACGCGAGGAATTTGCCGTCAGGAGTAAACGACGGCGAGGCGTCCCGGAAGCGTCCGTCCGTGACGTCCACGATCCGGAACTCCGGATCGTCCACTTTGACAATGCGGAGCCTGCTGCGGGAACCAAACGACGTGACCGGTTCGGACCATCCGAGCCACGCGGAGTCAGGGGACCAGCACAGGCCGTCGATGGTGCCCTCGCCGATGCTGGTGATGAGCTTGATGGTCCCGCTTCGCGTGTCGGCCAGATAGACATCGCCAAAGGACGTTCCCACGGCAACGGAGCGGCCGTCCGGGCTGGCCTCCATGGCACTCGCCCGGGTGGACTTGGGGAATTCGATCTTCTGCAAACGCCCGGCACCGGCGCCACCAGCGGGGATGACTGCTTCTTCAGGCGCCCCGCCGGCCACATCGCTGCCGCTGGAACCATCAACGGCGGGTGATGCCATGCCGGGGGTGTTCATCCCGGCGGCCGGGACGGGCTTCGGCAGGGACGTTCCGGTGTCCTGCCCGGCGGGCCGCTGGGGCCGGGCCGCAGCCGCTGCCTGCGCACCGGCCACCTGCGGAGCAATCTCTTTGATGTACAGGGCTTCCGCGCCGTCGTGGTCGGCCACATAGGCAATGCGGCCTTCGCTCAGCGGCCGCGGCAGCCGGGCACGGACACCGGGCGCGGCTTCAACGACCCGCGACGGCCCGTCCTTGTGCCGGAGCCAGTGGATGGTGCCATGCGCTTCGACGGCGCTTGAGGAACCGGTGTGGTCCGGAATCACGCCGCCAAGGTGCCTTGCGGTCTTAAGGAGTGCCGGCCTCCGCCCCTGCGAGGCTGATCCCAGCGATATGTTGAGTTTTACTGCGTCGGAATCCAGGTCAGGGACCAGCCAGAGCTCGCCGGCGGATTCGAACACCACACGCTTGCCGTCCGTGGCCGCGTGGCGCACATAGAAGTCTTCGTGGTCCGTGTGGCGGCGCAGCCCGGTGCCGTTCGGCAGCACTGAATACAGGTTCCCATAGCCTTCGTGGTCCGAAAGGAAAGCTACCCGCCTGTCAACCCACATAGGATCCGCGAGGTTGCCGTCCAGTTCCGGAACAAGGCGTTCGAACTCCCCGTTGCCGTCGGCGTCGATCCAGAGCTTGCCAGCGGTACCACCGCGGTACCGCTTCCACCAGGCCGGCTCGCGTGAGAGGACACTGGCTACGACCACGGGGCGTTCGTCGCCGATCTCCGGGCCGAAGGCCACTGACTCGACCGGCCCGAAAGCGAGTTCCTCCGACCAGCCACCCTCCAGCGGAACACTGTAGGCATGCGTGTGACGGCTTTCCGCCTGCCGGAACGCGCTCGTGACCAGTACGTCGCCGGCCGCGGTGAAGCCCTTGACCCGGGTGGAAGCATGCCCGAAGTACGTCAGCTGGCGGTACCCTCCGCCGTCGACATCCGCGGTGACAACCTCGGGCGCTGTTCCCTGCACAACCGTCCACACCAGGCGCTTGCCGTCGGGTGTGAAGCGCGGGTTGCGGGCCGGCAGCTGAAGGGAGGAAACCCGCCAGGCGCGGCCTCCGTCCAGCGGCGCAATCCAGACGTCGTCTTCGGCCACGAAGGTGACCAGATCGTCGTGCAGATGCGGGAAACGAAAGTAGCTCGAAGAGGTCATCGTTAGATCATAGTCAAAGTCCAGTGGGCCGGACGGGAGGTTCCGCCGCCGTGCCGGGCATGGTGAGATGGATCATGCGAATCATCATGGCCGGCGCCTCCGGCCTTATCGGAACCGACATGTCCGCCCACCTGCGCTCGGGTGGCCATGAGGTCATCCGTCTGGTGCGCCGGGCGCCGGCGGCTGCAGGCGAACTGCAGTGGGATCCGGCAGCCGGGCAGCTTGATCCCGCCCACCTGGAGGGCGCGGACGCCGTGATCAACCTGGCAGGAGCCGGGATCGGGGACCGGCCGTGGACCCGGGGACGGATCGACGAGCTGTTCCGGTCACGGCTGGACCCCACGCACACGCTGGCGGCCGCAATGGCGAAAACGGAACAGCCGCCCAAGGTCTTCATCAGCCAGTCAGGCTCGAACTACTACGGGGACCGCGGGGCGGCAGTTCTTCGCGAGCACGCCCCGAACGGCTCCGGAGTCATGGCGCGGATCTGCCGGGAGTGGGAAGCAGCGGCGCACACGGCTCCGGCGGGCGTTCGTGTGGTCACGCCCAGGACGGGGGTGGTCCTCAGCCGGTCGGGAGGCGCACTGGGACGGCTGCTGCCGTTGCTCCGGCTCGGCATTGGAGGTCCCCTCGGGAACGGCAGGCAGTGCTGGCCGTGGATCACGCTGCCGGACGTGTCCTCGGCCTTCAGCTTCCTGCTCACCTCCCCGTTGTCAGGTCCGGTCAACCTCTGCGCCCCCGAGACCGCAGACGTCAATGCCTTGGTGGCACGGCTTGCCGCCGCACTCCACCGGCCGGCCCTCCTCCGGGTGCCGGGGCCGGTGCTGCGCCTGGTCATGGGCAAGCTGGCCGATGAGCTCCTGCTCGGGAGCCAGCGCATGGAGCCGGCCCTGCTGGCCGAGGCCGGGTTCGAGTGGAAGCATCCCTCGCTGTCCGAGGCAGCGGCCTGGGCAACCGCCCGGGACTAAGCGTTCGAAGCTAAACCTCGGGCAGGATCTCCTGGATCCGCCACCGCCCGCCGGAACTGACCAGGACCAGGCGAAGCCGCTGCTCCGGACCGGCAGGTTCCACTGCAACGACGTTTCCGCCGGCATCGGTTTCCCGATATTCCGAGTTGACTGCGGTGATTGCCACCACGGCGCGTGAATCCGAGCCGCCGGGCGACGCCTCGGCCCGAGTCAGGGTGGTGCTGAAGCCGGCCAGGACATGGCCGGTATCCCTGAGCTTCCCGCTGACTTTGGCGTCGGCTGCGGCAGCCGGGGAATTCTCCTGGTTGACCTCGTCCAGCAGCCCGAGTTCCCCGGAGCTCAACGCAGCCGACCGTAGTCCCGCCAGCCCACGCACGGCCTCCTCGGGCCGTTGCGAAAGCGCCAGCTGACGGGCCTCCGCCTGAACGGGGCTTCCTGCCGCCCCCGGCCGGACGTCCGGCGATGGCGCCGCCGCTGTCTGCCTGGACTCTGGATCGGCTGCCTGCTGTAGGGCCTGCTGCGGTCCGGCCAGGAACCACGCGGAAGCGATCACCAAGCCGGCAAGCGCTGCAGCCGCGGCGCCCATCCTGCGGCGTTTAGCCCCGGCATGCCGGCCCGCGACGAGCCTGCGGCGGCTGAAGGGGCCACCGGGGCTCCCCAGGCGGCGTCGCAGGGCACGGAGCTTCGCCGCGCCGCGCGCGTTGCGGGACGGCGGGACGTTGCGGCGGGTCAGCAGCTGGGGAAGCACTGTGGGGTGGACCGCGCCGGACAAATCCACCGCGGCGGCGTCCGCGCTGCGATAGACGGCAGCCGCAAACTCCAAGGCCGTCGGCCGCTCCCGACGGTCCTCCCGCAGGCCGGCTTCCAGCGCGGAAGCGAGAGCCGTCGGCACGCCGGGAACCAGGAGCGACAGGGGCGGGCGCTCCGGGCCGGACTCCGGTGCCTTGCCGGTCAGGCAGTACCAGCCGACGGCTGCGGCCGAATAGACATCCCGCTCGGGCTGCAGCCCTGCCCTTAAGGCGTCCACCGGCGCCGGGTCCAGGAAGCCTGCCGTGCCGGCCGGGGAAGCATCCGCGGCGTCGCCCACCATGCGAGTAACACCAAGGTCCGCCAGCAGGGGCTTGCCGTGGGCGGTGAACAGCACGTTGCCCGGCGACACATCCGAGTGCATGAAACCCTGGCCGTGGAGGTACCCCAGAGCTTGGGCAAGCGGCGTCAGGACAGTCACTGTTTCGCCAACGCTCAACGGGCTGCGGCAGGTGACCAGCTGGGCCAGGGAGCCGCCGGCCGCGTAATCCATGACCAGCCCCAGGCCTCCGGCTGCTGCACCCCGGAGCCTGACCACATCGTGGGCTCGAACGAGGTGACCGTGGTCCAGCGCGGAAAGAATCCTGAGTTCCCGGCGCACGGCGTCTTCCGTCGCCCGGGCCTCCCTGGCGGGAACACCGCCGTCGGGCCCGGACAGCAAACGGCCGTCGGCCGCGTCAAAACACTTCACCGCAAACTCACGGAGAGTCTGCTCCTCCCGGACAAGCCATACGCTGGCGCTTCCGCCGCGCCCGAGTTCACGCACAACCTCGTAGCCGGGAACCTCCGGGGCCGCGCCGTCGTCATCGTATTTCTCCATACCCAAGGAATAGCGGAATCGGCAGAATTCCGCAGAAGTTATCCACAGGCACCGCAGTGAGAGGTTAAGCACAGAATCAGGCACGACGGCGGACGGGGTCTAAGCTGGATGCCATGACTCTTGAGTTTTCCACGCTGGGTCTTGCTCCGGATTTCGTTGATTACATGAAGGGCTGGGACATCCAGCGCGAACTCCATGACAAAGTCGTCGCAGCTGAGGCACCCAGCACAGTCCTGCTCCTTGAGCATGCAGCCGTTTACACGGCCGGCAAGCTCACAGAAGACCACGAACGGCCGCTCGACGGAACCCCCGTCGTCCCCGTGGACCGCGGCGGCAAGCTGACCTGGCACGGTCCCGGCCAGCTCATCGCCTATCCGATCCTCAAACTGAAAAACCGGTCAGGCATCCGTGACTACGTCGAACGGCTCGAAGCCGTGATGATCACTGTCATGGCCGAGTACGGCATCAATGCGGAGCGGATCAAGGGACGCGCCGGCGTCTGGATCAAGGCTGACAGCAAGGGGCCGGACCGCAAGATTGCCGCAATCGGCATCCGCGTCCTCGACGGGGTCACCATGCACGGCATCGCCATCAACTGCAGCAACGATCTGGCACCGTATGCCCAGATCATTGCCTGCGGCATCACCGACGCCGGCGTCACCACGATGTCCATTGAAGCCGGCAGGACCATCACCCCCGGTGATATTGCGGACCGGGTCGTGGCGGAATTCCGAAAGCACGAAGAAGCACTCGTTTCAAGCCCCGAAGGAGCTCTACTGTGACACTGGCACCAGAAGGCCGGAAGATGCTGCGTATCGAGCAGCGCAACGCGGCCACCCCGGTGGAGCGTAAGCCGGAGTGGATCAAGGCCAAGGTCCAGATGGGCCCGGAGTTCGTCCAGCTCAAGAACCTGGTGAAGAAGGAAGGCCTGCACACCGTGTGTGAGGAGGCCGGCTGCCCGAACATCTTCGAGTGCTGGGAAGACAAGGAAGCCACCTTCCTGATCGGCGGTTCAGAGTGCACCCGGCGCTGTGATTTCTGCCAGATCGACACCGGCAAGCCCTCCCCCGTGGACATGTTCGAACCCACCAAGGTGGCCCGCTCGGTCCAGGCCATGGCGCTGCGCTACGCCACCGTGACCGGGGTGGCCCGGGACGACCTCGCCGACGAGGGCGTCTGGCTCTACGCCGAAACGGTCCGCAAGATCCACGAACTGAACCCGGGCACCGGCGTCGAGCTCCTGATCCCGGACTTCTCCGGCAAACCCGAGCACATCGCGGCGATCTGCGACTCCAAACCGGAGGTCTTCGCGCACAACGTCGAGACCGTGCCGCGGATCTTCAAGCGCATCCGCCCCGCGTTCCGCTACGACCGGTCCCTGGATGTCATCACCCAGGGCCGGAACCTGGGCATGGTCACCAAGTCCAACCTGATCCTGGGCATGGGCGAGACCCGCGAGGAAATCTCCGAGGCCCTGCGGGACCTGCACGAGGCCGGCTGTGACCTGATCACCATCACCCAGTACCTGCGCCCGTCCGAACGCCACCTGCCGGTGGACCGCTGGGTCAAGCCGCAGGAATTCGTCGACCTCGCCACCGAGGCCGAGGAGATCGGCTTCCTCGGCGTCATGTCCGGCCCGCTGGTCCGTTCCTCGTACCGTGCCGGCCGGCTCTGGGCCACCGCAATGCGCAAGAAAGGCTGGGAAATCCCGGCCGAACTCGCGCACATCGAGTCCTCCGGCAGCACCCGCCAGGAAGCCAGCTCCCTCATCGCGGCACACCACTAGGACCTTTCGTAACATTTATGCCTGAGGGCCGGCACCGGAGCATTCCGGCGTCCGGCCCTCAGGCATAAATCACGTAGAATTAAGGCACTATGGCGAATTCCCCTGATTCCAGCAAACCGACTCCGGCAGCCTCCGACGCTCCGAAGCGTGGCCTCTTCTCTCGCAAGCCGAAGGAAGCCAAGGTCAAGAAGCCCAGCAGGCTGAAGCAGATCAACGAAGTCTTCCAGATGACGCGCCGCCATGACCCCATGGTGGTCTGGATGATGCTGCTTGCTTTCCTGGGCGTCGTCGCCGTCAGCTTCCTGGTGGGCTTCCTCCTGGAAAACTGGATCACGGGCCTGATTATCGGCATCCCCCTCGGCCTGCTGGCCGCAACCCTCATCCTTTCGCGCCGCGCTGAGCGTGCCGCGTTTGCCCAGATTGAGAACCAGCCTGGCGCCTCGGGCGCCGCACTGGGTACCCTGAAGCGCGGCTGGATCACTGAGGACCAGCCGGTTGCGGTCAACCCGCGGACCCAGGACGCAGTCTTCCGCGCCATCGGCCGTCCCGGCGTCGTCCTCGTCAGTGAAGGCCCCACCCACCGGGTCCGGCCGCTCGTCGACGCCGAACGCAAGCGGCTGGCGCGCATCCTGCCCAACGTCACAGTCCACGTGATCGAGAGCGGCCGCGGCGAAGGCCAGGTTCCCCTCAGCCAGATCGCCAAGAAGATGAACAAACTGGACAAGGAACTGACCAAGCTTGAGGTGAGTGCGGTGTCGAAGCGGATTTCCTCGCTCGGAAACCGCCTCCCCATCCCCAAAGGAATCGATCCTTACAAGGCCCGGCCGGACCGCAAAGCAGCCCGCGGCCGCTAGCAGCCTTGGCAACGCCCCGGAACCGGTCATCAGCCGGCACCGGGGCGTTTGTTTTGAGCCGTCAGCCCGGATCACGGCTTCGTCCGCCCGGCAGCACCCCAGCGAAACCGCACTACCCAGAGAAACCGGAGTACCGTGAAACTGCCCTCGAAATCCACCGTGATCCGGCTCTTCCGGGTCCTCGCCGTGGCCGAAGCCTTCAGCTGGGCGGCCCTCCTGACCGGAATGTACTTCAAATGGATTGCCGGGACCTCCGAGCTTGGCGTGGAGATTGCAGGACCAATTCACGGGGCACTGTTCATCGCCTACGGAGTGGCGGCCCTTGCCCTGTGGCGCCTGCAGCGGTGGCCCTTCCTGGTGGCGTTCCTCGCGGGCTTCTCAGCGGTGTTGCCGTTCGCCACAGTCCTGTTCGAACGGTGGGCGGGCAAGCGCGGCTACCTGACGCCGACGGGCAGCGGGCAGCGTGAGCAGCAGGATCACGTGACCGCCGGGGTCTAGGCGGGACCGGCTACATGCGCACGAGGACGGTGTTCATCGCCTTGTCGTGCAAGCCGCGGTGATCCGGATCAAAGATGACCGCCGGAATCACGAGGCACAGCAAAATGGTGCGGACCAGCGCGGCCAGCGGCCCGGCGGGAGCCCCGCCCAGGCGGACTACGTGGATGCCGAGGAGACGGTGGCCGATGCTGTAGCCGAGTGTGCCGATCAGGAGGATCTGCTCTGCGGCGAACACGGCAAGTGTGCCCCCCGGGTCGCCGCCGAACGCGTAGTTGCTGATCAGCAGCGCCAGTCCCCAGTCGATGCAAATGGCAAGGATCCGGCGTCCGGCCCGGGCGATCGAGCCGGGGCCCGCCTCTGGCAGGCCGAGGCGCTCCCCCGGGTACTTGGAGATGCCGGACGTATCCGGTCCGCTGAGCCAGGAACCTATGTCTTTACGATCAACCACGGATCAAGCCTATCCGCTGCACGGCCCCCGCAGTTAAGTTCACAGTATGGATGCGGATGGACCACAGTGTGGACACCGTATAGCGTTTACATATCAGGCGGTTCTGTAACCTGCCGGAAACATAGCGGACACGGACGGGAAATCCCGTGTCCCTAGGGTGGTAACAGTTGCTAGCGAGCTGGGAGCGGGGACACTTTTGTGTTTTCGCGCCGTCGGATTGCGCTGGACCATATGGCTTTCCAGCCAGTTATTACTTATGCGTAAGGAGCATAGATGTTCAAGACTGCGGACGAAGTCCTCAAGTTCATCAAGGACGAAGATATTAAATTCGTCGATATCCGCTTCACCGACCTTCCTGGCGTGCAGCAGCACTTCAACGTGCCGGCCAAGAGCGTTGATGCAGACTTCTTCATCAACGGCCAGCTCTTCGACGGTTCGTCCATCCGCGGTTTCCAGGGCATCGCTGAGTCCGACATGCAGCTCATCCCGGATGTGACCACGGCATTCCTGGACACGTTCCGCATGGAGAAGACGCTGGCACTGAACTTCTCCATCGTTAACCCCCGCACCGGTGACCCTTACCACCGCGACCCCCGCGGCGTGGCCGAGAAGGCTGAGGCCTACCTCGCTTCCACCGGCATCGCCGACACCGCGTTCTTCGCTCCCGAGGCCGAGTTCTTCGTGTTCGACAACGTCCAGTACCAGTCCTCCCCGCAGGGCAGCTTCTACAAGATCGACTCCGAAGAAGCCCACTGGAACACCGGCCGCGAAGAAGAAGGCGGAAACCTGGGCTACAAGACCCCCGTCAAGGGCGGTTACTTCCCGGTCTCCCCCACGGACAAGCAGGCCGACCTGCGCGACGCCATGTGTGTTGCCCTGGACGAAGCCGGCCTTGAGGTCGAGCGCAGCCACCACGAAGTGGGCTCCGCCGGCCAGGCTGAAATCAACTACAAGTTCACCACGCTGACGCACGCGGCTGATGACCTGCAGAAGTTCAAGTACGTCATCAAGAACACCGCTGACGCCTGGGGCAAGTCGGTCACCTTCATGCCGAAGCCGGTCTTCGGTGACAACGGCTCGGGCATGCACTGCCACCAGTCGCTGTGGAACGGCGGCGAGCCGCTGTTCTACGACGAAAAGGGCTACGCAGGCCTCTCCGACATGGCCCGCTGGTACATCGGTGGCCTGCTGAAGCACTCCTCCGCCGTTCTTGCCTTCACCAACCCGACGGTCAACTCGTACCGCCGCCTGGTCAAGGGCTTCGAAGCTCCGGTCAACATGGTCTACTCGCAGGGCAACCGCTCCGCCGGTATCCGTATTCCGATCACGGGCTCCAACCCGAAGGCCAAGCGCATCGAGTTCCGCGCTCCGGACCCCTCCTCCAACCCGTACCTGGCGTTCGCTGCCCAGCTGATGGCCGGCATTGACGGTATCCGCAACCGCATCGAACCCCCGGCTCCCATCGACAAGGACCTCTACGAGCTCCCCGCCGAGGAAGCCAAGGACATCCCCAAGGCTCCGGGCACGCTCGAGGAAGCCCTGGACGCACTGGCTGAGGACAACGAGTTCCTCCAGGCCGGCGGCGTGTTCACCCAGGACCTGATCGACACCTGGATCGAGTACAAGTACGAGAACGAGATCCGCCCGCTGTCCCTGCGCCCGAACCCGTACGAGTTCGAGCTGTACTACGGCGTCTAGTCAGACCCCGGACCTAACCATGGTTTAGTCCGCAGAAAGTCCGCATGTGCTGCTACGGCAGCACATGCGGACTTTTTTCTGCACGGCACCCGGAAACTGAATCCGTCCCGGCGTCGCCGGCACACTTCCTAGCGCTTACCGTATTTCTTGTGCACGGCCTGCTTGCTCACCCCAAGGCACACCGCGATGGCCTCCCAGGACAGTCCCGCCTGGCGCGCCCGGAGCACAGCCTCGGTCTCCGTCCGCGCCAGCTCCTTATGCAGCTCCGCCACGGCATACAGGGCCTCCGCCGGACCCTTGCCGTCCATTGAACCGATGAGTGTCTTCATAGCCACCTCCCTGCGTCAACCATAGTTGACGGCACATTCCGCGTCAACATAAGTTGACCAACGATGAAGGGTTCAGAAGGCCCGGTACATGGTCCGCTGCGGTCCGGCGTCGCCGCCGAGGTACTGTCCGCGGTCCTCAAATCCCGCTTTGCGGTAGGCGGCCTGCCCGGCCGGATTGCGTTCATTGACTGAAAGAACGACGCCGGCCTCTCCGCCGCCCAGCCTTGCCGTCAGTTTCGCGGCTTCCCT
Organism: Arthrobacter sp. LjRoot78; assembly: GCF_964254335.1. NCBI lineage: Bacteria > Bacillati > Actinomycetota > Actinomycetes > Micrococcales > Micrococcaceae > Arthrobacter > Arthrobacter sp. LjRoot78. Next base: position 1,780,889 of record NZ_CAXUTG020000001.1, on the reverse strand, counting down.
GACCGCTGCGGCGGCCGCAAGGGTGCCGAGGCCCCTGCCTTGCCGGTTCCTGTCGATGAGGAAGCCGCGCAGCAGCCAGACGGCGTGGTCGTCCTCCCAGCCCGCCAGCGACGCCGCACCGCGCTGCAACGTGAACACGCCGACGGCTTCTCCGCCGGAGTCCACCACATAGGGAAACCGTGAGTCCTCCTCCAGCGCAACGAGCATCATGCGTAGCGGATCACCGGCGAAGTCCCCCTGGCCCTCCCCCAGTTCCATTTCCGCGACTTCGCCCAGCTTGATGGCCCTGGCGTCGTCGTCGAGGTTCTTCAGGGCGATAAGCCAGACGGATTCAGACATGGATCGAGCCTACCCAGAACCTGCGACGCCGGCCGCCACCTTTTGGGGTGACGGCCGGCGTCGTGAATGTCGACTGTGCGGCGGCTGTTTGCAGGACAGGGGTGAAGCTATGGCGTCTGAGCGTCAGCAGGCGGCCCGGCAGGATCCATCCAGAAGACCTCCCAGAGATGGCCGTCCGGATCCTGGAAGCTGTGGTTGTACATAAACCCGTAGTCCTGGGCTTCCTGCGAAGGCGCGCCTCCAGCGGTCATGGCCTTCCGGATCGTGTCGTCAACGGCTTCACGGCTGTCAACGGAAAATGCCACGATCGCTTCAGCGGTTCCGCCGGTATCCGCGATGCCCTTGGAAATGAACGTCTTGAAGTAGCCTTCCACCAGCAGCATGACGTAGGCACCGTCATTGATGATCATGCAGGTGGCATTTTCGTCGGTGAAATCCGGGTTGAAGGAAAAGCCGAGCGCGGTGAAGAACTCGACCGACCTGTTCAGGTCCTTGACAGGGAGATTCAGAAAGAGTTGCGTGGCCATTGGCTCAAACTAGCATCCAGCCCGCAACGTGTCAGCCCCCGCGGCGGGTTGCCACACCCCGAACCGGCCCGGCTACTGCCCGTAGAATACCCGTTCGAAAACACCGCGGGCGCGCCTGCTGATCCTCAGGTAGTCCTCTTCCAAGGCGGCAGCGTTGCCTGGCGGGTAGCCGCACCAGCGGGCCACGGCTTCCAGGTCCCTGCGGGAAGACGGCAGGAGGTCGGAGGCGCGGCCGGTCCAGATGACGTTGGCCGACCTGATGCGGCTAGCCAGGCGCCAGGCTTTGAGGAGGAGTTCCGCCTCGTCCGCTTCCAGGAACCCCAGGGAGGCAGCGGCATCCAGCGCCGGCACGGTGGACGTGGTCTGCAGCTCCGGATGCTTGCCCGCGTGCTGCAACTGCAGCAGCTGAACGAGCCACTCAACGTCGCTGAGGCCGCCGCGTCCCAGTTTGAGGTGCCGCGCCGGATCCGCGCCGCGGGGCAGCCGCTCCGCTTCCACCCTTGCTTTGACGCGGCGGATTTCGCGCACGTCCTTGTCCGACAGTTCTTCCGGATAGCGGATGGTGTCGACCAGCTCCACGAAGTCCGCTGCCAGGTCATCATCCCCTGCGATGGGCAGGGCCCGCAGCAGCGCCTGGGCTTCCCAGACGAGCGACCACCGGCGGTAGTACTCGGCGTAGGAGTCCAGGGAGCGGACCATGGCTCCGCTCTTGCCTTCGGGCCGCAGGTCGGCGTCCACCATCAGCACGCGTTCCGCCAGGATGGCGGGCTTGAGCGGCTGCGTCAAAAGGTTCGAAATGTGACCCACGATCTGCGCGGCCTGGTTCTGGGCTTCTTCCTCGGGAACGCCCGGCAGACCGCGGTGCACGTACATGACATCCGCGTCGGAGCCGTAACCGATTTCGCGGCCGCCCTGCCTGCCCATGGCCACCACCAGGACACGTGTCTTCAGGGGACCCGAGGAACCCACGATGCTTTCCGCGACCCGGAGGGCGCCCAGCACTGCTGCGCGGTCCGTGTCCGCGAGGGCAGCACCCACCTGGTCCTGGTCCAGCAGCCCGGCGCTGTCCGCAATGGCAACCCGCAGGATCTCCCGGCGACGGATCAGCCGGATGAGCCGCATGGCGCTTTCCGGGTCCTCATGCCGCGACATCTTCGAGGTGATTTCCAGCCACTGGGCTTCGAATCCCAGCGGGGCCAGCTCCTTGTCCGTCCCGAGCCAGGCCACCGATTCCGGGGAAACCTCCAGGAGGTCTGCGATCAGGCGCGAGTTGGAGAGGACATGGCAGAGCCGCTCGGCCGCCGCCGTCGAATCCCGCAACATTCCCAGATACCAGTGCGTTGTTCCCAGCGCCTCGCTGACGCGGCGGAAGCCCAGCAGCCCGGCGTCGGGATCCACGCCGTCGGCCAGCCACCCGAGCAGGATGGGCAGGAGCTGGCGCTGCAGCGCCGCACGCCGGCTCACCCCGGCGGTGAGCGCCTCGATATGCCTCATGGCCCCCCGGGGATCCTGGTAACCAAGGGCGGCAAGGCGGCCTTGTGCGGCCTCCGGCGTCAGCCGCGCTTCTTCGCTGCTCAGCTTGGCGGCGGTGTTCAGCAGAGGCCGGTAGAAAATGCGTTCGTGCAGTTCGCGGACAGCGCGTTTGGTTTTTTGCCAGGCAGCCAGGAGGGCATCCGGGTGCGGGCGTTCCTGGGCAAAGGGGCCAAGCACGCCCTTCGCCAGTGCACGCAGGGCGTCTTCCCTCACCGGCATGAGATGGGTGCGGCGCAGCTGGAAGAGCTGGATCCGGTGTTCCATGAGCCGGAGGTACCGGTAGGCATGGTCGAATTCGGCGGCGTCCGTCCGCCCGATGTAGCCGCCGGCCGAGAGCGCGGCGATGGCTGAGGTGGTGTCCCGCTGCCGGAGGGATTCGTCGGCTTTGCCGTGCACCAGCTGCAACAACTGGACCGTGAATTCGACGTCCCTCAGGCCGCCGCGGCCCAGTTTGATCTGGCGCTGTTCCTCATCTGCGGGAATGTTGTCCGTGACGCGCCGGCGCATGGCCTGCACGGATTCCACAAATCCTTCGCGGTTCGCCGAACCCCAGATCAGCGGAAGGACCGCCGCCTCATACCGGGCGCCCAGCTCCGCGTCCCCCGCAATGGTCCGCGCCTTCAGGAGGGCCTGGAATTCCCAGCTTTCTGCCCACCGGGCGTAATAGCTCTGATGCGACGCCAGCGTCCGCACCAGCGGTCCCGATTTACCCTCCGGCCGCAGGTTGGCGTCCACCTCCCAGAGGCCGGGTTCCCGGCCGATGGACATGATGGCCCGCGAGATCCCGGTGGCAAGGGCCGTCCCGATCGTGTTGGCGCGGGCATCATCCAGCTCGCCGGCGTCGATCACGTAAATGACGTCGACGTCGGAAATGTAGTTGAGTTCGCGGGCACCGCACTTGCCCATGCCGATGACGGCGAGTCCCACTTCGGCGACTTCCGATGCCGAGAACTGCTCACCTGCCTCGGCACGGGATACTGCCAGGGCCGCCTCGATGGCAGCACCGGCAAGATCCGCCAGTTCCGCGCCGGCCGCGGGCATGAAGTCCAGCGGATCGGCGGCACACAGGTCCTTCACCGCCAGATCAACCACGCCCCTGCGGTAAGCAGTTCGCAGGGCCACGTAGGCCTCCGGGCCGGAGAGCCCGGCCACCGGCCTCCGCGCCTTCGGGTCGGCTTGGACGGATCGCAGGAGACGCGCCCTCAGTTCCCCGGCATCCGCCGCCGCAGGCTCCGGGCTTGCCACCACGTCAAAGGCGTCAAGGTGCTCCGGGTGGCGGATCAGGAATTCACCCAGCGCCTCGGAGGCACCCAGGACCCGGTACAGCGGCTCGCTGGTGTCGATGTCGGCAGCAGCAAGCTTCCGAAGATCGGGATGCTTTTCGATCAGGCGCACCAGCGACTGCAGGGCGGTGTCGGGGTTGGCGGCCAGATGGAAGCCAGCGAACAGTGCCTCTTGGTCGATCCCTTCCAGTTCCCGGGCAGCAAGGAACCGCTCCCCCTTTTCCAGGTCACTGAAACCAGCGGAGATCAGGCGACGGGCGAGGCTCACCGCAGCCCCCTACAGAATGCCGAGGTTGCGCTGCAGCTCGTAGGGCGTCACCTGGAGACGGTAGTCCTGCCATTCTGCGCGTTTGTTGCGCAGGAAGTACTCGAAGACCTGTTCGCCAAGGATCTGCGGCATAAGCTCGGAATCCTCCATGGCCCGGATCGCATCGTGCAGGCTCGCGGGGAGCGGATCGTGGCCCATGGCGCGGCGTTCGGCCGAGCTCAGCGACCAGATGTCGTCCTCTGCGGCTGCCGGAATCTCGTAGCCCTCTTCAATGCCTTTGAGGCCGGCACCGAGCAGGACGGCGTATGCCAGGTAGGGGTTGGCCGCGGAGTCGATGCCGCGGTACTCGATGCGGGCGGACTGCCCCTTGCCGGGCTTGTACAGCGGAACGCGCACCAGCGCGGAACGGTTGTTGTGGCCCCAGCTCAGGTAACTGGGTGCTTCGCCGCCGCCCCAAAGGCGCTTGTAGGAGTTCACGAACTGGTTGGTCACGGCGGTGAACTCGGGGGCGTGCTTAAGGATGCCCGCGATGAACTGTTTGGCCGTCTTGGACAGCTGGAATTCCGCACCGGCTTCGTAGAACGCGTTGGTGTCGCCTTCGAAGAGGGAGAAGTGGGTGTGCATGCCCGAGCCCGGGTGCGCCGTGAACGGCTTGGGCATAAAGGTGGCGTAGGTGCCCTGCTGCAGGGCGACTTCCTTGATGACGGTGCGGAAGGTCATGATGTTGTCCGCTGTCTGCAGGGCGTCAGCGTAACGAAGGTCGATCTCGTTCTGGCCGGGACCGGCCTCATGGTGGCTGAACTCGACCGAGATGCCCACGGACTCCAGCATCGTGACCGCGGTGCGCCGGAAGTCCTGCGCGACGCCGCCGGGAACGTGGTCGAAGTAGCCGCCCTCGTCCACGGGGACGGGTGAACCGTCCGGGCCGGGCTCCTGCGACTTCAGCAGGTAGAACTCGATCTCGGGATGCGTATAGCAGGTGAAGCCCATGTCCGCGGCCTTGGCGAGGGTGCGCTTCAGGACGTTGCGCGGGTCCGCTGCCGAGGGCTCGCCGTCGGGGGTCAGGATGTCGCAGTACATGCGCGAGGTCTGTTCAGTCTCACCGCGCCACGGCAGGATCTGGAACGTCGAGGGGTCCGGCTGTGCCAGCATGTCCGACTCGAACACGCGGGCCAGGCCCTCGATCGCGGAGCCGTCGAAGCCGAGGCCCTCCTCGAAGGCACCTTCAACTTCAGCGGGGGCAAGCGCAACAGACTTGAGTGAACCCACGACGTCCGTGAACCACAGACGCACAAACCGTACGTCGCGCTCTTCGATTGTCCGCAGGACAAACTCTTGCTGGCGGTCCATGATGGCCTCTTCTCCGGGTCAACGTATTGATGCCCCGGGTCCGTATTCGCTAGAGCCGGCGGCAGCTCACGATTCACTTTACTAAGCATTCGCGCGGAATGTTGGAGCCGGAGGTCCGCGTAACACAGCGTTAACACGGACACCGGCCCTCTGGGCCCGGCAGAGCCGCCGCGACCGGCCCCGGGCGATGTATTTGTGACGAGATTCACCGGCTCCGGCCGGACGCCCGGTAGCTAGGACGCGCAGTATCGCATTACGCTCTAGCCATGGCCACAAGCAACAGTTCCGATTCCAGCATGTCCGCCGAAGTACCTGCTCCCTACGGCAACGGTCCCGCCGGGCCGGCCGCAACGCCGTCGGACGCCGCCAGGAAGCCCGCGGCCCGAATCCGGACCCACCACCTGCAGCAGGCCAAGGAAAAAGGTGAGCACTTTGCGATGCTCACGGCCTACGAACAGTACACTGCCGAGATTTTCGACGAAGCAGGCATTGAGGTGCTCCTCGTCGGCGATTCCGCGTCCAACAACGTCTTCGGCAACGAAACCAGCCTGCCGGTCACCGTCGATGAGCTCCTTCCGCTGTGCCGTGCCGTGGCCCGGTCCGCGAAGCGGGCCTTGGTGGTCGCTGACCTTCCGTTCGGAAGCTACGAGGTTTCAGCCGAGCAGGCCGTGGCCACTGGCGTCCGCTTCCTGAAGGAGGGCCTTGCCCATGCCGTGAAGATTGAAGGCGGCAAGTACTACGCGGACACCGTCCGCGCCATGGTCCAGGCCGGCATTCCGGTCATGGCGCACATCGGCTTCACTCCCCAGAGCGAGCACTCGCTGGGCGGCTACCGGGTGCAAGGCCGCGGCGATGACGCACAGCGGCTTATCGACGACGCGGTGGCACTCGCCGACGCCGGCGCCTTCAGCGTCCTGATGGAAATGGTTCCCGCCGCCACCGCTGCGGCCGTCGATGCTGCCATTTCTGTTCCTACCGTCGGCATCGGCGCCGGAAACACGACGACCGGCCAGGTGCTGGTCTGGCAGGACATGGCCGGACTTCGAGGCGGGAAGATGGCCAAGTTCGTCAAGCAGTATGCTGACCTGCGCACCTCGCTGAGCAACGCGGCCAAGGCATATGGCGAGGACGTGCGGACGGGCCAGTTCCCCGGCCCCGAGCATTCGTTCTAACGAAGCTCCGGGCCGGGGCTCCCCTATTCGGCTGCGATAGGGCCGTCACCGACTTTGATGGCGGACACTTCAAACTCCAGGGTGATCTTGTCCGACACGAGTACGCCGCCGGAGTCCAGGGCCGTGTTCCATTTGAGCCCGAAATCCTGGCGGTCGATGCGACGGGAACCTTCGAAGCCGGCCCGGAGGTTGCCCATCGGGTCCCGCTCGACGCCGATGAAGTCGATCGGAATCGAAATCTCCTTGGTGACGCCCCGGATGGTCACGTCTCCGCTGACAATGAAGTGGCCCTCGTCAACCTGATCCACCCGGTTGCTCAGGAAAGTGATCTCGGGGAACCGGGGAGCGTCAAAGAAGTCATTCGTCCGCAGGTGCTGGTCACGGTCGGCATTGCGGGTGTCAATGCTCGCTACCTTGAGAGTCAGCCCGACCTTCGAGCGGTCAAGGTTCTGCGAGTCGACTGTGATCGAGCCTTCGAGATCGTTGAAAGCTCCGCGGACCTTGGTGACCATTGCGTGGCGGGTGGAGAAGCCGATTCGCGTATGCGTCGGGTCGAACCGCCACTCTCCTGTGTATTCTGGCTTGATTGCGGCCATGACTCTCCTAAATGCGGTACCGGCCGGTCCGGTACTCGAATGTGTACTAACTCTCGCAGACGATACAGGTCAGTCCTCGTCGCCCTTTTCCCATGATTCGTTTCGCGCCTTGACCTTTTCGAGCGCATGCTCTGCTTCTTCGCGCGTCTTGTAGGGCCCGATCAGCTGCGTCCAATCGGACATGGCGTCTTCCTCCACCTCGTGGGTTTTGACGTTGTACCAGTACTCGGTCATCGCTGCTCCTCGCATCACGCAGGCTCCACGCCCGCTGAAAGTGATCCACGTAACGTAGGGCTGCATCGTGTTCCGATCCGGCTTTCCGTTACATGGGGTTCTACGCCTGCTTATATGATCAATCTATGCCTTCTCTTGCCTCGACTGCACCCACCGGCACACTGGTCCCCGGAACCATCAGCCCGCAGCTGCCCGTCCCGGCGTCAATCCCCCGCCCCGAGTATGTGGGCAAACCGGGTCCGGAGAAGTTCACCGGCTCCGAGGTGAAGTCTGCCGAGACCATCGAGAAGATCAGGATCGCCAGCCGGATCGCGGCCCAGGCAATCGTCGAGGTGGGCAAGCACATCGAACCTGGCGTAACGACCGACCAGCTGGACAGGATCGGCCATGAGTTCCTGGTCGACCACCACGCCTATCCGTCGACACTGGGCTACCGGGGCTTCCCCAAGTCGTTGTGCTCGTCGCTGAACGAAGTGATCTGCCACGGAATACCGGACAGCACGGTGGTCCAGGACGGCGACATCCTGAACATCGACATCACGGCCTTCATCGGAGGGGTCCACGGCGACACCAATTTCACGTTCCTCGTTGGCGACGTGGACGAAGAGTCGCGGCTCCTGGTGGAACGCACCAAGGAATCCCTCAACCGTGCCATCAAGGCCGTGGCCCCCGGACGTGAAATCAACGTCATCGGCCGCGCAATCCAGTCCTACGCCAAGCGCTTTGGCTACGGCGTTGTCCGGGATTTCACCGGTCACGGTGTCGGCGAAGCGTTCCACACCGGCCTGATCATTCCGCACTACGATGCGGCCCCCGCCTACAACACGGTCATGGAGGCGGGCATGGTGTTCACCATTGAACCGATGCTGACGCTCGGTACCGTGGAGTGGGACATGTGGGCCGACGATTGGACCGTCGTGACGCGCGACCACAAGCGCACCGCCCAGTTCGAGCACACCCTGCTCGTCACCGAATCAGGCGCAGAAATCCTCACCCTGCCCTGATTGCCCCGCCCGGCCCCGCCGGCACATTTGCCCAGTTACCTCTTTCCCGCCCACAGCCACGAACGGAATCACATTGGCCAAGAAGGACGACAAGTCAACCAAGAACGCCCCGCTGATCGGTATTGATATCGGTGGCACCGGAATCAAGGGCGGCATTGTCGACCTCAAGAAGGGCAAACTCGTAGGCGACCGCTTCCGTGTACCCACGCCGCAGCCGGCGACGCCCGAGTCGGTCGCCGAAACGGTGGCCGCTGTGGTCGCCGAGCTCGACGCGCGGCCGGATGCGCCCGCCCCCGATTCTCCGATCGGCGTAACCTTCCCCGGCATCATCCAGCACGGCGTGGTCCATTCCGCAGCCAACGTCGACAAGTCCTGGCTCAACACGGATATTGACGCCCTGCTGACCAAACGCCTGGGCCGCCCCGTCGAGGTCATTAACGACGCCGACGCCGCCGGCCTCGCAGAAGCCCGCTACGGCGCCGGCGAGGGCGTCTCCGGTACGGTCCTCGTGATCACGCTGGGAACCGGCATTGGCTCGGCCTTCATCTTCAACGGCAAGCTGGTCCCGAACGCCGAACTCGGGCACCTTGAAATCGACGGCTACGACGCCGAGAGCAAGGCCTCCGCCGTGGCCCGGGAACGCGACGGCCTCAGCTGGACCGAGTACAGCGTGCTACTCCAGCGCTATTTCTCGCACGTTGAGTTCCTCTTCTCCCCGGAGCTGTTCATCGTCGGCGGCGGCATCTCCAAGCGAGCCGACGAGTATTTGCCGCACATGAAACTGCGCACGAAGATCGTCCCGGCCGAACTTAAGAACGACGCCGGCATTGTGGGCGCCGCGATCGAGGTCGCGCTGACACACAAACTGGCCAAGTAGCCGGAGCCGCCGGCGCCGCAATCGTGGTGCCGGCTTGGCCCGGCCCGGGTACAGCACGTGGTGCCGGTGGTGGCTTCGGCTTCCCCTCCGCTGCCACCACCGGAGTCTAGAGGGGGCTCTTCTCGGAGTTCTTGCCCTTAGCGGCCTTTGCATCGACTTCCGCTTCATGGCGAAGGATGGCAATGGCGGTCTCAAAGTCCTCGAGGGACTCGAACGCCTGGTACACGCTCGCGAACCGGAGGTAGGCGACTTCGTCCAGTTTCTGCAGCGGGCTGAGGATGGCGAGGCCCACTTCATGGGCGTCGATTTCCGCAGCGCCTGACGCGCGGATCGTTTCCTCGACTTCCTGCGCCAGCATGGCAAGGTCGTCTTCGGTCACGGGCCTGCCCTGGCATGCTTTCCGCACACCGTTGATCACTTTGCTGCGGCTGAAAGGTTCGCCGACTCCGGAGCGTTTGATCACCGTGAGGCTGGTGGTTTCCACCGTGGTGAAGCGGCGGCCGCATTCAGGACACTGACGGCGGCGGCGGATCGCGGAACCGTCATCGGCCATCCGGCTGTCCACCACGCGGGAATCAGGGTTGCGGCAAAACGGGCAATACACGTTGCTTCCTTCCCTGGCCGGAAAACATTTGGCCGGAATATTCTTCCAGAATCAGTTTACGACTACATGTAGCCGAATCACAAGCCTGTAATTACTACATGTAGTGGTTAGGCATCGCCGGTAAACCGTGCCGTCACGGCCTCGCCGTGGGCGGGCAGGTCCTCGGCCCCGGCGAGGCTGAGGATGTGCCCGCTGACCCTTTCGAGGGCCGGCTTGCTGTAGTTGACCACCTGGATGGCGCGAAGGAACGTGGTGACATTGAGGCCGGAAGAGAAGGCTGCCGTGCCGCTGGTGGGCAGCACGTGGTTGGACCCTGCGCAGTAATCCCCGAGGCTGACGGGGCTGTAGTCCCCCACGAAGATGGCTCCCGCGTTGCGGATGCGTGCAGCGACAGCCGGGGCGTCCGCCGTCATGATCTCCAGGTGCTCCGCGGCGTAAGCATCGCAGGCGGCGATTCCCTGGTCCAGGTCGTCCACCAGCACCACGCCGGACTGCGGGCCGGACAGGGCTTCCCGCACCCGCTCTGAGTGTTTGGTCAGGGCAGCCTGCACGTCAAGCTCGACCCGGACGGCCGCAGCGAGCTCTTCGGAATCGGTAATGAGGACGGACGCGGCCTTCGGATCGTGTTCTGCCTGGCTGATGAGGTCGGCCGCCACCAGCGACGGGCGGGCGCTGCCGTCGGCAAGGATGGCGATTTCCGTGGTGCCGGCCTCGGAATCGATGCCCACAACGCCCTTGACCAGCCGTTTGGCCGTCGCCACAAAAATGTTGCCCGGCCCGGTCACCACATCCACCGGATCCAGGGCTGCCGCCGGGTCTTCCGCGGGAACTCCGTAAGCAAAGGCCGCAATGGCCTGGGCCCCGCCAATGGCGTACACCTCGTCGATGCCCAGCAGCGCCGCAGCGGCCAGGATGGTGGGGTGCGGGAGTCCGCCGAAGTCTTTCTGCGGAGGCGAGGCCAGGGCGATGGATGCCACCCCTGCCGCCAGTGCGGGGACGACGTTCATGATGACGGACGACGGATATACGGCCAGTCCGCCGGGGACATAAAGCCCCACGCGGCCAACCGGCACCCAGTTCTGGCTCACGACGGCGCCCTCGCCGAGTTCGACGTCGACGTTTGCCGGCCGCTGGCTGTCAGCGAACTTCCGAGCACGGCTGATGGATTCTTCCAAGGCTGCCCGCACTGCGGGGTCCAGTGTTTCCAGCGCTTCCTGCAGCGCAGCGGCCGGCACCCTCGGGTGTGCCTGTTCGACGCCGTCGAACGCCTTCGCGTAGTCGCTCAGCGCGGCGAAGCCCCGGGAACGGACCGCCGTGATGATGTCCGTGACCTTCTGCTCAGCGTCCGCCATGGTCTGGTGCCGGGCCCGCGGAACAGCCGCCCGGAGTTCGGCCAGGGAGAGCCGCTGGCCGCGCAGGTCAATGGTGCGGTAGCTGACGGCCGGCGTGGTGATCTGGGCGGGGCTGTCGGGAGAAATAGTCACCCGTCCATTTTACGTGGTTTGCCCAGGAGGCTGAGCAGGTTTGCCACAAAGACGGAAATGGCCACCGCTGCCGGCCAAATGGCCAGGACGGCGAGGGCACGGAGCGAGAAGGCAATGCTGGCGTTCGGAGCGGTATCTTCAGCCGGTCCCCACCACTGCCCCGCCAGCACGCCTGCCTGCCAGGCGACGACGGCGCCAAGCGCACCGCCGATCACGGCGAACAGCACCGTCCGTGGCGCGGGTGCTCCGGTTCGTTTTCCGTCGAGGAGGAACCCGGTGACGCAGCCTGCCAACAGAAACAGGCCGGCCAGCACAAGGTCCCGGGGAAGCCAGCCTTCGGCATTCGTTCCGGTGGCCAACGAGGGGTCGCCGGACAACAGGTTCAGTCCCCCGGGCGCCAGCAGCCACCACGCAAGTCCGACGGGGATCCCGCTGGCGGCTATGGCTGCGGGCACGCGCCACGAACCCCCGTCACCGCGGTAAAGTTCACCATAGGCGGGAGGGAGTCCGGCATCCCCGTGATGGCTCGGATTTTGCGGAGCCGGCCCGGTGCCTGATGGCTGTTTCATGAAACAAACATTAACAAACGTTCACCGCCGTTCAACAAATGACGCGGCAGGTAACCAAGTCACGGACGGCATCGGGGGCCCCATACGCTGGCATGCAGGACAAACCAGGATTAGTTTCAGCAGGGAGTTAGATCACAGTGACCTCAGATAACGCAGCCTTCGAAGGCACGTTCAAGGAGATGTTCCGCCGGCATGCGGCCGGCGTGGCAATTATCACGGTGAACTACAACGGCATCCCGTACGGATTCACGGCCACCTCCGTGGCCTCGCTGTCCGCCCAGCCGCCGCGTTTTACCTTCAACATGGCCCGCAGCTCCAGTTCATGGCCGGCCATCGCCAACACCACGCACATTGGTGTCCACATGCTTGGGCTGGAGAACCAGGAACTTGCGGACCGCTTCGCACGGACCAAGAACCGGTTTGAGGGCGACCATTGGGAACTTGGACCGCACGATGTACCAGTCCTCAAGGACGTCGCCGGATGGCTGATCGGCAAGATCCAGATGCGCCTCTCCTTCGAGAACAACGCGGTGGTCGTGGTGGAAGTCGTGGAAGGACAAGTGGGCGAGGACGGCTCTCCGCTGCTTTACCACTCCGGCGCCTACAGCCAGCCCGTCCCGCTCGACTACGAAATCTAGCGCCCTACCAGGGCAGCGGCGCGGACGATCCGAGTTCGAAGAACCGCGGACTGCTGCCACCGGGTTCGGAAAGCTCCCGCAGCAGCTCACTGGCCGCCGTCGCGGGCTCCTTCGACGCACCGCTTCGTCCCATCCCGGTCGCCAGTGCTCCCGGATGCACGGACCAAACGTCCAGTTCCGCGCCGAATTCCTCATGCAGGCTAAGCGTCAGCATGTTGAGCGCCGCTTTGCCGAGCCGGTAGCCGTAACTCGTCCCGAAGCCGGCGAATTCACCGTTCGCCTGCAGAGCGGCCGAGCCCAGCCGGGACGACACATTGACCACAAGGGGCCGGCGGCCGCCTGCACTCGGGCGAAGCAGCCCGGCCAGCGACGCCTGGGTCACCCTGACTGCGCCCGCGACGTTATTGTCGAGGAGCTGCGCAAGGGATTCGGGGTCAACTGCCGCCAGCGTCTTCTGGCTGCTGCCCACCGCGGCATTATTGACCACGACGTCGATGCTGGCTTCCGCAAGAGCCTGCGATACCTCCTTGGGGCAGGAATGCGCAATGTCCCATTCCAGGAACCGCACCCTGCCGTCAGTCCCGGCGTTTGCCGCGTAGCCCGGCCTGACAATGCCGTAGACCGTCCATTCTTCGGCCGCAAGGACCGCCGTGAGGGCGGCACCGAAGCCCCTCCCCGCGCCGGAAATCACCGCGACGCCCGGGGCCGGGTTCACCGGATGTCCAGGCAACTAGCTGTCCAGGCAGGTGGGTCCGAGCAGCACCTTCAGGTCGCCGAACAGTGATGGGCTCGGGTTGACCCTCAGGTGCACAGGAAGCGCCATCACTTCCACCCTGGTGTCTCCCTGCAGGTGCAGCCTGACCTCCGAGTTGCCCCGGTGGGTCCTCAGCACGTCCCCAAGCTCGGTCACCACGGCCTCGGTGGCCTTGTGCGTCTGCATGGTGATCACCAGGGGCCCGTTCAGGCCTTCGCTGAGGTCCGGGACGGACAGCTCCATGCAGTTCAGGGCGACGGCGCCGTCGTCACGGCGCTGCAGCCTGCCCTTGACCACCACGATCAGGTCTTCAGCCAGAACGGACGCAATGGGACCGTAGACCTGGCCGAAGAACATGACCTCCATGGAACCGCCCAGGTCCTCGATTTCCGCGCGGGCATAGGCGTTTCCGCTGGCTTTCGCGATCCGCCGGCTCAGCGAGGTGATCATGCCCGCAATGGTGATGATGGCGCCGTCGTGCGGGCCGTCCTCTGCGATGACCGAGGTGATGGACTGGTCGGCGTGCTGGCTCAGCAGCCCTTCGAGGCCCTGCAGCGGGTGGTCCGAGACGTAGAGGCCCAGCATGTCGCGTTCGAAGGAGAGCTTGTCCTTCTTCTCCCATTCGGGAAGGTCCGGGATTTCGATGCTCAGGGATGCTTCGGATTCGGCCTCGTCGAAACCGGCGAAGAGGTCGAACTGCCCGATCGCCTCATTGCGCTTGAGGGTGATGACGGAGTCGATGGCCTCTTCATGGATCATGGCAAGCGCGCGCCGATGGTGGTTCAGGGAGTCGAACGCGCCCGCCTTGATCAGCGATTCAATGGTGCGTTTGTTGCACACCACCGCTGGAACCTTCATGAGGTAGTCCTTGAAGGACGTGTACGCGCCTTCCTTTTCCCGCGCCGCCACCATGGCTTCGACGGCGTTCACGCCGACGTTGCGGATTGCGCCCATCCCGAAGCGGATGTCGTTGCCCACAGGGGTGAAGTTGAGGGCTGACTCGTTGACATCGGGCGGCAGCACCGTGATGCCCATGCGCCGGCATTCATTCAGGTAGATCGCCGATTTGTCCTTGTCATCGCCCACCGAGGTCAGCAGGGCCGCCATGTACTCCGGCGCATAGTGCGCCTTGAGGTACGCGGTCCAATAGGAGATTACGCCGTACGCGGCCGAGTGCGCCTTGTTGAAGGCGTAGTCGGAGAACGGAAGCAGGATGTCCCAGAGGGTCTTGACGGCGGCCATGGAATATCCGTTGTCCTGCATGCCCTGCGAGAAGCCGGCGAACTGTTTGTCCAGTTCGGACTTCTTCTTCTTGCCCATGGCACGGCGCAGGATGTCGGCCTGGCCCAGCGTGTAGCCGGCGAGCTTCTGCGCCACGGCCATGACCTGCTCCTGGTACACGATCAGCCCGTAGGTGCCGCCCAGGATTTCGGAGAGCGGTTCTTCCAGCTCCGGATGGATCGGAATGACTTCCTGGATCTTGTTCTTGCGCAGCGCGTAGTCGGTGTGGGCGTTGGCACCCATGGGGCCGGGCCGGTACAGGGCCAGCACCGCGGAGATGTCTTCGAAGTTGTCAGGCTTCATGAGCTTGAGCAGCGAACGCATGGGGCCGCCGTCAAGCTGGAACACGCCCAGGGTGTCACCCCGGGCCAGCAGCTCGTAGGAAGCGGTGTCGTCGAGTTCCAGGGTTTCGAGGTCAAGATCGATGCCGCGGTTCATCTTGATGTTTTCCAGGGCGTCCGAAATGATCGTCAGGTTCCGCAGGCCGAGGAAGTCCATCTTGATGAGGCCGAGGCCTTCGGACGTCGGGTAGTCGAACTGCGTGATGACCTGGCCGTCCTGGAAGCGGCGCATGATCGGAATCACGTCGATGATGGGGTCCGAGGACATGATGACACCGGCGGCGTGCACGCCCCACTGCCGTTTCAGGCCTTCGATACCCAGTGCCGTTTCGAAGACTTTGGCGGCTTCCGGGTCGGTGCTGATCAGCTGGCGGAAGTCACCGGCTTCGCCGTAGCGCTTTGCGTCCTTGTTCTGAATGTCGGCCAGCGGAATGTCCTTGGCCATCACCGCCGGCGGCAGCGCCTTGGTCAGCGTCTCACCCATGCTGAAGGGGTAGCCCAGGACGCGCGAGGAGTCCTTCAGGGCCTGCTTGGTCTTGATGGTGCCGTACGTGACGATCATGGCCACGCGTTCGTCGCCGTATTTGCGCGTGACGTAGTCGATGACTTCGGAGCGGCGCCGGTCATCGAAGTCGACGTCGAAGTCAGGCATGGAAACACGGTCCGGGTTGAGGAAGCGTTCGAAGATCAGGCCGTGGTGCAGCGGATCCAGGTCGGTGATGCGCATGGCGTAGGCCACCATGGAACCTGCACCGGAGCCACGCCCGGGGCCCACGCGGATGCCATTGTTCTTGGCCCAGTTGATGAAGTCGGCCACCACGAGGAAGTAGCCCGGGAATCCCATGGAGGTGATGACTTCGAGCTCATAGTCGGCCTGTTGGCGGACCTTGTCCGGGATGCCCTTCGGATAGCGGTACTGGAGTCCCTTGTCGACTTCCTTGACCAGCCAGGACGTCTCGTCCTCCCCCTCGGGGCAAGGGAAGCGTGGCATGTAGTTGGCGCCCGTGTTGAACGAGACTTCACAGCGCTCGGCGATCAGCAGCGTGTTGTCGCACGCGTCGGGGTGGTCGCGGAAGAGTTCGCGCATTTCCTGCGGTGACTTCAGGTAGTAGCCGCTGCCGGAGAAGGCAAACCGGGAGCCGCCGTTGTCGTAGGTCGGTTCCAGGAGGGTGGACCCGGACTGGATGGCCAGCAGGGCCTCATGCGCCTTCGCATCGTGCTCGTGCGTGTAGTGCAGGTCATTGGTGGCCACCAGCGGCAGGTTCAGGTCCTTGGCCAGGCGCAGGAGGTCGCCTGTGACGCGCCGCTCGATATCCAGGCCGTGGTCCATGAGTTCGCAGAAGTAGTTCTCCGCGCCGAAGATGTCGCGGAACTCTGCAGCAGCCTCCAGCGCTTCGCGGTACTGGCCGAGCCGCAGCCGGGTCTGCACCTCACCGGAAGGGCAGCCGGTGGTGGCGATGAGCCCTTCCGAGTAGGTGTTGAGCAGCTCGCGGTCCAGCCGGGGCCATTTGCCGAACACCGAGTCCAGCGAAGCGATCGACGAGGCCCGGAACAGGTTCCGCATGCCCACGTTGTTGTAGCTCAGCAGGGTCATGTGGGTGTACGAGCCACCGCCGGAGACGTCGTCCTTGCGCTGGCTTTCCTCGCCCCAGCGGACGCGGCTCTTGTCACCGCGGGCGGTCCCGGGAGTCACATAGGCTTCGACGCCGATGATCGGCCTGATGCCCTTGTCCGTGGCCCTCTTCCAGAAATCGAACGCGCCGAAGAGGTAGCCGTGGTCGGTGGTGGCCAGCGCGGGCATACCCAGCCGCTCGGTTTCATCGAAGAGCTCACCGAGCCGGGCGGCGCCGTCCAGCATCGAGTACTCGGTGTGGTTGTGGAGATGGACAAACGAGTCGTTGCTGGAAGTCACCGGACCATTCTAGTGCCGGGCAGGGACAATTCCGGCTCAGGCGTCCCCGGAGGCGAGAACTTCGAGTGCATACGCGAGATCCTGCGGGTACTCACTGGTGACTGTCACGCGTTCTCCGGTCCTGGGACTGTCGAACCCGAGCTGCCGGGCGTGAAGCCACTGCCGGGTCAGTCCCAGGGTTGCGGCAAGCCGCGGATCGGCTCCGTAGGTCAGGTCACCGGCGCAGGGGTGGCGCAGGGCGGAAAAGTGGACCCGGATCTGGTGGGTGCGGCCGGTTTCCAGGTGCACTTCCACGAGTGAAGCCTTCCCGAAGGCCTCCAGGACCTCGTAGTGGGTCACGGATTCCCGGCCGTCCTCTATGACGGCAAAGCGCCAGTCATGGCCTGGGTGGCGGCCGATGGGTGCATCGATCGTGCCCGCCAGGGGATCCGGCAGACCTTGGACCACTGCGTGGTAGACCTTGTCCACGGTGCGCTCCTTGAAGGCGCGTTTGAGCGCCGTATAGGCGCGTTCGGACTTGGCCACCACCATGGCCCCCGACGTGCCGACGTCGAGGCGGTGCACGATGCCCGCCCGCTCGGGTGCTCCCGACGTCGAAATCCGGTAACCGAGCCCGGCCAGTCCCCCCACCACGGTGGGTCCCACCCAGCCCGGGGACGGGTGGGCGGCCACACCCACCGGCTTGTCGATGACGACGAAGTCCTCATCGTCCAGCAGTACCTTCAGGCCTTCCACAACTTCCTCCACGACTTCCAGGGGGTCCCGGCGTTCCGGGACAACGACTTCCAGCACGGTGCCGGAGGCCAGCTTCAGGGACTTGCCCACGGCCTTGCCTGCGGAGCTGACGTTGCCCTCGGCGATCAGGGTGGCCGCCTGGGACCGGGATATGCCCATCAGCTTGGCGAGTCCCGCATCGACGCGGGTGCCGGCCAGCTCTTCGGGAACGGTGAGTTTCTCAGGCATCGGTGCGCCCCGCCGGTTTCTGGATCCGTGAACCGTCAAGTGAAATACCGCGGAGCGTCAGCAGGCAGATGATCACGACGGCGGAGACAACAGCGGAATCGGCGATATTGAAGATCGCAAAATTGGGCAACTGGATGAAGTCCACCACGTGGCCCATGGCGAAGGACGGTTCACGGAACAGCCGGTCCGTGAGGTTGCCCAGGGCACCGCCCAGAAGCAGGCCAAGCGCCAGGGACCACCAGGCGGAACCTAGTTTCCGCAGCTGGAAAAGAATGGCGATGGAGACGCCGGCCATGATGATGGTGAAAACCCAGGTGACATTCTCGCCGATGGAAAACGCGGCCCCGGAGTTCCTGATGTAATACCAGTGCAGCAGCGGGGGCAGCACCGGGATGCGCTCCCCCTCCACCATGGTGGAGGTGACCCACAGCTTGGTGAGCTGGTCGAAGACGTAGGCGAAAACAGCGAAGCCGGCGAAGAGCGTCAGCAGGACCGCCTTTCGCGGCCGGGCTTGCGTCGTTGCTGGCTGCGCTGCGGCAGGTGCTGTTTCGTCAGTCATAAAGCTTTCATTCAGGAGCCAGTCCCGGGACTGGAGGGAAGATGCTGGTGCCCGCTGCCGGCAGCGCCGGTAGCGGTTAATGGCAAAAGCCGGCGGCCGAGGAGTCCTCAGCCACCGGCTTTCAGAATACTTGCTAAACAGCGGGGCTGCCGTCGCCAACCTCGGGCGCAGCCACGGAACCGCGGGCATCCAGGTCGCGGAGCTGACCTTCGATGTAAGCCTTCAGGCGTGAACGGTAGTCGCGCTCGAAGCCGCGCAGCTGTTCCACCTTGCGCTCCAGGACAGACCGCTGCTGTTCCAGGGCGCCAAGGATCTTGCGGGACTTCTCCTGCGCGTCGTTGACCAGGCTGCTGGCTTCGATCTGCGCTTCCGCGATGATCTTGTCCTTCTGCTGCTGGCCATCTGCGACGTGCTTGTCGTGCATCTGCTGCGCCATGGCCAGGAGGCCGGCGGCGGACTCCGCGGTCGGGTTGACCGCGGAAGGGGCAGCCGGAGCTGCTACCGGTGCAAGAGCCGCTGCCGGCTCGGGAGCTTTCTTCTTGGCTTCGGCGGCGGCCTTGGCCTCGGCTTCCGCCTTGGCCCGGGATTCGTCCTTTTCAGCCTTGACCGGCGCGGGGACCTTCTCCACCACCGGCGCCGCTACTGCGGAGCTGGCGGGCGTGCCTGAGCCGCTCTCGGCAAGCTTCTTGCGAAGCTCGTCGTTCTCTTGGTTCAGGCGGCGCAGTTCGACGACGATTTCGTCCAGGAAGTCGTCAACTTCGTCCTGGTCGTAGCCTTCGCGGAACTTGGTCGGCTGAAAGCGCTTGTTGACAACGTCTTCTGGCGTCAAAGCCATCTGGTCACCTCGTTGGTCTAGTTAGTCAGTAGGCCTTCCGGCCGTCAAAACTACGGTACCTAAATATGGTCTGGTTCCTCTAATTCAACACTGAGGTGTCAAACCGGAGTTTCTACACGATGCCGTGGATGGCGGTTTCCCGTCCCGCTACTGCGCCGCAAGCTGTAATGAAAATTACGCGAGATTCCGTACGATTGCCATAGCCACGCTGATGGCTATGAAGAACAGCAAGAATCCGAGATCCAGCGAAATCCCGCCCAGGCGCAAGGGCGGAATGAGGCGCCTCAGCACCTTCAGGGGCGGATCTGTGACGGAGTAGACAGTGTGGGCCGCCACCAGCGCTGCACCCCGGGGCCGCCACTCACGGGCAAACATCTGCACCCAGTCGTAGACCAGCCGGATGATCAATGCCACAAATACGAATAATAAAGCGATATAGATAAGTCCGAAAACAATTCCCATGAGTTAACTCATATCTCCATGTTCATTCCGGATCCCGCAGTCTCCTGTTGCCATTCTTATCTATTTCAGCACGGATGCCAGACAGGTGTCCTGCCTGGCATCCGTTCGGGTCCGGAGCTAGCTCTGGTTGAAGAAGCTGGCCTGGGTCTCGCTGACCTTCTTGTCATCGCCGATGACCTCGATGTACGACGGCGAGAGCAGGAACACTTTGTTCGTGACCCGTTCGATGCTGCCGCGGAGGCCGAACACCAGGCCGGCGGAGAAATCGACCAGGCGCTTGGCGTCGGCTTCACCCATGTCCGTGACGTTCATGATGACAGGGATGCCGTCACGGAAGCTTTCGCCGATCAGCTTGGCGTCATTGTAGGACCGCGGGTGGATCGTGGTGATCTGGCGGAGTCCGGTGGTCTCTTCGCGGCTCGAGGCCGCGCGCTTGATAGGTGTCACAGGGGCGCGATATTCCTCTTCGGCGGCGTGTGGAGTCGGCGTTTCCCGGGTGACCTCGCGGACGGGCGCCGGCGCCCGGCGTTCCTCGCGGTCATGCTCCATTGAATCGTCCTCGTCTTTGTGCGGTGTGTGGTGCTCAGACTCGTAGTGTTCATCGCCATCGGCGAGCCCAAGATAGATCATTGTCTTGCGCAGAGCGCCAGCCATGGTCGACTCCTAATCGTGTCCGTAAGCGGGCCGCTGAGTTGACTTGACAGTATTGGAATCCCCGCCATTCTCTTCCAATACTTTGACGCTACCTCAACGCAGGACGCGAACCCAATATATCCGAGCCTATTCTCAGGTGTGTCGCACCCGCCCTGACGGCCGATTCGAGATCCTGGCTCATGCCTGCGGAGATCCCCGAAGCCGAGGGGTGGTCCCTGAGCAGCTGCGCCGAGATTTCGGCCAGTTTGGCGAACGACGCCTCCGGATCCGAACCCAGCGGAGCCACCGCCATCAGGCCGGCCAGCACAATGCCCGGCGATCCGGCCAACTGGTCAGCCAGGGCCGGAACCTCCAAGCGGCTCGCCCCGCCCCGGTGGCTTCCGGCGTCCTCGTCCAGGCTGACCTGGATGAAGCACTCGAGCGGACCCCGGCCGGTCCGCTCCTGCTCCGCGGCGACGGACCGGGCAAGGGCGGCCGCCAGCTGCGGCCGGTCCACGGAATGGATGGCATGGGCATACCGCACAACGGACTTTGCCTTATTGCTCTGCAGCTGCCCCACAAAATGCCAGCGGAGTCCGAGGTCGCTGAGCGCGGAGGCCTTTTCCGACGCTTCCTGGTCCCTGTTCTCTCCGACGTCGGTGACACCCAAGGCAGCCAGCCTGCGAACATCGTCAGCAGGGTGGAATTTAGTCACCACGATCAGCTCCGGCGGGTTGTCCTGCCGGCCGGCGGCTTCCGTGGCGGCGGCAATCCTCCGCCGGACCGCGGCCAGGCGGTCCTGAATTTGGAGCAGGCGGGGGTCGTCCGCAGCTGTTACGTCACGGGGTTCACTCACTGGTCCACACCAACCCGGCGAACCGGCCCGTGGCCGGGTTCCCGCGGTAGGAGAACAGATTTTCGTTTTCGAGGGTGCAGGGTCCGGAATACTCCACGACGACCCCGCGGGCCTCCAGCTGGCTGCGCGCCCCGGCCGGAAGGTCCAGGCCGGGGGTGCCCCAGGATGTTGTGGTCCATGTGGCAGGGACCACCGCGGCGACATCGGTCCGCATGCCTTCCGGCACTTCGTAGCAGGATCCGCAGATTGACGGGCCGATCCAGGCCCGGATGTCTTCGGCCCCCTCGGCGCGCATGCGATCCACGGTTGCCGGGAGGACCCCGCTGGCCACTCCCGGGCGCCCCGCATGGGCAACAGCCAGGACCGGTTGTCCCCCCGATGTTGTCCCGGCAAAGACTACAGGGACGCAGTCCGCCACCATAACCGCCAGCGGACGCCCGGAGGACACCATTGCATCTGCGGTCGGGGCGGCAGGGCAAGCCGCCTCATCGCCGTCGCCGATAAAGGCTACGGCGTTGCCGTGAACCTGGTTCATGTACTGGAAGCCGCCGGCCGCCAGGCCGGCTTCGGCCTCAAGGAGTTCACGCCGGCGAAGCACTTCGGCCGGATCGTCCCCCACGTGGAGGGCGAGGTTTCCGGCCCCGGCGTCAGTGAATGCCACCCAGACGCCGGGCCGGACTTCGGTTCGCCACCAAAACAATCAAAACACCGCTAACTGACGAGCTGATAAAACGTCCTGCCAATGCCTACTTCGGGAAGTGCTTACTTCAGGAAGTCAGGGACATCCAGGTCGTCGGAGCGGCTGCCGGACAGGTCCGGCTCCACTACCGAGGGAAGGTCGACGTCGAAGCCGGAGTCGGCGGGGACGGCAGAGGGACGCTGCTGACCCCAGTTGCTGAGACCCGACGCTCCGATGCCGGCGTGCACGGGCTGAACGTGCTGCGACGGCGCCTGCGCGGGGGCAGGGGCTGAGGCGGGCGCAGCCGGGCGCTGCGGGGCTGCCTGCGGCTGCGACTGGTCCATGGACGGCGAGGTGGCTTTGACGTCGTCGAAGCCAGCCGCAATGACCGTCACGCGGGCCTCATCGCCGAGGGCGTCGTCGATGACGGCACCGAAGATGATGTTGGCTTCAGGGTGGGCCACTTCCTGCACGAGGCGGGCGGCCTCGTTGATCTCGAAGAGTCCGAGGTCCGAGCCGCCCTGGATGGACAGCAGGACGCCGTGGGCGCCGTCGATCGAAGCTTCCAGGAGGGGCGACGCGATGGCGAGTTCCGCGGCCTTGACCGCACGGTCCTCTCCGCGTGCCGAACCGATGCCCATCAGCGCGGAACCCGCGCCCTGCATTACGGACTTGACGTCTGCGAAGTCGAGGTTGATCAGGCCCGGAGTGGTGATCAGGTCGGTGATGCCCTGGACACCGGACAACAGGACCTGGTCGGCGGAGCGGAAGGCGTCCAGGACCGAGACATTGCGGTCGCTGATGGACAGGAGCCGGTCGTTGGGGATCACGATCAGGGTGTCGACTTCGTCGCGGAGGGCGTCGATGCCCGCCTCGGCGGAACCTGCGCGACGGCGGCCTTCGAAGGTGAACGGACGGGTGACCACGCCGATGGTGAGCGCACCGAGCGAACGGGCAATGCGGGCCACGACAGGAGCGCCGCCAGTGCCGGTGCCGCCACCTTCACCGGCGGTCACGAAGACCATGTCCGCGCCGCGGATGACCTCTTCGATCTCGTCGGCGTGATCCTCGGCCGCCTGCTTGCCGACCTCCGGGTTTGCACCGGCTCCGAGACCACGCGTCAGCTCGCGGCCGACGTCAAGTTTGACGTCGGCATCGCTCATGAGCAGAGCCTGGGCATCGGTGTTGATTGCGATGAATTCGACACCGCGGAGACCGACTTCGATCATGCGGTTGACTGCGTTCACGCCACCGCCGCCGATGCCGACGACCTTGATGACGGCCAAGTAATTCTGCGGAGCTGCCACGTTACGTGTCCCTTGTTCGTGTCCTATTGCGAAAACTGATGGAGTCGTGCTTGAAAGTTCAAACCTTAACCTTCGACTTGAAGGTTATAGTTATGTCAAGTAACTCATGCTGTGACGCTATTTCCTATGCCTGAGACATTCAATGACCTGATCCGCGTGTCGTTGGAATACCCGCTAAATAGAGCGGAAATCGCCGCGGATGACGGTCGCCGGCCTGCCGGCCCCAGAGCGCATGTGAATGCCTGTCCCGCTGCTTGCACCGGGAGATCGTCCACTATCGTGTCACGGGATGCCGCGGCACGCTGACATCGTAGACCTGGACCGGATTCTTGGGGTTGGCCGGCGCCTTGAGCAAGGCTTCGAGCACCTTGGCCTTAAGCTCCTTCTCCCCCGCGTTGCCCCAGACAATGGTTTGTCCGTCCACAAGTTTGAGTTCGACGGCATCAACGGATTTCGCCGACGCATCGGACAGCCGGGCGAGGACGTCGGCAGGCAGCGCGGCCAGCACCGCGGTGATGGCCTTGAAAAGTTCCTTGCCGATCACCCCTGCCCCGCCGTCGATCACCGGCAACAGGATGCTGCCCGGCTCCTGGGTGGTGCCGAGCTGCACGCCGTCAACATCAACGAGCTGGAACACGTCCCCCTGCTTCACCAGGGCGACCGGGGTGCGTTCCTGGATGTGTACCACCAGTACCGACGGCGGCCGCGCTTCGGTGGTCACGTCCTTGACCTGCACGAGGGGTTGCAGCAGCTGCTTCACCTCGTCGTCGTGGACCTGCGGCAACGGCTTGCCGTGCAGCGGCTTGAGCGCGTCCTGGACCTGCTGCGGCGTGAGCATTTTGGTTCCGTCCACGGACACGGTCTGCACGGCGAACACCGGCGAGTAGACGGCGGCTGCCAGCAGGCCGGCCATCAGGGCAGCTACGATGCACACAGCCAGGATGATGTTCCGCCGGATCCGCCGGCCTTTGGGTTCCGGGAAGGACAGCACATTGTCCGTGGCGCGTTGGGGAGCAGATGCGACGTCGGCAGCGGGCGCGGGCCTGGACGCGGAAATCACGTCTGAGCGGCCGCTTGCCGGTTCGGCCTTTCCTCGGCCTGCGGGTGCCCCCGTCTTGTACGTGGGCCGGCGCGTACTAGGCACCCGGCGCCTCCGCCACTAGTGCCTCAACGATCAGCGGGCCGTAGGCGGTAACGTCGCCGGCGCCGGCCGTGAGCACAATGTCCCCGGGCGCCGCGTTGGCGACGACGGCGCGGACTGCATCGTCGGCAGCAACCAGCCGGCCGCCCCCGGAGAGGCGGTCACCGATCAGCTGGCTACTTACCCCGGGAATCGGATCCTCGCGGGCCGGGTAGATGTCCAGCACCAGAGCGGTGTCGGCAGCGTTGAGCGCTTCGGCAAACTCGGCAGCAAACTCGCGTGTGCGGGAAAACAGGTGCGGCTGGAAAAGGACATGCACCTTGTGGTTCCCTGCGACGGATCGTGCCGCAGCAAGCGCCGCCCGGACTTCCGTGGGGTGGTGGGCGTAGTCATCGTAGACCCGGACGCCCCGCCCTTCGCCTTTGAATTCGAAGCGCCGTGATGCTCCGGAGAAATGGGCCAGGGCGCCGGAGGCCGGGCCGGGGGCGACACCCAGTTCCAGTGCCACGGCGAATGCCGCGGCAGCATTGAGCGCGTTGTGGCGGCCGGGAACCTGGAGCTCCAGCGCAAACTTTCCCGCGGGGGTGGAAACCCACACGTCGCCCGGTCCGCCGTCGTGCAGCCTTAGCTGCGAATCTTCGGCAGTGCCGTAGGTGACCACCCTGGTGTTGCCCCGTGCCGTTGTCCGCTCCGCCAGCGCGCGGGCGCCGGGATCATCGGCACAGGCCACCAGGACGCCGTCGGCCGGGAGCAGTTCGGTGAAGCGGTCAAACGACTCGTAGACGGCCTCGGCGGTGCCGTAGTAGTCAAGGTGGTCGGGTTCGACGTTGGTGACAACGGCAATGTGCGGACGGTAGTTCAGGAACGATCCGTCGGATTCGTCGGCCTCGGCAACGAAGATGTCCGACGTGCCGCTGGCCGCGTTGACCCCCAGCGCCGGGACGTTGGCACCGATTGCAAACGTGGGGTCCAGGCCGGCGCCCTGCAGCAGCACTGTGATCATCGAAGTCGTGGTTGACTTCCCGTGGGTTCCGGCCACCGTGACCACACGGTCGCCGGCCATGGTCGCCGCCAGCGCCTCGGACCGGTGCAGCACGGGCAGCCCGGCGTCACGCGCGGCCAGGAGTTCCGGATTGTCCGGGCGGATGGCGGAGCCCGCCACCACGGACTGGGCAGCACCGAGGTTGCCCGCGGCATAGCCCACATGGATGCCTGCGCCTGCAGCGGCGAGGTCCGCCATGACGGGCAGGTCCTTGGCGTCGGAGCCGGTCACGGGGACGCCTCGGGCCACCATGATCCGGGCCACGGCGGACATGCCCACGCCGCCCACGCCGATGAAGTGCACGCGGCCCAGGGATTCAAGGCTCTGCGTGCCCGTAGCTGCTGTGGGCGTGGTCATTTGCTTACCGCTTCCAGGACAAGACCAGCCATGCGCTGATCTGCGTTTCGGATACCGAGTGCTTCGGCGCTGGCTGCCATCTTCGCCAGGCGGGCGGGATCTGACAGCAGCGGGATGATTTCACTGCTGACCCATGCGGGCGTGAACGATTCGTCATCAATGACCAGCGCCCCTCCTGCCGCTACCGGCCCGGCGGCGTTGAGGGCCTGCTCGCCGTTGCCGATCGGGAGCGGGATGAACACGGCCGGAACACCCACGGCCGCGGTTTCGCAGACGGTGGCGGCCCCTGCGCGCCCCACCAGCAGGTCGGCGGCCGCATAGATGTTCTCCATGCCGTCGACATACTCCACTTGCCGGTAGCCGTCAGCGGCGAGGGGCTTTCCTTCGCCGTCAAGGACCACCTTGCCCTTTCCGGTGATGTGGAGGGTCTGGATGCCGGCCTTGGCCAGTGCTTCCACGGACGCTGCGATCGTGCGGTTGATGCTCTGCGCACCGGATGAGCCGCCGGTGACGATGAGCGCGGGTTTGTCCTGGTCCAGCCCCAGCAGTTCACGTGCCGCCTGCCGGGCGCCGGCACGGTCCAGCCCGGATACTTCCTTGCGCATCGGCATGCCGACGTGGCGCGCCCCGCGGAGTTTCGTGCCGGCGAAGGCTACGCCGACATGATGGCTGAACCGGGCGCCCACTTTGTTGGCCAGGCCGGCCCGCGTGTTGGCTTCATGGATGACGACGGGGATCCGGCGGCGCCGGGCAGCAAGGTAGAGCGGCGTGCAGACGTAGCCGCCAACGCCGACCAGAACGTCCGCCTGGGCGTCGTCGAGGATTTTTCCGGCCTGTTTGACCGCGCCCGCCAGCCGTCCGGGGAGCCGCAGCAGGTCGAGCGATGGCCTGCGGGGAAAGGGCACGCGGTCGATGGTGGCCAGCTCAAGGCCGGCTGCCGGGACCAGCCTGGTCTCCATCCCGCTGGGCGTTCCCACGGCCAGGAGTTGCACGTCCGGACGCACGTCACGCAACGCGGCCGCTATGGCCAGCAGCGGACTGATGTGACCCGCTGTTCCGCCGCCGGCAAGGACTACTGACAAAGAATCGGCATTCATTAAGTGCTATTTACGCTTTCGTGAGGTGTGTGGGCGCCCGCCCTTGGTGCGGAACTTGAGGAGCCGCTTGGGCTGGACGCTGGGCGCCATCTGTTCCCGGGCCAACGACAACACTACGCCGACGGCGCACAGTGACATCAGCAGCGCCGAACCGCCATAGGAAATGAACGGCAGCGGCACTCCGATGACAGGGACGAGCCCGGTGACCACGGACATGTTGACGGTGGCCTGGCCCAGGAGCCACACCATGATGGTCCCGGCCAGCACACGGTGGAAGAGGTCCTCCTGCGCCACCACGACGCGGTAGATCGCGGCACCGAGGATGGCAAAGAGGATGAGTACGACGACGGTGCCCACCAGGCCGAGTTCCTCGCCGATGATCGCGAAGATGAAGTCGTTATGGGCTTCCGGGATCCAGCTGTACTTCTGCCGGCTTTGCCCCAGGCCGACCCCGAGCCACCCCCCGGAGGCCAGTCCGTACAGGCCGTTGGTTGACTGGTAGTTGGCGTCGATGCCTTCGCCACAGGAGTTTCCGGTCCACCACGAGGTAATCCGGCACATCCGGTTTGAGCTTGTCACAGCCATGAACCCGGCACCCGCCACGGCAATCAAAGCTGCTATGCCGAACATGTAGAGCGGGACCCCGGCGAAGAACAGGGCGGCGGCCATGATCATCATGATGATCATGCCGGTGCCGAGGTCATTTCCGGCCAGGACGAGGCCGATGATGCCGGCGGCAACGGGAAGGACCGGGACCACCACATGCTGCCAGCGGTGGAGCAGTTTGGCCTTGACGGCCAGCACCGTGGCCATCCAGAGTGCGAGGGCCAGTTTGGCCGCTTCTGACGGCTGGAAGGTGATGCCGCCGAATTCAATCCAGTTCTGGTTGCCGTTGGTGCTGGTACCGATGAGCAAGACCAGGACGAGGAGCACATAGGCGCCGGCGATCCCCGGCCAGGCGAGGCGCTTAAGCCAGACGACATTAACCCGCGAGAGCACAAACATCAGGAACACCCCGATGGCGGCGAACATGCCCTGTTTGAGTGCTGCCGTGTACGGCGACTCCCCCGCGGCAATGGCCTCGACGCTGGACGCGGACAGAACCATCATGATGCCGATGGCCGTAAGCGCGAGGGTGGAACCCAGGATGAGGTAGTAGGTGGAACCGTTGCGTGACTTTCCGGTTCCTTCCAGCTTCGCCCAGAAGCTTCGGTACCAGCCGCGGAGCCTGGCCAGCGGAGGCACATGGCCTGCCCGTGCAGTCCCGCGGGCCGGGGCCTGGGGTGACGGCGGCCGGGTCCCGGCGGCCTTGCCTGTCCGCGTAGCCGGGGGAAGCCGGGTGGCACCCCGCTGCTTGGCAGCCGGGGCACGGGTGGGCGTGCTGACCATTGTTACTCCTCGCCGGTCTGAGCCTGCCCTTCCACGAGCCCGCGGACAGCTTCAATGAAGGCATCGCCACGGTGAGCGTAGGAAGAGAACTGATCCATGGAAGCAGCCGCCGGGGCCATCAGCACAGTGTCCCCCGGAGAGGCCAGCTGCGCTGCCGCGGCTACGGCCTGGGCCATTACAGTTTCCCCGTAGATCGGCGAGGGCACCGTGCCGGCGTCGTCCGTTTCGGCAGACTGCACATTTTCAGTGTCGCCCTTGCTGCGCCCGATCACGGGGACATCCGGTGCGTGTCGCTTGAGGGCGTCCGAGAGCGGGGCAGTGTCAGCTCCGATCAGGACGACGGCCTTCAGGCGGCCCGCCTGTTCCTTGACCAGCTCGTCGTAGCTCACACCCTTGGAGAGGCCGCCGGCAATCCAGATGACGTTGCTGAACGCGGACAGGGACGCCGCCGCTGCGTGCGGGTTGGTTGCTTTCGAGTCGTTGATCCACAGCACATCGTTGTGGCGGGCAACGAGCTGGATCCGGTGCTCTCCCGGAATGTAGTTCTTCAGTCCCTGCCGCACGGCCTGTGGTTCCACACCGTACGCCCGGACCAGCGCTGCCGCTGCCAGGGCGTTGGCCACCATGTGGCGCGGTGCCACCGGACCGAGGTCCGCCATGGCGGCAAGCTCGGCGGCGCTGTCCTTGCGCTCGGCGATGAAGGCGCGGTCCACCAGGAGGCCCTCGACCACGCCGAGCATGCTGATGGCCGGCGTCAGCGTGGTGAATCCGACGGCGCGGCAGCCTTCCACGACGTCCGCGTCATCCACCATCCGCTCGGTTTCGATCTGTTCGGCGTTGTAGATGCAGGCCTTTTGGGTCTGCTCGTAGACCTTGGCCTTGTCGGCCAGGTACGAAGCGTAGGACCCGTGCCAGTCCACGTGGTCCTCGGCGACGTTGAGGCAGACACTTGCCACCGGAGAGACGGAGTGGCTCCAGTGCAGCTGGAAACTCGACAGTTCGACCGCAAGGACGTCGTACTCCACCGGATCCCGCAGGGCGTCCAGGATGGGCGTGCCGACGTTCCCGACCGCGATGGCCTTGAGCCCGGCGGCCTGCAGCATGGATTCGGTCAGGCCCACGGTTGTGGTCTTCCCGTTCGTTCCGGTGATGGTCAGCCAGTCTGCGGTCTTGCGGCCCTTCCGCTCACGCACCCGCCAGGCGAGTTCCACATCGCCCCAGACCGGGATGTGGGTCCGGGCAGCCAACGCGAGGAGGGCCTGGTCCGGCCGCCATCCCGGTGAGGTCACGATCAGGTCCGGCTTCTGGCCGTCGATCTTCGGCATGGTGTGCACGGCATCCTCGCCGAGGAGGACATCCACGGCGCCGACGATTTTCAGGGTGTCCGCCTGGGCGCGGGCCTTCGGGCTCGTGGCCGCGTCCACTACCACCACGCGGGCACCGAGTTCGATCAGGGTGTCGGCGGCAGCGAATCCGGATACACCGATGCCCGTCACGACCACCCGGAGGCCGGACCAGTCGGAGTCCCAGCTCACGAGGTTCTCGAGCCGGGGAGACGTTGCCAGCGGCGAAGGTATAGGACTGCTCACAGCAGGACCACCCATTCTGCGTAGAAGATGCCAAGGCCTGCGGCGACGAAGAGGCCGCCGAGGATCCAGAACCGAACCACCACGGTGACTTCCGCCCAGCCCTTGAGTTCAAAGTGGTGCTGGAGCGGGGCCATTTTGAAGAAACGCTTGCCCTTGGTGATCTTGAAGTAGCCCACCTGGATGATCACCGAAAGGGTGATCAGGACGAAGAGTCCGCCGATGAAGGCGAGCAGCAGTTCGGTCCGGGACAGGATGGCGAAACCGGCAACGGCGCCGCCGATGGCCAGCGAGCCGGTGTCGCCCATGAAGATCTTCGCCGGAGACGTGTTCCACCACAGGAAGCCAACCAGGGCAGCGCTGAGGATTGCGGCAAGGAGTGCCAGGTCCAGCGGGTCCCGGACCGAATAGCAGCCGCCGCCGGCCTGCCGCGGCGAGCCGCAGGCCTGGTTGCTCTGCCAGATTCCCATCAGCGTGTACGCGCCGAACACCATGACCGACGCCCCGGCAGCCAGTCCGTCCAGACCGTCCGTGAGGTTCACGCCATTGGTCGCCGCCGTGACGATCAGGTTGGACCACAGAACGAACAGGATGGCGCCCAGGACGGTGCCGCCGAATGCAAGGTTCAGCCAGGGGATGTCCCGCACCAGCGAGATCTGCGTGGATGCCGGAGTGACGCCGTCCGCATTGGGAAAATTCAAGGCCAGGACGGCGAAAATGATGCCGACGGCGCCCTGCAGCACCAGTTTGGCTTTTGCGTCCAGGCCAAGGCTTCGCTGCTTGGAAATTTTGATGAAGTCGTCCAGGAAGCCTACGAGGCCCATTCCCACCATCAGGAACAGCAGCAGGAGCGCAGAGGCCGACGGTCCGGCTGACCGCGGATTCAGCATCCACATAATGAGGTGGGTCAGCGCGTAGCTCAGCAGGACAGCGAAGACCACTACGGTACCGCCCATGGTCGGCGTGCCGCGTTTCGTGTGATGGGAGGTAGGTCCGTCGTCGCGGATGAACTGGCCGTAGCTCTTCCGTACCAGCAGACGGATGAACAGAGGGGTTCCCACCAATGCAAACAGCAGGGCCAGGCCAGCGCCGATCAGCAGTGCAATCACAGCGACTCGCTCCCTTCATTGGCGGTTGCTCGGACTTGTGGGGGTAATGCTATCCGATCCCCCAAATGCCTCAGTCCCACGCTGTTGGAAGACTTGAAGAGGACCAGATCGCCGGGTTCCAGTTCCCGTTGGAGCAGATCGTAGGCTTCGTCGACGGACTCAGCGAATACGCATTCGTCCCCCCATGAGCCTTCGTTCACGGCGGAGACATAGAGCGAACGCGCCTCGCGGCCAACTACCACCAGGCGGGAAATGTTGAGCCGCACCACCTGCGTGCCCACTGCCATGTGCTCCCGAATGGACTCGTCGCCCAGTTCCAGCATGGCGCCCAGGACGGCCCAGGTGCGGCGTCCGCGGCCCAGGTCCGCCAGCGTCCGCAGCGCGGCCCGCATCGATTCAGGGTTGGCGTTGTAGGCATCGTTGATGATGGTTACGCCGTCAGCCCGCTCGGTGCGTTCCATCCGCCAGCGGCTGGCGGCGGTCTGTGCGCTGAGGGATGCCGTGATCCGTTCCGCCGGGATGCCGGCGGCATAGGCCGCGCCGGCTGCCGCCAGGAGGTTGGTCACATGGTGCGCCCCGATCAGCCGGCTGCGGACCTGGTGCCCCGCGGCGTCGCCTGGGAAGAGAAGCTCGAACTCGGGATTGCCTGCCGCATTCGTCTCGACGTGGACGGCGCGCAGTCCGGCGGCCGGGACGTCATCTGCGGCCTGCGCGGAGAACCCCAGGACGTTCGCTTTGGTCCTGCTTGTCATGGCTGCGACGCGGCCGTCATCGAGGTTGAGCACGGCCGTCCCGCTGTCAGGGAGGGCTTCTACGAGTTCGCCCTTGGCAACGGCGATGTTGTCCACGCCGCCGAACTCCCCGGCATGGGCGGTACCGATGCCCAGGACCACCCCGATCTCGGGCTGGACCATGTCTGCGAGGTAGCGGATGTGTCCCACCCCGGTGGCGCCCATTTCGATCACGAGGTAACGGGTTCCGAAGCCGGCTTTGAATACCGTCAGCGGAACTCCCACTTCGCCGTTGTAGGAGCCTTGGGGCGAGACAGTATTGCCTTCCGCGGAAAGGATTCCGGCAAGGAGGTCCTTGGTGGTGGTTTTCCCGGCCGAACCGGTGATGCCGATAACCGTGAACTCCGAACCCTCGGCCTCGCGTCGGGCCCGGATCCGGCGCACGGATTCGGCGGCCAGAGCGCCCATGGCGAGGACCGCGTCTTCCACCACAATGGAGGGGTGGGGACTGCCGGAGTGATCGGCAGCGTCCCGTTCCACCAGGGCAAGGACAGCGCCGCGCCCGAAGGCCGCGCCGATGAAGTCGTGGCCGTCAGCAGTCTCGCCGGGCTTCGCCACGTAGAGGGACCCCTCTGTGGCTTCCCGGGAATCCGTGACCACTGTCGTGGGCGTGATGGTCGGATCGGCGGCAAGGCGGCCGTCTGTAATTTCGGCAATTTCCGCCGCAGTAAATGCAATCATCTCGGTCTAGGACTCTATCCGCTCGTCATTCAGAACGGTGAATCCGCGGGCTGTCAAGGCCTCGCGGAGCTCCACCCTGTCGTCGAGCGCCAGATTGACGCCTTTGACTTCCTGCCACACTTCATGGCCGCGGCCGGCCACCAGGATCGTGTCCTTCGCCTGCGCCATCTCCACAGCCTGCCTGATTGCCGTGTCGCGCGGAAATGACTCCAGGATGGTGCAGCCAAGGCCGGCGGTTTCCTTGGCCTCGTGCGCGCCCGCCAGGACGTCCGCGCGGATGGCCGCGGCGTCCTCGTCATGGGGGTCGTCGTCGCTGATAATCACCACATCCGCCAGCCGGGCGGCGATGGCACCCATGGCCGGCCGTTTGCCTTGGTCGCGCTGCCCTGTGGCTCCGAAGACCACAATCACCTTCGAGCCGGGTTCGGGTGAGCGCACTGCTTCCAGGGCCCGCTGCAGGGCGTCCGGGTTGTGGGCAAAGTCGACGACGGCGGCCGGGGCGGTGCAGACGAGCTGCATGCGCCCGGGGACGGCCACGGTGAACGGATCGGCCGAGTCGAGGGCTGACTGCAGCGTCTCAGGGTCGACTCCGCTAGCCAGTACCATGACGGTTGCGAGGGCGGCGTTGGAAACATTGAAGCTGCCCGGAAGCCCCGTGTGAACGCGGAGTTCCGTGCCGTCACGGTGCCGTAGCCGGAACTGCGTTCCCAGGCCCCGGGGCGCGGTGGCCGTGACAGCCCAGTCAGCACCGGATGCTGCGGGATCGATGCCCTGGGCTGTTGCCAGGGTGGTGACCGGAATACCGGCACCGGCAGCAAGGCGGCGGCCCCAATCGTCGTCCACGGTGACTACCGCCTGCTTGGCGCGGGGGCGCGTAAAGAGCTCCGCTTTGGTCTGGAAATATTCGTCCATGGTGCCGTGCAGGTCCAGATGGTCCTGGGTCAGGTTGGTGAACCCGGCGACGTCGAACTGCACACCGTCCACGCGGTGGAACGACACGGCGTGCGAGGAAACCTCCATGGAGGCGGCGTCCAGGCCACGCTCCCGCATCAGGGCCAGCAGTGCGTGGATGTCGGTGGACTCCGGTGTCGTCAGCAGGCTGGGAATGGGCTCACCGCCGGCCAGGATCTCGATGGTGCCGATCAGCCCGGTCTTGCGGCCCAGGGCCTGCAGCAGGGCGTTGATGAAATAGGTCGTGGTGGTCTTGCCGTTGGTGCCGGTGACGCCGAACAGTGCGGGCACAGCGCCGCCTACAGGCCGGCTCTGGTAGATCAGTGCCGCCAGCCCGCCCACCGCGCTTCGAGGCTTGTCAACCACGAGGACCGGCACGGGAG
Source organism: Arthrobacter sp. LjRoot78 (assembly GCF_964254335.1). Taxonomy (NCBI): domain Bacteria; kingdom Bacillati; phylum Actinomycetota; class Actinomycetes; order Micrococcales; family Micrococcaceae; genus Arthrobacter; species Arthrobacter sp. LjRoot78. The sequence goes on along the minus strand of NZ_CAXUTG020000001.1, from coordinate 1,747,302 downwards.
TGTCAGCGGACAGCGCAAGGAGCCTGGCGCCGTCGTCGTCCGTGACAACCGCAACAGCGCCCGCCGTGACGGCCTGCGACACGAAGTCCGCCCCGTGCCGGGCGGCGCCGGGGAGGGCAACGTAGAGGTCACCCGGCTGCACGGACCTGGAGTTCAGGGAGATCCCGGTGACCGGAATGGCGCTGGATGCCCCGGGAACGACGACGCCGACGGACTCGCCGATGATACCCAGCGGAACCGCGGCAACGGCGGACGGCCGGAACCCGGAACCGGGAACCGCGCCTCTCGTTGCGTCGGTACTGTCTGGGGCATGGTGCTCTGACAAGTGGATCTCCGTTGGCGCTAGTGGATCACACCGGGCGTAGGGGAAGATCCCCTGATGCGTACGATGTTGTGGACGTGCTACTTGACGTATTGGGGCAGCCTGGCAGGCTCGCCTGTTGAGGGCGGAACGTTGTACGTCCGCAGCACCTGACTCATCACCGAGCGGAACACCGGACCGTTGGTGATTCCGTAGATGCTGCCTTTGGGGCGCTGCAGGACAACTTCAACAATAAACCGCGGATCGTCCATCGGCGCCATCCCCACCATGGAAGCGGTGTAGCCGCAGTATCCCGACTTGCCGTCGTCACACGGCGACTGGGATGTCCCGGTTTTAGCGCCGACGCGGTAGCCGTCGATTGCTGCTTCCTTGATCTGCCCCTCGGTCACGGCGCTCTCCAGGATGTCCCGGACCTGCTGTGCGGTTTCCTTGGACACGATCTGCCGGCTCTCCTTCGCCGGGACCTTTTCCTCAGTTCCGTCCGGGCTGATGTAGCTGTCGATCAGGCGGGGCTGGAGCATTACGCCGTTGTTGGCTATCGACTGGTAGGCCCGCACGGTCTGAAGCGTGGACTGCGAAACGCCCTGCCCGAACAGGACGGTGTACTCCTGCCGGCCGTCCCACTGGTCAGCAGGAGTGAGGATGCCGGTCGCTTCGGCAGGAATCCCGATGTCGGGGGCTTCGCCGATGCCGAACTTCTGCAGCCAGTCGTGGCGCTGTTCCTTGGTAAGCCGCTGGCCCGCCATCACCGTTCCGGTATTCATCGACCAGCCCAGGATCCCGGCCAAGGTCCGTTCCTCGGTCCCGTGATCGAACGAGTCGGTGAAGACCTGACCGTCCACCACATAGGACGACGGGATGGTGAACTTGTCCAGCGGGCTCGACTTGCCCTCCTCGATGACGGCGGCGGCCGTAATCATCTTCTCTACGGAGCCCGGTTCGTAGGCGGCAGTCACCGACCGTACACCGCGGTCCGTGGCGGCCACCTTGCCGGGGTCGTTGGGATCCGGTGCGTTGGTGTCTGCCATGGCGATGATATTGCCGGTCTTGATGTCCTGGACGATGATGACGCCCCACTCGGCGCTCAGCTTGTCCGACTGGTTCTGGATTGCCTGCTGGGCAAAATACTGGAGGTCGGAATTGAGCGTGAGCCGGATGTCCTTGCCGTCGACGGCGGGCGTCAGTTCATCCACGCCGACAGGGATGCGCAGGCCATCGGCGCCGATTTCGAAAAGCCGCTTGCCGGGAGTCCCCTTGAGGACTTCGTCCTGGGTCTGCTCCAGCCCCGCCTGGCCGGTTGTTCCGTCCTGCAGGAATCCGACGATCCCGCCGGCAACAGAGCCGTTCGGGTAAACGCGCTTGCTAGTGCCGACGGTGACTATTCCCGGGATCTGGAGCTGGGAGATCCGGTCCTCCATATCGGGCTTGAGATCCTTCGCCACGATGTAATAGGGCTTCTCCCCCGTCAGGGCCTCTTTGACGTCCGCTGGATCCTGCCCCAGCACGGCGGCCAGCTCCTCGATGCCCTTGTCCCTGGAAACGGTAACGAGCTCTTCCTTGTCGCCGACTGTGTCCAGGCGCTTGAAGGACTCTGTCTTCGTGTTGACGCGCTGGTCCACCACCACGTTGTAGCGGATGACGCTGTTGGCGAGGACGGTTCCGTTCGCGTCCAGGATGCTGCCGCGTTCGGCGGGGAGCTCGATCGGGGTGAGGCGGTTGTTCAAGGCGGCCTCAGCCATTCCGCCGATGTCCAGTCCCTGGACCATAAACAGTTTGCCGCCGACCACCAGCAGCAGCGCAAGCATCATGCCCAAGCCGAGGCGGAGCCTCCTGGTGGCGTTCGGCACTTTTGCGATTGTCTTCTTGCCGGTGCTCTGCGCCACGGTGAGTCCTTGCTGCTTGCTTACTGGTGGTCAGTCCTGTCAGTTACTGCCCGGCGTCTTCTGCTTTGGTGCCGGAACGGATCCTCCGTGGAGATCAGCCGCGGGCTTCGCGGCGGCGGGCGGCTTCGCGGCAGCCTGGGCAGCCGCTGCGGCCTGTGCGGCCTGTGCCGCAGCCGGAGCTGCGGCGTCCGCCGGCTTGCGGACGGCCAGCGGCTCCTTGGTGGTGGCTGGCGGAACCACCGTCAGCTGCCCGGCGACTGCCGGCGCTGCAAGGATGGAACCGGGCTTGTCACCCTTAACAGCTGGTTTAGGGCTGCCGCTGACGGTAAGAGTGGAAAGGTCGATCTGCCCCTTGCCGGCGGAAGCCACCATTCCCAGTTCCGTGGCCTTGGCAGCCAGGTTCTGGGGAGCATCGAAATTCTGGACCTGCTGTGTCAGGTCCTGGTTCTGCTTCGTCAGCGTGGTCTGGTCGCTCCTGAGTTGCACCAGCTGGTACTGCGCTGTGGAAACGGAGATGTTCAGCACCAGGACCGCCATGAGCGCGACAGCCAGCAGTGCGAAGCACAGCACCACAAAAGGGGCCCTGCGCTTGCGCGGTGTCGAGCGGACCACGGAGAGCGGGGTCCGCAGCTTCCGCTCGGATCCGCCGGAGGGCTTAAGTCCCGTGAGGGCTCGGGCCGCCGTGCCGGACACGACTGGGAAGTTCTTGGCAGCGGCGGTGCTCATGCGGCCCTCCTGGCTCTGATTCGTTCAACTGCGCGCAGCCGCGCGGACGCTGCGCGTGGGTTCTCGGCGATTTCATCGGCGGTGGGCACTTCGGTGCCCTTAGTCAGGGTTTTGAGTTCGGGCTTGTGTTCTTCCAGTTCCACCGGGAACCCCAGCGGCGCGGAGGACTTGGATCCGGTCTGGAAGACCTTCTTGACGATTTTGTCCTCCAGCGAGTGGTAGGACATGACCACAACGCGGCCCCCCATCGCGAGGGCGTCCACAGCGGCAGGCACCGCACGTTCCAGGACGTCGAGTTCCTCGTTGACTTCGATCCGCAGTGCCTGGAAGGTCCGTTTGGCCGGGTGGCCGCCGGTCTTCGCTGCCCCTGCCGGAACCACCGCACGGATGGTGTCAACGAGTTCCCCTGTGGTGGCGAACGGCTTGGCTGCACGCGCGGCCACGATGCGGTTGGCGATCCGGCCGGCGAACTTTTCCTCACCCCATTTGCGGATGATCCGGACCAGGTCCTCTTCGCTATAGTTGTTCACGACGTCCGCGGCAGTCTGGCCCCGGCTCGTGTCCATGCGCATATCCAGGGGCGCATCAAAAGAATAGGCAAAACCGCGATCGCGCTCATCCAGCTGCAGGGAGGATACGCCAAGGTCCATCAGGACGCCGTGGACTTCCTCGACGCCAAGGTCCCGGAGGACGTCCGGGATTTCGTCGTAGACGGCATGGACCAGATCGGTGCGGTTTTCGAAGGGCTTCAGTCGCTCGCCGGCCAGGGCCAGCGCTTCTTCGTCGCGGTCGATTCCGATGAGGTGAAGGTCCGGAAACCGCTGGAGCAGGGCTTCGGAGTGACCGCCCATTCCCAGGGTTGCGTCGATGACCACCGGCGTCTCGCCCCGGTGGCGGGCCGCCTCGATGCCAGGGGCCAACAAATTGATGCACCGGTCCTTGAGGACCGGTACATGGCGTTCGGACGTGGGTTTTGGCTGGTTGGGATCGCTCATACCTTCGTCCTTTCGTGCCGCTGTTTGCCTGGGTGGGCCTGGCTGGTCCTCGGTGCGCTTCTTAAGCCAGATCCCCATCCGCGCCTAACCCAACGTCCGCCTGGCTCCGGGGAAGTGAGCCAGGACAACGTTCGGATGGGCGGCTGGAGATCTCGTTCAAGAAACGCTGCCGTCGTCGCTTCCGGGCCTCAGAAGATTCCCGGGATGGCGTCGTCGGTTTCAGAGAAGGAGGTTTCCTTCTCTGCCAGGTACTCATTCCAGGCCTGGGCATCCCAGATCTCCGCTCGGGAACCGGCGCCGATAACGGCGAGCTCCCTGCCAAGACCTGCATATGCCCGGAGTGCGGGAGGAATAGTCACGCGCCCCTGCTTGTCAGGTACCTCGTCCGAGGCTCCAGAGAGGAAAACCCGGATGTAGTCACGAGTCTGCTTGGAGGAGATGGGCGCCTCCCGCATTTGCTCGTGAATCCGTTCGAATTCCCGCTCACTGAAGACGTAGATGCAGCGCTCCTGGCCCCTTGTGAGAACCAGTCCGCTGGCAAGTTCCTCACGGAACTTCGCTGGGAGGATGATCCGCCCCTTTTCGTCCAAACGCGGCGAGTGAGTGCCAAGAAACATGGCCACCCGCCTGTCTGTCGTCAGGAGCTGCACGTCCCCTGTGCTGCCACTACCCTCTTACCTGCTCCACTTTACTCCACATCGCTCCACAGTCAACGCGACACGGAAGATTCGTCCCGGGTTTGGACAAATCCAATCCCGCAAATCCGGGGTTTCGGGCGGGTGGTGGAAAGTGGAGGGATAACGGCGTCTAAAGGGCCGCGAGGGACCGTACGACGGCGGACGGTACGGACAGGACGGCTTCGCGCCCACGATTGCCGGCCGTTAAATGCAAAAGACCCGCCGGGGCGGGTCTTTTGCAGGTCTGCCAGGGGCAGGTGGTGCGAAGTGGAGCGTTAGCTTACGCTGTCGCGGTCGAGCTACTGCTGCTCGCCCCGGCGTCGTTCGTCCCAGCGTTCTTCAAGGCCGCTCATGAACGAACTGCGCCCCTTGCCGGCTTTCTTGCCACCGGTCGATTTCGCTTTGCCGGCGGCGGAACTGCGCATCGTTGCGAAATAGACTCCGGCTCCCATCACGATGAATCCGAGGACACCAACAAAAATGCTCTGAAGTGATACGCCCACCAGCAGGAGGAGGACGCCGGCCAGTGTGGCCAGCACGCCGATCACGATGTGGCGCGTGGACCAGTTACGGCCCGGATCCGATCCCATTGAATTGGCAAACTTCGGATCGTCCTCGTGCAGCTGCTTCTCCAACTGCTCGAGCAACTTCTGTTCGTGCTCCGAGAGCGGCATCACGACCTCCTTAAGTCGGCCAACGTCGGGACCTGCTCTGGCCCCCGTGTTGTCAATCCACTAACGTCCGGCGTGCGCAGGAGGTTCCCGGCCACCGTACAACGAAAGGCCGGGTTCCACGCATTCGCACGGCGGACCTATTCAGCAGGCTGTCCAGGGCTTACTTCTTAGGTATGTCCAGACGTTCGAAATCTATGTATATCTAAGGATAGTTTGTTGCGCCCTGTTCTGAAAGACACTCCCGGCGCGGCGGGACGGGTCACCCTCCGGGCGTGTGCGGGTCCATCAGGCGGGCTGGAAGCACCGATTTCGAGCCGAACTTAGCCGCCACCTTGTCCAGGGCCTGTTCCGCGGCCCGCCAGTTGTCGTCGCGGCGGTCAAAGCTCAGCTGCAGCGAAGTCTGGGCAGCATCTTCAAGCTGCTCAGCCCTGACACCGACGAGGCGTACCGTCATGGCCCGCGGACCGAGCGATTCAAGGAGCTGAACGGCCACCGCGTAGATCAGCTGGGCACTGTCGACCGGAGCGTGCACTGTCCGGCTGCGCGTGATGGTGGAGAAATCGGTGTAGCGCAGCTTAAGGGAGATGGTCCTCGCCACCATCCCCGTGCTTCGGAGCCGCTCGGCGGTCCGGTGCGACAGGCGCAGCAGTTCACGGTGCAGGAGGGCGTCGTCGGCTGTATCCACGGCGAACGTTTCCTCGGCGCCGATGCTCTTCTCGAGTCGGACCGGAGTTACGGGACGGGGATCAATCCCCCACGACAGCCGGTAGACGTGCTCCCCTGACACCCCAAGCAGCTTCTTTAGTGCTGACGGCGGCGTTGCAGCGACATCGGCCACGGTCCGGATTCCCATGCGGGCCAGCACCTCGCCCGTCTTCGCCCCGACGCCCCACAGTGCGTTGACCGGAAGGCTGTGCAGGTACGCAACCGTTTCATCCGGCCCGATCAGCAGGAGCCCGTCCGGCTTACAGCGGGTAGAGGCTATCTTGGCCACAAATTTGCTGGCCGCAATGCCGACGGACGCCGTGATGCCGAGTTCCTCATGCACGCGCCGACGGATAATCCCGCCGATCTCGCGCGGACTCCCCAGCCTCCGGATTGCTCCGCCGACGTCAAGGAAGGCCTCGTCGACGCTCAGCGGCTCCACCAGCTCCGTGATCGACCCGAAGATGGCCATGAGCTGGGCGGACACCTCGTAGTAGAGCTTGTGCCGTGGCTCGATAATGACTGCCGAGGGGCACATGCGCGCCGCCATTGCCATGGGCATCGCGGACTTGACCCCGAATTTCCGGGCCTCATAGGACGCTGACAGCACCACCGACCGCTCCGCCGGGTAACCCACTATCACGGGTTTGCCGCGAAGTTCCGGCCGGGTCCGGAGCTCAACGGAGACGAAAAAAGCGTCCATGTCCACATGCATGATGCTGCTTCGCCGGAGCTCCCGGAGGGTCGCTTCGAGCTGCTGTTTATCCTGTTCCGGCCCCACGTCTTCAATCCTATGCCGTGGTACTGACTAAACTGGAGGCTGCATCCGGCGTCAACACCAGGAGGAATGTCCCTGTGAAGGTAATTGGAAAGCTCAAGCCTGCGGGCTGCGCCGTGATTGTGGCCGGCGCGGTGCTGGCCCTGGCGGCGTGCACCCCGGCCAATCCCGGCGCTACGGCCACCGGGACTGCCAGCGCTTCAGCTTCCGTCACCGGACAGGCATCCACCACGGCCCCCGCGAGCCCCACAGCCTCGCCCGGAACCACCGCCGCCGTCGGCGCGCTGGTGGCCGGCTTCCCCGAGAAACTGCTGCCCGTGATGCCCGGGGCAAAGGTCGTCTCCAGCAGCTTCGACAAGACGACCACTCCGGCAACAGCGGCATTGGTGGGAAACATCACCTCGCCGGCTGCCGCCGTCGTGGCTTTCTACACCAAAGAGCTGGAAGCCCAGGGCTTCAAAGCAGTGCCCGGCGAGAACGTGGGCGCGGTCGCGTCCAAGGATTTCCTCCGCGGTGACAACGAAACCGTGAACATCGCCGTGGTGGAAACCGGCGGGATCTCCACGTTCACCATCGGCGCCAACGTCGCAGCCGAGTCCGCGAAGTGACGGTCGCGGAGCAGCTGCGCCTGGAGCAGACGGCCTACGTAGCCGCTGTCGCCGGCAAGCTCAATGATTTCCTGGCGACCCGCCAGTCCGTGATGTCCGCCATTTCCCAGGACATCGACCCGCTGATGGGATCCATTTCCAACCTGGTCACCGGCGGCAAGCGGCTGCGTGCGCTGATGTGCTACTGGGGGTGGCGCGGCGCAGGCGGGGATGCGGCTGCCACCGAGGTGGTCACTGCCGGATCGGCACTGGAGCTCTTCCAGGCAGCGGCGCTGATTCACGACGACATCATCGACCGCTCGGATACTCGGCGCGGAGGACCCAGCGTCCACCGCCGCTTCAGCCAGCTGCATGAAGACCAGGGCTGGGCCCTGGACAGCGAGCGCTTCGGCCATGCCGCAGCCATCCTGACCGGCGACCTGTGCCTCTCGTTCAGCGAGGAAACGTTCACGGACATCGGCCAGGCGGCAGCATCGGGCAGCCAGGCCCGGCTGATCTTCAACCTGATGAGGGCCGAAGTGATGGCCGGGCAGTACCTGGACATCCTGGAAGAAGTCGCAGGTCCCATGCGCGACCGGGCCGGCGCGGTCAGCCGGGCCCAGTCAATAATCCGGTTCAAGTCGGCGAAGTATTCCACGGAGCACCCGCTCGCGCTCGGCGGCGCCCTGGCCGGCGCTTCCGATGAACTGCTCCGCGGCTACTCAGCGTTCGCGCTGCCGCTGGGCGAAGCCTTCCAGCTCCGGGACGACGTGCTGGGAGTGTTCGGCGATCCCGTGACCACCGGGAAGCCGGCGGGCGATGACCTCAGGGAGGGCAAGAGGACGGTCCTGGTTGCCTTCGCCCTCGACCAGGCGTCGCCGGAGGAATCCCGCTTCCTCGACGCAAAGCTCGGAAGCCCGGACCTGTCCGACGATGATGTGGAGGAGATACGCCGCATCATCGTGGACTGCGGTGCGCTCCAGGCCACCGAAGTCCTGATTGAGGAATTCGGCCGCGCCGCCTTTAATGAACTGGACATGCTCCCACTGGAAGACCTGCCAAAGACGGCCCTGCGGAAACTCGCCGAGGCAACCGTCAGCCGCGCCTCCTGACTTGGGGGCGCGGCCACCGCGCGTGGAATAACCGGGCAGTGCTACCGGGTGAGGACTACCAGGCGAGGGACTGTGCCCTGCGGCGGATCTCCGTCTTCCGGCCTTCACGCAATGCGTCAATAGGGCGGCCCCGCAGTGATTCATCCGGCGTGAAAAGCCACGTGATGAGTTCCTCGTCGGAATACCCTGCATCCGACAGGACCACGATGGTCCCCTTAAGGCTCTCGACCGGATGGCCGTCCTGCATAAAGCCGGCGGGCACCGACCTGATGCGACGTTCACCGACCCTCAGCGCCACCAGTGCTTTTTCGTCCAGCAAACCGTGGACCTTAGTAATGGAAACGTTCATCATTTCTGCAACGTCGGGCAGGGGCAGCCATTCGCCTACAAGGCTTTCTACAGTACTCACGGATCAAGATTGCCACGCGGTGCACTGTTGCGCCTAGTCAGCCCAATGAGGCGGGCCGATGGCGTAAATCGACACTCCGAAAAAAGGCATATAAGAGATGCCATACATTTCTTGTGCTAATCGGCAATTCGTGAGAGATTCACATAGATCACATTTGCATCAACGCTAACTTTAGTAACACTAGTACCATTCGTAACAACGGCCTGACCGACAGCATTCGCCGCTGAGAAGAGGATCATTCCCATGACGACGCCCCGATCGCCAAAGCAACACCCCAGGCCGAGCCTGCCTATGATTGCGGCGACCACGGCCGCTCTCCCGGCCGTCGTCCTGTCCTCGCTCGCCATCGCCCAGCCGGCGGCGGCGGAATCTCGTCCGCGGGCTGTTCCTGCCACCCTGGCGGCCGCCATGCAGGCCCAGGAAGCCGCGCTCAAGTCGGGCCTCATTCCGGCGGCATCGGTCTCCACGTCCATTCCCGCTTCCCTTCGGCCCGCCCAGCCTTCCGCTCCGGCCGAGTACACCATTGCGCGTGGTGACACCATCAGCGGCATTGCCGGCCGCTACGGCCTCGATACGAATGCCATCCTGAAGCTGAACAACCTGCAGCCCAACACCATCATTTACCCGGGACAGAAGATCAAACTGACCGGGTCCGCGCCGGCCCCTTCCGCCCCCGCGGCGAAGCCCGAGGCTCCAGCGCCCGCCACTTCCGGCGGCAGTGTCTACACCGTAAAGTCCGGTGACACCCTGGGAGCCATCGCCGCACGCCACGGCGTGAAGCTGTCCGAGGTGTTGAGCTGGAACGGCCTCAACATGAATTCCATCATTTACCCGGGCCAGCAGATCAAGATCGGCGGCGGCCAGTCCTCCGCCCCGGCTCCGGCCCCCGCGGCCACGCCGGCGCCTGCTCCGGCTCCCGCCCCCAGCTCCGGCTCCTACACGGTGAAGTCCGGCGACACGTTGTCCGCCATCGCCGCAAAGCACGGCGTCAAGCTCTCAGACATCCTGTCGGCGAACAAGCTGACCATGTCCAGCGTTATCTACCCGGGCAACAAGCTGGTCATCCCCGGCGCCTCCATCCAGCCGGCTGCGAGCGTCACTCCCCTGGTGCCGAGCTCATTCCTCGGTTTTACCTACCCCGACGCCGTGGTGTCGTCCGCCAACCAGAACAAGGCCCTGCTCAACGCCTCTCCCGTTCCCACCCGGGAACAGATGAAGTCGATCGTCGCTGATACGGCACGTCGGATGGGGGTGGATCCCTCCCTTGCCCTCGCCTTCGCCTACCAGGAGTCCGGCTTCAACCAGCGCGCGGTCTCGCCGGCCAACGCCATCGGCACGATGCAGGTCATCCCGACGTCGGGCGAATGGGCCTCCGACCTTGTGGGCCGCAAGCTGAACCTGCTCGATCCCTATGACAACGCAACGGCAGGCGTAGCCATCATCCGCCAGCTGATCCGCACGAGCAAGGACCTGGACCACGCCATCGCCGGCTACTACCAGGGCCAGTACTCCGTCAGCAAGAACGGCATGTTCGACGACACCAAGGCCTACGTTGCAGCCATCAAGGCGCACCAGAAGAACTTCAGCTAGAACCATAACGGCACCGCAAAGGCAAGTGCCGCGAGGGTAACGATACGGGTCCGGATTGCATGTCGATTCGGGCCCGTTTCCGTGTAGCACTTAGGATCGTAGGGTGCAGGAAAAAGTGTCGGACTCCCTCGTTGGAACCCTGGTGGATAACCGTTACCGGGTTCAGTCCAGGGTGGCGCGCGGCGGAATGTCCACCGTCTACCTGGCCACGGACCAGCGTCTGGAGCGCGACGTCGCACTCAAGGTCCTCCATCCGCACCTCGTCAATGACGGAAACTTCCTGGACAGGCTGGGCCGGGAGGCAAAAGCCGCGGCCAAGCTGTCCCACGCCCATGTGGTGGGCGTCCTGGACCAGGGCAGCGACGGCCACACGGCCTACCTGGTCATGGAGTACATCAAGGGCCACACTCTCCGGGACGTCATCAAGGAGAAGGGTGCATTGTCTCCGCGGCTAGCCCTGGCGTTGATCGACCCCGTAGTGGAAGGCCTGGGAGCGGCGCACGCCGCAGGGCTGATCCACCGGGACATCAAGCCCGAAAACGTCCTGATCGCCGATGACGGCCGAATCAAGTTGGGCGACTTCGGACTGGCCCGGGCCGTCACCACGTCAACGAGCACCGGCGCGCTGATCGGCACTGTGGCCTACCTGTCCCCGGAGCTCGTGCTCGGCAGGCAGGCGGACGCCCGCAGCGACATCTACTCGGTGGGCATCATGCTGTACGAAATGATCACCGGCAAGCAGCCGTTCGACGGCGAAGTCCCCATCCAGGTGGCCTATCAGCACGTGAACTCCTCCGTCCAGGCCCCCTCGGCTGCCGTGCCGGGGCTGGCTGCCGAAGTGGACGAGCTGGTGCAGTGGTGCACGGCACGCGACCCTGAACAGCGTCCGGTGGACGGCAATGCGCTGCTGTCGGAGCTCAGGCACATCCGGACCAACCTGACCGACGCGGAACTGGATCTCCAGCCGCCGGCGGCGATCGCCGCCGTCGCCCATTCTCCGGCCGGGCTGCGCCCTCCCGCCTACCCGCCCTCCGGTCGACCCGCCGCGGTCCGGCCCACGGAGCGCCAGGACCACACGGAGGTCCTGTCCGCCGGGCAGCATCCAACGGAAATCATCACCCGCCAAAGCAATCCCACCACGGTACTGTCGGCTTCGCCCGGGCGCACGGGCCAGTTCGGCGCGCTGGCGGCCCCGCCGGACGCGGAATCCGACTTCGGGGAGGCAGACGGGGACGGACCGGACGGCGCCGCTCCCCTGAGTAAGCGGGCGCAGCGCAAGCAGGACCGCGATGCCGCCAAGGCACAGTCGAAGGCGGCGTCAACTCCGGTCCGGTCCCTTCGCGAAGGTAACCCGCGGCGTCGCGGCGTCCTCTGGATCATCATCCTGGTCATCGCTGCATTGCTCGCAACGGGCGCCGGCTGGTTCTTCGGCATGGGACCCGGCTCCCCCGGAACCATTCCGCGGGTATCGAACAAGACCGTGGCCGAGGCCCAGCAGCTGCTTGGCACTGCTGGATTCCAGTCCACCACGAAGGATGTTTTCGACGACGATATCCGGGCCGGGCTCGTCGTCGGCACCGAACCTGAGGCAGGGCGGGAAATCCGCAAGTTCCAGTTGGTGTCGCTTTTCGTGTCCAAAGGCCCCCAACTCTTTCCGCTGCCCGGAATGAGCGGCAAGTCATTGGATGAAGCTAAGACCCAACTCAACGGGGCCGAGATGGCCTTGGGCACTGTCACGGAGACCTACAGCGAGACCGAGCCGGCGGGAACGGTCCTCGCCCAGGATCCGGCGGCGGGAACCCCCGCCCGACGCGGCACACCCGTCAGCCTCACTGTCTCGAAGGGGCCGGAGCCCATTCCCGTTCCGGACGTGCGCGGGCAGGAACAGGGCGCAGCGGTCAAGGCGCTCGAAGCCGCGGGGCTAAAGGCCGTAATCTCCCCCGGAACAGTCAACGACAAGAAGGTCCCCAAGGGCGCCGTCGTGGCCCAGGACCCGTCCTCCGGCACCCTGACCCGGGGCGACACCGTCACCCTTACGGTGTCCAAGGGACCCAAACTCGTGGATGTGCCGAGCTACATCGGCAAGCAAGCCAATGATGCCCGCAAGGCGCTGGAAAAGCTCGGCTTCGAGGTCCGGGTAAACAACATCCTGGGCGGCTTCTTTGGAACGGTACGCGACCAGGATCCGGTGGACACGCAGGTGCCCGAAGGTTCACTCGTCACCCTCACCGTCGTCTGACCGGAACCCTACGCAAAAAAGCTCCGCCCGGCTGGTTCCAGCCGGGCGGAGCTTTGTGGTCAATCATCGCAGCGGATCAGCGCGTCGAACCGGGGTCAGGGGCGCTTGGAAAGGGCTCCTGCGACGAGGAAGGCCATCTCCAGGGACTGCATGTGGTTCAGGCGCGGGTCGCAGACCGATTCGTAGCGGTCCAGGAAAGCTTCCTGGTCGATCGGGTCGGCACCGCCGAGGCACTCCGCGACGTCGTCACCGGTCATCTCAACGTGCAGGCCGCCCGGAATGGTGCCCAGCGAGTGGTGGACTTCGAAGAAGCCGCGCACTTCGTCGATGACGTCGTCGAAGTTCCTCGTCTTGTAGCCGTTGGGCGACGTGACCGTGTTCCCGTGCATGGGATCGGTGACCCAGAGGACCTGCGCGCCGGACGCCGTGACCTTCTCAACGATGGCGGGCAGCTTCTCGCGGATGTTGCCAGCGCCCATCCGGGTGATGAAGGTCAGCCTGCCGGGTTCGCGGTCCGGATCCAGCTTGTCGATGAGCCGCAGGGCGTCGTCGCCGGAGGTCTTGGGCCCCAGCTTGACGCCGATCGGGTTGCGGACCCGGGACAGGAAATCGACGTGGGCGTGGTCCAGTTCGCGGGTGCGTTCGCCGATCCAGAGGAAATGGGCGGACGTGTCGTACGGAAGTCCGGTGCGGGAATCGATGCGGGTCAGTGCGCGCTCGTAGTCGAGCAGCAGCGCCTCGTGGCTCGCGAAGAATTCGACCCGTTTCAGGGCCTCGAAGTCCGCGCCGCAGGAAGCCATGAACTTGATGGCCCGGTCAATGTCGCGTGCCAGCGACTCGTAGCGGGCGTGGGCCGGGTTCTCTGTGAAGCCCTTGTTCCAGTGGTGGACCAGGCGCAGGTCAGCGAAGCCGCCCTGCGTGAATGCCCGGATGAGGTTCAGCGTGGAAGCCGACGTGTGGTAGGCCTTCAGCATCCGGCCGGCATCGTGGCCCCGGGATTCCGGCGTGAAATCGTAGCCGTTGACAATGTCGCCCCGGTACGCCGGGAGGGTGACGCCGTCGCGCGTTTCATCGTTGGAGGATCGCGGCTTGGCGAACTGTCCGGCCATCCGGCCCATTTTGATGACGGGCATGGCCGCGCCATAGGTGAGGACGACCGCCATCTGCAGGATGGTTTTGACCCTTGCGCTGATCTTGTCCGCCGTGGCGGCCTCGAATGTTTCGGCGCAGTCCCCGCCCTGGAGCAGGAACGCCTTGCCCTGCGCGGCAGCGGCCAGTCGTTCGCGGAGGATGTCCACTTCGCCCGCGAAGACGAGCGGCGGAAGGACGGAAAGTTCCTTCACGGATGCGTCAAAGACCTCTTTGTTTTGCCAGCTGGGCTGCTGGGAAACCGGCAGGTCCCGCCAGTGGTCCAGTCCCGGATAGTTGGCGGCGCCGCTCTGGGCGGTACTGGTCAGCAGGGAGGCAGGTTTTGCAGATAGCTCAGTCACACTACAAGACTAGTTCCCGGATCGGGGTTTCCGCACCGCAACCGTCATTCGACCCGATCCGCCGTCACAGAACCGGCGTCACGCTTTGTCGGGTTCCGCGGGACCGGTGCCGCCGCCGGAGCCGTTTGAGCCGTCAGTGCCGTCAGTGCCGTTAGTGCCGTTAGTGCCGTCCGCAGGTTTTCCCGCCAGCCGCAGTTTGACCACTGCCGCGTATTCGTCCACATACTCCTGCCCGGACAGGCGCATGAGTTCGTACATGATTTCGTCGGTCACGGAACGCTGGATCAGGCGGTCCTCCTCCATGCCGTAATAGCGGCTGAAGTCCAGTGGTTCGCCGAAGATCATGCCGATGCGCCTGATGTTCGGCATCCGCTTACCGATCGGCTGGACCTTGTCCGTGCCGATCATGGCGACGGGAATCACGGGAACCCTGGCCTGCAGGGCAAGTTTTGCCACACCGACTTTGCCGCGGTACAGCCGTGAATCCGGGCTGCGGGTTCCCTCGGGATAAATACCCAGTAACGAACCGTGCGAGAGGACGTCCATTCCGGCGTTGAGCGAAGCTGCCGACGCCGCTCCGCCCGAACGGTCCATGGGCAGCTGGTTGGTCAGCCGGAAGAAGAGTGCAGTCAGCCTGCCCTTGAGGCCCGTACCGGTGAAGTATTCCGACTTCGCCAGGAACACCACGGGACGCGGAACCATCAGCGGCATAAAGATGGAGTCGGAAAACGACAGATGGTTGGAAGCCAGGATGGCTGCGCCTTCGGCCGGGACGTTGTCCAGCCCCTTGACCCAGGGCCGGAACAGGAGCTTCAGCACCGGCCCCAGGACGAACGTCTTCATGAACCAATAAAACACGTGGTGTACCTCTCCGGAAGGCGTCTCGCCGCCCCTTCGTCGGGCCCGGCCAGGACTTCAATGCAACCCTACTCTAGTGAGATTTGTGGTGAATGGTGACACGATGGGCACATGAGAGAAAGCAGCAAACCGACTGTGCCTGCCGCTTTCAGCTACCCCGGCCACGGAAGCAATGCCCGGATCGGCGTCGCCATCTGCCACGGCTTCACGGGAAGTCCCCTCAGCGTCATGCCGTGGGCCCTGCACCTGGCCGAGCAGGGGTTCGCCGTCTCCGTCCCGCTCCTGCCCGGCCACGGGACTGACTGGCGCGAGCTGGCCCGCTCGGGCTGGCGGGACTGGGCCGGCGCCTTCGAAGCCGCCTACCTTGAGCTCGCCGGCCGGACCGACACCTGCTACGTCGCCGGGCTGTCCATGGGCGGCGCCGTCGCCCTGCGCACGGCGTCCCGTCATCGCGTTGCCGGCGTGGCCGTGGTCAATCCCGGGCTCAGCTTCTACGACCGTAGAGTCCGGATTATCGGCATCCTGAAGTACTTCCAACGGACCACACTGCCGATTGTGGAGGCCAACCCCACCGCGGCCACCACCGAAGACGGCGACTATTCGCAGACGCCGCTGGCCGCCGTCCACCAACTGAAAAAGCTGTTTGCCGCTGCCCGCCGCGGACTGCCCCGGGTGACGGCGCCGGTCCTGGTTTTCAAATCGGACACCGACGACGTCGTGCCGCCATCGTCCCTTGAGCTGATCCGGCGGCGGCTGGGATCGGCCACGCTTCGCGTGGTCCCTCTGCCCCATAGCGGCCACGTGGCCACCCTGGACAACGACGCCCCCGTGATTTTCCAGAATTCGTCCGCTTTCTTCCATGAGCACGCGCAGCACCACGTACCCTCGGAGACATCATGAGCATCGCCGCCGACCACAGCCCCCTGAGCTCCCCCTTTACCGGAGACGGCCCCTCGATCGGCGTTGCCGTTTCCCACGGCTTCACCGGAAGCCCGCATGGTGTGCGGGCTTGGGCCCAGTCCCTGGCCGACGCCGGCTTTGCCGTGAGGATGCCGCTTCTGCCGGGGCACGGGACCAGCTGGCAGGAGCTTGCCAGGACCCGCTGGCAGCAGTGGTATTCCGCCTACGACTCCGCCTACCTGGAGCTTGAGGCCGAATGCGACCACGTGTTCACGGCGGGCCTGTCCATGGGAGGGGCACTCGCCCTGAGAGTGGCGGCGCAGCGTCCGGTGGCGGGTGCCATCGTGGTCAATCCCGGCCTGGTCATTGACGATCCCCGGGCGCCGCTGGCCGGCGTCCTGAAGCTGGTCATGAAAAGCACGCCCGCCATCGCGAACGACATCCTCAAGCCGGACACGGACGAGGGCGCCTACCCGCGGACACCGGTGGCGGCTGCCCACGAACTGAACAAGCTGTTCAAGGACACACGGCGGCTGCTGCCCCGCATCACTGCACCGGTTCGGGTGTTCCGTTCCACGGTGGACCACGTCGTGTCGGATTCGAGCATCGTGGCGCTGCGCCGCGGCCTCACCCATGCCACGCTTCAGCTGAGCGCCCTGGGCAACAGCTACCACGTGGCCACACTGGACAACGATGCCGAAGAGATTTTCAGCGGGACCGCGGACTTTATCCGCGCCGTGGTTCCGGGAGACGTGGACTCGTCCCCCGCTAGCCGTGAAGGACATGGCCGATGACCCGATCCGACTCCAATTCCTCTGACCAGAGCGCGAACCAGGACGACGCCGTATGGCTCGACCTGGTGGCCCGGCTCGAGGGCAGCGACACTGCGGCTGCTGACAGCACCGTTGATGCCGGGGAGGGCAACCAACCAGCCAGGCGGCCCTTCCGCGACTTCGATCCGCTGGGGCTGTCCGGCGCCGCACCGACGGAGCCCTCGGCGTCCGAACGCCAGGCCGCCGTCAGCCAACCGCACCCGGGGGCGGACCACGCCGGTACAGCTGACACGGACGCAACCGGCAGGCCGCGGGATTACGACGCCGACGACGACGAACCGTTCGTACCGGAGGAACCGCCGAGCCTGGCCGGCACGGATCCCCTGACCATGCTCGCCTGGTTGGGTGCCGTGGGCGGTCCCGTCGCCCTGGTGCTGGCCGCCATGTTCTGGCGGTCCGCGCCGCTGATGGCCATTTTGGGAATCGTTGCCGCATTCGTCGTCTCAGTGATCTACCTGATCATGCAGCTGCCGCAGGAAAAGGATGAGCACGACGACGGCGCCCGGGTTTAGTGCCTCAGGCTTAGCCTGCCGATTTCCCGGTTAGCCGTGCATCCTGCTGCTGACCCGTGACAGGTCCGCGGCGCCGATCAGCCCGGCGTTGGGTCCCAGCGCGGCCAGTGCGATTTCCGCTGCCGGCCGGAACCCGCGCCCGGTCAGGTTCCGGGCAAAGGCCTTGCGTGCAGGCGCCACCAGCAGCTCGCCGGCATCGCAGAGGCCTCCGCCGATCACGAACTTCCCGGGGTCAAGCGCGGCAGCCAGGTTGGCGAGCCCCAGTCCCAGCCACTCCCCGACGTCTTCCAGGAGTTCCCTGGACGTAGGGTCGCCCGCCTTGGCCAGCTCCGTCACGATGACTCCGGTGATCCGGTCAACCTCTCCGTCCACGGCCTTGAGTAGTTCCTGCGCTACGGGTGAATTGGCGGCAGCCAGCTCGCGGGCTTCGCGGCCCAGGGCATTTCCGGAGGCGTACTGCTCCCAGCAACCGCGGTTTCCGCACTCGCACCGGTGGCCGCCGGGCATGATGATCTGGTGGCCGAATTCGCCGGCAACGCCGAAGCGTCCGCGTTCCACCCGGCCGTCCATCACCATGGCCCCGCCGATCCCGGTGCCGAGGGTGATGCAGACGAGCCTGTTTTGTCCCTGCCCGGCACCAAAACGCCATTCGGCCCAGGCCGCGGCATCGGCGTCGTTGGTCAGCAGGACCGGCCGGCGCAGCAGGCGCTGGAGGTTGTCCCGCAGCGGTTCGTTGCGCCAGGCCAGGTGGGGGCTGAACAGCACTGTCCCGCCGTCGAGGTCCATCCAGCCGGCGGCGCCGATTCCCACCGACCAAATGCGGTGGCCGCGGCTTAGCTCCTCGACCAGTTCCACGATCACCTGTTCCACTGCCCGGGGGTCGTTCCCGGGCGTCGAGCGCCTGGCCTGGCTGAGTATCCTGCCGTCGGCATCAACTACGCCGGCGGCAACCTTGGTGCCGCCGATGTCCACGCCGATCGCCAGTCCCTTGCGCCCCAGCCGGAGGTGCTCACGAAATCCCTGGCTTGCGGCCAGCGCGTCCTGCCCGGAGGGCTTCCTGCGCCGCCAGGAGGCCGTCCGTCGATAGGGTCTGGGCGGGTCGCCAGGCGTTGGTGTGTGCATGGTTCCCCATTCTATTGCCCGGGCGGTGTTTTACTGCGTGGCCGGCCACTGAGTGAAACAGTTCCGGACATGCCTCCCGGCGGGCAGATTGGCGGGTTTCAGGCCCTTGACCGTAAAGTTACTCGCCAGTAGGTGAAACAGGACACACCTCCGCAACGGGCGTACTAGTGTTAGCAGTACCCCTGCGGGTCTATGGATAACAAAGGAGCTATCGTGCGCGAATTCAGTGTTCCGCCCTTGGTGAATGTACCCCCCGAAACCAACATTACCGACCTGGTGCTGCGGCAGGCCGCCAAGGCCTCGAACCCGTCCCTGTATTCGCGGCTCGATGCCGCCGGGCAATGGCAGGACATCGCTGCCACCGATTTCGTCGCCGACGTCCGTGCCCTCGCCAAGGGCCTCATGGCCAGCGGCGTGGCGGCCGGCGACCGTGTGGGCATCATGTCCCGCACCCGGTACGAGTGGGCGCTGGTGGACTTCGCCATCTGGTTCGCGGGCGGCATCTCGGTTCCCATCTACGAAACGTCTTCCCCCAGCCAGGTTGCCTGGAACCTGGGCGACTCGGGTGCCGTCGCCGCGTTTGGCGAGTCCTCGCACCACGAGGACATCATCCGGCAGGCAGCCACCTCGGAAGGACTCTCTTCGCTGGCCCACGTGTGGCAGCTTGAGGGCGCCGGGCTGGACGAACTTCGCGCCGCAGGATCTGCCGTCAGCGACGAGGACCTGGAAGCCCGCCGAAGCCTGGCGTCGCTGGCCGACGTCGCAACGATCATCTACACCTCCGGCACCACCGGCAGGCCTAAGGGCTGCGAACTGACACACGGCAACTTCGTGGAATTGTCCGAAAACGCACTGGCCACGTCGCTGTCCGGCATCGTCCACGAGCAGGCACGGACCATCATGTTCCTCCCCCTGGCCCATGTGTTCGCCCGGTTCATTTCCGTCCTGGCCGTGGCCGCCGGAGTCACCGTCGCGCACACCCCGGACATCAAGCACCTCCTGCCGGACCTGCAGAGCTACAAGCCCACGTTCATCCTGGCCGTGCCGCGGGTGTTCGAAAAGGTCTACAACTCGGCACTGACGAAGGCCGAGGACGGCGGCAAAGGCGCCATCTTCCACAAGGCATCCGACACCGCAATCGCCTACTCGAGGGCACGGCAGGCCGGTTCCATCGGCCTGGGCCTCAAGCTCCGCCACGCACTCTTCGACAAACTCGTCTACAGCAAACTGCGCGCAGCAATGGGCGGCCAGGTTGCCCACGCCGTCTCCGGCGGCGGCCCCCTGGGCGAACGCCTGGGTCACTTCTTCCAGGGCATCGGCATGCAGATCCTCGAAGGCTACGGCCTGACCGAGACCACCGCGCCCATCACGGTCAACACCCCGTCGCTGATCAGGATCGGCACCGTGGGCGCCCCCCTGCCGGGGAATGCGGTGAAGATCGCCGACGACGGCGAGATCCTCGCCAAGGGTGTCTGCGTGATGCGCGGCTACTACAAGCGCGACGACCTCGCGGCCGACACGTTCGTGGACGGCTGGTTCCGCACCGGCGACATCGGACAAATGGATGCCGACGGCTTCCTGACCATCACGGGCCGCAAGAAGGAAATCATCGTGACGGCCAGCGGAAAGAACGTCGTCCCTGCCCTGCTGGAGGACCAGATCAGGGCCGACGCCCTCGTTTCCCAGGTGCTCGTGGTGGGCGACAACATGCCGTTCATCGGCGCCCTGGTGACGCTCGACGAGGAAGCACTGCCGGGATGGCTGCACCGGCACGGGCTGCCGGCATCCACCACCCTCGCCGAAGCCGCGGAACATCCCGTGGTCAAGGCGGCCGTCCAGGACCTCATCACCCGCGCCAACCAGTCGGTGTCCCAGGCGGAAGCCATCAAGTCGTTCCGGATTGTGCCGTCCGACTTCACCGAGGCATCCGGCCACCTGACGCCATCGATGAAGGTCAAGCGGGCCCAGGTGATGAAGGACTTCGAATCGGTCATCGGGGAAATGTACGCCGCACCGCGCCCGGCCCGCGCCGAGCCGTCCGGACAGCACTAGCCCAAGACACCAAAACCCGAGACACAAAAAAGGGGCCTCCCGGCGGGAGGCCCCTTTTTTGTGTGTGCGCGGGTTACTCGACGACGAGCAGCAGGTCTCCGCCCTGGACCTGTTCCACGGCGCCGACTGCGAGGCGTCCAACGGTGCCCGCCACCGGCGTCGTGATGGAGGCCTCCATCTTCATGGCCTCGATGGTTGCCACGGTGTCGCCGGCATTCACGGCGTCGCCCACCTTGACCGTGAGCGTCACGGCTCCGGCGAACGGTGCGGCGACGTGGCCCGGCTGGCTGGCATCCGCTTTTTCAGCTGCCTTGACGTTGCTGACCACGGAACGGTCGCGGACCACCACGGGCCTGGACTGGCCGTTGAGCGTGCACATGACGGTGCGCATGCCCTTCTCGTCCGGCTCGGACACGGCTTCGAGGGAGGCGATCAGGCGGACGCCCTTCTCGAGTTCGATCTCGTGCTCCGCTCCGCGCTGGAGCCCGAAGAGGTAGTCGCGGGTGTCCAGGACGGACAGGTTGCCGTACGTCTCCACGCTCTTCAGGTAGTCCTTGGTGGGGCCTTCGAAGAGCAGACGGTTGAGGGTCTGCTGGCGGGTCTTGGAATCACTCTTCAGGGCGGCGCTGTCCTCGGCGCTGAGCTCGGCATCGCGCACCTTGATGCTGCGGCCCTGAAGCGCCTTGGTGCGGAACGGCTCCGGCCAGCCTCCGGGAGGATCGCCAAGTTCGCCGGACAGGAACCCGATGACGGAATCGGGGATGTCGTAGCTCTGCGGGTTTTCGTTGAAGTCCGCGGGATCGGCATTGAGGCCGACGAGGTGCAGGGCCAGGTCGCCCACCACCTTCGAGGATGGAGTGACCTTCACAAGGCGGCCCAGGATGCGGTCGGCCGCGGTGTACATGTCCTCGATGGCTTCGAAGCGTTCGCCGAGGCCCAGGGCCATGGCCTGCTGCCGCAGGTTGGACAGCTGTCCGCCCGGAATCTCGTGCTGGTAGACACGGCCGGTGGGACCCGGCAGGCCCGACTCGAACGGAGCGTACACGCGCCGCACTGCCTCCCAGTAGGGTTCCAGCGAGCTCACCTTAGCCAGGCCCAGGCCTGTGTCGCGCGGGGTATGGGCCAGCGCGGCAACCAGGGCGGAGGCTGAAGGCTGGCTGGTGGTGCCGGCAAGGGAAGCCGAAGCGACGTCCACTGCGTCCACTCCTGCGTCCACTGCCGCCAGGAGCGTGGCCAGCTGGCCGCCTGCGGTGTCGTGGGTGTGCAGGTGGACCGGAAGGTCAAAGCGTTCACGCAGGGCAGCCACGAGCTTCGCAGCAGCCGCGGGACGCAAGAGCCCTGCCATGTCCTTGATGGCCAGGATGTGGGCGCCGGCGTCGACGATCTTCTGCGCCAGCTCCAGGTAGTAGTCCAGCGTGTAGAGCTTTTCGTCGGGATCGAGCATGTCGCCGGTGTAGCAGAGGGCAACTTCAGCGACGGCGGTGCCGGTGGCCCGGACAGCACGGATGGCCGGAGCCATCTGGTTGACGTCATTGAGGGCATCGAAGATGCGGAAGATGTCGATGCCGGTTGCTGCGGCCTCGTTGACGAATGCCTCGGTGACTTCCTCGGGGTAGGGCGTGTAGCCGACGGTGTTGCGGCCGCGGAGCAGCATCTGCAGGCAGATGTTGGGCAATGCCTTGCGCAGCGCGGCAAGCCGGTCCCAGGGATCCTCGCCGAGGAACCGCAGGGCGACGTCGTACGTGGCACCGCCCCAGGCCTCCACGGAAAGCAATTCGGGAAGCAGCGCGGACACGGCGGGGCCGGCCGCCACGAGGTCGCGGGTGCGGACCCGGGTGGCCAACAGCGACTGGTGGGCGTCCCGGAAAGTGGTGTCGGTGACGGCGACGGCCTGCTGCTCGCGCAGGGCCTTGGCGAAGCCCTCGGGCCCCAGCTCGAGGAGCCGCTGGCGCGAACCTTCGGGAGCAGGGGCGTCCCCGACTGCGGGCAGCTTGGCCGCCGGGTCGGAGTGGACCTTGAGTTCGCCGTTGGGCTTGTTCACGGTGACCTCTGCCAGCCAGGTCAGCAGCTTGGTGCCGCGGTCCGCCGAGACACGGGCCTTGAGCAGCTCCGGGCGCTGGTCGATGAAGTTGGTGGCAACATCGCCGGCGATGAAGTCCGCATCGTCCAGGACGGCCTGCAGGAAGGAAATGTTGGTGGATACTCCGCGGATGCGGAATTCCGCCAAGGCGCGCCGGGCACGCGCGACGGCGGCGGGGTAGTCGCGGCCGCGACAGGTCAGCTTGACCAGCATGGAGTCGAAGTGCGGGCTGATTTCAGCACCCGAGTAGACGGTGCCGCCGTCGAGCCGCACGCCGGCACCGCCGGCGGAACGGTAACCGGTGATTTTTCCGACGTCGGGCCTGAAGCCGTTGGCCGGATCCTCGGTGGTGATGCGGCACTGCAGTGCGGCGCCCTTAAGCTGGACGGTTTCCTGCGACAGGCCAAGGTCGGCGAGCGTCTCCCCCGAAGCGATGCGCAGCTGCGCCTGGACCAGGTCCACATCGGTGACTTCCTCCGTGACCGTGTGCTCCACCTGGATGCGGGGGTTCATCTCGATGAACACGTGCTGGCCTGCGCGTTCGCCGACGGTGTCAACCAGGAACTCCACGGTGCCGGCGTTGACGTAGTTCAGTGCCTTGGCGAACTTCACGGCGTCCCGGTAGAGCGCCTGGCGGATGCCCTCATCCAGGTTCGGGGCCGGCGCGATTTCGATGACCTTCTGGTGGCGGCGCTGGATGGAGCAATCGCGTTCGAAGAGGTGCATGACGTTACCCTCGGCGTCGGCCAGGATCTGCACCTCGATGTGGCGGGGGCGCAGAACGGCCTGCTCGAGGAACATGGTGGGGTCACCGAACGCGGCGTCAGCCTCGCGCATGGCAGCCTGCAGCGCTTCCGGGAGAGCCTCACGAGTGTCGACGCGGCGCATCCCGCGTCCTCCGCCGCCGGCCACGGCCTTGGCGAAAATGGGGAAGCCGATGACGTCTGCGGCGGCGATCAGCTCATCCAGGTCCTTGGAGGGCTGGCTCGACTTGAGGACGGGAACACCGGCGGCGCGTGCGGCTTCGAGGGCAGCCACCTTGTTTCCTGCCAGTTCAAGGACCTCGGCCGGCGGGCCGACAAAGGTGATGCCGGCCTCTTTAGCCGCCCGGGCCAGGCGCGGGTTCTCCGAAAGGAAGCCGTAGCCGGGGTAAATGGCGTCGGCGCCGGCCTCCTTGGCCACGCGAACCACTTCGTCCACATCGAGATAGGCCCGGACGGGGTGGCCCTCTTCGCCGATCAGGTACGCTTCATCAGCCTTCTGGCGGTGGATGGAGTTACGGTCCTCATTGGGGAACACAGCTACAGTCTTGGCACCCAGCTCGTAGCCGGCACGGAAGGCGCGGATCGCGATTTCGCCGCGGTTAGCCACCAGAATCTTGGAAAACATACTTCTCCTGCATCATCGCGGGTGTATCGGTAAGTGGTCACAGTGTGTAAGACGGGCGCGGGCAAACACAAATCATTGTGTCGACCATCACAGAATTATCCGTCATGCAGGCCGGTTTAGGCAGGCCAAACCGGCAACGACACTCCTTACGCACGTGGGATGCGCCGCACACCCGCCCGATGAAACGGGATTCAACACCTCGGCAACATATGATGAGTCGGGGGCGCTTACGCGCGCCCTCCGCTCCGGGGAGCCGGAGCCGGCACTACCCCAACACGGCAACCGGCGTTAGGTATTGGTTTTTCAAGTGCAAGTAGTCAGCATCAGCAGCCTCAAAGGCGGGGTCGGCAAAACTTCCGTCACCACCGGATTGGCATCTGCGGCCCTGGCCGCCGGCATCCCCACCCTTGTGGTGGACCTTGATCCGCATGCGGATGCCAGCACGGCACTGGGCGTCCAGCCGGATGACCAGCTGGACATCGGCAGGATGCTCAAGAGTCCCCGCCGCGCCCGCCTTTCGGAGAACGTGGTCACCAGCAGCTGGGTGGCCCGGGAAAACTATAACGGAGCCCGGCCCGCCGTCCTGGACGTCGCAGTGGGCTCCGCATATACGGGCATTTACGACCGCCCGGACCTGGGCCGCCGCGACCTGCGCAGGCTCTCGGCAGTCCTGGCCGGCACGGACAAGTACCAGCTGATCCTGGTTGACTGCCCGCCGTCGCTGAACGGACTGACCCGGATGGCGTGGTCCGCCAGCGACAAAGTAGCTCTCGTCGCCGAACCGGGCCTGTTCTCGGTGGCCGGCACGGAGCGCACCATGCGCGCCATCCAGCTGTTCCGCCAGGAGTTCGCCCCGAACCTCTCCCCCGCAGGCATCATTGCGAACCGCGTCCGCTCGGGTTCGTCCGAGCATGCCTTCCGGCTGGCCGAGATGCAGTCGATGTTCGGTGAACTGCTGTTGACCCCGCACATTCCGGAGCAGGCAAACTGGCAGCAGATCCAGGGTGCGGCGCATTCCGTGCACCACTGGCCTGGCGATTCCGCGAAAAATGCGGCCAGCCTCTTCAACACGCTTCTCGACAACCTCCTGGCCTCCAACGGCGTGGATTCGGCTGCAGCTCTCCGGGAACGCAGCCTTCGCTAGCGGCTCACCCCGGAACGCCGTCGCAGCCGGCACACGGACTGACTGAACACATAAAGAACTAAACCAAGAATGGCCGCTTTCCCGAGGGAAGGCGGCCATTCTTTTTGGTTTTAAAGGTTAGGGTACGGTCTCAGCCGGTCTTGCGGGCTGCCCGGCGCTTGCTGAGCTCGTCGTCCGGAAAGGACTGCTCGACGACGTGCTCGCTGGGAAGCGCCGCGAGGCTGCCTTCCACTTCGCGCCACACCCGGCCGACGGCGATCCCGAAGACGCCCTGGCCGCCCTGCACCAGGTCAATGACCTCATCCGCAGACGTGCACTCGTAAACGCTCGCCCCGTCGCTCATGAGGGTGATCTGGGCGAGGTCCTCAACGCCGCGTTCCCGCAGATGCTCCACGGCGGAGCGGATCTGCTGCAGTGATACTCCGGTGTCCAGCAGCCGCTTGACCACTTTCAGCACCAAGATGTCGCGGAAGCCATAGAGCCGCTGCGAGCCGGAACCGGCGGCTCCCCGCACGGCAGGCTCAACGAGGCCCGTGCGGGCCCAGTAGTCGAGCTGGCGGTAGGTGATGCCCGCGGCCTTGCAGGCGGTGGGTCCGCGGTAGCCCGCGTCTTCGTCCAGGACGGGGAGGTCCTCCGTGAAGAGGAGGCCCTGAGCACCGCTCGCAGGCAGCGCTACGCCAGCCGTTGACGCCTGCTTTAGCTCGCCCGCTTCGCCTTTCGGACTCACGTGGATCCTCCTCGTCATATGCTCCCCTAGGGAAGTCGCAGCAACAGCGAACACAGATCTGAAATTCATCCGTGTAATTCAGCCGGGGCTGCACATTCCAGTGTGACTTGCGCGGCTGTTGTATGCAATGGGAACTTGATACTTCGACGTTAGGCCCGACGCGCCCCAAGGTCAAAGATGCTGGCCCCATTTCGGGGGCGTGTCGAAAGTTTCATCCTCAACTTTAACCTTAACGTGATCTCAGCCGTCGAAGTCTTCCGGCTCCACGTCGTCCAGGAACTCCCGGAAGCGCCGCAGTTCGCGCTCCTCGTCCACCGTGGGACCCGGCTCTGTGTCTTCACCTTCATCGTGCTCGGTGATCCGGACCCCGGCCTCGTCCATCACCGAGTCGGCGCACCAGATGCGGCACTTGGCCCGCAGCGCCAGGGCAAGGGCGTCCGAAGCCCTGGAGCTGACGGTGGTGCCGTTTTCAAACTGCAGCTGTCCGTAGAAGATGTTGTCTTCGACGGCGACGATGTTCACGCTGACGATGGAGTGGCCCAGCGATTCGACGACGTCGATCAGGAGGTCGTGCGTCATGGGCCGCGGCGGCACCACACCCTGCTGGGCCAAGGCAATGGCGCTGGCTTCCGGCGTGCCAATCCAGATGGGCACGTGCCGTTCGCCGTGGATTTCGCGCAGCAGCACCAGCGGCTGGTTGGACGGCAGTTCGATCCTCACACCCACGATCTCGACTTCAATCATCAGATATCCATTCGCGATATACGGTCCTGCACCAGGGCGCGGTGCAGCGTCAGGCAGAGATCACTGATTTCCCGGGCTGCTTCGGCAGCACGGGCGTGGGATGCAGCGTCCTTGCGGGAGGTCAGCGGCGCGACGGCCCGCTCCACCAGTCCGAACTCCCGCTCCGCGGCGGCCTGGAAGGGCCGCAAGTGGCGCGGTTCGAGGCCGTGGCTTTCCAGCTGGACGCATGCGCGGGCCACCTGCAGGGCGTGTTCATCGAACTTGCCATGGACGTGGCCGATGAGGCCGAATTCGAGGAGGGAGCGCAGGAGCGACACGCTGGCGCCGGACTCGGCCCGGAGTTGATCCTCGCTCAGCCGTCGAACCTTGTTTTGGAGCTCGCTGGCGAGCTCGTCCGAGACGATACGCGGGGACACCGTGACGCCGGGCGGAAGGTTCTCCGGGCGTTCGCCGCGGTCGATTGCGTCGAGGTAGTCCTTGATGACTTTCAGCGGAAGGTACTGGTCGCGCTGGAGTGCCAGCACGAATCGGAGCCGCTCAACATCCGTGTCCGCATACTGCCGGTAGCCGGCGGGTGTGCGTTGCGGGTTGATCAGGCCTTTTTCTTCAAGGAACCTGATTTTGGACGCAGTCATGCCGGGAAAGTCGTCGCTCAGCTGCGCGAGTACTTCCCCGATGTTCAGGACCTGGGGTCCGCGCCGTTCCGGTTGTGCCAGTGCCACAGGCAACTACCCCGGTATCAGACGTTGCCTGCTGCGCGGGCAGGGCTGAGGTAGAAAGTGAGACGGAACTTGCCGATCTGGACTTCATTACCGGATTTGAGTTCCACACTGTCCACGCGGTCATGGTTGACGTAGGTTCCATTGAGGCTGCCCGTATCAACGACTTCGAAGCTTCGCGCTGTCCGGCGGAATTCGACGTGGCGGCGGGATACCGTGACGTCGTCCAGGAAGATGTCCGCGTCCGGGTGCCTCCCGGCGGTGGTGACGTCGGAGTCCAGCAGGAATCGTGCGCCGGCGTTGGGGCCGCTGTGCGCCACCAGGAGCGCCGAGCCGAACGGAAGGGCTTCAACGGCCACCCGCTCCTCCGGAGCGAGCTTGCGCGCGATGGTCGGCTCGTCACGGATTGGCGTGAGGTGGATCGAGGTGGTCTCCGAAGCCTTCACTCCGCCCGTGCCGTAATCATCACTGCTGTGGCTATTTTCGTGACCAACCATGGAGTCCTCCTCTTCCGTTGCAGATGTCCCCCTGCAAACAACGCGTGCCCTCCGGAAAAGCCTGGCAGATCCGGTACTACGGCGTGTCGTCCGGCTGTCAATCCCTCAACAGCCGGACCTCCAAGCCGGTTATCTTTAGCCTACCTGTTGTTCGTAGTCCGATGCACTGAGCAGGGACTCCACAGCGTCGGCCTCTGCGAGCTTGACCTCAATCAGCCAGCCCTCGCCGTACGGATCGCTGTTAATGAGCGCCGAATCGGTGTCCAGCGCTTCGTTCCTGGCGACGACTTCACCGCTCACCGGAGCGTAGATGTCGCTGACGCTCTTGGTTGACTCAACCTCGCCCACGACCTCGTTTGCCGTCACCTTGGTGCCGACTTCGGGCATCTGCGCGTACACAACGTCGCCCAGGGCGTCCTGGGCAAAATCGGTGATGCCCACCCGCACCACGCCGTCGGCGTTGGGGGCGGTCACCCACTCGTGTTCGGCAGTGTAGGACAGGTCTTCGGGAATATTGCTCATCAGGGGCCTTTCATCGGGTCAACCAGGAATGTTGGTCAATCAGCAATGTCAACGGAGGTCTGCAGAACAAGCCGCCGCTGAAAGTATATGCATACCAACATCCACCGCAGGGAGTACCGGGTCGGACCGTTGTGGCACAGTAGTGACATGCCAGAACTTCCCGAAGTGGCCGGTCTGAGCGCTTTCCTGGGCGCCCGGCTTCGTGGAGCCGTGCTGACAAAAATCCAGGTGGTGTCCTTCGCAGTCCTCAAGACGGCAGACCCGCCGTATACGGCGATGGAGGGCCGCACCATCTCCGGCGTCGAGCGCCGGGGAAAGTTCATTATCCTGGCCACGGACGGGATCTTCCTTGCGTTCCACCTGGCCAAGGCCGGCTGGCTGCGGTACACGGAATCGCCGTCGAACGCCGTGCTGGCGCGGGGCAAGGGATATATCGCCGCGAGGCTGGAGTTCGTCAGGCCGGATGCCGGCGGCGGCGAAACCCATCTCGGAATTGACCTGACCGAGGCAGGCACAAAGAAGAGCCTCGCCGTCTATGTGGTCAGGGACCCGGAAGAGATTCCCGGCATCGCCACCCTGGGCCCCGATCCGCTGGACGCCTCGTTCAGCCTCGACGTTTTCACCGAAATTCTTGCCTCGAGCACCCAGCAGATTAAGGGACTGTTACGGAATCAAGGGGTGATCGCCGGGATCGGCAATGCCTACAGCGACGAAATCCTGCACGCAGCCCGGATCTCCCCCTTCGCCATCGCGAAGTCCCTGGATCCGGAGGCCGTCCGTGTGCTCTACGACTCCATCCACAGTGTTCTGGTCGCAGCAGTCACAGAGGCCGTAGGCAAGCAGCCGAACGAACTGAAGGACGCAAAGCGGAGCACCATGCGCGTCCACGGCCGGACCGGCCAGGAGTGCCCCGTCTGCGGGGACACCGTCCGGGAAGTGTCATTTGCCGACCGGGCGCTGCAGTACTGCGCTACCTGTCAGACGGGCGGCAAGATCCTGGCGGACCGGCGCACGTCACGCTTCCTGAAATAGCGGCCGACAAAAACCTGAGACAAATACCGTGGGAACCGGCACAAAGAAAAACCGCCCCGTTCCCGGGATACTTCCCGGGAACGGAGCGGTTATTCTTGCTGGTCGGGCTGACAGGATTTGAACCTGCGACCCCTTGACCCCCAGTCAAGTGCGCTACCAAGCTGCGCTACAGCCCGTTAGTTCCGCCGTTCTCCGCCTCGGTTGTCCTCCTGGGTTACCCCGGGATTTTTACCTCAGCAGTCCGGCCGAACCACCTCCAAAAGCTTACACGATTCCGGAGGGTGCAAGTGACACTTTGCGGGTGTCACAAGCGAGGTGTGTCGTAATTAACGCTTCTTGCCGCGCTTTTCACGGACACGCATGTTGACCTCAATAGGTGTTCCCTCGAAACCGAAGGTTTCGCGGAGGCGCCTGGTGATGAACCGGCGGTATCCGGGGTCCAGGAACCCGGTGGTGAACAGCACAAATTTCGGCGGACGGCTGGAGGCCTGGGTGCCGAAGAGGATGCGGGGTTGCTTGCCGCCGCGGACCGGGTGCGGGTGCGCGGCCACCAGTTCGCCCAGGAACGCGTTCAGGCGTCCGGTGGGGATGCGCTTGTCCCAGCTTTCCAGTGCCGTGTCCAGCGCCGGAACCAGCCGGTCCTTGTGCCAGCCGGTCAGCGCGGAAATGTTGACGCGCGGCGCCCAGGCCACGTGCGCCAGGTCCTGCTCGATTTCGCGCTCCAGGTAGGTGCGGCGCTCGTCGTCCAGCAGGTCCCATTTGTTGAACGCGAGAACCAGCGCGCGGCCGGATTCGATGGCCAGCTGCAGGATGCGGACATCCTGTTCGCTGAGCACTTCGTCCACGGCGAGGAGCACGACGGCGACCTCCGCCTTTTCGAGGGCGCTCTGCGTGCGCAGCGAAGCGTAGAAGTCTGCGCCCTGTGCCATGTGCTGGCGTCGGCGGATGCCGGCGGTGTCGACGAAGCGCCAGGTGCGGCCGCCGAGTTCGATGAACTCATCGACCGGGTCGCGGGTGGTGCCGGCGGTGTTGTCCACCACAACGCGCTCGGAACCGGCCAGCTTGTTCAGCAGCGAGGACTTGCCAACGTTCGGGCGCCCGATGAGGGCGATGCGGCGCGGGCCGCCGGAGCGCTCCAGGCCTTCGATGGTGGAGTACTCGGGCAGAGTGTCCATGACGTGGTCAAGGAGGTCGGCCACACCGCGGCCGTGCAGCGCCGAGACCGGGTACGGCTCGCCGAAGCCGAGGCCCCAGAGCGTTGCCGAGTCGGCTTCCTGGGCGAAGTCATCCACCTTGTTGGCCACCATGATGACCGGCTTCTTGGACTTCCGGAGCATCTTCACGACTGCTTCGTCCGTGGCGGTGGCGCCGACGGCGGAGTCGACGACGAACAGCACGGCGTCAGCGAGTTCCACTGCCATCTCGGCCTGTTCGGCGACGCGTGCGTGGATGCCGCGGGCATCGTGCTCCCAGCCGCCGGTGTCGACCACCGTGAAGTTCCGGCCGTTCCAGGTGGCCGAGTACATCACACGGTCACGCGTCACGCCGGGGGTGTCTTCCACCACGGCTTCGCGGCGGCCGAGGATGCGGTTCACCAGGGTGGACTTGCCCACGTTGGGCCGGCCGATGATCGCGAGGACCGGATCGAGCTTGACCGGACCGTCGAAGTCCTGGTCGTCGTAGTGGCCGCTCAGGAGGGCGGCGTCTTCCTCGTCCAGTTCGTAATCGTCCAGGCCGGCCCGGAGGGAGGCGGCCCGAAGCTCTGCCTCGTCATCGTCCAGGGCAGCAAGATGCTCCGCCACCTGGTCCGTGCCGGTGGGCGTGTATTCGTCTTCGCCGGCGCCAAATTTGCCGGAGGCTTGAGTCGTATCGCTCATTGCACTTTCCTTAGTGGTGATCTGCCGGCGTCCCGGCTACTTCTTCATGACGTTCTTGCGGGGAATCCGCGCCGGGCAAAGGCTGCCCGCTGAGTTGTACCGTTTGCTGGACATGCCGTGCCAGGGCAGCGCGGATCTCATTTCCCGCCCTGTCCATTGAAGCACGCCCTGTCTCGCCAGGCCTGCGCCCGATATCCACGGCCTCGCCGAAGCTGACGTGCAGCCGCCTGCCGGGCCTCGGAACGGCGTCGAGATGTTCGCCGGCGATCCTGGTGCCCAGAATCGCAACGGGGACCACCGTCGCGCTGGAGTTCAGCGCAAGCCAGGCGACCCCGTTGTTAATGGCGGAGGCCTCGCCGCTCCCCCGTGTTCCTTCGGGGAGGATACCGACGCACCGGCCGGCGTCGAGCGTTCTTTTGCCCAGCTGCAGGGCGGCGCGATCGCCGGAGCGGTCAACCGGCAGCTGGCCGGAGGCCGTGAGCACCCGTCCCAGGAAGCCCTTGAACATTTCCTTCTTGACCAGGATGTGCATGGGGCGCGGTGACGCGCCGAACATCACCGGCCCGTCAAGGAAGCTGATGTGGTTCGCGGCGAAGATCACGGGACCTCCGGTTGGAACGTTCTGCCGGCCGTGGATTGTGGTCCGGTAGACGACGTGGTCCAGGAACCAGCCGACGGGCCGGCTCCAGGCCATGGTCCACGCACCCGGAAGTTCGCGACAGGCCGCCGGAAGGGGCCGGGAAATGCGGCCGCCGGCGTCAGTCACGGTTCAACACCTTGTTGACGATGCCCAGGGCCGCGTCAACGGTGCCGTCGAAGTCCAGATCCGAAGAATCCAGGGTGACCACACCGTCCGCAGCCGTGGTGAAGTTGACCACGGTCGAGTCCTTGGCGTCGCGCTGCGTGACCTGGGCGGCCAGCTGCTCTGCGCTCTGCGTTCCGCCCAGCTGGACGCCCCGGCGTCGGAGCCTGGCTTCCTCGCTGGCGGTCAGCAGCATGCGGACTTCCGCGCCGGGAGCGACGACGGTGGTGATGTCGCGTCCTTCCACCACTATGCGCCGGTGGTGGACCTCGATCAGCTCACGCTGCCGGCGCACAAGTTCCTTCCGCGCACCGAGGGTGGTGGCGATGGCACTGACGGCCGAGGAGATGGCCGGTTCCCGGATCGCCTCGGTGACGTCCGTTCCACCGACCCGGACGTATTCCTCGTTCGGTGTGGTGCTGACATCCAGCGGAAGGTCCTCGGAGGCCTGCTCGATGGCCGCTGCGTCGGTCAGGTCGATGCCCTGGTCCAGGCAGTACCAGGTCAGCGCACGGTACATGGCTCCTGTGTCCAGGTAGGCAAGGCGGAGGCGCCGTGCCACTTCCCTGCTGACGCTGGATTTTCCGGACCCGGACGGACCGTCGATGGCAACGACCAGCGGCCTGCCCTGGCGAAGCATGGGCACGGTATCGATGAGTTCCTGTGTCATTACTGCAGTACCCGCCATCCACGGTCGTTGAGTGCTTCGATGAGCAGATCATGTTTGTTGGGCAAAACCGACAGTTCCACCATGCCCACATTCTGCCCGGAGGAATGATCCAGCCGCAGGTCTTCAAGGTTGACCCCGATTTCGCCGATCTCCGTCAGGAGGCGGGCAATCTGTCCCGGTTTGTCGTCCACCAGGACGGTCAGCCAGGAATAGGCCTGCGGGGGTCCGCCGTGCTTGCCCGGAATGCGGGACTGCCCGGCGTTGCCCTCGCTGATCAACTGCGCCAGGTCCAGGCGGGCGCCTGGAGCTGCCGGATCTTCGAGGGTCCCGATCAGCCGGTTCAGGTCGTCACGCACGCCGTGCAGGATATCGACCATCGGGCCCGCATTGGCGCCCAGGATCTGCACCCACAGCGTGGGATCGCTGGCCGCGATCCGGGTGACGTCGCGCAGGCCGTTGCCGGCCAGGGACAGCGCGTGCACGGGCGTACCCTGCAGCCGGCTGGCCACCAGCGAGGACATGACCTGGGGAAGATGCGACACGAGCGCCACGGCCTGGTCATGTTCCTCGACGCCGAACTGTGTGACCACGGCGCCCAGGTCAGTCGCCAGGGCGCGGGCGGCCTGCAGCGCACCGGGCGACGTTTCCCCGGAGGGGCAGACCACCCACGGCATGGAGGTAAAAAGCTCACCGCGGGCCGCTACGGGTCCTGACTTTTCCCGCCCGGCCATGGGATGTGTTCCCACGTAACGGGCGAGGTCCACGCCGCGTCCCCGAAGGTCGGCCAGGATTCCGGCCTTGACGCTGGCGATGTCCACCACCGTCGCGGCAGGGTAGTCGGCCAGTGAGCTTTCCACCACGTCCGCAGTGACGTCCGGGGGGACGGCCACCACAACGAGTTCCGGCTGCTCGTCGCCAAGGCGCGACAACGGAAGGCCTGCCCCGATATCGACGGCGACAGCCTGGTTGGTGGGCGACGGGTCGGACAGGAACACGGACACGCCGCGCCCCCGCAGTCCGAGGCCGATGCTGGTTCCCAGCAGTCCGGTTCCGATAACCACTACCGGGCCGTTCAGGTGCCCGCGGCCGTGGGTATGAAAGGCAGACATAAGCTACAGCCCTACGGATGCCAGCAGGTGGCCGACTTCCTGCTTGCCGAGGTTGCGGATGCTCCCCTGGCGCTGGTCTCCCAGGCCGATGGGGCCCACCTTGACACGGACGAGCCGGAGTACCGGGAAGCCGACAGCATCGAAGAGGCGGCGCACGATGCGGTTCTTGCCGGAGTGCAGCACTACCTCGATCAGCACGTGGCCCGGTGTGGAGTCCACCAGCTTGAACGAGTCCACCGAGGCGAAGCCGTCCTCCAGTTCAACACCGGCCTTGAGCTGCGCGCCGATTCCCTGCGGGAACGGGCCGCGGACCTGGACCAGGTACGTCTTGGGCACCTCGTAGGACGGGTGCGTCAGACGGTTGGCGAGTTCGCCGTCGTTCGTCAGCAGCAGCAGCCCCTCGGTGGCGACGTCGAGGCGTCCCACGTGGAAGAGGCGTTCGCCGTGCGTGTTGCGGACGAAGTCGCTGATGCACGGACGACCGTCGGGATCCTCCATGGTGGACACAACGCCCTTGGGCTTGTTGAACACCATGTAGACCATGTTTTCATCCAGCTGGATGCGCAGTCCGTCAACGTGGATCACAGCAGTTTTCGGGTCGACGCGGACGCCGAGCTCGGTGACAACCTTGCCGTCCACTTCAACGCGGCCTTCGGAGATCATTTCCTCGCAGACACGCCGTGAAGCGACGCCGGCGGAGGCCATGACCTTCTGCAGGCGGATGCCGTCGGCGTCGTGCATCTCGGACTGCGGAACATCGCCGCGGGGTCCGCGCTTGCGCGAAGGCTTGCGGACGGCGCCAAGGTTCTGGCCGAACCGTTCGCCGCCGAAAGCGCGCGTACCGAAGGTTTTGGCTGATGCGGACCGCGGCTTGGGCTTGAGGGCGCCGGGCGTGCCGGGCTCCTTGCCGGCGCCGGGCTTGCGAGAACCGGGCTTCCGGGCGGCAGGTTTGCCCTGCTTCCAGTCACCGGCCGCCGGGCGGTCTGCCGGCGCGCCGGCCGGACCCTGCAGGTCCGGATCGATGAAGGCCTCTTCGCGAGGCTTGGGGCGCTTGAAGGGGCGGTCGCCGCCTCCCTTGTAGCCGGCGGCGCCGCCTGCGCGGCTGGCACCGCCCTGTACCGGATTGCGTCCGGATTTGTTTTGTCCGGCACTGTTGCGTGCCGAACTGTTACGTGGTGAACCCTGGCGTCCCGCCTGTGTCATGACCCGTCCTTCGTTATGGTGGCCGGCGATGGTTGTCTCCCGACAACACTAGCCAGCCGGGCGGATTAAGTCCGCCCTGGTGGATACTCGTGCGCAGGCGTAAATGTGCCTACATTCTTCCGGCGTCGTAGAACTCTTCGATGCCTTCAAGCCCCGGAAGATGGGGTGAAAGCTGCGGCAACTCAGCCACCGAGCCGATTCCCATGCGTTCCAGGAAATACGACGTCGTACGGTAGAGGATGGCTCCGGATTCGGGATCGGTCCCCGAGTCTTCGATCAGTCCCCGCTGCATCAGCGTCCGCACGACAGAGTCAACATTAACTCCTCGAATTGCAGACACCCTGGCCCTTGATACGGGCTGGCGGTAAGCGATGACGGCGAGCGTTTCCAGCGCCGCCTGCGTCAGCCTGGCTGTCTGTCCTTCCAGCACGAACCCGCCTACGACGTCGGCGAAATCCGCACGGGAATAGATGCGCCAGCCTCCGGCGATATTCCGCAATTCAAAACCCCGGGGTCTGGATTTGTGGCCAGCAGTGTTGATAGCAGTGGCAACGTCCGAGTCCGGGGCATTAACAGTAT
Organism: Arthrobacter sp. LjRoot78; assembly: GCF_964254335.1. NCBI lineage: Bacteria > Bacillati > Actinomycetota > Actinomycetes > Micrococcales > Micrococcaceae > Arthrobacter > Arthrobacter sp. LjRoot78. The sequence continues at coordinate 1,711,744 of NZ_CAXUTG020000001.1, read as the reverse complement.
AGCCGTTATACTCACGCTGAAGTTCCGCGAGCAGCTGCTCGACGGCGTCCACCGTCAAGTTGAGTCCTGCGGCCAGCTCGACGGCGGTGGCCGGCTGGTCGATGACCATCAGCACTGCCTCGATGGCGGCGTGTGCGCCGCCGGGGAGTTCGGCGACATCCACTCCCGCGTCCGCCTCCCCCTGGGCGGCCGGATCCGGCGTCGTGTCGCTCAAGGCTCCTCCTCGTATTGCTCGCTGTATTCCTCGGTCAGATTTTCGCTGCTCCAGTCGTCGGGGCCCGCCGTCCAGTGCACCGTCAGGTCCCCCAGGGGAAGGATCTGGTCGAAAGCGACCACCTTGTCCCGGAACATTTCCAGGAGCGCCAGGAAGCGCGCCACCACAACCAGTGTTGATTCGGCGTCGGCAGTGAGGGCCCGGAACGACAACGGCCTTCCCGCCTGAAGCTTGAGTCCAAGGATTTCGGCCTGTTCCTTGACGCTGACGGCGCTGCCGTGCAGGTGCGCCAGGCCGACTTCGCTCGGCGGCGTTTCCTTAGGCACCAGCGCGGCCTCCGCCAGGGCGGCAAACTGCCCGGGCGTGTGCCGCCAGACGAGTTCCGGCAACAGTGCCGCGAACTGTGCTTCCAACGCAACCTGCCGGGGGAAGCTGCGGGCCTCCAACTCCAGGGTGGTGTTGATCAGTCCGGCCACGTGTTTGAAGGCTTTGTATTGGAGCAGGCGGGCGAAGAGCAAGTCCCGCGCTTCGAGCAGTGCGACGTCCTCGTCGTCCTCGACCTCGCCCGCCGGCAGGAGCCGGGCGGCCTTGAGGTCCAGGAGCGTGGCGGCAATGACCAGGAATTCGCTGGCCTCGTCAAGCGCCCACTCCTCGCCCAGCTGTTGGAGGTTCCTGATGTATTTGATGAATTCATCAGTCACCGTGGCCAGGGCCACTTCGGTGATGTCCAGCTGATGTTTGCTGATTAGGCCGAGCAGCAGGTCAAAGGGCCCGGTGAAGTTGGCGAGCCGCACTTCGAAGCCGGCTTTTTTCGGTGCCTCCGCTTGCGGGGTGACTGCCAGTGCCACGGCCTTGGCTAGGGCGCGCCGCCGCGCGAAATCAGCTCCTTGGCCAGGCGGCGGTAAGCGTCGGCACCGATGTGGTTGGCCGCGTAGCTGGTGATGGGTTCCGCGGCCACCGTGGCGTCGGCAAACTTGATGGAGCGCTTGATAACGGTCTCGAAGACTTTGTCTCCGAACGCTTCCACAAGCCTGCTGATGACCTCGCGGCTGTGCAGCGTGCGGGCGTCGTACATAGTGGCCAGCACCCCGTCCACCTGGAGCCTGGGGTTCAGCCGGTCCTGGACCTTGTCGATGGTTTCCACCAGCAGGGCCACAGCCCGGAGTGCAAAGAACTCGCAGATCAGCGGAATGATGACACCGTGGGCCGCCGTGAGGGCGTTGACGGTCAGCAGGCCCAGCGAGGGCTGGCAGTCAATCAGGACGACATCGTATTCGTCCTCAACCTTCTTCAGGGCCCGGTCCAGCACCTGTTCGCGTGCAACTTCATTGACGAGCTGCACTTCCGCGGCGGAGAGGTCGATGTTCGCCGGCAGCAGGTCAACATTCTCGACGCCGGTGTGCTGGATGGCGTCCCGGATGTCCACCTTGCGGTCCATCAGGACGTTGTAGACCGTCAGGTCCAGTTCATGCGGATTGGTTCCGAGGCCCGCGGACAGTGCGCCCTGGGGATCGAAATCGACCAGCAGGACACGGCGGCCGTATTCGGCGAGCGCGGCGGCCAGATTAATGGTGGAGGTCGTTTTGCCGACGCCGCCCTTCTGGTTCACCATGGCGATCACACGCGCGGGGCCGTGGGACGACAGCGGCGCAGGCTCGGGAAATTCGCGGTAGGGGCGCCCGGTAGGACCCATGACGGCGTCTTCCAGATCGAGTTCGGTGCCTTCCAGAGTTGCTGAACCCTGCTCGCTGCTCACGTATCTATCCACACTTTCGATGACGTTGATGTCCTGCCGCTGAAAGTTCAGCGCCTATGGTTCTTCCCACCAAGGTTACAGCGCCGCATCCGTGATTCAACGGAACTTGACACGCGCTCTTGCCTGAGCCTTTACCTTCTGGTAAAGGTCGAAGGTTGATGCCGGCGGCACACAAAACCGCCCGTGCAGGATGATCCTTCACGGGCGGTTCCTTTGTTGCCAGGGGTGTTGGTCCGGGCCGGTGCTTCAGGCTCGGGCGGGAACGGGAGCCGGAGCTTCCTGCTCGGTGTGGTGACCGGCGATCATGGTCTGCTCGTCGAAGGGCTCTTCACCGGACAGGACACGCTCCACCTGGCCGCCGTCGATCTCCTTGACCCAGGTGCCGATCAGGACCGTGGCAACGGCGTTGCCCGTGAAGTTGGTCAGGGCGCGGGCCTCGGACATAAAGCGGTCGATGCCGACGATCATGCCGACGCCGCCAAGCAGTTCGGGCTTGTGGGCCTGCAGGCCTGCAGCCAGGGTGGCAAGGCCGGCGCCGGTGACGCCGGCAGCGCCCTTGGAAGCGATGATCATGAAGACCAGCAGGGAGACCTGGGCGCCAAGGTCCAGCGGGGTGCCCATGGCGTTGGCCACGAAGAGGGACGCCATGGTCAGGTAGATGGCCGTGCCGTCAAGGTTGAAGGAGTAGCCCGTGGGTACGGTGACGCCGACAACCGGCTTGGAGACACCCAGGTGTTCCATCTTGGCAATGAGGCGAGGCAGGGCTGCTTCGGAAGACGACGTGGAGAAGATCAACAGGTATTCGCGGGCAAGGTACTTCATGAGCCGGAAGATGTTGACGCCGGCCACAACCTGCAGCAGGCCGCCGAGGATGATCACGATGAACAGGGCACAGGTGATGTAGAAGGCGAGCATCAGGGTGAACATGCTGACGATTGCCTGGAAGCCGGTGGCACCGACGACGGCGGCGATGGCGCCGAAGGCACCCACGGGCGCCAGCCACATGACCATGATGAGGATGCGGAATACCAGTGCCTGGCCGTGGCCGATGGCCTTGAGGATCGGGGCACCCTGGGGGCCCATCTTCTGCAGGGCGAAGCCCACAAGGATCGCTGCCAGCAGGGTGGGCAGCACCGGAATGTCTCCCGGGATGATTCCCAGCAGGAAGTCAACCGTGCTGTCGGTGGCGGCCTTCTTGGTGGGATCGTACGGCGTCAGCTTCAGGCCCTCACCGGGGTGGATGAGGTTGCCCACCACGAGGCCGATGGCCAGCGCGAAGGTGGACATCACGATGAAGTAGCCCAGCGCCAGGCCGCCGACCTTGCCGACGGTGGCAGCCTTCGCGATGGAGCCGATGCCCAGGACGATGGTGCAGAAGATCACCGGAGCGATCATCATCTTGATCAGCTTGATGAATCCGTCGCCCAGCGGCTTGAGTGATTTGCCGACCTCCGGGAACAGGAGCCCGATCACTGCGCCGAGGATCACGGCGACGATAACGGCAATGTAGAGGTAGTGCGACTTGTCGAGTCCTTTGCGCTTTGCCTTGACAGGCGCGGCTGACTCTCCTCGTTGAGAAGCCATGATGTGTCTCCTTATGGATAATCTGGAAGACGTTGCGGCACAGTCTCTGGGCTCTACACGTCCGTCCGGTGTGATATCCATCATTGGGCATCGCGTGACCTGGCTCACCGTTGCGTTCATATTGGTCGTGGAAGGTTGGAATGAGGCACAAGTGGAGCATTGCGCGCCGGCTGTTCGTGGCGCATCTGCTGTTCATGCTCGCGCTGACCGCAACAGTCGGGACAGCCACCTTCATCGACGCCCGGGACCACGCATACGACGAAGCCGGACGGCGGATGTCCGGCATTGCCACGGCCATCGCGGACAATCCCCTGGTCCTGCAGGCAGCCCGGTCGGCCGACCCGTCCGCAATGCTGCAGCCCTACGCCCTGGACGTCATGGACGATGCAGACGCGGATTTCATCACGATCATGGCCCCGGACCGGACCCGCTGGACCCACCCGCGCAGCGAGGAACTCGGCAAACCGTATATCGGATCCATAGATGCCGCCTTGAACGGGCAGGTGTTCACCGAAATCACGGCTGGCACGCTGGGGCCCTCGGTGCGGACGATTGCCCCCGTCAAGGACCAGTCGGGGAACGTCAGGGCCCTTGTGGCCGCAGGCGTCACAGTGCGGACGGTGGATGTTGCCATCTCAGGGCGCCTGCCGGCCCTGCTGGCCATCGCCTTCGCCCTCCTGGTGGGCGGCTCAGTGGCGTCCTGGCTGCTGGGCCGGTACCTGCGCAATGTCACCCGGGGCTGGGGACCCGAGCAGCTCGCCCAGCTGTTCGCCTACTACGAGTCCGTGCTGCACTCCGTCCGCGAAGGAGTCATCCTGATCGACCCCAAGGGGCGGGTGGTAATGTACAACGACCAGGCCGCGGAGCTCCTGGGGCTTGCCCCGCGGCCTTCCGGGGGCGATCCTGCCGACGCCGTCCTGCTCAGCGATCTCCCCCTGGCACCCAGTTTGAAAGACCTGTTCGAATCCGGCCGGACAATTCAGGATGAAATCCATCTGGCCGGTCCCCGCGTGCTGGTGATCAACCAGGGTCCGGCGGTGGGACCTGCATCATCGGCCGGCCGGCAGCGCCCGGCGGTCTTCGGGACCGTGGCAACCATCCGCGACCGCACGGAGATCGAGTCCCTGGGCAGCGAACTGGAAACCATGCGCACGCTTTCGGACGCCCTGCGGGCCCAGACCCACGAGCACGCCAACCGCCTGCACACCATCGTGTCGCTGATGGAACTGGGCCGGTCCGACGAGGCCCTGGATTTTGCCACCAAGGACCTGGAGCTCAGCCAGCAGCTCACCGATGAGATGGTGGGTGCCATGGAAGAGCCGGTGCTGAGCGCACTCCTCATGGGCAAGGCCGCCGAGGCGCACGAACGCGGTGTTGAACTGGGCCTGCAGGCGAACAGCTCAGCGGGGACGGCCGGTGTGGCCGTCCAGGACCTGGTGACCATTCTTGGCAACCTGCTGGACAACGCCATCGACGCGGCGGCCGATGCCCCGGCACCGAAGTGGGTCGAGCTGTCAGTGGAGTCGGGAGTCCGGGGCGTTGAGATTACAGTGGAGGACTCCGGCCGCGGAATCGACCCCGATGCCGTGGATGATGTGTTCCGGCACGGTTTCAGCACTAAGGCCCCCGGCAAGTACGGCCGGGGTCTGGGCCTGGCCCTGGTCCGGCAGGCCGTCCACCGGTTGGGCGGCACGATGGCCATTACGAATCCCCGCGGGGCGCATTTCCACATATTCCTCCCTGCAGCGGGCACCACCAAGGAGACAACATGAGCGACATCCGCGTCCTCGTCGTCGAGGACGAGCCGGTAGCCGCGGCAGCGCACGGCGCCTACGTAGGTCGACTCAACGGCTTTTCGTTGGCAGGCACGGCCCCGGACGGCCAGTCTGCGCTGCGCCTGCTGGCGGAATTCGCCGCGGCAGGCAACCCGATTGAACTCGTCCTGCTGGACATGAACCTTCCGGATCTGCACGGCCTGGACATTGCCCGGCGGATGCGGGCCTCCGGACTGCTCCCGGACATCATCGCGATCACTGCCGTGCGTGAGCTCAACATCGTGCGCAGTGCCGTGTCCATCGGCGTTGTCCAGTACCTCATCAAGCCCTTCACCTACGCCACTTTCGCGGACAAGCTGGCCAGTTACCGGCAGTTTCGCGAGCAGCTCGCCGCCGGCTCGGGCGGGACCAGGTCCGCAGCATCACAGAGCGACGTGGACCAGGCGTTTGCGAGCCTGCGGGCGCCGAGCGAACTGCCGCTACCCAAGGGCCTGTCGACGTCGACCCTGGACGCGGTGCAGGAGTTCATGAAGCAGCAGGCGGAGGCGGTCTCGGCCACGGAGGTCATGGATGCGCTCGGGATGTCGCGGGTGACTGCCCGGCGCTACCTCGAGTACCTTGCGGACGCCGGTACCGTCTCCCGGACAGCCCGCTACGGCGCACCGGGCAGGCCGGAGAACGAGTACCGCTGGAACCGGAGCTGACTGCTAGTTCCGGGGCGTCGTGGGGCGAAGCGTTCCGATCAGCTGGTCGATCACCCCGGCGTCCTCAATGGTGGACGGCACGACGTACTCTTCGCCGTCGGCAATCTGCCGCATGGTCTTGCGGAGGATCTTGCCGGAGCGGGTCTTGGGCAGCGCATCCACCACGGCCACGTGCTTGAAGTCCGCAACGGCCCCGATATCGCGGCGGACCAGCGCGATCAGGTCCTTGACCAGGACGTCCTCCGCCACCTCCACGCCCGATTTCAGCACCACGTAACCGCTGGGACGCTGGCCCTTCAGCGGGTCCGCCAGGCCGATCACGGCGCACTCTGCAACCGCGGGGTGCTGGCCGATGACCTGCTCCATCGCGCCGGTGGACAGCCGGTGGCCGGCAACGTTGATGATGTCGTCGGTGCGGCCCATCACGAACACGTAGCCGTCCTCGTCCCGGTAGCCGGAGTCACCGGTTGCATAATAGCCATCGAACGCCTGGAGGTAGGAGGAGATGTAGCGGTCGTCGTCGCCCCAGAGCGTGGTCAGCGTGCCGGGCGGAAGCGGGAGCCCGAGCACGATGTTGCCTTCGGTCCCGGGTTCGACATCCTCCCCCAGGCCGTCCACTATGTTGAGTTTGAAGCCCGGCATCGGGACGCTCGGCGATCCTGCCTTGATCGGGAGTTCTTCCAGTCCCCGCGGGTTCGCGCAAATGGCCCAGCCCGTTTCTGTCTGCCACCAGTGGTCCACCACCGGGACGTTCAGGGACTTCGAGGCCCAGTGGAAGGTATCGGTGTCTAGCCGCTCCCCGGCGGCGAATAGCGTCCGCAGGCTGGAGATGTCGTAGTCCCGCAGCAGCTTCGCGTCAGGGTCCGCCTTCCGGATGGCGCGCAGCGCGGTGGGGGCGGTGAACAGGACATTGACCTTGTGGTCCCGGATCACGCGCCAAGAGGCACCCGCGTCAGGAGTCCCCACGGGTTTGCCCTCGTAGAGGACGGTGGTGGCGCCGGCCAGCAGCGGCCCGTAGACGATGTACGAGTGCCCCACCACCCAGCCGACGTCCGAAGCGGTCCACATGACGTCCCCCGGGCTGATGTCATAGATGCTTTCCAGCGTCCAGCTGAGTGCCACCGCGTGGCCGCCGTTGTCCCGCACCACTCCCTTGGGTGTGCCGGTGGTTCCCGAGGTGTAGAGGATGTAGAGCGGGTCCGTGGCTTTGACGTCCACCGGAGCTGCCGGTTCGGCGGCGGCCATCTCGGTTTCCCAGTCCAGCCAGCCATGGTCCGAGGCTGAGGAGACGAAGCCATCCCGTGCCGTGACGATCACCGGCAGCGTCGGAGTTCCGGCCAGGCGGAGGGCCTCCTCGACCGCAGGGAGGTATTCGATCCGGCGCGAGGGCTCAATGCCGCCGGATGCCGTGACCACCACTGCCGGAGCGGCGTCCCGGATGCGGGCTGCCAGTTCCTTGGGCGCAAAGCCGCCGAAGACCACCGAATGGACAGCGCCCAGCCGCGCGGTCGCCAGCATGGCGATGGCGGCTTCGGGGATCATCGGCATGTAGATCACAACCCTGTCCCCCTTGCCTACCCCGCGGCCCCGGAGGACGCCGGCAAAACGTGCCACAAGCTCCGTGAGTTCGGCATAGCTGAAACGCCGCTGGATCCCGAGCATCGCGGAATCGTAAATGAGCGCATCCTGGCCGCCCCGTCCGGCCTCCACATGGCGATCGAGGGCGTTGTAGGACGTGTTGAGCACGCCGTCCGGAAACCAGCTGTAGAGCGGTGCCCGGCTGGAATCCAGGGCACGGCGCGGCGGCACCGACCAGGAAATCTTCCCGGCGGCATCCAGCCAGAAGTCTTCGGGGTTCTCCAGGCTCTGTGCGTAGCTGTCCTGATACCTCTTGGTAACCATGAAATGCATCCCGTCCACGACATTGTGATGCGAGCCATGCTAGTCCGGCCAGCGAAGCGCGCACAAGGGTCTATGTATACAAACTTGAAGTAGTTTCGAAGATCAAGGGCAATTGCTGGGCAAAAACGCTGCCTATGTATACACTGAAGAGCGTCAACCAACGAAGGAGGCAAGGATGCGCGCCAGCGATAGGGCCTATGCGGCACTGCGCGACGACATCATCGAATGGCGCCTCCTGCCAGGGACGGTATTGGCGGAGGTTGAGCAGTCAGAGCGGCTCGGCATCTCACGCACCCCCCTCCGGGAGGCCCTGAGCCGGCTCACCGCGGAGGGACTGACGACGACGGCGGGCAGCCGCGGCGTCGTCGTCACCGATATTTCGCTCGAGGACATCGACGAGCTGTTCGAACTGCGCGAAACCCTCGAAGGCAAGGCGGCTGCGCTGGCCGCCGAGCGCGGGGATCCCGCAACCTTCGAGCAGCTCCGGACTGAGCTGCTCCAGGCCCCGGAGCTGATCAACGGCGGCGGGCCAGGCCTCCACGCGTACTACGAGCTCGCGGGCCGGCTCGACGCGGCCATCGACGCCGCGATTTCCAACTCCTACCTTGCCCAGGCCATGCGCAGCCTGCGCGTGCACCTGGTCCGGGTCCGCCGCCTGGCCGCGGACGACGCCCAGCGGCTCACCGCTGCCGCCGCCGAGCACGCCGCCATTGCCGAGGCGATCGCCGCCGGCAACCCCCGGCTTGCCGAGGCTGCCACCACCGTGCATCTGCACCGAAGCCTGTCCCACGTCAAAGTCACGCATACACCTCACTAGAAGGAGCACCATGGTCAAGGAACACCACGTCCGCGTTTACAAGAGCGAGGAAAACCTGCCCCGCGAGGACCAGCTCGCCTACAAGATCGCCAAAGTTGCCACCGATCCCGTCGCCGTCACCGACGACGTCACCGACATGGTCATCAACCGCGTGATCGACAACGCTTCGGTGGCCATCGCCTCCTTGAACCGCGCCCCCATCGTTGCGGCCCGCGCCCAGGCCCTGAGCCACGGACCCACCACCGGCGGCAAGGGATCCAAGGTCTTCGGCATCGACGAGCGCGTGTCCCCCGAATGGGCCGCCTGGGCCAACGGCGTCGCGGTCCGTGAACTCGACTACCACGACACCTTCCTGGCCGCGGACTACTCCCACCCGGGCGACAACATCCCGCCGATCCTTGCCGTCGCCCAGCACGTCGGCTGCAGCGGACAGGACCTGATCCGCGGCATCGCCACCGGCTACGAGATCCAGGTGAACCTGGTCAAGGCCATCTGCCTGCATAAGCACAAGATCGACCACGTGGCCCACCTCGGCCCGTCCGCCGCCGCCGGCATCGGCACCCTGCTCGGCCTCGACGTCGAAACCATCTTCCAGTCCGTCGGCCAGGCACTGCACACCACCACCGCCACCCGCCAGTCGCGCAAGGGCGAGATTTCCACCTGGAAGGCGCACGCGCCTGCGTTCGCCGGGAAAATGGCCGTCGAGGCCGCGGACCGCTCCATGCGGGGCCAGACGTCGCCGGTCCCGATCTATGAGGGCGAAGACGGCGTCATCGCCTGGATGCTGGACGGCCCTGATGCCTCCTACATGGTGCCGTTGCCGACGCCCGGCGAGGCCAAGCGCGCCATCCTGGACACCTACACCAAGGAACACTCCGCCGAGTACCAGGCCCAGGCCTGGATCGACCTTGCCCGGAAACTGAACAAGGCGCACCCGGAAACCACCGACCCGGCCAACGTGAAGTCGGTGCTGATCAAGACCAGCCACCACACCCATTACGTGATCGGCTCGGGCGCCAACGACCCGCAGAAGTACAGCCCCACGGCCAGCCGTGAAACCCTGGACCACTCCATCCCGTACATCTTCACAGTCGCTTTGCAGGATGGCGCGTGGCACCACGTGGACTCCTACGCCCCGGAGCGGGCGGCGCGCCCGGACACAGTGGAGCTGTGGCACAAGGTCACCACGGTGGAGGACCCGGAATGGACCCGCCGCTACCATTCCCTCGACATCGCGGAGAAGGCCTTCGGCGGATCGGTGGAGATCACCCTGAACGACGGCACGGTCATCAACGACGAAATCGCTGTGGCCGACGCCCACCCGCTCGGAGCGCGGCCGTTCGCCCGGGAGCAGTACGTGAACAAGTTCCGGACCCTCGCTGCCGGTGTGGTCGCCGAAGAGGAGATCGAACGCTTCCTTGCCGCCGCGTCCCGGCTCCCGGAACTGGCCGCCGGAGAGCTGGACCAGCTCAACATCAAGGCAGCCGACGGCGTGATCGACCTCGCCGCCGCTCCGAAGGGACTCTTCTGATGCTGTACTCGAAGGTCACGCCGGAGCAGAAACGGATCCGGTTCCGCGAGCTCCTGGCATCCGGGACCATCCAGCAGTTCCCGGGCGCGTTCAATCCGCTCTCGGCGCGGCTGATCGAGGAGAAGGGCTTCGCCGGCGTCTACATTTCCGGCGCTGTGCTGGCGAACGACCTTGGCCTGCCGGACATCGGCCTGACCACGCTCACCGAAGTGGCGACGCGGGCCGGACAGATCGCCCGGATGACCGACCTGCCCTCCATCGTGGACGCGGACACCGGCTTCGGCGAACCCATGAACGTGGCCCGCAGCGTCCAGGAAATCGAAAATGCCGGGCTGGCGGGGCTGCACATCGAGGACCAGTTCAACCCCAAGAGGTGCGGCCACCTGGACGGCAAGAACGTGGTGGACCTGGACACCGCCACCAAACGCATCCGCGCCGCCGCCGACGCCCGCCGGGATCCCAACTTCCTGATCATGGCCCGGACGGACATCCGTGCCACCGACGGTCTGGAAGCGGCACAGGAGCGGGCCAAGGCCCTCGTCGAGGCCGGGGCGGACGCCATCTTCCCGGAAGCCATGAAGGACCTCAGCGAGTTCCAGGCCATCCGCGACGCCGTGGACGTGCCCATCCTCGCCAACATGACCGAGTTCGGCCAGAGCGAGCTGTTCACCGTGCAGCAGCTGCAGGAGGTCGGGGTGAACATGGTCATCTACCCGGTCACCCTGCTCCGTAGTGCCATGGGGGCAGCTGAGCGTACTCTGGAATCGATCAAGTCCGACGGCACCCAGGAGGCACAGGTAGAGAGCATGCTGACCCGTGCGCGGCTGTATGACCTGGTGGACTACGAGGCCTACAACCGCTTTGACACCGGGGTCTTCAACTTCAGGATTCCCGGCACCAACTGACCCCCTATTCATCCGGACTTCCGGCTCCGGCCGGCACACAGCATAAGGAACGAAGGAGTTTCAGCATGGCTGAAAACGAGATAAAAAAGGGCCTCGCCGGCGTCGTGGTGGACTACACCGCGGTGTCCAAGGTCAACCCCGACACCAACTCGCTGCTGTACCGCGGCTACCCGGTCCAGGAACTCGCCGCCAAGTGCAGCTTCGAGGAAGTGGCCTACCTGCTCTGGAACGGTGAACTGCCCACGCCGGAGCAGCTGGCCGAGTTCACGGCCAAGGAAAAGGCCGGCCGCGCACTGGATCCGGTGGTCAAGCAGGTGATCGACGCGCTGCCCATCACGTCCCACCCGATGGACGTCTGCCGGACGGCAGCGTCCGTGATGGGAGCCCGGCATGAGCTCGCCGAGGATTCCTCGCGCGAAGCGAACATGCACAAGGCCATCGACCTGTTCGCCGCCATGCCGGCCGTGGTGGCTTACGATCAGCGCCGCCGCCATGGCCTGGAGCTGGTGGAGCCCCGTGACGACCTGGGATACGACGCCAACTTCCTCTGGATGACCTTCGGCGAAGAGCAGGTGCCGGAGGTCGTGGACGCGTTCAATGTGTCCATGATTCTGTACGCGGAGCACTCCTTCAACGCGTCCACCTTCACTGCCCGCGTGATCACGTCCACGCTGTCGGACCTTCATTCGGCCGTGACCGGGGCCATCGGTGCACTCAAGGGTGCACTCCATGGCGGCGCCAATGAAGCTGTCATGCACACCTTCGATGAGATCGGCATCCGTTCCGAGGAATCCCTGGAGGACGCCGCCGCCCGGGCCAAGGCCTGGATGGAGGATGCCCTGGCACAGAAGAAGAAGGTCATGGGTTTCGGCCACCGCGTCTACAAGCACGGCGACTCCCGTGTCCCCACCATGAAGGCCGCGCTGGACAAGATGATTGCCCACTACGGCCGGCCGGAGCTCCTGGGTCTCTATAACGGGCTGGAGAGCGCCATGGACGAGGCCAAGGGGATCAAGCCCAACCTCGACTACCCCACGGGCCCCACCTATCACCTCATGGGCTTCGACACCGCCACGTTCACTCCCCTGTTCGTTGCCAGCCGTATCACCGGCTGGACCGCGCACATCATGGAACAGCTGGAGTCGAACTCCCTGATCCGTCCGTTGAGCGAGTACAACGGCGTGGAAGAGCGGCACCTTTCGTAGGCCCTCAGGTCCTCATGCCCGGGTTTGGGAGCGCACGACGGCGGCCGGTCACCTTTCACAGGTGACCGGCCGCCGTCGTGGGTCCTGCTTACAAATTCCGCAGGACGCTCACTGACGACGCCACGGTTTCATTGTCGGCGTTGAGGGTGACCACTATGTCCACCGTCCCGCCTCCCAGCACCGGCGGCAGCCAGTGGTCCGCGTCCTGCCACATGCGGTCCACCGGCAACGACAGCGCATCAAACCATTCGGGCTCGATCTCCGGACTTTCCGCCGGTTCGCCGTGCCACCGGCGGGTGGTAAACAAGGTGGTGTGCATGTTCCATTCCGGGCGGTGGGGGAAGACAAACTCCACGACGCCGGCAGGGCGCAGGTCCCGCTCGAGCACTACTACGCCGGACTCTTCCTGCACTTCCCGGCATGCCGCCTCGGCGTGGCTCTCCCCCGGTTCCACATGACCGCCCAGCCCCACGATCTTGCCAATGCCAAAGCCGGTCTTTTTGAGGCCGAGGAGGACATCCGTTCCCCCGTCGGGCCGGTCCCGGAGCAGGAAGCAGAGTGTTACGGGGGTCGACGTCATGGACCCAGACTAGCTGTGTTGACTTGAGAGTTCAGCCCAGCGCCCGCGGGTGGGCGGCGGCGTAGATCTCCCGCAAGGTATCGGCTGTGACCAGCGTGTAGACCTGCGTGGTGGTGACCGAGGCGTGGCCCAGGAGTTCCTGGACCACCCGGACGTCCGCGCCGCCTTCCAGGAGGTGTGTGGCAAAGGAATGGCGCAGGGTGTGCGGCGAGACGTCCTTGGTGATGTTGGCTTTGTCCGCCGCTGCCTTGAGGATGGTCCAGGCGCTCTGCCTGCTGATCCGGCCGCCGCGGGCGTTCAGGAAAAGCGCCGGCGTGCCCTTGCCTTTGGCTGCAAGCAAAGGCCGCCCCCGCACAAGGTACGCGTCAAGGGCGCGTGCACCGTACGACCCCAAAGGCACCAGACGTTCCTTGGACCCCTTGCCGAACAGCCGGACTATCGCCGGGCCGTCCAGCTCCGGTTGCAGCGAGATGTCGTCCACATCCAGGCCCACCGCCTCGCTGATGCGGGCGCCGGTGGAGTAGAGGAATTCCAGCAGGGCCCGGTCCCTCAGGCCTGTTGCCGTGTCCGTGCCGGCCGCTTCCAGGATCCTGGTGACCTCATCGACGCTGATCGCCCTGGGCAGGCGCTTACCCGGCATTGGCGGGTGGACGTCGCTGGCGGGATCCGCCGTCGTGATTCCCTCCAGGGCCCAGAACTTATGGAGCCCGCGGACCGCCACGACCGTCCGCGCCGCAGACCTGACACCGAGGGCCGTCCCGCCGTCGGAACCGTCGGACAATGCCTGCACGAAGCCGGTGACGTGCCGGCGGGTGACCTCGCCTGGGCGGTCCGGACCGCACGCCGCGAGGTAGTTGGCGTAACGGGACAGGTCGCGGCGGTAGGCGGACAGCGTGTTCGCTGCCAGCCCCCGCTCCACGCCCATGTGCTGGAGGTAGTCGCCCACTGCCCGGTCTATGGCGTTGCGCGGCCGAACAGCCGTTTCCGCGCCGGACGCCGATTGTGCCTGTTCAGCACCGGCACGTTCCGGCGCGGGAGTGACGGTGCTGCCCATCAACGCTGGCTGGGATGGGCGGGCCAGGGTGCGTTCCCCGGACGCAGATGTTCGAAGCCTTCTGCGCGGGCCGCCGCTGCGGCAAGAATTCCGACGACGGCGGACGGGTTGTGCAGCCGGCCCTCCAGGACTGCCGCCACTGCGTCCTCCAGCGGCGTCCAGTGCAGCTCGATCTCCGCTTCCTCATCGGTGCGGACATGGAGTTCATGATCGGGCACATCGCTCAGGTCCCGGGCAAGGTAGATGCGGATGGCCTCGCTGGAGGATCCGGGCGAGTTGAAAAAGTCTGCCAGCACATTCCATGTCCCGGCTACCAGGTCCGCTTCCTCGGCAAGCTCCCGAGCGGCGCCTACGACGAAGTCCTCACCCTCAATGTCCAGCAGGCCGGCCGGGATCTCCCACAGGTCCATGCCCACGGGATGCCGGTACTGCTTCATCAGCAGCACTTCACCGGCCTCGTTCATAGGCAGGACTGCCACCGCGCCCGGATGGTCGATGTAATCGCGGACCAGCTCGTCGCCGTTTTCGCTGAGCTGGAAGCTGTCGCTGACAACGTCCCAGATGCGGCCTTCATACACCTTCCGGGACGACAAAAGACGGCGCGGGCTCGGCGCATCCGAAACCTGCCGTGCAGCATTGGGGGTTTCAGGCATACCGGGCATCGCGCCGTCCTTTGATTTAGTTGGTGACTACTTGGCCGAGACCTTGCGGGCGGAGCCGCCGGCCTCAGCCGGTGCTTCCGCACCGGTTACTTCCGCGGTCTTCGTTTCCGCGCCGTTAGCGGAGGGAAGCAGGTCCCCGCCCTTCTGGTGATCCAGCGCTGCCTTGACCAGGCCCGCGAACAAAGGATGCGGCCGGGTGGGGCGGGAGCTCAGCTCCGGGTGCGCCTGCGTGGCCACGTAGTACGGGTGGACGTCGCGGGGAAGCTCCACGTACTCCACCAGCTTGCCGTCCGGGGACGTGCCGGAGAACACGAGCCCCTTCGACGCAATCTGGTCGCGGTACTTGTTGTTGACCTCGTAGCGGTGGCGGTGCCGTTCGCTGACCTTGGTGGTGCCGTAGGTCTCGGCGATTACGGAGCCTTCGTCCAGCCTGGCTTCGTAGAGGCCAAGGCGCATGGTGCCGCCAAGGTCGCCCTTGCCGTCGACGATGTCCAGCTGCTCTTCCATGGTGGCGATAACCGGGTACTTGGAGTCCGGCTCGAATTCGCTGGACGATGCGCCCTCGAGGCCCACCACGTTCCGGGCGTACTCGATGACCATGCACTGGAGACCCAGGCACAGGCCCAGGACCGGCAGCTTGGTTTCGCGGGCGTACTTCAGAGCGCCCAGTTTGCCTTCGAGGCCGCGGATGCCGAAGCCCCCGGGCACGCAGATGGCGTCCACGCCGTCCAAGGAGTTGACGGCGCCTTCGTGCGTTTCGCATTCGTCCGAGGGGACCCAGCGGATCTTCACCTTGGTGTCGTTGGCGAAACCGCCGGCGCGTAGGGCCTCGGTGACGGAGAGGTAGGCGTCCGGCAGGTCGATGTACTTGCCCACCAGGGCGATTTCCACCTCGTGCTTGGGATTGTGGACCGCTTCGAGCAGCTTGTCCCAGCTGGTCCAGTCAACATCCTTGAACGGCAGGTCCAGTGCACGGACGATGTAGGAGTCCAGGCCCTGGGAGTGCAGGGTCTTGGGAATGTCGTAGATGCTCGGGGCGTCCGGGCAGCCGATCACGGCATCGATGTCGACGTCGCACATGCGGCCGATCTTGTCGCGCATGGCCTGCGGGACTTCGCGATCCGAACGGATCACGATCGCCTCGGGCTGAATGCCGATGGAGCGCAGCGCGGCAACGGAGTGCTGCGTCGGCTTGGTCTTCAGTTCCTGGGACGGTCCAATGTACGGGACCAGGGACACGTGCAGGAAGAAGACATTGCCGCGGCCGATGTCCTGGCGGACCTGGCGGGCGGACTCGAGGAAGGGCTGCGACTCGATGTCGCCTACGGTTCCGCCGATCTCCGTGATGATGACGTCCGGAGCGTTCTTGCCTTCGGCAGGAAGCCGCATCCGGCGCTTGATCTCATCGGTGATGTGCGGGATGACCTGGACGGTGTCGCCGAGGTACTCGCCGCGGCGTTCCTTGGCGATAACCGTGGAGTAGACCTGGCCGGTCGTGACGTTGGCGGACCCCTCAAGGTTTTCATCGAGGAAGCGCTCGTAGTGGCCGACGTCCAGGTCAGTCTCGGCGCCGTCGTCAGTCACGAAGACTTCGCCGTGCTGGAAGGGGTTCATCGTGCCCGGATCCACATTCAGGTAGGGATCGAGCTTCTGCATTGTTACAGACAAACCGCGTGCCCGCAGCAGGTGGCCGAGGCTCGAAGCCGTCAGTCCCTTGCCTAGCGAGGACGCCACACCGCCGGTGACGAAGATGTGTTTGGTCGTCTTGGACGAGCCCGGGAACCGGGAATTTACACGGGAATTTGATCGCTGCACCACGGAATTCGAGCCTATCATCAATTGAGCCTTCCACGGGTCGAAAATCGGATTCCCCAAATGCTTCAGTCTCCCCCGCTGTCCCCTCCTGATCAAGCCTGGTCAGGGGACGGCGGCTTCCGGGTGCCGGACCGGTCCGGCGGATGTGACCAGTCTCGCAGTATTCTCAGGCCCGCTGCGGCAGCAGCTTGGCGTCGTCCAGAAGCTCCTGGGCGTGGGCCTGGGCCGTCTCGGAATCCTCCTGGCCGGCAAGCATCCGGGCCAGCTCCTTGACCCTTTCGGGGCCATCGAGCAGCCGCACGTCGCTCGAGGTGAACCCGGTGGCGGTGCCGCCGTCGGCCCCTCTGACCGATGTTTTGGTGACGGTGATGTGCTGGTCTGCGAACGCGGCGACCTGGGGCAGGTGCGTGACCACCAGGACCTGCACATGCTGTGCCAGCATGGCCAGCCGGCGGCCGATCTCGACGGCGGCCCGCCCGCCCACGCCGGCATCCACTTCGTCGAACACAAAAGTGGGCACCGGATCCACGGCAGCCAGCACCACCTCAATGGCAAGCATCACGCGGGAAAGCTCGCCTCCGGAGGCGCCCTTGCCCAGCGGCCGCGCCGGCGCACCGGAGTGGGGCTGGAGCAGGAACGAGATCTCGTCCGCGCCGTACGGCATCAGCTGGGCGGCGGGCTCGATGGTGATCACCAGGGTCGCGTCGGCCATGGCCAGGGCCTTCAGTTCGGCGCTGACCCGTGCCGAGAGGTCCTTGGCTGCCTTGCCGCGGATCTTGCTGATGGCCGCAGCCTCTTTTTTGAGCTCAGCCTCGGTCCGGGTGACCTCCGCGTCCAGCGCCTCGATCCGGGTGGAGTCGTCCTGCAGTTCGTCGAACCGGACACGCGCGTTCTCCGCCCAGACCAGGACCTCGTCGATGCTGGGGGCATACTTGCGGACCAGCTTGGCCAGGGCGGCCCTCCGGTCCTCGATTTCAGCAAGCCGCTCCGGCCCCTCGGAATCCAGCCCGGCCTGGTAGCTCGCCAGTTCCGTGGCGATGTCGTTCAGCAGGAAACCGACCTCCGCCAGGCGCGCGGCTGCCGCTCCGAGTTCGGCATCGTGTTCGGCCACGTGTTCCAGGGTCCGTTTCGCCGCGTCCACCAGGGTGGTGGCGTCGCCCTCGTCGCCGTAGTCCTCCGCGATGAGCGCCTGGTGCGCGGTATTAGCCGCAATCCTGAGTTCTTCCACGTTGGCCAGTTTCACGGCCTCAGCCTTGAGTGACTCGTCCTCCCCCGGCTGCGGATCCACGTCATCGATCTCTGCCAGGGCTATCTGCAGCGATTCCGCTTCGCGGAGCCTGTCCCGTGCGGCACCGCGCAGAGTGTCCAGCTCCGCCTGGCTGGCCTTCCAGTGGCTGTACAGCGACTGGTATGTCCCCAGCGGGCCCGCCAGGGTGTCGCCGGCAAATTTGTCCAAGGCACCGCGCTGGGCAACTGCCCCCTTAAGCCTGATCTGGTCTGACTGGCCATGGACCACCACCAGGCTTTCGCCGATCTCCGCGAGGACCCCCACGGGGGCGGCGCGCCCGCCAAGGTAGGCACGGCTGCGTCCGTCCGCCCCCAGGCGACGGGCAAGGATCAGTTCGGCGCCGCCGTCGAACTCTTCAACGTCAGCGCCGGCTTCCCGGGCGCGGTGCACGGCGGCATGGCCGGCGTCCAGCTTCAGGACGGCCTCCGCCGAGGCGCTCTTCGCGCCGCTGCGGACCGCGCCCGCATCCGAGCGGGCACCCAGGAGGAGGCCGACGGCGGTGACCACCATGGTCTTGCCGGCGCCGGTCTCGCCGGTCACCACGCTGAGGCCAGGGCCAAGCGGGAGGGTTGCGTCGGTGATGACGCCGAGGTCGCGGATTCTCAGTTCTTCAAGCATGATTCACTTCGCAGTCGTCGGATCAGTCTCGGACGTCCCGGTGTGCCGGGGACCCGCGGGCGGCGCCATGGGCCTGGGGGTACGGATGATGGGCACGGGCCCGGTGTGGATGGACTCGGACTGGGGCATGGGCCCGCGCCAGCCGTGAATGGGAAGCTGGAACTTCCGGACCAGCCTCGCCGAGAAGGGTGTCTGGTGCGTCCGCGCGAGCCGCACCGGCGTGGCCGAGCGCGTCACTTCCACGCGTGCGCCCGGCGGCAGGTCCACGGAACGGCGGCCGTCACACCAGAGCACACCCTGGGCATCGGTCCGGTTCAGGACCTCTACGGCCAGCCTGGACCGGGGTGAGACCACCAGCGGCTTGGCGAACAGCGCGTGGGCGCTGATGGGAACGATCACCAGGGCTTCCACTTCGGGCCACACCACCGGACCGCCGGCGGAGAAGGCATAGGCCGTTGAGCCGGTGGGCGTTGCCATCACCACACCGTCACAGCCGAACGAAGTCAGAGGACGCTCATCCACCTCCGTGACCACCTCAAGCATCCGTTCCCGGTTGCCCTTCTCGATCGCGGCCTCGTTCAGCGCCCACGTGTGCCAGATCTTCTGTCCGCGGACCCAGACCTGGACGTCGATGGTCATCCGCTCTTCCACCGTGTAGTCGCGGCTGGCGATCCATTCCACGGTCTGGGCAAGGTCGGCCCGCTCGCTCTCGGCGAGGAAGCCCACATGGCCCAGGTTGACGCCGAGCAGCGGCACGTCCACTTCCCGGACCAGCTCGGCGGCACGGAGGATGGTGCCGTCACCGCCCAGGACCATGACAAGCTCGACGTCGGCGAGCTGGATGTGGTCGTGGAGGATCTCGACGGGATCATCGAGCCGGCCGAAAAAACCTTCCATGTCTTCGAGTTCGGATTTTTGCATCACGGGAACAATGCCTGAGGCGTGCAGCTGGATGCACGCCTCCCAGGCAGCCTTCAGTGATTCCTCGCGGCCGGTGTGGGCAAGGACCAGTACACGCCTGCTCATCGGGTTCCGCTTTCTAGTGGTTCGGCCAGATTGTTCCGAGCAACGCAGCAAGGGCTGCGTCCCGCTCTTCGATCTTAGGCAAGTCTGAGGTGATCCTGCGCTTTATCCACAGGAAGTATTCGACGTTTCCGTCCTGGCCGGGCAGCGGGCTTGCTGCGAGGCCGCGCAGCTCGAGCCCGGCGTCCAGCGCTGCATTGGCGACTTTTTCCACCGCCATCCGGCGTTCACGTTCGGAATTCACTACGCCGGTGCGGCCCAGCCGGTCCTTGCCGATCTCGAACTGCGGCTTGACCATCAGGACCAGGTCACCGCCGGGGTGCGTGCATGCCGCCAGCGGCACCAGGACCAGGGTCAGCGAGATGAACGACAGGTCAGCGACAGTCAGCGCCGCAGGGCCGCCGATCGCGTCAGGCGTCATGTAGCGCACGTTGAGGCCTTCGTGCACGGACACGCGGGGGTCGTTCCTGAGCTGGGCAACCAGCTGGCCGTGTCCGACGTCGACCGCCACCACGTGGTCCGCGCCGCGCCTCAGCAGGACCTCAGTGAAGCCGCCGGTGGAGGCTCCGGCGTCCAGGCAGCGCTTTCCTTCCGCTGTGACGTCCGGGAATGCGTCCAGGGCCCCGGCCAGTTTGTGGCCGGCACGGCTGACATACGTGTCCTGCCCGTCATCGGCAACGTCCAGGGGCGTGAGGTCGTCCACCTGGACGGAGGCTTTGGCGAGAACACTGCCGCCTGAGCTGACTTTGCCTTCGGCAATCAGGCGCGCGGCATGGGTACGGGACCTCGCCAGCCCGCGGGCGACGAGCATTTGATCAAGCCTTGCCATCCTCAGGCGTCACCCTCAGCCGAAGGGTCGTCGTCGTTCAGCGCATCCAGCAGTGCGTCGTGGAGTGCGGAGTAGGCCTCGGCATGCCCGGCAACAGGCAGGCCCTGAATGTCGGCCAGGCGGTCAAGGACCTCGTCGACCGCAGAGTCTCCGACCGGGCTCACGCCACTGCCGGCGTCCGGAATGTTGTTCAGCTCGGTCATGTTCCCAGTCTAGTGAGTCGTCTTAGTGCGTCAGCCATTCGATGGCCGGTGCCAGCGGAGCGTCTTCCTGCGGATTTGCCGACCACCACGCCGAGCAGGCCGCACGCCACGAGTCCAGGTCACCGGGAAGCCCGCTGATGTGGACTGATTCTCCCCGCACCACGGCGGAGGCTGCACCGCAACGGAACGTGCCGCCGTCGTGCTCTTCCACAACGGGGTACGGGCGGTACAGATCGCTGAGGTCATTGATGAGGTAGTCCGGCCGCTCGGCCGTGCGGGCGGCGAGGATCGATTCCCGGGTATCGACGCCGGTGAGCACCGCCACCGTGGCGAAGCCGGCGTTGTTTCCGCCGAGGATGTCGGTGTCCAGCCGGTCGCCGACGACGAGCGGACGGTCGGAGGTGAGCCGCTTGGCGGCGGTGCGGAACAGGGGCGCCTCGGGCTTTCCGGCCACCAGGGGCCGCTGTCCGGTGGCCGCCGCAACGGCAGCCACCAGGGTTCCGTTGCCGGGAGCGATGCCCCGGGCCTGCGGGATGGACATGTCCGTGTTGGTGGCAACCCAGAGGGCGCCGCCGGCGATAACGTATGAGGCCTCAGCGAGGTCCCTCCAGCCGATCTCGGGATTGAATCCCTGGACCACGGCTACCGGATTGTCCTTTGCACTGTGGACCGGGGTCAGTCCCACGAGCTCCACCTCATGCGCCAGTGCCGGGCTCCCTGTCACCAGGACACGCGCGCCCGCCGGCAGGAGTCCGGCCAGCAGCTCGCCGGCCGCCTGCGAGGAACTGACCACCTGCTCGTCTTCGGCGGGAGCGCCAAGCTCGCGCAAGTGGGCTGCCACCTGCGCGGGCGTCCGGGATGCGTTGTTGGTGACGTAGCCAAGTCCGACGTCGATTCCTGCCAGTTGCCGCAGGGCCTCGACGGCGCCCGGGATGGCGTGGGGACCGGCGTAGACGACTCCGTCAAGGTCCGACAGGAGGGCGTCGAACCTGGAGATCAATGAAGCACCGCTCATGCGCTGTTATTCCCTTTCGCGGTCCGAGTTTGCGGTATCGGCATCCCCGGCATCGTAGGCGTCCTCGGAGGTGCCGTCTTCGCTGGTACCGTCTTCGAGTTCGTCCGCCTCGACGGAGTCCTGGTCGGACTCGGCGTCGTCGGATTCGAAGTAATCGCCTTCGGCGTCATCGGAGCCTTCGTCCAAGGCAGCTGCGTCTGATGCGGCAGCGTCCGAGGCAGCAGCCTCGACGACGGCCGACTGGCTCTCGTCGCGGACGCCGGGCGCTGCGGCCGGAGCGCTGTCAGCCTGCTGCTGGGCAAGCAGGCGGCGCCGAGCTTCCTCTTCCCGGGCTTCTTCTTCCTCGTCCCAGCCGAGGTCGATGATGTCAGGTTCCTCATCCTCGCCAAGGCCGAGGGCGTTCTCGGCGACAACGGCCTGGCGCTGCCACTTTGCGGATTCCTCCGTGCGGCCCACTGCCGCGAGAGCATCAGCGTAAGCACGGAACAGTCGGGGGCTGTAGGAGAAGGCGCGGTTGATATCCAACTGGGCGATTTCCAGTTCGGCAACGGCCGCATCCAGCTGGCCGAGGTCGGTGCGGGCGCCGGCAGCCACGATGGCCAGTTCAACCTTGCCGGGCGCGTCGAGGTCGTTGGCTTCCTCCGAGCGCGCCACGTCAAGGGCGCGGTCCGGACGTCCCAGGCCGCGTTCGCAGTCGGCCATCACGGGCAGGTGCACGTTGGATCCACTGATCCGGCGGTAGGTGCGGAACTCACGCAGTGCTTCGCCGTAGTGGCCTGCAGCGTAGGCGGTCAGGCCAACTGCCTCGCGCACTGCGGACAGGCGTCCACCGCGGCGGCTGGCAGCCAGAGCATGCTGGAAGGCAAGTTCCGGTTCTTCGTCAATGAGGCGGCCCGCCATCACCAGGTGGCGTGCGACCCACTCAGCGCTCTTGGGTTCGAGGGTCTTGATCTCGTGCTTCGTGGCGCGGTCCAGCTCCTGGCCCGTGACATCTTCATCGATCTGGGGAGAACGCTCACGGTCCGGGCGGTTGGCGCTGCGCAGGTCGCGGGCGTTGGGTACGCGTGCGGGACGGTCCTCGGGGCGGTCGCGTCCGAAGTCTCGGGGGCCCGATTCGCCGCGGTCAAAGCTCCTGGGAGCACGTTCCTGGCGGTCGCCGAAAGGCTTGCGGTTGTCGCCGCCACCAAAGCTGCGGCGTTCGCCCTCACCCTCACGGCGCGGACGGTCACCAAACGGCTTACGGTCACGATCGCCACCACCAAAGCTGCGACGCTCCCCGCCGCCTTCACGGGACGGACGGTCACCGAAGGGCTTACGGTCCCGATCGCCACCGGCGCCGAAAGGCTTCCGGTCACGATCGCCACCGGCGGCGCCAAAGCTGCGACGCTCCCCGCCGCCTTCACGGGACTGACGATCACCGAAGGGCTTACGGTCACGATCGCCACCAGCGGCGCCAAACGGCTTACGATCACGATCGCCACCACCAAAGCTGCGACGCTCTCCCCCACTTTCGCGGGACGGACGCTCACCAAACGGCTTACGATCACGATCGCCACCACCGGCGCCAAACGGCTTACGATCACGATCGCCACCACCGGCGCCAAAGCTGCGGCGCTCCCCGCCGCCTTCACGGGACGGACGGTCACCGAAGGGCTTACGGTCACGATCGCCACCGGCGCCGAACGGCTTCCGGTCACGATCGCCACCACCAAAGCTGCGACGCTCTCCGCCACCTTCACGGGACGGACGCTCACCGAAGGGCTTCCGGTCACGATCGCCACCAGCGGCGCCAAAGCTGCGGCGCTCTCCCCCACTTTCGCGGGACGGACGCTCACCGCGGTCATCCCTGGCGCGGAATCCGCGGGGATCGCCGCCTGAGTTGTTCGATGGTCGGAAGGGGCCACCGCCGGAGGGCCGGCCGCCTCCAGAACTGCCGCGGTCTTTTCCGCTTCGATTTCCGCCGTTGTGCTCAGCCATGTTGGATTCCTCCTGTTATGAGCCGACCACTGGCGCAATCGCAGCCGCTCTTATCCGTGTTTCGTTATCCTACGCAACCCGAAATGAAGCGCTTCGAAGTCCGTACATCTCATGCAATTCTAGGCGAGTCACCGCTCACGAACTAACTGCCGCAGCCCCATGGGCCGCTCCCGTGGCAAGCCTCACAAGGACGTCGAACCCAACTCAGCGTTTGGGCACGGCCGGGCTTCCAGTCCGCTTCGTTCCGGGGCAATCCCTGAGCAGCGGACGTTCCTCCCCTATGGACGCTCTCTCACTTCCGGCGGGTTTTTCCCCGTCGCTCTCGCACTTCCCGCGGGAAAGTCATGGATGCTCTCGCACTTTGGGGGGAGGTTCGACGGCGGTGGCTGGCGTGGGTGCCTGGCCGGTTTTGCCGGTGGCGGGAGGGTCCTGCGAAAGGGGCCATGACCCGCGAGGGGGTGTGGTGTTAGGGGTGGTTTAAATGCGGGAGAGCCCCAACCGTGTGGTTGGGGCTCTCGACCTGAATGGTGTTCCGGCGGTGACCTACTCTCCCACACCCTCCCGGGTGCAGTACCATCGGCGCTGTGGGTCTTAGCTTCCGGGTTCGGAATGGGACCGGGCGTTTCCCCCACGCTATGACCGCCGTAACCCTTGCTCCGCGCCCTGGACGTGTGGTCCGGGGCGGGAAATCTGTGGTTACAACATGTGTTCTGCCGGTTAAGGCAGTTGTGGTGTTGTTATTTTATTGTTGATTCCTGAACGCAACGGGTTTGTTGGTTGGGAACCACATAGTGGACGCAAGCAGTCTTGTTATCTTCGTACCATTGTTTGGTGTGAACCCCTTTTGAAACGGGTTCACCAATGGTGTGTGGTGTAAGTTATCGGCCTATTAGTACCGGTCAGCTTCACGAGTCGTTAGTCCTCGCTTCCACATCCGGCCTATCAACCCAGTGGTCTGGCTGGGGGCCTCTCACACACAAGGTGTATGGAAATCTCATCTCGAAGCGAGCTTCCCGCTTAGATGCTTTCAGCGGTTATCCCATCCGAACGTAGCTAATCAGCGGTGCACTTGGCAGTACAACTGACACACCAGAGGTTCGTCCGTCCCGGTCCTCTCGTACTAAGGACAGCCCTTCTCAAATTTCCTGCGCGCGCAGCGGATAGGGACCGAACTGTCTCACGACGTTCTAAACCCAGCTCGCGTACCGCTTTAATGGGCGAACAGCCCAACCCTTGGGACCTACTCCAGCCCCAGGATGCGACGAGCCGACATCGAGGTGCCAAACCATGCCGTCGATATGGACTCTTGGGCAAGATCAGCCTGTTATCCCCGAGGTACCTTTTATCCGTTGAGCGACGGCCATTCCACAATGTACCGCCGGATCACTAGTCCCGACTTTCGTCCCTGCTCGAGATGTCTCTCTCACAGTCAAGCTCCCTTGTGCACTTACACTCGACACCTGATTGCCAACCAGGCTGAGGGAACCTTTGGGCGCCTCCGTTACTTTTTAGGAGGCAACCGCCCCAGTTAAACTACCCATCAGGCACTGTCCCTGACCCGGATTACGGGCCGAAGTTAGATGTCCAAAGTGACCAGAGTGGTATTTCAACGATGACTCCACCCGAACTGGCGTCCGGGCTTCAACGTCTCCCACCTATCCTACACAAGCCACTCCGAACACCAATACCAAACTATAGTAAAGGTCTCGGGGTCTTTCCGTCCTGCTGCGCGTAACGAGCATCTTTACTCGTACTGCAATTTCGCCGAGTTTATGGTTGAGACAGCGGGGAAGTCGTTACTCCATTCGTGCAGGTCGGAACTTACCCGACAAGGAATTTCGCTACCTTAGGATGGTTATAGTTACCACCGCCGTTTACTGGGGCTTAAATTCTCAGCTTCGCCTTGCGGCTAACCGGTCCTCTTAACCTTCCAGCACCGGGCAGGAGTCAGTCCGTATACATCGTCTTGCGACTTCGCACGGACCTGTGTTTTTAGTAAACAGTCGCTTCCCCCTGGTCTCTGCGGCCCCGATCCCCTCCCACCAGCAAGTGGTGTTCAAGGTTGGGGCCCCCCTTCTCCCGAAGTTACGGGGGCATTTTGCCGAGTTCCTTAACCATAATTCTCTCGATCGCCTTAGTATTCTCTACCTGATCACCTGTGTCGGTTTGGGGTACGGGCGGCTAAAACCTCGCGTCGATGCTTTTCTAGGCAGCATAGGATCACCGAATCCCCCCATACGGGGGTCCCGTCAGGTCTCAGGCATCATGAACGGCGGATTTGCCTACCGTTCGCCCTACATCCTTGGACCGGGACAACCATCGCCCGGCTCGGCTACCTTCCTGCGTCACACCTGTTAATACGCTTACCTCCCAGGATCAGGTCCCGCGCTCCACCAAAACCCTCACACCACAAGGGCGATCGGGCAGGCTTCGGGCAGTTAGTATCCCCTGTTCAGCATGGGCGGTTTTTCGCCGGTACGGGAATATCAACCCGTTGTCCATCGACTACGCCTGTCGGCCTCGCCTTAGGTCCCGACTTACCCAGGGCAGATTAGCTTGACCCTGGAACCCTTGATCATTCGGCGGACGGGTTTCTCACCCGTCTTTCGCTACTCATGCCTGCATTCTCACTCGTGTAGGCTCCACCGCTGGTTTACACCGCGACTTCACTGCCCACACGACGCTCCCCTACCCATCCACACTCCTGAACCACAAAGGCTTGGATAAAATGTGAATGCCACAACTTCGGCGGTGTACTTGAGCCCCGCTACATTGTCGGCGCGGAATCACTTGACCAGTGAGCTATTACGCACTCTTTTAAGGATGGCTGCTTCTAAGCCAACCTCCTGGTTGTCTTCGCAACTCCACATCCTTTCCCACTTAGCACACGCTTAGGGGCCTTAGTTGGTGGTCTGGGCTGTTTCCCTCTCGACTATGAAGCTTATCCCCCACAGTCTCACTGCTGCGCTCTCACTTACCGGCATTCGGAGTTTGGCTGACGTCAGTAACCTTGTAGGGCCCATTAGCCATCCAGTAGCTCTACCTCCGGTAAGAAACACGCAACGCTGCACCTAAATGCATTTCGGGGAGAACCAGCTATCACGAAGTTTGATTGGCCTTTCACCCCTACCCACAGCTCATCCCCTCCATTTTCAACTGAAGTGGGTTCGGTCCTCCACGACGTCTTACCGTCGCTTCAACCTGGCCATGGGTAGATCACTTCGCTTCGGGTCTAGATCACGCCACTGCAACGCCCTATTCAGACTCGCTTTCGCTACGGCTGCCCCACACGGGTTAACCTCGCGACGTAACACTAACTCGCAGGCTCATTCTTCAAAAGGCACGCCGTCACCAGAATCAGACTGGCTCCGACGGATTGTAAGCACACGGTTTCAGGTACTGTTTCACTCCCCTCCCGGGGTACTTTTCACCTTTCCCTCACGGTACTGGTCCGCTATCGGTCATTAGGGAGTATTTAGGCTTATCAGGTGGTCCTGACAGATTCGCACGGGATTTCTCGGGCCCCGTGCTACTTGGGATACTTCCCAGGCGGTACACAACATTACGGTTACGGGGCTCACACCCTCTCTGGCCGGCCTTTCAAGACCGTTCACCTATGCCTGCACATCACACCTCGCTGGTCCGGCAGAACCAGCACGGGAAGTCCCGCAACCCCGACCATGCAACGCCCGCCGGCTATCACACATGGAACGGTTTAGCCTGATCCGCGTTCGCTCGCCACTACTAACGGAATCACTATTGTTTTCTCTTCCTGCGGGTACTGAGATGTTTCACTTCCCCGCGTTCCCTCCACGCACCCTATGTGTTCAGATGCGGGTCACCAGGCAGCTCGCGCCCCTGGCGGGGTTTCCCCATTCGGACACCCTGGGATCACAGTCCGGTTATCGACTCCCCCAGGCTTATCGCAGATTCCTACGTCCTTCTTCGGCTCCTAATGCCAAGGCATCCACCGTGTGCTCTTAAAAACTTGACCACAAAAGATCAAAAAAACTAATTTTCGAGAGAACCACAGAAACCACTGCACCATCCCGAAAGACAGCACAACAGATCCAGGTTCATATTCTTGGAAATTGCTTCTTATAAAAGATGCTCGCGTCCACTATGTAGTTCTCAAACAACAACCCCGTACCACACACCCCACACACACCCGCCCCCACAAAAAGGACAAAGCAACCATGCGATCGATGCAGCCAGGAAACCAGAAACAAACAAGTACCGAACCACCACAGCCAAAAAGCCGCAGCACCCGGCCCTGTTGCCTCAGGACCCAACAGTGTGCCAAACACTAAACCACCACTCCCATCCCCGCACCGTTCCAGGACACACCCGCCGCAATTACTCACAGCAAGGGTCCGTACTAGGCGCAGGGAAAAAACCGGCGGCCGCTATTTGTTGATATTCCACCCGTGAGCACCCGCCGCAGAACTTTCGTCTGCGCAACGGGCATATACTCCTGACAACCCCGCCACACCCGCATACACGGGGCACGGTGGCTGTAGGTGCTCCTTAGAAAGGAGGTGATCCAGCCGCACCTTCCGGTACGGCTACCTTGTTACGACTTAGTCCCAATCGCCAGTCCCACCTTCGACAGCTCCCTCCCACAAGGGGTTAGGCCACCGGCTTCGGGTGTTACCAACTTTCGTGACTTGACGGGCGGTGTGTACAAGGCCCGGGAACGTATTCACCGCAGCGTTGCTGATCTGCGATTACTAGCGACTCCGACTTCATGGGGTCGAGTTGCAGACCCCAATCCGAACTGAGACCGGCTTTTTGGGATTAGCTCCACCTCACAGTATCGCAACCCTTTGTACCGGCCATTGTAGCATGCGTGAAGCCCAAGACATAAGGGGCATGATGATTTGACGTCGTCCCCACCTTCCTCCGAGTTGACCCCGGCAGTCTCCCATGAGTCCCCGCCATTACGCGCTGGCAACATGGAACGAGGGTTGCGCTCGTTGCGGGACTTAACCCAACATCTCACGACACGAGCTGACGACAACCATGCACCACCTGTGAACCGGCCCCAAAGGGGAAGGACTGTTTCCAGCCCGGTCCGGCCCATGTCAAGCCTTGGTAAGGTTCTTCGCGTTGCATCGAATTAATCCGCATGCTCCGCCGCTTGTGCGGGCCCCCGTCAATTCCTTTGAGTTTTAGCCTTGCGGCCGTACTCCCCAGGCGGGGCACTTAATGCGTTAGCTACGGCGCGGAAAACGTGGAATGTCCCCCACACCTAGTGCCCAACGTTTACGGCATGGACTACCAGGGTATCTAATCCTGTTCGCTCCCCATGCTTTCGCTCCTCAGCGTCAGTTAATGCCCAGAGACCTGCCTTCGCCATCGGTGTTCCTCCTGATATCTGCGCATTTCACCGCTACACCAGGAATTCCAGTCTCCCCTACATCACTCTAGTCTGCCCGTACCCACCGCAGATCCGGAGTTGAGCCCCGGACTTTCACGGCAGACGCGACAAACCGCCTACGAGCTCTTTACGCCCAATAATTCCGGATAACGCTTGCGCCCTACGTATTACCGCGGCTGCTGGCACGTAGTTAGCCGGCGCTTCTTCTGCAGGTACCGTCACTTTCGCTTCTTCCCTACTGAAAGAGGTTTACAACCCGAAGGCCGTCATCCCTCACGCGGCGTCGCTGCATCAGGCTTTCGCCCATTGTGCAATATTCCCCACTGCTGCCTCCCGTAGGAGTCTGGGCCGTGTCTCAGTCCCAGTGTGGCCGGTCACCCTCTCAGGCCGGCTACCCGTCGTCGCCTTGGTGAGCCATTACCTCACCAACAAGCTGATAGGCCGCGAGTCCATCCAAAACCACAAAAAGCTTTCCACCCCCCACCATGCGATGAGGAGTCATATCCGGTATTAGACCCAGTTTCCCAGGCTTATCCCAGAGTTAAGGGCAGGTTACTCACGTGTTACTCACCCGTTCGCCACTAATCACCCCAGCAAGCTGGAGGTCATCGTTCGACTTGCATGTGTTAAGCACGCCGCCAGCGTTCATCCTGAGCCAGGATCAAACTCTCCGTTGAAGTAAAACAAAAACGAACACAACTCAAAACCCCCGGGAAAACGGAAGAAAAAAGCTGCAAAATTTGAAACCAGCTGTAAAAACCAGACCACACCACGGGGTGGCGGATCCAGTCAATTCAACCAATCCATATAAATAAATTGGTATCAACAAACTTGGCACACTATTGAGTTCTCAAACAACAGGCACATTCGAATACTTTTCAAACAAATATTTGAATTCCGATGAATTCTTTGTTATCATTTCTTCGCTGCGATGTTTCTAGCTTATTTCATTCATTTCCACTTTGCAAATCCGGCTATTCTTCCGAAGTTCACTTGGTGGAGTGAACCCGCCCAGCAAAATATGAAGCAATTTTTCATTTCTGCGACTTGCGCATGAAGAATTGCTTTTCATTTGTAGGGGGTCTGTCACCACTCAGCGGCGGCGACTCAGAAAACAATACACGCTCCTCCCCGGCCTCGCAAATCGGCCGGAAAGGAGCGTGCACATGACGTCGTGGTAACTGTCAGCCCTAGGAAGCAGCCACTTCCACAGTTGCCAGGTTCTTCTTCCCGCGGCGCAGGAGCAGGTAGCGCCCGTGCAGAAGTTCACTGCCCGCAATGACTGCCTCAGGATCGGTGACCTTGGTGTTGTTGACATAGGCGCCGCCTTCACCCACGGTCCGGCGGGCGGCCGATTTGCTGTCCGAGAGCCCGGAGGCCACGAGCAGATCCACGATGCCAAGGCCGTCAGCTGCAACACGGGCCGAAGGCAGCTCGGCGGTGGCAGCCGTCAGGGTCCGTTCGTCCAGCGCCGCAAGGTCCCCGCCGCCGAAAAGCGCCGCGGAAGCAGCGATGACCTTTTCCGTTGCCTCAACCCCATGGACCAGGGAGGTCACTTCAAACGCAAGCCGGCGCTGGCCTTCACGGGCAAAGGGACGCTCGGCAATGGAAACTTCCAGGGCTTCGATCTCGGCGCGCGTCAGGAAGGTGAACACCTTCAGCCGCGCGGCAACGTCGGCGTCGGCCGTGTTCAGCCAGAACTGGTAGAACGCGTACGGGCTGCACATCTCCGGATCGAGCCAGATGGCATTGCCTTCGCTCTTGCCGAACTTGGTGCCGTCCGAATTGGTGATGAGCGGCGTGCCAAGTGCGTGCACGTGCTTGCCCTCAACCTTGCGGATGAGTTCGGTGCCGCTGGTGAGGTTGCCCCACTGGTCAGAGCCGCCGGTCTCCAGCACGCAACCGTAGTCACGGAAGAGCTGGAGGTAATCCATGCCCTGCAGGATCTGGTAGCTGAATTCGGTGTAGCTGATGCCTTCATCCGAGCTCAGGCGGGAGGCAACGGCGTCCTTGCGGAGCATGGTGCCGACCCGGAAGTGCTTTCCGATCTCGCGCAGGAAGTCGATGGCGCTCAGGGGCGCGGTCCAGTCCAGGTTGTTAACCATCCTGGCCGCGTTTTCGCCTTCAAAGCTGAGGAAGCGGCGGACCTGTGCCTGAAGGTACCCGACCCATTCGGAAACGGTGTCCTTGGTGTTCAGGGTGCGTTCCGCCGTCGGGCGCGGGTCACCGATCAGGCCTGTCGATCCGCCGACCAGGCCCAGCGGCCTGTGGCCGGCGAGCTGGATGCGGCGCATGAGGAGCAACTGCACGAGGTTGCCCAGGTGCAGGCTGGGCGCGGTGGGATCGAATCCGCAGTAATAGGTGATCGGGTCCCCGGCGAGCAGCTTTTCCAGTTCCACTTCATCAGTGGACACGTGGACCAGGCCGCGCCAGTTGAGCTCTTGCCAGATGTTGGCAAAGGTCGGATCGTTCTGCTGGGACTCGAGATCATTTAGTTGGGACACGTGATCTAAGTTAGCAGGATTGCCCGGTCCGGAGCGCTGCGCGGGAGCCAAATGCGCGTTGCATGACAGTGCCGCGGGACCGTCGGGAGGCCGGAACTATCCGGACCTCCCGCCAGCCGTGTTCTCGCGAGTAACCACAAGGCACCAGCCAGGATCAGCGTTCGATGCCTGCCGGTACCGGAGCGGCGGAGATGAGCCGCAGTCGCTGGGTGGGCCGGGTCATGGCAACGTAGAGGTCCCCCACCCGTCCGTGCTCATGGTTGAGCATCATGGACGGCTCGAGCACCACCACACCGTCGAACTCCAGGCCCTTGGCCTCGCGCGGGCTGATGACGACGATGTCCTGCTCGTAGCTGCCGGCGCCGGTACCGACGCGGCGGCCGTAGGCAGCCCGCAGCGCGGAGGTGGCTTGCGGGAGGAGCTCGCCGTCGGCAATCACCGCAAGCAGGCCGCCGTCGAGCGCGTCCAGCTCATCCGGCAGGACCTCAACGAGCCGGCTGACCACTGACCCGTCATCCACGCGGTCAATGATCGGCGACCAGCGTCCCTCCCGGACCGCTTTAGGAGCGGAAATCACCAGTCCGGCGGCAGTGGCCATCCGGGCTGCAGCCTCCGCGATCTGGGACGGCGTGCGGTAGTTGACGGTGAGTTCCTCAAGCTGCCAGCGGTCGCCGAACATCGGCTCCAGCGCGCTCTGCCAGGACTTGGCCCCGGCCACGGAACTGGTCTGGGCGATGTCGCCGACAATCGTGAACGACTTCAGCGGGCAGCGCCGGACGAGCAGGCGCCACTGCATCGGCGACAGTTCCTGGGCCTCGTCTACAACAATGTGCCCGAATGCCCACGTGCGGTCAGTGGTAGCCCGTTCGGCCGCGGTGAGCCGCGCTTCCCGCTCCTGGTTCTGGTCCACGAGTTCCTCGGCCGTCATCAGCACGTCCACACCGGCGGTTTCCATGTTCACCAGCGTCTGCTTCGCGTTGGCGATGTCCCGGGCGCGGTCGTGCTCCTGCTGGGCCAGGCCCCGGCCCGCTGCGGGATCAAGCTCGCCCAGAAGTTCAGCCGCTTCGTCCAGCAGCGGAACATCGGCCTCGGTCCAGGGACTGTCGGCCGGGCGGGCCAGCAGCGCGCGCTCAGCGTCGGTCAGCTGGGGCGTGCAGGCTTCAAGGATGGCCGGCTTGCTGAACAGCTCGGAGATGAGCTTCTCCGGCGTCATCGGCATCCAGCAAAGGTTCAGCGCGATCCGGACATCGCGGGCAGTGCGGACGTCCTCGGCGAGGTACGAGCGGTCGGCGTTATTGCCGATGCTGCCGGCCTCGACGAGCTCGGTCATCTGTTCGGTCAGCTCGCGGAGCAGGATCTTCACGAACGTCAGGCGCGCCTCGTTGTGCGGCTTGTGGGTGGCGCGGGCCTTCTCCCGTGCCCGCCGCACCTGGCGCGGGGTCAGGACCAGCTTGCGGCCGTCCACCTCAAGGATCCGGTTCTCGGCCGGAATGCGCTGCCTGTTGGACACGGCGTTGGCCACGACCTCGGCCATGTCCAGCCGTCCCTTGACGGCCGCGACATCCGCTTCCTGCTCCGGTACGGCATTGATGCCCGGCATGAGCCGCCCGACGCTCGCCATGACCACACCCGTCTCGCCGAGTGACGGCAGGACGCGCTCAATGTACTTCATGAACGACGACGACGGGCCCACGAGAAGCACACCGGCAGTCTTGAGCCGGTCGCGGTGCGTGTACAGGAGGTACGCGGCACGGTGCAGGGCGACGGCGGTCTTGCCTGTTCCGGGTCCGCCCTGGACGACGACGGCGCCGGCGATGGAGGAGCGGATGATCCGGTCCTGTTCCGACTGGATGGTGCCCACGATGTCGGACATGCGTCCGGTGCGCTTGGAGTTCAGGGCGGCCAGCAGTGCGCCCTCCCCCTGCAGGGATTCGTTGTCGGCCAGCATGTCGGCGTCCAGGACGTCGTCTTCAATGGCCTTGACCTCGCGGCCCTGCAGAATCAGGTGGCGGCGGCGGCGCACGCCCTGGCGGTCGAAGGCAGTGGCCTGGTAGAAGTGCCCGGCTTCGGGCGCGCGCCAGTCAACCATGAGCCGCTGGAGGTCATCAGTCGTCAGGCCGATGCGGCCGATGTACTGCGCCTCCCCCGAGTCCAGGTCAAGGCGGCCAAAAACCAGCCGGTCGTCCACGGCGTCCAACTGCGCCAGGCGGTCCTCATAAAGGGCCGCGAACGCGTCCCGTTCGGAAACGTTCTGCATTGTTCCCACGGCTCCGGCACGGCGGACCTGGGCTAGCTGAGTGCGCTTTTCCTCGCGCAACTCATCAAGGCGGGCATACAGTCCCGCAACATAGTCCCGTTCATGGGCCAAATCAGCGTCGAGCATCGAGACTTTCCCCTATCGCAAAAGACAGACCGTCCATTCTACAACCATTTTGTTGAACGCGCCTGAAACATTTCAGTTCCCCGGTTTTCCGCTTCCCGCTTCGGTCACCGGGTCCACGCCAACGCCGGTTCAACGGCCTCCGCGGGCCCACGCTAGATCCGGATGAGCGAGCGGACGCGGTGGCCGCTCAGGGCGGAACGGCCACGAAGCTCGCCGAGTTCCATGACCACGCCCACCCCGGCAACATGCACTCCGCAGCGCTCAAAAAGCCGCGTGGCGGCGCCGAGCGTACCGCCGGTGGCAAGGACGTCGTCGAGAATCAACACCCGGCTTCCGGCCGGGAGGTCAGTGGTGTGCAGTTCCAGCGTTGCGCTGCCGTACTCCAGCGCGTAGTCCTCCGAGATCACCTTGCGAGGGAGCTTTCCGGCCTTGCGCACGGTAATCACACCGGTGTTGGTGGCGTAGGCGGCAGCGGCGGCCAGGAGGAAGCCACGTGCTTCCACTCCGGCGACGGCGTCGAACTGGCCCTTAAAGGGCTCCACGAGTGCGTCCACGACGGCGTGGAGGGCAGCACCGTTGGCGAAGACCGGGGTCAGGTCCTTGAAGATGATTCCGGGTTTGGGATAGTCCGGCACCGTCGCGCAGAGGCTGTTGATCAGCTGGTCCACGGGAACGTTTCGTCTGGCTTGGCCCGGCTCGCTTAGATTCACGCATCCACCCTATGCCTGTGGACGCCATTCTTCACGATCCGCGCGCGGCCACAGGGCGGTCCGGGCGGGCCTTCGCAGCCTTGTAGCGCGAGACCGTGGGATCCCCGGTCAGCCAGAACCGCCACGGATACGCATGGCTGCCGCCCGCACCCGAAACACCCACGCGCGGCCCGGTGTTGATCTCACGTGCCCGTGCCACGGGCAGCTCCAGCCTGAACGGCTCGCCGAGGGCGTCCCGCCCGCTGTCCGCCGTCGTCAGCCCCAGTGCCGTGGCGAGCCGGGCGGGCCCGCTGGCCAGGTCTTTGGAGGATTTCGACGTCGGGCGCCTGGCCCGGGCAAGGTCCTCGCCGCCCACTATTTCCCCGCCCCGCAGCAGCAGGGCCGACGCCGTTCCGGGCGGTCCGCAAACAATGTTGGCGCAATAGTGCATGCCGTAGGTGAAGTAGACATAAAGGTGCCCGGCGGGGCCGAACATGGGTGTGTTGCGTCCGGTCTGTCCGCGGAAGGTGTGGGAACCGGGGTCCGGGTGCGGGGAGTCACGGGGGCCCAGATAAGCCTCCACCTCGGTGATCCGTACGGAAACGGCACCCTCCGGGCTGTCATGCGTCAGGACGGCGCCAAGCACCAGGGGCGCCACGTGCCGGGCGTCACCGGACAGCACTTGCCGCACGAAGTGTTCGTGTCCGGGGCGCGGCGGGCTGCTGCTCATGCACTGACTTTAACAAAGCGCAGCCGCATCAGGGTCCCCACGGCCGTGTCCGATTTCCGCTAGCCCCCGCTGCGGGGACCTGACAGGATGGAGCCATGGACTTCTGGCAGCGCTACCGGGCAATCGACGCCCGCGACACCCGTTTCGACGGGCAGTTCTACACCGCTGTCCGGACAACCGGCATCTATTGCCGCCCCTCATGCCCGGCCAGGACGCCGAAGGCGGAGAACGTTACGTTCTACGAAACCTCCGCTGCGGCCCACGACGCGGGGTACCGGGCCTGCAAGCGGTGCCTGCCGGAGGCCGTTCCGGGCACGCCGGCATGGAACATCCGTTCCGATATTGCGGGGCGGGCCATGCGGCTCATCAACGACGGCGTGATCAACCGCGACGGCGTGGAAGGGCTCGCCTCGCGGCTCGGCTACTCGTCGCGGCAGCTCAACCGGATCCTTAGCCACGAACTGGGCGCCGGTCCCCTATCGCTGGCGCGGGCCGGCAGGGCCCAGACCGCCCGGACGCTTCTGGTGTCCACGCAGATGAAGCTGGCCGACGTGGCGTTCGCAGCGGGGTTCAGCAGCGTCCGCCAGTTCAATGAAACCATCGGCGAGGTCTTCGCCATGACGCCGACGGCGCTCCGGGGCACGGCAGTCCGGGGCAGCGCAGTTCGGGGGACTGCCAGTCACCACCGGGCGCCGGCCGCGACCACGGCGCTGACGCTGAACCTCCCCTACCGTGAACCGTTCGATCCGGGCGTCTTCGATTTCCTCGCGGTCCGGGTCATTCCCGGGATCGAGGCCGGCACCGCAACGTCTTACGCCAGGACCTTGCGGCTCCCGCACGCTGACGCCCGCTTTGGCATAACGTACGACGCCGGCGCCCCGGGGCGGCCCTTGGTCCTCACCATCGGTGCGGTGGATCTCCGGGACCTGCCGTCACTGCTGAGCCGGGTCCGTCGGCTCCTGGATCTCGACGCCGACCCGGTGGCCATCGACGGCGCACTGGCAGCAGATCCGCGGCTGGCACCGGCTGTCAAAGCCTTCCCGGGCATGCGGATGCCCGGGGCTGTGGATCCGCAGGAATTGCTGATCCGGGCCATGATCGGCCAGCAGATCACCGTCGCTGCCGCCCGGACCGCACTCACCCAACTGTCCGCCTGCGGGAGCGAGAGCCTGGTGCCGGCGGATGGGCTGCACCGGCTCTTCCCCACGGCGGCCCAGATCGCCGACCCGGGTTTTGGCCTGTTGCGTGGACCCCGGCGGCGGATCGACTCCGTTCGGTCCGCCGCCAGTGCCATGGCCGCCGGGGACCTCGACTTCGGCTATGGAGACGACCTCGCCGGGCTGCAATCGAAGCTCCTCCCCCTGCCCGGTGTGGGTCCGTGGACCGTGGGATACGTCGCCATGCGCGTAATCGGAGCGCCCGACGTGTTCCTGGCCAATGACGCGGCCGTCCGCAACGGTATCCTCGCCCTCAGAGCCGGCAACCCGGCGGCCGCCGGCTCCCGGGAGTCCGCCGGCTGCCTGGAAGACGGCCGGCCGCCCGGCAAGCCCACGCCGGACTTCACCGAAGTGAGCCCCTGGCGTTCATATGCCACCATGCACCTCTGGCGGGCGGCCGCCATAAGCCCGAAGCCCAGGCAGACGCGGCAGGCGCCGGCGCTGTCCGCCGTACCGCCGATTTAACCCTAAAGAGTTAACCCCTCCGATTTCTCAGCCCCGTAGTTTTAACCCAGGAAAGTGAAGAAATGAAAGCCGAACTTCTGACCATGTCCACTCCGGACGGTCCGTTCACGATCATTGCCCGCGATGGTGCCGTCCTGGCGTCCGGCTGGACTGCCGAGACTGCGCAGCTGACCGGGCAGATCCATCCCGAACTGCTGCCGGATGAATTCGTCCCTGTCCTGGACCTGGGCGAAATCTCCGACGCCGTTACGGCTTTCTACGCCGGCGATCCGGCACCGGCCATGCGGGTGCCCGTACTGCAGAAATCGGGGCCTTTCCGCAGCCATGCCTGGGATGTCCTCCGCACGGTGAGCCCGGGACGGCCGGTCACCTACACCGAATACGCGGAGCTGTCCGGAAACCCGCGGGCCGTCCGGGCTGCGGCGAGTGCCTGCGCGTTCAACGCGGCGGCCCTGTTCGTGCCATGCCACCGCGTGGTGCGTACAGACGGAACCCTGGGCGGATTCAGGTGGGGACTCGCCGTCAAGCAAAGCCTGCTGGGACGCGAAAAGGGCTGACGGGAACCCTCAGGGCGGCGACCGGCCGGATTACCTGCCGGGCGCCCTGCTTGCCGGCCCGTTCAATTGCTGATCGGACCTACCTGGTGCTCGGAACTCCCGAGGGCCAGGGCAGCAACTCCGGAAGATCCACGCCGTCGGCTGCAGCAGACGCCCGCAGGCTGCCGAGGGAAGGTTCGCGCCCCGCGAGCCAGGCGGCGATGTCCGTCAGCATTCCGTTGATGACGGTGGACCGGTTTCCGGTGCCGACGGTCACGGGCGGAAGGCCGAGTGGCTGCAGCACGAACCGCTGCCCGTCCGGCACCCGGGCTGCCAGGAAATCGAACAGGTGCTCGCAGAAGGGCCGGCTCCAGGTTTCCGGGCCGAGGCCGGTCTTGAGGTCCGAGGCATGGATCACGAGTTCCCGCCAGAGCGCGAACCCGCCGTCCTGCACCACACCCCCGCGGTAGGAAATCGGAACCTGCCAGCCACCTGCGTCCAGGGAATCGAAGGCCCGCATGGCGCGCTCCAGCGCAGAGTCCAGATCGGCCCGGTGTTCCGCCAGGGTGTGGCCGGCTGCCATTTCGATGGCCTTGGTGCGGCCCTCTTGGCCGCCGTCGTATAGTTCCACGGTTTCGCCGCGCGCGGCGAATTCCAGTTGACGGGCCATCGCGTTCGAAATACCGGCCAGGTGGGCGAGCACGTGGCCCCGCGTCCAGCCCGGCAGCAGTGAGGATGCCGGGACGTCTTCTTCGGCGAGTTTGCCGGCCTGGGAGGCAACGACGTCGGCGGCTTTGTGGAGTTCGGCGAGCAGCGCTTCCGTTGTGATTGCGGTCATACCCGCCATCGTAGCGGACAGTTAATCGTCCTTAACGCAGGCCGGTACCCTGACCGGGGCTGTCCGGGGCTGGACCGATCGGACCGGCTCCGTAGCGGTGGCGGACGTGGCGGCGGTCGTGCCGGGCCTGCCAGAACTCAATCTCGAGCGGCTGGACGGCATAGAGCTGCCAGTCCGGATTGCTGCTGCCGTCCGCCGCAGGCCTGGCGGCCCAGTCTGCCGCCGACGCCTCGGCGGACAGCTCCACGACGCCGCCGGCCACGCGGACCTGCCGGCCCTGCAGCGGCCAGTAGAAATTCAGCGCAGCCTTCGGTGTCGCCGCGAGTTCCTGGCCTTTGCGCGAGGTGCGGGACGTCGCGATGTGCCAGCCGTCGTCGTCAATGTCTTTCAGGATCAGCATCCGGGACGACGGCTGGGCATCGGCTCCCACGGTGGCCAGGCTGCACGCATGCGGCTGGGGTTCCCCGGCCGCAAGCGCCTCCGCAAGCCAGTGCCGGAACAGCTCGGCCGGGTCCTCCGGTGCAGCCTCGGGGTCAAAATCCGGCAGGTCGTCGGGGAAGTCGGGCAGGGCGCGGAGGGACCGGCGGAAGGATTCGCTCATGCAGCCACCTTAAGCGCAGAACGCTCTCTCAGTTAGTGCATGAATATTGGCAACGCTCTCTCACTTTCTCAAGGAAAGTGAGAGAGCGCCGGCCAAATAGTTGCAACAAGTGAGAGAGCGTCTGACTGCTACCCGGCGTATTCCCGCACGCCGGCGAGCTCGCCCTCGAGGGCGAGCAACTGGCGTTCGACGGCGGCCGGCGCCGTTCCGCCCTGGGAGTTGCGGCTGTTGAGCGAGCCTTCGGTGGACAGGACAGTACGGACCTCCGGCGTCAGGTGCTCCGAGATGGCGGCGTATTCCTCGTCCGTCAGGTCCCACAGCTCAACGTCCCGGCTTTCGGCCTGCTTCACCGCCGCTCCGGAGAGCTCGTGCGCCTCGCGGAACGGAACACCCTGGCGGACCAGCCATTCGGCAATGTCCGTGGCCAGCGCAAAGCCCTGGGGTGCCAGGGACTCCATCCGCTCCGTGTTGAACTTCAGCGTCGCGATCATGCCGGAGACTGCCGGGAGCAGCAGCTCCAGGGTGTCGGCGGCGTCGAAGACCGGCTCCTTGTCCTCCTGCAGGTCGCGGTTGTACGCGAGCGGCAGGCCCTTCAGGGTGGCCAGCAGCCCGGTCAGGTTGCCGATCAGCCGGCCGGCCTTGCCGCGGGCGAGCTCGGCAACGTCCGGGTTCTTTTTCTGCGGCATGATCGAGGAGCCGGTGGAGTAGGAATCGTGCAGGGTGACGAAGGAGAACTCCTTCGTAGCCCACAGAATCACTTCCTCCGACACGCGGGACAGGTCCACTCCGATCATCGCGGTGACCCAGGCGAACTCGGCGAAGACGTCGCGCGAGGCGGTGCCGTCGATCGAGTTGTGCGTGGCTGAGAAGAAGCCCAGGTCCGCCGCCACGGCCTCCGGATCCAGGCCCAGCGAGGAGCCCGCGAGGGCCCCCGAACCGTACGGCGAAACCCCTGCGCGCTTGTCCCAGTCCGCCAGCCGCTGCACGTCACGCAGCAGCGCCCAGGCGTGCGCCAGCAGGTGGTGGCTGAGCAGGACCGGCTGGGCGTGCTGGAGGTGCGTGCGGCCGGGCATGGCCACGCCGCGGTGCTCCTTGGCCTGGCCGACGAGGGCATCAATCGTGGCGAGCACGCCGCGGGCGATGATCCGCGCGTGGTCGCGCAGGAACATCCGTCCGAGGGTTGCCACCTGGTCGTTGCGGGACCGGCCTGCGCGGAGCTTGCCGCCCAGCCGGGTGCCGGCACGCTCGATGAGTCCGCGTTCCAGCGAACCGTGCACGTCCTCATCGGAGTCCGCCGGCAGGTAGTCGCCGGAGGCGACGTCGTCGTCCAGCCGGGTCAGGGCGTCGAGCATGCCCGCGAGTTCGGCGTCGTCCAGCAGGCCGGCCTTGTGCAGCACGCGGGCGTGCGCCTTGGACCCGGCGATGTCGTAGCGGGCCAGCCGCCAGTCAAAGTGCGTGGACTTGCTCAGCGCCGCGAGGGCGTCGGCGGGGCCGCCGGCGAACCGGCCGCCCCACAGCGCACCCGTGTTGGTGGCTTCGGACTTCTTGGTGTCGACGGGCTCAGCCACAGGGGCTACTTTCCTGCGACGCGGATGTCGCGGCCGGAGGCAACCTTGGCGGACATGCCCCACAGTTCGATGAAGCCGCGTGCCATCGACTGGTCGAAGGTGTCGCCCGTGTCGTAGGTGGCGAGGTCGAAGTCGTACAGCGAGGTCTCGGAGCGGCGTCCGTTGACGATCGCCTGGCCGCCGTGCAGGGTCATGCGGATGTCACCGGAGACGTACTTCTGGGTGTCTTCGATGAAGGCGTCGAGGGAGCGCTTGAGCGGGGAGAACCACTGGCCGTCGTAGACCAGTTCTGCCCAGCGCTGGCCCACCGTGGCCTTGAAGCGGGCCTGCTCGCGCTCCACCGTGATGTCCTCAAGGTGCTTGTGCGCGGTGATCAGCGCCATGGCTCCGGGGGCCTCGTAGATCTCGCGGGACTTGATGCCGACGAGGCGGTCCTCGACGACGTCGATCCGGCCCACGCCCTGCGCGCCGGCGCGGCGGTTAAGTTCCTTGATGGCCTGCAGCGGGGTGACCTTGACGCCGTCGATCGCTACCGGAACGCCGGCTTCGAAGGAGATGGTGACTTCATCCGGTGCCGGCGGGAACTCCGGGGTGGCGGTGTAGTCGTAGATGTCCTTGGTGGGGGCGTTCCAGATGTCTTCGAGGTAGCCGGTTTCGACGGCGCGGCCCCAGACGTTCTGGTCGATCGAGTACGGGTTCTTCTTGGTGGTCTCGATCGGCAATCCCTTTTCCTCGGCGAAGGCGATGGCCTTGTCGCGGGTCAGGGCGAGGTCGCGGACCGGGGCGATGCACTTCAGGTCCGGGCCGAGGGTCTGGATGCCTACTTCGAAGCGGACCTGGTCATTGCCCTTGCCCGTGCAGCCGTGGGCCACGGTGGTGGCGCCGAATTCGCGGGCGGCCTTGACCAGGTGCTTGACGATCACCGGGCGGGAGATCGCGGAAACCAGCGGGTAGTGGCCCTGGTAGAGGGCGTTGGCCTTCAGCGTGGGCATGCAGTACTCGTTGGCGAACTCGTCGCTGGCGTCGGCCACGTAAGCCTCGACGGCGCCGCAGCCCAGGGCACGCTGGCGGATGGTCTCCAGCGACTCGCCGCCCTGTCCGACGTCGACGGCGACGGCGATCACCTCGGCACCGGTCGCTTCACCGATCCAGCCGATCGCTACGGAAGTATCCAGGCCACCGGAGTAGGCCAGCACAATACGCTCAGTCACTTCAAATGCTCCTTAGTTGTTTGGTTCTTGGTTGTCTTCAAGCTTATGGCCGGCTTCTTCGGCAAACTGCAGGAAGCGGGCGGCCACTTCGGCGCCGCCCAGCGGGTCCCGGGTGACCAGCAGCACGGTGTCGTCGCCGGCAATGGTCCCCAGGATGGACGGCATCACCGAGTGGTCGATCGCCAGGGCCAGGAAGTTCGCTGCCCCCGGCGGGGTCCTCAGCACCACGATATTGGCCGAGGCCTCCGCCGTCACCAGCAGTTCGCCGCACAGGCGGGCGAGCCTGGCATCCAGGATCTCCTGGGTGACGCCGGCCTTGGCCGCACGCTCCCCGCCCTCCCCCGGAACGGCGTACACCAGCACGCCGTCCTTGCCGCGGACCCGGACTGCGCCGAGTTCCACAAGGTCGCGGGACAGCGTGGCCTGGGTGACCTGGACGCCGTCGTCCGCTAGCAGCGCGGCAAGCTCCGCCTGCGAACGGACGGACTCACCGGTCAGGATCGCGGTGATCCGCGCCAGCCTG
This sequence comes from Arthrobacter sp. LjRoot78, assembly GCF_964254335.1. Classification (NCBI taxonomy): domain Bacteria; kingdom Bacillati; phylum Actinomycetota; class Actinomycetes; order Micrococcales; family Micrococcaceae; genus Arthrobacter; species Arthrobacter sp. LjRoot78. Next base: position 1,669,642 of record NZ_CAXUTG020000001.1, on the reverse strand, counting down.
GCCGTTTTGGTGGCCGGGCTCGCGCCCGGTACCGACGGGTTGGTGGACACTAGAACGTGCTCTCCCCGGTTCCTTCAACGGGCGACAGACCCTCGACGAAGGCCAGCCCCGACCGGTGCATGAGCCAGGCCATTAGCGCCTTCTGGGCGTGCAGGCGGTTTTCCGCCTCATCCCAGACGATCGACTGCGGACCGTCGATGACCCCCGCGGAGATCTCATAGCCCCGGTATGCCGGCAGGCAGTGAAGCACGACGGCGTCCGGCGCCGCGAGCTGCATCGCCGCTTCATCCACGGAATAGTCGCGGAACAGCTGGAGCCGGGCTTCCTTCTCGGCCTCCTGGCCCATGGACACCCAGGTGTCGGTGGCAACGACGTCGGCACCCTTGAGGGCTTCCGCGGCGTCCGTGGTGATCAGCACCGAACCGCCCGTTTCCGCAGCCCGCTCCTCCGCGGCAGCGACGATGTCTGCGGCCGGCAGGTAGCCGTCCGGGCCTGCAATGCGTACGTGCATCCCTGCGGTCACGCCGGCCAGCAGGTAGGAGTTGGCCATATTGTTGGCGGAGTCACCGAGGTAGCTCATGGTGAGGCCCTTGAGCTCGCCCTTGTGTTCTTTGACGGCCAGGAGGTCGGCGAGGAGCTGGCAAGGGTGGTAGTCGTCGCACAGGGCGTTGATGACGGGGACTTTGGAGTTCTCGGCCATGGCCACCAGCCCGGAGTGCGCACCGGTGCGCCAGACGATGGTGGAGACCATGCGCTCGAGGACCTTGGCGGTGTCCTCCACTGATTCCTTGTGGCCGATCTGCGCCTCACCCGGGTTGATGATGAGGGCGTTTCCGCCCATGTCGGCCACGCCGGTGGCGAAGGACACCCGGGTGCGGGTGGACGTCTTATCGAAGATGACGGCGACAGTCTTGCGTCCGCTGCCTTCGGCGGCAAAGGGCTGGACGCTGTAGGGCGCAGCCTTCATGCGGACCGCGAGATCCAGGACCTCGGCCTGTTCGGCCGGGGTGAGGTCGGTGTCCTTGAGGAAGTGACGGGTGGTTGCGGAGCTGGTCACTGGGCATCCTTTGCGGTCTGGAGGAGCGTGGGCAGGGCCTGGATGAAGCTGTCGGCCTGATCGGCAGTCAGGATCAGCGGCGGGGCAAGGCGGATGGTTCGCGGACCCGGGCTGTTGACGATGAACCCGGCGTCCAGTCCGGCGGTCACCACAGCGGCGGCGATGTCCGCGTCCAGGTCAAAGCCGATCAGGAGGCCTTCGCCCCGCACTTCCGTGACGCCGTCGACGTCGGCGAGCTTCGAGCGGAGGCGTTCACCCACGGTGCGGACGTTGTCCAGGACCCGCTGGCTTTCAATCGCGTGCAGGGTGGCCAGTGCGGCCGCCGTTGCCACCGGATTCCCGCCGAAGGTGGTGCCGTGCTGCCCGGCTGTTAGGAGCGAGGACGCTTCAGGGCCGAAGGTGACCAGCGCCCCGATCGGGAAGCCGCCGCCCAGTCCCTTGGCCAGGGTGACGGCGTCCGGGACGATCCCGGCGTCTTCGCTGGCCAGCCATTTTCCCGTGCGCCCGATACCGGTCTGCACCTCGTCGAGGATCAGGAGCGCGCCGGCCTTAGTCGTGGCCTCGCGTGCTGCCTGCAGGTAGCCGGCGGGCAGCGGCCGGACGCCTGCTTCGCCCTGGATCGGTTCGAGGAAGACAGCCGCCGTGGTTTCGTCGATTTCCCCGAGCAGGGCGTCAATATCCCCGAACGGGATGTGGACAACACCGCCGGGAAGAGGTTCGAACGGCGCGCGGTAGGCAGCCTTGGCGGTCAATGCCAAAGCACCCATTGTGCGGCCGTGGAAGGCACCTTCGAGCGCGATGATCTTGGTCCGCCGCGTGACGGCGCTGCCGGGGCCGGGCCGCGCCTCCGCGCCGGAGTTGCGGCGGGCCAGCTTGAAGGCAGCCTCCACCGCCTCCGTACCGGAGTTGGCGAAGAACACTTTGGACCCCGCCGGCGCCTTGGCCAGTTCGAGCAGCTTCTCGGCCAGGGCGATCTGCGTGGGGCTGGTGAAGAAGTTGGAGACGTGGCCCAGGGTGGCCAACTGGCTGGAGATCACCGACGTCACGAACGGGTGGGCGTGGCCCATCGCATTCACCGCGATGCCGCCCAGCAGGTCCAGGTACTCCTTGCCGTCGGCGTCCCAGACCAGGCAGCCGGCGCCGCGGACCAGGACACGCTGCGGCGTGCCGAAAACGCCCATGAGGGACGAGGAATACCGGTTCAGCCACTCGGCACCGGTCGGGTGGCCCTTTGTTTCTACGAGCTCGACTACGGGGGACTTTTCAACCTGGCTCATGCGTTCGTTTCCTCGTCCGGGACCACCTGCGTGCCGATGCCCGCGGTGGTGAATGTTTCCAGCAGCATGGAGTGCGGCAGCCGGCCGTCAACGATGTGGGCGCGTTCCACGCCGTCGTCAACCGCCTTCAGGCAGGCGGCCATCTTGGGGATCATGCCGGATTCAAGCCTCGGCAGCATCTCGCGCAGCTCCGACGCCGTCAGGGACGAAATGAGGGACGACTTGTCCGGCCAATTCGCATAGAGGCCCTCGACGTCGGTCAGGATGACCAGCTTGGAGGCGCCCAGGGCAGACGCGACGGCGGCCGCCGCGGTGTCCGCGTTGACGTTGAGCACCTGTCCGGTGGTGGAACCGTCGTCGGCGATCTCCGGTGCCACGGTAGAGATCACGGGGATCCGGCCGGCAGCGAGAATGTCCACAATGCCCTCCGGGTTGACGCCCACGACTTCCCCGACCAGGCCCAGGTCCACCTCCTCGCCGTCCACGACGGTTCCGGTGCGGACGGCGCGCAGCAGGCCGCCGTCTTCACCGGACATGCCCACAGCGTACGGGCCGTGGGAGTTGATCAGGCCCACAAGTTCGCGGCCCACCTGGCCGGTCAGGACCATACGGACCACGTCCATGGCCTCGGGGGTGGTGACGCGCAGCCCGCCCTTGAACTCGGACTCGATGCCGAGCCGGCTGAGCATGGAGTTGATCTGCGGGCCGCCCCCGTGCACCACCACGGGGTGGATGCCCACGTGGTGCAGGAACACCACATCCTCGGCGAACGCCCGGCGGAGTTCCTCGTTGACCATGGCGTTGCCGCCGTACTTGATCACCATGGTGGTGCCGGCAAAGCGCTGGATCCAGGGCAGGGCCTCGATCAACGTGCCGGCCTTGTCCTGGGCATCACTCATGGACGTCGTCTCGCGTGTCTGGGTGTTCATGCTGCTGCTGTCTCCCCGGAAGGTCGGTGCTTGGCCTAGCTGGAGTAGGCGCTGTTTTCGTGGACGTAGTCGTGCGTGAGGTCGTTGGTCCAGATCGTGGCTTCGGCGTCGCCGGCCTGCAGGTCGATTTCAACGAGGACCTCCCGCGGTTCCAGGTCCACCAGGCTGCGGTCCTCGCCGATGCTGCCGTTCCGGCAGATCTGAACGCCGTTCATGGACACGTTCAGCTGGTCCGGCTCGAAGGCGGCGTCGGTGGTGCCCACGGCGGACAGCACGCGGCCCCAGTTCGGGTCCTTGCCGAAGATGGCCGTCTTGAAGAGGTTGGAGCGGGCCACGGCCCGGCTCACGATCTCGGCGTCCCTCTCGCTGGCCGCGTTGAACGTGCGGATCGCGATGTCATGGCTGGCGCCCTCGGCGTCGCCGATCAGCTTGCGGGCCAGTTCGGCGCAAACCTGGGTCAGCCCGGCACCGAAGTCCTTGGCCGAGGGGACGGCAGCCGAGGCGCCCGAGGCAAGCAGCACCACGGTGTCGTTGGTGGACATGCAGCCGTCCGAGTCCGCCCGGTCAAAGGTCACCCGGGTGGCGTCGCGGAGCACGACGTCGAGCATTTCCGGCTGGACTTCCGCGTCGGTGGTGATGACCACCAGCATGGTGGCCAGCCCGGGAGCCAGCATGCCGGCGCCCTTGGCCATGGCGCCGATGGTGTACTCGTTGCCTTCTGCGTCCTTGCCGGTGAAGACGGCTTCCTTGGACACGGAATCGGTGGTCATGATGGCCGTGGCCGCGGCCGGGCCGCCGTCAGCGCTGAGGGCGGCGTTGGCTGCGCTGATGCCCGGGATGATTTTGTCCATGGGCAGCTGCTCGCCGATCAGGCCCGTGGAGCAGACGAAGATGTCCGTGGCCGAGAGGCCCAGGGCTTCAGCTGTCTTTTCGGCCGTGGTGTGGGTGTTCTGGAAGCCCTGCGGGCCGGTGCACGCGTTGGCGCCGCCGGAGTTGAGGATGACGGCGTCGACGCGGCCGTCCTTCACCACCTCGCGTGACCAGTGCACCGGTGCTGCGGCCACGCGGTTGGACGTGAACACCGCCGCTGCGGCTTTGGACGGGCCGTCGTTGACTACCAGGGCCAGGTCTGGATTCCCGGATGCCTTCAGGCCGGCTTTGACGCCGGCGGCGCGGAATCCCTTGGGGGCGGTAACGGTCACGGGGCAACTCCCTGCAGGTTGAGGCCGGCGGTTTCCGCCAGGCCAAGCGCGATATTCATGGACTGCACGGCGCCGCCGGCCGTCCCCTTGGTCAGGTTGTCGATGGCGCAGGTGACAATGACGCGGCCGGTGTGCGCGTCATAAGCAAGCTGCATCACGGCGTGGTTGGAGCCCTGCACGGACTTGGTGGCAGGCCACTGGCCCTCGGGGAGCAGGTGCACGAACGGCTCGTCGTCGTACGCCTCTTCCCAGGCAGTGCGCAGCTCTGCCGCCGTGACGCCGGGCTTCACCCGGGCCGTTGCCGTGGTGAGGATGCCGCGGCTCATCGGCGCGAGGGTGGGCGTGAAGGAGACCGTCACAGCTTCCCCCGCGGCGTTGCCCAGCCCCTGTTCAATCTCGGGGGTGTGCCGGTGGCCGCCGCCCACGCCGTAGGGGCTCATCGAGCCCATGACCTCGGAGCCGATGAGATTCACTTTGGCGGCTTTCCCGGCGCCAGAGGTGCCTGAGGCAGAGACGATCACGACGTCGTCGGGCTGGAGAAGACCCGCGGCGAAGCCGGGCGTAAGGGCCAGCAGGGACGACGTCGGGTAGCAGCCCGGTACGGCGATCCGTTTGGCTCCCTTGAGCTTTTCCCGCTGGCCGGGCAGCTCGGGGAGTCCGTAGGGCCAGGTGCCGGCGTGCGCGGAGCCGTAGAATTTTTCCCAGGCTGCGGGATCTTCCAGGCGGTGGTCGGCACCGGCGTCGATCACCACTGTGCCGTCGGGCAACTGGGCCGCGATCTCAGCAGATGCCCCATGCGGGAGCGCCAGGAACACCACGTCGTGGCCTGAGAGGTTCTCCACCGTGGTGTCTTCAAGGATGCGGCTGGCCAGACCATGGAGATGCGGCTGCAATTCGCCTAGTCTGGAACCGGCGTTGCTGTGTGCTGTGATGGCGCCGATGGTGACGTCGGGGTGCCCGGCCAGAAGGCGAAGCACCTCACCGCCGGCGTAACCGCTGGCACCGGAAACGGCAACAGAAATAGTCATGGAAACGACTATACAGCAAGACTATGCATAGAACCCGATATTTATGCATGCGCTCGCACCTGCGCTCATTCATGGGGTGTCCCCGCACTCGTTCACGCTGGCGTTACGAACGTGAGCGTATGCTTGGAGAAGGGTGATCCTGACCGCGCGGTCCGAATGTCGGCTGCAGCGTTGCCCGTAACAGTTACGAGGCCCCGAGTCCATGACCCCCACCACTACTTCGGAGCGCCCGCAGACGCGTGTCCGGCAGCCCAACCAGGTTGTCCTGAGCTATTCCGAGCTCCTCAAGACCGTCAAGGCCGCCGGCCTGCTCGAGCGTCGCGTCGGCTTCTACATCACGGTGTTCTCCGTCCTGGTGCTCCTGATGACGGCCGCCTGGTTCGGCTTCGCACTCATCGGTGACAGCTGGTTCCAGCTCCTCATCGCTGCCGCCATCGGCATCCTCTGCACCCAGCTGAGCTTCCTGGCCCACGAGGCCGGACACCGCCAGATATTCGCCTCCCGCCGCGCCAACGACTGGGCTGCCAGGCTGCTGGCCACGTCCGTCGCCGGCATGAGCTACTCCTGGTGGGAGCAGAAGCACGGCGCCCACCACAACCACCCGAACGTCATTTCCAAGGATCCCGACATCGCGCCCGGGCCCATCGCGTTCCACACCGAAGCGGTTGCCGACCGCAAGGGACGGTTCGCTTTTCTTACGCGGAAGCAGGGCTGGTTCTTCTTCCCGCTGCTGTTCCTGGTGGGCCTCGGCCTGCAGATCGATTCGGTCAAGTTCGTCTTCCGCCGAGCAAAGGTCACGCACCGCTGGGTTGAACTCCCGATCCTCCTGGCGCGGCTGAGCCTGCTGCCGGTCCTCACGTTCACGTTCCTGCCCTGGGGCATGGCTTTGGCCTTCATCGGCGTCCAGCTCGCCGTCTTCGGTTTTTACATGGGCGCTTCCTTCGCCCCGAACCACAAGGGCATGCCGGTCCTGCCGGCGGACAGCCGCGTGGACTTCTTCAGCCGCCAGGTCCTGACCTCCAGGAACATCTCCGGCGGCCGCTTCATGGACATCCTGATGGGCGGACTCAACCGCCAGGCAGAACACCACCTCTTCCCGGACATGGCCCGCCCGCAGCTGGACAAGGCCGCCGTGATCGTCCGCGAGTTCTGCGCCAAGCACCAGGTCCCCTACACGGAGACCACCCTGCTGCAGTCCTACGGCATCATCGTCCGCTACCTCAACGACGTGGGCCTCTCCGCCGGGCGGCACTTCGAGTGCCCCATGGCCACGGTCACCCGCCGCTACTAGGGGCGCCTCCCCTACCGGGCAAGCCCCTGATCCACGTTTGACCCGAAGTGACGGCCGGTTACCGGCCGTCACTTCGTCGTTGGCGGCCGTGTCCCTAGGATGGTTCCTGTATCCGGGCCTGGAAATCCCAGCCCAGGGAAGGAGACACATGATGCACGCAATTGTGGCCCGCCAGGCGGGCGGGCCCGACGTCCTGGAACTGGCCGAGGTGGAGCGTCCGGTACCGGGTCCCCGCCAGCTGCTGGTCAAGGTGTCCGCCACCGGCGTGAACTTCATTGACACCTACAAGCGCAGCGGCACGTACAAAGTGGCCTATCCGTTTACCCCGGGTTCCGAGGCAGCCGGCACCGTGGAGGAAATCGGCGACGGCGTCACCGTGTTCTCCCCCGGCGACCGCGTGGCCACCGCCGAAGGCGCCAACTGCTACGCCGGCTACATCCTGGTGGACGAGGACAAGGCGCTGCCGGTCCCCCGCGGCGTGGACGATTTCACCGCTGCCGCCCTTCCGCTCCAGGGGATTACCGCGCACTACCTGGTCAATTCCTCGTTCCGGGTGGAACCCGGCCACACCATCCTGCTCCATGCCGGAGCCGGCGGCGTGGGCCTGCTGGCCATTCAACTGCTCAAGGCGAAGGGTGCCCGCGTCATCACCACCGTCTCCACCGACGACAAGGCGAAGCTCACCCGGGAAGCCGGTGCCGATCATGTCATCCCCTACGACGGCTTCTCCGCCAAAGTCCGGGAGCTGACCGACGGCACCGGAGCGGATGCGGTGTACGACGGCGTCGGAAAGGACACGTTCGACGGCTCCCTCTCCGCGCTGCGCGTCCGCGGCACCCTGGTTCTTTTCGGTGCCGCCTCTGGCCCCGTTCCGCCGTTCGATCCGCAGCGGCTTAACGCCGGCGGCTCCCTGTACCTGACCCGGCCCACCATCAACCACTTCCTCCGCAACGCCCAGGAACGCCGCTGGCGCTCCGACGAGATCTTCGCGGCGGCCGCAGACGGGAGCCTCAAGGTCCGGATCGGCGGCCGCTATGACCTGGCCCACGCTGCCCGGGCACACGACGACCTGGAACAGCGCCGGACCACCGGCAAGATCATCCTCGTCCCTTGATCCGGCCAGTCTCCTGGCCCGGTAAACAGGACGTGAACCTCCGGCGAACTGCGACACCTTCTGTTCATCTTGTGCGGCAAGAATCACCCTGTGACTGACCTACCGCAAGTTCCCGGAACAGCGCCGGCGCCAGAGACCGGCCCCCTGGAAGGACGCGCAGCACGTCCCGGCGTCCGGAACGTGTATCTGCCGCAGTTGCCGGGCGGCGCCGCGGCGCCGCCCGAGCGGACGCTGATCGACATCCTCGAGGCCACCGCCCGCACGTATCCGGAGGCCTCGGCCCTGGACGACGGCCGCCGGCGCCTGAGTTACGTCCAGCTGATGGCGGAAGTCAGGGCCACTGCGCGTGAGCTCCATCTCGCGGGCCTCGGCGCCGGTGACAAGATCGGCGTCCGGATTCCCTCCGGCACCAACCGGCTCTACGTGTCGATCCTGGCCATCCTGCTGATCGGGGCGGCGTACGTTCCCGTGGATGCCGACGACCCCGATGAGCGCGCCAAGCTGGTGTTCAGCGAGGCCCGGGTCGCCGCCATCCTCCGGGCGGACGGCGAGATCGTCGCGGACACCAAGCGTCCCCGGCCGTTCCCGGATCCGCGGAAGCCGCAGGCCGACGACGACTCATGGGTGATCTTCACGTCCGGCTCCACAGGTACGCCCAAGGGTGTCGCGGTTCAGCACAGGTCTTCGGCTGCGTTCGTGGACGCTGAGGCCCGGATCTTCCTGCAGGACGAACCCATCGGCCCCCACGACCGGGTCCTGGCCGGACTATCCGTGGCGTTCGACGCTTCCTGCGAAGAGATGTGGCTGGCCTGGCGCTACGGAGCCTGCCTCGTCCCCGCCCCCCGGTCGCTGGTCCGGACCGGAATGGACCTCGGCCCGTGGCTGATCAGCCACGGCATCACCGTGGTGTCCACGGTGCCCACCCTCGCCGCACTGTGGCCGGCCGAAGCTCTGGAGAACGTGCGGCTGCTGATTTTCGGCGGCGAGGCCTGCCCTCCTGAACTCGCTGAGCGGCTCGCCGTCGACGGCCGGGAAGTGTGGAACACCTACGGACCGACCGAAGCCACCGTGGTGGCCTGCGCGGCGCCGCTGGGCACGGGGCCCGTCCGGATCGGCCTGCCGCTGGACGGCTGGGACCTTGCCGTGGTTGATTCCGGCGGCGTTCCGGTGGCAGAGGGCGAAGTGGGCGAGCTCATCATCGGCGGCGTGGGGCTGGCCCGGTACCTCGACGCCGCCAAGGACGCGGAAAAGTACGCGCCGATGCCGTCCCTCGGCTGGGCCCGGGCGTACCGGTCCGGAGACCTCGTCCGCTATGAAGCGGCCGGCCTGGTGTTCATGGGGCGCGCGGATGAACAGGTGAAACTCGGCGGCCGGCGCATCGAACTCGGCGAGATCGACGCCGCGCTGCAGGCACTGCCTGACGTTGCCGGCGCAGCGGCGGCGGTCCGCACGACGGCGGCCGGGAACCAGATCCTCGTCGGTTACCTTGCGCCTGCCGGCACCGCGGAAATCGACCTCGCCGCCGCCCGTGAACGGCTTGGGACCAGCCTTCCGGCGGCGCTCATCCCCCTCCTGACCGTGGTTGAGTCCCTGCCCACCAAGACAAGCGGAAAAGTTGACCGCCACTCCCTTCCCTGGCCGTTGGCAGGAGCCGGGGCGGCCGACGCGGACAACGCCCCGCTGAACCTGCCGGACGACGCCCGCTGGATCGTGGAGCAGTGGGGCAGCGTGCTGGGAACCCCGGCGTCGAGCCTGGATGCGGACTTCTTTGCCCACGGCGGAGGATCCCTGGCCGCTGCACAGCTCGTGTCCGCCCTCCGCGTCCGCTACCCCACCGTCACGGTGGCCGACATTTACGCAACACCCCGGGTGGGCGCGCTCATCGATGCCGCCCGGCAGTCCTTGCCCGAGGGGGCCGCCGGGCCGGCGCCGGAACGGAACGTCCGCCCCACGGCACTGAAATCGCAGGTCTTCCAGACGCTGTTGGGTGTCCCGTTGCACATCCTGGTGGGCATGCGCTGGCTGACTTACGTGATGGTGGCCAACAACCTCCTGGCGGCCTTTGCCGGCTTCACGGCGGCCCCGGTTGTTTCCTGGTGGTGGGTGGCAGCGTCGTGGCTGGTGTTCGTGAGCCCGGCCGGGCGGATGGCCCTCTCGGTCCTGGCCGCCAGGACCCTGCTCCGGCGCGTGGTTCCGGGGACCTACCCCAGGTCCGGCAAGGTACACCTGCGGCTGTGGCTGGCGGAGCAGATCCAGGATCTGTCCGGCGCCATCAGCCTGGCAAGTGCCCCCTGGGTGCCCTACTATGCGAAGGCCCTCGGAGCGAAGATCGGCAATGATGTCCAGCTGCACTCGCTGCCGCCGGTCACCGGCATGCTGTCGCTGGGGCGCGGCAGCAACATCGAGCCGGAAGTGGACCTCTCCGGCTGGTGGATCGACGGTGATACAGTCCACATCGGCCAGGTGCACGTTGGAGCGGGCGCGACTGTGGGCGCCCGCAGCACGCTCATGCCCGGAGCCAGTATCGGCGCCGGGGCGCAGGTCGAGCCGGGATCGGCGGTCCTCGGAAAGGTCAAGGCCGGGCAACTGGTGTCCGGATCCCCCGCCGAACGGATCGGCAAGGCCAAACAGGCATGGCCGGACACGCCCCCGTCGCATGCGCTGATCGGACGGCTATGGTTCGCGGCGTTCGCTGCAGCCTCAGCCGTGCTGGCCACTATCCCCTACCTGTCCGCTGCCGCCGGGGCATTCGTGGTGTTCCTGTTCATCCGCGGCAGCGAATCGCTGGTGGCCGCCCTCCCCCTGGTCCTTGCCTCGCTGCCACTGGCGGCGCTCATCTGGTTCGCCACCAACCTCCTGCTGATCCTTGCCACCACCCGCCTGCTGGGCGTCGGACTCAAGGAAGGCTACTACAGGGTGCGGAGCCGGATCGGCTGGCAGGTCTGGGCTACTGAACGCGTCCTGGACCTTGCCCGGGATGTCCTGTTTCCCATCTACGCCAGCCTTTTCACCCCGGTCTGGCTCCGCCTGCTGGGAGCCAAGGTGGGCAAGAACGTGGAGGCCTCCACCGTCCTCCTGCTCCCCAAAATGACAACCGTCGGCGAAGGCGCCTTCCTCGCGGACGACACCATGGTGGCCTCCTACGAACTGGGCGGCGGCTGGATGAGGATTGCCCCCGCCAAGATCGGAAAACGCTCCTTCCTGGGCAACTCCGGGATGACGGGTGCGGGACGAAGCGTGCCCAAGAACTCGCTGGTGGCCGTCCTGTCCGCCACTCCTGCCAAAGCCAAATCAGGCACCTCCTGGCTGGGCAGCCCCCCGGTCCGGCTGCGCCGCACGGCCATCGCCACCGACAACACCCTGACTTTCCAGCCGCCGCTGCGGCTGAAGCTGGCACGCGCCCTATGGGAGCTCTGCCGGTTCATTCCCGTCGTGCTCACCGTCGGCCTGGCCGCCGGTGTCATGCTCGCGTTCGACGGGCTCGCTTCGGCGTGGGGCTACGGTATCGCGGCGCTTCTGGGCGGCATCGTGGTCCTCATCGCAGGTGCCACAGCCGCTGCCAGCGCGGTGGCCGCCAAGTGGCTGCTGGTGGGCAGGATCAAGCCCGGCGAGCATGCCTTGTGGAGTTCCTTCATTTGGCGGAACGAAGTGGTGGACACCTTCATCGAAATGGTGAGCGCACCGTGGTTCGCCCGCTCGGCCTCGGGTACTCCGGCCCTCGTGTGGTGGCTGCGCGGACTCGGCGCGAAGATCGGCCGCGGCACGTGGTGCGAAAGCTACTGGCTGCCGGAAGCGGACCTTGTCACGCTGGGCGAAAGTTCAACGGTCAACCGCGGGTGCGTCGTCCAGACCCACCTTTTCCACGACCGGATCATGAGCATTGACACTGTTACGCTCGAAGACGGAGCCACCATGGGACCACATGGCGTCATCCTCCCGCGGGCACGCATCGCGAAGGGCGGCACGGTGGGCCCGGCATCCTTGGTCATGCGCGGGGAAACAGTTCCGGCAGCGACGTATTGGATGGGCAATCCGGTCAGCCCCTGGGCGGGCCCGGCAGTGCCGGCACGGCGGCTCAAGTAGCTCCAGCACGGCCAACCCGGCTCCGATCATCCGCAATACGAAGGCCAGTTCATGAGTTTTGCAGCACCAGCCGGCCACGGCGGCACACGCCGGCCGGACGAGCCCTCCGGCTCCCCTGATCCCTACATCCCCGGGCACGGCACGAACGCCTACCGGGTCACGCGGTACGAGCTGGACCTGGACTACAAGCTGGCCAGCAACCGGCTGAGCGGCCGCGCCGTCCTGCACGCGGAGGCGGACCGGGCGGCGTCGGCCGTTGTCCTGGACCTCGCAGGGCTGCGCGCCGTCAAGGTGTCGCTGAACGGCAAACGCGTGCGCAGGTTCAGCCAGCGGGCCGAGCAACTGGTGATCGTTCCCGACGCGGCCCTGCTCCCGGGCGACCGCTTCACCCTCGACATCCGGTATGAAGGAAATCCTTCTCCACGGCGCGGACTCTGGGGTGAAGTGGGCTGGGAGGAACTCACCGACGGAGTGCTGGTGGCGGGCCAGCCCAACGGCGCCGCCTCCTGGTTTCCCTGCAACGACCATCCGCAGCACAAGGCCAGCTACAGGGTCGCCGTCACCACGGACGCCAATTACCGGGCAGTCTGCAACGGCCTGCTGATTTCCCGAAAATCAGGCTCCAGCCGTGAAACCTGGACCTACGAGCAGGCCGAACCGATGGCCACATACCTCGCCACTGTGCAGATCGGCCGGTATGACCTCCTGACCCTGGATACGACGTCGGTTCCGGGCAGCGTCCCCCAGCATGTGGCAGTGCCCGCCGCCCTGGCCGACGCCGCCCGCCGGGGACTGGCACGCCAGCCGGAGATGATGCGCACCTTCGTCAACAGCTTCGGCCCCTACCCCTTCCAGGAGTACACGGTGGTGGTGGCAGAGGACGAGCTCGAAATTCCGCTCGAAGCCCAGACACTGTCCATCGTGGGCCCCAACCATCTCACCCCGGACTGGAACGCGCAGCGGCTGATCGCCCACGAACTGTCCCACCAGTGGTTCGGCAATTCCCTGACCGTCGCGTCCTGGCGGGACATCTGGCTGCACGAAGGGTTCGCATGCTACGCGGAGTGGATCTGGTCCGAGGCGGCCGGAGTCATGAGCGTTGCGGACCGCGCCGCGGCCGCCTGGCGGAAGCTCGACGCCGGGAGCCAGGACCTCACGGTCGGTGACCCCGGACCCGAGCTGATGTTCGATGACCGGGTGTACAAGCGCGGCGCCCTCGCACTGCACGCGCTCCGGATCCGGTGCGGCGACCTCGCCTTCTTTGCGCTGCTGCATGACTGGGCAGCAAGCAACCGCCACGGATCCGTCTCCACCGCCGGGTTCATCCAGACCGCGGACCGTGTGGCCGGAATCGATTCAGAAACCCTGCTCCACCCCTGGCTGTTCGAAGAGCCGCTGCCTGCCCTGCCTGTGCGGTAGGGCCGCCACTTCATCCGAGGGCGACGGCGGCCGCCAGCCCGTCCGGCAGCCCCGACTCGGCGGAGGCCAGGTCCCGGACATCTGCCCGGTCGAGCACGTCAAGAGTCTCCGGCGGCCGTCCCAGGCCCTCCCCGGTCATCTTCAGGAAAGCCTCCTTGCGCGCCCACAGCCGGGCCCGCTCACTCAGCAGGGCGCTCCCTTGCAGCGGGGCCAGGGACCGGTGCTCCGCCGGGGTCAGCGCCACGGCATCGAAGCCGTCAAAGTCCAACCGCCGCGGATCCTCGGCGTCAACGCCCAGCCGCTGCCCCGGCCCGGGCTCCGCCACGGCCGCCAGCAGGGTCCAGCCGGCAGCCCGGGACAGGCTCAGCAGCAGGGGCGCCGGCGCTCCGTCCAGTTCGTAGCCGGGCCTCCCGTGGGTGACGCCGGGACCGCTGCCGCACCGCGGGCAACTGTAACGGACGGTCAGATCCTGGGCACGCACGCCCAGCAGTTCCGCGGCGAACCGTCGCTGGGCCACCCGGGCCGCGAGGAAGTCCTGCCGTGGCACGGGCATCATGGCGCGGGCACGCTCCAGCTCGGGCGGGTCCAGGAACCGCAGGGCATCGCGTTCCAGCTCGGCTGCCGGCGGTGCTGTGTGCTGCCCGGGGACGCGAAAGGGCGGGCAGGCACGCACAACGAGGTGTGATGCCATGGCCCGCCCTTCCGGTCTTAGCCTTGAACGCTGAGCGGTTCTAGCGCTGAACGGCCCCGAAGCGCTCGGCTGCCACGGCAACGGCGCTTTCCCGGGCGGCTGATGCTTCGTCCGCCGTGAGCGTCCGGTCCGCGGCACGGAAGCGGAGGCCGAAGGCCAGCGACTTCTTGCCGTCCTCGATGCCCTTTCCTGCGTACACGTCAAAGAGTGCCACGTCTTCCAGCAGCTCGCCGGCACCCTCGCGGAGGGCGGCCAGGACGTCGTCAGCCGGGATCTCTTTCGGAACCACCAGGGCAACGTCCTGGGTGGCCACCGGGAAGCCGGAAATGTGCTTCGCGACGATGACGTCGGCTGCCGCTTCGAACAATGCGTCGGCGTTGAACTCGAGCGCAACCGAACGTGCCGGCATGTCGTGCGCGGCCAGCAGCTTGGGGTGCAGTTCGCCGGCGTAGCCCACAACGTCACCGGAGCGCAGCGAGAGTTGGGCTGTGCGTCCCGGGTGGTAGGCCTGGTGGTGACCCTGGCTGACCACGATTTCGACGCCGAGGACATCTCCGGCGAGGCGGGCAATGTCCACGGCGTCGGCCCAGTCCCAGGCCCGCGGCGTGTGGGCGGCGGCAGCGGGCGAGTCGTGGCCCGTCAGGACCGCTGCGATATGCAGCGGCTGGTCCGGGACGCCGTCGTACAGGGCATCCAGCACCTCATCGGAGGGCTTGACGCCGAGCGGCGGGATGGACGGCGTGCCCACCGTGTCACCCGGCAGGAACACCAATCCGGCTTCGAAGACGGCCAGGTCGCGGAAGCCGCGCGAGTGGTTGCGCTTGGCCACCTCGATCAGGCCGGGAAGGATGGACGTCCGCAGGTAGCCCTGTTCCTCGCTGATCGGGTTGGCCAGCTTCACGGCCTTGCGCTCTGCACCCTGCTCGGCCACGCCAAAGGTGTCATTGGCGGCCTTGGACACGAACGGGTAGGCCAGCACCTCGGTGAGGCCGGCATCGGCCAGGGCCTGGACCAGGCGGCGGCGCTGCTGCTGTACGCGCGTCAGGCCGCGTCCCGGGGGTGCCACGGGGAGCGTCGCGGGGATCTGGTCGTAGCCCACCAGCCGGGCGATTTCCTCGGAGAGGTCCTCTTTGGTTTCGAGGTCGTTCCGCCAGCTCGGGGCAGTGACCGTCCAGCCGGCGTCGTTCTTCACCACGGCAGCGCCGAGGTCCTCGAGCGAGGTGACGATCTGCTCTTCGGTGAAATCGATGCCGATCCGCGCTGCCGCGAAAGCCGCCGGCAGTTCAATGGTGACGGCGTCAGGCGCCGTGCCGACATCGGTGCCGGCGTCGTCGGCAGTGCCGCCGGCCAGCTCCACCAGGAGGTCAACCACGCGCTGCGCGGCGATGCCGGCAACCTGCCAGTCGACGCCGCGTTCGAAACGCTTGGACGCTTCGGAGGGCAGCTTGTGCCGGCGGCGGGAACGGCCAATGGACACCTCGTCAAAGTGCGCCGCCTCAACCAGGACGTTCGACGTCGAATCGCTGACCTCGGTGGCAGCGCCGCCCATAACGCCGGCGATGCCGATCGCTCCGGAACTGTCGGTGATGAGGAGGTCCTCGACGTCGAGCTTGCGCTCCTTGTCGTCCAGGGTGGTGATCTTCTCCCCCGCCACGGCGCGCCGGACCACGATGTCGCCGGACAGCTTGTCCAGGTCATAGCAGTGCGTGGGCTGGCCGAGTTCCAGCATGACGTAGTTGGAGATGTCCACCGGCAGCGAGATGGAGCGGATGCCCGCCAGCCTCAGGCGCGAGACCATCCACGGGGGCGTCGGCCTGGTGGCATCGACGCCGCGGACGGTGCGGGCCACGAAGCGGTCGCAGCCCGGCTTGCCGTAGATGGGAGCGTCGTCGTTGAGCTTGACGCCGTAGCCGCCGGCCAGTTCAGCCGGTGCCTGCACCTTTGACGCCGGGTCCGTGAAGGAGGTGCCGGTGGCGTGGGCGTATTCGCGGGCGACGCCGCGGATGGAGAACGCGTAGCCGCGGTCCGGGGTCACGTTGATCTCGGCGGCCTGGTCGTAGAGGCCCAGGAGTTCCATGGCGTCGGTCCCGATTTCCGGGTCCAGGCCGATGCGGGACAGCACCAGGATGCCGTCGTGGTCCTCGCCGATGCCCAGCTCGCGGACGGAGGCGATCATGCCGGCGGACAGGTGGCCGTAGGTCTTCCGCGCTGAGATGTGGAAGTCTCCGGGCAGCACGGCGCCGGGAAGGGTGACGACGACCTTGTCACCTTCCACGAAGTTGTGGGCGCCGCAGATGATGCCCTGGACACCGGAGGGGTCGATGCCCTGGCCGGTGAGGGTCTGCTCCTGGCCCTCGGGGACCACGCGGACCTGGCACCAGTTGATGGTTTTGCCGTTGGTCTGCGGTTCCTTGACCAGGCTCAGGACCTGGCCCACCACCACGGGACCGCGGAGCGCGTCCGTGGGGCGGTGGACCGCTTCTTCTTCAAAACCGACCTTGACCAGTTCTGCCATGACGTCTTCGGCCGTTGCTCCGGCCGGTACCTGCGCGAACTCACGCAGCCAGGAAAGTGGGATACGCACTGTTAGATCTCCATCCCGAAGTGCTCGCTGAAACGTACATCGCCTTCGATCATGTCGCGCATGTCGCCCACCTCGTTGCGGAACATGAGGGTGCGCTCGATGCCCATGCCGAAGGCAAAACCTGAATAGACGTCCGGATCGATTCCGGCGGCCCGGAGGACGTTGGGGTTGACCATGCCGCAGCCGCCCCACTCGATCCAGCGCGGACCGCCCTTGGCGCCCGGGTGCCAGATGTCCAGTTCCGCGGACGGCTCGGTGAACGGGAAGTAGTTGGGGCGGAGGCGGATCTGGGCCTCGTCGCCGAACATCTGCCGGGCAAAGTGCTCCAGCGTGCCGCGGAGATCCGCCATGCTCAGCTTCTTGTCGATGGCCAGGCCCTCGAACTGGTGGAACACGGGTGTGTGTGTGGCGTCGAGTTCATCGGTGCGGAACACCTTGCCCGGGCACAGCACGTAGATGGGCACTTCGCGCTCCAGCATGGAGCGGACCTGCACCGGCGAGGTGTGCGTGCGCATCAGCAGGTGGGCCTCGGGGGGCTCCACAAAGAAGGTGTCCTGCATTTCGCGGGCAGGGTGGTCCGGCTTGAAGTTCAAGGCATCAAAGTTGAACCACTCGGATTCGACCTCGGGGCCTTCGGCAATCTCCCAGCCCATGCCCACGAAGATGTCCGCCACACGGTCCTGCAGCGTGGAGAGCGGGTGGCGCGCACCGGCTCGGCGGCGGCGCGGAGCGGCCGTGACGTCGACGGTCTCTTCGACGAGGATCCGTGCGTCGTTTTCAGCTTCGAGCTCGGCTGTACGGTCCGCGAGCGCCTTGTTGACGCGTCCGCGGGAGGCACCCATGAGCTTTCCGGCGGCGGCCTTCTGGTCCTTTGCCAGGCCGCCGATTTCGCGGTTGGCAAGGCTCAGCGGTGCCTTCTCGCCCGTGTGCGCCAGCCTCACGGCCTTGAGCTCGTCAAGGGTGGAGGCAGCGGCAATGGCGGCAACGGCGTGGTCTACGGCGGCAGTAATGGCGGCTTCATCCAGAGGGTTCGGGATGGCGGCGCCCGGCAAAGTTTCAGTCATCTACTGTTCTTAGCTACGAGTCGGGTCTCGCCAGCGAGCTGTCCAGCTGCATTCGGGTCCACCGGCAGCGTGTCCGTCACTGGCTTGTCGTTCCGCACGGCCCTTCAGGGGCCGCGTGAAGTGACAAAGGGCAGGGCTCGCCGGTATTCGTCCGGCGGGCACTCTCCCCCAGTCTAGTTGAAGGCGCAACCCTGAACGCGCCAGAGCACGGACGTGACGCCCCCGCAGGCGGGTGGTAGGAGGGACGGGGATTACCGCCTCCCGCTACCATGGCCTCATGACCTCCGGACAGCGGCTTCGGCAGATCGCCAACGTGCTGAATGCAACGACTCTCCTGGGCCTGTTGCTGGCCAGGTGCGCCGGGACGGCTGTGCGCCCCGGTCCGGGCGGCCTGCTGATCGCCACGGGCTACCGGTGGCGGCTCCCCTTCGCCCAGGCGTTCACGGTGGGCAACGTGGTGCTGTTCCGGGCGGAGGCGCCGGAGGCGCTGTCCAACAAGCTTCTGCTGGGCCACGAGGAGCGGCACAGCAGCCAGTACGCCTGGTGCCTGGGCCTGCCGTTCCTGCCGCTGTATTTCATCGCGGCCGGGTGGTCGCAGCTGCGGACGGGCAACCCGGGGTCCGCCAACGTCTTTGAACGCCTCGCCGGGCTGGAGGCCGGCGGTTACATGGACCGGCACGTCCGCGAAGCGGGCAATGCAGCGGACACCAAAACGGACGGCCGCCGGGCGGTTCACCGCCCGTTGGGCAACCGTACGTTGGGCAACCGCTCGTTAGGCAAAGGCAGACCAGGCAAACGCCGCAAGGGCAACGCCGCTCCCGATGGAATTGAGGCTTGAGATGACCGACATCGCCAGGACCGTCACAGTAACCGGCTCCGGAACTGCCGAAGCTGTGCCGGACCTACTGACCGTCTCCATCGGCGTGGAGTGCCGCCAGGAGGACGTGGGCGCTGCGTATGCGGCAGCAGGCAGGGCCTCGGCCGCGATTTCGGCGGTCCTGCGTGAGCACGGCGTCCCGGACGCGGACATCAGCACCTCGGGCCTCAACGTCCGGGCGGACGTGGTGTGGAAAGAGGGCCAGGGCCAGACGGTGACGGGGTACGTTGCATCAAGCGTCCTGGCGGTGCGGCTCCGCGATGTTCCCGGTTCCTCGGACGTCATCTCAGCGGCCGTGGCCGCGGGCGGCAACGATGTCCGGCTGAACGGACTGGAGCTCGGGTTCGCAGATCCGGCCGCAGTCACGGCGCATGCCCGCGAAGCCGCCTGGCAGGATGCCCTCGCCACCGCCACACAGTTTGCCTCGCTGGCCGGAACCGAACTCGGACCGGTTGTTTCCGTCACCCAGCAGCCCGCGGCGTCGGCTCCGATTCCGGTGGCGAAGATGCAGCGCGCCATGGCCACAGACTCCGTAGGGATCGAGGCCGGGCAGTCGAGCGTGTCGGCGACAGTGGGCGTCGTCTGGGAGCTTCGCGACCGCAGCTAGCGCCGCGGCCGGCGAGCGCAGCTGCAGGTTAGCGGACTGTGCCGGGTTAGTGGACTGTGCCGGTTAGTGGACTGTGCCTGCGGACAGCTTGAGGTCCGCCGTCGTGGCCAGGGCGGTACGGACGACGACGGCGAGCGCCTCCGCCATCACGGCTGAGGGCAGCGACGGAGTACCGCTGCCTTTGGGAACCTGCCCGGTCTCATACGGGACATGAACGAAGCCGCCCCGCGTTGCGGAGGCACCGGTTCCGGCGTTCAGCGAGTGCATCAGGGCGTAAAAAATATGGTTGCAGACGTAGGTGCCGGCGCTTTGGGAAACCTCGGCCGGGATCCCGGCGGTTCGAAGTGCCCCCAGCGCAGCCTTCACGGGCAGTGAGCTGAAATAGGCTGCCGGGCCGCCGGGGACCACTTCCTCGTCCACGGGGCGGTTTCCGGCATTGTCCGGGATGCGGGCGTCGTCGCAGTTGATGGCGACGCGCTCCAGGGAGATCCGAGGCCGTCCGCCGGCCTGGCCGACGCAGACAACAAGATCAGGGCTATGGCGCCGCAGGGCATCCTCCAGCACCGTGACGGATTGCCCGAACACGCACGGGAGTTCCAGGGCAGCGACGGCGTGGCCCTCCGCCTTCAGGATTTCCGAAGCGGCCGCTGCGGCGGTCCAGGACGGGTTGGTGGTTTCGCCGCCGAACGGTTCGAACCCGGTCAGGAGAATCATGGGCCCAGCGTAGCAAGACCACCCGCACGGGTGGCCCGGGCCTTGACTTATATTCGAACATACCTTCGAATAGTAACCATGAGATGGGACGCACAAGCACTCCGGCCGGCGCCTGCGGGCAACAACGCAGACAACAGCGCAAGCAACGCGACAGCAGCCGCCCCAGCCGTTGACGCGTTGCTGCCGCTGGCCGGGCTCGTGCGTTCCGTCTCAACCCCCGAATTTGCCGGGGTCACATTCCATGAGGTCACCGCTAAATCGGTGCTCAACAAAGTGGCGGCCGGTTCCCGCATGCCCTTTGAATGGACCGTTAATCCCTATCGCGGCTGCAGCCATGCCTGCGTCTATTGTTTTGCCCGCAAGAGCCACACCTATCTGGACTTTGATGCCGGCCTGGATTTTGACAGCCAGGTGGTGGTTAAGATCAACGCTGCCGACGTCCTGCGGAAGGAACTTGCCAAGCCTTCCTGGGGTCATCACCACGTGGCCCTGGGCACCAACACGGATCCATACCAGCGCGCCGAGGGCCGCTATCAGCTGATGCCCGGAATCATCCGCGCGCTTGCCGATTCAGGAACGCCGCTGTCCATCCTCACCAAGGGGACCCTGCTGGCCAGGGACATCCCGCTGCTGAAGCACGCCGCCGCACAGGTGCCGGTCGGGATCGGGATTTCGCTGGCCATGACGGACGAGCAGCTGTCCGAGGCAGTCGAGCCCGGCACGCCGGGACCCAGGGCGCGGCTCAAGCTGGTCTCGAGGCTGCGTGAAGCCGGCTTGCCGTGCGGCGTCATGGCGATGCCCATCCTGCCGTGGCTTTCCGACAGCGACGACGCCCTGGACTCACTCTTTGGTTCACTCGCCGCGGCAGGCGCTACCGGTGTTACGGCCGGCGCCCTTTACCTGAAGCCGGGTACGCGTGAGTGGTTCATGCAATGGATCGCGGCCCGACACCCCGAACTGGCGGGCCGCTACCGCAGGCTGTACGGCACAGGGTCCTATGCATCCAAGGAATACCGCGAATGGCTCGCAGGACGGATCCGCTACTTCAAGGCCCGGCACGGCTTTTCCGGTTCGCACGGCTTCAGCCACCGCGACCTGGCCCAGGACGCCAGGGACGAAGAAGCACAGTATCCGGCCGGCAGCATGCCCGAAGCCCGTACCGGCCCGGGCGCGAATTCCGTTGTGGGATCCGCGCAGCCCACGCTGTTCTGACCGTGCACTCCAACCCTGCGGGCTAAACGCTTCCGGCTCCGGTCCTGCCATGGGCAGGGCCGGAGCCGGAGTGCTTTCCTGAGTGTCCAGGACGGGTTGCGTGGCCGGAATGGCTGGCGGTTAGCTTGCCGGGATGACCAGGCCCTTGAACTTCGTGTTGATGAAGTCCTTCATCTCCTGCGAGGTCAGGATCTTGAACAGCTTCTGCACGCGCGGGTCGTCCTTCATTTCAGCCTTGACCGCCAGGACGTTGTAGTACGCACTGTCCTTGCCCTCCACGAGCAACTGCTTGTCGGCGCTCAGCCCGGCGGGCAAGGCGAAGGCCAGCGTAACGATCGCGGCGTCCTTGTCATTGAGAGCCTGCGGAAGGCTGGCGTTCTCGATCTCCGTGAACTCCAGGTTTTTCGGGTTCGCCTTGACGTCCTTGAGCGTGATCGGGTTTTCGGTGACTTCAATGAGCCCCTTCGACGCCAGCAGTTTGAGGGCGCGGGACTCGTTGGTGGGGTCGTTGGGGATCGCCACCGAAGCGCCGTCGGGAAGGGCATCCAGGCTGGCGATGTCGTTGGAGTAAAGGGCCATCGGGGGCAGATAGACCTTGCCGACACTCACGAGGTTCTTGCCGGAAGCCTTGTTGTAGGTTTCCAGGAAGGTCGAATTCTGGAACAGGTTGGCGTCAATGTCGCCGTCGCTTACAGCGGGGTTCGGCGTGTTGTAGTCGCTGAACTCCTTGTACTCCACCGTGAGGCCTTCCTTGGGGGCGAGTTCACGCTGGACGTGCTTGAGCATGTCGCCGGCCGGCACCGCCAGGGCACCCACTTTGATGGTTTCGGCGGATCCGGCAGAGCTGCCGGCGCCGCAGGCAGACAGAGCGAGGATTGCGGCTACTCCGGTTGCGGCGGCTTTCAGGACGTGTGATCGGAACATTGGAACTCTTTCGCGGAATGGATCATGTGGGGGAAATGAAGCATGAGGGAGCACCGGCGCGGTTCTTACCGCCGGGTGAAGAGCCGCTATCGGTGCGACAGGCGGCGTGCGGCGAAGTTGCCGAGGGACTGGAAGACCTGTACCAGCAGGATCAGCAGGATCACTACACCGAACATGTACTCGGGGCTGTAACGCTGATAGCCGTAGCGGAAGGCAACGTCGCCCAGTCCGCCGCCGCCGACGGCGCCCACCATGGCGGAGTATCCGATCAGTCCGACGACAGTGGTGGACAGCCCGAGCGCCAGGGCAGGAACGGCCTCGGCCACCATCACCCTGGTCAGGATGGTCCACCGGGTGGCACCCAACGATTCGGCGGCTTCGATCAGCCCCCGGGGAACTTCGCGGATGCCGATCTCCACGAGGCGAGCGAAGAAGGGGATGCCGGCGATGGTCAGCGGCACGATGGCGGCTGTTGCGCCGATGAAGGAGCCCACCAGCAGTCGGGTGAAGGGAATCAGTAGGATCATCAGGATGATGAACGGGACGGACCGGCCAATGTTTACTGCCACGTCCAGCAGGCGGTTGATGACCGTGCCGAGGGTCCTGCTGCCGAACGGCTTGGCGAGGAGCCCTCCGGGCTCGGTGGTCACGAGGAGGACACCGGCGGCCAGGCCGAACACCACCGTGAACAGCAGGCTGAAGCCAACCGTGTAGAACGTCTCGCCTGTGCCCTTGAGTATCGTCTCGAACAGGTCCCGCCAGAAGTACGGGTCGTCGCGGTCGATCATTTAATGACCTCCACAAAGAGTCCCTGGGTGCGAAGGTCGGCCACTGCAGCGGCAACCGCCGATGCTTCGCCCGGAAGTTCCAGCCGGGTGCGGCCGGTCTGCCGGCCATGGATGGTTTCCACGGCCGCGCCGAGGATCCCGACGTCGATGCCGTGCCGGCGGGCGAGCCGCGCAATGACCGGACTGTCGGAGGTGGCTCCGGTGAAGGTGATTTCGATGATGGTGTTGTCCGTTTCCGGTATGTCGCCGAGCGGGAAGAGCGCGTGACCCAGCAAGGACTTCTCGGTGGTCAGCAACTGCTCCACGGGCCCCTGTTCCAGGACCCTGCCCTCGCTCATGACGGCGGCCGCGTCGCAGATGCGCTTGACCACGTCCATTTCGTGCGTGATGAGCAGGACCGTGAGGCCCATGTCCTTGCTGAGCTGCCGGATGAGGTCCAGGATCTGGGTGGTGGTTTCGGGGTCCAGCGCGGAAGTTGCCTCGTCGCTGAGCAGAACGGATGGCTTGGATGCCAGCGCGCGGGCAATCCCGACCCGCTGCTTTTGGCCGCCGGACAGCTGTGCCGGATACGCGGCCGCTTTGCCGTGGAGTCCCACCCGCTCGAGTATTTCCAAAGCCTGTGACCGCCGCGCGGCGCGCCCCACTCCGGTAATTTCGAGGGACAGCTCCACGTTGGCCTGCACGGTCCGGCTGCTGAGCAAGTTGAAATGCTGGAAGATCATGCCGATGTTGTGCCGCGCGGTGCGCAGCCCGGCACCGGTCAGGCAGGTGACGTCGCGGCCGTCCACCACGACAGATCCGGAATCCGGGCGCTCCAGCGAATTGATGGTGCGGATCAGGGTGCTCTTGCCGGCACCGCTTTGGCCGACGACGCCGAAGATCTCACCGCGCCCGACTGTCAGCGAAACGTCGTCGAGCGCACGGACCGCCGTCTCACCGGAGCCGTAGCTCTTCGACACCCGTTCTACGGAAATCATGGGGCTCCCTGTGATGGCTCAAAATCCTCGCGGAACGATTGTCCGCAAAAGCGGGTGCGGACAACGTCCGCACCCAACCTAAGAATTCTGCCAAGAAGCCATAGAACGCGCCCAATCCGAATTTATTCCGCCGAAACGGGTTTCAGCACTCGGATAATTTCACGAATCCAGCGGAAGCCGCTCTGAACCGGCAACCGCGGCCAGCAGGGCCCGGACAATCGGGAAATCCGCCGGGATCCAAGGGAGGGTGAGAGCTTCGTCACTTTCCGCCAGGCTGATCCAGCGCAGTTCGTCGTGGTCTTCAAGCGGGCGGGGCTCGCCGTCCGCGATCTCGGCAAACCAGACGCGCATGGCGGCTTTGGAGTTGAGCGGCCAGCCCGCAGCGGATTCCGCCAGCAGCTCAGCGCCCAGCCGGACGCCGATGCCCAGTTCTTCCCGGAGCTCGCGGTGCAGGGCGTCTTCGGCAGCTTCGAGCGGCTCCACCTTGCCGCCCGGGAACTCCCACATCCCGGCGAACTGGGGAGGCGCCGTCCGGCGTGCCACCAGGAGCCGGGCCGGGGCGCTCAGGGAATCCACAACAGCTCCGCCAACAACATTGATCAGTCCAGTCACCGCAACAGTCTATGGGGGACAATGGTGGTGGCAGGTTCCGCCGGCGTCGTCCCCGAACGGCAGTCACCCAAATACGGCGACCCGGAATACGGCCCCCTCCCCCATCGTTGCAGTAATCAGATTTTATGCTTCGTGCTGACTAAATCCCCCATGAACCAGACCTTTCGAAAAGCAGGCCAATGACCTCCACGCCCACCCTCAGCCCCGCCAAGCCGAAGGCCGGAACCCGCCACCTCGCCTTGGCCATCGTGTCCCTCGCGATGGGTGGTTTCGGTATCGGCGTCACTGAATTCACCATGATGGGGCTGCTCAAGGAGGTGGAACAGGGCCTGAACATCGGCACTCCCGAGGCCGGCCACCTCATCTCGGCCTACGCGCTCGGCGTCGTGATCGGAGCGCCGCTCCTGGCAGCCGTCGGTGCCAAGCTTCCCCGCAAACACCTCGCACTGGGCCTCATGCTGTTCTTCAGCCTCGCCAATCTCACCTCGTTTATCGCTCCGGACTACGGCACCATGCTCGTGTCCCGGTTCGCGGCCGGCCTGCCTCACGGAGCTTTCTTCGGCGTGGCGGCCGTCATTGCCGCTTCACTGGTTGCGCCGACGAAGCGGGGATGGGCGATTTCCATGGTGATGGCCGGATTGACCATCTCAAACGTCGTCGGGGTTCCATTCGCCACCTGGCTCGGCCAGGCGTTCGGCTGGCGCCTGCTGTTTGTGCTCGTCGGTGTGATCGGGCTGGTTACCCTTGCCATGCTCTGGAAGTTCGTCCCGTTCCAGGAAGCGCACCCGGACGCCAGCATCCGGCGGGAACTTGGCGCCCTGAAGCGGCTCCAGGTGTGGCTCGCCATCCTCATCGGCATTGTGGGTTTCGGCGGGTTCTTCGCCACGTACACCTACATCGCGCACACCATGACGTCCGTGGCGGGAATCCCGGCGTCGTTCCTCCCCCTGGTGGTGGCCCTCTACGGACTGGGCATGGTCGCCGGCAACATCGTGGGCGGCCGCATCGCGGACAAGTCAGTGATGGGCACCATCTATTGGGTCCTGCCCGGAATCGCCGTCGCCCTGGTGGTGTATGCCGTGGCCGTCCACTGGCCGTGGTCCGCTTTTGTGATGGTGTTTGTGGTGGGCGGTGCCGGCTCACTGCTGGTGCCCGCCCTGCAGACCCGGCTGCTCGATGCCTCCCCCGACGCCCCGTCGCTGGCATCCTCGCTGAACCACGCAGCCCTGAACGTTGCCAACGCGCTCGGCGCCTTCCTCGGCGGCCTGGTCATCGCCTGGGGCTGGGGCTATGTCGCACCGGCACTCGTCGGCGCCGTGCTGGCGGTTCTGGGACTTGGCGTTGCCGTAATCAGCGGCCTGCTGGAACGCAAAAGGCCGCTGGTCTCCTAGCCTGCCCCAGGCAGGTTTCGGTCCAGCGGCCCCGTGCGGGCGTTCAAACCCCGCAGCGCGTATCAGACGTGAACACGCTCCACGTCGGGTTCAAGGTAGATGACCCGCGCGATGGGCACGGCTTCGCGGATCCGGCTTTCGGCGTCGTCGATCACCGTGGCGATCTCCGCGCCGGTGGCGGCGGCGCCGACGCTGATCTTGGCCGCCACCAACAGTTCTTCCGGACCCAGGTGAAGGGTCTTCAGGTGGATGATCCTGGTTCCGTCGGCCTCCAGCGCGGTGCTGATCCTGGCGACGTCCGCCTTGGTGGCCGATTCCCCGAGCAGCAGCGACTTGGTTTCCAGGGCAAGAACGATGGCGATGGCAACCAGCAGGAAACCGATCATCGCGGTTCCCAGGGCGTCCCAGATGCCGTCGCCGGTAATCAGCGTCAGGCCCACACCGAACAGCGCGAACACCAGGCCCAGCAGCGCACCCAGGTCCTCCAACAGGATGACGGGGAGCTCCGGCTGTTTGGCGTTGCGGACGAAGTGCACCCAGCTCTGCTTGCCGCGGATGTGGTTTGACTCAATGATTGCCGTCCGGAACGAGAAGGACTCGGCGATGATCGCCCCGATCAGCACGGCCAGCGGAACCCACCAGAAGTCGCCCTCGATGGCATGCGGGTGCTGAATCTTCCCCCACGCCTCGTACAGTGCAAACAGGCCGCCCACACTGAACAGCACAATCGACACGATGAACGCATAGATGTAGCGCTCGCGTCCGTAGCCAAAGGGGTGCTCGGGGCTTGCGGCACGCTTGGCGCGCTTGCCGCCCACCAGCAGGAGGATCTGGTTGCCGGAGTCGGCGACGGAGTGGATGGCTTCGGCCAGCATGGACGACGACAGCGTCAGGATGAAAGCGACGAACTTCAGTACAGCGATGGTCAGGTTTGCAGCCAGAGCCGCGACGATCGCCTTGGTACCGCCATTTGCAGCCAAGTGAGCTTCACCTCTTCAGGAATTGCCGGAAAATTGCAGGTGCGATCACCGCGCAATGCTGATGCCCGCAAGGAATACGCTACCTGCCCGCCGCTCCCGGACACACCACGGGTCACAGCGGATGACACCAAAAACATTGAAACTAAGCCTGCTGACAAGGAAACACACCTGTGTTAGCTTGAACATAATCGGGACCCGTAGTGAGTTCCGACGATTATGTAGGAGGAGACATGGGCTTTCTTGGCTGGATCATTCTCGGACTCATTGTAGGAGCAATCGTCAAGGCAATCATGCCTGGTAAGGTCGGCGGCGGCTGGGTCACCAGCCTCGTGCTTGGTGTTGTCGGCGCCATTGTCGGCGGCTGGATCGGCGACCTGTTGTTCGGCGGCGGCAAAATGGAATTCTGGAACCTCGGTTCCTGGCTTCTCGCCATCGTCGGCGGCCTCGTAGTAGCCGGCATCTACGGATTCATCACCGGCCGCAGCAAGACCACATAATTTCACCCACCACCGCTGAGGGCACGCAGGTGCCTGAAAGTGAAGATTACGACGGCGGGGCCCACCGGAAGGCGGGCCCCGCTTTTTCGTTCAGGCCCGCTTCTGCGAACGCGCACTTGCGTAAAGGCACACCGTGGCCGCGGTGCCGACGTTGAGGCTTTCCGCGGCCCCGTAGACCGGGACGGCCACACGGTGGTCCGCCAGCGCGAGTTCAGCCTCGGACAGTCCCTGGGCTTCGTTGCCGAACAACCAGGCGGTGGGACGTTCGAGCTCGTACGCGGAGGCGGTGCCGGAGGCGCCCAGCCGTCGGGCCGCGTTTTCGTCCTGGAGCTGGTCAAGGTCCAGCTGGCCGTATCCGTCGGCGGCCAGGATGCCGATGCCGCGTTCGCGGCAGGCGGTGGCCAGGTCGGCGAGGTCCGTTCCCAGCACCACGGGGAGGTGGAACAGTGAGCCAGCGGTGGAGCGGACAGCCTTGGGGTTGTAAATGTCCACGCTGGAGGCTGTCAGGACTACGGCGTCGGCGCCGGCGGCATCGGCTGCCCGCAGTACTGTGCCCGCATTTCCGGGGTCCCGCACCTGGCACAGAACGGCGATCAGCCGGGGACCGGCGTCGAGCACTGCGTTAAGGTCCACATCCACAAAGGCGCAGACGGCGATGATGCCCTGGGGATTGACGGTATCCGCCATCGCGGCAAGTACCTCGTCGGTAGCGAGCCGTGCGTTGACGCCCTCGGCAAGTTCATCAAACTCGGGATAGCGGTCCAGGCAGCTCTCGCTCGCGAACACTTCCTGGACCACACCAGGCTCCCCCGCGGCAGTCCTCTTCTGGTGGAGCACCAGGGCCTCCCGGACAGCCTGCGGGCCCTCGGCCAGGAACTGCCCGCGCTTTAAACGGGCCGGGCGCCCTGCAAGCTTTGCCACATCCCGCACCCGATCAGCTCGGGGGTTGGAGAGTGGAAAGTCTTGCGGGCGCCCGGTTTCGTTCATATAAGAACTTTAGTGGCTATTGCCACCGGTCCTTGAACGGAGGAATGCTACTTGGCAGCCTTTTCGGCGGCCGGCTTCTTTGCAGCCTTCGCCTTGGGTGCCTTTGCCTTCGGGGCGGCATCGTCCGAGACGGCCGGCGCGGAAGTGTCAGCAGGCAGCGAGTCCTTGGCGATCTGTACCAGCGCAGCAAAGGCGTTGGCGTCAGAAACAGCAAGTTCGGCCAGCATACGGCGGTCAACCTCGACCTCAGCGGCCTTCAGGCCCTGGATCAGACGGTTGTAGGTCAGGCCGTTGGCGCGGGATGCAGCGTTGATACGCTGGATCCACAGGCGGCGGAAGTCGCCCTTCTTCTTTTTGCGGTCGCCGTAGCTGTACACAAACGAGTGCAGCAGCTGCTCTTTGGCCTTGCGGTACAGGCGTGAACGCTGTCCACGGTAGCCCTTTGCGCGCTCAAGGATAACCCGGCGCTTCTTGTGGGCGTTGACCGCCCTCTTCACACGTGCCACGTGCGTACTCCTTCGAAAATCTGATCCCAAGCATCTACTGCCGGAACAACCGGCTGGCCTGAGAAGCCTTTTTGGTAGTTGACCGCTGCCAGGTGGCAACAGTCAGAGAACTTGGAACTTAGATGCCGAGCATCTTCCGGATGACCTTGGCGTCGCCCTTGAAGACGATCTTGTCGCCGGCGAGGCGACGGGTCAGCCTGGAGGATTTGTGCTCGAGGTAGTGGCGGCGGTTGGCCTGCTGGCGGCGCAGCTTGCCGCTGCCGGTCAGCTTGAAGCGCTTCTTAGCACCACTGTGGGTCTTCATCTTCGGCATGGGAACCGATCTCCTTACGTATCCGCAGACAAGTCTGCAGTCTTTCGTGCAGCCACCCCTGCGGGCGGCGTGCTGGTTGCTTGCTGTGCTCGGGCGATGCTTCGCACAGCTTTGAACTAGTTAGTCTTCTTGCTGCCCGGTTTGGGAGCAGCAGGCCGTGCTGCAGGCTTGGGTGCCGCAGGCCGTGCTACCGGCTTGGGCGGCGGCGCAGGTACGCCGGCCGGCTTCGGCGCCACAGGGGCAGCCTCTGCGGGCTTCGGTGCAACCGGTGCCTTGGCCACAGCGGGCCTGCTTACCGCAGGACGCGGTGCTGCCGCTGCCCTGGGGGCTTCGCGCTTCGGTGCTTCCTGCTTCGGTGCTTCCTGCTTCGGGGCTTCCTTGACGGGCGCCGCCTGCTTCGGAGCTTCCTGCTTGGGTGCTTCCTTGACGGGCGCTGCCTGCTTCGGAGCTTCCTCAGCCGGAACTTCCTGCTTCGGCTCTTCCTTGACCGGCGCTTCGGCTTCCGGGGCCGCAACCGTTTCTGCAGGTGCCTCGGCGCTGGTTGAAGCCGCAGCCTCAGTGCTCGCCTCGGGTGCTGCTTCTTCAGTCGTTACGGCAAAACCCTCAGGAAGCAGGTCCGCAAGGGACTGCGTCATGGCGGGCTGGTCGCGGCTGACGTCCACCCGGCCGGTGGCCTTGGCTTCGTTCTGGGCCTTGGCCTCTGCGCGCTGCGTCGCACGGCGAGCCTCAGCCTTGGCCTCAGCCTTGTTCTTCAGCGGACCAACAACCATGACCATGTTGCGGCCGTCGATGCGGGGGCTGGACTCGACAACGCCAACTTCGGCGACATCGTCGGCGAAGCGCTGGAGCAGGCGGATGCCCATTTCCGGACGCTGCTGCTCGCGGCCGCGGAACTGGATCATGGCCTTGACCTTGTCCCCGGCGCCGAGGAAGCGGAGGGCGTGGCCGCGCTTGGTCTCGTAGTCGTGGGTGTCGATCTTCAGCCGGAAACGGATTTCCTTCAGAACCGTGTTGGTCTGGTTCTTCCGGGCCTCGCGTGCCTTGACGGCGGCTTCGTACTTGTACTTGCCGAAGTCCATCAGCTTGCACACCGGAGGCTTGGCCTGCGGTGCAACTTCAACGAGATCAAGGTCGGACTCGGCAGCCAAACGCAGGGCATCCTCAATACGGACGATTCCTACCTGTTCACCTGCAGGGCCGACCAGCCGCACCTCGGGGACGCGGATACGCTCATTGATTCTTGGCTCGCTAATGTTAGAACTCCTGTGGTTGAGATGAGTACTCCACCGGCAAATAGAGAAGGCCCCCAATTGCCGGAGCAATCGAAGGCCTCGAAGATCGGATGTACACCGCCTCCGGGGAGGCTGTACGCGTTCCACGCAACTGACGCTGCTGTGGACCGCCCGACCAGGTACCCGGCAACCTTGCTTCCGCGGGAAATTGCTTCCGGGAAAACGGCTGACGCGGGTGGGAGAGAACTCCGCTTGCAAACTGAAAGTCAATCCTACCGAAGGAACCCCAAAAACTGCACATTGGCAGTTACGAGTTTCACATAGCAAAATAACGACATTCAGTCGGTCTGTGACAAGCTTACCAGTATGAGCACTTCAGACAGTAATTCACACGTTTTCGAGCCCGCCTCCGGTCAGCGGGACGGCCAGGAGCAGGTCTCGCAGCAGATCCGGGACATCTCCGAGGTTCCCGCCATCGAGGTCATCACCACCGCCGCTGTGCACCTGATGAGCGCGTCGGCCGTCAAGCTCGGCCTTGCCGCCGAGGACAATGCCGAGGAGCTCAAGGACCTGGACGAGGCCCGCAAGCTGATCACCGCGCTGGCCGGACTCGTGACTGCTGCCGCGCCGGAAATTGGTTCCCAGCACGCCGGTCCGTTGCGCGACGGACTGCGCTCCCTGCAGCTGGCCTTCCGCGAAGAGTCGATCATTCCTGACGCCCCGGGGAAGGGCCCGGGGGAAAAGTACACCGGCCCGGTCAACTAGGCGCTAATTCAGGCTTTTCACCGGCATATCGACGGCGGCGTGCGGACCAATCGGGTCTGCCCGCCGCCGTCGTCGTTTGAGTCCCGTCGGTTGAGTCCCGTCGTAAGAGATCCGCGTTGTCGTATCTGACCGGTGGCCTCAATCCTTCCGCCGGGTCAGGCGGGCTCCTGCCCCGCGCTAGGTGAGCAGGCCGCGCCGGCGGCGATGGCGCAGCAGCACCAGGCCGAACAGGCAGAGGACAACGCCCGCCGCACCCACCGAGACAAAACCGGCGGACGGTCCGATTCCGTCAATGAAAACACCGGCCAGCGGAGCGCCGAGGGCCACCCCGGCAGTCAGCGCAGATCCGTACCAGCCCATGGCCTCGCCGCGGCGGCGCTCCTCCACGAGCTCGGCCACTTTTTCCGAGGCAGAGGAAAGGACCGGCGCGCACAGCAGCCCGGGCAGCAGCGAAAGCAGGCACAGTGTCAGCGTGTCCCGGGCGAAGCCCATCGGGATGGTGAGGGCAGCCATGCCAAGCAACAGGATAATCGGGGAAACCGGCCGGTGCATGGCGCCGTAAAGGAGCCCGCCGACCACGGAAGCCGCGCACCAGAAGACAAAGACCAGGCCAATCTCCGCCTGGTGCCCGCCGGTTTCCAAAGCGGCAACAATTCCCACGTCAGTGCCGCTGAGGACCATTCCGGCCCCGGCGGCCACAGCGAAGACCGCTGCCACCGCGGCGGTGAACCAGGCAAAGTTGTGTGCCACCCTGTGACGCAGCCCCAAGCGGCGGAGCTCACTGGACGCCACCGGAGCAAGTTCGGCAGCAGCCTCCTGCAGGTGTGCCGGAGCCGCCGCGACGACCGCCACTTCCGCGCCTTCCTGCTGGTCCGTTTCGTACTCGTCATCCGGCACTGCGCTTCGCGTCGGCGGGTTGAACCACATCAGGAACAGGCCGGCCACGGACGTGCACACACCCACAACCGTCAGTCCGGCAACCGAATAACCGGCGGTAGCCACAATGGCGCCGGCCGCAGGGCCGAGCATGAAGACCAGCTCCGTGGCGATCGCATCCAGCGCGAAGGCCGTCCGCCGCTGCTCGCCGCTTGCCAGCACGCCCAGCGACTGGCGCACCACGCTGAAGATTGGCAGCGTGAGGAGTCCCCCGACGAACACCAGCGCCAGCAGCCACTCATAGGAGACGTGCGGCACCACGGACCAGATGACGGTCTCGGAAACGACGGAAGGAATCAGCGCCTTGCGAAGACCGACGGTATCCACCCGGCGACCGCGCCAGGGGGCCCCGACGGCGATGCCAATGGTCATTACCGCTGCCGCTGCACCGGCGGCGGCATACCCCTCGCCCAGCGTGAGGACGATGTGCAGGGTCAGCAGTACCCCGGCCGCCGAATGCGGTATGCGGGCTATCATTCCGACGGTCAGCAGTAGCCTGATGGGCCTGACTGCAAGGAGCTCCTTGTAAAGAGCGAAATTCACGGGCTTTGTCCTTCATCCTGCCGACGACAGGACGGGATGTGTCCCGTCTACCGTCAGCTACTCGGCTGCGCGCAGCAACTTTACCTCTATCGAGTCAACCCGCTCGGCGAAGACCGCATTCCGGGACCACTCGGCATTGAGTCCGGACACAACTGCCTGGACACCGGCAGCATCCAGGCCGTCGGCCAGGTACAGCACGACACGGAGCTCCGGCCCCGGACCGCCGCCGGGGACAACGGCACCGCCGGCTGTTGACGACGCGACGCCGCCGCCCGGCTCGAGTTCCACGCGCCTTACCGGCGGATAGCCTGCCGTTGCTTCCGCCATTGCGCGTGCAAGCTCCGGGTCTGCGTAGGACGGCAGCCACTCCTGCTGCTGGGCGAGAGCCCAGACGGCCGGCCGACGGACAACGAACGTGTACTCGGAACCGGGATCCAGCACCAGGAGTTCGGCGCCTTCGGCCACCGCGGACAGTGCGGCCCTCGCGGCATAGACAGCCACGGGCCGGGCCTGCGGGTGCCACGCTTCCAACGCCGTTGCCGACGTGAAGACGGGAAGGGCGGTCCGTCCGTCCGGTGCTTTCAGCGTTACGAGCGCCATGTCCGCCTGCTTATCCCCGTGAAGCCGGTCGGCGTGCGTCCCGTGGTCGCTTTCTTCGGCCAGCCGGGCAACGATCGGAACAAACACCCGGGCAGTGGCCAGGGATGCCACCACGGCAGCCTCGTCGCCGGCAGCGGAGCGCAGGGCGTCAACCGCGGCGAGGTAACCGGCATCGGCCGTGCCGTCGTCGTCCTCGAAGTTGTGGATCTTCGCATCCTCGCCGGCGAAGCTGCGGCCGGCCCAGGGCTGGCCGGCGGAATCCGTGGCCCCGCCTGAGCCGGCAAGCGCAGCGGCGATGTGGCCGGGCAGCTGCCGGGGTGCCGGGGGTCGCTGTTCCGCTGGAGGTCGCTGATCCATGGTGGTTGCCGGGCTAGCGGCGGCCTGCTACGTCAAGCGCTTCCGGCAGCGTGAAGGCACCGGCGTACAGGGCCTTGCCCACGATGGCACCTTCAACGCCCAGCGGCACGAGGGAGCGCAGCACCTTGAGGTCCTCCAGGCTGGAGATACCGCCGGAGGCCACCACCGGCTTGCCGGTCTTCTCCACCATCTGGCGGAGCAGCTCAACGTTGGGGCCCTGCAGGGTGCCGTCCTTGGTGACGTCCGTGACCACGTAGCGGGCGCAGCCGGCTTCTTCGAGCCGTGCCAGCACGTCCCACAGGTCGCCGCCTTCCTTCGTCCAGCCGCGGCCCGCCAAAGTTGTTCCGCGGACGTCGAGCCCGACAGCGATCTTGTCGCCAAAGCGGTCGATGGCGCGTGCAGTCCACTCCGGGTTTTCAAGGGCCGCCGTGCCCAGGTTCACCCGGGCGACGCCCAGGTCCAGGGCCTTCTCGAGTGATTCGTCGTCGCGCAGGCCGCCGGACAGTTCAACGTTGATGTCCAGCCGGCCCACCACTTCGCGGAGCAGTTCGGCGTTGGAGCCGCGGCCAAAGGCTGCATCCAGGTCCACCAGGTGTACCCACTCGGCACCCTGCTCCTGCCAGTTGAGTGCAGCTTCCAGCGGCGTGCCGTAACTCGTCTCGCTACCGGCCTCGCCCTGGACCAGGCGGACCGCCTGGCCGTTGACGACGTCGACGGCGGGGAGCAGTTCCAGGACGGGCAGCGGCGTTTCGGTGGTCATCTTCAGGTCCTCAGGTTGTAGTGAAGCTGTGGTGGGCAGGCAGGGTGCGGGCGCGGCTAGTTGGCCGGCAGGGTAAGAAGGTACGCGGCCAGCAGCGACATTCCGGCCAGAACGTAGAAAACGACCTGGGTCCAGAGCGGCTTGTGTTGCTGCCTGAAGGACAGCGCCCCGCCAACCAGCAGGCCGGCGACGCCCGTCAGGACTATCGACCACATCTAGGCGGCCGGTCCGGTACGGGCGGGAGTGGCTGCTGTTGCTGCCGCTTTGCCGGGGCGCAGGCTGTTGACCCAGTTGCGGAGGAGCCGGGCTCCGGCGTCGCCGGACTTTTCCGGGTGGAACTGGGTGGCGCACAGCGGCCCGTTCTCCACGGCGGCGATGAACGGTGCGCCGTGCTCGGACCAGGTGACCAGCGGGGCAGCCATGCGGGGCTGGATGACGTCGAAGTCCCAGTGCTGCACACCGTAGGAGTGGACGAAGTAGAAGCGCTCGTTTTCAACGCCCTCGAAGAGCCGGGATCCTTCCGGAACCTTAACCGTGTTCCAGCCCATGTGGGGTACAACCTCGGCAGGAAGCAGTTCCACCTTGCCGGGCCACTCCCCCATGCCTTCGGCTTCGGTGCCGTGCTCGACGCCGGCCTCAAAAAGCACCTGGAGTCCCACGCAGATGCCGAGTACGGGACGGCCGCCGGCAACACGCCGGCCGATCATCCGGATGGCGTCCACTGCCTTGAGCTCGCGCATGACCGTTTCGAAGGCTCCGACGCCGGGAACCAGCAGTCCGTCGGCATTCAGGACGTCCTCGGGCTTGGCGCTGAGGATGACTTCGGCGCCCGCACGCTCAAGCGCACGGACGGCTGAGCGGACGTTGCCGGAGCCGTAGTCCAGGACTGTGACGGTGGGTTTACCGTCGGGTGAGGCCGGCTTCGCGCTTCCGGCAGGATCCAGGATTGCCCCGTCCCGGAGGACCGGGCCGGTCACAGCGCACCCTTGGTGGAGGGGATGCCCTCTACGCGGGGGTCCGGCTCCACGGCTGCGCGCAGAGCACGCGCGAAGGCTTTGAACTGGGCTTCCACAATGTGGTGGGGGTCCCGGCCGGCGATGACGTTCATATGCAGGCAGATGCCGGCGTGCAGGGTGATCGCCTCGAAGACGTGGCGGGTCAGCGAACCGGTGAAGTGGCCGCCGATCAGGTGGTATTCCTGCCCGGCGGGCTCTCCGCCGTGCACCAGGTAGGGACGCCCGGAGACATCGACGACGGCGTGGGCAAGGGCCTCGTCCAGGGGAACCGTGGCTTCGCCGAAACGGCGGATCCCGGCCTTGTTGCCCAAGGCGGTACGAAGCACCTCGCCAAAGGTGATGGCGACGTCCTCCACCGTGTGGTGGACGTCGATGTGGATGTCACCGGTCGCCTTTACGGTCATGTCGATGAGCGAGTGCTTGCACAATGCGGTCAGCATGTGGTCGTAGAACGGAACCGAGGTGCTGATGTCCGAGATGCCCGTGCCATCAAGGTTGATCTCGACGAGCACGGACGATTCGCTCGTGGAACGCTCCATGCGTGCGGTCCGGGCCTCGGCAGCAATGGATCCGGTGGTGCTCATGTGTTGTGTCCTTTGGATGTAAGGAGAAATACCGTCGGGGTGGAAGTCTGGGAACTGGTTCCCTGGGGAACCGGGGTCTGACTCCAGTTTAGGCCGGGACGCTGGGCTGCCCGGTCAGGATCAGTTCCAGGGCTTCCAGGAAGGCTGTGGTTTCCGTCTCAGTGCCTGCCGTGACGCGCAGGTGGCCGGGGATTCCGACATCGCGGATCAGGACGCCGGCGTCGAGCAATCCCTGCCATACTCCGCGGGGGTCCTCGAGGCCGCCAAAGAAGACGTAGTTCGAGTCGGATGCGGCGGGCTTGAGTCCCATCCGGGTTAGCTCCGTGACGATCCGGTCGCGCTGCCGCTTGATGTCTTCGACGTCGGCCATGAGGGCCTCGCGGTGTGTCAGGGCGGCCAGGCCGGTCGCCTGAGTGATGGCGGACAGGTGGTACGGCAGCCGAACGAGCCGCAGTGCGTCCGTAACCTCGGGGGCGGCCGCCATGTAGCCGAGCCTTGCACCGGCCAAGGCAAAGGCCTTGCTC
The DNA here is from genome assembly GCF_964254335.1 of Arthrobacter sp. LjRoot78. Classification (NCBI taxonomy): domain Bacteria; kingdom Bacillati; phylum Actinomycetota; class Actinomycetes; order Micrococcales; family Micrococcaceae; genus Arthrobacter; species Arthrobacter sp. LjRoot78. The sequence continues at coordinate 1,633,201 of NZ_CAXUTG020000001.1, read as the reverse complement.
ATGGTCCGGGACACGATCAGGCGCTCACGGCCCGGCAGGAGGGTGAGGGCGCTGGGCGTGCCGTCGTGCGCAAACTCGTGGTACGCCTCATCGACGATCACGACTGTCTGGCTGGCCTCGCCCGCGGCATAGACGGCTTCGACCACATCCAGTCCCAGGCCCGTGCCGGTGGGGTTGTTCGGTGAACACAGGAAAACGATGTTGGGCTGGAGTTCCCGGACCTGACGGGCCGCTGACTCCGCACTGAGGCCATAGTCGTCCGCACGCCGGCCAACGATGTAACCCGTATCGGTGCCGCTGGCCAGCAAGGGGTACATGGAATACGTGGGCGGGAACCCGAGGGCGGTACGCCCCGGCCCGCCAAACGCCTGCAGTATCTGCTGCAGCACTTCATTGGACCCGTTGGCGGCCCAGATGTTGTCAGCGGCCAGGCCGTGGCCAAGGTACTCCGCCAGCCGCTCACGCAGTTCGGTGAACTCCCGGTCCGGGTAGCGGTTCAGTCCCGCCGCGGCAGCGGTCACAGCCTCGGAGATGGCGGCGAGGACGTCGGCCGGAACGCCATGGGTGTTTTCGTTGACGTTGAGCAGGATGGGAACATCCAGCTGCGGCGCACCGTACGGGCTCAGGCCCCGAAGGTTGGTCCGGAGGGGAAGTCGGTTCAGTCGCTCTAGCTGGTCAGTCACTTCAACAGTTTAAGTGAGGGTGGCCGGGCCGCCGAAACTGTGACGCCGCCGGCCGGCCGGGAGCAGGTTTTGGCGCCCTAGTTTGAGGGGACAAAGATCTGCTGGCCCGGCATGACCCTGCCGCCGTCGAGGTTGTTGAGCTGGACGATGTCGGCCACGACATCCCGGGGGTCGCGTTCGGGGGCCACGGATCCTGCGATCTCCCAGAGGGACTGCCCCGGCTGGACCGTCACCGACACGGTGGGGGTCAAGGACAGCTCGGACGCGGAATCCGCCGCCTTCGCCGGCGAGTTCAGGAAGCCGGCGAGCGAGATCAGCAGCACGGACACCAGGATCAGCGGAATCCCGACGAGGACGATGCGCCCGCGGCGGGTCAGTCGGAGGGGCGGCTGCGAGGACCTGGCCTTCGCCGTCCTAACGGCCGGACGTTCCTCCCAGTTGAAGCCCTGCATGGGAGATTCCGCGCCATGGTGCCCCAAACCCTGCTTGGCCGAACCATCATGACGCGAACCGTGAAAAGCACTTGTAACTGACATGAACTGAGCCCTCCTGGACCTGACTGTGCTGCCCGCTGTGTTCCTGAAGCTGACGTCCGCCCGTTCCGGTTTTCGAACATAGAACCGAAAGAACTTCGCTACTAGAACACATATTCGAACTTTACTGGTTCTGTTCTAGCACTTATTAACGAACATTGTCGAGACTCACTAGAACAAATGTTTGAAAAACCTGTGGGGCTGGCCTACGTTTGAGCTACAGAACAACCACTTCTGCAGTTGATCAGCAGGGTCTGACATTTTCAGGCCGGAAGTTCCCGGCACCTGCAGCGACGGAGGCCGGGGAGAACGGAAAGGCGTTGGCGAACATGGCAGCACAAGCCACCGGCGGCAGGGCTACGCAGCGGAGCCAGCAGTCATCACCGAAGCCGAAGGGCCTCACAGTACGTCAGAAGAAAATTCTGGAAACGATCCAGCGCTCCGTCAACGACAACGGCTACCCGCCGTCCATGCGTGAAATCGGCGACACCGTGGGACTGGCCAGCCTGTCCAGCGTCACCCACCAGCTCTCGCAGCTTGAGAAGCTGGGCTACCTCCGCCGCGATCCCAAGCGGCCGCGTGCCATGGAGGTCCTGATGCCGCTGACCTTGGACGAGGGGACAGCCAAAATCACCGGCGTGGAAAAGCCTGCCCGGCTGCGCACAGTAGGCGGATTGGCTGTATCCGAACTTGCCACGGCAACGGATACGGCCATGGTCCCCCTTGTCGGGCGGATCGCTGCCGGCGGGCCGATCCTGGCTGACCAGGTCGTCGAGGACCTCATGCCGCTGCCACGGCAGCTGGTGGGCCACGGTGAGCTTTTTATGCTGAAGGTGTCCGGCGATTCCATGATCGACGCAGCGATCTGCGACGGTGACTGGGTTGTGGTGCGCCAGCAGAGCGACGCCGCCAACGGCGACATCGTTGCCGCCCTCCTCGATGATGAAGCCACGGTCAAAACGTTCCGTCAGCGGGACGGCCACACCTGGTTGCTGCCGCAGAACACGCAGTACGAGCCCATCCTGGGCGACCACGCAACCATCATGGGCAAGGTCGTCTCAGTCCTTCGCTCGCTCTAGCAGCCCGCCGTAGCCGCCGCCGGTCACCCGGCGCCGGCTCGAGCCCCGTCAGGCGCCCCCGCCCCGTCAGGCAGAAGCGGCCTCCGCCGGAGCCTTGGCCAGCCGGCTCAGCGCAGCCACAGCGATCGCAGGATCTGTAGTGGGCCAGAACGGTGGCAGGGCAGCACGGAGGAAGCCTCCGTAGCGTTCCGTGGACAGCCGGGAGTCGAGGACGGCCACAACACCCTTGTCGCCCGTGGAGCGGATCAGACGGCCGGCACCCTGGGCAAGCCGGATCGCGGCGTGCGTGGCCGAAACCGACATAAAGCCGTTGCCGCCTGCCTGGGCCACGGCCCGGGACCGTGCCGTCATCAGCGGATCATCCGGCCGCGGGAACGGAATCCGGTCGATGACCACCAGCCGGCATGACCCGCCGGGAACGTCAACGCCCTGCCAGAGGGACATGGTGCCGAAAAGGCAGGTATCCGGTTCGTCTGCAAACTGCCGCACCAACGCGGTCATGGTCGATTCGCCCTGGCACAGGATGCTGACATCCAGGCGCGGGCGCATGGCTTCTGCCGCTTCCTCGGCGGCCCGCCGCGACGAAAAGAGGCACAGTGCCCCGCCGCCCGAGGCCCGGATCAGCTTCTCGAGCTCGTCGAGTGCTTCAGGCGACGTCCCGCGGCCGGGCTTCGGCAGATGGCTGGCGACGTAGAGGATTCCCTGCTTGGGATAGTCAAACGGGGATCCGACGTCCACTCCGGTCCAGCTGGGTGCGCCTTGTCCCACGAGCCCGAGCCCGCCGGCGGCCGGTTCGAAGGCCGATCCTATGGCGAGGGTGGCAGAGGTCAGGATCACCGTATGGCCGGCAAAGAGACCGTCTCGGAGCTTTCCAGCCACACTCAGCGGTGCAATGTTGATCAGGGCAGGCGCGGCATCGTCCGGCTGCGAGTAGCCCTGCTGCGGGTCGAAGGTGCTGTTCCGCGAAAACCAGACCACTTCGCGGTTTTCCCGTGCGGCAATCAGCCGTTCGCAAAGCTCAAGGATGACCATCAGGCGTGAGCGCGCCAGCTGGCGTCCGCCGTCGGCCGTGTTGGCACTGTCCCCCTTGGAGTCGGAAAGGGCCGCGCGGCAGGCTTCCCGCAACTGGTCCACACAGTCGAGTTGTTCATCGTTGAGGCCGTTGGGCAGCAGGCCGCTGGAGACTCCGGCGATGGCGAGCTCAAGGTTGGCGGCCGCGTTGTTGAGCGCGTCAACAGTGATCCCGGTGTTTTTGCGGGCGCCCGAGGCGGCGGCATGGACCATGGCCACGGATAACTGGCCGGAGACTGCTCCCGTCACGCGGTCCTGGAGCTCGTGCGCCTCGTCAACCACCACGACGTCGTACTCCGGCAGCACCGCCAGGCCCTCGAAGGCGCTGACAGCCAGCATTGCGTGGTTGGTGACCACAACGTCGGCCTCGGCTGCGTCATGCCGGGCAAGTTCACTGAAGCACTCGGCAGCCATGGGACATTTCTGCGCTCCCAGGCATTCCATCGACGTGACGGACACCTGCCGCCAGGCGCGGTCCGTCACACCGGGCATGAGTTCGTCCCGGTCCCCCGTGGCGGTCTTCTCCGCCCATTCGCGGAGCCTGACCACTTCCTTGCCCAGCTGCGACGCCGGACCGCCCAGGGAGGCGGCGAAGTGCGGGACGCTGGTGTCCTCCCCCAGTGAGAAGAGCTGGCCCTCTGACGGCTCCTCGGAGGGGAACCCGCCGTCGAGCTTGTGCCGGCAGACGTAGTTGGCCCGGCCCTTGACGAGGGCCACCTTGACGGGACGCTCCAAGGCGGGAGTGATGGTTTCCAGCAGCCGCGGAAGATCCCTGCCCACGATCTGGGTCTGCAGGGCCAAGGTAGCTGTGGACACCAGGGTGGGTTTGTCGCTGACCTGTGAATGGGCGATCAGCGGAATCAGGTACGCGAGGGACTTTCCGGTGCCGGTTCCGGCCTGGACCAGCAGGTGGTCGCCGCTGTCTATAGCGCGTGCCACCTGCCGGGCCATCTCGTGCTGGCCGTCGCGGCTCTGTCCGCCCATGCCGGACACCGCCCGGTCGAGCAGTTCAATGACGAACTGCTCGCCGGCGGAGCCACTCGTTTCTCCGGCCCCGGGGTCAGACATTGCTGATGAAGGATTCCAGTTCAGCGGCGAGCCCTTCGCGCACCATGACCAGGGCGCGTGTGCCCTGCTCTTCATGGTCCAGGCGAAGGATTTCGGCGTCCGTTTCGTGGAGCTTGCTGATCAAGTCACCGCGGTTGTACGGGATCAGCAGTTCCATCTTGACGCTGGGCCGCGGAATGGATTCGCTGATCGCCTTGAGGAGTTCGGCGATGCCCTGGCCGGTGCGCGCGGACACCACCACGTGGCGGGGTTCACGCTGCTTCAGGCGTTCCACCACGAACGGATCCGCGGCGTCGGCCTTGTTCAGCACGATGATCTCGGGCACCTTGCGGGCGTCCACTTCGCTGAACACTGCCCGGACCGCGGCGATCTGGCCTTCCGGATCGGGATGCGAGACGTCCACCACGTGCAGGATGAGGTCCGAATCGGCCACTTCCTCCAGGGTGGAACGGAAGGCTTCCACCAGTTGGGTCGGCAGGGACCGGACGAAGCCCACGGTATCGGCCAGGGTGTAGCCCAGGCCGTCTGCCGTTTCCGCCTTGCGGACGGTGGGATCCAGCGTGGCGAACAGGGCGTTCTCCACCAGGACGCCGGCGTCGGTCAGCCGGTTCAGGAGCGAGGACTTTCCGGCGTTTGTGTATCCTGCGATGGCTACGGACGGCACGGAATTACGACGGCGGTTGGCCCGCTTGGTCTCCCGTGCCGGCTTCATCGCTGCGATTTCACGCCGCAGCTTCGCCATCCTGGTGCGGATCCGGCGCCGGTCCAGTTCGATCTTGGTTTCGCCGGGACCACGGGAACCCATGCCGGCACCTGCGCCGCCCACCTGGCCGCCGGCCTGGCGGGACATGGATTCGCCCCAGCCGCGCAGGCGCGGGAGCAGGTATTCAAGCTGCGCCAGCTCCACCTGGGCCTTGCCTTCACGGCTCTTGGCGTGCTGGGCGAAGATGTCCAGGATCAGGGCCGTGCGGTCGATGACTTTGACCTTCACGATGTCCTCGAGTCCGCGCCGCTGTGAAGGTGCCAGCTCGGCATCCACCACCACAGTGTCCGCACCGGTGGACATCACGATGTCCTTGAGCTCCTGGGCCTTGCCGGAGCCGAGGAACGTGCCGGGGTCGGGCTTGGCACGGCGCTGGACAATGCCGTCCAGAACCTCCGAGCCCGCAGTTTCCGCCAGGGCGGCAAGTTCGCGGAGGGAGTTCTCGGCGTCCGCAAGCGTGCCTTCTGTCCACAGACCGGCGAGGACAACACGTTCGAGGCGCAACTGCCGGTATTCAACTTCGGTGACGTCTTCGAGTTCGGTGGACAGGCCGGCCGTACGGCGCAGCGCCCGGCGTTCCTCAAGGTCCTGCTGGTCACCGTCGAAGATGCTGTGTTCGCTGTCCTGGCGGGATATCGCCTGCGCCGATCCCAAAACTCCGCGCGAATTTTCCGATGCGGGGTGGGCGGCACGTGCCGGAACATCCTTGGACAGAATCCGGTCGATGACGGCCTGGATTTCCTCAGGACTCATGTCCTGGGAGGCTGCATCAGATCCGGTGTTGGGCTGGTTGGTCATGTTCTCCTTTGAAGATTCGACACCTTCAGAATAATGCTGATTGTTTGTCTGCGGGGCGGTATTCGCGCTGGGCTGACGACTATTGGTCATTCGGGCTCCTGGAGTGCCGGCGGCTGCGGCGCAGCGGGCGGCGGTACGGACGGTATGTGGGGCGACGATGTGCGGGGCAGGCGACGTTGCGGAGGGTGCGCTTGTTCAGAAGAGCGCATGGTCAGACGATCAGCATTGCTGGACTCCAAGTAGTACGGGCGGGACGTTCTGCCGGGCAATCACGGCTTGACGGCGCACGGAGCGGAAGGTGAATACCTGCGTCGCTGCGGGACGGGCTGTGCCCGTGCCGGCTACTCAAAGATCAAGAACATGGATTAAACATTAGCAGACGGGTTTCCGTGCCCCGTTCCCCTCCTCGTTTCCCATCGGCGCGCCGGGCAACTAATCTGGCGAGTTATGGAGTCTGCACACTATTTCAGCGCCCAGCCTGCCGGGCCCTTCACCCGCAAACCGCTAACCGTGGAACTTGCCGGTGAAACGCGCAGGCTGCAGACGTCCAGCGGCATCTTCAGCCCCGACGGCATTGACAAGGGAACTGCCGTGCTGCTCGCCGATGTGCCGGCCCCGTCACCCCAGGGCAACCTGCTGGACATCGGCTGCGGCTGGGGTCCGATCGCACTCACCATGGCCCTGCGGGCACCCCACGCGCAGGTCTTCGCCGTGGACGTGAACGAGCGCTGCGTCGCCCTGACCAACGAGAACGCCGGCCTGCTGGGATTGAACAACGTGACCGCCAGCCTGCCCGACGCCGTCGATCCCGGCCTCCGGTTCGACACGATCTGGTCCAATCCCCCGATCCGGATCGGCAAGGACGAGCTTCACTCCCTGCTGCTGCTGTGGCTGCCCCGGCTGGCCGCAGGCGGATCCGCCTGGCTGGTGGTCCAGAAGAACCTTGGTTCCGACTCGCTTCAGCGCTGGCTGGCCGCTGAACTGGACAGCAGCTTCACCGTCACCCGGGAAAGCACCTCGAAGTCCTTCAGGATCCTTCGGGTCAGGAAAGCGTCCCGCTAGCCACGATCACCGCGGGACCGCTAAGTTCCACATGTTCGTGGCCTTCCGGCCCCGCAAAGAATTTAACGCCGACGACGCCGCCGGGCACGTTCACATTCCAGGCGTCCGGAGCGCCCTGCCCGGCCCAGTGCCGGATGGCGACAGCTGCTGCGCAGGCGCCGGTACCGCAGGACTGGGTCTCCCCCACGCCGCGCTCGTGGACGCGCATGGTGACTGTGCCGACGCCGTCGTGGACCAGCGGCTCGGAAGGGACGACAAACTCGACGTTGGTGCCGTTCGCCGGCTTCGGATCAACGTGCGGTGCCTTGAAGAGCTGTGTTGCCTCAAGTTCGCTGAGTTCGGCCAGGGCCACCACAGTATGCGGGTTCCCCATGCTGACGGACAGCGCCGGGCGCGGTACTTCCAGGCCGTCCGCGGTCACCAGCGAGTCCATGGCACGTGCCGTGGCCTCGCCCGGGAAGATGAATTCCCACGGCCCCATGTCCACGGCGTAGCCGTTATCGGTCCGCACCACTGTCTTGACGCCTCCGCGCGTGCCGATGGTCAGGGCATCGCCGGTGCCGAGCCGGACAAGGCCTTCGGCGATGAGGAAGTGGACAAACACGCGGACGCCGTTGCCGCACATTTCCGACAGGGATCCGTCACCATTGCGGTAGTCCATGAACCATTCGGCATCCGGGTGGACTGCCTGCAGCTCGCGCCCCTCCGGGAGGAATCGCGAAGGCACGGCCCGGATCAGGCCGTCACCGCCGATGCCGCGGTGGCGGTCGCAGAGTTCCGCGACCTGTTCGGGCGCAATCGGCCAGGTACCCTCGGGGTCGGCAACGAGCACGAAATCGTTGCCGGTGCCATGGCCCTTGGAGAAGGCCAGGCCGCTCAGCCCCTGGAGAGTGCGGTCAGGGGCGGGTGCAAGGGTTTCGTCCATGGATCAAGGTTACCGGTTCAGGGTGGGCGTCTTGAGCGACATGGCCACGGCCTTGGCCACCAGGTCCGGGTCTTGCCAGTCAAGCCAGTTGATGCGCGGATCCGCCCTGAACCACGTGAGTTGCCGCCGGGCGAATTTCCGCGTGGCCGTGATGGTGTCGTCCGTGGCCTGGCCGGCATCCCATTCGCCGTCGAGGACTTTCAGGAACTGGGCATAGCCCAGGGCACGGGACGCCGTCTTGCCGTTTCGGAGCCCTGCAGCGTCCAGCCGCTGCACCTCGGCCTGGAGTCCGCCTGCAACCATGACGTGGACGCGCTGGGCCAGCCTGTCCTTCAGGAGCTCACGGTCCACTTCGAGTCCGATCTGTACCGCCGGCTGGAAGTACTCCCGAACGGGCATAAAGGAGCTGAAAGGGCGCCCTGTCAGTTCGAAGACCTCCAAGGCCCGGACCACCCTGCGGGCGTCGCCCAGACGGCCGGCTGAAACCGGGTCGACCGCTTCCAGTCGGGTGCGCAGCGGGGCCAGACCGGTGTCCGCCAGCTCTGCTTCCAGGCGGCCGCGGATAGCCGGATCCGTACCGGGAAATTCGAGCACGTCGAGTGCGGCCCGGACGTAGAGGCCCGAACCGCCCACCAGGATGGCCCGCTTGCCGCGGCCGTGGATCTCTGCGATGGCGGCCCGCGCCTCGCGCTGGAAGTCCGAAACGCTGGCTTCTTCGGTGACGTCGAGGGTGTCCAGGAGATGGTGCGGAACTCCCTTGCGCTCCACGGCCGTGATCTTGGCAGTGCCGATGTCCATGCCGCGGTAGAACTGCATGGCGTCCGCGTTGATGACTTCGCCGTCGAGGGCCAGTGCCAGCGCAACGGCGAGGTCAGATTTGCCGGACCCGGTGGGGCCAACCACAGCGATTACGGGAGGACGGGGGTTACCGGTATTGCGGTCCGCCGCCGAGGGTAGGTCAGCATCGGCGATCGCTGCTGGGCGGGCGTCCACTTCGTGGTGCTCGTCGGCTGGAGGATTGGCCATTGCCTAGCCGCGGCGGACGGGGACCGCCGGCATGCCGAGGGACACGCCGCTCTTGGCGCCGTTCGCGCCGGAACCGCTGCCGGGAACCGGCACGCCGCAGGAGTCGGCCTGGGACCTGTCCCAGGCGTCGCCCGCGCGCGAACGGCGCAGGGTGTAGTCCGCCGCCGACGCCGGATCCGCGACCAGGTGGAAGGCCGCGGCTTCGGTTATGGTGACCGTCACGAGGTCGCCGGGGCGCGGTTTCTCAGCACCTTCCGGGACCGAGAAGTGCACGAGGCGCTGGTCCTGCGACCGGCCCGACAAGCGATGGGTTTCCTCCGCCTTGCGGCCGGACTGCGCCGTGACCATGACCTCGACCCGGCGGCCCAGCTGGCGGGCGTTCTCCTCGGCCGCTATCCGGTCCTGCAACGCTGTCAGGCGCTCAAAGCGCTCCTGCACCACTGCCTTCGGGAGCTGGTCCGGCAAGTCCGCCGCGGGAGTGCCGGGGCGTTTGGAGTACTGGAAGGTGAACGCCGTGGCGAACCGTGATTTCTCGACGACGTCAAGCGTGGCTTGGAAGTCTTCTTCGGTTTCGCCGGGGAAGCCCACGATGATGTCGGTGGAAATGGCCGCGTGCGGAATCCGCTCCCGCACCTTTTCCAGGATGCCGAGGAACTTAGTGGAGCGGTACGAGCGCTTCATGTCCTTGAGGACTTTGTCGGAGCCGGACTGCAGCGGCATGTGCAGCTGCGGCATCACGTTGGCCGTTTCAGCCATGGCGTCAATGACGTCGTCCGTGAAGGCTGCCGGGTGCGGGCTGGTGAACCGGACCCGTTCGAGGCCTTCGATTTCACCGCAGGCACGGAGCAGTTTGGAGAATGCCTGACGGTCACCGAATTCCACCCCGTAGGAGTTCACGTTCTGGCCCAGGAGCGTCACTTCGATGGCACCGTCATCCACCAGCGCCTGAATCTCGGCGAGGATGTCGCCCGGGCGGCGGTCCTTCTCCTTGCCGCGCAGGGCAGGAACGATGCAGAAGGTGCACGTGTTGTTGCAGCCCACCGAAATCGACACCCAGCCCGAGTACACGGAGTCCCGCTTGGTGGGGAGGGTGGAGGGGAAAACGTCGAGTGATTCCAGGATCTCGAGCTGCGCTTCATTGTTGTGCCGGGCGCGGTCCAACAGCGCGGGCAGTGCGCCAACGTTGTGGGTACCGAAGACCGCGTCCACCCAGGGGGCCTTCTTCAGGATGGTTTCGCGGTCCTTCTGGGCCAGGCAGCCGCCCACCGCGATCTGCATGCCGGGGTTGGCCGCCTTGACCGGCGCGAGCATCCCCAGGTTGCCATAAAGCTTGTTGTCGGCGTTTTCACGGACGGCGCAGGTGTTGAACACCACCACATCCGCATGCTCACCCGACGCGGGCACGTAGCCGGCGCCTTCGAGCATTCCGGCCATGCGCTCGGAGTCGTGCACGTTCATTTGGCAGCCGAAAGTGCGCACTTGATAGGTGCGCGGCTGGGCAGCCGCGGGTGCTGCCTCGATGCTGGCGGAAGTGCTGGTGCCGGACGCTGGGGAGGGAATGGTCAAACTCACCTGTTAAGGGTACCGGTTCATAGGAATTCCGTTTCCGCACGCTCACCGGCTGCGGCGTCGAGGACCTCCCCCACGATCCGGAAGGCCTGCGACGGCTGGTATCCCTTCCGGGCCAGCATCGACGCGAGCCGGCGCGTGACTTTGTCCCGCTCGGCGCGGTCCGTGAGGTCTGCAGTGCCTTTGAGCTTGCGTTGGACGAGCTCACGGGCGGCAGATTCCTCCGCTTCGTCACTGAGCTGCTCCAGGGCCCGGGCCGCAATGTCGGCCTCAATACCCTTGTCTGCAAGCTCGCGTCGCAACGCGCCCTTGGCGAGCTTCCGGGTCTGGGACCTGCTCCGGACCCACATGTCCGCAAACTCGGCGTCATCCACGAGCCGGACTTCCTCGAACCTGTCCAGTACGGCCTCGGCCACGTCCTCCGGAACATTGCGCTCGGCCAGCTTGCGGGCCAGCTGCAACCTGCTTTTCGGCGAGGTGGTCAGCTGCCGCAGGACGATGGCCCGCGCCACGGAGGCCGGATCAGGCTCAGCATCGTGGTCCGCTTCCAGCTCCGGCGCGAACCCGTGCTCGGCGGCCAAAGCCCCGTCCGGTCCCGCGTCGCCGAATCCGGCCGGGCCAGGTTTCCGGGATCGGAATCCTGGCCCGCTCCGCCGGGTTCCCCTAGAAACCGTCAACGGCCTTGAGCTTCGGCGACGCTTCCTTTTCAGCCTCGGCGGGTTTGACGCCGACGCCCAGCTTCTCCTTGATGAGGCGCTCCAGCTCCGCCGCAAGCTCCGGGTTGTCGCGGAGGAAGCGTCGCGAGTTCTCCATGCCCTGGCCCAGCTGGTCACCGTCGTAGGTGAACCATGAACCGGACTTCTTGATCAGGCCGTGCTCCACGCCCATGTCGATGATGCCGCCCTCGCGGGAGATCCCCTGGCCGTAGATGATGTCGAATTCGGCGATTTTGAAGGGCGGGGCCATCTTGTTCTTGACGATTTTCGCCTTGGTGCGGTTGCCCACCGAATCAGCGCCTTCCTTCAGCGTCTGGATGCGGCGGACGTCGATGCGGATTGAAGCGTAGAACTTCAGCGCCTTACCACCGGTGGTGGTTTCCGGCGAGCCGAAGAAGACGCCGATCTTCTCACGCAGCTGGTTAATGAAGATGGCGGTGGTCTTGGTCTGGCTCAAACGTCCGGTGATCTTACGCAGCGCCTGGCTCATCAGGCGGGCCTGCAGGCCGACGTGGCTGTCGCCCATGTCGCCTTCAATTTCCGCGCGGGGCACAAGGGCGGCCACGGAGTCAATGACGATCACGTCGAGGGACCCTGAGCCAATCAGCATGTCCATGATTTCCAGGGCCTGCTCGCCGGTGTCCGGTTGGGATACCAGCAGCGCGTCGGTATCGACACCCAGCTTGGCGGCGTATTCCGGGTCCAGGGCGTGCTCGGCGTCGATGAACGCAGCGATACCGCCCAGGCGCTGGGCATTCGCCACGGCATGCAGGGCCACGGTGGTCTTACCCGACGATTCCGGGCCGTAGATTTCCACAACGCGGCCGCGCGGCAGGCCGCCAATTCCCAGGGCAACGTCCAAGGCAATGGAGCCGGTGGGGATTACTTCAATGGGCGCACGCACTTCGTCGCCCAGCCGCATGACAGAGCCTTTACCGAACTGCTTGTCGATCTGGGCAAGCGCTGCATCGAGCGCCTTCTGACGATCCGGGGCTGCCGCCATGGTTCACACCTCTAGTTTTCTCGCTGTGGAGTGGCCTGAGCGGCCCTTTATCTGTCATCACCGACGCTAACGGCACCCACCGACATTCCTGCCGGATGACATTGCGTATGTGGAAAACGCTCTGCAAAAAGCATAGCCCGACCCGAACAGATATTCGAACAATTGCGCGGCGTGTCAGGGCGGAGCCATCCAGCCTCAGGCAGCGCCGCGGATCAGTTCCGGGACGGCTTGATGTCCCGGCCGAGCCGCCGATCAGCAGGGACGTCCTGCACGTCGCAGATCGCGAGCCAGACCTGCCGAGGCGGGACTCCCGCCGCCAACGCCTGGTCCGCCGTCCGGCTGCCGACACCTGCCAGCACCAGTGAGCTGCTGAGGACCCGGGAGTACCCCGCGCCGAACTCATCGTCCATTAGCCGCCAAAAGTCGCTGATTCGCACCGATAAAGTCTCTCACGCCTGCGGCCAATAGAATGGTTGCCATGAGCAACCCAGCTGTGGAACCCGATGCTTCCGGGGCCACCGAAAACAGCGTCGACGCGGCCCTGCGGACCGTGGAGCACCAGATCAGCCTGTTCTGGCGCCGCGGACGCTCCATCTCCCAGCAACTTTCCCGGCAGGTCCACCCGGACATGGAGCCGGCAGCCTATGGCCTCCTCACCGTCATCCGCAGGGAAGGCCCCATTAGGCTCACGGAACTCGCTTCATGTATCGGAGTGGGCAAGCCCTCCGTTAGCCGGCAGATCGCATTCCTCGAGAGCATCGGCCTCGTGTCCAAGGAAGCGGACCCGCTCGACGGCCGTGCCCAGACCATCCGGCTGACGCCCAAGGGCGAGGAGAAGATGCACCAGGTCCAGGATGCCCGGCGCGAAGTTTTCCGTGAGCGGCTGGGGGAATGGCCCGTGGAGGACCTGCAGACCCTCGCCGCCTACATGGCAAAGCTCAACGCGACGTATGAGCGGGACGGCTTCCCGAAGGACGAGGCGAAGTAGACAACGAAGGGCCTCCGGCTTAGCCGGAGGCCCTTCGTGTCAAGCGCAGAGACTAGGTTCTGACGTGTGCCGGTCAGCGGGCGCCTGAGAGCAGTCCCTTGGCCAGTTCGTCAGAGAGGTCGGTATTGAGTTCGCGGTCAAGATCGCGGCCGTAGCGCTGCGAGAATTCCTGCGGGACGGTGTCCGGAACAGCAACGCCTTCAGCAACGGCAACGCGGTCGCTGACTTCGCGGAGCATGCTGGACAACGGGACGTCCAGGGCCGAGCAGATCGAAGACAGCAACTCCGAAGAGGCTTCCTTCTGGCCGCGCTCCACTTCACTGAGGTAACCCAGGGATACCCGGGCACTGTGTGACACTTCGCGGAGGGTTCGGCCCTGACGCTGGCGAACGTCGCGCAGAACATCACCGATTTCGTGACGAAGTACTACCATCTTGCGCTCCTTCTGTTCGCTCTTTGCCTGATCGGCGAGGCCCACATCCTTCCAGCGGACAACGCCGTTTACGGATACGGGCTGCTTTACCATCTGTATCGCCTTGCTCCCTCGTACGTCAGGTCCGCCCTCATCAGGCGAACCATGATTATTTACTCATCCTAGGCGCCTCCCATATTCGGAAGCGACACAATGTAACAACTATTAGGAATCAAATTTTGTTCCCGGCAACTTTACGCCGGGTAAGCCTCGGAAGATAGGGCTTCAAGCAGCCGCTCCAAAGCGGCCGCGCACGCCTGGCCGCGGATATCCGCGCGGTTGCCTTCAAACACGTAGCCGAACGACGTTGCGCCGTCCGCCGTGGCGACGCCGACGAACACTGTCCCCACGTCCTTGCCGCCATGCGGTTCCGGTCCGGCGACACCCGTGGTGGACACTCCGATGTCCGCTCCGCAGACCCGTCGGGCCCCTGCCGCCATCGCCTTCGCGACGTCACCGTCGACTGATCCGACGGCGTCGAGCAGTTCGGCAGGTACGCCCAGGACGTCCGACTTGACTGAGTTCTGATAGGAAACCACGCCGCCCTGGAGCATGCCCGAGGCGCCGGGGGTGTCGGCGAGGACCGCCGCCACCATGCCCGCAGTCAGGGATTCGGCGGTAGCCACGGTCAGTCCGCGGCCAATGGCACCGTTGACTGCTTGTTCGGCGATGCGGTGCAGGTTACTCATGGCAGCTCTCCTTTTACGCGCTGGCTGGCTGCGCGCCGGCCGTTCGCGCGCAGCTTGAGCGCTTCGACAACATACTGGCCACCTGTCCAGACGGTGATGGCCACGGCCGCCAGCATCACCAGGAAAGCCACCACTCCCAGCCACGGGGCCAGTGAGGCGAGCGGGACCACGTACAGCAGGATCGCGACGGTCTGCACCACAGTCTTCAGCTTGCCTCCCCGCGACGCCGGGATGACGCCGTACCGGATGACGAAGAACCGCAGTGCCGTGATCCCCCATTCGCGGGCGAGGATCAGGATGGCGATCCACCACGGCAGCTCGTTCAGCAGCGAGAGCATCACCAGGGCGGAGCCGGTGAGCAGTTTGTCCGCGATCGGATCGGCGATCTTACCGAAATCGGTGATCAGGCCCCTGCTGCGGGCGATGTCGCCGTCGAGCTTGTCCGTGTAAATGGCAACCGCGAACGTCAGGGCCGCGGCCCAGCGCCAGAGGCCGTTCTGGCTGTCGAGCCCGGGCGCGTCCGCGATGAGGAACCACACGAAGAACGGCACCAGGACAATCCGAAGCATCGTCAGGATGTTCGGAAGGTTCCAGATCCCGGAGGCGGAGCCTGAGCTGTTGGCTTCAGTGCTAGTCACCCTCCTAGGCTACCGTCCGGTGAGCGACCAGGCGTCCTCGGAGCCGTCTTCGTCGTCACCGGAGTTGCCGTCGGCGCCGTCGTAGTACTCAACTTTCTGGGTGCGGTTGTCCAGGTCAGCCGCCACGAGGTCCTCGGCGTAGCCTCCCTGGGCGATGTTGGCGTTGGCGTTGTCGCTCAGCGCGGCCGTCTGCGAATCGGCGGCGACCGGCCCGTCCTGGCCCTTCATGGCGGCGAGGACGGCGGCGAGGTCGTCCGGTTTGACCAGGACGTCGCGGGCCTTGGAGCCTTCCGAGGGCCCAACCACTCCCCTGGATTCGAGCAGGTCCATCAGGCGGCCGGCCTTGGCGAACCCGACACGCAGCTTGCGCTGCAGCATGGAGGTGGAGCCGAACTGGGTGGTGACAACAAGTTCGGTGGCCTGCAGCAGCACCTCGAGGTCGTCTCCGATGTCGTCGTCGATCTGCTTTTTCTGCGCCTCGGGAGCGACGTCGTCGCGGTAGACAGCCTTGAGCTGGCCCTTGACGTGCTCCACGACCTTGTGGATTTCCGATTCCGTGACCCAGGCACCCTGCACACGCATGGCCTTGGAGGCGCCCATCGGCAGGAAGAGCGCGTCACCCTGGCCGATGAGTTTTTCCGCGCCGGGCTGGTCCAGAACCACGCGGGAGTCGGTGACGGAGGAGGTGGCGAACGCCATCCGGGACGGCACGTTGGCCTTGATCAGGCCGGTGACGACGTCCACGGAGGGCCGCTGGGTGGCCAGGACCAGGTGGATGCCTGCGGCACGGGCCAGCTGGGTGATGCGGACAATGGAATCTTCGACATCGCGCGGGGCCACCATCATGAGGTCGGCAAGCTCGTCCACGATCACCAGCAGGTACGGGTAGGGACGGATGACGCGCTTGGAGTCGACCGGCGGGTGCACCTTCCCGGCACGGACGGCCTTGTTGAAGTCGTCGATGTGCTTGAAGCCGTAATTGGCGAGGTCGTCGTAGCGGGCATCCATCTCGCGGACAACCCACTGCAGCGCCTCCGCTGCCTTCTTCGGGTTGGTGATGATTGGCGTGATCAGGTGCGGCACGCCTTCGTACGCTGTGAGTTCCACGCGCTTGGGGTCCACCATGACCATGCGGACCTCGTCCGGGGTGGCACGCATGAGGATGGACGTGATCATGGAGTTCACGAACGACGACTTACCGGCACCGGTGGCACCGGCAACGAGCAGGTGGGGCATCTTGGCGAGGTTCGCCACGACGTAGCCGCCCTCGACGTCCTTGCCCACGCCCATCACCATGGGGTGGTCGGTCCGGCGGGCATTCTGGCTGCGCAGTACATCGCCAAGGGAGACCGTCTCGCGGTCCGTGTTGGGAATTTCGATGCCGATGGCGGACTTGCCGGGGATGGGGCTAAGGATGCGGACGTCGCTGGAGGCGACGGCGTAGGAGATGTTCTTGGACAGCGCGGTGACGCGCTCCACCTTGGTGCCCGGGGAAAGCTCAATTTCGTAACGCGTGACGGTTGGGCCTCGGCTGAAGCCGGTGACCTGTGCGTCCACGTTGAACTGGTTGAGCGTTTCGGTCAGCGACGCCACGATGGCATCGTTGGCCTCGGTGCGCTCCTTGGGGATGGAGCCCGGAGTCAGCACGTCCGACGACGGCAGGGTGTAGGTGACGTCGCCGGCCAGCGAGAGCTGCTCCGTACGCTGCGGGATCGGCGTTGGCAGGGGCGCGGGGGCGACAGGGCGCGAGGGGACCTGCGCGGCGGCGGCAACGGCTGCGGCGCCGGCCGGTGCGGCGGGATTGAGGGACCCGGCGGCGACCATGCCCGGGGTGACGAGCGGGATGGCTTCGGTGGCGTGCTCGCCGTTTGCATCCTTGGTGCCCAGCCCCTGCGCGGCCTTGATCTTTTCGACGGCGATTTCAGCCTGCGTGGGCCGGCGCACGCCGGGTGCCGGGCGGGGACCCTTGCCGCCTGCCTTGGTGCCGCTGGCGGTGTCGGCCGCTTCGTCGTCGTCAATGACGGCATGTTCGAAGGCCTCGTCGCCCACATACCCTTCGAGGCGCGGGTCAGTCTCGGGGTCCTTGCCAAACAGCCGGCTGCGCCGCTTCTTCTTCGGCGCTGCCTGGCCCGCGTTTTCGTAGAGGTAGCTGCGGTCGTGGTCCTCGCCGGGTTCCTGCAGGTCGATGCCCATCAAATGCTCATAGGCCCCCTTGATCCGGCGGGGAATCGCGCCGAACGGGGTGGCGGTCACAATCAGGAGGGACGTGAAGGCGAGCAGGCTGTAGACGGCCACCGGCACGGCCGTGTGCAGGGCTGCCAGCGGCGAGGCGGCCAGGAAACCGAGCATGCCGCCGGCCCGGCGCAGGCCGTCGAAGCCGTCCGTGACGGTGGGCTGGCCGCCAATGACGTGGGCCAGGCCGCAGCCGGCGAAGGTCATGATGAGGAAGCCGATGCCGATCCTGTTGTTGCCGCGCCCGTCCGAAGGCTGGCGGAACAACCGGAAGGCGCAGACGAAAAGCATGAGCGGCAGCAGCAGGGACATCCAGCCGAACGTGCCGTTGACGATCGCAAACACGGCGTCCGGAAACCATCCCTTGAAGCCCCACCAGGCGAAGGTCGCAACGAACACGCCCAGGGCAAGGTTAAAGAGGGCCGCTCCGTCCCGGCGGTCCTCAGGGGCGAGGTCGCTGACGTCGTGGCCGATCCTCCGGACGCCGCCGCCGACGACGTGCCCGATGCCGAGCCAGGCACCTGCGGCAACGCGCACGAGCCACGGCTGACGGGGTTCGACGGCTGCCATCTGGCGGGTGCGTGCCGTACCCGACGATCCTCCGGTCCGGCTGGTTTTGGACGCAGCGGAGCCGGAGCCCCTGCCCGCTGAGCTGCCTGATTTGCCGCTTGAGTTGCCTCTAGGCGCGGAAGAGGTACGTGTCGCCATACTCGCCACGGTACCCGAAGCCGAGCCAAAAACCGCGGATTTCCGGGGCGTTCCGGGATGCATGTTGCGGAGCGGAGGGCGGCAGCAAGGCGTCTCCGGGCTGGACCGAACCGGCTTAAGCGACGAGGCCCTCCCCTGCAGGCGGCGGCCCGAAGGCTCACTTTCCTGCGGGGAGGGCCCCGTCAAACAGTCCCGGGCCCTTACGCCTCAAGCACCACCGGAATGATCATGGGCTTGCGGCGAAGCTTGCGGTTGACCCAGGTGCCGACAACGCGGCGGACAACCTGCTGGAGCTGGTGCGTGGTGTGGTCCGTGTGGTTGAGCACGGCCTCTTCCAGCGCAGCATTGATCTTGGGAATGATTTCGTCAAAGACGGAATCATCCTCAGCAACGCCGCGGGCGTGGATTTCCGGTCCCGAGACCACCTTGCCGGTGGCGCGGTGGATCACGGTAATGATGGAGATGAAGCCTTCATCGCCGAGGGTCTGACGGTCCTTCAGGTCAGCTTCGGTGACTTCGCCGACGCTGGAGCCGTCAACGTAGACGAAGCCCACTTCGACCTGGCCTACGACGTCGGCCTGGTGGTCCCGGAGGTCGATGACGGTGCCGTTGTCCGCCAGCAGGATGCTTTCGTCCGGCACGCCGGACTCGAGGGCGATCTTGCCGTTGGCAATCAGGTGCCGCGTCTCGCCGTGCACCGGCATGGCGTTCAGCGGTTCGAGGATGTTGTAGCAGTACAGCAGTTCCCCGGCAGCGGCGTGGCCGGAGACGTGGACCTTGGCGTTGCCCTTGTGGATGACATCGGCGCCCAGCTTGAGCAGGCCGTTGATGATCCGGAAGACGGCGTTCTCGTTGCCCGGGATCAGGCTTGAGGCGAGGATCACGGTGTCGCCTTGGCCGACGACGACGCGGTGGTCACCGTTGGCCATGCGGGACAGGGCCGCCATCGGCTCGCCCTGGGACCCGGTGGACATCAGCACCACGCGGTTGTCCGGCAGGTTGTCGATGTTCTTGATGTCGACCAGAATGCCCGGCGGCACGTCGAGGTAGCCAAGCTTCTCGGCGATGGCCATGTTGCGGACCATCGAGCGGCCGACGAAGGCAACCTTGCGGTTGTGGTTGGCTGCGGCGTCGAGGACCTGCTGGACCCGGTGCACGTGCGAGGAGAAGGAGGCGACGATCAGGCGCTTGGAAGCCTGGCCGAACAGGCGGTCCAGGGTGGGGCCGATTTCCTTCTCGGCGGTGGTGAAGCCCGGCACGTCGGCATTTGTGGAGTCCGACATGAAGAGGTCCACGCCTTCTTCGCCCAGCTTGGCGAAGTGGCGGAGGTCGGTGATGCGGCCATCCAGCGGCAGCTGGTCCATCTTGAAGTCGCCGGTGTGCAGCACGGTGCCGCCGGAGGTTCGGAGGAACACGGCAAGGGCGTCAGGGATCGAGTGGTTGACGGCCACGAATTCGCATTCGAAGGGGCCGAACTTCTGCACCTGTCCCTCGGTGACGATCTGGGTGACCGGCTTGATCCGGTGTTCCTGCAGCTTCGCTTCGATGAGAGCCAGCGTCAGCTGGGAGCCAATCAGCGGAATGTCGGCGCGCAGGCGCAGCAGGTAGGGAACGGCGCCAATGTGGTCCTCGTGGCCGTGGGTCAGGACGACGGCCACGATGTCATTGAGGCGGTTCTCTATGTAGGAGAAATCGGGCAGGATCAGGTCGACGCCGGGCTGGGTTTCCTCCGGGAAGAGGACGCCGCAGTCGACGATCAGCAGCTTGCCGTCGATTTCGAAGACGGTCATGTTGCGGCCGATCTCCCCCAGGCCGCCGAGCGGAACGATCCGCAGGGTGTCCTTGGGCAGTTTCGGCGGCGTAACAAGGCCGGGAAGGGCGGTTTGGGTCATAGTGCTCTACTTTCCGGGCGAAAGCAGGAATCGTCTTTGCCGATCAGGAAAAGACCATTCCTGCTTCCGCCAAATCCTCGCGGATGATTGCGATCTCGGCTTCGTCCGGCTCCACGAGGGGCAAACGGACAACCGAGTTGGGCAGGACTCCCTGCCATTTAAGAATCTGTTTGGCCGCTACGGCCCCCTGCACGCGGGTCATCGTGGCCCGGATAACAGGTTCGAGTTCAAAGTTGATCTTGCGGGCGGTGCCGAGGTCGTTCGCGTTAACGGCGTCGATCAGCTCGCGGAACCGGCGGGTGGCAACGTGGGTTGTGACTCCCACGAGCCCGACGGCGCCCAGCGCCATCCACTGCAGGGTCAGTCCGTCGTCCCCGGAGTAGAAGAGGAGGTCAGTGTTCGCCATGACGCGGGTGGCTGCGGCGAAATCGGCCTTGGCATCTTTGACCGCAACAATGTTCGGGTGCTCGGCGAGGCGGATCATCGTCTCCGGAGCAATCTGGATTGAGGAACGGCCGGGGATGTCGTAGAGCATCACGGGAACGTCGGTGGCGGAGGCGATCGTCTCAAAGTGGGCGCGCACACCGGCCTGGCTGGGCTTGTTGTAGTACGGGGTGACGATCAACAGTCCGTCGACGCCGACCTCGGCCGCCTGCTTGGAAAGGTGAACGGAGTGTGCGGTGTCGTTGGTCCCGGTGCCGGCGATGATCGCGGCGCGGCCGCCGACAGCATCCTTGACCGCACGGAACATGCCCACGTTCTCCTCGTCGGTGAGGGTGGAAGTTTCGCCTGTGGTTCCCGTGACGACCAGTCCGTCGCAGCCGTCGTCGACAAGCTTCACAGCCAGTTCCGCCGCCTGCTGGTAGTCCACTTTGCCGTCCTCAGTGAACGGCGTGACCATAGCGGTCAGGAGGGTGCCAAATGCAGGGTTATTCGCGGAAGTCTCAGCCATAGGAAAAACGTTACCCTGTCCCCGCCTTGTTAGGACAATGGGGGCGGCGTGACGAGCGTCAAATTCGGCCCTCGGGGCATCACTCTTGAGGGCTGCGGGCGGGTCCCTGCCGGGGAGCGCCGCAGTAGCGGCCCACGGCGTCTTCCCGGAGCGACTCTGCCCATGCAGCCAGCCGCTGAGCGGCCCGGACGTAGTGGAAGAGCTCCGTAGGCGTGAGGGCATCAACGTCGCACTCGGAGAGCCTGCGGGCCAATTCGGCGCCGGGCGGCTGGGCAGACAGGGCGACACCCTCACTGCCCCACTGAACATCCTCGGCGGGTTCTCCGGCCACAAGCTGGCGAAACAGATAATCCACCACACCCGGGCTCATCGCCTTGAGTGGGCCCGCAGCAGATTCGTGATGTGTCCGGCGTTGCGGTGCCTTGGGTTCTGGTGCCCGGCGTTCCGGCGCCCGGCGTTCCGGCGCTCTGCCTTCCGGCGCCCGATAGTCCGGCAACCGGCGTTCTGGTGCATTGTTCATGGAACGATGCTATTCGAACATATATTCGAATACAAGGGCTGTCAGCCGGATATGAGACGATCGGCTCATGACCTCCCGTGGCACTGCTTCACCCTCGCGGACCGCCAAAGGCACCACCCAGACAACGAGACTCACCGGAATCGACGCGGCCCGGGGGCTGGCGTTGCTCGGCATGATGGCCACGCACCTGCTTCCCACGTTCGAAGCCGATGCGCAGCTGACACCCACGTGGATCGGCCTGACTTTCTCGGGGCGGGCCGCTGCCTTGTTTGCCGTCCTGGCCGGGATTGGCCTCGCCCTGTCCACCGGAAAACAGCGTCCGCCCCAGGGCCAGGAGCTGAGCGGCGCACGCCGCGGCATAGCGTTGCGCGCCCTGGTGATCGCCGTCGTCGGACTCTTCCTGGGCGGGCTGGACGTGAACGTCGCCGTGATCCTGGTCCACTACGCCGTACTGTTCCTGTGCGTCCTCCCCTTCATCGGCCTCAGCATCAAGCCGCTCTGCGCATTCGCTGCCGGCTGGGTGCTGGGTTCGCCCGTGCTGGCCTACCTGCTGCGGCCGTGGCTGCTGGCCCCTTCCCCGCCGCTCCAGCTGGGCCACAATCCCAACTGGGACGATCTCACCACTCCCGGGCGCCTGCTGGGGGACATCTTCCTGACCGGCTACTACCCCGTCCTGCAATGGCTGAGCTACCTGCTGATCGGGCTGGTGATCGGCCGGCTGGCACTGACCAGGATGGCCATCCAGGTGATGCTGCTGGCCGGAGGCACCGTGGTGGCTGTACTGGCCAGATGGCTGGGCGTGCTGACGATGGATGCGTGGGGCGGCAAGGAGGCGCTGCAGGCCCGGCTCGCGGATCCCCGCTACCCGCTGGACAGCCTCCTGCAGGTGAACCTTGCCGGGGTGGAGCAATCGGGCTCCTGGTGGTGGCTGGCAAGCAGCGCACCGCACTCGGGCACAACGCTGGACCTGCTCCACACGTCAGCCGTAGCCGCCGCCGTGGTGGGCGCCTGCCTGCTGCTGGGCAGGCTGGGCGAATGGCTCGCACTGGACCTGCTGCTCCCCCTGCGCGGTGCAGGGGCCATGACCCTCAGCCTGTACACGGCGCATGTGTGCCTGGTGGCTGCCATGTACCTGCAGCCACTGCCGGCGGGATGGACCGCAGAAGGTGTATATGCCGCGCAGGCGCTGACCGCCGTCCTCATCGGAGGGTCGCTGGCGGCACTGAACTGGAGGGGCCCGCTGGAGTGGGTAGCCCACGCCGCCAGCGAGGTGGGCCGGTACCAGCGGGCGGGAATCCGCTAGGCGGGCTTGTTGCCCCCGCGGAACAGCTTCAGTGCATCACGCATGGACGCCCGGGCGCGTTTGCGGTCTCCGGCGGCGTCATACGCACAGCTCAGCCGGAACCAGGAGCGCCAGTCGTCCGGCGCTTCCTCGGCTTCCGTGCGGTACTTCTCAAACTCCGCGTCTGCCGATTCCCGCACGATCCTTCCGGCGGGCGTGCGCTGCAGGTTGTCGACCGGCAGCCCCCCTTCGGCCTCGAGGACCTTGGCCATCTGTTCTGTCCGGGCGCCGAACAGGAGCTCACGGACCAGCGCCCAGGCTCCGATGACCGGCAGGACCAGGTAGGCGGCGCCAATGGCTTTGGCCACGGGGTTGGGGTCGGTGAGGAGCAGCACGGACCGCTGGAAGGACACCACCAAATAGAAGACCAGCAGGAGCGTCACCGCGCCGACCCAGATCTTGGTGCGGTTCTTCTTCAGTCCGGTGAGGACGTTGCCCATTGCCGTCAGACCCCGAGGTCCAGGTAGCCGTCCAGGCCCACGGTCAGTCCGGGGTGGCCAGCGATGTTCCGCACGCCCAGCAGCACGCCAGGCATGAACGAAGCCCGGTCGAAGGAGTCATGGCGCAGGGTCAGCTGCTCCCCCGGTCCGCCGAGGAGGACTTCCTGGTGGGCCACCAGGCCGCGGAGGCGCACGCTGTGGACGCGGATGCCGTCCACTTCGCAGCCGCGGGCACCGGCCAGTTCGGTGGTGGTGGCGTCCGGGCTGGCGCCGATGCCGGCGGCAGCGCGTTCGGCTGCGATCAGCTGTGCTGTGCGGACCGCAGTGCCGGAAGGTGCATCGACCTTGTCCGGGTGGTGCAGCTCAATGACTTCCACCGATTCGAAGTATTTGGCAGCCTTGGCGGCAAAGGCCGACGCCAGCACGGAACCGAGCGCGAAGTTCGGGGCAATGAGGACGCCCACCCCGGCGTTCCGGCCCAGCAGTTCCTCAAGTTCGCCGAGCCTGCCGGCGTCCCAGCCGGTGGTGCCGACGACGGCGTGCATGCCGTGTTCGACGGCGAAGCGGACGTTCGCTTCGGTGCTTTCCGGAACCGTCAGGTCCACCACAACACGGGCGCCGGCGTCGACCAGCTGCTCCAGGGAATCACCGCGTCCGAGGGCCGCTACGAGCTTCATGTCGGGGGCCGCTTCCACGGCTTTCACGGCCTCGGCGCCCATGCGCCCGTTCGCGCCCAGGACGGCGACGGCAAGTTGTTCGGTCATGGACTTAACCCTACCGTCGGGCCCGCCGCCCGGATGAACCGGGACGGGAGGTTACTAGGCCCCGGCCCCGACCCATTCGACGGTCCCGTCGCTGAAGAACTGTTCCTTCCAGATGGGCACCTCCGCCTTGATCCGGTCAACGAGTTCCGAGCACACGTCGAACGCCTGGCCGCGGTGCGAGGCGGACACGGCGCACACCAGTGCGGGGTCGCCGATTTCCAGCGTGCCCACCCGGTGTGCGGCCCAGATCCGCACAGTTTCACCGCCGTCGCCCGCATGTTCGGCCACGAGCCGGGCGACGACGTCGGCCATCAATTGGTGGGCCGTGGGATGCGCACTGTAGCTGAGCCGCTCAACGGGCTTGCCGCCGTCGTGGTTCCTGACTACGCCGCTGAAGCTGACCACGGCGCCCGCCGTGTCCGATTCCACGGCGGCGATAGCCTGCGCCACGGAGATGGGCTCCGCGCTCAGCACGGCATTCACGATTTCGAATCCGGTTTCAGTGCTCATGGCTGCCTTCCAGTTGGTCGCAAAGGTGGGTGATGACCGGATCAAGCACGCCCAGGCCGTCCATGACGCCCTTGGGTGATCCGGGGAGATTGACAATGAACGTCCGACCGGCCGCGCCCGCGTGTCCGCGGCTCAGCATCGCCATGGGCGTCTTGGCCAGGCCGGCCTGCCGGATACCCTCCATGATCCCCGGAATCTCGCGGTCCAGCAGGGGGACAGTCATCTCCGGGGTGAGGTCATCGGGACTGAGTCCGGTTCCGCCGCTGGTGATGATCACGGCAGGATGCTGCGTCAGGAGGGCCCGGAGCGCGGCGCCCACGGGCTCGCCGTCGGGCACCACCATGGCCGGGAACGTTTCGAAGCCGTGCTCCGTCAGCCAATCGGTGATCACCGGACCGGTTTCGTCCCGGTAGATGCCCGCAGCGGCCCGGTTGGAGGCAATCACGACGCCGGCCTTCCGGCCGGTAGCCTCTCCGTGGCGGTGCGGTTCGGGCTGCTGTCCAAAGCTGCTCATGCTGTCCAGTCCCCGCTCTTGCCGCCACTTTTGGCGAGCACCCTGATATCGGTCAAGACGGCGTGCTTGTCCACTGCCTTGATCATGTCGTACACGCTCAGTGCCGCCACCGATGCTGCGGTGAGGGCTTCCATTTCGACACCGGTGACGCCACGGGTCTTGACGGTGGCCAGCACCAGAACGGCATCGCGGCCCAGTTCGAAGTCAATGGTGACCTTGGAGATGGGCAGCGGGTGGCACAGCGGGATGAGCTCGGGGGTCTTCTTCGCGGCCATGATTCCGGCCACGCGGGCCACCGCCAAAGCGTCGCCCTTCGGCAGGTCGCCCGCACCCAGGAGGGCGAGCACCTCCGCGGTGGTGCGGACCGTGGCGGTGGCTGTGGCCTCCCGCGTGGTCTCGGCTTTGCCGGAAACATCAACCATCTGCGCTGTTCCGTCCCGGCGCAGATGCGTCAGCCCGGCAGCATTGTCTTCAGTATTCACAGCGTCCATACTTCCACTTCTGCGCCCTCGGCGAGCGCAGAAGTCCCCACCGGAACCTGGATCAGGGCGTTGGAGCTGGCGAGGGCATGGACCAGGTGCGAGCCTGCGCCGCCTTCCAGACGGACCGTGCCGTCCGGAAGGAGGGTCCCGCGCCGGACCTGGTGCTTGCCCGCGGGTGAGTCCACTGATTCCGCCAGACGGGCCCGAACGGCAGGCCGCGGTGCCGGTGCCCCGAACAATGAGCTGAGGACCGGGCGGAGGAACATCTCGAAGGAGACCAGGCAGCTGACCGGGTTACCCGGGAAACCGATGAACGGAACGCCGTCGAACCGGCCGATTCCCTGCGGGCCGCCGGGCTGCATCGCCACATGAAGGAATTGCACGTCCTGTTCCGCGGTGGCCTGCCGGACCACTTCGTAGGCGCCCTTGCTGACGCCGCCCGTGGTGACGATCAGGTCCACCTGCGGGGCTCGCTCCCGCAGCATGGCGGTGAGTTCCTCCGGACTGTCCGTTGAGATCGCCGCCCGCAGGACATCCAGCCCGGCCTGGCCCATGGCCGCTTCCAGGAGCGTGCCGTTGGCGTCGTAGATCTGGCCGGGTGCCAGTGGGCTGCCGGGTTCCACCACTTCGTCGCCCGTGGTGGCGAGGAGCACTTTCAGCTTCCGGTGCACGCTGACCCGGGTGATGCCCAGTGCGGCCAGAAGCCCCAGCTGGCCCGGGCCGAGAAAGGTTCCGCCGGCGAGCGCCAGCTCCCCTGAGCGGATGTCGCTGCCTGCGTTCCGGACGTAGGTGCCAGGCTCTGTTGCCGGCAGCCGGACTGTGGCTGCCGTTCCGGGGTCCGGGAAGGAATCGGGAACAGCCATTTCAATGGGCACGACGGCGTCGGCCCCGAGGGGAATCATGGCGCCGGTCATGATGGGGGCGGCCGTGCCCGGCTTAAGCGCGGCCGCGGCGGCACCGGCCGGGATGGGCGCCACCACCGTAAGGGTCACCCCGCCGTCGGCAGTGTCCCTGCTGCGGACGGCAAAGCCGTCCATCTGGGAGTTGGCGAACGGCGGCAGGTCCACTGGAGCGGGGATATCCGCAGCCAGCCCGCGCCCCAGCGCCACCAGGAGCGGCAGCTCTTCGGTTCGGCCGGGTCCGGGGAGGCCGGCCAGCAAATCCCGCACGGCGTCGCGGTGGGCCTCCACAGTGCGGGCCTGATGCCTGTCGTCGGTGCTGTGCATGCGTTCCTTACCTTGGTCCGGGCATCCTGGGCGCCCGCTACGGCGTCACGTCAACTCTAATGGTGTGGAATCCGGTAGCGCCGTCGGGAGCCACCCGGGCACGGTTTTCGATCTGCGGAGCACCCTTCAGGTCCGTGGCCCGGACCTGGACCTCGTACTGCCCGGGCGTCAGGGGCACCGACAACTGCCACTGGTACCACGTGTCCCGGGATATGCCCGGCGCAAGCTCCGCCGTCTGCCAGGGGCCGCGGTTGACGCGAAGTTCCACCTTGCCGATCCCGGTGTGCTGGGCCCATGCAACGCCGCCGAAGGCCACCGTTCCGGCACGAACCGGGCGGCCGGAGCGCGGAACGTCGATGCGCGAGGACGTCTTGATGGGACCGCGTTCGCTCCAGCCGCGGGGCGTCCAATAGCCGACGTCGTCGGCGAACCGGGTCACCTTGAGTTCAGTGAGCCACTTGGTGGCGGAAACATAGCCGTACAGGCCCGGCACGACAAGCCGCACCGGGAAGCCGTGCTCGAGCGGCAGCGGCTCACCGTTCATTCCGACGGCGATCAGGGCATCGCGGCCATCGGTGAGGACCTCCAGCGGTGTGCCGGCCGTCCACCCGTCCTTACTGCGGGACAGCACCATGTCCGCCCCGGTCTGCGGCCCTGCCATGGCCAGCAGTTCGCGGACCGGCCAGCCCAGCCACAGCGCATTGCCGATCAGGTCCCCGCCCACTTCGTTGGACACGCAGGCGATGGTCACATGGCGTTCGGTCATGGGCTTGGACAGCAACGCGGCGAAGTCCAGCTCAACCTCCCGCTCCACCATGCCCGTGACCTTGAGGACCCAGGAGTCCGG
This sequence comes from Arthrobacter sp. LjRoot78, assembly GCF_964254335.1. NCBI lineage: Bacteria > Bacillati > Actinomycetota > Actinomycetes > Micrococcales > Micrococcaceae > Arthrobacter > Arthrobacter sp. LjRoot78. The sequence continues at coordinate 1,605,689 of NZ_CAXUTG020000001.1, read as the reverse complement.
ATCCACCGCCGGAACCGTGAGGGCGGTGTCGATCCGGTAGAAGTCCCGGTTGGGAGTCACGAGCGGACTGATGCCGTCAAGGTTCAGCGCGGCGCCCGCCGGAACCGGCGGAGCGGGAGACGCGGCTGCCGGCAGGGCAAGCTTGCTGCGGACTTCGCTGACTCCGGCAGCGGCACCGCGGAGTGCTGCGGCAAGCCCTCCGCCCACCGTCGCTACGACGGCCCCTCCGCCAAGTGCTTGCATAAACCGGCGCCGGCCAGCTTCCGAGGGTGGAGCCGCGCCGGCGGCGGCCGCTGGCACGGCGGCTGGAGCCTCTTTCCATTCGCGCAGGCGCGACATCAGCCAGCGCAACACCACGGTTGCGGCTCCGGCGGCAAGCAGGGGCAGCGCGATGGCGTTGCCGGTTGCCTGGGCCCGGCCCAGTACAGCCACGAGGCCCACCGCTCCAAAGGTGGCGATGACCGCAAACCCGGCGAAGCGGCGGCGCCATTCCAGGAGTCCAGCCAGTGCGGCCAGCGCGCCGATGGCAAGCCCCATGCCGACGAGCAGCGCCAACTTGTCCGCGGTGCCGAACGCTGAGACGGCCCAGTCTTTGACGGCTGGCGGAACGGCGTCGATCACGGCGCCGCCAACGGCCGTCATGGGCGACAGCGCCGGGCTGACGAGGGCCGCGACGAGTTCGCCGACGACCACTCCCGCGGCCACTGCCACTACACCCGCGGCAGCCGCCCACCTGGCCGCGACTGTTGCCGGCAAGCCCGCCGGGACCTGGCCCGTGGCCGACTGGGACTTGTTCACTACTCCAGCATAGGTTCGGGGCCCGGATGCGGGGCGCCTTTGCCGGCTTCTGTGGCGATCCGATGGAACTCCGTGGGATCCACGGGTGTCACAGGCGTGATGGTTGACCCCAAGGTGGCGTAGCCTGAATTTATGAGTGTTCAGCTTGGTATGCCGCAACCCCGGGAGGGGGCAGGTTCCGATCCGGTAGTGCCGTCGCGGCCGGCGGGCACGCCTGCGGGCCTAATGGACCGCTACGGACGCCGCGCCACGGACATGAGGCTGTCCCTGACGGACAAATGCAACCTGCGCTGCACCTACTGCATGCCGGCCGAAGGCCTGGAATGGCTGGCCAAGCAGGCTGTGATGTCCGCCGAGGAAATCGTGCGGATCGTGCGGATCGGCGTCGACCTGCTGGGCGTGCGCGAACTGCGCCTCACCGGCGGCGAACCCCTGGTCCGGGCGGACCTGCTCGACATCATTTCCGCCCTGCGCCAGGCCCACCCGCAGCTCCCGATCTCGATGACCACGAACGCCGTCGGCCTCGACAAGAAGGCAGCAGGACTGAAGGCCGCCGGGCTTTCCCGGATCAACGTCTCCTTGGACTCCCTGCACGAGGAAACGTTCACCAAACTGACCCGCAGGCCTTTCCTGGATAAGGTCCTCGCCGGCGTGGATGCCGCGTGGGCGGCCGGACTCGGTCCCGTGAAACTCAACGCCGTCCTGATGCGGGGAATCAACGACGCCGAATCCCCGTCCCTGCTGGCCTGGGCCCTGGACCGCGGGTACGAACTCCGCTTCATTGAACAAATGCCGCTCGACGCCGACCACGGGTGGACCCGCCGGGACATGGTCACCGCGGCCGAAATCCGCGAACTCCTGTCCGTCGACTACGTGCTCAGCGCCGATCCGCGCGACCGCGACGGCGCCCCCGCCGAACGCTTCGAGGTACGACGCCGGACGCCGGGATCCGCCGACGCCACCGGCCCCGTACTGGGCACGGTCGGAATCATCGCCTCCGTGACCGAGCCGTTCTGCTCGGACTGCAAGCGCACCCGGATCACGGCCGAGGGCAAGATCATGAGCTGCCTGTTCTCACGCGAAGAATTCGATCTGCTGGGACTGCTGCGCGAAGGCGCCACTGACCAGCAGCTCGCCGAACGCTGGCAGGACGCCATGTGGATCAAGCCAAAGGCGCACGGCATGGACCACGTCGGACTGGATGCCCCGGACTTTGTCCAGCCGGACCGCAGCATGAGCGCCATCGGAGGCTGAAGCATTGAACGTACGTTACTTCGCTGCCGCGCGCGCCGCGGCAGGGGTGGAAGAGGAACGCTTTGAGCTTCCGGCAGGCTCCACCATGGAATCGCTGTTAAGCGCCGTGCTCGACGTCGACCGGCCGGCTCCGCCCGCCGGCACGCCTCCCCTCGGCAGGCTTCTCTCGCGAAGCAGTTTCCTGCTCAACGAAGTGGCTGTCCGCGACAGGTCCGTGGTCCTGGGACCGGACGACGTGGTGGACGTGCTGCCTCCGTTTGCCGGCGGCTAGGGTTTCAGCGGGCCATCACGACGGCCGCGTTCGGTGCCGAGGGCCAAGGCCAGCAAGGAGTTCCTGCTCCTTACCCCGCATGCCGCAAAAATCAGTTTGAACTGGTCCTGCACCGTGTACGGGCTGATGCCCAGGCCTGCCGCCAACGCCGCGGTGTCCAGTCCGCCCGCGGCGAGCTCAAGCAGGCTGTGCTGCCGCGGCGTCAGGCCGAAGCACCGGGCGAATACGTCGAGCCTTTCCCCTGCCGGGCACTCCTGGATGGTCACCGCCAACCTCACCGCCGGGTCCTCCCCGGCGTCCATGCGGAATGACCTGAGGACGGCCCATCGGCCCAGGCCGATCGGGACCCTGGCGGATGCCGGTTGGGAATCCACTCCGGCCTCGATGGCCAGGAGTTGTGCGGCCACGTTGTAGACCTCGGCCGGTATGGCCTCATAGGGGCTGGGCCCAGGCTGCAGCAGGCCAAGCCAGTCGCCGGCCGAGGGACTGCGGCTTGTTATGTTCAGCTCGGTGTCCAGCGTCAGCACCGCTTGTTGGGGCAGCCCGGACGTCGGCAGCAGGTCACGGCGTGGCTGCGCATCCCGCCTCATCTGCGCCGCCCTGCTTCGCCGCAGGCCCGCCGCAATGACAGGCGCGGCTGCTGCCAGGTGCGTCCTATCGCGTTCGGTGAATGGTCCGTCGTCCGTCGTCCGCCACAGATCGAGCCAGCCCCAGCAGCCGTGGCCGTCGGCGAACACTGTGGACAGGACGTCCGCTACGCCATACCGACGGAGGACACCGTTCCACAGCGGACTTCGCGCCGGGTCTCCCCCGGTGGCCGTTCGCAGGGTCACCGCAATCCGGCCGCTGGCAAGCATCGACGTCCAGCGGCCTGGCGCCGTCACGTACTTCAGCTTGATCAGTGCGGGCAGTTCCTGCGGGCAGGGAATGCGGGCCATCGGTGAAATGCCGGTGCAGGATGCGGGGTCGGTCAGGGGCCACGCAAACCACCTGAACGGAACGACGCGGCCCAGCTCGACCATAAGCGCTGCCCGCAATTCGTGGTCCTCCAAGGACTCACGGCAGATTTCTCCGATCCTGTCCAGGCTTCGGCTCACCGCCCAATTCGTGGTCATGGAAACAGTATGGCCTGGGGACCCGCCCAGATTTCTGGGATACCGCGCTCCGACCGGCCGGGCATAGCGTGAAGTATCCGCAACAACGGAACAGCCAGCCGGAAGGAGAGTCTGTGATGTTCACCCTGCAGATAGAGCACGGGATCAAGGATTTTGACCTGTGGAAGACGGCCTTCGACCGGGATCCGGTGAACCGCGCGGCTTCGGGCGTAACCGCGCATCGGATCAGCCGGCCGGTGGACGATCCGCACTACGTGGTGGTTGAGCTTGATCTGGGGAGCCGGGAGCAGGCCGAGGCCTTGCTGGCCAGCCTTCAGCAAAAGGTGTGGAACTCCCCCGTGGCGGCCCCTGCCCTCCAGGGCGCTCCGAAGGCCCGGATCCTGGAGTCCGCCCCCTGACGCGCCGCGACGGGCCGGTTGCTGACGGCTGCGTCGCGGAGGTGCCCTGGGGGCAGCACGTGACAGCCGAATCTCAGGGACGGGCGGCGGAGTCCTCGGCCACGCGGCGGCAGACGGAGGTCATGAAGGGCGTGAAGGCCGCGGAGTCCGCAAGACGGACTTCGGAAGTGTGCGTCAGCACGCCGTCGTCCACCCGGAAGGTGTGCCGGGACGTGTCCCGGCCGTTGCGGCGCTCCACGGTGAGTACTCCGTTGTGCAGGGTGCACCGCGTCGGGGCTTCCCGCGGCAGTCCCACACTGTCCACGTGATACCAGACCGTGTCCGGGTGGTCAGCGTCCATGGTGAACATGCCATGCCGCTCGAAACGGATCCCGTCATTTTCCGAATGGCGGTAGCTTTGCAGCACCGCGTACCCGCCGGCAGCCGTGGCGAAGGTCAGTTCAGCAGCTGCTGTCCTCGCAGGCCGGCGCGGCGTCGCCTCGATGCGTGTGGTCCCTGTCCAATGCCCGAGGAAAGCGTGCAGCTCTTGCCGCGCAGTCCCCGGGTGTAGACGGTCCATAGCTCCTCCAGTGTGCCCCGGCTTCATCATCACGCCCCGGGGTGGAGTTGTCCAGCTTCAGGGGTACGAGCTAGAGGCCGAAGGTTTCGCCTTCCTCGAACGGACCCACTACCGTTACTGTCCGAGGCGCTGCAGCCAGTTCCCGCGCCAGCTCGCGCACCTGTTCCAAGGTGACGCCCTTGATCTGCCGGAGCGTTTCCTCGATGTCCTGGTATTCACCGGACACCAGCTCGGCCCGGCCCAGCCTGGACATCCGTGATCCGGTGTCCTCGAGCGCCAGGACGATCCCGCCGCAGAGCTGGCCCACAGCCTTCTTGAGTTCGTCGTAAGAAATGCCGTGCTCTGCCAGCTTGTCCAGCTCGGCACCCAGCAGCTCAATGACCTGGCGGACCTTCGACGGGGTGCATCCCGCATACATGCCGAAGTAACCGGCGTCGGCGTATGACGATGCAAAGGAGTAGGTGGAATACACCAGGCCGCGCTTTTCGCGAACCTCCTGGAAGAGCCGGGAGGACATGCCGCCGCCCAGCACAGCATTAAGCACGCTCATGACATAGCGGCGGCCGTCCGTGGCAACGATCGTGGGGCAACCCATGATGATGTTCGCTTGCTCAACGGGCCGCTTCACCACATGGAGTCCGGCAGTGCCGGTAATTTCGGCCCGCTCAGTGGAGCGCCTTTCCACGGGAGCGGCGCCGGGCTCCAGCGCCCAGCCCGCTTGCTGGAGCGCGTCCACCACAAGTCCGCAGACGACGTCGTGGTCCAGTCCGCCGGCGGCGGTGATGACCAGCTCGTCCGGACGGTAGTAGCGGCGGTAGTGGTCCCAGACGGAATCCCGGGCAACGGCCCGGATGGCCTCGGGGGTCCCGCCAATCGGGCGGCCGAGCGGGTGGGTTCCCAACACCGCTGCGACGAAATGTTCGTGGGCGACGTCTGTGGGGTCGTCGCTGTCCATTGCGATTTCCTCCAGGATGACGTCCCGCTCCTGCTCCATCTCCTGCGGATCCAGGACAGCGCCGGTGATCATGTCCGCGATGACGTCGATGGCCATCGGGAGGTCGGTGTCCAGGACCCGGGCGAAGTAGCACGTGCTTTCCTTCGCTGTGGCGGCATTGGACTCCCCGCCGACCTCGTCGAAGGCTGAAGCGATTTCCAGGGCGGTGCGCCGCCGGGTGCCCTTGAACAGCAAGTGCTCCAGGAAATGCGTGGATCCGTGCTGGCCGTGTGCTTCGTCCCGCGAACCCACGCCCACCCAGAAACCGATGGTCGCAGAACGCTGGCCAGGCATTGCCTCCGTCAGTACACGCACACCGCCGGGGAGCACGGACCGCCGGACAACGGACCCGCCGTCGGCTCCGTGGATCAAGGTGTCTCCGGGATGGTTCTGCACTAGCGGCAGGGGTACGACAGTCATCAAGGCCTTTCAGGAAAACGGTGCCAAATCTGCCTGCCATCGTACCAGCGGAGCACTCCCCCGGAACCTCTGGGAGGGGCGCTGTGCGGACGGCCACGGTTTAGCGACGGCGGGGCCGGTGGATGATCCACCGGCCCCGCCGTCGTGCTTGGACTACGAAGTGCGCTGCAGACTACTCTGCGGCTGCCTCGACGGTCTCAGCGCTTTCAGCGCCTTCTTCCTCGGCGATAACCGGGGACAGGGACAGCTTTCCGCGGTCGTCGATCTTGGTGATTTCAACCTGGATCTTCTGGCCCACGGAGACGACGTCCTCGACGTTGTCCACGCGCTTGCCGCCGGCGATCTTGCGCAGCTCGGAGATGTGCAGCAGGCCGTCCTTGCCCGGGGTGAGGGAAATGAAGGCACCGAAGGTGGTGGTCTTGACGACCGTACCCAGGTAGCGCTCTCCGATTTCCGGAACCTGCGGGTTGGCGATGGCGTTGATCGCGGAGCGTGCGGCGTCGGCGGACGGGCCGTTGGTGGCGCCGATGTAAACGGTGCCGTCGTCCTCGATGGAGATGTCCGCGCCGGTGTCTTCCTGGATCTGGTTGATCATCTTGCCCTTGGGCCCAATGACCTCGCCGATCTTGTCCACGGGGATCTTGACCGCGATGACGCGCGGAGCGAACTCGGAGAGCTCGTCCGGGGTGTCGATCGCGGAGTTGATGACCTCGAGGATGTGCAGGCGGGCTTCGCGTGCCTGCTTCAGGGCGGCAGCGAGGACGGAGGCCGGGATGCCGTCGAGCTTCGTGTCCAGCTGGATGGCCGTGACGAATTCGGACGTACCGGCAACCTTGAAGTCCATGTCGCCGAAAGCATCTTCGGCGCCGAGGATGTCCGTGAGGGCCGCGTAGCGGGTCTGGCCGTCAACCTGGTCGGAGACCAGGCCCATGGCGATGCCGGCAACGGCAGCCTTCAGCGGCACACCGGCGTTGAGCATCGACAGCGTGGATGCGCAGACGGAACCCATCGACGTCGAACCGTTGGAGCTGAGGGCCTCAGACACCTGGCGGATGGCGTAGGGGAATTCCTCGCGGGACGGCAGCACGGGCACGAGCGCGCGCTCGGCCAGGGCGCCGTGACCGATTTCGCGGCGCTTGGGCGAGCCCACGCGGCCGGTCTCACCGGTGGAGTACGGCGGGAAGTTGTAGTTGTGCATGTAGCGCTTGCGCGTTACCGGCGACAGCGAGTCGATCTGCTGTTCCATCTTCAGCATGTTCAGCGTGGTGACACCCATGATCTGGGTCTCGCCGCGTTCGAAGATAGCCGAACCGTGGACGCGGGGCAGAACCTCGACCTCTGCGGTGAGCTGGCGGATGTCCGTCAGGCCGCGGCCGTCGATGCGGATCTGGTCCTTCAGGATGCGCTGGCGCACAACGTGCTTGGTCACCGAGCGGAACGCTGCGGACAGCTCCTTCTCGCGTCCCTCGAACTGGCCGGCGAGCGAAGAAGTGACTTCGTCCTTGAGCTCGTCCGAAGCGGTGTCGCGCTCCTGCTTGTCAGCGATCTGGAAGACAGCAGCAAGCTTCTCAGCAGCGGCAGCCTCAACAGCGGCGTAGACGTCGTCCTCGTAGTCGAGGAAGACCGGGAATTCGACGGTCGGCTTGGCAGCGCGGGCAGCCAGGTCGGCCTGGGCGTCGCAAAGTGCCTTGATGAACGGCTTGGCAGCCTCGAGGCCCTCGGAAACAACCTCTTCGGTGGGAGCGGTGGCGCCCTGTTCCTTGATGAGGTTCCAGGAGTTGTCCGTGGCTTCGGCTTCGACCATCATGATGGCGACGTCGTCACCTGCAACGCGGCCGGCAACGACCATGTTGAACACGGAGTTCTCGAGCTGCGAGTGCTTGGGGAATGCAACCCACTGCGAACCCTGCTCGTCAGCCACGAGGGCAACGCGCACGCCGCCGATGGGGCCGGAGAACGGCAGGCCGGAGAGCTGGGTGGACATGGACGAGGCGTTGATGGCCACGACGTCGTAGAGCTCGTCCGGGTTGATCGCCAGGACGGTGACGACGATCTGGACCTCGTTGCGCAGGCCCTTGATGAAGGCAGGACGCAGCGGACGGTCCATGAGGCGGCAAGCCAGGATGGCTTCGGTGGACGGGCGGCCTTCGCGGCGGAAGAACGAACCCGGGATGCGGCCGGCGGCGTACATACGCTCTTCGACGTCAACGGTCAGCGGGAAGAAGTCGAAGCCTTCACGCGGGTGCTTGCCGGCGGTGGTTGCGGACAGCAGAGCGGTGTCTTCGTCGATGTACACCATGGCTGCGCCGGCTGCCTGCTTGGCAAGACGGCCGGTTTCGAAGCGGATTACACGCTTGCCAAAGCGGCCATTGTCAATGACGGCTTCTGAGAACTGGATTTCGGGACCCTCCAAGAGAGTCACCTCCGTTTCTTGGTTAACGGAAGTCCAGCCGCATCAACCCAGCCCAGCATCTGTCTACTGGCCTGCACTGCACCCGGTCATCGATCGAGACCCACGGGCCGGGCTTCACTCGTCGAAGCCGTTCCCGGGAATCACTACCGAGGACCGCGAATGCGTGATGCGGTTGATCCTCCTGTTTAGTTTTGGTACTGCAGGAGGCGGCCCTTCCGGGTGGGATGGGCCGCCCCTTAGAGCTGACTAGCGGCGCAGGCCGAGGCGCTCTATGAGCGCACGGTAGCGTGCAATGTCAGTGTTCTTGAGGTAGGTGAGCATACGCTTGCGACGACCAACCATGGCCAGCAGACCGCGCTGGGTGTGGAAGTCGTGCTTGTGCTCCTTCATGTGCTCAGTGAGATCCTTGATCCGCTGAGTCAGGACTGCAACCTGGACCTCCGGTGAACCGGTGTCGCCTTCGGACGTTGCGAAATCCTTGATGATGGACTGCTTTACAGCGGCGTCAAGTGCCACAATAACTCCTAGAGATGTGCCGTGAGGCCCGAATCAGTAACTCACTGCCGGGTGTGCCTGTGCCGGAGATCCCCGCAAATTCGGGGATTCCTTCACATAACAAGAACCAGCCACCACGGACTGCAGCCGGATCCAACGTTTAGTTTACCGGCCCGGCCGCAATCTTGTCGAAACCTGCCCCGCAACCACCTACGGGCGCGCAAGCAGATCACGGATCGCGGCGACGCCGCGGTAGACCTCCGTGAATGACGTACTGAGCGGCGACAGCCCGATGCGGATGCCTTGCGGTGCCCGGAAGTCCGGGATGACGTCCTGGTCCCAGAGCTCTGCGGTCATTTCACGGAAATCCGGGTGGTCCACAGTGATGTGGCTCCCCCGCCGCTCTGCGTCCCGCGGTGTTGCCAGCTGCACACCGGCAGGCGCCAGCCACGCATCATGGAGTTCGAGGGCATACGCCGTCAGTTTCAGGGATTTTTCCCGCAAAGCGGACATTCCGGCTTCTTCGATCAGGTCCAGCGTGCCGCGCATCGCGATCATGCCGAAAATTGCCGGCGTTCCGCTGAGGAAGCCGCGGACCCCCGGGGCCGGTTCGTAGCCGGCGGCCATTTCGAAGGCGTCCTTGCGGCCCATCCATCCCCAGATTGGCTGGCTCAACCCTGGGAGGTGGCGGGAGTTGATGTACGCGAAGGCCGGGGAGCCCGGCCCGCCGTTGAGGTACTTGTAGGTGCAGCCGGCGGCGAAGTCGACGTCGGCGGCGTCGAGGTCGATCTCCACTGACCCGGCGGAATGGCACAGGTCCCACACCACCAGCGCACCGGCGTCGTGCACTGCAGCGGTGATTGCCGGCAGGTCGGCGAGGTAGCCCGAGCGGTAGGCGATCTGGCTCAGGACAACGACGGCGGTGGAGGGCCCCGCGGCCTCCCGCACCTGTTCAACGCTCACGCCGGCGGCCGGATCGGCTTCGATCCACCGCAGCGTCAGTCCTTCTTCGCGGGCGATGCCTTCCAGGAGGTAGCGGTCCGTGGGGAAGTTGTCCGTGTCCAGCACGATTTCGGTCCTGGCGGGGTCCTTGACGGCGGCGAGAGCTGCGCGGACCAGCTTGTAGAGGACAACAGTGGTGGAGTCGGCGATGATGGTCTGCCCGGGAGCCGCTCCGAGCACTGCCCGGCCCAGCTGGTCTCCGATGGCTTCCGGCAGGGCGAGCCATTCCTCGTCCCAGCCGCGGATCAGCCGGCCGCCCCAGTTCTCCTGGATGAAGGCGCTGATGTCGGTGACGGTCCGCTTGAGCGGGCGGCCCAGTGAGTTTCCGTCCAGGTAGGACAGGTCAGTGTCGGTTCCGACGAAGTGGTCGCGGTAGCCGGCCAGCGGGTCGGCGGCGTCAAGTTCGACGGCGTGCTGCAGCAGGGCGTCTTGAGTCCCGTGAACCGTGCTCATTGGCCGATCTCCGTCCGGACGGCGAAAAGTTCGGGGAAGAAGGTCAGTTCCAGGGCCTTCTGCAGGAATGCGGCGCCACTGGATCCGCCGGTGCCCGCCTTCATGCCGATGGTCCGTTGCACCGTCCGCAGATGCCGGAACCGCCACAGCTGGAAGTTGTCTTCCAGGTCCACGAGTTCCTCGCAGGCCTCGTAGGCGCCCCAGTTGTCCGCCGCGTTTTCGTAGATGTGCTTGAACACGGGAACGAGTTCGGGGCAGAACTCGTGGGCTTTGGTGACGTCGCGTTCCAGCAGGGACGCGGGAATAGCGAAGCCCTGCCGGTTGAGGTACGCCAGGAATTCGTCATAGATACTGGGCGCTTCAAGGACGCGGCGCAGCTGCTCGTGGGCCTCGGGATCGGATTCGAACACGGGAAGCATCTTGCGGTTCTTGTTGCCCAGCACGAACTCCACCGCACGGTACTGACTGGACTGGAACCCGGAGGAGTTGCCCAGGAAACCCCGGAACTGCGAATACTCGGTGGGTGTCAGCGTGGCCAGCACGGACCATTGCTCAGTCAGGGTCTTCTGGATGTGCTTGACGCGAGCAATCGCCTTCAAGGCGGAGCCGAGGTCGTCGCTGCGGAGCCAGGCCGCGGCGCTGCGCAGCTCGTGAAGGACCAGCTTCAGCCACAGTTCGGTGGTCTGGTGCTGGATGATGAAGAGCAGTTCGTCGTGGTGTTCCGGATCGCTCACCGGTTGCTGCGCACTCAGCAGCGTGGGGAGCTGCAGGTACGACGCGTAGCTCATCCGCGAACTGAAGTCCCGGACGATGTCCTTTTCCAGTTTCCTCGTGTTCTTCTCAACGGACACAGCGGTGCCTTCCTTGCCAGTGACTGGGAGTCAGCGCCGGAACAGGATGTCGTGGGCTTGGACGACGTCCAGGCGCATCTGTTCGACGAGCGCCTCCGGCCCACGGTACGCCACCATGCCCCGCAGCCGCGCCGCGAACTCCACCACTACTGTCTGGCCGTACAGATCGAAGTTCTCAACGGGCTCTTCCGGGCGGTCGATGACGTGTGCCTCAACCTGCCGGCTGACGCCGTCAAACGTGGGGTTGGAACCCACCGAGATGGCCGCCGGCCACCTCGTGCCGGCCTGGTCCACGAGCCATCCGGCGTAAATGCCGTCGGCCGGGATATAGCCGCTGGCTTCGGAGGCCAGATTGGCAGTGGGGAAACCCAGTGCACGGCCGCGGGCAGCACCGTGGACCACCTCGCCGCGCATCCGGTGCGGGCGGCCCAGCACGGCAGCCGCCGTGGTGACGTCGCCGTCCCGCAAGGCCTCACGCACCCAGGTGGACGAGCAACGGCGGTCCTGGCCGCCGTCGTCGTGGATGGGAAATCCTTCGGAGCCGAACTCACTGATGACCTGCACGGTAAAGCCGAACTTCTCCCCCAGCTCCTGCATGGTGGACAGGTCACCGGAGTTGCCGCGGCCAAAGCGGGCGTCATGGCCGATCACCACGTGGCTGGCCTTGAGGCTGTCGACAAGGACCCCGGCGACGAATTCTTCGGGCGTCAGGCTGGCGAGTTCCAGGGAGTACTTCATCACCAGGACGGCATCCAGACCCAGCTCGCCGAGGGCAACGAGCTTGTCCTCAAGGCCCATGATGAGCTCCGGGGCGGACTCGGGCCGGTGCACCTGTGCCGGGTGCGGGTCAAATGTCACCGCCACAGCGCGCGCGCCGTTGAGGCGGGCCGTGCGGATCAGCTGGGAAAGTACCTGCTGGTGCCCGCGGTGTACGCCGTCGAAATTGCCGAACGTGACAACGGTAGGGCCCAAGTCCGCGGGGACCTCGGACGGATCGTTCCAGATGTGGACCATCAACCTCGCCTTTTACTGCCTGCCATTGACTCGTCCGAAAACCGCGCCGGGCCCGGAACTCTCCTAGATTACCCGCAATTGCCTGTGCTGACCGACGCCGTGGCCGGCCCCGGCTCCCGCTGCCCCGTCCTTTCCTTCCCCGGTCTCCCGCCCCGGACTAGGATGCAAGGGCAGCATCCGGCGACGCAGCTGCGCGCCGCAGCCAACGATGCCCGCGCTGCCCGCCGGGCCGAAGGAGAGTCCTATGACTGACATCCGCGAGATTTTGGAACAGATTCCTGTTGACCAGATTGCCGGCTTGCTTGGCACGGACAGGGCGTCCGCCCAGGCCGCTGTCGAGGCCGCGGTGCCCACCCTCCTTGCGGGCATGCAGAGCAACGCACAGGCGCCGGATGGTGCAGCCTCCCTGGAGTCGGCACTCGCCCAGCACCAGGACGGGCTCATTGACGGCGGTGTGGACGTTGCGCAGGTGGACACGTCCGACGGCGAGAAGATTGTCAGCCATGTTTTCGGCGGCCAGCAGGACCAAGTGGCCAGCCAGCTCGCAGGGACGGCCAACCTGGGCGGCGTTGGCGGAGACCTCGTACGGAAGCTCCTGCCCATTCTGGCGCCGATCGTGATGTCCTACCTCGCCAACAAGATCCTCGGCAGCCGGAACGCGCCAGCAGGCGGCGGTGTGGCCGGCGGCGACTCTTCAAACAGCGCCGGCGGGCCCGGCGGCATCGATCTCGGCGGCATCCTGGGCGGCATTCTTGGCGGCGGTTCGCAGGGCGGCGCCGGCGGTCAGGGCGGCCTCGGCGACATCCTTGGCGGCATTTTCGGTGGGGGCACGCAAGGCGGGCAGCAGTCCCGTACTGATGTGGTACCGGAGACCGTCAAGGATTCGGCGCCGCAGCGCCCCACCGGTCCGCTGGGTCAGCCGATGCCGCAGGGCGGCGCTCCCGTTCCGGGCGAGTTGATCGACGTCGACCTCCCCGGTGAGCGCACCGAAGACCGGGCCGAGGACCGCGTCGAGGACCGAAAGAACGACGACGGTGGCCTCGGCGGGCTGTTGGGCGGGCTCTTCGGGAAGAAATAGCGTGGCTGTCTGATGCTCCCGCACCTTACTGGTGCAGGAGCATCAACGCGTCTGGTTCACATTTTGGGCCGGCCGGATTCTCCGGTGGCATCCACCGGGCCTGTGGCGGTTGCGATGTGCGTCAGCCAGTGGTCCAGTTCCTTGGGCTTGCGAAACACCAGCACCGGTGGCATGTCCGGATCGGCCTGCCATTCCCTAAAGACCCGCTTTTTCCTGGCAAACGAGTTGAAATGCCAGTAGAAGATCGAGTCCCTGGCAAAAAGCCTCGCCAGCGTTTCCACGTTTCCGTTACAAACGGGCTGTCTGGTGATGACTCGGCGTGCCGAGCGGCGGGTCAGCCTGCCAAGCGACAGCCACCGGGGGTAATCCAGCGCTACAACTAGTTCCGCCCGGGGTACAACAATGTCGCGCCAGACGCCGTAGGCGCTGTCCAGGACCCAGAAATCGCGGGCCGCCACGTCCGCCGCGATCTCGCGTTGTTGTTCGACGCTGCGCTGCTGCCAGCCGGGAAGCCAGCCGATGTCGTCGTCGGCGGAAAACTCCGGGAGCCCGGAAGCAGCAGCATACGCGTGGGCGGCCGAAGACTTGCCGCTGCCCGTGACGCCGTAGAACAGGACCCGGGCTGGATTTGGCGGAATGGATTTCACGGGTTGCTCCCCCTGTTTTGCTCGGCACGCTGGCGTCCCTTGAAGCCCGGCGCACCGCGATTTGCCACGATAGCACCCTGCGTTCAGGGCCGGCGCTCGCCGAACGGCACGGATTCAGCTCGGTGCCGCCGAGGACGCTGCCCGTTTTGCGGTTCCCGGGGCGTCTCGGTTCAACTATTGCCGTGTCACTCGAGTCGGAAGTAGTTGTTTCTTCGCGGGACCTGTCGTGGGTCGATGTGGGGTGGCGGGATGAACCAGGGCACCCCGGTTTTGACGTGGATCTGCCACTGTTCCTTGTGGATCAGGTGGTGGTGATGGCTGCAGAGCAGGGCGCCGTTGTCGGTGCTGGTGGTTCCGCCGTGTGACCAGTAGGTGATGTGGTGGGCTTCGCACCACGGGGCGGGGATGGTGCAGCCCGGGAAGGCGCAGCCCTGGTCGCGGGCGGTGAGGGCTTTGCGGATGTGGGGCGGGAACACCCGGGTGGTGCGGCCGATGTCCAGGATCCGCCCCTGGCTGCCGAGCAGGACGGGGATGATGTCCGCGTCGCAGGCGATCTTGCGGACGGTGGCGGCGGTGACGGGACCGGTGAACGTGAACGAGCCTGTGCCGTGGATGCGGGCGGTGCCGGTCCTCTCGATGGTGCCTGAGGTCGCGGTGGCGTGCTCGAGGTTCTCCATCCGGTCGAGGAGGTCGCGGTAGTCGATGGTGACCATGACCTGGGGCCGGAGTCCGCCCGCGGCCGGGAGCGCACCGGTGGTCAGGGCTGTTTTGCAGGCATTGACGAGGCCGTCCAGGAGCTGCTGTGGGCGGGTGCGCTGGTCCAGGTTCTGGTCCAGGTCCTGCTCTGCGCCGCTGTCGGCGCCGGCGCCTGGTTGGGTGCGGGGGTTGGTGGCGGTGTTCATGGCGGTGAGCAGGTGTTCGGTTTGCTCCGTGGTGGCGAGGATTTCCATCCGCTGGAGTCCGCGGCGGGGCTGGCGGAGGAACACGCCCTGGCGGTGCCGGAGTTCGGCTTCGGTGGGTTCGGACCCGTCCCGGTCGATCGCGTCCGTCCACTGCCGGGCGACCCGGGCGACGAAGTCGGTGTCCTGTTCCGTCGCGGCGCGGGTCAGGGCGTGTTCCATCCGGGCGGTGGTGTCTTCGGTGGCGTGGTGGCGGACCCGGTCCAACGCGAGCGTGATGATGGTCGCGGACCTAGTGCCCACGGTCCCGGATGCCACGGCCTCGGCGAGCTCGGGCCGTTCCGGTGGTTGGGGGTGGCCGGTGATCCCGGGCCTCGGCAGGACCGCCTCGGTCAGTGCCAGCCGGCGGCGGGCTTCACCGGCACCAATCCGCAACCTCGCGCGGAGGAACTCGGCAGTGTTCCGGCAGCCGTCATCGGCCGGATCCGGTTCCCGGGTCGCAGGAGCGGCAGTTCCCGCGGGCGCCTCTGCAGCCGGATCGCTTGCAGCCGGGTCACTCCCTGCATCCGCCGGGCTGGTGGCCCAGCCGATGGGCCCGTGCACCGCTGTCGCTTCGCCCCACCCGGCGGTCCAGGCAACCGCGGCACCCGAGCCGGCCCGACCAGCAGCCGGGGCCTCGCGCCGGGTCCGGTCCACAGCCCCGGCCGCGACCACCTGCAGAAATTCCAGGGACCGGGCGATTTCCTCAACGTTCGCCGCGAAGTCGGCAGCCTCCCTGAAGCCCATCACCCCGGCGTCCTCGACCGCCGTCGAACTGGCACGTTTGAGCAGCTCAAGGCTCCGGGGAAGATCACCGGCCCCGCCGCCGTCGGACGCCAACGCCTGAGAAGCCTGCAGACCGGCGGGGACACTGCGCAGGCCCGGAACGGAAGCAACCCGAACAGCAGAAGCGGCGGCGGGCAATGCCGCCCACCGCAACGCCCCTCCTGCAGCGAGTTCCCCCAAGACCTCCATGGGACAACTCTGCCAGCGACCTACGACAATTTAGGGCCGCCGAGTCAGGACTACTGTGACCCTGCTGAATTTACTGACGGGCGGCGCCGGTACAGCCACGCAAGTCCAAGAATGGGAAGCAGCAGCGGGATAAACGCGTAGCCGCGGCCGAAAAGCGACCAGACCGTTTCGTGCGGGAAGTTGACGGAGTCGAAGATGCTCAGCGCCCCGACCACCACCACGCCCACGAGTTCCACGAGAACGGCGGCCACTGACACTTTGAACCACGTCCTGCCGGGCCTCGCCAGGGAGACCGTGGCGACGACGTAAACGAGTGCCGCGAACGCCGAGAGCAGGTATGCGAGCGGCGCCTCGGAGAACTTGGTGAGAATCTGATAGCCGGCCCGGGCCGTGGCAGAGATGGCGAAAACTGCGTAGACCGCGATCAGCAGCCGCCCGGGCCCGGTGTTCCGGGTGTCCTTGGACAGGGCCTTCGGCGCCGCGTCGGTCTTGTTGACGGGGGTTTGCGGAGTCACGTCTTGTGCTTCTTCCACTCAGTACCAGATCTGGTTCATGCGGGCGGCCATGACAAGGGCGGTGACGCCCACGGCAGCCAGGACAAAGTTGCTCCACCGGGTGCGTTCCAGGATGGACCAGTACACGGCGCCAACGGGCAGGATCAGGGCCGTGATCAGGTAGCCCCAGAATTCCCATGATTCCCCGGCTATCTGTTCACCCGACGAAACGCGGACGATGGAGCCCACGAGGTAAACCAGCAGTGCCAGTTCGACGGCGGCCACGGACAGGATGGTGGCGTCGTTCGGGGCTTTATTCATGATCCCCGCCACGGCGCAGATGATCGTGGAGAGCAGTCCGACGGCCAGAATGATGTAAAAGTACGCGTCCACGCTATTTGCCCGGCTGTTCGTTGCTGGGGGCAAACACGAGCACAGGCTTGGCATAGCCACCGGCGTCGGCCAGCAGGGCAACGAGCGAGCCGTCGGGCGCGAACGCTGCGGCCGGATTGTCTGCGGTGGCAGCCTCCGGGGTTCCGGCTGCCGCGCCTGCGGCTATGCGCCGGCCGAAGGAGATTTCAGTGGCTTCATCCTCGCTGAGCTCGCGGTTCGGCATGAGCGCCCGCGCCGCCTGGGACATCTCCAGAACCTCCAGTTCCTCCGCCAGCTGCTCGAGCGTCCGGGCCTGGTCCAGCGTGTAGGGGCCAACCTGGGTCCGCCGAAGCGCCGTCAGGTGGCCTCCTGTACCCAGCGCCTCGCCAAGGTCGCGTGCCAGGGCCCGGATATATGTTCCGGACGAGCACTCTACAGTGACGTCCACGTCAAGGACTTCGCCGTCGCGCTCGGGGCGGAGCGAATGGACATCGAAACGGTGGATGGTTACGGGCCGTGCAGCAAGCTTCACGTCTTCGCCGGACCGGACGCGGGCGTACGCGCGTTCGCCGTTGACTTTGATGGCGCTCACGCTGCTGGGGACCTGCTGGATCTCGCCGGTGAGTGCTGCGACGCCGGCCCGGATGGCTTCTTCGGTGACCGCAGCGGCAGATTGGCTGCTGACCACCTCGCCTTCGGCGTCGTCCGTCACTGTGGATTCGCCGAGACGGATGGTGGCTGTATACGTCTTGGACGTGCCCACGATGTACGTCAGTAGCCGCGTGGCCTTGTTGATCCCAAGAACCAGCACACCCGTGGCCATCGGATCCAGCGTTCCGGCATGCCCCACTTTCCGGGTACCGGCCAGCCGCCGCATCCGTCCAACCACATCGTGGCTGGTCCATCCTTGCGGCTTGTCCACTATTACCAGTCCAGAAAGCACGCCTCCCAGTATATCCGTGCCCACGGCGCTCCCATTTCGCACGGCGGCGGGCGGCCGGGTCCAGAGGCCAGCACGACGGCGGGCGGCCGGGTCCCGCGGCGGCCCGACGGCGGGCGGTTAGGATGGCAGACATGCCCGAGCTTGCCGCCCATGTCCGCGACTTTCCCGTCAACCAGATCCGCGAGATCACCGAAGCAGCCTGGGCCACCCCCGGAGCCATCGTGCTGAGCATCGGCGAACCAGGCTTCGCCGTCCCCCGCCATGTCCTTGAGGCCGGAATGGCATGCCTGGACCGCGACGAGACCAATTACACGCCGAATGCCGGAATCCCTGCCCTCCGCGAGGCCTTCGCAGCGAGGTTCCGTGAACACAACGGCGTCGAGATCGGGTCCGAACGGGTCTACGTGGTGGACGGCGCCCAGCAGGGCCTCCACTTCGCCATGAGCCTGCTGCTCTCCCCCGGCGACGAAATCCTGATCCCCAATCCGGGCTACCCCACCTTCGCTATGACCAGCCAGCTGCTGCACGCAGTGCCTGTACGGTACCCGCTGTACCCCGAGCACGACTTCCAGCCCCGGATCGAGGACATCGAAGCCCTCCTCACGCCGCAGACCAAAGTGCTGGTCCTGAACTCGCCGTCCAATCCGCTGGGCGCGGTGCTGGGCGGCGACCTCACCCGCGGCCTCGTCGAACTGGCCCGGCGCCACGACCTGTGGATCATCTCCGACGAATGCTACGAGGCATTCACCTACGACGTCCCACACGTCAGCCCCGCCCGGTTCGACAGCGACGTCCCCGGGGAGGCAAGGGTCTTCACTTCGTTGACGCTTTCCAAGACCTATGGACTGACAGGGCTGCGGATCGGCGCGCTGATTTGCCCGCCGGGGCTGGAGCGGAAGATGAACAATGTGATGGAGTCGATCGTGTCGTGCGTCGCCTCACCGTCCCAGTACGCCGCGCTCGCCGCACTTGAGGGGCCCCAGGACTACGTCAGCCATGCCCACGCCCATTACCGGGCAAACCGGGACGCAGCTTCGGCAGTGCTGGCGTCCAAGGGCATTCCCTTCCTTTCGGCGCAGGGGGCGTTCTACCTCTGGGCCGATGTTTCCCACGTCAGCGGCGGCGATGTGCGAACCTGGGTCCGTAAGTTCCTCGCTGATGCCGGGGTTTCTTTCGCGCCTGGCACGGCCTTCGGTTCCATCGGCGAAGGCTGGATCCGGATAGCACTCTGCGGCGTCCAGGCTGAACTCGTGGAAGGCCTTGGCCGTTTGCCGTCCCGCGACTGACGCCACACGTCCCGGGACTGCCGCCGCAGGTTCAGGGGCCGCCCCGCACGTTCTCGGGGTGCCCCGCACGGCGGGGAAACAACTCCCAGGTGGGGCAAAGAGTCCCTAGTGCGAAAGCCGCCCGCGCCTTAACCTGACCAGAGGGGCGGCACCGGAGAGGAACATCATGTGGTGGCAGGACCTGCTGTGGGGCTTCTGGAACGGTTTTACGGCGTGGATCGTGCTCATCGCGCACGTTTTCGGCGCGTGGGCTGAGTTCCCCTTCTACAACGACGCGAGGGCCGGCAATTGGTACGACTTCGGTTTCCTGCTGGGCATGGGATCGCCGCTTCTCGGCGGGCTGGGGGCGCGCGGCGGCCGCCGGTCGCGGACATAGTGCCGCGAACCAACCCGGTGCGGCGAACATGGCGGTGCGGCGAACATAGCGGTGCGGCGGACATAGCGCAGTGCACCTCCCGGCTGAGCCTCTAGTACTCGATCTCTTCCTCGGGCGGCGCCTGCTCGGGCGACCATGACATCCTGACGATGAAATGGGCCTCGGCAACATTCCTCGCGATGATGGCCCCTGCTGTGCCCGCCAATTTCACGCCGAACTGAAGTTCCAGATGCTTCGGCGCCAGGTCCCCCAGGACGTCCGCGGCGGCTCTTGCTGCCGGCCGGATGGCCGCGAGGGCATCTTCTAGCCTGCGCCCGGTGTCCTGGATCCCCTGGTCGTCCCGCGAGGGGTGTTCCACCCCGAAGCTGCTCTCCTCTGCTTCGACCAGGACCATGCCGGATCCGACTTCGTAGCGCAGTATCTCTGTCATGGCTTCCTCCGTATGCACTCCATATGCCGATTACTTGTGCCGTGAATGTGCTGCAGATTGCTGAGCACCACTCCGGCCGAGGCCGGAGTGGTGCTCAGCTCAGAGTGGAGGACAGCGCGTGCTCCAGCCAGGTCCGCAAGGCCGGCGCCGGCGCGGCGCCCGCCTGCCGGGCAATCACCATTCCGCTGACAATCACCATCAGCGTGGGGATGGCCTGGACTGCAAACCTCGCAGAGAGCCCGGGGGCCTTGTCCACGTCGACTTTCACCAGTTTGATCCGGCCTGCCTTCTCCGTTGCCAGCTGGTCCAGGACCGGGCTGACCAACTTGCAGGGGCCGCACCACTCGGCCCAGAAGTCGATCAGGGCAGGCACGGTGGACTGCTCGGCGATGTGCTTGAAGTCAGCATCTCCGGCGTCGACAATCCACGGCAGGTCGTGGCGGCAGTTGCCGCAGCGCGGACGGCCGGGAGCAGCTGCCGGTATCCTGTTCGTCTTCCCGCAGCCGGGGCACCTGATAAGTCGCGGTTCCACTGCTCCGCGCTGCCTTCCGGCCGCACCTGAGGTCATGGCTTAATCGGACGCCTGCCAACCATTGCCGGATAGAGTCGAAGGTCCCGCCGGTCCGGCAGGCCGGACCCCCGAGGCGGAGGTCAGTATTCCGTGCGGTCCGGGTTGTCCCGCCACGCGTCAAAGGGGACGTTCGACGTCGGGATATCGGTTTGGCTGACCGGCATGAGTTCCGGGCGGCTGCCGTCAAAATATTCGTAGAACAGGGCGTCGTCGAACCCGGCAGCCGCGGCGCCGTGCCTGTCCGCGGCAAAATACACACGACCGATCCGCGCCCACAACGCGGCCGCCAGGCACAACGGACAGGGTTCGCAGCTTGCGTAGAGCACAGCTCCGCTGAGGTCGAAGTTGGCAGATTCTGCCGCAGCGGTCCGGATGGCCACAACTTCGGCATGTGCGGTGGGGTCGTTATCCCGCGTTACCCTGTTGACGCCAAAATAGCGTTCGCCGGCAGCGGTGACGACCAGCGCACCGAACGGTCCGCCGCCGTCGGCCACATTCTGAACGGCGAGGTTGATGGCCTGCCCCAGGAAGTCCTGGATAGCGGCGGCTGAAGGTTGGGCATCCATGCTCCGATCATAGCCAGCCTGCCCGCAGTTCCGGTGCGCCGGGCCCGGCAGTTTGCATGACCCTCGACGATGCCGACGACCGGGAATTACAATATGGGCAGTGGGGGCAGCCGTTTCTTACGGTAGCCAATCCGTGGTCTCAAGGCTCTTGATATTCATCAAAGGGCATTGGAGAGAACCATGAGAAATCAACGTCGGGTGCTTGCGTCCGCGGCAGCTATCGCCGTGCTCCTGGCCCCCGCAGCTACGGCCAGTGCCGCGCCAGCGGAGCAAACACCCGTAGTCCTTGCGAGCGGACTCGTGGGTCCCCTGCACGTCAACGCTGACCAGGACGGCTCGGTGATCGTCAGCGAGGAATTCGCCGGCCGCCTGACGAGGGTTCAGGCCGACGGCAGCAAGTCCACCGTCTACTCGGCTCCTGATTGGGACGTGGCGGGCACCGCGGAGCGCCGGTCCACACTGTATCTCCTGGAAAGCCAGGGCGCCGGCCCGATGGACGACAGGCCACTGGCAGGCCACATCAGGGCCATCAGCGACGATGGTACGCAGTGGACACTCGGGGACTTCGCTTCCCTGGAGTCGGAAGAAAACGCCGACGGCGACGCCCGCTACGGCTTCCGCAACCTGCCGGATGAGTGCGCCGCCCGGCTGCCCGCAGGCATGCCGCCTGCCTCGTACACAGGCGACGTGGATTCCCATCCATACTCGATTGCCCTGTCCGGCCGCACGGCCTACGTGGCAGATGCGGGAGCCAACAGCGTGGTTTCCGTGGACCTCCGTTCAGGTGACACCGAAACCGTCGCACTCCTCCCGCCCCAGCCATACCGGATCACTGCCGACGTTGCGGCGACACTGCAGCTGCCGGACTGCGTTGTGGGACGGACCTATGCATTTGAACCAGTGCCCACGGACGTGGCGGTAGGTTCCGACGGTTGGCTCTACGTCACCACGCTCCCCGGCGGACCGGAAGATCCGCGGCTGGGCGCACGCGGGTCCGTCTATAAGGTCAACCCGGACAACGGCAGGGTCAGGCTGTTCGCTGACGACGTGCTCTCCCCCACCGGACTGGCACTTGACGACGACGGCGACATCTACGTCGCGTCGCTGTTCGGCGACGGCGTGCTCAGGATAAACGGCGACGAAGGACAGCGGACAGTCCTGACAGGCAAGCTCACCGCCGACGTCACCATCGGGGATTCCACGCTTTACGCGACCACTGATGCCCTCCCCGCGCCGAACCAGGCACCCGACGGCAAACTGGTTTCCCTTGACCTTGACAGGCACGCCCGCCACTGACGCCACTCCTTGGGCAAAAAAGTGGCCGGACCCTTCCGGGTCCGGCCACACTCATGCCTGCGACGTGCTACTTGTTGCCGTCTTCGTTGATTTCTTCGTCGTCGATGAGGTCTTCGTCCTCTTCGTCGAAGTCGTCCTCGTCGATTTCGACATCCTCAGGAATGTCGCTCTTGTAAGGATCGGCGTCGCCGGCGTGCTTGGCGCTGGCAGCCAGGGCGGCAACCTCGGCGTCCCGCTTCTTGGCGGCGCGGAGCAGCTCTTCGAGGTTGGAGGCGTTGACCGGAATCTGGTCAGCCACGAATTCGAGGGTGGGAGTCAGCCGGACCGTGATGTTGCGGCCCACTTCCTGCCGGAGAACGCCCTTGGCCTTCTCCAGGCCCTTGGCAGCATCAGCCTGCACCACCTGGTCCCCGAACACGGTGTAGTAGATCGTGGCGTGTTGCAGGTCATTGGTCACGCGGGCGTCGGTAACAGTAATACCTTCAAGCCGCGGATCCTTGACCTTCCGGCCCAAAGCCTCTGCAACAACAACCTTAATCCGCTGCGCCAACTTGGCAGCGCGTGCCGGATCAGCCATTTCCACTCCTAAATATTTGGATGTACGACGGCGCGTTAGCGGCTTGCGTACAAAAGGTTCGGTTAATTGCCACGCACCTAAGGCGAGTCTACGACGGACCCGCGTTGGATTTTTTCCGGCGGCCCGGGAGTGGCATCGGGCCTACCGGAGCTGGGCGGCAGAGGATCGCAGACCCTGTGCCGCCCAGCGTAGGGGCGGGGCCGCCGGAAAGAATCCAACGACCCCGCACCTGTAACGCTAGGACACCTTAGACGCGCGGCTTCTCGCGCATCTCGAAGGTCTCGATGATGTCGCCCTCGGTGATGTCGTTGAACGAGCCAAGACCGATACCACACTCGAAGTCCGTGCGGACCTCGGTTGCGTCGTCCTTGAAGCGCTTGAGCGTCTCAACGGTGAGGTTGTCGCCGATGATCTTGCCGTCGCGGCTGATGCGGGCCTTCGTGTTGCGTCGGATAACACCCGAGCGAACGATGGAACCGGCAATGTTGCCGAACTTGGAGGAACGGAACACTTCGCGGACCTCGGCGGTGCCAAGCTGGACCTCTTCGTACTCCGGCTTGAGCATGCCCTTGAGGGCCAGCTCGATGTCATCGATTGCTGCGTAGATGACGGAGTAGAAGCGCATGTCCACGCCTTCGCGGTCTGCCAGTTCGGCAACACGCTCGGCGGGCTTGACGTTGAAGCCGATGATGACGGCGCTGTCGACCGTTGCCAGGTTGACGTCGTTCTGCGTGATCGCACCGACACCGCGGTGGATAACGCGGAGCTGGACACCTTCGCCGACGTCGATCTTGAGCAGCGCGTCTTCGAGGGCTTCCACGGCACCGGACACGTCACCCTTGAGGATGAGGTTGAGGGTGTCGATCTTGCCTTCGGCGACGGCCTGGTCGAAGTCTTCCAGGCTGATGCGCTTGCGGCGCTTGGCCAGGGCTGCGTTGCGGTCGGCTGCTTCACGCTTCTCAGCGATCTGGCGGGCGGTGCGCTCGTCAGCGGTCACGAAGAAGGTGTCGCCTGCACGCGGGACGTTGGACAGACCCAGCACCTGAACGGGGCGGGACGGGCCGGCCTCGGTCAGGACGCTGCCGTCGTCGTCGAACATCGCACGGACGCGGCCGTGGGCCGTGCCTGCCACGATAGTGTCACCGACGTGCAGCGTACCGGACTGGACCAGGACGGTGGCAACCGCACCGCGGCCCTTGTCCAGGTTGGCTTCGATCGCAATTCCGCGGGCGTCCTTGTTCGGGTTGGCGCGCATGTCCAGGGCTGCGTCTGCGGTGAGCAGGACGGCCTCGAGCAGCTCGTCGATGTTGAGGTTCTGGCGGGCAGAGACCTCGACGAACATGGTGTCGCCACCGTATTCCTCGGGAACCAGTCCGTACTCGGTCAGCTGGCCGCGGACCTTGTCCGGGTTGGCGCCTTCCTTGTCGATCTTGTTCACGGCCACGACGATCGGCACGTTGGCTGCCTGCGCGTGGTTGAGGGCTTCAACGGTCTGCGGCATAACGCCGTCGTCCGCTGCGACCACCAGGATGGCGATGTCGGTGACCTTCGCACCACGGGCACGCATGGCGGTGAACGCCTCGTGGCCCGGAGTATC
This sequence comes from Arthrobacter sp. LjRoot78, assembly GCF_964254335.1. Lineage (NCBI taxonomy): Bacteria > Bacillati > Actinomycetota > Actinomycetes > Micrococcales > Micrococcaceae > Arthrobacter > Arthrobacter sp. LjRoot78. The sequence goes on along the minus strand of NZ_CAXUTG020000001.1, from coordinate 1,581,506 downwards.
GATGAAGGTGATCTTGCGGTCGAGACCTTCGTGCGCGGTGGTGATCTGGTAGGCACCGATGTGCTGCGTGATGCCGCCGTGTTCACCCGCGACAACGTCGGAGTTACGGATGGCATCCAGCAGGCGGGTCTTACCGTGGTCGACGTGACCCATGACGGTGACAACCGGAGGACGTGCCTCGAGTTCCTCGTCGCCTTCGGCTTCCAGCTCGGCGTCGAAGTCGATGTCGAAACCAGAGAGCAGCTCGCGCTCTTCGTCCTCGGGGGACACGACCTGGAGCTTGTAGCCAAGCTCCTCGCCGAGCAGGGCGAAGGTCTCTTCATCCAGGGACTGCGTGGCCGTGGCCATTTCGCCGAGGTGGAAGAGCACAGTCACCAGTGCTGCGGGGTTCGCCTCGATCTTGTCGGCAAAGTCCGTGATGGACGAGCCGCGACGGAGCCGGACAACGGTGTTGCCGTCGCCGCGGGGCACGCTTACGCCGCCCAGCGACGGAGCACTCATCTGCTCGAGTTCCTGGCGCTTGGCACGCTTCGACTTGCGCTGCTTGCCACGGCCTGCGCCGCCCTTACCGAAGGCACCCTGGGTGCCACCGCGGCCGCGACCGCCCTTGCCGAAGCCACCGCCGGCCGGAGCACCGCCACCGGCACCGGGAGCGCCACCGGTACCCGGTGCGCCGCCCGGGCGTCCGGGACCGCGTCCGCCGCCGCCGGGACGGCCTGCACCAGCGGGTGCGGGACGTTCGGTGCGGTTAGGCATCATGCCCGGAGTAGGACGGTTTCCGCCGCCTGCACCGGGACGTGCACCGGCAGCGCCTGCCGGACGCGGAGCGCCCGGACGTGCACCCTGTGCGCCGGCGGGACGGGGAGCACCCGGACGGGGACCCCCTGCGCCTGCTGCCGGGCGCGGGCCGCCGGGGCGTTCGCCCTCGGTGCGGCTTCCGCCCGGACGGGGCATGCCCTGGGAAGGAGCGAACGGGTTGTTGCCCGGACGCGGGGGACGTTCGTTATCGCCGCCGCGACCCCGGGGCATGCCCTGGGACGTGGCGAAGGGGTTGTTGCCTGGACGGGGACCGCCCGGACGGGGTGCCGAACTGCCCTGCCCGCCGGAGCGGGACGGAGCAGCCGGGGCTTCAGCCTTGGGCGCCGGGCGTGCGCCGGGCTTTGCACCGGTGGACGGCGCCGCCGTGGCTGCAGGCGCAGCTGCTGCTGCTGCCGGGGCCGCGGGGGCAGGGGCTGCTGCCGGAGCAGGCGCCGACGGGGCGGGGGCTGCGGCCGGAGCTTCAGCCTTGGGTTCCGGAGCCTTGGGAGCTGCCGGACCCGGCGCGGGGGCCGGACGAGAAGCTGCGGGGCTGGCGGGCGCCTTGGGCGCTGCAGCGGGAGCCTCGGACTTCGAAGCGCCGGCGGCGGGGTAGGCGTTGCGGAGTTTCCTCACAACGGGGGCCTCAATGGTGGAAGAGGCAGAGCGAACGAATTCGCCCAGTTCCTGCAGTTTGGTTACTGCATCTTTGGAAGTAATACCGAGCTCTTTAGCAAGCTCATGTACGCGGACCTTGGCCACATTTCTCCTGTCTCGGTCCGCACCGAGCCAGGCACGAACCGTCTACTTCTTACTGCGGACCTCCGCCGCGAGTGCAGCTGAAAGGTCCATTGCAGAGCGCAACAAAGTTGTCATCGTTGCGCACTCATCGCTGGGAACTCATCGGGTTTCCATCAGTTTTCTGACCCGCTTTCAGGTTGGACGGTTGTTGCTGCGGCCACCGGAGTGTCCACGGCTTGCGTGCCTGCCGTTATCCGGCGTTCGACGGCGGCAGTTCCGGTGGTGCCCGGGAGGGCACGTCCGAACGCACGCCGCTTGATAGCCAGCGCCAGGCACGTTTCGCTGGAGTGCAGCCAAGCACCCCGGCCAGCCATCCGGCGTCGTTCGTCCACAACGACAGCGGTGGAACCGCTGCCTTCGGCGACGAGCCGGAGTAACTCAGACCGCGGACCCTTCTTCCGGCATCCGATGCAGGTACGCTGCGGCCGATCCTCAAGGTGTTGCATGTGCGCCACGGTGAGTATCTTCCTGCCCTTACAAATCTGCCGCCCCGAACCCGCCCGCTTGGGGCTGCGCTCCGAAAGAACGCAGATTCTGCGGGCACGCTCAAGGCGCACGGATACCGGCCATAAGGCACGGTCAATGTCTATTCTAGCCCCTCAGGTGCCCCGGCCCCGAAACGACGGGTCGAAACCGGGCGGGACAGTCCGAGGGGCCGTCCGCAGAAGCGAACTAGTTTTCGCGCTGAACCGCGGCGTCGGAGACGATGTCGATCCGCCAGCCGGTGAGCTTGGCGGCCAGGCGGGCGTTCTGGCCCTCCTTGCCGATGGCAAGCGACAGCTGGTAGTCCGGCACCACAACACGTGCGGAGCGCGTCGCTTCATCCGTGATGGTGACGGAATTCACCCTCGACGGCGACAACGCGCTGGCGATGAAGCTGGCCGGATCCTCGTTGAAGTCAACGATGTCGATCTTTTCGTCGTTGAGTTCGGTCATGACGGCCCGGACTCGCGAACCCATTTCACCGATGCAGGCACCCTTGGCATTGATGCCGGGGATGTTGGCCTTGACGGCGATCTTGGTGCGGTGACCGGCTTCGCGGGCGAGTGCCACGATCTCCACGGAACGGTCGGCGATCTCCGGAACTTCCAGTTCGAAAAGTTTCCGGACCAGTCCGGGGTGCGAACGGGACAACGTGATGGACGGACCCTTGGTGCCGCGGTGCACGTCGATCACGAAAGCGCGAAGCCTGTTGCCGTGGATGTACTTCTCGCCGGGCACCTGCTCGGGCGGGGGCAGCAGCGCCTCCACGGTTCCGAGGTTCACCTGGATCATGTGCGGGTTGTTGCCCTGCTGGATGGTGCCGGCAACAAGCTCGCCTTCGCGGCCCTTGAACTCGCCCAGGACGTTGTCGTCCTCCACGTCGCGCAACCGCTGCAGGATGATCTGGCGTGCCGTGCTGGCAGCGATGCGGCCAAACCCGGCCGGAGTGTCCTCGAACTCCCCGATGGGGGCGCCGTCGTCGTCGATTTCGGTGGCCCAGATGGTCACGTGGCCGCTCTTGCGGTCCAGCTCTGCACGGGCCTTCTCGAAGGCTCCCGGAGACTTGTGGTACGCCACCAGCAGTGCCTGCTCGATGGTGGGAATCAGGAGGTCCAGCGGGATTTCACGCTCACGCTCCAGAAGTCTCAGTGCGCTCATGTCAATATCCATCAGGCCTCCTCAGAAGGTCCATTGTGTTCATCTTCCAGACCGACCTCATCGAGGTGGCTGAACTCTATCTCGACTTTTCCATTGCGGATCCTGTCGAAAGGAATCTTCTCCGGCTCGCCCTGCTTGGGCTTCATGCCCTTCTTGGCAGCGATCTCCGGAATCAGCGTCACGCCGTCGTCATCAACGGCCTGGATCCTGCCGGTCAGGTTTTCGCCCTGGATGACATTCACCTTGACCATGCGGCCGCGGGCACGGTGCCAGTGGCGCGGTTCGGTCAGTGGCCGTCCCACGCCGGGCGAGGAAACCTCGAGGTCGTAGGGGCGGCTGTCGTAGCTGGGGTCGCTGTCCAGGATGCCGGAGAGTTCCTTGGAAATCTCCGCAATAACGTCAAGGCTTACTCCGCCGGTCTCTTCCTGCGGCAGGTCCACTACTACGTGGACCACACGGTTTGCACCGGCAACCTGAATGGATACGTCCTCCAAGTAAAGCCGGTTTGCCTGGACCGAGGGTTCCAGCAGCGCCCGGACGCGCTCGGCTTCCGGGTTGTGCACGGATTCGGCCTCAGTCTTGCCCGTCCCGGTCCGGTCTGATGAAGTCGTGGCTTCTGCATTACTCACGATGCCGGCCGCCTCCCGCTAGATGATGTTGTGTGTACTAGCGTAGCCATTTTATGGGCGCCGTGGTGCACTCGCTTGCTGCCGGGCATGACAACATGGTCTGTTGTGAAAGACGACACCAAGGAAAAACCACGGCCGGCCCGCTATTTCCGGTACGGCATCCTGGCGTCGTTGGCGGTCCTGGTCATCAGCCTGGGGCTGGCGCTGACTCCGGGCCCTCCGCCGGAAGTGCCGGAACCCGCGTTTTCCGAACGGGCACGGGCCGCTGCGCTTGCCGAAACGATGCAGCTGCGCCTGGCCGGCAGAAGAATGGCTGACTCCTTTTCCGGTGCCGAGCGCCAGGCCCTGCTGCGCACTGTGACTTTGCTGACAACCCAGGCGAGAGCGCTGACCGGCCCTGATCCGAAGCCGTCCGCGTCGGCCACGGGTGCCGCCTCCGCATCCGGATCAGCAACCGCTTCCGCGACGGCGCAGGCCGAGGGAACGGACTCCCCCGCCGCCCTCGTCGCCGCGTTGTCCGCCAGCGGAAGCCGGCGCCTCGAAGATGCGGCAGCTTCCGACGGCGGGATGGCACGGCTGCTTGCCGCCGTCGGTACCGCCCAGGTTCTTCAGGCATCCTCACTTGCACCTGCGTTGGGGGAAGCCGCCCCCGCGGCGCCCGCGTCTCCGGCCGCGCCGCCCCAAGTCGCGCCGTCAGCCGCGCCGACAGCCGCGTCATCGGCAACCACATCGGCAACAGCATCGGCAACAGCATCGGTTACCGCATCGGCGGCAGCGGACGGTTCCTGCCCGCCGGCCACCACCGAGTCCGGACCGGCTGAAGGATCGGCCACCCCGGCAACAGCCCTGGCGATGACTGTCAAGACGGAGGCCGAAACGGTCTACGGCTACCAAGTGGCGCTTGCCCGCCTCGACGGAGCGGCCGCCGGCTCGGCGTCACAGCTGCTGGCACGGCATGAGTCGGTCCTTGCCGAAGCCGAAGCCCTCAGCCGCGCCCTGTGCGTGGACATTCCGCCGCGGGAGGCGGGGTACACCCTCGGCCCGTCGTTCCTCGCTGCCCCTGCCGCCGGTCTGGGCAGCCTTGAAGCAGGAACCCTCCCGGTATACGGGGACCTGGTCGCGTTGAGCGGCGGGAGCACCCGGCAATGGGCCATTTCGGGCCTTCTGGCAGCTGCCAACCGCGCCGTGTTGTGGGGCTCCGACCCCGGTCCCCTGCCGGGCATCGTGGTGGATACTGCGCAGCTTCCGGAGCTCCCGCAGGACAGCCCGTCGCAGGAATCGACCGCGCCGGGGGCTTCGCCGGCGCCGTCGGACGCCGGATAGACCCTGCCTCGCCCTTGGCGTGGCTTACCTTTCTTAGCCTTGTATTACTGGCAGGCGGCGGTAGCCGATGGTTTGCTATACCCATGGACATCGCGGGAGCAGCAACACAGCATGAAAACGAACCGCACCACAACGACATCGCCCATCGGCTGAACTGGCTGCGCGCCGGAGTTCTGGGTGCCAACGACGGCATCGTGTCCGTCGCGGCAATCGTGGTGGGCGTGGCAGGCGTCACCACGGATTCCGGCCCTATCCTGATCGCCGGTGCGGCCGGCGTCGTGGGTGGTGCCATTTCGATGGCGCTGGGCGAGTACGTGTCCGTCAGCAGCCAGAAGGATAGCCAGCAGGCGCTCATCGAGAAGGAAAGACGCGAACTGGCTGAGCAGCCCGAGGAGGAGCTCGAGGAGCTCGCCGCCATCTACCAGGGCAAGGGCCTCAGCGCCGCCACGGCCCGCACGGTGGCTGAGGAACTCACCGCCCACGACGCCCTTGGCGCGCATCTTTCCGCCGAACTCCACATCGATGAGACCGACATCGTCAGCCCGTGGCACGCCGCCTTCGCGTCAGCGATAGCGTTCCTGATCGGAGCGATCCTGCCCATGCTGGCAATCCTGCTGCCCCCGGAGGAGATCCGGGTCCCCCTGACCTTCGTGGCAGTGCTGGTGGCCCTGGCATTGACCGGAGCCCTCGGAGCATGGATCGGCGGAGGCTCTAAGTCGAAGGCTGCGTTCAGGGTGGTGCTCGGCGGTGCCCTGGCACTCATCGCGACCTTCGGGATCGGCAACCTGCTGGGTGCCAGCGGCGTGGTCGCCTGACCTTCCGCGTCCTGCCGGCGGGCGGCAGTTACGCTGGATCCGATGAAAGCACCCGCAGATGTCCCCATCCCGCCTGAGCTGAGCCGCCGGTACGGCAGGACAAGCGGCGGACGTGCCTGGCTGGGTTCCCTCCAGAGGCTGATTCGCGGACGCCTGGAGCGGTGGGACCTTGAGGTGGACCTGGCGCCCGGTGAGCTGCCATGGAACGGCCATGGTGCCGTGGTTGTCCCGGTAACCCGCAAGGGCGTTCCTGCAGTCCTCAAGGTTGCCTACCCGCACGACGAAGCCCGGGTGGAGCGTTTCGCCCTCCGGCTCTGGGACGGCCACGGTGCGGTGCGGCTCCTGGAGTCCGACGCCGGGACGTGTTCCATGCTGCTGGAAAGGCTCGACGCTTGCCGCTCCCTCCAGGACGTTCCGCTCGATACGGCCGTAGGCGTCTGGGGCGGGCTGACACGGCAGTTGAGCCTGAGGCCGGACCATCGCCCGGAGTGGCACGAATTCGACCACGTGGCAGCCCGCGCCGAGCAGTGGAGTGATGATCTTCCGGCGGACTGGGAGCAGCTCGGCAGGCCATTTCCGCGCTGGCTGCTGGAGGCTGCCCTGGAAGTTTGCCAGACGCGCGGAGCGGTGGGCCGCCGTGCCGGGACCGACGTCCTGGTCAACACGGACTTCCATTACCTGAACATCCTGGCCCGGCCGCAGGGCGGTTTTGCGGCAATCGACCCGCAGCCAATGATCGGCGAAGCCGAGTTCTCGGTGGCCCCGCTCCTGTGGAACCGCATCCGGGACCTCTCCCGGTCTGATCCCCGGCGGGGACTGCTGGAGAGATGCAGGGACTTCAGCAACGCGGCGGGGCTGGATGCCGAGGCGGCCCGGCAGTGGAGCCTCGCCCGCGAAGTTGAAAACGCCCTATCCTATGCCTCGCGCCCCCACCATGGCGGCGACCTGGCCCGTTCCCTCTGGGTGGCCAGCACGCTGGCCGGACGCACCCTCGACGGATTGCCCGCTGCGCATGACCTCCCGGCACCGGGTGAAGCAGGGCCTGAGTGAAGCTGGCTGGAAAACAAGCGGCCGGGCCTAGCCGCGAACTGCTGCCAGGGCTTTCCGCACCGCTTCGACGGCCGCCTCGACGTCGGCGTCGTCCGTTGTCCAGTTGCTCACCGAAAGACGCAGGACATCCCGCCCCCGCCAGTGAGAACCGGACATCCACACCAGCCCGTCACCGATGATCCGGGCCGTCACGGCCCGCGTGGTCGCGTCATCGCCGAAGGCCAGCGAGACCTGGGTGTAGACGACGTCGTTGAGTACTTCCACGCCGTCCAGCACCGACAGTTGCTCCGCCAACTGCGCAGCGCGGCTCGCCAGATTGCGTACCTGCGCCGCAACGCCGTCCCGGCCGAGGGACTTCAGCGCTGCCCACACGGGAACGCCGCGGGCACGGCGGGAGAGTTCCGGGACGGTCTGGAAGGGGTCTGCTGCCGCGCCGGCATCCCGGATGATGTAACTGGCGCTGACGCTCATGGCGGCCTCGAGCGCCTCCGTGTCCCGCACAGCCACGATGCCGCAGTCGTAGGGCACGTTGAGTGTCTTGTGCGCATCGGTTGCCCACGAGTCAGCAAGGTGGAGTCCGGCGGTCAGGGCGGCAAGTTCCGGCACCGCAGCCGCCCAGAGTCCGAAAGCCCCGTCAACGTGCACCCAGGCGCCATGTGCTTTCGCGACGGTGATCGCTTGGAGGAACGGATCGAACGCGCCGGAATGCACGTTCCCGGCCTGCAGGCACACAACCGGCGGCGCAGCGGCTGATCCCCCGGTTTCGTCCGATGCCTTGGCCAGGGCACGGTCCAGGGCGCAGTCCAGCTCTGCCGGATCCATGCGGCCCTGCGGGTCCGATGGCACCACGATCGGGCGGCCCAGGCCGAGGTACCGCAAGGCGAGATCGATCGAGTCGTGGCGTTCCTGGCCGACTATGCAACGGAGTGCCGGTGCGCCGGCAAGGCCACCGGTGTTCCCGTCCCAGCCGGTCCTCTCCAGGACGCGCCAGCGGGCGGCGGACAGGCCGGCGAAGTTGGCCATGGTCGCGCCGGTGACGAAACCGACGTCGGCCGTTTCCGGCAAGCCCAGCAGCTCCAGGAACCACCGCCCGGCTGCTGCTTCGAGGGCCGCCGTGGCGGGCGTGGCAGCGCGTAGGAAGGAGTTCTGGTCCCAGGCGCTGACCAGCCAGTCCGCCGCCAGGGCGGCGGGCAGGGTGCCGCCGATAACCCAGCCGAAAAAACGGCCCGACGGCATGGCCATCAGGCCCGGTTCCGCCTCGGCCGCGAGATAGTCGATCACTTCGCCCGCCGGCATGCCGGCCTGGGGCATCGGACCGCCGAAGACGGCCTCCAGCTCCCCTGCCGTGGCCGGGGCCCTGCACGGCGGGTCTGCTGGCTTGCCAGCCATTCACGGGCGTGCCCGGCTGCTGCGTCCAAGGCGTCCCGGAAGGGCGTCCCCTGTTGACATAGGAGCATGCTACGCCCGCGCCCTCCCGGCCGGGAGGGTCTTTCGCATTCCCTTCGGCCCGCCTGCTAGGCGAAGGTGTCCTGCCAGATGTCGTAGCCGAGTTTGAGGATGAGGGCGCCGACGACGGCGAGGAAAACGTTACGGATGAAGGTGCTGCCCTGCTTCACCGCGGTCCGCGCCCCGAGGTAGCCGCCGGCCATGTTGGCGAGCCCCAGCACCAGCCCCACGCCCCAGAGCAGCGAGCCGTGCGGCAGGAAGAAGATCAGGGCGCCGGCATTGGTGGCCATGTTCACGATCTTTGCCTTGGCACTGGCTTCGAGGAACGCATAACCCATCGCGGATACCAGGGCGATGATCAGGAACGAACCCGTCCCTGGTCCGATCAGCCCGTCGTAGAACCCGATGGCCGCTCCGATGAGGCAGGCCACCACATAGTGGGTCCGGCCGTCGTGGCGGAGCGAAGTCAGGTCGCCGATGTTGGGCTTGAACGCCGTAAACAGAGCGACGGCGACCAGCGCCGCCACGATTATGGGTTTGAAGACGCTCGCAGGCAGGGTGGCGGCCAGCACCGCGCCGCCGAAGCTCCCGGCCAGCGCAATGACGGCCATGGGTATGGCGGTCCGCAGGTCCGGCCTGACCCGCCGGTAGTACGTCACGGCACTGGTGGTGGTCCCGAAAATGGAACCCATCTTGTTGGTGGCAAGAGCCTGGACCGGGCTGATGCCCGGCACCAGCAGCAGCGCCGGGAGCTGGATCAGTCCCCCGCCGCCCACCACTGCGTCAATCCACCCTGCGGCGAAGCCCGCCACGATGATGAGGATCAGCGTGGCGGGCTCCAGCGACTCGAATCCCGAGATCACTCCTTCAGCCGAGCGGGTTACTTGCTGCGGACGGCGTTGACCACATAGTCAACAGCCTTCTCCACGGCCACGTTCTCCGCCTCGCCGCTGCGGCGGTCCTTGATCTCCACGACGCCGTCCGCCAGTCCGCGGCCAACGGCCAGGATCGTGGGCACGCCAACGAGCTCCGCATCGCCGAACTTGACGCCCGGGGACACCTTGGGGCGGTCGTCGTAGATGACCTCGAGGCCTGCGGCTTCGAGCTCGAGTGAGAGCTTCTCGGCCGCCGCGAAGATTTCCTCGCCCCGGCCCACAGCCACGACGTGGACATCGGCGGGAGCCACTGCGCGGGGCCAGACCAGGCCCTTGGCATCGTGGTTGGACTCGGCCAGGGCCGCGACAGCACGGGTAACGCCGACGCCGTAGGACCCCATTGTGACCACTACCTGCTTGCCGTTCTGGTCCAGGACCTTCAGTTCAAGGGCCTCGGCGTACTTGCGGCCGAGCTGGAAGATGTGGCCCATCTCAATGCCGCGGGCGGTCTCCAGCGGACCGGATCCGTCCGGGGCCTCGTCACCGGCGCGCACTTCGGTGCACTCGATCACGCCGTCCCAGCCGAAGTCCCGGCCGGCCACGAGGCCGAAGACATGCTTTCCGGCCATGTTGGCTCCGGTGACCCAGGCGGTGCCGCTGACAACGCGGGGATCTACCAAGTACAGGAGCTTGGCGGCACCTTCGAGGCCGAGGAGCGGTGCGCTCAGTGACATGCCGGGGCCCAGGTAGCCGCGGACGATCAGGGGGTTGCGGGCAAGGTCTTCCTCGCCGGCAGCCTCCACGGTGATCTCGCCGGCGACCGGCAGGTAGGCGCCGATGTTGGCCTCAACCCGCTTCAGGTCCACGCCGCGGTCACCGGGCACGCCGATGACGACGATCTGCCGCTCACCGGTGGGCAGGGTGATGGCGAGGACGACGTTCTTCAGCGTGTCAGCGGCCGTCCAGGCGCCGCCGTCGTTCTCCCCGCGGGGAACCAGCTCGTTGGCTGCGTCCACGAGCGTGTCGATGGTGGGAGTGTTCGGGGTGTCCCGGATCTCGGCGGCAGGCGCGTTGGTGAAGTCGATGTCCGCGGGCACCACGGTGGTCACTGCCTCCACGTTGGCCGCATAGCCGCCGGCGGACCGCACGAACGTGTCTTCGCCGATCTCGGTCGGGTGCAGGAACTCCTCGCTCCGGGAGCCGCCCATGGCACCTGCAGTAGCAGCCACCGGAACCACCTCGAGGCCGAGGCGCTCGAAGATCTTCAGGTAGGCGGCGCGGTGCGCGTTGTAGCTCGCGTCCAGGCCGGCGTCGTCGACGTCGAACGAGTAGGAGTCCTTCATGATGAACTCGCGGCCGCGCAGCAGGCCCGCACGCGGCCGGGCCTCATCGCGGTACTTGTTCTGGATCTGGTAGATGCTCAGCGGAAGATCCTTGTACGAGGAGTACAGGTCCTTGACCAGCAGGGTGAACATTTCCTCGTGCGTGGGTGCCAGGAGGTAGTCGCCGCCCTTGCGGTCCTTGAGCCGGAAGATGCCCTCGCCATACTCGGTCCACCGGTTGGTGGCCTCGTAGGGCTCCTTGGGCAGGAGAGCCGGGAAATGGACTTCCTGGGCGCCGATCGCGGTCATTTCCTCGCGGATGATCTTCTCCACTTTCCGCAGCACGCTCAGGCCAAGCGGCAGCCAGGTGTAGATGCCCGGCGCTGCCCTGCGGATGTACCCGGCTCGGACCAGGAGCCGGTGGCTCGCCACCTCGGCATCGGCGGGATCTTCGCGCAGGGTGCGCAGGAAAAGCTTGGATAGTCGAAGGACCACGGGTAGGAATCCGTTTCTTGGGAGGTGCCTGTTCAGATGACGGGCTGGGCAAATTCGTCTGGGTACTAATCTACCGTGGCGCGGCGGGTGCCGGGTTCCCGGCCGCTCGGGACGGAGAAGAGCCACGCCAGAACTGAAAGGAAGCCCCTGGCCGTTGCCGGCTGGTCATCCTGTTTTGGCGTGGCTCTTACGGCCCGTCGGACCCAGAAGTCCGGAGGAAGCGCTAGGCGTGCCTGCTGGGAAGGTCAACGTCCAGTGCCATCTGCTGATTTCCCCCTGAGACCGCACGCACCCCATCGGCGCGGCTAGGAAGAACCTATGTGATTCACGGCACCATTACAAGAGTCGTCACGCAGTTTTCGGCAGTTGACTCTGTGTTACCGCATGCTCCCTGGAGGCCGCCCGGCTAGTCGATAAGCGCGGCAGCCTGGTCCAGCATGGCTTCCGCAGCGGCAAGGTCGGACGACGTCACGCCGGAGCCTGTCGCCTGCGCCGAAATCAGGACTCCGCCTTTGACCGCGAAGGCCATCACGGTGCTCTGGATGCCACCTGTAGGCAGGGTGACGTCCGTTTGCATGGCAATCGCACCGTCGGTGGCGGCGCCGCTGTCAAGCCGGATGGTCTCGGCTGTCATGGACATTCCCTTGATGTTCATGCTGATGCTGCTGCAATCTGCGATCTCGCTGCTGCGCCGGGCAAGCGTCTGGTCCAGTTGTTCCTTCTCCACGCCTGACACCAGCGAGAGCGTCTGGGTGAGTTCTGCCGTTGAAGAGGTGGAGGCACCCACCGCCATGGTGGTGTTGCTGTCCGGCTTGATTGCAGTTCCGGTGGCGATGGAATTGCACTCGGCCGGCTCCACCTGCACCTCGGTCATGAGGGACATCATCTGTTCCAGCGCCTGCGAGACCTTCTCCGCAGGCAGCACGGAGAGTGCCACACTGTCTGAGTCCTTCACGGCTCCGGCGATCTCCGCGAGTTCGTCGGACGTCAGCATGGTGAAGGCAGCTTCCGTCGGCGTGGGGCTGGGGGTGTCAGATGCGGCGGACGTTGCCGGGGAAGCCCCTGCGTCGGCAGGGGCGGCTGGACCGCCGCAGGCGGACAGGCCAAGCACCAGGAGGGCAGAGGCCCCGAAAAAGCGCACAACGGACGTATTCATTTATCCCCCAATAAGTTCGAACGCCGGCCGGTTGCGGCCAGCTAGAACAGAACTGTAGCGAACGTGCCCACCTGGTGGAAGCCCACCCGCTCGTAGGTGGCCCTCGCCCGGGCGTTGTAGTCGTTGACATACAGGCTGGTGACGGGCGCGAGCTTCTGCGCCAGCATGACAACGGCGGCCATGTAGCCGGCGCTGAGTCCGAGGCCGCGGAAGGAGGGGTTCATCCAGACGCCCTGGACCTGGGTCACCTCGGGGGTGACAGCGCCGAGTTCGGCCTTGAACATGACCTGGCCGTCCTCATCGAGGTGAACAAGGGAATGGCCCTGCCTGATGAGGCCTTCCACGCGCCTGCTGTAGAACTCGCGGCCGCCCAGGAACGGAGAATATCCCACTTCTTCTTCGAACATGGCGGCGCAGGCGGGCAGGATCCTGTCGAAGTCGGCAAGCTGGCCGACACCCAGCTCCGTGTTCGCGGGCACGGCGGGCGGCCCGGCGATGGTCATCAGCGGCTGGTCCGCACGGACCTCGTGGGCCGGCTGCCCCAGCTGCTCCAGTTGTTCGTGCATGGCCAGGACCGTATCGGCGGGGCCGAAGATGGAGGCGAACCGGCGGCCGGAGCGTTGCGCATGCTCGGCCACCAGCCCGGCAAGTTCCGGGTCCAGCTGTACGGGAACGAGGTTTGCCCCGGCCCAGCACGCGCCCACCAGGGTGTCGCCGTCGAACACTCCAAAGATGCTGGCCCCGCCCGTGGTGGGCGCGGCCGTTCCCGTTGCCGCCAGGTGGGACAGGATGAAGACGTTGGCTACAACGTCCGTCCTGGCCAGCTCCCGCAGCATGGCAGTGTCCGGACCGGACAGGACCCGGATTGAGATGCCGGATCCTGCGGTCTCCCTACGAGACGCTAACCACGGGGCTACCCTTGACAGCATCTTCGCCATCGGCCTCCCCCATCTCTTCAGCGATTCGCATGGCCTCTTCGATCAGTGTCTCAACAATTTCACTCTCGGGGACAGTCTTGATGACCTCGCCCTTCACAAAAATCTGTCCCTTGCCGTTGCCCGAGGCCACGCCCAGGTCAGCTTCGCGTGCCTCGCCCGGTCCGTTGACGACGCAGCCCATCACGGCAACACGCAGCGGGATCTCCATCCCTTCCAGGCCGGCCGTGACCTGCTCGGCCAGCGTGTACACATCCACCTGGGCCCGGCCGCAGGACGGGCACGAGACAATTTCGAGCTTGCGGGGACGCAGGTTCAGCGACTGCAGGATCTGGTTGCCCACCTTGATTTCCTCGACCGGAGGAGCCGAAAGGGAAACGCGGATGGTGTCGCCGATTCCCCGGGACAGGAGGGCACCGAAGGCCGTGGCGGACTTGATGGTGCCCTGGAAGGCCGGGCCGGCCTCGGTGACGCCCAGGTGCAGGGGCCAGTCGCCCTGCTCGGCCAGCATCTCGTACGCGGCAACCATGATCACGGGGTCGTTGTGTTTGACGGAGATCTTGAAGTCGTGGAAGCCGTGCTCCTCAAACAGCGAGGCTTCCCAGACAGCTGACTCCACCAAAGCCTCGGGGGTTGCCTTGCCGTACTTCTTGAGGATTCCGGGCTCCAGCGATCCGGCGTTGACGCCGATCCGGATGGACGTGCCGTGGTCCTTGGCGGCCCTGGCGATTTCCTTGACCTGGTCATCGAACTTGCGGATGTTCCCTGGGTTGACGCGCACCGCGGCACAGCCCGCTTCAATGGCAGCGAAGACGTACTTGGGCTGGAAGTGGATGTCCGCGATGACGGGGATCTGGGACTTCCGCGCGATGATCGGAAGCGCCTCGGCGTCGTCCGCGGACGGGCAGGCGACGCGCACGATGTCGCAGCCCGAGGCCGTCAGCTCAGCAATCTGCTGCAGCGTGGCGTTGATGTCCGTGGTGGGCGTGGTGGTCATCGACTGCACGCTGATGGGCGAATCCGAGCCGACGCCCACCGAGCCCACCTTGATCTGGCGGGTTTTCCTGCGCGGTGCGAGGACGGGGGGCGGTGCTGACGGCATTCCCAGGCTGACCGAGGTCACGTGGACTCCTATTTAGGTCGAGGTATCGATGGTGGGTGGTTCCGGCGGGCTAGGCGGCGTGCTCGGCCAGGAGGCCGGTCACCGGGTTCCATTCGGTGGTGCGCGTGCCCGCGATGACCTGGGCCGCAGCAAAAGGATCCTGCTTGAGGATCCCGTTCAGCGCGTTTTCGTCGGCGGCCTTGAAGATCAGGAGGGCACCGGCTCCATCGCCGTAAGGCCCGCTGGCCAGGAGTGCGCCTTCACCGGCCAGGGCGGCGGTCCATTCCCGGTGTGCCGGACGGGCGGCGTTCCGTGCTTCGGTGGACTCGGCGGCATATACGTACTCAACAGCAAAAACAGTCATACGGATACCCTATCGCCCTGCCCGCCGGAGTACGTATCCGGTCTAGCTGAGCAAGAGGATCTTGGCGAGCGCGGCGACTCCGGCGGCCCACAGCATGGATGACAGTGTTCCGATGATGAACCTCTCTGCAGCAACAGGGGTCTCCTTCAGTTCCGCGAAGCGCCCCAGCCCCTTGATGGCCACCACGTAGGCGATCGCCACGGGCTGCCCCGTCAGGATGGCCAGGCACACCGCCAGCCGTTCCAGGACGCCGATGATGGCTCCGCCGCGCAGGATCCGCGTGGTTGGTGCCGGCGGAGCGGATGCCGATGTTGCCGGATTTTGGGCCGGGACACGGGGTCCATCCGCGTCCACGGTGACATCCGCGGCGGGGTCGTGGGTGCGTTCTTCCGCAGCGCGGTCTTCGGCCGCCTTGGCCGCGTCCGCTTTGTCGTCGATGGTCCGGGCCAGCCGGAACACCAGCGCTGTGACAGGCCAGCCGGCAAAACCAGCCGTCAGCAGTGCGAGCGTAATCCAGAGAGCGTTCACCTGTTTCCTTCCAGCACTGCGTCATGGGCCACGGCCAGGAGCATCTCTGCGGCGGGCCTCGCCGCCCATTCTTCCTGCCAGCCGGACCTCAGGACGGCGCGGCTCACCGACTGCTCCGTGATTCCGAGTTTCGCTGCCGCGAGCTTCTGGCTGCCGTGCCGGGCTGACGCGTCCTGCTGCAGTCCGCGGAGGGCGTCCACCACTCTCCATTGGGCCTCCGTGCGGTCCTGCACCAGCCGGCCAATCAGGCGGAGGACTGCCTCGGCGTTCGCGCACGCCCTGATGCCGGGTCCGGTCTCCGGGGGCGCCGCACCGCCGCGGCGCAGTCCTCCGGGGACCACGGACAACGGCACGTGGGCGGCGGCAGACTTGGCTTTTTCCACTGCCAGCCGGGCAGCGACGAACGCCGCACCGGATCCTTCCCGCGGACTGGCCGGCAACGGGAGGTCCACGGCACCCACTCCGATTCCCACGTACCACTGGCCGCTGCGCAGGCAGTGAAGGGCGATGTCCACCACTTCAGCAGGCTTTTCCACCACACCCTGGACTTCGTCGCCGACGGAGCGTTCGAACCGGCCGGCGGTGGATTTCCGGTCGAGCTCGGCCAGCAGGCCGGGCACCCGGTCCTGGTCCCCGGTGCTCCCGCGCTGGTCGATGGTGAGTACGTACATACCGCAAACATAATCGACTGACTTCACAACATCAATCGTTTTCGGCTGATTTATAAATATCAGTCAAAAAGAGGTGATTATGAAATCCAAGCCGGAAGGAGCTGATTAGCCGAACAGGTTGACGGGCTTGACGATGTCCGCGTAGATCAGCAGGGCACTCATGCCCATCAGCAGCGCAGCCACCACGTAGGTCACGGGCAGGAGCTTGGCGATATCGAACGCTCCGGGGTCCGGCCGGCCGAACAGCTTGGCCAGCCGCCGTCGGGCTCCCTCATACAGGGCGCCGGCAACATGGCCGCCGTCCAGCGGCAGCAGCGGGACCAGGTTGAACACCGCGAGCGCGAAGTTCAGTCCGGCAAGCAATCCCACCAGTGCGGCCAGCCTGGACTGCAGCGGAACCTGCTCCATGGCGGCTACTTCACCCGCCACGCGCCCCACGCCAACAACGCTGATGGGCCCGTTGGGATCGCGGGGCTCTTCGCTGAAGGCCGCCTTGGCAACGCCCACCACCCGTGCGGGGAGATTCAGGACGACGCCGGCCACCTGCTGGATGTTTTCCCCCGCCATGGGCAGCACGGACGACGCCGGCTGGGCCACCAGGGCCGTCTGGGCGCCGATCCCCAGGAAACCGACTTCCTGGTACTGCAGGGTCCCGTTCGAATCAGTGGCCTGCCGCCCGTCGGCGCCGATGACCGGCCGCGCCGAGAGCACCGGGGTCACGGTAGTGGTGACGGGCGAACCGTCGCGTACCACCGTGATGCTGACTTCCCGTCCCGCGGAGGCGCGGATCCACCCGGTGACTTCCTCCCAGCTGGTCACCGCCTTGCCGTCGAACGAGGTAATGGTGTCGTTGGGCTTGAGCTGCGCTGCAGCTGCGGGAGTGAGCTTGCAGTCGGCGGAATCCGGATCCACGGTTTCCCCGGCCTTGACCTGGCATTTGGAGACGTCCGCGATGGTGGTGGTGGGGGTGCTGATCCCGAAGCCCATCAGCAGCACGGCCGTCAGCGCCACGCCGATCAGCAGGTTCATGGCAGGGCCGCCGAGCATCACGATGACCTTTTTCCACACCGGCAGCCGGTAGAAGACCCGCTTCTCATCGCCGGGCCCCACTTCCTCGTGGGCCATGGAACGCGCTTCGGTGGCGAGGGTCTGGAACATCCCGGTGCTGGAGGGACGCACCGTGCCGTCGTCCTTGTTCGGCGGGTACATGCCGATCATGGACACGTAGCCGCCAAGAGGGATCGCCTTGATGCCGTACTCGGTCTCCCCCTTGCGCTTGGACCACAGGGTGGGGCCGAAGCCGATCATGTACTTGGTGACCCGCACCTTGAAGAGCTTGGCCGGAACGAGGTGGCCCACCTCGTGCAGCGCGATGGAGACTGCGATGCCGATCGCCACAAAGACGACACCGAGGATAAAGAGAATGACGGGACTCATGCTGAGATCTGCTGCTTCCTAGAGACTGCTCACTGCTAAACGTTCGTGGGTTCGCGCTCGTGCCCACGTTTCAGCATCCAGTACGGACTCAACTGTCAGCCCGGAAGATCCTGGGTGTTCGCTGAGCACTGCTTCGATGGTATCCACAATGTCGGTAAACCGGATCCTGCCGGAGTGGAAGGCCATCACGGCCTCTTCATTGGCGGCGTTGAACACGGCAGGGTAGGTGCTCCCCTGCTTGGCGGCGTCCTTGGCCAGGCCAACGGCGGGGAACGCCTCGGTGTCCAGCGGTTCAAACGTCCAGCTGGTTGCCTGGGTCCAGTCGCACGGCGCGGCCGCCTTCGGAACCCTGTCCGGCCAGCCCAGCCCCAGGGCGATGGGCAGGCGCATGTCCGGCGGCGAGGCCTGGGCGATGATGGAGCCGTCCACGAACTGCACCATGGAATGGACCACGGACTGCGGGTGCACCACCACGTCGATGCGGTCCAGCGGGATGTCGAACAGCAGGTGCGCCTCGATCACCTCAAGGCCCTTGTTCACCAGGCTGGCGGAGTTGGTGGTGACCATCAGGCCCATGTCCCAGGTGGGGTGCGCGAGGGCGTCCTGCGGCGAGACACTGTGGAGCTCCTCGCGGGTCCTGCCGCGGAAGGGTCCGCCGGAGGCCGTCAGGATGAGCCGGTCCACCTCGGCGGCGGTCCCGGACCGCAGGCACTGTGCAATGGCCGAATGCTCGGAATCGACCGGGACGATCTGGCCTTCCCGGGCGGCAGCCTTCACGAGGGCGCCGCCGACGATCAGCGACTCCTTGTTGGCGAGCGCCAGCGTGGCACCGGACTTCAGGGCCGCCAGTGTTGGCGCCAGGCCGATCGAGCCGGTGATGCCGTTGAGCACCACGTCCGCCTCGATCTCCGCAATCCTGGTGGAGGCGTCCGGGCCGGTGATGATCTCCGGCCGGTAGCCGGTAACGCCGGCTGCGCGGGCGGCGTCGTCGATCAGTTCCTGCAAGGCGGCCGCATCGCCGCTGGCCGTGCCCACGGCCCTGGCCTTTGTGTGGACGGCCTGGCGGGCAAGGAGGTCCAGGTTTCCGCCGCCTGCGCTTAGTGCCACAACCTCGAAAAGGTGCGGGGCGCCGTCGACGACGTCAATCGCCTGGGTGCCGATGGAACCGGTGGATCCGAGGAGAACGATTCTGCGTGGCTGCATCCGTTAAGTATCCCGCACGTATGCCGTCCCGCCGGCGGCGGCCGTACCGGCGGCAGGCGGCCGCGGCGGGCACGTACCCGGGGACATTGACGCCGTGCGCCGCAGGCGTAACGTGAACAACGTGGAGTGGGCCGCATGGTTCGACGCGCCGGAGTATGAGTTTGCCCGGCAGGTGCTGCAGCGCGGCGTCGCGACGATCTTCTTCGTGGCGTTCCTCTCCTGCCGCAACCAGTTCCCGGCGCTGCTCGGCGAGCGCGGCCTGCTCCCGGTCCCCGACTACCTGGACAGCTTCCGGCGCCGCCGAAGGCCCAGCCTGTTCCTGTGGCGCTACTCGGACCGCCTGCTGCGGTTCGTCTGCTGGTGCGGCATGGCCGTTGCGGCCACGCTCATCCTGGGGCTTCCGCAGCTGGGACCGCCCTGGCTGCCGATGATCGCCTTCCTGGCACTGTGGCTGCTGTACATGTCGATCGTCAACGTGGGCCAGACCTTCTACGGTTTCGGCTGGGAGATGCTGCTCCTGGAGGCCGGCTTCACGGTGGCCTTCCTTGGCTCGGACCAGACCCCGCCGCCCCGGACCATCCTGATCCTGCTGGTGTGGCTGCTGTTCCGGCTTGAGTTCGGCGCCGGTATGATCAAGATCCGCGGAGGCAGCGAATGGCGCGACCTGACCGCCCTGTATTACCACCACGAGACCCAGCCGATGCCGGGTCCGCTGAGCCGTCAGGCGCACCTCCTCCCCAAGCCCCTGCACCGGATGGAGGTCCTGGGCAACCACTTCGCGCAGCTGGTGGTTCCGTTCTTCCTGTTCGCCCCGCAACCGCTGGCGTCCATCGCGGCGGGCATCATCATCTTCACCCAGCTGTGGCTGGTGGCGAGCGGAAACTTTGCCTGGCTGAACTGGATGGCTATCCTGCTCGCCTTCGCCGCAGTGGGCGATCCGGTGGCCCACGCCGTGCTCCCCGCCATCCCGCTGGACTGGCACACGTACGGTGCCGGCGACGACGGTGCGCGGACCCCGGTGTGGTGGCTCGCCGTCGTGCTTGCCGTGACGGTGCTCCTGCTGGTGCTCAGCTACTGGCCGGTCCGGAACCTCCTCCAGCACCGGCAACTGATGAACGCCAGCTTCAACCGCTGGCAACTGGTCAACACCTACGGGGCATTCGGCACGGTGACCAAACTGCGGATCGAGATTGTGGTGGAAGGCACGCTCGACGACGAGCCCGACGACGGCTCAGACTGGCGCGAGTACGGTTTCCGTGGAAAGCCCGGCGACGTCCGCCGCCTGCCGCGCCAGTGGGCCCCGTACCACCTCCGGCTGGACTGGCTCATGTGGTTCCTGCCCCTGCGCACCGTCCACGAGGAGTGGTTTTACGCCTTCCTGGCCAAGCTGCTGGAAGCGGACGGTGCTGTGCTGCGGCTTCTGCGCAAGGACCCGTTCGACGGCGCCCGCCCCCGTTGGGTGCGCATCCACAGCTACCTGTATCGCTTCGCGAGCCGGGCGGAATACCGGGAGACGGGCCAGCGATGGATCAGGACCCTGCTCTACGAGGCCATTCCGCCGCTGTCCCTCCCGCCGGGGTCACGGTGACTTGAGTGCGTAACGGCGCTCGGGACGGCCGGCACCGTACTTGAGACGGACCTCGACCCTCGCCTCATCGTGGAGGTATTCGAGATACCGGCGGGCGCTGACCCTTGATGTGCCCAGCAGGTCCGCGACTTCAGCGGCCGAAAAGTCCGCTCCGGCGGACTCCAGCACCGCGACCACACGGCTGAGGGTTTCCGGGCTGCACCCCTTGGGGAGGCGCGGTTCCGTCCGTTCGGCGCGTTCCGTGCTTTCCAGCCCGAAGACCCGGTTGACGTCCGATTGCTCGGCCACGTCCTTGGACAGGTCCAGCCCCTGGTAGGCGCTGCGGTAGTGCTCCAGTCGTTCCTGCAGGTCCGCCTGCGAAAACGGTTTGATCAGGTAGTGGACAATGCCGCCACGCAGGGCGCGGCGGACGGTCTCCACCTCGCGGGCTGCACTGATCACCAGCACGTCCAGTTCAGGCGCCGCTTCCCGCAGCCTGACCATGAGGTCCAGTCCGTTGATGTCGGGCAGGTGGATGTCCAGGAGGACAAGGTCGGGCTGCAGCCGGGCGGTCTCCGCCATGGCCTGGGCTCCGGTGTGCGCAACTCCGACGACGGCGAATCCCGGCGTGCGCTGGATGAAGCCGGCATGGACTTTGGCCACCATGAAGTCGTCGTCGACGATCAGGACGCTGATCATGGCCGGCTCACCTTTCCCTTTGCCGGCATCCCTTTTGCGGGCGTCCGTTTCAGCGGCGCCCGCTTTAGCCGCGCTGTGAAGACGGCCCCGCCGTCGTTGGCCACCGTAAGTTCGCCGCCGCTCCGCCGGCAGACAACACGCGAGAGCGCCAGGCCAAAGCCCCGGCCGCCGGCCGGGCCGGGCTTCTTGGTGCTGAACCCCTGCCGGAAGATCTCATCGGCCGCTGCCCCGTCAATGCCGGGGCCGGTGTCCCGGACCGTCACCACCACTTCCTCGGGAGTGTCCTCAACACGGACCCGGACGGACCCCTCGGTGACTCCTGTGACGGCGTCGAGCGCGTTGTCCACGAGGTTCCCCACCACGGTGGTCAGGTCCCGGGAGAGCTCATCGCCCACCGGTGCCAACACCGAACCGGGATCCAGCTGCAACGGCACACCACGCTCAGCTGCGAGGCTGGATTTGGCGATCAGGAGGGCTGCGAGCGCCGGGTCCTGGATGCGGCTGGTCACGTCGTCGTTGAGGCGTGTCCGGTCCACGGTGACGCCATTGACGAACTGCACCACGGAATCATACTCGCCGATCTGGATCAGGCCCGAGATAACGTGCAGCTGGTTGGCGAATTCATGGGCCTGCGCCCGGAGCGTGTCCGTCGCAGTACGCGTTGCCCCGAGTTCGCGTTCCAGGGATGACAGCTCCGTCCGGTCGCGCAGGGTGGCGACCGAACCCATCACGCGGCCCTTGGACCGGATGGGCACCCGGTTGAGCACCACCAGGCGCTCCCCCACCAGCACCATCTGGTCCTGCCCGGGCTGTTCACCTGTCAGCACTTCCTTGAGCGCAGGTTCAACGGGCAGGCCGGCAACGTCCTTGCCCACGCAGTCCGCCGGCAGGCCCAGCAGCGCCCGGGCGCTGTCGTTGGCCACGGTGATCCGTCCGTGGAGGTCCAGCGCCACCACTCCCTCTTTCAGTCCGTGCAGCATCGCCTCGCGGTTCTCCACCAGGCCGGAGATTTCGCTGGGTTCCATGCCAAGGGTCTGCCGCTTGACCCGGCGGGCCAGCAACAGGGAGCCGGCAACCCCCAGGACGCTGGCCACTCCCAGGTAGGTGAGCAGGTTCGGCACCGCATCCCCCAGCCGCTCCCACGTGGACGGGTAGTTCCGGCTGATGGACGCAATGCCGATCATTTTCCCGGAATCGTCAAGGACCGGTACGTGGGCCGAGAGGACCGGGGTGGCTGTTCCGCCCACCACGCCCGTCCAGGCACGGCCTTCCATCACCCGGCTCGGGCCAAGTTCCAGTGGACGGCCGAGAAGTCCGGGATCCGACGACGCCACGACGGTGCGGTCAGTCCGGGCGAGCGCCACCTGCGCGGACCCGGAGACTGTGCGGACGGACTCCGCGACGGCGGACAGTGCTGCACTGCCGCGCGGTTCGGCCGAGGGAAGCAACGCCCTGACGGCGGGATTGCTGCCCAGCGCTTCAGCGGCGGACAGTGCACGGCGCCCCTCGATCCGCTCAAACGCGGCGGCGGACTGGGCGAGGGAGATGGCGACGACGGCGACGAGGACGGCCAGGACAATCAGCAGCTGGAGGACCAGATATTGCCCGGCGAGGGACATTCCTCTTCGTCGAGTCACTGTGGTTCTTTCCTCTGGTGGGTGGGGTACCGGAACTATACCCCAACGCACCCTGCCGGGCGGACGCGGAGCCCCCGCCTCCGAGAGACTGGCCGGAGCTCCGGTTGAGTGCCGGAAACGTGAACGAAATGAACTTAACTTTCTCTGCGTACACAAGAGTGATGCTGCTCACTTTCGCACCTAGCATCAAATGCACCAGTCAGTTTTGCTGACCAGCTTGACCAAGAACTTTACTGAGAAGAGGAACACCATGCGCCAGATCCGCGCATTGCGCATTGCCGCCGTCGCCGCCGGCATCGCCCTGATGGCCACCGGTTGCGGTGCCACCGGCAAGAGCTCGACGAGCGGTAGCTCCAGCGCTGCCGCCGGCCCCGTCACGGGGCTGCAGATCCTCGTCCCCAACACGCCCGGCGGCGGCTACGACACCACCGCCCGTGCCGCCGCGAAGGTTCTCGACGACGAGAAGATCGCCACCAACACCGAAGTCTTCAACCTCGCCGGCGCCGGCGGAACCGTGGGCCTGGCCCGCGTGGTCAACGAGAAGGGCAACGGCGACCTCACCATGCTGATGGGCCTGGGTGTGGTGGGTGCGAGCTACACCAACAAGTCTGCATCCAAGCTGACGGACACCACTCCGCTGGCCAAGCTCATTGAAGAGCCCGGCGCCATCATGGTCAGCAAGGACTCGCCGTACAAGACCATCGATGACCTCGTGAAGGCCTGGAAGGCCGATCCCGGCTCCATCGCCGTCGGCGGCGGCTCTTCCCCGGGCGGCCCCGACCACCTGCTGCCGATGCAGCTCGCGGGAGCAGTGGGAATCGACGCCACCAAGGTCAACTTTGTTTCCTACGACGGCGGCGGAGACCTTCTCCCGGCCATCCTCGGCAACAAGCTTGGCTTTGCGGCTTCCGGCGCCGGTGAGTACCTCAAGCAGATTGAATCGGGCGAAGTCCGCGTGCTGGCCACCAGCGGCGCGGAGCGGCTGGACGGCGTTGACGCCCCCACCCTGAAGGAATCCAACATCGACCTGGTGTTCACCAACTGGCGCGGCATCGTTGCCCCTCCCGGAATCAGCGACGCCGACAAGGCAACCCTCATCGCAGCCCTCGAAAAGATGCACGGCACCGAGGCCTGGAAGGAGACGCTGAAGACGCACAGCTGGACCGACGCTTTTGTCACCGGTGACGAATTCAAGACCTTCCTGACGGAGCAGGACAAGCGGGTGGCGGACGTCCTCACGAAGCTTGGCCTGGCGTGAGCTCTTCACCAACGGTGGCCTCACGGCTCAAAGGCCGCTCCGAGCTGGGGGTTGCCCTCCTGCTCGGAGCGGCCGGGGTCATGGTCTTCCTTGACGCCAACGGCCTGGCGACACCCTATTCCAAGTCGGACCCTGTGGGTCCCAAGACGGTCCCCTTCATCGTGGCCGGCCTGCTCATCGTCTGCGCCGTGCTCCTGGCAGTGAACGTGCTGCGCGGCGGCAAGGGCGAGGCGGAAGCCGGCGAGGACGTTGACCTGGCGCACCCCGCGGACTGGAAGACGATACTCCCCCTGGTGGGCGCCTTCGTCGCGAACATCCTGCTCATCGACTGGGCCGGCTGGGTTATCTCCGGAACCGTGCTGTTCTGGGGCAGCGTGTGGGCCCTCGGCGGACGGCACTACGTCCGTGACGGCCTCATCTCCCTGGCCATGTCCATCCTGACCTTTTACGGCTTTTTCCTGGGCCTCGGCATCGCACTGCCCGCCGGCCTGCTGGAAGGGATTCTCTAATGGACGTCTTCTCCTCCCTCATGGATGGTTTCGCCACCGCGCTGACCCCCATGAATTTCCTCTACGCCGTTATCGGCGTGGTCCTCGGCACTGCCGTCGGCGTTCTCCCGGGCCTTGGCCCGGCGATGACCGTGGCCCTGCTGCTCCCGGTCACGTACGCTCTGGAGCCCACCAGCGCCTTCATCATGTTCGCCGGCATCTACTACGGCGGCATGTACGGCGGCTCCACCACGTCCATCCTGCTCAACACTCCCGGTGAGTCTTCTTCGGTGGTCACCGCCATCGAAGGCAACAAAATGGCAAAGGCCGGCAGGGCAGCCCAGGCTTTGGCCACCGCCGCCATCGGTTCGTTTGTTGCCGGCACCATCGGTACAACGCTGCTCGCCGTCTGCGCGCCCATCGTTGTCCAGTTCGCCGTCAGCCTGGGCTCACCCAGCTACTTCGCGATCATGGTTCTCGCCCTGCTGGCCGTCACTGCCGTGCTGGGTTCTTCCCGGTTGCGCGGTTTCGCCGCCCTGGGCCTGGGCCTGGCGATCGGCCTGGTGGGCATGGATTCGGTCACCGGCCAGCAACGCCTCACCTTCGGGATGCCGCTCCTGGCAGACGGCCTGGACATCGTGGTAGTGGCCGTGGCCATCTTCGCCGTCGGTGAAGCCCTGTGGGTGGCCGCGCACCTGCGCCGCACTCCCCTGCACGTCATTCCGGTGGGACGCCCGTGGATGGGCAAGCAGGACTGGAAGCGGTCCTGGAAGCCCTGGCTCCGCGGTACAGCATTCGGCTTCCCGTTCGGGGCACTCCCCGCGGGTGGCGCCGAGATCCCCACGTTCCTCTCCTACGTCACGGAGAAGAGGCTCTCCAAGCACCCCGAGGAATTCGGCCACGGCGCCATCGAAGGTGTTGCCGGGCCGGAAGCAGCCAACAACGCCGCGGCTGCGGGCACGCTGACCCCCATGCTGGCGCTGGGCCTGCCCACCAACGCGACGGCCGCCGTCATGCTGGCAGCGTTCACGTCCTACGGCATCCAGCCCGGTCCGCAGCTGTTCGCGAGCCAGGGACCGCTGGTCTGGGCACTGATTGCCAGCCTCTTCATCGGCAACCTGCTGCTTCTGATCATCAACCTTCCGCTGGCGCCGCTGTGGGCGAAGCTCCTGCAGCTCCCGCGGCCGTACCTCTACGCCGGGATCCTGTTCTTCGCCACGCTGGGCGCCTACTCGGTGAACCTGCAGGCGTTCGACCTGGTCATCCTGCTGGTGCTCGGTGCGCTGGGCTTCATGATGAGGCGCTTCGGGCTCCCCGTACTGCCGCTGATCCTGGGCGTGATCCTGGGACCGCGCCTCGAAGGGCAGCTCCGCAAGACCCTCCAGCTCAGCGCCGGCAATCCGGCCGGGCTGTGGAGCGAGCCGATCGCCGTCGGGATCTACGTCATCGTGGCGGTCATCCTCCTCTGGCCGCTGCTGATGCGGCTCTGGCGCAAGGCACGCCCGGGGCGCAGCTCGCTGCTTCCCGCCAATTCCGGCGCAGCCGACTACAGCGACTGAACAGCCGCCGGGCATTTTGCCGGCCCCCCTACCCGCATTCAGCAGAAAACATTCAGCAGAAACAAGGAGCAACCATGACGATCGTGGTGGGATACGTCCCGACACCCGAGGGCGAAGCGGCGCTGGCCCAGGCCATCGCCGAGGCGCGGAAGAGCAACAGCAGGCTGCTGGTCATCAACTCCTCCAAGGGTGATGCGCTGGTGGATAACCGGTACGCACAGGAACCTGAGATCCAGAGCATCGAGGACCGGCTCGCGACGCAGGGCATTGACCACGTGATCAAGCAGCCGGTCCGTGGCCATGATGCCGCCGCGGAGGTACTGGACGCCGCGGAGGAGCACAATGCCGAGCTGATTGTGATCGGCCTGCGCCGCCGCACCCCGGTAGGCAAGCTCATCCTGGGCAGCACGTCCCAGCGGATACTGCTCGAGGCGGACTGCCCGGTGCTGGCGGTGAAGGCCGGTTAACATGTCAGCCTGATCAGGAAGCCACACCGGGAAAAGCCACAGGCCGGGAGTCCAACGACTCCCGGCCTGTGGCTTTTCGCTTTACAGTGCGTTCCTAGCGGCCGGCCCGCCGCAGGGTTGATTCCGCATGTTTCAGGATGGGGCCGTCGATCATCTTTCCGTTGAACTGGAATACGCCGGTTCCGGCCGCAGCGGCAGCGTTCAGGAGCTCCTTGGCCGCAGCGACGTCCGAGTCCGCGGGTGCGTACGCTCCCCGGACAACGGCCACCTGGCTGGGGTGGATGCAGGCCTTGGAACCGAATCCGGAGGCGACGGCGTCGCGGGACTCGGCTGCCAGCCCGTCCAGGTCCGGAATGTTGACGTACACCGCATCGATGGCGTCCTTGCCGAAGGCCCCCGCCGCGAGCAGCACGGCGGACCTGGCGTGCAGCGCCACTGCCCGGTACCCGCCGTCGTCGTTCCTGCTGGAGGTCCCTCCCAGCGATGCGAGCAGGTCCTCGGCACCCCACATCAGGCCCACCACGTTGGGTTCGGCGGCGATGGCGGCGGCGTTGATGATTCCGGCGGCCGTCTCGCAGAGCGCAATCACGCTGTAGCCTTCCAGCGCTTTGAGCTGGCCGGCGTTTTCGGCCTTGGCGAGCATCACGTGCCGGTAGGGGGTGTGCTTGAGGCAGTGCAGATCCTTCTCGAACTCCTCCGTCCCGGCCGGGTTGATCCGGATGATCGTCCGGCTGGGATCAAGCTCCGGAACGTCGCCGGTGGCGCCGAGCTGGGCGAGAATGGCTCCGCGGGCGCGCTGCTTGTCAGCAGGAGCGACGGCGTCTTCCAGGTCCACGATCACGGCGTCGGACCGCTCTGAGGCCTTTTGGTAGCGCTCGGGACGGTCGGCAGGGCAGAAGAGCAGGGCGGGACCCATCAGGAAAGTCATGCTTAGATTGTCCTCTTTTCGGCGGCTTCGTGCGCCTCACGCGTCCACATCAGGCAGCTGCGCGAGGCAAGTGCCACCACCACGCCGTCCTGGTTCCGGCCGGTGTGCTGCATGGTCACGATTCCCTGCCCCGGACGCGACGAGGACAGGCGCTTACCGGTGATGACCGTCTCCGTGTACAGGGTGTCGCCGTGGTAGAGCGGATGCGGGAACGACACGTCGGTCAGTCCCAGCTGCGCAATGATGGTTCCCTGGGTCAGCTGCGGGACGGACTGCCCCACCACGGTGGCCAGGGTAAACATCGAGTTCATCAGCCGCTGCCCGAACGGCTGCCCGGCGCTCCAGGCGGCGTCAAGGTGCAGGGCCTGGGTGTTCATGGTCATGGTGGTGAAGATGACGTTGTCCGTCTCGGTCACCGTCCGGCCCGGGCGGTGGGCGTAGACCACTCCTTCCTCCAGCTCCTCGAAGTAGAGGCCCCGCTGTTCGACGACGCGTGGGCTGGCGGCGGTTGATCCCGTCGAAACCTTGTCAGCACTGGTCATACGGTCAGTTCCTGGTCTTCTTCGAAGAGTTCCGCCCCCGTGGCCGCGGCGACTTCCTCAGCTGTCACGTTGGGGGCCAGTTCGCGCAGCACAAGGCGGGAGGACCCGCCTTCGGTGACGACGTCGATCACGGCGAGGTCGGTGATGATCCGGTCCACGCACCCCTTGCCGGTCAGCGGCAGCGTGCATTGCTGGACGATTTTCGGCTTGCCGCTGCGGTCCACGTGCTCCATCATCACGACCACACGCTTGGCCCCGAACACCAGGTCCATGGCGCCGCCCATGCCCTTGACCATCTTGCCCGGGATCATCCAGTTGGCGAGGTCGCCGTTCTGCGCCACTTCCATGGCGCCGAGCACGGCCACATCCACATGGCCGCCGCGGATCATGCCGAAGGAGGTTGCAGAGTCGAAGAACGCGGCCCCCTTGTTCACGGTGACGGTTTCCTTGCCGGCGTTGATCAGGTCCGGGTCCACCTGGTCCTCCGCAGGGTACGGCCCCACGCCCAGGATGCCGTTTTCAGAGTGCAGGACCACTTCGATGCCGGCCGGAATGTAGTTGGGGATCAGCGTGGGCATCCCGATGCCAAGGTTGACGTACTGCCCGTTGTGGAGTTCGCGGGCCACCCGGGCGGCGAGTTCGTTGCGGGTCCAGCCTTTCGTTTCGGAGCTTGTACCCTCGGGATGGCCGACGGCGGGCGGCCGGTATTCGTGGCGGACGGCTTCGGGGCGGGGCGGGGCGCCCGGCGTGTTGATCGATTCCACGGCTATGCTCCTGCCTGCTCTGCGGCCTGTTTTGGTGCGCCGGCGGCGCCGGCGGACACTGCGACGGTCCGCTTTTCGATGCGCTTCTCACCCTGCGGTGCAAGGACAACCCGCTGGACGAAGATGCCGGGAACGTGGACGTGCTCCGGATCCAGTTCGCCCGGCTCCACCAGTTCCTCAACTTCGGCGATGGTGATCCGCCCGGCCATGGCGCACAGCGGGTTGAAGTTCATGGCCGTGGCGTGGAATACGAGGTTTCCGTGACGGTCGCCCTTCCAGGCGTGGACGAGTCCGAAATCCGGGGTGAGCGACTCCTCCAGCACATAGTCGGCGCCGTTGAAAGTGCGGACCTCCTTGGGCGCGGAGGCGATCGCGATGCTTCCGTCGGCGTCGTACTTCTGCGGCAGGCCGCCGTCGGACACCTGGGTTCCGACGCCGGCCGGTGTGTAGAACGCCGGGATCCCGGCGCCGCCGGCACGGAGTTTCTCCGCGAGCGTTCCCTGCGGGGTCAGCACCACCTCGAGTTCGCCGGAGAGGTACTGGCGGGCGAACTCCTTGTTTTCCCCGACATAGGAGCTGACGGTGCGGCGGATCCTGCCGTCCTTCAGCAGGATTCCCAGTCCCCAGTCGTCGACGCCGCAGTTGTTACTGACGGTTTCCAGGTCCGTGGTCCCGTGCCGGTGGAGGGCATCGATCAGTGCAACCGGGATGCCGCACAGCCCAAAACCGCCGACGGCGAGCGAGGCGCCGTCGGGGATATCGGCAACCGCGGCCTCGGCACTGGCAACAACCTTGTCAATCATCGTCGATCCTCCTGGTTTCGCTCCGAGTCTTGCTCCCTGCGCTGCTCCCTGGCGGGAAGCTAAAGGCCGAGTTCGCGGGCGATCAGCATCAGCTGGACCTCCGTGGTGCCCTCGCCGACCTCAAGGATCTTGGAGTCGCGGTAGTGGCGCGCCACGGTGAATTCGTTGATGAAGCCATAGCCGCCGAACACCTGGGTGGCGTCCCGCGCGTTGTCCATGGCTGCCTCGCCTGCGACCATCTTAGCGATGGCCGCCTGCGTCTTGAACGGCTTCCCGGCAAGCATCCTGGCCGCGGCGTCGTAGTAGGCCAGGCGTGCCGTGTGGGCCCGTGCTTCCATGCGGGCGATCTTGAAGGCGATGGCCTGGTACTTGCCGATGTTCTGCCCGAACGCGCTGCGTTCCTTCGCGTATTTCACCGACAGGTCCACGCAGCCCTGGGCCGCTCCCGTGGCCAGGGCGGCGATGGCGATGCGGCCCTCATCCAGGATGGACAGGAAGTTCGCGTAGCCGCGGCCCTGCTCGCCGAGGAGGTTCGCCTCGGGGACATGGACGTCCTTGAGCGTGAGCGGGTGGGTGTCGGAGGCATTCCAGCCCACCTTGTTGTACGCCTTTTCCGCTTTGAATCCTGGTGTGCCGGTGGGCACCAGGATGGTGGAAATTTCCTTCTTGATGCTGCCGTCCCCGCGCTCCTGCTTTGCGGTGACTGCCGTGACGGTGACCAGCGTGGTGATGTCCGTGCCGGAGTTGGTGATGAACTCCTTGTTGCCGTTGATGATCCACTCACCGCCTTCGAGCCGGGCCGTGGTCTTGGTTCCGCCCGCGTCGGAGCCGGCTTCGGGTTCCGTCAGGCCGAAGCCGGCGAGCGCCTGGCCTGACGCCAGCGACGGCAGCCATTCCTCCTTCTGGGCATCAGTGCCGAAGCGGTACACGGGCATGGCGCCCAGTGAAACTCCCGCTTCCAGCGTGATGGCCACGGACTGGTCCACCCGCCCCAGCTGCTCCAGGGCCAGTGCGAGGGCAAAGTAGTCACCGCCCATACCGCCGAACTCTTCCGGGAAGGGGAGGCCGAAGAGCCCCATGTCCGCCATCTGCTTCACGACTTCGTAGGGGAAGCTGTGTTCCTCGTCGTGTTTGGCGGAAACCGGTGCCACCACTTCATCGGCGAATTCGCGGACGGTGTCGCTGAGGTCCTGGTATTCCTCGCTGAGCTCAAAATCAGCCATGTTGGGACTTCCTTGTCTGCACTGTATGTCGGGTCTGTTTGATGTATTTGGTGTTGAAGCGAGGGTGCTATTCCGCCGCGCCCATGGCGATGACGGATTCCTCGACCGCGTCCTCTGCTGTGTTCTCCGCCGGAGGCACGTCGGCCGCGGTGGCGGGGTGGACGGTGGCAAGCACCTGGTCTGCCTTGACCAGGTCTCCGGACCTGACGCTGATGTGGACTGTGCCGTCGAGCGGCGCCACGAGCTGGTGCTCCATCTTCATCGCCTCCACCGAGACAAGCACCTGGCCGGCCTGCACGGTGTCGCCGTTCCTGACGGAGACGGACACCACGGTGCCCGGCATCGGTGAGCGGACGGCCGGATCAGCAGCGCCATCCTCACGTTCGATCGCCGCCAGCACCCGGGCCAGCCGGGTTTCGCGGGTGAGGACTTCCAGACGGCAGGACCAGCCGTCGTTGCCGAGGAAGATGGTCTGCGGATTGCCCTGCGGCGGGTAGTCGTCCCAGAAACTGCCCAGCGCGTACCGGACTTCGCCGCCGTCGATCTCCAGGTAGACGTTGTCACTGGACAGGCCGATCACAACGACCTTGCGCGCGGGACCGTCGTTGACGCGGACCAGGGCGTGGCCCAGATCGCGGTTGCTGAGCCAGGTGACGGCCACGGTGGCAATTCCGCCGCCGGGAACGCCGAAGCTCATACGCCAGGACGCGGGCGTGCCGAGGCGCCATCCCCGCGTGGTGTCCCAGGGGGACCGCACCGTGGCGGGGGCCTCCGCGAGAACCCAGAACTGCATGGCGGCGGCGATGAGCTCGGCGTCCCCGATGCTCCGAAATACGAAGTCCGGCATTTTGCGCTCGATGAGGCCGGTATCCAGCCGGCCGGCGCGGACGTCGGGATCGTCGATGAGCAGGCGCAGGTACTCCACGTTGGTGTCGATGCCGAGCGCTGTATAGCGCGAAAGTGCTGTGTCGAGTTTGTCCAGCGCAGCTGTGCGGTCGCGGCCCCAGACGATGACTTTGGACACCATGGGATCGTAGTCGCTGGAAATTTCGAGTCCCCTGAGCAGCGCGGAGTCGATGCGGATGTCCGGATCGGCGGCGGCCGGAGTCAAGGAGTCCAGATCGTCCATGGCGGTGAAGATTTCCCCCCGTTCGTCCAGCAGGACTACTTCGCCGGTGGACGGCAGGAAGTTCCGTTCGGGGATTTCGGCGTACACGCGCGCTTCCACGGAGTGCCCGTTAAGCACGACGTCGGACTGGCGGATGGTGAGTTCCTCGCCGGCGGCGATCCGCACCTGCCATTCGACC
Source organism: Arthrobacter sp. LjRoot78 (assembly GCF_964254335.1). Lineage (NCBI taxonomy): Bacteria > Bacillati > Actinomycetota > Actinomycetes > Micrococcales > Micrococcaceae > Arthrobacter > Arthrobacter sp. LjRoot78. The sequence continues at coordinate 1,549,676 of NZ_CAXUTG020000001.1, read as the reverse complement.
AGGTCGATTCCGGTGACCATTTCGGTGACGGGGTGTTCCACCTGCAGGCGCGTGTTCATCTCCATGAAGAAGAAGTCGTCCGGGGCGTTGTCCGAGACCAGGAACTCGACGGTCCCGGCACCGCTGTAATGGACGCTGCGGGCCGCGTTGCAGGCGGCCTCGCCGATCCGGGCGCGGACGGCGGCACCGTCGGGGAGGGATTCCAGCAGCGGCGAGGGGGCTTCCTCGATGACCTTCTGGTGGCGGCGCTGCAGGGAGCACTCGCGCTCCCCCAGGTGGATGACGTTGCCATGGTTGTCCGCGAGCACCTGCACCTCGATGTGGCGCGGGGTGGTGACAAGCCGTTCCAGGAACAAGGTGTCATCGCCGAAAGCGCTGGCTGCGACCCGCCGGGCGGTGGCCAGGGTGGCCTCGAGGTCCTCGGGGCATTCCACGATGTGCATGCCTTTGCCGCCGCCCCCGGCGGAGGGCTTGATCAGCAGCGGGAAGCCGACGCCGGCCGCAGCCTCGATCAGCTGCGCGTCCGTCATGCCGGGCTCGGCGATGCCCGGAACCACGGGGACGCCGTAGCCGGTGACGTGGTTCTTGGACCGGATCTTGTCCCCCATGACGTTGAGGGATTCGACGCCGGGGCCGATGAAGGTGATGCCCGCTTTTTCCAGGGCACGGGCGAAGTCGACGTTTTCGCTGAGGAAGCCGTAGCCTGGGTGCACGGCCTCGGCGCCGGTCTCGCGGCACGCCTGGATGATCGCGTCAATTTTCAGGTAGCTCTCGGCTGCCGCGGCAGGACCGATACGCACGGCGACGTCGGCGTCGCGCACGTGGCGGGCACCGGCGTCGGCGTCGCTGTAGACGGCCACCGACCGGATGCCGAGGGCACGGAGTGTGCGGAGCACGCGGCAGGCGATCTCGCCGCGGTTGGCGACGAGCACGGTGCCGAAGAGCGGCTTCGGGGCCGCGGCCGGTTGCTGGGGAGTTGACGAAGTAGTCATGGCTGTCACATCCGGAAAAGGCCGAAGGAGGTCTCCGGCAGAGGGGTGCGGGAGACGACGTCGAGCGCCAGTCCCAGGACGGTGCGGGTATCCGCGGGGTCGATCACGCCGTCGTCCCAGAGGCGCGCGGTGGAGTAGTAGGGGCTGCCCTGGTCCTCATACTGTTGCTTGATCGGGGCCTTAAAGGCTTCCTCGTCCTCGGCTGACCATTCCTCGCCGCGGGCCTCATACTGGTCCCGCTTGACTGTCGCGAGCACGCTGGACGCCTGGTTGCCGCCCATCACGGAGATCCGCGACGCCGGCCACATCCAAAGGAACCGCGGCGAGTAGGCGCGACCGCACATCGAGTAGTTGCCGGCGCCGAAGGAGCCGCCGATCACCACTGTCAGCTTGGGCACCCGTGCAGTGGCGACGGCGGTGACCATCTTGGCGCCGTTCTTGGCAATGCCGCCCTGCTCGTAGTCCTTGCCTACCATGAAGCCGGAGAGGTTCTGCAGGAAGATCAGCGGGATGCCTCGCTGGTCGCAGAGCTCGATGAAGTGGGCGCCCTTGAGCGAGGACTCGCTGAACAGCACGCCGTTGTTGGCCACGATCCCCACCGGGTGTCCGTGCAGCTTGGCGAACCCGGTGACCAGGGTGGTGCCGTAGTTCTTCTTGAATTCGTGGAAACGGCTGCCGTCCACCAGCCGGGCGATGACCTCGCGGACGTCGTACTGGGCGTTCACGTCCGTGGGGACGGCGCCGTAGAGCTCGTCCGGATCGGCAACGGGTTCGACGGCGGTGTCCACGCCCCAGGCGGGGGCGGCCGGCCGGGGCAGGGTGGAGACGATGTCGCGGACGATCTGGAGGGCGTGCTCGTCGTTCTCGGCCAGGTGGTCGGTGACGCCGGAGATCTTCGAGTGCACGTCGCCGCCGCCGAGTTCCTCGGCCGTGACGATCTCGCCGATGGCGGCCTTCACCAGCGGCGGTCCGCCCAGGAAGATGGTGCCCTGGTTGCGGACGATCACGGTCTCGTCGCTCATCGCGGGGACGTAGGCGCCGCCGGCGGTGCAGGAGCCCATCACGGAGGCGATCTGCGGGATCCCTGCTGCGGACATCTTCGCCTGGTTGAAGAAGATCCGGCCGAAGTGCTCCTTGTCCGGGAAGACCTCGTCCTGCTTCGGGAGGAACGCCCCGCCGGAGTCCACAAGGTAGATGCAGGGCAGCCTGTTCTCCAGGGCGATTTCCTGCGCCCGGAGGTGCTTCTTCACGGTCATCGGATAGTAGGTGCCGCCTTTGACGGTGGCGTCGTTGGAGATGACCAGCACCTGGCGGCCGTGCACGAGGCCGATCCCGGCAATGACGCCGGCCCCCGGCGAGTCGTCGTTGTACATGCCGTTCGCCGCGAGCGGCGCGATCTCGAGGAAGGGGCTGCCGTCGTCGAGCAGCCGGTCGATGCGTTCGCGGGGAAGCAGCTTGCCGCGGGCCACATGGCGTTCCCGGGACTTCTCCGGACCGCCGAGGGCCGCTGTGGCGAGGCGCTCCTTCAGCTCGCGGGCCAGCCCCAGCTGGGCCTCGCGGTTCGCGGCGTAGGCGGCGCTGCCGGTGTCCACCTGGCTGGCGATTGTCTCCATTGACTGCTTCCGTTCCCGGACGTCCGGGGAGGCCGTCCTGAGCGATTCGGTTAGTACCGCATAACTGAGATTTAGGTTAGTCTCTATTAACTGTGATGTCCAACACGCGCCCGCATTGCTAGGATTTGCAGTTCCAAGGAGGAAATGTGCCGATCATCGAGCGCGGTCCCGGCAGCCCGGCGGGCGAGCGGGTCCAGACAACCCAGCGAGGCCAGACAACCCAGCGCAGCCAGGCGAAGGAAAGCCGGCGGCAGGCGCTGCTGTCCTCAGCCGCCACCCTTTTTGCCGTCAATGGCTTCAACCGGGTGTCGCTGGAGGACCTGGGTGCCGCGGCAGGCGTCAGCGGTCCCGCCGTCTACCGCCACTTCGCCGGCAAACAGGCGGTCCTGGGGGCGCTGTTGCTCAGCGTGAGCCAGGAACTGCTGGACGGCGGCCGCCGGGTGGTTGCAGACGCCGGTGATCCCGCCGCCGCGCTGGCCCGCCTGGTGCAGTTCCACGTGGACTTCGCCCTGAGCAATCCCGACGTCATCCGGGTCCAGGACCGCGACTTCAGCAACCTCTCCGACGACGACCAGGCCGAGGTCCGCACCCTGCAGCGCAACTACGTGGAGCTGTGGGTTGAGGTGCTGCAGACCCTGCACACGGGCACAGATACCGCCGAGCTCCGGATGCGCGCGCACGCGGCTTTCGGCCTCATCAACTCGACGCCGCATTCGGTCCGCAGCCACGGCCGGCGGGTCGCGGTCAAGTCGGCCCGCCCCCTGCTGGAGAGCATGGCCCTCGCCGCCCTCCTGGTGGCGGCGACGCCTCAGCCGCTCAGCTGAGTCTGCCGGAAAATCAAAGCTGCCGGCCGCCACTTCCTTTCGGAAGGGGCGGCCGGCAGTTTTTGTGGATTGGCTAAACCATTGCCAGGACCATGCCCGGGTCCGCGAGGATCGCCCCGATGTCCGCCAGGAAGCGTGACCCCTGTTCGCCGTCGACCAGCCTGTGGTCGAAGGACAGGCTCAGGGTCATGACCTGGCGGAGGGCCACTTCATCCTGGTACTCCCAGGGCATCTTCCGCACGGCGCCCATGGCGAGGATGGCCGCTTCGCCCGGGTTGAGGATCGGCGTGCCGGCATCGATGCCGAAAACTCCGATGTTCGTGATGGAGATGGTGCCGCCGGAGAGCTCGGCCGGGCTGGTCTTGCCCGCGCGGGCGGTCTCGGTCAGCGCCGTGAGCGCCGTGGACAGCTCAGTCAGGGACAGCCGGTCGGCGTCCTTGATGTTCGGCACGGTCAGTCCCCTGGGAGTGGCCGCGGCGATGCCAAGGTTCACGTAGTTGAACTGCACGATCTCCTGGTTCGCTTCGTCCCACCGCGAATTCAGCGACGGCTGGCGGCGAAGGGCAATCAGCAATGCCTTGGCCACGAGCGTCAGCGGTGTCAGCTTGAAGCCCTCAAAAGCCCGGCTTGCCTTGAGCCGCGCCAGCAATTCCATGGTGGGTGTGACGTCAACAGTCAGGAATTCCGTGGCGTGCGGTGCCGTGAACGCACTCGACACCATCGCCGCGGCCGTCAGCTTGCGGACCCCCTTGATCGGGGTCCGCGTTTCGCGCTCCCCCGCGGTCCGGGTTTCCTCACCCGCTCCGGCCAGAGCCCGCGCAGCCGCGGGGAGGTCTCCCCCGCCAACGAAGTTCCGCACGTCGTCGCGTGTGATCAGCCCGCCCGCGCCGGTGCCGCTCACTGCCGTGAGCTCAACGCCAAGATCCTTCGCCAGCTTCCGAACCGGCGGCGTGGACCGCGGACGTTCGGCCGTGGCCCGGGTTTCTACCGGCTCAACCACCGGCGCAGCCGTAGCCCGGGTTTCGACCGGTTCAGCCACCGGCGCAGCGAACGCACGTGCGCGCCGTGCCGGACGGCCGGAACTTTCGACGACGGCGCCGTACCCAACGAGGTTGGGTTCCCGCTTGCCGGGACCGGCCGGAGCCGGGCCGCCGGTGGACGGCCCGCCGTCGTCACCTTCAACCTCGAAGGAAACGATCGGCTTACCTACTTCCACCACGGTTCCCGGCTGCTCGTGGAGGGCGGTGATCACACCGGCGAACGGCGACGGCAGTTCGACGACGGCCTTGGCCGTTTCCACTTCAGCAATGACCTGGTTCAACGCCACGGTATCGCCCACAGCCACTTTCCAGCTGAGGATTTCCGATTCCGTCAGCCCCTCGCCGAGGTCCGGGAGCCTGAATTCCTTGATCATGGCGGCGCTCATCCTTCCAGCCCGCTGAGGGAGTTGGGACGGCCCAGGGCACGGTCCACACCGTCAAGGATTCTGTCCAGACCCGGAAGATGATGCATTTCAAGTTTCGAATACGGGTACGGGACGTCGAAGCCGGTGACCCGGACCGGGGCGGCTTCGAGGTGGTAGAAGCAGCGTTCGGTGATGCTCGCGGCCACTTCGGCACCGAGCCCGCCGGACTGCCCGGCCTCGTGCGTAATCACGAGCCGTCCCGTCTTGCGCACCGAGGCCTCCAGCGTGGCGAAGTCCACCGGCGCCAGCGAGCGCAGGTCGATGACCTCAATCGAAACGCCTTCGTCCGCTGCGGCCAGGGCGGCGTCCTTCGCAGTCTTGACCAGCGGACCGTAGGCGACGAGCGTGACGTCCTTGCCTTCGGCGACCACCCGGGCCTTCTCCATGGACAGCGCAGTGGCGGGATCGATCGACTCATCGACTTCGCCCTTGTCGTGATAGCGGCGCTTCGGCTCGAAGAACAGCACGGGATCGTCGCAGGCAATGGCCTGCTGGATCATGGTGTGTGCGTCCTGCGGGTTGGAAACGCTGACCACGCGGAGGCCGGACGTGTGGGTGAAGTACGCCTCGGGCGACTCGGAGTGGTGTTCCGGGGATCCGATGCCGCCGCCAAAGGGAACGCGCACGGTGATGGGCATCTTGACGTCGCCCTGCGTGCGGTAGTGGATCTTGGCCACTTGGGACACGATCTGGTCGAACGCCGGATAGATGAACCCGTCGAACTGGATCTCCACCACTGGCCGGTAGCCGCGGTAGGCGAGGCCGACGGCGGTGCCCATGATGGCAGATTCGGCGAGCGGGGTGTCCACCACGCGGTGCTTGCCGAAGTCCTTCTGCAAACCGTCGGTCACGCGGAAGACGCCGCCGAGGGTGCCGATGTCCTCGCCCATCAGGATGACCTTGGGGTCGTTTTCGAGGGACTTTCGGAGGCCGGAGTTAATTGCCCGGGCAAAGGTCATCTGGGTCATCAGCGAGCACCTTCTTCAGAGTTGGCACCCGCGGGATCGCCGAAGGAAGCCAGGTAACGGGAGTAGTGGTCCTCCTGGCGGTCCAGCCAGGAGTTGGGGGTGCTGTAGACGTGCTTGAAGATGTCCAGCGGCTGCGGATCCGGCATGTTGATGCAACCGGCCCGCAGCTCCCGGGCAACGGCGTCGGCCTTGGCAGCCACCTGGGCCTCGAGCTGCTCCGTGAGGAGTCCCTTGCGTTCCAGCAGGCCCTTGACCCGGGCAATCGGGTCCTTGGCCGCCCAGTCTTCCAGTTCGTTGGCATCCCGGTACCGCGTGGGATCGTCGGCAGTCGTGTGCGGACCCATCCGGTATGTGACCGCTTCGATGAACGTCGGGCCGCCGCCGTGGCGGGCCCGTTCGATTGCCTCGCGGGTGGCCGCCATCACCGCAAGCACGTCGTTGCCATCAACCTGGACGCTCGGAATCCCGAACCCTGCCGCACGGTCGGCGATCCTGATGTGGGACTGCAGGCGGACCGGCTCGGAGATGGCCCAGTGGTTGTTCTGGCAAAAGAAGATCACCGGGGACTGGAAGCTGGCGGCGAAGACCATGGCCTCGTTGACGTCCCCCTCGCTGGTGGCGCCGTCGCCGAAGTACGTGACGGCCACGGAGTCTGCGCCATCATTTTGGATGCCCATGGCGTAGCCGGTGGCATGAAGGGTCTGGGCTCCGATGATGATCTGCGGAGTGGCCATGTTGACGGTGTACGGATCCCAGCCCGACGACGCATTGCCCCGCCACACCTTGAGGATGTCGGCCAGGTCCACGCCGCGGCAGTAAGCAACACCGTTCTCGCGGTAACTGGAAAACACGAAGTCATCGTCGCGGAGCGCCCTCGCGGAGCCAACCTGGGAGGCCTCCTGCCCCAGGAGCGGCGGCCACAGGCCGAGCTCCCCCTGGCGCTGGAGGGCGGTGGCTTCGGTATCGATCCGCCGGATGACCACCATGTCCTCATAAAGGGAACCTAGCTGCTCATCAGTGACCTCCCGGACCCAGGCGTCGTACTGCGGATGACTGACGCGTTCACCCCCCGGAGTGATGAGTTGGACCAGGCTCTCGCCCGTCCCGCTGTGATGTCCTGCACTGTTGTCCGGGCCACCGGCGGCGTTGCCGCCCTGACCCAACTCGTCTGTAAACACAGTTGCACGCAACCTTCATACGTCGTGTCACCGGCGCTCAGGGAACTCGTGATCCCCGTGCACGCCAGCCGCCCGGGCGCCGTTGCCCCGGATAATTGTGACGATACTCACAATGCTCATTGGGTACAACCACCATGGATAAAACTGAGCAGAATGCACTGCCCCGGTGGCATCTGTCGTGCTAATCTTGCGCATTATGCAAGCTTTGGATGGCACCGACACCCGGCTCCTTTCCGCCCTCGCCAAGGACCCGAAGCGGACGGTGGTGGCCCTGGCGCAGAAGCTTGGGCTCTCGCGCAACACCGTGCAGGCCCGGCTGGCCCAGCTGGAGAAGAAGCACGTCTTCCTGTCCTTCGAACGGCGCATCAATCCTGCGGCGCTGGGATACCCGCTGATGGCGTTCATCTCCGTCCATGTACAGCAGCAGAAGCTGGGCCAGTTGGCGGTGGACCTCGCCGGCATCCCGGAAATCCTGGAAGGCTACGGGCTGACAGGTTCCGCCGACCTCCTGCTGCGGGTGGTGGCACTGGACGCCGAGGACCTCTTCCGGATCAACGGCAAGATCCTGGCCTGTGAAGGAGTGGACCGGACGGACACCGCCCTCGCCATGGGAGAGCTGATCCCCTTCCGGGTCCAGCCGCTGCTCGAGCGGGGCCACGCCGAAGGGTGAGGTGAGGCGCCCCGGGGCCGGTGACGCGCCCGGGCTAAGGGCGCGGGGTTATAGGCTGGGTGCAGTTGAATGAATCGCGGCCGTGAACGGTCCGTGCAACCAGGCAGTGGCCAGGCCGGCTGCCGGAAAGGCTTGATCTTGAGCAATCCTCAGGAACCGTACCAGCCTGCCGAACCGGGCCCCGGCGTGGGCCGTCGGCGGCAGCAGCCACCTCCCGTCCCGCCGCGCGCCGAACCCCAACAAGGCACCCCTCAGCCAGGCGGCCCTCAACCGGAAGTCCCCGGGCAGCCGCCCCTTCCGCCGTATGAACCCTCCGGCCAGCAGCCGCCCGCTCCTCGTTACGGGACTCCGCGCTACGGAACCCCCGACTACGGGCAGCCGCAGCACGGGCAGCCGCAGTACGGACCGCCGCCGCCCACGGATCCCCTTGCCGGGCAGCCGCAATACGGAACCCCGCAGGGCGGCCATCCGCAGTACGAAGGCTCCCCGTACGGCGCTCCTGCCGTCCCCGGGCCTTACGGCGCTCCCGGCCAGCAGCCGCCGGCCAGGAACCGCAGGAAACTGTGGATCATCCTGGGCGGAGTCGTGCTCCTCGCCGTCGTGGGTGTGGCGCTGCTGCTTAACCTCGTGGGTGGCGCCACCGCGAAAGCCAAAGGGCTGGCGGACGATTTTACAAAGCTCGTCATCGCCGGGGACACCGACGCCGCCTACGACGACTTCCTCGACCCCGCCCTTCAGGACAAGCTCTCGAAGGAAGAATTCGCCGCCGGCGTCCAAAGCCTCAAGCTGGACGGTACCTGCAAACCGAGCTACAACGACCTCAAGGTCAGCACGGAAAACGGCAATAACGCTGCCGACGTCGCAGGGGTCATCAGCTGCGACGGCAAGGAAGTGGACCTGGCCTACCGCTTCGACGGCAACAAGGACATGAAGATGATCAACATCAAGCTCCGGCCCAAGGCCTGATCCCAAGGTTCAAACACAAAACAGGAGCTCCCGCAGTTTTCGCGGGAGCTCCTGTTTTTCGTGTCAACCGGCAGGGACTAGTGGTCCACGGCCTTCTCGGCGCCTACGCCGGTCAGGGAACGTACTTCCATTTCGGCCTGCTTGGTGGTGTCTTCCAGCTTCTTGTCCAGCACCGAACCGAGCCAGCCCAGGAAGAACGCGAGCGGGATGGAGACGATGCCGGGGTTGCTCAGCGGGAAGATCGCGAAGTTGGCACCCGGGATCATGGACGTCTTGGCACCCGAGACCACCGGCGACAGGGCAATCAGGATGATCGCCGAGCCCAGCCCGCCGTACATGCTCCAGATTGCGCCCTGGGTGGTGAACTTACGCCAGAACAGCGAGTACACGATGGTAGGCAGGTTGGCCGATGCGGCTACCGCGAAGGCGAGCGCGACAAGGAACGCCACGTTCTGGCCGTTGGCGAAGATGCCGCCCGCAATAGCCAGAAGCCCGATGACCACCACGGTGCGCCGCGCCACCTTGACCTCGGTGTCGGCGTCGGCCTTCCCCTTGGCGATAACGCTGGCGTAGATGTCGTGGGCGAACGATGCCGCCGCGGTGATGGTAAGTCCGGCGACGACGGCCAGGATGGTGGCGAAGGCCACCGCGGAGATGAAGCCGAGCAGCAGCGGCCCGCCGAGGTGGAACGCCAGCAGCGGTGCGGCCGAGTTTACGCCGCCCGGGGCACTCTTGATGGTGTCCGCGCCGACCAGTGCCGCGGCGCCGTACCCCAGGACCAGGGTGAACAGGTAGAACAGGCCGATCAGCCAGATGGACCAGACCACGGACTTGCGGGCTTCCTTGGCGGTGGGAACCGTGTAGAAGCGCATCAGCACGTGGGGCAGGGCCGCGGTGCCGAGCACGAGCGCCAGGCCCAGGGACATGAAGTCAAGCTTGGAGGTCTCGGTCTTGCCATACTGCAGGCCCGGGTTGAGCATGTTCGGGTTGCCTGAGGTTTCCACCGCCCCGCCCAGAAGGTCGGAGAGGTTGAAGCCGTAGATGGCGAGGACCCAGAAGGTCATCACGGCGGCGCCGGCAATCAGCAGCATGGCCTTGATGATCTGCACCCAGGTGGTGCCCTTCATGCCGCCGATCAGTACGTACATGATCATCAGGGCGCCGACGACGATGATCACCAGGGCCTGTCCGCCCCAGTCGCTGATGCCGAGGAGCAAGGAGATCAGGCTGCCGGCTCCGGCCATCTGCGCCAGCAGGTAGAAGAAGCAGACCGCAAGGGTGGAGATGGCTGCCGCGATGCGCACCGGGCGCTGCTTGAGTCGGAAGGAGAGCACATCGGCCATGGTGAACTTGCCGGTGTTGCGGAGCAGTTCGGCGACGAGGAGCAGGGCGACCAGCCAGGCGACCAGGAAGCCGATGGAGTACATGAAGCCGTCGTAGCCGTTGATGGCGATGGCGCCGGTGATCCCCAGAAACGAGGCCGCCGAGAGGTAGTCGCCGGCGATGGCGGTGCCGTTCTGCGGACCAGTGAAGGAGCGTCCGGCGGCGTAGTAGTCTGCCGCCGTCTTGTTGTTGCGGCTGGCCTTGATCACGATGACCATGGTTATGGCCACGAACAGGCCGAAGATGCCCATGTTCAGCAGGGTGGTGTCCTTGAGATCCGCAACGTTTACTGCGGGAACCATAAGCGTCATTTCGTTACCCCGCTGATTTTGTTGCCTTCCTTGTCGAACTCGTGGCCTTCGATTTCGTGGCGGATTTCGGCCGCAATGGGATCGAGCCGCCGGTTGGAGTAGCTCACGTACCAGCCGGTGATGGCGAACGTGGAAACGAACTGCAGCAGGCCCAGGATCAGCCCGATGTTGATGTTGCCCCAGACTTTCGTGGACATGAAGCCGACCGCGTAGTCGGCCAGGAGGACGTATGCGAAATACCAGAGCAGGAACGCAACGGCCATCGGAAAGACAAAGCTGCGGTGACGCTTGCGCAGTTCCTGGAACTGCTTGGTCGACTGGACTTGCTTGAAGTCCACGGACGCCGCTGCGTCCGGAGTTGGGGCATCGTTACCCATCATTCCTCCTCATTGAGACTTGCCGTCCACACCTGCTGCCCCTGCCTCCCAAAGACAGTCCCAGCCAATGTGACTGCAATCACTGTGCCCCGTGATGGTGCTTACATTCCAGAGAAGCCCGCAGGGCCGTCGCTCAGCGGTCCTGATGCTGCGCTCAACGGTCCCTCAAGCAAGGTCCGAAGGGCTCCGGGCAGCGGCCCGGCGAGTGCCGCGATACGCTGGGCCCATGCCGGACTCCCCGTTGTTCACCGCCGCCGCGATCGCCGTGATCGCCATGGCGATCGCCGTCGTCGTCGGCGTGGGCCTCAAAGTCCTGCGGTCCTTCCGTGAGCTCGGCACGGACGCGGAACGGGCCACCTACAAGACCCTGCACGCGGCTTCCCGGGCCGGCCAGCACCTGCGTACCGGGCTGAACCCTGCAGGCGCGGCGAAAGCGAGCCGGCAGCTTCGCACCATCCTGGGCTGCGATGCCCTGGCCATCACCGACACCTCGGGGGTGCTCGCCTGGGACGGCGCCGCCGAAGAGCTGAAACCATCCCTGATGGGACTCGCCGCCAAGGTGCTCGACGGCGGCCACACGGCCGTGATCCCGGCAGGCGAGCTGCAGATGCTCGCCGGCGACACCGCCTCCGGCCCGATCACGCCCGACGTCGAACGTGCAGTGGTCATTGCCCCGATCAAGGCCGGCGCGCGCGTGGTGGGCGTTGTGGCGGCCTTTGCGCCGTCCGCGGGGGCCGGCCTGGTCAGGGCCACGGGCGAAGTGGCCGACTGGGTGGCGGCCCAGGTCGAACTCGCCGAGCTCGACGCCTCACGCACCCTCCTGATGGAGGCCGAGGTCCGCGCCCTCCGCGCCCAGATCAGCCCGCACTTTATCTACAACTCCCTCAACGCCATCGCGTCGTTCATCAACACCGACCCCGTCCGGGCCAGGGAACTGGTGGTGGAATTTGCCGACTTCACCCGCTACTCCTTTCGCCGCCACGGGGACTTCACCACCCTTGCCGAAGAGCTCCGCTGCATCGACCGCTACCTGCTCCTGGAACGCGCGCGGTTCGGCGACCGCGTCCAGGTGAGCCTGCGGATCGCACCCGAGGTGCTGAGCACGGTGATCCCGTTCCTGAGCCTGCAGCCCCTGGTCGAAAACGCTGTCCGGCACGGCCTGGAGGCCAAGGAAGGTCCGGGCCACATCACCATTGCTGCGAACGATTCCGGTGCCTTCGCGGAGGTAACCATCGAGGACGACGGCGTGGGGATGGATCCCGAACAGCTGCGGTCCATGCTGGCCGGGCACAGCGACGGGGACCATGTGGGGCTGCGGAACGTGGACGCCCGGCTCCGGCAGGTCTACGGCGAGGACAACGGCCTGGTCATCGAGACGGCACCCGGCGAGGGAACACTGATCACCATGCGCGTTCCCAAGTCACAGCCAAGCCACGACGCGTGAGCGGGCTGGTGTCCTTCGAACATGGTCCTGACGCGGGCATGGGCGTCTCGGGGCTAACCTAGAACCATGATTAACGTCCTCGTCGCCGACGACGAGCTGCCTGCCGTCGAGGAACTGGCATTCCTGCTGGGCCGGGACGACCGGATCGGAGCCATCCACCGGGCATCGTCCGGGGCCGAGGCACTCCGGGTCCTGGACGCCGAGACGGTGGACGCGGTGTTTTTGGACATCCACATGCCCGCCTTGTCCGGCTTGGACATTGCCCGCGCTATTTCCCGGAGCAGCAATCCCCCGGCCGTCGTCTTCGTGACGGCGGATGAGGAGTGCGCGCTTGAAGCCTTCGAACTCGCCGCCGTCGACTACTTGCTGAAACCCGTACGGGCCGAGCGCCTGGCAAGGTCCGTGGGCCGCATCAGCGAACTCATGAAAGACGGCGGAGCACCGCCGGAGATGATCACGGTGGACCTCGGCGGCACCACGCGGATGATCCGGCGCGACGACGTCACGTACGTCCAGGCCCAGGGCGACTACGCCCGGCTGCACACGGCGGAAGCCAGCTATCTCATCCGCGTCCCGCTGGCCGATCTGGAGCAGCAGTGGGCAGAGGCCGGCTTCCTCCGCACGCACCGGTCCTACCTCATTGCGCTCAATCACGTAAGCCACATGAAGCTTGCCGCAGCGCGGCCTACAGTCACGGTGGCAGGAGCCGAACTGCCGATCAGCCGCCGCCACCTGCCGTCGGTCCGGGAGAAACTGGAAACCACCCGGATCCGGCCGCAGGCATGACCCGCGTCAAGGTAACGGCGCCCAGGTCCGAGGCCAAGCCGGTGATGGATTCGCGTGTGGCCGCCGAGGAATCCGATGTGGGCCAGGTGTTCGTCCGGTCCCTGATCCGCTCCCAGCTGCGCCTGTCCCTCGTGGTGGCCGCCGGCTTCCTACTGATCCTGCTGGCGTTTCCCCTCATGCTGGGACTAGTTCCCGGGCTTGCCGAAGCGAAGATCGCGGGCCTGCCCTTCGGCTGGCTCCTTCTCGGAGCCGGGATATATCCGGTGATCGGGCTGAGCGCGTGGCTTTTCATCCGGACGGCAACCCGCAACGAGGCCCGATACCGGGACCTGGCGGAGGACAGGTGACGCGGCAGTGAACCCGGTGGTCGGCATCGCGGCGTTTGTTGCCGTTTCCGTGGCCACCGCCGTCGTCGGGTTCTATGGATTGCGGATTTCACGCACCACCGGCGACTTCTACGTGGCATCGCGGACGGTCCGGCCATGGTGGAATGCTTCGGCGATCGGCGGCGAATACCTCTCTGCCGCGAGTTTCCTGGGCGTGGCCGGCCTGGTCCTCCTCTCCGGCACGGACGCACTCTGGTTTCCCATCGGCTACACCGCGGGTTACCTGATGCTGCTGCTCTTTGTTGCCGCTCCCCTCCGCCGCTCCGGGGCCTACACGATTCCGGATTTCACCGAAGTGCGGCTGGATTCACGGGCAGTCCGCCGGGTCACCAGCTTGGTGGTCGTGGTGGTGGGCTGGCTGTACATCGTGCCGCAACTACACGGCGCAGCCCTGACAATCCGCATCACCACCGGGCTTCCGTCCTGGGTGGGATCCGTAGCGGTAGTCATAGTGGTGTGCCTGACGGTGGTGGCCGGCGGGATGCGCTCCATCACTTTTGTGCAGGCGTTCCAGTACTGGCTGAAGCTCACGGCCCTGGCGGTGCCCATTGTGTTCATCGCCCTCGTGCTGGCGGGCAACGGGACACCGGCCCTGGCCGAAGCCAACACGAACCCCACCGGGCTGGCTCCCACCGGGCCCTACCAGAACATCTCGCTGCTGGTGGCGCTGCTCTTTGGCACGCTGGGGCTGCCGCACGTCCTGGTGCGGTTCTACACCAACCCTGACGGACAGTCGGCCCGCCGCACCACCCTGATCGTGCTGGGGCTGCTCTCCGTGTTCTATCTCTTTCCCACCGCCTACGGACTGCTCGGGCGAATGTTCGCCCCGGGCCTGGCCCAGGGCGGCCGGTCCGATGCGCTGGTCCTGCTCCTGCCCGGGCGGCTGATCGGCGGCCCGGCCGGGGACATGCTCTCAGCACTCGTGGTGGCGGGAGCGTTCGCGGCCTTCCTGTCCACCACCTCAGGGCTGGTGGTCTCGCTCGCAGGCGTCATCAGCCAGGACGTCCTGGGCGGGAGCGTCCGCGGCTTCCGCCTGGCCGCGCTGATTTCGGCGACTGTTCCGCTGGGCTTCGCGTTTATGACCGATTCACTGGCCCTGGCGGGCAGCGTGGGCCTCGTGTTCGCGTTCACGGCCTCAACCATCTGCCCCGCCCTGCTGCTGGGGATCTGGTGGCGCGGCCTCACGGACGCCGGAGCCATCGCCGGGATGGTGACTGGCGGCGTCCTGTGCGGCGGCGCCCTGGTTGCAGGCGCCCTGTCCGGTCCGGCCGCCTCCGGCGCCGCGATGCCGCAGTGGCTGGCACAACCGGCAGCCTGGACGGTCCCGGCGGCGTTCGCCGTGATGGTCCTGGTCTCCCGTGCCACCAAGGGGCGCGTGCCGAGGACGCTCACGAAAGTGATGACCAGGCTGCACACGCCGGAACGCCCGCTGGCCACTGAACGGCAGGGAGCCTCCGACCGCTAGAACCGAAAGGACTACAGGACCGCCAGCAGCGCTACGGCCGCCACGGACCGCCGGTCACAAACCGGCCGCAAAACGGTCAGTCGATGGCTGCCATAAGCTCGACCACGCGGTCCAGGAAGGCGTCCACCTGGGTTTCTTCGTAACCGTCCTTGCCCTTGGCCTGCCGGAAGACCGCGCGGCGGACATTATCGACGCTGAGCGGCTGGTCCGCCTCGAGGTAGCCGATGAGGTCGTGGCACAGGTTGTCCACGTCCACGGTGTTGTAACTCCGGCCCCGGCTGCCTGCGGGCCGGCGGAACCGCTCACCGTCGCGACGGTGCAGCCTTCCCCGCAGCAGACCGGACAGCTTGCCGATTTCACGGAGCCAGGCTTCCTCGCCGCGGGCCGCGATGAGCTCATCCCGCTCCCGCCGTGCGAATGCGTCCTCCAGGCGGTCCAGGGCCGCGTCGACGCCGGCCGCGGCGTAGCCGCCCTTGACAGGATCGAAGCAGACGGCGCGGACGTCGGCGCTCTTGACATCCCGTCCTGCTGCTCCCGCATTCTCGAACGAAACCCGCGCCCGCTGGAGGAACTCGTCCACTTGCTTGGCGTTGTAGCCGTATTCATTCCGCTGCACGCGGTCAAATGACGCAGGTATCTGCCGTTGAATGTCCACTGTCACTTTGCTTCCTTCAGTGCTGTTCAGCTGTTTTGCTCCGCACCAGTCTAAGGTGCGGATCTGTTGCCGGGCAGGAGGCCTCAGGCTCCCGAAACAGCTGTGAACAGGATAAACGCTGCCGGCGAGGCGAAGACGATTGAGTCCAGGCGGTCCATCACACCGCCGTGGCCGGGCAGGATGCTGCTCATGTCCTTGATACCGAGTTCCCGTTTGACCATGGATTCGGAGAGGTCGCCGATGGTGGCCGCGGCCACCATGCCCACGGCCAGCACCACACCGACCCACCAGGGCTTGTCCAGCAGGAAAATGCAGGCCAGGACACCCACGGCAATGGCGCCGGCGATGGATCCGGCGAACCCTTCCCACGACTTCTTGGGGCTGATCTTGGGCGCCATGGGGTGCTTCCCGAAGGACGCCCCGACAAGATAGCCGAAGGTGTCGTTGGAAACGACCAGCAGGAGCATGGTGGCGATCTGCCACGCGCCGGCCGGAATCACGCCGCCCGGCCACAGGCCCACCGGCGTCACGCTTCCCACCCCGTGCAGCGGCAGGATCGCGAAGCTGATGAAGAACGGCACCCAGGCCAGCGTAAAGACGCCGGCAAAGATGCTGCGGGCTGATCCGGCGGCACTCTCAATGGTCCGCCACAACAGCACCGCCACACTGCTGGCCAGCAGCGCAAACAGCAGGCTCTCCAGTCCGCCGAAGTAGGCAGCCAGCGGCATACCCACCGTGCCCACCATCACCGGAACGATGGGCAGGCGGGTTCCGCTTACTTCAAGGGCACGGAAGATCTCCCAGACGCCGAACACCGCGAAGGTGGTGGTGACCAGCACAAATCCGAGCGGCAGGAACAGGAGACCCCCCAATACGGCGAAAAGCATTGCAAGACCCACCACGGTGGCGGCCGGAAGATTCCTGCCGGCCTTGGGCGTTGGGTTGGAGCGCTGCTTCCCCCGGGCCCGGACCCTGGGTCCGGGCGCCTGCTGTGCCTGATCCATCAGACCTCGAGCAGCTCGGCTTCCTTGCGCTTGAGCAGGTCGTCGATGCCGTCAACGTGCGATTTGGTCATGGCGTCGAGTTCCTTCTCGCCGCGCGCGCCCTCGTCCTCGCCCGCTTCGCCGTCCTTGACCAGCTTGTCCAGGGTTTCCTTCGCCTTGCGGCGGATGTTCCGGATGGACACCTTGGCGTCCTCGCCCTTTGCCTTGACTATCTTGACGTATTCCTTGCGGCGTTCCTTGGTCAGCTCAGGAATGGTGATCCGGATGACGTTGCCGTCGTTGGACGGGTTTGCGCCCACCTCGGAGTCGCTGAGGGCCCGCTCGATGTCGCGCAGGGCCGTCTTGTCGAAGGGGGTGATCAGGATGGTCCGCGCGTCGGGAACGGCGAACGATGCCAGCTGCTGCAGCGGGGTGGGTGAACCGTAGTAGTCCACCAGCACCCGGTTGTAGAGTCCTGGCGTAGCGCGGCCGGTCCGGATCGAGGCGAAGTCTTCCTTGGCTACCTCGACTGCCTTGTCCATCTTGTCCCCGGCTTCGAGCAAGGTCTCTTCGATCACGGTCTCTCCTCAGAAATTGGTCCATTCCGGCTGGCCGGAATGCACGGTTCGTTCCGTCTTTGCGGCCCGCCCTGCGGGCCGGCCTTCCTCAAATCATCCTAGCTGTTACTAGGGGGTGACTACGGTGCCCAGCTGCTCTCCGCGGATCGCCCGGGTCACGTTGCCTTCGCCTTCCATGCCGAACACCACCATGGTGAGGTTGTTGTCCTTGCACATGGTCATGGCGGTCTGATCCATCACGCGGATGTCACGGCGCAGTGCGTCATCGTAGCTAAGGCGGTCCAGTTTCTCGGCGCCCGGATCCTTCTTGGGGTCGGCGGTGTAGACGCCGTCCACTCCGCTTTTTGCCATCAGGACGACGTCGGCATGCACTTCCAGCGCACGCTGGGCAGCCACGGTGTCGGTGGAAAAGTAGGGCAGTCCGGCACCTGCGCCGAAAATCACGACGCGGCCCTTTTCCATGTGGCGGATGGCGCGGCGCGGGATATATGCCTCAGCCACCTGGCCCATGGTGATGGCGCTCTGCACGCGGGTCTCGACGCCGGCCTGTTCCAGGAAGTCCTGGAGGGCCAGGCAGTTCATCACGGTACCCAGCATGCCCATATAGTCGGCGCGCGACCGGTCCATGCCGCTCTGGGACAGTTCGGCGCCGCGGAAGAAGTTACCGCCGCCCACAACGATGGCCACCTCGACGTCGGGTACTGCTGCGGCGATCTGCTTGGCGACTCCGCGGACGGTGTCCGGGTCCACGCCCAGCTTTCCGCCGCCGAAGACCTCGCCGGAGAGTTTCAGGAGGACGCGACGCCGGCTCTTCTCTGACTGGACAGAATTGTTGACGGTTTCCATGGTGCCTTCCCGTAAATGAGCTCTGAGCTAGGTTATCGTGCCGGATGGCCAAAGGTGTCATTCCCCCCGGCCATAGGTGCAGCCCTTAAGGCAGCGGTTGCATGCAAAAGGGGCGGCCACCGAAGTGACCACCCCTTTGCGTGTCTAACTAGGAACCGACGCGGAAACGCGTGAAAGCGGTGCCCTTGACGCCGGCCTCTTCGAGGACCTGCGCGACAGACTTCTTGGCATCCTTGGCGAATGCCTGGTCGAGGAGGACCTCGCCCTTGTAGAAGCCCGTGACACGGCCTTCCACAATCTTGGTCATTGCAGCCTCGGGCTTGCCTTCAGCCTTGGCCGTCTCCTCGGCGATGCGACGCTCGGACTCGACGAGCTCGGCCGGAACATCCTCGCGGGAGAGGTAGTTCGGGGACATCGCGGCGACGTGCACGGCGACGTCGTGGGCTGCGGTGGCAGCGGCTTCGCCTTCACCGTCGACAGCGAACAGGACGCCGACCTGGGCCGGGAGGTCCTTGGAGGTCTTGTGCAGGTAAGCGTCGACCGTTGCGCCCTCGATACGGGAGATGCGACGGACAACAACCTTTTCGCCCAGAACGGCGCCTTCTTCAACGACGACCTCGGACAGCGGCTTGCCGTCAACCTCGGTGGCCAGCAGGGTCTCGAGGTCGGCAGCGCCGGACTCGACTGCAACGGCCAGGACCTTGTCGGCGAGCTGGATGAACTTGTCAGCCTTCGCAACGAAGTCGGTCTCGCAGTTGACTTCGATCATCACGCCGACGCCGCCGTCGACCTTGGCAGCAACCAGGCCTTCTGCGGTGGAGCGGCCTTCACGCTTGGTAGCGCCCTTCAGGCCCTTGATGCGGATGATCTCGATGGCCTTTTCGGCGTCACCGTTGGCTTCGTCAAGAGCCTTCTTGACATCCATCATGCCGGCGCCAGTGCGCTCACGCAGAGCCTTGATATCAGCGGCAGTGTAGTTCGCCATGTGAACCCCTCTGTCTAGAAATTTTGTGTGGTGTACGGACTGACAGGACGGCAGCTCACCGAGTGAGCGGCCATCCTGTCAGCAGTTCCGGCGCTGCTGGCAGCACCGGGAATCCGGATTTATTTGTCTTACTTGTCCGCGTCGGCGGCGGGAGCCTCGGCAGCGGCCGGGGCTTCCTCGGCAGCCGGAGCGGCAGCTTCTTCAGCTGCCGGAGCAGCAGCTTCTGCGGCGGCCGGAGCGGCAGCCTCTTCAGCCTTGCTGCCTTCGAGGAGCTCGCGCTCCCACTCGGCCAGCGGCTCTTCCGGTGCTTCCGTGGTGCCGGTTGCACGCTGGTTGCGGGCGATCAGGCCCTCAGCAACGGCGTCGGCAACAACGCGGGTCAGCAGGTTGACGGAGCGGATGGCGTCATCGTTGCCCGGGATCGGGAAGTCGACTTCGTCCGGATCGCAGTTGGTGTCCAGGATGGCAACAACCGGGATGTTCAGCTTCTTGGCCTCGTCAACGGCGAGGTGTTCCTTCTTGGTGTCCACGATCCAGAGCACGGACGGTGCCTTGGTCAGGTTGCGGATACCGCCAAGGTTGGTTTCCAGCTTGGTGAGTTCACGGCGAAGGAGCAGCAGTTCCTTCTTGGTGTAAGCGGAACCGGCGACGTCGTCGAAGTCGATCTCTTCGAGTTCCTTCATGCGCTGGATACGCTTGGAGACCGTCTGGAAGTTGGTCAGCATACCGCCAAGCCAACGCTGGTTGACGTACGGCTGGCCAACGCGGGTAGCCTGCTCGGCGATGGATTCCTGAGCCTGCTTCTTGGTGCCGACGAAGAGAACGGTGCCGCCGTGTGCAACGGTGGCCTTCACGAACTCGTAGGCACGGTCGATGTAGGACAGTGACTGCTGCAGGTCAATGATGTAGATGCCGTTGCGCTCCGTGAAGATGAATCGCTTCATCTTCGGGTTCCAACGACGGGTCTGGTGTCCAAAGTGGACGCCGCTGTCAAGCAGCTGGCGCATAGTTACGACGGGCATGCCGACGCTCCTTCCGGCAGGTCATTCATGAGAGAGCCCATGGCTCTCTTACCCTGCCAATAGTTGACGGTTGAATAGCTTCGCCCAGGCGGGCGCTGCTCCTGGCATCCACTGCGCTTCCCATCCGTTCCATATGGCACGGACCGCAGGAGGCACAGTCCTTCGCACGGGAAGTTTTCGGCTTCTTGTGAGGAGGGCTGGATACGCGTAGTCAGCCACTGCTCCCCCACACCTCTGAATGAGACGTGCTGACTAGAACTGCCGGAAGGACCAAGCGACCAATAGGTGGCATGAACCGCCGGCCGGGCATCGTTGAGGGCACAGCAAACTGCTCCGTCAAGTGTACTACAGCGGCCCCACTGAATCAGACCATTTCCGGGGGCGCCGCGTTGTCCACATAGCGACGGAAACCCCTTCCTGCCGCAGTGTCGGGATAACAGGCTGGAGTCATGAAATTCCGAGCCATCCCGGCCGCCGTCCTGCTCGCCGTTTCCGCCATCGCGCCCTCCGCCGGCGCGGCGGGCACACCCGGCGCAGCCGCCTCATCTGCCGCAGCCGCCGCCCCCGGCAGCTGGGACTGGCCCCTGGCGCCCAGGCCGGCGGTACTCCGCGCGTTCGACCCCCCGGACAAGCCGTGGATGAGCGGGCACCGCGGGGTGGACCTGCAGGCAGCGGCCGACGGCGGCCCGGTCACCGCTCCGGAGTCCGGAACCGTCAGCTTCGCGGGCATCGTAGTGGACAGGCCCGTGATCACCATCGATCACGGCAACGGCCTGCGCAGCAGTTTCGAGCCCGTCGAAAGCAGCCTGGCGACCGGCGCCGCCGTGTCGAAAGGGGACGTCGTCGGGAGGGTGGTGCAGGGACACTGTGCGTCGCTGCCGTGCCTTCACTGGGGCGTGCGGCGGGGCGAGGAGTACATCAATCCACTCTCCCTGGTGACAGACCTGCGGCCCTCCATCCTGCTTCCCGTTGGTGGACGGGGCTCAGGATGAAGGGCCGCGACGGACCAGCGGCGGGCGGCCGCGCGATCGGCCACCAGCGCCGGCTACACGATTGCCGAAATCCCCGTGATCGCGCGCCCCGTCACCAGCGTGTTGATCTCATGCGTGCCCTCGTAGGAGTAGATCGCTTCGGCGTCGGAGAAGATCTTGGCCATCTCGAAGTCCGTGACAATGCCGTTGCCGCCGAGGAGGCTGCGGCCGATGGCCACGCTTTCGCGCATTCGCGCCGTAGTGAAGGCCTTGGCCAAGGCCGACTGCTCATCCCTCGCCTCGCCGGCGTCTTCAAGCTGGGAGAGGCGGACCATCATGCCCATGGAACTGACGGCGTTGCCAAGGATCTGCACGAGCTGGTTCTGGACCAGCTGGAACGATGCGATCGGGCGGCCGAACTGGCTGCGCTCAACGGCGTATCGCCGGGCGACGTCGAAGGCCGCGAGCTGCTGGCCGACCGCCTGCCAGGCTACGGCGAGGCGGGTCACCTTCAGGACCTTGTTGGTGTCGCGGAAGCTGTTGGCGTTGGCAAGCTTGAAGAAGTCCGGCACGACGACGTTTTCGAGCGTGATGTCGGCGTTCTGGACGGTGCGCAGCGAGATCTTGTTTTCAATCTTGGTGGCGCTGTAGCCCTCGGTCTTGGTGTCGACGAGGAAGCCCTTGACCTGGTTGTCCGCGAGGTCGCGGGCGTAGATGACCACCCAGTCAGAGAACGTGGCATTGCCGATCCAGCGCTTGGCGCCGTTGAGGATCCAGCTGTCGCCCTCGCGGCGCGCGGTGGTGCGCGTGCCGCCGGCAACATCGGAACCGCCCAGCGGTTCGGTCAGGCCGAAGGCTCCGATCTTCTTCAGCGAGTAGATGTCCGGCAGCCAGGCTTCCTGCTGTTCCTGCGAAGCGAGGGTCTCGATGGAGCCGGTGAAGAGACCGTCGTGCACACCCAGGAAGGTGGCGATGGAGGTGTCCGCGCGCGTGGCCTCTGCGTGAAGGATACCCGCGAAGAGGTTGGAGTAGCCCTGGCGCCGGACGGGGCTGACGAGGTCGATCTCGGCCAGCTTGGGGATCAGGTCCATCGGGAACTCGGCCCGGTTCCAGCAGTCGACGGCGATCGGCTTGACCTCGCGGGCCAGGAACTCCCGGACTTCGGCCAGCCGGTCCTGCTCCTTGCCGCTGAGCAACTGCTCGAACGCGAAGAAGTCGCCGTCGGCGTACGGCAGGTTGTTGATGTCGATTGCAGCTTTGGACATGTTGTTCCTTCACGGGTGATCAGCAGCGACCACAGGCGCGGACGTCGCGCCGGCGATTAAGTTACTCACGAGTAACATACCGCAGGCCGAGGTGCCGGGCAAGCGCTGCCGGGTCAGGACGCCAAACAAAAAGAGCCGTGGACGATGTCTGAACATCGTCCACGGCTCCGCGGTACTGGTGCTGTCGGCACAGAGTCCCTGCTCCGGCAGTGCCGGCGGCTGGACCTTTTCGTAGGGCTACTCGGACTTGAACCGAGGACCTTAGGATTATGAGTCCCGCGCTCTAACCAGCTGAGCTATAGCCCCGTGCGCCCCGCGGACTGGCGGCTCCGCGGGGAGCCTCCGCAGTTCCGGGGCAAAAACACTCTAGCAATAGTAGCGGCCTGATTTGCGCACCTGCACTCCGGCGACCGGCGGCGCACCGGGATGACGCATCCGGGGACTACACCACTTTGTCGTCGTAGGTGGCGCCGCGGTAGAGGTCCTCAAACGTCTGAAGGGTTCCTTGGATGCTGTGCGGCTCAACCATGCAGCGGCTGGCCTTGCCCATTGCCGCAAGATCCTCGGCGGGGAGCTCCAGCACCCTGGTGATCTTGGCGGCGAGGTCGTCGCTGTCGTTTGGCGTGAAGAGGTAGCCGTTCTCACCGTCTCGCACCAGGTGCGGCAGCGCCATGGCGTCCGCCAACAGCACCGGTGTTGATGCGGACATGGCCTCCAGCGTGACCAGGGACTGGAGCTCGGCTGTTCCCGGCATGCAGAACAGGTCTGCCTTGATGTATGCCTCGCGCAGTTCGGCGTCGCTGGCCAGGCCCAGGAACTTCACCCGCGATTCCAGTCCGAGCCGTGCCACCTGGGCTTCCAGGGCGGCGCGGACCTCGCCTCCGCCGACGATCTCCAGGTGGACGTTCAACTCAGCGGGAGTCTTCGCCACGGCATCGATCAGGACGTTGACGTGCTTCTCCTCCGCAAGGCGGCCCGCGAACAGCACGGTGGGGTGCGGGTGGCGCTCCATCACCTCGCCCTCCCGGAGTTCATAAGCGGCCGAGTCTATGCCGTTGGAGAGCGGCAGGACCTTGCGCAGGAAGGCGTGCTGGTGCATGGCCTTGGCGGCCAGCGGCGTTGGCGTGGTGACGACGTCGGCCCGGCCCATGACCTTGCCCATGTCCTTCCAGGAGATGCGTCCCACGATGTCTTTGAACCACTGCGGAAACGGCAGGAAGGGGTTCAGGTTCTCCGGCATGAAGTGGTTGGTGGCCACGATCCGAACTCCGCGCCGCTCGGCTTCGTAGAGCACGTGCTCACCGATCATGTAGTGGCTCTGGATGTGCACGACGTCCGGCTTGACGCGGTCAAACAGGAGGCTGATCTCCTTCTTGATCTCCCAGGGAAACGTGATGCGGAAGTACTCGTGCGTCGGCACTGAGTGCGAGCGGATCCGGTGCACGGTACCCTCCGCGCGGAACTCGGTGAAGCTCTTGCCCTTGTCCGGCCGGCACGCGAGCACGTGGACGTCGTGTCCCCGTGCCGTCATGCCCTTGGCCAGGCGGTATCCGAATTGTGCGGCTCCGTTGACGTGGGGCGGGTAGGTGTCCGCAGCAATCAGGATGGTGAGTGGTTGCTGGCTGTCGGGCATGGTCACGTGGAGAGCTCCTGGTGGTCACGGTGCGGTCAGCGGTGGCTGTGGCGGCCGGCTGGCCCTCGGCGCAGTAGCGCCGGGACTTCTGGTGAAGTCTGGGTATTACCCGCCCTATGACACCCGCCCTGCGGCCTTGCGCGCGTCCTTCTTGCGCTTGGTCACTTCGGGATGGTGCCGCGAGAGGGCGATTACCCCCACGATAGCAAGCGAAGCGGCCGCCCCCATGGCAATCGCCAGCACGGCGTGGACATCGGGGCGGAGTTCTCCGAGGATGGCAATGCCGATGGCGATCCCGACAATGGGGTCGATGACGGTCAGCCCGGCGATGACAAGATCCGGCGGCCCGCCGGAGTACGCCGACTGGACAAACCATGAACCCAGCCCGCCCGCTGCGGCGATCGCCACCACCGAATACCACTGCACGTTGAGCAGGGCCAGCCCGTTCGGGTCGAGCAGGTGCTTGCCGATGATGCGGGTCAGCACCGCCACGAAACCGAATAGCACTCCGGCCCCGAGGATGTAGATGAAGGCGCTCATCCGGTGCTTGAACACCAGCGCCAGCGTGCCGAAGAGGCCCACCGCAAGGGTGAGCAGAAGCACAATGGTGAGTTCGTCGTCGAAACTTACATGATGGTTTTCCTGGGTCACGTTCACCGCCAGCAGGACGAAGATGGCCGAGCCGGTGACGCACGCCGAGATGGCCACCACGGTGGCCCGGTTGATGCTCAGACCCTGGTCTTTGGCATTGACGATAGTGGTGATCACCAGGGCGATGGCCCCGATTGGCTGCACCACCGTCAGCGGCGCCGACACGAGGGCGACGGCGTTCATCGCCATGCCTGCGCACAGCAGCAACAGACCGAACACCCACCGCGGATTGCGGATCAGCCGCAGGAGGCCGTGCGAACTGAGCGCAAGGCCGCCGGTGTCCGCCTTGACGGCGCTGCCCTGGCGCTGCGCGCCGATGGCCAGGCAAAACGCGCCCAGCACCGCCAGGAAGACGGCGAGCCACACCATCAGCCGCGTCCGCCGTCGTTCGAGAGCTTGAGCCGGCCCTTACGGATGATGGCCCGGAAATAGTTGTAACCGGCCACCCAGTGGCCGAGCAGTCCCAGGCCGAGGAAGATCCAGGCCGCCACGAAGTAGACGTCCGTCAGCGGGATGGGAAGCTTGGCAAGCACCAGCAACGGGGTGCCCACGAGGAGGAGCGCTGTGCGGATCTTTCCGATCCGGCTGACCGGGAGGTCGGGGTGGCTGTGGAAGTAGTACAGCGAAACGGCCATCAGGATGGCGTCCGGAACCACCAGGGCAGTCAGGTACCACCATTCCACGACGCCGGCGATCACCAGGGTGACGGCCACGGCAATGAGCGCCATACGGTCGGCGATCGGATCCATGATCCGGCCCAGCCTGGATGTCTGGTTGAAGCGGCGGGCGATGTACCCGTCCACCCAGTCCGTGCTGCCCATGACCACCAGCACAATCGTGGCGAGGGCATACTCCTTTTGCCCCAGGACCAGCCAGATGAAGAGGGGCACACCCATGAAGCGGACGACCGTCAGGATGTTGGGGATGGTGAAGACGGCGTCACTGTCTACGTGCCGCTGGCCCGGACGCGCACCTGCGTTAATGAACTTCATCCCCCACCTCCTTCCCTTCCGCTACGGCTACCTGGGTAGTGCCGGTAAGTCCTAGCCCTTGAGGAGCTTGCGGAGGAGGACGACGAGGACGGCGGCCGACGCGACCAGGGCGGCCAGCGGCTTCCATCGGGTTCCAACCGGGCTCTCGCCGGCGCGGTTCAGGAGGCTGGAGGCAGAGCGGCTGAGGGATTCAGCCTGGTGGCCCGCGCGTTCCTTGCCGGCCTTCAGCTGCGCTTCGGCGGCACCCAGCAGGAGCTGGGCCTGCGTCTTGACGTCAAGCTCCTCGCCGAGCTCGTCGCGGACGCCCGTGAGGTGCCGGCGGCGCTTGTCCAGGCGGCTCTTCAGTTCAGCTTCCGTGGGGGCGGGACCAAGGTCCGGCTTTGCCGCTTCCTTGGCTTGTTTCTCCGCCTTCTCCTTGGCTGCCTTCGCTTCCTTGGCGGCCTTGGCAGCCTTGGCCTCTTCGGAGCTCGGATCAAGTACGGCCGGGTTGAACTCCGAGCCTTCCTTGACGATGCCGAGATCGTGTTTGAGTCCGCGGATCGTGTCCTCGGGCACCAGCGGCATGGCCTTCTTGAATTTACGCATGCCGATCAGGCCGCCGATGAGGGCGATGACCAGGAACACGGCGCACACCAGGAGGGCTGCCAGCCAGGCGGGCATGATGGTGGCGAGCCCCATGATGGCGGCCACGATGAGTCCGGTGACGAGGAAGGCGAGGAACACCACCGCGACGGCGAAGAACGCTGCAGCCACCCCGACCTGGATGCCCTTGCGCTTGATCTCGATCTTCGCGAGGGCGATTTCGTCGTTGAGCTGGCGTGGTGCCAGCTTGGCAACTAGCCTCAGAGTTTTGGGCAGCGCCGCAATACTCAGTCCGCCTGTTGCCCGGCCGCTGTGTCGTCCGCTCATCGATCCCGCCTAACTGGTTCCATCTTTGATTCGGATTCCGGTGGATTCCGGGGGCCTGCGCGGCTTCACACACTCCCCGTTGTCAAAACTATCATTCAGCTTCGGCACCTCCTTCGGGTAATAACCCGTGGCGCGCCCTCCAACGCTGTAAAAGTATGATCCAAGGGCCATAGGATTGGTCCCTGTGAGCATTCCTGCCAATCCGGGCGACTCCCTGAGCCGCAAGCGGAAACTTCTGTACATCCTCCTCCTCGGCGCCCTTACGGCACTGGGCCCTTTCACGATCGACCTCTACCTGCCTGCATTTCCGGCACTGGAGGCGAGCCTTGGGGTGTCCGAGGCGGAAGTCCAGCTCACGCTGACCGGTACAACCATCGGCTTCGCCCTGGGACAGCTGGTGGTGGGGCCGCTGAGCGACAAGTTCGGCCGGAGGCTCCCGCTCATCCTTGCCACTGCGCTGCACATCACCGCCTCGCTCGGCGCGGCGCTGTCCACGGACCTTGCCACGCTGGGCCTCTTCCGGGTGCTGATGGGCATCGGCGCAGCCGGCGGCGGCGTGGTGGCCATGGCCATGGTGCGGGACCTCTTCACCGGGTACGCCATGGTGCGGATGTTTTCCCGGATGGCGCTGGTCAACGGCCTGGCTCCGATCCTGGCGCCCGTGATTGGCTCCCAGCTGCTGCTGATCATGCCCTGGCCGGGCATCTTCTACTTCCTGGCCGGCTACGGCACGCTGGTGATCATTGCCGCCATCCTCCTGGTGCGCGAAACGCTCCCCCGCGAACTCCGGGGCAGGTCGGGCCTGACGGCGGGCCAGCGCTATAAGCTGCTCTTTTCGGACCGGATCTTCGTGGGCCTGCTGCTGCTGGGCGGCATGAACTTCGCCGGCCTCTTCGCCTACCTGTCCGCGTCGCCGTTCCTGTTCCAGGATGTGTACGGGTTCACGCCGCAACAGTACGGCCTGCTCTTCGGCATCAATTCGCTGGGCATCGTGGCCGGGGTGCAGACCAGCTCCCGGGTGATCCGGCGCGTCCCGCCGCAATGGATCCTGGCCTGTTCCACCGCCTGGATGTTCGTCATGGCCGTGCTGATCGTTATTTTCGACCAGCTCGGCTTCGGGCTCTGGGGCGTGATGGTGCCGCTCTGGTTCTACATCCTCGGCACCGGCTTTACGTTCCCCTGCGTCCAGGTCCTGGCACTCTCCAAGCACGGGGCCCAGGCCGGAACCGCGGCGTCCCTGCTGGGAGCGGCAACCTTCATGATGGCCGGCATCGTGTCCCCCGTGGTGGGCTGGTTCGGCGACATCTCGGCGACAGTTATGGGCGGAGTCCAGGCCACGAGCATCCTGCTGGCAGCAGCTGCCCTGTGGCTGGTGGTGCGCCCGCGCACCGTGCCTTCGATCCACTGAGCTCGCTCCATCCACTGGGCACCATTCGTCCAACAGGGCCCCGAACCCATCCCGATAGGCTGGACCCATGGCCAAGAGACCGCACCGTAACCGCAGGGGATTGTTCCTCGGCGCGGTGATTGGCGGCGTCGCCGGTTACTTCGCCGGGCGGGCGATGGGGAACCCGGCAATGGGCATCATCCTGGGGGCGATCGCTGGCTCCGCGCTGCTCTTCCGGGTCAACCCCGGCCCCTGGAACCGGCCCTGACGAACGCCCCAACAGGCAATCGCTTCCAGAGGCAGGGCACGGGCTTAGTGGCCCTGTTCCGGCAAATGCCCACGCGATAAAGTTGTTCTGTGCCCGATTGGCAGAAGCATCATCCGCCCCTTCCGGCCACGTGGCAGCGCTGCGACGACGCCGGCATCCTGCCCCTGTGGTGGGAACGGCTGTGCTCGCAGACAAGCCCGCAGTCGGCAGCGCTGTACGCCGCCGGGCTCTTCACTGAGGACCGGCGCCGCCCCATCGCCCAGTGGTTCAACCCGGCGTTCAACGCCGCGCTCCTGGTGGCCCCTGAGACGTCCCCTGAATGGCCTGTGCAGCGGTTTGGCATCTTCTACGCCCCGCCGAACAGCGGATTCACCAGGGTGCATTCAGCGCCGCACGAATGGCACCCGCGCGAGCCGCGGAAGTCACCCACCGAGGACGAGGCGTTCCGGGCCGCCATCGCAGAGGCGGAGCGCTTCCTGCAGGTGGAGATGGACTTCGTCTGACTTTCCGGCTGACCTGCTGGCATAAAAAAGGCCCCGTACCCGGCTGTTCGCCGGCCACGGGGCCAATCCGCTCCTCCTGCTGGACTTGAACCAGCAACCCTTCGATTAACAGTCGAATGCTCTGCCAATTGAGCTAAGGAGGAATGAAGCAGGTATGACATTAGCAAAGGTTTTGCCCCAATGTGAAATCGGCTCCCACGGCGCTGCCAAATACCCCGCCAGGGTATAAAAAAGTCCCCGCCCCGGTGACCCGGAACGGGGACTGCGCGCTCCTCCTGCTGGACTTGAACCAGCAACCCTTCGATTAACAGTCGAATGCTCTGCCAATTGAGCTAAGGAGGAATGAAGCGGGTACTAGCCTAGCAAGCCCCCGTCAGGAAGTGAAATCGGGAAACGGGGTCGAGCGGCAGCTAGGCATCGGAACGCAGCGAACGGCGCTCCATTTCCAGCACCATCAGTTCCCGGTTCAGCCGCTGGAACTCCTCCGGATGGGCCGAGGCATCCAGCCTCTGCAGCTGCCCCATCTTGTCCGCCTTGACCCGCGTGATCTGCAGCTCGAACAGCCGGGCCAGGATGTCACGGCAGTACCTGAGCACGCCTTCGGCGTTGCTCGCCGGCAGCGGCACCACCGCAAGCTCGGAGACCAGCGGACGGAGTGGCTCCGGCACCTCGTTCATCACCTGCTCCACCCAACGCACCGGATCGCCGGTCAGCCCCGGCCCGGAGGCGCGCATGGCGTCGTGGACGGCCTGGTACGCGGGCGTCTTGAACCCCGCCGCACTGAACCGGTCCCAGGTCCCGCCAGCAAGCATGGAGGGCTCCTGAAGCGCCACCTCCAGCGCTTGCCGCTCCATGGATGCCACGGGGTCCCGGGGGTCCGGCCTGTTGAAGGACGGCACCACGCCCGACGCCGGCAGCTCGGCAATGCCCGGCGCCGTGCCTTGCGCGGGGCGTCCGTGCTGCCCGCCGGACGGCCCGGTTCCGGCACGCTGCGGTCCCCCGCTGTTGCCGGCTGGCGCTTCGCCCTGAGCGGCACGCTTGGCGGCAACCGCCACTGCGCGGCTGACTTCTTCCACCGGCATGCCGAGCCAGCCTGACAGCTCGCGGGCGTAGCCGGGGCGGATGCCCGCGTCCCGGATCTGGGCCACCACCGGGGCGGACTCCCGGAGAGCGGCAATCCGGCCTTCCACCGTGTCCAGGTTGTGCCGCTTCAGCGTGGCCCTGATGGCGAATTCGAACAGCGGACGGCGGCTGCTGATCAGGTCACGCACCGCTGAGTCACCCCGGGACTGCCGCAGGTCGCACGGGTCCGCGCCGGTGGGTTCCACCGCGACGTAGGTCTGCGCGACGAATCTCTGGTCCTCCTCGAAGGCGCGGAGGGCAGCCTTCTGGCCGGCGGCGTCGCCGTCGAACGTGAAGATGACCTCTCCCCCGGTGCCGTCGTCGGACAGCAACCGCCGGGCGATCTTGATGTGGTCAGCGCCGAACGCGGTGCCGCAGGTGGCCACCGCCGTCGTAATTCCGGACAGGTGGCAGGCCATGACGTCGGTGTAACCCTCCACCACCACCAGCTGCCGATCCTTGGCGATGTTCCGTTTGGCGAGGTCGATGCCGTAGAGCACCTGGGATTTCTTGTAGAGCGTGGTTTCCGGTGTATTGAGGTACTTCGGGCCTTGGTCGTCCTCGTAGAGCTTCCGGGCGCCGAAGCCGATGGTGTCACCGGCGATGTCGCGGATGGGCCAGATCAGGCGGCCGCGGAAGCGGTCGTAGATCCCCCGGTTGCCTTCCGAGAACATGCCCGTGAGTTTCAGCTCGGCATCGGTATAGCCGCGGCCGCGGAGGTGCTTGAGCAGCGCGTCCCAGCCCTGCGGGGCGTAGCCTACGCCGAACTGTTCGGAGGCGGCGCGGTCGAAGCCGCGGCCATGGAGGAAGTTGCGGCCCTCTGCGGCGCCGGGGGTCAGCAGCTGGGCGCGGAAGAACTCGTCAGCCACTTTATGGGCGTCCAGGAGGCGCTGTCGCTTGCCCACTTCCTCGCGGTTGGGGCCCGTGCCGCCATCTTCGTAGCGCAGTTCGAAGCCGATCCGGGCGGCCAGCTTTTCCACGGCCTCATGGAACGAGGTGTGGTCCAGTTTCTGGACGAAGGAGATGACGTCGCCGTCTTCTCCACAGCCGAAGCAGTGGTATCTGCCCACCTGGGGGCGGACAGTGAACGACGGCGAGCGTTCGTCGTGGAAGGGGCACAGGCCCTTGAACGATCCCAGCCCGGCGCCCTTGAGCGTCACGTAGCCGTCGACGACTTCCTTGATGTCCGTGCGCTGGCGTACTTCGTCAATATCTTCGCGTTTAATCAGCCCGGCCACAGAGCCATCCTAGTCCTTACCAAAGCGACGGCAGGCTGCCCACCAAACGCTCGTACATGGCCAGCGCGGAACCGTCGGTGAGCGAGGCGACCTGGTCGACGACGACGCGAAGTCGGGCGCCGTCGTCGGGCGCGTCCCTCCAGTCAGCAGCGAACATCGGCTCCAGGTGGCGGTCTCCGGTGGCGTTCAGCGCCGTCACCAGGGCATGCAGGACCTCGCGCTGGCGTTCGTAAATGGGCTGGCGGTGCTCGGTGGTCATCACGAAGGTGGTGGCCAGGCCCTTCATGACTGCGATTTCCATCACGGTTTCGTCCGGCACCATCAGCTCGGCGTTGTACCGGGTGAGGTCCTCGGGCCCGTAGACGGCCCGCGTGGTCTCCAGGGCGCTCTGGCAGAACCTGCCGATCAGCTGGCTGGTCATGTTCTTCAGCGCGGCCATCGCCTTGCGGCTGCCGTCGGCTTCGCGCACCCACACGTCGGTGGCCTCGAGCCGGGCCAGGGCGGCGTCGATGGCAGCGGGATCGTTGTGCGGCAGGTACCACTGCTTGGCGTATCCCACCACGCGGGCGCGGTGGTCCGGGTTGTCCATCCAGCGAAGCTGGAAGTGGCCCGCGACGATGGCGTCCTCCACGTCGTGGACCGAGTAGGAAATGTCGTCGGCGAGGTCCATCACCTGCGCCTCGAGGCATGACCGGCGCTCCGGCGCGCCCTGGCGGATCCAGTCGAAGATGGGAAGGTCGTCCTCGTAGGCGCCGAACTTGCTGGTGCGCTGGCCGTGGATCACCGGGGCGTTCAGCGCCGACCACGGGTACTTCGCGGCGGCGTCCAGGCTGGCGCGTGTCAGGTTCAGACCGGCCGGGGTTCCGTCCGCGGCCAGGACTTTGGGCTCCAGCCGGGTCAGCAGCCGGAGGGTCTGGGCGTTGCCCTCAAAGCCGCCGATGCCGTGCGCCATCTCGTTCAGGGCGGATTCACCGTTGTGCCCGAAGGGCGGGTGGCCGAGGTCGTGGCTGAGGCAGGCGGTGTCCACGACGTCCGGGTCGCAGCCCAGTGCCCGGCCCAGTTCGCGGCCCACCTGGGCCACTTCCAGGCTGTGCGTCAACCGGGTCCGGACGAAGTCGTCAGTGTCCGGGGCAACCACTTGGGTCTTGGCGCCGAGCCGGCGCAGCGCGGACGAGTGCAGGACCCGTGCCCGGTCCCGTTCGAAGTCGGAGCGGTAGGTGGTTTTGGGCGGTTCCTCCACCCAGCGGGCGGAGTCGTGGGCCTCGTAGCCTGGCAGCACGGGCGCGGTGGTCCGTGTTTCAGCCACCTGAGACGTCCAGTTCCGCAGCAGCGATGTCGCGCGTCTGGTCGGCATCCATCTGCCGGCTGACCAGCCAGTCCTTCGGCAGCGCGGGCTTCTTCGGGGAACCGGCACGTCCGCGCGGCCCCTCCGCATCAACGCCGGGGTACGGAGAGTCCTGGTCCAGCTCGGCCAGCGTTTCGCGCAGGACCTGCAGGCTGGTCACCAGGGCCAGCCGCGTCCGCAGTTCGCCGCCCACGACATAACCCTTGAAGTACCAGGCCATGTGCTTGCGGATCTCGCGGAGTGCCTTGCCTTCATCGTTGCCGAAGGTTTCGACCATGAGCTCCGCATGCCGGTACACACCTTCGGCCACTTGCCGCAGGTTGGGCTTGTGGCGTTTGTCGCTGCCTTCGAACGCGGCCTGCAGGTCGCCGAACAGCCACGGGCGTCCCTGGCAGCCGCGGCCCACCACCACGCCGTCCACGCCGGTCTCGCGGACCATGCGGACCGCGTCCTCAGCGGACCAGATATCACCGTTGCCCAGCACCGGAATGTCCGGCAGCGCTTCGCGCAGCCGGGCGATGGCGGACCAGTCGGCCTGGCCGGAGTAGAACTGGGACGCGGTGCGGCCGTGGAGCGCGACGGCGGCGACGCCGGAATCGCGTGCAATCCGGCCGGCGTCAAGGTACGTCAGGTGATCCTCGTCGATGCCCTTGCGCATCTTGATGGTCAGCGGGACGCCGCCCTTGGAGGCCTCCTTCACCGCGGTCTGCACGATGGAGGTAAAGAGGTCGATCTTCCACGGCAGGGCTGAGCCGCCGCCGCGCCGGGTCACCTTGGGCACGGGGCAGCCGAAGTTGAGGTCGATGTGGTCCGCACGGTCCTCCTCGACGAGCATCCGGACAGCCTGGCCGACCGTTACGGGGTCCACGCCGTAGAGCTGGACGGACCGCACTTTTTCGTCGGGGTCATGGGAGATGATCCGCAGGGATTCAGGGGTGCGCTCCACGAGGGCACGCGAAGTAACCATCTCCGCCACATACATGCCGCCGCCGTACTCACGGCACAAGCGACGAAACGCGGAGTTGGTGATGCCCGCCATGGGAGCCAGGATCACAGGGGTGTCCACCGTGATGGGGCCCAGCTTCAGGGGCGGGAGTTCCAGCTTGGGGGCGGGAGGCGTTGCTACAACAGTCACCCGTTCATTGTCTCAAAGCCGGGCAAATCGGCCTCCAGCCGGTTAAATCGGCGAGCCTGCGGCCGGAAAAGGGTTCAACCGCGGGCCTGTCCCCTGCTACTCCCCTTCCGCGGCCCGCCGTGCACGCCGGCTGCCGGGCACGGGTTCCCGCGCGGGTTCACGGGAGGCAGGGGTGCCGGCTGCGCGCGTCCGGCCGCCGCGGGAGAACTCCGCTGCCGCCGCGAGCGCGCCGGTGTCCCCGACGTCGTCGGGCGTTACGGATGCACGGCGGGAAGGGATGCTGCCGGAAGCGGTGGTGCCGGAGCCGCTGCCGCCCGTTTCCGGGACGGCGGCCTGCCTGATCCCGGTGGCCTTGACCACGAGCACCGCGATCAGCGTGGTGACGGGGATCGCCAGCACCAGCCCTACGGAACCGACGAGCGTCCGGATGACTTCCTCGGACAGTTCCGCGCTGGTCAGCGCCTCGCCGAGCGGACGGTCGTACAGCATCACGATGATCAGGATGGGCAGCGCGGCGCCAGCGTAGGCGAACGCAATGGTGTAGACAGTGGACGCGATGTGGTCGCGGCCGATCCGCATGGCTGCGGAGAAGAGCTGGCGGGCGCTTGTCTCCGGCGCGAGTTCATACAGTTCCCAGACCGCGGAAGACTGGGTGATGGTGACGTCGTTCAGCACGCCAAGTCCGGAAATGATCAGCCCGCACAGGATGATGCCGGAAATGGAGATGTTGTCCGAGATGTTCGCGAGCGTGGCGGCGTCATGGCTGCCCACGCCCGCCAGGTTTGCCGCGTCCGTGGCCCAGGCAGCCAGGAGCGCCGTGATGCCCAGGCCGAACATGGTGCCCAGCAACGCCGTGGAGGTGCGGGCCGAGAAGCCGTGGGCGAAGTAGAGAACGCCGATCATGATCACAGTGGAACCCACCAGGGCCAGCAGCAGGGGTGGCTTCCCTTCCACCAGCCCGGGCAGCATGAACGTCACCAGCACCCCGTAGGCTCCCACGAGGCCGATCAGCGCCCGCAGACCGCGCCAGCGCGCCACGGCGATCACCACCACCGCGTAGAGGACGGCCAGCAGGATGATCGGCAGGGTGCGAACGAAGTCCACGAAGATATAGGCGGGCGCGCCGCCCTGGCCGGCGGATGCGCCCTGCGCGTTGGACAGGTTCAGGTACCGGATGTCGTCACCCACCTTGACGCCGTGGGACTTCACCACGTCCGGGTTGATCACCACCTTGACCGGGTTGCCGCCCTTGTCCGGCTCGGTAAAGGCGAAGGTGCACTCGCTCCCCTGCTGGGCGGCATCCTGGCCCGTGCCTGGCTGCGCGGTGGCGTTTTGGCCGGCGCTTCCCTGGATGCAGCTTTCCACCACCACCCGCTGGATCTTGCCGGTGTCGAACGTCACGCCCGGGGCTGCCGCGTACGGGCTGGCCAGCTTCAGGTCCTCCTTGTTCCCGGACGGCCACATCATGACCATGGCCGCCAGGGTCAGGAGCGTCAGCGGAATCAAGACCGCCGCGAGAAGCCAGTTGGCCCGTTTACGGGCAGCGAGAGCCCCGGGTGTTGGCTCCGAATGATCTGTGTGACCGTGGGAGTGTCCGGCACCCATCAGCAGTAAAACCTCATGCCTGCACTTTACTGGGGCTGGATGTTCTGGTTGACACGGAACAGGTTCCCGGGATCGTACTTGCCCTTAATTTCCTGCAAGCGGCCGTAATTGGGTCCGTAGTTTTCCGCGACCCGGGACGTGTCATCGCCGTCCATGAAATTGATGTAGCCCGCAGTCTCAGAGTAGGGCTGAAGCGCCGCCGCGAAGTCCCGCACCCAGGCGATGTTCGCCGCGCTTTCCGCGGGATCCGCCCAGTGGCACGCAATTACCGGGGAGAACCTGGCATTCCGGTTGGGGAAGGCCGTGTCCGCAATTCCCACATCGTGTACGGCGCCGTCGATCGGGTAGATGTGCACTGCGGTCTGTACGCTGGGCACCCGCTTCCCGTACTCCAAGTGGGCGTTGATGGCGCCGTCGTTGAGTTCCGTCAGGAAGGCCGCCTTCCAGTAGGCGAGCAGCCCCTTGGGATACATCCCGTCGAAGGCCGAATTCAGGGCCGGGTAGGGCATCGGCCCCACCATGGACCCCGCCACCGGCGCGGCGTCGAGGAACGGCTGCCAGCGGGCCGGTCCTTCGGCCGGATCCCCGGTCCACATACCCACGACAATGCAGACGGGCTTGCCATGCCACTCCTCGGGAAGGAACGGAACCGGCGGCCCCTGGTGGAACGCGAGGAAGGCACCGAACTCCCGCGGGGCTGCCGCCACGTTCTCGCGGTAGAACTTCGCGACGGTTTCGGCGTGCTCCAGCGGGTAGATGATGATGCCGGCGTGGACCATATCCACGGGATGCAGGCGGAATTCGAGCGACGTCACGACGCCGAAGTTCCCGCCGCCGCCGCGCAGCGCCCAGAAAAGATCTTCGTTCTCGGTTTCGCTGGCGGTGAGGAACTTTCCGTCCGCGGTGACGACGTCGGCAGAGAGGAGGTTGTCGCAGCTGAGGCCGTATTTCCGGTCAAGGTAGCCAATGCCTCCGCCGAGGGTCAGCCCCGAAACACCGGTCGAACCGACGATGCCGCCGGTGGTCGCCAGCCCGAAGGCATGCGTGGCGTGGTTGAAGTCGGCCCACGTTGCGCCGGCCTCGGTCCTGGCCGTTTTGCCGGCCGGATCAACACGGACCCCCCGGGTGGCGGAAAAGTCGACGACCACTGCATCGTCCGCCGTGCCAAACCCGGGCCCGCTGTGGCCGCCGCCCCGGATGGCGACGGGCATGCCGTTGTCCCTGGCATGGTTGACGGCAGCGATGACGTCCGCCACCTGGGACACCCGCACGACGGCAGCGGGCCGCTTGTCAATCATTCCGTTGTGGACGGCGCGGGCAGCGTCGTAGTCCGCATCATCCGCTGTGATCACTTGCCCGCGAACCTGTTCCCGCAGGGCATCGAACGATGTTGCGTTCATTTCCAGTACCGCCGATCCTCTTCGACCTCGGATCCGGCCGCCCACTTCGCCTCCCATCGGGCTAACGACCGGAGCTTACGCGTCCGGCCTACTCCTCTGAGCGGGCGCCGTCAAGGGATTTTAGGAGCACGCACAATCTTCTGGCCCGGCGGCTCCGAATGCCCATTGTGATCCGGGAAGGGCCGGTTGGACGTATTGCCGGGACCCTTGGGTTTATAAATGTAGGACGAGGAGTCTGGAGGCCCGCATGGGTAATCGCAGGAATGACGAAGGCAGCAACAAGCCCGTACTAACTGTGCGCGAGGCGGCGGGCGTTACCCGCGGCGTGGCCCTGGTCCTGCACGGCGGCCGCTCGCACAGCTACGAGCCCGTAGAGGCCCGCCACCTGAGCCCCGCCCGCATGGTGCCCTTCGCCAAGCACCTGCACCGCGCCGGCGGCAGCCACGGACTTGCCGTCTGGACGTTGCGGAACAGCGTACGCGGCTGGAACGGCCCGGACATGTCACCGCTGCAGGATGCTCGATGGGCGCTTGCCCGGATCCACGCCCGGCACCCGGGAGTGCCCGTCTACCTCCTGGGGCACTCGATGGGCGGACTCACTGCCATGTGCGCGGCCGACGATCCCCAGGTGGACGCCGTGGTGGCCCTGGCCCCCTGGCTGAGCGCCGAGACACCGGCCGAAAATGTGGCCGGCCGCAGGGTGCTGATTGTCCACGGTTCCAGGGACCGCTGGACAAGCCCGGCCCAATCGCTGAAATTTGCGCAACGGGCAGCGGATCTGGCCGACGAGATGCGCTATGTCTCGTTGGCCGGGGCAGGTCACTTCATGTTCCGCAAGGTCCGGCTGTGGCACACGCTGGCCGCCGGCTTTGTCCTCAAGGCCTTTGCGGAAAGCACCGGTGTGGACCTGGACGGCGATTCGGCACGGTTGGATGCCTTGCTTCCGGCAGGCGCCGCCCCCGGCATTCCGGTGGTGCTGTGACCATGGCCGACTTTCCCGTGAACGAATTCCTGGCCAGCCTGCCTTGGACGGCGCTGGCCGTGGCGGGTGTCCTGGCGGTCACCTTCGCCGTGGCCGTGGTGCAGAAGCGGCACTCCGTCATGGACGTGGCATGGGGACCCGGCTTCTTTGCCGTCGCCGTCGCCTCATGGCTGCTGTCCTCCGGCACGGGCGACGACGGCAGGCGCCTCCTGCTGTTGCTGCTGACAGGCGTCTGGGGCCTCCGCCTCGGAACCCACATCGGCTGGCGCGCCCGTGGCGGCCATGAAGATCCCCGCTACGAGGCAATGCTCAGCGACGCCCCGGGCTCCCGCGATGTGTACGCACTGCGCCGTGTCTACCTGCCCCAGGGCCTTGTGATGTTCTTCGTGTCCCTGACGGTTCAGGTAGGGATGTTCGCCACCGGTGCAGTGGGCTGGGTCGCCCTCCTGGGAGTGCTGCTGTGGGTCATCGGCTTCGTGTTCGAAACGGTGGGCGACTGGCAACTCGCACAGTTCAAGAAGAACCCGTCCAACAAGGGAACAGTGCTGAAGACGGGGCTGTGGCGTTACACCCGGCACCCCAACTACTTCGGGGACGCCGCCGTCTGGACCGGCCTGTTCCTGATTGCCGCAGACTCCTGGCCCGGAATCCTGACCATACTGTCTCCGGCCCTGATGGTCTGGGCGCTCGCGGGCAAGACCGGGAAGCCGCTCACGGAGAAGGCGATGTCCGCCCGGCCGGGCTACAAGGAATACGTCGAGTCGACGTCGGGCTTTATCCCCTGGCCCCCGCGGCGGCCGGCGGGCGGGCGCTGAAATGGCCTGGCGGCCGCAGCCCAATGACCGCTTCTACCGTTTCATCGTGGGCACCGGGCTGGCGCTGCGCAGGTTCTTCCGGATCCGCGTCATCGTCACGGGGCGCGAACACCTGCCACCACCGGGGCCGCTCAAGGGTGCGTCCCGTCTGGTGGTGCCGGGTGCGGGAGCCGTCGTCGCCATCACCCATTTCGGTTACCTCGATTTTGCCTTCGCCGAGATGCTCCTGTGGAGCCACAACCGGGCCGAGCTGCGCTACCTGGTGACCCAGGGCGCGGCCGACCACTGGCTCGCCGGTCCGGCCATCAGCGCTGCCGGACATGTCGTGGTTCCATACGGTTCGGGCAGCGGCGCGTATGACGCCGCCGTCGAGAAATTACGCTCGGGCGAGTACATCGCCGTCCTTCCCGAGGCGGGTGTCAGCCGCAGCTTCACGGTCCGCGACTGCAAGACCGGTGCCGTTCGGATGGCGGCAGAAGCCGGCGTGCCGATCATTCCCGTTTCAGTGTGGGGAGCGCACCGGCTCATGACCCGCCACCGCGGGTTCTCACCACTTCGCGCCTGGCGCGCGCCTGTGCGGATCCACGTGGGCGAGCCCCTGCTGCCCGCGGTTTTGCCCGATCCCGCCCGTGACGCCCAGCCTGCCACCGAACGGTTGCGGAGCGTCCTGCAGGCCGGAATCGACGCCGCCATCGCGGACTTCCCCCTCGCACCCCGGCCCGGCGACTGGTGGATGCCCGCGCACCTGGGCGGCGGTGCTCCCACGGACGCGGAACGCCGGCGGCTGGATGAGGCGGAAGGTCCCCGGCGCGCGGGCGGACGGCGCGCTTAGGCAGGCAGAGCCGGGCCTTGGCTAGGCTCCATGGGTACGCAAGCACATTTGCACGCACTCAATGGAGAGGGATCCTTCCTGTGGCAGACACCGTCCTGACAAGAAGCGAGATCGACGAACGCGGCCTGGCCCGCCTGGCCCAAAGGCTGGCGGCGTGGACGGAAAAGTGGTTTCCGGACGCTTATATCTTCGCGCTGGCCGGCGTGGTGCTCATTGCCGTAGCTGCCCTCGCGATCGGTGCCTCACCGCAATCCATCGCCGATTCCTTCGGCAACGGATTCTGGGACCTCACAGCATTCACGCTGCAGATGTCCATGGTTGTCCTCACCGGCTACGTGGTGGCCACCTCTCCTCCGGTGGCCAAGCTCATCGACCGGCTCGCGCTGGTCCCGTCGACCGCCCGGACCGCCGTGAGCTTCGTAGCGATGCTGTCGATGTCCGTGTCCTTCCTCAACTGGGGCCTCAGCCTGATCTTTGGCGGCCTCCTGGCGCGTGCCATTGCACGGCGCAAGGACCTGTCCGTGGACTACCGGGCGCTCGGTGCGGCCGCCTTCATGGGCCTCGGCGCCGTATGGGCGCTGGGGCTGTCGTCCTCAGCCGCCCAGTTGCAGGCCACTGCAGCCTCCCTGCCGCCGGCGCTCCTCAAGATCACCGGCGTCCTGGATTTCGGCACCACCATCTTCACGTGGCAATCACTGCTCACCCTGGCCATCCTCATGGCGCTGACTACGGTGATCGCCCATTTCT
Source organism: Arthrobacter sp. LjRoot78 (assembly GCF_964254335.1). Classification (NCBI taxonomy): domain Bacteria; kingdom Bacillati; phylum Actinomycetota; class Actinomycetes; order Micrococcales; family Micrococcaceae; genus Arthrobacter; species Arthrobacter sp. LjRoot78. The sequence continues at coordinate 1,509,979 of NZ_CAXUTG020000001.1, read as the reverse complement.
CGGCGCCGCGGGGTGCCGCGGTGCGCACGGCCGCGGATCTCGGTGTGGATCTCGACGACGACCCCAGCGAACCCGAGCCACGGTCGCGGCCCGGCGAATGGCTGGAGTACAGCGTGATCCTGCCGGTCCTCGCGGGGATCCTGACGTTGGGCTGGCTGGTCTCGCAGTTCCTCACGAAGCCATTCCTGACTGTGGTCAGCAGCCTCAACGGCTACCTGCTCGTATTCCTCATCCTGGGCCTGGTGCTGCACCGGACGCCGCGGAACTTCCTGCAGGCAGTGACCAAAGCAGTTCCGGCGACCGCAGGCATCCTGGTGCAGTTTCCGCTCTACGCTGCCATGGCCGCCATCCTCACGAAGGCCACCGGCCACGGGGGCATGTCGCTGTCGGCACATTTGGCCGAATTCTTCTCAGACATCGGCGGCGGCGGTGCGTTCGCCGTCGTGATTGCCCTCTACACGGCCGTGCTGGGCCTGTTTGTGCCCTCCGGCGGCGGCAAATGGCTCGTGGAGGCGCCGTACGTGATGCAGGCGGCGACGGATGTGAACATGAACCTGGGCTGGACCGTCCAGATCTACAACATCGCGGAGGCGCTGCCCAACCTGATCAACCCGTTCTTCATGCTGCCGCTGCTCGCCGTGCTCAAACTCCGGGCCCGTGACCTGGTGGGCTTCACCTTCCTGCAGTTCGTGTTCCACCTGCCCGTGGTTCTCCTGCTGGTGTGGCTGCTGGGAATGACGTTCGACTTCGTTCCCCCGGTGATCCCCAAGTAGCCGGCCTTAAACCACATTGACCCGCAGCGGGCGCCGTCGAAACGGCTGCCGCTGCGGGTCAGTTGGGTTAGTGCCTAGGCGGGGTCGGAAACCACCAGGGTTTCGCTGCCCCGGAGGCTGGCAGTGCCGCTCTGCAGCAAAGGCTCGACGACGGCGCGCAGGGCAGTCATCGAATCGTCCAGTTCCAGCACCACGGGGTGCTGGAACGCGATGAGCGCCAGCAGGTCCCGGACCGCCGAGCGGGCTTCCTCCTCGGACAGCTTGGGATCGTGGCCGACGAACACATCCGTTGGCTGGCCCGACGCGGACCCCTCGCCGCCCGCCGGGTTCTCGCCGCCGGGGGCAAGTTCCGCGTAGCTGATGGCGAATGCCTCGAGCCGGCCCTTCCTGCTGGCCGGGACGCCCTGGCCGAAGGCGCTGGCCTTCGGCGCCCGGAGCACGATCGCGCCGTGCGCCCCGCTGAGTTCGTCGAGGAACAGCCGCTGCACGGTGCCGATGCTGAGCTCGCCCGGGCTATCCCAGGTGTGCACGGCCGTGTAGTACCGGCCCACCACGTCGCTGAGTTCCACCGAACCGGTGGCAAGGTCCTCGATCTGTTCGGAGGCCGCGGCCTCCGAACCGTCGCCGAAGACCGGCAGCTTGAGCGCCCCCGGTGCCACCACGACGAGGCGTGAGCGCTGGATCGGAACCAGGCCGGCAGCTTCGGCGAACGCGGCGCCGGGCGTGCCCGGCTCCACCTTGGTCCGCAGCCTGGACACGCCCGACGGCGCCTGGCCGGCTTCGTGCCGGAGCATGGTCAGCAGGGTGGAGCCAACGCCGGCGCGGCGGTGGTCCTTTGCCACCTCGATGTACATCCAGAGGCGTTCGGGGTGCAACGATGCTTCGTGGACCACTGCCGCCGCGACCGGGATGGCCACGCCGTCCACGACGTCCTCGGCCACAATGCAGCGGCGCCACGGCGTGTTGCCCGAGGGTGCGAGCGTGCCGCGGAACTGCCGTGCCTGTTCGGTCTCCGGGCCGCCCCAGAGTTCGAGCAGTGCAAGGTCGTCGCCCTCTCGCCATTCGCGGTATTCGATGGCCATGCTCAGGCGCCGATCAGCCGCGCGGCCAGGTAGCCCTCCACCTTGTCCAGGGAGACGCGTTCCTGGCTCATGGTGTCGCGTTCACGGATGGTCACGGCCTGGTCCTCGAGGGTGTCGAAGTCCACGGTGATGCAGAACGGGGTGCCGATTTCGTCCTGGCGGCGGTAGCGGCGGCCGATGGCGCCGGCATCGTCGAAGTCGATGTTCCAGTTCTTGCGCAGCTGGGTGCCCAGGGCCTTGGCCTTCGGAGACAGGTCCTCGTTGCGGCTCAGCGGCAGCACGGCCGCCTTGACGGGGGCCAGGCGCGGGTCCAGCTTGAGCACGGTGCGCACGTCCACGCCGCCCTTGGCGTTGGGGGCCTCATCCTCGGTGTACGCGTCAATGAGGAACGCCATGAAGGACCGGGTCAGGCCGGCGGCGGGTTCGATCACATACGGGGTGTAGCGCTCGTTGGTGGCCTGGTTGAAGTAGCTCAGGTCGTGGCCGGAAGCCTTGGAGTGCGTGGAGAGGTCGAAGTCCGTGCGGTTGGCGATGCCTTCCAGCTCGCCCCACTCGGAGCCCTGGAAGCCGAAGCGGTATTCGATGTCCGTTGTGCCCTTGGAGTAGTGGCTCAGCTTCTCCAGCGGGTGCTCGAAGAAACGCAGGTTCTCGGCTTTGAGGCCCAGTCCGGTGTACCAGTCCATGCGTTCCTTCATCCAGTACTGGTGCCACTGCTCGTCCGTGCCCGGCTCGACGAAGAATTCCATCTCCATCTGCTCGAACTCACGGGTGCGGAAGATGAAGTTTCCGGGCGTGATCTCGTTGCGGAAGGACTTGCCGATCTGGCCGATGCCGAACGGCGGCTTTTTCCGGGAGGTGGTGAGCACGTTGTTGAAGTTCACGAAGATGCCCTGCGCGGTTTCCGGGCGTAGGTAGTGCATGCCCTCCTCGCTGGCCACCGGACCGAGGAAGGTCTTGAGCAGGCCGGAGAATTCCTGGGGCTCGGTCCATTCACCACGGGTGCCGCAGTTGGCGCAGGCAATGTCCTTCAGGCCGTTTTCGGCCGGACGGCCCTTCTTTTCCTCGTACTCTTCTTCGAGGTGGTCGGCACGGTACCGCTTGTGGCAGGAAAGGCACTCCACCAGGGGATCGGAGAAGACCTCCACGTGGCCGGAGGCTTCCCAGACCTGGCGGGGCAGGATCACGGAGGAGTCCAGGCCCACCACGTCCTCGCGGCCGCGGACCACCGACTGCCACCACTGGCGCTTGATGTTTTCCTTCAGCTCGGCGCCGAGGGGCCCGTAGTCCCAGGCAGAACGGGAGCCACCATAGATTTCACCGGCCTGGAAAACGAAGCCCCTCCTCTTGGAGAGGGAGATGACCTGGTCGAGAACGGATTTTGCTGCCATGGGGAACTCCAATTTCTACAGGGCCGCTGGGTGCGGTCCGCGCGGTTTCTAGGCCCCTGTACCCTGCTGGTTGCCGGGCGGGGCGTTACGAAGGAAAGATGTGCAGGAAGCTGCGTGTCCTAGCCTACCGGCCCGGCTGCCGCTTGAGGGCGCCGCGCGGCCAGGGAAGGGTGGCCAGGACTATCGCACCGAGCGTCAGGACGGTGCCGAGGATCGTGGGCAGGGCCACCACTGTGCCGGGCGCGGGAAAGGCGAGGTCCAGGCCCAATGACCCCAGCAGCTGGCCCGCAATCATGCCCAGCCCGGTGACCAGGACCCCCAGGCTCCGGACCAGTAGTGCGCCCAGTCCGATGAACGCGCAGCCCATGGGACCGCCGAGGTAGTACCACCATTCGGCCGGCAGCCCGTTGCCGGGCCCGGCGACCGCCAGCTTGATCAGCCAGGCCAGCCACAGCACCGTGGCGCCGGAGATGAAATTCACCAGGGTGGCCGCGATGGGGGTGCCGTAGTGCACCGTGGCCGTCCCGTTCATGGCCTGCTGGAAGCTCATCAGGAAACCGGCAATAACGGGCAGGAGCACCGGGAGGAGCAGCTGCGCCGGGTCGGTGCCGACTCCCCCGGAACCGGCCCCGGAACCCCCGGCGCCGCCGAACCGCGGGGACACTGCCCACGCGACGGCGGCGATGGTCAGCACAGTGCCGATGACACGGATGGCGGTGACGGACTTCTTGCCGGCGGGGCCGATGCCGAGCCGGTCCACAAGCAGCCCGCTGAGCGTTTGCCCGGTGACGGTGGCAACCGTAAACAGGGCCACGCCCAGCAGGCCAACGGTGAAGGACTGCGCAAACACAAAGAACGCGCCGATGCCGCCTGCCATCACGTAGATCGGGGGAAACCGGCGTTCCCGGAGCGCGGGCAGGATCTGGGCGAGCCCGCGGCGTCCCCGCGGCAGGACCAGCGACACCAGGACCATCACGATCAGTCCCGTGGTGAAACTCACCACGGCGGCGGCAATGCCGTCGTCCAGCCGGGCGCCCAGTGCGCCGTTGATCCGGCCCTGGACGGGGATGGCGAGTCCGGCGGCTACGGCAATCGGCAGTCCTGCAATGAGGGGCAGACGGGGTGCATGGGTCACTGGATTCACCTTACGTCAGGCATCATTGCTTGTATGAGCAACCCGGAAATCGAAGAGATCCCCATCCGCGACGAGATGATCCGCCTGGGCCAGCTCCTGAAGCTGGCCAGCCTCGTGGAGGACGGAGTTGAGGCCACGGAGCTGATCAAGAACGGCCTGGTCAAGGTCAACGGCGACATCGACGACCGCCGCGGCCGGCAGCTGCACCATGGCGACACGGTCACTGTGAACGGCCGGACCGTGCGGATTCTGACTCCCGCCGGTTCCTAACCGTTGCAGCGCTGAACTACTTTTTCAGCACCTCGTGGGTGAGGAATTCGGAAACGTGGCCGATCTCCTGCTGGTTGATCCCGTGCCACATCCCTGTGTAGAGGACCTTCGTCAGCTTCACGTGCTTCCGCACCCAGCCCATGGTGAATTCGATCTTGTCCTGGGTGATGACGGGGTCCTGCTGGTCGCGGCCCCAGAACAACGGAACGCTGCCGTCCAGTTCGCCGTCCCGGAAAGTCGGGTCCCCTCCGGCGTTCACCGCAAAGCCGGAAAGCCCGACGACGGCGGCAAAGTCCGCCGGGCGCTGCCTCAGCAGCGTGGTGGCCATCGCCATTCCCATGGAGAACCCGAGCAACGTGACGGACGGGTGGTCACCTTTGACGCCGTCGAGCCAGTCCAGCACAAAGGCGGCGGCATCCTTAACCGCGTCGAGTGAATAGTCGGCGGAGTCCGTCAGCGGGAACCATGTGAACCCCGGGCCCATGGCGATGGGGGCGCGGACGGACGCCACCGCGAAATCGCCGGGCAGCAGATCGGCAAGGCTGAGCAGGTCCTGTTCGTTGGCACCGTAGCCGTGCAGCAGGACCAGGAGTGGCTTACCCGAGCGCTCTTCGTCAGGAGTGGACCACAGGACAACAGGGGCAGTGGAAACGTCGGCTTCAGTCATGGGGTCCATTCTTGCAGTTACCTCCGGGTAACAACCTACGGTGGCGTAGCTTGTTACCTACGAGGCAGGATGGAAACGTGAGCGAAACTGAAGCCATTCCGAACCCGCAGGACACTGTTGATAGCCACCCCTGGGGACGCTATGTTGCCATGGGCGATTCCTTTACCGAGGGCATCGGCGACCCCGAACCGGGAAGTCCCGGCGGGCACCGTGGCTGGGCGGACCGGGTGGCCGAGGAACTGAGCCGCGGGCACAGCGATTTTGCCTATGCCAACCTTGCCGTGCGGGGACGGCTCCTGGAACAGATCGTTGACCAGCAGCTGGCACCGTGCCTGGCCCTCAAGCCTGACTTGGTGACCCTCTCGGCCGGAGGCAACGACCTCATCCGGCCCGGCGGCGACCCCGATGCGCTGGCTGAAAAGCTGGACTCGGTGGTGCACATCCTCAGCCTGGGCGGCGCCACCGTGGTGTTGTTCAACGGCCCGGACACCGGTTCGTCCGTCCTGGGCAGGGTCCGCAGCAAGATCGCCATCTACAACGAAAACCTTCGCACCGTGGCCGCGCGGCACGATGCCGTCATCGCTGACATGTGGTCCCTCCGCCAGCTCAGCGATCCGCAGATGTGGGACCAGGATCGCCTGCACTTCTCGCCTTTGGGCCACCACACCATAGCCGCGATGGTGCTCGATTCACTGAACATCCAGCACACCCTGGAGCCGCTCTCCCCCAAGCCCCTGCCCCAGCGCAGCTGGCGGCAGGCGCGGTCCGGCGACCTGGTGTGGGCACGCGAATACTTCGTGCCGTGGGTTGTCCGCCGGCTTCGCCACCAGTCATCCGGGGACGGCATCACGGCCAAGCGCCCCACGCCAGGTCCCGTATTCGGGCCCGGGATGCCGCTGGGCTCGGGCGAGGCCGCGGGACTAGGGGCAGCGGGACTCGAGTCCGACCGGAAGTAGGCGCACGTGGACGCTGACGACGTCGTTAGGCTGCGGCTCAGCCAGCAGCTGCTCCGCCATCCCCGCGCGGTCTCTGCCGAAGCTCCACTGAAGAACCTCCTCGCCGTCCAGTCACAGGAGTTCCCGTATGCCCGCTGGTCGCTGGCGCAGCGCACTGCAGGAGCCTCCGCTGCCGATGTCGAAGAGGCAGTGGCCGACGGCCGGATCCTCCGGACCCATATCCTCCGGCCCACCTGGCATTTTGTGCACCGGGACGACCTTCGCTGGCTTCTGATGCTCTCGGCTCCCCGGCTGCACCAGGGCAACGGGGGCATGTATCGCCAGACCGGCATCGACGCCGAAGCAGCGTCCCGAAGCGCCCGGATCCTGGCCGACGCCGTTGCCGGCTTCGCCCACAAAACCCGGGAGCAGCTCGCCCTGGAATTGCGGCGCCACGGGTTCGCAGCCAAAGGCCTGGAACTCGCCTACCTGATCATGCATGCTGAGATCAGTGGCGTCCTGACCAGCGGCACACCCGTGCGCAGCACCGGCGGCGCGCTCAAGCAGACCTACGCGCTCTTCGATGAACGCGTTCCGGCATCAGCGGACGGTCACGAACACCGCTCCGAGGCGCTGGCCGAACTCGTCCGCCGCTACTTCCTCAGCCGCGGACCGGCCACGGTCAAGGACTGTGCCGACTGGTCCGGGCTCACAGTGACTGATGTCCGGTTGGGGCTGGGAATCGTGCTGGAGGCTGAACCCGACGTACTCGCGGCTGCGACGCTGGACGGACTGGACTTCTATTTCAGTTCCGCCGGGCGCGGGCCTGCTGCCGCGCCCGGGCCTGCTGCCGAGGCCGAAGGCGGGCCTAGGGTCGACCTGATCCAGTGCTACGACGAATACGTCATGGGCTATTCACGGTCACGGTATTTCCTGGGCGGCACCGCCCCCGCCCTTCCTGAGCGGGACACTCCGATGCATGTTGTGCTGAGCGACGGCCGCATGATCGGTTCGTGGCGCCATGACCTGGCTGGCGGACGCTGTGAGCTGGATATCCGCACCCGCTCTGATCCCGGCCGGGCCGGCAATCGTGCGATCGATGAAGCTGTTGCCGCGTACGGACGGTTCCTGGGCATGCCCGCAGTACGGAAATGATCGGACGGATCCGATAGGACGGAAATTGATCGGACGGCAATGCTCGGACGGCAATGGTCGGCCAGGGCAGTCTGGCGGCCGGGGGTTAAACTGAAGGGACACTTCTGAGAGGCCCTCCACTGTGAGCAACGTGTTCTTCTGGATCATCATCCTGTCGTTCCTGATTCCCTTCGCCATGCGTATGTACCGGAAGTCCGTCCGGGGCAGGAACCGGAACCAGGATTTCAACGGACAGTACCCGGGCCAGTTTCCCGGGCAGTTCCCGAACCAGTTTCCTGGCCGGCCCAACAACCAGCCGCGTGACGGCTACACCCAGCAGGACTACTTCGGCGGCGGCTTCCGGCAGCTCGGCGGCGGCCAGCAGCCCCCGCTCGACCAGCCCTACCAGAACCCCGGCTACCCGGCTCCGGGTTTCCAAAACCCCGGCCATCCTGCCCCCGGCGGCCCCGGACAGGTACCGTACGAGGACAGCCCCGAGTATCCGGCCAACCAGTCACGCCAGCAGCCGCAGCAGCCGTCCACCCCGGTTACTCCTCCGCCGCCGTCGGCCCCTCAGGGTTTCCGCGCGCGGAAACTGGCGGAGCTTGACCAGCAGTACAGCAACGGCGAAATCGCCATGGAGGAATACATGACCCGGCGTGACGAGATCATGAAGGGTTAGGCGCCCCTCCCGCTTTCTCCCAATGCTGACGTTTTCCTTCGGGCTGCCGGCTTACTTCGGGCCGCCGGTTCCCTTCAGCAGTCTGTCCTCAGGCAGCCAGCGGGCCGACTAGCCGGGAGCGTTTGAGAATCTTCGCGCGGTGAAGAAGCTCGCGTCTATGGCGACGGTTCATAGGAGGCGGCGGCGCGGGCAGTGATGTCCCGGGCAGTGGAGGCGCCGTGGATTGGTAGCCGTGCCCGGTCGGAGTGTGGATTTCCAGCGTGTGCCGAGGTCCTGGCCGCGGTTCTGCGTACCACCCAGGGGACTCCTTGGTGTGGTTGCAGGATTCGCAGAGCCCGCTGCCGTTGCCAAGGCTCGTGGGCCCGCCGTGCTGCCATGCGACGATGTGGTCGTGGTGGCGGATCGGCGCATCGCAGTAAGGCGTGCGGCAGGTGCCGTCTCGTGCCTGGATGAAGCGGCGGAGACCGGTAGGGAAGAGCCTTGCCCGGGAATCCATGGCGAGCAACTCACCAGTGCACGGGGCGGTGTAGAGCCGCCGCAGCCAAACGTTCAACGGCCGGTCACGGTCTTGGCTCAGGCCCTGAGGTTGGCCCTGGCTCTGGTCCTGGACGCAGATCTCCCTGGCCCACCCGGCGGAGACCACACTGTAGCCCGGAAGCCTCGCCGGTTCGCTGTCGCCCTGGAACAGGGTGCGGTCGGTCATGATGAGCTGGATTTCAATTCCCACGATCCCGCCCGGCGTCCCCGTGATGCGTTCTACCAAGTCATCCGCCATGATTTGTCCGCCGGGACCGGCTGTCTCCGGCCGAGCGCAGCGCGTCGGACTGCCGGGTGAGCGCTGCGTGGACTGCCACACCGGCTGTGACCGGGAGTAGCGCGGTCAGGTAAGTCATGGCGTCCGGTGCCGGGCGAAGGCTCACGTGCCGGTCTGCCACGGCCTGGCGGGCACGATTCACCACTGAGTGGGGGTCCAGCCGATACGCCGCCGTCCGGGCCGCCGCGACGATGGTCCGGTCGCCGGCGCCGGCCAGGGTCCCGATATCTGCAGCGGGTTCTTCATCGACGGCACACCGGTCTGCCGCGGATAAACAGGCGGTCTCTTTCACCAGCAGCGTGGCGCGCCACTCATTGAGCTGCCCGGTGCGCAGGGCTGCAAGGGTGTGGGGCATCTCCGTCACCAGTGCTTTGGCCAGTCCAAGCAGCCGGCCGCCGCGGGCTGTCGATTCACGGCGGGCCAAGGCGATCTGAGCAGCGACACCTTTGCCCAACTCATCCGCCGGAAGCCCGGCCTCAACCTGGGCGCCTCGCTGCTGGACATCGAACGCCACAGAGGAGCGGGCTTGCATCGCCGCTGCGGCCGACTTCAGATCCTCCAGATCCCGCAATTGGTCGATCAGGGCGGCGCTGTCGCTACAGGGTCGGATCGAAGCCAGGAGACCGATAAGGTCCCTGACCGTGATCCCGCGCCCTGCGTCGTCCGAAGCCTCTCCCGGCCGGCTATTGCCTTCCATTGCTGAAGTCTGGCAGTGACCACCGACAAAAAGCGGGCCAGCGGCCGCCCCAACGACTGACCTCCTAGTCCACCTGCGGGAAGCCGAGGTCGATCACCGACGTGGACGGATCCGGCCAGCGTGTGGTCACCACTTTTCCGCGGGTGTAGAAGCGGATGCTGTCCGGGCCGTACATGTGGGTGTCGCCGAACAGCGAGTTCTTCCAGCCGCCAAACGAGAACGTCCCCACCGGTACCGGGATGGGCACGTTGACGCCCACCATACCGGCCTCGACGTCGAACTCGAACTGGCGCGCCGCGCCGCCGTCGCGCGTGAAGATGGCGACTCCGTTGCCGAACTCGTTGTCGTTCACCAGCTTGACGGCGTCGCCGTAGCTGTCCGCGCGGACCACCGACAGCACGGGGCCGAAGATCTCGTCGTCGTACACCTTCATGCCCGGCTTGACGTGGTCCACGAGACTGACCCCGATGAAGAAACCGTCCGAGTCAAAGACCTGCTCGCGCCCGTCCACCACAACCGTGGCGCCCTCCTCGGCTGCCCCGGCCACGTACGACGCGACCCTGTCCCGGTGTTCCTTCGTGATGAGCGGACCCATCTGCGAGGCCGGGTCCGTGCCTGGACCGATGTTGAGGTCCGCCATGCGCGTGGAAATAGCTTTCACCAGGTCGTCGGCAATGCTGCCCACCGCCACCAGCACGGACACCGCCATGCACCGTTCACCCGCCGAGCCGTAGGCAGCTGACACGGCGGCGTCAGCGGCCATGTCCAGGTCTGCGTCCGGCAGGACCACCATGTGGTTCTTGGCGCCGCCCAGTGCCTGGACGCGCTTGCCGTGGTCGGCCGCACGCTTGTAGATGGACTGCGCGATCGGAGTGGATCCCACAAAGCTGACAGCCTTGACGCCTGGGTGTTCCAGCAGGACGTCCACGGCCTCCTTGTCGCCGTGGACCACGTTCAGGACGCCCGGGGGCAGACCCGCCTCCGCGAAGACTTGGGCAATGAAAACGGCCGACGACGGGTCCTTCTCGCTGGGCTTGAGGAGCACGGTGTTGCCGCAGGCGAGCGCACTGCCGATCATCCACAACGGCACCATGGCCGGGAAGTTGAACGGGGTGATGCAGGCGACCACGCCTACCGGCTGGCGCACTGAGTGGACGTCCACGCCGCTGGAAACCTGCTCCGAGCGTTCGCCCTTGAGCATGTGGGAGAGTCCTGTGGCGAATTCGATGTTTTCGAGGCCTCGGGAGATCTCGCCTTCAGCATCGGAAAGCACCTTGCCGTGCTCGCTGGTGAGGATGGCAGCCAGCTCGGACTTCCGCTGCGTGAGGAGTTCCCGGACCCGGAAGAAGATGTTGGTGCGCTTGGCCAGGCTCGTGGCCCGCCAGCCCGGCAGGGCGGCCTGGGCGGCAGCGATGGCCTCCTCCACGCGTGCGGCCGACGCGAGGGCCACCTCTTTGTCCTGTGCTCCGGTGGCGGGGTTGAAGACGGGGCCGAAGCGGTCGGCGTCGCTGATCAGGGCGCCGTTGATGAAGTGGGGAATGCGTTCCATGGGTAAGTCCTATTCGTGAAGCAGGCTGCGGTTAGTTGGAGGACTCGAGCGAGCCGTCGACGAGTTTGATGATCATGGAACAGTCCTTGCCAGACTGCCCGGAGTCGATGAGGCGCTGGAAGAGCGTCTGCACGTGCTCGCCGATTTCCAGCGGAGTGCCGGTGTCGCGGGCAGCGCTGATGGCCAGGCCGATGTCCTTGTTCGCCAGTTCGGTGGTGAACGTCGGGGCGAAGTCGTTGTTGGAGGCGGCGGTGGGCACGACGCCGGCCACCGGGTACCAGGTCCGCAGCGCCCAGCTGTCGCCGGAGGACACCGAGGCGATGTCCCAGAAGACCTGCTTGTCCAAGCCCAGGCGGTCGGCGAGTACGGCACCTTCGGCGGTGGAGGCGAGGTTGATGAAGAGCATCAGGTTGTTACAGATCTTCGCTGCCTGCCCCGTGGTGGCGCCGCCGGTGGGAATGATGTTGGAGGCCATGGGGCGGATGTATTCGGTGGCGTCGGCCACGGCGCCCGCCTCGCCGCCGATCATGAAGGTGAGCGTCCCCGCCTTCGCGCCGCTCATGCCGCCCGAGACCGGGGCGTCCACGAACCGGAAGCCGGCGGCAGCGGCGGCGTCGTGCAATGCCTGGGCGGAGGCGATGTCGATGGTCGAGGAATCCACCAGCAGCGTCCGGGTGTCGGTGTGGGCCAGGACGCCGTCCTCGCCCAGGTACACGGCACGGGCGTGCTCGCCCTTGGGCAGCATGGTGAAGACGACGTCGGCACCGTCCACGGCCGCGGCAATGCTGGCCACGGGCTTCACGCCGCCTGCTTCGGCAGCCGCCACCGCCTCGGGGTTGAGGTCGAATCCGCGGACGTCGTGACCGGCCTTAGCCAGGTTTGCTGACATGGATCCACCCATGTTTCCGAGACCGATCCAGGCGACAACTGCCATGGCGAAAGCTCCTTTGCTTCGTGTACCAGCCCTATTGCTGGATGTTCAGTGTCCACCATCACACCCTGCTACAGTGCAATCAAGGGGAAAAAATACAGACGGTATGTGCATTGATGCACATACCTCCGAACAGCCGTTCCGGAGATTGAAAGTGTGGAAGTGAAGAAGTGGATTTGAACCGGCTGCCGAGTCCGGATGACCTGCTGATCCTGCTGACGGTGGCCAGGCTGGGCCGGTTCAACGCCGTGGCAGAAACCCTGGGCACAACGCACACCACCATTTCCCGCCGGATCATGGCGCTGGACAAGCAGCTCGGCGGACGGACGCTGGAGCGCAGCCCGCACGGCTGGGAACTGACCGAACTGGGCAGCCAGGCCGTTGCCGCCGCCGAGGCGATCGAGGCGACGCTCGGCTCTCTGACCGGCGCTCTCAGCAACGGCGAAGATTCGCTGTCCGGCCTGGTCCGGATCAGCACTTCCGACGGCTTCGGTGCAGAATTCGTCGCGCCGGCGCTGGTCCGCCTGCAGCAGGACAATCCGCTGCTGAATGTGGAGATGCTCAGCGCCACACGCAAGGTCAGCCAAAACCGTTCCGGCGTGGACCTGGAAGTGGTGGTGGGCCGGATGGAGGTCACCAACATGCAGCCTGTCTTCCTCACGAACTACTTCCTGCGGCTCTACGCGAGTCCGGGCTACGTCCGGTCCCGCGGACTGCCGGCCGCCCTGGAAGACATCAAGGAGCACGGCTTTGTTTCCTACGTCGAGTCGGCGCTGCAGGTGGCGGAGCTGGGGCACCGGTCGTCCCAGCTGCCAGCCCCAAAATCCAGCTTCCAGGCCACCAGCGTCTTCGCCCAGGTGGAGGCGGTCCGCTGCGGTGCGGGCATCGGCCTGCTGCCGAACTTCATGGTCGCGGACAACCCGGACTTCGTTCCGGTGCTTCCTGAGCTGTTCCAGCGGCAGCTTCCCATCTGGGCGGTGGCCCGTCCGGAGTCGCTGCGCTCGGCGTCCGTCCGGGCCGTGGTGGCAGCGCTCAAAACGGAAGTGTCAGGCCGCCAGGACATCCTGGCAGCCTGACATTTACCTATGCCTGGAACAGGCGGCGAACCACTGTCCCGGCCGCCAGCGCATCGAGGCCCTCGTTGATTTCCGCGAGCGGCCGCGTGTCCGTGTGCAGCAGTTCCACCGGAAGCCGTCCGGCGCGCCAGTGGTCAAGATACAGCGGAATGTCGCGCTCCGGGACCGCGTCTCCCATGTACGAACCAAGAAGCCGCTTCCCCGCACCGGCGAACTGGAGCGCTCCCACAGTCAGTTCCGCTGAGGGCTTTGGCAGCCCGACGGAGACGACGGCGCCGCCGCGGGTGACGAGGTCCAGGCACGAGCCGATCACCCCCGCGGACCCCACCGCTTCAACGGCGACGTCCACACCGTCGCCGGTCGCCTCAGCGACCAGTCGCGCGGCATCGGCCGGAGTTCCCACTGCCGTCGCGCCGCAGTCCATTGCGAGCTGATGCTTGCCCTCGTTCGGGTCGATGGCAATGACGGCGGCGGCACCGGCCAGGGACGCCGCCATCACGGCGGAAAGCCCGACGGCGCCGAGGCCGAAGACGGCCACCGACTGTCCGGCGGTGACCGCCGCGGTGTTCAACACTGCGCCCATGCCGGTGAGCACGGCGCAGCCGAACATGGCCGCGACGGTGTCCGGGACGTCGTCGCCGATCACCACGACGGATTCCCGTGCCACCACGGCGTAGTCAGCAAAAGCCGATACCCCGAGGTGGTGGTTGATCCGCTCCCCCGACGGCGTCCGCAGCAGAGCCTCCCCGTGCAGCAGGTCTCCCGAGCCGTTGACCTCTGCGGCGCGGTGGCACAGGGCCGGGCGGCCGGAGCGGCACGCGCGGCAGTCGCCGCAACTGGGGACGAAGACGAGCACCACATGGTCCCCCGCCGAGACGTCCTCCACTCCCTCGCCGACCGTCACGACCCTCCCGACGGCCTCATGCCCCAGCGCCATGGGCAGCGGCCGTACCCGGGAGCCGTCCACCACCGACAGGTCCGAGTGGCACAGGCTGGAGTAGGTGATGGCCACCCCGAGTTCGCCGGCGCGGGGTTCGGGCCGCTCAAGTTCCTCCACCACGAGCGGGCGGGCCTGCGTGTAGCTGGTGCCGGCGGGGACAGCGGCGTAAAGGACTGCTGCTCGCATCGAAACTACTTCCTGGCGGATACTTTGGCAGCGGCCAGGAGGTCCGCCGTGCCCTGCGCGTCCGCGGCGTCAACGTCGTGCAGCGAAATCCCCCGGGTTTCCTTGAGGAAGTACACCGCCACCATCGTGACCAGGCACGCGCCCAGCAGGTAGAGCGCCACCGGGACGGAGGACTTGAAGTTGCTGAGCAGCGCCGTGGCGATGATCGGGGCCAGTGAGCCGGCAACGATCGAGGTGACCTGGTACCCGAGTGATACGCCGGAGTAGCGCATCCGGGTGGGGAACATCTCGGCCATGATCGCAGGCTGGCCGGCGTACATCAGTGCGTGGAACAGGAGGCCGATGGTGATGGCGGCGAGGATGACGAGGTCGTTCTTGGTGTCCATCATCGGGAAGGCGAAGAAGCCCCAGGTGCCGCCGAGGATGGCGCCGGCCATGTACACGGGCTTGCGGCCGAAGGCATCCGAAAGCTTGCCGACCATCGGTACGGCGCAGAAGTGGATGAAGTGCGCCACCAGCAGGAGCAGGAGGATCCTGGACGTGTCGGTCTGGACCACAACCTTCAGGTAGGTGATGGAGAACGTGACCACGAGGTAGTAAAGGATATTTTCAGCGAACCGCAGGCCCATGGCGGTGAAGACACCGCGCGGGTACCGGCGGAAGACTTCGGCCACGCCGTAACCCTTGTTCTCGACGACAACTTCCTTGCGTGCCTCGAGGAAGATGGGGGCATCCTGGACCTTGGTCCGGATATAGTAGCCCACGATCACGATCACCGCGGACAGCCAGAAGGCGACGCGCCAGCCCCAGCCGAGGAAGTCGGCGGAGGACAGCGTGGAGGACAGGGTGAAGAGCACGCCGGTGGCCAGGAGGTTGCCCATGGGCACGGCAGACTGCGGCCAGCTGGACCAGAATCCGCGGGACTTGCTGGGGCTGTGCTCAGCCACGAGCAGCACGGCGCCGCCCCATTCCCCGCCGACGGCGAATCCCTGCACGAACCGCAGGAACACCAGCAGGGCGGGTGCCCAGTAGCCGATCTGCGCGAAGGTGGGGAGGCAGCCCATCGCGAACGTGGAGACGCCCACCAGGATGATGCTCAGCTGGAGCAGCTGCTTGCGGCCGAACTTGTCACCGAAGTGGCCAAAAACGATGCCGCCGATGGGACGGGCGACGAAGCCCACCGCGTAAGTCACGAAGGCGGCAATAATCCCGTCCAGCTCCGTGCCGGAATTGGGGAAGAACATCTTGCCGAAAACCAGTGTTGCCGCCGAGGCGTAGAGGAAGAACTCGTACCACTCAACAACAGTGCCGGCCATCGAGGCCGTCACCACCTTCTTCAGGCCGGAGGCCTTGACGTCAGTCTCATCTGTGCGCCTTGCGGCGGAGTCTTGCGTGCTCATTTGTGAACTCCTTCGGCGTCTCCGTCGACGCCATGTGGACCATTCCGTAGCGGCCGCGTGTGATGTGCACCACCAACGCGCCGGTCCCCTAGAGTATGGACTCACATTGCCGCAGGCTCAACGCCATTTTCTGCAGAACTGCTCTGCAAAAATGCACATTGAGCCGACGGGGCTATGCGAAGAAGTTCTGCCGCAACTGCGTGCTGAGCTGGCCGATCTCGGTCAGGAAGCCGTCATGGCCGATGGGCGCTTCGATGACGTGCACTGGCACATCCCCCGGCAGCGCAGCCGCGAGTTCATAAGACTGTGCCGGAAAATACAGCCGGTCCGTATTCACGGCGGCAATAAAGAACTCGGCCGTGGCCTGGGCCAACGCGTCCTTGAGCGGACCGCGCCCGCGGCCCACGTCGTGGCTCATGAGCGCTTCGGTGATGGCGATGTAGCTGTTGGCATCGAAGCGCCGGACCAGCTTGGTGCCCTGGTGGTCGAGGTAGCTCTCCACCTGGTAGCGGCCGCGGTCCCCCAGCGACACCGCTTCGAGCGGGCTCTCGCTGCTCTGGGCGTTGCGGCCGAACCGGGTCTCCAGCTCGTACGCGGAGCGGTAGGTGATGTGTGCGATCCTGCGTGCCAGGGCCAGGCCGGCTTCCGGCTCCGGGCCGCCGTAGTAGTCGCCGTCGTTGAAGTTGACGTCCTGGCGGATGGCGAGGGTCTGGGCCTGGGCAAAAGCGATCTGCTCGGCGGTGCTGCTCGCTCCAATGGATATCACGGCACAGCGCCGGACGCGGTCCGGGTAGCTCACGGCCCATTCCAGTGCCCGGGCTCCGCCCAGGGAGCCGCCCAACACCGCGTACCAGCTCTCGATCCCCAGCGCATCCGCCAGCCGGGACTCGGCCGCCGTTGTGTCCCGCAGGGTCACCAGGGGGAAGCGCGAACCCCACGGCTTACCGTCCGGGGCCGGGGCGGAAGGACCGGTGGAACCGTAGCAGCCGCCGACGATGTTGATGGAGACCACGAAGTACTTGTCCGTATCAACGGGGGCTCCGGGTCCGGCCAGCTGTTCCCACCAGCCTTCCTCGTCGCTGGCACCCCTGGTGACGTGCGTGGTGCCGGTGAGGGCGTGCTGCACCAGCACGGCGTTGGAACGGTCCGCGTTCAGCGTGCCCCATGTTTCGTACGCAAGCGTTACGTCCGGCAGAAAGCCGCCGGCCTCCAGCTCCAGCCCGCCAACGCTGAGGAACTTGACCGTACCGTCAGGGACGGCGGTGTCCACCGTGCTGGTATCCGTGTTGTTGCCTGTCGTTGTATCCGTGGTGTTGCCTGTGGTTGCATCCACTGCGCGGGTATCTGTTTCGGGTACACCGCTGCGGGTGACGGCAATCGTCATCTGAGGACCTCTTCTTCGCGCTTGCCCGCCGCCAACTGGCCGGCAGGCCAGGTCTTCACCCGGGGCACCCCGCCGCGGAAGGAGGGTTGCCGGCCAGCAAGCCGGGGCTGTCGCTGGCACTCATGACCTTCAAAGAGTCTACGAAATGCGTCGCCGCAATGGCTAAGAATGTGACATCAATATGACTCCCGGCGTCGTGGACGCCGGGAGCCGTACTGGTCAGTCGCCCTTGGCGGCGCGGAAACCGGCGTCGAGGTCGGCGATGATGTCGTCGATGTGCTCCAGCCCCACCGAGAGGCGGACCAGGCCGGGGGTCACACCGGCCACGGCCTGCTGCTCTTCCGTCAACTGGCTGTGCGTGGTCGACGCCGGGTGGATGACCAGGGAGCGCACGTCACCGATGTTTGCCACGTGGGAGTGCAGCTCCAAGGCATCCACGAACCGCTTGCCTGCCTCGGCCCCGCCGGCGATGTTGAAGGACACAATCGCGCCGGTGCCCTTGGGTCCATACTTGCGGCCGCGCTCGTACCAGGGGCTGGACGGCAGGCCCGCATAGGCGACGGATTCGACGTCGTCCCTGGACTCCAGCCACTCGGCGACGGTCACCGCGTTGGCAACGTGCCGCTCCACACGCAGGCTCAGGGTTTCCAGCCCCTGGGCGATGAGGAAGGCGTTGAACGGGGATACCGCCGAACCGAGATCGCGCAGCAGCTGGACGCGGGCCTTGAGGATGTAGGACAGGTTCGCCCCCAGTGCACCGTCCGCCCCGAGGTCGCGGGCGTAGACAAGGCCGTTGTAGGTGGGGTCCGGCGTATTGAAGCCCGGGAACTTCTCCGGGTCCTTTCCGAAGTCGAAGTTGCCGGAGTCCACGATCACGCCGGCGATGGCGCTGCCGTGCCCGCCGAGGTACTTCGTGGCCGAGTGCACCACAATGTCGGCACCCCATTCCAGCGGCCGGATGAGGTACGGAGTGGACAACGTGTTGTCCACGATCAGCGGGACGCCTGCCTCGTGGGCAACGCGGGACACGCCTTCGATGTCCAGGACATCCTGGCGCGGATTGGAGACCACCTCGGCGAAGAAGAGCTTGGTGTTCGGCCGGACGGCATCCTTCCACTGCTGGAGGTTGTCCGGATCCTCGACGAACGTCACGGAGATGCCGAACTTCTTCAGGGTGTGGGCCAGGAGGTTATACGTGCCGCCGTACAGGCTGGGGCTGGCCACCACGTGGTCGCCGGCTTCGGCCACGTTGAGGATGGCGAAGGTTTCGGCAGCCTGGCCCGAGCTGAGCAGGAGCGCTGCCAGGCCACCTTCCAGGCTGGCAACGCGCTGTTCCACCGTGTCCTGGGTGGGGTTGCCGATGCGGGTGTAGATGGGCGCCAGCTCGGCCAGCGCGAAGCGGTTGGCGGCGCTTTCGGCGCTCGGGAACACGAACGACGTCGTCTGGTAGATAGGCAGTGCCCTGGCGCCGGTGGCGCTGTCCGGCTCCTGGCCGGCGTGGATCTGGCGGGTTTCGAATGACCATGCGTTGGACATCGGAGAGCTCCTTCTGAGGAAGGGCACCTCTGCCCTGCAGGACATGCTGGACATTCCCTGGCAGGACTGGTGCCGCGCTTGCCGCCCGGCGGTTGCCGGAGGGCCAGGTCTTCACCCGGGGCACCCCACCGCGGAACGAGGGTTGCCGGCCAGCTAGCCGGGGCTTGATGCTGGCGCTCATGACCTGGCCCCAGTCTAGGAACGGCGGATTGCCTGTGAACAGCTTTGTGACGAAGGACGTCAGCGGCGTGATTTCACGGGCCTCAGGCCGGCCCGCCATGACATCCCATCTTGGTAAGGCCACCCTTAGCTGAGAGCTCCATCACAAAGTGCCAAGATGAGGGCATGCGCATGGATCACGTCTCTTACGCCTGTGAACAAGATGGCTTGGCTGCCACCACCGAACGTATTGCAACCGCCCTCGGCGTCGAAGCCGTGAAGGGCGGGGTACACCCCCGTTTTGGCACCCGCAACATGATTATCCCGCTGGCCGGGCACAAATACCTGGAGGTTGTGGAGGTCCTGGACCACCCGGCCTCCGACAAGGCTCCGTTCGGGCAGGCTGTCCGGGCACGCTCCGCAGCCGGCGGCGGCTGGATGGGCTGGTGCGTCGAAGTGGACGACCTGGCACCGTTCGAAGAACGCCTCGGCCGATCGGCTGTCAACGGCAACCGCAAGTTCCCCGACGGCCGCGAACTCGTCTGGAAGCAGATCGGCATCCTGGGCCTCATTGCAGACCCGCAGGTTCCGTACATGCTCAAGTGGGAAGGCGACCCGGAGCTTCACCCGTCCAACGCCTACCCAAGCAACGTTAAGATGTCCAGCCTCACCATCGCGGGCTCGGCCGAACGCGTCACGGAGTGGCTCGGTCAACCGGTCGAGAAGCCTTTGGAAGATGTGGCCGTCGAATGGATCGCCCCGAAGGGAACACCGGGGATCCTCTCCGTCACCTTCGAAACCGCTTCCGGGGCAGTAACCATCTGACCCGGTTCCACAACGTGGAACCGCAAGGGACCACGCGGCAGCCTGCTGCCCCTTAACGGTGCCACACCATAAACTTCGGCCGCTATCAGCGGGTGCCAACGACGCCACCCACCGATAGCGGCCGAATCCTTTTAATCGAGCCCGAGCCAACCCAGCCCGATCTAACCCAGCCCGATCGCCTTGCCGAACAGGCTGAAGCCGACGAAAGCCACGATGTCCAGCAGCGCATGGGCGATCACCAGCGGCATGACGCGGCGGGTCTTCGTGTACACCCAGGCGAAAACAACACCCATGACGGCGTTGCCGATGAACGGGCCGAAGCCCTGGTAGAGGTGGTAGCTGCCGCGGAGCATGGAGCTTGCGAAGATGGCCAGCGGCATGCTCCACCCGAACTTCCCGAGCCGGTCCAGCAGGTAGCCCACCACGATGACTTCCTCGACGATCCCGTGCCGCACTGCGGAGAGGATCAGCACGGGAATGGTCCACCAGTAGGCGTCCAGCGCGCTGGGGATGATGGCGGTGGTGATGCCCAGCGCCCGGCCGGCCGCGTACAGCCCCAGGGAAGGGATGCCGATCAGCGCTGCCAGGCCCAGCCCCTGCAGCAGGTCCTTCCCCGGGCGGGCGAAGTTGAAGCCGAGTTTGCGGAACGCCGAAGCGCCGGACTCCCCCGCCCGCCGGTGTTCCGTGAGGAAATAGATCACCAGGACCACCGGCACGAGGGCGAACACAATGTCCAGCAACTGGTAGGTCAGGTCGAAGTATTCGCGGCTGCTCTGCGAGCGGTTGAGGGTGGACGTACCCTCCGCCAGGGGCGCACGCGTCAGCTTGTCGAGCAGCTGCACCACCGAATACACGGCGGACTGCCCCAGCGACAGACCCAGGACAATCCAGACTTCGATCCGCAGACGACGGCGGGAGGGAACCAGCATGTTCCTATCTTGCCTGCACTTGCTGGTTCTTTCCTGTCCGCCGCCTCACCGGAGCGGGGCAGCCCTGGGCCTATGCTAGGAATTTATGAGCGCGCCCGACAAAATCATCATGATCCGGCACGGCCAGTCCGCCGCCAATGCCGACACCTCCATCTACAACAGGGTCCCGGATTACCGGATACCGCTCACGGACCTCGGCGTGGCACAGGCACAGGCCGCCGGCGAGCAAATCCGCCGGGAGCTGGACGGGCAGCAGGTGTGTGTCTACGTGTCGCCATACCTCAGGGCATACCAGACCCTGGAAGCGCTCAACCTGGGCCCGCTCACTGAACGGGTCATCGAGGAGCCGCGACTCCGGGAGCAGGACTGGGCGAACTTCCAGATCGCCGGGGACATCGAGGACCAGAAGGAACTCCGCAACGCGTACGGCCATTTCTTCTACCGGTTCCGTGAGGGCGAATCCGGCTCGGATGTCTACGACCGGATCTCCTCCTTCATGGAAACACTCCACCGGCACTGGGCCCGGCCGGACTACGCCCGCAACGCGCTCTTCGTGACGCACGGGCTCACCATGCGGCTCTTCTGCATGCGCTGGTTCCATTGGTCCGTGGAGTACTTCGAGTCACTCAACAACCCGGACAACGCCGAGGTGCGGACCCTGGTGCGCACCCGGATGGGCAAGTTCGAGCTGGACAAGCCCTTCAGCCAGTGGGAGGACCGCCGTGTCGACGAAACGGTGCTGGACGCACCGCCTATGGTCTTCTGATGCACCCTTAGCGGGCGCGGACGCCAGCCCGCCAGACTGCGTGGGTCAGCGGGATGCCCGGCCGGTAGGCCAGGTGGGTGGCAGACGGGGCGTTAAGCAGGTGCAGGTCCGCACGGTGGCCGACGGCGACCGACCCCACCGCCCGTTCGCCGTCGACGTCGTTCCCCACCTCCCGGTGCAGCGCCAGCGCGCCGCCGTACGTGGCGGCCCGGACGGCCTCGTGGACGCTCAGCCGCATCTGCAGCACCGCGGTGGTGACGCAGAACGCCATGGAGCTCGTGTAAGAGGTTCCGGGGTTGCAGTTGGAGGCAAGGGCCACCGGCACGCCGGCGTCGAGCAGTTCGCGGCCGGGAGCCAGCGGCTGGCGGGTGGAGAGGTCGCAGGCCGGCAGGCACGTGGCCACGGTCCCCCTGCCGTCGGCTGCGGACCCGCTGCCCGCACCCTGCCACCCGGACCAGCTGCCCGCCAGGGCATCCACGTCCGCGGCGGACAAGTAATTCACATGGTCCACGCTCGCCGCCCCGAACTCCACGGCCAGCTGCACCCCGGGTCCTTCGCCGAGCTGGTTGCCGTGGACGCGCAGCCCCAGGCCCGCATCCTTGCAGGCCTCCAGCACGCGGCGGGACTGTCCCTCGTTGAACGCCCCCTGCTCGCAGAACACGTCCGCCCAGCTGACGTAGGGCCGCACGGCCGCCAGCATGGGTCCGCACACCAGGTCGGTGTAGTCGTCGGCATCGGCGCCGGCGGGGACCAGGTGGGCGCCGAGGTAGGTCACTTCGTCAGCCACAGTGGAGGCGATGCGCGCGCTGCGGGCCTCGTTCTCCACGTCCAGGCCGTAGCCGGTCTTGGTTTCAAGGTAGGTTGTTCCCTGCGAGACCGCTTCTGCAACGCGTCCCAGGGCCAGCCGGGTGAGGTCGAAGTCGCCCGTCTCCCGGGTGGCGCCCGTGGTCACGGCAATGCCGCCGGCGCTGTAGCTCTCGCCGGCCATCCGCGCCTCGAACTCGGCAGTGCGGTCACCGGCGAAGATCAGGTGCGTGTGCGAATCCACCCAGCCCGGCAGCAGGGCGCGGCCGCCGGCGTCGACGGACTCGTCAGCGGCCGGGGCCGCCGACGACGGTCCGATCCAGGAGATGCGCTCCCCCTCGATCACCACGGCGGCATCCTTGAGGACACGGTGCTCCGCGTCCTGGGTCATCAGCTCGGCAATGTTGGTGATGAGGGTGCTCATAAGTCCATTCTTCAGTGCCGGATGGACCAGCGGGTCGCGGCCAGGGCCGCCGCTGTCCGGGATGCCGGACTAAGCCCACTTTCCTCGTCCCAGGCACGCTGCCCCACGGACGGGCCGGCCAGGATCAGCTCCGCAGCCAGTTCCGCAATGCCGGACGACGTCTGAAAACCGTAACCACCTTGCCCGGCGAGCCAGAAGAATCCGGTGGCTTCGGCGTCGAACCCTACTACCGGGACGCCGTCGGCAGCTTCCGTTCGCAGGCCGGTCCACGCGGACTTGACGTTCCTGATGCCCAGCGTGGTCACCGCGTTGAGCCGCGACACCAGCGCTTCGACGTCACCCGGGTAGGGCTTTGCGTCCTCGGGGCCGCTCGGCACGGATTCAGACGGCGAAATCAGTACGTCGTCGCCTTCCTTCCGGAAGTAGAACGATTCGTCCGCCGCCGCCACCATGGGGCAGGACTCCGGGAGGGGACGTTCGACGTCGACAATCGCCGCCGTGCGGCGGTACGGCTGGAGGCCGAGCTTCTCCACGCCGCTGATCACGGCCAGTTCATCGGCCCAGGCACCGGCGGCATTGACGACTATGCCGGCTTCGAAGGCTTCCTGGCCGGCCCCGAGCTCCCACCCGGATCCCAGCCGCTGGGCGGAATGGACTTTGGCGCCGGTGATGATGTCCACACCGCCTGCCTCGGCCCGCTGCCGGTGGTCTTCCAGCAGCACGGGCGCGTTGCAGGCGAACGAACCGGTGTCCAGGCCGGCCGCAGTGAAGAATCCGGGATCCAGCACGGGGCACAGCGCCAGGGCCTCATCATGGGAGATCCGGTGCATATGGCCGCTGGCTTCTTCCCTGACAGAGTCCTCGTCGCCGATCAGCATGAAGCTGCGCGGCGACAGGACAGGCACCGGCAGCTCCGCGTCCCGCGCCGCGATCAGCCCGAGGGTGCGGAGGGTCAGCTCCTGCACCACTACGGGGCCATAGCTGGGGATCAGTTGCCGGGCTGAACGGGCCGACGTGTGATACGCCAGGGACTGTTCGGCCTCGACGAGCGCCACACTGCATTTACCGGCCAGGGCGGAGGCCAGGGACAGTCCGGCGATGCCGCCGCCCACAATCACCACATCGTAATTTGCTGACATGACTACATCCTTGCACCCGTCAGGACGTCACGTCAGTACCTTAGGCTCCCACCGCGTCGCGGCTGTCCACGAACGCCCTGACGCAGGCTTCCACATCCTCGGTGCTGTGCGCCGCGGAGAGCTGGACCCGGATCCGGGCTGCTCCCTTGGGCACCACGGGGTAGCTGAAGGCGGTGACGAACACTCCGTGCTGGAGCATCCGGCCCGCCACCTTCGCCGCCATCACGGCGTCCCCGAACATCACCGGCACAATCGCGTGTTCGCCGTCGAGGAGCTCAAAACCTTCTTCCGTCATGCGGGTCCGGAACAGCTCGGCGTTGGCGAAGAGCGTGGAGCGCAGCTCGGCGGAGTTCTCCACGAGGTCCAGTGCCTTCAGAGTCGCTGCGACGATGGCCGGAGCGAGGGAGTTGGAGAACAGGTAGGGGCGCGCCTTCTGGCGGAGCATGGCCACCACTTCGGCACGGCCGGAGACGTAACCGCCGGAGGCGCCGCCCAGCGCCTTGCCGAACGTGCCGGTGTAGATGTCCACCCGGTGGCCTACGCCGGCGTGCTCGGGGGTTCCCGCGCCTGTGGAACCCATGAAGCCCACGGCGTGCGAGTCGTCCACCATCACCAGGGCGTCGTACTTTTCGGCCAGGTCGCAGATGGCTTCGAGCGGGGCCAGGTAGCCGTCCATGGAGAACACGCCGTCCGTCACGATGATCTTGCGGCGGGCGGGCTTCTCCTGCGTGGTGGCCTCGACCAGTCTTGCTTCCAGGTCCGCCATGTCGCGGTTGGCGTAGCGGAACCGCTGGGCTTTGCAGAGCCGGATGCCGTCGATGATGGACGCGTGGTTCAGGGCGTCCGAGATGATGGCGTCCTCGGGCCCGAAGAGGGACTCGAACACACCGCCGTTGGCGTCGAAGCAGCTGGAGAAGAGGATGGTGTCCTCGGTGCCCAGGAACTTGGAGACGCGGGCCTCGAGAGCCAGGTGGAGGTCCTGGGTGCCGCAGATGAAGCGCACGCTGGCCATGCCGAAGCCGCGTTCGTCCATGGCGGCCTTGGCGGTGGCGATGACGTCCGGGTGGTCCGCCAGGCCCAGGTAGTTGTTGGCGCAGAAGTTGAGCACGTTGGCCCCGGCTTCGCCGATCTGGCCGGCCGTGATGTGGCTGGCCTGCGGCGAGTCGATGTGGCGTTCGGTCTTGAACAGGCCTGCGGTGCGGATCTCGTCCAGCTCGTTCTGCAGCTGGTCCTTGATGGCTGAATACATGGGGGGGGTTGCTCCTCAGCTGGGTGAATTCTTTGGTTGTAGCGCCGATTGGTGCGGGCTAGAAGACGGTCCAGTCGAGGACCACCTTGCCGCCCACGCCGGCGCGGGCAATCTCGAAGCCCTTCTCCCAGTCCGTGGCGGGCAGGGTGTCCGTGACCACCGCCGAGATGTTGGCGTGCAGCACCGGGTTGGAGGACAGCATGGCGCTCATGGCGTACCAGGTTTCGAACATTTCCCGGCCGTAGATGCCCTTCATGGTCAGCATATGCGTGACCACCTTGCCCCAGTCGATGTCGATGGACTGGCTCGGCAGGCCCAGCATGGCGATCCGGCCGCCGTGGTTCATGTTGTCGATCATCTCCGGCAGGGCGGTGGGGTGGCCGGACATTTCCATGCCGATGTCGAACCCTTCGCGCATGCCCAGTTCGCGCTGGGCATCCTTGACGCGCATCTTCGAGACGTCGATGGCGAGGTCCACGCCCAGCTGGCGGGCCAGCTCCAGGCGCGGAGTGGAGACGTCGGTGATGGCGATTTTGCGGGCTCCGGCATGGCGGGCGACGGCGATGGCCATGAGCCCGATGGGCCCTGCGCCGGTGATCAGCACGTCCTCGCCCACGAGCGGGAAGCTCAGGGCCGTGTGGACGGCGTTGCCGAAGGGATCGAAGATGGCGCCCAGTTCGGGGGTGACGGACGGATCCTGGTGGACCCAGACGTTGGTCTCGGGGATCACGACGTATTCGGCGAAGGCGCCGTCACGCTGGACACCGACGCTCACGGTGTGGATGCACATCTGCCGGCGGCCGGCGCGGCAGTTCCGGCAGATGCCGCAGACAATGTGCCCTTCGCCGGAGACCCGGTTCCCTACCTTGACGTCGCGGACGTCCTCGCCGATTTCCACTACTTCGCCGTAGAACTCGTGGCCGGCGATCAGGGGTGCCTCGATGATGCCCTGGGCCCAGGCATCCCAGGACTGGATATGAAGGTCCGTGCCGCAGATCCCGGTTGTCATCACGCGGATCTTTACGTCGCCGGGGCCGGTTTCCGGCTCGGGGCGGTCCACCAGCTCAAATCCGGCGTGGGCGCCGGCTTTGTACAGAGCCTTCATTGGCTTCCTAACTCTCGGTGTTGCGTCTTGCGGTGCCCGCGGTGTGTCCGGGCTGACTCCCTTCATTAGAACCACAAAGAAGCATTAGCACAACCGAATTCTTCTCAATCGACGATTTAGGATTCTCTAAGCTATAGACTCGGGGGATGGAAATCCATCAGCTGGAAATGCTTCGGGAACTCGGCGCCCTCGGCAGCGTCAAAGCGGTGGCCGAAACGCTGCTGGTCACGCCCTCCGCGGTGTCCCAGCAACTGGCTGCACTCCAGCGCAGCGTGGACGTGCCGCTGACCCGCAAGGAAGGCCGGAACCTGGTCCTGACTGAGGCCGGCCAGGCACTCGCAGACGCCGGTGCCGCCGTCGTCAGCGCGATGGCCGATGCGCGGCTGGCAATCGGGGCGTACCACGGTTCCACGGTGGCGCCGGTGACGGTGAGCGGTTTCCACAGCGCCGGGCAGGCGCTGTTCGCTCCGCTGGCGCGGCTGCTCGACTCACCGGACAAACCAAGGGTGCTGCTCTCCGACGAGGACGTCGCTCAGCAGGACTTCCCTGCGCTGACCGCCCGCTACGACCTCGTCCTTGCGCACCGGATGGACCACAGCCCCCGGTGGCCGGAGGAACGGGTGGCCGTTATCCCGCTCGCGCACGAGCCGCTGGACGTGGCGCTGTCCGCCGGGCACCGGCTGGCGGGCAAGGAAACCTTGACGGCGCACGACGTCGTCGGCGAACCGTGGGTGACCAGCCACACCGGCTACTCCCCCGCGGACGTGCTGTCCGCCGTCGCCGCCGTGTCCAGCCGGGAACTGAACATCGTCCACCGGATCAACGACTACTCCACGGTGGCCGGGCTGGTGGCCACGGGCAGCGTGATCGGGCTGCTGCCGCGGCACACGGCGAAGCCGGTGCTGAACCCGGAGATCGTGCTGCGGCCGCTGCAGGGCATCAGCACCCGGCGCCGGATCGACATCCTCGCCCGGCCGGAAAACCTGAAACGAACCTCGGTGATGATGGTGTGCGAGGCCCTCGAGGACATCATGGCCGGGCTCGTCTCCCCGTAACCCAGCCGGTCCCCTTAACCCCAAACTGGGTCGCAGTAGATGTCGTTATAAGCGCTCAAAACGACATTAACTGCGACCCAGTTGGGTCAAAACGGGTGACTTAGCCTTCGACGCCGAGGCGTTCCAGGATCAGCTCCTTGACACGGCCGGCGTCGGCCTGGCCGCGGGTTGCCTTCATCACGGCACCGACGATCGCGCCGATCGCCTGCAGCTTGCCGCCGCGGATCTTGTCCGCGACGCCGGGCTGCGCGGCGAGGGCCGCGTCGATGGCTTCGAGCAGGGGGCCGTCGTCGGAGACCACGGCCAGGCCGCGCTTCTCCACGATCTCCGCCGGGGTGCCTTCGCCGGCGAGCACTCCGTCGAGCACTTCGGCGGCCATCTTGTTGTTGATCTTGCCGGCTTCCACCATCTTGTTCAGCTCCACGATGGTTTCGGGCTTGACGCCCAGCTGGCCGGGGTCCACGTCGGCGTTCTTGGCGCGGCCCACGATCTCGCCCATCCACCATTTGCGGGCCACGGTTGCCGTGGCACCGGCGGCGATGGTTTCCTCGATCTCGTCCATGACGCCGGCGTTGACGACGTCGCGGAATTCGAGGTCCGAATAGCCCCAGTCGGCCTGCAGGCGTTTGCGGCGCTCGGCCGGCGGCTCCGGCAGGGTGGCGCGCAGTTCCTCCACCCATTCACGGGAAGCCACAATCGGAACCAGGTCCGGCTCCGGGAAGTAGCGGTAGTCGTCGGCGTCGGACTTGGCCCGGCCCGACGTCGTCGAGCGGGTGTCCTCGTGCCAGTGGCGCGTTTCCTGGATGACCGGCTCGCCGGAGTCCAGGACGGCGGCGTGCCGCTGGATCTCGTAACGGACGGCGTGTTCGACGGCGCGCAGTGAGTTCACGTTCTTGGTTTCCGAGCGGATGCCGAAGCGTTCGCGGCCGTGCGGGCGCAGCGAGACGTTGGCGTCGCAGCGGACATTGCCGCGTTCCATCTTCGCGTCCGAGACGCCCAGGTTCTTGACGATCTCGCGGACCGCGGCGACGTAGGCCTTGGCCAGTTCCGGCGCGCGGCTGCCCGCGCCCTGGATCGGCTTGGTGACGATTTCCACGAGCGGAACGCCGGAACGGTTGTAGTCCACCAGGGAGTAGTCCGCGCCCTGGATGCGACCTGCAGAGCCGCCCATGTGGGTCAGCTTTCCGGCGTCCTCTTCCATGTGGGCGCGTTCGATTTCGACGCGGAACACGGTGCCGTCGGAGAGTTCGATGTCCAGGTAGCCGTCGTACGCGATGGGCTCGTCGTACTGGGAGGTCTGGAAATTCTTCGGGGTGTCCGGGTAGAAGTAGTTCTTCCGGGCGAAGCGGCAGGTCTCGGCGATCTTGCAGTTGAGCGCCAGGCCGATCTTGATGGAGGACTCGATCGCGGTCCTGTTCACCACGGGCAGCACGCCCGGCATGCCGAGGTCCACCTCGTTGACGTTCGTGTTGGGCTCGTCGCCGAAGACGTTCGGGGCGGAGGAGAACATCTTCGTCTTGGTGTTGAGCTCCACGTGGACCTCGAAGCCCAGGACGGGATCGTACTTCTCCATGGCCTCTTCGAAGCTCAGGGTTGCGTCAGTGCTCATTATTTTGCCTCCTGGGCGTCGACAAGGGTCTCGACAGGCTCGACCGCCGAGGCAGCCAGCTCCGGCGCACGGTCCAGCAACGGGCCGCCCCACTTCGCCTCGAGCAGCGATTCAAGCACCGCACCCACGCGGTACAGGCGCGCGTCCTGGCGGGCCGGGGCCAGGAGCTGGATGCCGACGGGGAGGCCGTCCTCATCGGCCAGGCCGCCCGGCAGGGACAGACCCGGGACGCCGGCCATGTTGGCCGGAATGGTGGCGACGTCGTTCAGGTACATGGCCAGGGGGTCGTTCAGTTTCTCGCCGAGCTTGAAGGCCGTGGTGGGGGCCGTCGGGGAAATCAGCACGTCGGCCTGGGCGAACGCAGCCTCGAAGTCGCGCTGGATCAGGGTGCGGACCTTCTGGGCCGAGCCGTAGTAGGCGTCGTAGTAGCCGGCGCTGAGCGCGTAGGTGCCCAGGATGATGCGGCGCTTCACTTCGTCGCCGAAGCCTGCGGCGCGGGTGGCGCCCATGACGCGTTCGATGGTGAGCGGCGCATCCTTGGGCAGCACGCGCAGCCCGTACCGGACGCCGTCGAACTTTGCCAGGTTGGAGGAAGCCTCCGAAGGCATGATCAGGTAGTAAGCGCCCAGCGCGTACTTGAAGTTGGGGCAGGACACCTCAACGATTTCCGCGCCGGCCTGCTTGAGCAGTTCGAGCGACTCGTTGAAGCGGTTCTCGACGCCGGCCTGGTAGCCCTCGCCGTGGAGTTCCTTGATGATGCCGATCTTCATGCCGTCCACGTTGCCCGTCCGTGCGGCGGCAACGAGGTCCTCCAGCGGATCCGGCAGGGACGTGGAGTCGTGCGGGTCGTGGCCGCCGATGACCTGGTGCAGGAGGGCCGAATCCAGCACGGTGCGGGAGACCGGGCCGATCTGGTCCAGCGAGGAGGCCATGGCGATGGCGCCGTAGCGGGACACGCTGCCGTAGGTGGGCTTGACGCCCACGGTGCCGGTGACGGCGCCGGGCTGGCGGATGGAGCCGCCGGTATCCGTGCCGAGGGCCAGGGGCGCTTCGAAGGCGGCGACGGCGGCAGCGGAGCCGCCGCCCGAGCCGCCCGGGATCCGGTCCAGGTCCCACGGGTTGCGGGTGGGGCCGTAGGCGGAGTGTTCCGTCGAGGACCCCATGGCGAATTCGTCCAGGTTGGTCTTGCCCAGGATGGGCATCTTGGCGTCGCGGAGGCGCTTGACCACCGTGGCGTCGTACGGGCTGTGCCAGCCTTCGAGGATCTTGGAGCCCGCCGTGGTGGGCTGGCCGATGGTGACGATGAGGTCCTTGACG
The DNA here is from genome assembly GCF_964254335.1 of Arthrobacter sp. LjRoot78. Lineage (NCBI taxonomy): Bacteria > Bacillati > Actinomycetota > Actinomycetes > Micrococcales > Micrococcaceae > Arthrobacter > Arthrobacter sp. LjRoot78. The sequence continues at coordinate 1,480,019 of NZ_CAXUTG020000001.1, read as the reverse complement.
GCGATGGGCACGCCGGCGAGCTCGTGGAGTTCTTCAGCGGCTGCACCGCCAGCGGCGCGGATGGCATCCACCTCTGCGGCGACGGCGAGCGCCTCCTCGGTGTTGACGTGCAGGAAGGCGTGGACTCCCCGCGGGCCGCCGTCGACCGCTGCGATGCGGTCCAGGTAGGCCTGTGTGACTTCGACGGAGGTGACCTCGCCGGCCGCGAGCTTTTCAGCGAGCGCGGCGGCGGAGAGGCGGATCAGAACGTTGTTCTCAGTCATGTATCAGTCCTCATCCAGGATGGCCGGAACCTTGAAGCGGCCTTCGTATGCGTCAGGGGCGCCGCTCAGGGACTGCTCGGCTGTGAAGGTGTGGCCCACAACGTCCTCGCGGAACACGTTCGTCAGCGGAATCGGGTGGGACGTGGCCGGGACATCATCACCGGCGGCTTCACTTACGGACTTCACTGAATCGACGATGACGGCGAGTTCGCCGGCCATCCGGTCCAGCTCTTCTGCACTCATCTCGATGTGCGCGAGACGCGCGAGATGCGCGACGTCGTCGCGGTTGATCGCAGCCATGGATCTCCCCTGCAATGTAGTTTTGGTTTCCCCCATAGTCTACGTTGCAACAGTGTGCCCGCCTGACGACCCCCAGCGGGCGTCAGACGGGCAGCACCGACCTGCGGCACGGCTCCAAGCAGCATGGCTGCGGGCAGCCGGCAGCCGCAGGCAGCTTTACCCTAGCCGATGCCGATGGCTCCCGTCAGCATTCCGATACCGAGCATTACGAGGGAGACGACGGCGCTGCGCCACAGCACCTTCTTGTGGTGGTCTCCCAGGTCCACTTTGGCCAGGGAAACCAGGAGCAGGATTGCCGGGACCAGCGGGCTCTGCATGTGGAACGGCTGGCCGGTGATGGAGGCACGCGCCATCTCGGCGGCGCTGATGCCGTAGTGCGCTGCCGTCTCGCTCAGCACGGGGAGTACGCCGAAGTAGAAGGCATCGTTGCTCATGAAGAAGGTCATGGGGATGCTCAGGACACCGGTGATGACGGCCATCAGCGGACCCATGTCGGACGGAATGATCTGCACCAGCCACGCGGACATGGCTTCAACCATGCCGGTGCCGGTCAGCACGCCGGTGAGGACTGCCGCGGCCATGACCATGCTGACGACGGCGACGATCGACGGCGCGTGGGCCACGATCTGCGTGGCCTGGTCCTTGACGTGGGGGAAGTTGACCAGCAGGGCGATGGCCGAGCCCACCATGAAGACGTACGGCAGGGGCACGAGGTCCGCGATGAGCATGCCCATGACGGCGATGGTCAGGCCCAGGTTGAACCACTGCAGCTTGGGGCGCAGGGTCTTGCGGTTGGGGTCAAGGGCGGTGTCGGCCATGGCGGTATCACTGTCGTCCACGAGCATCTCGGTGCGTTCCAGGACGGCGACGGAGGAACCTCCGACGGCGGGAGCCGGCGCGGTGCCGGAGCCCTTGCGTCCGCGGCCGGTTCCGGCACCGCCGGTGCCCGTGCCGCCGTCGAACGTGCCGCCGTCGAACTTTTCTGCGGTGAACGGCTCTGCTGTGGACGGCTCTGCTGTGGACGGCGTTCCCCAGATTTCAGGCTGGGTGGCGCGGAGGCGGTTGCGCTCTTGCAGGCCCAGCACCCAGGCGAAGACCAGGACGACGGCGAGGCCGGCGATCAGGGACGGGATCATGGGGACGAAGACGTCGTTGACGTCGATTTTCAGGGCGCTGGCGGCGCGGGCGGTGGGGCCGCCCCACGGCACGATGTTCATGGTGCCGTTGGCCAGGCCGGCCACGCAGGTGAGGACCACGGGGCTCATCTTCAGCCGGAGGTAGATAGGCAGCATGGCCGCGGTGGTGAGGATGAAGGTGGTGGAGCCGTCGCCGTCCAGGGAAACTGCGGCGGCCAGGAGCGCGGTGCCGAGGACCACCTTCGCGGGGTCGTTGCCCAGCTTGCGGAGGATGAACCGCACCAGCGGGTCGAACAGCCCGACGTCGATCATCAGGCCGAAGTAGATGATGGCGAACATCAGCAGCGCGGCGGTGGACGTCATGGACTTCATCGAGTCCAGCACCATGTCCCCGATGCCCAGCCCCGCCCCGGCAAACAGCCCGAAGACGGTGGGGACGATTATCAGCGCCAGCACCGGCGTCAACTTCTTCGTCATGATCAGCACCATGAATACCGCGATCATGGCGAATCCAAGTAATACCAGCACGGCCGGCTCCTTTGTCAGTCAATGGCACCACTCCGGTGTGATGCGCACTACAGACGTTAGAGTGGCCCGCGTCACGGCAGTGCCTTTGGCTCAATTGATTGGCATACTGCTTATTGGGAGCATTTTGCTCATTTAGCTCAGCACCCCGCTCCGTCACAAAAACCCGTCAGGAGGGCAATGAAGCGTCCGGCACCGAGGCAGCCCCTGCGGTTTTCCACCCAGACCCTGCTGCTCCAGCTCGGGGTGGTTCTGCTCGTTGTGCTGCTCAGCGGCGCCGTGCATGCATGGCTGACGTACGAGCGGCTGGGCCGTGAAGCCGAAAACCAGGCGCTCACCCTGGCCCGCACCGTCGCCTCGGATCCCGCGGTCCGCCGCGAGGTCCAGGCCATCAGCCGCGAGGCGGGCACTCCCCCGGCATCGGTGCTGCTGGCCGGCCCCCTGATGGCGGTCGCCGAAGGCGCCCGGACCCGCACCGGAGCCCTGTTTGTGGTGATTACGGATGAAACCGGCCTGCGGCTCGCGCACCCGGACGCCGAACGGCTCGGTGAAAAAGTCAGCACGGATCCCTCCGAAGCCCTCTCGGGCAAGGAGGTCACCACCCGGAACACCGGAACGCTGGGTCCCTCCGCGGGGGCCAAGGTGCCGGTTTTCGCCCCGGACTCGGACACCGTGGTGGGCGAGGTCAGCGTGGGGTATTCCACCGAGAACGTGGTCCAGAGCCTGGCCCGCGACATTACGCCCATCGCGCTGACGGCCGCCGGCTCGCTGCTGGCCGGAATCCTGGCCTCGTTCCTGCTGCGCCGCCGCCTGCAGCGGCTGACGCTGGGCTTGGAGCCGGAGGAGATCAGCACGCTGGTCCACGACCAGGTGGCGGTCCTCCAGGGCGTTGACGACGGCGTGATCGGCGTCTCCGCCGACGGCAGGATCAGCGTCTTCAACGCCGCCGCGCAGAGGCTCCTGGAGCAGCCGGACCTTGCCGGCACGCCGTGGAAGCAGGCTCCGGTGCCGGAGCAGCTGAAGGCCCTGACCCTGCCCGACGCGGCCGAGGCCGACGCCGTCGAAGTCATCGCCGGTGCCCGCGTCCTGGTGGCCAGTGCCCGCAAGGCGCTGCACCGGCAGGAAGACCTGGGCTGGGTGGTGATGCTCCGCGACCGTACCGAGCTCCAGCACCTGACGCGCCAGCTGGATGCCGTGGGGACCATGTCCGCCGCGCTGCGGGCGCAGCGCCACGAATTCGCCAACCAGCTGCACACCATCGCCGGGTTCATGAGCATCGGGCAGCACCAGCAGGCCCGCGACTACCTGGCGCGCCTGGCCGCCACCGGCCCGCTGAAGTTCCCGGTGGACCAGGCCGAACTGCTCCAGGACCCGTACCTGCAGGCGTTCGTCGGTGCCAAAGGCGTCGAGGCGGACGAACGCGGCGTGACGCTGCGGATCGGCCCCGAAACCCTGGTGCGTGGCCAGGTCACCGAGCCGCAGGACGTCACCACAGTGTTGGGGAACCTGATTGACAACGCCGTGAACGCCGCCGTCGCCGGCTCCGCGGCGGAGCGCTGGGTCGAAGTGGAACTGCTGGACGAACCGGGGCCCGACGGCGGCACGCTGCACATCGTCGTCGCGGACTCCGGCGACGGCCTGGCCACCGGCCTGCCTGGCGAAACCGGGGCGGTCGCGGCGGACACAGTGTTCGCCGAGGGATATACGACGTCGGCGCGGCCGGCGCGTGCCGGCGGCGGGCAGGGGTTGGGGCTGGCCCTGGCCCGGCAGCTCGCGCGCCGGCGCGGCGGGGACGTCAGGGTTTTGGAGCCCGGCTCCCCCGGCGGCCCGGGGGCTGTTTTTATGGCGACGCTGCCGCGGACCACCGCCGACTCGTCCGGGGCGAGTTCATCCGGTGCGCGTTCGCCCCGGGCGGGTTCATCCGGTGCGGGGACCGAAAACACAATTGGAGAGGACAACCATGCCTGACGACCTCAGGGTGCTGATTGTGGATGACGATTTCCACGTCGCCAAGCTGCACGCGGCTTATGTGGATTCGGTGGCGGGTTTTATGGCACTCCCGCCCGCGGGTTCGGCGTCATTGGCGCTGCAGGCCATCCACAGCCTGCGCCCCGACCTGGTGCTGCTGGATGTGTACCTGCCGGATGCGTCCGGCCTTGACCTGCTCGGGCAGCTGGACGTGGACACAATGATCCTTAGTGCGGCGTCGGACGCGGCGTCTTTGCGGGTGGCCTTCCGCCGTGGCGCCCTGGGCTACCTGCTGAAGCCGTTCACGGCCGAGTCCCTGTCGCAGCAGCTCCGCTCCTATGCCCGGTACCGGCGGATCCTGTCCCAGCCGGGTGCGCTGGACCAGGACACGGTGGAACGCGCCAAACGCTCGCTGATCCCGGGCGACGTCACCCCGTCCGCCAAGCCGCGCTCCGCCACGGAGGCGGCAGTGCTCGAATCGCTGGAACCCGGGGAGCAGTACTCGGCAGCCGAAGTGGCAGGACGCGTCGGGGTATCCCGGGCCACCGCCCAGCGGTACCTGTCCTCACTGGCGGACGACGGCGCCGTCGACATCCAGCTGCGCTACGGAACCACCGGCCGCCCGGAACACCGCTACGGCCTTCCGGCGAAATAGTCCCCACAGCCAGCGCGAACGGACACTTGAGGCCCGGGCCTCAAGTGTCCGTTCGCGCTTCTGGGAACCTGCTAGCTGGCGCTCTTCTGGGCCACGAGTTCGATCTCGACGAGCATTTTCGGGTCGAGGAACGGCAGCACGTGGACCAGGGACAGCGTCGGGCGGATCTCGCCGAACACTTCACCGTGCGCGCGGCCGGCGTCTTCCCACTTGCTGATGTCCGTCAGGTAGAGCTTGGACTGCACGACGTCCTCGTAGGCGAACCCGGCTTCTGCCAGGACGGCACCAAGCTTTTCGAGGATGAACTTTGTCTGGGTGTAGAAGTCCTCGCCCACGATTCCGTTGTCCCCGCTCGCCGCAGTGGCGGAAATGTACAGGGTGTTGTCCACCTGCACGGCCCGGGAATAGCCGAGGGTCTGCTCCCACGAGGAGCCGGAGCCGAATGTCTTGCGCATGGGTGTGCCTTTCGATGGTGCCTGGATTCGGCACCACTTTAGGGCGGCTACACGTCGAGCCGGTAAACCAGCAGCTTTATGTCGGTATCCGACACGAACCAGTCGCGCTCGGGAACGCGCTGGAAGCCTGTCTTGCGGTACAGCCCGTGGGCGCTTTCCCAGGTGCGGCCGGTGGTCAGGGCCACGGCCTTGACTCCGTCCAGCGACTTCGCATGCGCAATGATCGCCTCGACCATGGCCTTGCCGGCGCCGCTGCGCTGCACCGACGGATCCACTACCAGCATGCGGAATTCGAGTTCGTCGGGCAGTGCGATGTCCGCAAACGGTTCACCGGCGACGGCGAGGGTCACCGAACCGACGATGTGCCCCGCCCGCTCGGCTACCCAGATGGTGGCCTGCCGTGCCCGTGTGGCGACATCCTGGATCTGCTGCATGTACGGGTGGTCGGCACTCGCGAAGTAGCCCGCGGCGAGGTAGGCGTCCCGCGTAATGCGGGCCACGGCGTCGAAATCTGCCGGGATGGCGGGGCGAATGAGGATCTGCGAATGCACTTATCCATGGTAGTCGCCGGCACCACTCCGTGCGCCCGAAAAGGCCGTTTCCGTGACTGAACTATCACTATGCGCGGAACCGCTCCGGGCGTGCCGAGTCGCCTCCCGGGGTTGCGTTCTGTGTCCGGGCATTGCCCAGTGTTGCCCGGCATTGCCCCGTATTTCCGGGCGTTGCCCCAGTGGTCGGCGGCACTGGCCCGGCGCCGCGGGCTGTGGTTGATTGGCACCACCGACGCCGGCAACCGACACCGCCCCGACAGACAGGACCACTCCCATGGCACGCACCCAGCGCACTCTGCACCTCAATGCATTCCTCATGAGCACCGGCCACCATGAAGCCTCTTGGCGGCTGCCCGAAAGCAACCCCCGGGCCAGCACTGACATCAGCCATTACCGCAACCTCGCCCGGATTGCCGAGCGTGGCACGTTCGATTCCATCTTCTTCGCCGACTCGCCCGTGATCTTCGGCCACGTGGGCCGCCGGCCGGCCGGCAAGCTCGAACCCACGGTGCTGCTGACCGCGATCGCCGCGGCCACCGAGAAGATCGGCCTCATTGCCACGGCGTCCACCACCTATAACGATCCGTTCAACCTCGCCAGGCGCTTTGCCTCCGTGGACTTCGTCAGTGGCGGGCGTGCCGGCTGGAACGTCGTCACCACTGCAGGGCCCGACGCCGCGCGGAACTTCGGGGTCGACGACCAGCCGGCGCACGCCACCCGTTATGAGCGGGCAGCAGAGTTCCTGGATGTCGCCGGCAAGCTGTGGGACAGCTGGGATGACGACGCCGTTGTGGCGGACAAGGAGGCCGGAGTGTGGGCCGATCCGGACAAGGTCCGGGCGATCGACCACGTGGGCAAGCATTTCAGCGTGCGCGGGCCGCTCAACGTTCCGAGGTCGCCGCAGGGATACCCGCTGATCGTCCAGGCGGGCTCTTCCGAAGACGGCAAGGGCCTGGCTGCCCTCTACGCTGAGGCCGTGTTCACCGCCCAACAGACCCTCGAGGACGCCCAGGACTTCTACGCCGACCTCAAGGCGCGCACCGCGGCGGCCGGACGCGACCCCGAGGGTATCAAGATCCTTCCGGGCATCGTGCCTGTGCTGGCCGGCACGGAAGCCGAGGCCAAAAAGCTGGAACGTGAGCTCGACGATCTGATCCGTCCGGAATATGCACGGATCGAACTGGCGAAGACCCTGGGCGTCAGCCCCGAAGACCTGCCGCTGGACCGGCAGCTGCCGGCGGACCTCCCCGATGAGGATTTCATCCAGGGAGCGAAAAGCCGTTACACGCTGATCGTGGAGCTTGCCCGCCGCGAACGGCTCACGGTGCGCCAGCTGATCGGACGCCTCGGCGGCGGCCGCGGGCACCGTACGTTCTCGGGAACACCCGAGCAGGTGGCCGATGCCATCCAGCTCTGGTTTGAAAACGGCGCAGCCGACGGCTTCAACATCATGCCCGCAGTGCTCCCCTCAGGGCTGGAGGCCTTCGTGGACCACGTGGTTCCGGTCCTGCGGCAGCGCGGCCTGTTCCGCACCGAGTACACGGCGGACACGCTGCGCGGGCACTACGGGCTGGAGCGGCCGCTCAACCGTTACTCCGGTGCCGCCGGGCTGGCGGCCGCGCGCGCCCAGGCCTAAGCCTAGAGAGGGAACTTGCCCGACAGCTCGAGGGTCCCGGCGCACGTCCACGCCGCCAGGCGTTCATCGTCCGACGGTCCGCCGTCGAGGGGACTCGTGAGACGCGGCCGGCGGACCCAGCATCCGGCTTCCTCGGCGATGAGCGCACCGGCTGAAAAGTCGTGCTCGTTGAGCCCGCGTTCGCCGAAGGCGTCGTGGGTTCCGTCGGCCACCAGGCACAGGTCCAGGGCAGCCGAGCCCAGCCGGCGCATGTCGGCGAAACCGTCCATGAACCCGCCGAGAGCTTCGGCCTGTTCGGCACGGATGCCGGGATCGTAGCTGAATCCGGTCGCCAGGATTTGCCCGGCACGGCCCGGAACGGGACCGGTGAGCTGGGTCCGCTGCCCCTGCTCCTCCAGCCACGCGCCTCCGCCGCGCGAGGCGTAGTAGACGCGGCCCAGTGCCGGGGCATTGACGACGCCGGCCAGCCAGGTGCCGTCGGGATCCGCCACCGCCACTGAGGTGCCGTAGTAAACGATGTTTCGGATGAAGTTGGTTGTGCCGTCCAGCGGGTCGATTGACCAGCGGTATCCGCTGGGATCGGGCCGGCTGAGGGTGCCGTGTTCCTCGCCGGTGACTGTGTCCTGCGGCCGGACGCCGTTGATCACCTGGCGCACGGCGTTCTCGGCGGCGACGTCGAAGGCCGTGACCCAGTCCCCGGAGGCTCCCTTGTTGCTGACGTCCAGTGCTTCGGCGTTACGGGTGGCGAGCACGGCGGCCCCGGCTGCGGCAGCCGCCTTTGCCACCTCTAGCAGTTCGGCGGGCGTGACACTCATTCTGTCAGCGCCTCCTGATGGTCTTCGAGCTCGTCACCGTTGCCGGCGGCTTCTGCTGACCCTGCAGAGTCAGCAGGGTCCGCCGAGTCCGCGGCGCCGTTGGCCAGGAGCGCGCGGAAGCCGTCCTCATCCAGCACCGGCACGCCGAGCTGCTCGGCCTTGTCCAGTTTTGTGCCGGCGTTCTCGCCCGCCACGACGTAGCTGGTGTTCTTGGAGACGGATCCAGCGGCCTTGCCGCCCCGGATGAGGATGGCTTCCTTGGCCTCGTCCCGGCTGAAGCCTTCAAGGCTTCCGGTGACCACGATGGTAAGTCCTTCGAGGGTACGCGGAGTGGATTCGTCCTGCTCATCCGCCATCCGCACGCCGTCTTCGGCCCAGCTGTCCACAATTTCACGGTGCCAGTCCTCGGCGAACCATTCCTTGAGCGCAGCGGCGATCACCGGGCCCACACCGTCGACGTGGGCGAGTTCCTCCTCCGAGGCCTGCCGGATGGCATCCATTGAGCCGAAGGCCGTGGCAAGCGCCCGTGAGGCCCGGGGCCCGACGTGCCGGATGGACAGCGCCACGAGGACGCGCCACAGCGGCTGGGTCTTGGCCTTCTCCAGTTCGCTGAAGAGTTTTTCCGTGGTGGCCGTGGGCTTGGACGGGGACTTGGCCGTGCCCTTGCTGTAGAAGTACGGGACGAGTTCGAATTCCCCGGTGGCCACGCCCTTGGACCGCTTCTCGCGGCGGATCCGAACATCGGCCAGGTCTTCGCGCGTGAGCCGGAAGAGGTTGGCTTCGCTGGTCAGCGGCGGCGTTTCGGGCTCGGCCGGCTGGGTGAGGGCAATCGCGGCTTCCCAGCCCAGCGCCTCGATGTCGAACGCGCCGCGGCTGGCAACGTGGAAGACGCGTTCGCGCAGCTGGGCCGGGCACGACCTCGAGTTGGGGCAGCGGATGTCCACGTCCCCCTCTTTCCCGGGGGCCAGCGGTGTCCCGCAGGACGGGCACTCGGTCGGCATGACAAAATCCCGCACCGGCGGGTCCTGCTGGTCCCGGAGCGCAAGCACCGGTCCCACGATCTCCGGGATGACGTCCCCGGCCTTCCGGAGCACCACAATGTCGCCGATTTTCACGCCCTTGGCCTTGACGACGTCCTGGTTGTGCAGGGTGGCCATTCCCACGGTGGACCCGGCCACCTTGACCGGTTCCATGATGCCGAAGGGGGTCACCCGGCCGGTGCGGCCCACGTTGACAGCGATGTCCAGGAGCTTGGTGTGCACTTCCTCGGGCGGGTATTTGTAGGCGACGGCCCAGCGCGGCACCCTCGAGGTGTAGCCGAGGGCGCGCTGCATGGCGAAGTCGTCCACCTTGACCACAATGCCGTCGATCTCATGGGTGAGGCTGTGCCGCTTGTCGCCGTAGCGTTTGATGAAGGCGAGCACTTCCTTGAGGCTGCCGAGAACCTCGAAGTAGGGGCTGGTGGGGAGGCCCCACTCGGCGAGCTGGCGGTAAGTGTCCGACTGGCTGACGGTGTCCAGCCCCTCGCGCGCGCCGATGCCGTGGACATACATGCGCAGCGGGCGCTTGGCGGTTTCTGCAGGGTCCTTTTGCCGGAGCGAGCCGGCGGCGGCGTTGCGCGGGTTGGCCAGCGGCGCCTTGCCCGCCTCGATCAGGGCCTCGTTGAATTCGGCAAAGGCTTTGGAGGGAATGAACACCTCGCCACGAACCTCCATCTCGGCCGGGTAGTTCCCGCCGGTCAGCTGCTGCGGGATCTCCTTGATGGTCAGCACATTGTGCGTGATGTCCTCGCCGGTGTAGCCGTCCCCCCGCGTGGCTGCGCGGACCAGCTTGCCGTCGCGGTAGAGCAGGTTCACCGCCAGGCCGTCGATCTTGAGTTCGGTGAGCCACGCAGGTCCGGCCGTGCCGTTTCCGAGTTTGGCCACGGATGCTTCCGCCTTGGCAATCCACGCTTCGAGCTCCTCGAGGGAAAAGACGTCCTCCAGGCTGTACATCCGCTGCAGGTGTTCGACGGCGGTAAAGGCGGCAGATACTTCGCCGCCCACTTCCTGGGTGGGCGAATCGTTGGCCACCAGCTCCGGGTGCATGGCTTCCAGCGTTTCGAGGCGCCGGAAGAGTTCGTCGAAGTCAGCGTCCGAAATGATGGGCGCGTCCTCCTGGTAGTACGCGAAGCGGTGCTTGCGGACCTCTTCGACCAGGTTTTCGTATTCCTCGCGCACTGCGCCGGAAGGCACCTTTTCCTGGCCCGTACCTGCCCCGGTAGTGTCCTGCGTTTCCGTGTCTGCTGCCGTGTTCCCTGTGCTCACAGACCTATCCTGCCTTAGATCTCTGACATTGTCTGGCTCCCGGCGCGCACAGGCCCCGGACGCATTGTTGCGTCCGGGGCCTGTCTTCCAGCGTTACAAGGGCAGGGCGTTCCTAGCGGGAAGCCTCTTCCTGCTGGGCGGCGTTCTTGGTTGCCTGCTTGCCGGCTTCCTCCAGCGCCTGGGCCACCTTGGCCAGGGCCGTCACGTGCGAACCGGACCATTCGCTGCGGAACTTCTCCGCATCCGGACCCTTCCAGTCCGTGCCGTTAAGAGCCTTCGTCAGCTGCGACTTGGTCTTCTCGATCTCGGACGAACCAGCCTGAAGCTTGGTTCCGAGCGCCTTGAGCTGAACAATGTCTGCACCCCAAATAGCCATTAGTTTTCTCCTTCAGTCAACGGACCCGATCCGATCGGCATCCCCAGCGGCCCCCGGCTCATCCGGAAGATCCATTACCTAGAAACTATCCCGCGGCCCGACACTCCGTCGATGGGCACCGCTCCCCATGCAGCCCTGCCCATACAGCACTGCCCGTGCCGTACTGCCCCACGCCTCTCACCTCAGTGCTCCGGCCCGGCTGAGGTCCGGATCGGCCTGGCTGCGGTTTTCCGGCGGCAGCGCAATCTGCAGCTTGCGGACCTTGCCGCGGCCTACGATGTAGCCGCGGCCCGGAACGAAGTCGGAACTGATCTTGCCCAGCGATGTGCTCAGCAGGCTGTCCCCCTCGATGTCGCCCGGGTTGATCAGCAGTCCGCGCCGGCCGGATTTGAACGGCTGCGACAGGGACCAGGCCGAGGACCAGGTGGAAGTCTCAGACTCGCCCACCACCCACTGGTCGGCCTTGATGGATGTGGTGACCAGCTGCTCGATGCCGGACTCGGCACCCGTGTCCGTGAACTCGGTCAGGCCTTCGATGAAGATGGCAAGCCGGCCAGGGTTCTCCGAGGAGTAGTCCACCAGTGCGTCAATTGCCTCTTCGACGTCGTCGGCGCCCACGAGTGTCCGGTTCCAGACCTTCAGCGATGCGACGGCAGACCTGCGCGAGCCGATATAGATCAGCTCGGTACCGGGGTTGGACCGGCGCAGCGCATAGGCCATGGTGACCAGTGCCACCGTGCGGCCGGCCCCTGGCGGACCCGCCACGAGCAGTGGTCCCTTCGCCATGATTTCGGCCGGCTGGAGGGTCTCGTCGTCTACGCCGATGACCGGCAGATCCGGGCTTCCGGCGGGAAGAATGTCCAGGTCGACCTGCTCGGGCAGGCGTTCGATCTGGGGAGCCTTCTCCACCCCCTGGCGCAGCATGGCTTCGCTGAGCTTATGGACTTCGCGGGCCTGGAGCGCCAGGTTGGAGTCGCCGCCCAGCACGGCAAGCTGGACCTCGTGCGTTCCCAGCAGGCCGCGGCCCGGGGGCGAGGCCTGGTTCAGGACGTCCTTGGGCACGTCCAGCGAAATGTAGTCGTCTTCGGAGGAGAGCCGCAGGACCAGGCGACGCTGGATGGAAGCCAGCAACGACGCCGGGACAGAGTTGGGGCGGTCACCGGAGACAACCAGGTGGATGCCCAGCGGCCGGCCATCCGTTGCCAGCTGCAGGAAGATGTCCCACAGTGCGGACAGGCGGCTGTATTCGTAGGCCTCGCGGAAGCTGGACATGCCGTCCACCAGGATGAAGATCCGTTTCTCGTCCGGATCGTTGGCCAGTTTTCGGTATTCCACGATCGTGGAGGCCCGGACGTCGGCGTAGCGGGCGGCGCGGTCATCGGCCACGTCGCGCAGCCATCGCAGCAGCCTGCCCACGCGTTCGACGTCGTCTCCGTTGATGATCTCGCCGACATGCGGTAGTCCGTCGAGCATCTTCAGTCCCGAGGAACCGCAGTCGATGCCGTAGACGTGGACCGGGCCTCCGCGCGGTGTGACCGCAGCGGCGATGGCGATGCCCCGCAGGGCTGCTGACTTGCCCGAACCGCCCGTTCCGTAGATGGCCATGTTGCCGTCTTTGTCAGGCTCGTAGAACACGGTGGGCTGGTCCTGGTGGGCGGGGTCGTCAGCCACGCCCAGCAGGAGGCGCTCGTCCGTCCTGGGGTTGGGGAGCTTGGAGAAATCGTAGGTCTTGGCCAGCTCGTTGAGCCACGGTTTCCGTGGCGGCGCGATGGACAGGACCTCCGCTGCCTTGATGATGTTTGCCGTCATGCGGGCGATGTCGTTGGGCCCGGCAGGCTCCTCCCGCACCGGTTTCTCGGGCGCCGGCGCGGCCCAGGCGGGTCCCGAACCGAAAGCCATTTCCACAATGTCGATCTGCGGGGTCTGCGGTTTCTCCGTGGTCCAGCCGCCGGCGTAGCCGGTCTGGAAACCCTGGATCCGGCCGGGACCGGTCTTGGCGGCGCCGCGGCCCGGGATGGAAGGGTCGAAGTAGGCCGCGGTGGGTACCCCGAGGATGTCCGTGGCGTCGTCCTCGTCGGCCATGCGCAGGGCAACCCGCAGGTTGGTGTTGGCGCGCAGGCTTTCCTTGATCACGCCGGCGGGCCGCTGGGTGGCAAGGATCAGGTGCAGGCCAAGGGACCGGCCGCGGGCGGCAACATCCACCACGCCGTCCACGAACTCCGGGACTTCGGTGGCCAGGGCCGCAAATTCGTCCACGATGATGATGAGGTAGGGCGGAGCTTCGGGATCCGCCTCGCGCTGGAGGCCCAGCAGGTCCTTGGCCTTCTTCCGGTTGAGCAGGTGCTCCCGGTAGTGGAGCTCCGCCCGCAGGGACGTCAGTGCGCGGCGCACCAGGTGCTGCGAGAGGTCCGTCACCAGGCCCACGGTGTGGGGCAAATGCAGGCAGTCGGCGAAGGCGGCACCGCCCTTGTAGTCCACGAACAGGAAACTGACGCGGTCCGGGCTGTAGGCGGCGGCCATGCCCATCACCCAGGACTGCAGGAATTCGGACTTGCCGGCGCCGGTGGTGCCGCCCACCAGGGCGTGCGGACCCTCGTTCTTCAGGTCCAGGTACAGCGGTTCAATACCTTTGGACCCCACCAGGGCCCGGAGCGTGCCGTTGTCCTTGCGGTTTGCGACGGCGGTGGCGTGGACCGAGTTGTTCTCTTTCCAGCGGTCCGCCACCGCCTGGGGGTTGTCCATGAAGTCCTTGCCGATCAGGCTCACATAGGACACCGCGCGGGGAAGGTCGGAGTCGTCGTCCACGGGTTTGCCCACGTCGATCACCGGGGACAGCATCCGGGCCAGCTGGGAGGCGAGTTCGGCGTCGAGGCTTTCGCAGCTCACCGGGTAGGTGTGCCGGCCAAGCCGGACCTGGCCGGTGGTGGTTCCATGGTCGCCGTCCACCACCATGAAGTCGCGGCACGCGGCCGGGAGGGACTGGACGCTGGTGGCCACCCACATGACGTGGACGCCCGAATCCGGTCCGCGTTCCACCAGCCGGGTCAGCCGCCCGCGGTCAACGGGAGCGTCGTCTTCGACGATGACCAGCACGGAGGGCAGCACGGGTCCGGGGATGTCGCCGTCCTCGCCCTTGATGCCGGGCCGCGGCACGGGACGCGGCGACTGGGCGCCTGCTTCGCGTTGCTCGATGAGGTCCTCGAGCCGTGCCAGCAGCGAGGAACCGCCGGCGGGGCCGGCCGCGAGGTGGTCGCCGCTGAGCGGGCTGTGCCCGGAGCCTACGTGAGGCAGCCACTGAAGCCAGTTCCAGCGTTCCCGCGATTTGGCCGACGTGATGGCCGTGACCACCACTTCGGCGGGTGAATGCAGCCCCACAGTCTGCAGGACCATGCCGCGGGCAACGTCGTCCACCAAGCCGCGTGAACCTGCGAGCCCGAAGGCGCCGGCGGAGCGGAGCTGGGACACGATGGGAACGCCTTCAATGTCCCGGAACTGTTTAAGGCAGGCCTGGATCTCCTGCATGTACTCGGCTTCGGTCTCATTGTTGGAGGGCTCATCGAATGAAATGCGCGACGGCGCGGTGCCCAGCCCGAAGCGCAGGCCGAGGAACCCGTTGTGCTCGGGCCGGTGCGTCCAGAGCAGCGGTCCGAGCTTGTAGATGGAATCCACGGTGTCGCTGACGGAGGGGGCTTCCTGGAGGCGCACGGACCGTTCGATGTGCTGCAGCTCGGTGATGTCCTTGCGGAACGCCGCCATGGCTTCGCGGAACTGTTTGAGCTGCTCCTTGCGTTCCCGCTTGCTTTGCATCTTTTGGTCCACGTAGTGGCCGATGATGAACAACGGCATCATCATCATGAAGAGCACCGACAAGATGTTGCCCGTGACGGCGAACAGGATGGCGCCCATCATGAGCGGGGCGATCAGCATGATGTACGGGAACGGGTGGTGCTCCTGGCGCTTGGGTCCGGCCGGCAGCACCCGCTTGGGCGGGGCGAAGCGCGGCACCACCCGGGGCGAGCGGTTGAAATCCACCAAGGGCGACGTCGGCGCACCACCGTGGTGGCCGAGGCCCACCACGGAGACGGTCGTGTCGCCCAGGGTCACCGTGTCCGAGGAGTTCAGCGTGGCCCGGGTGACCGGCAGCCCGTCCATGATCAGGCCGTTGGCGGAATTCGTGTCCACGATTTCCACGGTCTCCCCCACCGTGATGCGGGCATGCCGCTTGGAGGTCATGGGGTCCGAGAGCCGGATGTCGACGTCCCGGTCCCGGCCGATGTAACTGGTGCCGGTGGGCAGCGAAAATTCCTGCCCGACGTCGGGCCCGGACAACACCCGGAGCGTCGCCGCGGCGGGGCCGCGGTTGCCGCCCGGCGCCGCAAACTGCTCGCTGACCTGGGTCAGCGAAACAATGGACCCGGGCCGGAGCCCCGATTCCAGGAGGTTGTCTGCGCGGTTGAGGATGTTGCCGCGCATCCCGCCGGCCACGAAGGCCTCGTCGATGCAGAGCGACAGGTTCTCCGGCGGCCGGGTGCCCCGGCGTTCGGGATCGGCGGCCCACAGCTGGGTGGCGATGTCCGCCACAGTTGCCAGGCCGTCCACGGTTACGGCGAGGTCTTTGGCATCGGCCGGGTCCCGGCGCAGCGTCAGTCGGATCTTCACGCTTCGTCGACCCCCCTCATTTTTTCGATCAGGTACAGGTCTTCAGCGGTCACCAGGTGCGACGTCACGGCGTGTTCAACCAGCCGCGCGCGCCGGTTGGTGGCCAGCTTGCCGCCGCCGCCGCGGAGACCGGCCACGCCGACGCGGTCCAGTTTGTCGCACACGTTGTCCAGCTTTCTGTTGAACCGGGTCAGCGCCCAGCCCAGGGTCTTGGCGGCGGCAGCCGACGACGGGATGGCACTGAACCCCGTGCCGTCCCGCCGCAGCATGGGCTCGGCCAGGGCAACGATCAGCGCCCTTTGGGAATCGGTGAAGACGACCGGTCCGATGGTCGTATCCCCGCCGCTCTCGTCTTCGGGGGCCTCCTGCCGGAAAGAGGGCGTCTTGAGGTGGACGGCAAACTCGTACGTCGTGGGACCGGCGGTGAAAATCACGTTGGTGTGGCTGAAGACGAGCGGAATCCGGGCGCCGGGTGAGAGCCAGGCCTGCATCCCGCCGCTGCCGTCCGCCACCGTCGCCGAGAGCATGCTTCCCACATTGCTGAGCCACCAGATGCCGTCGTAGCGGGCGATCTGGAGGAACCGCCGGTGCAGGTAAGGGTTATCGTCGACTTCCAGGTCGCCCTCGCGTCCGATGCTGAAGACGTCCTCGTCCGACGGCTCATACCATTCGCCACAGAAATCTACTGCTAGATCCCCCATTTTCCGTGCCTCCTCAAAGGGCAATGCTTACTCAAAGGGCAATTGTTGTATTCACTGGGCGCACTCATACGACGAGTCGCCACCCATGGGAGATGCCGAACCGTCGCTGCGCACGATCATCACCCAGATGCAGGCGAACTTGTTCGGGCCGGGAGTCACTTCAGCCTCCGTTGTTTCGGTGGCGTGGAAACCCTCGCCGGGGGCAGATGTCGACAGCTGCCACTTATAGGTATCCCCCGGCTTGGGATCCGGGTTGGTCCACGTGAACCGGGCCTTCCCCGAGTCCGTGAACTTGCCGACGAGGTTTGTCACGTCAGGCACCGATCCGTCACCCAGGGCATCCGGCGGTGGCGTGGAAACCTTCTCGGTGGGCTTAACAACCGGCTCCGGCCGCGACACGCCCAGCACCAGCCCCAGGATCACGGCGACGACGAGCACCGCACCGCCGGCCACCGCCAGCCACAGGTTCCGCTTGCTATGGTCAACCGGAGCTTCGGCCGGCGCTTCCTGCACGGCCTGCGGCCTGTTGACCGTAGCGGCGATGTCCGCGTCACCAGGTCCGCCGGTCCGCGGCTCTGCCGCGATGCTCCCCCGCAGCATGGTGCCCTGCGACCAGTCATCATGCTGGTCCGGACGGGCGGCGGGTCCGGGGACCGGCCCGGGGACCGGCCCACGGGCGGGACCGGCGGCCGGTGCCGGCGGCGCCGCGGGCGTAAACGCGGACGGAACCACGGGACGCACCCGTGCCGGGAAGGTCGGGGCGTGTCCTGTCTGATCGGGGTCCACGGACGCGATGCTCCGGACCCGGGTCTCTTCGAAGCCGTCGTCCGGGTGGCTCTCCTCGGCGTGGGCGTCGTCCAGGACCTCGAAGGGGGTGACTGACAGGTTCAGTTCCGCCTGGATCCGCTGCAACGCCAATGCGAAGGCGTGGGCCGAGGAGTATCTGGAGGCAGCCGACTTGGCCATCGACGTGGACAGCGCCAGCTCCAGCGATTCGGGAACATCCGCCCGCCCCAGCCGCGGTACGGGCGAGTTGGTAATCCGGGAAATCAGTTCGCGCTGGGAGTTGTCGGCCCCCGGCAGCACGAACGGCGACCGCCCGGCCAGGAGGGTGTACAGCGTCGCACCCAGGGCCCAGACGTCCACCATCACGCCGTCTACCGGGCCGTCCCGGAACTGCTCGGGCGGGGACCACGGAATCGACATCCCGGCGTCTTCGTCGGTGTCGCTGCCGAGAGTGCCGGAAATGCCGAAGTCGGTCAGTGCCGGACGGTTGTAATCGGTCACCAGGATGTTGGCCGGCTTGATGTCCCGGTGGGCAATGCCGGCGCGGTGGGCGGTCTCGACGGCGGATGCCACCTGGATTCCGACGGCCAGGACTTCGTCCACGCTGAACCGCTGCCGGCGGTAACGGACGTCAAGGCTGGGCCGGGAACAGTACTCCATGGCCAGGTAGGAGTGTCCGTCCTCGGTGACCTCGGCTTCGAAAATGGTCACAATATACGGGTGCGAGGACAGCTGGGCCATGAGGTTCGCTTCGGATTCGAAGCGGCGCCGGGCACCTTCGGTCTTCAGGTCCGAGAGGAGTACCTTGACGGCCACCTTCCGCCGCGGCCTGTCCTGCTCATAGAGGTAGACGTCGGAGAACCCGCCCGAACCGAGCAGGCTGACATACGTGAAGCCGGGAATCGGCGG
The DNA here is from genome assembly GCF_964254335.1 of Arthrobacter sp. LjRoot78. Classification (NCBI taxonomy): domain Bacteria; kingdom Bacillati; phylum Actinomycetota; class Actinomycetes; order Micrococcales; family Micrococcaceae; genus Arthrobacter; species Arthrobacter sp. LjRoot78. The sequence continues at coordinate 1,461,978 of NZ_CAXUTG020000001.1, read as the reverse complement.
CGGCGGGGCTACGGGCCGCTTGGAACTCATAGAATCTCCTCGAACCGCAGCGACACATCATCGCCGAGTTCTGCAATATCACCGTCAAGAAGAATGGCCATCTCGTTCTGGGCAAGCCGCCTGGGCGGCTGTCCCTCGCGGACCAGGACTGTTCCGTTGGTGGCCTTGAGGTCGCACAGCATCACGTGCCAGCCTTCCAGCCGGACTTCAATATGCGACCGGGAAATGTCGCCGCTGGGGCTTGCCACCTGGACGAGCCGGGGCATGCCTCCGCCCTGGACGCGGGACACGGAGGGCTGGCGGCCGATCACGAGTGACTGGTCCAGGTCGATCAGTTCGCCGGTGGACACCCGGACGCGCCCCAGCCTTGGCCGCCGGACCTGCACGGCGTCGGACGCCAGCGCCATGCCGCAGCCGGCGCACTGCGAATGCGTCGGCGGGTTGGCGTGGCCCTGCGGGCAGACGCGGGCCAGGACCATGGGGCCGGTGGCCGGGTCGCTGCCGCCGGCCGTGCCCTGCAGCTGCGGGGTGGTCCCGAGTCCGGCGAGATCGCTTTTCATGATCGTTTCGCCGTCGTGGTCGCCTTCCGGCACCGGGGGCACTGCCGACGGGCTGCCCCAGTGCGGCATGTCACCGGCTGCGGGCGAAGCGGATACGGGAGCGAACGACGGCGGCCCGGACGGCCGGGCGGCCTGCCCGCCGCCGGTGTTCCAGGGGACGGAGTCGATCAGCCCGCCGTGCCCGGCAGGGATGAGGGGCTGTGCGTGCTGCGCGGGCGCGGCCGGCTCCGCGGCAGGCAACTGCGCGGTCGCGGCTGTTGCTTGGGGTTCGCCTACCCGCTCGGGGGCGCCTTCCGGGTTTTCCGTTTCCACGGCAGGCTCTTCTTCAGGCTCGTCCCGAACGGCGGCGTCCTCGATGCGGCGCATGACGGTCTTTTCCCACAGGTGGTCGTAGCTTCCGGTCAGCTCGTTCGCCGGAACGGGTTCCTGTCCGCCCGCTCCCGGGGAGGCGCCGGGCGCGCCGGTGCCGGCATCTTCCGTGCTTTCGTGTTCGTCCTCCGTACCTTCCGTGCCGGGACCCTCCATGCCGGGCATGCCGGCGGCCGTGTACTCGAGCTCGTCGTCGGGAAGACCCATCACCGTCTCGGCCGACGCACCATGTTCAGCAGGCACGTCGTGGACCGGCTCAGGGACGGGTTCGTGGACCGGCTCGGCCACCGGCTCTTCGTTGTGCACGGGTACCTGTTCGGGTACCGGCACCTGCTCGTGCACCGCGAGCTCGGCCGGGGCAGGCGCAGTGGCCTCCGGAGCCAGGGGCACCTCGGTCACGGGAGCCGCATTCGCCGCCGCCCCCGACGCCGGAGGCAGTGCGCCCGTAACGCGGCCCACCGTGAGGCTCTGCAGCAGGACAACCCCCTCCCCCAGCGGGAGTTCGGCAGCGCCGGCAGCATCGCCCGGAAGCGTCACTGTGTACCGTTCCGGTTCGCTGAGCCTGCGCTCGGTCCAGGTGGTGACGTCGCTGCCGTTCAACTCCACCGGTCCCGCGGCGAGGTCCGCTGTCAGTTCGATGTCGCCGCGGAGGAACACCCGCAGGGAATCCCGCATATCCACAATGCCGAACCACGGAAGTTGCGCCAGGGAGCCCGAGGAGGCGCTGGTCACCGCGTGAAGCACGTCGTGGACCTCAGGCTCACTGCCCAGCAGCTCCCACAGGGAGTCCACGAGCGCGGGCGGAGTCCCGGGCGCCAGCAGCACGGCGGTCCCTGCCCGGACTACCCCGAACCAGGTCCCCGGGGTGTAGCTACTTGAGACCATCGCGGCGGCCCTCATCATCGTTCCCGGAGTCATGCACGGACTCCTGGCCAGGTAGCGCGGCCGGCTCCGCGGGCTTGCGCAAATCAGCGGACTCTGGCGCGTCCGCGGGCAGCACGGCCACGGGGGCCTCGGGAAGTTCCTCGGTATCCACTTCAGTGCTGTCCTGCACTTCGGCATTCTCCAGGACCTGGGTACGGGGCAGCGTGTCCTCGTCTTCGACGCCTGCGGCGGGCCGGGGCGCGGTGTCTGTTCCGGCGTCGTTCATCACGTTCTTGGCATCCACAACAATCACCGTGACGTTGTCACGTCCCCCGCTGCGCAGCGCCGCCTGGATGAGCGCGTCCACGGCATCCTGGGGGTGGCCCACCGTGCTCAGGATGCGGAACATATGGTCGTCAGTGAGCTCCGCGTTCAGCCCGTCCGAGCAGATCATGATGCGGTCGCCTTCCTCGACGGGCAGCAGCCAGTAGTCGGCGTCGGTTTCGTCACCGGTGCCCAGGGCGCGGGTCACCACGTGCCGGCGCGGGTGCACGGCAGCCTGCTCCCTGGTGATTTCGCCGGAGTCCACAAGCTCCTGGACCTCCGAGTGGTCCACACTGACCTGGGCGAACTCACCCTGGCTCAGCCGGTAGGTCCGCGAGTCGCCGATGTTCACCACCAGCCAGTACGGGACCCCCATCTGCTCCACGAGCACAACGCCGGCGAGGGTGGTGCCAGCCCGCGAACCGGTGGCGGTGCGGATCCGCTCATCCGCGCTGACCAGGTACTGCTGGACGACGGCGGCCGTGGCCGTCCGCTCCCCCGTGGCCAGCTGCGGCATTCCGGCGAGGGTCCGGACGCAGATTCCGCTGGCGATCTCGCCCCCTTCGTGGCCGCCCATGCCGTCCGCGACGGCGAACACGGGGTCGGAGGCGATGAAGGAATCCTCGTTGAGTTCCCGGCGCAGGCCACGGTCGGTGCCGTAGCCGCAGCTCAGTTGGAGTCCGGGCTCCCGGCCCGCTTCGGAAGTGGCGGCTGCCGGCTGGGAATTCATGCCTGTCCTAGGTGGAAGGTTCGGTCACCGAAGTGGACGGTGGACCCTGGGCGTACATAGGCGGGTTCCCCGGCCTGCAAGGCGGTACGGATGCCGTCCGGCGTGGTGACGGCGCTGCCGTTGGTGGAGTTGCGGTCCGTGACCCATACTCCCCCGTTGTCCTCACGCAGGTGCAGGTGGGTCTTGGAGATGGAACGGCCGGGGTCCGCCACTGCCAGCAGCTGTGCAATGTCTTCACCCGGAAAACCGCCGGGGTTCCGGCCGATGAGCGCCGTCCGGTCAAGCTGGAATTCGCGGCCGTCGTCGAGCCTGATGCGCAGCACGGCCACTGGTGCCGGAACGGTTTGTCCGCGCATTTGGGTGCGGTCGTGGTCGTCATCGGGGTGGAGGGCCCAAGCCTGAACTTGCGGCGCAGGGTCCTGCAGGGGCTTGGTCTGAACCGGGGCGGGTGCCGGCTGGAAGTGTGTCGGGACGGGCGCGGCCTGGGGCTGGGCCTGTCCCTGTGTCGGGACGGGAACAGGCGCGGGCGCCACGGGGGGCTGCCACTGGTTCGGGTTATGGGGCGGCTGCGGGACGGCGGCAGGCTGGCTGAAACCTTGGTGCGGTTCCGCGGCTGGCGCGGTCACCGCCTGGCCGGGCCTGACGGCCGCGCCCGCAATCGGTGACGAAACCTGCTGCACGGGCGGGAGGTCCAGCGGTGCGAAACTGTAGGGCCCCTGGATGCCTCCGGTGGTGACGGGGTTCCGGCCGGCGTTGACATCGAACATGAGCGTCTTGGCCGCGGCATCGTGCCAGCCCCTAAGCTTGCCGTTCTTGTCCCAGGAGTTGGACACCACCACGAGGAAAGCCCAGGCGATACCGAGCATGCCGAGCGGCACGAGGATCCACAGCGCGGCCCCGAACCACTTGAAAACCACCACGAGCACCGTTGCAAGCACCGTCAGGAGGATGCCTGCGCCGGTGATGAGGCCGCGCAGGAACAGGGCTCCGGCGCCGGGGGCATAGCCGTCCTGGTCGGTGCTGCGGATGCCCATGAGCTGGTTGCCAATGGTGTTGCCGGAGCGGCCTTCGATTCCGAGCATCACCAGTGTGTAAACCACAGCGATGCCCACCGCAATGCTGCCCAGCAGCACAAGCATCGCTGTGTCGTAAATGATGTAGCCGCCGCTCTGGGTGCGGGTGATGCTGGCAAACCCGATGGTTAGCATCACTACAAGAACCGCGGCCGGCCCCACCCAGTCGAGCACCGCGGCGCCGAGCCGCCGTCCCGCCGCTGCGGGAACGATGTCCAGCTTGCCACCCATTCCGGTACCTCCCCCTTGTACGTTCGAGCCGTGCGTTTGCACACCGGCCAGGCGGCCGCCCTGCACAGGCACGCCCCGTCCGGGGGCGCCCCGTCCGGGGGCACCCTGTCCGGGGGCACCCTGTCCAACTGGACGGTGTCCCTGGACCGATTGTCCGTGCACCGTCTGTTCCCGGAGGCCCGGCCCGGCGGCTTCCGTCCCGGCGTGCGCTACGGGGATACTACCGGGAATCGGACCGCCGTGCGCGGCCGTCCGCTCCATCAGCTCCCGCTGCGAGTGGTCGATGTTCCGGTCATTGCGGGCAGCCCGGTTGCTCAGCGGCGCGCCGCAGGACGGGCAGAACGCCGCTCCGGGACGTATCAACTGCTGGCAGCGCTGGCAGCGCTCGGCGTCATGGGTCATGGTTCGTTGCGGTTCTCTCGTAGGGTGCGCCTCAGCACGGTCTGTTCATTGTCCGGACCGGAAGTGGCCGGGCCGGAAGTGGCCGGCCCCGAAGCGGAAGCACCCGCCGGTGCCGCCGGTGCCGGTCCGGTCACCGGGCCGTCCGGTTGCCTGACAGGGTGGCCGGACACCGGTCCCGGGCCACCGTCCACCCTACCCGCGGGCTCCGTTTTGGCAGTCCGGACAAGCCTGGGTCCCTTGAGCTTGAGCGCAGTCCGGCCGTCGGACAGGAGGGACCGGGGCGAGAACCGGGCAGCCTGGCGCCGCCAGAATCCAACAGTGGCGGTCATTTCCTTCAGCGAGCCGTCGACGATGGTCCAGTACTCCTGGACCTCCGCCTCGCTTGGCTGGCCGGCGCCGAAAATGGAGGCGTCGGCGCGCCGCGCCAGCAGGGCGGTTGTTCCGGCAGTCGCGGGAAAAGCTTCACCGAGGACGACGGCGGATTCCCGGCGGGTTGCCCGGGTGTCCAGGGCGGCACCCATGTCCGTGGCGAGGCTGACCACTTCGTTCCAGCCGCCGCCCACCCGCTGGGCCGGGTGCCCGTCGGAGAACCGGGCCCTGCGGCGCCGGCTCTTGAGCAGCGCGATGAGCAGAAGCGGCAGCGCCAGGATCGCAACGGGGATCAAGGCGATGCCGATTGCCGTGAGGATCGGTCCCCAGAACAGCCACGGGTTGTTCTTCTTCTCGTCAGCGTCCAGGGCGTCCGGGGAAGAGTCCGGCGGCAGGTCGGCCGGCTCCTGCGGCGGGGGCGGGGGCTGCAGGACCTGCGGTTTGGGCTTGGATTTGTTCTCGGGGTCCGGCGGAATGGGCACGTTGTCCTTGGGCGGGGTGGGGTCGAAGGAGACCCACCCGACACGGTCGAACGCGACCTCCACCCAGGCGTGGACATCCTTGCCGGTGATCTTTACTTCGCCGGCGCCGTTTTCCGGGCTCTTCGGGTCCGGGTAGAAGCCCATCACCACCCGCGACGGGATGCCCAGGTGCCGGAGCATCAGGGACATCGCCACGGCGTATTGTTCGTCGTCGCCCAGCATCTGCTTGGCGGTCAGGAGGCTCCTGATGCGCGCCGAGCCATGCCCTGAGACGCTGGGCAGCTGGCCTTCGTCGATCAGGCCGTTACTGAAGGCGCCCTTTTTCTGGAAATGGGCTTCGATCTGCCGGACACGGTCGATCGCCGTGGGGGCGTCGGCGGACAAATCGTTGGCCTGGGAGCCGACCACCGGCGGGACTTCCTGGGCATCCGGGAGCGCCACCTTGGCGAAGTCGTACTGGGTGAGCTGGCCGTGTTCGAGCTTGGCGGGGTCGGACACCTGCACGCTGTAGGCGTCGCCCTTCGCGAGGCCCCTGGTGGTGACCGCGGTGTCCGTTCCGGAGTTGAAGTAGAGCCCGGAGGCGGCTCCCGAGGACTCCCCGGTGAAGCTGATTCCGGTGGTGCGGCGGCCGCCGGGCAGGAAGTATCCCTGGTAGTCCTCGATGGTGATATCCAGGGTGTAATCGTTGCTGGGGACGATGCCGTCGGAGTCGGCCAAGGTGTTGAGGGACTTGGCATCCCCCACCTTGCTGAAGTTGCCGGAGCTGTCCGGGTCCATGTTGTAGTTGGTGCCGTTGAAGGCGTCAAGGGCCGCCAGACGGACGCGCCCGTCCCGGGGCAGGCCACTCACCACGAACAGGTTGTCATCCTTCTTGTCCTTGACGAAATTACGGAAGCTCGCCAGCGGAGTGATGTAGTCCTTCGGGTCGAACGGCGGAACGATCGCGTTGCGGAGTACCGTTCTGTCGTCGCTGGCCGTAACGAGCGGCGATGCCACCGCCGTGACGGCCACACAGGCCGCGATGACGCCCGCGGCGGACCCGAGCCGGCGGATCTTGGCGCGGCGTGCGGTGGAGGCATCCGCCTCCGGGCGGTTGACGGACACCTTTCGGGTGTCGTTGCGCCGGTGTGCGTCGCGTCGGAAGGTTGCCCAGGCCACAGCCACCACCGTGAGGGAGATTCCACGCTCCACGTTGAGGAAGCCGGCGTTGGTACTGAAGGCAATGCCGGTAACGAAGAGCACCAGCACAGGCAGGAGCGGCCAGTAAGGGCTCTTCAGCCGCCACGTCATCAGTCCTGCGGCCAGCGCTGTGATGAGGGCGCTGAGGAACGGGACAATGAGCATTCCGCCGGCTGTTCCCACCGGGACACCTACGGTCAGCATGTCCTTCCAGGCAAAGACGACGCCCAGCAGGAGGGTCCGCAGTGACTCGAGAGTGGGAACAAAGCCGGCGACGGCGGCATCGGGCACGGCAAACAGCGTTCCTAGAACCAGGTACGCGCCGAGTGTCGCTGCGGCGGTGATCAGGGCCCCGAGCCTGAAGTGGGCGTTGGCCGCGGCAATGCCCAGGCCCAGCAGGATGCCACCGAATCCGGCGATCAGGTAATAGGGGTCGCCGCCGAAGCTGAGGCTGAACCCGAGGACTCCAAGCCCCAGCAGGACCACCAGGGCACCGGCGTCGAGCGCGAAATGCCAGGCCGGCTGGCCGTCGCTGAAGGCGGACGGCTGCGATTGCGCGGGCTGCCTGCGCGGGCGGAATGCGGGCGCGGAGCTCATGCAGCCGCCTTTCTCAGGATGATGGCGAGGTCGGACAGGTCGGACAGCGTCAGGACTGTCAGGTCAGCGATGTTCGCGCGGGCCGGCGCGGCGCCGGTCTCAAGGCGGACGGCGAGGCTGCGCACTCCCGGCGGCACCGAAGCCGATGCCGAACGGAGCTGGGCGGGGGTGACTCGGCTGCCCACGACGAAGAAAACCACCGAAGCGTTCGGGACAGTGTCCGCCAGCGTACGGGCCAGGTCGACGGCGGTCTTCCGCATTGGGGAACCCACGATCCGGGTCATGTCGTCGAGCATGTTCCGGCCGGTCTCACACCGGAGCGGACCCTTCTGGGTGAGGACGTCCAGTTCGCGCTGTTCCCGGATGGCCTGGCGCCCGATGGAAGCGGCCGCGGAAACAGCGAGTTCGAATTCGTGCTCCGAGTCATATTCGTCCGTGTTGATGGACAGCGAGATGGCGAGGTGGGCGCGGCGCGTTTCCTCGAACTGGCGCACCATGAGTTTGTTGGTCCGCGCGGTGGTCTTCCAGTGGATGTGGCGGCGGTCGTCGCCCGGCACATAGTCACGGAGCGCGTGGAACGACACGTCGGCGCTGGACAGGTCCGTGGTGGGCATGCCCTCCAGGTCGCGGATGAAGCCAGCGGCGGAACCGGCCAGGGCAACGGTCCGCGGGTGTACGTAGAGGTCCTCAGGCTCAGTCCACAGCACCTGGCGCCGCAGCAGGTGCAGGGGGTCGGCGCGGACGGAGCGCACCGGGCCCACCACAATGACGGCGCGCCGGGCGGTGGGGATGGTGAAGAGGTCCTCATGGACCTGCTGCGGTTTCATCCGCGGCAGGTGAAAGACGGCGGTGGCCGCTCCCACGGGAAGCTCCAGCGCGGCCGGCAGGAGGGGACGCGCGGAGGTATTGGAGACAGCGATGCTGCCGACGGCGCTGTCGCCGACGGCCACGCGGGTCCTGGCGAGGTCCAGCACCACGCCGTAGGAGGAGCGCCCCAGGATGAATCCGACGGCAAGGACGAACAGGACGAGGGCAGCCACTGCGGCGGCCTTGGCTTCCTGCCAGCCATAGGCCTGGCCGACACTCCACAGCAGGATCGATGCGGCCAGGACGGACCAGCCCAGGACGCTGACCACCGAGAGAACCGGCCAGGCGTACGTCAACCAGAGCACCCGGACTTTCGACCAGGCGGGCGCGAGCACCAGGCCCGCCGTGCTGACGGCTTCGGACCACATGGCGGCCGGGCGTAGGCGCGAGGCCTTCCCGTCACCTGAAAACGGCCTTTTCAGGCGTTCAGCAAGCCGGGTCAACGGAGTGCTGCTGGACATATCTGTGCCTTTGTTCGCGCGGTGAATGTGCCGGAATGGTGGGCGGTCACCGCTTAGACGCCGGCGCGCTGCTGCGGGGCAGCGACATCGGACAGCACGCGGGCCAGTACGGCTTCGGCGGTGGCGCCGGAGAATTCCGCTTCGGGGTCCATCACAAACCGGTGCGTCCAGACGACGCCGGCGAGGTCCTTCACGTCGTCCGGCAGGACGAAGTTCCGCCCCTGGCTCGCGGCCCAGACTTTTGCGGCCCGGACCATGGCCAGGGCTCCGCGGACGGAGACGCCGAGACGTGTCTCGGGTGCGTTGCGGGTTTCCTCGCACAGCCGTGAAATGTATTCCAGCACGGCGGTGTCCACGTGTGTGGTCGCAGCGAGGTCGGCCATGTCAGCCACCGCCTGCGTGGTGATGACCGCGGAGAGCTCCTTGGACCGGTCTTTGAGGTTCGCTCCTCCCAGCAGCTGCACCGTGGACGCATGGTCCGGGTACCCGATGGACGTTTTGATCAGGAACCGGTCCAGCTGGGCTTCGGGCAGCCGGTAGGTGCCCGCCTGCTCGATCGGGTTCTGCGTGGCCATGACCATAAAGGGGCGGCCGGCTTCATACGTGGTGCCGTCCACCGTGACCCGTGATTCCTCCATGACCTCCAGGAGGGCGGACTGGGTCTTCGGCGACGCACGGTTGATCTCGTCGGCCAGGACGATGTTGTTGAAGATGGGACCCTTGTGGAACTCGAACTTCTGGGTCTTCTGGTCGTAGATGGTCACACCCGTGACATCCGAGGGAAGCAGGTCCGGGGTGAACTGGATCCGGTTGTTGGACCCCTGCACGGTTGCCGCGAGGGCACGCGCCAGGGACGTCTTGCCGGTTCCGGGCGCATCTTCGAAGAGGACGTGCCCTTCGGCGAGCATGGCCGTGAAGGTCAGGCGGATGACGTGGGACTTGCCCAGCACGGCCTGTCCTACGTTGGCAACGAGCTTCTCGAACGTTCCTGCAAACCAGTCGGCCTGCTCAGTTGTCATGGTCATGGGTCAATCCTCTTCCGGGTTTCGGCTGAATCTTCGGGCCGCAGCCCGCTTCGTCCAGCGATTAGTCTAATTGTTTGCTTGGGCCCTGATTACCTCAGCATTACCGCTGGGGCATGCCTGCCGGCGGGTTCGTGCCCAGGGACGTAGTGTCGCCGCGGGTGAAGTTGCCGGAGGCAGCACCCGACGTGAGGTGGTACCAGACCCTGCCGCTCCAGACCACGTAGTAGTCGGTCTGGGCTGTGTAACCCGTGTCGAACCACCGTCCGGGGCTGAGGCACTGGTCCGGGTTAGTGTTCCGGTAGCTGTTCGTGCTGCTATTCGCCTCCGTGCAGGTCCTGACCGGGGTCGCCCTGATGTCCCACGACGTCGGCGCCGGCGGTGGCGGCTCCGCGCCGCTGCGCGAGGTATCGCTGCCGATGCGCCCCGCCTGGCCCGCGCTGATCGCGCGGACCCGCAGTGTGTGCGTCTCGCTGAAGCCGACGGTCTTCGAGAACGACCGCTGCCCGGTGTCCTGCCAGCCTCCACCGTCCAGGCTGTACTGGTAGCCCGTCACTGCCCGGCCGTTGCCGCTGGGCTCGTTCCAGTTCCAGGACACTGTCCTGTCCCCCACGCCGCTGCTGTTGCTGCCCGTCACAGTCGGCGCGAAGGCGAGCCCGTAAGGGTTGACGGTGTTGGAGGCAGGGCTTGCGTCGCCGGCGGTGGTACTGCGGGACGAGACGGCCCACACGACGACGGCGGTAGCGGTGCCGTTGGCAGCTGCCACGGTTCCTCCGCCGGCAGCAATGTTGCCGCTGCCGCCACCCGACGTCAGCCGGTACTTGTAGGTGATCTCGCCGGGAGTCGATCCGTTGCGCTGGGCATCGGTCAACACGGGGAACCTCACGTCGATCTTTCCGCCGTCTCCGCCGGTATCGACGAGGGTCGCGGTGGGTTTGCCCACCATGTCCGGCTTGCCCACTGCCCGGACGGCTGCGGACTGTGCGCTCGTGCCGGACGTGCCGGCCTTGTTGGTGGCCGACACGGTGAAGGTATAGCCCGACTCGGAGTTGTCCACGGTGACGTTCTGCGATGTCCCGGCGACCTGCTGGGTGGCGACGACGGCCCCGCCCCTCAGTGTGGTCAGTGTGTACGCCGAGATGGCGTCGCCGTTGTTGTTCGGTGCCGTCCAGGTCACCCTGAGCTGGCTCTGCGTACCCACCGAGTTTGCCGCCGTCGCGCTGGGAGCGGCCGGGGTGACCGGGACGCCGGCGGGGATTTCGGCGGCGGAGTAGGCACTCCACTCGGAGGGCTCCTTGGCATCGTTTCGTGCCAGGACACGGACCTTATAGGAAACGCCGTTCTGCAGCCCCTTCCACACATAGCTGAGTGAGGTCAGGTTCTGGATCTGGGCGTTCTGCCCGGCCGGCGCCGGGGAGATCTCCAGGTCGTATGACTTGACGGGCGAGCCCTTGCTCGCCGGCGCCGTCCACGTCACGCTGAGCTGCTTGTCCCCGAACTTCAGCGCAGGGGCAACCGGGGTGTCGGGCTTGACGTCCGGACGGACCTCGGCCGAAGCCGGTGACCGGTCGGACTCGCCGAATTCATTGGTGGCTGTGACCTGGAAGTGGTACTTGGTGTTGTTGGTCAAACCCGTGAGCGTGCACGAGTTTGCCGGGCATTCCTGCCGGTAGCCGCCCTCGCCGTAGACCGTGTACTTGGTAATGGGCGAGCCGCGGTCCGCCGGCGCGGTCCAGTTCAGCAAGGCAGTCTGGTCGCCGACGCTCTGCGCCTGCGGCGTGGCAGGGGCCAGCGGCTTGTCCTTGACCGTCAGGCGGATGCGCGCCGTGGCATGCCGGGAGGTCTCCCCCGTCTTGTCCTCAACGGTGTAGGCCACCACGAGTGTGCCGGTAAAACCGGAAGCAGGCGTCACGTTCACGTCGCCGCCGGCCACCTCGACGTTGCCGAGTCCGGTTTCGACGCCGGCCTCCACGATTTTCAGCGGCGTCTCCGGGAACGGGTTGGAGTCGTTGGCCAGGACGTTTACGGACACGGTCTTGCCGGCGGCCGCGTTGGGTTCAACATCGTCGCTGGCTACGGGCTTGGGCCGGTTGGACGCGGTGACCGCCAGCTGGAACGTTGCAGTTGTTTCGAGTCCCCGGGGATCCTTTGCCTTGACCTGCACGGCCCCTGCAGTGCCGGTGGCTGTTGAGCCGTCCACGGACACCTTAAGGGTCTTGCCTTCAATGCGGGCATTGAAACCGGCCGGACCGTTCCCCACCAGCTCGTACTTCATGTTGTCGACGTCATCGCGGTCGGGGTCGGACGTGAGCCGGCCCAGGTCGGTGTCCGCTGATTCGCCCTTTGGTACATCCACCGAGCTTCCCAGCAGGGTCGGCGGGTTGTTCCGGTTCGGGTCCGGCAGGACCTTGGTCCGGATGCTGAGGGTTGATTTGAGGCCTTGCGGATCATCCGGGCCGGTGCCGTCGGTGACTTCAAAGCTGATGGAGCCAGGCCCCACATAGTCCTGGCCCGCGGTGTAGTTGATGGCAGTACCGTTCCCGGCAACCGGGTCACCGCCGTCGGAGCCGATGAGCTTGATCCGGTCGGTCTGGGTCAGGCGCGGCGACTTTCCGTCGCGGACCTTCACCCATTCCTTCAGGTCCACGGTTACCGATTGGCCGGCAATGACCTCGACCACCTCGTCCTTGGCCAGCGTCGGCACCTGCTGTCCCACGCCGGGCACCCAGATGATGGCGGTGGATTTCTGGCCGTCCACGTCCTCGACCGTGTACGGAATGAGCTGGGGCTGCTCGGTCAGCTCCACCACCATGTTGCCGTCGGTTCCCGGCCGGGCGGTGGTGGCTTCCGTGGCGATCTTCAGGTTCTCGCCCACGCCGTCCGGATCCTCGTCGTTCTTCAACACGGGCACGTCAACGGCAGTCTTGCCCAGGGTCTGGGCGGACGTCACACGGTCATCCCGTGCGATCGGTGCCTGGAGCGGAACGTCACCGCGGACGTTGACCCGGATAGTGGCCTGCGCCGACGCTCCGCGGTCATCGACGATCGTGTAGCGGACGTTGACTGTGCCCTCGCTCGCCGGCGCCTGCAGGAGGATGCGTCCGCTCGCCTTGCTCACGGTCGCCTGGAGTTCCGCGGGAGCTTCGATGCCGTCGGCCACAATCCCGATGGGGTCGCCGTCGGGGTCCGTGTCGTTGCCTGCGGCATCCACGGCGATCTGGCGTCCCGGACGCACCTGGACGTCGTCGTCGACGGGGGTGGGTTTCTGGTTCGCGTCGCCCCGCGGGGCAATGCCCACGGTCACCGTGCCGGAATTGACGGCGCCCTGCCGGTCAACCACCTTGTAGCGGAAGGTGTCCGTACCTGCGCCGTCACCGGCTGCGGTGAAGTCGATGAAGTTGCTGCCGACGGTGGCGGTGCCCATGTTGGGGGTGCTGTCGATGCCGGTCAGTTGCACCGAGTCGCCGTCGGGATCGATCCCGTCCAGTTCCACCGGGATGCGGACCGAGCCGGCCGCCACCACCCTTGCCGTCAGGTTCTTTGGCTGCGGCCGGGAGTTCTCGGCGCCTTCCAGCGGCAGGATGTGGATGGTGACCGCCGCGGCGCTCTTCTGGCCCTGCGGGTCGACGGCGTTGTAGATGGCGCGGACCGTCTTGGGCTGGGAACCGGCGATGAATCGCAGCGTGTTCTCCGACACGAAACTCTTGCCGTCTTCCGCCGGCACCGCCTGCGGCAGCACCGGATCCACAGTCAGTTTCTGGCCCTGCGGATGGGTGTCGTTGGCCAGCACGGGGATGGTGACGACGTCGTTGACGCGGACGTTGACTTCGTCCGGTTTCGGCTGGGGCGCTTCGAGGACGGCGGGCGCCGGCACCGGCACCACGGAGACGCTGCCGGTGGCGGACTTGCGGCCGTTAGACATCGTGTATTTGAACAGGAAGGGCTCTTTGGTGCCCAGCACGTCGGTGATCCGCAGCACACTGTGGTCGATCACGCTTACGGATGCCGTGGTGTTGTCCGGAAGCTGGACCGATTGCAGCACCAGCACGCCGCCGGAGGGATCGGAGTCATTGGCCAGGGGGTCCAGGAGCACGCTTCCGCCGGTCGGCATCAGCGCCACGTCATGGACGGCCACCGGGTCGCCGGTGTCCTTGCCTGATTCCACGTCCACGCGGATGAGTCCCTGGCTGCTTTGCGGGCCGTTGCTGGCGATGTAGGTCAGGTACACCGGGCCGGCTGTCTCGCTGCGGAACGTGAAAGTTCCGCCGTCGGTGACGGGGCCGAGTTCGGCCGGGCCGGAGGCTTCCACCTGGGCGAGCCGCAAGGCGCCGCCATTGGGGTCGACGTCGTTCTTCAGCGGGGCGATCACGAGGTCCTGGCCGACGACGGCGGTGACATGGTCAGCGTTGACCACCGGCGCCAGCGCGCCGGGCGGCTGAACGTTCACCACCACCTGTCCGGTGGTGGTGTCGCGGCCGTCCCACACGGACACCGCGACGGTTTTCTTGCCGGGTGCGGCCCCCGAATCCTGGTAGGTGAGCAGCCCGTCGCGGCGGACCTTGACCTGGTCCTGCTCGTTGTCTGCCTTGGCGTCCAGCAGCACGAGGTCGTCGCCGTCGGGGTCCGCCCAGTCGGTGAGGATGTTCTGGCTGACGGTCTTCCCCTGCTCCACCAGCATGGTGGTGGGCTCACCGCGCTTGAAGACGGGCGGCTTGTTTTGGTCAGGACCCACGACGTTCAGGGATACCTGCCCGCCGGCGGTCAGGCCCCGGCCGTCCGCCGCGTTGTAGCTGAAAGTTTCGGAGCCGGGCTTGGCGTCGGCCGGGACCGTGATCTGGAAGGCCGTTCCGCCGTAGATGTTCTGGAGCGTGCCTGAAGCGGGCCCGGAGCCCCCGACGGACGCCGTCAGGACATCACCGTCGGGGTCGGAGTCGTCGTCCAGGACGGGGAGGATGGTGGTGCGCCCCGGCCGGACGCCGACGGTGTCAGCCTTGGTTTCCGGCGGCCGGTTGGGTTTGGTCCGGTCCGGCAGGATGTTGATGGTGTTGTTGTCCGCGGATTCCTGGTCCTGGTCATCGGACTGGTTCTTGGGCGGGATGACGTCGTCCCAGTTGTTCACCAGCTGCATGTTCTGGTTGACCAGCCACACATTGCCCGAGTTCACATCGTTCAGCACCACCAGGTCCCGGTTCACCCGGAACACGTACGACGGCGACGCACTCGCCTTGGGCACCTCCACGTTCTTATCATCGGCATCATTCACGCAGTCCCGGACATACTTGTTCGCCCCCGACCACGCCGCATGGACACACCCGCCCAGCTGCACCGGAGCCGCCGGCACACCCTCACCATCAAAGGACACCGTCTTCGCCGTCGACCCGTCCAACGGCTGCTTCAACAACGCCTTCCGCGTCGCCACCGCCACCACATCCGACTCCGGACCCGACTGCTGCAGCTTCGCCTCCTGCGCATCCGCCACATCCAGCGCACGCCCGCCCGGCAGGAACAGCTTCCCCCGCCCGGCATCCAGCACCACCGGCTGCTCCCCCACCACAGCCAGCTGCAGATCCCCGGCACCCTTCAGCCCGTCCCACGTACCGGACTCGGTCGACGCCACCGCACCGTTGGCATCAACAGCCGTCACCGTCACCGCACCGGTCTTCGGATCCGCACTGTAAATCCGGTTATCCGCACCAACAGCGGACACCAGGCCCTCCGAACCGGCCAACACCGGCTCCGTGGACTCCTCGTCAAAACCGTTGACAGTGGACGGCGAAAGCGCCCACACCTTGCCCTTGGCCGGGTCCGTCACCGAAATAACCTCGGAACCAAAACTCACATCAGCCGCACCCGGCAACTGCTTATCCCCGCCCAACTGCATATTCGCCGGAGACACCTGATTCAGCGTCGAACCCGTCTCATCATCGACAAAAACGTCACCGGAATTCTGCAGGATATCGAAAGTCGTACTCGCCGGGGTCACCGCACCATCCAGCACACGGGACGGATAATTCAAACGGCCAACAGCATTCCTGGCCTTACTGACCACCCACACACCACCGTCGTTCAATTCCACCTCAGTGGTCTTAAACCCCGGATAAATCACCGCACCCGCCACCAACGCAGCACCGGCCACCGCAAAAACCGTGCCCGAAACCAACTTCCTGCGGCGTTCCCTGAGACCCAGCTTGCCGAACAGAGTTGTCACCAGTTTTCAAATCCCTCAAAATCGCAGCCGCCCCCAGGGCAGCGTTTCCAAAGACCCGGTACCGGGCTCTCTGTTTCCCGCGACAGCCTACCCAACCATCCGGCGCACCGCGATGGGGAGCTCTCCCCGGCCGCCTGACCTGCGGCTACGCCCGTCATCAACACCGCGGGATCCCGTGGGAGTACGGCTGACCGAGCTGCGAGTGCCCCGCAACCATGTAGTAGCCCACGTTTCGGTTGGATCCCGGCTCGACCCGATAGAACGGCTGATCCGGCGTGTTAGTCCATTGGTCGTTCATCATGACGTAGCAGTGGACCACGATCCGCTCGCCGCTGTTGACGTAGAACCACGGCGGAGTGTCGCCCTTGTTGATGCCCTGGCAGTCGAAGTACGGGTTCGGCCGGTAGCTGGCCTTGCCGTATTCGAAGGTGCAGGTGCGCACGAGGTCCGTGCCCTTGACGACGGTTGTTATCCATTCGCCTTGCGCCCCGGACTTGGCGGACGCGGAAACCACTCCGCTCTCGGTCCCCAGGGAGTTGACGGTTTTCACGTCGATCCGGTGGGACTCAGCGAATCCACCGGTGTTGATGACCCGGCTGCCGGACGCGGCAACGTTTTCCCAGCCGCCGCCATCAATCCTGATCAAGGTCGACGCGACGTCGTTGGTCGTGGTTGACGGGGAAGACCAGCTCAAGGTCAAGGACTTCTGGTTCATGGCACCGTCCTGTCCCGAAGCCGACGGCGTGCCTGGCGAACCGAACGGGGTGGCCGATGCGCCGGAACTGGCGTTAGAGCTTGGCGCCACGGTGGAGTGGGCGATCACCGTAATTGTGGTCTGGGCACCGTTGGTGAAGCCGCCCACGGTCTGCCCTGGCGTGATCGGACCGTTCTGGCCGGTGCTGGCGTTGTAGCTGTAGCTCACCTCGCCGTGGGCCGAACCATTGCGTTCTGCTGCGGTCAGCTCCTTGAAATTGATGGTCACCTGCCGCCCTGCTCCCCCGGTGTCTGCCGCGGCGGCGCTGACCCCGGAGACCTGGCCCAGCTTGCCGGTGGCGCGCCGGGGCGCCGACGGCGGACTGACGGCGCCCTTCCCCGCCTTGTTTTCGGCCTGGACAGTAAAGGTGTACTCAGCTTCGGAATTGTTGGCCGTGAAATTGGCGGTGCGCACGGTGCCCGCGATGGTCTGCGTTTGCGGTGCGCCGCCGCCTCCGCTCATGGTGACGTAGTAGTTCCTGATCGCGTCCCCGTTGGTGTCGGGTTCGGACCAGTTCACGCGCAGCTGGTTGGTGGTTCCCACGGCAGAGGCCACGGCCGACGTCGGTGCCGCCGGTGCCGCGGGTACTCCAGCCGGGTTGTCCTCGGAAGAGTAGATGCCCCACTCGGACGGGCCAAGCTCGTTGACGGCCTGGGCGCGGACCTTGTAGCGCACGCCGTTGGTCAGGCCGGGCCACGTGTAGGTCAAGCCGGTCACACCGTTCTTCACGGCGATTCCGCTGGCCGGCGGCGGGGAGATCTCCAGGTTGTAGCTCTTAACGGCCGAGCCTTCAGTCTTCGCCGCAGGCCAGGCGATCACCATGGTCTTGTCGCCCGCTTTGACCGTGGGCGCCTCCGGCGGAGACGGTTTCTCGTCCGGCCGGATCTCGTTGGAGGGCGGCGAGGATTCCGACTCACCGACGTCATTGGTGGCCGTGACAGCGAAGACATACTTGACGTCATTGGTCAGGCCGCTGAGCGTGCAGGTGGTGGTGGCGCAGTCCTGGCTGAAGCCATTGGACCGCACGGTGTATTTCGTGATCTGCGCACCGTTGTCCGACGGCGGAGCCCACTTCAGGACGGCGGTGCGGCTGCGCACGTCCGTGGCGGACGGTGCCGAGGGGGCGTCGGGTTTGTCACGCACGGTAACGCGGACCCTGCCGCTCACCTGGCGTGACGGGTCATCCGTCTTGTCCGAGACCGTGTACCGGAGCACCATAACGCCCTTGGAACCGTCCGCTGGCGTGAACGTGATGGAGTCCCCGCTAATGAGGGGTTGTCCGGCGGCGGAACCGGTCTCCACCGCAACCGAGGCGATCTTCAACGGGGCATCGCTGAACGGATTGAAATCGTTGGCGAGGACGTTGATGGTCTCACTCCGGCCGGCGTTGGCCTTGTCGATGACATCCTCATTGGCCGTAGCGAGCGGCCGGTTGGAGGCGACGACGGTGGCCGTCACGGCGGCTTTCACCGGACCCGAGCGGCCGTCGGTGACTTTCAGCGGGATGGCGCCCTTCCGGCCTGCGGCCAGGCCGGGTTCCGCACTGACCCTGAGCGTCTGGCCCTCGATCGTTGCCCTGAAGCCTTCCGGCAGGGTTCCGTCAAACTCGAATTTCAGCTTCTCCTGGTCTCCGTCGTCAACGTCCTTGGCCAGGTTGCCCAGTTCCAGGCTGGCAGTTTCAGCCAGGGGCACCTCGAGGTCGGTTCCGCTGAAGACTGGATCGTGGTTGGCATTGGGGTCCGGAACCACTCTGGTGATCACGGTCAGGGTGGACTTCAGTCCCTGAGGATCGTCGGGGCCGGCACCGTCCGTGACTTCGAAAGTGACGGAGCCGGGCCCGACGTAGTCCTTGAGCGCGGCGTAGCGCAATGCGTTTCCGTCCGCGGCGATGACGTTTCCGCCATCGGCGCCTTGGACGCGGACTTTGTCCGCCTGCGTGATCCGGGGTGTGCGCCCCTCCCGGACGCGGACGTACTCGTTCAGGTCGATGGCGGCTTCCTTGCCCGCCATCACTTCGACGACGTCGGTGCGTGCCAACGACGGGTGCTGTTCGCCCTGCCCGGGAACCCAGATGACCGCCGTCGAGCTTTGGCCGTCGACGTCGGTGACGGTGTACGGAACCAGCTGGTCCGTCGGTGCAAGGCTGACCAGCACGTTGCCCTCACCTCCGACGCGCGCGTTGGGGTTGCCGTCGGGCAGGCTGATCTTGAGGTCGGCGGCGACGCCATCGGGGTCGGAGTCGTTTTTCAGGACCGGGACGTCTACGGCGGACTTCCCCAGCGTCTCGGCCTGAGTGACCACATCGTCCTGTGCGATGGGCGCCTTGAGGGCGGCGTCGGGGCTAACCCGGACCCGGATCACCGCGCTCCCCTGGGCCTTCTTGTCGTCCTGGACCTTGTAGCTGACGCTCTCGTTGGCGGCAGCGCCGGGCGCCGTGAGCAGCACCTTGCCGCCGTCGGCGGACTCAACGCGGAGCTCCGGGCGCGCCTCGAAGGCGTTGGAGACCAGGCCGATCGGGTCCCCGTCGGGGTCGGAGTCGTTACTGAGGGCGTCCACGGCGATCTGTCGGCCGGGGCGGACGTCGACTGCGTCGTCCACTGCAATGGGCTTCTGGTTGTTGGCTTCCGGCGGGGCGATGCCCACAATCACCGTGCCGGTGTTTTCGGCGCCGATCCGGTCCCGGACACGATAGGTGAAGGTGTCTGTGCCGGCGGCCGTTCCGGTGGCGGTGAAAGCGAGGTAGCCGTCCTTGATCACGGCCGTTCCCATTGCGGGGGCCTTGTCCACGCCGATCAGCTGCACGGAGTCGCCGTCGGAATCGATGCCGTCCAGGGGCACGGGGATCCGCACCACCATGCCGGCCACCACGCGGGCGGTCAGGTTCTTCGGCTCGGGGCGGGTGTTCCGCTCGTCATCGCGCGCGCGGATGCGGATGGTGACCTGCTGGGAGTCCGACTGCCCGGATTCGTTGGTGACCTTGTAAATGGCATAAACCGTCTTGGGCACGTCCCCGGCGATGAACCGCAGGGTGCCGCCGGAGCGGAACATGCGGCCGTCGGCATCGTCCGGCTTCTGCGCGGGTTCGGGCTCAAGGGTGAGCTTGCCGCCGTTGGGGTCAGTGTCGTTCTCCAGGACGGGGATGGTGACGACGTCGCCGGTCCGGACCGAGGCCTCGTCCGGTTTGGCCTGGGGTGCCTGGAGCTTGGCCGGTGCCGGTACCACCAGCACGGCGATGTCTCCGCCGGCCGAGGCTTTGCCGTTGGAAATCGTGTACTTGACGTTGAGCTGGCCCTGCGCCCGGATGTCGGTGATCCGGACGACGGAGTGGTCCAGGACTGACGCGCTGACCGGCTGGCCGTCGGCCGCTGTGACGGACTGGACCACCAGCACGCCGCCGGAGGGGTCCGAGTCGTTGCCGAGGACATCCACCAGTACGCTGCCACCGCTGGGCAGCAGCGCCGTGTCCCGGACGGCGACGGGCGCACCGTCGCCATTGCCGGGAACCACATCCACGCGGACCAGTTGCTGGGCACTGGCCGGACCGTTGGTCACAAGGTAGGACACGTAGTGGGCACCCTGGGCCGTGGAGTTGAAGGTGAAGGTCTGCTGGTCCGCGCCCATGGTGGCGGTGGAGTTTCCGTCCGGAGAGACCTGGGCAAGCCGGAGCGCTCCGCTTTGAGGATCCGAGTCGTTCTTCAGGGGTGCGATGACTGTGTCCACTCCGGCGACCGCGACGATGTGGTCCGCGTTGGCTATGGGCGGAAGCGCGCCCGGTGCGCGCACGTCCACGGTGACCGTGCCCTCGGCGGTGGACTGGCCGTCGGACACCGTCAGGGTGACCACTTTGCGGCCGGGCTCGGAGCCGGCGTCCTGGAAGCTGAGCAGGCCGTCCGGCCGTGCCTTGACCTGGTCGCGGGGGTCGCTGCCACTGGCGCTGACCACGTAGAGGTCGTCGCCGTCCGGATCGGTCCAGTCCGTGAGGATGTTCTGGCTCACGAGTTTGCCGGACTGCACCACCAGGGTGGTGTTCCGGTTCGGCTTCTGGCGCGGGGCGGAGTTCTCCCCCGGCGGGATGATGTTGAGCGTGACGTCGGCGGACGCTGTGAGACCGCGGCCGTCGTCGACCGTGTATTTGAACGTCTCGGAGCCGGTCTTGTCGGCCGGCACGCTGACCTGGAAACCGGTGGAGCCGTAGATCGGCGCGAGGACGCCGGAACTGATGGCGTCCGGAGCGCGGACGGTGAGGATGTCGCCGTCGGGATCGGTGTCGTTGTCCAAGACGGGGAGGATGGCGGTCTTGCCCGCTCGGATGCCGAAGGTGTCCGGTTTGGCGACCGGTGCGCTGTTGGGCTTGGTCCGGTCCGGCAGCACGGTCTGCTGGACTTCGTCCGCGGAGTCCTTGTCGGCATCATCGGAGGTCTGTTGCGGCGGGATGACGTCGTCCCAGTTGTTCACCAGCTGCATGTTCTGGTTGACCAGCCACACATTGCCCGAATTCACATCGTTCAGCACCACCAGGTCCCGGTTCACCCGGAACACATACGACGGCGACGCACTCGCCTTGGGCACCTCCACGTTCTTATCATCGGCATCATTCACGCAGTCCCGGACATACTTGTTCGCCCCCGACCACGCCGCATGGACACACCCGCCCAGCTGCACCGGAGCCGCCGGCACACCCTCACCATCAAAGGACACCGTCTTCGCCGTCGACCCGTCCAACGGCTGCTTCAACAACGCCTTCCGCGTCGCCACCGCCACCACATCCGACTCCGGACCCGACTGCTGCAGCTTCGCCTCCTGCGCATCCGCCACATCCAGCGCACGCCCGCCCGGCAGGAACAGCTTCCCCCGCCCGGCATCCAGCACCACCGGCTGCTCCCCCACCACAGCCAGCTGCAGATCCCCGGCACCCTTCAGCCCGTCCCACGTACCGGACTCGGTCGACGCCACCGCACCGTTGGCATCAACAGCCGTCACCGTCACCGCACCGGTCTTCGGATCCGCACTGTAAATCCGGTTATCCGCACCAACAGCGGACACCAGGCCCTCCGAACCGGCCAACACCGGCTCCGTGGACTCCTCGTCAAAACCGTTGACAGTGGACGGCGAAAGCGCCCACACCTTGCCCTTGGCCGGGTCCGTCACCGAAATAACCTCGGAACCAAAACTCACATCAGCCGCACCCGGCAACTGCTTATCCCCGCCCAACTGCATATTCGCCGGAGACACCTGATTCAGCGTCGAACCCGTCTCATCATCGACAAAAACGTCACCGGAATTCTGCAGGACATCGAAAGTCGTACTCGCCGGGGTCACCGCACCATCCAGCACACGGGACGGATAATTCAAACGGCCAACAGCATTCCTGGCCTTACTGACCACCCACACACCACCATCGTTCAATTCCACCTCAGTGGTCTTAAACCCCGGATAAATCACCGCACCCGCCACCAACGCAGCACCGGCCACCGCAAAAACCGTGCCGCGGAGGATCCTGGTACGCCGGTGGTTCGGCGTCCGTTCCGGTTTGGGCGTCACGGATCGAAGTAGCCGTTTCATTGCCAGATTTCCCCCACAAAAATGCATTCCGGGCATGCTAAGGCCCCATAGAGCGACACACGGGGACAGTCCGACTATGTCATAAGGCCATCGATTTGAGAAACCAGCCCCCGCCGTCCGCTAATGCGGGAGTCCGGCGGACGCGGGCGGAACGGGCTTGTGGATTTCAGTCCAGGACGAGTCCCCGGCCACTGCCGCGCTGCAGCAGGACGGGGTGTATTTCACCGAAGCCACGCACCTCTTCGGCTGCCTGCGGGACCAATACAAACCGTTCGTCGTGTTCCAGCGCGGCGGCCGTCATCGAATCGACCAGAACGGTGCCCGGATCCGCCAGTGCAGTCAGCCGCGCGGCAAGGTTGACGGTGGGACCGTAGATGTCGCCCAGCCGCGACAGGATCCTCCCCCACACCATGGCCACCCTGGCCTGGGGCAGGATCTCATCCTCGGTAAAGGCCTGGCACAGGGCGAGGGAAATTTCGGCTCCCGCTGCCGGCGTCTCGGCAATATAGAGGACTTCATCCCCCACGGTTTTCACCAGCCGCCCGCCGCCGACCGAAATGATCTCGGCGCATTTGTTCTCAAAACGCTGTACCAGTTGAGCCAGCGTCTTCTCGTTCATGCGTCGCGAAAGGCTGGTGTACGAAACCAGGTCCGCAAATCCTACGGCCCGCGCCAGTGGCAGCGGTGCGTCATCCTCGTCGCCCTCGCGGCCCTCTTCACTGGCCTGCAGCCCGGCCTCTGCCCGCACGGCGAGGCGCTGGACCCCGGCGTTGAGCTGCCTGCGCCAGGAGTAAACCAGCATTTCCTCGAGCGCGTCCACCAGGGACGGCAGCTGGTTGACCAGCCGCTTGCGGGCTACGGCGTCCGACACACCCTGCCGGTGCACCATGTCCTCCACGAGGGCTTCGATTTGCCAGACCACCATGCGGTCGGTCATTTGCCCGATGGCCCGGGTAACGGAAATAGCCGCTTCCTCGGTGAGCTTCCCCGCCCGGACCAGGTCAACCACGGTGGACAATGCCGCCTGGTCGCGTTCGGTGAAGGCAACATCCTCGTCGCCAAGGTTGGGAAAGCCCAGGGCGCGCCACAGCTTGCGGGCGGACAGCAGCGACAGCCCGGCACCGGCAGCCACCTCACGGCGGCGCAGCTTGCGCTCACCGCCGAGGAGCCTGGCCTCCAGCGCCTTCGCGGCGAGCCGTTCGGCAGAAAGGGTTCCCGTGGGAGTGGCTTCATTCGAGGATGATCCCGGCAGAGGAGGATCATACTGGGCAGGGTCGTGGGGTATTGGCTGGTGGGCGGCTGCCGGGGTGCCGGCGGGGTCGCCGGGCACGGACGTTCCAGGCGCGGACGTCTCAAGCGCGGACGTCTCAAGCACCGGCGCCTCCAGTGAAACGGGCGGCTCCAAGGAAACCGGCCCGTCCAGTGAAACCGGAGCCAAGGTGGCCGTTTCCAGGACAGCGGCTTCGAGGGTGGCGGTCTCCACTACGGCGTCCGGCGGAGAGGGCAGCTCAGACGGCTCTGCCTGGTCGACGGTTCCGGCGTTGTCCACGGGTCCGGCATTCTCAGCGCTCATCTCTTCCACCTTCTCTCGTATCCCACGTCTCTCCCCTATCCCACGGCCGGTATCGCGGCATGTCCGCGGCGCTGTCCTGCGCCCGGTCTGCCTCGTAGATCACTCCGGCAGGCAGTTCATCGATGGCATCGAGCACAAAGTTCCGGAACTTCACAGCCTCCGGAACGTCCGGGATAACCGATTCGGCACCGTGTCCGGTATCCAACGATATATTCCCGGAACGCAATATGCGCTGCCACAGTGACTGACTGACGCCGACATGATGCACCGCCGCGAGCGGGATCTGCATGTCCCGCCTGCGCAACATACCGTAACGGGCAATTATCCGTCGGCTCGTCAGCACGTACTGGGTAGCGTGCCACCTGAGCAGCCGCGGCAGGCAGTATCCCAACAGTATCCACGCAACTCCGCCGACGCACACTGCGACAAGCCAAATAGTCCATTCTTCGGAGATCAGCGGAACGAGCCTGGCCGGCTCGCCCCTGACGATCCATGCGCTGGCGAAGGCGCCGAAAGCGGGTCCAGCGATGAACAGCAGCGCCGGGAAAAAGAGCTTCCGGGGCTGCGGCCGGGTAACAGTGATGACCTGTTCACCCGGCAGGAGCTCTTTACGCATATCCGCTTTCCGCGGTGCCGGTTCCCGTATCAATTCCGGTAGCGGGCGGGGTCCAGGGGCGGAGATGGACGACGTCGCCGGCCGTCACCACATGCTCGTGCTTGCCGGCGTCCACCACGAGAAGGGAGCCGTATTCGTCCAGGCGGGAAGCGTGGCCGATGATCTCGTGGTCGCCGGGCAACTGTGCGCGCACCTGCTTGCCGAGGGTGGACATCACCGACTCCACGCGCTTGTGCAGCGACGGTCCGCCGGCCATCCCGGCGGCGGGGTCGCCGTCGGCATTGCAGAAATTGCGGTACAGGGCGGCAAAGCGCGACAGGTAGCTCTTAAGCAGCGCGGTCCGGTCAACTGTCCGGGCATTTTCCAGCAACACGGACGTGGCCGTGGGGACGGGGAGCTCCTCGGCAGTCAGGGTCACGTTGAGCCCGGTGCCCAGGATCACAGGCGGAACAGTGCCGTCCCCCATCGGTCCCAGCTGCGCCAGGATGCCCGCAATTTTCCGCCCGCGCACCATGACGTCATTGGGCCACTTGATCTCTGCCGGGATCCCTGCCGTCTCCAGGAGGGCCTCGCGGAGGGCAAGGGCGGCGAGCAGCGAGAACCACGAGTAGCTGTGGGTGGGCAGCGGCCGTCCTTCGGCGTTCACCGGCCGGAGCACGATTGACACGGACACGGAGCTGAGCGGCGGCGCCTCCCAGTGCCGGTCCAGGCGGCCGCGGGCCGCGGTCTGGTGCTCGGCGGTAAGGACGGACAGGTCCGGCCAGGCGCGGGGATCCACGGTCACTCCCTGCAGGAGGTCCGCATTGGTGGAACCTGTTGAGTTCACCACGGTGAGCTGCGCTATGCCGTTGGCAGCCAGGAAATCCTCATTGCCCAGTTCGTTCCTGTTGAGTCCTACGCGGGCAGCGGGAGACTGCGGGGTGATCGGGTCCTGGCCGTCGGCAGGCTGTGGGGCGTCCATAGTTGAATCCTACCGAGTTGGTGCCGCGCCGGCGGCGGGAGGACGGGTTCTCAGAGGAAAATGTCAGGGACCAGCCGGTCCTCCGGGGCGCCAAGGCTGTACGGCGAAAAGTCGGTCACCCCGGCCGCGGCGAGCACTTGTTCGTCCGTATAGAAGTTGCCGCTCCGCCTGCCAGCCCCGCCTGCCAGGTTGCTTCCCGTCAGCACGGCATGTGCCGCATCCGCCATGATCTCCGGTCCGCGGGCTGCCTTGACCATGTTCTCGCCCCCGGGCATGTTCCGGATGGCAGCCGTATCGATCAGCGTGCAGGGCCAGAGCGAGTTGACGTTGATGCCGTCCCCCTTGAACTCCTCGGCCAGGCCGAGGGTGGTGAGGCTCATTCCGTATTTGGCCATGGTGTAGGCAAGGTGCATGCCCGCCCACTTGGGATCCAGGTTCAGCGGCGGTGAGAGGGTCAGGATGTTGGCGTCTGCTGAGCGTCGAAGTGCCGGGAGGGCGAGCTTGGAGAGCAGGAAGGTTCCACGGACGTTGATGTCCTGCATGAGGTCGTAGCGCTTCATGTCCACGGCGTCGGTATTAGACAGATCGATCGCAGAGGCGTTGTTGATCACGATGTCGATCCCGCCAAACCGTTCGACGGCGGCGGCAACCGCCCCGGCGACGTCGTCGTCATTGCGGACGTCGCCGACGATCGGGAGCGCCTGGCCGCCCGCTGCTTCCAGTTGTTCCGCGGCGGTGAAGACCGTGCCCTCGAGTTTTGCGTGCGGCTGGCCGGTCTTGGCCATCAGCACGATGTTGGCGCCGTCGCGCGCGGCGCGGAGCGCTATGGCGAGGCCGATGCCGCGGCTGCCGCCCGACATCAAAATGGTGCGTCCCTGAAGGGAACCGGCGGCCTGATACGGCCCTGCGGCGGTGCCCGAAGCATCGTTGCTTGAAGTCATAAGGACACTCTAGCCGAAGTATGTTACTGGTGAGTAACATAACGGTCAGCGTCACCCGACGGCAGAAAATTGTAGGTTTTCTACAGCGGTCCCGGCCAATAGCGTCACTAGACTAGCCAACAGGGTCCTGCTTTTGTGCGGAAGCTACTTAAGCGCCGTTGCGACACAGGGCCAGCGACCATCAGCTACAGAGCCGGAGACACTTGATGAGCCACGATCTGACAACGACTGCGGGAAAGATTGCAGACTTCCGCGACCGCCAGGCGCGTGCCGAGCAGCCATCCGGCCCCGAGGCCATCGAAAAGCAGCACGCCCGCGGCAAGAACACGGCACGCGAGCGCATCGACCTCCTCCTGGATGAGGGATCGTTTGTGGAGTTCGACGCACTGGCCGTCCACCGCTCCACGGCCTTCGGCATGGAGAAGAAGAAGCCCCTGGGTGACGGACTGGTGTCCGGTTACGGCACGGTGGACGGCCGCCCCGTGGCCGTGTACAGCCAGGACTTCTCGGTCTACGGCGGCTCGCTCAGCCAGGTCAACGGCGAGAAGATCGTCAAGGTGCAGGAATTCGCGCTGCGCAACGGCTGCCCCGTGGTTGGCATCCTTGACGGCGGCGGCGCCCGCATCCAGGAAGGCGTGGCCTCCCTGGCCATGTTCGCGGACATCTTCCGCAACAACGTGCACGCTTCCGGAGTCGTCCCCCAGATTTCCCTCATCATGGGCCCCTCCGCCGGCGGCGCGGCCTACTCCCCCGCCCTGACCGACTATGTGGTCATGGTGGATAAGACCTCGCACATGTTCATCACCGGCCCGGACGTGATCAAGACCGTCACGGGCGAGGACGTCGACATGGAGACTTTGGGCGGAGCACGGCAGCACAACGCCACCACGGGCACGTCCACGTACCTGGCGTCGGACGAGGCGGACGCCGTCGAGTTTGTTCGTGAACTCCTGGACTTCCTCCCCTCCAACAACCTGGCCGAGGCTCCGGTCCTGGAGCACCAGCAGGACCTGGAAATCGACGACGACGACCTCGCCCTGGACACGCTCATTCCGGATTCCGCCAACCAGCCCTACGACATGCGCAAGGTCGTTGAGCAGATCGTGGATGACGGGCACTTCCTGGAGATGCAGGCCCTCTACGCACCCAACGTAATGATCGGTTACGGCCGCATCGAGGGGCACACCGTCGGCATCGTGGCCAACCAGCCCATGCAGTTCGCCGGCACCCTGGACATCTCGGCATCGGAAAAGGCCGCGCGCTTCGTCCGGCACTGCGATGCCTTCAACATCCCCATCATCACGCTGGTGGACGTACCGGGCTTCCTGCCGGGCAAGGACCAGGAATTCCAGGGCATCATCCGCCGTGGCGCCAAGCTCCTGTACGCCTACGCCGAAGCCACCGTCCCCAAGCTCACGGTCATCACCCGCAAGGCCTACGGCGGAGCGTACATCGTGATGGGTTCCAAGAAGCTCGGCGCAGACCTGAACCTGGCGTGGCCCACGGCCCAGATCGGCGTCATGGGGGCGCAGGGCGCCGTCAACATCCTGTACCGCCGCGAGCTTGCCGCGGTGGCGGAGGCCGGCGGCGACGTCGAGGCCAAACGCGCAGAGGTCATCCGGCAGTACGAGGAGGAACTCCTCAACCCGTACCAGGCCGCCCAGCTCGGGTACGTGGACGCCGTCATCGCGCCGTCCGAGACCCGGGTGCAGGTCATCAAGGGCCTGCGTGCCCTGCGGGACAAGCGTGCCAGCCTTCCCGCCAAGAAGCACGGGAACATTCCGCTGTGATCCCGGACGTGGAGCCTGCCGCGCACCCTGCCGTTTCCCCGGCCGGGAACGAACCGGCGCCTGAGACGCCAGCCGAGGAGCCGTTGTTCTCCGTGGTCAAGGGCCAACCGACCGACGTGGAACTCGCGGCGCTCACTGCCGTCGTACTGTCCCTCGGCAATGCCGAGCCCGAGGGCGATGCGAAGCCCAGCGTCCGCCACTGGGTGCGGCGGCAGCAGCTGCGGCTGGCCCCCACCCCGGGGCCGGGTGCGTGGAAGCGAAGCCGCGGCTAAGGCCGGGTCCCCCGCGTGACCGCAGCGGCCGGGAACTGACACACCGAAAAGTTCAGTGAGTCTTTCATAACTGGGATCGCCCCGTTAGTCTCGTGGGGTGACTACCGAAACCGCAGCCTCAGCGCGCCCCCACACAGCCATCGACGCCGTCGCAGACGCCTACACGGACACCCTGATCAGGCTTAACCCCAGCTTCGCCACCACGCTCGGGGTGCCCGGCCACGAAACTGAATTCCAGGACTTCTCGCCTGCGGGCATCGAAGAATTCATCGCGGCGGCGCGGAAGGCACTCGGTGACCTCGACGGCCTGGAGCCCGTGGACGACGTGGACGCCGTCACGCTCGACGCCATGCGGGAACGGCTGGGGCTGCAGCTGGAAATCCACGAATCCGGGTGGGATGCCGCGGACCTGAACAACATCTCCTCGCCGGCACAGGACATCCGGGCCATCTTTGACCTGATGCCCACCGATTCCGTGGAGCACTGGGAGCACATCGCCGGCCGCGCCCACAGCGTCCCTGGCGCGATCGACGGCTACATCGAGTCCCTGCGCCACGCCCGGGAACAGGGCAAGGTCTCCGCCTCCCGGCAGGTGTCCATCGTCGTCGAGCAGGCCACCAAATACGCCGCCGAGGACGGCTTCTTCGCCAAGATGGCCGCAGGCGCGAAGACCGCGGACGGCCCGCTTTCCGCGGAACTGCAGGCAAAGCTCGACGACGGCGCCGCGGCGGCCCGCGCGGCGTACCTCAAGCTGGCGGATTTCCTGTCCGCCGAACTGCTGCCCGTGGCACCGGCCAAGGACGCAGTGGGCCGGGACCGGTATGCGCTGGCATCCCGGGCCTTCCTCGGCGCGACGGTGGACCTCGACGAGACCTACGCCTGGGGCGTCCAGGAACTGGAACGGCTCATCGCGGAACAGGAGCGAGTGGCCAACGAGATCCGTCCCGGTGCGTCGGTGGCGGAAGCCAAGGAAATCCTGAACAGCGATCCCGCCCGCCAGCTCAAAGGCACCGACGCCCTCAAAGCCTGGATGCAGGGCCTCTCGGACAAGGCTGTGGCGGATCTGGCCGGCGTGCACTTTGAGATCCCGGACATCATGAAGACGCTCGAATGCCTGATCGCCCCCACCGACGAAGGCGGCATCTACTACACCGGACCTTCGGACGACTTCAGCAGGCCGGGCCGGATGTGGTGGTCCGTCCCCGCGGGCGAGGACACCTTCACCACCTGGGCCGAAACCACCACGGTGTTCCACGAAGGCGTACCCGGACACCACCTCCAGATCGCCACGGCCATCTACCGCCGGGAGCTGCTTAACAAGTGGCGCCGCAATGTCTGCTGGACCTCCGGCCACGGCGAAGGTTGGGCGCTGTACGCCGAGCAACTGATGCAGGAACTGGGCTACCTCAAGGACCCGGGCGACCACATGGGCATGCTGGACATGCAGCGCATGCGGGCCGCGAGGGTGGTGTTCGATATCGGTGTGCACCTGGAGCTGGAAGTGCCGGAACGCTGGGGCAACGGTACCTGGACGCCGGACAAGGGCTACGACTTCCTGAAGCAGAACCTGGCGATCAGCGAAGGCCAGCTCAACTTCGAATTCGCCCGCTACCTCGGGTGGCCCGGCCAGGCTCCGTCCTACAAGGTGGGCCAGCGCCTCTGGGAGCAGATCCGTTCCGAACTGGAAGCGCGCCCCGGCTTCGATCTGAAGACCTTCCACACCAAGGCACTCAATATCGGCTCCGTGGGCCTCGATACGCTGAAGCGCGCGCTGCTGGGGTAAGCCTCGTCCCCGTGCGTCCCGGAGGGACGGACATCCTCGGCGTGCTGCTCCTTCGTCGCTTTGACGCACGCTGCCGGATGCCCGTCCCTCCGGCCCGTTCGCGAGACGTTTGCCACATGCTTCCCGGGAATAACTTCACAAAAGGCTGGTCTGACACCGAATTTCCGGACTTGTTGGCGTCGGGGTCGGCTAGGACTGCGTAATATTTCTCAATATCGAGTAGAAGCTGTATTTTGCACGGCCTAGCGTGTTCGGGTGACCACTCAAACCAGCACCCCCTCCCCCGCAGGAAACACCGGTTTCCGGCTGCCCGCATGGGCCGGTTCATTCGGCTTCCAGATCATTGCCGCCCTGATCGTGGGCCTTGGCCTTGGCCTCCTGGCCAAGTACACGGGCAGCACCAAGGCAAACCCCAATGCCCTCGGCGCCACCCTGCAGACGATTGGCTCGAGCTACGTCTCGCTGCTGCAGACCGCCGTGGTTCCCCTTATCTTCACCGCCGTCGTCAGCTCCATCTCGAACCTCCGGCAGGTCTCCAATGCCGCGAAACTGGCATGGAACACGCTGCTGTGGTTCGCCATCACGTCGCTGATCGCGGTGCTGATCGGCATCGGCCTCGGTGTGCTGCTGCAGCCCGGCGCCAGCACCGGTATCACCCAGGAAGCCAAGTACTCGGGCAAATCCGGCGACTGGTGGGCGTT
This sequence comes from Arthrobacter sp. LjRoot78, assembly GCF_964254335.1. NCBI lineage: Bacteria > Bacillati > Actinomycetota > Actinomycetes > Micrococcales > Micrococcaceae > Arthrobacter > Arthrobacter sp. LjRoot78. The sequence goes on along the minus strand of NZ_CAXUTG020000001.1, from coordinate 1,431,287 downwards.
CCTGATCGGCCTCTTCCCCAAGAACTTCCTGGGCCTGGGCGCCAGCACCACCGTCACCGAGGGCGTGGCCACGACGGCCGTCAGCTTCAACGTCCTGCAGATCCTGGTGATCGCGATCGCCGTCGGCGTGGCCGCACTGAAGGTTGGCAAGGCCGCCGAACCCTTCCTGAACCTCAACGCGTCAGCCCTCGCCGTCATCCAGAAGGTGCTGTGGTGGATCATCCGCATCGCCCCGCTGGGCACTGTGGGCCTCATCGGCAACGCCGTGGCCGTCTACGGCTGGGACACCATCGGGTCGCTGGGCAAGTTCACCTTTGCCATTTACGTCGGCCTGGCCCTCGTCCTGTTTGTGGTCTACCCGGTGCTGGTCCGCACCCACGGACTGTCTGTCAAGCAGTACTTCTCCGGTGTCTGGCCCGCTGTTCAGCTGGCATTTGTGTCCCGCTCGTCCGTGGGCACCCTGCCGCTGACCCAGCGCGTGACAGAGCGGAGCCTGGGCGTACCCCGCGCCTATGCCTCCTTCGCCGTACCCCTGGGCGCCACCACCAAGATGGACGGCTGCGCCGCGATCTACCCGGCGATCTCCGCGATCTTCGTGGCCCAGTTCTTCGGCATCCAGCTCGACTTCAGCCAGTACCTGCTGATCGCCCTCGTCTCCGTACTGGGTTCCGCGGCGACGGCGGGTACCACCGGCGCCGTCGTGATGCTGACCCTGACGCTCTCCACGCTGGGACTGCCGCTGGCCGGCGTCGGCCTCCTGCTGGCGATCGACCCCATCCTGGACATGGGCCGCACTGCGGTCAATGTGGCCGGGCAGGCGCTGGTCCCCACAATCGTGGCCAAGCGCCAGGGAATCCTGGACGAGGCGCTGTACAACGCTCCGCGCAACGGCGACCCGTTCGCCGATGACTCCGCCACTACAGATCCGACGGCGGCCGCTCCGGCAACTGAACGGGACGAACGCGAGCTGGCGGACGCCAAGGCGTAACCCGCTTCGTCGCCGAAGCGCGAACGTACAGTTGAGGCCTCAAATCCACACGGGTTTGGGGCCTCAACTGTACGTTCGCGCTGATGTGGCGGGACGTCCTAGTGGCCTCCGCCGCCGATCACGCCGTTTTCCACGGCCTTGGTGACGGCGTCGGCTTCCGCCTGGGTGAGCTTGCCGTCCGCGACTGCCTTGTCCAACCGGGTCTTCAGGCCCGCTGCGCGCTCGGACCGTTCCTCTGCGCGCAGCTCCTCAATGGCCGCGGTGACCTTGGATTCGTCAATCCCCAGCGACTCCGCGAGGGACTTGGCGAGGGCTGCTTCCCTGTCAGCACGGTCCGGCTTCTCTCCCTCGGCGGGCCGCGTCGCCGGCTTGTTGGCATCGCGGAACGCCTTCAGCGCCTCGGTGACCTTTGCCTCGTCGACACCGAGCTTGGCGGCGAGCTCCGATGCCTGCACGCCACCTGCGTGCCCGTGACGGCCGCCCTTGTGTCCGCGGTCGTGGCCGTCGGTGTTGGCATCGGCCGATGCGCTGGCTGACGGAGTGGGGGTCGGAGTGGTGGCCGCCGACGCAATTCCGCTGACGCCGATCCCGGCCCCGACAACCAGGGCAGCGGCGCCCAGGCCGAGGCCCAACTTCTTTCTGCTTGTCATGGCACGTCTCCTCGATCTGCCGCAGCATCGCGGCTGCTTCTGGTGGCAGGTACAGTACGCCTACCTTCCCTAAGGCTCCCGCACCTACATAAGAATGAGCTGTTAGGAAGCTGTGAATCCGAGTTTCCGAGAAACTTGCACAGAGTGTAAAAATGCACGTAGTGTAATGCCGTGCCCGCCACCCAGAATGCTCCAGCCATCCCGCCGCTCAGCGAAACCGCTGACCCGCCGCCGACCTCGCGCCGGGAACTCAACAAAGCCGCAACACGCCAGGCCATCACCGATGCCGCCCTGGAGCTTCTGCGCAGCAAGGGGCCGGGGAACTTCACCGTCGAAGATATTGCAGATGCCGCAGCCATCTCCCGGCGCACCTTTTTCAATTACTTCAGCAGCACCGAGGCGGCGCTGGCTTCGGTGACCCACGGCTTCTTGGACAATGCACTGGCGCAGTTCCGGCTGAGGCCCGCCGACGAGCCCATCCTTGAGTCGGCGAGGGCTGCCCTGATTCAGTTGGCCGACCCCATGACGGTGGCCCCCATGGCCGAGCTGTACAGCCTGGCGCAGTCCAGTCCGCAGCTCAACCGTTCCGAACTTGAAGCGTGGGACCACTGCACCGCGGAAATCATCGACGCGGCCCGCGAACGCTTCGCAAGGACCACGGGCGAGGAGCTCGACGAGCTTTACCTCCGTGCGCTTGCGGGGTCCATCATCTCCTGCGGGAAGGCCGCCATGGACGTCTGGTTTGCCGAGTGGGGCGCGGACCTTTCAGCCACGTCGCTTGCAAGGCTCCGCCAGCTCCTGATCGACGCCATGGGCCTCCTTGGCTCAGGCTTTACGCCCACCGCCAACCTCTCCACAGATCGGCACTGACATGGCCCTCTTCCTCTACCGCCTCGGCAAGTTCTCGTACCGCCGCCGCTGGCTGGTCATTTCGCTCTGGCTGGCAGCGCTTGTGGCCGTGGGCGGGTCTGCGGCCGCCTTCCACGGCACACTGTCCAACAACTTCCAGATCCCCGGCACCGAAACACAGCAGATGGCGGACAAGCTCAAAAAGGAGCTCCCTTCCTCCTCCGGCGGCTCAGCCAGCGTTGTGTTCGAAGCCAACGACGCCCAGTTCAGCCAGGCCGGAAAAGACGCCGTCACGGCTGCACTGACCAAGCTCAAGACCCTCCCCGATGTCCAGGGCACGGTTGATCCCTTCGCCACCCAGGCGCAGCTGGACAAGGCGGTCGCCGATCTCGCCGCCGGCAGGGAGCAGTCCGCGGCCGGCAAGGCCCGGCTGGACCAGGCCGCTGCCGAGCTTGCCGCCGGAAAGGCACAGCTGGGGGCCGCAGAACAGCAGATGACGGCCGCCGGTTTGCCGGCCGCCGCGATCGAGGCACAGCTCGGCCAGCAGAAGGCTGCCCTCGCCGAAGGCCAGGCAAAGCTCGACGCTGGCAGCAGGGAACTGGAAGCGGGCGAAGCCAAGCTTGCGCTTGGCGCCCGCCAGCTGGAGGCCTCGAAGGGGCTCCGCTTCGTCTCCGAGGACGGCAAAGCCGCGATCGCCCAGGTCCAGTTCAGGACCTCCATCAACGGCCTGACGCCCGATGTCCGCCAGCAAGTCCAGGACATCGTGAAGGAGGTCTCGGCCGCCAACGTCACTGCCCTGCCCAGCAAGGAAATCAGTGAGGACATCTCCGAGCTCTTTGGCACCGCTGAGATCATCGGCATCGCGGTTGCTGCCTTGGTCCTGGTAGTCATGCTTGGAACCCTGATCGCCGCCGGACTTCCGCTGCTGATGGCCGTCGTCGGCGTCGCGGTCGGTGTGGGCGGAACGATCGCCCTGAGCGGTGCCACGGAAATGAGTTCCATCTCGCCCATGCTGGCGCTGATGCTCGGCCTGGCAGTGGGAATCGACTATTCGCTGTTCATTGTCAACCGGCACCGCAGCCAGTTGCTGACCGGCATGGATGCTGAAGAATCCGTAGCCCTGGCCACGGGCACTTCGGGCAACGCCGTAATGTTCGCCGGGCTGACCGTCATCATCGCGCTGGCTGCCCTGGTGGTCCCCGGGCTTCCATTCCTGGCCGTTATGGGTCTCTCGGCGGCCGCCACGGTGGCTGTCGCCGTCGTCGTTGCCTTGACCCTGACGCCCGCTGTTCTCTCCCTGGTTGGCCGGAAACTGATCTCCAAGCGGACATGGGCCAAGGCGGAAAAGCACAACGCCGCTCCGGGGCACGAAACTGAGGACCGCACCAGGGACGAATACCGCAGCAGCCACGGCTGGGGCGGCATGGTCACCAACCACCCGTGGCTGGCGTTGCTGGCTGGCGTGGTCCTGCTCGGTGTGGTGGCGCTGCCCGCGAGCCAGCTCAGGCTTGCTTTGCCGGATGCCAGCTCAGAGCCGGTCGCCTCGCAGGCCTTCAAGGCCTATGACGTCACCAAGCGGAGCTTCGGCGAGGGCATGACCGGCCCGATCATTGTGGTGGGCGACCTCCCCGAGGGACTCAGCGACGCCGAGGCGCAGGCCAAGCAGTTCGATGTCGCGGACATCCTGCGCGAGACCGGAAATGTCACCGCCGCCGTGCCGCTGGCACTGAGTGAGGACCGCCGAACCGCCGTGTTCCAAGTGATCCCGAACGAAGGCCCGGCCAGCGCGAGCACCGTTCAGGTGGTCTCCGAGCTACGCGCCGAGAAGGGCCAGATCAAGGACTCCACAGGCGTCAGCATCGGACTCACCGGACAGACCGCCGGCAACGTTGACGTATCCACCAAACTCGGTGACGCACTGCCGCCGTATCTGGCGATCGTGGTTGGCCTCTCCTTGATACTGCTCCTGCTGGTGTTCCGCTCCATCTGGGTGCCGCTGCTGGCAACCGGAGGCTTCCTGCTCTCGCTCGCCGCAGCGTTCGGCGCGGTCGTGGCCGTCTACCAGTGGGGCTGGCTCGGTGCGGTGTTCGGCGTCGAAAATCCCGGCGCCGTGCTGAGCTTCCTGCCGATCATCCTGATCGGCGTGCTGTTCGGACTGGCCATGGACTACCAGGTGTTCATCACCTCCGGCATGCGGGAATCGTTCATGCACGGGGAATCGGCCAAACACGCGGTCCGCTCGGGCTTCAGCCACGCCGCCGCGGTGGTCACAGCCGCCGCGATCATCATGGTCAGCGTGTTCTCCGGCTTCATTTTCTCGCACCTGAACATGGTCCGGCCGCTTGGCTTCGCTATGGCCTTCGGCGTGCTGATTGATGCCTTCGTGGTCCGCATGACGATCGTTCCGGCCGTGATGTACCTGCTCGGCGAAAAGGCATGGTGGCTGCCGCGCTGGCTCGACCGCATCCTGCCGGATGTGGATGTAGAGGGAGCGAAGCTCCGCAAGCCGGCGCCGGCCGCCGAGGTGGAACCGGAAGAAGTCGGAGCACGCTGACGGGCCTCTTCTAGTCCGCACGGGTTCCAGTCCCAGATGGGCCGCCCGCTGATCACCCGATCGGCGGGCGGCTCTACTTCTGTGCCCGTGTCATTTCTCGCCGGTGGCGCACTTAGTTCGGGTGGCGGAGCCCTTTCCGTTGGCGAACCACTTCCCATAGGATCTGAGCGATGAATCCTGGCGAAAAGACCGAGCGACAATGAGACGCAGGGGGAACTAGGCTGGACCGGTGACCCGCCTCATTCTTGCTTCCCAGTCCCCCGCACGCACCAAACTGCTGAGCCACGCCGGCATCCGCCACGAGATCCTGGTTTCCGATGTGGACGAGGACGCGGTCCAGGCCCGCTACGGCGTGACGGATCCGCACGACACCGCCCTGCTGCTGGCCCGCGCCAAGGCGGAGGCCGTGGCGTCGCTGCCGGAAGCGGAGGGGGCCCTGGTGCTCGGCTGCGATTCAGTTTTCGAGTTCGACGGCGAGGCGCACGGCAAGCCGTACACGGCCGACGTCGCCAAGGAGCGGATGCTGCGCATGAGCGGCGCCATGGGCGTGCTGCACACCGGCCACTGGCTGGTGGACTGCCGCGACACCGAGCCGGACGAGGACGACGGCAACGACGACGGATACGGTTCCGACACCGGCACCGGGACGGGCGCCACACTGGGCTCCGTCACCTCCGCGGAGGTCCACTTCATGGACATGAGCGTCGACGAAATCGATGCCTACATCGCCACCGGCGAGCCGCTCCAGTGCGCCGGCTCGTTCACGATCGACGGCTACGGCGGGGCCTTCATCCGCAAGGTCGACGGCGACCCCCACACCGTCGTCGGGCTTTCCATTTCCACCCTTCGCGCGCTGCTGGGCCAGGCGCAGGTGGGCATTACCGAGCTGTGGACCGGCGGCGCCATTGACCCCGCAGAAGTCCGCGCTGAGTGAGCCAATTCGCAACTCTTTGTAGCTTCCCTACAAAGGACCGGAGCTTTACACGCGGAATCCGCAAGTAATATCGGCGGAACCCTCAAAATCGCGCTAGGCTCCCTGAAGGAAAGAAGGAGACGCCTTGTCAGCAAATACGGAGCAGTCCGCAAGTCCAGAGCAGTCCACCGCCCCCGGCCACGCAGGTGCCGCCCTGACGAGCTCCAAGCGGCTGAGCAAAGTCCTGATCGCCAACCGCGGTGAAATCGCAGTGCGCATCATCCGCGCCGCCCGCGACGAAGGCATCTCATCGGTGGCCGTCTACGCCGACCCGGACCGCGACGCCTTGCACGTGCGCCTGGCGGACGAAGCCTACGCGCTGGGCGGCAACACCGCCGCGGAGTCCTACCTGGTGATGGAAAAGCTCATCGAGGTCGCCCACGAGTGCGGCGCCGACGCCATCCACCCCGGCTACGGCTTCCTGGCCGAAAACGCCCAGTTCGCGGCCATGGTCATCGGCGCCGGCATTACGTGGATCGGCCCGTCCCCGGAGGCGATCTCCGCCCTCGGCGATAAGGTCCAGGCCCGCCACATCGCGGAAAAGGTCGGCGCCCCGCAGGTCCCCGGCACCGCCGACCCGGTGGAATCCGCCGAGGAAATCCTCGAGTTCGTGGACAAGTTCGGGCTGCCCGTTGCCATCAAGGCTGCCTTCGGCGGCGGCGGACGCGGCATCAAGGTGGCCCGCACCCGCGAAGAAATCCCCGAACTGTTCGAATCCGCTGTCCGCGAGGCCGTCGCCGCCTTCGGCCGCGGCGAGTGCTTCATTGAGCGCTTCCTGGACGCCCCCCGCCACGTCGAAACCCAGTGCCTGGCGGACGCCTACGGCAACGTCGTGGTGGTTTCCACCCGCGACTGCTCCCTGCAGCGGCGCAACCAGAAGCTGGTGGAAGAAGCACCGGCACCCTTCCTCACCGAAGAGCAGAACCGCCGCCTGTACGAATCCTCCAAGGCCATCCTCAAGGAAGCCGGCTACCTCGGCGCCGGAACGTGCGAATTCCTGGTGGGCCAGGACGGCACTATCTCCTTCCTGGAGGTCAATACCCGCCTCCAGGTGGAGCACTGCGTTTCCGAGGAAGTCACCGGAATCGACCTTGTCCGCGAACAGTTCCGGCTGGCCCGCGGCGAAAAGCTGGGCTACGACGATCCCGAAGTGCGGGGACACTCCATTGAATTCCGTATCACCGGCGAAGACCCGGGCCGTAACTTCATGCCCGCCCCTGGCACCATCACCACGCTGAAAAACCCCACAGGACCCGGCATCAGGATCGACTCCGGCGTGGAGCAGGGCGATGTCATCAGCGGCAATTTCGACTCGATGCTCTCCAAGCTGATCGTTACAGGCGCCACCCGCGAGCAGGCACTGCAGCGCTCCCGCCGAGCCTTGGAGGAGATGGTGGTCGAAGGCATCCCCACCGTCATTCCTTTCGACCTCGCCGTGGTCACCAACCCCGACTTCGCCCCTGTGGAAGGACCGTTCAAGGTCCACACCCGCTGGATCGAAACGGCTTTCGTCAACGAAATTCCCGCGTGGACGCCCAACGGTGCGGAGGGTGAAGCGCCCGACGCCGGCGATCGCCAGCGCGTGGTCGTCGAGGTGGGCGGCAAGCGCCTTGAGGTGGTGCTGCCGGCTTCGCTCGGTTCGTTCAGCAGCGGCGGCGGCTCGGCCAAGCCGGCCAAGGTCAAGAAGCGCTCCCGCTCCGGCGGACCGGCTGCAGCTGCCGGCGGCAACGCCCTGACCTCCCCCATGCAGGGGACCATCGTCAAGGTGGCCGTCGTCGAAGGCGACGTTGTTGCCGAAGGTGATCTCGTCGTCGTACTCGAAGCGATGAAGATGGAGCAGCCGCTGACGGCGCACAGGGGTGGCACCATTACCGGTCTGGCCGCCATCGCCGGCGAAACTGTGTCCGCCGGTGCAGTGATCGCCACGATCGAGGACTGATCCGGCCGGTTCACCGTCAGCTCGACGCACAGCATTACCCGCCGCCCCCGGCGCGCCCATGGCGCCCGGGGGCGGCTGCATGCAGACTTAGCGTGTGAAGCCATTTCTACTTCTTGCATCGCGCGCCGAGGACAAGGCAGCCGAGGAAGAATACGAGGCCTACCTGCGCTATGGCGGCCTCGAGCCCGCACAACTCCGGCGCATCCGCATGGAAGCCGGGCCCCTACCGGAGCTGGACCTGGCCGACTACTCCGGCGTGATTGTGGGCGGCAGCCCCTTTACATCCAGCGACCCGGCGGACCACAAAAGTGCAGCGCAGCTCCGGGTGGAGGGTGAACTGCGCCTGCTGCTGGACCGCATTGTGCCAGCCGACTTCCCGTTCCTGGGGGCCTGCTACGGGGTCGGCACGCTGGGCCTGCACCAGGGAGCGGTCATCGACAGGACCTACGGCGAGGGGCTGGGCGGCACCACCATCAAACTGACGGCGGAAGGGCTGCAGGATCCCCTCCTGCGCGGGCTGCCGGAAAGCTTCACGGCCTTCACCGGCCATAAGGAAGGCTGCACCGTCCTCCCCGCCCACGCGGTGCTGCTGGCCAGTTCAGCGGCCTGCCCGGTGCACATGTTCCGGATCAAGGACAACCTGTATGCCACCCAGTTCCACCCGGAACTGGATGCGGAAGGGCTGGTCACCAGGATCGACATCTACCGCCACGCCGGCTACTTCCCGCCGGAATCGGCCGAAACGCTGATGAATGACGCCCGGCAGTTCATCGCCACGGAACCGATGAAGATCCTCCGCAATTTCGTGGAGCGCTACGCGAAGTAGCGCCGGAAACGACAAAATGCCCGGCACCCCAAAGGGGCACCGGGCATTTGTTGCGAGCGAAAAGGGTCAGGCTACGTTGTTCTCGTAATCCAGGTCCCGGGTTTCCTTGCTCAGGAACAACGCGATAAGGGTCAGCACGGCCATGGCGCTGAGGTAGACACCCACCAGCACGGGGCTGCCCTTGGCCATTTCCCAGAGCCACACCGCGATGAACGGGGCCACCGCAGCACCCAGGATGCTGGAGACGTTGTAGCTGACGGCTGATCCCGTGTAGCGGACGTTGGTGGGGAAGAGTTCCGGCAGCAGCGCGCCCATGGGACCAAAGGTCAGGCCCATCAGGGTGAAGCCGAGGATCAGCAGGGCCATGGTGCCCACGAAGCCGCCGCTGAACAGCGGAACGAACAGCATGCCGAAGACGAAGATTCCCGCGGTGACGGCGATGAGCATCTTGCGGCGGCCGTACTTTTCAGCCAGCGGGCCGGAAACCAGGGTGAAAATGCCGAAGAACACGACGCCGGCAATCAGCATCCAGAGGAAGTCGTTGCGCGTGAAGCCCAGGCCCGGGACGAATGCGGCGGCTGCGGCCTCCGTCATCGGCTTCCCTGCCTTTTCTGCGGCTGCCTTGGCGGCGTCCAGCGTGGCCGGGCGTGTTCCGTAGGTGAGCGTGAACGTGGTCATCAGGTAGAACAGCACGTAGGTGGCCAGCATGATGAACGTGCCCAGGATGAGCGGGCGCCAGCTGGTCTTGAAGACGCGGGCCAGCGGGAGCTTGGCAACCTCGTTGGATTCCAGCACCTTGGTGAAGGCGGGGGTTTCGATCAGCTTCAGGCGGACGTAGAGTCCGATGATCACCATGACGGCGCTGAGCAGGAACGGAACGCGCCAACCCCAGGCTTCAAACGCCTGCGGTGAAAGCGTGTAGCTGGCCACCAGGAAGATCACGTTGGCAATGATGAACCCGATGGGTGCACCCAGTTGCGGGAATGTGCCGTAGATGGCGCGCTTGTTGGCGGGGGCGTTCTCGGTGGCCAGCAGGGCCGCGCCGCTCCACTCCCCGCCGAGGGCCAGGCCCTGGGCGAAGCGCATGACTACCAGCAGCGCCGGAGCCCAGAAGCCCCAGCCCGGAACCAAAGCGGTGGGGAGGCAGCCGATCAGGAACGTGGCGATACCCATGGTCAGCAGCGATGCCACCAGGGTGCCCTTACGTCCGAACTTGTCGCCGAAGTGGCCGAAGACAATCGATCCGAGCGGGCGGGCAATGAACGCGACGCCGAACACGGCGAAGGAGCTCAGCAGCTGGGTGGTCTCGTTCTGTCCGGGAAAGAACAGCTTGGGGAATACGAGCACAGCGGCAGTGGCGTAGACGTAGAAGTCGTAGAACTCAACGGTGGTGCCGATGAGGCTGGCGACGATCACGCGCCCGCGCGAGTTAACCTGCTTGGCTGACCCCGGCTGCGGTGAGGTGGCAGTGGATGACATGTAGTAACGCTTTCGTGAGAAACCGGGCGGGTGCCCCAAAAGACTGCCCGGCTAAGGGATACGTATCTCTCAATAATAGTTCCCGCCGTCCAGCGACTGGACAAAGGGTCCACTATGCGGACTTTTGGATTCGTCTCACTAACTGCGCCTCACGCCGTCACAAATGCCCCGATAGGCAAACTTCACAGCACGTTAACAAACGGCGACGCTTCACGAAACGCGCGCTCCCTACCTTTGAAGAACAACAAACCCCCGAAGGAGGTACACCGTGACTGTTGACCGCACGGCAGAGGCCGGCGCACAGCCCGGCACTACCCGCACCGTTCACGCCCCCGCCCTTGAAGTCCGCCCCGGCCGCTGGATCGCCAACTGGGATGCCGAGAACAAGGAGCAGTGGGAAACCCAGGGCCGCTCCATCGCCCGGCGCAACCTGAACTGGTCCATCTTCGCCGAATTCCTCGGCTTTGTCGTCTGGCAGCTCTGGTCCATCGTGGTGGTCCAGCTCCCCGCGGCAGGCTTCACGTTCTCCACCTCTGAAATCTTCTGGCTGATCTCTATGCCCAGCCTGGTGGGTGCAACTCTTCGCATCCCCTACACGTTCATGGTTCCGAAGTTCGGTGGCCGCAACTGGACCATCGTCTCGGCACTGCTGCTCCTCATCCCCTCCATTGGACTGGCAATGTGTGTCTCCAACCCGGAGACTCCGTTCGGTGTCATGCTGCTGGTTGCAGCACTCGCAGGCTTCGGCGGCGGCAACTTTGCCAGCTCCATGGCCAACATCACGTTCTTCTACCCGGCCCGCGAAAAGGGCTGGGCCCTGGGCCTGAACGCCGCCGGCGGCAACATGGGTGCCGCCGTCGCACAGCTCGCTGTGCCGATCGCCATCACGCTCCTGGCCGCCGGAACCGTCAACCTTCCGGTCGCAGGCCTCATGTGGGTCCCGCTGATCCTGCTCGCAGCGTTCGGCGCCTACAAGTACATGGACAACCTCACCAGTGCCAAGGGTGACGTGGCAGGTTCGATCGCTGCGTTGAAGGAACCGCACCTGTGGATCATGGCGCTGCTGTACATCGGCACCTTCGGATCGTTCATCGGCTTCGCCGGTGTATTCCCCAAGCTCATCAAGGACTACTTCCCCGCCTTCTCCTCCATCGGAGTGGGTACGGTGGCTCTTTCGCTGGCCTTCCTCGGCCCGCTGGTCGGTTCCCTGGCCCGCCCCTACGGCGGCCGCATGGCGGACCGCATGGGCGGCGCCCGCATGACCGTCGCAGCCTTTGCCTCCATGGCCGTCATCACCCTCACGATGATCTGGACGCTGCCGATGAAGAACTTCTGGCTCTTCCTGGTCCTCTTCCTGATGCTCTTCACCGCCAGCGGCTTCGGAAACGGCGCCACGTACCGGATGATCCCCATCATCTTTGCCACCAACAGCCGGGCGGCACGCAACGGCGCCAGCACCGTGGCAACGCAGCGGCTGGCATCGTCGGCCCTGGGCCTGATCTCGGCGATCGGCGCCTACGGCGGGTTCGTCATCCCGCAGGTGCTGAACGCCTCCAACACGGCCAGCGGTTCCTACACCCCCGCGTTCTACGGCTTCGTCGGGGCTTACGTCCTGATGCTGGTGGTCTGCTGGGCCTGCTACATCCGCAATGCCAACCGAAATGCGATGGGACACGTCTAACATGACCACAAGCGCCGACACGCACTGCCCCTACTGCGCTTTGCAGTGCGCCATGACGCTGAAGTCCCCAGCGGCTCTGACCCCGGCTGTCCAGCCGGGGTCAGACCCCGTGCCGGCTCCACCCGCTCCGAGCGTGACCGCCCCGGCTGGACCCGTACTGGAAGTTTCCGGCCGCGACTTCCCCACCAACCGCGGCGGACTGTGCCGCAAGGGCTGGACGTCAGCGTCCCTGCTGAGCCATCCCGGACGCGTCACCGAGCCCATGCTGAAGGGTTCAGACGGCGTGCACCGTCCCGTCAGCTGGGATGACGCACTGAAGCTCGTTACCGCAGCCGTGAAGGACACCCGTGCCCGCTACGGTGCGGACGCGGTAGGTGTGTTCGGCGGCGGCGGCCTGACGAATGAGAAGGCCTACATGCTGGGCAAATTTGCCCGGCTCGCCCTGGGCACGTCCCGGATCGACTACAACGGCCGGTTCTGCATGTCCTCCGCGGCCGCCGCCGGCATGCGGGCCTTCGGCGTTGACCGCGGCCTGCCGTTCCCCCTTGCAGACCTCGACGGCGCCAGCACCATCCTGATGCTCGGCTCCAACGTTGCCGAAACCATGCCGCCCTTCGTCCAGCACCTCCAGGGTGCGCGCGACGCCGGCGGACTGATTGTGGTGGACCCCCGCCGTTCCGCCACTGCGGCGTTCACCTCCGACGGCGGCGGCCTGCACCTCCAGCCGCTGCCGGGCACCGACCTCACCCTCCTCCTGGGCCTCTCGCACGTGGTGATCCACGAAGGCCTGGCGGACACCGACTTCATCCAGGCGCGCACCAGCGGCTTCGAAGCCCTGGCCCGCAGCGTCAACGCCTTCTGGCCCGAGCGCGTCCAGTCCCTCACCGGCGTTCCCGCGGACCTGATCCGCGAGACGGCCCGCAGGCTGGCCCATGGGGCCACCAAGGGCGGAAGCTACATCCTGACCGGCCGCGGTGTGGAGCAGCACGTGGACGGCACGGACACCGCCACCGCCGCCATCAACCTCAGCCTGCTGCTCGGCCTGCCGGGTTCCGCCCGCAGCGGCTACGGCACCCTCACCGGCCAGGGCAACGGCCAAGGCGGCCGCGAGCACGGCCAGAAGGCCGATCAGCTCCCCGGCTACCGCAAGATCACCGACCCCGCGGCCCGCGCGCACGTGGCCGGGGTATGGGGCGTGCCGGAATCGCTGATTCCCGGCCCCGGCCTCCCCGCCGTGCAGCTCCTGAAGTCGCTCGGACAGCCCGACGGCGTCCGTTGCCTCTTCGTGCACGCCTCCAACATCGCGGTGGCCTCCCCCGATGCCAACGCCGTCATTGCGGGCCTGCGCAGCCTGGACTTCCTGGTGGTCTGCGATTTCTTCGTCTCCGAGACGGCGGCCGAAGCCGACCTCATCCTGCCGGTCCTTCAGTGGGCCGAGGAGGAAGGCACGCTGACCAACCTCGAGGGACGTGTCCTGCGCCGCCGCCGCGCCCTGCAGCCGCCGGCCGGGGCCCGCAGTGAACTCTGGATCATGGCCCGGCTCGCCGAAGCGCTCGATGCCCCGTCCACCTACAGCGAGGATCCCGAGACGGTCTTCGAGGAACTCCGCCTGGCCTCAGCCGGCGGGCTCGCCGACTACTCGGGCATCGACTACGCCATGCTGGACCGCGGCGAGGCAGCCTACTGGCCCTACCCCGTGGGAAGCACCGGCACGCCGCGGCTCTTCCTGGACGGCTTCGCCCATGCCGACGGCAAGGCGGTCATGACGCCGGTGGCGCCCCGCCGCCGTCGTACTCCTGTTCCGAACCCCGATCAGGACGCCAAGTCCATGACGCTCATTACCGGACGTCTGCTGGAGCATTACCAGTCCGGGTCGCAGACCCGCCGCGTGTCCGAGCTACTGGAATCCCAGCCGGAGGCAAAGATGCAGATCCACCCCGCGGCGGCCGCGTCCATGGGCATCACCGACGGCGCCTTCGTGTCGGTGGCCAACGAGCGCGGCGAGGTGCTCTGCCGGGCCGAACTCAGCACGGCCATCCGGCCCGAAACGGTCTTCCTGCCGTTCCACTTCCCGGAGCTCGGGAGCGCCAACCGCCTGACGGAGGCGGCCACGGATCCCATCTCCGGAATGCCCGAGTTCAAATTCAATAAGGTGTGGGTCCGGGCGGCCGCAAACGGACTTCAGCACAGCGTTCTTCAAGCATCGGAGGCCTCATGAGTGAGCAGATTGTAGTTGTTGGCTTTGGTCCGGTTGCCGCACGGCTGATCGACGAGCTGCTGCCGGCAGTGCGCAGCGGGCTGGCCCGCCTGACGGTGATCGGCGAGGAGGCAGACGCTGCCTACAACCGCGTGCTCGTGGCCGACCTCGGTGTCGGGCGTACCACGGCCGCTGCGCTGGCGCTGTCCGACGCCGCCGCCCTGATCGCCGACGGCGTGGATGTCCGGCTCGGCGTCCGCGTCCGCCGGGTGGACCGCGCCCGCCAGCAGGTGGTCCTCACCGACGGCACCACCCCGCACTATGACCGCCTGGTGTTCGCCACCGGCTCCCGCCCCGTCATTCCCAACCTGACCGGCCTCAACCCGGATCCGGCCCACCCCGTGCTGCCCGCCGGTGTGACGGCCCTGCGCGACCTGCGCGACGCCGAGGCGCTTCGTGCGGCCGTTTCCGGCGGCAAGCGCGTGGTGGTGCTCGGCGGCGGCGTCCTCGGACTCGAGACGGCCCTGGCCGCCGCCGAGGAAGGCGCCACCGTGACCGTGGTCCACAACGGACCGCACCCGCTGGGCCGGAACATCGACCGCGGAGGCGGAGCGGTGCTGGCCGCCAACCTGCGCAACTGCGGCGTACGGATGGCCGGCAATGCTCGCTCCACCGGCCTTGAACACAACGCTCCCGACGGCGGGTTCTCCGCTTTGCTGCTGGATGACGGTTCAGCGATCGACGGCGACCTGCTGGTGCTGTCCTGCGGCGTGCGTCCGCGCGTGGAACTGGCCGAAGGCTGCGGGCTGTCCACGGCCACGGGCATCCTGGTGGACCACAAGCTGCGGGCCCACCACGAGCCGCACATCTTCGCGATCGGCGACTGCGCCGAAGTCCGCTGCCCGGATCCTTCCTGCAGCGAATGCCGCACTGCGCGCGGACCGTCCGGCCTGGTGGGCCCGGGCTGGCGCCAGGCAGAGTGGCTCGCAGAGTACCTGACCCTTCTTGCCGAGGGATCCGCCGAGGCAGCGGCCGAAGGCGCCAGCGAGGCCGGGTCGGCGGAGGCTGCCAATTCCCTGCCGGAACTCCCTATGGAGAAGCCGGGCGTCATTGTCCTCAAGGCACGGGGCCTGAACATGGCGGTGGCTGGCGACAACGCCGCCGAGCCGTGGGACGACGAAGTACTTACAGCCGGTGCCGTGGACGGCCGCCCGCGCCTGCAGATTGCGCAGTGGGCGGATCCGGAACACGGCCGCTACGTCAAAATGACCACGCGCGGCGGAGTGCTCGAAGGCCTCGTGGCCGTGGGGATGCCGCGCACCGCAGCCGAGCTTGTGTCGCTGTTTGAGCGCGGCGACGAACTCCCGGCCGACAGGTCGCTGCTGCTCCGCCTGGACGGCCCGGACCAGCTGGCTGCCGCCGCCAACGCCGACCCTGCGCGCACCGTGTGCCGGTGCGCCGGCGTCAGCGGAACCAAGATCGCGGGCGCCGTGGCTGACGGGTGCTCCACCGTGGCCGAGGTTTCCGGAGCAACCCGCGCCGGCACCGGCTGCGGCGGCTGCCACTCCGACATTAAGGACATCATCGAAAAACACTTCCAGGCGGCAGCAGCCGCCTGACGTGACGTGAAGCGGCAGGGACCCCGCCGGGGCCCCTGCCGCTTCGGTGTCCCCGCCTGCTAGCCTGAACCATCTCGACGTGGGGGGTGCTGTGAATCAGGCTGTGGTGCGGGTTCTGGCCGCTGCATTAATGCTGATGGCTTCGGGTTGCGCCGCCCCTGCCCCGGGATCAGTTGAGTCCGGCACCGGGCCACTTGTCCAGCAGGCTACGGCTACCGTTTCCACTTCGTCGGAAACATCCGGTCCTCCTCCCGATTCCCCGGCCGCTTTTCCTTCGTCAGGGCAGCCGGTGCCTGACTTCTGTGCGGCCGGAGCGGTGTACCTGGCACGCTTTCCGGGGCTGCCACGCTATGAGCCCGAGGGCAAACGCCCGCCGTCCCCGGATTCGACCGGGTGCGCCTATTCTGAGTCCGGTGACGAAACAGGACCCTTTGCCGTGCTGACCTTCACCGATTTATCTGTTGGCAGTGAGATGCAGGCGTTGCTGGCGGCAAGCTGCAAGTACGGTGAGCTGGCCCCCGGTGTGACAAAGGTCGAGACCCTTGCCCGGGAACGTGGATGGCAGGCGTGGACCGCCACGAAGGAAGCTGGTGTCCACGAAGCCCAGGTCTGCACCGGCAGCCATATTTACAACGCCTCACTCGGCAACATTCCTGGCACCGTGCCGGAGGACGCCCTCGAAACCATTCTTGCTGTCATCCGCTAGAGGCGCAGCGCGCCCGGTTTTCCAGGGACCTTGGACCCCTTGCCCTGAAACCGGGGCAAGGGGTGTCATGGAACATAGAGTCCGTGGATCCAAGGGAGGGTTGCCATGTTCGCCGTAACGATCTTCCTGGCCGCGGCCGCACTCATCGTGGTTGCCGCCGTGATGGGCATCGTCTCCCTGCGGAAGCTGGACCGCTCCGCCCGGGCAAGGGCACTGACCTGGACGGCGGCCGCCATCATGGCAGCGTTTACGGTCCTCGCCGGCCTGTTCATCAGCGGCTACGCCCTGACTGATCCCGGCGGCGCCGAAGGTATCACGATTGTCCTATCCTGGGCTGTTCCACTGGCCGCGTTGGCCGTGCTTGCCTGGCTTCGTCCCGCGTGGGCCACACCTGCCCTTGCCCTACTGACCGCGTTGCTGGTCGTGGCAGGCATGTGGTTCGCCATGGATTCCCCATCGTGGCGGGCATTCGAGAACGCCAATGGCCCCGTCCGCGCTGTCGCAGTCCTGGTGATCGCCTTACCGGCAGCAGTACTGGGCTTGAAACGGACGGCCGCTGCGGGCTGGCTGCTCGTGGCCCTCGGCATCGGCCCGATAGCCTTCTCGGCCCTGGGCAGCCTCGCCGGGGTGGTGTCGCTCTCCGCCATCAGCGTGATCCCGCTGATCACCGGGCTGCTGTACCTGGCGGCTGCCCGGATGTCCCGTTCCGCAGTGGCCACGGAACACATCCGGGCCGCGCCCGCCTGACGGTGTCCGCCCGCCTGGCGTTACATATGCACGTGCAGGCGCCGTGCCGCTTCCGAGATGGAGCCGCTGAGTGACGGGTACACCGTGAAGGTGCTGGCGACGTCGTCGACGTGCAGTTTCTGCGTGACCGCAATGGAAATCGCGAAGATCAGCTCGGACGCGTTCGGGCCGACAACCACGCCGCCGATCACGGTACCGGAGCCCTTGCGGGCGAAGATCTTAATGAAGCCGTCGCGGTGGTTGCGCATCTTGGCGCGCGCATTGCTGCGCAGCGACAGCTTGATCACGTCGCCCTGGTATTTGCCGGAGTCGATCTCCGCCTCGGACACGCCGACCGACGCGATCTCGGGCGAGGTGAAGATATTGGAGGCCACCTGGTGCAGCTTCAGCGGGGTGACGCTGTCGCCCATGAAGTGGGCTACCGCGATGCGGCCCTGCATGGCGGCGACGGACGCGAGGGCCAGGACGCCGGTGCAGTCGCCCGCGGCGTAGATGTTCGGTGCCGTGGTGCGGGAGACGCCATCCACTTTGATGTGGCCGGCTTCGGTCACTGCCACACCGGCTTCCTCGAGGCCGATGCCGGCCGTGTTCGGAATGGAGCCCACGCAGACCAGGCAGTGGCTGCCGGTGACCTTGGAGCCGTCACCCAGGGTGACCACCACGCCGTCGTCCGTCCGCTCAACCGTTTCCGCACGGGAACGGGAGAGCACCTTCACGCCGCGGCGTTCAAAAACGCCTTCCAGGACCTCTGCGGCGTCGGTGTCCGAGCCCGGCAGCACGCGGTCGCGGCTGGAAATCAGGGTGACCTTGGAGCCCAGGCCGTTGTAGGCGGACGCGAACTCCGCGCCGGTAACACCGGAGCCCACCACGATGAGTTCCTCGGGAAGCTCGTCCATGTCGTAGATCTGCGCCCAGTTCAGGATCCGCTCGCCGTCCGGCCGGGCGGTGGGAAGTTCGCGCGGGTGGGCGCCGACCGCGAGCAGGATGGTGTCCGCTTCCACCGTCTCGGTGCCCTCAGCCGTGAGGACCTCGATCGTGTGGCTGTCCAGCAGCCGGCCGGAGCCGATGAGGATGCGCACGCCCTGGTGTTCCAGTCCCGCCCGGATGTCCTCGGACTGCTTCCGCGCAAGGGTGAGCAGCCGGTCGTTGATGTGCTTCAGGTCCGCCCTCATCACCGGGGCGAAATCGCCGCCGTCGACGTCGAACTTCACTCCCAGCTCCCCCGCCTCACCGACGCGGGTCATCAGGTCCGCCGTCGCGATCAGGGTCTTGGAAGGCACGACGTCGGTGAGCACCGCCGAGCCGCCCAGGCCCGCCCGCTCAACGATGGTGACCTGAGCCCCCAGGGAGGCGGCCACCATGGCGGCTTCATAGCCGCCGGGCCCTCCGCCGAGGATTGCGATGCGAGGTGAGCTGAAATCCGGATGCGTAGTCACAAAGATCCATTCTCTACCCATGCGGCGCCGCACACCAATAAAAGGGACCTGCGCCACTGCTGGGCAGGGCGCCGCGGGCAGGATAACTTGTACCAGTGAGTAATACAGAATTCCTGAACACGGACCCTTTTGACGCCGCCCGCGCGGCCGCCGACTATATCGCCGAGGAGACGGGCGTGGACAGCCACGACGTCGCGCTGGTCCTCGGCTCGGGCTGGGGCGATGCCGCGGACCTGATCGGCGAGACCACAGCCACGTTGTCCGCGGACGAAGTCCCCGGGTTCCATGCACCGGCGGTGGAGGGCCACGTAGGCACCATCCGCTCCGTCCTGACCAAGGAAGGCAAGCGCGCCCTGGTGCTCGGAGCCCGGACGCACTACTACGAAGGCAAGGGCGTCCGCGCCGTAGTCCACGGAGTACGGACCGCCGCGGCGGCCGGCTGCAAGGTCCTGGTGGTAACGAACGGCTGCGGCGGCCTCAACGAGGACTGGGCTCCCGGCACGCCAGTGCTCATCAAAGATCACATAAACCTCACCGCCACGTCCCCGCTGGAAGGCGCAACCTTCGTTGACCTGACAGATCTGTACTCTGCACGGATCCGCGGACTGGCCCGCGAAGTGGACCCTTCCCTCGATGAGGGCATCTATGCGCAGTTCACCGGACCGCACTACGAGACTCCCGCCGAGGTGCAGTACGCCAAGCGGATCGGTGCCGATCTGGTGGGCATGTCCACGGCGCTCGAAGCCATCGCCGCCCGTCACGCAGGCATGGAGGTCTTCGGCATCTCGCTGGTGACCAACCTCGCCGCCGGAATCAGCCCGGTGCCGCTGAGCCACCAGGAAGTGCTGGAAGCCGGGCAGGCTGCCGGCCCGCGCATCTCCAAGCTGCTCGCCGAAATCATCGCCAAGCTCTGACCGCGCACCTGTGCACGGCGCCCGCCAGGTCCTAGGAGTTCGTTCCAGCAGTTTGTTCTAGTATCTGGCGGGCATCAGCCGACGGAGTACGTCCTTCCGGGAGCCGGGAAACTTCCGCTCAACCGAGGCGGCAATGCCTGCGATGGTCTGCCGGGACAGCGTCTGGCGCCACACAAGCTCGGCCTGCCGCATGGTCTGCGACACGAGGCAGCTGCGCAGATAGTCCTCGCCGGGCTCTGCGCCGGGTGCGTTCGCGAGGATGGATTCGCAGCGAAACGCGGGTTCCGGACCTTCAATGGCCAGGACAACGTCCAGCACGGTGATCTTTTCCGCGGGCTGCGCCAGCTGGAAACCGCCGCGGGGTCCGGATACGGAGGACAGGATGCCCGCACGGACCAGCGCCTGAAGCTGCTTGTTCAGATACGCCGCGGGCAACTGATACAGCTCCGCCAGCCTGGCACTGTTTACGGCCTCCCCGGCAGGGGCCCAGGACATGTTGACGCAGCAGTGCAGCGACCACTCAACCCCCTGACCCATCTTCATTTTTCAGACATTACGTGTCCGGAAAATTTACTGTCAAGGTTCCGGGTTGCGCATGCCGGGCACCGCATCCGGGTCGTTAGGCGATAGCTTTGTTCCTATGACGTCTTCCGATGCCGATTTTCCGCAGCTTTTGAGCGCCGCCCGTAACTGGGCCGCCCAGGACCCGGATCCCGCAACTGCCGCCGCTTTGACAGAACTCGTCCAGCTTTCCTCGGACGGGGTTCCCGCAGCCCGCCAGGAGCTCGAGGACAGCTTCAGCGGAACGCTGCAGTTCGGCACGGCAGGCCTCCGCGCTGAGCTTGGCCCCGGCCCCAACCGCATGAATCGCGTCGTTGTCCGGCGCGCGGCCGCCGGCTTCGCTGCGTTCCTGACCGCCGCCGTCGCCGAAGCCTCGCCGGGCGCCCGGCCCCGTGCCGTCGTCGGCTATGACGCCCGCTACAACTCCGACATTTTCGCGGAGGAGACCGCCGCGGTCTTCACGGCTGCGGGAATCGAGACCTTCCTGATGCCGCAGGCGCTCCCGACCCCGCTGCTTGCCTACGCCGTCCGTGCGCTTGATTGCGACGGCGGCGTGATGGTGACTGCCAGCCACAACCCGCCGCAGGACAACGGCTACAAGGTGTACCTAGGCCGGCACGCGGTGGAGGAAAGCGGACGCGGGGCGCAGATCGTGGCACCCTACGACGCCCGCATCGCCGCGGAAATCGATCGCGTGGGCACCCTGGACTCCATCACGCTCGCCCCTGCGGGCTGGACCGTGCTGGAGCCCTCGATCACCGCCGACTACGAGGCAGCAGTGGCCGCGCTGGCCCTCCCCGCGCAGTTCCCGGCCAGGGACCTGAAGATCGTCCTGACCCCCATGCACGGCGTGGGCGGCGACACGGCTGTTGCCGTTTTGCAGGCGGCGGGATTCGACGACGTCACCCTGGTGTCAGAACAGGCCCGGCCGGACCCGGATTTCCCCACGGTGAACTTCCCCAACCCGGAGGAACCCGGCGCCCTTGACCTGGCACTGGAAACGGCAGCCCGCGTGGACGCCGACATCGTGCTGGCCAACGACCCCGACGCCGACCGTGCAGCCGTCGCCGCCAAGGATCCGGACACGGGTGCGTGGCGCATGCTGCGGGGTGACGAAGTGGGCGCGCTGCTGGGGGCACACATTGTGGCCAGGCTCGCCGGCGGCGAAACTGCAGCACATGGTGTCTTCGCGAATTCGATCGTTTCCTCGCGCCTGCTGGCACAGATTGCCGCCGCAGCCGGGTACGCCCACGAAGAGACACTGACCGGGTTCAAATGGATTTCCCGCGTTCCGGGCCTGCTGTACGGCTACGAGGAAGCACTGGGTTACTGCGTGGCCCCGGAACTGGTCCGGGACAAGGACGGCATCTCCGCCGCAGTGCTCATCGCCGAACTTGCAGCCGCGGCCAAGGCCGACGGCAAGACTATTTTCGATACGCTGGACGAGCTGTACCTGGTGCACGGGCTGCATGCCAGCGACCAGCTCAGCATCCGCGTCGCGGACCTGGGCCTGCTGGATGCCATGATGAACCGGCTCAGGGTCAGCCCGCCGGAATCATTCGGCGGATCCGCCGTCGAAACGTTCAAGGACCTGGCCGAAGGCAGCGAAAACCTGCCGCCGACGGACGGCCTGCTCTATCTCACCAAGGACCTCAGCCGGGTGATCATCCGGCCCAGCGGTACCGAGCCAAAACTGAAGTGCTACCTCGAAGTTATCCGGAGCGTGGGTTCAGCTGCGGAACTGCCCGAGGCGCGGCAGGCGGCACGGGCAGCCCTCGACGGCGTTCTGGGAGACGTTCGGGAGGCCCTGGGGCTCTAGTTAGAGCTCGACCTCGACGTAGCCGTCCACCACACGGGTGCGGTACGTGGGGAGGCGGAGCTCTGCAGTGCCAAAGCACTCGCCGGTTTCCAGGTCGTAGACCTCCTTGTGCAGCGGGGACGCAATGGTCTGGCGCGCTCCGCGTGAGCCCACAATGCCGCGTGCCATCACATGGGCGCCTGTAGCGGGATCTTCCTGGGCCACCGCGAATACCTCTGCAGGCGCCGTGCGGAACAATGCCACCTGGCGGCCGGCGATCAATGCTGCCTCGCCCCAGGCCAGTTCCAGTTCCTCCACGGCACAGACGCGGTTCCAGCCCGTTGCAAAGCCGGTGCTCTGGTCTTCAAGTTCAAGTACTGCGGTCATTTCCGACCCCTCTCGCATTGCCTGCCGCCCGGCGCTCCTTGGAACGGCAGCCGGGCCCGGACCGCCAACGCGGCCACATCTCAAAACTAGGGCTGCGGTGTTTCGGCGGCGTGCAGTCAATGTGTCCGGCACGTAAAAGGCAACTCACCTGTCCGGAAATCCATTCGTGATGCAGAAGTTAAGTTCACGAAACATAAGGGAAACTGAAGCGAAACTGCGCATACCTAGTCTGGATGGACACCTCGATTGAGATGGTCGCAGATCACCGCTGCGCCCCATGCGAAAGGCCCACAGTGACCGAACAGACTTCAAGCACCGAGACTCCGCGCCGCATCGTCGTCGCCGGCGGCGGCCCCGCGGCCCACCGTTTTGCGGACGCAATGCATGCCCGCGGCCTCGAAGGCTGGCATGTCACGGTCCTCACTGAGGAAGCCCACCTGCCCTACGACCGCGTGGCCCTCAGCAAGGCGCTCACCGACAGCGACGTGGACCTCACCCTCGGCACGGCCTCCATGTGGGACCACGAAGCCCTGGCCCTGAAGACCGGCGAACGCGTCATCAAGATCAACCACGCTGCCAAGTCCGTTGAGACGGCAGCTGGCAACACCTACGAATTCGACGAACTGGTGGTCGCCACCGGTTCGGACGCCGCCCGCCTGCCGATCCCCGGCGCGGAGCACGTGCACGTCTACCGCACCCTCGAGGACGTGTGGGCGATCAACAAGGCGATCGCCGAACTCACTGCGAAGCTCGGCCGCAAGATCAACGCAGTCACCATCGGCGGCGGGCTCCTTGGCCTCGAATCGGCTGCAGGCACTGAACAGCTCGGCGCAACTCCCGTTGTGATCAACGGCGCCCCGTGGCTCATGAACACCCAGCTCGACGAAGGCGCCGGCCAGGCGCTCGGCCGCCTGATCGAAGCCAAGGGCTTCACGGTCCACGGCGGCGTGTTCCCCTCCGAGGTGCTTTCCGAAGACGGCCAGGTCACCGGCGTGCTGATGGCGGACGGCCGCATCATCCCCGCCGACCTCGTCATCGTGGCCATCGGCGTCAAGCCGCGCGATGAACTCTTCCGCGCCGCTGAGGGCGAGGAGCAGCTGTTCGATCTGGGCCAGCGCGGCGGCGTCGTAATCAACGACGGCTGCGAAACCCAGGTTCCCGGCATCTGGGCCATCGGCGAGGTAGCCAACTTCGGCGGCATGTGCCTGGGCCTCGTGGCCCCGGCCAACACCATGGCCGAAATCGTCGCGGACCGGCTGCACGGCGGCGAGGCAACTTTCCCCGGTTTCGACACCGCCACCAAGCTCAAGCTCTCCGGCGTGGACGTGGCCAGCTTCGGCGACGCATTCGCCCGTACGGAACACGCGCTGGAGATCGTCTACGCCGACCCCGCCCGCGGCGTCTACCAGAAGATCGTCACCACCGACGATGCCAAGACCCTCCTGGGCGGCATATTCGTAGGCGACGCCACCCCGTATACAAGCCTGCGTCCCATGCTGGGCCGCGAACTGGCCGCCGAACCGGGCGCCTACCTCACGGCCGCCGGCGGCGGCGAGGCTCCGGAGACGGAACTGCCGGACGACGCCATCCTGTGTTCCTGCAACAACGTGACTGCCGGGACCATCCGCGACACTGTCAACGGCTGCGGTGCCTGCGACGGCAACGCTCCCGTCCAGGAACTCGGCGAGCTGAAGGGCTGCACTCGCGCCGGAACCAGCTGCGGTTCCTGCGTGCCGATGCTCAAGAAACTGCTGGAAACCGAACTCACCAAGTCCGGCGTCGAGGTCTCCAAGGCACTCTGCGAGCACATCGAACTCTCCCGCCAGGAACTGTTCGACGCCATCCGGGTCCTGGAACTGACCTCCTTCGAAGAGATCATGGCCAAGTACGGCACCGGCGCCGGCTGCGACATCTGCAAGCCGACCATCGCCAACATCCTAGCCAGCCAGAACAGCGCCTACGTCCTCGACGCCGGCCGCGGAACGCTGCAGGACACCAACGACCGCGCCCTCGCCAACATGCAGAAGGACGGCACCTACTCGGTGGTCCCCCGCATCGCCGGCGGCGAAATCACTCCGAAGAAGCTCGGCGTCATCGCCGCCGTGGCCGAGAAGTACAACCTGTACACCAAGATCACCGGCGGCCAGCGCATCGACATGTTCGGTGCCCGGCTCGAGGAACTCCCGGAAATCTGGAAGGAACTGGTGGACGCCGGCTTCGAATCCGGCCAGGCCTACGGCAAGAGCCTCCGTACGGTGAAGTCCTGCGTCGGTTCCACCTGGTGCCGCTTCGGTGTCCAGGACTCGGTGGCCATGGCCATCCAGCTCGAGCTTCGCTACCGCGGCCTCCGCAGCCCGCACAAGCTCAAGATGGGCGTCTCCGGCTGTGCCCGCGAGTGCGCCGAAGCCCGCGGCAAGGACGTCGGCGTGATCGCCACGGCCGACGGCTGGAACCTGTACGTCGGCGGCAACGGCGGTGCCACCCCGGCCCACGCCCAGCTGCTGGCCAAGGACCTCGACGACGAGACCCTGATCAAGTACATCGACCGGTACTTCATGTACTACATCCGCACCGCCGACCGCCTGCAGCGCACCGCGCGCTGGCAGGAGGAGCTCGACGGCGGCATCAAGCACGTCGAGGATGTGGTGGTCAAGGACACCCTGGGGATCGCCGCAGACCTCGAGGCCGCCATGGAAAAGCACGTTGACACCTACATCGACGAATGGGCTGACACCCTGAAGGATCCCGAGCGCCTGCGCCGGTTCCGTTCCTTCGTCAACGCCCCGGACCAGAAGGACGACTCCATCACCTTTGTCTCGGACGAGCGCGGCCAGATGCGCCCGGCTACGGCAGAAGAGAAGGGGAAAGTCCTCATCGGGGCCACCATCCCGATGCGTCCCTCCGCCCCGGAACTCGACAAGAACGAGGTATAGGCATGCAGCTCAGCATTGATCTCACGGGCCGTGAAGTCCTGGTCACCGGATCCGACCACGCCGCCCGGCAGGCGGTCCGCCGCTACCAGGCTGCCGGCGCCGTCGTCTCACGCCTCAGCACCCCGCAGGGCGCGAGCCACGACGGGCCGCTGCCCGAGCGTCCGTTCCTCGTGGCTGCCGTCGACGACGGCCAGCCCGGCTGGGACGCGCTGCTGGACCGTTGCCGCGCCACCGGCATCCCCGTGGCCGTGGAACCGGCTGCCGGAGCAGTTGGGCACGTGACCCTGGTGGGCGGCGGCCCCGGCGTCGGCGAGCTGCTGACCGTTGCCGCCGTCAAGGCGCTGCGCGATGCCGACGTCGTGTTCTACGACCGGCTGGCCCCCTACCAGGAGCTGCCGTCCCTGACCTCGGCCGAGCTGGTGGATGTGGGCAAGCAGCCCGGCCACCACAAGGTGAGCCAGGGCGACATTGAAAAGCTCATGGTGCAGAGCGCCCTGGCCGGAAACAACGTGGTCCGCCTCAAGGGCGGTGACCCCTACGTCTTCGGCCGCGGCGGCGAGGAAGTTGCCGCCTGTGTGGCTGCCGGCGTTCCCGTCAAGGTCGTTTCCGGTGTCACCAGTGCCATCTCCGTCCCGGCCGCCGCCGGGATCCCGGTCACGCACCGCGAGGTCAGCCACATGTTCACCGTGGTGTCCGGCCACGCGCCGCTTACCGAAAAGGAGCTCACGCACCTGGCCGGGCTGGGCGGGACCATCGTGGTCCTCATGGGCATCGGAACGCTGCACCAGCTGGCCGCCGGCCTGCGCCGGGCGGGCATGCGGGCAGACATGCCGATGGCCGTCGTCGAACGCGGCTACCGCCCCGGCCAGCGCACTACCATCGCCCAGCTCGGTACGATTGTCACAGCGGCCGCCGACTGCACTAACCCGGCTGTGCTGGTCATCGGCGAGGTGGTGCGGGTGGCTGAAGCCAACCGCGGGCACGCCGAGGCGGCGGCTGATCTCGACCGCCTCGCAGCGTCACTGATGGAATCGTGAAAGAAAACCCATGAGCGCCATGAACTCTATTGCCCCCGCTTCCGCCCCCGGCCCGCAGGACTCCCCTGCTGCCGACGGCCCCGATTCGCCCCTGGAGGGATTCCGGATCGGTGTTACGTCGCACCGGCGTTCCCAGGACCTGATCGAGGCCCTGGAGCGGCGCGGAGCCGAGGTGCTGCACGCACCTGCGCTCAAGATTGCGCCGGTGCAGGAGGACATGCGGCTTATCGACGACACCCGGGCCATCATTGCTGCCAAGCCCGACCTCTGCATCGCCACCACCGCCTACGGCATGCGCCGCTGGTGCGAGGCGGCCGACGCGTCCGGCATCGGCGATGAGCTGCTGGAGACCCTCGCGGCCTGCCGGATGTTTGTCCGCGGGCCCAAAGCCCGCGGTGCCGTCCGCGCCGCGGGACTGGCCGACGTCGGGATCAGCAGCGACGAAACCACGGCCACCCTGGTGGACATGTTGCTGAAGGAAGGCGTCCGCGGCAAGACGGTGGCAGTCCAGCTGCACGGCTACACAGACGTCCGCCAGCTTGAGCGCCTCAGGATGTCCGGCGCCACCGTCCTGACCGTCACCCCCTACCGCTGGGTCAAGCCCGACGGCGAGGACAAACTTCCGCGCCTGATCGAGGCCGTCTGCAGCGGCAACCTGGACGTCCTGACGTTCACCAGCGCGCCCGCCGTCGACGCCATGTGGAGCACGGCCCACGAGATGGGCCTCTACAAGCAGCTCGTCGATGCCCTGAAAACCACCGTCACCACCGCCGTCGTGGGTCCCATCACGGCGCAGCCGCTGATCGACGCCGGACTGTCCCCGCTCATTCCGGAACGCTTCCGGATGGGTGCCCTGATCCGGCTGGTCTGCGAACACCTTGCCCTGAACCATGTGCGCCGCCTGGACACCCGGTCCGGCAACGTGGAGCTCCGCGGACGGTCGCTGCGGATCGACGGGGAAGCCGTTGAAATGGCACCGGCGCCGCTCCTGCTTCTGCGTGCCCTGCTGGGTGCCGAAGGCGCCGTCCTGTCCCGGGAATCACTCTCCGACCTGCTCGAACTGCGCGGCTCCGTGCATGCCCTGGACATGACTGTCAGCCGGCTGCGCTCCTCCCTGCCGGACGGCCGGATGGTGGAAACCGTGGTTAAGCGCGGGTACCGGATCCGGGTCTAGCACTCCCCCTCGGGGTTCCGTGCCCCGTTTCCGCAGCCGGATCCGTGGACAGACCCCGTCCGCAGTGGGAACATGTCGCTATGGTTTGCGTCTGACCGCCCCGTGGCCGCCTTCGTACCGTTCCGGTGCGTGGCGGCCGGGGCGTTTGGCGGGGCAGCTCTTCCGAGGGGAATTGCGTGGAACCGGTGGTGCAAGGGGACGATGAACCCGCGGAGTCTGTGGACGCCGTGGTGGTGGGGTCCGGCTTTGGCGGATCGGTAGCGGCCTACCGCTTGGCGGCCGGCGGACAGTCTGTGGTCCTGATGGAACGGGGCAGGGCCTACCCGCCCGGGAGTTTCGCCCGGACGCCGTCCGAGATGGGCCGGAATTTCTGGGATCCGGACAAGGGCCTCTACGGACTTTTTGACGCTTGGACTTTCCGCGGCCTGGAAGGAATCGTCTCCAGCGGACTGGGCGGCGGCTCACTCATCTATGCGAACGTGCTGCTGCGCAAGGACGAAAAGTGGTTCGTCCAGGAATCCCCTGTGCCCGGCGGAGGCTACGAAAGCTGGCCGTTCAGCAGGCAGGACCTCGACCCCTACTACGAGGCCGCCGAAGCCATGCTCAGCCCTGTGCCCTACCCCTATCAGGACACGCCGAAGACCCTGGCCATGGAAACGGCTGCCCGCGCGCTCGGACTCAGCATCACGCGGCCGCCCATCGCCGTCACGTTCTCCCAGTCCCCGGGCTCCACTCCGGCCAGGAACCAGGTGCTGGCGCCGGCACCGTACGGAAGCGTCCACGGCGAAGGGGCCGTGCGCACCACCTGCACCCTGTCCGGGGAATGCGACATCGGCTGCAACGCCGGCGCCAAGAACACCCTGGACCACAACTACCTGTCCGCGGCCAAGGCTGCCGGGGCTGACATCCGGACCCACCACGACGTCCGCGGCATCCGCCCGCTCCCGGCGGGCGGCTATGAGGTCCGCTACGTCGTCCACGATCCCGCCGACGCCCGGCCCGGGCTCCTGCACGAACAGGTGATTCGCTGCCGCCGCCTCATCCTCGCCGCCGGCACCTTCGGCACCACGTTCCTGCTGCTGCGCAACCGCGCGTCACTGCCCGCCCTCAGCCCGGCACTCGGCTCACGGTTCAGCGGAAACGGCGACCTGCTGGGCTTCGTCCTGGACGCTAAGGACCCCGACGGCGCCACCCGCACCCTTTCGGGCAGCATCGGACCGGTGATCACCACGGCCATCCGCACGCCCGATTCCACCGACGGCGGTGACGGCCGCGGCTACTACATCGAAGACGCCGGGTACCCCTCGTTCATGAACTGGCTGCTGGAGACGGGACAGTTCCGCCAGGTAGCCAGGCGCGCCGGCAAAGTGATGGTGCAGCTCCTGAAGGACCGACTCTTCCAGGCCCAGCGATCCAACATTTCCGCCGATCTTGCCGCCGCACTGGGAGACGGCCGGCTCTCGGCATCGTCAGTTCCCCTGCTCGGCATGGGACGGGACATCCCGGACGGCGTCATGACCCTGCAGGGCGGCCGGCTGGCCATCAACTGGACCCTGGCCACCTCAGCCGCGTACTTCGGCCGGATGCAGGCCACCATGCAGGCGATCGCCAAGGAACTGGGCGGCAGCTTCAAGCAGAATCCGCTGTGGTGGAGCAAACGCGTCATCACCGTGCATCCGCTCGGCGGTGCCCCGGCCGGCCGGAACAGCAGCGAAGGCGTGTGCGACGCGTACGGTGAGGTGTTCGGGTACCCCGGGCTGCATGTGGTGGACGGCGCCGCGATGCCCGGGCCGGTGGGCGCCAATCCCGCCCTGACCATCGCCGCCTTTGCCGAACGGGCCTGCCACCGGATCCTGGAGGGAACCGACGGCGCCAGGCAGCGGGGCGGCCTGGCCGGGGCCGGCGTCCCGGCTGTCTCTTCCAACGGACCGCTGGGTAGCGGAACGTACGACGGCGGAACGTACGACGGCGGATCTTACGACGCCGGGCCGCCGCGCGCCCTGGTGCCGGACGCCACCAAAGGTGCGAAGGCACCCCGGAAGGAAAGAACGTTGGTCCCGCGGACCGGCAGACGTTCCCTGGGGCTCCCCGGCACCGGATCCGCAGATGCCGGCGTGCATTCCGAAAGCGAGGCCTTGCAGGAGGCCGAAATCGAAGAGGAAACGGAGCAGGCCGAAACAGGGCCTGCGTCGGTCAGCTTTACCGAACAGATGCACGGGTGGTTCAGCGCCGGCGCGTCAGACCCCGAGACGGGCCGCGGCCTGGGCCGTGACCGGAGCCTCCGGATGATGTTCGAGCTCACCATAACCGCCCCGGATATTGACGCGTTTGTCCGTGATCCGCTCCATCCGGCCACCGCGGAAGGCTACGTCCTGGCCGACCAGTTCGGCGGCCGCCTTCCGGTGGAACGCGGCTGGTTCAATCTCCTCGTCAAGGACGGCGGTCCCGACACGGCCGGACGGAAGATGCTCTACCGGCTCTGGCTGCGGGATCCCGGCGGCACCCCGCTCACCTTCCTGGGCCACAAGGACGTCCGCAACGACGCAGGCTTCGACGTCTGGGCTGACACCACCACGCTGTACGTCACCGTCCTCCGCGGACACCTGCCGCCGCCGGAATCGGCCACTTCCACTTCCACTGCCACTGCCACTGCCGCCGTGGCGGGGGCCGGAGCGCTGTACATCCGGCCGTGGGACTTCGCCCGGCAATTAACCACGTTCCGGGCGGAAGGCCCGTCCCCGGCGAGCGCCCTTGCCGCATTCGGGAAGGTGTTCCTGGGTGAGCTCTGGCAGGTGTACTCCGGCAAGGTCACCGGCCGGGTCACCGGCAAGGTCACCGGCCGGCGATGAAGGGCGGCGCGGCGTGAAGCGGGCTGAGCTGGCACAGCACAGCAACGGACTTGGCTTCACTCCGCGGGACGCTGTGCGCTGGCTGGCCCCGGCCCAGCTGGGCAGGACCGCCGTGCGGGTTGTCCTCGCGTCCGTCTTCGCCGATTTCGGCGACAAACGCGAACTGGAGGGCGGCTTTCCCCGCTACGAGCTGGACCTGGAACGGCTGCCTGTCGCGGGCCAGCCCGCGCAGCCGGTGGTCCGCGACCTTGGCCTGCCCGGGATTGATAAAGCCGGTGCGGCGGCTGGCACGGCGGCGGCCGACGCCGTCGGGCCTGAACGGTCTTCCGGGGCCGAGGAGCTGTGGCTGGATTTCACGGCTGACCTGGGCGACGGCTTCGACTCCACCTACACGGTGGCGTCATTGCTGGCAGAAGTGTCGCTGGAGGTGGACGGGCAGAAGCTTCGCCGCGGAAAGGTGCTGGTGCTGGGCGGCGACGAAGTGTATCCGGTGGCATCGCCCGCCGCGTACGAGGACCGCATGGTGGGTCCCTACCGGACGGCGCTTCCCGGCGGCCGCTCCCCCGGCCGCGCCGGTGTGCTGCTGGCCCTCCCCGGAAACCATGACTGGTACGACGGCCTGACCTCCTTCATCCGCCTGTTCACCCGGCAACGGAACATCGGCGGCTGGCGAACCATCCAGACGCGAAGCTACTTTGCCCTCCGCCTGACTGGCGGGGACGATTCTCCCGGCTGGTGGCTTGTGGGGCTGGACAGCCAGCTGGGTCAATACATCGACGAACCACAGCTGGATTACTTCTACAACACGGTGACCACCAGGCTGCTGCCGGGCGACGCCGTCATCCTCTGCGTGGCGGCCCCCTACTGGGTGCGGGAAACGGAAAACGCCAGCGCCTTCCGGCAGGTGCATTTCTTCGAGCAGGACTACCTTCGGCGCCGATTCAACCGCCGCGCCGGGATGTTCGAGGAAACCGGCGCTTCCGTGCGGTTGTGGCTCACCGGGGACCTGCACCACTATTCGCGCTACGAGGAACTGCCAGGGGAACTGCCAGGGGATGCGGCCCTGCCCGCCGCCGGCCGAACCGGGGCCGACCCGCGCCGGACCCAGCTTATGACCTGCGGCCTGGGCGGCGCCTTTCTAGCGGACGCCCGCTGGCTGCCGCCGGAGCTCACACTTCCCGCACACCGGCCGGCCCCCGCACCGCCGGACCACGCGACGCCGGACCACCAGCCGGCCCAGGGCCGCCGTTTCGTCCTGGCTCCGGGGACGTTCCCGGGACGGGCGGAGTCCCGGCAGTTCCGCGGACGCCTGGCCAATCCGTTCTCGCCCTTCTGGCTTCCGGTGCGCAACCCCGGGTTCGGCTCCGCGCTCGGCGTCGCCCACATGCTGGCCGCCCTGACGCTCTGGACCGTCTTCAGCGCGTTCCGCGGACTCTCCTTCCCGGACAGCCTCACCACCCTGAAAACCGGCAATACCGTACTCCTGGCACTGACGATCCTCGCCGTACCTTTGCTTCTGCTTCTGCTGCTGGCCACCCTCGGCACCGCGCTCGGACTCAACCGGGATCCGCGGGAGAACGGCGCCGGGTTCACCGTTTCCCGCGGCGCGCTCTGGCAACTGTCGGCGCTCGGGGCGGGGATCGCCGTCGTCCTCCTCCTTCCCTGGCCGGCCGGGTTGCCGCCGTTCCTGACCCTTGGGCTGGTGCTCACTTTCACGTTTACAACCGGCTATGCGGTCGGCAGCGAAGCGTTTGCCTTCTTCATCCTGGGCACGGGAAGCGGGGAGGTTGCCTCGTGGGCAATGTCCGGCCAGGCCATTGAAGACCACAAGGGCTTCCTGCGGATCCGCATCGCCCCGGATGGCAACCTGACGGTCTATCCGGTGGCAGTGGACCGGGTCTGCCGGGACTGGGACCTGGAAAGGACCGACGACGGCGGCCTCCGCCCGGTCCCTGCCGGCGGGCTGCCGCCGCTGCGGCTTTTCGAACCGCCGATCACCATCGCAAGGGAGGGATTCCCGCTATGACCAACCCTCGCACCAGCACCCGGGCGGACCACGTCACGGAAGTCATCCCCTTTCCCGCCGGTGACGGAACCCCGCTGACCCTGGTGCACATCACCTCCGCCGTGCCTCGTGACGCCGGAGCACCGGAGAAGGGACCCGTGCTACTGGTCCACGGGGCCGGCGTCAGGGCCGAGCTCTTCCGCCCGCCGCTGCCGCGGACGCTGGTGGACGCCCTGCTGGAAGACGGCTGGGACGTCTGGCTGCTGAACTGGCGGGCCTCCATCGACTTTGAACCCCTCTCGTGGACGCTGGGTGACGCGGCGGTGTACGACCACCCCGCCGCCGTCGACTATGTCCTGGGCGCGACCGGGGCCGAAACGCTGAAGGCGGTCATCCACTGCCAGGGCTCGGTGTCCTTCACCATGGCAGCCGTAGCCGGGCTCCTCCCCCGGGTGGACACGGTGGTCTCCAACGCTGTGTCCCTTCATCCGGTGATCCCGCTGTGGTCGATCGTCAAAATCACCTACCTGGCCGAGCTGCTGAAACCGTTCACTCCCTACCTGTCCCCGTCATGGGGCTATAAGTCCAACGGGTACCTCTCCCGCATCCTCCGGTCCATGGTCAAGGCCACCCACCACGAATGCGACAACCTGGTGTGCCGGCTGGTCAGTTTCACGTACGGCAGCGGCCGGCCCGCACTGTGGTCGCACGAGAACCTGGATGAGGCCACCCACAACTGGATCAGCGGTGAGTTCGCGGAAGTGCCGTTCACTTTTCTCTCCGAGATGGGACGCAGCGTGCTGGCCAGGCGCATGGTGGCCGCAGGAAACCACCCGGAACTGCCCGCCAACTTCCTGGCTGAGGCGCCCCAGACGGATGCCAGGTTCTCGTTCCTGGCCGGTCGCAACAACCGGTGCTTCCTGCCCGAAAGCCAGGAGCGGACCTTCGCCTTCTTCGACGGTCATCGCCCCGGCAAGGACTCGCTGCACCTGCTGTCCGGCTACGGGCACCTGGATGTCTTCTTTGGAGCCCGCGCCTGGGCGGACACCTATCCCGTCATCCTCAAGGAGCTGAACAGATGAACAGACTCATCGGACTGGCTGCATCCCTGCTACGGCTGGTGCCCTCCCCGGTGCCGCACCGCCAGGAGCGCCTGCGCGGACATCATGCCACGGTGGACGGCATCAAATACTCCATGCCCGTCAATTCGGACGATTCCCCGGTCCTGATGGCGGCGTTCCCCATCAACAAGCGCGCCGCCGCAGCCGTCCTTCCCGGCACGGAGCTCCGGCCGTTCAGCCTCGGCGGGAAGGGGTTGCTCGTGGTCACCGTGGTCAATTACGAGTCGACAGACATCGGCCAATACATTGAATACTCGTTGGCAATCGCCGTCACTCACGGTTCCCGGCCGGCGCCCCCGCTCCTGCCGCTGGTATTCCAGAAGACGTTCGGGCTCGGCCAGTACGTGGTGGACCTACCCGTCAGCACCGAGATTTCGGTCAAGGGCGGCAAAGGCATCTGGGGCATGCCCAAGCACCGGGCCAGCCTGGACTTCGTGGTCACCGATTCAACCGTTTCCGCGCAGTACGACGACAGCGGCAGGCTGGGCTGCTTCATCGAAATTGAACGCCCGCGGCCGATGGGCATCCCGCTGAAGCTGGCAGCCTCCAATTACTGTGCTTTCCGCGGGATGCTGATGAAGTCCGACATCTACTTCGAGGCCACCGGGGATATCGCCCTGGGAGGCGACGCCAGGGCCCGGCTGGTGCTGGGCGACGCCCCGGGCGTTGCCGCCCTCAAAACCCTCCAGCCGGCGGACAAACCGGTGTTCACCGCCTACCTTCCCGAAGCACGCGGAGTACTGGACGACCACTACGAGGCGTGGTTCCTGACCGCACCAACCGCCGAGGAGGCCGCCCGGATCCGCGGCGGCGACCCGCTCGAATCCGTCGTCGGCCTGGGCCAGGGCCAGGAATGGCTGCCCGCACCGGACCGGGGACGTACGTCCCCCGCCACGTCCCATGGCACGTCGGACGGTGCCGGCACCGGAGACGCGCCGTGAACTGGCTGCTGCTGCTGAACGCACTGTATTTCCTGTTCGGCGCCACCATGTACGTGGGCACCATGTGGGTCCTGAAGTTCTTCCTCTACCCCACCTGGGAGTCCCTGGACCGCGGCAACGTGGACATGCACTTCGGCATCCCCACCCGCCAGGCCACCAAGTTCTTCACTGTGGTGGTGCCGCCGATGTTCATCGCCGGCATCGTCTTGGTCTGGACGGAGTGGGGCACGGTCCGGATCGTCCCCGCGGCGCTCTGCCTGCTGGGGATCATCGTCCTCACGGTGGTGGGCCAGGCCATGATCATTCCCGTCAACATCAGGATCCGGGGCGGGGACTTCGCCGACGACGCGGAACTGCGTTCCCTGCTCCGCCGGTGGATGCTGCTCAACGACATCCGTTT
The DNA here is from genome assembly GCF_964254335.1 of Arthrobacter sp. LjRoot78. NCBI lineage: Bacteria > Bacillati > Actinomycetota > Actinomycetes > Micrococcales > Micrococcaceae > Arthrobacter > Arthrobacter sp. LjRoot78. Next base: position 1,396,523 of record NZ_CAXUTG020000001.1, on the reverse strand, counting down.
CTACGTCTCGACGCTCACGTGGCTGGCCATCGTCTGGCTGCTGGTGGACCGGGGCCGGCTGTGGGAGGCGTTCGCATGAGCGCCGGTTTTATGAGCGGGGACAGGTCATGAGCGGGATTGCCCGCCCTTCGGGGCCGGCTGTTCCCGGCGTCGGCGCCTGGATCACGGCGGACCCGCTGCGCGCCGTCCTGGCCGCGATCGCCGTCGTCACCGTCTTTTCCGGGGCCGTCCAGATACCGTTCGGCGGCGCCGTCCTTGAGCTGCTGGGGGCGGAGCCGACGACGGCGGCGCGCCAGCTGTTCGGCACCGTGGGCATGTTCATGGTGGTGGTGGGCGGACTCCTGCTGCACACGCTGCTGCGCCCCCGGCCGGCGGCCGAGGTGCTGCTGTGGTCGGGCGTGCAGAAGGCGGGGGCCTGTGCCGCCGTCGCGATCGGGGTCATCAACGGCGTTTTCGCGCCGGTGGCGCTGGCAGTAGCGGTCTTCGACCTTGCGACGGCGGCCCTCTGCCTGATCTACCTTCGCCGGGTCTACTGGGAGAGCGGGCCAGGCAAAGGCCGCGGTCAGGGGACGGGGCCGTGAAGCGCTCCCTTGTGCTGGCCGGCGGCGGAATGCGGGTGGCCTGGCAGGCCGGCGTGGTCCGCGCGCTCGCCGAAGAAGGCCTGCACTTCGACCATGTGGACGGGACGTCCGGCGGCATCCTGACGGCGGGCATGCTGCTGTCCGGGGTGCCTGCGGAGGATATGTGTCGGAACTGGTCCGGGGTGAACGTCAAGGACTTCGGCTCGGCACTGCCGCTGGGCGACTACGCGAAGGGGCCGTGGTCGCTGCCCGCCATCGGCGACGCGGACGGCTTGCTCCGCAAGGTTTTTCCGGCACTCGGGATCGACGACGGCGAGATCAGGCGCCGTGCAGCCCTGCCGGGCGCCGTCGAAGGCACCTTCAACGTAGTGGAATTTACCGGAAAGCTATGCCACGCCATCGACGCCCGGGACGTCGATGCCGGACTGATGGCAGCCGGAATGTCCCTGCCCATTTTCCTCACGCCGCTGCGGCGTGACGGGAAGATCTGGACTGACGCCGTCTGGGTCCGCGACGCCAACGTGGCCGAAGCCCTCCGCCGCGGGGCGGACGAGGTGTGGCTGGTCTGGTGCATCGGCAACACCGGGTACTGGGGCGACGGCCCGCTTGAACAGTACGTCCATATGATCGAGATGAGCGCCATGGGCGCCCTCCTGGCCGACTTCGAGGCCGCGAAGGCTGCCGGCAGGGATTTCATCCTCCACGTTGTCAGGCCGGAGAATCCCCTGCCGCTGGATCCGGAGTTCTACCTCAACCGGATCGATGCGGACACCTTGATCGGCATGGGGTACCGGGATGCCCGCAGCTACCTCAAGGACATGACCGCCGAAGGCCTGCCCAAGGACGCGTCCTGCACTGCCATGGTGGAACCGCCGGCAGGCATCCGCTTCACCGAGCGGTTTGGCGGCCGGGACGCGGGCGACCGCGCGGGCGGTGGCGCGGGCGGCGCGGGCGGGGGCTCCACCGGCTCGGAAGTGCGCCTCACGGTAACGGTGGCCCTGCCCCTCGACGATTCAGGCGCAGCGGCCCGGCTCACGGGGTTCCTCGACTACGCACCCTTCGGCCCACGGGTCTTCCTGGCCGGCGGGCGCGTGGACGTCCGCGGCGATTCGGTGACCTACCGGGCTTCCGTCCGCGCGGGCGGCGCCTGGCACCGGCTGTCCCTTGCCCGGGTCTTCCACGACGATCCCGGCCCGGACGCCTGGGACGACACCAGGCAGGCCCGGCTCACCGTCGGTTCGCTGCTGGATGTTCCGGTCACCATGGGCCTGGCGGACGCGGCGGCCCTGATCGCCTCCGTGGAACCGGCCGGCGTCCATGGCCCCGGCGACAAGGCGGGCGTCCTCGCCAACGTCGCAGCCCGGGGCCTTCGTGAGGCTTTCCGCCGGTACGGCTGAGCGGTCCCCGCAGGCAGGGCGGGCCGGAAGAGGGCTGACTGTGAGGCAGGACACAACGAAAGTACACGTTTGTTGCCGTCTGGTAAACAGTGTGGAACGGGCAGGGACATTCCGGCAACAACCGGGAAACACCCTCGAAAAACCGGAAGCCTACGCTGGGTTTCATCACCAACCGGGGCCAAACGAAGGCCTCACCAGCGAAAGGGCCTTCACATGTCCGCCTCGGCACCGTCCACCCCCTCCTCCGCCTCGTTCCAGGCGTCGCCGCCTGTTCCGCGCGTGGTCATCGCCGGAGCCGGACCTGCTGCCCGTGCCCTGGTGAGCAAGCTGGACGGGTCCCGCTTCGCAGGCAGCATCACCGTACTCAGCAACCGCGACGACGCCCCGTCCGAACTCCTGGAACTGGCGGCGCTCCCCCAGGTTTCAATCCGCTTCGGCCAGCCGGCCAGCTTCATCGATGCAGCCAACCGCGTGGTGACTACCTCTGACGGCATGGAATTCAGCTACGACCAGCTGGTGATTGCCACCGGCTCCGCCCCGGCACTGTCTCCCGTGGACGGCGCCGGCCGCTGCCTCAGCTACTCCACCATCGACGACGCCGCCCGCATCGGTGACGCCGTGAAGGAAGTAACCCGCGTCCTCGGCCGGAGGCCGCTGGGGATCCTGGTGGGAACCGGCCCGGAGGCCGGCCAGGCGGAAGCGGTGCTGCGCGCCCGCGGCGTGAGGCCGGTCCGCACAACGCTCCGGCCGGCCGCCGTCGTTCCGACGCTCGCCGGTTCTGTCCTCCCGGCCGCAGGAATCGTCTTCGACGACGGCAGCAGCATGAATGGCGACCTCGTGGTCCTGGCCGAGGAACGCGTGGCGCGGGACGGCCTGGCGGCCAGTGCAGGCCTGGAGACGGCTGCAAACGGCGGCATTGTGATCGGCCAGGACTTCCGGACCTCCGTCCCGGGAATCTGGGCCATCGGCGACGCCGCCTCCTACGACGGCGTCCGGCTGGGCCTCCTGGTGGCCTCCGGCTCCGCCGCGGGGGCCTGCGCAGCCCAGCTTATGCAGGCAACGCTGCAGGCGCCTGTGCAGGCTGCCGCCTAGCATCGTTGTGGCAAGATGGTCACCTGAGAAGCCACGAAGAAAACGGCGCCTGCTGCCCACGAGGCCCGGCGGGCCAACCAGGAAGGACCACCATGAGCAACGAAGCCACCGCGGCCGGCACACCTGACGCCGCCGCCGCGGGAGTCACCGCACCCGGGGCCACAGCATCGGCAGAAATAGCCTCCTTCATCGACCACACGCTGCTGAAGCCGGAGGCCAGTGAAGCGGAGATCCTCAAGGTCTGCTCCGAAGCCGCCGAATACCACTTCAAATCCGTTTGCGTGAACCCGGTGTGGGTCAAGACCGTCAGCACCGCACTCAAGGGTTCGGGCGTCCTGACCTGCTCGGTGGTCGGCTTCCCGCTGGGAGCCACGCCCACCGATGTCAAGGCCTTCGAGGCCCGCGGCGCCGTGCTCGACGGGGCCGACGAGGTGGACATGGTCATCAACATCGCAGCCGCCCGCGCCGATGACAAAGGCGCGCTGGTTGATGACATCAGGGCCGTCGCCGAGGCTGTGCACGGCAGCGACGCGATCCTGAAGGTGATCATCGAGACAGCCCTGCTGAGCGATTCCCAGAAAGTCCTCGCCTGCGAGGCGGCGGTGGAGGCCGGAGCGGACTTCGTCAAGACATCCACGGGATTCAACGGCGGCGGCGCCACCGTTGAAGACGTGGCCCTGATGCGCCGCACGGTGGGCCCGGATGTCGGCGTCAAGGCCTCCGGCGGCGTGCGTTCGCTGGCTGACGCGCAGGCTATGATTGCAGCAGGTGCAACACGTATAGGCGCCAGTTCCGGCATTGCGATCGTCAAGGGTGAACAGGGTTCGTCCGCGTACTGACCTGGTCCGGAAACGCCACAGTTTTTGAGCCCTTCGGGGCGTTTTGAGCCCTGCGGGGCCGAGGAGGAATGAATGTCCAAGACCGTTGATAGCCCCAAGACCCCTCAGAACGAGAACAGCCTTGCCGGGAGCATCGCCGTTTTCGCAGTCATGATGGTCCTGTTCCTCGGCTCCATCTACTCGCTGTCTTTCCTCACGCTCGGCAACCCGTGGCCGATGGCCGTCTGCCTGGTCCTGTTCGCGGCAGCGTTCTGGATCCCGCAGACCATCCTGGGCCGTTCGGATTCGGCCGGCGAGCACTAAGCCTTCGAACTTAAGTGCCTGAAGCCCCCGGATTTTCCGGGGGCTTCAGCTCTTTAAGCCTCGGCTCTGCAAGCGGCCGGCTGCTTAGTCGGCCGGCCGCGCCGCTGGCTGCAGTGGACGGCTAGCCGGCGCCGAACAGGCTGCTGACAAGGGTGCTTCCGAGGGCAAGTGCGGCCGGGTAATGCGCCTTGGCCAGCGCCCAGGCGGCCACGCACATCCCCACCATGGCGTAGGCGCTCACCGGAATCAGCACAAGCCACTCGCGGCGGGAGCCGGCCCGTCCCAGCAGGGGGATCGAAAACGCCCCGTTGGCCTTCCAGACGTCGTTGAGCACCGGCAGCTTCCGCAGGAACCTGGGCGGCTTGATCACGATCGGCCAGAGCAAGGGGACTCCCCCGGTGGTGATCATGTCTCCGACGATGTGGACCACCACCCCGGTGAGCATGGAGACCGGCAGCCAGGTCCATTGATCCGGCGCGAACCAGGTGACGAGGCCGGCCATGGTCAGGGCGAAGAGCCAGTTACTGATGAAGCCTGACTTGGGGAAGAGTTTGAGGGCCTTGGCGGCGATGTTAATCATGAACATGCAGAGCAGGCCGGCGCCCACGGACAGCAGGCCCCAGTCCGTGTGCAGCTGGATCTGCCCGGCAATGGTGGCCAGCAGCACGAAAAAGGCCGCCCCGAGTACGGAGTGCGTTCCCTGTCGGTGGCCGCCGCTGGCATTTTCGATCCCGACGGCAATCACGTTCGAGAGCGGCGGCAGCGAATTGGCGACCGTGCTGTGCCGGTGGTCCCAGTCGCACACCAGCGCGGTTCCAGCCGTCGCCATGCCGCCGATCAGGATTCCGGTGGCGTCCAGCGGGTACCAGCCCAGGGTGTACGGCCCTGTTGAGGCAATGGCTACCCACGCCGCGGCTCCCGACGCGGCGTGATGTCCTCCCATCATCCTTTTATTTCACCGCCGGTGTCGCAGATACAGCGGCATCAGCGAAGATGTTCCGGATGACCCCGTTGGCCCACTCCAGGATCTCGGCGTCCTGCAGGTCCCGGCCGCCGATCTTGGCGGTCTTCGGTTTGGGAATGAGCACCGCGTCGAGGGCGGGCTTGGACTGCGCACCGGGGTACATGCGGTTGAGCCGCATGGTCTTGGATTCGGGCAGCTGCGCCGGGGAGAACTTGATGAAGTTCCCCTGCAGGGCGACGTCGGACAGCCCGGCTTCGCGGGCTCCCACCCGGAAGCGCGCGACGGCGATCAGGTTCTGCGCGGGCAGCGGCGGTTCGCCGTAGCGGTCCACGAGTTCGGCCAGGACTTCGTCGATCGCTTCGTTCGTGAGCGCGGACGCGAGCTTGCGGTACGCCTCGAGACGCAGCCGTTCGCCCGGCACATAGTCGTGCGGCAGGTGGGCGTTGACGGGCAGTTCGATCTTCATTTCGGCGGCCTTCTCCTCGGCCTCGCCGCGGAAGTCCGCCACGGCCTCGCCCACCAGGCGGATGTAGAGGTCGAAGCCCACGCCCTGGATGTGGCCGGACTGTTCGCCGCCCAGCAGGTTGCCGGCGCCGCGGATCTCGAGGTCCTTCATGGCCAGCTGCATGCCTGCGCCGAGCTCGTTGTGGGTTGCCACGGCCTTGAGCCGTTCCAGCGCCACCTCGCCCAGCGGCTTCTCGGAGGGGTAGAGGAAGTACGCGTACGCACGTTCGCGGCCGCGGCCCACGCGTCCGCGCAGCTGGTGGAGCTGGGAGAGCCCGTATTTGTCAGCACCGTCCACAATCAGGGTGTTGGCGTTGGAGATGTCCAGCCCGGTTTCAATGATGGTGGTGCACACCAGGACGTCGAAGCGCTTCTCCCAGAAGTCCACGATGATCTGCTCGAGCCGACTTTCGGACATCTGGCCGTGGGCCACCTCCACGCGGGCTTCAGGCACCAGCTCGCGGATCTTGGCGGCGGTCCGTTCGATGGTGGACACCCGGTTGTGGACGAAGAACACCTGGCCCTCGCGCATCAGTTCCCGCCGGACCGCGGCGGAGGTCTGCTTGTCCGTGTACGGGCCAACATAGGTCAGCACCGGGTGGCGTTCTTCCGGCGGAGTGGCCAGGGTGGAGGTCTCGCGGATCCCGGTCAGGGACATTTCCAGGGTGCGCGGAATCGGCGTGGCGCTCATGGCCAGGACGTCCACGTTGGTGCGCATCTTCTTCAGCGCTTCCTTGTGTTCGACGCCGAAGCGCTGCTCCTCGTCCACGATCACCAGGCCGAGGTCCTTGAATCCGAAGTCCTTGGACAGCAGCCGGTGCGTGCCGATCACAACGTCCACGGAACCTGCCTTGACGCCGTCGGCGGTTTCCTTGGCCTCCTTGCCGCTCTGGAAACGGGACAGCGGCTTGACGACCAGCGGGAAGCCGGAGAACCGTTCGGTGAACGTCTCGTAGTGCTGCTGGGCCAGCAACGTCGTGGGGACCAGCACGGCCACCTGCTTGCCGTCCTGGACGGCCTTGAACGCCGCCCGGACGGCGATCTCGGTCTTGCCGTAGCCCACGTCACCGGAGATCAGCCGGTCCATCGGGATCTCGCGCTCCATGTCGGCCTTGACCTCATTGATGGTGGTCAGCTGGTCTGGCGTCTCCACGTAGGGGAAAGCCTCTTCCAGCTCGCGCTGCCACGGGGTGTCCGGGCCGAAGGCGTAGCCGCGGGACGCCATCCGGGCCGAGTACAGCCGGATCAGCTCGCCGGCGATCTCCTTAACGGCCTTGCGGGCCTTGGACTTGGTGCTGGCCCAGTCCGCGCCGCCCATCTTGCTCAGCGCCGGGGTGTCCCCGCCGACGTAGCGGGTGACCTGGTCCAGCTGGTCGGTGGGGACAAAAAGCCGGTCCCCCGGAGCGCCGCGCTTGGACGGGGCGTATTCCAGGACAAGGTATTCGCGCACGCCGTCGCCGCCTCCCGCCACCTTGCGCTGGATCAGCTCCACGAACCGGCCGATGCCGTGCTGTTCGTGCACCACGGAATCCCCGGCCACGAGCTGGAGCGGATCCACGGCGTTCCGCCGCTTGGACGGCATCCGGCGCATGTCCTTGGTGGAACCGGCGGACGTGCGCCCCAGCAGGTCCGCTTCCGTCAGCAGGCCGAGCTTGAGGCCGTCCAGCACAAAGCCCCGTCCGACGGCGGCGGTGGTCACCTCGATGATGCCCGCCTGCGGCTCGTCATCCAGCGAGTCCACCCGGGCGCAGGGGATGTCGTTGTCGTGGAACAGTTCAGCCAGCCGCTGGGCCGGGCCGGGACCTTCCGTGACAACCACAAGTCGCCACTGGTCGCGGACGTGCGAACCGATGAACTCCATCATCTCGGCGACGTCGCCCTGGTAGCCGCGGGGTTCCCGGGCATGCAGGTTGAGGACGTTGATGTCCGGGGTCAGCTCTTCGTCGGTGGCCAGCGAGGTGATGGACCACCACGAGACCTCCTGGCCCAGGGCTGCGGTGCGGGTCTCCGTCAGGGAGCGGAAGCTTGCCGAATGCAGGGCAGCCGAGGCCGCGGAACTGAGATCCAGCGGTGCGGTGCCGCCGTCGGACGCCGTTGACCATGCAGCTTCCAGGAATTCCTCGTTGGTCGCGGCCAGGTCGTGGGCGCGGGTGCGGACCTTTTCGGGCTCGATCACCACGGAGATGGACCCGGCGGGCAGCTGTTCAACGAAGGGCACCATGGCATCCACCAGGACGGGAGCCAACGATTCCATACCTTCCACCGCGATGCCGCCGGCGATCTTCTCCAGCATGTCCGCAGCGGCGGGCAGCTGCGCCTTCAGTGTCGCTGCCCGGGACATCACGGAAGGGGTGATCAGGATTTCGCGGCACGGCGGGGCGTGCAGTTCCGTAGGGTGGTGCAGGCCGGGCGAGGACAGGGAGCGCTGGTCGGCAACGGCGAACCAGCGCATCTGGTCCACCTCGTCGCCGAAGAACTCGACCCGGATGGGATGGTCCTCGGTGGGCGGGAAGACGTCCAGCATGCCGCCGCGGACGGCGAATTCGCCGCGGCGGGACACCATGTCAACCCGGGCGTAGGCGGCGTCGGCCAGGCTCCTGACAACGCTGCTGAAGGGAGCCTCCTGGCCGACCTTCAGGGTCACGGGAACCAGGTCGCCCAGGCCGGCCACGATCGGCTGCACCACGGCGCGGACGGGAGCCACCACCACGCGGAGCGGTCCTCCCGAGGCTGTGCCCGGGTGGGCCAGCCGGCGGAGCACCGAAAGCCTGCGGCCCACGGTGTCCGAGCGCGGGGACAGCCGTTCGTGCGGGAGGGTCTCCCAGCTGGGGAACTCGGCCACGGAATCGGCCGGCAGGAAGGCCCGCAACGCCGCGGTGAGGTCCTCCGCCTCACGTCCGGTGGCAGTGACGGCCAGCACCAGGGGCGCGCCGCCGTCGTCGTGGGTGGCCGCACGCGAAGCGCCGGCGGCTGCATGCGTGGCTGCGAGGCCGTCCGACATTTCCGCCAGCAGCGCCGCGCGGAGGCCTGCCGGCGCGCTGATCTGGTAATCCTCGCTGCGGGTTCCGAAACCCCGGGACGCTTCAGCCTGCACGCGGGCAAACGTTGTGTCTCCGGCGAGCGCGCGGCGAAGGCCTGTGAGTGACGGGCCGTTGAGGCTCATGGCAGAAGCTCCTGAAATGATCACGGGAAAGCAGGCAACACGAAAACCCGAAATTCGCGAGAATCCCGGGTCTTCCCAGCCTACCGCGACGGCGGAGCGGTGAGTACGCTCCTCCGGAAGTCCGGCGATGCAGCCGGACCCGATTGCTAAGCTGGCTGTGCATCGACGCATTCCGCGACGTTCCAAGGAGATCCACATGAACGGCATCCCGAAAACCGTGCTTGTCACCGGCGCCACCGGCTATATCGGCGGACGCCTGGTCCCCCGGCTCCTCGAGGCGGGGCACACGGTGAAAGTGGTCGTCCGGACTCCCGCCAAGATCGCCGGCGTGCCATGGCTGGATCAGGTTGAGGTCATCCAAGGCAGCCTCGACGACGGCGGCATGCTCCGGGCAGCGCTGGACGGCGTCGACGTGCTCTACTACCTGGTCCATTCAATGGCAGCCGGCGCCGGCTTCGAGACCAAAGAAAAGGCGATGGCGGAGACTGCCGCCACGGCGGCCGCCGACGCCGGGGTGGGAAGAATCGTCTACCTCGGCGGCCTCCACCCCGAAGGCGCGAAGCTGTCAACGCACATGCGTTCCCGGGAAGCCGTCGGCAAAGTCTTCCTCGCGAGTCCGGTGGACGCCGTCGTGTTCCAGGCGGGCGTCGTGATCGGGTCCGGATCGGCGTCGTTCGAGATGATCCGGCACCTCTCCGAGACCCTCCCCCTCATGCCGGCCCCGAGCTGGGTCCGGAACCGGATCGAAGCGATCGCCGTCAGGGACGTCCTGTACTACCTTGTCGCAGCAGCGTCCCTGGAAGAGCACATCAACCGCACCTTCGACATCGGGTGCCGACAGGTCCTCACCTATGCGGCCATGATGAAGGAGTACGCCGCCGAGGCCGGCCTGCCGTACCGCGTGGTGCTCGCGCTGCCCATCCCCGCACCGAAACTCGCCGGCATGTGGGTGGCCCTGACCACGCCGATTCCCCTGTCTATGTCCCTGCCGCTCGTCGAATCGCTCCAGCACGACGCCATCTCAAGGGAACACGACATCGACGACTACATTCCGCTGCCCGAGGGCGGACTGACACCGTATCGGCGTGCCGTGTCCCTCGCCCTGGGCAAGGAACGCGACGCCCAGGTGGAAACGACGTGGGCCAGCGCCGGTGCCGACGCAGACCCGCTGCCGAGCGACCCGGAATGGGCCGGACACCGCGTGTACGTGGACGAGCGAAGCTATTCCAGCCCGGTGGACCCCCGGTTCGTCTGGACCATCATTGAGGGGATCGGCGGCCGCAACGGCTGGTACTCCCTGCCGCTGGCGTGGCGGGTCCGCGGCTGGCTGGACAAGCTCACCGGAGGGGCAGGCCTGCTCCGGGGCCGCCGGCACCCGCACCTGCTCGCCGAGGGCGAAGTGGTGGACTGGTGGCGTGCCGAACGGATCGAGCGCGGCCGGCTGCTGCGGCTACGGGCGGAGATGCGCGCCCCCGGCCGTGCGTGGCTGGAGCTGTCGGTGGAGCCGGACGGGACGGGCAGCCGCTACCGGCAGCGCGCCATCTTCTTCCCGAAGGGCCTCAGCGGCAAGCTGTACTGGCTGGCAGTCCTGCCGTTCCACAGCGTCATTTTTCCCGCTATGTCGCACAACATCACTGCCGCTGCGCAAAAGCTGGCAGAGGCCGAATCGGAGTCCGCCGCGTCCAGCACATAGGATGTGGAAGGCAAAAAACCGATGCCCCATACCCCCAACCCCATGGAGGAACAATGGCACTGAGTGCTTCCACCACCCTGCCCCACAGCGTCGACCGCGTGACCGCTGTGTTCGCCAACGAAGACTTCCAGCGCCACACCAGTGAACTGGTGGGCGGAACCCTTGAATCGTTCAAGGTCGACGGCGATCTTGCCGGCGCTTTCAGCACCACCTCGGTGCGCACCCTGCCCACCACCCGTCTGCCGGAGATTGCCCGCAAGTTCGTGGGCGACAGCCTGAAGGTAACCCAGCTGGAGACGTGGGACGCCCCCGCCGCCGACGGCTCCCGGCAGAGCAGCATCAGCCTGAAGATCGCTGGTGCCCCCCTGGACGTCAGCGCCGTGCAGCGGCTTGTCGCCGACGGCGGCAGCACCCGCGTCGAGCTCGAAGGCAATGTGACGTCTTCTGTTCCGTTCCTGGGCAGCAAGATTGCCGATGCTGCCGAGCCCATGGTGGGCAAGGCCCTGAACATCCAGTCCCAGCAGGCGCAGGCCTGGCTGGAAAGCCACTAATCCCGTGCAGCTTCCCGTTGCCCTCGCCTGGGTCCTGATTATTGCCGGCGTCTGGTCACTGGTGGTCTGGCCCCAGTTCCTCAAAAGGGTGATGAAGGATCCGCGGGCCCGTGACGCGGCCGGCAAGGCGACCAGGTTCCTCACCGTGCACGTGGTCCTGGTGTCCGTTTCGATGGTGCTTGGCGCCGCCACGGCGGCAATCGGCATCGCCGGCCTCGTCGGCTAGCGAACCGGCTGTTCCGTTCCTTCCGGCCGGCGCCCTGCCGGCCGGAAGGAACGGCCCAAACCTGCCTGCGCGACTTCCAAAGCTATGCGGCGCGCCCACCCCCCAATGGACCTATCCGAACACAACCAGGGAGCACCCCGGCCACCCGAGTACTCTGGACGGCAAATGGAGTAGGAGGGGGCGTAGATGAAGTGGACAACACGCTGTTATCTGAACGTGATAAGCCGTAAATTTCTGCTATGGACGCGCAAGATATGGAACGGGTTTGGCACGGTAGCCACCGGAAAATCGACCGCCGAAATTGGTCGTTGTATTTCGCACTGACCCTATTGGGGCTTATCGCGTGGGTAATTGTTGTATTTCCCCACTAATCTTATATTTAGACACTTCAATCTAAGCTCCGGCGGGTCCCCACCTACCGGAGCTTTACTTTAAGCAAGCTGATATCTCCGCACCGAAAGTTCACCGGAGCGGGTTACCGGACAAAATCGGAGAAGCCGGCCATGATGGTCAGCACCGTGAGCACCACGAGAGCTAACACGCAGACTATTTCCGCCCTGTGAATCCTGTGCTGCGTTTGCCGCACTTCAATGTCGTCCTGGCTATCAACCATATTTAGAGGCTACTGGCCCCTCCGGCACGCCACTAGAGTAGTCACTACTCGTCTTTATCCCCATTGCCGCGCGCTCTTCACATCAAGCTCACCATGCCATAAAGTGGCAGTAAGATCGGCGATCGGCTCAGCGACGTTTGTCTCAGGATTGAAGTACGTCCTCAGGATTGAACTACGTCCCAGGAGAGCTGAGAACAGTGGCCGCTGAAGGATTTTCAAATACCCGTTTCCTCACAGTTTCCGAGGTCGCAGAAGTCATGCGGCTGTCCCGGATGACCGTGTACCGGCTCGTCAAAGCGCACGACCTCCCGGCCGTCCGCTTCGGCCGCTCCTACAGGGTCCCGGAGCACGCGATCGAAGACTATGTGCAGCACCACTCAACGCTCGCGGACGACGAGCATCCGGAAGCCGGCAAGACCTAGCGGCCGGAGGCTACGGCCTGCCGCAGCGCGTCCTCGGCAGCCACCCACGCCAGCATGGCGCATTTGACCCTGGCCGGATACTTCGCCACTCCCGCCAGGGCCGCCGCATCACCCAGAATCTCGTCGTCCGGCTCAAGCCGGCCGCGTGAGCGCATGAGCTCCCTGAAATGGCCGATCATTTCCTCCAGCTCAACCGGCGATGCACCTTCGGACAATTCGCTCAATATTGAGGCAGAGGCCATTGAGATGGCGCAACCGTCGCCATGCCAGTGGATGCCTTTCACCGTTGGCTGGCTTCCTGCCGCTTCCAGCTCCAGGCGCAGCGTAATTTCGTCACCACAGACCGGGTTCAGCTGATGGCACTGTCCCACGCCCGGCTGGTCAGGCATTGACGTGGCCTCGTCAGCCGTCAGGTCGGACCCGCTGCGGGACTTCGCGTGCTCCAGGATCAGCTGCTGGTACATCGCATCAAGTGCGCTCATTTGGATGCCCCCGTGCCCGCTACGCCGAAGTAGGGCCTGACCTGGGCCACAGCCTCCAGCAGGAGGTCCACTTCGTCGGTGGTGTTGTACAGGTAGGTACTCGCCCGGGTGGTGGCCGTCAGGCCCAGCCGGCGGTGCAGCGGCTGCGCGCAGTGGTGACCGACGCGGACGGCGATCCCCTTGCTGTCCAGGTACTGCCCGACGTCGTGTGCGTGCACTCCGGCAACATCGAAGGCTGCCAGTCCGAGCCGTTCCACGCCTGCCGCCGGGCCCACGACACGGATTCCGTCAATGGCGCTCAGCCCTGTGACCAGGCGCTGGCCAAGGGAGGCTTCCCAGCCGGCAATGCGTTCCATGCCGGTTTCCTGGAGGTAATTGGCGGCGGCGGCGAGCGCCACTGCCTGCGAGATGGGCTGGGTGCCGGCTTCGAACCGCTGGGGCGCAGGAAGGTATTCGGCCTTCTCCATCGTGACGGTGGTGATCATGGAGCCCCCGGTGAGGAACGGTGGCATGGCGTTCAGCAATTCCCGCCGCCCATACACTCCGCCGATGCCCGTGGGCGCCAGCATTTTGTGGCCGGAGAAAACGGCAAAATCGACGTCCAGGGCTTTGAAGTCCAAGGGCAGATGCGGCACCGACTGGCAGGCGTCCAGTACTACGAGGGCGCCCGCTGCCCGGGCCAGCGCCACGAGCTCGGCAACCGGGTTGATGGTTCCAAGCACGTTTGAGGCATGCGTGAACGCCAGGATCCTGGTTCGTCCCGTGATAAGCCGCGCAGCCTCCTCAAGCCGCAACGCGCCGTCGTCGTCGATGGGGATGAACTTCAACGTGGCACCGGTGCGCCGGCAGAGTTCCTGCCAGGGAATAAGGTTCGCGTGGTGTTCCATCTCCGTCACCAGGACCTCGTCCCCCGGGCCAAGTGCGAAACGGCCGGCCTCACCGCGGACGGGTCCGACGCTGGCATTCGAAAAGGCGTAGGCCAGGAGATTCAGCCCCGCGGTGGCATTCGCAGTCCAGACCAGTTCGTCCTCTGCCACGCCCACAAAGCCGGCCACGGTGGCCCGGGCGTCTTCGAACGCGTCCGTGGCCTGGACAGCAAGGTGGTGGGCACCCCGGTGCACGGCGGCGTTCCGCAGTTCATAGAATTCCTGCTCGGCTTCGAGCACGCTTCTGGGGTTCTGTGACGTGGCGCCGGAATCCAGGTACACAAGGGGCCTGCCATTGACTTCCTGGTCCAGGACGGGGAAGTCGTTGCGAATTCGCAGGACCTCGACATCACTTAGCGCGACCTGGGCGGCTGCGGTGGCGGAAGTGGATACCATGACCAAACTGGAGCTCCTTGATAGGCAAGACCTGCCGACGGCTCGCCGCCACAGGCAGGCACACCGCTTGCGTCCGCGGTGCTACTCCTCAATTGTCCCACTATTGCCCGGCACCGTTTATGTGCGCAGCGTCACTGCCGTGTGCCGTCCAGGCTGTGCCAGAGTTCAGCGAGCTCCTGGCGGCGGGAAACCCCCAGCTTGCCGTAGATCCTTTGCAGATGCGCGTTCACTGTGTTCACTGCGATCCCGAGTTCCTCCGCTACACGTGCACTTCCCATCCCGGTGACAACAAGTACTGCCACTTCCCGCTCCCGTTGCGAGAGCTTGGCGGGATCCGCGGCCTGCCGCTTCATTTCGGCTGGCCCGCGGTGGCTGGCGCCGGTCCGGCCGAGGGATTCGAGTCCGGGGCCGGGAACGACGTTCAGAAGGTCCAGGGACTCGCCAGGCACCGGACCGGTCTTCCCGTCACTCGACCACCGCCAATCCGGCAACCCGTCGGCGGCCTGGTCAAGCGCCGCACCTTCAGGCCGTCCCGCGACTCCGAGGTTCAGCAGTTCCCGTGCCCGGCGGCCCCTGGCGCCGTCAGCCGCCTTGACCGGCTTCCGAAGCATCCTTTGGGGTGGCCCGGCGGTTCCGGTAACGGCCGGACGTGCCACGGCCGCGTACGTTTCAGCCAGCCGGGCCGCGACGTCGCCGTCAACCGCGCGGTCGTCCCCGGCCCGGTCCTCGGCGGGCGCCGGTGCACCAGTCGGTCCAACCGCCGGCAGCTGTGCCAGGTCCCAAGTCAGCCACTCCGCAGTGGCCTGCGCGCCCAGGGTGAGGGCCAGCAGATCGTCCGGCTCACCGGCTGTACCGCCGTCAGCTCCGGACACACGCGAGGGGATGCGGCCGGCAGCGGCATGCCGGCAGAACATCATGGCCCGGAAAAGTTGCAGGGGTCCGCCCGGGTAGCTCATCCACCTGTTGCGGCCGGCACGCTTTTCGGCGCTCCCGGCGTCGGCACCCTGCCCGAACCTGGCCAGGTTGGACGCATGGATGGTGAGCACCATGGAGTGGAAGTCGACGCTGCACCGCGGCAGGCGCTCCACCGCGTTAAGCGCCCGGGTGGAAAGCTCGACGGCGTCAGCGGACCTGCCCCGCACGGACAGCCCCTGTGAGGCCAGTGCCAGAAGCAGGATGCCGGCGTGGGTGCCCGGCGCCTCGCTACTACCGGGACTGCCGCCGTCGCAGAAACCGGCCGGGCAAAGCCGGTGGAACAGCTCCCCGCCCGTGCCGGGCCAGTTTCCCTCCCTCGACTCCAGGTAGAGCTGCAGGACGTCCAGCTCATCCTGGACTGCGTTTTGGTAGGTGTCGGCGGCCGTATCTCCAATAGAGGCAGCCGCTGCGAGGGTGAGCCGCCGCCTCGCACTGTCCAGCACGGATTGGAGCGCGTCGCGACCGGGATTCATCGGCAGGAGTGCCTGCAGGAGCAGGGCAACAGCCCGTGCGAACTCCATGCTCAGCACTGCGGGGGTGGTTTCCACGAGGCCGCGGAGAACGTCGGCACTCTGGCCGTACTTGTGGGAGTGGAACAGGGCCCGGGCGGCCTCCGTCTGTGCCATCAACCGTAGCTCAGGTGCCTTGACGGATTCGGATGCCTTCAGGGCACGGTCGCTGTCGTAGAGATTGTTTGCAGCGGTGGCCACGGCCAGGAGGTCCAGGTCTGCAACAGCTGCCCCGGATTCCAGCGCCGCTTCCACCCGGCGAAAGAGGTCCCACAACGGTTCCTCACCCGGCCGGCCGGAGAAGCGGGGCCTCCTGCCGTGCAGATCCGCTTCGCTGCGCAGGTCCAGGGGCCCGGTCCCACCCGGAAAGAGCCGGGCTGCACTGGCCTCGGCTTCGTGGTTCAGGGTAACGTCGGCCCCGCCGTCGCTCCTGATCTGCAGCCGGATGACATGACCTTGTTCCAAGGCGGCCAGGGCGTCCGGTGGCACCGCCCTGGCCAGGATGGACAGTGGCGCCGGATCACCGGCTGCCAGGAAGTCGACCACCTGGCGCTGCTCCGGCGGAAGCGCTTCTATCCGCCTGCGGGCCAGGTCGATTTGGCGTGATTGCGACGGGTCCAGCGGCTGGACGCTGGCGCAACTGCCGCCGCGCTCCACAATCCCGCCACCCGCCAGGGCTTCCTCGACGAGCCAGCTGGCCGTTAGCGCATTGGCGCCCGATGCCGCATGGATGTCGCGCACCAGGGTGGGCACGGGCGGGGCCGGGAGCCGGGACTCGAGGAAAGTCCGGAGCTGGTCCAGCGTGAGGTCATCCAGTGTCACGATCGACAGCTGCCGGGCCACCACCGATTCCATCAGCTCCATCGGCAGTTGCCGGTCGGAACGGTGGCTCGCCAGCATCCTGATGTCCGGTTCTGCGAGGAGCTGGTTGATCACCCACAGGGATGTCCCGTCGAGGTGGTCCACATTGTCCAGGACCACCAGGATTCCGTTGGCTCCCGGGTCCTGGCTCCGCAGCGCATCACGGCAGGCCCGGACAATGTTCAGCGGCGACACCTTGGCACCTGCAGGCAACGCAGGTGCCAATACACTGCCGATGCCGAACTTCATCCGACGGCAGGACGCGGGAATGCTGTGCACAATGACCGTGAGCTGGCCGGAGAGTGCCTCGGCCGCCGCCGCGATGAGCCTGCTACGGCCCGATCCGGCTGCCCCCGTAACGATGACGCCTGAACTCTCGGATCCTGTGAGGGCAGTGACTGCAGCCCGCAGTTCAGCCACCCGAATGACCGGGGGGAAAGGTGAATTTCCTGCCCTAACGTCCATGGTTGCGCCGATTCCTTAGCCGTGGAGCGCGAAGATCCGGACCGCCCCCAACCCACCTGCCGGCATTAGCAACTTCCACGCTACCTAGCCACTGCTTGCGCTGGCGTGAGTGGTGACTACTCGAATATGCCCGCCCCTCGCTCTCAGCCCCGTTCAGGCTACTCACAGGCATCCGTGTAAAGTGGAGCGGGTGTTAACGGTCTCTTCGGGTCTCTTGACGGTCCCGCTGGCTGCTTCTGGGGAGTATGCGGCTTAGCTGGTTTCACTATCAGCATTGATTCTGGGCGCGGCCATTGCTGCGCCAATCTGGCGGTCATGACCCGTACTTGGCGTGCCCTCATGGGGTACCTGCCATCCCTGTTAATGTCCCCAACAGATATGTATCCCAAAAAAATGAAACACATGACCACACCAATCATGGCTGTGTTGATCCTCCTTATCGGAGTATTGACCGCCGGCTGCGCCGCCCAATCGACGCCCAGCCCGTCGGCCTCCACCAGTCCTTCGTCAGCCACCGCAGAAGCGTTGCCGGCAACTCCGAAGGCATCACCCTCACCGAGTAAGACGCCGGCGGCGGCCCCCGTCGAGGAACCTGCACCAGCTGCGGTTTCCGCTCCCGAGACTGCTGCCGCGGCTCCCGCGCCGGTAGCAGTGGCTGCAGCAGTGCCCGCGGCCGCGCCCGCAACCAGCAAGTACCCGTTGCACACCAACGTCGTAAGCACCACTTTCTGGGTCGGCGAAATCTTCAACGCCAGCCTTGCTGACGGATCCCAGGTGTGCTCGACGTACAACGGCCAGTGGGCGTTCCAGCACACGGGCATCAACGCGGGCACCACACCCGCGTCGGCCTCTGGTTGCCCCGGCAGCATCTACGGCGGCTGCGACGGTGTGAGCTCCGGCACAGGCGCCTCGTTCACCTGCGCTACCGAAGCACGCGACGCTTCCAACGGATACTTCCCGAAGAACCAGCCCGCCCCGCTGGAGAACCCGTTTTACCTTGACCTGCCCTACGACGACGTTAATGACAGCGTCGCGTTCCAGCAGCGCTGCCAGGTCATCCCTTGGGCTGCCGCGGACAACGCTGCCACCGGTGTTGACCACTGCGCCGACGGCAGCTATTCCTTCATGAAGAACCGCTGGGTGCAGATGACCGGACCCAACGGCAACGTCTGCTACGGACAGATTGAGGACGCCGGTCCTTCAAGCGGTTCCGAATATCATGATGCGAACTACGTTTTCGGTGCCGCCGACGCACGTCCGGCGAACACCGATTTCTCCGCCGATGGCACCCAGGGCGCGGGAATGGATGTTTCCCCCGCACTGAACGGCTGCCTCGGCTTCGCCGAACTGGACGGCAGCGGCGACCACGTCTCGTGGAGGTTTGTTGACCGCGCCGACGTCCCCGCCGGGCCGTGGCTGAACGTCCAAACTACCTCGGGTGTGAGCTGGTAACAGCAGCATCTCGCTGAACGCAGCGGCGCCCCTCCCCTGGACATAATGTCCCTCGGGAGGGGCGCTTTTCTGCGCTACCGAGTGACGCCGGCGCCCGCGGTGGCTTCTTCCAACTCGAGCACTTCACCCTGGACACGCCGCATCGGGCTTACCCACACGCCCGATGAGGCCGCTGAGTAGGCCCGTGGCAGGACCATCAGGCAGATCACCGAGTCAAGGATCCGCATGAACGGGAAGAACGGCGCCATCAGCAGGATGGCCGGCCGGCGGAGGGCAATGGCCGCGATGACGGTGAGCGTGAGGTCCGGGATGAGGACACCCAGCAGGACGTCCTGCGGACGCACGAGACCGGACAGGTACAGGAAGGATGCGCCGTTGTCTCCGAAGGCTTCCAACTGCATTGACGCCACCAGAGAGAGCAGGAAGACCGGAATCAATAAGACGAAAAAGATGCAGCTGATGACCAGTTCGATGATGTAGAACACCAGCACGAACCAGAATTTTCCGGCCTGCAGCCGGTGCCGCCGGACAGTCTGCCAGAATCCGAGGATCCAGCGCCGCACCTGCCTGGTGTAGTCCTGCAGGTTGTCCGGATCCTGGGTGTAGGCGACGGCGGCCGAAGGGTGGAACGCGATCCGTCCCAGTTTCTTGGCATGGATCTCGAAGGTCATGTTGAAGTCCTCGATGACCAGGCCCGGTGCCAGTACTTTGATTTTTGCGAGGGCGCTGGTCCGGTACATGCTGGCAAAGCCCGGCACGATCGAGACGACGTTGGCACCCCTGGCCGCCTGCCCGTATTTCAGCAGGAGCTGCACCACAATGTACAGCCGCTCACGGTAGGCAACCAGGAAGCGCCCAAGCACCGTGGGCGCCGGCGGCGTCATGATGGACTTGGCACGGCCAGCCACGGCAACCACGAAGGGATCACCGAAAAGCGGCAGGCCGGTGTCCAGGTAGTCGGGGGTTGGCCGGGTGTCCGCGTCCAGCATCATCACCACTTTGAAGTTTCGGCACAGCTCGAAATAGGCAATTCCGGCGGCAAGCGCCCCGGCCTTCCCCCTGTTCGGTTCCAGATCCAGCACCTTGACCCCGGCGGCGCGGGCAATCGCTGAAGTATCGTCCGTGGACATGTCCGAGATCACGTGGATGTTCCGGAGCGGCACCAGGGCCGCAGCTGCCCGGATGGTCTCCCGAATGACCAGCGCCTCGTTATGCGCAGCAATGAGCACCGCAACATTTGCCGGCAGGATCCTCGGGGCCCTGGCACGGTGCCGGCCATGCTCCCGCTGGATCTGCCCCCGGTGTGCCCGCGGTGCAGGCAACGTGTGGACGCCGTGGACACTGGAGCCAAGCCGGTTGGCCAGCGGCCAGCGCTGCAGGAGCCGGAGCAGGCGTCCGCTCAGCGGAGGGCCCAGCGCCACTCGCCGGACGTACTGCTCATTGGCCAGGCGCAGCAAGCCAACGAACGACCAGAAGATCGTGCTGATTCCAAGAACGAGGACGATATATACGGCTATCACAGCGACGGTGCTCCAATCGTGTCGTACATGGCATAGTCATCCGTGACGAGTGTGCCATTCCTGAAGAGGTTCAGCCCGAAGCTGATCGCGGTTGCGCCAGCGGGCAACGCGGGAGTGGTGAAGGTGGCCTGCGTGTAGGAACCTGCCGCTGCGAACCAGGGACTGGACGTCCAGTAAACCCAGGTGCCTGCAGAGTTCCGGTAATACACGGCGAACTGCGTCACCGTCGTCGAGGTGTACCAGGCGCGAAGCGAGTAGCTCCGGCCGGCGACGGCGGCCGGTGCGCACGATCCGGCGTCGAGCGTTGGCAGGAGCTTGGCATCACCGCTGGAATAGTTGCTCACCACGAGGCGCTCTGCCTTGGTCCCCGTCCTGGCGGTTGAGACGGTGCTGAAGGAGGCGGTGTTGGAGCCGAATCCCGCGGTTTGCCAGCACTGCGGCGTGGAACCGGCGCCGGCCGTTTCAAGGCTGGCATTCTGTACCAGGTTGGTACCGGCTGGCGGAGGGGGCGGAGGGGGTGGCGAGGACGCAGTGTCGGTCATTTCGTAGTCGTCGGTGGTTAACGTGCCATTGCTGAACAGGTTGAGCCCGAAACTAATGCCACTAGCTCCCGAGGGCAGGGCGGGCGTTGTCCAGCTGGCCTTTTGGAACGTAGTGGCGGGCCCGAACCACGGGCTCGAGGTCCAGTACACCCAGGACCCGGCGCCTGTCCGGTAATAGAGCGCAAACTGAGTGTTGGCCGTGGACTTGTACCAGGCGCCCAGTTGGTAAGTGTGCCCGGGCGTAGCCGTCGGAGAGCATCCGCCTAGGTCCAGGGACGGCAGGAACTTTGCATCGCCGTTGACGTAGCCGGTCACTACCAGCCGCTCGGCCACGGATCCGGTCCGTCCGGGGCTCACCGTGGTGAACGTTCTCGAATTCGTGCCGTAGCCGCCCTCCTGCCAGCATTGGGGCACACCGCCGACCAGGGTTTCGAGGCTTGGGTTCTTGACCAGGTTGCCGCTCGTGGGCTGCGGCGGAACGGCGGGGCCGGACACGGCAGGCTTGACCGTTCCGCCGATGACCTGATTCACCGTTTTCACCGTAGTGGTGGCCGGCCGGGCTTTCAGCCAGGCCGCAAACTGTTGGAAGACGGTCGGGGTGACGTTCAGGGGATCCGCGCTGGAGGCTGCGATGTGATGGAACGTCAGCTGAATCCAGCCGCCCACCGATTCTGCCTGTGTGACGGACCGCTGGAGATCGGCGAGTGACCAATTGTTGTCTACCTGGTCCGGCGCGGCGGTGTTGTAGGCATTGGCTGGCGGGATGGTCTCGGCCAGGGCACATCCGGCGCAGCTGAACCTGGTCTGGATATCACCCAGGCCGCGCGCGCTGTTGTATCCGCAATTCTTTACGATGCCTTCCGTCGTTGCGTTGGAGGATGCGAACGGATAGGCAAAACTTGTGACGGCGAAACCCCAGTTGGTCAGGTTTACCCTGTCGTTGCAGACCTGCCGGGTCGCCTCGTCCGCAGGGAGTGTGACGAGGTCCGGGTGGGTTACCGTGTGCCCAGCGATTTCGTGGCCGTTGGCAGCCAGGCTCTGGAGGTTGGCGACGGTTAGGTAGTTGGGGGTGCTGATCACTCCGGAGGTGATGTAGAACGTCCCGTCCAGCCCATAATTGTTCATGATCTGGGCGGCGGTCATCTGGTCGGCATTGCCGTCGTCGAAGGTCAACGACACCACGGTGGGGCCGGCGGCCTGGGCGGGAAAGGCCAGCGCAGCCACACCGGACACTGCGAGGGCCACGATGCCCAGGACCGTCACGGCGGTCTGTGCCAGTTTTCCAATCCTGCGGGGTGCAGGTCCCACGTCAACCTTCGTTGGCAATCGCCCCGGAGTGTTGAACCTCATGGGAATCGACTCGATTCTTGTTTTCGAGCCCGTGGAGCCTCAGCACTGGCGGCAACGGGCGGGGCCTAGGGGGAGGCGGCCGGCGCCCCCGTGTCGTACATCTCGTAGTCATCTGTAGCCAGCTCCCCGTCGCTGAACAGATTCAAGCCAAAACTGATCCCGACGGCGTCTGCCGGCACCGGCGGTGCAGTCCACTCAGCCTGCCGGTAGGCAGCGCTGGCGGGAAACCATGGGCTGGCTGTCCAATAGGTCCAGGTGCCAACCTTGTTGCGGTAGTACAACTCGAACTGCGTGGATGCCGTGGAGCTGTACCAGGCCCGCAGCGTGTAGCTGTGGCCGGGGACGACGCTTGGCGCGCACGCCCCCAGGTCCATGACAGGCAGCAGCTTCGCGTCCCCGGATGTGTATCCGGTAACGTCCAGCCGCCGCGCGATGCTGCCGGTACGGCCGGGAGCCAGCACGCTTAGAACGTGTGAATTCTCGCCGTAGGAGGAGACCTGCCAGCACTCCGGAAGTCCGTATTTTCCGGCTGTTTCCAGCCCCGGGTTACGCAGCGCGTTGGTGCCTGGCGGCGCGGGCGGAGCAGAAGGTCCCGGAACTGCGGGCTTGGCCCCTCCCCCAATGACGTCGTGCACGGTGCGGATGGCAGTGGTGCCCTCGTCAGTCCGGGTTACCAGCCATGAGACGAAGTCATTGAAGAGTGCCGGGCTGACGGACCGCGGGCTGCCGCTGTCGTCGATGTCATAGAAGGCCAGCTGCAGCCACCCTCCTGTGGTCTCAGCTTCCATCACTGACTGCTGCAGATCCGCAATGGTCCACGCGGAACCGACCTCTGGCGTCGACCTCGTGCTGAACGGGTCAGCCGGCCGCACCGTTTCAGACACGGCGCAGTCGCCGCAACCCAGCCGGCTGCGGAGATCGCCCTCGCTGCGTGCACTGTTATACCCGCAGCCGGCAACCATCGCCTTCGCCTCCGGCGACTTCGCGGCGAACGGGTAGGAAAAGGAGGTGACCTTGAAGCCCCAGTCAGTGAGGTTGGACCGGTCGTTGCAGACCTGCCGGGTGGCTTCATCAGGTTCAAGTGCCGTCAAGTCGGCGAGGGTTGCCGTGTGGCCGCCAATCTCGTTGCCATCGGCGGCCAGCGCGTGCAGGTCCTCCACTGTCATGTAGTCCTTTGCCCCCATGAACCCGGAGTTAACGAAGAACGTCCCCCGCAGTCCTTGGCTTCGAAGGGTCCGGGCGGCAGCCAGCTGACTGGCCCTGCCGCCGTCGAACGTCAGTGTGACCGTGGTCAGCGCCAGGCTGGTGTCCACTGGTGCCGCAAAATTCTTCAGCGGCCCCTGTGCGTCCTTGGCCGGTACCATGCTGTCCTTTGGCGCCAGGGCGGCGGAGCCTGTCAGGAGTGCCAGTCCGGCAAGCCACGAAACTGCCAAGAGCGTTGTCCGTTTCCGCTGCCTGGTCAATCCGGAACCGGGCGGACCGCCCTGCTCCCCCGGCAGTTCATACCTTTCGCTCATGACAGACATCCCCTTTTACATCCGTATCGCCCGGCCGCAAGAGGATCCCCCAGGCCGCAGTGTTTCATGAAGTGACACCTTGAAGGGGTCGGTGACGACTGGGGGGAAGCCTTGGTCTCAAAGGCTTGTTCGCCACCGACCCCCGATCATGGGCCCCGGGCCTGCGCGCCAGGGCTGGCTGCCTCGCGGCAGCTGCGTCGGCAGAATTGGGAGAGGTTTCACCGGCGGGCTCCGCTGGCCCGGGCATTCCTGCTGCCATGGCCGTCACGGACTGCCGTTCAGGGGTATGGTTGCGTGCATTCGCCCGCAAAGGTGCGTCCATTCCCATTTTGAGACCCGATTCTCCCCCGGAACTCTGTATCTATCCGACATCCAAAGCCTATTAAGCCGGGAGGCCTGCGGCACGAGTGGTGCCTACCCGTCTTTGCCTTTATCGCGTGCCGGGTGGGCCCGGCGCCACTCGCCCGCTACCCGGCGCGGTACTCGTTGCGTACCCGAAGACACCCGAAGTGGCAGGTGCCTGGGAGCCACCGAGAGGGGTGCCGTGGTGAAATGGTGTCTAAGTAAACCAGAGGGGGGCGTGGGAACCGGATGTCAGCCATCAGCCGAGGCTCGGGTCCGGCCGCCAGGGCCGAAAAGGAGCCGTCGCCGCAGCCGGTTGAGCAGCCGGTTGCCGGTGGATCCCGCGCCCGCCGGCCGTTTCAGCTGCGTCAGCCCTCGTCGCCCCTCATAACCGGAATTGCTGTGGCCACCATCCTCGCCAGCGTGATCTTTTTTTGGGCCTGGCGTTCCGGCCTGGCCACGGGAGCCGCGCAACCCACGTGGTTCGCAGGGTACGTCGATGTCACTGTCTCCCCGCCCTACGCCTTCGAGGAGGGTGCTACGCCGGGCACCAGGGACGTTGTGCTGGCTTTTCTTGTCGCTTCCCCGCAGGACTTCTGTGTGGCCAGCTGGGGCCCCACCTACGGCCTCGAGGAGGCAAACACCGCCCTGGGCCTGGAGAAGCGGATTTCCGATCTTCGCTCCCGCGGCGGATCGGCGGCCGTGTCCTTTGGCGGGGCGCGGAACGGTGAACTGGCCACAACATGCAGGGACGAAGGGAAGCTCCGCACCGCCTACCGGGACGTCGTTGAGCGCTACGAACCTGCCTTCATCGACTTCGACCTGGAGGGCGCCGACCTGCTGGACCAGGCCGGTGGCGAACGCAGGGCCAGGGCAGTGGCGGCATTGCAGGGAGACCGCAATTCGTCAGGTAAGGAGCTCCCGGTCTGGCTGACTCTTCCTGCTTCTCCGCGAGGACTCACCGACGCCGGCATAGCCGCCGTCGAACAGATGCTCCAGGCTGGCGTGCAACTGGCCGGCGTCAACATCATGACCATGAACTACGGCGCCAGCCGGAGCATTTCCCAAGGCATGCTCGAAGCCGCCAAGGCTGCGGCGGAGGCCACGCATGACCAGCTGAGCATCGTGTACCAGCGAGCCGGGATCAACCTCAGCCGCGAACAGCTTTGGAAGAAGATCGGGCTGACCCCCATGATCGGCCGCAACGACCTGCCGGGCGAGATCTTCGGGCTGGACGCTGCCCGTGACCTGAAAGACTACGCCGTGGAGTTGGAGATCCAGCGCCTGTCGATGTGGTCGCTGAACCGCGACGCGACCTGCCCCTCCAGTGAGCAAAGGGAAGACGCCAGCTTTACCTGCAGCGGCGTGGACCAGGGAGGCAGCAGATTCTCCGATCTCCTGGGATCAGGACTCCCTGGCCGGATGGATTGAGGCCGGATGGATTGAGCGCGGGCCTTACTTCACCTGGCTGGTTGTGACTACGTCCAGCCAGGGGCCTGGCGGAACATCCTTCTGATCCACGAATTGCCAATCCACTTTGTCCGCTTCCCCGTTGAGGGTGCTGAAGCCGAGGCAGCCGTTGAGGGCCGGCGAAACGTCCATTCCGGCGCCATTGAACTTCTTGTTGGCCGGCCGCGCATCGTTCGCACCAAAGACGTACTCCTTGTCCTGGTATTCCCCCGGGCCTGCATCCTGGATTTGGCCGTAGCACTCCCTGCCGTCCTTGCGGATCTTGACCCAGCGGTTCTTCATGTAACTGAAGGAGCGGTTGGTGGCCTGGCCTTTGTATCCGTCGTCGTTTGCCCAGGGGATGACTGTTGCCCGCTCCCGGAAGGCGGCGGCATTGTTGATATCGTCATACGGCAGGTCGAGGTAGAAGGGGTTCTCCTTTGGCTTCAGGTTGGCGGGCGCATAGCCGTTGGAACCTGACCGTGGTTCGGTCTCACAACCGTCAGATGTGAGCCGGCCGTCACAACCGCCATAACTGTCCATCCACTTCGAGTCATAGGTGGAAAAGACCTGGCTGCCGTCGGCGGCGTCGGGGTCAAAGACTTCGCCCACCCAGAAGGTGGTGGCAACAATGTTCGTGTGCCAAGGGTATTTCCCCTGCGACCGTTGCTCTGACTCCGGAGGTGTGCAGGCTGTGGCCACCATTGACAGCAGCAGCACGGCCGCCAGCAGCCCTGTCCTGCCTGCACTGCGTGCACGGCAAACCAGCTCGGAGTCAGTTTCGCGCACTGTTTCCCCTAGGAATCGATAGCCGCCCGGACCTCAGTTGTTTTCACTTCATTCTGGGACAGTTGCGCCCCCGTCCGGCGCGGCACCTCACGGACGGCTAGTTGGCCGCCATCGTGACTTTCCACCCGAGCGGATCGGGTGCTTTCACCGGGCGGTGATCGGCCGCCACGTTCTGGATGATCTGGTCCAGCGTGGTCTTGGGGTCGAAGCCCACCAGATCTTTGGCTTTGCTGTTGTTTGGTACTCGGCGGCGCATGTCCTCATAACCCTCCGCGTAGGCCTGTTCGTAGGGCACCAGGGTGATGGGGCTTTCACTGCCGAGCAGCTCCACGATTCGCTGAGCGAGGGTCAAAATCGAGATCTCATAGCTGCCGCCGAGGTTGTAGGCATTGCCGTGGGCGGACTCTTCCTCCGAGATTTTGGTGATAGCCGGGACGATGTCGCCGACGTAGGAGAAGCACCGCGTCTGGTGTCCGTCGCCATAGACCGTCAACGGCTCGCCGGCCAACGCCTGTTTGACGAGGCGCGGCACCACCATTCCGTACCGGCCGGTCTGCCGCGGACCAACGGTGTTGAACAGCCGGACGATGGCGACCGGAAGGCCGAACTGCCGCCAGTAAGCGTGCGCGAATGCCTCGTCGATCCCCTTTGCCGCGGCGTAGGTCCACCGGGACTTGAGCGCGGAGCCGAGGATCCGGTCCGACTCCTCTGACAGGCTGTCCGAGGTGTTCTTTCCGTAGATCTCACTGGTGGACGCCAGGAGCAGCGTGGCACCGGACTCCAGGACAGCATCCAGGACCACTTCCGTGCCGTGGATGTTGGTGCGCAGACTCTCCAGCGGGTGCTCCACGATGAGGTTGACGCCGACTGCTGCCGCCAAGTGGAACACCCGGTCAGCACCTGCCACCACTTTGTCCACCGCCGCGCGGTCCAGGATGGTGCCCTCCACGAAGTGGAAGTTCCGGTGGCCAATCACTGTCCGGAGGTTCTCCAGGCGACCGGTCGAGAGGTCATCCAGAACGGTGACTGTGTCTCCGGCCGCGAGGAGGTGCTCCACGAGATGGCTCCCGATGAAGCCGGCTCCGCCGGTGATTGCTGTTTTCACTTCTCCTACTTTCTTTTGAAGCCCAGCGGGCCGCTGGAATCACAACCTGAATTCACAACCTCGTGACGTTGGTCCCGGCCGGAAGCCGGTAGGTGGTGTCGAGGACGGCCGGCGCGTCGCGCAGCCACTCGATGTCCATTGCCGAGTGCCTCGTGTGAAGGATGACCAGGTCCGCGTCCCAGCCCGAGGGATCCTCGAGCGATTCCAGGGCACTTCCCTGGCCGTCGGGAGCCGTGGGGCACCACGGATCGTGGTAGGCAACGACAGCGCCGTGGGCGACCATTGCGGCGATGATTTCCAAGGCCGGCGATTCGCGGAGGTCCTCGACGTCCGGCTTGTAAGCCACGCCAAGAACCAGCACACGGGCTCCGCTGATTCCGTGGTTCCGGTCCGAGAGGATGCGGCGGGCCTTTTCCACTACCTGGTGGGGCCTGCCTGCGATGCCCGCCATGGCGTGCTCGATGACCGGAGCCGTGACCCGTGCCTTCCTGAGCTGCCACAACAAGTAGTGCGGATCGCACGGAATGCAGTGGCCGCCGACACCCGGACCGGGGGTGAACGGCATAAAGCCATAAGGCTTCGTCGAGGCCGCGTCAATCACGTCCATGACCTCCATGCCCAGCTCGTGGCAAATATCCGCGAACTCATTGGCCAGCGCGATGTTCACCGCACGGAAGGTGTTTTCGACAAGTTTGGTCATCTCGGCCACATCAGCGGACGGCACGACGTGCACGAGCTTGGTGCTGGCCTGGAGCAGTGCCGACGCGGCCTCACCGCAAGCGGGAGTTACTCCGCCCACCACCCGGGGGACGTCCTCATGCGAGAAAGCGTCCACTCCCGGGTTGATCCGCTCCGGCGAGAAGGCCACGAACACGTCCGTGCCCGGGATCAGGCCCTTGGCGGCCAGCGGCACTGCCAGGAGATCCCGGGTGGAGCCCACGTAGGTGGTGGACGTCAACATCAGCAGCTGGCCCGGTACCGCGAATTCCACCACCGAGGCGCACGCCGCTCGCAGAATGCCGAGGTCCGGCACCAGGTACGGATCCACCGGCGTGGGGACACAGACCACCACTGCCGCCGCCCGTGCCAGCAGGGACAGATCCGTGCTGATCATGAACGTCGGATCCTCCAGGGCGTTACCCAGCCGGACCTTGTCGGAGTCCAGCAGGTCCGCCTGGCGGGACCGGATGACAGCCAGCCTGTTCTCGGACACGTCAAGTCCCAGGACGCGCCGTCCGGAGGCGTTGATGGCCAGCGCGGTCGGCAGGCCAACGTACCCGAGTCCGACTATCGCGACGTCGAACGTGAACGTGAGATCCTGGGCGGCGCCGTCCGCCACGGCCTCTGATTCCACGGCCTCGGGCGCGCGTTCAGGCGCCCCTGCCCCGTTCTCCGGCCATTCCCGGGAATCGTCAAGCAGCGGTGGAAGTTCGGCCCGGGTCAGCGGGGCCTTGTGAGCCTTTAGTTTGGTGTTCGGTGTCATGCTAAACCGACCTCCCGGTATTCGATTTGTCCCGTTTGTGTGAAGGCCGGCGACGACGGGTGGCAGGTCCCGGTCTCAGAAGACGCTGCCTGCTTCGTCGCCGGCTCGAATGGGGTGCCCGCAATCGGCGGTATGCTGGTCGCCCTGGAGGAGCGTTCGAGGGCGATAGCCACATGAAATTCCGAAAGCCAGTTGTCAGCTGATTGATACACGTAGAGATTCACTTCTTTCCCCAATAAATGCCTGCGGCCCAACAACCTACAGCGTATTAACCAACCACCTGCCGGGGCGCGAGTGGGCTCTACCCGTCTTTGCGGGTGCATCACTGAGGGGAACGGGGTGGTACCCGCGCGGTCCGCCCCCACCACTCGCATGGATACTCGTTTGAGGGCCATGCGAACGCAGTGGCGGCTCCGGTTTCGGGGCGCAGGCAATTATCCAGCGGGTAGCCGGAGGCTTGACTACCGTTGGCGGGCGCTATGTAGTCCGGTCCGTGGCCGGAGGGGCAGGGCAGGACGGGGCAGAGCCTGAATCAGCGAACCGGGCCCGTCACGGGCCCTAGGCAGGGCCAGGCAGGCCGGAGTGGCGGGCACCGTAGGCCACCGAAGCCAGATCCTCACGGTGGCTGATACCGAGTTTCGCGAACATCCGGTAGAGATGGCCTTCCACCGTCCGCAGTGAAAGCCCCAACTGGAGCGCGATCTCCCGGTTACTCGCCCCCGCCTGGACCAGAGCCGCGATTTCCTGCTCGCGCCGTGTCAGCTTGTGCAGGTCCGGTGGGATCTCGGCCGCCGAAGCACCGGCCTTGTTGAGTGCAGCATTCCGCTGTTTGACGAGTTTCTGGGCCTCGAACTGCCGGGGTTTGTCTCCCCGGGTCTCGAGGATCCGCAGGGCGTGGGTGGCGCATTCCGCGGCCGCCAGGTCCAGTCCGTCCCGTGCCGCCGCATCGCTCATTTCGACGAGGCGATTGACGTCCTTGGCAGCCAGGGCACGGCAGTACGCGGCCAGGAACTCCGCGCTTCGCCCTTCACAGCCCTCCGCCGCCGCAGCCAGGCGCGGCACAATGGACAGGTCCCCGAGCCGGAGCACCAGGGATAGGATCTCCACTTCGTAACTGAGGAATCCGGAGGTTGCCGCGGCGTCGGCAAGCGCCATGAGCTTTGATACAGCTGCCTGGACACCGACCCGTTCGGCCCGCGCCGCAACTGTGTAGGCCTGTCCCAGCAGTGAAGTATGGCGGTGATCCGACAGCAGCGCGTCGTAGGCGTTCGCGTTTGCAGTGGCCGTGTCCGTCCGGTTGAGGATGGACGCGGCGTACGCGGTGGCCGCGAGCGCATCGGGCAAGTCACCGCCGGCGTCGGAGAGGCGCAGCACCTCGGCTGCCTGGCTCAGCTTCGGCAGGGCCGCCCCGATGGTGCCCCGGCGCAGGTCTGCCGTGCCAGCCGCGAGGTGCAGCATCCCGCCAAAGTAGATCAGGGAGTTCGAGGCCTGCGCGATATGGTTCTGCAGGTAGTCGTCGAGGACGTCGAGTTCACCGGCATGGAGCAGCGCCAGCAAGTAGCGCCTCATCACGAACTCGGCGTACTCAAGCCGCCGATCACCGCTGGCGGCGAGGATGTCCTCGACGTCCATCACAATCTGCAATGCAGATACGGCGCGTCCCGTAAGTGCCAGCGACTCTGCCAGCAGCGTTCCGGCCAGAAGCCGGGACTCGTCGTCGTCCGTGGATTCCCAGATCTCCTGGAGTTCCTGCTCCGCTTCCACATGGCGTCCTGCCGCCTGGTAGCCTTCCAGGGCAAGGAGCCTGCTGCCCAGCCGGGCGGTGGCCAACTCCTTCGTGTCGAACCCGGGAGTGGCGTCTTCCAGCCTGGAAACGGCCTCTGCCCACGCATCGGCTGCCCGCAACACGGCCTCGGGCCCGTTGCGCTTGCCCGCGGCAAGCTGGGCCGCGAGCATCGATGCCTGCCGGACGGTGCGCAGGTCGGTGGCTTGTTCCACCACACCCTCGAGGCACAGGCCCGCTCCGACGGGATCGCGCCCATAGAGTTTGGCGCGGGCCAGCTCCACTTGTGCCGCGAGTTTGAGGGACGGCTCCCGGATCGCACCCACGACCCGTTCCACGTAGTCGGGAATGAAGAGCCGGTTCGCCAGCTGGGCTGCCTCGAGGATGTCTGCGTCAGGGACGGTTGCCCCGGACTCCAGCGCCCAGGTGACGTGCCGGAGCCTGCCGTCCAGGGTCTCGGGGCGGGAGTCCAGAAGGTCGACAATCCGTCGTCGGATGGTCACGCTGCGGGCGGTCGGTACCAGCTGCCTGATCACTTCGCCGATCAGCGGCTGCGCGAGGCGGACGTGCCGCGCGGCGTCGGCAGAGATTGCGATGAACTGGAGCTCCTTGAGTTCATCGACGGCGTGGCTGTCGCTGGCCCGCTGGAGGACGCTGAGCGGAATAGCCTCTGCCAGCGCCACCGATTCCAGTGCCTGACGCTGTTCGGGGTTCAGCTGCATGATCTGGTTCCGGACCAGGTCCATCAGCCGGACGGTGGCCGCTCCGGGCTCGCCGAGGAGCACCCAGGTGTCATTTCGCTGAAGCAGGTGGCCGCGGGACTTGGCATGGGTTATAAGTTCCAGCAGGAACATCGGGTTTCCGCCGGATGACCTGAACAATACGGCGCTGGCGCTGGGGACGAGGGGCGAGCCAAGCACGCGCGTGCACAACTCGTCCACTTCTTGCTTGGTCAGCGGCTGCAGTTCGAAACGGTCCACCAGCCCTTCCGACCACATCGATAGCACTTCCGGAGGCGCCGAAGGATGCGGGCGGCAGAGCAAGACCACCCTGGCGGCCTCCGCAGCGGCCAGCTGTGCAATGACGGCTGCACTGCTGTCGTCCAGATGCTGGGCGTCCTCCACCACCAGCACAGCTTGCGACTGGTCCCGCAGGCCCTCCGGATTGAGTTCCGTTACCAACGCCTTGAGCACTGCGCGCGGCTGGTCCGTCTGTCCGGGAGTCAAAGCGGTCAGCAACGGTGCAAGGGCCGCATACGGTACCTCGGAAAGCGACGGTCCCGCGTAGACGTAAAAGGGCCGGATCCGGCTGCCAAGCTCAAAAACAACCTCGTTGATCAGGGCGGTCTTGCCGATGCCGGCGTCTCCAAGGATCAGTGCGCCGGGGCCGTTGGCGTCGAGGAGGCAGTCGACAACCGACGCAACCATGCCGAATCGCCCAATCAGCCGCTCTGCCGTGATGGTGGTTTCAGTCATGGCTGGTCATCTCCTGTACTGCCAAGGGCTACCGGAAGCTCCAAACGCTCTTCGATTTTTAGCTTGCCGTAAATCTGGTAGAGGTGGCCCTCCACTGTCCGCACTGACACGTGCAGCTGGGCCGCGATGCTC
Organism: Arthrobacter sp. LjRoot78; assembly: GCF_964254335.1. NCBI lineage: Bacteria > Bacillati > Actinomycetota > Actinomycetes > Micrococcales > Micrococcaceae > Arthrobacter > Arthrobacter sp. LjRoot78. The sequence goes on along the minus strand of NZ_CAXUTG020000001.1, from coordinate 1,364,622 downwards.
TTATTACTCGCCCCGGCGGCGGCCAGCTGTGCTATCTGGAGTTCGCGGGCCGTCAGCGTTAGCCGGTCATGGGTGCCGTCCTGTGGCGTCCGCAACCGCCGGCGACACGTTTCCGCCAGGTGCTTCGCCTGCCTGACCAGGCTCCTTTCGAGGTGCGCCTGGTCGAGGTTCAGGATCGACTCGGCGATGTCCAGGGCGAACCTGTCATTGTGAATCCTGGCTGCGAGGTTTGCGGCGGCCATGAGGTCGTCGGCTTCGCGGGTCATGACGCCCCGGGCGTAATGTGCACACAGTTCCGCGAAGGGTCCCTGACTTTCGCGCGCACTATTCAGCAGCCTCGGCGCCGCATCGGATTCCCCCAGTCTGACGGCCGAACTCAGGCACAGCAGCTCATGCCCGACGTTGCCGGAACCACGGTCATCCTCCGCCATGCGGAGCAACTGCTCAATTCCCGTCCGCGAGCCGTCCAGTTCGGCCCGCGCAAGGGCCGTGAAGTAACCTTCTGCCCGGGACACCTTCCAGGTTTTCCGCCTGGACACGGATTCCGTCTCGGCAAGATAAGCGAGTGCCGCTTCCCGTTCGCCCTGCAGCGCGGAAGCATAGGCCGCCGCGGCACAGGCCAGGGGCAGGATGCCATCACTGTCCTGGATTCGCAGCTGGCTGATGCCGGGAACGAGGAGATCGAGTCCGTCGCGTCCGCGGCCCTGCATGCAAGCGCAGATCGCTTCCGGTATTTCAGTGGCACTGAACCGCCGGTAGATCACGGATGACGGGAGCCAGTCCTCCGTTGGCAGGGTCTCGGTCGACTCATCCCACCTGCCGGCCACCAGGTACGCAAAGCGGAGCCGTGAGATCACCGACTGCGCGATGGCCACCGGGATCTCAGGCCGCAGGCACTGCAACTTCAGCTGTTCGGCGAGCTCGGCGGCATCTGACTGGCGTCCCGTCACGGCCCACGCTTCACACAGCCAACTGCCCGCCTGAAGCCTGAATTCCGGGCTGTGGAACTCGACATTGTTCAAGGAATCGGTGAGGTCCGCCGCCATGTCCCGGTAGCTTCCGTCATAGCCGGCTGCTTCAGCTTCGGCCAGCGTGAGCTGTTCCCTGATGCGCCTGAGGTCCGGTGCCGACATTTTCTCTGCCGGACCGGACGTATCGTCATATAGTATTTTCCGGGCCTTGGCCAAAGACGCCGGCGCCTCGCGCCAGGCGTCCGGGGTGGCGAGGAAAACCGAGCTCTCAGACAGCAGTATGCCGATCGATTCGGCGAGCGCGGGGTCTCCCTGCGACAACTTGCGGTGCCGCCGAACCACAGCCAGGGCCTCCTCCACTTCACCGAGGGTCATCAGCGCCGCCACTTCTTCGGTAACTGCTGCGGCCAGCGCATCGTGTCCCGGGATGGAGCGGACGAACCGGAGCGCCAAGGCAGCATCCAGCCGCCTGTTGGCGAGTCGGGCGGCCGAAAGGGATTCTTCGATCGACAACGGTGCGCCGCAGTCGAGGGCCCAGACCGCGAACGGCAGTTCCGTGGCGGGGGTGCGGAGGGAGGGGGCGGCTGCCAGGAGGACCATTTCACGGAGCTCGTTGCTCCGGCCGGGCGGAACGTTCTCGCGGACCACATCTGCCACCAGCTGGCTTTGGATCCTCACGCGGCGGGGCAGGGAGTCCTCGACCGCAAGGACCCCGCGCTCTTCGAGGGCGTCCACGTCGTCGGCAGCCACGAGCGTCAGCAGCGTGTCCAACGGCAGGGTTTCCGCGAGTGAGAGGATTTCCAGGATCCGCCGGTCAGCCTCGCCCATGCGCCCCAGCCGCGTGGCGATCAGGTCGGTGATGGCCCGTCCATGGACCCTGTGATCGGCCGTCAGGACCCACACCCCGTCCCGGACCACCAGCGAACCGGAGTCAGCCAGCTCCATGGCGAGCATCTTGAGGTAGTGCGGGTTGCCATCGCTTGCTGCCCAGAGCGATTGGACGGCAGAGTGTGAGACCTTTGCGCTGAGGCCTTCTTCAAGCCAGCTGACGGCTTCCCGGAAGGACAGTGGTTCGAGGTTCACCCGGGTCAGGAATCCGCCGTCGCACAGTCCCGAAATCTCTGCCGACAGCCGCAGCGGATCTGAGCAAGTCAGGACCAGGCGGACTGCGCGGTTTCGGGCGAGCTGGGCGATTGTCACGGCCGTCAGTTCGTCGGCTTCGCCGGCGTTGTCGACGAAAAGGTAAACGGTCTTTCCCTTGGCCCGTTCCCGCAGGAGCCGCATGAGACCGGACAACACCAGCACGGGGTGGTTCAAGTATCCCGGCTCCAGGTCGCTCAGCAGCATGTTGAGGGCCCCGTACGGCGAACGGGACAAGGCGGCACTGCACCGAAGCGTCACAACCAGGGAATCGTCACGGAACTGCTTGAGTGCGTGGGTGGTAAGGAACGTCTTTCCGGTGCCCGAGGCTCCGGTCACCAGTACTCCCCCTGCTGACTCCGCCAAGGCGCGGGTAATATCGCTGACCGCCTGCTTGCGACCGATCAAAGGCCATGCGGCGCCCCGTGACATTCCGGCGGACCTGGTGGCGTGTGAACTGGCCACATTATCAGCTGTCAACATGAGTGAGACCTCTGTATTTACGAGCGATTCCTGGTACCCCAAATTAACCAGCTGTCACGCCCGCGGGCACCAGTAGTGAGTACTCGAATTTGCGCCTTAGCCATACCTGTACTTGGAAAGCAAGTACCCCTGGTCGCCGGTCCAAGGTACGCAGGCCCGCGGATCTGCCGCTGACAGGCGGCTAGAGCGGCGCCCGGGGCGCTTCGAAATAGTTAACAAGTTGCCGCCGCCGTACCGTTTCGACGGCCGCGTCCGAGTAGGGCCTCCCGGTCCAGGTACTCATTTCCCGGGTGATGGTTTGGCCTTAACCGGCGGGTCCTCTCCGAGGCCCGCAGCGGCAGCCAACTCGTCACGTCCCGCGATGCCAAGCTTCAGGTAGCAACGATAAAGGTGGCCTTCCACCGTGCGGACAGAGATCTGGAGCTTGTCCGCAATCATCCGGTCGCTGAGTCCGGTGGCCGCCAGCCCCACAATGTTCCGTTCGCGCTTGGTCAGGATGGGGGCCACCGTGTCCGGCTGGGCTTCGTTGCCGGCGTGGCCCAGCTCTTCGTTGCACCGGGCGATGCCGGCCCGGGCCATGGCAGCCAGCTCCCGGTTCCGGCTTCGGTCCAATGAGGTCAGGGCTGCGGCATAGGCATCCGAGGCCAGTTGGAAGGCCGAGGCCGCGAAGAGGGACTCCCCCGCACGCAGGAACAGTTCGGCGCTGCCATCGGCGAGCGCGGCAGAGTACTCGGCCAGTGCCGCAGCCCAGGTGCCTTCCACTGCGCCCGCCAGCTCCTGCAGCCGCCCCAGCCTGGTGGCGTCTCCCAGGCCCATGGCCAGGGCGAGGGCATTCAGTTCCAAAAACGCGGCGCCCTGTCGCGCGGCTTCCTCCGCATTTCGGTGCAGGGCCGCGATGCCGGACCCGGTCCCTGCCTGGAGCTCCTCACCGGCAGCAACGAAGTCCCGCGCAAACGCTGTCACAAGGTGCATGCCGCGCTCGCCCCATGCTTCATAGTCTGACCGCAGCCTGTCGGCCTCGGCCTTGAAGCCCTGGGCTGCGGCCACGTAGTAGGCCATGGCCGCGCAGAACCGGAACATCTGCTGGGGATCGCTGTCGCGGAGGGCCTCGAGCCCCGTGACCAGCAACTCCAGGGCTTCGGCGAGCTTCCCCTGCCGGAGTGCTATGTAGCCCATCACGACGTACGAGGCACCGCTGAACGAGACCATGGCGGAACCGAAAGACGTCTGGGCGTAGCCGTCCAGGAGCTGCTGGGCCTCAGCCCACTCCCCTGCGGCCAGGTCGCAGGCGACGAGCCGGACCACGGTGAACTCCGGGAGGAAGAAGATGTCGTTGTCGGGAGGCTGGACCTGGCCGTAGGCATCCATCGCGAGCTGGCGCCCTTGCAACGGATACCCCAGTGCACACAGCCGTTCGGCCTGCAGGGCCAGTGCCATCGACCTGGTGAGCGCGCCGTCCGGTTCCCCGGCGGAAGCGTCGGCCACCAGCAGGTCATCGAGCCTGGGACCCATCTGCCTGTAGTCGCCCGTGAGCGAGTACGCCATGAGTTCCACCAGGGACGCCCGCCGTGCCGTGACCTTGCGGATGGCGGCCGACTCCGCGGGGTGGGCCGCGGCCTCTTCTTCGCCCCACTGGCGCAGCCGCCGGGCATCGTCCGTAATCGCCGAGGCGGGGTGCCCGAGTGCCGTCCGGGTGGCCGACCTCAGGAGGCTGTTCACCACCATGTGCGTGAGGCCGCTGCCGGCGTCCACATTCACGTTCAACAGGGCGGCGGCTTCGTCGTAGTGCCCCAGGTTGTAGTGCGAGCGGGCCATCACGGCCCGTGCCGTCTGTTGCAGTTCAGGATCCCGGACAGCCCAGGCGATGCGCAGGGCCGTTTCGCTTTCGAAGAGCTTGCAGGCCAGCACAGCAGCCCGGATCAGCAGTCTGGCAGGAACTTCCGCTCCGCAGTCCAAAGACCAGGAAACCATCCGGAGCAGGGACTCGGGTTTATCAGCGGAAAGTTCCATCCGGGACACGAGCTCCCGGTGCAGCTGCAGGCTTCGGGCCGCGGGAACGATACGGCGCAGAACTTCCCCGTAGACCGGGCTGACCAGCCGGAGGGTCGGTTCACTGTCCACCGACTGGACTACCAGCCGCTGGTCCAGCAGTTCCTTGACCGCGGGCTCACCGGCAATTTCTCCCACGAGGGTCCTGTCCACCGGTTCAGCCAGCGCAATCAGGTTCAGCGCCTCACGGCCGTCGGCCGAGATGCGCATGAGCTGGACCTTGACGACGGCGGTGAGTTCCAGCGTCCGTACATGGGAGGAACCTGCGTTGAGCCAGACCCCGTTGCGCTGGATCAGGTCGCCCGAACGCTGGGCCTCGCGGATCAGGGTCTTCAGCAGCAGCGTGTTCCCGCCGGCCTCCTGCCAGTATTCACGCGACGTGCTGTTGAGCACTTTGCCCTCAAGCAGCGCCTCGCACAGTTGATGACCCTGTTCCAGGGTGAGGGGGGCGATGTCGAACCGTTCGGCCGTGCCGTCATGCCAAAGCCGTAGCAATGGCTGGGGTATGCCGGGTCGCGGAATGCAGGTGGCGACGAGTTTGGCCCAGCCCGCCTGGACAAGTTCGGAAATCATCTCGGCCGTGGCGGTGTCGAGGTCGTGGGCGTCGTCGACCAGCAGCAAGGCCGGTCCCGGCCCCTTCCTGCCACTTTCGAGGTGCGCCCACAGCGCCCTGAGGACGGCCACTTTTGAGGTCACGTCCTCTACTGAGAGATCGGCGAGGTACGGGGATAGTGCACCGTACGGAACGGGCGAAAGTGACGGGCTTCCGTGGACAGTCATGACCGCCTGCCGGCCATTTCCTGCGCTATTCAGTTGCGTCAGAAATGACGACGCTCCCAATCCGGCGTCGCCGACGACGAAAACCGCCCAGCAGTCATCCGACGCGAGGGCGTCTTTGACCGCGGACAGCATGTCCCCCCGGTCTATCCAGGGTTCATCAGCATTCTGGCGCCGGGTCCCGGCGCGCGACCGCCCCGAAGCCTTCCCGTCAGACTTGAGCGGTTCCTTCAAGCTCACTCCTCGATGAAATCCCCATTTTCGTGAAGATCTGGTAGAGATGGCCTTCCACCGTGCGTATGGAAAGCTGCAGCCGGTTGGCGACTTCCTTGTTGCTCAACCCCTGGCTGGCCATCCTGGCAACCTGCCGTTCCCGTTCGGTCAGTTCAGGTCCCACCGTATGCGGCATCAGCGGCAGCACCGGCAACGTTTCCACGAGCCGGTCCAGCCGGTGCTGGGCGGCACGTGCGGACTGGGAGTCACCCTTTTCCCTGGCGATGTCCAGCGCCAGCACGACGCATCTGGACTCCACCGCGTCGAGGTGCAGCTCCTGGGCCAGTGTCGCCGCCTCAAGCAGTAGTTTGGAATCCTTCTTTCTGCTCCCCTCCCCGACCAGACGGTTGACGCTGGCCATCTTTCCCTGCCTGCGGGAGGAAACCTCGGTCAGCAGGACCAGTTCTTCCTCCGTTCCATGCACCGTAGCACCGAACAGGCTGATGGAGGCAGTGGTGGTCCGCCCTTTGGAAATGTCCTCGTGCGCGGACTCGATCAGCTTCTGCTTTGCGCCCGGATCCTTGAGCCACCGCTTGGCCATCCGCACGCAGAAGTCGGCCATCCAGGAGGTGAACCAGGCGACATGCTGTTCCTCCTGGGCGGCCAGGTCGAGGAAGTTTCGCGATTCCTGGATATCACCGGCCTGGGCATAGGCGAAGGCCAGCGCTGAGCAGGCCAGTGACGGTCCGTAGTAGCTTCGCCTGATTTCCAGTTGTGCCTGGGCGCCGAGCAATGTGTCGATGGCGAGGTCGGCCCGTCCGGCATAGGTGTAGGCGACGCCCAGCGCAAGTTCCGCCGCCCCGCCCAGGTACTGCATGATTTTGGGCTTCTGGTCCAGCGCGTCAGTGAGTATCCTGACGCAGTCCTCCCATTGGCCGCTGCAGAGCAGGGCGGCAAACAGTCCTTCGGCCTGCCAGCTCAGCATTCCGGGCACCACGTTGGACTGTTCCATCCGGTGCTGAATCTCGGCTGCCAGGGCAATGGCGTCGGCTTCCCTGCCCAGCACTGCCCACGCCATGGTCAGCAGGCAGGCGCAGTTCAGGACGTACAGCGGGTCGCCGTCTTCTTTGTAGGCCTGTTCCAGGTCTCCGGCGACGGCGGCATACTCACCCTGGTGGATCATTTGCTCGAATTCGGCGAGCATGATCAGCTCGTGGGCACGGGCAAAGTCGGCAGGTGTCTCATTGCCGATGGATGCCCTTTCCCGCCGGGTCAGCTCCTGCCGGGCCGCCGACAGGATGCTGTCGATCCGGGTGTACCCTCCGTGGACCCAGAGCAGCGCGCTGCAGAAATCCTGCACGCAGCTCGCGTAGGCGGTCGCGGGGAGTTCAGCCAGCTGCTCGGGTGTGACCTCCTCCAGGACCGCCACAGCCGATTCATGCTCGGCCAGCGTCATGTAGGCGGCGGCCCGTTGCCTGGCAGCTTCAGCCCAGTGAGGATCTCCGACGTGGATCTGCGCCAGTGCTTCCAAAGCGAACATCGGGTCGAACAGCCGGTTCGCCGCAGCGGCTGCGGCCAGTGCGAACGCCGGCTCCACAGGCTCACCGCAGTCAAGGGTCCAGGCGACATACCCCAGGAGCTCTTCGACATCCATCTCGGCAGGGGTTGCACCCACAACCCGTGCGACGAGCTGGTGCAGTTCCTTGCGCCGCGGCAGGTCCATCCAGCCCCGGATGACTTCGCCGACGTATTCGTCCTTCAGGCTCACCCAGCGGCGGCCCGTCTCGCCGACTTGCAGGTACCCGGCCTTTTCGAGGTCGGCTACGACCGCCGGGTCCAGGACATCAAGGAGGACGAATAAGGGAACCCGGCGGATCAGGGCGAGCCACTCCAGGCCTTCCCTGACTTTGGGGGTTTCACGTGCAAGCCGGGACCTGACCAGGTCCACAAGGGCGTCGGCTTCCGCGAGGTTGATCCCCCCGCGGAGCGCCCACACTTTCCCCGCGAGGTGGAGGTTGCCTGAACGCAATTGCTCAATCACGATCGCCTGGAGAACCAGCGGGTTTCCGCCGCTCGCCGCGTACAGCGAACTGGCGGCTGTAGCAGTCACGGGACGCCCGAGAACGCCGGCAAGCAGTTTGCTCACTTCCGGCCGGGTGAATACTTCGAGCCGGACTTCCTCGAGCGAATTGTTGCGGAGGAGCCGGATCAGGTCTTCGGGCATGTCCGTCACGTTGCGTACGGTGACCATGAGCTTCGCGGCGCCGCTCAGGATGAGGTGCATCAGGACGGCGGTGCTCATGCTGTCGATCGCCGGCAGGTCTTCGAGCACTACCAGGACAGGGCGCCCTGCGGCGTCTTCGCGGATGAGCCGGGAAATGCCGTGGACAATTTCACCCGGGGATTCCAGCACATGTCCGGGCAGCCGGGCTACGAGAAACGCCAGTTGACCGAACGGAATGGCAGGATCGGTGGTGGTTCCGTGGAGGTGGATGACATGCATCTTGCCCACCAGCTTGGCTTCCACTGCGCGCGCAAATGTAGACTTGCCGACGCCTTGCGCGCCGACAACTACGACGCCGTGAAGTTCGTTCTCGGACAGGATCGAAACGACGGACGCCTGGATGTCCTGCCTGACCAAAGACGACCACTTACGACGCTCGGAGGCTCCCATGCCCCGGCGTTCAGTCTCCAGGAGCCCCCCGTGTTCAGAACCTGGTGATGCAAGCACGATCGATCACGCTACCTTCGTGGCTCCAGCTGATGCGAGTTGGCTGAGCCGTCGGGTGTTCAGTTTTCCGATGCCGCCAACCGAGGCAACAAGACCTTGAATGTGAAAATTACCATAGCAGGTATGGCTAAACAATTAGGCCGCTTTGTGCAACTGGTTAACCAATTGCCTTGCACTAACCGTGACCAGTCCCCACCCGCAGGCTACCGCTAAAATGGCGGCTTCGAGGCATTTTTACTAAACCGACGTGTGATATTTCTGCTGCGCGGCCGCCAGGCCGTCCTTGACCACGGTCTCCACGGCGTCGGCGGCGTCATCCAGGAGGAACGGCAGTTCCTTTTTTTCGGCCGTGGCGAAGTCCTTCAGGACAAAGTCGGCGGTATCCATCCGGCCCGGCGGACGCCCCACTCCGACGCGGACCCGAAAGTAGTCCTTGGTGGCCAGCGCTTTCGAAATGTCCCGAAGCCCGTTGTGGCCGCCTTCGCCGCCGCCGATCTTGAGCTTGACGGTATTGAAGGGAATGTCGATTTCGTCATGGACGGCCACGACGTGCTCCGGACCTATGTCATAGAACTTCGACAGGGCGGACACCGGACCGCCGGAGACGTTCATGTAGCTCATGGGTTTGGCCAGGATGACGCGGGGTCCGCCGATCCCGAGCCGGCCCTCCAGCACGTGGGCGCGGGCCTTGTGCACTTTGAAACTGCCGCCCACCCGGCGCGCGAGTTCGTCCAGCACCATCTGGCCGACGTTGTGACGGTTGTTGCTGTATTCGGTGCCGGGGTTGCCAAGGCCCACGATCAGCCAGGTGTCAGTCATGCGTCAATCCTAGGGTTGTTACAAACGGGCTTTAACACGGCAGTGGCCGGGCCCCGACAGGGACCCGGCCACGAGAAACGGGCTGCCGGAATTACTCGGCTGCAGCCCCGGATGCCTCGGAGGTGGCGCCTTCGGAAGCCTCTTCCTCGGAGACCTCGGTGGCCTCGGAGATGTTGATCACCAGGGAATCGGGGTCGGCCAGCAGGATGGAACCCTTCGGCAGGACCAGGTCGGAAGCGTGGATGTGCTCGCCGGCGGAGCGGCCTTCGATGCTGACCTCGACGGCGGTGGGCAGGTGGGTTGCCTCGGCCTCGAGGGAAACAACGGTCATTTCCTGGTTGTAGGCGTTGCCCGGAGCCAGCTCACCGGTGAGGTGGACGGGAACATCGACGGTGACCTTTTCGCCGGTGCGGACGGTCAGGAGGTCGAGGTGCTCGACGATCTGCTTGATCGGGTTGCGCTGGATGTCCTTGACGAGGGCCAGGTGCTGTTCGCCGTTGATGTCCAGGGTCAGCAGGGCGTTGGCGGTGCGGACGGCCAGGGTGGTGGCCTTCGCCGGGAGGGTGATGTGGATCGGATCTGCGCCGTGGCCGTAGATGACGGCGGGGATCAGGTTGGCCATGCGTGCGCGGCGGGCGAAGCCCTTGCCGAATTCGGTGCGTACTTCTGCTGCGAGCTTCTGCTCAGACATGTAAATCTCCTTGAAATCTAAACGGGTGTTCAGCAAGGGCGGAGGTCTGTTTGCGACCTTCAACGCCGGGCGGCCCGTGGCCGGCCCTTCAAGAAGGGAGATTCAGACCCAGTCGATAACGGAGACTGCTCTCCCTCGCCAAGGTATCGTGGACCAGCCTACCAGCGTTGGGCCCCGTTATTGAAAACGGGGCCCAACGCCGGCGGGCTTAGGTCAGGAAGCTCAGGCGTTGCCGTCGAACAGGCTGGTGACGGAGCCGTCGTCGAACACTTCACGGATGGCGCGGGCAATCAACGGTGCGATGGACAGCACTGTCAGCTGCGCGAAGCGCTTGTCGGCCGGGATGGGCAGCGTGTCGGTGACCACCACTTCGCGGGCGCCCGACTCCGCGAGCCGGCGGGCTGCCGGGTCGGAGAAGACGGCGTGGGTCGCCGCAATGATGACATCCTTGGCGCCGGCGTTCTTGAGCACCTGGACGGCCCCGGAGATGGTTCCGCCGGTGTCGATCATGTCATCGATCAGGACGCAGGTGCGGCCTTCGATCTGGCCCACGACGGTCTTGGACACGGCCTGGTTCGGAACCGTGAGGTCGCGGCTCTTGTGGACGAACGCCAGCGGGGCACCGCCGAGGCGCTCGGCCCACTGTTCAGCCACGCGGACGCGCCCGGTGTCCGGCGAGACAACAGTGATGTTGTCGGCGGCGACGCGTGTGCGGATGTAGTCAGCCAGCAGCGGGATGGCCATGAGGTGGTCAACCGGGCCGTCGAAGAAACCCTGGATCTGCGACGTGTGCAGGTCGACGCTCATGATGCGGTCCGCGCCGGCCGTCTTGTACAGGTCAGCCACCAGACGGGCGGAGATCGGCTCGCGGCCGCGGCCCTTCTTATCCTGGCGGGAGTAGGGGTAGAAGGGCGAAACCACGGTGATGCGCTTGGCGGATGCCCGCTTGAGCGAATCAATCATGATCAGCTGTTCCATGAGGTGGTTGTTCAGCGGGGCCGGGTGCGCCTGGATGACGAAGGCGTCGGTGCCGCGGACGCTTTCTCCGGCGCGCACGTAGATTTCCCCGTTGGCAAAATCGTAGGCATCCACCGGCAGCAGTTCAGTGCCCAGCTCCTTGGCGATCTCCCGCGCAAGCTCGGGATGGGCCCGCCCTGCGGCGAGTACCAGTTTCTTCTCGCCGCGTGCCGTAATTTCGGTCATGATTGCTTGCCCTCTTCTGTAGGTGCCGGGGTGCTTGAGGAATCCAGGGGCGGCTGTGCCGCGGCTGTTTCGCTGACCGGCGCCGTTGCCCCCGCGGCTTCGGCCAGTACTGCTGAGATGGAGCCCGGGCGGTGCGAGACGACCCAGCCTTCGGCATTCCGCTGCTTGGCCACAGAGATGACCAGCGCGCCGGCGGGAACGTCCTGCCGGATCACTGCGCCGGCCCCGCTGTAGGCGCCGTCACCCACCTGGACCGGAGCGACGAAGACCGTGTTGGAACCCGTGCGCACGCCGGAACCGATCACGGTGCGGTGCTTGTGCTCGCCGTCGTAGTTGGCCGTGATGTTGCCGCAGCCGATGTTGGTGTCCTCCCCGATCTCCGCGTCGCCGGCGTAGCCGAGGTGCGACAGTTTGGAACCGCGGCCGATAGTGACGTTCTTGGTCTCGTAGAAGGCGCCGATCTTGCCGGTCTCCCCCAGCACCGTTCCCGGGCGGAGGTAGGTGAACGGCCCGACGCTCGCGTTCGCGCCGATCGCGGCTCCGGAGCCGTGCGTCCGCGTCACCTTGGCGCCCTCGCCAATGGTGACGTCGGTCAGGGTGGTGTCAGGCCCGACGACGGCATCCCTCGCCACAGTCGTGGCGCCGTGCAGCTGGGTGTTGGGCAGGATCCGGACGTCCTCTGCGAGCGTCACCGTTGAGTCGATCCAGGTGGTGGCGGGATCCACGACCGTAACTCCGGCGCGCATCCAGGCCTCCACCGTGCGCCGGTTGTGTTCGGCTCCCAATGCCGAGAGCTGGACACGGTCGTTGGCACCTTCCACCTGCCAGCGGTCGTTGGTGACCACAGCGGCCACCCTCCCGCCGGCCGCGCGGGCAATGCCCAGAACGTCTGTGAGGTACATTTCGCCCTGGGCATTGTCCGTGGTGACGTGGGCCAGGGCGTCGCGGAGGACGGCGGCGTCGAAAGCGTAGATCCCGGAATTGATTTCGCGGATTTCACGTTCCTCGTCGGAGGCGTCCTTGTGCTCGCGGATTCCCGTGACAGTGCCGTCGGCCGCCCGCAGGATGCGGCCGTAGCCTGCGGCGTCGTCCAGGACCGCGGTCAGGACTGTGACGGCGTTGCCTTCGTCTTCGTGGATGAGGACCAGCTCGGCAAGCAGCTCCGCCGAGAGCAGCGGCACGTCGCCGTAGGTGACCACCACAGTGCCGCTGAGCGGACCGTCGGCGTCGAGGGCTTCCAGCGCCGCCTGCACCGCTCGGCCGGTGCCGGGGACTTCATCCTGGTCCACGATCAGCGCTGCGGGATCGAGCCGGGAGACGTGTGCGGCCACGAGGTCGCGCTCGTGCCGGACCACAAGGGCCAGCTGACGGGGGTCGATAGTGCGGGCGGCGCGCAGGGCGTGGCCAACCAGCGACCGGCCGCCGATTTCGTGGAGAATCTTTGGCGTCCGGGATTTCATCCGGGTACCGGCACCTGCAGCTAGGACGATGACGGCGGCGGGGCCGGTTGTCTCGGGGCTCACGTACAGGCTCTCCTTGCTTGGTGGATCTCAGTTGCGCGCACTTTCACACCTTCGCCGGTCTGTTCCGGATCCGGGACCCGTCTACAGCGGCAGTTCCGCCCATAGGATTCGAACCTATACTCCACGGCTCCAAAGGCCGGGGTGCTGCCATTACACCAGGGCGGACCGTGCCCGGACCCGCAGCCCCGTGGCACGAGAACCAATTCTGCCACGAAGGTCGGCGCACTTGCGACTCGGGGCCCTGCGCATCCCTTAAGGCATGATGGGACGGTGAGCAAGATCAGCGGTGCGCCCGATGGCGCCGGAAACCCTCCCGGCGGGCCCGTCAGGGCACCCGGATACGTCCCCCGGCCCCGCATGACCGGTGCGCAGCGTCGCTCACAGCTGATCGACATCGGACGCGGGCTCTTCGCCATCCGGGGCCTTGACGGCACCACGATCGAAGAGATTGCGGCGGCTGCTGGCGTGTCGAAGCCCGTGATCTACGAGCACTTCGGGTCCAAGGAAGGCCTCTACACCCAGGTGGTGGAGTACGAGTTCCGGATCCTGCTGGCCGCCATCAATGACGCCCTCACGGACGAAGCCAAGCCACGTGTCCAGGTGGAGCGGGCAGCCCTGGCCCTGTTGACGTACATCGAGGACCGCACCGACGGATTCCGGATCCTGATGCGCGACGCACCGCCGTCGCAGCCCGAAGGTGCCTTCTCCACGCTGCTCTCCCACGTCACCGCGCGGGTGGAGCACATCCTGTCCGACGAGTTTGCCCGCCGCGGGTTCAGCGCGGCGGACGGTGCCATGTACGCCCAGATGCTGGTCGGCATGGTGGCCATGACCGGGCAGTGGTGGCAGGACAGCCGGACCCCTGACAAGCGCGCCGTGGCCGCCCATCTGGTGAACCTCGCCTGGAACGGTCTCACGGGTCTGCAGAAGGAACCGGAGCTCCGCAGCGACCTGGACTAGGGCCGGCCGTCGGCCGAGGCAGTCATCCTCTGCGTGCTGCTCCTTCGTCGCTTTGACGCACGCTGCCGGATAACTCCCTCGCCCGCCTTGCTGCCACCCTGGTGGTTATTCGCCCAGGACTTCCAGGGCATCCAGCCATTCGAGTTCCAGGGCTTCGCGTTCCTCGGCCAGGGTTTTGAGCTTCTTGTTCAGGTCGGCCATGGCGTCGAAGTCGTTGTCGGCCGTGCTCTTGACCATCTGGGCGTGGATCTTGTCTTCCTGCTGGGTCAGCTTGCCCAGCTGGCGGTCGATCCGGTTCTTGGCCTTGCGGGCGTCGCGCTTCTCTGCTTCGGACGGGCCGGCGGTGGCGGGTGCCGAGCTGCCGCTGGCGCCGATGACGGGGTTGCCGCCGCCTGTGATGGTGGAGCCGGCCAAGGCGCCTTCGCGCAGTTCGAGGTACTGGTCCACGCCGCGCGGCAGCGCGCGGATCTTGCCGTCGCCCAACAGTGCCATCTGGTGGTCGGTTACGCGCTCCAGCAGGTAGCGGTCGTGGCTCACCACAACCAGCGTGCCCGGCCAGCCGTCCAGGACGTCTTCGACGGCGGCGAGGGTGTCGGTGTCCAGGTCGTTGGTGGGCTCGTCAAGCATCAGCACGTTGGGTTCGCCAACGAGCAGGCGCAGGAGCTGGAGCCGGCGGCGTTCGCCACCTGACAGGTCCTTGACCGGGGTCCACTGCTTCTCATTGGTGAAGCCCAGTTGTTCCACCAGCTGGCCGGCGCTGAATTCCTTGCCGCCGACATTGAAGGACCGCTTTTCGCGTTCGATCACTTCGATGACGCGCAGGTCCTTGACGTCGTCCAGCTCCTTGACCTCCTGGGTCAGCACGGCGGTGACAACAGTTTTACCGCGCTTGACCTTGCCGGATGTGGGCTGGATTTCGCCGTTGAGGAGCTTGAGCAGGGTGGTCTTGCCGGCGCCGTTGACGCCGACCAGCCCCAGCCGCTCCCCCGGTGCAAGGCGGAGGGTGATGTTGTCAAAGAGCTTCTGCCCGGGCTCGCCGCCGAGGAAGTCCAGCGACACGTGCTCAAGGTCCAGCACATCTTTGCCGAGGCGCGCCGTGGCCATCTTGCTTAGGGCCATCGAGTCGCGCGGCTCCGGGACGTCGGCAATCAGCGCGTTGGCTGCCTCGATGCGGAATTTCGGCTTGGCTGTGCGGGCGGGCGCGCCGCGGCGCAGCCAGGCGAGTTCCTTCTTGACGAGCTGCTGGCGCTTGCCTTCCATTACCGAAGCCGAGCGGTCACGTTCGGCGCGGGCCAGGACGTAGGCCGCGTAGCCGCCTTCGAAGGGGTCCATGATTCCGTCGTGGATTTCCCAGGTCTTGTTGCAGACCTCATCGAGGAACCAGCGGTCGTGGGTGACCACCAGGAAGGCGCCCTGGTTGGCGCGCCAGCGGGTCTTGAGGTGTCGGGACAGCCAGGCGACGCCTTCGACGTCGAGGTGGTTGGTGGGCTCATCGAGCATGATGACGTCGTGGTCTTCGATCAGCAGCTTGGCCAGCGCAACGCGGCGCTTCTGCCCGCCGGAGAGGGCGTGCACGTTGGCGTGCCAGTCGACGTCGGACACCAGGCCGCCCATCACCTCGCGGATCTGCGGGTTGCGGGCCCATTCGTAGTCCGCCTGGTCGCCCACGATGGCGGCACCGACCGTCAGGTCGCCGTCGAGCACATCGCTCTGGTCCAGGTAGCCGATGTTGACTTCGCTGCGTTTGGTGACGCGCCCGGAATCGGGCGTCGAGCGCATCGCCAGCAGGCGCATGAGAGTGGACTTGCCGTCGCCGTTGCGGCCCACCATCCCGATCCGGTCACCCTCTTCAAGGCCGAGGGTTACGCCGTCGAGGACGGTGCGGGTTGCATACGAGACCGTGAGGTTCTCGCCGCCGAGCAGGTGAGCCACTGGGAACTGCTTTCTTCGGTGGAAATTCGTTGAACGTGAAGGATCGAACGGAGTCGAAAGTACTAAAGGAGCGTATCGGAGATGATGCGGGCCCCGTGCACTGGTCCATGGACGGCCAGCGCGTTCAGGCCGTGATGACTGAGGTCTTCCGCGAGGCTGGCAGCCGCAGCGGGGCTGTGCGTGAGCAGGGCCACGGTGGGGCCGGAGCCTGAAACAAGTCCCGCGATCGCTCCGCACGATTCGCCAAGTCCAAGGATATCGCGTAGTCCCGGCGCCAGCTCAATGGAGGCGCGCTGGAGGTCGTTGATCAGGACGCGGCTCAAGGCGTCCGCGTCCCCGCTGCGCAGCGCCTGCAGGATCTTTGGATCCACGGCGTCGGGCTCTTCCACGGTGATGCCTTCGGCCAGGCGAAGGCGGTCCAGGGTGCGGAAGACCTCCGGCGTGGACAGCCCGTAGTCAGCTGTGACCAGGACCCAGTCCATTTGCGCTTTGGCCAGCGCTGGAGACAACTCGTCCCCTACGCCTAGTCCGACGGCGGTGCCGCCGAGCAGGGAAAACGGGACGTCGGCCCCGAGTTCTGCGGCCAGGTGGGCGAGCTCGTCGCGGGACAGCCCGCTGTTCCAGAGGGCGTCGCACGCGAGCAGCGTGGCTGCCGCGTCTGCTGAGCCGCCTCCCATGCCGCCGGCCACGGGGACCCGCTTGGTGATTTCCAGGTGGACACCGGTGGAGTACTCGGACACGTCGGCCATGATGGCGGCCGCCTTGTAAGCGAGATTCCGTTCGTCGAGCGGTATGTCCACGTCCGCCAGGTCCAGCGTGCTGGCCGGACTGATGCTGACCGTGATGCCTTCCGCGGGAGTGCTGGTGGCGGCCACTTCCTCGTAGAGGGAAACGGCCAGGTAGACACTGGCAACGGAATGGTAGCCGTCCTCACGCAGCGGGCCCACATCCAGCGAGACGTTGATTTTGCCGGGAGCCTTGACCCGGACCGTCCTCGCGGCAAAGCGCCCTCTCACTGCGTTCATGAGTCCAAGCTATGGCATGGCAGCGTCAGGCTCCAAGCATGCGCCCCCATGGAGACACCCGATGCGGCAGCGCCCCCGGGCATCAATCCTGCGCAGCCTGGCGGGCTTCGGCAATCCGCGCGAACGCAGCGATGTCGATTACTTCGCCCCGGGCAGTGGGGTCAACGCCTGCCGCCAGCAGGCAACGTTCGGCCTCCGCCGCGCTTCCGGCCCATCCTGCAAGGGCGGCCCGCAGGGTCTTCCGGCGCTGGGCGAACGCGGCATCGATCACAGCGAATACTTGTTCCCGCGTGGCCGACGTCACGGGCGGTTCGCGGCGGGTGAAGGCGACAAGCCCCGAGTGGATCTTGGGTGCAGGCCAGAAAACGTTCATGCCGATCACGCCGGCCTTGCGCATGCTGCTGTACCAGGCGGCCTTCACCGACGGAACGCCGTAGGTCTTGGAACCGGGGCCGGCCGCGAGCCGGTCCGCAACTTCGTCCTGGACCATGACCAGGCCGTGCCGGAGGCTCGGGAAGTGCTGCAGGAGGTGGAGCACCACGGGCACCGCGACGTTGTACGGGAGGTTCGCCACGAGGGCGGTCGGTTCCACAGGCAGTTCCGTGACCCTCATGGCGTCGGCCAGCACCAGATGGAAATCCCTGGCGGCGTCGGGGCGCCATTGCTGCACGGTGCCCGGCAGTTTGGCGGCAAGGACCGGGTCGATTTCGACGGCGACGACCGACTTGGCGGCGTCCAGCAATCCCAGGGTGAGCGAGCCCAGTCCGGGACCGACCTCAAGGACGGTCTCGTCGGCGTGGATGTCAGCGGCCGCGACGATCCGGCGGATGGTGTTGCCGTCGATCACGAAGTTCTGGCCCAGGGTCTTCGTGGGGCGGACCCCGATCTCCTCGGCGAGCCGGCGGACGTCGGAGGCGCCAAGAAGTGGTGCGGGCGCGGTGCCGGAGGCGGCGGGGGTCGGTTCAGTCACCTAGGTATCCTATCCCGCCGGCCTGCGGCGGCACGGCGCGTGAAGCCCGACCGCGGGACGGGGACCAGGGACAAACTGGAACGGCGAAGGGATACGGCGAAGGCCGGGTCCGGTGAAAATCCGGACCCGGCCTTCGATGCCGCCGCGGCGGTGGTCAGCTGCCGCGGCTGTTGACGGTGGTGCTTGCTACCTGGAGTAACCGCTAGCTGGTCGCTGCCCAGCCGCAGCCCCAGGGCGAGAGGCCGCGCTGTGCGTAGACGCGGTTGGCGATGTCTATCTGCTGCGCCTTGGTTGCGAGGCTGGCGTTGGGTGCGTACGCCCCGCCGCCGGAACCAATCCAGGTCTGGATGTCGAACTGCAGGCCGCCATAGTAGCCGTTGCCGGAGTTGATGGACCAGTTACCGGTGGATTCGCACTGCGCGATCTTGTCCCACATGGCTTCGTTCATCATGGCGGGGGCTGCTGCACCGGTGTTCGCAGCGGCTTCAGCCTTGGGCTTTTCCTTGGTCCCCACCGAGACCTTTTCGGTCACGGGCTGGACGGAGACGGTCTCGGAGACGAGGGTCCGGGCGGCTTCGCGGCCGTCCACCAGCACCAGCTTGAAGTTCTTGTCCACCTTGCCGGGGACACCGGCCTGGGTGACCTTCTTCTCGCCCACGAACAGGTCGGCGCTTTCGGAACTCATCGTGTCGAAAGGAACCTCCTCGGACGTGGCAGCTGTCTTCGTGGAATCCACCCTTGACACCTTGATCGCCATGTCATTGACGACGTGGGCGTTCCGGGGCTGGGAAAGCCGGTCGCCGGCGCCGACGGTCACTCCCGCGTCCTTGAGGACCTCAGCCACGGTTGCCGCAGTGGTGGTCGCTTTAGTGGCTTTGCCGTCCGCCAGGATGCTGACGGTCTTGGGCGTGGAGATGGCCACAAAGGAACCGGAAACAGCCAGCTGGGCATCCTTCGGCACGGAGACTTCCGAGGCGCTGGCAACGCCGAGTTCCGTGACCAGTCCTTCGACATTGGCCGAGGTGGTGTTGATGGTCTTTTCGGCCCCGTCGAGGCTGATCTTCACAGCCTTGGCGAGATTGACGTTGATGACTGAGCCATCCTCCACGCGGGCGTCCGCAGACGGGGATACCCGGTCCGCGGCCTGCAGCTCCACCTTGGCACTCTTGACCACTTGGCCTACGGTCCCGCCGAAGGTCTGGACGGAGCTGACTTTGCCGTCCACGTTCAGGGTGACTGTTTTGTTGTTGCCTACGAAGGCCACGAGGCCCAGCACGAGTGCCGAGAGCACAAGCAGCTGGGCGCCGACCTTGACGAAACTGAATTTACCGTCCGAAGTGAAGAACTTGACCACGATTGCCCGTAACTCTAGGACCATCCGGGCACGGGGAAAAACGCACATCACCCACCGACGCAAACACCCTCAGGGCAACTCCGGACATGGTCCGGATGTTTGCAGCAGACGTGTGCGCCGCCATACTCAGGACTCCGCAGACCCGCCTCTCGGCAGGTCCGGAACTGAGCGAAATTATCCGAAGGCCTTCCCCGACCCCGGCTAATAGTTATCCACTGTAACCGAAGCGTTATAAAGCAGCCAAGATATTGTGCATACCTGGTATTCCTGACGGTTCCCTGAGCGAGGTCGTTGCTAGTCCCAGGATCCGTATGCCTGCAGGGAATTTTGGGCTATTTGGGCACAAATGTCCGACAAATCAGTGCTTGTCAACTCGGCCATTGCCCGGACCGTATGCGGGATGAGGTAACTGGCGTTGGGGCGGCCGCGGAAGGGGTGCGGGGTCAGGAAGGGCGCATCCGTTTCCACCAGAACCCTGGCAGGGTCGGCAATCGCAAGCGCTTCGCGCAGGTTGGCCGCGTTCTTGAACGTGACAGTGCCCGCGAAGGACATGTACCAGCCTTCGTTGTTGCAGGTCCGGGCGAGCTGTTCGTCTCCGGAGAAGCAATGGAACACCACCCGCTCCGGGGCGCCCTCTTCGCGCAGGACCTGGACGACGTCGTCGTGGGCGTCGCGGTCGTGGATCTGCAGCGTCAGGCCGAGGCGCTTGGCAATGTCGATGTGGCGCCGGAACGAGTACCGCTGGTGCTTCAGCCCCTCCCCCTCGGTGCGGAAGAAATCCAGGCCCGTCTCACCAATTGCGCGGATCCTGGGATGCGCTGCCAGGGCTTCAATCTCGGCCAGCGCATCCTCCAGCTCACCGCGGGCTGCATAGTCCGGGGCGTCGTTGGGGTGGATGGCCACAGCGCCGAGAAGTCGCCGGTCCAGGTCAACGGCCTGCACCGTGAACCTGGAGGACTCCAGGTCGCAGCCAACCTGCACGGCTCCCTGCACGCCCACTGACGCGGCCACGTCCAGGGCGGCAGCCACCTCCACCTTCACGTCGGCGTTGGGGAAGTCCAGGTGCGTGTGGTTGTCCATGACCGGGACGGGCAGCGGCTCGGGAGCGGGCGGATAGCCCTGCCGGCTGGAACCATCGCTTCCGGGCACGCGAAACGGGGCTGGCGTCAACGGGGTGTTCATCCTTCTACCCTAGCTTCCCGGGCATTCCGGATCCTGCCGGGAAATACCGGAACTCTCTGTTAGCTCCGGCAGTTGTGTTAGTAGTCTGGTGGCATACGGGCGAACGCCCGACGGCGGGCGCCGGCACTTCCTGCCAACCCGTGCCAGGCTTCCCCAGGTCTGAAAGGCTGCCGATGGACTCCCACAGACGCACGACAGTAGATGAAGCCCTCCCTGACGGGCAGGTCTTCCCCGACAGTGCGGGAGTGGCGGGAAACCCACTGAACGGGACCCGGCCGCCGGCCATGGACGCAGAAGCCTTCCACGCTGCCAGCGAGCGCATCCTGACAGCCATTAATACGGTCATCGACGGCAAGGCCGAAGCGGCGAAGCTTGCCCTGACGGTACTCCTGGCCCAGGGGCACCTGCTGCTTGAGGACGTTCCCGGTGTGGGAAAGACGCTGCTCGCAAAGACACTCGCCCGCACCATCGACTGTTCGGTGAGCAGGATCCAGTTCACCCCGGACCTCCTGCCCTCGGACGTCACGGGTGTGTCCAT
Source organism: Arthrobacter sp. LjRoot78 (assembly GCF_964254335.1). Taxonomy (NCBI): domain Bacteria; kingdom Bacillati; phylum Actinomycetota; class Actinomycetes; order Micrococcales; family Micrococcaceae; genus Arthrobacter; species Arthrobacter sp. LjRoot78. The sequence continues at coordinate 1,344,061 of NZ_CAXUTG020000001.1, read as the reverse complement.
CTACAACCAGGCCTCGCGGCTGTTCGAATTCAGGCCCGGCGCCGTGTTCGCCAACATTGTCATCGGGGACGAGATCAACCGCGCCTCCGCAAAGACCCAGTCTGCGCTTCTGGAGTGCATGGAAGAGCACCAGGTCACCGTGGACGGGCACTCCTACAAGCTGGACGAACCCTTTATGGTGGTGGCCACCCAAAACCCCATTGAGATGGAAGGGACCTATCCGCTGCCGGAAGCGCAGCGGGACCGGTTTATGGCCCGTATCTCCATGGGCTATCCGGACAAGGACTCGGAGATCGAGATGCTGGAGACGCACCAGGCTACCTCGCCGCTGACCCGGGTGACCGCCGTCGTCACCTCGGCCGATGTGGCCGCCATGATCGCCGCCGTCCAGCGCGTCTACGTTTCGCAGGCAGTCAAGGAGTTCACCGTGTCGCTGGGGCGCGCCACCCGCGAAAGCGCCATGCTACGCCTCGGCGCCAGCCCCCGGTCCATGCTCCAGCTGCTGCGGGCAGCGAAGGCCACTGCCGCGCTGGAGGGCCGGAACTTCGTGCTCCCCGACGACGTCGTCAGCGTTGCTGAAGCCGTGCTGGCGCACAGGATCATCCTCGACCGCAAGGCGGCCAGCACGGGCGAAACTCCGCATAGTGTGATCCGCAGCATCCTGGCCAAACTTCCGGTGCCCCAGGAAATGTCCGCAGCACCGTCCCGGGCCGGCAGCCCGCGCGGCGGCACGGACCTTCGGCATACCCGCTAGCGGACAGCGCCACGATGGCCCTCACCGACAGGCTCCCGCGGCACCTCTTCAGCACACGCGGCTGGGGGTTGCTGGCTGCCGGTGTGGTTTCGTTGCTGGCAGCACAGGTCATGGGCCGGCGCGATCTCCTTTCGCTCGGCATCCTGCTGATCGTGCTCCCGCTGGTCTCGCTGGCAGGGATCCGCCTCCTCAAGCCCCGGTTCAAGGTGTACCGCGAATTCAGCCCCGCCAGCGTGGAAACCTCCTCGACCACCACCGTGCGCCTCGCCGTGGCCCGTACCGGCCCGGCCACCGGCCAGGTGATCATGGAGGAACGCCTGCCGTCACGGTTCGGCGAATCGCCGGCCTTCCGTTTCCCGTCCCGCGCGGCGACCGGCGGGACCAGCCGCTACGAATACCACCTCCGGTCCGGCAAACGGGGTCAGTTCGTCATCGGCCCGGTGACGGCCGAGTTCACCGACCCCTTCGGACTCTCGCTGCACCGCCACGCGATCGACGACGGTGACACACTGACGGTGACGCCCGCCGCCGTCGAACTCCCCGCAACGGGACTGGCCGGCGCACGCGGCAACGACGGCGTTACGGCCACGCGGATCCGGGCGAACCCGAGCGACGACGACGTCATGACCCGCGAGTACCGCCACGGAGATCCGATGCGCCGGGTCCACTGGGCTGCGACCGCCCGGCACGGCGCCCTGATGGTGCGGCAGGAGGAATCCGTGACCACGCCGGAGGCCACCATCATCCTGGACCAGCGGTGGTCGGCGTTTGCGCGCGGACCGGGCGCCGCCTTTTCAGCCACATCCGGTGAGGACGGCCACGAACTGATCACCAGCGACACCTTCGAATGGGCGGTTACGGCCGCCATGTCGGTGAGCGCCCATCTGGCCGAACGCAACTATGCCCTGCGGTTCCTCGATCCCGCGGGGGAAGCCGCCTTCCTGCATTCTCCCTCCGCCCCGGAACCTGAGGCCGAGGAATACACCGGGTCCGCGGGCCTGCAGTCCATTGCCGAGAGCCTGGCAGCCATCCAGCTTTCCGGCGCACACCATGCCGCACACCACGCGGCGCCCGAGTCGGGTCAGCGGGCCTTCGACGACCGGCTCATGGACAAGCTTTCCGCCCACCGCCAGCGCGGCCCCATCATGGCGATCCTGGGACACGTGCAGGCAGCCGAGGCACGCTCGCTGTCCGCCGCCGCCGGGTTCGGGGCCAACGCTTTTGCGATCATCGTCACCGACCATCCGGGAGAGTGCCACGACGCCGTTGAGTCGTTGCGGTCCGGCGGCTGGCGGGCCGTGGCCATCACCCCCGCCACATCGGTGGCAGCGGCATGGTCCTCTTTCGACCAGCGCGATGCGGCTGCCGCCACGGCCGCCGCGGACGTCCGCCGCGCCACAGGAGTCAGCCGATGACCATGACTCCCCAGCGGCACTCCGGTCCGGGGACCGGCCGCACCTCCGAAGTCCTGGCACCATCCACGGCTCCCGCTCCACGGCGGCGCCGAGTCGGTGCGCATCCGTGGGTCATGGCCGCGGCTGTCGCCCTTGCCGTCGCCGGCGCCGCCCTGTCCCTCAACGGGGTGCTGCGGGGCTGGGCCTGGTATCTTCCGGTCCTGACCACAGTCTTTGTTGTTGCCCTGGCCATGGCCGTCCTGCGGGCGCTGCGGGCGCAACCCTTCCTGGTGGCGCTGGGCGGCTTCGCAGCGCTCATCTTCATCCTGACCTTCACGTTCTTCCGCAGGTTCAGCATCGCCGGGTTCATTCCATCCGGCGACACCATGGAGCAGCTGGGCAGGTACCTGCGCCGGGCCAGCGAAACAGTCCTGGCCGAGAGCTCCCCGGTGGCGCCCAACGCCGGCATCGTACTGGTCACCTGCGCCGTCCTGGGCCTGGTGGTCATCCTGGTCGATGCCCTTGCAGTGCCCCTGGCTCTGCCGGCAACCAGCGGGCTGGGGCTCGTGGCCATCCTGGTGGTGCCGGCCATGGTCAAACCGCAGAGCGTCGGGCCGTGGGCGTTCGCGGCCGCTGCCGCCGGCTACCTGATGATCCTTGCCTGCAGCCAGTGGTTCGCTCCGGCTGACCGCACCACGGCCGACACCGCCCGGAATCCGGGACAGTTCCGCCGCGCAGCCCTCACCGGCGGCATGGCGCTGGCGATCACGCTCCTCCTTCCCCTCGCCGTTCCGGGCTTTGACCAAGGCACCTTCCCGCAGGGTTCCAGGCTGAATCCGTGGGGCTCGTCCACCGGCCTCAACCCGATGATCAGCCTGGGCAACAGCTTGCGGAGTCCCGCCGGCGACGGGCGCATCACCTACGCCACCAGTGCCAGCAGGCCCCCCTACCTGCGGTCCGTCACCGTGGACCGGTTCGACGGCGATTCGTGGTCACCGGACGACCGTGACCCTTCCCGCCGGGTGGGGGTCGGGCGGATGGACACCGGATACGAGATCGTCGCTGACGAGCAGGTCCGGCAGGTCACGGCGATCAATACCGGGCGTTTCACCAGCCCGTACCTGCCGGCGCCGTACGCTCCGGACTCGGTCAACGGCCTGGCCGGACGGTGGAGCTGGGATCCGGCCACCTTGAGCATCAAGGGCGTGGACACCAACTCACGGAACCAGCAGTATGTTGTGCAGTCCACCGCCCCCAGGCTCACGCCCGAACTGTTGTCCCAGTCCACAACGGCCGTGCGCGGGATCTCGGAGGAATTCATCCGGCCGCCCAACAACGTGCCGGACATCGTGCGCAGCACCGCGGACACCGTGACCGCGGGAAGCAGCACGGCGTATGCCAAGGCAATGGCCATCCAGAACTACCTGCGCTCCGTCGAATTCACGTATTCCCTGCAGTCCCCGGTGCAGGGCGGCTACGACGGCAACGGGCTCTCAGTTCTCGCGGATTTCCTGAGCCAAAAGAGCGGCTATTGCATCCATTTCGCCTCGGCCATGGCGGTGATGGCCAGGCTGGAAGGGATCCCCAGCCGCATCGCCGTGGGTTACGCGCCGGGCCGGTCCACGGGTGGCACGGTTTCGGTTCCCGGGCAGGGAGCACTGACCGAATACGAAGTTGACTCCAGGGACGCGCACGCCTGGCCCGAACTCTACTTCCAAGGACTCGGCTGGGTGGCGTTTGAACCGACGCCTTCACGTGGAATGGTGCCGGACTACGCAGCGCAGGCCTTCACCCCGGGCGGCGCCGGCACCAACGAAAACAACGACGACCTCATTCCGTCCAATGCCGCCACGCCGGGCGCCACACCGGAAACGCCGGCGCCGCTCCCGGGGCTGGATTCGGCCGGTGAAGCCGGGCACCCGCTGACGCTGCCGCTCTACGGCGCCGCCGGCCTCCTGGTCCTTGCCCTGATCGCCGCATCGCCCAGGATGGTGCGCACGGGCCTGCGGTCACGACGGCTCCGGCGCGCACCGTCCTCCGCGGGCAACACGGCCGCGGCAGCCTGGGCTGAACTGCGGGACCTGGCCACCGATTACGGACTGGCTCCCGGCCTCAGCGAAACTCCGCGGCACTTCTCCGGCCGTCTTCGCGGGTCGGGGGCTCTGGGCGGGCCGGACAATGCGGACGACGCCGGAGCCCGGGCGGTTGCGTCACTGACCGCGGACTACGAACGGCAGCAGTACGGGCCGCCGCCCGGTCACACGGACGGTGCCGCCGCTGCCGGTGCCGCCGGGACCGCCGGTGCCGCCCCGCCCTCCGCGGCAGACAGGATAGCGGTGGTTCAGGCATCGCTGCGGAGGCACTCTCAGGCGGCCCGACGGCTGCGGGCGGAATGGCTCCCGCCGTCGGTCATGAACCGGTGGGGGCGCATGGTCACCGCCCCGTTCCGTGCCATCGCACGGGCCGCCGCCATACCGGCGCAGGCCGCCGCGCAGTCCTGGCGGACGGTGCGCGACGGCCTGCGGCGGCTGCGGCAGGGCTAGCCTGCCGGTTGTCCTGCGCCCGGACTAGCCGGCGTAGGGGTCGGCGATGCCGATGTACTGGGTGTAGAGGTATTCCTCGATGCCTTCGAGGCCGCCTTCGCGCCCCAGGCCGGACTGCTTGACGCCGCCGAAGGGGGCGGCCGCGTTGGAGACGACGCCGGCGTTCAGGCCGAGCATGCCGGTCTCGAGGCGTTCGCCCATCCGGATGCCGCGGTTCAGGTCGCGCGTGAAGACGTAGGCCACCAGGCCGTATTCGGTGTTGTTGGCCAGGCGGACGGCCTCGTCCTCGGTGTCGAACGTGATGATCGGTGCGACGGGTCCGAAGATTTCCTCGGACAGGATGCGGGTGCCCTCGGTGACGCCCTTCAGGATGGTGGGCTGGTAGAAGTAGCCCGGGCCGTCCACGGGGCCGCCGCCGGCCACAGCCACCGCACCGGAGGCCACGGCGTCGGTGACGAGCTCGTGGACCTTGTCCCGGCTCTTGGCATCAATTAGGGGGCCCACCTTGGACTCCGGCTCGGTGCCGCGGGCGGTGGTCATGTCCGCCATCTTCGCGGCGAACTTCTCCGCGAATTCGTCGGCGACGGATTCGTGCACGATGAACCGGTTCGCGGCGGTGCAGGCCTCGCCCATGTTCCGCAGCTTCGCCAGCATGGCCCCGGCCACGGCGGCGTCGACGTCGGCGTCCTCGAACACCACGAACGGGGCGTTCCCGCCAAGCTCCATGGAGGTCCGCAGCACGGTTTCGGAGGCGTCCGAGAGCAGCCGGCGGCCAACTTCGGTGGAGCCGGTGAAGGAGAGCTTCCGCAGCCGGGAGTCCTTGATCAGCGGGCCCGTGGTGGCACCGGCGGTGGAGGTGGGGATGAGGTTCAGGACACCGGCGGGCAGGCCGGCCTCCTGCATCACGGCGGCGAACAGCTGGGAGGTCAGCGGGGTCAGGTTCGCGGACTTCAGCACCATGGTGCAGCCGGCGGCCACGGCCGGGGCGACCTTGCGGGTGGCCATCGCCAGCGGGAAGTTCCACGGGGTGATCAGCAGGCAGGGGCCCACGGGCTTCTTCGTCACCAGGAGGCGGGACTTGCCATCCGGGGACACCGAGTAGCGGCCGAACGCACGGACGGCTTCCTCGGAGAACCAGCGCAGGAACTCGGCGCCGTAGGTGACCTCGCCGCGGGCCTCGGCCAGGGGCTTGCCCATTTCCAGGGTCATCAGCAGCGCGAAGTCCTCGGCGCGGGCCGTGACCAGTTCGAACGCGCGGCGCAGGATTTCCCCGCGCTCACGGGACGGGACCTTCGCCCAGGAGTCCTGCGCGGCAGCGGCGGCGTCGAGCGCTGCCTTGCCGTCCTCGGCGCCGGCGTCAGCGATGCTAAGCAGCACCTTGCCGGTGGCGGGATCCTCGACGTCGAACGTCTTCCCGGACGCTGCCGGGCGCCATTCGCCGTTGATCAGCAGGCCGGTGGGAACAGAGGCCAGCAGCTCGCTCTCGCGCTCCGCAGTAACAGTGGGCTGTGCAGTTACAGTCACGATGACTCCCTCGTCAGCAATTGGGGTGTGGGATGGGTTCAGCTCTCGGCTGCTTTACAGCCACGGTACTGCCGCGCGCTCCGGAGCGTCTATGCATGGGCGCACTACGCACTCCGGATGTTGCTGTGCAGCTGCACAAGACCGGAGCCCGGCTCCTAGCGGGCGGCCAAGACCGCTGAGTAGAGCTCCCGCTTGCTGACTTTCGCGTCCTCGGCCACGGCCGCCACGGCTTCTTTCAACCTGATGCCCTGTGCAATAAGCCCGTTGACGGCGGCCACATGGTCCTCCGTCTTGCCCGGCTCACGCTCCGGGGCGCCGCCAACCACCACCGCTATTTCACCGCGCACCTCGTTGGTTTCTGCCCATTGCAGCAGGTGGCTCAGCGGCCCGCGGATGACTTCTTCGTAGGTCTTGGTGAGTTCACGGCACACTGCGGCCGGGCGGTCGCCGCCGAAGCGCTCGCGCAGCGCCCGAAGCATCGGTTCCAGCCGGTGCGGCGCCTCGAAGAAGACCATCGTCCGGCGTTCGGCGTCGAGCTCGGACAACCGGGAGGCACGTTCACCGGCCTTGCGGGGAAGGAACCCTTCAAAACAGAACCGGTCGGTCGGGAGCCCGGAGAGGGCGAGTGCGGTGAGGACCGCCGACGGCCCCGGCACTGCGGTGACCGTCAGGCCGGCCGCCACGGCGCCCTCAACCAGCCGGAACCCCGGATCCGAGACGGACGGCATACCAGCGTCAGTCACCATCACGAGGGTCTTTCCTGCCCGCACCTGATCCAGGAGCTCGGTGGTCTTCGCGGCTTCGTTGTGCTCGTGGTAGCTGATCACACGCCCGGCCACGGCGATCCCCAGGTTCTGCACCAGCCGGTGCAGGCGCCGGGTGTCCTCCGCGGCGACGATGTCAGCCGTGGTGAGTAGTTCAACGAGCCGGGGGGACGCATCGCCGACATTTCCGATGGGCGTCGCAGCCAGCACAATCCTGCCCGGCTGCCCTTCCGGGACGCGGGCCGCAGGTTCGGCCGCCGGAGCCCAGGCCTCATCGAAGGTACCGGCGTCATCGGAGCTGCTCGCGGGGGAAGTACTGAGTTGTTGGTCCACACGACCAGCCTACTGCTGGCAGGCTCTTCCAGCGCCAAAAGGTAGCATGGGCACGTGACGCAGACCTCCGTACCTCCTGTCGAGGCCGACCCGGCCGACCCGGCCAAACCAGCACGGCCGGCCTCCGGGACATCGGGACGCAACCTTGAGGGCCAGCGGTGGATCCGCCGGCCGCGGGAAGCGTTCACCGAAAGCGCCCTGCAGGAGCGGCTGATCGGCGGGATCCGCAGCTGGCGCGACTATCCCCCGTCGCTGCGGCTCTGGTTCTGGCTCATTCCGGCCATCACCGCGGCGATCGGCGGCGTCCTCCGCTTCGTCCGCCTTGAGAGTCCGCGCAGCCTGGTATTTGACGAAACCTACTACGTCAAGGACGGCTATTCGTTCCTGGTCAGCGGGTACGAACGCAGCTGGCCGGACAAGGCCAACGAATCCTTCGTGGCAGGGAACCCCGGCGTCATCCTGTCCTCGCCCGAGTATGTTGTGCATCCGCCGGTGGGCAAGTGGATGATCGCGGCAGGAATGTGGCTGTTCGGCCCGGACAACCCGCTGGGCTGGCGCTTCGGCGCCGCGCTGACCGGGACGCTGTCCATCCTCCTGATCACCCTGATCGCGCAGAAGCTCTTCCACTCGCTGACGCTGGGGGCCGTGGCAGGCATGCTGCTGGCGGTGGACGGCCACCATCTGGTGATGTCCCGGACCTCCTTGCTGGACATCTTCCTGATGTTCTGGGTGCTTGCAGCTTTTGGTGCGCTCCTGATGGACCGCGACGACGGCCGACGGCGCCTGGCAGCCAGGCTGGGGCGCCAGGCCGGAGCTGCCCCGGACGGCAGGCCCTCCGTGGTCCAGCTCGTGTCCGGGCCCTGGCTCGGCATCCGCTGGTGGCGCATTGCCGCCGGCATCTGCCTGGGGCTTGCCGTGGGCACGAAGTGGTCGGCGCTGTTCTTCATGGCGGCCTTCGGGCTCCTCACAGTCTTCTGGGACCTGAGCGCGCGCCGGATCGCAGGCATCCGCGGGTGGATCAGCGGAGGCATCATCAAGGACGGAATTCCCGCCTTCCTGAGCATCGTGCCCGTTGCCGTGCTGGTCTATCTCACCACCTGGGCCGGCTGGTTCCAGTCGAAGGATGCGTACTTCCGCCATTGGGCCGACACCAACCCCTCAGCCGAGTGGGGCTGGCTTCCGGGGCCGCTGCGGTCCCTGGCCCATTACCACCTGGAAGCGTACAAGTTCCATCAGGGACTCAGCTCCGACCACCCCTATGAGGCGAGCGCCTGGAGCTGGCTCGTGATGGGGCGGCCCACGTCGTTCTTCTATGAGTCCCCCAAACAGGGCAGCCCCGGCTGCGACGTCGCCAACTGCACCTCGGCAATCCTTTCCGTGGGCAACCCCCTGATCTGGTGGAGCGCCACGGTTGCTCTGGTGATCCTGCTGTTCTGGTGGGCAGGCCGCCGCGACTGGCGGGCCGGCGCCATCCTGGCCGGAATCGGCGCGGGCTACCTCCCCTGGTTTATGTATCCGGAACGCACGATGTTCACGTTCTATGCCGTGTCCTTTGAACCGTTCCTGGTCCTGGCCCTGACATATTGCCTGGGCCTGGTTCTTGGACGACGCTCGGACCCGTTGTGGCGCCGGCGTTCCGGCTTGTATCTCGTGGCGGTGTTCGTGGTCGGAGCGGTGCTGGTCTCGGCGTTCTTCTACCCCATCTGGACCGCGGAAATCATTCCGTACCAGGACTGGCGGTTCAGGATGTGGATGCCGTCCTGGATCTAGGGCAGTATGGCAAGGGTGCCGGGGACACCGCATCACGGATCCGGAAGGGAGACTGGCTGTGAGGGAAGCAAGCACTGAACTGCTCGTGGAGCTGGATCAGGACAGCAACGTGACTGACCTGCTGCTGGGGCAGCACGCCAAGGATCCGTCGCACGCCATATATTCGCGCAAGGGCCCGAACGGCTGGGTTGATGTCCCCGTCCAGCAGTTCCTGGACAAGGTGGTGGCACTTGCCAAGGGGTTGATCGCCGGAGGCCTGGCACCGGGCGACACGGTGGCTGTGATGTCCGGGACCCGGTATGAATGGACCCTGGTGGACTTCGCCATCTGGTTCGCCGGCGGCGTGACCGTTCCGGTCTATGAAACCTCCTCGGCAAGCCAGGTCGAGTGGATCCTGCATGACTCCGGTGCCCGCAGGGTGTTCGTTGAGGACCCGGCCAAGTCCGGGCTCGTGGCCGGCGTCCTGGCCCACTCCGCAGTGCTCGGCGACGCTGTGGTGACGGTCGTGCGCATGGACGACGACGGCGGCGCACCGAACCTGGCGAGCCTCGCCGCCGCCGGCGCCGGCGTCACTGATGCCGAGCTGGAGCGGCACCGCAGCACGGCAGGCCTGGCCGACGTCGCCTCGCTGGTGTACACCTCCGGCACCACGGGCAAGCCCAAGGGCTGCGAGATAACGCACGGCAACTTCGCCCTGGTGGCCACCAACATCGTGGGCTTCCTTCCCGAAATCCTGCGGCAGGAGGGTGCCCGGACAATCATGTTCCTCCCCCTCGCCCACGTCCTGGCCCGCGCTGTCCAGGTGGTGTGCCTCAGCGCGGGAGTGACCCTGGGCCACACGTCCGGCGCCGCCCAGCTGCTGGAGGACCTGGCCTCGTTCAAACCCACGTTCCTACTGGTGGTGCCCAGGATCTTTGAGAAGGTCTACGCAGGTGCCGGCCACAAGGCTGCCCTGGCCGGAAAGGAGCGGCTCTTCGCGGCCGCTTCCGCGGTGGCCATCGACTACTCCAAGGCGCTCGACGCTGAGGCCCGCGGAAAAGGCAGCGGGCCCGGCCTCATGCTTCGCGCCAACCACGCCGTCTTTGACCGGCTGCTCTACCCCAAGCTCCGGCAGGCCTTCGGCGGACACGTCAAGTACACGGTCTCCGGTGCCAGCCCGCTGAGCTCCAACGACGCACACTTCTTCCGCGGTGCCGGCATTCCCGTGCTGGAGGGCTACGGCCTTACCGAAACCACCGCCCCCTGTACCGCCAACACCCCGTCGCGGACCAAGGTGGGCACGGTGGGAATTCCCGTGCCCGGCACCACCGTCCGGGTCGCCGACGACGGCGAGATCCTGGTCAAGGGCATTGGCGTCTTCAAGGGATACCACGCCAATGAGGCCGCCAACGCGGAAGCGTTCGTGGACGGATTCTTCCGCACCGGAGACCTCGGTGCGCTGGATGAAGACGGCTTCCTCACCATCACCGGCCGCAAGAAGGACCTCCTCGTCACTGCTGGCGGGAAGAACGTAGCACCCGGACCGCTCGAGGAAAAGATCCGGGAGCACCAGCTCGTGGCCCAGGCTGTGGTGGTGGGCGACGGCCGGCCGTACGTCTCCGCCCTGGTCAACCTCGATCCGGAGGGCCTGGAGAACTGGTGCTCGGCCCAGCGAATTCCGGTACTGGGTGTGGCCGAAGCAACGTCGGATGTCCGGGTCCGGGAAGCCGTGCAGGGCGCTATCGACCAGGCAAACCTGCTGGTCTCGAAGGCGGAATCGATCCGCAGCTTCGTCCTGCTGGATGCCGATTTCACAGTGGAGTCGGGTCACCTGACACCGTCACTGAAACTCAAGCGGGCCGCCGTCGTCCGCGACTTCGAAGCCCACATCAACGGCCTGTACCGCTAACCCGGGGCCGGTCGCCCCGGCCCGTGCCGCACACAATGAATGCCGTGCACACAAGGAAGGCGACCGGCCTGCGCCGGTCGCCTTCCTTGTGCCTCTGCGGAGTCTGTTACACCGTCGCGGAGTTTCCACGGGTACGTCGCTGCGCGGCGTCGGGGAGGTCCATTGTCCCGGCGTCCCCGTCCTTGGCTGACGCCACCAAGGCGTCCGTGTCTTTGTCCTTCGTTTTCCTGGCGAGGCCGCGGCGCTTCCTCGTGGGCCAGGTGAGGATCAGGGTGGCGACGGAGGCGATCAGGACCAGTGCGCCGATGACGATCCCGGAATCAACCCAGAACTGTCCCGGGAAGAGCCGGATGAGGGTGTCGTCCAGGGCGAACGTCCACGTCCCGTTGGCGAAGAAAATCCGGTGGAACTCGGTGAAGAACTGCTGCCAGCCCAGCGCCGCCAAGGTGCCCAGCCCCAAAATGATCACCAGCGTTGCGACGGAGCCGGCGAAGAGACCGCGGCGGACTCCCCCGGTGCTGCGCCGGCGCAGGTAGATGATGGCGATGATGCCCAGCAGGATCAGCAGCGCGCCGCCGGCGAACGTTGACAGGATGACGAGCTTGACGTCCGCCATGTGGCTGACTTCGCCTTCCTGGAACAGCGCATCGCCGCTGCGGTTCACCAGTTCGCCGAGATACCGCGGGCCGGACCAGTTGCTGAGGTAGTCCACGGCGTAGGACCCGTAGGTCATGCGGTCATCCGTGCTGAAGCCGTAGCCGTCACCGGGGAAGCCCGGACGGTTGTATTCAACCCAGAGGAACAACGGACTCGCGACAGCCCGGACGGCCAGGACCAGGAGGACCAGCGGGTAGAAGACCGCGAGCAGCACCTGCATCACGCGCGGCAGGACGGGCTTGGTGTTGTTCGCCAACTCCCGTTCGGCGTTCCGGCGTTCCACTTCGTCCTGCGGCGGGCGCACCTGGAGGGCCGAAGTGGGCAGGGGTTCGCGGAAATGCGTGCCCCTCCCCTGTGGCTCCGCGGCCGGTCCGACGGCGGCCTCCGCCGCCTTGCGGTCGGCGCGGCTGCCAGCCTGGGAACCAGGCGTGCCGGCATTGGAAGCAGGCATGCCACCTTGGGCGAGAGTGGCTTCGGTCTGGGAGGCAGGGGTGCCGCCTCGGGCTGCAGTGGCGCCGCCCTGGGAGGCAGGGGTGCCGGCGGACGCTGCCGGCTGTCCCTTGCCTGCAGCAGCGCCTGGAACAGGTGACGTGTTTCCGGCGGGGGCTGTTCCCTGTGCCTTTGCCGCCGTTCCTGCCCCAGTTCCGGCAGGCTTCATCCAGTCGAAGGCGGGCTCGGCCGGGTCCAGGTGCGGATCCTGCCGATTCGGCGGGGTGGGCGTCTTTTCAGTCACTGCAGTTTCACTTCCGTAGGCGTCCGCGTTGCCGGACACCGCCAGGCAACGCTACTTATCTCCAGATGAGCCTACCGTCAGGCACTCCGTGGCGGCAGGTGCCACCCCGTTCCGTCACGTATTCACGAAGCCAGCGCCGTGTAGCCTGCATCAGCGCTGTCCAGGTCGCCCGACGCGCCCGAACGATAGGCACGTCTGCCCCACACCAGGACATACGTCCAGTACGCAGCCAGGACCGCCGCGCCGATCGTGATTTTGGCCCACACCGGAAGGCTGCTGGGGGTGACGAAGCCTTCCACGAGGCCGGAGACAAACAGCACCACGACAAGTCCCAGCGCCACGGTGATCAGCGAGCGCCCTTCCGCGGCCACTGCCTGGCCCCTGGTCCGGGGTCCGGGGGAAACCATCGCCCAGAAGATCTTCAGGCCCGCGGCGCAGGCAATGAAGACTGCGGTGAGTTCCATCAGGCCGTGGGGAAGGATGTAGCTGAAGAAGACATCGGACTTCCCGACGGCGGCGAAGACACCGGCCGCGATCCCCAGCCCCTGGGCGTTGCTGAAGAGGATCATCGGAACCCAGAAACCGGTAATGCCCAGGGCCACCGCCTGGGCAGCGATCCAGGCGTTGTTGGTCCAGACTGCGCCGGCGAACGACGCGGCGGGATTCTCCGAGTAGTAGTCGACGAAATCCCGCTCGACGTACTGCTTGACGGTTGCGTCCGAACCGAGGGCCCGGAGCGCGTCGGGCGACGCGGCGATCCACAATGCGTACGCCCCCGCGACCAGGCAGAACGCCAGGCCGCACCAGACGGTAAGCCAGCGGATCCGGTACAACGCCGCCGGCAGTGCTATGACGAAGAACCGTGCGAGGTCGTCCATGAAGTTGGACCGGGCCCCGGTGAAGCGTGTGCGGGCCTGGGCCAGTGTGGCCGACAGGGAGGCCGAAAGCCCGCTTTCGGGGGCCACGGAGCGCAGCAGGGAAAGGTGGGCGGACGTGGTCTGGTAGAGGCGCAGCAGTTCATCGGCTTCGCTGCCGTCCAGGCGCCGTTTGTACGCCAGCACGTGAAGCCGCGCCCACTTGTCCCCGTTGACCGCGGAGAACGCATCGATGTCCACGGCACTACCCTAGCGCCCCCGGATTAGACTGTGAGCGTCCGTAGGCGGCGTGTAGGGGACGGGGACCCGGTTTGAGCTCGATCATCACAGGTGAAGCAGTTGTCTTGGAACTCCGCCCGGCGTCGTTCGCTGCGCGGGCGCTGGGGCTGATCCTGGACGTCGTTGCGAACGTCGTCCTCCTCATCGTGATGATGACGGTGATTTCGTCTGCCTACAGTGACCTGGACGGGGCGGCTGCGCGTGCCCTGGTGCTGGTCAGTGTGGTTTTCTGTTTCGTGATCCTCCCGGTGGCGGTGGAAACCCTCACCCGGGGCCTCTCGCTGGGGAAGCTGGCTGCCGGGCTCCGGATCGTCCGGGACGACGGCGGCGCCATCCGCTTCCGCCACGCGCTGATCCGCGGCCTGATCGGCTTCCTGGAGATCTACCTGACGTTCGGCGGACTGGCCATCGCCGTCGCGTTGTTCAATGACAAATCCAAGCGGCTCGGTGACGTGGTTGCAGGAACCTACTCCCTGCGGCGCCGGGTGCCCACCGAACCGCCGTTCGTCCCGTTCGTGCCTCCGCACCTGAGGTCCTGGGCGGCGCTGGCCGACATCGGCCGGATACCGGACCCGGTGGCCCGCCGCTCGGCGCAGTTCATCCGCCAGTCGGGACGGATGGCGCCGGCGTCGCGCGCTTCCATGGCGGTGTCCCTCGCCACTGAGGTGTCAGCGTGTGTTGCCCCGCCGCCGCCGGCAGGCACGGGTCCGGAAGAGTATCTGGCAGCCGTGCTGGTGGAACGCCGCGAGCGGGAACTGGCCCGGCTGACGCGGGCGAGGGCCCGGAGCACGGGTGTGGGAGAACGGCTGAACCGGCTCCCTTACAGCCGGGACAGCCGGTAGGCCGCCTGCACTACCGCTTGGCGTACTGCGCCCAGGGAATGTTCCAGTCGCCGTAACCCTCCAGCGGCTCCACCGGCGGAGCGCCCGTGTTGAGGGTCTGGACGACGTCGCCCGTCTTCATGTTGTTGAAGAACCACGCAGCATCCGCCGGCAGCAACCCCACGCAGCCATGCGAAACATTGGCCTTGCCGACGTAGCTCCAGGCGGACTCAAGGGCCTGGTGGACGTAGACGCCGGACGACGTCAGCCTGTTTGCGTATTCCACGGTCAGCGGCGGGTAGTAACCCTTGTCCCCCGGCTTGAGGCCAATGCTTCCGGCGTTGAATTTGGAGTGGCGTTCCTGCTCCATGATCACGGCGTAACCGGTGGGCGAGAGCCACTCGGCGTCGCCCAGGGTAACGGGAGCCGTCCGGACCAGCTGGCCGTCAAAGTAGACGTTCATGGTCTTGGTGGCGTCGTCCACGATGGCCACCCGCTGCGGGCCGACCTTGAAGCTGACCTTGGTGTCCACGTTGCCCACCATCTTGTTCCCGAAATCGACGCCGAACAGCTTGAGGTCCACCGTGACCTGGCTGCCCGAGGCCCAGAACGCCTCGGGACGGATGCGCACGCGCTGGTTCGAGTACCAGCGCCAGGCGACCGCCTGGCCCGAGGATGAGGTGACGGTGACGGCCTTCTCCATGGCCTCCTTGTTCAGGACCGGCTCGGAGAAGACAATTTCGATCGGCTGGCCCGAACCCACGGTGGAACCGTTTTGCGGGTACACAGCAGCGTCGGCCTCGTTGGCCGTTGCCACCGTGGTGAAGGACTGGGTCTTTTTCGTTTCGCGGCCCGCCTGGTCCACGATCGTAAAGGCGTAGTCGTAGGCGGCGTCGAACTCCAGCGGGTCCAGGGCGGTCCAGGTGGAACCGTCAGCGCTGAGGGTGCCCTTGACGGGCTCACCGCCGGCAGTGGTCAGGACAACGTCCTTCACGGTGCCGTTGACGGCTTTGACGGACGGCGCAACGGCGGGGTTGACTCCAGCGGCGCCGTCGGTGGGGGTCACACCCAGTTCGACTGCCTTCACCACAGGAGCAGCGAGCCCCGGTTCGTTGCGGACCGGGCTGGAAGACTCCGACTGGAATACGGGCTCGGCCCAGCTGGGAGCCGTGGCAACACCGATGCCGCCCGCAGCGACCGCAACGCAGATGGCTGCAATCCCCAGGATTTTCATGGTTTTGCGTTTGTGGACTTTTGTCATGACCTTCTCCATGTCCCCCGACAGGCCCGTGATCAGCCCAAATACCGTCTTGAATCTTCAGTTGATACGTTCGCCAGCACGTCAGTGAGGTGTTCAGCACTCACCCGTGACCAGACGATTTTACCGTATGGCGAACGGATCAATTGGCGTACTGCGCCCAGGGGATGTTCCAGTCACCGAATCCGTCGTCGAAGTTGGCGTTTTCACCGTCGGTATTCACTACCTGGACAACGTCGCCCGTGGTCATGTTCTCGAAGACCCATTGGGCGCCGTCCGGGCCCAGTCCGATGCACCCGTGCGAGAGGTTGCTGACACCGATGTAGGGCATTGCGGAGTCGGTGGCCTGGTGGATGAATTCCCCGCTGGGTGTCAGGCGGGTGGCGAAGTTGACGTCCAGCTCGCCGTAGTATGCCGGGTCGCCCGGCTTGAGTCCGATGCTGGCGGCAGACATGTGCTCCACCCGGTACTTCTCCATGAACACGAGGTAGCCCTTGGCCGAAGGGAACCGGGTATCCCCCATGGTGGCCGGCCATGAGCCGGCTGGCTTGTCATTCACACTCACCGAAAAGGTGTGCGCGGTAGCGTCGGCCACGGCGACCTTCTTGTCGCCGATGTGGACCGTGACCTTCTTATTAAAGTTTCCGATCTGACCGTTGCCGAAATCGACGCCGAAAAGCTGCATGTCCATGGTGACCGTGCTGTTGGCCGCCCAGAAATTCTCTGCCCGGTACCGGACCATACTATCGCTGAACCAGTGAAACTCGCCCACCTGGCCGGACGTCGAGGAGACCTTGATGGCTTTTTCCACCGCGTGCTTGTTCAGCACAGGTTCGCTGAAGGTGATCTGCAGGGGCTGCGCGACGCCGACCTTCATGCCGTCCAGCGGGTAGACGGCGGCATCCGCCTCGTTGGCGGTTGACACCGTGGTGAACGTTCGAGTGCTGTTGGTCTTGCGGCCGGCAGCGTCGCTCACCACGAAGCTGTACGTGTAGCTGCTGTTGAACTGCAGGGGGCCGGAGGCTGACCAGCCCGTACCGTCCGGGTTCAGGCTGCCTTCGATTGCTGCGCCGTCGCCGCCCGTGAGGGCCACGCGTTCAACGGTTCCGTTGGTGACTTTCAGCGATACGGGGGCTGCCGGATTTACTTGCTGCGCGCCGTCTGCCGGCGACGCTGCCAGCTGTACAGGCGCCACCACGGGCGCCGCGAGTCCCGGCGTCGTCCGCTCGGCGGAGCCCGCTTCGGATTCGAAGGCGGCGCGGGCGGCTCCGGGTGCCACAGCGGCGAAAACGCCGCCGCCGGCGGCGAGCAGGCACAGCGCCCCGAGCAGGAAGACCTTCCGGCCGGTGGTCCAGCGTTCCCTTGCCGTCACAGCGCGGGGTCCTTTGCAGTCATCATGGGCACAGCATAGGGCACGCTCCTTGGAGCTGACGGGTAGCCGGCACCCGAGGGCCACGGCGAAGGGCCCCGGAATTCATTCCGGGGCCCTTCGCGATGCTGCTGATCTGCCGCCTGGGCTTGCTGCCGCCTTGGCGGCGGCACCCTTAGTAGCGGTAGTGATCCGGCTTGTACGGGCCGGCAACGTCCAGGTCCAGGTACGCGGCCTGTTCCTTGGACAGTTCCGTCAACTCGACGCCGAGGGCGTCCAGGTGAAGCCTGGCAACCTTCTCGTCAAGGATTTTCGGCAGCACGTAGACCTGCTTTTCGTACTCCCGCTCGCCTTCGGGCTGGTCCCGCTTGGTGAAGAGTTCGATCTGCGCGATCGTCTGGTTCGCGAACGAGTTGCTCATCACGAAGGACGGGTGGCCGGTGGCGTTGCCCAGGTTCAGGAGCCGGCCTTCTGACAGGACGATGATGGACTTCTCGGCGTCCGTGCCCTGGTCAAATACCCACTCGTGCACCTGCGGCTTGATTTCCACCTTCGTGATGCCCGGAATCCGGGCCAGTCCGGCCATATCGATCTCGTTGTCGAAGTGGCCGATATTGCCGACGATGGCCTTGTCACGCATGCCGGCCATGTGCTCGGCCATGATGACGTCCTTGTTGCCGGTGGTGGTGATAAAGATGTGGCCCTCGCTGAGGACCGATTCCAGCTTGGCCACCTGGTAGCCGTCCATGGCTGCCTGCAGTGCACAGATCGGATCGATTTCGGTGACGATCACCCGGGAGCCCTGCCCGCGGAAAGCCTCCGCCGCACCCTTGCCGACGTCGCCGTAACCGCAGACGACGGCGATTTTGCCGCCCATCAGGACGTCGGTGGCACGGTTGATGCCGTCCGGCAGCGAGTGGCGGATGCCGTACTTGTTGTCGAACTTGCTCTTGGTCACCGAGTCGTTGACGTTGATGGCCGGGAAGAGCAGCTTGCCCTGCTCCGCCAGCTGGTACAGACGGTGCACACCGGTGGTGGTCTCTTCCGTGACACCCAGCAGGCGGGAGCCGATGCGGGTCCATTTCCCGGCGTCCGCTGCGAGCGAAGCACGCAGGACATCGAGGAAGACGCGCCCTTCATCGGACTCGTCCTCTGCTGCCGCCGGAACGGACCCGAGGGCTTCGAACTCGACGCCCTTGTGGACCAGCATGGTGGCGTCGCCGCCGTCGTCAAGGATCATGTTCGGACCGAGGTCCGGGTTGCTGTCCGCGCCGGGCCAGGTGAGGATCTGCTCGGCGGTCCACCAGTATTCTTCGAGGGTCTCGCCCTTCCAGGCGAAGACGGGGACGCCCTGCGGGTCCTCGACCGTGCCCTTGCCCACCACAACGGCGGCGGCAGCTTCGTCCTGGGTGGAGAAGATGTTGCAGGAAGCCCAGCGGACCTCGGCGCCCAAAGCGGTGAGTGTTTCGATCAGCACGGCGGTCTGGACGGTCATGTGGAGCGAACCGGCAATCCGGGCGCCCTTGAGCGGCTGGCTGGCGCCGAACTCTTCGCGCAGGGACATGAGTCCGGGCATCTCGTGCTCCGCGAGGCGGATCTGGTGGCGGCCGGCCTCAGCCAGTGAGATGTCAGCAACCTTGTAATCGAAAGTCATGTGAGTCCTTGTGTTGTATCCGGAAGATTCTGGAACGGCGGAAGTCCGTGTCCGTTCGGCGAACTATGGGAAGTTCGGCGCCAAGCGGAAGGGCGATGGGCCGGCCGGGCAGTTATTCAGGCCGGCGGGGGAAGTTATTCGGCGCCGTCAGGGTCTGATGCCGCGGGGTTTGATACCACGGGGCCGTGGCCGCCGTCATGCTGGTCCGATGCCGCAGCGTTCGCGGCGGCGACGAGTTCCGGCGGCAGCAGCAGCGGAATGCCGTCCTCGATGGCGTAGCGCAGCGTTTCTCCGGACGCACCGGCGGCAGTCGAGACGAGTTCATCGCCTTCCTGCACCAGTGTTGAGCCGGTAACGGGACAACGCAGGACGGACAACAGGTCAGGACTGATCTTTGGCATGGTGACTGCTCCCTGATGGGCGCCGCAGCAGGCGCCGGTGGCCGATGGATTTGCAGCTTCCAGCGTACAAGCTTCGCGGGGCGGCCGGGCTCAGGACGGTTCGCGGAGGATGCGCAGGTGTCCCCGTCGGGCGCCTTCCGAAGCCGGCGGGGCCTCGAGCGCCGCATGCGCGGAACGCTGGCCCGGGGCGGGGTCCGCGGCGGACGGTCGCAGGGCCGCCTCGCGGACGGCGTTGGCGAGGGCCAAAAGGTCATCTGGCCCCGGCTGCGGCGGGGTCGCCGGCATGGCAAGGCGCAGTACTTCCCAGCCCCGCGGCACTGTCAGTGACCCCGCATGCTGTTCGCACAAATCGTAACAATGGGGCTCAGCGTACGTGGCCAGGGGCCCCAGGACGGCTGTGGAGTCCGCATAGACGTACGTCAAAGTGGCCACCGCAGAGTTACGGCAGGCTGACCTTGAACATTGACGAATAGCACCCACGACATCACAGACTACTCCCCGTTGGCCATTGTGCCGCGCATTGCGACCGCAGTGTCCTGCGGTGTCGTCCTGTGGTACCGCAGGTTGCCGGGATGGTCCGTGTGGCGTTTCTAGTTATGTCGCGTATTTCAGGCGGCGGGTTTAGAGTCAATGTATGCAGCAATCGCACCACGTTCCGGGTTTTACGGTCCGGTTGGCTGACCCGGGATCCGGCCAGCCGGCGGACACCGCCGCGCCCGCGCCAACAGTCCGAGGGAAAAGCTTCCGGGAGCGCCGCAGGAACCGCCATGGGCGTGGCCTGCGCGGCGAACTGATGCTCCCCACGCTTCCGGGCTACCGCACCCGTTCGGACCGCTTCGACGAGATGGTCATGGACTCCGCCCAGCGTCTCCATGACATCTGGGGAAAGCCGCTGGACGGTGTCAGGTTTGCTGTTGATGAGATCCCGCAGGGCCTGGAACAGCTGGTCGCGGACCGCTCCCCCGCGCCCATGGGTCTTTATGAGCCCGCCACCGCCGACGAAGGTCCGGTGATCACGCTCTATCGCCGGGTCATCGAGAACGCCTGCTCCAGCCGCGAGGAACTACAGGACCTGGTGCACGACGTCGTGGTGGAACGCACCGCTGAAATGCTCGGGGTTGCGCCGGAAACCCTGGACCCCGTGTACCGGCGCCGGTACTGATCGCCGGCACTGGCTGGCTGCTAGTAGCCGAGCTTCACCGCGACTTGTTCCTGGCCCGCGGCGCCCGGCGCCACCGCCACTGCGCCGATGTCCGCGCGCCCGTCCTGCTCCAACAGCACGGTGCCGTACGCCGCATCGCCGGATGCTGATACGACGTACCCGAGCACCGCGGAATCGGCCACTTCAGCCGGCACCTTGATGACTGCGGTGGTGCCGCCCGCGATGTCCGCGGCGGCGGCCGTGCGGACCTTGCCGTCAGCTGTGATGGGCGTGTAGGTGATCTTGGCCCGGCCTTCGGGTGCGCCGAAGACCAGGTAGCGTTCTCCACCACGCGGCACCGCCACCACGTGCTGGCTTCCGAGCCTGGCGGATGACGGCGACCAGGCAAAGTCCGTGGCACCGTCCGACTTGAGGCCTCGGGTGACGCGCGCCGCAGCGGCGAACGACACGTCGGAACTGGCCGCAACGGTGTATTGGCCGGCCGGAACACCGGCCAGCGAAACCTCGGTCACGGACCCGCCCTTGGCCGTCACTACGCCGCCGCCCGGCAGTGCCTTTTGCCCATCACGGCTGTACAGCTTGATTTCCACCACGGCGTCCGCGGGGCCGGGGACAGCGATCTGCAGCGCCGCAGCGGCGTCCGCAAAGCCCTGTTTGGCAGTGAGTGCCTTGGCGGAGGCCGGGTCCTGGATGTCCAGTCCGGACATGACCTGCCGTGTCGCCGGTGCCGCGCCGGGCACAATGAAGTCCACGCCGCCGGGAGTCAGCCCCCTCAGGACACTTTGCTGGATAACGGCGGTGACCGGTCCGCCGGCGCTCCGGGCGTGGATGCTGAGCTTTGCCTGGCCAGGCGCCAGTCCGGCCAGCACGATTGAGCGGGTGGTTCCCGGCGCAACCAGGAGTCCGCGGCTGCCGGGCGCCTGGATCCGGCCCTCGGCGCCGTACAGGTCCAGGCTGACTGTTGCCGGAGTGCTGGAGGCGTTACTGAGGTTTAGTACAGCGGTCCGCCCCAGCGACGTGTTCGCCCCTACAAGCCACAGGTCGTTCGACGGTGCCTGGCAACCGGCCGCGGCCAGGCCCTGCAGGTCACCGTCGGTGGCGGTATAGCTCATCACGCCGCCGGCCGTGGCCTGCTGGTTGCCTGCCGCGTCCGCACTCAGGACGCTGACGGAATCCACCGAGCGCTCGGACACGACCCCTGCCAGCAACGCAGGAGGGGCGGTGGCGGCGGTAGGGCTGCCGGGATCCTTGGCGATCTCTGCCAGCGGATTCCCGTTGAGTTCGGCGAGCCTGCTTCCGGGCAGCACTCCTGCGTTGGTACTCAGCACTGCGCCGTTGACCAGGGTCTTGGCGGTGGCCGATTCCGGGCTGAACTGCGGGTCGGTCCCCACGGGCGTGCCCTCCAACAAGCGGGCGGGGCCGGGGCAGATCCCCACGCTGCTTCCCGCGGGTACTGCCGCCAAGGGTGCTTCGAGCGTACGGCTGCCGGAGCTTTGCGGGCCCATCGACGCCGCCGCCACCAGGCTTCCGGCGGCGGCCACGATCACCACTGCCCAGGTCAGCCCGGCCACCGTTCCGCGCACAGCCCTGCCGCGGGCCTTGAATCCCTTCAGGCGGCCTGCCGCGGGGGCGGATCCTCCTGCATGGTCAGCCGTGTGGTCCGCGGTACCTGCCGGCGCGTCTGAACCCTCTGGTCGTCCCGCTGTTGGTCCGGCGGCGGAGGCGACGTCTTCCTTATGTGCCGGCGGCACGCCGTCGTTCCCGTCCTTATGCATGCTGATGTTCCTTACGCAGGGAGCCTTCATCGCGGGAGAGACCGGTGTTCGGCCGGCGGGCGGGCATGGGGATGGCGAGCAGCACAGTCAGTCCAATGACGGTGGCCTGGACAACGGCGGTCCACACCGCCCACGGGTTTTCGTAGCGGATGGTGAGCTGGCCCGCCTGGGCGGGGAGGGTGAACGCCTGGGACCAGCCGGACGTTGTGGCAGTCAGGCGCCTGCCGTCCAGCCATGCGGACCATCCCGGATCCGCACGTTCGGCGAGAACCACGAGCCGGCCTTCCGGCCCTTCCGGAACAGCGGCATCAACCGATTCCAGTTCCGAGGGCAGAAGCCCTATCGCGGCTCCGGCACCATCCACGATGCGCACCCGGTGGGCGACATCCGCGGCGTCGATGACGGGCTGGTTCAGCGGGCTGATCCGCCAGAGCCAGCCGACATTTGTTTGCCCCACCGCCACCAGTCCGGGCACGGCATCCATCCGGCTCGCGGTCAGCTGCGCGGCGGTGTCCGAGGACCGGAGGACAACGAAGCCTGCCCCCAGCCGTTCCAGCTCAGGGCGCGGGTCAACGCCCTGGCCGGCGACCACTGTGGCCACGACGCTGCGCAGGGCTGCGGTGACGGCGTCGTCATCCCTGACGGATTCCTTGCCAGGGTCGCCAATAATGTTGCGGGCGGCCGCAATGGTGGACAATCCGTCCAGGGTGGTGCCGGCCCCCCTCACGATCGAGGCGCTGAAGCTGCCGTCCTCGGCCGTGTCAATAACCAGCGTCCGTGTCTGCTCCGGTCCTTGGCCGCGATCGATGGCCGTTGCCGGCAGCGTGCGGGCGGAGGTGGAAGCAATCTGCCGCGGGGTTCCCCACGGGGCCGTTGCCGAGGCCTCAGGGGCAGGTCCGGCTGGTGCAGCCAAGGAGGCGGACTGCAACAGGTTCTGGGCCGCCCAGGCGCTCAGTCCGGCCACGGGTCCGGCCACCAGCAACACCATGGCAAGGACGGACATGGACTTGAGCGCGATCCGGCGGGCAGCCGGCGCGGCGGCCGTCCTCTCTGCGAAGCAAAGCAGACCGTCCGCCCCGATCAGGGCGGCCCCCAGCAGCAGGAATCCGGACGCAGACACGGCAGGTCCCGTAAAGGGCGTGACCAGGGTGTCGGCGCTCGCGCCGGTGGCGACGTGGCCGGCAAGCCACCCGCCCGCGAGGATGATCAGCGCAGCCACCCACAGGGCACGGGCAACGCGGGTGCGTTTGCCGGGGACAAACAATGCCGCCGTCGCAAGGGCCAGTACCGGGAAACCGACCAGAAGGGCAAGGAGCAGCGCCCACGGGACGGCAGATCCGTCGAAAACCGGAAGGCCGGCCAACCCGCCGTCGGCATCAAAATGCAGCGGCTGTCCCAGCACCTGCTGCCATAACGGCGCGGCATCAAAACCGAGCGGCACGCCGGGGTCGGCCAGCAGGGCACGCGGGCGGTCGAGGACGGAGAACCCGAAGGGAACGAAAAGCGCTGCACTCGGCAGCAACGCCCACCAAACAGTGCGCCCGCGCCTGCCGAGCAGGATCCCTGCCAGGACAACCACGGTGACGGACGGAACCAGCAACGACGGCGCCGCCGCTGCCACCACGGCCAGCGCCAGGCCGGCCGCAGCTGCGGCGGTCCACGATGGCATCCCGTTGACGCCCGGCTTGGCGGGAGGCTTTTCCAGGAATCGGCGGTCCCCCGGCTCGGGGACCGCAAAGCGGCCCTGGCCCCGGGCAGTGCCGGTGGCACGCAGCAGGCCCACCACGAGCAGCGGAATCATGATGTGCGCTACCAGCGCACCCAGACGTCCCTGGTTCAAAGCAACCTGCAGGGCGGGCGCCCCGCCCCACACGAGTGCAGCCACGAGGCGGAACCGCCGCCGCGTGGTCAGGCCGCCGGCTGCAAACCAGGCAGCGAGGCCGGAGAGGGGCATGGCCAGGAGCAGCAGCCAGGCCAGGGCGCTGTTGGCATCGCCGCCGCCGGCAATGCCAAGAACCCACAGGAGAAGGGCGAAGGGGTCGCCGTGGCCGGGAAGTCCGGCGCCCAGCCCGATCCACCAGCTGGTGGCGTGGTGCCAGATGTCCGAAACCTTCGACGAGACCGGAATAAGGCCACCACCGGAGACGGCTTCGGCACGGAACAACCCCGAAAGCCCAATCAGCGAGGCAGCAGCTGTCAGGATCACGGCCAGCAGGGCGCCGTTGCCCACCCAGCCGCGGTCCGACGTGGTCAGCGCGGCGAAATCATCTGTGGAGTCACCGCTGGGCTGTTCGGCCAGCGGATCGATCCGCGCCGAGTCCCCGTCCTGGTCGTCGGAGCCCAAAGCTTCGATGAGAGAACGCCGGTGTGCCCAGACTTCGCGCCGCGGGGTCTGGAGTCCCTTGATGACCGAGCGGCGGATCCGTCGCGTCCGTGCTGCGTCGCGACGCCCGCGGATCACCGCCGCAGGTCGGCCGAGGGCCACAAACGTCGCCATGAGCTGGGAAAATCCGTGTCCGGGATCCTTGACCGCGATGCTCAGGACGAGCTTGAAGAGACTCCCCAGCAGTGCCCCCGCCGCGTGCAGCGGCACCTTCCACCACACGGTGTGCTTGAGGCGCAGGTGAACCTGTGCCTTGCGGGCCGCGCTGGCGCTCCCCAATGCGTGCGGCCGGTGCGACACGTGGAACATCCGTGCGGTGGGCACCACCACCACACGGTGTCCGGCCAGGCGGTTGCGCCAGCAGAAGTCCACATCGTCCCCGGTGCCGGGCAGGGCAGCGTCAAAACCACCCAGTTCCTCCCAGACGTCCCGTCGAACCAGCATGCCGGCGGAGTTGACCGCGAAAGTGTCGCTGCGGCCGTCGTACTGCCCCTGGTCGAGTTCATCCGCTTCAATGAGGGTCAGCCGCTCAGCCCAGCGGCTGGTGGAAAGTCCGACGTCGATCAGCCGGCGCCTGGCGTGCCAGTCAAGCTGCTTGCAGCCGGCCACCGTCACCGACGGTGCCCGCTCCACGGCATGGAGCAGCTCGGCAAGCGCTTCCGGCGCGGGCGCTGCATCATCGTGCAGCAGCCAGATCCATTCGGCGTCGGCCGCCGTCCGGTCACGGTCCCCGGGATCGTCGTTCCGGGGGGCCAACGCGGCCAGGCCGGCCTTGACGGCATCCCCCATCCCGGCCCGCCCCTGCTGGAAAGTGGTGACGTTGGCCTCGCCGAACGCCTGGTCCAGCAGAGCCAGGGAATTATCCCGTGAGCCGGTATCGACGCCGATGAAGGCATCAACGGGTCGGGTCTGCTCCGACAAAGCCGCCAGGGTCCTGGGGAGATAGTCACCGCCGTTGTGGGCGACCACAACGGCGGTGACATGTACTACTTGAAGAATTAGACCGCTCGCTTCCTCAGCCGACGGCGCTCGCGCTCGGAGAGGCCTCCCCAAATGCCAAAGCGTTCGTCGTTCGACAGTGCGTATTCCAGGCACTGCGAGCGTACGTTGCAGGCGCCGCATACTTTCTTGGCGTCGCGGGTGGACCCTCCCTTTTCGGGAAAGAATGCCTCCGGATCAGTCTGGGCGCACAATGCGTCCGTCTGCCAGCCGAGCTCGCCTTCGTCGTCGAAGTTCTGCTCGAAGGGTAGCCCGATCCAGACAGGTTGTGCGGTGGTTTCCGAGTGGAGTGTCTGCAGTTCCATCGGAGGATCGTGCAGATCGTTGTCCTGGTCGGGGTTGCCCGCCAGGAGTGCTTCATGCGCTGCCAGGAAGGCCGTGGCCTGGTCCTGCAGCAGATCGTTGGTGCTTTGGTTGTACCGCTCTGCAGCATCCGGATCGGCCGGATCTACATACCAATCACTTGGCACACCCCGCGAACGGTACTTTGCCGACGCCTGACCCGCGACGACTGCATCTTCATGGATACGCTCAACTTGCCCCATTATGGCGTCCCTCCTGATGTTGCTGCCCCTGACTGAATACCTGGACACTCGGTTGTGTGGCCCGTATCTGCGCAATGGCGTTCGATAACTAATTACACGTGTGTAAGTCGTTGGGAGTCAAGCGGCTGCCGGGATAATAATCAACTTCGTTCCCAATCCGCTGCCACGCCACGCCCATGAATTTTCGGACGACTCGCCGCCATGACGGGAATTTCAACAGCATACTGACTAGTTTTCTGGGAATTTGCCGGGAATCCCGGGGAATCCTCCGTCCACCGCGATTTAGGCAATCAAAGTGATCAAAAATTACGTGTCGCAAATCACACAGCCTTCAGGGTGGCCGCGTTCCCGCGGGCCCGCGCACCACCTCCCGCCCCGCCGGGCACCGTGGCAAGATGTTGGCATGAGCATCCCCGCAATCGACTTGATGACTGCACTGCGGTCCGGCCACTCCACCTCTCCCCGTCTGACCTGGTACGGACCGGACTCCGAGCGGGTGGAACTGTCCGGCCGGGTCCTGGACAACTGGGTAGCGAAAACCAGCAACCTGCTGCAGGACGAACTCGATGCCGAGCCCGGGCTACGGCTCCGGCTGGATCTGCCGGCGCACTGGAAGTCGATGGTCCTGGCCCTTGCCGCCTGGCAGCTCGGGATGGAAGTTGTCCTCGACTCCGGTGACGCAGAGCTCCTCGCCACCCAGTCACCGGAAGCCGGTAGCGGCGGTGCCGCGTTCGACGCCGTCATTGCAGTGCCGCTTCCGGCACTGGCGATGCGCTGGCCGGGCGATCTGCCGCCCGGCGTCGTCGACTTCGCCGCCGACGTGCGTTCGCACGGCGACGTCTTTATGGCCCATCAGGATCCGGAAGGGTCACAGCGGGCCATAGTGTCAGCTGCCGGCACAGCGCATACGCACTCAGAACTGCTCGAAGGCTTCGCCGCCACGCACGATACCGGCGTGCGG
This sequence comes from Arthrobacter sp. LjRoot78, assembly GCF_964254335.1. Classification (NCBI taxonomy): domain Bacteria; kingdom Bacillati; phylum Actinomycetota; class Actinomycetes; order Micrococcales; family Micrococcaceae; genus Arthrobacter; species Arthrobacter sp. LjRoot78. Next base: position 1,317,219 of record NZ_CAXUTG020000001.1, on the reverse strand, counting down.
CTGCTGGTCCGGGCAGGCGAGGGCCTCGAGGAGGCCCTTGTCCAGTCGCTGGGGGCTTGGCACAACGGCGGTTCAGTCGTCCTGGTCCACCCCGACGTTTCGGTGACCGAGAAGCTCCTCAACGACGAACGCGTGCAGGGAGACTAGGCCCTAGCTAGCTGCGGGGCGGGGCGGGGAGGTCCGGATCCTGCACCTTGGCCTGTACCTCGTCGGCGGGAACGCGGACGGCGTGCCTGTCCTGGTGGTGGTGCAGTTCGATGATCTCGTGGTCGTGCGAGAACGACGGTTCTTCGTCCAGTTCCTTGTTGAAAACCAGGAACCGGTAGGCGAAGAAACGCACCACGGTGGCCACGAGGATGCCGGCCACGCCGGCCAGGAAAAGCATGTTCTTGTCCGTGATGCCGAGCGAATACTTGGCCAGGGCGGTGAAGCCGGTGGAGATGCCGATACCGATGCCGTTGATCAGGATGAACATAAAGAACTCGCGGATCACATTGTCCTGGCGGCGGTGGCGGAACGTCCAGAACCGGTTGGCTATCCAGGAAAAGACCGTGGCAACCGATGCGCCCACGAACCGTGCCTTGGCCTCGCTGTCAGTCATCGGGCCGTGCATCAGGTAGTAGGTCAGGCCGTTGTCGATCACGAATGCGACACCGCCGACGGCGCCGAACTTGGCCACCTCACGCCAAAAAAGCGAGGCGAGTCCGCGCAAACGTTCTGCAAGTGTGTAAATCATGACCCTCCATGGCCGTCTGAAATTTCGGGCCATAGGGCCGAGTACCCATTTTAGCCCGTTAGCTGGAAACAGTCTGAACGGGCTACGCAACGCAGGCTCCCGCTGGCTCGAAATAACGCAAATTCCGGGCCGAAACGGTGGTGAAGCCCGGAACTCCCCTGCTCTTCTGTAGGCTGGTTCTTGTGACTTTTCCAGTAATAGGCGTAGTTGGCGGCGGCCAGCTTGCCCGCATGATGGCCCCCGCCGCAACGGCCCTGGGCTTTGAACTACGCGTCCTGGCCGAGGGCGAAGATGTGTCCGCGGTCTCCGCCGTGCCGACGTCGCCGGTAGGTGATTACAAGGACCTCGACGCCCTGCTGGAGTTTTCCCAGGGCCTCGACGTCATGACGTTTGATCACGAACACGTCCCGAACGACCACCTTCGTGCGCTGCAGGAGGCGGGCGTCAACGTGCAGCCCGGCCCCGACGCGCTGGTGCACGCACAGGACAAACTGGTGATGCGCGCCGCCATCGACCGGCTGGAGCTGCCGAACCCCGCGTGGGCCTCCGTTGCCGACGTCGATGCCCTGATTGCCTTTGGCGAGCAGACCGGCTGGCCGGTGGTGCTGAAGACGCCCCGCGGCGGCTATGACGGCAAAGGCGTCCGCATGGTCGGCTCGGCTGAGGAAGCCGCCGAAACCGCCGACTGGTTCGCGGCCATGACTCCCCTGCTGGCCGAGGCCAAGGTGGAATTCAGCCGCGAACTGTCCGCACTCGTCGCGAGGACGCCGAACGGTGAATCCCGCGCGTGGCCGGTGGTCCACACCATCCAGGTGGACGGCGTCTGCGACGAAGTGATCGCCCCCGCCCAGGACATCCCGCTCGAGGTGGCCGCGGCCGCGGAAGACGCGGCCATCCGCATCGCCAACGAACTGGGAGTCACCGGCGTCATGGCCGTGGAACTCTTCGAAACTCCCGGCGTCGGGTCCGGCTTCCTGATCAATGAACTCGCCATGCGTCCGCACAACACCGGCCACTGGACCCAGGACGGATCCGTCACGAGCCAGTTCGAACAGCACCTGCGCGCGGTACTGAACCTCCCGCTCGGCGCCACCGACGCCCTGGGGCCGATTGTTGTGATGAAGAACTTCCTCGGCGGAGACAACCAGGAACTGTTCTCGGCATATCCGCTGGCCATGGCGAGCGAGCCGGCCGCGAAAATCCACTGCTACGGCAAAGCCGTCCGGCCCGGAAGGAAGATCGGCCACGTCAACCTGGTGGGCGCAGCCGCTTCCGACGTCGATTCCGTCCGGCAGCGCGCCACTACCGTCGCCAACATCATCAGGGACGGCCGTGCTCCGGCCCGAACAGCACCAGGGAACTCCGAGGAGACCGTATGAGCACGCCTGCAGCAGCAATCCACCTGGCTGAAACCGACGCCGCGGCGCCGATCGTCGGCCTCGTGATGGGCTCCGACTCGGACTGGCCGGTCATGGAAGCCGCAGCCGAGGCCCTGGCCGAGTTCGGCATCCCGTTCGAAGCCGATGTGGTCTCGGCCCACAGGATGCCCACTGAAATGATCCGCTACGGCCAGACAGCCCACGAGCGGGGACTGCGCGTCATCATCGCCGGAGCCGGCGGCGCGGCCCACCTGCCCGGCATGCTGGCATCCGTCACCCCGCTGCCGGTCATCGGCGTCCCCGTCCCGCTGAAAACGCTGGACGGCATGGACTCGCTGCTGTCCATCGTCCAGATGCCCGCCGGAGTTCCGGTGGCCACGGTGTCGATCGCCGGCGCACGGAACGCCGGCCTGCTGGCCGTCCGCATCCTGGCCTCCGGCACAGACGACCTCGCCCTCCGCCTGCGCGATGACCTGATCGAGTTCGCGCAGGAACTCAACGACGTCGCCACCCGCAAGGGCGCGACGCTGCGGCACAAAGTGAGCGAAGTGTTCTCCGACGGCAACGTCGTTCTCCGGGGCAGCCGTTAGGAATCAGATGACCACCAGCCACTCCCGTCCCAAGGCACCGCAACCGGCTCTAACGGACCCCGTCCGCAATCCGGTGAATGCCCCGGCGCCCGTGAGGACCAAACGCGCGTTTGTCCTCCTGCTGCTGACCCTGTTCGTCCCCGGCAGCGCCCAGATCGTGGCCGGCGACCGCAAATTGGGAAGGATCGCCCTCCGCGTGACGCTGGGCGCATGGGGACTGGCGATCGTGGCACTGGTCCTGCTGCTGGTGAACCGCACGCTCCTGATTGGTATCCTCACCAACACGGTGGCTTCACTCCTGATCATCGTCATCCTCATCGCCCTCGCCATAGGCTGGGCCGCGCTGTTCGTCAACACCCTCAGGCTCATCCGGCCGGTCCTGCTGGCGCCCGGAATGCGGCCCATCGTGGGCGTCGCCCTGGTCCTGGCAATGGTGCTCAGCAGCGGCACGCTGGGCTACGCGGCCTACGTATTGAATGTGAGCCGGAACGCCATCGGCAGCATCTTCTCCGCCGGACCGGCCATTGATCCCGTGGACGGCCGCTACAACTTCCTGATGATGGGCGGCGACGCCGGAGACGACCGCACGGGCCGCCGTCCGGACAGCCTCTCCGTCCTCAGCGTCGACGCCAAGACGGGCCAGACCGCCATCATCTCGGTGCCGCGCAACCTGCAGAACGCACAGTTCAGCGAAGGCTCGCCGATGCGGCAGATCTACCCGGACGGCTACGACTGCGGCAACGAGTGCCTCATCAATGCCATCAACACCGAAGTGACCAACGAGCACGCCGACCTCTATCCCGGCGTCGCCGATCCCGGTGCCCAGGCCACCCTCGAAGCTGTCTCGGGCACGCTCGGCATCACCGTCCAGGCCTATGTCCTGGTGGACATGGACGGCTTCGCCAAGCTCATCGACGCCATGGGCGGCATCAGGATCAAGGCCGGCGGCTGGGTGCCGCTCAGCGGCGACATGGTGGATGAGGCCAACGGCATCCACGGGATGCCCACCGGCTGGATCGCGGCCGGCGATCAGCACCTGGACGGTTACCACGCACTCTGGTACGGACGCTCCCGCGAATTCGTTGACGATTACGCCCGCATCCAGCGTCAGCAGTGTGTTCAGCAGGCCATGCTGAAGCAGCTGGACCCGGCAACGCTGCTCGCCAAGTTCGAGGACATCGCCAATGCGGGCACGAAGGTGGTGGACTCCAACATTTCCGCCAGCCAGCTCGGCAGCTTTGTGGACCTGGCGATGAAGGCCAAGGGCAAGGAAGTCAGCCGCCTGACCATCGGACCACCTGACTTCGACGCATCGTTCTCGACCGTGCCGGACTTCGACCAGATCCACGAGAAGGTGGACCAGCTGTTGGCCGCACAGTCCGAAAAGTCGGCAGGTGCTGCCGGGGATTCCGCCGAAGGGGACAGCATCGTGCAGGCCGGAACGGCCCCAGGCCGTCTGATGGCGGCGGCGCCCCTGACGGCGCCGGCGCCATCGCCGTCGTCGTCGGACTTCACACCGGTGACCACCACCCCCGACGGCGAGCCGATCACCGAAGAGATGCTCAACCAGTTCAAGCGTGAGGGCAACGAGCAGGCGATCCGGGACCTTGTGGCCACGAACGGCCAGTGCCGCCCGCTCTGAGCGCCCACGCCCCTTCCGCCGCAACTGCTGCACTGAGACAAAGGACATCAGGCTTTGTACGAAATTAAGAATGTTCTCCGGCCTTATGCCTGGGGCTCCACCACGGCAATTGCCGGCCTGCTGGGCAGGCAGGCCTCCGGCGGTCCGGAAGCGGAACTGTGGGTTGGCGCCCACCCGGATTCGCCGTCCGTGGCACTTGCGGCCGACGGCGGTCCGCTGGCTTTGGATACGCTGATCAGCTCCGATCCGGGCCACCACCTGGGAAGCGCCAGCGTGGCGGAGTTCGGCCCGCGCCTGCCGTTCCTCCTCAAGGTCCTGGCCGCCGAGAGTCCACTGTCGCTGCAGGTCCACCCGACGCTGGAACAGGCACGGGCGGGCTTTGCCCGCGAGGAGGCTGCCGGCGTCGACCGTTCCGCGGCGGAGCGGAACTACAAAGATGACAACCATAAGCCGGAGATGATCTTTGCCCTGACGCCGTTCGAGGCGCTCTGCGGCTTCCGTCCGGCCGCGTCCACGCGCGCCCTCTTCGAGCACCTGGCCGCGTCCATGCGTGTGATGTCGCTGGAGGTTCCGCACGTGTTCCTCGACGTTGCCCAGGACCTCGCCGCGCCCGTGGAACACGATGCCCTGAAAGCCGCGTTCACCCGGCTCATCGGCGGCGGCCACGCCGTCTCGCACGCCGTGCGCGAACTTGTGGCAGCACTCAAGGCCGGGCTACCGATGTCCCCGTACCAGACCGAGCTGTCCACGGTGGTCAGCCTGCACGGCCACTACCCCGGCGATCCCGGAGTGCTCATCTCGCTGCTGCTGAACAGGATCTCGCTTGCCCCCGGCGAGGCTGTATACCTGCCGGCCGGCAATGTCCACGCGTACCTGCACGGCCTCGGCATCGAGGTCATGGCGTCGTCTGACAACGTGCTCCGTGGCGGGCTGACGCCGAAGTTCGTGGACGTTCCCGAACTGCTGGATACTGTGGAGTTCGAGTCCGTGGGCGTGCCAATGCTGGCCGCTGAGATGTCCGAGCTGGGCCAGGAACTCTACCGGCCCCCGTTCCGTGAATTCCAGCTGCAAAGGATCGAATTGGAGCCCGACGGCGGCCCCGTCCCGCTGGCACAGTCCGGCGCGGCTGTGATCATTGTGGTCTCCGGCTCCGTGCTCCTCGACTCCCCCAAGGGCGATCTCCATCTGGACCGCGGCGCGAGTGCGTTCCTTCCGGCCGCGGAGGCGCCGGTCAACGTGCACCCTGCAGCGGGCTCCGCGGGGACCGCCGTGGCCTTCGCCGTGACCACTGCCGCAGGGGCTTGATCCGGTGGAATACTTCCTGCAGACCCCGCAGTGGGCCGATGTCCAGCGTTCCCTCGGGCGCACGGTGCACGAACAGTCGGGTCCCGGCTGGAGCTTCCTCGCCGTGGAGGAGAAAAACCCGGCGGGCAAGGTGCTTTACGCCCCGTACGGCCCAATTGCTGATTCACTCGAAGCATTCGACGCCGCGTTGGCCGCCTTGGTGGCACTGGCACGCAAGTGCGGTGCGGCCTTCGTCCGGATCGAGCCGGTCCGCGCCGGATTTGAAAACGCGGCATCCGAAACCGTACTGCGCAGCCGCGGCCTGCGACCTGCTCCCGTCAACCAGCAGCCCGAGCTGAGCTGGATCGTGGACCTGGACCGGGACTTCAAGGAGGTCCTGGCCGGTATGAAGCCCGTCAACCGGAACCTCTACCGGAACATCCACAAAAAGGACGTGACCTTCCGGACGTCGCAGGATCCCGAAGAAATCCGCGTGCTGTTGAATTTCCTGCACATGACGGCCAAGCGGAGCGGATTCAAGCCGCAAAGCGATGAGTACCTCAGCCAGGTGGCCCGGTCCCTCATGCCTGCGGGCGCGGCCACGCTGTTCATCGCCGAACGCCACGGCGGCCCCATCGCCGCAGCTCTGGCCTACGATTCCGCCGACACCCGCACCTATGCGCACGCAGCCCTGGACGACTCACACCGGAAGCTCAGCGCGGGCATTCCGCTGCTGGTGACGCTCATGGCGGACGCCAAGGAGAAGGGCCTGAAGTACGTCGACCTGTGGGGCGTGGCACCGGAGGATCAGCCGAGCCACAAGTGGGCCGGGTTCACGGCGTTCAAGAAGTCCTTCGGCGGGCGCGAAATCGCCTACCCGGGCACCTGGGACCTGCCCGTGAAGAAACTCCGCTACGGCGCCTACCAGCTCGCCCGGAAGGCCCGCGAAAAGCTCCGCGCACTCCGCAGCTGACGCTGAACGCTCACGCGCTCTACCCAAGCGCGGACTGAGCGTGAACTTAGCGCGAACGGACACTTGCGGCCCTCCGCACGAGCGCGAACGGACACTTGCGGCCCTCCGCACGGGCAGCTTTGGGGCCTCAAATGTCCGTTCGCGCATAGCCGGGGAATCCGACCTGTGGATAACGGCTTGGCCCGGCCCCCGGCGTTGCAGACTGAAGCATGCTCAGAACGTCCCTGCCCAAGGAACTCCTCACGGGATCCTTTACCTCAACGACGGCCAGCGCACTAGGGGTGACCCGAAAGCGGCAGAGGCAACCCGACGTCGCCATACCTTCACGTGGCATCCGCGTCCCGTTTGAGGGAGTTCGCGGTCCGGCTGCAAGCGTCCGGGCATACACGGAGCTGGACAGCACTTCAGTCCTGACCCATGATTCCGGTGGCCGCATCTGGGAGTGCGCGTTGCCCGCCTGGATGCAGGAGGACTGGCGGATCCATGTGGCCAGGGAACGGAACGGCAGCAAACCGCGGCGGCACAACGTCGTCGGGCACCGCCTGACCTTCAAGGTTGGGGAAGTTGTGATGCACGACGGCGTCCGGGTCACCTCACCCGCGAGGACGTGGCTCGACCTCGCCTCGCTGATGAGCGTCGATGACCTCATCGCGGCCGGCGATTCGCTGGTCTGTGCCCATGGCACTGACTTCCCCAGGCCGAAGGAGGGCCTCTGCACCCTGGCCGAACTGCGCCGAATGGTCGGGGCCCATCCCGGAATGCGCGGAATGAAGACCGCAAGGCTTGCACTCTCTGAAATCCGTGTAGGCGCTGACTCTCCTCAGGAGACCCGGATGCGGCTGATCCTCTCCCGCTCCGGCCATGGCGAACCTGCACTCAACTACGTCATCAGGAACAGTTGGGGACAGCCGGCCGTGTGGCCGGATGCGGCCTATACGGAGCAACGGATCGCATTGCAGTACGACGGCGGCCACCACGCCGATCCGCTCCAAGTCGGCAGCGATCTTCGCCGCCATTCCCTGACAGAGCGGGCGGGCTGGCATGAAGTCAGGGTCTACAAGGAGGATCTCGAGGGAGACAAGCCGTTCGTGCTCGAGAAGGTGAGAGCGGCCATGACGCGCGGTATTGATCGGCAAACAAAAGCGCGAACGTACACTTGAGGCCCCGGGGTTGGGGGCCTCAAGTGTACGTTCGCGCTGAATGAAGCGGGTGAAGCAGGGGCTAGCTCTTGCGGGCGTAGCCTTCCCACTTGCTGGCCTGGTGCTCGCCGTCCACGAAGCGGATGGTGCCGGACTTGGACCGCATGACGATCGACTGGGTCAGGACCTTGTCCTTGGAGTAGCGCACGCCGCGGAGGAGGTCGCCGTCGGTGATGCCCGTGGCTGCGAAGTAGCAGTTGTCGCTGGAGACGAGGTCATTGGTGGACAGCACACGATCGAGGTCGTGCCCGGCGTCGATGGCCTTCTGCTTCTCGTCATCGCTCGTGGGCCAGAGGCGGCCCTGGATGACGCCGCCGAGGGATTTGATGGCGCACGCGGCGACGATGCCTTCCGGCGTCCCGCCGATGCCCATGAGCGCGTCCACGCCGGTACCGGAGCGGGCTGCGGCGATGGCGCCGGCAACGTCGCCGTCCATGATGAACTTGGTCCGTGCACCGGCTTCGCGGATTTCCTCCACGAGCGGGCGGTGGCGGTCCCGGTCCAGGATCATGACGTTCAGCTGGTTGACCTTCACGCCCTTCGCCTTGGCGATTAAGTGCAGGTTCTGCTTGACCGGGAGGCGCAGGTCAACCATGTCGGCAGCTTCCGGACCCGTGACGAGCTTCTCCATGTAGAACACGGCGGAAGGGTCGAACATGGAGCCGCGCTCTGCGACGGCGAGGACGGCGAGGGCGTTGTTGATGCCCAGGGCGGTCAGGCGGGTTCCGTCAATGGGGTCGACGGCGACATCACACTCGGGGCCGGTGCCGTCACCGACGTGCTCGCCATTGAAAAGCATGGGAGCTTCGTCCTTCTCGCCTTCACCGATAACCACAACGCCGTTGAAGTGGACGGTCTGCAGGAAGGAGCGCATGGCGTCGACTGCTGCGCCGTCAGCCTTGTTCTTGTCGCCGAAGCCAACCCAGTGGCCGCCGGCAATTGCCGCAGCTTCGGTGACGCGCACAAGTTCAAGGGCAAGGTTGCGGTCCGGTTCGTCAATGCCTACGGCAAGCGACGGCGAAATCGTGGAATACTGCTGGGTCATAGGCGCTGGTGACACGTGAACCTCTTCTTCGAGTGGCGATCATTGAACCCGTGCGGCCGGTACAGTCCGTCACGGTGATTCCTCTGTTACTGATCATAGTCGCGGCAGCATCCGAAGGTCATGGGATGACCGGCCCGTGATACCCGGCGTTTCCTCACCTCCGAATTGCAGGAATGTGAGAACGGCATTCACATGGGCGACTATAGAAGCGTGAGCGAAACGCAGGACAAGTCCACCCCCGACACCCAAACGGCCAGCACGGGCTCCCCCGCGGCCACCAACGGCACCCCCGATGCACCCGTCGTGAAGCCTGTTATCCGCGCGGCGGCGGCGAAAAGGGCCAATGCCTCAGTCATCGGCATGATCATCGCCCTGTTGGTGAGCGTCGCCGCGTTCCTCCCCATCGTGCTCATGAACCCGTCGCCCAAGACCGACGGTTACCGCCCGAATGTTAATGTCAGCGCCGTGGCCCAGAACGCCTCCGGTGTGGCGGGATTCACACCCGTGGCACCCGAGACCGGCGACACATTCAGTCCGAATTACGCCCGCTGGGAGTCCGGCGCCGGCAGCGGCGTGCCGACGTGGGAGGTCGGATACCTCACTCCGAAGGAATCCTTCATCGGCCTCGTCCAGACTGCCCAGGCGAACCCGACCTGGTTGCTCCAGCAGACTAACAATGCCCCGGTCACGGGCAGCCGCAACGCCGGCGGCCTGGACTGGGAACTCCGCGACACCGGCAAAGGCGAGCGAAGCATGGTCCTCGTCCACAAGGGAACCACCGTCATCCTGACCGGCACCGCGCAACTCGACGAGTTCGCCGTCCTGGCGGACGCCGTCGTGAAGTCCATGGAAAGTAACGCTGCCGCCACGGTTTCACCCTCGGCCACACCTTCACCGTAAAGTGGCCCCGTGGCTACTTACTTGACTCCCGCGCTGGCTTGGCGACGACTGCGCGAAGGAAATGAACGCTTTGTCGCCGGAGAATCCTCCCACCCCAACCAGGACGCATCACGCCGTTCCTCGCTGGTGGAGAACCAGCACCCGTTCGCGGTGATCTTCGGCTGCTCGGATTCCCGCCTCGCCGCTGAAATCATCTTCGACCTCGGCCTGGGCGACGCATTCGTTGTCCGCACGGCCGGGCAGGTCATCGACGACGCCGTGCTGGGCTCACTGGAGTACAGCATCGGTGTGCTGGGTGTGCCGCTGATCGTGGTCCTTGGCCATGACAGCTGCGGCGCAGTCAGTGCCACCAAGGACGCCGTCGAGACAGGCAAGATGCCCGTGGGATTCATCCGCGACCTCGTGGAGCGGATCACGCCGTCTGTGCTGACCTCGTTGCGCAACAACGAAACCGAAGTCAACGACATGGTGGTGGAGCACGTGAAGCAGACCTCACAGCGGCTCGTGGACAGCTCCCGTGTGATTTCCAGCGCAATTGAAACCGGACGCGCAGCGGTGATCGGCCTCTCCTACAGCCTCAAAGAGGGCCGGGCGGACCTCGTTTCGGGCATCGGCGAACTCTAAGTCCCCGTTGTGCGGGCGTCCGCCCGCCGCCCGACTCAAGCGCTTCACGGTTTCAGCCAAGGCCGCCAATCGCCCTAAGCTAGCCCCATGACTTCCACTGAAGAATTCCGCATTGAACATGACACGATGGGCGAAGTCCGCGTCCCCGTGAACGCCCTGTACCGTGCCCAGACGCAGCGTGCAGTTGAAAACTTCCCCATTTCCGGCAAAACCCTGGAACGCGCGCACATCGAGGCCCTCGCACGGGTCAAGAAGGCTGCAGCCCAGGCCAACGCAGAACTTGGAGTGCTCGACGGCGAGCTGGCCAAGGCGATCGCGGACGCCGCTGATGAGGTTGCTGCCGGGAAGTACGACGGCGACTTCCCCATCGACGTCTTCCAGACCGGCTCCGGCACGTCCTCCAACATGAACACCAACGAGGTCATCGCCGAGCTTGCCACCCGCGCACTCAAGGCCGCCGGAAGCGACAAAGTTGTCCACCCGAACGACCACGTCAACGCTTCGCAGTCCTCCAACGACGTTTTCCCCACCTCCGTCCACGTCGCCGCGACCTCCGCGCTGATCAACGACCTCATCCCGGCCCTCGGCTACCTGGCCGACTCGCTGGACCGCAAGTCCGTCGAGTTCAAGGACGTCGTGAAGTCCGGCCGCACGCACCTCATGGATGCCACGCCGGTGACGCTGGGCCAGGAGTTCGGCGGCTACGCAGCACAGGTCCGCTACGGCATCGAGCGCATCAACGCCTCGCTCCCCCGCGTGGCCGAAGTTCCCCTCGGCGGAACCGCCGTGGGCACCGGAATCAACACGCCGGCCGGCTTCCCGGAACGCGTCATCGAACTGCTGGCCACCGACACCGGCCTGCCCCTGACCGAGGCCCGCGACCACTTCGAAGCCCAGGCCAACCGCGACGGCCTCATCGAAGCCTCCAGCCAGCTGCGCAACATCGCGATCTCCTTCATGAAGATCAACAACGACCTCCGCTGGATGGGCTCGGGCCCCAACACCGGGCTCGGCGAAATCGCCATCCCGGACCTGCAGCCGGGCTCCTCGATCATGCCGGGCAAGGTCAACCCCGTCATCTGCGAGGCGTCCATCATGGTCTGCGCCCAGGTCATCGGCAACGACACGGCCATCGCCTGGTCCGGCACCAACGGCGCCTTCGAGCTGAACGTGGGCATCCCCGTCATGGCCGCCAACCTGCTCGAATCCGTCCGCCTGCTGGCCAACACCAGCCGCGTCATGGCCGACAAGATGATCGACGGCATTACCGCCAACGTGGAGCGCGCCCGTTTCCTCGCCGAGGCCTCGCCGTCCATCGTCACCCCGCTGAACAAGTTCATCGGCTATGAGAACGCCGCCAAAATCGCCAAGAAGGCTGTCGCCGAGGGCCTCACCATCCGCGAGACCGTCGTCGCCATGGGCTTCCTGGAGCGCGGCGAGCTGACCGAAGAGCAGCTGGACACCGCCCTGGACGTTATGTCCATGACCCGCCCGCCGCACAAGGCATAGTTTCCAAGACGTACGACGGCGGCCGCCCACCTTCCCAGCGAAGGCGGGCGGCCGCCGTCGTTTAAGGGAGCCGTCGCGGTTGGGGCCGGAAGTGTCCGCTCGCGCTAAAATTGCACTAATCATTGATTGGTGCAAAACTTTACTTTGTGAATAATAGTGCAATAAGCGACGGCGGGCTCCGCGAACGCAAGCGGGCCGCAACGCGTGCGGCGATCACCGCCGTCGCGCGCAAGCTGACCGCCGAACGCGGGCTCAACGGCTACACCGTTGAAGAAGTCTGCGAGCAGACGGATATCTCACGCCGCACGTTCTTCAACTACTTCCCCACGAAGGAAGACGCCATCCTTGGTCACGTGGACGACGAAATTCCCGGCGACGTCATCGCCGGCTTCATCCACGGCGGCGAGTCCTCCGCGCCCGGCGAAATCTCCGCCACGCTGTTCCAGGACCTCATCGAACTCTCGTTGAAGCTATCCGAAAACATGGCCGCCTCCGAAGAGGAAACCCGGCAGCTGATCGGGGTCATCAAAAAGGAACCCCAGCTCATGCTGAGGATCATCGGCGCCACTGAGGAACGCGAGGCGGAGTTCGCCCGCGTCCTGGCCATCCGCGAAGGTGTGGAGCCTGACCACCCGGTGGTCCAGATGGCCGTTGTCCTGCTGGGCAATATCGCCCGCAAGAGCAGCATGGCCTATTTCTCCGATGGCAACACCCGTCCTTACCAGGAACTGTTGCTGGAGAACGTCGCAGCCGCCCGCCAGCTCTTTTCCCTCCCCTTTGAAGAACCCGTACCCGCAGAAGGACGCCCATGAGCACCGCCGTCAGTCCCAAGGCAGCCGAGCCGCTGCTGCTGACCCAGAAACGCATCTGGATCATTTTTTCCGCCCTCATCGCCGGCATGCTGCTTTCCAGCCTTGACCAGACCATCGTCTCCACCGCCATGCCCACCATCGTGGGGAAGCTCGGCGGAGTGGAACACCAGGCCTGGATCACCACCGCCTACCTGCTGGCCACCACCATCGTCATGCCCATTTACGGCAAGTTCGGTGACGTGCTGGGCCGCCGCAACCTGTTCCTCGTGGCCATTGCCCTGTTCACCCTCGCTTCCGTCGGCTGCGCCTTCGCCACCGACTTCTGGGGCTTCGTGGTCTTCCGTGCCATCCAGGGCCTGGGCGGCGGCGGACTCATGATCCTCTCGCAGGCCATCATCGCGGACATCGTCCCTGCCAAGGACCGCGGCAAGTACATGGGCCCGCTGGGCGCTATCTTCGGCCTCTCCGCCGTCGCCGGCCCGCTGCTGGGCGGCTACTTTGTGGACCACCTCACCTGGGAATGGGCCTTCTACATCAACATCCCCATCGGCATTGCGGCCTTCGCCATTGCGTGGTTCACCTTGACGCTGCCGAACAAGAAGGCCGAAAAGCGGATCGACATCCCAGGCGTGCTGTTGCTCTCTGCCGCAACCACCTGCCTGATCTTCTTCACGGACTTCGGCGGCAAGAAAGACGAGGGCTGGGATTCGCCGCTGACCTGGGCATTCGGCGCCGGGCTGGTGGTGGCCGCTGCCGCCTTTGTGATGGTGGAACGCCGCGCCGAGGATCCCATCATCCCGCTGGGCCTGTTCAAGAACCGCATCTTTGTGAACTCGACTGCCATCGGCTTCACCCTGGGCCTGGGCATGTTCGCCGCCATCGCGTTTGTCCCGACGTTCCTGCAGATGTCCTCCGGGACCTCCGCCGCGGAATCCGGCCTGCTGATGCTGCCCATGATGGCGGGCCTGATGGGCATGGCCATCTACTCGGGCATCCGGATCTCCAAGACCGGCAAGTACAAGATGTTCCCGATCATGGGCGCCGCCCTCACCATGGCAGCCATGCTGTGGCTGACCACGCTCACGGCGGACACGCCCATTTGGGTCATCTGCGTCCAGCTCTTCGTTTTCGGCGCCGGCCTGGGCTCCATCATGCAGGTGATTGTCCTGGTGGTGCAGAACTCCGTGCCCGCGGAGCAGATCGGCACGGCCACCAGCACGAACAACTACTTCCGCGAAGTGGGTGCATCGCTGGGCGTGGCCGTGTTCGGATCCATCTTCACCTCCCGGCTTGCCGAGGCCCTGACCAAGGCGTTCACCGGGGCCGGCGCCTCCGCCGACCAGGCGGCGCAGTCCACCCAGACCCTCGATCCGCAGGCCCTGAGCCAGCTCCCGGAACAGCTCCGGGACGCCATCGTGAACGCCTACGCAGATTCGCTGGCGCCGGTGTTCTGGTACCTGCTGCCGTTCCTCGGGATTGCGCTGATCCTCGCGCTGACCCTGAAGCAGATCCCGCTCTCCGACACCGCCGGAATGGTGGCCCGGGGCGAGGCTGTGGGTGGCGAGGAGGCAGAACGCCTCGAGGCTGAACGCCAGTCCGCCTCAGTCTAGGAAGCCGCGCTGGAGGGACTCCCTCATCAGGGAGTCCCTCCGGGTTCGTAGTGGACGGCGTCCTCGGGCAGCAGCGCCCGCCGGATGCACTCGAGGTCGCCGGGCCTGATGTCCGGAAGTCCCTCCAGCGGAAACCAGCCGACGGCGAGGGACTCGTCGTCGTTCACGCGTGCTTCACCGGACACATGGCGGCAGCGGAACACAATATCCAGGAAGTCGCACACGTCGCCGTTGGGGAAGGTGACCGGACCGACGACGCCGACCGACACCATGCGCTCCGTTTCGGCCACGACGGCTGTCTCCTCGAAGATCTCCCGCACGAGTCCGGGAGCAGGGTGTTCCCCCGGCTCCAGCATGCCCGAGATCAGCGCCCACCGTCCGTTGTCAGAGCGCTGGCCCAGCAGGACGTGGCCGTCGTCGTTGAAGACCACCCCGCGAACCGCGGGAATCCATAACGGATCATGGCCGATTTTTTCGCGAAGCTTGAGGACGAATTCAGGTGCTGGCATCCCTTCAGCCTAGCGGCAGCAACGCTTGCGCAGCCCTCAGGCCGCAGGCAGGAGCAGCATGGCTGCGGCCGTACCTGCCAGCATAAACGGGCCGAAGGGGATGTCCGATTTGAGGGTGCCGCGGCGGGCAGCCAGCAGGCCCAGGCTCCAGAGACCGCCCAGGAGGAAGGCGGCGAAGGTTCCGGCGAACACGTGTCCCCAGCCGAGGTAGCCAAGGTACAGGCCCAGCACACCCGCAAGTTTCACGTCGCCGAATCCCATCCCGGGCGGATAAACCATGCGCAGGATGAAGTAGAACAGCCACAGCACGGCTCCCCCGGCAAGGATGCGTCCGCCCGGGAGCCCGAAAAGCCGGGCGGCGCCGTCGGGCACTGCCGAGGCGTCTGCACCGGCAGCGAGGACGGCGACAACCGCCGCCAGCAGGAGCACGCCGCCCACGGCGTAGGACGGGAACACAATCCTGTTCGGCAGCAGGTGGTGCCTGACATCGATGACCGTAAGCCGCACCGCCATCACTCCGTAGTAGGCACAGGCGGCCAGCACCAGCCAGAACCCCAGCGGGGTGGATTGCCAAAGTTCGCCCAGTCGTTGGATCACTCTCGGATGCTACTGGATTTTCCCGACCCGCCGCGGAGCCCGCGCGTAAACTGTGGATATGTCGACATGGGACGCGAGGCGCCAGGGGGAAGCCGGTCAACAGACCAGACCGCCGGACATGGCCGCAAAGTTCCGGAACCTGTGCCGTTCCTCTCCCTGGAAGTGGCAGAGCCTCCGTTTTGAGTATGTGGACCGCCCCGTTCCGGACACCTCAAACCCCGGCACCGCAGATCCGGGCGCCGAAAACCCGGACCCGGACAACACCGTTCGTGCGTGGCTGCGCCGGCCCGGCGCCCTCCGCCTGGAGTCCTCGTCCGGCGTGGTACTGCACAGCACCACCGGCATCAACGACTCCAAAGACGGCTTCTACGTCAGCTCCACCAGGAAGTCGTGGCTCCTGCCGCCGCAGCTGGTCACCCCCGTGTATGACGACGGCGGGCTGGTCCGGCGCCGCCCGGAGGCCGCCTACGGCGAACCGTGCTTCGGAAACGGCCGCTTTGCCGCAGCGCTGGATCCGGTGGAGCTGGCAGGCAACGCCCCCGTTCCCATCGAATTCCCTAACACCAACGCCGTGGAGCTCGGCCCCATCACCGAGGTGGACCATCAGGGCCGCCCCGCTCTGGAAGCCGTCGTGACTCCCAATGCCGCCTACCGGCCCTCAGACCCCTTGGCGCCGCTGTGCGGACCGGGACGGAACCTGATCCGCATCGATGTCGGCACCGGTGTCTGCGTGCTAAGCCGCTCGCTGGAGAACGAATCGGCAGGTCTTGGCCATTGGCTCAGGATCCTCGGCGTGGATGAGTACATGCTTGATGACCTGTTCCTCGCAGAATCCATGAACCTCACCGACGTGCGCCGCCACATCAGCTGGGACATTTCGCGGGGCGTGTGACTGGCTGCGCACGGGCCCCACGGCTAAGCTTCCCTGATGACTGAGCCCGCCACCTTCTGGCCCCCGTTCGCCCTCACCCTGACCACGCCCCGCCTTGCCCTCCGGCCCATTCGTGATGAGGACATCCCGGCCGCGGTGCAGGCGGCGCTGAGCGGCATCCACGATCCCGGCCACAGTCCGTTCAGCAGGCCCTGGGCAGAATCCCCTGCCGAGGAGCTGGGTCCCAACATGGCGCAGTGGTACTGGCGATGCCGGGCCGGAGTCTCCCCTGAAGCCTGGACGCTCCTGCTCGGCATCTGGCACGACGGCGGGTTCATCGGCTGCCAGGACATCGAGGCCAAGGATTTCGCGACGCTCAAGACGGTCACCACCGGTTCCTGGCTCACGAAAGCGGCGCAGGGCAAGGGCTTCGGCAAGGAGATGCGGGCCGCCGTCGTGAGCTATGCCTTCGATCATCTGAAAGCGGATGTCGCGGAGTCCGAGGCAGCCGCCTGGAACGAAAAATCCCTGGGCGTCTCCCGCTCCCTCGGCTACGAACTGAACGGCGTCACCAGGGCCTCCTGGGGCGGCAAGGTGGAGGAGGTCCAGAAGGTCCGAGTCACCCCGGCCACCTTCAAACGCCCCGACTGGACGCTGAAGGTAGAAGGCCACGAAGCCACGGCCAAGTTCCTGGGACTCTAACGGCTGAGTGCCTGAGGCGACACGCCCACCTGCCCGGTCGCGGTCCTTCGCGTAGGAGCGCATCGCGGCGCATCGGACCCCGGAGGTCGCCCAGCGACCGAAGCGGGTCCCTATGCGCTGTGTCTAAGCGACGGCGAAGGGCCGTGGCCGGGCAACCCGGCAACGGCCCTTCACTCAAGCATTCCGCCTAGATTTCCGCCCCTTCCAGCAGTTCGGTGACGAGTGCCGCGATCGGCGAGCGCTCCGAGCGGGTGAGGGTGATGTGCCCGAAGAGCGGGTGTCCCTTGAGGGTTTCGACGACGGCGGCAACGCCGTCGTGCCGGCCCACCCGGAGGTTGTCGCGCTGGGCGACATCGTGGGTCAGGACGATCTTCGAGTTCTGGCCGATCCGGCTCATTACCGTCAGGAGGACGTTCTTTTCCAGGGACTGCGCCTCATCGACGATCACGAACGCATCGTGGAGCGAGCGGCCGCGGATATGGGTCAGCGGCATGACTTCGAGCATGCCGCGGTCCATGACTTCCTCGACGACCTCCTGGCTGACCAGGGCTCCGAGGGTGTCAAAGACGGCCTGCGCCCAGGGGTTCATTTTCTCCGCTTCGGATCCCGGCAGGTAGCCGAGCTCCTGCCCGCCCACCGCGTAGAGCGGCCGGAAGACGATCACCTTGCGGTGTTCGCGGCGTTCCAGCACGGCTTCGAGGCCCGCGCAGAGTGCCAGCGCCGACTTGCCGGTGCCGGCCCGGCCGCCGATCGACACGATGCCCACGGACGGATCCATCAGCATGTCGATGGCCAGCCGCTGCTCCGCGGAACGTCCGTGGAGTCCGAAGACGTCCCGGTCCCCCTTGACCAGGCGGACCTGCTTATCCGCCCCCACGCGCCCCAGGGCGGAGCCCCGGTTAGATAGCAGCACCAGTCCGGTGTTGACGGGCAACTCTGCTGCGGCCGGGATAAAGACGGGCTCGTGGCCGTACAGGGTGGAGACGTCCTCCTCGCTTGCCTCCACTTCGGCCATGCCGGTCCAGCCGGAGTCCTTCACGAGTTCGTTGCGGTACTCGTCGGCGAGGAGCCCCATGGCGGATGCCTTGACGCGCATCGGCAGGTCCTTGGACACCACCGTGACGTTACGGCCCTCGTTGGCGAGGTTCTTCGCGACGGCGAGGATGCGGCTGTCGTTGTCCCCTCCGCGGAACCCGGCGGGGAGCACCTCGGTGGAGATATGGTTCATTTCCACCATCAGCGTGCCGCCGTCTTCGCCCAGCGGGATGGGCCGGTCAAGTCCGCCGTGCTGAACCCGGAGGTCGTCCAGGAGGCGGAGGGCCTTACGGGCGAAGTAGCCCAGTTCGGGGTCATGCCTCTTGCCCTCAAGCTCCGTGATGACCACGATCGGCACAATGACTTCGTGCTCCGCGAACCGCAGCAGGGCGCGGGGGTCCGAGAGCAACACCGAGGTGTCGATGACAAAGCTCCACAAGGTGTCATCCGCCGCAGCACTGCCGCCGGATACAGCAAGACCGGCCGCAGCGTCATAGTTCGCTGCACCGGTCTGTGAGGTGGCTCGCGCGGTGCGAGAGGTAGCTTTCTCTCCCTGGTCGGAAATGACGTCGGGCAGGTGTTCAGAAATAGCCACATCGACTCCAGCCCCGGGGCGCACGCCCGGATAATTTATAGGTGAGGCGGAGCGGCCACGAGGCCGGTTCCGGCCTCCCATACATCCGGTGCGAACATTCGCTCCATGTACTGGCCTCCCCGATTAGCGGGCAGTGTGCCTGCTAATGGATTCAACGTAATTCCCCGCCGCTTTGTTTCCCAAACTATTTCGCGGCGATTCTTGTTGCGATCACGTGAATTCCACGTGAACCGGCCCTGAGCGGGCGCTGTTCCAGGTGTCCGGGCTTCCAGCCGGGCTGCAGGCGCGGGGCTTCAGGAGCCGAAGCGCCGCTGCCGGCCGGCGTAATCGCGCAATGCCCGCAGGAAGTCCACCTTGCGGAAGGCGGGCCAGAGCGCCTCGCAGAAGTAGAACTCGCTGTAGGCGCTCTGCCACATCAGGAAACCGGACAGCCGCTGCTCACCCGATGTGCGGATCACCAGGTCCGGGTCCGGCTGTCCGCGGGTGTACAGGAACCGCGAGATGTCGTCGACCGTGAGGTCGTCCGCCAGCTTGCCGATGTCCTTGCCCCCGGCCACGGCATCATGGAGGAGCTCCCGGACGGCGTCCACGATTTCGCGGCGTCCGCCGTAGCCCACTGCCACGTTGACATGGAGTTTTTCATGGGCCGGCGTCCGCGCCGTCAGATTGTTGAGCCGTTCGGCCAGGTAATCGGGAAGCAACTCCGGCGCGCCCATGGCGTGGACGGAGATGTCCTCGTCCTCGTCCAGCCGGTCCAGGGTGTTCGCAATGATGCCCATCAGCAGGTCCAGCTCTTCACCGGAGCGGCTCATGTTGTCGGTGGAGAGCATGTACAGCGTGACCACTTTGACGCCGAGTTCCTGGCACCAGCCGAGGAACTCATGGATTTTGTCAGCGCCCGCCTGGTGTCCCTGGCTGGTGGGCGCGTTGAACTGTTTGGCCCAGCGGCGGTTGCCGTCCACCATCACGCCGATGTGTTTGGGGATGCGGTCCTTGTCCAGCGAGCGCAGGAGCCTGCGTTCGTAGAAGCCATAGAGGATCCCGGGCAACTCCATCCGGAGACTCACCTGACTTCCTTGATGTACGACGGCGGTGCATTCCTAGGCTACCCGCCCGCAACGGCGGCGGGGTGCACGAGGACTTCCGATTCCGGCCCATCCACTGGTTACTCATCAGTAACTTACTGGAACGTAGTTTATTCTTGAGCAATGGAAAGCAAAACTCCCCAACCGGATGCGGGAGCAGGCCGCGGCCGGAAATCTGGCCCGATGGACGAGGCCGCTGTCCGTATCGCGGAGCTCCTGACGATCAAGCCCAAGTGGCGCGGCTGGATCCATACCGTCACCGCCCCGCTGGCCTTTGCCGCGGGGCTGGTCCTGATCCTGCTGGCCCCCACCGCCGACCTCAAGATCGCTTCGGCCGTCTACGCCGTGACAGGAGTACTGCTCTTCGGCATCAGTGCCGTGTAC
Organism: Arthrobacter sp. LjRoot78; assembly: GCF_964254335.1. NCBI lineage: Bacteria > Bacillati > Actinomycetota > Actinomycetes > Micrococcales > Micrococcaceae > Arthrobacter > Arthrobacter sp. LjRoot78. The sequence goes on along the minus strand of NZ_CAXUTG020000001.1, from coordinate 1,297,138 downwards.
CACCGCGGGAACTGGACACCGGGAGTCAAGATCGTCCTGAAGCGCCTCGACCACACCAACATCATGCTGGTGATCGCCGGCAGCTACACGCCGCTGGCGTGGGCGCTGCTGGAACGGCCCAAGGCAGTGGTGCTGCTATGGGTCATCTGGTCCGGCGCGATCCTCGGTGTTCTGTTCCGGCTGTTCTGGACCGATGCACCGCGCTGGCTCTACGTGCCCATCTACATAGCCCTGGGCTGCGGCTCCCTGTTCTACCTGCCGGACTTTTTCGCGGCCAGTGTCGCCTCGGCAGTCCTCATCTGCGTCGGCGGCGCCCTCTACATCGCCGGCGCCGTCTTTTACGCCCTCAAGAAGCCGAACTTCAGCTACCAGCACTTTGGCTTCCACGAGCTCTTCCACGCTTTCACCGTGTTCGCTTTTGCCGCGCACTTCATCGCCATCGCCATCGCGGTGCTCGGCAGGCCTGCCTAGGGCCTGCCGACAGCGATGAGGTCCGGCAGCTCCCTCATGTGCCGGAAAACCGTGGTGCCCGGACCCGCCAGCCTGGCCGCCGGCGTCACTCCCCCACCAAAGGCGAAGACATGCATGCCGGCCGCCCGGGCCGCCTGGACTCCGTAGAGGCTGTCCTCCACCACGGCGCATCCGGCCGGTTCCACACCGAGCGTCCGCGCAGCATGAAGGAATAGATCCGGGGCCGGCTTTCCGCGGTCAACCTCCGAGGCGCTGAAGATGCGTCCTTCAAACGTTGGCAGCAGCCCTGTCTGCCCGAGCGGGTCCGCGTCCAGCCTGACGCCCAGGCGCCGCTCCGTCTCCGCCACGAAGTGCGCCTCGGACTTGCCAACGAAGCGCTCCACCATCTCGTCGAGGTCAAGCTCCCAGCCGAGATCTGCGAGGACCCGCTGGTCAACCCGGATGGCGATGGACTCGGAGTCCACCAGGACACCGTCACAGTCGAAAATGACAAGGTCAAAGGCCCGCCGGACCCCGGCAGCCACGGACTGCGGGTGCGGCAAAGAAGTCATCCGGCCATCGTAGCCAGTCGCTCCAGAAGTTCGGCCACGGAACCCACCGGACGCTCGCACACCATCCCGCGGCAGAGGAACACTTGCGCTGAGCCGTCAGGCGCCGCCGTCCTGCCGTCCAGCAGCGGCACGGCAGGCGCGGCACCAACAGCAGCCGGGATCCCGGCGTCGGACGCCACGGCCACAACCAGCCCCGGGCTGGCGGACAGCAGCAGTGCGTGGTGTAGTTCCGCACGCGCCGGACCGTCAGGCCCGACGACGGCGGCCTCCACCGGGCCGGCAAGCGCAGCCTGTGCCGTGGCCAGCAGCCAGCCTGCCGCCCGGGGCGCCCGGGTTGCCAGCGGGGGCAGCAGCGAAAGGATATTGCCGGCCATGATCCGGTGGTCGCTGGAACCGGACAGCGCTGCATAGCTCAGCAGCGCGCCTGCGAACGCTGCCGCACCGCTTGGCGTGGCGTTGTCGAAGGGCTCCAGGCCTGCCCGCTGCCCCTGCGCGTTGAACACCTGGGACGATTCACGGGCGGTGTCCACCAGCGTTCCGTCCGCGGCGAACCGCAGGCAGGCAGCCAACAGGATGTCCTCGGCCAGCAGGTACCACCGGGTATTGCCCGTGACGCCGTAGAGGGTCAGGAACCCGTCTACGCAGAAGGCATAGTCTTCGAGCAGGCCGCCGATCCCGCGGGCCAGGCCGGCATGCGACACCCGCATCAGGGTGCCGTCGGTCCAGTGGATCCGTTCAAGGTAGGCGGCCGTCCGCGCTGCAGCAGCCGTCAGGTCGGGCCGGCCGAGGACGGCCCCCGCTTCAGCAAGCGCAGCGACGGCCAGGCCGTTCCAGCCGGCCACCACTTTGTCGTCCCTGGCGGGCTGGGGGCGGCCCGAACGCGCAGCCAGCAGCCGCGGCCGCGCACGGTCCCATAGGAGGTGCTCGGCGCCGTCGAGCCTGCGGCCCGGATGCAGCGGCGAAGCTGCCTTTGTCACGGTGCCCCCGGAAGCAACATTCATCAGCCGCGCCACAGCGGGACCGTCCTCAAGCCCCAGGATGTCCAGCAGTTCCGCAGGGGTCCAGAGGTAGCTGGCGCCTTCGAGGTGTTGGCCGTCCACCACAGTGTCCGCATCCAGCGACGAGGCAAACGCCTCAGCCCGACCTGAACCCCCTCCTGTACCGTCTCCAGGACCGGCGAGGCCCAGCGACGCGATCATCCAGTCCGCGGTGCGCGTTGCGGCGTCCGCGGCCTCCTCCGAGGTGTACACCGCGTTGCCTCCGAGCCGGACCCAGTGCACGAAGGCACGCAGCAACTGGGCGTTGTCGTAGAGCATCTTTTCGAAGTGCGGCACGGACCAGTCGCGCGTCACGGAGTACCGTGCAAAACCGCCGTCCAGCTGGTCGAACAGCGCGGACCGGGACATCGCTGCCAGCGTCCGGCCTGCCATGTCCCTCGCGGCATCCGCGGTGTCGGACGCCACCGCGGCGTGCCGGACCAGGAATTCCAGCACGGGCGACGGCGGGAATTTCGGCGCGGTGCCGAATCCGCCGTCGTGCGGGTCTTCAGAGCGGGCCAGGACGCGGACCGCTTCGGAGAGCAGCCCGGCGTCCACGGGGTCCGGCGATCCGGCCAGTTGGACGGCGGCCGCAAGCTGCGTTTCCGCCATTCCGCGGGCCAGGGTCTCTGCGTTGTGTTCGACGGCCTCGCGCCGCTCCAGCCAGGCTTCGCGGACCGCCTCGAGGACCTGGCGGAAAGAAGGCCGGCCGGGCATGGGCCGGGGCGGGAAATATGTTCCGGAATGGAAGGCGCGTCCGTCCGGAGTCAGGAAGACGGACATCGGCCAGCCGCCTTCACCGCTGATTGCCTGGGTTGCGGCCATGTAGACGGCGTCTACATCCGGGCGTTCTTCCCTGTCCACCTTGATGGCCACGAAGTTGGCGTTGAGGAAGTCCGCAGTTTCCTGGTCTTCGAAGGACTCGTGGGCCATCACGTGGCACCAGTGGCAGGCGGCGTAGCCGATGGACAGGAACACGGGAACGTCGCGCTGGGCGGCAAAGCCGAACGCTTCATCACCGAAGGGCCGCCAGTGGACAGGATTGCTGGCATGCTGCCTCAGGTAGGCGGAAGGTTCGCCGGCCAGGGCATTGGCAGCTCCGGGCCGGGCGTTACCGTTGTCCGCAGCGTTCCCAGCACCGGGCCGGGCGTTACCGTTGTCCGCGGCCTTCATCACCGTTGCGTTCCGTCCGGAGATCGGCGCCGCCCTGCGGGCCCCCGAGTGTGCCGGCATCATCGCTCGTGCCGGCTTCGTCGCTTCGCGGCGCGTCCGCTCCGGGAACCTCGGGCATGTCCTGCTCTCCGGCAGCCAGTGCAGCCAGGCGCTCCTCTTCCACCTGGGCCCGGTAGCGGACCCGCCGGATGCGCCGCACCATGTCCACGATCAGCAGCGTGGTGGCCAGGACGAAGAACGCGGTCATGATGAAGCCCCACATGCCCGGCGTCACCTGGTCTTCGGAGAGGCCCGGGCGCAGGGACGGCGTGGGGCTGGGCGCCGGAGTTGTCGCGAGGGCGAGGAGCAAGTGATGCACGGTTAGACCTTCTGTGGAGCGTCTTGAGGGCCCTGACTTCTACAGGGCATAGAACATGGCTTGGTTCTATCTTAGTCCGGCGAAGAGATCCTTTTCCGGCAGCTCCACCGGCACCCGCGACTGGATCAGGCTGTAATCCTCCCAGGGCCACGCGCGGCGCTGCATGTCCGGGGATACGGCGAAAAAGAATCCCAGCGGATCAATCTGGGTGCGGTGGGCACGGAGCGCATCGTCCCGGGCTTCGAAATAGTCCCCGCAGTCGACCTGGGTGGTGGTGGGGTGCGTCGGGGCCGGTGGCGTGTGGCCCTCGACATCAGCCTCGAGCCAGGCCGCCAGCCGCTCGGCATAGGGCGACTGCAGGCCCGCCTCTTCGAGCGCAAAGTGGAGCGCCCGGAACCGGTCAGGGCTGAACGCGCGGTCGTAGTACAGCTTGCTGACTGACCACGGTTCGCCGATACCTTGGTACCGTTCCGGATCGCCGGCGGCTTCGAACGCCTCAACGGCCACGCGGTGGGCCATGATGTGGTCCGGATGCGGATAGCCGCCGTTTTCGTCGTAGCTCAGGATCACCTGCGGCTTGAAGTCGCGCACCAGCCTGACCAGCGGAGCCGCGGCTACTTCCAGCGGCTGGAGGGCGAAGCAGCCCGGCGGCAGCGGCGGAAGCGGGTCACCTTCCGGCAGCCCTGAGTCCACAAAACCAAGCCAGCGCTGGCGGACTCCCAGCACACGGGCGGCATTGTCCATTTCCAGGCGGCGGGCGCCGGCCATGTCGCGTTTGGGGTGCGGCTCGTGCTCCATTGCCGGGTTCTGGATGTCGCCCCGGGATCCGTCGGTGCAGGTGGCCACCATGACCTCAACGCCTGCCGCTGCATACATGGCCATGGTGGCCGCACCCTTGCTCGATTCGTCGTCAGGGTGAGCGTGGACGGCCAGCAGGCGGAGCGGCTTGGACTGGCTTGCGGACGCTGTCATCTGAAACGGCTCACTTTCTTCGAATTTGGGCTTGCGGGTTTATGGCTGCAGGGACGCGGAATTATCCCGTTCGGATCCACACTAAACTGGAACGGTGACTTCCGAGGATCGGCCGGCCATTTCGACGCCGGCAACTACCACCCTAGCCAATCGTTACGGGGGCCAAAAGCGTGCCCTGTCGCGCAAGGCCAAGCGCAACATCGGAATCGCTGCACTTGCTGCCGGCATGGGCTTCATGGCGTGGATCTCCACTTCCCTGAACGCGGAGACCGTGTCATTCAAGGACATCGGCTACAGCACGACGGACGCCACGCAGGCGGAGATCGATTTCCAGGTCACCAAGGATCCCGGAACCAGTGCCAAATGCGCGGTTAAGGCGCTGGACGCAAAATTTGCCGTGGTCGGCTGGAAAGTGGTCGATATCGGACCGAACCCGGCCGAAGCCACCCCCGACGGCGGACGAACGACGGTCCACCGTGCCGTAGTGCGCACAGAGTCATTGTCCGTTTCCGGCGTGGTGGACAGCTGCTGGATTCCTGGCTCGGAGAAGTAGCCGCCCGCGGCCCCGGGAGCACTCCCGGCCTGACCGTGTGACCCACGCCGCAGGCGTTCTTTGGTTTGTCCACCGCATTGACTACAATGGATCAAATACCTTTACCCCGCTGAGCTGGTTACTGAGTCCCACAAGTGGCCACCGTGGCGGGGTCTTTACTTGTTTGACCGCAAACTTGTTTGACCACGAAAAAGGAGAAGTCCGTGTCTACCACCAACAGCGCAACTGCAGCTTGGCTTACCCAGGAAGCTTTTGACCGCCTGAAGGCAGAGCTGGACCACCTCTCCGGCGCCGGCCGGGCGGAAATCGTCCAGAAGATCGAAGCTGCACGCCAGGAAGGCGACCTCAAGGAAAACGGCGGATACCACGCCGCCAAAGAGGAGCAGGGCAAGATCGAGGCCCGCATCCGCCAGCTCACCGTTTTGCTCCGCGACGCCCACGTGGGCGAGTCCCCGGCGGACGACGGAATCGTCGAGCCCGGCATGATTGTCGTCGCCCGGATCGCCGGCGACGAGGAGACGTTCCTGCTAGGCTCCCGCGAGATCGCGGGCGACTCGGACCTCGACGTCTTCAGCGAAAAGTCACCGCTGGGGTCCGCCATTGTGGGCCACAAGGAGGGCGACAAGCTCAGCTACACCGCCCCGAACGGCAAGGACATCACGGTGGAGATCCTCTCCGCCAAGCCGTACGCAGGCTAGGAGCGCAGCTTCCCAACCACGGCAAAGCCCTAACGCACGACGCCGGCCCTCCCCTCCGCGGGGATGGCCGGCGTCGTGCGTTAACGCTGAGTTCTATGTGTTTTGGTTCTCCGCCACCTGGCGTCCCCGCGTCAGCCGCCGGGGCTTCAGCAGCACAGCGGCGGCAACACCGCCCAGCGCACCGCCCAGGTGGGCCTGCCAGGAGACGAATCCTGCCACGCCCGGAAGGACCCCGAAGAGGATGCCGCCGTAGCTGAGGAACAGGAGCACCGACAGGGCGATCTGCCACCAGTTGCCGTTGAAGAACCCGCGGACCAGGAGGAAGGCGAAGAGGCCAAAGACCAGGCCTGAAGCACCCACCGTGATTCCCCAGCCGCCAATCAGCCACACCACCATGCCCGAACCGAACCAGCTGAAGGCCACCGCGGTGACGAAGACCCTGAGCCCGGACATAAAGACGAGGAAGCCGAAGATGATGAGCGGCAGCGCATTGGAAACCACGTGACCGAGGTTGGCGTGGAACAGCGGAAAGGTGAGGATGTCGAGCAGTCCGTCGGCGCTGCGCGGGCGGAGGCCGAACGTCCTGTTCAGTGCATGGAACGTGGCAGCGTTGACGAACTCGATCGCAAACAGGAGAACGACGAACAGCCCCGTGACCAGCAGCCCGCCCTGCGCACGTGCGGCAGGGCTATGCCTTGTGGTCTGCGGCCGTCCCCCCTGTGCATCCAGCATCATGGCCCCTAGTGGACCACGATCGGCTGGAAGCCCTCGGCACGGAGTGCGCCCAGGACCTGCTCGCAGTGCTCGTGCCCCTTGGTTTCCAGGTTCACGGTGATGGAGACGTCTCCCATGGAGATGGAACCGCCAACCCGGGTGTGGTCCAGGCCTGTGACGTTGGCGTCGTTCTCGGCGATGATCCGGGCGATGGTGGCCAGCGAACCGGGGCGGTCGTCCAGCATCATCCGGACGGTCATGTAGCGGCCGGCGGCGGAAAGACCGCGCTGGATCACCTTGAGCATCAGCATGGGGTCGATGTTGCCGCCGGAAAGGATCACGGCGGTGGTGCCGGGGTTTTCGATCTTGCCGTCCATCAGGGCGGCCACGCCCACGGCGCCGGCGGGCTCCACCACCATCTTGGCGCGTTCCAGCAGGAAGATCAGCGCCCGGGCGAGGGAGTCCTCGCTGACCGTTACGACGTCGTCCACGAGCTCACGGATGATGCTGAACGGCAGCTGCCCCGGACGGCCCACGGCAATGCCGTCCGCCATGGTTGAGACCTTCTTCAACGGAACCAGGGCATCTGCGGCGAGCGAGGGCGGGTAGGCCGCGGCGTTTTCGGCCTGGACGCCGATGATCCGGATGTCCCGGCCCAGCTCCCTGGCCCTCGCCTTCACGGCCACGGCGACGCCGGCGAGCAGTCCTCCGCCGCCGACACCCATCAGGATGGTGTCCACGTTGGGGATCTGTTCCAGGATTTCCAGCCCCACCGTGCCTTGTCCGGCCACAACGTCCACGTTGTCGAAGGGGTGGACAAACACGGCGCCGGTCTCATCGGCGTAGCGCTGGGCTTCGGCGAGTGCTTCGTCCACGTTGTGCCCGTGCAGGACCACTTCGGCGCCGTGGCTGCGGGTGGCGGCCAGCTTGGGCAGCGCCACGCCCAGCGGCATGTAGATGCGCGCCTTGATACCCAGGCTCTTCGCTGCGACCGCCACGCCCTGGGCGTGGTTTCCGGCGGACGCCGCCACCACGCCGCGCTTCTTCTCTTCGGCGGACAGCTTGGCCATGCGGACGTAGGCGCCGCGGACCTTGAAGGAGCCGGCCCGCTGGAGGTTTTCGCACTTGAAGAAGACTTCGCCGCCCACCATGCTGCCCAGTGCCCGCGAAGTTTCCACCGGGGTCCGCGTAATAATCCCCTCAAGCAGCTTCTGCGCCTCCAGGACATTGTCCAACGTGACGGGCAGGCTATTGAGGGTTTTCACGAACTAGTCTCCTTTGGGGAATTCGGCTGGGGAGTCCGGGCCGGCATGTCCGGCGGGAGTTCCCGTTGACTGTGCGGCGCCCTTGCCGCGGCCCGGATTCGCACCGGGAAGGTAGACATCCTTGAAGGTGTTGTCTTGGCTGGATCCGGAGTCCCCGGGTACACCCGGGCCATCCGCCACCAGCACTCCTTCATGTTCCCACGTTCTGGCAGCAATATATCGAATCGCCGAGTTTGCTACGGCGAGGATGGGCACCGAGAAGAGGGCGCCGGGGATGCCGGCAAGGTAGGAACCGGCCGCCACAGACAGGATCACGGCCACCGGGTGAAGGGCCACAGCCTTGCCCATCACCAGCGGCTGCAGGATGTGGCTTTCCAGCTGCTGGACCAGCAGCACGATTCCCAGCATGATCAGCGCGTTGACCCAGCCGTTGGCCACGAGGGCAAGGAGCACGGCCACTGCGCCGGTGACCAGGGCGCCAACAATGGGAATGAACGAACCCATGAAGACCAGCACACCCAGCGGAAGCGCCAGCGGAACTCCGATGATGGCGGCGCCCACGCCAATACCCACGGCGTCCACAAATGCCACGAACATCTGGATGCGCGCGTAGCTGACCATGGAGGTCCAGCCCTTTCGGCCTGCACCGAACGTGGCGGCGCGGGCTTTCCTTGGAAGAAGCCGGACCAGGAAGGCCCAGATCCGGTCACCTTCGAGGAGGAAGAAGATCAGCACAAACAACGCAAGGATGAGTCCCGCGGCAAAGTGGCCGGCGGTGCTTCCGAAGGAAAGCGCGCCGCTCAGGATGCTGCTGCTGTTGTTCTGCAGTGCATCCGTGGCCTCCTTCAGATACTGGTCGATCTGGGCCGCTGTCAGGTGCAGCGGCCCGTCCGCCAGCCAGCCCTGGATCTGCTGGATTCCGGTCAACGCTTCGCTCCACAGTTCGCTGAATCCTGTAACCAGCTGCCGCCCCACCAGCGCCAGGGAGCCGCCGATCACGCCGAGGAAGCCCAGCACGGTGATGGCGACGGCGCCGCCTCTCGGGACGCGCCGGGCCTTGAGCCAGCGTGTGACGGGACTCAGCAGGCCGGCCAGCAAGGCGGCCACCATCACGGGGATGATGAGGAAGCTGATTTTGCTCAGCAGCCAGATCAGCGCGGCGCTGACCAGGAGGATCAGCCCCAGCCGCCAGGCCCAGGAGGCGGCGATCCGCACGCCATAGGGAATGTCCTGGTCCAGCTCGCGGTCAGTCAACACCCGCAACGGGGCCGCGGGTGCGGCGGCCCCGGTCCGGGCATCAGGGCTATTGGTTGGTGCGGCGTCCTCAGCTGGCGTCATAGCCTAATACTTCCCCAGCCGCGCTCCGATGGGAAACCGCTGCGGACTACAGCGACGCGCTGATGCCCCACGTCATGGTGAACGACTCCCCCGCCGGCAGCCAGCGCAGGCCGTCGCCGCTGTTGAACGCATTGGCCGGGCCTGTCATGGGTTCGATGGCAACAGCTTTTGCCCTGCCGGGGAACTGGTCCGTGACGAAGACGTGGACGTAGGCGCAGCTGCCGTCCTGCCAGAGGCTCACCCTGCGGCCGTCGGACGCCTGCAGCGTTTGGCGGGCCACGCCGCCGTCGAACTCCAGGTCCGTGTAGGCGACATCGATATCCAGTTCGGACACGGTCCGGCCGCCCCGCAGATCCGTGTCACCGGTGACCGGCTCCGAGCTGCGGGGTATGAGCCGGTCATCTGCCACGAGCCGGCGCCCGGCCCCCACCGTCAGGACCAGGTCCCCGGCAGGGACATCCTCCAGCCTGAGGTAGGGGTGGGAGCCCAGGACGAAGGGTGCGGATGCCTGGGAATCGTTGAGCAGGGTCTGGCGGACAACAAGCCCAAGGTCCTCGGCCAGTGCGTATTGGACGCGGTGCCGCACCAGGAACGGGTAGCCGTGCTGCGGGAAGATCGGCGCCTCCAGGGTCACCGAAAACTCGGACTCATCCACTAGTTCGTAGGAGGCGTTCCGCAGCAGGCCGTGGCTGGCGTTGTTGCGCGAAACCTCGGTGATGTCCAGCTGCTGCTTCTTGCCGTCCAGGTACCAGACGCCGTCTTCAACCCGGTTGGCCCAGGGAGCCAGCGTGATTCCGGTGGCTCCCGGAGGGATGTCCCCGTCCCCGTACGTTTCCGTCAGCTGGACGCCGCCCCGGGAGTAGAGCCGCAGGCCAGCGGCCAGCTCGGTGACAACGGCCAGGGCATCGCCGCGGCGGAGCTCGTACTGCCTGCCGGAGGCGTAGCGACGCGGCGCGCCCTCGCTAGTGCCGGAGTCAGCCGGGCCGGAATTAGCCGGGCCGGAGGCTGCGATGTTGCCTGCTGCGGAGGTGCTGCCCTGGCCGGAAGGAGGTGCGCTCGGAGTCATGGGCACAACCGTACCTGCTCGGCCGCGCCGCCTCACCCGCCCACGGGCCATCTCAACGCATCTTGTTATCTTTTGTTCGAAACTATTTCTTTTTGATCGTTTTGTGGGAGAATTGAAGTGCCTGCTGCCGCGCCATACCCACGGCGTGGCTCCGATGGCCGCCGCTCGAAAAGGACTAGACGCATGACACACATCTCCAGCACCAACCTTGCCGATGGCCGGGAGCTGCTCTATTTCGATGACGCTACGGCAGATGCTGCCTCGGCGGACAATGCCGCGTCAGATAGTGCTCCGGCAGGACAAAACACGCGCCGGCCGGAGCAGAACCCCGACCTCCGCGAGCTGCCGGCCCGGAGCGAGCCGGGCGAAGTCAGGTTCGACGCCCTCACCGGCGAATGGGTGGCCGTGGCCGCGCACCGCCAGGGCCGCACCCACCTCCCCCCGGCGGACCAGTGCCCCATCTGCCCCACAACACCCGCCAACCCCTCCGAGATCCCCGCGCCGGACTACGACGTCGTGGTGTTCGAGAACCGTTTCCCGTCGCTCGGGCCGGCGCTTGGACCGGTTCCCGGCAACGCAGGCTGGGGAACCACCGGCACGGCATTCGGCCGCTGTGAAGTGGTGTCGTTCACCCCCGAGCACACCGGTTCGTTCAGCGGGCTCAGCGAAGTCCGGGCACGCACTGTCGTCGAGGCCTGGGCGCACCGCACCGCCGCGTTGAACGAATTGCCCGGCATCCGGCAGGTCTTCCCGTTCGAGAACCGCGGCTCGGACATCGGCGTGACGCTCCACCACCCGCACGGCCAGATCTACGCGTACCCGTACGTCACACCCCGCGCAGCTGTGATGGGTGCCGCCGCCCGCAAATATTTCGACGACGCCGACGGCCGGCAGACGCTGACCGGCTCACTGCTGCGGTCCGAACGTGAAGACGGCAGCCGCATGGTCCTGGAAGGCGAGAACTTCAGCGCCTACGTTCCGTTTGCCGCACGGTGGCCGTTGGAGGTGCACCTGGTCCCCCACCGCCAGGTGCCGGACCTCGCGGCGCTCAGCGGTGAAGAGAAGGACGAACTGGCACATGTATACCTGGACCTGCTCAAGCGGTTCGATGCGCTCTATCCGACGCCCACCCCGTACATTTCGGCCTGGCACCAGGCACCGCTCGATGACGTGCTGCGGCCGGCCAGCTACCTCCACCTCCAGCTGACCTCGCCGCGGCGGGCTGCGGATAAGCTCAAGTACCTGGCCGGTTCCGAAGCGGCCATGGGTGCTTTCATTAACGACACCACCCCGGAACTCGTGGCGGAGCGGCTGCGCACCGTCACGGTTCCCGCATCAGCCCTCAAGCCACTCCCGGAAGGCGCACACGCATGACCGTCCCACTCAGCCACGGCGACCTGAGCAGCAATGACCTCGAGGCACGGTTCCGGGATGCCTTCGGCGCAGGTCCCGACGGCATCTGGCAGGCGCCCGGCCGCGTAAACCTGATCGGCGAGCACACCGACTACAACGACGGCTTCGTGCTCCCCTTCGCCATCGACAGGACGGCGCGGGTGGCTGTCCGGGTCAGGACCGATTCGACGCTCAGGCTTCTGTCCACCTACGGCGACCAGGGCATGACGACGGCGGACACCTCATCCTTGGCGGGCTCACAGGCCAAGGGCTGGACCAAGTACCCCCTCGGCGTTATCTGGGCACTCCAGGAGCGCGGCATCAACGTCCCGGGCCTTGACCTGCTGCTGCACTCCAACGTTCCCCTCGGCGCTGGGCTCTCCTCGTCCCACGCCATCGAGTGCGCCGTCATCTCAGCCCTCAACGAGCTGACCGGGGCAGGGCTGAAAGCAGAGGAAATGGTTCTGGCCACCCAGCGTGCCGAGAACGACTTCGTGGGAGCCCCCACGGGCATCATGGACCAGTCCGCCTCACTGCGCGGCGCCAAGGGCCATGCCGTTTTCCTCGATTGCCGGGACCAGAGTGTCCGACTAGTTCCGTTCGAGACCGAACCGGCCGGCCTTGTCCTGCTGGTGATCGACACCAAGGTTTCCCATTCACACGCCGACGGCGGCTATGCGTCGCGCCGGGATTCGTGCGAGCTCGGGGCCGAAGTACTGGGGGTCAAGGCCCTCCGCGATGTTGGTATCGAGGACCTGGACGAAGCCAGCGGCCTCCTGGATGAGGTCACGTTCCGCAGGGTCCGCCACGTGGTCACTGAGAACGACCGGGTCCTGCAGACTGTGGAACTCCTCGGTTCGGCCGGACCGGGCGCCATCGGGCCCCTTCTCGATGCCAGCCACCGTTCCATGCGGGACGACTTCGAGATTTCCTGCCCGGAGCTGGACCTGGCGGTCGACACCTCCCGCGCCAGCGGTGCCATCGGAGCGCGCATGACGGGCGGCGGTTTTGGCGGCGCGGCGATTGCCCTGACGCCGGTGGCCGCCGAACAGCAGGTGCGCACGGCCGTCGAGCAGGCTTTCTCCCGCGCCGGGTACCGCAAGCCGGAGATCTTCACCGTTACCCCGGCGGCAGGGGCGATGCGGCTGGTTTAGCCCGGGCGTAGGCTGGGCGCATGTCAGAAGCAGTCATTGTTTCCACTGCCCGAAGCCCCATCGGACGCGCCTTCAAGGGGTCATTGAAGGATGAGCGGCCGGATGACCTTGCCGCTGCGATGGTCACGGCAGCCCTGGACAAGATCCCGTCCTTCGACCCAAGTGGAGAGACTGGCGCCGGCCTGGACGACCTCTATCTTGGCTGCGCCGAACCCAGCGGCGAAGCGGGCTCCAACATGGCCAGGGTGGTCACCATCCTGGCCGGACTGGACAACGTCCCCGGTGCCACGATCAACAGGTTCTGCGCTTCCAGCCTGCAGACCATCCGGATGGCGTTCCACGCCATCAAGGCTGGCGAGGGAAGCGCATTCGTCGCTGCCGGCGTCGAGTCCGTCTCCCGGTATCCGAACTGGACCGGTGCCGGGGAAACCGACGCCGGCACCCACAACCCGCTGTTCGAATCGGCACGCCGTCGCACCGAGGTCCGGGCCGCGTCCAACACGCCGTGGACAGACCCGCGGCTCGGCGGGCGCATGCCCGACATCTACATTGCGATGGGACAGACCGCGGAAAATGTGGCCACCACGTACGGCATCAGCCGGGCCGAGCAGGATGAATGGGCGGTCCTGAGCCAGAACCGCGCTGAAGCGGCCATGGCCTCGGGCTTCTATCCGCGCGAGATCACGCCGTACACGCGCCGTGACGGCACCGTGGTGGAGCGGGACGACTCGCCGCGTGCCGGTGTCACCCTCGAAGGAGTGGCGGCGCTCCAGCCCGTCTTCCGCAGCGAGGGGACGGTAACCGCCGGCAACGCCTGCCCCCTGAACGACGGCGCCGCCGCGGTGGTGGTGATGAGCCATGAGCGTGCCAGGGAGCTCGGGCTGGAGCCGCTGGCACGGATTGTGTCCACGGGCGTCAGCGCGCTCTCCCCCGAACTCATGGGCATGGGGCCGGTGGAGGCAACCCGCCGCGCTCTGGCGCGGGCAGGCCTGGGCATCGGCGACATCGACCTCGTGGAACTCAACGAGGCGTTCGCCGTGCAGGTGGTGGCCAGTGCCCGCGAACTCGGCATCGACCACGAGCGGCTCAACGTCCACGGCGGGGCGATCGCCCTGGGGCATCCCTTCGGCATGACCGGCGCCCGCATGACCACAACGCTGCTCAACGGGCTCCGGGAGCGCGACGCATCGCTCGGGCTCGCGACCCTGTGCGTCGGCGGCGGCCAGGGCATGGCAGTGGTGTACGAGCGGCTCAGCTAAGCAGGACCCCGCCATAACGGAATGAGCCCCGCCGGGTGGCGGGGCTCATTCGGGTTCAAGCACAACTTAATGCACGACTAATGCACGACGGCGTACGCCGTCCAGGGTCCTAGTCGTCGCCGCGGAGAATCGCCAGCAGGCGGATGATCTCCACGTACAGCCACACCAGGGTCACGGTCAGGCCGAACGCGGCGGTCCAGGAGAACCGCTCCGGTGCGCCATTGCGGACGCCTTCCTCGATGCTGGTGAAGTCCATGATCAGCGAGAATGCGGCGAGGCCGATGGCCAGAACGCCGATCGCCACGCCGATGATTCCGCTGCGCAGGCCGAACGGTTCCGTCGTCAGGCCTGTCAGCATCATGACGAGGTTCACCACGGAGAACAGGGCGTACCCGGCAATGGCGATCATGAAGAACTTCATGGCCTTGGGCGTTGCCCGGACCTTGCCACTCTTGAACAGGAGCAGCGTAACCGCAAATACGGACAGCGTCCCGACGACGGCCTGCAGGCCGACTCCGGGATACATGGTGTCGAGGACGCGGGTCAGGCCACCGAGGAACAGGCCCTCCAAAGCGGCGTAGGCCAGGATCAGTGCCGGTGACGGCTGCTTCTTGAACGTATTGACGAGGGCGAGCACAAAGCCGCCCAGTGCACCAACGATCATCAGCAGCGAGGCCAGCGACATGCTCACGAAGAGCGTGACCGCCGCGCCGGCAACCAGCACGCCGAGGCAGGCGGCGGTCTTGATGATGACGTCGTCGAACGTCATCCGTCCGGTTTCGGCCGGACCGGCTGCCGGCTGGTTGTACATCTGCTGCAGCTGGTCATGGGTCATGTTCTGCTGCTGGGCCATCCAGCCGCCCTGCGCATCCATGACCTGGCCGGGGGCGCGTCCCGGAGCCTGGCCGTAAGGGTTCTGCCCGTACGGGGCCTGGCCGTAGGGGTTCTGGCCGTACTGAGCCTGCGGAACAGGCGGTGCCTGGGTGGCTCCACGGAAATTCTTTCCGTTGAAGATCGGGTTTCCGCCAAGTGCCATTGCGGGTGTCCTCCAAATAAAGGGGGTGGGTGGTGATCCTTATAGTTCAAGGTATCAATTCCCACGCCCGGAGGGCAGGGATAGTTCCCCCCTACCGCCAGCCGAAACGCAACCGTGACATGGGCTACTCCTGGCTGTGACGGAGCCCACGGGCCATGAGTCGAGGCGACTGTTTAGGAATACTCAGAATCAACAAAAGTTTTCTTTAGCAGAACTGCATTGATTCGAAGGTTTGGCTTCACGGTTGTTATCCGATCGCTATCTTAGGCGCCCTTGGACGAGGCTTCATTGGTCCCCGCTGGCTGTAACATAAGCCCAAGCAGGGTGACTGACATCACAAGGTATTCGGTTTAACGACCGCATATTTGGCGCCACGACTACGTCCCCCGCACCGTTCGCAGTGGTTGTAAAGGCGCAACCCAGTCCACCCCCATGTGGAGGTTTTCATTTTGAGAAGCACAACGAGAGGCCTGTCGCACAGACGGCGCGGCGGATTGCTGAAGACGATGGGGGCTGTATTTGCCGCTGTCGTTGCAATTCTCCTCGTCGTTGCCCCGGCATCGCAGGCCACCACCCCCTCACCGACACCATCCCCGTCGAACCAGCAGTTCCAGAACAGCATCAGCGGCTTCCTTCGGGACGATGCACGTGCACCTATCGCTGACGTTACGATCACCGCCAAGAGCGGCGATTTCACCGGGACCGCAAAATCAGGCGCCAACGGCTCGTGGACCATCGGAGTTCCGGTCCAGGGCACTTACGAAGTGGAACTCGACGAATCCACTCTCCCCGAAGGCATCAAGCTCGCCGACGGCCAGGAAAATCCACGAAAGGTCACGTTCAGCCAGACCTCCAACCTGTCAGTGATCTTCGCCTTTGGAAAAGGCATCGTGGTCCAGCAACAGGACTTCGGCCAGAACCTGCTCAACCGGCTCGTAGCCGGGCTTAGCTTCGGCCTTCTTCTGGCCCTGGCCTCGGTCGGACTCTCGTTGATCTTCGGAACAACCGGCCTCACCAACTTTGCCCACGGCGAAATGGTGACGTTCGGTGCGGTGCTGGTCTTCGCCTTCAATGCCATGAGCCTTCCGTTCTGGCTGGCGGTGGTCCTTGCCCTACTGGGCGGCGGCCTGTTCGGCTACGTCCAGGATGCAGGGCTGTGGAAGCCGCTGCGCCGCCGCGGGACCGGCCTGGTCCCCATGATGATCGTCAGCATCGGCCTTGCGCTGGCAGTCCGCTACGTCATTCAGTTCTACTTCGGCGGATCCACCCAGCAGCTGCCGTACGCCCAGAGCTCCGAGATCCAGATCGGCCCGGTGTCCATCTCGCCAAACAACCTGTGGTCGCTCGTCATCAGTGCCGTCGTGATCGCACTGATCGGGTTCATCCTGCTCAAGACCCGCCTGGGCAAGGCCACCCGTGCAGTGGCCGACAACCCCGCCCTTGCGGCAGCCTCCGGCATCGACGTGGACAACGTCATCCGGATTGTCTGGGTGGCCGGCGGCATGCTCGCCTCCCTCGGCGGCATCCTCTGGGCCTACTACCGGCCCGGCGTCACGTTCGACATGGGCTCACAGATTCTGCTGCTTATCTTCGCGGGTGTGACCCTGGGCGGCCTCGGCACCGTTTTCGGTGCACTGATCGGATCCATCATCGTCGGCATCTTCGTGGAGCTGACCACCGTGTTCGGCCTAGCCGCCGACCTCAAATATGTGGGAGCACTGTTCATCATGATTGTTGTCCTCTTGTTCCGGCCGCAGGGCATCCTGGGCCGACGCGAGCGCGTGGGTTAGGAGACAGCCATGGACTTGGGATTCATTTTTTCCAGCGCTGCCGGTGAACTGTTCAGCCCGACGACGGCGGCGTACGCGCTTGCCGCCCTCGGCCTCGCCGTTCACTTCGGCTACTCGGGCCTGCTGAACTTCGGGCAGGCCGGCTTCATGGCGGTGGGCGCCTACGGCTTCGCCATCTCCACGCTGACTTTCGGTGTGCCGTTCTTCGTCGGCCTGCTGATCGCCGTCATCTGCTCGGCGATCTTCGCGCTGCTCCTGGGTATCCCGACCCTGCGCCTGCGTGCCGACTACCTTGCCATCGTGACCATCGCGGCGGCGGAAATCGTCCGGTACATCGTCACCACCAACCAGCTGACGTCCGTCACCGGGTCGGCCAACGGCCTGGCCGCCTTCGAAGGCGGGTTCTATGCCATGAACCCGTTCCCGGAAGGTTCCTACTTCGGCATGAACAACAGGGACTTCTTCATCCGCGTTGTGGGCTGGGGACTTGTGATCATCTGCTGCACCCTGGTGTGGCTCCTGATGCGGAGCCCGTGGGGACGCGTCCTCAAGGGTATCCGCGAAGACGAGAACGCCGTCCGCTCGCTGGGCAAGAACGTCTACGCCTACAAGATGCAGGCGCTGGTCATCGGCGGCGTCCTCGGCGCCCTCGCCGGCATGATCTTCACCCTTCCCCGCGGTGCAGTCCAGCCGGCCAACTACGGCACTGAACTGACGTTCTTCCTGTACACGTGCCTGCTGCTGGGCGGCCTCGGAACGGTGCTCGGCCCCGTCGTGGGCGCCATGATCTTCTGGGTGGTGCTTTCGCTCACCCAGGGCATCCTCTACGGCTTGATTGAATCCGGCGCTGTGACGTGGCTGAACACGGTCCAGGCCGGGCAGCTGCGTTACATCCTGGTGGGTGTCGCCCTGATGCTGCTGATGATCTTCCGGCCCCAGGGCGTCTTCGGCAACAAAAAGGAGTTGGCGTTCGCATGACTGAGCAACATAATGTGCCAACAGTAAAAGGCACGGGTAGCACCGAAAACATCGATTACATGACGGACACCCGGCCGATCGCCGCCGGCGAGACGGCTCCGGGCTGCAAGAAGCGGGATCCGATCGTCGTCGCCGAAAACGTCACCCGCAGCTTCGGCGGCATCAACGCCGTCGACGTCGAATACCTAGAGATCCCCCGGCACAAAATCACTGCGCTGATCGGACCCAACGGCGCCGGCAAGACCACCTTGTTCAACCTGCTGACCGGCTTTGACACGCCGAACTCCGGCAAGTGGCAGTTTGAAGGCAACAGCCTCGCGGGCGTCTCCCCCTACAAAGTGGCCCGGATGGGCATGGTCCGCACCTTCCAGCTGACCAAGGTGATGGGCAAACTGACCGTCATGGAGAACATGCGGCTGGGCGGTTCGGAACAGCCCGGTGAGCGGCTCTCCAAGGCGCTGTTCAAGGGCATGTGGGGCGGCCGGGAAAAGGAAATCACAGCACAGGCGAACGTCCTGCTGGAGAAGTTCAAACTGGACGCGAAGAAGGACGACTACGCGGCATCGTTGTCCGGCGGCCAGCGCAAGCTGCTCGAGATGGCGCGGTCACTGATGGTCAGGCCCAAGCTTGTGATGCTGGACGAGCCCATGGCCGGCGTCAACCCGGCGCTGACCCAGTCCCTCCTTGACCACATCAAGAACCTCAAGGCGGAAGGCATGACCGTGCTTTTCGTCGAGCACGACATGAACATGGTGCGCCACATCGCCGACTGGGTTGTGGTGATGGCCGAGGGCAAGATCGTCGCCGAAGGTCCGCCGGTTGAGGTCATGAAAAACCCGGCCGTGATCGATGCCTACCTGGGCGCCCACCACGACGTGGATCTGGGCGACGCTGAAGGCATCAAGGAACTGGCTGCCGAGCTCGTGGCCGACGAGGAGTCAATCGTGGGCACCGAGAACGCCGGCATCATCGCCGTCGACGTCATCGCCCCTGAAACGGACGCTGACACGGTGACGCCCGAAACCAGGAAGAAGGACACCGAATGAGCGCCACCAGTGCTGCCGCGGCCGCCACACCAGCTGCAGCGGACGAATCCGTCGTCAAGGTCACCGACCTGGTGGCGGGCTACCTCCCCGGCGTGAACATCCTCAACGGCTGCAGCATCGAGGCCCGCAAGGGTGAACTGATCGGCATCATCGGGCCCAACGGCGCCGGCAAGTCCACGCTCCTGAAGGCCATGTTCGGCCTGGTGAAAGTTCACTCAGGGTCCGTGGTGGTCCGGGGCCAGGACATCACCGGGCTCAAGGCCAACAAGCTCGTGTCCAAGGGTGTGGGCTTCGTCCCGCAGAACAACAACGTGTTCGCCACGTTGACCATCGAAGAGAACATGCAGATGGGCATGTTCCAGCGGCCCAAGGATTTCGCGGAACGGTTCGACTTCGTCACCAGCCTCTTCCCGGAGCTCGGCAAGCGACGCGCCCAGCGGGCCGGCTCGCTGTCCGGCGGTGAACGCCAGATGGTGGCGATGGGACGAGCGCTGATGATGGAACCCGCTGTGCTGCTGCTCGATGAGCCGTCGGCAGGCCTCTCCCCCGTCAAACAGGACGAAACCTTCCTGCGGGTCCACGAGATCAACCGGGCCGGCGTTTCAGTCATCATGGTGGAGCAGAACGCCCGCCGTTGCCTGCAGATCTGCGACCGTGCCTATGTGCTGGACCAGGGCAAGGACGCTTACACGGGCACCGGCCGGGAACTCATGAAGGACCCCAAGGTGATCCAGCTGTACCTCGGCACCCTGGCGGACGAGGTCTAAGCCGCCACCAGGAGCCGCAGGAGGGCCGTCACCGTCCGGTGGCGGCCCTCCTGCGTGCCCGGGCCGTGTGCTGCCTTCGCGGGGCGCTTGAAGGATGCTGAAGGAGGCCCCCGAAGCCGCTCCCCGGGCAACAGAAAGCCCCCGTCCGGCTGGACGGGGGCTCTCGTGCTATCTAGGTTGAGTCGGCTTTACAGCTTGCCGAATTCTTCCTTGGACGGCTTGTAGGTGTTGTCATCCTGGTACTCGTAGATGCCGATGTAGGCTTCCGTGGGGTCGCCTGCGTCGGAGAAGGTCACCGGACCGGACTGGCCGTCGTAGTCGATGTCCTTGCCGTTGCGGAGCAGTGTCACGCAGGATGCGAAGTCGGTGCACTTCTCCCCGGCTTCAGAGACTGCCTTGAGCTGCTTGGCGACGTCGGTGCCCTTGGTGCTCTTCGCGGCCTCGGCTGCCAGTGCAATCAGGTTGACGGCATCGTAGGACTCGCCAGCGTAGCTGTAGTCCTTCAGGGCCGGGTCAATGGCCAGCAGCTTCTTCTTGAAGTCGTCCTTGGCGAACGTGCCCGGGATGGTGCCCTGGGCGCCCTTCAGCGTGCCCGCTTGGAAGTCCTTGCTGTAGTCCGACGTGTTGCCGTCCACCAGGAACATCTGGGTTGCCTTGATGCCCTTGCCGGTCATCAGGGGGACGATGCTCTTGGCCTGGTCGAAGGTGATCAGGGCAATGGCGTCAGGCTTGGCTGCGATGACCTTGTCCACTTGGCTGCTGAACTGCGAGTCGCCCTCGTTGAAGAGCTCCTCGGCAACGACCTTGCCGCCGGCGGCTTCGAACGCAGACTTGACGTTCTTTGCCAGGCCCGTGCCGTAGGCGTCGTTCAGGACGATCATGCCGACGGTCTGGGCACCACAGGTAGCCATGTAGTTGCCGAGCACCTTGCCCTGCAGCACATCCGAAGGAGCCGTGCGCCAGTAGAGGCCCTTGTCATCCCACGTGGTGAAGTCAGGAGACGTGTTCGCAGGCGAGAACTGGATGACGCCGGCGCCCGTGATCTGGTTGATGACGGTTTTGGAAACGCCCGAGGAAGCAGCGCCGATGATGGCGCTGACACCGCTGCCAAGCAGCGCCGTGGTGGACTGGGTGGCGATGTCCGTCTTGGTGTCACCGGAGTCGCGGTGGATCACCTCGACGGGCTTGCCCAGTACGCCCCCTGCGTCATTGACTTCCTTGATGCCAAGGTTGACACCGGCAATTTCGGGCGGGCCGAGGAACGCCAGCGACCCCGTTGTCGGCAGGAGCGATCCAATCTTGAGGGGTGTGTCGGTTGTGGTGGTCGAGGCCGGAACCGAGCCGCCTGCGCCTGCTCCGGTGGTGGCACTGCCGCTGGCGCTCGGCGCCGGGCAGGCAATTCCGGATGCTGCGGGAGTGGTGGAGCCTGTCGAACTCGGGGTGGACGAGCCGCCACAAGCCGTAGCCAGAAGGGCGACGCCGATGCTAAGCGCTGTCAGCTTAGCGACACGCGGCGCCGCCTGGGGGAGTGAAATCATTGAGAGTCTCCTCGATCGAAAGGTGCGAACGGCCTTTGATGCGAATTACCAGGTGTACCTGATTTAGATTCAAGCTAGTGCAAATTCCCCGCGAACATAAGTGACTATGGTCACATCCTTATAACAGTCGTTGCATATGGGACACCACGGGGCGTGGAGGAGAAAAGTTGTACCCCAGGTGGGACTCGAACCCACAACACGCGGATTTTAAGTCCGCTGCCTCTGCCAATTGGGCTACTGGGGCGCCCGGTCAATGGTATCCCGTCAGAGCCGCTCAAAGGGCGCGGCGTACCGGAACGTCCCGTGGATGCCTCCGGGCCAGACAGCGAGCGGGAGCACCTGGAACGAGTCCCTCCACTCGGCCGTCGGAGGGTCGATGCCCAGCGAGACCGACGGCACAAAGCCGAAACGGGAGTAGTACTCCGGGCCGCCCAGCAAGGCGATGCCCCTCTCCCCCGCGGCATTCGCGCGGGCCACGGTTTCCTGGATGAGGGCCGAACCGATGCCGTGCCGCTGCAACCGCGGCACCACGCCGATGGGGCCGAGGCCCAGCAGCTCAAGGTCCCCCACCCAGCCCCGGGTGCTGATCACGTGGCCCACGACTTCGCCGTTCTGTTCCGCAACGATGCTGAACTCAGGCAGGTACTCGTCACAGTCGAACAACTGCTTCATCAACCCCACTTCCACCGGTTCGCCGTCCACGGGCAGCCCCGTTGCGGGCGACACCGAGAAAGCCGCCGCCGTGAGTTCCAGGATCGCCGGCCTGTCCGCCGGCTGCTCGGTACGCAGGACGAGTGCGGGAGCGGGCGCGGGCTGGTCGGAGCTCTGGGCGGCAAGTTCGTGCAGTATTTCCAGAGCGCGGTCGGCGTCGGCCACTGGAACCAGGAGATGGTCATGATGGAACCCGGCGAGGACGTTGCAGCTGATGCGGGCGTCGGTAAGCGCCGCGCTGACGGCCGCTGTCAGTCCGACGGCTTCAAGCGACGAATGCACCTGAAGCGTGATCCAGGCGGCTACAAAGTCGTAGCGCAGCTCCAGCCTGTCCGCTTCGGCCCGGGGCAGCACTACCGTGAGCCCTTCCGCTTCCCGGACGGCAGCTTCGATTCCCGGCGCGAGGGGCCGGCCGTACGGCCACAGGACATATACATATTCCCCCTCGCGCAGCACGGGATGGATGGATGCCAGCAGGGTCCGGATGTCCTTTTCACCAGTCATTGAGCCATTAAACAACAGCGGCGGCCGTTCCCCGGGGGAACGGCCGCCGCTGACGGAGGTGCGCAGCTACTTGGTGTCAGCCGACACGGTCTGCTTCTGACCGCTGTTGCTGCCGGATTCGGCCGGCTTGTCAGCCGCCGGTGCGGCCGGAGCAGCAGCCGGCTTGGGCGCCGGAGCGGCCGCGGAGACGAAGGCTCCGCGCGGGTTCTCCAGGTCGATCAGCTGCGTGGTGTCGCGGCCAACAAAGAAGCTCAGGATCCAGTTGAAAATCACGCGGAACTTGCGCTCGAACGTGGGCATGGCCATGCCGTGGTAACCACGGTGCGCCAGCCAGGCCAGCGGACCCTTCAGCCCGATGCGGCCCAGGACGTTGATGTTGGCAACGCCCTTCCATTCGCCGAAGCCGGCAACGGCGCCCAGGTTCTTGTGCTTGTAGTCCTTGAGCTCCTTGTCCCAGCGGGAGGCCCACAGGTTCTTCGCGAGGCGCTTGGCCTGGCGAAGGGCGTGCTGCGCGTTCGGCACGCAGGTACCGTCGGGCAGGCCGCTGCCCGTGAGGTCCGGAACGGCGGCGATATCGCCGGCAGCCCAGGCGTTCTCAATAATGCCTTCGTCGCCTGCGACGCGCAGGTCCGGAAGAACGCGGACGCGTCCGCGCGGCTCCAGCGGGAAGTCGGTGGAGCGGACCATCGGGTTCGCCTGCACACCGGCAGTCCAGACAAGGGTGTCCGCCTCGAATTCCTGGGCGGGGGTCTTGTCCGGAAGGTTGATGAGCTTCAGGGAACCCTCGGCATTGTCCAGCGAGGTGTTCAGCAGGACCTCGATGCCGCGGCTGCGCAGGTGCTCCACGACCCAGTCGGCCTGCTTGGCCGTGACCTCGGGCATGATGCGGCCCATGGCTTCGACCAGGACGAAGCGGACTTCCTCCTGCTTGACTCGGGGGTTGTTCTTGACCGCCGCACGGGCGAGGTCTTCCATCTCGGTGATGCATTCGATGCCGGCGAAGCCGCCGCCAACCACCACGAAGGTGAGGGCACGGGCGCGCTGTGCGGGATCGGTGATGGTGGAACCGGCTTCAATCCGCTCGAGGACCTTGTTGCGCAGCGCAACGGCTTCCTCGATGGTCTTCAGGCCGATGCCCTTGTCCGCCAGGCCCTTGATGGGGAACGTGCGGGTGATGGCGCCTGCGGCCATGACGACGTCGAAGTAGGGCACCTCAAAGTTCGGTCCGCCGTCGGACGGGGCAACCACGGCGGTCCGGTTGGCATGGTCGATCGAGGTGACGCGGCCCTGGATAAGTTCCGTCTGCTTCAGGTGCTGACGGTGCGAGACGACAGCGTGGCGCGCCTCGATGTTTCCGCCGGCAACTTCCGGCAGGAAGGGCTGGTAAGTCATGTAGGGCAGCGGATCAACGACGGTGACGATGCCACCGGCATTCGCGATCTTGTTCTGCAGTTTGAGGGCTACGTACAGGCCGACGTACCCGCCGCCGACGACGAGTACCCTGGGACGGTCCTGGAGCTGTGGGGTTGTTGCCATGACTCAAGAATACAGTAGTTTGTGAAAATCTTCACTAACTAAATCGTCGCCGTTACGTTCCGTTCGAGTCCACCTTGTCCAGCACTCCGGTCTCCGGCTCGTCGGGCACATTTCCGGGGTTCCTAGTGGCCCGCCGCAGCTGGAATGCGGCGCCCCCGATGATGCCCGCGAACAGCAGTCCGAAGCCGATGACCACCACGGCCGGCACGGCGCTGTCCATCTGGGACGGCGCCTCAGCCACCGGTACCGTGGCCGCGGGCAGCGTGGGAGGCGCGCTGGTGGGGCTGTCGGTGGGCTCTGCGGCGGGGGCGGTTGCGGCCGCCTCACCCCGGCGGTGGATCCTGATCCAGTCGGCCACGGTACCCAGCGGATTCACCTTCGTTTCGGGCACATCCTCCTTTAGCGCGGCTTCCGCGTTGAGCACGCCGAACCCGTAGATGGGGTCTTTGCCCGGCGCCCCGGCGTCCTTGGCCGTGGTGACAATCCTGTTGATGACCTGACTGGCCGTCATCTCCGGCCACTTGGAACGGATCAGAGCCGCCACGCCGGACACAATCGGTGTGGCGCCGGATGTGCCGGCCCATTCCGCATAGCCGTCCCCCGGCATCCCGCCGATCAGGTTTTCGGCCGGTGCGGCCACGCCAATGCTGATGCCTTGGGAGGACGAATCGATGCTGGCGGCACCCTCGCGGTTCAGGCCCGCCACGGTCAGGACGCCCGGGATGGTTGCCGGCGCTCCGACCTGGACGTTGCCGCCCACCCGGTTGCCCGCTGCGGCCACGATGACCACGTCCTTTTGCTCGGCATAGAGGAATGCTGCGTCCCAGCTCTGCGGCCATTCGGGCGAGGTGCTGCCCAGCGAAATGTTGATCACGCGCGCGCCGTTGTCCACGGCCCAGCGGACGGCCGCCGGAATCTGTTCCTGGTCGGTCTTCCCGCCGGGGTTCTGGGAACCAAGCCACGTGGACACGGACAGGATCTGCGCTTCCGGAGCCACGCCTACGATTCCGTCGGGGCCGGGTGCAGCAGTGGCGCCGGGTGCGGGACTAGCCGTGGACTTCGGCGGCTGGTGCCCGCGGCCGGCCAGCATGGTAGCCACCAGCGTGCCGTGCTCGGGCTTCGAGCCGATGCTCTTCTGCCCGTCCGCGCTGCCTGCCCCGGAGGCGTCGCTCCCGCCCACCACGGCGCCCTTCAGATCGGGGTGCTTGGCATCCACGCCGCTGTCGATGACGGCAACTTTGACGTTGGCGCCCTTGGAAACCTCCCACGCCTTGGTGATGCCGGACTCGGCCAGCCAGTACTGCTTGTCCCGCCATGAATCCGCACGGGCTTCCGGTGCAGCGATCAGGGACGTCGCCAGGCTGCCTGTGGCCAGGGCAATTGCAGTCACGGCAGAGGCCATCCGGCCCCAGCGGGTTGTTGCTCTGGTCATTCGGGTCCAATCGGCTGTACGTGCGAAGTCATGAGCTGATGCCACGTCTAGCTGATGCTCAGGGCAATTCCGTCGAGAATATCGTGTTCGCTGGCGACAGCCGAAGTGATCCTTCCCTCCGTTACCTCAGCGAGGCGCTCCAGGACGCGCCGCCAGACCAATCCGCCGGCACCGATGACGTCCACCCGGCCCGGATGCATGTAGGGAAGCCCGGCCCGTTCGGCCTTGGTCATCCCGAGCAGATCCGTGCACGCCTCGCCAAAAGCCTCAAGCGGCAGTTCCGCGCCGTGGATTGCCGCAGGCGAGTATTCCGGCAACCGGAGCGCGTGGGCCGTAATGGTGGTGACGGACCCCGCCACGCCGACGACGACGGTGGTGCGGTCCAGCGGAACGGCCAGTCCCGCCTCGCTGATGGCGGCGTCGACGTCGGCTTCCGCCGCAGTGACCTGCTCCGGCGACGGCGGGTCGTTGCGGAGGTGGCGTTCCGTCATCCGGACGCAGCCGACGTCAACGGACTTGGCGGCGATGACGCCGTTGGCGTCACCGAGCACGAATTCGGTGCTTCCACCGCCGAGATCCACCACAAGGACAGGGTCGGCGCCGCGGGACGGAAGTACACTGCTCGCACCGGCGAAGGACAGGGCAGCCTCTTCGTCGCCGGTAATCACTTCAGGTTCCACGCCGAGAATCTCGCGGATGCCGTCCACGAATACCTTCCGGTTGCTGGCGTCGCGCGTGGCGGAGGTGGCAACGAAGCGGACCTTCCCGGCCCCGTGTTCGCGGATCAGCGCGGCGTAGTCGGTAGTGGCAGCGAAGGTCCGGTCCAGGGCTTCCTGGGCCAGCTCTCCGGTTGCGTCCACGCCCTGGCCCAGCCGGACCACACGCATTTCGCGCACAACGTCGGTCAGCTTCGGGCTGCTCCCGTTCCCGGCCACGTCGGCGATCAGGAGCCGGATGGAATTGGTTCCGCAGTCGATGGCGGCAACGCGGGTCACTTGGCGGCCTCCGTGGAGTTGTCGGTTTGCTCTTCAGCGGAGTTCTCTTCAGCGTGCCGGTGCGTGTTGCGCACGGGTGCCGGACGGCCCACGATCTCGGGCAGGCCCTGCGGCCCGTGCCGGCTGAGGTCCTGTGAGGGCGCTTCTCCGCCGGTGTCCCACGCGCCGTCGCAGTAGCAACGGTCCGCGGTCCACCATTCGCTGATGGCCTCGAGTGCTTCATCGCCCAGCGGATTGACTCCGGGACCGGCAGCAAGAGAATGGCCCACCAGGACATGAAGGCACTTGACCCGGGTGGGCATGCCGCCGGCGGAGATGCCGTCAATCTCGGGCACGGCGCCGATGCCGGACCGCTCGCCGATTTCCGCACGGGAAACCAGATACGCATCGTGGGCGGCACGGTAGCTGGCGGCGAGTCCGGAGTCCCCGGCCAGGCGTTCGTTCATCCGGTTCATCAGGCCGGCGGCCTCAAGGCGCGACACCGCGGATGTGATGACCGGGTGGGTCAGGTAGAACGTGGTGGGGAACGGGGTTCCGTTGCTGAGCCGCGGCGACGTCGCCGCGACCAAGGGGTTGCCGCAGACACAGCGCGCGGGAATTTCGACGACGTCGCGCACGGGACGCCCCAACTGGCGGCTCAGGACGTCCAGGTCGCGGGCGGACGGGTGGCTGTACCCGGGCACCGTCGAGGCCTCGTTTCTTGCCGGGTGCCCGTCCGGAGCGTTGTCGCCTACTGCATGCTGGTCCACTGGCGCGGCCGCCTTCCTGCCCTTGGAGGCTGACCCGAGGGAAAGCCGGCGGAGGGCACCGCCTCTAGTCTGTTGCCGAGCGCCTGATGGACTCCCAAAGCGAGTCCACCCATGGCAGGTTTGCCGGGTCCTGTGCTGATCCTGTGCCGCCCTGGCCACTGGCGGTCCCGGCCGGCAGATCGCTGCCAAACACCCAGTAGCCGGTCTCTCCCGGCATAACCATGTTAATGCGGTCTCGGGCCTGCTGTTTCACGTAGTTCGGGTCCTGCCACCGGGAGACCTGGAGCTTCAGTCCCTCCTGCTCCGCTTTCCGTGCCGCGATATCCGCTTCCAGTGCTGCGATCTCCGCCCTTTTGTCGATGAATATCTTGACGGTGGGGGCCAGCATGATGGTGATGGCAATCATGACGACGGCCAGCGCCAGCATCCGGCCGGAAAAGGCCTTGGCAGGCACCGGATCCTGGTTATCCGCCCCGTCCCTGGCGTCGCTACCCGAGGATTGGCCGGGCTGCCTGCTGCCGTCCGGACGGCGGGCCGCCTGTTTGCCGGCGGCAACCCCGGCCTTGACCGAAGCCCCCAGCCGTCCGGCAGTGGTGGACTTTCCTTGTGCAGCGGGCGATTTGGTCACGGGCGTTTGCGCAGCAGGCGCTCGCCCGGCCGGTGTGTTCGCGGCGGGCGATTTCGCCTCCC
Source organism: Arthrobacter sp. LjRoot78 (assembly GCF_964254335.1). Lineage (NCBI taxonomy): Bacteria > Bacillati > Actinomycetota > Actinomycetes > Micrococcales > Micrococcaceae > Arthrobacter > Arthrobacter sp. LjRoot78. The sequence goes on along the minus strand of NZ_CAXUTG020000001.1, from coordinate 1,269,365 downwards.
CGGCAGCGGGCACGTGCCGCGTCGCGCCGAAATCGGCGCGGATGACGTCAGCGCCGTCGTCGGCGTCCTTTGACTGACGCGCCGCGGGCGTAGCCCTGGGAACCTTGGGACGGCGGGTGGCCATGACACTCCTTCAAAAGCGGACCACAAACAAAAACCGGTGGCCATGGTCTTTCAACCATAGCCACCGGTCAGCTGTTTTTTTGGATGCTAGCCCTTGAAACGCGGGAAAGCGCTGCGTCCGGCGTAGCGTGCGGCGTCGTCGAGTTCCTCTTCGATGCGCAGCAGCTGGTTGTACTTGGCGACTCGCTCGGAGCGGGCCGGGGCGCCGGTCTTGATCTGTCCCGCGTTGGTGGCAACGGAGATGTCAGCAATGGTGGTGTCCTCGGTTTCGCCGGAGCGGTGCGAGGTGATGGTGGTGTAACCGGCACGCTGGGCCAGCGACACGGCGTCCAGCGTCTCGGTCAGGGAACCGATCTGGTTGACCTTGACGAGCAGCGAGTTCGCGGTCTTGGTGTCGATGCCGCGCTGCAGGATGGACGGGTTGGTGACGAAGAGGTCATCGCCCACGAGCTGGACCTTGTCACCAATGCTGTCGGTGAGGGTCTTCCAGCCTTCCCAGTCGTTCTCGTCCAGCGGGTCCTCGATGGAAACCAGCGGGTAGTCGGCCACGAGCTCGGCGTAGTACGCGCTCATCTCGGTGGCGGAAAGGGCCTTGCCTTCGAACTGGTAGGCGCCGTCCTTGAAGAACTCGGAGGAGGCGACGTCCAGGGCCAGGGCGATGTCCTTGCCCGGTGTGTAGCCGGCGTTCTTGATGGCTTCCTGGATCAGGTCCAGTGCGGCACGGTTGGACGGAAGGTTCGGCGCGAAGCCGCCCTCGTCGCCCAGGCCGGTGGAGAGGCCCTTGGCCTGCAGGACGGACTTGAGGTTGTGGTAGACCTCGACACCCCAGCGCAGGCCCTCGGAGAAGGTCTCGGCGCCGATCGGGACGATCATGAATTCCTGGATGTCCACGTCGGAGTCGGCGTGCGAGCCGCCGTTGAGGATGTTCATCAGCGGAACGGGCAGGACGTGCGCGTTGGGGCCGCCCAGGTACTTGTACAGCGGCAGGTCAGCGGACGCTGCAGCGGCGTTGGCCACGGCCAGGGAAACACCCAGGATGGCGTTGGCGCCGAGCTTGCCCTTGTTGGGGGTCCCGTCCAGGTCAATCATGGCCTGGTCGATGCTGCGCTGGTCCGTGGCATCGAATCCGGTCAGTGCCGGTGCGATCTGGTCGATGACGGCGTCGACGGCCTTCTGGACGCCCTTGCCAAGGTAGCGGCCCTTGTCTCCATCGCGGAGTTCCACGGCCTCGTGTTCGCCGGTGGAGGCGCCGGAGGGCACTGCTGCGCGGCCGATCTGGCCATCGGAAAGCAGGACTTCAACTTCTACGGTCGGGTTGCCACGGGAATCGAGGATCTCGCGGGCGTGAATGGCATCGATAAGCGCCATGAATATGCTCCTTATGGTGAAGCGATTTACTGGGAAACTAGCGGAAAAACTCGACGTCCTCGTCAGGGACTAGCGTAGTCGAGAGTGGTACAGGTTACGGAAACCTATCCAGCACCCGGACGTCATGATCTCGTCCGTGGCCCAGCTGGGTTAATGGGGCGGTGGCTGTCCTGATACTGCCGGACTGCCGCGCGGAGGGCGCGTTCGGCGTCAAAACCCCTGGTCCGGGCAGCGGCCACGACGGCCAGCAGCAGCTCGCCGAGTTGCTGTTCGGAGTCCAGGGTTTCGACCAGCTCAACCACCGGGTGGACATCCTCAACCACCGGACTGGCCTGCTCCACCATAAGTGGTTGAGCCCGTCGAAACCCCGCCCTTGCCGCCCGGTCCAGTGACTTCTGGGCCCGGGCCAAGGCCGGGAGACCTTGCGGAATTCCCTCGAAAGGATCACCGCGTTCCGGTTTCTCGGCCCGCTTGATGGAGTCCCATTTCCGGACGATCTCCTCCACGCTGGCCGGGAAAGTGTCCTGGAGCGAACCGTCCGGCCGGAACACGTGCGGATTCCGGCGGATCATCTTGGCGGTGAGGCCACGGACAACGTCGTCGAAAGCGAAACTGCCGCGCTCCTCGGCGAGGCGGGCGTGCAGCACCACCTGGAGCAGGACGTCGCCCAGCTCGCCTCGGAGCTCGGCCTCGTCGGCGCCGGTTTCGATTGTTTCGGCTACTTCAAAGGCCTCCTCAAGGAGGTACTCCACCAGTGACTCGTGGGTCAGCGCCCCCATCCAGGGACAGTGCTCCCGGAGGGCGGCAATCACGGCCACCAGGGAGGAAACCGGGACGGAATCTTCCTTAGGCAAGATTGGCGTAGGCGTCGTTGATGTACTCAACGAGTGCTTCCTTTTCCTCCAGCGGCAGGAAGGCGGCCTCGGCGGCATTGAGCGTCAGCTCGAGGATGTCGTCCAGGTCGTAGTCGAACGTCTCCACGAGCAGTTCGAATTCGTCGGTGAGCGTCACCCCGCTCATCAGGCGGTTGTCGGTGTTAATGGTGACGTTGAAGCCAAGCTGGTACAGCATGTCCAGCGGGTGGCTTTCGATGCCTTCGCCGAAGCCGGAGATAGCGCCGGTCTGGAGGTTGGAGGACGGGCAGATTTCCAGGGCGATGCCGCGGTCGCGGATCCAGCTGGAGAGCTCGCCGAGGGTGACCATGCCGATGTTGGCATCGGCTTCGTCGGTCTCTGCGTCAGCGTCTTCGTCGTCGAACTCAACGGTGATGTCCTCGGCGATGCGCACGCCGTGGCCGAGGCGCAGCGCCCGGCCGTCAACGAGGGCAGACTGGATGCTTTCCAGGCCTGCTGCTTCGCCTGCGTGGACCGTGGCGGGGAAATTGTGCTGGGCGAGGTATGTGAACGCATCACGGAAGCGGGACGGCAGGAACCCGTCCTCTGCTCCGGCGATGTCGAAGCCCACGGCCCCGTTGTTGCGGTGGCGGACGGCCAGTTCGGCAATTTCCTGGCCGCGGTCAGCGTGGCGCATGGCCGTGATGAGCTGGCCCACCTGGATCTCCCGGCCGGTTTCGGCGACGGCGTCCACGCCGGCGTCGAGCCCTTCCTGGATGGCCTCGACCACTTCGTCCAGCGTCAGGCCCTTCTGCAGGTGCTGCTCCGGTGCCCAGCGGACTTCGCCGTACACGACGCCGTCGTCGGCAAGGTCTTCCACGAATTCCTTGGCCACGCGGAAGAGGCCCTCTTTGGTCTGCATCACGGCGATCGTGTGGTCAAACGTTTCGAGGTAGCGGACCAGGGAGCCGGAGTCTGCGGATTCGCGGAACCACTCCCCCAGCGCCACGGGATCGGTGGAAGGCAGGGTGTGTCCCACGGCTTCCGCCAGTTCGATGATGGTGGCCGGGCGCAGGCCGCCGTCCAGGTGGTCGTGCAGGGATACCTTGGGGAGGCTCTTGAGGTCGAAGTCGATGGCAGGGGCAGCGTCAAGAATAGGCTCAGTCACGTACCAACCTTAGGGTCGGACGGCGTCCGGCGCCACCCGGAAAGCGGCGGCTTTAGCGGCGGCCCCGGTTCAGCGGCGCGTTTCCACTTCGACGACGGCGGGAACGGCCAACGGCGCGATCTCCACCACCGCCTCCCGCTCAGCACGTGCACCCTGTTCTGCCGCTGATTCCTCACTGGATTCCTGGCCGGATGCAACATGATCGTGGCGGCCCAGCCGCTTGTGCCACCAGCGCAGCAGGTGGTCGATGATGATGCCGAGGATGATGGCGAACACCACGGCAATGCCGGCCCCGAGCAGCGGGTTGTCATGCAGCAACGGGAAGGAGCTGGCGAGCAGGCCGATCCCGATTGAGTAACCCACCCATGTGACACAGGCACAGGCATCCAGGACGAAGAACCTGCGGTGCGGGAAAGCGGTGGTGCCGGCAACGTAGTTGACCGCCACGCGGCCCCACGGGATGTACCGGGCCGTGAAGATCAGGACGGCGCCGCGCTTCTCCAACTCGTAGTGGGCCCAGGCAAAGACCTTTTGAACCTTGGGCTTCCGCATCCAGCGCCAGCGTTCAAGCCCGATCTTCCGGCCGAGCATGTAGGCCATGTTGTCTCCGGCGATGGCACCGACCAGGGCGGTGGCGCCGAGGATCCAGAGATTGGGTTCACCGCTTTGGCGTGAAAACGCCGCAAGGGCCACGATGAGTGTTTCGCTGGGGACAACCATCGCAAAACCGTCCACAAAAAAGAACACCAGCAGGATGGGATAAATCCACCATTGGCCTGCGGCATGGAGCACTGCCTCATTGATAAATTCCACGCGGGGCCCTGCTCCTATGAAGTGACGGAAATCGCTATTAGTGTCCCATGGCAGCGGCATAATCCGCTACGCTAGAGCCGCGAAAGCTCACCCGCCGTCATGTGTCTCCCGGCGGTGTGCAGGGCGGCCCCCACGGCAGGTCAGGGGCCTGCCGCTGATTCTTCCGCGGGTTCCTCAGGCAGCCGGCCGCGGAGGCGGCTGATCAGGATGTCCACGATGATGCCGAGCAGGATCGCGCAGACGATGGCGATGGTGGCGCCCAGCAGGTGGTTGTCTTCGAACCACTGCCCGAAGAACAGGCCGATGGATACTGAATACGAGGACCACAGGGCTGCGGACAATACTGTCAAGCCCACGAAACGCAGGTGCGCGAAGCGGGTGGCACCGGCCGTCAGGTTGACGGCAACCCGTCCGATCGGGACGAAGCGGGCCACGAGTACCAGGGACGCCGGCCGTTTCCTCAGTTCATTCCCGGCCCAGTCGAAGGCGGTCTGCATTCGCGGCCCGCGCATCCACCCCCACCTGCGGGTACCCACCTTGCGACCGATCAGGTAGGCGATGTTGTCGCCGCTGAACGCACCCAGCGCGGCCACGAGCATCAGCAGCCACGGATTGGGGACGTCCGCGGTCGCTGCCACGGCCGCCAGGCCAACGACTACCGACTCGCTGGGGATCGGCGGGAAGAACCCGTCGATCACGCAGCAAGCCAGCACCAGGAAGAGCACCCAGGGCTGCCCCGCCGCCGCGAGAATGAAGTCGTTGATAGCCTGCACAGTTTCCTAACGGCCGGGGCCGCCCGTTTTCTCCCCGGCCGGTCTGCGGGCGGGCGGTGGCGCCCCCGAAGGGAGCCGGCCGGGAAGAGTCACGGGATCAGGCGATGCGGTCGATGATGAGCTTCTGCGCCGGCCGGGAGCCCTCCGGCGCAACCACAACGGCCCCTTCAAGGGCCTCTTTGGCGCGGCCGAATTTCTCCGGTGTGTCTGTCAGCAGCGTCATCAGGGGTTCTCCGGCACGGACCACGGCACCGGGCTTGGCGTGCAGCCTGACGCCCGCGCCGGCCTGGACCTGGTCCTCCTTGCGCGCGCGGCCTGCACCCAGCCGCCAGGCGGCAACGCCCACCGCCAGGGCATCGAGCTCTACGAGGACACCGTCGGCCGGAGCGTAGATGACTTCGGATTCCCTGGCAACGGGGAGCTTGGCCCGGGGATCCCCGCCCTGCGCCTCGATCATGCGGTTCCACACGTCCATGGCCCGGCCGTCCTTGAGCGCCGCGCGGGGGTCTGCATCGTGGACTCCGGCGCAGGCCAGCATTTCCTCGGCCAGCCGGACCGTCAGTTCGACGACGTCTTCCGGGCCGCCGCCGGCCAGCACCTCGACGGATTCCTCCACCTCGATGGCGTTGCCGGCGGTGAGGCCCAGGGGCGTGTCCATGTTCGTCAGCAGGGCCACCGTGTTGACGCCGGCGTCCTTGCCCAGGGCCACCATGGTCTCGGCCAGTTCCCGGGCGCGGGCCTCGTCCTTCATGAAGGCACCGCTTCCCACCTTGACGTCCAGGACCAGCGAGCCGGTGCCTTCGGCGATTTTCTTGCTCATGATGGAGGACGCAATTAGCGGGATCGCCTCCACCGTTCCCGTGACGTCACGCAGAGCATAGAGCTTCTTGTCCGCGGGCGCCAGACCCGCGCCGGCGGCGCAGATCACGGCCCCTACGTCCTGCAGCTGGGCCATCATTTCGTCGTTGCTGAGTGCTGCCCGCCAACCCGGGATCGATTCCAGCTTGTCCAGGGTGCCGCCCGTGTGGCCGAGTCCCCGCCCGGAGAGCTGCGGAACGGCCACGCCGAAGACAGCCACCAGCGGTGCCAGCGGGAGCGTGATCTTGTCCCCCACTCCCCCGGTGGAGTGCTTGTCCGACGTCGGCTTCACGCCGCCGTCGGGGCGCCGCAGGGCGGAGAAGTCCATCCGTTCGCCGGAGGCGATCATCGCAGCGGTCCACCGCGAAATTTCCGCGCGGTCCATGCCGTTGAGCAGGATGGCCATGTTCAAGGCAGCCATCTGCTCGTCGGCAATGGCGCCCCGGGTGTAGGCGTCGATAGTCCAGTCGATCTGGGCCGGGCTCAGGACGCCCTTGTCCCGCTTGATGCGGATGATGTCGACAGCGTCGAACGCTTCAGTGTTGCTTGGGGTGTGTGTCACCGGGGTTCCTCCAGGTGTTGGGGACCAAAGGCATCGGGTAGCACCTGGTCCATTGTCTTGATTCCCTGCGTGGTCATGAGTTCCATGTCGGGCGCCCGGAATTCGTACAGCAGCTGGCGGCAGCGCCCGCACGGCATCAGGACGTTGCCGCCGGCGTCCACGCAGTAGAAGGCGCGCAGCTTGCCACCGCCGGTCATGTGCAGGTTGCCCACGAGGGCGCATTCGGCGCACAGTGTCAGTCCGTAGCTGGCGTTTTCCACGTTGCAGCCGCTGACGATCCGGCCGTCCGCCGTGAGGGCAGCCGCCCCCACCGCGAACTTCGAATACGGCGCATACGCGTTCTTCATGGCGGAAACGGCGGCTGCTTCGAGCGCCGTCCAGTCCACCGCGTTGCGTTCCACCGCCATCAACCCTTGACGTACGGTATGCCGCTGGCGGCCGGAGGCCTGGAGCGGCCCACGAGTCCGGCCACGGCAAGCACCGTCACCAGGTACGGCAGCATGGCCATGAACTGGCTCGGAACGGGCGTGCCGATGATGGTCACGATGCTCTGCAGGTTGTCCGCGAAGCCGAACAGCAGCGCGGCGAAGAAGGCACCGATCGGGTTCCACCGGCCGAAGATCAACGCGGCAAGCGCGATAAAGCCGCGTCCGCCCGAAATCTCCTTGGTGAAACTGTCGATGGCCACCAGGGTGAAGAAGGAACCGCCAATGCCTGCAACTGCACCGCCGAGGGTGACGTTCCAGAAGCGGGTGGCGTTGACCTTGATGCCCATGGTGTCCGCCGCCTGCGGGTGTTCCCCGACAGCCCGGACCCGCAGGCCCCACTTCGTCTTGAAGAGGCCGATCCACACCACGATGACCGCAATGTACATCAGGTACCCCACGACGGACTGCTTAAAGAGGATGGGGCCGATCACCGGGATGCTGGACAGTACGGGGATGTCGATGATGGGCAGCCGGCCCGGCGAGTTGAACTGGGCCTTGTCGGCCTGCATCACCGTGCTGAAGAGGAAGCCTGTCAGGCCGGAGACCAGGACGTTGAGCACCACGCCCACGATGATCTGGTTGACCAGGTATTTGATGCTGAAGACTGCCAGCACCATGGAGACAACAGCGCCGGCCACTGCCGCTGCCAGCAGCCCGACGAGGGGGCTCTTGGTCAGCGTGGCCACCATTGCGGCGGTGAATGCACCGCCGAGCAGCTGGCCCTCAATGGCGATATTGACGACGCCGACGCGTTCGCAAAGAACACCGGAAAGGGAGCCGAACACGAGAGGGACCGCGAGGGTCACGGAACCGGCGATGAGCCCGGCAAGCGAGATGCTCGGCGTGCGGGCGCCGCCCACCACCCAGATCAGGAACGCTGCCACGAAGAGCACGATAAAGACGATGGGCAGCCAGCCGGGAGAGGCCTCGTTCCGCGTCTTGAGGTACACGGCATAACCGGCCAGGCCCAGCATCAGGACCGACAGGACGATTCCGCCTAGGAAGGCGGGCACTTCGATGGCCGGAAGCTGGAAGAAGTCGCCGCTTGAGGAGATCCCGAACCTGGCCGTCTGGTTGGGTCCCATGACACCGAAGAAGATGAAGGCGACGACGCCGAGCACGGCAAGCAGGACCGGCACCTTCCAGGTCACGGGCTTTGCCGAAATGGCGGGGGCTTTCTCGCTGGCCGACTCCGGTGTTCCCGGCTGCGGTTTTCCCTGCTGCGGCTTTCCCGGAACGGGCGATGTTGCTGTTGTGCTCATGCTGCACCTCCGGTGGTGGCTGCCTTCTTGGACTTACCGGCCGTTGCGGCCTTCTTCTTGCGGGGATTGAGCCCGAAGAGGGCACGCACCAGCGGCGGAGCCGCGATGAACAGAACGATCAGGGACTGGACCACGAGCACAATGTCGATCGGGGTTCCTGTCTGGATCTGCATCTGCACCGCCCCGGCGCGGAAGGCGCCGAACAGAAGCCCGGCAGCGAAGGTGCCCCACGGCGTCGAACGTCCCAGGAGTGCAACGGTGATGGCATCGAAACCGTAGGTCGCCGCAACGCCGTCGGTGAGGACCTTTTCGGTTCCCGCGACCTGCGCCACGCCTGACATGCCGGCAAGGGCACCGGCGATCGCCATGACCAGGACCGTGGCCCGGGGCACGTTGATGCCCGCAGTCAGAGCCGCTTTGGGGTTGGCCCCGACTGCGCGGAATTCAAAGCCGACGGTGGAGCGGTTGAGCAGCCACCAGACAAAAACGGTGGCGGCGATGGCCAGGAGAAAGCCCAGGTGGAGCCTGTACTGCGTACCGAGGATCTGCGGATAAACGGCGCTGGGATCCAGGATCGGCGAGATGGGGTTGGACTCCCCCGGCCGCTGGAAGGCTGGCGTGTTCAGGAGGTAGCGCAGGAAGTACAGGGCGATGTAGTTGAACATGATGGTCAGGATGACCTCGTGGGCGCCGGTGCGGGCCTTCAGCAGGCCCACGAGTCCGCCCCAGAGGGCACCGCCCACGATGCCGGCAATGAGGACCAGCAGCAGGTGCAGGCCCAGCGGCAGGTGCAGCGCGAAGCCGACCCAGGCGGCGAGGATGCCGGCCATGATGATCTGTCCCTGTGCACCGATGTTGAACAGGCCCGCGCGGAATGCCAGTGCGACGCCGAGGCCGGCCGTGATCAGCGGAGTGGCGATGGTGAGGGTTTCCATCAGCGGAGCAAACTGCACAGCGACGCTGGAGCCGCGGGGGTTGAACACCGAGCCTTGGAACAGCGCGACATACGAACGGGTCGCGGCAGTCCAGACGGCCGAGAGGAAGTCCGAGGGGCGGGCAAAGAGGTAGCTCGCGGTGGCGCCCACCTGCTTGTCCGTGCTGGCGATGAGGAGTCCGCCGAGGATCAGGGCAAGCAGGACGGCGAGCACCGACACGATGCCGCTGCCGGTAAAGATCCGCCGGACCAACGTGTCCGCACCGCCAGGAACAACGCCGCTCTGGGCCGAGACGGGAACTGCCGAGGGCTGCATCGCGCCGCCGGCTGTGTCCAGTGCGGTCGCAGCTGCTACGTCTTCGGCCGGCGTCTTGGGTCCGGGTGCAGCGGTTTCCGGTGCAGTGTCTTCCGTTGCCCGGCTTTCCGGTGCCCGGCGTTCCGGTGCCCGGGTGGCCGGGCTTTCCGTTGTATTTTCGTCAGCCACGTGCTTGGGCTGGTCCTGTTCACTCATGGTCGCCTCCTTCGGCACCGGAGGTGGAAGTCTGTACGGGCGCGTGGGCGGTGTCCGCGTGGGCGCTTTCCGGGGAAAGCCCCGCCATCATCAGGCCCAGGACGTCGCGGCCGGTGCCTGCGGGCACGATGCCCACCAGCTTGCCTTTGTAGAGCACGGCGATTCGGTCCGCGAGTTCGATCACTTCATCGAGTTCGGTGGACACAATCATGACCGGAGTGCCCCGGTCGCGTTCGGCCACGATGCGTTTATGCAGGAACTCGATGGATCCCACATCCACGCCGCGGGTGGGCTGGGAGGCGATGAACAGCCGCAGCGGCCGGGACAACTCCCGGGCCATGACCACTTTCTGCTGGTTCCCGCCGGAAAGCGTTCCCGCGGCCAGTGACCCGGAAGGTGTCCTGACGTCGAACTCGTCGATCCGGGACTTGGCGTTTTCCAGGATCCTGGCCGGGCTCATGCTGATGCCCTTGGCGTAGGGAGCCTGGTCGTAAAGGTCCAGGACCAGGTTCTCCGCGATGGAGAAGGTGCCGATCAGCCCGTCAACGGTCCGGTCTTCCGGAACGAAGCCGACGCCGGCCCGGAGTACTTCCTTGACGCTGTGGCCCAGGAGCTCCTCGCCGTCCAGCAGGATTGATCCGTGGCAGCGTTCCTGCAGGCCAAGGATGGCTTCGGTGAGTTCTGTCTGGCCGTTGCCCTGCACACCTGCCACGGCGAGGATTTCGCCGCGGGCGATGTCGAAACTGATGCCGTCCACCACATGCTGGCCGGTGGGGGCGATCACGGTGAGGTCCTTGACCTGGAACGTGGTTTCCTGCGGCTTCGCCGGGGCCTTGTCCAGGGTCAGGTTCACTGCGCGGCCCACCATCATGGAGGCAAGCTCGGTGGTGGACGCGCCGGGATCCGCAGTGCCCACCACTTTGCCGCGGCGGATGACCGTGATGGTGTCGGAAACAGCCTTCACTTCGCGAAGTTTGTGCGAGATGAAGACGATCGAGGTGCCGTTGCTTTTCAGCTGGCGCATGATGTCCAGGAGTTCGTCGGTGTCCTGCGGTGTCAGCACGGCGGTGGGTTCATCGAGGATGAGCACCTTTGCATCACGGACCAGTGCCTTGATGATTTCCACGCGCTGCTGGACGCCCACGGGGAGGTCCTCGATCAGGGCGTCGGGGTCGACGTCGAAACCGTATTTGTCGGAGATTTCCTTGATCTTCCGGCGGGTGTCGTCCAGGTTGAGGAAGCCGCCGGCTTTGGTGGTTTCGGCGCCGAGCGCCACGTTCTCCGCAACAGTAAACACGGGAACCAGCATGAAGTGCTGGTGCACCATGCCGATGCCGGCAGCCATGGCATCGCCCGGGCCGCGGAAAGTGACGGCCTTGCCATCCACCAGGATTTCGCCCTCACTGGGCTCGTAAAGTCCGTAGAGGACATTCATCAGCGTGGACTTGCCAGCGCCGTTTTCACCAAGCAGGCAATGAATTTGCCCGGGTTCAACAACCACATCGATGTGATCGTTGGCAATAAGGGAGCCGAAGCGTTTGGTGATCCCTCTGAGTTCAAGTTTCAAAACTCTGACCAATCTCGAAGCGTCCGGAAAATGTGCCCGGACGGGATATGTGGCTGCAGCACCAGCCTAGTGCCTGCAGCCCTTGGCGGAGCGGGCGGCGCTCCTCGGAAAAGCTGACGCCCAACGAAAAGCGCCACCGCCCGGAAGTCAATGACCAACCGGGTGGTGGCGCTTTGCGTAGGAAGTTAGGCCTTCGGGCTCGCTGCCGACTCGACCTTCAGCTTGCCGTCAACGATGTCCTTCTTGATCTGGTCCAGTTCAGACTTCAGCTCCGCGGGAACCTGGGACTCCAGGGCGTGGAACGGAGCCAGCTGGACGCCGTCGTTGGCGAGCGTGCCGACGTATGGCGTGTTGGTGAACTTGCCGTCCTTGTCTTCCTTTACAACAGTCTCAACTGCCTCACCCATCTGCTTCATGACGGAGGAGAGCATGAGCTCCTTGTAATCCGGAGCGGTCAGGAAGCCGTCCGAGTCGACCCAGATGAGCTTGACGTCCTTGCCTGCGGCCTTTGCTTCCTTCAGCGCGGCGCCTGCGCCCTTGCCCACGGGGCCGGCAACGGGCATCACGATGTCGGCGCCCTGGTCCAGGAAGTTCTGGGTCAGCTGCTTGCCCTTGTCCTGCTTTTCGAAGTCACCGGTGAAGCTGCCGTCCTGCTTGGCCTTGTCCCAGCCAAGGACCTTGACGTCCTTGCCCTTTTTCTCGGTGTAGTACTTGACGCCATCGGCGTAGCCGTCCATGAAGATGGTGACGGTGGGGATCTTAATGCCGCCGAAGGTGGCCACCGTTCCGGTCTTGGTGGAGCCCGCAGCCAGGTACCCGGCGAGGAAGGCGGCCTGGGCGGTGTCGTAGATGATCGGCTTGACGTTGCTGATGGGGGTGTCGTAGCCGAAGTCGATGATGGCGAAGTGGCTGTCCGGGTTGGCCGTTGCCTGCGCCTTGGTGGCGTCGCCGAGGAGGAAGCCGACGGTCACGGTCAGGTCGCAGCCTGCGGTGACCATAGCGCGGAGGTTCGGCTCGAAGTCGTTGTTGGTCTTTGATTCGACCTGGTTGACCTTGATCCCGAGGTCCTTCTCAGCCTTCTTGAGGCCTTCATAGGAGGACTGGTTGAACGACTGGTCGTCGAATCCGCCGGAGTCGGACACGATGCAGCCCGTGTAGTCACTTGCAGTGGCGCTTGCGGTGCTGCCGGCTTCCGGGGCAGCCCCGCAGCCGGTCAGCAGGAGAGCTGCCGCCCCGGCGGTGGCGACGCCGGTCATTGAACCGCGCTTGAGGGTTGCACGCAGTGAGTTCTTCAATTTTCCTCCAGGAACAAAGAGATAGGCGCTACGACGGGTGTTCAATGAGTGTCCGTTTCGAATGCTCCACACTGAAATTCTGTTTTCACTGATGGGTTCGCAGCACTGCGCCGAGGCGCACTGATGACAGTTACTTTAGTGGCCTGGAACACGTCCGGGTACCACAGGGGCACCCGGACGCGGAGATCGTTGAGAACTTGTTACCTACCGGTAGCCGCTACCGCAAGTCATGTCCATTTCCTAGAGCCGGACCAGCATCTTCCCGGTGTTGGCGCCGTCGAGGAGGTCCATGAAGGCCTGCGGGGCGTTTTCGAGGCCGTCCACTACCGTTTCGTCGTAGCGGACGGTACCGTCAGCCACCCAGGCGGACACGGTCCCCACGAACTCGGCCATGTGCTGCCAATAGCCGCCGACAAGGAATCCTTTGAGCGTGAGCTGCTTGCCGATGGCCAGCATGAGGTTCCGGGGAGCGGGTGTCGGTTCCGTCGAGTTGTACTGCGCAATGGCGCCGCACATGGCCACGCGGCCGCCGACCGTGAGCGCGGACAGCGCCGCTTCCAGGTGTTCGCCGCCGACGTTGTCGAAGTACACGTCAATCCCGCGCTCCCCGGCTGCTGCCGCGAGCTGCGCGGCGACCGGGCCGTCGTTGTAGTTAAACGCGGCGTCGAAGCCAAGCTCCAGCAGGCGCGCCACCTTTTCCGGCGACCCTGCGCTGCCAATAACCCGGGAAGCACCCATCGCCTTGGCGATCTGCCCCACGAGCGATCCGACGGCACCTGCTGCCCCCGAAACGAAGACCACCTCTCCGGGCTTGAACTCCGCGACTTTCAGGAGGCCTGCATATGCCGTCAGGCCTGTCATGCCCAGGGCGCCAAGGAACGCTGATGCCTGGGCCAGGTCGGTGCGCGCCAGGGACGTGGCGGCGGCGTCCAGTACGGCGTATTCGCGCCAGCCGAGGGAATGCACGACGACGTCCCCCACCTTGCGTTCATCCGATCGGGTCGCGATCACCTCACCGACGGCGCCGCCGTCGAGCGCTGCATCAAGCGCAAACGGTGCCGAATACGACTTGACGTCGTTCATGCGGCCGCGCATGTAGGGGTCGACGGAGATGAACTGGTTGCGGACCAGCACCTGGCCGTCCTGCAGTTCCGGAAGGTCGGACTCGGCCAGGCGGAAGTTTTCCGGGACGGGGCGGCCGTGCGGACGGGACGCCAGCTGGATTTCGCGGGTGGTGCGGGGAAGGGTTGCGGTGTTGGCGCTCATGCGGCCACCTCCAGGATCTTGATGTCGACGTTGATGTTGCCGCGGGTGGCATTCGAGTAAGGGCAGATCTGGTGTGCCTTGGCCACGAGGGCCTCCGCCGTCGCCAGGTCCAGCGCAGGCAGGGCGATTTCGAGCTCAGCGGCCAGGCCATAGCCCACGCCGTCCTCGAGCGCGCCGAAGTGGATCTTGGCTGCCACCGCGGAATCCGTGAGGTCGGCCTTTTCCTTCCGGCCCACCAGTCGCAGGGCGGAGTGGAAGCACGCGGCATAGCCAGCGGCAAAGAGCTGTTCGGGGTTGGTGCCCTGGCCGTTGCCGCCCAGTTCCACCGGGCTGGCCAAGGTGACATCAAGCCTGCCGTCCTTGGTGCGGGCGTTCCCGTCCCGCCCTTCGCCCGAGGCGAGTGCTTCAGCTGTGTAAAGAGTCTTCACGTGGTTCCGTTCTATTGGGATGAAAATTTCCGGCCGGTGTCTAGATGGGCGCTCCGCCGGGGTTCAAGCTGGGTTCAAGCTGGGGTCAAGCGGAGGAATGGAGCGCGGCCGTAAGCCGGCCCAGGGTCTCCCGGAGCTGGTCGAGCTCTGCCGCGGACAGGCCGGCGGCGTCTGCGAGCTGCTGGGGAATGGCGTTGGCCCGGGCGCTGAGCGCAGCGCCGGAGTCCGTCAGGAAGACCTCCACCCGCCGCTCGTCCTCGGTGGAACGCCTGCGCTCCACCAGTCCCAGCGACTCAAGCCTCTTCAGCAGCGGGGACAGGGTGCCTGAGTCCAGGCCCAGCTCCTCCCCCAGTTCCCTGACACTGCGGGGCTGGTCCTCCCAGAGGACCAGCATGACCAAATACTGCGGATAGGTCAGGCCCAGCTGGTCCAGCATGGGCCGGTACACGGCAGTGGCCGCCTTCGACGCGGAGTACAGGGCGAAGCACACCTGCCGGTTCAAGCGGGGGGCGTTGAGTCTGGGAGCGTCGGTCATGGATGAAACGATATCGCACAATTAGATTGTGCACAACTCATCCGCGCCGAAAGAGAGCGCGAACTGGCACTTCCGGCCCCGCAGAAGCGCGAACGGACAGTTGAGGCCCCGGGTCGGGGGCCTTAACTGTCCGTTCGGGCTGCGGGGCGGGGGGGCTTAAGTGTCCGTTCGCGCTTCGGGGGTGCGGATTTAGAGGTCGCGGATGGTGCGGAGCGCTGCGGCGGTCAGGACCTGGATGCCGTAGCCCAGTGCACGCTCGTCGAGGATGTAGTCACCCCGGTGAAGGTCGTATTCCTCACCGCCGGGCGTTTTGGTGCCAAGCCGCATCATCGCGCCGGGAAGCTCGGCCAGGAACCAGGCGAAATCCTCTCCGCCCATGGACTGGGGCGTGAGCACGACGGCGCTTTCGGCGATTTCGGCGCGGGCTGCCGCTTCGATGAGCGCGGTTTCATGCTCGGAGTTGACTACCGGCGGAACACCGCGGGTGTGCTCCAGCCGGACGTCCACGTTGTAGGGCGCCGCCACTTGGTGGACCACTTCATCCAGGAGTTCCCCGGCGCTGTGCCAGGCGTCGCGGTCCAGGCACCGCATGGTCCCTGCCATGTAGCCGGTGCCGGGAATGGCATTGGGTGCCGAGCCGGCCGAGATGTGCCCCCAAACGACGGAGACGCCGCTACGGACATCCACCCGGCGTGACAGAACGGCCGGAACGTTGACGGCGATCTGCGCCAGCGCGAACACGAGGTCCTCGGTCAGATGCGGCCGGGAGGTGTGGCCGCCGCGTCCGGAAAGCTCGATCCTGATGGTGTCCGAGGCTGACGTGATGGCACCGATCCGGGTGCCGATCTTGCCCACGTCGATTCGCGGGTCGCAGTGCAGGGCCAGGATGCGCGGCACGCCCTCGAGCACGCCCTGTTCGATGCAGGAATGCGCTCCGCCGGGCATGGTTTCCTCGGCGGGCTGGAAAATGATCCGGACCGTGCCGCCCAGCGGGGATTCCTGGTGCATGCGGTGCAGCACCAGCGCGATACCGAGCATGGTGGTGGTGTGGACGTCGTGGCCGCAGGCGTGGGTGACGCCGTGGTTCTTGGACGCAAACGGCAGCCCTGTTTCCTCGATGATGGGGAGGGCATCGATATCGCCGCGGAGTGCCGTGGCAATAGGGCCCTCACCGACGTCGACCGTGAGGCCTGTGCCTTCGAGCCGGCGAGGTTTGAGCCCTGCCGCTTCGAGCCGGTCCGCCAACTTGTTCGTGGTCCGGAACTCCTTGAAGGACAGCTCCGGATGCGCATGGAGGTCACGGCGGAAATCGATCAGTTCCGGCAGCAGCGGCTCCAGCCACGGCCCCACGAGGGCGGTGGGCTCGGTTTCAGTAGTGTAATTGCGCACGAAACAACTCTAGCGAGGCTGCTCCGAATACCAGCATCAGTGTCGGAGGTTACGGATCCGGGAGCCGGCTCCCGGCGCCGGAAACGGCTCAGCCCAGGCTTTCCCGCGGTGGGGAAGGCCTGGGCCGGGTCCGAGTTAGAGGACGTCGGTGTCGCCGCTGGCCTTGAGCGCGTCCACGGCGGCTTTAACCCGCTGGGAGTTCGCCATAGTGGTGACCAGCAGGGCATCCGGCGTGTCAACAATGACGACGTCCTTGATGCCGATCAGTGCAATAACGCGTTTGGTGTCCGTGACAACCACGCCGCTGGCGTTTTCGGTAAAGACGCGGGCACCTTCGCCGAGGACTGTGACATCGTCCACTTCCCTGGCACTGTTAAGCCGGCCCACGGAGGCAAAGTCCCCGACGTCGTCCCAACGGAAAATGCCAGGCACGACGGCGACGTCCCCGGCCGCCGCGGCAGGCTCCGCCACCGCGTAGTCGATGGCGATCTTCGGAAGCGTGGGCCAGATGCGGGCCGTGACCTCGTCGCGTTCGTCAGTGTCCCAGGCCTGTGCGATCTCCGTGAGTCCCTTGAAGAGTTCCGGCTGGTTTTCTTCGAGGTGTTTCAGCATGAGTGACACGGGCGCGACGAACATGCCCGCGTTCCAGACGTACTCTCCGCTGTCGACATACTGCTGGGCGACTTCCTCGCTGGGCTTTTCGACAAACTCCACCACGGCCTGCGCGCTCGGGGCGTTCTCGATGGACAGCTTCTGGCCCGCACGGATATAGCCGAACCCGGTGGACGGGTGCGTGGGCTTGATGCCGATGGTGACGATCTTGCCGGACGCCGCCGTGTAGATGGCCTCACGCACGGCGTCCTGGAAGAGGTCGTCCGGGCTGATCACCTGGTCCGCGGCGAAGGACCCCATGATGGTCTCCGGGTCCCGCTGGTACAGGATGGCTGCCGCGAGGCCGATGGCCGCGCCGGAGTCCTTGGGCTCGCTTTCCAGCACGAGGTTGGATTCCTGGACCTCGGGAAGCTGGCCGCACACCGCGCTCCGGTGGGCCACGCCGGTAACAACCAGCACGCCTTTGCCGGCAAGCGGCTCCAGGCGGTCGTAGGTGGCCCGCAACAGCGTGCTGCCTGAACCGGTGAGGTCGTGAAGAAATTTCGGGGCTGCTGCACGTGACAGGGGCCAGAGGCGGGTCCCCACTCCGCCTGCAGGAATTACCGCAATAAAACGGTCCAGCGGTGAATTCCGGCTTGTCACTATGTCTGTAGTCATCAAGGCCTACTTTAGCCGACCACCACGCGGATACCGGCAGATGCCGCCCCTCCGCGCCCCGCCGACGGCCATAATGTGGCGTTCGTCTCAAAAATGCGCAAAAACCGCGCGGGGAGGCGTCACCTAGGAGTTCCTGAATTGAATAAGCTGTGAGCGAAGCCTAGATTTAGGCTTGAGCTTACGAGTGCTCTCGCAGCAGGCGTTCCCCCCGCGTGGATCCCATGCCAGCGCCGCTGTGTTGCAGGGAGGTTTATTCAGTGCCGACAAAACCAGCTGGCACCTTGTACCGCGGCCGTGAAGGCATGTGGTCCTGGGTTGGACACCGCATTACCGGTGTAGTGATTTTTTTCTTCTTGTTGGTCCATGTGCTGGACACCTCATTGGTGCGCGTGTCCCCAGAGGCATACACCGCCGTGATCGGCGCCTACAAGAACCCCCTGATGGCCCTGGGTGAAACGGGCCTCGTCGCAGCGATTGTTTTCCACGCCTTCAACGGCCTTCGGATCATCGCCGTCGACTTCTGGAAGAAGGGCGCGAAGTACCAGCGCCAGATGCTGTGGACGGTCCTGATCCTCTGGGTCATCGTCATGGTGGGCTTCTCCATCCGCCACCTTTCCCTCGCCTTCGGAGGTCACTAAGCCATGACTGCAACCATTCAGAGTCCCCGCAGCGGAAAAGACGGCGGGAAGCCGGGCGCAGGATTGATTGCCCCCAAGTACCGCCGCAGCGGTGCCTCCAGGGGCAACTTCGAAATGGCGGCCTGGCTGTTCATGCGGCTTTCAGGCGTTGTCCTGGTGGTCCTGATCTTCGGGCACCTTTTCGTTAACCTCCTGGTGGGCGAAGGCATCCACGCCATCGACTTCGGTTTCGTGGCCGGCAAGTGGGCCGATCCCTTCTGGCAGTTCTGGGACCTGGCCATGCTCTGGCTGGCCATGCTGCACGGCACCAACGGCGTCCGCACCATCATCAACGACTACGCCGAGAAGGACTCCACCCGCTTCTGGCTGAAGATCGTCCTCTACGCCGCAACAACCGTCATCATCATCCTGGGCACCCTGGTGATCTTCACCTTCAACCCGTGCCCGGTGGACGTCAACGGCGTACCGCTGCCCGGCGGCTTCTGCCCCGCAGCCTAGCGGCACCTTCCCTTCCGGGGGATCAGCTGTGCCCGCGCTGAGCGGGTCAACGGTTTTACGGTGCGGGCTCCGCCCGCCCGTGGTTTTATAGCGAATTTTGAGAGAAAGAGCATCTGGTATGCAGGTCCATAAGTACGACGTCGTCATCGTCGGTGCCGGTGGCGCTGGCATGCGCGCCGCGATCGAATCCGGTCAGCGCGCGCGCACAGCAGTACTGACCAAGCTCTACCCCACCCGCTCGCACACCGGTGCGGCGCAGGGTGGCATGTGTGCGGCACTGGCCAATGTCGAGGAAGACAACTGGGAGTGGCACACGTTCGACACGATTAAGGGCGGCGACTACCTGGTGGACCAGGACGCGGCCGAGGTCATGGCGAAGGAAGCCATCGACGCCGTGCTGGACCTGGAGAAGATGGGTCTGCCGTTCAACCGCACGCCGGAAGGACGGATTGACCAGCGCCGCTTCGGCGGCCACACCCGTGACCACGGCAAGGCTCCGGTCCGCCGGGCCTGCTATGCGGCTGACCGCACGGGCCACATGATTCTGCAGACCCTGTACCAAAACTGCGTCAAGCACAACGTGGAGTTCTACAACGAGTACTACGTCCTGGACCTCCTGACGGTCGAAGAGGACGCGGTCCGCGAAGACGGCACGCCCTACAAGCAGAAGCGTGTTGCGGGCGTCGTGTCCTACGACCTTGCTTCCGGTGAACTGCACGTGTTCCAGGCCAAGTCCGTGGTGTTCGCCTCCGGCGGCGCAGGAAAGGTCTTCAAGACCACCTCCAACGCGCACACCCTGACCGGCGACGGCATGGGTATCGCGTTCCGTCGCGGCATCCCGCTGGAAGACATGGAGTTCTTCCAGTTCCACCCGACCGGCCTTGCCGGGTTGGGCATCCTGCTCTCTGAAGCAGCCCGCGGCGAAGGCGCCATCCTGCGCAACTCCGAGGGTGAACGCTTCATGGAGCGCTATGCCCCCACCATCAAGGACCTCGCACCCCGTGACATCGTGGCCCGCTCCATGGCCAACGAAGTCCGCGAAGGCCGCGGCTGTGGACCCAACAAGGACTACGTACTCCTTGACCTGACCCACCTCGAGCCGGCGCACATCGACGCCAAGCTGCCGGACATCACCGAGTTTGCCCGCACCTACCTGGGTGTGGAGCCGTACACGGAGCCGGTTCCGGTGTTCCCGACGGCCCACTACGCCATGGGCGGCATCCCCACGAACATCACCACCGAGGTCCTACAGGACAACGACACCGTGGTGCCGGGCCTCTACGCGGCCGGTGAAGTGGCCTGTGTTTCGGTCCACGGCTCCAACCGCCTGGGCACCAACTCGCTGCTGGACATCAACGTGTTCGGCAAGCGCGCCGGCATCGCCGCTGCGGAGTACGCCAAGACAGCTGACTTCGTGGAGCTCCCAGCGGACCCGGAGGCGTACACCATCGAACTGCTGGACATCGCCCGCAACGGCACCGGCGACGAAAAGGTGGCCGTGATCCGCAAGGAACTCCAGGACACCATGGACGCCAACATGCAGGTGTTCCGCACGGCAGACACGCTGAACCAGGTTCTCAAGGACATCGAGTCCTTCGAGGCGCGGTACAAGAACATCAGCGTCCAGGACAAGGGCAAGCGCTTCAACCTGGACCTCCTCGAGGCCGTTGAGCTGGGCTTCCTGCTGGAACTGGCCAAGGTCATGACGGTTGCTGCCCTGCACCGTGAAGAGTCCCGCGGCGGACACTTCCGCGAGGATTTCCCGGAACGTGACGACGAAAAATTCATGAAGCACTCCATGGCGTACAAGGACGACCACGCCCCGGCGGACGGCTCTGCAGAGGCAATCGCCGGCATCCGCCTGGCCACCAAACCGGTTGTCTTTACCCGCTACGAGCCGATGGTGAGGAAGTACTAAGATGTCCGCCGAACTTGCTGAGCCAGCCTCAAAGATCGAACTGCCCGCACACATCGGAGGCGGCGGAGAGATTCCGACGTTCGACGTCACCCTGCGCGTGCGCCGCTACAACCCGGAAGTTTCCGAGGACGCCACCTGGGACGACTTCAAGGTGACCATGTACGGCACCGACCGCGTGCTGGATGCCCTGCACAAGGTCAAGTGGGAAATTGACGGCAGCGTCTCCTTCCGCCGGTCCTGCGCCCACGGCGTCTGCGGCTCCGATGCCATGCGCATCAACGGCCGCAACCGCCTCGCGTGCAAGACCCTGCTGAAGGACCTGGACACGACCAAGCCCATCACCGTCGAGCCCATCAAGGGCCTGCCGGTGGAGAAGGACCTGATCGTGGACATGGAGCCGTTCTTCCAGTCCTTCCGTGAAGTCATGCCGTTCCTTATCAACAAGGGCCACGAGCCCACCAAGGAACGCCTGCAGTCCGCCGAGGACCGCGAACGCTTCGACGACACCACCAAGTGCATCCTGTGCGCCGCGTGCACGTCCTCCTGCCCGGTGTTCTGGACCGACGGCCAGTACTTCGGCCCGGCAGCGATCGTCAACGCCCACCGCTTCATCTTCGATTCCCGTGATGACGCCGGCGACATGCGCCTGGAAATCCTCAACGACAAGGAAGGCGTGTGGCGCTGCCGCACCACCTTCAACTGCACCGAGGCATGCCCCCGCGGCATCCAGGTCACGCAGGCCATTGCCGAGGTCAAGCAGGCAATTCTGTCCCGCAAGATCTAGCAGCACCGGAACCAAAAGCAGTACGACGACGGCGCCTCTCACCTTTCAGGTGGGGGCGCCGTCGTAGTTTCACGGCAGTTTACCGGCACCAACTGAAAGGGTCCCCCCATGTCCCGCTCCGAAAAAGTCAGCTTCGAAGGATCCACCGGCGAATTGCTCTCCGGCATCATCGATGTCCCGGAAGGACCGGTGAAGGGCTGGGGTGTGTTCTCGCACGGGTTCACCCTGGGCAAGGACAGCCCGTCGGCGTCCCGGATGTGCAAGGCGCTGGCGGACAACGGCGTGGGGATGCTGCGCTTCGACAACCTGGGCCTGGGCGATTCCGCAGGGTTCTGGTCCGAGGGCTCGTTCAGCCACAAGGTGGCGGACACCGTCAAGGCGGCAGAGTTCATGCGGACCGAAGGGAAGCCGGTCTCGCTGCTGGTGGGGCATTCCTTCGGCGGTGCCGCCGTTTTGGCAGCAGCCAAGGAGATTCCGGAGCTCGACGCCGTGGCCACCGTGGGGGCGCCGTTCTCGCCGAAGCATGTGGCCCACGTCTTTGACGCTGCCCTGGACCGGATCCTGAGTGAAGGCAGCGCGGAAGTGGACCTCGGCGGCAAGCGCGTGGAGATCCGCCGGCACTTCGTCGAGGACCTGGAGAACGCGGACCTGACGGACTGCATCAAGCAGTTGCACAAACCCCTGATGGTGCTGCACTCCCCCACGGACAACACCGTGGGGATCGAGAACGCCAGCACCATCTTCCAGACGGCCCGGCACCCGCGCAGCTTCGTCTCCCTGGAAGGCAGCGACCACCTGCTGACCGGCAAGGGCCAGGCCGCCCGTGCGGCGAAGATTATTTCCGCGTGGGCCGATCAGTACCTCGACGCCGGCCGATAGCCAGGCCCTTGCGTTCCCGCTCCACCGGAGTCTTTCCCGGCTGGACCTGGCGCGAACCCCACCCGGTAGTTGCCTTGGCTGACGGGGCGTTCTTCAGGTCCTCTTCCCGGATGGCGGACCATGCCGCGGAGACCAGGTAGACCTGGCTGACCAGGTTGAACCAGATAAGCAGCCCGATGATGATCGCGAACGGCGCGAGAATCGGGTTACGGCCGGCGTTGGCAAGCAGCTCCGTGCTGAAGATCTGCAGCACAGTGGTACCCACGGCCGACAGGACGGTTCCTTCGAGTAGCGCCTGCCGGGTAAGCTTCAGTCCCGCCGCCAGCCTGAACATGATCAGCGCGGTGACCCAGCCCAACGCCAGCGGCACGCCCACCTTGATGGCCGTGGTCAGCGGCCAGGCCATCACCGGATCCAACTTCAGCTGCTCAGTGACCCATCCCGCTGCGGTACCGAAGATCAAGGAAGCGCCGGCGCTGAGCACCAGCGCGACGCCAAGCAGCAGCAACGTGCCGGTGTCCCGCAGCTTCTGGACTACCGGATTCATCTTCAGCGGTCCGAGCTGCATCACGCCCCGCAGGCCTTCCCGGACACCTGCTATCCAGCCAAGGGAGGTCACGACGGTGACGACGGCCGCGATCACCGCGGTCCATCCAAGGCCGGCAGGATTCAGCAGGTCCTGCGGGTCCACCAGGCCGTCGCCGCCGTCAACCTTCACGAGGCCCGGCGCGCTGGTCGCCACGCTGCTGACGATGCGGTCAAGCAGCGCCGGTTGGCCGCTCAGCAGCAGCCCCGCCACGGAGAAGCCCGTGGCCAGCAGGCCGGTGATGGAGAAGAACATGTTGAAGCCGATGCCGGCGGCCATGAGCGGCCCGTGCTGCAGGTTGTAGTGCTGGAATGCGCGCATGGGACGAAAGGCGTTCAGCCGGGCCAGCAGCCACTGGAACATTGCCATCAGCCCCGCCACGGGACCGCCGCCGGACCTGCGTGCCTTGCTCCAGTCGACCTTCTTCCGGCTCACTTCCAGCTTCAGCCGGGCGCGCTCCGTGGGCAGCGGAGGATTATTCGCGGCCTGCGCCCCCTGCGCGGCCTGCGTCGTCGGAGCCGGACGCGCCTCGGGGGTGGTCAGTTTCGATACCAAAGTCGAGTTCTTCCCGTAGCTGCCAAATGCCATTGATGTCATGCTCGTACAGCCCCATGCTAACCACAGGGAAGGTGGCCCGGTAATCCTTCAGCACCGTTTCGGCCTCATCCAGGCTCTCCGGCGCGACATCGTGGGCAATGGTCACATGCGGGTGGTAGGCAAAAGGCAGTTCCCGTTCCAGCGGCCCGGTCTGCAGCTGTTCGTGCAGCTTCACGCAGTCACCAAAACCGTCTTCAACCTTCAGGAAGACCACCGGGGATACGGGCCGGAAGGAGCCGGTCCCCGCGATGGTGACGGTAAACGGCTCCTGCCTGCGCGCGATTTCGCGGACATGGCATCGGGTAGCTTCCCAGTCTTTGGTGGGGGTGGTGGTGACCAGCGTGATGTGCGCGGGGATGACACCGGCCATGGGGTCCCCGAAGGAGGCCCGCCAGCGCCGCAGTTCCTCGGCAATGTCAGGCGGAAACCCCAGGATGACGCCGACGCTCATCCCGTCGGTCCTGGCCTGGCGCTTACCCGGCTCAGTGCCCCGGACCATGGCAGCGTTATCATCGGCGTCAACGAATTTTCCCTCGCCGCGGTATGCAGGGGAGTTTTCGTTTGCAGTGACTTTGCTGACGGACGACATGGGGCTAGCGGACTCCTGCAAGGCTCAGGGACGGCAGGAAGCCCATCCGCTCGTAGACCTGGCCGAGGGTCACGGAGGCGATTTCGCGGGCACGTTCAGCGCCCTGGGCCAGTAGCCTGTCCAGCTCGGCCGGGTCCGCCATGAGTTCATTGGTGCGGTCCCGGAGGGGCGTGATGAAGTCCACCATGACGTCGGCCAGGTCCTTCTTGAGGTGGCCGTACATCTTGCCCTGGTATTCCGCCTCAAGATCGGCCACGGACTTCCCCGTCAGCGTCGAATAGATGGTCAGCAGGTTGGAGACGCCGGGCTTGGCTTCGGCGTCGAAGCGGATTTCCGTGCCGGTGTCTGTCACGGCGGACTTGATGCGTTTCGCAGCGATCTTGGGGTCCTCCAGGAGCTGGATGGAACCGTGGGGCGAGCCGCCTGTTTTCGACATCTTGGCAGTCGGGCTCTGGAGGTCGTAGATCTTGGCGGTGGCCTTGAGGATGGTGGCCTCAGGCACCGTGAAGGTCTGGCCAAAGCGGGTGTTGAAGCGCTGGGCCAGGTTTCGGGTCAGCTCCAGGTGTTGCCGCTGGTCCTCGCCGACCGGGACGAGGTCGGTCTGGTACAGGAGGATGTCCGCGGCCATCAGGGTGGGGTAGGCGAACAGGCCCAGTGTTGCGGACTCCGTTCCCGACTTCTGCGTCTTGTCCTTGAACTGCGTCATCCGGGAGGCTTCGCCAAAGCCGGTGATGCAGTTCAGCGCCCAGGCCAACTGGGCATGCTCGGGGACATGCGACTGGACGAAGAAGATGCTCTTGTCCGGGTCGATGCCGGCCGCAATGTATTGGGCAGCCACCACGCGGGTGCGCTTGGCCAGCTCTGCCGGTTCGAAATCCACGGTGATGGCGTGGAGATCGGGAATGAAGAATACGGCGTCGTATTCCGCCTGCATGTCAACCCAGTTGCGGACGGCGCCAATGTAGTTGCCCAGATGCAGGGAGTCCGCTGTGGGCTTGGCACC
This sequence comes from Arthrobacter sp. LjRoot78, assembly GCF_964254335.1. Classification (NCBI taxonomy): domain Bacteria; kingdom Bacillati; phylum Actinomycetota; class Actinomycetes; order Micrococcales; family Micrococcaceae; genus Arthrobacter; species Arthrobacter sp. LjRoot78. The sequence goes on along the minus strand of NZ_CAXUTG020000001.1, from coordinate 1,244,431 downwards.
TGAAAGGATGCGCTTCTTGGTCACCGGGGTAGTCGAGCTAGTCATTGTGAGAAAAACCTTCGGGCTTAGAGCTGGTAGTCCACTACCAGCGGGGCGTGGTCGGAGAAGCGGGTGTCCCATGACGGCGCCCGGTCCACCACTGCCGAAATTGCAGCGGCAGCGAGGGCGGGGGTGGCCATGTGGTAGTCGATGCGCCAGCCTGTGTCGGTGTCAAAGGCCTTGCCGCGCTGGGACCACCAGGTGTAGGGGCCTTCTACGTTTCCCGCCAGGCCCCTGTGGACATCCCTCCATCCGATTTCATCGCCAAAGAAGCGGTCAAAGTAGGCGCGTTCCTCCGGGAGGAAACCGGCGCGCTTCACATTGCCCTTCCAGTTCTTGATGTCCAGCTCCGTGTGGCCAACATTCAGGTCACCCACCACGAGGGCATGGTCGCTGTGCTTTGCCAGCTCCGGAAGGCGGGTGGTTATGACGTCCAGGAACCGGAATTTGTCGTCCTGCTTCGGGGTCCCGGCCTCACCGGAGTGAACGTAGGCGCTCACTACGGTCAACTGGGCGGCAGCACCGGCGGCATCCCTGACGCGGAAATCCGCCTCCACCCAGCGTCCGGCGGTGGCAAAGTAGTCGTCGCCGATGTGGGAGCGGGTAGCCAGCGGTTCCTCGCGGGAGGCAATGGCCACGCCCGCGCGGCCCTTGGCCTCGGCTTCCTCGTGCAGGATGAACCAGCCGTCGCCCAGGAGCTCGCGGACGATCTTGTCCGGTGCCCTGACCTCCTGCAAGCAGAGGATGTCCACCTCGCGCGGCTCAAGCCACTCCGCCATACCGTTCCGGTAGGCAGCGCGGAGGCCGTTGACGTTTACTGATGCGATACGAAGGTGGTCCTTCTTCAATGCCGAGATCACCCGCTCCACTCTAGTCGATGATGGTTCCGCTGACGGGTTCGTCAGCGCCACCGGAGGACTTGATCATGTCCCTGGCGTTGGTGGCGGTGATTTCGATGGTCTCCAGTGCGCGGCGGATGGTGTCATGGTCCGATGCTGCGCCCTTGGCCCGTTCCTGCTCGACGACGCGCACCTGGACCTGGACGATCTTGAAGGAATGGTCCAGTTTCATGTCCCGGACTTCGTCGGCTTCGCTACGAGACCGGACCAGTCGTGTGCCGCCGTGATCGGCGCTGCCGGACGACGGCGCCCGGCCGGTGGCTGCATTGAAGGCGTTCTGCGCTTCGTTGAGTTTGACGGTCGCCTTCTTGGCCGCCTTCTGGATGCTGAAGACGACGAACGCTGCCAGCGCGAGCCAGAAGCCGGCGATGATCGCCACCACCCAGCCCACGACGTCGTTCTGGTTGGCAGCAAAGATGACGGCCACAACGAAGGCGACGACAAACACCATCATTCCCGGACCGCTGATACGCAGCATGGAGAACCCGCCCTTGGCCGGGTTGGACGCAGAGTGAGGGTTACCCAAAGTTCGCATGGGTCCATTGTCTCAAACGCCGGAGCAGGAAAATGGACGCTTCCACCCCGGGCGAACGTTATTTCAGGAACAGCTTGCGCAGGCGGCCGGCCGTGAGCATGACCCCCAGCACGATCATCACCAGGTAATACCCGATGTGGATGGCCGTGGCAGGGGTGAAGATTCCCACACTGATCTGCCGGAGCAGTTCCACACCGTGCCACAGCGGCATCGCCTGGATCAGCCACTGGATGGACTGCGGGTAGACGCTGAGCGGGTAGAACGTGGCACTGAAGAGGAACATCGGCAGCATCACGAAGTTGATCCAGTCCATCTGCTGGAACGTCTTCATGAAGCTCGTGATCCCCATGCCGAAGCTCGCGAAACCGAAGGCGATCAGCACCGAGGCCGGAATCATGAGGATGGCCCATGGCGTGGTGATCAGTCCCATAACGCCCATGACTGCGGTGAATCCGGTGGCGTAGAGCAGGCCCCGCAGCAATGCCAGGAAGATCTCCCCCATGGCCACGTCCAGCGGACCCAGTGAGGTGTAGAGCATTCCCTGGTACAGCTTGGCGAAGTTCATCTTGAAGAAGACATTCCATGTGGAGTCGTACACGGCGCCGTTCATCGCGGACACGGCCAGGAGCGCCGGCGCAATGTAGGCGGCGTAGCTGATCTCCTGGCCGCCGGGTCCCTGGACGGCGCCCACGATGGCCCCCAGGCCCACGCCCATCGAGATCAGGTACAGCACCGGCTCGAAGAAGCCCGACAGCATCACCATCCAGTTGCTGCTCTTCGTGGCCATCAGCCCGCGGGCAATGACAGCCCTGACGTTCCGGGAGTACATCGGCCCGAAATGGCGGTTCCGCGCGGCCTCGGTCACGCTGTGGCCGCCCGGGTTGTGACTTTCAGACAGAATGCTCATTGCCCCAGCCTCCTGACGAACTGGCGTTTTGTCAGCTGCCACCCCGCCACGGCGAGGCCTACCAGGAACACGATGTGCAGGATGGTCAGCAACGGCGACTCATCATAGCCGTAGCTGAAGACACGGCCCAGCTCAGTGCCGTGCCAGATCGGAGAAATCCAGCCGATCCAGCGCACCACGAGCGGCAGGGAATCGAGCGGGAAGAACGTTCCGGAGAACAGGAACAACGGGGTCACAATGAACCGCATCACCATGGCAAACTGGCCCTTGTCCTCCTTGATGGAGGCGGCATACGCCATCAGGGGAAGGCCGAAGGAGAGCCCGGCGAGCGTGGCCACCAGTACGGATACCCAGCCCCAGCCGCTGGGTGACGCACCGAAGAGGGCCACCACCGCGAAGTAGATGGCCGACTGCAGCAGGAACCTGAGGGTCACGGCCATGATGTGGCCCGCGGCGATTTGCTCAGGCGTGAGCGGGGACGCGTGCGGGCCGTAGTACACCCGCCGCCACTTGAACCCGTCCATCACCGGGAACGTGAATTCATTGGCCGCTGTCATAACCGCCGCAGAGATCAGCAGTGCCGGGGCGATGAAGGCGAGGTAGCTGACCCCGCCGAACACTCCTTCGCTGCTCGTGTCCACCAGCGTGGCCAGGCCCACCCCCATGGCAAACAGGTAGGCCACTGGCTGGCCCACGCCGTACATCACGATGGTCCAGCCGTAGCTCTTCATGACGCGGAGGACCTGCTCCGCGTAGTAGAAGGCTCCCCAGCGGCGGGCGCGGGCCGCTGACACGACTGGCGAGTGGGCGCGCAGCACGGAAGGTCCGCGGCCGCCTGCGTCCGCCACGGACGGCGAAGGCTGCTCAGTCAACGAGGCTCCTGCCGGTGAGGCGGAGGAAAACATCCTCCAGGGACGACCGGCGCACCAGTGAGGTGACCGGCCGGAGTCCGCGGGCCGACACCTGCTCCAGGGCCGCCTCGCCGTCGTGCGCGTAAATCAGCACCCGGTCCGGAAGCGTCTCCAGCCGTTCGCCAATGCCTTCGAGCTCAGCGCCGATGGTGGCGTTGCGTTCCGATCCGAAGCGAAGCTCCAGGACTTCCCGGGTGGAGTACTCGCGGATGAGGCTGGCCGGCGAGCCCTCGGCCATGATGCGCCCTTTGTCCACCACGATGAGGCGGTCGCACAGCTGTTCCGCCTCGTCCATGTAGTGCGTGGTGAGGATGAGCGTGACGCCCTGCTCCTTAAGCCGGAACAGCCTGTCCCAGAGGATGTGCCGGGCCTGCGGGTCCAGGCCGGTGGTGGGTTCGTCCAGCAGCAGGATCCGGGGTTCGTTGATCAGCGAGCGCGCGATGGTCAGCCGCCGCTTCATACCGCCGGAGAGCGCGTCCACCTTGGATTTCGCCTTGTCCGTCAACTGGGCGAACTCCAGCAGCTCATCGGCCTTGGGCCGGAGGTAGCTCATGGGCAGTCCGAAGTAGCGGCCGTAGACCAGGAGGTTGTCGCGGACCCTGAGTTCCTCGTCGAGGTTGTCCTGCTGCGGCACCACACCGAGGTGGGCGCGGACTTCCGGCCCGTGGCTTTCCGGATCCAGCCCCATGATGGACAGGCTTCCGGACGTGCGCTGGGAGACGCCGCCGATCATCTTCATGGTGGTGGACTTGCCGGCACCGTTGGGACCAAGCAGGCCGAAGGCCTCACCGGCGGGAACGCTGAAGGAAATGCCGTCGACGGCGGTGACGTCGCCGTACGTCTTGGTGAGGTTTTCGGCGGTGATGACGTACTGCATCTGGTCGCCCTGGGGCTGGCTGCGGGATTGTTGGCTTGAGAGTTCTTCGTTGGACACAAGTTCAGGCACTCACCCCACGTTAGTACGCACGTTCGAACAAATAAAGAGTTCGATCTCAAAAAATCCATTCGATTTTGTCGCGTCGGCCGCGGACCCGGCGACCCGCAATCGGGGCCGCCGGAACCCGCCTACTTTTCCTCGCCGCGCAGGACCTGCAGGCGCTGTCGGTACTCCGTCTCATCGATTTCGCCGCGCGCGTAGCGTTCCCGGAGCACCCCTTCGCCGCCCTGCCGGGCAGCCCAGCGGTGGTTAGTCCGCCAAGTGCGCCGGGCAACGAAGATTAGCAGGCCTATCACCAGGATCCAGAACAGCGGGAACAGCAGGAACCAAGGTGAGAAGCCGCCGTCGTACCACGGCGCGTGGGCGGGGACGGTCCCAAAAGCAGTGCTAATTGCAGTCAGCATGTCAGCTCCAGACTCTCTCTGCGAGCCGGATTTCGGCTCCGCTTCAAGTCTGGTTTCGGCGCGCTGCGCCGTCGTCCGGCGGCGGGAGGCACTTGCGGCGTACGCCCTACTACCCAGGGAGGCAGCCGGGTTACCTTAGATGCTCCAGCCGGGGCGGACCAGCCCCGACTCATAAGCCAGCACCACCAGCTGAGCGCGGTCGCGTACCTGCAGCTTGGTCATGATCCGGGAGACATGGGTCTTGGCGGTCAGCGGCGTGATGAAGAGCCGCCCGGCGATCTCCGCGTTGTTCAGTCCCTCCCCCACCAGCCGGAGCACTTCCCGTTCGCGTTCGGTAATCCGGTCCAGTGCGGCGTCGGACGGTTTGCCCGTCGCATAGGACTGCACGGCCAGCTGGGCCATGATCCGGCGGGTCACCGACGGCGACAGGAGTGCGTCGCCGTCGTGCACCACGCGGACCGCTCGGAGCAGTTCCTCCGGTTCTGTGTCCTTGACCAGGAAGCCGGCGGCACCGGCGCGCACAGCCTCGGCGATGTACTCGTCAAGTTCGAAGGTGGTGAGAATGATGACCCGCGTTCCGGGAAGCGCCGGGTCGGCCAGGATCGTGCGGGTCGCCTCGAGCCCGTCGCCCTGCGGCATGCGGATGTCCATCAGCACGACGTCGGGCCTCTCGCGGGCGGCCAGCCTCACGGCGTCGTCGCCGGTTCCGCATTCGGCCACGACCTCCATGTCCGGTTCAGCATCCAGGAGTGCACGGAATCCGGCCCGGATGAGCGTCTGGTCATCGGCGATCAGGATGCGGATCATGCCCGGTCCCCGTTCCGGTCGCCATCGGTGGGGTGACTGGCCAGCGGCAGCACTGCCTGGACCCGCCAGCCCGGGTTGAGCGGCAGGAACCGCACGCTGCCGCCCAGCGCAGCCGCGCGTTCCCGCATCCCCCGCAGCCCGTTGCCTTCCGGTGCCCCGGCAGCTCCGCGGCCGTCGTCGTCGACCGTAACGGTGAGGTGTCCGGCGTCGGGTCCGACCGCCGGAATTTCAACCACGACGGCGGTGCGGCGGGCTCCGGCGTGCCTCACCACATTGGTGAGGGCCTCCTGAACGATGCGGTACGCGGCCTCTTCGGCTGCGGCGGGCGGCCCGCCGGTGCCGGGATCCGTCCGGATGTCCAGCTTCACGTCCAGTCCCGTGCGCCGCGCGTTCTCGGCGAGCCCGGGCAGTTTCCGCAGCCCGGGACCCGAGGCAGGTCGGAGCGGCGCGTCATCCCGGAGCACGCCCAGCAGCTGGCGGACTTCATCCAATGACTCCTTGCTAGCCGATTTGATGGCTTCCAGGGCGGGACGGAACTGTTCCGGGTCCCGGTCCCCCAGATGCAGCGCCACTGATGCGCGGACGTTGATGAGGGACAGGGAATGCGCCACAACGTCATGGATATCCCGGGCCAGGGCGAGCCGGTATTCGTCCCGGGCGGCCTGCTCCCGGGACTCGCGCTGCCGCCGCCTTTCGGCCACGCGCTCGTGGCGGAGCCTGGCACCCTCCCCCAGCAGCACCAGGATCACCAGCCAGGACGTTCCGGCGACGGCCCGGATCAGGGCGCCTTCGTCCCCGCTGGCCACAAAGAAGGCAGCCAGCGCCGCCGCGCAGGTCCCGGCCACGGTCCAGGTCTGCCAGCGTCGTCCGGCGGCCGCCGAGAAGACGATGGCCAGCGCCAGGGACAGCAGGACAGGACCCCACGGGTAGCCTGCGGCAAGGTAGAGGATCGTCGCCGCAGCAGCCGCAGGCAACATCACGCCGGGCCAGCGCCGGCGCAGGGACAGCGCCGCCGGGCCGGCGAGCAGCAGCACGAAAGCCAGCACGTCAAGGGGCCGGTGGTCGGGCTGCCGCGCAGCGGCGAAGACTGTGCCCACGACCTGGACAACGGCCACGGCGATCACCACGAAGGCGGTGGGCGGACCTTGGAATCGGCGCGGCATACTCCGAGCCTAGCGGCGGCGGCGTACCCGCGTCGTCCGCTTAACGGCGCAGGGCGCCTACTCCCGCGGGAGTAGGCGCCCTGTCTGCATTCCGTGTAGCTTAGGCGACGCCGGCGTGGCGTTCCGCCGCCGCTTTGCGTTCCGCGGCTTCGACCACGTTGGTCATCAGCAGGGCCACGGTCATGGGACCCACGCCGCCGGGGTTCGGCGAGATCCAGCCGGCCACCTCGGCAGCTGCGGGATCGATGTCGCCGTGGACCTTGCTTTTGCCCGTCTCGGGATCGGTTTCACGGGTGACACCAACGTCGAGCAGCGCCGCGCCCGGCTTCACGTCCGAAGCCTTGACGATGTGCTTGGCACCCGCCGCGCCCACAATGACGTCCGCCAGCCGCAGCAGCTCCGAGAGGTTCTCGGTGCCGGTGTGCGTCAACGTGACGGTGGCGTTCACTGCCCGCCGGGTCAGCAGCAGGCCGATCGTGCGGCCGATCGTGACACCACGGCCCACCACCACAACGTGCTTGCCGGCCAGGTTGTAGCCGTTGCGTTCCAGGAGCTCAATGACGCCGCGGGGCGTGCATGGCAGCGGCGAGGTGATCTCACCGTTGACGTTGAGCACCAGCCTGCCGAGGTTGGTCGGGTGCAGGCCGTCTGCATCTTTGGCGGGGTCGATCCGCTCGAGGATTGCGTCGGTATCCAGGTGCTTGGGCAGTGGCAGCTGCACGATGTACCCATGGCAGGCGGGGTCCGCATTGAGTTCATCAATGAGGTCCTCAACCTGGGCCTGGGTCGCATCGGCCGGAAGCTCACGCTGGATCGAGTTCATCCCGATCTCCACAGATTGCTTGTGCTTCATAGACACGTACAGCTGCGAGGCAGGGTCCGCGCCAACGAGCACTGTGGCAATGCCCGGGGTGACGCCGCGGGCCTTCAGTGCCGCGACACGCTCGGTCAGCTCGGATTTGATCGCAGCTGCAGCTGCCTTGCCGTCAAGGATTTTCGCGGTCTGCGCCATGGACGGGTTCACCACTGTTCGTGCTGCGGGTAGAGCGGGAAGTCGGCGGCGAGCTTGTCCACGCGGGCCTGCAGGGCCTCGATGTCGGTGGCGGAGCCGGCCTTCAGGGCGGTGGCGATGATCTCGGCCACCTCGGTGAATTCCTCGGCGCCGAAGCCGCGGGTGGCCAGTGCCGGGGTACCGATGCGCAGCCCGGAGGTGACCATCGGCGGGCGCGGGTCGAACGGAACAGCGTTGCGGTTCACGGTGATTCCCACGGAGTGCAGGAGGTCCTCGGCCTGCTGGCCGTCCAGCTGCGAGTTGCGCAGGTCCACCAGGACCAGGTGCACATCGGTGCCGCCGGTGAGCACGGAGACACCGGCTTCTGCGACGTCAGCCTGGTTCAGGCGGTCGGCGATGATCTTGGCGCCCTCGAGGACGCGCTCCTGGCGCTCCTTGAACTCAGCGGTGCCGGCGATCTTGAAGGCAACGGCCTTTGCGGCGATGACGTGCATGAGCGGTCCGCCCTGCTGGCCGGGGAAGACGTTGGAGTTGAGCTTCTTGGCCCATTCCTGCTTGGCCAGGATCACACCGGAGCGGGGGCCTGCGAGGGTCTTGTGCACCGTGGAGGTGACGACGTCGGAGTGCGGCACCGGGCTCGGGTGCAGGCCCGCGGCCACCAGGCCGGCGAAGTGGGCCATGTCGGTCCAGAGCAGCGCGCCGACTTCATCGGCGATCGAGCGGAAGGCTGCGAAGTCCAGGTGGCGCGGGTAGGCGGACCAGCCGGCGATGATCACCTGCGGCTTCTCGGCCATGGCCTGCTCGCGGAGCTTGTCCATGTCGATGCGGAAGTTGTCCTGCTCCACCTGGTAGGCAGCCACGCTGTAGAGCTTGCCGGAGAAGTTGAGCTTCATGCCGTGCGTCAGGTGGCCGCCGTGAGCCAGGGACAGGCCCAGGATCTTGTCGCCGGGGGTGATCATGGCGGACAGTGCGGCGGCGTTGGCCTGGGCGCCGGAGTGCGGCTGGACGTTGGCGTACTCTGCGCCGAACAGGTCCTTGACGCGGTCAATCGCCAACTGCTCAGCGATGTCCACGTATTCGCAGCCGCCGTAATAGCGGCGGCCCGGGTAACCCTCGGCGTACTTGTTGGTCAGGACGGAGCCCTGGGCTTCCATGACGGCGCGCGGGGCGAAGTTTTCCGAGGCGATCATTTCCAGGGTGCCGCGCTGGCGGCCAAGCTCCTGGTCCAGTACTGCGGCGATCTCGGGGTCGAGCTCCGCCAACGGCAGGTTGCTGACGGTGGAGGAAGTGCTAACGGAAGTCGGAGAAGTAGTCACGAATAACTCCTGGCTAGGGATGGGCGCTGCTAAGGTCAGGCTACCGGCTGTGACGTTGCCCGGCCCCTTGATTACGGGGAAACCCGGTGAGGGCAACCCGCTTGAGGGCAGGACATCGCAGAGGAACGGCAGTGGTTAAACTGCCGGCCGGCAAAACATGACCCTCGGCCCAGGCGTACGATCCGTGGTCTTCGTCAATGCCGCTCCCTGATGGTTAGCCATCCAACGCCAGTTGCGACCGGATAAGCCTATCAAAACCTTTCCGAATCCCGTCGGAATCCCGCGTGAATCCCGTCCGAGTCCTGTCCGAATCGCGTTGAGAGCGCTGCCTCCGGCGCGGGTAGGCTGTTATTCGTGACTGAAGACCAGCTGACCTCCGCTTATGTTCTGACCCTCTCCTGCCCGGACCGGCCCGGTATCGTGCATGCCGTGGCGGGAGCTTTGCTCGTGGCCGGCTGCAATATTACGGACTCGCAGCAGTATGGAAGCCACGCAACCGGCACGTTCTTCATGCGCGTCGAAGCCACCACGGACGCGTCGCAGGCAGAAGTCCACGCCGCGCTGCAGCCCGTGACGGAGGCCTTCGGCATGCAGTGGAGCCTCAACCCCGCCGGCCGGAAGGTCCGCACGCTGCTGATGGCGAGCAAGTCGGCGCACTGCCTCAACGACCTCCTGTTCCTGCAGCGCTCCGGCACGCTGCCCATCGAGATCCCCGCCATCGTGTCCAACCACCAGGACCTGGCCGGGCTGGCGGAGTTCTACGGCATTCCCTTCCACTACATCCCGGTCACTGCGGACACCAAGGTCCAGGCAGAGGACCAGCTGCGCAAGATCATTGCGGAGCAGGACATCGAGCTGACCGTCCTGGCCCGCTACATGCAGATCCTGTCCAACGAGCTCTGCACGGAGCTCACCGGCAAGGCCATCAACATCCACCACTCCTTCCTGCCGTCCTTTAAGGGTGCCAGGCCGTATCACCAGGCCCATGCCCGCGGCGTCAAGCTGATCGGCGCCACGGCGCACTACGTCACGGCCGCCCTGGACGAAGGGCCCATCATCGAACAGGAAGTAATCCGCGTGGACCACCGCCGCACCGCGGAACAGTTCGTGCAGATGGGCCGCGATGTGGAAGGCCGCACCCTGGCCCAGGCCGTCCAGTGGCACGCCGAGCACCGCGTGCTGCTGGACGGCAACCGCACCGTCGTCTTCAACTAGGGTCCGGGCAGGAGGTGGCGCCGGCCGTGGAGGACTCCGGAGCCCTGGGGCTCAGCGGCGAGGACCGGCTGGCCGCGTTCTACAACCAGCGTGCCCTCCTTCATCCGGAGCATCCCCTGACTCCGCAGCGGGTGCAGCAGCGGGAACGGTTCATCGCCCGGTTGAAGGCCGAAGGCAGGCACGCCGTACTGGAAATCGGCTCCGGCGGGGGCCTCGACGGCCTCAAGTTCGTCCAGGCCGGCGTCCATTACACGGGTGTGGACCTGTCCGAGGAACAAGTGCGGCTGGCTACGTCCAAGGGGCTGAATGTCTCGGTCGCGAGTGTGCGGAGCCTGCCCTTCGCCGACGGCGTTTTCCCGGCACTGTGGACCATGAGCACGCTGCTGCACATCCCCAACAAGGACATCGACGACGTCGTCCGTGAACTCGTGCGGGTGGCCGCGCCGGGGGCGCCGATCGCCGTCGGGCTCTGGTCCGGTGACGATGAAGAAGTCCTCAACCCCGAAGACGAGATCCAGCCGCCGCGCTTTTTCAGCCGCCGCAGCGACGCGGCGCTCCAACGGATCTTCGGCCGGCACGGCGACGTTGAGGAATTCGTGACGTGGCCGGAAGGCACGGGCGCGGAGTCCGGGCCGGGTGCCGGCCACTGGACGCAGCATTACCAGTTCCTGGTCCTCCGCACTCCCCCGCCCTGACCCAACTGACTGGCACTTAACGTCGCGGAACCCGCGATTGACGACGTTAAGTGCGAGTCAGTTGGGGAAGCGGGGAGGGTCTACGCTCCCCGGCGGGCGCTGCCCATATATCCGCCCAGCAAAGCGCTCGCCACTAAGACGAGAGCCCCGACGCGCGCCAGGCCGACGCCGAGCTTGCGGCGGCCCCGGAGCCGCGCGGCCCAGGACCCGGCGAAAATCAGCACGGCCGCACCATTCAAACCGGCATGGACGATGCCAACCCGCTTCGTTCCGCGGCCGGCCAACGCCCACTCGGCCCATCCGGTCAGTGCGGTGGGCGCCGCGGCCAGAACGCCAAGGCCCACCAGCCGGGTGGCCGCCCGCTGCGTCCCGGGGTCGGAGTACAGGTCCAGGTACATGGCCATGAACCATGCGCCGAATGGTGCGTCGGTCAGGATGCCGTGCAGCGGTATTCCGGTTGCATCGCCGTGCAGGAAGCTGCGAAGACGCCGGTTGCGGACCAGCCGGCCAGCCGGCGGCTCGACCGCACGGACAGCCGGGTCAAGGGCCTCCAGCTGCTCAATCCGCCGCATCAGCCGGCGGAACCGGCCGGGCACTCCGCCACCGTCCGGCCGCAGGTGAAGTCCTTGCAGCTGCAGCCCTGACGGGCCAAAATCCCGTAGTTCCATGGCCCCAATGGTAGTGAGACCCGTCGGCGGCGTCACTAGGTCACAAAGCCCGCCTGTGGAGCCTGCTTCCGAAGGCCGGCGCGAGCAGTGTCCTAGGCTGGGCACATGGCTCCTCTTTATCCTTTCGCCGGCACCAGCCCGGACGTCCACCCATCAGTCTTCGTCGCCCCCAGCGCCTCCGTGATCGGCAAAGCCACCCTCGCCGCGGACGCCAGCGCGTTCTACGGTGTCTCCGTGCGGGCCGACACCGCCGCCATCACCGTTGGTGAGGGCAGCAACCTGCAGGACAATGTTGTGCTGCATGCCGACCCGGGATTCCCGTGCAGCGTCGGGGCCCGCGTCAGCGTCGGCCACAGTGCCGTGGTGCACGGCTGCACGGTCGAGGACGACTGCCTCATCGGCATGAGCGCCACCATCCTGAACGGTGCGGTGATCGGCGCCGGCTCCCTGGTGGCCGCCGGCGCCGTGGTCCTTGAAGGAACCGTCATCCCGCCCCGGTCATTGGTGGCCGGCGTCCCGGCGAAGGTCCGCCGTGAACTCACCGACGAGGAGTTCGACGGCGTGAAGCGCAACGCCGCCCACTACCGCGAGCTCGCGCAGGCGCACCGGGAGCTTCACGCCGGCTAACAGGGTCAGCAGCCCGGGCTAGTCCAGGCTGATCGGTCCCAGTGCGTCCAGCAGCTCGCCCGGTCCCGGGTTCCCGGCGGCTGACCGGCCGCCCAGGTGGTTCACCACGCCCCACACCGCGTTGAGGCCGGTGGTGACGGCGCCCTCGGCCCAACCGGCGGTGAAGGACACGTCATCGCCGGCCAGGAAGATCCCGCGCTGGGCTTCCGGCAGCTTGTCCTGCTTGAAGTGCGTGAACAGCCGCTGCTGGTAACGGTAGTGCCCGGGCAGGTTCGCCTTGAAGGCGCCCATGAAGTTGGGGTCCGCTTCCCAAGAGACGGTGATGGGCTGGCCGATGATGTGGCTGGCGATGTCCACGCCCGGGTAGATCTGCTCCAGGGAGTGCAGCATGAGCTCCACCCGCTGGTCGGCGTCGAGCGCCAGCCACTTCAGCGCGTCGTCGTTCCACGTGTAAGAGAGCAGGATGACGGCGGGCTTGTCCGGACCGTCGTCGAGCAGGTAGGTGGCGCGGTTCAGCCGGTCGGTCAGGGTCATGGACAGGACATCCCGGCCCGTAGCGGGATCGGTGTCCTTCCAGAACGGGCGGTCCACCATCACGAAGGTCTTGGAGGACTGCATGTAGTGCGAGCGCTCGATCGCCGTCCACAGCTCCGCCGGAAACAGTGCTTCCTCGGTGTGGATCCGGGTGGACAGCAGCCAGGACTGGCACGTGGTGACGACGGCGGGATAGCTCGCCTCCCGGCCCCAGCGTTCGCGCAGGCGCAGGTCGCCGTTGGCGTCCCGGCTGATGCGGTCCACGGCGCCCCGCGGGGAGCCTGAATGCAGGGACGCCAGTGACGTTCCTTCCGGCCAGTGGGCCATGCCCGACGGCGCGTGCTGCCACAGCGCCTCGGGGAGCCGCTGCGCTCCCCCGGCAATGAGGCGGTGCTGGTCATCGGCGTCGGTGTAGACGACGCGGAGGATTTCGAGGATCGAGTTGGGGAAGTCGGTATCCCAGCCGCCGGTGCCGAACCCCACCTGCCCGAATGCCTCGCGGTGCGCGAAGCCGGCCTTCTTGAAGGACTCGCTGGCCGCGATGAAGCCGTAGAACGTCTGTTCGTCCATCAGCGGCAGGAGTTCGTTCCAGATCTCCTTGATCCGGGCCGTGTCCCGCGCCCGGATGGCGTCCTGCATCTCACTGAACCGGGCGCCGTCGTTCACTGCCGCTTTCCATGCGTCCGCCACTTCACGGAAGAACGGCGGCAGGTCCGCCGGCGTGCTCGCGTAGTGCTTCTGCCCGGCCAGTTCAATCACGGTGCTGGAGGTGACCGGGGCCAGCGGGTTGGGGAACTCCTGGGTCTGCAGGCCCAGCAGGTCCACGTAGTGGTAGAACGCTTTGCCGGACACCGGGAACCGCATGCCGCCGAGGTCCGCTACCACGCCGGGAGCTGACGGGAAGCTGGCAGTCCGCAGCCGGCCGCCGATCTGGTCGGCCTCGTACATGACCGGGCGGAGGCCCAGCTTCATCAGTTCGTAGGCCGTGACCAGGCCGGACAGTCCCGCGCCGACCACCGCCACCTGGGTGCCGTACAGCTCGGGCGGGACCGAGCCGAGGCCGTCCGGGTGCGCGAGGTAGTGGTCGTAGCTGAACGGGAAGTCCGGGTTCAGCATGGTGATGGGGGCGTCGGCAGCCCGGCCCGCGGCGGTGGCGGCTTCGGGGCCCGGGGCCGTAGCGGGGTTGTTGGCCGGCAGTTCGGTGGCGATGGTCATGAAAGGTCTGCCTTCGTCGGTTCGGGGGTGGACAGTGGTGAAGATTCGCGCCCGCTCAGTTCACGGTATTCCTCGTGGCCCAGCGCCGCCACCCTGGAGTGCTTCCGGCCGTAGCCGAAGTAGGCTGCGAGGCCCACCAGCATCCAGATGCCGAACACGGCCCAGGTGTCGGCGCCGAGGTTGGCCATAAGGTACGCACACATAAGCGCGCCGAGGATGGGGGTCAGCGGGAACAGCGGCACGCGGAAGGTGCGCTTGAGTTCGGGCCGGTTGCGGCGCAGGTAGATGACGGCCACGTTGACCAGGGCAAAGGCGAACAGGGTGCCGATGCTGGTGGCGTCCGCCAGGTCACCGAGCGGAACCAGCCCGGCCGTGAGGGCCACGAGGACGCCCACGATCACGGTCCCGGCAACCGGGGTGCCGGTGCGGGAGGAGACGCGGCCGAAGATCCTGGGGATGAGGCCGTCGCGGGACATGGAGAGCAGGATGCGGGTCTGGCCGTAGAGGACGGTCAGGACGATGCTGGCGATGGCCAGCACGGCGCCGACGGCGAAGACCAGGGCGATCCACGGCTGGCCTGTGGTTTCCTCAAGGATTTTCACCAGGGCGGCCTCGGTGCCGTCGAACCAGCCCCAGGGACGGGCGCCGATGGCGGCGACAGCCACAAGGACATAGATGGTGGTGACGATCACCATGGAAAGCATGATGGCGCGCGGCAGGTCCCGTTTGGGATTGCGCGCTTCCTCGCCGGCCGTGGAGGCGGCGTCGAAGCCGATGTAGGAAAAGAAGACCGTCGAGGCGGCGGCCGAGACGCCTGCCGCGCCCATCGGCAGCAGCGGCTCGAAGTTGCCGGCGTTGAAGGCCGTGAATGCGACGGCGCAGAAGAAGAGGAGGATGGCTACCTTGATCACCACGATCGCGGTGTTGATCCAGGCGCTCTCCCTGGCCCCGCGAACCAGCAGGATCGTCGCGAGGACCACGATGACCATGGCCGGGATGTTCATGATGCCGCCGTCACCGGGCGGCTGCGAGACGGCATCCGGCAGGACCTGCCCGAACACCGCGAGGGTCGCGTTCACGTACTGGCCTGCACCGACGGCCACGGCGGCCACTGACACCGCGTACTCCAGCACGAGGCACCAGCCGCAGATCCACGCCATGCCTTCGCCCATCGTGGCGTAGGTGTAGGAGTAACTGGAGCCTGCCACCGGGACCAGACCGGCCATTTCGGCGTAGGACACGGCCGAGAGCAGGGCGGCAAGCCCGGCGATGGCGAACGAAATCCAGATGGCGGGGCCGGCCAGCGGCACGGATTCGCCGAGGATGACCAGGATGCCGGTTCCCAGCGTGGCCCCGACGCTGATCATGGTCAGCTGCAGAACTCCAAAGCTGCGGACCAGCTTGGTGCCGCCATGGCCGTTGTCGGCCTCGCTGACCATTTGGTCGATCGGCTTGCGGCGCAGCAGTTGTGCAGCCAGGCCCGGACGGCGGGCAGCTGCCGGCGGCCGGCCGGTGAGTGTAGGCACAGTCATCATTGACGTCCGTTCGTGAGTAGTTAGCGGCTTTCCCCTGGTACAGCTTAGGTTTGTGAGCCACCTCTCATCGTTGTGCAAAATGACCTATAGTCTTCTGGCATGAGACTTAATGCACACACAGAGGGCACGCGGAACGCGGCGCTCACCGGACAGGTCAGCGTTGACCTTTCGGCCATCGCAGACAACATCCGCACTCTCCGCCAGCGCTCCGCGGCACCCCACTTCATGGCGGTGGTGAAGGGCAACGCCTACGGCCACGGACTCGTTGACGTCGCCCGGACGGCGCTGTCGGCCGGGGCGGACTGGCTGGGAACGGCGCAGCTTCATGAGGCGATTGCCCTGCGCCGCGCGGGCATCACCGCTCCGGTACTGTCCTGGCTGTACCTCGCATCCGCCTCCAGCGAGACGATCCGGGAAGCGCTGGCGTACGACGTCGACGTGTCGCTGGGCAGCGTCGCCCAGCTCGACGTCGTGGCCGGCATCGCCCGCCAGCTGGGCCGTCCCGCCGTCGTCCATCTTGAACTGGACACGGGGCTGAGTCGCGGCGGGGCGCGGGCGGAGGACTGGGCGGAACTCGTCACCGCTGCCCGGGCCGCAGAGCGTGACGGCACGCTCTGCGTGCGCGGCGTCTGGACGCATCTGGCCTGGGCCGACGTTCCGGCACACCCGGCCAACCTGGCGGCGGTGGAGGCTTTCGAAGAAGCCGTCCGTGCGGCCAGGGCGGCGGGCCTGGAACCGGCTCTCCGGCACGTCTCGAGTTCGGCCAACATCCTTGACCGGCCGGAATTCGCCTTCGACATGGTGCGGGCCGGCCTGGCGTTCTACGGGCTGGCTCCGGCCGACCACCTGGCTCCGGCCGACTTCGGCCTGCGCCCCGCACTGACGGTCACGGCCCCGGTGGTGCTGGTGAAGAAAGTGCCAGCCGGGACCGGCGTGAGCTACGAGCACCAGGCCATCACGCACGAGCCGCGGTATCTGGGGCTGATCCCGCTGGGCTATGCGGACGGGATCCCCAAGGGCATCACGGGCCGCAGCCTGATCCTCGTCGGGGGCCGCCGGGTTCCGGTGATCGGCAAGGTCTGCATGGACCAGTTCATGGTGGACCTGGGCCCGGATTCCCTGGGCGTGGCCGTTGGTGACACAGCTGTGCTATTTGGCGATCCGCGCACCGGGGCCGCGAGCGCCGATGACTGGGGCGCGGCGATCGGCAGCCACGGTGACGAGATCATCAACCGGATTGCCCCGCGCCTGCCGCGCGCCTACGAGTGCCCGGACTACCAGGAAGCCGGTGCTCCCGTTGGCGCCTGAGGCAGCCGTCGAGCGGCTCGGCTTCGTCACGCTGGAGCAGTTCCTGCAGAAGCTGCCGCCGGAGCTGAGGATACTCCACGACGGCGGCAACGGTGCCGGGATGCTCCGCTGGGTGGAGCCGAGCGAACTGGAGGATCCGACGCCCTACCTTCTCGACGGCGAGTTTATCCTCACCGCCGGGTTGCCGTTCCTCGGCGAGGGCGGCCGCGAGGGAAAGGTGGACGCCTATGTGGAGCGGCTGGTCGGCGCCGGGGTGGGGGCCCTGGGGTTCGGACTGGAACCGTACTTCGACGCCGTGCCCGGGACCGTGCTGGCGGCATGCCGTCGCCACAACCTGACCCTGGTGGAGTTTCCCAGGACTGTTCCGTTTGCGGCGATCGGACTGGCGTTCTCGCAGCTGCTGGAGTCGGACAACGCCAGGGTGTTCCGGCAACTGGCGGACACCAACCGGCAGCTGATGCGGGCGGTCCTGTCGGCCAGGCCGGAGCACGAGCTCCTGGCGGCGTTGGTGCAGCGGGTTCCGGTCTGGGCGCTGCTCGTCGGGGCCGACGGCAGGATCCGCGCCCGGGCTGCGGCCGACGGCAGAAGCGGCAACAGCAGCGGAACTGGCGCTGCCGGCCCGGCCGGCAACCAGGCCCCGCCCGCCGCCGTCGAACTCTCGGCTTTGCAGCCGCTGCTGAAACGGCTACTGGGTGGCAGCGGCCCCCGGGTTGAGATGGAGTCCCTCGAGGAACCGAGGCCGTCCACGGTGTTCGGCCACCCGCTCCGCAGCACCCGGGATGCCAACCTCGGCGCGCTGATCCTGGGCTCCGGCGGACCGCTCACGCCAGCCCAGAACAGCGTGGTGTCCTCGGTGGTGGGACTCTTGGAACTGCTGGTGCGGCAGCGAACCAGCGGCTCGCTGGCACCCAGCCAGCTCGCGACCGCGCTGTTGCTCCATCCGGACAGCGTGGCCTCCGGCGGCACGAAGCACATCAACGGACTCAAAGACCTCCTGGCGCAGAGCATTTCCTCCACGCGCTCGGCGCAGCTGCGGGTTGTCCAGGGTGTGAAGGCGGAACCCGGCGGTCCTGCTGGCGACAGCCCCGTCCGGGAACTCCTGCAGTGGCGCCGCATGTTCGACACCAAGCTGGTGGAGATCACTGACTACGGTTTTGCCGCCATCACCCGCCTCAAGGTCGACGAGGCCCTGCTGGCAGAGGCGGAGGAACTCGGCTGGCGCCTGGTGATCGGGGATGCCACCGAGTTCCAGGCCTTGGCGTCCGCGTACCGGCGGGTGACGTCGCTGCGCGCCCGGGTTCAGGCAACCGGCAGGAGCGCCCGGGTGGACGAGGTGACCTGGTCCGTGGCCGGACTGCTTGGCCGCGAGGCCGGGACCATGCTGGCGGCACGCCTGCTGGAGCCGGTTCTTGGCCAGGAGGATCCCGAGCGGCGCGCCGCCCAGCTGGCGGTGCTGCGGACGTGGCTCGGAGAGAACGGGAGCTGGGACGCCACGGCGAAAGCCCTGGGCTTGCACCGGAACAGCGTCCGCCGGCAGATCAACGCCGTGGCCGAGCTTCTGGAGACCGACCTCAACCAGGCCCAGGTCCGCGCGGAGCTCTGGTTCGCCCTTCAGTACGTGGACGAATCTCCGCCGGCAACGGAAGCCGCGCCCTCCCAGTCCGAGTAAAGCTCCGGCCGGCGCTCCCTGAGGTACGGCACGGCTTCCCGCGCGTTGCGGGCGCTGACGGCGGACACCTCGGCGTACAGCAGTTCCGGCGCCGGTCCTGCAGCGGCCAGCAGGGAGCCGTCGGGACCGGCGATGACGCTGCCGCCCAGGAACTCACAGCCGTCTTCCTCCCCCGAGTGGTTGGCATAGGCCACGGTCAGCTGGCTCTCCAGAGCCCTTGCGCGCAGCAGGACCTGCGGGACGGAGTCGAATCCCCGGGACAGGGCCGTGGGAACCAGGAGCAGTTCTGCGCCGCGGACCGCGGCGGCACGAACGGCTTCGGGAAACTCGACGTCGTAGCAGATCACCATGGACGTTTTGATGCCTTGGAAGTCCACGACGGCGGGAGGTTCGGCGGCCGGGCTGAACGCCGTGCGCTCCTCCTCGCCAAACAAGTGGACCTTGGCGTAGTTCAGCACCTCGGCCCCTTCTCGGTCCACCAGCGTGGAGGTGATCTGCCACCGGCCGTCCGAGGTGAGGGCGGGCAGGCTGTACACCAGGGCGATGCGGTTCTTCCGCGCGATGCCGGCGAGCGTCCGGCGGATGGCCGGAAGGCTTGCGGGATCCAGTCCGGACCGGACCCGGAGGGGCGCATACCCCACGGGAAACAGCTCCGGGGTGAGCAGCACCCCCGCCCCGGCGGACGCGGCCGAGCGGGCGGCGTCGTCAATTGCCCCGCAGTTGGTTTCCACATCAAGTACAGCGGCGTTCGCCTGCAGGAGTGCCAGCAGCACCGTTACCACCTCTATAGTCTCCGGGATGCCCGCGGGAAACGCGGGCCGCCTCTTCTTGCAGCCTCTTCCTACCAGCCTAGCGAGGGTGCAGACTGTGCCGTAGGTGCATTTCCGCCCGGAAACCGGGGCCCGCAGTGCGGAACGTCCGTGCGTGCGGCAAGGGTCCTGCAATGATGCCTTGCGTTAACTTCTTGACTACAACGGTGCAGATGGTGCACGCTTCATTGCATGCCCTCATCACCGCGCTCAACGAGGAGCCGAACCAAGAACCCTGGTTCACAGTCCGCCCTGAGGCACCTGAACCAGCAACGGATCATCGAGTGCCTCCTGAACGGTCCATCAACCCAGGCTGAACTCGCTCGGCAGACCGGCTTGTCCACCGCCACGGTCTCCAACATCGTCAAGATCATGCAGGACGCCGGACTGGCGTCCACGGAGCCGATCACCAGTTCCGGCCGGCGTGCACTGAACGTCCGGCTCAACAGCAACGGTGCGGTCGCCGTGGGAATCGACTTCGGACGGCGGCACCTCAGGGTGGTCCTCGCAACCCTGAGTTACCACATCATCGCCGAGGAATCCGTGCTGCTGCCATTAGGCCATCACGCCGACGAAGGCATCCGGGCCGCCGTCGAACTCCTTGCCAAACTGCTGGCGGAAAGCGGCGTGGAACGCAGCGCCATAGTGGGCGCCGGCGTCGGAATCCCGGGCCCCATCGACCGTCGGACGGGCACCGTGGCGCAGGGGGCCATCCTTCCCGAGTGGGTGGGCATCAACATCCTGCACTACCTTGAAGAGACCCTGAATTTCCCCGTGTTCATTGACAACGACGCCAACCTAGGCGCCCTGGCAGAGGTCACGTGGGGACCCCACAGCGGCATCAGCAACCTGATGTTCATGAAGATCGGCTCGGGCATTGGCGCCGGGCTGATCCTCAACGGCGCCCCGTACTACGGCAACGTGGGCATCACCGGCGAGATCGGCCACGCCACTATCCACGAGCACGGCCTCATCTGCCGCTGCGGGAACCGGGGGTGCTTGGAAACCATTGCTTCCACAACCACCATGATCGAGCTCCTCAGCCGCGGCGAGGAGAAACCGCTCAGCGCGGAGGACATCGTCCGCAAGGCCCTGGAGCGGGACTCCGCGACACTGCGTGTCATCGACGACGCCGGCCTGGCCGTAGGCCGGGCCCTGGGCAACGTGGCCAACCTCATCAACCCCGAAGTCATTGTGATGGGCGGTCCCCTGGCGGGGCTGGGAGACCTGCTCCTGGACCCCATCCGGCGGGGCCTGGTGCGCCACGCAGTGCCCGTCATCGGCGAGACCACAACCCTGACAATGTCCTCACTCGGCGACCGGGCGGAGGCCCTCGGGGCGGCCGCCCTCGTTTTCCAGCATGCGGGAATCCGCCGCTCCTAACCTATTCGTTATCTGGCTGTTGCGTTAAAGACTTGACGACAACGGCTGTGATCAAGTTTACTTTTTCATCAGACGGCCCTGCGGTTTGCAGGGCGGACAACGAAGTCATGCATTGGAGGCGTAAGGGCAAATGACGTCCCAGACCACGCAAAGCGATCCGATTCTTCTCGAGATGCGCTCCATCACCAAGGAATTCCCCGGCGTTAAAGCTTTGTCCGAGGTGAGCCTGCGGGTGAAGGCCGGCGAGATCCACGCCATCTGCGGCGAGAACGGCGCCGGCAAGTCCACCCTTATGAAAGTCCTGTCCGGTGTGTATCCGTTCGGCACCTACGACGGCGACATCGTCTACCAGAACGAAGTCCAGCAGTTCAAGGACATCCGGGCCAGCGAGCATGCCGGCATCGTGATCATCCACCAGGAACTCGCGCTCATCCCGGAGCTCTCCATCATGGAGAACATCTTCCTGGGCAACGAGCCCACCAAACGCGGCATCATCGACTGGGCCGAGGCCCGGACGCGGTCCACTGAACTGCTCGCCCGGGTGGGTCTGCGGGAGGATCCCGATACCGCCATCAAGGAAATCGGCGTCGGCAAGCAGCAGCTCGTCGAAATCGCCAAGGCGCTGAGCAAATCAGTAAAGCTCCTGATCCTCGACGAGCCCACGGCAGCCCTGAACGAATCCGACTCCCAGCACCTGCTGGACCTCATGCTGGGGCTCAAGGGCCGCGGCATCACGTCCATCATCATTTCGCACAAGCTGAACGAGATCGAACAGATCGCGGACTCCATCACCATCATCCGTGACGGCAAGTCCATCGAGACCCTCGACGTGAAGGCCGACGGCGTGGATGAGGACCGCATCATCAAGGGCATGGTGGGCCGCACGCTGGAGTCACGCTTCCCGGACCACGAACCGAAAATCGGCGAGGTGTTCTTCGAGGTCAAGGACTGGAACGTGGGCCACCCGCAGATCCAGGACCGCCTGGTCTGCAAGAACTCCAACTTCTTCGTGCGCCGCGGCGAGATTGTCGGTTTTGCCGGGCTCATGGGCGCCGGCCGCACCGAGCTTGCCCGTTCCGTGTTCGGCCGCTCCTACGGACGGTTCATCTCCGGCCACATCTACAAGGACGGCAAGGAGATCACCCTCCGCTCCGTCCGCCACGCGATTGACGCCGGGCTGGGCTACGTCACCGAGGACCGCAAGTCCCTGGGACTGAACCTCCTCGATGACATCAAGACCACCACCGTCGCGGCGAACCTGAAGAAAATCAGCAAGCACAACATCGTGGACCCCAACAAGGAATTCACAGTTGCGGAGCAGTACCGCAAGTCCCTGCGCACCAAGACGCCCTCAGTGGAAGAAGGCGTCGCCAAACTCTCGGGCGGCAACCAGCAGAAGGTGGTGCTCGCCAAGTGGATGTTCACCGATCCGGACCTGCTGATCCTCGACGAGCCCACCCGCGGCATCGACGTGGGCGCCAAGTACGAGATCTACGGCATCATCCAGCAGCTGGCCAACCAGGGCAAGGGAGTCATCGTGATCTCCTCCGAACTGCCTGAGCTGCTGGGACTCTCGGACCGCATCTACACCATCTTCGAAGGCGCCATCACCGGTGTCCTGAACAAGGATGAAGCCAGCCAGGAAAGCCTGATGAAGCTCATGACATCCGCCCGCAAGACCGCCGCCTGACCTTCTGGATACCTCCAGAACCTTCCAGACACAAGGACCGAAACAATGAACGCGCTCAAGAAGTTATTTGGCGGCAATACCCGCCAATTCGGCATGATCTTCGCCCTGGTTGCACTGATCGTCTTTTTCCAGATTTTCACCGAGGGCCGCACGCTCACCCCGGGCAACGTCATCAACCTCTTCAACGGCAACTCCTACATTCTGATCCTGGCCATCGGCATGGTGCTGGTCATCATCGCCGGCCACATCGACCTCTCCGTGGGCTCGGTGGCAGCTTTTGTCGGCGTTACCGTGGCCCTGGCCATCCGTGACTGGGGCATCCCCTGGTACGCCGGTGTACTGCTCGGCCTGGCCCTCGGGGCTCTGATCGGGGCCTGGCAAGGGTTCTGGACCGCCTATGTGGGCATCCCCGCCTTCATCGTGACCCTGGCCGGCATGCTGCTCTTCCGCGGCTTCAACCAGTTCGTCGGCAAGTCCAACACCATCCCGGTCCCCAACGACTTCCAGTACCTTGGCTCCGGATACCTCCCCGAGGTGGGGCCGTCCACGGGATACAACAACCTCACCCTGCTGCTGGGCCTGCTGGCCGTTGCCTTCGTCATCTTCAGCGAAGTCCGTTCACGCCGCCGGGCCATTGCCCTCGGCGCTGAAGTCCCCGAGGCCTGGGTAATGATCCTCAAGCTCGTCCTGATCTGCGGTGCCATCCTGTACGCCACGTACCTGTTCGCCACCGGCCGTCCGGGAACGTCCTTCCCGATCCCGGGCCTGATCCTGGCCGTCCTGGTCCTCATCTACGGGTTCATTTCCTCCAAGACCATCGTCGGCCGCCACATCTACGCCGTTGGCGGCAACCGGCACGCAGCCGAGCTGTCCGGCGTGCAGTCCAAGAAGGTCAACTTCCTGGTCATGATGAACATGTCCATCCTCGCCGGCCTGGCCGGCATGATCTTCGTCGGCCGCTCCACCGCGTCCGGTCCGTTCGACGGCGTCGGCTGGGAACTGGACGCCATCGCAGCCGTCTTCATCGGCGGCGCTGCCGTGACCGGCGGCGTGGGCACCGTGATCGGCTCCATCGTCGGTGGCCTGGTGATGGCCGTTTTGAACAACGGCCTGCAGCTCCTGGGCGTCGGTGCCGACCTCACCCAGATCATCAAGGGCCTCGTGCTCCTGATCGCCGTCGCCTTCGACGTCTACAACAAGACCCAGGGCAAGAAATCAATCATCGGCATGATGATGAAGAACTTCGGCCGCAGCAGCAGCGAGCTCCAGCCGGATGAGACGACATCCACGAAGGACGCCATCCGCAAGGAAGCCTGAGCGCTTCCCCACGATTCTCCGCACACCATCTATAGAAAGTGAACCAAGCAATGCAAATGATTGGTAAAGCAGGAAAGGCAGCAGCAATCGCTGCTATTGCGGCACTGGCGCTGACTGCCTGCGGCCGCGCCGAGACCGGCACCACAGGTGGCAGCAGCGGCGGCGAGGCATTCCCCAAGAACTCCTCGATCGGCGTCGCCCTACCCCAGAAGACCAGTGAAAACTGGGTGCTGGCCGAGAAGCTGTTCAACGACGGCCTGAACGGTTCCGGGTTCAAGGCCGATGTGCAGTTCGCCAACGGCGGCGTCTCCGAGCAGCAGAACCAGATCAGCGCGATGGTCACCAAGGGTGCAAAGGTCATCATCGTGGGTGCCATCGACGGCGCCCAGCTGGGCACGCAGCTCAAGCAGGCCAAGGACTCCGGCGCCACCATCATCGCCTATGACCGCCTGCTCCTGAACACGGAGAACGTGGACTACTACGTGGCCTACGACAACTTCAAGGTGGGCGAACTCCAGGGCCAGGCGCTGCTGGACGGCATGAAGGCCAAGAAGCCTTCCGGCCCGTACAACATCGAGCTCTTCGCCGGTTCCCCGGATGACGCCAACGCAAAGGTCTTCTTCGACGGCGCCATGAGTGTCCTCAAGCCGAAGATCGACGACGGCACCCTCAAGGTTGTCTCCGGCCAGACCTCGTTCGAGCAGGCTGTCACCCAGGGCTGGAAGGCTGAGAACGCCCAGCGTCGCGCAGACACCCTGCTGACCGGCAGCTACGGCACCGCGTCCCTGGACGGCGTCCTGTCCCCGAATGACACCCTGGCCCGTGCAGTCCTGACCTCCGTCAAGGCCGCCGGCAAGCCGCTTCCGATCATCACCGGCCAGGACTCCGAGGTTGAGTCCGTCAAGTCCATCATGGCCGGCGAGCAGTACTCCACCATCAACAAGGACACCCGCAAGCTCGTTGAGCACGCAATCACGATGGTCAAGGACATCCAGGCCGGCAAGACGCCTGAGATCAACGATGACAAGTCCTACAACAACAAGGTCAAGACCGTTCCGGCGTACCTGCTGGATCCGGTCATCGTGACCAAGGAGAACGTCAAGACGGCCTACGTGGACGATCCGGTACTCGGCCCGATCACCAAGTAGTTCCGCGCTGAGGCGCCTCCAACCGCAGTGACGAGCCCCGGCTCACCCGAGAGGGTGGGCCGGGGCTTTTGCGTACCCCGGGCGCCGGCCTTCACAGCGCAAACATAGCTTCGGCCCGTTCTCTGCACAGCCACGCGCACCACTGTTGGATCAGCAGCCGGTCATTCCGTCCGGCCAGAGATTCTAGGAGTACCGTGAGCGTCCTCGCCCGAAGTATAGGCAATGCCTTCAGAAACAAGGTCCGGACCGGGGCCGTGGTGGCAGTGCTGGCCGTGGCGATCGGCCTGGCCCTGTCCATGCTGGTGGCCAACCAGGCGGTTGCCGCCAAAGTCGCTGAACTGAACGCATCCGTGGGCACCGTTTTGACCGTCAATCCGGCCGGTGGCCAGGGCTTCGAAGGCGGCGGCGAACCGCTCACGGCAGAGCAGGCCGCCACCGCGGCCGCCGTACCCAACGTCACCAGCGTCGTCGGCACCAAGGCGCTGCGGCTGCGCAACGCCACCGAGGCGGCAGCACAGTCCGCCGCCGGAACCCAAGCCTCCGGTACCCAGGCGGGCGGACCCGGCGGCGGCCAGGGCGGACCCGGAGGGCAGTCCACCACCACGCTGACCACCAGCCTCACTGCCGCCATCGACGCCGGAACGCTCGGCAACCGCAACCAGGCCAGCGAGGGAACCAGCGGATCAACCGGAACCGCCCAGCCGGTGCGCAGTCTGCCTATCACGGCCACCGGAGTCGGCGCCGAGGTGGACAGCACGGGCAAGGCCCTGGCGATCACCGAAGGCACCGGCCTGGGCGACTACACCGCGGAATCGGCCACCGCGCTCCTCGGCACCACCCTTGCGGAAAAGAACGGCCTTAAGGTCGGTTCCACATTCACCATCAACGACCAGACCTACACCGTGGCCGGCCTGTTCGACGCCGGCACCACGTTCGGCAACAACGCCCTCTACGTCACCCTCCCCTCCGCCCAGACGCTGGCCGAACTGCCCGGCGAGCTCTCCACCATGATCGTCACGGTGGACACCCTGGAAAACGTCGATTCCACCAAGACCGCCCTGCAGTCCGCGCTCGGCACCGACAAGGCCGACGTCACCCGGGGCCAGAACCTCGAAACCGCCGTCAGCTCGCTGGACAGCGTCAAGAACATCTCGTTCATCGCGTTCGTCGCGGCACTGGGCACGGCCGGCCTGATCATCCTGCTGATCATGGTGATGCTGGTCCGCGAGCGCCGTCGTGAAATCGGTGTGCTCAAGGCGATCGGCGCCCCCAACCGCACCATCGGGCTTCAGTTTGTCCTGGAGGCGCTGGTTCTCGTGGCGCTCGGCAGCGTGGTGGGCGCCGCCGTCGCCTCCTTCGCCAGCGGCGGCATCGCCTCCGCGCTGATCAGTTCCAACACCAGTACGACGACGGCGGCAACCACCGGACGCGGCATGCCTGGCGGGGCGGCCGGGTTCCCCGGCGGTGGCGCCGGTCTTCCAGGCGGCCAGGGCGGTCCGTTCGGCGGAGCGTCGCAGCTGCTGACCACCGTCACCGCGAGCGCCTCCCCCGGCGTGATCGCCGCCGGTATCGCCGCGGTGTTCGGCGTGGCCATTATCGGAGCCCTGGTTCCTGCACTCCTGACCGCCCGCATCCGCCCCATCGAAGTCCTCCGAGGAGAGTAACCATGATTGAAGTCAAGAGTCTCGTCCGCACCTTCAAGTCCGGCGACCGCACCATCAAACCCGTGAACGACGTCAGCTTCGAACTCGAACAGGGGACGCTCGCGTCCATCGTGGGCAAGAGCGGCAGCGGCAAGAGCACCCTGTTGTCCCTGCTGGGTGCGCTGGACAAACCCACCAGCGGAGACGTCGTCGTCAACGGCGTCAGCCTGGCCAGCATGCCGGACGGCAAGCTGACCGAGTACCGGCGCCGCGACATCGGCTTCGTGTTCCAGCAGTTCAACCTCATCCCCAACCTGTCCGCCGTGGACAACGTCATGCTGCCCATGGAGTTCGCCGGAGTGCGCAAGGCTGTGCGGCTGGCCCGGGCCAAGGAGCTGCTGGAGCAGGTGCAGCTGGATCCGGAGAAGCACGTGCGCCGCATCAACCGTTTATCCGGCGGCGAGCAGCAGCGCGTGGCGATTGCCCGGGCACTGGCCAATGAGCCCAAGCTCATCCTCGCCGACGAGCCCACGGGCAACCTGGACGAGCAGACCGGCGAACACATCATCGAGCTCCTCAGCTCGCTGAGCCGCGACCACAACACCACCATCCTGGTGGTCACGCACGACCGCCAGCTCGCCAACAAGACGGACCGCCGCTTCCGGCTCCAGCAGGGCCGCCTCACCGAAGAGCCCGCCCGCACCAGGGTGGCATCGGCCGCTACGGCGTAAGCGGTGTAGCGGACCCGGGGCGCAAGCGGGAGCTGAGCAGGGCGATTCCCAAACGCTCTCTCAGCTCCTGCCGCCTTTAATCTGACGCTCTCTCACTTTTCGCGCGAAAAATTCGGATCCTCCGTCACTTCCTGCGGGTAATTCCCTACCGCTCCCGCAGTCGGGTGAGAGGATGGCACAATGAGTGCCCCCATCGCGAAGCCGTGGCTATTCAGCCAGTCCGACCAGGATCCCCGTTCTTCCACCGGACGTCCGCTGCGGTGGGGAATAGTGGCGACAGGCAGTATCGCCCGGTCGATGGTGCAGGACCTTGCCCTTCTCGCTGATGCGGAGCTGTATGCGGTCAGCTCGAGAAGCCAAAAGACGGCTGATGCTTTCGCGGCAGAGTACGGTTTTGCCAGGGCGTACGGGGACGACGACGGCGGGCCGGGTTACCGGCGGCTCCTCGCCGACGACGGCGTGGACGTCGTCTATGTGGCCACTCCGCACGCCCAGCACTACGAAGTTGCGCTGGCGGCCCTCCAGGCGGGCAAGCATGTGCTGTGCGAAAAGGCGCTGACCATCAACGCGCGGGAAGCCGCGGAACTTGTGAACCTCGCGCGTTCCAAGAATCTCTTCATGATGGAAGCGATGTGGAGCCGTTTCCTGCCGAGCATGCAGCGGGCCTTCGAAATCGCGGCGTCCGGGGAACTCGGGACAGTCCAGTGGGTCACCGCGGATCTCGGCTTCCCGGCGGTCTACTCCCCCAGCGCACGGCTGTGGGCTCTCAAAGACGGCGGTGGGGCACTCCTTGACCTGACGGTGTATCCCCTGCTGTGGGCTCTGGGCACCTTGGGTTTCCCGCAGGCCGTCAGCGCTACGGGATCAGTGAACGACGACGGCGTGGACACCCAGAATGCGTTAACCCTGGAGTACCACCACGGCGGGCAGGCCCAGCTGACGTCGTCGCTGATGGCCTACGGTCCGCGCGCAGCCACCGTCGCGGGGAGCCTGGGCTATCTACACACCATGGGGTCCATCAACAATCCCAGGGAAATCCTGGTCAGGGTCGGCATGGCGGAACCGCGCACAGAGCACTTCGACGTTGTGGGCCGCGGTTATTCTTACGAGCTCCGCGAGGTCACCAGATGTATCCAGCAAGGGCTTACGGAGAGCCCGGTCATGCCGCTCGAGGATTCGCTGAATGTCATGCGGCTGTTCGACGGGGTCCGTGCGCAGCTGGGCGTGAGCTACCCGAATGATGCCCACTAACCCCGATTTGAATGGGCGGGAAATAATCAATTCGCCGGATTATTTGTCGTGAACCTCTGGACTCCAGATCTAGGTCGTGCCTAGGCTGTAGGCAATCGTCGATTTTTCGGGGAGCCGGGGGGTGGTGCACATGGAACGTTCGTCATGGCGCGCGCTCCGTCCTTTGCTCCTTGCCGGCGCAGCAGCCACAGCTTGGCTGACCCTGTCAGCCGCCGGCGCCAGCGCTGACGTCGCATCAGATCCCGGTTCATTACTAGGGAACGTCAGCCCTTCTGTCTCCTCAGCAACCGAAGCCGCAGTCAACCCTGTCGCGGGCACCCTGGTCGCTGTGGCACCTTCTATCGCTCCGGGCGCGGCTGATGCGGGCGGTGCCGTACTTCCCGCCCAGCCAAGCGCGGCTGAACTTACCGCCTTCCTCCTGCCCCTCACCGGTTCTGCAACCGGCACCGTTGACCAGCTGATTGAAGCCGTCCCGCTGGTGAACCAGATTGTCCCGGCCAGCACCACCGGCGCCGCCACGGCACCGGTTGTCGAGGCGGCCGACGGAATCGTCGTCGAAATAGCCCAACAGGCATTGCCGGCGGCCGGCGAAGCCGTTCCCGCGCTTGATCCCGTCGTGGAGCCGGTTGGCGACCTGCTGACTGGTGTTGATTTGCTTCCGGATTATGGTGCCGCAGCAGCGTTTCCGACTGTTCCGGGCCTCTCCGCTTCGGAAGGTGGATCCGCTGGCGAGGACGCACCATCTTTGGTCCTGAACGTTCGCGCAGACGCTGAAAGTTCCCGCGAACTGCCCGTCACCGACGTCGATAAATCAGCTGTCCTGCATGCCTCAAATCGTTCTGGTACGCCGCCAGCGGCTCCGCATGCCGGAAGCCTCGAAGCTCCGCACCCGGAGCCCGGAACCCCGGACCCCGCTGCGCTGCCGGCTGTTCCGTGCTCCGGGTCGGGAAGCAGCCAATCCGCAGGCGGCGGTGCCGGCGGCGCGGCCTGGCTTTCTGACTTTCACATCGACGTTCCGCTGAGTCACGCAGTCCCGGTCAGCGGCCCCCTGCAGAATTCCCCTGCGCCGGTGTCTTTCGACCCCGGTTCATCTCCTGACTAGTTAGGCCTTCCCTGCGCCCTGCGCAGAAAACGGCCATCCGGGCTGCCATGGGCGCCCGACAAACAACTTTCAGGAGATATCACCATGCACGCAAATATCCGCAGAGGGCTGCTCAGCACCCTCTTCGCCGGCGGGCTCCTAGCCCTCGGCTCCACCGCTGCCAGTGCAGCGGATACAACAAGCGGTTCCGACGGTCTCATGTCCGGCACTACCGCCACGGTCTCAGCGGCAGTTGCCGCCAACTCGTCGTTGGGCCTACTGGGTGACCCAACGCCGGAAAACAGCACTGCCGATCTCGTCGCCGTCGTGGACCTTGGCCTCGGCACCACTACCGGCACTGCAGGAACCGACAATACGACAGCAGATCTTGACGCCGTCGTCGACCTGGGGCTCGGGGTCGGCACAGGTTCAGGGACCACAGGAACCGACACCACCACCGCTGACATCGGAGCAATCGCGGACGTCAACGTGGGCAACGGCACCATTGGGACGGCAGGCTCTGACACCACCGCCGCCGACGTCGCCGCGGTTCTGGACGTCAATCTCGGCACCAATACCGGCACTGCAGGAACCGACAATACGACAGCAGATCTTGACGCCGTCGTCGACCTGGGGCTCGGGGTCGGCACAGATTCAGGGACCACAGGAACCGACACCACCACCGCTGACCTCGGAGCAATCGCGGACGTCAACGTGGGCAACGGCACCATTGGGACGGCAGGCTCTGACACCACCACCGCCGACGTCGCCGCGGTTCTGGACGTCAATCTCGGCACCAATACCGGCACTGCAGGAACCGACAATACGACAGCAGATCTTGACGCCGTCGTCGACCTGGGGCTCGGTCTCCTCGCGAACAACGGCACGGATACCGCCGTTGATCTGGGAGTCGATCTCGGTGTTGGCGGATCAACCGACACGGGCACCGACAGCTCAGGCGACCTTGGCGTTGACCTTGGGATCGACCTCGGCGTAGATCTGGGTATCGGCGGACCAGCCACCGGAGGTCCTTCAACCGGAAGTCCTGCCAATGGTGGCACCATCCCCGGCGGTACCGTCCCGGGTGGCACCATCCCGGGTGCTCCAGCAAGTGGCATCGAATCAGGCGGCAACGTCCCGAGCGTCAACAGCCCGGGCGGTGCCGCTACCGGAACGGGTATGAATCCGTCGGCTCAAACGCCGACCGGCACGGGTGCCAAGGTCACGGCAGCTTCCAATTCACCGATGCTGGCCAACACGGGAGCCAACCTTGAGCTGGCAATCGCTGCCCTTCTCCTCCTCGCCGGCGGCATGATCATCATGCTGGTGCTGGCCCGGCGGAGGAAGGCCTAAGCTGCCGGCGGGCGGGTGCCGGCATCGCCGTCGCCCTGCCCGCCAAGCCAGCTGGGCCACGGACGGGACTGGCCCGGAAAGCCGCTCAGGGCTCTCCGGGTCAGCCCTCCGGGCACGGCCATTTCCCCCGAGGAGGCCCAACTACCAAGTACCCTTATGAAAATACATACCCGTCCCCGTATCATTCTCTAGAGCGCGTTCCGAGGGAACGCTGAAAAGGATGGGGACATCGTGGAGAGTTCGCCCAGTCAAACGGCGGAGGTCCTGGCCGGCCGATACCGCCTCGGCGAGGTCATCGGACGCGGCGGCATGGCCTCGGTGTACACGGCCAGGGACGAGAACCTTGGCCGCGACGTGGCATTGAAGCTCTTTGCCCCGCAATCGGCTGACGCGGACGAGCTGAAGCGTCAGGAAGCCGAGATTCAGCTGCTCGCCACCCTGAACCACCCCAGCCTCGTGACGCTGTTCGACGCCGGAATCGACTCGCGCGTGCCTGAAGAGCCCCGCCCGTTCCTCACGATGGAACTCGTTGAGGGGCAGGACCTCCGCAGCAGGATCCGTCACAGCCCCGTCCCACTGGATGAACTGGCAGTGATCGGAGCCGGCGTGGCCGATGCCCTGGCGTACGTCCACAACCTGGGCATCATCCACCGTGACATCAAACCAGCCAACATCCTCCTGGTACAGGTCCGCCCCGGAGAGCCCCTGCGCCCCAAACTGACCGATTTCGGCATTGCCAGGATCGTCGACGGCACCCGCCTGACCGCCACCGGGACCATGGTGGGAACGGCTGCTTACCTGAGCCCGGAACAGGCACGGGGCGCCGATCTTGGTCCCGCCAGCGACATCTACTCCCTTGGCCTCGTGTTGCTGGAGTGCATCAAGGGAGCCGTGGAGTACCCAGGCAGCGCAATTGAATCTGCGGTGGCGCGCCTACACCGGGCCCCGGAAATCCCCGGCGATGTTCCGGCCGAGTGGGCCACCCTGATCACATCCATGACAGCACTAGACCCCATGGACCGTCCGACGGCAGCTGATCTCGAGACCGCCCTTCGGCAGGCCCTGGTCTCCCCGGAGTCAGTGCCCGGCACCGTGTCCGAGGAACCGACGCGCATTCTGCCGGCACCGCCGTCGCGGCCGCCCCTCGTGCTCCCGGACAGCACGAAGGAAATGGAATCGGGGACCGGCGCCCGCACAACGGCCCAGTTGGCGGCCAGCCGCGGTGGCCCGCCCCGCGCCCGTATCCGCGCCGCGGGCCGCCGCAAGCTAGCTGCTGCGTTGGCCGCGTTCGCCCTCTTCGTTGTGGGCGCCCTGATTCTTCTGATGGTCAACACGCCCAACGCGCCGGAGCCTGTTCAGTACCCGGCGGTTACCGGCACGCTGGGACAACATCTGGAGCAACTACAGAAGAGCGTGGAACCATGACGTCGTGTGCAGACAACCGCCTTCGCATAGTGCCGCCCCGCCGCTGGCGGACGCTAATCGCGGCCGGCCTGCTTTCGGCCGCCCTCGCCGGCTGCAGTTCCACAGCGCCCGATCTGGAACCTGATGCCGCTCAGACACTGCAGGCAAAGGTGCTAACGGTTTCACAGTCCGCGGCCGGCAACGACACATCCGGCGCCCTCAAGTCGCTCGACGAACTCGTGGTGCAGCTTGACGCTTCAGCGGCCGAGGGAAGCGTGTCGTTCAAACGCCATCAGAGCATCATGAAGGCCATCGAGGCCGTGCGGGCGGACCTCACTACTGCGCAGGCCGCAGCGAAGGCCCAGGCCGACGCGGCAGCAGCTGCCAAGGCAGCAGCCGATGCGGCGGCGGCAGAAGCAGCGAAAGCAGCCCCTGCTCCCGCTGCCGAAGTCCCCGCCCCCGCACCTGCACCCGCTCAAGTAGTCCCAGGAAAAGGGGAAAAGGGCAAAGGCGCCTCAGGACGCTGACGCCGGTGACGGCGGCCGGAACCACCTGGAGCGTTCGGTAAGGTGGATCCGCCGACCGGGGATCCCGCCGTCGGCCTCCGCTCCCGGGTAGCCGTACCGCATTTTTTCATCAGTAAACTTACTATTTGCCGCGAATGTCGCTAGGTTTGTTAAGCGTGCCCACGAAGCCCGCAACGAGATCAGAACCACGGGCCACCGGCCCGCCAGCTGAAGGAGTGATGTACGCATGGCAACTGTCCAGGAATCCATCAACGTAAGCGTCCCGCTGAGCCAGGCCTACAACCAGTGGACCCAGTTCGAGGACTTCCCGCACTTCATGAGCGGCGTGGAAGACGTGCGGCAGCTCGACGACACCACAGTGCACTTCCAGACCAGCATCGGTGGCGTCAAGAGGGAATACGACGCCCGGATCACCGTCCAGCAGCCGGACCAGCGCGTCACGTGGGAGAGCATCGACGAGCCCCGCAACGCCGGAACAGTATGGTTCGAAGCACTCAACCCGACTGAAACCAAGGTCAGCGTGGAACTCGCCTGGGAGCCCGACTCCGCGGTCGAAAAGGTGGGGGCGGCGGTGGGCCTTGATTCCCGCCAGGTGGCCTCGGACCTTAAACGCTTCAAGAAGTTCATCGAGGAACGCGAAGTGGAGACCGGCGCATGGCGGGAGCGCGTCAGCGAAGGCGCCGTCAGCGGAGCCGGCGCGGCAACAGCAGCCGGCACGACGGCGGAAATTCCGCTCGACGCCGCGACCGCCGTTCCCCTCGAGGAGGAAGTGGGCTATGACGCCGTGCCCACGGAGCAGCCCGTGAACACGGATCCGGATATGGCCACCGAGCCTCCGTTCGGCAAGCACGTCCAGCGCTAGCTGCAGCAGCCGGCACTTCGCAGTAGCCTTCAGGCAAGCAGAACGCCCCGCCTCCCGTGATGGGAGGCGGGGCGTTCTGCGTTTTGGCGGGTCCGGCTACTTGGCCAGTCCCGAGAGCACTTCGGTGAACTTCGCGGACGGACGCATCACCGCGGCAACCTTGGCAACGTCCGGGTGGTAGTAACCGCCGATGTCCACCGGGGAGCCCTGAACCGCGAGCAGCTCGGCGACGATGGTGTCTTCGTTGGAGGTCAGTGCCTCGGACACAGCGGCGAAATCGGCGGCCAGCTCGGCGTCGTCGGTCTGCTTGGCCAGCTCCTGCGCCCAGAACTTGGCGAGGTAGAAGTGGCTTCCGCGGTTGTCGAGTTCCCCGACGCTGCGGCGGGGGGACTTGTTCTCGAGCAGGAACGTGCCGGTGGCCCGGTCCAGTGTGTCGGCGAGAACCTGGGCACGCTTGTTGCCCGTAGTGGTGGCGAGGTGCTCGAAGCTGACGGCGAGGGCCAGGAATTCACCCAGGCTGTCCCAGCGCAGGTGGTTTTCCTTCAGCAACTGCTGGACGTGCTTCGGGGCGGAGCCGCCGGCGCCGGTCTCGAAGAGTCCGCCGCCGTTGATCAGCGGAACCACGGAGAGCATCTTGGCACTGGTGCCCAGTTCGAGGATCGGGAAAAGGTCCGTGAGGTAGTCGCGGAGCACGTTGCCGGTCACCGAGATGGTGTCCTCGCCCTTGCGGATGCGCTCGAGAGTGAAGGCCGTGGCCTTGACCGGGGACATGATCTCGATCTGGAGGCCCTCGGTGTCGTACTCCTTGAGGTATTCCTTGACCTTGGCAATCAGGTTGGCGTCGTGGGCACGCTCTTCATCCAGCCAGAACACGGCGGGGGTTTCGGAGGCACGGGCGCGGGTGACGGCCAGCTTGACCCAGTCGCGGATCGGCACGTCCTTGGCCTGGCAGGCACGCCAGATGTCGCCCGGGGCCACCTGGTGTTCGATCAGGACATTGCCCTTGCTGTCCACGAGCTGGACGGCGCCGGACGACTGGATCTCGAAGGTCTTGTCGTGGCTGCCGTATTCCTCGGCCGCCTGGGCCATGAGGCCTACGTTCGGCACGGTGCCCATGGTGGTGGGGTCAAAGGCGCCGTTGGCGCGGCAGTCGTCGATGACAACCTGGTAGATGCCGGCGTAGCTGCTGTCCGGGAGGACGGCCAGCGTGTCGGCTTCCTTGCCGTCCGGGCCCCACATGTGGCCGGAGGAGCGGATCATCGCGGGCATGGAGGCGTCCACGATGACGTCGGACGGAACGTGCAGGTTGGTGATGCCCTTGTCCGAGTCCACCATCGCCAGTGCGGGGCCTTCGGCGAGGCCCTTCTTGATGGCAGCCTGGACGCCTTCGCGGACGTCTTCGGGAAGTTCTTCGAGTCCGCCCAGGATGGAGGCCAGGCCGTTGTTGGCGCTCAGGCCTGCGGCGGCAAGCTGCTCGCCGTACGTGTCGAACAGTTCAGTGAAGTAGGCCTTCACCACGTGGCCGAAGATGATGGGGTCCGAGACCTTCATCATGGTGGCCTTCAGGTGTGCAGAGAACAGCACGCCTTCTTCCTTGGCGCGGACAACTTGGGCTGCCAGGAATTCGTCCAAGGCGGCGGCGCGCATCACGGTGCCGTCAACAACCTCGCCGGCCAGGACGGGGAACCCGCGCTTCAGGACCTTGACGGTGCCATCTTCTTTGACCAGCTGGATCTTGACGGTGTCATCAGCTTCGATGACCACCGACTTTTCGTTGGCGCGGAAGTCCTCGGCACCCATGGTGGCCACGTTGGTCTTGGACTCCGGCGTCCAGGCGCCCATGGAGTGCGGGTTCTGGCGGGCGTAGTTCTTCACGGACAGGGGCGCGCGGCGGTCGGAGTTGCCTTCGCGCAGGACCGGGTTGACGGCCGAGCCCTTGATCTTGTCGTAGCGCGAGCGGATGTCCGTCTCGGTGTCGGAGGACGGGTTGTCAGGGTAGTCCGGGAGGTCGTAGCCCTGGGACTGGAGCTCGGCGATCGCGGCCTTCAGCTGCGGAATCGAGGCGCTGACGTTGGGCAGCTTGATAATGTTGGCTTCCGGCTTCTTTGCCAGGGCACCCAGTTCGGCCAGGGCATCGCTGATCCGCTGCTCTTCGGTGAGGTAGTCACCGAACACGGAGATGATGCGGCCAGAGAGGGAGATGTCGCGGGTCTCCACTTCCACACCGGCAGTCGACGCGTAGGCCTCGATAATCGGCAAGAACGAGTAGGTGGCCAGCATGGGCGCTTCGTCAGTGTGGGTATAAATAATCTTGGCCATTGGTGGGGCGTCTCCTGAAGGTATACATACATCTGGAACTCTGGCGTTATTTCAACATTCTTAACTTACCCGAGCAGGGCGCGTCGGCGCCCATCGTGGCGTTCAGCGACGCGTAGCATGCCCCCGACGGTCGCACTGGCCGGCTCGCGGAGAGACGGGAACCACATCCCACCAGGCACAATACGAAACTTGAGTATCTATTTACAACAATTGTCACAGTGGGTAGGTTGATCTCCACCAGCGGCGGCCACCACCTGAGGCCGGCGCAAACTTTTCTGTTGAGGACACCCATGACGAAATCGAAGTCTCTGGCCACCAGCCTCCTGAGCCTGTCCGCCGCCGCCCTGCTTGCCGTCAGTGCAGCTGCCGGAGCAACTGCCGCGCCTGCATCCCCGCAGGCCCCGTCTCCCCAGGACGGCGGGCAGGTTGCCAGCCAGTCAGTGGACAGCACAAGTGCCGCCAACTACTGGACCGCTGACCGCATGCGTGCCGCGGTCCCCGGCGACGTGCTCGCCAGCAAAGCGCTGCAGCGCGGTAACGCCTCCCCGGCCGCCGCCGTGGAAAAGGGTTCCAGCACCAAGATTGCCGGCAAGGCAGGCAACGGCAAACCCGCGCCCCTGCACGCCGACGAGAGTCCGGTGTCCCACATCGGCAAGGTCTTCTTCACCCTGGGCGGCAGCAACTACGTCTGCTCCGGCAACTCGGTGGTGTCCACCAACAAGAGCACCGTGTCCACCGCCGGCCACTGCATCAACGAGGGCCCGGGCGCCTTCGCCACCAACTTCATCTTCGTCCCGGCCTACCTGGACGGCGCCGCCCCCTACGGCAAGTGGGCAGCCAAGGCCTTGTATGCCCCCACGCAGTGGAGCTCCGCGGGCGACATGCAGTACGACACGGGCTTCGCCGTGGTCTCACCGCTCAACGGCCAGAGCCTTGCCGACGTCGTTGGCGCTTCCGGTGTCCAGTTCAACGCAGCCCGCGGCCTGACATACAAGTCCTACGGCTACCCCGCAGCGGCGCCGTTCGACGGTTCGTCACTCGTTAGCTGCACCGGGCCGGCCAGCAACGACCCCTACAACCCGCAGTTCCAGTCCCAGGGCATCCCCTGCGACATGACCGGCGGATCCTCGGGCGGCCCGTGGTTCATCGGCACCAGCTCCGGCGGGTACCAGAACTCCATCAACAGCTACGGTTACGGCAGCCGGTCCCAGGTCATGTACGGACCGTACTGGGGCTCCGTCATCCAGCAGGCCTACTCGAGTGCATCGTCCGCCAACTGACAGCCCGTGACTACGGATAATGCCGCTTCGGAACACGAACCTTCGGATCACGGGTCCTCGAATGGCGACGCCGTGAGCCGCAGCGAGATCAGCCAGGCGCCGGAGGACATCCTCGCCTACTGGACGCCGGAGCGCTTGGCCGACGCGAAACCGCGCGAGGTCCGGCTCCCCCAAACTGAGGCTGACCACGAACCTGACGGGGACTAACTGAATAAACGACGACGGCGACCGTCCCCTCCCGGGGGCGGTCGCCGTCGTACGCGGTCAGGGTTTCAACAGGCTCAACCACCGGAGCCGGTGACCGGGTCTGTCCGTCTTCCTAGTGGAAGAAGTGCCGCGCACCCGTGAAGTACATGGTGATGCCGGCGGCGTTGGCCGCGGCGATGACCTCGTCGTCCCGGACGGAACCGCCGGGCTGGACCACGGCACGGACGCCGGCGTCGATCAGGATCTGCAGGCCGTCTGCGAACGGGAAGAAGGCGTCGGAAGCAGCCACCGCACCGCGGGCCCGCTCGGGAGCGCCGGACGCGTCTGCGTTCGAGGCACCGCCGGCACCCTCAACCTCGGACTCCACGGTCACACCGAGGGTGTTGGCGCGTTCCACGGCCAGCTTGCAGGAATCGAGCCGGTTGACCTGGCCCATGCCGATGCCTACAGCGGCGCCGTGGTTCGCCAGCAGGATGGCATTGGACTTGGCCGCGCGGCAGGCGGTCCAGGCGAACGCCAGGTCTGCCAGCGTTGCGTCGTCTGCGGCTTCGCCGGCCGCCAGGGTCCAGTTCGCAGGGTTGTCGCCCTCAGCGTCCACCTTGTCGGTGGCCTGCACCAGCATGCCGCCGGACACCTGGCGGAACTCCGTCGGGTAGCGGCCGTAGCCCTCGGGGAGTGCCAGCAGGCGGATGTTCTTCTTCTTGGAGAGGATCTCCACGGCTTCGTCCTCGAAGTCCGGGGCGATGACCACTTCGGTGAAGATGCCCGCCACGGTGCGAGCCATGCCGGCTGTGACCGTGCGGTTGGACGCGATGACGCCGCCGAACGCGGAGACGGGATCGCAGGCGTGGGCCTTGGCGTGGGCGTCGGCGATGGGGTCCGCCGCGTCAGCAGAGCCAACAGCCACGCCGCACGGGTTGGCGTGCTTGATGACGGCGACGGCGGGACCGGCGAAGTCGAACGCGGCGCGGAGGGCGGCGTCGGCGTCGACGTAGTTGTTGTAGCTCATGGCCTTGCCGTGCAGCTGGTCCGCCTGGGCGATGCCGGCCGGAGCAGCCCTGTCAACGTACAGTGCGGCCTGCTGATGCGGGTTTTCGCCGTAGCGGAGCACTTCGGAACGCTCCAGGGCCACGCCTGCGTAAGCGGGCCAGTCAATCACGCCGTCGCCGTCCTCGTCGAGGAACTGGCTGGCCGTCCAGGTGGCCACGGCGTTGTCGTAGCTGGCGGTGTGCGCGAAGGCCTTGGCGGCCAGGCGCTGGCGGGTCTTCAGGTCAAAACCGCCCTCGGCGGCGGCGCGGACAACATCGCCGTAGAAGTTCGGATCCGTGACGATCGTGACAGCAGCGTGGTTCTTCGCCGCGGAGCGCACCATTGCGGGCCCTCCGATGTCGATCTGCTCGACGACGTCGTCCTGCGCGGCACCGGACTTGACGGTATCCACGAACGGGTAGAGGTTCACAACGACGAGGTCGAACGCCTCAATCTCCATCTTGGCCAGCGTCTCCATGTGGGCGGGAACCCGGCGGTCGGCCAGGATGCCGCCGTGGACGCGGGGGTGGAGCGTCTTGACACGGCCGTCGAGCATTTCCGGGGAGCCGGTGACTTCCTCGACTTCCTGCACCGGGATGCCGGCGGCAGCGATCTTCTTCGCGGTGGACCCGGTGGAAACAATCTTGACGCCTGCTTCGTGCAGGCCCTTCGCGAGCTCCTCCAGACCGGTCTTGTCGTAGACCGAGATCAGGGCTCGGCGGATGGGAACACGGTCTAGCTGCGTAAAGCTCACAAAGGTCTCCGTCTTTTGACACGGTGGGTGCCGCGGTTGGTGGGGATGAGGCCAGTTTATCGCGTCCCGCCGGATGCCCTCCCTGCGTGCCGGTGTGTGAAGGCCGCGCGCAGACCCGCCACTGCGACGTAGAGTTTTCCCAGGAGGCCGAGATGAATACTTACACCACTGTGCCCAACGGCGAACAGGTGGTCCAGGAACTGCCGTGGCGGTGGAAGGTCCAGGGCCGGATCTTCCTGATCGGCGGCCTGGGTTTTATGTTCGATGCCTGGGATGTGACGCTCAACGGGATCCTCATTCCGCTGCTGTCCACCCACTGGGCGCTGTCCCCCGGCGACGCCGCGTGGATCGGAACGGCGAACCTGGTCGGCATGGCGCTGGGCGCGTTCGCCTGGGGCACCATCGCGGACACTATCGGACGCAAGAAGGCCTTCACCGCCACCTTGCTGATTTTCTCCCTCTTCACGGTGCTGGGTGCCTTCTCCCCCGATTTCATCTGGTTCTGCGTGTTCCGTTTCATGGCCGGTTTCGGCTTGGGCGGGTGCATTCCCGTGGACTACGCCCTGGTCGGTGAATTCACGCCGCGAAAGCAGCGCGGCAGGGTGCTCACGGCGATGGACGGCTGGTGGCCGGTGGGCGCCGCCCTGTGCGGCTTCGTCTCCGCCTGGCTCGTGGCCGCGTTCGCGGACTGGAGGCTGACCATGCTGGTGATGGTGCTGCCGGCCCTGCTGGTGTTCTGGGTGCGGCGCAGCGTGCCCGAGTCTCCGCTGTTCCTCATCCGCAAGGGCCGCCGCGACGAGGCCGCCAAGGTCATCGACGACCTGGTCAAGGCCACCGGCGCCGAGCCCCGCGCCTACAGCCTGCCTGAAGCACAGGATGCCCCGCGGCTCTCCGCCGGGAGCGCCTGGCTCCAGCTGGTCCGCGTCTGGCGTTTCAACTGGAAGATCACCGCGGCCGCCTGGTCCCTGTTCTTCAGCATCCTGCTGGTCTACTACCTGTCCCTGACGTGGATGCCGCGGATCCTCATCGGCGCCGGTTTCCAGGACTACAAGGCATTCCTCACGACGGCGTCCATGGCCGCCGTCGGGCTCCTGGGTGTGGTGGTGGCCGCAGTGCTGGTTGAGCGGGTGGGCCGCAAGTGGATCCTGGCAATTACCGGGCCGCTGTCGGCGCTGACGCTGGTGATCGTGGCATTCGTGGTGGACATCCCGTCGGCCGCTGTGTTCTGGCTGCTGGTGTTCGGCTTCATCGTGCAGGTGGCCATCCCGGTGCTGTACACGTA
The DNA here is from genome assembly GCF_964254335.1 of Arthrobacter sp. LjRoot78. Lineage (NCBI taxonomy): Bacteria > Bacillati > Actinomycetota > Actinomycetes > Micrococcales > Micrococcaceae > Arthrobacter > Arthrobacter sp. LjRoot78. Next base: position 1,203,965 of record NZ_CAXUTG020000001.1, on the reverse strand, counting down.
CGTCTCCGAGCTGTACCCGACGGACCTGCGCGGCACGGGTTTCGGCTGGGCGTCCACGTTCTCCCGGCTGGGGGCAGGCTTCGGCCCGCTGATTTTCGCCTCCGTCCTGTGGCCGCAGCTGGGCCTGGCGACGTCGTTCGCGCTGGCCGGCGGCCTGGTCCTGCTGTCGGTGCTGTGGATGGCGTTCTTCTCCCCCGAGACCAAGCAGCGCACGCTGGCGTAAGCGGCCCATCCGCCAAGCAAGCCCCCCGCTCCCCCAACCCCAACTGACTGGCAGTTAACGTCGCGAAACGCGCTTTTCACGACGTTAACTGCCAGTCACTTGGGTACCCAGCCGCGGCTCACGAGTGCCGTACGGACCTTTGCCACCGCCGGCCGGGCATCGTTGACCATATGCCGCTTGGATATCCGGACAAGTGTCCACCCGCCACGGCTGAAATCCTCTTCACGGGCGATGTCCCGGATAATCTGCGCCGCCTCGGAATGCCCGTCGCCGTCATACTCCACCGCCACTTTGTGTTCCGGATAGGCGAGGTCCGGTTGACGCACGACGCCGGGACGCACCTCCGCGGGAACGTTCAGTTTGGGCTCCGGCAGGCCCGCGTTCTCCAAAGCCAGCCGCAGGCGGGTTTCCGGCGCCGAATCCGCTCCCACGCGCGCCTGTTCCAAAGCGAGCCGGGCTTTGCGGATGCCGGGAGTTCCCTTGTGCCGGTCCAGCATGTCCTCGAGTTCCTCCAGCGTGGCGTGCGGCTCCGTTCGGCCCTCGAATTCGGGCCGGGGAATCCTTAGCAGGTGGTCTGCCACAACGGTCAGTTCATTGATGCTCATCTTCCGTGAGCAATCCAGCCAGGTCCGTGCAGGGGTGGTAATCAACAAGCCTCCGAGGTTGATTACCTCGTCGGAAAAGAACTGCCCGACATGCCCCACCACGCCTCGGCGACGCGGAATAGCCATCGTGTCAGGACGCGAGATATGTATCCGCTCATCGTCCCGATTTGGGAGGTACCCCGGAAGCCCCCACAATACAAAAGCCGTGGTGTGCGAGGCCGCCGAGAACGGGGTCACCACCGTGTACGGCCTGACGAGCTTGAGCCGGTCGAGAGGCTCCCCGGTACTTGGGATGCGGACGCCGCGGCTTGGGACGCGCAGTTCACGGAACCTAAGACGCCCGGGAGTCACGCCGGCGTCGACAGCTTCGTAGACAGTGAAGGGTGCATCACCCAGCGGGGCGGGCAGTGGGTTCGGATCTCGCATTCCTCATGATTTCAAACGCCGGGCCCGCACTCAGGAGTTATCCACAGAACTGCGCACGATCACCCAACTGACTCGCAGATAACGTCGTGAAAACCGCGTTTCACGACGTTAAGTGCCAGTCAGTTGGGTGCGCACACGACAAGAATTAGGCGGCGGCGAGCTGCGCCAGGGTCGAGACCAGGAGCCTGCGCTCCACCACCTTGATGCGTTCGTGCAGGGTGTCCTCGGTGTCGTCGTCGCGGATGGCCACGGCTTCCTGGGCGATGATGGGGCCCGTGTCCACGCCGGCGTCCGCCCAGTGAACCGTGCAGCCCGTGACTTTGACGCCGTAGGCCATAGCGTCCCGGACACCGTGGGCTCCGGGGAAAGCAGGAAGCAGGGCCGGGTGCGTGTTGAGGTATTTGCCGCCGAACGCGTCGATGAACTCGGGGCTGACGATCCGCATGAAACCCGAGGAGACCACCACGTCCGGCTCATATGCGGCCACTGCTTCGGTCAGCGCCGAGTTCCAGTCCGCACGGTCGGCGTAGGCCTTGAAGTCCACCACGAAGGTCGGGATTCCGGCAGCGGCCGAACGCTCCACGCCGTAGGTCCCGGGCCGGTCCGCGCCGACGGCGGCTATCTCCACGTCCAGCTCGCCCGCCTTGACGGCGTCAATGACGGCCTGGAGGTTGGAGCCGGTACCGGACACGAGGACAACGATGCGCATGGCTCTAGCTTATGGGGCCGCTCGCGTAGGCTGGAAAACATGAACCCCCCGAAGGACCCCGCAGGTCCCCAGCAGGCCCGGCAACCCCTCACCGAGGCCGCGAAGACGTCGCTGCTGAAGACGCACAACCTGTTCCGTGCTTTTATCGTGGCCGTCCTTGGCGCCTTCTTCGTCTACCAGCTGGACGTCACCTACGTGTGGCTGACCGCCATCCTGACGGCAGCGAGCATCGTGCTCGGCGTCATGGTGCTGGTCCGGGCCATCAAGCTCAAGGAATCCAAGCTGGTCCTTTTCGGGACCATCTCGGGGCTGGTGGTGTCGGCGGTGATGGTGCTGCTGATCCTGGTTTCCGCGGTGTTCTTCAACCAGGTCCGCGACTTCCAGCAGTGCTCCCGCAGCGCACTGACCCAGCAGGCGCTGACCCAGTGCCAGACGCAGCTGCAGAAGTCCCTCCCCGCCCAGCTCCGCTGAGCCTAAAGAAAGTAACGCCCGACGGCGGCACCTCCTACGGCTTGGACACTTCCAGGTCCGCTTCACGCAGTTTCTGCTGGCGTTCCAGCCACGGTCCCGCCGCGTAGCCGATCACGACGCCGATGGCGACCTCGGCGGCCACCCACAGCGAGGTGCCCAACGGGTCCGGGCCGATGTCCGTGAGGCGGCCGATCCCGGCCGACCCGCGGGCCATCCAAGCCAGGCCTCCCGCCATCAGGCCCGCCGCGACGCCGATGATTGCTCCAAGGACGACGGTTGATGCCGATGCCGTGAACCAGCGGGAACGGACCTTGATGGACAGCCATTCGTCGAAGTGGTTTTCGCCTTCGCGCAGGAACCACCAGCCTGCCAGTGCACCGGCCAGGACCGGCACCACCAGCGCCACGAAGCCGTAATCCAGTGATCCGGAGGGTAGCGCGGCGAACACCGGGATGGACGGCAGCGGGCCAACGGCGGTTCCCAGCGGGCCGGCCTGCGAGCCGACGCCCAGGGCGAAGCCGGAGCCGGAGGTCCAGGCGAGCGCAAAGACGGCCAGGTTGGGGAGGAAGCCGAGTTGCGCGATGGTGAGCACGGCACCGCCCATTGCGCCGGCGTCGAGCCCTTCATACACGGCGATCACCAGGTCCCAGTGGATAAAGAGGTCCACCGCAAGCAGCGCGGCGGACATGGTGAAGGCAGCCATCAGCGCGACGAAGCCGGCTTTGACCGCGGAGCCGAGGTAGGAACCGGCCCAGCGGGAATGCTGGCTGGTCCGCGCGATCCAGTCCACCGCGTCGACGCCGATGAGCCGGCTCCAGGACCCCGCTTCGCGCCGGGCACCCACCACCATGCCCAGGCCGAACGGGACCAGCGGCATCAGCCCGGCGAACCAGAGGAAAATGGCGACGTCGTCGGTGCGGCACACGAAGCCAGTCGCCATCCCGAAGCCGGCATACACCAGCCAGGAACCCAGCAGGGCCTGCCACAGCTGGTCCGTGTACGAGGCCCGGGCCAGGCGCCGGCCCGCCCGCCACGCCAGCAGGAACGGGATGAGCGTCAGGCCCAGCGGGATCAGCGACAGCGTGCCCGATTCCGGCTGCGCCGCGGCTTCCCCCGCCACGGTCGTCAGATGCAGCGGCACGCCGTGGATCAGCAGCCAGGCCTGGCCGCCAAGCCGGGCCAGGGCGTCGAAGTTGTTGTTCTGGAATCCGGCCGTTGCCCACACGGCGACGATGGGCGCCAGCACCACCAGCGCGGAGATGACCGCTGCCTGCGCCGACTCGAGCGCCCCCTGCAGCCACAAGGGCATGGGAATGCCACGGTCTCCGGTCTGATCAGCGCGCAGTTTCATCGTGTTCCATGGTGTCACGGGAGGCGCCCCGGGCACGTGTGCGACAGGCTCAAAGCCCGGAGTTACCAGAGCTCGTAGTTGTCCGTGCTGATCATGAAGCCGTGGCCCGTCCGAAGATGCGCGCAGGTCATGGCGCCCGGCGCCCGTTCGCACACCATGTTGCCCAGCCGCACCGTCTCGCCGTCCTGGATCCACGGCCCGGGAAACTCCGGTCCGGCCACTTCCTCCGCCTCCATCGGGGACGTTCCGTTGCCGCACAACCCGTACTGGGCGCCGCCGTCGAGCGTCACCACCGCATACCCGCCGCGGTACTCGCTGACCCCTGTGCATTGGCCCTTGATGTCACCGGGCCGGGGCGGGACGTCCGTGAGCAGGTGGCAGGCAGCAGCATCGGCGCTGATGGAACACTGCATGTCCTTGCCGGCCGACTGCACCACCACCGGCAGCGGCGCCGCCCACGGCTGCGCGTTCACCTTGGGCAGGAGCTGCTCGGCCCTGTTGAGGGGGCCGGGGTTGAGGGGGCCGGGGTTGAGGTGCCCGGGTTCGCCCATCCTCAGTATCCCGATAGCAGGCGCTGTCCCGGCCGGCACGGCCACGCTGCAGCCGGCGGCGGAGATAAGCACGACGACGGCCAGCAGGGTTCGGAGGGTCGGTGTTACAAGGCTCATGGTCCTGCCAGTTCAGCAGAACGGGACCGTCCTGTCGCTGGGCAGAACTCCCCATCCCCCAGCGCTTTTTTCGTTACTGAGCCGTAAAATTGGATTGTCCGCAATCAGTGGTTGGAGGCAGAAAAATGACTACCGCATCGCCACATGCACATGGCGTTCACTTCGGGCGTACCGACGTCCAGAACGTTGGCATGGGTGTAGGTATTGTCCTGATGTTGGCGGGTGTCCTGGCGTTTATCCCGGGCATTACCCAGCAGTACAGCGAACTAAGGTTCTTGGGGCCTGATTCGCACGCCATGTTCCTCAACCTGTTCCAGGTATCCATGCTGCTGAACATTGTGCAGCTGGTCATCGGTGCAACAGGCTGGGCAATGTCCCGCAATGGAATGGGCGCCCGGAACTTCCTTATGGGCTTTGGCGCGCTGTACATCGTCCTCAGCATCTTCGGGCTCAGTGTCGGAGTGGGATCGGCGGCCAATTTCCTGTCGCTGAACACGCTGGATAGCTGGACCCTCATGGTGCTGGGTGTGGTGATGATTGGCGCCGGCTGGATCCTCTCAAGGCATCTGGCCGAGGACCGCAGGTAGCCCGGATCGCGTAGCCGGGACATAAGGAGCCGCTAATGAGGAACGCTTCATAGCAATCTGAATGTTTTAACCACCGGTTGGTGCAGTTGCCCTGCGTAGGCGCAGGCGGCTGCACCAGCTTTTTGCTTTAAAGGGCACGCCGGCGGGCGGCCGGACGGCGGGCGGAAGAGCACGACGGCGGGCGGCCGGGGCGGGATCGCGGGCAGCAGCGGCCCGGAATCTGCACTCCTGTAAAGATTTTCACTTTAATCAAGAAGAAATCGTTGACTCGCTAAAAATCTTCACTATAGTTGTGTGAGTTAGCTCACCAACGAAGGAAGCGCGATGACCACCGAGACACCCGCCCCACCGGCCACCAGCGAACTTCTGGCGACCGTCGGAAACAAGGTGCGCTCCATGCGGAAGGCCAAAGGCATGACCCTGGCCCAGCTCTCGGACATCACCGGCCTCAGCCAGGCAATCGTCAGCCAGATCGAACGCGGCTTGGCCAACCCTTCCTTCACCACGCTGGCACAGCTGGCCCACGGATTGGACGTCCCCGTAGGGAGGTTCTTCATTGGCCAAAATGAATCCAAGTCCCCCGTCGTTCGAAAGTCGGACCGACGCAACCTGAAAAACGTGACCCGCGAGTCGGTGGGCGAAGCAATTCACGAACTGCTGACCCCCAACCGCGACGGAAACATCGAAGCGCAGTGGATCAGCACGCCCCCGGGGCATGACACCAGCGGCACACCCTTCACCCACAGCGGTGAGGAGTTCTGCTACATCATCTCGGGCCGCAAGGACGTCTTCCTGGACGGCGTCTGCTACAGCCTTGAGGAGGGCGACTCCATCACGTACTCCTCGGAGATCCCGCACTGGTACAAGAACAGCTACGAAGAGGTATGCGTAGCCATCTGGGTCAACGCACCACACGCGTGGTAGCACTGCCGTCCCCAACCGGCACCTGCGTTATCCCCTAACTGTCCGGACACGAACCGTGGCCGCAGACACTCCTTGCATCCTTCGCATGAAGCGCCTTTTCCAACAGGCGTTCCTGCGTCATACCCTCCCACGCCCATTGCGGCGTAAGCGTAAGGACACTTCCATGCTCGAAACACAAACGGCAGACCCCCAAGGGACGGACAACGCCGTCACGTCCCCCTCCCCCTCATCCCGCACCAAACACGAAAAATTCACCCCCGAGGTCCGCAAGGGCCTGCTGGGCCTCGGCCTCGGCAACGCCCTCGAGTGGTACGACTGGATGGTCTTCGGCCTCCTCTCTGCCTTCATCGGGCCCAATTTCTTCCCCAATACCGATCCGCTCTCCGCCACCTTGAACGCGCTGGCCGTGTTCGCCGTCGGGTTCGCCTTCCGTCCGCTGGGCGGCATCCTGCTCGGCACCCTGGCCGACCGCGTGGGCCGCCGCCGGGTCATGCTGCTGTCCATCATGCTCATGGCAGGCACCACGCTGATCATCGCCGTCACCCCGAGCTACCAGCAGATCGGCGCGTGGGCCGGCGTCATCCTGCTGGTCTGCCGCGTGCTGCAGGGCATTTCCACAGGCATCGAAGCCCCGCTTTCCACGTCCCATGCCCTGGAGCTGGCGCCCGAGGGCCGCGAAGGTTATGTCGCCGGCCTGATGAGCTTCTACGTGAACATCGGCATACTGCTGGCCTCACTGATCAGCTTCCTGTGCAGCCTGGTCCTGGGCGGTGCCGTCATGGCCGAGTGGGGCTGGCGCGTGCCGTTCATCGTCGGCGCCCTCTTCGGTTTCGTGGTCCTCTACCTCCGCCGTTCGCTCCCGGAAACCCTCAAGGCCGAGGAAATGGCCAGCAACACTCCCCGCGCCGTCTGGTCCGGAGTCCGCAAGCACTGGCTCTCCGTGCTGGCCATCATCTTTGTCGTCGGCGCAGCACAGGCCTACAACTACGCCTGGAACGTTGGCCTTCCCAGCGCTGCCCGCAGCGGGTTCAAGGAAGACCCCACCGCCGTCTTCGCCCTCACCACGGTCCTGGGCGTCATCCTGGTGGCTGGCAGCTGGATCATCGGCAAGCTGACCGACGGCAAGTCGATGTCCCGCTGGTTCCTCATCACCCGCATCCTGGCGATCCCGTCGGTGTTCCTCATGCTCTTCTACGTCCAGCCGGGCATCGGCGGCTTCGCGGCAGTCCTGCTGGGCGGCTCCATCGTCCTGGTGCTGAACATGACCCTCTACAACGTGGTCAGCTCCTCCCTGATGCCCAAGAACATCCGCGGCACGGGCGTAGCCCTGGGCTATGGAATCGGCGTCGCGCTCTTCGGCGGCACCGCCTCCTACCTGCTGGTCTGGTTCCAATCCCTGAACCTCAGCTGGATCTTCCCGGTCTACGTGGCCGTCCTGTCCATCCTCAGCATCGTTTTCTACCTCGCCGCCCGCCGCTCCAACGGCATCTTCGTCGGAAAGTAAGGACTCCCCATGACCTCCCCCGCAACGTTCAACTCCCTGGAACTCAGCACCACGACGGCGGACCTCACCGCCCCGGTCATCTCCCGTTCCAACGTCCTCGTGGTCGGCGGCGGCCCCGCAGGCGTGGCCGCGGCCGTCACCGCAGCCCGCTCCGGCGCCAAGGTCACCCTGCTGGAACGCTACTCATCCCTCGGCGGCCTCGCTTCCGGCGGAATGGTGCTGGTACTGGACGACATGATCAACGGCCAGGAAATCACGGTCACGGGCATCGTCTCCGAATACGTGGAACGGCTGCAGAAGCTGGGCCTAGCCGTCGTCCCGCCGGCCGATGACCGCAAGACCTCCGAGGAACTCTGGAACAAGTGGGGCCGCTACGGCACCTTCGATTTCCACTCCCACACCAACCCCAAGCCCATCTGCTACGCCGCGGCATTCGACCCGGACGGCTGGAAGCGCGTCTCCAACGACCTGGTCCGCGAGGCCGGCGTGGACCTCCGCCTGCACTCCTGGTTCTCCCGCCCCATCGTGGACAACGGCGTGATCAAGGGCGTCATCTGCGAAACAAAACTGGGCCCGCAGGCCTTCATGGCCGACGTCGTCATCGACACCACCGGCGACATCGACGTCGCCTCCCGGGCCGGCGCCAGCTACGCCAAGGACAACTACCTCACCACGCTCGTCTTCCGCCTGGGCAACGTGAACACGGACGCCGCCGAAGCCTTCGAGCAGGCCAACCCGAAGGAAGCCCGCGCCATCAACCGCAAGATCAAGCGCCTCCTCGGCGGCGCCTGGGAACTGTGGTGGCTCAAGACCCCCATCGACGGCGTGGTCTGGTGCAACGCCCCGCACATGACCGGCTTCGACGGCACGGACCCGGCGGACATGACCGCAGCAGAGTTCGCCGCCCGCGACCGGATCTCCGAGGCCGTGGACTACGTCCGCGCCAACCTGCCCGGTTTCGAAAACTGCTACATGCTGGACGTCGCCTCGCAGATGGGCGTCCGTCAGACCCGGCTGCTGCAGGGCGAGTACGTCATGACCAAGGACGACGTCACGCAGCGCCGCCACTTCGCCGACACCGTGGCCCGCGGCCGCGACTACTACTACCCTTACCGCTCGCTGCTGCCCAAGGAAGTGGATCAGCTCCTCGTCGCCGGCCGGCACTACTCCGCCACCCCCGAGGCGCAGAAGATGTCCCGAGAAATCCCGCCCTGCATGGCCATGGGCCAGGCCGTCGGCGCCGCCGCCGCACTCGCCGTCGAAAACGGCCTCCTGGTCCGCGACGTGTCCGCGCTGGACATCCAGCAGGGCATGCGCCGGCACGGCGCCGACCCGGGCGACGTCCCGTCGTCGAACGCCACCGTTGACGCCGAAGCGGCGGTTCCGGCATGAGCACGGTGACGTTGGAAACGACAGAGCTGGAACGCACGACGGCGGCACCCGCCGCCGCTGCTGAACCCACCACTACCCCGCTGCCGCTGGACGGCATCAAGATCGTGGACTTCACCCAGGTGTTCATGGGCCCGTCCTGTACCCAGATGCTGGGCGACTACGGCGCGGACATCATCAAGGTGGAACGCCCCGGCGCCGGGGACATCTCGCGCAACTCGTTCCCGGACAAGGACGGCCAGGACAACCCGATTTTCCTGTCCATCAACCGGAATAAGCGCAGCGTCTCGATCGACACGCGCACCGAGGAAGGCCGGAACGTACTGCACGCCATCATGGCGGACGCGGACGTGGTGGTCAGCAACTTCCGCTCCGGTGTCATGGAACGGATGGGCTTCGGCTACGAGGAACTCAAGGCCGAGAATCCGGGCATTATCTGGGCCTCCGGCACGGGCTTCGGCCCCGTGGGACCGTACTCGCACAAGGGCGGCCAGGACGCGATCGCGCAGGCCTACTCCGGTGTGATGTGGCGCCGGGAATCGGACGACCAGAAGCCGTCCATCTACCCGACCACGCTGTGCGACTACATCACCGGCATGCACCTCATGCAGGGCATCCTGCTGGCGCTGCGCACCCGTGAAACCTCCGGCGTCGGCCAGAAAGTGGAGGTGACCATGTACGACTCCATGCTGCACCTGCAGATGCAGGAGGCGTGCATGCAGCTCAACCGCGGCTACGAGGTCAACTGGGGCGCCATGCCCCTCAGCGGCGTGTTCGAAACCACCGACGGTGCCGTGTGCATGGTGGGCGGTTTCACCCCGGACCCGCTGGCCCGCATCTCCGAAGCCCTCGGGCTGGACGAGGACCTGACGCAGCGGCCCGAGTTCGCAAACCTGGAGCAGCAGTTCGCGCACAAGCCGGCGCTGCAGGCCATCTTCCGCGAGCGCATCGCCACGAACACCACCGAGTACTGGACCGGCAAGCTGGAGGACCAGGGGCTGCTCAACGCCCCCGTCCACACCCTGGAACAGGCCCTCGCCGATGCGCAGACCGAAGCCAACGGCATGATCGTCGAGGCCGAACACCCCGGCGTCGGAACAGTGCGCATGCTCAACGCGCCCATCCGGCTCTCCGCCACCCCTCCCACCGTCCGCCGCGTGGCGCCCCGGCTGGGTGAGCACAACGTGGAGGTCCTGCTCGAGAACGGTTTCGACGAGGCCACCATCAAGCGTCTTCAGGAACTCGGGGTGCTCCGGTGACGGCAACTTCTGTGGAAAGCACGACGGCGGGCGCCGCTTCCGCTGCCCCCTCACCAGTGGACCAGGTCACCCTGACCATCGAGAACCATGTGGCCACGGTGGTGATCGACCGGCAGCACGTGCTAAACGCCGTCGACGGCACCGCCCAGGCACGGCTCAACGAGATCTGGGCGCAGCTGGAGGCCGATCCCTCCGTGCGCGCCGTGGTCATCACGGGTGCGGGCACGCGTGCCTTCTGCGTAGGGGCGGACATGTCCGCCTCGGCCGTGGACAAGACCGGCCTGGAGTACTGGGCCGGCCTGGATCCGAACGGTTTTGGCGGGCTTAGCCTGCGCACGTCGCTGGATGTGCCCGTGATCGCCCGGGTGAACGGCTACGCACTGGGCGGCGGCATGGAGATCGTGCTCGGCGCGGACATCGTGGTGGCGTCGGAGAACGCCAGGTTCGGGCTGACGGAACCCCGGGTGGGGCGTTTGGCGCTCGACGGCGGCATCCACCAGCTGGTGCGTCGCATCCCCTACACCCAGGCGATGGGCATGCTGCTGACCGGCCGGAAAGCTGACGCCGCGGAAATGCAGTCCATGGGACTGGTCAACGAGGTGGTCCCGGCAGAAGAGCTCGACGCCGCGGTGCAGCGCTGGGTGGACCAGGTCCTTGCCTGCGCCCCCACCTCCGTCCGGGCCGTGAAGCAGATGGTCACGCAGACGCAGCACCTCGCTGCCAAGGAGGCACGCGGGCTCCGCCTGCCGGCCCTGATGGCGGCGCTCGACAGCGAGGACTCGGCCGAAGGCGTCCGCGCCTTCCAGGAAAAGCGGCCGCCGGTCTGGCCCGGCCGCTGACCCCCAACAAATTTCGAGGAGGATTCCATGAACGAACCACAGAATGATGCAGCCGGGAACGATCCCCGCGAACCACAGGCACGCGAATCCCTGGCGCCCGGCGTCTGGGGCGTGGTGGCAACGCCGTTCCAGGGCAGCACCCTGGACGTGGACCTGGACAGCCTGTCCGAACTGGTGGAGCACTACGAAGCCATCGGCGCCACGGGGCTGACGGTCCTGGGTGTGTTCGGCGAGGCCGCGGCCCTCACCGCGGAGGAGCGCCGCCAGGTGCTCGAGATCGCCGTCGAATGCACGGACCTCCCGCTGGTCGTGGGCATCACCGCGCTGGCCACCCGGCCCGCCATCGACGAAATCAAGGCAGCCCAGGCCGTGGCCGGCGAGCGCCTGGCGGCCGTCATGGTGCAGGCCAACTCCGCCCGGCCCGAAGTGGTGATCGCACACCTGGACGCCATCCACCGGGCCACCGGCGCGGAGGTGGTCCTGCAGGACTATCCGCTGGCCAGCGGAGTCAGTATCAGCACCAAGGCGCTCATTTCCGTGGTGAAGTGGTGCAGTTTCGTTGTCGCGGTGAAGGCCGAAGCGCCGCCCACCAGCGTGGCCATCGCGGAGCTGACGGCCGCCGTCGAGGTTTCCGTTTTCGGCGGGCTGGGCGGGCAGGGCCTGCTGGACGAGCTGATGGCCGGCGCAGCGGGCGCCATGACCGGGTTCTCCTATCCCGAAGCATTGATTGCCTGTGTCCGCGCCTGGCAGCGCGACGGGTACGAGGCCGCCCGCGACCAGCTGCTGCCGTACCTGCCTCTGGTCAACTTCGAGCAGCAGGCCAAAATCGCCCTGGCCGTCCGGAAGGAGTGCCTGCGGAAGCGCGGACTCATCAAGGATTCGGGCGTCCGGGCTCCGGCCGCGGAGTTCCCCGAGAGGCTGCGCTACAGCATGCTCACGCACCTGCGGGAAGCCGCCGCCGCGCTCGAGTCAGCTGCCACCCACGAACACACCGCTGTAGGGAGTTACTGATGGACCTCGGAATCGCCGGAAAAACCGCCCTGGTGGCCGCCTCCACCGGAGGCCTGGGCCTCGCTGTGGCCCGCGCGTTGTCCGCCGAGGGCGTCCGCGTGGCGGTCATTGGCCGCCGCCGCGATCGCGCCAAGGAGATCGCCGCCGACCTCCATACGGCGTACGGCACAGGAGCCATCGCCATCGAGGCGGACCTCACCACGCCGGAAGGCATCGAGTCCGCCGTCGACCAGACAGTGGCGGACCTCGGCCCCATCGACATCCTGGTGCTCAACGGTCCGGGCCCCAAGCCCGGTGCCGCGGCGACGCTCAGCTCCGAGGACATCGCCGCCGCGTTCGAGCTGCTGGTCAAGCCGCACCACGCCCTGATCTCGCAGGTGCTTCCCGGCATGCGGGAACGGCGCTGGGGCCGAATCCTGGCGGTCGGGTCCAGCGGAGTGGTGGCCCCGCTGCCCAACCTGGCCGTGTCCAACACCGGCCGGGCCGCACTGGCCGGCTACCTCAAGACCCTCGCCGCCGAGGTGGCTCTGGACTCGGTCACAGTCAATATGCTCCTTCCCGGCCGCATCGCCACGGACCGGGTGGCCGAGCTGGACCAGGCCGCCGCCAAGCGCCGAGGCACCGCCGTGGAGGAGATCCAGCTCGAATCCCGCAAGACCATCCCCGCCCGCCGCTACGGGGAGCCGGAGGAGTTCGGCGCCGCTGCCGCGTTCCTGTGCAGCGCCCCGGCGTCGTACATCACCGGCGTCGCACTCCGCTGCGACGGCGGCCTGATCCGCAGCCTGTAGCTCCTCAGACCTCCCCACGATTCCCAAAGGAACCCCATGACTTCCACAGCCACCGACGTGACCACCTCGACCGACCGCGAACTCATCACCGCCAGGCACCTCATTAACGGCGAATGGCTCGGCGAGGCCGACACGGAGCGGATGAACCCGGCCCGCCCGGGCGAACTCGCAGCCCTCTCCCCCAGCGGCACCGCCGCGGACGTGGACGCCGCCATCACGGCCGCCGCAGCAGCGCAGCCGGGATGGGCGGCACTGCCCGCACCGTCCCGGGGCGCCATCCTCATCACAGCCGGAAACCTGCTGATCGAACGCCAGACCGCCATCGCCGAGGATCTGGTCCGCGAGGAAGGCAAGACCCTCGCCGAGGCAAAGGGCGAGGTCAAGCGTGCCTCGGACGTGCTGCGCTTCTTCGGCTCGCTCGGCTGGGCCGCCACCGGCGAAGTGCTGCCCAGCGGCCTGCCGGACACCACCATCACCACCCGTCGCGAGCCGCTCGGCGTCGTCGGGCTGATCACGCCGTGGAACTTCCCCATCGCCATCCCGGCCTGGAAGTCCGCACCGGCGCTGATCAGCGGCAACGCCGTCGTTATCAAGCCGGCCGAACTCACCCCGCTCTCCGCCACGCACCTCGCCCGCGCCCTGCAGGATGCCGGGCTGCCCGCCGGCGTGTTCAACGTGGTGCACGGCAAGGGCCGCGTGGTGGGCGACGCCCTGGCCCGCGACCCGCACATCGCCGGGCTCTCCTTCACCGGCTCCACCAACGTGGGGCTGGGACTGCAGGAAATCCTGAACGCCCGCCGCGCCCGCGTGCAGCTGGAAATGGGCGGCAAGAACGGCGTCCTGGTCCTCGACGACGCCGACGCCCGCAAGGCCGCCAAGGTGATTGCCGCCGGCGCGTTCGGGCTCACCGGCCAGGCCTGCACTGCCACGTCCCGGGTCTACGTCACCCCGGGCATCCGCGCCGCGTTCCTTGACGCGCTCACCGAGGAAGCCGCGCAGTACACCGCCGGCGACGGCATGGACGCCCCGATGGGGGCTGTGGTGAGCGGCCAGCAGTTCACACAGAACACCGCGGCCGTGCGTTCCGCCGTCGAACGCGGAGCCACGCTGCTGACCGGCTCCGGGATCCTGGACGAAACGCACGACGGCGACGCGGACCGTCCGCTGCACTTCCCCGCCGCAGTGCTCACGGACCTGCCGTTCGACGACGCCGCCGTCACCGAGGAGATCTTCGGCCCCGTCGTAGCGGTCCTGGAAGTGGCCGATTACGAGGCCGGGCTGGCCGCCATCAACGACTCCCGCTACGGCCTCACCGCCGGCATCTGTACTGATTCGCTGAAGCTCGCCACGGACTTCGCCGCCCGGGCACAGGCCGGCGTGGTCAAGGTCAACCGGCCGACGGCGGGACTGGACCTGAACGTGCCGTTCGGCGGCGTGAAGGACTCCTCCACCAACACGTTCCGCGAGCAGGGGAAGTCCGCGCTGGACTTCTTCACCTGGGGCAAAACCGTATACACCGGTGTGTAGCGCACCATGACCTACGTGATCGCGCAGCCGTGCGTGGATGTGAAGGACAAGGCCTGCATCGAGGAGTGCCCCGTGGACTGCATCTACGAGGGTGAACGCTCGCTGTACATCCACCCGTCCGAATGCGTGGACTGCGGTGCGTGCGATCCGGTGTGTCCGGTGGAGGCGATCTACTACTCGGACGACGTTCCCGATGAGTGGGCCGAATACATCCGTGCCAACGTGGAGTTCTTCGAGGAGCTGGGGTCGCCGCAGGGTGCCTCCGCCCTCGGGAACCTCGGCCGCGACCACCCGGTGGTGGCGGCCGAGCCGGTGGCAGAACCCACCCACTAGATCAGCGCGAACGGACAGTTGAGGCCCCGCCGTTCGGGGCCTCAACTGTCCGTTCGCGCTTAAGCCGCCGTCACCTCACCGTGCGGACCAGACCTGCCGGAACTTGCCGCTGCGGTCGGGCCGGGGCGGCTCGTCTGCGTGCTCAATCGCGACCGGTCCGGCGCCAACGGCAGCGAAGTACTCGTCCAACCGCGCCGTCACCGCCGTGCGCAGCACGGCCAACGCGGCACCCGGCTCCGCCTCGAGCCGCACTGTCAGGTTCCCCGGTCCCGTGCGGATGGCCTGGAACCTGCGCACTCCTGGCGTCTCCTCGATCACCGTGCCGAGTGCCAGCGGAAGGACTGTCACGGCGGTCCCGTCCGGTGCCGCAAAGGAGACGAGGTCGCCCGTCCGGCCGTCGATACTCACGGATGGAAACGGGCTGCCGCACGGGCACGGTTCCGTGGCGAGCGTTACGCGGTCACCGAGGTCGTAGCGGATCAGCGGCTGCACCCGGTTGGCCAGGTTGGTGACGAGCACCGTGTGTGAGGTGGTGCCTGCCGGGACCGGCACGTAGTTCGCGTCCACGGGTTCCAGGATGTACCAGTCCGTGTTGATGTGGAAAGCGCCGTACCGGCACTGGCTGGTCAGCGCCGGGACCTCCGAGGAAAGATAGCGTTGGGTGACCCGGCAGCCGAACGCCGCTTCGATGGATGCCTGTCCGGTGGCGGACAGGTTCTCGCCGGAACAAATGGCCAGGACGGGCCGGATCCTGAGGCGCCCGGCCTTCTGCTCCGCGGCCAGCTGGATCACCGCGCTCGGATAGCCGAACAGCAGGGTCGGCTTGAAGGTGTTCAGTTCCTCCACCAGCTCGGGCAGCGGCCTCAGCACCGAGAAGACCCGGAGGCGCCGGGCAATGGCGGGGGCCCGCCGTCGGGCGTTTTCGGTCAACACGACGCCGGCGAAGTGGCCGCCAGACGCCACGAGGGCCGCCGCCCGCAGCCCTCGGAGCAGGAAGTGCCGCACTTCCGAGGCCCTCACCAGGGTCCCGCGTTCCCGGATCCGGACCACCACGTTCACCATCACCCAGGAGAACCGGTCATGGATCAGGACAGCCGGCTCACCTGACGTGCCGGACGTGGTCACCACCAGGTACTGCCCGCGGTAGAGGCTGCCCAGCTGTGACAGGTCGGAGAGCAGGTCCGACTTCAGCTTCGCCAACGAGATGTGCGGGTCCGTCACCCAGTCGTCGAAGTTCGCCATCAGCTCCCGTTTGCCCACCGGCGGAAGCTGGTTCGGCCCGGTGACCGTGTCCGGGAGGTCCCGGTAAAGGCGGCGATAGTACGGCGACGCGGACCGGGCGAACTCCACGAGTTCCGCAAGCCGGGCCTGCTGCAGGCGTTTGATCGCCTCCGGGCCCCCGCGCTCAGCACGCCAGGTGTCCCACGCGACCCGGAGCGTCCATCCGGAAAGTCCACGCACGGCAAGTGTCCTCTCCGGATCAGTCCTCGGACCCATGTCCCACCATCGCACGTCTGCTGGCACCATAACAGGGGCCTTCTTCCCCCTGTCCCGCCCAATTGCTGGACTTCGCAGCGGGCGCCGATCAGACTGTCTACAACAGCTGGCCCGGCCGTCCGGAATTACCCGCATTCCGGCCTTCCAGGAACGAACAGCTGGAATATTGGGGCTTTACCGAAATGCCTGATCCACACCCTCGAAAGGACCTGGCCATGCCGGACTTGTCAGCATTCTTCCCGCTAATTGCCGCCATCATCGGGGCGGTTCTCGTCGTCGGCTTTGTCTGGGTGGCAATAAAGCTGATGTGGAAGGTGGCCGAACCCAACGAGGCCCTGATCATCTCCGGTTTGACCCGCGGAACCTTGGAAACGCGGGCCGGAATGGACTTCAAGATTGTCACGGGCAAGGGTGCGCTGGTATTTCCCGGACTTCAGACAGTGCGGACCCTGTCCCTGACGCTGAACGAAACTGAGCTCAAAGTTTCCTGTGTTACCTCGCAGGGCATACAGGTAATTGTGGAGGGTGTTGTTATTTACAAAATCGGCGACGCCCCGCCCTTCATTGCAAATGCGGCCAGGCGCTTTCTGGGCCAGCAGCCCAAAATGGAAAGCCAGGTATATAACGTCTTTGAAGGACACCTGAGGTCGATCATTGGCAGCATGACCATGGAGGAAATCATCCGCGAGCGTGACAAGCTCGGTTCGCAGGTCCGCAGCGCCAGCGGCGTGGAAATGGAGAAGCTGGGCCTGGTGGTGGATTCGCTCCAGATCAAGGACCTGCAGGACCCCACTGGCTATATCCAGAACATCGCCAAGCCGCACATCGCCCAAGTGAAGATGGAAGCCCGGATTGCCGAGGCCACCAGGAACCGCGAGGCGGCGGAGAAGGAAGCGGAGGCCGCCGCACTCATTGCCGATGCGCAGAGTGTCTCGGCCATCCGGCAGTCCGTGGCGCAGGCCAACGCCGAACGGGCCAAGGCCAATGCCGCCCAGGCCGGGCCGCTGGCAGATGCAACCGCGCGGCAGCAGGTGGTGGTCCAGGAAACCGAGGTGGCCAAGCTTGAGGCTGACCGCGAAGAGCAGAAACTCCAAACCACCATCCGCAAGCCCGCCGACGCCAAGGCCTACGCCAAGCGCACGGACGCCGAGGGCCAGAAGGCGGCCGACATCAGCGCCGCCGAGGCGCTTGCCCGCCGCACCGAACTCGAAGCCCAGGTGAACGCCCGCCGGACGGAACTCCAGGCCCAGGCAAATGCCACCGCTGCTGCGGCCGCGGCAGGGGCCACCAAGGTCACCGGCGAGGCGGAAGCTGCAGCCACCCGGGCGCGCGGTGATGCTGCCGCCTCTGCCATCAAGGCGAAGGCGCTGGCGGAGGCGGAGGGCATCAAAGCACGCGCCGAGGCCCTCGGGACCAACCAGGACGCTGTTATTTCGCAGCAGCTCGCCGAAAACATGCCAGCCATCATCGCAGCTGCGGCGGAGCCGTTCTCGCACGTGGGACAGATGACGGTGCTCAACGGCGGGGAAGGCGTCAACAAGATGCTCGGCGGCATCCTCGCCCAGGTGGGCGACTACCTCCCGGCCCTCTCCTCGGCGCTGAGGAACAGCAGGGAAGGCAAACGTCCGGCGAAAGCCCCTGATGCGTAAGGACGTCGACCGCAGCCTCACCGGCAAGATCGGGCGGGTGACCGGGCGCATCGGCCCGGGCACCATCGGCGAAGTCATGCTGCCCTACCTCGGCGGCATCATGGCTTTCCATGCACACCCGTTCGATAAGACCAGCGTGTACGCGGTGGGTGATGAAGTACTGGTGATCTATTTTGATCCGCCGCAGACGGTCTATGTGGATGAACTGCCGGAGGTGTTGAGGCACGACGGCGGCCGCTGAGTCGCGCTTCAGGCGCCGCTGGGCGCCTGCAGCCGTGACCGACCGACAACCGTGGCAGCCGGCATCCGCGGCCGGCCGGGATCAGAACCTCCAGAGGGAGTACGGAACACTGGGCAGGTTGCCCGCCATCCAGGGCCGTTCGGACTCCTCCCGCGGCAGGATCCCCCGGCCGTCGCGTAGGACCACCACCACCGTTCCGATCACCCCCAGCAGGGCAACGACGGCAAGGAAAATCAGGACGACGACGATTGGCCCGGACATCACTGGAACACCTCTGCTATCAATTTTACGGCGTCCCGATCCGGCTGTAGAGAACCCCGCACACCGGTCGGTGGCACGCTCCCGGTCCGCCGTCTTCCGGTCCGCAAGCGTGGAGGTCTGGACGGTGAGACAGCTCCGGGCGTATCCTGATTTTCCATTGCCTCTGGGGGGTGATCTGGATGGTGCGTACTTTCCGTGATCGTTGCCGGTCTTCCGTGCGCCCGCTCCTGCTCGCCGTCGTTCTGACCGGTTCCTGGCTGGCGTTGGCCGCCGGCCCGGCGAATGCCGCCTCTGATGCTCCGAACCCGCTGGGCGGGATTGGGCAGGCGGCCGCGTCGCTCGTCCAGGACATCGTCCCGGACGCCGAGCCGCAAGCCGTTCAGGAACCCGACGAACCTCCCGTTCAGGCTGTCCATGACGTCCCAACTCCGGCCGTCCGCACTGCTGCGATCGTCGTGGACGTTGTGGATCCTGTGCTCAGCGGAACAACTCAAGTCGTCAGCGACGTCGTGGACACCGCCGCTCCGCTCCTTCCGGCCGCGCCGCTCGTTGATACGGTCACAGATTCGGTGACCGGCACAGTGGACGAGTTCGGGTCGGTGGTGGATTCCCTCGCTTCCACCCTGCCGGACCTCCATGTGCCTACGGCGCCACTTCCGACGGACCCCGTGTCCACTCTTCCACGACCACAGGTCCCGCCCCAGGTTCCAAGGCAGAAGCCGGACACGGCCGCGCCCGGTCACCCACACGGAACCCGAGTCCCGCCGTCGGAGTTTCCCTCACAACGTGCCGCAGCCACCAGCGGCGTTGAGGCAGCCTCCAGCGTTGCCCGAGTCCAGCCCGCAGGAGGTGCGCCGCAGCTGGTCAGGAGCGCGCTTTCTTCGCTGCAGTTCCTGGCGAATACGCACGCTGTGCGAGCGCTGGCAGCAACCATCGGCTATGTGGTTTCCGCCGGGCCCACGCCGGCTGACGAACCTGCCCCCGAAGGGGGGTTCCGATTCGCTGGCGTCCAGAACCAGTCCGGGTCGGCGTCCTCAGGCACGGGCAGCGCAGGCGCCGAGACGTCGGGCGATGTCGACGGGTTCTGGAACTTGCTGCCCGATGCCGGCCGCTGCCTCGTGCCGGACGCCGCCCTCGTCCTGGCCGCGAGCCCGTCATTTGATCCGGGGTCTTCCCCCGACTGAGCAGGTCACCTCTGCGCTTTTTCAGGCAGAACATGGCCACCACCGACGCCATCGGCGTACGGAATAGAAAACTCAGTCAGGAGAAAAGTCATGTCCGTCCACACCCAGCTTTCCAGCGCCACCGTGATTGTCCGCTCCGCACCCGCCCAGTCCCGCATCGGCAACTGGCCCGACCCCATGCAGTCCCGCATCGGCAACTGGCCCGACCCCATGGGCCGGGCGGGTTCGGCGGCAGGCCGCTGATCATCAGGCCGGTCCGGATGCTGTCCCTTGTCTGCCTGGGGGTGTCAAGGGGCAGCATCCGGGCCCTGTAATTTACCGGGTCATGTAATCGGAGGCCCACTACGAGGCTGCCACTGGCAGCCCGCCGGCGGCGAGCGCCGCCGTCGTCGTGCCCGCCGCCGTCGTGCACCGCGGCCGTCGCGCCTCAAGGCAGCCCCGCTGTTAACCCAACCTTCCCTTGCCCGTCATGCCCGCTCCCCCTCGGCGCAACGCACCGCCCGCACCGTGGAGGTGTGAGGATCGCAATTGTTGCTGAATCATTCCTGCCACTGATGAACGGGGTGACACACTCCATCCTTCGGGTGCTTGAGCATCTGCAGGAGAGGGGCGATGACGTGATGGTGATCGCCCCGTCGACACAGGACACAGAGGTCCTGGATGTGGTGCACGGCGCCTTTGTGCACCGGCTCCCGTCCGTGCCGCTGGCCGGGTACACGAACGTGCGGGTGGCGTTGGGCGGTGTGAACCGGGTCAAGAGAATCCTTGCCGATTACGCGCCTGACGTTGTCCACCTCGCATCCCCGTTCGTACTTGGCTGGCGGGCAGTGCAGGCGGCCCACCAACTGGGCATTCCCACAGTGGCGATCTACCAGACCGAGGTCCCCAGCTACGCGGCGCGCTACGGTGTGCCGTTCATGGAGAACTGGGCCTGGAACCGGGTGGAAAACATCCACCTGCTGGCTTCCCGGACTCTGGTGCCGTCCACTTTCGCGCTGAACCAACTGCGCGGCCGCGGGGTATTGCGGGTGGACATGTGGCGGCGCGGTGTGGATACCGCGCGGTTTGCGCCGGGAAAGCGCGACGACGGGTGGCGGGCATCCGTTGCCCCGGACGGCGAGCGGATCATCGGCTACGTGGGCCGGCTGGCCGTTGAAAAGCAGGTGGAGGATCTGGCCGTGCTGGCCGATGTGCCGGGAACCCGGCTGGTGATCGTCGGTGCCGGTCCGCAGCGCGAGGCGCTGCAGGAGGCCCTGCCGAACGCCGTGTTTGCGGGGTTCCTGGGCGGCGAGCAGCTGGCCAGGGCGGTGGCGTCCTTCGACCTGTTCGTGCATCCGGGCGAGTTCGAGACCTTCTGCCAGACCATCCAGGAGGCCATGGCATCGGGCGTTCCGGTGGTGGCCACGGGCCGCGGCGGTCCGCTGGACCTGGTGGAGAATTCCCGCACGGGCTGGCTCTACAAACCGGGCGACCTTGCCGGGCTGCGTGCCCATGTCATGGATCTGATGGGCGACGACGCCAAGCGCCGCGCGTTCGCCGCGGCAGCCCACGCATCGGTCCAGGGGCGGACGTGGCCGGCGCTGAGCGCGGAGCTGGTCCGCCATTACCGGGCGGTGATCGCCGGTGAGCCGGTGGTTGAGCCTGTCGGAACCACACGATTCCCGGTGGTTGAGCCTGTCGAAACCCAACGAGGAGCAATACTGTGAAGATTTCCGTCATCGGGTGCGGCTACCTTGGCGCCGTGCACGCGGCAACGCTGGCGTCGATGGGCCACACCGTGGTGGGCATCGACGTCGACGCCGCCAAGGTGGAGCAGCTGGCCCGCGGTTTCGCACCGTTTTTCGAGCCCGGCCTGGACGAGCTGCTGCAGGACGGCCGGACCACCGGCCGGCTCACGTTCTCCACGGATTTCGCGGACGCGGCCGGCGCAGAGGTGCACTTCCTCTGTGTGGGTACGCCGCAGTCCAAGACGTCCGACGGCGCCGACCTCAGCTACTTGCTCGCCGCCACCGAAAGTGTTCTGCCGCACCTTGGCCCGCATTCCGCCGTCGTGGGTAAATCCACGGTCCCGGTGGGGACTGTCGATGTGCTGGCCGGCATCCTTTCCGGGCGACCGGATGTGCTGCTCGGCTGGAACCCGGAGTTCCTGCGGCAGGGCACCGCAGTGAAGGATTCGCTGGTGCCGGACCGCCTGGTCTACGGCGTGCCGGGCGGCAACGCTGCGGCGTTCGACCGGACAAGCGGTGCCGGCCCCGGTGTGACGGCGGCCCTGGATGCCGTGTACGAGCCACTGCTGCGCACCGGGATTCCGCGGCTGGTATGCAACTTTGCCACGGCGGAACTGATCAAATCGGCGTCGAACGCTTACCTGGCCACGAAGGTCAGCTTCATCAATGCGATGGCCGAGCTGTGCGATGCCTCCGGCGCGGACGTCACCGAACTGGGTGAGGCGATGGGGCTTGATCCGCGGATCGGCAGCCGGTACCTGCATGCCGGGCTGGGCTTCGGCGGCGGCTGCCTGCCCAAGGACATCCGCAGCTTCCGGACCCAGGCCGCGGCGCTGGGTGTGGGGTCGGTGGACGACTGGATGGGAACGGTGGATGCCATCAACCTGGGCCAGCGGTCGAGGACAGCGGACATCGCCCGCCAGCTCTGTGGCGGCAGCCTGGCCGGGCGGACGGTGACGGTGCTGGGTGCGGCGTTCAAGCCGGACACGGACGACATCCGCGACTCCCCTGCCCTTGATGTCGCCCTGCAGCTGGCCGAGGCCGGGGCACACGTGACCGTGACGGATCCGAAAGCCATCAACAATGCGTGGATGCGGTACCCGCAGCTGCGCTTCGAGGCCTGCACCAACCGGGCTCTTGAGGGCGCCGAGCTGGTGCTGCTGCTGACGGAATGGGACGAATACCGTTCGTTGTCTCCCGAGGATGCAGGGACGCTGGTACGACGGCGGACGGTGCTGGACGCGCGCAATGTGCTGGACGCTGCGGCATGGCAGGCGGAAGGCTGGACGGTTCGTGGTTTGGGGACCGGGCTCACTACGGGTGCCGCCGTTGAGGTTGCCGGACACGGGCGGTCAGGGTCTGAAGCCTCGCAGCCCGGTTGATCCCGCCGCTTGGAAGTGTCCTGCGCTACCTCTGGCCCAGACTCATAAGTCTACTTATTATAGTAATAAGGCATGCCGATCAGGTTTGGGGGCGAAGTACAGGTGGACCAGGCGACGATCCTCAGTTACGCCGCCGGCTACGTTGCGGCTTTAATCCTGGCCTTCCTGATACTGCTGCCCGTGCTGATTCCCGCCCTTCTGCTCCTGCTGGTGGCCGGGTCGGTGCAACTCCTGCTGCTGGGGGTGGGGGCACTGGCCCTGGGCTTGTACCGGTTCACGGCCAGGCTGTTCCACGCGCTGGCGCGGGCGATCAAGGCCCGCGGGGATGGACCGCGCCGAAGCCACGGAGCCGGCCCTCTCCATCTGCACTGACGCCGCTTCCCATGTGACAAGCGGTTCTTCCCGGCGCCCTCTATGATGTGCGGAGGGGAGGACATGCCATGAAGAATTTGCGGTCTCATTTTGTCTTTACGGTGCTGTGATGGCGCCGCAGGGAAGCCCGGAACCGGGGGCAGTTTCAGGCCAGGACTATCAGGCCATCGTTGATTCGCTGCCCGACGCCCTGTTGGTGCTGGCCCAGGACGGCACCGTGGTGCTTATGAACCCGGCCGCTGAGCGGGTGTTCGGCTACTCACGGCAGGAACTGGTCGGCCATAATCACCGAATCATTCTTGCTGAGGGCTACCGCCTGGGATTCCAGCGCCTCTTCAAGGCCCTTCGTGTCGGTGGTCCGGAGTCCGGCTTCGGTTCGCCGTTCGAGGCGTACGGGCTCAGGAAGGACGGCACGGAGTTCAAGGGCGAGATAGCGTGCGGTGTCTTGGAAACAGCCGCCGGCCTTTGCATGTCCGTGTCGGTGCGGGACATGACCCATCGTGAAGAACCCGACGACGGACTCCGCGAGGCCGTATCCCTTCTGAGCGCCACCCTTGAGTCGACGGCCGACGGCATTCTCGTTGTCGGAACGGACGGCCAAATCGCCGGTGTCAACGAGCAATTCGTGTCCATGTGGGGCATTCCGCGCGGGCTGCTGACGACGCACGATGATGAAGCGGTGATCGGCTATGTGCTCGGGCTCCTGAAGAATCCTCAAGGGTTCCTGGACAAAGTGCACGATCTCTATGCCCACCCGCTTGCTGAGAGCAACGACGTTCTGGAGTTCCTCGATGGCCGGACCTTCGAACGGTACTCCCGTCCGCAGAAGGTGGCGGAAAAAGTGGTGGGACGCGTGTGGAGCTTCCGCGACGTGACCCCCAGGCTGGCTGCCCAGGACCAGGCGAAGCGGGCGATGGCCGATCTGGCCGAGCAGGCAGCCCAGCTCAAGGCCCTGGCGTTCCAGGACCCCCTGACCGGGCTTGCCAACCGCAAGCTATTCCATGACCAGTTGGCTGAATCGCTCCGGGACGGGCCGGCTGGGACCGTGGATGTCCTGCTACTGGATTTGGACGATTTCAAGGAAGTCAACGACATCCTGGGCCACCATGCCGGTGACGAGATGCTGACGGAAGTGGCACGCAGGCTGAGGTCCTGCGTCCGTCCCGACGACACGGTGGCCCGTCTCGGCGGAGACGAGTTCGTTGTCCTGCTGACCGGCTCCCCTGAACCGGATGCGGTGGCGGAATCCATCGTGGCCTCTCTGAACGTCCCCATGTGGATCGACGGAACCATGCTTCGCCCCAGCCTCAGCCTGGGCCTGGCCTCGGCGGGCCAGGACGCGGTGGCGGCCTCCGAGCTGCTCCGCCAGGCTGATGTCGCCATGTATGCGGCGAAGGCGGCCGGAAAGAACCGGTACATGAGGTTCGAGCCGGACATGATGACGGCGCTGGTCCAGCGGACGGACATGGAAGCCGGCCTCCGGCTAGCGGTCGACGCCGGGCAGATCATGGTCCACTACCAGCCGGTGATTTCACCGAAACTCGGCGAGGTGGTGCAGTTCGAAGCATTGGCCCGGTGGAAACGCAACGGTGAGATGATTCCGCCCGGACAGTTCATTCCGACGGCAGAACGCAGCGGCCTGATCTCGGCGATCGGCATGCAGGTCAAGCGGCATAGTTTCGTTGAGCTGCAACCCTGGCTGTCTGAGGATCCCGGACGCTCCGTTGCGGTCAACATTTCGGGGGTGCAGCTCAAGGACTGCCAGTTCGCCGAGGGCGTCCTGCGCCTGGCGGCCTCCTGCGCCACGGATCCGCGGCAGCTGGTGCTGGAAGTGACGGAGAGCGTCTTCTTTGATCCGGACGCACACGTGATCCGGCAACTCAACGCGCTCCGCGACGCGGGCGTGCGGGTGGCGCTGGACGACTTCGGCACCGGCTACTCCTCGCTGGGGCGGTTGCAGGAACTTCCCGTGGATGCGGTGAAGATAGACCGTTCCTTCGTTTCCATGGTCCGTACCGGCGCGGAGAAACTACCCATCCTGAGCTCAATGATCAACATGGCCCACAGCCTGGGCCTGACGGTGACAGCGGAAGGAATCGAGACCGGGGCCCAGGCCGGTTACCTGACCAATCTGAACTGCGACTCCTTGCAGGGGTACCTGTTTTCCCATCCGGAACCGGAATCAGGGTTGGAGCTTGCGCTGCTCCGCTCGGCGGACGCCATTGACGAGCTGCAGGGCGTTCACCTCGAGGCCTGAGGCGGAGACAGGTTCCCGCCAAAGTGCCTCAATGGACCCTGCGCCGCCGGCGCAGGGTCAGCTCAGCTGGTCGATCCTGTCCGTGCTGACCAGCGCCTCGCTGCGGTCCCACAGTTGCCGGGCCAGCCCGGCGTCGTAGGCCTGCTTGTTGGCTTTGGCCAGCGCCCGCTTGGCATAGTACGCGCCGGAGACCCAGTCGTGCCCCGGCTTAGTGGTCGCCAGCCACACGAGGGTGTCTGCGCCCTGATCGGGGGTGAGCATGAACCGCTTGATGAATGTCTTGTAGGCGAAACGGAACCAGCTGGTCGATTCCGCCGCGAAGTTGGTGGCGACGCCGCCCGGGTGGAAGGCGGCCGTGGCGATGCCGGCAGCGTTGTACCGGTAGTGCAGCTCGGTGGTGAAGAGGATATTTTCGAGCTTGGCAGTGCCGTAGGCCTTGTTGGTGGAGTACTTGCCGGCCGCGTCAAGGTCCTCAATGTCCACGTGTCCGAACGCGTTCGCAGCGCTCGACGTGTTGATGACCGTCGCGTTGCTTGCCGTCAGCACTTCCATGAGCTCGTTCGTCAGCAGGAACGGCGCCAGGTGGTTCACTTGGAAGGTCTTCTCGTGTCCGTCCACGGTCAGCTCTCGCTTGCCCATGATCCCGCCGGCGTTGTTCGCAAGCACGTCGATCCGCGGGTACTTCTCTTTCAGCTGCCTCGCCAGCGTGCGCACCTGGGATAGGTCAGCGAAGTCGCTGACAAAGTAGTCAGCGCCGATCTCGCGTGCCACCGCCTCGGTCTTTTCCGCGGAACGCCCGACGACGACTACCCGCTCCCCTGCCTTGGCCAGCGTCCGCGCGGCGGACGCGCCGATGCCGTCGCTCGCTCCGGTGATAACGATGGTTCGTGCCGTCATGAAGTGTCTCCCAATCATTGATGGAGCGTGCCGATAGCCGGCGTCCCGAAGCCCAGTCAGTACAACGACGGCGGCGCACCAGGCGTTCCGACCCCGTCAGACGCTCTCTCACTTCCTGCGCGCTTTTCCCCCGACGCTCTCTCACTTCCTGCGGGCTTTTCGCCGACGCTCTCTCTTGACCACATGTCGGGCGCCGGGGCCATAATCGGTCTGGGCACAATTGCGGTGCCCCATAGACTAGCCAGCGGTTGGCGCCGCCGGAGCAAAGGAGTCCTCGAATGACGAAGTACCTGATCTCGTTCCCCGGTGAGGCCATGGTAGTCCCCGAGGAGGAATTCGAGTCGGTGGTCGAAGCGTCGCATGCCGTCATCGAGGAGGCCAAGGCGGCGGGCGTGTACGTCTTCGCCGGCGGGATCGATGAGGACATAGACCCGGTACTCGTCACCGGTGACGGCACCGTCACCGAGGGCACGTACCCGGGCCACAAGGTGCCCAACGGCGGCTACACCGTGCTGGAGCTGCCGTCGCGGGAGGCGGCACTTGAGTGGGCCGCGAAGATCGCCGTCGCATGCCGCTGCCCGCAAGAGGTCAGGCAGTTCCAGTACGACCCGGCCAGCTGAGTTGGAACTGTTGGTTTCAGCTTTGGTGGTTTAAATGCGGGAGAGCCCCAACCGTGTGGTTGGGGCTCTCGACCTGAATGGTGTTCCGGCGGTGACCTACTCTCCCACACCCTCCCGGGTGCAGTACCATCGGCGCTGTGGGTCTTAGCTTCCGGGTTCGGAATGGGACCGGGCGTTTCCCCCACGCTATGACCGCCGTAACCCTTGCTCCGCGCCCTGGACGTGTGGTCCGGGGCGGGAAATCTGTGGTTACAACATGTGTTCTGCCGGTTAAGGCAGTTGTGGTGTTGTTATTTTATTGTTGATTCCTGAACGCAACGGGTTTGTTGGTTGGGAACCACATAGTGGACGCAAGCAGTCTTGTTATCTTCGTACCATTGTTTGGTGTGAACCCCTTTTGAATCGGGTTCACCAATGGTGTGTGGTGTAAGTTATCGGCCTATTAGTACCGGTCAGCTTCACGAGTCGTTAGTCCTCGCTTCCACATCCGGCCTATCAACCCAGTGGTCTGGCTGGGGGCCTCTCACACACAAGGTGTATGGAAATCTCATCTCGAAGCGAGCTTCCCGCTTAGATGCTTTCAGCGGTTATCCCATCCGAACGTAGCTAATCAGCGGTGCACTTGGCAGTACAACTGACACACCAGAGGTTCGTCCGTCCCGGTCCTCTCGTACTAAGGACAGCCCTTCTCAAATTTCCTGCGCGCGCAGCGGATAGGGACCGAACTGTCTCACGACGTTCTAAACCCAGCTCGCGTACCGCTTTAATGGGCGAACAGCCCAACCCTTGGGACCTACTCCAGCCCCAGGATGCGACGAGCCGACATCGAGGTGCCAAACCATGCCGTCGATATGGACTCTTGGGCAAGATCAGCCTGTTATCCCCGAGGTACCTTTTATCCGTTGAGCGACGGCCATTCCACAATGTACCGCCGGATCACTAGTCCCGACTTTCGTCCCTGCTCGAGATGTCTCTCTCACAGTCAAGCTCCCTTGTGCACTTACACTCGACACCTGATTGCCAACCAGGCTGAGGGAACCTTTGGGCGCCTCCGTTACTTTTTAGGAGGCAACCGCCCCAGTTAAACTACCCATCAGGCACTGTCCCTGACCCGGATTACGGGCCGAAGTTAGATGTCCAAAGTGACCAGAGTGGTATTTCAACGATGACTCCACCCGAACTGGCGTCCGGGCTTCAACGTCTCCCACCTATCCTACACAAGCCACTCCGAACACCAATACCAAACTATAGTAAAGGTCTCGGGGTCTTTCCGTCCTGCTGCGCGTAACGAGCATCTTTACTCGTACTGCAATTTCGCCGAGTTTATGGTTGAGACAGCGGGGAAGTCGTTACTCCATTCGTGCAGGTCGGAACTTACCCGACAAGGAATTTCGCTACCTTAGGATGGTTATAGTTACCACCGCCGTTTACTGGGGCTTAAATTCTCAGCTTCGCCTTGCGGCTAACCGGTCCTCTTAACCTTCCAGCACCGGGCAGGAGTCAGTCCGTATACATCGTCTTGCGACTTCGCACGGACCTGTGTTTTTAGTAAACAGTCGCTTCCCCCTGGTCTCTGCGGCCCCGATCCCCTCCCACCAGCAAGTGGTGTTCAAGGTTGGGGCCCCCCTTCTCCCGAAGTTACGGGGGCATTTTGCCGAGTTCCTTAACCATAATTCTCTCGATCGCCTTAGTATTCTCTACCTGATCACCTGTGTCGGTTTGGGGTACGGGCGGCTAAAACCTCGCGTCGATGCTTTTCTAGGCAGCATAGGATCACCGAATCCCCCCATACGGGGGTCCCGTCAGGTCTCAGGCATCATGAACGGCGGATTTGCCTACCGTTCGCCCTACATCCTTGGACCGGGACAACCATCGCCCGGCTCGGCTACCTTCCTGCGTCACACCTGTTAATACGCTTACCTCCCAGGATCAGGTCCCGCGCTCCACCAAAACCCTCACACCACAAGGGCGATCGGGCAGGCTTCGGGCAGTTAGTATCCCCTGTTCAGCATGGGCGGTTTTTCGCCGGTACGGGAATATCAACCCGTTGTCCATCGACTACGCCTGTCGGCCTCGCCTTAGGTCCCGACTTACCCAGGGCAGATTAGCTTGACCCTGGAACCCTTGATCATTCGGCGGACGGGTTTCTCACCCGTCTTTCGCTACTCATGCCTGCATTCTCACTCGTGTAGGCTCCACCGCTGGTTTACACCGCGACTTCACTGCCCACACGACGCTCCCCTACCCATCCACACTCCTGAACCACAAAGGCTTGGATAAAATGTGAATGCCACAACTTCGGCGGTGTACTTGAGCCCCGCTACATTGTCGGCGCGGAATCACTTGACCAGTGAGCTATTACGCACTCTTTTAAGGATGGCTGCTTCTAAGCCAACCTCCTGGTTGTCTTCGCAACTCCACATCCTTTCCCACTTAGCACACGCTTAGGGGCCTTAGTTGGTGGTCTGGGCTGTTTCCCTCTCGACTATGAAGCTTATCCCCCACAGTCTCACTGCTGCGCTCTCACTTACCGGCATTCGGAGTTTGGCTGACGTCAGTAACCTTGTAGGGCCCATTAGCCATCCAGTAGCTCTACCTCCGGTAAGAAACACGCAACGCTGCACCTAAATGCATTTCGGGGAGAACCAGCTATCACGAAGTTTGATTGGCCTTTCACCCCTACCCACAGCTCATCCCCTCCATTTTCAACTGAAGTGGGTTCGGTCCTCCACGACGTCTTACCGTCGCTTCAACCTGGCCATGGGTAGATCACTTCGCTTCGGGTCTAGATCACGCCACTGCAACGCCCTATTCAGACTCGCTTTCGCTACGGCTGCCCCACACGGGTTAACCTCGCGACGTAACACTAACTCGCAGGCTCATTCTTCAAAAGGCACGCCGTCACCAGAATCAGACTGGCTCCGACGGATTGTAAGCACACGGTTTCAGGTACTGTTTCACTCCCCTCCCGGGGTACTTTTCACCTTTCCCTCACGGTACTGGTCCGCTATCGGTCATTAGGGAGTATTTAGGCTTATCAGGTGGTCCTGACAGATTCGCACGGGATTTCTCGGGCCCCGTGCTACTTGGGATACTTCCCAGGCGGTACACAACATTACGGTTACGGGGCTCACACCCTCTCTGGCCGGCCTTTCAAGACCGTTCACCTATGCCTGCACATCACACCTCGCTGGTCCGGCAGAACCAGCACGGGAAGTCCCGCAACCCCGACCATGCAACGCCCGCCGGCTATCACACATGGAACGGTTTAGCCTGATCCGCGTTCGCTCGCCACTACTAACGGAATCACTATTGTTTTCTCTTCCTGCGGGTACTGAGATGTTTCACTTCCCCGCGTTCCCTCCACGCACCCTATGTGTTCAGATGCGGGTCACCAGGCAGCTCGCGCCCCTGGCGGGGTTTCCCCATTCGGACACCCTGGGATCACAGTCCGGTTATCGACTCCCCCAGGCTTATCGCAGATTCCTACGTCCTTCTTCGGCTCCTAATGCCAAGGCATCCACCGTGTGCTCTTAAAAACTTGACCACAAAAGATCAAAAAAACTAATTTTCGAGAGAACCACAGAAACCACTGCACCATCCCGAAAGACAGCACAACAGATCCAGGTTCATATTCTTGGAAATTGCTTCTTATAAAAGATGCTCGCGTCCACTATGTAGTTCTCAAACAACAACCCCGTACCACACACCCCACACACACCCGCCCCCACAAAAAGGACAAAGCAACCATGCGATCGATGCAGCCAGGAAACCAGAAACAAACAAGTACCGAACCACCACAGCCAAAAAGCCGCAGCACCCGGCCCTGTTGCCTCAGGACCCAACAGTGTGCCAAACACTAAACCACCACTCCCATCCCCGCACCGTTCCAGGACACACCCGCCGCAATTACTCACAGCAAGGGTCCGTACTAGGCGCAGGGAAAAAACCGGCGGCCGCTATTTGTTGATATTCCACCCGTGAGCACCCGCCGCAGAACTTTCGTCTGCGCAACGGGCATATACTCCTGACAACCCCGCCACACCCGCATACACGGGGCACGGTGGCTGTAGGTGCTCCTTAGAAAGGAGGTGATCCAGCCGCACCTTCCGGTACGGCTACCTTGTTACGACTTAGTCCCAATCGCCAGTCCCACCTTCGACAGCTCCCTCCCACAAGGGGTTAGGCCACCGGCTTCGGGTGTTACCAACTTTCGTGACTTGACGGGCGGTGTGTACAAGGCCCGGGAACGTATTCACCGCAGCGTTGCTGATCTGCGATTACTAGCGACTCCGACTTCATGGGGTCGAGTTGCAGACCCCAATCCGAACTGAGACCGGCTTTTTGGGATTAGCTCCACCTCACAGTATCGCAACCCTTTGTACCGGCCATTGTAGCATGCGTGAAGCCCAAGACATAAGGGGCATGATGATTTGACGTCGTCCCCACCTTCCTCCGAGTTGACCCCGGCAGTCTCCCATGAGTCCCCGCCATTACGCGCTGGCAACATGGAACGAGGGTTGCGCTCGTTGCGGGACTTAACCCAACATCTCACGACACGAGCTGACGACAACCATGCACCACCTGTGAACCGGCCCCAAAGGGGAAGGACTGTTTCCAGCCCGGTCCGGCCCATGTCAAGCCTTGGTAAGGTTCTTCGCGTTGCATCGAATTAATCCGCATGCTCCGCCGCTTGTGCGGGCCCCCGTCAATTCCTTTGAGTTTTAGCCTTGCGGCCGTACTCCCCAGGCGGGGCACTTAATGCGTTAGCTACGGCGCGGAAAACGTGGAATGTCCCCCACACCTAGTGCCCAACGTTTACGGCATGGACTACCAGGGTATCTAATCCTGTTCGCTCCCCATGCTTTCGCTCCTCAGCGTCAGTTAATGCCCAGAGACCTGCCTTCGCCATCGGTGTTCCTCCTGATATCTGCGCATTTCACCGCTACACCAGGAATTCCAGTCTCCCCTACATCACTCTAGTCTGCCCGTACCCACCGCAGATCCGGAGTTGAGCCCCGGACTTTCACGGCAGACGCGACAAACCGCCTACGAGCTCTTTACGCCCAATAATTCCGGATAACGCTTGCGCCCTACGTATTACCGCGGCTGCTGGCACGTAGTTAGCCGGCGCTTCTTCTGCAGGTACCGTCACTTTCGCTTCTTCCCTACTGAAAGAGGTTTACAACCCGAAGGCCGTCATCCCTCACGCGGCGTCGCTGCATCAGGCTTTCGCCCATTGTGCAATATTCCCCACTGCTGCCTCCCGTAGGAGTCTGGGCCGTGTCTCAGTCCCAGTGTGGCCGGTCACCCTCTCAGGCCGGCTACCCGTCGTCGCCTTGGTGAGCCATTACCTCACCAACAAGCTGATAGGCCGCGAGTCCATCCAAAACCACAAAAAGCTTTCCACCCCCCACCATGCGATGAGGAGTCATATCCGGTATTAGACCCAGTTTCCCAGGCTTATCCCAGAGTTAAGGGCAGGTTACTCACGTGTTACTCACCCGTTCGCCACTAATCACCCCAGCAAGCTGGAGGTCATCGTTCGACTTGCATGTGTTAAGCACGCCGCCAGCGTTCATCCTGAGCCAGGATCAAACTCTCCGTTGAAGTAAAACAAAAACGAACACAACTCAAAACCCCCGGGAAAACGGAAGAAAAAAGCTGCAAAATTTGAAACCAGCTGTAAAAACCAGACCACACCACGGGGTGGCGGATCCAGTCAATTCAACCAATCCATATAAATAAATTGGTATCAACAAACTTGGCACACTATTGAGTTCTCAAACAACAGACACACCCGGCACCACCACAACCAACAAACAGTCGCGGATCGCTCCGGAGCAACTTTCCAAACTTACCCGATCCCGGACCACTATGCAAACCGGCGTTTCCACCAACCACAAGCACCACAGGAAGGATCCCCACCAGGTTTCCGCACGCCACAAAAGCGCCGTTTTCCAGGCCGTTCAACAAGGGGGTCGGTCGCTATCTTTCCGCATCAGCGGCGGCGACTCGAATTACTTTACACGCCCGAAGCACCCCACACAAATCCACCCCCACACAGGGCGGGGCGGGCGTAAAACCCCGGAACGGCGGCGAATTTCGCCCAACTAGCCGCCCCAAAAACCCAAGCGGCCGGAGTCGGACTTTTATGGAGTGGGTCACACCGGGTCACGCGTCTACCCCTAGCCGCCGACATGGTGGATGGTGAACGCCGAGAGGAAACCCACGGACGCCACCAGGCCGGTGAGGTTGTGGTGCTCTTCGAAGGCCTCGGGAATCATGGTGTCGGCCAGCATGGCCAGGATGCCGCCGGCTGCCACCGCGGTAATGAATGCGACGGCCTCAGCGGGAGCGTTCTCGAGCGCTGTGTAGCCCAGCAGGGACGCCAGGCCGCAGAGCACGGCAATGCCGCCCCAGACGCCGAAGACATACCCGGCGCTTCGGCCCGCCTTCTTCATGCCTGCGGTGCTGGACAGGCCTTCCGGCACGTTCGAGATGAAGACGGCGGCCAGCATCGCGGGGCTGACGGTTCCGGCAGTGATGAGTCCCAGCCCGAGGACCACCGACTCCGGAATGCCGTCCAGGAGGGCGCCGACGGCGATGGCCGTGCCGCTGCCGGGGCTGTCCTTCTCGGAGGGCTGCTGGCCTTTGGACCGTTTGCGGTGCTTGGCACCTGAGCGCGCCAGCAGGGCGTTGGCGCTGACGTACACCACGGCACCGGCAAGGAATCCGGCCGCCGTGGGCCACAGCCCGCCGCCGTCCACTGCCTCGTCCACCAGCTCGAACGCGAGAGCGGAGATGAGGACGCCCGCGCCGAAGGCCATGATGGAGGACACCAGCTTCGGAGGGATGGTCCACTTCCACGACAGCCAGGAACCCAGCACCAGCGCGCCTCCCGCCAGCGTTCCCCAGAACATGGCCTGCGCCCACATCGGCATGCGTACCACCTTCCGCGGCCACGGAGCCCGGGCTGCAAAAACAGATAGTGCCGGACGCTGAGCCGTCCGGACACCTCCAGTATTGTTGCAGACTCCGGCGACAAACGAGTTCAGCGGCGCTGTGCCCACCGAAAAATTACGCACGACGCCGGGCGGCCGGCTCGCGCCGCCGGCATGACGGACGCTGCAAGACGCCGGCCAAGCCTCCAGCCGGCCCGCTCCGAACCCCAGCAGCACCCCCTTGAAACCTGCCCGGCCCGGCGTATGGTTTTTGCATGGGACCGATTCTGGACACCCTTGTTATCGGAGCCGGGCAGGCTGGCCTGGCCACCAGCTACTCGCTGGGCCGGACCGGCGTCGAACATCTATTACTGGAACGGCGTGCCGCCCTGGGCGGCGCCTGGCAGGACCGCTGGGATGCCTTCTGCCTGAACACCCCGAACTTTTCGCTCGCGCTGCCCGGCGGTTCCTATGACGGACCAGCACCGGAGGCCTTTATGCCGCGCGCGGACGTCGTGGAATACATGCGGCAATATGCCGCGACCATCGGCGCGCCGGTGCGGACCGGCACGGACGTCACGCGCATTGCACCGGCGGAGCACGGCGGCTTCAGCGTGGAGACCACCGAGGGAGCCTGGCGGGCGCGCAACGTGGTGCTGGCCACCGGCGGCTACCAAAAACCGAAAATCCCCGCATTGTCCGCGCGGTTCCCGGGCCACATCGTGCAGTTGCACACCGACAGCTACCGCAATCCGGAGCAGTTGCCGGATGGCGCCGTCCTGATCGTGGGGACCGGACAGTCGGGCGGGCAGATCGCCGAAGAACTGCTCGCCGTCGGCCGGGAAATCCACCTGGCGGTGTCCACCTGCCCGGAAGCGCCCCGCCGGTACCGCGGCCAGGACCTCCTCTTCTGGATGATGCACCTTGCCGAGCACGGGCCCGATTACGGACTGAACGGCCTCACCGTGGGGCAGCTGCCCTCCCCCGCCGCACGATTCATGTGCAACCCGCTGGTTTCCGGCGCCGATGGCGGCCACAACATCCACCTGCGCGACCTCGGCCGCCAGGGCGTCCGGCTGCACGGGCACCTGGAAGCAGCCGACGACGGCGAACTCACCTTCAGCGACGACCTCCCGGAGCGCCTGGGCGTTGTTGAGCGCACGTTCTACCAGCGTATGCGGCCGATGTTCGATGCCTACATCGCCGCTGCAGGGATTACGGCACCGGAAGCGGACCCGCCGCGCAGGGACGACTGGCTGCCGTCCGAACCGGCGCGGCTGAACCTGGATGCCGCGAACATCACGTCGGTCATCTGGGCCACCGGCTACCGGCTGGACTTCGGCATCCTGGACATTCCGGTGCTGGACGAGTGGAACTACCCGCGGCATCAGCGAGGGGTCACCGAGCACCCGGGCCTCTACGCCGTGGGGCTGCCTTGGCTGACCGGACACGGTTCGTCGATCGTGGCCGGCGTGGGCCGCGACGCCAAGTACATTGCGGAGCACATCGCCGCCCGCTGACGCGGCGGCAGACGCGGGCTATCGCAGAGGCTGGTTATCCGGAGCAGAGCCCGTCGAAGTCCACCGGCGCGGCCAGCCCGGCCGAGCAGAACCACTCCGTGGCCCAGGCCTGGACCGACGGCAGGGCGAGCTGCTCGGCCACGAGTTCCGGCGGCCCATCGAACACCGATTGCCCCGCTTCCAGGTGCTCCCCGGTGCCGCTCCCGGCAAGCAGCCCGAACAGGGCCGGCTGGTCCACGAAGGGAAGCGTCCCGCCGTCGCCATCGGTCAGGACGCCCCAGCGCGAGGTGAACAGCGAAAAGTCCTCCGGACGGCCGCCTTGGTCAAGCGCGAGCGGACAGGTGTCGCCGTCGAGCTGTATCCGCCGGTAGTTGGGCTCCGTTTCGTCCAGGGCCAGCAGCTGGAGTTCGTCCAGCCACGAAACCCACACGGTGGTGCACTCCCCCGGCCGGGGGTAGGGAGCGGCGGCGATGTAGCCGGCCCTGCTGACGTGGGCGGAGTGGCCCACCGCGATGTTGCTGAGCTGCCCGCGGACCAGGGGCAGGACCGGGCTGACCGGCTGGTGGTAGGCGGCGAACTTCCGCCGCATCACGTCGGCGCTGGCATTCGAGCCGATGGAGACCACAAGGAAGCGGGAGTCCAGCGGTGCCGCGTTGGCTTCCGCGAGGGCTTCGTCCAGGCCAGTGAGGTCAAGGGGCATGAAGCCGTCGCGGTCCATGACGCCCGAGGCTTCGGGCGGATCCCACGGATACAGCAGCGGGTCGAGCCGGCCGGCGCCGGCGGCGTCCGTCAGTCCGGTGCCCGGTCCCCCGTTCGGTTCCATGCGCTGCCTCCTCGTGATCCGGGAATGTGCTGCCGGAGTCAGTCGCCCATGCCGGGGTGGACGGGCACAAACTCGATCTTGTTTCCCGAGCTGGTTTTCTTCTTCGGCGACCGCGAATATCCCCGCGCGTCCAGATGGTTCTGGGCGCGGAATTCGGCCAGGGCGTCGTCGTAGGCCTTGTTGAGCCTGCCGCCGGAGAGTTCCTCCGTGGTGCCGTCGGCAAAGGTGACGGCGATCCGGACTTTTTCCGGGAAGTGCCGGTTCATCCTGATGAAGCCGTCGGCGTCCTGCTGGAGATTGATCAAAGTGTGGTCCGCTTTCGTGGGTGGTGTGACTTCCAGTGTCCCGCACTTTTGGGCGGGGCGGGGCCTCGCCAGAGTAAATAGGCCCGACGGCGGCAGCGGCCGGCCACGTTAAAACAACCCAAGGACCGGCTGGGGGAACCGGGCCTTGGGCGTTGCGGGGAGCCGGCGCAGCAGCTCCCCCGGGACGGGCGTCAGTTCGACATTGAAGTGACGCCGCTGGTGTACCAGCCGGTGTACGGCGACCACACGCCGTTGCTGCCTTCCTGGAAGCTGACCTTCTGGTAGATCTCCTCGTTGCCGATCTCGCCGTCCACCAGCGTGCGGACGTTGTGGATGGTCACGGTTCCGCTGTACTGGTTCAGGTGGCGGCTGAACGTGGAGGTGCCCAGGTGGTCGTCGCCGTTGGGCCAGTCGTCTTCCTCCCAGCGCTGCTGGGTGATGTTGACGTAGCGGTCCGTGCTGCAGCGGACCTGGATCTGGTAGTCCACCAGCTTCACGCCGGCGGAGTTGTGGCCGGCGAACACGGGCCGGAGCGGCGTGACCGAGCAGGCATAGTTTGTGCCGGCTGCCTGGGCCGGGGCAGCGAGGGCGAACGGTGCCGCCACCGCCCCGAGTCCGATGGCGGTCAGCAGGGCCACCTTGCGGCGGGCGGTGTGGGACTTTTTGGTGGTTGGGGCGTCGGACATGAAAGTGCTCCTGAGGGGAAAGATGCGAGTGGATGAGACGTGCTGCCCGTTGATTCGGGGCTTGGATTGAGGCGTCGGTTCCGCCGGTATTTCCCGCGCGTTCCGATGTATCCATAGTGAATCCGGGCACCCCTCCCGCACTTCCGTGCTAGCACGGTTTCTACTCGCCGGTACGGAAAAGCCCGCCTGCCTGAGATTCGGACCTTCCCAACCCAAGGAAGTTTGTTCTAACATAAGGACAAACTGCGTCATACGCTAATAAACACCCTCACGGGGACGAAGGAGATCTTGTGAAACTTGGACTCGTTGGATTCGGCTTCGGCGGGCGGTACTTCCACGCCCCGTTCATCACGGCCGCTGACGGGGTGGAACTGGCGGGCATCGTGACCCGCTCCCCCGCCCGCCGCGCACAGGCCGCGGAGGAGTACCCGGACGTGCCGCTCTACGATTCCCTCACCCAACTGCTGTCCGCCGGCGTGGACGCCGTAGTCATCACCACGCCCCCGGAGACGCGCCGCGAGTTGGTGCTCGAGGCAGTTGCGGCCGGTGTGCACGTCGTGGCGGACAAGCCCTTCGCCCCGAACGCCGAGGTGGGGCGCGAACTGGTGAAGGCAGCCGCGGACGCCGGCGTGATCCTCAACGTGTTCCACAACCGCCGCTGGGACACGGACATCCGGACCCTTCGCTCCGTGGTGGATTCCGGCGCAGTGGGCAAGGTGGCACGCTTCGAGTCCCGCTTCGACCTCGACCAGCCGGATACCCTGGAAGCCGGCCCCGCGGGCGGACTGCTGCGCGACCTCGGCAGCCACCTGGTGGACCAGGCGCTGTGGCTCTTCGGCCCGGCCGCCAGCGTCTACGCCACGCTCGACTGGGTGGACCTGGACGCCGGACGCACCGACTCGGGTTTCTTCGTGACCATCGCGCACCGGAGCGGCGTGAAGTCCCACGTTTCCGCCACCAAGAGCAACCGGCTGGTCGCGCGGGAACTGCGGCTGCTCGGCTCCGAAGGAAGCTACGTGTCCCAGCAGTCCGATGTCCAGGCCCTCGCGGCAATAGCCGGCAAACGCCCGGCGGACGATCCCGCCGCGTGGGGTTACGAAGAGGAGAGCCGCTGGGGAACGCTTACGACGGCGGCGGGCCAGGTCCGCGTGCCGTCCGAGCAGGGCGCGTATCACCACTACTACGAGCAGTTCGCGCTGGCCGTTGCCGGTAAGGGACCCGAGCCGGTTCCGGGTACCGAGGCTGTCCACACGCTCGAGGTCCTGGACGCCGCCCGGCTTAGCGACGCCGAACAGCGGTCGGTGGACATCGCGGACTGACCGACCCCTTCGGAACCACACCGTCACCGTTTCGGCTGCAGCTCCTGGCTCCAGAGGACAGTGCCGTTGGCGTTGCGGAGGCTGACGGTGAAGACGTCGTCCTCGTTCAGGTCCACGTGGCCGAAGAACTGGTTTTCGCCGCTGCGCGGTGACTGGTTGGCGTAGGCGCCGGTCTTGTAGAACACCCTCTCGGGGCCGAAGGTGCCGTCCAGTTCGCCGGGGCCGAAGCTGCCGGCGTTGATGGGGCCGGCCACGAATTCCCAGAAGGGGTCGAAGTCGGTGAAGCCTGCTCGCACGGGCGAGTAGTGGTGGGCGGCGCAGTAGTGGACGTCTGCCGTCAGCCACACCACGTTTTTAACCCGGTTGCGCTTCAATGCGGAGAGCACTCCCGCGATCTCGAGTTCCTTGCCCAGAGGGGCCCCGGCGTCGCGGTTGGCGAGGGATTCCTGGTTCACCGGGCCGTCGGGGACGATCAGGCCCAGCGGGAGGTCGGCCGAGATGACCTTCCAGGTTGCCTTGGACTTGCTGACCTCGCTGATGAGCCAGTCGGCCTGCTCCTGGCCCAGGATGTGGGTGAGGTGCGTTTCCTTGCCGTCGGTGTTGGGGTCCTTGAAGGTGCGCATGTCCAGGCAGAAGACGTCCAGCTGCGGGCCGCGGGAGATCTTGCGGTAGATGCGCGCCGGTTCGAATCCCGTGCTGCCGTCGCCGATCCGGGTGCTGAGCCCGGAGATTGGCTGGTATTCCTGCCAGGCCTGGCGGCCGCGCGCGGCCAGGACGTCAATGCGGCGTTCGGTGTAGCGGGCGTCGGTGATGATCTCCCCGGGGTACCAGTTGTTGTGGGTTTCGTGGTCATCCCACTGGGCGATCACCGGCACCTCCGCGTACATTGCGCGGACGTTGCGGTCCATCAGGTTGTAGCGGTGCCGGCCGCGGAACTCGTTGAGGGTCTCGGCCACCTTGGAAACTTCCTCGGTGACAAGGTTTCGCCAGATCTGCCCGTCGGTCTCGGTGACCTGCGAGGCGATGGGGCCGTCTGCGTAGATGGTGTCGCCGGAGTGGATGAAGAATTCCGGCTTGGTGGCGTGCATGGCCGCGTAGCCGCGCATGCCGCCGATCTCCTCGTTGATGCCCCAGCCCTGGC
Source organism: Arthrobacter sp. LjRoot78 (assembly GCF_964254335.1). Lineage (NCBI taxonomy): Bacteria > Bacillati > Actinomycetota > Actinomycetes > Micrococcales > Micrococcaceae > Arthrobacter > Arthrobacter sp. LjRoot78. Next base: position 1,164,526 of record NZ_CAXUTG020000001.1, on the reverse strand, counting down.
CCGCGGTGTCGCCGGTCCACACGAAGCTCTGCCTGCGGGGTGCACGGCCGCTGCTGAGCAGACCGTTTCCGGGTGCGGTACTAAAGGAGCCCTGCGCGGTTTCGCCGGCGTTGCCGTCGGCGTCCTCGAAGTGCAGACTCAGCGCGAACCGGGTGCCCGACGGCAGATGCTCGGCATTGATCCGCGAGGTGAAGTCGGTGGCTTCGCTGGCGGCACTCCCCCGCAGCACGCGCTGGAACGCACGGCCGCCGCGGAGCGGCACACCGTCCTCGTCCACGGCCAGCAGGTTGGCCACCAGCCGGCCGGGGCCCGACGCCCGGGACCACAGGACGCCGGAATCGGCGGTCACATCGCCGGTGGCGATTCCGGACGGGAGGGTCAGGCGGTTGCGGACCAGCGCGACGCCGGCATGGGCGGCGGTGGTTGAGCTTGTCGAAACCACGGGCACGACGGCGGCAGCTCCTGCGGCGGCAAGGGCACCTTTGAGGACATTTCGGCGGGTGAAAGCAGTCATGCTGCTTATCGTTGCCGGGGCGGGTGAATTGGTGGTGGCGGGGGTGTGAACCGCCCGTGGAGCTTGCCGAAACCGCAGCCGGTGCCATACTCAAGACGTGACGACGACATATTCGTTCCGTGGCGAGCTGTGGCACTATCCGGAGGAAGCCGGGTGGCATTTCATCACACTGCCACAGGACCTGGCGGACGAAATCAGTGACGAGGCCGCTCCCTTCCGCAAGGGATTCGGCTCAGTGAAGGTCACAGCATCCATCGCGGGCAACAGCTGGTCCACGTCGATCTTCCCGGAGAGCAAGAGCCGCTCGTACGTCCTCCCGGTCAAGAAGGCCATCCGGACGGCGGCCGGCATCCTCGCCGGAGACGACGTGGACGTGGAGCTGGTCTTGGTGCTCGAGGGCTGATCTTACTGCCAGGCGGCGGCAGTCGGTCACTCGCCAAAAGGCCCTATCCCGCGCCTTCCTGCAGGACTACCATGCAGGTGCACAGCCACGGTCGGACTACCCGCCGCATCAGTGCTGAAGCAACTGCGTGGAAGGACATGTCATGGAATGCATCACCTGGTTCGCGCCGATTCTGCCCGGGAAACTGGACGAGTGGAAGTCGCTCATCGAGGAGATTGAAGGCCCCCGCAAGGAGGAACACCGGCGTTCCCGCGAGCGGATGGGCCTGACCCGGGAAGTTGTCAGCCTCATGCAGACCCCGCAGGGGGACTTTGCCTGCCTGTTCCACGAAGCCGAGGATCTGGCCAAGTCCTTCCAGACCGCCGCAAACTCGGACGATCCGCACGATCAATGGTTCGGGGAGAAGATCCAGGCAATCCACGGCATCACTGCTGAGATGCTGCAGGGCCCCCTCCCTGCGTCGCTTGCTTACGATTACAAGGGCTGACGCCGCGAAGGTCGGAAGCAGCGAACGCGGGAAGCAGCGAACGACGGCGGGATGCCGGCAGCGATTGCCAGCCTCCCGCCGTCGTACTTTTCCGTCGTTGAACGTGGTTAAAGCTGTCGGACCCGGCTAGATCCGCGGCGATGCGTATGGCGCACTGGGAAGGTTGCCCGCCGTCCACGGCGCAGTGGAACGGATGTCGGGCAGGTGACCCCGGCCGTCGGTCAGGACGGCGCGGACGGTAACGCTAAGAACCCAGAGTCCAAGAAGCAGGATGCCGAGCAGTTCCATGGTGTTGCACCTCGAGTGAGTGTGTGCGGATAGGGTGATTTCAGTGTGTCCGGCAGGCGTGTGAGCAAACGTGTGAGCCCCGCAGACGCCGGAGAGCCCGCGGCGTACCATGAGCCGTATGGCCGAGAATTGGATTCGGCTCCTCGGTCCGCCCGCGATCGAGACCCCCGGCGCAACTCCCATGCAGCCCAGAGGCCGCAAGGCCTGGGCAGTGCTGGCCTATCTCGCGTTGCAGGCGGACGGCACCGGCCGCTCCCGCACGGCGTCGCTGCTGTTCCCTGATGCCGAGGATCCCCTCGGCGCCCTGCGCTGGAACCTGTCCGAGCTGCGCCGGACGCTCGACGGCGTGACGGTTGCCGGTGATCCCCTGCGCCTGACCCTTCAGCCGCCGTGGCGCTGCGATGCATTGGAAGTGGTCGGTTCGGCCGGAGTTCCGGGCATTGATCCGCGGCGATTCAGCGGCCAGCTGCTGGAAGGGCTGTCCTTCGCCGATTCCCCGGTCTTTGATTCCTGGCTGGCGGACCAGCGCTACCGTCTGGACAACGTCGTCCAGTCCCTGCTGTACGAGGCAGCGCTGGCGGCCTTGGCTACGGGCGCTCCCGGCCAGGCGGCGGAACTGGCAACGCTGGCCCTGCACCGCGATCCCTTCCACGCGGACTGCAACGCCGTCCTCGTCAAGGCGCTCGTGGCCCTCGGCGAGCACCGCCGTGCCCGCGAGCACGTCACCAAATGCGGCAACCTCTACCGCGAGGAGCTTGGGCTGCCGCTGCCCGCGGAAATCCGGCGGGCGCTGTCCGATGCGGCTCCGGAGGCGGACCCCGGGATGCCGGCCACCGCAGCGACGGTGCGGTCCTATCTCGACGCCGGCGGCGCGTCACTCTGGGCAGGCGCCGTGGACCGGGGCCTCGATCAGCTAAGGCTCGCGGTGGTGCTCGCCCAGCGCACCGGCGACGCGCATTTGGTCGCCGAGTCCCTCGTGACCCTGTCCGGAGCCCTGATCCACCAGGCGGGCGGGCGCGGCGCGGAGGTGGCGGATTTCCTGCACCGCGCCCTGCAGGCGGAAGGGCCCGACGGCGCCTCCCGGACTGCCGCTGCGGCGTACCGCGAGCTGGGCTACTTGTCCGTGCAGCGCGGTGTCCCGGACCGTGCGGCCGGGTGGCTGGACCGGGCGCTACGAGGGGCTGAGGGATTCCCCGACGAACAGGCGAGGGTCCTGGCGATCCAGGGGATGCTGGCCTCGGATACAGCAAGGTACGAGGACGCCGTGACGGCGCTGATCGAATCCGGACGGCTGGCCAGGGCGGTCGCAAACCGCCGGCAGCAGGCGTTCAGCGAGGCGCTGCTTGGCAGGGTGCACCTGCTCCGCGGTGACTTGGACAAGGCGGCTGCTTCACTGGACCGGGCACTGATTTGGATTGCGGAGGAGCACTGGACGGCATTCGAGCCGTTCGTCGACGGAGTACGCGGCGAGACCTACCTGGCTGCCGGAAAGCTGGAGGAAGCCGCAGCCATGATCGACCGGTCCTGGGTGATGGCGGATCTGGCCGGCGACCACTGCTACATGGCCCTCGCTGCCGGCGCAGAGGCCCGGCTGTTCCTGACGCACGGCGATCTCGCCGCAGCCGAGCACTGGATAGACCGGGGGCTTGAGCCCAAGCCGTGGTACCTCTGGTACACGGCCCGGCTGCTGGACACGGCAGCGGAGGTTGCCATAGCAATGGGCTCGCCGCGGGCCTCGAAGTTCGTGGAGAAGCTCGCCGAGCTGGCCGGCCGCAGCGGAATGCGGGAGTTTGCGGTGCGGGCGCAGTCCCACCGTGCGGTGCTGGGTGATGAGGCCGCGGCGCAGGCTGTGCCGTGGCTGGCGAAGGAAATCGGGAATCCTGCGCTCGATGCGTTCCTCATGCAAAGGCACCGCGGTTGAACCTGCCCTGCGCTTGCAGGAGGCACCCAAGATACCGGTGGCGCACCGGGTCGCGGGCGTGGTAGCTTTCGAGAGATCGTGATCTTTCGGCAGGAGGTGAGTCCCATGAACGCTGTATCCATAGTGGGCGCTCCCCCGCAGTCCACGATCGCGCGACTGAGGTAGTCGCCGCCGGGAGCGCCCAACAGGCAATTCGCGAAAGGCGACTCCCATGAACACAACACCTTCTTCCCCCCTGAACTCCGCTGCGACGAGCGCCGGCGAGCGGGCGTTGGTCCTCGGTGGCGGCGGATCGACAGGCAATGCCTGGCTGATCGGCGTCATCGCCGGCCTCTACGATGCCGGGCTGGATGTGACCGAGGCCGATCTGATCATCGGCACCTCGGCCGGATCGACGGCTGCAGCCCAGATAACCGGCGCGAGCCCCACCCAGCTGCTTGCCAGCATCCTTTCCGCCGAACCCCGGCAACGGACTGCCCCGCCAGGATCCGACGGCGGACGCGTCCGCACCGGGTCAGCGGCGAACCATATGGAGAGAACAAGCCGCATCATCGCCGCCGCCGAGGATGCGGCCGACATGCGCCGCAGAATGGGTGCGGCGGCGCTCGAGTTGGATGCGGCGTCGGACGGTTCAGGGCAAACGCGGTGGCGCGACACCGTCGCCACCCGGCTGCCCAGCCAGCGCTGGCCCGAGCGAACGGTGCTCATCACGGCGGTCGATGCCCATACCGGTGAACCGGTGGTGTTCGACCGCCACAGCGGAGTCGACCTGGTGGACGCCGTCGCCGCCAGCTGTGCCAGTGGCTTCGCCTACAGGATCGGGCACAACGGATACATCGACGGCGGCTACCGGTCCAACGCCGACAATGCCGATCTGGCAGCCGGGTACGCACGGGTGCTGGTCCTGTCACCCTTCGGCGGCAGATCACGGACTCCGGTGAACTGGGGCATGCATCTTGCAACACAGGTCGACGAACTACGCGCACGTGGAAGCCGAGTCGAAACGATCTTCCCGGATACCGACTCCGGGCACCTATTCGGTGCCAATGCGATGGATCTGTCCCTGCGTCCGGCCGCCGCTCGGGCCGGTTACGAGCAGGGCAGCGCCCTTGCCGGGCAGCTCACCGAATTCTGGCGCTGACGCTGTAGCAGTCAGCCTGCCCACAAGAACAGCTTAAACAAAAGCAGGGCCTGCCAAATGAATGGCAGGCCCTGCTTTATGAAACCTAAACGGTCCCGGGTATCTAAGAAATTAGATAGCCTGGATGTTTACAGCCTGGGGACCCTTGGGGCCCTGCTCGGTTTCGAAGGAGACCTTCTGGTTCTCTTCGAGGGAGCGGAAGCCGGAGGAGTTGATCGCAGAGTAGTGTGCGAAAACGTCCTGTGAGGAGTCATCGGGGGAAATGAAGCCGAAGCCCTTTTCAGCGTTAAACCATTTGACGGTACCAGTAGCCATTATTTATGTCCTTCGTGAAGGTGGAGGAACTGTCCCGACTTTCGGGTCCTCCGGTGTGGGGTGTTCAAAACCGCTACTTCAGAAGAACGAGGACTTTCGACCCCGCGTACTGCCTGAACTACCAAATACAAACACAACAACGGTCTCTACTGTACACGGGTTTTCAGAGCGGCTTTACCACCGGCATCAGCGGGATGTCCTGGACGGTGATCGACCGCGGCCCGTCGAACCCCTGCATGAACACCGTCACGAAGCTGAGGGACACCGTGCCGCCCGTGTCAGGCAGCTGGCTCTCGAAGTTGATGGTCCCCTTGCGCTGTCCCCCGGGCGGTATTTCGGGCTGCCAGCTGCTGCGGAAGGCATCGGCATCGAACGTCGTCCCGTCCGGGCCGGTGAGGATGGCGTTATGGAAGAGGGGCAGCGACATGGAGCTACTGGTCCCGTTACGCACATGGATTTCCACCCGGGTGAAGTGGGCAGTGCTCTGGACGCCTAGCACGGTCACAGTGACGCCCTGCGCTTCCGTCACCACCTGGCGTGCCAGCCGCTGGGTGCCTTCCTCGTTCCCTGAGAAGTATCCGACGGCGTAGCTCGCTCCTGCTGCCAGCAGCCATCCGCCGCCACCAAGCAGGAGCAAGGTCACCAGCACCGTGGCGATAACTGGACGGGAACGCGTACGCGGCGCGGCCTCCGGGTGCCCCGGCCTCAACGGGCGTGCAGGTCTTGCCGGCTGTCCGAGGCTCGACGGGCGATACTGCGGCTTCGCCCGCGTGGGCGCCGGCTGTGGCTTGTCTTTGACGTAATCGAGCGCCTCGCCGCCCAGGGCAACAGCAAGGCCCATGGCCGGGGTGACGAACCACGTCCACGTCGGTGTCAGCTCGGTCAGGAACGCGGTCAGGCTATTGCCGATCAGCCCCACCACATTGATCGCCGCCGCGAAGAGCAGCGCCGCGCCGAGGCCTTTCTTCCTTACAGCCGCCGGGGCGGGCCGACGCCCCTCCCGGCCGCCCGCCGCTTCGGGAGGTGAGCCGCCGCCGTCGTACGTCCCTTCAACAAAGCGGAGCAGCACCTGTCCGATCCCCACCTCATCGCCGTCGGCGAGCTCTGTGGGCGAGGTGATCTCATGGCCGTTGACCCAGGTACCGTTGCGCGACTGCTGGTCGGTAAGGATTGTCCGGCCGTCCAGCGAAGTCAGTTCAGCGTGGCGGCGGCTGACTCCGGACACCGGCAGGCGCAGCCTTGAGCCTTCGCCGCTGCCGATGGTGGTTGTGCCGTGCGGAATGCGGATCCGGCGTCCCGCCGCCTCGCCGTTGACGACCACAAACTCGTCCCGCAACCCCGATGCATCCACGACTTCCCCGACCAGCCAGGAGGGCGCCGGCCCCCGAAAGGAGAAAAACCGCCCCCGGCGCTAGCGGACGGCATACAGCAAGTCTCCTCGCGGCGCGCGGGGCTGACAAGAATGAAAAAGCCATTCACGACGGCGGGTGGCGGGGACTTTCGGCACTTCCCCGGCCTCGGGACCACGCGGAGCCTGTGAGTATGGCGGCTGCTACCACTAGGCAGGTGAGCGGGATGGTAAATCGCACGAAGCTGCTGGTTCTGGGCGGAGCACTGGGCGCCAAGGTTGCGGCCTATCTGGTGTGGCGTCCGGCCATGCTGCGCTGGGGGACGCAGGGTGGGGAAGCCGTTGAGCCTTTGCCCGGCGACGGTCATGTACCCCGTCCGGCGTTCCAGAGCACGCGGGCCATCACCATCGACGCGCCGCCGGAGCGCGTGTGGCCGTGGATAGTGCAAATGGGGATCTACCGCGCCGGCTTCTACACCCACGACCTCGTGGAACGGGCGATGTTCCACGCCCGGTACGTCGAAGGAAAGCACTCGGCGACGCGTATTCACCCGGAGCTGCAGGACCTCAAGGTCGGCGACCTGGTGCCTTATGGCGGTGGCGTCTACGCGACCGTGGCGGAGATCGAGCCCCACCGGCACCTCGTAGCGGGAGAAGCGTTTGTACTGCGTCCTCTCCCGGGAAACCGCACCCGCTTGATTGTTCGGTGCCGAGGGATGGGTTACATCAGTGCTGCGGCTCAGGGTGCCGCGGCCGATGCCCCGGCGCTGACCAAGGCCATCGCGTTCGCCCTTCATCGTGTGCCCGGCGCAATGCTGCTGGCCCGCGGCATGGACTTCTTCATCGGCGACCCGCTGCACCACTACATGGAAGTCGGCATGCTGCGCGGCATCAAGCTCCGTGCTGAAGGGACGTACGACGGCGGCTATGCCGCCGGCGTTCGTCCCTCGCCATAGTGGCGCCCTCAGGGCCGTTACCCCCGACTAAGGGCAGGCCCCAGCGACGGCCTTGGAGGCGTTCACGCGGCCGTTCGCCCAGAAGGATTCAGTGCCGGACTTTCTCTCGGCGGTTGATTCGACCTTTGCGCGGACGTCAGCGTTAGTAGGGCAGGCCTGCGTGCTCCAGACGAGAGCGGCAGTGGCGGCCACGATCGGCGAGGCCATTGAGGTGCCGCTGGCAACGTCATAGCCCATGGCCCGGCCGTTCTGTGTACCCAGGACGAAGGGGTGGTTCGGGAAGGTCGAGTAGACGTTGACACCCGGCGCCGCGATATCAACCCACTTGGCGCCGTAGCTTGAGAAGGATGCTTTGTCGTCCCTGTTATCCGTTGCAGCGACTGCAATAACGTTGGGGTAGGCGCCCGGGTAGATCTGGGCCGGAGTACCGGCGTTACCGGCCGCGGCCACCAGCACCACACCCCGATTCCAGGCGTTGTTAACGGCCGTCTCAAGCGTGCGTGAAGAGACGCGCAGTCCGAGGCTCATGTTGATCACCTGGGCCCCATTGTTCACGGCCCAGTCGATGCCCTTGGCAATGGCTGAGCTGGAACCGGACCCGTTGTCGTTGAGAACCTTGACGTCCAGGATGCTGCAATCCGGGCACACGCCTGCGACACCAATATTGTTGTTGCGGATGGCAGCAACGATGCCGGCGACGTGGGTGCCGTGGCCGTATTTGTCTTCGCCGGTTGCCGCATCACTGAAGTTGGCGCGTGCCACAACCTTCGGTGCGATATCGGTGTTGTCGATCGCCACGCCTGAATCGACAATGGCAACCCTCATGCCGCCGCCGGTCGTGACACTCCATGCTTCGACGGCGTCCACATCGGCGTCCACCGTGCCCGCGGCCACAGTCATCGTGCTGAGCGTGTTGCTAAATGATTGGCCGTCGTTTTGCAGAGCATATTGGCGGGGAAAATATTGGTCGTCGGAATCGGCAGTAGCAGTCTGGTCCGGCTCGGCATACTCAACTGCCGGGTTCCGGCTTAGGGCCTCGACAAGGTTCAATTCTTTGCCAGCCGGCACTTCGATGAGTTGAGCACCGGTGCTGCCGATACCGGCGCCCTCCTTGAGCCCATGCTGGCGAAGAACGCCGGCTGCCGCGCCATTGTCGCGGAATTTAACCATGATTTGTCCCGCGATATGTGACGGCGCCGAGGCCGCGTTGCCCGGGACCGCTGCGGCAATTCCGCTAAGGCCCATGATTACTGCTGCGACACCGGCTACCAGGATCTTTTTCATTCAGTTATCTTGCGGCAGAATTCGCCCACTGGATAGTGCCTTTTGGCAATTCACAATTGCCGATTGGCGGCCGTTTCATCACCGCGCAACTGCGTCTGCACTTCGGCCCACAGGTGCATTACTTGAGGCTGAGGACCTCGTCGATCGGGCGGCCGTTGACGAACACTCGGGCGTTCGTGGCCCCGGCCGCGGCCATGGCGGTGTACTCCAGCTGTGCCTTGGCGCGCGGGATGTCGCATACGCCGCCCAGCACGAACTGCCCGGTGAGGTAGATCGTGATTGTGCCGCCCTCCAGCTCACCGCCGGCGTAGCTGAGGTTCGACTGGTACAGGACATTCACGAGCCCTGACAGTCCGACGTTGCGGTTCTTGTTCGCGAGCAGGGTCCCGATACTGGGGCCCACCTGGTCCGTGAAGCGGACCGGGGCGGTGGTCGTGGCGACGAGGCTGTCGCCGCAGCCGATCCTTGGCCCTGAAATGCCGTTGTCGTCGATGGCGACGTAGTAGATGGTCAGCGGGGCCACCTGTTCCGGGAGCCCTGTGGGTGTTGGTTCCTGCGCGGCCGGAGGGCTCGCGGGGGTGGACGACGGCGGGGCAGCCGCTTTAGGAGTCGTGGTGACCGACGGGCTGGCCGCGGACGGTCCCGCTGTCGTGGGAGACGCGGACGGGCTCGCTGTCGTGGGCGACACGGTCGACGTCGCGGTCGGGGCGGCGGAGCTGCTTGTGGGCGCCGGGGTCGGCGGGCCGAAACAGGCCGAGAGCGAGAACAGGGTGCAGAGCCCGAGAACGCTGAATGCCGTAAGCCTGGGCCTGGTCATGATGCCCCCTTTTGTGCGGGCCCAGCATTTTCGGAGCCCAGCTTCAACCTACGCCGGAACCGCCCTCCAAAACAGGGACTTTAGTCCGACGCCAAGGCACGCTCACCCGGCCGGACGGGTTAAGCACCCCCGGCGAAACTAGGCGGCCTGGCCATTGTTCGGTATGACGGCGGGCGATACGATGCTGCCGGGGAGAGGTCCTGGTTTCGCTTGATTGCCGTTAGGGGCCACCCAATGACTGACTTCTTCACTATGCAGCCCGGCGAGACCGCAGCTCCGCTACCACCTGGGCCCGTTCTTTGCACCGGGACGGCGGCCATGCGGCGCATCCACCGCTTTTTCCTTTGGGCCTATGACGAGGCACCGGGCCTTGTGCGTTCCGCAGCGGCCGGTGACACCTCCCGCGCCGCCTACGTGGGCGAAGTACTCGGCAACTTCGACAAGGTGCTGCATATCCACCACGAGGGCGAGGACCTGCTGATGTATCCGCGACTGACGGAGCGAGCACCGGCGTGCGCGTTGCACGTTGCGCAGATGCTCGAGCAGCACCGGCAGGTCACACAACGGCTTGAGGGAATCGAGCCAATCCGCCTCCGATGGATGGAGACGGCTGACGCAGAGGCCGGTGAGGAACTCGCCACGCGCTACGAGGACCTGTCCGCAGTCCTCAAAATGCACCTGCGCCGCGAGGTCACTGAGGTAATGCCCGCTGTGGACAGGGTGATGGACGAGAAGGAAATGAACGGAGTTGGCCAGCACGGGATCGAGCAGTTCGACAAGAAGTTCATGGTCGCCTACCTCGGCATGGTGCTTGCCACGAACCCTCCCGCAGACCGGAAGGAGCTGTTCAAGGAGATCCCTCCGCCGGTCCGTCTTGCTTACCGTCTCGTGGGGCGCAGGATGTACCGGCGGCAGTACTCCACACTCTTCCCGGGGCGCACGATTCCCGCCACACTCTAAAAGACGATGATTTTCCTAGTCCCCTTAATCGGGATCCTGTTTTGGATTGCAGCACTCGTCGTGGTCTCGGTCCTGCTAGGTGTTATCTGGAGCGTGCTCGGTCTCCTCGTCGGCCTTGAGGAGGTTATGCACCGGCTCACCGGGCGGAAGACAGCTGCCAACTCCAAGCGGAGCGTGCCCCGCGGGCAGTCCACGCGGAACTCGGCCCGGGGGCCTTCCGGGCCGATCCCGCCGCCGAAAACCGCTGCCAGCTCCAGGCGCAACACTCCTCCCGCCCCCGAGCAGGCCGCGGCCGGGACCACCATCAAATCTGACATCTGGCCCAGGTGGACCCCGTCGCGCAGGCGGGACGTAGACCGGGAACTGGCCCTCTGGCAGGAGCGGTTCGACGCCCTGAACTCCCCCAAGTAGTCATGACGACGGCGGGCGGCCGGCTTTGCTGCCGGCCGCCGTCGTTAGTTAGTTGTTCTGCCGACTGTTAGATGCAGGCGGGCTGATAGGCCGGGTCTGCAGGACCCGAAGGCTTGCCAAGTGCATGGGCCACAATCTGGTGAACCACCGGGTCGTTCGGCGTCTGGTCGTGCTCGAAGAGATCGGCCGGGCACTTGTCCTGGATGGTGATGTTCGTGACCTGTTGTGCCGCGCCGCTCAGGAACTGGCTGTTGTAAGGAATGACCACTTCGTCGTGGACCGTTGAGATGACGGTGTACGACGGTCCTGCCACGGTGTCGCCGACGGAGTTGAGCTTCTGCATGAATGCCGATCCCGCCTGCTGGTCGGCGCAGGCTGCACAGCCCAGGCCGGTGTAGTCCGGATCCTGTACAAATCCCGGCGGCGGGACGATGACGCCCTCGGTGCCGTGGTTGGAGGGTGCGATGCCAATGAGCTTATGGACGTTCTTGGCACCGCCGAGGAAGCCCATGTAGTAGCGGGGCATCATTCCGCCCTGGCTGTGGCCCACAAGATCCACCTTCTTGGCGCCGGTGGCAGCACGCACCGCGTCCACGAACGGGGCAAGTTCCTGCGCGGAGTCGGCAACCGGGGCGGTGGCGTATACGCCGTTCGTCTCGCCGTAGTTGAGGGCGAAGACGCAGTACCCGGCGCTCTTGAGGTACGGCGACAAGGTGGACCAGTTCTTCGCCATGCTCTCAAACGTTCCAGGCACCAGGATGACCGGATACGGATGCTCGGCGGTTGGTTTGCAGGACCAGTCGTTGGCTCCCGGCGGGGCAACGTCCAGGGTGCCCGCTTGGGCTGGAGTAACCGTGAGGGACCCGGCAAGGACGGCGGCTGCGGCGATGGACAGAGCTTTGGATAGCAGTGACATAGAAACCTCTTTGTTTACGTGTCAGCGGGGGCGGCCGGCGGTGATGGTCGTTAGTGGCCATCACGCATCGGCCGGGTTTCCATGCTAGGCAGCACTGCCGTTCCACCTGGGCCGGGCTGCACGAACGTGCGCCAAAAAAGCATCACAAGGCGGAGCACTCTCCCCCGCCGCAAACAGCCCAAATTGGAATGTTGTTACTGGTCAGTAGCTGTTTCGCCTGCATTTAGCCCTTGAGAGAGCTCTCATGGGCCTGTGCACAAACGTGCATCTCCAGCACAATCCGTTCACAGATGGCAGGCCGTTATCCGCCCGCCATCTACCGGTCCGGCCGCAGCGCGAAGAACCGCAGAGCCTTGTCGGCAATCAGCTCAGGGCGGTGGTCTGCGAGGAAGTGGCCCTCGCCGGGAAGGATCTCCGTGGTCACGTTGCCCCCGTGCCCGGGCCGGTGGCCCATCTCCTGAAGAGTCGCGGACGGCTCACTGGCACCGATGAGGGCGAGGGTCGGCACCGTGAAGTCGCGTTTGGCGTACGCCCCGAAAATGATGGCCATGAACGCCGGGAGGATCGTGCCGCGGTAGAGGGCTGAGCCTGCCCGCGCCCTCTCGGGCTGGGCCATCCCAACCCCGTAGAGCTCCATGTCCTCCTCCGCCACTCCGCCTGCGGGCTCGAAGGCCGTGAAGAGGTGCCGCGTGAACTTATCGTTCCGCTGGAGACGCGGACCGATTATTGGAGCCGCGAGCGCGAAGGCGTGCCAAAGCTTGGGGAAGAGCCCCAGCAGCCTGGCGTTTGGCCTGATGTGCATGTCAGGGGTACCCGTGACAACAAGCGCCTCGACCAGATCGGGCCGTTCCATGGCCAGGAGCTGGGCAACAACGGAACCCCAGTCATGAGTGAGAAAACGCGCCCGCGGGATATCCAGCTCGCCCATGAGCAAGACGATGTCTTCGATGAGGGTCCGTGCGTTGTAGCCGTCCGCAGGTGCATCGGTCCAGCCGAAGCCGCGCTGGTCTACGGCAATCACCCGGTAGTGCTCGGCCAGGCGGGGAATGACGCCGTGCCACTCCCACCAGTGCTGCGGGAATCCATGGAGCAGGAAGACCGGCTCCCCGTTCCCGGCCTCCGCGATATGCATGTTTAACCCGCGCACGTCGATCCACCGGTGGGTCACACCGTCGAGCTGCGGCATGGCCGCGACTGTGCCTGGCATGAAACCCAAGGTATTACCCATAAGCCGGCCCTGTCACCACTTTATGGTGGAAGAGCAAACCGCTACGGAACGCCGGCCGCCTGTTCCGCTGCTGCCAGAGTCTGCGAAAACCTGTCCACAGCCAGTTTGTAGTCCGCCGGGTTGCCTGTGGTTCTCTCTTGATCAGCGGTGTGCCTGGCCCGGATCATTGCCGAGGTTGTCGGGAGGGAGGCATCAGTCATGGCGGGAAAATCGAACTGCAATTGAGGGTCCATCTCGTATTGGCGCCATCGGCGCTCAAGCAGATCGTGACGGTCGGCAGTACGCCCGTACTCCCTGACATCCGCGAGGGAACGGTGAGCCAACAACCCCGCGTCGGCGCCCGCGGCCTGGGACACCGTCCTGACCGCCTCGGACTGGCGGCCAAGGGCTTCTTCGGTCCCCAGCACCAACGGGGTAACGCCCTTTTGGATGAACTGGGCGTTGTACTGGTACGCCCGGATCTCCGCCGGCGTCATGTAGTCCAGGTCGCCGGGAGATTTCCTGGCCAGCTCCTTGGAACCATAGCGGCTCGCTACGCTGCTGCGAGGGACCGGGAAGAGGAACTTTCCCACGAAGAAGCCGATAGCGATGGCAATCCAAAACGCCAAGCTGGGAAAATCCAACGCTGATGCCGCAACCGCCGCACCCACAGTGCAAGCGGCGTGGCCACCCGAAAAGAGGACCTTGGTGCGGCCGAGCCGGTACACCCGGCGGGGACGGTCCAGTTGTTTCTCGTGGAATGCCTTGAGCGTGGCAGTCCATTCGCTGGCGTTGCTCACCAGTCACTCTCCTCAGTCATGATGACGACATCACTGTCGACGCTGACACCGGAGACGTGCTGCTGCTCGGCCGTGCCACGGGCAAACTCCGACACCGGTGCAGGACTTGACCGGTACGGCCCCCCTGCCCAAAGATACCTCTGCGGAACCGCAACCCGGACGCGGTAGTGGTAATGACAACGAGTAACTCCGGACCAAAGCCACCTCGACAATCCTTGTCACGCAGTTAACCGCCCATTCATATCTCCCTCAGAACCTGTCCAACCAGCCTCCCTACGGTCTCATCCATGGATAACATCTCACGCAGATCCCTTCTTTCCGCCAGCCTTGGGGCCGGCCTCGTGGCCGCCCTGCCGGGTGCAGCGTTCGCCACGTCAACCGCGGACGACGCCGGTCTCCGCACCGATCCGTTCATGCTCGGCATCGCTTCCGGCGAGCCGTGGCCGGACGGCTTCGTGATCTGGACCCGTCTGGCTGTTGCCCCCGTAGCGGAGGACGGTCTGGGCGGCATGCCCTCCCGCAACGTCGCGGTGGCGTGGGAAGTGGCTGAAGACGCAAGCATGCGCACTGTGGTAGCCCGCGGCGTCGAGCACGCCCGGATTGAAACCGCCCACTCGGTGCACGTCGAACTCAAGGGCCTGCGGCCCGGGCGGGAATACTTCTACCGGTTCCGCGCCGGCAAGCACATCAGCCCGGTGGGACGCACCCTCACCAGCCCGGCGCTGCATGAGACGCCGGCGGTGCTGGCCATGGCGTTCGCCAGCTGCGCGCAGTTCGAGCACGGCTACTTCACCGCGTACTCCCGGCTGGCCGAGGACCACCCGGACCTGGTGCTGCATTTGGGCGATTACCTGTATGAGTACAAGAAGGACAGCTACGTGATCGGCGGCGGCAACCCGCGCGACCATGAGGGCCCCGAGACCACCAGCCTGGCCGGCTACCGGCAGCGGCACGCGCAGTACAAGGCCGACGCCGACTTGCAGGCCGCGCACGCGATCGCCCCGTGGCTGGTGGTGTGGGATGACCACGAGGTGGACAACAACTGGGCGGACGACGTCCCGGAGAACAAGGACGCCGGGCAGCTGAACGACACCACCGAGCATTTCCGGCAGCGCCGCGCCGCCGCGTTCCAGGCGTACTACGAGAACATGCCCCTGCGGGCCTCCTCGGTGCCGGCGGGTGCCGACATGAAGATCTACAGGACCTTGCAGTGGGGCCAGCTGGCTAACTTCCACATGATGGACACCCGGCAGTACCGGGACGACCAGCTTGCTGGCGACGGCTGGAGGAAGAACGTCACAGAACGCCTCGCCGAGGACCGCACCATCACCGGCGCGGAGCAGGAAACGTGGCTGCTGGACGGGTTCAGGAACTCTACCCAGCGCTGGGACATCCTGGGCCAGCAGGTCTTCTTCGCCGAAAAGGACAGGAACGCCGCGCCCGAGATCGACGACGTCTCCATGGACGGGTGGGACGGCTACGCCGCCTCCCGCCGCCGCATCACCCGGGGCTGGGTGGACGCGAACGTCCGCAACGCCGTCGTCCTCACCGGCGACGTGCACCGCAACTGGGCCAACGACGTCAAGGTGGACTATAAGGACCCCGCCTCCCCCGTGGTCGGCTCCGAACTGGTCTGCACCTCCATCACCTCCACCGGCAACGGCACCGGCTCCACAGTCGATCCGGTAATGCCCTGGAACCCGCACCTGAAGTTCTACAACGACAACCGTGGCTACGTGAACACCCGCATCACCAAGGACGCGTTGACCGCGGACTTCCGCACCCTGGACTACGTCACGACGCCGGGCGCCCCCGTTTCCACGAAGGCATCGTTCGCGATCCAGGACGGCGTGCCGGGGCTGCAGGCACGGTAGCCGAAGAACCCCTGCACCAAGGAGGCGGACGACGGCGGACGCGTGCCTGCCGTCGTCCGCCCACTTTCCCGACGGGTTGTTGTCCCCATGGCAAGGCGCGGCGCAGGTGTGACAGCATTCCCTGTGGGCCGGTCAACCGAAGCCCGTCATCAGAACTGGGGGAAAATGAACGGCCAAATGCAACCGCAGCTGATGTCCGGCGTCCGGGCGGCACTCATGATCCTCGGGACAACCCTCATGGCTGGCTGCACGGCACCGCAGCAGCCCAACGTGGTAACAAGCAGTGCCGCGCCGGTCACCAAGGCCCCCGCACCAGTGGCGGAAAGCTTCGCCAAGTACGATGCCCTGCGTGCAGAGCTGACTGCGGCGCTGGAAGCGAAGATGCCGGACATCAGCTGGACCGTGGACAAGCCGGCCACCTTGGCCAGGCTGAAGGACGGCAGATGCATGCTCTACCCGCAAACCATGAAGAGCAGCGCCGACGTGGTGGAGCCATCCAACCAGTTCGCTGACATTTTCGCCGCTGGTGACCCCGTTCTGACGCAGCACGGATTCCCTGCCTTCGATGGAACGGACGCAGTTCCCGGGGGCTGGGTGGTTGCCCGCAGCACGGACGCCGCCGGTGCCACCCTGACGATCGAATCAAAGAGCCCGGCCTACCTGCGCATCAGCGTCCCGGTAGATTCCCCTACGTGCAGCGCGGACGAGATCCCACCAAACTGACGGCGACAGACAAACAACCACTACGGCTTGACGTTATCTAAAAGGGGGACGGGCGGATGCCTGGATTTTATGGCGCCGACATTGAACAGTTGCGGGCACTCGCAAAAACGATGTCGCAGCATTCCGACAAAGTGAACTCGTTGTCCACGGAACTGGGCCAGCTGCTTTCCCGGGCACCTTGGGAAGGGCGTGACGCCGCCGCGTTCCGGGCCGCCTGGCACTCGGAACACTGGCCAACGCTCAAACGCGTTTCCGGCGAACTCCAAAACCAGGCACAGGAACTGGCCCGCAATGCGGACCAGCAGGATCGGGCCAGCACGGGAGCAACTGAGTCTGAAAGTTCAGGAAATCCGGACTCGAACCCTCCCGGGGATCCAGGGCCGTTGGACCCGGAACGCCCCGACGTCGACGTGCCCGGCGACGTCCGCGAGGACCCGGATGCCGGCGATCCCCGCGATATCCGGCAGGGACAAATCGGCGACTGCTGGCTCCTGGCAGGCATAGGCTCGGTTGCCCAGACCCTGGAACGGGAAGGCAAACTTGATGAATTCCTCGCAGAACACATGCGCCCCGTGGGTGATCCGCCCGAGCACTGGGTGGTAACCCTTTACGAAGACGGCAAGCCTGTCGAAGTCACGGTCGAAGCCAAGTCCACCGACGGCGGCGTCCGGGGTGCAGATGGCGAGCCCAACTGGCTGTCCATCTACGAACGCGCCGCGGCGGACCACCGGGGCGGTTCCTATGACGACATCGACGGCGGATTCAGCCACGAAGCGATGGAGCTGATGACTGGCAGGTCTGCGGACAAGGACGGCGAACTGGACCTGGCTGAGATCGAGGACAAGCTCGCCGACGGCCAGGCTGTGTCCGTGGGCACCGAAGACACCAGGGA
Source organism: Arthrobacter sp. LjRoot78 (assembly GCF_964254335.1). Lineage (NCBI taxonomy): Bacteria > Bacillati > Actinomycetota > Actinomycetes > Micrococcales > Micrococcaceae > Arthrobacter > Arthrobacter sp. LjRoot78. The sequence continues at coordinate 1,147,269 of NZ_CAXUTG020000001.1, read as the reverse complement.
CGACGATTTTGACTGGGTCTGGGAGTCCGACGAAGTCAACCGCACCGACGTCGTTCCCAATCACGCGTACGTTGTGGTTGAGGTGAAAACCAACGATGACGGCGAGAAGGTAGTGGTTCTGGCCAACCCTTGGGGACCGTCCGGCGGCTTCATGACTGGCGACGACGACCGCAAGGCGGGGACCCTGGAACTGACCGAGGACGAGTACAAGGAAAACTTCGATTCCGTGTACTCCGTGGATACGAAGTGAGGATGGCCGTGGAACAGCTCGTAACAGTCAAACAGGGCATGCAGCCCACGTTCGGCGGTGTCCAGGTGGGAATCGTCAAGATCGGCGTGGCTGACGGCGCCCCGGCAATCCAGGTCTGGATTCGGACCGCGGAGCAGGAGCGCAAGCAGGCCTTCCGCGAGGGCCACTCGGTGGCGCTGCCCGGCGCAGGAACCTTGCGGTTCGATTCCATTCAGCCGGCCGACGGCAACACTCCAGCGTCGGCTGTCCTGGCCTACGACGCCGGCAGGGGTTAGAGGGACGCGCCGCCGCAGATCACGTAGTTCTGCCCGGTGATGGACTTGCCGTGCGGGCCCAGCAGGAACGCGGCCAGGGCGGCCACGTCCTCCGGGTCCACCAGGGCACCGAGCGCCGGCAGCTTCACTGGGGTGGCTGATCGGCCGGGATCGTTCAGCATCGGGGTGTCCGTCGGGCCCGGGGAGAGCACGTTGACTGTGATCCCCCGCGGCGCGAGTTCCTGCGCCCACGTCCGTCCCAGCCCCATCAAGGCAGCCTTCGTCGCAGCGTAATGGCTCTTGCCCGGCATCCCCGTCGAGGTGCGGCTGCCCAGCAGCAGCACCCGCCCGCCGTCGGGCATGGACGGCACCAGCGCGTTGGCCAGCGCACTGGCCGCCGCCACGTGGACGGTGAACATGCCCGCCAGCGCGGACGGGTCAAGAGACCCCAAGGGAGCGGTCCGCTGGAACCCGGCGGCGTGCACCAGGGCATCCGCCGGCCGCAGACCCGCCACGGCCTCCGGCAGGGACTCCGGCTCGGCGAGGTCCGCCTGCAGCCACTCGAACTCCCCGTCCAGGGAGGTGGAGCTCCTGCTCAGCCCGGTCACGGCCCACCCGTCGGCGAGCAGCCGGCGGGTAATGGCCAACCCGATGCCCGAGCTGCAGCCGGTGACAACAGCGTGCTTCGTCATTCGTCCCCGCCCGGGGTGGTGGTGCCTTCGTACGCCCACTGCGGGTCCACCCGGACGAACTTGATGGCCTGCCGGAAGTACGTGTAGGCGATGTTCAGGGAACCGTCCGGCCCCTGGTGGATGGACGGGTACGAGTATTCGCGGTTGAGCCCGTCGCGGGAGTTGTTGGACAGGCAGTACCCGTCCCCCACATCCAGGTTCCGCCGGATCGGCCAGGACCGGCCCGAGTCCTCGGAGATCGCCAGAGTCATCGGCGAGCGCGGTGTCCCCCAGAAGGCGCGCTTGACGCCGTCGTCCTCGGAGAAAGCAGCAGCATCCGGCTCGGCCAGCTGGCCCTGCTCCTCGGCCAGGCCGTCGTCGTCAATTTCGTCGTAGAGGGAAAGCCTTCGCTCGGTGTTCTCCTCTGCCCGGCTGTGGTTGTACACCAGGGCCAGGCGCCCGTCCGCGAGCGCGGTGAACTGGATGGAGGAGTTGTTGTTGGGCAGCTCGGTGGGAACCGGCTCGCTCCAGGTGGAACCGTCGTCGGTGGAGCGGGATTCGTAGATCGAGTCGGCCCAGCGGCTGCGGAACAGGGCCAGCAGCGAGCCGTCGGCCACGGGCTGGATGTTCATGTGGACGCAGCCAAGGCTGCCCGGCAGCACGTGCTCCGTCCAGGTGGCGCCGGCGTCGTCGGAGATCATCACGGCGCTGTCGTCACTGTTGCCCACCCACTTCTCCCCCGGCGTGGTGATGCAGCGGAAGATCGGAACGATCAGGCGGCCGGAGGACAGCACCACCGGGAGCTGGCGGACGAAGACGCCGCCGGTTTCGTTCGCGGGGAACAGCGTCTCCACCTCCCCCCAGGTGCGGCCGCCGTCCGCGGACGTACGACGGCGGACCTCGGCGGTGTCCTGGTTGCCCGCCTTCTGCGCCGTGTACAGGAGCCACAGCAGGCCGTTCGGCGCGGTGAACAGGATGGGGTTCTGCTCGGAGCGGGTGGAATCGTCGGAGAGCTGCTGCGGCTCGGACCACTGGCTGCTGCCGGGCTCCAGCGTGGAGAACCAGATGGAAATGTCCGGCACGCCTTCCTGGGTGCCGCCGAACCAGACGCAGCCCAGCCGGCCGTCCGGCAGGGTGAGAAGGTTGGCCGCGTGGCTCTGCACGGTGGGCGCCGGGAGGTAGGCGAAGTCTGCGCCGTCGGCCCGCTTCACGGCCCCGTCCGGGGTGATGGTGCTGTAGCTGTCCGTAGTGGTGTTCTGCATCGGGATCAGCCTTCCTTGGTTCCGGCGTCGGAGCGGGCGGCGGAGCGGGCGGCGTCGAGGTGGGCCTTCGCGATCTGTTCCAGGTGCGTGAGGTCCGAGGCGACGGTGGTGAAAGTGTAGCCCTGGCGCAACCGGAGTGCCGCCACCTCCCCCGCCGGGGTGTGGATGCCGGCGGCGATGCCCGCGGAGGCGGCGGCCTCGGCGATGGTCTCCAGCGCGGCGTTGAATTCGGTCTCGATGGCCGGGTCCCCCGGGAAGGCGCCGCCCACGGCGATGGCCAGGTCCGACGGTCCCACGTAGATGCCGTCCAGGCCGGGGGTGGCGCAGATTTCCTTGACGTTGGCCAGGCCGTCCGGCGTCTCGATCATGGCGAACACCAGGGTGGCGGCGTTGGAGTCCGCCGGCTTCGGCCCGATGCGCAGTGCCGAGCGCATGGGCCCGTAGGAGCGGCCGCCCATGGGCGGGTACTTGGCGGCGGCCACCGCGGCGGCGGCGTCCGCGGCCGTGTTGACCAGCGGCACGATGACGCCCACGGCGCCGGCGTCCAGCGCCTTGCCGATGGCCGTCAGGTTGTTGTCCTCCACCCGGACCATGCCGACGGCGGTGTGCCCGGCGTCGATGGCCATCAGCCCGTTCAGCACGCCCGAGTAGCCGAGCAGTCCGTGCTGCGCGTCCAGGGCCACATAGTCATAGCCCAGCCGGCCGATGCGTTCGGTGGCCACGGGCGCGTCCAGCACAGCCCAGTAGCCCACTGCCTGTTCCCGGGCGCGGATCTTGCGGGCGAATTCGAGGGCCAGTTCGGATGTCATCAGAGTCCTTCAGTTTCGGTGATCGGTTCAGGAAGCAAGTAAGAGTCAGCGGTTGTAGGCGGGCATGGGACCGCGGAGTTCGGTGCCCACGGCGTCGCAGGCTTCTACGACGTCGGCGGGAAGCGGCCCGTTGGCCACGGCGGCGATGTTGGCCTGGAGCTGTTCCACCTTGGAGCCGCCCAGCAGCATGGAGCCCACGCCGTCGCGGTAGGCCAGCCAGCGCAGCGACAACTCGGCCAGCGTGATCCCCGCACCGTCAGCGATGCCGGAGAGCTCCTCGATGGCGACGAAGAGCTGCCGGTCCCAGTAGCGCTGGGTGTACATGGCGGCCAGCTTGGAATCGCCGTAGCGGCCCTCGGTGGGCTTGGCGTCGAAGCTGTGCTTACCGGTGAGCAGGCCGCCGCCCAGCGGGTTGTAGACCATGGTGTGCACGTTGTGGGAGGCGGCGAATTCGAGGTACTCCTCTTCCACCCGGCGGGCCACCAGGTTGTACAGCTGCTGCGCGACGACAGGGCGCGGGGCTCCCACTTCACGCGCCGTGTGGATCACATCGGCAATCTGCCAGGCGGCGAAGTTGGAGACGCCCAGGGCGCCGATCTTCCCTTCGGCAAACAGCTCGGCCACCGTGGCCAAAGTGTCGTGCAGGGGTGTGATGCGGTCCGGCTGGTGCAGGTAGAACAGGTCGATGCTGTCCACGCCGAGCCGGCGGAGGCTGCCTTCCACGCTGTTGCGCAGCCCGGCCGGGGACAACGGCGAGTGTTGGCCGTGGTCCGGGTGCGGCATGCCGGCTTTGGAGGCGAGGATGACGTCGCCGCGCCGCCCCTTGAGGAGGCGCGAGAGCATTTCCTCGGTGGTTCCCCCGACGTAGGCGTTGGCGGTATCGATCGTGGTGATGCCGGCGTCGAGCGCTTCCTCCACCATCCGCCCCGCGGTGGCCTCATCGACCGTGTCGCCGAACGTCATGGTCCCCAGGACCAGCCGGGAGATGGGAAGTTTCAGGCCGTCCACCTGGGCGCCTTCGGGCTGCTTGCTCATGCGTTGATTCCTTGCGGTTGCGTGTTTCGAAAAGTACGGAAGGGGTCAGGCCTGGGCTCAGTTCGATTGCCCGCTGAGGGCCAGGGAGCGGACCAGGTGCCGCGGCTTGAGGCCCGTCATGGTGGAGGGGTCCAGCGCGGCACGGCGGAGTTTGCGGGTGTAGTCCTCCTTGGGGGCGGTCAGGACGGACGCGGTGGAGCCGTGTTCAACCAGCTTGCCGCGCTGCATCACCATGACCGTATCGCTGATTTCCTGCACCACGCCAAGGTTGTGCGAGATGAAAACGTACGTGATTCCGGTTTCGTCCTGGATTGATTTCAGCAGCCGCAGCACCTGGGCCTGCACGGAGACGTCCAGCGCGCTGGTGGCTTCGTCGCAGACCAGCAGTTCGGGCTTGGACGCGAGCGCCCGGGCGATCCCGATCCGCTGGCGCTGGCCGCCGGAGAACTCGGAGGGGTGCTTGTCCAGGGACTTGACGGGCAGGCCCACCTGGTCGATCAGCGAGGCGGCCGCCTTGTGCCGCTCCGCCTTGGACCGGACGCCCTGCAGCTTCAGCGGCTCGGCCACGATTTCCTGGGCCGTCATGTGCGGGTCCAGGGAGCCGTACGGGTCCTGGAACACCATCTGGAACTTGGAGCGCAACGGCCGCAGCTTCGCCTCGCTCATGGCGGCGATGTCCGTGCCGTCCAGGTCGATGCGCCCGCTGGTGGGGGTCACCAGCCGCATCAAGGCCTTAGCGATGGTGGACTTTCCGCAGCCGGATTCACCCACGACGGCGATCGTCTTGCCTTTGTCCACGGAGAAGGACACGTCGTCGACGGCCCGGAAGGTGCCGCCGGGCACGTGGTAGTCCACCACGAGGTTTTCGACGGCGAGGAACGGCTTCGTCATGGCTTTGCTCCAGTTGTGGTCAGGGTGGTGGCTGCGGGGGTTTCGTCCCAGGGGCCCAGGACGGGCACGGCGGCCAGCAGCGCACGGGTGTACTCGGTGGCGGGGTGGTCCACAATCTGCTGGACCTCGCCGGACTCCACGAAGGAGCCGTCCTTCATCACGTGGATGCGGTCCGAGATCAGCCGGGCCACGCCGAGGTCGTGCGTGATCATCAGGATGCCGATGCCGCGCTGCTCCTGCAGCTCCAGGAGCAGGTCCAGGATGCCGCCCTGCACGGTGACGTCCAGGGCCGACGTCGGCTCGTCCGCCACCAGCAGCTGCGGCTCGCTGGCCAGGGCGATGGCGATGAGCACGCGCTGCAGCATGCCGCCGGAGAGCTGGTGCGGGTACTTCTTCAGCTGCTTCTCCGGGGTGGGGATGTGCACCTGCTCCAGCAGCCGGACGGCCCGGGCCTGCAGGGCGCCCTTGTCCTTGGCGGACGCGGCGCCGGCGATCCGGATGGCCTCGAAGAGCTGGCTGCCGATCGAGTGGACCGGGCTGAGCGCCGTCATGGGGTCCTGCGGGATCAGCGCCAGGGTCTTGCCGCGCACCTTGTCGATCGCCTTGGGGTCCGCGGTGACGTCGACGCCGTCGATCAGCACGGTGCCGGACAGCACCGCCAGGTCCTCGGGCAGCAGGCGGAGGATGCCCATCGCCGTCGTCGATTTGCCGGAACCGGACTCACCGATGATGGTGACCGTTTCGCCCCGGTGGATGCTGAAGCTGACGGAGTCGACGGCGCGGATGATGCCGGCGTCGGTGATCAGTTCCACCTGGAAGTCGCGGACCTCCAGGAGCGGCTGCTCCGTGAAAGTAGTTTGTGCGGTCATGTCAGGCACCCTTCTTCTTGCGGCGGGGACGGTCGCGGAGGCCGTCGCCCAGCAGGTTCACGCCCACCACCATGAGCACGATCACCAGGCCGGGCAGGGTGACCATCCACCAGGAGGTGGTGATGTAGTCCTGGCCGTCGGAGATGATGCGGCCCCAGGTGGCGAAGGGGCGCTGCGGGCCGGCACCCAGGAAGCTGAGCGCGGATTCGAGCAGCACAGCCTGGGCCAGCAGGAGGAGCACCACCAGGGTGGCCTGCTTGATGACGTTGGGGATGATGTGCTGGACCAGGATCTGGATCCGGTGCAGGCCCAGGATCCGGGCGGCGGAAACGTACGGCTTTTCGCGTTCCACCAGCACCATGGAGCGGGTGAGGCGGGCCACTTCGGGCCATTGGGCGATGGCGATCACGAAGGTGATCACCGGGATGGAGGGGCCGAACAGGGCCACCACCAGCAGCAGCATCATGAGCAGCGGCAGGGACATCTGGGCTTCGAGGAGGCGGGAGACGATGGTGTCCACCCAGCCGCCGAAGTAGCCGGCGGCCGCGCCGAGGATGATGCCGATGGCGCCGGAGACCAGCACGGCCAGCACGCCGATGGTCAGCGAGACCTGGCCGCCGTGCAGCACCCGGGAAAGCAGGTCGCGGCCCAGCTGGTCGGTGCCGAACAGGTGCCCGTCCGTGAACGGCGGCAGGCGCCGGGCGGAGAGGTCCTGGAAGTTGGCGTCCGGCAGCGGCAGCACCTGGGCCAGGATTATCGGGATGATCACCAGCAGGGTGCAGACGGTGCCCACGATGAGCTTCCATTTGGCGGCATTACGACGGCGGGTGGCGCCTGCCTTGGCGATGTCCGCCTTGGTGACGGCGCTCGGGCTGGGCTGCCGGGCCGGCTGCCCGGCCGGGATTCCGGCGGTTGCGGTGTCGCTGAGGCTCATGCTGTTGCCGCCTTTCCAAGACGAACGCGGGGATCAAGAAGCGGGTAGGCGAGGTCGATGAGCAGCTGGACGCCCACGGCCAGCAGCGCGGTGAGGAGCACCGTTGCCTGGATGAGGGGGTAGTCGCGGGTTTCCAGTGCCCGGACAATCAAGGAGCCGACGCCGGGCCAGGCGAACACCACTTCCACCACCACCACGCCGTTGAGCATGGCGGCGAACCGGGTGCCCAGGGCGGTGAACACCGGGATGGCGGAGTTGCCCATGGCGTAGCGCCACGTCAGCACGGAGTTCTTGACGCCGCGGGAACGGGCCACCGTGAGGTACGGGGCGGCGAAGTTGGCGGTCATTTCCCGCCGGACCATCCGGGAGATCAGCGCGATCTGCAGGATGGCGATGGTGATGGTGGGGAGCACCAGGCCGCCCCAGGTGGCGAAGCCGGACGCCGGGAAGATCGGAATCAAAACGGCGAAGCCGGTCAGGAGCATGATGCCGGTCCAGAAGTCGGGCATGGACTGCCCGGCGATGGTCAGCACGTTCATGCCGAGTTCCTTGCCGGTGTCCGGGCGGCGGGACATCCACACGCCCAGCGGGATGGCGACGACGGCGGTGAGCAGGATGGAGGCGGTGGCGAGGGTCAGCGTGTAGGGCATCCGCTCGGCCACCACCTGCAGGGCGGGGGCCTGGAAGGAGTAGGACTGGCCCAGGTTGCCGGTGAACAGCTGCTGCAGGAAGATCCAGTACTGCTCCAGCACCGGCTTGTTCAGGCCGAACTGTTCCCGGACGGCGTCGAGCTGTTCGGTGGTGGCCAGCGGTCCGGCGTAGGAGACGGCGGGATCGCCCGGGGCCATGCGGATGAGGACAAAGACGGTGGACACCGTAAGGAACACGGTCAGCAGGCCCTGTCCCAGGCGCTTCAGGATGTAGTTCGTCATGGCTTAGGCCTCCAGCCGTGCATCAACGAGCGGGTAGGAGTTGGTGGGTGCCAGGTTGATCCCGGACACCCGGTCCCGGTGGGCCAGGACGGATTTGGGCACGAACGCCCAGGCGCAGGGCCAGGTGTCCCAGATGGCCTGCTGTGCCACGGCCATCAGTTCCTGCCGGCGGGCCGGGTCCACCTCGGAGGAGGCGGCCTGGATCTTGGCCTGCACCTCGGGGATCACGTAACCCTGGTAGGTGTCGCGGGTCTTTTCCTTTTCCGGGGTGCCGGCGTACATGCCCTGCATCATGGTGATGGCCAGGCCGGTGGGGCTGCTGAAGCCGTTGCCCAGCAGGTCCCAGTCGCCCTGCTTGCCCTGGCGCCAGGCCAGGATGTTGCCGCCGGGTTCGAACTGCTGGAGTTCGGTTTTCACGCCGATGGCGCCGAACATCTCCACCAGTGCCTCCATCACCGAGGTGTCGGAGGCGAATTCGCCGGTTTCCCAGATGATCTTGAGGGTGAGGTCCTTGACGCCGAGCTCCGCGAGCCTTGCTTTGGCCTTCGCGGGATCGTAGGTGTAGGTGCCGGTCTTGTGGTAGCCGGTGAGGCTGGCCGGGGTGACGCCTTCGGCCGCGCTGACGGAGTCCACCAGCACGTCCTTCACCAGCGCCTCGCCGTCGATGGCCCAGCTGAGGGCCTCACGGACACGGACGTCGGCCAACGGGTGGCCGGCGGGCTTGCGGAAGTTGTAGAAGATCTGGTTCAGCCGGAGGCTGGAGGCTTCCTTGAGTTCGACGCCGGGAAGTCCGGCGAGCTGTTCGCGCGAGTCGGGGGTGATGGAGTCGATGATGTCCACCTCGCCGCTGCGCAGCGCGATGACGCGGCTGGATTCCTCGGGGAGGAACCGGACTTCCACGTTGTCCACCTGCGGCGCCGGGCCCCAGTAGTTCTGGTTGCGGGCCAGGCTGTAGGTGCCGGCACCGCGGTTGAACTTGGTGACCACGTACGGGCCCGTGCCCAGGCCGTCCTGCAGTTCCTCCGGCTTGTTCTGCGCGGCGGGGGTAATCAGGATCATGCTCATGAGCGAGTCCAGGATGGGGACGGGCTTCTTGGACACCATCTTGAAGGTGCGGTCATCCACCGGCACCACCGCGGGGAATTCGGGGAAGAAGCCGGCCACGAAGGAGCCCTGCACCTGCTGGTACATCTTCAGCGCGGTGGCCACGTCCTCGATCCTGACGGGGCTGCCGTCCGAGTAGCGGATGCCTTCGCGGAGCCGGACGGTCCATTCGGTGGGGCCGGTCATCTCGAAGCGGTCCGCGAGGACCAGGACGGGCTTGGTTTCGGGGCCGATGGCGGTGAGGCCCTGGCGGACGGAGCGCTGCACGGTGACGGCGGCGTCGAACTGGTTGAGCTTGTTGTCCAGGCTGACCAGGGACCGGTTGAGGGCCAGGGTCAGGGTGCTGGGGCCCGGCAGTCCGGTGGGGCCGGCGCAGCCGGCGAGGCTTCCTGTGCCCAGCAGAAACCCTGCCGCGGCGCCGAACTGCAGCAGCCTGCGGCGGGAAATCTCACTTCCTTGAGGAAGAACGGTCATCGTTGACCTCTCGGTTTGTACGGGGACGGCGGCCTGCCGGTTGGCTGCGCCGAATGTTGTCTCCATCACTTTGCCACTCCTGCGCAATTTGCGCAACCCTGCTAGCGCGATTCGCGCAACCGTGTCAGAATGAATGCATCCCGCACCTGGCGGGGTCCAATCGACTAGTGCGTGGAGAGGAGCAATGTGGCTTCGGTATTTGTGCAGGCCGACGATTTCTCCGGCGCCGCCGAGGTTGGCTACTGCTTTGTGCAGCACGGGCTGTCCGCGCAGGTGCTGCTCGGCACGGGCAACACTGAGGGAACGCACGACGGCGGCGCCTCCTTCCCGGGGCAAGCCACCGACGTGGTGGTCACCGATACGCATTCGCGCGGACTTTCTGACGCCGCTGCCGGAGCGCTGGTGACGGAGGCTTTCTCCGGTCCTTCCGCTGCGGGAGCCCAGGTTTTTTTCAAGAAGATCGACTCGCTGTGGCGCGGCAACGTCCGCGCCGAAATTGCCGCACTGACGGGCCTGGGCCACCACGCAGTTGTTGCGGGAGCACTCCCCCAGCTGCAGCGTTCTGTGCGTGACGGCAAGCCGTTGATCGCCGGGACTCCCCTGGCGCAGACGGAGCTGTGGCAGGCCGAACTGGCCGCACCGCCCGCTGACATTCCTTCCTTGCTCCGCCCGGAGGACCCGGCCTCGGTGCACACTTTGGACCTGGCCGCGGTGCGGTCCGGCTCGCTTCCCGCGAAGCTGGCCGGGCTGCTGGAATCCGGGCGGCCCGCGCTGCTAGTGGCTGACGGCGAGACCGTCCAGGACCTGGAACACGTGGTGGACGCCCTGCTGGAGCTCGGCTTCAGTGCCGGCGGCCGGCGTGTGGTGCTCGTGGGTACGGGCGGAACCGCCGACGCACTCGCGCAGCGGCTGGCTGCGAAACTTGCGCGGAATGCGCAAAGCGGGGTTCTGGCTGAAGTAGCCGCCGCGGAACCTCACCCAAACAAGAGGCCGGTGCTCGCCGTCGTCGGCTCCGCGTCCGGAACCGCGCAGTCACAGCTGGCGCAGCTGGAAGCGCAGGGCTTTACGGTGGTCCGGCTGCACCCGCTGTACGCGGGCGCCACCGGGGCGTATGAGCCGCAGCTCGAGGAAACCCGGCAGCTACTCAAGGCGGGCAGCAACGTGGCCATCACGCTGGCCGCCGGAAAAGTGGACCCGGCGAAAGCGGCCGGCATCGTCCGGGCGCTGTCCGCCTTCGCCGCCGAGGCAGCAAAGGACGCAAAAGCAGACCTGATCCTCACCGGCGGCGAGACGGCCCGGGAAGTCCTGGACGCCGTCGGACTCCACACCCTGGTGCCGCTCGCGGCCGTGCAGCACGGGGCGGTGCTCAGCCGCGCCGGGGACGGAACGCTGGTGGGCACCAAGCCCGGCAGCTTCGGCGATGACCTGGCCCTCTTACAGCTTTACGACGAAATCCGGGAGCGCCGCGGCACGTCCGCGCAGGCTCCCGCCACCACCCTTCCCAGCAAGACTTCCGAACGATCTGGAGCAGACATGACCACCGAAGCAACAAGCAAGACCGAGCAGAACGCCCTCCCCTACGTGGCCGTCACCATGGGCGATGGCGCCGGGGTGGGGCCGGAGGTGGTGGTGGCCGCCGTGCTGGATCCGCAGAGCAACGCCGAGTGCCGGCCCGTTGTGATCGGCGACGCGCTGCGGCTGCGCCAGGCCGCTGAGGTCCTGGGTATCGAGGCGGACATCGTGACGATCGAGAACGTGGAGGACGCGGTGTTCACGCCGGGCCGGGTGAACGTGATCGACCTGGCGCTGCTGCCGGAGGACCTGGCGTGGGGGAAGCTCTCCCCCGTGGCCGGCCATGCCGCGTACGAGTACATCCGGGTGGCCAGCGAGCTGGCGATGGCCGGGCGGGTGCAGGCCATCTGCACGGCACCGCTGAACAAGGAGGCCCTGCACGCCGCCGGCCACATCTTCCCCGGGCACACCGAACTGCTGGCGCAGCTGACGGGCACGGAAGAAGTGTCCATGATGCTCTCCACGCCCAAGATCCGGGTGATCCACGTGACCACGCACATCGGGCTGATGGACGCCATCCGCAAGATCAACCCGGACCTGGTGGAGCGCACCATCCGCCGCGGCCACGAGGCCCTGGTCCGGGCGGGCATCCCGAACCCGAAGATCGGCGTCTGCGCCATCAACCCGCACGCCGGCGAGAACGGTCTGTTCGGCCAGGGCGAGGAAGCGGAGAAGATCGAACCCGGTGTGAAGGCGGCGCAGGCTGCCGGGATCGACGTCACAGGCCCGCTGCCCGCCGACACGCTGTTCTTCCTGGCCGGCCGCGGCGATTACGACCTGGTGGTGGCCATGTACCACGACCAGGGGCACGGGCCGGTGAAGGTGCTGGGCATCGAGGCCGGCGTGAACATCACGGTGGGCCTGCCGGTGATCCGGACGTCCGTGGACCACGGCACCGCCTTTGACATTGCCGGCAAGGCGATCGCGGATCCGCGCAGCATGGTGGAGGCGCTGCACCAGGCGGCGGAGATGGCCACGCGGCCTGCCGTGGCCGTGTAGCAGCACTGTTTTGTTGGGGGCCGGAACTAGCATGGTAAGCACGCCCACGCAAAGGAGACCGGGAATGCTGAGCGCAAATGCCAGGCGCGAGGAGATCTACCACCTTGCCGTGACCACCGGCCTGGCGTCCGTGGAGGAACTGTCCGCCCGGTTCGAGGTGACGGCCTCCACCATCCGCCGGGACCTGGCGCTGCTGAACGGGCAGGGCCGGCTGGCCCGCACCTACGGCGGGGCCATGGCGCTGGGTGCGCATCCGGAGGCGTCGCTGCGGCAGCGCACGGGCGAGGCGTTTGAGCAGAAGCATGCGATCGCCCGTTGGGCGGCGTCCGTGATCCGGCCCGGGGAGAACATCCTGCTCGACGCCGGCTCCACCGTGGGTGCCCTGGCCCACGAGCTGCGGGGGTTCGAAAAGCTTTCCGTGACGACGCCGGGCATCAACACCATGCAGGAGCTGGCCGATTCCGAGGGCATCGAGGTGGACTGCCTCGGCGGCCGGCTAAGGAGCCTAAGCCAGAGCTTCGTCGGGCCCCTGGCCGAGGCGGCGCTGGAGCGGATGAGCTTCGACCGGGTGTTCCTGGGCGCCGACGCCGTCACCGCCGAGGACGGCATCTGCGAAGCCGACCACGCCCAGACCCGGCTCAAGGAGCTCATGGCCCGGCGCGGCCGGGATGTGTACGTGCTGGCGGACTCGTCCAAGCTGGGCCTGCGGCCTTTTCATGCGTGGGCTCGGCTCGCGCTGCCCTGGACGCTGGTAACGGACGACGGCGCGGATCCGGCGCAGGTGCAGAAGTTCCGGGACGTTGGAGTTCAGGTGGAGGTGGCCGCGGTTCCCGGCGGACCGGTGGTTGAGCCTTAGCTCGCGGCGGGCAGTGCGTCGGGGATCCGAGGTTTGGTATTTCCGGCGAAGGTGAACTTGGCATCGTCGCCTTCGCCGTCCACGTCCACCACCACGATGTCGCCCGGGTGGATTTCGCCGAAGAGGATCTTCTCGGACAGTTGGTCCTCGATTTCGCGCTGGATGGTGCGGCGCAGCGGCCGGGCACCCATGGCCGGGTCGTAGCCGCGGGTAGCCAGGAGCACCTTGGCAGCCTTGGTGAGCTCGATGCCCATGTCCTTGTCCGCCAGGCGCTTCTCCAGACGGCCGATCATCAGGTTCACGATCTGGATGATCTCGTCCTGGGTCAACTGGGGGAAGACGATGACGTCGTCAACACGGTTCAGGAACTCGGGGCGGAAGTGCTGCTTGAGCTCTTCGGTAACGCGGGCGCGCATCCGGTTGTAGCCAGTCTGCGTGTCCGTGCCGGATTGGAAGCCGGTCGCGACGCTCTTGGAGATGTCCCGCGTGCCGAGGTTGGTGGTCATGATGATCACGGTGTTCTTGAAGTCCACCACCCGGCCATGGCTATCGGTCAGTCGGCCGTCTTCGAGGATCTGCAGGAGGGAGTTGAAGAGGTCCGGGTGGGCCTTCTCCACTTCGTCGAACAGGACCACGGAGAACGGTCGACGCCGGACTTTTTCGGTCAGCTGCCCGCCCTCGTCGTAACCGACGTAGCCCGGAGGGGCACCGAAGAGACGCGACACCGTGTGTTGCTCGGAGTATTCGGACATGTCCAGCGTGATCAGCGTGTCTTCTTCGCCGAACAGGAACTCCGCGAGGGCCTTGGCGAGCTCGGTCTTGCCGACGCCGGTGGGGCCGGCAAAGATGAACGAGCCGCCGGGACGCTTCGGGTCCTTCAGGCCGGCACGGGTGCGGCGGATAGCCCGCGAAACCGACCTAATCGCCTCATTCTGGCCCACGACGCGCTGGTGCAGCTCGTCTTCCATCTTCAGCAGACGCGAGGATTCCTCCTCGGTCAGCTTGAAGACCGGGATGCCGGTGGCGTTCGCCAGCACCTCGGCGATCAGCTCCTCATTGACCTCGGAGATGTCGTCCATGCCGCCCGCCTTCCACCGGCGTTCCTTCTCTCTACGCTGCGCTACGAGCTTCTGCTCCTGGTTGCGCAGCGAAGCGGCGTCCTCGTAGTCCTGGGCGTCAATCGCGGACTCCTTCGCCGTCCTGAGTTCGGCGATGCGCTCGTCCATGGCCTTCAGCTCCGGCGGGGCTGTCATCCGCCGGATGCGCAGGCGCGCACCGGCTTCGTCGATGAGGTCGATCGCCTTGTCCGGCAGGAAGCGGTCCGAGATGTAACGCTCCGAGAGGTTCGCCGCGGCTACCAGCGCGCCGTCGGTGATGGTCACGCGGTGGTGCGCCTCGTAGCGGTCACGCAGGCCCTTGAGGATCTCGATCGCGTGCGCAACCGAAGGCTCCTTGACCTGGATCGGCTGGAAGCGGCGCTCCAGCGCGGCATCCTTCTCGATGTGCCTGCGGTAGTCGTCAAGGGTGGTGGCACCAATGGTCTGGAGCTCGCCTCGCGCCAGCAACGGCTTCAGGATCGAGGCCGCATCGATCGCACCCTCGGCGGCACCGGCACCCACCAGGGTGTGGATCTCGTCAATGAACAAAAGAATGTCCCCGCGGGTGCGGATCTCCTTAAGGACCTTCTTCAGCCGCTCTTCGAAGTCACCGCGGTACTTTGAGCCGGCCACCACGGAGCCCAGGTCCAGGGTATAGATCTGCTTGCCTCGGAGAGTCTCCGGGACATCGCCACGGACGATCGCCTGGGCGAGGCCTTCGACGACGGCGGTCTTGCCGACGCCCGGTTCACCGATCAGCACGGGGTTGTTCTTGGTGCGGCGGGAAAGGACCTGCATAACGCGTTCCATTTCCTGTTCGCGCCCGATGACCGGGTCCAGCTTGTTCTCGCGCGCAGCCTGCGTCAGGTTGCGGCCGAACTGGTCCAGGACCACGGAACCGGCAGGAGTACCCTCCGGCTGGCCGCCCTCGCCCGCACCGGTGGTCTCCTTGCCCTGGTAGCCCGAGAGCAGCTGGATGACCTGCTGGCGGACCCGGGTGAGGTCGGCTCCGAGCTTGACGAGCACCTGGGCGGCCACGCCTTCACCCTCGCGGATGAGCCCCAGCAGGATGTGCTCCGTGCCGATGTAGTTGTGGCCCAGTTGCAGGGCTTCACGGAGTGCGAGCTCCAGCACCTTCTTCGCGCGCGGCGTGAAGGGGATGTGGCCGGCCGGCGACGGCTGGCCCGGGCCGAGAATCTCCTGCACCTGCTCGCGGACGCCGTCGAGCGAAATGCCGAGGGACTCAAGAGCTTTGGCGGCAACGCCTTCACCCTCATGGATCAGACCCAAGAGGATGTGTTCGGTACCGATGTAATTGTGGTTCAGCGTGCGTGCCTCTTCTTGAGCAAGCACCACGGCGCGTCGGGCTCGGTCCGTAAATCGCTCAAACATTTTCGCCACACTCCTGGCTGCCGCTTACTCTGATGCTACGTTGCCGCAGGCCCCCATGGGGTGTTCGCCGGAGACAGGATACAGCGAGCCAGGTTCCGTGACTTTCCCAGGCAAGAGGCAAGTCTTTCGCCGTCTATCCGGCACTTCACGGCGAGCGATTTTCTGCCGCAATAGCAGCCCCTGCAGGACGCAACGCAGCAAGTCCCATCGCCGGCCACATTGGACACCGAATAAGGACACAGGGAATCGTCGCGGCCGTGGACCCCACCATCACCGGCGCCGAGCAGGAGAAGTGGCTCCTGGACGGGTTCCGGTATTCCACGCAGCGATGGGACGTCCTGGGCCAGCAGGTGTTCTTCGCCGAGCGCGACGGGCGACGTGCACCGGAACTGGGCCAATGATCTCAAGGTGGACTACAAGGACCCGGCTTCACCGATGGTCGGTTCCGACGGCGGGCGTACGTCACGCTAGACGACGCAGTTGCCGTCGGCGAGCGCCAGCCGCTTCCCTAGTTGCCGGGGCGTCCTGCCCTGGTTGCAGGTTCAGCCGCGGTTGTAACGGGCAAGTGCTTCCTTGTAGACAGCGGCAATTTCATGGTCGCCCCTGTCGGTGTATTTGGCGATGATGTTCGCGAGGTCGCGTTTGATGACCAAATGCGCGTCATATGGTTCACGAGGACGGCGAACGTAATCGTTCATGATGTCCCACCCACTTGCGCCTCTTCGCGCTCCAGCAGATAGCGAAGAAATGCCGCTTGGTTGTCGATTTCCCGCTGTTTGCGCGGGGAAACCCAATCCAGCAATTCTTTTTCGTTAACCATGATGCTCACTCCTTCCGGTTATGAATTGATGGTCATCCCGTCCAGGCAAGATCCGCGAAAGTTTCAGGCAAGATGGGCGAAGGTCTTGTCGGCGGCAGCCTTGGCCCGGCCGAACACGACATTGAGCGGGCACTTTTCCTCAGTGGAGGCGTCGCCTGTACATCGATCCGTAGGGCTTGTCCAACAAACGCGTCACACCCTGCAGTACGCTGGAATTCCCGAAGACCACTAAGCGAGGAATAACGTGCACGAGGACGCCGCCAGGTTCCTGTCCCAGTCGGTGAAGGCCCAGCCCGGCTCGCCGCTCCGGGTTGCCGTGTACTCCCGGATCGCCGAGGCCATCCGCAACAACCTGCTGACGCCCGGCTCGATGCTCCCCACCGAAACGGAGCTCGGCGCGGACATGAAGGTCAGCCGCACCGTGGTCCGCGAAGCGCTGATGCTGCTCGAAGAGGACGGCCTCATCCGGGCCCGCCGCGGCGTCGGCCGGTTTGTCGCCGACACACTCCCCCGCATCGGCATCGAGCGGATCCGGCCCTTCGAGGAAGTCCTCGGCGGCCCCGGGCAGCACATAGAGATCAAACGCATACAACGGCAGCGGCAGCCCGCCTCGGAATTCGTCGCCCCCGGCGTGGGCGTCGAGCCCGGCGCCGACTGCTGGTTCTGGGAGTCGGTCCTGATCCGCGACGGTGAGGCCATCGCCCACCTGCAGGAAAACATCTCGGCCCTGCCGGTGAGCCTGGGCAGCATTTCCGCTGCCGCTTCGCCGCTGGAAATCGACGACGACGGCGGCAGCACCCTGCTTGCCGGCCTGAACAGCCGCTTCGGCCGGGTCCTCGGGCCCGGCGAATGCCAGATCAGCCTCAGCCAGGTGGGGCCCAGCCGGGCCAAGCTGCTGGACCTACGGGCACCGGATCCGGTCCTGGTGCTGACGCAGTACGTCAGGCACGCGAACCGGCCCTTCTACCTGGCAAAATGCCTCATCGCGGCACGCGCCGGGCACCTGTCAGTGATGCAGTCCTTGCAGTCGTGACGCCGGCTAGCCCACCGCTAGTTCCGATCCACCACGCAGCCTCCAGCCAGCACGGAAGGCAGGCGCACTTGTCGGCCTATCCCGGTACTCTGCATATTATGAGCGTAGATGATGCAGAAGAATCCGAGGCAACCGAAGAGGTCGAACTGATCAGCGACGGTGAGCACTTGCTGGTCGTCGGCGACGACCGGCGCGCCGTTGAGAGTTTCTTACGGACCAAAGGTCTGCTCGAGAGGGCCCGTGACATCAGCCTCCAACAACTAGGCCCCGCCCTCCGATCGTCGGCAGAACTCGTCAAGACAGTCTCCGAGACTGTCGCTAACTCGGGTCTCTGGGTGAAGCTCACGCCGGAATCGGCGGAAGCTATCAAAGAGTTCGGCCTTACGGACAGTGGCGTGCCCGGCGTTGCTTACGCAATGGCTGGCACTCGCGGCTCCATCAAGGAGTGGCTCAGGATCGACACGACCGTCCGCGCACAGGCGGCGAACCCCGCGGTCCTCTCGGGACTCGCCGGAGCGCTGTCACAAGCCGCACGCCAGCAGGAGGTGGCGCAGTTGCGGCAACTCCTGGAAACACTCGACGAAAAGCTCGATCAGGTCCTCCGCGGACAGCGGGACGAGATCTTGGGCGACCTGGCGGGCATCGAGCGCGAGCTTCGAGCGGCCTTTACTACCCGGAAGATGGAGGGGGCGATCGACGCCCTCACCTGGTCGAAGCTCTCTGGCACGTCGCTCGAAATCAGGCAGGTACGGGCGAAGGCGATCCTAAAACTCGGCGGCATTGCAGATGATCTGAAGCAGTACAACCGTGTCGGCGAGCTCAATGCAAGACTGCCCCAGGCCAAGGAAGAAGTGCAGATGTGGCTGTCGACGGTCACCCGCTGCACAACGGCACTTAATGAAATCGCGATCTTGGAGCTTGACCACTACGCCGCTATCGCACCCGATCAAGTGGATGCCAAGCGGCTCTCGCTCTATTCCTCACGTCAGGATGATCAGAGCGAGCTGTACGACGGCATCACTGTACTTATGCAGCGCATGGACGAGGCTGCCGCCACGGCAAACCAGAACAAGATCATCCATATAAAGGGCGTGCCCACCGCCATCCGGTCCATTGACGACACACGGGGCCTCGTCAAGCGTTTCTCTGATGCACTAGGCGTCGAGGTCGACTGGGATTCACTGGACCCAATTCGGTGGCGCGCCGCCATCCGGGAGTGGCGACAATGGAAAAATACGTTCGCGGAGGGTGGATCACAGGTATGGCAGAAGGGTAAGCCAGTTCTCACAACCCTTGCGATCTCCGCCCTCGTAACGCTGGCGAGGGACAAGATCAAACCTGCCAAATAGCCGCGCCAGAGCCACCGTCCTAGCCATTTCGACGTCCTTTGCCAAGCTGAGGAACGATTAGTAGTCGGAAACAACAGGCGCGGTTGGCGCGAAGTACTCGAGCATCTATCGGACGAATCTAGGGCATGATCTTGGACGATCAGTGGTTGCCTGATCGAGTCGCCGTCAAGTTCACCCTGCTAATGAGCATGACCACCATGTCAATGACGCGACCATGGCAGAAAAGTCATGCCGCACGTGGTTCAACTTTCGTCCTCGCCTCTTGCCATAAGGGAGTGCGGTCACAGGCTCCAGTTCGGTAGCTGGAAGGTGGAATCTTCCTCCTCAGAACCTTCGTCTGAATCCAGGTCGTCGTCGCCGCGCGAGTCGACTTCTTCGCGTTCGGCCCATTGAACGCTGATTGGGTTGAGATGGTCTGCCAGTGCTTGGAGGACCTCCCAAGGGGTCCCCTCCGGCAACAGGTATTCCAAGGCGTCCTCTGTCTCATAGGCTGTAGCGCACCCTGCCCACATGTAGCCGTCTTCATTGTCGTAGGGGATTCCAGCGTTATCTGGCGTTAGGAAGGTGGCGTGGAACTCTTCGAGGATCGCGTCCATATTTGCGCCGACCTCTGGGATGGTGTCTGCGGCCCATTGGTAAGTCATGTCGCGTGCGTCGTAGTAAGGCGCTCCAATACTGAATTTCTCATGAAAGAGCGGTTCAACGCCGTCAAGGCCTATAAGAAGTACGACGTCTTCAAGGTCAAATCTCAGTCCACCAACGACTCGCCATTCGCGTTCCCAGTCGAAGGTGTAATTCTTCTCGGGATTCCACTGATCCACGAAAGGCGTGATGTTCCAGATGGGATTGTCCCAGTCGCGGTTCTCGAAGGCTGCCTCTTTGATTCCGTGGAGGGCCTGGTAGGGCGCTTTGTCGATGTCGAGATACCAAACGCGCTGGCCGCCCTGCTTGAGTACAAAGTCCCGTTTGAACGCGATACCCCAAGACTTGTTGCGTTGCCTGAGACGATCGAGTTCTGACAGGGGCATCTCAGTGAAGCATGCGGCCCTGTGTTTGTTCGCGACCGTATTCAGGCCCCGGCCAAGACCGAAGGGCTTTCTCGCTTCGATATGGCCCGCCGTAATGATGCTTGCCAGCGCCGCGGGGCTCGTGGTCATGTGAACCAGATAATCGCTGAGGTCCCGTGCGTTCCGATGTTGCTGCGTACCCAGCAAGTGTTCTGGTACTTCTGACCCCACGGAGCTCTCCTCTTCCAACAACTTCGCTGACAGCCTAGCGCTTGGCCAGACCGTTGAGGAACTACCTCTCCGTGAAACAATTACGGAATTCATTTCTGAAAAAGCTCCGTCGGCGGGCCCCGTTGGATCCATGTCTTGGTCGAATCACCGTCTTCGTTCCTGGCTCCTTTCTCTAATGCGGGTCACGCGGATCGTCTGCTGGCTCGTTGTCAGCGGGTCGACAAGGACGAACAGTACGGCCTTGGCGCCTGTTCTGCGACATATCCGAGCTTGAGGCGGGTGGGGCCGGCCGGCCGGATCTGTGGGCCCCGGATCCGGTCCTCGTGCTCAGGTAGTAAGTCAGGCACGCGAACCGGCCCTTCTACCTGGCCAAGTGCCTCATCGCGGACCCCACCAGCACATGTGGGTGATGCAGTCGCTCCAGTCCTGAACCCCCGGTCGGTTTTTAGTTCTTGAACAGATATCGCGCGTTGAAGCATGGCCAGCGTGGATTATCTGTACAAAACTCCGGGTGAAGGCGGCTTAGGCTACGACCGGCACCTGCCCGGCAGCTCCGACGGTCGAGCCGTGACCCGACGAAAGCAGCACCTCCACAAGGTGCGGCGCGAAGTCGCCGTCGAGCTCCAGCACCACGCGGCAGCGGGCGCCGGGCTGCTCCGGGTAGTCCATGTACCGTCCGCGGAGGTCGCAGATGGTCTGGCCGCGGCCGGGACCGTCTGTGGTGTCGACGTCGACCGTCACCAGCGGCGCCACCGCCGCACTGACGCCGCCCACCGCCAGGGCCGCGGCGAGCGGGTCGTGCATCGCCGAGCAGGCCCTGCCGAACTGGCTCTCGTAAAAGCGGAAGTAATGGCCCAGCATGTCGCCGAGCGCCTGCGGGACCGGATGGCCCGCCGCGAGCAGTTCCTGCCGGTGGCTCTCCTCGAGCACATTGGACATGGTGACGTCCAGCGGCACCAGGGTCACGTCCCAGTCGGCGGCGAGCACGTCCGCCGCGGCTTCGGGGTCGTTGGCGATGTTGGCCTCGGCCACAGGGGTGATGTTCCCGGGAGCGAATGCGGCGCCGCCCATGATGGTGATGTCCTGCACCAGCCGGGGCAGCTCGGGGTCCAGGCGCAGCGCTTCGGCGATGTTGGTGAGCGGTCCGACGGCCAGGATCCGCAGCCGGCCGGGGTGTTCGTGGGCCAGTCGGACCAGCATCTCGGCAGCGGTTCCGGGCACCAGCTCGGCGTCGGCGGCCTCCAGCGAGACTTCGCCGATCCCGTTGGCGCCGTGGACGTGCGGGGCGCCGCCGTGGAAGGTGCCGGCCTGGGGATCGTGGGCTCCGAGTGCGACGGGGATGTGGGCGTGCCCGGCGAGCTGGAGCAGGTCCAGGGTGTTCCGGGCGCCGACGGCGGCACTGACGTTGCCGCTCACGGTACCGATCCCCCGCACGTCAGCCTGCGGCGCGGCGAGCAGGTAGGCCAGGGCGAGGGCGTCGTCGATCCCGGTGTCGCAGTCGAGGTAGAACGGGTGGCTGATGGGCGTGGTCATGCTGAGGTTCTCGTTTCTATGGTGCGGGACGTGCGGATTGACGGTGTGGGGGTTAGAGCTTTTCGCCCTTGGGTGCCGCGACGAAGAGGCTGACGAGGAAGGCGGCCGCGGTGATGGCAACCGAAATCCAGAGGGCAGTGGTGTAGCCGGCGGACGTGGCCTGCGCGGCGAACGGTGCCACGAGCACGACGCCGAGGCTCGCCCCGATGCCGAAGGAGGCGCCGTTGATGCCCGGCAGGGCAGCCGGTGCTTCCTTGGGTGAGAGCAGGACGGAGAGTCCGTTGATGGCGGTGAGGAACAAGCCGTTGTAGAAGATGCCGAGGGCGGCGACGGCGATCAGCACCGCCACCTGGTTGTCGGAGAACGTGGCCGCGGCGATGGCGCAGGCCAGGCTGAGCCCGGTTCCGGCCCGCAGGGTTTTGATCCAGCCCCGGCGGTCGGCCAGCCAGCCGGCGAGGGGTGCGGCGAACACGCCGATCAGCGCGGCGGGGGTCAGGAACAGCAGCGCCGACAGGGAGGCGCTGAGTCCGAAGCCCTCGTGGGTGTCCTGGCTGAGCAGCACCACGGTGAAGTTGATGATGGCGAAGATGCCGGCGAGGGTGAGGACGGTGGTGGCGATGACGGGCCAGACCTGTCGGGAGCGCAGGTGGTGGACGGCGATGAGCGGGTTGGTGCGCTTCTTCTCGATCATCCAGAAGGCGGCGAAGGATGCGACGGTGCCGGCCAGGAGGGCCAGGGTGCTGGGCGCGGTCCAGCCGGCGGCCGAGCCGCCGGAGACGAAGTAGGTGATGAAGACCAGGAACACGGACAGGGATCCGGCGCCCCACCAGTCCATGGCGCCGCGCACTCCCTGCGGACGCCCTTTCGGGACGGTTTTGAGAATGCACGCGGCGGCGATGGCCGTCAGGACGAGGACGACGGCGAAGATGGACCGGAAGCCGAGGGTTTCGGCCATGAGGCCGCCAAAGTAGCCGTCGACGCCGCCGACCCCGCCGTTGATGGCGGCGATGATGCCCACGGACGTGCCGAAGACGCGGGCCTGCAGGTTTTCGCTGAGCACGATGTAGGCGAGCGCGAAGACCGCACTGGAGACGCCCTGGAGGAACCGGCCGGCGATCAGGATCGGCAGGGTGGGGGCGGCGATGCAGAGGATGGTGCCCGCGCCCATGATCCCGAGGACCAGGAGCAGGGCGGTGCGCCGGCCGATGAAGTCGCTCCAGCGTCCGATGACGGGCCCGGCGATGGCGCCGGCCAGGAAGAACATGGACTGGACGGGGGCTGCACTGTCGGCGCTCAGGCCGAAGGAGGCCGCGATCTGCGGCAGGGCCGGAGTGACCATGCTGGCGTTGAGCTGGAAGGACAGCACGCCGAGCAGCAGGGTGGAGATCAGCAGGGCGGCGCGGCGGTCGCCGATTTTTGTCTCCCCCTCCGCGATATCCGGCGGTGAAGTGGCGACTGAAGTTGGGGTGTTCACATCAAACTCCTTTGTTCTGCAGGGGCGGTTCCTGCCCGTGGGATGTGAGTTGTTATACAACCATGTATGACGCACAAGTACAACCGTGCCGTACACTATTTCCTAATCCAGCCGCCTTGGCTTCACCGATAAGGACATTCCATGAGCATTCGACTTCCTGCCGTCACCGTCGTCGGCAGCATCAACCTCGACATCATCGCCACCACGGACAGGATTCCCTCCCCGGGTGAGACCGTCGGCGGCGGCGTCCTCCAGCAGCAGCCGGGCGGCAAGGGAGCCAACCAGGCCGTGGCGGCTGCCCGCCTGGGCGCTAAGTCACGGATGATCGGCGCAGTGGGCGATGACGCCTCCGGCCGCCTGATGCTGGAGTCCCTTTCCGGCGCGGGAGTGGACACCACTGATGTGGCGGTGCTCGACGGCGGCGCGACGGGTACAGCGCTGATCGTGGTGGACCGCGACGGCGAAAATCAGATCGTGGTCTGCCCCGGTGCGAACGCTGCGTTTTCGCTGGAGAGCGTGGTGTTCTCCGACGAGGAGACGGTGCTGTGCCAGCTTGAGGTTGGCCTGCCCGTGGTGCTGGAAGCCGCGCGGCGCCCCGCCGGATTCTTCGTCCTGAACGCGGCCCCGGCGATGGACCTGCCGGCGGAGCTGCTGGAGCGCTGCGACCTGGTGATCGTCAACGAGACCGAGTATGAGCTGATTCCTGCGCTGGCCGAAGCAAAGCTTGTCGCCGTGACGTACGGGAAGGACGGCTCGGCGATGTTCGAGCACGGCCGGCGGGTGGCGGAGGCACCGGCGTCTTCAGTGACGGTGGCGAACACCATCGGTGCGGGCGACGCATTTTGCGGAGCCCTGGTTCTGGCCCTCCGGGCCGGGCTCGACTACTCCGCGGCGCTGGCCGTGGCCAATGCTGTGGGGGCGGATGCGGTGGGTGATCCTTCATCGCAACCGGCGCTGGCGCCGCTGGCGGAATACGTTGCGCGCGTAGCCGGAGCCGAGGTTGCTGCGCGGTGAACCTGGTTTTTAGGCAGGCAACGCCCGCCGATTATTCAGAGGTCCGGAGAATCACCCGCGAGGCGTATCTCCATGCCGGGCATTTCACTGTTGACCACCCCTACATGAGCGTGCTGGACAACGTGGAACACCGGGCAAAGCATGCCGAGGTGTGGGTGGCCGAAGCCTCCGGCGCGGTGGTCGCGGCCGTGACGCTGACCTTCGCCGGCCAGCCGTACAGCGAGACCGCGGTGGAAAAAGAGCTCGAGTTCCGAATGCTCGCGGTTGATCCGGCGGCACAGGGCGGCGGGGTTGGCCGCGCTGTTGTCCGCCGGATTGTTGACCACGCGCATGCGATCCCCGCTGTCCGGGCAATCAGCATCACGAGCGCGACGTTTATGGAACGGGCACATGTTCTCTACGAATCCCTGGGCTTCGAAAGGGCGCCGGAGCGGGACTGGCACGTGCCCGGCAAAGATGTGTTGCTCTGGGTGTTCCGGCTCGAGCTGCAGCGGGCGGTTGTTCCTGGGTAAACGCCCGCCACCGCCTCCACCATCCGCCGCGACCTGGCGCTGCTGAACGGGCAGGGCAGGCTGGCCCGCACATACGGCGGGGCATGGCGCTAGGCTCCACCCGGAGGCGTCGCTCCGGCAGCGCACCTCGAGGCGTTCGAGCAGAAGCACGCCATCGCCCGCTGGGCGGCGTCCGTGATCCGGCCCGGGGAGAACATCCTGCTGGACGCCGGCTCCACCGTGGGTGCCCGCGCGCATGAGCCACGGAATTTCGAGAAGCTGTCTGTGACTACGCCGGGCATCAACACCATGCAGGAGCTGGCCGATTCGGAGGGTATCGAGGTGGACGGCCTGGGCGGCCGGCTGCGGAGCCTGAGCCAAAGCTTTGTCGGCCCGCTGGCCGAGGTGGCGCTGGAGCGGACGAGCTTCGACCGCGTGTTCCTGGGCGCCGAGGACGGCATCTGCGAAGCCGACCACGCCCAAACCGTCTCAAGGAGTTCATGGCGCGGCGGGGCCGCGAGGTCTACGTGCTGGCGGATTCATCCAAGCTCGGCCTCCGGCCTTTTCATGCGTGGGCGCGCTTGGCTTTGCCCTGGACCTTAGTTACGGAGGACGGCGCGGACCCTGAGCAAGTGCAGAAGTTTAGGGAGGCGGGGGTTGTGGTTGAGGTGGCCACGGTCACGGGTTGAATCCCAGTGGGTACGCTACTTCTAGCAACGAGCGAAACCCCTAAACGAAATGGACGGCCACATGCACGCAGTGCTCGAATACCTCTACGACGACAACTACCTTCAAACCCGCGAAAAGTACCGCTCAGTCCACCTCAAGGCGGCGTGGGAAGCAGTCGAACGCGGCGAGCTGCTGCTGGGCGGAGCCGTTGGTGACGGGCCCTTCACTGGGCTGCTGATCTTCACCGGCGAGAACCCGCTCGAGGCCGCCAAGGCCTTTGCGGCCGCCGACCCCTACGTCACCGGCGGCGTCGTGTCATCGTGGACCGCCCGCCCCTGGACAACAGTGGCCGGACACGAGGCAGCCACACCCGTCCCCTCCTAAGCCCCATGTCACCGCAGGCAGGACATGCTGCTGTGGGTGTTTACGCTGGAGCTTTGATCGTGGCGGCCTGCTTCAGGCGGGGATTGAGCCCTAGTTGAGGCCACTCAGTCCGAGCTGGCGACGACTAGATGCAGCTGGCCGGACAAAGATGGCTGGGACCGCTGGAACGGAAGTAGACCAAGCGCGACCGGTCAGCGCCGTGTCGAGATGAGCACCGCCATGGCCGTCATCCAGTCGATCCGTTCCTGTTCTAGACGCACGTTGCCGCGTACCGCCAGCTGTTCCACTACGGCAAGCTCCTCCGGCAAAAGGTGCTGCATGAACCCAACGGCCGGTTTGGGCTCGTGTCCCCACAGGTCTTTGAACGCCTCCAACGTGGCCACGTCCATCAACACCGTGACGACGGCAATGTTTTGGGCCCGCAAGCGGTTCAAAATACCAAACCCGTGGCTGTCTAGATCGCCCCAGTAGACGACGCCATGGTCGCGGATCCACGGGATGTGGGCCAACCTGTCCCCCGTGATGGGCTCGGAAGTGGTCTGCACCTCCATCACGCCGACCGGCAACGGTTCAGGCTCCACCACCGACCCGACCATCGCCTGGAACCCGCATCTGAAGTTCTACAACGACAACCGCGGCTGCGTGAACACGCGCATTAGGAGGATGCGATGACCGCCGAATTCCGGGTCCTCGACTACGTCACAACGCCGGGGGCTCCCGTCAGCGCGAAAGCCTCCATCGCGATCCAGGACGGCAACCCGGGGCTGCAGGCACGGTCCTGACCACGTTGATCACTAAACGTCCGGCGGAACATTTTTCACTGGGCGCTTCGCCTCTCGCGCTCCTTTTCCTCTGGATCTCCGCCGGAGCGTAGCTGACCGTCACGTCGAACTGGTCACGGGGCAAGCCGCACCCCGCCGCCCCGCGTTATCACCCGGCTGTTATTGCCACTACATGGCGCGTGATTCCGCTGCCGTACGCCAGGACTGGGCGGTGATCAGCCCTGATCATCGGTGGTGACGGGTAGGTCTGAGACGGGTTTCGACTCCCCCAACACAGCGGCGGCAGGTCGCACCGGGCCGGGGCGGACTACTCCGCTATGATCGGCTGACTCCAAAGAAGTCTCAATCTCAGCGCAGTGTTGCGCTTCCACGACAAATGCGTGGGCGACATCGAGAGGTATCCGCTCCTGCTCGACACGGTACGGGCCGCTCCACCGGGGGTCCGTGATCGTGTCATATGCATCGTGTTCTTCGTCGGTCAGCAAAGGCAGAGATTTGCGTGCCCGTAGCAGGCTCTCTCCTTTTCGGTCGTGGGTGACGCCGAACCTGCTGTAGGCCCTCAGAGTCCCCGAGTCCATGAGGACGCTCCGCACTTTCAAGCCCTGTTTGCGGTACTGGTTAATGATTTCGAAGCCTTCCGCGTCAAGATCACCCCAGTACAGGATGCTGTCACATTCGGCAGTCCACGGAAGTCTCGGGATGAGCGCTGGACCTGCGTTGCCTCCGCCCTGAATGGCGATGCCACGTTTAAGTGAGGGGAAGAAGAGGGCCGTGTCCTTGTTTTCAGTGATGACGATAGTCCTGGGCGGGTAGCAGAGGGTACCGGTATCGCCCTCGGTCACAGCGTCGTAGCGGCGTCCGCCGTCGCTACGGTGCAGCGGGTCGAGATACGTGAGATGCAGAGTATGAGGACGCCGGACTAGTCCGAGTTCCTCCTTACCGCTCAGACAAAGGACAAGGTGCTGTCTGGTGTTAAGCCATTTGCTGTCGAGGCCCTCGATGGGCACCTGCCTCGGGGTTAGGCCTGCGGCGTCATGGGTGCTAAACCAGTCTGCGGCTGTGAGCAGCAGATCGAAGTCAACGACACCGAGGTCGGTGAGCTCGCGTAGCAGCGGCGCGGCGTCCGCTTGCGGGAAGCGGGTCAAGAGCACCGAGAGGCGTGCTCTGGCCGTCGCAATCCGGCCAGTCCATTTGCCGTCGAGTATCCGCACGGCTGCGTCGAGGTCTGGGACAATAAGGTGAGTCGGCAGCCACTGAAAAGTGCCGTGGACAAGACGCCGAGTGTTGTTCAGATCAAATCCATTTGCTAGCGCCCAGTCCTGCCAGCGGTGGACCCATTCCAGTGCCGCGACGAAGTTGGATTCCAGTGCCGCGCCGGACAAGGCGCCGAGGTGGATCCTCCTCGGCCAGTGAGCGGCGGGGTCCAGGACCGCCTGCTGCCAGTTCCCTTCCAGCCACCGGTCCAGTACGTTGAGGACCTGCTCGGGGCTTCTCATACCGTCTCTAGCTCCGGGACCTCGGCGGCCACCTGATCCGGGTCAGCGACGGCAGGAACCTCCCGCATCGGGCTAATCCGTGAGAAGCGGTCGGGTTTGTTGATGCCGAGGATGAGGTCGACGTGCCTCTCGATGCCGCTAACCTTGTCCAGCGGGGCGCCGATGATGAGCTGGAATCCGAGCTTCTGCCATGCACCTACCGCGCGACCGGCGAATTCGGCATCGGCCTTGATAAAGCCTTCGTCCAGCAGGACCGGGGCGAAGCGCGGCCGGGTGCTGCTTTCTTCGTCGCCAAGCTGATAGCGCAGCGCGGCGCCGACGATAAAGGCGATGAGTTCCTGCGTTTCCCCGCCGCTCTTGCCCCCGAGGCTGTCATAGACGCTGAGCTGGTTCCCGTCCGCATCGATCCGTTCGGCGGTGATGGCGATGTGCCGGTGCACGTCCAGATAGGTGTCCCGGGTGTTGGGCGTACCCTTGGGCAGTGTATCGGGGGTACGGATCAACTTGATGAAGGATTCGATTTCTTTGAACCGGGCGTCCGTTTCCTCGTCCGTGTAGATGGTGGTGGCTCCCTCGGCGAGTCTCCGCAGCCGCTGAAGGAAGCGGGCGACCTGCGGGTTGGTGGGACGTCGAAGGGTGATGCACAGCCGGTCTCGGTCTCGGCCAAAAGGAATCTTGGCGAGGATATCGTTGACAGCCTCGAGGCGCTCCTTGATACGGTCAACCGCATCACGCATGGTGTAGGAGAGCGGGACGAGATCATGGCCAGTCCAGTTCGCCATTTCCCGTTTGAACTCGGCCTGGCGCTCGGGCAGGCCTTCAACTATCAACCCGTCGAGGATCCTGCGGTAGTCGGAGTAGGATTCCACGCTGGCGCCGAGGTCGTTGTCCTGCCACAGCCTCTGGTAGGTCTCGAACGTCCTTCGCAGCGCGTCGGCGGCCTTGGATTCCTTCTCGCGTGCTTCTGACGCCCGTGCGGCGAGATGGCGTTTGACCTTATCGAAGGAGTCCTGGACGAGGCTAAGGTCCCCGGGCACGCCGTGCTCGGCGAGGGCGGCGTCAAGGCTGGCCTGCTGGTCGACAAGGAGGACGACGTCTTCCTCTGTTTCCTGGATGTCGTCGCTGACCTCATCCTGCCGTTCCACGAGAAGGACATGCACCTTGTCAAGCTTCTCCATTTCTGTGCCCGCGTTGACGCGCCTGATGTTCGCCTGATGGTACTTCGTAGTGAGTTCGCTCCCCTCCTTTTCGAGGGCGGCCAGTATGTCATTCGAGTTGCGTATCCGGTCGCGTTCAGCTGTGCTCTCGACGATCCGGGCATCGACGGAGGAAACGTCAATGGTCTGCCACTTCGTGTCAAGGGCGTACTGATATGCCTCACGTCGCCGTTGCAGCCCCGTGTCTTGTGCGGCAAGGTCCTTGCCGCTTTCATTGAGCTCGCCGAGCTCGCCGTCCAACTCGTCGAGTCGCTCACGCAGCAACTCGCGGTGGGCTTCGTTGGAAAAGCCGATGAAATACTCGCCGTTCCGGCCGCCGTGCGCGCCGTTGTCACCATCCTTGACCTGCCCGGCCAGAGTCACCTGCGAACTGCCCCCGGGGACGAAGTCGCGGGCAGTCTCCACGCGCTCATGGGTGAACCGCTTGGCGGCCTGCTGCTCGACCCACCCTTGGAAAGGTGAATCGGCGAACTCCAGCGTGGCAGCTAGCGTGCCTTCGCGCATGGACGCACCGGACAGCCCGGTGTCGATGGCCCGGAAGTTGATCCGGTCACCCAACGGCAGCGAGTCGATGCTGCGGCGCAGATGGTCTGCAGCGCCCCGGTCTACGAGCATCAGGAGGGCGAAGCCGCGCATCACCAGTTCGGAGGCCTGCCGCCACCGTTCGTGGTCGGGCAGGATGTCGATCAGTTCGGCCACGAACGGTAGGTCCGCCGGCTCCATTCCGGCGCATGCGGCCATTCTGGCCCGGGCTTCAAGGAAGCGCACGGGCAGTTTAGTAGTGCGGTCTTTGAGCGACTCGTGCTCGCGTTTTAGCTCTACGCGCTCGTCCTGTAGCTTCCAAGCCGCGCGCTTGACCAGGTCCAATCGATCCGTCAGAACTTTTCGCCGCCCAGCAAACGAGGACATGAATTCCTGTGCTTCCCGAGTCAGAGAGCCGAAGTCCTCCTTGTCCTTCGGCGTCGGCCGGGTCAGCGGCTTGATGCGGGTGGTAAAGGTCTGTCGGGCCTCGGCTCCCTCTGCCCGCTCAATGGCCAGATCATCGAGGCGGTGTTCTATCTCCTCCAGTGCCGCTCCACCGTTGGCGCGCTGGTTCGCCCGGTTCCGGTCCAGCCGTTGGGACAGGTCTCGTTCCTCGGCGTCCGCTGCGGTGAACGCTTCCTTGGCGGTCTTGTGGGCGGCTCGGTTGGCGTCGACCGCGTCGTCAAGTAGGTTCCGTTCGGTGTGCAGCTTCCACAGCATGAACGGGGTTGGCCCGTCGGCGTGGATGCGGAAGGTGTCGATCTCGTCGCATTCCTGCTGTGCCGTGGTCATGCTCCGGTGCAGGTCGGGGATCGGGCTAAGGACCTCGACCTTCTGCGCGGCGGTCTGCATCGCCTCGTGGGTCTTGGCCAGATCGTCGAAGTGGCCGATTACTTCGTCGGCCTTGGCATAGGTTTCGGGTGTCTCCAGCACGAGGTTCTTGTACAGCCCGTCAACGGATTTGACGTTGTGCCCGCCCTGAATCCGGGCGAGCAGCTTCATCGCTTTGACCCCGTCCCCGTTATGCCCGATGCCGAGCTTGGTGTACAGGGCCTGCGAGAACGTGGAGTAGGACTCATGGTTATGCATGGCAGGGTACCTGCTTGTCAGTGCCTTGGGCAGGAACCTATCGGCGGAGAACTCGTGCAGGTCCAGCAGGTGCGGCACCCCGTCCATGGTGAGCATGCGCATGGTCAGATCTGCTGCCGTGGAGGCACCGACCTTGGCGTAATAGAGACGCAGGGCAGTGAACGCCTTCCCGTCATCGTTGCGGAAGGTGGCGGCGACGGCGGACCAGGTGGCGGATTCCCTTCCCCGGAGCACGTCGTCGACAAGCTCGCCGGTCTCTTCGTCGCGCACCGTGTCGAAGGCGCCCCGTATATAGGACAGGGAACTGCGCTGGTCCTTGCCCCGGGCCCGGCCCTTGCCCTCGTTCGAAGCGCCGTTGAACGGGGTGTTCGAGTCCATCATCAAAGCGGTGTACGCGTCGAGGAGGGTGGACTTGCCGGTGCCGGAGGGCCCGCTGATCAGGGTCGTCCGGGCGAAGTCCACGAGGTGGTAGCCATGGAAGCTACCCCAGTTGACCAGTTGCATCCGTTCAAGGGTCCACTGGGGGATGTTATCCATGGGGAACAGGGTGCTGCTGCTCATGCCTGTGTACCGCCTTCCACGTCGCTAACTACCCATTGCCGCAGTTCCCGCAGCTTCTCCACCGTGAGTACCGAGTTGATGACCGGGGCGACCCGGAACCGTTCCGAGTCGCCGTCGATCTTGATTAAGATGCCCTCGTCGACCAGCCCGTCGATCGCGCCGCCTTCGCGTCGACGGGTGCCGACGCGGTTGGTGACGTCAGTGCGCCGATACATTTCGAGCCAGACAAGCAACTCCTCGCGGTCCACGTGCACGACTGACGCGCCGCTGGACCATTCCTGGGCATAGCGTTGGCGCAGTTCGACCAGCAGGACAGTTTCCTCCAGCGTGTACTGGCGGTCGTGAAGCAGGGTCGGAAACGTGCCTCCACCCTCCGGGGAGGCGCTGCGCTTAAAGGCAAACTCGCGTTCCTCGTCGAGTACGAGCACCTGAAAGAGCTCGTTCAGGCGCATCTCGATGAGCGGGCGGGAATCCAGTAGGGTCTGCCACTCGCGGGGATATTTGTCGGCTGCGAGGTACTTGCGCTTAAGGAGGATCACCAGCGTCCTGCGCTCGGTGAGGCTGAGCTCGCCCCGGTCGCCGCCAAACAGGCTGGGCCCGGTGTCGGACTCCTCGATTTCGGTGCCCAGTTCATCTGCCTCAGCTTCGAAAGCCTCGGGGTCGTCAACGAGATCATAGGCGGTCGACTCATACGTCATTGGGTCTCCTCGGCTTCGGCAAGCGCGGAGCGCTCCTCGGTGGTAAAGGTGAGGTGGGGGGCGCGGTAGTACACTGTGCTGCCGTCACTGCGGACCGTTTCGTAGACGTCCTCACTGTCGCTGCGTGTAAGTGCCCCGCCTGCAACGTGCAGGACGCCGAGCACTTCCACGGGGCGCCGGTCGGCGGCGGGTAGGCGGTTGAACACCTCAGCGGCGGTCACGGAATCGCCGTCGTCGCCCAATCCATCCCGCAATGCCTCTCGCAGCCGTGCGAAGGAAGGGCCGCCCTGCTCGCGCACTTCCTCTGCGGACAGGGACCCGGAATCCTGCCCGATGTCCTCCGGCGGGGGCGGGGGCGAATGGTGGGCAGGGTCGTATTGGCGTTCGCGGAGGGTGGCCACTTCGAGTTTGGCCGGGGTCAGAGACAGCTCCGTGCGGGTGCGCACGCCGGAGCGTTCGATCCGTTCGGCCAACTGCTGCTTGAGCTCGCCCAATAGCGCGTCAAGTTCGCGACTGCGAAGAGCTTCCTTCTGGGCCAGATTGGTCCGCAGCGTGGCAGACAGGTGCCGCTGCTGGTTCTGGATGGTATCCACGCCGCGCATCAGCAGACCGGCGAGTGCGGTGACCCGTTCCCGGTCAGTCCGTGAGAGGACCCGCGCGAACGAGTGCGCGAGGATGGTCTCGATATCTTGCCGCAGGTCTGCGAGCAGTTCCTCGCGCGCGAGCAGGTCGAGGGCGCCTTGGTACGCCCGGCCTTCGAGGGAGTGGTTGAGCACGTCACGGGAGCGCCGGATGTAGTCGCCGACAACCTCGCCCTTGGGACGCTCGTCGGTTCGGAAGTCACCGATGATCTTCCGGTGCATGCTGACGACCAGTTCCTCGACCCGCTTGAAGTCCGTGGGGAGGTCGTTCAGCAGGTCCACGAGGTTCTTGAACGCCTCCATCATCCGGTCATCGGACGCCATCTCGACCACGCCGCCGTTGGCGATGCGGTCGCGTTCGGCGGTTAGCTCGATAATCTTTTTGTTCAGGCGCTGGAGTCGTTCCTCCGGGTCAGGATTCGCGTCCATGGCGCTGCTGCGGGCGACGTCAAGTATGGTGCGGATGCGAGATTCGGACAGCAGCGCGCGCTCGCTGCCGAGATTCTGCACAAAGTCGATGGCGTCCTGCGCCTGCGAGGTGAGAGCGTAGAACTCCTCCCCGTCCTCCCGGGAGTCGAGGATCAGCCATTTGCGTCTTACCCATAGTCGGCACATTTGTCGGGCCTCGGACGGGTCCGGTGCATCGCGGCCGCTAGCGCCAAGGACTTCGAACAGGGTCTGCACGTGGGCGTGAAAGGCCGTGGCTGGCACCTGCGTCGCATCCCGGGAGAACGTCGCCCGGAAGATCGCCACGACTAATGGCGCTTCAAGCCTGTTGAGCAGCCCCAGGGTCGGCTTAGCGAAAGCCGCCTCCGCCCTATTAAGTTCGAGTGTTATGTCCGCCACGATTTCCTCCTTGCTCGACAGCATAAGTGGCGGCTCTGACAAAAGGCGGAACAGAGCTTGCAGCCGAACATTTCTGCAGCCAGATCCACGTGCCTGGGCTGCAACCAAAACGTGCCTACGCTCAAAACCGCCGGAGATCGACGACGTTCCATGGACGAGTGGGGCGGCTACGCCGACGTCCGCAACGCCGTGGTCCTCACCGGCGACGTGCACCGCAACTGGGCCAACGACGTCAAGGTCGACTACACGGACCCCGCCTCCCCCGTGGTCGGCTCCGAACTCGTGTGCACCTCCATCACCTCCACCGGCAACGGCAATGGCTCAACGGTCGATCCGGTCATGGCCTGGAACCCGCACCTGAAGTTCTACAACGACAACCCCGGCTACGTAAACACCACCATCATCCGCGATGCAATGACCGCAGACTTCCGCGTCCTGGACTACGTCCCGACGCCAGGATCCCCCGCCAGCACGAAAGCCTCCTTCGCGATCCAGGACGGCGTGCCGGGGCTGGTGGCACGCGGCGGACCTGCGCTGAAACGGGTCCGACGGCGGGGCGGTCAACAGTCCTGCTGGTCGCCCCGCCGTTGTTGTTCACAGGCATCGTGTCACGACTCGAAGATCGGGGAGAAGCTGCGAATCACAGTCCCACGTCAATAAGCTGCCGCATGATTTCTGTTCCGTTCGCGATTCGGTCAACCGAGTCGATTCCGTCCATCTGTTTGATCTCGATGATGCCGGCCTCGGACGTACCAAGCTCGCGCCAGAGCGAATCGTACAACTCCGTGAAATCGTTCAGCGCCGGTCCTGACAGTTCGAAACCCGTCGGGACCGAGCGGATCCCGACGCCGCTGCGTGTGAGCCGTAGCCGTCGGGGAATCGTCTCGTGTCCGGTGAACCAAGGGTCATCGACGTTGTGTGGGTTACCGAGATTACGCCAAATGGCCAGGAGGTAGGGGTCCCGGTACCTGCTGTTGAGCGTGCTCGTACCACCGCGGAGCATGCATAGCGAGTAGCCGAGCGCTCCGCTTTCTGAGTAGTAGATTCCCGAGCCGCCCTCACGCATGGCCGAATATTTCACCATGTAGTACCGCCAGTCGAAGTCGAGCTCCGATTCACGCTGGGCGAGCCATTCGGATTGCACCGCCACTAGGGCTGGCTTCAAATCGTCGCTGTCATCGATGGAATCGAGGAGCCTGGCAAGAGCGGAGCGCGTTGAAGACAGCGCCTCACGATCTGCGCCGGTAAGCAGTTCGCGCCAAGCGTTTTCGAAACGCTTAGAGCCCGTTCCGAATTGAAACTTCCTGTTGTTCGTTGTCCGTTGATACTCGCCAGCTGCCAGAAGCGCGCCAGTGGCCTCGAACCAGGACTCGGGCTCCGATGCCAGGCGATGGAACGCGTCGGACCGAGCATTGAACTTTTCCGGATCAAGCAAGAACGCACCGATCGACCCACGCAGAAGGTGATGATCTTCCAAGCGATGAAGTGCCTCAGTGAGCTCTGGGTGGACGGCCAGGAAGTCGCGCTTCAGCAGTTCATCCTCGACCTGCGCTTTGTTGAAGCTGTCAATTTCGCCGAGGGCATCGCCGAGGACAACCCGTTCGACGTCCCGGAGCAACCTAGGCATACGGTCGACACGGAGCTCATTCGGGGAAGCCTCTATGAGATTACGCAGGGAGCGGACCCGGGCCGGAATAGCGTCTGTGTCAGACATGAGATGGCGGAGTACGGCAAAGAGCAGAAGCCCCTGCCCGAACGTAAAGACCCTTGTTCTGCCGCTTGTATCTCCGAAGGTGCGGCAGCAGGCATCGAACAGGTTGATGCGCTGATCTCGGAAGAAGAGCGCAACGCGATCGGCCTCAACCCCGTCCTGCCGCTCGGTGGTACCCCGGAAGAGCCCACTGAATACTCCGGCAACGTCGCGGCCGCCCCATACGTCGAACGCCTTGAACAGGAAGTCCAATGACTCTGCACGCCTGGGATTGCCTGCGCCGAACACCCGCTCAGTGCGGTGGCTAGGACGTTCGGGAAGCTCACTGACCTCGACGTCAGGATCGAGCCACTCGCACAACTCGGTGACGTAGCCGATGTAGCGCATGAATTCGTCGTCGACTAGGTCGTCGTCGCCCCGGAATCCCCAGAGTAGGTCTGACCACGCGCCATCAACGTTTGCCGCAAATTCCTTGGCACGTTCGGTGGACTCGATAGATTTCTCAAAATGCGCCTTGAAGTTCTCGAACTCAGTCAGAGGCTTCCCACGAGAGTTCATCTTGATGTAGAGGTCCGCAGCCGAGCCCATGTCAGAAGGCGCGAGCAGGAGGAAGGACACCGCCGGCTCGGTCGGGTCTACGAGCCGCTCCCAGGCTACCTTGGCGTCCGCCGCCCGAAACCGCACGTGAATTGCGTCGAGCATGACGAGCATGGACTGGATTGTCGGATCGTGGCGCCAGACGAAAAGGTACCACGGCTGATCAATGACCCATGATGACGGCTGCTCAACGGTGTCTGGCAGCGTGGTCATCACAAGCCGTTGGCAGAATAGCCTGGCACTCGGCCGAGTGGCGTACGTGAATTGCGTCCACTTCTGAGTGGACCGAAGCTCCCCCGCTCGCGATGCGAGGTACCAGTGCAGCAGAAACAACGTGGTGAGCCGCTGCTGACCGTCGAGAGGCTCCAGCACACCTGACTTCACTTCGCCGTAAACGAAGTCAAGGTCGACGGGAGCCGTTTCCTCCCCGGCTACGGCCGAGTGCAGGACGTCGATGAAGTTCTTGCGGATCTCGTCGACGGCTAGACTTTCGCGTCCCTGAGCGAAGTCCCGCTGAATCAGCGGGATCTCGATCGCCTGAATCTCATCCGTATCGTTGGGCAAGAAGAGACCGATGAACGTCGTGGGCCGGCTTTGCGTGCTCATGCTTCGCTCACTTCTTCCATTAGATACGCGCCGATTTCATCGCGGAAGGCCTCGAGATAGGCGCGACGATCCGATCCGCCCCAAAAGTGAACCTGCTGTGCACTCTCGTCCGTGTAGTACTTCAGGAACACATTTCTTGTACACACGGGGATATACGAACCCACGCGGTCTCGTCGGAGTATTTCGAGCCGTTTTACTTCGAAGACCGCATTACTCAGCGCGCTATTGTCCCGGCTGTCGAGAAGAGCAAGGTTGTCAATGACGTGCACGTCACCCTCCGCGCCCTCATCACCGAAAGAAAAGATCGTGCTGATCTCGCGCTCCAGATTCCGGAACGTTTCCCGGCTGATCGTCGGGATCGCGTCGTCGATCCGACGGAGAATGTCCAGACGACGGTCCTCGTCGAGCGGCAAGCCGACTAACGCGTCACGATGCAATCGGAGCCAACTCGACCATTGCTCGCCCGTATTGAGTGCTTCGGCATTCTGCGCGTGGATGTGCTCCAGCGACCACGTGCCGGCAGCGTGCGCACGGAATGAATAGCGCTCCGAGGAATGCTGCATTTTGCGAATGGTTTCGACATTCATCAATAGCAGTGCCTGCGACGCCTTTTCCCGTCCCGACGCGCTCTCGTAGGACAGCCCAGATAGTGCTGTATCCGTCAGGGCCAATTTCGTCTTGATCCTGTCGTCGAGCGTGGCTTCGAAGCCGCTCCTGGACTTGCCGTCTGCGGCGCCAACTAGTTCGTCGAACGGCGTCCCTGTTGCGACTAAATACCCCACCTTATGGAACAAGTTTCGGTCCTCGAACCAGCCGAGGACCAGGGAGTGGCGGTCAATGACTCTGTTCCAGAAAGTCTTGTAATTGGCATCAATCTCGGCTCGCAGCGCCCCAAACGTATGGAATGGCGGACGCTCGGATCCCCTCGGCCCGCCCGCAAGGCTGTCAAGCAGCAGGCTTATGTGAGTCGCCTGGCTGTTCGCATGACCCGTAAGAAAGGCCCAGACCTCGGGCGTACGGAGATCGCGCTCGAATGTGTCCCATTGCGCGGCGATTTCCTGCGACCGATCGGGCTGTCCCGCCACCCCCTTGGCGCGGGTCAGCAGGAGCGCCTTGATGAGTTCAGCGTCCGTCAGCGGGATGCGTCCGATATTCAACCTTGTGAACAAATCTGTCGAATCTGTCGTTTCGGGTGCCTCGTACCAAATCACCTTCACGCGACGCGACAGATCAGTGTAGAAGTCGATTGCCGCCTGAATCTCGCCGGACCCCAGGGCCTCGAACCATGATCTGATTGTAGAAGCAGCCTTGTGGACGTGGAAGAAGTCAATGTTGAGCGTGCTTCCCACCACGTCTGGGTCCTTCAGATAATTCTGGCTCCCGCCTCGGGTCTCGTACTCGAGCTCGAACCGCGCATTCGCTGACGGTAACGATCGGCGGATGTCCTGCAAAATCAGAAACAAGGTGGTCAGTCGCTGCTGGCCGTCTACGAGTTCCCAACGACCGTCGGCCATGCGCTTCACGACGATTGGCTGCAGATAATACGACGACTGCTCACGGCTTTCAGCAATATCTTCGAGAAGACGCGTGACTTCGTCGACGCCCCAACGGTATCCGCGCTGATAGGCCGGAATGAAGAACTTGCCTTCAATGTCGCCCACGAACCGCTCCTCGAGCAAACCTGTTGTCTTCCCCATGAACGCAACTGTACTCAGCGCCTCAGACATTCAATGCAAATTCCAATAGCGTTTCGGCCGGGCTCGGTTTTTTAGAATTCCGGCAGCGCCGCGCCGCCGCGTTCCAGGGCATGCTACGAGAACATGCCGCTGCGGGCCTCATCCGTGCCTGCCGGGCGCGACATGAAGATCTACCGCACTGTACAAGACCCTGAAACTCGGAGGGCAGACTTGATGAATTTGTCCCCAGAAACGTGTGCCCCGTGGATGATCCGCCTATGCATTGGGTGGTAGCCCTTTCTACGAAGACGGCAAGCCTGTGGAGGTCAACGTCGAGGCCAAGTCTTCAAACGGCAGCATCGGGGGCACCCGTCATGCAACAGCTCAACGTTGGCCGCTGCCGCCCGTCAGTAATACTGGATTCATGGTTATCAACATCAGGCTCACCTCCCGACAGATCGCGGAGAGCGATGATCCGCTTGGACGTGATTGGTACGGTTACGATCCTGACGCAACACCGGAGCAGCTCTGGGCGCACAATCGCGGAGACTGGTACTTGGACGCTGGCCGCATCGCAAGCGAGCGCTGGGCGGCGCTCACCTACCAGGGTCGGGTAGTGCTGGTCGCAGAACTCAACGACCCGGCTCACGAGCTCCTGGCAGGCAATACCGGGAGACCAAAGAAGGCTCTCATTGGCCGCGTCCTGGCAGCCGGAGATACCATTCACGTAGCCCTGATCGGGACGCAGGTCAAATACGCACCCCACAGCAGGACCGCAATTTTGTATGGCCCGGACCCTGAGGCTGCCGACGCGGCAGACTTGGACCTGCCTGAGGCGTGGGATCAGCCCGATGCACGGGGCCAAGGCCTGCAAATGGACACCGAGGTCCGCAGGGCGATTGAAAACGCTGCGCAGGATCGTTTGATGAGCTACTACCAGGACCGTGGCTGGACTGTCACAGACACCAGACAGAACTGCCCCTACGACGCCATAGCGGTCAGGGATGCCGAACGGATTTACCTTGAAGCGAAAGGCACCCAGAGCAGCGGTGACTCGGTCATCGTCACGCGCAACGAGGTTGATCATGCCCGACAGCATCCAGGGCTGTGCGTGATAGGAGTATGGTCCGGAATTCGGTTCATCAACGGGATGGTGGATCCTGAGGCGGGGGACTTCAGAGTTCTTGCCTTCGATCCCGACGACCGGCACCTTCGTCCGCGTGACTTCGATTGGATGCTTCCCGGCGGCGCCAGTTGACGATGAGGCGATCCCTCAGCTGCCTGTGCTGTGCTACGGCCTGAGGTTTTCGGACCCCGCGAAGTACTCGCGCGCCCTGCGCCGCGCCCACGAACTGGTCATCTCCGGTGCCCGCGCCCGGAGATCCCCACCGACGTGGCGGACTCGTGGCGCCGCTCCATGGCCCTGGGTATCAGCCCGGACCAGCACAGCCCGCGGCACCTGCACGACGTCGCCGACGTCCTGGAGCTGCGGCGGGAGCACCGGCTGCAGCAGGTGATGCCGGCGCTGCACGACCTGCTGGCAGATGATTCCAGTTCAGGCCGGCACCTGCTGGTGCTGACCGACGCCCGCGGCGAGGTCCTGTGGCGGGCGGGCAGCTCCGAAAGTGCTGCAGCGTGCGGACCGGCTGGAGTTTTCCGAAGGGGCCGACTGGTCCGCCCCCGGCATCGGCACCAACGCCGTCAGTGAGGCGCTGGTCACGGGCCGGCCCGTGCAGCTGTTTTCCGCCGAGCACTTGGTCCGCGCCCACCACGAGTGGGCCTGCACCGCGGCGCCCATCACGGACCCGGCCACGGGCCGGCTGCTGGGCGTGCTCGTCGTCTCCGGACCGCTGGACACCCTCAGCGCGGACACGCTGCGGATGGTGCGGTGCGCGGTCCGGGTGGCGGAGTCGCTGTTGGGAACGTCCGACGGCGGGACTTGCCCGAGTGCCTCCACGCCGGTTCGCGCGTCCCGTCAGCCTGTCCGCCGGCCTTCTGTAGGCAGGAGTCGCTGGAGCTGCTCGGCGACAAACCTGTCGCGGTGTTCCGGGACGGCAGCCGGGTGCCGCTGACGCTGCGCCGGGCGGAGATCCTGGCGCTGCTTGATTCCCGCGCCCAGGGGTGGGCCGCCGAGGAGTTGGCCTATGAGCTCTACGGTGACGCGGGCACCCCGCAGGCGACACGGACGGAAATGTTCCGGGTCCGCTCGATGCTGGGTGATGCGGTGGAGGCGACCCCCTACCGGTTGGCTGCCGGCCTTGCTGGCCGCTCGGATTCGGGACGGGTACTGCGGCTGCTGCACGAGGGGAAGGTGGCTGTGGCACTTGAGGCCTACCGGGCTCCCCTGCTCAGCCGCTCGGGCACCCTGGCGGTGCAGCTACTGCGGGACCAGCTGGACCTGGCACCTGGGTCGGCCGTACGGTCCAGCGGCGACGCCGGGCTTCTCGTCGGGTGGCTGTCCACGGATATGGGGTCTGTTGATTTTGAGGCCGTCGAGGCACTGGGAAGGCTGGTAGGCCGCGGGGATGCGCGGTATTTGGCGTTCCGGGCATCCGCCGCTCTCGGTGGTTCAGCTGCCTCGGAAGTCGAACCCGCCCCCTGGCGGTCGGGCTTGCGCGGTCGGGCTTGCGCGGTCGGTGGTTGAGCCTGTCATAGCCTTAGGCTCCCGAAATCGACGACGTCTCCATGGACGGCTATCCCGCCTCCCGCCCCTTGTCACCCCGGCCTGGGTGAAGGAATGTCCGCAACGCCGTGGTCCTGACCGGCGATCAACACCTGCAGTAAAGGGGTGGAACACATTGAGTCCACCTTGGTTGAGCTTGATGCACACCGCGTGCTGGAATCCTGCGGTAAACCGGTAGGGCAAACTAGATAAGTGAATGAATTAGTGACGCTGATTGCAGCGCTGATCGGAAGCAGTGGCATTGCAAGCGTCATTGCAAGCGGCACACAGTTTCGTCGGACGCATCGGCTACACGGCCAG
Organism: Arthrobacter sp. LjRoot78; assembly: GCF_964254335.1. Taxonomy (NCBI): domain Bacteria; kingdom Bacillati; phylum Actinomycetota; class Actinomycetes; order Micrococcales; family Micrococcaceae; genus Arthrobacter; species Arthrobacter sp. LjRoot78. The sequence goes on along the minus strand of NZ_CAXUTG020000001.1, from coordinate 1,106,438 downwards.
CTCAAGGAACTCGATGCTGCATGCAAACTTATGGAGCCATTGACCGTCGAAGCGTTGGCGTTGGGAGCTGCGCGTGCGAGTGTCGCGTTGGAACTCACTGCGCACGTGTTGATCAAGCGAAGTTCGCGGCTGTTGACTCTATTCTGGATCTTTTTCGCCCTTGCTGTCGCAGCCGGCTTCATTCTTAGCGCCGCGGGTGCTAGGCCATTGACGCCTTTGCCAGATCCGAAAGAGGAAGGCGGGATTGCGAGAATCGTGATTCTGCTGTCGGGCCTCGTCATAATATTGGTCGTCCAGGTGTGGTTGATGGTGGCCACGATTCTTGGGTACACAGCACACAGACGGCGTCGATTGATTAGGGATCTGGTGGCGGAAACTTCGGACGAAATGAATAACACGAAGGTATTGGAAATTGCGTACGATCGGCGACCCTTCAAGGAATCGCTGTTGAACTTCATTGAAGATCTGTACAAGAGTAGGTGACCAGGGTCGGCTAGTGCCGTGGCGTAACCGAACCATAGAGTCGCGCTCAGTGGCGTGGTGAGACTTGAGTGGCCGTGGCAGCGCCGGGGCCCACCAAGGACATGCCGCTGTCGGCTCCATGCCGGCCCGATTCGACGTGAAGATCTACCGCACCCTCCAGTGGGGCCAGCGGGCCAACTTCCACATGATGGACACCCGGCAGAACCGCACCATCACCGCCGCCGAGCAGGAGAAATGGCTCCTGGACGGCTGTGAAGAACCCACGAGGCCTGGGACATCCTGGGCCAGCAGGTCGCCTGCACCCCGTGGTGTTTGCCTTGCGCCCGACCGATACAGTGGACCGTAACAAACTAGGAGCTTTGGTATTCGCCGTTGCGCAGCCAGTGGAATCCAGTCCGCGTGACGTTGCTTATGATCGCGGAGAGGGCCCCGGCCGACTGCGGGCACGTTTCGGGGCGCAGGTTCTTACACGCTGCCGGACGATTTGGTCCCGACAACCTGTTCCGAAGCGTAGTTCAAGCGATATACGGAACCTCGAAGATGGACCTGCAGCGCACCACGAGGCCCCGCACCGTTTCTCGACGTACGAGGCCAGTTGGGTGGACGTCGCAGCAACGGGTGTCAACGACTAGTCAGGTTCCCTATCCGCCCGTTCTACCTCGCTGCCCAAAACGGCCGCTCTCAGCGTACGACGTCGGCGACGGCACCTCAATGTCCACAGCTATCCTCGACGCGGGTGGCGCAGGCCTTGAGCTCACAACGACGGAGCCCGTGCCTTGACCCCTCCACTGCGCTTCAAGCTTTAACCACGCCGTAGGGGGAACTTGCCACCCTTAGCCCGGTAACCCACAGAGCGAACTAGGCTAATCCTGTGGAGAACACTCGAACGATTGAAAGTGCCGACGGCAGCCTCGAATGCATCGTCGTCCACGCGAAAAAATTTGAGTACACCTCGGCTGCAACCGACGCCGCCATTCCGGAGGGCACGAAGCTGAGCGCCATCCGCACGGACAGCTAACCGGTATGCCCGAACAGAAGCGGACAGCGCCGCACGCGGAGTGGGTTCAGATGTACAGACAAGGCCTCACCACGGCCAAGATTGCCGCAACAGTGGGCGCCGCCCAAAGCACCGTCCGCTACCACCTGGCCATCGCAGCTGCCGCCGACCCATCCGTCCGGACCGCCCACCGAAACGCCGCCCGCCCGACAACCTCCACCCGGGTCACCGCAGAAGGGTTGCAAAACCTTCGCGACACCGTCACCCTCTACCGCGCCGAGGGCCGTCTCCCCTCGACCAAGTCACCGTTCACGCGCGAGCGCGCGCTAGCCACGTGGTTGACGAGAAGGCGGCAGGACCATGACCGGGGCACCCTCTCCCCCGACTACGCCGCCGGCCTGCAAGAAATCCCTAGCTGGGACCAACGCACCCGCACCTCCAACGACGAAGCACGCTGGAACCAGCGCCTGCAAGAGATCACCGCGTACATGGCCGACGGGAACGACTGGCCACGCCACAAGAAGACCGACAGCGAAAAAGAACGGGTACTGGGGATGTGGCTGCATATCCAACGCATGAAGTACAGACGCAGCGAACTGACACCGGACAAAAAAGTACAGCTGAACGCGCTACTTCCCGGTTGGCGTGACGGGAGGACCCGCGGCCGCCCATCCGGAGCTAGGAATCTCCCTCGCAACTGACCCGTTGCGCAAATTCGTGCTGGAGGGGATGCTCGCGTGATCAGCGGTTGTCATCTGAACCGAGTCCGAAACCGGCCTGCCAGCGATCTCAGCCCCCGGTGAAATCACTTTGGAGAAGCATGCCGCTCAGAATGACCCGGAATGGCGAAGCCGGAAAGCACGTCAGCACGCAGCAGCCCGGGACAGCACGAAATCACGTCACCGCGCGCCCATGTGACCGGCCTAGCCGAAGTGGAGCAGGCACCGGGAGTTTGAGGGATGAGTAAGCCGGGGCCTCTGTAACCTTCCCTCAATTCGATACTGGTCGGTCCCTCGCCCTTCGGTGGACCATCAGCAGACTCCAAGATGTTCCCGTTTAGATTGTCGGAAACTTTAGAATTCGTCGTCTTCTACTCGCAACCTCGCATTCACCTGCTGCGCCTTCAATTCGATGGACCCTTGGTCGCCTTCCAGAGTCGTAAGAGTGAAGTCTAAGCTGACCAGCTGATGATCGTTGTCTTCCGAATACGCTGGGTCTACCACTTTGGCCAGCTCTCTCAGCAGCTGCCACACCTGATCGCGTCCCTCTATGGATGTAACACTCCGGTTGGCCAATGTGATGTTGTAGCGCTTGTACTTTCTGGCGTCCGTTGATGTATTAGCGGTGGAGGTGCTCACCATCGGCTTGGACTTGTCTGGGAGATCAAGTTCGTCTTGTTGAGGTCGCTGGTTGTCGTTAGATGTTGGTGTGCTGGATTCAGTAGGTGACGGCGTATGCAGGTTTGTTGACTCGCCTGAAGACGTCAGCACTTCTGACTGTTGGACGCGCCGACGCAACACAGTGCTCAACGAGTTGATCTGGATCTGGCCGGGAGAGGTTACAGACAGACGTGTCCCGTCCGAATCCACGAGCTCCCATTCGTCCGCGATCAAGTCGAATAGTACCCGGCGTATTTCTTCGGGTGCGGATGCCAAAGGAAAGGCAGGGTTTTTGTAGAACGCCTGGACAACTTCCTTCGGGGTCAGGGTCCGATCAAAATCATCTAAGAGTGTGGCTACATAGTTGGCCGCGAGACCACTTCGGATCGTTGCTCTGCCGTCTGCAACTAGTTGAGTCCATACGTGGTCGCCTCGTAGCGATGATCTGCCGTCTTGGTCGAACCGACGGAACTCCACTGTGAGCTCGTTTCCTGTTCTAAGCAAGTATGAGTAGTGCTGATATGCGGTCAGCACATCATTCTTGAGTTTGCCGTCCACTTCTGCCAGCTTGGCGCGAGCTTCAATGAGCTCATCCTCGGCATCATCAATCTGATGGATAACGTATCGCCAAGCTAGAACTTCCCCGGCACGCCGGATGGCGACGTCCCTACGTTGCGTATTGACGCAGGCCACAATGCAACTTGCAGCGTTGTCCACGTGCAACGGCGTCGGTCCTAAGCCGAGCAGAGAAACGATTTCGGCGCGGCTGGCCGTGTCCTTACCGTTGAGTAAAGTCCATCTACGCGGATCTAGCACTATCAGCCGATTTGAATTGGAAGAGTCAATCCCGCCAAATAGAGCGTCCGGCGATCCGTTTCTACCTTCGGGGCCGTGAACTGGAATCAGTTCATCAAAAGTCCCCTTCGATGCCAGACCCTGGGCGACTTCCCAGACTAGGTCCGCTCGTTGCTCAGGTTTGACTAACGCCATGGCCGCTGTGAAATACATCCTCAACGTCTGCTTTATGGAGAGGTAGTACCTTGTAGGTGCATTGCGGGGCGTAATGACGTCCAGGGCTCCGAGTCCTTCATCGCCCGTAAGGGCGTTGAAGACTTCCTCCGCTGCAGTGAAGGAGGTTGGCGTCCTTGCAAGTCCGGGCTCGAAAATGGAACTCAGCAGTTCAGCTTTGGTGGCGCCACGACGGGCTTGAGCTCGGCCTACAAGCGAGTAGCAAAACATGGCACTGGCCATGCGTACAGCAGCAGCTGGTTGGCCCAAGCGAACCCCGTTTCGCGACAACGTAGCATCCACCCCCACGGCGCGGCCGCCGGTTCCATCGGTGCTCGTAACGTCGGTCCCGGCTACAGCACGTCGTCCTTGGATCGCTCGATCATTACCTAGGAGCAACCCCGAAGACAGAAGTTCTTCGAGTGCAACGGTTAGGGGAATGTCGCCTACGCCCATCAGTTCGGGAGCCCAACGTCCAGCCTTATGCTCGTCGTACCAATGAAGTGTTGTTCTGGCGAAAATGGCAACCGTCGACCGGACGCGCTGAAAGCCTTGGACCTGTGACCACTCATCCCGGACTAGCCGCATCAGCTCGGGATGAAACGGGTAATTACTCTCTACCCGGCCAGGAAGTCCCACCTTTCCCCGGTTGGGACCAAGCTTGTCGAATACGGATTCCTGCCAAGCGGCGTCGATGCTCGCAACAAGCTCGGAACCTACAAGTTCGGCGGGGCGTGCTGAACTGGCTACTTGATCGAATAGGCGGCGGCGAATGATGGATGCGAAATCCTGGGCTTCAGTAACAGCGACAGTTTTGCCGTTGCGAACCAAACGCTTTGCAACGTAATCTCGGAAATCTTCCGCCTGAAATGGATAGCCGCGCTCGTCGTATTCTGAGCGGATCATGACGATGACCAGGGCGACGCGGGGGACATCGTCACAGGCGTCCATCAGAGCATTTAGGAACGCCTTTTCGCCAGGCATTGTGGCTATATGTGCCGCATCCGAGAGGTCCAGCACGTAATCCATAAGCTCGTCGAGCAAGATGAGAAGCGGCCGTCCTGCGCTGAGCAGGGCCTGTTGCAGGGTGTCTTTGTTAGGTCCCATTCCTACGAAGTGGTGATAACGGTCGAGGTCACCCTCGACAAGGGCATACACAAATCGCTGGAACAGTGTTGTTGCGGGGCCGAAGGTTTCACTCGGCATGCCAGGTGAGAAGTAATCGGCGTTAAGTGTAATGACCTGCGGTTCGCCTAGGTCAATTTCCACGCCGGTGTATTCAGCTTCCGTTCGGACTTGCTGTCCTAAACCCGTTGCAAAAAATTCTTTGGCATTTCGTGCCATGTGATATAGGCCCACCAGAGCGTGCGATTTTCCTCCGCCCATTCCCTGATCGAGGTGGTACAGAGCGGGACTATCGCCAGACGCACCGAGTCGGCGGGCGACTTGGCTGAAGAAGCCAATCAGGTTAGGCGTAGGTTGCGTGATATCTACGTAGTAATCGACTTTTCGATACGGGACGTCGACTGTCTGATAGACGGCCTTGTGGAGTGACATCTGCAGTTCACCAACTGATCCGTCAGTGGCACGGACCTCCGGGCGCAATGCGAGTACGTCAGCCCAGTGAGCAATTGATCGTTGTCCAGAAGTCATGCAGATGATCCTTCCATCAAGTCCACCAATGTGAGCTGCGTATATGAGGCCGGCTCATCTGCAGTGACTCGCTGGATTAGGTTTCCGATTGTGCTTGCGTTTCGTTGGATTGCTGTTAGCGATTTTGCGACATTGTCACTAGCGGGAAGCTGGGCAACGATTTCGCCGACCACTGCCCACAAATGCGCATCGTTGGGTTGTCTGTCGACGTGGGCCATCACTTTGGCCACAGCTTCTGTTCCGCCGCCGTCCCACGCAGTAGCCATTGCTCGTGCTACTTCAAACGTTGATGAACGAGCAGAAATTGTTTCTGGGGCGTCCAGACGGAGCTTGTAGCCGCTCTTATTTTCACTCAGGAGGGATCCGCGAAGATCTTCAAGTCGGAGGTCGTCCACTTGAGCTAGGAAACGGGCTTCACCCTTGGGTACATCGCTTCGCCCATACAGCCGCTGCCAGAACACCGCGAACCGGCTAGGGGCATCAAAGGTCTCCAGAGGAATTTCGTCGAGCTTGAGAGCAGTTGCGTCGCGCACTGCGGCACGAGCAAGAGTGAGGTAACGGTCGAGGTCCGTCTCCGTGCCATCAGGTTTGATGATTTTGCCGTACCGCCCATAGACACTCATGGCGGGACCATAGGCGGCCATTAATTGGTCGGTTAGTGCGAGGCCCTCCTGGTCCCAAGAACGGCAAGCACTCTTTACGGCTTCCGCTACCTCTCGATCAACTTGAGCCGCTGTCGCCGTCGGACGAACGGATTGGGCAACACGGCAGCCGATGGTGACCGTGACTTTGATGCTGGCGACGCCGGTCGAAGCAGTCTCCGTGCGTGATGGCCAGGAGCTGGTCACGATGAAACCGGCATCATGCAGAGCTCCCAGAAGTCGACGCCAGGCATCAGGGTCCGAGTGCCCAAAAACGACAATGAGGTGCCCGTCTGTCCGGAGTACACGCTTGGCTTCCTGAAACGCATGGCTCAGCATTTGTTCGTAAAAATCTTTAGTGCGGTGCTCTCCTGGCGCGTTGCCGCGCTTAACGATGATTTCTTCGGACTTGTCCTGGAGGCCCCTGTGCCCGAAGAGGTCAGGAAAGACGTCGAACAGGCAGCGCTTCAACCACACGTGGAAAATATCGGACGCATCGGCGTAGTCAATCATGTTGTAGTACGGAGGATCAGTTATGACGGCGTCGACAGTTCCGTCCCTGAAGGGGAGGGCGACCGCAGACGATCGCCTGAATCGAGCGGCGCGACCGGACGGTGACCCCTCGATGATTTTCTTCAGAGCTTGAATTCCACTGTCTGAGACGCTGCTCCAGGTACCGGGGCCAGTTCCAGGACCCGCTTCGAGATAATCGAACTGGAAGGAAACCTTGCTCTCATCGGCGAAGATGTCGTGGACTTGTACCCAAGTCCCCTTGCGGGTCGTATTTCCACCAAATGCGGCGAGCTTGGCGCCCCTGGTCGACCGGCGTAGTCGACGTTGCAGGTTTGCTGCGGCGTAACCGGCTAGAGCGTTCGCGTAGTCCGTGCTGAGTCCGGCGCGAAGAAGATCGGCGCGCACCGTTCGAATGGAGCGGGCGGTTTCAACGAACAACAACGCCTGCCTATTGTTCATTAGAGAACCATAGGTTTTGTATCCATAGCCGCTGGCCCGGATTGTGTCTTGGTTACCAGCCGGAATGAGTTCATCAGGAACGGCACGAAGGTCCCCAAATGGCTCCAAGGAATCGATATCGATGGCAGAGGCTGCTTCGATTTCTCGGGAAGTCGGCCGACGAAAGGTTTTTCCGAGCCCGTCGTTCTCTTCACCGACAGCAAGAAGGGCGTCTTCATACTCACCGGCGAATCCTTTGGCCTTTACAGAAACGAGGCTGTGAACGTGGCCACAGAAAAGGCAGCGGGCGCTCTTTCCTTTCTTACCCAAGGCCGCCGCGAACGTAGGTTGTTGGATGGGAGCGCCGTCAACTACTTCACTCTGCCAGTCGTCGCCGTTCGCGATCAGTTCCAGTGACTGACCACTGTCGCCGTCGCGACCGGACGGGTACTGAAGACGCATGGCACCGACGAGAGGAAACCTGCGCTTGCATTGGTCGCATGGGATGGTGACTGCCCAAAGGTAAGACCAAGGGAACGCGCCAGATTCATTTCGTGGGTAATATGGTTCGACCAATTCGGCGACGCGTTTGTCTACTTCCGAAAGAACTGTTCTAACATCCGAAAGAAGCCGGGGTTCCGAGTCCCCGAAGAGCAGCTTGTTCCCAGTGCCCTGTGCCTCGAAGGGTAGGGGGATTTCGTCGGACCAGTCGCGGAGTGCGAAGTCGCCAAGGAGGCGGCCGCCTAGCGTGGCAACAGGGCTCAGATCTGTCCCGATAGCGGGGACGCCCAACCGTGCCGCTTCCAGTGGGATGATGCCCCGCCCGGAGAAAATATCAAGGACGACTGGGCGACCAGCGGGATATTCATTTTCGATTACTTGTCGCAGGCGTTCGAGCGCACTCTCGTCCCCGTGTTCTACCGCAGCAGCGACGTCACCGTTAAGAGCGGGGTCATTCGGCAAAAGGGTGGTCAAAACTGCGGCGCGGGCCTGGGCTATAGGGCGAGAGGCAAACCATGTGAAGAGTGCCTTTTCAGACCGGCCCGAGCCTGATCGGGTCCCGACGGCTGTATCGACGGCTGAGCATGGAAACCAGTTGTCGATCATGCGTGATGTGACGTCACCAGTGGTTCTAGGTGTCGGAAGTTCTTCTGGGCCCGCGGGCTTCTTTTCCATTACTGGCTGTCTCCCATCAGCTTCTTCAAATCAGCCAACTTGATCTGGAAGCGTTCAATTCGTTTCGGGCCGGCGGCGAGTTGTCCGGCGGGGTCTTGGGCGCGGATGATGACCTCTGGCTTCGTTGCACACTTTTCGACGACGTATAGCCAATAGTCATCGCCACGTTGCTGAGCCTGGGCCCATTCGTGTTGCTCCAGCCACACGGGCCGGAGTCCCTGGGCGAACCCTTTCACTTCCACCAGCCGCTGCTCTCCACGATGTTTATGTCGGGCAAAGAGGTCGTATCCAACCTTTGCGGTCTGCCTATCGTCAACGATGAAGTCAAGCCTCTCGAGTTCGTCCAGAACGGCTGCAATGGCCAATTTCTCACTATCTGGGTCGTGCCCGAGTTCTGTTGCCCTTAGTCCTCCGACAACGTGTGCCCATCCGGCCAGGCGATGCGCGGTCGGGCTCACTTTTTCAATCTGAGCCAGATGTTCCAGCCGGTCCTGTTTCAGATGTCGGAACTTCAGCATGCGCTCCCGACGAACCTCGGGAGCCATTTCTTCAAGTTCTTCCATGTAGCGGTATTCGACTTTGTCTAACTGCTCCTTGGCTTTTGAGACCCAAGCCGATCTTTCGCCTCGGTTCCTCTGGGCTTCCTCGACCAGGAGACGCTGAGCCTCTTCGTAAGACTCAGTGCGCATTGCAGGGCTGAGAGAAGCGGCTGTGTCCAGGACTGTTCCTCCTTCGCGGAGGTTCATTAGGGACTCCCAGCCGGCGCTGAATGCTCCTGACCCTGAATACCGAATGAGCATGGGGGTCTTCAGACGAGCACGGCGGACTCCATCGTGCACCTCGACTTCCGCGTCGTAAAGCAGGAGCGTATAACTCGTGAGTGATGCGGTATCTACCAAGCGAGTTCCACGGATCAGGTCGGCTTCGCCCGATCTCAGGGCCAGTTCGATTAGCTCACCGAAAGGCTCCTCAGTCGGGCCGAGAATAGCCACGTCTTCAAGGTCGGTGGCTGATGCACCATCGGAAATCGCGGACCGCACATATGCGCCGTCTGCCGCTACCAAGCGGCTGTGTTCTCCGCCGAGGATCTTAGGTAGCCTCCGAATGGATGTAACTTCGCGGACTCCCTTTGCGGGGCCTGGAGACAGTGTCCAATCCTCCGAGGAAGCGAGTTGATCCAGGAAACCATCTACGATTACAGGGTTGATTGCCTCGAGACGGTCCGCACGGAAGCGCTCCATGGCCGCCTCAGTATTTGCTGGTGTATGCAGATTATCCTCGTCGTTAACGAGTTCGCGTGCGCTGGCCAATAGCTCCTCAGGTTCCGGAACGTGTACCGCGCTCCCCGCCGTGTCGCTGGTCTGAGCCTCGATAAGCGCTCTCGTATAGTCAAAGCCCGCACGATCGGCAGCCGCGTCGAGAAGGTCGAAGATCCGCCCCCTGAGGGCCAGACCTGCCGATTCAAGGTTATTGAGCATGACTTCTTGTACTCGTCCCTCACGAGTTTCAGGTGCCACGAGATGGTAAATATGGACGGGTTGGGTTTGACCGATTCGGTGTAGACGTCCCATGCGTTGCTCGAGCCGTACGAGCGACCAAGGGATATCCCAATTGATCATCACATGGGCGGACTGCAGGTCTATTCCTTCCCCGCCCGCGTCGGTAGACACGAGAATCTGGAATTCCCCGCTAAGGAATCGCTGTTGTAACCTGTCACGGTCATCGTGGACCACCGACCCCTCGAGAGTGTCAACACTGTACCCAACGTCCAGGAAAAGCCCGGCGAGCCAGCGCGCTGTGTCAGCAAATTCTGTGAATACCAAGAGCTGGCCATTTCCTGGCCGGATCAGGTGCCTCGCCAGTATGTCCTCGGTGGCCTTCCACTTACTGGACGGGCCTGCGGACATAGCGGCGGTCAGTGTCTCCAGAACGCCGTCGACTGCGCATAGTTCCTCTGACTTGTCTTTGGATCGCGATGCAACTAATACATCCTCTGCACGTGTCCAGGCGTCGTCATCCTCGACGGCAAGGTTCATGCCATCTGGCCCGGTGGCGAATTCCTCCGGTAATGGCCCACCGGATCGTCCGCTGGCTGCCCCCCGCAATGCCTCGTTTCGTCGACGGATAGTGGCTGCCGCGGCTGTCATAGCGGACGCGGCACGTTTCCCGTAGATCGACCGCGCCAGCGTGGCGTTTTCAGCGTAAAAGGTGTCCACATAGTCCATCACCGCCCTATAGGCCACATGCTCGTGTGGGTTTAGCCGGACCGCCACCGTCTCGGCGAACCTGGGCGGAAACAACGCATTCCCGTCTAGGTCTTTGAGCTCTTCTTTCATCCGACGTAAGAAGGATAGGGTGCTTGGTCGTAGGGCCTTGTCGTACTCCGTCTGTCGCTCATCCCATGGATACAGAGTCGGGTCGAGCAGATTGAGTAGGGCGCGGAAGTAGTGCTCCTTGCCGCGGTGGGGTGTTGCGGTTAGCAAAAGGAGATGATGCGTGCGGTCAGCGACTTCTCGTGCTGCGCCCAGATACTGCGAAGTCGGTGTTAGTCGGTGAGCTTCATCAAAGACGGTAAGTGACCAAGAGGATCTGCCGCCCGAGACCTTACGACGAACGTCCCCGTTGTAGGTGTACAAGTCGACACTGACGATCCAAACCCTGACTCTAGGATCCAAATCGCGCGGGTCTCTGGCGGCTTCCGGCGTTAGACGGCCGGCATCGATGGAAAAATACCGTTTCAGATCACGTTGCCACTTCTTGACAAGATGAGCCGGGACAATAACGACCGTACGACCCGGAAGTAGGCCTCGACGGCTCCCTTCGGCGATGTACATGCCGGTCATGATAGTTTTTCCGGTTCCAGGCTCGTCGGCGAGCAAAAACCTCAGTCTGGGTTGCGCGAGCATGTGACTGAACACAGCCTCATCCTGATGGGCAAACGGTCTTAGTGGACGAGTCGCGAGCACGGCAGACCGAATTCTTGGCACTGCATGCTGCATCCACCGGCCCCACATGGCGGTTAGTGCGCGTCCAGGGTTGCCTCCGGCGTCATTAACGGGGAGCAACGATGCTAACAAATCGGCATGTGTAAGGGCGGCGTCGCTGAGGCTTCCATCGGAACCTCGGATGACGAGATCGGCACCGTGCAATGTAGCACTTGTCGAAACCACAGTAACTAAATGGCCATCTACCTTGATCTGCGTACCTGGACTCGGCATCGCCGGTTCTGCAACCAATTCCCCCACCTCGCATAGCTCCAATTGCCGCAGATGCTATTGGGCCGCATCACCACCGACACACGTGGTGCGCCAGCCTCGGTCCAACTGGGGCGAAAGTTCATACTATCGCAGGCTTCTCAGTACACATGTCGTGGTTGACGCTAATGTACGACTCACTACTGTTAGAGCACACACGATAAGGAGTTCAATTGGCCGACATCTACTACTTCCACGGTGGCGCACCCGGACTATTGGAGGGCGGCGTGATACTCCCGCCTCCCGTGACTGGTGCCCGTTCGACGACCCTCGAATCACAGGTTGCATCTGGAGCCAACAAAATCGCTCAGCGGCCGGACAAAGTGTATCTAACTACTGACGTAGAGCTAGCTCGCGTATATGCCGAACTCTGGACGGCCGACGAGACGGATGTGCCAGGCGGTGGGTCCGTCTATCAAGTCGTGGTGGAGGACGGGAGTATGGAACCAGACCAGGACTTACTTTCCAGCGAAGGGTTGGCCTTCCAATCGAATTCGGCTGTCATCCAGCGCATTCACGATAAGAAGGTAGTCCCCAATCCCAAAAAAATAAGCAAGAAATTGTCGAAGGTAATGCGCCAGCACGAGAAAGCCAATGCAGCCCGAACATTGTCGCTTGAGGAGGCAAACAAGCATGATGAGGCTCCCCATTTATAGCTTCTGCCCCAAAAGGTTGGACAAGCTGCGGCAGTGGAATTAATTCCGGTCCGCCGAAATGGTCGGCTGGCGTGTCATCAGCGTGATATCGACCAGAACTTGGAAATGGAACCTGAGTGTACTGAAAGTAGACGGGCCTGTCCGTGCAGGTCAAGAGGTCGGTGCTGACCGGCAGTAAAGTACCTCACGGGCTCCGTGAACAGCGAGCTGGGGGACAAGGGCGGTAAAAACTCCTGATCTACGGGACGCGCGCAATCGCCAGAGACAGCCTCATCGCGATGAGGTGCCTCTCCCCAACACGATCTGAAGACGTGGCCCTCCCCGGCGCAGGGCAAGACAACCGAGTCGTCCGGACTCCGACGCCGGAGAGCCCGTCAAGTGCGATACGACACACCTGCAGACAGATTCTGGTGGCGTGGGGTCACCAAGGCAACCTGACAGCTCACTATGTGACGAGTTCTTCTTGTAAGGAGGAGTGCTGCAGTGCACCTGGTCCTCCTGGGAATCCCCAAACGCTGAACCGCTACCGGACGCCCGCCGCTCGATCGAGCAGTGAGAAGTCGGCCGTCAGCTGGTACGGCGAGGGCTTCCACCCTAGTGCTTCCTGAATGAATCCACCCTTATCGCCGCGGCCGGGTCGCCACAGCTTGTCTGCGACCGGGAGTCTAAGAAAATTGAGGTTCGCGCCGCTGTCGGCGTGGATGGGCAGCCGGAAGAATGTCAAGAAATCCTCGTCCTGCTCGTCCTCCCGCAGAAACGGGGCGGCTTCGGTCGTACGACTACCTATGACGTACCAGCTGATCTCTTGCACGTCTTCCGGGTAACGCTGCCGCCACATGCGGTATAGCTCCCTCGCGTCGATCTCGTCCGTCGAGTAGTCATCGGTGATGGGATCTCCGGAGACTTCCCAATAAAGGTGCAGCTCGTCCGTGAACGTATCTCCGGTCTGCCTACTCTTTATGATCCATTCGTCGGCCATTCTTACCGCCTTTCCGTCTGTGGGCCCTGGAGCCAAGTCGACCTCCTGAGTCTATGGCTGGTACGCGACATTCGCATCCCAGGCCGGGGCTTACAGAATCGAGTTGAGTGCGCAGCAACTCGATCTGCGGGTCTATTCAGCTGCCACCGCTCGAATACACGATGGAAGCCGCCCATTTGGTCAGACGGACCTTGGCGCCAGGACTGGATAGCGATGTATTCAGGCTCCAGGGATTAGAGACTTGATCGATCTATAAATGACGTATTCGCCGTTCAACTCGGTAGCGAACCCGAAGGATTCGGGCACCGCTCCAATCTGAGTCAGAGGCGTACCAACGACACCACATGGCCCAGAAAGTTGTCCCACCACGCGAGATCAGCTCTTGGATCTCAACCAAGGCGTGACCTTCTTGGTACATGATCTCTTGACCACGATTCCGGGTCGTGGGAAACGAAGGTGGTCTTATTGGGCGACGGCAGCCGCAGTCGCGTACACATCCGCAGGCATCGCCCGGTGCAGCTTCCACGTAATCGCAATCGGCTTCTCGCCCGCGTGCTGAACGTAGTCCACTTGGCCCAGGCATGTATAGGGAACGGTCAGTCCGGTCTCGTCGTCCGCGGTATCCCTAGTGAAGATTAGAACTTTCGAGCCGTGCGAGGTCCGGTCAAGGTACCGTCGTCCGGTCGGGCTGCTGGGCGACGTGGCATTCTGCGACTCCCAGTGGAACAGTTCCGGGCTGATGGCGTAGTCCTTGTACATTGTCGTGGCCGAATGCTTCTTGTCGTCTTTGCTGAGGGTGACAAAGAAGGCATCCGTGGACGTCGCTGGGCACCAGGCCACGCCCTCACGGTGCTGCACGTTCTTACCGAGCTCCAGCGAACCATATTGCAGGGCCGCCAGGACTTCTTCACGCCGGTACGTCGCATGCGAAAGCAGCGGAACGTGCTGCAGCCCCGCTCCTAGCCCCCTGGCGGCGTGCTTGGACGCGGCCACTCCAAGTTTCACGATCTGGCGGATCTCGCTGCAGACAAACTGGTAGCCGCGCAGGTAGTCCAGTCCGGCGTCGTAAGTCTTGAAACCGCCGCCGTCATCCCACAGCGTGTAGAACAGCATCCGGGCGAATGTCTGCTCGCGCATCCCGAGCTCCGCGTAGCGGGGCGCATCGGGGCCGACCAGCATCGAGTACGCCTCGGCGCGTTCCGAGTCGTCCACGTGGATCAGGGCAGCCATGCGGCCCAGGAGCTTCTTCTCATCGGCATCCTTCAGAGCCTCGATCTTGCCGCGGAGCGCGGTCTCCAAGGGCGAGAGTCCCTCGATGAGCCCGGCCTGGCGGAGGTAGCCAGTCCACGAATCCTTGGTCGACCGGTAGATCGTCTTCACGTCGTTCCCGGACCGCTCCAGGTAGGCCTCCAGCTCGGTCTCAGCATACGAAGCAATGTCTCTGACGAGTTGAGCCCGGTTGAATCGGAGCTGTGCCTTGATGTTGTCCAGCACTACCTTCTGCGCCACCCGGTCCAGAACGATCTGCGAGCCCGAGGGCAGGTATGGGAACTCTTCCTCGACGGCCCTCTCCAGCTCCTTGCGGCCGTAGCCGGTCAGCGCCCGGTAGCGCAGATCGAAGCGGAACTCACGCCGTTGCTGGCCTATGAAATCCATGACCGTCAGCACCGCCTTGCCCTCGGCACGGCGCAGCCCGCGTCCCAGCTGCTGGAGGAAGATCGTGGCACTCTGCGTGGGCCGGAGCATCAGGATGGTGTCCACCTGCGGCAGGTCCAGGCCTTCGTTGAAGAGGTCGACGGCGAAGATGCAGTTGATCTCACGCCGCCGGAGGCGCCCGAGCGCCGCTGCGCGGTCGGCGTCGTCAGTGCTGCCGTCGACCGCCACGGAGGCGATACCTGCCCGGTTGAAAACTTCGGCCATGTAGTGGGCATGCTGGACCGAGACGCAGAATCCGATGGCGCGCATGTGGTCGGTGCTGGTGACCTTGTCGCGGAGTTCGCGAATCACCTTCGCGGCGCGGGCATCGTTGCCGGTGTAGAGGTTGTTCAGCTGTGTGGTGTCGTAATTGCCGCGCTTCCACTCCAGCTGGCTCAGGTCGACGTCGTCGGAGACGCCGAAGTAGTGGAACGGCACCAGCAGGTCAGCGTCCAGGGCGTCCCACAGCCTCAGCTCGCTAGCAGTGCGGCCGTCGAAGAACTGCTTGGCGACGTCGACGCCGTCGCCGCGTTCCGGCGTCGCGGTGAGCCCGAGGAGCTGCTGCGGCTGCAGGTGGTCCAGCAGACGCCGGTACGTGGGTGCCATGGCGTGGTGGAATTCATCAATCACGACGACATCGAAGAAGTCGGGCTCCAACTGTTCGATGCCGAGCGATGACAGCGACTGGACGGAAGCGAAGATGTGCTTCCACTGCTTGGGTTTGTGTTCCCCCACATAGAGTTCGCCGAAGGCGCCGTCCTGCATGACGTCACGGTAGGTGCGCATGGCCTGTTTCAGGATTTCCTGGCGGTGGGCGACGAAGAGCAGCTTCAGATCGCGGCCGTCCGATTCGCACAGGCGCTTGTAGTCCAGGGCAGCAATGACGGTTTTGCCGGTGCCGGTGGCCGCGACCACGAGGTTGTGGTTGAAGCCCTTGAGACGCTCGGCTTCCAGATCCTCGAGCATCTCCTCCTGGTGGAGGAACGGCTGGACTTCGAGCCCGGTGGCCGCGCCTGGGACTGCCGTGCGCCGGCCGCCGTTGCGTTCCAGTGCGGCGTCCAGCTTTTCGCCGTCGCGTTCCGGATCGTAGCTTTGGAAGGCGCGCTGCTCCCAGTAGCTGTCAAAGGTGACCTCGAACTTCTGCAGCAGTGTTGGTGTGCCGACTGAGCTGAGCCGGACGTTCCACTCGAGGCCGTCAAGGAGGGCAGCCTGGCTGAGGTTGGAGCTGCCGACGTAGGCGGTGTCAAAGCCTGAGTTCCTGCGGAACAACCAGGCCTTGGCGTGGAGACGCGTGGCTTGGGTTTCGTAGTTAATCTTCACTTCGGCGCCATATCGGTTGACGAGCTCGTCGATGGCGCGGCGTTCCGTGGCGCCCATGTACGTGGTGGTGAGGACTCGGAGTTTTGCGCCACGCTCCTTGAGCTCTTCAAGCGCCGGCTGGAGAAGGCGGAGGCCCGTCCATCGGACGAACGCGCAAAGCAGGTCTACGGTATTTGCGGATTCGATCTCGGCCCGGAGCTCCGCGGCGAGGTTTGGGTCGTCCTTGCTGTTGGTGAGGAGGGCCGAGTCGCTCAGCTTGGTAGTGGGCCGGCGCAGGTTGCGGCGTTTAAGGGTGTCCGGGCGGTGGAGGGACTGAAGCTGGGTGGGGCCCTCGGCGATGCGGTCCGTGGTGTCCAGTTCTTGAAGGAGGCGGTTGGCCAGGCCGACCCGCTCACTTGGTTTGGTTGCGGCGAGGGCTTGGCGGACAGCGTCGGCCACATGGCGGGAAAGTATGTCCGGAGTGTCTTCGTCTGCTAAGTCCGCGAAGTTGGGCTGAAGCTCCGACTCATCATTGAGGAGATGGCCCAGTGCATCGGTGTTGAGTAGTTCGTATAAACCCTCGGGCAGCTTTTCTCCTGCCTCTCCCCCAAATAAGTTAGTCACTGCGCCAGGGTATGGGGTTGATTCACGAAAGGCCAACCGGCGAAACGAAGAATTGGAGATCATGCGTTCGTTCTATGGATTCGGCACCGTGCACCGACACCAATACGATTACAGACAGGCTGATCTCCACGGTCGGCACACCACTGATCAAGGGCCTCAAATTGTTTACCAAGTATGCTGGGGCCCAAACTGGCGGCTCTAATCATCGGCGCAGCTGGAGGCACCGAATCAGATTCACGATGACATTACTGGCGGGTGGACACTCCGTAAACATGGCCGCTTTGGGCTAGCCGTGACCGTGGCTTTGTAACCACACGACCGCAGCTGCTGTATCAAAGACTCCCTGCACCACTCCGATGTCATTGTCAGCAAGAAAAGCGGCTATTTGCGCCCCATTCATGCTGATCATCCCACTCGCGTCCAACAGCTTGTAGCCGTCCCGGCTAATCGTCCCAGTTGTAAAAAATAGGTAGAAGACGGGATCGCATACCTTCAGATCGAGTCCTTGCAGTGCGGCTCCCCCGTCGGCGAATGCCTTGGCGCGGGCAAGCTGAACAGAGCCCACGAGTTCACGGAGATCGGGCGTTGAGACCTGAGTCTTCTGATAATGCTTGGCCTGACCAACCATCCATACATCGAGCATTGAGTCGACACTCGGCAAGATACTCTGATTACCCAATCGATCTCGAAGTGACAGCCTCCCAAAAAAGTCGATTCCTTGGTCATTGCTCAGAGCGGTAAGTTCGGGCGAGGGGCAACCAAGCTGGGCTAGAATACCCCTGCAGCAGGCCTCAAACTCGTCCCACCGAAGGTTCCGGAGAAACCCTTCGTAGGATTCGTAGTTGAGACGCCGTTCCTTCGCCTTCCGCGTCGCGTCGCTATCCTCAGGTTCGATGAAGGAACTTCCCTGGATGTGATCGGCAATCTTCCCATTGAAGGCAAACCGACAAGGAACGGCCTGGTTATCTGCTTCAGCGCGAAGGCCGGCGAGCTCGGTAAGCGACAGTGCCTCGTGTGCTTCCGCAAATTCAGCTGCAGCGGCTTCAGGTGTATGGAAGTGGTCAACCGCGAGCTTGTAAAGGACCTCTGCCAAAGGACGCGGCTGGGCATCAAGGGGCCAGGATTCGACTATGTGTTGGATAACTTTCGAGCGGAGTCGCTTCGTCATTTCGTCTTTGACGCGCTCGCTTCGTGGGTTTCCAAGATCGAATCGACGACCTGACGAAGTTCCTGCAACAAGGAGATTTCCCTCCCAGTGAGGCCCTTGATCTGCATGATCCCGACGTGCTCGAGTGATTTATTTGTCGCCTTCACCTTAGCGATCCAGTCTCTGGAGGCTTGGTCTGCTTTTACGAGGCCCACGGCATCACTGAAGGACTTCTCCAAGTCAAGCAACGAGTCGTAGGCGTCTTCGTTATCCAGCAGGGTCTTCATTTCGCGGACCTGAGAATAGGAGGTAATTTTCGGAGGCCTTTGCTTCTGGTCCTCATCCTCATGCGGCGAAATCAACGAGTAGAAGATATCTCGATGCTCTTCGTTCTCAGTTCGGCTCTCAGCCTCATTCCAGCCCAGCCAACCTCTGATCTTCGGAGTCGAAAGCGCCTCATGAAACAGAGGATAGACCTCCGTACTCACATAATCGCTGTATTCTTCATTTAGGCGCATCTCCTCCACAGCTTGAAAGGCTCTGAAACGGCGATTTACTTCCAGGGCGCTGAGCCCCAGCTTTGCTGCCACTTCAGGAGTCGTCAGCATGTGTTCGTTTCGTAGCTCGAATACCAGCTTTGCACTTTGGTATCCTCCCCACTCCTTAATTCCTCCAACGTGTCGCACACCCATAATGGTCAAGTACGCACTTGGGTCATCGGTGGTTAGGAGAATAACAGGAATTTCATCCAGCGCCTTGATGATTTCTTCAGGAATGTCGACGCCGGCCTCCGCATCTTTCTGTATCTCCCGTAATGTGGCAACCCTGCGATTACCTTCGAGAACGACAAAATACTCACCCTCCTCAGGATCATGATCAAAGTTCTTCACAACTATCCGCTCGACGGGGAGGAACCCGTTAGACAGGATGGATTTCTTCAGTTCGGCTAGCCCATCCTGTATCAGTCTCTCGCTTGTCTTCTGCTGAACGGTTGCGTCGGCAAATTTCTTTTCGGCTATCAGGGGCCGGTTTGTTTCGCCCTTGAACCTGTAGTTGTTTGGATCAAGCAGCAGCTGATCGAGCGGGACGTTCCGCGGATCGTAGGTTTCCAATGCACGCACCTTTTTGACATCGAGAAGGACCTCCCTAGCATATGTCGCACATCTGACTCGTGAATGCTGAAGACCCCTCTTAGGCACTATTGGACGTTTCAGACACAGGTGGTTTCTCGGGTGCAACGGTCGCCATCTCTTCCCTGCACTTGCAGGGGAACCCGCCTTGGTTTCCTGGTGACGGCAACCCGCAGTCTTGCTACAACCGCCGCTGCCGGAACATCGGGAACAACTCCCGCACCCTCGCCACCGTCTCAATCGAGACCTCCACCGCCCGCACCCCTGGCTGCAACCCGAGGTCGGCTTCAACGACCCCCATGGGATCAACCAAAATGCTGCGGCCCACCGACACCGGTGGCGCCTGGCACACCCCTGCCACGTACACGCTGTTCTCAATGGCCCGCGCCGCGTTCAGCGCCAGCCACTGCTCCGTCTTGTGGGTGCCCGGCACCCACGATGAGCAGACCAGCAGAACTTCTGCGCCGGCGTCGGCCAGTGACCTGGCCAGCTCCGGGAACCGCAGATCGTAGCAGGTCATCAGGCCGAAGCGCGCTCCCCCGTGCTCGAAAACCACCGGCGTGGTGGACGGGCCCGGCTTGGTGAACGTCGATTCCCCGAAGCCCTGCGCGTCGAAAAGGTGGATCTTTCGGTAGAAAGCCAGCCGGCCGCCGTCGGGCCCGAAAGCCACCAGGGTGTTGTACGCCTTGCCCGGCTGGTCCGAGGTCTCCACCACGCCCGCCACCAGCGCGATCCGGTGGCGGCGGGCGATGGCGGAAAGTTCCTGGCAGACGGGGCCGTCTAGCGGCTCGGCCATCTCGGGGAACGTCGCGTCCACCTTTTTCTTCTCGTAGGTGGCGTATTCCGGGAAGGCGACCAGCGTGGCGCCGTCGAGCGCGGCCTCCGCGGTGAACCGGTCGATCGCAGCCAGGTTGGCCTGAATGTCGGTCCCGGACTCCAGCTGCCCGAGCGCTATCCTCACGATTGTTCCTTCCCTCTGGTCAGGCGGCGATCCAAGCTTAGGCTTCGAGCTCAGGCAGCCGCCTCAACCGTCGCCTTTTCAGTGGCCGTCATCTCCGGCGGTGCCGCCTTGAATCCACGGGTGATCAGAGCCAGCACCACCACGCCCAGCACCAGCCAGGACACTCCCAGCGTAATAGCGTTGCTGTCCAGCTGGGAGAGCAGGTAGGCACAGATGATGGCTCCCACCACCGGGACCGCCACATAGGACACCGGGTTGAGCTGGTGCCCGGCACGGCGTTGGCGCACATAGTGGAACACCACCGACGCGTTCACCAGCGTGAAGGCGGTGAAGGCGCCGAAGTTGATGAACGACGTCGAGGTGGCCACATCCAGGAACATCGCGATCAGCCCGACAATGCCGGTGAGAATCAGGTTCACCACCGGGGTGTGGAACTTCGCACTCAGCCGGCCGAAGACCGCCTTGGGCAGGACGGAGTCCCGGCCCATCGCGTACAGCAGGCGGGATGCGCTGGCCTGCGCGGCGAGGCCGGAGGCGAACTGCGCCACCACCAGGCCGGCGAGGAACACGGCGCCGAAGAGCTGCCCGCCGATCTGCAGGGCGATGGAGCTGGCCGCAGAGGCCGAGTCCTCGAACACCCCGCCGGGGTGGACCAACTGCGTCACGTAGGACACGGTCACGAAGATGCCGCCACCGATCAGGGCGATCAGCATGATGGCGCGGGGCATGTTCTTACGCGGCTCGATGGTCTCCTCGGTGAGGGTGGTGACGGCGTCGAACCCGAGGAACGAGTAGGCGGCGATGGCTGCACCGGCGGAGATGGTGGCGAAGCTGGAGGTGTCGTTGAAGAACGGCTGGCTGCTGGCCAGGCCGCCGGCGCCCTGGGTGGACACCACGTTGCCGATGGAGAGCACCACAAAGAACACGATGACCAGCAGCTGGAACGCCATCAGCACGTAGTTGGCCTTGTCCGCCACCTTGATGCCGAGGATGTTCAGCAGCGTGGTGATGAGGATGAAGCCCACGATCCAGACCCCGATGGGGATGCCGGGGAACTGCGCAGTCAGGTACGAGCCGCCGATGAGCCAGATGACCATGGGCAGGAAGAGGTAGTCCAGCAGGATGGCCCAGCCCACCAGGAACCCCACCCGGGGATCGATGGAGCGGCGGACGTAGGTGTAGGCGGAACCGGCCACGGGGTACGCGATGGCCATCCGGCCGTAGCTGTGCGCCGTGAACAGCATGGCGACCATGGCCACCAGGTACGCGGCCGGGGATGCGCCGCCGGTGGTTTCGGCGATGATGCCGAAGATCCCCAGGACGATCAGCGGGGTCAGGTAAGCCAGGCCGAACAGGACGAGGCTGGGCAGTTTGAGCGTGCGGGTGAGTGTTGTAGTCACGGTGTTTCCTTAGGCGTTGAAGGACTGGGGAGCCCAGGTGGCCGGGCTGATCCGCCCCTGGTAGACGGGCAGTTCGACGGCGGGTTCCCCCTCGCGGAACTGAGACCAGGGGCGGTTGAGGTTTTCGGTGCCATGCGTTCTGACGTGCTCGACGGCGGCAAGGTCCAGTTCCGCTGTGAGCAGCACCGGTGCGTCATCGGGGGCCTCGGCGAGGGTGTTGCCCTCGGGGTCGACGATGATGCTCAGGCCCTTGCCGGTGGGGCTGGCGCAGTTGACGCTGACCACGAAGACCTGGTTCACGATGGCGTTGGCCTTGGCGAGCACCAGCTCCTGCTGGCGGTCCGGCGTCGTGGTTTTCACGACGTTGAGGATGACTTCGGCGCCCATCCAGGCGAGCTGGCGGGACACCTCCGGGAACCATGCGTCGTAGCAGATGTTCAGGCCCACCCTGCAGATGCCAGCGAGGTCCACGGTGGTGAACCGGTCGCCGGGGTCGTAGGGCTCGAACGGGCGCCAGGGGAAGACCTTCCGGTAGTAGCCGGCAAGCTCTCCCTCCGGGGACAGGACCAGCTGGGTGTTGAACAGCTGCCCTTCCGGTCCGCGTTCGCACACGCTGCCCGGGACCAGCCAGATTTTGAGGTCTGCTGCGAGCTGTTTGAGCTCTTTTACGCGGGGGCCGTCCAGCGGTTCGGCGGAGGCCTGGAGCATTTCGGTGCGCTGCTGGTCAGGCTCTGAGTCCCCGAACAGATGCAGCTCCGGGAAGACCACCAGCTTGCTGTGGGGCTGGACGGCGAGGGCGGCTTTGACCTCGTCCGCGAAGGCCGCGACGGGTTCGCCGATGAGCCGCGGCCGGGCCTGGGCTGCGATGAGGGGAAGGATGCGTTGCATGGTTATCTCCACGTTGGGGATGTGATCTGAGCTATATTAGATCAGAATGATCCAATTATGGGAAGAGGTGGGTTTGGGCCGTAAAGTAGCGGATATGACCCGTCAGTTGGAGGACACCGCCGACTCCTCGCCCATCGGCGCCGGCAGGTTGGCCGGCATCGACCGCCGCAGTGCCATCGACGCCGTCCGGCTGCGGATCGGCATGGCCATTTCGTTGGGCCTGCTGAAACCAGGTGAGCGCCTCCCGGATCAGGAGGACGTGGCTCTGGGCCTGTCGGTCAGCCCGATCACGGCCCGCCGCGCGCTGGCGAGCCTGGCGGAGCAGGGTGTGGTGGTCCGCCGCCGGGGCAGGGCCGGCGGAACCTTCGTGGCGGATGAGCCTCCGCGGAGCGTGCTGGCCGAGCTCTCGGCGTCACCGGCCGAGTCCCAGGCCGTGAACCGGTTGGTGGACCGGAGGCTGCTGTTTGAATGCGCTGTGACGCACTACGCGACGCTCAACGCCACGGCCGAACATCTGAATGAGCTCGAGCGGCTGACCCGCGACATGGCGGAGTCCTCGGACTGGTCCGACTACCACCAGGCAGATGAGCAGTTCCACCAGCTGGTGGGCACTGCGTCGGGGCTGGGCACCGCCGTCGAGGCCTACCACGAGACTTTGGCGGAGCTCTACGCCTACTTCATCCCCTACCCCATCGAGCTGCTGCACAAATCGAACTGCGACCATGTGGCGCTGGTGGCGGCGCTGCGGGCGGGCGATGTAAGTGAAGCCGTGGAGGTGTCACGAAAGCACGTGGACGTGCTTCACCGGACGATGTTTATGGGTTTGACGGAGGGCGGGGATTAGCCTCCTTTTGTGAAGCAAACCCGAGCACGTTATCGAATGGGACAACCCCCGCAGTTGGCACCGGAACGCCGGCTCAATGACAGGCGCGCGCATGCCAGTGCTGGAGATCGCGGACCAGGACAAGGTCCATTTCCCAGGCTTTGACGGCGTGCTGCTCAGCTACCACCAACTGTGCGACATGGGTGGACGATCCTCGCTACGCCGACTGGCGTAGCGCGCTGTCAGCGATCCAAGGGATTTACCTCATCACAGACTCCACCAACGGCAAACAGTACGTTGGCAAAGCCGATGGTGCCGAACGAAATCTTGGCCGATGGACGACGTACGTGTGGGACGGCCACGGCGGTAACGTAGCCCTCCGCGAGCTTGCCCAGCAGAGCGCAGCTGGGGAAGGAACGGGAACGAAGTTGGACCATGCCCGGCACTTCGCTTTCAGCATCCTGCGCGTGTTCGGGCCCAGCGTCGTGCTGCATCTTTGTGATTCCTGTTAGTGAAGGAGAGTGTTTAGGGAACCGGACCTGCACCGGCTTCGCATAATTGTCACCGGCCCGGTTGTGTGTCTCGCAATCGGAAGCCGCATGCCACTGACGGTTCCCGCGTCTTTCATCGACGAGGGGCCAATTTTGTTCTGGATTCCAGTTCCTGCCGGACATATGGCACTGCGAGCAACAAGGGGCGCGGCCTTCACTCCTTCCCCAGCCGGGTGCAAGCATCCCAGGGCGAAGAGCGCAGCGCCTAGCATCCACTCGGTGTGGTCTCCACTCGTGGTAAGGACGGTGGCTCCTACCGCACCGTGGTGGAGACCGGGGTGAGGAAGAACAGACATCCCTGGTTGGGCTTGTACTCGCCAACTTTGGCGGTGAACCGGAATGTGTCGCCCTCGGCCACGTAGGACGGAACGCTCTTGCCGGCTAATTTGAGGTCGAACATGTTCACGTCTTCGTACTTGAATGCGGGCCCCACCGTGGTCTTCGGCCCTGCGTCGCCGGGACCCAGAAGGATGTCGTACCGGGTGTCATAGTTCCCATGATGCTGCATGTTCGTGATTGAACCGTCGAACTCAATTTCCCGGCCCTGGTAGTTGGCTGCGAACTGCGCCATCGAGGGGTCACAGTAGTCGGTGGCCACCAAGAGTGCCGCGAAGTCTTTGTTGTTCTCGGCATTGATCGCCTGATCGGTTTTCTCAGCCAAAGTTGAAGTAGGAGACGGGGCCGACTCCTCGCTCACGGCCGCCGGCTCGGTCGACTTAGTGGCGCTGTTCCCGGGGGTGATAACCTGATCGGTTTCCTCAGCCAAGGTTGGAGTAGGCGACGGGGCGGACTTCTCGTTCGCTGCCGCCGACTCGGTCGACTGAGTGACGGCCTTTTCCTGCGCTGCGGAGGTTCCAATGCCTACAGCAGCGAGCAACAGGAGAACGGCCATTCCTGCCGCGACAACCCGTTGCTTCGCAGGCGCAAGTCCCCGGAACACTCCCCACGCTTTCGACAAAAATGTTTCTGGCTTTACACGCCGGAACTTCAGCGTGGTCTGGAGCCTACCTTGAGTCTGGTCGCAAAGTTCCCAGCCGCCTTCCCTCTGCGCCTTAGCAATAGAGCGGCTCTCCAAACCGCGCACGGCCTGAACGGATTTGTATTCGTAATTGATGTCGTCCGACATGCGGCTCCCCAACCCCTTACCTGAAGTGCCCTGGGTCTAATGGAGACTCGCCACCATTTGGTTCCCACCGCGCACTTCGCGGTTGGCTCGATCAGCATAGAACGTGATCTCATCCTCTACGAATCAGGACTCGGACAGCTGGCTGAATAACTGTGGCCGGCGGTAAGTTTCTCTGTGCAATAAATTCGTCCTGCTAAGCGCATTGGATTAAGCGCATTGGAGCGTCGAACCGCTTCGCGTCAGTACCCGCCGGTCTGTGACAGCAAAAGGGTGTACCACTTCCTTGGAGCTGGAACGCGCTGGGAAATAGCCGCCTCCCGTTGGAAAGTCTTCACAGATGAGGTTGCAAGTCGGAGTCCACCGTTACGATCTACCCATGACCGAAACCCAAGAGATTGAGAACCCAGGATCGAATTTCACTCAGGTGCTGGACGCTGCGGCGAAGCTACCGGGCGTGAGGATCAGTAGGGCCGCCTACCTGCGAACAGCGCTCAAACGCCACTGCACCGAGGAACAGATCGAAAGGGCAATCGCCGAGAGTCCAGCGGCAGCGGGTATCCCGCTCAAGGTCATCGCTGAGGTCGCAAACACCTCCATCGCCTATGAGACGAGCAAGGTCACCGGCCTCTCAGCCCTCGCAGGTATCCCCGGCGGTCTGGCAATGATCGGCACTGTGCCAGCCGACCTCGCGCAGTATATGGGACACCTGCTTCGGATTGCCCAGAAGCTTGCCTACATCTACAGCTGGCCTGATCTGTTCGCCGATGATGGCGAAGAAGTCGACGAGGCAACCGAGAGCATGCTAATCCTGTTCGTGGGTGTGATGTTCGGCGTACAGATCGCCCAGGGTGGAGTGGCAAAAGTCGCGAGCATGATCGCCGCCAATGTGGCTAAGAAACTACCGCAGCAAGCACTCACCAAGGGCCTCATCTACCCGGTCGTGAAAAGGGTCGCCGGCTATCTCGGTGTAAGCATGACCAAGAAGCTCTTCGCCAGCGGAGTCGCGAAGGCCATCCCCGTCGTCGGTGCACTGTTCTCTGGAGGCCTCACCTTGGGCACATTCCTTCCCATGTCCAAGCGGCTGCAAAAGCACCTCGCCAGCCTGGAGCTGACCAAGCCAGGACACAGGACTGAAGAGGCCGAGATTTTCGACGCCGAAGTCATCAACTGACCCACGTCACGGCTCGAGCTCCTGCAGGGGTAACGGGGAGATGTGCGGCCCCTTGTGGCCGACAAATACGAAGAAGTGTGGAACCTGCCCAAGGCCCCCCGGGTCTGACAGCGGGTGGTGCGACTACAAATTGTCGGGGCGGTCGACACCTACGTACCTGCACGTCGGCCAGCCCGACATGAATTGCGAAGGGCGCGCCCGGCAAAAGCCGGACGCGCCCTTCGTACGATGTGAACGCTTCGTACGATGTGAACGCTCGGAGTAGTTCCCAGCGCCGCCTTTCAGTCGATGAGAACCGGTTCCTTGTCACGCTCCGATGACTCAACAATCGGCGAAACCTTCCCGCTCCGGTGATGCACCCAGCACGCCACCGCCAGGAGCGCCACGAGTGCGAAAGTGCTCAGGAGCTGCGGACGGGAATCCTCGCCGATGAAGCCCACCGTGAAGATCGCCGCCAGGATGACCAGACCAAACACCGTGAGCCACGGGAAGCCGGGCATCCGCAGCGGAAGCTCCGTTCCCTCGCGGTCGGCGCGGAGGCGCAGCGCGAGCTGGGCCAGGAGCGCGGACGTCCACACCAGCAGGCACGTCGAACCCACGATGTTGAGCAGGACCGGAAGGACCTTCTCGGGGAAGGCCAGCTCCAGCACAACCGTGACAACACCGAAGGCAACGCTGGCCAGGACTGCGATAACAGGGACCCGGGCCTTGGACACCGAGGCAAGCAGACGCGGTGCTTCCCCGCGCTCGGCCAGGGAGTACGCCATCCGGGACGCACCGTAGAGGTTGGCGTTGAGGGCGGACAGCAGTGCTGCCACGGCCACCAGGGTGATGGCAGTGGCTGCGCCGGGCATGCCGGCCGCATCCAGCACCGCGGCGAACGGGCTCTTCAGCCCCGCCGAACCCACGGGAACCACTGCCGCGATCACGAAGATCGCACCGATGTAGAAGACCATGATGCGCCACAGCACCGTCCGGACTGCCTTTTTCACACTGCGGGCCGGTTCCGCGGTCTCGGCTGCGGCCACGGACACGATCTCGGTGCCGCCGAACGCGAATGCCACCACGAACAGTGCCGTGGCAATTCCGGCAAAACCGCTGGGTGCGAATCCGGCACCCGTGAAGTTGGACAGGCCCGGCGACTGCACGCCCGGCAGCCAGCCGAAGAGCA
The DNA here is from genome assembly GCF_964254335.1 of Arthrobacter sp. LjRoot78. Lineage (NCBI taxonomy): Bacteria > Bacillati > Actinomycetota > Actinomycetes > Micrococcales > Micrococcaceae > Arthrobacter > Arthrobacter sp. LjRoot78. Next base: position 1,079,275 of record NZ_CAXUTG020000001.1, on the reverse strand, counting down.
GGGCAGCGCCCACCAGGAGGAACCCGACGATTGCCGCCACCTTGAGCAGCGCAAACCAGAACTCGAACTCGCCGAAGTTCTTGACACTGGTCAGGTTCACGGCGGTGAGCACCACGATGAACACGAAGGCCATCAGCCACACCGGCAGGGCCGGGAAGATCGTGGCCAGCAGGCCTGCCGCACCAAGCGCCTCGGCCGCGATGACCACCACGAGCTGCAGCCACCACAGCCAGCCCACGGTGGCACCGGCCACCGGCCCGTAGGCCTTGGCGGTGTAGACGGAGAACGCGCCGCTGTCCGGGTTGGCGGCCGCCATCTCGCCGAGGGCCCACATCACCAGGATGATGAGCGTGCCGGCCACGAGGTAGGAGATCAGCACCGCCGGGCCGGCAGCCTGGATGCCCGCACCGGAGCCGATGAACAGGCCGGCGCCGATGGCGCTTCCCAGGCCCATCATGGTGAGCTGGCGGGGCTTAAGGGCCGCGCCGAGGGCGCGGGCAGACGTCTTTGTCTGTTGTTCCATGGGGATTCCTCTGGTTGTAGGCGGAACGGGTTGGTAAAAGGTCAGTCGGTTGTCAGGCTGCGTGGGCTTCGAGGAGCCGGAGCACGCGGTCGTTGGAAGCGGGATCGGCAACGGTGATCCGCACGCCGTCGCCCTGGTACGCCCGGACCAGGATGTCGGCGGCGTCAAACGCCTCCACCAGCCTCGCCCGGAGGCTGTCATCGGCCCTGATCCACAGGAAATTGCCCTGGCTCGGCTGCAGTTTCCAGCCCTGGGCTTCGAGCTGCGCGGCCATCCGCGCGCGCTCCTGCCTGACGGCGGCGACCCGCGCTTCCATCTCCTCCCCCGCGTCCAGCGACGCGATGGCCGCCTTCTGGGCCAGCGCGCTCACCGCGAAGGGAAGGGCGGTGCGGCGCAGTCCCTCGGCGATGGCCGGCGTCGCAATTGCATATCCCACGCGGAGGCCAGCGAGGCCGTAGGCCTTGGAGAAGGTGCGAAGGATGCAGACGTTCGGGTACCGGCGGTAGAGCGCCAGGGAATCGGGGCCGCTGCCCGCTTCGGCGTATTCCACGTAGGCCTCGTCGATCACCACGAGGATGTCGGAACGGACGGATTGCAGGAAAGCCACGATGCGCTCGTGGCTGATCGGCACGCCGGTGGGGTTGTTGGGGGTGCAGAGCAGGATCACCTTGGTGCGGTCGGTGACGGCCGCGGCCATGGCGTCGAGGTCGTGGCCCTCGGCGTCGTCCAGCGGGATGCGGACCGGCCGGGCGCCTGCCAGCTCAACCAGGATGGGGTACGCCTCGAAGGAGCGCCAGGCGAAGATCACTTCATCGCCGGCGTCGCACAGTCCGGTGATGATCTGCTGGAGGACGCCCACACTGCCGGGCCCCACCGCGACCTCCCCGGCGGTGACGCCCAGGTGCCCGGCAAGCAGTTCGCGGAGTTCGACGGCGGCACTGTCCGGGTAGCGGTTCATGGTGCCGGCCGCTTCTGCCACCGCGGCCGCGGCAGCAGGCAGCGGAGCGTAGTGGCTTTCGTTGCTGGCAAGGGCTGCGATGTCTGCGCCGGCGCCGCGCCGGCCCGGGACGTAGGACGGAAGTCCGGCCACAGCGCCGCGAAGGGTGGGAAGCGCGGTGTCCGGGGCAGTCAGGAGTTGATCACGGGTCATGAGGACCGATCATGGTTGTGACCCGGCACACAATGCAAGATACCCTCAACCCATTGGGACTTCTGCTCAACTTCTAGTGACTGTGGTGAAAATATGACCATCCCGACCCCGCGCACCCTGGATTCCCTCGACGGCAGGATCATCCTGGCCCTCGACAAGGATCCGGAAGCCAGCGCCCTGGCACTCTCCCGCACGCTCGGCGTCGCACGGAACACGGTCCATGCCCGGCTGGCACGGCTCGAGCGAAGCGGCGCCCTCCGCTCCTTCAGCCGGAGGCTGGACCCCGCCGCCCTGGGGTATGACCTGATGGCCTTCCTCTCGCTGTCCATCAGCCAGACCCGGACAGGAGCAGTTGAAGACGGCCTCGCCGCGATCCCGGAAGTCATCGAGGTGCACGCCACCACCGGAGACGCGGACCTCATGGCCAAGGTGGTGGCCCGCAGTACGGCCGATCTCTACCGGATCACCAACGAGATCCTGGAAATCGAGGGCATCCAGCGGACCAGCACGGCCATATCCGTGCTAGAACTCATGCCACCCCGCTACGACGGCCTCCTGGCCCGGCTCTCCGAGCAGGAATCCCGCCCTTCCAACTAGGTGCGGGTGATGCACGCCACAGGTGGGCAAATTTTCACTCTGAGCTACCACTTGCTGCCAAATATCCCAGTCAAAACCCACTCTCTTGCCGATCAGTGACTTAGCCCACAAGATTCCTGCATGACTACTCTTACCGTCTCCGGCCGCGTGGCGCAGGTTCTCAGCAGCTACCTCACCGATCTCTTCGGTGTCATGGGCAACGGAAACGTCTACTTCCTGGACGCCGCGGAGAAGCTGGGCCTCCGCTTCTCCCCCGTCCGGCACGAGGGCGCCGCCATCGCCGCGGCCGACGCCTACTACCGTGCGTCCGGACGCCTCGCAGCGGGCACCACCACCTACGGCCCCGGCTACACCAACGCGCTCACCGCCCTGGCCGAGGCAGTCCAGGCGCAGATCCCGGTGGTGCTGGTCACCGGGGATGCTCCGAGCACCGGCGCCCGCCCCCAGGACGTGGACCAGGCAGCCATCGCCGCAGGCCTCGGCGCGGCCACCTTCACGGTCACCCGCGACGCCGCGGGCTCCATCACCCGGCAGGCGGTGGAGTACGCACTCACCAAGCGCACCGCCGTCGTGATTGCCATTCCCTACGACCTCGCGGCACTCGAGGCGGCAGATGAAGAGCTTCCGGCGCCGCTGGCACCCCAGGTAACGGACGACGGCGGCGCCGGCCTGGGGCAGGTGGCCCGCCTGCTCGCCGGGGCCAAGCGGCCGCTGATCCTCGCCGGCCGCGGTGCGCACCTCGCCGGCGCCGGCCCGGAGCTCCGCGAGCTTGCCGACCGGCTGGGCGCGCTGACCGCCGGAACCGCCCTGGCGCTCAACCTGCTCCAGGGCGCCGGGTACCTCGGCGTCGCCGGCGGCTTCGGCACGGACACCGCCGCCGGACTCATGGGCGAAGCGGATGTGGTCCTCGTGGCGGGGGCCAGCCTGAGCCCCTTCACCCTGCGGTTCGGGCACCTGCTCGGCCCGGACAGCACCGTCATCCAGATCGATTCCGCCCTGCAGCCCACGCACCCGCGGGTGGACCTGTTCGTCAGCGCAGACGCCAAGTCCGCCGCCGGACGCATCCTCCAACTGCTGGACGGCGAGGCTTCAGCAGAAGCGTGGCGGGCGGAAGCCCGCAAGCGTCTGACCGAAGGACCGGCCCACCACCCCGGCTCCGACAAGACCGCGGACGGCCGGCTGGACCCTCGTTCCCTTGCCATCGCGTTGGATAACGTGCTGCCGGAGCGCCGCACGGTGGTCCAGGACGGCGGGCACTTCCTCGGCTGGGCCCCCATGTACTGGAACATCCCGCGACCGCAGGACCTGGTGATGGTGGGCACGGCCTTCCAGACCATCGGGCTGGGCCTTGCCAGCGCCGTCGGGGCAGCCCGCGCAGTGGAGGACGGCCGCACCCTGGTGCTGGCCTCGGGCGACGGCGGTTTCCTGATGGGCCTGTCCGACCTCGAGTCGCTGATTGGCGCGGCGAGCAGCGCCGTCGTCGTCATCTACAACGATGCCGCCTACGGAGCGGAGATCCACCAGTACGGCTCCAAGGGCCTGACCGAAAAGCCCATGCTGATCCCCGAGGTGGACTTCAGCGGCGTCGCCCGTGCGCTCGGTGCCAGCTCCGCGATCATCCGCTCACTGGCCGACCTTTCTGCCCTTCAAGAATGGATCGCCGCCGGCGCGAAGGGAACCTTCGTGGCCGACTGCAGGATCACGTCGAGCGTGCGTGCCCCGTGGCTGAGCGAGTGGATGGCGGCCTCGCAGGCGGCTAAGGCGGCGGTGGCGGGGTAGCTAGTTCTGGCGAGCCGCGACAGAATCAAGCATGCCAGGCGACCGCGTTCTGGATAAAGGAGGCGATGCGCCGGACGGAAGCATCTCCAGAATCATGGCCACTCATATACGCGTTCGCCGCTTCGCGGATACATCGGTCCAGTTCCGCCCAAGATAGCCAGCAGAAGACCTCCGGTATGCGCGCCATAAGTTCGGACTCAGAGGGAAGTGTTTGATCGCCCACCCGCTCCAAAACGGGGCTGAGGAAACGTCCCACAGCTTCGGCAATTCCTAGTTGGCCGTTGCCTTTGACCCGAACGGGCGGGGTAACACCCAAGAGGAAGAGAATGGGCGTACCGGTACCGGCTTTGGTCATAAGAGTGACGTATTCCCGGGCCAGTTGTTCGGGCTGAAAACTGCCATATCTTATTCGTTTGGCTTCAACCAGCGTGTATGTCGTAGGGGTCTCAAAGATGGCGTCGGGCTGGACCACCAATTTGGCCTTATGACCGTCTGCACCGGGGCTAAAATCCCCCGGCAGAAAGTGCATCTGCAGTTCCTCGGCTTCTGAGACAAGTTTCTTCCGGGCGTCATCGGCACCTTGCGCCGCTTGGATGACAGCTCCGAGGAAGTGGGTCCTGGGTAAGAAGTCCAGGCCGACAAGCACCTCCGCGGTTAAGACATTTTCGCGCCCCTGCCCGCCGGCCCTATAGTCCCTGGCTTTCTCCCACGAAATTTCCTCAAGGAGCTTTCCAACAATTGAACTGGACGCGGTGAATGAAGTTTCCAAGTAGGTTCTCCCTCGTCAGGACATGGCTATCTTGTCGCGACACTAACCCAATTATTGGGCGATAATCCCAGAGCACGCAGGCCAGCTTTCAACCGCCCCGACAACGACGCTTACGAGTAGCGCCTTCACACGGCTTCCAAGAACGGCGCCGGCGCCATAGGAAACCCACAGGTCCGCGCCCTAACATGGCCCTCATGAATGCTGCCCGGGACGCCCGCTCCGCCGCCGTCGTGATCAACGCCGGATCACGCCGAGGCGCAGCCCACGAACTTGCCGTGGACACGATGCGCAAGGCAGGCGTGCCCATCTCCGCCGTGCACCAGGTGCTGTCCGGGGACGAGCTGGCCGGCACGCTTGACCGGGTGCTTGCGGACGGGCACGACCTGGTTGTTGTCGGCGGCGGCGACGGGACCGTGTCCTACGCCGCCGGCCGGGTTGCCGGCACCAACGTTACGCTCGGCGTTCTTCCGCTGGGCACCGCCAACGACTTCGCCCGCACGCTGGAGATACCAAACAAGCTTGCCGAGGCATGCGCCACCATCGCCGAAGGAAAAGTGGTGGACATCGACCTCGGCCGGGCCAATGGTGAGCCGTTCCTCAACGTCGCGTCCGTGGGCCTGTCGGTAGCTGTGACGGAGGCTCTGAGCCCCCGCTTGAAGCGGTACATCGGGCCATTGGCGTACAGCATCGCCACGCTTCGGGCCTATGCCCGGCACAAGCCGTTCCGGGCCCGTCTCGAGTTCCCCGAGGGGGACCACGAGCCGATGGAACTGGACAACCTGCTTCAGGTGGCCGTCGGCAACGGCCGGCATTACGGCGGCGGCAACACGGTCTCCCCCACCGCAGGGATCGATGACCACCTCCTGGACATCTACGCCATCCTGGCGGGTCCGCTCCGGGAGCACGTGAGCATCGCGCGGCTGCTCAAGGACGGCAGCTTCATCGAACACGACAAGGTGTACCACCTGACCAGCCGGCACGTCCGGCTGGTCACCGATCCGCCGCTGCCGGTAAACCTCGACGGCGAAATCGCGACGGTCACGCCAGCCGACTTCACTGTCCAGCGCAACGCCGTCCACGTGGTGGTGCCCCAGAGCAGCACCAGCGCGTTGTTCGACGGACCGGGCGCCGCGGGCGGGCCGCCGTCGTGATTCCCCGACGGCGAAAGGTTCTGACTATCGGGGAACAAGCCGCCACAGCGACGTGACCTCGGCCGCGCGCGCCTCGAACAGGGGATCGTCCCGGTCCGATGCCTTCGGATGCGTTGGCTTGGTGTCCAGCCGTTCCATCACCTTCAGCCCGGCCGCCTCGATGGCGGCCAGCAGATCCTCACGCGACCGCAGGCCAAGATGCTCGGCCAGGTCGGAGAGGACAAGCCAGCCTTCACCGCCCGGCTCCAGATGGTCGGGGAGTCCGTTCAGGAAGCGGAACAGCATCCTGCTCCCGGGGTCATAGACGGCGCTGTCCAGGCTGGAATGCGGTGTGGCCGGAATCCAGGGCGGGTTGCACACGATGAGCGGTGCCCGTCCGGACGGGAACATGTCGGTCAGGACGGCCTCAGCACGGTCCTGGACTCCGAGGTTGCGGAAATTCTCAGCGGCGCAGGCGATTGCGCGCGGTTCATTGTCCGTCGCCACCACACGGTGGACACCACGGCGCGCGAGGACCGCAGCGAGCACCCCGGTGCCGGTTCCGACGTCGAACGCCAGCGTGTCAGAGGGCAGCGCAGCGGCGGCCACGAGATCCACATACTCACTCCGGGTGGGGAAGAACGTGCCATAGTGCGGGTGGATGCGGCCCTGCAGCGCATCGACATGGACGCCATTCCGCCGCCACTCGTGGGCGCCAATTGCCCCGACAAGCTCGTGCAGGGACACAACGGAATTTTCGCCGATTTCGCCGTACGCTTCAGCGGCGGCCTGCCGGATGTCCGGTGCGCGGCGCAGCGGCACCACCGGGCCCGGATCAAGAGGAATCAGCAGCAGGCCGAGAACGCGTGCACGGTGCGAGCGGGACTGGCGGTGCCGATAGAACTTATCGGCCGGAGTGCCTGCGGTCTTCTTTCCGGCGCTTACCCGGCGGTCCAGGGCGTTGAGGATCTGCCGTGCGTTGTGGAAGTCACCATGCCAGAGCATCGCGATCCCCTGTGACGCCATCCGGTTCGCCTGATCGGCCGTGAGGGAGTCGGAGACCACTTCGACGCGCGTCGGCGCCGGTCTGCCGTTTGTTGAACGCCATCGCGCGGTCATGCTTTCGCCGGCCTCGGACCAGGTCACGAGGGCACGCTCATCCACCGCAGCTGCGTGCGAGTGGTTGATGAATGACGTCGGGATTCCCACGGGAGCTGGCGTGTCGGTAGTGATAAAGATCCATTCCAAGCGTCAGAGGAGCCGATCGGCGACTGACGATTGCGGCGGTGATTCCACGACGTCCAAGGCCACGGCCCAAGATTCCGGCCGTCATCCGGCCACGAACTGAGCTTGGTCGATGGCCACTTGGGGCCCTTCAACCTACATTGTCAGGATACAGGTGTGCCGTGGCCGCTACCCTCCGCTGCAGAGATCTGCCGCTTGACCTGCTCAAGCTCAACTTTGAGCAGGTCAACGGTGGCACGGTATTTTTCGAACTCCGCCGATCGGCGCCTCGCCATGGCAAAACTGATGACGGCGGCGAGAATGGCAAGCGGGAACGAGAGCAGCAGTGCCCAGCCGGACACGGCAAGGAAGTCCAGCGCTACGGGAAGTGCCTGCTTGAATGCCACGAAATCGTTCACCCCACCGACCACTCCCTGCAGAGTGGAGTCGAGGGGGCCAAGGTACTGCCCCACGATAGGCGTCTCGGAAAACGACGGAGCGCTCAACGGCGGTTCTCCCCCCACTGACCAGCGCGAATCACGGAAAGTGTTCAGGACGTAGATCCCTGCACCCGCGTTGAGGGCCGCGAAGAGCAGAACAGCTCCGAGCGCCGTCCAATGAAGCCTGCGCCAACGCCAGACGCCGGCCACAAGCGCGAAGACGGCGGCCGCAATCCAAGAAAACGTGCGAAGTTCGTCGCGGCCCAGGCCGCCCAGCAGATCCAAGGTATTCCCCACCCTTTGCAGTTGATGCTTGTTGCGGTCCCAAGCAATGCCTGTTCAGGTCCCAAGGGAGCCTATACCAGCCACCCTTGGGCATGCGTCGGTACTCACGGGCGAAGGGCAAGGCCGTTCGGCCCTAAGCATTCAAGGCCCCCGGTGAATTACCGGGGGGCCTTGCCGCGTTTAGGGGACGATGCTGCCGTGCCTGGGATAAGCTCCCATGCCCCGGCCCACCCGAGCCGCGGCACGTGCCACATACCCGAGCGACCCGATATTCACATTGAAAAATTCCAGTTCAGGCTGGTTGGCCATTCCTCCCGCTAAGAGCTGGAACGGGGATGCATGATCCGCATCTGGTCCCAGGTTCGCTCGGACGCGGCGATGTTTTTGTTTGACCGGTCACGGTCCAGGGAAGCGAGTTCGACGGCGATCGCCTGCACTGCGGCGACGGCACCGGTCAGCGACGGGAAGAAACCCGCACCTTCGGTGGGAACAACTATCCGGTGCTCGGCGTGCTCGGCCACGGGTGAACCGGCACTGTCCGTGATCGAGGCGATAGTGGCGCCCACGTTGTGGGCGATCTCCACCGCGCGCATGGTGCTGTCGTAAACCCTCCACAGGCTGATCACAATCACCAGATCCTCCGAAGTCACACGCGCGAGGATGTTCGTCAGCGCAGCGACGTCAGCGTCGAGCAACCGGACGTTGTAGCCGGCAATAACCGCGTTGTGCTCCAAGGCCTTGCCCGGGACCGCGTAGCTTCCGGCGGCCACAATCAGGGTCTGCCGTGCCCCGGCGATCGCTTCCGCGATGGAGCGGACAGTACCTGGATCGAGTGTCCGCTCCAGATGGGCCAGATTGGCGCGATCAGTAGAGACGGCGGCCTGGGCCGGGCTGCTGACGTGGCCGTTGTGCTCAGCCGCAACTTCGAGTGCACTCAGCGACGCCAGGAACCGCGAGCGAAGCTCGAACTGGAAGTCGGCCCAGCCTTTGAATTCCAGCGCCTGCGCGGTTCTGGTCACAGTGGAAGCGTTCGACGACGCCGCTGCCGCTATGTCGCTGACAGAACCATACGAGGCAAGCCGGGGCTGTGACCGGAGGACGCCGATGACCTGCATCTGCCGGGCGGCAAGCTTCCGTCCCTGCACACGGCTGTCTAGCCACTCGGTGACCGAGGAAGAGTTAATTTCTTGTTTCACCTATTGACCTGCCTCACACTCTGGCCTTAACTTCAGTACATCGCATCTGCACAGACTTGTGCATATTCCTCAAAATGTACAACTTGGCCCACTTTGGCAGGAATCACCATGTCTCTCACCGCACGTTTAGATCGTCTGACACTCAGTCGTCCACACTACAAGCTTCTCCTCATCGGGGGCCTCGGCTACTCATTCGACGGCATGGACGGGGCCGTGGTCGCCTTCCTGCTTCCGCGCATCCAGGAATTGTGGGGCCTCAGCAATGCAAGCCTTGGCCTCGTGGGGTCCGCAGCCCCGCTCGGCTTCTTCTTCGGAGCCATCCTCTCCGGATGGATGGGTGACCGGTTCGGCCGCAAGAAGGTGATGCTCTGGGCACTTGCCTTCTACTGCCTGATGTCCGTGGTGGCCGCTATGGCCCCCAACTTCGAAGTCTTCCTGATTGCACGGATCTTTGCAGGGCTGGGGGCAGGCGCCGAAAGCGTCATCATTGCGCCGTTCCTTTCCGAGTTCATCCCACCCAAGCGTCGGGGCTGGTTCATCGGAACCCTTGCCGGATTCTTCTCCTTTGGCTTCGTAGGCGCGGCTTTGATTGGCCGCTTCATGGTCCCGATGGGCGAGGACGGCTGGCGTTGGGCCCAGGTGGTCACAGCCATTCCGATCCTCCTCCTGCTGTGGTGGCGCCGCAGCCTGCCCGAATCCCCGCGCTTCCTCATCAGCCGCGGCCGCATTGCCGAAGCGACAGAAGTAGTTGAGCGCTTCGAACAGAGCGTAGTAAAGGCAACCGGCAGGGACCTCGCTACTCTCCCGCCGGCCAGCGAAGAGATCACCAAACACGAACAGAAGATCAGCATCTGGAACGCCCTCAAGTTCATGTGGTCCAGGGCCATGCGCCGCCGGACGGCCGTCATCTGGCTGATCTGGTTCGTGATCACATTCTCCTACTACGGCTTCTTCTCGTGGATTCCTACCCTCCTCGTGGGCCGCGGCATCACGGTCACCAAGAGCTTCGAGTACTCGATCATCATTTACCTTGCACAGATCCCCGGTTACTTCTCCGCTGCGTGGCTGTGTGACCGAATTGACCGTAAGAACACCATCGCCCTATACCTTGCGGGATCCGCGCTCAGCGCCTTCTGGCTGAGCCAGTCCAACGACTCAGGCATGATCCTGGTGGCAGCGGCAACGTTGTCCTTCTTCCTGAACGGCACCTACGCAGGGGTTTACGCCTACACTCCGGAGCTGTTCCCCACCTGGATGCGCGCTACCGGAGTGGGACTGGCCAGTGCCGTCGGACGCATCGGCAGCATCCTGGCACCCTCCATCATCGGCATCTTCTCGGTGGCCCTGGGCTTCGGCGGAGTGTTCGTCATGACAACGGTGGTGCTGACCATCGGCGTCCTCGGCGTGGTCATCTTCGGAGCCTCCACCGCCGGCAAATCACTGGAGGACATCAATGCCCGGGCGGAGCATGATTCGGCGATGGCAGGAACAGGACAGCGATGAGCGGAATGACAGAGTCCATGACTGCAGACACAGTGTTCCAGAAGACCTTAGATGCCATGCGGGAGGATCCCGGCGTCATCCTCTTCACCGCCCTGCAATGGATCCCGGAGCGGTCCAGCCTTCGGCGGCTCTTCACCAGCCACCCGGCGGACTACCCGGCGGGCGGCGAGAAAACCGTGGAGATCTCCCCCGGCTGGCTGGGAACAGTGATTGAAAACAAGCAACCGTTCCTCGCCGGCCACCTGGACGCACTGCGTGAAGTCTTTGCCGATTCCGAACTGATCGAGCAACTCGGCTGCGGTGCCGTCATCAACGTTCCCGTCCTCGACGGCGGCAGCAACGTGGTGGGCGTGCTCGCCATGCTGGACGCCGAAGGCACCTACACGCAGCACAGCGTGGAAGCCGCCGTCGACGTCGTCAACAGGAACGGCAGCGACCTCACCAAAGCCTTCGCCGCCCATCCCCACGACGTCCCCGGGAAGGACACCATCTGAAATGAGCACTACCCCTAACACTCAGGCCTCCACTGGCGACGCGGCCGGCAGCCCGGCGCTGGTGATCCGCAACGCCAGCGTGCTGGACGTGCAGGCCGGCACCTACGCGGTTGCCGACGTCGTCAGTATTGACGGAAGGATAAGCACTATCGGTTCGGATGCCGAAGCGCCCTCGGGAGCCCGGGTGATCGACGGCACCGGAAAGTTCGTCATTCCGGGGCTTATCGATTGCCACGTCCATGTCGTGGCCTCCAGTGCCGACTTCCGGTCGTTGACCTGGACCCCGGCATCGTACGTCTACGCCCAGACTGCCCGCATCATGGGCCAGATGCTGCGCCGCGGCTTCACCACCGTCCGGGACCTGTCCGGGGCCGACTTCGGCTTGGCCATGGCGCAGCAAGAAGGCCTGCTGGAGGGCCCGAAGATCCACTTCTGCGGTCATGCCCTGAGCCAGACCGGCGGCCATGGCGACATGCGCCTCCCCGGCGAAGACCATGACCCTAACGGCCGCGGCTGCTGCGGCATCGGCCGGATAGCCGACGGCGTGGACGCCGTCCGGGCAGCCGCGCGGGACGAACTTCGCAAGGGCGCCCACCACATCAAGATCATGGCCTCCGGCGGAGTTTCCTCGCCCACCGACCGCATCGACTCCACTCAGTACTCGATGGAGGAGATGCGTGCCGCCGTGGAGGAGGCCGAGGCCGCCAACCGCTACGTCGCGGCCCACGCCTACACGGCGCGTGCCATCAACCGGGCCCTTGAGGCCGGCGTCCGTTCCATCGAGCACGGCAACCTGCTCGATGACGAGAGCCTCCGCCTGTTCATCGAAAAGGACGCCTTCCTGGTCCCCACGCTCGTCACCTATTGGGCGCTGAAGGAAGAGGGCAAGGATTTCGGACTCACTGAGGAGATGTGGGCCAAGGTGGACTCAGTGCTCAGCAGCGGCCTCGACGCGATCGGCCGCGCGCACGAAGCCGGCGTCAAAATGGCCTTCGGTTCCGACCTCCTCGGCGGCATGCACCGCCACCAGAACGAACAGTTCCGGCTTCTGGGGAAGGTCCAGCCCGCTATCGACGCCATCCGCTCGGCAACCACGACGGCGGCACAGCTGTTGGGGCGCGAAGGCCAGGTTGGCGTCGTCGCCCCCGGCGCGGACGCCGACATGCTGGTACTGTCCGCTGACCCGCTTGCCGATATCGCAGTGCTGGCCGACATCGCCGACCACCTGGACGTACTGATCCAGAACGGGCGGGTGGTCAGCCCTAACCCGACGCATTGAAGACTGTCTGAACAGGACACCCTGCATGCCAAGGCCGTTCGGCCCTATCAACCTGCGGCAACCGGCCCAAAGCTTAAGACAGATAGGCGCTGGGGCGGACGCCCGCGGGTCCCTGCACCGAGCCTTGCCAGACCGCGGCTCTGAGGACATCCGGACATGTCAATCGACAAGCGCCGGGTCCCGCTTCGCAGGCGGGCCGCAAAGCAGCGAACTCAGCGCCGTGATGTGACTCGCAGGGCCCTTCTCGCCGCAGGAGCGCTGTCTTCGCTGCTCTACGTGGTTGCCACAGACGTGGTGGCCGCGTCTGCGTGGGACGGATACCACCGCACCGAACAGATGGTGAGCGAGCTCTTCGCCGTCGGCTCCCCCGGCCGGGACGTCCTGGTGCCCTTCACGTGGCTCTACACCGTGCTGTTTACCGCGTTCGGGGTGGGCGTCTGGAACTCCGTAAGCGGCAACCGCGCCCTGCGCATCGGCGGCGGCCTGCTCATCGGGTACGGGCTGTGGAACATCATGGGCGCCCTCTACCCGCTGACGCTGGGGGACGATGCTTCCATTCCCATGCATATCCTCGCCACCAACGTCCAGCTCGCCCTCATGGTCTCGGCAATGTGCTTCGTGGCTGCGGGGTTCCACGGCCGAATGCGCGCCTACTCCATCGCCTCGCTCGCTGTTTCCGCGGTGATGGGCATAGTTGCCTTCATGGCGGCCCCGGGACCGAACCTCGTGCTGGGCATCGGCGAAAGAATCAGCATTGGAGCGTTCCTGCTCTGGGTGGCTGTCCTCGCGGTCGCGCTGTGGAAGCGACCTGCTACTGCCAGAACATCCCAGGTTTAGACGCCGGGCCCTCACTTCAGCTCCTCCGGATATTCCTTTCCGAGACCGGACCAAAGTCCCTGACCTGACCACCAGCGCCAGGCGTACGCTGGCCGCATGAAGCGTGTCGTCGTCGACCATTTCGGCGGTCCAGAGGTCCTGAAGGTGGTGGACGCCGACGATCCCCGGCCGGGTCCGGGCGAGGTCCGGATCAGGGTTCTGGCGTCCGGCGTGTCATTCACTGACTCCCAACTGCGCGCCGGCACCTATTTCGGCGTCCCGAAGCCGCCGTTCACGCCCGGCTACGAACTGGTCGGTGTCGTCGACCAGCTGGGCGAGGGCTGCAACAGGCTGCGTGAGGGACAACGCGTCGGAGCACTGACCGTATGGGGCGCGAACGCGGAGCTTGTCTGCGTGCCCGAGGCGTACGCGGTGGAAGTGCCCGAGGACCTCGACCCGGCGGAGGTTGTGAGCCTCGTCTTCCCCTATATGACCGCCTACCAGCTGATTCACCGCGTGGCAATGGCCAAGAGCGGGGAAACTTTGCTCGTGCACGGCGCAGCCGGCAGGGTCGGCACCGCAGTCCTCGAGCTGGGAACGCTGGCCGGTCTTCGCCTCTACGGCACCGCTTCAGCCAGCGACCGCCCCGCCGTGGAGCGGCTCGGCGCGGTTGCGATCGACTACCAGCGCGAGGATTTCGTCACGCTGGTGCGCGAATTGACCGGCGAAGGCGTCGACGTTGCCCTTGACGGGCTTGGCGGCGCCCTGTCGCTACGCTCCTTCCGCACGCTGCGACCCGGTGGGAGGCTCGTCGTGTTCGGGCATTATTCCACCCTGGTTCGCGGGCGGAAGAGCTGGCGGGGGTGGGTCGAGTGGTGGGCGGCCACCATCAGCGTCGCGCTCTGGGGCCTGCTCTCGCCCCGGCGGCGGGTGCTCTCCTACCGGATCCAGAAGCTGCGCATCCGCCACCAGGACTGGTTCCGGGAGGACTTCCGCGTCCTGCTCGAGATGCTCCGTCGCAGCGAGATCCACCCGGTCGTGGCTGAGCGCCTGCCGCTGTCCGATGCCCGTCGCGCTCACGAAATGCTGGAGTCCTCGGCTGCCACGGGAAAAATCGTGCTCGTGCCGTAAGGGCACCATCCCTCACCGAACACCTTCGTGGAAGTGGCCAACGATGCTTGAAATCGCGCGCAACACCAGGACCGGCGGACGCCGCGACCTGGTCACCGAACTCCTGGGCCTGTGGCTGGTGCTGGCCGTCTTCCTGGACGGCTGGGCGCACCTGAACCTGCCCAGCCTGGAGACGTTCTTCACCCCGTGGCACGCCGCCCTCTACTCCGGCCTGCTGGCGACGGCGGCGTGGACCGCCGTCGTGATCTGGCGGAACCGGACACCGGGGCAGCCGCTGGTGCAGGCCATCCCGCCCGGCTATCGGGGAACCGTGGTGGGGCTCATCCTCTTTGCCACCGCCGGGGGCCTGGACCTGCTGTGGCACGAAGTCCTGGGCATCGAGGTCTCACTCGATGCCCTGGTCAGCCCCACCCACCTGCTGCTGGGCTTCAGCCTCTTCCTCATCCTCGGCACGGCGGTCCGGAGCGCCCGGGCGAGTCATTCAGCCAGCCCCGACGACCACCCGGCCCTGACCCCGGCGGCGCTGTTCGCCGTCGTACTTATGACGGGGCTGGGGGCGTTCTTCCTCATCTACGTCTCCGCCTTCGTCCGGCCGGGGCCAACGGCCCTCTTTGTTCCAACGCCGGTCGGCAGCCCCGGGCGGGTCCAGGCGGAGATGCCGGTGGTCGTCACCCTGGCCAGCTACCTGCTGACCACCTTGCTGATCATCGCCCCGTTGCTCTTCACGCTCTCCGCGGCGAGGCGTCCGGTCCGCGGGGTTGTCACGCTGCTGGTGGCCGCTGCAGCATGGCTGCCCGTCGCGATGCTGGGCTTCCACACGTATGCGATTGCTGGAGCCGCTGGCGCCACTATTGCCGCCGTCGTGGCTGACCTGTTGCTGACCCGGCTTCCGGCAACCTGGCTGCGCAGGCGGCTGCCGGCGGTCATGGGAGGAATCGCGGCTGTCCTGTGGACGGGACAGCTCGTGGCGTTCGCGGTGACGGACGCGATCCGCTGGCCCGTCTCGCTCTGGCTGGGCGCGGTGGTACTCAGCGCCGCGGTGGCCGCGGGCCTCGCCTTCCTCGCGTCCTGGGGTCCGGCGGGTTCGGTGGACTCGGCGGGTTCGGTGCCGGACTCCGCCGCGCGGTAGCTAACTCGCCACCCAACCCGGGTGCCGCCGTCGTGCTTCATCTCTCGACGCCGTACCCGGCGCCCAGTCCCTACGCCGGCGAATGCACAGCCACGGATGCCCGTTCAACGACGGGGCACATGATCTTCACGGCGGCGTCGGTGGAGGCCTCCTCAAGGCCCAGCAGCATGCGGACTCCCGCCGCTCCGAGTTCGTAATGGGGCAGGGACACTGTGGACAGCGGAGGCCGAAGGTGGGCCGCGATAACTTCCTGGTTGTCAAAACCCACAACAGCCATGTCATCCGGAATGGAGAGCCCGTTTTCCCGCAGGCCGTCGTAAAGCCCCATGGCCATCCGGTCGTTGTAGCAGTACACAGCGGCGACGTTGCGCTTAAGCAACTCTTCGGTAGCGCCGTATCCGCCTTCCTGATCCGGATAGGCCTCCAGCACTAACGCCGGGTCGAACGGAATGCCGGCAGCCTCCAGCGCATCCTTGTAACCCTGAAGCCGTCCGTCCCTGGCGGGCGCGGGGGTGGTGGCGTTGATGAAGGCGATGCGCCGGTGGCCGCCACGGAGCAGGATTTCCGTCGCGGACCGCCCGCCTTGCTCTTCGTCGGGCACAACAGCACGGGCAGCGCCGGGCACCGGCGAAAAGCAGTTGACCAGGACGAAGTCCGCCTCGCGCAGTGTTTCCGGCACGACAGTGGGACGGTGGAACCACGTCGAGTACAGGATGCCGCGCACCTTGTACTCCAGCATCATGGCGATCGCATCCGTTTCCAGATCGCGGTTACCCTCGGTGTTGGCGATCAGCAGCGCATAGCCGTGTTTCCAGGCTTCGTCCTGCGCCCCGTGGATGATCTGACCCGCGAACGGCGTCGTAGCCACACCGTCGGCCACGAGCCCGATGAACCGTGAGGTGCCACTGACCAGTGTCTTCGCCATGGCGTTGGGGCGGTACCCGAGCTGCCGGATCGCATCCTTGACGCGCTGGCGCGTCTGCTCTGCAATGCGGGCGTTCTTCTTCTTGTTGATCACAAGAGACACCGTGGCAGTGGACACACCGGCTGCTTCAGCAACTTCGCGGAGAGTCACCGGCTGGGCACGGCTTTTACTCACAGGAACGTCGGGGGTGGCCGCGTTGCCTGAGTCTTTCTCCTTCGAAATCATCTGTCCTCCATCAGGAGTATATCCATCTGCCATGGCCGTCATCCCTTCGTCGCCCCGCTTTCCAAGCCTTGGATCATGGCCTTGTTGAGTACAAGGAAGACCAGGAGCAGGGGCGTGATGGTGACGCACACAGCAGCGAAGGTGGCAGTCCAATCCACCTTGCCCATGGCACCGATGTAGTTCTGCAGGCCCAAGGGGATTGTCTTCAGATCCTCGGAGAGGACGAACGTGTTGGCGAAGATGAAGTCATTCCAGATGAAGATGCTGTTGACCAGCACCACGGTGACCACGGTATTCAGCGACAGCGGCAGCGTAATCAGTCCGAAGATCCGGTATGGGCCGGCGCCGTCAAGGGAGGCGGCTTCGTAGGTTTCGCGCGGGATGTACTCGAAGAACGAGGAGAACAGGTAGATGGACATGGGCAGCGCGAAGCCGGCCAGGGGGATGATCATCGACTGGTAGGTGTCCAGCAGGTTCACTGTTGAGTAGTCGATGAACAGCGGAACCAGGGCGATCTGGACGGGAACAATGATTCCGATCAGGAACAGCCCTCGGACAAACTTGCTCAGGCGGAAACCAAGGACCTGGATGGCGTAGGCGGCCATCATGCCAAACAGGACGATCAGGACGTTGGCACCCATGGTGACGATGAAGCTGTTCAGGATGTTCCTGCCGAGATCGCCCGTTTCGAACGCCCGCGCGTAGTTCTCCCACGTCAGCGAGCTCGGCAGTGCGAACGGGTCACCGGTGGCGAAGTCGTGCTCGGTGCGCAGGCTAGTCAGGAACAGCCAGGCGAGAGGGTAGACCTGGACGATCACGATCAGCATGATCAGCACCCGCGACAGGGTCCGGTAGAGGCTGGGCTTCCGGCGTCGCCTTGTGATGGCGGGCTTTGGGGGAACGACGGCGGTGGGTGGAGTAGCCGGGGCCGTTTGGGTGATCATGAGTCTGCCTTCCGCTTGAGCATGAACAGGATGAGGCCGACGGCGATCAGGCACTCGATCACGATGAACACGGAGATGGTGCTGGCGTACCCGAAGTCGGTACTGGTGAACGCCGTTTTGTACATATACGTGGTGAGCAGTTCAGACGACTGGCCGGGGCCGCCGTTGGTCATGAGGTAGGGGATGTCGAAGCCGCGCAGGCCGTAGGTGGTGGCCATGATGGTCGTCGTAATCCACACCGGCCGGATGTACGGGAAACGGATCTTCGTGAAGAGCGTCCACTTTGAGGCACCGTCCAGGACCGCAGCTTCCTCCAGTTCCTTGGGAACGGCTATCAGCGCGGCGTAGATGATGAGCATGTACAGCCCGGTGAACCGCCAGCCCTCGGGAGCGGAGACCGCAGCAAGCACCGTGTTGACGTCGGACAGCCACGCGCGTTCGAAGCTGCCGAGCCCGATCCAATGCAGCAGCTGGTTGAGCAGTCCCACGGGGTCGATGGAGTAGATGCGCACGAAGAGGAACGCGATCGCCACCGTGGAGATCACGGCGGGCAGCAGGTACAGGGTCTTGATGAGCTCCCGTCCCCGGCGCAGGGACGTGAGCAGGCTGGCTACGGCCAGGGCGCCGCCGAGCTGCAGGACCAGGCAGATGGCCAGGTACAGGAGCGCGTTGAAGAACGAGCGCCAGAAGATGTCGTCGGCGGTAAGCATCCGGACGTAGTTATCCAGCCCGACGAACTCCATGTCGCTGATGCCGTTCCAGGAGAAGAAGCTGAGGAACAACGATTGAAGAATCGGGAAGAGTACCGCTGCGCAGTAGAGCAGCAATGGTGGAAGCAGGAAAACCAGGACTGAGGTCCTTGACCTGTTGGGAAGCATGGCGGGGCCTTTCGGGCGGGGGACCTTCCGGTCCCCCGCCGCTGCGGTTTACTTGAAGAACTTGGGGGCGTTCTGCTTGATGGTGCTGTCCATGGTGCTGGTGAATTGCTCAGGCGTGATGTTGCCCTGCACCAGGAGCACGAGTTCCTGCTGGAGCCTGCCGTTGGTGGTGGGGTCCAGTTGGGTGTCCCACGGCATGGCCTGCTTTGCCCCGAGGGTGTCCGCCGTTTCCAGCGCCTTTTTATACAGCGGGGTGGCGTTGGCCGGGACCGTCGTCTGCACGTTGGTGGTGGGTGAGAGTGCACCGGTGGCCGCGTACTCGGCCGGGTACTTCGCCAGGGCAAACTTCAGGAAGTCGCTCACCAGCGGATCGTAGGTCTTGGAGTTGACCGCCATTCCGATGCCGGACGGGGAGACGAACTCGTTGGCCGACGTCACCGAACCGTCGGTGGTTGGCAGGGTGAAGAAGTCGACGTCGTCCCGGACTGCGGAGTTCAGTTTGTCGGTGGCCAGGCTTGGCAGCTCCCACGTGCCGATGTTGTACATCGCCGCCTGGCCGGACGTGAACTGGTTCTGCGCGTCGGAGTACCCCTGGGCGGAGAAGCCATCTTGGAAGCACTTGGCCTTGCCGAGACCGGCCATCCATTCAACGGTCTTCTGCCCGGCGGGATCGGCGAACGTCGCCTCGCCCTTCTTCAGCTTCTGGACGAACTCCGGACCGGCTTCCCGGAACGGCTGATAGGCCACGTAGCGTTCCAGCGGCCACTGGTCCTGCCCGTCAATGGCGATCGGCGTAATCCCCGCACTACGCAGCGCCGTGCACATTGCCGGGAGGTCGTCGAGGGACTTCGGCACCGTGACGCCGGCCTTTTCCAGCAGTGCCTTGTTGTACCAGAAATATTCCAGCTCGAACTGGAACGGGATCATGTACAAGGACCCGTCGTCAAAGCGCTGGTAGTCCAGGGCCCCGGGCCGGTAGTCATCGTAGATGTCCAGTGACTTCAGGAGCTTCTCGGCGTCGACCATTTTGCCCTGCTTTGCCAGCTGCTGGGCGAAGGGCGTGGCGTCCGTGTCGAAGAGCTCCGGGAGCTTGTTGGCCGCGGCCAGGGTCTCCAGCTTCTGGATGTAGGAGGGCCGGTCCGGGGTGGTGATGAGGTTCAGTGCGAAGCCCGGGTGGTCCTTGGCATAGTCGTCGGCGAGCTTCTTCATGATGTTGATGACTGCCCCGTCGGCGGGACGTGACAGCAGCCACGAGATTTCACGGGGTTTGATCTCCCCGGTGGGGCTGACATTGGCCGGGTCGCTGGAGGCTCCTACGCCGGCGCAGGCTGACAAAGCCAGGGCTGCGGCGGCTGCGACGGCGGCAGCACGGAATAGTTTTTTCATTGCGGCAATCTCCCTTGATTGGAACAGAGGTTGGGGTGGGGATGGTCAGTTGTCGGTGCGCTGGCGTATTTCAAGCTCGGTGACGGTGATGGATCCTTCGCCGGCGAAAAGCCCGATCCGTCCCGTGGGCAGGTCGTAGATCCGGGTGCTGAGCGCCACCTGCCGGTCGACGACGGCGACGCACAGGTCGCCGTCGACGATGACCTCCAGGGTGTGCTGGCCGGGGCTGAGATCACAGGGGCGCTCCAGTTCAATGTCGAACGGAACGTCCCCCGACACGTGCCATTGGGCGTCTCCGGTGATGGCCCGGGGCCAGCGGTCGAAGACGAGCCGGCCACGTTTCGGTTCCAGGCGCAGAACGTAGGAGTGGTCGCCGTCCTGGCTGGAGCGCAACAGCAGCCCGCATTCGGTGGTGTCGGGGGCGATGTCCAGCACAGCCTTGGCATAGAACTGGCTGGGCAATTCTTCCTCGGATACGACGGCGGTGTAGCCGTCCGGCACGTCCAGCCGTGTGGGCAGCGCGCTCGTCAGTGAAACGGCGACGTCGTCCCAGAAGCTGTCCACGAGTTCGTCGGCGAAGCCGAACGCGAGTGTCCCGTCCGGGTTTTGGCGGGCTTCCAGGACGGACATGGTGCCGGCCCACTGCCAGGGTCCGTCGTCGGCATTGCCTTCCTTGCTGGCGATCCAGCCGAAGAAGAAGCGGCGGCCGTCGCGTTCGGCAGTCTTTGAGGCGTAGAACGCCCGGCCGTCGATGCTGTCCAGGTCCGGGACGGTCCACGGCCCGTCGGGGCTCTTGGCCATGCGGTACCGCGTGGTAAATGATTCGGAGAACTCGGAGTAGACCATGTACCACCAGCCGCCCCAGGAGAAGACGTCCGGGCATTCGTGCGTGATGTACCGGCGCGGATCCCAGAACGGTTCCGAGTACTCCCAGGTCATCAGGTCGGTGGAGACGCACTGGGCAATGACGCCGCGGCGCCGTTCCGGTCCGGTGGAGTGCCGGGCCGCCAGCAGCATCCCCCACCGGCCGCGGCTTTCATCCCGGAACACGAAGGGATCCCGCCAGTCCCCGGACTCGAAGCCGTCGGGAGCACCGAAGGTGAGTTCGGGATGCTTGGTCCAGGTCTGCATTCCGTCGGTGCTCGTGGCGTGCATGACCAGCTGGAGGGGTGCACCGTCCGCTCCCAGGTTGCGCGGGTTTTGCCCGGTGTAGAACAGGTGGTGGATGCCGGTTTCATCGACGACGACGCTGCCCGTGTAGGCATTGAAGTCCAGGTCGTCCTCGGCGCCGTGCTGCAGGGCAACGCCGTGGTCCTCGAACTGCGTGAGGTCCTTGGTGGTGACGAGGTTCCATGACGTGCCGGGTTTCGGGTCCGAGCGTACTTCGTGGAGGTAGAAGAGCCAGAACTCTCCGTCCTTCTCGAAGGGGATGAGGTCACCAACCCATCCATCGGTGGGTTGGAAGAAGACTGAGCGTTTCATCTGCGCTGATGTCCATTCTGCTAAAGCGTTTGATCACCATGAACTTAGCGTCATTACTCGCGGTGATCAAGCGTTTTAGCAATGTTTATTTTTTCGTCCAGCGGCAACCCGCTTCGCTCCGGGCCAGCCCCGAACTCATTTTGATTAAACGCTTGACCATCATCTGTGAATCGCACTATCGTCTGCGTAGCCGGTAAGAGTCCGCGCCCCTCAACGTTGAGAGGAACCACCTGATGACGCACCACATTTCACGACGCTCTGCCTTGCACGGCGCAGGCATCGGAGCCCTTACGCTTTTCGCCGGCAGCGCCGTCCCCGCTGCAGCGCACGCCCGGTCATCCCTGCGGGCCGTGGGATCCCTGCGTGCCGTTTTTCATATGACTCCCCCGTCCGGCTGGCTGTGCGACCCGCAGCGCCCCGTCTATGCCAACGGCGCCCACCAGCTCTACTACCTGCACTCCGGGCAGAATAACGGCCCGGGCGGATGGGACCATGCGACCACCAGCGATGGCGTGTCGTTCACCCACCAGGGCGTGGTGATGCCCTTGCAACCCGATTTCCCGGTGTGGTCCGGATCCGCCGTCGTCGACGCCGCCAACACCGCCGGCTTCGGCGCGGGAACGGTGATCGCACTCGCAACGCAGCCCACCGGCGGTATCCGCAAGTACCAGGAGCAGTACCTCTACTGGTCCACCGACGGCGGCTACACCTTCACGGCCCTCCCCGACCCGGTGATCGTCAACCCCGACGGCCGCACGGCCACCACACCCGCAGAGATCGAAAACGCAGAGTGGTTCCGCGACCCCAAAATCCACTGGGACGCGGTACGCACCGAATGGGTGTGCGTGATCGGGCGGGCGCGCTACGCGGCGTTCTACACCTCGCCGAACCTGCGGGACTGGCAGTGGAAATCCAACTTCGACTACCCGAACCATGCCCTCGGCGGGATCGAGTGCCCCGATTTGTTCGAGATGACCGCCGGCGACGGTACACGGCATTGGGTGCTCGGCGCGAGCATGGATGCCTACAGTGTGGGCCTGCCGATGACTTATGCGTATTGGACGGGCACCTGGAACGGCACGGCGTTCATAGCCGGCAACCTCACACCGCAGTGGCTCGACTGGG
The DNA here is from genome assembly GCF_964254335.1 of Arthrobacter sp. LjRoot78. NCBI lineage: Bacteria > Bacillati > Actinomycetota > Actinomycetes > Micrococcales > Micrococcaceae > Arthrobacter > Arthrobacter sp. LjRoot78. The sequence continues at coordinate 1,056,865 of NZ_CAXUTG020000001.1, read as the reverse complement.
GCTGGGACTGGTACGCCGCCGTGACGTGGCCGTCGGTCCAGGCGCCGGAAACAAAGCGCCTCGCCATCGCCTGGATGAACAACTGGAAGTATGCGGCCCGCGACGTGCCCACCGATGCGTCCGACGGGTACAACGGGCAGAACTCGATCGTGCGGGAACTGCGGCTGGAGCGCCAATCCGGCGGCTGGTACAGCTTGCTCAGCACCCCAGTCGAAGCGCTTTCGGGCTACGTCACCGCGACCACCACACTCCCAAACCGCACGGTCAACGGCAGCTCCGTGCTGCCGTGGAGCGGGCGCGCCTACGAGCTCGAACTCGACATCTCCTGGGACGCGGCTGCGAACGTCGGGGTCTCGGTGGGCCGCTCCCCAAACGGCTCGCGCCACACGAACGTCGGCAAGTACGGCGGCGAGCTGTACGTCGACCGCGCACCCTCGGACCAGAGCCGCTACGCGCTCGCGCCTTACACCCGTGCTGCCGCGCCTATCGACGCCAACGCGCGATCGGTGCACCTGCGCATCTTCGTCGACACACAGAGCGTCGAAGTGTTCGTGAACGGCGGTCACACGGTGCTCTCACAGCAAGTTCATTTCGCCGACGGCGACACCGGGATCTCGTTCTACGCCGACGGCGCCCCGGCTGACTTCACCGGAATTACGATCCGCGAGTTCGGCAGCCCCGTTTAGCTGCTTAGCCCGGGCCCGTGGCAAAGCAGCGCACCGCCGTCGTAATTCCCGACGGCGGTGCGCTGCAGGGGTGACTATCCGTGGGTGATCGCGGCACCCAGCAGGCCGAAAAGCCCCCCCGGCCGCCAGGGCAACGAGGGCACGGTTCCTGGTGGGATACAGCCAGCGCACGGCGAACACGGCCACCGCCAGGATGACGCCGTTGACGACGCTGAGGATGACCGCGATCCATTCGGACCCGGTGGCCACCCCGAAGCCTCCGCCACTGCACGGGTTGCCGGCACTTTGATGGTTGCACGCTAACTGCTCCTCAGGACGCACTCGCCCCTAAGATGAGGCCATGGACATCGAGGACACGCTCTGGACGGTTTTGGGCGCCGGGCTGGTTCTGCTGATGCTCGTCGACGTCTTTCGCACGCTCCTTTACCCGCATGGTTCCGGTCCTCTGGGCCGGGCGATCATGCGCGGATTCTGGCTTGTCTCGAGAAAACTGCGGGGCCGGGGCTCCTTCATCGCAGCACCCTTGGCGATGGCCGCAGTCATTGGCACCTGGGCGGCCTTGGCGGCCATCGGGTGGGCCCTGCTTTACCTGCCCCATCTAACCGACGGGTTTGTTTACGGAGCCGGGGTTCCGCTCCGGGCCGACTTTGCCGAAGCCCTCTACATCTCCCTGGTCACGCTTTCCACCGTGGGGTTCGGCGACATCGTGGCAGCGCATCCGGTGCTAAGGCTGGTTGTTGCCCTCCAAGCCGTCACCGGTTTCGGCTTGCTGACAGCAACGGTCACCTGGATCCTGCAGACTTTCCCGGCCCTGAACCGCCGCCGGGCGCTTGCCCACCAGCTGACCCTGTTCCGGGAGGCCGCAGGTCCGGCAGGTGTACTGGCACTGGATCCCGGTCACGCAGCCGGGTTGCTGGAGTCAATTGCCGGAAACGTGGCTTCGGTGAGCATAGACCTGCTCGCGTTCCATGAAACCTACTACTTCCGTGAAATCGAGCAGCGCGGCTCCTTACCCGCCACGGTGGCCTACGCCCAGGAGCTGGCATCCCAGGCCCAGCGCAGCGAGAGCCCTGAACTCCAGTTCGCCGGACGGATGCTCCACGCGGCCCTGGACGGACTCGCCGACGTCCTTCGCGGCAAATTCGGCCATGCAGGAACCACGTCCGCCGATGTGTTCGACAGCTACGAGTTGCACCACAGGCACCGGCGGCCGGGGAACCCGGACCTAAAGTAGCGTCCCAGCTACGGTTCAGCCCTCAGCACCTTGGTCTAGGACCCGGCCACTCCCGCGGCCCGGCGGTCCCTTCCCAAGGCCCCAGCTTACGGAATGACCTGAACTGAAAATTCATCCCGCCGTAACATCCCGCACAGAAGCACCTTAATAGTTATTTAGTCACTTTGGTAACATGGCCATCATTAGCGCCAAGGTGTGTCATGCGCCACAGCGGGAGATCTGCCTCGGGGCGGGCCCAACACGATTCCCAGTGTTGCCACCGCACCGGGGCCGGGCCGGGAAGTCCAGGCGACACGAGATGACCGTCAATGATTAGCCGCACCCCCACGTCAGTCCGGAGCAGGTTCGCCGCGCGCGCCCTGGTGGCGGTATTTTCAACACTCGTGCTGCTGCCGGCCACGGGCGCACAGGCCGCACATCTCCAAGCCCCGAAGCTGCAGGCACCTGCCGCAACCAGCGTTCCCCCAGCGGCCACAGCGGACATCCAGTCGGCGGCCATCGGCTCCGGCCTCGGCCCGGCGACCTCCGCCGTCGTCTGCGGCCTCGCCAACGGCGGCTGTTACCAGAACTACCAGTACGGCAAGATCCACTGGTCCCCAGCCACAGGCGCCCACATCTCCACTGGGGCCATCGGTACCGCGTGGGAAGCGCAGGGCTGGGAAAACGGGCCATTGGCCTACCCTGCTTCCAACGAGGCCAAGGGACTGGCAGGCGGCGGCGCGTACCAGACCTACCAGCGCGGCCAGATCCATTGGTCCCCGGCCACCGGTGCCCACCCCACCACCGGCGCGATCGGCACCGCGTGGGCCGCGCAAGGTTGGGAAAACGGGAAGCTCGGCTACCCCGTCAGCAACGAAGCCACAGGCCTCACCGGCGGCGGCGCGTACCAGGCCTACCAGCGCGGCCAGATCCATTGGTCCCCGGCCACCGGCGCCCACCCCACCACCGGCGCGATCGGCACCGCGTGGGCCGCGCAAGGTTGGGAAAACGGGAAGCTCGGCTACCCCGTCAGCAACGAAGCCACAGGCCTCACCGGCGGCGGCGCGTACCAGGCCTACCAGCGCGGCCAGATCCATTGGTCCCCGGCCACCGGCGCCCACCCCACCACCGGAGCGATCGGCACCGCGTGGGCAGCGCAAGGTTGGGAAAACGGAAAGCTCGGCTACCCCGTCAGCAACGAGTACGCGAACGGTGCGGGCAGCATCCGGCAGGACTTCCAGGGCGGGTCGCTCACGTGGTCCGCCGGCAGTGGCATCGGCCAGCCGTCGTCGGCGTCGTTGGCCAATAGCGGCAAATACCCGGTCCACACGAACATCGTTGCCACCACGTTCTGGGTGGGCGAGATTTTCAACGCCAGCGTCTCGGACGGGTCGCAGGTCTGTTCCACCTACGATTCCCAGTGGGCGTACCGCCACACCGGGGTCAAGCCCTACCTGACGCCATCCACAGCGTCGGCGTGCCCGGGCAGTAGTTACGGCGGCTGCGACGGTGTGAGCTCCGGGACTACGGCTGCTACCTTCGTCTGCACTACGGAACGCCGGACCGCGGCGAACGGGTACTTCCCCACCAGGCAGCCCACGCCGAAGCAGAACCCGTTTTACCTGGACCTGCCGTACGACGACGTGAACGACCCCACTGCCTTCGCCCGCCGCTGCACGGACATCCCGTGGGCCGCCGCGGACAACGCCACCTCCGGGGTAAACAACTGCGCCAACAGCAATTACAGCTATATGAAGAACCGCTGGGTCCAGCTCACGGGCCCGAACGGGAACGTTTGCTACGGGCAGATCGAGGACGCCGGACCGTCCAGCGGCTCGCTTTACCACGACGCCGGCTACGTCTTCGGCAGCAACGACGCCCGCCCTGCCAACACGCAGTTCAGCGGAGACGCCTCCCAGGGGGCAGGAATGGATGTATCGCCGGCCCTGAACGGTTGCCTCGGCTTTGCCGACCTCGACGGCGACAACGACCACGTGTCCTGGCGGTTCGTGGACTCGCCGCCCGCCGGACCGTGGACCAAGGTGGTGACCACCAGCCAAGCGGCGCAGTAGCCGCCCGGCGATGACGACGGCGCCCCGCGCGTTACCCGCCCGGCGTCGTCCCCGCATGTCCCACGTGAGACGCCCGCGCAGCCTCGTAACTGCTGTCGAACGGCAGGGTGTCCATGTCCAGCAACGGGTTCCCGTCCTGGGTGGTCACCAACTCGCGGGCTGTCTCATCCGATTCCACGTGAGCGTGGCCGGGCGGTTCCGGCCGAGATCAGAAGGAACACGGGGATCGACAGCGACTGGCCGCCCACCTCAATGCCGGCAAGCGTTATGCTGGCACCCTCGGCTGAAGACGCCCGGCCGCCGGATCGCACCCCACGGAGCTGCCATCATGGCCGACGCCACTGCCCCCGCAGTCCCCACTGACACCTTCCCGGGCACCGACACCACCGCGGATCCCGACGCCGGCCTCCGCCAGCTCGCGGCCGACACCTTCGGACTCCCCCGCCTCCGCGCCGGCCAGCTGGCCGGAATGCGCGCCCTCGTGTCCGGCCGGGATGTGCTCGCCGTGATGCCCACCGGCTACGGCAAGTCCGCCATCTACCAGGTGGCCGCACTCCAACTGCACCGAAACGGCCCAGGGCGCGGTCCCGCCGTCGTGGTTTCCCCGCTCATCGCCCTGCAGGAGGACCAGCTGGACGGCCTGCTGGAAACACTCGGCGGGAAGGCCGCCGTCGCCATCAACTCCGGCCACAGCGATGCCCAAATCAACGACGCCTGGAAAGCCGCAGAGAGCGGCGACGCCGTTTTCGTCTTCCTCGCCCCCGAACAGCTCGCCAAGACCGAAACCGTCGAACGGCTCGCGGCCTTGGACGTCCCGCTGTTCGTGGTGGACGAGGCACACTGCGTCTCCTCCTGGGGCCACGATTTCCGCCCCGACTACCTGCGCCTCGGCGAGGTCCGCGGGCAGCTTGGCAACCCGCCCGTCGTCGGCCTCACCGCCACCGCCTCTCCCCCGGTGCGCGACGAAATCCAGCAGCGCCTGCGCATGAAAGACCCCTTGGTCCTGGTGCACGGCTTCGACCGGCCCAACATCCGGCTGGAGGTCATCCGCCACCACAAAGACAAGGACAAGCGCCGAGCCGTGATCACGCAGGTGGCCGAGCTCAAGGGTCCCGGACTGCTGTACGCGGCCACCCGCAAGGACACCGAGGCCTACGCCGCCAAACTCACCGCCCTGGGCCTGCGCGCCGAGGCGTACCACGCCGGCCGGAAGCAGAGCGAGCGCGACCGCGTCCACGAGCAGTTCCTCGACGACGGGCTCGACGTCGTTGTAGCCACCACCGCTTTCGGCATGGGCATCGACAAACCCAATGTCCGCTTCGTCATCCACGCGGACATCCCTGATTCGCTGGACAGCTACTACCAGGAGATCGGCCGCTCCGGGCGAGACGGGCAAGAGGCCGCCGCCGTCCTCCACTACCGCTCCGAGGACCTGGGCCTGCGCACATTCTTCGGCACCCACACCCCGGACGAGGAATCGCTCATGACTGTCCTTGAGGCACTCCGCGCCGCTGGCGGGCCGGTCAAGCAGAAGGCCCTCGCCGAGCAGACCGGCTTCTCCCCGCGGCGGCTCACCGGAGTGCTGAACCAGCTGCAGGAAACCCGCGCCGTCCGCACCGGCAAGCGCGGCGTCCGGCTGGACGCGGGCGCCAAGCTGCCCGCGGTGGTGGAACGCGCCGTCGAACATGCCGAAGCACGCCAGCGGGTGGACCGCTCCCGCATCGAGATGATGCGCGCCTACGCCGAGACGGACGCCTGCCGGCGCCAGTTCCTGCTGGGCTACTTCGGCGAGGACCTCCCCGAGCCCTGCGGCAACTGCGATACCTGCACCGACGGCTCCGCCTACGCAGAGGATTACGACGACGCCGCCGCGGCCGCCGCGGGCGGTGACCCTTTTCCGCTCCAGGCCTCAGTTGTGCATAAGGAATGGGGGCCGGGCCTGGTGATGCGGCATGAGGAGGACACGATCACGGTGCTGTTCGAGCAGGAAGGCTACAAAACGCTGTCCCGCCAGGCCGTGACGGACGGGAAGCTGCTGACGCTGGCGACGTGACGGGGCCGGTCAGATAAAGGCGCTGTTCGGTAGGGTCGGGTCATGGACAGCGTCACGTTGGTCAATTTCCTGTTGGTCCTCTTTTTTGTGCTGCTGGGCGGCGTCTTTGCCGGTACCGAGATGGCGCTCGTGTCCCTGCGCGAGAGCCAGGTGCGCCAGATCGAAAAGTCGGGGAAAGGCGGGGCCCGGACCGCCGAACTGGCCCGGAACCCCAACCGGTTCCTGTCCACTGTCCAGATCGGCGTGACCCTGTCCGGCTTCTTCTCCGCCGCCTACGGCGCGTCCACCATTGCGCCCGACGTCGAGCCCATCCTGGAAGGCGCGGGCTTCGGCGCCGCTGCCCAACCGGCGGCCTTCATCGGCATGACGCTGCTGGTGGCCTATCTTTCCCTGGTGCTGGGCGAACTGGTGCCCAAGCGGCTTGCCATGCAGAGCGCCGTCGGCTTCACGAAGGCCCTCGCCCCGCCGCTGATCGTCCTCTCACAGATCATGCGCCCGGTCATCTGGCTGCTGTCCGTGTCCACCGATGCACTGGTGCGGCTGTTCGGCGGTGATCCCCACGCCAAACAGGAAAGCGTCAGCTCCGAGGAACTCTGGGACATGGTGGCGGAGAGCGACATGCTGGAAGAACACAGCCGCAACATCCTGAGCGATGTCTTCGGCGCCGGGGACCGCACGCTGCAGGAGGTCATGCGCCCTCGCACCGAGGTGACCTTCATCGACGGCACCATGACTATTGCGGATGCACGCAGCATGGTGCGGGACGGCCCGTTTTCACGTTTTCCCGTCATCGGCCGGACTCCGGACGACGTCCTCGGCTTCGTCCACATCCGTGACCTGATGCCCCGTGAGGGTGATTTTGACCGGGGCCTGGTGAAGGACATCGTCCGCAAGATCCTCCCGCTTCCCGGGACGAACAGGGTGCTGCCCACCCTGTCCCGGATGCGCCGGCTTGGCCATCACATAGCGCTGGTGGTGGACGAGTACGGCGGCACGGACGGCATCGTCACCCTGGAGGACCTGGTGGAGGAACTTGTGGGCGAAATCTACGACGAGTACGACACCGGTGCCGACCACGAGGACCGCGTCACCCTTGCTGACGGTTCCCTCGACGTCGACGGCGGCCTGATTCTCCAGGAGTTCGCGACGGCGTCCGGCATCGCCCTCCCGGAAGGCCACTACGAGACAGTGGCCGGGTTCGTGATCGACCGTCTGGGCCGGCTGCCGCGGGTTGGGGACCGGGTGGAGGTGCCGGGCCACGTGCTGACGGTTCTGGCGATGGACCGGCTCCGCATCGCGAGGATCCGGGTGACGCCGGCGGACGGGAAGACAGTTGGGCCGTCCTCGGGGTGGTAACCGATCGCCGTGTGGACGCCGTCAGCCGGCCCCGGACAGGCGGACCGCAGTCAGCTTGTATTCGGGGCACCCCGTGACCTCATCCTCCACCGGGGAGGTGAGGCCGTTGACCGCGGCACCAGGGAAGTGGAAGCCCGCGAAGACCTGGCCCGGTTCCACCTCGTCCGTGATCCTGGCCTGCAGGATGGCCGTCCCGTGCCGGCTGCCCAACCGGACGAAGTCGCCGTCGTGCAGTCCCAGTGCAGCAGCGTCCCCGCGTTCGACGTCGACCGTCTCCCGGGCGAGCAGGCGCAGGTTGTCGGTGCGGCGGGTCATACTGCCGGAATTGTAGTGCTCTGCCCGGCGCCCCGTGATCAGCAAAAACGGGAAGTCCGCGTCGCATTGCTCGCCCGGAGGTAGGTAGGGCCTGGCGGCCAGGTGCGCCAGGCCGTCCGGCGTGGCGAAGCGGTCCTGGTAAAGGCGTGGCGTCCCGGGGGAATCGACGGATCCGCACGGCCAGTGCAGCGGCCCCTCCCGGTCCAGGCGCGGGTGCGAGATACCACCAAAAAGCGGCGCCAGCGCTGCGCATTCCGCCATAGCCTCCGCCGGTGTGGCGCACCCAAGGTCTGCCCCCATCCGGGCCGCGACGGCGTGCAGCACCGCGAAGTCGGTGCGGACACCGGCAGGGGGCGCCACCGCCTCCCGGACCCGCTGGAAGCGCCGGTCGAAATTGACGAACGTGCCGTCCTTTTCCAGCCACGCGGCCACCGGGAAGACGACGTCCGCGGCGGCGGCCGTCGCGGAGAGGAACAAATCGTTGCAGATCACCAGCGGGCAGGCCGCCAGTGCCGCCCGCACCGAGGTGCTGTCCGGGTCGGTGGTGAGCACATCCTCGCCGATGACCCACAGCGCCTTCAATGTCCCGGCGCGGGCGGCCGCAAACATCTGCGGGATCCGAAGCCCGGGCAGCGGCGGCACATCGGCCCGCCAGGCCTCGGTGCACCGGGCACGCGCTGCAGGGTCCAGGACCTTCTGGTACCCGGGCAGCAGGTCGGGCAGCGCCCCCATGTCCGAGGCGCCCTGGACGTTGTTCTGCCCGCGCAGCGGGTTCACCCCTCCGCCGGTGCCCGGCCCCACGGCGCCACGCAGGAGTGCCAGGTTGGACAAGGTCCGGACACCGTCCGTTCCGTGCCGGTGTTCGGTCACGCCGAGGCCGTAGAAAATGGCCGGAGCCACTGCTTGCCCGTACACGACGGCGGCCCGCACCAGATCGTCTGCCGGGACACCGGAGATCCCGGCTACGCGCTCCGGCGGGTAGTCCCCGAGCAGCCCCAGCAGCTCCCCGTAGCCGCTGGTGTGCGCGTCAAGGAAGGCCTCGTCCACCAGCCCCTCCCGTGCCAGGACGTGCGCCAGGCCGTTGAACACAGCCACGTTGGTTCCCGGCCGGGGCCTAAGGTGGACGTCCGCGTGCCGGGCCAGCGAGGTTAACCGGGGATCAACCACCACCAGGCGGGCGCCGTCCATGACCCGCTGGAAGATGCGGGAGCCCACCACCGGGTGGGCGGCCGTCGGGTTCGCGCCGACCAGGAGGATCGCGTCACACCGGTCCAGGTCGTCGAACGGGTTCGTCCCGCCTCCCAGGCCGAACGTGGCGGCCAGACCGGCCGCGGAGGGGGCATGGCAGAGCCGGGAGCAGTTGTCCACATTGTTGGTCCCCATGACGGCCCTGGCGAACTTCTGGGCCAGGTAGTTCTCCTCGTTGGTGGCCCGGGCCGAGGAGATGACGGCGAATCCGTCCGGGTCCGCGTCCCGGATCCCGGTGAGCCTTGCGGCCACGTATCCGGCGGCCTCGTCCCAGGTGGCCGGGGCGAGCGTCCCGTTCCGGCGGATCAGCGGGGTTGTCAGGCGTTCGGCGGAACCGAGGAACCCGTGGGCAAACCGTCCCTTGACACAGGCGTGTCCATGGTTCACCGAGCCCTCACCGGCGGGCCGGATGGTCATGATCTCGTTGTCGCGGGTGGAGACCTCGAGGCTGCAGCCGACGCCGCAGTAGCCGCACGTGGTTAGGGTCTGCCGTTCGATCGGCAGCAGATTCAGCAGCCCGGGTTCAGACAGTGCCCCGGTGGGGCAGGTGTCCACGCACGCCCCGCATGAGACACAATCGGATTCCGCCCAGGGACCGCCCGTCCCGGGCGCCACCACCGTCCCGGCTCCGCGACCCACCAGCGTGAGGGCGAACGTGCCCTGTATTTCCGCGCAGGCGCGCACGCACCGCCCGCAGGCAATACAAAGATCTCGGTCGAGCTTGACGTACGGGTGGGAGTGGTCAAAGCCGCGCTCCGGCGGCAGGACGGAACCAGCGGCGGCAGCCACCCCGTACTCGGCGCATTGCCTGGCCAGTTCGCTGCGGTCGACCGGAACGTCCAGCGCCCGGGCCGGCAGCCCCGCGACGATGGCCTGCAGGGCATCACGCCGGATCTCCCGGGACGCCTCAACGCCGATGCGCAGCCCGTCCTCGGCCGGGGTGCTGCAGGCGGCGGCCGGGCCCCGGCCGGAGATGTCCACCAGGCACGTCCGGCAGGAGGCCACGGTGCTGAGCCGGTCGTCATGGCACAACGTTGGAAGGGCCAGGCCGGCCGCCCGCACAGCCTCGAGCAGTGTGGCTCCGGCCGGGACCTCGACCTCGCGGCCGTCAACCTGGAGCTTCATGGCGTCCACCCCGCCAGCCCGTACACGCGGGCGAGGCTTTGCACCGCCGCCGGCACCCGCCGGCCGAAGGCGCACAGGCTGCCCGCGGCCATGGTGCGTAGCACCTCGCCGCGCTCACGGCTTTCGGCAGGGCCATCCGGCCGCTCCGCCAAGCCACGGCCGCGCCACGACCCTACCCGGCAGGGCGAGCACTGTCCGCAACTCTCTTCCGCGGCAAAGTCCCACAGGTTCTGCAGCACCTGCCCGCCTGTGAGCCTGTCATCGAAGGCGACGATCCCTGCGTGGCCGAGGGCGGCCCCGTGCTTGGACAGCGCATCATCACTGAGCGGAATGTCGAGGTCTTCGGGGCCGAGGAAGCCGCCCAGGGGCCCGCCGATTTGAAGGGCCCGCAGTATCGCCCCGTCGCGAAGCCCGCCCCCGAGGTCATCGACGATCCGCCGGACCGGCGTGCCGATCTCCACCTCGTAGGCGCCGGGCCGACGGAACCTCTCCGACAGGCACGCGAGCACGGTGCCGGCCTCGTCCGCGGTCCCCAAGGCGGCGTACGCCGCTCCGCCGTGCTGCACGATCCACGGAACAGCACTCAGCGTTTCCACGTTGTTGACCACAGTAGGCCGGCCGTGGAGTCCCCGGCCGGTGGGGAACGGCGGCCTGGAACGCACGACGCCGCGCAGTCCCGCGAGCCCGTTCAGCAGGGCCGTTTCCTCACCGGAGACGTAAGAGCCTGCACCTTCAACCACGTGCAGGCCCAGGCTGAAACCACTGCCCGCCGCGTCCGGGCCGAGATGCCCGGCAGTGCGCGCCTGGGCCACGGCTTCCCGCAGCCGGGCGGCCGCGCGAGGATACTCCGAGCGGACAAACACGATGCCGGTGGCCGCACCGACGGCGAAGCAGGCCAGGGCCAGGCCCTCAAGCACGCGGTGCGGGTCCTCCTCCATGAGCAGCCGGTCGGCATAGGACCCGGGGTCCCCCTCGTCACCGTTGGCCACCACCACCCGGGGGGCAGGGTGCTCAAGCGCGGCCCGCCATTTCGCGGCGGCACGGAAACCTGCCCCGCCCCGCCCTCGCAGTTGCGCGGCCTCGACTTCGGCCAGAACGTCCTCGGGGTTTGCAGAGGCAGCGACGCCGGGCCATACCGACCACGGCTGCGAGCCTCCGAGTAGCCCGGCGGTCACCACAGGGGCTCCGGTGTCGCAGGCCACCGGGATGGGCGGTGCCGTCCGCGGGGCGGATCCACCCAGTTGTGCTGCCAGGCCGGGCCCGGCCAGCGCGTCGACGCCGTCCAGGGCTGCGGGACCGGAGAAGCAGTAGCCCAGGCAGCGCACTGCCTGGAGCGAGACGGAGCCGTCCTCGCTCCGGCTCCCGGCGTGCACTCCGAGTGCCGCCTCTACCTCCGCGACGTGCGTTCCAGCGGTGGCCACGAAGCAGGCTGCCGCTGCGCAGACCCGGACGTGGCGGGCTCCGCGGGTCGCGGTGAAGTCGGCGAAGAAGGTTGCCGGACCTTCGACCGCTGCCGCGGGCAGGCCCAGCGTGCGGGCAATGTCAGCGGGGGCGGCACGGGAGGAACGCAGCGCGTCCGGAACGTCGCCGATCGGCCGGTCGAAGCGTCTGGCATACCGGAGGAACGGATCGTCATTGCTCCGGTCCCGCCGGCCCTGAGGTTCGGCGCTGGGTTCCTGCATGCGTCCAACCCTCGCCTGCGCGGCCCGTGCGGGGAAGAGTCGAAAGTCCCCGCATGGCCATATAGTCCCCTCAGCTCAACCGCCCGGCGTCGTTCCCGTGTGGCCCGCGTGCGACGCCCGCGCAGCCTCGTAGCTGCTGTCAAAAGGCAAAGTGTCCATGTCCAGCAGCGGGTTCTCGTCCTGGGTGGCCACCAGCTCGCGGGCTGCCTCGTCCGAGTCCACGCTGGGCATCGACCCGGGCAGGTGCCGGCGGGCGGATTCCGGCAGGAAGTAGATGGTGACCACGGCGATCGCCGAGGTGGCCATCAGGTAGTAGGCGGGCATCATGTCATTGCCGGTCGCCTGGATGAGGGAGGCAATGATGAACGGGGTGGTGCCGCCGAAGATGGCGACGGCGAAGTTGTAGGCGATGCCCATGGCCCCGTAACGGTGCGCCGTGGGGAACAGTGCCGGCAAGGCAGACGCGAGGTTGGCCACGTAGAACGTGACGGGGAAGGCCACCAGGGCCAGGCCCGCGAGGGTGGCCGGGACGGTTCCCACCGCGATCAGGCTGAACGCGGGGATGGCCAGGACCACGGTGCTGACCGCGCCGATCCACAGCACGGGGCGGCGTCCGATCCTGTCCGAGAGATGGCCGGTGAGCGGGATGCACAGCGACATGACCACCAGGACAGGGATGGTGAGCAGCGTTCCGTGGATCTCGTCGTACCCCTTGTTGCTGGTCAGGTACGTCGGCATGTAGGAGGTGAGTGCGTAGCCCACCGTATTGGCGGCCGCCACGAGGATCATGGCCAGCACGATCCTGCGCCAGTAGGCCCTGAAAATTCCTGCCGGGCCCATGGCGCCGAGCACCTCCCCCGTCTCAGGGTGCCGGGCTGATTCCTGTTCCGCTTCCAGGGTTGCCTGGAAGACGGGTGATTCCTCGATCTTCATCCGGAAGTAGATCGCCACAATGCCGAGCGGCCCGGCAATCAGGAAGGGAATGCGCCAGCCCCAATCCTCCATCTGGTCCTGGCCCAGGGTCAGCTGCAGGACCGAGACCAGCGCCGCTCCCAGGGCAAAGCCCAGGTAGCTGCCCATGTCCAGGAAACTGGCGAAGAAACCGCGGCGCTTGTCCGGGGAATGCTCACACACGAACGTGGTGGCTCCGGAGTACTCGCCGCCGGTGGAGAAGCCCTGCACCAGTTTGGTGACCACCAGCAGGACGGCGGCCCAGATTCCCAGCACCGCGTAGCCCGGGAGGAGGCCGACGGCGAACGTCGCGGCCGCCATCAGCATCAGGGTCATGGCCAGCACCTTTTGGCGGCCAATCTTGTCACCCAGCCAGCCAAAGAAGACGCCGCCGAGGGGCCGGGCAATAAACGTGGCACCGAAGGTTCCGAGCAGGAACAGGTTCTGCACCGCTTTATCGGCCTCGGGCAGGAACACCGGGCCCATGGTGGTGATCAGATAACCGAACACCCCGACGTCGTACCACTCCATGGTGTTGCCGACGATGGTGCCGCCCAGCGCCTTCCTCAGGGTGGGATGGTGAACCACGTTGACGTCCGTGACGCGGAGGCGGCGCTTTTTCGGGCGTTGAACGGTCATAGCTGCGGCCCTTCCACGAAACGGCCAAACCCAGGTGCCCGGCAAGCGTGCCGAACTGTCGAGAGGAGCCACTGCGGCTCACGTGCGGTGCTCCGACCATTTTCCCACCGCTGCCCGCCCTCCTCAATGACCCGCGCACATTATCGAGATGATGCGCGGCTACGCAGAGGATTACGACGACGCCGCATGAGGAGGACACGATCACGGTGCTGTTCGAGCAGGAAGGCTACAAAACGCTGTCAGAGGACCTTGGACAGGAACGCCTTGGTCCTTTCATGCTGTGGATCGCTGAGGACCTGCCGGGGCGGCCCGGCCTCCACCACCACGCCTTCATCCATGAAGACCAGGGTGTCCGCCACTTCCCGGGCGAACCCCATCTCGTGGGTCACCACAATCATGGTCATGCCGCTCTTGGCCAGTTCCTTCATGACGTCCAGCACCTCGCCCACCAGTTCCGGGTCCAGGGCACTGGTGGGCTCATCGAAGAGCATCAGCTTCGGGTCCATGGCCAGTGCGCGGGCGATGGCCACGCGCTGCTGTTGGCCGCCGGACAGGTGCGCCGGATAGGCATCGCCCTTGTCCGCCAGTCCCACGCGCTCCAGCAGTTCCTTGGCCCGCGCGGTGGCTTTAGCCTTGGAAATGCCTTTGACCCGCATGGGGGCCAGAATGATGTTCTCCACCGCGGTCAGGTGCGGAAACAGGTTGAACCGCTGGAACACCATCCCGATTTCCTGGCGCTGGAAGGCTGCTTCCTTGAGCTTCAGTTCGTAGAGCTTGTCCCCCTTCTGGCGGTAGCCAACCAGCTGGCCGTCCACCGAAAGCCGGCCGCCGTCAACCCGTTCCAGATGGTTGATGCAGCGCAGGAACGTCGACTTGCCCGAGCCGCTGGGCCCCACCATGCAGAGAACCTCCCCCGGGTTGACCCTGAGGTTGATTCCGCGCAGCACCCTATTGGTGCCGAAATTCTTGGAGACCTTCTCCGCAAGCACCATCGGCGCGTCCGTCATCCTTTTCCTCCAAAGTCATTGCTGAGCGGTCCGCCGTGAACGCCGGGGCCGCCGGGAAGCGCGGCAGGTGCCGGTTCCGGCGTCGTGCCTTCCTTGCCCGTTTTGGCGCGGCCGGTTCCCCGCGAGAACCGCTTTTCAATGAAGTGCTGGCCCACCATCAGCACTGAGGTGAAGAGCAGATACCAGAGCGACGCCACAATCAGCAGCGGCACCGGCGTGAACGTCACGGCGGAGATACCGCGGGACACCCCGTAGAGGTCAACGCTCAACGGGATCGCCGCCACCAGCGAGGTGGTCTTGAGCATCGAGATCACCTCGTTGCCGGTGGGTGGAATGATGATCTTCATGGCCTGCGGAACCACCACGTACCGCATGGTCTGCCCCCAGGACATGGCCAGCGCCGTCGACGCCTCCGCCTGCCCCTCGTCCACTGACAGCAGCCCGGCCCGCACAATCTCGGACATGTAGGCGGCCTCGTTGAGGGCCAAGCCGATCACCGCGGTGATGAAGAGGTTGGTGAACACCTCATTCGGGATGGTGACCCACGGGTCCATGAACGGGATGCCCAGCGTGAATACCGGATAGATGAGCGCCACGATGCCCCAGAACACCAGCTGCACGTACACCGGGGTTCCCCGGAAAATCCAGATGTACAGCCAGGCGATGCTCTTCAGCACAGGGTTGGGCGAAAGCCGCATGATCGCCAGCAGCAGCCCGATCACGATCGCGCCGATCATCGCGTAGATGGTCAGCCACAGGGTGACCCACGCAGCCTGGCTGATCCGACGGTCGAAGATGTACTTGCCCACGTCCGCCCAGCCGTAGTCCGGGCGCTGGGCGGCATCCAGCACAAAGACTGCCAGCCCGATGATGAGGAGCACCGCCACCACATTCCGCCAGGGGTGGCGCAGCGGGATGGCCACGATCGCTTCCGGCGGCGCGCCGTCGTCGTCCCCTGCCCTGCCGGCCCGCGGCTTCCTGGCGGGATCCGGCTTCCTGCCGGGGTCCGCATTCCTGGCGGGGTCCGCCTCAATCATCCGGCCGGATTCCGGCTCGCTCATGCTGTATCACCCCTTGGCTGCCACGTTGAGGTCCGCCGTTTTGATTCCGCCGGCTTCCACTCCCCACTTGGACAGGATCTTGGTGTAGGTGCCGTCGTCGATCAGCGTCTGCAGCGCCTTCTGGAGGGCCGGCGTAAATTCGCTGCCCTTGGCCACGGGGATGCCGTAGGGCGCCACTTCGAACGCGTCGCCGGCGGTCTGCAGCTTGTCCTTGGTCTTGGAGATCGCGTAGAGGGTAACGGGCGAATCGGCGCTCATGGCATCCACCTGTCCCACCACCAGGGCGTTGGTAGCCTGGTCCTGCGCGTCGTACTTGAAGATGGTGATGGCCGGCTTGCCGGCGTCGGTGCAGGCCTTCGACTTGGCGGGCACCTCGTGGGTGTCCTCATACGTGGTTGCCTGGACGGCCACCTTGAGCCCGCAGGCGTTGTTGGGGTCCACGGTCTTGCCCTTCGGGGCGGCCCACTGGATGCCGGCGGAGTAGTAGTTCACGAAATCCACCTGCTTTTCGCGTTCCAGCGTGTCCGTGAAGGAGGACATGCCCATGTCATCCTTCCCCGCGCGCACGGCGGGAAGGATGTTGTCGAAGGTGCCGATGTCGAAGTTGACCTTCAGGCCCATTACCTGGCCCAGGGCGTTGGTGAGGTCCACGGACCACCCTGCCGGCGCTCCGTTATCGTCCTTGAACTCGTTGGGCGGGTAGTTGTTGGCCATGCCGACGTTGAGCACGCCGGCGTTCTTGATCTTCTCCGGCAGCATCGCGGCAACGGAATCATTCTTTTTCACGTCGACGGCGTCAGCGGTGCCGGATGCGCCGCCGGTGGCGGGTGGTGCGCTGTTGTCGACGCAGCCGGAGAGTGTGAGCGCCGTGGCTATGGTGAGGACGGGAAGGAGGTATCGGGTGCGCATGGCTTCCTTAGCTATTCAGGGAGATTCTCGGGGTGCCCGCGGGTCTGCGGGAGAAGTGCACTGTGTACTTGTTCAGAACTCGTTAGTGCTTGTTGCCTGACGCCGTTGATTCAAGGATTTCGCCGGAATGACGGATGTCCCGGAGAATCTCCCCGCCTCGAGCTTTCACCTCGGAAATGCTGGAAACGCCTACTAACGTCATGGTACGCCGGAGTTCGTCCGAGAAAATCTCGATGATGCGCCCGACGCCCGGCGAGCCCGCCGCCACCAATCCGTACAGGTAGGCCCTGCCGATCGAGCAGGCATCGGCACCCAGCGCCAGCGCCTTGAGGACGTCGCTCCCCCGCCGGATGCCCGAGTCCACATAGATCTCAATCGAATCGCCCACCCGCTGCCGGGATTCCTGCAGCACATCCATGGGACTGAGCATGTGGTCCAGCTGCCGGCCGCCGTGGTTGCTGAGCTGGACGGCATCCAGGCCGATCAGGGCGGCCTTCTCGACGTCTGCCGGGTTGACGCAGCCCTTGAGCACGATCTTGCCGTGCCACGCCTGGCGCAAGGCTTCCAGTTCCTTCCATCCGCTGGTGGCATCGGAGTGGCCAAGGATGTGCTGCCACATGGACGGGGTGACCACGGAGGTGGCCGCGGCACTGCGCGGATCCAGGTTGGGAAAACTGATGCCGTCCGACGTCAGGAAGTTGATCCACCACGAAGGCCGCCGGGCGATGTCGGCGATGGTTGACAGCGTCAGCGCCGGAGGCGCGGTGAAGCCGTTGTGGAGGTCCCGTTCCCTGGCGCCTAACGCCCGGGTATCGACGCCGACAATCAGGGTGGTGAATCCGGCGGCTTCGCAGCGCGCCAGTTTGTCCTTCAGGGCCTGCGCGTCGGAGGTGAGCCCGAAGTTGAACCAGCGGTCGAGGGCCGGGTGGTTCTCCGCAATTGCTTCCATGGACACGGTGCTTAGCCCGGCCAGCCCGTAGGGGATGCGCGCCCGGTCAGCCGCGGCGGCGACGGCCAGCTCGCCCTCGGGATGGAACAGGCGCGTTGCGCCGGTGGGCGTCAGGGTCAGGGGCAGGGCACTTTTCTTCCCGAGCAACGTGGTGCTGGTGTCGGGTCCGGAGACCGGCCCCCAGCTGGGCATGAGGGCCCAGGAATCGAAGACGGCGCGGTTCCGGCGGAGCGTCACTTCGTCTTCAGAACCGCCGTCGAGATAATCGAAAATCCCGGCGGGCAGGACTCTCCGTGCCGATTTCCGGTATTCCTCCACATTAAAAGCGTTGGCCAGCACACGGCGTCGTCGGGATAATACGGGGGCTTTGATCTGGACGAGCTGCCTGGCTTCGCTGATTTTCAATGACGGCCTTTCCAGTGCGTGCATGCGTTATGGTTCAGCGTAGGAAGCGGAACTCCGTGCCACTATGGAGATAGCGACAAATTGAGGAGCTCCGCGTTAGCAGCAACTACCAAACAGTGAGTCGGGCGGCACCGTGAAGGTGTTTCCCGCGGCCGCGAGTCATGCTTTGCCTACGCTCGCAGATGTGGCGCGCTCGGCCGGATCGGAAATTGTCAGCCTCGTCGAAATGCCGGCCGATGACCAGCAGGTTGTCGCGGGCTCGGTCTTGTACGACTCGACGGCCACGCCCGCCACGTTCCCC
This sequence comes from Arthrobacter sp. LjRoot78, assembly GCF_964254335.1. Classification (NCBI taxonomy): domain Bacteria; kingdom Bacillati; phylum Actinomycetota; class Actinomycetes; order Micrococcales; family Micrococcaceae; genus Arthrobacter; species Arthrobacter sp. LjRoot78. The sequence goes on along the minus strand of NZ_CAXUTG020000001.1, from coordinate 1,038,893 downwards.
GGCGCCGTTGCCCTGGCCATCGGCCTGTCGCTGTCCGGCAAACGCCTGCGGGTGAAGGTCCGGGAACTGAAGGACGCCGGCTACGTGGCAATCGTCTACAAATCCAACGGCAACCCGGACGCCGCCCTCCGGGCAGCCGCCCGGGAAACGGGGCTGGCCCTCTTCCGTGCCTCCGACTCGGTTCCGTGGAACCAGCTGGCCGAGATCATGGACGCCGCCGTCGTCCCGCACCGGCAGTCAGGCCGCACCCTGGTGGACATCCGTCCCGGGGACCTGTTCGATCTGGCCAACACGGTGGCGGCCCAGGCCGGCGGTGCCATTGCGATCGCCGATCCGGACCAGACGATCCTGGCCTATTCCACCCTCCCGGACCAGCCCATCGACGAGACCCGGCGCAGCTCCATCCTGCGCCTGCACGTTCCCCATTCCGTGCAAACCGACAAGGACTACCGGCGTGTGCATGCCGCGAGCGATGCGCTGGATGTGGCGACGGCGGACCCCCGGCTCCGGCGTACAGCCATCGCCATCCGGGCCGGCGGCGCCGTGCTGGGATCGCTCTGGCTGCTGGAACGCGCCGACCACCACAACGAGGACGCGGACCGGATCCTGCGTGAAGCCGCCAATGTTGCCGCGCTCCATATCCTGCACAAGCGCACCACGTACGTCTCGAACCTCACCCGCCAGATGGATCTGGTTCAGCCGCTGCTGTTCGAACCCGAGCGCGCCGAGCTGGCCGCCATCCGGCTGGGAATATCGGCAGCTTCCATCCGGGTGGCCGCCCTCAGCGTCTGGCCGGCGGACGCCATAGCGGCCGAAACGTTGCAGTCACGTCTCCGGCTCTTCGACACCATCCGGACCGCGTGCGCCATCCGGGTGCCCTCCGCAGTCTGCGGGCTCTCAGACGGCATCGTGTACATCGTGCTGCCGCAGAGCACCGAATCGTCCCTGCAGTTTCAACGCGGCGCGATCCTCAAAATCGTCCAGAACGCACGGCGGCTTCTCTCACGCCCGGTGCTGGCCGCACTGGGGGCAGCGGCTACGATCGACCGGCTTGCTGAGTCCAGGGTCAACGCGGAACTGGTCCTGTCCGAGCTGGTTCGCAACGTCGTCGAGGGTCGAATATCTGCCGACTCCGATGACGTGGTGGCCGACGACGAATCCCTGGGTTCGCGCCTGCAACTGCGGCAGATCGCCTCGTCTTTGACGGCGTCCGGCCAGCTGCCCGGGACCCACGCCCTCAGGATCGCCGAGTACGACGAACACCATAAGAAGTCCTTCGAAGAGACCATCCACGCCTACCTGAGCTGCGGTGGCAACGCGATCGAAGCCGCCAAGTCTCTGGACGTGCACGTCAACACGGTCCGCTACCGCCTATCCCGGGTGGAGACCCTCTTCGGCATCGACCTGGACGATCCCGAAACGCGCCTGCTCGTATGGCTGCAGTTGTGGGCGAGGCACAACCAATAGAGCCGCTTCTTCCGTCAGCTTCTTTCGTCAGTGTCCGCAGGATGCCAGAGTTTAACCATGAAAGTGGAAACCGGCGGGCTGGTCCTGAACCTGGAGTGCAGGCTCCCTGCGCCTCCGGAAGACATCTTCCGGATGCTGACCGAATCATCCGAACTGGTGCGGTGGTGGGGACCGCACGGCTTCACCATCCCGTCAGCCGAACTGAACCTCGCGGAAGGCGGCCGCTATTGGTTCCGCATGGCACCACCGGACGGTGAGCCGTTCCACCTCTCAGGCGAGTTCCTGGAGATCGATCCTCCCTGGCGCCTCGTGTACACCTTCCGTTGGGAGGAACCGACGCCGGATGACCGGGACACCGTCGTCGACCTTTCGCTCCAAACGGCCGACGACGGCACGCGCCTGGCGCTCTCGCAGGGACCGTTCCTCACGGAGGAACGGCTGGAACTGCACCGCGGCGGCTGGACTGAATCGTTCGAGAAACTGCAGGCGCTGGTAGGTGGCCGGGGTTAGTCCCGAACCATGTGCGGTTCGGTGGATCAGGGGTCAAGGCTTCTGGGACGCCGCCGCATGAGGTTCAAGATCGGCGAGAGTGAGCGGATGCGCGGGGGCGTCCGGGAAGGGGTACGTGGCGGTCACCGTCAAGGACTGATCGACGTGCACCAGTTCGCCGGATGTCATGGGACGCCAGGCCGGGTTATGGTCCATCGGTTCGGTAGCTAAAAGTACATGCGGATTGTAGGCAAGTTCCGTGCTGCGGGAGTGGATCCGGTTGCTCCGCGCGTCCAGAGGGGCCGCCGGAGCCGGAGCAGCGGCCGGGTCCCGTTCCAGAATGTATAACTCGTGGGCTGCCGGGTACCTGAGCGCCCACAGGTCCGTGGCCGTGGTGACGATGATGTTCAAGCTAAAGACGGGCAACTCCGCAGCGACCCACTTGATCGCGGCGGTGATACCTTCCCCAACGGCACCTCCGGCGCGGCGGGTCTCGGCAGTGATGAGCGCGAAGAGTCGTTCGCTGTCGGTCTGGCCTAACACGAGGTCCGCAGCGCCAAGCTCGATCAAACGCTGATCGAGCCGTTCGAGATCACCGAAGGCCCCGTTATGGGCAAACAGCCGCCCGTCCTGCTCGAACGGGTGGGTGTTGACCAGAGTATGTGCGCCAGTGCTGGCATACCGCACGTGGGCCAGGAAAGTCGTGCTCTTCAGGTCCCGTGCCTCACGGGCGAAAGCGTGATCCTCCCACGCGGCAAGGGGCTGTTTCGCTACGCGGGGCCTACCATCGGCGTCGAAAGTCCCTATGCCGGCGCCGTCGGGCTCCCGCCGGCTCTGGTCCGCCAGGCTGTCCGGGGCGTCCAGCAGCCAGAACGTGGCTCGGACCGGTCGGGAACCGGCGTGCAGCGCGAATAGTCGGCACATGGCAGGCTGTGAAAGCAATCAGTCAGTGTTTCAATCCCTTCGCGTAGGCGGCCTGCCCCACGTGCTGGAGGCAGTCGGCAATCGTGCTGACCAGCCGCACCCCGAGGGTGACGGGCGGGTCCCAGCGGGTGTCAACGATCCGGTCCAGATCCTCGTCGCCGAGGGTCTGCAGGAAGTCCGCGGTCTGCCGGTGGACGGCGTCGTAGTATTCGAGCAGCAGCTCCGGCGGGGCCTTCACCGAATCCACCTGCACGCTGGAATGGCCGTAGCCGGTGTCGCGCTCGCGAAGCGGGAGGTTGAAGCGGTCCACGAACCCCTGCGAAATCCACACCTGTTCCAAGCCCGCCGCCGAGGCGACCTGCGCATCCTCCACCCGGCCAAGGTGCCAGATCAGCCACACAATCGGGTTCCCGGTTCCCGAGGGCCGGCGGACCAGAACGTCATCGTCCACCCATTCAAGAGTGTCCGCCACAGCCTCGCGGATCCGGCCGAAGGCGTCCAGCAGCAGTTCGTTGGATTTCATTTTTGACCCTTCACGGAGTGTCGGTGAGGCCCATGCTCGCACGGAAGCTGCGCTGCCGGATAGGGCCGGGGTGCAGCTTCGTTGTCTGATTCGGGATGGCAGGGTCCGGGCCCCGGCGCGGACCGGATGCGCGGGATAATGGAGTTATGACGGACCAGGATCAGGCACGGGACCCGTGGGAGGAGTTCGACAGGCTCCCACCAGCCGGCCCCGACCGCATCGAGGGATTACCCGGAGGTCAGCCGCTGGGCTTTGGCTTCCGCACGGGCGTGCGCAGCGCCAAGGTGGCCATCGGGTTCGCCGTGTACGCACTGATCCTCGGGACAGTGCTGGTCCTCACCGGCGCCATTGTTTTCATCAGCGAGGGGCAGTGGCTGCTGCTCGGACTGATGGTGCTGATCGAGGCCGTCTTCGTGGGTGCGTTCACCCAGCTGGTGCGCCAGGCCCGCACCCGGCGATCGGCCCAGTAGCCGGGCCCTTGCGATAGTCGTTGCCCGAGCCGTTGCCCCGCGCCGGCGGCCTTGCAATACTTCACCCATGCCTCCCCTCCCCGCCACGCTCGCCGAAGACGTCCTCCACCAGCCCGTCCGCGTCCAGTTCGAGGCCTTCCTCAATGAGCACCGCAGCATGCTCAACTCCTGTCTGGACGGGCTCACCGAGGAGCAGGCGCGCCGCTCCCTGGTGCCGTCGCGGACCACGCTGCTGGGCCTGGTGAAGCACGCCACCTTCGTGGAAAAGGTCTGGTTCGACGAAGCCATCACCTGCCGGTCCCGCGCCGAGATCGGCATCCCGGCCACCCCGGATGAGTCGTTCATCCTCGACCACCAGGACACCATAGCCTCCATCCGGCAGGCCCACCTCGGGGCCTGCGAGGCATCCCGCCGCGCGACGTCAGCAATGGAGCTCGACGACGTGCTCCCCGGCAACCGCCGCGGGCCGCTGCCGCTGCGCTGGGTGTACCTGCACATGCTGCGAGAGCTTGCCCAGCACTGCGGGCACGCCGACATCCTGCGCGAGCAGATCCTGGCCGGCTGAGGCCCCGAACACCGCCGTGGACTACACCAAGGACCCGCGGGTGGACCACTACATCGACGCACTCCCGCCCTGGCAGCAGGCCATCTGCCGGCAGGTCCGCGACCTGGTCCACGCCACCGATCCCGACGTCGCCGAAACCATCAAACGCACCGTCCAGCCCTACTTCGTCCTGGACGGAAACATCTGCGCCCTCCTTGCTGCGAAGGACCACGTCAACGTTTTTATGTATGACGGCGGCATCGTCCCGGATCCGCACGGCATCATCACTGCCGGGCACACCAACAAAACGGCCCGCACCGTCGCGTTCCGCGAGGGCGAGGCCGTAAACGAGGAAGCACTCGGCGAGATGTTCAGGGCCATCATCGCCAACAACCGGGCCGGCGGTTGGCGGAAGCTCAAGGGCGCCGAATAGCCGGTGCGGCGGCGAACGTTCACCACCAGCTCTGAGGTGCCCTCTGCCCCACGTGCTTGCCGCGCGCACCTCGCCGGAGCATAATGGTTAGCAGAGCTAATTAGCAGTGCTAAGTATATTCAGGAGGCGCACCACACGGTGACGGCAACGGACAAGGAACCCACGGGCAGCGAGGCAAGGGACAGCATCAAGCCGGACATTCTGGCCATCGACCTTCGGACAGCGGTGATGCGCACTTCCCGCAGGCTCCGCGTCGAGGCAACCGGAGACGTCATTACGCCGGGCCAGTACACGGTCCTGGCCCAACTGAACGGCTACGGCCCGCAGACCCTCCGCGAGCTGGCTGAACGCGAGCACGTGCAGGCGCCGTCCATGACCCGGATCGTCAACGCACTCACGGAACAAGGCTTTGTCACGCGGACCGCGCATCCGCGCGACGGCCGCCAGGTCCAGGTGGGAATTACCCCGGCCGGCGCGGCCATCCTGGCCGAGGCCCGTGAGCAGCGGACCGCCTGGCTGGCCCGGCGTGTGGCGGGCCTGAGCGACGAAGACCGGCGAATCCTGAGCCGCGCCGCCCACATCATGCAGCAGCTGAGCGCCAAATGAGCGCCATGTTCCAGGCACTGGAGAACCCCAACTACCGTCTGTGGGCGGGAGGCGCACTTGTCTCCAACATCGGCACGTGGATGCAGCGCATCGCGCAGGACTGGCTGGTACTGACCGTCCTCACCAACCATTCCGGCACCGCCGTCGGCATCACCACTGGCCTGCAGTTCCTGCCGATGCTGCTGCTTGGCCCCTACGGCGGCGTGCTCGCAGACCGGCACCGCAAACGCCTGATACTGCTGTGGACCCAGCTGGCGATGGGTCTGTGCGGGCTCGCCATCGGACTCCTGGTGGTCACCGGCACCGCCCAGTTGTGGCACGCCTACCTGGCTGCACTGTGCCTGGGACTGGCCAGCGCCATTGACGCACCCGCCCGCCAGTCGTTCGTCTCGGAGCTGGTGGGGCAGGACAGCGTGGCCAATGCGGTGGCGCTGAACTCCGCGTCCTTCAACACGGCCCGGCTCACCGGTCCAGCCATCGCCGGCGTCCTAATTGCCTGGGTGGGAACCGGCCCGGTGTTCCTCATCAACGCAGCCAGTTTTGCCGCCGTCATCATCTCGCTGTTCCGGATCCGCACCTCGGAACTGGCCCCGACCACAGTGGCAGTCCGCGGCAAGCACCAGGTTGCCGAGGGCCTGCGCTACGTGCGGAGCCGGCCGGACCTGGTGCTCATCCTGGTCATGGTGGGGGTACTTGGGGCCTTCGGCATGAACTTCCCCATCACCAACGCGCTGATGTCCACCGCGGTATTCGGGGCAGGTCCCGGGGAGTTCGGGCTGCTGGGCTCCATCATGGCCGTCGGGACCCTGGCCGGCGCCCTGCTCGCGGCCCGCCGCTCCGCCCCCCGGCTGCGCTTTATGCTTGGCGGCGCCCTGGGACTCGGGTTTTTCACGCTGGTCGGCAGCGTGTCGCCGTCGTTCTGGCTCTACGCCGCAGTGCTGATACCGGTGGGCCTGGCGTCCATCACCTTCCTGAACAGCTGCAACACCAGCATCCAGCTCTCCGTGGAACCGCAGTTCCGTGGACGCGTACTGGCCCTCTACCTGGCCGTCCTGCAGGGCGGCACCGCCGTCGGCGCTCCTCTTATGGGGTGGATCGGCACCGAGTTCGGTGCCCGATGGTCAGTCGCCGCCGGCGGTGCGGTGGTGCTGCTGACAGGCCTGCTCTCCATCATCGCGGTCAGCCGGCGAAGTCAACTGACGTTCCGGGCACAGCTTCGGACCGCCTTTCCCGGAAGACGCGCCAGCACTTGAGGGTCTCGGACGCGTAGTCCGGGCTGGGCGGGCGGGGCACGTCCGGGCGCAGATGTGCAACGATCGATCCATGCCCGAAACCGCAGATCAGCCAGTCGCCGTACGCGCGACGGCTGTCATCAGCCCTTCAAGGTGGCTGCACCGCCCGGTGCGCCTCGTCACCTACGACGCTTACTGGGCAGATGGCAGGGTGGAATTCGATGTGAGCCTCTCGAAGATGATGTACCGGGGATTCCCAGCGGACTTCTCTGCCATCGACGAGAGCGTGCACGCCCACTGCCCCGAAGTGGGCACCGGCCCGTGGGTGAACGAATTCGGCGGCGTTGTTGAGGGACCCACTCAGACTGATCCGAACCCGCAAGGCAACGGTGGAGGCGAACGGCGGAAGTATGGGGTATCGAGATACGAGTCGAACCCTAGGGCGAACCGCGCGTGGCGTCTCGGCCGCGGCCTGGCCGGCCTCGGCCTCGGCGCGTTTCTCGCCACCGGACCGGTAAGTGACGGGATCGGCGGTTTCGTGGGAGTTATATTCTGCGCCGGCGGCCTCGCGTCGCTCGCCGGTTTGATCCCCAGGAAACACCGATGGTGGTGAGCCGCGCTTCCACGAAGCGCTGAACTCCACACGCACCGAGTTTCGACTGCCTCAACCACCCCCGTTTACGAAACGTACAACAATCCTCCATGCCTCCGTTTAGTGTTGGTGCAGCAGATCACGAAACCGATTACGTAAACCGTTTGCGTAACAGCGTTTTCGGTCAGCATGTCGAAGCCAGCAACACCCGCGAGGAGAAACAACAGTGGTAACCATCAGGGACGTCGCCAAGCACGCCGGCGTATCTCCCGCCACCGTCTCGCGGGTGGTCAACGGACTCGTGGGCTACTCCAGCGAGACCCGCGAGCGCGTGGAGGACGCGGTCAGGAGCCTCAGCTACGAAACGGACTACCTGGCCCGCGGCCTCAAAACCCGGCAGACCTCCGTTATCGGGCTCCTGGCCCCCATGGTTTCGGACGCCCTCGCCTCACAGGTGATGCTTGGCGTGGAACAGGAAGCCCAGGAACGCGGCTACGCCGTGATGCTCGGCCGCACCGGGGCCAAGTCGGCGTTCATTGCCGGCTACCTCCGGACGCTCCGCACCTACCGGGCGGCCGGCGTCATCCTCATCTCCGCCGTCATCACCCCCGAAACGCGGCAGCTGCTGGGGCCGAACATCCCCATCATCTCCGTGGCCATCAGCGACAAGTCCGGCTCACCCAGCGTGGCCATCGACGACGAACAGGCAGCCTACGACGCAACCCGTCACCTGCTGAAGCTCGGCCACCGCCGCATCGGCCTGCTCACCGGCGATCCCGCCTCGATCTACGTCGCCCAGCCCCGCCAGCGCGGCTACCTCCGTGCCATGGCCGAAGCAAAGTGCACCCCCGTCACGGCCGCCGGCAGCTTCTTCTACGAAAGCGGCGCCACCGGCCTGGACGAGCTCCTCGCCCAGGAACCGGACCTTACGGCCATCTTCGCCATGAGCGACGAGATGGGCGCCGCCGTGGTGAACGAACTCCAAAAGCGCGGCCGCCGGGTGCCGGAAGACGTCTCCGTGCTGGGCTTCGACAACACCTCCACCGCCCTGCACGTTCACCCGCCCCTGAGCACCATGGCCCAGCCGCTCGAGGACATGGGCCGGATGGCGGTCAAGAAACTGCTTCGTTCCCGCGACCTGGGACCGAAGATCATGCCGCACCAGCTGATCGAACGCGGCTCCACCGCGCCTCCCCAACAGCCGGCGCCTGCCATCAGCTAGCACCCCGCACTACTCATCACACCCGCCCCCTCCCACCGGCGACGTCCGGCACTCCACCGTGCCGCCGTCGTCGTACTCCCCCGCGCCCAAAATCCAAGCGCCCTGAAACAGGGCCCCAACCAAGTACCCCAAACCAAACCAGAAGGAGCAACACATGAGGCAGCGCAGCCGGACCTGGCAGACTCTTCTCACCACCACCGCACTCGTGACGGCCGCCGCCGTCTCGCTCACGGCCTGCGGCGGAACCGCGCAGGAACCGAAAGCCAGCGCCAACGCCGCCGCGGCGTTCGAAGGCAAGGGCCCCATCAACTACGTCTCCAACCGCGACGCCTCGGGCGCTGCGAACAAGAGCATCGAGGAATGGAACGCCGCCCACCCGGACGAAAAAGTCACGTTCATTGAACTGCCGGACTCCGCGGACCAGCAGCGCCAGCAGCTCATCCAGAACGCCCAGATCAAGTCGGACACGTTCAGCGTGCTCAACCTGGACGTGGTGTGGACCTCCGAGTTCGCCGCCAACAAGTGGATCATGCCGCTGCCCGAAGACGCCGTCCCCGCGGACCAGATGATTCCCGCCACCGTCAACGCGGCCACGTACCGGGACACGCTCTTCGGCGCCCCGTACTACACCGACGGCGCCCTGTTCTACTTCCGCTCCGACCTGCTCAGGGCCGCCGGCATCGCCGCGCCGCCCAAGACCTGGGACGAGATGAAGGCCGCCTGCGCCAAGATCCTGGCCCTCCCCGAGGCCGCCGGCATGTCCTGCTACACGGGCCAGTTCGACAAAAACGAAGCACTCACCGTCAACTTCTCCGAGGCCGTGGCTTCCGCCGGCGGATCCGTTGTGGACGCTGAGGGCAAGCCCACCGTGAACACCGCCGAAGCCAAGAAAGGACTGAACCTCCTGGTGGACGGCTTCAAGGACGGCATGTTCCCGTCCGACGCCATCACCTACCTCGAAGAGCAGGGACGCCGCGCGTTCCAGGACGGCAAAGTGGTGTTCCTGCGGAACTGGCCGTTCCTCTACGCCTCCCTGAGCGCCACCGACGGCTCCAGCAAGGTGGCCGGCAAGTTCGACATCACCTCCATCCCGGGCACCGACGGCCCCGGCGTCTCCACCCTGGGCGGCCGCAACCTGGCCGTCTCCCCGTTCACCGCCAACAAGGCCACCGCCCTGGAATTCATCAAGTTCTTCACGAGCGAGGCGCAGGCCCAGAAGCGCCTGGCCCTCAGCTCCCGCGCCCCGGCCTACGCCTCCCTGTACGAGGACCCGGCCGTGGTGGCCAAGCGCCCGTTCTTCCCCACCCTGCTGGAATCCCTGAACAACGCCCAGCCCCGCCCGAAAGTTGTGCAGTACGGCGCCACCACCAAGGCGATCCAGGAAGAGGCCTACGCCGCCATCACCGGCGAAAAGGACACGGACACCGCCCTGGCAGCCATGCAGGCCAAGCTCGAAGAAATTTCCGCCAAATGACGGTCACCACCGCTCCCGCTCCGCGGAACCAGACTCCCGGCAAGCCCGGCACGCCCGGCACGCCCGGAAAGAAGCCCGGTAAGTCCCGCACGCCCGGGGAGGGCCGCATGGCCGCCATGCTGCTCTCCCCCACCCTCCTGGTGCTGGCCCTGGTGATCGTGTACCCGCTCATCTCGGCCATCCACCAGTCCCTCTTCCGTGCCGAGTCCGGCCTGGACGCGGACGGGTTCGTCACCGAGGGCGAGGCCTTCGTGGGCCTGGCCAACTACGCGGACCTGTTCGTGGGCGAATCCGGCCGGCGCTTCCTCAACGCCTTCGGCAATACCACGTTCTTCACCGTCAGCACCGTCCTGCTGGAAACCGTCCTGGGCCTGTGTCTGGCCCTGGCCATGAACCGGGCGTTCCGCGGCCGGTCCTTCCTCCGCGCCAGCATCCTGGTGCCATGGGCCGTGCCCACCGCTGTGTCAGGCCTGCTGTGGCGCTGGATCTTCCAGTCGGACGGCATCGCCAACACCCTGCTGGGCAGCGAAATCCTCTGGACCGCCGAAGGCACCGCCTCCAAGCTGGCCGTGATCATCGCCGAGGTGTGGAAGACCGCACCGTTCATCGGCCTCCTGGTCCTGGCCGGCATGCAGATCATCCCCGAGGAGGTGTACGAGGCCGCGAAGATCGACGGCGCGGGCTGGTGGCGCCAGCTCGGCTCCATCACGCTCCCCCTGGTGAAGCCGACGCTCCTGGTGGCCGTGCTGTTCCGCATGCTCGATGCCCTGCGGATGTTCGACCTCCCGTTCGTCCTCATCGGCCCCGGCAAGGAATCCGTGGAAACCCTCTCAATGCTCGCCTGGGACGAATCCAACCAGCTGCGCTACGGCTCCGCCTCCGCGTTCGCCGTCGTGCTCTTCCTGTACGTCGCCGTCGTTGCGATCGTTTTCGTGAAAGTGCTGGGCACGGACGTCACCGGCGCAAACCGGCTGCGCCCGGTAAAGAACCGCCAGATGCGCAAGGCAACCCGTTCACAGAAGGCCGAGGCCACCCGATGACCATCTCCGAACTCCGCGGCCTCGCCACCGATTCCGGCACGCGCGGCGGCAAGCGCACCGCCGACAGGCAAAACACAGGCGCTCCCCTCCCCACCAAGAAGAAGCGCACCTGGCGCTCCTACTCCGTGTACGCCGGGCTGGTGCTGATTTTCGCCTACTGCCTGGCGCCGTTCTACTGGATGATCGTCTCCAGCCTCCGCCGCACCGCGGACATCTTCGACAACACCCTCCTGCCCGCACCGTTCTCGCTCGAGAACTACGTCAAGGTGTTCGACGGCTCCACCATGTTCGGCCAGGCACTGCTCAACAGCCTGATCGTGGCCGGCACCACCACGGTGTTCGCCCTGGTGCTGGGCGTGTTCGCCGCCTACGCCATCTCCCGGCTGAATTTCCGGTTCAAGTCGGTGATCCTCGGCGTTATTATTGCGACGTCGATGTTCCCCGGCATCTCGGTGGTGGTCCCGCTGCTGAGGTTCTTCACGGACCTCGGCTGGATCAACACCTACCAGGCCATGATCATCCCGAACCTGTCCTTCGCCATCCCGCTCGCCGTCTGGAATCTGACCACATTCATGAAACAGCTGCCGTTCGACCTCGAGGAAGCGGCCATGATCGACGGCTGCACCAAGTGGCAGGCGTTCCGGAAGGTGCTGCTCCCGCTGGCCGCGCCGGGCGTATTCACCACCGCGATCCTGACGTTCATCCACAGCTGGAACGAGTTCATCATCGCCCTCTCGATGATCAACGATCCCAAGATCCAGACCGCCACCGTGGCCATCTCCAAGTTCACCGGTGCCACCGAATTCCAGGCACCGTTCGGCGAGCAGATGGCCGCCGGCGTGATCGTCACCGTTCCGCTGGTGATCATGGTGCTGATTTTCCAGCGCCGGATCGTGGAAGGCCTCACCGCCGGGGCCGGCAAATGACGCACGACGGCGGCAGCCCCTCCGCCGGCTCAGTCACCGGCGACTGGTGGGACTCAGCCGTGATTTACCAGGTGTATCCGCGTTCCTTCGCGGACGGGAACGGCGACGGCGTGGGCGACCTCGCCGGGCTCATCGCCCGCCTGCCGTACATCGCCTCCCTGGGCGTGGACGGCATCTGGATGACCCCGTTCCAGCCCTCCCCGCAGGTGGACCAGGGCTACGACGTCAGCGACTACTGCGGCGTCGACCCGCTGTTCGGCACCATGGACGAGTTCGATACCCTGCTGGAGCTCGCCCACTCGCTGGGCCTGCGGGTACTGCTCGACGTCGTCCCCAACCACTGCTCCTCGGCCCACCCGCTCTTCCAGCAGGCCCTCGCGGCCCGGCCGGGCTCGCCGGAGCGGGACATGTTCCACTTCGTTGAAGGGCGCAGTTCCGCGCCGGACTCCGCCAGCGACCTGCCGCCAAACAACTGGCAGAGCGTATTCGGCGGGCGGGCCTGGAGCCGGGCTGTACCCGGGTCTGCGACGGACACCCAGTGGTACCTGCACCTCTTTTCCCCCGGCCAGCCCGACTGGAACTGGCGGAACCCCGCCGTGGGCGACTACTTCGAAGGCGTGCTCCGCTTCTGGTTCGACAAGGGCGTGGACGGCCTCCGGATCGACGTCGCCCATGGCCTCTTCAAAGCCGACGGCCTGCCGGACGCGCCGTCCGCCACCGCGGTGGTGGACGGTCTGCGGGCCAACCCGCTGGTCTCGGACCAGGAGGACGTCCACGAGGTGTACCGCCGCTGGCGCACCCTCGCCGAGAAGTACCAGCCGCACCGGCTGCTGGTGGGCGAGGTCAACCTGGAACCGGCCCGCGCCGCCCGCTACACCCGCGCCGACGAGATGCACCAGGCCTTCGCGTTCGCGTTCGTGAAGCTCGGCTGGGATCCCGCAGCGTGGGCTGAGGTGGGGGCCGAGCTGGAGGCGGCCCGGCTGCTGCACGGAGCCGCGCCGAGCTGGGCGTTGGAGAACCACGACATTGTCCGCTCCGTGACGCGGTTCGGCAGCGGGATCGAGGACGGCGGCGAACAGGGCACCCGCCGCGCCCGGGCCGCTTTGCTGGCCCTGCTTGGCCTGCCCGGCGCAGCCTACCTTTACCAGGGCCAGGAACTCGGGCTGCCCGAAGTGGACGTCCCGGCGGAAGCCCGGGTGGACCCGATGTGGGCGCGCGGCGGCATCACCCGCGACGGCGCCCGCGTGCCGCTCCCGTGGACCGAGTCTGCCGCGGCGAACCACGGGTTCTCGGTGGGCTCCGGCGCGCCGGGTCAGCCCCACAAGCCGTGGCTGCCGCAGCCCGGGGGCTGGGGGCGGTACGCCGTTGAAATCCAGCAGCTGGACCCCGGTTCCACGCTCGCGCTGGTGACTGCCGCCGTCGGACTCCGGCGTCAGTTGTGGGAGCAGGGCGTGTTCACCGCGGACGACGGCGGCAGCTGGCGTGTGGAGGACGGGAACCTGCTGATCTGCGAGCGCAGCCAGCGGTTCCTGGTGGCAGTGGCGATGGGAACCGAAGCGGTGCGGCTGCCGGCCGGGGCTGTCCTGGCCAGCGCCGAGCCGCTGGATACCAACGGCTGGCTGCAGCCGGACAACGCCGCGTGGGTGCTGCGGGACTGAGGTGCTGAGGGCTGCGCGGACCCTAGACATGTGACCAATTAGTCACCTATTCTGGACTTGTGGACGCCGTATTCAAGGCCTTGGCCGACTCCACCCGTCGCGACCTTCTGGATGAGCTCTTCGCGAATGACGGGCAGACCCTCCACGCCCTCGAGGCGCACTTCGACATGACGCGCTACGGAGTCATGAAGCACCTCAGGATCCTGGAGGAAGCCGGCCTGGTGGTGACCCGCCGTCGGGGGCGGGAGAAACTCCATTTCCTGAATCCGGTGCCCATCCGGCTGGTCCACGACCGCTGGGTGAGCAAGTACGCCGAACCATGGGCCGCTGGCCTCAGCGACCTCAAAACCAGATTGGAAAGTCCCATGGAAAAGATCTTCGAAATCTATATCAAGACCACCCCGGAGCGGCTCTGGGAGGCCATCACGGACGGAGAGATCCGCAGCAAATACCAGTTCGGGTCCGTCATCACCTCCGACTGGACGCCCGGCGGCCGGTTCGAGATGGGCAATCCCAAGGCCGGGGAGCTCCTGGGTGAGGGTGAGAACCTGGAAGTGGACCCGCCGCGCCGGCTCGTCCAGAGCATGCGGGCCCTGTGGGGCGAGGACGTCAAGGCCGAAGGCACCTCGCGGGTCACCTGGGAGATCGAGCCGGTGGGCGATTCCTGCCGTCTGACCGTCACGCACGACCAGCTGCGCGAAGGCGCCAACGACCAGCTCTACGGCGGCTGGCCGATGATCCTCTCGGGCCTGAAGACCTGGCTGGAAACCGGCGAGCTACTCACTACGCCCGGCTCACTGATGTACACCTAAGGTGACCGGGCTCAGGTGGACCGGCGGCACCCAACCGGGTGCCGCCGTCGTGCTTCCTGCGAACGCGCGCTACTGCCCCGGGGCCCGGTAGGACGGTGTCTTCTTGGTCGCCTCGTCGATGTCTTCCGGCGTCATGAGCGGCTTCAGCCGGACGTTCACGTTGCCGGTGGCATTGATCATCAGCGAAAGGGCTGCGGCCCCGGCCTGGTCCGGGACTTCAAAAACACCGAGGACGTCAGTGTCCCCGAAGGCGTAGTAAAAACTCTCGAGCGATCCTCCAACGGAATTGAGGGCCTCCACCAGGGCGTCACGCCGCTTGGTGCCGCCTTCGCGCATGAGTCCCTTGATTCCCTCGCCCACGTAATTCGCTTCAAACAAATACTTGGTCATGGTCTCGTTCCTGTCTGGAAACGGTCCCCGGAGTGGGGCCGTGCGCACAGCGTAGGCTCACTTCCCGGCACTGACAACGGGTTCCGGAAAGATGCTGCGGAACGGGAGAGCGGCCGGGACCACCCCTCCCGGCGACTCCGTGGATTCAGCCCTGCTTGGCGGCCCAGTCGGCGACGCGCTGCGAGCTCTCGTCTTCGGAGAGGTCCTCGACGCGGGTCATGATGGACCAGCGCACTCCGAACGGATCCCGGATGCTGGCGAACCGGTCCCCTGACACAAAGGTGGACAGGGGCTCGCGAATGGTGGCCCCGGACCGCTCGGCGGCAGACCTCACGGCGATCGCTGCCGAACTCGGCTACACCGATCCCGGCACGCCGTCGCGTTAGCATTGGTCCCACCACGACTGACCACGCCTGACCAGGAGAGCGCATGACGCACATCGTTGACTTCGAGAACGTTTCTACTGCCGGTTTGGAATCGTCGCCGGTCGCCGACGCCGCCGCAGGATTGCGCGCCAATGAGGCCCGCTATTTCCGGAACAAGTACAACCACGTCTTCACCGTGAGCCCTGCCAGCGAGGTTCCGGAGGTGGTGGACCGGGTGAGCCGGATCCTCCGGGACGAGCGCGACATCGTCATCGGATCACGCCCCCTGGAAGCAACCGACTTCGAAGTCGACGGTTTACGGATGTCCTACGTTTTCTACGAGTCGGGGCTGTCGATCAACGTCATGTACAGCATCGAGGACGGCGGGAAGCGAGCCGTGGGGTTCAAACTTGCCGACGGCATGGACATTCCGGAGGAACTGGCGTCACGCTTCAAGTTCGCCCGCCAGAAATCAAAGCTGGCAGGCGTCATCCGCGGCTCCTACTTCGTGATCAAGGGCGAGTACTGACAGGAGGGTGCTCTCATGGCACACATACAACGTTTCGACCATGTCGGCATCACCGTCGCCGACCTCGATGCGGTGACGGCGTTCTTCGTCGGGCTGGGTCTCGAGGTCGAGGGCCGGACGTTCGTGGAGGGCGAGTTCCTGGACACTGTCTGCGGCATCCCGGACTCCCGCACCGAGATCGTCATGCTGCGCCCGCCCGGCGGTGGTGCCGGGCTGGAGCTCGCGAGCTTCGTCCGGCCCGCCCACGAGCCCGGGTCGCCCGGCGCGATGGCCAACGAGCTGGGGCTGCGCAACGTGTCCTTCGAGGTCGACGACCTCCAGGCGGCGGTGGATGGGCTGGCCGCGGACGGCTACCGGCTGGTCGGCGGCATCGGCCAGTACGAGAACAGCTGGCGGATGGCGTACGTACGCGGCCCGGAGGGGATCATCGTTTCCCTCGCCGAGCGGATCGGCTGAAGGTGGTTCTGACAGACCCTGCCTGGCGATATATAAATCAGGTAATTTGAGTGGAGGACACCGGCAACCGGCGCCGCAGTCCTTCCCCACTCCCTGAAAAGGACTCTTCACCCGTGCCTCCCGCGACCTCCGTTTCTGCACGCGACCGCATGCCCTTCGGCGCGCTGCTGGTGCTGTCGATGATCGGCTTCACCGCCATCACCACCGAGCTGCTGCCCTCCGGCCTCCTCCCCCAGATCAGCGCCGGCCTCAACGTGTCCGAGCCCGTGGCCGGCTACCTCACCGCCGGATACGCCGCCATCATCGTGGCCACGGTGATCCCGGCCGCGATGCTGCTCGCCCGCATCCCCCGCCACACCCTGCTCATAGGGCTCGTCCTGACCTTTGCCATCAGCAACGCCCTCGTTGGCCTGGTGTCCGACTTCGGCGCCGCCCTCGCTGCGAGGCTGGTGGGCGGCATTGCCCACGGCCTGCTCTGGACCGCGATGGCCCCCTTCGTGGCGCGCATCGTTCCGGCCCACAAGGTGGGCAAGGCCATGGCCATCGTCTTCAGCGGCAACAGCCTGGGCCTGGCCATCGGAGCCCCGCTGGGAACCGCTTTGGGCGGGCTCATCGGCTGGCGGGCGTCCTTCCTCCTGCTCGCGGGCGCCGGCGTCGTCCTCGCGGGCCTGGCCATGTGGCTGCTGCCTGCTGTCCGCCGGATCCCGGATGCCCCGCGGCCGTCGCTGCGCAAGGCAATAGGCCAGCCCGGCGTGAAATCGGTGGCAATCGCCTGGCCGCTGATGCTCATGGCCCACTTCGCGCTGTTCACGTTCATCGCGCCGTTCCTCCGCGAGGCGGGCCTGCCCGACTACACAATCACCCTCTCCCTCACCGTCCTGGGATTCTCCGGGCTGGTGGGCATCTGGATCGCCGGCATCAGCGTGGACATGCGGCCTCGCCGTTCCCTGCTGATTACGACGGCGATAATCGCCGCCGCGTACCTCCTCCTCCCGCTGGGCGGCAGGACCGTCCCCGGCGCCCTGGTGCTCATGGCGGTGTGGGGTGCGGCCTTCGGAGCGATCGGCATCTACAACCAGTCGGCCATCCTTCGCTCCGGCAGGGAGTACAGGGAAGCTGCCAACGGCCTCACCGTGCTGACCATCCAGCTGGGAATCACCATCGGCGCGCTATACGGCGCGGCTGCCCTCACGACGGCTGGCCCGCTGATGGTGCCTGTCGCTGCTGCGGTGCCTGTCGCCGTCGCGCTGGTGCTTGTGGTGACCGGGCGCAAGCACGCCTACCCGCCGGGGCCGAAGGAAGCGGGGTTCGCTGCGGCTGAAAAGTCGGCGGCGGGCGCGCCGGTTCCGGACGCGGCCGACGCCGCTGTTTCAGCGGACGCGCGTGCCGATGCGCCGACCAATGCGGGCGTGACCGCGCGCCCATAGACTCGCGGGCAACGGTGCGGCACCGCCACGGGACGGTGCCGCACGTGGTGCTTCCCGCCGTCGGCTAGGAGCGGCGGCGGGAAACTCTTTCGGCCCGAAACCTATGTCACCCGGCGCTCGCGCCCGTTGTCTGGGACGGGACGGCCCCGATCTGCTGCATGAGGCTCAGCGTGTCGGAGGAGCCCCAGTGCTCGGCCACCTTCCCGTCCTGGATGCGGATGATGTCCGCGCTGCTAAATTGCACGCTCTTGCCGCTAGGCGGAACACCAAGGAACTCGCCCGTGTGCGTGCCGGACAGCACCACGTGACCAGCCTCAAGATCGCCCTCGGCCAATGTCGGATCAAGTTTGACCGTGAGGTCGGGGAACGCCGTGCGGATGGCGTTGGTGTAGAACTTCACGCCGTCCTTTCCCGGCGGCTGCCCGGGCATGGGGTCCTCGTGGTCCTGAATGTCGTCCAGCACATATTCATCGATCAGGGCGAGATTTCCGCCTGCCAATACTTCTTCGTAAAACCGCCTGAGGAGTCCAGTTCCTTCAGACATTTTCGGCTCCTTTGTTCAGTGAGACCTTTGGATATTTCCCCCGGTCCATGGCCGCCGGCGCTCAGCGACGACGGCACGTTACATGCCCATCCCGGCCATCGCCGCGGGGGTCAGCGCAACACCGAGCGCAATCACGGCGAGTGCCACCGCAACGGAACGGTTGGCCAGCCGTTTCCAAGGCAACATCTTCTCCGCGGCGATGAAGGCACCGATCAGTGCCATCCAGCCAATGCTCATCACCCCGAGGGCGAACAGGGCAACCATCAGCGCCCAGCAGCACGCGACGCACCAGGCCCCATGCTCCACTCCCATCACCAGCGCGCCCCGGTAGCCGGGCCGCATGCGGTGCAGGATGAAATCCATCGGCGTCCGGCATTTCATCAGGCTGACATTCTTGGCGGGGGTCAGCTGATAAACCGCCGCGATCAGGATCACCCCGGCTGCCAGGTAACGTCCGCCCTGGTCCGAGCCGAAGAGCCCGGGAGCCAGCGACGCCACCGACATATACAGCGAGTAGGCCACCAGCCCGAAGGCGGTCCACGCCAGCAGGTAGCCGGCCACGAACACCGCTGTTACCCCGGCAGGCGCGTACCGTCCCGTTGCTCTCCGGTGCCGCTGGATCCGGTCATAGGCCACCACCATGGGCGCCACGGACGGGAACATCATGGCCGCCAGCATCACCACCCATGTGGCGACGAAGAACCCCAGCGGCCCCGGGTCCGTCCAGCGGCCCATGTCCATCCCGCTCAGCTGGGTTGAGGTGAGGATCCAGCTCGCTGCTGCGAGGACCAGAAGGATGGCGACGAGCCCGGCTTCCCGCGGGTCGATCCGGGAGGCCGCCTTGGCGTATGCCGGAGAGTGGGCGTGCGCCACCGGCTGCACGCCCACTCTCCTAAACAGCTTCCGGTGGTACATCAGGCGGGCCTTAGCCGCGGCCCTTGGGAGCGCCCTCAGCCATTTCGCTGGCGAAGGTGAAGTCGGACGTCTCGCCATACACGCCGTCGAACTCCATGCCGAAGCGTTCCGGGTGCCCCGGTCCCTTGCCGATCCGGAACTCCGGGGCAAAGCCGAACATCGCGTTCTTCACGGTGGTCACGCCGCCGTCGGGGCCGGGCAACGGCTCGAAGGTGACAACCACGCGGCCCGCCACCGAGGCGGACGGCGTATCCCCGTCGGAGAACGAGACACTGGCGCGTTCCAGTCCCAGCCACTCGCCGTACAGCGCCGCCAAGTCACCGAACGGGCCGCCGGCCTGACCACGGAGGATGCTCTCGAGGGCGTCCACCTGGGCGTCCGAAGCACCCTCGTCGACGACAGCCCCCACTTTCCAACCGCCTGCGGAAAGGTTGGTCGGGAACCAGTTGAAGAACGCGAAGTCGACGCCGGACAGGTCCGTTTCATCCATCGTCCCGGTCGCGATATGGAACACGTTGAAGCCGCGGCACTCGCCGTCCGGGCCGGTGGGCACGCCGTCCACGGGGCACGGGCAGATCAACGAGCAAGTGCAATTGCCAACGTATGTTCCCGAAATTTCCCAAGTCACAGGACCCTCCTCGCTGGCGCTGTCGCCAAGCAGAAGCGGCCCAGAGTCAGCGCCGAAAATATTGGGACACGGGGCGGAAGGACCCCGTTAAGGCAGACAGTATTCCCGTGCAATCTGGGTGTCAATATGGCGTGAAAACAAGGAATTTGGGGCGCGGATAGGCAGTTTGGCGGCCGCGCGTGGGGGCCCTTTCAACCGGGTTTTGGCGCTCATTTGGGGCACCCCGCCAGCACGAAGTTGCGCGCAGGCGGGGCGCTTCAGCGAGTCGCCCGGAGCGCCTCGGCGTACAGGGGCGCCACCTTGTTGTGGCCCGCCTGGGTGAGGTGGTTCGCGTCCTGATAGTTGCTGGCGGCTCCCGCGACGGAGGCTGTGCCGGCGAGGGAAATCCGCTTCAACCCGCGCGCAGCAGCCGCGTGCATCAGCAACCCGTCCACCCAGCGCCGCTGCGCGTGGCTGTAATCGTCGCGCGAAAGGACCCCATTGATGATGATGGTGCTCCGGGGATATTTACGTTTCAGCTCGTCCCAAGTGCTGTTTGCGGACTCAAGTATCTGAGCGTCGGTGGCCCCGATTCGCGCGTCGTTGCCGCCCAGGGTCACAATGACAAGGCCCGGCTCCCCCTGCGGCAACAGGATGGTGTCCGAGATGAGGCCATGCAGGGCGGAGCCACCTGCCGCCCTGTTGGTGGCCACATACCCCATTCCTCCGTAGCCGCGCATGATCTGGTGACTGTAGCCTGCCAGGCGCGCTCCCTGCTCGCCCCAGGAGTCGAGGTCCAGCTGCGAGTCGCCGATGATCACAGCGCTTGACGAATCCACCGCTTCCGCCGAGTAGAGCTCCAACGTATTCGGGTCCCAGATGGTCTCCACGGACTGGAACTCCACGTGGGTGCCCCGCTGATCCACCCATGCGTCGCGGCGCGGCCAGCCGAAGCGGCCGGAATTAGCGGACCAGATCCTGTAGGTCTCGTTGGGCACCATCCTGGCTCCGGTGGATGGACTCCAGACCAGCCAGCCGTACTGGAACTGCTGGACCACGCCTTCGTCTCGCGGAACTTCCTCGGACAGCGGCAGGCCGAGCGGGCCGGTGGCCTCACCGAATTCCCTGTAGCGATTGAGGATGTCTCCGCGGGTCGTGCCATGGGCGCCCGTCTCCGCGGACCAGTAGAGCGTCCCCCGCTGGAAGATCTGGTACACAGACTTTCCTTCGCGGGTTTCTTCGCCCAACGGATATCCCAGGGCGCCATCCTGTGCCCCTAAGGACGCCCAATGCGCCCTAACAGCGCCGGAAACGACCCTCGTTCCGGTGGCCGGAGAATACACAATGACACCGCCCTGGTAACCCTGGGACACACCGCCGTCGCGAAGGCCAATTTCCGTGTGCGTCGAGGGATAGCCGAAGCGGCCGTCCCGCCCGCCAGCGTAGAGCCAGGCATCGCGTGCGGGGCCGTTGGCCACCACACGCGCGCCGGTACGCGCCGACCAAGCGATGTCACCGCCCTCAAAATGCTGCAGGCAGCCGGACTTGTCGCAGTCCTCGGCGGACGTTGGCGCCGAAAGCACTCTCGCGGCCCAGTCGCTGGTGTGTAACTTCCCTATGGCGCCGCGGACTTGGTAGGCAACCGAAGATTCTTCTTTGTCCCCGGGAACGATCGTTTCAGTCACGTCGCTTGTATCCGGCGAATCGGCCTCGCTGTCCGGACCGGCACAGGCCGGGAGCAGCGCAAGCGCCGCTGCCAGGGTCAGGACGCCAAGGCCGTGCCGTACGTCGGCCCAACCCCGGGGCGAATAGATCGTGCGGACAGGCGGCGGCAGCATGAAGCGGCGTCCCATGTATCCCCCTGCACGAACTGCGTCATCCCCCGTGGCGTGACCGTTGGTCCAGTATTTCCTGCTCCAGCCCGTCAGCCAATTTGGACACGCTATCCGGTCCGTTCCCGCCACAGCAGCGTCACGCCGAAAGCCACCGCGCCCAGTACCAGCATGGTCAGAACCATGAGGCCCCAGTTGGCCTGGTTCACGCCGCTGCCGTAGAAGATGCCAATCATCACCGTGGCCGTGATGGCACCCAGGTACCGGCAGGTCTGGAAGATCCCGGCGGCCACGCCGCGCTCGTGCGGCTGGGTGGAGACGTACATGCCCTGACTGGACGCGATGCTCACCACGCTCCACGGAATGCCCATCAGGGCCGTTAGCAGCAGCACCAGCGGGATGGCGAAGGAGGCGGTCAGCAGCCACATGGCTCCAGCGGCGGCCACCAGGAACAGGACCCCGGCGATCAGCACCCGTCGCACACGGAAGCGATCGATCGCGCGGACCGCGAACGGCGTCGCGATCACGGACATCGCTGCCAGCGGCAGCATGAGGAGACCCACGACGCCGGGATCGTAGCCGGCCGCTTCCTGCAGCAGCTGCGGAAGGCCGAAGAACGCAAAGTAGTAGATTCCGTTGAACACGGCGAAGCCCAGGTAGACCAGGAGCAGCGGCCGGTTCCTGCCGAGCAGCCGCAGGTCCAGGAAGGGCGGGCTGAACTTCAGTTCACGCCAGACGAAGAGTGCAGCCAGCACCGTGCCGCCGGCCAGCAGCCACCAGCGTGCGTCCGGCAGCACGTTCAGCAGGGCCATCATGACCAGCGTCAGGGAGCCGATGAACCCGAGGATGCCGGGAATGTCCGAGTCTCTGAGGAGTTCGGCGGCACTGCCGCGTTCCCGGTCCTCGTCTACCGGGGCATACTTCCGGACGATGAGCAGCGCGGCCAGCGACAACGGCACGTTGATCATGAACAGGGCCTGCCAGCCGACCAGGCTCACCAGCAGGCCGCCCACCACCGGGCCCACCGCCGCCGCGGACGTGTTGGCCATCTGGATCCGGCCGAGCGGCCTCGTGGACTTTACGTTGGCGGTCCGGGCCAGGGCACCGACGATGACAACGGCACTCGGATAAGCCGTCGCCGTGCCCAGCGCCATGACGGCCCGGGCGACGCACAGGAGGGCGAAGTTCGGAGCGAAAGGCGCCAGCGCGCAGGTGACCGCCACCAGCACCATCCCGAAATTGAACAGGCGCCGCGGCCCGAAGCGGTCCGCCAGCCGGCCCATCAGCGGCTGGCCCGCCGCGGAGGTGAGGTAGAAGGCGGTGATCACCCAGGTGACCGTGGCGACGTCGAGCCCGAAGTCCGCGCGCAGCACCACCAGGGCGACGGCGATCATGGACGAGTTCAGCGGGTTCAGCGACGTGCCCAGGCTGAGGCCGGCGACGGCGAGGGCTGTCCGGGGTTTGTTGCTCACGGAAACAGTCTGTCCCAGATCGGACTCGGGTAGAACTACGTTACGCGGCCCGTGTTCACCCTTCAGGCCAACTTCCCGCCGGGCTCTTGGCTGCCCGGCGGCGTTGACCTGTTGTCCGCTGGACCCGTTGCTGTACCGGACAGCGAACACTAGTGTTCGGACCATGGCTGCGTCCGGGGGAACCGTTCATCATCGACTGCGCACCACTTTGTTGTGGGTGGCGTGCGTCGCCATCGTCGTCTTTGCCTCAGGATGTGGCTCGCCTCCACGCGCTGGTGGTGCGGTCGTCAGCCAAACCTTCACGACGCCGTCGGCCGCCCCTTCCTCTGGCTCGCCTGCCGCCGCACCGGCGTCCGCCGCAGGACTGTCGCCGGGCATGGCACTGGCGCCGGTTCCAACGGTGCCTCCGGCCCCTGCCGGCCCAGGTACCGACGACTGCTTGACTCCGGGCGCGAAAGGAGACGTCGCCAACGGACAGTTGGTGTGCCAGTACTTCACTTCCGGTTCGTTGATCCCGGCTGGCGTACCCGCTGGTGAGGGATTGAGTTCAGGCGACTACGCGATCAGGTTCAGCTCCGTGGGCGGCAGTCAGTTGATGACCGTGCGGATCCCCTGCGCTTCCTTGCGGTGAGGGTCAGCATCACCGGCCAAACAATCACGCCTGATCCGGGGACGATGGAAAGTTTCGCGGGCACGTGCGAGTTCCCGTGGGACCAGGAACAGCAGCGGATGGCACAGCATCTCCAGGCGCCGCTTCAGTTCGTACGAAAGGACACCGGGATCGCGCTGCACAACGCTGCATGGGGAGTCACGCTCTTCGGCACTCCCTACGAGGCCGGCTAGTCCCGCTTTCCGGCTTCCGACTGCGGGGCTCTTGGGCGGAATAGTCGGCTAAATGTCAGACCCTCCCACCAGACTTTGAGTATGGAAAGCACCGCAGCATCTGACGCATTGGACGCCGTCGCGGCGTCCGTCGCTGCGCTGTCGCGCCACATCAAAAGTGCGCGCCCTGCCGGAGGTGCACCGTCGGATCTCTTGCGTCAGCTTGCCGATGACTGCCTGGACGGGCTCACCGAAGCGAGCCGGCTGGAAGCCAAGACCGCAGCCCTCAAGGTCCAACTGGCTGCAACGCTAGTCGAGGCTACGAAGGCCATGGAATCCCCGTCTGCCTCGCCGCAGGAGCGGTGCGCCACGGACATGGCCCTGGTTGCCGAGGTGGCCTGCGTCCTGACCATCAGCGAGAGAACCGCCGGAGCCTTCCTGCACGAGGCGCGGCAGCTCACCACAGCCCTGCCACTAACTCTCGCTTCCCTCCAGGCGGGGACCATCTCCTGGCAGCACGCCCGGATCCTCGTGGACGAAACCACCGGCTTGGACCGGGCGGCCACGGCGGGACTGGAAGCGCATTTCCTGGACCCTGATGCTGAAAACGCTGCCCGGGGTTGCCCTGCCGGGGAGCTCGTGCCCTCCCGTTTCCGCGCCAAGGCACGCACCTGGCGGGAGCGCCATCACTCTGTAAGCATCGAAAAACGACACCAGGCCAGTGCCCGGGACCGGCGCCTCGAATTTACACCGGACCGCGACGGCATGGCCTGGCTCTCCGCCTACCTGCCGGCCGATGCCGCCGCTTCTATCTGGAACCGCGCCACCGCCGCGGCCAGAGCCCTCCAAGGCCCCGGCGAATCGCGGAACCTCTCCCAGCTCCGGGCAGACACTGCTGCAAACTGGCTCATCGCCGGCGTAGCGGAGGGTGTTCCGTCGCCGAAGGCGCAAGTCCTCGTGACGGTGCCCGTGTTAACGCTCATGGGCGCCACCGAAGAGCCAGCCATGCTGGACGGCTATGGACCGATCCCGCCCAGCATGGCCAGACGGCTCGTCGCGGATGGTGCATCCTCGTTCCACCGTGTCCTGACCGACCCGGCCAGCGGCACCCCGCTGGAGATCGGACGGTCCAGCCACCGCGTCCCGAACGTTTTGCGCCAATGGCTGCGCCTCCGCGACGGCAGGTGCCCGTTTCCCGGCTGCAACAACCAGTCCCTCGACAACGAGGCGGATCATGCTCTCGCTTGGCACGAGGGCGGCACCACTGGTGTCTCCAACCTCAGCCAGCCCTGCCGCAAGCATCACGGCTGGCAGCCAATGGACGCCAGCCGCGACGCGCCGCCCGGCTGGATGGCCCAGTCAGGGCGCCGGTACATCAGCGAAGAACAAGACTGGGAGCCTCCCTGGCAACCCCGCGACATCCCGTGGCCACCCGATCTGCCTGAACCGGCACAACCCGGTGAATTCCCCCCTGACATTGGTGCATACCTCCCCGACCCCGCGTTGGTTGACCCGCTGCCCGACTGGGAAATGTGGCTCGCCGCGTAGTTGGGCGCTGCCCCGTTGAGCGCTGCCCTGTTGAGCGCTGCCGCCGTTACTTCGCGCCCTTCGCCACCGTGAACAGGAACGTCGAGTCCTCTTCGGCTTCCAGGCTGTGCAGGCCGTCCGGGACGATCAGCAGGTCACCGGGCTTGCCCTCCCACGACTCTTCGCCCGCGCGGAGTCGGAGGCTGCCCTGCAGGACAAAGACCGTGGCGTCGCCCGGGTTCTGGTGCTCGCTCAATTGTGTGCCGGCCTTGAGGGCCATGACGGTCTGGCGGAGCACCTTTTCGTGCCCGCCATAAACAGTGTCTGCGGCGCGCCCGTTGCTCGCTGTAAGGGCCGCGGCGAGCTGCTGCCGGGCCAGGGCCTCGATCGATATCTTCTGCATGAGGCCACGATAACCACAAGGACTCCCGGGCGGTATAGGCCGGTGGTCCCTCATCCGGAACAGCCGGTTAATCGCGAGCGGATACGTGCGGCCCCGTTCATCGGGGCGGCACGTATCCGCTCGCCCCGTCCCACCAGTCAAGCACGCGCGTGCCGAAGAAGGTCAGCCACTTGGACGGCTCGCCGGGCGCAACATCGACCTCGAACCACACCCGTCCAGGGTGGCGGCGCTCCTGCCACCACGTACCGTCAGGACGGCGGGCGGACCGGACCACCCCGATAGCATCGGCCAGCCGCGGATCGGGCGCGGCGCCGTCGTGCAGGGCCGCTGCCCTGAAGTAGTCCGCGGCGTTGAGCGCGCTGTAGAACGACCGGAACGGGTACGTGAACCGCGTCACCCACGGCCCCACGATCTCGCCCGTGGACAGCGTGCGGAGCAGCCTGCGCTGCAGCAGGTACTCCTCACCGGCCCGGCGGGCGGCCCGCAGCCGGCTGGTTCCGCCGGTCGCGGCCTCGTAGTCCAGCAGGCCCTTCAGCGCGTTGAGGGTGGAATGGAAGGACGACCGGGTGGAGCCCTCCACCCACTCGCAGTTCCAGCCGCCGTCGGCCATGCGGTGGTCCAGGAACCATTGGGCGATTCCGGAGACATCTGCCCCGAGCCACACCCCGTTGGCGAGCGTGTAGGCGTTGATGCAGCAGTCCACGTCGCCGCCCCAGTACGGCAGGTTGTCGTACTCCCAGCGGCTGTTCACGGCGAGCAATTCGGCGGTGCCGGCGAGGGCGGCTGCATCGAGGCCCCAGTCACGGAGGGTGTTGAGCGTCCACGTGGTTGCGGTCCACGGCTGGCCTGCACCCTCGGCCGCCTCGAGGCCGTGGGTTGCCTCGGGGCCGTGGAAGTCGAAGTCGCGGGGGAAGAACGCTCCGCCCGCCCACTGGCCGTCGGGGTCCTGCAGCGCGAGGAGCCGCGCGGCGAAACCCTCCGTCGCGAGTCTGTCGCGGGTCGCTTCCCAGATGTCACGGGGAGCGCCAGCGAGATCGCGCTCGACCTGCCACCGGAGAGCCGGGTCTGAGTCCAGCAACCAATTGAGCAGGGAAGGGTCCACAGCCATGCCCGGCAGGCTACCACGGGCGCCGGGCCGGCGGGCTGGCCTTTCGGTCCCGGCGCTCGAAGAGCAAACGCCAAGCCATCTTGCTGAAGCTATCGAATATCGATAGTATCCAACTGTTATTCGACAGCCAAGGAGATCTGATGGGAAAGCTGACTGTCCTCGCGTTGCGGATTGTCCTCGCGATGGGACTGGCCGGTTCGGTATTTGTGCAGGCGGTGATGGTGCCACTGCTGGCCCGGGACCTGAACGAGGACATGGGGCCGGGCATCGCCCGCGTCAGGATTCCGGTTCTCGTGATCGTTCTCCTGGGCATCGTCACCGTCCAGGTCACCATGGCCTGCGTCTGGCGACTCCTCACGATGGTGCGGCGGGGAACTGTGTTCTCCAACGCCGCCTTCCGCTACGTGGATGTGGTGACAGGCGCCATCGCCGCAGCGTCCCTGCTGGCCTTCGGGCTCGGCGTCGTCCTCGCCCCGGGCGAATCGGTCGCCCCAGGCGTTGTCCTCCTGGTTGGAGGCGCCGGCGTGCTGATCGCCGGAGTGGCGCTCGTCGTCGTCGTACTGCGCATTCTGCTGGCGCAGGCGGTGGCCCGCGACGCCGAAGCCAAGCACCTGCAGGACGAACTGGACGAGGTGATCTGATGCCCATCGTCGTCGACATCGACGTGATGCTTGCCAAGCGGAAGATGCCCGTGGGTGCACTCGCGGACCGTGTCGGGATCACGCCCGCCAACTTGGCGGTGCTCAAGAACGGCCGGGCCAAAGCGGTTCGCTTCACCACCCTCGAAGCCTTGTGCGAGGTCCTGGAGTGCCAACCCGGCGACCTGCTGCGCTGGGAACCCGGGGAGTCGGCCGAATCCGAGGAGTCGGCGGAACCCGACGGTCCTGCGGACTAGCCTATGGCTTGCCCCACCGGACCATCCGGATCTCGGGGAGCTCCTCCCACTCGGGTGGCAGCAGTTTGCGTGACCCGTCAGGCCGGAAGCCGTGTTTGCGGTAGAAGGCCTGCGCCCGGGGATTGTCCTCGAGCACCCAGAGGTACGCCGGTGAATCTCCGATGGCGGCCTGGAGCAGGGCCGAACCAAGGCCACTGCCGTGCGTCCGCCTGAGAGTGTAGATCGTATACAGCTCCAACGCTGCAGGCCCGTCCTCATCATGGCCGGGACCCGCATCGGCCAGACCCACCACTTCGTTCCTATCGTCCAGGGCAATGAGACGAGGGGCCGTGGTTGCCAGGAATTGCCGCCGCTGTTCGACCCGCTCGGGAATGCTGGCCCGCCGGGCGCGAAAGAATTCGGGTGACAGCTGGTGTACGTAGCACTCCTCGTGGACCAGTGTGTGCATGCGCACTACGGCGTCGGCATCCTCAGGCGTCGCCTGGCGGATTTGAAATTCCATGGTCCCAGCCTAATCAGCAGCCGGCCGCCTTACCCATCCGATTTTCTGAAGCCAGCCGGTCAAAATGGGCAGCACCACTGAGCTGTGCATTGCGCTGAGGTGATCCAGGCCGGGAAGGACTTGCACGTCCCAACCAGCAGCGATGAGGGCCGCCTGGTGTTGGGCCAGAGGTTCACCGATCCGCACTCGGACTCCGCCCCATTGGGCGCTGTAGTCAATCTGGTCTTCGGCACCGGCAAAGGCAAGCCGCGGCAATTCAGGCGGGACTTCGGCAGCGAAATCATCGAACCCTTGGAGTGCTTCATACAGCGTGACGAACTGGCGTGTTTGCGCCTCGGTCGTCTGGACGGAAACGTGGTCCCAGTCCCCCGGTTCGGCGTCGGCAACCGGAACCGTGGACTGGTCAGGAGCCGGGTTGGACGACGCCTGGGACACGGCGTGTGCGGCGCGGGTGACCGCCAACATGCTCTGGTACGGTCCGTCCACCGGCGGAAACCCGCCCATGGCCAGGGCCCGTAGACGGTCCGTGCGGAGGGCAAGTTGGAGCCCGCTCAACGCAAGCCAGGAGTAGCCGTAGTAACCGAAGGCATGGGCTCCCGCAGCGTCCGCAATTGCCAGCAGATCGGCGGCGAGGTGATCGGGGGTCAGCGTGTCTGCCGCAGGATGGGCCATCCGGTGGCCTTCGTAGTCGGCCGCGATCACGCGGTTCGTCCCGGAAAGCCCCCGGACCAGGGCCGGCCCCACGTCAGGATCCCCGCCCCATCTGCGCATGGTCTCGGCCTCGACGGTCCCATACGGTTCCAGCCGGACTGGCAGGAGCAGCGCCGGCCCCTCCCCCTGCACCGTGACAGCTATTCTTGAGCCGTCGTGGAGGACAGCTTCACCGCTTTCTGCCATTTTGATCCACACCTTCCAGGCGATACCGAGGCGCTATCCCGCGCGCTTCCTGCGGTCCTTCCTCCAGCCCAACAGGTAACTGATGAACAGGAAGACGCCGATTCCCCCGAAAATGGCGGTCAGGACAACGCCCGCCCCCCGAAAAAATACGCCGTCGCTTTCATACCCGAGGACGGTCGCGTTGCCAGGATCGGACTCCCTGTAGACCACGGTGACGTCCTCGCCCACCACAGGGTGCTGGTCATGGTCCACCGTGACCCAGGTGTAGTGAACGAATCCGTCGCCGGACTGAAACTCGACTTTGATCTTCCGCTGGGAAGCCTTCGATTCGTCGTTGAAGACGGTGACTACTCCAGGGACCTGCTCGCCGGTCCGGACGAGCTCGTCGTCGGCCTTAATGAGGAGCGTTCCGACGACGATCAGCATCGGCCCGAGGCAGAGAACCAGCGCTGTGATCGCGAGGTTCGCCCACCTCCCCGGCGACCGTTTGGCTTTGCGGTTCACTGTTACGTTCGGCGAGGTCACGGTCCCATTCTGCCCCAGGACCGATCAACCGCTGACGGCCGGAATTAGCGATCCTCGGAGCCATGAGTCAACCTCCCGCTGGGAACGGAGCCTGACGACGACGACATGCGGGTATTCGGTGACAACCTGCGGCATCAACCCGGAGTACTTTCGCCGGGTCCGAATAGCCCAGCGGACGATGTGGTCACTATCCGTGAAGAAAGTCAGCAGCGGCGCCTCCACGTTGCCGTTCCAGAGTTCTTCGCGGCGCCACCGTCGGCGGATCGTTCGCCGGAGGACGCGGGGAAGGGTAACGCGAAGGAAAGGAAGATCGAGCCATACGAGAAGGTCCGCGTTCTCAGCCAGCAGCGGCCGTGCGGCATCGTACTGCCACTCAGTGGTCCACGAATCAGCGCCCACCAACCTGTTCACATCGGCAAGAAATTCTCCCCGCGGCGTCCAGTCCGGCCCATGGAAAATCGCGTCAATCTCCGTGTGCTTACCGCCCGTGATGGCTGCGATCCGCGCAGCCAGGGTGGTCTTGCCGGCGCCCGACACTCCCGCCACCAGGACCCGCCTCGGCCGGTGCGGAAGGGGGTCATCGTGAAAATGCATTGGTAGAGGGGAAGTCTGACTACGCCGGCGCCCGCTACGCTCGAGCCCGCGCGGCCAGCGCCCCGCTGAGGTAATCGAGGTGGGCCGGCGTGGTGGCGGTAGTGTTCGCGGCGTACTCGGGGTGTTTGGTGAGGAACTTCTTGATGTAAGGGCACACCGGCACGATGCTCAATCCGGCGGCCACGGTTTCGTCCAGGGCCGCGGTGGCGAGCTTGCCCGCCAGCCCCTGGCCGCCGTATTCCTCGTTGATTACCGTGTGGTAGAAAATGCGTTGGGGCGAGTCGCCGGCGTCGTACCCTTTGTACGCCGCCTTGCCGATCACGGTGCCTGCCACCAGCACTTCAAAGCGCTCACGGTCCGGGTTATGGCGGATGGTCACATCACTCATCGGGAATCTCCTTGATAGCAGCTCTCGCTACAGCCTAACCTCGAGGCATCTGACGTTATTTCCGACCACACATCTGACCGCACTTGTGACCTAGGAGCGACAATGACCGCCAACGACAACGAAAACCAGATCCTGGACCAGTGGAGCCACCGGCTGGCGCAGGCCCTGCAGCTCCTGGACCTCGATTTTGACCGCGAACTCATCCTTGACCTGGCCGGAGAGTCCGCGCGGTCCGTCACCCACGCCGCGGCGCCAATCACCGCGCTGATGGTGGGTTACGCGGCGGGACGGGCCGCCGGCACCAGCACAGCCACCGGCAGCGCCGGTTCCAAGGAGGCCTCCGCGGCGGCGGTCGCGCAAGCCGCCGACGTCGCCTTCCGGCTGTGTCAGGACGGAGCCGACGGCGGCCCATCCAGCAAAGGCTGGGCAGACACCGCTCAGTAGCAGACACCCAGTAAACACTCGCCCGGTAGGGTTGACTCAACCCCAACCGACCGGAAGGCACGCAGCATGCAGGTCCCGCTTTACGTATGGATTGTCACCGTCATCGGCATCGTGGGCCTGCTGGCCTTCGACTTCTTTTTCCACGTCCGCAAGGCGCACTCCCCGAAGCTGAGGGAGTCGGCCACGTGGTCCGCGATCTACGTGGGAATCGCCTTGGTCTTCGGCATCGGCGTCCTGGTGTTCGGCGGCCCCACCATGGGCACGGAGTACTTCGCCGGTTACGTCACTGAGAAGGCCCTGTCCGTGGACAACCTCTTCGTGTTCCTGATCATCATGGCCAGCTTCAAGGTTCCGCGCGCTGACCAGCAAAAAGTGCTCCTGTTCGGCATCGTCTTCTCCCTGATCGCCCGCACCGGCTTCATCTTCCTCGGCGCCGCCCTGATCAACAGCTTCGCCTGGGTGTTCTACATCTTCGGCCTCATCCTGCTGATCACCGCCGGCAACCTGCTTCGGCCGAACTCGCACGACGACGATTCCGAGGGTCTGGTGGTCCGGCTCGCCAGGAAGTTCCTCCCGGCGTCACAGCACTACGACGGCGACAAACTCTTCACCGTGGAGAACGGCAAACGCGTCCTGACCCCCATGCTCCTGGTGATGGTGGCCATCGGCGGGACGGACATCCTCTTCGCCCTGGACTCCATCCCCGCCATCTTCGGCCTGACCCAGAACGTGTTCGTCGTGTTCACCGCCACAGCCTTCTCCCTCATGGGCCTGCGGCAGTTGTTCTTCCTTATCGACGAACTACTGGACCGCCTCATTTACCTCTCCTATGGCCTGGCCGCGATTCTCGGCTTCATCGGCGTGAAGCTCATCCTCCATGCGCTGCACGAAAACAACCTGCCGTTCATCAACGGCGGCGAACACGTGACCGTCATCGAGATCAGCACCGGCCTCTCGCTGACCGTGATCATCGGCGTCCTGGTGGTCACCGTACTGGCCTCGATCTACAGCCCCAAGGGCAAGGCCAAGAACATGGTTTCCGGCGCGAAGCGGCACGCCACCGAGTATGTGGACCTGAACTACGAGACGGGCATTGCCGAGCGCGAGGAAATCTTCAACAAGATGCTGCGCGAGGAGGCGGAACTCAGGAAGCTCCCGGAGAAGTACAAGCGGCTGATCCGCGACGAGACCGAGTTCATGGACCTCCTCAAGCAGGCCCACGCCGAGCACGACGCCGCCCTGCAGCGGGAGAACCTCGCGTAGGAGTGACCTTGTTCCGGCTCAGTACACCACGTCGAAGTTGCTGAACTCGCCCGTTGCGGGCGATACCGATTCCTCCACGTGGTCCACGCGCCCCGGCGCGTCGCTGGACCTCAGCCAGCGCCGGAACTCCAGAACCATCGCCTGCGGGCCTTCGACGACGACGGCGACGGTACCGTCGACGTCGTTCTTCACCGTTCCGGTCAGCGAGAGTTCCTCAGCCTTCCGCACGGTCCAGTACCGGAAGCCGACCGCCTGGACGACCCCCTCGACGCGGGCCTGCAGGCGGACGTCCGGCCCCAAGTCCTTATCTGCTGCGTGAGCCATGGTTCCAATGTAGCCTCGCGGCGGGGGGTTCTGCTCCCCACCCGGCCGGTCCACGGGCATTGTGCTCGCGGCGTGCTTGGCCTTGCCATGCTTGGACCGCGACCACACCAGGACGGCGCCAATGGCAGCGACGAGCACCGGGATGGTCACGCCTAGCGGTTGCGCCCAGTCCTTCACGAGTGAACTCAGCACGTAGCCCAGCTCAATCTCCACCTGGATGTCCTCCCGGAACGTCTCCAGGCTCAGGTCCGGCCCGTCCTCGGCGGTGGCAAACAGCTGCAGGGTCATGGTTTTCCGCCCCGGATCCTTGGGCGTGATCCACCAGCGCCACTCCGCAACGCCTTGTTCCGGGACCAGCATCTCGCCGCTGGGATTTCCGGCCCTCTCAACGGTTATGCCCGGTCCGGACAGGTCAGCGCGCATCTCTTCGCACACAATGGGCGCACGGGTCTGCACCGGGTTGGGTCCGGGGATGTTCTTCTCATGGCCCGCGCCGGGGTCGCCCAGGGTGACGTGCAGGACGAACTCCCTGGTCTCCCCCTGCCGCATGGGCGACGGCGGCCTGAAGGTCAGCTCGCCCCGGACACAGGTCTCCAGGATTTCCTTGGCCCGCCTGGCCCGTTCGAAGGCGGTGGAGGTGGGACGCGGGGTTGAAGTGGGGCGCAGCGTCGGGAACGGGCCAGGTCCGGCGCCGGGCTTACTTTCGGCAGGGCCGCCGTCACTGGGGAGGGGACGTGTAGCAGTGGGCGGCGCGGTAGTTGCTGTGGACGTCGGTTCCTCGTTCGGCAGCGGCGTGCAGGCGGCCAGGCCCATCACGACAAACAGCGCCACACATATCGCCGCGCACAGGGCTGCCAGGGCGGATGCCATTGCCTTCGCACCGCTCACGAGCCGCTGCTTCCCCAGTGCGTACATCAGAACCCCGACTACTGATCGGACCGTGTCCTGATTCGAGTCTGCGCGGGCCCACGGGGCCAGTCAAGGAGCCCGTACAGGCCGCCGCACGCTACTTCGAGGGCCGCAGCGAGGTGATCATCCGCCGGATATTCCGGTACTCGCCCGTCTCCACGTACAGCTTTGCCTTCTCCCAATACGGGAGCGACGGATCGCCGGGCGTGGTGTTGTTCGCCGGGTCGTAGCCCGCCCCGAACACGGCCCCGCTGGGCGGCCACCGGAACAGCAGGAAGATGGGACATGCCAGCGTCCCGATCTCCTCCGGAACCATCGTGATGCCGTAGGCCGCGATGGTCTCGGCGGTCCGGGCGGGCGCCAGTGCGTCTCCGCGGATCTCGAACATAAAGCGGGGTGCGTTCCCGTCCGCCACGCCCTTCTCGGCCAGGGCGGTCATGGGTTCGGAATCCAGCACGGCAAACGGGTACTGCTGGATGCACTCCGAACCGGTCACGATCCTGGTCTCCAGGACAGCCATCGGCTTCCCTGCCGCGTTCAAGACGTCCACGTGTTCGCCGCCGAGCGGTGATTTTCCGGCCGGATCCACAATGGTCCAGTCGCCCGGGTAGTCGAACGTCAAGCCACCGTCCGACGTCGTGAACGTCTTCCAGCCGGACGCCGTCGGGGACGGCAACCGGCTCGGGGACGCGACCGACGGCGCCGGTTCCGCCGCCGGGGCGCCCGCCGTCGCGCTTGGCGGCACGGCAGTCCCGCTCGCCGATCCGGTGGCCGTATCGCGCGCAGACCCGTTCGCCGCCGCGCTCGACGTCCCGCTGGCTGAAGCTCCTGACGCGGTGGCTGTCGCGGATCCGGCGTCGGACGGAGCAGGCGGCGGCCCGCAGGCTGCCACAAGCACTGCGAGGCAGGCGCCCGCAGCGGCTGCTGTGCCGGAAGGTGCTGCTCCGGGACGTGCCGGTCCGGACGATCGAAAGCCGGGCTTCAGTGATCGGCGCATGCAATCCTCCTCATGAAGCTGAGGAACTCATTGTGGCCCCGCCCTGACGCGACGCGCGCGGGACGGGGGCAAGTTGCCGCCAAAACGTTGCGCACCGCAGGTTGCCCCGCAGTGCGCAACGGTCGCGTTTCTGCTCTGTCCGCCTAGGCCGGCCGCAGGGAGGTGATCATCTTCTTGATGTTCTTGTACTCCTGGGTGCCCATGTACACCTCGGGGGTGTCCACATGCATCTCGTTCCCGGGGGTCGTGTCAAAGGGATCGTATGCACCCCCGAACATCGCTCCGCTGGGCGGCCAGGTGAAGAAGTGGAAGATGGGGCACGCTTCAGTCCCGGTGGGTTCGGGCGCCGTGGTGATGCCGTAGGCGAACACCGTCATCAGCTTCGGATCCGTGGCGGTGGTGTCCGTTCTCGTCTCGAAGGTGTACCGGGGCACGCTGCCGCTCTGTTCCAGTGCCGGAAGGGGCACGGATTCGTACACACCGAACGGCTGCTTTACGGTGCATTCGGAGCCGGTGACCATGTTCGTCCGGAGGGAGGCAAGGTTCTTGCCGTTGGCGTTGGTGATTTTCACGAACACTCCCCCGGGGGCTGCTTCGCCGGCTGCCTCCGTGAGCTTCCAGTCTTCCGGATAATCAAAGGTCAGGCCGTCCGCCGTCGTATAGGACTTCCAACCTGCTTCCGGGGTAGCGGACGGCGACGTTGAAGCCGTGGCGCTCGTGGCTGGCGTGGACGAGGGGGAAGCGGTGGACGTGGCGGTGGCTGCCGGGGAACTCGTCGACGGTGACGAGGCCGGCGGTCCGCAGGCAACCAGCAGAAAAGCGAGGCATAGGGCCCCCGAGACGGCGATGGCCGAGGGTGCTGAGCGGTGCATCTGTTCTCCTGAATCTCATGAGACCGCGAATAATTCCTCAATTCTGGACTGCGGCGCGCCTCCGCCCTAGCAATAAATCCAATCGATGTCTAAATGTTATCGCCACGCCCACGGCACTCCGGATTTCAGCCCTTCCCCGAAGCTTGATAGAGCTTAACCAATGCAAGAATTCCTCACCCCGGCAATGCCCTTCCTGGCCATGACGCTCGCAGTGGCGGCTGGACTGGTCCTCTCCTGGCTGATCCGCAAGACCGTCCTCCGGCTCAACCGCCGCCGTCCGGAGCTGCAGTCCACTTCCCGTGTGGCGCGGCTCCCGCTGCGCCTCGCCCTCTGCCTGATCGGCGTCCGGATCGCGCTGGCGCTGACAACGCACGACGGCGGGTGGCGGTCCGCCGTCGACCACCTCCTGCTGATTGCCCTCATGGGCTCCCTTGCCTGGCTCGCCGTGGCCGTGCTGCTGATCGTTGAGGCCCTGGTCCTCGGCCGCTACAGCGTGGACGTGGCCGACAACCGCCGAGCCCGCCGCCTGCGGACCCAGATGATCCTGGCCCGACGGATCGCCGTTGCGCTCATCGTGGTGCTGGCGGTGGGCAGCGTCATGCTGACCTTCCCCGCGATCCAGGCGCTCGGCGCGGGGCTGCTGGCCTCTGCCGGCGTGATCTCCATCGTGGCCGGCCTCGCCGCGCAGACCTCACTGGTGAACGTGTTCGCCGGCATGCAGCTCGCTTTCACCGACGCGATCCGGGTGGACGATGTTGTGGTGGTCCAGAAGGAGTGGGGACGGATCGAGGAGATCACCCTGACCTACGTCGTGGTCCACATCTGGGACGACCGCAGGCTCATCCTGCCCTCCACCTACTTCACCACCACGCCGTTCGAGAACTGGACCCGCCGCCAGTCCGAGGTGATGGGTACCGTGGAGTTCGACCTTGACTGGCGCGCACCCATCGAGGACATGCGGGCCGAACTGCGGACCGTGCTCGACGGAACGGCACTGTGGGACGAGCGCGTGGGAATCCTGCAGATCACCGATGCCACCAGCGGCTACGTCCGGGTGCGGATCCTGGTGAGCGCCGCGGACAGCGCCGCCCTTTTCGACCTGCGCTGCCTCATCCGCGAAGCCATGGTCACCCTCCTGCAGCAAGGCCACCCGGAGTCGCTGCCGCACGTGCGCTGGGAACCTGTGCAGCCTGCGCCCGCCCGGGAGATGTCCCGGCAGCCCGCAGTCGAGGCCCGCGAGGCCGTCGAGTCCAGCGAGACTGTCGAGCCCGGGCGGCCGGTGCACGCGCGCCAGCAATCAGATCCGCAGGACTCCCAGCTTTTCACCGGCTCCCTCGAAGCGATCGAGCGGTCCCGGGCGTTCACCGGCCCCGGCGAGGAGGTCTTCGAGGACCGCGACAAGACTCTCTCGGCACGGAACTAGCGGGCCCTTTCCTGCCCGGCCGATCTGAACAATAATCAAACCGAGCCCCATCATCAGACCAGCCGCAAGCAACTGAGGAGACCAGGCCATGACCACCCACGCAGACCCCGCAACGGAGCCCCCTGTCAGCGAGGCGGCGGACAACGACGACGAGGTGACCACGGATCCCGGCTGGTTCCACAAAGCGGTGGTCTACCAGATCTATCCGCGCAGCTTTGCGGACTCCGACGGCGACGGCGTCGGCGACCTGCCAGGCATCATCAGCAAGCTGGACTACCTGCAAAAGTTGGGGGTCGACGTCGTCTGGCTCTCCCCCATCTACACTTCCCCGCAGGACGACAACGGCTACGACATCAGCGACTACCGCGACGTTGACCCCCTCTTCGGCACCCTGGCCGACCTGAAGGAACTCACCGACGGGCTGCACTCGCGGGGGATGAAGCTGGTGATGGACCTGGTGGTCAACCACACCTCGGACGAGCACCCGTGGTTCGTGGAATCACGTTCCTCCAAGGACAGCCCCAAGCGCGACTGGTACTGGTGGCGGCCGCCGCGTCCGGAGCCGGCAGGCGGCGCAGGAGCGGAACCGAACAACTGGGGTTCGGCGTTTTCCGGCCCGGCCTGGGAATTCGACCAGGCCACCGGCGAGTACTACCTCCACTTGTTCTCGCGGAAGCAGCCGGACCTGAACTGGGAAAACCCCGAGGTCCGCGCCGCCGTCTACGACATGATGAACTGGTGGCTGGACCGCGGTGTGGACGGCTTCCGAATGGACGTCATCAACTTCATCTCCAAGGACACCGCGCTGCCGGACGGGCCGAAGGCGGACGGCATGTTGTTCGGCGACGGCAGCCCGCACTTCATGTCCGGGCCGCGGATCCACGAATTCCTGCACGAAATGCACCTGGAGGTCTTCGCCGGCCGCGACAAGCCGCTGCTGACCGTGGGCGAAATGCCCGGCGTCACCGTGGAAGACGCCATCCTGTTCACAGACCCCGCGCGGCGCGAGGTGGACATGGTGTTCCAGTTCGAGCACGTGGCGCTGGACCAGGAGGACGGCAACAAGTGGCGGCCCAAGAAGCTGCTGCTGACGGACCTGAAGAAGTCCCTGGGCCGCTGGCAGGAAGCCTTGGCCGGGCGCGGCTGGAACAGCCTCTACTGGGGCAACCACGACCAGGCCCGCGCAGTGTCCCGCTTCGGCGACGACGGGCAGTACCGCGAACTCTCCGCCAAGATGCTGGCCGGCATCCTGCACCTGCACCGCGGTACGCCGTACGTGTACCAGGGCGAGGAACTGGGCATGACCAACATGAGCTTCGGCGCCATCAGCGACTACCGCGACATCGAGGTGCTCAACCACCACCGCGAAGCCACCACCCATCTGGGCCACACCGATGCCGACGTCCTGGCCGCCCTGGCACCGCTGAACCGGGACAACGCCCGCACCCCGGTGCAGTGGGACGCCACCCGGCACGGCGGGTTCACCACCGGCGCGCCGTGGATCGCGGTCAACCCGAACACCAGCCACATCAACGCCGCGGAGCAGGAGGACAACCCGGACTCCGTCTTCAGCTTCTACCGCCAGGTCATCGCCCTGCGGCACGCCGAGCCTGTGGTGGCGGAAGGCGATTTCACCATGCTGCTGCCGAATGACGAGCACGTGTACGCCTTCCGGCGGTCACTGCCGGCTCCGTCCACGGGGCCCGGTTCTACCACGGGGCCCGGCGTCCAGTTGCTGGTGCTGGGCAACTTCTCCGGGGAGGACCGGACCGTGGAGCTCGACGGCGGCGGCTGGGGCGATACCGAAGCTGGTGCGGATGAGCCCGAGCTGGGCCACTACCCGGCCGAGCTGATCCTCGGAAACTACCCAACCGACGACGCCGGGACACACGGAACCGGGACGCACGCTGCGATTACGCTGCGCCCCTGGGAACTGAAGGTCTTCCGCCGGCAACACAACAACTGAACCGTCATCCTCAAGGCCGTTAACCAGCGAAGCAAGGAGAGCATCATGACCATTCCACCGCTGCCGGAGCCGGATCCGTTCCCACCGGAGCCTGGACCCACCGGCCCGCCGGATCCGGACAATCCGTTCCCGCCCAGCAGGCCGGACCCCACGGAGCCCCGCCCGCCGCACCCCGGGCCGGAGCCGACCCCGGCGCCCGGTCCGCTGCCGATCCCGGACCCGGGTCCCATGCCGCCGGTGCCGCCGTCGCCGAATCCCGACCCCACGCGGTTCTAGGATTTCACTCCCCGATCCCAGGCTCAATCACCGGGGACGGCTCAATCACCGATGCTGTGCAGGAACCGGCGGACTTCGGCATTGAACGCCGCCGGCGTTTCAGCGGCGACCATATGCCCGACGTCGGGAATCACCGTGAGCTGTGCACCTGGAATCTGGCGGTGCATCTCGTGCGCCACCGCCAGCGGCGATCGCACGTCTTTTTCGCCGTAAAGCAGCAGAGTGGGCACTTTGATGCCGGGAAGCACGTCGCGGTAGTCTGCGTGGCCGCTTGCGCTCAGCATTGCCCGCATTCCGGCGGGATGGAAGTCGGCCATGATGGCGCCGGCTTCTTCGACGACGGCGGGATCCGCCCGCGCGGTGAACAGCGTGGGCATCCACACAGGGATGAATTGCTCGGGCGGCTGGTCCAGCTCGGCCAGGATCTGGGCGTACCTGCGCTCGACTTCCTCCGGCGGCAGCGAGCCGGCCCAGCCGGCATAGGCCGAAACCAGCAGCAGGGACGCTGCCATGTTGGGGTGGCCGCGGTACAGCTCCAAGGCAACCCCGGATCCCCAGGACAGCCCAAGGACATGCGGTTTCCGCGGCGCTACCTCGCGGAGGAAGCCGGCAAGCACATCTCCCAGTTCCTTGCCGGAGAAGTCCGCCGGAGGATCGTCGGACCGGCCGCAGCCCGGGGCATCCCAGGCAATGACGGTGAACTCGTCGGAGAGCCCCTCCAGCTGCTGCCGCCAGCTGCGGCTGTCCTCGTAGGCGCCGTGAAGAAGCACCAGCGGAGGGCCTTGGCCCGCGCGCTGGTAGCCGATCCGCAGTCCTGAAATGTCAACGGTGTCCATGCCGCACCGCTCCTTTATGGAGCTGACCCTGATGGGTTGATTCTAGGCCGATCAGGGTCAGCTGCCTACAGGACAAGTGCAGCGGTTGGGCCTCAGATCAGGGTGATGTCCCTGGTCCGGTGATCGTAGTTGAAGGTGATCCGGCCACCGGGGTGGTGGAGTTCGTGGTTTGCACCGTCAAACGCACCGAACGCGCCGTAGTTCTCGTCCCAGGAACGGTTGAGCGCGATCTTGAACGTGTAGTGCCCGGCGGGAAGTTCGGTGGTGAGCTTCCACAGCTGGTCCACTGCATCCAGCGTCATCTGCGATTCGTCGTACTGCGGCGCCCAGTTTGCCGGTGCACCCAGGAGCACATTGAAGTCGCCCGCGATGGCAACTGCCTCCGGCTGGTCGATCGATTCAACACTGGGAGCCTCTGCCGGCGTTTCCTCGCTGGCCTTGGCCGGCTTGGCAGCAGCCTTGCGCGTGCGCACGGCCTTCGCCACCGGCGCCACTGCATCTTCAATCAGCTCGGCAGCCTTTTCAACCACCTTGGCAGCCTTGGACGGCGCCTTTTTCTTCGGGGCGGCCTTGGGAGCTTTCGCGGCAGCCTTCGGGGCTGCAGCCTTGGCGGGGAGCTCCGTGGGAACCGGTACGTCAGCCGGCACCGGGGTGCCTTCGGCAAGGGCCGTGGCAAAGGTGTCCGGATCCGGGAACGCAACGGTGGCGCGGAGGCCGTCGTCGGTGATGGTCCAGCCGCTGCGTCCCTTGACGAGCCAGCCTGCCTTCACGAGCTTGCTGGTGGCGGTGGTCAGCGCCTTGTGTCCCCGGGGGATGCCTCCGCTGAGCAGCTCACTTTCCTTCTCGTTCAGCGGTACCCGGACCGTGGCCTGGGCCAGGACTGCGCCCGCGCCGAGGGTCTCGCCTGACAGGACGCTTTCCGCGAGGATGTCGAGCACTGATTTGAGTCGAACAGTGGTGGTGTCTGCAATAGCCGTGGGCATATTTGTCCTTTCGAGCAGGTGATCACTCAGCATTTTGCCAGTGAACTGTAACTAGAGGCGACTATGGGCGTTAACAACGTGTGTCGTGACCGACTATGACGCCGAATGCGGCACAAGTGATCTTAGGGTCTCAGCTGATCGGCGGAAACATCAGGACTTTGGGCCTGTTGACAAGGCGCCCGGGCTCGTTTTCGTCAAACCGCCACCCGAGCGAAGCCTGTGTGGAGGTTGCGGATAATGACGGTGCCGCCCAGCAATTGCGTCTTCGCTTCGAGCTGTTTGACCAGCTCTTCGTTGACCGCACCGAAGATTTCGATGGTCCGGAGCCGGACGAGGGGCGCAATCGGAGGGAACCGCGGTCCGGCCACCTCCAGGTGGAACTCCAGCGACGCCAGGTCCTGGTGGACCTGGAGGACGTTCATGCGGGTGCCGTCGTCCGAAAAGTAGACGTCATAGGCGATGATCCGTGGCTCATTGGCTTCGACAAAGCTGGCAAGGTCCTCCATGGCGACCTTGAGCTCGCCAAGCTTCCCTGGCTGAACGTCGGACGTATCGAGGTAGACAAGGAAATCACTCATGCTGCCCTCCCGGGGCATTCGGGGTTCTGTCAGGATGCGCCGTCGTCCTGGACGGCGTATTTGATCACGGATTCTGCATAGTCCTGCGGGTGTGTCAGGTGCGGGATGTGGCCGGCACCGGTGCAGGTGAGGCGCTGGGCGTGCGGCAACGCATCGTGGATGCGGTCCATGACCGCGGCAAACATCAGCGGGCTCTGCTCGCCCTGTGTCAGGAGGACCGGGCCGGTGTAGTTCTGTAACTGGCCGAGATCGAGGGTAAGGGAGTCCGGGTCGCCGAGCTCGTCCCGGAAGGTGGGAGCATTCCGGACAAACGTCTCCTGCTGGTTCGCCGGAAGGCGGTCCCAGCTTCCGGGACCCAGCGCAATCGAATCAACAAAAAGCTCGGCACCCTGCGCGTAGTTCCCCGCGTTGAGCGCTGCCACAAC
Organism: Arthrobacter sp. LjRoot78; assembly: GCF_964254335.1. Taxonomy (NCBI): domain Bacteria; kingdom Bacillati; phylum Actinomycetota; class Actinomycetes; order Micrococcales; family Micrococcaceae; genus Arthrobacter; species Arthrobacter sp. LjRoot78. Next base: position 996,987 of record NZ_CAXUTG020000001.1, on the reverse strand, counting down.
TTCGCCCACGCGGGTGGTGAAGCCTCGGAGGACCTCCGCATGGGCGGGGTCTTCAGCCAACAGTCCCAGTCCCGGCGGTTCATGCACAACGATCGCTGCGACCACTTCCGGATGGGCCGCGGCCAGGCGCAGCGCAACCAGTCCGCCGAACGAATTGCCCACGACCACGGCAGGGTCAAGGCCCAGCTGGCGGATGAGCCCGAAGAGATCCTCGACATCCTCGTGAACCGATCCCTGGCGGCCCGGCGCGGAGCTGCTGCTGTGTCCCCTCCTCTCATAGCTGACTACCCGGAAATGTCCGACCAGCAGTGGCACCATCTGATCCCATTCGTGGTGGTCCACCCAGGACCCGTGCACCAGTACGAGGCCCGGGCCCCGACCTGCCTCCTCATAGAACAGGTCGACTTCGCCCACGGTGATGATGGCCATGACTGCCTCCGTTCAGGCCAGGCTCGGCTCCAGGCGCACGATCACCGCTTTGGAGACGGGCGTGTGGCTGCCCTCCGCCACGCTCTCCAACGGCACCAGGACGTTTGCTTCCGGGTAATAGGCCGCGGCGCATCCGCGTGCCGTCGGATAGGACACCACCCGGAACTTCCTGATCACCCGCTCAGTACCGTCGTCGTACACCCCGTGGATGTCCACGTATTGCCCGTCAGCCAGTCCTAGTTCGGAGATATCTTCCGCGCTGACGAATACAACGTCCCGGCCCTTCTTCACTCCGCGGTACCGGTCATTGTGCCCGTAGATGGTGGTGTTGAACTGGTCGTGGGACCGCATGGTCTGCAGTATCAGCGTCCCGGCCGGCCGCTCCACGTGCTCCAACTGGTTGACGGTCAGCATCGCCTTCCCCGTGGGGGTGCGGAACGTCCGGGAATCCCGCGGCCCGTTGGGCAGCACAAACCCGCCCCATTCCCGGATCCGCCGGTTGTAGTCCTCGCAGCCGGCCACCACGCGCGAGATGTGGTCCCGGACGAGGTCGTAGTTCCGTTCAAAGCCCGCCCAGTCCGCGTTGATCCTGCTGTCCACGGTGGCCCGGGCAAGCCGGGTAACTATCGCCACTTCGGACAGCAGCCCGGGCGCCACCGGCTTCACCTTTCCCTCGGAGGCGTGCACGGCGGAAACCGTGTCCTCCACGGACACGAACTGCGGCCCGGTTTCCTGCAGGTCGATTTCAGTCCGTCCCAGGGTGGGCAGGATCAGGGCTTCCTCGCCTGTGACCGCGTGCGAACGGTTGAGTTTGGTGGAGATCTGCACCGTCATTTCAGTGTTCGCGACGGCGGCCTCGGCCGCGTGCGTGTCCGAGATGGCCGCCACGAAGTTTCCGCCCATCGCGACGAAAACCTTGACCCCGCCGTCGCGCATTTTACGGATGGTTTCCACCGCATCAGCGCCGGGTTCCCGGGGCGGCTCGAAACTGAATTCCTTGGCGAGCGCATCCAGGAAAGCCGGCGGCATCTGCTCCCAGATGCCCATGGTGCGGTCCCCCTGGACGTTGCTGTGGCCGCGGATCGGTGACGCTCCGGCACCGGGTTTCCCGATGTTTCCGCGGAGCAGCAGCAGGTTGATGATCTCCTTTATGGTGGGCACGGCCTTCTTGTGCTGCGTGATGCCCATGGCCCAGGTGATGATCACCTTCCCGGCCCGCAAATACCGCTCGGCGAGTTCGTCGATTTCCATGCTGCTCAGGCCGGTAGCGCGAAGCACGGTTGTTTCCTGCAGGGACGCAAGGTGCGCCTGGAGTTCGTCCAGGCCCTCGCAGTGCTCCCTGAGGAACTCGTGGTCCAGCACCTTCCCCGGGCGCTTGGACTCGGCGTCGAGCACCCGCTTGGACAAGGCCTGCATCAGCGCCATGTCGCCGCCGAGCCGGATCTGCAGGTACTGGTCCGCCAGTTCCGTTCCGCGCCCCAGAATGCCGTTGACCTTCTGCGGATTCTTGTACCGCATAAGCCCGGCTTCCGGGAGCGGGTTGATGGCCACGATCTCGCAGCCGGCTTCCTTGGCCTCTTCCAGGGCGGTCAGCATTCGGGGATGGTTGCTGCCCGGGTTCTGTCCCATGATGATGATCAGGTCCGCCTTGGCGAAGTCGTCGTAGGAGATGGTGGCCTTGCCGACGCCGATGGTCTGGCCCATGGCCCAGCCGGAGGATTCGTGGCACATGTTGGAGCAGTCCGGCAGGTTGTTGGTCCCGTACGCCCGCACGAACAGCTGGTAAAGGAACGCGGCCTCGTTCGACGTCCGGCCGCTGGTGTAGAACGCGGCCCCGTCCGGGCTGTCCAGGCCCTGGAGCTTGCTGCCGATGATGGAAAAAGCCTCGTCCCAGCTGACCGGCCGGTAGTGGTCGTCCCCGGCCGGTTTGTACACCGGCTCGGTGAGCCGGCCCTGCATCCCCAGCCAGTACTCGGACCGCTCCCGCAGTTCAGTGACCGGGTTCGCCGCCCAGAACTCGGACGGCACCACCACCGGCGTCGCCTCCCAGGTGACCGCCTTGGCGCCCTGCTCACAGAACTCGAAGGTCTTGCGGTGTCCGGGATCCGGCCAGGCACAGCTCATGCAGTCGAAGCCGTCCTTCTGGTTCAGCCCCAGCAGCGTCTTGCCGGCACGGCCCACGCCCATGTGTTTCAGGGCCGGCTGCATCGAATGGTAGACACCCGGGATACCCGCGGCCCAGTCCTTGGGCTTCCCGACTTCCAGATTGTTTTCGTCGGCTTCTTCCACGTGCGGATTCTTGCGCGGCATGCTGCGCCCTCCCTGACTCGGAACCTGCTGATCAGTGCTGCTGTGAACTGATGTCCCGACTGGAGAAGTGTCCTCCAACGGACCCGGACCTGTCCTCAGGATTAGCAGGTATGGCAGGGCCCCGCAAGCATTCGGCCCGCGCTCGTCCTGCAACCCCAGTGCTGGTACCAAAATGCGGATGGGCGGACAATGGAACCCACCCGCACTGAGTGTCCGGAGCCGTCATGCCGCGCTTCCGCAACTGGTTTCAGCGCCAGGGATCAGGAGTAGCCGAGCTCCGCGAGCAGCTCGGTCTTGCGCTCGTCGTCCGCGAACGAGGACCGGATGGAGTTGGAAGCCAGCCGGACCCGGTCAAACTCGGAGAGCCCCAGTACCGTCTGCAACTGCACGAAGTTGTCGTCCACATAGCCGCCGAAGTACGCGGGGTCGTCCGAGTTCACGCTGACGTTCAGTCCCGCGGCAAGCATGGCCGGCAGCGGGTGCTCGGCCAGGGTGTCCACAGCGCGGAGCCTCACGTTGGACAACGGGCACACCGTCAGCGGCACGCGCTCCGCGACGAGGTGTTCCACCAGTTCGGGGTCCTCCATGCAGCGGATGCCGTGGTCGATCCGCTCCACGTCCAGCAGTTCCAGCGCTTCGATAATGTACGACGGCGGGCCCTCCTCGCCGGCGTGCGCTATGCGGTGCAGCCCGGCTTCCTTCGCCCGCGCAAACAGCCGTTCGAATTTGGCCGGAGGGTTGCCCACCTCCGCCGAGTCCAGGCCGATGCCGGCGATGGGCGCGTTCATAGCCAGCAGCTGTTCCAGGACGTCCAGGGCCGATTCCTCGGAAAGGTCTCGCAGGAACGCGGCGATGAGCAGGGTGGATACCCCGAACTCCGCCAGGGAGTTCGCCAGCACGGAGGCAACCCCGTTCACGCAGGTTTCCAGCGGGACCCCGCGGGACACGTGGGCCTGCGGGTCCACCATGATTTCAGCGTGCCGCACTCCCGCGGCCGCCGCACGCTCCAGGTAGGCACGGGTCATGTCCGCGAAGTCCTGCTCCGTCTGCAGCACGGCCATGTTGGCGTAGTACAGGTCCAGGAAGGACTGCAGGTCCGTGAACTCGTAGCGGGCACGCAGCTCGTCGAGGTCCGCATACGGCAGCTCGATGCCGTTCCGCTCAGCGAGGGCGAAAATCAACTCAGGCTCCAGGGTCCCCTCTATGTGGAGGTGTAGCTCCGCCACCGGCAACAGCTTGACGGGCTGTTCGACGACGGCCGCAGCTTCTTCAGCATCGGGCACGGGAGCCGCAGCCTCGTCAGCTTCGGAAATGGGAGCATCACTGAGTGCTGGCACGCCGCCGGGTTCGGGCGCGCCGTCGTAAGTTTCCATCCGGTAAGGATATGCCCGGAGCGCCCTGACACCGATAGAGTCGAATCAATGCAACATAACAAGCAGGCTTCCAATGTGCCCTTCCTGACTCCGGACCACCCCACCGATGGATTCGTCCGGGTGCGCGGAGCCCGGGAAAACAACCTGCGCAACGTGGACGTGGACGTTCCGCGCGATGCCATCGTGGCGTTCACCGGCGTCTCCGGTTCCGGCAAGTCATCCCTCGCCTTCGGCACTATTTATGCCGAGGCCCAGCGCCGCTACTTCGAGTCCGTTGCCCCGTACGCGCGGCGCCTCATCCAGCAGGGGCACAACCCCAAGGTGGAGATGATCACAGGGCTGCCTCCCGCCGTCGCGCTCCAACAGCGGCGCGGCACACCGAGCAGCCGTTCCACCGTGGGCACGGTGACCACTCTCTCCAACTCGCTGCGCATGCTGTTCTCCCGGGCCGGAACCTACCCGGACGGCGTGGCCCAGCTGGATTCGGACGCCTTCTCGCCCAACACCGCTGCCGGCGCCTGCCCCGTCTGCCACGGCTTGGGCATTGCCCACACGGTCAGCGAATCATCCCTGGTCCCGGACACCTCGCTGAGCATCGCCGACGGCGCCATCGCGGCCTGGCCCGGCGCGTGGCAGGGCAAGAACCTCCGCGACATCCTCAGCCACCTGGGCTACGACGTCAACACGCCGTGGCGGAAACTGCCCAAGAAGCACCGCGACTGGATCCTCTTTACCGAGGAGCAGCCGGTGGTGGAAGTGACGCCGAAGCGGGACCGCGTGGCCAAACCGTACAAAGGCCGCTTCTGGAGCGCCAAGAGCTACGTGCTCCACACCCTGGCCGACTCCAAGAGCGACACCATGCGCCAGCGCGTCCTCCGGTTCATGGAAACGGGTCCGTGCGAGCGCTGCAGCGGAAGCGGCCTCACGCCTGAGGCCCTCGCCGTGACCTTCGCGGGCCACACCATCGCCGGGCTCAACGCCGTGCCCATGAGCGAACTGGCAGAGCTGATCCGGCCCACCAGCCAGCTCACGGACGCCGGGACAGCGAGCCGGGCCGCAGCATCGGGCGAGACGAACGAGGTGGCAGTGGCCATCACCCGCGACCTCCTGCTGCGGATCACCGTGCTGCTGGAACTGGGCCTTGGCTACCTCGCCCTGGGCCGGGCGACTCCCACACTCTCCCCCGGTGAAATGCAGCGCCTGCGGATCGCCACCCAGCTCCGCTCCGGACTTTTCGGCGTGGTCTACGTGCTGGACGAACCGTCCGCCGGGCTCCACCCCGCCGACGCCGAACCCCTGCAGTCCGTGCTCGAAGCGCTCAAATCCTCGGGGAATTCGGTGTTCGTGGTGGAACACAACATGGACGTGGTCCGCCGCGCCGACTGGCTGGTGGACGTTGGCCCTCGTGCCGGTGAAGGCGGCGGCGAAATCCTGTACAGCGGGCCCGTGGCCGGACTCGCGGATGTGGATGCATCCGTCACGCGGCCGTTCCTGTTCCCGGACGGTTCTGAAAAAGCGAAGAACGACGGCGAAACGAACGACGGCGGCGCCCGCCGGGATGGTTCGGTCAGGGAGGCGGACGGCTGGCTGGGGCTGCGCGGCATCACCCGGCACAACCTCCGGGATCTCGACGCAGAGTTCCCGCTGGGCATCCTGACCGCGGTGACCGGCGTCTCCGGCTCCGGCAAGTCGACCCTGGTCAGCCAGGTTCTCGCCGAAGTGGTCGGAGCCCGGCTGAAGCCCGACGGTGACGCCGCCGCGGACACCGCGGACGGCCCGGATGCTGAAGCGCACCCCGGATCCGGAGAGCCGCTGGTTGTCTCCGAAGCCGTGGGCCCGGTCTCCGGGCTGGAACGGATTGACCGGCTGGTCCGGGTGGACCAGAAACCGATCGGCCGAACCCCGCGGTCCAACCTGGCCACCTACACCGGGCTCTTCGACGCGGTGCGGAAGGAGTTCGCCGCCACCGAGCAGGCCAGAGCCCGGGGTTTCGGCGCCGGGCGGTTCTCCTTCAACGTGGCCGGCGGCCGCTGCGAGACCTGCCTGGGCGAAGGCTTCGTGGCGGTGGAGCTCCTGTTCCTTCCGGGCAGCTATGGTCCCTGCCCCGAATGCGCGGGTTCGCGCTACAACCCGGAAACTCTTGGGGTGAGCTACAACGGCAAGAACGTGGCCGAGGTGCTGGCCATGACGGTGGATGCCGCGGCGGAATTCCTGGCTGGCGTTCCCGCCGCTGCCCGCAGCCTGCAGACCCTGCGCGATGTCGGCCTGGGCTACCTGCGGCTGGGCCAGCCCGCCACGGAACTCTCCGGCGGCGAGGCGCAGCGGATCAAGCTGGCCACGGAACTGCAGCGCGCCCGCCGCGGCCACACCCTCTACCTGCTGGACGAGCCCACCACCGGACTCCACCCGGCGGACGTCCAGTTGCTGATGGCCCAGCTGCACGGCCTGGTGGACGCCGGAAATACGGTCATTGTGGTGGAGCACGAGATGGACGTGGTGGCTGCCGCGGACTGGGTAATCGACCTCGGCCCGGCCGGTGGCGATGCGGGCGGTGAGATCGTGGCGTCCGGGACGCCTGCCGCCGTCGCGCGTTCCAAGCAGAGCCGGACGGCGCCGTACCTGGCGACGGCGCTGCAGCACTGACCGGTGCCGGTGCTCACGCCCCGCCTGCAACTCCGCACCCGGTATCTATTTCGATTTGATAACGGGGCGGCACTGTCCTAGCGTGGAACGTAATCCCGCCGAGCGGGACAACGAATGCCCGGTGCTGCCACCACCAGTTACTGCCCGGCCGGCAGACACCGTACATGACCTCTAGTTCGTCAGGGGCGGGCAGTGGCGCGACAACGTCCGGGGACGGACCGAGCGCAGGTGGCCCTCAGGAGCATCCACTTTCATGAACACTTCCACTCGCACGAACACGTCCATGGGCAAATCCAAGCTGGGGACCGCCGCACGTCGCGGAGTCACGCTGGCCGCCGTTTCCGCGGCAGGACTCGCACTGTCCGCCACAGCTGCCAACGCGGCCGTGCCCACCGCCACCAGCGGCAGCACTTGGGACGCTCTCGCCCAGTGTGAGAGTGGCGGCAACTGGAGCACCAATACGGGCAACGGTTTCAGCGGCGGCCTGCAGTTCACGGACAGCACATGGGCGGCCTACGGCGGCACCGGATCGGCGGCAAACGCCACCCGCGAGCAGCAGATCGCCGTCGCCGAAAATGTCCAGGCCAGCCAGGGCTGGGGCGCCTGGCCCGCCTGCGCCGCCAAGCTGGGCCTGAGCGGCGGCGGCGGAGCACCCGCCCCGAGCGTTCCGGTGACTCCGGCGGCGCCCGCAGAAGTTCAGGTGCAGTCAGCTGCTCCGGTGCAGGCTGTTCCTGCGCAGGCGCCGGTTGAGGCCGCACCCCGCCACGCAGCCGAGGTTCCGGTGAGCGGCGAAACCTACACGGTTGCTGCCGGGGACACGCTGAGCACCATCGCGGAGAAGCTCAACATCACCGGCGGCTGGCAGACCCTTGCCGACGCCAACACGGACACCATCGTGGATCCCGATCTGGTGTTTGAAGGACAGGTCCTGCAGCTGCCCGCCTAACGTTCAGGCAACAAAGCGTTAACCACGACGCCGGAGCATCCCCTTTGCGGGGAGCTCCGGCGTCGTCGTTTCTTAAGTTAGTTGGTTCCCGCTGCTGTCTAGGCGGCCTGCGTATAAGCCGCCTGGGGCAGTTCGCGGACGATCCGTACTTTCCAGGCGGAGTCGTCACTGGTGTCCAGGACGGCCACGGTGCCGATGTGCAGGTGCAGGGCAACCCGCTTGGCGGCCAGGAGTTCCAGGTACAGGTGCTCGTTCATGCGTGCCGGCGAATCGATCACGAACTTCACGGCGTCGCGCACCTTGCGGTAGTTGTCGCTGCGTTCCCGGTGCAGGTGCAGTTCAAGCGAGTGCCGCTGGCGGACCTTCGGTTCATGGCTGTTCAGCCATGAAACGGCTGCGTGCACGGCCACCACAACGGCCAAGGAGACGGCGTAGATCCACCAGCCGGTGGACAGCAGGAACAGCGGCAGGTTGGCGATGGCCACGATGGCGATGAAGAGGCGGAGGGCAACGATGCGCCGGAGTTTGAGGGCCACAGAGCCGATCGCGGCGCGGAAGCCGTGCTGCTCTTTGCGGGCCGCTTCCGGGTCGATGGTGAATTCATCAAGCACCAGGATGCCATTGGCTTCCGGGCTCAGCATTTGTCCGAACTTCGGCGTGAACGGAACTGCTTGAGTAAGTGTCATGTCGTATCTTCCGGAGGGTGGCTGAGGGGTGGTTTGATTGCGGTCATCTTAGTCAAATTGTGACCGTGTTGTCTCCGTCGTCTCACCATACGGTCCAGTAGACTACGCCGCACTTCACTCCAGCCGCTGACAGCCTACCCGATCAACGGCCGGCTCAACGGCCGGCGCGGGGGCGGTGCGCCGCCGTCGTCGGCATTTGGTCTGGGACCCCGGCACCTCCACACTTGAAGGATGCAGACTTTCCTTCCCTATCCAGATTTCCAGCAGAGCGCCGCGGTCCTGGACCGCGTCCGGCTCGGCAAGCAGCGTGTCGAGGCGCTGCAAACACTGCGTGCGCTGGTGATCCCGGAGTACGGCTGGCAGTCGCACCCGGCCATCCGCATGTGGATGGGCTACGTCCCCGCCCTGACCATGTACGGCCTGGCAATGGTTGACGAGTGGATCGCCCGCGGCGGCGAAGACACCACCCGCGCCAAGATCGCCGAATTCGCACCGCAGGCCGACCACGCGGCCTACGCGGCCAAGATCCCCATGCCGCCGTGGCTCGGCGAGCCCGACCTGCACCTCAGCCACCGCTCCCGGCTTCTGCAGAAGGAACCCCGTTTCTACAGCGAACTGTTCCCCGGAACGCCCGCGGACCTGGAGTATGTCTGGCCCGAACCCCGGCACGAGTTCCTCCCGGAAGATCCGGTCGGCGACCGGCTCTGGATCCTGCGGGCCAACGTGGGAGACACCGACCCTGAAAAGCTGGATGTCGTGAGCCTCCCCGAAGTTGGCCGCGCCGCGAAGGCTGCCGCCCAGGCCGACGAATACGAGTTCGTCTATGCAGACACCGACTCGCGCCGCCCAGCCAAGAACCCGAAGAAGCGGCCCCCCAAGCAGCTCGTGAAGAAGCCCACGAAGAAGCGCCAGCAGCAGGAGGAGGCCTTCCGCACGCTCCCCGGCAACACGGCACTCGCGGTTCCGTTCAATGGGGGCGCCACCTTTGCGCTGGGCAAGGTGCAGGGCCGTCCCATTACGGTGGACGGCCGCTTCGCCCGCAACTTCCAGGTGACCGAGGTCGTGGAACGCTCATCGTTCGACTACCCCGCCCTGCTGCAGGACCCGCGGCTGTTCTTCCCGGTTCCGGCGCCGTAGCTCAGGTTCCGGCGCCGCTCCGGCGAGCTGCGGGCGGCGCCGCTGCCGAGCCTTGGCCACCGCTCTGGCAGACTGACCCCTATGACTGTTCTTCTGGCCGGCTGCGGCGATCTTGGTACCGAGGCCGGGCTGCGTTTCGCGGCCGCCGGCCACCGCGTGGTGGGCTGGCGACGCTCGCCGGACAACCTTCCGGCGGCCATCGAGGGTGCCAGGGCTGACCTGACCGTCCCGCCGCTCCCGCCCATCCCGGCGGACACCACCGCCGTCGTCGTCGCCGTCGCTGCCTCCTCCCCCACCGAAGAGGCTTACCGGGCCGCCTACGTGGACGGGCTGTCGAACGTCCTGGATGCGCTGGCCCGCGACCGGAATCACGACGGCGCGGCGTCACCTTCGCTGCTTCGGCGCGTGTTGTTCGTCTCCTCCACCGCCGTTTACGGCGACGCTGGCGGCGGCTGGGTGGATGAACGCACGACGCCGGCGCCCGTCGGATTCTCCGGCCGCATCATCCGCGAGGCGGAGGATCTGCTGCACCAGCGGCTGCTCGGCACCGGAATCTCTCCCGTGGTTCTGCGGCTGGGTGGCATTTACGGGCCGGGGCGGACCCGGCTGATCGACCAAGTCCGGTCCGGCGCTGCCACGGCACCGGCGGAACCCCGCTACACCAACCGCATCCACCGGGACGACGCTGCCGCGGCCATCGTGCATTTATGCACCATGGCCGCCGAGCCCGCTCCCGTGTACCTCGGCGTGGACAACGATCCCGCGGAGCTCGGCGAGGTCCAGCGATTCCTGGCCGACGAGCTGGGACTGCCGCTGCCGGCGTCGGACGTTTCGGGTGGTTCCGGTGGTTCCGGTGGTTCCGGTGGCGGTTCCGGCGGCGGCGAGCCGTCCCGGGGCGGGAACAAGCGGTGCAGCAATGCGCTGCTCCGCAGCACCGGGTTTGAGTTTGCCTACCCCACCTTCCGTGAGGGGTACCGCTCCATCCTCGCCGGCGAAGGCGTCAGGCATCCGTGATGCAGCTGCACTTGCCTGTTTCCGAATCCTTGTTCGTGACCGAAGCATCGTAGGGGGAACTGTGGATTTCCAGCACATCATCGAATCGGTCGGCAGGTTCATGGACTTTGCCGGCGTCGCCGTTATGGTGATCGGCGCCGTCGTCTCCATTCCCATGGCCCTGCGCGGGTTCCAGCCGAAACGCCTGCCCGAAGGCTCCGAACCGCTTTCCGTCTACCGCTCCTACCGGCAACTGCTGGGTCGTTCCATCCTCCTGGGGCTCGAACTCCTGGTGGCGGCGGACATCATCCGGACGGTGGCCGTAACGCCCACCTTCGAGAGCGTGGGCGTGCTGGCGATCATCGTGCTCATCCGGACCTTCCTGAGCTTCTCCTTGGAGCTCGAAATCACCGGCCGCTGGCCCTGGCAGAAACAGCCTGCGGGCGCTGCGGCCGCCGCCGGCTCCTCGAGCTCGTCCACTGACGGCTGAAGCCCTTGTCCGCCGTGGAATTCCCCGACCTCTGGCCGGATCCGCCCGAGCTGCCCTCCCCGGTCATCATGGACCAGCGGTGGACGGATGCCGTGTTCCTGCACTGGCGCATTCCCGCCGGGGCGGCTGCGGCGTTCATGCCGCCCGGAGTCGTGCCGGACGAATTCGACGGCTCAGCGTGGGTGGGCTTGATCGGCTTCCGCATGCAGCAGGCGGGCATCGGCCGCGGGCCCGCGGTGCCGTTCTTCGGGGACTTCAACGAGATCAACGTCCGGCTGTATTCACGGGAGCCGGACGGGACCCGAGGCGTGGTCTTCCTGAGCTTGGACGCGGACCGGCTGGCCGTGGTGCTGGCCGCACGCGCCGCCGGAATTCCCTATGTGTGGTCGCACGCACGCTTCCGTCGGGGCGGTCCAGGAGACCCGTCGACTGGCTATTCCGTGCGCCGGTTTCGGCATGGGGCGACGAGCGACTTTGCGGTGGTTCCGGTGCTGGACGACGTCGCCGCGGATCCGCTCTCCATCCACCTGACGGCGAGATTCGGCTTGCACTCCCGCTTCCGCGGCCGCACGCTCTACATCCCCAACACCCACACGGCATGGCCCCTGTACCGCGCCGAACCGACGGTCCTTGAAGACGGGTTGATCAGCGCCGCCGGACTAGAGGTGTCGGGTCCACCCGAGTCCGTGTTGTACTCCCCCGGCGTCCGGACGCAGTTCGGCCCGCCGCGGGTGCTGGGGGCATAAAGGGGACGGTGGCAGGGCGGTCGGCGGGGGCTGGAGACTGGGGCCGCACGTGTCCGTTCGCGCTTCCCTGCGGGGCGAGTGCTCAGGAAACCTCCGCGGCCTCGCGGACGGCTGTAGTGCCCGGATCGGGAGCATGCCTTCGTGCCACCCGCCGGGCGATGGCGGCACACACCACCAGCTGCATGGCGTGGTACATGATCACCGGGAGGATCACCACGCCGGCCAGCGGGCCGTGGAACAGGATCGCCGACAGGGGCAGGCCGGTCGCGAGGCTCTTCTCCGATCCGCAGAACATGATGGCGGTGGAGTCAGCCCGCGCAAAGCCCATTTTCCGGCTTGCCAGGGACGTCACCGTCAACGCCGCAGCCAGCATAAGGGCGCAGATCCCGGCGGTCACGGCCAGCTGCGCCGGCGGCAGCTTTTGCCACAGCCCGTTGGCGACGGCGGCACCGAAGGCCGCATAGACCACCAGGAGGATGGCTCCGCGGTCCACGATCTTCAAGGGCAGGGCGTGCCTGGCAGCCCAGCCGCCCAGCCACCGGTTGAGCAGCTGTCCGAGCACAAACGGAAGCACTATCTGGAGCACAATCTTCACAGCCGAGGCGAGGTTCATCCCGCTGTAGGACCCCAACGCCAGCGCCACGAGCAGCGGCGTCACCACGATCCCCAGCAGGTTGGAGATGGAGGCCGCACAAACAGCCGCGGCCGTATTGCCTCTCCCGATACCCGTGAAGGTGATGGCCGTTTGCACCGCGGTGGGGAGCATGGTCAGGAACAGGAGCCCGGCCACCAGCTCATGAGTCAGGTACCAGGAGGATGCCGCCGCCACCCCGAGTCCCATCAGCGGAAAGAACACAAAAGAGGCGGCAGCAATGACCAGATGGAGCCGCCATGCCTTGAACCCCTGTACTGCTGCCGAGGTGGACAGGCGCAGCCCGCTGATGAAGAACTGCACCGCCACCGCTATGCCGCCGGCTGCGGCCAGGACAGACCCCAGCTCCCCCTGCGGCGGGAATACCGCCGCCGCCACCAGCGTCAGCAGCAGAAGCACCACAAACGGATCCAGCCAGCCGAAGCGCCTGCTGACCGAGGCCGCTCCAATTCCCAAAATTCCCATGAATGAGCACCCTCCGCATCGACGATCCGCTTAAGAATACTGTAGACATTTTTACAAAACGTCCGCCGGTGTTAACGATGTGTAAACTCCTGCCGGAGCGAGTCGATTGACAATCTGTAGACAGTAGTCTGGAAGCATGATCGTCCAGGAAAGCCTTGTTTCACTCGCAGCACAGGAGATTCGCAAGCTGATTGTCAGCGGCGAGCTGGCGACGGGCGACAAACTCAATGAACCCCCGCTCGCCGAACGGCTCGGCATCTCACGCCCTCCCCTGCGCGAAGCACTGCGCATGCTGGAAAGTGAAGGCCTGCTCGAACAGACACCGCGCCGGGGCTATCGCGTGGTGGAAATGACGGAGTCGGACATCAACGAGATCTACTCACTCCGGCGGGCACTGGAAATGTTTGCCCTGGACCTCCTGCTCGCCAGGAAAGACCCGTCCGCCTACCCGGCTTTGGATCCGATCATGACCACCATGAGGGCCGCCGCCAAGCGCGGCGACCAAGCCACCGTGGTGCAGGCCAACGTTGACTTCCACACGGCACTCGTGGAAGCTGCCGGCCACCGCCGGCTGACAGATGCCTACCGTTCCCTCATGCTCCAGATGCAGCTGTGCATGGCAGCCAACGTGATCAGCGAGGCCCGCACCAAGGGCGACCTCAGCAAGGGCTGCGACCGGCATGCGGCTTTGCTCGCATGCCTGCGGTCCGGAGATGCTGAGCGTATTCGCCGCGAGTTCGAAGAGCACGGCGAACGCGACTACCTCGAGCGCGGGGGAAGCTCCGCGGAATCGGCCGCAGGCCAGGAATCCGGGGCACACCCTGCAGGCATTGCGGGATGACGGCGTCAGTGCTGCAACAACTCAACACGGGCATGCTGGACGCAACCGACATTGCCGAAGCCGTCCAGAACGGATCACTGACCGCTTTCGACGTCGTGGCCGACGCCCGAACCCGCGCCCAGTCCCCGGCCGGCCGGGCGATGAACGCTTTCATCACCGAAGACTGGGACCGGGCCGCCCGCGCTGCTGCCGCCGTCGACCGCCGCCGCGCCGCCGGTGAGGCACTGGGACCGCTGGCCGGCGTGCCGTTCAGCGTCAAGGACGTGATCGCCGTCGCCGGCCTCCCCATCACGGGCGCCAGTAAGGCGTTTGCGGAGACAGTGGCGACGACGACGGCGCCGGCAGTCCAGCGCCTGCTGGACGCTGACGCGATCCTGATCGGCAAGACCAACTGCCCCGAGTTCGCCTTCGGCGTTACGTGCGACAGCCCCCTCCTGGGCAGGACCGGCAACCCCCGGTTTCCGGCGAACACGCCAGGCGGCTCCAGCGGAGGCGAGGCCGCGTCGCTGGCCGCAGGCATCTCTGCGCTGGGAGTCGGCACCGATTTCGGCGGCTCCGTCCGCTGGCCCGCCCAGTGCGTGGGGGTCGCCGCGCTTCGTCCGGGCATTGGTTCTGTTCCCGGGGACGGCCAGGTTCCGGGCGTTGGCGGCAGTTTCGGAGCGAACGGAACCGTGCCGGCCGCGAGCCCGGGGATGCAGGGTACGTTCCAGACCATCGGCCCCATGGCCAGGTCCGTGCGCGACCTGCGGTCGGCGTATCTCATCATGTCCGGGGCCGAGGCCCGTGGCGTGGCCGACCGGCAGGAATCGACCGGAGGCCTCATGCCATCCGCGGGCTCCCGGCGCCCGTTCCGGATCACCTGGAGCGACGGCGCCGCGCTCGGCCCCGTCCGCGCGGAGGTCACGGCACTGATGGAGCGGCTGGCCGCTGCGTTGGCGGGCGACGGCCACACGGTCCGGCACCAGCCGGACCTGTTCGCGGACTGCCTGCCACCCTACAACCGGCTTCGGGCCGTGGATCCCATGGTGGACCATGCCGCGGCCGTCAAGGGACGCGAAGACGGCGTAACAGCCGCCAATCTCCAGACCATCCAGGCGTCGTTCGCTGCCACTGCCGCCGACGTGGAGATTGCCTGGCAGGCTGCCAATTCCGCGCGCTCCGCCGCCTTGACCCAGCTTGCGGCGGTGGACATCGCCCTGCTCCCGGTGGCGGGAGGCCCCGCGGGCGACCCCGACGGCCGCCTGGACATCGACGGCCAGACAGCCGAGGGCTGGGAAATCATGGGGCATTGCCGGGCCGTCACGCTGACCGGATGCCCTGCGGTGTCCTTGCCGGTCGGGTTGTCCAAAGAGGGCCTGCCGCTGTCCGTGCAAATTGTGGCAGGCCCGGGCGGCGAACTGACTGCGTTGGACTTCGCCCTCGTGCTGGAGAGCCTGGATATCTGAGGTTCCCACCCTGATCGGGGCACGCCTTCGGGGCACGCCTGCGTTGCCGACAAGGCTGCCAACGGGGCTGCCGCAGCGGGCTGCAGGTTCCCCAAATTGTAAAATTGTCTACAGAATTCATAATTAACATTTCGGAAACGAAGCAGGCGATTCCCGGACACACGTAACCCATAGCGTCTTAGCTGTCAGGCAATCATCACTGGCACCTGGATCACTGAAAGTGGGAAGCAACGCATGTTTTCACGCACTAGCAAAGCCGCCGTCGTCGCCACTCTGGCCGCTCTGGCCCTCGCCGCGAGCGGCTGCTCAGCCAGTAGCACCGCCTCCGCAGGCACGGCCGCGAAGGAAAAGTTCACCATCGCCACGAGCGGCACATTCCGCCCCATTACTTTCTCCGAGGGCGGCAAGCTCACCGGCTTCGACATTGAAGTGGGCACCATGATCGCGGACAAACTCGGCATGGAAGCAGAATTCGTTGAGGGTCAGCTGTCCGGACTTCTCCCGGGGCTGAACAGCGGGAAGTTCGACGCCGTGATGTCAGGCCTCACCATGACTGAACCGCGCAAGCAGTCCATCACCTTCTCCGCTCCCTACCTCGCCGACGGCGCGGTGGCAGTGGTGTCCAAGAACAACAGCTCAGTCCAGGACGTCAGCAAACTCGACGGCTTCAAAGTGGGCGCAATCGGCGGCTCCGGCACTGAATCAGACGTCAAGGGCATCGGCGGGTTCACCGAGCTCAAGGCCTACCCCGGCGCCCCTGAAGGCTTCGCCGACGTCGCCGCCGGACGCATCGACGTCTTTGCCACCGGCCGAATCGCCGCGGAGAACTTCATGAAGAACTCCCCCCTCGCAGCGGACCTGAAAATCGTGGGCGAGGTGTACGGAACCAAGCCCGCCGGCGTCGGACTTCCCAAGAGCGACACCGAGATGAAGCCCAAGGTGGACAAGATCATCGCCGAACTGAAGGCGGACGGCACCCTGGAGAAACTGAACCAGAAGTGGTTCGGCTTCACCGTGGCAATCCCGGAGTAACTGCCGCTATGAATATCCCTGAGCCCGGCTCTGTAGCAGCCGAATATTTCCCCATCTTCCTGAACGGCGCCCTGACAACACTGGGGATCGTGGCCGCGGCCATCGTCTGCGCCACCGTTTTGGGATACGTGATCGCCACGCTGCGGCTCTCGCGGATCCGCGCCCTGCGCATCTTCGCAGCGGCGTACGTCTGGTTCTTCCGGGGCCTTCCGCTGATGCTTTCGCTGTTCTTCTTCTACTACACGAAGCCGTTCGGGCTGACCCTGGACGCGTTCTCGGCGGGCCTGATCGCCATGAGCCTGAACTCGGCGTCGTTCTTCTCGGAAATCATCAGGGCCGGGCTCAAGTCCGTCAACACCGGACACCTGGAAGCGGCCGACTCCGTCGGCATGAACCCGCTGCAGAAGTTCCTCCGCGTCACCGGCCCCGAGGGCATCCGCCTGATGACCCCGCCGTACATCAACAACTGCATCATCATGCTCAAGGAGTCGGCCCAGATTTCGGTGATCACGGTCCCCGACCTGATGCTTCAGGGGCAGAAGGCCTATAACTCCACGTACAACGTCATGGAGACGCTGGGCGTCGTGGCTGCGATGTACCTGGCCATGACCAGCCTCCTGATGGTCCTCCAGATCATCATCGAAAAGAAGACCGGCCGAAAAATGGGCACCACGAAATCACTCCGCGAGACCGTAGGGAGCATGGCATGATCAGCATCACCGGATTGACCAAGAGCTACGGTTCCCGCGAAGTACTCAAAGACGTGGACCTGCGCATCCTGCCGGGCGAGGTGGTGGCCATCATCGGCCCCAGCGGCGCCGGCAAGAGCACGCTCCTGCGCTGCATCAACATGCTGGAAGTCCCTGATTCCGGGCGCATCCACGTGGACGGCCGGCAGGTGTTCTACACGCCGAATGCACGCGGAAAGCTGGGTGTGCTGGACCAGTTCCGGCTGACCTGGCTGCGGCGGGAAATCTCCATGGTGTTCCAGCAGTTCAACCTGTGGCCGCACCGGACCGTCCTGGACAACCTCCTTGAGGGTCCCGTCATCTCCAAACGCGAGAAGCGCGCCGTCGCCGAACCCCGTGCGCTGGAGAAACTGCGCTCGGTGGGCCTCGAGGAAAAGGCGGACGCCTACCCGGCAGACCTTTCCGGCGGGCAGCAGCAGCGTGTGGCCATCTGCCGGGCGCTGATGATGGAGCCCAAAGCCATCCTGTTTGACGAGCCCACGTCCGCTTTGGACCCTGAACTGGTCAACGAGGTCCTGGACATCATGGCCAAGCTGGCGAAAACCGGCATGACCATGGTGATCGTGACCCACGAGATGAAGTTCGCCCGCGAGGTGGCGGACCGGGTGATCTTCATGGAACATGGCGGCATCGTGGCGGAAGGGCCGCCGGACGAGGTGTTCCAGCACCCGCGGCTCCGCGTCTACGCATCCCACCTGAGCCACTGATGGCACGCCATCCGCTCACCCTGGTTGCGGCTTCCCTCGGTGCGCGTCCGTATCTGGAGTCCGAGGCGCTGCCGGGAGTCCGCATTCCAGGCCAGCTCATAGGAATCGGTGAGAACTACTGGCCTGATGGGCCCCGGCGGGCCGCGGGTCGCATTCCCCTGGTGTTTGGCAAGTTC
Source organism: Arthrobacter sp. LjRoot78 (assembly GCF_964254335.1). NCBI lineage: Bacteria > Bacillati > Actinomycetota > Actinomycetes > Micrococcales > Micrococcaceae > Arthrobacter > Arthrobacter sp. LjRoot78. The sequence goes on along the minus strand of NZ_CAXUTG020000001.1, from coordinate 979,167 downwards.
CCCGGTAGCCTGGCCGGGGACGGCCAGCCGATCGTCCTGGACCCCGTGATTACCGGAACGGTGGTCTGCGAAGGTGAGCTCGCCGTCGTCGTCGGCCGCCTGCTGAAGGATGCCCACAGCCCGGAAGACGCGCTCAAGGCAATCGCCGGTGTGACGGTGGCAAACGACGTTTCGGCGCGGGACCTTCAGGCGGCCGACATCCAGTCCACCCGAGGCAAGAGCCTGGACACGTTTTGCCCGCTGGGACCTGAGCTCGTGACGCTCGACGAATTGCCGGACCTGCAGTCGCTGAGCATCGTCACGCGGATCAACGGCGCTGTGGTTCAGGACTCGACCACGGCCAGCATGGTGTTTTCGGTGGCTGAACTGGTGATGTTCTGTTCGCGGTTCATGACCCTGTATCCGGGCGACGTGATCCTCACGGGAACACCCTTCGCACCTGACGAATCCGTCCTGGAGCTCCAGCCGGGCGACACGGTTTCGGTCGAGGTCGGTGGCGTCGGTCTCCTGACCAATCCCGTGGCCGCAAGGGTTCGTTCGGACCGGATGGCGCGGGTGTGACTTCTTCGCCGGGGCTGATCCTGAGTGCCTACGCGGCCGCGCCTGCCATCGATTCGTGGCACCCGTCGGACGAGGCGGCCTACCTGTCCGCGGTCGGTGCACTCCCCTACGTGGCCGGGCTGGAGATTCCGTTCCATGGATCCGTGGGAGGCAGCGCCTCCGGTAGCGGAGGGCTGCCTGGTGGCGCATTGCATAAGTACGACGGCGGCTGGTTACTTCGCGCTGTACGGCACCTGCCGCAACACCTGGCTTTTACTGTCACCACTATCCCGGACACCATGGACCGATTGGGTCGAGAGCCGGCTTTTGGGCTCGCCTCCACGGACACCGGTGGACGGCAGGCGGCGTTAGCTGCGGTGTTTCGGACGGCTGAGGCTGTTCGCAGCCTCAATGATGCCGTTGGACGGCAGGCCGTGCGCGCGGTTCACCTGTTCAGTGCACCCCGGCCTTCCGCTGGTGTGTCCGCTGCCAGCGCGTCAGCCGGCGCGCTAAGAGCGTCGTTGGCTGAGCTGGCCGGCTACGCCTGGGACGGCGCCCGGCCCGTGCTGGAACACTGCGACGCCGCGATCGGCAACAAACCGTGGATCAAGGGATTCCTGCCTTTGGAAGCGGAAATCGAGGCGATCACGGCAGCCGATGCCGGCGTCGGCCTTGCGGTGAACTGGGCGCGCTCCGTGATTGAACAGCAGGATGTCAGCGCGCCCAGCCGGCACCTGAAACTGGCCACCGACGCCGGGGTATTGGCCGGCGTCGTGCTTTCCGGATGCTCGCCGGTTGATACGGCGTTCGGCCGCGCCTGGGACGACATGCACCTCCCTCCCGCCCCGCTGGAGCCCCGTTCCCTGTTGACTGCGGACCGGATCCGGGAGTTTGCGGTTACCGCCGGTGCCGGGATGAGCAACGGTCTGGGCCCCAGCCGTCCGTACCGCGGCCTGAAGGTTTCGGCACCCCGCAGCGCGAACGTGGAACAGCGCATTGCCGTCGTTTCGGGATCCATCGCTGCGGTGCGCGAAGCCGGGTTCTGAGACGAACGCTCTTTCAAGGCGGTAGCGGCTTCGGCCCACTTGGAGACGCTATTTTGTCGTAGGTCGCTGGGAGAGTTGTCCCATGGAGGTCTTGGGGGAACTCGCAGCAGGAGGGGCGTTGCGGTGGGCGGCACTGCCCGCCGCCGCTTCTGCTGTTCGGGTTACCTCCGGTCCGGGCCTGCGCAGTGTCCCCGCCAGTCTGCAGACTTCTCAGGCGTTGGCGTCCGACGGCGGCGGGTCCGGTGATCTTCCCCGGAGCCTTGCGCTGCTCAAACGTGCCAGTTCGACGGCGGCCGAGGACGCCGGGGTGAAGGGCTTCCGGGCGGCGGCCGACTTCGCGGCGGAACCACCAGCACAGACAACGGCACCCTGCTCTGCAGCCATCACCACCACCTGATCCACAAGGAACAGTGGCAGATCCACGTCAAAACCGGGATCCCCTGGTTCATCCCGCCACCCCACATCGACCCACGACAGGTCCCCCGACGAAACACCTACTTCACAACCTTGCTTTCAGCCTGACGCTGAGCGACCGGGACCAATCACGCACGGGCGCATATCTCGGCGGTGGCAGACCAAAGCGCGCCCCCGGAGCCGTTCCGGGGCGGGCCGGGCGGCAAGTGACCGTTCGCGCCTGGTGAAGTGACGTCGCTGCCCTTCAAGAATCAAAGGGCGGAGACACCCCGTGCTGAACGGCTACCGCCCCGCCGCGTAGCCCTGCGCGCCGCGGGGGTTCGCTGCGGCCTGCAGGACTCCCGTCAGTGGATCGCGCACAACGGCGGACAGCCTTCCCAGCGTCCAGCCGCCTGCCCGCGTGATCCGGTGACCGCGACGTACCAGGCCCGCAATGACGTTCTCACCCAGCCGGTCCTCCACGACTGCGCCGCCCGGCTCCCAGGTGCGAGGCCAGAACGACCCCGGCATCGACGTCGTATGGAACGTCGGCGCATCGATTGCCTGCTGCGGGGAGTAGCCGCCCACGATAGTCCGCAAGAGGTACGGCAGTTGCCACTGGTCCTGCTGGTCGCCACCCGGAGAGCCCAGTGCGGTGACAGCCGTGCCGTTCCGAAGCACGAGAGTCGGCGTCAGGGTGGTGCGGGGGCGCTTCCCCGGCGTGAGCGTTGACGGCGTTCCGGGTTCGAGCCAGGTCATCTGCAGCCGCGTTCCCAGGCAGAACCCCAGCTCGGGAATCGCCGGGGAGGACTGTAGCCAGCCGCCTGACGGAGTCGCCGAAATCATGTTTCCCCAGCGGTCCACCACGTCGAGATGGCAGGTGTCGCCGCGCGTCTCGCCGGTTGCCAGCACGGTCGGCTCCCCCACTCCGGCGCCGTTCCCGCTTAAGCCCGGCCCGTCGTCGTCGTTCACAAGCGCTGGCGGCACGTACTCCCTCCGGAGCGGCGGGGTAAACGGTTCGCGCCCGGGAACCCGGCCGGGCCGGAACTCATGCGACGCCTGCTCCGTGATCAACGCACGGCGCTCCGCGGCGTACCCGGCGGACAGCAGATGGTCGAGCGGAACGTCAGTGTCGCCGTAGTAGGCTTCCCGGTCGGCGAGCGCCAGCTTCTGGGCCTCGAGGATCGTGTGCGCGCCGAGTTCGGTGGACGGGTCGAGGTACTCGTCGGCGAATCCATCCAGGATCGCAAGGGTTTGCAGCAGCGCCGGACCCTGGCCCCACGGGCCCGTTTTGGCGACCGTGTGCCCCCGGAACTGAAGAGTCGCAGCGGGCTCGTAGCCTGCCTCGAAGGCCGCCAGGTCATTCAGTGACAGCACACCCCGATGGTCGGTGCCGGATGAATGCCGGTGCGGCGCCTGCACGGACTGCACCATCGCCGCTGCGACAAAACCCTCGCGCCATTCGCGGCGGGCGGCGTCGATGCGCGCTTCCCGCGTGGACTCTGAAACCCCTGCCTCTGCCAGACGCACAAGGGTCCGCGCGTGGGCCGGATTCCGGACCAACTCCCCCTCCGCAGGGACGCGGCCATCCGGCATCCACAGTTCGGCCGACGTGGGCCAGTGCTCCCGGAACAGTTCGGAAACCGCCGCGATTGTCGCACCCACCCGTCCCAGCACCGGATGGCCGTCGCGGGCGTACCCGATCGCGAACTCCAGCACCGCCGGCAGTTCCCACGTTCCGTGGTCGCGCAGCAAAAGGAGCCATGCGTCGACGGCGGCAGGTACCGCTGCGGCCAAGGCGCCCGAACCGGGCACCAGTTCCAAGCCCTCCGAACGATAGTGCTCCGCCGTTGCTCCCGCGGGAGCCGGCCCCTGCCCCATCAGGACCACCGGCTTGCCCGGTTCCGCAGCCGTGACAAACACCGCGGTCATGTCCCCGCCCGGACCGTTCAGGTGCGGCTCAACGACGTGGAGCACAAACGCCCCTGCGGTGGCGGCGTCGAACGCGTTCCCGCCCCGTTCCAGCACCGACTGGGCAGCCGCCGTCGAAAGCCAATGCGTCGAGGCGGACATCCCGAAGGTTCCCCGCAGGGTGGGGCGCGTGGTGAAAGGCTCAGGCCGGGTAAAGGTCATGGGGACCACTGTAGCCACGGCCGCCAGCCACAGGAGGGACTCACCGCGACGGTCGATGGCGGCTACTTGCCCAAGCCGGCCCTCCGCAGCGCCTCGGCCATGGCTGTGTTGACCGGAGCGGGCTTGGGCGGCGGCGTCCGTTTGGCGTCGGCGCCGTCTCTCCGCGGCTGACGGTCGCTACTCCGTGGCGGCTTGGCGTCGCTCCCCTGGCGGGGTGACCCGCTCCCCTGCCGTGGTGCACTGCTGGCCTGCCGACCGGAAGCAGCCGGCCTGCCCGCCGCGGCAGTCGGCCGGCTACCGGAAGGTGCCGGTTCGTCGTCGAGCCTCAACGTGAGCGAGATGCGCTTCCGCTCCGGGTCGGCCTCAAGAACCTTCACCCGCACCACCTGGCCGGACTTCACCACCTCGCGTGGATCAGACACGAAGCGGTTGGCCAGCGCGGACACATGCACCAGTCCGTCCTGGTGCACTCCGACATCCACGAACGCCCCGAACGCGGCCACGTTGGTGACGGTTCCCTCCAGGATCATCCCGGGACGGAGGTCGGAGATCTTCTCGATCCCTTCCGAGAACTTGGCGGCTGCAAAGGCCGGCCGCGGGTCCCGTCCGGGCTTCTCCAGTTCGGAAAAGATGTCCTGGACCGTGGGCAGTCCGAAGGCGCCCTCCACGAAATCCTGCGCGTTGAGCGAAGCCAGGCTGCCGGCACCGGACCCGCTAAGAGCTGCCTTCCCGGCAGCTGACTTTCCGCCGCCTGCGGCCGCCAGGATCTTCCGCGCCACGGGGTAGGCTTCCGGGTGCACGCTTGAAGCGTCCAGCGGCTCCGCTCCCCCGGTGATCCGGAGGAACCCGGCGCACTGCTCGAACGCCTTGGCCCCCAGCCGCGGCACCTTCTTCAGATCACTGCGCTTGGCGAACGGTCCGTGCTCGTTCCGGTACGCCACGATGTTCTCGCTCAGCAGCGGCCCGACGCCGGCCACGCGGCTCAGCAGCGCAGGCGACGCCGTGTTGACGTCCACTCCCACCGCGTTGACGCAATCCTCCACCACGGCATCCAGGCTGCGGTCCAGCTTCGCCGCCGTGACGTCGTGCTGGTACTGCCCGACGCCGATCGACTTCGGCTCGATTTTCACCAGCTCGGCCAGCGGATCCTGCAGGCGCCGGGCGATGGAGACCGCCCCGCGCAGGGAGACATCCATGCCGGGCAGCTCGGCCGCAGCAAGGGCCGACGCCGAATACACTGAGGCACCGGCTTCGGACACCACCAGCTTTTCCGGTGCCGCTGCTCCCGACGCGGACAGCTTCTTGATCAGTTCGAGGGCGAGCTTGTCGGTCTCGCGGGACGCCGTCCCGTTGCCGATCGCCACCAGTTCGACGGCGTGCTGGCGCGCCAGCCGGACCAGCGTGGCCAGGGCTTCGTCCCACTTGCGCGCCGGGGCGTGCGGGTAGACCGTGTCGGTGGCCACCACTTTGCCGGTCCCGTCCACCACGGCCACCTTCACGCCGGTGCGCAGTCCCGGGTCCAGTCCCAGGGTTGCCCGGTTGCCTGCCGGGGCCGCCAGCAGCACGTCGCGGAGGTTTGCGGCGAAAACCCGCACGGCTTCGTCCTCGGCTGCGGCGAACATCCTCCCCCTCAGGTCGGCCGTGAGCCGGGCCAGCACCCGCGAGCGCCACGCCACCTGCGCGGTCTGCAGCAGCCATTCATCGGCTGGCCGGCCGCGGTCCGCGACCCCGAGGAACCTGGCCACGGCGGACTCGTAGCGGCCGCGGGCGGCGGCCAGGGCGGCGTCGTCTGACGGTTCCGCCTCAGCGAGATCCAGCTCCAGCACCCCGTCCTTTTCCCCGCGGAGCAGCGCCAGGACACGGTGCGACGGCATCCCGGACGGCGCCTGCGAAAAGTCGAAGTAGTCCTTGAACTTCTGTCCCTCGGCCTCCTGGCCCTTCTTCACCTGCGACACCATGCGGCCCTGGGTCCAGAGTCGTTCGCGGAGGGTAGCGGCGAGATCGGGGTCCTGGGCCACCCGCTCGACGAGGATGGACCGGGCACCCGCCAGCGCTGTCGCGGCGTCCTCGATGGAATGTTCAGCGTTCAAGTACTTGGCGGCCTCGCGCTCCGGGTCCAGTTCCGGGCGCTTGAGAAGGGCATCCGCGAGCGGCTCGAGACCCGCCTCACGGGCGATCTGGGCCTTGGTCCGCCGCTTGGTTTTGAAGGGAAGGTAGATGTCTTCCAACCGGGATTTGGTATCGGCGCCGACGACGGCGGCCTGCAGTTCCGGTGTCAGCTTGCCTTGCCCGGCGATCGCCTCCAGGACTGTCCGACGGCGGTCCTCCAGCTCGCGGAGGTACCGGAGCCGCTCCTCGAGGTCGCGGAGCTGGGTGTCGTCCAGCGTCCCGGTGGCTTCCTTGCGGTACCGGGCGATGAAGGGAACGGTCGAGCCGCCGTCGAGCAGTTCCACCGCGGCCTTCACCTGCCACGCCTTGACCCCCAGCTCGCCGGCGATCTGGGCCGCGATGTGCTCGGCAGTTGAGCCGGCAGACATGGTGGTGACCGGGCTGGCCGGTGTTGTGGCCGGTGTACCGGCAGGGAAAGCGGAGGGGCGCTGCGGGATGTGGTTCACCCAGATCATTTTGCCTTACCGGACCGACACTGTGACGCTGTGCCATCTCTGCACCTCCCCGCGGCAGCCAAAACTGGGGCTATCCACAAGGGAAAAGAAGTGATGTAGTGGCAGTTGGGGGAGCCCGACGATCTACGGAGGCGGTCCACGATGCAGGAGTTGCTCATCATCCTTCAGGGCGGCTTTGAGGAGGACAACGTCACGGTTTTCGTCAACGGCAAGCAGGCCAGGCGCGACACCGAACTTTCCACGAATCCGTTGCTTGGCATCGCCGAAGAAGTCGCGATCGAGGTTCCGGCGCGCGGGGCAACTATCGGCGTCGATGTCACCAGCCGGGGCTTGTCCGGGGGCGTCAAGCTCAGCGGCAGGCCCAAGAGCCTCCTCGTGTCCATCGAAAACGGCAAACTCCTGCTGCGGGAAGGGACCGGCCGCGAAGCGTTCCTGTAGCGGGCGGGCTTGGTTACCGGTCGGGCTTGGTTACCGGTCGGGCTTGGTTACCGGTCGGGCCGCCCGGTCAGGAGCTCTTTCTGTCTGCGCGCCCGCGCAGCGATGCTGTTCCGGCGATGCAGCGCCACCGCCAGCAGGATCAGCGGAACATGGATCGCCGGGAGGTTCCTCGCGAACCACTTGGGCAGGTAAATGTCAGTCACCGACCCCGTCTCGTCTCCCAGGTTTTTGGCCACAGCGGTCAGCGGGCAGTGGAAGCCGTTGGCGGCAAAAACGAGCGTTTCACCGGCAACGACGCACGCGGCCACCCCGGCACGCCTGTCCGTGCGACCGCGGATTCCCGCGTACAAGAGGTAGACCATGCAGGCTTCGATCAGGAACCAGGCCAGCGTGTGGAATGACTTCACTGCCGTCAAGGCCATGCGGTCTCGGTCCATGTCTCCGCCCCGTGCCGGTATTCCGTCTCGCCCTATTTCCCTGGAACGCGGGCAGAGTCCGCGGGCGCATCCTCGGCGATGTCCTCGGCCCACAGTTCCGGGTAGTCGCGCTGGAAACCGAGCATCATGTCCACGCAGCGCTGGTCGTCCAGCACCAGCACTTCAACGCCCCGCGAGCGCAGGAGCTCGAATTCGCCAGGAAATGTCCTGGCCTCCCCCACCACCACCCGCGGAATCTTGAACTGGATGATCGTCCCGGTGCACATCGCGCATGGAGCCAGGGTGGTGTAGAGCGTGGTGTCGCGGTAACTCTTCTGGCGCCCGGCAGCACGGAGCGCAGCCATCTCGCCGTGGGCGATGGGATCGCCGTGCTGCACGCGCTCGTTGTGGCCGCTGGCGATCACTTCATTGCCCCTCGCCAGCGCGGCACCGATGGGGATGCCGCCTTCACTGAGACTCTGCGCCGCGGCCCGGACAGCTGCTTCGAAGGCTGCCTCATCGTAGGTGGCGGGGGCTGAGGCGGCTGCCTCGGTGGCGGTGTGGTCACCCGGTTTATTGCTCATGCGGCCCTCCCTTGTGGCCGGCAAGTCCCGCCGACTCCTCGATATCCTGGACCACTTCATTCTTCCTGAGGAACCAGGGTTTGAAAGGCGGGTCAAAGCGTGCGAACCGGGGCGCTCCGACTGGCCTAAGGCCGGCTTGAGCCAGAGCTTCCTGCAGGACACTGTTCCGCTTCTCGAACGCCGCTTCGGTCCCCCTGCCGGAGAATCCCAGGACGGCGGCCATCGAACCGCGCACGGCCCGGATTTCCACTCGCGGATTATTCGGAACGGGAGCTGTTTCTGCGGTGATGCTGGCGGGAAGAACGAACGCAACAACGAATTCGCTGTCGCCGAGGGCACCGCTCTGGACCACCGGCGCCGTCATTGCCAGTTTCCGGGATGGCGCGGGACTTTGCAGGACCGGGGCGGTCATGGACACGGACTCGCGTGCGGTGTTGTTACCGCTGATATAGCCGAAAAGAAGCCGAAAAGCAGCGTTGCCCGCACTGTCGAAGGTCGCGTTCACCTTCACTTCGGCGACGGAGTGCGCCGGGTAACGGCGCACTTCAAAATCCGGAAACCGTTGGACGACTTCAAAAGGCTGCTGTTCAGTCATGTTCCTCAGACCTTACGCCGACCGTGCCTGCCCGGGCCAGAGGCTGGCGGGCAGCGGCAGAGCCGAACGGGGAGTGCCCAAGCCAAATTTGTCAGGGCCCTTTGGTAGCTTGGCAATAAGACATCAGCGGCAACTCACAACAACCGGCACCGCAACATCTACAGCAACGAGGCGCAGTGTTTCTTCTTGAACCGGAAGTACCGGATCTGGCACAGGACCTGGTCTTCTCCGCCAGCGATCTGGTGATCGCGGCAACGTGCGAGTATCAGCTGCTCCGCAAACTCGATGAAAAACTGGGCAGGTCCGCCAGGGCCGAATTCGAGCCCGACGAGATGCTGGCCCGCACGGCGAAGCTTGGTGACGTCCACGAGCACAAGGTCCTGGACAAGTTCCTGGCTGAGTTCGGCCCGTGGGATCCCGCCACCGGCCGAGGCGTGTACGACGTCGCCGCCGCCACAGCAATGGACCGCGCCACCCTCCAGGCCAAGCATGCCGAATCGATCGATGCGCTGCGGGCCGGGGCGGACGTCGTGTTCCAGGCGGCCTTCTTCGACGGCCGGTTCCACGGCCGCTCCGACTTCCTGGTCAAACAGGACGACGGCAGCTACGCCGTGTACGACACCAAACTGGCCCGCCATGCCAAAGTGACGGCATTGCTCCAGCTGGCCGCGTACGGCGACCAGCTGCTGCATGCCGGAATCGCACCGGACCCGGCGGTCACCCTCATCCTTGGTGCCACCATTGAAACTGTGGGAGGCGGCTTCGACTATGTCCGGAGCAGCCACAAGCTCGCTGACATCCTCCCGGTGTTCCGCGAGCGGCGGGACAGGTTCCTCGCGCTGACCACCGGCCACCGTAACCAGCCCGACGCCGTCAGCTGGGGAGCGTCCGGCGTCGTCGCCTGCGGCCGCTGCGACTACTGCCAGGAACAGGTCAAAGCTACGGACGACCTCCTGCTGGTCGCGCGGATGAACTCGGCGCAGCGGAAGAAACTCCACGCGCAAGGGATCTTCACGGTCAAGCAGCTGGCCGATGCCACGCTGCCCGGCGCCAGCCCCTCCCTGCTGCTGATGCAGGACCAGGCCAGGATGCAAAGCAACACCGGCACGGCAGAAGGTTCCGTCAATTACGCCAAGGACGGCGAACAGCACAGCATCAGCTACCGGGTGATCCCGGAGAACACGCTGGCGGAACTGCCCCCGCCGAGCCCCGGCGACATCTTTTTCGACTTTGAAGGGGATCCGCTGTGGCAGGACAGCGCCACCGGCGTCTGGGGGCTCGAGTACCTCTTCGGAGTTATCGAAGCTCCGCTGGAACCGGACCGCCGGACCGTGTTCAAGCCCTTCTGGGCCCACAACCGCGCCGCGGAGAAGCAGGCCTTCCTCGACTTCCTGGACTATGTGGAAGACAGGCGGCGCCACTACCCTGACATGCACGTCTACCACTACGCCGCCTACGAGAAGACCGCGCTCCGCAAACTGTCGGTGATGCACGTCGCCGGTGAGGACGTCGTGGACAACTGGCTGCGGGACGGACTCCTGGTGGACCTGTACCAGACGGTGCGGAACAGCATCCGCATCTCCGAGAACTCTTACAGCATCAAGAAACTGGAGCCGCTGTACATGGGCAGCAACCTCCGCTCCGGGGACGTGAAGGACGCCGGCGCCTCCGTCGTGGCATACGCCGATTACTGCGAAGCGCGCGACGCCGGATTGTCCGAGGACGCCGCGGCCATCCTCGCCGGCATCTCCGACTACAACCAATACGATTGCCTCTCCACGCTGGAGCTTCGTGACTGGTTGCTGCGGCGAGCCGCCGAGCGGGGAATCCGCCCGGCACCCGGAAGTGCCGGTCCTGCCGGAAATTTAGGGCGGGGGGCAGCTGAGTCCGACGACGATGCCGCCGTCCGGCGTTCTGAACTCGCCATTCGGGCGTTCCTGGCCCGGGCGGCGGAGTTCCGCGCCGCAGGCGGTGAGCTCGGCGGCCCCGCTTCCGATATCCAGGCTGTCGCCATGGTGGATGCGGCCGTGAGCTACCACCGCCGCGAGCGCAAGGCGTTTTGGTGGGCACATTTTGACCGCTGCGAAAACGGCCCCGACACCCACCAGCAGGACCGTAACGTCTTCCTCGTGGAGGAAGCCCGCATCCTCGATGACTGGCACAAGGTGGGCACCAGGCTCCCGGAACGCAGGGTGCAGCTGACCGGAACGGTGAGCGCCGGCTCGGATCTCCGCGAGGGCAGCAAGTGGTTCCGGATGTACGACCGTCCGTTGCCGGCCGGGCTTGAGGGCACGGGCAGCGACGGGTCGGGGCGCAACGGGTGGTTCGGGACGGAGGTTCTTGAGCTCGGCCACGAAGACGGGCGGGACACAGTGGTGATCCGGGACAAGCTGCACCGGAAGATCGAGCCGCACAACAACCTGCCCATCGCACTGACCGAAGACCAGCCCATCGCCACCAAGAGCTTGGAGGAAGCGTTGGCCCTGCTGGCGGACCAGGTCGCTGCCGGCCTTCCGGACGGCTCGGCAGACGCCCCGGGAGAAGCCGCACCGGGCAAGGCCGGGGCACCGGGAAAACCTGTCTTCCGGAAACACCCGGCGTTGGACCTGGTGCGCCGGATTCCGCCGCGGCTGGTGACAGGCGGTCCGCTCCCCGCACCGGCCGGCGGACCGGACCGCTTCATTGACGCCATCACGGCTGCGGTGGAGGCGCTCGACCATTCGTACCTCGCGGTCCAGGGGCCGCCGGGCACCGGCAAGACGCACGTCGGCTCGCACGTCATCGCGCGGCTCGTGGCCCGCGGCTGGAAAGTGGGTGTGGTGGCCCAGTCGCACGCGGTGGTGGAGAACCTGCTCTGCACTGCCGTGGCAAAAGCCGGAGTTGACCCGCGCCGTGTAGCGAAGGACGTGAAACACGACGGTACCTTGCCATGGCACTACCGGGACGCCGCGGACGTTGAACGGCTGCTCAGTTCCCCGGGCGGAGCGCTGGTGGGAGGCACTGCCTGGACCATGACCGGCTCCACGGTTCCCGCCGGGTCACTCGATCTGCTGGTGATCGATGAGGCCGGGCAGTTCTCCCTGGCGAACACCCTTGCTGTTGCCCAGGCGAGCCCTCGGCTGCTGCTGCTAGGAGATCCGCAGCAGCTCCCCCAGGTCAGCCAGGGCACCCACCCGGAGCCGGTCAACGAATCCGCGCTCGGCTGGATCTCCGCGGGTCGCGCCACGCTTCCGCCCGAGCTCGGGTACTTCCTCGCGGACTCATGGCGGATGGCGTCACCCCTGTGCGAAGCCGTTTCGGAGCTCTCCTACGAGGGCAGGCTGCGCTCAGCAAACGCGGCGGATCTGCGGATCCTGGCGGGCGTTCCTGCCGGAATCGAAACCGTGTTGGTCCCGCACAGCGGCAACATCACGTCCTCCCCGGAGGAAGCCGCTGAAGTGGTGCGCCAGGTCGGGAGGCACCTGGGTCTGATGTGGCACGATGAAGCCGGCGGCCGTCCGCTGGGGCCGGAAGACATCCTGGTGGTGGCGGCTTACAACGCCCAGGTGAACCTGATCAGGGACGCCCTCGACACGGCCGGCCACACGGCGGTCCGTGTGGGCACCGTAGATAAATTCCAGGGCCAGGAGGCCGCCGTGGTGATCGTGTCCATGGCCTGCTCTGCGGTGGCCGAGGCTCCGCGCGGCATGGAATTCCTGCTCTCCCGGAACCGGATCAACGTGGCGGTATCCCGCGGCAAATGGCGCGCCGTGGTGGTGCGGGCACCGGAACTGACCAACTACCTGCCCACCCATCCGGAAGGGCTCGAACAGCTGGGCGGTTTTATCGGACTGTGCCAGCGGTCGGCCCCCAGCCAGGGCCGGCGGTCCGCCACAAACTAGGGGGCAAGCAGCAGCGCCTCATCCAGCACCTTGCCGAAGTTCGCGGCGTCGTGTGCGAAGCGGCCCAGGAAAAGTCCGGAAACGCCGCCGAGCCGCGGAAGCAGGCCGGGTTTCGCTGAACCGCCGTAAATGACCGGAAGTCCCTGAAGCCCGTGACGGGCGAGCAGGCCGCGGAGGTGATTCACGACGTCGGACACGTAGCCGGCGTCCGCAGGCTCGGCGGCACCGATGGCCCAGACCGGCTCGTAGGCAATAACGAGGCGCGTGGCCAGCGCCCAGTCGCCCCCGACGGCAGCGCCGATCTGACGGAACACAAAATCTGCTGCATCCCGGGCGGCGGCGGCGGAGTCTTCGCCAACGCACAGCAGCGGCGTCAGCCCGGCGTCGTCCGCTGCCCGGACCTTGAGCGCCACCACGGCGTCGGTTTCGCCGAAGTGGGCGCGGCGCTCGGCGTGGCCGATCTCCACCAGTTGGACGCCCAGCTCGGCGAGCATGGACGGCGCCACTTCACCGGTCCACGGGCCATCCGCCCAGCCGCAGTTCTGCGCACCGAGGAGCAGCGCCGAACCCTCCACCAGAGCGGCGGCCGCGGGGAGCACCGGGAAGGACGGGATCACAAACGGGACAACCCGCCCGGCCGCGAGGGCCGGACGGGAGTCCACTTCGTGCCGCAGGCGCTCCAGCCAGCCCAGGCTGTCCCGGTAACCCAGGTACATCTTGGCGCTGACCCCGACATACGTCACGGCACTGTTATTACTGTTCAAGCTGTTGCTACTTCTCAAGCAGTTCGTCTGCCTTGTTCTGGAACCTCTTGGTCGCGAACATCATCGCGGCCGCCAGGAACGGCAGAACACCCAGGGCGTAAACACCCATCGTTCCGGTGTCGGACGCCGTGACCTGGTTGACCGTGGTCCGCAGGATCGGGGCCACGAAACCGCCCAGGTTGCCCAGCGAGTTGATCAGGCCGATGCCCGCGGCCGCGGCCGTGCCGGTGAGGAACGCCGTCGGGTAGGACCAGGCGATGGGTCCGATCGACAGGAAGCTGCACACCGCCAGGGTGATGAAGATGATGCCCAGTGCCGGAATGTGGTTGGCGCCGGCCCACGCCGAGCCGAAGATGCAGAGACCGGTGGAGATGAACAGCCCAGTGCCCCACACCCGGCGGCGGACGATGGTGTTGGCCGCCTTGCCGATGAAGTAGCAGGCGAAGATGCCGAAGAACCACGGGATGGCCGCCATCAGGCCGACGGCGAATCCCACCTTCTGGCCCGTGAGCTGTGCCACCTGCTGCGGCAGGTAGAACGTCACGCCGTAGACCGCCACCTGGAGGCAGAAGTAGATGACGGTGAAGTACCAGACCTTGCGGTTCTTCATGGCCGCGAGTACGCCGCGGGGACCGGTTTCTTCCTTGACCGTGTCCTCCAGTGCCATGACATCCAGCAGCGCCTTCTTTTCGCCGGGGTTCAGGAACTTTGCGTCCTGCGGGCTGTTGATCAGGAAGAAGTACGCGGCGATGCCGGCCAGGACTGCGAGCATGCCTTCGACGAAGAACATGACCTGCCAGCCGGCCACGCCGGGAACCTGGTCGCCGATGTTGATCAGCCAGCCGGAGAGCGGGGCGCCCATCATCTGGGAGAACGGCTGGGCGAGGTAGAAGATGGCGAACATCTTCACGCGCACCTTGTTCGGGAACCAGGCCGCCAGGAACATGATGACGCCCGGGAACAGGCCGGCCTCAGTCACGCCGAGCAGGAAGCGCAGGATGATAAAGGACGTCTCGCCCTGAACGAAGGCGAAGCACGCGGACACGATGCCCCAGGTGATGGCGATGCGGGCCAGCCACACTTTGGCGCCGAACTTGGTCAGGAGCAGGTTGCTGGGGATTTCGAACAGTGCGTAGCCGATGAAGAAAATGCCGGCGCCAAGGGCGTAGGCCCCGGCGGTGACTCCGCGGTCCACGCCGAGCGCCGCTTCGGCGAAGCCCACGTTGGTGCGGTCCAGGAAGGCCACGACGTACAGGATGACGAGCATGGGCATGAGCCGGAACGAAGCTTTGGAAATCGCCGATTTGAGGACCGGCGAATCCAGGAGCTCCTTCGTGGACGTTGCTGTTAGGGACATCAAAACTCCTCTTTGAGTAAATCAGTTGCGAACGAAGGGGGTACTTCGGGTCCTAGCGGGAGAACGCGATGATCATGATCCCGGCGAGGCAGGCAAGGATGCCCACGGCGAGGTAAATCTGGCGTCCACGGCTCCAGGACCTGAGCCCTGTCGCCGGCCGTGATGATGCCGGCCGTGCTTTTGCGGACAGTCTTGCGGGGGTGCTGTGCTGTGCCATGGCTGGCCTTCCCTAGTGCATGTAGAGTCCGCCATCCACATTCAGCGTCTGGCCGGAGATGTAGCCGGCGTCCTCGCTGATGAGGAAGGCGATGGCTGCTGCGATGTCGCGGGTGGACCCGACCCGGTTGACTACGAGGTCCTTGGTGAGTTCGTCCTTGCGTTCCTGGCTCAGCGTGCCGCCCATGATGTCGGTGTCGATCGGGCCCGGGGAGATGGCGTTGACGGTGATGTCGTACTCCCCCAGTTCCCGGGCAGTGGAGCGGGTCAGCCCGATCACGCCGGCCTTCGCCACCGAGTAGGGCGTCTTGGAGAACGTGCCGCCGCCGCGCTGGGCCGACACGGAGGAGATGTTTACGATGCGCCCGATCCGGTTCTTCACCATGGATTCGGCCACGCGGCGGGTGGCGTAGTGGACGCCGTTGAGGTTGATGTTCAGGACACGGTCCCATTCGGCCGCGTCAAGCTCCAGGTACGGAACGGGTGAACTGACGCCGGCCACGTTGGCGAGGGCCACGACCTGCGGCAGCTCCGCTTCGATCTCGTCGATAGCCTGGCGGACGGACGCTTCATCGCCGACGTTGGCGCCGACGCCGTGGGCCTGCACGCCGTACTGGGCGGCGAGTTCCTTGGCAGCGGCCTTGCAGAGTGCGTCGTCGAGGTCGATGATGCCGATGTTCCAGCCTTGCGCGGCGAGGTAGTTGACGGTCGCCCGGCCGATGCCGCGTTCGGAGACGGCTCCAGTGACGATTGCCGTGCGTTCTGCGGGGAAGATGGTCATTTGGGGTGCTCCTGAGTTAGTTGATGGGAGCGGGGCCGAGGTCTTCGATCAGCTGCTGCATGGCCACGTAGGCCTTGTTGCGGTAGGCGATCAGCTCGGGGGTCCGCTCGGCCGGTACGTTGAGGAAGCCCGCACCGGTCTTGGTGCCCAGCTTTCCCGCTTCCACCAGGTCCGTGAGGATCTTCGGGGTGGCGAACCGCTCCGGGAAGTCGGTCTGGAGGGACTTGTAGCAGAAGTTGTAGACGTCCAGCCCGGCCATGTCCGCAATCGCGAAGGGACCGAAGAACGGGAGCCGGAAGCCGAAGGTGGTGCGGACCAGGGTGTCCACGTCGTCCGCCGTCGCGATGCCCTGTTCCACCAGCTGCGCCGCTTCGTGGAAGAGCGCGTACTGCAGGCGGTTGAGAACGAAGCCGGTGACATCCTTGACGACGGCGGTCTGCTTGCCGGCAGCGTGCACCAGGTCGCGGACTGCGCCGACGGTGGTTGCCGACGTACCGGCGTGGGGAATGATCTCCACGCCGGGGATGAACGGTGACGGGTTGGAGAAGTGCACGCCGAGGAACCGTTCCGGGTTGGTGACGGGCTCGGACAATTCGGCAATGGAGATGGTGGAGGTGTTGGAGCCGATGATGGCGTCCGGCTTCGCGGCGGCGCTGATGCGGGCCAGCGTCTGGTGCTTGATGGCGATGACTTCGGGGACGGCTTCCTCGATGAAGTCCGCGTCGGCCACGGCTTCCTCGATGTCCTTGGCAGCCCAGAGGTTCTGCTTCAGGATCTCGGTGGAACCTGCGGGGAACAAGCCGTCAGCCACGAACTGGTCCGATTCGGCGAGGAGACGGTCGTAGTTGCTCTGCGCCACTTCGGCGGACACATCGGCGAGAGCCACGCGGGCTCCGCCAAGCGCCAGGACCTGCGCGATCCCGCCGCCCATGTAGCCGGAGCCGACGACGGCGATCCTGCGGGCGCTGTTGAGTGCTGCCGCGTTGGGGGTGCTGACTGTTTCGGTCATGATCAGACTGCCTTCGTGTAGTCGGGCTCGTAGGAGCAGATAGCGTCCACCTTGGCGGCGGAGGATGAAGTCTCGTCGAAACGGTAGTCGAGCCATTCGCCCACCAGCTTCTTGGCCAGTTCCAGGCCGATCACCCGCTGGCCCATGGTGAGGACCTGGGCGTTGTTGCTCAGCACGGAGCGCTCCACGGAATAGCCGTCGTGGGCCGTGACCGCGCGGATCCCGGGAACCTTGTTGGCAGCGATGGCCACTCCCAGCCCGGTGCCGCAGATCAGCAGCGCACGGTCCGCTTCGCCGTCGGCCACTTTGCGGGCGGCGTCGACGGCGACATGCGGGTACGCGGTGGAGTCGTTCGCGCCCACGCCGATGTCCAGCACGGACGCGACGCGGCTGTCCGCTTCGAGCAGCGCCTTCAGCGCTTCCTTGTATTCGACGCCGGCTTCATCGTTGCCGACGACGATCCGCCAGCCTGGGGAAGTACTGGTGCTCATGCTTTTGCTCCATTTCCGGCCGCGGAGGCCGCCAGTTGGGAATCCATTAGTGGGGAATTCGTGAGTTCAGATTCGACGTAGCGGGAGATCCGGGCCGCAATCAACCCGAACGAAACTGCGCCGGGATCGGAATGCCCCACGCTCTTTTCGGCGAGGGGCCGTGCGCGGCCCTTGAGCGGCCGGAGCGAAGCGGTGGCGTCAGCGGCCTGCTGGGCAGCAGCCGCTGCGGCGGCGAGTGCCCCGCGTACCGGAGTTCCGCTGTCGAACGCGTTCAGGAAGGTGTCTTTGAAGGGAAGCAGCGCATCCACCATGGTTTTGTCCCCCGGCTCGGCCTTGCCGAGGGCGGTGATTGCGTCCACGAAGGCGGTGACGGCGGCCGCCGCGTCCTCGCCGCGGTAAGCGTCCCTGTTACCGAGGGCGATCCCGGCGGCGATCACGGCGGATCCCCACAACGCACCGGAGGTTCCGCCGGCGCGTTCGCGCCAGGCTTCCCCTGCCGCTGTGAGAACGCGTTCCACTGATGCCCCGGCCGCCGAAATTTCCCGGGCGGCGGCGGTTGCGGCGTCCACGCCGCGGCGCATGCCGATGCCGTGATCACCATCTCCGGCGATGGCGTCCAGGTCTCCCAGTTCCTCTTCATGCTCGACGACGACGCCCTGCACCTGGGCGAGCACGGCGGCTGCCAGCCGGCCCAGGTCAGCTGCTGCCGGCGTCGTGTTTTCCAATTCGCCAGCTACGGCGTCTTCCGGTCCGGCCAGTTCGCGGCGGGCCCGCGGGGCGAGGCTGCCCTTGCGGAAGGCCGGGGTGTCGGCCGGGGCTGCCCAGAACTGCTCCAATTCGTCGTCCAGCCAAAGCAATGTCAGGGACAGCCCGGACATGTCCAGGCTGGTGACCAGCTCGCCGCATTCCGGTTCCACCACGGTCAGGCCCGCGGCGGTGAGGCGCTTTTCGATCTTGCCGAAGAGCAGGAACAGTTCGTCGTATTTGACCGTGCCCAGGCCGTTGACGATGGCCACCACGCGGTTCCCGGCGTCGTCGGGCTTGTCCGCCAGGAGCCTGGAGACGAGCAGCTCGGCGAGTTCGGAGGCGGTGGGCATCGGGTGTTCCGAGATGCCCGGTTCGCCGTGGATGCCCAGGCCGAGCGACATCTGGCCGGCGGGCACGTGGAACAGCGGCGCGTCCGCTCCCGGGAGCGTACAGCCGTCAAACGCCACGCCCAGGGAACGGGTGCGGTAGTTGGTGCGGATGGCCAGACGTTCGACGGCGTCGAGGTCCAGTCCCGCTTCGGCCGCGGCGCCGGCGATCTTGAAGACCGTGAGGTCTCCGGCGATGCCGCGGCGCTTCTCGATCTGGTCCAGCGGGGCGCTGGCGATGTCGTCCGTGACGAGGACGGTCCGGGTTTCGATGCCTTCGGCGTTGAGGCGCAGCTGGGCTTGCCCGAAGTGGAGCACGTCGCCGGCGTAGTTGCCGTAGCTCAGAAGGACGCCGCCGCCGGCGTTGGATGCCTTGGCCACCCGGTAGACCTGGCCAGCCGCCGGGGACGCGAACATATTGCCGCAGGCGGAGCCGGTGGCGAGGCCCGGCCCCACCAGGCCGGCAAAGGCCGGGTAGTGGCCGGAGCCGCCGCCCACCACCAGGGCCACCTGGCCAGCGGGCACCTCGGTGGAGCGGACCACGCCGCCGTCCACCCGGGCAACATAGCCGCGGTTGGCTGCTACGAAGCCGTCCAGTGCCTCATCCGCGAAATCAGCGGGGTTGTCGAAGATCTGGGTCATGGTTTCCTCATCGAATCCGTGTTGGGAAATGCAGTGTTGGGCTGACGCCCTGTTTAGACGGCGGCCAGTGCGGCGGCCGGCTGCTGCCGCCCCTGCGCCACCTGGCTCCGGCCCAGCGCGTAGCCGTCCGTCTTGGGGAGGACGTGGCGGCGAAGGTAGTCCTGGTTGCTGGCCGTCACGCTGAGGCCGTCTCCGCCGTAGTGCTCGGTGCAGAGGATGCCCTGGAACCCGACGGACAGTGCGAGCTTGAAGGCTTCGCGGTAGTTGATGAGGCCGCTTTCCATAGGCGCCGGCATGGCGACGTACATGTCGCGGGCCGTGTCCTCGTCACGGATGTAGTTCTTCATGTGCCAGTAGTTGGAGTACGGCAGGGTCTTGGCCACCATCTCGCGCCAGTCCTCGATGGGCCGGTGGAGCCGGATCAGGTTGCCGAGGTCCGGGTTGAGGCCGACGTTGGACAGGCCGATGTCCTGAACCAGCTGGACCGAGGAATCCGCGGTTCCCAGGTAGGTGTCCTCATACATTTCGAGCGAGAGCAGAACCCCGACTTCGGCTGCGTGCCGGCCAAGTTCGCGGAGACGAGTGACGGCGTTTCCCCAGGCTTCCTTGTTTCCGGCGGGGTCCTTGTAGCCTTCGACGGTCCAGAACCAGAGCTGTTTCTGCTGCTCGGCCGTGATGGCCTGGTGGAGCCCGAACGAGACAACTTCGCAGCCCAGCTCGGCGGCGGCGTCGATGGTGCGGTGGCTGTAGGCAAGGTTGGCTTCCCAGTTGCCTTCTTCGATGACGCTGCGCCGGATGGCGGAGATAACCGGAACGCCGATGCCCACGGCGTCTGCCGTCTGCTTGAACTCGGCCAGACGTTCCTTGCTGAGATCGCCGGGGCGCACCCAGCTGTCCGTGAGGTCCGCGTGGGCGAAGCCGGCTTCCTTTACCTCAGTGAGGACCTCGGCCCAGGCCGATGCGTCGGCGTCGTTGATGTGGGTTCCCTGGGCATCGGTGCCCGGGAACTGAAGCAGGGCCGCAGTAATGGGCCAGTTCTCGGCTGTGTAGGCCATGGTGTTCACTCCTTTGTGCGAATCCTGTTTCCTATAGGATTTACTATCGACGCAAAGTTGTCAAGGTCACACTTCAGGTGGTGTCAGCCCAACTAGCTAGCAGTAGACGTCGCGAAAGGGCTCGATAACGACGTTAACTGCCAGTCAGTTGGGAAAGAGAGCGATAAGGGTGGGGCTCAGGCTTCCGGGGCGTCGGCGATGGCGCGGCCGCGGACTTTGCTGACGTGATCGGCCATGGCGGCCGCGGCCCTCTCGGGGTCTCCCGTGGCCAGCGCATCAAGGACGGCCTGATGTTCGGCGATGGCGTTTTCCGCATCCGTGATGCCCACGCCCCCGAAGAGCCGGAACCGCTGCACCTGGCCACCCAGCGCGGCATAGGCAGCCACCATGAACTGGTTTCCGGTCTGTTCGGCGATGAGGCGGTGGAACCGCTCGTCAGCTTCGAGGTAGTCACGGAATTCAGCGAATGACGGGCCCCGCGGTGCGGTCTTCAGGTCAGTCACCGCTTGTTCCAGCTGGGCGAGCCGTTCCGCGGTCAGGCGTGCGCAGGCGAGGCGTGCATTCACCGGCTCGATGGCCAGCCGCGCTTCCATCAACTCGGCGAAGTCCTCGCGCGTGAAGACCGGGGCCACGCGGTAGCCCTTGAGCGCCACCCGGCGGACCATGCCGGTGTGTTCCAGCCGGGCCAGGGCTTCGCGGACCGGGGTGGGCGAAACGTCGAGGTCGCGCGCCGTGCCGTCAATGCTGACGGTGGCGCCCGGTTCCAGCCGGCCGTCCATCAGCGACTCCAGCAGTTCCTCGTACACGTGGTCCGCCAGCACCTGGCGGCTCACGGGCTTGCCTTTTCGACTGCCGGGACTGGTGCTTTGGGACGGACGCTGCATGTTCAGATCCTATAGGGCAGCCTCCGGCGCGGCCTGCATGGCCGGTCACAAAGCGACGGACAACACAACAGGCGGGCGCAATGGGGTTGCGCCCGCCTGTTGTACCAAGCTGTTGTACCAAGGCCCGAAGACCCGAAGAGGCTAGTTCTGCGACTCCTCGTAGAACGGGTAGTCCGTGTAGCCTTCAGCGCCGTCGGCATAGAACGTGGACTGGTCCGGTTCGTTGACCGGGAGGCCTTCACGCCAGCGGCGGACGAGGTCGGGGTTGGCGATGGCCGGGCGGCCAACCACCACAGCGTCTGCATGGCCGTCAGCCACGAGCGCGATGGCCTCTTCGCGGGTGGTGATGACGCCGAACCCGGTGTTGACCAGGAAGGGTCCGTTGAACCGGGAACGCAGGTACTGGACCAGGTCGCCGGCGGGCTCCTTGTGCAGGATGCTCAGGTAGGCCAGGTTCAGCGGCGAGATGGCGTCCACCAGCTGGGAGTACGTCGCGCGGGCGTCCGCGGCGTCCGTTTCGAGGGCGCCCTGCACGTTGTGTTCGGGCGAGATCCGGATGCCGACGCGGTCGGCACCAATGGCCGCAACGACAGCCTGCACAACCTCGATGACGAAGCGCGCCCGGTTCTCGGGCGAGCCGCCATAGATGTCGTCGCGCTGGTTCGACGACGGGGCAAGGAATTCGTGCAGCAGGTAACCGTTGGCGGAGTGCAGCTCAACGCCGTCGAACCCTGCCTCGATCGCGTTCAGCGATCCCTGGACGATTTCCTGGAGGATGCCGGGCAGTTCGGCTGTGGTCAGGGCGTGCGGCACGGGGTGTGCCTGCTTGCCCTTGTACGTGCGGGTCTCCGCCTCGACGGCGATGGCGCTCGGCGCGACCACCTGGTGGCCGCCGTTGATGTCCTCGTGCGAAACGCGCCCGCCGTGCATGATCTGCGCGAAGATCCGGCCGCCTTCGGTATGAACAGCGTCCGTGACTTTCTTCCAGCCGGCAATCTGCTCCGGCGTGACAATGCCGGGCTGCCCCGGGTAGGAGCGTCCTGCGGGGCTGGGGTATGTGCCTTCGCTGACGATCAGGCCAAGCGAGGCGCGCTGGCGGTAGTGCTCGGCAACGACAGGGGCGGGTACCCCCGCTTCGCCGGAGCGGAGACGGGTCAGCGGGGCCATCACCAGGCGGTTGGGCAGTTCGAGCTCGCCGAGGGTCAACGGGGAAAACAGCATTCGCAGTTCCTTTCAAAGCGGATTGGGTCCACTGAGCCCAACTGCGAGGCGCCTGCAACTATTCCGGATGAGACTCGGATCACTACGGATGCACGATGATCTTCACCGCCGTGTCGTTGTGGTGGATCAAGGTATCGAAGCCCTTGTCCACGAGATCGTCCAAGGCAATGCGTCCCGTGATGAAGGGTTTGAGGTCGACTTTCCCTTCTTGGACGAGTTTGATGGCGGCCGCGTGATCGCCGCGGTAGGCAATCGTTCCGCGCAGGTCGATTTCCTTGAGTACGATCTTCTGCATGTCCACGGTGGCAGGGCGTCCCCAGATGGACACGTTGACCACCACTCCGGCGGGCTTGACGACGTCGAGCATGGTGTCCAGCACCGCGTTCACGCCGGCACATTCGAACGCTGCGTCCGCACCTGCTCCCCCGGTAAGTTCCAGCACCCGCGCCCTGACGTCGACTGCGCTGGGGTCGAGTACATGATCCGCGACGCCGGATGATGTGGCTTTCTCTTTGCGCGCGGCAGACAGTTCGGTCACTACGGTGGTGACGCCCAGCCCTTTCAGGACGGCGGCCGTGAGCAGGCCGATGGGACCCGCACCGCCGACGACGGCGACGTCCCCGGCTTTGACGTCGCTTCGGCCCACTGCGTGATAGGCAACGGCGAGGGGTTCGATGAGTGCGGCTTCGTCGAGCGGAATGTCGCCGACCGGGTGGACCCAGCGCGAATCAACCACGATCTTTTCGCTGAGTCCCCCGCCGCCGCCGGCAAGCCCGATGAAGCCCAGCTTGGTGCACAGGTTGTAGTTGCCTGCCCGGCACGGCCCGCACTCGTCACAGACGAAGTAGGGCTCCACCACCACGCTGTCGCCGACGGACAGCCCGGTAACGCCTTCGCCCAGTTCCTCGACAGTGCCGGAGAACTCGTGACCCAGGGTGACCGGGGCCTCCTCGTGTGAGAGCCCGTGCGGGTGTCCGGGCGGCGGGGTGAAGATGGGGCCTTCCAGGAATTCATGGAGGTCCGTGCCGCAGATCCCGCACCAGGCGACGGCGATCTTCACGGCGCCGGGCCGCAACTCCGGCTCCGGAACGTCTTCGATCCGGAGATCCTCGCGGGCGTGGAAACGTGCTGCTTTCATGGTGTTTTCCTTCGTTTACGTGGCCGTGGATGCAGCCGGTCAGGCGCATCCACGGCATGTCGTTGGAGTGTCACAGCAGGAGGCCGTCACCCCCAGTGTGGTCCCGAGGGAAGGCGGTTGTCACGGCCCCTTGGGTCAGTTTGGTCAGCGCGTGTGGTGGGTGGGCTGGAGCTCGTAGACGGGCGTGGGCAGTCCCTCCATCCGCGCCTTGAGCTGCAGGGCCAGGTAGTTGGAATAGTGGCGGCTCTGGTGCAGGTTGCCGCCGTGAATCCAGAGATTCTCAACGTTGGTGGGCTTCCACATGTTGCGCAGCTCCCCCTCCCACGGCCCCGGATCCTTGGGCGTGTCCGAGCCGAAGCCCCAGCACTTGCCGACGGCGTCCGCCACCTCGGGTGAGACCAAGTCGGCAAGCCAGCCGTTCATGGACCCGTAGCCGGTTGCATAGATGATGACGTCGGCTTCGAGCTCCGCTCCGCTGTCCATGACCACGGCGTTCCCGGTGATTTTGGTGACCTGTCCGTTGGCGAGCTTGACCCGGCCGTCAATGATCAGCTGGGAGGCGCCGACGTCGATGTAGTAGCCCGAGCCGCGCCTCAGGTACTTGAGGAACAGGCCCGAACCGTCCACCCCGAAGTCCAGGTCGAAGCCGGCGGCCTCAAGCTGCGAGTAGAACCCTGCGTCGCGTCTGGCCATTTCCTCGTAAACAGGGATTTGGGCTTCAGGCAGGATCCGGTAAGGCAAGGACGCGAACAGGAGATCGGCTTTCTCCGTGGTGACGCCGTTGGCGAGCGCCTTCTCCGAGTACAAGTCGCCAAGGGCCAGGTCCATGAGCGACTCGCTGCGGGCGATGTGGGTGGAAGACCGCTGGACCATGGTGACCTCCGCGCCGTGTTCCCACAGGTCGGCGCAGATGTCGTGCGCCGAGTTGTTGGACCCGATCACCACGGCCTTCTTGCCCGTCCAGTCCCCGCCGCCGGGGTGCTTGGACGAGTGGTACTGCTGCCCCAGGAAGGACTCGGCGCCGTCGAACGTTGGAACATTCGGATAGCCGGAGACGCCCAGGGCGAAGACGAGCTGCTTGGGCCTCAAGGTGACCGGTTCGCCGTCGCGCATTACCTGCACGATCCACTCCTGGGACGCTTCATCGAAGCGGGCGTTGGTGCATTCGGTCTTGGACCAGTAATTGAGCTCCATGATCCGGGTGTAGTGCTCGAGCCAGTCGCCGATTTTGTCCTTGGCCGCGAAAACGGGCCAGTCATCCGGGAACTTCATGTACGGCAGGTGGTCGTACCAGACGGGATCGTGCAGGTGGAGTGACTTGTAGCGGTTCCGCCAGGAGTCGCCGGGGGTCTCGTTTTTCTCGATGATGATCGTGGGCACACCCAGCCGGCGCAGCCGTGCACCGAGTCCGATGCCGCCCTGGCCGCCGCCAATGATCACGGTGTAAGGCTGGTCTTCGTATCCCAGGCGGGCTTCCTCCTCTTCCCTGAGTTCCAGCCACGATTTACGGCCCTTGCTGATCTGGTGCGCCACACCCTTCTCACGGTTGGGGCCCTTTTTCTCCTCAAATCCCTTCAGTTCTTTCATGGTGGTGAGCAGCGTCCAGCATTTGCCGTCGCGGAGCCGCAGGTGGGCGTGGCCCCACGCCTGGGCGGTTTCGAAATCCACCCAGGCCTCGGTGTTCGCCGCGTCCCCGGTGGCATCCTCGGCGAGCGCCCAGTTGCTTGGCTGCACGTCCTCAAGGGTGGCATCCAGCATGCGCTTGATCTCAGCCTTGCCCTCGAGCGTCTTGAGGTTCCAGGTGAAGGACACGAAGTCCCGCCAGTAGGATTCGTCTTCAAACAGCTGCAGTGCGGCATCGGTGTCCCTGCTGCGCAGCGCCTCATCGAACTGCGCCAGCCAGGCCTCCACGATGCCGTTTGGTGTCTCAGGCATGATTCCTCTTTTCGTTGCTTTCAGTGGGCCGCTCCCGGTCCGCCTTGCGATGACCGTCCCGTGACCCGCATCACAAGTAAAAGCCCCAGAGGGTTACAATCGAGTGACACGGCCCCCTCCCCGATTACATCGAGTGGTCCGAGCACGATTCGATGACGAGTTGGGAGATTGCGGATGCGGACGGGCACCGGCGCGATCACCCATCTTCGCGACCTGCGGTTTACCGCCCCGGCGGAGTACGCGCGTACGCTGCGGAAAGCCCACGAAGCTACCATTTCGGGCAACCCCGATCCTTCAATTTCGCCAGCCCTTATCAAGTCCTGGCAGCGTTCGCTGGCGCTTGGTATCGACCCCGATCAACACCGGCCGGTCCACCGGCATGATGTTTCCGAGGCACGCTCACTCAGTGCCGACCACCGCTTGGCCACCGTGATGCCGGCGTTGTCCCAGCTGCTGGCTGACGAGTCCTCGGCGGGCCGCCACCTGCTGATCGTCACGGACCAACAAGGTGAGGTGCTGTGGCGGGTGGGCAGCCGGCAGGCACTCAGGCTGGCTGACTCATTGGAGTTTGTGGAGGGCGCCGACTGGTCCGAATCCGGCGTCGGGACCAACGCCATCAGCGAGGCGCTCGTAACGGGTGCGCCGGCACAGCTGTTCTCTGCCGAACACCTGGTGCGCACGCATCACGACTGGGCATGCACCGCGGCGCCCATCCGCGATCCGTACACGGGTGAAGTGGCGGGAGTGCTTGATGTCTCCGGCCCCTTCGAATCGGTCACACCGGACAGCCTGCGCATGGTGCGCTGCGGGGTGCGGCTGGCGGAGGAGTTGCTGAGGTCTGCCGGCGCTCCGGCGGCCAGGCAGCAAACGGGTGGCGCGGTTCGGTCGGCGCTGACGCTGACGTTGTTGGGTGACAAGCCGAGTGCCGGGCTCGACGGCGGTGCCCGTCTTCCGCTGACGCTGCGCCGTGCGGAGATCCTGGCTTTGCTAGCCTCCCGGACTCAGGGGTGGAGTGCCGATGAGCTGGCGTATCGGCTGCATGGCGAGGACGGCGCGGCCACGGCCGTCAGGACCGAGATGCATCGGATCCGCGGCATCCTCGGCAACGTGGTGGAACCGAACCCGTACCGCTTCTCGTCGGCCGTCCGGGTGGTCACGGACGCATCTGTGGTCGCCGATCACTTGCGGGACGGTCGGGTGGCGCAGGCGCTGGCCGCTTACCCTGCGAAGCTGCTCAACCGTTCGGTGAACCTGTCGATTGAGTTGATGCGGGACGAGCTGAATGAAGCCGTGGGCGCGTCGGTCCGCGCCAGTGGCGACGCTCAACTCATCATGCAGTGGTGCGCCAGCGACATGGGTGCTTCAGATACCGAAGGCGCCGCAGCCATGGCCCGCCTGATCGGGCCGGGCGATCCGCGCTTTCAATTGGTCCGGGCGCGGATGGAGCGGGTGGACCGGGAACTGCAGTCCTAGCCGGGGTGGGGGCTGGCGTGGCTAGGGGGTTGGTCTGGCTAGGGTTGGCGGTGTAGCTCCCGGGCAGCCTTGGCCTTGCGGGTTCCTGATGCAGTCGTCGGCGTAGTTACGGGTGATGGAGCGCCACACACTGATGGTTTGCGGTGGCGAACTGAACTGGCCTTGACCAGGGATCGGCAGCGGCGGGCCGTTATTGACGGAGTACGTTCCTTGGAAGTGCGTCGTGAGCACCACCTGGAAGTCGCCGGTCTGCGTGTAGACGTGGCTGGTGCGGGTCTTTTCACCCCACCGGTCCTGCGGGAGTGGCCCGCCTGCCGACTGCTGGGGCCCAAATGTTGTCCCATCGCCGTAGTTCCAGGTGTATTGGACCGGGGTCGCCACGACATGCACTTTTTGGGCCAGGATGGTGATGTCGAACGTCTGCTCTGCCGAGTCCGTGAAGAAATTCGTCTCGGCTCCGCGAAGGGTGTGTGGGCTCGGCTGGGCCGTGACCGTTCCTGCGGCCACTGGCAGCTTCTGGAACTCGCTCTGAATCAGGGCCGCGATGCGGGGAAGCAGATCTTCGGGTCGCGGATCGAAAAGACAGGTGGGACCGGAATGGAAGGTCCAGACAGGGTTAGGAATTCCAATCGGCGCTTTCAACCACACGACCGGGATTCCGTCTTTACCGTCCGGGCCGTTCTTGCACTCCAGCTGTCGCGCCAAACAAGGTGTATCGAAATCTGCACCGCCTAAGTGGCATTGGAGTTCGTACTTGTACTGATTGGGGTCAGTACTGGGAGCGCCAGGCTCCCGGGCGACAACCTTGCCTGTTGACGGATCAACGGTCCAATCATCGGCACCAACAGCGATTGCAGTTTCTTCATAGCCAATATCAATTGGTGGGTCGTCTGCGCGCGATGGCGATGAAGTTACAGCGATGACGACCATGGAAAGCGCAACGGCAACCGACAGCTTGTTGGCCCAGCCCATGATTTACCGAATCAGCCCGAGGTCGCTGATGATCCACCCTTTTGCACCGTACGCCGCCGTCGCCTGGCTTGCGGTGTTCGTGGCCTTCGTAGGTTCCTGATAAAGACTGCCATCCGGCTTGCGAATACCAATTTGCTTCTGAAGCACCTGAATTGTTGCCTGGGATGCGGGACCTGGAGAGAACTGAACCGTTATCGACGGAGTTTCAATGGTTCCGCCTTCAACCCACCTACCATCTCGCCATGCGCTCTCAACTCCACCCGCAAGACCATTGCAGAAAACACATTCGGGCCCGCTGGCACTCTTCACAAGGGACGTGTCGCCGGTTTCGTAGGCGTAGCTAAGTGTTGAGTACCAATAGGCTGCAAATGCCTCCAGCCCCTCCTTCGTCTCCGCCTTCGCGGCCTCAGGCAGCACCGGAACGGGAACATTCTGGGCTTTTCCCTTGGCGTCGGCCGGTTTGTACGCGGCGGACGCTGTCGGCGTCGGGCTTGGCGTGGACGTGGCAGAAGCCGAGGCAGACGCAGACTCCGAAGGTCCGCCATTCCCCGGCGTATTGCTGCCGCCATTGCATGCGGTAAGCACCAGGACAGAAGCGACGAAAACTGCAGCTGCGGAATAGCGCAACCGTGCGAAAGGCAAAGTACGAGATGTCATGGGCAGCTATTCCCCCGATAGTTTCAAGACGTCCGAGCCGCCCGCAATAAATCCGGACGATGGTTAAAGGGTAACTGAGGTCACACTTTGATGCCCAAAGTTATCCACAGCCTCCGGCTGTATCACTCACGGATTCAGGTAGGAAGTCTGGTAGAAAGTCGCACCGTCCGGTCAACGCCAAAAACTGCTGCCCAAGTTCGGCGCCTACTCTTTGTTGAATTCCCACAAAAAAGCCAACAAAAAGCCAAACTAGCGTCAGAGGCGACCAGCCGCCCAGCGAGAAGGACCCATCAATGACGATTCAGGCAGCCGTTCCTACCAGCGACGCAACAGGCGACAACATCCTGGAAACCGCCCGCGAGCAGGTCCTCGAAGACGGCATCGGCCTGACCCAGGCGCAGCTCGAGGAAGTCCTCCGCCTCCCGGACGCAGCGCTTCCCGCCGCCCTTCAACTGGCCCACGAGGTGCGCCTGAAGCACTGCGGCGAGGATGTCGAAGTCGAGGGCATCATCTCGATCAAGACCGGCGGCTGCCCCGAGGACTGCCACTTCTGCAGCCAGTCCGGCCTCTTTGACAGCCCGGTAAGAGGCGTCTGGCTCGACATCCCGGAACTCGTCAAGGCCGCCAAGGAAACGGCCGCCACCGGAGCCACCGAGTTCTGCATCGTCGCCGCCGTCCGCGGCCCCGACATCAAGCTCATGAACCAGATCAAGTTCGCGATCGACCGCATCAACGAAGCCGTGGACATCAACATCGCCTGTTCCCTGGGCATGCTCACCCAGCGCCAGGTGGACCAGCTCGCTGAGTGGGGCGTGCACCGCTACAACCACAACCTCGAAACAGCCCGCAGCTACTTCCCCGAAGTCGTCACCACCCACAGTTACGAAGAACGCCTGGAGACCTGCACCATGGTCAAGGCCGCCGGCATGGAACTGTGCTGCGGTGCCCTCATCGGCATGGGCGAAACCCTGGAACAGCGCGCCGAACTCGCCGCCCAGCTCGCCGCCCTCGAACCCCACGAAGTCCCCCTGAACTTCCTCAACCCGCGCCCCGGCACCCCGCTCGAAAACCAGGGCATCATGGACGGCAAGGACGCCCTGCGGGCCATCGCGGCGTTCCGCCTCGCCATGCCCCGCACCGTGCTGCGCTACGCCGGCGGCCGGGAACTCACCCTCGGCGACCTCGGCACCCGCGAAGGCCTCCTGGGCGGTATCAACGCCGTCATCGTCGGCAACTACCTCACCACCCTGGGCCGCCCCGCCACCGCCGACCTCAACCTGCTGGTCGAGCTGAACATGCCCATCAAGGAACTCCAGAAGACACTATGAACAGGGTTTCATCCGCCGGCCGCTCAACCGCCGGCAACCCGGCAGACGCAGCCACCGCTAAGTTTTGCGGCCACTGCGGCGAGCCGTCCGACGGCGGTGACGGTCCGCCGTCGGGCGTTCACCTCCGCTGCGGCGAGCAACTCACGCTGGAGCCGCCGCGCTACTGCGCCGCCTGCCGGCGCCGCATGAAGGTCCAGGTGACACCGCTCGGCTGGAGCGCCGAATGCTCCCGCCACGGTGTCACCGAAACGAGAATGCGTCCTTAAGACACTGGCCTTTGCCCGCCGCCGGCTGAACAATAAGGCTCATGATGTTCACACACGAAGACGGCAAACCCATTCTGAACCTTGACGATGACCAGTCGTGGAAGCTCCTGGAGGGCACCAAACACGGCCGGCTGGTCGTGACTGTGAGCGGCGAACCGGATATCTTCCCGGTCAACTACGCCGTGGGCAACCGCAAGCTGTATCTCCGGACAGCTCCGGGAAACAAGCTTGCAGAGCTGACCATCAACGCTAAAGTCCTCTTTGAGACAGACGGCATCATGTCAGATGAGGCCTGGTCCGTGGTGCTTCGCGGAACAGCGCGGGTCCTCGACCAGTCAGCCGACATCGCGGTGGCGGAATCGCTCGGTTTGAAGCCCTGGGTGCCCACGCTGAAGGACTTCTACGTCGAGATCGAACCGGTTTCCGTCAGCGGACGGCACTTCCAGTTCGGGGAACATCCGGAGCGCGAAATCTAGGGACT
Source organism: Arthrobacter sp. LjRoot78 (assembly GCF_964254335.1). Lineage (NCBI taxonomy): Bacteria > Bacillati > Actinomycetota > Actinomycetes > Micrococcales > Micrococcaceae > Arthrobacter > Arthrobacter sp. LjRoot78. The sequence continues at coordinate 948,714 of NZ_CAXUTG020000001.1, read as the reverse complement.
GCGGCCGCCTAGACTTAATTCATGGCTGACCAGCTGACTCCCGAACGGCGCAGCTGGAACATGTCCAGGATCCGGGGCAAGAACACCAAGCCGGAGCTGCTCGTGCGGAGCCTGCTGCATGCCAAGGGCTACCGCTACCGGTTGCACGGCAGCGCCCGCGGCGGCAAACTCCCGGGCAATCCTGATCTGGTGTTCGCGGGACGGCACAAGGTCATCTTCGTCAACGGCTGCTTCTGGCATTTCCACGACTGCAAGGCCGGACAGCACGCTCCCAAGGCAAACGCGGAGTTCTGGGAGGCGAAACGAACCCGCACCAGGAACCGCGACGCCGAACAGCGCCGGCTCCTGGAAGCTTCCGGCTGGAAAGTACTCACTGTTTGGGAGTGCGAGCTCAAGGACGCCTCTGCCTTGGAAGAACAGCTGGAGCAGTTCCTCGCCTGACGCGGGCCGTACTCCGCCCCAGCAACCGGACTACGATGCGCGGCGGGCCGCCAATGCAGCGTTGAACGCTGCCGCCGACGTGTCACTGCTGTTGATGCGCCAGTCCGTTTCCTTCTGCAGATGGAACCAGACGAAGCCCACCACGTCCGGCTGGGCTGCAAGGTAGCTCACCAGATCCGTATTCCACTGCGCTTTGGAACCGCCGGCCTCGGCAGACGCGGTCTCGGCGATCAGAATCGGGAGCCCGGGCGCAAGTGTCCGCAATTGGGCTATGCCGGGCGCAAATAAATCCTGCGGCGACATCCAACTGCTCCACGACGCCGAGGTTCCCCAGTTATATCCGTCGAGGGCAACAACGTTCAAGTAGGCGGCGCCCGGGAACAGCCCGGCAAGGTCAGTGGAACCAAAATACGGAACGTTCGGGCTCCAAACCCAGGCCACATTGCTGGCGCCGGTTGCTGCAACGACGTCGTGCACATGCCGCCACGCCTGTACGTAGTCGCCGGGCTGGTTGCCGTTCACACCCTCCGCCCACGGGTACCAGTTGCCGTTCATCTCGTGGGCGAACCGGAGCTGGACCGGCTGGCCCCAGGACGCCAGCGCCTGCCCCCACTGCGTTATGTAGGCATCAAAGTCGCCCGCGGCGATCCTGTCCAGGGCGTACGCAGGCTGCGTCAGGCCGCCGCCCCACGCCCAGGGTTCCCACGTGATCAAGGGGACGGCTCCGCGTGCCCGCACTGCATTCATCTCCGCGAGGGGCGGGGGCTGCTGGAAGTCCTCGTAGAACAGCACGGTGGACGGACTCTCCCCCGAAATCCGCGCCACTTCATCCAGTTCGGCACCAGCCAGAGGGCCGCCCGGCGTGGCCGCCCCAAAGCGGAGCGCCGCCGTGCTGATCGGAGGGATCGCGGGGGCGGAAGAAGTCACGGTAAACACGGAAGAGGACTTAATGGAGGAGGTTTTCGCGGTGATGGTCAACGGTCCGGCAACCGCCGCGGGGATGGTGATTGAGGCGCTGAAGGTACCGGATGCCGCAGTCTTGAACGAAAACGTGGTGGAGCCGACTATCACGGTTCCCGTGGTGGACGCCTTGAACCCGGTTCCGCTGACTGTCACCGCCGAGCCGACGGGCCCGGTATTCGGATTCAGGTACACCTGGGCCGCAGCCGGCGCTGCCTGGACGGGCTGGATGGCCACAAGGCTGAGGCCCAGTCCCATCACCAGCCCCGAAACAAGCATTTTCACGATCCTGAACACAGCGGTCCCCGCAATCAGCTGGTGGCCTGAGAAGCCACAGGTCAGTTCAGTGCCGGCAGACACTTCTCCCGATCCTAAAGCTCAACCGGCCTTCCCCGATCAAGATTGGCGCAAATTTTTCCGGAAAGCGCATTCCACCTCCGTGGGAGCCCTACTGTAAAAGAGGCAAGGATGTGTCCGCACCCGTTATCCCGGTTGTGCAGGCCCAAGGGAAGGGGTGTCCAATGGATGGACGGGATGGCGCCGGCCAGCCGTACGTGGACCCCTCCGTGCTGCAAACACTCCGCTGTGAGCTTGAGCCCGACGCCGAGTACTGCACAGTGTTCGTGAATAGCTACATCCAGCAATTACCCCGACGGCTAGACCGGCTCCGCCACGCTGTGGAGGCCATGGACGTCGACGCAGCCATGGATGCGGTGCTGAGCGTGAAGACCTCCAGCATGATGGTGGGGGCGGCGTACCTGAGCAGGCTCGCGGATGAGCTCGAAACCATCCTGAAGCATTTGGAATCCCATCCGGAAGCCGTGCCAGCGCAGCCGCCACGGATTCAGCTCGCGCTCCTGGAAAGCATGGACGCGTGCACCGACCAGACCGTGGCCGGCCTCTCGGCGGCCGCAGCGGCCTAGCCCCAGCCCAATAGCCCTCCGCGGCGCCACCAAGCCAGGCCCCCCGGATTCAGCTCCGGGTTTCAGCGTTCGGCAGGAGCCAGCCGGTAACCCACACCGCGCACAGTCTGCAGCCAGCGGGGGTTCTGCGGGCTATCGCCCAGCTTCTTGCGTAGGTTGCCCATGTGCACTTCCACGGACCGCTCGTCCGCCTCGGAGATGTAGCCCCCGACATCGTACGGTTCGTCGCGCAGCCGCTTCACCAGTTCGGATTTGGTGCGCACCATGCGGCCCGCCTCGAGGAGGGCGTGCAGCAGGTCGAACTCGGTGCGTGTCAGGTGCAATTCGCGTCCGTCCACGCTCACGGTCCGTGCTTCGTAGCTGAACTCGAGCCCGTTGTGCGTCAGCGTCCGGCCGTTGCCGGCGACGACGGCAGGTGCGTTGCCCCCGGAGGAGGAGTCCGACGTCGAACGCGGACGGCGCATCATGGCGGCGACTCGCGCGCGCAGTTCGCGGGGACGGAAGGGCTTCGTCAAGTAGTCGTCCGCCCCCGATTCCAGCCCGATGAGGGTGTCCAATTCCTCGGCGCGGGCGGTCAGCATCACAATATACGCGTCGGAAAACTCCCTGATCTGGCGCGCGACTTCAAAGCCGTCGATATCAGGGAGGCCCAGGTCCAAGGTGATGACTGCCGGATTAAGTTCCTTGGCAGCAACCACGCCGGCAGCCCCGCTACTGGCCACTTGGACATCGAACCCGGCCTGGACAAGCACAACCCGCACCAGTTCACGGATGTCGTGATCGTCCTCGATTACCAGACCCACACGTGATTCACTCATCGCAGCCCCCTCAGTCCGCTCGATACCGTCAGAAGTATAGCGCTCGCCGGATATCGTGGGGGTATGCGTCCAGTAAACCGCACGTCGAAATTCAGCCGGCCATGAGCGGCAACCTCACCTGGGACATCAAGTCGGGCCGGATTCTCTTCTTCCGCCGGCCGTTTCACGAGTACTCGCTGCGGGGACGGGTCACCTTGAGCCAGATGCCGCTGTCCATCACGGCAGCGCTTACGGCCGTTCTGATGATGTTGTTTTTTCCGGTCACGCTGGGTAATCCCTTGTTCCTCGCGTTCCTGGCCACGCAGGTCCTGATCCTGGCACTGTGCTACTTCACGCCTTGGGAGAGGTTGCCGTTCACCAGCTTCCTGATCATTCCCATCCTTGACTTCATCTCGATCGCGCTGGGCAGGGAGGGCGGGCAGGAGAGCCTGACGGGTATCAGCCTGCTGGCCGTCTTTCCCGTCATCTGGCTGTGTGCCTCAGGGCTGTACCCCAGGACTTCCCTCCTGGTTTCTTTCCTCGGCCCCCTGGGCATTATCTGGGTGCCGTTGTTCCTTCGCGGCGACGTCACCGGGCAGGACCTGGCCCGGACGCTGCTGCTGCCGGTGATGATGTTGGGGATCGGCGTATCAGTGAGCGTTTTGACGCTCAGCATGGTCCGGCAGCAACGGGACCTGGAAGAGAAGGACGCTCAGCTGCGGGTCACGCTCAAGGAGAGCAAACGGCAGGAGGAACTGCTGAATTCTGTGCTGGAAACCGTGCATATGGGCGTCCTGGCCGTCGATGCCGCCGGGCACGACATCCTGATGAACCGCAAACAACGGGAAAACCACCGGCTCGCTACGCCGGCGGGAAACAGCGACCCCAACGAATCCCAGCTCCTGGTGTTCCAAGCGGACCGGACCACCACCGTCCCGGTCGAACAACGGCCGGTCCGCCGCGCGGTGATGGGCGAAAGTTTCACGGACAATCTGGTGTGGCTTGGCAGCGGCAGTGACCAGCGTGCCATCACCACCAGCGCCCGCGCCATGCGGGACCAGGACGGCGCCTTCGCCGGCTCGGTGGTTGTGTTCAGCGACGTCACCGACCTGGTCAACGCCCTGGCCGCCAAGGACGACTTCGTGGCCAATGTTTCCCACGAATTCCGCACTCCGCTAACCTCGATCCTGGGCTACGTGGAACTGCTGCTGGACGATCATGACGGCGTGGGCGCTACACACCGTGACGCGCTCATGATCATCCGGCGGAACTCCGAGCGGCTGCTCGGGCTGGTGTCGGACCTGCTAGCCAGCCGGAGCGGGCAGCTCATCGTCAGCCCGCAGGCGGTAAACGTGGCGGAACTCGTACGGGCGAGCATTAGTGCTGCGCTCCCCCGCGCCGCCGCAGCGAAGGTGCGGCTCCGTGCCGCCGCTCCTGAACGACTCGAGGCCCACGTGGATTCCGGGCGCATGTCGCAGGTACTGGATAACCTCGTGTCCAACGCAATCAAGTACTCGCCAAACGGCGGCGACGTTGTGGTGTCGCTGGACTCAGAGGGACCGGAACTGGTGTGCGAGGTAACCGATACGGGCATGGGCATGAGCGACAAGGATCAGGCGGAGGTGTTTACGAAATTCTTCCGGACCAGCAACGTGCGGAACACTTCGATCCCGGGAGTGGGGCTGGGCCTGCCCATCAGCAAAGCGATTGTTGAAGCGCACGGCGGGACCATCCAGCTTCGCAGCGCACTGGGAGAAGGAACCACGTTCACAGTTAGGGTGCCGGTTTAGCGTCCGGCACGCCGGCAGAGGCACGCCCACGGTCAGCCTGCGGGCCGCGGTCAGGCTTGTGGCCGGTACTGCTCAATCAACGTCCGGGCCATCGCCTGCGCACGTTTGGCGGCGCCGGTATCGCCTTCCGTGGCGGAGATGATGGACCCCTTCATGAGGATGTGCCACGAGCGGGAGAAATCCTCGGTGTCGCGGAGTCCCGCCTCCTCGGCGAGCTGCTGGACGTGGCCTCGGATCCTGGCGAGGTAGTCAATGCTTGCCCGCCCCAGCGGATGGTTCGCGCCCATTTCCAGCAGGATGTTAATGAAGGAGCACGCCTCGAAATCGTCGCGCCGGAACCAGTCGCCGAAGACGTCGAAGATGGCAAGCAGCTGCTCGGCGGGCGTGCTGCCGCGGCGGCGCGCGTCGGCGACGATCATGTCCACGGTCCAGACGCGGTCGCGCTGCTCCAGGAAGGCAAGCACCAGCTCATCCTTGGAGGCAAAGTGCCGGTAGAAGGTTGCCTTGGCCACGCCGGCGCTGCTGATTAGCTCGTTGACGCCCACATCGCGGATACCCCGGCGCGCGAACAGCTGGTACGCCGTATCAACGATCCGTTGCCTCGCGTCGGCAGCACCAATCGCAACCTCGCCCACCGGGGCAGGCTGTACCGGTGCAGGCTGAATCACTGCGGGGTCTGGCGTGGGGTTCATTACAAATAGTCTAGCTCAAAGGGGAGACAGACTTGTCTGTCTGAGATAAAATTCTCTACATTCCGGTCGGTCGAATTCCCAGCGTTTGAGCCAGAGCGCTTGTGCCACAGGAGGGTAAGAGATGCCGAAGAAATTGCTGTCAGCCGCAGAGTCCCATCAGGGGAATCCGTGGCAGGCGCGGTCCGGGATCCATGCCGTTGGGGGGCCCGTCCGCGGGCGCGTGAATCTTGAGCCGATTCGCCACCAGTCGTGGGAAATCATTAATGCAATCCTGATGGACAATGATCCCGAAGGGTCGGAAATCCGCAATCAGCTGCGCCGTTGCCTCAACAAAAACCGAGGCAACCCTGAGAGGGCCTTGCTCATGCACCTCATGTCAATGCCGGGCCGATCCGCGCCCGTAATCATTGATTAAGTCCTGCCTGCCGCACCACTTCGCCCCAGGACTGCTGTGCCAGGTCAGCAACAGCTGCCAGGATGTCCGACGGCGGCAGGGACAGATCAAGCGGGTACTCCACCACGTCGATGTCCGTGTGAAGGATGCGGCGGAGTTTCATTTCCCCCGAGCCTGCGTACACAAGCCAGGCAGTGGGGACGCGTAGGGCCGTGCAGTAGGCCAGCATCTGAAAGTGGTCCGCGGACAATGACGCGCCCTGGTCCGTAGCCGCCCGATACTTTGTGTCGTAGACCACCACGGGGCGGCCGCCCAGGAGGTGGACGGCGTCCGGATTCACCGTGAGCCGGTCGGAGTCGCGCACTGCCTCGTTCAGCAGTGCGTTGTACTGCAGCCGCATCTCGCCGGGATATGCGGCCATGGCTTCGCGAAGGGCAGTGCCCACAAAGTCTTCGAAGACCTGGCCCATGTCCACGACAAACGACGCCGTCTGTTGCTTTCCGTCGCCGGCTTCGGCTGAGGCGTTGCGCAGGATCACTTCGGAGAGGCGGAGCACCGCATGGTACCGGGCGTTCATTCTCGTGGCCTGCCACGGCGGCAGCGGCGCTCCGGACTGAAGCCGCGTGACAGCGTCGAGCTTACCTTTCAGCTGCCGCAGGCGGCTCTGGACGTCAGGCCGCACGCGCGGAACCTGGGCCATGCGCTCCAGGGCGGCCCGCAGGATGCGGTTCTCGGCGATGTCTTCGGTGAATTCGTCATAGGAGACTTCCAGCGGCACCAGCATTCCGGGGCGGCGCGAGATCTGGTCCGAGATCCGGATCCTGCCTTTCACGGTCCGCAGCGATTCGTCCACGGTGAGGTAGCCCTGCAGGACGCCGCGGCTCAAGGCCCTGTCCGCCAGCTGTGCCAGCGATTCGGCCAGCGCGCTCCACAGGTCCGAGTCTTCGACGGCGGCCACGGGGTCGTCGCGGAAGCCCTGGTTCCCGGCATAGCTGAGAAGGAACAGCAACCGGCTGAGGCCCAGCCGGTCCTTGGGCCGCACTTCCAGCTGCACCGTGGGTGTCCGCACGGAGCCCACCATGCCTACCGGCTCGATCCTGAACAGGCCCATGCCCATGGGGGACGCCTTGGCCAAGCCGCTGGCGTTCAGGAACGCCGCACTGGCGGCGTCAAGCTTGTCCACCACACCGCCGGACAACTCGTCCAGGACAATGTGGCGCACGGCCTTGCCGGCACTGGAAGGCGGCCTCGCCGGCGGCGGCGGAACGGTGACGGCGGGCCTCAAGCCCTTTGCCGGCAGCAATTCGTTAGCGGGACGCAAGGCGGCCCAGCAGCTGCTCCAGTCCGAAGCGCTCCTGCAGCTGTGCCCGGTTCAGCTGGCCATGGTAGTGCTCTTCAAGGAGCGGCATGAGCTCGTATTTCCAGATCCGGCGCAGGCCGGAGGGAGTCTGGGCGGCCTTCTTCATGAAGTACGACGGCCCGATCATGAGGTCGCGGTCCCACTCGTCAATCGCGTCGTTGAGGGCGTCGAGGAGGAGTGCCGGGGTGGTGTCCAGGTTCCGGGCCTGCAGGAAGCGGAGCAAGGACCCCTTCACCGGTTCGGTCTTGGGATGCAGCTCGATGAAGGAGAAGCGCCGGCGGATGGCCGCGTCCATCATGGCGATGGACCGGTCCGCGGTGTTCATGGTCCCGATGATGTACAGGTTGTCCGGCAGCGTGAACGGCTCGTTGGGGCTGTACTGCAGGTATATCCGGTCATCCCGGTATTCAAGCAGGAAGTACAGCTCGCCGAACACCTTGGCCAGGTTGGCACGGTTCATTTCATCGATGATCAGGAAGTAGGGCTTGTTCTCGTTGCCGGGCTTGGCAGCCTCTTCCGCAAGGCGGCGCAGTGGGCCGGCCACCAACTTGAAGGACACCTGCCCCTCGTCCGTTTTGTCCGGGCGGAAGCCTTCAAAGAAGTCCTCATAGGCATACGACGGGTGGAACTGCACCAGTTTGACGCGCTCGTCGGTGCTGTCCCCGGCAAGTTCGGCCGCGAGGTGCTTGGCAAGGTACGTCTTGCCTGTTCCGGGCGGGCCGTAGAGAACCAGCTGCCGGTTCTCCTCCAGGAGTTCGGCGATTTCCTGCAGCGGCTCCAGGTCCATGTGCAAGGACGCGGCAAATTGTTCCGTCAGCGGGCGGAACCCTTCCGGAACGGGCTCGACGACGGCGGCCGGCTCAGCGGCGTCGTCGGCCTCCGCTTCCGCTTCGGCGGGCAGCAGCGCCTGCAGCGCCTGCACTACCCGGGTGACATCGACGATGACTCCGGGCGTGGCCAGCTGGCGCTGGACGTGGCGCGGAAGGTCCGCCGTGCTGTGCGCGTCGTCGAACCAGCGGACCTTGCGGCGCATCCGGCGGTTGTCCTCGTTATGTTCGGGCTCGCCCAGCACCCCGCCCAGCCGGACGGCGCCGGCGTGCTGGTACAGGACCAGGTCGCCCGGTTTCATGACGGTGAGGAAGGCAAATACGGCGGTCTTGTTGTCCTCGCGCTCCACGTACCCCAGGTGCTTGTAGTCCTCATCCACGGCGTGCTGCACGACGCCCGCGGTGACCCCGGCATCCAGGAGGCGCAGATGCTCGACGTCGAGCGTCACTTTCTCCTCCCCGTGCCACGCCGCCAGGAGGTCCTTCACGTCATGGTGCGTGCGCAGGAGCCAGGCACGGCGGCCCGGGTCCCCCACCTTGCGCCACTGGCTCACCAGCTGGCGGGCGTACCAGTCGATGCGCTGGCCTGCCTGCTTGTCGAGGTAGAGGCGGATACGGTGGATGTCTGCGGTAATTTCGGCTTCGCTATCACCCTTGGCGCCGCCCACCAGGGAGGCGAACGCGTCCCGGATTTCCTGCCGCTCCACGTCCGCCACCACCGGCTCGAAGTAGCTTGGCCAGGCCAGGTACTCGATGCTCCGGCGGATGGCCGGCTGGTCATCCGGGGTTCCCGACGCGAGCTGATGGAACGCGAGGGGGTCCTTCAACGCCTTGGTCACGGCATTCGTGGACTGCTGGTCAACATGCTGCACAAACCGGCACAACCACTTCAGGTGGTCCCAGATGGTCCAGTTAAATTCGGCGGTGCGGTCGCGGATGACGCCGTGGTCCGTCATGCCCTCGTAGAGTTCGTCCGGAAGTTCCAGAGGCGGCTCCAGCCAGGAGGCCGCCTCGGCCACGCGGGCACGTTTGACCTTCAGCGACTTGACCTCGTGCGCCAGCGGCAGCGACTGGAGGAACAGCAGCTCGACCGCCAGCTGCTTGGCTGCGCGGGAGGCATCCGAGAGGTTTTGCCGCAGGTTGGTCATCATGGGCGCCTTGGAATCCGCGACGCCCCGCTCCAGCCGTTCCAGCAGTTCGGCGGCAGCTGCGGTGGTCCACGTCTGGGTCCGTCCGTCCAGCGCTGACGGCTTTCCCTGCAGGCCTGCCCCGAGGACAAACCACGCCGCGTCCTCGATCTCCTTGGAGATTCCGGGGGCGCGGGTCATGGCAGGCTTCGCGGTTGGGGTCATGCCTTCAAATTTACAGGCTTAACCTGAACGGCAGCACCACGGGGCGCCATAAGTTACTGACCGGTAAGGCTTTGGTCATTATGTATGTTTACATGGCCCCGGATTTAATTGCCGGTTCCTGTGCCGCTTCAATTGCCCGCCGGCATCCGTGGCTTTCGGCCCTAGGAAGTGTGGCAGGGACGGCCATAGTCTGGCCGCACAACGAGGAGCGTGCCATGACTTTGAACGACCTGACCCAAAAAACATTCGCTGCTATCCGGGCAACCGGGCTTAGCCGCGGACCGGACAGGTGGATCGGCGGCGTCTGCGGCGGAATCGCAGCCAAGCTGGGTGTGGACCCCAACGCAGCCAGGATCGTCTTCCTGGTGCTGTCCCTGATACCGGGCCCTGCCGTCACGTTCTACATCTGGGCCTGGATCCTCCTCCCGGACAGCACCACGAACCGCATCTACCTCGAGTCGTGGCTGAGCAACGGCTCAGTGACCTAAGCCGCGCTGCGACGCGGGACGGCCTGATGCCGCGGGGGCGCTGCCATGTGTTGGAGGCTGATGCGGGTTGGAGGCTGATGCGGGGAGTCAGCGCTTGGCGCTGGCGGGCAGGTTCTTGCGACCGAACGCGAAGTAGCTTCCCGGACCGACGAAGTTGATCAGCGTGACAGCACGCCACAACGCCTTGCTGCCGCGGATCTGCTCCGCGGGCCGCCGGGAAATGTCCCGCTGGGCCGCGATCAGGAGGGAGAGCTGCACGGCAGCTGCCACCAGGGTCCCGAACCGTGCGAGCGGCGGCATTTCCTTCCAGGACTTCTTCTTTTTCTTAATGGCCATGGCCGATGCTCCCTCGTTTGTGGACTTGTTCCGTTTGTGGACTTGTTCCGTTGGTGCGTTTTCTGGCGCCCCTGTGTGACGATCATAGGGACGCCGCCCCGCTCCAAGGTAGGGGCTTTGGGCTCAGGCCGTGAACGGGGCCAGCCGCTCCTTCTGTTCCGGAGTCAGCCGCAGCACCCTGCCTGTAGCCTCATCCACGAAGGCCAGATGTGTGGTGGCCTTGACGCAGTCCTCCCTGGTCACCGGGTCCTGCAGCAGGTAGTGGATGTCGAAGCTGGCACCTTTAACGGCGCCGATCCACAGCTGGACCACCGCCGGAACGTTCCGGTAGTCGAGCGTCCTGACATACCGGATCTTGTGCTCCACCACCAAAGCCATGGTGCCCTCTGCCACGTCGTTGAACAGGGACACCTGCGGCTCGACGCCGGGCAGGCCGGCGCCGCGGGGCGGTCCGAAGGCCGCGATGCGGGCTTCCTCCAGGATCCGCACGATCTGCACATTGTTGACGTGACCATAAGCATCCATGTCTCCCCAGCGCATGGGCACCTGGACCTCGATGCGCCGGCCGCTTGTCACGGTCCGGGCGGCGGCGCTCAACTCCGGGCCGCCGTCGTGTTGTCCGTGGAATCCGCCAAGGCGGCGTCCGCGTCCTCGCCGGCGAACTGGGACATGTAAAGCCGGTGGTAGGCGCCCTTGAGTTCCAGCAGGTCGTGGTGGTTGCCCTGTTCCACGATCCGCCCGGCTTCCATGACCAGGATGGTGTCGGCGTCGCGGATGGTGGACAGCCGGTGCGCAATCACAAAGCTGGTGCGGTCCGTCCGCAGGGCCGCCATGGCTTTCTGGACCAGGACTTCCGTGCGGGTGTCCACCGAACTGGTTGCCTCGTCCAGGATGAGCAGGGACGGGTTGGCCACAAAAGCCCGTGCGATGGTGATGAGCTGCTTCTCACCTGCGCTGACGTTGTTGCCTTCCTCATCGATGACCGTGTCGTAGCCGTCCGGCAGTGCCCGGACGAACCGGTCAACGAACGTTGCACGGGCCGCCTCCATGACTTGGTCCTCGGTGGCGTTGAGGTTTCCGTATTTGATGTTGTCGTAGATGCTGCCGCCGAACAGCCAGGCATCCTGCAGCACCATGCCCACTTTGGCCCGCAGCTCGGAGCGGCTCAGGTGGGTGATATCCACGCCGTCCAACGTGATGCTTCCCGAACTGAGCTCGTAGAACCGCATCACCAGGTTGACCAGGGTGGTCTTGCCAGCGCCGGTGGGCCCGACGATTGCAACGGTATGACCCGGCTCGGCGGTGAACGAAAGGTCCTCGATCAAAGGCTTGTCCGCGGAGTAGCTGAACGTCACGTGCCTGAACTCGACGTGGCCGTCGGTCTTGGCGGGCAGGTGCTCGGTGGCGGTCTCGGCATCCTGTTCCTCGGCATCCAGGAATTCGAATACGCGCTCTGCCGAGGCAACGCCGGACTGCAGCATGTTGGCCATGCCTGCCATCTGGCCCAGCGGCTGTGTGAACTCCCGGGAGTACTGGATGAAAGCGGTGGCGTCGCCCAGGCTCATGCCGCCGGAAGCCACCCGCAATCCGCCGACCACCGCGATGCCAACGTAGCTGAGGTAGGAGACGAACTGCATGACCGGCATGATCATGCCGGAGACGAACTGGGCTCCGAAGCTGGCCTTGTAGAGGGCTTCGTTCCGTTCATCGAAGCTTGCCAGGATGTCCGCGTCGCGGCCGAAGACCCGCACGAGGTCGTGACCGGAGAACGATTCCTCGATCTGGCCGTTGAGCTGGCCGGTGTTTTTCCATTGCGCTGCGAACAGCTTCTGGCTGCGCGAGCCGATGATGCCCGCGGCCACGCCGGACAGCGGGAGGGCAACCAGTGCGATGAGGGCCAGCTGCCACGACACCACGAACATCATGATGACGATGCCGAGCACCGTCAGCGCGGAACTGAGTAGTTGCGCGAAGGCCTGCTGCAGCGCCTGCTGGATGTTGTCGACGTCGTTGGTGACGCGGGACAGGGTGTCGCCCCGCTGGCGGGTGTCGAAGTAGTTCAACGGCAGCCGGTTGAGCTTTTTCTCGGTGTCGTCACGCAGTTGGCGCACCACCCGCATCACGAGCACGTTCAAGACATAGCCCTGCAGCCAGGTGAAGATGTTCGCCACGAAGTACATCACCAGAACCACGCTGATCAGGAACGACAGCTTCTGGAAGTCGATTCCCACACCCGGAACGAGTTCCATCTTGGCGATCATGTCCGCGAAGTTGTTGTCGCCCTGGGCGCGCAGCCCGTCGACGAACTGGTCCTTGCTGACTCCGGCGGGCAGCTGCTTGCCCACTACTCCCCCGAAGATGACATCCATGGCCTGCCCCAGGATCTTGGGGGCAACGACGTTCAGGACGACGGCGACTGTCACCATTGCGAGGACCACGGCGATGCCGGCGGCCTCTGGCTTAAGCAACCCCATCAAGCGCTTGGCGGACGGCCAGAAGTGCTCTGCCTTCTTCGCCGGCGTCCCGCCGAACATGTCTCCGTCGGCCTCCGTGGGCTTGTATTCCTCTTCGTAGAAGTCGTCGTCCTCCGCGGGAACCGTGTCCCGGCCTGCCGCCAGTTTTTCGTTGGTGCTCATGCCACTTCCTCCGCGGTCAGCTGGGACTCGACGATTTCCTGGTAGGTGGTGGAACTCAGCAGCAGTTCATCGTGGGTTCCCCGGTCCACGATCCGGCCGTTGTCCAGCACCAGGATCTGGTCGGCATCGGCAATGGTGGACACGCGCTGGCCCACAATGATGACGGTGGCGTCCGCCGTCTTTGCCTTGAGCGCACGGCGCAGCCGGGCGTCCGTGGCGACGTCGAGCGCCGAGAAGGAGTCGTCGAACAAGTACACCTTGGGCTGGGTCACCAACGCCCTGGCGATGCACAGGCGCTGGCGCTGGCCGCCAGAGACGTTGGTGCCGCCCTGGGCGATCCGGGACCCCAGCCCGTTTTTCTTGTCCCGGACGAAGTCAGCAGCCTGGGCCACGGTGAGCGCGTCCCACAGCTCCTGATCCGTGGCCTCCGTCTTGCCGAACCGCAGGTTGTGCTCGATGGTCCCGGAAAAGAGGTACGGCCGCTGCGGCACCATGGCCACACGGCCGGTGATTTCGGAGCGTTCCAGGTTGGTGATGGGGACGCCGTCGAGCAGTACTTCGCCGGACTCGACGTCGTAGAGCCGCGGCAGCAGCGACAACAGGCTGGACTTGCCCGCACCGGTTGACCCGACGATGGCCACGGTCTGGCCGGGCTCGGCCGTGAAGCTGATGTTGCTCAGGACAGGCTCTTCGGCGCCGGGGTAGGCGAAGGAGACATTGCGGTACTCCACGCGTCCCGTCCGCTGGGCGGGCGCCACCGGCGCGGCCGGTTCATGGATGGAGGGCTCGACGTCGAGCACTTCACCAATGCGGTCCGCGCAGACCGAGGCACGCGGAATCATCATGGCCATGAACGTGCCCATCATGACGGCCATGAGGATCTGCAGCAGGTACTGCAGGAAGGCCGTCAGCGAGCCCACCTGCATGTCCCCCGCATCCACGCGCTGCCCGCCGAACCACAGCACGGCTGCTGTGGAGACGTGCAGGATCATGCCGATGGCCGGGAACATGAGGACAAACAGGGAGCCAATCTTCAGCGAGACGTCGGTGAGATCGCGGTTGGCTTCGCCGAAACGCTCCGTCTCGTGCGGTTCGCGGACGAAGGCCCGGACCACACGGATGCCGATGATCTGCTCGCGGAGGATGCCGTTGATGCGGTCGATTTTCGTCTGCATTGAGCGGAACAGCGGCATCAGGCGGACCACGAGGTAGCCCACGACGGCAATTAGGACAGGGACGGACACCCAGACCAGCCAGGACAGGCTCAGGTCCTCGCGCAAGGCCATGACAATGCCGCCGATGCACATGATGGGCGTGGCCACCATGAAGTTCAGCCCCATCAGCACGAGCATTTGCACCTGCTGGACATCGTTCGTGCCGCGCGTGATCAGGGTGGGCGCGCCGAAAACGTTGACGTCCTTGGCTGAAAAGCTGGTCACTTTGCGGAAGACGCCGCGCCGGAGGTCCCGGCCGAATGCCATGGCCGCCTTGGAACCGAAGTAGACGCCGGTGATGGCGGTGGCCACCTGGACCAGTGCAACGCCGAGCATCAGCCCGCCCGTCCTCCAGATGTAGTCGGTGTCGCCGCGGGAGACTCCCTCGTCGATGATCTGTGCGTTCAGGCTTGGTAGGTAGAGGGCCGCGATGGTGGATGCCAGCTGGAAAAGAATGACTGCCGCGATATACGGCAAATACGGCTTGGAGTAGCGCCGTATGAGGGTGACAAGCATGCCCGGGAGTCCTTTGGAAAGTGCGCGAAGTGTATGGAGGAAAGTAATAGCAGCGGGGGCTGACACTCTCAGCCTTCCCACTCTACGAAATTCGTTGCCTCGGCGAAACAACGCCGGGGAAATATCATCCGAATGGCGTATCGGCCGAGGGGGCGTTGTGGCGGGCCGTCTTGCCGGCGTGGGCAGTGCCACTGCAGCGTGCGCACGTGCCTCTTGTTACGGGAGAAACGGGTGTCACCCCTCGGTTCAAAGGGGAATCGCTGTGAAAAACGAGTGCCCAGTCAAGTACCGGCCACTCGCGACTACGCAGTGCCTGAGGCTTAGCGTGAAGTGGTCAGATAGTTGACAACTCTGCTGGAGAGTCGCAGGTGGACTGGGCATCTACGAACAACGGTCGGCTCCTCCATGGGCCTCCCGCTCCCGCAGTCTGGTCAGTCCAAAATGATCCAGATGGAGAATCCCATGAAGAGAATCCTCGCAACTGCCGGAATTGCAGGCATTGCGTTAATAGGCGTCACGGCTCCGGCAAATGCCGGCGACAAGGGCGATGACAACGACAAAAAAGTCAGCATTTGCCACGCAACGGGCTCCGAAACGAACCCTTACGTTCACATCACCGTCAGCGAAAACGCGCTCAACGGAAATGGTGGCCATGCTTCGCATGAAGGCGACCTGATTCCTGCACCGGCGTACGGTTGCCCGGGCGGAGGCAAGGATGATGATGACGACGACTCGGGCCATGGCCCGGACAAGGTCACCATTTGCCACGCCACGGGATCCGAAAAGAACCCGTACGTCGTCATCACGATTCCGGAAAAGGCCTGGTGGAACGGCCACAAGGACGGACACAACGGCCGCGCCGACATCTACCCGGTCCCGGCCGGTGGTTGCGTCGCAGAGGAAGAGGAAGAGGAAGAAAAGCCAGAGACTCCGCCGGTGGTTGTCCCGCCCGTTGTCGTCCCGCCGGTCGTGACACCACCGGAAGTGACACCGCCGGGAGTGACACCACCTGCTGTAACTCCGCCGGCGCAGACTCCCACGGGAGCTGCAGCGGCACCGGTCGGGGCGGCAGCGGCAGTAGTACCCGTAGTCAACCGCGGTTTCAACGCCCAGACCGCGGCCGGAAGCCAGCCCGACGCCGGAATGCCGGCCTGGTTCGGCGGCCTGGCTGCACTCCTTGGGGCAACGGGGCTGATTGCCCTGCGGCAGCGGGGACGCCTGCAGGACGTGCCCGGATCCAAGTAGGTCCGATCCTGCGGTGAGGACGGGCATCCGCCATCACGGTGCGATGCCCGTCCACGCCACTCTCCCTGGAGGAGTCCAGATGTCCTTCCCCGGCCACAAGCCCGCAGACAGCCCGCCCCTGGGTAGCCGGACCGCTGCCCAGGAGTCGGGCGAGAGCCGGACCCCTCCCCCGGAGGCCGGCGAGCGCCGTTCCTTCGAAGGCTGGCGGCTCAGCCGCCTGGCCCGCAAGCTGCCTTTCCTGAAGCGCCTTTCACTCAACCGTGGCGACCGGCTGCTGCTGCTCGCCGGCGTTGTGGCCTTCTTCGCCCTGACGTTCCTGCCGGGCATCGTAAGCGCCGGTAACTCCTCCGGCGGGAGCGGGACCGGACTCCACCTGGAAGCTGCTCCGTATTCACGGTCCGCCACCCCGAGTGATGCCGTCCCGCCGGATACGTTCGCCTGGAGCGGCAAGGGCTCGGCGGCCGTCGCGGGCAAGAAATCCCCGGCGGTTGCGCCCGCAGCACAGCAGCCCACGCCGAGCGTTCCCAACTATCCACCGGCCGCTGCGCCCACGCGGATCGTGTATCCCGCTGCCGG
The DNA here is from genome assembly GCF_964254335.1 of Arthrobacter sp. LjRoot78. Lineage (NCBI taxonomy): Bacteria > Bacillati > Actinomycetota > Actinomycetes > Micrococcales > Micrococcaceae > Arthrobacter > Arthrobacter sp. LjRoot78. The sequence goes on along the minus strand of NZ_CAXUTG020000001.1, from coordinate 932,167 downwards.
GCTGGACGTCACCATCCATCCGCTCACGCCGGCGCCGGCGGAACTGGAATCCCAGGCGATCGTGCCGCCGATCACCGTGGACGGATACTGGGTGACAAACTTCGGCATGCCCGGCGCCGGGTCCACCAACAGCACCTACATCCTCGGACACAGCTGGGAGGGCCGCGACGCTCCGTTCAACCGGCTCAGCGCTTCGAGCACCCCGGGGGACATCCTGGAAGTCACCACAGCAACGGGAACCATGCGATACCGGGTGGATTCGGTGGATACCTACGTGAAGTCGAGCCTGAAGGACAGCCCCATCTGGACCGGCTTCCCCAACCGCCTCGTCCTCATCAGCTGCTACACCGAAGACCCCTGGGGAAAGAACGTAGTGGTGGTCGCCTCCCCGGTACCGGAGCCCTGAGGACTACATCGCAGCGGCGACGGCGGCACTCAGCCGCCGTCGCCGTCGTACGTTATTGGGTCCTGTTACTCGGTCCGGTGCCGCCCGTGCGTTGCGATGTAGTCCGCCGCCGCCCGTTGCAGCTTCCGTTCCTTGGCAAGCTGCCGCCGCAGGGTGGTGAGTTGCTCGCTGATGCGTGACTGTTCGGCCGCAATCTCACGCTGCTCCGCCGACTGTTCGTGAACGGCCCGCAATGCCTCTGCCAGCTGGAGCTGCTGCTCCGCCAGCAACTGCTGGGTCTGCAGGAGGAGCGGGACGACGTCGGCAGCTTCCGGCCACCGGTCCGCCACCATGGTCCGGGAACGGGCCCGGGAGCCTTCCCTGCCCGCAGCGGGGATGTCGCCGCCGCGGGTGCCGCGCTCATCGCCGGTAAAGTCCTGGTCCATTCGTGCGGCTTCGGGGAACCGTGATTCGTGGGCGCGCTGCCTGCCCAGGACCTCGATGAACTCCCGGTCCAGGTCCACGATGCCGGACCTGCCTGCTGTGACCGGCTCGGCGGTGGCCGCGGGGGCATTGGTCCCCGCGGCGCCGTCCGCGGTTGCTGGCACGATGTCCACGGTGCGGCGCAGCGGTTGTTCCTTGATGAACAGGATGGCTACCAGGGCAATGATGCCGATGGCTGCGGAGATCAGGAAGATCTCGGCCGTCGCGTCGCCGTAGGCTGCCCGCATGATGTCTCGGATCGGGGCGGGCATGTCCTGAAGGTCCATGCTGGCACCGGCTGATCCGCCCGTAACCGGAATCCCGGCTGCTGCGAGGCCTTCGGCAGCCAGTTCCTTGACCCGGTTGGCCAGGACGGCGCCCAGCACGGACACGCCGATCGCGCCGCCCACCGAGCGGAAGAACGCCACGGAGGCGCTGGCGGTCCCGATGTCCGTGGCGCGGACGGTGTTCTGCACTGCCAGCACGAGGTTCTGCATCAGCAGGCCGAGGCCGAGGCCCAGGACAGCGGTGTAGAGGCCGGTCTGCCAGAGTTCGGTGGTGTGGTCGATGGTGCCGGCCAGTCCCAGGCCGCCGATCAACAGGATGGAACCGGCAATCAGGTAGCGCTTCCATTTGCCGGTCCGGCTGATCAGCTGGCCCGACAGGACCGAGCCGATAAGGTTGCCGGCGATCATGGGAAGTGTCAGCAGCCCGGCTTCGGTGGGGGTGGCCCCGCGGGCCACCTGGAAGTACTGGCCCAGGAAGGCGGAGGATCCGAACATGCCGACGCCCACAGCGACGGAGGCCAGGATGGCCAGGGCCGTGGTGCGTTCGCTGATGATCTTGAGCGGGATGATGGGCTGCTCCACCCTGGATTCCACGACGACGAGGAGGGCCAGGAGCAGCACGCCGCCGCCCACCATGGCCGCTGTCTGCCAGGACCACCAGTCGTAGTAGTCCGGGTTGCCGGCGAAGGACACCCAGATCAGCAGGAGGCTGACGCCGGAAGTGAGCAGGATGGAACCAAGCCAGTCGATCTTGGCGTGGCGTTTGACGTGGGGAAGTTTCAGCGTGATCTGCAGCAGGATCAGGGCGATGACGGCCAAAGGAACGCAGACGAAGAAGGTCCAGCGCCAGCCGAGCGGGCTGTCCACGATGAATCCGCCGAGCAGCGGGCCGCCGGCGGTACCCACTGCCATCACACCGCCCATGTAACCGGAGTACTTACCGCGGTCACGGGGCGGGATGATGGAGCCGATAATGGCCTGCGCCAGGGCAGTCAGGCCGCCCATGGCGACACCCTGGATGACTCGGGCGGTCAGCAGGAGCGGGATCGTTTCCGACAGGCCCGCCATGACGGAACCGGCCACGAAGATCACAATGCTCAGCTGGACGAGCAGTTTCTTGTCGAAGAGGTCGGCGAGCTTTCCCCAGATCGGTGTGGTGGCCGCGTTGGCCAGCAGTGCCGCCGTGATGACCCAGGCGAAGTCCGTCTGGGTGCCCTTGAGCTCGGACATGATGGTGGGCAGCGCGTTGGCCACGATGGTGCTGCTGATGATGGCGGTGAAGAATGCGGCCAGCAGCCCGGTGAGGGCCTCCATGATCTGGCGGTGGGTCATCGCCGCCTGGGGCGCAGGTGCGGATGGCTGCGGTGGTGTCGTTGACTGGGCCCGGGACGGACCGGTGGCTGTAGCGTGGCTGGCCATGTGCAGCTCCTTAAACGGTGGGAATGGTTTCGGTGGGTCCGGCCGTCTTTGCCCGGGCTGAGTCCCTGAGGGATTCAGCAAGTTTTTTCAGGATTTTCGCGGTCTCCTCGGCGTCGAACTGGCTCCAGTCCTGCAGATAGCCCTGAAGTGTTGCTGTGCGTTGCTGTTCTATCTCGTGCAGCTTGCCCTCCCCCGCCTCTGAGAGCGCCACCAGTTGGGCACGGCCGTCCTCCGGATCCGGACGGCGGACCACCAGGCCCTGTTCTTCCAGATCGGCGATATGCCTGCTCAGGACGGGAGCGCTGACGCCGAGCCTCGCGGCAAGCTTCGTGGCCCGGGACTCCCCCTCCCCCACGAACCGCAGGACGCCCTGGAGCGCCACCCCGGTGTCCTGCCCGCGCGTGCTTGAGATCGCGACGCAGCGGACAGCCCGCTGGAGGTCGAAGATCTGGTACACGAGATCAGCTGCGGTTTCTGGTGCGACTGCCATGGCGAATAACCCCTTTGCTTGCCCTAGGCAACTATATATGAAAATGGTTGCTTTGGGAAACTAACCAGCGGAGGCGGCGTGCGGCCCGGCGTGATGGGCGCCTTAAACCACTAGCGCGAGCGGACAGTTGAGGCCCCCGATCCTGGTGGAAAGGGGGCCTCAACTGTCCGCTCGCGCGTTGTCGGGACGGGGCGGGTATTCAGTTGTTGAGGGCGGCTGTTAGACGCCCAAGTGAGTGGGGCCGAACATCTTGAGCAGGGTTTCGACGACGACGACGTTGGGGCCGTCCGCGGCGAAACCCGCCTTCAGTGCGTCCCCCACGTTCTCCGGCGCCACCCGGACGGCCGGGACGCCGAACGCTTCGGCGAGTTTGACGAAGTCGGGCCGGGCCAGTTCCGTTGCGGTGGCCTTGCCGAAGGCGCCCACCATGTATTCGCGCAGGATGCCGTAACCGCCGTCGTCCACGATGAGCCAGGTGACCGGGACGTTGTGCTGCTTGGCCGTGGCCAGTTCGGAAATGGAGTACATGGCCGAACCGTCACCGGAGACGGCCAGGACACGTCCGGGCTTTCCCGTGGTTTCCAGCCCCACGGCCCCGCCGATGGCCGAAGGGAAGCCGAAGCCCAGCCCGCCGGCGCCCTGGGCGGAGTGGAACTGCCCCTCGCGGGCGTCCCAGCAGCTCCAGGCCCAGTACGCGGAGATGGTCATGTCCCAGAAGGTCTGCATGTCTGCGGGGACGGCCTCGCGGATGTCCGCCATGAATTTCAGTTCCTTGCCGAGGTCCTGGGACTCCAGCCTCGCCTTAACCTTGGCCAGCGATTCCTTGACCAGCGCCTCCGGTGGGGTGCCGTGCCAGTCGGCCCGTTCCCCGTGCGGCTCGGTGAGCGCGGCATCCAGCGCAGCCAGGGCCTGGCCGGCGTCGGCACGGATGCCCAGGCCGGGCCGGTTGGACTCCAGGACCCGGGGTTCGGCGTCGATCTGGATGATCCGGCCGCGCGGCTCGAAGGTGAAGTAGTTGGACGTCACTTCGCCGAGGGAGGAGCCGATGACGATCAGCACGTCCGCGTCCTCGAGCAGGTCCGTCATGTACCGGTCCTCGATCCAGGACTGAAGCGACAGCTCGTGGTTCCACGGGAAGGCGCCGTTGCCGCCGGGGGTGCAGATCACCGGTGCTCGCAGCTTTTCCGCGATGGACAGCAGCGACTTCTCGGCCCGGCCACGGCGCGTGCCGCCGCCGGCGATGATCGCCGGACGTTCCGCCGTCGACAGCCATTTCACCGCCTCACGAACCAGCTCCACACGCGGCGGGTTGTCCGCCGCTTCGGCGAGGGCATCTTCAACCGGCGGGACCATGATGGGATCCAGCAGGACGTTCTGCGGGATCTCCAGCCAGACAGGTCCCTGCGGGGAGGAAATCGCCTCGGTCCAGGCGTCCTGGATGGCTGAGGGGATGCCGGAGGCGTGTTGGATCAGCCGCTGGCTCTTGGTGACATTCGCGGCCGAGGCCTTCTGGTCATCGAGCTGGTGCAGCATGCCCTTGCGGCGCGCGCCCAGGCCGTCCAGCGGAATCTGGCTGGCCACCACCACCATGGGCACACCCGTGGCGTAGGCTTCCTGCAGCCCGGCCAAGGACGTCAAGGCGCCGGGGCCGGTGGACAGGAACAGCACGCCCACCTCACCCGTGGCGCGGGAGTAGCCGTCGGCCGCGAACGCGGAATTGTTTTCCACCCGGGAGGAGACGAAGTGCAGGTTTCCCCGGCCCATCGCATCAAAAAGGCCCAGCGCGTGCTGGCCCGGGATGCCGAAAACCGTCTTCGCGCCCAGCGCTTCAAGGGTTTCGACGACGAGATCGCCGCCGTTGCGGACGCCGGTCACGGGGAGACGCCGGTTTCGACGCGCTGGGGAACACTCGCGGCGAAGCCAGCCTGGCGACGGGCTTCCCGCCCGAGGGCCTGGGCGGCATAGCCGTTGGCCGCGCCGAACCTGTTGCCTTCGACGGCGGAATCCGCCATGAGGGTGACCAGTTCGTAGGCGACATGGCTGGCAGCCACCCCGGTGATTTCTGCGTGGTCGTAGGCCGGAGCCACTTCAACAATGTCCGCACCCACGAGGTTCATGCCGCGGAAGCCGCGGATGATCTCCAGCAGTTCCCGGCTGGTGATGCCGCCGGCCTCCGGTGTGCCCGTGCCCGGTGCGTGCGCGGGGTCCAGGACGTCGATGTCAACGGAGATGTACAGCGGACGGTTGCCGATCCGGTCCCGGACCTTGGCCACCGTCTCCAGGACGCCCTGATAGTAAACATCCGCGGACGTCACGATGCCGAAGCCGAAGCGGTGGTCATCGTCGAGGTCCTTCTTGCCGTACAGCGGGCCGCGGGTTCCGATGTGGCTGATCGCCTCGGTGTCCAGGATGCCTTCCTCGACCGCGCGGCGGAACGGCGTGCCGTGGGTGTATTCTGCGCCAAAGTAGGTGTCCCAGGTGTCCAAGTGGGCATCGAAGTGCAGCATCGCCACAGGCTCGCCGGCGCGCTCGGCAGCGGCCCGCAGCAGCGGCAGCGCAATGGTGTGGTCCCCACCAAGGGTCACAAGCTTGCTGCCGCCGGCCGTCAGGTCGAGGGCGTTCTGCTGGATGGTTTCGATCGCCTCGTTGATGTTGAACGGGTTGACGGCCATGTCGCCCGCGTCCGCCACCTGGACGTTCTCGAAGGGGCTGACGTCCCAAGCGGGGTTGTAAGGGCGCAGCAGGCGGCTGGCCTCGCGGACATGGTTGGCGCCGAAGCGGGCACCGGGGCGGTAGGAGACGCCGGAATCGAAGGGCACTCCCACCACCGTGATGTCCGCCTTGGCCACCTGGTCCAGCCGCGGCAGGCGGGCGTAGGTTGCGGCCCCTGCATAGCGGGGGATGCGGGATGAATCGATGGGGCCAAGGTTGCCGTTGGCCTCGATGCGCAGCTCTTCCAAAGGAACGCCTCTCCTTCGAGGATGGATCGGTAGTGTGACACCCATCATACACGCCAGTTTCCTATTGTGCATCAAGTGTTTACCAATCCAACGGGCGCATCAGTCGATGGCGGACGCGCCCCGCTCCCCCGTCCGCACCCGGACGGCGTCGGAAACGGAGACTGTCCAGATCTTGCCGTCACCGAACCGGCCGGTACTGGCGCCCGCCTCGATCGCCGCCATGACACCGTCCATGGCGTCCTCGGTCACCAGGACTTCCACCCGGACCTTTGGCAGCAGGTCCGAGTTGTATTCGGTTCCGCGGTAGACCTCCACATGGCCGCGCTGCTGCCCGTAGCCGCTGGCCTGGCTGACGGTCAGGCCACTGACGCCGAACCCTTCCAGGGCAGCACGGACCGTCTCGACCTTTTCCGGCCTGACGATGGCCGTAATGAGTTTCACGTCCGCACCCGGCCCCGCTCGGCCTGGTTGGCCACCGGGACACCCGCCGGGACTTCGGCCGGAATCTCCGTTGCGGGGTCCACACCGCCAGGTGCGGCCTTGGCGTGGTGTTCGCCGGGGTGGAAGGTTCCCCCCACCATCAGCAGCTCGTAGGCGGTTTCGGCGTGCTCGGTGACGTCGATGCCGGACCGCTCGCTGGCTTCGGTCACGCGCATGCCCATCGTCTTATGGATGGCGTATCCGATCAGTGTGGTCATGATGGCGCTCCAGGCCGTGACAATCACCGCAGTGAGGAACTGGGGCCAGAACTGTGCCAGGCCCCCGCCATAGAAGAGCCCGCCGTCGGTCTTGGCCGACGGCACGGCGAAGAATCCCAGCGAGAGCGTCCCCCATAGCCCGCCAACAAAGTGGACGGCCACCACGTCAAGGGAGTCGTCGAGGCCGATCCGGAACTTGAGGCCCACCGCGAGGGCACAGAGCACTCCGGCCACCGCCCCGATCAGGATGGCACCGACAGGGTCGACGAAGCCGCACGCCGGAGTCACGGCAACCAGGCCTGCCACAGCTCCCGAGGCGGCACCGAGGGAGGTGGCATGGCCGTCCCGGAGGCGCTCGACGAGCAGCCAGCCCAGGAGCGCCGCACTTGTGGCCAGCAGGGTGTTAGTCCAGGCCAGGCCCGCAGTGGCATCGGCAGCGAGTTCAGAGCCCGCGTTGAAGCCAAACCAGCCAAACCACAGGAGACCGGCGCCGAGCATCACGAACGGCAGGTTGTGCGGACGGATGTTGGGATCTTTCATGAATCCAAGGCGTTTTCCGAGCACGACAGCGAGCATCAGACCGGCGATGCCGGCGTTCATGTGCACGACGGTTCCGCCGGCGAAGTCGAGCGCCGAGATCTTGCTGCCCACGATGCCGGTGGCGCCGAAGAGGCCGCCGCCCCAGACCCAGTGCGCGATCGGGGCGTAGACGAGCGTCACCCACAAGGCAGCAAACAGCAGCCAGGGTCCGAACCTGACACGCTCGGCCACAGCGCCGCTGATCAGCGCGACGGTGATGATGGCGAACGTGGCCTGGAACCCGATGAACACCATGTCCGGGAGGCCCGGCGCTTTGCCGCCGATGCTGCTGGTCAGTCCGCTCAGCCCGGGGTTGGCAAACGGATCCCCGACGAGTCCGGCCATCGTGTCGGGGCCGAAGGCCAGCCCGTAGCCCCACAGCGCCCAGACCACGGCAACAACACCCATGGCGCCAAAGCTCATCATCATGATGTTCAGGACGGATTTCATCCGCACGAGGCCCCCGTAGAAGAACGCCAGGCCGGGAGTCATCAGCAGGACCAGTGCGGACGCCGCCAGCATCCATGCCGTGGCGCCGGGGTCCAGCGCCGTGGGGTCCACTGCCATGCCCACGTTGAGTAGAGAGATGTTCATTTTGGGAGCCTTCCTCTGGAAGTGGCGCTCCTGGGCGCCAACTACGGCGAGACCATTCAAAACGAGACCATTCAAAACAACGAGACAGCCACTGAGCATCGACAGCTTATTGGGGCTCCACAACCGCTCGTTATCCGACGCTACAACGGCGGTGTTTCCGCCAGGGCCGAGATGTTTTTCCGGCGTGTTAAACAGCGGCGCCGGGGATGAATTCCGGGTTTCCGGCAGGTTTCCAAAATGTGACGTACATCTCACCAGGCGGTGACGGCGGTCACACGCGCCGTAAAGGTTTCGTTAAAGGAGCCATCCCGCATGCTTCCCCGGGCCTACGCTCCCAACAGGAGCAGCACACCAGGCCCCCACGGCCGAAGGAACGCTGCGCGAAAGGATACCGTGACCACGCTGACCAGGCCGCCCGCCGACCCTTCGGACAGGTACAACCGCAAGCCCCACAAGCTCAGGAGCTGGCTGCTGGAGGGCATGCCCGAGGGATCCGGGAAACGCCAGGGGCCGCACGGCCAGCCGCAGGCGAACCATACGCCTCAGCCCTGGTGGAAGGTCATGTGCCTGACGGGCGTCGACTATTTTTCCACGCTGGGATACCAGCCGGCCATTGCCGCGCTCGCCGCAGGCATGGTCTCGCCGCTGGCCACCGTGGTCCTGGTGGCAGTTACACTCCTCGGCGCCCTACCGGTGTACCGCAGGGTGGCTTCGGAGAGTCCGCGCGGTGAGGGCTCCATCGCCATGCTCGAACGGCTCCTGCCGCGCTGGGGCGGCAAGCTGTTTGTCCTGGCGCTTCTGGGTTTCGCGGCAACTGACTTCATGATCACCATGACGCTCTCTGCCGCGGATGCCAGTGCGCACGCCATCGAAAACCCGTTTGCCCCGGCCTTCCTGCACGGCCAGGAAGTGGCCATTACGCTGGCGTTGATTGCGGGCCTGGGCATCGTGTTCCTCCGCGGCTTCAAGGAAGCCATCAACGTGGCCGTTGTCCTGGTGGCAGTGTTCCTGCTGCTCAACGCGGTGGTGGTGCTGGTGGGCCTCGCGCATGTGTACAGCGAAGCCCACGTGGTGACGGACTGGTGGGCCGCACTCAACCAGCAACACGGCAACCCGCTCGTGATGATCGGCATCGCCCTGCTGGTGTTCCCCAAACTGGCACTGGGACTTTCCGGCTTCGAAACGGGCGTGGCCGTCATGCCGCAGATCCAGGGCAGCCCCGACGACACCGAGGCGAAGCCGACCGGCCGGATCCGCGGCGCGCACAAGCTCCTGACCACGGCCGCCCTGATCATGAGCGCGTTCCTCATCGCGTCCAGCTTCATCACCACGTTCCTCATCCCGGCAGCCGAGTTCCAGCCGGGAGGCAAGGCCAACGGCCGGGCTTTGGCATTCCTGGCGCACCAGTACCTGGGCGACGGATTCGGGACTGTATACGACCTCAGCACCATCGCCATCCTCTGGTTCGCCGGGGCCTCCGCGATGGCTGGCCTGCTCAACCTGGTGCCGCGCTACCTTCCGCGCTTTGGCATGGCGCCGGCATGGACCCGGGCGGTGCGGCCGCTGGTACTGGTGTTCACCGCCGTCGCCTTTCTCATCACGGTGGTGTTCGAGGCCGACGTCGAGGCCCAGGGCGGTGCCTACGCCACCGGCGTGCTGGTGCTGATGACGTCCGCGTCCATCGCCGTCACGTTGTCCGCCCGGCGCAAGCAGCAACGCGGCCGCACGGTCGCTTTCGGCGCGATCGCCGTCGTCTTCCTTTACACCACAGTGGCGAACGTGGTGGAACGCCCCGACGGCCTGAAGATCGCGGCCCTGTTCATCCTGGGCATTGTGATGGTCAGCTTCGCGTCGCGCGTCCGGCGGTCCTTCGAGCTGCGCGCCACCCACATCCGGCTGGACGAACGCGCCCTGGAATTCATGGCCGCCAGCGAAGAGGGGCCTATCCGGCTGATCGCGCATGAGCCCAAACGCCTCAGCGCCGCCCGATACCGGGCCAAGCTGGAGCACGCCGAACTCGCGAACCACCTGCCCGTGGACAGCGATGCCATCTTCATCGAAATCCTGGTCGACGACAGCTCGGACTTCGAACAGGAGCTCCTGGTCACGGGGAAGATCCGGCACGGCTTCCGCATCCTTGAAGTCCACAGCAACAACGTGCCCAACACGCTGGCAGCCGTCCTGCTGCACCTCCGCGATGTCACGGGCCTGATGCCGCACATCTACTTCCGCTGGACCGAGGGCAATCCGCTTACCAACCTGACGCGGTTCCTGCTTTTCGGCGAGGGTGAGATCGCCCCCGTCACGCGGGAAGTGCTGCGCGAGGCGGAGCCGGACGTCACGCGCCGGCCCTGGGTCCACGTGGGTTGAGACCCGGCAGGCCCGGGCTGAGGCCGGCCCCGGCCCCGCCGGCGACACTCTGCGTCAGCGGCTGGCGGCGGGGACCAGCACCCAGAGCACCTCGACGGCGTCGTCCGTGGGATTGATCCACGTGTGCGGTTCCCGGCCGGGGAACGTCACGGTGTCGCCAGTGCTGAGTTCGTATTCCTCGTTGGTCAGGATCAGCCGGATGCGGCCCTTGATCACATGGAGGACGTCGACGTCGCAGTCCACGGCGTAGAGTTCGGATTCGCCGCGGCCGCGCGGTTCGATCACGGCCTGGATGATCTGGACGCGGCGTTCCGAGCGGGCGGTCAGCAGGCGCTCGATGATGCCTTCGCCGCCCAGCGAAATCCGGGGTCCCTCGTCCTTCTTCGTGAGGTGCGTTTCGGGTGCGGCAAACAGGTCTCCGATGGAGATCGACAGGACCTGGCACAGGGTCACCAGGGAAGCCACCGACGGTGACGTCAGGTCGCGTTCCACCCTGCTGAGGAATCCCTTGGTGAGACCCGTCGCGTCCGCGACCTGTTCAATGGTGAGCCGCTGAGACTGGCGGGCAGCGCGGATGCGCGAACCGATGGCAACCGGGATGTTGCTCGGTTCAACTGGTAGAGCCTTCATTTACGAACCTTTCGCAGCCGGCCGCACGGCCCCATTGCTGGAGCCATACTAGCGGGATACCTACCTTGTGACGCCCGAACGGACCATGGTGTCAATCCGCCTTGACTGTTACGCGGATCACAGCATAACCTTTGGGGCAACAAGTGTTGTCTATTAGGCAATTCGTAGGCAAACACTGGGACAGTCAGCCTGTCATCATCAGGGATCTCCCCCTGCATCCCCGCTCTATAGCAGCGGAATTCCGGCGTGACCCACGTGCTTGCCGCGAATTCCCGCCCTGCTGCCGACCCGCTCCAAGGAGCCCATTAAATGGACGCAAACTTCGTCAACATCGCCATTGTGGTGGTGTACCTGATCGCCATGCTGGCCTTCGGCTGGTGGGGCAAATCCCGCACAAAGAACAACAGCGACTTCCTGGTGGCCGGCCGCAGGCTGGGCCCTTTCCTTTACACCGGGACCATGGCGGCCGTCGTGCTCGGCGGAGCCTCAACGGTGGGCGGCGTAGGCCTCGGCTACAAGTTCGGCATCTCCGGCATGTGGCTCGTGGTAGCCATCGGCGCCGGCGTGCTGCTGCTGAGCCTGCTCTTTGCAGGCACCATCCAGAAGCTGAAGATCTATACGGTGTCCCAGATGCTGACGCTCCGGTATGGCAGCCGGGCCACCCAGACATCCGGCATCGTCATGCTGGCCTACACGCTTATGCTGTGCGCCACCTCAACCGGCGCCTACGCCACCATTTTTGTGGTGCTGTTCGGGTGGGACCGTGCCCTGGCTATCGCCATCGGCGGCGCGATCGTCCTGGTGTACTCCACCATCGGCGGCATGTGGTCCATCACGCTCGCCGACCAGGTCCAGTTCGTGATCAAGACGGTGGGAATCTTCTTCCTGATGCTGCCATTCACGCTCAACGCCGCTGGCGGCCTGGACGGGATCCGCAGTCGCGTGGAGGACAGTTTCTTCCAGATCGACGGCATCGGGATCCAGACCATCATCACCTACTTCGTGGTCTACACCCTGGGTCTCCTGATCGGCCAGGACATCTGGCAGCGCGTTTTCACCGCCAAGACCCCCACGGTTGCACGCTGGGGCGGCGCAACAGCCGGCGTTTATTGCATCCTGTACGGCGCAGCCGGCGCCCTGATCGGCCTGGGCGCACGCGTGGCGCTCCCGGAAATCGACGTGGCCGCTGCGGGCAAAGACGTTGTCTACGCAGAAGTGGCCCAGAACCTGCTGCCCATCGGCATCGGCGGCCTGGTGCTCGCGGCGGCCGTCGCGGCCATGATGTCCACCGCCTCAGGTGCGCTTATCGCAGCAGCAACAGTGGCCCGCGCCGATGTCCTGCCCTTCGTGGCCAGTTGGTTCGGCAAGGACATCAACACCGACGACACCGACAACCCCGAGCACGACGTCAAGGCCAACCGCATGTGGGTCCTGGGCCTGGGCATCGTGGCCATCCTCATCGCCATCGTCACCAAGGACGTCGTGGCGGCCCTGACCATCGCCTACGACATCCTGGTGGGCGGGCTCCTGGTGGCAATCCTCGGCGGCCTGGTCTGGAAGCGGGGCACGGGCGTTGCCGCGGCAGCTTCGATGGCCGTCGGTTCGGTCATCACGCTCGGCACCATGATCTACCTTGAGATCAACGCCGCGGCGCCACTTGACGGCATCTACGCCAACGAGCCGATCTATTACGGCCTGATCGCCTCGGCGCTGGTGTACCTCGTGGTGTCCCTGGCGACCAGGCCGACCGACCCCAAGGTCATGAAGAACTGGCAGGACCGCGTTGCCGGCACTGTCCCTGAAGAAGAAGAGGTTCCGGTTCCGGTCAATTAGTACTGCGGAAGAACGCACGACGGCGGTGCCTCCCAGCGCGGGGAGGCACCGCCGTCGTGCATTGAGGGCGGAAACGACCTATTCGGCTTCCCCGGGCTCACGGAATTCTTCCTCCGCCAACGGCACCACGGGCTTCTCGTCGCCGAGGAAATCCTCCGCGCCCAGGGGAACAAGCCGGTCGGCCTCCTCGAACAGCTCCTCTTCCTCGCTCTCCCCGGCGTCGTCGACGGGAGCGTCCTCGGCAAAGTCGTAGGCGGGATCGGATTCGAGGGTGTCCCGTTCCGGCTGGGTGGGGTGTGATCCGGTGGTGTCCATGGTGCAAACCTCCGTGTCTGGTTGTGCGGCCAGGTGCCGGGCTACGGAAGCACCTGCCCTGGCAATCATCACAACACCGGCCTTCGTCGCGGTCAATAGGCGGTCCGTTGCCGGTCTGTTCCACGCCTCCAATGCCCGCAGCCGAAGGCACCGGCGTCAGCCCGATTTGAGGCCCGCCTAAACTTACCGGTGAGGAACACCGGCCGAAAATCCGCGGAAATCCGCGGTAGGCTGGAGCTGCAATGGGGCCGATTCATGCCCTATCAAGCCCAGGAGTGTTCGTGTCTCAGCACGCTAAATCTGACCGCAGTCATGCCCCTCGCGCCGACAAGCCGGCAGCAAGCGTCCCCGAAACCACAGCCGGCAGCGCAGGCGCCGGACCCGCAGAAACCACCGTCGCCGGACCCGCAGAAACCACCGTCGCCGGACCCGCAGGGACCGCCCCCAGCCCGGCCGACGTCAAACGATGGCGCCAGTACCTCGCCGATGAACGCGCCGAGGCCCGCGTCTACCGTGACCTCGCCCAGAACCGCCGCGGCGAGGAACGGGACATCCTGCTAGCCCTCGCCGAGGCCGAGGGTCGCCATGAAGCCCACTGGCTCCGGCTCCTCGGCGAGCACGCCGGGAAGCCGCGGCAGGCGTCCCTGCGCAGCCAGCTGCTGGGATTCCTGGCCCGCCACTTCGGTTCGGTGTTCGTCCTGGCGCTGGCCCAACGCGCCGAGGGCCGCTCCCCCTACGCCTCGGACCCCACCGCGACGCCCGCCATGGTGGCGGACGAACAGATCCACGAGGAAGTCGTCCGCGGTCTCGCCACCCGCGGCCGGAACCGGCTGGCCGGTTCCTTCCGGGCCGCCGTGTTCGGAGCCAACGACGGCCTGGTCAGCAACCTTTCCCTGGTGATGGGCATGGCCGCGTCCGGCGTCGGCAGCCAAGTGGTACTCCTGAGCGGCGTGGCGGGTCTCCTTGCCGGCGCCCTGTCCATGGGTGCGGGCGAATTCATCTCCGTCCGTTCCCAGCGGGAGCTGCTGGCCGCAACGCGGCCCACCCAGATCACCCTGTCCGCGGCTCCGCGGCTGGACATCGAGCACAACGAGCTGCTGCTGGTGTACCTGGCCCGTGGGATGTCCCGGGAAGCCGCCGAACACCGCGTCGCGGAACGCATGGGCCTGCTGAGCTGCGACTGCGATCCCAGCCTGTCACTCCAGCCCGAACTCCCTGAAGCCCCCGACCAGCACGAAGCAGTGGGCACCGCATGGAGTGCAGCTGCGTCAAGTTTCTGCTTCTTCGCCTCCGGCGCCATCATTCCCATCATCCCCTTCCTTCTCGGCATGACCGGCGTCGTGGCGCTGGTGGTTTCCGCCGTCATGGTGGGCATCGCGCTCCTGGTGACGGGCGGCGTCGTCGGCCTCCTGTCCGGGACGTCGCCGACCAGCCGCGGCTTCCGGCAACTCGCCATCGGCATTGGCGCGGCCGCTGTCACCTACCTCCTCGGGATGGCCTTTGGCGCGGTGGTCGCCTAGTGGAGGGTCCGCGGCCGGAACAACGCCGGCCACGGCATGCTGGCGGGCCGGGAACCTTGGCCCGCATCCTCCGGACAGCGGCACTCACCGCCGTGATCGCCGCCGCCGCCTTCACGGCAGCCGGGCTGTTCTACGGCGACCCCCGCTTCGTGGGGCTCTTCCAGCCCGGGAACAGCACCGTCCCCAACGGACAGGCTGCCGCCCAGCAGCCCGGAACCGCCGCCGAGGGAGTCAGCTCGGACGCGCCTCCCCCCGGTTTGGAAGAAGCGGACTCGCCGCTTCTCGCCGCTGAAGAGCCTGCCTCGCCAAGTGATTCCTTTGAATTCCTGGCCACGAACGACGACGGCACGCCCGTGGGCTACTCGCCGTGCCGCCCGCTGCACTACGTCGTCAATGCCGGGCTGGCGCCTGGTGGCGCGGAAACCCTGGTGGAAGAGGCCGTCGGCACGATTTCCCGTGCCACAGGAATCAGGTTCATCAACGACGGGCCCTCCACCGAAACCCCCTCCGAGGACCGGGACCCCTACCAGCCAGAGAGGTACGGGGAGCGATGGGCGCCGCTCCTCATCGCATGGACCACTCCGGAGGCCTCCCCCAAGCTAAAGGGCAAGGTGATCGGCATCGGCGGCAGCACCCACTACAGTTTCGACGGCGGCGCGAAGACCTTCGTCACCGGCAGCCTGGACCTCGACGCCCCGCAGATCGCCGGGGAACTCGAGCGGCCGCAAGGCTCCGCCTACGCCACCGCCGTGATCCTGCACGAGCTGTCCCACGTCATGGGGCTCGAACACGTCGATGACCCCCGGCAGCTGATGTACCCGGAGATCGGCACCCCGGACGGCCTTGCCGCGGGCGACCTCAACGGCCTGTACCAGCTGGGCAAGACCACCTGCCGCAAGGACCTGTAGGCCCGGATCCGCTCGCCGGCCTCCGCTAACCCGACACGACGTCGAGCGCTTCCTCCACCGTCTCCACCAGGAAGATCCTGTCCGCCATCGCCTTGCCCGCGGCCAGGCTTTGCAACAGCGGCCAGGCGGGATACCGGCGCTGCCAGTGCTCGATTCCCACGAGGACCATGGGCGTGATGGTTTCCGAGGCACCGTAGTAGTTTTCGCAGGCGTCCTGGAAGATTTCCTGCAGGGTCCCGGCGGACCCCGGCAGGAAGATCACACCGCCGTCGCACAGCTCCAGCAGGATCGCCTCCCGGATGGCGTTGGCGAAATACTTGGCGATGTGGGTGGCGAAATAGTTGGGCGGCTCGTGACCGTAGAACCAGGTGGGGACCCCGAGCGACGGCGTCCCGTCCGGATAGCGTTCGACGACGGCGGCCGCCGTCCGCGCCCATGCGGACACCGAGGGCCGGAACCCCGGTACGGCTTCGAGCTGCGCCAGCGCGGCGTGGAAGTCCGCATCCGGCAGTTCGCTAAGGTAGGCACCCATGTTGGCTGCCTCCATGGCGCCCGGCCCGCCGCCGGTGGCCACCACGCGGCCGCTTCGGGCAAGAAGCCTCCCGGCGAGGGCGGCCTCCTCGAAGGCCGGCGTTCCTCGCATCGCGGTGTGACCGCCCATCACGCCCACCATCGGGCGGCCGCGGCTTAACTCCGAGCGAGTCAGCTCATCCAGGGCGTCACCGATCGAGTGGTCATGCAGGGCTGCGGCGAGCGTGGCATCCAGCCGGTGGCGCTGGCCGGGCCGGATGCTCCACTGGTAGATCCGGGCGTCCAGTGTTGATTCGTACCGCCCGCCGGCCGGCCCGGAGTAGAGCTCCTGCGGTGAGTAGAGCTGCCCGCGGTAAGGATTGAAGGGCACGCTGACCAGCTTGGGAAAGATGAGCGCACCCCGCCCGCGAAGCGTATCCTCCACACCGTCGTCGAACGTGCAGCCGAGGAAGATGGCGCCCTGTGCGTCCATCGCTTGCAGCGGCGCGGAGCGGCCGCGAAGGTCCAGGGACTGGGCGTGCCAGCCCTGCATACTGCGGACCCCCGCCTTCACCAGCCGGTCGAAGCTGTCCAGGCTTTCAACCTCAAGCGTTCTGGGGCTGGGACTGAGGCTGCGGGCGGCGTTCATGCTGTCAGCCTAGTCGGCAACAAACACACAGGAGTGCCCCCGGTGAAATTCACCGGGGGCACTCCTGCCGGGACATTTTCAGCTGCGGATCAGGAGACCTGGAGGCCGCCGTTGATGTCGTACGTGGCAGCGGTGATGTAGCCGGAATCCTGGCCGAGCAGGAAGGAGATCAGAGCCGCGACTTCTTCACGGCTACCCACCCGCCCCATCATGATGCCCTCGGACATCTGGGCCTTACGTTCCTCGGACAGGGTGCCACCCATGATGTCAGTGTCGATGGGACCCGGTGCAATCGCGTTGACGGTGACGCCGAACTCTCCCACTTCACGGGCAAGCGCACGGGTGAAGCCGATGATTCCGGCCTTCGACGCACTGTACGCAACCTTGGAGTACGTACCGCCGCCGCGCTGGGCGGAGATTGAGGAGATGCTCACGATGCGCCCGAGCTTGCGCTCGATCATGCCCTTGAGCACGCGCTGGGAGACGATGAAGGTTCCCCGCATGTTGATGGCGAAAACCTTGTCCCACTCCTCCACGGTCGTCTCCATGAACGTCGTCGGCGAGCTGATGCCCGCAAGGTTCGCGAGGGCGACGATCGGCGGCAGGGAATCTTCGATTTCGCTGATGGCACGGTCCACTGAGGCGGCGTCGGAAACATCAGCGCCCACGCCGATGGCCTTGACGGCACGGTTGGAGCCGATTTCGGCGGCCGCAGCCTTGGCGTCTTCCGCGTTGATGTCCAGGATCGCGACGGACCAGCCTTCGCTGGCCATCCGGTCCGCTGCCGCCCGGCCGATGCCGCGGGCGGAGGCTGCCCCGGTCAGTACGACGGTGCGTTCGGCGGGAAAAGGGGTGATTGTCATGATGTGTCTTTCGTCGGGTGTCAGGTCGATGGTCGGTCGGTCAGGAGCGGGCTTTTGCTGCATTCACGGCAGCGGCAGCAGCCACTGCGGGATCCAGGGCGGCATCACCTTCAGGCCGCTTCCGGGCGTAAAGGTAGGTGGCCACCGCGGTGACGCACAGGCAGAAGGACAGGAACAGCAGGCCGCTCTGGTTGTTGCCCGTGGCGTCCTTGAGCATGCCGACCGCGTAGGGGGCTACGAAACCGCCCAGGTTGCCGAGCGAGTTGACCAGGGCCAGCCCGGATGCAGCCGCTGCGCCGGTGAGTGCCGCGGACGGCATGGACAGGAACGGGGCGATGGCACCGTAGATCCCCATGGCCGAGGCGGTCAGTGCGATCAGGGCAAGGATGGGGTTGACCGGGAGCAGGTACCCGGCTGCCAGCAGGCCCATGCCGGCCAGAACCATGCTGACGGCGGTGTGCCAGGCGCGCTTGCCGGTCCGGTCCGCCCGCTTGCTCCAGAAATACACAAAGACCGCGGCGATGGCGTAGGGAATGAAGACAATGAATCCCACTTCGGCGGTGGAGAACTTGCCGAGGGCGGCAACAATGGTGGGCATCCAGAGGCCAAGGCCGTAGATGCCACAGACCAGGCCGAAGTACAGGGCCGAGTACACCAGTGTGCGCTTGTCCTTCAGGCCGGCCAGGAAGTTGTGGTTCCCGCCCTTGGATTTTGCGGCCAGTTCGGCATCCATGGTGGTGGCGAGCCATTCGCGCTCGTCCGTGTTGAGCCACTTGGCGTCGCGCGGGCGGTCGGTCATGAGGATCGGTGTCAGCAGGCCCAGCAGGATCGCGGGGATGCCTTCGATGATGTAGAGCCACTGCCAGCCGTGCAGGCCAAGAATTCCGTCCATCTGCAGCAGCAGTCCGGACACCGGAGCGCCGAGTGCGTTGGACACGGGCTGGGCCAGGATGAAGATGCCCAAGACCGTGACGCGCTGCGCGGCCGGGAACCACAGGGTCAGGTAGAACAGGATGGCGGGGAAGAACCCGGCCTCGGCCGCACCCAGCAGGAACCGGATGATGTAGTAAGTGCTTTCACCGTTGACCAGGCACATGGCCGTGGCGAAGATGCCCCAGGTGATGAGGATCCGGGCGAGCCACTTGCGTGCACCGAAGCGGTACATGCCGGCGTTGCTCGGAACCTCCAGCAAGGCGTAGCCGAGGAAGAAGATGCCCGCACCAAGCCCGTAGGCAGCAGCGCTGAGGCCGATGTCCTCGCTCATGGTGAGTTTGGCGAAGCCCACGTTGTTGCGGTCAAGGTAGGCAACGAAGTAGAGCAGGACGATCAGCGGCATAACGCGGCGCCGAACCTTGCGGAGGGTGCGCTCACCGAGCTCGCCGAGCCCTGCGGACTGCATGGAGAGTGAAGTCATCATCGACCTTCTGTTTGACGGAGGCGGCACCTGAACACGGGCGGCGCGGTCCGATGGAAATGTGGGGGAATCCGTCCGGTGACTAACTAAGTCTGATGTCTGACATCTGACGGAAGAACATGAAAAAGATCATAGAAGCGTGATCTGGGTTACGTCAAGCCCGCCGGGAGCTGCAGCGTCAGGGCTGGGAGTGGTGGACGTAGCGTTCGTAGTCGCGGTACGTCTGCTCCATGTGGTCGTCCATGGTTCGCCGGGACAGTTCGGCGTCGCCGCTGAGGATGCTGTCCATGACCTTCTGGTGGTACTCGATGGCGTGGAGCTGGATCTCGGGCACAGCGGACGTTTCCCGCCTGGTCATGTAGAGCAGCTGTCCCAGCTGTGCAAACAGCGCCCGGACAAAGGGATTCCCCGAGGCCTTCAGCACCACGTCATGGAACGCGATGTCAGCGTCGACAAAGCGGTCCAGGTCCCCGGCCTCATGGAAGCGCTTCATGTCCGCGATGCACCCGCGCATCTGCTCTGCATGCTCGGGGGTATGCCGCTTGGCGGCCAGGGAGGCCGCGCCGGTTTCCACCATGCGCCGCATCTCGATCAGCCCGACGGAAACCTGGTCCGCGCCGTTTCCGTGCGAGGCGGCCTTGAAGATCGCATCGAGCCCGGTCCAGTTGTCCGAGGGATTGACGAATGTTCCGCGGCCGGCCTTGACGTAGAGGATGTTCTGCGCCCGCAGGGCCTTGAGGGCTTCGCGGACGGTCAGCCTGCTGACGTCGTACGCCTTCGCGATGTCGGCTTCCGGGGGGATGGCATCGTGCGGCTTCAGCTTGCCGTCGAGGATGTCATCGAGCAGGCCGTCGACGAGGTCGTCAACGAGTGTCCTGCGGCCCATCCTGGCTCCTGCCTTCGGTCTTGCCCCGCAGCGCGGGTCCCTTCAACATTACTGTTGGATGCGGTCCTGATCAGCATCGTGGCCGGAACCGGCGACATACTGGTCCAGCTTCGCCAGGGTGGCCTCCAGGTTGGCGGGGTGGCGGCGCAGGTAGCCGGCCAGCCGGAGGAACGACTTCCCGCGGACGCTCCGCGCGTCCCACTGCTCGGTGACCAGCGTGCCCCGAGTGCCCGCGGCATCGACGGAGGGTTCGAGCACATAGCGCCACACATGCCCGAAGAAATGCCGCCAGGCAATGCGTTTGCCTTCCTCGAACTCACAGACGATGTTGAGGATCTTGTAGTCCACCATCACGTTCATCTCCATGCCGAACCTGGCGCCGGCGGACAGCCGCTCCGGACCACGAGGCTGCGCCGCCTTGACCGTGTCCGACCCGTCGATCACGCTGTGCAGGGCGGGCGTTGCCAGCACTTCGAAAATGGCCTCGGGACCGGCCGCAATGAAGCGCTGGCGGGACACAAGGTATCTGTTGTTCATCCGGCAAGCCTAACCGTTTCAGGCTGTTGCAGAATGAGTCATGCGCACTCCTCCCCCGCCCCCGCCCGGACGCCCCCGGATCGGAATCCCGGTCCGCCTCAGCAGCTCCCGGGACGCCGACCCGCGGGTCGGGGAGGCCAATGAGCTGTTCGATTACATCGTGGACCTGGTCCGCGACGGAGGCGGGGAGCCGGTGCTCCTCACCCCGGATTCCGACGGCGGTTCCGACGGCGGCGGGCTGGCCGAAACGCTCAAGGGGCTGGACGGCGTCGTACTCCCCGGCGGCGGAGACCTGGACCCCCGGCTTTACGGGGAAGAGCCGGGCGCCGAGTGCTATGACGTCAACGTCGAGCAGGACGCACTGGATGTGGCGGTGGCGCGGGGAACCATCGAAGCGGGCCTGCCGCTGCTCGGGATCTGCCGCGGACACCAGCTCCTCAACGTCCTCTACGGCGGCACCCTGGTGCAGGACATGGCGGACGGCCCCGTGACGCACCACGAACCGGCGGCGGGTGGTGCGGCGATTGGCGGCGGTGAAGGCGGGGCCGCGGGAGCGTGGGCCTGGCACGACGTTGACATTATTCCCGGGTCCAAAGTGGGACGCCTCTACGCATCGCGGGGCACGGCGCAAGGCCTGACGGTCAGGATCGCTTCCGGCCACCACCAGGCCGTGGCGCGGGTGGCCGACGGACTGATCGTGACAGCGGTCGCCGGCGACGGCACCGTGGAAGCGTTGGAGGATCCTGCCCGCTGGGTGGCATCCGTTCAGTGGCACCCGGAAGTCCTGGAACTCCCGGCCCAGGAGCGCGTTGCCCCCTTCCGGGCATTCGTGGAGGCCTGCTATTATCGTCAAAACGGCAGTATGTCCTATCAAGAGAACATAGGCTGACATACGCGGCACCCGGGCACCCTCGGAGGCCGCGGAGCACAAGGGAGCGCTCAGTGGCGAATCAACTTAATCTCAGCATCGACCGCTCTTCGCCGGTGCCCCTCTACCATCAGGTGGTCCAGGGCATCGAGTCCGCCATCCACACCGGACTCCTGCCGCCGGGCAGCCGGCTGGACAACGAGATCGACCTTGCCGCCCAGCTCAACCTGTCCCGGCCCACCATGCGCAAGGCCATGGACGAGCTGGTGCGTTCCGGGCTCCTGGTGCGCAAGCGCGGGGTGGGAACACAGGTCGTTTCCAGCCAGGTCCGGCGGCCACTGGAACTCTCGAGCCTTTACGACGACCTCACCAATAACGGGAGCAAGCCCACCACCGAGGTGCTCAGCTTCTCCCACATCGAGGCCGACGCCGCCACTCGCGAAGCCCTCCAGCTACCGGCCGGCGCGAAGGTCTACCACTTCACCCGGTTGCGCAAAGTGGGCGGCAAACCGCTGGCCCTGATGGAAAACTGGGTCCGCGACGACATCACCACGATCGACGAAGCCCAGCTCGCCGGCCAGGGCCTGTACGCAATTCTGCGCAACGGCGGCGTCAACTTCCGCCTGGCCTCACAGCGCATCGGCGCCATGGTGGCGAACGACTACCAGGCGCCGCTGCTGGACACCGAGCCGGGTTTGGCTTTGGTGACCATGGAACGCACCGCAGTCGACGACACGGGACGCATGGTGGAAACCGGCCACCACGTCTACCGCGGTGACTCCTACAGCTTTGAAATGACCCTTGTCCAGCGTTAGGCGCCAGCGCTAACCGCTGCGGCAGCAAGCACTTAAACGAAAGAACAGAATCTATGGCCAACTGGGTATATCCGCTGGGTTCCGCTGCCGACGGTAAGTGGGACGTCTCCCTTGGAACCTCCGACTCCGCCCTGGAAGTGGACGGCTGGGCGCACACCGGGCTCAAGGTGGCGACGCTCGCTGCGGGTGCCGCCGTCGAACTCCCAGCCGCAGGCGAGGAGCGCATCGTGGTTCCGCTCAGCGGATCCTTCACCGCCACCGTCGACGGCCAGGACTATCGGCTGGCCGGCAGGGCCAGCGTCTTCCACGGCCCCAGCGACGTCCTGTACACCGGCACGGACAAGGCCGTCACCATCAGTTCGGAGGCCGGCGGCAGGGTTGCCGTAGCGACGGCCCCGGCGAAGACCTCCTACCCCACCCGCCTCGTCACGGCAGCCGAGACCCCGGTGGAGCTGCGGGGTGCCGGCAACTGTTCCCGGCAGGTCCACAACTTCGGCACCCCGGCCGCGCTCGAAGCGGACCGCTTCATCGTGTGCGAAGTCCTCACTCCGGCCGGGAACTGGTCCTCGTATCCCCCGCACAAGCACGACGAGGAAAAGGACGGCGAAACCAACCTCGAGGAAATTTACTACTTCGAGACCCGTGTGGCTCCGGACGGCCCGGCCGCGGGCTCCGGCGAGCAGGGCGACGCCATCGGCTACCAGCGCGTGTACGCCTCCGACGAGCGGCCCATCGACGTCTCGGCGGAGGTCCGCACGGGCGACGTCGTCCTGGTCCCCTACGGCTGGCACGGTCCCGCGATGGCTGCCCCGGGGTACGACCTGTACTACCTGAACGTGATGGCCGGCCCCGGCCCCGTCCGCGAATGGCTCATCAGCGATGACCCCCACCACGGCTGGATCCGCCAGACCTGGGAAGGCCAGGACGTGGACCCGCGGCTTCCCTTCGGCGCCTAGGTTCCGGCAAGACAACTGATGCCCCTCACCGCACGCGGTGGGGGGCATCAGTTGTTTGGCTAGGTCTTTCCGCCGCGGTGGCAGGCCGGCTCAGCTGGCCACTTTCTGGGCCACGCGGACCGGGACGCCCGTTGCCAGAGACTCCTGGGCGGCGTCGGCCACACGGGAAGCCGCGACGGCGTCTTCCGGGGTGCACGGGTTCTCCCTGCGGCCCAGGATCAGCTCCACAAAGGCTTCCATCTCGGAGCGGTAGGCCTGGTCGAAGCGTTCGGCGAAGGTCTTGTGCGGCTCGCCCGCGGGGAAACCGACGCCGGGTTCGGCCGATGCCATCGCTGTCTTGTCGTCCAGCCCCACCATCAGCGAGCGGCGCGAACCCTGGATTTCGAGGCGGACGTCGTGGCCCGCCCCGTTGTACCGGGTGGCAGAGACCGTCCCCACCGTGCCGTCGTCGAACGTCACCAGCGCGAGGGCGGTGTCCACGTCCCCCACCTCCCCGATGGCGGGGTCGCCGTTGTTGGAGCCCCTGGCATATACCTCGACGATTTCGCGGCCGGTCAGCCAGCGGAGGATGTCGAAGTCGTGGACGGAGCAGTCCCGGAAGAGGCCGCCGGAGCTGGCCAGGAACTCCACGGGCGGAGGCGCCATGTCGCACGTGACGGCGCGCAGCGAATGGATCCAGCCCAGTTCGCCGGCCCGGTAGGCGCGGCGCGCTTCCAGGTAGCCGGCGTCGAAGCGGCGCTGGTGGCCGATCTGGACCACGCCGTTGTTGTCGCGGATGTAGTCGAGCACCGGCACGGCATCCGCCACGTTCAATGCCACCGGCTTCTCGCAGAAGACCGGAATCCCGGCATCCACGCCTGCCTTGATCAGTTCCGGGTGGGTGGCCGTACCCGTGGCAATGACCAGGCCGTCCAGGCCGGAGGACAGGAGCGCTTCCACCGAGGGAAGGAACTCGGCGCCGAGCCCGGCCGCAACGGTCCGCGCGTGGTCTTCGGCCACGTCGGTGAGCCGGAGCCTGACGTTGATGCCGTCCGGTTTGAGGACTTCGTTCAGGGCTGCGATGTTGTTGGCGTGCATGATGCCGATCCGGCCTACTCCGACCAGACCCAGAATGACGTCCTTCACGATTTCTCCCCTGCATATTCGACGGCTGATGCTGCCAGAGCCGGCACGGGCGCCGGGGCGCCCTGCTTGACTGACTCTATGCAGGCCAGCGCCATCGCCAGCGCCCGCCTCGCGTCAGCAGCACCGGGCGTGAGGGTGACGGCGGATGACGACGGCGGCAGGCTGTCGCGCTTGGCACGCACCGCGGCAGCGAAGTCGGCAAGTTCATCCGTGTAGGCCTGCCGGAACAGTTCAACATTGAGCCGCGGCGTGTCGGCGGACATCCCGTCTGCCGTGAAGCGGCGGGCCGCCGTTTCCGTGGCACGGCCGGCCTGCACCATCCCCTTGGAACCGAAGACCTCGCCGCGGATGTCGTACCCGTACAGTGCGCTGAAGTTTGCCTCAGCCACCGCGATGGCGCCGTTGCTATAGCGGATGGTCACAACGGCCGTGTCCAGGAAGCCCTGGTCCCGCAGCCCGGGCTCTACAAGGGCATCGGCAACTGCGTAGACCTCCACAGGCTCGGCGCCTTCGTTGAACCAGTTGAGGGTGTCGAAATCATGGATAAGGGTTTCCAGGAAGATGGTCCACGCCGGGACCCTCGCTGCGTTCGGGATGCTTCCCTTTCCGGGGTCCCGGGTCAGCGAACGCAGGAGCTGCGGTGTTCCGGCCACGCCGGCGGCCAGGTCCTTCTTGGCAGCCAGGAAATCCTCTGCGTAGCGGCGGTTGAAACCGACCTGGAAGTGCACCCCCGATGCTTCCACCGCGGCGAGGGCGGCGTCCAGCTCATCAAGCCCCTGGCCGGCGGGCTTCTCGCAAAACACGTGCTTTCCCGCGGCGGCCGCCTGCGCGATGAGGGAGGAATGGAACCGCGCAGGGCTAGCGATGATCACTGCGTCAATCTCGGGGTCAGCCAGGATGTCCTCGGCGTTGGGAGTGACCTTGGCGGTGCCCAGGGAGCGGGCCAGCGCTTCCGCGGATTCAACATTGGGGTCTGCGATTGCCGCCAGGACTGCGCCCGGAACGCGGCGGGCGATGCTCTCTGCGTGGAATGCCCCCATCCAGCCTGAGCCGATGAGTCCGATCCGCACAGGCGCCGGGATTCCGGCGGAGTTTTGAGTGATGTAGGCCAAGGGGCTTGTCCTTTCGTTTGGTTCGAAGATGCTTCTGCCCGGCAGGTTCCGGGTGCCATTGCATGGCTGAGCAGGGCCGGCCCGGGTGGGCGGGCCCTGCTCGTGGCGTTGGGTCAGCTGGTCAGCTGTAGGCCTTCCCGGTGGTCTGTGCCACGTCGGCCACTTCGCTCTTGACTTCCTTGACCACGTCGCCGTGGCCGCCGAGCTGTTCGAGTTCGTGGGCGAGTTCGGCCAGTTCCGCGCCGCCGGCCATCTGGGCGGTGAGCTCGTCGAGCGTGATGTCCTTCTTGTCGTAATAGCCGATCGACTTGCCGCGCTTGAGCAGCAGGAACCGGTCGCCGACGGGGAAGGCGTGGTGCGGGTTGTGGGTGATGAAGATGACGCCCAGGCCGCGGTCGCGGGCCTGCAGGATGTAGCGGAGCACCACGCCGGACTGCTTCACGCCCAGGGCCGCGGTCGGTTCGTCAAGGATCAGGACCTTCGCGCCGAAGTACACGGCACGGGCGATCGCGACACACTGGCGTTCACCGCCGGAGAGCTGGCCGATGGGCTGCTCCACGTCGCGGAGGTCGATGCCCATCTCGGCGAGTTCGTGCTTGGTGATGTCCTTCATCTTCTGCACGTCCAGGCTCTTGAACGGCCCAAAACCGCTGGTCAGCTCGGAGCCGAGGAAGAAGTTCCGCCAAATCGGCATCAGCGGCACGACGGCGAGGTCCTGGTACACGGTGGCGATGCCGACGTCGAGCGCGTCACGGGGCGAGGTAAACTTCCGTTCTTCCCCCATCACCTTCAGGACGCCGTGATCGTGCTGGTGCAGGCCGGCGATGATCTTGATGAGCGTGGACTTCCCGGCGCCGTTGTCGCCCAGGACGCAGGTGACGCGGCCGTTGTCCACGGCCATGGTCACGTCGCTCAGCGCGACGATGTTGCCGTAGTTCTTGCCGACCTTGTCCAGCGCAAGCAAGTGCACCGGGGTATGGGTCAGCGGGTCCGTTTCGTTCTGCAGCAGGGTTTGCTGGTCGATCTCTTTGGCATTCATGGTCTCGGAGGCCCCTTTACTTCAGTTCCGCGCGGCGCTTGACGATCAGGTTGACGATGGTGGCCAGCAGCAGCATCAGGCCCAGGAAGAACTTGAACCAGTCCGGGTTCCACTGCGCGTACACGATGCCCTTGTTAGCCATGCCGAAGATGAACGCGCCGATCGCGCCGCCCACCGCCGAGCCGTAGCCGCCGGTCAACAGGCAGCCGCCGATCACCGCGGCGATGATGTAGAGGAACTCGTTGCCCACGCCTTCACCGGACTGAACGGAGTCGAAGGCGAACAGGTTGTGCATGCCCAGCACCCAGCCGCAGAAGCCCACAGCCATGAACAGGCCGATCTTGGTCTTGGTGACCGGCACACCCACGGCGCGGGCGGCGTTGGCGTCGCCACCGGAGGCGAAGATCCAGTTGCCCACCTTGGTCCGCAACAGCACCCAGGACGCAACGGCCACCAGGACAATCCAGAAGAACACGGTGATTTTCACTTCGACACCTGCGATGTTCACCGACGAGGCGAAGACGGCCCGGGCCGAGGCAAACCCATCCATCTGGGCGATCGACGGGGACGATACACCGTTGGAGATCATGCGGGTGAGGGCAAGGTTCAGGCCGGTCAGCATCAGGAACGTCGCCAGCGTGACGATGAAGCTGGGCAGCTTGGTCTTCACCAGTATCCAGCCGTTGATGAAACCGATCCCGAGTGAAACCACCAGGGCCAGGGCAACACCGACCCAGACGTTGAGCGAGAAGTACCATGCGAACATGGAGGCGGTCAGGGCGGAGCTGATGACTGCAACACCGGTGGAGAGGTCGAACTCACCGCCGATCATGAGCAGTGAGACGCCCACGGCCATGATGCCGATGGTGGAGGATCCGTACAGCACAGTCGCGAACGAGCTCGGCTGGATGAAGGTGGACGAAACCACTGAGAAGAATACGAACAGGACTATTGCGCCTACCAGGGCGCCGACTTCGGGGCGCCCGAGCAGCTTCTGGAACGGGCTGCGGCGGCCGATCCGCTCATCCGGTGCCAGCGGGGCCGGCTTGGCTAACGTCTGTGTCATGGAAACTCCTTGTTGATCTGGCTGCGGGAGGACCGGTACCCGGCCCTCCCGCAGCCAGGGATGCCTGCTGGTTAGCGGACGCCCTGCTGGGCGAATTTGAGGACGTCGGCGGCGGATTCCTTGTCCACGACTGTGGGGCCGGTCAGGACAGGCATTCCGCCACCCACTTCGAAGCCACCGCGATTGAACTGCCACAGCGCATCAATGGAGCCGTACCCCTGCAGCCATGGCTGCTGGTCCACCGTGAACAGGATGGTGCCGTCGACGATCTTCTGCGCCAGGTCGGCGTTCATGTCGAACGACGCCGCCTTAGCGGAGCTGCCGGCGTCGGTGATGGACTTCAGTGCCGTCAGGGTGATGGGGGCGCCGAGGCCGATGATCGCGTCGGCGTCCTTGGTGGCCTGCAGCTTGGCCGTGATGGTGGATGAAACTTCGGTCATGTCGCGGCCGTTGACATACAGGATTTCGGTGCCGGCTACTTTCGCCTTCACGCCGGCGCAGCGCGCTTCGAGGCCAACGTGGCCTTGCTCCTGGATGATGCAGATGGGGTGCTTGAAGTTCAGGGAAGCCAGCTTCTCTCCGACTGCCTGTCCGGCGAGCTTTTCGTTTGAGCCGAAGTGGGTGAAGGCTCCGAGCTGCTTCGAGGCATCTTCACCGGCGTTGAGGCTGACCACGGGGATGCCGGCGTCAGTCGCCTTCTTCAGGGCATCCTTCAGGGCGTCCGGCTTGGCCAGGGTGACCGCGATGCCGTCCACCTTCTGGTCCACGGCCTGTTCGATCAGCTGGGCCTGGCGGCCGCCTTCCGGATCGGAGGTGTACAGCAGTTCCACGTTGTCCTTCGCTGCGGCTTCCTCCGCGCCCTTGCGGACGATGTCCCAGAAGGTGTCTCCGGCTGCGGCGTGGGTGATGAGGGCGATCTTGATCCGCTCAGTCGTGGCCACCTGGCCGCCGCCTGCGCCGCCACCGCTTTCGGCAGGCTTTCCGCCGCTGCTTGAGCAAGCGCTCAGCGCCATCATCGGCACCACCGCCGCAACGAGAGCCGCCTTGCGCCAAGAAAATTTTGCCACGTTAATCTCCTTTGATCTCAGGTTCCGGGCTGCCACTCTGCAGCCGCCGGAGCACTGTCTACCTAGATCATGGTGATTCAGCTCACTAATGTCAATAGTTTGTCCTGACATTAGGATGTTTTTACGTGAATCAGTGGTTTGGGGCACCAAAAAACGCCGGCGATGACGGCGATGCCGCCATCCCCGGCGTTGCGATGTGAGCCCTTGATCGGGCCCGGGACGTGCTCCTTAGCCGTTGAAGCTGGCTGGATGCGGACCGGTGCGGCCGTCCCACCCCGGGGCTTCGATCGCCTTGGTCGTCATGTCAGCGGGCACCCGCGGGTGCGTCCACGACGGCGGGTGAGCCGCCAACAGCGGGAGCGGAGACCGCCGCCGTCGTACTGCTGTCGGTGCCCCTGCCGGCCTTGGCGGCGGCGAAAGCCATCACGCCGAGCCCGAGGACGGTGATCGCTGCACCGGCCCAGATCGGCGAGGTGTAGCCGAGCCCCGCGGTGATCGTCACGCCGCCGAGCCAGGCACCGAGGGCGTTACCGACGTTGAAGGCGCCGATGTTGGCGCCGGACGCCAGGGTGGGAGCGCTGCTGGCGTACTTCATGACGCGCATCTGCAGTCCGGGGACGGTGGCGAAGCCGAAGCCGCCCATCAGCACGATGGAGGCAATGGTGAGGGGCTGGTTCCCGGCAGTCAGGGCGAAGGCCACGAGGACCACGACGAGCACTGCCAGGACCACGAGCAGGGTGCGGTCCACGTTGCGGTCCGCGGCCTTGCCGCCCACGGTGTTGCCGATGAAAAGTCCGACGCCGAAGAGAATGAGGAGCCAGGGCACGGTGGAGGCTGCGAATCCGGAGACTTCGGTGAGGGTGAAGGCGATGTAGGTGAAGGCGCCGAACATGCCGCCGTAGCCAAGGATCGTCACGAGGATGGACAGCCAGACCTGGCCGGAGCGGAAGGCGCGCAGCTCACTACGGAGCCCGCCGGAGGAGGCCTGGGCAGCCGCGTCGCCGTGGCCGGTCCTGGGCACCAGGGTCAGGATGCCGATCAGGGCAAGGACGCCGATGCCCGTGATGGCCCAGAACGTGGAGCGCCAGCCTGCCGCCTGCCCCAGCATGGTGCCGAACGGCACGCCCAGGACGTTGGCAGCCGTGAGTCCGGTGAACATAAAGGCGATGGCACCGGCTTTTTTGGTGGGGGCCACCATGTCCGCGGCCACCACGGCCCCGATGCCGAAGAACGCACCGTGGGCCAGCGCGGCAACAATCCGGCCCACCATCATCATGGAGTAGCCGGGGGCGATGGCGGAGACCAGGTTACCGGCGATGAACAAAACCATCAGGACGGCCAGCACGGGCTTGCGCTCGAAGCGTGTCACTGCCGCCGTGAGCAGCAGTGCGCCAACGACGACGGCGAGGGCGTAGCCGGAGATCAGCCAGCCGGCCGTGGCCTCGCTGACGCCGAAGTCGGCAGCAACCTCGGGCAGCAGGCCCATGATCACGAACTCGGTGAGTCCGATCCCGAACCCGCCGAGGGCGAGGGCTAACAGGCCAATAGGCATGGCGAAGCTCCTTCAAAACTGTACGGAATGGGGTAGGGCGCGTAAGCTAGTAGTTGCAGACGCGTTATTTATTGTTGCACAAGCAGATACAGCGCGCAAGCAACTACTATTTGTTGTGCCCCGCTTCACACATCCGCGGGAACACGAACCGAAGGGAAGTACACCATGGGCATCAAGGACGACGCCGTTGAAGTCCGCGCGCAGGGGTGGCGGACCCTCGCGGCCCTGCACGGACTGATCGAGTCGGAACTGGAACGCTCACTGCAGGCCGAAGCCCAGCTGTCCGTCGTCGAATACACGGTGCTTGACGCCCTGAGCCGGCAGGACGGCTGGCACATGCGCATGCAGCAGCTGGCCCGCGCCACCGCCCTCAGCGCCAGCGCCACCACGCGGCTGGTCAACCGGCTCGAGGACCGCGGCCTGCTCACGCGCATCCTGTGCGCGGACGACCGCCGCGGCATCTACACCGAACTGACCGAGAGCGGCATCAAGCTGCTGGACGAGGCCCGCCCCGCCCACGACGCCACACTGGAACGGGCCCTCGCCGAGGCCCAGGAGATCCCGGAGCTAGCCCCGCTGGTGGACGCCCTGCCCAGGCTCCACGCGCACGCGTAGGCATACAACGCAAAAGCCCCGCGCCGCGCCGAAGCGCGCCCGCGGGGCTTTCTTGCTGTGTGGCCTCACTTCACTCCGGCCACGTCCCTGACCGCCGTTTTCTCGGCAGCGGTGTTCTTGAAGTAGTGCTCCAGGTCCTCGAGGCTCTTGTCCTTGGTTTCCGGCACCACCCGTTTCACCCAGACGATGGCCGCCAGCTGGATGGCAACAAAGATGAAGAAGGTCGTCGAAACGCTGATCGAAGCCACCATCTGCGGGAAGAAGAACCCGATCAGGAAGTTGATCATCCACAGCACGAACACGCAGATGCCCATGCCGATGCCGCGGACATGCAGCGGGAAGATTTCGGACATCGTCAGCCACGTCACCGTGCCGATGCAGGACTGCATGGACGCCAGGAATGTCACCATAAACAGCAGCACCAGGTAGCCGCGCAGGGTGCTTTCCGGGATCAGCATTGAGATCAGGCCGATGGCCAGCAGCGAGGATGCGGTGCCCGCCAGGCCGACGACCAGCATGGACTTCCGGCGCACCTTTGTCATCAGGGACATGCCGATGACGACGGCGACCACGGACGTGACGCCGTTGACCACGTTGGCAAGGAGCGCACCCTGGTCCCCGAAGCCGGAGCTGGAGAGGATCGACGTGCCGTAGTACATGATGGCGTTGACGCCGCTGATCTGGTTGATGACCGCCATGCCCAGGCCCACCACGAAGATCCTGCGGATCCATGGCACGGTGAGGTCCCTGAACGTTCCGAGCTTGGATTGGTAGTCCTCGCGGGCCGCCTGCCGCACCTCATCAAACTCCGTGGAGACGTCGGCCGAGGCGCGGGTCTTGCGCAGCACGTCAAGGACCTCGCCGAAGCGGCCGGCGGACGCCAGCCAACGGGGGCTCTCCGGGAGGAGCAGCATGCCGAACCAGAGGACGACGGCGGGCAGCGTTGCGATGACCAGCATCCAGCGCCACACATGGGAGGCTTCCGGGAAGGCGTTGCCCAGGACGGCATTGAAGGTGAACGCCAGGAACTGGCCCGTGACGATCATGAGTTCGTTCTGTGTGACGATCCGCCCGCGCTGGGCGGCGGGCGACATTTCCGCCAGGTACACGGGGACGATCACCGAGGCCCCGCCCACCGCCAGGCCGAGAACCGTGCGCGCTGCCACCAGCAGCTCGGTGGTGGGCGCCAGGGAACAGGCGATGGTGGAGAGCGCGAAGATGATCGCCAGCGCCATGATGGTCTTGCGGCGGCCGAACCGGTCGGACAGCCGGCCGGCGGTGATGGCGCCGAACGCCGCACCGAACAGCAGGGTCGAGGTGACGAGCCCCTCGGTCAGCGGCGTCAGCCCGAGGTCCCGCTGCATGAAGGGCAGTGCACCGTTGATGACGCCGGTGTCGTAACCGAAGAGCAGGCCGCCGAATGTCGAAAACAGGGCCACCCGCCGCATGAATCCCTTGGGATTGGGAGCTGCTGCGGCAGAACCTGCCTGGCCTGCCGGCGACCGGGTCGTAGTGCTGGGAAGTGTATTTTCCGTTTGCTTCATAGGGCGGCCGCTACCGGGCTTTCGCGATGTAGTTGTTCATCGTGTCCAGCTGGTAGCGGGAAACTTCTGCGGCATTTTCGTCTTCGGCGAAGACGCTGGACACCATCACGGTGTCTTCGCGGTCCAGGAAGCCGATCTCCTGCAGCCCGCCGAAGAATTCTTCCCAGTTCACGTCGCCGTCGCCGATTTTCAGGTGCTGGTGCACGCGGACCGCGTTGCCGGGCGGGTTGGTGATGTAGCGCAGGCCGTGGGAGGCGTGGTGGTTCATGGTGTCTGCCACGTGGACCAGGCGGAGTTTGTCCCCCGCGGCGCGCATGATGTCCAGGGGCGCGTTCTTCATGTGGAAGCTGTGCGACGCCACGTAGACCAGGCCCACGTTCTTGGAGTTCAGGCCGCGGATGACGCGGATGGCGGCCAGGCCTTCCTCCACGAAGTCGTCCGGGTGCGGATCAATCAGGAGGTCAAGGCCTTCGCGTTCGATGATGGGCAGCAGCTCTTCCATGGAGCGGTAGAAGGCGCGCTCTGATTCTTCGGCCTTCTCCGGGCGTCCGCTGAATTCCGTGTTGATGGTGCCGACCCCGAGGTCCACGGTGATCTGGATGACGCGCTTCCAGTAACGGACCGCGGCTTCACGGGCGTCCTCGTCCGGACCGGACCAACGGAGCACCGGCAGGACCGAGGCGATCTCGACTCCCACATCCTTGCAGGCCTTGCTGAGCTTGCCCACCAGTTCGTCGTCGGCCTTGGGGTGGTTGTAGAAGGGGATGAAGTCGGCGTGCGGGGTCATCTGCATGTACTTGTAGCCGAGGTCCGCCACCACCCGGGGGAATTCGAGCAGGCTGTGCGAATGGTGGAACGGCGTTGGATCAAGTGCGATTTTCACGTGGAACACTCCATTGTGGATGAGTCATGTTGTGCGAGGGACGGGACGAAAAGGGAAGGGAGCCTCGGCCCCCTTCCCTTTCCGCCTAGCTGTAAAGGGAAGGCTTGGCGTTCAGCTTCACGGCGACCTTTTCGCCGTTCTTCTGTGCCTCGACGCCGGCCTCGCAGCAGGCTGCGGTGGCGTAGCCGTCCCAGGCGGTGGGGCCGCCGATTTCGCCGCGGAGGGCCGCGTCCACCCAGGACTGGATTTCGACGTCGTATGCCGCGCCGAAGCGCTCTTCGAATCCGGGGGTCACGTTGCCGCCCCAGCGGCCGGCGCTGCGGGTGTAGGGTCCCTTATCGCCACCGATGCTGACGATGCCGTCTTCGAAGGAAGCCTGCGTGGCCACTTCGTAGCCGAACTTGGCGTTGACGTAGATTTCGACGTCGGCCAGGACACCGGACTCGGTTTCCACCAGGACGTGCTGGGGATCGTGCTGGCCGGCCGGGGCGTTCTTCGTGGCCTTGCCCAGGCGGACCTGCACGCTGGTGATTTCCTCGCCGGTAAAGAACCGGATGGCGTCGAACTCGTGCACCACCGAGTCGTTGATCAGCATCTCGTTGGTGAAGCCCGCCGGAGTGGTGGGGTTGCGGTGCTGGTGGTGCAGCATCAGCAGTTCGCCCAGTTCGTGGTCGCGGATGACCTGGCCCAGGGCTGCGTACTCGGCGTCAAAGCGGCGCATGAAGCCCACCTGGATGCGCTTGTGGCCAAGCTTCTGCTCTGCCTCGACAATCTTCCAGGAGGATTCGGCGTCCGGGGTGAGGGGCTTCTCGCAGAGGATCGGGATGTCCCTGGCGAGTGCCTTCAGCAGGATGTCCTCGTGCAGGAAGCCCGGCGTGGCGATCAGGACGGCGTTGACGTCCCCGTTGTTGAGGGCTTCGTCGGCATCGGCCAGGGCCACTGCGCCCGGGATGCCTTCGATGGCGGCCTGTGCACGGGCGAGGTCGACGTCGACGACGGCGGCAACTTCAGCGCCGTGGATGCGCTTGCTGAGGCGCTGGATGTGGTCCGCGCCCATGCGGCCGGCGCCGATGACGGCGACGCGAAGGGTTTCAGTCATTGTTCTCTTCCTTACGTTTCGGGTGCCTGGGCGGCTGTTAGTTGACGGCCGTGCGGGAGCCGCAGGACAGCAGGTAGTTGCGGGTGCGCTTGGCGATCGGCATAGGGACGTCGAAGGCAACCGGGTACATGTCCTGCTCCACGATGCCGAAGATGGGGCGGTTCAGTGCCTCCACTGCTTCGATGACGGCGCGCAGGTCCGGCAGCCCGTTCGGCGGCTCGGTCATGACGCCGGCAAGGTTGGCCGCGGCCCAGGTCATGTTTTCCTCGTTGACCTTCTTGAGGATGTCCGGGTTGATCTGCTTCAGGTGCAGGTAGCCGATGCGGTCCGGGTAGTTCTTGATGAGCTCCAGGCTGGAGGCCCCGCAGTATTCGGCGTGGCCGGTGTCCAGGCACAGGTTCAGGTACTTGGAGTCCGTTGCGGCCAGGAGGGTTTCAATGTCCTCCTGGGCTCCGACGTGGGAATCGGCGTGGGAGTGGAACTGCTGCTTCAGGCCGAAGTCCTCCAGCAGGGTCTTGCCCAGCCGGTTGTGCCCGGCGAACAGGTCGCTCCAGGCCTTCTCGGTGAGCTGGCCGCTTTCCACTGCTTCACCGGTGACGTCATCGCGCCACATGGCCGGGATGACCACGATGTGTTCGCCGCCCATGGCAGCCGTGAGCTCGGCGACCTTGCGGGCAGGCTCCCAGGCGGTCTCCCACTGGTCCAGGCCGCGATGGAATGCGGTGAAGACCGTTCCGGCCGTGACCTTCAGGTCGCGCTGCTTGAGCTCCTCGGCAAGCCGGGCGGGGTCGGTCGGCAGGTAGCCGTAGGGGCCGAGCTCGATCCATTTGTAGCCGGACTCGGCCACTTCGTCGAGGAAGCGCTCCCAGGGGGTCTGCTTGGGGTCATCCGGGAACCAGACGCCCCAGGAGTCCGGTGCGGTGCCGATAATCAGTTTGTTCTCAGTCATTGCCATTCCTTCTCATCCGTTGCTCCACAGGTGCCGTTTTGGACGCTCAAAACGGCGGTTGCGGAGCAGTCGATGGTGGGTAGTCGGGTCGCTAGTTGGACGGGAAGTTGTAGGAGGCACCCGAGGCGTGGGTGGGCTCGGGCCAGCGTGAGGTAACTACCTTGCCACGCGTGTAGAAGGAGACGCCTTCGGGGCCATAGATGTGCTTGTCACCGAAGAGTGAGGCCTTCCAGCCGCCGAAGGAGTGGTAGGCCACGGGGACGGGGAGCGGCACGTTGATGCCGATCATGCCCACGGTCACGGAGCGCTGGAACTTGCGGGCGTTCGCGCCGGAGGAGGTGAAGATGGCGGTGCCGTTGCCGTAGGGGTTGGAGTTGATCAGCGCGATGCCGGCGTCCAGGTCCTCGACGCGGACCACGACGAGGACCGGTCCGAAGATTTCCTCGGTGTAGGCGGTCATTTCGGTCTTGACGTGGTCCAGGACGGTGGGACCGACCCAGAAGCCTTCCTCGTGGCCGGGGACCACCAGGTCGCGGCCGTCCACCACCATGGCGGCGCCGGCGGCTTCCGCTTCAGTGACGATCTTGACGATGCGTTCCTTGGAGGCGGGCGTGATGACCGGGCCCATTTCGGCGCCGGGCGCGGTGCCGTTGTTGACCTTGACGGCGAGGGCGCGCTCTTCGACCTTCTTCACCAGCAGTTCGGCGGCGTCGCCGACGGCCACGGCAACGGAGATGGCCATGCAGCGTTCGCCGGCGGAACCGAAAGCGGCTGCGGCGAGGTGGTCGGCGGCGTTGTCGAGGTCGGCGTCGGGCATCACGATGGCGTGGTTCTTTGCGCCGCCCAGCGCCTGGACGCGCTTCCCGTGCTTGGTGGCGGTCTCGTGGACGTACTGGGCGATCGGAGTGGAGCCAACGAAGGAGATGCCGTCCACGTCGGGGTGGGTCAGCAGGCCCTCAACCGTTTCCTTGTCGCCGTGCAGGACCTGGAAGACGCCATCGGGCAGGCCGGCCTGCTTCCACAGCTTGGCCAGCAGCATGGAGGCCGAGGGGTCGCGCTCGGAGGGCTTGAGGATGAAGGCGTTGCCCGTGGCGATGGCCATCGGAGCCATCCACAGCGGCACCATGACCGGGAAGTTGAACGGGGTGATACCGGCGACGACGCCGAGCGGTTCGCGGAAGGAGAACACGTCGATGCCGGTGGAGACCTGGTCCGAGTAATCGCCCTTGAGCAGCTGCGGGATGCCGCAGGCGAACTCGATGACTTCCAGGCCGCGGCCGATCTCGCCCTTGGCGTCGGAGAGAACCTTACCGTGCTCGGCGGTGATCAGTGCGGCGAGGTCGTCCACGTGGGCGGCGACGAGTTCGCGGAACTTGAACAGCACCGCGGTGCGCTTGGCCAGGGAGATGTCACCCCAGGAATCGGCAGCCTTGCGGGCCGCGGCCACGGTGGCATCCAGGTCCGCCCGGTTGGCCAGCCGCAGCTCTGCTGACACAGCACCCGTGGCGGGGTTGTAGACAGGCTGGGTGCGGGTGCCGTCGCCGGCGGTTTCGGCCCCGTTGATGAAGTGGTTGATGGTGGTGGTGGTGACGGTCGTCGTTGACATGGTGTGGGACTTCCTTGGTCTGTGGGGAAAGAGGGCTGTGTGCCTAGAGATTCAGCCGAGCAGCTTGCGCTGGCGGTTCTTGTGGTCGGTGTAGGTCTTGAAGGCCTGTTGCGTGGAGTCGAGGTCGGAGACCTGGGAGACGGGAACGTCCCACCACGACTCGGAACTCGGGGCATCCAGCAGGGGGTCGGATTCGACGTGGATCAGGATAGGTCCGCCGCGCTCCGGTGCCGCCTTCGCATCGCGGATGGCCTGCTCGAGTTCGGCGATGACCTTCTCCCCCGGTTCGATCCGGATCACCTTCACGCCGAGGCTTTCGGCGTTCAGGGCGAGGTCCACCGGGAGGGTTTCGCCTTCGTCGAAGCTGTGCTGTTCCTCGTTCAGGGCGCGGTACTGGGTGCCGAAGCGCTGGGAACCGAGGGATTCGGAGAGGGATCCGATGGAGGCGTAGCCGTGGTTCTGGATCAGGACCACGATCAGCTTGATGCGCTCGGCGACGGCGGTGACCAGTTCGGTGTGCATCATCAGGTAGGAACCGTCCCCCACCATGACGACGACGTCGCGCTGGGCACCGCCCGCGGCGGCTTCGGCCAGCGCTGCGCGCTTGACGCCGAGCCCGCCGGGAATTTCGTAGCCCATGCAGGAGTAGGCGTATTCGACGTGGTAGCCGAAGGCGTCCCGGACGCGCCACATCTTGTGCAGGTCACCGGGCAGGGAACCGGCGGCGCAAATGACGACGTCCTGGGCGTCCATGGCCCGGCTGGTGGCCCCGATGATTTCGTTCTGGGCCGGCAGCGGCGTGAACCGGGTGTCGAACGCTTCGTCAACGGTGGCGTCCCAGCGCTTCTTCTCGGCAGCGACCTGCTGTTCCAGGTCGGCGCCGACGCGGTAGCCGCCCAGCGCCTGGTTCAGCTTGATCAGGGCCTTGCGGGCGTCGGCCACGATCGGCAGCGTGGTGCCGTGCTTGTAGGCATCGATGGCAGCCACGTTGATGTTGATGAACTTCACGTCCGGGTTCTGGAACGCGGTCCGGGACGCGGTGGTGAAGTCCTCGTAGCGGGTGCCGATCCCGATGATCAGGTCTGCCTCCGCAGCGATGGCGTTTGCCGCCGTTGTGCCGGTGGAGCCGATGGCTCCGAGGGAGAACCGGTGGTCCCATGGCAGGACGCCGACGCCGGCCTGGGTGTTCCCCACCGGAATCCCGGTGAGTTCCGCGAACTTCGCGAGTTCGTCGTTGGCGAAGGCGTAGAGGACGCCACCGCCGGCGATGATCAGCGGGCGCTTTGCGGCCCGGATCGCTTCGGCGGCGCGGCGGATGTCCTCGTCGTCGGCGTCGGGGCGGCGGATGCGCCACTCCCGTTCGGCCAGGAATTCCTCGGGCACGTCGAAGGCTTCGGCCTGGACGTCCTGTGGCAACGAGATGGTGACGGCGCCGGTTTCGGCCGGATCCGTCAGGACGCGGAGGCCGTGGTGGAACGCGGAGAACAGCTGTTCGGGCCGGTTGACGCGGTCGAAGAACTTGGACAGCGGCCGGAAGGCGTCGTTGACCGTGATGTCGTAGGCGTAGGGCTGCTCGAGCTGCTGCAGCACCGGGTCCGCGGCGCGGGTGGCGAAGGTGTCGCTGGGCAGCAGCAGCACCGGCAGGCGGTTGGTGGTGGCCAGTGCCGCGCCCGTCAGCAGGTTGGAGGAGCCGGGGCCGATCGACGTGCTGATGGCGAACGTCTGGCGGCGGCGGGTGTGGCGGGCGTAGCCCACGGCCTGGTGGGACTGCGCCTGCTCGTTGCGGCCCTGGTAGTACGGCATGATCGTCGGGTCGGCGGCCTGGTACTGCTTGAGGGCCTGGCCGACGCCGGCAACGTTGCCGTGGCCAAAGATGCCGAACGTTCCGGGGATCAGGCGTTCCCGGTAGTCCAGCCCGCCGACGGAATCAACGGTGTACTGCTTGGAAAGGTACTCCACCACGGCCTGGGCCACGGTCATTCGACGGGTTCCGGCTGCGTTGCCAGTTCTGATCCCCATGGGAATTACTCCGATACTTCTGCGGTGTGGGCTGATGCGGTGTGGTGAAGGAGGGAGGCTGCGGTGGCCACGGCGCCGGCAACATCACCGTCCTGCGGGTACAGGAGGGTCCGGCCGACGGTGAGGCCCTGCACGCCGGGGAGTGCCAGGGCGGCTTCCCACGTGGCGAAGACTTCGTCCTGGGTGCCCTCCGGGTCGCCGCCCAGCAGCACGGTGGGCATGGTGGTGGCGGCCATCACGCGCTCCATCTCGGCCACCACGGGGAGTTTCATCCAGGTGTACGCGCTGGTGGAGCCGAGGCCTTCGGCGATGGCGATGGACTTGATGACGGCGTTGGTGGAGAGGTCGTTGCGGACCTTGCCGTTTTCGCGGACGGACAGGAAGGGCTCCACCATGGCGATCAGCTTGCGTTCGGCGAGGGAGTCGATGGCCTTGGCCGTCGCCTCCAGCAGGGCCACCGTGTCGGGGTCGCCGAGGCAGATGCGGGTGAGCATCTTGCCGCCGTCGGCCCCCAGGGCCTCCAGTGCAGCGGCGGTGTGGCCGGTGAAGCGGTCATCGAACTCATTGACCAGGCCGGACAGTCCGCCGCGGTTCATCGAACCGAAAATCAGTTTGCCGTCGAGCGCACCGAGCAGCAGCAGGTCGTCCATGATGTCCGGGGAGGCGAGCACGCCGTCCACATCCGGGTTGGCCAGCGCGATCTGCAACCGGTCCAGCAACTGGCGGCGGTCCGCCATGGCCACCGGATCATTGCCGACGGCGAGGGCGCCGCGGGCCGGGTGGTCGGCTGCGACGATGAAGTTCTGCCGGCCGTACTTCAGGCCGGGGTGCCGGCGCCGGGCCTTGGCGGCGCGGGCAACAGCGTCCGGGTCCTCCAAGCGGATGGTGCTCAGGTGCGCGTAGCGGCGGGGATCGTCGTCCAGGGCATTGTTCGAGGCGATGGGTGTGAGAGTCACAGTGCTGCTCCTTCAGTGGCGAACTGACCGGGAACCAGGCGGCCGCGCTCGGCCAGCAGCGAGGTGACCTCGCCCGGCGTCGGCATGGCGTCGGCGCAGGACAGGCGGGAGGCGACGATCGCGCCAGCGGCGTTCGCGTAGTCGAGGACCTCGGCAAGGCTCCAGCCGGACAGCAGCCCGTGGCAGAACGCTCCGCCGAACGAGTCACCGGCACCAAGGCCGTTGACGGTCTCCACCGGAACGGGGGCGGACACCACACGCTCGGTGCGGGTCTTGGCCATCACGCCTTCGGGGCCGAGCTTGACGACGGCGATTTCGACGCCTGCGGCCAGGAGGCGGTCTGCCTGCTCGTCCGGGGTTCCCTCACCCACAGCCACGGCGCACTCCTTGTCGTTGCCGATCGCCACCGTGACATGCGGCAGGATCCTGGCAACCTGTGCCCGGGCTTCCTCTTCCGACGCCCAGAACATGGGGCGGTAGTCCAGGTCGAGGACGGTGTACTGACCTTCCTTGAGGCCGGCCTGAGGGCGGGCCTCGTGGGCCTTGATGTGCGCTTCACGGCTGGGCTCCTGGCACAGTCCGGTCACGGTGGACCAGAAGATCCGTGCGTCCCGGATGGCGTCCAGATCCAACTCTTCGGCCTTGATCTGCAGGTCCGGTGCCGTGGGGAAGCGCCCGTAGAAGTAAAGAGGGAAGTCTTCCGGCGGCTTGATTGCGCAGAACGTCACTGCGGTAGGCCATTCCTTCACCGGTGTAACGAAAGTGTCGTCCACGTTGAACTTGCGCAGTTCACGGTGCAGGTACTTACCGAAGGCGTCGTCGCCGGTGTGGGTGATCACTCCGGTTCGGCGGCCGTGCCGGGCGGCTGCCACAGCCACGTTGGAAGGCGATCCACCGAGGTACTTTCCGAAGGACGTGACATCCTCCAGATCAACCCCGATGTCGTTCGGGTAGATATCAACGCTGATGCGCCCGATCGTGAGCAGTTCGTGGGTCACGGTAATCGCGGACCTTTCTGGTTTGAACTCTGTACCTCTGAACAGATAGAGCTCCGGTTCCTGGCGGACCCCCGTGAGCGGGGCCACAACCACTACTTTGCCCTAGAATTATTGTCCTGTCAAAGGTTTGTACTGACATATTTACAACTTGGCATAGCGCACCGAAATGGCAGCCTTAGGGCCACGCATCGCAGGCTCAGGGCGGGGCTTATTTCCGCGGAACGGCCAGCTCGCCGGTGACATACTGGGCCCGCCCGAAGCCGAACGACCAGTCGCCGGCAGTGTTCTCCACGTACCCGATGAACACATCCTCACCGGCCACTCCCAACTCCGCCAACCTCCCGGCGATGGCTGCAAAGAGGGACTGCTTCGCCCCCTGGCTCCGGCCGCCCTGGGTAAAGATCTGGATCATCACCACATCCGGCGTGCGCTCAAAGCCGAGTCCGGCATCCTGGGCGAAGATCTGACCGCGGGAGTGTTCGGTGAGGACGTGGAAATAGTCGCGCTCCGGAATCCCGTACTCGGCCAGGATCGCATCATGGATCCCCCGACTGAGGCGGCGCAGATCCTCGGGGCTGCGCCCCTGGTTCACATCAATTCGTACCAGCGGCACATTAGCTCCTTCATTAGTTTGTCCTGACATACTAACAAAGTACATCCACGAAGAACAAGACCTGCTGGAAATGACCTCTTGCCGGCGATCCCTCTTCGGGTATAGCCTTAAACAACCAGGAGGTTGATAAAGCAGTTGATTGATTACGTATTCGCTGTTTTGACACCGGGCAACGGGGCGGGGTGATTGGCAGGCCATGGACACCGGCGACGACGAACTGCTCGATGCAGCCTTCCTGGCCCTTGCCGACCCGGTCCGACGCCGCATCATCTCCCGGCTCAGCCGGGGCCCGGCCACCGTAAACGAACTGGCGGAACCCTTCGCGATCACCAAGCAGGCGGTCTCGAAGCACATCCAGGTCCTCGAGCAGGCACAGCTGGTCACGCGCACGCGTGAGGCCCAGCGCCGGCCCGTCCACCTGAACCCCGCACGGCTGGAGGCGCTCACCGCATGGATCGACCAGTACCGGCTGGTCCGCGAGGGGCAGTTCCGCAGCCTTGACGCCGTGCTTCAAGCAAATGCCGCCCCACGCGGCACTCAGGCAAAGGATTCGTGATGAGCAATTCCCTGAAACTCACTGTTCCGGAGGGGCAGCCTTTCATCGAGTACGAGCGGGAGTTCGATTTCCCGGTGGCTGACGTCTTCCGTGCCCACAAGGAGCCCGAGCTGATCGCGCAGTGGCTTGGCCCCCGCGGCCTCCGGATGGACATCGACCACTACGATTTCCGGACCGGCGGAAGCTACCGCTACACGCACACCGCCCCCGACGGTCAAAGCTACGGCTTCAACGGCATCTTCCACACTGTCCGCGAGAACGAGTTCGCCGTCCAAACCTTCGAGTTCGACGGTTACCCGGACGTGGTCAGCATCGAGTACCTCACCTTCGAGGACCTGGGCGGCGGCCGGTGCCGTCTGACAGGCCACTCCGTCTACCCCAGCCAGGAGGCCCGCGACGGTATGGCGCAGTCCGGCATGGAGGGCGGCATGAAGGAGGGCTACGAGCGGCTCGACGAGCTCCTCAGCGGCGCCGACGCGGGCGGCGGCGCCGAGGGCACCTCCACCATGGGCACCTCCGCCACGGGCACCTCCGCCACGGGCCAGACGGAGGCCGGAAAGGTGACGGCATGAGCAACGCACTGAAGCTCGTGGCCCCGGAGAATGTGCCGTTTGTGGACTCTGAGCGGGAGTTTGATTACCCGGC
This sequence comes from Arthrobacter sp. LjRoot78, assembly GCF_964254335.1. Classification (NCBI taxonomy): domain Bacteria; kingdom Bacillati; phylum Actinomycetota; class Actinomycetes; order Micrococcales; family Micrococcaceae; genus Arthrobacter; species Arthrobacter sp. LjRoot78. The sequence continues at coordinate 889,754 of NZ_CAXUTG020000001.1, read as the reverse complement.
GGCAGCCGTCTTCCGCGCCCACTCCGATGCGGAGGCCTTCCGGCAATGGATCGGACCGCGGGAACTGAGCACGAGGATCGACGTTTTCGACTGCCGGCCGGGCGGAACGTACCGCTTCGTGCAGGAGGGGCGGGACGGCCGCCAGCACGCCTTCCGGGGCGTCTTCCACACGGTCCGCGAGAACGCCTTCGTGCTGCAGACCTTCGAGTACGAAGGCTACCCGGACACCGTCACGCTGGAATTCTCAACATTCCAGGACCTGCCGGGGGGACGCTCCAGGCTCACCGGCCGGTCCGTCTACCCCAGCGTCGAGGCCCGGGAGAAGTTCCTCACCGACGGCATGGAGTCCGGCATCGCCGCCGGCTACGACCAACTGGACGAACTGCTCGGCAAATAGCGCGAACGGACACTTGGGGCCGTCCGTTCGGGGGGCCCAACTGTCCGTTCGCGCTGCCCCGGATCTGGGCGCTGGAACTGCCGGTTAAAGCACGACGGCGTCCGGTTGCCTTCCTGGGGAAGGCGGCCGGACGCCGTCGTACTCTAAAACGTTTCTGCGTGGAGGGGCGTGACCTAGAGGGTCGCGAAGACCTCGCGCAGGAGCTTGGCGGTCTCGGACGGCGTCTTGCCGACCTTGACGCCGGCAGCCTCGAGGGCTTCCTTCTTGGCCTGTGCGGTGCCCGCGGAACCGGAGACGATGGCGCCTGCGTGGCCCATTGTCTTGCCTTCCGGAGCGGTGAAGCCTGCCACGTAGCCAACAACGGGCTTGGTGACGTGAGCCTTGATGTAGTCAGCGGCACGCTCTTCGGCGTCGCCGCCGATCTCGCCGATCATGACGATCGCCTTGGTCTCGGGGTCGGCTTCGAAGGCTTCCAGTGCATCGATGTGCGTGGTGCCGATGACGGGGTCGCCGCCGATGCCGATGGCGGTGGAGAAGCCCAGGTCGCGCAGTTCGTACATCATCTGGTAGGTCAAGGTACCGGACTTGGAGACCAGGCCGATGGGGCCCTTGCCCGTGATGTTTGCCGGGGTGATGCCCACGAGGGCCTCGCCCGGGGTGATGATGCCGGGGCAGTTCGGTCCGATGATGCGGGTGACCTGCTTGCCGTTGGCATCAACCGTGGACTGAGCCAGTGCCCAGAACTCGGCGGAGTCCTGGACCGGCACGCCTTCGGTGATGACAACAACCAGGCCGATGCCGGCCTCGATGGCTTCAACGACAGCGTCCTTGGTGAATGCCGGGGGGACGAAGACGATGGAGACGTCGGCGCCGGTCTCGGCCATGGCTTCCTTGACGGTGCCGAAAACGGTGATTTCGTTATCGCCATGCAGGACCGTGGTGCCGGCCTTGCGGGCGTTGACGCCGCCAACAACGTTGGTGCCGGCCTTGAGCATCAGGGCGGTGTGCTTGGTGCCTTCGCCGCCGGTGATGCCCTGGACGATGACCTTGGAGTCCTTGTTCAGATAGATAGACATGGTGCGTCCCTTTACTTAGCTGCGTTGGCGAGCTCGGCGGCCTTGTCGGCGCCCTCGTCCATGGTGGCGGCCAGGGTAACCAGCGGGTGGTTGGCCTCGGCCAGGATGCGGCGGCCTTCCTCGACGTTGTTTCCGTCGAGGCGGACGACCAGCGGCTTGTTCGCGGAGTGGCCCAGCTCGGCCAGTGCTCCGACGATGCCCTTGGCCACGGCGTCACAGGCGGTGATTCCGCCGAAGACGTTCACGAACACGGACTTGACCTGCTCATCGCCCAGGATGACGTCCAGGCCGGCTGCCATGACCTCGGCGGAGGCTCCGCCGCCGATGTCCAGGAAGTTGGCCGGCTTGACGTTGCCGTGGTTTTCACCGGCGTAGGCAACGACGTCCAGGGTGGACATAACCAGACCGGCGCCGTTGCCGATGATGCCGACTTCGCCGTCCAGCTTGACGTAGTTCAGGTCCTGCGCCTTGGCCTTGGCCTCGAGCGGGTCAGCAGCGTCCTTGTCTTCCAGGAGTGCGTGCTTGGCGTGCCGGAAATCGGCGTTCTCGTCCAGGGTCACCTTGCCGTCAAGGGCAACGATGTCGCCGGCGCCGGTCTTGACCAGCGGGTTGACCTCCACCAGGGTGGCGTCTTCCTTCTTGAAAACGTCCCAGAGCTTCAGGATGACGTCGGCGACTTTGCCGCGCAGTTCCTCAGCGAAGCCGGCAGCGGCAACGATTTCGTCGGCCTTGGCCTGGTCGATGCCCACTGCGGGATCGATGGCGACCTTGGCCAGGGCGTCGGGGCGTTCGACGGCGAGCTGTTCGATTTCCATGCCGCCTTCAACCGAGCACATGGCCAGGTAGTTGCGGTTGGCCCGGTCCAGAAGGACGGAGAAGTAGTATTCTTCGGCGATGTCCGCGCCCTGGGCAATCATGACCTTGTTGACCGTGTGGCCCTTGATGTCCATGCCCAGGATGTTGGTGGAGTGCTCCAGCGCCTCATCGGCGGTCTTTGCGACCTTAACGCCGCCGGCCTTGCCGCGGCCACCGACCTTAACCTGTGCCTTGACGACAGTTACGCCGCCGATCTTCTCGGCAGCTGCCTTTGCTTCTTCAGGGGTGTGCGCCACGATGCCAGCAAGCACGGGTACACCGTGCGCCTCGAACATATCGCGCGCCTGATATTCAAACAGGTCCACGGTTTAGTGTCCTTCTACGTCGAAGTAGTTTCTGTACAGCCGGACCCCACGTAATCGTGGTTACCGGGCTGCGGAATAAACGCACCCTGCGACAGGTTAGGAAACGAGCCACACGGCGCAATGCTCCTCTCGGAACTCTAGTCCTTTCTTCGGACCGGCCCGTTCCAGAGTACCCGTTATGTGAGTAAGGACACTATTCTATGGAGCGTAGAAAAACCCCTAGATTACGGGGATTTTGGCGCCCCTGACGGCGTTACGGTGGGGTCCGCACCCTCTCCGGAAACTAGTTCGTAATGGTCCCGCGAAATGAAGAAAGCAACGCCCGCAGACACGTTTCCGCAGGCCACGCCGTCGTTGTAGGCCGAGCAGCGCAGGCCGTTCCGCTCAAGGTTCTGTCCGTCCGCCAGGACGGGCAGCTGGGAGATGGGGCCGGCTTTGGTGCCCTTGGGCCCGAATTCCGCCTCCATCCGGGTCACGCCGGAGCGGCATTCCCCGTAGGTCGCTTTGTCCGGGGTGAGCAGCGCGGCGCCGCCGAGGTAGCCCAGGCCGGTGCCGGCACAGTCGTCCGTCACGTCGGCGGCCTCGGGTTTGGGGTACGCGGCGAGTTCACAGTGGGCCACCGGGACGATTGCCAGCTTGTTGTTGGCGGCGTCGCCATAGGCGTTCTGCTCGTACGGCAGGTTGATGTGCTCGCCGCGTTGCGAAGTCAGCGAGCAGACGGCGCTGTGATCGGCAGTGACGAAACTCAGCACACCTTCGCCCGCGGAGAACGGGGCGGCGTCCGCCACCGGGGCCTGCTTGAGCTGTTCCAGCGCGGGAAGCGGCGGCGGCGGGACGTAGTCCGGGTCCTCCCGGGTGATGGTGCACGAAGTGCAGGCCAGCAGGATGAGGGCGGCCAGGATCCCCGGTACAGTCCGTCGCATGGGCTCCATTATGCCGTCACCGGCTAGGAGCCGGCGGCAGCGGACCCCGGCCAGAAACTGCTGGTTCATCCCCGCGCGACAAAGGCACGGCGCTACGGACCAGGCACTTTGTAGCGTGCGGGCGGTGTAGATTCGGCTCGAACGGGCAAGTTCGACGCGGCAGAACCGGCGCAGAACAGAAACGAGCGATATCTTGAACCAGCATTTTCATTTCTTGGAATCTATGGACCCCATCAGGGCAACCTGGGAGTCGCCGGACGAGATTGTTGCCGAAACGTACTCGCACGTGTTCGTCGAGACCTTGATGAGCCTTGCGTTTGGCCGCAGCATCGTCGTTCACCAGTCGGCCGCACTGGATTCCTATGCGTTCCAGCAAGTGCTCCTAGATTTTAAGCGGGCACATGATCAGGTGGCCGGGTCCCGGCCCGGATTTAGCGGCAGGGGGCCCGCTCCGGTGATGATTCATCTCTTCAATGCCGACTCCTTCACCGAATCTGTGGCCAAAATTTTGAGCAGTATGGCGCCGGCCACCGACACCGATCGACCCGTTTCCGCTCAGGCAATGCCATTTGAAAGCTCCATGTACGCCGATCTCAGCGGCGACATGCGGCTCCACTCAATAGCACAAGAAATCCGTTCCGGTTCGGTCAGCGGTTTCATGAATCTCATCGGATCTGAGCGAGCCAGTCTCTTCGAAGGCGTGTGGGATTGGTTCGGCTCCGTCCGCAGAAATGGCCCTGACAGGCTGGAGAAGGTCATCCGGGCGCTGCCGGCTCCTTACGTCAGCATTCCGGAGATGCTCGCGCCGATCCTCGATCCGGGTTCGGATTTATTCCGACGACCGGAGGGCGACGCATACACCTCCAACCCGACTTCTAAGACTCTCATCCCGGCACTGCGCCAACTCGACAAGCTGGCTACGGGCAAGGAGGCATTTGCTCATCGGAGTAGGCTCTATGGCTCTTGGCCATGGGATGAAGGGGGCAACACGGCGGAGGACATAGTCGGCCTGGAGTCTCTCACCCTTGTTCGTGAGGTCATAAATACTATGTACAACAGGGTGATCGTCAACTCCATCGGCATAGCCTCGGCGTCCTATTCAACTGCCATGGGCGACCCAAGAGATGTGAGCAGCGAATTTACGGCTCAACAGCTGGCCCTTGAGGCCTACGGCTACGCCACCCGGGACCGCCGCGGGGGAGCTCAGCGCCAAGGCGGCAACACATTGAGCCCCACCCAGGTTCGTATCAGCGGTGCGGAGGAAGGCCCGCGGGCTTCGGTCATGGAGCTCTTCGAAGGAAATAGGGCCACCGAGGCGTTCCGGGCAGTCCTCGAGATTCGTGAGGATCAACGGTGGAAATCCGGCATCGAGCTGATAGACGCGGCTCGGCATAAGGGAGACCAGGCAGCCATCGATGATGCCGTAGACAGCCATGTCGACTTAGTCGCGCGTGCCCTCTCCGGGAAGTGCGTCCTGGACAAAACCAGCGGCGGTACCATTCGGCTGGCCGTTCAAAGCGTGGGAGCGGCAGCCGTGTCGGAAGCTGCGCAGGTTCTGACAGGGACTTTCAACATGTGGCTCCCGGTTGCCGCGGCCGCATTCGCTGCGGCCGCTCCGCGAATTCAGGAGGGTTTTTCTCAGCACGGAAAATACAAGAAGGCCCGGGCAGCGCTCGGTGACATGGTCGGAACGCCTAGGTCTGAGCGATGAGCCACGAAATTACGAAGGTGACCGAGCGGCTAGTTTATGAGAACGGATTCGTGAGGTTGTATGACGATGACGTCCGGTTTCCGAACGGTGCACCTGGTCGCTATCTCCGGCTGGAAGCCGCTCTTCCAGGAAACGCCGTCGTGTTGTTGCCCATGCACGGGACCAAGATCGGACTAGTCCGTACTTTTCGGTACGCCTTGGGCAAGCTGGTTTGGGAACTGCCGCGCGGCCTTTCACACGGCACAGATTTAGGTGAAACGGCGGAGAACGAACTCAGGGAAGAACTCGGCATCGATGTGGCCGACTTCAAGATCCTTGGATTCATCACACCGGATTCCGGTCTCCAGAGCGCTCGAGTGGCCGTGATGTCGGCGAGGGTTGCCGATATGGGCCGTGGCCCGGACGACTCGGTGGAAGTGGAACGGGTCCAGTGGGTCGAGACAGCACAACTTGAAGACATGATACGTAGCGGCGAGGTCGAGGACAGCTTCACAATCGCGGCGTACGCGCTTTCCCGCCTGCTCGAGTCACCCCGGACACACGAAAACTCCATGCCGCCGGAGCCAGAGTCGCAGCAGCCTCACACCAGCCTTCATTGACTTTCCGTGGGGTAGGTGATTTCCGGCGCCAGGAGCGTTGCCTGCGTTGCGCCGCTAGGCGTCCAGTTTGGTCAGCGGCGCGTACCTTAGCAATAGCCGCTTTTCGCCAACGCTGAACTTCACCTTCGCGACCGTCTTGTCGCCGGCGCCTTCAACGGCCAGGACCGTGCCGTTGCCGAAACTTGTGTGGTTGACCTTGTCCCCCACGCTAACGGCCACCACTTCCTTTTGCGGCTGCACGCGGTTCTTCGCGACGGCGGCGGGCACGTCGGCGTTGAAGCCGGCGGAAGGGCTCGCAGCGTTGCCTCGGGCTGTGCCGGCGCCCCAGAACGAGCCGCTGTACCGGCTGGACCCGATGGCTGCGCCGCTCCCCCAGCCGCCGACCTGGCGGCTGGTGCCTTCGCGCCGCCATTCCACCAGTTCTGCCGGGATCTCCTCGATGAACTGGCTGGCCGGGTTGTACTGGCTCTGGCCCCACATGCTGCGGACCTCCGAGCGGGTGACGTACAGTCGCTTCCGCGCACGGGTCAGGCCCACGTAGGCAAGCCGGCGCTCTTCCGCGAGTTCCTTGGGATCCGTGGCGGACCGCTGGTGCGGGAAGAGGCCGTGCTCCATGCCGGTCAGGAACACCACCGGGAACTCAAGTCCCTTCGCCGTGTGGAGGGTCATGAGCGTGACAACGCCCAGCCGTTTGGCTTCCGCGACGGCGGCATCAATATCCGCGCCGGGGGCGTCCGGGATCTGGTCCGCGTCCGCAACGAGCGAGACCTGCTCCAGGAAGGCGCCCAGGGATCCTTCGGGGTTTTCCTGTTCGTATTCGCGCACGACGGCGACGAGTTCGGCGAGGTTCTCCACGCGCGACTCGTCCTGGGGATCCGTGCTGGACCGCAGGCCGGCAAGGTAGCCGGTCTGCTCCAGGACGGCTTCCAGGGCTGCCGCCGCGCCGGAGCCGGTGGCCACCTCCGCGAGGTCGTCCAGCAGTTTCACGAAGCCCAGCACGGCGTTGACCGAGCGCGTTGCCATCCCGGGCGCGTGGTCGGCGCGGCGGGCGGCGGCCATGAACGACGTGCGTTCGCGTTCGGCAAGGGCCGCCACCGCACCCTCGGCGCGGTCGCCGATGCCGCGCTTGGGCTCGTTGAGCACCCGCCGGAGGTTGACGTCGTCGTCGGGGTTGACCAGGACGCGCAGATACGCGAGGGCGTCCTTGATTTCCTTGCGCTCGTAGAAGCGCGTGCCGCCCACCACCTTGTACGGCAGCCCGACGCGCACCAGCACATCTTCAATCGAGCGCGACTGGGCGTTGGTGCGGTAGAAGATGGCGACGTCCCCGGGACGGAGGTTGTCCTCGTCCTGCAGCCGGTCGATTTCCTTGGCGATGAACTGGGCTTCGTCGTGTTCGTTTTCGCCCACGTAGCCGATGATCTTGTGGCCTTCGCCCTCGGCGGTCCAGAGCCGCTTCTCCGGCCGGTTGGGGTTGCGGGAAATCACCGAGTTGGCGGCGGACAGGATGTTCTGGGTGGAGCGGTAGTTCTGTTCCAGCTTGATGGTGCGGGCGTTCGGGTAGTCCTTTTCGAACTCCACAATGTTGCGGATATCGGCGCCGCGGAAGGCGTAGATGGACTGATCCGAGTCGCCCACCACGGTCAGCTCGGACGCCCCGGGTCCCTCGCCCACAATTTCGCGGACCAGCGCGTACTGGGCGTGGTTGGTGTCCTGGTATTCGTCCACCAGGACGTGACGGAAGCGCCGCCGGTAGGACTCGGCGAGCGCCGGGAAGGCGCGGAACATGTAGACGGTCTCGGCAATGAGGTCGTCAAAGTCCATGGCGTTGGCCTGGCGCAACCGCTGGGTGTAGCCCTTGAAGACGTCGGCCACGGCTGATTCGAAGGGATCGTTGTGGTTCGCAGACAAGGCGTAGGAGTCGGCGTCGATGAGTTCGTTCTTGAGCGCCGAGATCTTGTGCTGGATGGCCTTGGGCGCGAATTTCTTGGGATCGAGGTCCAGGCTCTTGGACACCTGCGTAACAAGGCGGAGGGAGTCCGCGGAGTCATAGATGGAGAAGTTGGACTTCAGCCCGACGTTCGCGGCCTCCTGCCGGAGGATGCGCACGCAGGACGAGTGGAACGTGGAGATCCACATGATCTTGGCCTTGCCGCCGACCAGCGCCTGGATTCGCTCCCGCATTTCCGCGGCCGCCTTGTTGGTGAAGGTGATGGCCAGGATCTCACCGTGATGCGCCTGCCGGGTGGCGATGAGGTACGCGATCCGGTTGCTGAGAACCCGGGTCTTGCCGGATCCGGCTCCGGCCACGATGAGCAGTGCGGTGCCGGAATGCTTGACCGCTTCCTCCTGCTGGGGGTTGAGGCCCTGCAGGAGTTCATCCGCCCCGGGCAGGCGCGGGTGCGCCCGTTCCCGGTCGGATTCCTGCCCGCCGTTCCCATAGAGTGCCGGCTCTTCCCCGCCCCCGGGGCGCGACTTGGTGAGCGCTGCCGCTCGCGGGGCAGCCTTGAACGGTCCGTCAGCGTAGGGGTCAAACAACATATCCATGGTGCTATAAGTCTAGGCGGTGGGGCCGACACTATCTTCCGGGCCGGCCGGCGTGCTCACTCCACCGAGCCGGCCTCGAGGGCGGAACGGAGCTGCCGGACCGCCGTCGTTCCGCCTGCCATGAACCATTCCAGCCCGTTCACACGGACTGTCTCGGCGGCGCCGCCGGCGGCGATCACGATTGCCTGGCCGGGGAGCCAGTCCCATTCGGGGCAGCTGTGCTGGAACCAGCAGTCCAGTTCGCCGTCGGCCACCCGGCCCAGGTCGCACGACCCCGAGCCGAACATCCGCAGCGCCGCTGCCGCGGTGGCCGCGGCGTGCCAGGGCATGGCGCACAGCGGGTCCGCGAGCCAGGACGGGTGGATGTAGGTTGCGGCACCCTGCTCGGCCAGCGGCCTCTGGGTCCTGGCCCCGCCGTCTTCCTGGAAGGACGTGAGCCGTTCACCGTTCAGGGTCGCGGGCCGGGTGGTTCCGCCCAGCCACAGCTTGTCCTCTTCGGGCTGGAAAATGGCACCAAGCACCGTGCCGGCGGGGTCCTTGAGGGCGAGCGCGGAGCACCAGTACGTGGAGCCGTGCAGGAAGTTGTAGGTACCGTCCACGGGGTCGATCACCCAGGTCCGTCCGCTGCTGCCCTTGACGGAGGCCCCTTCCTCCCCCAGGATGCCGTCGTCCGGCCGGCAGCGGCGCAGCTGTTCGAGGACGTAGGCTTCGGCGGCGTGGTCGGCGGCGGTGACAACATCGGAAACCGACGTTTTTTGCTGCCCTTCCAGGCCGCCCTGGCGCATCATGAGGGCCAGCATCCCGGCTTCCCTGACCAGGGCTTCGGCCAGCTGGTAGTCGTCCAGGCCCGCGTTCAGTTCAGCCGCGCTGTGCCTGCCAAGTTTGTGTCTTCCTAGTTCCGTCACGCGTCCCAGCCTATCCGGGGCCACCCGCAAGGGACAGGAACTGGGGAGGAACAGCAACAGGAACAGAACCGGCGATAATGAACGCATGGCCAAGACACCAGCACAGCGGATCAAGAAACACGGCGCCAAGGCGTCCGTTCCCCAGCATCATCTGCCGCCGGTGATCAACCCGACCACCCGGCGGACCCCGGAGAAGGCGCAGAGCAACAGCAGCCTGATCCTCATCGCGGGCGTGGTGGCCAGCCTCTTCCTGTTCTGGTACCTGCACTTGCTGACCCTGAACCAGCTCACCCAGCTCTCCGGCGGCCTGCCCATGCCCGATTCCCTGATCGGCGGCTTTGACCAGGGCTTCGTGGACCAGCTGAGGGCGGCCATGAACGAGGACGCCCGCGGCCAGCTCAACTACCTCCACAAGACGGCGGGCACGCTGTTTCCGCTGATCTTCGCGTTCACCTGGCTGCTGCTGATCGGGACCAACGTGGCGCGCAAACCCCTTCGCTGGGCGCTCTGGGCGCTCCCCCTGCTGTTCGCGGCCGTCCGGTTGTGGGGAAACGCTGCCATTGATTCGATGATGTCCGCGTCAACGCTCGACGCCGGACAGGTAGCGCTCGCATCCGTGCTCACCGTTTCCGGCTGGGTACTGCTCGTGCTGAGCCTGCTGGCCGGCGGGGCCGCGGTGTTTATCGGCCGGAAGCCGCGGAAGTAGGTCCCGCGGCCGCGGCACGCGCAGCTTTCCGCGCCGTCAGTTCCTGCCGCACCCGCTGGGCTATCACCAGCCCCGCCGTGGCCAGGCCGATCGTCACCGGGTAGCCCATGAAGCGCTCCAGCGTGCCCGGCTCGGGCACGGCCATGCCGGTGGCGCAGCCGATCACCAGCGCGCCGAAGGAAACAGCCCCGCAGGCGAGGATTAACCAGCCCAGGGGTGACTGCCTCAGCCACAGCACCCCCAACAGCAGCAGTGCCAGCGCGCCTCCGATGAAATACATCAGGGCACCGGTCAGATGCACGGCAAACCAGCCTGCGTCCTCGGGCACCAGGCCCACAATGATTGTCCCGGTTCCGGCGGTGAAGGTCAGGACCTTGGCAGCGAGGGCGGTGAGCCAGGGAACGCGGTGGCCCGGGCCGAAAGCGAGCCGGACACCGGGACGGGCCGCCACGCACAGGAGCGCGGAACTGAGGAGCAGTGCCCCCGCCAGCATGCCCAGCCCCTGCACCACGAACGAGGCATTCATCAGCGCGTGCAAGGGCGAGCAGACGTCCCGGTCTTCGTAGATCCCGCAATGCGTGGCCCCAAGGTCACTGATGTAGCCGATCCGCCGGTCGTAGGGTTCCGGCCCGGCCCACGCCGCGATCACGGCCGACTCCGCCACGAAGTATTGCAGCACGCTCAGCTTGGCCCACGCCCCGAAATACTCCCGGGCGGAGGCGATGTCCGGGAGGAACCCGGCCCGGTAGGACGTTGCTGGTGTTGCTGCAGTCATGCCAAGAGCGTAGTACGGGCCCGCACCTTGTATGCTTGTATCCGTGCCCGAACAGGACGGCCTGTGCCAACCGCTTCGGACGCCCGCCCTCGTAGCTCAGTGGATAGAGCACGGCTCTCCTAAAGCCGGTGTCGTTGGTTCGATTCCAATCGAGGGCACTTGAACTTCCACCTGCGCGCGTACCTGCTGGGCCGCTGGTCCGTGGAGCGCACCCTGTGGGACCGCAGTTCCGGCACCCGCGGTACCTTCACCGGCGTCGCCCGGTTTTCCCCCACCGACGACGACGGCGGCCTTGACTTCCACGAAGAAGGCACCGTTCGCTGGCCTACTCCGGACGGCGGTGCGTTCACGGGTCCGGCAAGCCGGAACTACATCCTGCAGCCTGCGGATTCCCCCGACGCGATGGACATGACGTTCCCCGACGGACGGCCGTTCCACCGCATGAGCTTCCAGGAAGCGGCCAGCCAGGACAACCATTGGTGTGATCCGGACACCTACCGCGTGACGTACGCCCTCCGCGGACCCGACGAATTCAGCTATTCCTGGGATGTCCAGGGGCCGCGGAAGGACCTGCTCCTGGAATCGGTCCTGCGGCGGCTCGGGCCGGGCACGGATGGGCTAGGGTCGTAGCCGTGAAAGACCGCATTGTTGTGTCCGCCGTTTGCGTCTACGACCGCACCGGCCGCCTGCTGACCGTCCGCAAGCGCGGCACGGACAAGTTCATGCACCCGGGCGGCAAGCCCGAACCCGGCGAAACGGCAGCCCAGGCCGCCTCCCGTGAACTGCTGGAAGAAGTGGGCATCGCGGTGGCGCCGGAAGATCTCCAGCTCATGGGAGTGTGGCTGGCCGATGCCGCCAACGAGGCCGCCACGGACATCGAGGCCACGGTTTTCACCGCCCCCGGAACCTGGCACGCCCACCCGTCCGCGGAGATAGCCGAAATCCGCTGGCTGGACCTGGCCGGCGAGCTGCCGGCCGACCTTGCACCCCTGTTGACGGACCACATCCTGCCTGCCCTCGCCGCCGGCCGCAGGTAGTTTCCAGCGCTAGAACTCCGGCACAGCCTCTTCCACCACGGCGCTCGCTTCGGCAAACTGCGTGCGGTACAGCTCCGCGTACCGGCCTTCCGCCGCGAGCAGTTCGCTGTGGGTACCGCGCTCCACGATGGTGCCGTCCTCCACCACCAGGATCATGTCGGCCGCGCGGATGGTGGACAACCGGTGCGCGATGACGACGGCGGTGCGGCCCTCGAGGGCGGCGCCCAGGGCCTCCTGGACCGCGGCTTCGTTGGTGGAATCCAGGGCCGCAGTGGCCTCGTCCAGGATCACGACGCGCGGCTGGGCAATGAGCAGGCGGGCTATGGTGAGGCGCTGGCGTTCGCCACCGGAGAGCCGGTAGCCGCGCTCCCCCACCACCGTGTCCAGGCCGTCCGGGAGCGACCGGATCATGTCCTCGAGCCGGGCCTGGCGCAGCACGTCCCACATGAGCTCGTCGCTGGCCTCCGGCCGTGCAAGGCGCAGGTTGGACGCGATGCTCTCGTGGAACAGGTGCCCGTCCTGCGTCACCATGCCGAGCGTGTGCCGCATCGAATCGAAGGTGAGATCGCGGACGTCCACCCCGGTCCCCGGGGTGGTTCCGCCGAAGCGGACGGCGCCGGAATCGACGTCGTACAGGCGCGAGAGCAGCTGGGCGATGGTGGACTTTCCGGCGCCCGAGGAGCCCACGAGGGCGACCGTCTGGCCGGGTTCCACCCGGAAGCTGATGCCATGCAGCACCTCTTCGCCGCCGCGGGTGTCGAGCGTGGACACGTCCTCCAGCGAGGCGAGCGAGACCTTGTCTGCGGAGGGGTAGGAGAAGCGGACGTCGTCGAACTCCACGGACAGCGGCCCGGCGGGCGATGACACCGCATCGGGCTTCTGCTGGATGAGCGGCTTGAGGTCCAGGATCTCGAAGACCCGTTCAAAACTGACCAGGGCGCTCATGATCTCGACCCGGGCGTTGGAGAGGGCGGTGAGCGGCGCATAAAGGCGGGTGAGAAGCAGTGCCAGCACCACGACGTCGCCCGCGGCCAGCTGCCCCTGCAGCGCCAGGAAGCCGCCCAGCCCGTAGACCAGGGCAAGAGCCAGCGCCGAGACGAGCGTCAGGGCGGTCACGAACGTGAACTGCAGCATCGCCGTCCGTACGCCGATATCCCGGACGCGTCCCGCGCGGGCGGCGAATTCCCGGGACTCCTCATCCGGGCGGCCGAAGAGCTTCACCAGGGTGGCGCCGGGGGCAGAGAAGCGTTCCGTCATCTGGGTGCCCATGGAGGCGTTGTGCTCCGCGGCTTCCCGGCGCAGGTCGGCCAGCTTGGAGCCCATCCGGCGGGCGGGGATGAGGAAGATCGGCAGCAGGATCATGGCGAGCACGGTCACGAGCCAGGACTTGCCCAGCATCACCACGAGGGTCAGGGCGAGGGCCACCACGTTGCTCACGACGCCGGACAGGGTTCCGGCGAAGGCGGACTGCGCGCCAATCACGTCGTTGTTGAGGCGGCTGACCAGGGCGCCGGTCCTGGTGCGGGTGAAGAAGGCGATCGGCATTTTCTGCACGTGGTCGAACACCTTGGTGCGCAGGTCCACGATCACACCCTCACCGATGGTGGAGGACAGCCAGCGGGTGACCAGCCCCAGGCCGGCCTCGGCCACCGCCACCAGTGCGATGAGTACGGCCAGCCGGATCACGACGTCGGCACCCGCGCCGGCGATGATGGCATCCACCACCTGCCCGGCAAGGACAGGGGTGGCCACGGCAAGGACTGCCATGGCGATGGACAGTAGCACGAAGGCGATCAGCTTGCCCTTGTGCGGACGGGCGAAGCCGAACACCCGTTTCAGCGTTGCCTTCGAGAACGGCTTCGATCCGCTCGAGGCGCGTGTGATGTTGTAAAGGGAGCTCCACGCTACCCGGTCCATGCTCATCGTGACTGGCCTTTCGTGGCACGTTCATTGGCGCGGCCTGCGTCGCGGTGCGGCGATCCCGCGCCGGCAAGCTGTTCGGTCACCACACCGTCCTCGACGTTCCAGCGGACGTCCAGGCGCACGTTTTCCAGCAGCCGCCGGTCATGGGTCACCAGGAGCAGGGCGCCGTCGTAACTTTCCAACGCTTCTTCGAGCTGTTCGATCGCGGGCAGGTCCAGGTGGTTGGTGGGCTCGTCCAGGACCAGCAGGTTCACGCCGCGCGCCTGCAGGAGCGCCAGCGCCGCGCGGGTCCGCTCGCCCGGGGAAAGCGAGTCGACCGGGCGCGAGGTGTGATCCGCTTTGAGGCCGAATTTGGCGAGCAGAGTGCGGACTTCGGCCGGGGTCAGGTCCGCCAGGACAGCTTCGACGGCGTTACCCAGGTTGAGGTGCCCGGCCAGCAGGCCGCGGGCCTGGTCGATCTCGCCAATGGCCACCGAGGCGCCCATGGCGGCATTGCCGGAATCGGGCTCCCGGATTCCAAGCAGGAGCCGGAGAAGCGTCGACTTGCCGGCCCCGTTGGGGCCCGTGATGCCGATGCGTTCGCCGGCGTTGAGCTGCAGGTTCACCGGTCCCAGGGTGAAGTCGCCCTGGTGTACGACGGCGTCCCTCAAGGTGGCCACTACCGCGCTGGACCGCGGCGCCTGGCCAATGCTGAACTGCAGCTGCCACTCCTTGCGGGGTTCCTCCACCTCATCGAGCCGGGCAATACGGGACTCCATCTGGCGCACCTTCTGGGCCTGCTTCTCCGATGATTCGGTGGAGGCCGCACGGCGGATCTTGTCATTGTCAGGGCTTTTCTTCATGGCGTTGCGCACGCCTTGGGAGCTCCACTCGCGCTGGGTCCTGGCGCGGGAGACGAGATCCGCCTTCGTGGAAGCGAACTCTTCGTAGCGCTCGCGGGCATGGCGCCTCGCGACGGCGCGTTCCTCCAGGAACGCCTCGTAGCCGCCGTCGTAGACCGCCACGGAGTTCTGGGCCAGGTCCAGTTCGACGATGGTGGTGACACACCGTGCCAGGAATTCACGGTCGTGGGACACCAGGACCACACCGCCGCGGAGGCCCTGCACGAATGCTTCCAGCTTGGCCAGCCCATTGAGGTCCAGGTCGTTGGTGGGCTCATCGAGCAGGACCACGTCGAAGCGGCTCAGCAGCAGGGCGGCCAGCGCCACCCGTGCGGCCTGTCCGCCGGAAAGTCCGGTCATCAGGGCTTCCGACCCCACGTCCAGGCCAAGGTCGGCCAGGACCGGCGCAATCCGTTCGTCAAGGTCGGCCGCGCCGGAGGCCATCCAGCGGTCGAATGCCAGGGAGTAGGCGTCATCGGCGCCGGGGGCGCCGGACCCCAGGGCCTCGGCGGTGGATTCCATGTCCGCCGTTGCCTGGGCGCAGCCGGTTCGGCGTGCAACGTAGTCCGCCACGGTTTCCCCGTCCACGCGTTCGTGCTCCTGCGGCAGCCAGCCCACGAAGGCATCGGCCGGGGCCAGGCTCACCGAGCCCGCGAGGGGTTGGTCCACACCGGCCAGCAGCCGCAGCAGGGTGGATTTGCCGGCACCGTTCGCTCCAACGACGCCCACGACGTCGCCGGGCGCCACTGTGAGGGAAAGTTTTGAGAAGAGTGTGCGGTGGTCGTGACCGCCCGAAAGGTCTTTGGCAACTAGGGTTGCAGTCATTAGTCCATCCTCTCACTGCGGCCCAAAACGGCCTGAAATCCCGCCGGGCATGGAGGAACCCGCTGGTCCGGACTTGGGGGGTGTACGGACCAACGGGTTCGACCATCTAGCATAGTTCATATACCCCCCGCCGTAAAATCGACCGACGAATCCAGCCCGCCCCACCCCGCAGGAAGCCATCCATGCCACTCCCCGCCAAGGCGTTCCAACGCTGGCTTCACGGAATTGCACCCCAGGCGAGCACTGCCGATATCTGCAGGATTTCCGGGGTCAAGCGGACCACGTTGGCGCAGCAGCTGGTCCGCGGAAAGGTGGCGGAAAGCACGGTTGTCAGCATCAGCCGGGCCTTCAACATCAACCCCGTGGCGGCACTGGCCACCTTTGAAAACTACGGTGAGCTCGGTGGAAGCCCGCTGCTTCCCACCGCTGCGGAGCTGGTCAGCCAGATCGCCACCATGGATTTGCTGAAGGCAGTCATTGCCCGCTCCGCCGAGGCGTCGCGTGCGGGCGACGCGGACCAGCCACAGCCGGCTCCGCCGCTGACTCCCGTTCCACATGCGACATCGGTGAAGAACTGGGTGGACGCAATCGACGACGGCGAGCTGCGGCACCGGGTGTCGGCGGCCACGGGAATCGCCCCGCAAAACTACTCCGCGCAGCTGACCGCCAACCGGCTGACGCCCGAACTGGCCATCGCCACGGCCAAGGCGGCCGGCACCGGCCTGACCGGCGGCCTGGTAGCCAGCGGCATGATTACCGAGGCGGAGGCCGGGTGGCCGCGTGGCGCGCGGCAGGCTGCTCTGGACGCTTTGTCCGATGGCGAGCTCGCCGCCCTGGCAGGTGACCGGCTGCAGTCGCTGGGGAAGACCCTCAAGCGCCAGGAACAAGACCACGAACAAACCAAGACGATCTGGGAGAACCTCGGATGATCGAGATCCTGCAATGGTCCACGCTGGCAATTTGCTGTGCCGCCGCGGTGGCCCGAATTCCAAGTGCCGTCAGGGGTGAGAACAGGTCGCTCTTCTATATTTTCGTACTGGCCACCCTGGCGATCCTCCTGAGCATTGATGGCCCGTACATCGCCATCGACCGGCTGCTCGGCGGCACCAACTTTGCCAACCTCATTCTCCGGTTCGTCATCTTCGGAGTCATCCTCCTGGTCGGGTACCGCATCGCCAAGGCGTTCGGTGCCCCGGCGAGTATCCGTCTAATTCTGGGCCCTGTCGGACTAAGTATCCTTGCCGTGATTGCCGCGGCTACCATTGTTCTCTTCCTTCTGGCTGACACGGCCGGCAGTGTCACAGGGCTCACCACGCTGCCGTCGAGAAGCCCCCAGAACGCACAATTGATCAGGCTCTACGCTGGTGCGGGCCGACTGTACCCTGCCTATATTGCAGCGTGCTTGCTGCCTGCCACTTACGCTGCAATATCGTCAAGGCTGCCCGGGGGCGTCCGCATAGGCGCAGGGCTGCTGACGCTCGGCTTCGCAGCGTTGGTTCTTGGCACTTTCTACCCGCTCCTCCCTGTCGGGTTGGGGCATTTGGAAGCGGTGGTGAACTACACAGGCGCGATCGCTTTCATCATGGGGCTGATAGCGATTTGGATCTGCCGGGTACGGACTCAAGCAGTAGCGCGCAAGTCATCTACTGCAAAGTAGACTTAGTGCTTTCACAAAATCATTAGAACGTGAGAGAATCATGAAAGTGTGAAAGTGGGTGCGGGCCGGGGTCGTGAATGGGGATAATCCGTTCGGCGCCGGTCGGCCACTGAGCGCTATTGGGGGGATGAGTGGTGGCGGGCCGTTGGGGACCGCCCCCACTCAGCCTGTTTAACGGCTGGATGGCAGCGGGCCAGTGCCCTGGCGGGCTCGTGACTTAACGGGCTCGTGACTTAGCGGGCAAAACGCAGGGTGACCAGCTGGAACGGCCGCAGCGCCAGCTTTGCGGAGTCCCTGCCCGCGGCAACGCCCGGGTCCTTAACCGGACGCTCCAGCAGATCCACTGCCTGCACTTCCCTCGTCTCAAAGTTGGCTGTCACCAACCCCTCGGACCGCTCGCCCAGCGACTCATAAAGACGCACAATGACGTCGCCGGACCCGTCCTCCGCCAGCTTCACCGCCTCCACTACGATTCCCTGGTTGAACACCGTAAACAGCGGGCTGACGGCATTGGCGCCCCTCATGATGCGAGGGGTGAGGTTGGTCCGGTAGCCCTCTTCCACGGCGTCGGCGATGGCCGCCCCGGGCCTGATGGTCACCAGGAGCTCGTGCCGCCCGCGGTCGGCGCCGGGGTCCGGATACTTGGGTGCGCGCAGCAGGGAGGTGCGAACGGTCGTGGTGGTGCCGCCGTCGTCCCTTACGCTGCGGGTTACGTCGTGCCCGTAACTGGAGGCGTTGGAGACTGCTACGCCGTAGCCCGGCTCGGCCACGTGGATCCAGCGGTGCGCGCAGATTTCGAACTTGGCCGCTTCCCAGGACGTGTTGGTGTGGGTTGCCCGGAAGACATGCCCGAACTGCGTCTCCGACGCTGATCGGTCCGCGCGGACGTCCAAGGGGAAGCCGATCTTGAGCAGCTTTTCGCGTTCCTGCCAGTCAACGGAGGTCAGGATGCCCAGTGAGCCGGAACCGGCCTCCAGCGAAATCCGCTGGGTGATCGCCGACGATCCGGCCAGCCGTTCCACGACCACGACGGCGTCCCAGCCGCCCCGCTCCAGCGTCACCGAACGCGCTTCGGTCAGTGAGGTGACGTTGCGGCGGTAGAACTCGTCAATGTCCCATGCGTCCCATTCGTTGGGTGTGTCGCGGTGGAGTTCCAGGTGGTTCCCGAACTGGCCGGGGGCAATCGCTTCGCGGCCGCTGGCGTGGTCGATCAACGACGTTAGGAGTCCGTTGGAGTCCAGTACGGCCCGGATCACGCCGTTATCCAGGATGTATCCCCCGCCGGATTCGGTGACCGTCACCGGGTGGTCACTGCGGACCGGCTCGGCAGCAGCCAGCGCAGGCACGCCGCTGCGTTCGTGCGGGGCGGCGTTAAGCAGGAACTCGCGGCTGCCCTCGCCGAGCACGGCACGGGCCGCGCCGGCAATGATGGAGTCCAGGGCACTCGAGATGGCCTCGTAGTTCCGCTCCGCGTCCTGGTGGACCCAAGCAATCGAACTGCCCGGCAGGATGTCGTGGAACTGTTGCAGCAGGACCAGCCGCCAAAGGCGCTTCAGCTCCGCCGCCGGGTAGGTGAAGCTGCCGGCAGTGCGGACGGACGCCGTGGCGCACCATAGTTCGGCCTCCCGGAGCAGGTGCTCGCTTCGCCGGTTGCCCCGTTTCGTCTTGGCCTGGCTGGTATATGTTCCGCGGTGCAACTCCAGGTACATCTCCCCCACCCACACGGGCAGGGACGAATATTCGGCCTGCGCCTGGCTGAAGAAGTTCGCGGCGGTTCCGATCCGCACTTTCGGGGACCCTTCGAGGTCGGCCGTGCGGTGGGCCGCGGCGATCATCTCCCGGGTGGGGCCTCCGCCGCCGTCGCCATAGCCGAACGGAACCAGGGAAACAGTGCCGCGGCCGTGGTCCCGGTAGTTCCGTTCCGCATGCGCCAGCTCCCGCCCGCTCAGCTCGGAGTTGTAGGTGTCCACCGGCGGGAAGTGTGTGAACAGCCGCGTGCCGTCGATGCCTTCCCAGTTGAACGTGTGGTGCGGCATCCTGTTGACCTGGTTCCAGGAGATCTTCTGGGTCAGGAACCACTTGCTGCCGGCGGCCTTGACGATCTGCGGCAGCGCGGCGGAGTAGCCGAAGGAATCAGGCAGCCAGGCTTCCCGGCACTCCACCCCAAACTCATCCAGGAAAAACTGCTTGCCTTCGATGAACTGCCGGGCCATGGCCTCTCCGCCGGGCATGTTCGTGTCCGATTCCACCCACATGCCGCCGACCGGAACGAATTGGCCGGCTTTGACCTTTTCGCGGATGCGGCCGAACAGCTCCGGGTAGAACTCCTTCATCCAGGCGAGCTGCTGCGCGGACGAACAGGAGAACACGAAGTCAGGAGACTCGTCCATCAGTGCCACGACGTTGGAAAAAGTGCGTGCACATTTGCGGATGGTTTCACGGACGGGCCACAGCCAGGCCGAGTCTATGTGCGCATGGCCCGTGGCCACCAGCTGATGGGCCGAGGCGTACGCCGGGCGCGAGAGCACCTCAGCCAAGGCAGCACGGCCCGCTGACGCTGTGCCGCTGACATCGTCCGGGTCCATGATGTTCAGCATCCGCTCAAGGGCACGCAGGATCTCGTGGCGGCGCGGCAGTTCCATCGGCAGCTCGTGCATGAGCCCGCTGAGCGTCCAGACATCCTGCTGGAGTTCCCAGACGGTCTGGTTGAGTTCGGCGATGGCGATGGTGCCCAGCCGGTACTTGGGTTCGCTTCCCGCTGTTTCCTTGTCGCCGTAGGGCATCGCTGCGAACGTCCATCCCTGCGCGACGTCGGGGTTGGCGGCTGCTTCCACGTAGAAGTCCACTGCCATCCCGCTTCCGAGGAGCTTCAGGGGGATGTACTGGTTCCGCGGCGAGATGGCCTTGATGATGGTGCCGTCCGGCCGCCACGCAATTCCCTCGCACTGGAATCCCGGCAGTTCGCGGGTGAAGCCGAGGTCCACCACGATCTCCACCGCGGTATCCGGAGCAGTACCCCAGGAATCGGGCACTTCGCCCTGCAGCCTCAGCCACTTCGTGCTCCAGGGCCTCCCCCAGGCAGTTCCGTGTTCCAACGGGGCGAAGTCGTGGCGGAGGGCTTCCATGACGGAAACAGGCTCGTCCGGAACGTCCCAGCCGGTCAGGCTCAGCGGGACGCTGCGGGTGTACACGGCGGGGTCCACCCGTTCACGCATGAAGCGGTCAAGACGGACTTCCGTGATGCGGCGGTCGTCGTGCAATGTGGTCCTCTTTATACCTGTGGTCTGGAAGCTGACGGCTGGTTCGCGGTATTCGCCTTGGCGTTGGCTTCAGCTTATGCGCAAGCCCTTGAACACTGCCGAAGGAGCGGATCGGCGCGTCCAATCGATGGATAAAATCTACTGTGCCGGGCCCGATAAGCCAAGCATTTTGCCTTATCCGGGGATGGGAGCGGGTGCCTTGATCCGGTGTTGCCCGGCGTAAACGTTGAGCGTGGCGCCCCTGCTGAAGCCAGCCAGCGTCATGCCGCTGGCGTGAGCAAGTTCAACGGCGAGGCTGGACGGCGCGCTGACGGCAGCAAGCACCGGAATCCCCGCGAGCGCCGCCTTCTGAACCAGTTCGAAGGAGGCTCGGCCGGACACCTGCAGGACTGTGCCCGCCAGCGGCAGCAGCCGTTCGCGCAGCGCCCAGCCCACCACCTTGTCCACGGCGTTGTGGCGTCCCACATCCTCGCGCAGGCACAGCAGCTCAGTGCCGCCGTCGTCAGTGATCCGGAAGAGGCCGGCCGCATGGACCCCTCCGGTGGCGTCGAAAACGGCCTGCGCCTTACGAAGCTCGTCCGGGAGCCCGGCCAGCGTCTCGACCGGGACGGTCAGCGGATCCCCGGCAGGGCTGAAATGCGAGGACTTGCGGACGGCGTCGATGGAATCGGTGCCGCAGATGCCGCATGAACTGGAAGTGAAGATATTGCGGCCCCTCTCAGGCAGGACGACGTCCGGCCGCAGCTGCGCTTCCACAACATTGAAGGTCTGAACGCCGTCCTCGTCCTCACCCGCGCAAAACCGCAGCGAGATGAGTTGATCGGGGTCCCAGATGATGCCCTCGGACACCAGGAACCCCGCCACGAGGTCAAAATCGTCCCCTGGCGTCCGCATGGTGACGGTAAACGGGAGGGATCCCAGCCGTACTTCCAGTGGTTCCTCCACGGCCAGTACGTCTTCCCGGTGCCGCACAGGATATGCGAGGGACTGCGGCGAACCGTCCAGGACGAACTTGTGAATTTTGCGGCGTTGCGTCATGCGGGCCACGATGAGCTCCTCTTTAGTGCGTGATATGACCATCATTGCAAGCCCGGACGGCCTTCACCAGCCGGGACCGTTTTAGCCGAGCAAAGCACTCCAGTCCACCGGACCGTCTGATGCGGCGGGCTTTCGCTGGGTCTTGCGGGGAGCAGCCTTGGCCTTCGCTGCGGCCGGCTCCGCCGCGTGGATCGGGGCACCCCACGGCAAGGCGAAGGCGGGCACGGGCTCCCCCAGCTGGATACCGTGCGGCGGCACGACCAGGACGCCGTCGGCTGCCGCAAGGCCGCGCATCATCCCGGATCCCGCGTGCTGGGCGGGTGATGCCATGCCGTAGAGGAGCCTGAAAGGCATCAGCCGGGTCCTTCCCGGTTCAGCGTCGATCATCGTCCCGCAGGGAACCTCGCTGACCGGTGGCAGCGGCCCGTGGCCCAGCGCGGCCAGCAGCGGAGCCCCCACTGTGCAGAGCGCCATCATCGCGGCAAGGGGATTGCCGGGCAGTCCTAGGATGAAGCGGCCGTCCGGCAGTTCGGCGAGGACGGCCGGGTGCCCCGGCCGCATGGCGATGCCGTCGATCAACAGGCGGCCGCCGAGTTCCGCGACTGCACGGCGGAGGTGGTCTGTTCCGGACCGGCCGGTGCCGCCGGTGGTGATGACGACGTCGGCAGGCGCCTCCTCCGCGGCGTCGTCTTCCAGGGCGGTGAGCCATTCGTCGTAGCCGTCGCCGATCTTGTCCTGCCCGCCGCTGATGCCGCCCAGCATCTCGACGACGGCGCCAAGCTGCGGCCCGAAAGTGTCGCGTACCTTACCCGGTGCCGGAAGGCCTGAGGTGACCACCTCGGAGCCCGTGAGCAGAATTCTTACCACAGGTTTTCCCTGCACGTGGAGGGAGTCGTGGCCGGCAAGCGCCGCGAGGGCCAGATGGGCCGGATTGAGTAAAGTTCCGTTTGCGATGAGGATGTCTCCGGCTGCTGCTTCCTCGCCGGCTTTCCGGATGTGCTGGCCGTTCCTCGGTTCACCGGGCCGTGCCGCGCCGCCAAGGACCAGCACGGGGAGCCCCTCCTCATCAGTTGACATGGTGCCGCTTTCGCTGCGGAGCACAGCCTTGGCGCCAGGGGGAATCAGGCCGCCGGTGACGATGGGACTGGCTTGGTGGGGTGCCAGCCGGTGGCCGGGCTCTGCCAGGATCCACGGCCCGCTTCCGTTGACCGCCCAGCCGTCCATGGCGGATGAAGCGTAGTGCGGCATGTCCTGGAGCGCGGTGACGTCAGCCGCAAGCGTCCGGCCGAGCGCAGTCCTGAGCGGCACCGGCCCCGGCGGGATGGGTGTTGCGCAGTCGAATGACGCCTGCCGGGCTTCCTGCCAGGTGTGCGCCAAATGGGTGTGGCCGGCTTCGGCAGTACCCGTCTCGGCAGCGCCCGTCTCGGCAGCGCCGGTCTCGGCGGCAGCCGTTTCGGGAGTGCTCACATCAGCGGAACCGGCATCGTCAGTGCCTGCGGCATCGGCAGCGCCGGGACCATCGGAGGGTTCCCCGCGTTCAGGCACGTCGCTGGCGGCGTCACCGCCGCCCGGCGGCGCAGCCGTCATGCGCCGGGGTTCCCGCTGCTGACGGCCGGTCCGGAATCCGGCTGCGGCGCGGCCTCGGCGGAATCCGCTGCTGCATAGTCCATTGCCAGCGCCCGCGCCACGCCCATGGCAGCCTGCATGGAAACCGAGTCCGGAGCCTGCCCCGAACCCGACGCCATACCCGCTGCGAAGCCGGCGATGAACGTGGTCAGCGGCGCCGCCGGCCGCACCACAGAGTGGGCCGCGACCCCGGCCAGAGCCAATACTTCATCGACGTCCACCTCGACGTCCTCCAGCTCGAAGGCTTGCAGCAACGCCCGGCACCAGTCCTCCAGCGTTTCGTCCTGGCTTTTCACCGTTGCCTCCAAACTCAAATTCAGTTGCGGTGCCAACGCCCGGTCCCACCCACGGTGGCTTATGACCCCTGGCGGGACACCCCTAGCGCGGTGGCATCGTCCCAGGTATCCACGTCATCGGTGGCACCGGAGGGGACGGTAACTGTCCGCACGTCAAGCCTAGCAAGGAGGGCGAAGACTGATGCCCCCGTGAGGCCTCCGCTCTCCCCCAGTTCGCTCACGGCGCGTTGTAGCGCAGCTGTGCCATAAAAGCCCGCAAGCGGCTGTTTGCGGCCATCAGGCGAGGCGGACATGACTCCGTCGTAGCCGGCCGCGCCGCTACCGGCCTCGGCCATGGTGAGCTGAAGCGCGGCAACGGCCTGGTCGGCTTTGGGCATGTCGCAAGCCAGGACCAGGGTCATCGCTGCGCGCAACGGACCGCGTGCGCGCTCCAAGGCGGCCAGGCCAGCGCCTATGGCTGCCGCCGGGCCGGCAAACGCTGGCTCCTCCCGGCACGACAGGACACCGGCGGGCAGTCCGCCGGGATCAGGTCCCACCACCACCACCGCTCCCGCCCCCGTGGCTGCCGTTAGCGACCGCGAAAGGAGGGTGGCGCCGTCGAACACCAACTGGGACTTGGGCACGCCGCCCAAGCGGGATGACCGCCCGCCGGCCAGGATTAAGGCATCAAACTCCACAGTGCCAGCCTAGCGATGCGGGCTGGGACCATGGAACCGTGAAGCCTTAGAAACCGTGGAGCCTTAGGCGGCTGATTCGGGCAGGAGGAAAGGGTCCCACGCGGGCGTGGGCTTTTCCAGTTCCTTGATCTGCCAGATCGTGCCGTGCGGAGGCGCGGGCACGAACCTGAGTTTCCAGCCCATCTCGGCAGGCGTGTGGTCGCCCTTCACGTTGTTGCATCGAAGGCAGGCGGCCACCAGGTTCTCCCAGGAATCGGCACCGCCCCTCGATTTCGGGTGGACGTGGTCAATGGTGTGTGCTGCCTTACCGCAATAGGCGCAGCGGTGGCCGTCACGGCGCAGCACGCCCCGGCGGCTCACAGCCGTGATGGTGTTGTACCGGGGCCGGATGTAGCGGTTTAGGAGTATCACGGACGGACGGCCCAGGATCTCCTGCGGCCCGACGACAGGATCGTCGCCTTCGGCCACCACGCTAGCTTTTCCGGTCAGCACAAGAACCAGCGCCCGGCGGAAGGTCACAACCGCCAGCGGTTCATATCCAGCATTAAGAACGAGTGTGCGCATGCACATACCTCTTCACGGCCGCACCCGTCAGGGGCTCGAGGGCCGGCTGCCCTCTGCTTGTCCGGGCTATGGATCGACAACACAAGAGTAAACACTCAAGTGCCCTATCGCCGAATCGGCTCTTTACCATAGACTCCGTGTCGGCAAAAATTCACCTGCCGGAAACGCAGAAGGACCCCTGCCCGAGGGCAGGGGTCCTTCTGTTACGCGTGAACCGGGGTATTAGCCGCCGACGCGGATGAAGACCGGACCGGAACCAACGTTGACGCTGAACAGCGAGGTGGTTCCGCCGTTCCAGCCGCCGTGAACGGCCTGGCCGTTGCCGACGTAGACAGCGATGTGGGCCATGCCCATGCCGCCGTTCTCGTAGTACGCGAGGTCGCCCGGCTGTGCCTCGGCGGCGCTCACGGTGCGGCCCAGGGACAGGTAACCTGCCGGCCAGCCGTGGTAGTTGACGCCGACTGCTGCAAGCGCGTTGGTGGCGAGGGCGGTGCAGTCCTGCGCGACACCCAGCTGGGCGTAGGCGGCGGCAGCAATCGCTGCGCCGTTTCCGCTGGCGGCGGCGGGTGCTGCAGCTGCAGGGACGGCCGGGGCCGACACGGTCGCGGCAGCGGCAACCGGAGCAGCCTCGGGAGCAGCTTCCTGGACCTCGACGACAGGCTTGGGAGCCTCGACGACCGGAGCCGGGGAGGTGGAGACCGCCGGCTTCTCGAAGGAGATGGCGATGCTGGAAGCGGCCGAGATGTTGGCCGGAGCAGAGGACTGCACTTCCAGGGTGGAAGCAGAGGTTGCTTCGCGCTGAACGTTGGTGTCGGCAGCGTTGGCTGCGATACCGCTGGTCAGGACCAGGCCGGAAGCTGCAGCGATAACCGCAGCCTGACGGCCCATGCCGCCGGCGTTGTCGCCGACAGCCTTGGCAATGACAGCAAGCGAGTTGGTTTTGGTAACCTCGGCGCGGTGCCGTGCGATCGCACGAGTAGTCATTATTTCTCTCTTTCGTTTTCCTCAGACTGCGTGGCAGGCCGCGGTTTTTGGACGCTCCGGCATCTTGGGGGTACGCCGGAACGGCCCGAACAGGTTTATTTAGCGAAGAACGCGCGCTTCAGCGACGGGAAACCCGGGATGTAGCGAAGCGCCGCGTGTTCTAGCGAAGCGTGTAGAACGCAGAAGTGCCCGTGGCGGACACAGCGTGCAGGATCGTGCCCTGCGACGGGTTCAGCGCGCTGATCATCATGCCGTTGCCGACGTAGATGCCAACGTGCGCACCGCCGTTTTGCATGACCAGGTCGCCCGGCGCCGGGGTGGCGGTGGGTGTCATGGCGGTCCATGCATTGGTGCGGGGGATGCTGATGCCAGCCTGGGCGTAGACCCACTGGGTGAAGCCTGAGCAGTCCCAGCCGCTGGGAGTGGTGCCGCCCCAGACGTAGGCGCTGCCAATACCGGTGTACGCGATGGCGGCGAGGCCCGATGCTGCTGCAGAGGAGGCGGCGTCGGCAAGCTTGCCGGCCTTGGCTTCCCCGTCAGCACCAGTGGAGGTCTCGCTGGCGTCGGTACCGGTGGACTGTGCCCGGACGGTTTCAATCTTGGGCGCTGCCGTCGTGGTGACTGACGGACGCTCGAAGGAAACAGTCGCTGTCGGTTCAGCGGTTACGGCCAGCTGGGCTGACTGAGAGTCGGACTCCGTCGAAGCGGAAACACCCAGGTTGGTATCGGCGGCATTTGCCGGCATTCCAACGCTGAGGATCAGTCCGGACGCAGCTGCGATCACAGCCGCCTGGCGACCTACGGTCCCGGCGTTGGCAGTAACAGCCCTGGACACGGAGTTCAACGGGTTCGTACGAACCGTTTGCGCACGGTGGCGCGCAGAAGTGTTGCGTGTAGACACGAAGGTAGCCTCTCCCAATGCCTACGAGGTGAGCTGTCGGATTCGGATGGGAGTCACCCGGCCGCTCGGCTTCCTGGGAAGCTTTTGCGACTTAACCCCAAGGTCTTCTTGCGAAGACCAAAATTGGTTCCCCCGCCTCTGCCAGACGATGTCATGCGAACGGACCTTGAGCGGTGGCAGAGTTAGGCAATCCACTCAAGAGCGCCAACTTCGGAAAAGTTGGCGTGCTCTAAACGGTACAGGAATTCCGAACGAATGTCACATTCAGGTCACGGCATGTCACAGGAATGCGAGAGTGACCCATCGCTTGGGTCAGAGCCAGCCGGTGGGGTCAACGACTTCGCCGTTGACCATCACTTCGAAATGGAGGTGGCAGCCGGTGGAAGCGCCGGTGGTCCCGCTCAGGGCCACAACGTCGCCGCGGCTGACCTTCTGGCCGACCTGGACGCTTGAAGACGAAAGGTGGTTATACGTGGTTTCGAGGCCGTTGCCGTGGTCAATCACCACCCGGTTTCCGCCGCCGTAGGGGTGCCAGCCGGAGAACGTGACCGTTCCGCTGGCGGCAGCCAGGACGCTGGTGCCGCACTGTGCCGCGTAGTCCTGGCCCCGGTGGAACTCACCGGCTCCGCCGGTTATCGGGCTGACCCGGAAACCGAAGGGCGAAGCGGAAACCAAGTGTTCGAGCGGCGCCCCGAGGCTCCCGGCGGAAGCAGCGCGGGTGATGGTGCCCGCGGACTGCGCGCTCAGGAGCTGCTTGAGCTTGCCGTCGGGATCGCCCTTGGTGGCGACATAAGTGCGGTTGAAGTCAATTTTGGCGCCGGCAGCAGCGGAAACCTCCGGCTGCGCGGCAACTGAGGCGGCGACACCGGCATTCCCGGTGTCCGCAGTGGACATCATGGGACCGGTCGACGGGACGGTCACGGTGAGGACAAGTCCGGTGGCGGCAAGGGCAATGCCGGCCTTCTGACCCACGCCGCTCGCCGAAGCGAAGTCCGTTACCTGGCTGAACAGGCTGCGGCGCCGGCGTGCATCACGGTGTGCATCGCGCGGCCTGACCGTCATTACGGCTTCGGCCACAGGGTACTCCGAAGCGGGACCGGTCGCCCTGCGGCGGCCCCTGACGGTCTGCGTGGTCAAGAAATATCCTCTCTGGAGAGCCTGCGAAGTTAGCTGTCGGATTCGGGTCAGAGAGTGCAAAGACCCGGTCCGCCAATGCAAGGCGTCCGACACAGGTCTCCCTAGGGAATCCTTCGTCGGAAGTGGCTTGCTGCTGACGGACTTCACCCCAAGGCCGTATTTCAACGGCCGGTTGTGGTTCCTCCGCCTCTGCCAGGAGGTGGTTCGCACACTGATCCGCTGGCAGAGCTCGGCTTCGGATCAGGTAACGCTTTTGTATCGGCGCTAGTGCTCAACTATAGGCGATTAATCAGCGCGGTAATAATTCCGTTATCTGGGTCTCAGTACGTTGTAGGTGGTCCTACAAGGGCGCAGTTAGCTGACCGTAACAAACACGTGGGCCGCAACCTCGGGCGGCAACTCCAGGGCGCCTTCGATCTCGGGCACACGCACGGAGATGTACTCCCCCACGCGCTCCAGTGCGAGGGACGCCCCCGGCCGGATTCCGCCTTCATCCAGCTGCACCAGCAACTCCGGCTCAACCTGGATGGGCTCGGCCAGCCTGCTCACCGTGATGCGCGAGTCGGCTCCGTACCCGGTCATGGCCTCAAGGAGGTTCACCACACCGTCGGTGAACGCGGGAGTTGGCTGACCACCGAGCGCCGCCAGGCCTGGAATGGGATTGCCATAGGGGGATACCGTGGGGTGGTTCAGGAGTTCGAAGATGCGACGCTCCACCCGCTCGCTCATGACGTGTTCCCAGCGGCACGCTTCGTCGTGGACGTACGCCCAGTCGAGTCCGATGACATCGGCTAGCAGCCGTTCCGCGAGGCGGTGTTTGCGCATGACTTCGGTGGCGCGTTTCCGGCCGGTTTCGGTGAGCTCAAGGTGCCGGTCCCCCGAAACAACCACCAGTCCGTCACGCTCCATGCGCCCGATGGTCTGCGAAACGGTGGGCCCGGAGTGGCGCAGCCGTTCGGCAATCCGGGCGCGGAGAGCCACGATGTTCTCTTCCTCAAGCTCCAAGATTGTCCGAAGATACATCTCCGTGGTGTCGATCAGATCGGTCATCCAGCTCAGCTCCTCGAGCACAGTCCTTGCGTCAGTCCCACCGTACCGCGCAAAAGCCTCCACGTTGGCCTCGGCGGGGTGGACCTGCATCCACCGACCAGCCGCTGGGAAAAGCCCCGCGGGATCAGCCAGACCGGCTACGCGGCCCGCTGTACGACAGCAACCAGTTTAGCCTATTTTGAATTACTCCGGATAATCTTCCGCGCACTGCGCTGACCTGCGGCCGGGATGTCTCAGTGACTGGACTATGACGGATGCCGTTCCCTCCCCTGCAGGCACGTCAGGCAGAATATAGGGGATTCCCCTGTACTGCCGGGCCCCCGTCCACACCGGAAACACGTCCACGCCGATAAATTGGAGCCATTGTGAGCGACACCAGCATCACTATCCCCGCCAACCTCCTGCCCAAGGACGGACGGTTCGGCGCCGGGCCATCAAAGGTCCGCCCCGAGCAGATCGAGGCGCTGTCCGCCGCTTCTGCCACGCTTTTGGGCACGTCGCACCGCCAGACCCCGGTGAAGAACCTGGTCGGGTCTGTCCGCAGCGGCCTCAGCGAATTTTTCCGCGCCCCCGAAGGATACGAAGTCATCCTCGGCGTGGGCGGCTCAACGGCGTTCTGGGACATCGCGGCGTTCGGACTTGTGGACAGCAAGGCCCAGCACCTCTCATTCGGAGAATTCGGCTCCAAATTCGCCTCCGCCACCAACAAGGCTCCGTTCCTGGACGCCTCCTCCATCATCAAAGCCGAGCCCGGCACACGGCCGGAAGCCACCGCGGAAGCGGGCGTGGACGTCTACGCCTGGCCGCAGAACGAAACGTCCACGGGCGTGGCAGCTCCGGTCAAGCGGGTTGCCGGCGCGGATGAAGGCTCGCTTGTCCTGGTGGACGCCACCTCGGCTGCCGGCGGCCTGGACGTCGACGTCTCGGAAGCCGACGTCTACTACTTCGCCCCGCAGAAGAACTTCGCGTCCGACGGCGGCCTGTGGCTGGGGCTCTTCTCTCCGGCGGCGCTGGAGCGCGCTGCCCGGATCAAGGCGAGCGGCCGGTGGATCCCCGATTTCCTTGACCTGCAGACCGCCATCGACAACTCACGGCTCAACCAGACGTACAACACCCCTGCGCTGGCCACACTGGTAACCCTGGACGCGCAGGTGCAGTGGCTGAACGCCAGCGGCGGCCTTGATTTTGCCGCTGCACGCACCGCCGATTCGGCCGGGCGCATCTATGACTGGGCAGAGGCCTCCGAGTACGCCACGCCGTTCGTTGCCAGGGCCGAAGACCGTTCCAACGTGATCGCCACCATCGACTTCGACGACTCGATTGATGCGGCCGCAATCGCCAAGGTCCTTCGCGCCAACGGCATTGTGGACACCGAACCGTACCGCAAGCTGGGCCGCAACCAGCTGCGCATCGCCACGTTCGTGGCGATCGACCCGGACGACGTCTCGGCTCTCCTGTCCAGCATCGACTACGTCGTGGGAGAACTGCGGGAGTAGGGAATCAGCGGCTGCTGACGCTTTAGCGTCCGACGGCGTCGTCCGGGGTTTTGGTCCCGGACGGCGCCTTCTTCGTTAAGTGCTCCGCTGTCAGCCCTGCTGGAGCAGCGTCTGCCCAGCTGGAGCGGCTGGCTCTCCCGCAACACCACCCGGAAGTAGCGCAGCCCCTCACGGAGCCTCACCTTGCCGGGGGCAGCGCGGGGGAATAACAGGCTAGTCGACCTCGCGGGCGGAGCCGGATGGTTCCTCCGGTGCGTCACTGTCGTCGTCGGAGTCTTCATCGTCGTCGGAAGCGTCGCCGTCGTCCGAAACGGCGGCGCCGTCGTCGGAACCGGCCAGGACAGTGCCCTGGGCGTCGGCGTCCACAACGGGCGCCTCCGCGTCCTGTTCATTTTCCTGGGCGTCCTCGGGGCGCACCCGTTCAGCCCAGGGCACCCACTCCGGTGCGAGGATGGAATCCTCCGAAGGCAGCAGGCCAAGTTCGTTCACCGTGATGACCTTGGAACGGGAATTGCGGGTGAGCACCGCGTACCACTGCCATCCCTGGTACCCGGCCAGCCGGGACTCGAAGAGATGCGTGACAACGCGGTCCCCTTCGCTCTTGGCACCGAGGTGCTGTCCGATCTGCTCGGCCGGGGCGATGCCCTCCACTGCAGCCCGGGCAAAGTCCACGGCTGCAGCAAGCACCGCGTCCGGTTTGCCGACGCGCCACACGGGGACGCCGGCGCGGGGCTTTGACGCCGGTTTGGGGGTGCCCTGGTCAGGTTGGGAAGTCATGCGGATGCCTAGGCGTCCAGCTCGT
Source organism: Arthrobacter sp. LjRoot78 (assembly GCF_964254335.1). NCBI lineage: Bacteria > Bacillati > Actinomycetota > Actinomycetes > Micrococcales > Micrococcaceae > Arthrobacter > Arthrobacter sp. LjRoot78. The sequence continues at coordinate 858,780 of NZ_CAXUTG020000001.1, read as the reverse complement.
CGGCGACCTTACGGAGGGCAGCTGCAATCGCCTTGGCCTTGTTGCCTTCCGGGTACTTTCCGGCGGACAGCGTTCCGGACAGGTTGTCCAGCACGCTTACCAGGTCCTGGACGAGGGGTGCCAGGTCCTTGGCGCTGGGACGCTTAGCCTTCGCGATGGACGGGGTCTTGTCCAGCACGCGCAGCCCGAGGGCCTGGGCTCCCTTGCGGCCGTCAGCCACACCGAACTCAACGCGCGTGCCGGCCTTGAGGTCCGTTACGCCCTCGGGCAGGGCGGATTTGGGCAGGAATACTTCCTGGCCGTCCTCACCTGCGAGGAATCCGAAGCCTTTTTCCTTGTCATACCACTTGACCTTGCCGGTAGGCACGTAATCAACCTTCTTCGTTCTGGACTTCCTGTGACACGGCCGGCGGCCACCGCATCCGCATTGATATGCGGGTTCAGGGTATGGCTGCCCGGACCATGTTGGTCTGTATCTTCAAGGTTATCCTGCCGAGACCCGGATTCCCGCTTTGCGGCACGGGCACAGCCGGGCTGTTAGCGTTACTTCCATGACACCCTCCCGCTACCGGCGGCCTCTGATGATAGTTGCGGCGGTTATTGCTGTCCTCTCGCTGGCTGCCGTGGGCGCGGTCATGGCCATCGCCTTTGGCGGCAGTGCCGCTCCGGTGTGGGTAACATCCCTGGCCCTGTACGGCCTGCCGCTGGCGTTCCTCCTGATGATATTCCTGGTGATCGACGGCGTCGCCGCCCGCCGCCGGGCAGGAAAGTCCGGCGGGCGGTAACGTTGGACTGATGTCCTTTATTCGCGCGCTCAGCAAGGAACTGGAGGCCCGCAGCGACGACTCGTTGCGGGCCCTGTTCTCCGCGCGGCCGGACCTGGTCTCACCCAACGTTCCGGACTTTGCGGCCCTCGCGGCGCGGGCCAGTGCCAGGGTCAGCGTGCAGCGGGCACTGGAGCGGCTGAACCGGCCGCAGATGCAGGTTCTGGAGACCCTCCACCTCTGCACCAACACGGACACCGCCCACAGCGCCTCGGCCGCGGGACTCAAGAAACTCATCCGCGGCGCCTCGCTGTCCGCCATCGAACGGATCCTGCACTCCCTTGAAGAACTGGCCCTCGTGCACCGCGCCGAGCCCCCGCACGGTGCTGCGCTGCCGGCAGGTGCCCGCCAGCGCTTCTACCTTCCGGTCGGAAGCCTCCGCGACGTCGTAGGGATATATCCGGCAGGACTGGGCAGGAGCTACACGGAACTTGTCCGGCTGCAGCCGGCCTTCGCCCAGCGCGTGGTGCAACTGGTGGGCGAACTACACCACAGCGGCGCTTCCATCCATCCGGCCACAACGCCCATGGAAGCCGCCCTGTCACTGCAGCATTGGACAGCCACGCCCGATGCCCTGGAACGACTCCTCGCCACGGCCCCGGACCGCACTACGGCGCTCCTGGCCCGTTTCGGGAACTGGGCCATGGGCGCGGTGCCCCAGGCCCAGCGGCGGGCCTCCGTCGTTAACGAAGGCCCCGACGTCGGGCCGGTTGACTGGCTCCTGGCGAGGGGCCTGCTGGTACCGCTGGACGCCGCCCACGTGGAGCTGCCGCACAGCGTCGGGATCGCCCTCCGCGGCGGGGCCGTGATCGAGGACTTCACGCTGACTCCCCCGGTACCCAGGCTAGGACAGACCACGGCGGCGCTCCGGCGAAATGCCGCTTTGGGCGCCATTGCCGAAACCCTCCGTCTGACAGGAGAGCTCCTGTACAACGTGCGCGAGCAGCCCCTCGTCACGTTGCGGAGCGGGGGCGTCGGCGTACGCGAGATGAAGCGCCTGGCGGACGCACTCCGGATCGACCTCCACCCCGCCGGCCTGCTGGTTGAGCATTGTGCTCTGGCCGGACTTCTCCGGCTGGACGTTGACAGCTCCGCCTGGGTCCAGCCGGAACAGCTTGAGTGGCTTACGCTGCCGCGCCAGGAACAGTGGCTCTGGCTCGTGAATGCCTGGCTGGCCAGCGAACGCGCCCCGTCGCTAGTGGGCCAGCCAGTCACCGGTCCGGGCGCTGGCTCTGCCCCGCACCGTGCGGCGGCCGGCACCACCATCAACGCACTGTCGGCTGAGGCCCAGCGGCCGGACGCGCCTGTCATCCGGAAGAGGATCCTGGAGATCCTCAACGAACTTACGGACGAGGCCGCCGAGGCCGACGGCAAGGCGCCGGTGCTGGACGCGGCCGCGGTGCTGCAACGGGCAGAATGGACCCAGCCCCGGATGGCCCGGCGCTTTAGTTCGCTGATCCGCGGCGTCCTGGCGGAAGCGGAGATGCTCGGCCTCATCGGTTCGGGCGCGCTTAGCCAGTTGGGCTCCGCGATCGCCGCGGAACGTCCTGATGAAGCGCTGGATATCCTGGGAGAGCATCTGCCGGCCGCCCTCAACCACGTTTTGCTGCAGGCTGACCTCACTGCCGTGGCGCCTGGGTACCTGGCGCCCGAGTTGAGCGAAAAGCTCCAGGTGATGGCCGACGCCGAAGGCCAGGGTCCCGCTACGATCTACCGGTTCTCCGTGGCGTCCGTCCGCCGCGCCCTCGATGCCGGCCACGACGCCGGCAGCCTGTTGCGTTTCCTGCGCGAGCACTCGGCCACCGCGGTACCGCAGCCACTCGAATACCTCGTGGAGGACACCGCGGCCAGGCACGGCAGGCTGCGCGTGGGCGTGGCGTCCAGCTTCATCCAAAGCGACGACGAAGACGCCCTGCTCGAACTCGTCAAGGAATCCAGCGCGGCAGGGCTGGGGCTGGTCCGCATTGCGCCCACAGTCCTGATCTCCCGCGCGGGCCCGAAGGAAACCGCCCAGGTACTGCGTGCGCTGGGTTTGTCACCGGCCGTGGAGGAGGCTGAGTCGGCGCTGATCCGGCTGCGCCGGACCACTGCCGTGCCGGGCAGCGGGCGTCCCGTGTACAGTGCGCCGCGGACGGCACCGGCGGAGGCCGACGTCGACGCCCAGTTGGCGATTCTCCGCAGCCACGGAGCCGCTCATGGACCGAACGGCAACGGAAGCCACCGCACGGCGCCAGGGGCAACGGGCGAGGAAGCAACGCAGCTCGGGCTCGAAACCCTGCAGAAGGCCATCCGGCTCCGGCAGGCAGTGGTGATGAACGTGGTGGACAGCCAAGGGAATTCCAGCAGGGAAACGGTTGTTCCGGTGTCTGTAAACGGCGGACGGGTGAGGGTCTTCGACCCCGCACGCGAAACCGAACGCGTGCTCTCGATCCACCGGATCATCGACATTGAGGCGGAAGAGGGATCCCAGCAGTGACCAGCACCCCACGAACCAGCGGCATCAGGGCTTGGGCACCGTGAACGACGGGCCCCTGATCGTCCAGAGCGACAAAACCATCCTGCTCGAAGTGGACCATGAGCAGGCCACGGAAGCCAGGCACGCCATCGCCGCCTTCGCCGAGCTGGAGCGCGCACCGGAACACGTGCACAGCTACCGCCTGACTCCGTTAGGGCTGTGGAACGCCCGCGCTGCCGGGCTGGACGCCGAACGCGTCCTGGACACCTTGTTGAAGTACTCGCGCTTCCCGGTGCCGCATTCCCTGCTGATCGATATCGAAGAAACGATGTCCCGCTATGGCCGGCTGCGGCTGGAAAAAGACCCGCAGCACGGGCTGGTGATGCGGACCAGCGATTACCCCGTGCTCGAGGAAGTCTGCCGTGCCAAGAAGATCCAGCCCCTGCTGGGCCCGCGCATCGACGGCGAGACCGTGGTGGTCCATTCCTCGCAGCGCGGGCAGCTGAAGCAGCTGCTCCTCAAGATCGGCTGGCCCGCCGAAGACCTGGCCGGCTACGTGGACGGTACGCCGCACCCCATTATGCTCAACGAGTCCGGCTGGAAGCTCCGGCCCTACCAGAAACTGGCCACGGAGAACTTCTGGGCCGGCGGCAGCGGCGTCGTCGTGCTCCCCTGCGGCGCCGGCAAAACGCTTGTGGGTGCGGCGGCCATGTCCACAAGCTCCACCACAACGCTGATCCTGGTGACCAACACCGTGTCCGCCCGGCAGTGGAAGGACGAGCTCGTCAAGCGGACCTCGCTGACGGCGGACGAGATCGGTGAGTACTCCGGCTCGGTCAAGGAAGTCCGCCCGGTCACCATAGCGACCTACCAGGTCCTGACCACGAAACGCGGCGGGCTCTACCCCCACCTGGAACTGGTGGACGGCCACGACTGGGGCCTGATCATCTACGACGAGGTCCACCTGTTGCCGGCACCCATCTTCCGGATGACGGCGGACCTGCAGGCCCGGCGCAGGCTCGGATTGACCGCAACCCTGGTACGCGAGGACGGCCGCGAAGGCGAAGTCTTCAGCCTGATCGGCCCGAAACGCTACGACGCGCCGTGGAAGGACATCGAGGCCCAGGGCTACATCGCTCCGGCGGACTGCGTGGAAGTCAGGGTGGATCTTCCCCATGACGAACGTGTTGCGTACGCCATGGCCGAGGACGCCGACAAGTACCGGCTTTGTGCCACGTCCGAAACGAAGACCATGGTGGTGGAGCAACTGGTGGAACAGCACCGGGGTGAGCAACTCCTGGTCATCGGCCAGTACATCGACCAGCTGGACGATCTGGGTGAACGGCTCCAGGCCCCCGTGATCAAGGGCGACACGTCCGTAAAGGAGCGCCAGAAGCTGTTCGAAGCCTTCCGGGCGGGCGAAGTGCAGACCTTGGTGGTTTCCAAGGTTGCGAACTTCTCCATTGACCTTCCGGAAGCTTCGGTAGCCATCCAGGTGTCCGGCTCGTTCGGTTCCCGGCAGGAGGAAGCCCAGCGACTGGGCCGGCTGCTGCGCCCCAAGCAGGACGGCCGCGCAGCGCGGTTCTACTCACTGGTGGCGCGGGACACGCTCGACCAGGACTTCGCGGCGAAGCGCCAGCGGTTCCTGGCCGAGCAGGGCTATGCCTACCGGATCATGGACGCCAAGGACGTGGGACGGAATCCTTCGGCCACCTGATTCGGCGGCCGCCGGCTCCCCGCAGGATCCCGTTCCCGCTGAATCCCAGGCCAAACGTCCGCCCGCCGCCGGTAGTCAGCTGATCCCCCACGATCCGTCCCGTTCCGTGGTTCCTGTCCGCGGGTCAAGCTGCGGTGCCTGATAGGCGAGTTCGCCGCCGCTGCGGCCGCCGAACGGACGTCCGTGGTCCGCGAACTCCTCCCGGAAATAGGCCAGGCACCACTGACCCATCTGGATCCGGGCGCCCGTTCGAAGCACGGACTCACCCGTGGATGCGACACTTCCCGTCACCTTCCCGTGCGGCACGAGTACGTACTCGTCGTCCGCGTTGTGGACTATTTCCGCATGGAGGCCGTCCAGTCCGTCCAGCTGGACGTCCGAGGACCCGTCACTGCCGATCCTGACTATTTCCCTGCTCAGGGTGTATTCGCGCGGCACCTGTCCGTTCCATGTGGCCGAGTCCTGGACGAAGATCAGCCTGGGCCGGCCGCTCCCCCGGCTGTGGTGGGTGGTGGTGGCACGGCGGACGATGCTCCGCCTGACTGTCGGCATCAGCGGCAGCGGAGTCTGCGGGGGCAGCAGCGAGAATCTCGGCGGGCGCCGCCCGCGTTTCATGAGTGGCGCCAGCGCGCCGAGCTTCCCCAACTTGATGTGGGGTGAGCGCGTAATGAGCCGCTGCGATGCCGGGCTTGCGACGGCGCCGAGGCTCACGATGTGACCGTCCGGGCCGTCAATCACCACTGAAAGCCCCCGGTCCGCGAGGGTCTTGGCCAGTGGCCGGATGTCATCCAGCGACGGCATGCCGCCGGAACTGAACGACTCAAGGCTGTCCACGGCAATTCGCACTTGGCTGCCGCCGGCCTCTGCTGTTCCCCGCGTTACAGTTCCGGACTCATCGGTATAGGAGAAGTCCAGATCCATGTCGAGGCGGAATCCGTTCACGTCCGGATCAGCTCCGGTTCTCGTCTGACCCCGAGGCGTCGTTGTCGCTGGTGGTCACCCGGAGGCTGCCGTTGAGCTTCCAGGTGGCACGCGGGGCGTCCGGGCCGATGTCGCGCGGAACCTCGACCGTCATGTCGATGAAGTTGTAGTTGATCGCGGCGCCCTTGCCGGTCAAGTAGGACCACATTTCCTCAGCCAGGTCAGCCCAGTCGCGGATACTGCGGTCAGCCGTACGGGTACTCTCGGGCGCATGTATTTCCGTCATGGTGGTAGTTCCCCTTCATTGGGTGCCGCATGAACGATTGGTCCCGAATCCTCATGGACTCAGTGGGCCCACTCTAGTACTGGCCGGTAGCAGGGGAAACCCTCCGCCGCCCGAACGAATTACCCGCAAAAAGGGTTCCCCGTAGTCCGCGGCCGCCAGGGGCAGCCTAGTGCCGGGTTCCACACATGGGACACTCAACATTCATTCAGAAAACTCCCAGATTCTGGGAGCATCATGGGAGGTATGAAAAAGAACGGTCCCGAAGCCAAGTTGCTCGTCGTCGATGATGAACCAAACATCCGCGAGCTGCTCTCCACGTCCTTGAGGTTCGCAGGCTTCGAGGTCGTCTCGGCCGGCAACGGACGCGACGCCCTCGCCGCCGCCGAGCTCCACGCCCCCGACCTCGCGGTGCTCGACGTCATGCTCCCGGACATGGACGGCTTCACAGTGACCCGCAGGCTGCGCGCCTCAGGCAAGCACTTCCCCGTCCTGTTCCTCACGGCCAAGGACGACACCGAGGACAAGGTCACCGGGCTCACCGTCGGCGGCGACGACTACGTCACCAAGCCCTTTAGCCTGGACGAGGTAGTGGCCCGGATCCGCGCCGTGCTCCGGCGCACCCAGCCGCTGCTTGACGACGACGCCGTCATCCGGGTGGACGACCTCGAGCTCGACGACGACGCCCACGAGGTGCGCCGCGGCGGCACGGTCATTGAGCTCTCCCCCACGGAGTTCAAGCTTTTGCGCTACCTGATGCTGAATCCTAACCGGGTCCTGTCCAAGTCCCAGATCCTGGACCACGTCTGGGAATACGACTTCAACGGAGACGCGTCCATCGTGGAGTCCTATATCTCCTACCTGCGGCGCAAAGTGGATATCGACCCCGACGCCCCGGCGCTCATCCAGACCAAGCGCGGAGTGGGCTACGTACTTCGGACAGCCGAAAAGCGCTGACCTTGCTGCACCGTTGGAAGTCGGCTTCGCTGCGTTCCCAGCTGGTGGCCATCATGATGGCGCTCATGCTGGTGGCACTCGCCGTGACCGGTTCCGGAACACTGACACTCCTGCACAGCTACCTGCAGGGCCAGGTGGACGACAAGCTCAAAGTCGCCGTCAATTCGGTAAAGCAGCAGCAGTCCTTCAACCAGCTGCTGCAACAGAACCCGAACATCCCCACCGACTACTCCCTCATGCTCCTGCGGCAGGACCAGGAACCGTTCCCGTTCGGCGGCAACAAAGACTCGCACCCGGACATCGAAAGCCTCTCCCCGGCCGAAGCCAACAGGCTCGACCTCGCCCCGTTCCAAGTGCGCGGCACTGACGGGCGGAACTGGCGCGTCGTGGCACTGCCTGTAGTTGACGGCAACCAGCGCAACGCCGTCGTCATCATCGGCCTGCCGCTGGCCCCGGTGGACTCGGTCGTGGAACACGCGTCACTGGTGGTCATCGGAGTAGGCTTCCTGACCCTGGTATTGGCCTTCTTCATTGCCACCTGGACCGTGTCCAGGTCCTTCCGTCCCCTGGCCCGTGTGGAAAGGACCGCGGCGGCCATCGCGGCCGGTGATCTTTCCCGCCGCGTCGATGTGGAGAACCCGGCCACGGAAGTGGGCCGGCTGGGCGGCTCCCTGAACGCGATGCTCAGCCATATTGAATCCGCCTTCGCGGCCAGGCTGGCTTCGGAAGAGCGGATGCGCCGCTTTGCCGCTGACGCTTCCCACGAACTCCGCACCCCGCTGGTGACGATCCGGGGGTTCTCCGAGCTCTACCGCCAGGGCGCCCTCACCAAGGAGGAGGACGTGGCCACGGCCATGGGTCGGATAGAGAGCGAGGCCAAGCGGATGGGCTCCATGGTGGAGGACCTTCTGCTGCTCGCCCGGCTGGACGAGCAGCGCCCCCTGCAGCAGAAGCCTGTGGATCTGCTGCTTCTCGCCAACGACGCCGTCGTGGACACCCAGGCCAGCGACCGGGACCGGTCGATTTCACTGACAGGCCTCGACGGCGGACCGCCGTCCCCCGCGCCGATGCTGGGTGACGAGGCAAAGCTGCGCCAGGTGGTGGGCAACCTGATGGGAAACGCCTTGCGCTACACCCCGCCCGGGACGCCCATCGAGCTCGCCGTAGGAGTACGCACCGGCGAGGCGGGCCAACGGTTTTCCGTCATCGAGGTGCGCGACCACGGCGCCGGGATCCCGGAGGACGAGGCGTCGCGGATTTTTGAGCGCTTCTACCGGGCGGACACCTCGCGGACCCGGGAAACGGGCGGCAGCGGTCTCGGCCTGGCCATCGTTGCTGCCATCGTGGGCTCGCACTCGGGGTCTGTCCGCATGATCCCCACAGACGGCGGGGGCGCCACCATGGTGGTCAGTCTTCCGTTCCGGGACGAGGCCGCAGACTATCCAGGCATTAAGAACGACGGCGGCGAAGCCGGCGAAGTTGTCCACATATAGGCTGCGGATGTGGCGCGGCTTTCCGCCCGCTTCCTAGGCTCGGCGTAGCGGTCCTAACACCCAGGGCCGTCCGCAAGCTTGACCAAGCTTGCGAACAGCGTCGAAGGGCAATGACCATGAGCATCATTTCTGTAGATACCGAGCTGCTCCAGCTCAAATCAGCCAACGTGAAGGCCACGGTTGACCGCATCAGCGCGGACGTCCAGGCCATGAAGCGGGGGCTGGATGAGCTGCAGGGCACGTGGCGCGGATCGGCGGCCTCCAACTTCCAGGCGCTGATCACCGAGTGGACCATCACGCAGGGCAAGGTGGAGGCCTCGCTCGCCTCGATCAACATGGCCCTGACTTCAGCGGCCGCCACGTACGCCCAGGCGGAGCAGGGCAATACGCAACGCTTCAGCTGAAGCAGCCGTTCAGCTGATCCGGGTTAGGCCTCCGGGGTTCCCTGGTGGAAGCGCAGGCGCCACTGGGTGCCGTCCAGGACCCAGAGCGAACTGCGGAGCGACGATCCCGCCCGGTCCTTGCTTCGGTAGGTCAGAAGGACCGCTTGGGGTCCTACCCGGTCAGCGCCGATGATCTCCAGTTCAGCAGCAGCGCCAGGGCTCTCCTCGAGAGCCATCATCATGGCATCCCGTGTCCAGAACCGGCCTGAGCTGCCGATTTCCGTAAAGTCCGGATGCAGCAGCACCCCGGTCCGCCCGATGTCGGCACGCGTGTCGGGGCTGAGCAGTTCCCGCTCCAGTGCCTCGACGACGGCTTCGGGAGCTGCTTCCGGCCCGGGCTGCGCGAACGGATCCGTCTCCAGCTCACTGAATAGGTCAGGTTCGGTGAAAAGGTCCGGCTGATTGCGGCTTCCGGCCAGGGTGAGGGACTCCTGGCGCTGCGGCACCCTGGGCGCGGCCTGCGTGGAGGCGCCTCCTTCGCGGACAAGCCCGGCGCGGACAAACCCCGGCCCCGACCGCACTGCGATGCCCTGCTGATAGGAGGTTGCCGCAGCCCGCGCGCGGTCGTCGGCGGCCTCGTTGAGATCGTGCCCGGCGTGGCCGCGGACCCATTCAAAGCGGTACTTGCGTCCGTTCAGTGCCTGGTCGATTTCCCGCAGGATCTCCACGTTCAGGACCGGCTTGCCGTCAGCCTTCCGCCAGCCCTTGCGCTTCCAGCCGGGCATCCACTTGGTGACCGAGTTGATGACGTACTGGCTGTCGCAAAGAATATGCAGCTCCTCCTCGGGGAGGTGCGCGGTGCAACGGAAAAGATCCAGCACGGCCATCAGCTCGCCCTGGTTATTCGTGCCGTGCGGCCAGCCGCCGGCCCGCCAGCAGTCATCGTTCACGTACCAGGCCCATCCGGCCGGACCGGGGTTTCCTAAAGCCGAACCGTCGGCTGCTGCAGTAATCGTCACCGCACTATCCTGCCAGACCCGCCCGACATTGTGGTTTCCGGCGATTCACGGCCGCGGCGGGCGGGGCCTTCGCCAATGTTCCTCCGAACGCAAAAGTGCGGCCCCCTCGACATGAGGGGGCCGCACTCAGGTGCGCTAGGCGCGGTTGGGCAGGTTAGAAACCGCCCATGCCGCCCATCTCGTCGCCGCCACCCATGGCCGGAGCGTTCTTCTCCGGCTTGTCGGCCACAACGGCCTCGGTGGTGAGGAAGAGGCCCGCGATGGAAGCAGCGTTCTGCAGGGCAGAGCGCGTTACCTTGACGGGGTCGTTGATCCCGGCAGCCAGCAGGTCAACGTACTGTCCGGTTGCGGCGTTCAGACCGTGACCGGCGGGCAGGCCGCGGACCTTGTCGACAACAACGCCCGGCTCCAGGCCGGCGTTGAAGGCGATCTGCTTCAACGGTGCGTCGATGGCAACGCGGACGATGTTGGCGCCCGTTGCTTCGTCGCCTTCGAGCTGCAGGTTGGCGAATGCCTTGGCGCCGGCCTGGATGAGGGCAACGCCACCACCGGCAACGATGCCTTCTTCAACGGCAGCCTTCGCGTTGCGGACAGCGTCCTCAATGCGGTGCTTGCGTTCCTTGAGCTCAACTTCGGTAGCGGCACCGGCCTTGATGACTGCAACGCCGCCGGCCAGCTTGGCCAGGCGTTCCTGCAGCTTCTCGCGGTCGTAGTCCGAATCGGAGTTCTCGATCTCGGCGCGGATCTGGGAAACGCGGCCGGCGATCTGGTCGGCGTCGCCGGCACCTTCGACGATGGTGGTCTCGTCCTTGGTGACAACAACCTTGCGTGCCTTGCCCAGGAGTTCGAGGCCGGCGGTCTCAAGCTTGAGGCCGACTTCCTCGGAGATGACCTGGCCACCGGTGAGGATGGCGATGTCCGCGAGCTGCGCCTTGCGGCGGTCGCCGAAGCCCGGAGCCTTGACGGCAACGGACTTGAAGGTGCCACGGATCTTGTTGACGATCAGGGTGGCCAGGGCCTCGCCCTCGATGTCTTCGGCAATGATCAGCAGCGGCTTGGAAGACTGCATGACCTTTTCGAGGACAGCAACCAGTTCCTTGACGTTGGAGATCTTGGAGTTGACGATCAGGATGTACGGATCCTCGAGGACCGTTTCCTGGCGCTCAGCGTCGGTGACGAAGTAAGCGGAGATGTAGCCCTTGTCGAAGCGCATGCCTTCGGTGAGCTCAAGCTCGAGGCCGAAGGTGTTGGACTCCTCGACGGTGATAACACCTTCCTTGCCGACCTTGTCCAGTGCTTCAGCGATCAGCGCGCCGATTTCGTCGTCACCTGCAGAGATGGAAGCCGTGGCGGCGATCTCTTCCTTGGTTTCGATTTCCTTGGCGGAAGCGAGCAGCTCGGTGGTGACGGCTTCAACAGCCTTCTCGATGCCGCGCTTCAGGGACAGCGGGTCAGCGCCGGCCGCGACGTTGCGCAGGCCTTCCTTGACCAGGGCCTGTGCGAGCACGGTGGCCGTGGTGGTGCCGTCGCCAGCGACGTCATCCGTCTTCTTGGCAACTTCCTTGACCAGCTCGGCGCCGATTTTTTCGTAAGGATCGTCCAGCTCGATCTCCTTGGCGATGGAAACACCATCGTTGGTGATCGTGGGGGCGCCCCACTTCTTTTCGAGGACGACGTTGCGTCCACGCGGGCCGAGGGTGACCTTGACGGCGTCGGCGAGGATATTCAGGCCCCGCTCAAGACCGCGGCGTGCCTCTTCATCAAATGCAATGATCTTGGCCATAACGGCAGTAGTCCTTTCGGGACAGTCGTTAAGAATGAACCTTCACTGCGGTGCCCGCGACGGACGACCCTTCACCGGCGGCCTCTGTATGCCGCGCGGATGGGATCTCACCCCAGCAAGGTATTTCTTTCGCTCCTTGTCCTTCCCGCTGTCCGCGGCCGGCCGGAACCGGGCGTCGAATTAGCAGTCAGTCCGTGGGAGTGCTAAGTCAATAATTAGCACTCCCCCGGGGAGAGTGCAAGCAGGTATTGCGCAGAAAGGCCCTGCTGCAGCCCCCGCTACGCTAGGAGCGATCAGCCGCCGGCACGGGCGGCGGTTTCGCTTCCGCTCATCCGGGCCCTGTTATCTGCGGCGTAGGTGAACACCATGTAGTTGGCGCTGGTGACGTCCCCGGTGGCATCGAAGCCGATCCGCCCGGATTCGCCGTCGTAATCCGCAGGCTTACCGGCCTTGAGTGCGTCGGCACATTCTTTGTAGCTCCTGCACGGTTCAACCGTGCCCGCGTCCTGCTGCCCGGAGACCGCAATCAGCTTGGCAGCGATGGAGGAGCCGGCGTCGTCCTGCGCCGCGGCAGCCGCGATGGCGGCCAGGTTGACGGCGTCGTAGGTTTCCGCGGCGAACGTCATGTCCTTGAGGCCGGGATCAACCGCCACAAGTTCCCCCTGGAAGTGCGCCGAGGGGAAGACTCCCGGCAGAATTCCGCGGGCACCATCAAGAGCCTTTGACCCCAGGGCGGAGCCGTACTGGTTGATGGCGCCGTCACTGAGGATCAGTTTGTTGCCCGCGAGACCCGCGTTGTTGAGTTCCGCTATTGCGCCCTGGGCGCCGGCGCGGGCCACGAGGATGACGGCGTCCGGGCCGGCGGCCTTGGCGGCTGCGGCCGCCTGCTGTGCCTGGCCGGCCGTGAATCCCGCCTCCGCCACCGTGCCGATGCCTGCTGCCTTCGCTGCGGCGGCGACGGCCACGGAGACGTCCTTGCCGTAAAGGCCGTCCTCGTGAAGGACCGCTATTGTCCGGGCGCCGCTGTCCTTGGCCAGCTTGACCAGCACTGGCGCCTGGGCCACGTCGGCTGCCGAAGTGCGGAAGTAGTATCCGCCACTCCTGTACCGCGTGAGCCCGTGCGCGGCGTTCGCCGGCGAGATAATGGCCACTTTGGCCCGCGACAGGACATCGATTGCCCCCGGGGCGCGGCTCGAGTCAGTGGGACCGATGACCACGTCCGCCTTGGCCGCCACGAGTTCCTTGGCCTGCGAGGAGGTGTCCTCACTGATTTTTTCGGGAAGCAGTTCCACCGGCCGCCCCTTGTGGCCCCCTGCGGCGTTAATCTCCTGGACCGCAAGTTTTGCGGCGGCCAGCTGGGAGGAGTTCAGGAAGGACTGTTTTCCGGTGTTGTCCAGGATCAGGCCTATGCGCAGTGTGCCGTCGCCATTGGCGTCGACCGTATCAACCCGTACGTTGCCGCTCTGGCCGGAGCAGCCGGCCAAGGCGAACGCCGTTGCTGCGGCAAGGACCGCCGCCGAAACCAGCCGCGGCCGCGCCCGACCGGAGCGGGCAGGAATGCCTGGGCCATGCACTGCCGCGGGCAGCATCAGGCCGGCCGGACGTTCTCTGCCTGGGGACCCTTCTCGCCTTCGCCGACTTCGAACTGCACCCGCTGCCCTTCATCCAGGGCGCGGTAGCCCTCACCCTCGATGGCCGACCAGTGGACGAAGACATCGTCTCCGGAGTCGTCAACGGTGATGAAGCCGTAGCCTTTTTCGGCGTTGAACCATTTGACGGTTCCCAATGCCATGGTGCCCACTTTCGGTTGCTTCTGTTCGGCCCACGTCACTGTGCGCCATCGGTACGGTCCGCATCCAAACGCGGCGCCCGGAATCACTTTAGCCATAGCCGTTTGCCGGGGGCAGGACCCCGTCCTGCGAGCCCCTAATAGTTATTCAGGCGTAACCGAAATTCCTTACTCGAAACCGGGTCCGAGGACCACGACCAGCGGCATCTGGAACTCGGCGGAGTCCACCAGTGTGGTGATGTTCAGAAGCTCGCCGAGCGCCTCGGCGTTCGCTTTTTGCTCAGCCCCGCTGTAGTAGATCACAGACGACTTCTGGGGCATTCCGCCCCAGTTACCAACCGGTCCCAAAGCCCACCCGTCCCCGGCCACGGTGGCGCTGACGCGGCCGGCCAGCCCGGCTGTGGTGGTCCCGTTGTAGACGGCCACGGCCTGGGTCTTGTCAACAGCCTGCGCGTCGGCGGAGGGCACTGCGGAGGAAGTGCCGCTGTTCGCGAGCGACTCGCTGGCGGAGGGGGTCGCGCTTGGCTCCGCGCTAGGCTCGGCGCTCGGGGATTGGGAGGTTTGCGACGCCTCGGTGGAAGGGGAAGCCGAGGGGCTCTCCAAGGCGGACCCTGCCGCCAGCAGCGGGGTGCCGGTGGGAACGAATCCCAGCTTGGGCAGGAACAGGAAGGCAACCAGGCCGATGGCGAGCGCCACAACGCCGACGGCCAGGATGGGTCCCAGACGGCGCCGGGGAGCATCGGAGGCGACCCGGTGGACACCCTGTCGTGAAGAGGCCTCCGGGACCCTGTCGAATTCATCCCGAGCGTATTTGGTCATGGTAAAACGATGTCCTTGGTGGTTTGCTGATTGCCCAGCCCCGACTGTTATGCGTCAGAGCCCAAACGGCGCGCCGTGCGCGCCCGTTGGCGTGACGTACGTAGTCTACGCAATCTCTTCACGAGCATGGGGTCGTGGGCCAGGGCGTCCTCGGTATCAATCAGCGTGTTGAGGATCTGGTAGTAGTGCGTGGCCGAGAGGTCGAACAGCTCACGAATGGCCTGCTCCTTGGCCCCTGCGTACTTCCACCACTGCCGCTCGAGGGCCAGCATCTGCTGGTCCCGCTCGCTCAGCCGTGAGCCCTGCTGCGGAGCGGGCACGAAGCCGTTCGCTGCCGCGCCTGGGCTGCCGGCGGCCGCAAGTGAGACGTCGTCGTGCACGGGTTCGGCCACGGCAAACTCCTTCACTCGATCCGGTCAAAGTCTTTTTCCATGGTACGGGCGAATAACACGCCTGTCATTTACGCAGTATGACGTGGCGGCGCGGAGGCGGGGCCTTTGACTGGTGCTGGCTCCCGGCGACGGATTTTCCGGGATCCTAGGTGAGTGTTGTCGTCCGCCGCCTCTGCTCCGGGCAGCACTGCGAGAATGGACTCGTGTTTGATTCTGAAGCTTTGTTCGAGCTGGAGCCTGCCGTGGAGGCTTTGGGTTTCGCTGAGATGGCGCAGTTGCCGCTGGACCGCCTGATGGCCGCGGACTGGGCGGCATCGCTGGCGCCGGTCGAGGCCGGGTTGCGCAGCGTCCTGGAGTACCTCGCTACTGAAGTGGCCGACGGGCACCAGGTGCTGCCGTCGCCGTCGAACGTGCTGCGCGCCTTCCAACAGCCGCTGGCCGGCGTCAAGGTCCTCATTGTGGGCCAGGATCCGTACCCGACCCCCGGCCACCCCATCGGCTTGTCCTTCGCAGTGGAGGGGCACACCCGGCCCATTCCGCGGAGTCTTGCGAACATCTATAAGGAAATGGAATCCGACCTCGGCCTTCCCGCCCGCGTCCACGGGGACCTCACGCGCTGGGCGGACCAGGGCGTCCTCCTCCTGAACCGTGTCCTGACAGTCCGTGCCGGAGCGGCCGGGTCCCACCGGGGTAAAGGCTGGGAACCGATTACGACGGCGGCAATCGCCGCCGTCGCCGGGCGCCGCGCTGCTGATGGCAGCCGGGCGCCCATCGTGGCTGTGCTGTGGGGCAAGGATGCCGAGGGCGTCCGCCCCTTGCTTGGGGATGCTCCCGTGCTTGCCAGTGCCCATCCCAGCCCGTTGTCGGCCGCGCGCGGATTCTTTGGGTCCCGCCCGTTCAGCAAGGCCAACGAGCTGCTCCGTTCGCAGGGATCGGAGCCCGTCGACTGGGAACTCCCGCCGGTCTCTTAGCCTAGGCTTACTTCCATGACTTCCCTCCCTGCCGCCACGTCAGCCAGCCGAAAATCGCGCCCCCAGACGAACCTTACGGTCCTCCGGCGCGAGGAACTCTCGCCGCACATGGTGCGGATCGTGGCCGGCGGCGAAGGCTTTTCCAGCTATGTGAACAACGATTACGTAGACCGTTACGTGAAGATCGCCTTCCCGCAGCCTGGCGTTGAGTACCCGATCCCCCTTGACCTGTGGGCCATCCGTGAGTCGATGCCCCGCGAACAATGGCCGCACACGCGGACCTACACTGTCCGCTGGGTGGACGTGGCAGCCCGTGAACTGGCCATCGACTTCGTGATTCACGGTGACGAAGGCCTGGCCGGCCCTTGGGCGGCCAATGCCCGGCCCGGCGACAGCCTGGTACTCACCGGGCCGGGGGGCGGCTACAACCCGGACCCGGCCGCCGACTGGCACCTTTTCGCCGGTGATGAGGCGGCCCTTCCGGCCATCGCCGCCGCGATTGAGTCGCTTCCGCCTGAGGCGCGCGGACTCGCGTTCCTGGAAGTGGACAGCGACGCAGAGATGCAGCCCATCACCGCCCCGGCCGGCCTGCAGATCCAGTGGCTGCCGCGCAACGGCACGCCTGCCGGCGGCAGCGGGCTCCTGGTCAGCGCTGTGCGCGATGCCGAGTGGCCGGAGGGCAGGGTGCAGGTCTTCGCCCACGGTGAGCGGGGCAACATGAAGTCCCTTCGCGAAGTCTTCTTCCGTGAGCGCGGCCTTGAACGGGCGCAGGTATCGCTTTCGGGCTACTGGGCCACGGGACGCGTGGAGGACGACTTCCAGGCCGAGAAAAAGCTCCCGATCGGCCAGATCTAGGGAAGCCTTCCCCGGTTAGCGGCGCCGGGCTCGGCGGCGTTCGTTACTGGCCAGGCTCCGCGTGAGCGGGCGGGCCAAAGTGTCGCCGAGGACGATTCCGGCGGCCACTCCCAGCACGATCGCCCCGGCGTTCAGCATGCCCCCTGCGCCCATCAGAATCTGCGACTCTTCAATGGTCAAAACATACATGGACCGGAATATAGTCAGGCCAGGCAAAAGGATGAGGGCCGCTGGGACGGCCACCACCAGCTGTGGCGCACCCATCTTCAAGGCGACAACCCTGGCCAGGAGGCCGATGACCACCGCGGCCACGGCCGGGGAAAACCTGGCCCCCATGCCGATCAGGTCGGCGCCGAGCAGCACGAGATGGCCAACAACGCCCACCGCCGCGGTGGGCAGCAGCAGCTTCCAGGCGGTCTGTTCCGTGATGCCAATGGCGACAACAGCTACTGCCACCAGGATGATGAGCGCCCACAACGGATACGCCGGCGGGAATGTTTCCGTGACGTCGATTTCCTCCATACCCATCTTCGTGCCCAGCACGAAAGCGACGGAGATGCCGGACACCAGCGCGCCGAAGGTCAGCATGGTGGACAGGAACCGGCCCGCCGCCGTCACCGGGAAGCCGTTGATGGCGTCCTGTACGGACGAAACGAGGCGGCCGGTGGGCAGGAGCAGCAGGATTCCGCCTACCACCACGATCGCGGGCGCGATCTGGATTCCCACGGGACTGCCGAACCGCCACAGGAGCAGGGCGATGAACGTGACCAGGAAAGCGCATGACGCCGTGGTGAAGAAGTCCGGAACCCGCCAGCGGCCCAACTGCCGGGCGAGCAGGCTCACCAGGATGTTCGAGCCGAACGCCACGGCCGAAGCGCCCGGGCCGCCGCCCAGCACACCGACGAAAACCGCGGCGAACACCGCGAAGGCAACGGTGACCATCCAGCGCGGAAACGGCTTGGAGCTTCGGATGATTTCATCCAGCCGGCGGACCGCCTCATCACGGCCGACGCCGCCGGCCACGATGTCCGTGACCAGCTGGTGCACCTGGGCCAGGCCCGCGTAGTTGTTGGTCCACGACCGCACCACCCGGAGCAACGAAATGGGGGTCTGGTCCTTGGGTGCGTAGTTGATGGCCACCGACTGGTTAGTGATGTCCACTTCGATATGTTTCAGGCCCAGGGCAGCAGTGATGGCGATGATGCTGGTTTCCACTTCCAGGGCGCCGGCGCCGTACCGGAACATTGACTCGGCCAGGTGGAGCGCGAAGTCAATGGTCTTGCGGGCGGAGGTGTCCACTCCCCCCACCTGGATCATGGGGTTGGCATAGGGACTTCCCGCGAGCCTGTCCACGATGCTCATGGGCGCGGTGGGCGGATTTTCGCCCTGCACGAGCCTACGCAGCATGCGCTTGGCGGCAGCGTTCTGCCGCACCTGGGATGCGGTGAGTGGTTGGGTCGGGGGCAGCGCCGCCGTGGGCGGCCTGCGGCGACCGTCGGGTGCTTTGGTCATTGCGGCCTCCTCTAGGGCTTCACAAGGCTTAGTAGAATTGCTGGCCGGTTCGCCTGGTGTAAAGCTGGCGCGCCACGCGTTCGCCGGCGGCCATCCAGGCCTTGTACTTCAGCGGGCTGAGAACCTGGTCATAGCAGCCCACGAAGTCGGTGACCGTTTTGCTGAAACTGGTCTTGAACAGCCCCAAGCCGTGGAACGGGTTGGAGGTGTCCTTGAGTTTGTCGCTCGGCGGGGTGCCGCAGAAGTCGTACTCGGTGCAGCCGAGTTCCTTGACCTGGTTGATGGCGGTCCATTGCACCAGGTGGGAGTCGCCGTACTGGCTGCGCTTCTGGAGTGAGCCGCCGTCCTTGTACGTCCCTTTGCGTCCGTAGTTGATCACAAAGGCGCCCACCGAGGGCACCCCGTCCTCGTAGACGAACAGGAGCCGGCCCTGGCCGCGGCTGATGAAGTTGGTCCAGAACTGCCGGTAATACTCATACTCGCGGACCCTGACCTGCGACTTCGCTTCCACCGTGGTGGTCATCAGCGCGTACATGGCCCGGAAGTTCTCCTCCGTGGGCTCCACGTTGCGGACTTCCACTCCCTCGCGGATCGCCCTGCGGACAGCGTTGCGTCCCCTGGAGTGCAGGTTCCGCAGCAGTTGGTTTTCCTCCGGTGCGATGTCCAGCAGAGCGGTGGAGTCGTTGGGCTGCAGGTTGTGCGTCTTGACCAGTCCTGCGCCCTCAATCACCCGCTTTGCGTCCTCGGAAAGGATGATGTCCGGCTCGATCTTGATGGCAAAGACGCCCAGCTTTGCGCGTTTCACGAATTCGGCGTTTGCGGCGGCGATGCCCGGGATATCCTCGACTGCTGCGACGTCCGGTCCCTTGATGAGGTACCAGAGCTTGCCCAGGACCGGGAAGGATTTCTCCAGCACCAGGTTGTAGCTCGTGTAGTCCGCGGTTTCGTAGACGAGGTGGAGGGGCTTCCAGCCAAAGTGTTGTTTGACCTCGGCGAAAGCCTCGGACTGAAGCAGGTTTCCGCCGTTCGGGTTCGCAGTGACGTGGTTGTCCCAGTTGGCGACCTCCTCGGCGGAGGCAAAGCGGGCAGTAAATTCTCGCAAGTGCGCGGTGTCCAATCTTTGCGGTCTGTGCTTCGGTGGCATGCCGGGCATGCAAGCCACAAGTCTATCGGCCCTCCCTAGGGGGACGCTGACCGGTCACCGCGTCGCGGCATCCGCGCTCAGAGCCGGATCTGTTCCAGGGACTCGAGCCGCACGGCCAGGGGTTCCTTGCCCAGGGAGCGTTGGCTTTTGACCAGTCGGTCCGCATTTTCCAGCCGGGACAGGCTCAGTCCGGTCAATTCAGCGATTTGGGCAATCGGGACCTGGAAGGTTCGAAAAGGGCCCAGCGGCGGCGGTTCATCGGCAAGGAGACGTTCACGGATGGCCTTCTTGAGGTCCACCTTCCCCAGCAGCGGGGACTGGTCCAGCACGAATCCCGCCGCCGCGAGCTTTCCGTCCGTGGTCCAGGCTGCGACCTTCCAGAACTTCCGCGGTATCTGGACGCCCCTGTACGGCAGGTCGTCGTCTGCCAGGACAGGCCCGGTGAACACGCTGAGCTTGGCGTCGTTGAGGTCCGCGTGGTTAAGGACGTGGTTCTCCAGCCCCACCCAGAGTTCCTTGCCCTGGTTGAAGTCGTCAACCTGGGGCGCGGCATTGGTGAAGGCGAAAGTGTCCTGGTTGGCGGCCTTGGCCGTTGCCGGATCGCCCCACACCGGATCCAGCCGCCGGACCAGATGCCCCCGGTCGAAGGCGTTGTTCTTGTAGACGTCCGGGCCCGCCTGCTGTTCCTTCGGGACCCTGGGATCGAAATGCCAGGTTCCTTCGCGGGCCAAGGGGACCAGCTCGCGTCCGTGGATGTTCACGCCGACGACGGCGGCCAGCTTCCGTGACGGGCGCAGCCGGACGGAAAAGTGAATGTAGTCAAGCAAGACCGTTGCTGCCGGCGGACTGGGCAGCTCAAGGCGTGCCCGCAAAAAGTCCCGGTCATATCCCCCAGTCATAGCTCCATAGTGGCACTGCTCCCGACGGGTGAACAGACCAGCTTGACTAGGAATGCCGTACTGGCAAGGGTTGGAGCATGCAGGCAGCTTACGAACAGCCCACACCAAGGCCCGGCGGCGGGCCGGCCGCCGGAGCCGAGCGCCGGAGCACCCGGGCGCAACTGCTGGGGCTGGCCGTCTTCCTTGGTGCTTCCGCCCTGGTCGCCTGGTTGGGCGCCTTTGCCACCCTGAACAACGTGGACGGCTGGTATGCCACAGCTGACAAGGCCCCGTGGTCACCGCCCAATTGGGTGTTCGGCCCCGTCTGGACGCTGCTCTACACCGCCATGGCCGTTGCCGCCTGGCTCGTCTGGCGGCGCCGCGCCCGACGCACCGGACCAGCCTTGGCGGCTTACGGGGTCCAGCTGGGGCTCAATCTGTCGTGGACGCCGGTGTTCTTCGGCCTCTATCCGGTGATGGGTACAGCGGCGCTCTGGCTGGGGCTCGCCATCATCATCGCCCTGGTCATCGCTGTAACAGTGACGGTCCTGTACTTCGGCCCCATCAGCAGGACCGCAGGCTTACTGCTGTTGCCTTATATCTCCTGGCTGGTTTTCGCCACGAGCCTTAACTGGTGGGCGGCCCTGCACAACTAGCTATCGACGGGTTTGCCCACCGGACTACGGAGTCAGCATTCGACGACGTTGACGGCGAGGCCGCCCATCGCGGTTTCCTTGTATTTGGAGGACATGTCCTTGCCGGTCTCGCGCATGGTCACGATGACCTCGTCCAGGGACACCCGGTGCGTCCCGTCGCCCCAGAGCGCCATCTTCGCGGCGTTGATCGCCTTCGCGGCCGCGATCGCGTTCCGCTCAATGCACGGGATCTGCACCAAACCGCCGATCGGATCACACGTCAGCCCCAGATTGTGCTCCATCGCGATCTCCGCCGCGTTCTCCACCTGTTGGGGTGTGCCGCCCATGACCTCCGCCAACCCGGCAGCGGCCATCGAGGACGCCGAACCCACCTCACCCTGGCAGCCCACCTCCGCACCGGAAATCGAGGCCTGCTCCTTGTACAGCACCCCGACCGCGGCCGCGGCCAGCAGGAACTTCACCACCACATCATCCCGGTCCGCCTGCGTGGCCTTATCCATCCCCGGCGCGAAATGCAGCGCGTAATACAGCACCGCCGGAATGATCCCGGCCGCCCCGTTCGTCGGCGCCGTCACCACCCTCCCGCCCGAGGCGTTCTCCTCATTCACCGCCAGCGCGATCAGGTTCACCCACTCCTGCCAGTACTTCGGATCCCGGTACTCCGGATCATGATCCCGGGTCTCCTTCAGCAACCGCTCATGCCAGTCCGGGGCCCGGCGGCGGACCTTCAACCCGCCCGGCAACAAACCCTCACGCTTCAAGGACACCGCCACGCACTCCTCCATCACCGCATAAATGTGCAGCAGGCCCGCCCGGATCTCCTCCTCCGACCGGGACGCGCGTTCATTCACGAACATGATCTCCCCGATCGACAGGCCCTTGGACTGGCACCGGCCCAGCAGCTCCGCCGCAGTACGGAACGGCAACGGCAGTTCCTTCCTGGACTCCTCCAGCTCCTGCTGCGCCGCGTCCTCCCCGCCCTCACGGACAATGAAACCGCCGCCCACCGAGAAAA
Organism: Arthrobacter sp. LjRoot78; assembly: GCF_964254335.1. NCBI lineage: Bacteria > Bacillati > Actinomycetota > Actinomycetes > Micrococcales > Micrococcaceae > Arthrobacter > Arthrobacter sp. LjRoot78. The sequence continues at coordinate 836,914 of NZ_CAXUTG020000001.1, read as the reverse complement.
ACGTCGCCGCACGCAGCACCTCACCGGCGCCGTCCGAGACCGTAAACGTCATCCCGTTCGTGTGCCGCGGCAGGACCGTCAACGGCCGCAACACCATGTCCTTCACCCCATACGGGAGCTGCACCGACCCGGCCAGCTGCAGCTTCCCGGACTCCGCGATCGCCGCCAGCCGCTCCTCCACCTCCGCCGGCAGAATCTTCTCCGGATGAAAACCCTCCAACCCCAGCAGGATCGCCGTCATCGTCCCATGACCGTGACCAGTCGCCGCGAGCGACCCATACAGATCCACCCGCAACCCCGCCACCCTCTCAAGGTCACCGGACGCCCGCAACTCCTCCGCGAACACCGCCGCAGCACGCATCGGACCCACCGTATGCGAACTCGACGGCCCAATCCCGATGGAAAAAAGATCAAAGACACCAACAGCCATGGCCGGGGTTCCTAACTAGGTCTAACAGTGGTCCGGCAGATGGTCCTGCCGGAAGGCCGCGCACCAACCGGTCGGCGGCGCGCTGCCGGATACACGACGACGGGCGGCAGCTTATGGCGGCCGCCCGGCGTCGTGATCTCTACTTCTGTAATACGGCCTCTAGGCGAGGTTCGCAACCGAGGGGTAGAGCGGGTGGGCGGCGGCGAGGGCCTCCACCCGTGAGCGCAGACCGGAAAGGTCCGCGCCGGCGTCGGCGATGAGGGCCTCCGCGATGATGTCCGCCACCTCGGCGAAGGCTGCTTCGCCGAAGCCACGGGTCGCGAGGGCCGGGGTGCCGATGCGCAGTCCCGAGGTGACCATCGGCGGCCTCGGATCGAACGGCACGGCGTTGCGGTTGACGGTGATGTCGATTTCCGCGAGGCGGTCCTCTGCCTGCTGGCCGTCGAGTTCGCAGTTGCGGAGGTCCACGAGGACCAGGTGCACGTCGGTGCCGCCGGAGATCACGTTAATCCCCTTGGCGGTCACGTCCGGCTGGACCAGGCGGTCAGCCAGGATCCGGGCACCGGCAAGGACGCGCTCCTGGCGTTCCTTGAACTCCGGGGACGCTGCGATCTTGAACGCCACGGCCTTGCCGGCAATGACGTGCTCCAGCGGGCCGCCCTGCTGGCCGGGGAACACTGCCGAGTTGATCTTCTTGGCGATGTCGGCGTCGTTGGAGAGGATGATGCCGCCGCGCGGACCGGCGAGGGTCTTGTGCGTGGTGGAGGTGGTGACGTGGGCGTGCGGCACCGGGGAGGGGTGCAGCCCGGCTGCAACGAGCCCGGCGAAGTGCGCCATGTCCACCATCAGGTAGGCGCCCACGGAGTCGGCGATCCGGCGGAACTCGGCAAAGTCCAGCTGCCGGGCGTAGGCGGACCAGCCCGCGACGATCAGCTGCGGCTTGTGCTCCTGCGCCAGGCGCTCCACCTCGGCCATGTCGATCCGGTGGTCCTCTTCGCGGACCTGGTACGGGATGACGTTGTACAGGCGGCCGGAGAAGTTGATCCGCATGCCGTGGGTCAGGTGCCCGCCATGTGCCAGGTTCAGGCCCATGATGGTGTCGCCCGGCTTGATCAGCGCATGCATCACCGAGGCGTTGGCCTGCGCACCGGAGTGCGGCTGCACGTTCGCGTACTCGGCACCGAACAGGGCCTTCACCCGGTCGATGGCCAGCTGCTCGACGACGTCAACGTGCTCGCAGCCCCCGTAGTAGCGCTTGCCCGGGTAGCCCTCGGCGTACTTGTTGGTGAGCACGGAGCCCTGCGCCTGCATGACGGCCTTGGCGGTGTGGTTCTCCGAGGCGATCATTTCCAGGCCGGTACGCTGGCGGCCCAGCTCGTCGTCGATCTTTGCCGCGATCTCCGGGTCAAGCGAGGACAGGTCCGCGTCCAGGGACGGGGAGACTACCTGCTCGAACGCCACAGTGCCTGCGCCCGCGGTTGCGCCGCTCACAGTTCGCCGCCGTTCTTGGCAGCGTATTCCTCTGCGGAAAGCAGCGGGCCGTCGGAGTCGGCGGCGACCTTGAAGAGCCAGCCGGCACCGTACGGGTCGCTGTTGATCAGCGCGGGGTCGTCGACGACGGCGGAGTTGGTTTCCGTGACCTCGCCGGTGACCGGGGAGTACAGGTCCGAGACGGACTTGGTGGACTCGACCTCGCCGCAGGTCTCCCCTGCGGTCACGGTGGAGCCGACCTCGGGCAGGTCTACGTACACGATGTCGCCGAGGGCGTCCGTGGCCACGGCGGAAATGCCGATGGACACAAGGTTGCCGGCCTCGCGGGCAACCCACTCGTGTTCGTCGGAGTACTGCAGTTCAGCGGCTACTTTTGCCATGGTGTTCCTTAATCTCGTTACTTTTTGTGGTCTGGTGGGGAGGCGGGTGACCGAATTCCTCCGCGTGCTGCCGGGTTTCGACAAGCTCAACCCCCAATGATCGAGCTTGCCGGGTTGGGGGCACGACGGTTGCCGGCCCCTTTCGGGGCTGGCATCCGGAAGCGTGCGTCTAAGGGAGCGTCACGTCCGCCCAGCGGGCGTCTACGCGACCGAGCACGCGGAGGATGTCAGCCCCGACGGGGCCAAACAGAGCCGGGCGGGCCCCGACGGAGCCAGCCTATGGGCTACTTTTGGCGCTTGTAGAAAGGCAGTGCGACGACTTCGAAAGGCTCTGCCTTGCCGCGGAGGTCGATGTCCAGGGCGGTGCCCACCTCGGAGTGCTCGACGTCGACATAGGCAAGCGCTACAGGGTAACCAAGGGTGGGGCTCGGCTGGCCGGAGGTCACTTCGCCAACCACGTTGCCGTCCTTGAGGACCGGGTAGTGGCCGCGGCCGGCACGCCGACCAAGACCCTTAAGGCCCACGAGCTTGCGCCCGCTCGTGGAACCGGCGCCGCCGGCCTTGAGTGCTTCCAGTGCCGCACGGCCCACGAAGTCGCTTTCCTTGGCGAGCGAGACAACCGGGCCGAGGCCTGCTGCGTAAGGGTTGCCTTCTCGGGAGAGCTCGTTGCCGTAGAGCGGCATGCCGGCTTCCAGGCGCAGCGAGTCGCGGCATGCCAGTCCGGCGGGAACCAGCTCGCCTTCCTCGGCGACGGCTTCGATGGCCTGCCACAGGGCGGCTGCGTCGTCGTTGTCCACGAAGATCTCGAAGCCGTCTTCGCCGGTGTACCCGGTGCGTGCCAGCAGGAGGTCCTTGCTGCTGCCGGCCACCAGGAAGGGAACTTCCACGGCGGCGTAGTACTTCAGGCCGGTGAGCAGCTCGTGCTGTGCCGCCGGGACCAGGCGGAGCAGGATGGCTTCGGCCTTGGGACCCTGGACGGCGATCAGCGAGGTCGCCGCGGAGGCGTCCTGGACGACGACGTCGAAGTTCGCTGCCCGTTCGGCAAGTGCTGCGGCAACCACCACGGCGTTGCCGGCGTTGGGCACTACCAGGAACTTGTCCGTGCTGTTTCCTGCGGCATCCGCAACTGCAGGACGCCGGTACGTGATCAGGTCGTCGATGATGCCGCCGTCCTCCTGGCAGATCAGCGAGTACTTGGCCTTGCCCACGGACATGGCGGAGATCTTTCCGACCAGGGCATAGTCGAGGAAGGCTGCGGCGTCCGGGCCGGTCACCCAGACTTCGCCCATGTGGGAGAGGTCGAACAGGCCGGCGGCGTTGCGGACAGCGTGGTGCTCGGCCAGTTCGGAGGAGTACTTCAGGGGCATCTGCCAGCCACCGAAATCGGTGAAGGATGCGCCCAGTTTCTTGTGCTCCTCGTAGAGCGCGGTGTAATTCTCAGTCATCGGGGGAATCCTTAGTTTTCGAAGTCTTCGATGGGAGGGCAGGAGCAGATCAGGTTGCGGTCACCGGCGGCGCCGTCGATCCGGCCTACCGGCGGGAAGTACTTGTCCTGCTTGAGGTGGTGGACCGGGAAGGCGGCCTGCTCGCGCGGGTACTCGCGGTTCCAGTCGGAGGAGACGACGGCGGCCGCGGTGTGCGGTGCGTTGCGCAGCGGGGAGTTCTCCACAGTGAAGTCTCCGTTGGCCACCTGGTCGATTTCCTGGCGGATGGTGATCATCGCGTCGATGAAGCGGTCGATCTCCACCAGGTCCTCGGACTCGGTGGGCTCCACCATGAGCGTGCCGGCAACCGGGAACGCCAGTGTGGGGGCGTGGAAGCCGAAGTCGATGAGGCGCTTGGCCACGTCTTCCGCGGTGACGCCGGTCTTGGCCGTCAGGGCGCGCAGGTCCAGGATGCACTCGTGCGCCACGAGTCCGCCTTCGCCGGTGTACAGCACCGGGAAGAACTCGTTCAGGCGGGAGGCGATGTAGTTCGCCGCCAGCAGCGCGGACTTGGTGGCCTCGGTCAGGCCGGAGCCGCCCATGAGCTTCACGTAGGCCCAGGAAATGGGCAACACACCGGCAGAGCCGAAGCGCGAAGCGGAGATCGCAACTCCGTGGCCGGCTTCGTGTGCGGCCTTGTTGGCATCGCCCGGCATGAACGGCGCCAGGTGTGCCTTGGCTGCCACCGGGCCTACGCCGGGGCCGCCGCCGCCGTGCGGGATGCAGAAGGTCTTGTGCAGGTTCAGGTGGGAGACGTCGCCGCCGAACTTGCCGGGCTGGGCAAGGCCCACCAGCGCGTTCAGGTTGGCGCCGTCAACGTAGACCTGGCCGCCGGCCGCGTGCACCGTGTCACAGATTTCGCGCACGTCGGCGTCGTATACGCCGTGGGTGGACGGGTAGGTGATCATGATCGCGGACAGGACGTCCTTGTGGGTTTCGATCTTCGCCTGGAAGTCGGCGTGGTCGATCGTGCCGTCTGCAGCGGTGGCCACGACAACAACCTTCATGCCGGCCAGTACGGCCGAGGCGGCGTTGGTGCCGTGCGCCGACGCCGGGATCAGGCAGACGTTGCGCTGGTCATCGCCCCGTGACAGGTGGTACCCGCGGATCGCGAGCAGGCCCGCGAGTTCGCCCTGCGAGCCGGCGTTCGGCTGAATGGAGACCTGGTCGTAGCCGGTGATCTCGGCGAGGTCCGCTTCCAGGCCCTCGATCAGTTCACGCCAGCCCTCGGTCTGGGAATCCGGGGCGAACGGGTGGATGGAGGCGAACTCCGGCCAGGAAATGGCTTCCATCTCGGCGGTGGCGTTCAGCTTCATGGTGCAGGAACCCAGCGGGATCATGGTGCGGTCCAGTGCGAGGTCGCGGTCCGAAAGCTTGCGGATGTAGCGCAGCAGCTGGGTTTCGGAGCGGTGGGTGTTGAAGACCGGGTGCTGCAGGTAGTCCGAGGAACGTTCGACGGCGGCCTCGAGGGCGAAGCCTGCGTCGGCGTCGGTGCCGGCAACCTCGGCGCCGAAGACGGCGGCAACAGCGGCGACGATTTCCGGCGTCGTGGTTTCGTCAGTAGAGATGCCCACCGTGTCGGCGTCGATGCCGCGCAGGTTGATGCCCTTGGCCTCCGCCGCGGCAACGATTTCAACGGCCTTGCCCGGAACGCGGACGGTGACGGTGTCGAAGAAGCTGCCGTGCAGCACCTCGAGGCCGGCACCCTGCAGGGACGCTGCCAGGGTGCGGGCGCTGTTGTGGACTGCCTCGGCGATGGCTTTCAGGCCGTCGGGGCCGTGGTAGACGGCGTACATCGAGGAGACGATGGCCAGCAGTGCCTGCGCGGTGCAGATATTGGACGTGGCCTTTTCGCGGCGGATGTGCTGCTCGCGGGTCTGCAGGGCCAGGCGGTATGCCGGGGTGCCGGCGTTGTCCTTGGACACGCCCACCAGGCGGCCGGGCATGGAGCGTTCGAGGCCCTTTTGGACCGCCATGTAGGCAGCGTGCGGGCCACCAAAGAACAGCGGGACGCCGAGTCGCTGCGTGGAGCCGACGGCGATGTCCGCGCCCTGCTCGCCCGGAGGCGTGATCAGCGTCAGCGAGAGCAGGTCGGCCGCAACGGTGACCAGGGCGCCGCGTTGCTTGGCGGCTGCGATGACGGCGGAGTGGTCGAACACCCGGCCGGAAACGCCCGGCTGCTGCAGCACGATGCCGTTGATATCGCCGTCGGGCAGGCCCTGGGACAGGTCCGCAACCTCAACCTCGAAGCCGAGTGCCTCGGCGCGGCCCTTGACGATGGCGATGGTCTGGGGCAGGACATCGGCGTCGAGGACGGTCTTGCCGTCGTGGGCGGTCTTGTTCTTGTTGGCGCGGCGCATCATCAGCACGGCTTCGGCAACAGCGGTGGCTTCGTCCAGCAGGGAGGCGTTCGCGATGGGCAGTCCCACGAGGTCCTGAACCATGGTCTGGAAGTTCAGGAGCGCCTCGAGGCGGCCCTGGGAGATTTCCGGCTGGTACGGAGTGTAGGCGGTGTACCAGGCCGGGGATTCCAGGACGTTGCGGCGGATCACCGGCGGGGTCACGGTGTCGTAGTAGCCCTGGCCGATCATCTGCACGGCCGTCTTGTTCTTGGCAGCCAGCTTGCGCAGCTCGCCGAGGACTTCAACCTCACTGAGGGCGTCCTGAAGGCGGAGGGCGACGTCCTGGCGGATGTCGTTGGGAACCGCGGTGTCTACCAGTGAGTCGACGGTGTCGTAGCCGACAGACTTGAGCATGGTGTCGATGTCGGCCTGGCGGCGGGCGCCAATGTGCCGATCGACGAAGGTGGTGGAGGCTGAACTAACCGTCACGAAGGAACTCCATTACTAATGGCGGCGCAGGGTACGCCGCAGTGGTCCGGGTTCCTCCCCGCTCTGTATTGGACCTGAGAGTTTCCGCGTTGCCGTACTTTCGCACAGCTCCGCTTGCACCGTCGGTGAGCAGGGCGTGTCCGGCGTTGTTGCTCCAACTGGGTTGGGTCACAAACGGACAGCCTGCTGCTTTCCAGAGTTGCCTTGCCGCGGCGGTACATGGGCCTGAGAGATTCCTGGGGAGGATTTGCTCCTACGGCGCCTGCTTGTACCTACTTGCAGAACTCTCCCGCCGCAGATCAAAGGCATATTTAGTTAGCGGTGACAACAGTCACAGCTGCAATTGTCCTACGTGCAAGTCCAGTCTGCAAACTCCGCCACCCAGCCCGACGCCGCGTTACGGCTCCGGTTGCGACTCTGCCGGGCGGCGGACCGCGGACACCGTTGCAGTCAGCCCCGGAGCCGCTCGACGGCGGCCAGCAGGCTGTCGACGTCGCCGCTCATTTCGGGCGGGGCGGCACCGGGACCGCTGGCCAGCATGGCGTTGAAATAGAGGCCGTCACCCATGTACAGCACGGCCTTGGCCATGGCCGGGCCGACGTCCCCGGCCAGCAGCTCCAGCCAGCTCCCCTGGACAGCCGCAAAACGGTGCAGCGTTTCCTTGTGCGCCACTTCGGCGAGCCGCGTGGCAGCCACAAAGACCCGGTCCAGCGGAGTATCAGCCCAGAGCGAGGACCTGATGAAGTAGACCGCCGCTCCCTCCGGAGCCTTCGCCATGGCGCCCAAATCCAGTGCAACCAGCACGTCCATGCGCTCAAGCAGGGCCGAAATCATGGCCTCCTTGTTCGGGAAGTGGTACAGCAGTCCCCCCTTGGAAACGCCGGCCCGCCTGGCGACGGCATCCAGCGTGGCGGCACGCTCGCCCACCTCGATCAGGAGGGATTCAAAGGCGTCGAGCACGGCTTCGCGTGCGACGGGTTTTCTGGCCATGGTTCCTATCATGCCCGGTGACCCGGGCTCATTTCTTAACTATACCGTCCGGACGGTACAGTTACTGCCATGGGAAACTCACCTTCAACCTCGACGCCGGCAACCCGGCACCTTACAGCGCGTCCGGCCCGGCCCCCTGCCGCTGCCGGCAGCCGGACACCCGCCCCGAAGCCGGGGCGCGACTGGCTGGCCCTGGCGCTACTGATGTTCCCGGTATTGCTGGTGGCAGTGGACAACACTGCGCTGACCTTCGCGTTGCCCGCCATCGCCCGCAGCCTCGAGCCCACCGGCGTTCAGCTGCTGTGGATTGTTGATGCCTACCCGCTAGTCCTGGCCGGCCTCCTGGTTGCCATGGGGAGTTTCGGTGACAGGATCGGCCGCCGCCGGCTCCTGCTGATCGGCAGCACCGGCTTTGCCGCGGTGTCCGCTGCCACTGCGTTCGCCCCCAGCGCGGAATGGTTGATCGCCGGCCGCGCGGCCCTGGGATTTTTCGGGGCGATGCTTATGCCTTCCACCTTGTCCCTGATCCGCAACATCTTTCCGGACGCCAACCGGCGCCGGCTGGCGATCGCCATCTGGGCGGCAGGGTTCTCCGGCGGCGCCGCGCTGGGACCGATCTTCGGCGGCTGGCTCGTGGAGCACTACTGGTGGGGAGCGATCCTGCTGGTGGCAGTGCCCATCATGCTGCCTATCCTCGCACTCGGCCCTGTCCTCATTCCCGAGTCCAGGGATCCCCGGCCCGGAACGGTGGATGGTGCCAGCATCGCCCTCTCGCTGCTGACGATGGTTCCGCTGGTCTACGGCATCAAGTCATTGGCTACGGAAGGTTTCGGCCCCGCGTCAGCCGCGGCCATCGGCTTCGGACTCCTGATTGGCTGCGCCTTCGTCCGGCGCCAAAAGACGTTGCCCAGCCCGCTGCTGGACATGAGCCTCTTCGGGAACAGGATTTTCAGCACGGCCATCACCGCCAACGTCCTGGCCCTATTTTCGTTCAACGGCTTCATCCTGTTCCTGGCCCAGCACCTCCAGCTCCTGGAGGGCCAGCGGCCTACGGAGGCCGGAATCGCCATGATCCCGGCCCTGGTTGCCACCGTGGTTGCCGGCCTGCTGGTGGTGCCGCTGGTGCGGAAAGTCCGGCCCGGCTTCGTGGTGGCCGGCGGCCTTTGCCTGAGCGCCACCGGCTACTTCATGGTGGCGTTCGGCGACCACTCAGGCGGTCCGGCCCTCCTGCTGGGCGCCCTCCTGGTCCTGGCCCTGGGCGTGGGGGCAGCCGAAACGATCTCCAACGACATGATCCTGGGGTCCGTACCACCGGAGAAATCAGGGGCGGCTGCCGCTATCTCAGAGACCGGCTACGAGATTGGCTCACTGCTTGGCACGGCCGTACTCGGCTCGATCCTGACCGCGTCGTACCAGCGGAACCTGGTCCTGCCGGAGGGGCTCGCAGCGTCCGGCCCGGGAGGTGCAGCAGAGGGGATCACCCATGCCCGGGAGACCCTCGCCGGGTCCATGGAGCTCGCGCAGTCGCTCCCCGGACCGCTGGCGGACGCCCTGACGTCCGCCGCCCGGATTGCGTTTGAGTCGGGAGTCCACGTGACGGCGTCCATCGGGCTGGTGCTGATGGCGGGGGCGGCAGTCCTGGTCGCCGTCGTACTCCGCGGAGTGCCGAAAGCGGCGTAGCGCGCAGCCCGCCGCCGTCGCCTGCAGGCGGCACCACTCCGCAGCAGCAGAAAGCCCGGCGTCGGAGATCATCCGGCGCCGGGCTTTCTGGTGACTAGGAGTGTGGCTTACTTGCTGTCGGGAATGGTCACGCTGGCCGAGGCCTTCATGTTCTCCGCGCCCACCATCCAGGCGTACTGCTCGAGCTTCGAAATGAACTCATGAAGCAGGTCAGCCGTTGTGGGATCTTCCTCGTCCACTTCATCATGGACTTTGCGCATGGTGCCCACAGCCGCTTCGAGCGCCGCGACGATGCGGTCGACGGCGTCCTTGGTGTTGATGAGCCCCTGCGGGAACTGCGCCAGGCTGGTGGTTTCCGCAACGGTGGCGCTGCGGCCGTCCGGCAGGGCGTGGAGTGCACGCATGCGCTCCGCCATGTCGTCGGCGAAGTTCCGGGCAGCGTCGATAATTTCATCCAGTTGCAGGTGGAGGTCGCGGAAGTTGGTTCCCACAATGTTCCAGTGGGCCTGCTTGCCCTGGATGTGCAGTTCAATCAGGTCCGCGAGCACAGCCTGCAGATTATTGGTCAGCGTCGGTGATGCCTTCATTGATCCTCCTGGTTTCAGCGGTTTCTCGGGTAGTTCGAAACTATCCCAGCCGCCACAACGGCGCCACCGATTCTCTCCCCGGGCTTAACAAAATGATGATTGTTCATTTTTTCCTTGCCATGCGGCGGCGTGACGTGGATACTAAATGAACGTCATTCATTTAGTGACCGCCGTCTCACTGGAGTATTCGCCATGATTGAAATTACCTGCCTTGAACCACCCGCTTCCCTGGCCCGGACGCAGCCTTCCGCCCGCCCTGCACTGCGGGTCGGCGTGGTCCAGCACCGCTGGCACGCCGACCCTGCGCGCCTTCGCGCAGAACTGGACGAGGGCATCCGGCGCGCGGCCCGGCTGGGGGCCACCGTTGTCTTCCTGCCGGAACTGACGCTCTCCCGTTACCCGGCGGATACGCTCCCGGAAAACGACACGTCACGCTCCTGGGCCGCGCGTCCCCGCCCGTCGGACCTCGCTGAGGACCTGCTGACCGGGCCCACGTTCCGCTTCGCCGCCGACGCCGCCCGCCGCCACGGCATCTCCGTCCATGCGTCGCTGTACCAGCGCGCGGACAATCCTGAGGGCACCGACGATGGCCTCGGCTTGAACACTGCGATCCTGGTGTCTCCCGAAGGCGAACTGCTGGCCCGCACGCACAAACTGCACATCCCCGTGACCGCCGGCTACTACGAGGACAAATTCTTCCGTCAGGGCCCGGCGTCCACGGATGCCCACGAGGTCCACTCCCCCGCCGAACTCGGTGGCGCCAGGCTGGGGATGCCCACCTGCTGGGACGAATGGTTCCCGGAACTCGCCCGGCTGTACTCCCTGGGCGGAGCCGAACTCCTGGTCTACCCCACTGCCATCGGCTCCGAACCGGACCACCCGGACTTCGACACCCAGCCGCTCTGGCAGCAGGTCATCGTGGGGAACGGCATCGCCAACGGCCTGTTCATGGTGGCCCCCAACCGCTGGGGAAACGAAGGCACGTTGAACTTCTACGGTTCCTCGTTCATCTCGGACCCATACGGCCGGATCCTCGCCCAGGCGCCCCGCGACGAATCCGCTGTCCTCGTCGCCGACCTGGACCTGGACCAGCGCAGGGACTGGCTGACGCTGTTCCCGTTCCTGGCCACCCGCCGCCCGGACACCTATGCACGGCTCACCGAACCCGTCCGGGGTGACCAGCCGCTCGGCGGTCCGGCCCCCGTCTACCTGGAGGTGACCGCGTGAGCAGCTGGCGCATGCCCGCCGAGACGGCCCCGCAGGAACGCATCTGGATGGCCTTCCCAACGGGCGGCTACACCCTTGGCGACACCGCGGAAGAGGCGCACGCCGCCCGGACCGTCTGGGCGGCGGTCGCCAATGCCGCCGTCGAATTTGAGCCGGTCACCGTGGTGGTGGCGCCCGACGACGTCGGGATTGCCGCCCGCTACCTGGACCCCGCCGTCGAGGTGCTCACCGCCGATCTCAACGATGCGTGGATGCGGGACATCGGCCCCACCTTCGTCCTCGACGACGACGGCCGCCTCGGCGCCGTCGACTGGGTCTTCAACGGCTGGGGCGGGCAGGACTGGGCCCGCTGGGACAAGGACTCGCTGATCGGCGCGGAGGTGGCCGGCCGCTCCGGAGCGCGGCACATCGCCTCCGGTCTCGTCAATGAAGGCGGCGGAATTCACGTGGACGGCGAGGGGACAGTGCTGCTGACCGAAACCGTGCAGCTGGATCCGGGCCGCAACCCGGGTCTCACCAACGCCGAGGTGGAAGCAGAACTCGCCCGGACCATCGGGGCCACCCACGCCGTCTGGCTGCCGCGCGGCCTGACCAGGGACTCGGAGCGGTTCGGCACCCGCGGCCATGTGGACATCGTGGCCGCCATCCCCTCCCCCGGCACTCTGCTGGTCCATTCCCAGCAGGACCCGGAGCATCCGGATTTCGAGGTCAGCCGCGAAATCATCAGCTTCCTGTCCACCACCAGGGACGCCGCAGGCCGCGAGTGGAACATCATCGAGGTCCCCGCTCCCGCCACCCTCAGGGACCACGAGGGTTTCGTGGACTACAGCTACATCAACCACCTGGTGGTCAACGGCGGCGTGATTGCCTGCACGTTCGCCGACCCCAACGACGAAAAGGCACGTCGGATCCTTGCCGATGCCTACCCCGGCCGCCGGATCGTGGGCATCGACGCCCGCGAACTGTTCGCCAGGGGCGGAGGCATCCACTGCATCACCCAGCAGCAGCCTGCTGCTTCCCCTAAAGTATTGACTTCGTGAAAGGTCCGGACATGACCCAAACCATCCGCCAGGGCTCCCAGGCCAGCGCCGCCGGCACAGAAGCAGCCGGCACAGCGGCGTCCGTCACCGACGCGCCCGGCACCCCGCACGGCATCACCGGAAAGGGACTGAAGGGCGGGCAGCTGGGCCTCCTCGCCGTCGTCGTCCTTGGCATTTCCACCATCGCACCGGCCTATACGCTCACCAGCGCCCTTGGCCCCACCGTGAACGAAGCCGGGCTGCAGCTGCCCGTCATTTTCCTCATCGGTTTCATCCCCATGATCCTGGTGTCCCTGGCCTACAGGGAACTCAACGCCGACTCGCCGGACAGCGGCACTACCTTCACATGGGTTACCAAGGCCTTCGGCCCGTGGGTGGGCTGGATGGGCGGGTGGGGACTCCTCGCCGCGAACATCATCGTGCTGTCCAACCTGGCAGCTGTGGCAGTGGACTTCTTCTACCTGTTTCTCGCCCAGCTCACGGGCGCACCGGAGCTTGCCGACCTCGCCGCCAACAAGCCCTTGAACGTCGCCACCTGCTTCGTGTTCGTGGCCCTGGCTGTCTGGGTCAGCTACCGCGGCCTGCACACCACCAAGATCGTCCAGTACGGCCTGGTGGGGTTCCAGCTGCTCGTGCTGGGACTGTTCGTGGCCATGGCCTTCGCCAACTGGTCGTCCTCGGAAACCTCCATCCCGTTCAGCTGGGAATGGTTTGACGTCACAAAGATCGAGACGTTCGGGCAGATTGCCGCCGGAATTTCGTTGTCCATCTTTGTGTACTGGGGCTGGGATGTCTGCCTCACCGTGAACGAGGAAACGGCCAACGGCAAGAAGACCGCGGGCATCGCCGGCACCCTCACCGCCGTCATTGTCCTGGGCATCTACCTGCTGGTCACTATCGCCACCATGATGTTCGCGGGCGTGGGCACCGAGGGCGTCGGGCTGAACAACGAAGAGAACCACGCGAACATTTTCACCGCGCTGGCGTCCCCCATCATGGGCCCGTTTGCCATCCTCATGTCCTTGGCGGTCCTGTCCAGCTCGGCGGCGTCCCTGCAGTCCACCTTCACCTCGCCGTCCCGAAGCCTGCTGGCCATGGCGCACTACGGCGCCCTGCCGAAACCGTTCAGCCACATGAGCAAGAAGTTTGCGACGCCGGGCTTCGCCACGGTTGCCGCAGGCGTCCTCTCCGCGGGGTTCTATGCGGTGATGCACGTGGTCAGCGAAAACGTCCTGAACGACACCATCCTGGCCCTGGGGCTGATGATCTGCTTCTACTACGGGCTGACGGCATTCGCGTGCGCCTGGTACTTCCGGAACAGCGTCTTCAGCAGTGTCCGCCACTTCGTCCTGCGGCTGCTCTGCCCGCTCCTGGGCGGACTGGGGCTGCTGGTGGTCTTCCTACAGACGGCCGCGGACAGCTGGGCGCCGGAGTTCGGCAGCGGATCAGAGATCTTCGGCGTGGGGCTGGTCTTCGTCCTCGGCGTGGGAATCCTCGCCCTGGGCGCCGTGTTCATGCTCATCATGGCCAGGCTGCGTCCCGGGTTCTTCCGCGGCGAAACCATCCGCAAGGACACTCCTGCCTTGGTGGTCCCGGAGTAACTCCGGGACCACCAAGGGGCATCAGTGCCAGGGCCCAGCGGGCGGGCAGGTCACCAGTAGTGGGCAACGTCAACCACGAACCGGGAGCCCGCTCCGGGTCCGTCCAGGGTGAACACCCTGAACGGCAGCCGTCCGCGGACACCCAGACCCATGGTCGAGTAACCCTCGAAGCTGCCGGCCCAAGCCACTTGCCGGAACGTCTGGTAGCCGCCAACGTTGGTCAGTTCTTTCTTGTCGGCCGGGCTGTATGTGGACTTGCCGCCGTCGTCATATGCCGGTGAATTGACGGTGACCTGGAGGAATGCCCGCCCCCGGAGGGGAACCGGCAACCCCGAACCGTCCTGCACAACAGTGGGGACGTACCGCACCGTGTAGCCCTTCACCGGACCGTTGAGGTCAACCACCAGGCGGTCGAAGCAGTAGTGCTGCCCGGTCCGCACGTTGGTGACCTTCCCGGTTCCCATAGTGGCTTCGGATTTCGCCAGCGACCCCCACACCAGACCGCAGTAGGACGCCGATGCCGGCGCCGGGGCCACCAGGCCGAGCCCGGCAGCCATCAGGATCGCCGCCAGCCATACTTGGAATTTCTTCATTTCAGCCACCTCGGAAGTGATGAGATAACTCAAGCGTAGGAGCCGTGACAGGCTAAAACGAGGGCCGAAATCCCTTCGGCGCCCAACTGTTAAATTGCGGTTGTGCAGATTACGGGACGGTTATTCAGCGGCGCATTTGGCGGCACTCAGGGGCATTCCGGAAGGTCATTGGACACGCTTCCGTAATGCCGCATAACGACGAGGCGCCGGCGGGCCTCACGGCTCGCCGGCGCCTTCGATGCCGTGCTTCTGAAATTGGGGCGGGTGCTGGAAGCTGCCTAGCCTTCGCAGTCGCGGCAGTACTTCATGCCGTTCTTTTCGCGGGCAACCTGGGACCGGTGACGGACGAGGAAGCACGAGGAGCAGGTGAATTCGTCGGACTGCTCGGGGACAACGGTGACCGTGAGTTCTTCGCCGGAAAGGTCCGCCCCGGGAAGGTCAATTCCCTCAGCCGTATCGTTCTCATCAACGTCGATGACGGCGGTCTGGGCTCCGCCGCCGCGGGACGCCTGAAGGGCCTCCAGTGATTCAGCGGGAGACTCTTCTTCTGTCTTGCGTGGGGCGTCGTAATCGGTAGCCATTGCGTGGTTCACTTTCGTTGCTGCGCAGCGCCATTTCAGGCACCTCAGTGAAGCAGTTTAGGACATTATGCCGGTTGTTGAAGAAAAGTGTGTTGAACCCGACAAATCGGACCGTTACCGGCCGGTTCCAAGCTCCCTGGAAAGGCAGGCCAGCGGCTATCCCTCGCTTGCCGCGGCAGCCTTCTCCCGGTGCGCGATCGCCGCATGATCGGCCGCAATGGACACGCCGCTGAGCGCCGGCAGCCAGCCCCACCTGGTGACGTCGGCGATCGCGGCATTGCCCTGTTCCCACGCACCTTGTTCCCAGGCGCCGTCGCCCGACGGGGAGGCAGCAGGCAAGGTCCGGGCTTCGAACCATGAAGCCATTCTGGTGAACAGGCGTGATGTCATAGCCCCAAAGTAGGCGCCCCGTGTTGTGGGCACGTTTCGCCGGAGTCTCCGCGGAGTTACATTTCCGGGATTCGCGGATGGCAGGTGCTGGCGGCCCGTGGACCTGGGCCTGGACCCTACGCCACTGGCCACACAACCAGGGTCTTCCAGGTGGCCGGATCGGGCTCCGTGGCGGGGTCGCTCAAGTAGTATTCCCACATTGAGTCGGCCGGGCTGAATCCCTCTTCCTTCATCCGCGCCTGGATGGCGTCGTACGTGGCACTCAGCGTGTCGTACGGACCGGTGTGGGTGGCTTCGAAGGCCTGGCACGCCGGCAGGATTCCGGCCGCCACTCCTTCTGACCCGGTGAAGGGCGCTGCCACCGGAAATCCCGCCTCGACGTCAACCGTGTCGGTGGGCATGCCCCGGTACAGGCCGAAGGGCGGCCCGGCAATCTGCACGGCCTGGTTCTGGGCTGCGGCCATGACGGCGCCAAAGGCGCGTCCAAAGAACGGGGGTAGCTCGCCCATGGGCACTTTTTCGCGGACGACGGCGGTGGGCTGCTCGGGGCGTTGGACCAGCCGGATGCCGGT
The DNA here is from genome assembly GCF_964254335.1 of Arthrobacter sp. LjRoot78. Lineage (NCBI taxonomy): Bacteria > Bacillati > Actinomycetota > Actinomycetes > Micrococcales > Micrococcaceae > Arthrobacter > Arthrobacter sp. LjRoot78. The sequence continues at coordinate 821,037 of NZ_CAXUTG020000001.1, read as the reverse complement.
TTTCTCTTGGCTCATACGCCAAGGTTCCGCGGTGTGAATGGAACAGCGTAGGGCCAAACGGCCCGGGGCCCGGCGCTGGGACTTCCTGGGTCTTGTCAGTTTTCGACCACCGCTGACACGTCGGCCAAATATTTCGCTTCGGCCGTGGTGTTCATATTTCTCCGATCAGGGCCGCGGCGGTGCATTCCGGACCGTAGCCGACTGTTCTATCGGGAGCCCTGCCGCCTTCCACTCGGGGAAGCCGTCCTCAAGCCTTGTGGCGAGGCGCCCTTCGTCCGTGAGCAGCCGCACGGCCTCGTCCGCATATAGGCAGTATGGTCCGCGGCAGTAGGCGACGATTTCGCTCCCCTGGGGAACCTCGCGCAGTCGAGACTTAACGTCCGAGAAGGGCACGGAAAGCGCCCCCGGGATATGTCCGGCTTCGTACTCTGCCTGCGGCCGCACGTCCAGCACAACGACGTCGCCCTGCCGCAGCCATAGCAGCAGTTCGTCACGCGTGATCATGCTCAGGTCGGCGCGGTTGCCGACGTAGGCACGGACGAGATCGCCCAGCTCCCCCGAATGCGCTTCGGCTGCCTCCCGAAGTGCTCGCCATAGCCGCTCCACTGCGGGGCTGGCAAGCGAGTAATAGATCCTCGTCCCCGACCGTCGGGAGTAGACGATGCCGGCACGCAGCAGGCGCTGCAAGTGCTGGGATGTGTTGGCCATACTCTGGTGGATCTCTGCGGCCAGCTCCTCAACCGACCGTTCGCCTTGCCCCAGGATATCGATCAGCTGCGCCCTTCTGCCGTTCCCCAACGCCTTTGCAGCTTCGACGAGGGCGTCGAAGAGCGCATCCTTTTCCTGCTGGTTGCCCACTCACCCTCCTCCTATTCAAGAGTTCTCTTGACAAGCCTACCGTCAGAGGATTCTTATTCAAGTACCTACTTAAATTAAGAAAGGGGGTGGTGGCCGTGTCCACCATCCAAGCTCCCAAAGGAGAAAAGTCCCGTCTCCGGACAGGAGCCGCTCTCATGACGCTGGCCGGGTTGGCCTTCGTGGGTTACGCCGTAATCTTCCTTGTACTCAACTTCACGGACGCCTTCCTCGAGCTGGGCATCGGCCCCGAACAAGTGGACAAGGGGAAGGCGGAAATCGAGGCGTTCAGCCCCCAGCTGTATCACTACATCAGCCATCTGCACATCGCGGTCAGCGGCTTCATCGCTGCGACCGTGCTGGCCGTCGCAGGCCTGTCCTGGTATGGAGTGCGCCGCGGAGAACGGTGGGCCTTTGCCACAGCCGTTATCGTCCCGGTCGTCGGACTCGCCGTTGCCCTCCCCGCGCACTACCCATGGGGTCTGGCCACGCTTGGTCACCTCGGCCTGATCTACCTCGCCGTTCTCATTTTCCTGGTAGGGGTCGTGGCAGCCTACAGCGGAATGCGAAGCTCCACGATGACACGCCACTGACACTCGATGACCCGGAAACAGTCCGTCGGGGAATATAAGGAGGCCTTCGACACGACCGCGGTGCTCAGCGCCTTCGATGCAGCCAGCCCGGAAGCGCAATCGCCGACGCAGGTTAAGTCCGGCGCCGATACGGGTGAGTAAAGGGTGGGTCCACGACCTGAAAAAAGCAAAAGGCCCCTGCCCTGCGGCGCTACAACCACAGGTCAAGCCACAGTGGAGCCCCCTGTCGGATTCGAACCGACGACCCCCGCTTTACAAGAGCGGTGCTCTGGCCAACTGAGCTAAGGAGGCGTGCCTGTTTCTGCCCGACGGATCAGGCGCAACGAGCGGCACTGGATGCAGTGCTAGATAAGGTTAGCCCAAGGACGCCCCGCTGGTAAAAACGGCAGTGGCCCGGTGCCGGATGGTTCCGAAACCGGGCCACTGGCCTGATGCGCGAGGGTGGTTGTTAGCCCTTGGCGTCGATTGCGGCCTGGATGAACGGGATCAGGTCGGTATTGGCGGAGTCGCCCTTGCCCCACTGCTTGCCGTCCACGAAGGCAGTCGGAGTGCCGGTCACACCGATGGCAGCAGCCTCCTGCGTGGCCACCTTTACGTAGGGCCGGTATTTCTTCTCTTCCACACACGTGTCGATGCTCTTGGCGCCCACGTCCGTGGCCATCTTCTTCAGATCGTCGTCCGAAAGGCCGGCACTGCCTTCCGCGGGCTGCTTCTCGAAGAGAGCGTTGACGAAGTCGGAGTACTTTTCGGGCGATTCGTTGACTACGCAGGCCGCAGCGTTGGCCGCGCGGGAGGAGTAGTTGGTGGTGGACTGCAGGTCCAGGAAGCCGAGCGGCCTGTACTCCAGCGAGATCTTCCCTTCGTTGCGGAGGCTGGTCAACTGTTCGTTGTAGGTGGTTTCAAACCGCTTGCAGACGGGGCAGATGAAGTCGATATAGACGACCACCTTCACAGGCTTGCCGGCTTCCGCCTCAGCACCGGGTGCCTTCACCTCTGCAGGCGGCGTTTCCGGCTTAGACGGGACGTCCTTCACGTTCACCGCAGCGGGATCGGACTTCACTACCTCGGAGTTTGCCAGCAGCGTCACGCCGCCGTGGATGTTGCCGTTGGCCGGAGTGGGGCCTTCGTCTGCCACGGGAGCGTTGTTCCTGATGTTGGAACTGACTACCAGTGCAACGATTGCGAGGATGGCTACGACGGCCACCACAATGCCCCAGCCGATGAGGAGTTTATTGCGCTTGTCCTTCTTCAGCTGCGCCTCACGGATTTCACGGGCTTTCTCGCGGGCCTCGGCAGTGCGTTCTGCTTTGGACTTGCGGGGTTCGTTTGCGGCGCTCATCAGTTCCTCGGGTCGATCGGCCAGGTGCGGACCACATCAGTGGCAACTTTGTCAGTTTAGGGGAGAAACCTGAGAGCTTGCGCCTTCAACTTTCCGTCCGTCTGCCCAACGGATGGATAGCACGGAAGATTCCAGCCGACTAGGGTTGACTTCGAGCCATTAGCAACCCAAGGGGCACCAATGCACACTACGCACCGTGACAAATCCGAAGCAACCGCTGAAGGAAAACCCGCGCGCGGCGGCGGCCACGAGGCTGCCGCGCTGTACGACTTCATGGTGGTGTCCAACCGGCTCCCGGTTGACCGCTGCGCACCGGAGGACAGGGGTTGCGAGGACGGCTGGCGCAGGTCTCCCGGCGGCTTGGTGACCGCACTGGCCCCGATGATGACCAAGACCGACGGCGCGTGGGTGGGCTGGCATGGCGCCCCGGATGAGACCGTCAAGCCCTTCAGCCACGGCGGAATGGACCTGGTCCCGGTGCAGCTGAGCACGGACGACGTCGAGCTCTTCTATGAGGGCTTTTCCAACGCCACGCTCTGGCCGCTGTATCACGATGTGATTGCGCCGCCGGAATTCCACCGGACCTGGTGGGATTCATACCGTAAGGTAAACCGGCGGTTCGCTGACGCCGTCGTGCGGCACGCCGACCAGGGGGCCACCGTCTGGGTGCAGGACTACCAGCTACAGCTGGTCCCCAAGATGCTCCGCGAAGCGCGCCCGGACCTCAAGATCGGGTTCTTCAACCACATCCCTTTCCCTCCGCCGGAAATCTTCGCCCAGCTTCCCTGGCGCCGGGCCATTATTGACGGCCTCCTCGGCGCCGACCTGGTGGGCTTCCAGCGCCCCAGCGATGCCGGCAACTTCATGCGTTCAGCCCGCCGCTTCCTCGGTGCCAGCGTCAAGCAGCAGCAGGTGCACGTCAAGGGACCGGACGGGGCAACAACCCACATTGCCCGGGCGCAGGCGTTCCCCATCTCCATCGACGTCAAGCAGATCAGCGAACTGGCCCGCAAGCCGGAGATCATCGAGCGCGCCCACCAGATCCGCCGGGACCTCGGCAATCCGAAGACCATCCTCCTCGGCGTCGACCGCCTCGACTACACCAAGGGCATCCGGCACCGGCTCAAGGCCTACGAGGAACTGCTGGCCGACGGCAAGGTCACGGTGGAGGACGCGGCCCTGATCCAGGTGGCAAGCCCCAGCCGGGAGCGGGTGGAGCAATACCGGCTGCTGCGTGAAGAGGTGGAGGGCACCGTGGGCCACATCAACGGCACCTATGACACCATGCAGAACACCGCAGTGCGCTACCTGCACCACAGCTACCCCATCGATGAGATGGTGGCACTGTACCTGGCGGCCGACGTCATGCTGGTCACGGCACTGCGTGACGGCATGAACCTGGTTGCCAAGGAATACGTGACCGCCCGCACCAACAACGACGGCGCCCTGGTGCTCAGCGAATTCGCCGGGGCCTCGGACCAGCTCAAGCAGGCCTTACTGATGAACCCGCACGACATCGACGGCCTCAAGGACACCATCATGCGGGCCGTCAACATGCAGCCCGCCGAGGCGGCCCGCCGGATGCGGTCCATGCGCAAGCAGATCCTGGACCACGACGTCGATCACTGGTCAGCCGACTTCCTTGCAGCGCTCAAAGAGAAAGTGGTCCGCGATGACACCTGATGCAGCCCCGGGCAAGACGCCCCTCACGCTTCAGCCGGAACTCCTGGCGGCCCTCAAAAAGGTGGCCGCCACCGAGCACCTCCTGGTGGCCATGGATTTTGACGGAACAATCTCCCCGCTGGTTGACCACGCGGCTGATGCCCGTCCCCTCCCCCGGTCCGCCGCCGCCTTCGCCGCCCTTGCGGTCCTCCCGCGAACGACGACGGCACTCATCTCGGGCCGGGCCCTCGCCAGCCTCCGGGCGGTCGCTTCGCCGCCGCCCGAGACGCTCCTCATCGGCAGCCACGGGGCCGAAGCCTGGCTGGGACCGGGTTCTTCCGAACTCACCCTGGACCCGGACCAGCTGACGCTGTTGGCAGAAGTCCGCCGCGTCCTTGAAGAGATCGTGGAACAGGCGCCGGGCACCCTGCTGGAGGACAAGCCGGCCGGCGTCGTGCTCCACACCCGCCTGGCCGCCGACGACGTGGCCGAAGACGCCGTCGCCGCAGCCCGCGCAGCCCTGCAGGACCGGCCGGACGTGCACCTGAAGAACGGCAACCGCGTGCTGGAGACGTCCGTCGTTCACGCTTCCAAGGGTGAGGGCATGGCCTTCCTGCGCCAGGCGACCGACGCCACAGCGGTGGTGTTCGCCGGAGACGACACCACCGATGAAGACGCCTTGGGCCGGCTGTATCCGGGCGACGTGGGCGTGAAGGTGGGGCTCGATTTCACGCAGGCGCAGTTCCGCGTGGAGGCGCCCGTGCACATTGCCGAGCTGCTGGAAACACTGCTCCGTGAGCGCACCCTGGCCCTGGCGGAATCCGCGTAGCCGCCCGCGTAAATCCACGCTCCGGACGGACACCGTCACCAATCTCACATGTGACGCCCGTAACATTTGCACCCAAATGCATAAAATCTGACATACTCTGTTTGTGATGTGGCGCACAGACACCGTGCGGCGTCACGCGATACTCCTCGGCTTCGGCCGGGGAGTACACGGCTGAAAGACCGTGGACAACTGAATAAACATGAACCATTCACAACGGATCGTCCGGCACGTACCTGCCGGTGAAGGGATTGATAACTGTGGCTACAGTTACTTTTGATAACGCAACACGTCTGTACCCGGGCACCGATAAGCCCGCCGTCGATAAGCTCAACATCGACATCGCCGATGGCGAATTCCTGGTCCTCGTTGGACCCTCCGGCTGCGGCAAGTCCACCTCCCTGCGCATGCTCGCAGGTCTTGAGGACGTCAACGCAGGCCGCATCCTCATTGGAGACCGCGACGTCACGGACGTTCCGCCGAAGGACCGCGACATCGCGATGGTCTTCCAGAACTACGCCCTGTACCCGCACATGACCGTTGCGGACAACATGGGCTTCGCGCTGAAGATCGCCGGCGTCAGCAAGGAAGAGCGCGCCGAGCGTGTCCGCGAAGCAGCCAAGCTTCTTGACCTGGAGCCGTACCTGGACCGCAAGCCGAAGGCACTCTCCGGCGGTCAGCGCCAGCGTGTCGCCATGGGCCGCGCAATCGTGCGTAACCCGCAGGTCTTCCTCATGGATGAGCCGCTCTCAAACCTCGACGCCAAGCTCCGCGTCCAGACCCGTACGCAGATCGCATCCCTGACCCGCCGCCTGGGCGTCACCACCGTCTACGTGACCCACGACCAGGTCGAGGCCATGACCATGGGTGACCGCGTGGCTGTGCTGAAGGACGGCCTGCTGATGCAGGTTGACACCCCGCGCAACCTCTACGACAAGCCCAAGAACGTCTTCGTTGCCGGCTTCATCGGCTCCCCTGCCATGAACCTGCTGGAACTCCCCGTCGTCGACGGCGGCGTCCAGTTCGGCGGAACCGTGTACCCGGTACCGCGCAACATCCTCGAAGAAGCCCACGGCGCCACCGTCACCCTCGGTTCACGCCCGGAGGACCTGGAGCAGGTCGCCGCCGGTGAAGGCCTTCAGGTTGAGGTTGACGTCGTCGAAGAACTCGGCGCCGACGCCTACGTCTACGGCCACACCACGCTGGACGGCAAGAGCCACGACATCGTGGCACGCGTCGACGGCCGCCGTCCCCCGATGAAGGGCGAATCCATCTACGTTCGCCCGCAGTCCGGACACGTGCACCTGTTCGACACCAAGACCGGCCTGCGCCTCGGCGACTAGCCTTTAGCACTGAACGGCGGCGGCCCCTCCTCACTGGACGGGCCGCCGTCGTGATTTAAGCGCGGTTTCCTGACGTTTGTTTAGGCCGCCTGCCCCTACGTACGGAAGAATTGGCACATGACCGAGGAAAGCAACGCCCAATGGCACGACGAACCCACCGACTACGGCCAGATCGGCAAACTACCTCGGTTTGAAGCGGCCAGCGCCAACGACGACAAGAGTTCCAACGTCTCCAGCAACCTGAGCATCACCGCCGCCTCCGCTGATCCCGAACTCCTGGATCTGCCATGGCACATCGCCCTGGAGGACTGGCCCGCGGAATACCTCGCTGCCCTTCCCCGAGGCATATCCCGGCACATCGTGCGCTTCGCGCACCTGGGCGGCTCGGTGATCGCGATCAAGGAAACATCCGAACACGTGGCCCGCCACGAGTACCACATGCTCCGCAAGCTGGCGCGTCTGGACGTACCCTGCGTCGAGCCTGTAGCCGTAATCACCGGCCGCACCACACCGGACGGCCGGCCACTGAATCCGGTGCTGGTCACGCGGCACCTGAAGTTCTCCATGCCCTACCGCGCGCTTTTCTCACAGATGCTCCGCAAGGACACGCTCACCCGGCTGATCGATGCCCAGGCGCTGCTGATGGTTCGCCTTCACCTGATCGGCTTCTACTGGGGCGACGTTTCGCTCTCCAACACGCTCTTCCGGCGCGACGCCGGCGCTTTCGCCGCCTACCTCGTGGACGCCGAGACAGGCGAGCTGTACCCGGACCTGTCCACAGGCCAGCGCGAGTACGATCTCGAGATCGCCCGGGTCAACATCGCCGGCGAGCTGATGGACCTGCTGGACGGCGGTTTGATCGAAGAAAAAGTGGACCCGGTGGCCACCAGCGAACTCATCATGGACAGCTACCGGAGGCTCTGGACCGAGCTTACCGAGAAGGAATCCTTCGAGATCGGCGAACGCTGGCGCGTGGCAGCCCGGATCCGGAAACTCAACGAGCTGGGGTTCGACGTTGAGGAATACGCGATCAAGACCACCCAGAACGGCTCCACCATCCAGCTCCAGCCCAAGGTGGTGGACGCCGGCCACCACCAGCGCCGCCTGCTGCGGCTGACCGGGCTGGACGCCCAGGAGAACCAGGCCCGCCGCCTGCTCAACGACATGGACTCGTTCCGCGCGGACAACAACCCCTCCATGGATGAGGAATACAGCGCCCACTTGTGGGTCAGCCAAATCTTCGAACCCATCGTCCGTTCGATTCCCCGCGACCTCTCCGGCAAGCTCGAACCCGCCGAAGCCGTCCACGAAGTGCTGGAACACCGCTGGTACATGTCCGAGAAGCAGGAACGGCACATTCCGCTGGCGGAGGCCGTGCAGTCCTACATCGATTCCATCCTCCGGCACCGCCGCGACGAAGCAGCGATCATGCTCAACCCGGACACCGAGCTGCTCAAGATCCTCGAAGTGGAAACCGAGCAGTCCCGGTACGGCGACGAGGACATCGACGAATACCCCGACTCCGACGACTAACGTCGCCGGTCCCTAGATCGCTTTCCCGGGGTTCAGGATGCCGGCCGGATCAAAGAGATGTTTGATCCGGCGCTGCAGTTCCCTGACGGGTTCCGGCTGTTCCAGGCCAAGCCACCGCAGTTTGTACTGCCCGATCCCGTGCTCGCCGGTGATGGTTCCGCCCATGGCCAGGGCCACCGTGATTGATCTGTCCAGGCATTCGCCCAGCCGCTGCATGGCGTCGGCGTCCACCTGGTGGTCCACGCGGTCCACCCAGAAGGTCGGGTGCAGGTTGCCGTCGCCGGCGTGCGCCACCACTTTGAGCTGCACGCCGTGGGCCACAGCCATGGCTTCAAGTTCGCCGATGTAGTCCACAAGCCGCGAGCGCGGCACGGCCACGTCCTCCCCCACCCGGTATTCGTCGTCCACTTCAACGCCGCGGCTGTTCCGCCGGAGTTCCACCAGCTGTTCGGCTTCCGCGCTGGCCTCAGTGGTCACTGTGGCTCCGGTGGCGGCAAGAACCTCGCGGACCACATCGGCTTCCGCCGCCGCCGCCCCGAAGCCGTCCGTCTGGATCAGCAGGAGCGAGGCTCCACGGGTGCTGAGGTCCGAGCCATGGATCTCATCGAGCTGACGCAGCGAACCGCCGTCGAGCAGCTCCATGATGGCGGGCTGCACGCGCGCTTTCCCCACGGCCAGGACACCCGCCGCGGCACTGCGGAAGTCCGGGTAGAACGCGGCAATGGTGTGCACTTCACGGGGAAGGTACTTCAGCCGCAGCGTCGCCCCGACCACAATGCCGAGCGTTCCTTCCGAGCCAACGAACAGCCCGGTCAGGTCGTAGCCGGCAACACCCTTGAACGTCTGGTGCCCGGTGTGAATGAGGGAACCGTCTGCCAGGACAACGTCGAGGGCCAGCACGGAATCGCGGGTGACGCCGTACTTGGCGCAGCGCAGGCCACCGGCGTTGGTGGCAACATTGCCGCCGAGAGTGGACGTGCGGAAGCTCGCGGGATCCGGGGCATACATCAGCCCGTGCACCGCTGCTGCGTCGTTGAGGGCCGCGTTGATCACGCCGGGTTCGACGACGGCGGTCTCGTCGTCCGGGCTCAGGGCGAGGATGCGGTTCATGCGTTCAAGGCTCAGCACGATGCACCCCGGGCTGGCGTGGGCACCGCCGGAAACCCCGGTACCGGCCCCGCGGGCAACAATGGGCGCACTGTGCTTGGCGCAGGCACTGACCACGGCCTGGACGTCCGCGACTGTTTCGGCCCAGACGACGGCCAGTGGCAACTGGTAGTCGACAACCGGTGCCTGGTCCGCGGCGTAACTGGCCAAGGTCGTTTCGTCCACGGCCAGCTTGCCGGGCTCCAGGATGGTTTTGAGCTCGTCAACAATGTTGCTCATGCGGCCTCCAGGTCCGTCGAATCCGGCCTCCAGTCTAAACGGGCGGACCCTTCATCCCTGCTGCTGAGCCCGCAGCAGCTTCAGCTCCCGGTGCCCGGGTACCGGGAAGCACCCAGACCGCCGCCGCGGCCTCGCCCGCGCTGATCCGGGTTCCGGTAGCCCATGCACCCGTATACGCGGTGACGTCACCTGTGCTGAAGGCCGGATCGGCGGCGAGCGCGGCGAACTGGGCCGGAGACAGTGCGCCGGCGGCGAGGTCCGCCCTCGCGGCGGCGCGAGCCACGAACACCAGGACAGCACTCTCTGCCGTCTCCCGTACGTAGGCGAGCGCGTCGCCGTCGGCATACAGCCAGCGGATGCCGCCCTCCGTGAGCGCCGGCTGCCCACGGCGCAGGGATGCCAGGGACGAATAGCTGGGGCGGAGGTCCGCCTCGACCCGGCGGGGGTCGTCCCACGGCATCGGCGTCCTGGCGTCTTCGCCATTGTGCCCTTTAAGTCCGAACTCGTCTCCCGCAAAGACCACCGGAACACCCGGAAGGGTGAACATCATGACGGCCCCGAGCAGCTGCCCGCCGTCAATCATCACCGTGGCTGCACGGGCGGTGTCGTGGCTGTTCAGGGCGTTCATGTTCTGGAGCCGGAGGTCCCAGCTGAAGGCTGCCGCCAGGTCCAGGTGGGTGGCGAGGAAATCCTCGGCACCCATCCGGTTGGGCCCGGCAAGGGGGGTGCCGAAGAAATTGACGTGCGCGGCGTCCCCTGCCAGCCAGGACCACAGCGGACGGGTGAAGTTGGCGTAGGTCATAGCGCCGTGCCAGTGTTCGCCGGTGAAGTCCGGTGCGGCATCGTTGGTGGCTTCGGCCAGCAACGCGGCTTCGGGGTTGATATCCCGGACCCGGTCCGCGATAAGCCGCGCCACCTCCCGGTTGAGGTCCGTGGCGCCCAGCCTGCCGGTCATGTTGCCGACGTCGATCCGCCAGCCGTCCAGGTTGAACGGGGGCCTGAGCCAGCGCGCCACCGGGGAGTCATCGTCCAGGACGAACTTGTGTTTTAGCTCCTCGGAGGACCAGTTGAGCTTGGGCAGCGACGCAACACCGTACCAGGCCTCGTAGTTCCGGACGCCCTGCTCCCCGGTGCCCGGCTTGGTGCCCGGCTCCTTGGACTCCGGCCCCTTGGACTCCGTGAAATAGTAGTAGCCGGTTTCAGCGGATGCCGGATCGGCCAGCGCCCGCCGGAACCACTCGTGGGCATCGCCGGAATGGTTGGCGGTGAGGTCGCCCAACACTTTGATACCGCGGACGTGTGCTGCTTCCACCAGTTTCACGAGGGCGCTCTCCCCGCCGAGCAGCGGATCCACCGCGTTGAAGGTGGAGGCGTCGTAACGGTGGTTGGAACGCGCCGGGAAGAACGGCGTCAGGTAGATGATGTCGGCGCCGAGTCCCTGGATATGGTCCAGCTTTTCGGCCACCCCCGTGAGGTCGCCGCCGTAGAACTGGAACGGCGTGGCCGGCCCGGTTCCCTCCACGGGCGTGCGGTCCCAGCCGGACGGGATGGCCCAGTCAGGCGCCGGATGCGAGTCGGCGTCCGCGGAGCGCGCGAAGCGGTCCGGAAACACCTGGTACATCGTTCCCCGGCGCAGCCACTGGGGAGCGGCGGGGAACGAGGTCAGCCGGAAGTCCGCGTAGTCGGAGACGTCGCGGCGGAACAGTCCCTGCGCGTTGAGGCTCCAGTACCCCGGGCTGCCGGCCGCTGTTCCGCTGCCGAAAGTCCCGGTGCCGAGCGTCCCGGTGCCAGGCGTCCCGCCGTCGTACTCGCCGGCCGCGACTTCCAGCAGGAAGCGGTACCGCGCCACCGGGTTGGTGACCGTCATTTCCGTTTCCCACCAGGTCCAGCCGTCCGACTCCCCCAGGCTGCGGGCGGCGTCGTACCGCGGCTCGCCGTCCTGGACCGACCGCACCCAGACCCGGGCGGCATGCCCCCACGCTGCGGGGACCCTCATGCGGAGCCGGGCAGTATCGCCCAGTGCAGTGCGCCGGGGCGCATGCAGCGGCGAACCGTCGTGGTGCGGGAGGGGGCCGGGTGGGACCGGACCGGGCTGGAGGAATGCCGCCATGCTCAGCCCTTGACCGAGCCCTGGGTGAGGCCGCTGACGATGTAGCGCTGCAGGAACAGGAACAGTGCCATCACCGGGACGGCGGCGAGCACGGCGCCGGCGGCGAAGACCCCCCAGTTCTCCGAGCGCTGCTGGGCGACAAAGGAGTAGAGTCCGACGGCGAGCGTCTGGCTGTCCGGGTCCGTCAGCACTACGCTGGCGATCACGAATTCGCTGGAGATGCCGATGAAGGCAAGCAGCCCCACCACTGCGAGGATCGGCGTGACCAGGCGCAGGATGATGCCGAAGAAGATCTGCACGTGGCTGGCGCCGTCAATCTTTGCCGCCTCGTCCAGGGACTGCGGAACGGTGTTGAAGAAGCCGTACATGAGGTATGTGTTCACCCCGAGTGCGCCGCCGAGGTACACCATGATCAGGCCGAGCTGGCTGCCCAGGCCCAGGGCCGGAATGACCTCGGAGATCCCGCTGAGCAACAGGAAGATGGCCACCACGGCCAACAGTTGCGGGAACATCTGGAGCAGCAGCAGGCTCAGTAGTCCTATCCGGCGCCCCTTGAAGCGCATGCGGGAAAATGCGTAGGCGGCCATGGCGCCCAGGAACACCGTCGCCGCGGAAGTCACCACACCAACCACCATGGTGTTCACGAACCAGCGGCCGAAGGGCCGGGACGGGTCGTTGAACAAGGCGGTGAAGTTGCCGAGGTCGAGTTTGCTGAAAAGCGCATTCGAGCCCACGAGGGTACCGGTGGAGTTGAACGCGGCAGACAGTACATACAGCAGCGGGAAGATCGCGAAGATGGTCACTGCGATTCCTACGAGATGACGCCACCCTTTGTCCTTGAACCAGACACCGAACGTGCGCCGCCGGTGCAACAGCCTCAGCTGATCGACATCGGTGGTCCCGGCTGCGGTGCCTGCTGCGGTGAGGGTGGAGCCTGGGGCGGGAGCCGCCGTCGTGCGGGTGCGTGCCGTTGACCCGTTCATGAGTTCACGTCCTCGAGTGCTTTGGTCTGCTTGAAGCTGATGGCCGAAACAGTGGCCACGATGATGAAGATGATGATCGCCAGGGCGCTGGCGAGGCCGTAGTCACGGCCGGTGCCCTGCCCGAAGGCAACCTTGTATACGAGGGTGATCAGGATGTCGGTGGCTCCAATGTCCCGGTCGGTGTCGGCGAAGCGCGGTCCGCCACCGGTGAGCATGTAGATCACATTGAAGTTGTTGAAATTGAAGGCGAACGAGGAAATCAGCAGCGGTGCAATGGAGACCAGCAAGAGCGGCAGCTTGATGGACCGGAACACCCGCCACGGGCCGGCTCCGTCCATCCGGGCAGCTTCGTCGAGTTCGGTGGGCAGCGACTGGAGGGCACCGGTGCAGACCAGGAACATGTACGGGAAGCCGAGCCACAGGTTGACCACCAGGACACTGACCTTGGCCAGCAAAGGGTCGGTGAGCCAGCCGATCGTGGCCCCGCCCAGAAGCGTCTGGTTGAGCCAGCCGAACTGCGGGTTGAGGATGCCGGACCAGACCAGGCCGGACAGGAACGCGGGGAACGCATAGGGCAGGATCATCAGGATCCGGTACACCTTCTTGCCGCGCAGGTCCTCGCGGTTGAACGTGACTGCCAGGAACAGTCCCAGCGCAAAAGTCAGTGCCACCGACGTGACGGCGAAGGTGAACGTCCACAGGATGACGCCCAGCAAAGGTCCTCGGAGGCTGGGATCGGTGAAGGCACGGGCGAAGTTTTCCATGCCGACGTCGATCTTCCAGCCCGTGGTGAGGGTTTCGCCGCTGCCGTCGGCGAAGGCGCCCCTGCCGTTGTCGCGGTAGACGGCCCCCGTATCGGTGTCGGTGAAGGTATCGGCCGCGGCGTCATACGTCAGCGCCGGCTTGAACTCGTAGGCGTTGCTTCCGTCTGCCGTGCGCAGGGTGCCGTCAGCCGGATTGTCCGAGACGGGCACGGTGATGGCCAGGATCTCCTGCTGGTTGGCGACGATTTCCTGGAAGGTCAGCGTCTGGTAGCCGTCGACGGAGTTGGCCTTACCCGTGGAATCGGTACCGGCGTCGGGCACTTCCTGCAGGGGCGTGCCGGTGCTGCCGATCGTGGCCTTGCCATCCGGATCGGTGAACAACAGGTAGAAGTCGTTGCCCTTGGTGAGCACCGCCGCCTTGTAGGCCGGCGAGTCCGGAACGCGTTTCTGGGCGGTGAGCTGGATGGCCGCGATGGCGTCATCCTTGGTGCTGTTGTGCCCGTCGCCGTAGTTGGTGAAGGCGATGTAGCCGCTGAAGAGCACCACGAAGACCTGGAACACCAGCAGGAACAGCACGCCCGGCGCCAGGTATTTGGCGGGCAGTCCCCCCTTGCGGAGGTAGATCCAGTTAATGGCCAGTACGACGGCGGAAGAGACCGCCAGCGCACCCCAGGACTGGCTGAGGAAAAGCATCATCAGGACATAGACGGCCAGGGCGTCCACCAGGCCCAGGAGCACGATCTTGGCCACGATTCCCTTGGTGGAATCCTGGCGGGAGCGGCTGCTACGGGCCCCGCCCGGCTGGTCTGGCGTGTTGCCCTCCCAGGTTGGCGAAGCTGCTGGCGACGGGGGCTGCGGGGAATCCTGGAAAAGATCGGTTTTGGGCATGGCTGTCTATGGTCCTTGGGAGAAGCGGGGCCGTGGAAATTGCGGGCGCAGCGAGGGCACTGCAGCAAAGCGGGGGCTGCAGCAGCCGGCCGGGCAGCATGAAGCTGCCCGGCCGGTGCTGTCGGGAGTAGACCGGAAAGGGGTCAGCCGGCGATTTTCGCCTTGATGCTGGCCGCCATCTTGGCCCAGTCGGCAGCAGGATCGCCCTGGCCCTTGATGAGGGCCAGTTCGGTGGCTCCCCAGTCGGCCCAGACCGCACTCATTTCCGGGATGGCCGGCATGGGCACACCGGTGGCACCGATCTTGCCGAATGCTTCCACGACGGGGTCGCTGGCAGCCTTCTCGAAGGACGCCTTCAGCGCCGGCGGGCGGCCGCCGGCCTTGTACATGGAGTCCTGGGCCGCTTCCGAGGTGAGGTAGTTGGTCACGAACTCGTTGGTGGCCAGGGCGTTGGCGCTCTTGGCGCTGATGAAGAAGCCATTGACGCCGATAAACGGCTGGGCAGGCTTGTCACCGGCGGTCGGCAGGGCGTCCACGGCAAACTTGATGCCCTTCTTCTGGACGTCCGGAACATTCCAGGGGCCCGTCAGGAAGTACGGTGATTCGCCGGCCAGGAATTTCTCCTTGGCGATGTCTCCGGTGATGTTGGAGTTGATGATCTTCTCACCGGTATCGCCCCAGGCCACAAGCTTCTTGGCGAACTCGACGCCGGCCGCGTCGCCGATCAGGAGCTGCTTGGGGTCGTAGCCGCCGTCGGCTGCCTGGCCGAAGACCTGCGAACCCATGGAGGCCTGCAGCGGGTAGAGGTGGTACGGGTCACCCTGTTTGGGATCCATGCCCACGAGGAACGGGAACTTGGCTTTGCCGTCCGCCACGGCCTTCTTGCCGTTGGCTACCACTTCATCCAAGGTTGCCGCGCTCTCGGCCACGAGGTCGGTGTTGCGCACCAGGGCAATGTTCTCGATGGCGTACGGGACGCCATAGACGGAACCGTTGAACGTCATGGCCTTGACGGAGGAGTCCTGGAAGGCCGAGGACTTGTCGCCGAGTTCGATCGGAGCGATCACGCCGTTCTGGACGAACTTGCCCACCCAGTCGTGCGGGCCCACGATCAGGTCCGGACCCTTGCCCGTGGGGACCTGGGTGATGAAGTCATCGCGGACAGCGGCGAAGTCTTTGACAACCAGCTTCACTTCGATGCCGGTATCGGCCTGGAACTTGGCGGTGATGTCCTTGAGTGCCGGTGACCGTTCGGCGTCGACCCACATGGTGATGGTGCCGGCGCCGGCGGATTTCAGATCCGGCTTGGTGGTGGTGGTGGCCGGCGACGTGGCGGCCGCGCCCCCGCAGGCGCTGAGCGCCAGGGCTGCCACGACGGAGAGCGCGCCTGCCGTAAAGACGCGGCGGCTGGTCCCGCTCGTGAGGGTGTTCTGCACCTTCATTGGTGTCCCTTTCATAAAAAATCCTGCATCCACGCGGCGGCCCCTGGGGCCCTGTGGCATCGTCGGTGATGTGGCTCACAGCTGCAAGCGCTTCCAAAGTACACGGAATGACCCATGTTGGAAAGTCACCCTACTCGGCAGTAGCTGTTTGGGCAAAATGGAGCGCCGCCGGCCACGGCCCCAAGCTGACGCGCCGAAACGCCGATAATTAAGGACTGAAGCGGAAGGCCTCCCCAGCGCAGTGAGGCGCACGTCACAATTGGAAGCGTTTTCAATTTGGCGCGGTTCCGTTCTACGATTACCGGCATGTCCGTTGACTCAATGCTCAAAGCCCCCGCCGTAGCGGCCGGGCCGCTGACCCTGGTCCACACTGCAGATGAAGCTGCCGGCTGGTGGCGCTCCGCGGTGATTTATCAGGTTTATCCGCGGTCTTTCCGGGACCTGAACGGGGACGGAATCGGCGATCTGGCCGGCATCACCGCCGAACTCCCCCAGCTGGCCCGGCTTGATGTGGATGCCGTCTGGCTGTCGCCGTTCTACCGCTCACCGCAGAAGGATGCCGGATACGACGTCAGCGATTACTGCGACGTGGATCCGCTTTTCGGCACTCTGGCCGACTTCGACGCCATGATGGCGCAGGCAGCCCGCCTGAACCTGCGCGTGATCGTGGACCTCGTTCCCAATCACTGTTCGGACCAGCACGCCGCTTTCCAAGCCGCCCTCGGCGCCCCCGCGGGCAGTCCGGAGCGGGACATGTTCATCTTCCGGGACGGCCGCGGACCCTTTGGCGAAGAGCCTCCCAACAACTGGGAATCCCACTTTGGCGGACCGGCCTGGACACGTATCGCTGAACCGGACGGCCGGCCGGGGCAGTGGTATCTGCACCTCTTCGATACTTCCCAGCCGGACTTCAACTGGGACAACCAGGCAGTCCACGATGAGTTCGAACGGGTGCTGCGTTTCTGGCTGGACCGTGGTGTCGCCGGATTCCGCGTGGACGTTGCACATGCCTTGGTGAAGGCTCCCGGGCTGCCTGAATGGGGTGGCCGGGCAGATGGCAACAGCTGTGACGGCTACCCTGGCCACGATGCCCCGATGTTCGGCCAGCCTGCCCTGCATGACATCTACCGGGCATGGCGCCGCATCCTGGCGGAGTACGGTCCGGACCGCATCCTGTGCGCCGAAGCCAACGTGGACCCGCTGCCACGTCTGGCCGACTGGGTCCGCCCGGACGAAATGCATCAGGCGTTCAATTTTCCCTACCTCCATGCGGGTCTTGACGTCCACCGCCTGCGCGGCGTGATCACGGACTCGCTGGTGGCGCTGGACGCCGTCGGTGCGCCCAGCACGTGGGTGCTGTCCAACCACGACGTCGTCCGCCACGCCACCCGTTTCGGCTACGACGGCCCGGCACCGCGCGACGGCGACGGGATCGGCACCTTTGACCGTCAGCCCGACTTTGCGCTGGGCCGGAAGCGGGCGGCGGCCGCCTCCATGTTTATGCTGGGGCTTCCCGGCGGGGCGTACCTCTATCAGGGCGAGGAACTTGGCCTTCCGGACGGCATCGACATCCCGGACAGCCAGCGCCAGGACCCCACCTTCGCGCGCACCGGTGGAGAGCGGCTGGGCCGCGACGGCTGCAGGGTGCCACTTCCATGGCGCGCCGCGGAGCTCCACACCGGTTTCGGGTCCGGCCAGGACCCTTGGCTGCCGCAGCCGGCAAGCTTCGCCGAACTGGCACGCGACGTGCAGACTGCACAGCCGACGTCGCATCTGAACCTCTACCGCCGGATGTTGGCGATACGGAGGCAGTTGGACCTGGGCCGGGGCTCGCTGGCCTGGCTGGAAAGCTGGTGCAGCGATACGTCGCTTGCCTACGTCAACGGCACCACGCTGGTGGTAATGAACGCGGGGCAGGATCCTATGGACCTCCCGCCGGGGCGTGTGCTGCTGCGCAGCTCCCCGGAGTCAGCTGAGCATTCGGCGTCACCGGAAACGTACGACGGCGGTCATCAGCTAGGCTCGGGTGAGACGGTCTGGTTGAACCTTCCAATTGGGTGATCCGGCTGTCGTTGAATTAGCAGTGAGGAACACGGAGAACTGAACATGCCCGGCATCAAGGACGTAGCTGAGCGTGCGGGCCTATCCATCGCCACCGTGTCGCGGGCGCTGAGCGGCAAAGGCAACGTCTCGCCCCGCAGCCGCGAACGCGCGCAGACAGCGGCGGCGGAGCTCGGTTTCGTGTTGTCGTACCATGCCTCCAGCCTGGCTTCAGGCCGGAACCACAATGTGGGAGTGGTTGTTCCTTCGGTCCACCGCTGGTTTTTCTCGTCGGTGGTGGAGGGAGTGTCCGCGACACTGCTCGACGCCGGCTACGACCTGACCTTGTACAACGTCAGTGAAGGGCCCGACCGCCGGCACAGTGTTCTGAACGATTTTCTCCTGCGAAAACGGGTGGATGCGGTCATCGCTGTGTCGCTCGAACTCAGTGAAGCTGAAATACAGCAGCTGCTCGCCATCCATCGCCCGATCGTGGGAATCGGCGGACCGTTGCCTGGTGCCTCCACCATTCGGATCAACGACTCCGGCATTGCCGAGGCCGCAACCAACCACCTCCTCCGGCTGGGACACACCCGGATCGCCCATATGACCGGCGACGCCTCCTATCAGCAGGACTTCCGGCTCCCCGGCACGCGACAGGGCGGCTTTGAAAAAGCCATGGCGTCTGCCGGCGTTGCAGTCCGCCCTGAATGGCAGGTCTCCGCCGACTTCACCATCCAGGGGGCCTATGCGAGTGCCCGGCAACTGCTTGGCGGAGCTTCCGAACGGCCCACGGCGGTGTTCGCGGCGTCGGATGAGATGGCCATCGGAACCATCCTGGCCGCACGTGACTTCGGCCTGCGGATTCCGTACGACTTGTCCGTCATCGGTATTGATGGCCATGAGCTTGGTGAGGTGTTCGGGCTGACCACTATCGACCAGGACGCCCGTGGCCAAGGGGCATTGGCGGTCCGGCTGCTGCTCGCCGGGCTTGAGAACGCTGCCGACGGCGGCGCAACGGACACTGAGTTCCCCACCAAGTTCGTGGTCAGGTCCAGTACCTCCGTCCCACCGGCAGATGTAGGGCCAAAGTGCTAAGTTCTTCCTCCTACAACTCCCGCTCCATGACGAATTCCTTCTTGGCAGGATCCAGTGCGTAGGCTTCCCTGCGGCCTGTGTCATGAAAGCTGTGGCGTGTATAGAAGCGAAGGGCACGGGTGTTGTCCTCGTGTACCCCGAGCTGCAACAGCCCGGCACCCAGCTCGCTAGCTGCAGCTTCAACCGAATGGCCCAGAAGCTTGTCCGCAAGCCCGCTGCCTCGGTATGCCGCAGCCACATAGACACTGATCAGCATGGCCTGACGCGGCCGGTCGATGTCTTGGGGATGTTTGACCACCACACGCATCAGCGCGCAAAAACCGTTGGCCCCTGAGTCGTCCTCAGCCACGAACGTCACACTGCCCGGGGCAGTCATCGCAGCGGCGCGGCTCCGCCATTGACCTTCAGTCTGCGCCTGGGCCGACACCAGCGATTCGACATACGCAGTGGGCGTGTCTGACAGCATCTCCAGCCGTACGGCCCGTAGCGACTGCCATTCGCCCTCGGTCATGCGGCGGACCCTAACCAACGGCACCACCCATGAACCGAACAAAGCGGGCAAGTACGCCCGGCCAACCTGCATCGTATTCCGCCCGAGCCCTGGCTGGGTCTTCGGCGCCTTCCCAACCGTCGTGCACCAGCCGGAGCTCGGTGCCCCCTTCCACGGCCCTAAACGCAACGCGAAGCTCAGTGGACCACAACGCCGTGGTCCCGGGGTGCCAGCTGGCGTGGAAAGACAGCGGTGGCTGCCAGTCGTCTATGGTGCCCCAGACCGCGGTGCGGCCATCGTCGGCGGTTTCCAACACCAGGTTCTCTTCGAATTCAACGTAGGAGCCCGCGCCGAACACGCTGTGATCCTCGAGGGGCCACCATAGGTGGGTGTGTTCGGTGAACCCGATGAACACTTTGGAGACCGGCCCGGGCACCACCACGATGTGCACGATGGCGCCGAGGGCATCCACGGGATCCGATGCTTCGTCGGCCGGGGAAGCGTGGCTAAAGAGGTTGTCCATGGTCAACAACTTTACCCGGACGCTGTCCCACCCAGGTTCTGCGGGAGGGCCCTGGGGGGAGGTGTGTGGTTCCGGGTCGGGAGCCTGTCGGCCTCTGTCAGAAGGCGGGTTTTGGTGGTTTAAATGCGGGAGAGCCCCAACCGTGTGGTTGGGGCTCTCGACCTGAATGGTGTTCCGGCGGTGACCTACTCTCCCACACCCTCCCGGGTGCAGTACCATCGGCGCTGTGGGTCTTAGCTTCCGGGTTCGGAATGGGACCGGGCGTTTCCCCCACGCTATGACCGCCGTAACCCTTGCTCCGCGCCCTGGACGTGTGGTCCGGGGCGGGAAATCTGTGGTTACAACATGTGTTCTGCCGGTTAAGGCAGTTGTGGTGTTGTTATTTTATTGTTGATTCCTGAACGCAACGGGTTTGTTGGTTGGGAACCACATAGTGGACGCAAGCAGTCTTGTTATCTTCGTACCATTGTTTGGTGTGAACCCCTTTTGAATCGGGTTCACCAATGGTGTGTGGTGTAAGTTATCGGCCTATTAGTACCGGTCAGCTTCACGAGTCGTTAGTCCTCGCTTCCACATCCGGCCTATCAACCCAGTGGTCTGGCTGGGGGCCTCTCACACACAAGGTGTATGGAAATCTCATCTCGAAGCGAGCTTCCCGCTTAGATGCTTTCAGCGGTTATCCCATCCGAACGTAGCTAATCAGCGGTGCACTTGGCAGTACAACTGACACACCAGAGGTTCGTCCGTCCCGGTCCTCT
Source organism: Arthrobacter sp. LjRoot78 (assembly GCF_964254335.1). Taxonomy (NCBI): domain Bacteria; kingdom Bacillati; phylum Actinomycetota; class Actinomycetes; order Micrococcales; family Micrococcaceae; genus Arthrobacter; species Arthrobacter sp. LjRoot78. Next base: position 800,404 of record NZ_CAXUTG020000001.1, on the reverse strand, counting down.
CGTACTAAGGACAGCCCTTCTCAAATTTCCTGCGCGCGCAGCGGATAGGGACCGAACTGTCTCACGACGTTCTAAACCCAGCTCGCGTACCGCTTTAATGGGCGAACAGCCCAACCCTTGGGACCTACTCCAGCCCCAGGATGCGACGAGCCGACATCGAGGTGCCAAACCATGCCGTCGATATGGACTCTTGGGCAAGATCAGCCTGTTATCCCCGAGGTACCTTTTATCCGTTGAGCGACGGCCATTCCACAATGTACCGCCGGATCACTAGTCCCGACTTTCGTCCCTGCTCGAGATGTCTCTCTCACAGTCAAGCTCCCTTGTGCACTTACACTCGACACCTGATTGCCAACCAGGCTGAGGGAACCTTTGGGCGCCTCCGTTACTTTTTAGGAGGCAACCGCCCCAGTTAAACTACCCATCAGGCACTGTCCCTGACCCGGATTACGGGCCGAAGTTAGATGTCCAAAGTGACCAGAGTGGTATTTCAACGATGACTCCACCCGAACTGGCGTCCGGGCTTCAACGTCTCCCACCTATCCTACACAAGCCACTCCGAACACCAATACCAAACTATAGTAAAGGTCTCGGGGTCTTTCCGTCCTGCTGCGCGTAACGAGCATCTTTACTCGTACTGCAATTTCGCCGAGTTTATGGTTGAGACAGCGGGGAAGTCGTTACTCCATTCGTGCAGGTCGGAACTTACCCGACAAGGAATTTCGCTACCTTAGGATGGTTATAGTTACCACCGCCGTTTACTGGGGCTTAAATTCTCAGCTTCGCCTTGCGGCTAACCGGTCCTCTTAACCTTCCAGCACCGGGCAGGAGTCAGTCCGTATACATCGTCTTGCGACTTCGCACGGACCTGTGTTTTTAGTAAACAGTCGCTTCCCCCTGGTCTCTGCGGCCCCGATCCCCTCCCACCAGCAAGTGGTGTTCAAGGTTGGGGCCCCCCTTCTCCCGAAGTTACGGGGGCATTTTGCCGAGTTCCTTAACCATAATTCTCTCGATCGCCTTAGTATTCTCTACCTGATCACCTGTGTCGGTTTGGGGTACGGGCGGCTAAAACCTCGCGTCGATGCTTTTCTAGGCAGCATAGGATCACCGAATCCCCCCATACGGGGGTCCCGTCAGGTCTCAGGCATCATGAACGGCGGATTTGCCTACCGTTCGCCCTACATCCTTGGACCGGGACAACCATCGCCCGGCTCGGCTACCTTCCTGCGTCACACCTGTTAATACGCTTACCTCCCAGGATCAGGTCCCGCGCTCCACCAAAACCCTCACACCACAAGGGCGATCGGGCAGGCTTCGGGCAGTTAGTATCCCCTGTTCAGCATGGGCGGTTTTTCGCCGGTACGGGAATATCAACCCGTTGTCCATCGACTACGCCTGTCGGCCTCGCCTTAGGTCCCGACTTACCCAGGGCAGATTAGCTTGACCCTGGAACCCTTGATCATTCGGCGGACGGGTTTCTCACCCGTCTTTCGCTACTCATGCCTGCATTCTCACTCGTGTAGGCTCCACCGCTGGTTTACACCGCGACTTCACTGCCCACACGACGCTCCCCTACCCATCCACACTCCTGAACCACAAAGGCTTGGATAAAATGTGAATGCCACAACTTCGGCGGTGTACTTGAGCCCCGCTACATTGTCGGCGCGGAATCACTTGACCAGTGAGCTATTACGCACTCTTTTAAGGATGGCTGCTTCTAAGCCAACCTCCTGGTTGTCTTCGCAACTCCACATCCTTTCCCACTTAGCACACGCTTAGGGGCCTTAGTTGGTGGTCTGGGCTGTTTCCCTCTCGACTATGAAGCTTATCCCCCACAGTCTCACTGCTGCGCTCTCACTTACCGGCATTCGGAGTTTGGCTGACGTCAGTAACCTTGTAGGGCCCATTAGCCATCCAGTAGCTCTACCTCCGGTAAGAAACACGCAACGCTGCACCTAAATGCATTTCGGGGAGAACCAGCTATCACGAAGTTTGATTGGCCTTTCACCCCTACCCACAGCTCATCCCCTCCATTTTCAACTGAAGTGGGTTCGGTCCTCCACGACGTCTTACCGTCGCTTCAACCTGGCCATGGGTAGATCACTTCGCTTCGGGTCTAGATCACGCCACTGCAACGCCCTATTCAGACTCGCTTTCGCTACGGCTGCCCCACACGGGTTAACCTCGCGACGTAACACTAACTCGCAGGCTCATTCTTCAAAAGGCACGCCGTCACCAGAATCAGACTGGCTCCGACGGATTGTAAGCACACGGTTTCAGGTACTGTTTCACTCCCCTCCCGGGGTACTTTTCACCTTTCCCTCACGGTACTGGTCCGCTATCGGTCATTAGGGAGTATTTAGGCTTATCAGGTGGTCCTGACAGATTCGCACGGGATTTCTCGGGCCCCGTGCTACTTGGGATACTTCCCAGGCGGTACACAACATTACGGTTACGGGGCTCACACCCTCTCTGGCCGGCCTTTCAAGACCGTTCACCTATGCCTGCACATCACACCTCGCTGGTCCGGCAGAACCAGCACGGGAAGTCCCGCAACCCCGACCATGCAACGCCCGCCGGCTATCACACATGGAACGGTTTAGCCTGATCCGCGTTCGCTCGCCACTACTAACGGAATCACTATTGTTTTCTCTTCCTGCGGGTACTGAGATGTTTCACTTCCCCGCGTTCCCTCCACGCACCCTATGTGTTCAGATGCGGGTCACCAGGCAGCTCGCGCCCCTGGCGGGGTTTCCCCATTCGGACACCCTGGGATCACAGTCCGGTTATCGACTCCCCCAGGCTTATCGCAGATTCCTACGTCCTTCTTCGGCTCCTAATGCCAAGGCATCCACCGTGTGCTCTTAAAAACTTGACCACAAAAGATCAAAAAAACTAATTTTCGAGAGAACCACAGAAACCACTGCACCATCCCGAAAGACAGCACAACAGATCCAGGTTCATATTCTTGGAAATTGCTTCTTATAAAAGATGCTCGCGTCCACTATGTAGTTCTCAAACAACAACCCCGTACCACACACCCCACACACACCCGCCCCCACAAAAAGGACAAAGCAACCATGCGATCGATGCAGCCAGGAAACCAGAAACAAACAAGTACCGAACCACCACAGCCAAAAAGCCGCAGCACCCGGCCCTGTTGCCTCAGGACCCAACAGTGTGCCAAACACTAAACCACCACTCCCATCCCCGCACCGTTCCAGGACACACCCGCCGCAATTACTCACAGCAAGGGTCCGTACTAGGCGCAGGGAAAAAACCGGCGGCCGCTATTTGTTGATATTCCACCCGTGAGCACCCGCCGCAGAACTTTCGTCTGCGCAACGGGCATATACTCCTGACAACCCCGCCACACCCGCATACACGGGGCACGGTGGCTGTAGGTGCTCCTTAGAAAGGAGGTGATCCAGCCGCACCTTCCGGTACGGCTACCTTGTTACGACTTAGTCCCAATCGCCAGTCCCACCTTCGACAGCTCCCTCCCACAAGGGGTTAGGCCACCGGCTTCGGGTGTTACCAACTTTCGTGACTTGACGGGCGGTGTGTACAAGGCCCGGGAACGTATTCACCGCAGCGTTGCTGATCTGCGATTACTAGCGACTCCGACTTCATGGGGTCGAGTTGCAGACCCCAATCCGAACTGAGACCGGCTTTTTGGGATTAGCTCCACCTCACAGTATCGCAACCCTTTGTACCGGCCATTGTAGCATGCGTGAAGCCCAAGACATAAGGGGCATGATGATTTGACGTCGTCCCCACCTTCCTCCGAGTTGACCCCGGCAGTCTCCCATGAGTCCCCGCCATTACGCGCTGGCAACATGGAACGAGGGTTGCGCTCGTTGCGGGACTTAACCCAACATCTCACGACACGAGCTGACGACAACCATGCACCACCTGTGAACCGGCCCCAAAGGGGAAGGACTGTTTCCAGCCCGGTCCGGCCCATGTCAAGCCTTGGTAAGGTTCTTCGCGTTGCATCGAATTAATCCGCATGCTCCGCCGCTTGTGCGGGCCCCCGTCAATTCCTTTGAGTTTTAGCCTTGCGGCCGTACTCCCCAGGCGGGGCACTTAATGCGTTAGCTACGGCGCGGAAAACGTGGAATGTCCCCCACACCTAGTGCCCAACGTTTACGGCATGGACTACCAGGGTATCTAATCCTGTTCGCTCCCCATGCTTTCGCTCCTCAGCGTCAGTTAATGCCCAGAGACCTGCCTTCGCCATCGGTGTTCCTCCTGATATCTGCGCATTTCACCGCTACACCAGGAATTCCAGTCTCCCCTACATCACTCTAGTCTGCCCGTACCCACCGCAGATCCGGAGTTGAGCCCCGGACTTTCACGGCAGACGCGACAAACCGCCTACGAGCTCTTTACGCCCAATAATTCCGGATAACGCTTGCGCCCTACGTATTACCGCGGCTGCTGGCACGTAGTTAGCCGGCGCTTCTTCTGCAGGTACCGTCACTTTCGCTTCTTCCCTACTGAAAGAGGTTTACAACCCGAAGGCCGTCATCCCTCACGCGGCGTCGCTGCATCAGGCTTTCGCCCATTGTGCAATATTCCCCACTGCTGCCTCCCGTAGGAGTCTGGGCCGTGTCTCAGTCCCAGTGTGGCCGGTCACCCTCTCAGGCCGGCTACCCGTCGTCGCCTTGGTGAGCCATTACCTCACCAACAAGCTGATAGGCCGCGAGTCCATCCAAAACCACAAAAAGCTTTCCACCCCCCACCATGCGATGAGGAGTCATATCCGGTATTAGACCCAGTTTCCCAGGCTTATCCCAGAGTTAAGGGCAGGTTACTCACGTGTTACTCACCCGTTCGCCACTAATCACCCCAGCAAGCTGGAGGTCATCGTTCGACTTGCATGTGTTAAGCACGCCGCCAGCGTTCATCCTGAGCCAGGATCAAACTCTCCGTTGAAGTAAAACAAAAACGAACACAACTCAAAACCCCCGGGAAAACGGAAGAAAAAAGCTGCAAAATTTGAAACCAGCTGTAAAAACCAGACCACACCACGGGGTGGCGGGCCCGGTCAATTCAACCAATCCATATAAATAAATTGGTATCAACAAACTTGGCACACTATTGAGTTCTCAAACAACAGACACACCCGGCACCACCACAACCAACTTCTGGTCGCGGATCGCTCCGGAGCAACTTTCCAAACTTACCCGCTTGCTTCACCCGAGTCAAATCGGCCATCCCGACTCACTTTGCCTGTGGCATTCCGTGTAGTCTTTGCTGGCCAACTCCGGGGAGCAGCGCGGAAATAAACTCTACCACCACTTTTGCGAGGATACAAAGCGGCCCGAATTGAGGGCCGAAAAAGCCCCGGATCCCAAGGATCCGGGGCTTTCGGAAGCACCTGCCGTCAGCGTTAGCCGGCTGGCTTGAAGAATGCAGCACCCAACGGAGGCAACGTGACGGTCAGCGTCGCCGGCTGGCCGTCCTGCCCCTCGGTCGTGGCAGCGAGCGCACCCTGGTTCAGGACGCCGGATCCGCCGTAGCTGGAGTCGTCGGTGTTGAGGACCTCCTGCCAGGCGCCGGTCACAGGAACCCCCAGGGTGTAGCCCTGGTGCGGGCCGCCGGAGAAGTTGATGGCGCACACCAGCGGGTTGCCATCCTTGTCCCACCGGATGAACGACAGGACGTTGCGGTCGGCGTCGCCGCCGTTGATCCACTGGAAGCCGCCCGGTTCGTTGTCCCGCTCATAAAGTGCGGGGGTCGACGCGTAGAGCTCGTTCAGTTCCTTGGTGAGCAATTGGACGCCACGGTGTGCCGGGATGTCCGCCAGGTACCAGTCCAGGCCGTGCTGTTCGGACCATTCAGCCTCTTGGCCGAATTCAGTACCCATAAAGATCAGCTGCTTGCCGGGGTGGGCCCACTGGTACGCGAGGAATGCGCGGAGGTTGGCCAGCTGCTGCCAGCGGTCACCGGGCATCTTCCGGAGCATGGAGCCCTTGCCGTGCACAACCTCGTCGTGGCTGATGGGCAGGAGGAAGTTCTCAGTGAAGGCGTAGACCATCGAGAAAGTGACGGTTCCGTGGTGCCACTTGCGGTTTACCGGGTCCTCGGAGGCGTACTTGAGCGAGTCATGCATCCAGCCCATGTTCCACTTCAGGCCGAAGCCCAGGCCGCCAACACTTGTCGGGGCTGTCACCCCGGGGAACGCCGTTGATTCCTCCGCGATCATCACGGCACCCGGGTGGGTCTTGTACACCGTGGCGTTAGCCTCCTGCAGGAAGGAGATCGCTTCAAGGTTCTCGCGGCCGCCATACCTGTTGGGCTGCCACTGCCCTTCCTCACGGGAGTAGTCGAGGTACAACATCGACGCCACGGCGTCCACGCGCAGGCCGTCAATGTGGAACTCGTCGAGCCAGTAAAGCGCGTTGGAGACCAGGAAGTTGCGGACTTCCGTCCGGCCGAAGTCGAAGATCAGCGTGCCCCAGTCCGGGTGCTCGCCGAGGTTCGGGTCGGCATGCTCGTACAGGGCCTCACCGTCGAACTGGGCAAGGGCCCAGGCGTCCTTGGGGAAGTGCGCCGGCACCCAGTCAAGCAGGACGCCAATGCCCGCCTGGTGCAGCGCGTCCACGAGGAACCTGAATTCGTCCGGGTGGCCGAACCTTGACGTGGGCGCGAAGTAGGACGTGACTTGGTAGCCCCACGAGCCGCCGAAGGGGTGTTCGGCCACGGGCATGAACTCCACGTGGGTGAAACCGAGCCACTTGACGTACTCCACCAGCTCCTTGGCCAGTTCGCGGTAGCCCAGTCCGAGGCGCCAGGAGCCAAGGTGGACCTCGTATACGCTCATGGGCGAATTGTGCGGATCCCGCGCAGCGCGGGCCGCCATCCACTCCTCGTCCTTGAAGGCGTATGCCGACTCAACCACGCGTGACGCGGTGAGCGGCGGGACTTCGGTTCCGAATGCCAGGGGATCGGCTTTCTCCACCCAGTGGCCCGCTTTGGTCTTGATTTCGAACTTGTAGCACGCCCCTGCTAAAACACCCGGGATAAAGAGTTCCCAGACCCCTGATGAGCCCAGCGAACGCATCGAGTTCTCCCGACCGTCCCAGGCGTTGAAGTCGCCCTTGATCCTGACGGCCTGTGCATTGGGTGCCCATACCGCGAACGAGACGCCGTCCACGTCGCCGAGGGCCGACTTGTAGTGCTGGACGTGCGCGCCCAGTACTTCCCACAGTTTCTCGTGGCGGCCTTCGCCGATCAGGTGCAGGTCTACCTCCCCGACTGTGGGCAGGTAGTGGTACGGATCGTCCGTGGCCTGCGGGGGCACTCCCTCGTAGGTGACTTCCAGACGGTAGTCGGGGACATGGCCCGGCTGAAGGGGTTCGAGCACGGCGGCCCACACGCCATTGGATTCATGCGTCATGGGCACCGAGCCGGCGGCGGTCACAACCGACACAGCCGATGCCAGGTGCTTGACGGTGCGGACGGTGACATGGCCGTGGTCGTCAAGGTGTGCGCCCAGGACGGAGTGCGGGGCGTGGTATTCGCCTGATGCCACCCTCGAAAGCGTCTCCGGGTCCACCTGAAGAGGCGCGGGCCGATCTGTACGTGCTGAGCCTGTCATTTTGTTACCTTCCGCTGCGGCTGCGGCTGAAGCGCCGGAGCCTGTACTGCTGAGGAGACGCCGTGAAGCATTTACCGGAATGTCCAGCCATCCGGGCCTGTTGCGCAACTCATAGACAACTTCATACAACGCCTTGTCCAGCCACAATGCCACAAACAAGGGCGAGCCGCGGTCAATGGTCCCGGGCGTAATTTCGCCGTACCCCGCCAGGAACGCTTCGGCGCAGTCGTCCACCCACGAAGCGGGGACATGGATGCCCTCCCGCTCGCGTTCGGCGGCGCCGGCGGCGTAGTCGAAGGACCGCAGCATGCCGACGACGTCCCGCAGCGGCACGTCCGGGAAGTTGCGTTCCGCGATGGGCCTTAGAGGTTCGCCTTCGAAGTCCAGGATGGCCCAGCGTTCCTGCTCCCCCGGACGGCCCGGCACCTGCAGGATCTGTCCCAGGTGAAGGTCGCCATGGATCCGCTGCAGCGCACCGGCGTTGCTGCCTTCAAGCTGATTGAGCAGGCCGGCCAGGGCGTCGTCATACTGCCCGACGGCGGGACCTGCTTCCGTCCAGGACTGCCGGACGCGCTGGGCTACTCCGGGGGCGATGTCCTCTCCCGGTGCGGATTCCGCGGCAAGGCCCAGCGCCTCGGCCAGGCGCCGGTGCACAGTCGCAGTCGCCACGCCCAAGGCATGGGCCTCGGCAGAGAAGTCCGTGCCGGAACTTGCGGCATCAACGGCCAGCCGCCAGGCGTCACGGCCGCCAGCCAGGAACTCATGCGCTACCGCGAGTTCACCCTGAACAGTCCGCGGCTTGTCTTCGGCACCGCCTTGCGGGGCTTGCCACTCCCCCGTGACCCAGCCGAGAGTGGCCGGAACCTCCGACGTCCTTGCCTGCGTGAGGGCAGCGCCGATTTCCACTTCCGGGTTCCGTCCCTCGGACAGCACGCGGAAGAATTTGACGATCGCTGCAGAGCCGCCGTCGTCCACTATCACCGAACTGTTTGACTGCTCACCGGAGAGGACCTTTACGGTCCCGGTGGCCGTCGGCAGCGGATAGTCGGAAGGCACCAGGTGGCCAACGGCGTTCCCTTCCGCCGAAGTACCTCCGCTTCGCATCAATTCCAGCCAGGCCGACACAAATACCGGGTCATGGACGCCATCGTAGATCCACCGGCGCCCCCGGGCGGCGTCGCCACCCTCGCCCACCAAGGCCGCTTCCTTGCCGGGCAGTGGCTCAACCCGGTAGCTGAGCGGGACCTGCACGACGTCGGTGCGGCTGCCGCCGTCGGCCGTGGGGTACGTGACCGCCGCGAGGAACACCTCAATGCCCACCTCGCCGCTGCCGTCGTCCAGGCGCACACCACCGGCAGGAGACAGCGTGAAGTCGCCTGTCTTGACCGGGAACCAGCGCTGGCGCGGGAGCCAGGCCCGGAGCAGTTCAGAGAGGGAGGGATTGAGTGTGGATTGGGTCATTTCAGCCTTCGATGGACAGGACCGGGAGGGCCTGGGTAAACGGCGACGCCGGGTTGGACGCGGCCGAACGAATCCGCAGCCAGAAGAAATCGTGGCTCCCCAGCGTCAGCGTGAGCCGGCCGTCGTCGCCGATGGCCGGGAACGGCTGGCCGCCGAAAACGTCGCGGAGGCCGCGGCCGGCATACTGCGGAAGTCGCAATGTGGTGGCCACGGGGTGCTGCGACAGGTTGAAGGCGCAGAGTATCGACTCGGCGTCCTCTCCCGCCGAGTTGTCAGGGGACAGCTCCCGCAGGTAGGCAAGGACGACGTCGTGATCTGCTTCCACGTGCTTGAAGGCGCCCAGCCCGAATGCGGGGTGGTTCTTCCGGACGCTGAGGATCTGCCGGGTCCATCTCAGCAGTGACCCGGAATGCGCGGCCTCCGCTTCCACGTTGGCCATGCCGTAGTTGTACACGAGCGACTGGATGACCGGCAGGTAGAGCTTGCCCGGATCAGCGTGCGAGAAGCCCGCGTTGCGGTCCGGGTTCCACTGCATGGGTGTGCGGACGGCGTCGCGGTCTTCCAGCCAGATGTTGTCGCCCATGCCGATTTCATCCCCGTAGTACAGGAACGGGCTTCCGGGTAGCGAAAGCAGCAGGGCGTTGATCAGCTCAATCTCGGACCGGGAATTGTCCAGCAGCGGTGCCAGCCTGCGGCGGATGCCGATGTTGGCACGCATGCGGGGGTCCGGCGCATACCAGCCCAGCATGGCCGCGCGCTCGTCGGCGGTGACCATTTCCAGGGTGAGTTCATCGTGGTTCCGCAGGAAAGTGCCCCATTGGGCCCCTTCCGGAATATCCGGCGTTTCCTTCATCGTCTCGATGATGGGTGCCGCCTTCTGGTCCCTCAGCGCATAGTAGAGCCGAGGCATGATGGGGAAGTGGAAGGCCATGTGGCATTCGGGTTCCTCTTCGGTCCCGAAGTACTCCACCACCTCGACCGGCGGCTGGTTGGCCTCGGCGATGATGACCCTGCCGGGATAGTTCTCGTCCACCATTTTCCGCAGTGCACGCAGGAAATCGTGGGTGGCGGGCAGGTTTTCGCAGTTGGTTCCCTCTTCCTCGAAGAGGTACGGGATGGCGTCCGCGCGGAAACCGTCAATGCCCTGGTCCAGCCAGAACCGGACGACGTCGAAAAGGGCGTCGATGACCTTGGGGTTCTCAAAGTTCAGGTCAGGCTGGTGGCTGAAGAACCGGTGCCAGAAGAACTGCCGCCGGATGGGATCGAACGTCCAGTTGGATTCCTCCGTGTCCACGAAGATGATGCGGGCATCTTGGTACTTCTCGTCCGTGTCGCTCCAGACATAGAAGTCGCCGAACGGACCGTCTGGGTCCTTGCGGGACTCCTGGAACCACGGGTGCTGGTCCGATGTGTGGTTCAGCGGCAGGTCGATGATGACACGCACGCCCCGGGCGTGGGCCTCGGCAACGAGGCGCTTGAAGTCGCTGATGGTGCCGAACTCGTCCAGGACCGAGTTGTAGTCCGAGATGTCATAGCCGCCGTCGCGGAGCGGGGACTGGAAGAACGGCGGCAGCCACAGGCAGTCGACGCCGAGCCACTGGAGGTAGTCCAGTTTCTCGATGAGCCCGTGGAAGTCGCCGGAACCGTCACCGTTTCCGTCAGCAAAGCCACGGACCAGGACTTCGTAGAACACTGCTTTGCGGTACCACAGGGGATCGTGTTGCAGGCCAGGGGCGTTGAGCTCGAACGTGCCCTTGGGGGTGAAATGCTGGCTCGGGTTCTGCGGACTGAAACTCACGTATGCTACCTCCGGATGTTCAGGATGTGTGCCGGCTCCACGTGGGCGTCAAGCCGCACGTAGTTGTATTCGCCCCATTCCCAGCTCTCGCCGGTCAGCAAATCATCCACCCTGAAGCCACCGTTGTGCGTCAGGTCAGCCGGGTCGAGTTCGAGTGCAGCCAGATCCAGGGAAACGGTGCTCTCCCGGGTGCTGTGCGGATCCACGTTCACCACGATGATCAGGGTGTCCTTGGTGCCGTCGGGCAGCGTCTTGTGCTTCGAGTAGACAATCGTGGCGTCGTCGGTGCTGTGGTGCAGCGTCAGGTTCTGGAGATCGCCCAAGGCGGGGTGGGTATGGCGGATTTCATTGAGCCTGGTCAGGTACGGAGCGAGGGTCCGGCCGGATTCGGCAGCGGCGTCCCAGTCCCGTGCCTTGTATTCGAACTTTTCGTTGTCGATGTATTCCTCGGCGCCGGGCCGGGCCACATGCTCGTAAAGTTCGTAACCGGCATAGACGCCCCACAGCGGGCTGGCCGTCGCTGCGAGCGCGGCACGGATCTTGAACGCGGCGGGACCGCCGAACTGAAGGTATTCGGTAAGGATGTCCGGGGTGTTCACGAAGAAGTTCGGACGGAAATAGGCCGGGGACTTCTGGCTGACCTCGGCGAAGTACTCCTCCAGTTCCTTCTTGGTGTTCCGCCAGGTGAAGTACGTGTAGGACTGCTGGAAACCGGCACGTCCCAGGGCGTGCATCATGGCCGGTCGGGTGAAGGCCTCGGCGAGGAAAACGACGTCGGGGTGTTTCTTGTTGACCTTGGCGATCAGCCACTCCCAGAACCACACGGGCTTGGTGTGCGGGTTGTCCACCCGGAAGATCTTGACGCCGTGGCTGACCCAGAGCAGCACGATACGGAGGATTTCCTTGGACAGGCCTTCGGGATCGTTGTCGAAGTTCAGCGGGAAGATGTCCTGGTACTTCTTCGGCGGATTCTCCGCGTAGGCAATGCTGCCGTCCACGCGGGTCGTGAACCATTCCGGGTTCGTTGTCACCCAGGGGTGGTCCGGAGCCGCCTGAAGCGCCAGGTCCAGGGCAACCTCGAGGCCGAGATCCCGGGCCCGCGCCACGAACGCGTCGAAGTCCTCGAACGTGCCGAGGTCCGGATGGATGGCGTCATGTCCGCCTTCCTTGGCGCCGATGGCCCAGGGCGATCCGGGATCGTGCGGTCCGGCAATGAGTGTGTTGTTGGGCCCCTTGCGGTGCTGGATGCCGATCGGGTGGATGGGCGGCATGTAGATGACGTCGAAGCCCATTTCCGCGACGGCGTCGAGCCGCTTGGCTGCCGTCTGGAAGGTGCCGGACTGCCATTCTCCGGTTTCGTGGTTGCGGACGGCTCCCTCCGAACGGGGGAAGAATTCATACCAGGCACCGCGGCCGGCCAGATCGCGTTCCACTAGGAGCGGGAAGCGCTCCGAAACCGTGACGAGTTCACGGATGGGCTGGCGCGCGACGACGTCGGTCACGTCTGCTCCGAACCCGGCGGCGAGCCGCTCCTCAGGGGAGAGCGAGGTGTCGGACAGTACGACGACGGCGGTCCGCAGCGTACGCCTGTCGGCGGAGGGCCGGGCCGGGTCTTCTGCGGCCTGGGAAAGCAGTGCCGCGCCTTCGGCCAGCATCAGTTCGACGTCGATGCCTGCCTCGACCTTGACCTCGGCGTTGTGGTGCCAGGTCCCGTACCGGTCATGCCAGGCTTCAATGGCGAACGACCAGTTGCCCGTGCCGGTGGGCGTGATGATGCCTTCCCAGCGGTCCGTGCCCTTTCCGCGGTCACCGCGCGGCGGGGCCAGCCTGACGCGCTGGCGTTCCTTGCCTTTGGGATCGAACAGCACCGCGCTGACTCCGAGCTGGTCGTGTCCTTCGCGGAATACCGTCGCTCCGACGACGAGCCCCTCACCCGGGAGCGCCTTCGCTGGAAACGTACCTCCGTCCACGGCGGGCTGCACGGCAGTGATCGGGAACCGGCCAAAACGGAGGCCTTCCGTGATCAGGGCCTTAGGCTTTTTGCTGGATCCGGCACTGGTTCGCGTATTAGTCGTCACAAACTCGACGTTATCGAGAAATCCCCCATTTTGCTAAGGGAACTTCCGTTTTTCTCCGAGCAATCCGTCATTTACCTAAAAGAAACCAAAACCTGTTCCTGCGGCTCATCTTGTCCGTTAGTGTGACGCAGGTGAAGGCTATCCGCAGATTTACTGTCCGAACCGTACTTCCGGAATCTATCCGGCCGCTGGCCAGATTGGCCACTAACCTGCGGTGGTCGTGGCACCGCCCTACCAGGGAGCTTTTTGAGGGACTGAACCCCGCAATTTGGGATGAGAGCGCCCATGATCCCGTAAGTTTCCTCGGCTTGGTGAGCCGCGAGGAGCTGCAGCGGCTGGCCGCGGACCAGGACGTCGTCCGGCGCGTACATGCTGCCGCTGAAGACCTGGACCGCTACTTGGATCAGCCCCGCTGGTACCAGAGCCTGGGTGACGACGCCCCGTCCTGTATCGCCTACTTCTCACCGGAATTCGGAATCACCGAAGTTTTGCCGCAGTATTCCGGCGGCCTGGGAATCCTGGCGGGCGACCACCTTAAGGCTGCATCTGACCTCGGCGTGCCGCTCATCGGCGTCGGCCTGCTTTACCAGGCCGGCTATTTCAAGCAGTCCCTGTCCAGGGACGCCTGGCAGCAGGAAACGTATCCGGTCCTCGACCCGGACGGCCTCCCGCTGACACTCCTTCGGGAGGACGCCCCCGACGGCAACGGCAAACCCATCCAGATCTCGCTGCCGCTCCCCCACGGCCGCCGGCTGCTGGCACACATCTGGCGTGCCGACGTCGGGCGTGTCCCGCTGCTGTTGCTCGATTCGAACGTGCCGGGCAACGACGACGCCGCCCGCGGCATCACCGACCGCCTGTACGGTGGCGGCGGTGACCACCGCCTCCAGCAGGAACTTCTGCTGGGCATGGGCGGAGTGAAGGCGCTGCGCGTCTACCAGCGCCTCACGGGCTGCGCGGCACCGGAGGTGTTCCACACCAACGAGGGCCACGCCGGATTCCTTGGCGTTGAGCGCATCCAGGAGCTCATGTCGTCGGACAGCCCGCTGACCTGGGAGGAAGCCCTCGCGGCGGGTCGTGCCTCCACCGTCTTCACCACGCACACGCCGGTCCCGGCAGGCATCGACCGGTTCGAGGTGTCCCAGATCCAGCACTTCTTCGAGGCCGGACTGGCTCCCGACGTTCCGGTGTCCCGGATCCTGGATTTGGGCCGCGAAAACTTTGCAGACGGCAATCCCGCGGTGTTCAACATGGCCGTGATGGGGTTGCGGCTGGCACAGCGCGCCAACGGGGTGGCGAAGCTCCACGGCGTGGTGTCCCGCGGGATGTTCTCGGCCCTCTGGCCGGGATTCGACCACTCGGAGGTTCCCATCACCTCCGTGACCAACGGAGTCCACGTCCCCACCTGGGTGGACAGCCGTGTTTCCAAGCTGGCCCGTGACCAGTTCGGCGCCGAAGCGGAAGCCACGGGCCGCTGGGACCTCGCCTACAACGTCAGTGACGAGGACGTCTGGGCCCTCCGCCGTGAAATGCGTGTCTCGCTCGTGGAGGACGTCCGCAAGCGGCTTCGCGCGGCGTGGAAGAAGCGCGGGGCGGCAGACGCCGAGCTCGGCTGGACCGATTCGGTGCTGGACCCGGACATCCTCACCATCGGCTTCGCCCGGCGTGTGCCCACGTACAAGCGGCTTACCCTGATGCTCCGGGAACCAGCCCGGCTCAAAGCCCTGCTGCTGCACGAGACGCACCCGATCCAGATCGTCATTGCCGGCAAGTCCCACCCGGCGGATGATGCAGGCAAGAAGATGATCCAGGACCTGGTCCGGTTCACCGACGATCCCGAGGTGCGCCACCGGATCGCGTTCCTGCCCAACTACGACATCGCCATGGCTCGCACGCTCTTTCCCGGCTGCGACGTCTGGCTGAACAATCCGCTGCGCCCGCTGGAAGCCTGCGGCACGTCCGGCATGAAGGCGGCCATCAACGGTTCGCTGAACCTTTCGGTGCTGGACGGCTGGTGGGACGAGATGTACGACGGCGAAAACGGCTGGGCCATCCCCACGGCCAACAACAACGCGTCACCCGAGGAACGGGACGACATTGAAGCTGCGGCGTTGTATGAGCTGCTCGAAACGCAGGTGGCTCCGCGCTTTTACGGGCTCACCGTGTCCGACGGCGCCGGAGCGGCAGGACCTTCGGAGCCCGGACCGCAGAAGGTGCCCACACACTGGGTATCGATGATCAAGCACACCATGGCGCATCTGGGCCCGGCGGTCTCCGCTGAGCGGATGCTGCAGGACTACGTGAACACCCTCTACCGCCCCGCGGCGATCGCCGGGCGCCGGGCCGGCGCGGACAATTTCGCCCAGTCGAAGTCCCTGGCGGCCTGGACATCACAGATCCGCGCTGCGTGGCCCCAGATCCAGGTGGAGCACGTCGACTCGGTTGGCGTGTCCGAGGACCCCCAGATCGGTGACACCCTGCAGGTGAACGCCTACATCGCGCTTCACAACCTCGACCCGGACGACGTCGCCGTGGAGGTTGCGTTCGGCCGCGCCGAGGAAAGCGACGAACTGGCCGACGTCACGGTGGCGGACCTGGTGCCCAAGGAGGACCTCGGCAAGGGACGCTACCTCTTCAGCGGCTCGCTGCTGATCGACCGGTCCGGGTCCTTCGGCTACACCGTGCGCGTGCTGCCCAAGCATCCGGCCCTCGCCTCGCGGGCGGAACTTGGACTCATCGTCAACGCCTGATCCGCCGTCGGCTGTAACGCTCCCTCACTCGGTTCACAGTGAGGGAGCGTTACGTCTTTAACCGCGAAACGTGAGGGAGCGACCCGGTTTTAGGCGACCGGAAGTGAGAGAGGGTCCGGTTATCCGGTTAGAGGCAGACGGTGATCACGGACAGGCTCTTGCCCGCATAGCTCTCCGCATCCTGCAGGATTTCGCAGATGATGCCGAACGACCGGTCCGAACGGAAGACGGCCGGCACCTGCCAGATGAACGTCAGCGGTTCCTTGCCATCGTCCGTGACCGTGTCGGCGAAGTCGTGCAGCGAATCGTTGAGGGCATCAAGGTTAACTCCGTAGTGTTCGGGGAAATCCAGGATTTCCCCGAATGTCTGGAGCACTGCTTTCTTCGTATCGGCGGCGGGGATCACCAGGACCCGGCGGCCGGCGTCGGACGCCTGCTCGCGGAGCTCATCGATGGTCCAGGTGTCAGCGGAGTAAATCTTCATTCGTGCTCTATTTGCCTTCCAGAATTTGAAGAAACGATTCGTAGTGGTCAGGTGTGTAGTATTTCTCGCCGGTTTCACCCACGACAATCCGGCGGGCACCCCGGTCCGATTCGCCGGGGGTCCTGACCGTGAATTCCTTGTAGTAGCCGCTCGGCTTCCGCGGCAGCAGGCGCTCAAAGTTGCTGAAAACCGCGCCGTCACGGGAATACGGGTAGGGCCCGCCGCGGGCAATCAGGTCCAGCGTCTCCCGTGCCTCCCGCGGCAGGCTGGACGCGGCCACGGCTTCCAGGCCGGAACCGTCGACGGCGGGCGCGGACGCCGCCGTCGAACCCGTGGGAGCGGGTGCCGCCGTCGAACCCGTGGGAGCGGGTGCCGCCGTCGAACCCGTGGGAGCGCCCGGGCTGACCGGGCTCTCCTGCGTGCTGGACAGCATCATGCCCAAACCGACCACCAGCACCAGGACCGCAGCCAGCGTCAGGAGCCTCCCCATCCCCCTCATGACGTCCCCATCTGCAGAACCCTACGTGCGGTAGATGCTGATGGTGTTGGACTGCGCCACGTCGCGTTCGCCGGCGGCTACTCGGACTCCTTGACGGCGGTCGTGGAGTTCCGACGTGGTCAACCGGAGTTCGAACAGCCGCTTGCCCGTGCCGTCGTCGTTGCTGATGTCGGGCAGGGTGATCTTGATGTCGTGGGCGCTGCCGTTGACCACCACGAGTCCGTCCACCTGGCCGTCGTCCGAGCCCAGCAGCAGCTGGACCACACGGTGTTGCGGATCATTCCAGCGATCCATGGACATGGGCTTGCCGTGTTCGTCGAACCAGTGCAGGTAGGCCTGCTTGTCCCGCGAGGGATAGTGGTGCGGCTGGCCCGCCAGGAACTCCTTACGCAGACGGATGACCCGCTTGGTGCTCCGGAGCATGGCATGGGACTCCGGTGTGCTGGTCCAGTCCAGCCAGGTGATGGGGTTGTCCTGGCAGTAAGCGTTGTTGTTGCCCTGCTGCGTGCG
Organism: Arthrobacter sp. LjRoot78; assembly: GCF_964254335.1. Classification (NCBI taxonomy): domain Bacteria; kingdom Bacillati; phylum Actinomycetota; class Actinomycetes; order Micrococcales; family Micrococcaceae; genus Arthrobacter; species Arthrobacter sp. LjRoot78. Next base: position 783,215 of record NZ_CAXUTG020000001.1, on the reverse strand, counting down.
GCCGATCTCGTCGCCCGCGGTGATCATGGGGATGCCCATGGACACCATCAGGGTGGCCATCAGGTTGCGGCTGGTCTGGGCCCGGAGCGCCAGGATTTCCTCATCTTCAGTCGGTCCCTCGAAGCCGTGGTTGTAGCTGCGGTTGTCGCCGTGGCCGTCCCGGTTCTGCTCGCCGTTGGCCTCATTGTGTTTGCGGTCATAGGACACGAGGTCAGCCAAGGTAAAACCGTCGTGCGACGTGAAGAAGTTGAGGGAGGCCATGCGGGACCGTCCCGATTCCGCAAAAAGGCCGGCTGAGCCGGAAATGGAATCTGCGAGGCGCGCAACGGAACCGCCCTGGCCGCCTGCGTCGATCGCGGCCCGGTCCCCGACCCAGAAGGAGCGCAGCGCGTCACGGTAGTGGTCGTTCCAGTCCACCCAGCCGGGCGGGAAGCGTCCGGTCTGCCAGCCGCCGTAACCCACATCCCACGGCTCGGCAATCAGTTTGACGGAGGACAGCAGCGGATCAGCGGCAATGGCCACGAGGAAGGGGTGGTGCGGATCGAAGTCGTTCGCGGCATTGCGGCAGAGCGTGACCGCAAGGTCGAAGCGGAAACCATCGATGTGGAACTCCTCCACCCAGTACCTCAGCGAGTCGAGGACCAGCTGGACCACGCGGGGGTGGCCGAAGTTCAGGCTGTTGCCGCATCCGGTGGTGTCGATGTACCGGCCGTGGCCGTCGTTCCGGTAGTACTGCTTCTCCCCCAGCCCGCGGAAGCTGAGCGTCTGGCCGTCGGGACCGCCCTCGGCGGTGTGGTTGTACACAACGTCCAGGATGACTTCCAGCCCCGCTGCGTGCAGGAGTTTGACCATGCCCTTGAATTCATCCTGCACCGCCTGCGGACCGGCCGCCTGGGCGGCCTGGGTGGCGTAGGCCGGGTGAGGGGCAAAAAAGGCCGCCGTGTTGTAGCCCCAGTAATTGGTCATGCCCAGGTTCTGGAGATGGGGTTCGTCCAGATGGAAATGGACAGGCAACAGCTGGACCGAGGTGATCCCCAGGCCGGTAAGGTGCTCAATCATTGCCGGGTGCGCCATGCCGGCGTACGTGCCCCGGAGTTCCTCGGGGATGTCCGGGTGCAGCATGCTTTGGCCACGGACGTGGGCTTCATAAATGATGGTGTTCCGCCACGAGACATGCGGGTTCCGGTCCCCGCCCCAGTCGAATCCTCCGGACATGCGCACGTTACTGAGGAACCCGTCGCGCTGATCCACTGCCCGGCCGTACGGGTCCAGCAGCAGCGGCTGCTCGCCGTCGTCGTCGAAAGCCACGGTTGGCACTGACACCGGCAGGGCATCATCCTCGGACGAGGAGCGGAAGCCGTAGCGCGAACCCACCGGGAAGCCGTCCACAATGCCGTGGTGGACATCGTTGGTGATGTTCGGCAGGGTCTTCAGCTGCCACGTTCCGCCGGGCGCACAGTAGGCGATTTCCAGCGTGGCCACCCCGGGCGCGTAAACCGCGACGTTGGCGCAGGCACTCTGAGGATCGTCCGTTGCCGGAGAGCCCGTGCGCGGAACGCTGATACCCAGTGGAAACGGCCGGGAGGCGTCCACGGTTGAGGCTGTGTCTAGGAGTGGCATGACCATTGCTTAAATATTAGCTGTGCCACACAAATGTCCGATATTCTCCGCAATGTGTCGGGAAAAGGGCTGGCCTTGTTCAGCGTCCCATCCTGGGTTGCATACTGAAGTGAGACGCCACGTTGGAGGTAATTGTGCGAGTTGCACTTGCTCAGGTAGTTACAGGCCGCGATATTTCCGCGAATCTGGACATTTTGGAAAAATTCGCCCGCAAAGCGAAAGAAGGCGGCGCGGAATTGGTGGTCTTCCCCGAAGCCACCATGCGCGCCTTCGGGAATTCGCTCGTGGACATTGCCGAGCCGCTGGACGGCCCCTGGGCTGCCCGGGTGCGCGGCATTGCCGGCGAAATCGGCATCGTGATCGTGGCGGGCATGTTCACCCCGGGGCAGTCAGGTGATGGCTCCGGCGACAGCCCGAGGAAAGTGCGCAATACCTTGGTTGCCACCGGTCCGGGCGTGGAGGCGAGCTACGACAAGATCCACCTCTTCGATGCCTTTGGATTCGCCGAATCAGACACTGTGGAGGCAGGTACCCGGGCGGTGACCTTTGAGCTCGGCGGCATCAGTTTCGGCCTTGCCACCTGCTACGACATCCGTTTCCCGGCGCTGTTCACAGCCAATGCAGACCGCGGCGCCGAGGCCAATATTGTGTGTGCTTCCTGGGGGTCCGGGCCCGGGAAAGTCGACCAGTGGCGCCTCCTGGCTCGCGCCCGCGCCGTGGACACCACTACGTATGTGCTGGCCTGCGGCCAGGGCGATCCCGCCACCGAAGGCATCGAAACCAAGGGATCCGCGCCCACCGGCGTGGGGCACTCCGCCGTCGTTTCGCCGCTCGGTGAGGTCCTGGCAGAGCTCGACGGCGGGACCGGGCTGCTGTTCGCTGACCTGGACCCCGCCGTCGTCAAGGATGCCCGGACAAAGCTCCCGGTCCTCGCCAACCGCCACGCGTTCTAATAACCAGAAATGCTCCCTCACCGAAGGCGAGAGAGCATTTCTGGTTATGTTGCAGGAAGTGATGGAGCGTTGGGCGGCACTGCTGGCATCCGGAAGCGTGCGTCAAAGCGACGAAGGAGCAGCACGCGGAGGATGGCGGCCGTGCCGCCCACTCCGCACCGCGCCTGCTACTTAACTGCGCGCTGCCTGGAGACTTCGTACAGGGAGATGCCGACTGCCATGGAGGCGTTGAGCGATTCCATGGCGGAGTCGATCGGGATGGAGACGATCTGGTCGCAGTTTTCGCGGACCAGGCGGCTCAGGCCCTTGCCTTCGGAGCCGACCACGATGCATACGGGTTCCTTGGCCAGGCTGAGGTCCGGCAGCGACACGTCGCCGTCGCCGTCCAGGCCGAGCACGTAGATGCCCATGTTCTTGAACGCCTTGAGGGTGTTGTTCAGGTTGGCGGCGCGCGCCACGGGAACCCGGACGGCTGCGCCGGCGCTGGTCTTCCAGGCTGAGGCAGTGACGCCGACCGAGCGGCGTTCCGGGACGATGACGCCGTGGCCGCTGAATGCCGACACGGACCGGATGATCGCGCCGAGGTTGCGCGGGTCCGTGATGCCGTCCAGGGCGACGAAGAGCGGCGCGTTGGACACGTGGCCCTTCTTCCAGCTCTCGACGGTTTCCTCGGCGAGCTCGTACGCGTCCTGGTACTCGTACGGCGGAATCTGCAGCACAAGTCCCTGGTGGATGGCGTCGTCCGTCATCCGGTCCAGCTCAGGCTTGCCCGTTTCCATCAGCGGAATGCCGCGTTCGGCCGCAAGCTTGAGGGACTCCTTGACGCGGTCGTCCATTTCGATGCGGATGGCAACGTGGAGGGCCTTGGCGGGGATTCCGGCGCGCAGCGCTTCAACGACGGAGTTGCGTCCCGTGACGACTTCCTCCGTGGCACGGCCCTTCGGGCCCGAACGGGCACCTGCGCCGCGGGGTGCGCCCGGACGCTTGGCGGCGGACCGCTCGGCGAGCTGCTTGTTCTTGTGGGCCTTGTGGTACGGGCGGTCCTCCGCCTTGGGAGTGGGGCCCTTGCCCTCGAGGGCTTTGCGGCCGTGGCCACCCGTTCCGATAGTGGGGCCCTTCTTTGCTTTGACCGACCGGCGACCGTTGTTGGCCATGAGTTTCACCCTTGCTTTGTTGAGTAAGTCTGACCTCCAGTCTACTTACTCAGGTTAAATCGCCCGCCCAGCGCCCTGTGGTCGCCCTGTCGGGCATCCTGCCTGCCACGGCTCAGCCGCGCTTGAGGCTCCAGCTGGCACCGTCCGGGCCGTCCTCGACAATGACGCCGGCCGCTGTCAGGGTATCCCGGATGGCGTCGGAAGCCGCCCAGTCCTTGGTGGCCCGCGCCTGTGCCCGGGCACCAAGCTGGGCTTCGACGAGGACGCCCAGGGCTGCGTCCGCCTGGTTGTCCCGGGCGGGGGCCGCTACGTCGTTGAGGCCCAGGACGTGCAGCATATCGGTGACGGAATCCAGGGCTGCCCTGGCGGCTGCGTTGTCGCCGGCAGTGAGGGCTGTGTTCCCGGCCCGCACGGTGTCGTGCAGGGCAGCCAGCGCCTGCGGAACGTTGAGGTCGTCGTCCATGGCCGCGGCGAAGGCATCAGGTACTTGGCCATGGGTGCCGAACAGGAGTTCGGCCGCGCCGGAAACAACACTGTCGGACAAAGTACGCACTGCACGGGCGACAAACCCGTCAATCCGCTCCACCGCGGCAGCTGCTTCCTGCAGCGACGTTGGCTGGTAGTCCAGGACAGACCGGTACTGCGCCTGGCCGAGGTAGTACCGGACCACCCGCGGCGAAGCGAGCTCCAGCATTTCCGCGGGGCTGACCGTGTTGCCGATGGACTTGGACATCTTTTCGCCCTGGTAGGTCACCATGCCGTTGTGCATCCAGAAGTTGGCGAAGGCGTGGCCTGCCGCCTGGGACTGGGCCATCTCGTTCTCATGGTGCGGGAACCGGAGGTCCAGTCCGCCGCCGTGGATGTCGAACTCGGTGCCGAGGTATTTGGTGACCATGGCCGAGCACTCCAGGTGCCAGCCCGGACGTCCGGTGCCCCAGGGCGAAACCCAACTCGCGGTCGTCGGCTCGCCTTCCTTGTGTCCCTTCCACAGCGCAAAGTCCCTCGGGTCCTTCTTTCCCCGGGGGTCGGCGTCGGGAGCTCCCTGCATGTCATCGATCTTTTGGCGCGTGAGCGACCCGTAGCGGTTCCAGGAGCGGACGTCGAAATAGACGTCGCCGGAATCGTCGAGGGCGGGGTAGGCGTGGCCGCGGTCGATGAGTTGCTGGATCAGCGCATGCATCTCCGGAATGTGACCGGTGGCGCGCGGCTCGTAGGTAGGACGGGACACACCCAGGGTGTCGTAGGCCTTGAGGAACGCCTGCTCATAGCGGTAGGCCAGAGCCCACCACTCCTCTTCGCGGATATCATCCGGGCTTTCTTCGAAGTCCGGTTCAAACGAGAGGGCGGACTTGGCGAGGATCTTGTCGTCGATGTCGGTGACATTGCGGACCACCGTCACGCGGAAACCACGGTACTCCAGCCAGCGGGTGAGCTGGTCAAAGGCGATGGCGGACCGGATGTGCCCCACGTGCGGCAGGCCCTGCACCGTCGCACCGCAGTAGTACAGGCTCACCCTGCCCGGGATCAGAGGGACGAAGTCGCGGACTTCGGCGGATGCTGTGTCGTAAAAGCGCAGGGTCACCGCTCCAGATTAGCCGATGGCCTTTGCACCGGGGCCCATCCGGGCTATTTGCAGACTTCGCCGATCTTATTGTTCTGCTCGCTCAGCTGCGCGGTCTGTTCGGCGCTCTTGGTACCCAGTGAAGTGCTCGCGACCTTCTTCATGATGTCGGCCATTTTCTGGATGGGCCCGGCAACCTCGGGGGCTACCTTGTCCGCCACTTCCTGGTAATGCTTGGCGATCTGGTCAGCCTGCTGCTGCTGGTTTCCAGTTGGCACGAACGTGTCCCCGTTGAGGAATTTGCAGCTCTCCTCGACGCTCATCTTCGGAGTGCCGCATCCGCTCAGCAGCATCCCTGCAACGAGTACGACGGCGGCAAGCGGCTTGTTCACGAGGGGTCTCCTGGGGTGTTCGGCAAAGGAAGGGCTCCCTTAAGCCTAGGCGAAAGGCGCCCTTCGCCTCAGCCCGCCCGGTACACCAGTGCTGTGGCGAGGGCCGAGATGCCTTCGCCGCGGCCCGTGAAGCCGAGGCCGTCGCTGGTGGTGGCGCTGACGCTGACGGGCGCACCCGCCGCCGCCGTGAGGACCGCCTGGGACTCCTCCCGGCGGGGACCGAATTTGGGTCTGTTGCCTACGAACTGCACTGCGATGTTGCCGATCTCGAAGCCTTCCGTCCGGACAATGCGGGCGGCCTCGGCCAGGAGGGTCACTCCGGAGGCACCTGCGAATTCCGGCCGGTCCGTGCCGAAATGCGTGCCGAGATCCCCGATCCCGGCTGCCGAGAAGAGTGCATCAGCTGCCGCGTGGGCTACGGGGTCGCCGTCGGAGTGGCCGGCCAGGCCCTGCTGGCCCTCCCATAGGAGACCGCCGAGCCACAACTCCCGAGGGCTGTCAGGGGACGCGAAAGCGTGGACATCAATGCCGATTCCGGTTCTGGGAATGATGGGAGCCGCCATACTCAGCCCTCCACCCAGCGTGCGCCCAGGGGACCTTCCAGCAGGCCCTCCGCGATGATGAGGTCCAAGGGAGTGGTGATCTTGAGTGACTGGCTGGCTCCGCGGACAGCATGGACAGGAACACCCAGGCGTTCCACCAGCATGGCGTCATCGGTGATGGCGGCGGCCTGGGCTTCGTCGAATCCTGCCACCTCCCGGTGCGCCTTCAGGAGCGTGGCAAGGTCGAATCCCTGCGGCGTCTGCACGGCCCGGAGCTTCTCCCGCGGCGCCGTGCCCACCACCACCTCCGGCGCGATACGGGCGTCTTCGGCTTTCGTCGCTTCAACGGTCTTGACGGTGTCCACCACGGGTATCACCGGGATGACTGCCAGGGCTCCTGCCGCCAGGGAGTCCACCACACGGTGGAAGACGGACTCCGGGGTCAGGGCACGCGCGGCGTCGTGGACCAGCACCGCCTGGGTGCCGTCTTCCAATGCCTCCAATGCGGACCGCACGGAGTCGGCCCGCGTCGCGCCGCCGTCGACGATTGTCAGCAGCGGCCCGCCGTCGACGAGTTCGGCCTTGAAGTCATCGCACATCCGCCGCAGTGCGCCGTCGCCGGCCGGCAACGCTATGCAGACCTGCTGGGCGACGCCGGACGCCACTATCCCGCGAAGGGCATGGATCAGGATGGGCTCTCCGCCGAGGGGAACCCTGGCCTTGGGCATGCCGTAACCAAGCCGCTGCCCTGATCCGGCCGCCACCAGCACGACGGCGACGACGGGGCTGACAGCGCGGGCCGCGGCATCCGGCCCGGACCCGGCCGAAAATTCTGTTGCACTCATGGGCACAACACTACGTGCCTGCGCGCACCCGACGCCCGGCAAAATCCCGGGATTCTCCTAAAAAAGGGCAAAAAGAAACCCCGGCGGCTGGTGAGCCACCGGGGTTCAATTCTTAGGAAGCCAAGACTTCGTCGAGAACGCTTGCAGCCTTCTCTTCATCCGTCTTTTCAGCCAGCGCCAATTCTGAAATCAGAATCTGGCGGGCCTTGGCCAGCATACGCTTCTCACCTGCGGAAAGGCCGCGGTCGTGATCACGGCGCCACAGGTCACGAACGACCTCTGCCACCTTGATGACGTCCCCGGAAGCAAGCTTCTCCAGATTTGCCTTGTAACGACGCGACCAGTTGGTAGGCTCTTCAGTGAACTCGGCCCGCAGCACGTCAAAGACATGCTCCAAACCTTCTTTGCCCACTACGTCACGAACACCAACAAGGTCAACGTTCTCTGCTGGAACTTCAATGGTCAGATCACCCTGAGCCACCTTGAGCTTGAGATACATCTTCTCTTCGCCCTTGATGGTGCGCATCTTGATTTCTTCAATTTTTGCTGCACCGTGGTGAGGGTAAACTACTGTCTCGCCGACCTCAAAAACCATGTGGACTTTCCCCTTTCCCGCAGACCAGTTTATCACGATTCAGGCATACAACTGGCACGGATCGGGGCCGCGAACCGCGGAAATACAAGGAAAATGGGGCCAATCGACCCCCTCCAACCCCTTGACGGATGCGGATATTAGTGCATCAAGGAGTCTGCGCCAAGGGCGGGTCCGGCCGGTCGCCGGCCGGGTTCCGGCACAGCCGGCCATGCAGTGAACGGCCGGGAGGAGACTGCTTTCCGGACGTGAATGTGTACTGCCCGAATCCTTGTTTGAGACCGCAAGAGGATAGGCTATGGCTGAATAATGTTTCAAGACTCTCAAGGAGTGCGTGACGTGCGTTTCACTGCGATGAACCGGGGCCAGCGCGGCAAGCTGGCAATGGCAACGGCAGCACTTGCCATCGGCCTGCTGTCCGTGACCGGCTGCGGCTACATCAACCCGCAGCAGACCTCTGAGCAGTACTCTGCGTCGGACGGAACCCGGGAAGACCTCGGTCCCCTCCAGCTCCGTAACTTCATGATCGTTTCCGCTGGCGAGGACAAGCAGGGCCGCGTGGTCGGCGCCGTTTACAACTCCTCCTCCAGCGACGTCAAGCTGACCATCAAGGGTGCGCGCGGCTCGCAGACGGAGGTGTCCGTGAAGCAGAATTCGTACGCGCTCCTCAACGAGTCCACGGATCCGGCTATCCTCAGCAGCACGGGCGCAAACCCCGGTTCCCTGTCCGAGGTCACTATCTCCGAGGACGGCACCAACCAGACTGCCAAGGTCAAGGTCCCCGTCCTGGACGCCACCCTCCCCGAGTACAAGGAGTACCTGCCGGAAGGCAGTGAGCCCACCGGCTCGGAGTCGGCCACGCCGACCCCCACGCCTTCGACCAGCGCGGGCCACTAACCGGCACAACAGACCACCACAGCAATAAGGAGGGCTCCCGCCACGCGGGGGCCCTCCTTATTTGCATCTGCGGTTTTGTTGCCGGGGCTTGTTGTCCCGGTTTTGTTGGCGGGCGTGCGCCTACGGCTCGAACTTGTAGCCCAGGCCCCGGACGGTCACAAGGTACCTCGGGGCGGACGGGTCCGGCTCGATCTTGCTGCGGAGCCTCTTGACGTGGACGTCCAAGGTCTTGGTATCGCCCACGTAGTCCGATCCCCACACACGGTCGATGAGCTGGCCCCGGGTCAATACCCTGCCTGAATTGCGCAGCAGCATCTCCAGCAGTTCGAATTCTTTCAGGGGCAGCGACACCTGTTCGCCGTCGACGCTCACCACGTGGCGTTCGACGTCCATCCTGACGGGGCCGGCCTGGACGGTGTTGGTGATGAGCTCCTCGGGCTCGCCCTGCCGGCGGAGGACCGCCCTGACGCGGGCAACGAGTTCCCTGGACGAATAGGGTTTGGTGACGTAATCGTCGGCGCCGAGTTCCAGCCCCACCACCTTGTCGATTTCAGCGTCCTTGGCCGTCAGCATAATGACAGGCACAGAGGAGCGCTGGCGCAGCTGCCGGCAGACCTCAGTGCCGGATTGGCCGGGCAGCTGGAGGTCCAGGAGCACCAGGTCGGCGCCGTTCCGGTCGAATTCCGTGATGGCGTCCAGGCCGTTGTCCACGACTTCCACCTCGAATCCTTCCTTGCCCAGAAGGTAGGACAGAGGGTCGCTGAACGACTCCTCATCCTCGACTATGAGAATCCTGCTCAAGCGCTGGCTCCTTGCTCATGGACGCCGGTGGCGTCGCTACTGTGTGGTGAGTTGCTGGGGGCGGCCGTTGACGGCGCAGCGGGTGCGTCGCCGTCGTCCTGCCCCTCCATCTCTGGAAGCCGAATGGTGAAGGTGGACCCCTGGCCGGGCTGCGACCACAGCGTCACTTCCCCGCCGTGGTTGGAGATGACGTGTTTCACGATGCTCAGGCCCAGGCCGGTGCCGCCGGTTTGCCGGGACCGGGCGGCGTCCACGCGGTAGAAGCGTTCAAAAACCCGTTCCTGGTCCTCCGGACTCATGCCCTCCCCCTGGTCCGTGACGGAGATGGAGACCAGGCCCTCTTTGGAGCGCATGCCGATCCCCACGCGGGTGTTCTCCGGGGAGTAGCGGATGGCGTTGTCGATCAGGTTTCTCAGCGCCGTCACCAGCAGGTCCTGGTCGCCGTAGACCATGGCGTTCACGCGGCCGCCCACCACAATGGAGATGTTCTTGCTTTCGGCGGGCAGCTGCGAACGGTCAACGGCTTCGGTGACCACGGAGTTGATGTCCACCGGGTGCGCTTGCTGCGCGACGCTGGCGCCCTGCAGCCGGGACAGCTCAATGATGTCCTGCACGAGCGCCGCGAGCCGCTTCGATTCCTTCTGCATGCGCTGGGCAAAGCGGCGGACCGCCACTTCGTCGTCCGCCGACGATTCGAGCGCCTCAGCCAGCAGGGAAATGGCACCCACCGGCGTCTTGAGTTCGTGGGAAACGTTGGCCACGAAGTCGTTGCGGATTTCCTCGGTACGGGTGATTTCGGTCCGGTCGTCCGCCAGCAGCAGGATGTATTCCTCACCGAGCATGGCTGCCCGGACCTGGACGATGATGGTCCCCTGCCCCAGCGGCCCGCGGGGCAGTTCAAACTGCTTCTCGAGGATCACGCCGTCGCGCCGCACCTTCGCGGTCATGTCCAGCAGCTGTTTGTGGACCACGGTGTGTCCCCGGACCAGGCCGAAAGCGTAGGCCGCAGGGCTCGCCCTCACGACGCCGTCTATCGCGTCAACCACAACGAAAGCCCGTCCGACGACGGCGAGCACCTCCGCGGCGCCCGGTGGCAGTGCCGGTTCGTCGAACTCAACATCCACCAGCTTGCGCTGCTGTTCGCTGACCCGGAACGCGAGCACGCCAAAGATGCCGAATGACAGGCCGACGAGACCTGCGATGACACCGATGAGCATAGGATCCACGGCTCCAGCTTATGCTCTGGCCCGGGCGCCGGAAGCGAATCTGATGCGATTCACCGCGGGGTTCAGCTAACGTTCACCTATAGGTGCGTAACAGTTCACCGGCCACTGACAGAGTTATTGGTTGGACTGCAGAGCGGTGACACGAAATCCGGCCGCCACCCGGTGGGGCCAGGTTTCCAAGGAAAGGACGCGTAGTGCGCAAGGTTTTTCAGGAGGAGCTCACACAGGTGGGCGAGCAGCTCGTCGAGATTTCAAAGCTCGTCAGCGAGGCTATCAACAAGGCCACGACGGCCTTCGAAGGGGCCGACGTCGACCTCGCCCAGGACGTCATCGCCGCTGATGCAAGGATCGACTTCCTGCAGAACAGCCTGGACGAGCGGGCCATCGACATCCTGGCCCTGCAGGGGCCCGTGGCCAGCGACCTTCGGATGATCGTGGGTTCGCTGCGGATGAGCGCCTCGCTGGAGCGCATGGGAGACCTCGCCCGGCACATCGCCCAACTGGCGCGGCTCCGCTACCCGGCCAACGTAATTCCGCCGCAGCTCGCAGATACGTTCAAGAGCTTCGCCGAGCAGGACCAGCTGATCGCGGACAAGCTCACCGAGCTCTTGGAAACGCGCGACCTGGAAGTTGCCCGCGACATCCTCAAGGCGAATGCGACCGTCAACGACCTCCACCTGAGCGTCTTCAAGGCCATCGCCCGCAGCGACTGGAACGAGTCGCCGGCCACCACGGTGGACGTTGCCCTGGCCAGCCGCTACTTCGAACGCTTCGCGGACCACGGCGTTTCAGTGGCCCAGAAGGTCACCTACCTGGTCACCGGCGCGTGGCACCCGCACAGCACCGAAATCAGCTGACTTCCGGGAGTAGGAAGAACGACGGCGGGCTGGTCACCATTGGTGACCAGCCCGCCGTCGTTCGTTAAGGCGTTGCCTTACTTTTTGCCCTGGTTGGCAACAGCCTTGATGGACTCGGCAGCAGCCTCGGGGTCGAGGTACGTGCCGCCCGGGTTCAGCGGCTTGAAGTCCTCGTCGAGATCGTAGACCAGCGGGATGCCGGTGGGGATGTTCAGGCCGGCGATGGCTTCGTCGCTGATGCCGTCAAGGTGCTTGACGAGCGCGCGCAGGGAGTTGCCGTGGGCGGTGACCAGCACGGTCTTGCCCGCCTTGAGGTCTTCCTTGATGTCCGATTCCCAGTAGGGCATCAGGCGGATCAGGACGTCCTTGAGGCACTCGGTGCGCGGGAGGGCGTCACCCAGGTCTGCGTAGCGGGGGTCGTGTGCCTGGGAGAACTCGCTGTTGTCGTCGAGGGCCGGCGGCGGGGTGTCGTACGAACGGCGCCACTCCATGAACTGCTCTTCACCGTATTCGGCCAGCGTCTGCGCCTTGTCCTTGCCCTGCAGGGCGCCGTAGTGGCGTTCGTTCAGGCGCCAGTCACGCTTGACCGGGATCCAGCCGCGGTCGGCCTTGTCCAGGGCGATGTTGGCCGTGTTGATGGCCCGCTTCAGGAGGGAGGTGTACAGGACGTCCGGGAGAACATTGTTCTCAACCAGGAGCTCGCCGCCGCGTGCCGCTTCCTCGCGGCCCTGGTCGTTGAGATCGACATCCACCCAGCCGGTGAACAGGTTCTTGGCGTTCCATTCGCTGTGGCCGTGGCGCAGCAGAATCAGCTTGTAAGTCATGGTTTTCATCCTAGCCGAGCAGGTGGCTGTGCCGCCGAGCGTTACATCACACTGCAGCTCCCTCTAACCCGACCGCCGGTGCTCGGCGACGGAGCTGCTCCGTTAAGCTTGTCCCGTGGTGCAAAAAGCTGAACGGGTGGGCGCGGCCGGCGCGGGCAGAAGCGGCCGGCCGGTGGGCAACGTGACCCGCGGCACCACCAACCCCAACCGGATGCGGCGGCTGGACCGGTGGCTCACCGGGACACAGGCGTGGCGGCTGCGCCGGGCATCCAACCCCCTCGTCATCGACCTCGGATACGGCGCCTCACCGGCCACCGCCGTCGAACTCTTCCACCGCCTGTCTGCAGTGCGCCCGGATGTCCGGGTGGCCGGGATAGAAATCGAACCCGAACGCGTCCGGGCAGCCAAGGCACTGGAACAGGCCGGGCTGAGTTTCCATGTGGGCGGCTTCGAGCTTCCGGTGCCCGGGCAGCCGGTGATCGTCCGCGCGTTCAACGTCCTGCGGCAGTACGAGGAAGCGGACGTGGAGGCCATCTGGGCCCTGGTCCGGGGCCGGCTCGGCCCCAACGGACTGTTCATCGACGGCACCTGCGACGAAATCGGACGGCGCGTCACGTGGGTGGCGCTCGACGCCGGCGGCCCGCTGAGCCTGAGCATCTCCATGCGCTTCGGCGGCTTTGCACTGCCCTCGGAAATCGCCGAACGGCTGCCTAAGGCCCTGATCCACCGGAACGTGCCCGGCGAGAGGATCCACGGCTTCCTGCAGGCACTGGACAAGGCCTGGCTGGATGCAGCGCCACTGGCCGCTTTCGGCAACAAACAACGGTGGACGGCCATGTGCCGGTCCATGCTCGACGACGGCTGGCCGGTCCAGGACGGACCGGCACGATGGCGGCTGGGCGAGTTGACGGTGGGCTGGGACGCTGTCGCGCCGGCCGCCTGAGTAGCGCGGCCGCTTTAGCTCGCGCCGCCCTGCAAATGGGGTGTTTCCCGGTTACCAGGGGCCGTACGGGCCCATGTTGCGGCTGCCGCCGCGGCCGGCGTCCTTCACGGCGGGCCGGACGTCGGCCAGGTACACGGAGGCTGCGGTCACTGCCGCGAGACCGAACAGGCCGAACGTGCCGAAACCGCCGCCGCCACCGCCATTGGGTGACAGGGCGCCCATGGCCTGGGCGCCGCCATACAGTGACAGGGCGCCAATGAACACGGCGCCGCCGGTCAGTGCCAGCCAGAACGTCTTGGTCCGCTTGGAAACAGCTTCAAAGGCGTTCGCCTTGTGGCGAAGGCAATCAAACAATGCCCACGCTTCAAGACCAAACGCCACGAGCGCCATGAGGAAATAGACCCCGGTCTCGACGTAGTTAATCAACACTTTTCCGTCCACGTCCCCAGCCTAGCCGCCCAGAGCGTCCAGTGCCTGGTCCAAATCGGCCCAAAGGTCTTCGACATTTTCAATCCCCACGCTCAGGCGGACCAGATTGTCCGGCACGCTGACCGGCTCAGCCGCGTGGCGCCGTCGTCGTTCAATCAGGGACTCAACCCCGCCCAAAGACGTGGCGGGAAGCCACAGCTGCAGGGCGCGGACCAGCTTGTCGGCCGCATCGGCACCGCTGAGTCCGCCGGCCGGGGCGATCTGGATGCACAGCACCGAGCCGAAGCTCTTCATCTGTGACTTGGCGCGTTCGTGGCCGGGATCGGTTTCCAGTCCGGGGAACCGGATGCTCTCGATCCGGGGGTGATTGCTCAGCCGGTCGGCAAGGACGGCCGCCGACGCCTGGGAGCGTTCGATGCGCAGTGCCAGCGTCCGCAGCCCGCGGAGTGCAAGCCAGGCCTCGAACGGTCCGGCAATGCCGCCGTGGATGATGCGGTGGTGAAGCAGCGCTGCACGGATCGCTGCGTCCGAGGTGACCAGGGCGCCGAGGACGACGTCGGAATGCCCGGCCAGGTATTTGGTGACCGAGTGCAGGACGACGTCGGACCCGAGGCTCAGCGGCTGCTGGACCAGGGGCGTGGAAAAGGTGTTGTCGGTGACAACGATCGCTCCGGCTTCGTGGGCGGCAGCGGTGAGGGCGCGGATGTCCGCGATCCCGAGCATCGGGTTGGTGGGGCTTTCCAGCCAGAGCATGCTTGCGGGTTTGCCCTCCGCCGGAGCCAGTAGCGCCTTCACGGCGTCGGTGTCCGCGATGTCCACGGTGCGGAGTTCGAACAGCCCCTTCTCCGCGAGTTCGGTGGCCATCACCAGGGAACCTGCATAGCTGTGCGAGGGCATGACCAGCACTCCCCCGGCCGGGATGAGGGACAGCGCTGAACTGACGGCGGCCAGGCCGGAGGCGTACAGCAGGCCGGGAAGGGACGCGCCCTCAAGCTGGCCAAGCGCTTCTTCAAACGGGTCCCAGGTGGGGTTGGAGTAGCGGCCGTAGCCACGGTCGCCGTCTGCGAGCGGACCGGTCCCGAAATAGGTGGAGGACAGGACGATGGGCTGGTTGACTGGCGCATCGCGTTTGCGGGGCGGGCGGCCGGCGGCCACAACCACCGTTTCAGCCGACAGCGCGGCGGCCTGCTGTTCGGAAAGACTCATGGTCAAAGACTACGTGGGAGGCCCGCAGCGCAGGAAAGCGGTTACGGTCCGGCACCTGCGGTGTCGGTGATTGTCGGTAGGCTGGTTAAGTGAGTACCCAGAACCCCGGACTGTTCATCGCCTTCGAAGGCGGCGACGGCGCAGGCAAGTCCACGCAGGCCGCGGCGCTGGCCGGGGCCCTTGATTCGCGCGGCTTCACGGTGCTGCGCACACGGGAACCGGGCGGCACGCCCATTGGCGAAAAACTGCGGTCCCTGGTCCTGGACCACGGGCACGGCCATATCGATGCCCGCACCGAAGCCCTCATCTTTGCCGCGTCCCGCGCGGCCCATGCGGACCAGGTCATCCTGCCTGCACTGGAACGCGGCGACATCGTGCTGACGGACCGCTACATCGATTCCTCGGTGGCCTACCAGGGTGCCGGACGGGGGCTCGGAACCGCTGCCGTGCGTGACCTGAACGAGTGGGCAACAGCGGGCCTGCAGCCGGACCTCACGGTGCTGCTCGACGTCGACCCCGCCGTCGGCCGCCTTCGCCGGACCGCGGGTGACGCTGCCGAAGACCGGATGGAATCCGAAGCAGACGAATTCCACGCGAAGATCCGTACCGCGTTCCTGGACCTCGCCGCGGACCGTCCGGACCATTACCTGGTGCTTGCCGCCCACCTGCCCGTCGCCGAACTGGCGGGTCTCATCCTGGCGCGGGTGGACGCGCTGGTCCTGTCCAGGCAGGGTTCGAGTCATGTGTCCCGCCAGGGTGCCAGGGAAGGCGTGGCCCCGTGACCGTCTGGGACGATCTTCAGGGTCAGCCCGCCGTCGTCGCCCAGCTCCGCCAGGCCGCCCAGGGCGAAGGCCTGACGCACGCCTGGCTGTTCACCGGCCCGCCCGGATCCGGCCGGTCCAACGCCGCGAAAGCCTTTGCCGCCGCCCTCAACTGCGACCAGGAGGACGTCTCCAGGCGCGGCTGCGGCGAATGCGCAGCCTGCCTGACCATCCTGGGCGAAACACACTCGGACGTGGCGTTCGTCCGTACCGAAAAAGTCACCATCACCATTGATGAAGCACGGGACCTGGTCTCGACCGCCGGAAACCGTCCCTCCTCCGGACGGTGGCGGATCATCGTTGTCGAAGACGCCGACCGCATGGCGGAACGGACCACGAACGTGTTGCTCAAGGCCATCGAAGAGCCCACTCCCCGCACCGTGTGGATGCTGTGCGCACCGTCACCGGCGGACGTCCTGGTTACCATCCGGTCCCGCTGCCGCCCGGTGGCGCTGCGGCTTCCACCGGCCGCCGACGTCGCAGCTCTCCTGGTGAGGCGCGACGGCGTGGATCCGGCCCTCGCCGAACGCGCGGCCCGCGCGGCACAGAGCCACGTCGGCATTGCCCGCAGGCTTGCCCGGGACGCCGATGCCCGCGAACGGCGCATGGAAACAGTCCGCTTCCCGCTGGGGCTGCGGGGCATTACCGCAGCGGTCCTGATGGCCGAAAAGCTGGTGAAGATCGCCACCGAGGAAGCCAACAGTTCCAACGAAGTGCGCGACGCCGAGGAAAAGGCAGCCCTGCTGGCCACCCTTGGCGCGCCGGAAAGCGGCACGCTGCCGCCCGCCATGAGAAGCCAGCTCAAGCAGCTCGAGGACGACCAGAAGAGGCGCGCCAAACGCTCTATCACCGACTCCCTTGACCGGACGCTCACGGACCTTCTCTCGTTTTACCGGGACGTCCTCATCATCCAGATGGGGAACGCCGTAGAATTGGTAAACGTTGAACTCAGGAGCGAGCTGGCCGAGTTTGCCGGGCGGTCCAGCGCGGAGGCAACGCTCGCCCGGATGGATGCGATCAACAAGGCCCGCCAGCGAATCACCACCACCAATGTTGCACCCCTGCTGGCCATCGAATCCATGGCAGCAAGCCTGATCTAGTACCGCCCCGCCCAGTCCCGCCGCCGTATGTTCGCCCGAGCCCACGCCAAGTCCTTCAAGGAGTCCTGCATGAAGCCTGCCCGACGTCTGCCCCTGCGGTTACGGTCCGGATCGACCGCGGCCAAGGCAGCTGCTGGCTCCCTGGCCGTATTGCTCGCGCTTACGGGCTGCACGGTGTTCGGCCAGCCCGACGGCGGATCGGGCCGCGGGAGCACCGCCAAGGCTGACCCTTCGATCGCCGAAGCGGCTCCCGAAGAGCTTCGGAACTTCTACTCGCAGGAAGTTTCCTGGACGTCCTGCGAGGACAAGCTCGAATGCGCCAAAATCAAGGTGCCCCTGGATTACAGCAAGCCCGACGGCGACAGCATCGAGATCGCAGCCCTCAAAATGAAGGCAACGGGCAAGAAGACTGGCAGCCTGCTGGTTAACCCCGGTGGCCCGGGCGGTTCCGGCTACGACTTCGTCAAGGACGCCGGCGCCACGAACATTTCCAGTGAAGTGCGCGCCAGCTACGACCTGGTGGGCTTCGACCCCCGCGGGGTGAAGCGGTCCTCCCCCGTCACCTGCCTCACGGACCAGGAACGCGACGAGTCCCGGGCAAAGAACTATGACCTCAGCTCGGACGCCGGACTGGCGGCCGCTGTCGCGGACAACAAGGCAACGGCGGCCAAGTGCGCCGAAAAGACCGGCCCCGTGCTGGGACACGTGGACACCGTCAGCGCCGCCAGGGACCTGGACATCCTGCGTGCCGTGGTCAACGACGCCAAACTGAACTACCTCGGCTACTCCTACGGCACCTTCCTGGGATCCACCTATGCCTCGCTGTTTCCGGACAACGTGGGCCGCATGGTGCTCGACGGCGCCCTGGACCCGTCCCTCAGCAACGAGGAGCTCACCAGCGGCCAGGCCCGCGCCTTTGAGAAGGCCATCCGCGCGTACGTGGAGAAGTGCCTCGGTGACAACGGCTGCCCCCTGAGCGGAACCGTGGACAGCGGCGTCCAGCAGATCCGCGACGTCGTGCAGTCCGTGGACGCCAACCCGCGGCGAGCCCAGGACGGCAGGATGGTGACCGGCTCGGCCTTCGTCAGCGGCCTGATCCTGCCTTTGTACAACGACGACAACTGGCCGTTGCTGACCCAGGCCCTGGACGCCGCCCTCAAGGGCGACGCCTCCCCGATGCTGCGGCTGGCAGACTTCGGCGCCGACCGCGACCCGAGCGGCAAGTACACGTCCAACAGCGCGTTCGCCTTCAACGCCATCAACTGCCTGGACTACCCCATGGTCAGTGACCCGGCTGCCATGCGGGCCGAAGAGCAGAAGCTGCGGCAGGACTCCCCCACCTTGGGCTACTTCTTCGCCTACGGCGGCACGAACTGCCAGGACTGGCCCTACAAGAGCACCCGCACACCGGCACCCGTGGAGTACCCGGGCTCGGCCCCGATCGTGGTGGTGGGCACCACCGGCGATCCCGCGACCCCCGTGGAATGGGCCGGCGCCCTGCGCAAGCAGCTGGGCAACGCCTCCCTGGTGACCTGGAAGGGCGAGGGCCACACCGCCTACGGCCGCTCGAACAGCTGCGTCACCGATGCCGTGGACGGCTACCTCCTGACCGGAGAGCCGCCCGCGGACAACACGGAGTGCTAGGACGGCCCGCGGCCTGATCTAGCCCTGGCGAGCCCCTGCATAGGCGAGCCCCGGCGTAATGCCTGCACGAACCGGACTACGAGACCGGATCAGTTGGACCGGACTACTCGGACCGGGGCTCCAGCAGCACCGGCAGGTCCCGGATGGACTGTACGACGGCGGTGGCGCCGGCCGCGCGCAGCGCCGGTTCCCCGTGCGCTCCGGTGAGGACACCCGCCACTGTGCTCGCGCCTGCCCGCAGGCCCGACTGGATGTCGGCGCAGCTGTCCCCCACCACGGCGACCTTGCGGACGTCATCCAGGTCCAGTGCCAGGACGGCCGTCAGGATCATGTCCGGATAGGGCCTGCCCCGCCCGGCATCCGCCGGACAGAGGCTCAGGTCCGCCAGCCCCATCCAGCCGAGGCTCTCCAGCACCATGTTTTGCGTGTGGCGGCCGAAGCCGGTGGCAAGGCAGACCATGATGCCGGCTTCGCGGAGCCACGCAATGGCGTCCTCCGCGCCCGGAACAGCCTGGATGACGCCGTCCGCTATCAGCTCGTCGCAGCTCCGTTCGAAAAAGGTGTTGGCTGCGGCGGCCCGGTGCCGGTCCTCGAACAGCTGGCTGAAGACAGCGAGTTTCGACATGCCCGCCGTGTCCTTGGCGTAGCGAAGCATGCGCTCGAACTGGGCCGATCCTTCCCCCACGCCTTGGTCCGCCAGGGTGCGGGTCATGGCGCGTTCCAGCAGGCCGCCGTCGAATACTGTTGTTCCCACCATCGCGAGCACGGCCAGCCGTACCTCGTGGGCGGCGCCGGGAAGCGTGCCGCGGAGTGCGGGTGCGGCTTCCGGTGCGGATGCGTCTGCTGTGTCCGGAGTCATGGCCAAGCCCCTTCGCTGACATGCGGCCGCCGACGCGGCCGCTTTGGTCGTTCCACAGTGCAAGCGCTCCGGGGCCCCGCGCTGAACCCGCACCGACCGCAGGGTGAACATCCAGACAACGTCCGCCACGGCCATTCTGCGGACGTTCGATCTGCTCATTTTGACCCGGGCAGGGGACTCTATTACAGTTGTCTCTTGCATGATCCGCCCGGTTCTTCCGGGTTTTGTCGTGCGGTGCTTCCTTAGCTCAGTCGGTAGAGCGTTTCACTCGTAATGAAAAGGTCATCAGTTCGATTCTGATAGGAAGCTCGGGAAGAACCCCGTATGACCCCTAGTTCTAGGGGTTTGCGGGGTTTTTTACTGGTTAAGCCCGAACCCTCGCTTAGGGGCAGGGCACACTTTGGTCTCCCTCCGTTCAATGTTCAGCTGCAAACATGAGGCGATTCTAGCCGCGGATCAGAATACGTGGGCTGGCCGAGGACTTTCACGATCGTCGTGGGGATGCTGACGTCGTGGCCGGAACCGTTACACGGGGTCGATGAGAAAAACCCTGGGCGAATCGATTGTGAGCTGCTTGTTCCGGATTTCGGCTCCGTTTTCGCGCGGGGCAGCCTGGAGATCGTCGAGCTCGACCGGGGTTTTGCCGAACTTCTCCTTGGTTTCGATCTCGCCCAGGACATTGCGGACGGTTGTCAGGGCAATGTGTTGCCAGCCTTCATGTGGACGACGACGTCGCCCTTTAGCTTTTCCTTCAGGGACATGGTTCTGCCTCATTCTTGTTAGGGTGAGGCCCATGTGTGCGGCAGCATCGTGGC
The DNA here is from genome assembly GCF_964254335.1 of Arthrobacter sp. LjRoot78. Lineage (NCBI taxonomy): Bacteria > Bacillati > Actinomycetota > Actinomycetes > Micrococcales > Micrococcaceae > Arthrobacter > Arthrobacter sp. LjRoot78. The sequence goes on along the minus strand of NZ_CAXUTG020000001.1, from coordinate 763,134 downwards.
GGTTCACCGGGAGCCTGCGACCGGAGTGAACTGACCCGCACACATAGAGTCTGAACGGAAAAGGGGGACGCGTGTTCTATACCAGTGAGCAGGAGCGGCGCAATGACGCCGTGTATGCCGAACACAAGAGGGCTGTCGCAGCCGGCGAGAAGCGGGTCTTGCGGACGACCAGCACCGGCGAGCTACACAGCTACCCAGGCGAGGAGATCGGCTTCACGCCCGGCCGCGGCCAGGCCCAGGTCAGCACCTGGTGGGGCATGGCCATCATCTGTACCTTCATGGGATTGATGTTTCTCGGGTCATTGGTCATGTTGATCGTGACCCTGCTGCAAGGGCACGGAGAATGGGGTGCACTGTTTCCCATCCTCCTGGGAGCTTTCGGTTTCCTGTATGCATTTGCGTTGTCCCGCGACGAGTACCGTGCTTCCCAGCTGCGCAAGCGGCGCGGTTCGCCCAAGCCGGGCACCAGCGGAAGGGTCGACATCAATCTCCTTGAGTTGGGCCAGAAGCACCGGGACGAGCAACCCTGATGGAGTATCTGGTTGGTTTAGGCTGCGTTCTCGCGGCCATGGCCATACTGCGGGGTCTGAACGCTTACTGGCAGCGAAAGCATGGCCGCACCCGACCGCCGCAGCACCAGGGCGAGCCTCAATCCCAGCGAGGCCGGATCTAAAAGGACTCGCCGCCCACCAATCACAACGCGGACCCCTACAGCGGCTGGCCCTAACCCACCGCCACTGTCGGCTCGGATAGGCTCACGGCATGACGGGAACGACGAGCATGACCGATTCGCGGGCGGAGCGGACCGCGGTGGCTGCCAGGGCGCTGTACAAGCAAGAGGACTTCCTCCGAAGCCTGGATGGACTCAGCGATTAGGAGCTTCGCGAACACATGCGGGTAACGGCGGATCTGGAGAAGGCGGCCATCAAGGAGTGGCTGGACTCCGGCGACTGCTACATCATCTCACTGGCCGGAAAAGTCCACCTGCCTACGTGTGACAGCATGGGTCGGTTCGTAGACCGTGACTCCGCCTGGGGTTTGAACTTCCGCTTCCCGGAGCGGCTCTTAGGGGAGGGGCCCGACGCCGACCCCATCCCCATCTGGCCGATCCTGAGAACCCGCGCGCAGATCGAGAGCCTGCCCTCGTGCACGCCTTGGCCCCTCTGCGCCCCGATGCCGGTCGCGCCTGAAAAGCGGTTCGGAGCCAACAGCTGGACGTACCTGCGGGCTCGCAGCCTCAACTCCAAGCACTTCGGCACCGAGTTCCGCTTGGCCGAGGGCACACTCCTCGGAGCGCTGACGAAGATCAGCACAGTGGAGACCATCGACGGGTTCGACTTCACGGCCGAGTTCGAACATGCGGAAGCCCCCATCACCGATCCGGACACCGAGATGATGTACCGGACCGGGATGAGGGCCCTGGCCAAGCAGCAGTCTTGGACGGCCACGGCGCCTTTGATGACAGGGTGCGGATCGTAGCCGATGATCTCGAAGTCCCCGACCTCGTAGTTGAAAATGGACTCCGGCTTCCGAGTGATCTTCAACTGCGGGTAGGGACGGGGCTCGCGGGAGAGCTGCTCCTTCACCTGGTCGAGGTGGTTGGAATACACGAGTGCGTCACTGAAGGTGTGGATGAACTCCCCCACCTCGAGCCCTGTCTGCTCGGCAACCATGTGGGTCAGCAGGCATAAGAGGCGATGTTGAAGGGGACGCCCAGGAAGAGGTCGCCGGAGCGCTGGTAGAGCTGACAGTTCAGCTTCCAGGGCTTGCCGTCACTGTCCGGGGTGACGTGGAACTGGAACATCGTGTGGCACGGCGTGCGGCTATTACTTGGTGGACGGCGGCTACACGGCCGTATGACAGCAGGCCGGTGACCGGGGTTTCCTGACGACGCTGTGGGAGGCGCCCCGGTCAACGCCGCTTGAAGGTAACGCCCCCGATGAGCCCTACGAGCGCGGCCGGCAGGGCGAACAAACCAAAGATCTGCGGCATCAACGACGGCGGCGTGGTGATCATCGTGGCCAGGCCCACCAGTGCAACCGGCGCCGCAACGCAGAGCGTCACCCACAGCGGATACTGACGGATCTGGGACCAGACCGCCGCTGCAATGGAAGCAGCCGAGCCGGCGAGCATGAACAGCCGGCCCACACGCAGCCGCTCCACAAACTCCGGGACCGGCTCGTAGGCGAACAACATTGTCCGCTCCAAGGAAATGCCTGTCAGGATGATGGAAACGCCGACCAACCCTGCCCAAGGCAGGGCCCGCCCCCTCCACCACCGGCGGACAACGTAGCGCTCGTCTCCCGGTGAGTTCGTCACTCTGCGATCTTATCCGCTGGCTGCTGCAAGGCACCCGTACCGCGAAGGCCGGCGCTATTGAATTCCGGCACGCCGTCCGAAACTCTTGAGCTGTGGAACAGCGCCCGTCGGACCGGCCAGCTCCCCAGCGCGGGGCACCTCCGGCCTCACCGTGGGGCATGGTGCTCAGGTTCGGGCTGGTCAGCCTGGCCGTTGATGCCGTGTCCGACGGCGCACGCCCGCTCGCCGGACCGCTCCTTGCCCAGTTAGGTGCCTCCGCTTTGGTGATCGGGCTGGTCACCGGCGGCGCCGAGGCTGCAGCCCAGGGGCTTCGGCTGGTCTTCGGGCCGTGGGCGGACCGCACCGGGAAATACTGGACGTTCACGCTGGCCGGCTATGCCCTCACTGCCCTGTGCATCCCGCTGCTTGCCGTGACGCCCGCTCTCGGTGTCGCCGGGCTCATGCTGGCCTCTGCCCTCATCATTGGCGATCGCGTGGGCAAGGCGGTCCGGAGCCCCGCCAAGACCGTCCTGCTGGCCGCCGTTGCCGAGCCAATCGGGCGTGGACGCGGTTTCGCGGTGCACAAGTCACTGGATCTTGCCGGCGCATTTGCCGGGCCGCTGATCGCCTCCGCTGTCATTGCGGCAACCGGTGCACTGTGGCCGGCGTTCGCGGTCCTGGCGATTCCCGCCGCGTTTGCCATGGCACTCCTGTTCCGGATGCGGCGCCGCATGCCCGATCCACACGGACCACCTGTGCCGGGGGCACGGGACGTGCAGAAAGCCTCGGACGACCGGGCATCTGCCGCACATCAGAGGGAGCACCTTTCTGCGGTGTTCGTCCTCTTCGCCGTCTCCGCCTTCTTCTGGAGCGCCGGCCTGGTGGCCTTCGGAGTCATCGCGTTCCATCTGACGTCCACTGTTGGCGTTCCCGTCGCCGCCGTTCCGCTGGTTTACGCCGCCGGCATGGCAGCCGCCGCCCTGGGAGCCCTCGCCAGCGGCTACGCCTACGATCGCGCCGGCGGCGCCGTGCTTCTGGTCCTGCCGGCCCTGGTTACCTTGATCCCGGTGCTGGCGTTCTCCTCGGGCGCGGGACCGGTGCTGGCCGGAGTGTTCGTATGGGGCGCCGCCACAGGCATCCAGGACTCCACGGTGAAGGCACTGGTGGCCGATCTTGTGGTTCCGGCGAGGCAGGGAACCGCTTACGGAATCTTCGCCGGTTTCGAAGGAGGCGGCGCACTCGCCGGCGGCGCCCTTTACGGCGCGCTCTACGGCTCCCAGCCTGCCCTTATTGCCGCCGTGGCGGCCCTACAGGCGGTTTCGATGGTCCTGCTGCTGGCAACCGTGGTCCGTTCATTCCGCCGACCCGGCCCGGGGCCCGGACCCTTCCCGGGGACCGGCCCCGCCCCGGAGTCCACCCCTGGTCCGGAGCTTGAATGACAATTTACGGAGCTCACCGAAAGCCAGGACTGCGGATGCCAGGAGCACGCATGCTCCCCAGTGGTAGGCATCCATGGATGCCGTCCCGAAAGCCCGCTGCAGCAATGGCACCTCAACCACGGCGACCTGGAGAACCGCAGCCAGCGCCACAGCGCCCCACAGCCATTTGTTGACGAACAGGCGGTGGAACGCGCTGGAAGTCTCGGAACGGGAGTTGAATGCGTTGAACAACTGGGCGAACACGAGGGTGGTGAACCCGGCGGTACGCGCCACGTCCAGGGAATCGGCACCTTCCACCAGCCCGCCCGGCAGGAAGATGTCAATGGCGAGCAGGGACGCGAGCCCCATGACAAGGCCCACCGACAGGATGCCGGACCACATCCGCCGGCCGATGATCCGCTCGGTGGTCCTGCGTGGCTGGCGCGCCATGACGTCGTCGATCTCAGGGTCCACCCCCATGGCGAGCGCCGGGCCGGAATCCGTCACCAGGTTGATCCAGAGGATCTGGGTGGCGAGCAAGGGCAGTGCGACAGCCTCGCCCGGGGCACCGGCCAGGCCCAGCGCTCCGGCAAAAACGACCCCGAGGAAAACCGTGAAGACCTCACCCATATTGGAGGACAGGAGGTAGCGGAGGAATTTTTCGATGTTCTCGAAGATGATGCGGCCCTGGCGGACGGCCGCAACAATCGTGGCGAAGTTGTCATCAGCCAGAATCATCTTGGACGCCTCCTTAGTCACTTCCGTCCCGGCGACGCCCATGGCAATGCCGATATCCGCAGACTTCAGCGCCGGCGCGTCGTTGACTCCGTCCCCCGTCATGGCCACCACGTTGCCCTGCGCCTGGAGCGCATCAATGATCTGCAGTTTGTTCTGCGGTGCCACCCGCGCGTAGACCGAGGTGGCAGCCGTGACGGCGTGCAGCCCTGCCTCATCCATCGCATCGAGCTCCGCCCCCGTGACCGCCCGCTCCCCCGCCGCTGCTATCCCCAGGTCGCCGGCAATCCGGGCCGCGCTGAGCGGATGGTCGCCGGTAATCATCAGCACCCGTATGCCGGCGTGCTGGGCTGCCGCCACCGCAGCGGCGGCTTCCGCCCGGGGCGGGTCGATAATCCCCACCACTCCGAGGTATACCAGTGTGCTTTCATCAGCTTCGTCCAGCACCTCAAGTTCGTGCCTGTCCGCGTCCCCGTACCGGCGGTAGGCGACGCCGAGCGTCCGGAAGGCCTGCGCGGACAAAGCATCAACCGCTGCAAGCGCCTGGTCACGGCGCGCACTGTCCAGCGGGACGATGCTTTCACCCACCTGCAGCCCGGTGCAGCGTCCGAGCAGCACGTCGGGTGCGCCCTTGGTGACCAGGGACAGCGTGCCCAGTTCCTTGTGGTGCGCCACCGCTGACATCAGCTTCCGCTCCGAGGTGAACGGCACTTCACCGTGACGTTCATATTCGCCGACGCGCTCCGTGACCCCCTCAAGCTTGCGGGCTGCGACGAGGAAGGCTGCCTCGGTGGGATCCCCCTGGATCTCCCACTCGCCGTCGTGCTCTGTCAGCTGGGCGTTGTTCGCGAAGGTGCCGCCGGCCAGCACAAGGCCGGCCTCGAGCAGCACGGCCGGATCGATATCCTCCCTGCCCTCCTGGCGGGCACGGCCCTCGGGCCGGTAGCCCACGCCCGTTAGTTCCACCTCGCCCGAGGCCGTGACAATCCGGCCCACGGTCATCTCGTTACGGGTCAGCGTTCCGGTCTTGTCCGAGGCGATCACCGTTGCGGAGCCGAGCGTTTCCACCGAGTGCAACTGCTTCACGACGGCGTTGCGCCGGGCCATGCGCTGCACGCCCAACGCCAGCACAACAGACAGGATGGCGGGCAGCCCCTCCGGGACAGCCGCCACTGCGAGCGACACGCCGAGCAGCAGCACAGTCACAAGATCGCTCAGTGAACTGACGCCGTTAACCGCCACCACGGTGACCATTACGACGACGGCGATGACGATCACCGTAGTGCCCAGCAGCCGGCTCACGCCCGCAATTTCCTTCTGCAGCGGCGTCGGCTCGGCGACCGTCCGCTCAAGCATCCCGGCGATGGCGCCAACTTCCGTGTCCATGGCCGTTCCGGTCACCACCGCCCGTCCCACGCCCTGGGCGACGGCCGTGCCCTTGAACACCATGTTCACCCGGTCGCCCAGCGGAACATTTCCGGACAGCGTTCCCGGGTTCTTGAAGACCGGCTCGCTCTCTCCGGTCAGGGAGGCTTCGCTGACACGGAGCGACGTGGCGGTGACCAGGCGGGCATCCGCGCCCACGGCATCGCCTTCGCCCAGGACAAGGATGTCACCGCGGACAAGCCCCGCTGAGGGCACCGTCCTAAGTTCGCCGTCGCGCAGGACGGTGGAGTTGGCCGCCGTCATGACCTGCAGGGCCGCCACGGCTGTCTCGGCTTTGTTTTCCTGGACGAAGCCCAGCACCGCATTGAACAGGACCACGGCGCTGATCACGACGGCATCGACCGGAACTCCGCGGGCACCCTCCGCTGCCCAGGCGACGACTGAGATGGCGATCGCAGCCAGCAACAGGTAAATCAGCGGATCTTGGAACTGGGATACGACCCGTCGCCACCAGGGTGCTGGCGGCGCGGACTCGATTTCGTTGGGTCCGTCGCGCTCAAGCCTGCGGGCGGCTTCCGCCGAGGAGAGGCCGGTCGCGGGGTCAACACCGCCGGCGGCCACCGCTTCGGCAGCCTCGCAGAGGTACCAGGGGACAGCGTCGATGGATGCCGCCTGCCGAGGGGCATCCGTCATGGCTCTGTCACCCACATGCCCCAACCCTTGCCCACCGGGCGGGGTGGCGCAAGGGGCCTACGGCCCCCGTCCGGCGTCGAATCAGCGGCCTGCCCACACTGACGCGGCCCCGGAGTGGCCGGTGATGATGCTCTGGTAGATCAGGGCTGCGCCTGCCAGGGCGCCCACCGTCAACGCGGCGATCCGCACCGCGCGATTGTCCTGCAACCGCCCGATGGTGCCCAGCCGCCGCGCAAAGGGTTCGTGGGTGACAGCCAGCATCGCCGACATGACCACAAAGAACGCCACGGCAAGGTACTTCAACAGGTCGCCCTGTTCAACGTGCTCGTGGAGGAGCTGCGACGCCGGGCGTGTTTTCTCCAACTGTTCACCGGCTTGGGCGGTGATAAGCGTCAACGGGACCAAGGCGAGGGAGAGCACGCCCAGGGGCCACACCAGATATTCCCGCGCGGCACGCCATACGCCGTAGACGATGGCCGCGATCCCCGCCAGCGGAGACAGCACGACGACGCCGTGGATCAGCAGAATGTGGGCAGGCAGCCCGGCAATTTCGATCATTCGATTTCCTCCACTACAGCATCGGGTCCCCGATGGATTGACACGTCGTCGCGCCGGCGCGTGAACCGGGCACCTATGATGCTCGCATGGGAGAGCAACAATTGGCTGATATTGCCTCCGCACTCTATCGGTTGCCGCTCGAAGGATTCGTGGCCGCCAGGACCGCGGCGGCGAAAGCCGCAGCTGCGGACGCCGGGCGGGATCTCGCTGATGCCGTCCGTGCCCTGCCCAAGCCCTCAGCGGCGGCTTGGGCGGTGAACATGTTGGCCGTCCACCGGCCGGACTCGCTCGGGGAGCTGGAGAAGCTTGGAGCCGCCATGCGCGGCGCCCAGGAAGACCTCGACGCCGGTGCCCTCCGCGCGCTCTCGCAGGAGCGCCGGCAGCTGCTCACCCGCGTAATGGGGACGGCACGCGAGGTGGCGGAACAGCAGGGGCGGAAGGTGAGTGCCGCCGTCGCAGCCGAGGTTGAAGCGACGTTGCGGGCCGCCACCGTGGACGAAAGCGCGGCGGCAGCCGTGCGGAGCGGCCGCCTGCTCCGGGTACTGTCAGCCGACGGCGTGGACCGGGTGGACCTTCGGGATGCCGTGGCGGTCCCCGGCGCCCCCGCGCAGCCGGTAGTGCCGACGCCGGATGGCGGCCCGCCCGCGGGGACGCGGCGGGCCTCCGCGACACCGACACGCGGCGTCCCGGAGCCCGCACCACCGGACAGCCCGTCTGCCGAAAGGTCCGCCGAAAAACCGCGGTTGAAGGCGGTCGGGACGAAACGGCCGACTCCCGCGCCCTCGGCGGTCGAGCGCGCCGAGGCCCGCCTGGCCGAGGCGGAAGAAGCCGCCCGGTCAGCGGCGGAGGAGGCGGAGCAACGCACTGCGGATTTCGACGAAGCCGAGGCAGCCCTGACCCGGCTGGGCGACGAGGCCCGGAGCCTTCGCGCGCGCCTCAAGAAGGTCGACGAGGAGTTCGAGCTGGCGAGGCGGCGGCGGGAGTCCGCTGCTGCTCAGATGCAACTGGCCGGCCGCGCAGCGGAAAAAGGACAACGGGCGCAGGTGCTCGCGAGGGAGAGGGTGCTCCGGCTTCGCAACACGCCGGACTGAGTCGCCTTTACTGTCAGAGGCCGGCTGCACACTGGATTCATGGACAAGAACCTCAGCACCAGCCAGGCGACTACGCGGGGAAACCTCGGCGGCGACGCACCGGAGCCCCGGGAATTCCACGTCACTTATTTTGATACCGACTGCGGCCTGATCCGCAGGGAAACGTTCGACTCACTGCCGGAGGCGGAGCGATTCGCCAACCGGAACATTTCCGACGAGCAGGGCTGGGCCGTTATCGACGCTGTGCCCGCGGAACAGGGACGGCTGGCGGCCTGAAGAACGCCAGAGGCCCCGCACTGTGCAAGTGCGGGGCCTTCTGACCGGCCTAGTCTTCGACGCTATTCCGTGGAGCTAAGCCGGAAGCGCTGAAGCCCTCTAGGCGAAATCGGAGACAGCGGGGTCCGGTCCGATGCGGCCGGTGCCTTCGGCAGTCCGGTCCAGCCCGTTGATGGTTGCGATGTCGGCCTCATCCAGCGTCACGTCGAGGGCCGCGTAATTTTCGCGGATCCGGGACTCGGTGACGGACTTCGGAATCACCACGTTGCCGAGAGCCAGGTGCCAGGCAATGACCACCTGCGCAGGCGTGGCACTGTGCTTGGCCGCGATCTCCGCGATGGCAGGGTGCTCCAGGAGCTCGCCGCCCTGGCCCAACGGCGACCACGCCTGGGTGAGGATGCCCTTGGATGCATTGAATTCGCGCAGTTCGGCCTGGTTGAAGAACGGGTGCAGCTCCACCTGGTTGATGGCCGGAACAACACCGGTCTCATCGATGATCTGCTGCAGTCCCTCGGTGGTGAAGTTGGAGACACCGATGGACTTGACCCGGCCGCGCTTCTGCAGCTCGATCAGGGCCTTCCAGGTGTCCACGTACTTGTCCTGCTGCGGCTGCTGCCAGTGGATCAGGTACAGGTCCAGGGTTTCGAGGCCCAGACGCTCCATGGACGCTTCAAAGGCCGCAAGGGTGGACTCGTACCCCTGGTCCGCGTTCCACAGCTTGGTGGTGATGAAGATGTCCTCAGGCTTCAACCCGGAGCGCTCAATGGCGCGGCCCACGCCTGCTTCGTTCCCGTAGATCTTGGCGGTGTCGATGTGGCGGAACCCGGCCTCGAAGGCCTGGACCACTACCTTTTCCGCTACGTCGTCCTCAACCTGCCACACTCCGTAGCCGAGCTGGGGAATGGTGTTGCCGTCGTTGAAAGTCAGTTCAGGAGAAAAAGTCATTACTTCATACTGCCAACGGGAGCAGCGCCCGGCGAGCAAAAACGCCCGGCTAAGCTAGGCGCTTAACCGGGAATAGCTACGAATCCTGCGGCTGTTCGGCAAGGCGGCGTTCGGCGTCGGCGATCTGTTCAAAGACCGACTCGGCCCGTCGGCGGACCGAGGCAGCGCCTACCGGCACCGGCCCGACGGCGAGGCGCAGCATCGCTGCCGCCTCCGCGGTGGTCGCCAGGGAGTTGCCCGCCTTGGACAGTGATCGGTGGACGCCGGCCAATGCGCCCGGGATGTCCAGGCCGTCACTGGGTGAGCGCCGCTGGGCTTCGACGCACACCTGCCGGACCCTGATGGCGAGGCCGGCGAGATCGTTGGCGATCTCCACGAGCTCGGCGTACAGCACATCGTCCTCCACGCCTTCCAGGACTTGGTGGAACCGGTCAAGCCCGCGAAGGAAACGGTCGTGGGCGCGCCGCCACAGCCCTTTGCCGAGCTCGGCGTCGTCTTTGCGCCCCTGGCGGGCAGCTGCGAAGAATGCCACGCCGACCCTAGAGATACTGGCCGGGACCGTGGTCCGGATCTTCCGGTGTGCCGGCCCGCTCCCCTCCTGGATGCGGCAGCCGGGCACGCTGTGGCTCGCCGTCCTCACCGATCACCACACCCGGAGCAATAACGGTTCCTGGCGGCAGCTGGCGCAGTTGCCTCTGCGCCGCGGCGTGTTCACGCGCGGCGTGCTGGGCGGCGATGGCGGTCTGGATGCCGTGGAACAGCCCTTCCAGCCAGCCGACGAGCTGGGCCTGGGCAATTCGCAATTCCGCCTCCGAAGGAGTCGCTTGTTCCGGAAAGGGCAGGCTGATCCGTTCCAGCTCTTGGACGAGTTCAGGCGCCAACCCGTCCTCGAGTTCCTTGATGGAGCGTTCGTGGATTGCTGCCAGGCGCCCGCGCGCGGCTTCGTCCAGGGGTGCCGATTTCACTTCATCCAGCAGTTGTTTGATCATGGTGCCGATCCGCATCACCTTGGCGGGCTCATCCACCAGGTCCTGGAGGTTGCTCCCCCTCGGCCGGGGGCCGGTTTGAGGGCCAAACGCCGGGCGGGAAGATGCAGCGTCGTCCAGGGTGGTGCCCTCTACGGGGTCCTCAACAGCAGGCTGAGTGTCGTTCGGATCGCTCATGGCTTCATACTCTCACGAGCCGCGAGCGCAGGCGCGCGTCCGTGAAGCCAATTGACCCGGCTGGAACCGACGGTGCCCCGAAAAGGCCAGGGGCGCCGTCGGACCCTAAGATCCGACGGCGCCCCGGCGCAGGTGTTCCCATCAGCAGCGGCCGGTCAGCAGCAGCGGCCCTGGGGATTGTTGTCCTGGCGGTCCGTGCGGTCCCGCCAGAACTCGCGCTCGGTCATGGGCGCTTCCGTATGCCCTGAGGCCTCGTGGTGCTCCAGGTACTTCGCATAGGCATCCGCTCCCATTACTCCGCCGAAATAACGGGCGAAGCCACGGAACCCTTCGAGTATCGCGTTCATGACCAGCCCCGCATCAGTGGTGTGCGGCCTTTTCGAGGCGCAGGTCGGCGGGGAGTTTGTTCCACTCGTCCACCAGTTCCCGCTCAGCAGCCGTGGGAATGAATCCCGCCGGCGCGTAGGCGCGGGACGGCACGGCCGGGTCCTCGTGGTCTACGTGGGCAACGCCCTGCTTCGCATCCCGGAACGCCTTCACTGTGGCCACCATCGCCGTGATGATCACGATGATGCTCAGCACTACGAAGATCACCGACAACCACCCCTGGATCATGGTGTTGCGGACCACGGCCTCCATGGCCGCAACCGTCTTGGCCGTGCCGAATTCCGTCTTGCCGTCGGCCAGGGCCTTGGAGAACGCGGCGTTGTTGGCGAAGTAGCCCACTGCCGGAACCGGCGAGAAGATCTTCTGGAAGCTGGCAGTGATGGTGACGACGGCTGCGAAAGCAAGCGGAAGGGCCACAATCCAGAGGTACTTGAACGAGGCCCGCCGTGCCGCGATGGCCAGGCAGACGGACAGCGCAATGGCTGCCAGCAACTGGTTGGCGATTCCGAACAGCGGGAACAGCGTGTTGATGCCGCCCAGCGGGTCCGTGACGCCCATCAGCAACACAGCGCCCCAGGCGCCGACCATCACAGCCGTGCAGAGCCAGGCTCCCGGCCGCCAGGAGTGCTCCTTGAACTTCGGGATGAAGTTGCCGATGGAATCCTGCAGCATGAAGCGTGCCACGCGGGTGCCGGCGTCCACGGCGGTGAGGATGAACAGTGCTTCGAACATGATGGCGAAGTGGTACCAGAACGCCATCATGGCCGTCCCGCCGATGAACTGCTGCATGATGTGGGCAAGGCCGACGGCCAGCGTGGGCGCACCGCCGGTGCGGGACACAATGCTTTGCTCGCCGACGTTTCTGGCGGTCTCCGACAGGAGATCCGGAGTGATGTTCACCCCGGACAGGCCCAGGCTGTTGACCCAGGTGGCTGCCGTTTCCACGGTGCCGCCGGTCAGGGCGGCCGGCGAGTTCATGGCGAAGTACAGGCCGCGGTCGATGGAGATGGCTGCCACGAGGGCCATGATGGCCACGAAGGATTCCATCAGCATGCCGCCGTAGCCGATCAGGCGGGCCTGGCGTTCCTTTTCGATCAGCTTCGGGGTGGTGCCGGAAGAGATCAGTGCGTGGAAGCCGGATAGGGCGCCGCAGGCGATGGTGACGAACAGGAACGGGAAGAGCGCCCCGGGGAACACCGGCCCGTTTTCCCTGCTGGCAAATTCACTGAAGGCGGGCACAGTGATTTCGGGACGGACCACGATGATGGCCAGCGCAAGCATGACGATCACGCCGATTTTCATGAACGTGGAGAGGTAGTCCCGGGGAGCCAGCAGGAGCCAGACCGGGAGGATGGCGGCGATGAAGCCGTAGACGATGAGGCCCCAGGCGATGGTGACCTTGTCCAGGTGGAAGAACGCCGCGCCCCACTCGGTCCCGGCCACTGCGCCGCCGCCGATGATGGCGGCCATCAGCAGCACGAAGCCGATCAGCGACACCTCCATGACTTTGCCTGGGCGGATGAAGCGGAGGTAGACGCCCATGAAGAGGGCAATAGGGATGGTCATTCCCACGGAGAACACGCCCCAGGGGCTTTCCCCCAGCGCGTTCACGACGACGAGGGCCAGGATCGCGACGATGATCACCATGATGAGCAGGGTGGCGATCAAGGCGGCGGTGCCGCCGATCACACCGAGTTCCTCACGGGCCATCTGGCCCAGCGAGCGGCCGCCACGGCGCATGGAGAAGAACAGGACGAGGTAGTCCTGCACCGCTCCGGCCAGTACGACGCCGATGATGATCCAGATGGTGCCGGGCAGGTACCCCATTTGGGCCGCAATAACTGGGCCGACCAGGGGGCCTGCGCCGGCGATGGCGGCAAAGTGGTGGCCGAACAGGACGTTGCGGTCGGTGCGGACGTAGTCCTTGCCGTCCGCCTTGTACTCGGCAGGGGTGGCCCGGCGGTCGTTAGGCCTGGTGATGTACCGTTCGATCACCTTGGAGTAGAAGCGGTAGCCGATCAGGTACGTGCAGACGGAGGCGAACACGAACCAGATCGCGTTGACCGTCTCGCCTCGGACGATGGCCAGCATGAACCAGGAGACGCCGCCCAGCAGCGAGATCGCGGCCCAGATGGCGATCTTCGTCGGTGTCCATTTGCGTTCTTCGGCCTCCCGGACCGCCTCGTCCACCGATGTTGGTGGAAGCTTTGGATCATGCACCAAAGCGTCCTCCGATAATGCTGTCCGCGCCTTGCCATCCGGCATTTTGCCCATGTCTCCTCCTCGAGAACCCCAGCTGAAAAGTGATCTCCCCTTCGCACCATATCAACGCCCCGGACGCAGGGATACTGCTTTTGGGGTGGCGCTCTTGAGGCTCTCGCTGAACGGTCGGACGGGAGCGTTGAGCGGTTAGCAGACTAGGGTGCGGGCGTGTTCAACTGCGCCATCCGCGCCTCGCAAAGATCCAGCCACCGGACCTCTGCTTCGGTCTGGAAAATCAGTGAGTCCAGCACCAGCAGCCACGCGGTGTCCGCCCGGCGCAGGCTGGCGGAGGCCTCGCGACGGGTCTTGGTGTAGTCCTGGAGCGCCTTCACTGAAGCGGTGCGCTGGGCCTGGATGACGGCCGGGACGTCCACGCCGGGAATGGTCACGGCGAGGGCGAGCTTGATGGCGAGTTCGTTCCGGGGAGGATTGCTGCGGGCCACCGGGGCCTGGAACCAGCCCGTGACTTCGCCGCGGCCTGCGTCGGTGATGCTGTAGATGACGTGGCCTTCGCCGTCGCCGCCGTCGTTCGTGACCAGCCCGTCCCGTTCCAGCCGGTCCAAGGTGGTGTAGACCTGCCCGATGTTCAGCGGCCAGGCAGAGCCGGTGCGGTCCTCGAACTCGACCCTCAACTGGTACCCGTAACGGGGCTTGTCCTGAAGCAGGGCGAGGAGACTATGGCGAATGGACATACTGCCCCCTGATGTCGCAAAGACGACGGCATACACGCGCCCCCAAAGACGCGTGCATACCGCGTATGGAACTACAGTAGCGTGATTTCGACGTCGAGGCAATACCGGGTATTCATTTGCGGGCCTGGCGTTCGGCTACATGACGAGCAGGACTTTCCCCACATGGTCGCCGGAGTCGAAGTATTCGTGCGCCGCCCGCACCTGTTCCAGCGGAAACGTCTTGGCTACCAGGGGCCGGATGCGGCCGTCCGACAGGAGCGGCCACACCGCATCCCGGACGGCGTTCATGATCACGCCCTTCTCCGCCACCGGGCGCGGGCGGAGCGCCGTGCCGATGATGGCGGCCCGCTTGCTGAGGAGCTTTCCAAGGTCCAGTTCCGCCTTGGTGCCGCCCTGGAGTCCGATCACGATCAGCCGGCCGTAATCCGCGAGGGCGTCAATATTCTGCCCGAGATACTTGGCGCCTACAACGTCCAGGATGACGTCGGCCCCGTGTCCGCCGTTTTGCGCACGGAGGGATTCGGGAAAGTCCTCCTCCGTGTAATTGATGGCGATGTCCGCATGGAGGAAGGCTTTGGCGGTGCCCACCTTCTCAGCCGTTCCGGCCGTGGTGGCCACCGTGGCACCAAAGGCCTTGGCCAGCTGGATGGCCATGGTGCCGATTCCGCCGGTGGCTCCGTGGATCAGCACGGTCTCACCCGGCTGGAGCTGCGCCGTCATGATCAGGTTCGAATAGACGGTGGCCGCCACTTCGGGGAGGGACGCGGCAGTGACCAGATCCACGCCGTCGGGAATCCTCAGCACCTGTTCGGCCGGGACCGCCACCTGCTGGGCGTAACCGCCGCCCGAGAGCAGTGCCACCACCTTGTCCCCCACCGAAAACGGTTTGGACACGCCGGAGCCGAAGCCCGCTATCCGGCCGGAAACTTCCAGGCCAAGGATGTCCGACGCCCCGGGCGGCGGCGGGTAGAACCCCCTGCGCTGCTGGACATCTGCCCGGTTGAGTCCCGCGGCGACGACGTCGATCAGCACCTCGCCGGGGCCGGGAACCGGAGCCGGGACCTCGCGCACTTCGAGCACCTCAGGCCCGCCGGCCTCGCTAACGTAGACGGTCTTCATGGAAAACTCCCGATTCCTAGCTGCTTCCTGCCACAAAAAATAGTGTGCAGCGGCCGCGCGAGCCCGCAAACACTCCGGACGGTTTTTGTCGCAGCCAACTGCCTATGAAACACTACTCGGTAAGGAAGGTTGTCCGAGCGGCCGAAGGAGCTGGTCTTGAAAACCAGTGTGCGGTAACCCCGTACCAAGAGTTCGAATCTCTTACCTTCCGCGAACAATGTCCGGGTCCCGAGCAATCAGGATCCGGACATTTTCCGTTAATCCCGGTTAAGGGCTTGGTTGTGCCGGAACCATTGAAAGTGTCGGTGCTCCGGAATAGTGTCTGGTTTGTCTTCACTGACCATCCCTCCGCCGCGGTCCGTTGCCGCGGCCACCGACAGGAGCCACAATGCCCAGCCCTGACATCACGCCCGGCGCACCCTGCTGGATCGACCTCATGACATCGGATGCCGCCAAAGCCAAGCAGTTCTATGGAGAACTGTTCGGGTGGGACTTCCAGACCGGCGATGAGGAAAAATACGGCGGCTACATCACGGCCTCGAAAAACGGGAAGTCCGTGGCAGGACTCATGCAAAAGGATGAAACGATGGCCGGCTTCCCTGACGCCTGGTCCACCTACCTGCGTTCGGACGACGCCGCCGCCACAGCCGAAGCGGTCACGGCGCACGGCGGACAGGTCTTCATGGGGCCGATGGACGTCCCGGAGCAGGGCCACATGGCCATGTTCGGCGACGCCACCGGCGCGGCCATCGGCATCTGGCAGCCCCGCGAAATGACCGGCTTCGAACTCGTGGCCGAGCCCGGCGCCGCGGCCTGGCACGAACTCCACACCAAGGACTACGCCACCGCCGTCAAGTTCTACCAGGACGTCTTCGGCTGGGACACGGACGTCATGAGCGACACCCCCGAATTCCGCTACACCACGCTGGGCAAGGGAGACTCTGCCAAGGCGGGAATCATGGACGCCTCGGCCTACCTGCCGGCGGAAGTCCCGTCCAACTGGCAGGTCTACTTCGCCGTGGAGGATGCCGACGCGTCCATTGAAAAGGCCGTCAGCCTTGGCGCGCGGGTGATCGACGGACCGGACGACACCCCGTTCGGCCGGTTGGCATCCCTGGCCGACCCCACCGGGGCAATGTTCAAGATCGTTGCGGACACCCGGCAGGGCGCCGCCGATCCGGCCGACTCAGGAGACACCACCGGGGCCTAACGAGCCGCCGCGTTCCATTTAAGAAAATTGATCTAAGAAATACCGGCCAGCCGCTTCCATCGGAGCTACTGGCCGGTATTCTTTTGCCATGTCCGGCACATGGGGCGGGCCGGCACCTGCACGAAACCAAAGCACTGCCGCAGAACACTGTTGCCGGGACAGGGCCGATGCTGCCCTGTGGCCGGCGGTGACCGTTTCGCTGGGGGACGTCTCGCAGAATGCACGCTGAATCAATCACACGTTCATTCGACTCTGTTTTGCTGTGCCGGAAACTGCTTGACCAGGAGTAAAGTCCGGGCCCTTTTGTCCGCGCCACAAAGCCGGACACATTCCACCGAGCCCTTACCCGGGGCACCCTAATGAGAGTTAGAGCGGATGAAACGCACACCATGGAAAATTACGCTGGGCACGGCGTTGTCAGCGGGGCTTATCGCAGCCCCGCTGACAGCCGTCCCGGCGTTCGCAGTGGAGGTCTCACCGGCCGCTGCGGGCACGTCACCAGTGGTCATCAATGAGGCGTACCTCAGCGGAGGCAGCTCCGGAGCGGCCTACAAGAACAAATTCGTAGAGCTGTACAACGCGTCCGATGCGCCGATTTCGCTGGATGGCTGGTCCCTTCAGTACCGCTCGGGCACGGGAACGGCCGCCCCCAATGGAGTGGCGGCCCTCACGGGCAGCATCCCTGCGAAGGGTTACTACCTGGTCCAGGGTGGAGCCAACGGAGCGCCCAGCCCCGCCGGCGCCGACCTGCCCACTCCGGACCTGGTGGCCACCGGCTTGAACCCGTCCGGAACCACAGGCACCCTGGTCCTGGCCAGGCAGGCCACTGCCCTCACTCCGCTGGCCACCGGTTCGGTGATCGAGCCCGCCAACGTGGCTGACCTGCTGGGGTACGGCACGTCCAATACGTTCGAAACGCAGGCTGCCACCGCGCCCGCCAGCAACACCGATGTCAAGAGCCTGAACCGCACCAACGGAGCGGACTCCAACAGCAACGCGGCCGACTTCACCCTCAGCGCCACCATCACCCCGACGGCGGCCGGCGGCACCGTGGACCCCGGTCCCGTCGATCCCGGTCCCGTAGATCCGGCGCCTGCGCCCAGCGCAAAGACCATCGCTGAAATCCAGGGCTCCGGTGCGGCCAGTCCGTTCGTCGGCGCCAGCGTTACGACGCGGGGCAAGGTGACCGCGGCGTTTCCCACCGGCGGCTTCTCCGGCTTCTACGTCCAGACCCCCGGGACCGGCGGCGATCTGACGCCGGCCAACCACACGGCGTCGGACGCTGTCTTCGTCTACTCCCCCGCAACGGTGGGCTCGGTCACCATCGGTGATTACGTCGAAATCACCGGCCCCGTCAGCGAGTTCTTTGGCATGACCCAGGTGAATGTTGCCGACGCGGCAGGGCTTAAGAAGCTCGCCGAGGCGGCTCCGGAGGTGAAGTCCACCGGCTTCTCCCTCCCGGCGGATGAAGCCTTCCGTGAATCCCTGGAAGGCATGCTGCTGGCACCGCAGGGACCCGTGACTGTCACTGACAACTACTCCCTGAACCAGTACGGCGAAATCGGCCTGGCCGGCGGCACCACACCGCTGGAGCAGCCCACCGCAGTGGCCCCGTACGGTTCGGCCGAGTACACCGCAACCGTTGCCGCCAACGCAGCCCGCGGCATAAAGCTGGACGACGGCGCCACCACCAACTTCCTCAAGGACGCCGCCACCAAGGCGCAGGTGCTGCCGTACCTGACCACATCGGATCCCGTCCGCGTCGGATCACCCGTGACGTTCCAGACCGACGTGGTGCTCAGCTACGCCAACAACTCCTGGAAGTTCCAGCCGCTGACCCGCCTGACGCCGGAAAACGCCGGCCTCATCCAGCCGGCCACCTTTGGCGCCACCCGTGCCGAGGCCCCCGCCGCCGTCGGAGGCAACCTCAAGATTGCCTCCTTCAACGTGCTGAACTACTTCCCCACCACCGGGGACACCCTGACCGGTTGCACGTTCTACACCGACCGTGACGGCAACCCCATCACGGTCCGCGGCGGGTGCGACGCCCGCGGTGCCGCAAACGCCGAGAACCTCAAACGCCAGCAGGACAAGATCGTGGCCGCTATCGGCAAGTCCGGCGCCGACGTCGTGTCCTTGATGGAAGTTGAGAACTCCGCGCAGTTCGGTAAGGACCGCGACGACGCCCTGGCAAAGCTCGTGGAGGCTCTGAACATTTCCACACCGGGGATCTGGGACTACGTCCGTACGCCCGCCAATGCTCCCCCACTGGCTGACGAGGACATGATCCGGACGGCATTCATCTACAAGAAGGCCGCCGCGGAACCGGTGGGCGAATCCATCATCCACAACGACACCGTGGCCTTCGCCAGCGCCCGCAAACCGCTGGCCCAGGTGTTCAAGCCGGTTGGCGCGTCCGAGGACAAGAAGTTCATCGCCATCGCCAACCACTTCAAGTCCAAGGGCTCTGCCGCCACTCCGGAGGACACCGACCAGGGCCAGGGCGCCTCGAACCTTGCCCGCACCGAGCAGGCCAAGTCACTCCTTGCCTTCTCGAACGACCTTCAGGCTTCGAAGGGCACGGACAAGGTCTTCCTGCTGGGCGACTTCAATTCCTACGCCAAGGAAGACCCCCTCAACGTCCTCACCGCCGCCGGCTACGTCAACCAGGACGAGAAGGCCAAGAACGCTGACGGCTCCGCCAAGCACTCCTACCTGTTCGGCGGCCTGGTGGGTTCGCTGGACCACGTCCTTGCCTCGCCGGGCGCAAACGCCGTGGTCACGGGCGCCGACATCTGGAACATCAACTCCGTTGAGTCCGTGGCGCTGGAGTACAGCCGGTATAACAACAATGTGACCAACTACTATGCGCCGGACCAGTTCAGGGCAAGCGACCACGATCCCGTGGTGGTGGGCCTTGATTTGCCGGCCGCACCAGTCCTGCCGCCGAGCGTTGACCTGAACTTCCTGGGCATCAACGATTTCCACGGCCGCATCGACTCCAACACGGTCCTGTTTGCCGCCACCATCGAAAAGCTCCGCGAAGCGGCCGCTCCGGGTGCCACGGCCTTCCTGTCCGCGGGAGACAACATCGGCGCCTCGCTGTTCGCTTCCGCCGTCGCCAAGGACCAGCCCACCATCGATGTGCTGAACGCCCTCGAGCTGCAGACGTCCGCCGTGGGCAACCACGAGTTCGACGGCGGCTGGACGGACTTGCGGGACCGCGTCGTCGCGGGCGGAACGAACGCCAAATTCCCGTACCTCGGCGCCAACGTCTACAAGAAGGGCACCACGGAGCCGGCCCTGCCGGAGTACACGGTGCTGGAGATGAACGGCGTGAAGGTGGCCGTGATCGGTACCGTCACCCAGGAAGTGCCCTCGTTGGTCACGCCCGCCGGAATCACCGAACTGGAGTTCGGCGATGCCGTGGAAGCGATCAACCGCGTGACGGCGAAAATCACCGCCGACAAGCTCGCCGACGTCATCATCGTGGAAAACCACGACGGCGCCGGGTCCGGTACCCCCGACGGCTCCACTTTGGGGCAGGAAATCGCAGCCGGCGGCCCCTTCGCCAAGCTCGTCAACGAAACCTCTCCCGAGGTGGACGCCATCTTCACCGGCCACACCCACAAGCAGTACGCCTGGGATGCTCCGGTCCAGGATGCCAACGGGCAGCCAACAGGCAGGACGCGTCCCATCGTCCAGACTGGCAGCTACGGCGAGTTCATCGGCCAGATCCAGCTGACGATCGACACCAGGACGATGCAGGTGACCGGCTACAAAGCGGGCAACGTCAAGCGCACAGTCCCCACCACGACCGAGACGGCCGCGGACCTCGTGACCAAGTACCCGCGCGTGGCAGCCGTCAAGGCGATCGTTGACAAGGCAGTGGCCGACGCCGCAGTCATCGGCAACCAGCCGGTGGGCAAAGTCACCGCTGATATCACCACGGCCTTCACGCCCGCCACGGCAACAAGCCCGGCATCCCGTGACGACCGCGCCAGCGAATCCACCCTGGGCAACCTTGTGGCGGATTCACTGGTGGACGCACTCAAGGCACCGGACCTCGGTGCCGCCGAAATCGGCGTCGTGAATCCCGGCGGCCTGCGCAACGAACTGTACTTCGCGCCGGACGGAACCATCACCTACGCGGAAGCGAACGCCGTGCTTCCGTTCGTGAACAACCTCTGGACCACGTCTCTGACCGGGGCACAGTTCAAAGCGCTCCTTGAACAGCAGTGGCAGACCAACCCGGACGGCACGGTCCCGAGCCGCGCCTACCAGCAGCTCGGATTGTCCAAGAACGTCAACTACACCTACGACGCCGCGCGCGCCGCGGGTGACCGCATCACGTCCATCCGGGTCAACGGTTCGCTCATCGATCCGGCCAAGTCCTACCGCGTCGGCACCTTCAGCTTCCTTGCAACCGGCGGCGACAACTTCCGGATTTTCAAGGAAGGAACTGGCACTGAGGATTCTGGCCTCGTGGACCGCGACGCCTGGATCAAGTACCTGCAGGAGCACAATCCGGCATCGCCGGACTTTGCCCGCCGCACTGTTGCCGTGGTGAACACCACGGCGGCCGAGGTCAAGGCCGGCGACTCCATCACGCTGGCAGTCTCCAAGCTGGATCTCACGTCGCTGGGCAGCCCGGTCAACACCTCGCTGGCGGCCTCCTTCACGGACGCCGCGGGCACGGTGACCCAGCTCGGCACCATCCCGGTGTCCGCCGGAGCTGCCGCAGTGGACGTGAAGGTTCCGGCCGGTGCGGCCGCAGGCCCCGGCACCCTGGTGCTGACCGCTGCCGAATCGGGCACCGTGGTCAAGGCGGCGGTCCAGGTTGCTGCCAGCGGACCGGTGCCGCCGGTCTGCACAGCGCCCGTGCCGCCCGCCAAGTGGTACGACTTTGCGGGCTGGATCAAGTACGGCCTGGCCTGGATCCAGTACCAGAAGTGCCTGAAAGGCTAGTTTCCCGGCCTGACAGCCACTGAACTTGCCCCGCCCCGCGGCCCGGGAATCCATTCGGATCCCGGCCCCGGACGCGGGGCATTTTCATGTCCGGGAACCTGCAACGCTCTCTCACTTCCTGCCGCTCCTCCCGCGACCCTCTCTCACTTCCTGCCGCTCCTCCCGCAACGCTCTCTCACTTCCTCGAAGAAAGTGAGAAAGCGTCGCCAAGAAAGGCGCAGAAAGTGAGAGAGGGTCGCCAAAAAAGGCTCAGAAAGTGAGAGAGGGTCGGGTCGGGTCGGGGGTGCGGGTCAGCGGTCGAGGATGTGGCGGGCTATCTCGTCGGCGTCGCGGAGGGTCCGCTGGCCGCTGCGGTACACCGGCCCCTCCTGCGGCCGCGCCTCGGCGGCGATGGCCGTCCCCCACTGCGCGGCGGACAGCTGCAATCCCAGCACGTACAGTCCTTCCGAGACGGATCCGTTGGCGCCCAGAGGCCGGTAGGGGTGCGGGCTGACATCCAGCCCGGAGGTCTCCACCGGTGCGCCCTCCACGGTCATCATCAGCCGGGGGCGGACCAGGCCGTCGGAGAGCAGCTGTTCCAGCACAGGCGACACGTTGACGGAAACCCTGTTGGCCGGAGCGAGCGCCTCGATCATGGCGCGGGCGTGGATGGCCCCGCCTTTGACCCACGGCGACACGGCCTTGAAGGAACCGGCCGTGCGGTCCAGCGAAAATTTAGGGTCCGGGCCCACAAAACTGACCACGCCTGCCCGGGCGAGCGCTGCGAGCTGCTCCGCCCGGATGGCCGGCGGGCCGCTGGCCAGCCCTTCGACGAACGACTCGAACCAGCCACGCAGGCCGGCGACCCAGGACTCATCGGTGATGCCGCCGTCGGCCACCACTGATTTCAGCACCGCCCGCCCGTGGTGCAGCGCCCCGATGGTCATTTTCACGGGGTCGTCCTCCCCCAGCGCCGAACGCCGGGCGTCATCGAGCAGGTAGTCGACGACGGCGGCATCCACCTCAGCCTGCGACGCGAAGTTCCGTCCGGCCAGGGGAGCTGCCAGGCCCGGAAGGTTCAGCCGCTGGTCCGGCGCCACGTGCTCGGCCACCAGGTCATCCACTTCGGCCGCCCAGTGGGAGACGCTGTGGGCGTGCGGCCGCATCGTCTCCTGGAGCAGGGCCAGGAATGCCTCCGGCTCGGTGACGGCGTCCGGACGGGTCCGCACCAGGGTGGAGTAGTAGGCCCAGAGTGCGTCGCGCTGCAGGAGGGGCCACAGGTCGTGGTCGAAGGCGGGGGTGATTCCCGCCGCGGCGAACCTTCCGACGGCGGCTTCGGTGCAGTACCGCAGCGTCACGCCGGACGGGTAGTACCCCGCAAGGTCCGCCTTGGCCCGGTAAGGGGTCCCGCGCCGGGACGCCGCGACAATCAGCGGCTCGTCGCCGGACGGGACATACTCCAGACCGGCCCTCCCCTGCCCGGGAACGCCGTCCTCATTGCCGCCGCCCTCTGCTGCCACGAACTTCCCGCCCCGGACCTCGGTCAGCTGGCCCATAACGTCAAAGAAGTTAAGGCCCATGCCGCGGACCAGCACGGGCTGGCCCGCCGGCACCACTGACCAGTCGACGTCGGCAGGAACCGCCGGGGGCAGGTACAGGAGCCCCAGCTGCGCGGCGCCTGCCTGGAGCTCGCGCTGTTCGGCGTTGAGCCTGGACTCAAGATGGCCCAGAGCCAGCACCACGGAACCGACGGCGAGCGGCCCGCCGTCCTCGAGTTCGACGTCGAACGTTCCGTTTCCTGCCGGCCGCACAGCGGTGGCGGTGGTGCGGTGGAACTGGACGGTGACGCCCTCCGGAAGGTGCGCGAGCAGCTCGTCAAGGGTGGAGCGGAGGTAGCAGCCGTACAGGGCGCGGCTCGGAAAATCGCGGGATCCGAGGCTGGCCAGTTCGTGGCGTTCGTCCTCTGTCAGCGAGGGGTGCGCGCTGTCCTGCTGCGCTGCCCGCCATTTTTCGAACGTGCTGCCAGCCACGGGTGCCGCCAGCTCAGGGTCCTCGGGAATGACGGTGGGATAGAACGACTGCGTGTTCATCAGGTACAGCCGCGACTGTCCTGGCTGCCACACGTGGCCCGGGCCGGCCGGGTACGGGTCCACCACGTCGATATGGAGGCTGGATGTGGGGAGGCTCGCGGTGCTCCGGGGTCCGGAAGTCCCGGAAGCGGAGGGGTTCCTGAGCTGCCAGTTGGCGAGGAGCCGCTCCAGGACACTGGTACCGCGGGGTCCGGCGCCTATTAGTGCCGTCCGGATGCTTTGCGATGTGCCCACGCCCTCCAGAGTATCTGCATGTGACTTGCTAGCCGCGCCCCGATGCTGTTTCGTAGGGCCATGACCACCACAGCAGCTGATCACCAGCCCGTGTCCGGTGCCTCTTCCCCCGCCGGGAAAGCGCCCGAACCGACCGACGAAAACATCTGGCTTGAGGAGATCTACGGCGAGGAGCCGCTGGCCTGGGTCCGCGAACAGAACGCCCGCACCGAGGACCTGCTCGAAGACGCCGACTATGCCGCGCTCGAAAGCCGCATCCTGGAGGTGCTGGACTCCACGGACAAGATCGCCATGGTGGGCAAGCACGGCGACTGGTATTACAACTTCTGGCGGGACGGCCAGAACCCGAAGGGGCTGTGGCGCCGGACGTCCTGGGAGAGCTACCGGAGCGGGCAGCCCGAATGGGATGTGCTGCTGGACGTCGACGCGCTGGCCGCCGCGGAAGGCGAAGAGTGGGTTTTCCACGGCGCCAATTTCCTCCGCCCCGCGCCCGGCGAACCGCACCGGCTGGCACTGCTGGCCCTCTCCCCCGACGGCGGCGACGCCAACCGCTACCGCGAGTTCGACGTCGAGGCCCGGACGTTCGTGGACCCGGAGTCCGGCGGCTTCGACCTGCCCACGGCCAAAGGCAACGCTTCCTGGCTGGACCGGGACACGCTGCTGGTGTCCACCACCGCGGAAGGCATGCCCAGCACCACCTCGTCCTACGCGCGCACCGCCGTCCGGCTTGCCCGCGGGGGATCGCTCCCGGCAGCCGAACGGCTGTTTGAAATCCCCGAAGACCACATGATGGCGCTGGTGGCGCACGACTCCACGCCGGGGTTCGAGCGGACCTTCGCCATGGACTGGATCAGCTTCTTCAACAAGAGCACGTCGGTCCTGCGGGACGGATCGTGGGTGGTCATCGACGCCCCGACCGACGTGAACCTGAGCGTGCACCGGGAGTGGCTGCTGTTCCGTCCGCAGGGCGACTGGGACGTCGCCGGAACCACGTACGCCGCCGGTTCGCTGCTCGCCGCCAGGTTCGAGGATTACCTTGCCGGCAGCCGCGAGCTGGCGGTCCTGTTCACCCCGGACGCGCACACGTCGCTGCAGTCCTGGAGCTGGACGCGAAACTTCCTCCTGCTCAACCTCCTGCGGGATGTGTCTTCGGAGATCCGCGTCCTGGATCCGGAACGCACGGGGAGCGAGAGCGGGATTGAGTCGGCATGGGCCTCCACGCTGCTGGATGCCTGCCCGCCGCTGCATGACGTCAACGCCTTCGCCGTCGACGACGAGGACGAGGCAGGCATGGACGACGACGGGACGGACGACGACGGTACCAGCGGCAATGTGCCGGTACCGGAAGGGGAAGCCCCCGGCGCAGGGAACGACTTCTGGCTCGTGGCCACCGGCTTCACCACGCCCAGCACGCTGACCCGGGGGACGCTGCGGCGCGGCAGCACCGGGGAGGTGGTGAGCGAGCACGAGGTGATCCGCACCTCGCCGTCCTACTTTGACGACTCCGCCTACGAAGTCCAGCAGCACTTCGCCGTGTCCGACGACGGCACCCGGGTCCCGTACTTCCAGGTGGCGTCCAAGGACCTGGTGCTTGACGGCCAGAACCCCACGCAGCTGTCCGGTTACGGCGGGTTCGAGGTTTCCCGGACGCCTGCCTACAGCGGTACGATCGGCCGGGCCTGGCTGGAACGCCGGACGGACGCCGGGGTCCCGGCCGCAGGAGCCGACGGCGCAGCCGGCCCGACGCACACCCGTGGCGGCGTCTACGTGGTGGCGAACATCCGCGGCGGTGGCGAATACGGACCCTCGTGGCACCGCGCCGCGCTGCAGAAAAAGCGCCACCGCGCGTTCGAGGACTTCGCTGCCGTGGCCAGGGACCTGATCTCCCGTGGAGTCACCTCCAAGGAGCGGCTGGGCTGTGTGGGCGGCTCCAACGGCGGGCTGCTGGTGGGCAACATGCTGACCCGGTACCCGGAACTGTTCGGCGCAGTATCCTGCGGTGTGCCCCTGCTGGACATGCGCCGCTACACCAAGCTGTCTGCCGGCTACTCGTGGATCGCCGAATACGGGGACCCCGACGTGCCCGGGGACTGGGAGTTCATCCGGACGTTCTCGCCGTACCACCTCCTTCGCGACGGCGTGGACTACCCGGAGACCTTCATCTGGACCGCAACGTCCGATGACCGGGTGGGTCCCGTGCAGGCCCGCAAGATGGCGGCCCGCATGCAGGCCATGGGCATCCCCAATGTCTGGTTCCACGAGGCGCTGGAGGGCGGACACGCCGGTGCCTCCGACAACCGGCAGGCGGCCGCGCTGCAGAGCCGGAGCCAGCATTTCCTGTGGCGTTCCCTGGCAGGCCGTTCCGACAACTAGCACCGTTTTGCACTGGATGGCCCGTTCTGCGTATCCTTGGTGGGCTAGGAATAGCAATTGGAGACGTGCCAGAGCGGCCGAATGGGCTTCACTGCTAATGAAGTGTGGGGCACAACTCCACCGGGGGTTCAAATCCCCCCGTCTCCGCGTTTGGCCCCGGTCCCTGGACCGGGGCCTTTTGCGTTTCTTCGGCAGGTTGCGTGTCCGCCTGCGCGCCGGCCGGGGTGGCAGGATGGGCCCATGGCGGAGAACAGCAATCACGACGTGGTCATTATCGGAGGCGGACACAACGGCCTGGCGGCGGCCGCCTATCTGGCCAGGGCCGGACGGGACGTCCTGCTGCTCGAGAAACTGGACCACGCCGGCGGAGCGGCCGTATCCGCCCAGGCGTTCGACGGCGTCGACGCCCGCCTTTCGCGATATTCCTACCTGGTGAGCCTGCTGCCGCAGGAAATCATTGACGACCTGGGCCTTCGCATCAGGCTGGCGCGGCGCCGCTACTCGTCCTACACGCCGGACCCGGGCAGCCCCGGCCGTGGCCTCCTGATCGACAACGGGGACGCGGCAGCCACGGCGGCGTCCTTTGCCTCAGTGGGTGCCCCGGCCGCCGAAGCCGCAGCCTTTGAGCGCTTCTATGCGGAGTGCCGGAAGCTCACCGGGGCGCTGTGGCCCACCATGACGTCGCCCATGCCTACGCGTTCCGAGGCCCGGCAACTCGCCGAAGCCGCCGGTGCCGGTGATGTGTGGGAGTCAGTCATCGAGCGGCCCATCGGCGAAGCCATCACCCGCAGTCTGCAGAGTGACCTGGTGCGCGGCGTGGTGCTGACGGATGCCCTGATCGGTACGTTTGCCCGGGCTGACAGCGCGGACCTGCAGCAGAACATCTGCTTCCTGTACCACCTCCTGGGCGGCGGAACCGGGGACTGGGATGTTCCCATTGGCGGCATGGGGACTGTCTCCGGTGAACTGGAGCGCGCCGCCCGCGAGGCCGGCGCCACCATCCTGACAACCGCCGAGGTCACGCGCATCCGGCCCGGCGGCACAGTGGACTACCGCCACGACGGCCAGGAACGCTCTGCCTCCGCCGATTGGGTGCTCTCCAATGTGGCGCCCGTGGTGCTGGACCGGCTCCGGGCGCCAGACGGGCTCCGGGTGCCAGACGGGCTGCAGGGCGCCGTCGCGGCGCAGCCTATGAACCCCAACCACCTCCGCGAGGGTTCACAGGTCAAAGTAAACCTCCTGCTGACGCGCCTTCCTCAGCTGCTGGACCGCAGCGTCAGCCCGGAGGCGGCCTTCGGCGGCACCTTCCACATCAACGAAACCTGGACCCAGCTGGATGACGCCTACCGGGCCGCCGAACAGGGAACAGTCCCGGACCCGCTGCCCTGCGAAATCTACTGCCATTCGTTGACCGATCCCAGCATCCTCTCCGCGGAGCTGCAGGCTTCCGGAGCCCACACCCTGACGGTCTTCGGACTCCACGTGCCGGACAGGCTTATCACTGCGGAGAACAACGAGGCGATGCGGACGGCGTTGCAGGCCGCCGTCGTAAAATCGCTCAACTCGGTACTTGCGGAGCCGATTGAGGAACTGCTGCTGACCGGCGCAGACGGAACGCCGTGCATCGAAACCAAGACCACGCTGGATATCCAGCGCGCAGTGGGCATGCCGCGCGGCAACATCTTCCACGGCGGACTCGACTGGCCGTTCGCGGAGGACGAGGCCCCGCTGGACACTCCCGCCCGGCGCTGGGGTGTATCGACCGACGATCCCCGCATCCTGCTGTGCGGCTCCGGAGCCCGGCGCGGAGGGGCGGTGAGCGCCATCGGCGGCCACAATGCTGCCATGGCCGTGCTGGAGTCCCTGGCGCTGGAGTCCCAGGGCCGGAAGCCCCAGGGTTCTGAGTCCTAAGGGTTCGCGGCCTTCGGCGCCGCGGAGCGCCCGCGGCTGACGTCGGCGCCCGCCTGCCGGTGCAGCGTTAGGCTATCCGCGGTGCTCAGCAGCATCAGCACGGCGATGGCCAGGAACGCGCCCCGGTAGGGCGCAACGGGGTCCGCTCCGAAGGCGGCGGGGGCGGCGAAGAGCCGGAGGAACAAGGCGCCGACGGCGATGCCCGCACCGGCCGCCAGCTGGACCAGGGTGGCCGAAATGGCGTTGGCGGACGGCAGCTGTCCGGGAACGATGTCTGCGTACTGGATGGAGGCGTAGGCCGAGAACCCGATGGAGCGGAACGCGCCGCTGCAGACCAGCAAGGCGAAGATCAGCGGCTCCGGGGTCCCGGCGTCCAGCAGCGCGCACAGGCCAAAAGTGAGGGCAGAGGCAAGGGACGCGAAGACGAGGACGGGCTTGAAGCCGAACCTGCGGATCAGCGGCGTGGTTGCCGGTTTGATGCCGATGTTGCCGATGAAGACCGCCGCCACCATCACGCCGGCATGCAGCGGATCCCACCCGAACCCGTCCTGGAACATCAGCGGCAGCAGGAACGGAACCGCGCTGATGGTCAGGCGGTAGATGAACCCGCCCGTCGATGTTGCGCGGAACGTCCGTGTGCCGAAGACAGTCAGCTGGAACAGCGGATTGGTGGTTCGCCGCAACCACAGGACTGCCCCTGCGATGGACACCACGCCCGCAGCGATGCTGATCGCCCCGAACGGTCCCGAGGGGTGCGCCGTGGCCAGTTCGAGCCCCACCACCAGGGCGCCTACACCGGCCGTCGTCAGCAGCAGCCCCACCCAGTCGAGGCGGCGGGACTGGTCTCCGGCTCCCTGCGGAACCAGGCGAAGGGCAGCAATAAACGCGGCAAGGCCCAGCGGGATGTTGATCAGGAAGATCCAGTGCCAGGACAGGAAGGTGGTTAGCGCCCCGCCCACCAGCGGCGCCAGGACCGGCGCCAGCAGCCCGGGCCACACAAGATAGGCCGTGGCCCGGAGCAGGTCCTCCTTGGGTGTCCTGCGCAGCACCACGAGCGTCCCCACCGGCACCATCATGGCCCCGCCCGCGCCCTGCAGGACTCGGCTGACGGTGAGCATGGTGAGGTCCTGGCTCAGGGCGCACAGGAGCGAGGCGATGGTGAACACGGCGATGGCGGCGCAGAAAACGCGGCGGGCACCCACGCGCTCGGCCAGCCAGCCGCTGACCGGAATGCCCATGGCCACGGTCATCAGGTAGGCCGTCATGGTGATGTTGACGTCGGCCGGAGCCACGGCGAAGTCTGCCGCGATGCTGGGGATGGCCGTGGTCAGCACGGTGCCGTCCAGGAACTCCATGAAGAAGGTAGCCGCCACCAGCAGGGCCAGCCGCGGCTGCCACTCCTGGCGGACAGCCGACGCGGCGCTGCTCTGGGATTCGCTCATGGCTCCTGGCCTGGACTCATTCGCCGATCCTATAGGCGTGCCAGGCACGGTGCCAGAATAAGTCCGCCCCTTACGCACACCGGCTGGGGGCTCCTACCCGGCCTGTCCCAGCACGAGGGGAAGGACGGCCCCGGCCCCGGCACGGCGCAGTGCCCGTCCTGCAACCGTGACCGTCCAACGGCTGTCCGTGAGGTCATCCACCAACATGATGCTCTGACCCTGGATGCCGGCCATGGCTGCCTCCAGCTCCGGTCCCACAACAAGCCGGTCCCAGACTCCGGCCAGCCGGTAGGCGCTGTTGCCCCCGCGTCCGCCGGTGGGTCCGCCGTGTTCCAGCTGCAGCTGGCCCAGGTACGGTATGCGGCCAATCCCGGAAATTCCGCGCGCCAGGGAATCGACCAAGGCCGGCTTGCTGCGTGACGGGATGCTGACGATGGCTGCCGGACGTCCGACGCCGCTCCAGCCTGGGCTGCGTCCGTTCCCGGCGCCCCATTCGCGGAGCACCTGCACGCAGGCCTGCAGCATTGCGGGGTCCACCTCGCGGTCCGGGGCGCCGGAGGCAAAGATCTCCCGGAGGGCACCGCCCCAGCCGAGGTCGGTCAGGCGGGCCAGCACCCGGCCTTCGGCGAGGCTTTCATCCGGCTTGATCTTGCCCTTGACGGTAACGCCGAGCCGGTCCATGCCGCTGGGCCACTGCAGCCGCGGTTCCAGTGCCATGCCGGCACGGCTGAGCGTCTGGCCGGCCGCTTCTGTGGCCGAGGATGCGATGTCGGACGGGAACCAGCGTCCGGCGCAGTTGTCGCAGCGGCCGCAGGCGCGGGCTGTTTCATCGTCCAGGACCGAGGTGATGTACTCCATCCGGCAGCCGGCCGTGTCCTGGTAGATCACCATGGAGTCCTGCTCATCCACGCGGGCCTCGGCGATGCGGGTGTACCGGTCGGCGTCGTAGCTCCAGGGCTGGCCGGTGGAGCGCCAGCCGCCACCCACCCGTTCCACGGCACCGTCCACGGACAGGACCTTGAGCAGCAGTTCCAAAGGTGTGCGCCGCAGGTCCACGCGGGCTTCGAGGGCCACGGTGGACACGGCGGCCCCGGCCTCGGCGAGGGCGGTCAGGACGGCCGCCGCCTTTTCCTCAGACGGCATGGAAGCGGTAGCAAAGTACTGCCAGATGTCGCGGTCCTCGGAGCCGGGCAGCAGCAGGACGTCGGCGTTGGCAGCGCCACGCCCCGCGCGGCCCACCTGCTGGTAGTAGGCCACCGGCGACGACGGGGCGCCGAGGTGCACCACGAAGCCCAGGTCCGGTTTGTCGAAACCCATGCCCAGGGCCGAAGTGGCCACCAGCGCCTTGACCTGGTTGTCCTTGAGGAGCTGTTCCGCCCGTTCCCGGTCCGCGGGATCGGTACGGCCGGTATAGGCGAGCACCTCATGGCCGGCTTCGGCGAGCAGCCGGGCGGTGTCCTCCGCCGCGGAGACCGTGAGGGTGTAGATGATGCCGCTGCCGGGCAGGTCCGCCAGATGGGTCAGCAGCCAGCCCAGCCGGTCGCGGGAATCCGCCAGCTGCAGCACACCGAGCCGGAGCGATTCACGGCCCAGGGCGCCGCGGATGGTGAGCACGCCGTCGCCTAACTGCTCCTCGATGTCATGGACCACGCGGGAGTTGGCGGTGGCTGTGGTGGCCAGCACGGGCACGGTGTCCGGCAACTGCGTGATGAGGTCCGCGATGCGCCGGTAGTCGGGACGGAAGTCATGGCCCCAGTCGGAGATGCAGTGTGCTTCGTCAATCACCAGGAGCCCGGTGCGGCGGATCAGTTCCGGCAGCTGGTTTTCCCGGAACGACGGGTTCGTGAGCCGCTCCGGGGACACGAGCAGCACGTCCACTTCGTCCGCCGCGAGCTGCTCGCGTACGGTGTCCCATTCGAGCTGGTTGGCGGAGTTGATGGCAACCGCACGGACTCCTGCCCTCGCGGCTGCCGCCACTTGGTCCCGCATCAGGGCCAACAGCGGCGAAACGATCAGCGTGGGACCGGCGCCACGGCGCCGGAGTAGCAGCGAAGCCACAAAATAGACGGCCGATTTTCCCCAGCCGGTGCGCTGGACTACAAGGGCGCGGCGCCCGCCGTCGACCAATGCTTCAATCGCCTCAAACTGGCCGTCATGGAAGCTGGCCTCGGGATGTCCCACGAGGCCGCGAAGAACTTCCAGGGCCTGCGCATGGGTCCCCTCTCCACCTGCGGGGAGATCGGCGGAAGCGGAAAGGACAGCAGCATTCTGGTTATTGGCCATTGATTCAGTATCCCAGCCCCCTCCGACACGCGCGAAGCCGGGTATCGGGCCATGTGGACGGCGCGCCCGCGTAATGCAACTACTCCTCCACAGCCATTTTGCGCTTCACCGTAAGATGGAACGCGTGACTAGCGACCAGACAAAGACTTTTGACCTTTCGGCATCGTTCAAGGCCTACGACGTGCGTGGCATTGTGGGCGAGTCCATTACCGCCGAAATCGTCGAAGCCGTAGGCGCCGCATTCGTGGATGTCCTGAAGCTCGAGGGCCAGACGGTCCTGGTGGGCGGCGACATGCGCCCCTCCTCCCCGGAGTTCAGCAAGGCATTCGCCAACGGCGCCGCCACCCGCGGAGCCAACGTCCAGCTGCTGGACCTCATCTCCACCGACGAGCTCTACTACGCCTGCGGTGCGCTCAACGCTGCCGGCGCCACGTTCACCGCCAGCCACAATCCAGCCGAGTACAACGGCATCAAGATGTCCAAGGCCGGCGCCCAGCCCATCTCCTCGGAATCCGGCCTGAAGGAAATCCAGGCCCGTGCGGAGGACTACCTCCACGCCGGATCCATCCCCGCCGCCGGCAAGCGCGGCCTCATCGGAGTCCACGATGTCCTGAAGGATTACTCCGAATACCTCCGCAAGCTGGTGGACCTCAAGGGATCCCGCCCCCTGAAGGTGGTCGTCGACGCCGGCAACGGCATGGCCGGCCTGACCACCCCCGCGGTCCTCGGCGACGCCCTGCTGCCCAAGCTGCCGTTCGACATCATTCCCCTCTACTTCGAGCTGGACGGGTCCTTCCCGAACCACCCGGCCAACCCGCTCGAGCCGGAAAACCTGCTGGACCTGCAGGCCGCGGTCGTCGAACACGGCGCGGACATCGGGCTGGCCTTCGACGGCGACGCCGACCGCTGCTTCGTCATCGACGAGAAGGGCAACCCCGTGTCGCCGTCGGCCATCACCGGCATGGTGGCCCGCCGCGAAATCGCCCGCGCCAAGGCGCAGGGCGAGGAAACGCCCACCATCATCCATAACCTGCTGACCTCCAAGGCCGTCCCGGAACTGGTGGCGCACGACGGCGGCCGCGCGGTCCGCACGCGTGTTGGCCACTCGTTCATCAAGGCAGTCATGGCCGAGGAAGGCGCCGTTTTCGGCGGCGAGCACTCCGCGCACTTCTACTTCCGCGATTTCTGGAATGCAGACACCGGCATGCTCGCCGCGATGCATGTCCTGGCCGCCCTCGGTGAGCAGGACCGCCCGTTGTCCGAACTCGGCCACGAGTACGAGCCCTACATCTCCTCCGGGGAAATCAACTCCGAAATCGAGGACAAAGCAGGCGCCGTGGAGCGGGTCCGCGCCGATTTTGCCGGCGAAGACGTCGAGATCGACATGCTGGACGGCAGCACCTTCAGTTCCCGCGACGGCAGCTGGTGGTTCAACCTGCGCCCGTCCAACACCGAACCGTTCCTCCGCCTTAACGCCGAGGCCACGGACCGTCCCACCATGGAACGCATCCGCGACCGCGTGCTGGCCCTGGTCAACGGCTAGGCCGCCCGCATGGCTGAACTTTCCGGAACGTCCTGGCGGGACTCTGTGCCCGAGGCTACGGCCACCGACCTTGAAAACCTGCTGGGCACCGGCGTCGGTGCTGCCCAGGAGCAGCTCGGGCGCAACGGCGGTTTCCTGCCGTTCGCCCTGGTGGTGGAGAACGACGGCGAGGTCCGCCTTGTCGCCGTCACCCCGGCTGATGCGGAGGACGGCTCTGAGGGCGACTTCGACGCCGACGCGATGATCAGTGACCTCACGGAGCTGCTCCGGCAGAACCGGGACGATTTCCGGGCCGCGGCGGTGGTGTGTGACATCACGCTGCTGGAAGAGGCCACCGACGCCATCCACGTGGCGGCCGAGCACCGTGACGGATCCGTTTTTGCCGCGGTGCTGCCGTACGAGCCCAACGCCGAGTCCCGCGAGTGGGAGTTCGGACAGCTTGCAGCTGATTCCAGCGAACCCGCCATCTGGGTGGACTAGACCTCCAGTGGGTTGCTGAGATGAAGATCAATGCGTTCGCGGACGTGAGCCTGCGCGCCATGATGGTGCTCGCGTCGGCACCGCACGGCAGCCTGCTGACCACGCAGAGCATCGCCGATGCCGTAGGAACGCCCTACAACCATGTCAGCAAGGCCATGGCGAAGCTCCGCGAACTTGGCGTCATCGACGTCGAGCGGGGGCGCAACGGCGGGTCCAGGCTGAATGACGCCGGACGCCGCGCCACCGTCGGCCAGCTCCTGCGGCAGCTCAACACCCGAACGGATCCGGCCGACTGCCATTCCGTGAACGGCGACTGCCCGCTCATCAACGAATGCAAGCTCCGCGGAGCCCTGGCTCGGGCACGCGAGGCTTTCTACCGCGAGCTCGACGACATCGTGGTGTCCACCCTCCCCGGCACGCGCCAGATGGCGCCGGTCTTCCAGGCAATCGGGCTCCGCCCCGGGCTCTGATCCCCCGCCGATTTTGAATTCTTTTCTACGCCGTGTAGAACTTAGGTATAAATACTCGTATTTCAAATACATGTATTGATCGCGGTCCGTACGAAACCCGGGCCCCTACCTCAGGAGTACACATGCTCTCGGACAAATCCCGCCCTGTCATCGAGGCCACCCTGCCGCTGGTCGGATCCCGGATCGGCGACATCACCCCCAAGTTCTACGCACGGCTCTTCGGCGCCCACCCGGAGCTGTTGGACGGACTGTTCAGCCGTTCCAACCAGCGCTCCGGCAACCAGCAGCAGGCCCTGGCCGGAAGCATCGCCGCTTTCGCCACGCACCTGGTGAACAACCCCGGAACCCTCCCGGAAACCGTCCTTTCCCGGATCGCCCACAAGCACGCCTCCCTGGGCATCACCGAGCCCCAGTACCAGGTTGTCTACGAGCACCTCTTCGCCGCCATCGCCGAGGACCTCGCCGAGGTCATCACCCCGGAAATCGCCGAAGCCTGGACCGAGGTCTACTGGCTCATGGCCGACGCCCTCATCAAGATCGAAAAGGGCCTCTACGCCATCCAGGCCAACGACAAGATGTGGACCCCCTGGCGCGTTGCCGCAAAGACGCCCGCCGGCACCGGCGCCATGACCTTCACCCTGGAACCGGCCGACGACACCCCGATCACCCCCGCCCTTCCCGGCCAGTACGTCAGCGTCAGGGTCCAGCTCCCGGACGGCCTCCGCCAGGTCCGCCAGTACTCCCTCTCCGACGATGCGGGCACCAGCCGGACGTTCACCACCAAGCTCGACGACGGCGGCGAGGTCTCCCCGGTGCTGCACAACGGCGTCGAGGTTGGCGACATCCTGGAGATCTCCAACCCGTACGGCGAGATCACGCTCAAGGAGGGTGACGGCCCCGTGGTCCTGGCTTCGGCAGGCATCGGCTGCACCCCCACTGCGTCCATCCTGCGGTCGCTGGCCGAGGCCGGGTCCGACCGCCGGGTGCTGGTACTCCACGCGGAAAGCACGCTGGAAAGCTGGGCCCTCCGCGGGCAGATGACGGACGACGTCGAGCGCCTCGAGAGTGCCGACCTCCAGCTCTGGCTGGAAGAGCCGCAGGCCGGTGCGAATGCCGGCTTCATGTCGCTGCGCGAAGTGGACCTGCCCGCCAATGCGTCGCTGTACCTCTGCGGCCCGCTTCCCTTCATGAAGCACATCCGCAACGAGGCCATCAACGCCGGCATCCCCGCGACGAAGATCCACTACGAAGTCTTCGGCCCGGACATCTGGCTGGCTTCTTAAAGTCACTAGCGCGAACGGACACTTAAGCCCCGGGGCTTAAGTGTCCTTTCGCGCTTCTTCGCTTGCTAACGCACGACGGCGGCGCCGCACCTTTCGGAAAAGGTGCGGCGCCGCCGTCGTTGTGCCTGTTTGTCCCCAGCTGACTAGCTGTGGTCCGCCATGCGTTCCTTCAGGGCTTCCAGCTCGGAGCGCAGGGCCTCGGGCAGGGAGTCACCGAACTTCGCGTACCACTCTTCGATGGAGGCCAGCTCGGCGTCCCACTCCTCGCGGTCGACGCGGACAGCGTCTTCCACGTGGGCGTGGGTCAGGTCCAGGCCGGTGAGATCCAGCGCGTGGCCCGCCGGCACGAAGCCGATCGGGGTCTCAATGGCGTCAGCCTTGCCTTCGAGGCGCTCGATGGCCCACTTGAGGACACGGGCGTTGTCGCCGAAGCCGGGCCAGGCGAAATCGCCGTCGGCGGTGCGGCGGAACCAGTTGACCAGGAAGATGTGCGGCAGGCGCTCCGGGTTGGCCTTGCCTGAGACACTGATCCAGTGCTTCAGGTAGTCGCCGGCGTCGTAGCCGATGAACGGCAGCATGGCCATCGGGTCGCGGCGGAGCACGCCGACCTGTCCGGCTGCGGCAGCCGTGGTCTCCGAGGAGAGCGTGGAGCCCATGAAGATGCCGTTGGTCCAGCTGCGGGCCTGGGTCACCAGGGGCACCGTGGTCTTGCGGCGGCCGCCGAAGAGGATGGCGGAGAGCTCAACACCGTCGGGGCTGTAGTACTCCTCGGCCAGCATGTCGATCTGTGAGATCGGCGTGCAGAAGCGGGAGTTCGGGTGGGCGGCCGGCTTGTCCGAATCCGGAGTCCAGGAGTTGCCCTCCCAGTCGGTCAGGTGCGCCGGAACGTCGTCGGTCATACCCTCCCACCAGACACCGCCATCGTCCGTCAGGGCGACGTTGGTGAAGATGCTGTGGCCCTTGGCGATGGCGCGCATGGCGTTGGGGTTGGTGCCCCAGCCGGTGCCCGGAGCTACGCCGAACAGGCCGGCCTCCGGGTTGGTGGCGCGCAACTCGCCCTCCTTGCCGATCCGCATCCAGGTGATGTCGTCGCCGAGGGTTTCGACTTCCCAGCCCTCGATCGTCGGATCGAGCAAGGCGAGGTTGGTCTTGCCGCAGGCCGAGGGGAAGGCCGCGGACATGTAGTACGACTTCTTCTCCGGCGAGGTGAGCTTGAGGATGAGCATGTGCTCCGCGAGCCAGCCCTCGTCGCGGGCCATCACCGAGGCAATGCGCAGGGCGTAGCACTTCTTGCCCAGGAGGGCGTTTCCGCCGTAGCCGGAGCCGAAGGACCAGATGGACCGCTCTTCAGGGAAGTGCACGATCCACTTATCCGGGTTGCAGGGCCACGCGACGTCGGCCTGGCCGGGGGCCAGCGGGGCGCCCAGGGAGTGCAGGGCGGGAACGAAGAACGCGTTCGTCGCGGTGATCTTGTCCAGCACCTCAGTGCCGATATTGGCCATGATGCGCATGGAGGCGACAACGTAGGCGCTGTCGGTGATCTCCACGCCGAACTTGGGATCTTCTGCGTCGAGGTGGCCCATGACGAACGGAATGACGTACATGGTGCGGCCGCGCATGGAGCCGGCAAACAGGCCGCGAAGCTTCTGCTTCATTTCGGCCGGTGCCATCCAGTTGTTGGTGAAGCCCGCATCGCGCTCGTTCTCGGAGCAGATGAAGGTCTGCTCTTCAACGCGAGCTACGTCTGCGGGATCGGAAAATGCAGCGAAGGAGTTCGGGAACAGCTCCGGGTTCAGCCTGGTCAGCGTTCCGGCGTCGACAAGTTCGTCCGTGAGGCGGGTGTATTCCTCTTCCGTACCGTCAACCCAGTGGATCCGGTCCGGCTGGGTAAGTTCTGCAACCTCTTCGACCCATGCCAGCAGGCCAGCATGTGTTGTGGGTGCTTTCTCAAGCAGCGGCAGTCGTGCGAGATCGCCCATTGCGGTTCCCTTCCTCGGGTTCAGTGGTGTGTCCTAAATGCTAGGGCTCTAGACCACTGCAATTTTTGGGTCAGACGTGGGATGTCCCGGGGCCTAAAAACCAAAAACCGCGGAAAATCAAGGAACTGGATACAACAAATCGGCACTTTTTGTGAGTAAGGTCACATAGACCGGTCTAGTTGCCCATATTACAGGCGGTTCGATTTGGAACTCGGCGGCAACTCGCGTAAAGTAATTCGAGGTTCGGGGGTGAACGAAAAACTCCCGGAGCCGAGAATGCGCCCATAGCTCAGCTGGATAGAGCGTCTGTCTACGGAACAGAAGGTCAGGGGTTCGAATCCCTTTGGGCGCACAGATGAAGAAAGATCCGCACCGGTTCGCCGGTGCGGATCTTTTTTATTGCCGTTTGTTTCAGCCCGCGGGCGGGTGCGCCTGCCCCTGAGGGTTGCACCCGGAGGGCTACTGGGCCCGCGGGCCGCCTACTTCTCTATGACCTCGTAGATGCGATGGCGGATGCCGTCGAAATGATGGTTTAGCCGTTCAGCAGCCAGGGCCTTGTCCCCGCCTGCCACGGCCTCGTAGATGCGACGGTGCACTGCCGCCGACTCGCTGAGGTTCTCGGCACCGGTACCGACCTCAAGATGGATCTGCCGGTACACCTTCCAGAAGACGGCGAGCAGGCTGATCAGGAGCGCGTTGTTCAGCGGCTCGAACAAACGCCGGTGAAACTCCGCGTCCGCTTCCACGAACGGCTCCCCGGCGGCGGCAAGTTCCTCCATCCGGGTCACGGATTCCTCAACGGCTGCGAGCTGGCCGGCGGTCATCTTGTCCATCGCACTGCCGATCAGGCCTGATTCCAGCGCCTGCCGCACATCCACCAGCTCCAGCGCCTCATCACCCTTGTGGCGCAGCGACAGCCTGCCGCGGAATGTCATGCCGTCCGCCAGGGCATCAAAGTTGCTGGGCGCCACGAACATGCCGAATCCGTGGCGGATTTCCACAACGCCGAGCGCCTGCAGGACCTTAAGGGATTCACGAAGGGTATTGCGGCCTACACCCAGCGCGAGGGCCAGTTCGTTTTCGGTGGGAAGCGGGTCACCCGCCTCAAGCTCGCGCTCCAGGATGAGGTCCATGATGTCCGCCTGCAGAGCGCGGAGCCGGGCCTGGGCGCTGAACCGCGCCTTCGAAGCGACGCCTGATGTTGTCATGGTTCCCCTAACCGAGTGTCCGAACCACTGTGCTGAGTGGGTCACAGCAAACAATATTGGATGTCCCACCTTCTGTTAAGTTCCCCCGCCAAACACGGACCCGGTTCCCTGCGCCCATCCCCTGCGCTTCATCCCGCGGATCGGTACCGCCGCCGGGCGTAGTCTGGTGCCATGACGGCCAGAGTTGAACGAGAATTCGATGTCATTGTGATCGGCGCCGGAGCCGTGGGGGAAAACGTCGCGGACCGCGTGGTCCAGGGCGGACTGACCGCGGTCATTATCGAGGCGGAGCTGGTGGGCGGCGAATGCTCCTACTGGGCCTGCATGCCGTCCAAGGCACTCCTGCGCCCGGGGACGGCCCTCCATGGCGCACAGACCGTCCCCGGTGCCGAGGAGGCCGTCACCCGCACCCTGGACGCCTCCGCCGTCCTCAAGCGCCGGGACTATTTCACGTCGAACTGGCAGGATGATGGCCAAGTCAAATGGCTGGAAGATACGGGGATCGAACTGATCCGGGGCCGCGGGCGTCTCACCGGCCCGCGAGCCGTCGAAGTAGCCGGGCGCGACGGTGTCAGCTACCAGCTCTCGGCGAGGCACGCCGTCGTGCTTTCCACCGGATCGGCCCCCACTGCACCGCCAGTGGACGGCCTGGCGGGGCTTGGGTATTGGACCACCCGCGAGGCCACTTCCGCCCGGAGCGTTCCGCGCAGCCTGGCGGTCCTCGGCGGCGGGGTGGCCGGGACCGAGCTGGCGCAGGCATTCGCCCGGCTGGGCTCGGCGGTGACGCTGGTGGCACGCGGCGGCCTGCTCAGCATGTATCCGAAAGATGCCGCAGACCTGGTGCTGGCCGGCCTGCGGGCCGACGGCGTGGACGTCCGCCTCAACACCGGCACGGAGCGCGTCACCAGAAGCGGGGGCGGCTATTTCACCGTTGACTTGGCCGACGGCGACAGCATCACGGCTGAACGCCTCCTCGTTGCCACCGGCCGACACCCGGCGCTGGACGGGTTGGGGCTGGAAACGGTGGGGCTTGGTTCCACGGACGGCAAAGTGCCGCCGCTCCGCACGGACACCACGGGCCTGGTCGAGGGGATCATCGAGGGCGCCGACGCCGTTGGCGACGCCGGCGGCGGCACTGGTACGGACGACGGCGGCGGCTGGCTCTACGCGGTGGGGGACGCAGCCGGCCGGGTCATGCTGACGCACCAGGGCAAATACTCGGCGCGGGCCACGGGGGATGCCATCGCTGCGCGGGCCAAAGGCGAGCTGAAGGGGACGCCGGAGCCGTGGAGCCGCTTCGCGCAGACAGCCAACGAGCATGCCGTGCCCAATGTCGTGTTCACAGACCCTGAGCTGGCCAGCGTGGGCCGGTCCGTGAAGCAGGCACAAACGGACGGCTACAGTGTCTCCTCAGTGGAGCTCCCCATCAGCGTCGCGGGGTCGTCGCTGCATTCGGAACACTACGAAGGCTGGGCCCAGCTGGTGGTGGACGAGGACAGGAAGGTGCTCCTCGGCGCCACCTTCGCAGGCCCGGACGTGGCTGAACTCCTGCATGCCGCCACCATCGCGGTGGTGGGCGAGGTGCCGCTGGACCGGCTGTGGCACGCCGTGCCGTCCTATCCCACGGTCAGCGAAGTGTGGCTGCGCCTGCTCGAGGAGTACGGACTCTGACTGGTTGGTCACAACTCAGCCAATCTATTTGAACTGACTGGTCAGTTTAGTTAGCCTTATAGCAGACAAACACTGCGAAAGGCTTCCATGCTCTCGGTTCGACAGCTTCACGTGAATGGCCGGCGGGACGATCTGCTCCCTCCTACGTCACTCCAGGCACGGCGGGGCGAGCTGCTTCTGGTCTCCGGCACCAGACAGGACCAGCGGACCGCGCTGGCACTCACCCTGAGCGGGCGGATGAAACTGTCTTCCGGCGTGCTCCTGTGGGACGGCCGGGCGAAGACGAAGCACCTCCGGGCGGCCAGCTCGCTCGTGGACGCCCCGGGTGTCAACGAGCCGGAACAGCACCTGAGCGTGCGGGATCTCGTCACGGAAGACCTTGCACTGATCCCGCGGCGCTATCGCGGCGCACTCCTCAGCAAGCCGTGGCTCAAGGTCAACCGGTTCGAGGACATCGCCGGCCTCTGGACGGAACAGCTGGCCCCGGCCAAGCGCATCGAACTGCTCACCGCCCTCGCGCTCGCCAACCCGCACACGGACCTTCTGGTGGTGGACTCCCCTGATCGCCACAGCGCGGATCCCGCGGACTGGCTGCCGCGGCTCCAGGAGCTGGCGTACAACGGCGGCCGGCCGCTCGCCGTCGTCGCCACCGTGGCTGCCCTCCCGGAGACCTGGACGGGCCCCGCCGCGGTGATCGGCAACGCCGTGCCGGACACAGACCCCAGTCCCGAAAACGAAACAGAGGATGCCAAGTGACTGTGCTGCGGTTAGCCCGCTCCGAACTCAAGCGCATGACCGGAGGGCTGCTGCCCAAGCTGACCATCCTTGCGCTGACCATGGTTCCGCTCCTTTACGGCGCGGTGTATCTGTATGCCAACTGGGATCCCTACAGCAACCTGGACCAAATCGATGCGGCCTTGGTGGTGGAAGACACCGGCGCCACCTCCAGCGACGGAACGCAGCTGCAGGCAGGCCGGACCGTGGCGGACAGCCTGGTGGAAGGGCACGTGTTCAACTGGCAGTCCGTGGACTCCGCCCAGCAGGCAGATCAAGGCGTCAGCAGCGGCAAGTACGCCTTCGCCCTCAAGATTCCGAAGGATTTCTCCGCCAGCCTCGTCTCACCTGGCAGCTTTGACTCCGCCAACCAGGCCATGCTGAACGTGACCACCAACGACGCCAACAACTACCTCCTAAGCACCATCGTGGACAAGCTGACCACAGCGGTCCACTCGAGCGTGGCCAGGGAAGTGGGCGAGGAAACCGCCAACCAGCTGCTGACGGGCTTCGGCACCATCCACACCCAGATGGTCAAAGCTGCCGACGGCGCAGGTCAGCTTTCCGACGGCGTGACCAAGCTCCACGACGGCACGGTCACCCTGCATGACGGCACCACGCAGTTGAGCGCCGGCGTCGGCGAGCTCTATGCCGGACAGGTCAAGCTGCGCGACGGTGCCAACCAGCTGGATGCCGGCGCGGCCCAGCTAAGCGACGGACTCGGGCAGCTGAGGGACAAGACAGCCTCCCTCCCTGCGGACTCGCAAAAGCTGGCCGACGGCGCCGCGCAGGTCGCGGCCGGAAACGCCACGTTGAACACCAAAGTCCAGGACGTCGTCGGGCAATTGAACGCCGCTGACCAGGGGCTGAGGAACCGCGTGGTGGAGTCGAACGGCAGGCTGCTGGCCGCCGGAATCATCACCCAGGCGCAGGCGGACAGCATCCTGGCGGACTTCGACGCCGCGGCAGCCTCCGGACCAGTGGCTGGCGCCAAGGCAAAGATCCAGTCCGACGCCGCGCAGATCCAGCAGCTCGCGGACGGCTCCGCCGCCGTGAGCAACGGTGCCGCCAAGCTGGCAGCGGCCACGCCCGCCTTGACCGGCGCCATCGCCCAGGCGTCCGCCGGCGCGGACCAGCTCCATGCCGGGACCTCCGCTTTGGCGGCCGGCGAGCAAAGTGCCGTTGACGGCACCGGGAAACTCGCCGAAGGTGCCGGCGCGCTCGACGGCGGTGCGGCGCAGCTTGAGGACGGCGCCGCCACGGCCGCCAGCGGGGCAGGCACCCTGGCATCGGAACTCGCCAAGGGTGCCGGCCGGGTGCCCAACCCCGATGACGCGCAGAAGAGCAGCCTCTCCAAGGTGATGGCCGATCCCGTGGCCGTCAGCAACATCTCGCAGGCGAAAGCCGGGTCCTACGGGGCCGGCCTGGCGCCGTTCTTCCTCACCCTGGCCCTCTGGATCGGCATCTTTATGCTGATCCAGGCCATGCGGCCCATCACGCAGCGGGCGCTGGCGTCCAACGCGCCGTCATGGAAGATCGCCTTGGGCGGCTGGCTGCCGTTCCTGGCCGTCTCGGTCGTCCAGGCGAGCCTGCTCACCCTGGTGGTGGACCTGGCGCTGGGCCTCAACCCCGCCCACCCGGTGCTGATGTGGCTGTTCATGCTGGCGGCCGCGATGGCGTTCAGTGCCATCATCCAGGGCGTCGTCGCGCTGCTTGGGTCCCCGGGGAAGCTTGTGGTGCTGATCCTGCTGGTGCTCCAGCTGGTGTCATCTGGCGGCACATTCCCCTGGCAGACCACTCCCCCGCCCCTGCACGTGGTGCACGAGATCCTCCCCATGGGCTATGTGGTGACCGGGATGCGGCACCTGATCTATGGCGCGGACCTGTCCATGATCCTGCCTACCGTGGCGGGCCTGTTTGGCTACACTGCGCTGGGGGCCGCGCTGTCAACGCTGGCCGTCCACAAGCACAAGTTCTGGACCCTGAAGTCCCTGAAACCGGAGATCGCCGTATGAGCACGCAGGAAGCCGGCGAAAAGAAGCTCCGGCCCGCCCGTACAAATGCCACCAAGCAGAAGCTCTTCGATGCCTCCATGGAGCTGATCGGCGAGCGCGGCGCGGCCGGGGTCACCGTGGACGAGATCGCGGCGGCAGCCGGCGTCTCCAAGGGGACCGTGTACTACAACTTCGGCAGCAAGTCCGATCTGATCGCGCAGCTGCTGCGCCACGGCGTGGACATCCTGCATGCCCGGCTGCTAAGCGTGCAGGGCTCCTCCGCCGACCCGCTGGCGGCCATGGACGGGATGATCGGCCAGGCGATGGACTTCATGGCTGAGTACCCGTCCTTTGCCCGGCTCTGGGTCAGTGAGAACTGGCGGACTCCCAGTGAATGGCAGGACACCTTTGCCGAGCTCCGCGGCCGCCTCCTCGCAGTGATCGGCGCCGCGATCGAGGGCGTAGCCGCGCAGTACCCCGTTGATGAATCCATCTCCAGGGGCAGCCTGGAGACTGCCATCTTCGGTGCCTGCTTCGTGGTGGGCCTGGACCGCCAGACCTACAACCCCGAACGCACCCGCGAACAAAGTGTTGCGGCCATTATGGCAATCATGCGTGGCTACGTCCGGAAATAGCCCGCATCGGGGAAGATTAGTCACATGCGCCACATGGGTAACAGCGGAAGGGTAGCCATCGTTGCGGCGTTCGCCGCCGCGGTCCTTCTGGTTCTTACCGCGATCACGCTGGAAGAGGCCGTGCTGTTCACGTTCCTCGGAGCCGTCGCTGTGGGATACCTCGCCTCCGTCATCCAGGTGGCGGCCCGAGGACGCAATCTGGCCCTCCTGGCGGGAGGCGTTGGCACCAGCCTGTTCATCGGCTTCGCCATCGCATTCCTGCGCATGTGGGGCCTGGCGTTTACGGCGGAGCCGGACTCCCTGGGAGCGGCTGCCACCACCCAGGACTCCGATATCTACTTCTACCTCGCCGCAGTTTCCGGCGTGGGAACGCTCCTGGTGCTCTTCGCCGGCGCTGTGTGGCCGGCCGGCAAACGGCTTAGGTCCGGCCGCGATCAGTCCAGACGCATGCAGCCCGGACGCCGCAAGCCCGCAACTGCCGCCCGGCGGCCGGCGGTCAGGCAGGCACCCCGTCCGGCCGCGGGCACCACTTACGGTCGCGTTCCCGTGTCCAGGTCAGGTGCCGTCCGCGCTCCGGCGGCCAAGCGGCCCTCGTCGGCGGCGGCCAAGTCGCCCAAGTCCCCG
This sequence comes from Arthrobacter sp. LjRoot78, assembly GCF_964254335.1. Taxonomy (NCBI): domain Bacteria; kingdom Bacillati; phylum Actinomycetota; class Actinomycetes; order Micrococcales; family Micrococcaceae; genus Arthrobacter; species Arthrobacter sp. LjRoot78. The sequence goes on along the minus strand of NZ_CAXUTG020000001.1, from coordinate 718,960 downwards.
GCAAAAGCTACATCACGGCGTTGAGCGTGCCATCGTCGCTGGCCCGGGGTGGCCCCGTTCCGGCCCGGCCGGAGTACGGCGATGGCAACCCCGGCCAGCAGCAGAAGTCCGCCGGCTACCTCGGCCGGTGAGGGGACCTCGCCCAGGATCAGCCACGCCGTCGTCATTCCCACCACCGGGACAAGCAGGGTGAAGGGAACCACCGCGGACGACGGATACATGCCCAGCAGCCAGTTCCATATTCCGTAGCCCACCAGGGACCCCAGGACAGCCGTGTAGATGGCGCTCAGGATGGTGACCAATTGCAGGCCAGCCAGGGTCCCGCCCACGGCGGCCGGGCCGTCGATCAGCAGTGACAGTCCGATCAGGGGCAGCGGAACCACCGCGCCGGACCACACAACGAGCCCCAGGCCGGAGGAGGCCCTGGCCTGCCGGGCGATGATGTTGCCCGCAGCCCAGGACAGCGCAGCCGCCAGCACGATGAGCAAGGGAAGGACCGGTGCCACCATGCTGCGGCCTACTGCCACCACCGCGAGGCCGGCCACCCCGAGGACGACGCCGGCGAACTGCCTGCCACTGGGACGTTCGCCGAGGATTCCGGCAGCCAGCAGAACGGTAAGCAGCACCTGCGCCTGGAGTACCAGCGAGGCGAGCCCTGCGGGCATGCCCAGCGCCATGGCCAGGTAGAGGAGTCCGAATTGTCCGGCGCTCATGAAGAGGCCGACGCCGAGGATGGCCCGCCAACTGACAGCGGGCCTGCGGATGAAGAAGATCCACGGAAAGACAACCAGGACGAAGCGCATGGCTACAAAGAGCAGGGGCGGCACTTCCATGCCGTCGGCGTGCAGGCCAAGGTCGATGGCAACGAAATTGGCGCCCCACAGGACTGCCACGAGGACAGCCAGGGCGGAATGTCGAAGGTTCACGCTGCGGGCTGCCGGTTCAGGAAATCCGCGTCACCGGATACGGACTCAAAGGTTCCGGGGCCGCTCTCCGGGAGCCCCGTCCTCGCGGCGGTCAGGCACGGCGTCGTGCCGCGCCGCGTCGCTGTCGGCGTCGCGGTCAGCAGCATCGCGGTCGGCAGCATCGCGGTCAGCAGCGTCGTGCTGGCGAGGTGTGCCCGGTTCAGTTGTGCCCGGTACGGCTGGCCCTGGAACGGCGTCCCCGCGCCCGCGGGTTCCGGCCTCGGCGCGCGTCTGTGGCTCGGCAGGAGTGGTCTCAACGTGCCGGTCCGTAACGTGCCGGTCGGCATCGTGCCGGTCGGCATCGCGCTGCTCGGCGGTGACTACGTCCGGATCAACCTCGTCGGCTTTACGGAGCTGCTCCTGCGACGAGGCCCGCACTCGTTCGGCTTCTGCTTGCTTCTCGCGAGCGTCGCGGCGCAGGCGCTCTGCCTCGACTTCGGCCTGCTTGGCATCGGCCTCGGCACGTGCTGCTTTGGCCTCGCGTTCCCGCGCTCCAAGCTCGTCGGCCTTGGCCTTTTCACGCATCTCGGCGGCCCGGTTTCGGTCCGCCTCAACCTTGCGCTTCCGGTTGAAGAACAGCACCGCGGCAATGATCGCAACCACCACCACAACACCGATAATGATCCCCACAAGCTGTCCTGAGTCCACGATGTTCTCCTCTTAACCGGGGCACTGACGAATATCTCCAGTAAACATCACAAACCCCGCCCTGACCATGAACGCCGTGGCAGTGAGCAGAGGTTGCCTAGTGCGCCCGGGGCACCTTGAAGCGAGTAAGCCGGGCGTCCTGGCCGTCCAGCTCAGCCCAGGTCTTTTCCGTTTCCAGCACGGTCAGGCCGCTGGTGGGAAACCGGGTGGCGGCGTCCATATAGGCATCGTGGTTGGAATCGCGTGACGCCAGGTGCATGGCAAGGTCCTGCACCCCGGGCATGTGGGAGATCACCATCAGCGTGGTCACGGTGTCCGGGACATGGTTGATGACCTTCAGCATGCGCAAAGCGGAGGCTCCGTAGAGGCCGTCCTCAAGTTTCGGCGTCGGGGCTTGGTCCCCCAGTTCAGCGCACACCCATGTGCACGTCTGCCTGGTCCGGAGCGCGCTGGAGCAGAGGATGAAATCGGGGATCACTCCATGCTTGCGCAGCCACTTGCCGGCCAGGGGAGCCTCGCGGTGTCCGCGCTCTTCCAGCGGACGTTCGTGGTCCGGCACGCCTCCGGGCCAGTCTGCCTTGGAGTGCCGCATGAGGATCAAACGCCTGATGTGATGCTCGCTCATGCATCAATCCTAGTGCGGCGGCCCTGCCCCGCAGGGCACGGCCGCCCTGCACTGGGTTTAGTCGTCCAGGACGAAGGTCACTTCCAGCACGACGTGCCAGGCGACGACGGCGCCGTCAGCGATTTCGACTTTCTGTTCCTTGACCCATGCTCCCGTGACACCCCGAAGTGTCTTGTTGGCGCGTTCGATGCCCTCTTTGATGGCGGCATCAAACGACGTTTTGGAATTTGCGCTCAGGGTGGTGATGCGTGCTACAGACATAGTTCCTCCTGATGGTCGGATGGACGATCAGAGCCTACGCCGCCCCACCCCAAGCCAACAGGGCCATAGGGCCATAGGGCCATAGGAACTAAGCCGCGGAGGCACATACGCCAAGGTCAGAACGCGCGAAAGCGGCATTCTGCGTAGTGCCGCATCGCCGACTGAGGAACGAAGGAGGTGTCTAAGGCACGGCAGAATGCCGCTTTCGCGCGTCGTTGAAGACTAGATGGAGTATTCCGGAGCGGCCCAGACCACAACTTCAGGGTGCTCGTAGAACCGGTAGCCCTGGCCGCGGACGGTGCGCACGGTGTTGGCGAGGCGGCCAAGCTTGGAGCGGAGGCGGCGGATGTGGACGTCGATTGTCCGCTCGTTGGGAACCTCTTCGGCATTGCGCCACAGGCCCTCGAGGAGTTCGTCGCGGCCCACGGTGCGGGTGCCGTTTTCCACGAGGTAGTTCAGGAGCTCGAACTCCTTGAACGTGAGGTTCAGGGATTCTCCGTCGAGGTGGACCTCGCGGCGGGCCAGGTCGATGAGGACACCGGACGGACGGGGATCCTGCGGCTGCGGCAGCCGGGTGGTTTCGGTGCGCTGTCGGGAGTTGACGGTGGGGTCACCAAAGGTGGACCGTACGACGTCGAGCGCGGAACCCGGGGCGCTGGCCGGGGCCACCGCCACCGCGGCGTAGCTCTCCGCGCCGGAGACGAGGGACTGGGCGTAGGCGCGGATTTCCTGGGCAAGCTTGGCAATTGAGGTGCCGGCAGCTGCAGCGGTTTCCTCATCGATTCCCATGTAGAGCACAAATCCACGGGCAACATTTTCATTGGCGACGGGGCGGACGGCGCTGCCGTTGGCCGGGGCGATCACGGGGGTGGGCGCCGTCTGCGGAGCGGACTCGGCGGCGGGAACAGCGCGGAGCTGGCCGTACGAGTTCGGGTTGTAGCCCTGCGGCGCATAGCCGGGGGCCGGGAAGCTGTTGCCGGGCGCTGCCGGGGCGAACGCAGGACGGGCCCCGAATCCCTGGCGGAGGCCGGAAGGCTGGCCGCCTTTGTTGGCGTTTCGGACGGAGATGTGGACGTATCCAGATGCAACTGACATGGAATGCTTACCTCAATGTGAATGGCCGTCATCGCGGCTCGAATGCTGGCTTTCCCCGCAATGAGATCTGGGGAGGGGCGCCCGACGCTGGGCTTGGGGCGAATGCCTAAAAACTTCTCGGGGTGGGAAAGTTAGGCGTGCATTCGACAACAGCGCATGTCTTCGCCAGCGGGTGGGCTGGTCCAGGATTCTGCGGCTGCAGGTGCTGTTGAGTTCTTGTTCACAATTGAAGTGTGCAACGTAACAATGAAAACTTGCAAGTAACAATGGACGGAATCGTCCGCATCGTGAGACAAAATCACACAATGTGGCCCAAATCACGATTCTGAAATGCCAATAAAATAACAGGTGTTTTTCAGAACGATCGATCAGAATTCACGAAAATCCGAATTTTCTTCTTCAAAACGAAGCCTTTCGGTGCGAAAATTCAGCCCGTACCGTATTGCTGAAATGCCAACGCTGCCTTGTGGCACATGTCCAGCCCTTGGCCGGGCCGCGCAGAAAAATTCCTGCCCCCGCAGCACGCCAGCTCAGTTTGACTGCCCGGTGAGCGTCGCGGCCACGAGCTGGACGGACTCCGCAGGGAAGCTGTCACCATCCTTTGCAGCAACGATCCTTACCATGGCTCCGGACACGATATCGGCCACAGTCAGTGTGCTGGCGGACGTCCCGCCAGCCTGTTGACGCCTTTGTTGCTGATTGCTCACCGCCACGTCCGAATCCAGTGAATAGGTGCGGCTGAACCCGTCGGTGCTCTTGACGGTCACGGCGCCGGAACTGACCTCAGTGACCGTCCCCTGCTGTTCAACTTTGGTGACGTAGGCACCGTCCTGGAGGATGACGTACTCGGAGTGAACGGCGGCGGATACTCCGCTGCCCATTCCACCCAGGCCTTCCGGGGCGAAATTTCCGGGGCCGCCCTGGGGCGGCATCCCGCCGTCGGCAAAACCACCCTGCGCGCCGCCGCGGGAGCCTGGCAACGTTTCCTGCAACGCGCCTGCATCGGCCGTGCCGTCGGTGCCGTCGGCCGCCGCGGAACTGGTCGTCAGGGCATAGATTCCGACGCCGGCTCCGCCCGCAAGGACAGCCGCAGCTCCGGCGACCACCACTCCCCGCTTCATGGTCCATGGCTTCGAACGTCCAGCCGGGGCATCCCAGCCGCCGTGCTGTCGGGGCGAGCCCCATCCTGCTGCGGGCGGGAAAGCGGAGCCAGCGGCCGACGGCGGTGTTCCCCACCCGGCGTTCTGCCCGCCACCCGCGGGCCTACTGACAGAGCTGGCCGCCGGAGTCCTGCCCTCCGGCGCCTTGCCCTCCGGCACCTGGTCAGCTTCGCTCTCCGGTACCGGGGTGGTGTGGTCGTTGTTCATGGCGTACTCCTGGGGCAGGGGGGCTTGGTCCACTCCAGACTCCGGAGGGTTCCTGTGCGGAGCCTGTGCGGGACAAGGGGTCAAGCTGTGACCTTTGATGCGCCCGTTCCCGCCGCGGGAAGGCAGCGGATCCGCGCCGGTTGGCAGACGAAGGGCCCCTCCGCGCGTCCAGCTCGCTAGGCTGGGATTCACAGCTGGCCCACAGGATCCCCATAGCGTCGGCTAAACCGCAGATCGGAGAGTTGTCCCATGGCCACTTCGCACTCCATGACTAACAACCTTCCCCAGCTCACCCACCCGGACGGCTCCCCCATCCGCGCCCTGGTGGTTGACGACGAACCCAGCCTCTCCGAGCTCATGAGCATGGGCCTGCGGATGGCAGGCTGGTCCGTGGCTGTCGCAGGAGACGGTCCCGAAGCCGTGAAACTGGCCAAGGAGTTCCGGCCGGATGTCCTGGTGCTGGACGTGATGCTCCCGGGGTTCGACGGCGTTGAGCTGCTCACCAGGATCCGCGCCTTCGCGCCGGAGGTGCCTGCGCTCTTCCTGACGGCGAAGGACGCTGTACAGGACCGCATCCTCGGGCTGGCGGCCGGCGGCGATGATTACGTCACCAAGCCCTTCAGCATGGAGGAGGTGCTCCTTCGCCTGCACCGGCTGGTCCAGCGCTCCGGAGTGGCAGCCATGGACACCGCCGAACTTGTAGTGGGCGACCTCGTCCTCAACATCGACACACGTGAAGTGACCCGCGCCGGCGAGGAACTGCAGTTGACGGCAACCCAGTTTGAACTCCTCCGTTACCTCATGGAAAACCCCAAGCGCGTGGTCAGCAAGGCCCAGATCCTGGACCGCGTGTGGGACTACGACTTCGGCGGCCAGGCCAACATCGTGGAGCTCTACATTTCCTACCTGCGCAAGAAGGTGGATGCCACGCACCCGCCCATGATCCACACGGTGCGCGGCGCAGGCTACGTCATTAAACCGGCGGATTGAGGTGCCCACGCTTTCCGGCGAGATCCGCAAGGACCGCCGCCGCTTGCTCGATCCTTCCACCTGGCACCTCCGCACGCGGCTGGTTCTGGTGGCCATGGCATTGCTCGTGGCCATCTGCGGCGCAATTGGCCTGTTCAGTTACGCGTCCATGGATTCCTTCCTGACCAAGCAGCTCGATGATCGCCTGAGCCAGGCCTCAAGGCTCTCTAACGAGGCCGGACGGCCACGGCTCGGCAACCCCGCCGGCAGGCCTGATCCGCTGGAGGGCAGGGGCCAAGGTGTGGGGACCTTGATCGCCCGCATCGACAATGGCACTGTCAGCAGCGCCGGGTTCCTCGCGAGCGATGCCACGCCGTCTTCCCTGTCCCCCGAGGATGACCAGATCCTCCTGGCGCTCCAACACGACGCAACGCCGGTTGACCGGACCCTGTCCACCGGCTCCTACCGGCTGGTGGCAGTGGAGGCTCCATACGGGGACGTGATCATCACCGGACTCCCCCTCGATGAAAAACAGAACACCCTCAGCTCCTTGGTGTGGACCATGGTGATCGTGTCGATGGGCGGGCTCGCCCTGATCGGCCTTGCCGGAACTGTGCTGATCCGCCGCACCATGAAACCCCTTGAGCAGCTGTCCGAAGTTGCGACGCAGGTTTCCCAACTGCCTCTCGACGCCGGTGAGGTGGCCCTCGCAGTCCGGGTGCCGTCGTCGAACGCGCATCCTGGAACTGAAGTGGGCAGCGTGGGCTACGCCCTCAACCTCATGCTGGACAACGTGTCCCAGGCACTCGAGGCCCGGCAGCAGAGCGAAACGAAGGTGCGCCAGTTCGTTGCCGACGCCTCGCACGAGCTGCGCACGCCGCTCACCGCCATCCGCGGCTACACAGAACTGATGCGGATGACCGAGGACTTTACGCCGGACGGCAAGAAATCCCTCGCCAGGGTACAGAGCCAGTCGGAACGGATGACCACCCTGGTGGAGGATCTCCTGCTGCTGGCCCGGTTGGATGAAGGCCAGCCGCTCAAAATCAGCGACGTGGACCTGACCCAGCTGGTGGTGGAAACCGTCAGCGACGAGAAGGTCATGGCGCCGGACCGCATCTGGCAGCTCGAATTACCCGACGAGCCCGTTGTGGTCCGCGGCGACGCCAAGCAGCTGCACCAGGTGCTGGCCAACCTGCTTTCCAATGCCCGCAAGCATACGGACCCCGGAACCACCGTGGTCACCGGCGTGATGCGGTCGGCCGACGGCAGTGTCGTGGTGACCGTAACGGACAATGGTGCAGGGATTCCGCCGGAGTTCGTCGGCCGGGTCTTTGCCCGCTTTGCCCGGGCGGACGCCGCCCGCACGAGTCCGGCCCGCTCCGCTTCGGGCTCGGGAGCCACCGGGGCCGCTGCGTCCGAAGGGACCAGCGGCCTGGGCCTCTCGATTGTGCAGTCCATTGTGGAAGCGCACGGCGGAACCGTCGAAGTGAATTCCCGCCCGGGACGCACCGAATTCGCCCTCCGCCTGCCGTGCGAACCGCCGGCAGCTTAGCTCCGGGCGCATCACTGGCAAGCCAGCTGTTCCGGCGCAAGTCAACGCGCCGTCGTCGTGACCCTCGTTACCTAAATGTGACTTAAGCGCAAGAGTCCTGTAGCGTTTTTAGAGTGCGGCAACCGTTATAGCCGCATATCCGGATGGACGCCAAACTCTGCCGCTACCCGGATTTCCTCATGATTAGGCAGAGGCGGGGGACCCAGGTCTCCGGGCATTTTGCATAGCCGCCCTCGGGGTGAAGCCGACACGTGAAGTTCCGTGCGGCCGGATGACCTCATCCGAACCCGACAGCTAACTCCGCCGGCATCGAGAGGCAACCATGACTAAATCCACGCTAGAAGTACGTCCGGAGCGCGCTTCCGACGAGTCCAAGGCGCCTGCCGAACGCTCACGCCACCGCGCCGAACCAGCCACCACCGCGTCGCCAATGTCCCGGATTGCTGCCGGATTGCAGGGCTCAGGCCGGCGGGCCGCAGTAGTAGCCACGGCCTGCGCCGTCCTGATCGGCGTCGGCGCCGCCGGCCAGGCCTCAGAACCTGCAGCCCCGGCAACATCTGCAACGGGCGAAGCCAGCGCCGCTACCGCAAACGCCGAGTCGAAGCTCGCGTTCGAAAAGATCCTGGTCTCCGCCATGCCCGCCCCGGCCTCTGTCAGCCTGACAGCGCAGTCGTCCGACGCGCAACCGGCATCCGAGGAGAAGTCCGCACCGGAAGCACCGGCACCCGCGCCTGCACCTGCACCGGCTGCGGCCCCCGCACCGGCTCCTGCCCCGGCACCGCCTGTAGCCGTCGACGATCCCGCAGCTGCCCAGGCGTATGCCGCATCGCAGCTCGGTACTTACGGCTGGGCGGCTGACCAGATGCAGTGCCTGACCACGCTGTGGACCAAGGAATCGGATTGGAAGACCACTGCCACGAATGCCAGCAGTGGCGCCTACGGCATTGTCCAGTCCCTGCCGGCCGAGAAGATGGCCAGCGCCGGGTCCGACTACCTGACCAACTTCCGCACCCAGATCAATTGGGGCCTGAACTACGTCAAGGAACGGTACGGCTCCCCCTGCGGCGCCCTGAACTTCCACTACGCCAACAACTGGTACTAAGCCGGCGCATCTTCGCCAGGCTTGGTCTGCATGAGCCGGAGGCCCCGAATCCACGTGGTTCGGGGCCTCCGGCTGTCTGACAGCACATTTCTCCCGCTGGTTCGCCCGTGTCCCTACCCTCATTCCTGGAGCCACAAGGTTTTCACAAGGTTGTGGAGTGACTCTGGGTCGCCGCCGCTTTCAATCGTCTTCCAAGCGGCTGCCGGCCCCAGGGCCGTCGTCAAGATGCAGGGAGCACAACAATGAAAAAATGGTTAGTTCCGACGGCCGTCCTGGCCTCAATTTTCGCAGCCGCCGCTCCGGCCGCGGCTGCGCCTTCCGGCCCGCCGCATCCACCGCTTCAAACTGAGTACATCTTTCACTGCGGCCAAGCCGCAGGTGGCTTCGACATCGAAGCCACCGTGACCGGGCGGGTCAAGGACATCGTTATCCCGGGGGACAGAGTCATTTCCGTAGCCCCGAACCTCAACGTGACCCTGACTAACGATGCCGGTGAGACGGTTAGTTATGTCATCACGGGCGCGTCCCACATCCAATTCGTGCCCACCGCCACGGATCCCGACAGCGTCGAATTCAAGTCGACCGGCCGGAACCTCCTTTCATTCGCCGATACGGACCAGGCTGGCGAGGACGTTTCCGGTGTGGTGCTCGTATCGGGCAACTTCAACTTCGCCGTCACCGGGGACTTCCAAACGGAAATCCGGAGGTACTCGGGACCTGGCACGGTCATCGACGTCTGCGCCGTACTGGCCCCCTAACGAACCCAACCGCGGCGGCGGTGCGTCCACCAATGGCGGTGGGCGCACCGCCGCCGTTTCCTTGCACGCTTCCGCACCCGGCAAATCCCACAGCAGCTGCACAGCTTTGGCCTAAATCCTTCATATGCGCCGGTCCCATAGTGGAACCATGACGCTCACAGACCAGTCCGCGGGAACACTGCTCCAACTGCCATCGCAGCCGCGGGCCGCCGTCGACGTCCCGCCCGGCAGCGTTTCGCCGCCCGCAACGGGGAACACCCGCCGTGCCCCGATCGACACCAGGACCGCGGGGGATTCAGGAACCGCCATCCCCGTCCTTGATGTTGTCCTCCCGGTCTACAACGAGGAACGGGACCTGGAGCGGTCCCTGCGGCGACTGCACAACTATCTGCTCGGCACCTTCCCGCACCCGTTCCGGATTACCGTGGCCGACAACGCCAGCACCGACAGCACTCTTAAGGTGGCTGAGCGCATCGCGCGTGAACTCCGCGAAGTCAGCGTGGTGCGGCTTGCCGCAAAAGGGCGTGGCAACGCCCTTCGCACCGTTTGGCTGGCTTCGCCCTCACCCGTGCTGGCCTACATGGACGTGGATCTTTCCACCGATCTGGCAGCGCTCGCCCCTTTGGTGGCGCCACTCATTTCCGGGCACTCCGATCTGGCCATCGGAACCCGGCTGGCGCGCGCTTCCCATGTGGTCCGCAGCCCTTGGCGTGGTTTCATTTCACGCGGCTACAACCTTCTGCTGCACGCGCTGATGGGTGCACATTTCAGCGATGCGCAGTGCGGATTCAAGGCAATTCGCGCAGATGTTGCCCGCCGCATCCTTCCGCACACGGCGGACAACGAGTGGTTTTTCGACACCGAGCTGCTGATCGTGGCGGAAAAATGCGGACTCCGCGTGCACGAGGTTCCGGTTGACTGGACATGCGGTGCCGACGCGGGCGTGGACCTGCTGCACACGGCCCTCGCAGACCTCCGCGGGATGGGCCGCCTTATCCGGGACTTGGCGGCGGACCGCATTCCGGTGCGGGAGCTTCGTTCCGAACTCGCCCGGGTTTACGCCCCCGTCGCTACGGCGGCTACGCTTCCCTGAGCCACGCCATGGCTGCCGTCGGACAGGTGAAATAGCGCGTTGGTGCGGCAGGAGCGTTGATGCTGAGGAAGAAATTGGCCATGGCCCGGTCCACCGGGGACGATCCGAGGAGCGCCACCCTCGCTACGGTGCTGGGGCGGGCAAAGACGCGCCGGGCCCCCCGGCTCATGGACGCCGTCGCAGCCATATCCACCAGCATCGGAAACGAACGCCCGCGGCTCAGGTCATTGACGGCTGCCATGACAGCCAAGGCAGCTTCCTCGCAGATAGCCAGGCCTGGAATCCATTGCACATGCAAAACGCCGGTGCGCAGCTGAACAATGCCTCTGTCGCCGGCAATCGGGATCTCGGTCATCCTATCCCCCCAAGATAGTTTCAGACGTCCCTCCCGAGACTACTGGACCGAAAACCGGTTTGGGGTCAGAACCGGAAGGAAATCCTCCTGGCACCGGAATCGTCCATGTCCGTGGTCACGGACACGCCGGAGTAGTCCGCAAGGTGCAGAACACCGTCCGGCAGGGGGCCGGTATTGGGACCGATGGCCACGGTCCGGATTCCGGCGGCCAGTCCGGCCGCAATGCCCGCGGGGGCATCCTCAAAGACAAGCGCGTCGGCCGGGTCCACACCGAGCAGTTCGGCGGCCCGGAGGTAGCCTTCCGGGTGCGGCTTGCCCCGGGTGACGAGGTCGGCCGTGACTGCGGTGGCCGGCATGGCCAGTCCCGCGGCGCCCATCCGGATGTCGGCAAGGATCCGGTCGGCGGAAGTCACCAGCGCCACGGCATCTGCTGGGAGGCTGCGCAGCAGATCGGCGGCTCCGGGCAGCGCAACGATGCCCTCGGTCCGAACCCGTTCCATGGCGCCGAGCTCGGCGGTCAGGGCCACAACATCGGCGCCGACAGGTGCAAACCGCCGAACGGTGTCCCCTGCCTGGACGCCATGGGAGGTGTGGAGGATCTCGGCGATGTCCAGGCCGTAACGGGCCGCAAACTCGCCCCATACCTGCTCCACGACGGCTGTGGAGTCGACCAGGGTGCCGTCCATGTCGAACAGCACGGCCTTGGCGGAGATCGTGGCGACAGGCGATGCGGCGATGCGCGGTACGGCGGCTTTTGGGCGGAAGCTCATGCTTCCATCCTGCCCCACCCGGGGCGAAGCCGGATTCTGTGACTTATCCGTTCGGGCGGTGGGGGATGTATTGGACGGCCCATTTGTTGCCGTCCGGGTCAGCGAAATGCACGAAATGACCCCAAGCCTGAATGTCGATGTCGCTGACGTCAACGCCGTTGTCCTTGAGCTGCTTGTGCGCTGCCTGGATGTCGCTGACCACCAACTGCAGGCTTGGAGCGGTGCCGGGCGGGGCATCGTTCAAGCCTTCGCCGATGGCGATCGAGCAGCCGGAGCCCGGCGGAGTCAGTTGGACGAAACGGATGCCCTCCATGGGCCGTTCGTCGTAGTCGGCGTTGAAGCCCACCTTATTGACGTAAAAATCCTTGGCACGGTCCACGTCGGACACAGGGACAAACACCAGTTCAAGTTTCCAGTCCATGGGCCACAGGCTAGCGGCGGCCGCCGAAAACCGGAAGGGGGCAAGCGCCTCGCTGCCCCGGCTCCCCTTCACCGTAGACCCGGCCCGCTGCCTCGTTAGCCGGCGATGCCGTAGAGGCGGTCGCCGGCGTCCCCGAGTCCGGGCACGATGTAGGACTTCTCGTTGAGTTTCTCGTCAATGGATGCCAGGACGATGGTCACGTTCGCGTCCGCGAGTTCTTCTTCCAGCTTGGCAAGGCCCTCCGGCGCTGCCAGGAGGCAGATGCAGGTCACGTCCGAGGCACCGCGCTTGAAGAGGAACTTGATGGCTTCGCGCAGCGTGCCGCCAGTGGCGAGCATGGGGTCCAGGACAAAGATCTGCCGGTCCGTCAGGTTCTCCGGCAGGCGCTCCGCATACGTGATGATGTCTAGGGTTTCCTCGTCACGGGCCATGCCCAGGAAACCGACCTCGGCCGTGGGCACAAGCTTGGTCATGCCCTCGAGCATGCCGAGGCCTGCGCGGAGGATAGGGACCACGAGGGGCGTGGGCTTGGTGAACGCGGTGCCGATGGTGGTGCTGACGGGCGTTTCGATCGTGACGGGCTCGGTGCGGACGTCCCGGGTTGCCTCATAGGCGAGAAGGGTGACGAGTTCCTCGGTGAGCTGCCGGAAGACCGGAGAAGGGGTGTTCTTGTCCCGCAGAACGGTGAGCTTGTGAGCGACCAGCGGGTGGTCCACGACGAGTGTGCGCATGGGTCAAAACTATCACCCGGAGGTGGTGTCCCGGCCCCGTGATCCGTGGGGCTCCTCCGGGTGGCCCTCGCCCCTGTGGGCGCCATGGCGGGCGCCAAGTTCCTCCCGGAGCACCGGGTGGTCGAACGTCGGGGCGGGCCCGGCATGCTCGCGGTGCCGCATCACATGGAAGAGCCTGTGGGCCAGGATCACGATTCCCACCCAGGCGAGGCCCAGGAGCCACCCGGCGATGACATCGGTCAGCCAGTGATGGCCGAGGAATACCCGGCTCAGACCCATGGCAATGATGAAGATCGAACCAGCCGTGATGATGGACACCCGCGCAACGGTCCGCTGGATCTGCAGGCAGGCCAGATACACCACCAGTCCGATCACCACGGTGGTGTTGAGCGTGTGCCCGCTGGGGAACGAGGGCGAGGACTCATAGGGCGGAACAGCGTCTGCATGATCCGGCCGGGTGCGGCCAAAGAGCTTCTTGCCAAAGGTGGTTGCGGAGACCGAAACAGCCGCGGCGCCGCCCACCAGGATGAGGGGCCGCCAGGTGCGCCCGGCCCACGTCAGCCAGGCCGTCAGGATGCTGCCGACGATCGGCATGCCGATCCCGCCGCCGACATTGGTGAAGGCAGTGACGGCGGAATTGAGCCAGGGGGTCCGGAGGTCCTCAGACAGCGCCAGCGCAGGCTTGTCCAGGTTGGCCAGGCCGGCCTCATCCACCACGTTGTCGTAGACTTCGGCGCCCATCACTGCCAGCGCCACCACGATCACGCCGCCAATCAGCATGGTGATCCAGAGGGCGGCGTACGGCACAACCCACCGCCCCCACCGGTCGGTAATGCGGTCAGTCAAGGTTTTCACTGCGTCTCCCGAGCTCATCCGTCGTCTGCGCCTGCCGTACCTTCGAAACTATCATTGAGCCATGACTTCCCCGGAGCCGCGCCATGCCCAATGGATGGGCCTTGCCCTCGCCGAGGCACGGCGGGCGCTGGGCACCGAAGACGTGCCCATCGGCGCCGTCGTCATCGGGCCCGACGGCGGAGTCCTGGGTACAGGGAGGAACGAACGGGAAGCGCACGGTGATCCCACGGCGCACGCCGAGATGGTGGCTATCCGCGAGGCGGCCGCCCGGCTCCAGGCGCTGGGACAGGCAAACGGCGGCCGAGGCGACGGCTGGCGGCTCGCGGACTGCACGCTCGTGGTGACCCTGGAGCCCTGCGCGATGTGCGCCGGCGCCATCGTCCTTGCCCGGATTCCACGGGTGGTGTTCGGGGCATGGGACGAGAAGGCGGGGGCTGCGGGATCCGTGTTCGACATCCTTCGCGAACGCCGCCTCAACCACTGGGTGGAGGTCTACGCCGGAGTCCGCGAGCAGGAGTGCGCCACCCTGCTCCGGGATTTCTTCGCCGGACAACGGCAGGTCACTAGCTGGCATTTGCCGCGTCCAGGGCGTCAATCCGCTCCTGCCGCGACGCCGGCGAGTCGAGGCTGAAGGCACGGAAATCACCCAGGTCCGCACGGATCCAAGACTCCACCTCATCGATCCGTTGCAGCACCCCGGGTGTGGGGCCGGCGAACAGCCAGTGGGCTATCCGCTGCCCCTCGGGATCGTACTGCCAGAGCCCAATGATCCGGCCGCGGTCCAGGATCGGGTGGTCCGGCAGGTCGGCCTGCTGCGCCAGGGTTGCGCCGAGCAGCTCCGCGTCCCCGTCCCGGTCTCCGAACAAGTCCGCGGCGTTCCGCCGCTGCATCACGAGCGAGTCCGTCCCGGCAAGGAGCTGGATCTGTTCCACGGCCGGCACTTCGAAAGCGGCGAGGCGCTCGACGTCCTCGGGCAGCATCCACAGCGCTTCGCCTTTGACCGCAGGGTGGACGGTGGGCAGCTCGACTGCCCCGACGGCGGCCAGTGCTGCTTTGCTCTGGGCGACCGTGAACCCGGAGAACCACTGCGACTGCCTGAGCGTGGCGCCGCCTGTCCAGCCCAAGTACTTGCGGATCAGCTCTGTGCGGGCGGCATCAATGCCCAACGGGCTCGGCGGCAGGTCCCACAGTGTGTAGGCGTAGCGCTGCTGGTCGAGACGACCGTTGGCGGGGACGCGGCGGATCCGGCCGTCGCGCTGCAGCAGGCCAAGGGCGGTGGGGAGGGTGGTGGATACGCCTTGCCTCTTCCCTTCCTCGCCCAGGCTCCGGACGGAATCACCCAGCTCGTCCTTGAGCTGTTTCGGATCCAGCGGGCGGCCAGCCTCGGCCAGGGCATGCAGCACCTGCTCCTCAAGCAGCGTGAGTTCACCGCGGTCCACCCCCAGCCTGCCAAGCACTTTGAAGACTTCGGCGGAATCCTTGCCCAGCATCAACGCCCACGCGAAGTCCTCCGCGCCCAGGATGTAAGTGCACCCGCGTGCGCTGGGGAGTTCGGAGATCCGCAGCGCACGGACGTCGGCATCAACCTGTTCGCGCCGGATTCCGGCGCGGGCGAACAGCGTGAGGTAGGGGTTGGCGCCGCCCAGGGAACGTGCCCAGCCGGCGCTGGCCAGCACCTCGGCAGAGCTCTGGCCGGCGAGGCTACCGTCGAGTCCTTGCCGGTGCCAAGCCCAGGCACGGAGGCGTTCGGCGGTGAGAGTCCCTGCAGGCGGAGTCTCGACGGTGAGCGGCTCGCTGGTCATAGCGGCCATTGTCCATCAGCCGGCGCGTCAACGGAATGAGGCGGGACCATTCAGTTCCCGGGTCCGCTTGCGGCAATGGCGTCCAGCACGGTCCTGGCTGTGACGTCCCAGCCCGGCAGCCGGGTCCGCGCAGCCAGCGCTGCGTCACGCCAGCGGGAGCGAAGCCCTGGATCTGTTAGCCAGGTGCGCAGTGCCGCTTCCAGCGGGGCAGGGTCCGCGCCGAGCACGACGGCGGCGCCCGGCAGATTGGGCGGCCCGCCGTCGTCGGGGGCTTCCGATCCGCCAGGCGACCCGGCCGCGAGCGCCTCGACCGCGCCGGTGCCGTCCCTGACCACTACCGGGATCCCGCGGGCCAGGGATTCAGTGACCACCATCCCGAACGCTTCTGCCCGTGAAATGAGCAGGCTGAGATCCGCCCGGCCCCACTCGGCATCGAGGGTCGGCCCGCTGAGCTCCCCCGGGACTGAGACCCGCTCCGCCAGCCCCAGCCTGATGACGGCACCCCGGACGGACTCCGCATACGCGGGATCTGCCGAATCGGATCCCACCAGGGACGCGGTCCAGGGCAGGTCCCTGATCCCCGCGAGCGCCTCCAGCAGCAGGAGCTGGTCCTTGTTCGGCAGGAGGGCTGCCACGGCTATGAGGTGCGGCGGGCTGGAACCGGCGGCCAGGGGAGCGGCGGACGTTCCCGGAAGCGCTACGTGGATCCGGGCCGGGCTTCGCTCAGCCGAGCTGTGCCGGCCCCGGAGCTCGGCGGCGGCCGTCGAACTCGCGCAGAAGACGCCCGCCGCGGCAGCCAAGGCCCTCCCCTCCCGGTCCGCGTGCCCGGGCAACGTCATGTGCACGAGGATCCAGGCCGGTCTTCCGGCGGCGGCGGCCGCTTCCAGTGCCTCCGGCGCACCCAGCGCAACGAGTCCATCCACGATGGTGACCCGCGCGGTGGAAGGCGCCGGGGACGTGGCACCGCCGTCGCCGAGCAGCAGTCCGGCCAGCCGCCGTCGTTCTTCCTCGCGGCCCACCGGCCAGTGGCCGTCAACGGGGCAGTTTTCTACGTCCGTTCCGAGGGCGGTGAGCCCGCGGGTCAGTGCGGAGTTGTAGGCGTTGCCCCCTGAGTTGTGCCGCACATTGCCCGGAACGATCAGCCGGATCGCCGCCCTGCTAGCGCCGGACGCAGTCATCAGCCGCTATTCGGCGTCGAAGTCAAGGGAGAACGACGCCCAGGCGTCCGGGTTCTCGCGCAGGGTGACGGCCAGGCCGGCCAGCTCCCGCCCGTCCTCGTTGCCGCGGACCTTGGCCGCCACAGCCTCGGCAATGTATTGCGCCAGCGCCTCGGTGGTGGTCAGCTTCCCCGCAAAGTCAGGGTGCTCGTCCAGATTCTTGTAGTTCAGGCCGGCCAGCACTTCTTCAATGAGCCCGCCGGCCGCCCCGATGTCCAGGACGATTGAATCGTCGTTCAGCGCCCGACGGCGGAAGGTCACCTCCGCAACGAAGGTGGCCCCGTGCAGGCCCTGGGCAGGTCCGAAGACCTCTCGGGGAAGGCTGTGGGCAATCATGAAGTGGCGGCGGACGGTCAGGCTGAACAAGGGCTACCTCGTGTCTTCGTCGGGATGTTCGGCAGGGTATTAGGCAGGGTATTCGATCACGTGGCAGAGTGCGTCCAAGCGCCCGTCGGCGAGTTCGTGGACGACGGCGGGAAGTTCCGCAAAGGGTGACGTCCCCGTCAGGAACGTGTCGTAGACGGGATCGCTGAGCAGGGACACGGCGAGCGCGAGGCGGTCTGCGTTGGTCCGGCGGTGGCGGCGGGCGCGGGCCACCACGCCCACCTGGCTGGCGCGGATGGAAAGCCGGCGGGCGTGAAAGTCCTCCCCCAGCGGAATGGTGACTTTGCGGTCGGCGTACCAGGACATCTCGATGACGTCCCCTTCGTCGCCCACCAGCTGCAGGCTCCGTTCGAGCCCTTCCTGCGATGCTGAACAGTGGATGACGATGTCGCAGTCGGCCAGGGCGTCGTCGGGGTGGCTGAATTCGACGCCGAGGGCGTCGGCGAAGGCACGCTTCCCGGGATCGACGTCGATGAGTTGGAGCCGTTGCAGCGGGAAGGTACGCAAGAGCGTGGCCACCATGCCGCCCACCAGGCCGGCGCCAACGACGGCAACGCGGTCGCCCAGACGAGGCCCGGCTTCCCAGAGGGCGTTGACGGCGGTTTCCACAGTTCCGGTGAGCACGGCACGGCGGGCCGGGACATTCTCCGGGACCACGGTCAGGGACTCGACGGGAACAACGTAGCGGTCCTGGTGCGGGTGCAGGCAGAACACCGTGCGGCCAACCCATTCGTCGGGGCCTGCTTCCACGATCCCCACGGAGAGGTAGCCGAACTTCACCGGCGAAGGGAAGGAGCCCTCCTGAAGCGGCGCCCGCATTTGTTCGGCAACCCTCGGCGGCACGTGGCCGCAGTGAACCACCGTTTCGGTGCCTTTGCTGATTCCCGAATACAGGGCACGGACGAGGGCTTCACCGGGGCCAGGTGCGGGTAGGTCCTCGGAGCGGAGCTCGCCTTTTTCGTGGCCGACGGTCCAGTAGGACCGGGCCTGTGAACCGGCTTGTGACCGGGATCGGGAGTGCGGCTGGGAGTTGATCATCTTGCTTATGAATCTAGTCCCCGGCGCGTGCGTGGGGAAGACGTTCACTGCCCGGCGCGCCCTCGTTTTGGGGAAGGGCGCCTTGCTCCGGTAACCTATTCAGGTTGGTGACGTGTCCGAGCGGCCGAAGGTGCAACACTCGAAATGTTGTTTGGTGTCAAAGCCAACGTGGGTTCAAATCCCACCGTCACCGCCAAGTAGCGAAGCCCCGGGTCTTCTTCGATGAAAACCCGGGGCTTTTGCTTTGCCCGGACTACCCTTCGGTAGGTGTCGCCCCCTGCCCGATGGCGACGGACGGGGAAGGACTCCTAATGGTGGGACCTGGCTCGGATGATCCCGGCTGATAGCCCTGCAGCCGCTATCAGGGATCCAAGCATGATGGCTACGCCTGAGAAGTAGTCAGTGATCGTCATTTCGGTACACCTTCCATCTAGTGGTGTATCGAAGCTACCCATGCAAACGTCCGCGAGGCGCAGGATCGCCGAAAGATTTGCTCACAATTGGGACACGGAACAGGCGGCGCGTCCCGCCTCGGTCCCTTGTGCTGCCGCCACCGGGCGGACACCATGGTGGGACACCTTTCAACGGCACCAGGGAGCGGTCTCAATGTTGCGAATGCTGATAATTGGTCCTCCGGGCTGCGGAAAAGGTACCCAGGCGGACCGCTTATCGCGGCACCTCGGCATCCCGGGTGTGTCCACCGGCGATGTGTTCCGTGAGCATGTGAAGAACCTGACGCCGCTGGGTCAGGAGGTCAAGGAGCATCTGGACGGGGGCGACCTCGTGCCGGACGGCCTGACAAACCGCATGGTGCGGGACCGCCTGGAGCAGGCCGACGTGCGGGATGGATTCCTGCTGGACGGATATCCCCGCAACACAGCCCAGCTGGCTGAACTGGACACGATTCTTACCGCCGCCGGGCAGTCCTTGGACGTCGCACTGCAATTGACGGCCGACGACACCGAGCTGGTCCGCCGGGTCCTCCAACGCGCCACCGTTACCGGACGCAGCGACGATACCGAGGAGGTCATCCGGCACCGCCTGAAGCTGTACTACCGGGAGACGGAGCCGGTGGCAGAGATGTATTCCGAGCGCGGGATCCTCCTGAGCGTGGACGGCATGGGCAGCGAAGACGAGGTCTTCGGCCAGTTGCTGGCGGCCCTCCGCGCCTCGTTCCCCGCCGCCGTCGCCGAAGCGGCCCCGGCTACCCCGCACTAAGCGGCGCCGGCTGTTACCGAGCCCCGGCGGCTACGGAGCGTCCAGGCTACGGAGCGTCGGGGCGCTGGTCTCCCTTGTGGCCGCGCAGGTTGTCTTGGACCTTGCCGAAGAGATCCTTGATGGTGGACTCCGTATTCGTAAGCATGTCCGGCTGGACGTAGACATCCTGCGTCGGAGGCAGGCTGTAATGGGACTGCAGGCCGCCCGCGCCGTCAACGCCGTCCAGCGCGATGGTCACCCCGCCCTCTTTGCGCGCAATGGCCCCGATCCGGCCGAACACCAGCGTGAACTCGTCCGGCTGGAAGCTGACCGTGTGCCCGACGTGCGTCCGGTTAAGCTCGCCCGCCGCAACCGCTTTCTCGTTGCCCGTACCTGCATAGTCCATGGTTGTCTCCTTGAGGTTGGCTGCGTATGCCAGCAGTCTAGGCCGGGCTCCGGGTGCGGCATAGGGGGTTGCTGGGCGCCTGCACAATTCGCTCCGCCCCGCCTCGGCACTTCATCCATTGAGTGGCCCCGCTGCCGGCGGCTTAGATGGATCGGTCGGCGCTGACCACCAGTTGACGGCACCGGGAATCAACCAGGCTTCAGAAACGGCATCGGGGACCATCGTGACTTTGCAGGACAATTCGGTGAGCAGCACTACAGGCTCGGACGCCGCGCAGCAGGCCACCTCCGGCACCACGCACTGCGACGACGACTGCCACTATTGCTCGGGCCCCGAAACAGACTAGCCGGGCTGTCACCTTTCCCCCGCTAGAATTACAGGCAACGAACCGAACCGAGGGAGGACTCCGTGCGCACTCACCACGCCCGGACTCCTTTCCATTCCCTCCGCGCGGCCATGGTCGCGGCGACGATAGTTACCCTCGCAGCTGCAGCCCACGTCCTTGGCGGCGGCGAACTGCCGGCACCCGGCATCATGGCAGCCGTCCTGGCCCTCACCGGATTGGCGGCCACCGCGGCCACCCGGCTCAAACTGAACTTCCCCGCGATGGCTTCGCTCCTGGGAGCCGGGCAACTGGTCCTCCATGAGGCGTTCAGCGCCTTCAGCTCTCCGGGCGGCACCCGACAGCCCGCCGCCCCGGGACACCACGCCACTGCATGGCCGCCAGGCATCACGCTGGACACCGCCGGCAGCACCGCCAGCCACCTGCACCAGTTCGATTCCGCCTGGACTGCCGGCATCATGCTCGGCGGACACGCCATGGCCACGCTCGCCTGCGCCCTCCTGCTGGCCAAGGGCGAAGCTGCCCTGTGGTCGCTCGCGGCGTGGCTCCGGCCACTCATTCAACTTCCCGAAGCGGCCATGCCAGACGTCGTCGCGACACCTGCCGACGCCGGCTGGCCGTCCGGTTCGGCTCCCCTCCCCTGGCGAAACCTCAGGGCTGACTGCCCGCGGGGCCCGCCCGCCGTCGTCGTGCTTTAACCTTCCTGACACACTTTCCCGGCTCCGCCCTGCCTGCTGATCCGCCCGTTTCCGGGCGGTGTCCGACAGTCGCCCGGACGCCCAATCCATAGTTTTGTGCACCGCTGTTAGTGCGACGTGCACCCTTGAAAGGCCCCCCTTTGAAAAAGTCCAAACCCATGTCCTTCCGCCGCACCCTCTCCGTTACGGCTGCGGCCGGCGGCACCGCAGCCCTCATGCTGGCGGGAGTCACGGCTGCCTCCGCACACGTCGGCGTCACGCCTGACAAGACCGACGCCAACTCTTACGCACTGCTCACCTTCGGGATCCCGCACGGCTGCGACGAATCGGGCACCACCAAGGTGACCATCACGCTGCCCGACGAGCTCAACGACGCCCAGCCCACGGTGAACCCGAACTGGACCGTGGAGAAAGTGGTGGAGCAGCTGCCCGAACCGAAAAAGCTGGCCGACGGCGCCACCATCACCAAGCGGACCAGCAAGATTGTCTACACCGCCAAGACTCCGCTGAACCCCGAGCTGCGGGACGCCCTGGTGCTCTCGGTCAAGCTCCCCGACGCCGCCGGCAAGACCCTCCATTTCCCCACCCTGCAGAACTGCGAGCAGGGGCAGACGGACTGGTCCGAGATCGCCAAGGACGGCCAGGACCCGCACTCGCTCAAGGCGCCTGCGCCCTCGCTCACCGTCACGGCCGCCGCGGCGGACGCGGCGGACGGACACGGCAGCCATGCGTCGGCGTCGACAGACACCGCGGCAGACACCGCCCAGGCCTCCTCGGTGACGGGCTCCGGCGCGGACGACGGATCCCAGGCACGCAGCTGGGCGGGCCTGGTGGCCGGCGTCGGAGGACTCGCCCTGGGCGGGGTGGCGCTGATGCGCAGCCGGAAACCCGCCGCAGCCGCTGCTTCAGGAACCCCCTCGGAACCCGGAAAGTAGCGCACCGGATTGGTGCCCGGAAATCACAATCCGGGCATCAATCCGCTGCAGCGGTCGTGGCATCGTTGACTCAGGCAACGGCGGGCATAAAGTGTGACCCATGAGGTCTCAGCCAATCAAAAACGGACTTGCCATCGCGACGGCGGTTGCGGCCGCCGCCTTCCTGCTCACCGCATGCGGGCCCAGCCAGCCGCAGCCCCAGGGAACCTCCGCGGGCGCTTCCACTTCCAGCGCCCCGCCCGCCACGTCCACCCCGGCCGGCAGCCAGGCGGCCAGCACTCCGGCGTCGTCCTCGTCCGCGACGTCGCCGTCGTCCGCGGGACCGTCGCGGTGCAAGGCAGCCAACCTGACGGTTTCATCGGATTCCTCAGGTGGCGGCGCCGCCGGCAGCGTCTATTCCAAGCTCATCCTTACCAACTCCGGGACCGAACCCTGCCTTCTGCGGGGCTTCCCGGGAGTGTCCCTCACCGCAGACGCCAACGGCGCCCCCATCGGTGCCCCCGCCCGGCAGGACGGGTCCTCGCCCGTTGCGGACGTCCTGCTTGCTCCGGGGCAGGCCGGAGCCGCGGACATGCGCTACACGCAGGCAGGAAATTACACCGACTGCACGCCTACGGAAGCTGCCGGCTACCGGATCTATCCGCCGGAGGAGACCGCCTCGCTGTTCCTCGCCGAACCCCGGACCGCGTGCAGCAACGATGCGATCGAGCTGCTGACCATCGGGGCATTCCACGCCCGGTAGGGCCTGCCGGGACTCCCCGAACCTACGCCCGGGATTCCCGCAGCTTTGCGGGCGCATCGCGGGAGAACGCAACCCCGAACCCGATCAGCGCCATGCCCAGAAGGAGGTGCAGCCAGTTGTCTGCGCTGTTCACGGGGAGGATGTTGACGGGCGAGTCCATTGCCAGGAACTGCCCGACGGTCCAAAGGACCATGTAGGCGACCCCCGCGCCGATGAGGAAATTCCGGGCCGGCAACGGACGCCGTGACATCAGCACACCTGCCGCTCCTGACAGCAAGTGGATGAGGTTGTGGAGGACGGACACTTGGAAGACGCCAAGGAGCATGGCCTCCGAGCCGTGTCCGGCAAACGCCAGCGTGCCGTAGTTTGCGGTGATGCCCGGGATGAAACCCAGCACGCCCAGCACAAATACCGTCACCCCCGCGATAAGTGATGACTTCTGGACGTTCTTCCGCAAACCGAATCGGGCCCTGGCGGCTTCGGATGTTTTCATGGTGCCGCTCCTGTTCCCCGGTCACGCTGCTCATGACATGATAAGTCTACTTATGAACCCCTTCGGAGTCCCCCGCTAGCGCCACGGCATGGGTCTTCGGGGACCGGGAAAGGCAGGCAGGACTGTGACCTCGCTTTGGTTGGACCGTGACCACTCCTTCCGCAGCGACCAGTTCCATCCTCGCAGCACGGTTGACACCGTGGTGGCAGGGGCCGGGCTGACCGGGCTGGTGGCCGCTTTGCTGCTGGCCCGGTCCGGCAAGAAAGTGCTGGTTGTCGAAGCCCGGAGCCCGGGCGCCGTCACCACCGGCAACACCACGGCGAAGGTTTCCCTGCTGCAGGGAACCGTGCTGTCGGCATTGCGCCAGCAGTATTCAGAGAAAGTGGTGGGTGCCTACGTCGAGATGAACCGCGAAGGCCAGGCATGGCTGCTCCGGTACCTGGCAGAGCGGAGTGTGCCGTTCCAGCATCGCGATGCCTACACCTACGCCACCTCCACGGACGGAACCGAAACCCTCCGCCTCGAATTGGCCGCTGCCCGGGCCGCCGGGATTGAGGCCGAGTACGTCACCGATCCCGGACTGCCTTTCCTTGTCAAAGGTGCCGTCCGTCTTCGCGGACAGGCCCAGATTCATCCCCTGGAAGTCATCGACGCCCTCGTGGACGACGTCCGCTCGCATGGCGGACAAATCGTCTCCGGCGTGCGGCTGAACGGGCTCCGGGGACTGACGGGGCCGGGGCCGGCGGTAGTCCAGACCGATCACGGCCCCGTTCACGCCCGGGAGGTGGTGCTCGCCACCGGCACGCCGGTCCTGGACCGCGGGCTCTATTTCGCCAAGCTCAAGGCCCTGCGGTCCTATGCGGCGTCATTCGAACTGCCTGGGACAACCGCCGTGCCGGACGGCATGTTCCTTTCGGTTGAGCAGCCGGTCCGTTCCCTGCGCGACTACCCCGGCGACGGCCGCCGGCTGATCCTGGTGGGCGGCAACGGTCACCCTGTGGGCCGCGCCAGGTCAGCGCAGGCCTACCTCGACACCCTGGTTGAATGGACAACGGCCCAGTTCCCGGGGGCCAGCCTCACCCACTCCTGGTCCGCGCAGGACTACCAGGCCACCAACCTGATGCCGTTCTTCGGCAAGCTCCCGCGGGGGCAGGGCCGGGTCTATTTCGCCACTGGCTACAACAAATGGGGCATGACCAACGCCGTGGGTGCGGCACTGGACATCACCGCCGACATCCTCGGCACGCGGCTCCCCTGGGCCAGCATCATCCACCACCGGGTCACGTCCCCGGCCGGGGCCGCCTCCGCGGTCTCCCTTAATGCTGCCGTTGCGGCCAGCGTGGCACGGGACTGGGGGCAGGTGGGACTCAAGCGCCTGGATGAGTCGCGCGAGCCACCGCCTGAGGGGGCAGGCCGAGTGACCCGTCGCGGCCGGAAACCCGTAGCCGTGTCCACCGTCGACGGCGTCCGATGCCAACTGTCCGCCGCCTGCACGCATCTGGGCGGAATCGTGCGCTGGAACGACAGCGAAAAGTCCTGGGACTGCCCGCTGCACGGCTCCCGCTTCAGCAGCGACGGGACGGTGCTGGAAGGACCAGCCACCCGGAACCTCCGCCAGATTGACTGACCCGGCGGAACCGGCCCCGCTGCCGGTGCCGCCGGACGGCAACCTCCCCGGCGCAGCGAAACGTGCCGTGAAGGGTGCGGTGAAGGGTGCCCTGGAGGGTGCCGCCAATAGTGTCAGTGCTGTAAGGCATGATGGAGGAATGCAGGGGAAGGAGCCCGCCGGCGGCGCATTAGGTGAGACACCGTCCGCGCGGACCATGGACAGGTTCAGCGAGTCCACCAGGGAGTGGTTCCTCGGCGCTTTTTCGGCACCGACGCCTGCACAAATCGGCGCCTGGCAGGCCATCTCGTCCGGTTCGCATGCGCTGGTGGTCGCCCCGACAGGATCCGGCAAAACCCTCGCGGCATTCCTCTGGGCGCTCGACCGCCTCCAGTCATCCGCTCCCGCCGAGCCGGAAGCCCTGCCGGGTCTCGACCCCGCGGCCAAAGGCAGGAAGCCGAAGGCGCCCAAGCGTAAAACACGCGTCCTGTACATTTCGCCGCTGAAGGCGCTTGGCGTCGACGTCGAACGCAACCTCCGCGCGCCGCTCATTGGGATCACCCAGACCGCCAAAAGGCTGGGCCTGCCAGCCCCGCTGATCACCGTGGGCGTTCGTTCGGGAGATACGACGACGGCGGACCGCCGAGCGCTGCTCAGCCACCCGCCGGACATCCTCATCACCACCCCGGAATCACTGTTCCTGATGCTCACGTCCAGGGCCCGGGAAACACTGGCCGAGGTGGACACCATCATCGTGGACGAGGTCCACGCCGTTGCCGGCACCAAGCGCGGCGCGCACTTGGCCGTCTCGCTGGAACGCCTGGACGCACTTCTGCCCAAGCCCGCGCAGCGGATCGGCCTTTCGGCCACCGTGGAGCCCCGCGAACTCGTGGCCCAGTTCCTGGCCGGTTCCGCACCGGTGGAAATCGTGGCACCGCCGTCGAAGAAGAACTGGGACCTGACGGTTTCCGTGCCGGTGGAGGACATGTCTGATCTGCAGGGGGCCGCCGGCGCCTTTGATTCCGGGCCCGCCTCCGGGCTGCAGCCGCAGGCATCCATCTGGCCGCATGTTGAGGAAAAGATTGTGGACCTGGTGATGGCCAACCAGTCGACTATCGTGTTCGCCAACTCGCGCCGCCTGGCTGAACGGCTGACGGCACGGCTCAACGAGATCTATGCCGAACGCCAGCTGGTGGCGGCGGGCGGCTGGGGAGAATTCGGCGCCGAGGCACCGGATTTCGAAGCGGTGCCAGCCGGCGGGCCGGCGGATGGACCAGGCCGAGCGCCAGCTGATGGACCGGCCGGAGTGCCGGCAGCGGGGGCCGGCACTCCGACGTCCACGGCAACCCCCGCGCACATGATGGCACAGGCAGGCAGCACCGCGGGCGCCGACCCCGTCCTGGCCCGGGCGCACCACGGCTCCGTCTCCAAGGACCAGCGTGCGCTGATCGAGGACGACCTCAAGTCGGGCCGGCTGCGGTGCGTTGTTGCCACGTCCTCCCTTGAGCTTGGAATCGACATGGGCGCCGTGGACCTGGTGGTCCAGGTGGAGTCGCCGCCGTCCGTGGCCAGCGGGCTGCAGCGGGTGGGCCGCGCAGGTCACCAGGTGGGTGAAGTCTCGCAGGGCGTCCTGTTCCCCAAGCACCGCGCCGACCTCGTGCACACCGCCATCACCGTGGAACGCATGCTGGGCGGCAAGATCGAACGGCTCAGCGTTCCCGCCAACCCGCTGGACATCCTGGCGCAGCAGACAGTGGCCGCCACCGCGCTGGGCTCCATCGACGTGGAGGAATGGTTCTCCACTGTCCGCCGCTCGGCCCCGTTCGCGTCCCTCCCCCGCTCGGCGTTCGAGGCCACCCTGGACCTGCTGGCCGGCCGCTACCCGTCCGACGAATTCGCCGAGCTCAGGCCGAGGATCATCTGGGACCGCAATGCCGGCACCATCGAAGGCCGGCCAGGGGCGCAGCGACTGGCCGTGACATCCGGCGGCACCATTCCGGACCGCGGACTGTTCGGCGTCTACATCATCGGCACCGAGGTGGAAGGCTCCTCGTCGCCGTCCACCGAGGGCAAAGCTGCCAGCCCGGGTGCATCCGCCGCCAAGGGCGGACGGCGCGTGGGCGAACTCGACGAGGAAATGGTCTACGAATCCCGGGTGGGAGATATCTTTGCCCTGGGCGCCACCAGCTGGAAGATCGAGGACATCACGCACGACCGCGTCCTTGTTTCCCCGGCCTTCGGCCAGCCGGGCAAGCTCCCCTTCTGGAAGGGCGATTCGCTGGGCCGGCCGGTTGACCTGGGCCGCGCCCTCGGCGCGTTCGTCCGCGAACTGTCCGCGTCCGACGTCGGCCCCGCCACCGAGCGCTGCAAAGCCAGCGGCCTGGACGACTTCGCCGCCAACAACCTGATCCAGTACCTCGCCGAACAGAAGCTCGCCACCGAAGTGGTCCCCAGCGACACCACGCTGGTGGTGGAGCGGTTCCATGACGAGCTGGGCGACTGGCGAGTGGTGCTGCACAGCCCGTTCGGCATGCCTGTACACGCGCCCTGGGCCCTCGCCGTGGGCCAGCGGCTGCACCAGCGCTACGGGATGGACGGCTCCGCCATGGCCGCGGACGACGGCATTGTGCTGCGGGTGCCCATGATGGAGGACGAGCCGCCGGGCGCCGAGCTGTTCCTCTTCGAACCCGACGAGCTGGAGCAGATCGTCACAGCGGAAGTGGGCGGCAGCGCCCTCTTTGCCTCGCGCTTCCGCGAGTGCGCTGCCCGGGCGCTGCTGCTGCCCCGGCAGAACCCTGGGAAGCGGCAGCCCCTGTGGCAGCAGCGCCAGCGGTCCGCGCAGTTGCTGGACGTGGCCCGGAAGTATCCGACGTTCCCGATCGTGCTGGAAACCGTGCGCGAATGCCTGCAGGACGTCTACGATCTCCCGGCACTGAAGGACATCGCGGCGTCCATTGAGCGGCGCGAACTGCGGATCCTCCAGACCACCACCCAGCAGCCCTCCCCGTTCGCGAAGTCCCTGCTGTTCGGCTACGTGGCCCAGTTCCTTTACGAGGGCGATTCGCCCCTTGCGGAGCGCCGGGCTGCCGCGCTGGCCCTGGATTCAACCCTGCTCAACGAGCTCCTGGGCCGGGTGGAGCTGCGCGAACTGCTGGACGCCAAGGTAATAGAAGCCACCGAGCGTGAACTGCAGCGGCTGGCCCCGGACCGCCGGGTGCGGGGCATGGAGGGAGTCGCGGACCTGTTGCGCCTCCTCGGACCGCTGACGCCCGAGGAGGTTGCCGCCCGGCTGGAACCGGTGGCTGGGCCTGCCGCGGTGGTTGAGCCCGCCCCGGTGGCGGACGCCGTCGCCCACCTCACCGCCCTGCAGCGGGCCAACCGCGCACTCAGGGTGAACATCGGCGGCGTCGAACGCTTTGCGGCCGTGGAAGACGCCGCCCGCCTGCGGGACGCCATCGGAGTGCCCCTGCCCATGGGGGTGCCGCTGGCGTTCATCGAGCCGGTGGCCGATCCGCTCGGCGACCTCGTCTCCCGCTACGCCCGCACCCACGGGCCGTTCACTGCAGCGGAAGCGGCGGCCCGGCTGGGACTCGGCGTCGCCGTCGTCAGCACCGCGCTCAAGCGGCTCGCCGCGGACGGCCGTGCGGTGGAGGGCGAGTTCCGGCCGCATGCCCCGCAGCCGGAACACCAGCCCGCACCCGCCCTCGAAACCGAACTACCGGGTGATGCTGCGGCCCCGGCTGCGCCGGTCGCTTCGGTCACGACGCTGGCCGGCACCAGTGAATGGTGCGATGCCGAGGTGCTGCGGAAACTGCGCCGCCGCTCGCTGGCCGCGCTGCGGGCCGAAGTGGAGCCGGTGGACGGCGCCGCCTACGGACGGTTCCTCCCTGCCTGGCAAAACGTCCGGATCCCCGGACGCGGCAGGGGTCAGTCCGCCCTGCGGGGTCTGGACGGCATCATTACCGCCGTCGATCAGCTCTCCGGCGTGCCGGTTCCGGCCTCCGCGTGGGAACCGCTTGTCCTCGCCGGCCGCATCAGTGACTACCAGCCCGCCATGCTGGATGAACTGATGGCCGCCGGAGAAGTCCTCTGGTCCGGCGCCGGTGCGCTGCCCGGCAATGACGGCTGGGTGAGCCTGCACCTCGCGGACTCGGCCGAACTCACCCTCAACCCTTCACCGGACTACGAGCCCGGGGACGCGCAGCAGCGGCTGCTGGAGCACCTGCAGAACAACGGTGGCGGCTATTTCTTCCGCCAGCTGAAGGACATTGCCGGCGGTATGGACTCCGTGCTCAGCGACCAGGATGTGGTGGCAGCCCTCTGGGACCTCGCGTGGGCAGGCCGCATCACCGGCGATACCTTCGCTCCGGTCCGTGCCATGATCGCCGGCGGCCACACAGCGCACCGGCAGGTAGCCCGGGCCCCGCGGGCTCGCGCACCGCGCATGAGCAGGCTGGGACGCGCCCACGGCACGGGCCTCATGGGATCTGCCGGGCTGACCGGCGGACGCTATGGGTCCGTGACCGGCGCCGCTCCCACCCCGCCGCTGGCGGCCGGACGGTGGTCGGCCCTCCCGTCGCCGGAACTGGACCCCACCATCCACGCCCGCGCCACGGCCGAACTGCTGCTGGACCGGTACGGCGTCGTGACGCGCGGTTCCGTCATGGCGGAGAACATTCTGGGTGGATTCGGCCTGATGTACAAAGTCCTCGCCAGGCTGGAAGAGGCCGGGCGCTGCCGCCGGGGCTACTTCATTGAACACCTCGGCGCCGCCCAGTTTGCGGTTCCTGCCACGGTGGACCGGCTGCGGTCGTACTCGGAGGACTCGCAGCTGGCGAAGCCGGAGCCCGTTGCCCTGGCGCTTGCCGCGACGGACCCCGCCAACCCCTACGGCGCCGCCCTCCCGTGGCCCGCGCTCAACGTCGAAGCCGGAAGCGGGCATCGCCCGGGCCGGAAGGCCGGAGCCCTGGTGGTGATGGTCGACGGCGCGTTGGCGCTTTACGTGGAACGCGGCGGCAAGACGCTGCTCGCCTTCGACGACGACCCGGAGGTGCTGGCCGCCGCCGCGGCGGCGCTTGTCGGGGTAGTCCGGCGCGGAGCCGTGGACAAGCTCATCATGGAGAAGGTCAACGGCCACGGCATCCTGGACACGCCCGTGGCCGCAGCCCTGACCCACGCCGGCGCTTATTCCACCCCGAAAGGACTGAGAATCCGTGCCTGAAGGCGACTCCGTCTGGCGGGCGGCCGCGCAGCTTCACGCGGCCCTGGCCGGACACCAGCTCACAGCCTCCGATTTCCGTGTGCCCCGGTTCGCCACCCTGAAGCTGGCAGGCTGGACCGTGGACGAGGTGGTGCCCCGCGGCAAGCACCTCCTCATGCGCCTTCGAAGTCCCGCTGAGGAACGCCTGACCATCCATTCGCACCTGAAGATGGAAGGCGCATGGCAGGTCTACCCGCCCGGCGGACGCTGGCGGAAACCGGGGTTCACTGCCCGGTGCGTGCTCCGCACAGCCACCGCGGACGCCGTCGGGTTTTCCCTCGGCATCCTGGAAGTGGTCCGTACGGCTGACGAGGACTCCGTCGTCGGACACCTCGGGCCGGACCTGCTCGGGCCGGACTGGGACATGGAGGAGGCTGAACGGCGGCTGCGCGCGGCGCCGGAGGTTCCCATCGGCGTGGCCCTGCTGGACCAGCGCAACCTCGCCGGCATCGGCAACATCTACCGCTGCGAGGCCTGTTTCCTGTCCGGCATCCACCCCGCCGCGCCGGTCTCCGATGTCACCGACCTGCCCGCCATGATGGCAACCGCCAAACAGTTGCTGGAAGCCAACCTCGGACCGGGGCGGCGCACCACAGTCCTTAACCCGCGCGGAATGCCGGTGGGCCGGATGGCCGGCCGGCCTGGATACTGGGTATACCGCCGCGAGCACCAGCCGTGCCTGAAATGCGGTACGCCCATCCGCCACGGGGTGCTCGCCACACAGGCCGGCACCGAAGAGCGGGACATCTATTGGTGCCCGAGTTGCCAGCCGCCGCCGGCAGGAACCGACTGATCCGGGCCTGACCCGGGCGGCAGCGGGCGGGAAGCCACCGGCACCGTGAACCGCGGCAACAGCAACTGCACCAGGGGACCGATGGCCAATGCGTAGACCACCGTGCCCACTCCGACGGATCCGCCCAGCAGCCAGCCGGTTGCGAGGACAACGATTTCGATGCCCGTCCGGGACGTCCGCACCGACCACCCGGTCCGCCGCGCCAGGCCGGTCATGAGGCCGTCGCGGGCGCCGGGGCCGAAACGTGCGCCAATATAACAGGCCGACGCGATCCCGTTGAGCAGGACCGCCCCCGCCAGCATGCCGATCTGGCCGCCCAGATGTGAGAACTCCGGAATCAGAGCCAGCCCGACATCAGCAAAGACCCCCACCAGCACGGCGTTGCACAAGGTGCCGAACCCGGGCCACTGGCGGAGCGGAATCCACAGGAGCAGGACGAGGAAGCTCACGATGACCACCACCGCCCCAATGGAGAGGCCCGTCTTTCCCGCAAGACCCTGGTGGAAAACATCCCACGGGTCCAGGCCCAGGCCGGCGCGGATGAACATGGCCAGCGAGATGCCGTACATGGCCAGGCCGGTGAACAGTTGGAGGAGTCTGCGTGTCATCATGACGTCCATCCTCCGTCAGAACTGGCCTTGCAATCCATATCCAGTTTGAGATACTGGCTACATGTCCGGCTCCCTGAACCCCACTGCCTTGATGCGCCTCCTGGGCGGATGGAACCGCGGCGCCGCCCCGGCATACCGCGAGCTGGCCGACGTCGTACGCCTCCTGGTTCTGGATGGGCGCGTCCCCTTGGATATGGCGCTGCCCAGCGAGCGCGCCCTGGCCGAAACGCTGGGAGTGAGCCGGACCACGGTGACGGCCGCCTATGCGAGCCTCCGCGAGCAGGGATTCCTGAGCAGCCGCCAGGGCAGCCGCGGCCGGACCTGCATCCCCCGCCAGATGCCCGCAGGCGCAGGCGGTCCGGGAGCAACCGAGCTGATCAGCCCCAACGCCCTGGCCGGCGCGCCGGGACTGGCAGCCCCGCCGGGCCTGCTCGATCTCGCGTACGCGTCCCTGCCGGCCAGCGGCGAAGTGGTGCACCGCGCCTTCGCCGCCGCACTGACGGAACTGCCGGCCCTGCTGCCGGGTTTTGGCTACGACGCGATTGGCATTGCCCCACTCCGCGAGGCGATCGCTGCCCGATACATGGAGGCCGGCGTCCCCACCACGGCTGACCAGATCCTGGTGACCTCGGGCGCTCAGCACGCCTTGAACATCGTGCTTCGCACCCTGGCCGGCCGGCAGGACAAAGTGCTGGTTGACCACCCCACGTACCCGCACGCACTGGATGCCATCCGGGCCAGCGGCTGCAGGCCCGTGCCGGTCGCCCTCCCCCACGGCGGCGGCTGGGACGTGTCCGGCATGGAAGCCGCCATGATGCAGCAGCGCCCCAAGATGGCGTACGTGGTGCCGGACTTCCACAACCCGACGGGCCGGCTGATGTCCGATCCCCAGCGCCGCCGCCTGGTCCGGGCCGCAGCCGCTACGGGGACGGTGCTGGTGGTGGACGAGACACTGCGCGAACTGAACCTCGACGCCGTGGACACGGCCCCGCTGGCGGCCTTCAGTCCGGACGTGGTCACCATCGGCTCCCTGAGCAAGTCGCATTGGGCGGGGTTGCGGACAGGCTGGATACGGGCCGGAAGTTCGCTGATCCGGCGCTTCGCCGCAGCCCGCACCACCATGGACCTGGGCGGACCTGTGGTGGAACAGTTGGCCGCGGCTCACCTGGTCCGGTCCCTCGACGAACCGCTTCCGGCCCGGCTGGCAGACCTTCGCGAGAACCGGGCCGCGCTGCTGGACCTGATCGGCGGCATCCTCCCCGACTGGCAGCCGGAACGGCCCGACGGCGGGTTGAGCGTGTGGTGCCGGCTCCCGGCGCCGATCAGCACGGCGCTGACGGTCATCGGCCCGGATTTCGGCGTGAGGCTGGCTGCCGGACCCCGTTTCGGCGTTGGCGGGGCTTTCGAGCACTACCTGCGCCTCCCCTTCACTCTTTCGCCCGGGCAATTGGAGACGGCGGTGCGGGCGCTCCGCTCGGCCCAGGAGAAGCTCGACGCCGCACCGCAGCTCCGGCGCAGCCTCCGGCACACACCCGCCGTCGCCATCGCCTGAGCGGGCATCCATTTATGACGCGCAAAATGCCTGACGCGCCGGTATTCCGGTAGCGCCAGGCACTTTGCGTGTCGTCAGGTATTTTGCGCGTCGCGTCCTGCGGGTTGACGGGCCGCCTACGCGTAGACCTTCCCGAGGTAGTCACCCCAGGCCTTCGCCGTGGCTTCGGAATCCCCGCCGCCGCTGAAGTCATGGACGGTCATGCCCACCGGTGCGCCGAAGGCGTTGCGGCCGAAGAAGCGGTACATCGTGTCCGCGGTGCGCAGGCCCAGGAAGTTCTCGTTGGCGAAGTCCACCTGCCCCGTCAGCCGCCCGACGCCGTCGAGCTCCACATCAAAGGTGTCCCCTTGCGAGGCTGCATCCACGCCCAGCGCCTTCTTCAGCTGCACGAAGCCGTCCGGGACCTGCGAGGCCGCGGGACCCTGGATGTCCGTGAACACCACGGGCCGGCCGTCGAAGTATTCCAGGTACTGGCCCAGAGTGTGCAGGTAGAACTCGGTGTGCTTGCTGGCACCGTCGTACTGCTCGTCCCAGTTGTCGGCGAAGATGCCGCTGTGCACGTAATGCAGCCTGGCCCGGCCGCCGTCGAGCGGTTCCAGGACGTGCTCCAGCTGGTTGAACCAGCCGTCCGGTCCGTCCATGCGCGACACCAGGTGCTGCGGATACTCCTCCACGGTTTTCACGGCCGGCCACTGGTCCGTGGGGAACATCCAGCCGGACGTCCCGTTGGTGACGGCTTCCCAGACGCGCTCCGGGGTGCCGGGCAGCTCGGTGTCGTAAACAATCTCGAATTTCCGGTTGTCAGTCATTGTCCTGCTCCTGTTCCTTATCCCCGGACGGGGTGGTTTGTTTTGGTTCTTTGAGTGCCGGGTGAAGCGCGACGACGATCCGGTGCTTCCGCCCGCCCGTCCCGCCGCCGTCGTGGTACTTGTCCACGAGCCGGGTAACCGCGACGCCGAGTTCTTCGGCGAACGCGGCCCGGTCCGCGGCGGTGCGAAAGGTGATTTCGCCGTCGATGGCGAACGTGGCGAGTTTCTGCCGTGCGGCCGCGGCCCCGGCAATCAGCTTCCCCACTTCCTGGACCATGCGCCCGGCGAGCGCCAGAAGCCAGAAGGCGGAGAACCGGTCCGCGAAACGGTGCGGATCCGGCGCCACGGAGGCCAGGGCCGCCGGCGAAATGAGATAGGAAGCGGCCGTGGCCTGCAGCACGCGCTCGGTGACGTTGCCCTTGCGGCGCTCCTCCACCAGCTCCACCAGGCCGTGCCGCTCCAGCGCCTTGAGATGGTAGTTCACCTTTTGCCGCGGCAGCCCTACTTTCGCGGCGAGCTGGGTGGCCGAGCCGGGCTCCGCAAGCTCCTGGAGGATGCGGGTCCGGATGGGGTCCAGTGAGGCTTCCGCCGCCGCCGGGTCCTCGATCACTTCGATGTCCAACATGGTTTAAGTATCGCCACCGACAATTTTATTTGTCAAGAACTTTTTTACCGCCGGTGCCGAGTTCGCCGGAACCGTGCGGGGTCGCCGGAAGTTTTCGGCGATCCGGGCATGGTTCCGGCGAATTCGGCGCGCGGGGCCGGGCCGCGCGGGGCTGAGGCGCGCGGGGCCGAGCGGCGCGGGGCCGAGAGGCGCGAGAGGCCGAGCCGCGCGGGGGCAGAGCTGCCGGGCCGAGGGACACCGGGCGCCACCCCGGTAGAATGGACCGGTGATGCAATCCCCCCTCCCCGTGCGCGACGGCGTGAACGCGACCCGCCTGCGCCTCCCGGACGAGGGGCCGTGGGACACCGCTATGGACTACATGATGCACCGCTGGGGCCACATCGACCCGCAGGGCATCGAGGACCGGTTCGACGCGGGCGAGATTGTGGGCGAAGGCGGCATCCCCTTGGACAGGCGGACCAGGCTCGAGGACCACACCTTCATCTGGTACTACCGCACCCTCCCGCCGGAGACCCGCCTGCCCGTGGAGTTGAACATCCTGCACCAGGACGACCACATCCTGGTAGTGGACAAGCCTCATTTCCTGCCCACCACCCCGGGCGGCACCTACATCCAGGAGTCGGCCCTGGTGCGGCTCCGGAACCAGCTGAACCTCCCGGACCTGATCCCCATGCACCGCCTGGACCGGATGACGGCCGGCATCCTCCTGCTCTCCACCAACCCGGAGACCCGCGGCAGGTACCAGGTGCTGTTCGAGAAGCGCCAGGTCCAGAAGGAGTACGAGTGCGTGTCCGCCGCGGAACCGGCAGCGGGACATCCCGCCGTCGAGTTCCCCGTGGTGGTGCGGAACCGCATGACCAAGTCCCGCAGCTATCTCCTCGCCGAAGTCATCGACGGCGAACCGAATGCGGAAACCCGGATCGACGTGATGAAAACGTACGACGCCGGCAGTCCAGCAGGTGCCCCGGAACGGCGGGCGCTGTACCGGCTTGAGCCGCACTCGGGAAAGACGCACCAGCTCAGGGTGCACATGGCGTCCCTCGGTCTGGGGATCGTGAACGACGCCTTCTACCCCGAGCTGCTGGACAAGGCGCCGGACGACTACACCCGGCCGCTCCAGCTCCTGGCCCGCGGGATCCGTTTTGTGGACCCCATCACCCAGCAGCCGGTGGAGTACCGCAGCAGGCTCCAGCTCAGCGAAGCTCCTGCGTAGCCCCGGCCTGAGACTGGCGTAAGTAAGACATCACTGGCCCGCCCGAGGCGCAAAAATGAGGTACCTTGTGCCCATGGACCTCGCCAACGCTGACACCTGGGGCGCCGCGATCTATTTCTGGATCATCCCCATCGTCCTTGGCGACGCCATTTTCCCGCCGGTGCCCTCCGAAATGGTGGTGATCACGGGCGGAGCGTTGTCCGCCGAGGGCCGCGCCAACTTTCTGCTGGTGGGGTTCCTTGCCGCACTGGCGTCGTGGATCGGCGACGTTGTGGTGTTCCAGCTGTTCAAGCGCCGCCTGAGCCATGTCCTGGACCGGTGGCGGTGGGGCCGTAAATTCCACCGCGGCATCCACGCGGCCATCGCCAAGGCGGGCCGGTCCACCACGTACGGGGCCATCATCGGCGTGCGGTTCATTCCGGGCGGCCGGCTGGCGACGTCGGCCGCTGCTGGCATCGCCGACGTCACCACCCGCGCGTTCAGCTTCTGCGCCGCCGTGGGCGGAGTGCTCTGGGGCACCTGGCTCACGGGGCTCGGCTACTTCACGGGCTCCGCCACCAAGCTGCCGTTCTGGGCGAGCTCGCTGATCGGCGTCGCCGTCGGACTGGTGATCGGCGCGGTGGTGGGCATGATTGTCACCCGCCGCCGCGGCAGCCGGTCCCCGGTGGACGAGCCGGCCGACGATCCAAGCCCGGACGCAGCGCCTTCGGGCTAAACGGGAAACCAGGTCAGACGGGAGCCCAACGGCCGCGGCTGCGGCGGAGCACTAGAAGTGCACCGGTCACCGCAACGCGTTCGACGGCGTCGCGCATCATCGCTGCCGACTCCCGCGCCTGGTTGTTCTCCCCGGTGTACTCGGTTGCCTCCACCAGGAAGCGGAGGTTCAGTTCCGGCACTCCGCCGGCGATCTGCAGCTGGTTGGACTCCACGTGGTGCCTTGTTCCAAGGGCTTCGACGGCGGCGGCCATCACGGCCTCGGGAGCGTTGCCAGGCTTCAGCCCGGTGATCTTAAGTCTTGTCTGGAACGAAGGCATGGAATCCACCCTAGCGTCAGCGCGAACGGGCAGATAACGCCCGCAGATCCTCGTCCGCAGGGCCTTATCTGCCCGTTCGCGCTAACCGTCCCGGGCATCGGACGAGTGGGACTATCCGGTGTTGCGGAGGCCGGCTGCTACGCCGTTGACGGTGATGAGCATGGCCCGCTGGAGGCGCTCATCGATCTCGCCCCCGGACATGCTTTCGCCCTCGGAACCTTCGGCCCGGATGCGGCGCATCAGTTCCACCTGAAGGTAGCTGATGGGATCCAGGTACTGGTCGCGGATTTCCAGGGAGCGTTTGAGGGTTGGCTGAGCGTCGAGGAGCACGTGCTCGCCGGTGAGGTTCTGGATCTCCGTGACGGTGAGTTCGTATTCGTCACGGATGGCCCGGAACAGGTGGTGCAGCTCTTTCGGGACCAGCGTGGAAACGTAGTAGCCGGCAATGTCCATGTCCGTCTTGGCCAGTGTCATTTCCACGTTGGACAGCACTGAGCGGAAGAAGTGCCAGCGCTCCATCATTTCCACAAGCTGATCCGTGTTGCCGGCTTCGCGGGCGGCCTTCAGACCGGAACCGACGCCGAACCAGCCCGGCACAATCTGCCGCGACTGGGTCCAACCGAAGACCCACGGGATGGCGCGCAGCCCGCCCAGTCCTGCGCCCGAGTCCGGCCGCTTGGACGGACGCGAGCCGATGTTCAGGGAGCCGAGCTGTTCCACCGGGGTGGAGGCCATAAAGTAGGCCGGCAGATCCGGATCGTCAATGAGCGAGCGGTACCGGGCGAAGGCGGCGTCGGAGATGGTCTCCATGACGTGGCCGTAGCGCTCGCGCTGGTCCTCGGAGGTGCGCGGGGTCCGGTGCAGTGCGGAACCCTGCATCACGGCAGCGAGCGACAGCTCCAGGTTTTCGCGTGACAGCTCGGGCAGCGAGTACTTGTCCGAGATGACTTCGCCCTGCTCGGTGAACTTGATTTCACCTTCGAGGACACCGTTCGGCTGGGCCATGATCGCATCGTAGGTGGGTCCGCCGCCGCGGCCCACGGAACCGCCGCGGCCATGGAAGAGGCGCACCCGGACGCCGTGCTTGGCCGCGACGTCGCGCAGCTTCCGCTGGGTCTTGTGGATCTCCCACTGGCTGGTCATCACGCCGGATTCCTTGTTCGAGTCCGAGTAGCCAAGCATGATTTCCTGCACGTCGCCGCGCAGCCGGACGAGTTCCCGGTAGGACGGATCGGACAGCAGCTGGTCCACGATCTCCGCCGAAGCCCGCAGCTCCTCCACCGTTTCCAGCAGCGGCGCGAAACCGATCTTGGCGTACGGCGCCTCACCAAAGAGGCTGACCAGTCCTGCTTCGCGGGCCAGCACCGCAGCGGCCAGGACGTCGTCGGCCCCGCGGGTCATCGAAATGATGTACGTCTCGATGACGTCCGGGCCGTAGGTCTTCAGGGCGCGGCGGATCTCACGAAAGACGTCGTACGTGCCGTCAGCGACGCCGTCGAGCTTTATCGGGTGGCCGGACAGCGGACGGCGGGATCCCAGTTCCGCCCCCAGCACTTCCAGGCGCTCGGTGCGGCTGAGTTCGGAATACCGCACACCGGGGCCGCCGAGGCGGTCCATGAGCTGTCCGACGGCGTCATGGTGGTGGTCGGCGTGCTCGCGGATGTCCAGGGTGGCGAGGTGCAGCCCGAAGGAAGCGATGGCGCGGCGCACCCGTGCGAGGGCACCGTCCGCAGCCAGTCCGGCGTGGTGGTTGCGGAGTGATTCCTCCAGCAGTCCAAGCTCGGCGAGGACGCCCGCGGTTGAGGTGTAATCTCGGCCCGGCTCGTGCGAGGAGCCGGCCGCTACGCGCTTGGCTGTGTTGAGCAGCTTGGCCTTGATGCAGGTGAGCTTCAGCCGGTAGGGCTCCTGGGCGTTGAGTTCCAGCACCCGGCGGTCCAGGCCCGGCAGGTTTTTGAGGTCAGTGTCGATCGAGTCCAGCAGTTCCTGGGCCGCCCCGGCCAGTGCCGTGGAGTTGGACAGGATGGCGATGAGCTCGTCGATCATCGCGATGCTGATGCGGACAGCGTGCTGGTTCTGGATCTGGAGGATCTCGCGGGTGACGGCGGCGGTGACGTTGGGGTTGCCGTCGCGGTCGCCGCCGATCCAGGAGCCGAAGCGGAGGGGCGCCTTCTGCGACGGCAGCGTGACTCCGTGTTCGGCCAGCAGCTCGGAGAGGTCCGAGAGCATCTCCGGCATGGCGTCGGTGAGGATGCTGTTGAGGTAGTAGATGGCGTTGCGGGCCTCATCCACCGGGGTGGGCCGGACCTGGCGGAGCTCGTCCGTCTGCCACATCTGGTCGATCACTTCGGCGAGCTGACGGTCCTGGCGGCGGCGGGCCGAAGTGCCTTCCTCGGTGGAAACTGCCAGGACGTCGGAAAGCCGGCGGATCTTGTCCAGCACGGAGCGGCGGGACGCCTCGGTGGGGTGGGCCGTGAAGATGGGACGGACATCCAGTTCGTTGACCACTTCCTGGAGCACTGCAGGTCCGGCCTGGCCGGAAATCTCTTCCACGGCCTTCG
Source organism: Arthrobacter sp. LjRoot78 (assembly GCF_964254335.1). Lineage (NCBI taxonomy): Bacteria > Bacillati > Actinomycetota > Actinomycetes > Micrococcales > Micrococcaceae > Arthrobacter > Arthrobacter sp. LjRoot78. The sequence continues at coordinate 680,074 of NZ_CAXUTG020000001.1, read as the reverse complement.
CCAGCCAGCCGTCCTTTTCCTGCCGGGTCCGCAGTCCGCGGACCCGGTGGACCTGTTCGGCGGCGTTGGCCAGGTGGAAGTAGAACGCAAAAGCGCGGACCAGGTCGGTGGCCTGGTCAATCGGCAGGGAGCCGAGAAGTTCGCGGACCTGGGCGACGACGTCGTGCGAGCTCCAGGGGCCGGTGGCATCCGCGCCGCCGCGGGCGGCTTCCTTGGATTCCTTGGTCAGGAGGCGGACCTGCTCCACGAGGTCGAGGAGCTCGGGCCCGTGCTGGCGGACCAGCGATTCGCCCAGCAGGGTGGAGACGCGACGGACGTCCGCCCGGAGTTCGGACGCAAGATCGCTGCTGGCATCGGGGCCCGCCGGGTCAGCGCCTGCTGCGAGATGGGAGCCTGGATTTACTGCAGTGTCAGCCATGGAAACTATCTTTCGAGGGTTCGGACTTGGCTCGTACACTGCGCTGGATACTGTGAGCCGGGTTACGTGTTCCTATGGGATGTTACCCGGCACTGTTGCGGCGTGGGAATTCGTCTCAGATAGTGTTCGTGCCCTTGACGTCCGCGGCGGCCCCTGCTTTATTAGGCGCCGCCGCGGGCTTATTAGGCGCCGCCGCGGGCGGCCGTACAGCCCTGATGGTGATTTTCCCGGTGTAGGCCTCGTTGTGGTCGGGGCCCTTCCCGGACTGCGTGGACTCGTGCCGCCGCTGTTTCAGCTCTTCCCTGGCGGCAGCAGATTCCGTGCGGGTGGGGGCGCCCGTGGCGTCAAAGATGCCCAGGACGCTTCCCAGCGATCCCGTTGCCCCCTTGGCGTTTCCGCGACGCTTCAAGACGGACATCCCCGCCACGGTGAACCCGGCAATCAGCGCGAGGCAGGCCACCACCGTGAGCAGCGCGTCCATGCCTCGCCCCGGCTCAGCGTGCGATCTTGAAATTGAAGTTTGCGGTCCCCAGCGCGCCCCAGAGCCGGATCCAGACTGGCAGGAGCATCTCGGTGCCGCGTGCCGTGGTGATGTCGCCCAGGTCAATCACGTCCTGGTGCCCAAGGCTCTTGAGGAGCGTGACCACTTCATGCTTGGCGTCCGCATCGTTGCCCGAGACGAACACGGAGTGGTCGCCGCCCGCCGCGCGGCCGGGATCAACCATCAGACTTGCGTTCATCGTGTTGAGGGTCTTGACCACTTTGGCTTCGGGGAACTTCCGCTGGATCTGCTCCCCCAGGCTGTCCGTGTTGACCGGGTTGAGCGTCGGCGGCATGCCATGGGAGAAATCAAGGGGATTCGAGATGTCCAAGAGAATCTTGCCGGCAAGATTTTCCGCACCCGCGGCAGAGAGCGCAGCGACGGAGCTTGCACCTTCAGTTGCGTTGATTACCAGCTCCGCGCCTGCAGCCACATCGGCGTACGCGGCCAGGTGGACGTGAGGGTGCTCCTGGAGCCACGTGCCGAAGGGAGCCGCACCCATGGCGTCCGGCTCCGTGCGGGCAAGGGTCGCCTTCGGGTCGCGGGTTCCGATGACGATTTCATGGCCGAGACTTGCCAGCGCTCCGGCCATGGTCCGGCCAACGGTCCCGGTTCCTAGTACAGCAATTTGCATGGCGTTCTCATCCTCTGGGCGTTGGTTAGGTTCTTGGGGTAGACAGGTTCGTCTACCCGTGGGCTTGACGGTATCAGGCCGACCCGAGCACCGCAAGGGATCGGCTGAAGGCAAAGTGGTAACGACTGACAATTATTGAAATCTGTCAGCTGATTCTTGTAAGCTCGCTTTATGACCACTTCCATGCAAGCTTTCCGCCGCACCCTCGGCTCCGCCGGACCCGCCACGGCGCCCATCGGGCTGGGCCTCATGGGCATGTCCGACCTCTATGGACCCGCGGACGACGCGGAGAGCGTCGCCACAATTCAGGCTGCCCTCGACGCCGGCGTCACCCTGCTGGACACGGGCGACTTTTACGGCATGGGGCACAACGAGCTCCTGCTGCGCGACGCCATCCGCGGCCGGCGCCGCGAAGACGTGCAGATCAGCGTCAAGTTCGGCGTCCTGCGGGACGCGCGCGGGGGATGGAACGGCGTCGACACCCGGCCGGCAGCCATCAAGAACTTCCTCGCCTACTCCCTGCGCCGCCTCGGCACCGACTACGTCGACATCTACCGGCCGGCCCGCCTCGATCCCGCCGTCCCCGTCGAAGAAACCATGGGCGCGCTGGCCGAGCTCGTGAAACAGGGCCTCATCCGCCACATCGGGCTATCCGAGGTGGGGGCTGAAACGCTGCGCCGAGCGCACGCCGTGCACCCGATCTCAGACCTGCAGATCGAATACTCGCTGATCTCCCGCGGCCTCGAAAAAGAGATCCTGCCCGCAGCCCGTGAGCTGGGAGTCGGAATCACCGCCTACGGTGTCCTGTCCCGCGGCCTCGTCTCCGGTCACTGGCCCGCCCAGACCGAGGGCAACCGCCGGGACTTCCGCGCCCATCTCCCCCGGTTCTCCGGCGAAAACCTGCAGCGCAACCTCGAGCTCGTCGAGCGGCTGCGGCTCATTGCCGACAATAAGGACGCCACCGTGGCCCAGGTGGCCATCGCCTGGGTGCTGTCGCGCGGTGAGGACATCGTCCCCCTGGTGGGCGCCCGCCGCCGCGACCGGCTGGCCGAGTCCCTCGGGGCCGCCTCGCTGGCCCTCTCCAGCCAGGATCTCGCCGACATCGAAGCGGCCGTTCCGGCTGACGCCGCCGCCGGTACACGCTACGACGCGGGCCAGATGGCCATGCTCGACAGCGAGCGGAAGTGAGCCCTGCCGCCGTCGTATTGACGGAAGAGCGCATCCTGGACGCCGCCGAAGACGTCCTTCGCCGCTTCGGCCTGGCAAAGGCCACAGTGGTGGACGTTGCCAAGGTCCTTCGCGTGAGCCACGGCAGCGTCTACCGGCACTTCCCCACGAAAGTTGCGCTCCGGGACGCGGTGGCAAGGAGGTGGCTTGACCGGATCATCGAACCCCTGGATCCGTCGCTGGACACCGCCGGCCCCGCGTCCGAGCGGCTCCTTCGCTGGCTTCAGCGGCTCGCGGCCATCAAACAAGGCATGGCATTGGAAGACCCCGAGCTGTTCGGGACCTTCAGCCAACTGACCGCTGAGGCCAGGGAAGTGGTGGCCGCCCATGTGAACCACCTCGCCGCACAGCTGACCGAAATCATCGCGGACGGCATCGAAAACGGCGAGTTCGCCCGGACGGAGGCGGTCACTGCCGGCCGCACCGTCCTGTATGCCACTGCCCGGTTTCACCACCCGCTGCACGCCGCGGAGTGGGCGGATCCGGCGATCCATGACGATCTGACGGAAGTGTGGAAGCTGCTGGTGAACGGTCTGGACGCCCGCCCCTGACCTGCGCGGGCGAAGAGGCCTGACCTACGCGGGCGGGGAGGCCTGACCTGCGCGGGCACCCGCCCCAGACCCCGGGCGGGTTGGCCTACCAGCAGTGCGGGCCCCGCCTGAGACAGACTTGTCTGTGTACCATTGACGTATGACGACGCGAGCAGCCTCCGCACCGCAGGCTGTCCGAACTTCCGCCGGCCCCGCCAGGGAGAAGATCCTGGCAACCGCCTTCAGGTTGTTCTACGCGCACGGCCTGCGCGCCGCCGGCATTGACACCATCATCGCCGAGTCCGGGATCTCCAAGGCCACGTTCTACAAGTACTTTCCGGCGAAGGACGAATTGATCCTGGCCTACCTGGACAGGGTCGACGCCATCTGGACCGGCCAGCTCCACGCTGCTGCGGAGGCCGCAGGACCGGACCCGGCGGCACAGCTCGTTGGGCTGTTCGATGCCCTTACCTCTGCCTGCCGCCGTGACGGTTACCGGGGCTGCGCTTTCATCAACGCAGCGGCCGAGTCGGCGTCGGGAACCCCCGTCCACGAACGCACGGTTGCGCATAAGAGGGCTGTGCTGGCGTGGATGCAGGGGCTGGCTGCCGAGGCGGGCGCCGCGCGTCCGGACCGGCTCGCACGGAGCCTGTCGCTGATCCTCGACGGCGGCCTGGCCAGCGGCGTGCTCGACGGTGACCCGGAGGCCGCCGAGACAGCCAGGGATGCTGCCTCCCGGCTGATCGCTGCAAGCTTGGGCGCCGCGGAGTAAGGTTGCCGCGACGGCCGCGCCACCTTGGAGGAACAATGAACACTGCCCCTGATGCCATCGTGGAACGCTGGAACCGGTTCCGCGCCAACCGCAACAAAGCATTGGCCGGTGACTACGGCTGGTTGACGCTCACGTCGTTCCAGTGGCTGGAAACCCAGCCCGCCGCCGTCGACCTCGCCCCGGGACTCTGGTCAACGGACGGCACGACGGCGTTCCTCACCGCGGGGGCGGCGGACGGGCTGACGCTGGTGGACTCCGGGCAGCCGGTGGACGGCACCATTTCCGCCGTACTGGCGGACGAGGAATCGCTGATGTGGGTTCAGTTCGGCGGCGACGACGGCAAGCAGGTGGTGGTGGAACTGGCCATGCGGGCGGACAAGTACGCCATCCGCACCAGGGATTCGAAGTCGCCGGTGTTTACCGAGTTCGACGGCGTGCCCACCTTTGAGTACCGCCCCGACCTGGTGGTCGAAGCAAGTTTCCGCGCCTATCCGGAGCCCGTGGACGTCCCGATCGGCACAGCGAATCCGCTGGTGGACGGCGTGCACCGGACCGTGGGCGAACTGGTGTTCCGGCTGCCCGGCAAGGACCACGAGTTCCACCTGCAGGCCGAAGAAGAGAAGCTCGGCGCACTGACCGTCACGTTCCACGATGAGACCAACGGCGATTCAACGGACGACTGGCGCAAGGTGTCCACTGCGAAGCCGAGGCCGGACGGATCAGTGGTCCTCGACTTCAACCGCGCCATCAACTACCCGAGCGCCTTCACGCCCTACGGGACCTGCCCCATGCCGGTGAAGAACAACAGCCTGGACTACCGGATCGAAGCCGGCGAGAAGGACCCGATGATCGCCGACTGAGCGCGAACGGACACTTAAGCCCCCACGGTGAGGGGCCTCAAGTGTCCGTTCGCGCTCAAGGCTCACACTCGGGTGAGGGGCCTCAAGTGTCCGTTCGCGCTCCAGGCTCAGACGATCGCGGATACTCCGGTTACGGCGCGGCCCACGATCAGCGTGTTGATCTCGAACGACCCCTCATAGGTGTAAATGGCCTCGGCGTCGACGAAGATCTTGGCCATCCGGAAGTCCGACACAATCCCGTTGCCGCCCAGGATGGACCTCCCCATGGCCACGGTTTCGCGCATCCGGGCACTCGTGTACGACTTCGCCAGCGCCACCTGGGCCATGTCCGCCTTGCCCTCCTGCTGCAGCTGCGCGATCCGGACCATCATGCCCATGCTGGCCACGGCATTGCCCAACATGGTCACCAGCTGCTGCTGGATCAGCTGGAATTTGGCCAGCGGACGCCCGAACTGCTGGCGTTCGACGGCGTGCTGCCGGGCAACGTCGAACGCCGCCAGCTGCTGGCCCACCGCCTGCCACGCCACCATGATCCGGGACCCCCGGAGCAGTTCGTTGGTGTCCTCGAAGCTTCCGATGCCGGCGAAGCGGTCTGCCTCCGGCACCCGCACATCCCGGAAGACAATGTCCGCGTTCTGCACCGTACGCAGGGCAATCTTGTTCTCGATCCGGCTTCGGCCCACCCCGGGCAGCGTCGCGTCCACGATAAATCCCCGGATGGCGCCGTCGGCCTCGTCCCGCGCCCAGACGAGCATGTAGTCGCAGAACGTCCCGTTGCCGATCCAGCGTTTGGCCCCGTTGAGGACCCAGACGTCGCCGCCGTCGGCAGCTCCCGTCGAGCCGGACACGCGGCGCGCCCGTGTTTCCATTCCGCCGGCCACGTCGGAGCCGTGCTCCGGCTCGGTCAGTGCGAAGGCGCCGGTGGTGCGGAGGTTGGCGGCGTCGTCGAGCAGGCGGGACTTCTGCTCGTCGGAGCCGAATCCGTACAGCGACTCCACGAAGAGGTCATGGTGCACCAGGAAGAATGTGGCGATGGACGTGTCCACCCGGGTGATCTCGGCGATCACCAGGCCCGCGAACAGGTGGCTGTAGCCGCGCTGGGCCGGTGCGCTCAGTTCCAGGGCCGCCAGCTTGGGCAGGATATGGGCAGGGAATTCGGCGTTGTTCCACCATTCCGTGGCGAACGGCGCGATCTCGGCCGCCAGGAATTCCCGCAGCTCCTGCAGTTTTAGCCGTTCGCGTTCGCTGAGCAGCGATTCGAACCCGAAGAAATCAGCAGTAGGCAGAGAATCCACAGCGTTCGCAGCCGGGTCCGGTATCCCCGGATTTGCCGCCGGCATCACTTCGGCCCCATCCGGATGGCGCCGTCGAGGCGGATGGTCTCGCCGTTGAGCATGGCGTTGTCCACGATGTGCGCGGCCAGGCTGGCGTATTCGGCGGGGCGGCCGAGCCGTGAGGGGTGCGGAACCTGCTGTCCCAGCGAATCCTGGGCGTCCTGCGGCAGTCCGGCCATCATGGGCGTCTCGAAGATGCCCGGCGCGATGGTGACCACGCGGATCAGGGAACGGGCCAGTTCGCGGGCGATCGGCAGGGTCATTGCCGCCACGGCCCCTTTGGAGGCGGCGTAGGCGGGCTGGCCGATCTGGCCGTCGAACGCGGCCACGGAGGCGGTGTTGATGATGACGCCGCGCTCCGGGCCGCCGAGTCCGGTCGAGACGGGCTCGGTGGCGGCCATGGCAGCGGCAGCCAGGCGGATCACGTTGAAGGTGCCCACCAGGTTGATCTGGATGACGCGGTTGAAGGTCTCCAGCGGCAGCACACCATCGCGGCCCAGGACCTTCCCCGGCGTGGCGATGCCCGCGCAGTTCACCACTATGCGCAGCGGCCCCAGGGCGACGGCGGCGTCGACGGCGGCCTGCACCTGGTCCTCGCTGGTTACGTCGGCAGGAACAAAAACAGCGGTTCCGCCGGCAGCGGCCCCGGCACCACCCGACGCACCGGCATCGGTTCCGGCGCCGCCGAGGCCGTTCAACTCGGCCGCGAACTCCTCGCCCCGCGAGGACGGCAGGTCCACCAGCACTACGGAGGCCCCTGCGTCGAACAGACGCCGTGCCGTCGCGGCGCCCAGCCCGGAGGCCCCGCCCGTAATGAGCGCGACAGTACCTTTGATGTCCATGCATCCTCCTTGATGTGGAACCGGAACCCCGGCGTAACGCTAGTTAATGAATGTTAACTGGAATAGGAGCAAACCGCACACCCGCCCGGCACCCCGGACGCACACCCGCCCGCCACCCCGGACGCACACCGTACGGCCGTCCCGGCTGCGCACTGTCCGGACTCCGGGCTAGGCTGGCACCATGATCTCCCCGGACGCCGCCACCCCCGCGGACTGGTCTGTCCGCGCCGACGAGGCCGCCCGGTCCGTCACCAGGATGTTCGGGCAACGGCTGTTCTTCCTCCCCGGAACGCATATCGCGGCCATTGAACGGCCGTCCGGCAGGCTGAAGAACCTGAGGCGCCCCTGGCACTACTGGTGGCAGGCCCACTACGTGGACTGCCTGGTGGACGCCGGCCGCCGGGAGCTGGCGAAAGGCGCAAGGTTCGACGGCGGGAGCCGGCCCAGCGCCGGACGGCTGGCCTCGCAGCTGGTCACCGGCATCCGGCTCCGCAACTTCCTGACCGTGGTCAACAACTACTACGACGACATGGCCTGGCTCGCACTATCTACCCTCCGGCTGGCGAACCTGGCCGAGCAGACGCGGAAGCCGGGCGCCCGCCGCCACGCCCGGATCCGGAAAAGCCTCACGCTGCAGTTCGATTCCGCGTCCACGGACGACCTGGGCGGCGGCACCTTCTGGAGCACCAAACGGGACTTCAAGAACACACCTGCTACGGCGCCGGTAGCGCTCTACTATGCCCGCACCGGGAATACGGCCAAGGCGCAGGCGTTGGTGGACTGGCTCCACACGAAGCTGTTCGACCCCGCCCAGGGCATGTACCAGGACGGCCTGCGGATCGGCCCCGACGGCAAGGTGGTGCTGGAAGCCGCCATCTACACCTACAACCAGGGGCCCGTCCTGGGTGCGCTATTGGAGCTCGGCGGCCAGCCGAACCTTGACCGGGCGGCCAGCCTGGTGGACGCCGTGTCCCGCAACCTGACGCGCCCCGCCATCCTGGCCTCCGGCAAGACTGCCGCCGTGCTCCGCTGTGACGGAACGGGCGACGGCGGCCTGTTCACCGGGATCCTGGCGCGGTACCTTGCGCTGGCGGCAGTGGACGGACGGCTCTCCGACCGGACGAGGGCCGTCGCGGTAGCTCTGGTCATCGAAACCGCGCAGGCGCTCTGGGAGGGGCGCCGCACCGTGGGAACCGTGGAGCCGCTGGCGCGGCACGGTGCGCACCTAGTGTTCCCGGTATATCCCGAGACGCCGGCGAGCGGCTCGTATCCGGCCGGTGCCGCCGTCGAGCTTTCCACCCAGCTCCAGGCCTGGATGGTGCTGGAGGCCGCCGCCGCAGTGTTGGCCATCCGGAATTAAGTCACGTAAAAGTTCCGTAATTGATGTGATCCTGATCACTTAAGACCGCTTCGACTTGGTCTCTTAGGTTTGGCTAACCTACAGTTTTTGGCAGTGAGCATGCCCTAACTTCCCCCTCACGCGGACTCCGGTCCACCAAGACTTTTTTCCAGAAAGAAGCCCCCAATGAAGATCCGCACCAACGCGCTGGCAGGAATCGCACTCGCCGCCACCGCAGCCCTCGGCCTGGCCGCCTGCGGCTCCGGAAGCTCCACCCCCGCCGCCAGCACGGCGGCAGCGGACGGCAAGGCTGCTGGCGAAATCACCGTCTACAACGCCCAGCACGAAAGCCTCACCAAGGAATGGATCGACGCTTTCACCGCTGAAACCGGCGTCAAGGTTACGCTGCGCCAGGGCTCGGACACCGAAATGTCCAACCAGATTATCCAGGAAGGCGCAGCCTCCCCGGCCGACGTGTTCCTGACGGAAAACTCGCCCGCAATGGCGCAGGTTGAGAACGCCGGACTCTTCGCGGACGTGGACAAGGCCACCGTTGACCAGGTGCCCGCCGCTTTCCGCCCCTCCACCAACAAGTGGACCGGCATCGCAGCCCGCTCCACCGTGCTGGTCTACGACAAGGCCAAGCTGAGCGAGGCCCAGCTGCCCAAGTCCATGCTGGACCTGGCCAAGCCGGAGTGGAAGGGCAAGTGGGCCGCTTCACCGTCCGGTGCCGACTTCCAGGCCATCGTTTCCGCGCTGCTTGAGCTCAAGGGCGAAGCCGCGGCCGAGGAATGGCTCAAGGGCATGAAGGAAAACTTCAAGGCCTACAAGGGCAACAGCACGGCAATGAAGGCTGTCAACGCCGGCGAAGTCGACGCCGCCCTGATCTACCACTACTACTACTACGGCGACCAGGCCAAGACCGGCGAGAACTCCAAGAACGTCACGCCGTACTACTTCAAGAACCAGGACCCGGGCGCGTTCGTCTCCGTGTCCGGCGGCGGCGTGCTGAACTCGTCCAAGAACGCAGCGGCGGCGCAGGCCTTCCTGAAGTTCATCACCGGCAAGAAGGGCCAGGAGGTCCTGCAGAAGGGCACCTCCTTCGAGTACGCCATCGCCTCCGATGTCCCGGCCAACGACAAGCTGGTTCCGCTGACCGAACTGCAGGCGCCCACCGTTGACCCGGCCAAGCTCAATTCCGAAAAGGTTACCGAGCTGATGACCAAGGCAGGACTGCTGTAAATCAGTGCCAACTGACCTAGCGGCACCGGACACTTCCGGAAGCACGACGACGGCGGGCAGGGGCAAGCGCCCCCGCCCGCCTTTCGGCGTTTCCGCAGTATCCGTCATCGCCGTCCTCATTGCCCTGTTTTCGCTGCTCCCGCTGGGGTACGTCATCGTGATGACGGCCGCCACGGGGTGGGACACCGCCGTCGCGCTGATCTTCCGGGAGCGCGTCGGTGAGCTTCTCCTCAACACCGTGCTGCTGATGGCCATCACCGTGCCGCTCTGCGTGGTCCTGGGCGTGGGCGGCGCCTGGCTGGTGGAACGGACCACACTGCGCGGGCACAAATGGTGGGCTGTCCTGCTCGCCGCGCCGCTGGCCATCCCGGCCTTCGTCAACAGCTACGCCTGGGTCTCCGCGGTGCCCTCAATGGGCGGTCTCTGGTCCGGTGTGCTGATCGCCACGCTGTCCTACTTCCCCCTGGTCTACATCCCGGCCGCCGCGACACTGAGCCGCCTGGACCCGGCCATCGAACAGTCGGCGGCCTCCCTGGGCCTGGGCGCGTGGCGCACCTTCTTCCGGGTGGTCCTCCCCCAGCTCCGCATCGCCATGACCGGCGGGGCGCTGCTGGTCTCGCTGCACCTGCTGGCCGAATACGGCGCATTCGCAATGATCCGCTTCGACACCTTCACCACCGCGATCATGGTGCAGTACCAGTCCACGTTCAACGGCACCGCCGGGAACATGCTGGCCAGCGTGCTGGTGTTCTTCTGCCTCATCCTGCTCCTGGTTGAGGTGCGAAGCCGCGGCACCGCACGCTACGCGCGGGTGGGGTCCGGTGCGCAGGCCAGGGCGCTGCGCCTGCCGCTGCACGCCTACCAGGTTCCGTCCCAGCTCTTCCTGACCGGCCTCACCGCCCTGGCGTTCGGCCTGCCGCTGATGTTCGTGCTGCGCTGGATCGTCGCGGGCGGGGCCGACATCTGGGTGGCCGACGAATTCCTTCCCGCCCTGCTGCAGACCATGGGCTACGGCCTGACCGGTGCACTGGCAACCACCGTGGTGGCATTCCCCATGGCCTACCTCGCTGTCCGGCACCCGAGCTGGTTCAGCAAGGCACTGGAACTGTCCAACTACATCACCAGTTCCATGCCGGGCATCGTGGTGGGCCTGGCCTTCGTGACCGTCAGCATCAGGGTTGCCCCCGGCTTCTACCAGACCACGGTGCTGCTGATCGCGGCCTATGTGCTGCTCTTCCTGCCGCGCGCACTGGTGAACATCCGGGCCGGGCTGGCCCAGGCGCCCAAGGAACTCGACGAAGCCGCCCAGGCGCTGGGCAAACCGCCGCTGGTCTCCTTCATCCGCGTCACGCTACGGCTCACGGCGCCCGCAGCGGCGGGCGGCGCTGCACTCGTGTTCCTTGCCATCGTCAACGAACTCACCGCCACCCTGCTGCTCTCCCCCAACGGCACGCGCACCCTGGCCACCGAATTCTGGAGCAAGAGCAGCGAGATCGACTACGCCGGCGCGGCACCGTATGCGCTGTTGATGATCCTCATCTCCGCCCCCATGACCTACCTCCTCTTCCAGCAGTCCAAGAAAGTGGCCGGACAGTGACCGATTCCTACACTTCCCGCGATGCCCCCTCCAGGCTTCCGGAACCGCGGATCGCCGCGTCCGTGGCGCCCAGCACCAACAGCCACCTGGAGATCGAGGCCGTCACCAAGAACTTCGGTTCACAGGCGGTCCTCAAGGGCGTCAACCTGTCCGTGGCCAAGGGCGGAACCACCGCGATCGTCGGCCCCTCCGGCTCCGGCAAGACCACGCTGCTGCGCCTGATCGCCGGCTTCGAGCATCCCGATACCGGCAGCATTTCACTCAACGGCACCAAGGTGGCCGGCGAGGGCTTCTGGGTGCCGGCGCACAAACGCCATGTCGGCTACGTCGCCCAGGACGGCGCCCTGTTCCCGCACCTCACGGTGGGCCAGAATGTCTCCTTCGGCCTCAGTGCCAGCCACCTTTCCGGCGGGCGGCGCGAGGTCGCGGCCCGGGTGGGCGAGCTCCTGGAGATGGTCTCCCTCGATCCGTCCATGGCCAAGCGCCGGCCGCACCAGCTCTCCGGCGGTCAGCAGCAGCGAGTGGCACTGGCCCGCGCCCTGGCCCGCGAGCCGGAGCTGATGCTGCTGGACGAGCCCTTCTCCGCGCTGGACGCCGGCCTCCGCGTTGCCACCCGCCGCGCGGTGGCCAAGGTCCTCAGCGAAGCCGGCGTGACCACCATCCTTGTCACGCACGACCAGGCCGAGGCTCTCTCCTTCGCGGACCAGGTTGCAGTGATGCGCGGCGGCAGGCTGGCCCAGATCGGCAACCCCTTCGTGGTCTACACCCGCCCCGCGGACCGGGCAACGGCGGAGTTCCTGGGCGACGCCGTCATCCTGGACGCCTGGATGGAGGGTTCGCTGGCCACGTGTTCGCTGGGCGGCATCCCGGTGCGCAGGCCCCCGGCCCAGGGACGCGTGCAGCTCATGCTGCGGCCCGAGCAGATCCGCATCGCGGAGGACGGCCCCATCCGCGGCGTGGTGGTTGATACGGACTATTTCGGCCCGGAAACAACCGTGCGCCTGAAACTGGCCGTGCCGCCGGAGCTGGCAGCCGGCGCTGTCCCGGACCACCGGTTCCCGGGAGGCGGCGAAGTGATCACCATCCGGCACTGGAACGCCTCCATCGCGCGGCCGGGCATGGAGCTCTGCCTGCGCGTGGTCGGCGAAGCCGTGGCCTTCCCCATGGACGAGGACGCCACCGTCTGACGGTTGCGACTCCGCGGGGCGCCCGCCCGCGCGGGCGATTACTCCGCGGGGCGCTTCTTCTGCGGGTACGGGGTTTCGCCGCGTGCCAGCATCTCGACGAATCCTGCGATCTTGCGTTCCCTGGTGGCCGCCTGCTTGACCGAGTTGGTGCGGTAAATCAGGGCGAAGCGGTTCACCGACGTCAGCACATCGAACATGGCCTGCGCCCGCGGTTCGGCGGCGATGGCAGCCGCCAGGTCCGCCGGCACTTCGGCGGAGGCCGCCCCGGAATACGCCACCTCCCAGCGTCCGTCCGCTTTTGCGGCTTCGACGGCGGCCCGGCCGGCCGCGGTCATCCTGCCCGCTGCCTCGAGCTTTTCGATGCGGTCAACGTTCCGGGCCGACCATACGCTCTTGGGGCCGCGGCGCGTCATCCGCTGGAAGGAGCTGTCGTCGTCGCGCCTTCTGCCCTGGCCGTCGATCCACCCGAAGCACAGCGCCTCCTGCAGCGCGGCCTCGTAGTCCAGCTCGGTGGTGTTGCCACCCTTCTTGTGCAGCACCAGCCAGACGCCAGGGCTGGTGGTGTGGTGCTGTTCCAGCCAGCTGCGCCATTCGGCGGCGTCCTTCACCAGCAGTTCTTCAAGTTCGATGGCCATGGCACCATTCTGCTACCCGGGATTCCTTAATCAAGGCGTGGCATCATGGCAGTGTCGCCGTCAAAGTCATCGCAAAGCGAGCCCAGGAGTGTCCCATGCTGCGTGTCCGACCCGTCCATTTCACGTCCCGCCCGGACCAGTGGGAGCAGCTCCTCACGGAGCTGGGAATGGTGAAGACCGTTGATGACGGTCCCTGGAAAGAGTACGACGCCGGTTCCGGCCGCCTGGCGCTGCATTCCGCCGAAGCCGGTTCCGCCGAAGACGGCACGACGGCGTTCGGCGTCGAAGTGGGCGACCTCGCCGAATTCGCCCGGCGGACCAACCTGGCCTCCGTGGAGGACGGGACCACACCGGCCGAACTGGTCGACGCGGACCACGGGGCCTCCTGCCGGATCACCGGCGAGGACGGTTTCAGTTTCTTCGCGGACAAAGCCGCCCACGGCGCCCAGTGCGCGGACGCCGATCCGGGACTCGCCGTCGTCGAAGTCTGGTTCACGCCGGACGCCGCTGCCGCGGCACAGACCCTGCGGAACATGGGCGCGCGGCTCCGGCCGGTGCCGGATGACGACGAAACCGCGGATTTCACCGCCAAGAACGGCGGCGTGCTGATGGTGCGCCCTGTGGACGGCGCCGCCCGGCCCGGGCTGGGCTTTGAGTACACGGGCGAGCTGTCGGTCCTGCGGGACCGGCTGGCCGCAGCGGGCATCAACGTGACCATCACGGAAGAGGCGTTCGGGCGGACCCTGCATGTGGCCAGCCCCGACGCGGCAGGCCGGGACGTCCCGGCGCTCTGGGTTTCTTCGCGGCACTGACCCGCGCTGGCGGCGGTACTGACTACCGTGCCAGCGGCGGTCCTCCGGGCTCAGTCCTCCAGGGCGCCGTCGCAGAGACGGGCGACCACCTCGGTGAGCATGGTGAGGCCGGCCACGATGTCCTCGTCGGTGGTGTATTCGTGTTCATTGTGTGAAATGCCGTCCACGCTGGGCACGAAGAGCATTACCGTGGGGACGATGTCCTTCATGTTGGTGGAATCATGCCCGGCCAGGGTCATCACCGGCTTGTTCGCCAGGCCGAGGTCGGCGGCCACCTTCGCTGCCAGTTCCACGCCTTCGGGCTGGTACGGGGTGACCGGCCAGGAGTGGGAATGACCGCGTTCCACGGTGACGTTCGCCAGCTGCTCGATCTCGGCGATCCGCTGGTGCAGCAGTGCATCGGCCTCCGCCAGTACTGCTTCGTCGGCGCTGCGCAGGTCCAGCAGCAGGTTCACGCGGGACGGCACGACCACCGGCGAGTTGGGGTAGACGGTCAGCTGCCCCACGGAGGTGTGCAGCACGCCGGGGAAGCGGTCGGCCAGCTCCCGGGCGGCCACCACCATCATGGAGGCACCCAGCAGGGCATCCTTCCTGTCCGCGATCACGGTGGAGCCGGTGTGGGCCTGCTCGCCGTTCACCACGAATTCGTACTTGTTGGCGGCCCAGTTGGAGTGGACCAGGCCGATGGTAACGCCTTCCCGCTCCATGCTCCGGCCCTGCTCGATGTGGATTTCGGCGCAGAAGGCGGCCTGCGGTCCCTCATACTCCCCGCGGCAGCCGATGGCGTCCAGAGCATCGCGGACCGAGATACCGGCGGCATCGGTGGTGGCCAGCGCCGTCTCCAGCTCCAGCTTCCCGGTGTACACCGAGGAACCCATCATGGAGGGCTTGAACCGCGAGCCCTCCTCGTTGAACCAGTTGACCACCGCAACGTTGAAGCGGGGCTGGCCGTCAGGGCCGGAAGCGTTCCACTTCTCCACGAGGCGAAAGGCGGCGTGGGCTGCTGCCAGCACCCCGTAGGCGCCGTCGTAGCGTCCGGCGGTGGGCTGCGAGTCCATGTGCGAGCCCACCACTACGTAGGGGGCACCGGCCACCGCTTCGTAGAGGCCCCACTGGTTGCCGGCGTGGTCGAACTTCACCATGAAACCCCTGGCCTCCAGCAGACCCGTGAGCCACTGCCGCTGCTGGCCGTCCGGGACGGAGCCGGCCTGCCGGTCCACGCCGCCGTTCGGGGTGGCTCCGAATTCGCTCATGGTGTAGAAGTCCCGGACGAAAGCGTTGTCACGGGCGCTGAGGATTGTTGTTGTGGTCACGGAGTTCCCCTATGAACGGTTGGTGGCTGGACGGATGAAGGTACTGCCGGCGGAGGTGTTGCGGGCTGACTCGCCGACGCGGTCCGCGCCCGGGAAGCGGCCTCCCCCGTAGGTGAAGGAGCCGCCGACTGCGGTGGCAAGGACCCGGAGGGCCGAGATGTCCGGGGCAGTGAGTGGCGAGCCGTTCAGGACCGTGAAGTCAGCCAGCTTGCCGGCCCTCAGGGTGCCTTTGAGGTGCGACAGGCCGGTGGCCGCGGCGGCTCCGGTGGTGTACGCAGCCAGTGCCTGACGGGGGCTCAGGCGCTCGTCCGGGTTGCCGAAAACGGCCCCTGAGGATGTGCGGCGGTCCACGAAGGCCTGCATTCCGCGGAGCACGTTGCCGTCCGCGACGGGACGGTCCGAGCTTCCTGCGAGGGTCACGCCGGCGTCCGTGAACGACGCCGCGCGGTAGGCCCAGCCCAGCCGTTCCGGTCCCAGCGATGCGGTCATGCCGTCGCCGCCCTCAGCGAAGAAGCTGGCCTGCGGGGTCACCGCGATTCCGGCGTCCGCGAGCCGCTGCACCTGGTCCGGCCTGGTGACGGAAGCGTGCTCGATCCGGTTGGGCAGGGCGCGCGGCCCGTATTTGCCGGCGCAGTCCGTGATGATGCTGATCGCCAGGTCCACGGCCCGGTCTCCGATGGCGTGCGCGGCGATGGACCAGCCCGCCGCGTAGGCCGCCTCAATCCTGTTCCGCAGCGCCTCCGGGTCGGCCTGGAAATACCCGGTGTTGCCGCTGTTGTCCGTGTGGCCGTGGCTGCAGTAGTCCTCGCTGACGGCCGCGGTCTCGCCCAGCAGCGAGCCGTCCAGGAACACCTTGGCCGGGCCGAGGGAAAGGTAGTCATTCCCGAAGCCGCTGGCCATGCCCAGGTCAAGGCCGACAGCTCCGGCGGCTGCCGGCCCCGGCCCGGCGGCTACAGCTCCAAGAGTCCCGTGTCCGTCCAGCGGATGGAGAACGTCAAGGACCGGCATGAGCTGGGCCCGGGCGTGGAGCCTGCCGTGGGCCGCGGCACGCTGGTAGGCGGCCAGTTCCACCGGGCTGTGGCCGATCCAGCCGCCGCCGATCCCCGCTTCGGTGAAACTGGTGATGCCTTCCGAGGCGTAGTGCCGTGTGGCACGGTCCAGTGCGTCCTCGATGGCTTCGAGGGAATACGGCAGGATCAGCTCCTGGATCAGCCGCTGCGCCGTCTCCTGGACCAGGCCCGTGGGCCGGCCGTGGGCGTCGCGGACTATCACGCCGCCGTCGGGATCCGGGAACGACGCCGATTCGGCGCCTGCCAGCCGCAGCGCGGCCGTGTTCACCACGGCCATATGGCCGGAGTTGTGCCGGATGAACAGCGGCCGGTTTCCAGTTATCCGGTCCAGCACGGCAATGTCCGGGAACCCGCCGCCGTGCTGCGTCTGGCTGAACCCGGTGGCCATGAGCCAGCCGGACGCGCCGACGGCCATGTCCGCCTCAAGCAGGGCGTACAGCTGGTCCAGGCCGCGGGCGCCGGAGACGTCCACTTCGCCCAGGCCCAGCCCGAACCACGTCGTGTGGCAGTGCGCGTCGATGAATCCGGGGGTCACCGTGGCACCCCCAAGGTCCAGGACCTCGGCCGCGTCCAGTCCGTCCAGCTCGTCATCGAGGCCGGCGATGCGGCCCTGCCAGATTCCCAGCGACGTGGCGTGCGGGCGGCGGTCATCCATGGTGATGATGTCCGCGTTTCGCAGCAGCAGATCGAGTTTCACGGGGTTCCTAGCGTTTGGAACGGGCGGGTTAGCGGTGGGAGGTGGTGACGGACTTGATGCGGGTGTAGTCCTCAAGCCCGAAAACGGACAGGTCCTTGCCTGTTCCTGAGTGCTTGAAGCCGCCGTGCGGGGCCTCTGCCGGGATCACCTGGTGGCAGTTGATCCACACGGCGCCGAAGTCCAGTTCGTTGGACACCCTCGTGACCACGCCGTGGTTGTTGGACCAGACGCTGGAGGCCAGCGCGTACTTGGTGCCGTTGGCCAGTTCCAGCGCTTCCTCCTCGGAGCGGAAGGGCTGCACCGTGACCACGGGACCGAAGATCTCGTCGCACACCACCTCGTCGCTCTGGAAAACGCCGTTGATCACGGTGGGTTCGAAGTGGAAGCCCGCCCCGGTCCGCTTGCCGCCGGCCAGGATCTTGGCGTTCGCCGGCAGCCTGGACATGAAGCCCTCCACGCGGTCCAGCTGGGCGGCGCTGTTCAGCGGGCCGAGGTCGGCTGCGTCGCCGCCAACGGTCAGCGCAGACGCGGCAGCGGCAAGCGCTGCACCGAATTCGGCGTGGACGGACTCCTCCACCAGGACGCGGGTCACTGCGGTGCAGTCCTGACCGGCGTTGAAGAAAGCGCCCAGCGCTATCTCCTGGGCGGTCAGTTCAATGTCGACGTCGGCAAAAACGATGGCCGGCGCCTTGCCGCCGAGTTCCAGGTGGACATCCTTGAGCGTTGCCGACGCAGCGGACATGACCTGGGCTCCGGCGCGGGTGGAGCCGGTGATGGACACCATTTCGGGGATCTCGTGGTCCACCATCGCGGCCCCGGTGCCGCGTCCGCCGCAGACGATGTTGACGACGCCGGCAGGATAGGCCTGCTGGGCCAGCTCGCCCAGGATGACTGTGGACCAGGGGGTGGTGTCGGCCGGCTTGAGGACCAGGGTGTTGCCGGCGGCGAGGGCCGGTCCGATCTTCCAGATGGCCATCATGAACGGGTAGTTCCACGGGGTGATCTGGGCGACCACGCCGAGCGGCTCGCGGCGGACGGTCGAGGAGAACCCGGTGACATACTCGGTCTGGGCCGTGCCGGAAACCACCCGGCAGGCGCCGGCGAAGAAGCGCAGCTGGTCCGCGCCGCGCAGGATCTCGATCTCCCGGGTGACAGCCTTCGGCTTGCCGGTGCAGGCAACTTCCGCCTCGAGGATCCGGTCCACGTTGGCCTCGATGAGGTCCGCGAGCTTGAGCATCATGGCCTGGCGCTCGGCCGGGGTGGTCCGCTTGTAGCTCTTGAAGGCGGTGCGGGCGGCCCGGAAGGCGCGGTCAACGGTGGCGGCATCGCTGTCCGGGGCGGTGCCGAGCTGCACGCCGGTGGCGGGGTCGAAGAAGGGCAGCGTGGCCTGAGCCGGGCCGGTTGTCCCGGTCCCGTGGACGGTCCCGCCGTCAGCGCCTCCGTTGGGGATCTCTCCGTTGATGATGTTGTTCAGCGTGATCATGGAACGCTCCGGTCAGTTGCTGGCGGTCTTGGGTGAACGGGTGGCGGGATCCTGCGGCAGGTGCAGGACGGCCGGAAGTCCGGACTCCGCGGCGCGGCGGAACGCTGCGGCAAAGTCCTCGGCCTTGTCCACGCGTTCCCCGTAGCCGCCGTACGAGCGGGCCAGGGCGGCGAAGTCCGGGTTGGTCATGTGCGTTCCGGACGGGCGGCCCGGGTAGTGGCCTTCCTGGTGTTCGCGGATGGTGGCGAAGATGCCGTTGTCCACCAGCAGGACGACGAACCTGCCGCCGTGCCCCATGGCCGTGGCCAGTTCCTGGCCGTTCATCAGGAAGCAGCCGTCGCCGGCAACGGAGATGACCTGCCGGCCAGGATAGGCCAGGGAGGCGGCAACGGCGGCCGGGATCCCCATCCCCATCGCGCCGTTGCGCGGTGCCGCAAGGGAGTTTGCCGAGTTGTGCTTCAGGTAGCGCGCCGGCCACAGCGTGTGGTTCCCGGCCCCGTAAGTGATGACGGCGTCGTCGTCCATTTCCTGCTTGAGGATTTCCATTACGACGGCGAGATCCACACCCGTTCCACCGTCGGGCTGGGCGGACGAGAACTTTTCGTAGTCCGCGCGGGCGTCGGCAAGCCAGCCGGCAGCGGGCTGCACCGCGGAGGCCGTGGCGGCGAGCGCCCGGGAGAACGATGCCACGTGGGCTGGAATGTGCTGGTCCAGCCGGCCGAAGTGGCCCAGCAGGTCGGCATCAAGGTTGACCACCACGCTGACGGCATCCAGGCCGCGCCTGTAGCCGTCCGAAAGAACGTCGGCGCGGACGCAGCCGACGAAGACCAGCAGGTCGGCCTCGTCGAGGCGGCGCGCGTTGTCGTCGCTGCGGGCATAGCCAAGGTAGCCGGCGTAGGCGTCGCTGTTGTGCGGAACCGCATCGTAGGCTCGGAAGTCGGCCAGGACGGGCACGCCGTGGCGGGAAGCCCAGCCGGCCAGCGCCTCCGAGCTTTCCTGGTCCCAGCCTTCGCCGCCCACCACGAGCAGCGGCTTGCGTGCTGCCGCCAGGCGCTGCTCCAGCGCGGCGAGGTCCGAGGGGGTCGGTTCGGTGCGTGCCATGGCCCGGGGTTCCACCGTGCCTGCTTCGATGGCGTGGACCAGGACGTCCTCGGGAAGCCCGATGACCACCGGGCCGGGCCGGCCGCTGAGCGCCGTGAAGATCGCGTCGTCCACCACGCGGGCGGCGGAAGCGGCGTCGTCGAGCGTCACGACTTTCTTTGCAGTGCTGCCGAACCAGGCATTGATGTCGAATTCCTGGAAGGATTCGCGGCCCCGGTCCGCCACCGGGATGAGCCCCACGAAGAGAATCAGTGGCGTGGCGTCCTGGTGCGCGGTGTGGATGGCGATGAAGGCGTTGGCCGCACCGGGACCGCGGGTCACCATCGCCACTCCGGGGAGTTCGGTGAGGCGGCCTTCGGCGAGGGCCATGAAACCGGCGCCGCCTTCGTGCCGGGTCACCACGGTTTCGATGCTGGAGCCGTGGAGGCCGTCCAGCACGTCCAGGAAGCTTTCGCCGGGGACGCCGTAGACGCGCTGGATGCCGGCCCGTTCAAGCTGGGCAACGATGAGGTGCCCGGCCGTGGTTGAGGTGCTCAATGCTTCATTCCCTCTTCTTCGATGCTGAGTGCGGGCAGGAAGATACCGGACAGTGCCGTCATGACGGAGACCACCAGCAGGATGATGGCACCAGGCCAGAACGAGTTGCCGTTGGCGGCCACCAGGGCGGTGGCAACCAGGGGCACGAAGCCCGAGATGACGCCGGCGCTGTTGGAAGTGATGGCCACGCCGGTGTACCGGACCCTGGTGGCGAACAACGCGGTGAGGGCCGTTCCGGACACTGCGTACGGGATGGACAGGGTGCACACGCCGATGATCATGGCGATGATGACCAGCACAGGGTTGGCGGTGTCGATGGCCAGGAAAACCGGGACAGCAACGAGCGCGGAGGCCACGCCGCCCCAGAGGATCACCTTGCTGGCGCCGTACTTTTCGCCCATGCGTCCGGCCCAGATGAGGACGAAGATTTCGAAAACCGCGGCCAGCAGAGAGCCCAGCAGGAGGGTTTCGTAGGGCATTTTGAGGACCTTGGTGCCGTAGAAGACCACAAAGCTGGTGATGAGGTAGAAGCCGCCGATGCCCAGCAGCGCCGAGCACATGCCCACCAGGATCTGGCGCCAGCTCTTGGTCAGGACGCCGCGGATGGGGGCGTGCTCGGTCTCGCCGGACTCCATCAGGGCCTCGAACTCAGGCGATTCGCTGAGCTTGCTGCGGATCCACATGGAGATGGCCAGCAGCGGGATGGCCGCCACAAACGGGATGCGCCAGCCCCAGGCATCGAAGTTGGTCTGGCCCACCAGGTACAGCATTCCGAAGAAGCCGCCGGAGGACAGGATGGTGCCGATCGGCGAACCGATCTGCGGCAGCGCCGCGTACCGTGCCCGCTTGGCCACGGGGGCGTTTTCGACGGCGATAATCACCGCGCCGCTCCACTCGCCGCCGACTGCCAGGCCCTGCAGGATCCGCAGGGCCACCAGGATGATGGGGGCTGCGACGCCGATGGTCATGTAGTTCGGCAGGAGGCCGATCAGGCCGGTCACGATGCCGATTCCCACAATGGTGACCATCAGGATTTTTTTGCGACCCACCTTGTCACCGAGGGCGCCGAAGATGAAGCCGCCGATGGGGCGGGCCACGAAGCCCACGGCAAGGGTGGCGAAGGAGCTCATGGCCGAAACGAACGGATCCTGTGAGACGAAGTACTGGGCGTTGAACACCAGCGCGGCGGCCGTGGTGAACAGGAAGAAGTCGTACCACTCCAGCGCGGTGCCCACGAGGGCAGCCAGGGCCACCTTCCTGGTGACTCGTTCGTCGATAACGCGTGGCGTCTGCGGACCCACTGTGGTGGTGGCGTTGCTTGCGCTGCTTGCCATGATTACTCCAAGTAGTGTGACTGGACGGGAAAGGTGACTGGCGCTGCCCGGGGCCGTCATGCCAGCTGTCGGCTGCGGGCCCTGTGAGCTGCGGGCCCTGTGACTGGGCTCACCCGGCGCTTCATTCCATTCTGCCAGTAGGATTTGCCAAAAAAACTAGCATTGCACCACGGAAATCACGCTCTACACTGTGAAAATGCACAATTTTAGTACTCCCGGAGATGCCATTCGCTGGATCGAGCTGGTGGACCAGCTCGAAGGACGGCTGGACAAGCTCGCCCAGACCTTCACTGCACGGGTCCGGGAAATCCCGGAATACGGCGAAAGCCAGGTGACTGTCCCGGAGATCCGCGACACCGCAAGGGAGACGTTCCGGCGCCTCACTCACGGGCTCCGCGGCGGGGAGGCGGACAACGGCCGGGACGGGCTGCTGGCCTTCGCTTCCGACCTGGGCTCCAAGCGCGCCAGGGCCGGGATTCCACCCGAGTCCCTGACCTCCGCGGTGCGGCTGGACTTCAGCATCCTGTGGGCGGAGCTGCTCGAGATCGCCGCCCCGGACGACGCCGGACTGCTGGCTTCCCGCGTGGACCTCGTGTGGCGGGTGGTGGACGAATTCGCTACCAGGACACACATGAGCTACCTCACCGAACGGGTCCGGATGGCCCAGGAGGAGTCCAGCATCCAGCGCGAATTCATCGCCAGGCTGTTCAACCAAAGCACGTTGTCCACCGAAACGTCGGCCCAAGTGGGGTCCGCCCTTGGCATCAGCCCGGATGCGTGGTGCGGACTGGTGGCGGCGGGCGGCGAAGCAGGGGCCGGCCTCAGGGCGGCCTCGGCCCAGTTCGGCTCGGGACTGCAGCTCCGCCACCGGCTGTTCCTGCATGAATCCGGCGGAACCACCTACCTGTTCTGGCCACTGCCCGCACCCCGGGCAACACCGCGGGGCGCCCCCGTCCAGGTCCCCCAGCTGCCGCCCTCACTCGCGGGCATCCCGTGCGGATTCGTCCCCGAAGTGCACGGCCTGCGGGCCCTTCCCGCTGCAGCCCGCACGGCGGAAAGCCTTGCGGCGCTGATCCGTCCGAACGACTCAGGACCGCTCTCCGCGGATGCCGCCTGGGCGCGGCTGGCGAACCAGAACCTCCAGGACGCCGGACTGGACCTCGCCGCCCAGGTGGAGGAGGCGTTGGAGGAATGCCGCGGCGGGGAACGCGAGCGGCTTATGGAAACCGTCCGGCATTTCCTGTCCACCGGGAACATCACAGTGACGGCCGAGCAGCTTTTTTGCCACCGGAACACCATCCTGAACAGGCTCAACCGCTTCGAGGAGCTCACGGGCATCGATCTCACCGTTCCGTCCCAGGCAGCCCGGCTGGTGGTGGCCTGGGCCTGAGCCCGGGCCTGGGCGGCCGCTGATGTCCGGGGCCGCATCGGGCCGTCGCCGTTGTGTGTTTTCACATTGCTGGCGCTTTTTTGATGGTATTTCTGCCATTGAGGTGTGATCCGCTACACACAAGAGTTGTACCTACCTTGCATCGGACGCTCGTCCCCGCACCCCATCTGGAGATACTGATGGCTCAAATGGTAGAAACAACCACCGCCGCAACAGCCCGGCTCGACCTCGCCAAAATGCGCAAGATTGCCCTCGCCAGCGTTATCGGCACCACCGTGGAGTGGTACGACCTCTTCGTTTTCGGAACGGCGTCCGCCCTCGTTTTCAACAAGATCTTCTTCCCGAGCTTCGACCCCATCGTGGGCACCATGCTCGCGTTCGGCACTTTCGCTTCGGCCTACATCGCCCGCATGGTGGGCGCCATCATCTTCGGCCACTTCGGCGACCGGCTGGGCCGCAAATCCATGCTCCTCATCTCGCTGCTGACCATGGGCGCGGCCACCTTCGCCATCGGCCTGCTGCCGGACTACAACAGCATCGGCATCATGGCTCCCCTGCTGCTGCTCTTCCTCCGCGTCATCCAGGGCCTGGCCCTTGGCGGCGAATGGGGCGGCGCGGTGCTCATGACCGTGGAGCATGCACCGGCGGACCGCCGAGGCTTCTACGGTTCGCTGGTCCAGGTGGGCGTCCCCGCCGGCACGCTCATCGCCAACGTGGCCTTCCTCATCGTCGCTTCGACCGTCAGCACCGAAGCCCTCCTCAGCTGGGGCTGGCGCATTCCCTTCCTGGCGTCCGCGCTGCTGGTGGCGGTGGGCATCTACATCCGCCTCAACATCGAAGAAACCCCCTCCTTCCAGGCTGTCAAGGAGGCCGGAGCGAAAGCCAAGCTGCCCTTCGCGGCCCTGATGGCCAAGTACTGGAAACAGGTCATCCTGGGCGGCGTTGCCACCCTGTCCACCGGCAGCACGTTCACCCTCCTCGTGGCCTCCGGCGTCTCCTACGGCAAGAAGGAACTGGGCCACTCGGAGGCCCTCATGCTCTGGGTGGTGCTGGCCGCCTGCGCCCTCTGCTTTGTCCTGATCCCGTTCTTCGGCCGGCTCTCCGACAAGTACGGACGCAAGCCGATCATCTACGCCGGTGTAGCCGCGGAGGCAGCCCTGGCCTTCCCCATGTTCTGGCTGATGGACACCAGATCGGTGCCCCTGCTGTTCATCGCCTACCTGGCCATGATGACCGCTTTCGCCGCCAACTACGGGCCCATCGCCACGTTCCTCGCCGAGCTGTTCGGCTCCAAGGTCCGTTATTCAGGCCTCTCGGTCGCCTACATGCTTTCCGGCCTCCTTGGCAGTGCCGCGACCCCGTTCATCACCACGTGGCTGCTCGGCGTGACGCACCAGAGCTCCTCCATCGCCTGGTACATCATGGCCGCCGCACTGGTATCCCTGGGCGCGCTGTTCGTCCTGACCGAAACCCGCCACGGCAACATCGACGCCATGGACGAGGCACCGGCCGAGGGCTCCCACCAGGCGGTGGCCGCCAAGTGACTGCCACACACCATCCGTCACTTGCCGGACGCAACACGGCAGATCTGTTGCCTGCAGCGCCGGCCGGGGGTGGCACCGTGCGCCGGATCGCCGAAATCCCCGGCGGGGCCGCCGCCGTCGGACCCTTCTCCCAGGCTGTCGTTGCCAACGGCTTCGTCTTCACCGCCGGCCAGATCCCCGCGGTCAGCGGCCTGGACGACCAGCCCGAATCGTTCGCGGACCAGGTGCGCCAGACCATCCGCAACCTCGAGTCCGTACTGATAGCCGCGGGCTCGGGCCTGGAACACGTGGTCAAGGTGAATACCTACCTGACCGATCCCGGGCAGCTTGAGGAGTACAACCGCGTGTACGTTGAATTCTTCGGCGCCGCTAAGCCTGCGCGGACATCCGTCTGCGTCAGCCTCTGGGGTGTGTCCCTGGAGATCGAGTGTGTCGCGGTGGTTGCCGGCGAAGCGTCAGCGGCGGAGGCGCCATGAGTGCCACCCGCGTTGAAGGAACCGCCGAGGACCTGGGCAGCGTGCTGGCGGACAGGCTCGCGGACGTCAGCTACCCCACGATCGGCCATTTCCTGGAGGACGGCTTCCTGGACCCTGCCATCCAGTCCCTGCTCGACGGCGTCAAGGTGGCCGGACGGGCAGTGACGGTGCGGATCGCGGGGAACGACGCCTTCGCCATGAACCGCGCCCTGCTGGCGCTGCACCCTGGCGCGGTGCTGGTGGTGGACATGTCCGGTGACCACCGCCATGCCCCGGTCGGCGCGGTCACGGCGGCGGCGGCCCTGTCGCGGGGCGCCGCGGGGGTGGTGGTCGACGGCGTGGCCACGGACCTCGCAGAGCTTCGGGCAACCGGCCTGCCGGTCTTTGCCCGCGGTACCTCGTGCCTGACCACGAAACGGATTCACCACGACGGGTCCGCCGTCAACATCCCCGTGATATGCGGCGGCGTCGAGGTCCGTCCCGGGGACTGGGTGCTGGGGGACGACAACGGGGTCATCGTGCTCTCCCCGGAGGCACTGGGCGCAATCCTTGACCGGGCCCTGGCCTCAGACGCCGCCGAACCCGCCCTATTGGCAAGGATCGCGGCAGGGGAACCACTCGATTCAGTCCTCGCAGTGTGAACGTCCGGCGCGGGGTTCGGGCAGGGATGGGGTAGAACTTAAGCATGAACGTGCGCACTCCTGACCCGAATCCCGGCTGGCTGTCCGATGAGGACCTCTTCGAAGCCCGGGGTCGGCTTCCCATGGTTTACGTGGAAGCCGTACCCGTCCGCCTTGATCCCCTCGGGTTCGTGAACGAAGTTGGCACGCTGCTGCAGGCCGACGAGGACGGCACCATGGTCCGTTCCCTCGTATCCGGCCGCGTCCTCTACCGCGAGACAATCCGCGCGGCCCTGCTCCGCCACATGGAGAAGGACCTCGGCCCGCTGGCGTTCCCGCAGCTGCCCATCAGCCCGGTGCCGTTCACCGTGGCCGAATACTTCCCGGCGCCATCCCACACGGGCTTCACGGACGACCGCCAGCATGCCGTTTCGCTGGCCTACATCATCCCGGTCACGGGCGAATGCGAACCCCGCCAGGACGCCCTCGAGCTCACGTGGATGACCCCTGAAGAGGTCCTGAGCCCTGACGTACAGCTGGAATTCAGCGGCGGCCGCGGCGCGCTCGTCCGGCAGGCGCTCGCGTTCGCGGGCGTCGGCAGCTAAGTTCCCCGGGCTTCAGCGGGGACGCTCGAAGGAACCCGGGCGTCCCCGATTTTCGGCAGGCTCCTTTGTAGACTGTAGGGCGGACCGCAAGAGAACTTAAGGACTCCCGATGACCCACCGCCCAGCCGCCCAGCACTACAGCGAGCTCCAGGCTGGCTCTCTGCAGACCGGCCACCTGCTGCTTCTCCCCGATGGCGAACGGTCCGCCGAAATCCAGAGCGTGCTCGTTGAGGAAGACGATTTCGGCACCCCGGCCGTGGTCCTGGCAACGCTCACCGGCGGCGGGATCCTGCGCATCGCGGCCGGGTCCACGGTCCTCGTGGCGGGCGCCACAACTGTTTCCGAAGAGTCCGACGACGCCGCCCTGCAGCTCGTTGAGCCGCCCACCGCAGGGGCAGACTCTGCCGGGGGGGACACCGCCCCGGCGGCTCCCGCCGTCGTCGTACCTCCGCAACCGGCCACGACCCCTGCCGCAGCCGCCATCGCGGCCGGCCCAAGCGAGGAAGAGCTGGCCCTCATCCCGGCGCCTTCGGGAACGCCCGAGTCGGTGGTGGAGGCGGCCGCGGCCGCCCATCCGGACGCGCTGGGCGTGATGTTGCTGAGCGACCGCCTGGCCAAGGGCATCAACACCAAATCCGGAAGCTGCCTCAAGGACCTCAACGACCTCGCCCACGAACTTTTCGTCGTCCTCAGGGATACCGAGAGCGCCCTGGCCGTCGCGGACCTTCTCAACGTCCTGCCCTTCGATGGCAACCCGGGCCGGTGGACGTCGGTTGAGGCGGCGCTCTCCCTGTCCAGCTACATCTGCCGGCAGACCGGGCAGGAGGACCGTGCCGACGTGTACGAAAAACTCCTCCGGGCCCCCGAAGCGATGGAAACGGACCCGTTCAAAGCCCGGATGAACGCCAAGGTCCGCCAGCGCTCGCTGAATGAACCCAACCTGTATGACAAGGAAATCTTCCGGGCCATCGACAACTCGAACCCGGACGCCGAACGCGAATGGCGGCTGCTGCGGCTTGAGGCCCTGATGTTCCTGCGGGCCCATGGCGGCTCGGAAACGATCGGGATCAAGGAGCTGGACCGCCGGATCGGCAACGAACTGGAGTCCGTACGCGCCTGAGGGCTGTGCCCCACCCGTTAGGCCCTACCCCGGGGGCGCCGGGAGTTGTAGATTCACCCCATGACGAACAATCTGAGCGTTGTGATTAATTCCGATGCGCAGCAGGTTTGGACGATGCTGCGTGAACCGGCCAAGGTGGCCCAGTGGCACGGCTGGGAGGCCGACGACCTTGCCGCCGAAATCAACGAGATCTACTTCAAGGACACCGTCGTCGAAGGCCCGGACCACACCAGCCTGACCGTGGACGGCGGGGACGAGTTCAACCTGAAACCCGTTCCCACCGGCACCGAAGTCAGCGTGACACGGGCCGCCCTGGATCACAATTCGGAGTGGGCCGCCTGGGACGAGGACATCACCCAAAGCTGGCTGACGTTCCTCCAACAGCTCCGCTTCGCACTGGAACACCACCCGCACAGTAAACGCCGCACGGCATTCTTTTCCGTTCCGGGCGGGGACGGCTCGGCGATCGACAAGCTCGGCCTCGCGGATCTCCCCAAGCGGGGTGAACCGTACTCGCTGACGCTGCCGACCGGTGAGGAGATCTCCGGCAAGGTCTGGTACCGGACCAACCACCAGGTGGGGCTCACCGTGCACAGCTACGCTGAACACGGCGACGGCCTGCTGGTCGTGGCCGACCAGCCGCCCATTGCCGAAGTAAGGCCCGACGGCGGTTCCATGGTGATCGTGTCCACTTACGATCTGGGGGCCCACCGGCTGGAGGAAATCCGCACCAGCTGGGACAACTGGCGGGCTGAGAACTATCCCACATCGGACCCCGTGCACTGACCGCCGGCTAAGTTTCCGGGAGCCAAGCTGGCACACTTGAACCGTGCCAGCCAATACTGAACCCTCACTCTCGCCTCTCGAGCCGGGTGCCCCAGCCCTGCAGTCCGAGTTTTCCTTTACCGTGGGCAAGCGGCTGAGCGAAACGTGTTCGCCGACGCCGGAACAGATGGCCGCCAACGGCGGTGGGTTCCTGGGCCGGACCGGCACCATCAGCACTCCGCACGGCGAGATCCAGACGCCGGCGTTCATCGCCGTGGGCACCAAGGCCACGGTGAAGTCCGTGTTGCCCGAGTCGATTGCCGAACTGGGTGCGCAGGCCGTGCTGGCCAACGCCTACCACCTGTACCTCCAGCCGGGGGCGGACATCCTGGACGAGGCCGGCGGGCTGGGCGCCTTCATGAACTGGTCCGGGCCCACGTTCACGGACTCCGGCGGGTTCCAGGTGATGAGCCTGGGCTCCGGCTTCAAGAAGGTCATCGACATGAAATCGGTGGACACTTCCGGCCCTGACGATGCCGTCGCTCCGGGCAAGGAACGCCTGGCCCACGTGGATGAGGAAGGGGTGTGGTTCAAGAGCCACCTCAACGGCGACCGGCACCGCTTCAGCCCCGAGATCTCCATGAACGTCCAGCACCAGATCGGTGCGGACATCATGTTCGCCTTCGACGAGCTGACCACGCTGCAGAACTCCCGCGGCTACCAGGAGGAGTCGCTGGAACGCACCCGCCGCTGGGCCGAACGCTGCATCACCGAACACTTCCGGCTGACGTCCGAGCGCACGGGCAAGCCATACCAGGCGCTGTTCGGCGTGATCCAGGGCGCCCAGTACGAGGACCTGCGCCGCAAGGCCTGCCGGGACCTCGGCGCCATGAACTTCGACGGCTTCGGAATCGGCGGGGCGCTGGAGAAGGAGAACCTGGGCACGATCGTGCGCTGGTGCAACGAGGAACTGCCGGAGAACAAACCTCGGCACCTGCTGGGCATCTCCGAGCCGGACGACATCTTCACCGCCATCGAGAACGGCGCGGACACCTTCGACTGCGTCTCCCCCACCCGGGTGGCCCGCAATTCGGCGTTCTACCATCCCGAGGGACGGTTCAACCTCTCCGGGGCCAAGTACAAGCGCGACTTCGGCCCGCTGCAGGAAGGCTGCGACTGCTACGCCTGCCTGAACTATTCGCGGGCCTACATCCACCACCTGTTCAAGGCCAAGGAGATGGTCTCGGCCACGTTGATCTCCATCCACAACGAACGCTTCGTGGTGAAAATGGTGGACGACGCCCGGCGCGCCATCGAGGCCGGCAACTTCTTCGACTTCAAGGCGGAGACCCTGCGGCGCTACTACTCGTAGGGTTGGGCGGGCGCGCCGTCGTCGAATTCGCCGGAAACGTGCGACGTCGCCGGAAGGCTACGGCGATCTCGCAGCGTTCCGGCGACCCTGCGCTTTCCACATAACGACGCCGGGGCCTCCCGGAAGATCCAGCGGTACCGGATGCTAATCCCATGCCTTCTCACATCACCCCCGCGCTCCCGGCGACGGGCAACCTCTGGCGCACGGACCAGCTCGTCGACCTCGGCTTTGGCTCGCGGTCCATCAAGTCCCTGTTGGACTCGGGTTCCCTCGTCCGGCTGCGCTACGGCTGCTATCTCCGCGCCAGCATTTGGAACTCCCAGTCCCCTCGGGTTCGGAGCCGGCAGTTGATTTACGCGCATGCGCACGGAACACGCACGACGTCGGCAGGCGCCTTTGTCTACAGCCACACCTCCGCCGCACGCCTGCACCGCCTCTACCTCTGGAACGTGGATGACGTAGTCCATCTTCTGCAGCGCGTGCGCCCGTCGAGTGAGCGCCACGGCAAGGATGTGCGGTGCCACACGCGCCCCTTTTCCGACCACGAGGTGACATTGGTGGGCGGCCTGCGGAGCACTTCGCTGGAGAGGACGGCTGCGGATTGCGCCATGCTGCTGAACTATCGGCAGGCACTCATCGTAATGGACCACGCGCTGCGCCTTGGTGCGGACCGGTCATTGCTGCAGGAGATGGCGGATTCGTTGGACGGGCGCCGAGGTATCCGGACCTTCCGTCGAGTACTGGCCATCGCCGACGCCCGCTCTGAATCCCCCGGCGAGACGTTGACCCGGGAGCTGATCCTCCGACTCAACATCAGGCCGCCCGAGCCCCAGGTTGAGGTCACGAGCCGGGCCGGGAGGCACCGCCTGGACTTTGCTTGGAAGAAGGAGAAGGTCGCCCTCGAGTTCGACGGCAGGCTCAAGTACTTCGACTTCCAACCCACCGATGAGGTGCTCTTCCAGGAACGCCTCCGCGAAAAGGCATTGACGGAGGAGGGATGGCTCTTCGTCCGGATCGAGTGGAAGGACCTCTTCCGCGAGCAGGAATTCAAGAACCGTGTGCTCCGGGCGCTGGCCGGCCGCCCACGGGTGCCCTGAACCGAGGACTCTTGTTCCGAGTTCGCCGGAACGGTGCGAACTCGCCGCAAACTTCCGGCGAACTCGCACGTTTCCGGCGACTTCGGCGGGCAGGGAGGGAGCCGGGAGGCCTACGCCCCGTAGCTGGGTTCGCGCTTCTTGATCCAGCCGATGGCCAACGCCGTCACGGGCACAAAGAGGAACTCCACCAGGGTCTTGTAAAGGAAGCCCACCAGCACGTAGTTCACGAACATGCCCAGGTCCGTGATGCCGATGACCGACGCCGCGATGCTGCAGAAGATCAGCGTGTCCACGAACTCACCGGCCACCGACGAGCTCATGATCCGCGCCCAGAGCGACTTTTCGCCGGTGCGGGCCTTCATCTTCACCAGAATCCAGGAGTTGATGGTCTGCCCGGCCACGAATGCCAGCAGCGACGCGAGCACTATCTGCGGAACCGGCCCCAGCGCCCCTTCGAGCGCGGCCTGCTTGGAGGCTCCGAACTCGTCGTCGAAGCCGGGCAGCGCGATGATCACCCAGTAGCAGAGGGAGGCGAACACGGACAGGCCAAACGTGGTGATGATGGCCTTCCGCGCCACCTTGAACCCGTAGACCTCGCTGATGACATCGCCCAGGATGTAGGCCAGCGGGAACAGGAAGAAGCCGCCGTCCGTGATGATCGGACCGATCGCCACGCCCTTTGATGCCCCGATGTTGGACAGGATCAGCACCACCGCCATGACGGCCAGCAGGATGCCGAAATAGGGGGAACCGATCGAAGCGAATTTCGGCGCCGCGGAGGCCGGGAAAGTCTTGGCGGAAGTCATGGGTGGTCCATTCGGAGTGGTTCGCTCGGCTGCGTTAAAGCCGCGGTGATGAACCGCAGCGGCGGCCGGCTGTATTAGCACTGGGAGGGCTCCCGCGAAGTGCTTCCGCCGGAACCGTTTACTATTCTCCCACCATTGCGCCCCGGCGGGCGGAACAACGACGGCGGACAGCCTGGCCGCGCCCGAAGTACGCGTTCATATTGGTCATCCGCACAATGCGGGCTGCTCGGGGGCGGTGGCAGTATGGGTGGATGACTTCTGCTGCTGTTGACACGTTCCCCTCCATTGCCCTGACCATTGCCGGCTCCGAGGCGACGGGCGGCGCAGGCGCACAGGCGGACCTGAAGACGTTCCAGGAACTTGGGGTCTTCGGCATCGCCAACCTGACCTGCATCGTCTCCTTCAACCCGAACGACAACTGGAACCACCGTTTTGTCCCGGTAGACCAGCAGGTCATCGCGGATCAGCTGGAGGCGACGACGGCGGCCTACGGTGCCGCTTCCGGCGCGCCGTCCGTGCTGGATACCGTGAAGATCGGCATGCTGGGCAGCCCGGCCACCATTTCGACCGTGGCGTCCGCGCTGGCCGCCGGAGGTTTCGCGAACGTGGTGCTGGACCCGGTGCTGATCTGCAAGGGCCAGGAGCCGGGCCACGCGCTCGACACGGATCAGGCGCTGAAGGCCCAGATCCTGCCGTTGGCCACTTTTGTCACGCCCAACCATTTCGAGGCGGAGTCGCTGTCCGGCCTGGAAATCACCGACGTCGAGTCGTTGAAGGCCGCGGCCGTCCGCATCCATGAGCTGAGCGGCGCGGCAGTGCTTGCCAAGGGCGGCGTGCGCCTGGCCGGGCCCGACGCCGTCGACGTCTACTACGACGGCGACACCCTGGAAATCCTCTCCGCGCCCAAGGTGGGCGAAGTGGCCGTGTCCGGTGCCGGGTGTTCCCTCGCTGCCGCGGTGACGGCCGAACTGGCCAAGGGTGCGACCCCGCTCGAGGCTGCCCGCACCGCGAAGGAGTTTGTGACTGCCGGAATCCGTAACCGCGTGGCCTCAGGCGCTCCGTTCGACGCCCTGTGGCAGGGTGGCCCGCGCTAGCTCTCCCCCACCCCTCAGGACGCTCTCTCACTGTTCGCGCGAAAACACCTCACGCTCTCTCACTTTCCTCAAGAAAGTGAGAGAGCGTTCCGTTCCGAGCGGCAGGATCTGAGAGAGCGTTCCGTTCCGAGCGGCAGGATCTGAGAGAGCGTCCGATCAGGAGCGGGGGTCGGCTACTATTCCCATGAAGAGCGGCAGCCCGGTTTCCACGTGCACGATCTGATAGTGGAACGGCCGGTCGAAGGTGATGGTCCGTTCCGGCTGCGGCGGCGCGCTGGTGACAGCGCCGTTAATCTGGGTGACAGCCGCGGCGACCGTGCCCTTTTCCGCGACCGTGATGTTGGCGGCCTGGGCAGCCTGGGTGATCATCATCTTGGGCTGGATATTGTTGAAGTCCTCGGTGGTGTTGAGGGTTTTCCGGAGCCCCAGGGCTTCGAAGACTTTCCTCAGGTCGAAGCTGCACTTGTGGTCCCAGCGCGGCAACTGGATCTGCACGGTCTCCAGCGGTGCGCTGTCCAACGTGTCCGCGATGTCGGTGAGTACTGCCGCACGGAATGCGGCGTCCGCGCCGGCCTCCGGAAGAACCAACCGCATAACAAAGCCGTCAGCATAAGGGAGGTCCACGCCCTGCCATCCGGGCCCTTCCGCGTACTTCATCTCCAGCTCGTTGTGCATTGCGGCGGCTTCGATTTCCTCGCCGGCGGCCGTGGTGAAGGGCAGGTCCGACGTGTCATTCGGATCGAACGGCGCCCTCCAGGCGGACGCGAAGTACAGGGAATTGAGCAGGCTGAAGGTATTGTCCGGGTCGTATTTCGCCGGGGCCTTCTTGATCCGGCCGCCGGTGTTCCTGTTGACCCAGGCATCAATGGCGGGCTTAGTTGCACCCTCATTCTTGAAGTCGACGGGGTACACCCCGGTTCCGTAGTGCCGGGCCAGTGTGTCCAGGAAGGGCTTGCCCGTGGGGACGCCCTTGTCCACAAAGAGGCCGTTGGCGGCGTGCATCACGGGTTTCCGCGGCGGGTTGTCCTCGTCCACCGTGCCCGGGTCGCCGTCGAACTTCTCCAGTGAGGTGAGCAGCGCGTTCATGGCCTCGTCGCGGTGCTCCGTGGGGAGTTTCAGGACAGCGTCCATCTCCGCAGCCGTCTCGCCCGAAGCACCGGCGCGGAGCATGGCCAAAGCAACCAGCAGGCTCCCTGGCGAGGACACCACGTTCCCTTGCGAGCCGTCGCCGCCGTCGGCGAGCAGGGCCTCGCCGAGCCCGAAAGCGGATGTCCGGAAGGAGCGCAGGTCAGCGGCGTACGCCGCGCCGTCCACTGAAACCCGCTGCACGCCGTCGGCCTTCAGGATCTCCGGAGACGACGCCGAACATGCCGTGAGCGCCACCAGGGCACCTGCCGTCGCGAGCCGGGCCACGCGGAAAGTCTTCATGTTTCCCCCTTGGAAATGCCTTGCCGGCACTCGGCGGGAATCCGCCTGTCCCCTTCAGTCAACCAGCCTGCCCGCTGCAGAACGATGCCCGTAGGGTCACGGTTTGCCGTCGTTTTGGTCTCGTCTCCGGACGCTCTCCCACGTCCTGCAACATTTCGGGCAACGCTCTCCCACATACAAGCGGGCGTATCCTCGTGACTTGTCGGAGGAGCACCAATTGGCCCAGCATTTCAACACCATTGACGAGTACATCGCGTCCTTCCCTACCGAGGTTCAGGGCATCCTCCGGGAAGTGCGACGCAGGTGCCACACGGCAGTCCCGGATTCCGGCGAGATGATCAGCTACGGCATTCCAACCATCACTCTGGACGGCAAGTACGTGGTGTATTTCGCGGGGTGGGCACACCACCTTTCGGTATATCCCGTGCCGGCCGGGGACGCGGGCTTCAAAGCCGAAATCGCCCCGTACCGGTCAGCCAAGGGGACGCTGAAATTTCCGCTCGGCAAGCCGGTGCCGTACGAGCTCATCGAAAAAACAGCGGCGCTGCTTGCCGCGGAGCGCCGCGGGCAGTAGCGGCCGGCTGTCGCCGCCGTCGGAAGCGTAAGCCGCACGGAGGCGTACGACGGCGGCCGGCAGCGCCGCCGTCGTTCCGTCGTTCCGTCGTTCCGTCGTACGCCCTTCCGTCCTTCCCTCCTTCCGTCCCGGAAGCTACCGCCGCGGGATGTTGCGCAGGTTGCTCCTGGCCATGCTCACGGCCTCGCCGGCGCCGCGATTCAGGACCACCTTGGACATGGCGGTAGCGAAGCCCAGCACCTGCGAGCCCGTGATTTTAGGCGGGATGGACAGCGCCTTCGGATCCGTGATGAGCTCCACCAGCGACGGCCCCGGGTGGGCGAAAGCCTCCCGGTAAGCGTCCTCGATCCGGGCAGGATCCGTGACGCGGACCGCGTGGAAGCCGAGCGCGCGGGCAACGGCCGCGTAATCGGCGTCGGGCACGTCCACGCCGAAATCAGGCAGCCCGTCCACCAGCATCTCCAGCTTGACCATGCCCAGCGTCGAGTTGTTGAAAACCACCACCTTCACCGGAAGCCGGTGCGCCGCAACGGTGATGAGTTCGCCCAGCAGCATGGACAGCCCGCCGTCGCCTGATACGGAAATGACCTGGCGGCCGGGATAGGCCAGCTGGGCGCCGATTGCGTGCGGCAAGGCATTGGCCATGGAGCCGTGCAGATAGGAGCCTATGAGCCGGCGGGTACCCAGCGGATTGATGTAGCGCGCAGTCCAGACGTTGCACATGCCGGTATCCGCAGTGAAAACGGCATCCTCCGCCGCAACCTGGTCCAGCAGGGAGGCGGCGTACTCAGGGTGGATCGGTTGCTTCTTTTCCACCCTGCGTGTGTAGGCGCCCACAGCCTTGTTCATGAGCCGGTCATGCTTCTTGAGCATCTGGTCAAGGAAGCGGCGGCTCTTCTTCGGTGTGATCAGCGGCTTCAAGGCTGCGAGGGTGGGCAGCACGTCGCCATGGACGGCGATGTCGACGTCGGTCCGCCTCCCCAGCTTGTGCGCGGCGCGGTCCACCTGGGCCGTGCGGGTGCCGGGGAGGAACTGATCGTACGGAAAATCCGTGCCGAGCAGGATCAGCAGGTCGGCGTCCTCGATGCCCTCGGCCGCGGCGCCGTAGCCGAGCAGCCCGGTCATGCCGATGTCGTACGGGTTGTCGTACTGCATGAAGTCCTTGCCCCGCAGCGAGTGGCCGATCGGGGCGCCGATCACTTCGGCGAGTGCCACCACCTCGTCGTGGGCACCCTGCGTTCCCGCGCCGGCGAAAATGGCCACTTTGTTCGCAGCGTTGATGGCGTCAGCCAGCTCCCGGACACTCGCAGCGTCCGGAGTCAGCGTGGCGCGCCGGAACGTTGCGGGCAACGGTGTTTCGCCGGTGGCCTCCAGGCCGGCGATGTCGCCGGGAAGGGTAACAACGGCGACTCCCCCGAGCCCGACGGCATGCTGGATGGCGCTGTGCATGACCCGCGGCGCCTGTTCCGCCGTGCTGATCAGCTCCGAATACACCGAGCACTCGTTGAAGAGCCGGTCGGGATGGGTTTCCTGGAAGAATCCGCTGCCGATCTGCTTGCTCGGAATGTGCGAGGCTATCGCCAGGACGGGCGCACCCGAGCGGTTGGCGTCGTACAGGCCATTGATCAGGTGCAGGTTGCCGGGGCCGCAGGATCCCGCGCAGACTGCAAGTTTGCCGGTCAACTGGGCTTCGGCCGCGGCGGCGAAGGCGGCTGCCTCTTCGTGACGGACGTGGATCCAGTCGATGCCGCCCTGCTGTGAGCCGCCGGTTTTCCGGACCGCATCGACAATCGGGTTGAGGCTGTCGCCCACGATCCCGTAAATTCGCTGCACTCCGGCAGCCTGGAGTTGTTCAACGAGCTGGGTGGCGAGTTCCTTGGCCATGAGTGCACACTCCCGCGATCGGGTTTGATGAGCTGACAGGGCCAATATAGTCCGCCCACCTTGGGGCCGTGCCCAGGTTTGGGGCGAGAACGACGACGGCGGCCCGCCGCCCTGGGGACCGGAAGGTCACCGCTGAGCCGGCCAGCCGCCGTCGTGCTCTTACCGCCGTCTTGCGACCGCCGTCCTAGTCTTACCGGGATCAGACGTTCAGGAGGTCCTTGTCCTTGTCGCCGTCCTTGCGGGTCTGCGACCAGGCGTGGCCCTGTTCGTGATCGAGATGGGTGGACTTCTTGTTCTTCAGCGCGAAGATGTAGACCACCAGCGAGATGGCAATGGCCACCGTGACGTAGGTGAAGAACAGATCCACCCGCTCGGCCTTCTGGAACGCGGCGCCGATCAGGGGGACGGTGCCGCCGAAGAGCGAGTTGGCGATCGCGTAGCCCAGCCCGACGCCGAGTGCGCGGATGGATGCGGGGAACAGCTCCGCCTTCACCAGGGCGTTGATGGAGGTGTAGCCGCCAACGATGAGCAGGCCGCCCATCATGAGCAGGAACGCCGTGAACGGGTCCTTGGTGTTGGACAGCGTGGAGAGCAGCGGCCAGGTGAAGAGGACACCGGTGATGCCGAACCAGAGCAGCAGCGGCTTGCGGCCCACCTTGTCCGAGATGATGCCGTAGACCGGCTGCAGCAGCATGAAGATGAACAATGCCCAGAAGTTGATCACCGAGGTGTCCGTCTTGGCAATGCCTGACGTATCGTTCATGAACTTCAGGATGAAGTTGGTGTACGTGTAGAACGCCACTGTGCCGCCGAGCGTGACGCCGATGCAGATCAGCAGCGGCTTCCAGTACTGCGTGAAGAGCAGCTTCATGGTGCCCGGCTGTGCCACGCCCGCAACAGCCGGGATCTTGGCAGCTTCGACCTGCTCCGCCGATACGGTTTCCTCCATCGAGCGCCGCAGCCACAGGACCACCAGCGCGGCCACGCCGCCGATGGCAAAGGGAATGCGCCAGCCCCACTCGGTCAGGTCGCCCTTGGGCATGACGTTCTGCAGGATGACCAGGACCAGCAGGGCCATCATCTGGCCGCCGATCAGGGTGACGTACTGGAAGCTGGAGAAGAAGCCGCGGCGCTTGGACGTGGCGGCCTCGGACATGTAGGTGGCGCTGGTGCCGTATTCGCCGCCCACGGAGAATCCCTGGATCAGGCGGATGAGGATCAGCAGCACGAGTGCCCAGACGCCGACCTGCTGCGTTGTGGGCAGGAGCGCGATCGCGAAGGAGCCCGCGGACATCAGCGTGACGCTGAGCGTCAGCGCGGCCTTGCGGCCCTTGCGGTCGGCGTAACGGCCGAAGAACCAGGCGCCAATGGGGCGCATCAGGAACGACGTCGAGAACACCGCCATCGCTTCCAGGCCGGCCTGCAGCTCGTCCTTGGAGTTGAAGAAGTGGGACTGGAAGTAGGCGGCAAAGACTGTGTAGACGTAGAGGTCGTACCACTCCACCAGGTTGCCGGCCGAGCCTTTGAGGATGTTGCTCACGGCACGGCGGGTCTGGGCTGACTCACTCTGGATTTCGGCTTGCTGGGTGCTCATCGCTGAACCTCGCTTGACTGTGCTCCCGGGAACCGTTCCGGGCATATTCCTGTGCTGTCCATGGCAACATTGCTCATGGTTCCTCCTCGACATTGACGGTCCTCCGAAAGCCGAGGACCCATCCACGCTATGGGTGATCCACCCCACTACCTACGCGAAACGGGAATTCCTAACACTTCCTTAGGTTTCGCCGGGACAAGGGATAATCTCCACAGCGGGCAGATCGAAGATGCCCCGTCAACGAACAGGACCAGGCAATGGATGTGCTCATCGTCGAGGACGACGACGCCATGGCGTCCGCCCTCGACGCAGCAGTGGTTTCCGCCGGACACACGGCTTCCCGGGTTGCCCGCGGGGCTGACGCGCTCCTTGAACACCGCCGGTTCGAGGTCATCCTGCTGGACCTGGGGCTTCCGGACATGGACGGCCTCGACGTGCTGCGGAAGCTCCGCCAGGTCACACCGGTCCCGATCCTGATCCTCACCGCCCGCGACGACGAGCGAAGCGTGGTCCTTGGCCTGCGGTCCGGAGCCGATGACTACCTCGTCAAACCGGTGAAACTGGTCGAGCTGCTGGCCCGCATCGAGGCGGTGACGCGGCGTTCAGGCCGCGCGAAGGACAGCCGGCAGCAGAGCATCGTGCTGGGGGAACTCGAGGTGGACCTCGAACGGCGCGTGGCCGCCGTCGGTCCCAAGGTCCTGCCCCTGACGGCCACCGAATTCGACCTCCTCGCCCTTCTGGCCAGGCATGCAGGTTCGGTGGTCACCCGGGAACAGATCCTGGACGCGCTGTGGGGCGACGCCTTCGTGGCGTCGTCGCGGTCCCTTGACGTGCATCTGACCGGTCTCCGGGCCAAGCTCCAACTTCCCGGTTTCATCATCAACGTACGCGGCGTGGGCTACCGGGTCGAGGCGGATCCGGCGTGAAGCTGCGTGTCCTCGGAATCCTGAGTGTGCTGTCCGTCCTCATCGTCATCTTCGCCTCCACCGCAATCCTGACGTCCGCCAGCCGGGAACTCACCCAGGAACTCCAGATCAACAGGGCGGCTGCCCTCAACAGGCTTGCGCAGGTGGCGTTCGACGCCGCGACCGACGGGGAATCCACGCAGCTGCAGGCGGAAATGGACCGATACTCGGAACTCTACGGTGAGGGGGTGCTGATCGGCCTCCAGCAGGGAACCCTTCGCTCGGGCGGGCTGAGCGAGGACCGGCCGGACGTCCGCGACGCTGTGGCCCGGGCAAAGCTGAACCTGAACGACACCACCCTCAGCTCGCTCCAGCCGTTCGGAACCAGTTCCGAAGTGATTTCGCGTTCCTTCGGCAGCGCAAGCCAGGTCCTAGGCGAGGCGGTCCTGGAGGTCAATCTGGATGCGGCCCGGCAGAAACTGCGGGAACGGTGGCTCCTCGTCGGACTGGCGGCGGCCGCTCTCGCTGCGGTGCTCCTCCTCGGTGCCGCCCGGGTGACTGGCTGGGTGCTGCGTCCTGTGCACCGCCTGAATACCGCGGTAACGGAGCTTGAGGCGACAGGCCGGACCGGCCAGCTTCCGGAGGACGGACCGCCGGAACTGCGGGAACTGAGCCGTTCCTTCACCAGAATGGCCCGGACCGTCAGCGCCAGCATCGACTCCCAGCGCCAGCTCATTGCCGACACGTCGCATCAGCTACGGAATCCTGTCGGCGCCCTGCGTCTGAGGTTCGACCTGCTGCAGCTTGAACTCCAAACCGCCCGGGAACACCAGGCTGCGGCTGGAGTCCTTGCGGAGCTGGAACGTGTGGAAGAGATCCTGGACGGCGTTTTGAGGCTCGCGACCGCCGAGCACAGGGCCTTCGAAGACGC
The DNA here is from genome assembly GCF_964254335.1 of Arthrobacter sp. LjRoot78. Classification (NCBI taxonomy): domain Bacteria; kingdom Bacillati; phylum Actinomycetota; class Actinomycetes; order Micrococcales; family Micrococcaceae; genus Arthrobacter; species Arthrobacter sp. LjRoot78. The sequence goes on along the minus strand of NZ_CAXUTG020000001.1, from coordinate 640,364 downwards.
CGCCGGAGGACCGTTGGGGACCCCTTCCCGCGGGCGCCCGGCCGTCATCGATCCGTACCCGGTCCTGCAGGAGGAAACCGAACGGGCGGGACCCGCGGCGCGGCACGGCAGCTCAAAAATCCTGCTGGCGCATCCGCCGGACCCGGCGGTGCACATTGCTTGCAATGCCGCCGAGCTCGCCCAGATGGTGGGGGAACTGATCAACAACGCCATCAAATACGCACCCGGCGCCCGGATATCCGTGGCAGTCCGCGCACGTCCGGATACGGTCACCGTGGAAGTCGCCGACGACGGCCCCGGGCTTTCCGCTGAGGAACGGGCTGCTGCCACCAGCCGGTTTTGGCGCTCCCCGCAGGCCCGGGAGATCCGCGGCAACGGTCTGGGCATGACCATTGTGGACAAACTGGCGGGAGCCAACGGAGGCCGCCTGCTGCTGGCGGAAGCCTCGCCGCACGGCCTGATCGCGCGCATCGAGTTTCCGCATGCCGCAGCTTCCCACGGACCGGAGGCCCATTCATGAACGGCATGTCTGGCCTGGCATCAGCCCTTCCGCCGAGGAGGGCCGTCCTCAGTGCCGGCCTGGCCGCCGGGCTGGCCGGGCTGCTTATCCCGGCCCTCAACGCCTGCACCGCCGAGGACCGGCCTGGCACCGTGACGGTTGCGGGAGGTGAACCGGGCGGCTTCTATCTTGAATTCGCAGCGCTGCTGGCGGAGTCCCTCCAGCGCCATGGCGTGGCCGCCAGTGCATCAGCGCTGACAACCGGCGGCAGCCTGGACAACCTGGAGCAGCTTCTGACCGGGCAGGCCACGCTCGCTGTCGCACTGGCAGATGCCGCGGCTCAAACCAGCGAGGCGCGCGGCACGTCGAACGTTGGAATCACGGCCCTCGGAAGAGTGTACGAAAACTACGTCCACTGCGTGGTCCGGAAGGCCAGCGGCATCCGCGACCTCACGGAACTGGCCGGCCGGACCGTGGCTGTCGGTGAGCCGGGTTCCGGGACATCACTCACCACTCCGCGCCTGATTGCGGCTGCCGGGCTGGCTTCCGTGGCCGTGGGCGAGTCCCCCGCCGCCGGCGTCGAAAAAACGGTCACCGTGATGAACCTCGGACTCAACGCGGGGCTTGCGGCCCTGCAGAACGGGTCAGTGGATGCGTTGTTCTGGTCCGGTGGTGTGCCGACAGCCGCCATTGCCGCCACCAACAATCAGATCGGGCTCGGGTTCCTGGACCTTTCCCCGCTGCTTCCGAAGCTGCGGACCAGGTACGGAGCGTTCTACGACCGCGTGCTGATCCCGGAAGGCGCCTACGAAGGCATTCCGGCTGTCTGGGCGGTGGGTGTGGCCAATCTGCTCCTGTGCCGCAGTGACCTGGATGAGCGGACCGTGACGAGGACGGTCGAACTGCTGGTGGGCCATGCCGAGGAACTGATCCCCCGCTCCAGCCTGGGAGTCCAGTTCCTGAGCCCGGAATCGCTGATCAACACGGCCGGACTGCCCTTGCACCCGGCAGCCGCTGCCGCCTACCGGAAACTGCACGGTTAAGCGAAACGCTCTCTCACGTTCCGCACCGAAAACCCGGACGCTCTCTCACGTTACGCACCGAAAACCCGGACGCTCTCTCACTTTCCCCAAGAAAGTGAGAGAGCGCCCGGGGAAACAGCGCAGGAAGTGAGAGAGCGTTTGCTCAGCTGCCTGAGTGCGCCTGCAGGAAGCTGTACACCTCGGTCTCATCCACGCCGGGGAAGGCGCCTGGCGGCATGGCGGCCAGCAGGTGCGAGTGGGCACGCGCCGACGGCCAGGCATTGCCCGCCCATTCGGAGGTCAGCGAAGCCGGCGGCCGGCGGCAGCAGTTCTCATCCGGGCACGTGGACTTGGACCGCTCCGTGGTCTCACGTCCGCGGAACCACTTCACCTGGGCGTACGGCACCCCGACGGAGAGCGAAAACTCGCCGGTGGCGGAGCGTTCGGTGCGGGCGGTGCACCAGTAGGTCCCCGACGGCGTGTCAGTGTACTGGCTGTAGGCACTGAACTTGTCCGGGACGTCGAACACCACCCGCGACGTCCAGTTCTTGCACGACGGCTGGCCCTCAATGGCGCCGGTGTGATCCTGCGGGAACGTCACGCCGTCGTTCTCGTAGGCCTTGTAGATGATGCCGCTCTTGTGGGTTTTCTGGAAGTGGGTGCGGATGTCCAGGTGCTGGGTGGCCAGGTTGGTGAAGCGGTGCGCCGCGGTCTCGTAGGACACGGCGAAGGCGTCCCGGATGTCCTCCACGGCGATTTCCTTGGCCTGCTTGGCCTGCTGCAGGAACTCCACGGTGGCCTGCTCCGGCAGCATCAGCGCCGCGGCGAAGTAGTTCGTGGCCACGCGCTGCATCAGGAAATCCCCGTAGTTGGACGGCGTCTGGTGGCCCAGGACGTAGTGTCCCAAGGCCTGCAGCAGCACCGAGCGGGGGTCATGATCGGTGCGCTGGTTCTGCGTGAGATAAATTCGGCGGTTCTTAAGATCCGTCACGGAACGGGTCGAATGCGGCAGATCGCCCACGTGGTGGAGGCTGAAACCGAGGTGCCCGGCGATATCAGCAATGACGTGGTGGGACAGCGGACCGCTGGTGTGGCCCACCGACGCCAGGACCTTCTGCGCCTCCGCCTCGTACTCCGGGAAGTAGTTGTTCCGTTCCCGCATCATGGCCCGCAGTTCACCGTTGGCGCGGCGGGCCTCTTCCGGCGTCGCCACCTGTTCGTTGAGCCTGCGCTCCAGCTCATGCTGCAGGCCCACCATGGACTCCAGCACATCCATGGGAAGTCGCGAGCTGATGCGGATTTTCGGCAGGTTCAGGGACCCATAGAGGGGGCTTCGCTGGTACCGTTCCAGCTCGATCTCCAAAGCCGCCCTGCGGTTGGGCGGTTCCGCCCCGAGCAACTGGTCGATGCTGACACCCAGGGCAACTGCCAGCTGCTGCAGCAGCCCGAGCTTCGGCTCCCGCTTGCCGTTCTCGATCAGGCTGAGCTGGCTCGGCGCGGTGCCGACGGCGGCGCTCAGGTCATCGAGGGTCATCGCCGCCGCTTTGCGCAGGTGGCGGACGCGCCGGCCCAGGCTGATGACGTCCAGTTCAGGGGTGGCAGGGGACGACGGCGGAGTTGCGGCTTTGCGGTTCCAGCTCGTAGGCGACATTTATTGAGCATACGCGAAGAAGTGCATTTCTTTCCATGGTTTTCCTCTAGTAACCCTCTTGAAAGTGCAGAAAAGTAGATCTCACGGAAAGAAACACCGCACCGGTCCAGCCGGTCCCCCACTGCAAAGGCGCAGGACGGGACCGGCCCGGATAACCCGGAGCACAAACAAGGAGACAAAGATGACTGCAGCATTTGAGCCCACCCAGCAGACGCCCGAGCAGCAGGCCGCCGCACTGGAGCTCGAGTGGGCCGCCAACCCCCGCTGGGAAGGTGTGACCCGGGACTACAAGGCTTCCGACGTTATCCGCCTCCGCGGCCGCGTCTCCGAAGAACACACCCTGGCTCGCCGCGGTTCCGAGAAGCTCTGGAAGCAGCTCACCGAAGAGCACAAGACCGGCGGCTACACCAACGCCCTCGGCGCCCTCACCGGCAACCAGGCCGTGCAGCAGGTCAAGGCCGGCCTCCGCGCCATCTACCTCTCCGGCTGGCAGGTCGCCGCCGACGCCAACAACTCCGGCCACACCTACCCGGACCAGTCGCTCTACCCGGCCAACTCCGTTCCCACGGTGGTCCGCCGCATCAACAACGCCCTCCTCCGCGCCGACCAGATCGAGTTCTCCGAGGGCATCCAGACGGTCGAGGACTGGATGGTGCCGATCGTGGCCGACGCCGAGGCCGGCTTCGGTGGCCCGCTGAACGCCTACGAGCTCATGAAGTCCATGATCCAGGCCGGCGCCGCAGGCGTTCACTGGGAGGACCAGCTCGCTTCGGAGAAGAAGTGCGGCCACCTCGGCGGCAAGGTGCTCATCCCCACCCAGCAGCACGTCCGCACCCTGAACGCCGCCCGACTGGCCGCCGACGTCGCCGGCACGCCGTCTGTGGTCATCGCCCGCACCGACGCCGAGGCAGCAACCCTGATCACCTCCGACGTCGATCCCCGTGACCAGGAATTCGTCACCGGCGAACGCACCCCGGAAGGCTTCTACAAGGTCCGCAACGGCATCGAACCCTGCATCGCCCGCGCCAAGGCCTACGCCCCGTACTCCGACCTCATCTGGATGGAAACGGGCACCCCGGACCTCGAGCTTGCCAAGAAGTTCGCCGAGGCCGTCAAGGCCGACTTCCCGGACCAGATGCTCTCCTACAACTGCTCGCCGTCCTTCAACTGGCGCAAGCACCTGGACGACGCGACCATCGCGAAGTTCCAGCGTGAACTCGGCGCCATGGGCTTCACGTTCCAGTTCATCACCCTGGCCGGCTTCCACGCCCTGAACTACTCGATGTTCGACCTCGCCCACGGTTACGCCCGTGAAGGCATGAGCGCCTACGTCGAGCTCCAGGAAAAGGAATTCGCCTCCGAGTCCCGCGGCTACACCGCGACCAAGCACCAGCGCGAAGTCGGCACCGGATACTTCGACGACATCGCAACTGCGCTCAACCCGAACGCATCCACGCTGGCCCTGGTGGGATCCACCGAAGAAGGCCAGTTCCACTAACACTTCCCGTTCGACGGCGGACTGGTCACTTCCGGCCTTCGGACCGGCATCGCTCGGCCTGCTATTCCCCACGTCCCGGTTCGACCTCGCTGAGCGAGGACGGACCGGGACACAGGGCCCCTTTTACGCAGGCTGCCGCGATACCGGCTCCTTCGGCCTTGTGCCTCGGTCACCGCAGTGCCGCTATACGCCGTCGAACTTCCCTTTCGTCTTTAAGGAGACTGAAATGAACAGCTTCACTGACAACTTCACGATCAATGGCATCACTTTGACCGCGCAGCCTATCTGCCGGCAGGGCGAGGTTCTCACTCCCGATGCTTTGGCTTTTGTGGCCAAATTGCACCGGGCGACGGCGGCGCGGCGCCAGGAGCTGCTGCAGGCCCGCCGGGCCCGCCGGGCGGACATCGCCAAGGGACTCGACCCGCGGTTCCTCCGCGAAACCGAGTCCGGCCGCAACGATCCCAACTGGCGCGTCGCTCCCCCGGCCCCCGGCCTGGAGGACCGCCGCGTCGAAATCACCGGTCCGGTGGACAAGAAGATGACAATCAACGCGCTGAACTCCGGCGCCAAGGTATGGCTGGCCGACATGGAAGACTCCTCCACGCCGTCGTGGCGCAACGTCATCCAGGGCCAGCTCAACCTCACCGATGCACTGGAACGCCGGATCGACTTCACCTCCCCGGAGGGCAAGGACTACAAGCTGCGCCCGGCCGGCGAGCTGCCCACCATCGTGGTCCGTCCGCGCGGCTGGCACCTGCCGGAAAAGCACATGCTGATCGACGGAACCCCGATCGCCGGCGGCATCGTGGACTTCGGCCTGTACTTCTTCCACAACGCCCGCCGCCTGCTGGCCCAGGGCAAGGGGCCGTACTTCTACCTGCCGAAGATCGAAAACCACCTCGAAGCACGTCTCTGGAACGACATCTTCATCCTGGCGCAGGACCTGCTGGGCATCCCGCAGGGCACCATCCGCGCCACCGTACTGATCGAGACCATCACGGCTTCCTTCGAGATGGAAGAGATCCTCTACGAGCTCCGCGACCACGCGGCAGGCCTGAACGCCGGCCGCTGGGACTATATCTTCTCGATGATCAAGAACTTCCGCACCCGTGGCCCCCGTTTCGTCCTGCCGGACCGCGTTCAGGTGACGATGACGGCCCCCTTCATGCGCGCTTACACCGAACAGCTGGTCCGCGCCTGCCACAAGCGCGGTGCCATGGCGATCGGCGGCATGGCTGCAGCTGTCCCCAACCGCAAGGACGAGGAAGCCAACGCGATCGCGTTCGAGAAGGTCCGCGCGGACAAGACCCGCGAGGCCGGCGACGGCTTTGACGGCTCCTGGGTGGCCCACCCGGACCTGGTTCCGGTGTGCCGCGAAGTGTTCGACGGGGTCCTCGGCGACCGACCGAACCAGCTGGACCGCCTCCGCGAGGATGTCACGCCGGACGACCGCGCGCTGCTGGACATTGCCTCCACCACGGGCACTATCACCGAGCAGGGCATCCGGAACAACATCGAGGTGGGCATCCGCTACATCGAGTCCTGGCTGCGCGGCAACGGCGCGGTGGCCATCCACAACCTGATGGAGGACGCCGCAACGGCGGAGATCTCCCGCTCGCAGCTGTGGCAGTGGATCTACTCCCACGCAATCACCGACCACGGCGAAATCATCACCCGCGAGTGGGTGGAGGACCTGCTGGACGAGGAGTTCACCCGGCTGGAACGCTTCGAAGGCGACCGTTTCGCCGACGCCCGGGACATCTTCGAGGAAGTCACCCTGGCCGACGCGTTCCCCACGTTCCTGACCCTGCCGGCCTACGCCCGCTTCCTGCACGAGGCACGGGACCGGTCAGAGGACCCGGTCGAGGACGCTGCGCTCGTGGCCGCATAGGCCCACGGTAGTCGAGCCGAGATTTCCGTTTGCCGGGCAACCACGCCCTTCGCAACAGGCACCCCCGAAATCCGGGGCGGCGGCCCGGCAACGGAAGCACCATTAAGCGCGAACGGACAGTTGAGGCCCTTTTTTGAGGGCCTCAACTGTCCGTTCGCGCTTTTGCGTGGGACTTAAGTGTCCGTTCGCGCTCGGCGGGGGCTGGGGGAGGACGACGACGGCGGGACCCGTTAGCGGGTCCTCGGCACCGTCCGCACGGAGAGGGTGGTGCCCAGGAAGAATGCGGCCACCGAAGCGAGGATCAGCAGCAGCGGGTTGGTCCATGATCCGGACAACCCGTGGACGTAGCCGAGGAGTGTCGGCGCAGTGGCGCCAACCGAGTAGCCCACCCCCTGCACGACGGCGGACATCCGGCCGGCGGACGCCTGGTCGCGGGCCAGTTTGATGATGGCAATGAAGATGACCGTGATGCCGCCGCCCTGCGCCGCGCCGCCCAGGGAGGACCAGAGCCACCACAGTTCCGGGGCCAGCAGCAGGCCAAGGGGAACGGTCAGCCACATAACGCCCAAGGTGACCGCCACCGCCGTCGTACTGGCAAACCTGGCCACCATGGGCACGCCGAGGCCGCCCACAATGGCGAGGATCTGGAAGAGCGAGGACCCGGCACCGGCGGCGGAGGGCGCCATGCCCAGTTCGTCGATCAGGAAGGTCGGCAGCCACGCCGTGACGCCGTAGTAGGAGAAAGCCTGCCCGGCAAAGCCTGCCGTGAGCCCCACAGTGATCCAGCGCGACGCCGGCCTGCCGCCGGCCGGACGGGGATTGGAGTCCTCGACGGCGGCCGGCACGAAGGCCTGCCTGCCGGCTGCCATCACCCAGAAGACGATAGCGGCCACGGCGAACAGCCCGCTGGCCGCCAGCGAAAGCCGCCAGCCGGCAAACTCGGCCAGCGGCGCGGTGACCACCGAGGTCAGGAAGGATCCGATGTTCAGGGCCGCGGTGTAGATGCCCATGGCAGTCCCCTGGCGCCGCGGCGAGAAGTCACGCCGGATGATCAGCGGCACGGCGATGTTGCCGATCGTGATGGCCAGGCCGATGATCGCGGTGCCGAACAGCACCAGGACACCGTTGCCCGCGGAGCGGACTATGACGCCGGCGAGCACGCCCAGGAGGGTGAGCATGATGGCGAACTCAGCACCGAATTTCCTGCCCGCGAACGACGCGAGGGGCGCCGCCAGGGAAAAGCACAGCACCGGAATACCGGTAAGCAGCCCCAGTTCCACCGGCGAGAACCCAAGGTCCTGCTGCATCGGGCCCACCACGGGGGCGACAGCGACAAACGGGCCGCGCATGTTCAGTGCGATGAGTCCGATGCTCGCCAGCAGGATCCAGCCGCGCGGAACCCTGGCGAGGATATTCGCCGTCATGAGGCGGGCTGCGGCTGGGTGCGGAAGCTGGAAATCGGTTTCATCAATTCATTGCTATCATGGCCGCGGCAAGATGACGGGCGTTATCCCGTCGCCTGCAGGGTGGCCTCGATCACGGCAGGAGACAACACATGTTGGGTGACCATTTGGCTGGCGCCGAGGATCGCAGCCTGGTCGCCGGCCATCGCGAGCGCTATCCGCAGATGTGACGTGGCCAGCGGCAGGGACCGCCGGTAAACCACTTCCCGGACTCCGGCCATCAGGTGGTCGCCCGCCTGTCCGAGACTGCCGCCGATCACGATCACCGACGGATTCAGCAGGTTGACCACCATGGCCAGCACGTCCCCCACGTCCCGGCCGGCCTGGCGGAGCGCCTGGATCGCCTGGAGGTTGCCCTCGCCGACGAGCCGCAGGACATCGCCGCCCTTTTCAGCAGGAAGGCCCTGGCGTGCCAGTTCCCGGGCGACGGCGGGGCCTGATGCCAGCGCTTCGAGGCAGCCGTAGTTGCCGCATCGGCACAGGACGTCGTCGCCGCGGGGCACCCGCACGTGGCCCAGGTCTCCTGCTGTTCCGTTGGCGCCGCGCTGGAGTTCCCCGCTGCTGATGATGCCGGCACCGATACCCGTGGCCACTTTGATGAAGAGGAAGTTGTCGTGTTCGGGCCAGTGGGCGGTCCGTTCGCCAAGGGCCATGATGTTGACGTCGTTATCCACCAGCACCGGAACCGGCAGTGAGCGCTGGACGTAGCGGACCACGTCGAACCCGTCCCAGCCGGGCATGATGGGCGGCTTCACCGGCATGCCGGTGGCGTGCTCCACCGGACCCGGCAGCCCGATCCCGATGCCGGCGAGGTCCGCGGTGGTCCTGCCGGCTTCACCGAGGAGTGCTTTGCCTTCCTCCACCACGCGGCCCAGGACCGCTTCGGGGCCGTCGGCAACGTCCTGGGCCAGGCGGCGTTCGGACAACACATTGCCACCGAGGTCGGTGACGGCAACGATCACGTGCGTGGCGCCGACGTCGACTGCCAGAACAGAGCGGGCGGCGGGGTTGAAGGCAAAGCGCGACGGCGGCCTGCCGCCGCTGGAGCTCGCCTCACCGGCGGGTCCAACCAGCCCGGAGGAGATCAGTGCGTCGATACGGGCGGCCACGGTGGACCGCGCCAGGCCGGTGGTCAAGGCCAGTTCGGCCCGCGTGCGGGCTTTGCCGTCGCGGAGCAGCTGGAAGAGATCGCCTGCGCGGGAAAGGCTCCCGGCACCCTCGGGGGCGGTATCGGTTCCGGCGTCGGTGCCGGTCTCTTTTCCAGACGTTGGACTCATGAGTCAGTGATAGCACGAAGCGCTTATGCATGTCACGCCACCGAAAGATCGTCGATAACTTTTCAACTTTTGCTTGACGATCGACAAAAGTCGTTCTAGCTTGATGTGTGAGCGGTGTCACTAAAGCCAGGCGCCGCCGAGAAGTCACGGCCACCACGCTCCAGCTATTACAAAGAGGTAAGCAACTTGTCGAGCCAAGCACAGGCATCACCGGCCCTCCTGGGCGTCGGCATTCTGGGCGCAGGACCTGTTACCCAGGCCATCCACCTGCCGTCGCTCGCACGGCTGGGGGACATCCTTGAAGTCCGCCACATCATGGACGTCGACCCTGCAGTGGCCGAATCGGTGGCAGGCAGGGTCGGAGCACGTTTCAGCACCAGCATGGACGAACTCCTCGCGGACCCTGCCGTGGACATCGTGGCCATCTGCAGCCCGCACCAGTTCCACGCAGCCCAGGTCATCGCGGCCTGCCGGGCGGGCAAGAAGGCTGTGCTCTGCGAAAAGCCGTTCGCCATGAACGGCGAAGAGGCCGCCGCAATCTCCGCCGTGTCAGCCGAAACCGGCGTCCCTATCATCGTGGGCGCCATGCACACCTTCGATCCGGGCTGGCTTGCAGCGGAAGATGCCTGGGGCGACCTGCCGGAGCAGGTGCACACTGTCCGGTCCTCCATCGTCCTTCCGCCGAACCCGCGATTTGAGGACTTTGCCACGGAGATCGTGGGCCGCGTGACCCCGCCGTCCAGTGACCCGACCGATCCGGAGGTCATCAAGGGCATGCTCACGGGCGGGGTGATGGGCCTGGCCATTCACGACCTTCCGCTGGTCCGCCGCTTCACCCCGGACTTCGCGGACGTGGAGGTCCTGCATGCTGAAATCGTGCGCCCGTTTGGCTATGTCATCTCCCTGCGGGCCGGAAACGTCGCCATCGAACTCCGTGCCGCGATGAACGCCACCTGGGAACCCGCCTGGGAGTTTGAGGCCATCGGCGACGACGCCGCCCTGAAAATCGACTTCACCCCGTCCTACGTCCAGGCCGGCTCGGCAACGGCCCGGATCCGGACGGCCGGACGAACCACGGTGCTGGGCCCCTTCGGCCACAACGGCTACGAGGGCGAGTGGCGCAAACTGGCCGAACTGGCCCGCGGCACGGGCCAGCCGCCGTCCGCCGAGACCCTGATCCATGACCTTGAGTTCGCACTGGCGATCGCCGAAGCGGCCGCCGGCCGGGTAGATACAGGCCGAGTTGATGCTGGCAGTGCCGCCGGCGGAACAACAGCAGACCAGGAGGTCAAAGCATGACCACGCAGCTGTCCGTGTACGCGGATCCGCAGGCTGAAGCAGCAGGTGCGGTGTCCGCCGTCGTCGCTTCCCTGCCCTTGTCTTTTGCCCCTGCCGCCCCCGCCATTGACGCCGCACCGGCAGCGTCCGGGCCGGACGTCATCGCCGTCTCCGGCCATGCTGGCTGGACCGAACGGGCGGCCGCCGCGGTCCGCAAGGGGGCCAAGGGCATTGTGGTGTCTACGCCGGTGGCAGAAGATCCCGCGGCATTGGTCGGTGTCGCCGAAGCGGCCGGCTCCGTGGTGGTGCTTGACCAGCCGTGGGCCGGCAACCTGGCGCTGGCCGGTTCCAGCGAGAACGTGCACAACGTCATCGCCGGTGCCCTCGAGGATGCCGTTCTGCTCGACTCGGTTGCCATTGCGGCACCCGGAACGGACCCCCGGGACCTGCTGACGGAACAGTTCTCCGTGCTGGTCCAATGCGGGATAGAGGTGCGGAACGTGCGCATGGTCCAGCGCAATGCAAACGGCTACACGGTTGCCGGAGTCCTGGCCGGCGGCGTGCCGGTCGCCCTGCAGGGCATCCTCACCTCCGCGCTGCCAGCCACCGCGAGCGTCTCGATCCTCACCTCAACCGGGCGTGCCGACGTCGTACTGCCGGACCCCGCAGCGGCTTGGCCGGCCCTGGTCCGGGCAGTAACCAAAGAAGGAGCAACGGCGCTTCCCACGCTGTACGAATCGTCCCACCGGACCAGCTGGTCGAGGATCCACTCGCATCTTTCTTCCGGGATCCCGGCCACGGACCTCGCCCAGTTCTCTACCGTCTTGTCCCTCGTCACCCAACTCACCAGCTAGACAGCCCTACCGAACCACCAGCAGTTCCCGCTCTCCAGTCAGCATCCACTCATTGTCGAGAAGGGCCCGGGCATTCAGTCACTCCGGGCCCTGAAAGGAAACCATCGTGTCTACCAATCCCTCCATCGCATCTTCCGCCTTCTCCCGGCGGGGGTTCCTGGGCTTCGCTGCCGCCGCGGCCTCCGTCCCCCTCCTCGCTGCCTGCGGCGGCGGCTCCGCTTCGCAGGGCGGTGGCGGAGCAGCAGGAAGCATCAAGTTCTGGGACATGCCCTGGGCCACCCCCGCCTACAACGACGCCGCCAAGAAGATCGCCGAAGGCTTCTCCGGGGCCAACAGCAAGGCCAGCTACCAGCTCATCCAGTGGAACAACTTCTACCAGACGTTCTCCTCGGCCATTGCGTCAAAGACCGGCCCGGCAGTTTCCACCGGCGGCGGCTTCCAGGCGTTCCAGTTCGAGCAGCAGGGCCAGATCGCGTACGCCGACAAGGTCTTCGAGGCACTGAAGAAGAACGGCCAGTTCGATGACTTCCTGCCCGGCGTCGTGGAGCCCTTCAAGACGGACAAGGGCTACGTGGCGGTTCCCTGGCAGTTGGACATCCGGCCGCTCTGGTACCGCAAGTCCCTGTTCGAGAAAGCCGGTGTCGAGGTTCCCAAGGACTGGGCAACCCTGCTTGAGGCCGGCAAGAAGCTGAAGAGCGCCGGAGCCGTCGGCTTCGCCACCGGCTCCGGGGCGGGCAACAACATCGGCAACCACCTCATGATCATGATGATGCTCAACAACGGCGGTGGCGTCTTCAGCAAGGAAGGCCAGGTCGATGTCATGAACGACCGCAACGTGGAGGCCGTCGAGTTCATGCTTGAGCTGGTCTCGAATGGCATTATCGATCCTGCCGCCGTCAGCTACACCACGGACAACCTCAACGCCCAGTGGAAGGACGGCAAGGCAGCGTACGGCATGTTGACGCTGGGAGTTCCCGAGCGCGTTGGCGATACCTCCGGCGACATCGTGGTGGCAAGCCCGATGGCCGGTCCACACGGGGACAAGGCCGCCCTGATCTTCCCGAACAACATCATGATGTACACCAACACGCCGTCGCAGGAAGCCTCCGAAGCGTTCGTGGTCTACTACCTGGGCCAGTTGAAAGAACTGTGGAAGCAGAAGCTCATGAACGCCCTGCCGGTGTTCAAGTCCATCACCGAGATGCCCGAATTTACGTCCGACCCCAACAACGTGAAGATCGTCAAGGAATACGTGCCGATCGCCAAGACTTTCGCTTCCCAGGGCACTGCCCTCAGCGCCGATCTCGCTGCCCTCGACGGTGGCCAGGCCCTGAACCAGTTCACCCAGACCATCCTCACGGGCAAGTCCGACGCCAAGTCCGCCCTGCAGGCTTTCGAGTCCGGCCTCAAGTCCATCCTTAAGAAGTAGGCGGCCAGCACCATGTCGTCCACAACAGCACCGTCCGGCCTCGCCCGGGCCCGTAAGGGGCTTGCCCCCGGCGGGCCCGGGGGCGGGTCACCGAATCCCGGGAACCAGAATCGCAAGAGCAAGCTCAGTGCACAGACCAGCCGGACATTCTTCTGGCTCCTGCTTCCCTCAGTCATCCTGCTCGTCCTGATCCACGGCTACCCGCTCTTCCAAGCCGGCATCCAGGCCACCCACAACGGCAACCTGATCCAAACCGGTGACTTCGTGGGCATCGAAAACTTCCAGGGCGTGCTGGCATCGCCGGCGTTCTGGAAAGCCGCCCAGTTCACCCTGCTGTTCACCATCGTCGGCGTCTTCGGCTCGTGGGCCGTAGGCCTTGGGCTCGCCCTGCTGCTCCGCACGAAGATCCCGGCCGGCGGCACCTTCAAGGTCCTGTTGCTCCTTCCGTGGGTGGTCCCCATCGTGGTGTCCTCCACCGCCTGGAACTGGCTGGTTGCCACCCCGGACAGCCTCATCCCCTCCCTCTTCCGCAACCTTGGCCTTGGCACCCCGCTCTTCCTGGCGGACCCCACCCTCGCCGCCACTACCGTCATGATCTTCAAAGTCTGGGTCAGCTTCCCCTTCATGATGATGATGATCTCTGCCGCCCTGGCCTCCGTGGACAACACCGTCTACGAGGCAGCCAGCATGGACGGCGCCACGCGCTGGCAGCAGTTCAGCCAGATCACACTCCCGCTGATCGCCCGGTCCACCTACATCAGCTGGATCCTGATGACCATCTTCTGTGTCAACGACTTCCCCACCATCTACCTGCTCACCGGCGGCGGCCCCGTTGACGCCACCACTTCCCTCGTGGTCCTGGCCTACCGAACCGTCTTCCAGGACTTTGCCACCGGACCCGGCGTCGCCATCGCGTTCCTGATGACCATGACCCTGGTGGTTATCTCCGTTCTCCTGTACCGCCAGATCCGAAAGTCGAGCGTCGAATAATGAGCGCAGTAGTCCACGCCCATCCCGAGTCCGGCCCGGTCCTTGGCGTCGCCGGCCCCGCCAAGAACAAGCGCGTCCTCTCCGAAGCCGGCCACCGCGGCCAGTGGTGGCGGTTCATCGCCATCCTGATCATCACCGCGGTCGTCCTCGTACCGATCATGGTCACGGTGGTGCTCGCGTTCACGCCCGGTCCGAACAGCACCGCTACCGGCCTGACGTTCGAGAACCTCAGCAACGTCTTCTCGAAGACACTGGCCGCCACCTGGCTGCAGAACAGCCTCATCACCACACTCGCCACAGTGCTGGTCTCCGTAGCGGTGGCAGCACCGGCCGGCTACGTCCTCTCCCGCGGCCGGAGCAAAGCAGTCTCCGGCTACTCCCTGCTGCTGTTCGTCATGCAGTCACTGCCCGTCATCACTTCCGTGGTACCGCTGTTCATCCTGTTCGCAGCGATGGGACTAGTGGACAACCTCATGGGCCTGACCATCATCTACGTCGGCTCCACCATGACGGTCGCCACCTGGATGATGGCCGCCTACTTCGACTCCATCCCCATCAGCCTTGAGGAAGCCTCCTGGATCGACGGCTGCTCCGTCTTCGGCTCCTTCGCCAAAGTGGTGCTCCGAAACTCCCTGCCCGGCATCCTCTCCACCGCCATCTTCGCCTTCCTGCTGGCCTGGAACGACTACCTTGTAGCAATCGTGTTCCTCCGCTCCAACGAGATCTTCACCCTCCCCATGGGGGTCCAGTCCTTCTTCCAACAGAACAACACCGATTGGTCCGGAGTCATGGCCCTCGCCGTGATCATGATGCTCCCGCCCGTCATCGTCTTCGCCACCCTGAACAAATACTTCAGCGTCGGCGGCATCGGCGGATCCCTCGCCGGCCGCTAGCCCTGAGCCTCCCCGCACTTCCGTAACGTAACTCCCGCAAAGGAACGACATGTCTTACTCACTTCAGCTCTACACCCTGCGCAATGCCATCCAGGAGGACCTGCCCGGCACCATCAGGAAGGTGGCTGAGATCGGCTTCACCCAGGTTGAGCCCTACAACTTCGTGGCCACGGCAGCCGAACTCGGTGCCGCCCTGAAGGAGAACGGCCTCACCGCCCCGTCCGGCCACGCACCGCTGCTCAGCCAGGACCAGGACGAAATCTTCGCCGCTGCCAAGGAACTGGGCATCAGCACCGTCATCGACCCCTACCTGCCGGCCGAGCACTGGCAGAAGGCCGAGGACATCGAGGCCACCGCCGCCAAGCTCAACGCGGCAGCGAAGAAGGGCGCCGAATACGGCATCCGTGTCGGCTACCACAACCACGCCTGGGAGCTGGAGTCCATCATCGAGGGCCGCACGGCACTGGAATACTTCGCTGACCTCCTGGACCCCGAGCTGGTCCTGGAAGTGGATACGTACTGGGTTGCCGTCGGCGGCCAGGACCCCGTGGACATCCTGGCCAAGCTCGGGGACCGCGTGAAGTTCATCCACATCAAGGACGGCCCCGCCACCACAGACACCAAGGCCCAGCAGCCCGCCGGACAAGGCACGATCCCCGTCTGGGACGTCATCGGCGCCGCCAAGTCCCTGGAAGTGGGCGTCGTGGAGTTCGACGACTACTCCGGCGACATCTTCGACGGCATCACCCAGAGCCTGGCGTTCCTGAACACCGGAGCCAACACCGAAGCAAGCGAAGGAGCGCGGGCATGAGCACCTCCTCCCCGAAGAAGGGCCCGGTGGGCGTCGCCGTCATCGGCGCCGGCAACATCAGCAAGCAGTACCTGGACAACCTCACCGTCTTCCCGGACCTGAAGGTCCACGTCATCGCCGACCTGTTCGAGGACGCCGCTGCCGCACGGGCGAAGGAATACGGAATCGCCGAATCCGGCGGCGTGGACGCCGCACTGAACCATCCCGACGTCGAAATCATCGTCAACCTCACCATCCCGGCCGCGCACGTGGAGGTGGCCACCGCGGCCGTCAACGCCGGCAAGCATGTCTGGACCGAGAAGCCGTTCTCGCTTGACCGGGAATCCGGGCTGGGGCTGCTGAAAGCGGCCGACGCCGCGGGGCTGCGGCTGGGCTGCGCCCCGGACACGTTCCTCGGCGCCGGGTTGCAGACCGCACGGCGGATCATTGAACGCGGCGACATCGGCACGCCGCTGACGGCCATGACCACCTTCCAGACCCCGGGACCGGAATCCTGGCACCCGAATCCGGCGTTCCTCTTCCAGTACGGCGCCGGGCCCCTGTTCGACATGGGCCCGTATTACCTCACCGCACTGGTCCAGACCTTCGGGTCCGTGCGCCGCGTGGCAGCCATCGGCTCCAAAGCCAAGGAAGTCCGCGTCATCGGATCCGGACCCAAGCTGGGCGAGGAGTTCACGGTGGAGGTCCCCACGCATGTGTCCGCGATGGCCCAGTTCGAGGGCGGCCAGTCCTCGCACAGCGTCTTCTCGTTCGAGTCCCCCCGCCAGCGGATGGGCTTCGTGGAGATCACCGGCACGGAAGCGACCATCTCCCTCCCGGATCCCAACTATTTCGACGGCGATGTGCGGCTCTGGCGCGCGGGCGACGAAGAGTGGACCGTCATCCCCGCAACCGGCCCCACCAACGGCCGCGGCATGGGCGTGCTGGATATGGCCCGTTCCATCCGGGCCGGGGTTCCGCACCGCGCCACGGGCAACCTCGCCTACCACGTGCTGGACACCATGGTCTCGATTTCCGAATCCGTTGAATCCGGCACCTTTGTCAACGTCGAAAGCTCCGCGCCCGCGTCCTCTGCCCTCCCCGAGGACTGGGACCCCACCGCTTCCACCCTCTAGGAACCAGGCAATGAACTCCCCCGAAAGCACGGACGGCACCAACCACGACAACTCACCGCTGGGTGTGGCGATGATCGGCTACGCGTTTATGGGCAAGGCCCACTCGAACGCCTGGCGGAACGTCGCGTCCTACTTCGACGTCCCGGCCTTCGAGCAGAAAGTGCTCGTGGGCCGCGACGCCGGCCAGGTCGCGGCGGCCGCCAGGAAATACGGCTGGACGGAAACAGCGACCGACTGGCGCTCGGTCCTGGAGCGGGACGACATTCATATTGTGGATATCTGCGCCCCGGGGTGGATGCATGCCGAGATCGCCGTCGCGGCGCTCGAGGCCGGCAAGCATGTCCTGGTCGAGAAGCCCCTGGCCAACACCCTGGCCGAGGCCGAAACGATGGCGGACGCCGCCCGGTCCGCCCTGGAACGCGGCGTGCAGTCCATGATCGGCTTCAACTACCGCCGTGTCCCGGCACTGGCCCTCGCGAAAGAGCTCATCGCCGAAGGCCGGCTCGGTACCGTCCGGCACGTCCGCGCCGCCTACCTGCAGGACTGGCTCGTGGACCCGGACTCCCCCATGACGTGGCGGCTGAACAAGGAAACCGCCGGGTCCGGCGCGCTGGGCGACATCGCCTCGCACGCGATCGACCAGGTCATGTTCCTGCTCGGCGGCACCGTCACGGAGGTCTCCGGCCGGCTGCACACTTTCGTTTCTCACCGCCCCGGCGCGGACGGCCCCGAAGAAGTAACGGTCGACGACGCCGCCTGGGCCACGCTCACCCTGGACTCCGGGACCATCGCCTCCGTTGAGGTCTCCCGCATGGCCACCGGACAGAAGAACTCCCTGAAACTGGAGATCTACGGGGACAAGGGCTCCCTCCTGTTCGACTTGGAAACCATCAACGAACTCGGCTTCCTGGACGCCACCCTCCCTGTCCGCGAACAGGGCTTCCGCCGGATCCTGGTCAACGAACCCGAGCACCCGTACATGGCTGCCTGGTGGCCGCAGGGCCACGTGATCGGCTGGGAACACACCTTCACGCACGAAATCCGGGACTTCCTTACCGCGATCGACGGCGGCACCCCGCCGTCGCCGTCGTTCGAAGAGGGCCTGGCCGTGCAGCGGGTGCTGGCCGCCATCGAAGAATCCGCCAACGCCAAGTCCTCCATCATCCAGCTCACCACTTCCCCCGTCCCCGCCATTGAAGGAGCCTGACATGCCCCGCCCGTACACCCTGTTCACCGGCCAGTGGGCCGACCTCCCCTTCGAGGAAGTCGCCAAACTCGCCTCAGGCTGGGGCTACGACGGCCTCGAAATCGCCGTCTCCGGGGACCACCTGGACGCCTGGCGCTGGGACGAACCCGGCTACGTCGAGTCCAAACTTGCCGTCCTGGAGAAGTACAACCTGAAGGTCTGGGCCATCTCCAATCACCTCAAGGGCCAGGCTGTCTGCGATGACCCCATCGACTTCCGCCACGAAGCGATTGTCGGGTCCAAGGTCTGGGGCGACGGCGACCCCGAAGGCGTCCGCACCCGCGCCGCCGAGGAAATGAAACACACTGCCCGGCTTGCCAAAGCCCTCGGCGTGGACACCGTCGTCGGGTTCACCGGCTCCTCCATCTGGCAGTACGTCGCCATGTTCCCGCCCGTCCCCGAGAAAGTCATCGAGGCCGGCTACCAGGACTTCGCGGACCGCTGGAACCCCATCCTGGACGTCTTCGACGAATGCGGGGTCCGCTTCGCCCACGAAGTCCACCCGAGCGAGATCGCCTACGACTACTGGACCACCGTCCGCACCCTCGAAGCGATCGGCCACCGGCCCGCGTTCGGGCTGAACTGGGACCCGTCCCACTTCATGTGGCAGGGCATCGACCCGGTCTCCTTCATCTGGGACTTCAAGGACCGGATCTACCACGTGGACTGCAAGGACACCAAGCTCCGCCCCACCGGCCGCAACACCGTCATGGGCTCCCACCTGCCCTGGGGCGACCCCCGACGCGGCTGGGACTTCGTCTCCGCCGGACGCGGCGATGTCCCCTGGGAATCGTCCTTCCGCGCCCTCACCGCGATCGGCTACAACGGCCCCATCTCCGTGGAATGGGAAGACGCCGGCATGGACCGCCTCCACGGCGCCCCCGAGGCCCTGGCAGCGCTGAAGAAGTTCGACTTCCCCGCCTCGCAGACCAGCTTCGACGCCGCCTTCAGCAGCAAGGACTAGGTCATGCCAGGAATTGAAACGCCCGACGGCGGCGACGGTTTTGTCCCGCTGTTCGACGGCGCCACCTTGGCCGGCTGGCGCTCGGTACCCCGTGTCTACGGCACCGAGTATCCGGGCGGTCCGCCCCTCCTGGAACGCTTTGCCGACCTTGGTTTGATGCCGCCTGTGGAACCCGAGAAGCACCCGGCCCGCTGGTTCGTGGAAGACGGCGTCCTGGTCGGCGAGCAGGACTCCCCCGGCAGCGGCTACGGCGGCTACCTGGTGAGCGAGCAGGCATACGGCGACTTCGAACTCGTGCTGGAAATGCGCCCCGACTGGCCGGCAGACACCGGCGTGATGATCCGGCGCCGGTCGGATACGTGGGAAGGTTTCCAGGTCCTGGTGGACCACCGTCCCTCTGGCGGCATCGGCGGGTTCTTCGGCAACGGGCTGGCGAGCTTCTCCGCCGTGCCCTTCGCCGTCAACGTGGCCACGGACGCCGACGGGCGGCCCACCGGTTTGATAGCGGACGATCCGGCCACATCGGTGGAGCCCGTCACGGAAGAAAAGCGTGCACGCCTGAAGCACGCCGCCGACGTCGAGGACTTCCTCAGCGTCTGGCGCTGGAACGACTGGAACGAACTCCGCATCCGCTGCGTCGGCGCGCTGCCGGTCATCACCACCTGGGTCAACGGCCTCAAGATCGCCGAACTGGACACCGCTACGCTGGACTCGCCGAACTACGACCCGGCGGATGTCCTGGCTGTTCTCGGCGAGCGCGGGCATATCGCGTTGGAAGTCCACGACAACGACTCCATGTTCGGCGAGGCCCGCTGGGGCAAGGGCGCGCAGTGCCGGTGGCGGAACATCCGGATCAAGGAGCTCTGAACATGCTGCGTACCCTTCAGCCCGGCCAGCGCTGCGAGGTGTGGATAGCGTCCGCCACGGGCGAATCCGAACTTGTCTACAGCACCGAGGAGCTCCTCCTCGAAGCGCCGAACTGGACCCTGGACGGCTCGGCCCTCATCCTCAACGGGGACGGGAAGCTGTGGAGCTTTGATGTGGCGGACCGGACACTCGACCAGGTCCCCCTGGCCGGCATCCCCGACCTCAACAACGACCACGTCCTGGCACCCGACGGTCAGGCGATCTACCTCTCGGCGAACGACGGCCACATCTACCGTGTAGCTTTGAGTGGAGGTCCGGCGGCGCGGGTCACCCCCGACGACGGTTCGTTCCATTTCCTCCACGGCGTGAGTCCCGACGGCGGCGAACTCGCTTACGTGGGTATCGAGGCGGGCGACTTTACGCAGCCGGGCCGCCTCAGGACCATACCGTCCGACGGCGGCGCTACCGCCGGGGTTGATGTCGGACCCGGCCATTGCGACGGACCGGAATACTCGCCCGACGGAAAGTGGCTCTACCTGAACACGGAGTCCTTCAGCTCTCTCCCCGGCCACGCCCAGCTTGCCCGCGTGCAGGTTGACGGAAGCGGTTTCGAGCGCCTCCTTGAGAGCGAAACCGTCGACTGGTTTCCCCATCTCTCCCCCGATGGCGAGCTGGCCAGCTACATCCGCTTCCCCGGCGGCACGGAGGGCCACCCCGCGGACCTGCCGGTCGCCGTCGTGCTTGTCTCCACGAGCGACTGGACCGCACCGCTTCACACCTGGCCTCTCTTCGGCGGCCAGGGAACCCTCAACGTCAATAGTTGGTCGCCGGATTCCAGGCGCTTTGCGTTTGTGGCGTACCCGCTGGCCAACACCGACTCACCAAAGGACAACGTTCTTGACTAATCAACCCACCGGCACTTCCGACGGAGCAATCCGCTGGGGCATCCTCGGCACCGGATTCATTGCGGGGCTGCAAGCGCAGGACCTGAACGAGAACGGCTTCACGGTGCAGGCCGTCGGGTCACGCGCGCTCGACTCCAGCAAGTCGTTTGCAGAGCAGTACGGCGTGGCAACCGCGCACGGCAGCTATGAGGACTTGGTGGCAGACCCGTCGGTTGACGTGGTCTACATCGCCACGCCGCACCCGTTCCACCATGCCAATGCCGTGCTGGCGTTGAATGCCGGCAAGCATGTGCTGGTGGAAAAGTCGTTCACCATGAACGCCCGCGAAGCCCAGGACATTGTTGACCTCGCGGAATCCAAGGGGCTCGTGGCCCTGGAAGCCATGTGGACCCGGTTCCTCCCGCACATGATCCGCCTCCGCGCCATCATCCAGGAAGGCACCATCGGCGAGGTCCGGAAGGTGGTCGCCAGCCACAACCAGAGCCTGCCCAAGGACCCTGCCCACCGGCTGAACGATCCTGCACTGGGTGGCGGAGCGCTGCTGGACCTCGGCATCTACCCGATCTCCTTTGCGTTCGACATCCTGGGCACCCCGGAGACCATTCGCGCCAGTGCCTCCATGACCGCGACGGGTGTGGACCGGCAGACTGCGGCCATCTTTGAATACGCTGGCGGCCGGCAGGCAATTGTGGACTGCGAACTGGACGCCGCCAGCGCCAACCGGGCCATGGTCATCGGGACCGAAGGGTGGATCGACATCGAATCCACCTGGTACAACCCCGTGCCATTCACCGTTCATGCGCTGGATGGCAGCGTTATTGAACGGTACGAGCAGCCCGTCAACAGTCGCGGTATGCAGTACCAGGCTGCAGAGCTGGAACGCCTGATCCGCGCGGGTGATACCGCCGGCACCATCCTTCCTCCGAGTGAATCAGTCGCCGTCATGACCGCCATGGACGAAATCCGCCGCCAGATCGGCCTCAGCTACGACGCCGACGCCACACCCGACGGGACTTCCCTTGACTGACACCGACTCACCACGAATCACGGAACTGCGCCGGCACGAGGAAGAGCTCGTCTTCCCGGGCTTTGACCATCACGACGCCTGGCGCCTCGGCTCGCTCATCGCCAACCGCGCCATCGCCGAGGGCCATTCCGTGGCCATCGATATCCGGCGCCACAACGTGGTCCTCTTCCGCTGTGTCCTGCCCGGCGCCACCGCCGACCAGGAGGAATGGATCCGCCGCAAGTCGGCAAGCACCCTGCGCTTTGAACGCAGCACGGCCTTAATGTCCGAGGAGTTCGCTGCCAAGCGCTTCGACCCCACGCAGGGAGGGTGGCTCAGGCCGGAGGACTACACGCTGGCCGGAGGCTCCTTCCCGATCCGGGTCCGGGGCACGGGCGTCGTCGCTGCAGTCACGGCGTCCGGACTGTCCTCGGACGACGACCACCAGCTGGTGGTCGACAGCATCAGGACCTACCTCGCCGAGGTCGCGGACTAGGATTTTGGGCATGACGCACACCATCCGCAAAGCAACAGCGGACGACGCCGGCCGGCTGGCTGCACTCGCCGCCGTCACCTTTCCGCTTGCCTGCCCGCCGCAGTCCTCCCCCGCCGATATCGCGGCGCACCTTGCGAACACGCTCAGCGACGCGAACTTCCGGAGCTATCTGGCGGATCCCGGCATCACTGTCCTGGTGATCGATGCCGACGGCGACCTCCGCGGCTACAGCATGCTCGTGGACCGTCCGGCCGCTGACCCGGACGTTGCCGCCGCCCTGACCATCCTGCCGGCGGCGGAGCTCAGCAAGTGCTACGTCCACCCCGACCATCACGGGCTCGGTGCCGCGGCCGAACTGATGCACGCGAGCCTGGGCGAGGCCGCAGCATCCGGTGCCCGCGGCATGTGGCTTGGCGTCAACAGCCAGAACGCAAAGGCCATCCGCTTCTACGAAAAATCGGGCTTCCGGAAAGTCGGCACCAAATCGTTCAACCTGGGAGCCACGGTGGAGCACGACTTCGTGATGGAGCGGGCAGTCCCAGGTGTGCCCAGTGACGAACGCGACATGCCCGCCGGGGAATGGACCCGGTAAGCAAGCGGTTGTCGCCAGCATGAAGATTGAGATCTGGTCCGACGTCGCGTGCCCCTGGTGCTACATCGGCAAGCGCCGTTTCGAAGCCGCCCTGGCCGAGTTCCCGCACCGCGAGTCCGTGCAGGTGCAGTGGCGCAGCTACCAGCTGGACCCCACCCTGCCCGAACACTACGACGGTACCGAACTGGAGTACCTAAGCACTCGTAAAGGCATGGCACCGGCACAGGTCTCCCAGATGTTCGAACATGTGGCGGAACAGGCGAAGGGTGAGGGCCTCAACTACCGGTTTGACGCCGTCGTGGTTGCCAACAGCTTCACGGCCCACCGGCTGATCCACCTGGCTGCCGCCCACGGCAAGCAGGATGCCGCCAAAGAGCGCTTACTGAGCGACCACTTCGAGCAAGGCAAGGACATCGGCAGCCGCGAGTACCTCACGTCCCTGGGACAGGACCTGGACATCGACGCCGGCGAACTGGACGAGCTGTTCACCACCGACAAGTATGCGGACGACGTCCGGTCCGACTTCGAGGAAGGCCGCGCCCTGGGCATCAGCGGCGTGCCGTTCTTCGTGATCGACCGCAAGTACGGCCTGTCCGGCGCCCAGCCGTCAGCGATGTTCAGCCAGGCACTCAACCAGGCATGGCAGGAACAGCAGACCCTGGTCATGGCGGGCGCTGGCGCTCCGGGCAGCGAAGGCGGCAAAGTCAGCGACGGCGGCGCGGAAGCCTGCGGCCCCGACGGCTGCGCCGTCTAACCCCCGGCGCCGGCGGCCGCAGTTTGCTGACAGATCACTGTAAAGTGTCTGTATGCCTAGGATTTCGGCCGCCACGAATGCTGCCCAACGAGCCGAGACCCAACGCCGCATCCTGACCGGCTTCGGAGAGCTCCTCTTCACCCACGGCCTGCCGGGGCTCACCATGACGGACGTTGCCCGCCATGCCGGCATCGGCCGCACCGCCGTGTACAACTACTACGCGGACATCGAAGAACTGCTGATCGCCTACGCGCTGGACGAAACCGAGCGCTTCCTCGACGGCCTGCGGGAGTCGCTGCAGTCCCTGGAGAACCCGGTGGAGCGCCTGGCACTGTACGTCCGGACCCAGGTGGAGGACCTGAGCCGCCGCCACCTGCCGCCCGGTCCGGCCATGGCCGCCGTGCTTTCGCCCACGTCCTTTTCGAAGCTCGCGGACCACGTGGGCGAACTCAGCCTCCTCCTGCAGGACATCCTGCGTGACGCGATGGCGCAGGGCTACCTTCCCGAGGCGGACATCACCCAGCTGGCCCAGCTCATCCACGGCACGCTGTCCTCCAGCGCCGCCCGCGGCGACGGCACGCCCGAAGCAGTGCTCCGCACCGTCCGGTTCATCCAGCTGGGCGCGGGGGCACGGTTCGACGACGACGGCCGTCCCGTCAGGCTTGCCACGCCGTAGCTGGACTCAGCCTCGCCGGCTCCAGCATCCCCGCAGAGCACCCCTGGTCAACATCCCCGGCTCAGCCCGCTTTCGGAATCACCGGCCACTTGGAGCTGTCGACGATCCGGCGGCTCTCCCGCGGGCAGCTG
Organism: Arthrobacter sp. LjRoot78; assembly: GCF_964254335.1. Classification (NCBI taxonomy): domain Bacteria; kingdom Bacillati; phylum Actinomycetota; class Actinomycetes; order Micrococcales; family Micrococcaceae; genus Arthrobacter; species Arthrobacter sp. LjRoot78. The sequence continues at coordinate 616,056 of NZ_CAXUTG020000001.1, read as the reverse complement.
AGCTGGCCGGGCGTCTGGTCCACGAGGTCCGGCGCAGTCAGTTCCTTGAATTCTCCGGTCAGGATCACATCCACGCTGCCGTCCGAACGGCCATCCTGGAAGTAGTCCGACTTGGGCAGGTTCCGCTGGACACTGAAGGCGGCCGACTGGCCCGCGGCACCGGAAACCACTGCGGCCACACCCCGGTAACCGGACTGGGTGTTGTCCACCACGGCCACCGCGAATTTCCTGGCCAGGAACTCGTCGGCCACGGACCGCGCCAGGCCGGGCCGGTTGGTGGCGTTGTAGACGTTGAGGCTGACCTTGTCGTTCGGTGTGTAGTCAAACGTTGTTGCGGGACACGCCGAGACTGCGGACCGGCTCCGCTCCGCCGTCGGAATCTTGATCTGTCCGTTGATGATGGCCAGCGCTACGATGATCGCGGAGATGATCAGCCCCACCAGCAGGACCAGCACCACCCCGTGCAGGATCCGCCGGCGCAGCCGGACAGGGTTTTCTTCGGTGTCGTCATGCTCAACGAAAGTGGCCCTGAGTTCCTGCCCTGAGACCACGCGGTGGCCGTGCAGGACAGTGATGTCCTTGGGTTTCCTAGCCATCTATCACCAGCACACGGGCGTGGATGGCGGTGCGCTGATGCAGTGCGGTCCGGACGGCACGGTGCAGGCCGTCCTCGAGGTATAGGGTTCCCCGGTATTGCACAACGTGGGGAAAGAGGTCACCGAAGAACGTGGAGTCCTCGGCGAGGAGGGCCTCGAGGTCGAGGGTGCGCTTGGTGGTCACCAGCTCATCTAGCCTGACGGGGCGCGGAGGAAGGGCGGCCCACTCCTTGGGAGTGTTGTAACCATGGTCGGGGTAAGGGCGGCCCTCGCCCACAGCTTTGAATATCACCCTGCAAGCCTAAAGACGTTGCCCGCCCAAGGGAACGAATGACCGCGCACAGTTCCAAGGTTGTAGCCAAACAGTGACCATTGACCGGCAGAAACCCTCAAGGCAACATTCTGCACCGGCCCCTACCGGACTGAGAGAATGGAGCCATGACTGCACCCGAAAACCAGGCGGCCGCGTCGCCGTCGGCCCCTCCCCTTGCCCTCCTGCTCGACGTCGACGGTCCGGTGGCGAGTCCCGTCACCCGCAACGTCAAGCCGGAGATCATCGCGGACATGGTGGCGCTGGCCACCGCGGGCATTCCCGTCATCTTCAATACGGGCCGCTCGGACGCATTCATCCGCGAACAGGTGATGGAGCCGATGATCGCTGCCGGCATGCCCGCCGGAACCGTCATCCACGCCATCTGCGAAAAAGGTGCCGTCTGGTTCAGCTACACGGCTGCCGGACCCGGTCCCGTCCATGTGGACCACGAACTCGCCGTTCCCCGCGCCTACGGCGATGACGTCCGCCGGCTGGTCTCCGAGGACTACGCGAAACACATGTTCTACGACGAAACCAAGCGTGCCATGGTCTCCGTGGAGCAGCATATCGAGGTGGCCAGCAAGGACTACCTCGAAGAACAGAAACTGTTCGACGCCGACGCCATGGAACTGATGGCCCGTCACGGCCTGGGCGTGGTCCGGCTGGACCACCACGCACCCGATTCAGACGACCAGGTGGACTACCGTGTCGATCCCACCATCATTTCCACGGACATCGAGTCTGTTCGCCTGGGCAAAGACCTGGGGGCCAGCCGCGCCGTCGAAATGCTCGCAGCGCAGGGCATCCGGCCCCTCGCGTGGCGCACCGTGGGCGATTCACGCACCGATTACGCCATGGCCGACTGGCTGCACCACAACGACCACGCCGTGAAACACGTGGACGTCCGCCCCGCGGACGGAGTGCCCGTCAAGCCGTACACGATCCTGACGGCCGCCGACCTGGGGCTCGCCGAAGACGTGATCCACGACGACGCCGGCGGGGCTTTCCTGCGCAGCTGGCGGGACGCCCTGGCCGGCTAAGTCCGGATTAGTCCAGTTTTTTTAGGCGGGTTATCATGCAGGTAGGACCTCTATAAACAAAAGCTCGGAGAAACACCATTACAGACGCACTGGTACAGGATGAGATCTACTACGGCGGCCAGCCGTCCGACGACGGCAGGAGCCACGCCGAGGTAACGTCGCCGGCCGCTGTCGCACGGCTGAAAAACCGCCCCGACGTGGTCCGCCACCGGGGGCGCTATGCGCTGATCAATTCCACCCGCACTCCGTACCAGGCCATGGTGGAGGACCTGCTGTTCATCCGCGGCGTCCTCGCCAACGCGGGCCTGGACTACCTGCTGGTCCGCGGCAACAACCACCGGCCCGTTATCGCGCTGGACTGGGAGAACCGGAAGAAGCTCCGCAACGCGCTGGTTGAGGCGTGCCGCGACGAGCCCGTTTACTCCATGACCGTGGATGCCAAAAAGAAGTCCTCCGTCCTGGTGGCCGACGGCGAGCTCTCCCCCAACCGCCAGGCCCGGATTTTCCGGCTCTACCGCCCGCGCGTGGAACCGGACGGCGGCTTCGACTTCGGCTCGTCCGCCGGCGTGCAGATCGAGCTGTGGAGCTTCGAAGGCAACCAGTTGATCCTGCCGATCGAAAACTCGCTCACCCGCCGCACCATGCTCACCAGCGACGCCAAGCGTGGCACTGTGGAGCGGTACGGCCACACCTGGCCCACCATCGAGAACATGTTCGCGGACCACGCCAGCGACATCAGTTTCGATATTGACATGGTGTTTTCCTGGGTGGACGGCAGCTCGCCGGAGTACATCGCGGCACGGCGCGCGCGGATGGCCGGCGTTGTGGTGGGCGAAGGCGATGACCACGAGGCCCGCTTCCGCCAGATCAACGAACTGAAGTATGCCCTGCGCTCGGTGTACATGTTCGCGCCGTGGGTGCGGCGCATTTTCATCGCAACAGACTCACCCGCACCCGAGTGGCTGGCTGACCACCCCTCGGTGACCATTGTGCGCAGCGAGGAATTCTTCGCGGACCCGTCAGTGCTCCCGACCCACAACTCGCAGGCGGTCGAATGCCAGCTGCACCACATCGAAGGACTCTCTGAGCACTTCCTGTACTCCAACGACGACATGTTCTTCGGCCGCGCCGTGGGCCCGGACATGTTCTTCACCCCGGGCGGCGTCACCAAGTTCATCGAGGCGGAAACCCGCATCGGCCTGGGCGACAACGACGCCGAGCGAAGCGGTTTCGAAAATGCCGCCAGGGTGAACCGTAAGCTCTTGTGGGACCGGTTCGGCCGTATCACCACCCGGCACCTGGAGCACACCGCAGCTCCGTTGCGGCGCAGCGTGGTGGCCACCATGGAGAAGGAATTCCCGCAGGAGTTCGCCAAAACCGCCGCCAGCCGGTTCCGGGCGGCAGACAACATTTCCGTGACGAATTCGTTCTACCACTACTACGCCCTGTTGACCGGACGGGCGGTGACCCAGACGGCAGCAAAGGTGAGGTACATCGACACCACCATGCGGTCCGGCCTCAATTACCTGCCCAAGCTCCTGGCCAAGCGCAATATGGACTTCTTCTGCCTAAATGACGGCAGCTTCCCCGAGGTCGAGGCCGAGGAGCGCGCCGAACTGGTGACGGACTTCCTGGAAAAGTACTACCCCATCAAGGCGCCCTGGGAAAAGTAGGGCGAAAAGCAGTACGGGTCAGCGGCCCGCACGGATCATCGGGATGGTCTGCGTCGGCGGGTTGCCATGTTTCGCCTGCCGCGGGATCCGGATGCCGGCCGCGGCCAGCCGGCGCTGGGTTTCGGCCGCACTGACCACTTCGCCCACTGCCGCCGCGCTGCCGATCGGCACCACGGAATGCACGATGGTGTGTTCGTACACGTGCACCAGGTTGAAAGCCTGTCCGCCGTCGCGCGGCCGGGTGCCGCCCACAGGGACGTTCAGGTCCTGGGTGTAGCAGGTGGCAGAGGCCACCGATACCGGAATGCCGGCGAAGGTGGCAGTGGTGGAGTAATGCAGGTGCCCGGCCAGGATGGTGCGGACATCCGAGTTGCGGAGCACTGCAGCGAGGGCCGGCTGGTCCCGGAGCTCCACGAGGACGGCAAGGTCCAGCACCGACGGCACCGGAGGATGATGCAGGGCCAGGATGGTGCCGTCCGGAGCGGGAGTGGAGAGCTCCTCGGCAAGCCAGTCGAGCTGCGCCTGGCTCAGTTCGCCGTGGTGGAATCCCGGCACTGACGTATCCAGGGTGATCACCCGGAGCCCGTTGATGAAGTAGCTGTGGTCCACCGGCGCGTCGTTGCCGGTCTGGTCAAGCAGCCCGGTCCGGAAATTCTCACGGTCATCGTGGTTTCCCATGGCCCAGATGACCTGAGCGTTCATTGCCTTGCACGCGGGCTCAACGATGGCCCGGAGTTTCGCATACGCCTCGGCCTCGCCCTGGTCAGCAAGATCGCCGGTGAAAATCACGGCTTCCGGACGGGCCCCTGAGGCTTTGACTTCCTCAAACAATTGTTTCAGGCGGGCTTCGCTGTCTACTGCGCCATAAAGATGATCCGGACCTCCCAACAGGTGGGGGTCGCTCAGGTGGAGAAGAAAATGACGCGGCCGCGGGTGTTCGGCCTCGATGAGCTCCATTACTGCCTTCGTGGTTGGTTGGAAGCTGGTGCTTCCAGTGTCCCTCTCAGTAAGGTCTATCCAACCAGACATTCGGCCAACAATGTGCAAACTCCAGTAGGCATGTTTGAAAATATGGAAAAAACGAGTAGTCCGGCGGACACACTCCGTGCTCAGAATGCGTCCGCCGGCACGTGGTTACTCGGTCCTTGACGGCTTAGCTTAGGTAGCCGTTCGGGTTCAGGACATACTTCGTGGCGGCGCCTGCGTCGAACTCGGCGTAGCCCTTGGGCGCATCTTCCAGGGTGATTGCCTTGGCGTTAACGTTCTTGGCGATATGCACCTTGTCGTGCAGGATCGCCATCATCAACTGGCGGTTGTACTTCATGACGGGACACTGGCCCGTGGTGAAGCTCAGCGACTTGGCCCAGCCCGTTCCCAGGCTGAGGGACAGCGCGCCCTTTTTGGCAGCCTCGTCAATGCCGCCCGGGTCTCCCGTGACGTAGAGCCCTGGGATGCCCAGCGCGCCGCCGGCCGCGGTGAGTTCCATCAGCGAGTTCAGCACCGTGGCCGGAGCCTCCTTGGCGTCGTGGCCGTGGCCCCTGGCCTCGAAGCCGACCGCGTCGACGCCGCAGTCGACTTCCGGGACACCCAGGATCTGTTCGATCTGCTCGGCGGGGCCGCCCTCGGACAGGTCAATGGTTTCGCAGCCGAAGCTGCGCGCCTGCGCCAAACGACCCTCGTTCAGGTCGCCCACAATCACGACGGCGGCACCGAGCAGGTGGGCGCTCGTTGCCGCGGCCAGGCCAACCGGGCCGGCCCCGGCAATGTAGACGGTGGAGCCGACCCCGACGCCGGCGCTCACAGCCCCATGGAATCCCGTGGGGAAGATGTCCGAAAGCATGGCCAGGTCGAGGATCTTTTCCATGGCCCGGTCCTTGTCCGGGAATTTCAGCAGGTTCCAGTCCGCATAGGGCACCAGGACGTAGTTGGCCTGGCCGCCCACCCAGCCGCCCATGTCGACGTAGCCGTAGGCGCTTCCCGGCCGGTCCGGGTTGACGTTGAGGCAGATGCCGGTCTTGCGTTCCTTGCAGTTCCGGCAGCGGCCGCAGGCGATGTTGAAGGGAACGGAGCAGACGTCCCCCACCTTGATGAATTCGACGTCGGGTCCTACTTCCACCACTTCACCGGTGATTTCGTGGCCCAGCACGAGGTCCGGAGGTGCGGTGGTCCGGCCGCGAACCATGTGCTGGTCGGAGCCGCAGATGTTGGTGGCGACGGTCTTGAGGATGACGCCATGACGTACTGAACGGCCCACGTTGGCGGGGTTGACGCCCGGCCCGTCCTTGAGTTCGAAGCTGGGATAGTCAATGTCGATCAGTTCGACTTTGCCAGGCCCCTTGTAGGCAACGGCTTTGTTCCCTGTCATCTCTTTCCTCCTGGTTTCACGGTCACCCGCAAGGATGCCCCGTGTGATTCACGAAGTACTGATGCGCCCTCCCAGGCAGGTATTGACCGGCCGCGCCGTCCGCTGTGCCGCCGCCGGGAAGCCGCGGCCGTGCTGACAGATTGGAGGGTCCGGCCAGTCTAGGCGGTAAGCATACTTAGGAACAGGGGTCGTTGGGCCCTAGCGGCCGGAACAGATTGCTCCGGCGGGAGCCCGTCAGGCCAGTGCATCTTCGATGGCGGCGATGACCTCAGGTGAGTCAGGCTCCACCGTGGGAGCAAAGCGTGCCACCACCACGCCGTCGCGGTTTACGAGGAACTTTTCAAAGTTCCACTTCACGAGGCCGGGAAGGAGTCCGGCCTTAAACCGGGTGAGCTCGGTGTACAGCGGGTGCTGGTCCTTGCCGCGCACGTCTGCCTTCGCGGTCAGCGGGAAGGTGACACCGAAGTTGCGTTCGCAAAACTCGGCAATTTCAGCGTCGTTGCCCGGCTCCTGCCCGGCGAACTGGTTGCACGGGACGCCCAGGACTTCGAATCCGCGGTCCCGGAACTTCCCGTACAGCAGTTCCAGGCCGGCGTACTGCGGCGTGAAACCACATTGGGAAGCCACGTTGACCACCAACACCACGCTTCCCTTGAAGCGGCCAAATTCAGTTTTCGTGCCGTCGTTGAGGGTCAGCGGAATGGAGTGGATCGAATTCACGGTGGGCTTCCTTAAGAAACTGGTCATGGCTGCTATTCGTTGACAACGGCCAAGTGTATGGGTTGGTGCCCGGGGTGAGTTCGGCGGCCGGCTTCCAGCCGGTGAAGGGAGGTGCTGTCAGGGAGTGGGCGTGGCTGTCTCGGTTGGTGACGGTTCAACAATGGCTGTCGGCTCGGGCCCGGCTGTTTGAGTGAGCGTGGGCTCGGCTGTCGGCGCGAGCGTGGGCTCAGCTGTCGGGATGAGCGTGGGCTCGGCTGTCGGCGTGTACGTGGGCTCGGCCGGGGGCGCCGTCGGCACGGTCTCCGTCGGAGTCGCCGTCGCAGTGGACGGCTCTGTCTGGGTTGGCGACGGCGTTTCAGTCGGTGAAGGAGTGGTCGACGGTGTTGCCGTTGAGGTGCCCGTGGGTGGCGGCGTAGTGGTCGCCGTCGGGCTTCCCGACGTCGCCGGAGCGGCCGACGTAGTCGTCGTCGCCGCCGCACTCGCCGATGGCGAAGGCGAAGGCGAAGGCGAAGGCGAAGGCGTCGCCGAGGTGGAAGGCGTCGCCGTGGCCGACGCCGAAGGCGACCCCGGAACGGGTGCTTCCGCGTCCCCGCCCTCCACCGCGTGCGAATTGCTTGCCGAGACGGGAATGGCCCAGGTGGGATCTCCCGCAGGGGCGCCGGCCCCGGGGACGTAACTGATCATGTCTATGTTCCCGAGCTCATCCACTTGCTTAGTGGGCAGGAGCGTCCAGTCCAACGGGTTCGCATGGACGCCGTTGAGGATGGTCTCGAAATGCAGGTGGCACCCCGTGGATGATCCTGTGGTGCCCACTTTCGCGATGACCTCGCCCACTTGGACGGAGTCGCCCTTCTTGACGGCAATTCCCTCCAGGTGGTTGTAGGTGGTGATCAGCCCGTTGCCGTGGTCGATCTCCACGCGGTTGCCACCGCCCCAGGGGTGCCAGCCAACGGCCCTGACCACGCCGGCGTCGGCCGCGTAGACCCGGGTGCCGCAGGCAGCCGCGAAGTCCTGCCCCCAGTGGAACTCACCCGCAGTAGCGGTCAAAGGGCTGACCCGGAGGCCGAAGCCTGAGGTTTCCGTCAGCACTTCAAGGGGGGCCATCAGCGAGCCGGCGGGTGGCCGCCGCGCTTCGTCGGAGGCAACGTTCAGTTCGCGGTGGCCGCTTTTGGATATGGTCCGGATATCGCTGCGGCTGTAGGAAACCAGAGCATTGATATTGGCGTTAATGGCCGCCGGTGCAATACCCAGCGGTTTCATAAAGGCATCCGGCCACCAAGGCGCATTTCCTGCACCGCCCATCGGGGCCTGTTGCGAGGTTGCACCAACCGCTGCCGACGGCGGTGAGGCGGGGCCCTGGAGGCCAAAGGCAATCACGCCAAACGTTGACACAGCGCAGACGCCAAGTATCCGTGCAGCGACGAGGCAAGGCCTGCCGGGATTTTCGTCGTGTCCATATCCCCAGTGATTTCCCACGTGCTGACTCCTGCGATAGGCCCGCCAGACCCCAATCTCGACGGACTTACGATTCCTATGGGAACACAGCCCCCTCCCGTCTGTGAACCCCCAACATCGGGACCGTCAGAACGCTACCGCGGGATTCCGCCATTTCCGGCCGGAATTCCCAGCTGATTCACAGGCGCCGGGGGCTCCTTGGGCTCGTCCGGAGCTGAGCCCGGACGAATATTTGGACCCGAATGCGCAAGAATGGACCATGCGCAATGTCCTCAGGGAGTGGCAGGCCGAGCTCAGGCAAACATTCACCGGTACACGGGGGGCAGTGCCGGGCTGGGTTCCCCGGCTGGAAGAGGGTGACGACGCCGGTTATCACCTTCCGGGGTCCGCCGTCTGGGCGGTCCACGGCTCCATGACCACCATTGTGGCGGGAATCCGCGCCCTCCTGATGCAGGCCCTCCATCCGGGCGCCCTTGCCGGCGTCCAGGACCATTCACGGTTCCGCGAAGATCCGCTGGGGCGGCTGGCTGGAACAATCCGCTGGATCTTCACCGTGTCCTATGGCTCCACGTCCGCCGCGCATGAAGCATCCGGCTTCGTCCTGCGGCTGCACGAATCGGTGCGGGGAGACTACGTGGACGCCCACGGCATCGCCAGGAGCTACGCGGCCAACGACCCCGAGCTGCTCCGGTGGGTACACATCGCGTTCACTGACGCGTTTCTCTCGGCACACAAGATCTGGGGCCGGCCCATCCCCGGCGGCCCGGATGCCTACGTTCGGGAGTGGGCGCACGCGGGACGGCTAATGGGCGTGGATTCGCCGCCCCTCAGTGAGGCGGAAATGCGGGAGCAGCTGGACAGCTGGTACTGCGCCGGCGACCTCCGTTCCGATGAAAGGGTGGCCGAAATTGTGGCCTTCATCCGCAATCCCCCGCTTCACCCATCACTGCGGCCCGGATACAAGATGCTGTTTGCCGCCGCGGTTTCAAGCCTCGAACCGAAATACCGGGACATGCTGGGACTCCGGGCGCCTCGGCTGGGCCCCTTCCCGCTTCCGGTGAGGTTTGGCACCAAAGTGACGCTCGCCGTCGTCGGGGTGGCCCTGGGCGGGGTCCGTCCCGGCGGCAGGATGGGACCGAGCGAGCAGGCCGCACGACGGCGGCTTCGTCGGCTGGGATTTGCCGCCTAGGTGCGGAACGGATGTGCCGCCAAGGTCCGGAACGCAAAAAGGCCCCGGTCCAAGGACCGGGGCCAATACGCGGAGAATGGGGGATTTGAACCCCCGAGGGCGTTAACCCAACACGCGTTCCAGGCGTGCGCCATAGGCCGCTAGGCGAATTCTCCAGTAGCTTCTGAATCAAAAGCAGATACTAGAATACCTGAACTTTTCGGCATCACCCAATTGGGCCGGATTGAACGTGACGGCTGCGAGTTCAGCGGCCGCCCACACCCGTGCACTGCAAGGGCAATCCCACTGCCCGAAAGCGCCATTAACGCAAAAATGGACGCCCCCAATGCGCCCACTCTTCCGGAACACCGTTGAGCTGCCGGGTCCGGCCCTCGCGCCAGGCCCTGCAGCTCACAACCTTGAGTTCAAGTTGAGATTGCCCCAATCGGTGTACATATCCATCGTCCGCTTTGTGCCGATGATAAGCAAGGGTTCCTACCGCATTATCGGCCGACCGTTATCGACTTGTGGCGTTAGCCATTTGTCACTGCCCTTCCGCAGCTACTGAGAAGATGGGCGGATGACGCAACTGCATGCCCTGGTGACCTACGTTCCCGCAGACCACGCGGAGGCTGTCCTGGCAGCCGTGGGCGATGCGGGCGCCGGGCGGATCGGGAATTATTCGCACTGCGCGTTCACCGCCCCTGGCACCGGCCGGTTCACTCCGCTCGCCGGGTCCCGGCCGTTTATCGGTTCGGAGGGCCACAGCGAACAGGTTCCGGAAATAAGGATCGAATGCGTTGTTGACGAAGACGTGCTCGACGCCGTCGTGGCTGCCCTGCGTCTGGCCCACCCCTACGAGGAGCCCGCACTGATGAGCTGGGCGGTCAACGGGCACCCATTCTCGACAGCGCAGAATGGCCCGGGGAGGTAACCGGAGCGGGCTGAAACGGGCCGCCAGGAGCCGATTCGGGGCACACCAAATCATCGGGTAAACTCATTGACGGCCCCTCATGTGGCGTCATCCTGTTGAACTCCCCCAGGACCGGAAGGTAGCAAGGGTAAATGGGCTCTGGCGGGTGCATGGGGGGTCTTTACTATTCCCCCACAGGGCGGCAAACTGTCAGCCCGGATTGGTAGGGTTTTCTCTGTGAGTGTTACAACCGCCCTTTATCGCAGATACCGTCCAGACTCCTTTGCTGACGTTATCGGGCAGGAACACGTCACGGAGCCGCTGATGACGGCGCTGCGCAAGAACCGCGTCAATCACGCCTACCTGTTTTCCGGTCCGCGCGGCTGCGGCAAGACCACCTCGGCCCGCATCCTGGCCCGTTGCCTGAACTGTGCCGAGGGCCCCACGGACACCCCCTGCGGCACCTGCCCCAGCTGCATCGAGCTTGCGCGCGGCGGCTCCGGTTCCCTTGACGTGATCGAGATCGACGCCGCGAGTCACGGCGGCGTGGACGACGCCCGAGACCTTCGCGAACGCGCCACGTACGCCCCTGTCCGGGACCGGTACAAGATCTTCATCATCGACGAAGCCCACATGGTCACTTCGGCAGGCTTCAACGCCCTGCTCAAGATCGTGGAAGAGCCGCCGGAACACATCAAGTTCATCTTTGCCACCACCGAGCCGGACAAGGTGATCGGCACCATCCGTTCGCGGACCCACCACTACCCGTTCCGGCTGGTCCCGCCCGAGCCCCTCATGGCCTACCTTGAGTTGCTCTGCAACCAGGAAAACGTTCCCGTGGCGCCGGGAGTGCTGTCCTTGGTGATCCGCGCCGGCGGCGGTTCCGTCCGGGATTCGCTGTCTGTCCTGGACCAGTTGATGGCCGGCGCCGGCCCCGCGGGACTGGACTATGAACTCGCTGTGGCACTGCTGGGCTACACCCACGCGTCCCTTCTGGATGACGTCGTTGAAGCGGTGGCAGCCTCGGATGCAGCCACTGTATTCCGTGCTGTGGACCGCGTCATCCAGACCGGCCACGATCCGCGCCGCTTCGTGGAGGATCTGCTGGAGCGCTTCCGCGACCTCATCATCGTCCAGGCAATGCCGGAGAGCGCCCAGTCGATCCTGCGCGGCATGCCGGCTGACCAGATAGCCCGGCTGAAGAACCAGGCCCACAACCTGGGCGCAGCCGAGCTCTCCCGGGCGGCAGACGTCACCAACACTGCACTCACCGAGATGACCGGGGCAACGTCGCCGCGGCTTCACCTTGAGCTACTGTGCGCCCGAATCCTTCTCCCCAATTCCGAGCAGACCGAACGCGGCATCGCCGCCCGGATCGACCGCGTGGAGCGGCGCCTGAACTACGGCGGGAACGACGTCGGTGCTCCCGCCGCTGCTTCAGCGCCGATCCCGCCGGCCGCACCTGTGCCTGCCCCGGCGGCTTCCGCTGGCCCCGCTGTTTCCCCCGCGCCCGCCGCCGCACCCGAACCAGCTCCGGCGGCACCGGTACAGGCACCACCGGTTCAGGCACCACCGGTTCAGGCACCGCCGGTTCAGGCAGCGCCGGTACAGGCACCACCGGTTCAGGCAGCGCCGGTTCAGGCACCCGTCCCCGCGGTCGAAGCCGCCGCAGGACGAAGCGAAGCGCCCGCGCGCGAATCCATCACTCCGCCGCGGGTTTCCACCACCGACTGGCCTGTTGACGAGCCCTCCGCGAATCGGGGCCCGGCCACCCAGGCGCCCTCACGTTCCGCTGCTCAGCAGGTCCCGCCTGCACCTGCCGCGGCTTCCGCGCCCGCAACGCCAATACCGGCTGAACCGGTTGCGGCTGAGCGCACACCCCTGAAGTCCGAAGCGGCCCAGACGGCGGCGGCCGGCAACCCTGCGGCCCACGGCCCCGCCGGCGACGTCGAGGTCCTGCGCCGCGCCTGGCCTGATGTCCTGCAGACCCTGAGCAAAATCAAGCGAAGCACCTGGGCCCTTGTGGAACCCAACGCCCAGGTGAGCCAGTTCGACGGCCAGGTGCTCACCTTGGCCTTCACCACGTCCGGACTGGCCGGTGCCTTCGGCCGGGCAGACCATTCGGAAAATCTTCGCCAGGCAATCCACAAAACCGTGGGGATCGACTGCCAGATCAATGCAGTGTCCGGCGGCGCCAGCAGCTCAGCGAGCTCTGAGCCAAACCCAAAAGCACCCGCTAGCCAGGAACCTCCGGCGACGTCCGCTGACGTTGCCTGGGGTCTTGCCCCCGCAACCGCTGCGCCGGCCGCAGGCCCCGCGGTGAGCCCTGCGGCTCACCGCCCGGCCGCCACGCCTGCCGGCCGTCAGGTCGCGGACACCTCTCCGCTCCGTGCCGCCGAGCCTGCCGGCCCTGCCGACACGCTCAAGGCCACAAACATTGCCACCGCTGCCAACGAGGCCAACGCCGCCAACGAACTTGAGCCAGCGCAGGTCCGCCCGGCACAGCGGCCGCAAGATGACGCGTCCGGTTCCTACAGCTACCCCGACGATGACTGGGGCCCGCCCCTGGACGAAGATGCTCCCCCACTGGACGAGGAGCCGCCCATGGACTGGGCTCCGTCCGTTCCGGCGCAGTCAGGCTCTGCGCAGTCAGGCTCCGCGCAGTCAGGTTCGGCGCAGTCAGGTTCGGCGCAGTCAGGCTCGGCGCAGTCAGGGCCGGTCCCATCAGTGCCGGCCCAGTCCGGCAGGACCTCTCCCGGCGCACCGGAACGTGCACGAACGGATAGTAGGATCTCCCGCGAACAGCCTTCCCGGAGGTCGACTTCCGCCGACTCGTCACGTGTGGCGGGCGAGCTCTCCAACGATGATCCATGGTCCCGTGCCAAGGAAGAGGCTCCGGGCGTCTGGACCGTAGGTGCCGAGTCGAACGTCGGCAAGTCCGTGGAAGACCCGGACCGCGCCGGCATTCCTGTGGTTCCAGAACCTCAGGCGCCCCAGTACGAGCCGGCGGCGGCCCAGCTCCCCCGGCCCGGCGGGACGACTGACGAAGCCTCCGCCCACCAACCGGACGGCTCCCCGCGTCCGGCCGAAATCCGGCAGCCGGTGGGTGCACTGGCTGGTGCGAACAGTGCCCCCGGCGCAGGCTGGGCAACGTCCGCGCAGTATGTTCCCGCCACGGCCACTGACCCGTCGACAGCGATGGCCGGCCCGGATGTCCGGAACATCGCGTCCGCAACTGCACCGGCGGCCTACGCGTCCGCTCCCGCCCAGACGGCCCCGGCCCCTGCAACCGCGCCCGGCGCGGTGAAGCAGAGCCTGTACCAGCGGCTGTCCAACAGCCCCGAGGCGGAAGCCGGCAGGGCCAAGGCCCCTGCGCGACAGGCCGAGGCGGTCAAGACCTATGTCCAGGACACACCCAGCCCGGACGACGAAACGATCGAGGAATCGAGCGTGTTTGGACGCGCCGCCGTCGAGCGTATTCTGGGCGGAAAACTGGTGGAGGAACGGTCCTTGGACGGCAGCCCGATCGCCCCCCGCTTCTAGCCTTCCCCGCGGGATGTGCGGGCATCCTTCAAACCAACGAGTCAAACGAACGAGGACATTGTGTACGAAGGTGCAGTTCAAGAGCTGATCGACGAACTGGGCCGCCTTCCCGGGGTGGGGCCCAAGTCCGCCCAGCGGCTGGCTTTCCATATCCTCGAGGCGGACCCGCAGGACATGAAGCGGCTCGTCGAAGCCATCACCACGGTGAAGGAACGGGTGAAGTTCTGCACGGTGTGCGGCAACGTCACCGAGCAGGAATTGTGCAACATCTGCCGCGATACGCGCCGGGATCCCTCGGTCATCTGCGTTGTGGAGGAGTCCAAGGACGTCCTGGCAGTCGAGCGAACCCGTTCCTTCCGAGGCCGCTACCACGTCCTCGGGGGCGCGATTAACCCCATCGCCGGAGTCGGCCCGGAGCAGCTGCGCATCAGGGAACTCCTCACCCGGCTGAACGACGGCGCCATCCAGGAAATCATCATCGCCACGGACCCCAACCTTGAGGGCGAGGCTACCGCCACCTACCTGGCCAGGATGCTGAAGTCGATCGGCATCACCGTCACCCGGCTGGCTTCCGGTCTGCCGGTGGGCGGAGATTTGGAGTACGCGGATGAGGTCACCCTGGGGCGCGCCTTCGAGGGCCGCCGCAACGCCCTGAGCTGATCCCGACAGCGACGGCACACCATGGAATCGATTGCCTCCATTGTCACTGAACGCCTGGAACTGCGCCTCGTGGCGCAAGCCGACGCAGCCGCCCTCCGAGGATTCCGGGGCCATCCCGACGCAGTCCGCTATTTGTCGCATCAACCCCTGACGGCGGGGCAAACGGACCGGCTCCTTGCTGAACTGCTGGTCCGCGCTGAACGCTCCACGGCCGATTGGTTCCACTACGCCTGGGCGGTAGTCCTCCGCTCGACCGGCGCCGTGATCGGCGACGCCCGCACATGGAACACGGCCGAGCCGCCGCTGCCGGGCGGCATTCCGGCGGACTTTGCCAGCCTTGGCTACCTCCTCCACCCGAACCACCACGGCAAGGGGTACGGTAGCGAAGCCGCCGGGGCACTGGTCCGCTGGCTCTTCACCGAGCGCGGAACGAACGCCATCTACGCTGGCGTCTACGAACCGAACACCGCTTCGCGGCGCCTCCTGGAAGGTCTCGGCTTCGTCCAGGATCAATATTTCACCGCCGCCCAGGACACCTATGGCAAGGGGCTGGCCTCGTGGCGCTACCGCCTGGACCGCGCCGCGTCGCCCCTTGTCGAAGATGACTAACGGGAGGCCACCATGCGGTCACAATTCAGCGCGGCGCTGTTCCCGGCGATAAACTGGGCACATCAGTTACGCCGTCGCGCCGTTTTTGGTTGCTTGGCCCCGGAACCCCGATTTGATGCAGTGAGGGTGCGCGCATGAGTATGCCCACTACCGAAGTGAAAACCGAGAACCAGCCCGGCGTGCTGCCTGTCGCTACTGCCCGCACCAAACAGCTCATCGTGCAAAAGTTCGGCGGCTCATCAGTTTCCGACGCGGACGGCATCAAACGGGTTGCCAAGCGCGTCGTCGATGCACAAACGGCCGGCAACGAAGTCGTCGTGGTGGTCTCCGCCATGGGTGACACCACGGACGAATTGCTGGACCTTGCCGCCCAGGTCACCGACGCTGCCCCCGCGCGTGAAATGGACATGCTCCTCTCCGCCGGTGAGCGCATTTCCATGGCCCTGGTGGCCATGGCCATCAACAAGCTCGGTGCCTCTGCCCAGTCGTTCACGGGCTCGCAGGCCGGCATGATCACCGACGGCATCCACGGCAAGGCGCGCATCATCGACGTCGACCCCCACCGGATCCGCACCGCCCTGGACAAGGGGCACATCGCCATCGTGGCTGGTTTCCAGGGAATGAGCCGCACCACCAACGAGATCACCACCCTGGGACGCGGCGGATCCGATACCACCGCGGTGGCCCTCGCCGCCGCCTTGGACGCCGATGTCTGCGAGATCTACACGGACGTGGACGGCATCTACACGGCGGATCCCCGCGTTGTGCCCTCCGCCCAGAAGATCGACCGCATCTCCAGCGAAGAAATGCTGGAGCTGGCAGCTTCCGGCGCCAAGATCCTGC
The DNA here is from genome assembly GCF_964254335.1 of Arthrobacter sp. LjRoot78. Taxonomy (NCBI): domain Bacteria; kingdom Bacillati; phylum Actinomycetota; class Actinomycetes; order Micrococcales; family Micrococcaceae; genus Arthrobacter; species Arthrobacter sp. LjRoot78. Next base: position 600,158 of record NZ_CAXUTG020000001.1, on the reverse strand, counting down.
ACCTGCGTTGCGTGGAATACGCGCGGCGATTCGGCGTGCCTTTGCACGTTCGTTCGTCATTCAGCCAGAACGAAGGCACCTGGGTCATGCCCGGAGCCGACGACAAGATCAAGACTCAAGAGGGAGTTGCCTTGGAGCAGCCAATCATCTCCGGCGTTGCACACGACCGTTCCGAAGCCAAGGTCACTGTGGTGGGCGTCCCGGACATCCCGGGCAAGGCCGCCGCGATCTTCCAGGTGATCGCCGATGCACACTCCAACATCGACATGATCGTTCAGAACGTCTCCACGCATGGAACGGGCCGGACGGACATTTCCTTCACGCTCCCCATCGTGGAAGGTGCCGACGCCCTCGCCGCCCTCCGTGCGGCCCAGCCGGAAATCGGCTTCGAAAGCATCGAGTACAACGAACAGATCGGCAAGCTTTCGCTGATCGGCGCCGGCATGCGCTCCCACCCCGGCGTCTCGGCCACGTTCTTCAAGGCGCTTTCCGATGCCGGCATCAATATCAACATGATCTCGACGTCGGAAATCCGCATCTCCGTGGTGACGCACGCCGACCTGCTGGATGATGCAGTCCGGGCCATCCACAAGGCATTTGACCTGGACAGCGAAGACGAAGCAACTGTGTACGGCGGCACCGGCCGCTAAGGCAGGCCCGCCCGGGTCCCAGGACCAGTGCAATAAAAGAACACCACAAAAGGAACGGCACCGCAGGGAACCCGCGGTGCCGTTCCTTTTGTGGTGTTGATGGGCTGCAAAGGGGTTGCAGCTCCGGCCTTGCGCCGCAACGGCCTACGTGATGTCTTCCTTGCGGACTGCGTAGTGGTGTCCCTCGGAGTCTGTCTCTACCTCGAAATGGGCGAGGTCCTCTTCGGAAGCAGCCTCAAAGTCGTCGTGCTTGTGAACAACGGGGACTGTTGGATCACCGCGGGTGGCTGGTCCAAAGAAGAACCGCAGCTTGTCGGTCTTCATCATGAAGCGCTGTATCGCCTTTGCCACAATTCCCACCCCCTTTCCCTTGCTCGGGTCAAGCAGTGATGCATTGGCCGGTTGGTATCTGTGCCCATATTTTACGCCCGGGGACAGAAAAAGGCCCCGGCCCGCATGCCAGTGTGCGGCACCCCGGTTCGCAGGCTAGCGGAGGGACTTATCCTCCGGATTCCTGGGCACTACATACGTGCTGCCGTCCGGCCTGCGGATGGTTTCCCACTGCTGGGACTCCGCTTCCCGGCGCAAAAGCAGCGCCTTGTTCTCGTCGGTCATCTCATGGCCCAAGGCACTGCGGTTCGCCGGCCCGAAGATGGCACGGAGCTTGCCGGTGGCGCGCATGAACCTTTGGGAGGCGTTTTCCTTGTTAGCCATTGCGGGTTCCCTTCAGAACGGTCGAGTCCAATCCAGTGTACGCTAATGATTAGCCCCCTAACGATTGAGAGTATGCCGATGAATCAGCGCTCGGCCGCGGCCATCGAAGCGTCTGACGAAGACCTCCTGCTGGAACACCAGCTCTGCTTCGCCCTGACGGTAGCGTCCCGAAGCGTCGTGGGCGCGTACAAGCCGGTTCTGGACACACTGGGACTGACCCATCCGCAGTACCTTGTGATGCTGTGCCTGTGGGAGTCCAGCCCCCGCACCGTCCGGGACATCAGCGATGCGCTGGCCCAGGAACCGGCCACGATCTCGCCGCTGTTGCGCCGCCTCGAGGCGGCCGGATACATCACCCGCGGCCGCGCTGCCGGCAACGAGCGCGCTCTGGCCGTGGGGCTGACACCGAGTGGCGCTGCTCTCCGGCAGCAGGCGACGGCGGTTCCCGGCACCATGATGGAACGCCTGGGCCTGACCCGCGACCAGGTAGGCGCACTGCACCAGGCGATGACGGACCTGATCGCCGCCACCAGGACCGCAGCCGAACGGGACGCCGCCGGATGGGACAACACAGGCGAAGAGTCCGCACGAGCTTAGCCCGGACCCGCCCCGCCCGGCCCGGATGGCAGCCGCGGCCGGCAATCACTGCGCTGTTACGCCGACATTCAGCTGCGTTGTCGGCCCCGTTCCGTACTTGATCAGGCCCACCCAGTTGCCCGCCGCCAGTCCGGCCCAGCTGGCCGTAAGCTCACCGGTGGTGCCGTTTTCAATGTTGAGTGGATTAGGGCTCACCGTCAGGTTTCCGGCGTCTCCCCCAAGGATCATCACGTCAACCGAAGCTGCAGTCGCCGCGCCGCCGGGGCTGGCGAACAGGTTGGTGGTCACCTTCCAGTCACCTGCCACGGGATCCGTGATGGACACTGCCTCGCTGGCAGCAGGCGTAGCCCCCGGATACAAGAGCCCCGCCGGAGAGACCACGTATAAATCGAAGTCCGCTGCCGGATTGGCGGAGTTCACCGCAAACTTGGCCAGCGACGAACCTGCCGCAACCGTGACGATCTGAACGTCGTTCGCGGCGTCCTTGACCCCGGTGTATGGCCCGGGAACCAGGCTGATCGCCGTCGAGTTTGCCTTGGCGAGCCCCTTGACGGTGACGTCGATCGGCTCGGGGCTGCCGGACGTTACCGGAATGACGATGCTGCCCGTGCCGCCCGCGGAAGCGGCATTAACCACCGCCGGCGCAACAGCGGTCACTGAACGGATGGCCACTGGCACTCGGACAGTGGCTTCACCAGAGCTCCAGGTCAGCGATCCGCCAACGAAGGCGTCCAGGGCCGCGCCGGAGTTCGTGAACTGCACCGTGAATGTGGCTTTCTCGCCTTCGGCCAGGGTCAGCACGTCCGGGGTCACCTCAGCCGTGATTCCGGGAACATCGACTTCCGCACTGTAGGTTCCGGCCGTCAACGCGGTCACTGTCCGCGTCACGGTTTGCGTGCCGGTGAGCCCGCCGATCGCGATGGAGGGCAGGTTGACGTCCTTGGCGGCCACCGGCGCAACGCCCAGCTGATAGCCCTGGCCCTGCAGGAAACCGAGCCAGTCGCTGGGGCCGGCGTCGTACACCAGCCCCGGCGTTGCCATCCGTGCCGGATCGATCTGTCCGGCGCCCTGGGCGAAGACGTCGTGGACGGGAGATCCCTCGGCATCCACCAGATCGTAGGCCGTGGTCATCATGGCTGATTTGACCGTGGCCGGGGACCACAGGGGGTTCTTGCCTAGCAACAGTGCCCCGAGTCCGGCAATATGCGGCGCTGCCATGGACGTCCCGGACAGGAACCCGAAGTTCTGGCCGTTGGAACCTGCCGGCGAGACAGCAGCAAGGACGCCCACGCCGGGAGCCGCAATGTCCGGTTTCAGGAGGTCACCACTGGCCGCAAGGGTGGGCCCGCGGGAGGAGAACCCGGCGATCTGCGGGACCGGTGGCGGGTCCTGGCCGGTGGTGTCGGTGGACACCAGGCTCGCCGTCAACGCCGTGTCCGCCCCTACGGCCTCCTTGATGGCGGGATCGTCGAGGTGGACCGTGGGAACGCTGTGCAGGTCCACATCCAGTGAGTTGGTTGTCAGGTTGACCAGGACCATGCCGACACCGCCGGCCTGGGCCACGGTCATGCTCTTGGCCGTCCGGTCCACCACACCCCGGTCGCAGACTACGATCTTGCCGGCTGTCTTGGCCGGGTCAAGCGTGCCGGGCGCACACAGTGCGGCATTGGCATCCAGTGCACCTGCGGCCTTCACAGTGGCAGCGAGCGCGATGGGCGCATCCGCAACTTCCGTGGCCATGATGCTGGCGCCCGCGAACTTCTCGCCGCTGGACAGCTCCACCGTGCCGCGGAGGCTGCTGCTGTGGGTGGAGGCAGCCACGCTGGTAACCCACGGAGCGGCGTGGTTGACGGTGCCGGCCGCCGGGCCGGAATTGCCGGCTGAAGCGGCCACGAAGATCCCGGCCGCCGCAGCATTCAGGAACGCGATGGACACCGGGTCGGCGGCGGAGTTGTTGGTGCCGGAGATGGAGTAGCTCAGGACGTCGACCCCGTCCCTGATCGCATCCTCAATGGCCTCCACTGCGCTGGAGGCGAAGCAGCCGGTGGTTGCGGGGCTGACGCCCTCCCAGCAGATCTTGTAGACGGCGAGCTTCGCACCCGGGGCAACGCCAGAACCCTTGCCGAAGTCCCGGCCGCCCACGGCCTGGCTGACATCGGTGTTTCCCGCGGCGGTGCTGGCGGTGTGCGACCCGTGGTTGTTGATGTCCCGTGGTGAGAACGTTTCCCTCGGCGAGCGCAGCCCCGGTGGTACGCCTGCCTTGAAGGCTTCGTCGTAGTACCGGGCGCCGATAACCTTGCTGTTGCACTCTGTTCCGGCGAATTCGACGCCCGCCTCGCAGACGCCCGTGAAAGTGCTGCCGTCCGCTTTCAGCATGGTGATCTGGTTTGCGGGCGACAGGTACGGCTCGCCCACTTGGGGCGCTCCGGCCAGCGGCTTCACCTGTTCGCCGGCAAAGAACGGATTGCCCGGTGTGTAGCCCGTGTCCAGGACTCCCACGACAGTTCCCTTGCCTGCGTTGGCGACGCCGGCAAACTGTTGTGCCCAGACCCCATCAGGACCTGGCAGACCCAGGAATTCGGTGCTGGAGTAGTCAATTTTGTTCAAGCTGTCCTTAACGACAGCAAGGACGCTTCCGTCCTTGCTTAACGCGCTGGCCTGCTTCGCGGACAACTCCGCACTGAAGCCGTTCACCGCCAGTGTGTAGTTGTCGTCGATGGCCACACCCTCCTCCGCGGCCAGCCTGCTTTGCTCTGACTCCAGGTGTGCCGAGTAGCGCTGGGACTCAGCGCTGCCGGCGTCGAGCTTTCTGCCGTTGGACGCGGCCGTCCCGGGGATGCCTTCGATGCCGCCCGTGTAGGCGGCCAGGGGTTTGTCCTTCAACATCACGATGTAGCGTCCGGCGTCGAGCGACGGCGTGTCTTCCACAACGGGGTCCGCGGCTGCCTGGGCGGGCGCCGCCAGCCCCTGGCCGATCATGAGTGCAATTCCCAAAGCGACGGCGGCGCCGAGGCGTGTGGCTGGATTTCTGCTTTGAAGGCGGGAGCCCACAGGCGGGTGAGTCATGACGAACGGCCTCCTAGGTTGCCGGACCGGGGGCATAACCGGTCCCACCTCCCGGATGTATCCGTCCACGTCGGCGAAACGTGGGCGTGAGGCCATACATCCAGTGATGTGAGAAACATACCGGAGTGGGGCCGCGGAATCGAGATGTCCGGGACAGATTTAATCGCCGGCCGCGCCGGGGTGCCCGGACTGGCGCGCCCAAGACCGGGGCCGGGCCGAACGGCAGGGTTCATCGTGGGGCTGCGGCGATAGAATGGACCAAAATGAGGAGGACCGGTAATGCGTAAGGCATGGATTCACGCGCTCGTCCTGGTATCCGTCGCCGGTCTCGCTGCCTGCTCGCCGGGCGGTGGCGGCCCAAGCCCTTCTTCCTCTGCTACCTCCAGCCCCTCGGCTACGCCCTCGCCGGACACAGAAACTACGGTCCCGGCCCCCTCTCCTCCGCCGGCGTCGGCGCCCGCCACATCCGGGCCCGGCAAGGGGGACGCCGAGCTCGCCATTATGGTCAAGCCGTCGGAATCGGAAGCCGCGCTGAACTACACGCTGGTGTGTAAAGGCGGCGTTCCGACGGCCGAAAGCAGCCACCCCTCGGCTGCTGCGGCCTGCACCGCGTTGAAGGACAACCCGGCGGCGCTCAGCCCGGCTCCCCGCAGCACGGACCAGGCCTGCACCCAGCAATATGGCGGCCCGCAGGAGGCCACTGTCACCGGGATCGTGGACGGGTCGCCGGTGGATTCATCCTTCGCCCGCAGGGACGGCTGCGAAATCGGCCTGTGGAATGCGGCCAAGGACATCCTGGGCTCCGCAGGCGGGGTTTCCTAGGCTGATGCAGATTCTGAAGCACGGCCAGCAGAAGGCGCTGCCGGCGGACGCCTGGCAGCGCCTCGAAGCAGCCCATCAGGCCCGGGTCCGGCGCTATGCCGACCCCTACCTTGCCCGCCGCTCGGCCGGTAAGAAACACCCCGTGGAGGATTTCCTCTTCACGTACTACACCCAGAAACCGGGCCAGCTCCTGCGCTGGCACCCGGGCGCCGGCGTCGTCCTGACCGGGCCGGAAGCCGCCGCCCGCTCCGGCTGGAAGTACTACACAATGCTCGACGACGGCGACCTTGCCGCCGCTGGCCTGCCGCCCGGCACCACGGCCGCGACTGTCGACCTCACCTCGTTCCTCGCCGAACGCAAGGAGGCGTTGCAGTTCGCCGGGATCATCCTGCGCGGCACGGCGTTGCGGCCCGCCCAGTTTGGCTGCTTCGGCCTGCACGAGTGGGCAATGGTGTACCGCCAGGACAAGTTTGAATTGCGCCACGAATACCTGCAGCTGCGCCTGGGGGCGGCTGGCACCGACCGGGTGGTGGAGGACAACAGGATCCGGTGCTCCCACTTTGATGCCTTCCGCTTCTACACTCCGGATGCCGCACCCCTGAACGAACTCACTCCGAGCCGGGACAACCAGCGGTCCATGGAGCAGCCCGGCTGCCTGCACGCCAACATGGACTTGTACAAGTGGGCCTACAAGCTGGCGCCCGCCCTTCCCAGTGAACTCGTGATGGACTGCTTCGAACTGTCCTGGCGCGTCCGCGCCATGGATATGCAGGCGTCCCCCTACGACCTCGAAGAGTGGGGATACCCGCCCATACCGATAGAAACCGCCGCCGGCAAGGCGGAGTACGTTGAATATCAGCGTGGATTCTCCGCCGAGGCCCAGGAACTGCGGGGACGGCTACTGGAAGCCCTGGCGCCCCTGATCGACGAGCTTGGGGACGGCGAATGACGGCCGACGTGGACCTGGACGTGGACCTGACCGTCCGGCTGACGGAGGCTCCGGGCGCGCCGCAGTATGAGTTCCGCTTGGTCGTGCGCAGGGGTACATCGCCCCAGGCCGCTGCGGTTGACGGCGCAACGCTGCCGGACCCTGCGGCGGCGCTTGCCGCCGTCGAACGTTTTGGTGAGGAAGCCTTCTTCACGCCGCGGCGGGCCGACATGCTCTGCACGCAGCAGTACGGCGGCCCGCAGGTGGCCGTGGTCACGGGGATGTTCCATGGCCGCCCTGTCAACAGTCATTTCAGCCTGACCGACGGGTGCGAAATTGCGCGGTGGCGCTCCCTCGCGCCGCTCTTCGGCGGCACACCCGGATCCACCGGCCAAACCTGAGCAGTCCGGTCTAATCTGCCGGACCTGAGCGAACAGGCCCATCACGCAGGAACGTCCCGGGGGCCTTGCGGCTGCCGGGACGTTCCTTACGGCTGTTTACAGTCGGTGCTCGGGGTTAGGTTCCCGGAACCGCGTCAGCAGTCGTGATCGCCGGGACTCCGGCAGGGTTGGACGCCGCTGCGGTGCCCACCTTGACGTTGATCCACGTCTTGATCCCGTTTGTGCCCAGGCTCAGGCGTCCCAGGTAGGATCCCGGTTCCAGGCCGGTCCAGCTGGCTGTCGCCGTGGTGGCCGTGCCGTTGGGGGCAACGATCGGGTTCGGGTTGACGGCGAGCTTCGCCTCCGGCTTGCCAGGGAACGAAACCGCCTGGACGACCGCCGAGGCAGGTCCGTTATCCGGGGTGGAGTAGAGGTTCGCCACGATGTAGTAGGTGCCTGCACGCGGCGATTCAAGGTCCAGGAACTCACTGGCGGATGCCGCTGCTACCTGGGTTGCCACGAGGCCGCCGCTTCCATTGGGTGCGTAGACCACCATGTCCCAGTCGACGTCGTCCGTTCCGGCCTGGATCCCCAGCCGGGCGAAGGTGGCGCCGGCGGGCACGTCCACTTTGACGAGTGCGTTGTGCTCGTCATTCTTTGCCGCATAGGCGCCGGGTGTCTTGGTGACGGCCGTCTCGGACAAGGGCGCAAGCCCTTCGACTCCCACCGCGATGGGTGCGTCCGAGCCGGAGACCAGGTCCAGGGTTCCGCTGCCGGTGCCGGTGGCCGAACTGAAGGCGAACGACGGGGCAATCTGGGCGTCCACCGGACGGACCGCAATGGGCGAGCTGACCGTGCGCGGGCCCTTCCACGTCAGGGTGCCCGTGGCGAACTTGCCCACCGGCGCACTGACGTTCTTGATGGTGAGGGTGACCTCGCGGGTCTGCCCTGCCTTGGCGAAGTTCAGCATCTGCGGCTCCACGTGGACGCTGACGCCGGGCAGGTCCACCACGGGCCGGTATGTTCCCGGCATCAGCGCCGTGATCTGGCGCTTGACCTGGATCTCGCCCACGAGGCTGCCCAGTGCAATGGACGGCAGGTTGAGGTCGCGCGCGGCAATGGTGCCGGCCTGGGGTGCACCGGTCGCCACGCCCTGGCCGTTCAGGAAGGCCAGCCACTGCTTGATGTCCGAGTTGTACACGAGTCCCGGGTCCAGGACCCGGGTGGCGTCAATGTGCCCGGCGCCGCCTTCGAACGGGTTCCGGTTGGGGGTGCCGTCGGCGTTGACCAGCGGGTAGGCGGTGGTCATCATCGCGGACTTGACCATGGCAGGCGACCATTTGGGCTGCTTGCTGAGCACCAGGGCTCCGAAGCCGGCGATGTGCGGGGCAGCCATGGAGGTGCCGGACATAAAGCCGAACTGCGCGCCGTTGTTGCCGATGGTGGAAACGCCCGCGAGGACGTTCACGCCGGGAGCCGAAATGTCCGGCTTCAGGAGGTCGCCGCCGGAGGCCAGGCTGGGGCCCCGCGAGGAGAACCCTGCCACCTGAGGGGCCGGGGCGAGCGGCTGGCCGGTGAGGTCACCCTTGAGAAGGCTCACCGTGAGCGCCGGATTGGCAGCAAGCTTGGATTTGAGTTCCAGGCTCTTGGGGGCATTGACGTGGACGGTGGGCAGCACGTGGTTGTCTGCATCTTCGGAACTGGAGGACAGGTTGACCAGGATCATGCCCACACCGCCCTTTGCCTGGATCTCGAGGCTCTTGGCCGTGCGGTCCACGACGCCGCGGTCACAGACTACGACCTTGCCGCTGACCTTGGCGGCGTCCAGCGTTCCCGGGCCGCACAGGTTCGCGGCCGTTGGCGCATCCGGGGCCGCAGCGTCGGCGGCAACAACCACGCCGGCGTCCTTGACTTCAGTCTTCATGATGGACGCACCGCGGTACATGCTGCCGTCGGATACCTTGACCGTGCCCAGCAGGTCGCTGGGGAACGTTGAGGCTGCGACGGTGGTCAGCCACGGCGAGGCGTGGTTCACGGTGGAAACGGTGGGTCCGGAGTTGCCGGCCGAGACCGAAACGAACACGCCGGCCGCGGCCGCGTTCAGGAAGGCCAGCGCAACGGGATCCGAGGTGCTGTTGGTGTTGCCGGAAATGGAGTAGTTGAGGACGTCCACCCCGTCCTTGATGGCCGCGTCAACAGCTTCGACCGAGGCGGACGAGTAGCAGCCGCCCGTAGCGGGATTGTCGTCTTCCCAGCAGACCTTGTAGACGGAGACTTTCGCGGCCGGTGCAACGCCGGAGCTCCTGCCGAAGCTGGCGCCGTCGATGACCTGCTCCACGTTGGCGTTGCCGGCGGCGGTGGTGGCCGTATGCGTGCCGTGGCTGCCCACGTCCACCGGGGAGATCAGTTCCTCCGGGGCGCGGTGTTCGGGCGTCACGTACTGACGGAAGGAGTCTGCGAAGTAGCGGGCGCCGACCACCTTGGAGTTGCAGAGCGTCCCGTCAAACGAAGCCCCTGACTCGATGCCCTTCTGGCATTCGCCTTCAAAGGTGGTGCCGTCCGACTTGAGCATGGCGATCTTGCCGCCCGCCGTGAGATAGGGGACGCCCACCTCAGCCTTGCCCTTGAGCGGCTGCACCGCGTCCCCCTGCAGGAAGGGATTGTCCGGGGCGTAGCCGGAGTCGATCACGCCGACCACCACGCCCTTCCCGGCACCGGCTTCGCCGCCGAACTGCTTCGCCCAGGCTCCCTCGCTGCCCGTGAGTTTCAGGAAGTCAGTGGTGGTGTAGTCCGGGGTGTTCTCCACATCCGGTGCCACCAGGAGCACATTGGCGTCCTTGGCAAGTTCGGTTGCCTGCAGCGCGGTGAGCTCAGCGACGAAGCCGTTGAGCGCGCCAGTGAACTGCTTGGACGGGGTCACGCCCTGCTTGGACGCGACGTCACGCTGGGCCTTGCGGAGGTGTGCGTCGTACGCCTTGTAGTTCTGGCTCCCGGCATCCAGCTTGCGGCCCTGCTGCGGTTTGGTTGCCGCTATGCCGTCCGTTCCGCCTTCGTAGGCTGCCGCGGCTTTCTCAGCCAGGACAACGATGTAGCGGCCGTCCTTGTAATCTGTCGGGTTGACGTTTTTTGCCTGTTCAACCCCGTTGGGTTCGGTGGGTGCCGCGGTAGCGGGACCCACCGCGACGGAGGAGAGCAGCAGCGGGAGGCCCACAGCCAACGCTGCAGCCTTCCGGAGTCCCCCGCCCCGGACAAGGCTTATTCCTTTTGATTTCACGAGCGACTGAAACCTTTCATGAGGTACGGGTCCGGCGGTGCGGCCGGTCTCGGTCAGCTGGGAAATGACAGCCGGATCGACAGTTCCTGTCATCCGGCGAGACCAGCCGAGTCAAACAGTACAGAGTGAGAGCCGGATATGACATAGGACACAAGTATCGTTTTGCTTTTGTCATCTCGGGCTTGGGCAGGGCACGACTGAGGGCGGTTTCCGCAGTGGAAACCGCCCTCAGTTCAAGTCAGATGTTCAGGTCAGGGGTTCAGGTCCCGGGTTCAGGTCCCGGGATCGGGAAACCGGCCTTACTGGCGCGGAGTCCGGACAACCTCGCTGATCCACTCGCGTGTCTTCGCGTCGATGGGGCCGGCTACGTTTGTTTCCCGGGCCGCGCGATCGGCTTTGATCTTCTGGATGACCATTCGGCCCAGGCCTGCGAACACTGCCGCGGCCATGACCGGAAGAAGGACGGATCTGGGTTTCTGAGCCATGCCGCAATCCTACTGAGCGCACCAGCGCACCACCAGAGCCGGCGTCGTTCTGCGCACTCCGGCGAGTGCCCCATTTCACAGTCCACGCACGAATGCGGCTTGACGCATTGCGCCCGGTAGAATGGGCAGGCAAGCTCGCGGAGCGCTCGTTCCCGCTGTCTTATGTTTGGAGTCCGCAGTGGCTGTGAATACAGCAGCAGACCAGCGTGAGACGGCATCACTCCGCTGCGCCCTTACCCAACGCTCACGCACAGGAGTTACCGGATGCCCCGGATCGTCGTCGACGTCATGCCCAAGCCCGAGATTCTGGACCCGCAGGGGAAGGCCATCGTGGGTGCACTCCCGCGGCTGGGCTTCACTGCCTTTAGCTCTGTCCGCCAGGGCAAGCGCTTTGAACTCACTGTCGACGGCGAGGTGACCGAGGAAATCCTGGCTCAGGCCCGGAACGCCGCAGAAACCCTGCTGTCGAACCCCGTCATCGAGGATGTCGTCAACGTCGAGGTCGTCGAGGCCTGAGATGACTGAACTTCCCTTGATCGGCGAGGCGGTCGCTGTCGCCGCGCACCCCCAGCTCGCGGGTGCGAAGATCGGCGTCGTCACCTTCCCCGGCACACTGGATGACCGCGACGCCGCCCGTGCAGTCCGGCTGGCCGGCGGCACCGCAGTGCCGCTCTGGCACGCGGACAGCGCGCTGGGTGACGTCGATGCCGTCGTGATTCCCGGTGGATTCTCCTACGGTGACTACCTCCGCGCCGGCGCCATTGCCCGCTTTGCGCCGCTGATGTCCAAGATCATCGATGCGGCCAACTCCGACGCCAAGCTGCCTGTGCTGGGCATCTGCAACGGCTTCCAGATCCTGACCGAATCGCACCTGCTGCCCGGTTCCATGATCAAGAACGACCACCTGAAATTCATGTGCCGTGACCAGGTCCTGCGCGTTGAAAACAGCAACACTGCGTGGACGCTCGACTACGAGGCCGGCCAGGAAATCACCGTTCCGCTGAAGAACCAGGACGGCCAGTACATCGCGGACGAGAAGGTCCTGGATGCCCTGGAGGCCGAAGGCCGCGTGGTGTTCCGCTACGTGGGCTTCAACCCGAACGGCTCGCGCCGCGACATCGCCGGCATCTCCAACGCCGCCGGCAACGTGGTGGGCCTGATGCCGCACCCCGAGCACGCCGTGGAGGCCGGCTTCGGCCCGGCATCCCTCGACGGCATCGGCGGCTCGGACACCGACGGCCTCGGTTTCTTCACCTCCGTATTGAACAAGATTGTGGGAGGCGCCAAGTGAGTACTTCAGCTGAAACCGTCGGCAGGAAGTTCAACATCGACACGGTCGAGAACGCTGCCAAGACCCCGGACACCGAACTCCCCTGGGCCGAGCTGGGCCTGAAGCAGAACGAGTTCGACGAGGTCGTCAAGGTCCTGGGCCGCCGCCCCACCGGCGCCGAGCTCGCCATGTACTCCGTGATGTGGAGCGAGCACTGCTCCTACAAGTCCTCGAAGAACCACCTGCGCCAGTTCGGCGAAAAGGTGACCGACGAAATGAAGAAGGACATGCTGGTGGGCATCGGCGAAAACGCCGGTGTCACCAACCTGGGCGACGGCTGGGCCGTGACGTTCAAGATCGAGTCCCACAACTCGCCGTCGTTCGTGGAGCCCTACCAGGGCGCCGCCACCGGCATCGGCGGCATCGTCCGCGACATCATCTCCATGGGTGCCCGCCCGGTGGCCGTGATGGATCCGCTGCGCTTCGGCGCCATCGACCACCCGGACACCGCCCGTGTCATGCACGGTGCCGTTGCCGGCATCGGCGGCTACGGAAACTCCCTGGGCCTGCCGAACATCGGCGGCGAAATGGTCTTCGACTCCGTCTACCAGGGCAACCCGCTGGTGAACGCGCTGGCTGTCGGCGTCATGCGCCACGAGGACATCCGCCTCGCCAACGCCTCCGGCAAGGGCAACAAAGTGGTGCTGTTCGGTGCCCGCACCGGCGGCGACGGCATCGGCGGCGCCTCGGTACTGGCCTCGGAGTCCTTCGACGACACCAAGCCGTCCAAGCGCCCCGCGGTCCAGGTAGGCGACCCCTTCGCCGAGAAGGTCCTGATCGAGTGCTGCCTGGAGCTGTTCAAGGGTTCACTCGTTGAGGGCATCCAGGACCTGGGCGCCGCAGGCATCTCCTGCGCCACGTCCGAGCTCGCCTCCAACGGCGACGGCGGCATGCAGGTCGAGCTGACCTCGGTCCTGCTGCGCGACCCCACCCTGACCCCGGGCGAGATCCTCATGTCGGAGTCGCAGGAACGCATGATGGCCGTGGTGACCCCCGAGAACATCGCCGCCTTCGAAGCAGCCATGGACAAGTGGGCCGTGGAGTACTCCTGGCTGGGCGAGGTGACCGACACCGGCCGCCTGATCATCACCTGGGAAGGCGAAGTCATCGTCGACGTCGACCCGCGCACCGTTGCCCACGACGGTCCGGTCTACGACCGTCCGTACGCCCGCCCTGAATGGCAGGACTCCGTCCAGGCCGACTCCTTCACCGGATCAGTCCAGGACGCCGGCCGACCCGCCGCCCCTGCGGAACTCGCCGCTGCCGTGACCGAGCTCATTGCCTCGCCGAACATGTGCAGCAAGGACTGGATCACCAACCAGTACGACCGCTACGTCGGCGGCAACACCGCGCTGGCGTTTCCGGACGACGCCGGTGTGGTCCGGGTGGACGAGGAAACCGGCCTGGGCGTGGCCCTGGCCACCGACGCCAACGGCCGTTACACCTACCTCGACCCGTACCACGGCGCACAGCTCGCCCTGGCTGAGGCCTACCGCAACGTCGCCACTTCCGGCGCCGTGCCGATGGCCGTCAGCGACTGCCTGAACTTCGGGTCCCCCGAGGACCCGGATGTCATGTGGCAGCTCGCCGAGGCCATCCGCGGCCTGTCCGACGCCTGCATGGTGCTGGGCATCCCGGTCACCGGCGGCAACGTCTCGCTGTACAACCAGACCGGCACCACCCCCATCCACCCCTCCCCCGTGGTGGCAGTGCTGGGCAAGCTCGACGACGTTGCCCGCCGCACGCCGTCGGGCTGGCGCGAAGACGGCCAGGCCATCTACCTGCTGGGCACCACCGCGGCAGAACTGGACGGATCCGAATGGGCGAACATGCGCGGCCACCTCGGCGGCCTGCCGCCCAAGGTTGACCTCGCCGCCGAACGCGCGCTGGGTGAAATCCTGATCAACGCCTCCCGCGACGGCATGGTGGACTCCGCCCACGACCTCTCCGAGGGCGGCCTCGCGGCAGCCCTGGTGGAGTCCTCGCTGCGCTACGGCGTCGGTGCGCGGATTGCCCTGCAGGACGTCATGGACCGCGACGGCGTGGACCTGTTCACGGCCTTGTTCTCCGAGACGCAGGGCCGCGCCGTTGTTGGTGTGCCGCGTTCCGAGGAAGTCCGCTTCACGGACATGTGCACCGCCCGCGGCTTCGCCCACACCCGCATCGGTGTGGTGGACGCGGCCAGCGGCCAGCTGGAGATCAACGGCGTGGATACCCTGTCCCTCGCCGCCCTCCGCGAAGCGCACGAGGCCACGCTGCCGAAGTACTTCGACTAGGCACCCTCATCGATTGCTCCGTAACCGCCCTTTTGAACCCTCAGAACGGCAGTTACGGAGCAATCGTTGCTTAACGCCCGGGCCGCCAACCTGCTTGGACCAGCGCGGTACGAACCTTGGCCACCGCCGGCTTGGCGTCGTTCAGCATGTGCCGTTTGGAAATTCGAACCTCAGTCCATCCCAGCATCTCGTAGCATTCAGAACGGGCAATGTCCATGACGATTTGCACCTCGTCACCGTGATGCTCGCCTTCGTACTCGATCCCGACCCGGTACTCGCGGTATGACAAGTCAGGCTCGTGATGGCGGAGACCATCATGGCCGATGATGGGCACGTTCAACTCCGGTTCCGGCAACCCGGCTCTGACCACTGCCAACCGAAGGAGCGTCTCCTGCGGTGAGTCGGAGCCCACCCTGATGAGCTTGATGGCTTCCTTCGCCTTGCGCAATCCGCGCTTTCCCTTGTGCCTGTCAATCATCCGCTGAAGGTCAGCCAGACAGCAGAGCGGCAAGGCCCTGTCCTCAAGGCCCGCCCGCGGCACTCGAACACAGCTGTCGCCCATGGCTATAAGCTCGTCCACTGACAGCGTCTCCGCCATGTCCAGCCAGGTCCGCTCCGGAGTGGTCACGGGCACGCCCTCGACGGTTGTGACCTCGTCGCTGTACAGCTTCATCCGGTGCACAATGACATGGGGCCGGTTCAGATGGGCTTCGCCCTCAGGCCTGATGACATGAAACATATCCTGCGATCCCTTCTGCAGACGTCGCGGCAGCAAGAGCAGTTCCGCCGCAGTGAGGTGCGATGCGGCGCATCGCTCGTTGACCTCAATGAAGGGCCGCACCCTGATACTCAAGGGGAGCTCCGCCGTCGCGCTTTCCGCGCGTATTCCCTTCCCCAGGCGCTTCAGGGAGCTGTGCCGCAGCCGTTTGGGTGATACTCCGGCGCGCGCCGCGTCCACCACGGTGAAGGGTCGATCCTGGAAATCAACGGGCAGTGGGCGCGGAGTCTTCATGGGTTCATCAGAGCAGAACGCCACCCGAGCCCGCAGAAGTTATCCACAAGACCCATCGGCTGCTCCGTAACGGCCGTTTTGGGGTGTCAAAAGGGCCCGTGCGGAGCAATCGATGAGTCAGTCGTCGCTGCGGAGCTCCCGCTGGCGGGCGCTAAGGAGCTCGAGTTCGGGGCGGAAGGCCACGAAGCGTTCGACGGCGGTAAGCACCTCCACGAGGTGCGCGCGGTCGGCAGCCACCAGGCCCGCGCCCAACTGCGCCCGCCGGTACTGTTCGTGGTCACCCACCTCGGCAACGGACACCTCGAAACGCCGCTTCAGCTCCGCCAGCAGGGGACGCACCACGGAACGCTTCTCCTTGAGGCTGTGAACGTCGCCCAGGAGTATGTCGAACTCGATCCATCCGATCCACATGCCATAAGCCTATCGATTGCTCCGTAGCGGCCGTTTTGAGGCCTCAAAAGGGCCGCCACGGAGCAATCGATGAAATCAGACGGTGAGTTCGCCCATCTGGTCCCAGCCGTCGCCGTCGAGCTGGCGGCTGATGATCCGGGGCGTTTCGGCGAGGGCCTGCGGCATGTCCGCCATGGCCTTCTGGAAGTGTGCGCTGTTGACGTGGTCGCCCGCGGCGTCGTCCTTGAAGGCCTCCACGAGGACGAACTCGTTGGGGTCCTCCACGCTGCGGGACCAGTCGAACCACAGGTTGCCTGGCTCCTGCCGCGTCGCCTGGGTGAAGTCCTCCACCAGGCCCAGCCACTTCTCCGACCAGTCGGGCTTGACCTTGAACTTGACGACAATAAAGATCACGGGGGTTATGCCTTTCGTTGTGTTTCTGCTGTCAGCCCGTCGGCAAGGGAATGCTCGCACTCCTCGATCGCCTCACGGGCCCATTTCTGCTGCTGGAGAGTGCCGACGCGTTCAGCCCACTGCTCGGCCAGCTGGAACTCCACCAAGGCTTCGGTAAAGCGCCCGGCCTGGTGCAGCGTCCAGCCGAGGTTGTTGTGCAGCGAGACCATCCAGCGTTTGGTCCGCGGATCGTGAACCGTGGAGGCGTACTCGAGGGCACTGCGGGTCCAGGACTCGGCATGCGCAGGGTCCGCGATGGCCAGCATGTGCAGCGCGTCAACGGCCAGGAATTCCTCGCTGAGGTGGTCCGCGAGTTCTGCGGCCTGTTCAAACAGAGGCACGGCCATGGCGGCATGGCCACTGGAGTTCAGCAGCCGGCCGCGTTCCAGCAGCACCCGCACGGCCACGGTGGGCTCGTCGGCGTCGATCGCGTCCAGGAGCGCATCGGCTTCCTCGTAGCGGCCCTGCAGGCCGATGGCCCGTCCCACCTGGGTGGCGAGTTCCGCCTGTTCGTCGGCGTCGTAGTGTTCATCTGCAGCGGCCTTCCGGAAGCGGACTTCCGATCCGGCGGGGTCGTCAAAATTCCACAGTTGGTCAAGGGTTTTCTGTTCCAGCATCCACCTGCTCCTGCTCAGCTTTCACCTGCGGCCAGTTCGTGTGCACTCCCAATGTATCGGGAAGTGACATGCCTTTGTGCGCGGGCCGTGACGGCGCTGCCAGCGGCGTAAAACCAGTTCGACGGCCGGCTGAAAGCAGTGATCTTCAGGAACACCCGGCCCTGGCCGTCTAACTCCACCACAAAGGCTTCCTCGCCTTGGACCGGATGGCCGGGCAAGGTTCCGTAGCCGAAACCGGCGCTTTGCGGGCCCCCTCCGGGGACCGGGCGCCGCACCCACACCACCTCGCAGGGAGCGTTGATCCGGAAAGGCCCGACGCCGAATCCGCTCACCACGCGCGCGCCGGGCCTCACGGTGTCGGAGTCTGTGCGGACGCGCAGCCCGGACCGTTTCTGCAGCTGCCAGGCCAGGATTCCCTGGGCCACCCTCCGGTAGAGGGCCGGCCCCTCGCCGAGGTAGGCCTGCGTGACCACGCAGGGCATGCCGTCCGGCGGTCTGCCGTCGTCGGTGGACCCGATGCCGGGGTAATTCAGGCTGCCGCGGGCAAGTCTGCGGGAGCCGCGGCTCAGGCGGAGGCTGCCGGTCCGGCCCGCCCCGCGGTCACGCCTCATTCGGCTTCACCCCGGGCGAGCCCTGCCCATCCCAGCTGTTCGCGCTGTTTCCGGCTCAGCGTGGCCACCACCAGGTCGTAGGAGTCCTCCACCATGTCCCGGATCATGTCGTCCGGCAGTGATCCATCCAGCCTGACCCCGTTCCAGTGGGTCTTGTTCATGTGCCAGGCACCGGTGATCTCAGGGTGGATCGCGCGCAGCTGTTCGGCCAGCGCCGGTTCGCATTTGAGGCTCACGGACCAGTCCGCCAGGTCCATGGCGGACGCAGCGAACATCTTGGCGTCGTGCCGCGCTCCGCCCGGCACCGCCGCGCGCACTTTGAAGACGGAGGTTTCAGGCCCAAACGGGAAGTCCTCGAAAGTGCCGGGAAAGCTCAGGCAGATATCGCGGAGGGTGGCAACGTCCATGGCACGAGCCTATCCGGACTCCCGGGGCATTAGGCAGGGGCGCTAGATGCCCACACGCCACCCTTCGCGGGCAGGGCACTCGTTGACCACCACGTCCAGTCCGGCTGCCTTGGCACGCTCTACGGCGGCGTCGTCGAACACGCCGAGCTGCAGCCACACCGACTTGGCACCCACGGCTATTGCCTGGTCGATGACAGCCCCCACTCTGTGGGAGTTCACGAAGCAGTCCACGACGTCGATCGGGTGCTTCTCCGCGGGGATGTCCGCAAGGGAGCGGTACCCCTTCTCGCCGTGGACGTCGTCGCCGGGAAGGTTGACAGGGATGATTTCCATGCCCATCCGGTCACGGATGTACAGGGAAACGTCATACGCCGAGCGCCATTCGTTGGTGGTCAGGCCCACCACCGCCCACGTGCCTTTGGTTCGCATGAGTCGGTCAATGACTGCCGGATCGTTAACATGGGCCATGCATCAACCTTACTCCTGCGGCGATTCCGGCATATCCCCGAATATATGAATGAATCAACCGAGCACAGCTAAGCGATGAACGAATATTACAGCCCCAAAGCCGCAGATTTTGTGAAATCGTGCATCTCGGTTCTAGTTGGTAGTGACCATCCCGAGCGGCCGAGAGACCTGGATCGATGAAGCCGCAGCAACCCCCGGTGACGTGAGACGACCATTCCCACGGAACTGTTCCTTCTCTCTCGATGAATTTCGAAGGAGCCCAGGGAACTAAGGGTGCTACTGCCAGGACCGATGGAGTGCTGCAATGACCCCAGAGATTTCTTCCGCCCTGCCCACCCTTGCCCGGAGTCCGTCCGAGGCAACCCCACAAACCACTTCGGACGCGACGGCGAACGAAGCAGGGCTGCGTGACGCGCCCGGCTCCTCTCGCGGCTCTTCGGGATGGTCCCTGACCGAGCCCACGGACGGCGCAGTGCACGGCGTCCCCATTGACGGACCGGCGCGTCACGGCAGTACCACCAACGTTGCATTCTGGGAAGAACAGGCCCTCCGCCTCGACTGGGCGGAGCCCTGGCACACCGCCCACCGGCGAGTGCCGGCAGACCTGGACGCCGGCACCGGCCCGGACATCACCTGGTTTGAAGGCGGCAAGCTCAACGTCGCCTACAACTGTGTGGACCGCCACATCGCCGCCGGCCGCGGCGGCAAAGTGGCCCTGCACTTCGAGGGCGAGCCCGGCGACCGCAGGGCCATCACGTACGCCGAACTGCAGCGCGAAGTGTCCAAGGCCGCCAACGCGCTCGAGGCCCTGGGCATCACCAAGGGCGACCGCGTGGTCATCTACCTTCCGGTCATCCCCGAAACCGTCATCATCACCCTCGCCGTGGCGCGCATCGGCGCCATCCATTCCCTGGTGTTCGGGGGTTTCTCCGCCGAGGCGCTGAAATTCCGCGTCGAGGACACCCGGGCCAAGCTCCTGGTCACCACGGACGGCCAGTTCCGCCGCGGTGTGGCCGTACCGGTCAAGGACAACGCGGACGCCGCGGTTGCCGGGGACAACGCCGTCGAGCACGTCCTGGTGGTCAACCGCACCACCCCTGCTGACCAGCTGGCAACCGTCCCCATGACCGCGGGCCGCGACGTGTGGTGGCACGACGCCGTCGGACGGGAATCCGACGTGCACGAACCCGAAGCGTTCGACGCCGAGACCCCGCTCTTCATCATGTACACCTCCGGGACCACCGGTAAGCCCAAGGGACTGGTGCACACCTCCGGCGGCTACCTGACGCAGGCGTCCTGGAGCTTCGAGCACCTGTTCAGCAACCCGGACCCGGCGCTCCGGGACCAGGATGTGCACTGGTGCACCGCCGACCTCGCCTGGGTCACGGCCCACACCTACGAGATCTACGGCCCGCTCTCCAACGGGGTCACCCAGGTGATCTTCGAAGGCACCCCGAACACTCCGCACCCGGGCCGGCACTTCGAGATCATCGAGCGCTACGGCGTAACCCAGTACTACACGGCACCCACTCTGGTCCGCTCGCTCATGGGCTGGTTCCCGGACGGCGTCCCGGACAGCTACGATCTCTCCTCCATCCGGATGCTCGGCACCGTGGGCGAAGCCGTGAACCCCGAAGCCTGGCGCTGGCTGCGCCGGAACGTCGGCGCCGGCACCGCCCCCGTGGTGGACACCTGGTGGCAGTCCGAGACCGGCGCCACCATCCTCTCCCCCGCCCCGACGGACACCGAGTTCAAGCCCGGCTGCGCGGCCCGCCCGCTACCGGGCGTCAGCACCCGGATCGTGGACGACGCCGGCAATACCGTGCCACCGGGCGTCCAGGGCTTCATTGTGGTGGACTCCCCCGGCCCGGCCATTGCCCGCACCGTTTGGGGCAACCCGCAGCGCTACTTCGATTCATACTGGCGCAAGTACGCCGAGCAGGGCTGGTTCCTGGCCGGGGACGGCGCCAAATACGACGACGACGGCGACATCTGGATCCTGGGGCGGGTGGACGACACCCTCAACGTCTCCGGCCACCTGCTGTCCACGATCGAAATAGAGTCCGCCCTCGTCTCCCACCCGGCCGTGGTGGAAGCGGGCGTCTGCCCGGTGGCGGATCCGAAGACCGGCCACGCGGTGGTGGCCTTTGTTGTCTTGAAGGGCGGGGTTTCCGGGGAAGTAGCTGCCGAGCTCCGCAACCACGTCGCCCAGGCGATCGGGCCGATCGCCAAGCCGCGCGACGTCGTCGTGGTTCCCGATGTGCCCAAGACCCGCAGCGGCAAGATCATGCGCCGGCTGCTCACCCAGCTTTTCGAGGGAACCACCCTCGGCGACACCACGTCACTCCAGAACGAGCCGGCAATCGCCGGCATCCAGGATGCCCTGGCCGGCTACGCCGCCTCCGTCCCGGCATCTCCCCTCAACGGACAGAAGTAAAGGAACCATCATGAACGACATCAGCAACGTTGCCCGTCTTTCCGAACCGCTCAAGTTCGCCTACTGGGTGCCGAACGTATCCGGCGGCCTGGTTGTCTCCACGATCGAGCAGCGCACCAGCTGGGACTTCGACTACAACAAGAAGCTTGCACGGATCGCCGAGAACTCCGGCTTCGAATACGCCCTGACGCAGACGCGGTACGCCGCCTCCTACGGCGCGGACAAGCAGCACGAGGCCACGTCCTTCAGCCTGGCGCTGCTGGCGGCCACGGAGCGGCTTAAGGTCATCTCGGCCGTCCACCCCGGCATGTGGCACCCCGGCGTGCTTGCCAAGTACATCATCACCGCGGACCACATCTCCAACGGCCGCGCCGCCGTCAACATCGTCTCCGGCTGGCTCAAGAACGAGTTCACCAACTTCGGCCTCGAATGGCTCGAGCACGACGAACGCTATGTCCGCACCGAGGAATTCATCAAGGTGCTCCGCGGCCTCTGGACCGAGCAGGAATACAGCCAGTCCGGCAAGTACTACAACATCACCGACTTCACCCTGAACCCGGCGCCGGTGGACGTTCCGGGCCGTGCGCACCCGGAGATCTTCTTCGGCGGCAACTCCACCGCGGCCCAGGCAACCGCCGGCCGTGTGGCGGACTGGTACTTCTCCAACGGCAAGGACCTGGAGGGCTTCAAGGAGAACATCGCCGGTGTTGTTGCAGCGTCCGGGGAGACCCTGCGCGGCACGTCCGGCCAGCTGGCCGCACCCCGCTTTGGCCTCAACGGCTTCGTCATCGCCCGCGATTCCGAAAAGGAAGCCCGCGACACCCTCCGCGAAATCGTGGAAAAGGCGCACAAGCCTGCAGTCCAGGGCTTCCGCGACGCAGTCCAGGAAGCCGGCGCGTCCACCAAGGACGGCAAGGGCATGTGGGCCGACTCGAGCTTCGAGGACCTGGTCCAGTACAACGACGGCTTCAAGACCCAGCTGATCGGCACCCCCGAGCAGATCGCGGAACGGATCGTGGAGTACAAGAAGATCGGCGTGAACCTGTTCCTCACCGGCTACCTGCACTTCCAGGAGGAAGTGGCCGCATTCGGCCAGGACGTCCTGCCGATCGTCCGCGAACTCGAGGCGGACCTCGCCCGCAGGAACGGCACGGAACTGGACCTTTCCCAGACCCCGGTGGCAAACGCCGGCACTACCAGCAAGCTGGTGGACGCGTAATGGCCGACCGCAAGTTCGGCTTCCGCACCCGCGCCCTGCACGCCGGCGGCACGCCCGACGCCGAGCACGGCGCCCGGGCGGTCCCGATCTACCAGACCACGTCCTTCGTGTTCAAGGACACCCAGGACGCTGCCAACCTCTTCGCGCTGCAGAAGTACGGCAACATCTACTCGCGCATCGGCAACCCCACGGTGGCGGCGTTCGAAGAGCGCATAGCCTCGTTGGAGGGCGGCATCGGCGCTGTTGCGACGTCGTCGGGCATGGCTGCGGAATTCATCACTTTCGCCGCACTGACCCAGGCCGGCGACCACATCGTGGCGGCCTCCCAGCTGTACGGCGGAACGGTCACCCAGCTCGATGTCACGCTGCGCCGCTTCGGGGTGGACACGACATTCGTCCCCGGCACCGATCCGGCGGACTACGCCGCCGCGGTCCGGGACAACACCAAGGCGATCTTCGTCGAGGTGGTGGCCAACCCGTCATCGGAAGTCCAGGACCTTGACGGGCTGGCAAAGGTAGCGCACGACGCCGGCATCCCCCTCGTGGTGGACGCCACCTTGAGCACGCCGTACCTCGTGCGGCCGATCGAACACGGGGCGGACATCGTGATCCACTCCGCCACCAAGTTCCTGGGGGGACATGGCACCACGCTGGGCGGCGTGATCGTCGAAAGCGGCCGCTTCAACTGGGGCAACGGCAAGTTCCCCACCATGACCGAGCCCGTGGCGTCCTATGGCAATGTCTCCTGGTGGGGCAACTTCGGCGAGTACGGCTTCCTGACCAAGCTCCGCTGCGAGCAGCTGCGCGACATCGGTCCCGCGCTGTCACCGCAGTCCGCCTTCCAGCTGCTGCAGGGCGTGGAGACGCTTCCCCAGCGTCTGGACGAGCATCTGAAGAATGCCCAGGCTGTGGCCGAATGGCTCGAAGCGGACGAGCGGGTGGCGTACGTGAACTTCTCCGGGCTGCCCTCGCACCCGCACTTTGAGCGGGCACAGAAGTACCTGCCCCTGGGTCCCGGCTCGGTGTTCTCCTTCGGCGTGAAGGGCGGACGGGCGGCGGGCCAGAAGTTCATCGAGTCCCTGCAGCTGGCCTCGCACCTGGCCAATGTGGGCGACTCGCGGACCCTGGTGATCCATCCCGGCTCCACCACCCACCAGCAGCTGAGCCCCGCCCAGCTCGAGTCCGCCGGCGTCCCTGAAGACCTCGTCCGCATCTCCGTGGGCCTGGAGGACATCGAGGACATCCTCTGGGACCTGGACCAGGCGCTGGATGCGGCGTCGGCCCTTGGTGCCGCCGAAACCGTCGCCGCCGATACCTGCACGATCGGAGCAATCGCATGAGCGCAGCAGAAACCAGGACCTGGGAAGGCCCTACTGCCCCGGAACGGCTGAACCTGCTCCGGCAGGCAAAGTCCATTGCCATTGTGGGCGCCTCGGACAAGCCGTCGCGGGCCAGCTACTTCGTGGCCACGTACCTGCAGTCCTCCACACGGTACAAGGTGTACTTCGTGAACCCCGTTGTTAAGGAGATCCTTGGCCAGCCTACCTACGCCTCCCTGGCCGACCTTCCCGAGAGCCCGGACATCGTGGATGTGTTCCGCAAGCACGACGACCTCCCGGGCGTCCTGGACGAGGCCGTCGCCGCGGGCGCCAAAACACTCTGGCTGCAGCTGGGCTCGTGGCACGAGGACGTGGCCAAGGAAGCCGAAGCCGCCGGGCTCGACGTCGTGATGGACCGGTGCGTCAAGATCGAGCACGCACGCTTCCACGGCGGTCTCCACCTGGCCGGTTTCGACACGGGCGTTATTTCCTCTAAGCGGCAGGTACTGGCCTAAAGCCTGTATAGCCCCTGGCGGTTTTACCGCAGCTTGCCGAGCCAGCGGCTGATTGGATCCAGGGAAGAGTCCAGCGCGGAGTCGAGCAGGCCCGCGCCGGACTTTTCCTGCTTCCGGCCGGACTCGCCGCGGACCTCGCTGCCTTCCTCCGGAGCCGGAGCGGCTTGTTCGGAAAGCATGCCGGCCTCTTGCGCGGAGCCCTGAGCGGACTGCCCCTCCGCTGAAGCGTCGCCCTTGCCTGCGCCGGCAGTTTCGGGGCCCGGCTGCCCTGCTTTGCCATGGCCGGAAGCCACGCCCGGAGCCCATTCCGGACGTTTGGCCGGCGGAAGCACGCGGGTATCCGGCGGTGTTGCCGCCGGCTGGCCATTGGCATGCTCCTGGGCCGCCGGGGGTGTCAGCGGTTCGGCTGCCCCGTCCGCGGGGGAAGGACCATCCTGGTCAAGCCGCAGGAAGAGCGGTGAAGCCCACCCCGCCGGCCCGTCCTGGTCCGTTGCGGCCGGGGCGAGGGGCAGCGTCCAGTCGGGGGCCCAGTCCGTGGTCAGCTGCTGCACGGACCAGAGGCCGGAGCCGTCTTCGGACACCTGGCCGGTGGCGGCAACACCCGTAACGCCGAGACCCATGCCGGCAAGGACTGCAAGGCCCACCACCGTTGGGCGGTGCTGACGCAGCCAACGCTTCCGGGTCAGTTCATCCCGTGGACCGGCCAGCATGGCCGCAAGCTCGGCCCCGGGAGCGGGAACCGGCATCTGCGCCAGCGAAGCGATGGACAGGAGGGCGGTCCTGAGTTCGGGCACGTCCGTGTGGCCGGCGTCGAGGAGAATCCGGTCAACGGTCCCACCAGAAAAGTCTTCCCTGGTTGTCATGGCGCTACGTAGTCCTTTACGGCCGAGTGTTCACGGAGTCTGTCCAAAGCACGTCGCTGAAGCTGTTTGACGGCTCCGGCACTTTTCCCCATGATTTCGGCCACCTGCTCCACAGTAAGATCAGCGATGATCCGCAGGGTCAGCACCTCTTTTTGGTCCTCACCCAGGACCTCAAGCAGTTCAAGCACTTCCCCCGGCGCAACCAGCAGCATCGCCGCGGCTTCAGCCGAGGAGGATTCCCGCCGGTCAAACTCAGGTTCGAACGGTTGTTTCGGCGGTGTCCGGCTTTGCCTTCGGTGATCGTCAACCATCCGGGCATGGGCCACCGAGAACAGGAAAGTCCGAAGGCCGCCGGCTCCGCCGCTGATGGTATCTATCCGGGGCAGGACGGCCAGGAACACATCCTGCATGGTGGCCTCCGGGTCCTCGACGCCACGGGCGGTCAGGTATCCCAGTACCTGGGACGCATAGCTCCGGTAGACCAGATTGAACAACTCGCCATCTCGGCCCTTGAGGGCCCGCAAGGCATCGTCGGTCAGCGCTTCGGTCACGGACGTGGGCTTTCGTTCAAGGGAGATGGCTACATCATTGTATGGCCATCATGTGGCGGCTGTGGGTTGAACCCGCTCAACAACTTTACCCCGGGTAAAGAAGGGGAAAGCCCACAGAGGCCGCGCACTCCTGGGCAGGTGTCCCGCTGAACCGGCCCCGGACAAAAAAGTGCCGGGCCGGAAACATGATGGGGGACAGTTCCGGCCCGGCTCTCTTTTTGCAGTCAAGCGCCAGGTACGAACCTGATGGGGGACAACTTCGAACCCGGCGCTTTCATAGTGGTAATCGTCACGGCACGGTCCAGGGTTACGCGGAATCCAAAAAACTTTTAAAAAAGTTTTGAGCACCGTTCCGGGATCGGATCCGGGGCTGGCTCAGGGACCGGATCCGGGCATGGATCAGAGGAGGAA
The DNA here is from genome assembly GCF_964254335.1 of Arthrobacter sp. LjRoot78. Taxonomy (NCBI): domain Bacteria; kingdom Bacillati; phylum Actinomycetota; class Actinomycetes; order Micrococcales; family Micrococcaceae; genus Arthrobacter; species Arthrobacter sp. LjRoot78. Next base: position 574,363 of record NZ_CAXUTG020000001.1, on the reverse strand, counting down.
CGGGCAACAATGTCCGGGAATTCCGGGTTCGCTGTCAGCGGCCCGTCAGCAGCCGGGACAGGGCTGATGCCAGCTCGGCAGCATCCGGTCCGAGGCGCCGGCCGGTCTCGCGGGCCCGGTCCATCCGGCCGATGCGGAGATCGCTGTCGACGAGCAGGGCCACCAGCTCCAGCCGGGCTGCTCCGGCCATCGCGGCAGACGAGGCAAGGCTCTGGGCGGCCGCACTCGCGGCCTCAAGGTCTCCGCTGGCCAGGGCACCCGCCACATTGTTCACCCTGGAGGGCAACAGGACCAGGAAGAGGTTAAGGAATTCAAGGAGCCGGCTCTGGGAATGGATATCCCCGGCAAGCTCCTGCACGCGCGTGCGGTCCAGGACCGGTGCCCTGTTGATGCGGGCGCGGTACCGCCGCGGCCCCAGTTCGACCGTTGCGGTCCGGTCCGATTGCCCGGGCTCCGGAGCGGTCTTGTTCTTTCCTGACTTCACGCTGAGACCCATGACGTCCATCCCCTCCCGTTAGCAGTCCGACGATTTGCCTGTGGAAGCCCCACTCCCAGCACAGCGCCGGTGAGTCCAAGATAGGGAGGGAGGACAGCGGCGGTCACGAGTGGCCCCTACCCGAAACACACCCGCTACCACCTGCATCATGCGCACCACTACGTATCAGCCTCGTGGCCGGCGGCACGAGTACGGCGGCTCGTCCGGACAGGGGCAGGTTCCGATCCTGTAACGCTCCCGTGCCGGGGGGTTACGTGCGGCGGGCGCGGGTGTCAGGATACCGGCATGAGCGAGGAAGTGATGGCCGTCCCTGCCGCCGGTCCGGCAGCGACCCCCAAACATGTGACCGGTTTGATGAATCCACTGGGTTCCGCCGCGACGCGGGCCATGCGCGAGCAGGCCCGACGCCGGCGGGATGCCGAAGCAAAACTGCAGCAGCACCTGCTTCAGATCCGCAACAAGCAGTCCGGCGCCTAGCCGGCACCGGCGTGCGCCGGCAACCGCGTGCGCCGGCACCCCGGTTAACGACGACGGCGGCGGGCCACCTTTCCAGGTGACCCGCCGCCGTCGAACATCTGTTCTGAATCGTTAGTCGTTGATCAAATCGTTGACCACGATGGTCTGGTCGCGGTCCGGGCCGACGCCGATGGCCGAGAATCGCGTGCCGGACAGCTTCTCGAGGGCCAGCACGTAGTTCTTGGCGTTCTCCGGAAGGTCCTCCAGGGTGCGCGCACCGGTGATGTCCTCGGTCCAGCCCTCGAAGTACTCGAAGATCGGCTTGGCGTGGTGGAACTCGGTCTGGGTCATGGGCATTTCGTCGTGCCGCACGCCGTCCACGTCGTAGGCCACGCAGACAGGGATCTGTTCGATGCCGGTGAGCACATCCAGCTTGGTGACGAAGTAGTCGGTGAAGCCGTTGACGCGCGAGGCGTGGCGTGCCAGGACGGCGTCGTACCAGCCGCAGCGGCGGGGGCGGCCGGTGTTGACGCCGAACTCGCCGCCGGTCTTCTGCAGGTACATGCCCATCTCATCGAACAGTTCCGTGGGGAACGGGCCGGCGCCCACACGCGTGGTGTACGCCTTGATGATGCCGATGGAGCGCGAGATCCGGGTGGGGCCGATGCCGGAGCCCACCGACGCGCCGCCGGCGGTCGGGTTCGAGGAGGTCACGAACGGGTAGGTGCCGTGGTCCACGTCCAGGAAGGTGGCCTGGCCGCCCTCCATGAGGACAACCTTGCCCTCGTCCAGTGCCTTGTTCAGGACGAAGGTGCTGTCGATGACCAGCGGGCGCAGGCGTTCGGCGAAGGAGAGGAAATAGCTGACGATCTCTTCGACCTCGATGTCGCGGCGGTTGTAAACCTTGACGAGGAGTTCGTTCTTCTGGCGCAGTGACCCTTCCACCTTCTGGCGCAGGATGGACTCGTCAAAAACGTCCTGGACGCGGATGCCCAGGCGGGCCACCTTGTCCATGTACGCCGGGCCGATGCCGCGGCCGGTGGTGCCGATGGCCCGGCTGCCCAGGAACCGCTCGGTGACCTTGTCCAGCACCTGGTGGTACGGCGCCACGAGGTGGGCATTGGCGGAGACGCGGAGCTTGGAGGTGTCCGCGCCGCGGGCCTCCAGGCCGTCGATTTCCTGGAACAGGGCTTCGAGGTTCACCACACAGCCGTTGCCGATAATCGGAACCGCGTTCGGGCTCAGGATGCCGGCAGGAAGGAGCTTGAGCTCATACTTCTCACCGCCTACGACGACGGTGTGCCCGGCGTTGTTGCCGCCGTTCGGCTTGACCACGTAGTCCACGCGGCCGCCAAGCAGGTCAGTGGCTTTACCTTTGCCTTCGTCGCCCCACTGGGCTCCGACGATCACGATTGCTGGCATGGGATCCTCCCCCATTCGTTCGGGCTGGACCGCAGCCGGTTCACCGAGGTGACCGCCAGGGGACAGCGCCGTTCATGAGAATGCCCCGAATTCCACTGCCGCGCCTGTCCGGCCGACTGGCCGTCACGCGCAACGCAAGAGTTCCGGGGCTCTTACCACCCAAGTTTAGCCGATATGAGTGACAAGCACCGCTTTCGCCCGTTGGCGGAGCGGCTTCACACCGGGGCTGCGCTCTGCGCCTGCTCCGGGGACGACAATGTGGCGAGATGCTACCGCCGCCCGGCATTTCGCTGGGCTTGATAGACTGGTAATGATCGATCAGGAATCGGTCCACTCACCACATTTTCAAACCACACCGTATATGGCGTGCCCGGTACTTGGCATGCCTTAATCCGGTCTGGCAGCGTCACCGATCCCGCAGGAGACACAGCAATACATGACAGCCCTGGCTACTGAATCATTCCGCGAGCAGCTTCTGAGCCGCCGTTACGAACCCAACGTCGCAGTTGTCAACGAGCTGTGCGACACCTTCCAGAGCCTCAAGCCGGACACCGTGGTCCCGTACGTGGACCCGATGCACGACGTCGACGAGTGCCGCATCATCAGCCTGTACTCCAACATCGGCACGGCCGATGAATCCGGCTTCATCACCGCCGGCGACAGCGAAGCTGCCACCCGCATGCTCGGCGTGCAGTGGAAGCTGGGCCTCCGCCCCGAATTCGTCATGCCCTGGAACGTGCACCCGTGGCACATCCCCGGCGAGCCCAACGGCAAGTTCACGCCTGACCAGATTTCGGCCGGCCTCAAGCCGCTGCTGAAGTTCCTTGCGCTGGTGCCCCGCGCCTCCGTCATCGTGGCCCACGGCACCGAGGCCAACCGCCTGGCCCAGCTGCTCCTGAAGACCGAAGTGCCGCTGCTCTGGCGCCGCGGCCTCAAGACCTACAAGGTCCGTTCACTCAGCGGCCGCGCATTCGCCGGCACCGAGGCCCGCCAGCAGCAGTACCTCGACGAAATGCACGTTGCGTACGCTGACGCCATGGCCCGCACCGGCCTGACCAAGGCGAACTAACTGCGCTGAACCAACAACGACGGCGGCTCCCCACCCGGAAAGGTGGGGAGCCGCCGTCGTATGTTCAGTTATTTGCCTTCGATGGCAGCCTTGGCGGCGGGATCGGAGTCATTGAGGAACTTCTCAATGCGTTCCGGTTCCTCCGCCTCGCCGATGGCCGACGATGCGCGGCCCAGGGCGTACAGGGCGCGCAGGAAGCCGCGGTTGGGCTCGTGCTCCCAGGGGATGGGTCCCACTCCGCGCCAGCCGTTGCGCCGCAGCGAATCCAAGCCCCGGTGGTAGCCCACGCGGGCGTAGGCGTAGGAGTCGACGGTCCGCCCCTCGTTCCAGGCCTCCTCGGCCAGGATGGCCCAGAGGAGCGAGGACGTGGGGTGCTTCGCCACAAGATCAAGTGCCTCCTGGCCGAGGGCCAGGTGCTGGTAGATCTCGGACTCCGCGGGCAGGAGCGTGGGCTCCGGGCCCATCAGGTTCCTGCGGAATTCGTCGGACATGGTTAGAACGTCTTTCCGGCCGAGCCGAGCTGCTTGGTGGCCTCAACCACGCGGGCGGCGAGTCCTGCTTCGGCGGAGGCGCCCCAGACGCGCGGGTCATAGGTCTTCTTGTTGCCGACCTCGCCGTCAACCTTCAGCACGCCGTCGTAGTTCTTGAACATGTGGTCCGCCACCGGACGCGTGTAGGCGTACTGGGTGTCGGTGTCGATGTTCATCTTGATGGTGCCGTAGGAAACGGCGTCCGCGATTTCCTGGTCCGAGGAGCCGGAGCCGCCGTGGAAGACGAGGTCGAACGGGCTGTCCTTGCCGATCCTCGCGCCGACCTGGGCCTGGATGTCCTTGAGGATCTCCGGGCGCAGCTTCACGCCGCCGGGCTTGTACACGCCGTGCACGTTGCCGAAGGTCAGGGCGGTGATGTAGCGGCCGTTCTCGCCGGCGCCGAGGGCTTCGATGGTGGCCAGGGCGTCTTCCACCGTGGTGTACAGCTTCTCGTTGATCTCGTTTTCGACGCCGTCTTCCTCGCCGCCGACCGTGCCGATCTCGACCTCGAGGATCATCTTGGCGGCAGCGGTGCGCTCCAGCAGTTCACGGGCGATGCGCAGGTTTTCCTGCAGGGTCTCGGCGGAGCCGTCCCACATGTGCGAGTTGAAGATCGGGTTGCGTCCGGCCTTGACCTCGGCTTCGGAGGCGGCCAGCAGCGGCAGGACAAAGCCGTCCAGCTTGTCCTTGGGGCAGTGGTCGGTGTGCAGCGCGATGTTGACGCCGTAGTTCTTGGCGACTTCGCGGGCGAACGCGGCGAAGCCCAGGGAGCCGGCAACCATGTCCTTGGTGGAGGCGCCGGACCAGTAGGCCGCACCGCCGGTGGAAACCTGGACGATGCCGTCGGACTCTGCCTCGGCGAAGCCGCGCAGGGCTGCGTTCAGCGTCTGCGAGGACGTGACGTTCACGGCCGGGAATGCGAAGCCGCCCGCCTTAGCGCGGTCGATCATCTCGGAGTAGATCTCTGGGGTTGCAATGGGCATGCTGACTCCTAAAGTGAATTTCGTCTACGGGTTGTGTTGACCCTGGAGTGGACCTCGTCGGCTAGCACCCATCCTAGCCATTTCTGCGAAGGGGCAGTGTTTCGGGTCACTGGCCGGGTAACACTTTGCACCGGGCCCGCTGCCTCGTGGTGGCACTCCGCGGCAGTTTCAGGCCCTCCAACTGCCGCGATCGATCATCTCCCGGGCCACCTCGGCGGGGACTAGACGGACTGGCTGAACACGTGCCGGCGGATCCAGGCGTGCATGGCGATGGCGGCCGCGGACGCCGCGTTGATGGACCGGGTGGAGCCGAACTGCTCGATCGACAGAGTGTCCAGGGCCGCTTCGTGGACCTCCGGAGTCAGGCCCGGACCTTCCTGGCCGAACACCAGGACGCAGTTCTTCGGGAGGTCGTAGGTTTCCAGCGGCACGGAATCGGGGAAGATGTCGATGCCGATAATCGCCAGCCCCTCCCCCTGCGCCCACGCCACGAAGTCCTCCACGGTGGGATGGTGGCGGACGTGCTGGTAGCGGTCGGTGACCATTGCCCCGCGGCGGTTCCACCGGCGTCGTCCGATGATGTGCACTTCCTTGGCGAGGAACGCGTTGGCGGTGCGCACCACGGTGCCGATGTTGAGGTCGTGCTGCCAGTTTTCGATCGCGATGTGGAAGTCATGGCGTTTCGAATCCAGGTCCGCCACGATCGCCTCGTGCTTCCAGTAGCGGTACTTGTCCACCACATTGCGGCGGTCGCCGTCGGCCAGGAGGTCCGGGTCCCAGTGTTCCCCTTCGGGAAGCTCGCCTTCCCAGGGGCCGACGCCGACCTCCGCCTTGGGCTCCGGTTCCCCGCCGGAGGGGGAATCAGGCGGGGAGGCGGGCGCTGTAGGGGTCTGGGGGTCAGTCACGCTTCAACTTTAGCCGCGGCTTAGCCGTCCAGCTTCCAGCGGTTCGCCCGGTACGAGTTGCCGATCTTCTCCAATGCCTCCGGGTTGGCGGTCCAGTAACTCTCGTGCCCGCTGACGCCCATCATCTGCGGTGTGCCCCACGGCGTCACGGTGAACAGGTTGACGGCGCGGATGGCGTCTCCCCCGGCGTTGGTGCAGGTGAAGCCGACCACCACGGCGGCCGCCCGGCGGAACTCCCTGATTTCCGGCGTCGACGCCTCAAAATTGCCGGTGCATTTGTGGCCGACCAGGTGCTGCGGCAGTTCGGCGGCGGGGATGGCCTTGAGCTTTGCCTCGATCTCCTTGATGGCTGCCTGGACCTTTTCAGGCTCCTTGCCGTATTTGCCTTCCTCTGCTTCGGCGAAGAACGAGAACGCCGTGGAGATGCCGTCGCCGTCGCGCTCTTCAGTGCCCTTGGCGACTTGCTGCATGGGGGCGCCGGTGGCGGGGTCCTTGGTGATCCCGAACGTGTCGTCGCTGCTCCAGGCGGACAGGTAGGAGAATGAGGATTCCCCGGTGACAAACCGGTTGTAAAGCGGGTCGTCGCTGGCTGGAATGTTGGCGGGACCCTGCAGGTCATCCCAGCCGGGCGGAAGCGGGAAGGCCCCGGCCGGCATGTCATCCGCTCCGGCGTCTTCGGATGGTGCCACGGATTCCTCGGGGGCAGCACTTTCCTCTGCCGCGTCCGGGGACGCGGATTCGGCGGAAGTGGCCACGGGCGCCGGGCTGTCCTCAGCCTGCGGTTTGCTGAACGCGGGAATGACCCAGACAAACACGGCCACCAGCGCAACGGTCACGGCAGCGGCGACGGCAGCCAGGACAATGATCAGGTTCTTCTTGTTCCGAGGCTGAGGGGCTGGCATGGGGTGAGTCTGCGGCGGCTGCGGCGGGAAGTTGTTCGATGGGTAGTGCTGCTGGGGCGGTGGCGGCGGGCCGTAGTTGTTGCTCATGGCTGTCCCTTTCAGGTGCTGGCGGGCATCCTGCGGTTCTTTGGATGCCCGGAATATCCTTGGGGACCTCCCGGCGCAGGCCGGCACAGCAACCACCGCGGACTCCCCCGATCCGCGGCCGCTGGCACACTGGTGCCAGCCACGAGCCTAGTCCAACGAATGGCGCCACAACGCCGCACCGGGTCTGTCATTCTTCGGTGCCGGATGTTCCGGCGCCCCAAAAATGACAGACTGGGAGCCGGAACCGGCACATCATCGTTGGAGGATCACCATGGCAAAGTCAGACGAAGTACGTTCATCGGCAGCGCTTTACCGGAGCGGCCAGGAGATCGAATGCTGGCTGACGGATATGGACGGAGTGCTGGTCCACGAAAACCAGCCCATCCCTGGAGCCGCGGAACTGATCCAGCGCTGGGTGGACACCTCCAAGCGCTTCCTGGTGCTCACCAACAACTCCATTTTCACTCCCCGCGACCTGGCCGCCCGCCTGAAGTCCTCCGGCCTGGAAATTCCCGAGGAGAACATCTGGACCTCGGCGCTGGCCACGGCGCAGTTCCTGAAGGACCAGGTCCGCGGCTCGGATTCCGGGAACCGCGCCTACACCATCGGCGAAGCAGGACTCACGACGGCGCTGCATGAGGCCGGTTTCATCCTCACCGACCAGAACCCTGACTTCGTGGTGCTCGGCGAAACACGCACCTACTCCTTCGAGGCGATCACCATGGCCATCCGGCTGATCCTTGCCGGCGCCCGCTTCATCGCCACCAACCCGGACGCCACCGGACCGTCCAAGGACGGCCCCATGCCCGCCACCGGCGCCATCGCAGCACTGATCACCAAGGCCACCGGCCGCGAACCCTACATTGTGGGCAAGCCGAACCCCATGATGTTCCGCTCGGCCATGAACCAGATCGACGCCCACTCCGAGACCACCGCCATGATCGGCGACCGGATGGACACCGACATCATCGCCGGAATGGAGGCCGGGCTGCACACCGTGCTGGTCCTCAGCGGAATCACGCACAAGGACGACATTGCCGCCTACCCGTTCCGGCCCAACCAGATCCTGAACTCGGTGGCTGACCTCAAGAGCCAGATCTAGCCGGGTTCAAGGCGCGGGCCCGGGCGCGCCGGCCCGGGTTTCCGGGGTCGGGCCGAAGGGCCCGGGCGGCAGGGTCAGAATGCAGTCATCTTGGGCCCGCCGGTAGGCAGCGGGAAGATCTCATCCTGCAACTCCTCCAGGATGGGCCGGTAAACGAACGGGTTCCACTGGGGACTGGCGTGCGCCGGCAGGGCGTCATCGGTACGGCGGTCGTTGGACACCATGTTGGCCGCAAAGGTCCGCGCCCACGATTCGCGGGCCGTCTGATAGTTCACGGTGCCGTCCCGGGGATTGCCGATGAACGCCATCCGGGTCCCGCCCAGCTTGTCGGCGAACCGGGTGGCGTCGAAGTGGTAGATGTACGCGGATTCGGATTGGATCAGCACGCTGGACGGCGCAATCGGTGACAGCTGCTCCAGGCTCTGGTCCACCACCTGGCGCCAGGACCGTTCATCCTTGTGCACGATGCGTTCGCCCAGCTCGTACCCGCCGCGCAGCACCGTGGGAACCCGGAACCCGCCCTCGTAGAGCACCACCACGCCTTCGAACCAGCTCTGGTCCAGGACGTCGTACTTGCTGTACGGGCTGGAGTCCAGCAGGATGAATTTCACCTCCACGCCGTGCAGCTCGCGAAGCCGGGCAGCGACCTGTGTAGCCACCATGCCGCCGAAACTGTGGCCGTAGAAGTACAGGCTGGTCAGCTGCTTAGCCCGGACATGCTCAATCACCGCGATCACGATCTGGTCAATGTCCAGCCCCTGGTTGGAATAGCCGACGGCGGCCAGCTGGCCGCGCTGGCGCAGCGCACCGCGCAGGGAATTGAGGATCCACTGCGCTTCCTCCCAGCTGGTCTTGTAGCCGGGAAACAGGATCCAGCTGGCGTTCGGGTAGTAGCTCTCCGCGAAATCGTCGCCCAACGTCAGGATCCTGTTGGTGCGCCGCTCTGCCTGGACATAACGGGTGAAGAACATGTCGGTGGCCAGCAGCGCTGCCGCCCCCGATCCCGCCAGGAAGTTTCGCCGGGAAAATCTCCTGAGTTCGGCGGCATGCTTGAGGAGGCGGCCCTCGGCTGTTCCAGGGCCGCCCTCAGGCTGTGGTGGCTCCTGGACTTTCGGCACACCTCTACCGTAGCCACAGCGGAAGCCGGATATGAAACGCGCGGAACCGGCTAGTTCGCGGGCTCGGCCGGAAGCGCCTGCAGGGGATCCGTTGCGGCGTTCCGGCCGGCTTCGGCATTCTCCCGCCGCGAAATTTCCACCCCGATCGCGTCATACTGCGCCAGCAGCTCGGTGCCCGCAATCGCGGCGGGATCGTCCAGCAGTCCAAAGACGGAGTCGCTGGCAGCCAGGAGTTCGTCGTCGGAGTACTGGGCCAGCGGTCCGCATCCGGAAGGGTCGATGGAGGCCGCGAATTCACCGGTGATTTCAACGGTCTTCACACCGGGTCCGGCATCAGGGCCCAGGCCGTCCGGTCTGGGCATGAATTCGAGCGAAACGCCTGAACCCGCCGCGGAGCCGCCGCCGGAGGTGTCGCCGTCGACCGCGTTGAGGTCGTTGCGGAGCCCCACCAAAGCGGGCGATTCCACGAACGCGGCCTGCGAGAGATCCACCCGGATGTGGGCAGTGACACCCATGCGGCGGATACGGCGGATGACGTGCACCAGGGCGGGTCGGGATTCCTGGTTGAGGCTGCCCCGGACGTCGATCCGAACAACATTTGCAGCGACGTCCAGCTTAACGAGGGCGTGAAGTTTGCGGTCCATAGGTACTCCAAAAAAGGGTGTCTATGGCCGACGGCTCAACCTCGGACAGCGTAGCTTCCGCGGCCCGTCCAACACAAGCCTGCGGCGTGGTCCGGGTCAGCCGACCCGGACCTGCCGTGCGGTCAGCCGACCCGGGACTTGCCCTGCCTGGGCTCCTCGAAGTGGGTCCGGGTGCCCGCTCCGCCGACGGAATCCACCAAGGATTTGGCGATGTCCCGCAGCTTGACGTTGCTGTTGCTGGACGCGTCCGTCAGGATCTGCACGGCCGCCTCCTGGCTGCAGCGGTTCTGCGCCATGACGATGCCCACGGCGATGTCGATCGTGGTCCGGGACTCCAGCGTTGCCCGGAGGTTGGTGGCGCTGTCTGTGTGCAGCGAGAACCTGACGGCCAGGCGCAGGGCCTGCGACACTTCGCGCGTGTACCCCCGGGCGCGCGCCGCCGCTTTCTCATCGAACTTGTGCGGGACATCCGAGTAGAGGTTCAGGGCGGCCTTCGCATCGCCCTGGAGGTGGAACGGGAGGGACAACACCGAACGCAGTCCGTGCGAGGCAACCGCATCGGCGTAGTCAGGGCCCCAGCGGTCCTCTTCGAAAAGGTCCGGAACGTGGACTTCCCGTTCTTCCTCGGCGGCCGTCAGGCAGGGCCCCTGCGAGAGCGAATACTGGATCTCATCCACCTCGCGCGCGGAATCGCTGCTCCAGCCGATGGTGGCCGCCTTGCGGTCCCTGAGCAGCGTGATGCCGCACAGGGCGTCGTCGCCGTCGCCCGCCATCTGGTGCGCGGAAAAGCGCGCCAGTTCGTTGAGGAAGTCCTCGAAGTCGGCACTCTCCAGGATGAGGTTCTGGATCTGTTCGACGGTGTTGGGTGCTGGGTTGGACGGGAGCATGGCGCGGTCTCTCCAGGTGCGTGACTTGAATTTGAGCTACGCAAATTGTAGGGTGCCGCCTCTTGGCCATTCAAGCGGGGTTAGCTCCCGGCTGAATTGTCCGCCGCTGAATTGTCCGCCGCCGGCGGCACGCACGCTAGCTCAGGCCGAGCTCATCCTTGCCGAACGCGAACAGGTAGGGAACTCCGGTCTCCGCTTCGATTTTTTCCTTGGCGCCGGTGTCGCGGTCCACAATTACGGCGACGGCCACAACGTTGCCGCCGGCCTTGCGGACGCCCTCGACGGCGGTCAGTGCGGACCCGCCGGTGGTGGACGTGTCCTCGAGCACCAGGACCTTGCGGCCTTCGACGGAGGGTCCTTCCACCTGGCGGCCCATGCCGTAGGACTTCTGGGCCTTGCGGACAACAAACGCGTCCACGGTGCGGCCGGCGTCCACGGCGGCATGCATCACGGCGGTGCCCACCGGATCGGCGCCCATGGTGAGGCCGCCGGCGCACTCAAAGTCGATGCCGGCGTCGTCGATCAGCGAGAGCATGACCTGGCCCACCAGCTTGGACGCCTCGTGGTGCAAAGTGATGCGTCGGAGGTCGATGTAGTAGTCGGCTTCGGCCCCGCTGGACAGGATCACCTTGCCGCGGACAACGGCGAGTTCCTTGATGAGCTCAAGCAGGCGGGCACGGGCGGCAGCAGCGTCAGCTGCACGGGGGCTGGTGGCAGTCATGGGGTCCAGTTTAGTGGCTCCGCGGTTTGTGACGGCGCGTCCTGTGCTGGCGGGAGAACGGGCTGGAGAGCGGGCCGGCGCGTCCCACGGGACTTTCTACTCTAGCCAGTTCTCCCGGCGAGGAGTCCGATTGAACCATGACGGCCGGAACCGCTCCATCTACCCGCTGGCCCGCAATCCCGAAGGACGTCCATGGCCTGGCTGTCCGCCCGAACATGGTGGACTACGACGCCAGCCGCGCCGCTTTCTCCTGGGATGAGGCGCGTCATGAGCTGGCAGGGCTGCCGGATGGCGGCGTCAACATAGCCTACGAGGCTGTGGACCGCCACGCCGCGGGCGATCGGGCAGGCCATGAGGCCCTGCGTTTCATCCGCGCCGACGGTACGGCGCGCTCCCTCAGTTACGCGGAACTGGCCGAACAGACCGGACGGTTTGCCGGCGTCCTGCACGGGCTGGGAATCGGCCGCGGGGAACGGGTCTTTTCGCTCATGGGCCGCAGCCCGGAGTTGTACGTCGCGATATTGGGGACGCTCAAGAATGCCAGCGTTTTCTGCCCCCTGTTCTCCGCTTTCGGCCCGGAGCCCGTCCGCCAGCGCCTTCATCTGGGTGCCGGCCGCGCCCTGGTCACCACCCGGGCGCTGTACCGGCGGAAGGTTGCCCAGATCCGAGACCTGCTGCCTGAACTGGAGCACGTGCTGCTGATCGATGCCGAGGGCCTGCCGGACCCCGGAACGCTGGACCTGGCCGAACTCATGCGGGACGCGCAGCCGCTCGAGGCGGCATCCACCCTCGCCGAAGAAATGGCCCTGCTGCACTTCACCAGCGGGACCACCGGCACCCCCAAAGGGGCGATCCACGTGCATGACGCCGTCACCGCCCACCGCGCCACCGGATTCTTTGCGCTGGACCTGCACCCGGACGACGTCTACTGGTGCACGGCGGACCCCGGCTGGGTCACCGGCACCTCGTACGGGGTGATCGCTCCCCTCACCCACGGCGTGACCACCATTGTGGACGAAGAGGAGATGGACGCGGACCGGTGGTACCGGATCCTCGCCGAGCAGCACGTCACCGTCTGGTACACAGCCCCCACCGCCCTGCGCATGCTGATGAAGGCCGGTGCCGGCCACGCCGCCGGGCATGACCTGTCCGCCCTGCGGTTTGTGGCCAGCGTGGGCGAACCGCTCAACCCCGAAGTGGTGGTGTGGGGACAGGAAGCGTTCGGCCAGCCCGTCCACGACAACTGGTGGCAGACCGAAACCGGCGGCATCATGATCTCGAACTACCCCGCCATGGAGATCCGGCCCGGCTCCATGGGCCGTCCCCTGCCTGGCGTTGAGGCCGCGATTGTGGCGCGGGATCCGGACGGCAAGCCGGTGCTCCGGGACGGCGAGGCCGTGCTGGTCACCGAACCGGATGCGGTGGGCGAACTGGCGCTCCGGCCGGGCTGGCCGTCCATGTTCCGCGGCTACCTCCATGAAGACGAACGGTACCGGCGCTGCTTCGCCGGCGGCTGGTACCTCACCGGAGACCTGGCCAAGCAGGACGCGGACGGGTACTTCTGGTTCGTCGGCCGGGGCGACGACGTCATCAAGTCCTCCGGGCACCTGATCGGACCATTCGAGGTGGAGAGTTCGCTGATGGAGCACGAAGCGGTGGCCGAGGCCGGGGTGATCGGCGTCCCCGATCCCGTTGCCGGCGAAGTGGTCAAGGCCTTCGTGGAACTCCGCACCGGGTGGCAGCCCTCGGAGGCGCTCAAGCTGGACATCATCGGCTTTGCCCGCAAACGGCTGGGCCCGGCGGTTGCCCCCCGGCTGCTGGACTTCACTGACGCGCTGCCCAAGACCCGGAGCGGCAAGATCCTCCGGCGGCTCCTGAAAGCCCGCGAACTCGGCCTCCCCGAAGGTGACACGTCAACCATCGAGACCCCGCCCGGCAGCTACCCCGGAGCGCCGGCGTGAGCGGCACATCAGCGCGCGGATCCGGAAGCGCGGACTCCGACCATACACGCCACCTGCTCCATCAGATGCTGCGCGTGCGGCGGCTCGAGGAGCAGTGCGTGGAGCTCTACAGCGCGGCGAAAATCCGGGGGTTCCTGCACGTCTATATCGGAGAGGAAGCGGTCGCCGCGGGTGTGATGAGCACCCTGGCTCCGGACGACGCCGTGGTGGCAACATACCGGGAACACGGCCATGCGCTGCTGCGCGGTGTGTCCGCGGGAGCCATCCTGGCCGAGATGTACGGCTATGTGGAAGGCTGCTGCCGCGGCCGCGGCGGCTCCATGCACCTGTTCGACGCCGCCACCCGCTTCTACGGAGGCAACGCGATCGTGGCAGGCGGGCTGCCGCTGGCCGTGGGCCTGGCGCTCGCCGATAAAATGTCCGGACGCTCCCGGGTGACCGCCTGCTTTTTCGGCGAAGGCGCCGTAGCCGAAGGCGCATTCCACGAAAGCCTGAACCTCGCCGCGCTCTGGCAGCTGCCGGTCCTGTTCTGCTGCGAGAACAACCTGTACGCCATGGGCACCGCGCTGGGCCGCTCCGAATCGCAGACCGATATTGCCCTCAAGGCCGCCGCCTACGAGATCTCCTCGTGGTCCGCGGACGGGATGGATGTGCTCGCCGTCGAAGAGGCTGCGCGCCGTGCCGTGGACGCCGTCCGGGCCGGCGGCGGACCGCACTTCCTCGAGCTCCGGACCTACCGGTTCAGGGCCCACTCCATGTTCGATCCCGAACGGTACCGGGAAAAAACGGAGGTCTCCCGCTGGATGGAGCGCGATCCGATCAGCACGCTCCGGAACGCCCTGGAAACCGCCGGCCAGCTGACGGAGAAGGACTGGAAGAAGATCCAGCAGGACGTGGACGCGGAAGTGAAGGCCGCCGTGGAGTTTGCCGAAGCCGGCACGCTGGAACCGGTGGAGGAACTGACCCGGTTCGTGTACAGCGAGCGGAGCCCGCAATGAAGACCACCTACCGCGAAGCCATGCGGGCTGCCATCCGGGACGCCCTCCAGCGCGACGAACGGGTGTTCCTCATGGGCGAGGATGTTGGCGCGTACGGCGGATGCTTCGCGGTGAGCCTTGGCCTGTTCGAGGAGTTCGGCCCGGAGCGGATCCGGGACACTCCGCTGTCCGAATCCGGCTTTGTGGGCGCCGGCATCGGGGCGGCCCTGGGCGGGATGCGGCCCATTGTGGAGATCATGACCGTCAATTTCAGCCTCCTGGCGCTGGACCAGCTGGTGAACAACGCGGCCACCCTGCTGCACATGTCCGGCGGGCAGTTCAACGTGCCGCTGGTCATCCGGATGACCACGGGAGCCGGGCGCCAGCTGGGAGCCCAGCACTCACACAGCCTGGAGGGGTGGTACGCCCACATCCCGGGGCTGCGGATCCTCACCCCCGCAACCCTGGAGGATGCCCGGGGGATGCTGTGGACGGCACTGGAAGACCCGGATCCGGTGCTGATCTTCGAGCACGGAACCCTGTACAACGTGGCCGGGAACCTCGCTGACGGCGCCGGCCCGGTGGATATCAGCACGGCCGCCGTCCGCCGCCCCGGCAAGGACATTTCGCTCATCACCTACGGCGGAACGCTACCGGCAGTGCTCGACGCCGCAACCCAGTTGGCAGCCGAGGGTATCGACGCGGAGGTGCTGGATTTGCGCGTGCTGCGCCCGCTCGACGACGCCGCCGTCCTGGGGAGCGTGGCCCGGACCCACCGCGCAGTGGTGGTGGACGAAGGCTGGCGGAGCGGCAGCATCTCCGCAGAGCTGTCCGCCCGGATCACGGAGAACGCCTTCTTCGACCTGGACGCACCGGTGGGCCGCGTCTGCAGCGCCGAAGTGCCGTTGCCCTACGCCAAACACCTGGAACTGGCGGCACTGCCCACGGCGGAGCGCATCGTCGCCGCAGCCCGGGAAGCGGTAGGCGCCCGTGGGTGATTTCAGGATGCCGTCCCTTGGTGCGGACATGGAGCACGGCAAGATGGTGGAGTGGCTGATTAAACCCGGCGACTACGTGCACCGCGGAGATGTGGTGGCCGTGGTGGACACGGACAAGACCGTCATGGACGTCGAAACCTTCGAAGAGGGCGTCGTGGCCGAGCTCCTGGTGGATGTGGGCACCACTGTTCCCATCGGAACTCCCCTGGCCCGGATCACCCGGACCCCGGACGACGGCGCCGGCCAGGCAGGAGGGCAGCCGGCGGTCCCGCCGGCAAAGGCTGGTCCGGAAGCAGCCGCGGCGCAGGTTCCTCCCCCGGTCCGGCACCTGGCCCACCAGCTCGGCGTGGATCCGTCCGGGATCCGCGGGACAGGCAAGCACGGGGCGGTCACCCGCGCCGACGTGGAACGCGCGGCGGCCGCGCGGTCCGATCGGCCGGTTCCTGGGGCTGCGCCGGTTCCTGAGGCCGCGCCGGCACCCCACGGAACCCGGGTGCGGTCCTCGCCCCGGGCACGGCGCCTGGCGGACCAGCTCGGCGTCGACATCGGCACGGTGCCGGGGACGGGCCCGGACGGCGCCGTCACCGAGGCTGACATCCAGCGTGCCGTGCAGGGAGCCGGGGCCTCGGCTCCCGCGGAGGCCCGGGCAGCGGAAGAAGAACCGGAAGCGGAAGCGGAAGCGGCACCGGCAGCGGAAGAAGCGCCGTCGCCGGACGCGCAGGACCGCTTGTCCAGCCTCCGACGGTCCATCGGCTCGCTCATGACGCGGTCCAAGCAGACCATCCCGCACTACTACGTCAGCACCACGCTGGATCTTCGTGCCGCCATCGGATGGATGCAGAAGGTCAACGAACAGCGGCCGGTGGCCTCGCGGCTGGTTCCCTCGGCCCTGCTGTTGAAGGCCACAGCAGTGGCCGCCCGGGAGATTCCGGAAGTCAACGGCTTCTTCACCGACGGGGTGTTCCGGCCGAGCAGCACCGTGCACCTCGGCGTTGCCGTGGCCCTGCGGCACGGCGGCCTGGTGGCGCCTGCCATCCACGATGCCGACACCCTGGCCGTGGACGTGCTGATGCAGAAGCTGCGGGACCTGGTGGGCCGGGCGCGGGCGGGGCGCCTGCAGCGCGCGGAAATGGCCGACCCCACCATTACGGTCACTAATCTGGGCGACTTGGGGGTGGAGGCTGTGTACGGCGTCATCTACCCGCCGCAGGTGGCCATGGTGGGCCTGGGCAAAGTCGTGGAGCAGCCCTGGGCGCAGGACGGCATGCTCGGTGTGCGGCCCGCCGTCACTGCCACATTGTCAGCCGACCACCGGGTGAGCGACGGACTCCGGGGGGCCCGCTTCCTGGCCCGGATCGACGAACTGCTGCAAAAACCGGAGGAGCTATGAATGAGCAGGACGCACGGCAGGCCGTGCACGCGGCCATCAACCAGGTAGCCCCGGACGTGGACCTTGACGCTCTCGACGAAGGGTCCCGGCTGCGGCAGGACCTCGAGCTGGATTCGCTGGATTTCCTGAGGCTGGTGGAGACCATCGATGAGGCCACGGGCGTCGACATCCCTGAACGCGACTACGCCTCCGTGGCCACGGTGAGGGGCCTGATCGACTACGTCGCCTCACGCGGCTGAGCGCGGCTGGGCTCGGCGGGCAAAGTCGGGTGCATGCTCCGGCCTGGGTCCGAAGGCGATGAGCCGCGGCATGAGCCTTGTCAGCGCCGGAACGTGCCTGGCAAGAAAAAACACCACTGCCGGAACCCCGGACCTCCTCCCGGCGAACAGGGGCACGAAAACCGCCCGGTGCATGATGCGCTGAACGGTCTGGAGAAGAACGGTGGGCATCCGGCGCCGCCGTTCCACCGCAGCCAGATCATGCAGCGTCACCTGGCCCTGGAGCAGGCCCGGTGCCAGCCTCGCGGCTGCGGCCACCGCATCCTGGATGGCCAGGTTGATGCCCACCCCGCCTGCCGGGGACATGGCGTGGGCGGCGTCGCCGATGCATAACAGCCCGTCCACGTACCAGCACCGCAGCCGGTCCAGCCGCACATCCAGGAAGTGAAGGTCCTCCAGCGAACGGATGGCGTCCACACGGTCGGCCAGGTCCGGCCGCAGGGCGGCGACGCGTTCCCTGAACCGTTCAACTCCCTCGGCACGGATCCGGGCATCCGTTCCTTTGGGGCCGAGGTATCCCATCTGGTAGTAGTCGTCGCGGAACAGCGCAATCATGGCCTCGCGGCCTCGGAACGCCGGGACAATGCCCGCCACGGCGCCTTTTTCCGACGCGTGGCGCGGGAGCTTGAACCACCAGGTGTCGAAGGGAACGGGGTACTCCTTCGACTGCAGGCCGGCGGACCGGCGCAGCACGGAATGGCGCCCGTCCGTGGCCACCACGAGGTCCGCGTGGATCGCCCCTTCGGTACTTGCCTCGTCGTTGCCCGCAGGTGTCCGGTAGCGGACGCCGGTGACGCGGCCGTCGTCGAACATTAACGATGTGGCTTCATGCCTCATCAGGAGCCGGAATGTGGGTTCGCGCGCGGCCTCGGTGGCCAGGAAATTCAGGAAGTCCCACTGCGGCATCATGGCGATGTAATTGTAGGGCGGCTTCAAGGAGGCGAAATCGCCGAGCGTCAGCATCCCGCCGTTGGGGAGGGGGAAGGCGGCGGCGTTCAACCTGCTCTGCGGAAGCTTCCGGAACTCGTCGCCGAGTCCCAGTTCGTCGATGAGCCTGATGGTGGAGGCGTGCACGGTGTCGCCTCGGAAATCGCGCAGGAAATCGCCGTGCTTTTCGAGCACAGTGACCTCCACCCCGGCCCGGGCCAGCAACAAGCCCAGCATCATCCCCGCCGGCCCTCCGCCGGCAACAACGCACCCCGTTTGCTCCATGCACCCACGCTACGCCGGACACACAAAGGCCGCACGCGCAATTGCTGCGCGTGCGGCCCGGGTATCCTGCCTGAACCAGATCAGAGGCGGGTATCGAAGGAATCGCAGAACACGTTCTCGTTGAACGTTCCCTGGAATTCCGAACTGCCCATGATCTTTTGGATGGTCGCCCGAATGGCCTCGGGCGACCCTGCGTGGGCGTGGATGGCGGTCTTCACCATCGGCACGTCAATCAGGTGGTTGGGCTGGTTGAGCGAGACGAACACGGTGGGGACCTCGGTGACGTACCACGGGATCTCCGCGGCCATCGGGGTGGACCACTTGATCCGGATGGCTGCCTCTTGGGCAAAGCCCTTCACATTGGCGAACACGAAGGCGGCGTCGTACTTGTCCGCGTAGTCGCCGGTGGCTTCCTCGGAGATGACCGACATGAAGTTCACACCGGTCTCCCCTGCCGCCTCACGCTGGTCCGCCGTCTTGAACAGGTGCACCTCGAACCCGGCGTTTTCCAGCTCCGCCTTGACGGTGTCCAGGTAGGCCAGCGGGTCGGCGCGGGTGAAGTCCGAACCGCCGGAGATGCCGTACAGGCGGATGCGTTTGTGCGTCGCCGGCGTGATGGGCAGGTTGTTGGCGGTGTCCTTGACCAGGGTGACGGTTTTGTCCGCGATTTCGGCGGCGATGGCCCAGTGGGCGTCACTGCCGATCACGGCGAGTGCTTCCACCGGCGGCACCAGCTCGTTGCGCGCCTTCTGGTGCAGCCCCAGCGAGGCCTTGAGGGCCAGGATCCGGCGCAGCGCGTCATGCAGGCGCTGCTCGGTGATGACGCCGGACTTGTAGCCGTCCAGCATGTACTGGAAATCTTCCGCGGGATTGCGGAAGAACAGGAACATGTCGCAGCCCGCCGCGATGGTGGCCGGCACCAGGTCCCTGCGCTTCATGGCCTGGGTCAGGCCGATCATCTGCGAGGCGTCCGTGAGGATAAGCCCGTTGAAGCCGAGTTCGCCGCGGAGCAGGTCCTGGAGCAGTTCCGGCGCCAGCGTGGCCGGCCGGATGTCCTTGTCCGCCAGGCCGGGACGGAAATGCCGGGAAAGTTCCGGCGCCCCGATGTGCCCGATCATGATGGACTGCACGCCGTGCCCGATCATTTCCCGGTAGACGTGCCCGTAGCTCCGGTTCCACTCCTCATAGCCAAGGGTGTTGTACGAGGTGACCACGTGCTGGTCGCGTTCGTCCATGCCGTCGCCCGGGAAGTGCTTCATGGCGCAGGCGGTGGGTGACTCGCTGATGCCGTCGAAGTACTCCTTGGCGCGCTCCACCACGATCTCCGGCGTGTTGCCGAAGGCCCGGGTGGAGATGACCGTGTTCCGCCAGTTGTAGTGGATGTCCACGATCGGCGCGAAGGCCCAGTTGCAGCCCAGCGCGGCGGTTTCGACGCCGGCCACCTGGCCCATCTGCCGGGCGATGGCCTTGTCCGGGTGCGAGCCGGCCTGTAGGTGCGTCGACACGAACGTTCCGTCGTCGCAGCTTCCGGCTCCGCCCATTTCCGGGTTGGAGGCCACCAGCAGCGGGATGCGGGTCTTGGACTGCGCGTAGCGGATGTGCTCCTGCACCGCGGCGGAGGGGCCGGGTCGGTAGCGCATGCCGCCCACGTGGTAGTTCTCCAGCACGCCGTCGAGGTATTCCGGGGAGTAGTCGTTGTTGTGGTTGATGAACAGCTGCCCGATCTTTTCCTCGAGGCTCATCGACTCCAGTGTGCTGTTCACCCACTGGACCGCTGCGTCGTCGAGGTTGAACGGCGCGGCTTGGAGGTCGACGTCGAACTGGCGCGGCTGGGTGCCTGCGGCACCGGGAGCTGCACCGGCAGGAGCGGTGCCGACGGCGGCAGCCGTGGAACGCACGGCGGCGGCGATCCCGGCCAGTGCTTCGGCCACCACCCGGTCTACGGGGGCGGCGATGTCCACCACGATGCCGGCTTCGTCGGCGACGAGCCGTTCCAGCGTAGCGAGCTGGGAATCGAGCAGGGCGGGCGGCATGAAGTGCCCGGAGCGGCCTTCAGTCCGTGCCCTCAGCACCTCTTTGCTGCCGTGCAGGTGCAGGAACACGGTGTCCGGCGCCTGTTCCCGGATGGCGTCACGGTAGCTGCGCTTGAGCGCCGAGCATGCCAGCACCAGGCCTCCGTTCCCGGCGGCTGCGAGTTCGGAACCGACGGTGGCCAGCCAGGGCCAGCGGTCCTCGTCCGTCAGCGGCGTGCCGGCGGCCATCTTGGCGACGTTCTCCACGGGGTGGAGCGAATCGCCGTCGAGGAAGGGCACGCCCAGTTCGCGGGCCACCAGGTCGCCGATGGTCGTCTTACCGCAGCCGGAGACGCCCATGACGATGATGCGGTGCTTCTTCACAGGACGGGCCTCACCAGTCATGGACGGTGCCGTCAACGAGACGGTTATAGGGCAGGTAGGCCTGCTGGTACGGGAACGCGGCTGCTGCTTCCTCGTTGAATTCGACGCCGATGCCCGGCTTGTCGCCCGGGTGCAGGTAGCCGTCCTTGAAGGTCATGGACTGCTCGAAGACCTCGTTGGTCTTGTCCGAGTGCTGCATGTATTCCTGGATGCCGTAGTTGTGGATCGCCAGGCCCACGTGCAGCTGCGCGGCGAAACCGACCGGGGAGATGTCGGTGGGGCCGTGGAAGCCGGACTTGATCTGGTACTGCGCGGCAAAGTCCATGACCTTCTTCAGCGGGGAGATCCCGCCGAAGTGCGTGGAGGCTGCCCGGACGTAGTCGATCAGCTGTTCCTTGATGATGGTCTGGTAGTCGTACACGGTGTTGAAGATTTCACCGATGGCCAGCGGGGTGGTGGTGTGCTGGCGGACCAGGCGCAGGGCTTCCTGGTTCTCAGCCGGGGTGCAGTCCTCGAGCCAGAACAGGTCATACGGTTCCAGAGCCTTGCCCAGCTTGGCGGCCTGGATCGGGGTCATGCGGTGGTGGCCGTCGTGCAGCAGCGGCAGTTCCGGGCCGAACTCGTTCCGGACGGCTTCGAAAACGGTGGGCAGGTGGCGCAGGTACGCCCGGGTGTCCCAGTCTTCCTCCACCGGGAACGCGCCGCGGCCGGCGGGCTCGTAGTCGTAGCGCTCGCCTGAGGCCTGGGCCTGGGCAGCGACGCCGTAGACGGCCTTGATGCCGGGGACGGCGGTCTGGATGCGGACGGATTTGTAACCGAGTTCCAGGTGCTCGCGGACGGAGTCGAACAGGGAGGGGATGTCCGCGCCGGAGGCGTGGCCGTAGGCGCGCAGGCCGTTGCGGGAGGCACCGCCGAGGAGCTGGTACACCGGCATGCCGGCCACCTTGCCCTTGATGTCCCAGAGCGCCATGTCCACGGCGGCGATAGCAGCCATGGTCACCGGGCCGCGGCGCCAGTAGGAGCTGCGGTACAGGAACTGCCAGGTGTCCTCGATCCGGTGCGGGTCCTTGCCGATCAGCAGCTGCGCGACGTGTTCCTTGAGGTAGGCGGCGACGGCGAGTTCGCGGCCGTTCAGGGTGGCGTCACCGATGCCGGTCACGCCGTCCTCCGTGGTGATCCGGAGGGTCACGAAGTTACGGGACGGGCTTGTCACGAAGACTTCCGCGGCAATGATTTTCACAGCTGTTCCTTTCGAGCGGGGCTGGGTCGAGGGTAGGTCGGGGCTTAGTTGGAAGTGGTGAGAGGCTTGGCGGCGTCTGCGCGTTCTTCGCTGGTGCGGCGTGCCTGGATTTCGGTGAGGATCTCGGCGTGCATGGCGTCGGTCAGTTTGTACTTGGACATGACCAGGACGGCGAGGATGGTCAGCACTGCCGGGATGGCGCCGGCTGCCAGCTGGATTCCGAAGAGGGCGTCGGCAGTCTGTGCACCGCCGGACTTGTAGCCGCCCAGTGCCAGTGCGTAGGCGGCGAGGGCGCCGCCTACGGCCTGGCCGGTCTTGCGGGTGAACGAGAACAGTGCGTAGGTGATGCCCTCGGTGCGGACACCGGTCTTCCATTCGCCGTATTCCACCGTGTCTGCTTCCAGTGCCCACACCACGATGTTGACCGCGAGGACGCCCACCAGGCTGATCACGAGGCCGGAGAAGCCGATCCAGACCTGGCTGGCAGGGGTGAAGAAGATGATGGTGCCGCCGATGACGGTGAGCACGGACGAGTAGATGTAGACGCGCTTCTTCCCGATGGTGCGGACCAGCCTGGGCATGAACCCGGCCAGTACGAAGGTGGCGGCCAGCTGAATGATGGACAGCACCGGGTACAGGCCCAGGTTGCCGAGGACGTCGCGCAGGTAGTACAGCTGCACCGAGGTCAGTGCCAGGTAGCCGGAGAGGAAGAAGAACGAGCTGATGCACAGCATCAGGAGGGGCTTGTTGCCCTTCAGGGTTTCCATGCTCTGCTTGACCGAGACGTTCGGGACGGCGCGGTGGACGCGTTCCTTGGCGGTCATGACGGTGAAGAAGTACAAGGCCGCGCCGATGACAACGAACACCAGGGTGATGGTGGTGAAGGTTGACTGCAGGTCAGCGCCCGGCTTGATCAGCGGTGCCACGAAGATGCCGAGGGCCGAACCGACCAGCAGGCCGCCCACCATGCGGGCGGAGCCGAGCTTGGCGCGCTCCCCCGGGTCCTGGGTCATGGCGCCGGCCAGGGAGCCGTAGGGGATGTTGACCAGGCTGTAGGCCAGGCCGAGTGCCGCGTAGGTAACGTAGGCGTAGAGCAGGGTGCCGGATTCGCCCAGCTGCGGGACGGAGAACGTTGCCACGCTCAGGAGCAGCAGCGGGATGGAGCCGAACATGATGAACGGACGGAACTTCCCGAAGCGCCTGCTGAAGGTGCGGTCCACCATGCGTCCGGCGAAAACATCGGCGAACGCATCAAAGATCCTGACCACCAGCAGCAGGGTGCCTGCCGCGGCGGCCGAGATGCCTGCAACGTCCGTGTAGTAGACCAGGAGGAACATGGTGGCCGTGGTGAAGGCGAGGTTGTTGGCGGCATCGCCGGCGCCGTAGCCGAGGATGCTGAGCTTGCCGAGTTTTTTCATAATTGGGCACCTTTACCCGGTGCCGGCTCCGCGGAGCCGGCGAAAAAATGGTCAAAACGCTAGGGGGTGGTGACGCTGCTGTTCGGGGTGGCGTTCTTGGTGGCTGCCAGCGCGGTCCAGCGCTGGCGGAGGGCGTACGCGGCGGGCTTGGGCCGGCGCTCGCGGGTGAAGACGCCCTTCTTGTTGCCGTCCACGCGCATGATGCCGTTTGACGTCTGGAAGTCCGCGAAGTTCCAGACCTGCTCGCCCACCATGGCGTCCACCCGGTCGAACACCCGGTGGTACATGGCCAGGAAGGCGGCCTGGTATTCCTCGCTCCAGGGCTGCTCATAAATGGAGTGGAAGCCGGGCATGGTGTCCGGCCCGTACTCGGTCATGATCATGGGCTTGCCGTACTTGGCTTCCCATTCGCGCAGTTCCTTCTCCAGGACCTGCTCCGCTGATTCCAGGTCCCCGTTGTTCAGGTACCAGCCGTAGTAGCGGTTGAGCATGATGACGTCGAAGAGGTCCCCGAGCAGTTCCTTGTCCGGGGTGTCGAACATGACGTTGACGTAGCCCACGGGCCGGGTGGGGTCCAGTTCGCGGGTGAGTTCCGCCAGGGGCTGGAAGTACTCGCGTGCCCCTTCCTCGGACCCGTTGGGTTCATTGGCTATGGACCAGATGACCACGGACGGGTGGTTCTTGTCCCGGGCCACGAGCTCGGTGATCGCCTGCCGGTGGTTGGCCGCCGTATTGGCGTCCACACCGCCGTCCTCGTAGGTCTTCTTGGCGATGCCGCCAAACACTGCGCCAAAGCCCAGGTGGAGGCCCACGGCCGCGGTCTCGTCGATCACCACGATCCCGTGGCGGTCGGCAAACTCCATGACTTCCTCGGCGTAGGGGTAGTGCGAGGTACGGAACGAGTTGGCGCCCACCCAGTCCAGGAGCTGGAAGTCGTTGACCATCTGGGCGTTGCTGTGTCCCTTGCCGACGGTGACGTGGTCCTCGTGCATGCCGAAGCCGGTGAAGTAGAACGGCTCCCCGTTGATGAGGAATTCCTTGCCGCGGACTTCGACGGTGCGGACGCCGACGGGCAGCGTGTAGCTGTCCAGCAGCCGGCCGCCCTCGCGGATTTCGGCGGTCAGGCTATAGAGGTACGCGGCGCCGGGCTGCCAGAGCACGACGTCGTTGATCACCAGTGCGCCGCTGGCGCCGTCCGCGCTGGCAACTTCGACGCCGTCGGCGTCCTTGAGCGAAACGGTCACCGTTGTACTATCCGTCCCACCGGCGGTGGCGTCCGCCGTCGCGATCGTGTAGTCCACCGTGCCGGTGGGGCCGTCGAAGCCGGTAACCACCGTGATGTCGTCCACGGTGACCGCCGGAGTGCTGTACAGCCAGAGGCTGCGGTGCAGGCCGGCGTAGTTGTAGAAGTCGTGGAGGTAGCTCTGCTGGCGCCGGCCGTCTTCCGTGACGGTGATGCTGCCCGGCGGAATGGTGGCCTGGGTGAGCTCGTTGTTGACGGCGACGGTGAGCCGGAACGTCTTGCCCGCAGTGACGTGGTCCGTGATGTCCGCGCTGAAGGGCATGTAGCCGCCGGTGTGCTGGGCCACGAGGACCTCATCGACCCACACCATGCCCTCGTGGGTGGCCGAGTCGAGGCGGAGGTGGATGCGCTCACCTGCCCAGCCGCGCGGGACGCGGACTTCGCGCTGGTACCAGACGTAGCCAACGTGGTCGCGGATTGCTTTGTCCGGGAAGACGTCGTTGTAGCTGGCGGGGACGCCCATCTCCAGCCCGGTGTCCAGGGACGCCTTGAACCATTCCTCGCGGTGGCCGGCGCGGTCAAAGTCCACCTTGAACGCGTAGAGGCCGTCGAGGTTGACCAGTTCGCGCGTTTCGCTGGCTTGGGGCTTCAGCATCTGGGGGTCCTATCGCGTCTTTGCGGTCTGTGCCGGGGGAGAATTCTGGCGAGTACGGCGGTGCGCCGGTTTTTGCTCGTGTTGTAATCCTAATCACTTGGCAATCAAATGGCAAGCGGTTGCCATTTAATTTTGTTGAAAGTTCATTAAACACCGCTGCCCGGGTCCCGGTGATCCGGGAGCCGGGCAGCAGCGCGTGCGGAGGACGCTAGCGGGAGACAGCCAGCTCCCCGAACGTTCCGCACAGGTCTTCGATCAGGTCCACGACGGCGCCGTCCCCTGCCAGGACCGGGTCCACGATGTTGAGCAGGGCGCGGATCCGTTCGGTGCCGCCGAGCAGGTTGGCTGCAGCCACGGCCCCGGCCAGCGGATCCTGGAACGCGGCGGCGGCAGCGCTGTAGTCCATCCAGGCGACAATCATGAGTGCGGCCGCCGCCCCGCTCCTGCCCGCGGCACGCTCGGCCTGCAGCACCGGAACGGCGCGCATCCGCAGCTTGGTACTGCCGTCCATGGCGATCTGCGCGAGGTGGTGCTCGATCCTGGCGTTGCTGAAGCGTGCCAGCAGGGCGGCACGGTACTCCGGGATCTGCAGCCCGGCGGCGTTTCCGCCCGGCCCGGACAGGTTCGCTTCGGCTTCGTCCCAGAACTTTTCCACGGCCTGGAGGCACAGCGGATCCGCCAGGGCCTGCGCCACGGTGGTGTGGCCGCGGAGTTGGCCCGCGTACGCCAGCAGCGAGTGGGCGCCGTTCAGGAGCCACAGTTTACGGTTCTCGTACGGCTCGATGTCGGCCACGAACACCGCGCCGGCGTCTTCCCAGCGAGGGCGGCCGGCGGGGAATTCCCCGCTGAGCACCCAGTTGGCGAAGGGCTCGGCAACGACGGGCGAAGTGTCCCGATAGCCACACGCGGCTTGGACAGCGGCGACGTCCGCGTCAGTGATGCGCGGCGTAATGCGGTCCACCGAGGTGCTGACGAAGCTGATGTTGGCATCGATCCAGTCAGCGAGGCCCGCGTCCCACGCGCCGGCCATGCCCACCACGGCGTTGTGCGCCACGGTGCCGTTGTTGGAGAGGTTGTCGCAGCAGACCACGGCGAGCGGTCCCGCTCCGGCAGCCCGGCGGGCGGCGAGGGCCAGCACCAGCCGGCCCAACGGCGTCGTCGGGAATCCATTGCCGGCCAGCAGCGAAAGGTCGGCGACGACGTCGGGCGCCTTGGCGTCGAGGTGCCCGTCGGCGCCGAGGCGGTAGGCCGCTTCGGTGATGGTCAGGGTGACGAGGGCGGTGGCGGGAGCCGCTATCAGCTCCGCCAGGCGCTGCACGTTGGCGCCGTCCACGGCCTCCACGATGCTGCTGACCACGGCGAAGGTGTCGCCGCCGTCGGCGCGTTCCACCACGGTGTACAGCCCGTCCTGTTCGGCCAGCGCCAGCGCTGCGTCAGGCCGGCGGCCGGTGAAGGCGGCGATGCCCCAGTCTGCGGCGTCCCCCGCCTGGTGGGTGTACCAGGCCTGGTGCGAGCGGTGGAAGGCGCCCAGCCCCAGGTGGACGATGCGCACTGGCGCCTTGGCGGACGGGCGCAGCCGGCGGTTCAGCCGGGGAAGGTCCGTAGCGGGCCCTGCTTCCTCGGCAGCATTAGGTTGCAGTTCGGTGCTCACAGTTTGAAGACCCTTCGGGGCGAGCCGTCGACGAGGTCGACGATCAGTTCATGGGCGCGGTCCTCGCTGACGCGGTGCTCGGCCACGAGCCGGGCCAGGAAGGAGGCCTCGATCCGGCGGGACGCATCGTGCCGTGCCGGGATGGAGCAGAAGGCGCGGGTGTCGTCGATGAAGCCGGACGAGCGGGAGAACCCGGCAGTCTCGGTGACGGCCGAGCGGAAGCGCAGCATGGCGTCCGGTGCATCCAGGAACCACCACGGGGCGCCGAGGTAAACGGACGGGTAGAAGCCCGCCAGCGGCGCGAGTTCGCGGGAAAACACGGTCTCGTCCAGGGTGAAGAGCACCAGGTGGAAGTCCTTGGCCGTGCCGAAGTCCTGCAGCAGCGGGCGGATCGCCTCGGTGTAGTTGACGGCGAACGGGATGTCGTGGCCGGTGTCGGCGCCATAAGCATTGAACGTGGGTTCGTGGTGGTTGCGGTAAGACCCCGGATGGATGGTCATGACCAGGCCGTCTTCCACGGACATCCGCGCCATCTGGTACATCATGTGCGCTTCAAAGTCTTCGCGGTCCTGCGCCGTGGCCTGGCCGGAACGGGCGCGGTCAAACAGCTTTGCCGCGTCACCGGCGTCGAGCTTCAGCGTTGCGGGCGTGCGGACGCCGTGGTCCGCGGAAACGGCGCCGTGCTCCACGAAATAACAACGCCGGTTTTCCAGCGCGGTGATGTAGCCGGCGTAACCGGTGGCGCCGTCGCCCGCTGCCGCGATGAGGCGGTCAACGTTGGCGGACCATGCGGGATGCGCGATGTTCAGG
Source organism: Arthrobacter sp. LjRoot78 (assembly GCF_964254335.1). Classification (NCBI taxonomy): domain Bacteria; kingdom Bacillati; phylum Actinomycetota; class Actinomycetes; order Micrococcales; family Micrococcaceae; genus Arthrobacter; species Arthrobacter sp. LjRoot78. Next base: position 546,812 of record NZ_CAXUTG020000001.1, on the reverse strand, counting down.
TACTGGTCAGGGCGGAACGTGGGCAGGACGCGGCCGTGGAACGTGGGGTCCTGGGCGATTGCTTTGTGGCTGGCCAGGCTGTCCAGGGGATCGTCCGTGGTGGCCAGCACCTCGATGTTGAAGTCCTTGAAGAGCTGGCGGGGCCGAAAGCCGGGCTCCAGCAGCTTGGCCGAAATGGCATCGTAGCTGGCATCGGCAGTTTCGGCGCTGATCTCCTGCTGGAGGCCGAACACGCTGTCGAACTGGGTGCGGAGCCAGTAGCCGGAGGCGGTGCCCTCGAACAGCGGCCAGGCCTGGCAGAACTCGCGCCAGACGGTGCGGGAGTCCGGCTCCGCGGTGTTCGAGCCGCGCAGCCGGTCCAGCGGGACCCCGCTGGCGTGGATCAGCCGGGTGACGTAATGGTCCGGGCTGACCAGCAGCGCTGCCGGGTCCGGGAAGGGGGTGTTGTGCTCGATGACTGCGGCGTCAACGTGCCCGTGCGGGGAAAGGATGGGCAGGTCCTGGACGCGCTGCAGGAGGTCGCGCGCAATGCTGCGCGTTCCGGGATCCGCGGGCAGGAGCCGGTCTGGGTTGGCTGCAATCGACTGTGACATAGCTCAATGGTCCGGCCTGTTCCAGCCTTTTGTCAACCGGTTGCCATAAATTGCCATTAGGTTGCGAGGGCGGCCGCGCGGCCGGGGTGGGGTGGCCGGGACGGGCGGCCCGGATTCAGCCCGCGGGGAGGAGCCGTCCGCTGGAGCCCCGCAGCACCAGCTCCGTCTCGACGCGCAGCGTCCCCGCCGGGTCACCCGTGCCGTGCAGCAGGTCAAGGAGCAGCGTTGTGGCGCCGGAGCCGCACTCCCCCAGCGGCGAGCGGACGGTGGTGAGCGGGGGTGTGGTGAAATCCGCCCCGAAGATGTCGTCGAAGCCCACGATGCTGATCTGGTCCGGCACCACCATGCCCGCAGCCTGGAGTTCCTGCATAAGGCCGATGGCCAGGAGGTCGTTGTACGTCAGCACGGCCGTGGCGCCGCTGGCGCGGACGTCGCGCGCTACCTGCCTGCCGCCGTCGACCGTGGGTTTGCTCGATTCCAGCCGTACGGCTTCCAGCCGGGACCACTCGCAGGCGGCCTGCACGCCTTCCCAACGGCGGGCGGACATCCACGACTGCGGCGGCCCGGCAACAAAGGCAACCTTCCGGTGGCCGTTCGCGGCCAGGCTGCGGACTGCCTCGCTGATGCCCTTGTTCACGTCGGGCACCACGCAGGGCACGCCGTCGACCTCGCGGTTGATGACCACCACCGGCTTGTCGCGGGCGAGGGCGCGGATGTCGTCGTCATCCATGCGCGGGCTGGCCAGAATGAGGCCGTCCACGGTGGCCATCATGCGGCGCGCCGCCGTCAGCTCGGTAACGGCGGACTCAGCGGACTCGGCCAGCACCAGGGTGTAGTCCCGCACCGTGGCGGTGGTTTCCGCGCCGCGGATGATGTCGAAGAACGTGGGGTTGGTGATATCCGCGACGATCAGGCCGAAGGTGTTGGTCCGGCCGGTGGGCAGCGCCCGGGCAAACGGGTTGACCTGGTAGTTCAGCTCGGCGGCGGCGTCCTCGATGAGTTTCTGCGTCTTGGCGCTGACCCGGCCCGGCTTGCTGAGCGCCCGGGAAACCGTGGACGGATTGACGCCGGCAACCTTGGCAATGTCGTAGATTGTGGCGTTGGATTTGCCGTCCCGGGCGTGCTTCTTCGCCGGAGCTGTTGGGGCGGCAGCGTCCGGCGTCTTGGGTTCAGTCACCGCCCCATCCTAACGAGGAACACCCCAACTGGGTCGCAGTTAATGTCGTTTTCAGGGCTCAAAACGACATTAACTGCGAGATAGTTGGGCTTGGGATGGCCAGCGGTTGCCGCGCCGGCCACGACCCGGGCTACGAACGCTCGGGGAACTTGCCTTCGTCCGCGATGCGCTTGTTCAGCTCGGCCAGGAACACGTCCTCATCGAAGTCCAGCCCCACTTCGGTGCCGGTCCAGCTGGAGAGGTGGATGGCGTTGGCGAGGCGGACACCGTTGATGCCGTCCGATCCCGGGGCAAGCAGCGGCGTGCCGTCCAGGATGTTGGCGGCAAAGTTCTCCAGGACACCGGCGTGCTGGCCGCCCCATACGGACTCGAACTCGATGACTTCGGTGGTGTAGTACTCCGCGGGATTCAGCTCGCCCATAAAGAGCTTGCGGACATCATTCATGTCCATGGCGTCGCTGAGTTCGCGTTCGGGCTTCTTCAGGCGGGTCACCGTTGCGGTCTTGGAATTTTCGACGACGATCTTGCCCTGGTCGCCCAGGATCTCGAAGCGGTCGGTTCCCACGAGGTCGTGCGTGGCCGTGACGAAGACGCCGGTGGCGCCGTTGCCGTAGTCCACGACGGCGGTGACTTCATCCTCCACTGCGATGTCGCGGCGGAAGCCGTAGGCAACCTTGGAGTAGACGGACTTGGGGACGCCGCAGATCCACTGCCACAGGTCCAGCTGGTGCGGTGCCTGGTTGACCAGGACGCCGCCGCCTTCGCCGCCCCACGTGGCGCGCCATTCGCTGGAGTTGTAGTACCCCTGCGGACGCCACCAGTTGGTGATGATCCAGTTGCTGCGGCGGATGCTGCCGATCTCGCCGTTGTCGACGATTTCCTTCAGCTTCTGGTATAGCGGGTTGTTGCGCTGGTTGAACATGATGGCGAAGGACAGCTCAGGCTTGCCAGCGGCAAACTCGTTGAGCTCCTTGACCTGCTTGGTGTAAACGCCGGCCGGCTTCTCCACGAGCGCGTGGATGTCGCGCTTGAGCGTCTCGATGCCCATCTCCGGGTGCAGGAAGTGCGGCACGCAGGTGACGACGGCGTCCACGTCGCCGCTTTCCAGCATGGCGATGTAGTCATCGTAGAAGGGAACGTCCGGGTACGCGGCCGAGGCCAGGTCCTTCTTCGCGGGATCGATATCGCAGATGGCGCCGATCTCCATGTTGGGGACCAGGCCGTCCGTGATGAACTTGGCGTAGGCGCCGCCCTGCTGGCCCAGGCCGATGATGCCGAGGCGTACTTTCTTACTCATGTGCTGATTCTCCGTAGTCAGTCGGTGCGGTCTAGAAAAGGTTCGAGTGGCCCAGAGCCACGAGGTTGTCGTACGAAGTCTGCAAAGCGTCCCAGACGGTGCGGCCGTAGAGCTCGTCCTGCTCCACCAGCATGTACTCGGCGCCGGCAGCCTGCGCGGCGGGGATGATGGAGGCGAAGTCCAGGTTGCCTTCGCCTACTTCCGCGAACTGGACAACGTTCTTGAATTCGGCCATGAATCCCATGATGTCCCCGGAATCGAGCATGTCGAAGGAGGCTTCGGGCAGCTCGCCGATCCGGTAGTCCTTCAGGTGCACCATGGCGGTGCGGCCGGCGTACTTTTCCAGTGTGCGGACCGGGTCAAGCCCGCCGCGCTGCACCCAGTGCACGTCGATTTCCATACCCATGGCCGGGGAGTTCTCGGCGATGATGTCCAGCACGTACTTGCCGTCGAACTTCGCGAACTCGATGTGGTGGTTGTGGTAGTACAGGCCCAGGCCCTGTTCCTGCAGGCGCTCAGCGTATTCGTTGGCCTGCTTGGCGAAATCCACCACGGCACCGATCGACTTCATGGCCGGGAAGGGCAGCATGCCGATCCGCAGGAGCTTTGAGTCCAGCCGCTTGGCGTCGTCCACGATCTTGTCGAAGTGCTCTGCCAGGGAGTCGCCAGGGCGGCCCTTGGGGGTCTCCGTCGCGACGGACAGCGCCGCGATGTCCATGCCCAGTTCAGTCCGGGAGCGGTCCAGCTCGGCGACGTTCTCCGGGGTCATCGGGATCTGGGAAATCTCGACGGCGTTGTAACCGATCGCGCTGACCTTGCGGAGCGTCTCGAACGCCCCCACCTCGGCGAAGCTGTCTCTGAGCATCATCGCCTGTACGCCAATTTTGGCCACTGTGTTCCTCCGTAATGTTCCGGACCCTCGAGGGCCGCTTTGCTGTTATTGCTGCTGCCGTGGCTGACGCCCGGTGTCAGGCGAGCGCGCCGGCCTGTTCGGTCTGTTGCCGCTGGATGTCCAGCAGGCGGTGGCGATCCGCCCGGCGTTGTTCCTGCCGGTCCGGATCGGGTACTGGGGACGCCAGCAGGAGACGCTGGGTATAGGGATGTTCGGGGTCGCGGGTCACCACTTCGGCAGGTCCCTGCTCGACGATTTCGCCGTGGTACATCACTGCCACACGGTGGCTGATGTGCCGGACCACGTCAAGGTCGTGCGAGACGAACAGGTACGAAACTCCGGTGTCCTTCTGGATCTGAAGGAACAGGTCCAGCACGCGTGCCTGGGTGGAGAGGTCAAGCGCGCTGACGGGTTCGTCGCAGACGATCAGCTTTGGCGAAAGGGCCAGTGCCCGGGCAATGGCCACGCGCTGGCGCTGGCCGCCGCTGAACTCCCGCGGCAGGCGGTGGATGGCATCCGAAGGCAGCCCCACCTGGTCCAGGAGTTCCCTGACGCGCTTCTTGGCGGCAGCCTGTTCCATGCCCTGCACGCCAAGGGGTTCGGCCAGGATGGCGCCGATCTCCAGGGCCGGGTTGAGCGAGGTGTAAGGGTCCTGGAACACCACCTGCAGGTCACGGCTCAGGGTCCGCCGCTGCCTGCGGGTGGCGTGGCTGATGTCCTTGCCTTCGAAGGTGATCTTGCCGCCCGTCACCGGCGCCAGGTCCAGGACCGCACGGCCCAGGGTGGTCTTGCCGGAACCGGACTCCCCCACCAGGCCGAGGGTCTCGCCCCGGCCGATGGTGATGTTGATGTCAGTCAGGGCCCGGAAGGGCTTGGCCCGGAACTTCTTGCTTGGGTATTCGACAACCAGGTTGTCCACCATCAGAAGCGGGCCCGTGGGGAGCGGGGCAATTTCGTTGACTTCAACAGTGCTCACGCGAGCGGCTCCTTCTGGCTGGATACAAGCATGGACATGGGGGTTTTGCCTTCCAGCATCGACGCCAGGAGGGTCTGGGTGTAGGGCTCCTTCGGGTTGCGGAGGATGTCGCGGACGGATCCTTCCTCAACCAGGCGGCCGTTCTGCATCACGGCCACGCGGTCGCAAAGGTCGGCCACCACGCCGAAGTTGTGCGTCACCAGGATCACGCCGACGCCGAGGCGGCGCTGAAGGTCACGGATGAGGTCCAGGACCTCGGCCTGCACGGTGACGTCCAGGGCCGTAGTGGGCTCATCGGCAATGATGAGGTCCGGTTCGCAGCTGATGGCGCCGGCGATGAGCACACGCTGTGCCATACCGCCGGAGACTTCGTGCGGGTACGCCCTGAAGGTGCGGTCGGGGTGGACAATTCCGACGTCGGACAGCAGCTTCATGGCACGTTCGGTGGCTTCCGCCTTGGAGATTCCCAGGACGCGCACCATCGGCGTGACCAACTGGTAGCCGATGGTGAAGGCCGGATCCAGGTTGCTCATGGGTTCCTGCGGAATGTAGGAGATCCGCTTGCCGCGAAGCTTGGACAGCCGGTCCTGGTTGACCTTGTCGTCGCCCGGGGCCACGGTGTAGTTGCCGTCGAACTGGATGGCGCCGCCCACTATACGGGCGGTGTCAGGCAGCAGGCCAAGGATCGAGAACGCCGTCTGGGACTTGCCCGATCCGGACTCGCCCACGATGCCCAGGATTTCGCCGCGGTCCACGTGGAAGGAGACGTCGTCCACTACCTTCTTGACCGAGCCGTCCGCCTGCGGGTACCCGACGCCGAGGTTGGTCACCTTGACCAGGTGGTGTTCGGTTCCGGCTTCGACGGCGGCAAGGGTCTTGCGCGCTACCTTAGAGGCGCTGGCTGAAGCAGCGGCTTCCGCTGCATGGACCTTCTTCTTGCGATGCTTGATCTTCTCGCCGTCTTCCAGGGCATCGCGGATGGCATTGCCAAGGAGCACCAGGCCGCCGATGGTGAGCGCCATAGCCAGCGCCGGCCAGAAGAGCAGTGTCGGGTTCAGGTAGACGTTCTTGAAGCCCTCGCTGAGCATCACACCCCAGGTGGCTTTGGAAGGGTCGCCCAGGCCAAGGAACTCCAGGCCGGACTGGATGGCGATGGCCACGCCGGCGATGGCTGCAGTCTGAATGATGATCGGTGCCCGGACCACGGAGAAGATGTGGCGGACAATGATGCTCCAGTCAGACAGCCCTGACACGCGGGCGGCGTCGACGTACAGCTCGTTGCGGACCGACTGGACGGCGGTCCGAGTCAGCCGGAAGTAGGCCGGGCTGATCAGGATGCCGAAGGCAATCATGGAAATCCAAACCGACGGACCGAAAGCGGCCCGGATGGTGAGCAGCACAATCAGGCCGGGGAGGCTCATGGTGATGCTGACCATCCAGTTAGAGACTGCCTCGAATTTCCCGGAGTAGTAGCCGGCGATCAGCCCGGCCGGCAGGCCGATGGTGATGGCAACCCCGGCGCAGAGCAAGGCGGAAAGGAGCGTCAGCTGGGCGCCGAAGAGAAGCCGGCTCCAGACATCGCGGCCGGCGCTGTCCGTGCCGAGGATGTTCACGGCATCCGGCTCGGCCAGGGTCTTAGCAATATTCGCGTAGTTCTCATCGAACGGCGCCAGGACGGGAGCCAGGACGGCGAGCACGGAGATGGTCAGCAGGATCAGCAGCGCGGCGATGCCGAGCGGGTTCCTGACCAGGCGCCGGATCACTGTGGAGCGGACCACCGTGCCGGACTGGCCCGTGGGCGGGGCGACGGCGACGGCGCTGTCGGCGACAGCCGCTGTTTCTACAGAATCGCTCATGACACACGTACCTTCGGGTTCAGCCAGCCATTAAGAATGTCCACCAGCAGGTTCACCACAATGACGACGACCACCGTGTACATCACGACGCCCATCACCACCGGAAGATCCGTCTGGGTGGTTGCCGTGACCGCCATCGGCCCCATACCCGGGAGGGCGAAGATCTGCTCGATGATGACCACACCCCCGAGCATGCCGATCAGCTGCAGGCTCAGCACGGTCAGTCCGGCCGGGGCGGCGCTCCGCAGCACGTGCTTGAACAGGATTTCGCGCTCGCCGATGCCCCGGCTCCGCAGCGTGCGGACATAGTCCCGCTCGAGCTGCTTGATGACGGCGCTGCGGATCTGCTGCGCGCCGCCGGTGACTCCGTTGATCAGCAGGGCGATCACCGGGAGGGACATCGAGTAGACCCAGGCGTCCGCGCCGGAGTCCGGTGAGATGGTGCTCGTGGCGGGGAAGAGGCCCAGCTGGATGGCCAGGATGGTGACCAGGATGACGCCGATGACGAACCCCGGAACGGAGTCGCCGATGATGGCGCCAACCTGGACCACCCTGTCCACCCAGCCGCGCTTGACTGCAGCGGCTACACCGATCAGTGCGGCGCAAATGGCGATCAGGATCATTGCTACGAAAACCATGGTCATGGTGACCGGAATCCGGCTGGCCAGGGAGTTGGCTACCGGTTCGGAGGTGAACCAGGATGCGCCAAGGTTTCCAGCCAGGGCATCGCCCACCCAGGCGAGGTAGCGGACAACGAGTGGCTGGTCCAGTCCCAGCTCCTGTTCCTTCAAGGCCACTTGTTCAGCGGTGGCCTGGTCGCCCAGAATGTTCCGGGCGATGCTGCCGCTGGACATATACAGCAGGAAGAACGTGAGCGCAGAGACAACAAGCAGCACCACCGCCCCGCTGCCCAGCCTTTTCGCAATGAACCTGATCATGGTGCCCTACTTGGCGGGTGAGTAGTTGTAGATGGACGGGACGGCCTGCTGGATCTGCGGCGTTACCTCAACCTTGGAGTTGTGGTAGTACATCTGGTTCACACGGAACAGCGGCGCGAACCATGCCTGCTCCACCACGTACTTGTTGACGTCCTGGGCCAGCTTGCCGGCGTCGGCTCCACCGGCGCGCACTGCCTCGATCTCCTTGTCCAGCTCCGGGTTGGCGTTCTTGAACGGGTTGTAGAGCGCCTTCGTGGAGATGATCTGGTTGATGGCAACCGTCGGCTCGCCCTGGAAAAGGGAGAAGTACATGGTGGTGAACTTCTGGGCTGCAACATCCGAGGTGAAGGTATTCGTGATCGCAGCGCCGACATTGAGCGTGATGCCCACATCAGCCAGCTGCTGCTTGACCACGGAAATCTGGGTTTCGAAGTTCGGGACGGCGGGGATTTCCATCGTGAATCCGTTTTCGTAGCCGGCTTCCTTGAGGAGCTGCTTGGCCTTTGCCGGATCGTAGCTGTAGTGGTTTTCCAGCTCTTCGGTCCAGGCTCCGCTGGCCTTGCCGAACGGCTGCGACGTGGGAGTGCCCTGGCCCAGCATGACCTGGTCGAGGATGGTCTTGCGGTCAAACGCGTAGTTGACGGCCTGGCGGACCTTGACGTCCTTGAGCGCAGGGTTCTTGGTGCCGTCGCGATCAAGCAGCAGCAGCCCCTGCCAGTCCACCTCGTTGGCGGCGAGCTTCATCTTGGCGCCCTCGGCCTGTTTGCCCGTCTTGGGGTCCAGGATGGTGGCGTCCACCTGGCCGGAGACCAGGGCATTTGTGCGCGCCGTGATGTCCGTCAGGATCTTGAACGTGAGCTTCTGGTACTTCTGCAGGTCCTTGTTCCAGTAGTCCTTTCGCGCTTTGAACACGGTCTGGGAATCCTTGACCGAAGCGGCCTTGTCCATGACATACGGTCCCGAGCCGGCGGGTTCGGTCTTGATCCCTTCGGTACCGAGTGCCTTGGGGCTGCCCATCAGGCCGGCGGCCTGGCTGAGGAAGTACTCCAGGGCAGGGTCCGGGACGGAAAGGTTGATGTCGATGGTGTCCGCATCCACCACGGCCACGTCGGAGACTGATGCGAGCTGGGCCATCTGCGGGCCGTTGGCCTTCTTGAAGTGGTCCATGTTGGCTTTGGCAGCCTCGGCGTCGAACTTGGCGCCATCGCTGAAGGTGACGTCCGTGCGCAGGTCAACCGTCAGCTTGGTGTTGGCCTCGTTGTACTTCCACTCGGTGGCAAGCATCGGACTGAGCTTTCCGTCCGGCTCGCGGAGGATCAAGGTGTCGTACACAGCCTGGTAGGGCTGCAGGACGTGACCCACGTGCGCCTGGGCCGGGTCCCAGGAGCGTACGTCCTGGATGGTGCCGATGGTCAGCGCAGTGGCAGCAGCGGCTTTCGGGCCGGAGTTTGCCGTCCCGCCGCATGCGGTCAGGGCGAGCGCCGCGCTGACGGTGAGGGCGGTTGCTACCGCCTTGGGACCTAACTTCATTGTTGGCTCCTTGGATCTGTGGAACGGGAGACTTGCAGAGTAAGGCCGGTGTGGCGTAGGCCACACCGGCCTTGTGAGACTCACAGTACGCATTGTTGCTTCGTTTGGCAACCGATTGTCAAAGATGTTGCAGAATTACTTTTCGAGGGCGGGAATGAAACATTCTCAGGCCATCTGATGTCCGACAACCGGTTGCTTCAGTGGCCTCAGGACACCCTGTCAGCCGACTCCGGGTAGCTCTGCCGGTAGACATCCTTGATGATGCGCAGTGATTTTTCGGCCTCTGCGGGGCTGATCCAGAACGGCTCCGGGTCATCCAGCCGGCCGTAAAAGTCGTTGATCAGCAATTCGTGCGAGACCCCCCAGTAGGACCGGCCGCCTGACTCGCTAGTGCGCTCCGGAATGACATCCACGCGGCCGTCCGCATGCGTCACCGTAAGGTCGCCGCGCAGGCTCAGGACCGCCTTTTCCGTGACCACATCAAGCGTTACGGGGGCGTTGTAGGCATTGGCCAGGGTGGCGTAGAACGCGCTCCGGACCCCGCCCTCATGTTCTGCGACGAACTCCGCGGTGTCCTCCACTTCGATGGCACCGGCCAGGAAGCGGGTGGAAGCGTTGCCGGTGACGGACACGACATCCCCCACCAGCCACTGAAGCAGGTCCACGGTGTGGATGGCCTGGTTCATCATGAGACCGCCACCGCCGCCTGCCCAGGTCCCGCGCCACGGCCGGCTTTCGTAGTACTCGGCGGAGCGCTGCCACATGACCGTTGCGGAGGCCCCCACCACCGCGCCCAGCTCGCCGGACCGCAGGAGGGCGTGCATGGCCTGCGACGTCGCGTTGTACCGGTTCTGGAAGCACACCGCGATTTTCGCGGTACCTGCTGAGGCGGCCTCGACCAGCCGCCGGCCCTCCGCCAGCGTGTGGGCCAGCGGCTTTTCGACGATCACATTGACGCCGCGTTCCAGGCAGTCCGCGGCCAGCGAGGCATGCTGGTCGTGCGGGGTGCAGATGTGCACAACGTCCGGCCGGACCGCCTCGATGAGGCTGAGGTGGTCGGCGAAGCCGGGGACGCCATGGGCGGCCGTCGCGGCCGCCAGCCGGTGCGGATCCGAATCGCAGACCGCAACCAGCGTGGCGCCGTCGAGCTTTGCCACCGCTTCGAAGTGCACGGCGGAAACATCGCCGCAGCCGATGACGGCCACCGTCGTGCTCAAGAGAGTTCAACCCCGTTCTTGGCAGCAAGCGCCGCGAAGGCCCGGGCCGCGATGCCGAACGCAACCGGGCCCGAGAAACCGCCCAGCTCATGGGCGCTGGCCAGGTGAGGTTCCAGCGAGGCGAAGCCGGTGAAACCGTCCGCCTTCAGCGCGGCGATGGTGGCTTCCAGTTCGCCGTCGCCCTCGCCGGAGGGAACCACTTCGCCGGTGCCGGCCAGAGCGTCCTTCACCTGGAAATACTCAAGGTACGGCCGCAGCATGGCATAGCCGTCGGTGTACGGCTTAACGCCCACCTGGACGAAGTTGGCGTTGTCCCAGGCAATGCGCAGTGCCGGGGAATCCACGGTCTTCATGAGGTCCAGGACCCGCTCGGGAGTGTCACCGAAGATGCCTTTTTCGTTTTCATGCAGGAGCACGACGCCGGACTCCGCAGCCAGCGCTGCCAGCGCACCCATGCGGACCATGACGTCGTCGCGGATGTCTTGGGCGCTCTGGTCCCCGGCGCGGTAGAAGGAGAAGATCCGGATGTATTTGGTGTCCAGGCCCTTGGCCACGGAAATGATCTGGCGCAGCCGGTCCAGTTCGTGTTCCACCGGGAGGCTCACGTCCACCTTGCCGATGGGGCTGGCGACGGCCGAGACCTTGAGGCCCTTTTCATCAAGAATTTCCTTGAGGGCCGCGACCTGCGGCGGTTCAAGCTCGGAGACGCTGGTACCCCAGGCACTGCGCACTTCGATGTGGCTTGCCCCCAGTGCCAGCAGGACCGCGGCCTGCACCGCAGGATCCGGATCTATCTCGTCCCCGAAACCTGAGAGGGGCCAGACTGCGGTGGTTGTTTCGCTCACGCGGATCTCCTGGGGCTCGCGGCCGCCGCGCCGGGCAGCTGTCATTCAGGCTCCAGTGCGGTGACGCAGTTCACAAACGGTGTCCAGCCCAGTTTAGCCAGCCGGATCCCGCATGACAACCGGTTGCCAAACTTTGACAATCTGTGGCATCCTTTGCAGAACGGTTCTGTGGCGGCAGTCACAGGCCCGCCTACCCGACCCGGCCGTCACGGCCCGGCCACCACGTTCAGAGAGGAGCGCCGTGGCTACGACGCAACCAGCAGCTGTGGACCGCCCGCCCACCATCCACGACATTGCCGCGCTCTGCGGTGTGGCGGCCTCTACCGTGTCCCGGGCGCTCTCCACGCCTGACCGTGTCAACATCAGGACACGGCAGCGGATCGAGGCGGCCGCGGCGCAGTTGAACTACATCCCCAACAGCCAGGCCAAGGCGCTGAGCTCCGGCCGCACCGGCGCAGTGGGAGTGCTGGTTCCGGACATCACCAACCCCTTCTATTTCGACCTCATCCGGGGCACCCAGCTCCAGCTCAAGGCGGCCGGATACACCCAGCTGCTGGTGGACACGGAGGAATCCGATGAGGTGGAGGCCAGCACCATGGAGCAGCTGCGCAAGAGTGCTGACGGGATTGTGGTGGCCGCCTCCCGGCTGAGCGACGACGCCCTGCTCGCGGCTGCGGCGAAGATGCCGATGGTCACGGTCAACCGCGACGTCCCCGGCGTTCCCGCCGTCCTCATTGATACCCCGTCAGCCACCAGCCAGGCCCTGGACCACCTCGTTTCGCTGGGCCACACGCGCATCGCCTACATCGCCGGACCCGCAACGTCGCAGTCCAGCACGCGGCGCTGGACGGCCCTGTCCGAGGCAGCCAAGGAACGCGGCGTGGAGGTGCGCAGGCTGGGGCCCTTCGCTCCCAAGACGCAGTCCGGCGCAGCAGCCGCGGACGCCGCCGTGCACAGCGGGGTGACTGCCTGCATCGCGTTCAACGACCTCATCGCCATCGGAATGCTCCAGCGCCTCCGCGAACGAGGCATCCGTGTTCCGCAGGACATGAGCATTGTGGGCTGCGACGACATCTTCGGCGCTGACTTCTGTAATCCGCCACTGACCACCATGGCCTCCCCGATCGAACAGGCCGGCCGCGTGGCAGTCTCCATGCTGCTGGCCCAGCTGAACCCGCTGGCGGGAGGCGGCACCCGCAGCCGTTCCGTGATGCCCACGCATCTGACCGTCCGCGGCTCCACCGGGCCTGCGCCGACGCCGGCTGCGCCGACGCTTGGGACACAGTAATTCCGGGGCTGATTCAGGCAGACACAGTTGAGCATGGTTGACACTGCTGACTAGTCTGGATCACATGCGCGAACTCCAGGCCAGGATCATTGAAGAAATGGGCGTCCAGCCCCGGATCGACCCCGCCGGGGAGGTGCGCAAACGCGTCACGTTCCTGAAGGACTACCTCAAGGCCACAAATACCAAAGGCTTCGTCCTGGGCATCTCCGGAGGCCTTGATTCCTCGCTCGCGGGACGGCTTGCCCAGCTGGCCGTTGAAGAGCTCGCGGCGGAAGGGACGGACGCCAATTTGGTGGCGGTCCGTCTCCCCTACGGCGTGCAGCACGACGAGGACGACGCCCAGGCCGCCCTGGACTTCATCAAGGCCAAGACCGAGTGGACGTTCAACATCTCCGCTGCGGTGGACGGCTTTGAGGACGAATTCGAGAAGACCGTGGGCAACGGTATCTCCGACTTCCACAAGGGCAACACCAAGGCCCGCACCCGCATGATCGCGCAGTACGCCCTCGCCGGCGAGCACAACTACCTGGTCATCGGTACGGACCACGGCGCCGAGTCCGTCACCGGCTTCTTCACCAAGTTTGGCGACGGCGGCGCGGACATCCTGCCTCTGTTCGGGCTGAACAAGCGCCAGAACAGGGCACTCCTCGCCGAGCTTGGCGCCCCTGCCCGGATCTGGGAGAAGGTGCCCACGGCAGACCTGCTCGACGGCAAGCCCGGCCGCACGGACGAGGACGAGCTTGGACTGAGCTACGACCAGATCGACGACTACCTGGAAGGCCGCGACGTCCCGGACGCCGTTGCCGAATCGATCGAGCAGAAGTACCTCCGCACCCGCCACAAGCGCACTGTCCCGGTCACCATCTTCGATACGTGGTGGAAGTAGCGCGGCTCGACTCCTACGGAATAAGCACGAGCTTGCCCCGGACGTGGCCGGCCCGGCTGATGTCCAGCGCCCGCGCCGCGCCGGTGAGGGGCAGCCGTTCCTGGATGTTGAAACGCAGCTTTCCGTCGGCGCCCAGCCTGGCAGCTTCCGCCACCCTTCCGTCGAGCAGCCGGAGCGGGGCAATTCCGGCGGCGTTGGATACCTTCCCGGGCACCGTGGTCACCGCGGTGCCGTGGCCGCCCAGCAACGCGACCGTTGCCGCCGTCGACTCCTCCCCGCCAACGGTGTCCACCACCGCGGTGATGCTGCCCAGGGAGCGGACGCGCTCCACGAGCCCGTCGCCGTAGGTCACGGGCTCGGCTCCGAGCCCGCGCAGATACTCATGGTTCGGTTCCGACGCAGTGCCGATGACGCGGGTGCCAAGGTTCCGGGCAATCTGGACGGCTGCCGAGCCCACGCCTCCCGCCGCACCGTGGACCAGCACCGTATCCCCCGGACCGGCCCCCAGCTGGACCAAGGCGGAATACGCGGCACCTCCGGCTATCGCCATGCATGCTGCCTGCTCGACGTCCAGGCCCGCCGGTTTGGGCGTGAGCTGGCCGGCCGGAAAGTTGGCAACGGAACGGTAGCCGCCGACGATCCCGTTCCAGATGACATCTTCGCCCACCCCGAAGTCTGTGACCCCGCTGCCGACAGCCGTGACCTTTCCCGCCGCTTCACAGCCCGGAACCGCGGGCAGCTGCAGCGGGAAGAACCGCTCCAGGTAGCCGGCAACAACCTTCCAGTCCACCGGGTTGACGGCGACGGCTCGGACGGCCACCTGCACTTCGTCGTTGCCCGGCGGCGGCAGCTCCTCCTCAGCCGGGGTGACCACGTCGGGGCTGCCAAATTCCGCAAACTGCATTCTGACGCCCATAGGTTCAGTCCCTGACTTCCACAGTGCCCTTCATTCCCATGAAGTCGTGCAGGGCGCAGATGTAATCAAACTCTCCGGCCTTGTTGAACTTCACGGTAAAGGTGCTCTTAGGCAGCATCAGGCCGGAGCTGAGGTCCCCGCCGGTGAAGTCAGCGGGATCGCCCACGGCGGCAAACTCATCTGCCGGTTCCTCACCGAAGGTGACAGTGTGCGGGGCTCCCATGCCGTCATTGACGAACGTCACCGTGTCGCCAACATGCACCACGATGTGGTCGCGGACGAACCGCATGAGCATGGCCGTCTCATTGTCAGTTCCCGCGATGACGGTGTGGTTGTCGGCTTTGGCCCGCGCCGCCTCCCACTGGTCCTTGCCGTCCCGCAGGATCTTCCGCTCCTGCTTCTGTGACTGACGGTCATACTGCGACTGAGTGTACGGGTAGTCTGTCCCGGCCACCCGCACATGCACGGTGCCCTTCATGGCCATCCCGTGGACCAGGCAGTAGTACGTGAACTCGCCGGAATCCGGGAATTTCAGGGTGTAGCGTCCCACCTCGTTGAAACCGCTGTCGGAAACGTTGGTCATCACACCGGAGTTGAAGTAGGACTTTCCATCGTAGGACTTTCCGCCCTGCTGATTCACGTATTGCGGATTGGCCGGGTTGAACGGCTGCGTGGACTCCAGCGACTGGCCTTCAGCGAGGAAGGTGACGGTGTGGATTTCCGCTGAGTTCGCCTTCCAGGTGATTTTGTCCCCGGCATTGATGTAAATATTTTCGGGGAGGAACGACATCCCCTGAATCGCCTGGTCCGATGATTCGGAACCGACCTGCACAGTCCAGGTCCGGGCTGACTTTCCGCCGTCGGCGACGGCGATGCCGCCAAGTGCCACGGGCATTAGCAGCGAGATTAACGCCGCCACGAGGGCGCGCACCAGGCGCGGAATGTGGCGGCTTTCTTGGTGGAGAGCCATAAGACTCATTCCTTCGTTGTGTTCCCTGTTTTTCGTCTACGCCGGGAACCGGTCGGCCGGTTCCGGCACTCTCCTGCGCCCGCGCCTACCCAGGCTCGGGCGGGTCTGCAGTCACTATGCTCCGGCGGCCCGCCCGCGCTCCCCTGAGGGATGCGACTGTAGATTCGTTGGCCACGGAGAAGACCGGATGACGCCAGCGTCATGGCGGCCGGTCCGGACGGTTGGACATCGCCGTTGCAGTTTAAATCGTGCTCCGGGGCGCACCATTTGTCGATAGTCCGGCGCAATCGTCCGGGCGCTAGGAACGGCCCTGCGAACGGGTCAGCAGCGTGGAGATCCGGTGCGCCTCCTCCAGCAGGAGGCGGCCCAGCATCTCCTGCCTGCCGCCGCGGAACCGCGGCTCAATCCCGGTCAGCGACAACGCCCAGGCCGGGCGCCCGCGCTGGTCGAATACCGCTGCGCCCATCCCCCAGCTGCCCTCCAGCACCAGTCCGGGGTTGACCGAGTAGCCGGCCTGCCGGGTCTTGGCCAAGTTATCCCGGACCAGGGCTTCGGTGTGCGCCGCAGCAAAATTGCCCGCCTGCGTGGGCCAGTCCGCCAGAAGCTCCTCCTGCTCCGCCTCAGGCAGGAAGGCCATGATCGCGGTTCCGGCAGACGCCACCCCCAGCGGGAAGCGGACGCCCTCGTGAAGCACAAAGGAACGCACCGGGAAGCTGCCCTCCTCGCGGAGCAGGCACACCGTTTCCGCTCCGCGGCGGATGGAGAAGAACGCGCTTTCGCCGGTCTCCTCGGCGAGCCGGCGGAGGCTGGGCCGGGCAATGTCCTCGAGCGGAAAGCGGGCTGAGGCAACGGAACCCATCAGCAGGATCTCCGGTCCCAGCACCCAGTTTCCGCTTTGCGGGTCCTGGTCCAGCAGGCCTTCGGAGGCCAGCGAGGAAAGCAGCCGGTGCACGGTGGGGCGCGTGAGCCCGGATTCCCTGACGAGTTCCACGAGCGGGGAACCTTCCGGTTTCCGTCCAACAATGCGCAGCAGGGACGCGACACGGCTGACGACTTGTGCGCCTTGGACCGGTAATGAAGACATCTTTTTTCCTCGCAGTTTACGTTTAATCTGCCCAGACCATCCATATTATGGACACTCACCAGCCTACCGTCCACACTGTAAAAACGGCATCTTTTAGGCCTAAATCGTCCATTGACAGCCCCCATTTCGGCACCGTAGGCTCCAACAGCAGAAGAACAGTCCACAAAGTGGATTGCGTCACGAGCTCAATGAGGAGATGCGATGTCAAAGCTGAAATCCGGAGCGGCCGCCGCGCTGCAGGACGTACTGCGGGACGGCATGACGCTCGCCGTCGGAGGCTTTGGCCTCAGCGGCATCCCGGCGGACCTGATCGAGGCGGTGCGCGATTCGGGCGTCAAGGACCTCACCGTGGTGTCCAACAACATGGGCGTGGACGGCAAAGGCCTCGGCATCCTGATTGAGGCCGGACAGGTCCGCAAGGTGATCGCCTCCTATGTGGGCGAGAATAAGCTGTTCGCCGAGCAGTACCTTGCCGGCAAGCTGGAGGTGGAGTTCACCCCGCAGGGCACCCTGGCCGAGCGCCTCCGCGCCGGCGGTGCCGGCATTCCGGCTTTCTACACCAAGACCGGCGTCGGGACCCTCGTCGCCGAAGGCAAACCGCTCGCCGAGTTCGACGGCGAAACGTACGTCCAGGAGCGCGCCATCCGTGCCGACGTCGCCCTGGTGCACGCGCACACCGCCGACACCGACGGCAACCTGATCTACCGCTACACCGCCCGCAACTTCAACCCGGTGGTGGCCACGGCCGGCGCCGTGACCGTCGCGGAGGCCGAGGTCATCGTCGAACCCGGCCAGCTGGACCCGAACAACATCATCACCCCCGGCGTCTTCGTCCAGCGCCTTGTCCAGGCCAGCGGCCGGGTCAAGGACATCGAACAGCGGACGGTTCGGCCCCGCGCTTCCGAGCCCGTTCCCGCCTGAACCGCCCCGCCACACAGCGCGAACGAACACTTAAGCCCCAAGACTTCAAGACCCAAGGAGAACCCCATGGCCTGGACCAGGGACGAAATGGCTGCCATCGCGGCCGAAGAACTGAACGACGGCGACTACGTGAACCTTGGCATCGGCATCCCCACGCTGGTCGCCAACAACCTGCGCGACGGCGTCCGCGTGGTCCTGCAGAGCGAGAACGGTCTGCTCGGTATGGGACCATTCCCCTACGAAGGCGACGAGGACGCCGACCTCATCAACGCCGGCAAGCAGACCGTTACGGTCCTCCCCGGCGGCAGCATCTTCGACTCCGCTGCCTCCTTCGGCATGATCCGCGGCGGCCACGTTAAGGTCGCCATCCTGGGCGCCATGCAGGTGTCCGGAGCCGGCGATCTCGCCAACTGGACCATACCCGGCAAGATGGTCAAGGGCATGGGCGGCGCCATGGACCTGGTGGCCGGCACCCCGCGCGTTGTGGTGCTGACCGAACACAACGCCAAGGACGGCACCGCCAAGATCGTCAAGCAGTGCACCCTTCCGCTCACCGGACTGAGCTGCGTGGACCGGATCATCAGCGACCTCGCAGTGTTTGACCTTGACAAGACGGACGACGGCGTCCGGCAGCTCACGCTGACCCGCCTTGCCCCGGGCGTCTCCGTGGAGGAACTACGCGGTAAGACCGAGGCCCACTTCGACGTCGCCCCCTCCCTCGACGCAACCCCGATCATAGAAGCCAGCACCCTTGAAGGAGCCATCGCATGAGCCTGCGCGAACAGTTCGGCAAAGACGTCCTGCTGACCGGCTGGGGCCACAGCCGCTTCGGCAAACTCACGGACGAGACCCTGGAATCCCTCATCGTCCAGGTCGCCACGGAGGCGATCGCCAACGCCGGGATCGAGCCGGGCCAGATTGACGAGATCTACCTCGGCCAGTTCAACTCCGGCATGATGCCGCTGGCGTTCCCGTCCTCGCTGGCACTGCAGGTTTCGGAGCAGCTGGCCAACGTCCCGTCCACCCGGGTCGAGAACGCCTGCGCCTCCGGGTCGGCCGCGTTCCAGCAGGGCACCAAGTCACTGCTCGCCGGCACCGCCAAGACCGTGCTGGTCATCGGCGCCGAAAAGATGACGCACGCCGGGGCCGACGTCGTCGGGGCGGCACTGCTGGGCGCCGACTACGACACGGCCGGCAAAGCCTCCACCACCGGCTTCACCGGCCTGTTCGCCGAAGTGGCCAAGCACTACGAGAAGCGCTACGGACCGGTGTCCGACGTCCTGGGCACCATCGCGGCGAAGAACCACCGCAACGGTGTGGACAACCCGTATGCCCAGCTCCGCAAGGACCTCGGCGAGGAGTTCTGCCGCACTGTTTCGGACAAGAACCCGATGGTGGCCGATCCGCTGCGCCGCACTGACTGCTCCCCCGTGTCCGACGGCGCCGCCGCCGTCGTGCTGTCCGTCTCGCCGACGGGCGGGGCAACCGCCCCGGTGCGGCTCGCCGGTTTCGGCCAGGCCAACGACTTCTTCCCGGGGGAACGCCGGGACCCCACCGCGTTCGCAGCGACGCGCGCGTCCTGGCAGCGCGCGCTGGGGATGGCCGGCGTCGGGCTTGACGACCTGGATTTCGCCGAAGTGCACGACTGCTTCACCATCGCCGAGCTGCTGATGTACGAGGCCATGGGACTGACAGAACCGGGCCAGGGTACCCGCGCCATCGAGGAGGGCTGGGTGTTCAAGGACGGCAGGCTGCCCATCAACGTCTCCGGCGGACTCAAGGCCAAGGGCCACCCCGTGGGCGCCACCGGCGTCTCGCAGCACGTCATCGCCGCGATGCAGCTCACCGGGACCGCCGGCGACATGCAGCTGGCCAACCCGCGCCGGGCTGCGGTGCAGAACATGGGTGGCGTCGGGATCGCCAACTACGTCAGCGTCCTCGAGGCCGTCTAACCGGAGTCTTCCCCCGCCATGACCTTCTTTTGTCCACAGGCCGCGCCCGACACGCGCATGTACTCGCGTGTCGGGCCTTGTGGCCGTCGAAAGAAGGTCGGGACGGCGCTAGGCCGTCTAGCCCCACCCATGTAAGTAGCAGCAGGTGGGCTAGCCGCCCCGGATCATGGCGGCGATCCCGCTGAACCCCAGCCGCTCAGCATTTTCCAGCGCGGTGCGTCCCTGGGGATCCCGGATGCCGGGGTCGGCGCCGGCTTCGAGCAACAACCGGACCACGTCCTGCTGCCTGGGACCGCCGTCGTTGAGCAGGATGGCTTCCTGCATAGCGGTCCAGCCGAGGTTGTTCACGTGGTTCACGGGCACGCCGGCAGCGATGAGGATCCGCACGGTGTCCACATGCCCGTGTTCGCTCGCGGGGATGAGCGCCGTTCCGCCGAAGCGGTTGGTGCTGCGCACGTCCGCCCCGGCTGCCAGGGTCAGCTGCAGCACTTCGTTGAAGCCCTCGGCCCCGGCATAGAGGAACGCCGAGTCCTGGATGGCGTCCTTGGCATTGACGTTGCCGCCGGCCCGGATGAGCTCCGCAACGGCACCGGCGTCATTGGCTTTGGCCGCCCGGATGAGCCGCTGGTCGAGCTCCGCCTGCGCCCCAGGGGGCAACGCCGGCGGAGCCACTGCCGACGGCGTTGCCGTGGGCGTCGCGGGAGTGACGTTCACGGTCGACGGCGGGGAGTCCAGCCGCTCCGGCTGTCCCGGACTCGCCTGGCAGCCAGCTAGGAAAGCTGCCATGCCGCCGGTGGCTACGAGCACAGCCAATCGGCGCCTGCTCGACGTCCTGCGCCAGGTCCTGGACCGCCCCATGAACCAGAGCCTACTTCGCGGTTCCGGCGGCCGCAGCGGCGATGGCCTCGGCGCCCGCCGTTGCGCAGGCTTCGTCCAGGGCACCGTCGGGGGCGCCGCCTACGCCGATGCCGGCCACGGACACCCCGTTGACCTTGAGCGGGACGCCGCCGGCAAGGAACAGGGTGCCGGGAAGGTCTGCGATGCTGGGGCCGTTGCCGTTGATGCGCTTGGCGAGCTCACTGGTGGGCGTTCCGAAGGCGGCAGCGGTGTAGGCCTTCTGCTGCGCCGCCTCGATGGTGTGCTCGGCTGCATTGTCGCCGCGGAGGAGTGCCTGGACGGTGCCGAACCTGTCCACCAGGGCCACCGTCACGAACGGCAGCTTGTCGGCCTGGCACTTGGCGAGGGCGGACTTGACGGCGTCCGCGGAGGCACCCACGCTGATCCGGTTCTGCGCCACCACGGTTTCTGGCGCCGGCTGGACATCGACGGCGGGCACCGCGCCGGCAACCGCTGCCGGCGCAGCAACAGGTGCGGGCACGGCGTTGGCCGCAGCCGTCAGCCCGCCGGTCAGGAGCAGCGCTCCGGCGGCGGCAGCGGCGGCGATCTTGTTGGACTTCTTCACGGGTTCTCCTTGGATATGAGCATCAGGGGCTTGCGTTTTCCGGTGACCTCAGCGGCACTGCCCGGGTTCGTTCCCGGGCCTCGAATCCATCCTTCCGGCCGGGGACGGAGCCGGCATCCGGCAATGGTCTGCCGCAGGCTCCCCCATCGGGCTGGACGTATCAGCCAAAAGACTGAGAGACCAATAACGGCGCGGGCCCTAGCATGGTGAAGAGAACTCCTCCACCGGAACCGGACCCCCATGCCCTCCTTACCACCAGCCCTTCGGACACCGCTGGGCCGCATTGACGCCGTCGTCCATCTTGGTTTTGCCGTGCTGCTGGTGGCGTCGGCCGTCCGCTACGTGATGCGCCACAGCCCGGCGGACAACCTGTGGGTGCTGGCTCTCGCCGCGGCGGTGTGTTCGCTCTATGCCGTGATCGCCGTGCTCTCACAGCGCAGGCGGCCGTGGGCGGTGTGGATGTTCGCCCTGGTGGCGCTCTGGGCAGTGCTGGTGATTGCGGCCCCCAGCTTCGCGTGGTGCTCGTTTGCGCTGTTCTTCCTCTGCCGGACCGCGTTCACCGGCTGGGTGGCCTACCTGGCGGGGGGCGCGACGGCGGCGGCCACGGCCGTCGGACTGTTCCGGCTGAGCGGCGGCAGCGATGTTGCCATGCTCCTGGGGCCCGTGGCCGTGGGCGTCATGCTTACGCTCATCTATGACCGGATCGAGCAGGACGCCGCCGAGCAGCGCCGGCTGCACGCCGAGGTGTCCCTGGCCCAGGGGCGGCTGGCGGCCAGCGAGCGCCGGGCCGGCACCATCGAGGAGCGCGAACGCGTGTCCCGGGAAATCCACGACACCGTGACGCAGGGCCTGGCCAGCAGCCTCCTCCTGCTGGAGGCCGCGAACCGGTCGTGGCCCAACCAAGCCGCGCGCGACGACGTCCTCAGCGCCAGCGGGATGCTGCGCCGGAACCTCGCTGACACGCGCAGCCTGGTCCACGAACTCGCCAGCCCCGGCCTGGACACCGCGCCGCTGCCTGACGCCCTGAGCCAGGCAGCTTCCCAGTACCTCCCGGGCGTGCGCCTGCTGGTCACCGGCGAGCCGCGCGCCGTCCCCGCCGATGTCCGGCACGCGCTAATACGGGTGGTCCAGAGCGCCGCAGCGAACACGCATTTGCACGCAGCGGCGGCGAACGCCACCGTGACGCTGGGCTTCCTGCCGGGCGCCGTCACTTTGGATGTGTACGACGACGGCGCCGGTTTCGACCCGCTGTCGCTGGCACCGCCGTCGGACGCCGGAGGCTACGGCCTCCGGGCGATGCGCCAGCGGGTGGAGCAGCTGGGCGGAGTATTTTCGGTGGAAAGCAGCCCCGGGGAAGGGACGATCGTGGCCGCGCAACTGCCCACGGGTGACGAACAGTGAAGCCCATCACCGTGCTGCTGGTGGACGACCATCTGGTGGTCCGCAGCGGTCTCAAGGCGCTGCTGGGAACGCAGCCGGACATCGAGGTGGCGGCTGAGGCGGCTTCCGGCGAGGACGCCCTGGCCCTGGCGGAGCAGCTCAGTCCTGCGGTGGTGGTGATGGACCTGGCGATGGGTCCGGGCATGGACGGAATCGAGGCCATCAAGCAGCTGCGCCGGCAAAACGCCAGGCAGGCCGTGCTGGTGTTCACCACGTATGACTCGGATGCCGACATTGTCCGGGCCGTCGACGCGGGAGCCATGGGCTACCTGCTCAAGGACGCGGCACCGGAGGAGATTTTCGCCGCCATCCGCGGGGCGGTGCAGGGCAAGAGCGTGATGAGCGCACCCGTGGCGTCGCGGCTATTCCAACAGCTGCGGAACCCGGACGAGATCCTGACGCCCCGTGAGGCGGAGCTGTTGAGCCTGCTGATTGAAGGCCTCAGCAACAGGGAGCTCGGCCGGCGGCTGTTCATCTCCGAGGCCACCGTGAAAACCCATCTGGCGCACATCTATGCCAAACTCGGCGTGGAGACCCGGGCCGCGGCGATTGCTACTGCGATCCGGCGCGAGGGAATGCGCTAGCGGATCCTTGCCGCAGCCAAGCGCGCGTCCCGGAGCCGGGTTTAGACTCGGACCTGGCCCAGCACCCCATCGAAGGAGCCCACCCATGCGCGCCACCATCATCCACGGCCCCGGAGACATCCGGGTTGAAGACCGGGACTACCCCACCATCCAGCTGCCCACCGATGTGGTGGTCAGGGTCACCGCGTCCTGCGTGTGCGGCTCGGACCTGTGGCCGTACCGCGGCGTCAGGCCCACGAAGAAGCCGACGGCCATCGGCCACGAATTCGTCGGCGTGGTGGAGAGCATCGGAGAAGGCGTGACCGAGCTGGCGGAGGGCGATTTTGTCATCGCGCCGTTCGTGATCAGCTGCGGCGAGTGCCCGCAGTGCCTCAATGGCGTCACCGTCGCCTGCGACCACCTGGCCGGCTGGGGCGGCCGGGATGACACCGGGCACAAGATCGACGGCGGCCAGGGCCAGGCCGTCCGGGTTCCGCGGGCGGAGAGCACCCTGGTCAAGGTTCCGGGTGTCACCGAGCCGGACGCTGCGCTCACAGCCAACCTGCTGACCCTGTCCGATGTCATGGCCACCGGCCACCACGCGGCACTTGCGGCCAAAGTCGCACCGGGCCGCACCGTTGTCGTGGTGGGCGACGGCGCCGTCGGACTTTGCGGTGTCCTCGCGGCCAAACGGCTGGGGGCAGAGCGGATCATTGCCATGTCCCGCCACGCGGACCGGCAGGCGCTGGCCCGCGAGTTCGGCGCCACGGACATCGTGGAGGAACGGGGCGACGACGGCGTGGCCAAGGTCCGCGAGTTGCTGGGCGGAGTGCTGGCCGATTCGGTGCTGGAATGCGTCGGCACGAAGGAATCCATGGAGCAGGCGCTGCACTGTGTCCGGCCCGGCGGGGCGCTGGGTTTCGTTGGCGTTCCCACGGGCGGAGCCGAGGTCACGCTGCGCTACCTGTTCGACTCCAACGTCTCCATCGCCGGCGGCATGGCTCCGGCCCGGACGTACATCCCCGAACTGCTGGCGGATGTGCTGGCCGGAGCCATCAACCCCGGCCGCGTCTTTGACTCCGTGATGCCGCTGGAGGAAGCGCCGGAGGCGTACAGGGCGATGGATGAAAGGCGCGCCATCAAGGTGCTGCTGACTCCCTGATTCGGCCGACAGCCCGCACGCACTTAACAGGCGCGACGCCGGCGCTCCGCCGGTGGCGCAGAATGCGATACTAAGTCTGCGTAGTGTCTCGGGCCGCGTGCCGTCCGGGACGTCGCTTCGTTGCGAGCCGGGGGAACTGAATGCAACTCGACACCTTAACCCTCAGGGTTGCCTTCGCCATTGTCGCGTTCACGTTGGCGCTCCTGTTCTACTTTGCTGCGTACCGGAGCACGCGGTCCCCGTACAGCGGCTGGTGGTGCGTGGCCCTGACGCTCTTCCTCGCGGGATCCGCTTCCTACCTCTTCAACGGAACACCGCACCAGGTGTGGGCCAATCCGCTGGGGAACTGCCTGCTAGTGGCCGGGGCGGCGTGCGTGTGGGCCGGTGCCAGGTCCCTGCGGGCTTCGCGGCCGCGTTCCTGGCAGCTGGCGGCGGGTCCTGCCGTTGTGACCGTGTCGTCAGCCTTCGAAAATCCGGGCGTGAACATCTGGGCCGGAGGCGCCGTCTTCCTCGCCCTGATGAGCCTCATGCTGGGCCTTGCCTCGCGCGAACTCTGGCGGCTGGAACCGGGCTACTCCAGGGTCCGGATCCCGTTGGCCATCGCCGCTGCCTTCTTCTCGGCCTACTACTCCTGCCGGCTGATCGTGTATCTCGGCGAAGGCCCGGACGGCCGGATCTTCGTGACCTATTTCGGCTCGGCGGTCACCACCCTGGTCACCATGGCGCTGCTGGTAGTGGTGTCCTTCAGCATGGCGGCCCTAAGCAGCGAACAGCAGACGCGCGCGCTCCGGGCCGTGGCCACCCAGGACGGCCTCACGGGGCTCCTCAACCGTGCGGCGTTCCTGGATTTGGCCTCCGATGAGCTGCAGCGGCTGCGGCACACCCGGGCGCTGGGCTCCCTGATCCTGGCCGACCTGGACCATTTCAAGGCGGTCAACGATACCTACGGCCACGCTGCCGGCGACACGGCTCTGCAGTCCTTCGCCGCCGCCTGCAACGGCACGGTCCGCTCAACAGATCTTGTGGGACGCTACGGCGGCGAGGAGTTCATCTTCCTTCTGCCGGGTGTGAGCCCGGACCGGGCAGAAGCCATCACAAAGGAAATCAACCGGCATTTGAGGGCAGTCCGCGGTCCCGACGGTTCCCGGATGCCCACGGTCAGCTACGGCATCGCGCCCATCGGCCACGGCCCGTCCGGCCTCGATGAGCTGATCGCGACGGCGGACGCCGCCCTCTACGAGGCCAAATCGCAGGGCCGCAACCGCACAGTCCGGGGACTCCCCGCGCCGTAGCCCGCAAAGTAGGGCACTTGTCCCCTTTGCGCGCCCCGCCGCGGGGTCTAGCGTGATCCGCATCAGCATCCACCGCCGTCAAGGAGCCGTCATGGCCGGGTTTGTGCAGATCATCCAATTCCAGTCCTCCCGCATCAAGGAAATTGAAGAGCTGGGCCGTCCGTCGAGAACAGAGGGCAGCACGACGCCCACGTTCCGCCGCATTGTTGCCACCGCGGACCGGGACCATCCAGGGACCTACTTCACCATCGTCGACTTTGATTCCTTTGACTCGGCGATGGAGAACTCCGGCCGCCCGGAGACGTCGGAGTTCGCAGCGAAGATGGCCGCATTGTGCGACGGCCCCGTGATCTTCCACAATCTGGACGTCATGTGGGAGGACACCGGAGAGGATGCGGACAACAGCTAGGAGCAGGGCATGGTTTCGGTAACCCCTGGTCCGGAACCGGACGACGTCGGCGGCCGCGGGAGCCTTGTTATTGAGCTCGATGAGCTGCCCTCTGGGTCGCTGGCCCTGGTGGGCGGCAAGGCCCTGAACCTCGGAAGACTCGTGGCGGCCGGCTTTCCGGTTCCGCCTGGTTTCTGCCTGACGACGGCGGGTTACCGGATGGCCGCGACGGCGGAGCTGGACGCCATTGCCGCCCGCCTGGACGGTGCCGGCCCGGAGGGCGCCGACGGGCTGTCGGACGGGGACCGTGACGAACTCGCGCGGCGTGCCCGGGAGACGGTGGCGGCAACACCGGTGCTGTCCGACGTCGAGGCCGCAGTCCGCGGGGCCTACGCCGCGATGGGCAACACACCGGTGGCGGTGCGGTCTTCGGCCACCGCCGAGGACCTGCCGTTTGCAAGTTTTGCGGGGCAGCAGGACTCCTTCATGGACGTCGCCGGCGCCGATGCCGTCGTCGAGGCCGTCCGGCGCTGCTGGGCCTCCCTGTGGACCGACCGTGCGGTGGCCTACCGCACTTCGAACGGGATCAGTCACCGCGAGGTGGGCCTCGCCGTCGTCGTTCAACAAATGGTCGACGCCGGCATGGCCGGCGTGCTGTTCACCGCCAACCCGGTGACCGGGACGCGCACCGAGACCGTCATAGACGCCGCTGCCGGGCCGGGACAGGCGGTGGTGTCCGGTGCCGTGAATCCCGACCATTTCGTGGTGGACACCGCGTCGGGCCGGACCCTGCAGCCGCCGGACGGCACGGCGCTAAGCCTGGGCGAGGACCAGCTGCGCGAACTGACCTCCCTCGGCGACGCCGCCCAGCGGCTTTTTGGCGCACCCCAGGACGTGGAGTGGGTGATCGACCCCGGCGGGAAGGCCTGGCTGACCCAGTCGCGGCCCATCACCACGCTGTATCCGCTGCCGGACGACGACCCGCTCGGCGGACAAGCGGGAACGGATGCGGCCTCGGGCGCGGCCGGCGCGGATACGCGCGTCTACCTGTGCGGCACGCTGCTCCAGGGACTCACGCGCCCCATCACCCCGATGGGGCTCTCGGTCCTTGGACTCATGCGGGGCAACAAGGGTCCCTGGAAGTACGTGAACCCGGGATTGCGGATGTACATCGACCTGACACCGATCATCCGCAGCAAATCCGGCCGGAAGGCACTGGTGAGGATGCTGCCGCTCGCGGACGGAAGGTCGGCTGCCGTCTTCCCGTGGCTGCTGGAGGACCCGAGGTTCAACATTGTCCGGCCGGCCCGCAAGAGATCGGACCGGAAGGCCACTCCGGGCCCCGCCAGGACGGAAGCAAAGGGCAGCGAAGGAACCCAGAGCCTGGGCCTGATGGCAGGGCTCGTTCCGGCGATGACCCGTACTCTGCTGTGGCCGGACGGGGAACTGCGCAGGGCCCGCCGCTTCCAGGACCGCCTCGAAGCCCGGCTGACGCTCCCCCTTCCGGCCTCTGCGGCGAGGCGGCTCCAGCACGCGGAGGACGTCTTGGGAACCGATGTCATCAACGGGTTGATCCAGGCCACTCTGCCGGGTCCGTCCGTGGGGTACCTGATGCTGGCCGCGGCCCGCAGGCTGCTCCGCGGGATTGCCCAGCCGCGCGAACTTGAGGCAGTCCTTCGGGGGCTTCCGCATAACGTGACCACCATTATGGACCTGGAACTGTGGCACCTGGCGGTCTCCCTGGGCCGGGACCCGGAAGCGCGGCGGGTGTTTTCGGAGCTGCGGCCTGACGGGCTTGCTGACCTCTACCAGGCGGGCACGCTGCCAGCCGCTGCCCAGGACGGGCTGCGGAAGTTCCTGACCAAGTACGGCCACCGGGCCGTGGCGGAGATCGACCTGGGGATGCCGAGGTGGGCTGAGGAACCGGACCATCTGTTGGGAATGATCTCGAATTATCTCCGGGTGGAGGATCCCGAACAGGCGCCGGACCGCCAGTTTGCGAGGGCCGCCGATCATGCGGAGGCCCGGATCAGCGAGCTGGTGGAACGGGCCGGGAAGAAGGGCCGGCTGCGTGGGCGACTCGTGGCGCTGTGCCTGCGCCGGGCACGCCAGCTGTGCGGCCTGCGTGAATTGCCCAAGTACTACATCGTGATGGTGCTAGCGGAGATGCACCGGCAGCTCACGGCCGTGGGTGCCGAGCTGGCGGGGACCGGCACCGTCGCGGACGCCGGCGACGTGTTCTTCCTGGACTTCGATGAGTTGCGGGTGGGCCTGCGCGGGGCCGACCTGAAAGGAATCGTCGCCAGCCGCCGTCGGCTGTACGACGTCGAATTGCGGCGGCGGCGCGTGCCGCGCCTCCTGCTCTCGGACGGCACCGACGTCGAGGCAGCCATGATGGCGGCGGCCTCCGCGTTGCCCGGGACCGCGGCGCCGGACCGACTGTCAGGGACGCCCGCGTCCGCAGGCACCGCCACCGGGAAGGTCCGGGTCGTGATGGATCCGGTCGGGGCTCATCTGGAACCCGGGGAAATCCTGGTGGCCCCCTCCACTGATCCCGGCTGGACGCCGCTGTTCATGACTGCAGGCGCACTGGTGATGGAGATGGGCGGCGTCATCTCACACGGGGCGGTGGTGGCCCGCGAGTACGGCATCCCCGCCGTCGTGGGTGTTGCCGATGCCACCGGTCGGCTGCGCGACGGGCAGACCGTCACCGTGGACGGCGCGGCCGGAACCGTAACGTGGTGAGGCTCTTTTCCATGGCGCAGGAGGAACCCCGTTCCGCCGGTGGGGTTGCGGATGACGCAACGCAGAGGGACGCGGAGATCCGCGACTGGGACTGGGCAGTCCTTCCGGAGGGTTCGACGAGCAGCCGCTTTGCAGCACCGAGCGGCGGCCTGGCGATGGTCACTATGGGCAAGCCGCAGAACCCGCGGGTGGTGCTGGTTCCCGGGGCCACGGGCTCCAAGGAGGATTTCGCAGTGATGATGCCCGAGCTCGCCGAGGCCGGGTTCTACGTGGTGAGTTACGATCTGGCGGGCCAGTATGAATCCGCAGCCGCCGGCCCGGAGAACCTCGTCCCGCCCCGGAGGCACTATGACTATGAGCTCTTCGTGAACGATTTCATCGCTGTTCTTGAATCGGGCGAAGGTCCGTCGCATGTGGTGGGCTACTCCTTCGCCGCGATCCTGGCGCAGATTGCCTACTCGCGGCGCCCGGAGTTGTTCCGCAGCCTCACGCTCCTTAGCTGCCCGCCCCTGACAGGGCAGTGTTTCCGCGGAGTCAGCAGGATCGGGCGGTTCACCGGCTGGGCCAACGGCCGGGTGGGGGCCGCCATGATGATCTGGGGCATCCGCAGGAACGTCAACAAGGTCTCCCCCAACCGGCTGCGGTTTGTCCGGGAACGGTTCCGGTTTACGCGGCGGCAATCGGTCCGGGACATCTACGAACTGATGAAACAAGTGCCGGACCTCCGGCGGGCCATCGCCGCCGCCAATGTGCCGAAATTCGTGGCCGTGGGAGAGCACGATCTTTGGCCGCTACGGCTGCACCGCCAGTTCGCGCAGTCGATAGGTGCCCGGATTTCGGTCTACCGCGGAGGCCA
Organism: Arthrobacter sp. LjRoot78; assembly: GCF_964254335.1. Taxonomy (NCBI): domain Bacteria; kingdom Bacillati; phylum Actinomycetota; class Actinomycetes; order Micrococcales; family Micrococcaceae; genus Arthrobacter; species Arthrobacter sp. LjRoot78. Next base: position 517,566 of record NZ_CAXUTG020000001.1, on the reverse strand, counting down.
TAGCCCGTCCGAAACATCGCCGCACCAGTTCGGCCGGGACCTGCTTGCCATGTATGCCGCGGACAACTGAGAGAGACACAAAGTGTCGCAAGGGCACTTATACCCTTGCACGTTATGCGTCAGCCCCGTACGTTGGGGACAGCGGGGGACGTTCTCCGCTCTGCGGGCCTCCGTGTCTGCAGAGAAAATCAGAGTCACATAAAGGAATGCAGCCATGGCAACAGGCACAGTTAAATGGTTCAACGCCGAAAAGGGTTTTGGCTTCATTGCCCCCGATGACGGATCAGCTGACGTTTTCGCCCACTATTCGGCGATCGCAAGCAGCGGTTACCGTTCACTGGATGAGAACCAGAAGGTCGAATTCGATGTGACCCAGGGTCCGAAGGGCCCGCAGGCAGAGAACATCCGCCCTCTCTAAAGGCTTAGGGTAAAGGCGCCGGCGCCCAGCCGGCCCACCCTGCACCAACAACAGCCCCTCCGAACCATCCGGTTCGAAGGGGCTGTTGCGTTGGCAATCCCGCAACTCCCGGAGGGCCGGCGGTTAGCGGGCCGGTCCTGTCTTGTGCCTGGCGCGCTGTACTGCCCGGTACACCGTGGACCTGACCACGGAAAAGAGCTCTGCGAGTTCGCCCGTGGTGTGTTCGCCGGCGTCGTGCAGTTTCACTCAAATGAGCCTCCTGCGCAGGTGACAGCTTGGGCTTCTTTCCGCGCAGGCGGCCTTTGGCTTTCGCGATCTTCATGCCTTCGCGCGTGCGGGCACGAATCAGGTCGCTCTCGAATTCAGCCACCATGGCCAAGACATTGAACAGCAGTTTTCCGACCGGGTCAGTTGGATCGTGCACCGATCCGCCGATGCTGAGTTTCACATTCCGCTGGGCAAGCTCGTCGACGATCTCGTGGGCGTCACGCACCGACCTGGCCAGGCGGTCCAGCTTTGTCACCACGAACGTGTCCCCGTCCCGGCAGGCCGCCATCGCTTCACGGAGGCCCGGACGGTTCCGGTCAGTACCGGTCAGCCCGTGATCCACGTAGATCCGGTCCGGAGTGATCCCCAAGGCTGCCAAGGCGTCGCGCTGCGCCGTGAGGTCCTGCTGCTCCGTTGACACCCGCGCGTAGCCGACCAGCAAAGCGGTCATGCGCAACAGTGTGCCACGCGACTTTTAGGTGGACCAGATAGGTCACCGTCACCGGGCACTGCGTTTGTGCTGGTGAGGGGTGGGTCCGCCCGGAGGAGGACCGTCCTACGGGACGGCTTCTACGGGCGGGTGTGCGAGAAATGTTTCGCTGTGTTTCGTGGGGTGGTGGGTGCGCGCGGGTGCCCGGAAGGGTACCTCGGCCGTCGGGGGTGCTGCACGAGTGCCCGGACCCGAGTCCATCGATTCGCTCAGCCGATCGGTACCTTAACTGGCAGGAACGTGTACGGACCTCCGCACTCGCGGCCATAGGGATACTCCCCGGTGGGCTCCGTTTCGATCGGAAATGTGCGGGCAATGCGGGAACCCGAAGCCAGCACGGCTTCAACGTAGACAGTCCTCACGCTGGCGGGTGGGACAAGGTAAGGCGCTGACTGGGGCATCATCCACTTGCCATCGGGGCTTTTGGCCACCGGCGCTGGAGTGCAGTTTTCCTCGAAACAGGCTGCGACCGACGTGGGTTCATAGGAAAACTGGAGCTCCACTGGGCCGACGTACGCGTATCCCATGGCCGGGCACGCCCTGCTCCATGGCCGGCTAAACAGCAGGAGTGCCAAGGCCACAACCGCGGCACCGACGCCAAGTCCGACTAGAAGTAACCCGCGAGGCTTCATGGTGCGAGCTTAGCCCCGAGCGGTTCCCGTCGGCAGATGCCAGTTTTCGGCCCGGTTTGGGTTCCCCACGGGATCGCCTAGTGGACCGTGCCGCAGAGGGTTGGGCTCACGATCAGCTAACGGGCAGGTGCGACACCAAGCGATGACAGAACACCGCCACGAAGCGATCAAATCCACATCCCCGGGGCCGCCCGCAGTGGCCCCCGTCGGGCATGAAGCTGGACATTATCGTGTGTCAGTCTCAGGGTTCCTATGCGGTTTGGGACGGTCCGAGCGCATGTACTGAATCCACATCACGAGAGAGGCGACCGCAACTGTGAGGGACAGGGCAGCGGCGATGAGAAAAACAATGTTGTCCTGTGTCCCAAACGCTAGCGCCGTGAAGCACCCGGTCATTACGGTATAGCCCACTATTTGGAGCACCAAGATGCGGGGGCCGGGCCGCGCCGGCTTCTTCCCTGGTTCGGTCACGCCTATCGAGTCCGTCATCCGCAACCAAACGTTGCGGCGCCCACCGTCTGTCATGGCCCAACCCTAGCCCCGGTAGCCGTCGTGCTGTAGGTCAACAAGCACGCCCATCCGCAGCGGCGTCGTCTTCGCGTGAGAGGCCTGGCGTCGTGGAACTCAGCGAACAGCCGAGTTCATCCGCTTGCTGCGCCGATAACGAAGGTCGCAAGAAACATCGCGTAAGAGCACCAATAGAAGGTCCTGGCGGGTTGGGGCAATTCGGTCAGGAGTCGCTTGATCCCACGGATAGTTTTGATGACGCTCCTTCCATCGGTTCATCCTGCTGCGCCTGGCTGGCTTCCGTTGACGTCATTGCAGGAAAACGGTCAACACGAGGCCGACTAGCGCAAGGATGACGACCAAAATGATGGCTAATAGTTGTATTTGCCAAAGAACATCAACATCCGCAGGAGCCGGGCGCTCTCCCGTTTATTGTCTTCGTGGCCAGCATCTTTTTGGAGCATGTGTCACCCTTGTCGCCTTGCCCGGCGTGTCCGGCCGAGCTCCCAAGCCACGCAGGCTTGATGCTGACAGCCTAAGGTTCCGCAACTGGCATAACCATAGTTTTACCTCGGTTCCCCGTCACGGGCGCCCGGTCAAGGTCGCTTTCCTTGGGGCTGCTCATGCCGCCTTATTTTCGGTTCGAGGCGCGTGGGAACACCGAATTTCAGCCCGGTAAGGGTTCCTCAAATGGGTCGTCTGTGCCGCGACGGGACTCCTATTGGCGGCTTTCTTCTCTATGTGGTTTTAGGTGCTCTGGGAAATCTTCATCCGACAGGCGGGGAAATGTGCAGGAGAACTCGCCCCGGTATCCAAACAGGAAGCCCGTGACCGGGTTCCGCACCTGCATCTGGATGGTGTAGACGCCACGGTCGTCATCGAAGCTTTCATAAAGGTCTGCGGTGCCAGTCAAGGCCGCAGGGAAGGTGAAACCTATGACACCTTCGTAAAACCGCTGGGCTGTTGACTGCAGGTGCAACGTTCCGTCGGCGAGAACTTCCAGTTTCAGGTCAGTAGCCAGATGTTGGTGCGTTCCGAGGTAATCGACAACCGCGCCACGTTGAGGGCTGTAGATCATGGTGGCATCGAAGCGGCGTCTCCTGGCCCGGGGCAGCTCGAGGGTCCGCACGAAGGTGACCGTGGGTCTGCCGAAACCATCAACGTACGGATAGTTCTCGATAGTGAACGGGATGTTCCGTCCTTGGTCGGGGAAGAGGATGTTGCGGAAGGCCCCCAGACGAAGGAACGGAACTGTCCACCATGCGCCACAGCGGACTTCCGAGAAGACCCCTCGGCCTACGCAGGCATATCCGCTGTCTATGTCCACGCCGAAGCGCTTCTGGAGCATGGGGTGCAACTTCCGGAAGTCTTGGCCCAGGGCTAGCTCGAAAATCGAAGGCATGGTTACTCGTCTTTCGTCCCTGACTGAGCAGCAATTCTTGGTGTTGAAGGTGATGGCAGCGCATCCAGAGCTGATGGGGCACGACCAAAGTGCGCATCAGATGGCGCCCGGCGGCAACGTCCTGCCCGAGGCACTGTCCAATGCGCCGGGAGAGCGGATGCTGTCAAAAGGGCAGTACCAGCCAGAAAAGCCCAACCTGTGTTTCTGCCGTTAATTGCTTTGTTGAGCAGAACGCCGGCGCTTACGGCACCACCGGCTCTCACTGCCGCATCAATAATCCAGCGGTTACGGGAGTCGCCGGGGTCAATATCGGATTCTGCCCATAGACGCAGTCGGTCAAAGCTGAGGGCAGTGGCCCATCCCAAAGCGGGCCGGATGAGCCTGGCGTCAAAGGCCTTCCCTACGATTCCCATTCCCGGCCGGTAGTTATACCCGGTGATAAAACGCACGCCATCTTCCGTGGGGATGTAGCGCCAGTACCCCGATCCTGCCCCGATAGGTGACAAAGCATCCGAGGTATCAAACTTGAGCACTGACGTCGCCTGCCCATCCTTGCGATACCGGTGACCTAGCGAGGTCCCGGTCCCGCGAACGGTATGCCATGGCAACCAGAACTCGTAGCGAAAACGAACAGGTTCACCTTGCTGGTCACCGCCCATCGGGACGATGCGGGAAAAACGCAAATCCCAGCGAGGATGGAGTGCCAGGTCCTGGCTCAGCACCCACACCCGGTCCATGGAAGCCCGAATCCCAATCTCTACGAAGATCGGCTTGTGCTTTCCCGATGTTTCTCGCTTTGCGCTTTCCCCCATTCGAGAATCATAAATGGCAGTCGAAGCGGACAAGGTGCATGCATTCGGTGGCTTACTAGCCTCGGCCGTTCAAATGTTTTCATTGATTCCCTTCAGTGGGTTGAAACTGTCGCGCTGTAGGTTCCTCATACGCGACGTAGAAGCATGCCGGCGGCCACCTTGCCGGAAGCCCCGACGGGTGGTTCAGTTCTTTCATGCCACGATCTGCGGAGAAACCAGAGAGGGCCGATCCTCCCGCGTCTAAGCAGGCGGCCAGACGGAAAATTACCCGCATTACCTACTGGTCGTTGCCGTTCATGATCATCTTCGGAGTCCTGAACTTCTTCCCGGACATACCGCTGCCCTGGGTGATTGCAAAGGTCGCTGTCGAGATCGTCTTCGTTATTGTTCTCGGTGTCGCCGTCATCAGGTTCTCGCTCTGGCAGCGTGCTGAGTACTGGCGCGAGCGGGGCCGGGATCCCAAGCATCCGGAGCGCTTTCCAGGACACCTTCCGTCCGACAGGACCCCGGGTTAAGGGAAGCTGCACGGTAGGCTCCTCCTCAGGGTCTCTGGCCGGGTCCCAACTGCCGGTCTTCGCCTCCCAGTGGAAAATCGGAGTGCCCGGTGGAGGATTTCCTTACGGACTGCCCCTCCACAAACGGTCCCGTAGAGGGTTCGGCTGATGACGAAACAGCTTCGGACCATACCTCCAGTGGCTGGCTTCCATCCGTTGGACCGATGACCGCGAGAACGCAGAGATTGCTCTCCGCTTCCCACGCCCCAAGACTAGGCTGTCATTACGTTACTGGCGCGAGGAGTAGTGCAATGGAGATAGACGGAAGCCGAACAAAGCCGCTGTTTGAAAAGACCGAACACTGGTCGTCGCCGCTCACTCAGGACGAAGCGCTGACGGCAATCTCCAAAGCGTTTGCGTCGGACAAGGCAAGGATCCACCAGGACGGTGAACTCCTTGAAATACAAACGGGATCCAATCTGCAGTATCGCCTCTGGGGCAACCTATTTTCATGGAGCCGCCGGAAAATACCGGTGGCGTTGACAGTGCGCATGCGAGCAGCGGAGCACGGCGTCCATATTGATGCGCACGCATTCGACACCTTCGGTTTCCGACTAACCGACCACACATTTTTCGGAGCCCGAGAAAATTTTGAGGATCGGCTCGAGGTTCTACTTCGCCAGGCAGCTGCCGCTGCAGAGGCATCTCCGAAAGCCTAAAGCAATTCCGAGTCAGGCTTGATGGCATCAAACTGAGCTGCTCAGCGTCCAGAAGCGTCCCGTAGAGGGTCGCATTCCACGAGGCTGGTCAATCCTGGCGATATTTTCGCCCGTTGTAGTGGTCTGCCAGTTTTCGGCCCGGTCAGGGTTCGGCCGGTGGAAGGTCCTTCGCGAGTAGGTCAATGCTGGTGCACCACTGCCACGACGTCGCATAAACGACTTACAACCTCAGCGACGCATTAGCAGGGGGCATAACATTTGCTCGGCGTCTGGGGAGAACCCCACCGGATCGGATTCATGGCCACTTCAACGAACATCGACCAAGAGCTCCTCTCTCTATTTGCGCCGCCTCATGATCACGAACGCGCTGATTCCCAGAATCACTAACATGACGGCGGAAAAACCACGACGAACAGAGGGTCAAGTCCCGCTCCTCCATAGCTGGGAGAAAAATTCTTCACATGTACTCCTGCCTCTTGTGGTGTGCAGCTAGTTATCGTCTGAGCGCTCAGGGAAGCGTTCGGGATGCTTAGGGTCTCTGCCGCGTTCGCGCCAGTACTCATCGCGTTGCCACAATGAAAACCGAGTCGCCCAGATGATGAATATGATCGTGCCAACGGCAAGAATTGCCACCTTGCCCCAAACCCACGGCTCGGGCTCAATGGGTAGGAAGTTCAGAATAATCATTGCCAAGGCCAAGGCTGACCCATAGTAGGTGAGGCGGCGGAGCCTGCGCCTCAGCTCAGGGCTTGCGCTGACCGGAGGCTTGCCTGTCGGCTTTCGTGGGGATCGCTCTGGCATGAGTGTACTGAACCACAAGCGAAAGCATTCCGATAGGGCCCATACCAGTTGATCCTCCGGCCCCGCGTAGATGCCCGGTAGAGGTCGCAATCGCTCTCCGCAACCAATTCCTGGCAACAACTAGCCTCACTCGTCGCATGACCAATATTCGGCCCGGTCAGGGTTGCAATCCTATGGGCTGCTCTCTCCTGGCTATTTTCGCCAGACGTCCTGATCAACCATTTTTCGGCCCCAGTCGGGGTTCGGCTTTGGAACACTAAAACGGCGCGTTGCCCGGGGCTGCCCGCTCCGCTGTGTGGGCCAGGAACCGGCCCGCCCGCCGGAAGTCACGGACGAGAAACCCTACCCCGGCCGCTATTACTCCCACACCAATTGCCATCAGCCAAGCGAACAGACTGTCACCGCGGAGAGCTGAGTTCATGACTTGGGGAATGAAGATGAGAGGATACAACGGCGCCAGAAGCAGTTGCGTGGCGAGGCCCTTTCGTAATTGCACCGCGGCGGCCCGGCTGACTGAAAGATGTTCCGGATCGATGGGTCCCTTCCCTGCGATCTGACGACGGACCTGCTTCTTTTCCTCGTTTTCCAAGGAAAGAAGCACATCAATCCTCCCGAACTTTACTGCGGGTGCCACTTTCTTCGCGTTGTGGACCAAGCCCCCAATCAGGGCGCCTAGAAATCCAAGGAGAAACCCGAAGGTTAGGAAGGTCGGCAACCTCTCCGGTGTGCCCGGGAAAGCCAGGGTTGCGCCGATGGTCCCGGCCGCGACCAGGATGAAGAATCCGGCAGGGAAATAGCGGGTGTAATAGGTTTTCACGGCCTCGCCCAGGCCGTTGTCCTCGACGCCCTGCGCTCTTCTCTTCGCGTCTGCCCAGCGGTCATTGGCCTCCGCCATGAGATCGTCAATACCGCTCATCGTCTTCTTCTTCCCCGAAGCACAAACGCTGACAAGGCGCCCCTGAAAACCTGCTGATGCGTCCTGTGCAGATCCTAGCGCCCGGAGGACTAAGGGACACGTCTCCACAGCGACTAGGTTCGCGACAGGGTTTAACAAACCAAGGTTGATGCCGGCCTCATCGGCACCCGCACAACCAGTTAGATGCCCGCTCAATGTTGCTATCTCTCTGAGCGACCAGTTCTCGGCAACAACTAATCCCACGAGTCGAATGACCAGTTTTCGGCCCGGTCAGGGTTGCCGACGTGGAATCCCCAGCGATGCGGACTTACCTCTGGCGTTGAGTGCTTGAATGAGGGCATGGTGGATCGCAGCGTACTGCTCTCCGGCGGCGGCATTGCCGGCTCGACCGCCGCGTACTGGCTGGCGAAGTCCGGTTGGTCGGTCACAATTGTGGAACGAGCGGCCGACACACCATCTAGCGGCAACCCTGTCGACGTACGCGCAGGAGCGGTCGCTGTTGCACGGCAGATGGGCATCTGGTCGCGCCTGGAGGAGGCTGCCACCGGTGTCGAGCGCCTGGTCTTCGTCGGCGCCGACGGGCGGCCACAGGCCACGATCCGCACGCGCCAGCGTGTCGACCGCCACGAGGAGGTCGAGGTCGCACGCAATGAACTCGTCGCCCTGTTGCTTGAGAAGGCCCAAGAGACAAGTCTCATCATCCGGGACGACTCGATCACCGCTTTGCACCAGGACGGCGGCGGAATCGACGTCGAGTTTCAGCGGACTCCTTCCCGTCGCTTCGACCTGGTCGTCGGAGCCGACGGACTCCACTCCACCGTTAGGCGCTTGGCGTTCGGCCCCGAAAAACGTTTTTCCCGCCCGTTCGGCATGTTCGTGGGCACCGTGCGCGCCCCTGCACCGATCGAGGATGCGCGCACCGTGCTGTTGTACAACGAACCGGGAACCTCCTTGACCATCCATCCGGCCGGCGGGAAGCCCGGGTTCGCATTCATCTTCCGGGGACAGCACGATTTCGACTACCGCGACGCGGACCAAGGCAGACGCCTCGTCGAGTCCACCTACGCCGGCGGCGGATGGTTCACCACGCTCGCGCTTGAGAAATGGGGCGCGTCCGACGATAGGTACTTCGACGCCGTCACCCGCGTGGACGTACCGCAGTGGACTGCCGGCCGCGTGGTGCTGCTCGGTGACGCGGCGAGTTGCATCTCGTTGTTCGGTGACGGCTCCAGCAGCGCGATCGTCGGGGCCAAGACCCTCGCCGACGCGATTGCCGCCCACCCGGACGACCACACCGCCGCTTTCGCTGGCTATGAACACACGCACCGCAAACACATCCGACCGCTACAACGGCGCGCCGGCATCGCATCGCGCCTCCTCGTACCCAAGACCCGATCGGGCATCACGATGCGCAATGCGGTGTTAAACGCGCTCCCCTTTCGGAACGAGCGACGAGCCCCAGATTCGCAGCGATAAGTGGCGGACTATTCGCAGCCCTAAATGTCACTTGGCGACCGTTAGTCGATGGTTAGATGGAACTCATGGGGAGCATGTCGGTGGTTGAGGAGCTGCGCGAGCACTACGTTGCAGTAGTCGGATCTGAGCCGGAGTACCACGATATGCGTACGCGCTCAGGGGAATCTGTGGGCGTCTTCGAGTGGCCAAAAGGTACGAGCCGGATGGGCGTCCACCTCTATGCTTCGGCTGGCGCCACCCGCCATGGCCCGGGAGCCAGACAGCACGCCGTTGAGCTCTTCGTGGGAGTGAAGTCCGGTTCCGAGGCGGTAAAAGAGGCGTTCGCCAACATGGTTTTGAGCGTCCTCAAAAGCAACACAGTGCCTCAACACGGCGTCCTTGTGGCAGGCAATTGGAAAGTCATAAAGGGTCGGAAATTCACGGGATGGGTGCTAACCGAACGTCCCGATGACCTGATCCCGGAACTCCAGCTGACGAACGGCCGGCACGTCGTGTTCCTCGACGCCTTGCCGGTCTTTCCCGAGGAAGCCGAGTACAGGCACGGTAACCGATCCGACGAGCTCTTCGGAATCTGGGAAGAGACCGGCGTTAGATCCTGGGACCTGGACAGAGACTTGCCAGCGGGGATAGAAAGACGCTCAATCCTTCGCTGGCCCTCGTGGGCACTGCGCAATGAAAGACCTTGATAACTAACCTGTGATCCGACTCCCTTAGGGCATCGATATGTGCGCCCGTTGTGTCTGGCCTCGTAGCCCTTCGGCAAACTTTAGGGAGGACGTGTGGGTCTGTGGGACTACCATCCGAGTGTCAGACGCAGTGGTGCCCGGCAGCATGTCCAACGTCCAGAGGATTGTCGCAGCCATGAAAGCAGAGCACGGATTCTCCGCGTCACGACACTGAGAACACTTCAAGCGTCTTGGGCCACACGACCACATAACGATCTCCATCGGCCGGCCTGTATGCCGCCCGTACGCCGACCCATCGTGGGTCACGGCGCAGCGATGTCATCGCGTCCTGAAACGCTTCGAGTGGTCGGTCGGTGTGGACGAAGATGTTCATCTCGCCGGCATCGAAGTCGTGGCCGTCCACGAAACCGTGTGCATCCGGGAGGTCTGCCTCAAGCAGATCCTCCATCGAGATGAGCGCATCAAAGTCGGCCTCAGAGGTAACTGGCCATTGCAAAACGAGGATGTATTTCACATCTGCCCCCTAAGGCTTTCTATCGAGGAGCAGAGTTCACGAGCTCGTAGTGTTCGACCAAGGGAAACGGTTCGTAAAATCTGTGCAGTAGCTGCCGCCACTGCTGGTACTGCGGGGATCCCCTGAAACCAACGGTGTGGTCCTCCAAACTGTCCCACTGCACGAGCAGCAAATAAGTGCTGGGAGTTTCGATCGAACGCGAGAGCGACAACGAGATAAAGCCTGGCGTCGACGCAATAATCGATCTAGCCCGGTCGAACGCTGCCTCAAAATCTTCTTCATGACCGGAAATGACGGGAAGCAGCGCGTGCTCGGTAATCATTAGGCAAGTCTCGCAGGTTCGCATAGATCGTTAGTTAGGAACGCTCCACTCGGTCGGCCATGATGGAGAATTCATCCTGTTGATGGCATTTGGGGCGGTTCCTATGACCGCGACTGCCTAGCTAACCCGACACCCGTTACCCATCGTGCCGTCTCACGGAGGGGGTGCTTTCGCTGACAGAAGCATCCATCTTGGCGCTGCGCGCGGTTCGTCGTGGACCGAATTGTCCCTGGTGGCCATCACCGGATGTTTTTGCACTGACTGTAACTCCAGGCGAGGTTCCGGAAATTTAGTTACCGAGCGGGACATTCGGCCCGCCGTCACAGATATTGGGGGTTATAACAATGAATTCCAATCGCGCCGGAATCTTCACGGCCGTCAGCATGGCGGGTTTCGCCGTCGGCCTTGTACTCGCCGGATGTGGGCCACAGCCAGGAACCGGCCCTGCCGCCGCCTCGAACGTGACCGTGAACGACACGGCCGAACCCACACCAGCGCTAGCATTTCTGTCAGCTGCGGCACCGGCGGCCTCTGCCGCCAGTGCGGTATCAGGGTCAGAGCTGCCCGCTTCGTCGGCGAAGCACGCAGCTCCAGCACTGAAGACCTTCACTTTCCCGGACGGACACATCTCCTTCACCTATCCGGAAGCATGGACGGTGCGAACCGTGCTCCCCCCTGCAGGCCTCCCCGGCGTTGAAGCGATCGTCACTGACAGCGGAGGCAATGATCTGCTCTCCCTGGGAAATGGCTTGACCGCTGGTTGTGCTGGCGGTCCCGTATCGCGTCGGGTGTTCGATCAAGTGGCTGTTCCTGGAATGGCTGCACCGGACGACGCCGAGCCCGTTTTCGGCTTCGTCGTAGAGTCCTATGGTGATGGCGACGCCTACTTCATGGGGCTAAGCGATCCCCGCTCACTGGCGCAAGGTGAGGGCGTCTCATCGTGGTGCAATCTCGTTTCAACGGCGAACGGCGGCCTGAGCACCCGAGTTCTGTTCAATGACCCTGCCTTCCCAAACAGGGGCGCAGCCAGAGCCTGGATGGCAACTGACCAATACGTCCAACTCAAGGCACTGCTGATGAGCCTGGCCTACGTCTGACCTCGCGTCGACCGACGACTGATCTTTTCGGGCAGGCATTGTCGGGTCAACGGGTCGGAGTCTCCGTACCGTAGTGAAGGAAGGAGGCAGCCGTGCAGGAATGGAACCGGGCTATCGAGCTCATCGAGGCTGACCTTGCCTCGCAGATCGACGTTGGACGTCTGGCACAGGTGGCTCTCACCTCGGAGTACCACTTTCGGCGAATGTTTGCCTCACTCGCGGGCTTGCCATTGTCCGAATACATCCGGCGCCGGCGGCTGACGGCAGCGGCAGCGGAAATTGTCGCTGGCCAGGCCGTACTGGACGTAGCGATCCGGTACGGGTATGGGTCGGCCGAAGCGTTCACCCGGGCTTTCAAATCCATGCACGGGCTCACTCCGTCACAGGCGCGACGCCCGGGCGCCGTGCTCCATTCACAACCGCAATTGAGATTCCATCTTCGAATCGAAGGGAGTGCCCACATGAAGCACCGCATAGTGAAGAAGGACGCCTTCCGCCTTATCGGGCTCAAGACACGTGTCCGGCTCATCTACGAGGGTCCGAATCCGCTAATCGAAGAGTTCGAGCGGAACCTGGACTCGACGGTGAGGCCGCGACTGGCACAGTTATCGGACACGGAGCCGTTCGGGCTGCTCGCTGTCACCGAAAATCTCGAGGACCCGGGAACAGAGGGAAGCGAATTGGATTACTGGCGCGCTGCGGCATCATCACGGACGGCGCCGGTCGGATACGACTCTACGGATATCCCGGCCGGGCTATGGGTTGTGTTCGAGACAGAAGGCAAGTTTCCCGAGGTCCTGCAGCATCTTTGGGCTGACGCAGCGGCCGAATGGTTCCCCGCGAATCCATATCGCTGGGCGCCCGGACCACAACTGCTGAGCGTCCAGTCGGAACCAGACGGCTCTAAAGGCCGCGGCCAACTATGGATCCCCATCGAAGCAATCACCACCGATACCAGATAGCTGCATTCGGGGAAACGTTCCGGTATTGGTTGCTTCCGCGAGGGTTCATTCGCGGAAGTAAGAAAGGACCGACGCCGTCACCAGCCGCCGCGGGTCGGCGTATGTCCCTTTCGGGCATCATCGGGCATGGCCATTTCGGCCCGCAGGCCCAGGAGCCGGATCGGTCGGCCCGCTTCGATTCCGGCCGCGAGGTCCAAAGCCCGCGCGAGGATTTCGTGCCGGTCGAAAGTCTCGGGGATCTTTTTCGCGTGGGTCTTGGTGGAGAACGGCGCGTACCGAACTTTGAGGGTTAATCCGATGACGGGCCGCCCTTCAGCCACAACATCCTCAAGGACGCGCGCTGTCAGTTCCCTGACGGCGTCGTCCACCTGGGCGGGCTCGGTCAGGTCCCGCTGGAAGGTGGTCTCCCGGCTATGCCCGCGGGCAACCCACGGGGTGTCGTCCACAACGCTGGCGCCGTCCCCGCGTCCGAGCTCCGCGTACCAAGGACCCATCCTGGGGCCGAACTCCGGGACCAGGTCTTGGGGGTCGCACGCGGCGAGCTCGGCGACGGTGTTGATGCCGAGTCTGGCCAGCCGGCCTGACACTTTGGTTCCGACGCCCCACAGATCCTTGGTGGGCCGACTGCCCATGACCTCCAGCCAGTTCCCGGCGGTGAGGCGGAAGACTCCGGCCGGCTTGCCGAAGCCGGTGGCTACCTTGGCCCGGACCAGGGTATCGCCGATGCCCACGCTGCAATGCAGCTGCGTCCGCTCCAGGACAGCGGCCTGCACCTGCCGGGCGTAGGCTTCCGGATTCTCTGTCTCAATGCCTACAAAGGCTTCATCCCAACCCAGCACCTGCACGGTGGCGCCGGGCTGCGAACGCAGGGTAGCCATCACCGTTTCAGACGCCGCGAGGTACGCCTCGTGATCGACCGGCAGGATCACGGCGTCGGGCACTTTCCGGGCCGCAATGCGTAAGGGCATTCCGGAACCCACGCCGAACGCCCTTGCTTCATAGGAGGCGGTCGACACCACAGCTCGTTCCGTGGGGTCGCCCCGACCGCCGACAATGATCGGTTTGCCCGCAAGCTCCGGCCGCCGGAGCACTTCGACAGCCGCAATGAACTGGTCGAGATCGACGTGCAGTACCCACCGGATTCCACTCACTCCTTGGCGCTTATTTCTTGATCTCGTAGCGCAGAAGTACCACGCCGTTTTCGAACGGGGTGGCCCCAAGCAGCCGCAGGTCTTGCCAATCCTCGAAAATGCGTTTTCCCTTGCCGCGTGACGCCGGACAGACCAGCATCCGGACTTCATCGACGACGCCGGCGTCCATCAGTGAGTGCATGAGCCTCAAGCTCCCCCACAGCCAGATGTCCTTGCCGCTCTCCTCCTTGAGCTTCCGGATGGTGGCGGCCGGGTCTCGCGTTACGGTCGCGGCGGGAAGGTCACCCCATGGCGCGTCAGCCAGCGTCGACGAGGCGACGAACTTGGTCAGGTTGTTGAGCTTCTCACCGTATTCACCTTGTTCATTGGCAGACGGCCAGTAGTCCTTGTTCTGGTTGTAGGTATTCGCGCCGAGAATCATCGTGTCGACAGAGTCGATGAACCCCATCAGGCTTGCCTTGAACGCCTTGTTGGTGGTCTCGGAAAACGGCTCTCCTGACACGAAGCTGAGCCCGCCGTTCTCCTCCGCGGCGATGTTGTCCACGGTGACCCACTGCTGAACTATGAGTTTTCGCATGGCGCCAACTGTAGCCCGCTGGCGCGCGATCAACGAGCCCCAATTCGTCGGGCTGGACGGCATCCGAGCGGACATCGAAAGCGATGAAATCGTCTGGTCGGATGCCTAAAACCGTGCTTTCGTTGGCTTAGACGCAACTCCACTTTGGAGGGGACACATGAGATACCGCTCGGATCCGAAAAGTGTTCGCCAGATCGTTGCCTTCTCGCTCACGATTGCAGCCTCCCTGGTGCTACTCCTGGTTCCTGTGTACAGCACAGCGATAATTTCGAATGACGGGCCAGACCAAGTCACTGCCTCAACCCTGCTCGAGATCGTAGGGCCTTACGTCTTTGTGCTGTTGCTGATCCCCGTCGCTCTGACCGGGCTGCCTCTCCTAGTGAGGGGACCGGCACGGATGCCCGCATCCGTCGCGACCACCGTTGCCCTCACCATCTTCACCATGCTCGCTTCCGCAACCATTGGCTGGTTCTACGTGCCCGCCCTGGCGGCCGCGCTCGCCTCCCTCATGACCCCGGCCCAAAAACCGTGGCATGAGCCGTCGGCGAGCTAGAGTGGTAGCCCAACTTCGAGGAGGGTGTGCATGGACATCGAACCGCTGTCGTCCGAGGCCAAGGATCCCGGGCCCTTCTACCACGGCACGAAGGCTGAGCTGAAGCCGGGGGACCTGCTGGAACCCGGCTACAGTTCGAATTTCGGGGAGCGAAAGCGGGCGAACTTCATCTACCTGACCGCAACCCTCGATGCGGCTACTTGGGGAGCGGAACTCGGCGTGGGCGAGGGACCCGGCAGAATCTACCTTGTGGAACCCACGGGCCCCTTTGAGGACGACCCCAATCTGACGGACAAGAAGTTCCCGGGCAACCCGACGAGGTCCTACCGCACCCGAGCGCCACTGCGAGTGGTTGACGAGATCCTGGATTGGCAGCCCCACTCCCCCGAGGTGCTTCAGAACATGCGGAACCACCTTGAAGAACTCAAGCGGCTTGGCATTGAGGCAATCAACTGATTCAAAGCTGGTCAACCCGACTGTGGTGTGCTGTGATGTGACCAGTCGAGACGGAGGGCCTAAAGCGCCCGGCGGCAAGGCGGCGACCTAGTTGGCAGGACAAGCCTCAGGAGGCGATGACGATGGCTTCCATGGATGGAACCGTGGCGCTGGTGACGGGGGCGGCGAGCGGCCTGGGAAAAGCCGTGGCAACCGGACTTGCCCGCGAGGGCGCGTTGGTCGTGGTGGTGGCGCGCTCAGGGGCCCGGGCCGAAGAGGCGGTTAAGGGCATCCGCCTCCTCGTCCCTGACGCCCGGCTTGAGCCGCTGACCTGTGACCTTTCAGTCCAGTCCTCAATCCGTGCGGCGGCCGCCGGGTTCCTGTCGCGCCATGACCGGCTCGACGTGCTCGTCAACGCAGCGGGCGTGTTCCGCAAGGAGCGGAATGTGACCCCCGACGGGCTCGAACTGACCTTCGCCACCAATGTGATGGCCTACTTCCTGCTGACCAACCTCCTGCTGGACGCACTCAAACACGCCGCGGCCGTACCGCCAGGGGACGGCGGAGTTGCGGGCCGGCCGTCCGGGGCCGCGCGCACGTCCCGCATCGTGAATATCGCGTCCAAATACGGCAACACCAAACTCACTCTCGACGACCTCCAGACAGCCAAGGGCAGGTACAGCTACCTGCGCTCCACCCCGCCCACAATGCTGGCCAGGGTTCTGCTCACCCAAGAGTTCGCTGAGCGCCTGCACGGCTCGGGCGTGGTGGCGAATGCCGTCCATCCGGGACTGGTCAAGAACACATCGCTGCTGCTCGACGTCGGGGGCCCCTTTCGCTGGATCACGAACGCGCTCGGTGCGCCGGCCGAAAAGGCGGCAGACACAGCGCTCTGGCTCGCCACCTCGGGGGAAACGGCGGCGGTCTCCGGCAAGCTCTGGGCAAAGCGCAAGGAGCTCCCGACGCCGGGCATGGGATCGGATCCCGAAGTCCGCAAGCGCTTGTGGGACGCCTGCTCGCACCTGGCCGGGCTCCCGTGAAAATCAGGGCTGCCTAGCTCAGGGTCGGCGAAGGAACTCCCCCACGGTGGCGAGGTACTCGGCGGTCCGCGTCGCCATGACCCCATGGCCCGCGCCCGCGAAAAGACGGATCTCCGCAGACGGATAAAGGGCCCGGAGAGCCGCACGTGCCCGGGGCGGGAACGCCTCGTCCCGCTCCGATTCGATCAGCAGCACCGGTACAGGCGGGGTGGGCGTGCGCACCCCGCCTGCCCGTTCGGCCGGAAGATGGGCAAACTCCTTCATCTCCCGTAGGCCGGACAGCAGATCCTCCTTGCCCAGCCGGCTGAGTACGTCCGACAGCAGCATGGTCCAGAAACTCGCGTCGTCCTGTGAGTCCGGGACAAACCAGCGGCGCCAGTTCCGGCCGGTCAGGGATCGCACGGCGCTTTCGGGAAGGACGGAGAGGAAGCGAATGAGGAGCGGGAGCCAAGGGAGCGGGGCCGCGGCAGGGCTGCCGGTGTTCGCCAGCACCAGGCGCCGCACGCGCTCCGGATGCCGGCGGGCGAACGTCTGGGCCACAAATCCGCCGAAAGACGAGCCCAGCACATCCGCCTGATTGACTCCCTCGGCGTCAAGGATCGCAGCCAGTCCGTCCGCGAGCCCGGCGATGCCGGCACCGGCGGGGTAGGCCGGCGCGAGGACACGGAAGTCCCGCTCCAGCGCCTCGATCAGCAGCAGGTACATGTCCGGCATCCGTGTACCACCGGCGGGCAGAAGCACCGTTTGTTCGCCCGAGCCGCCCGAAAGGTAGCGCCAGCGCACACCGTCAACGTCGAGCGTGCGGTACTGGTGTCTGGCACGGAAGCCGGCCAGCCTGGCCTCCAGGGCCGCCACGGCCGGGTTTTCGCTACGCCCCGCGGGAAGGGGACGGCCCTTGAGGAAGCGTTCGACGACGTCGGCGTATTCAGCCGGATGGGTGACGGCCGTCAGGTGGCCACCCTCGCCAAAAACATAGGCACGGGCGCCGGGGTAGGCGGCAAGCAACGCTTCGCGTTCGCGCGGGGTGAAACCGCGGTCGTCGGCAGCGGCGATCACCAGCACGTCGTCCGGACGCTCGAAGGTGGACGAGGCGGCGTAACGGTCCGGATGCGCCGCCAGATCCAGCACGACTGCCAGGCGGGCAAGGGCCGATTCCTTCGTGTGTGCTGCGAAAAGATCTTCCGTGTAGGCGCTGAGGAAAGCACGTTCGTCGCCTTCCGCCCCTGCGACGAGGCGTGCGATTCTCGGACGGTAGAAAGCCGCCAGGGCATCTTTGGGCAATATCGAGAACAGACCGACGAAGGCGCTCACCAGACGCACGTGACCACGGGTATAGAGACCGAACCCGGACAGGATGAGCTTGTCCACGCGCTGCGGATAGTGGCAGGCAAAGGCGTGCGCGACGCCGGCGCCAAGGGAGTGGCCGAAAATGCTCGCGGAATGGATACCCTCGGCGTCGAGGATGGCCGCAACCCCCTCCACGAGTTGGGCCATTGTCCGCACCGACGGATACGAGGGTGAGAGCACCCGGAAGTGCGATTCGAAAGCGGTGATCGTGCGGAACGCGGAATCACCGAAGGAGAACCCGCCGCCCAGGACGAGAAGTGCCGGGCTTGCCTCCCCGGGCACCGGTCCGGCGATGTACTTCCATTCGACGCCGCCGACCGTCACCGATCGATACGGGTGCGTGCCGCGGAACGCCCGCAGCTCGGCATAGCCGTCCAAAGATCCTCCCGCCCGGGTGTCGTGATAAGAGGCAGACTACGCCGCAGGCCGGGACTCGGAAAGGACGGTGACGCACGCCGCGATCAGGTCCCGAAGTTGCCGGCGCGCGGCAGTAATGCATCTCCACTCGATGGGTATTTAGAAGAGGCGTACCGTCTTAACTGCGAAGGTCCGTCTGTCCCCCATAGGCGGGCCTTCGTTTGTCCCTGCGTTCAGAACGGCGGCCAATGCCCGCTCAGAACACCGAGGCTGCGAGCGCAATGAGGGCCGGCACAGTGGCGGCAAGAGTTCCCGGAATGCTGTCGCCCTTCTTGGGGTAGTGTCCCAGCGCATCGGCCATGGCCATGGTGGATCCACCCAGGACCATGTACGCGCAGCAGTAGGTAACCAGCGTCCGGCCGACCACGTCGTTCCCGGTATTCAACGCCACGAGTCCCGCAATGACCCCCAAAGCTATGAGGAGATTGCGGAAGCCGACGGGAATCGCCCACATCATGACGGCGGGGACATTTTCTGCAGGGGTGCTGAGGAATCTCTGCACAGCGGGGCGGCGCAGGAGAAAGGCCTCAAGGGGAAACACCGCGATGTAGATCAGGGCTTCCAGCAGCGCAAACAGTTGGGCAACGGCGTTCATGGTCGAAGACTACGTCCGCCGCGAAGCCTGTCCCATCCCCGCCCAGGGGGTTCCGCCAGCGCCTCCGCCATCCCCCAATTTGGGGATTGCAGTCCGTCCTTGGGGGCGGATACTGAAAGCATGTGGGCAGATCGTGCACAGCGGGCCCAGCGCGAGATTTCGGCCATGGCGACCACCGGCATGGGCGTAGCCGAGCTGCATGCTGCAGCGCTCGCCGTCGTCCATCACACCGTGCCGTTTCAGCAGGCCTGCTGGTCCGGCGTCGACCCGGACTCCCTCATCATGACGTCGATCACCAACTGGCCGCCCTGGCCTGTGCCCGATGAATACGCCGCGCGCTTCGCCGAGACCGAATATGCGGGCACGGAGCCGAATGCCTTCGCGGCGCTGATCCGGCGGCCGGTACCGGCCGCCCGGCTCTCCGATGTGCCGCACCGCGACGTGGTCAGGAGCGTGCGGCTCAACGACCTGCTCCGTCCGCAGGGGCTGGAGCACGAACTCCGTGCGGTGTTCCGGGCCGATGCCGCCTGCTGGGCCGTGGGCGGGCTCTTCCGTGAGCCGGGCGCGGACTTCACCGACCGGGAAGTGGAATTCCTGAGTTCCATCGCATCAGCCCTGGCCGCGGCCACCCGGGTCGCAGTCCGCGCGGAGCGGCACGCGGCGGACGGGCCGGGGGGTCCGGAGGGTCCGGTGATCGTGTTGGTCGGACCGCGCGGTGAGCTGCGTGCCGCGACTGAGGCAGCCGCCACCTGGCTGGCTCAGCTGGACGATGAGGCGCCCGGCCGTTTCAGCATGACGCTCTACGCGGTGGTGGCTGCCGCGAAGGCTTCTGTTTCCGGGACCGCCCGCATGAGGATGCGCGACGCCGGAGATCATTGGGTGGTCCTCCAGGCCAGCCGGCTCATCACCGGGAACGACCCCGGGCAGATGGTGGTCACCGTGGAACCCGCCACCACCCACGAAATGGTGAGCCTCCTGCTCGCCGCCTACGGCGCCACGGCCCGGGAGCGGGAGGTCTGCCTTGAGGTGGTCTCCGGCTCGGCGACGACGGACATAGCCGACCATTTGTTCATCTCGCCCCACACGGTCCATGACCACCTGAAGTCCCTCTTCGACAAGGTGGGAGTCGGGAGCCGCGGCGAACTGGTGGCGAGACTTCTCGGCTGAGGTGGCCGGTTCCGGCTAGCTACGAGGCCAGCCCGGCCCGTTGCCCCCCGTGGTTTCCCGCAGCCGCATCGCTCGAGCACTGCCGCCAGCGATACTGCCCTCATACCATCCGAGCACCCGCAGCGCCCTTAGGGTGTTCCACCGGCTCGGGCGCCCGTCACCGTCCTCCAAGGCGAAGTGGATCCGGCCCGGATGCGTGTTTTCCAGCAACCAGGTGCCATCGGGCTGCTGCTTGGAGCGCAGCACCTCCACCGCCTCGGCGATGCGTTCGTCCGGACTGGTGGATGCCGCGCGGAAGTAGTCGAGGCCGCGCAGCACGTCGTAAAACCAGCGGGTGGGGTAGGAAAACTCCAGCCAGTCTCGGTCGATCAGTTCGCCGGTGGCCTTGCGCCGAAGGAGCCCGCGTTCCAGCAGGTACTCCTCGCCGCGCTGCCTGGCCTCGATTGAGTCCGGGGACCCGCCGGTCGCGTGCTCGTGTTCCAGCAGCCCTTCGAGCACGTTGATGGTTGTCCCGAACGACGAACGCACCGAACCGCGTTCCGCCTCGCAGTTCCATCCGCCGTCGGCGAGCTGCTCACCCAGCAGACGCTCCACGACGCCGTCGATCTTCTCACCGAAGTAGGCGCCAAGTGCCACGGCCATGCCGTTGACGCACGGCTCCACCTCGCCCTCGAAGAACGGCTGATCGCCTTCCTCCCAGCGGCAGTTGTCGCGGACGAGCTCGACGGCGCGGCGTGCCTGGCCGCTGCGGGGATCAAGCCCGAAATCGCGCAGCAGCAACAGGCTGTAAGTGGTTGCAGTCCAGGGCTGGCCTGGCTCCGACTCGTCGAACTGCGCCGGGAAGTACGTTCCGCCGTCCCACTGACCGTTGCCGTCCTGCAGCGCGAGCAGGCGGGCGCCCCAGCCTTGGGTGGCGACGCGGGCACGCTCGGACTGCACTTCCTCAGGCGGCGCGTCCGTGAGGTCGCGCAGGACCTGCCAGCGGATCGCGGGATCGGAGTCAAGCAGCCAGTCGAGTGCCTCCATCCCCACAAGCTAGCATCCGGCGGGCTACCGCTCCAGCTTCGCCCGCTCCGACGTCCAGCCCTGCCGGTGGAAGCGCTCGAACCCGGCCAGGAGGAGGTCAAGCGCGAACTCGAATTCAAACTGGTCGTCGCAGCCCTGCGACACCACGGAGCCGTCGTCGTGATTGGCCGCCATGGCCACTTGCAGGATGTTCGGATAGCGCTGCGCCATCTCCCGGAGCATGGCCTCCTGCGTTTCCGGCGTTACCCCTGACGGCGCCGCGCCGGCCGCCGCATTGCCGGCGGAATCCTCGAACAGCTCCTGGGTGAACCCCCACATGCGGCTGCCGAGTGCATGCATTACGTGATGGGTGAGGTCCACGGAGAAGCCGCCGGCCAGGAACATCCCGATGAACGAATCCATGTAGCCAAGGACCGCCGGTGTCCGGGTGGTGCGCGATTCAAGCACCTGCCGTGCCCACGGATGCCGCAATAGGGCTTCCCTCGCTGAAAGCACCCGTAACCGGACCGCACTCTGCCACCCGGCATCGCGGGCGGGAGGATCGATTTCGCCGACCAGGACGTCCACCATGCCGTCGAGGAGTTCCTCCTTGTTGGCGACGTGCTTGTAGAGCGCCATCGGTACGACGCCGAGCTCCTGCGCCAGGCGCCTCATGCTGAGCGCTTCGATGCCCGCTTCGTCGGCGAGCACGACGGCGGCAGTCAGCACCCGCTCCCGGTTCAGCGGGATCCGGCGCGTGGCTTCCGTCTGCTGCGTCATGTGGGCACCTTACTTGCGATTTTGTTGCCACGAGTGTACTACGTACACCAGCTTTGCGGACGGCAAAAGCGGCGGGACCAGATGGTCCCGCCGCTTTTTGTTTGCGCTAGAGGACATCAACGCCCTCTACGCAGGTGCAGTCCGTCAGTTCTGAATAATGGTGACCGGACCGCCGTTGTCGTCGCAGACGACAGACTCGGTGCTCGTGGCGTCGACAGCCTCACCCAGAACGGCGACCGGCCCGACTTCCACGCCACAGATCTGTGCCGTCACATCAGCGGCTACGCCAACATTGACGTCCTTGAGGACTGTCACATCGCCGACAGTAACGTTCACCAGGCCGTCATTGACAGTGCTGTTGTCCGCGGCCATCGAAGGCCCTGCGGCCATCCCCACCAGGAACAGTGATCCGGCAACGGCGGTAGTAGCTTTCTTCATAACTGACATCTTTTGCTCCCTCGATTTTGATGCACGCAAACCCTCCCCCGGCACCGCGGTTACGCGATTACCAAGGTGGCTGCAGCCCAGGTTCAGGCCGCGGTTCACCGCATCTCTTTTTGGTTGCTTACAGCTCTTCGCCTCGGCGGGCACCGGGAGCGCCTATGGAACAGGCCATTCTCCCAAGCTGTCCGATCCCGTTGGGACCTCCCGAAAGGGCGTCAGTGCGCATAACGCCGCACCCCTTCATAACTTCAACCCTAATCATAAGTAGGCTTAGTTTCAAGTCGATGGGCGAATTTTTTTGCTCGACGCCCTCTCCGGGCGCGCGCCTTGCACCTCTTAGCTAGTGGGCGTGGTCTCCGCGGCTGTATTCAAACACCCAGCCAATCAGCGCAACCAGTGCAAACCCTGCACCGATGTATAGGATCCAGAATCCAATTGCCAGGCCCAGGAACCCGGTTGCCGCGGAAAAGCCCAGGGCAATGGGCCACCAGCTCCAGGGACTGAACTGGCCCTGCTCACCTGCGCCTTCGTGGATCTCCGCATCATGACGGTCCTCGGGACGCATCCCTACCCGCCGGCCTGTGTAGCCAAGGTAGCCCCCGATCAGCCCCGCCAGGCCACCCACCAGCCATAAGGCCAGGAAGCCAACCGGCTCGGTCCACTCAGTGACGAAGCCGTAGACCACCCCAACGGGTACGAAGAAAATGGCCATGCCTCCGAAAATCCAGGATTCGATTTTCATGACTCCTCTTTCCGCGAATCAAACCGGGGTTAGGCAAGCGCAACCCTCCTGATCCAACTGTGGCCTTCACTCCCCGCCCCGCGGAAGGGACGAAGGACCCCCCTTGCCGGGGCACCATCCCCTACCGGCCCCTCCCCGGGCAGGGCAGCCTCCCGCGGATAGAGTCGGAGGATGACCACTCAGGCCGCCACCGTGACCGGCGATGTCCAAATGCGGTTGCTTCAGGCTGCTGATGCTGAACGGCTCAGTGCGGCGTACGTGCTGAACCGGGACCATCTTGCCCCCTGGGAACCGGCCCGAGCTGGCGAGTTCTTCACGGCTGCCGGCCAGCGCGCCGTCATCGAATCCAAGCTCGCCCTTCAGGCTGCGGGGCAGGAGGTGCCGTGGGTTCTGCTGGCCGGCAGCCGCATTGTCGGAGCGATCACGCTGACAGGAATCGTCCGCGGCCCGCTCCTCAGCGCCCACGTCGGTTACTGGGTGGACAAGGACTTCAACGGCCGCGGCGTCTGCAGCTCAGCCATCACATCCGTGCTGGCTGCAGCGAAGGACGAGCTCGGCCTGCACCGGGTCCAGGCGGCCACCCTCGAACACAACACGCCTTCCCGCAAAGTATTGTCCCGCGCCGGGTTTGAAGAGATCGGCCTGGCACCGTCCTACCTCAAGATTGCAGGCTCCTGGCAGGACCATGTCCTGTTCCAACGCATCCTCGAGTGATTCACTGGAGGGTACGACGGCGGCCCCGCCCGGGTGCCCGCCCTGCCACGAAGGGATCGACATGCGGAAGATCATTCTGATCGCGTCAGTTTCGGTGGACGGATACTTCGAAGGGCTGAACCGCGACATCAGCTGGAACATGGTGGACGAGGAACTGCACCAGCACTTCAACGATGTCTGCAGGGAGATGGGCGCGTTCATTGATGGGCGGGTCACCTACGAACTGATGGCCGATTACTGGCCAACCGCCGACCAGGATCCGAACAGCACGGCGGTCGAGGCCGAGTTCGCAGCGATCTGGCGCGAGATTCCCAAAATCGTGTTCTCCCGGACCCTCACCGAAGCCGGCTGGA
The DNA here is from genome assembly GCF_964254335.1 of Arthrobacter sp. LjRoot78. Taxonomy (NCBI): domain Bacteria; kingdom Bacillati; phylum Actinomycetota; class Actinomycetes; order Micrococcales; family Micrococcaceae; genus Arthrobacter; species Arthrobacter sp. LjRoot78. The sequence goes on along the minus strand of NZ_CAXUTG020000001.1, from coordinate 493,731 downwards.
ACACAACCGTGAAGCACGACGTCGTGCCTGAAGAAATCACGGAACTAAAGGCGCAGCCGGGCGGCGACATTGCGCTCAGCGGCGCCAATCTGACCGCGACGTTCCTGCGGCTCGGCCTGGTGGATGAATACAGGATCTACGTCCACCCTGTGGTCCTGGGCCAGGGCAACGGCCGGCCGCTGTTCGAGTCACCGGACGTCCGAATGAACCTCAAGCTGGCCGGCACACATGCGTTCGGCAACGGCGTGGTTCTCCTCCGCTACGAGCGCGGCCAAGACTAACTGAAGGTACGACGGCGGGCCCCGTCGGCGCTTCAGGCGGACCACGAGCGTCCTCAGACGAACGCGGACTTCCCGGTCACGGCCCGGGCCACGATCAGTGAGTTGATCTCGTAGCTGCCCTCGTACGTGTACAGAATTTCGGCGTCGCCAAACAGCTTGCCCATCTCGTAGTCGCTGCTGATGCCGTTGCCGCCCAGCAGGGACCTGCCCATCGCCACTGAGGCCCGCGCCAGTCGGGTGGTGGTGGACTTCGCCATGGCCGCCTGGACCATTTCCAGCTTGCCGTCCTGCTGGATCCGGGCCAGCTGGGCCATGAGCGCCAGGGAGGCACTGGCATTGCCAAGGATTTCGGCCAGCTGCTGCTGGATCAGCTGGAACCGGGCCAGCTCCTTGCCGAACTGCTTCCGTTCCAGGGCATAGGAACGGGCGACGTCGAACGCCGCCAGCTGGATCCCGGCAGCCTGCCAGCCCACCCAGGCACGCGAGTCGCGGAGGAGGTCGTTGGCCTTGGAAAAATCCGTGGCACCGGGCAGGAGGTTGGACTCCGGAATCCGGACCTCCTCGAGAACGATGTCCGCGTTCTGCATGATCCGCAGGCCGATCTTGTTGCAGATCTTTGTGGCGGAATAGCCGGGCCGGTCCGTTTCCACGATGAACCCCTTGATCTGGCCGTCCGCCTCATCCCGGGCCCAGACCAGCGCAAAGTCGGAGATGGTCCCGGCACCGATCCACCGCTTGGCGCCGTTGATCACCCATTCGCCGCGCTCCAGCCGCGCTGACGTTTCGAGGCCGCCGGCAATGTCCGAGCCGTGCTCCGGCTCCGTCAGCGCGAAGGCTCCCAGCTGGGTGAACGCCTGCAACCCGGGCAGCCACCGCTGCTTCTGCTCGTCCGAACCGAGCTCGTCGATCATCCCCACGATCAGCTCATTGTGGATGCCCACCAGCGCCGACAGGGACACATCCGCCCGGGCCACTTCGACATACATCAGGCCTTTGAAGAGAGCCGACGTCCCGTCCGTCTGCAGCCCGCCCAGCCCGTACTTGCCCATTTCGGCCAGCAGTCCGAACGGAAATTCCTCGCGGTTCCAGTATTCGATGGACGCTGCGCGGATACGGGACTGCAGGAAGTCCCGCACCTCCAGGTAGCGCGACCGCTCCCCCTCCGGCAGCAGGTCCACGATGTACATGAGGTCCGCATCCGGGAACGGCGGCTGCTCCGCAACTGTTGTGATTTCCCCGCCGTCACGTCGTTGTGGCTGCACCGGCACGCATCCCTTCGCTCTTCCAAACCCTTGGATGTCCTAGTATATTGCACAGTGATATGGATCACTAGGCGAAAGGGCCCCATGACAGTCACCGACGACTTCCGGGCCGCGAGGGACAGGCTTCTGGCCCTGCGCGAGGACTACAGCCGGGCACGGGATGAATTCCAGTGGCCCCGCTTCGAAGAATTCAACTTCGCCCTCGACTGGTTCGACCAGATCGCCGCGGACCCCGCCAAGGGCACCAAACCGGCCCTGGTGATCGTGGAGCAGGACGGCAGCGCCACCAGGCGGAGCTTCGGGGAGCTTTCCGAGCGTTCCAACCAGGTGGCCAACTGGCTCCGCAGCCGCGGCGTCCGGCGTGGTGACCGCATGATCATCATGCTCGGCAACCAGGTGGAACTGTGGGAGCTCATGCTGGCCGGCATCAAACTGGGAATCGTCATGATCCCCACCACCACGCTCATGGGTCCCGCGGACCTGGCGGACCGGGTGGAGCGCGGCGAAGCGGGCTGGGCCGCCGTCGGAAGTTCCAACATCGGCAAGTTTGCCGGCGTTCCCGGCAACTACAAGCTCATTGAAATTGCCGACGGCGAGCGCAGCAGCACCGATGTGTCCAGCACAGATAGCGCCGATGAACACTCAGCCGCGCTGCAGTACGCCGATTCCCACAGCGCTCCGACGGACTTCGCGCCCGACGCGCCCACCAAGGCGGACGAGACACTGCTCCTCTACTTCACGTCGGGCACCACCTCGAAGGCCAAACTGGTGGAACACACGCACACGTCCTACCCCGTGGGCCACCTGTCCACCATGTTCTGGATCGGGCTGGGCCCCGGCGATGTGCACCTCAATGTCGCCTCCCCCGGATGGGCCAAGCACGCCTGGTCCAACGTGTTCACGCCCTGGATCGCCGAGGCCTGCGTGTTCATCTACAACTACAGCCGGTTCGACGCCAAGGCGCTCATGGAACAGATGGACCGGGAAAAGGTGACCAGTTTCTGTGCCCCGCCCACAGTGTGGCGCATGCTGATCCAGGCGGACCTGGCTGTCCTGAAGAACCCGCCCACCAAGGTGGTGTCCGCCGGCGAACCCCTCAACGCCGAGGTGATCGACCAGGTCCACCGTGCCTGGGGCCAGACCATCCGGGACGGCTTCGGCCAGACCGAATCCACAGTGCAGGTGGCCAACACCCCGGGCCAGCCGATCAAGATCGGCGCCATGGGCAGGCCGCTGCCCGGCTACGACGTGGTGCTCGTTGACCCCGCAACGGGAGAAGAGGCCGACGACGGCGAGCTCTGCCTCCGCCTGGACCCCCGCCCCGCGGGGCTGATGAAGGCCTACTACGGCGACCCGGAGAAGACCGCCGACGCCTTCCGTGACGGTTATTACCACACGGGGGACATGGCCAGCCGGGACGAGCGCGGCATCATCACCTACGTGGGCCGCGGCGACGACGTCTTCAAATCCTCCGACTACCGGCTGTCCCCGTTCGAGCTGGAAAGCGTCCTGATCGAACACCCCGCCGTGGCGGAGGCCGCCGTCGTCCCATCCCCCGATCCGCTGAAACTGTCCGTGCCGAAGGCGTTTGTGGTCCTGGCCGCCGGGCACCAGCCCGGCCCCGAACTGGCCGAAGACATCCTGCGCTACTGCCGTGACCATCTGGCCCCGTTCAAGCGCATCCGGCGGCTGGAGTTCGCGGAACTTCCCAAGACCATCTCGGGCAAAATCCGGCGCGTGGAACTCCGGCACAGCGAAGAGCTCCGGCACGGCGGCGGCCCGCAGCCCGAAGGCCTGGGCGTCGAGTACTCGGAGACGGATTTCCCGGGTTTGAAAAGCCCCGGGGCTGAAAAGCTAGGCTGAAGCAACCCACATGTCAGGAGGTGCCATGGGAAACCCGCTCCCGCGCGATCCCATTGCCGACGCCCAGCGCAACTGGGAACGGCATGGCTGGGGCGACGTCGCCGCGCCCATGGCGGCCATCACGGCCATCATGCGCACCCAGCAGATCCTGCTGGCCCGGATCGAGGGCGTCCTTAAGCCCTTCGGCCTCACCTTCGCCCGGTACGAACTCCTGGCGCTCCTGAGTTTCGCCCGCAGCGGCGCGCTGCCCATGAACAAGGCCAGCGCGCTCCTGCAGGTCCACCCCACCTCGGTGACCAACGCCGTCGACCGCCTCCAGGATGCGGGCCTCGTGGTCCGCTCCCCGCACCCGACCGACGGGCGCACCACCCTGATCGAACTCACCACCGAAGGACGCACCCTGGCCAAACGGGCGACAGCGGCGCTCAACACGGAGGTGTTCGGCCAGTCCGGTTTCGCCAGCCAGGACGTGGACCAGCTGATCCGGATCCTCGGGCGATTCCGGCAGAACGCCGGCGACTTCGGCGACTGACTACCGTTTTGCCTTGAAGAAGCCGCGGCCGGCCCTAGACTGCTGATGTCTAGGACATGACCTGACGCTGGACCCGAGGAGAGCGCAATGATTCCGGAAATCAATATCTGGGCGGTACTGCTGGCCACCCTGTCCAGCATGGTGGTGGGCTCGGTCTGGTACACCCCGAAGGTGTTCGGCAACTACTGGATGAAGGTCGCGAAGGTTTCGCCCAGCGGGGAAGCAAAGGACGCCGTCAAACCCATCCTGATCACGCTGGTGGTCAGCTTCACCAGCGCCCTGGTCCTGGCCGGATCCGCCGCCATCTCCCAGCACTTCTACGGCGGCAACTTCCTGCCCAACACCCTGATCACCGCCGTCATCCTCTGGGCCGGTTTCACGGCCGCCCGCTTCATCACGCACGACGCCTTCGAGGGCCGCCCGGCCGGGCTGACCATTCTCAACTGCGCCCACGAACTGGTGACCCTGGTGGTCATGGGCCTGATTATCGGCCTGTTCGGCATTAGCGCCGCCTAGCCGCGCCACTCAGCCGGGCTGCTGGGCCGGAGGAACTGGAGGACGCCGTCACGGCGTATCGTGGCATTGTCACGGCGTAGCGCGGACCGCCCCTGAGGGCACCCTGCCGGGACGCGAGCGCCGGCCAGCAAGGAGAGCATGGATGAAGTTTGACGAGTCGTTCTGGGATGAGCGCTACCGCCAGCACGGCTCGGTCTGGAGCCGCAACCCGAACGCGAACCTGCTGGCCGAGGCCGCCGGCCTGCGTCCCGGCTCTGCCTTGGACGTGGGCAGCGGCGAAGGCGCCGATTCCCTCTGGCTGGCACGCCAGGGCTGGCGGGTCACGGCCGTGGACATCTCCTCGGTGGCTCTGGCCCGGGCAGCCGAACGGGCAGCGCAGGACGCGGAGGCGGCCGCGCGGATCACCTGGGCGCATCACGATCTGACGGCTTCACCGCCGCCGCCCGGCACGTTCGACCTCGTGTCCGCGCAGTTCATGCACCTTCCAGCGGCCGAACGGACCGAGCTGTATCACCGGCTCGCCGCGTCCGTGGCACCCGGCGGAACGCTCCTGATCGTCGGCCACCACCCATCGGACCTGCAAACGGGAGTCCACCGCCCCGGCGATCCCGGCCTGCTCTTCACACCGGAGGAAATCGCCGCCGGCCTGGACCCGGACGAATGGGAAATCGACGTCTGCGAGGCCCGCCGGCGGTCCGTGACGGACGCGGACGGCGGCACTGTGACCGTCACCGACTCAGTGCTCCGAGCCCACCGCCGGGCGCCAAGGCCCTAGCGGCGCCCCGGGCGCTGGGAACCGAACTCCCTAGCGGTGCCTGAAGACCGGCTGCCGCTTCTCCGTGAAAGCGGCCATGCCTTCCTTCTGGTCCTCGGTGGCGAACAGCGAGTGGAAGAGGCGGCGCTCGAAAAGCACGCCCTGGCCCAGTCCGGTTTCGAAGGCGGCGTTGACGGCTTCCTTGGCCAGCATCGCAGCCGACTTTGACTTGGAGGCAATCACCTCGGCCACTTTCACAGCCTCTTCCACAACGTCTGCCGCCGGCACCACCCTGGAGACGAGCCCGGCGCGCTCCGCTTCCTCCGCGTCCATGAACCGGCCGGTGAGGATCAGGTCCATGGCTTTGGCCTTGCCCACGGCCCGGGTGAGCCGCTGCGATCCGCCCATGCCCGGCAGGACGCCCAGGTTGATCTCTGGCTGGCCGAACTTGGCGTTGTCCCCCGCGATGATGAAATCGCACATCATGGCCAGTTCGCAGCCGCCGCCCAGGGCGAAGCCGGAGACAGCCGCCACCACCGGAATGCGGAGCCTGGTGAAATCCTCCCAGCCGCGGAACCAGTCCGCGGCATACATGTCCATGTAGCCCTGGTCGGCCATCTCCTTGATGTCCGCGCCGGCAGCAAACGCCTTGCCGGACCCTGTGACCACCACGGCGCCCACTGCGGGATCCGCGTCCATGGCCGTGACGGCAGCCACGAGTTCATCCATGGTGGCTTTGTTCAGCGCATTCAGCGCTTCGGGCCGGTTCAGCGTCACCAGCCCCACGCGTCCGCGCCGCTCCACCAGAATGTTCCCGTACTGCTCCGTCATGCCTGACTCCTTACGTGGTTCTGCTTCGAAAACTGCCTAGTGCGCGGACTTGTCCCGGATATCCGTGATGATGCCGGAGAAGTCCCGGCCCGCCCCGCCTTCAGCCGCAAACGTATCGTAGATCTCCGATGCCAGCGGGCCCATCCGGGCGGCCACTCCGGTGCTTTGCAGCGCGTTCAGGGCCAGCTTGAGGTCCTTGGCCATCAGCGCGCCGGCGAATCCCGGCTGGTAGTCGCGGTTGGCGGGGCTGGTGGGCACCGGCCCCGGAACGGGGCAGTTGGTGGTCAGCGCCCAGCACTGCCCGGATGCCGCGGACGCAACGTCGAAGAGGGCCTGGTGCGTGAGCCCCAGCTTCTCGCCGAGCACGAACGCTTCGCTCACCGCGATCATGGAAACGCCCAGGATCAGGTTGTTGCAGACCTTCGCGGCCTGGCCCGCCCCGTGGCCGCCGCAGTGGACCACGCGCTTGCCCATCACTTCCAGCAGGGGCCGCACAGCGTCGAAGTCCTCAGCGAGGGCGCCCACCATGAAGGTCAGGGTTCCGGCCTCGGCACCCACCACGCCTCCCGAGACGGGGGCGTCCACGGCCCGGTGGCCTGCGGCAACGGCGATCGCTGACGCTTCGCGGGCTTCGTCCACGTTGATGGTGGAGCAGTCCAGGAACATGGTGCCCGGTCCGGCCACGTCCAGCAGGCCCGGCTGGCCGCCCGACCCGCGGTAGGCATCCAGGACATGCTGGCCGCTGGGGAACATTGTGAGCACCACGTCCGCACCGGCCACAGCTTCGGCCGGTGACGCCACGGTGGGCACACCGTGCTCCCGGGCCGCGTCCAGCGCTGCGGGCACCACGTCGAACCCTGCCACCGTGTACCCGGCCTTGACCAGGTTGACGGCCATGGGCCCGCCCATGTGTCCCAGCCCGAGGAACGCCACGTGTCCCCGGTTCCCGGCTCCTGTTGTTTCAGACATTGCGGGCCTCCTTAGATTGCAGGTTGAGCTCCCGGTCCCCCAGCGGCTCGAAGAACCTGGCGACGTCGGCGGCGGAGACCTCGTGCAGGGTGGCCGGCTTCCACTGCGGGTTCCGGTCCTTGTCCACCACCTGCGCGCGGATGCCTTCGCGGAAGTCCGCGCCGGCAAGGAACCGCAGGCCCACGCGATACTCCTCGGCGAGGACTTCCGCCAGGCTCAGGCCACGCGCGCGGCGGAGCGATGCCAGCGCCACCTTCACGGAAGTGGGCGACTTCGCCTCGATGGTGTCCGCCGCCTCAGCCGCCTCAGCGGCGGCTTCGCCGTCAAAGGTGCGGAGCCTGCGGAGGATGTCCTCCGCGTCGTCACTTGCGTAGCAGGAATCGATCCAGTCCCGCTGCCCGGCCAGCACCGATACCGGCGGCGTCTCCGCGAAGCGTCCGACGGCGGCTTCCGCCGGTTCGGTTTCCAGCGCGGCCGCCAGCGCGGGAAGGTTCGCGGACGCCACAAAGTGGTCCGCCAGGCCCAGGAACAGGGCATCCGCGCCGCTCAGGTGGGCGCCGGTCAGGGCCGCATGGGTGCCCGCCTCCCCCGGCGAGCGGGACAGCAGCAGGGTGCCGCCGACGTCGGGCACAAAACCGATGGTGGTCTCCGGCATGCCGGTGCGGGTGCGTTCGGTGACCACACGCACGGACCCGTGCGCCGAGATCCCCACACCGCCACCCAGCACCAGGCCGTCCATAAAGGCCACATACGGCTTGGGGTACCCGTCGATCAGTGCGTTCAGCCGGTATTCGGTGCGCCAGAAGTCCGCAGTGGCGTCACCGCCCGCCAGCATGTCCTCATAGATGGCCACGATGTCGCCCCCGGCGCACAACCCCCGCTCCCCGGAGCCGTGCACCAGAACGGTGGCCACGCCGTCGTCGTCCGCCCATGCAGTGAGCTGTTCCAGCATGGCGGCCGCCATGCCTGCGGTGAGCGCGTTCACCGCCCTGGGCCGGTTCAGCGTGATGACGCCGAGGTGGCCGCGCCGCTCAAACAGGACCTCGTCAGTGGGCGTCTCATCGGGGCTTGCCGTGTTCGTACCTGCGGTAGGTCCTGCGCTCATCAGCTGCCTTCCGGCATCACGTAGCTGGCGCCCTGGCGGATGCCGGAGGGCCAGCGGGTGGTCACGGTCTTGGTCTTGGTGTAGAAACGGAACGCGTCGGCCCCATGCTGGTTCAGGTCCCCGAAGCCGGAAGCCTTCCAGCCGCCGAACGTGTAGTAGGCGATGGGCACCGGGATGGGAACGTTGATGCCCACCATACCCACCTGCACACGGCTGGCGAAGTCACGCGCGGCGTCACCGTCGCGGGTGAAAATGGCCACGCCGTTGCCGAACTCGTGTTCGCTGCAGAGTCTGAGGGCTTCGTCGTAGTCGGAGGCGCGGAGGACGCTCAGCACGGGCCCGAAGATTTCCTCCTTATAGATCTTCATGTCCTTGGTGACGTTGTCGAAGAGGGTGGGGCCCACCCAGAATCCGCCGTCGTAGCCGTCCACGGTGAGGCCGCGGCCGTCCGTCACCAGGGTGGCGCCCTCATCCACGCCGGACTGGATGTAGCCTTCGATCCGTTCCTTGGCGGACGCTGCCACCACAGGCCCGAAGTCCGAGTCCTTGTCCAGGCTGTGACCCACCCGGAGGTGCTTGACGCGTTCCTCCAGCTTGGACACCAGGGCGTCGGCCGTTTCCTTGCCCACCGGGACGGCCACGGAGATGGCCATGCAGCGTTCGCCGGCGGAGCCGTAGCCTGCTCCCATCAGTGCATCCACAGCCATGTCCAGGTCCGCATCCGGCATGATCACCATGTGGTTCTTAGCTCCGCCGAAGCACTGTGCGCGCTTGCCGTGGGCGGCCGCCGTGGCGTAGATGTACTGGGCGATCGGGGTGGAGCCCACGAAGCCGATGGCCTTCACCCGCTCGTCCTCGAGGAGGGCGTCCACTGCTTCCTTGTCCCCGTTGACCACGTTGAACACACCGTCCGGGACTCCCGCTTCGGTGAACAATTCGGCGAGGCGCAGCGGTACCGAAGGGTCGCGCTCCGAGGGCTTGAGGATGAACGCGTTGCCTGCGGCCAGGGCCGGTCCGGACTTCCACAGCGGAATCATCGCAGGGAAGTTGAACGGCGTAATGCCGGCCACCACGCCGAGGGGCTGGCGCAGCGAATGCACGTCGATGCCGGTCCCGGCGTTGTCCGAGAACTCGCCCTTGAGCAGGTGCGGGGCGCCGGCAGCGAATTCCACCACCTCGATGCCGCGCTGGATGTCCCCCTTGGCGTCCGGGAGGGTCTTGCCGTGTTCGGAGGAGAGCAACGCGGCGAGTTCGTCGATGTGCTCGTTCACCAGGTCCACGAATTTCAGCAGGATCCGGCCGCGGCGCTGGGGATTCATGGCGCCCCACTCCACCTGGGCCTTCTCCGCGCTGGCGATGGCGTTGCGGACTTCCTCGGCGCTGGCCAGCGGCAGCCTGGCCTGGACCTGCCCGGTGCAGGGATCGTAGACGTCGCTGAAGCGCCCGGAGGTGCCTTCAACCCTTTGCCCGTCTATGTAATGGGAAAGCTCGCGAACCATGGCGGAATGCTCCTTTGCATGTGACCTACATCATCCTGAAGCTGAATATACTCGGACTTCCTACTAAATTCCAGAGTGCGGGAGGGCCGCGCGCGCCACCTGGCCACCGCCGTCGAGCGCCGCTGAGCGCCGCCGGGGCGGGCGACGGCGAGGTGGCGACCCGGTGGGGCCCGCCGTCGTGACCTTCTTTGCTGGCTTCCGTCCCCGTAGTCGCCGTGCGCCCCGCGTGTTTGCCCACCTTCTTGGCGAAACAGGGTCACGACGGCGGCAAAGAGCTGCGCTGGACAGATGCCCGGCGCCCAAGTTCGGTAAGTTAGGAACTGTGAAGATTGCTACCTGGAATGTGAACTCCCTCCGTGCCCGCGCCGACCGTGTGGAGGCCTGGCTCGAGCGCAGTGACTGCGACGTGCTGGCCATCCAGGAAACCAAGTGCAAGGACGACAATTTCCCCTGGGAACTCTTTGAGCGCATGGGCTACGAGGTGGCCCACTTCGGCGTGAGCCAGTGGAACGGCGTGGCTATCGTCTCGCGCGTGGGGCTTGAGGACGTGGAACGCTCCTTCCTTGACCAGCCGGTCTTCGGCAAGAACGGAAAAGACCCCGTTCAGGAGGCCCGCGCCATCGGCGCCACATGCGGCGGCGTCCGGGTGTGGAGCCTCTATGTTCCCAACGGCCGCTCGCTCGATGACGAGCACATGCCCTACAAGCTCAGCTGGCTGGACATGCTGAAAACGCACGCCCAGACCTGGGTCACTGATAACCCCGAGGCGCAGATCGCCCTGATGGGCGACTGGAACATCGCACCGCAGGACGACGACGTCTGGGACATTGACTTCTTCCGCGCCAACGCCATGACCCATGTCAGCGAACCCGAGCGCGCCGCCTTCCACGCCTTCGAAGCCGCCGGGTTCCAGGACGTCGTCCGTCCGCACACGCCGGGCCCGGGCGTCTACACCTACTGGGACTACACGCAGCTCCGCTTCCCCAAGAAAGAGGGCATGCGGATCGACTTCGTCCTGGCCTCCCCCGCCCTCGCCGCCCGCGTGACCGGTGCCTCGATCGACCGTGAGGAACGCAAGGGCAAGGGCGCTTCGGACCACGCACCAGTCATCGTGGAACTGGCCGACTGATGGGGCCGCGATGACGGGCAACATCTACCGGGGCCAGGCGGGCCTGCCTTTCTCCTCCGCACTGCGGATCTACGAGCCGCTCACCGCTTTTCCGGAGGATCAACGCGCCGCGCTCCGGGCGGCAGGTGCCAGGACTGCTTCCCGCGCGGCGGTGGAAAACGCTGAGCTGCAGGCGTCCCTCGGCCGGATCACCCGCCCCGGCGGCGACCCCTTCCCCACCGGGCGCACCGACCTGGTCCGGGTCATTCCGGCTCCCCCGGAGCCGAAACAGCCAATGACGCAGAAGTCTTCCGGCGCACCCGATGCGCCCGGGACGTCCGACGCCGGCGGGCAGGGTGACGCCGTTGCCGGCACCGCAGCTGCAGGCGCCGATAGTGAAGAACAGGCTCTGCTGTACTGTCCCAGCCAGCTGGTGCTGCGGGCCGGACTGGCTGCCAACGCCCTCATGGAGGGTATCCACGGTCCGCTCGCTGAGCTGCTGATTCCGGAGGAACAGCGGGATAAGCACCAGGAGCGCATTGACCTGGTGAAGGCCCGCGAGGGCACCAGCCGCGTCCACACGCGGGCGTCCACCTGGGGCATCCCCTTCAGCTGGTTCTCGCTCTTCCAGGAATCCGATCCCCAAGATGTAGTGGAGTCGGACGGACGGATCGTCACGGTCCGGGTATGGGCACCGATCGGTGCAGCGCTGGAACGCGTCCGATATGCCGTAGCCAACCTTGCCCTGGCAGCCCCCGACCTGGACATGCTGGACGACATGACCCAGCTCACCGAGTGGCTGGAACTCTTCCACCCCGGTTCGGTGGTGGAACTGGATTACGGTGCAGTGGCGGACAAGGTGTACCCGGATGAGTCACCCATGGACGTGCGCCTGGGCATCGAATGCCTGGCCGAGGGAGACATGACCGGAGCCGCGGCGGCCTACCGCCGGCTGGCCTCGCGCTGGATTCCCATCAGGCAGCTGGCGCGGGCCTCCTAAACCTGTGCGCGGCTAAACCTGCGCGCGGGACGGGGGCGGCGCCGTCGTCCTTCTAACGATCAGCTGGTGGGGCGCGACCTGCGAGTGGACCGCCCCCACGGCGCCGTCCAGTTCGTCCAGCAGCATCTTGGTGCCCAGTTCGGCCTGTTCGTCAGGCCGCTGCCTCACTGTGGTCAGCCCCATGGCGTCCGAGAAGTCATGGTCGTCGATCCCGATGACGGAGAGGTCCTCAGGTATCCGTACGCCCATTTTGGTGGCCTCGAAAATGACCCCCATGGCCATCTCGTCCGACGCGCAGAAGATGGCGGTGGGCTTCGGGCCGGGCCGGGCCCACATCCTGGTGAAGGCGTCCTGGCCGCTGCGCACCGTGAAGTCGCCCCACTCGTCCCATTCCGGGCGCACCGTCAGCCCGGATCCTGCCATGACGTCCTGGAACGCCTTGATACGGACGCGGGGAACATCGAAGTTGAGGTCGGTTTCGTCGTCGCCGTGCAGTAGCGCGATGTCCTTGTGGCCCAGGCTGATCAGGTGCCGGACGGCAGTGGATGCCGCGGCGTAGTCGTCAATGCCGATGTAGGGGCACTCCTCCACGTGGCCGCCGACCACCACCAGGGGAATGTCGATCTTCTGCAGGTGTTCGAGTTCCTCATGGGTCAGCGCCATACAAAGCACCAGAAGGGCATCGATCTGCTTGTAGACCATGGTCTTGCTGAAGAGCCGCTCGCGGTTGCTGCCGTGGCCGCCCAGGTTGAACAACGAGAGGTTGTACTGGCGCGCGTGCAGTTCCCGGTCCGCGCCCTCGATCGCCTTGGAGAAGAACCAGCGGCTGACGAACGGCGCCAGCACACCGATGGTTTTTGTCCGCCCGGTGGCCAGGCCCGACGCGGAGGAAGACGCCACGTAGCCCAAAGCGCCGGCCACCTCGAGAATTTTTTCCCGGGTGGCCGGCGAAACCCTGGGCAGTCCGCGGACTGCGCGCGAGACTGTCGCTGTGGAAACCCCGGCTGCTGCGGCGACGTCCTCAATGCTGACGCCGGAATGGCCGCCCCGTTGAGCCCTGTCTGTTGTGCGTGCCACGGATTCCCCTTGCTTGCTGTTCGCAGATTCTTGCTACCTGGGTGTTCCTGCGGCAACAAGCCAGTCTATTCCGCTTCAGCTTTGAGCCTTTGATCAGCTCCTATTTCTTACGTGTAGCGGTCCTGGCCGGCAGGCGCCGGCGGAGCCGCACCATCCCGTACAGCGCCAGCAGCGTGGCCAGCAGGCCCAGCGCCCAGCCGAGGGCCGGCTGGGCGGTCACCTCCATCCAGACGGTGACCACCAGCAGGACGACGGCCCAGAAGCCCAGGAAGCCGATGATGATGTCGAAATCCTCACCCGAGCGGGCACGCTTGTGCTCACTGCGAACGAGCCCCTGGTTCTGTTCCTTGCCCGTTGCCGAACCTGCCACGCGACGGATCACTTAACAGCGCCGGCGGTGAGGCCGGCAACAATCTTGCGCTGGAAGACCAGGACCAGGATCACCAGTGGAATGGTGACGATGGTTCCGGCGGCCATGATGGCCGTGTACGGAATCTGGTTTGGCTGCGCTCCGGCGAAGCTGGCAATTGCCACCGTCACCGGCTGGGTCGCGTCGCTGGACAGCTGGCTGGCGATCAGGAATTCATTCCAGGAGGAGATGAACGCCAGGATGGCTGTGGTGAAGATGGCCGGTGCCGCCAGCGGCAGGATGACCTTCCGGAACGCCTGGCCCTGCGTGCAGCCGTCCACCCGTGCCGATTCCTCGAGTTCCCACGGCATTTCGCGGAAGAAAGAGGTCATCGTGTACACGGTCAGAGGCAGCACGAAGGAGATGTTCGGGATGATCAGCGCCTGGTAAGTGCCCATCCAGCCGATGTTGGTGAAGAGCTGGAACAGCGGGGTGATGAGGGCGACGCCCGGGAACATGGACGCCCCCAGGATGAAGCCCAGCACCAGATACTTGAACCGGAAGTTCAGGCGGGCCAGCGCGTAGGCGGCGAACACACCGATCAGCAGCGACACTACCGTGACGACGACGCCGATGAAAATACTGTTGAGCAGCGCCTGGCCGAACCTGTTGCCGAAGGATGTATCGAAGGCCGTATTGAAGTTATCCAGCGTGACATGGGTGGGCAGGATCGAAGTGTCGTAGGTGAAGCCCACATCGCGGAATGCCGTCACCACCATCCAGTAGGCCGGCGCCAGGCACCAGATCAGGACGACGACGGCGCTGATGTACGTGCGTCCCTGCGCCCACTTCTCCCTGTTCTGGGCAGCCTTCCGGCCCCTGTCCTGCTGTGCCCTGAGGGCAGTCGTGGCTGTCCCGGCGCTCATTTCTTCCCCTTACCAGTGGCTCCGCTTTGTTCCACGACGTTCGCACCCAGGAAGCGCACAAAGATGAACGCAACCAGGAAGATGATGATGAACGTAATCGTGGACAATGCCGCAGCCGCGTTGAACCCTTGCCTGATTTGGTTGATCACCAGGATGGACAGCGTAGTGGTGTTGTTGGCGCCGCCGGTCAGGATGTACGGGAGGTCGAACATCCGCAGTGCATCCAGCGTACGGAACAGGACCGCCACCATCAGCGCCGGCTTGACCAGCGGAAGGGTGATCATCCGGAACCGCTGCCAGGTGGTGGCGCCGTCAACCTTGGCGGCCTCATAGACCTCCGCAGGAATCATCTGGAGGCCTGCGAGGATCAGCAGTGCCATGAACGGCGTGGTCTTCCAGACGTCTGCGATGATCACGGCCCACTTGGCCGGCCACTCACTGCCCGTCCACAGGATGGTGGTGTTGAACAGCTTGTTGGCGATGCCTTCGAAGGCGAAAATGAACAGCCAGAGCTTGGCGGTCACGGCGGTGGGAATGGCCCACGGAACCAGGACTGCTGCACGGACCAGGCTGCGGCCGCGGAACGTCCTGGCCATGATGAGGGCCATCCAGAAACCGAGAACGGTCTCCAGCGTCACGGTGACCACGGTGAAGAAGAACGTTGTTGCCGTGGCTGACCAGAACTGGCCGCCGAGGGTTCCGGGCGGGCATGCCACCGTTCCGCCGCCGGGGGCCGCACACTGCTGAGCAAGCCAGTTCACGTAGTTCTGGACGCCTGCCGGCCCGCCTGCGGTGAACAGCCCGGTGACCGGATCGAGGCCGGCATCCTTCTGGAAGGACATCACGATGGCGCTGATGATCGGGTAAACGATCACGATGGCCAGGGCGATGATGGTGGGGGCGAGGAGCCAGGAAGCCCACTTGCCCTGACTGAGGATCTTGTTGTCCTCACCGACCCCCTTGGGTCCGTGATGGATCGGGGTACCGCCCGACGCCGGTGACTTTACCGGCGTCGGGCCCAATTCGGTTGCCATGAGTGGCTACTGTCCCGCGCTAGCGGATTCAATGGACTTTTGCATGTCCGACAAAGCAGATTCCACGGTTTTCTCCCCCTTGATGGCAGAGTATGCATTTTCCTGGATGGCCTTGGTAACCGCCGGGTAGAACGGCGATACCGGACGCGGCACGGCGTTCTCGATGGAGGTCTTCAAGACCGGAAGGTACGGCAGCTTGGCGACGAGTTCCTTGTCCTCGTACAGCGAGCCCAGTACCGGGGCCAGCGAGCCCTGGGTGGCATAGAACTTCTCGGTTTCTTCCGAGGTCATGAACTTCAGGAAGTCCAGGGCCGTGGCCTTGTTCTTCGAGTAGACACTGACAGCGAGGTTGTGGCCGCCGAGCGAGGAGGCACCCGGGCCGTCCTTGCCCGGAAGGGCGGTCATGCCCAGGACGTCCTTCACCTTGGAGGATCCTTCAGTGGTGGCCAGGTTGTAGACGTACGGCCAGTTGCGCAGGAACAGCAGCTTGCCGTCCTGGAATGCCTGCCGGCTTTCTTCTTCCTTGTACGTGATGGCTTCCTTGGGGATGTTGCCGTCAGCGTAGGCCTTCGCCAGGTTCTCTAGGCCCGCCTTGGCATCGGCCGTGTTCAGGCTGGGCTTGCCGTCCTTGTCCAGCACGGAGCCGCCGAAGGAGTTGATGGCCTCGGAAGCGTTGACTGTCAGGCCCTCGTACTTGCTGAACTGGCCCGCGTAGCAGCCGATGTTGTTGGCCTTGGCGATGGAGCACATGCCCATCATTTCTTCCCACGTCTTGGGTGCGGTGGGAACCAGATCCTTGCGGTAGTAGAGGATGCCGCCGTCTGAGGTCTGCGGGGCCGCGTAAAGGGTCCCCTTGTAGGTGCCGCTCTCCACCGTCGGCTTGAGCATGGCGGACGTGTCGAGCGCCATCTTGTCCTTGAGCGGCTGGAGCCAGCCCTTGGCCGCGAACTCGGCTGTCCAGACGACGTCGACATCGACGACGTCGTAGCCGGCGTCCTTCGCCTGGAAGTGCTGGACCAGGTCATCGTGCTGCTGGTCCGCCTGGTCGGTCTGCTCCTTGAACGTAACCTTCTCGTTCGGGTGCTCGGCATTCCATTTGTCGACCAGCGGGCGGACGACGTTGCTGTTGTCCTTGCCCTGGACGTAGGTGATGGGGCCGCGGCCGTCGAGGCCTTGTTCAGCGTCGCCGCCGCCACCCCCGCCCGTGGTGCCGCCGCCGCCTCCGCAGGCGGACAGGGTTAACGCTAGGACGCCGGCGGCAGCGGCCGGCAAAAGGAACTTAGGGGATTTCATAAAGGAGACTCCTCGCTGAGTGTCGAGCAAAATCGGCGGTGCGGTTGAAGTGGTGCCCATCACACTAGTAACGTTGCGGTGAGAAATGCAAGCGTTTACACCGAAGTTTATGGAAAGGATATCTGTGGCACACAGCCCAGTCCCGACAGACGGTTCCTCGATTCCGAAGTGGTGGGCCAGCGCCGTTGTATACCAGGTCTACCCGCGGTCCTTTGCCGATGCCAACGGAGACGGCATGGGCGATCTGAGCGGTGTGACGGCGCATTTGGACTACTTGCAGGGGCTCGGCGTGGATGCCGTGTGGCTGTCCCCCTTCTACAAGTCGCCGCAGGCCGACGCCGGGTATGACGTGGCGGATTACCGGCAGGTGGATCCGCTTTTCGGCGCACTGGCGGACTTCGATGAGATGTTGCAGAAAGCTCACCGGCTGGGCTTGAAGGTCATCGTTGACCTGGTCCCCAACCACACCTCGGACGAACACGCCTGGTTCCAGGCGGCGCTCGCCGCGCCCCCGGGTTCGCGCGAGCGCGACCGGTACATGTTCCGGCCGGGCAAGGATTCCGTCCCCGGATCGGGAGACGGCGACCTGGCGCCGAACAACTGGAAATCCATCTTCGGCGGACCGGCCTGGACCCGCGTCACGGAGGCCGACGGCAGGCCCGGCCAATGGTACCTGCACCTCTTCGACACCAAGCAGCCGGACCTGAACTGGGACAACGCCGAGGTCCAGGAGGAAATGCGCTCCGTGCTGCGGTTCTGGCTGGACCGCGGCGTGGACGGCTTCCGTGTGGACGTGGCCCACGGCATGGTCAAGGAAGCGGGCCTGCCGGACTGGGAGGGCTCCGCTGCGATGGTGGAAGGAGCCAGCGAACTGCCGGGCGAAGCCCACGGCGGCCACACCGAGGCCGAGGAGCCGCACCGCGCCCACGCTGCCGCTGATTCCGCCGACGAGCACCAGGTGGTCTCGCCGCTTTACCCGCCGTCGCCCTTCTTTGATCAGGACGGCGTGCACGACATCTACCGCGACTGGAACCGGGTGCTGGCCGAATACGACGGCGACCGCATGATGGTGGCCGAGGCCTGGGTGGAGCCGGCCGAGCGGCTGGCACGGTACGTCCGGCCCGATGAAATGCAGCAGGCGTTCAACTTCGACTTCCTGCTGGCGGGCTGGGATGCTGAGCGGACGGCCGTGGCCGTTGAGGATTCGCTGCGGGCTGCCGCCACGGTGGGAGCCACCACAACCTGGGTCCTCAGCAACCACGACACGGTCCGGCACACCACCCGCTTCGGGCTGAAGGACCCCACCACCTTCCCGAAGGGCATCGCCGCCGAAGACGAACAGCCCGACGCCCGGCTGGGCCTCGCGCGTGCCCGGGCAGCCACCATGGTTTCACTTGCCCTCCCCGGCTCGGCTTATCTCTACCAGGGGGAAGAACTGGGCCTGCCGGAGCACACCACGGTCCCGGCCGAAGCCCGCCAGGACCCCACGTTCTTCCGAACCAACGGAGTGGAGCGGGGGCGCGACGGCTGCCGTGTGCCGCTCCCATGGAAAGCTGCCGAGCCCGGCTACGGATTCGCGTCCGGGTTCACCGGCAGCGCGCCCGCCGCCCCCTGGCTCCCCCAGCCGAAATCATTCGGTGAACTGGCCGCGGACCGGCAGGACGGCGTCGACGGTTCCACCTTAGAGCTGTACCGTGCCGCGCTGGCACTCCGCAAGGAACACCGGCTGGGCGCAGGAACCTTCCGCTGGGCCGATGTGCATGCTCCCGAGGAGGGTGTGCTCGCTTTCCAGAACAGGGATGTCCTGGTGGTCGCCAACATGGGCATCGCCGCGGCCGCGCTGCCGGGGGGCTACCGGGTTGCCCTTGCCAGCAGGCCGGAGGCCGTGACGGACGGCCCGACGGAATCCGGAACGGTGCCGGGAGGCACACGGAAACTTGCGCCCAACTCGGCCGCCTACCTCGTGGCGATCTAGCTGACGGAGACCTGGCTCGTGGCTGTCTGGCGCGCGGGGGCTAGCGGACGCGTTCCGCGCGGCTGAACCGGGAACGGGCGCCGGTGCCGATGTGGATCAGCACCGGGATGCGTTTGCCGACGACGGCGTCGAGCGCCTCCACGAGGGCCGAGACATCCGCGGCGAGGAGGTGCGGAGCCACTCCCTGCCGGGGCTGCAGCCGGATCTTCAGCGCGGGCTCCCCCCGGACCTCGTAGGTGGCCACGGTGGCGCCGGCCAGGTCCTGCCGTTCGGCCAACGCCGCCCGCAGCGCCTGCTCGGCAACGCCGCCGCCGATCCGCACATTGCCGGGGACGCCCTCGGCGTCGTCCTCGGCAAGGATCAGGCCGGCGCGGCCCTTGCCCTGCTGGGCCACCCAGGCGACCATCAAGGCAATGACCACTGCGAGTAGCAGCGCAAGGACCGCCCAGAGCCAGCTTTCCTGGCGGCCGGGAATGTTGGTGCGCTGTAGCAGCTGGCTCATTCCGCTCCATACACCGGCGGACCACTGCTGCCACCATGATGCCGCCGCGGGGACGGCGGCCAGCACAACCAGTAAGAGTCCGATGGCGAGCAGTTTCAGTCCGAGGATTCCGATCAGGATCCTGTTCAGCGTCCTGGGGGTGTTGTTCATGCGCCGATCACTCCTGACGTGGCCACATTGACGCGCACTTCGGGCATCGGTTCCGGAGCCATGTCCCGCAGCTCGTCGAGCACGGCTGCCAGGACGGCGTTTTCGCTGACCGGCACGCCCGAGGTGGGCCGCACGTTGACTATCACCTGCCGTTGGGACACCACCACCATCACCTGTTCCTGCGTGACGTTTGCGGCCAGCCTGGCACGGCGGGCAAGGGCGGAGGCGATCACTTCGTCATCAGCCACCACTCCGGCGCGGCGGTCCGGAAGCAGGTGCCGGGCGCGGCGGCCGGGCAGCACTGCATTAAGGAAGAAGAACAGACCCGCCATGGCCGTCACGGCTCCGATGGCGCCGAGCAGCAGCGGGGGGATGCCCTGCGGGAGCGCGATGATGCGTTCCGCGGCGGTCTGCGGATCGATGAGCCACGGCGGCTGCCCGATCGCACGGACTGCGGCCTCGAGGAGTCCGTAGCCGCACAGGATGATCACCAGGACAGCAGCGATTCCGGCCACCCCTGCACGGGAGGAGCGTGTTTCGCGGTCCAGGATCCGGCGCATGCCGGCGCCGCGGGGGTCCGGGGCGCTGACCGCGGAGGCTGCACCGGATTCCCCGTTGCCTGCCGCGTGGCTGCCCTTTGTTCGGACGTCGGTGGCGTTGTTCACTGGACCCTTCCCCCTTCGCTGATGGCGGCGCCGCTGATGCGGATGTCCACCCGGCTCAGCTGCGCCCCGCTAAGCTCCGCAACGCGGTGCAGGATCACGGATCTGGCCGCGACGGCGCGGTCCCGGATGGAGCCGCCGAAGCCGGCGACCCGGCCGGGGTCGCGCAGGACCGTGGTGAGCGGCGGAATCCTGATCGGGAGGACCAGCGAGAGGGCCAGCAGGCCGTCGTCGTCGGACCAGTCTGCCCGGACGTCGTGTGCCGGGACGCCCAGCGCTTCAGCGGCGGCGGCCCGGGCAAGGCTGGTGAGCGCCTGGGTACTGATGCGGTTGTGCCCGGCCATCACGGAGCCGCCGGCCACGGTTCCGGCCGTGCTGCTCATGAGGACGAGCGCCGGCCGGTGATGGCGTCGAACACGCTGCGCAGGTCAAGTTTCCCTTCCGCGGCACGGCCAAGGAGGGCTCCGATCCCCATGAAAAGCAGCGAGACCAGGAAGCCCCAGACGCCGAACTGGAAAGCCATAAAGGCCACGAAGGCGCCCACTGCAATTCCCACCACGGTCAGGTTCACTGGATGGCCTCCCTTTCGGTCCGGGCTTCCGCGGGCAGTCCGGGCTTTGCCGGCCCCGCCACGTAGACGTCATTGATCTCCACGTTTACCTCGATGACCTGCAGGCCCACGAGCTCTTCGACGGCGGTGTAGACGGCGGCACGGACCTGGTTCGCCAGGGAGTGCAGCGGGGTCCCGTAGACGGCCACGAGGTTGATGTCCACTGCCACCTGCGTCTCGCCGACCTCTGCGTGGACGCCGGCGGCATGGTCCGAGCTGCCGACGGCATCCCGGATGGCTCCGAGGGCGCGGGACGGACCGGTGCCGAGCGAATACACTCCCGGAACGGCACGGGCTGCGATGCCGGCGACCTTGGCAACTGCCGTTTCGGAAATGACGGTACGTCCGGTGCCGGCCGTCAGGGCAACGGCTGGATCAGCGTGGGCCCCCGGCGCGGGATGTGGGTTCTGGTATTCCATCAGGCACTCCCCTTCTCTTGAACACCACCCTATCCCTTGGCCGCGACAAGCGGCCGGACGCCAGTGAAAATGGCCAGGCCGGAATCCGCTATTTGCAGTTGGCGGCGAGCCAACCGGTAACGGGGGCCATGGCGGCGTCGAACTTTCCGCTGGAGTACACCGTCTGGTCGCTCAGCCCGGCGACGGCCACCTCGTTGAGGTGGGCAAAATCGGCTTTCAGCTCGTCCGGCACGCGTTCGGCAGTGTCGCTGAGCTCCGCTTTGAGCTGTTCCAGTTCCGCGGTTTTGCCCTGTGCGGCCGAGAGCGGGAACAGCGAGGCGCCGGTGGCCTGCTGGGAGATGGTGGTGCACGCCTCCGCCGCGGAGGAAAAGTCCCCGTATGGTCCGGAGCTTTTGGTGGGGGTGGGTGTCGCCGTTGCCACTGCTGTTGCGGGAGCGGACGACGACGGCGCGCTACCGGCTTCGGGCGCGGAGCATGCGGTGAGCGCCAGTGCGGCGAAGAGGGCGGCTGCGGTCAGAGTGCGTGAGAGGTTGTTCAAGAGTCACTTTTCTGGTCGAGATTGTGCCGCCCGTTCCGTTTCCGGCTTCAGGCGGCGATGGCGTTCTGTCCCCGGCGTGCGAGTCTAGCCCGGATGGCCTCCGGGATCCCAAGCGGCGGGCGGAAGGTCCTACCTATATAAGGGAAAAAGCGGCAGGGCCGCCCGGAGAGGTTCCGGACGGCCCTGCCGTTTACTGCGCCTGCTAGCTAGCCAGACGAGGCTTACTTGTAGAGGCCTTCGCCGCCAACCTTGACGTTCGTGGGCAGGTAACCGAACGGACCGAGTCCGTTCTTGCCGAAGGTGCGGTCCACCTTGGACACGCCGTCACGGAAGTTGATCTTCACGGTGGGCGAGAGTGAGCCGCCGCGGACGCCGTTCACGTTGTCGATGAAGGACTGCACCAGGCCACCCGGCTGCACGTAGTGCGAGTAGGCCTGGAACTGGCGGCCGTTCTGGTTCGGAGTGGGTGCTTCCGGGGACTCGGACGGAAGGTTGAGGTCCGTGGGCGAGCCCAGGGCCAGGCCGCTGTTGTTCATCGGCTGGTAGTCGGACCGGACGCCGTCACCGACGAAGCCGTAGACACCGTCGGGGCCGCGCATGCCGGCCGCATAGGTGAACTGGTGGCTGATGGTGAACAGGTAGTACTTGTTCTTCCCGCCTTCGTTCTGGATGAAGATCTGCGGACGCTCGGTCTGGTCGTTGACGCAGTTGGCCGAGAGGACCGGCGGTAGGAAGGACCATTTGGTCAGGTCCTTGTTGTCTGCCACGGCCAGTCCCACGTTGGCGGTCTGGTAGTAGGCGCCGCTGCTGTTGACTTCGTTGAGGCTCTCGGCGTTCGGGTCGCCGGCCTTGTAGCCCAGGTCCTCGGGCTTGCACTCGTATTCGCCGCGCTTGCCGCCGGTGTTGCCTTCGAAAACCATGAAGGTCTTGCCCGGGTGGGCGGGGTCAGCGAACGTGTACGGGTCGCGGAAGGCGAAGCCCGGGTTCTGTGCCTTGTTCTGGTACATCTTGCCGTCCGGTTCCAGCAGTTTGGTGTGCTTGAAGCCGTCGAACGTGACGCCGTTCTTGTCGGCGTGGATGTTGCCGAGTGCCTTGGCAATGGCAGCGTCCGGCGCGATGCCGCCGCCGCCAGCATTGCGCTCGGCAACGTCGTAGAACGTGGTGGCCGTGTAGAACACGTTGACCTGGTTGCCCTGCATCAGGCGGGTGGAACCGGACCATTCCGTGTTGCCGATGGAGGTGTTGTCCAGGAACAGGTGTCCGCCGTAGTTCCACTTGTCCTTGGCCGGGTCGGCGTTGGTCTTGCGGAAGAAGTAGCCGATCCGGGCGTTCCAGTGCCGCTGGTCGAAGCCGTAGCCGGCGTGCCGGTCAGCCACCAGGGAGAAGATGACGTCATAGCCCTTGTAGCTGATCTGGTTCGCATTTTCGTCGGTGAGGGACCAGGTGTCCCAGACCCAGACGTCGTCGTTCATGGCGGGGAAATCCTCGGGGATTTCCGGCATGGTGACATCCGGACTCATGGAGTTCTGGCCGGGTGCCACGGTGGAGTCGCTCTGCGCCATGATCTGCTTGGCGTCGGCGCGGGTCCACTTTGAGGTGAAGTCCGCCGCCGGATCATACGCCTGCTGGCTGTGATCGGTGGGCAGCGGGAAGCCGGGCGTGGGTGCCGGCATCTGCTGGGTGGCGGGCGGGTCCGAGGGTTCGTTGGCCAGGGCCGAGGGAACCGCAAGGAAGGCGGAAGCCGCCACGGCCGTTGCCAGTGCTGCGGCGGCAGGGCGCCACCGCAGCATCCGGTGTGTATTGGGGTGCTTGTGCATTTGTTGCTCTTCTCGCGGAGTTGAGACCATTCGTGGAAGACGGGCATCTGCCCTCATTCCCCGAAACTCCGGCGTTCCCGATGACACGGCAGGCGTCATCGAGGACGCCTTTGTGTCGAGGGGGACGGGGCTTGGGTAGGGCCCCGGAAGGCGCTTCGGAAAGGAACCCTTTCCTGCGCCGGTCTCTACGCTGGCACGCATAAGCAGGCTTATCAAGCCGTGTTTCGAGCGGCTAAAAACCGAGTTTCGCTCCGTTTGTGCAAGCGCTTACATTGCCCATTGCGCGCGCGTGCCACATCCAATTTTTCGAGTCAAATGTTGCGGGATAAATCAGATTTAGTGTGAAACGTCACCCGCTGGCCACCCGCAATTCACCTGGGCACGGCTGCCGAACGGGTTCAAACGGAGCCTGTGGCCCGCACATCCTGACACGCTGCCCGGCGGTCGAATACCTTCAGTCCCACCTTTCCGGAGGTCAGGGAGGCATCATCGACGGAAAGGATTCCGGCGCCGTCGAGCTTTACCGGCAGCCGCTCCCCCGAAACCGCCGCCTGGGCCTCGAGCCTGTAGCCGACGCCATGGCTCAGCAGAAGCAGGACACTCGCCATGACGCTGCTGACGGGATTGAAGACTCCGTCACGCAGCTTGAGGATCCGCGCCAGCCTCAGGTTCGGGGCCCGATAGCAGCAGGAATATCATCAGGGGCTGCGCGCCAGCCTGATCCTGACGACGCGCAAATCGCCTGGCGACACGCAAATTACCTGGCGACACCGGAATACGGGGGGCGCGGGAGCATTTGCGCGTCACAGGGATATTTGCGCGTCGAAACTGCTCGGGCGGCCGGCCGGGTGGCGGATTGCGGAATCCCCTCAAAATAGTCAGCTCCCCCGCGGGTGTCAGAGGGAAAAGACCATGCGGCGGGGAATTCCGTCAGGAACTTTGCCGGGACGGCCGGTCAAAGCTGCCCGCGTTTCGCGGCGCGGCACTCCAGGGGTGGCGCCAAAGTTGCCCCCAGGCGGGGCGTTAAAGAAGAAAAGCACCAGTTCCGAAGAACTGATGCTTCCCAGTGGTGGCTCCGACCGGCGTCGATCCGGTGACCTTTCGATTTTCAGTCGAACGCTCTACCAACTGAGCTACAGAGCCTAGGTGACATGTCACCTTGACGGCCGGAATTTCTTCTGGCAATCAGAGCGACCCTGACGGGACTTGAACCCGCGACCTCCGCCGTGACAGGGCGGCGCGCTAACCAACTGCGCTACAGGGCCTTGCTTGTTTACTGCTTCAACAGTATCTCTACTGCTTTTTTCAAGGCTTCCAGCCTACCAGACTTTTTCATCCGGTTTGACCACTTCCTTGCGTACCCCCAACGGGATTCGAACCCGTGCCGCCGCCGTGAAAGGGCGGTGTCCTAGGCCGCTAGACGATGGGGGCCTGAACTCAATCCGGCTCATTCAGGGCAAAAATAAAGGGCCGAAGCCTTTCGTTTCCGCCCTTTCGAGTTGCTCCGAACTGGACTATAAAAGTGTAGGGCAGACCTTGGGAATATCCAAAATCGGCATCGCACTCCTGCAGAATTCGGTGCAGGGCTGGTGCAAGATGGACTGATGGATGCCGTTGATGCCCTCAATGAGATCGCCTTCTGGCTGGAACGCGAACTGGCCCCCACGTTCAAGGTTCAGGCCTTCCGGAAAGCGGCCGGCATCATCGGCGGCCTGGATCCGGCCGAGGTGGCGGCCCGGGCCCGCAGCGGCAGGCTGAAAAGCATGAAAGGCATCGGGGACAGAACCTTCGAGGTGATCCGGCAGGCGGTCGACGGCGGCGTCCCCGACTACCTGGAAGGGCTTCGCGAACGGGGGCAGCAGCCGCTCGCGGCGGGCGGCACCGAACTGCACTCCGCACTCCGCGGAGACCTGCACAGCCACAGCGATTGGTCCGACGGCGGGTCTCCGATCGAACTGATGGCGAACGCCGCCCGCACCCTTGGCCGGGAGTACCTTGCCCTGACGGACCACTCCCCCAGCCTCAAGATCGCCAACGGGCTGAGCGCCGAACGCCTCACCGAACAGCTCGACATCGTGGCCGGCATAAACAACGACGACGGCGGCAGCTTCCGCCTGCTCGCCGGAATCGAGGTGGACATCCTGGAGGACGGGACCCTGGACCAGTCCCCGGACTTGCTGGACCGGCTGGACGTCGTGGTGGCGAGCGTCCACTCGAAGCTTCGTTCCGATAGGCGCACCATGACCGCCAGAATGCTGGGCGCCATCAGCGATCCGCACATGAATGTGCTCGGCCACTGCACCGGCCGGCTGCTCCAGGGGTCCAGGGGAACACGGCCTGAGTCAGAGTTCGACCCCGAGCGGGTGTTCGCGGCGTGCGCCGAGCAGGATGTCGCCGTCGAAATTAATTCCCGGCCCGAGCGGCAGGATCCGCCGGACGAGCTGATCCGGCTGGCCCTCGATGCCGGCTGCCTCTTCAGCATCGACAGTGACGCCCACGCTCCGGGCCAGTTGGACTTCCTGCAGTACGGCGCCGAGCGGGCCGCCTTGAACGGTGTGCCTGCCGAACGGATCATCACCACCTGGCCCCTGGACCGGCTGCTGGAGTGGACCGGCCGGGGGAAGTAGCGCGCCGCCGGGGTCCCAGTCCAGGACCTTGACTCCCGGCCGGGGGCCTCAGCTCCGGGATGGCTCCGGGCCCTGCGGCCGCCACGGCGTGAGCCGGGGCAGCCAGCGCGGAACGTTCCGGCGGTACTCCTCGTATTCGGCACCGAACTTCCGGGCCAGGACCGGCTCCTCGTAAAGCCTGACGAACGCCACGACCGGAACGGCGCCGACGGCCAGGGCCACGAAGAGCTTCGGCTGGCCCAGCAGGAGCCCCTGCCCTGCGACGGCTGCGGCAATAGCCACATACATCGGATTCCGCACGTAACGGTAGAGTCCGCCCACCACCAGATGCTTGGGCGGGGCAAAGGGTGCAGGGGTCCCGAGGCCCTCCACGGCAAAGTGCACAAAGGAGTTCGCGATCACTGCCGCCCCTGCACCGATCAACAGGGCGCCCGTGACCTGGGCAGGCACTCCGCCGGGGACCGGCGCCGCCACTTCCCAGCGGGTCAGGAGCCACGGAACCACACCGGCCACCGTCGCGGGGGCAACGGCGAAGGCCGCCGTGCCGATCGCGGCCCGCTTTCTGTCACGGGCCGAGGCATCGGATGCTGTCATACCAGCAAGCGTGAACCCGCCGTGTTGAGCGGACAAGGGCCGACCGGCCCCCGACGTTCCGGCGGAACGGTAACGGGGGGAATCAGGCGACCAGCAGGATTGCCATCGTCACCATGACGGCGGCGATAATGGCGTCGAGAATGCGCCAGGCACTGCGGCGACGGAACACCGGAGCAAGGAACCGCGCACCAACGCCCAGGGCGGTGAACCAGGCGATGCTGGCCAGTCCCGCGCCGGCCGCAAACCACCACCGGCCGTCCGGGCCGTGCGTGCTGGCCAGGGACCCGAGGAGCAGCACAGTGTCCAGATACACATGCGGGTTCAGCCAGGTGAAGGCCAGTCCGGTTCCGAGGACAGCGGCCCAGCCGGCAGCCTGCCCTGTTCCGAGCTGTCCAAGCGCCTGTCCGCGGATGGCCCGCCAGGCGGCGAAGGCACCATAGGCCGCCAGGAAGGCAGCCCCGGCCCAGCGCACCACCTCCAGCACGGCCGGAGCCTGTTCAATCACGACGCCGATGCCCGCCACGCCCAGCAGGATCAGCACCAGGTCCGAGACGGCGCAGACGGCAATGACGAGGGCGACATGCGAGCGCTGGAGCCCTTGGCGGAGCACGAAGGCATTTTGGGCGCCGATGGCGACGATGAGCGAGAGGCCGCTGGCCAGGCCTGAAAGCACGGGAAGGATCACCCTCCCAACGGTAGGAGGAACCTCAGCATGAAACCAGTTAAACATTCTGCTGATAGATAAGATGAGCTAATGATAGACATCCATCCGGACCAGGCCCGGACGCTGGCGGCCATCGTTGCGAAGGGCAGCTTCGATGCCGCCGCCAGCCATCTGTCAGTTACCTCCTCCGCGGTCAGCCAGCGCATCCGCGCCCTCGAAGTCGCCGTCGGCCGTCCCGTGCTGAGAAGGACCAGGCCGATTGAACTCACGGAGTCCGGCCAGGCCGTGGTGCGGTTCGCCCGGCAGCTGGAGATGCTCTCGGCGGACCTCGCCGATGAACTGCAGCCGGGAAACGCCAACCCGGATACCCGCCTGACCCTCGTGATCAACAGCGACTCGCTGCACACGTGGGCGCTGTCCGGGCTGGCTGCGGTGGCCGGGACGGTCCAGTTGGAAATCCTGCGCGAGGACCAGGATTATTCGCTGGAGCTCCTCCGCAGCGGCGCGGCGGCAGCGGCCATCACGGCCACCGCCAAACCGGCCCCGGGCTGCACGTCCCGCCGGCTCGGCGTCATGCGCTACCTGCCGGTCTGCACGCCGGCCTTTGCCGAGCAGTGGTTCGACGGCGGGGCCGCGTTCGACGGCGCGGGGGCGGCGGAGGCGCTGGCCAAGGCCCCGGTCATCATCTTCGACCGCAAGGACGACCTGCAGGACCGCTATCTGCGGCGGTTCAGCCGGAAGCCCCTCGCGCCACGGCGCCACTACGTCCCCGCAGCCCACGAGTTCGGCGAGGCCATCCGGCTGGGCATGGGATGGGGCCTTCTTCCCGAGATCGAAATCGGCGACGACCTGGACCAGCGAACGCTGCAGACCCTGGCCGCCAAATCCTTCGTCGACGTCCCGCTGCACTGGCAGCAGTGGCGCTACGGATCGGCCGTGCTGGACGGCGTCGCGGCTGCGATCCAGGACGCGGCCCGCGTGCTGAGGTGACGACCGGCAATAGCGCCCTGCCGGTAGCGGGGCGACTTTGGCAGGATCTCGACTAGACGTGGCCGATTTCCGCCAGCCCCGCCGCCGCGGCGGGGGCTAGATTGGCAGCATGGCTACAACCGCCGCACCCGGCCCCACTCCGTCCGCAGGCCCCCACGAAGGGTCCCCGCACGCTGCCCCCGCATCCGCCCAGGAGAGGACGCCAGTCAACAAACTGGGCGTCGCCGCCGTCGCTATCACGGTGGTCCTCTGGGCCTCCGCCTTCGTGGGCATCCGCGCCGTGGGCCCAAGCTTCTCCCCCGGTTCCCTGACCCTGGGACGGCTGGCGATTGCCGCCGTCGTACTCGGCCTGGTAGTGCTGCCGAAGCTCCGGATGCTGCCCAAGGGCCGGGAATGGTGGCCAATCCTCGCGTACGGCGTCATGTGGTTCGGCGGCTACAACGTGGCCCTCAACGCCGCCGAGCACCTGCTGGACGCCGGCACCGCGGCCCTGCTGATCAACGTCAACCCCATCCTGGTGGCCGTGATGGCCGGCCTTCTCCTCAAGGAGGGCTTTCCCCGCTGGCTGATCATCGGCAGCCTGATAGCGTTCGCCGGCGTCGCGGTGATCGCGCTCAGTTCGGGCCAGCGTTCGACGGCGGATGTGGCCGGTGTGCTGCTCTGCCTCCTGGCCGCTGTGCTCGCCGCCGTCAGCGTGATTGTCCAGAAGCCGGTGTTGAGGAAGTTCCCGGCGGCCCAGGCCACCTGGTTCGGCATCATGGTGGGTGCCGTCTGCTGCCTTCCCTTCAGCGGCCAGCTGGTGGCCGAACTGCAGCGGGCCCCGCTGCCGGCCACCCTCGGGCTGGTCTATCTGGGGATCTTCCCGACGGCGATTGCGTTCACCACGTGGGCGTATGCGCTGTCCCTCATCGATGCCGGAAAACTGGCCGCCACCACCTATCTGGTGCCCGGCACCACCATCCTCATCTCGTGGCTGGTGCTCGGCGAAGTGCCCACCGTGTGGGGCCTGGTGGGCGGCGTGACCTGCCTGGTGGGAGTGGGGCTGACGCGGCGCAGATCCCGCTAGAGTCTTGGTATGCCCGCCAACCTGCCGCCCGGCCTGCCGATCGTCCCGGACGGGGCGGACAACGACGCACCGTTCCCCATGACCGATGAGGACTTCGAATCGGCCGTCAGCGACGCCTTGGACCGGATTCCGCCGGAAGTGGCCAAGGCCATGGACAACGTTGCCGTCTTCATCGAGGACGACTACGTCCCGCAGCCGGGCGAGGACCCGGCCACAGTGCTGCTGGGCCTCTACGAAGGCGTGCCGCTGACCGAGCGTGATGCGTGGTGGGGTGCGGGGTCGCTGCCGGACCGCATCACCATCTACCGCCAGCCCATCCTGGAAATCTGTTCGTCCCGGGAGGAGGTGATCCAGGAGGTGGCCATTACCGTGACACATGAGATTGCCCATCACTTCGGCATCAGCGATGAACGGCTGCACGAACTTGGCTGGGACTAGCTAGCCTTGTAGGCATGGGACACGACCATAGCCATTCGCACGGCCTCTCAGCCACTGGCACCGGCAAGCACCGCAAGCGCCTGATCGCCGTCCTCAGCATCACCCTGGCCGTGGTCCTGATCCAGGTCGTCGGAGCCGTGGTCTCCGGATCCCTGGCCCTGCTGGCGGACGCCGGCCACATGCTGTCCGATGCCGCCGGTGTGTTCATCGCCCTCCTGGCCGCGTGGATCGCCACCCGGCCCGCCAGCGACCAGCGGACCTATGGGTACCAGCGGGCCGAAGTCCTCGCGGCCCTGGCCAACGCGCTGGTGCTGATTGTGATCTCCGTGGTGATCTTCACCGAAGCCATTCGCCGGATCGGTTCGGCACCCGAAGTCCAGACCGACGTAATGCTCTGGGCCGCCGTCCTGGGTGCCCTGGCCAACCTGGTGTCCCTGCTGATCCTTCGCGGCGCCCAGAAGGAAAGCCTGAACGTGCGCGGCGCCTACCTCGAGGTGCTCGGGGACCTGCTGGGTTCGTTCGCCGTCATTGCCGCTGCCGTGGTGATCATGGTGACCGGCTTCCAGACGGCGGACACGATTGCCTCCATCGTCATCGCCGTGATGATCCTGCCCCGGGCGTGGCACCTGCTCCGCGACGTGGTGGACGTGCTGCTGGAAGCCACCCCCAAGGGCGTTGAAGTCCAGATGATCCGTGAGCACATCCTGTCCGTGCACGGAGTGGTGTCCGTGCACGATATCCACATCTGGACCATCACCTCCGGCGTCCCCGTCTTCTCCGCCCACGTGGTGGTGGAGGACGCCGTACTGAGCGCCCGCGGCGCCGACCAGGTCCTGGACAAGCTCGCCACCTGCCTCGGCTCGCATTTCGACACCGAGCACTGCACGTTCCAACTGGAGCCCGAGAGCCACTCCGAGCACGAGTCCCACCAGCACGCCTGAGGGGTTTGAGCCTACGGGAGTCGGTACAGAACCGCAGCCATGGCGTGGCGACTACTCGTTTTAAGTCCTTTCCCGACACGCCGACCGGAAATGCGACGGAATCACACTGTTGTTGTTTATGTTATTGATGTGACCAGTGTTGCCAAAGTTGCAACTGGCCACGTAGCCTCGGGAGTGCTGACTCTCCGCAGCGGGGCATTCCCTGTGAAAATCACGGGTGAAACTCAATTCCTCGCGCGCTCCAGCCCGACTGTTGCGAGGTTACTTGATGGGTTTGACCGGATCCGGCCGTAAAGCGGCTGTGCTGTGCACCGCCGTCGTACTCCTCGGATCCCTCGCCCTGCCCGCCGGTGCGGCCCCGCTGACGGGCGCCGCAGTGCCCGCTCTAAGCATTCCGGCATCACCGGAGATTCCCTCGCCAGAGGAGATCGCGGCCGCCAAAGCCAGTGAAAGCGCGACGGCGGACCAGGTCACCAGAATCGACCGGATCCTGGCCGACGCCGCCGCAGCCCAAGAGGCCAGCTTCGCCGCGGCCATGCAGGCCAACAATGCCTACGGGGATGCCCTGGTCACGCTCGGGATCCGCCGCGATGCCGCCGCACTCGCCTCGGCGAAGGCCGTATCCGCCCAGGCCGAACAGGCGAAGACCCGCAAGCAGGTGGGACAGCTGGCCGGGGACCTGTACCGCAACGGCGGACTCAATCCTGCACTGAGCACTTTTGTCAGCGGAAACGGCGAAGTGCTGAAGCAAGCCGCCACCCTCGAAGCCATTTCCGCGAGCCGGAGCCGGGCATTTGAGGCGGCCGACAACGCTGCCTCGGCCGCCCAGTCACTAACTGCCGCGGCGGAGGACGCCAACCGTGCCGCTGACGACGCCGCCAGGTCCGCCGAAGACCGCAAGGTTGAAGCCGAACGCGCTAACGCGGCCCAGGCGAAGGCAGTCTCCGAGGCGAAGGCACAGCGCACCGTGCTCGTGGACCAGCTGGCAAACCTCAAGAACACCACGGTGGCACTCGAGTCAGCCAGGGTTGATGCCCTGGACCGCCAGCGTGCCCAGGAACGGCTGGCTGCCGTCACCGCTGCAGCAGCTTCCCAGGCTGCGGCCCAGGCGGAAGCAGCGCCCAACAGCCCGGCCCCGGGTGCCCCCGCACCCGCACCGGATGCCCCCGCGGCACCCACGCCGGCCAACCCCGCGCCCGCGAATCCGGCCCCGCCTGCACCCGGTCCGCCCGCGCCCGCGGTCCCCGCACCGGCCGAACCCGCGCCCGTGGTCCCGGCTCCGGCCCTCCCGGCTCCGGCCCCCGCACCTGTTCCCGCGCCTGTTCCCGCGCCGTCTCCGGGTGGCTCCAACCAGACGGCCATTTCGGTGGCGCTGGGCAAGGTGGGCTCTCCCTACTTCTACAAGTACGGCGGCTCCGGACCGCTCGGCTTCGACTGTTCCGGGCTGGTGCAGAACGCCTTCGCTGCGGCCGGCAAGTACCTTCCGCGCACGGCGGCCCAGCAGTACGCGCAGGCGCCGGTGCATGTGCCGCTTTCCCAGGCGCAGCCCGGTGACCTCCTGGTCTGGGGGTCGGCCCCCGATTTCTACCACGTGGCCATCTACCTTGGCGGCGGACGCGTGGTTCAGGCCCTGAGCCCGGACGACGGCATCACGGTCACGGACCTGACATGGATGGCCGGAATGCAGCTCCACCCGACCGTTGCCCGGTACTAGGACAAAACGTCCTTCGTGACGAACCGGCCGTAGGCAAGCGCCCCGAAGACCGCAATGTACCCGGCCTGCAGCAGCGCATTGCTGCCAAAGGAATCCCAGGCAATCGGCTGGCGCAGCAGGTCCGCAAAACCGAACCAGTAGTGGCTGAACAGCCAGGGGTGAAGCCATTCCAGCTGGGGCAGCTCACCCATCACCTGTGACACCACGGACGCCACGATGGTGGCCGCCATGGCGCCCACCGGAACATCGGTCAGCGTGGAGAGGAACAGCCCGACGGCGGACAACCCCAGCAGCGACACGGTCAGGTACGCCGCCACGAGCAGGAGGCGAACCACTGCCTCCCCCGGGGTGATCACGTCGCCGGACAGCAGCGTCACAGGCCCCACCGGAAACAGCGCCGCACCGATGCCTGCCCCCGCCAGCGCCACCACCAGCGGGGCGACGACGCAGAACGCGGCAGCGCCTGCATATTTGACCAGCAGCAGCCGCACGCGGCCGGCTGGCGCCACGAGGAGGTAGCGCAAGGTCCCTAGGCCGGCTTCGCCAGCGATCGTATCCCCGGCCACCACTCCCACGGTGAGCGGCAGGAACAGCGGCACGCACACCAGCAACGCGGTCACCCCCACAAACAGCCCGTTCTGGGTGATCCTGTCCAGGAAGGCAGGTCCACGGCCGGGTGGAACGGCCGAGGACACGCGGACAGCGATGGCCATCAGGACCGGCACGGCCGCGAGCGCCAGCAGCATAGCCCAGGTCCGGCGCCGGCGGAACAGGACGCTCAGTTCGGAGGCCAGCAGAGGCCAGCCGGAGGATGCTCGTGCAGGTAGCTCCCGCGTTGCAATATCCCTATTGGGCAATGTCGAACCCCTCCCCCGTCAGCGCCACAAAGCGGTCCTCTAGGCTGCCCTGCTCCACAGCGAAGCCGCGGACCCGCACACCGGCCGCCACCATGGCGGCAACCACGGCCTCCGGCTCCACAGCATCCCCCGGCTGCCGTGCGTCTCCAGTCTGCCCGCCGTCGCCGGTCTGCCCGCCGTCGCCGGTCTGCCGGCTGTCGCCGTAAACCAGCGCGCCGTTGCTCCGGCCGCCCATGGGCGTCATTCCCAACCTGGCGAAAACGCCCTCGGCCAGGCCGGCGTCGGGTGTTACCAGGCGGATCCGGACCTTGCCCTCGTCCCGCAGTTCAGCGAGCGTTCCCTGCGCCACCAGCCGGCCTGCGCTCATGACCGCCGCGTGGGTGCAGATCTGCTCCACTTCCGCGAGCAGGTGGCTGGAGACGAAAACGGTGGCGCCGTCGGCCGCGAGGGAGCGGACCAGGGAGCGTACCTCGCGGGTGCCCTGGGGATCCAGGCCGTTGGTGGGCTCATCGAGCACCAGCAGTTCCCGGGGCGAGAGAAGCGCATTAGCGATGCCCAGGCGCTGCTTCATGCCGAGCGAATACGCACGGACTTTCTTCCCGGCGGCGTGCGTCAGGCCCACACGTTCCAGCGCGGCCTCCACCCGGGAACGCCGCGTGGACTGTACCGCGTAGGGGTCCGCCGCATCGAGGCGCCGAAGATTGGCCGCCCCGGACAGGAACGGGTAGAACGCGGGACCTTCCACCAGGGCGCCCACCCGCGGCAGGACGTCGTGGAAGCGCTCCGGCATCTCCAGCCCCAGCACGCTGACCGACCCGTCCGTGGCCCCGGCGAGGCCCAGCATCATGCGGATGGTGGTGGTTTTGCCGGAGCCGTTCGGGCCCAGGAAACCGAACACCGAACCCCTCGGGACGGCCAGGTTGACGCCGTCCACGGCCAGCTGATGGCCGAACCGTTTGCTGAGGCCACGCGTCTCTATGGCCAGCTCTACGCTCCGTCCCGCGGCGGTCACCTCGCGGCTGCAGCGGTCAGCAGGCGCTCCGCGGGAACAGACCCGGCGAAAACGCGCCCGTCATCGGTGAACAGCACATTTACGACGGCGGTGCTGAACAACCGTCCGCCCGGCACCGCGACAGCGGCCTGCTGAAGCAGCGGATCGCTGGACATCATCGCACCAGCCTCCGCAGATGCGGCGCTGGCGGGGAATTCGACCACGCTCTCCCAGCCGGTACCGGTCACCGTGGGCCGGACCACAACAGCATCCGGCGCCACAGCGTCTGGAACCGCGATCTCCGGGGCCACGGCGTCTGGAACCACAGACTCCGGAACCACGGCGTCTTCCGTGCTGTGTCCGTGCCGGCTTCCCGTTCCGTGGGCCGGCACTTCGACTTCCTTGACGGTAGCCCCCGGCGGCGGGCTAAAGGCGAACAGGGAGGCGTCCGGCGCCTCGAGTGACAGGCTGGTGAACGCCAGCTTGAAGGCCGGTTCGCTCTGGCCCCGGGCCTTCAGTTCGACACTCAGCGGCAGGCCGCTCTGGCCGTCAACTGCGATGGCCACCGAAGCGATCAGGGTGCCTTCCGTCCGCGGCGTGACCACCAGGTTGTAAGCGGCCCGGCCCGCAACGTTAACCTCCGGAAGCACTGAAATCTCAGTCGTGGGGTCAGCGGCCGCAAGGAACCGCCCGGCCAGGTCCTCCGGCGTCGGCATCACGCCATCCATGCCCGCGCCGGGATGCTTGTACTGGCCGACATCCTCATGACGGCCTGCATCGGCGGGGAGTGTCAGGTGAGTGGCGGTGTTGTCCTTGGAGCTGTACAGCCACACCTGGTCCCCGCTGCGCACTGCATTGCGTTCAGCGAGGCGGTCCAGGACCTGGACCCGCATCTTGCTGGTTCCGTCCACGAAGACACGGGCCGTGTGCGGGCCGCTCAGTAGCTCCAGCGCGGCGGCGGCGCCGCTGCTTGACGTGGGGCCGGCTTTGGGGATCTCGGGCAGGCCGATTTCGGAGGTTTGCTCCAGCGTCCCGGAGAGGGACGGAGCAGCGTGCTGCGCCATCAGCGCCAGGACCTCTTGCGGCGTTTTGGCGGGCAACGGGTCCCCGGCGCTTGCCGGCAAGGACCCCGCCAGCGCAGCGGCGGCAATAACGGCTGGCACGGCGGCGGCGGGCATCCACCGCAGCCACTTTCTGGTCATGACAACTCCGCTCCAACATTGCAGCTTATTGATTCCAGAGTACGCTTCGGACCCGCCCGCTACACCCCTTGGGGCGACGCCGTCCTGCGTTTACCGGGGCGGATCAGCCCGCCGCCGGCGCGACGGTGCCGGCCCCGCCGTCGAGCGTTATCAGCTGCCCGGTGCTGATGGCCGAGGTGGCGTCCGGGACGCCCACTATGGCGGGAATTCCGTACTCACGGGCCACCACCGCGCCGTGGGAATTGGGGCCGCCCATTTCCATCACAAGCCCGCCGGCGGTGAGGAACAAGGGCGTCCACCCCGGATCCGTTGACGGAGCCACCAAAATTTCACCGGGCTCCAATACGGCGCCCTGCGGGTCCAGGATGACGCGCGCCCGGGCAGTGACGGTTCCGGCCGATGCCGGCGTACCGGACAGGACTCCGGCTGCCGTGCCGGTGGCGGCAGCGTGCAGCGCCTCGGGTTCCGTTCCGTCCGAAAGCAGCACCCGGGGAATGCGACGGCGGCCCATTTCGGCGTCGTAGGCCTCCCGGCGCTCCGCCACGATCCCCCGCAGCGATTCACCCGCAAGGCCCCGGTGCGCTTCGGCGAAGTCGAGGAAAAAGATGTCGTCGGCCTCGGCGATCCGGCCTGCCGCGGCCAGCTCCGCCCCCACCGCCGTCAGCTGGTTCCGCACCGAAGCCAGGCCTTCGACAATGTGGTATTTCGGCAGTTCGCGCAGTCCGGCGAACAGCCGGGTCCGCCTCAGCGCGCCCCGCACCATGCGGGCCCGCAGCCTGCCGGCCGGGCCGCCCTTGCTCCCGGCGATGGCTGTCAGTCTCTCGATCTGGGCCTCCGCCTCGCGGGCGGCGTTGGCGAACTGCCGGTCCGGCGCCAGCGCGGGATCGTCGAGTTTGAGGTAGTTCGCCAGGACTCCCAGGATGTGCGCGGGGTCGTCTGACCAGCGGGGCATGCCGAGGTCGATTTCCGCCACGGCCCGGTGGCCGTACCGTGCCAGGAAGCCCGCCAGTCCGGACTGCACGACGCCGGGAAGCCCGCCGGAGCGGTACTGCCGCGCCAATTCAGTCGGAGAGGCTCCCTCAAAAACGGCGGCTGCGCCGGCGTGGGAGCGGATGTCCGTGGCCAGCTGCCAGAGGGCAAGGTCCATTTCCGTGGTCACATTGTTGGGAAGACCCCGGAGCACGCCCTGCAGCGCGCCGGATTCGGTGCCCTGCCCGGCCAGCTTCCCGGCGACTGCCAGCAGCCCGAACCCCAGGGCGGGCAGCGGCATCACCGCTGGAACGATGTGGAAGAGCCTCTCGCCGAGGATGCGCTCGATCTGGTCCAGCCGTTCCGCCGGCGTGGCCGTGGCCGGGACCACGAGGGCAGCCCGGAACCGCGCGCCGAATCTATCCACACGCTGAAGCGCCGCTTCCGGTCGAAGCAGCGCCCGGAGGAAGGATTCCGGAACCCTGGCCTTCGCCGCGAGCGGAACAACATGCCGGAGGAGCGGCCACGGCGACCTGAGCGTGACAGAGAACCTCGGGTCAGCGAACAGCCGGCGGAGTACCGTGGCGGATCTGGCCTCCATAATGTCAAAAACACGGGGCACAATGGCTCGGCCCACGCTGCTGCGGACCACCGGGGTGAGGTCGACGAAGAGGCGCTGCCCTGCCTGCCGGAACGGGGCCGGGCCGTTGCGCGGTTCGGGCACGTCGAAGCCGGCCGCACGCGCCACGGAGGACGCGATCATCCGGAAGGCGGCCATCCCCATCGGGGTGAGGGGGCGGGTCAGCCCCTGGGCAAGGCTGAAGCATAGGAAGACGCGCGCACCCTCGGGCACCTGCAGGTCGGGGCGCGGATCCGGCAGGGGATACAGCGTGGTGATGGGCCGGGACTGCACCAGGAAGAGCTTGTCCGCGGCGTCGATGGCCCATTCGATGTCCTGCGGCGCCCCGTAGTGCCGTTCCACCCTGCTGCCCAGGGCGGCCAGGTCCCGGATCTGGCCGTCACTGAGGGCAGGGACGGAATCCGGGACAAGGTTGATCCGCTCGGTACCACCTCCGGCGAGCGGCCTGATGGCTAGCCCCTTATCCCCCTCCCGCCGTTCCAGGATCTCCTTGGTGGCCGTGTCCACCACGAAGTGGTCCGGATTCACGGCTCCCGAAACCACCGCCTCGCCCAACCCGGGACTGGCATCGATCACGGCCTCAAGCCGCCGTCCCGTGACCGGGTTCGCCGTGAACAGGACACCTGCCACCTCGGCATCCACCATGGTCTGGACTACCACCGCCAACGCCACTGTGGACGGGCTGATCCCGTGGGTGGCCCGATAGGTCACTGCCCGGTCCGTCCACAGCGACGCCCAGCACTTCCGGACGGCGGCCAGAACGGAGTCAGCGCCCACCACATTCAAATAGGTGTCCTGCTGCCCCGCGAAGCTCGCGAGCGGCAGGTCCTCGGCCGTCGCCGACGACCTCACGGCCACCGGAACGTCCGTGCCCAGCGCGGCGTAGGATTCCCTGACGGCGTCGGCAATCTCCGGCGGAACATCCACGCCGAGGATGAGCTCGCGCGCCCGGGCC
This sequence comes from Arthrobacter sp. LjRoot78, assembly GCF_964254335.1. NCBI lineage: Bacteria > Bacillati > Actinomycetota > Actinomycetes > Micrococcales > Micrococcaceae > Arthrobacter > Arthrobacter sp. LjRoot78. The sequence goes on along the minus strand of NZ_CAXUTG020000001.1, from coordinate 456,011 downwards.
GCCAGCGCGGCCAGGCCCGCGAGGTCGTTGGTCCCGGTGGCGGCGAGGGCGGCGTGCACGTCTTCGAGTCCCGCGGGGCCCACCGCCCGCCGGTAGGCCTCCGTGGTCAGGCAAAAGCCGGGTGGCACGGGGAGTCCGGCCCCCATGGTTTCGCCCAGGTTGGCCGCCTTGCCGCCCACCCGGGCCAGCATTCCGGCGTTGATCAGCTCCAGCCCCAGCACAAGGCCGTCCGCGGAAACGTCCTGAGTGCTGCCCTGGGTCACCGCTGACCTCCTGGTGTGTTCGCCCGGCCTGGTGTGGTGCGCCCGGCCGGCCGTCTCGAGAGTCGGAAGGGCGGGCTACGCTGCGCCGAGCATGGGCCCGAAGCTGGCGCGGTCGGCGAGCCGCGGGTCGTCCCGGTCCGGAACCACCAGCACCGGCCCCTTGGCATGGTGAAGGATGCCGTCCGACGTCGACCCCAGGAGCATTCCCGTGAAGCCGCCACGGCCGCGGGTTCCCACTACCACCAGCTCCACGTGCCGGCTGGCTTCCACCAGGACCTCGACGGGGGAACCGTCCACGAGCTGGGTCTCCACGGTCAGCTTGGGGTAGTGGCTCTTCAGCCACGCCACGCCGGCTTCGAGCTGCACCCTGATGTCCGCGAACAACGCTTCCCTGTCCATCGGCGCGGGGACCCACGCCAGCGAACCGCTGTACTGCGGCACGGCGCACACAACGCGGAGCGGGGCGCCGAGTCGTTCGGCCTGGTCAGCAGCCTCCAGAACGGCGACGCGGGCCTGTTCGGAGCCGTCAACGCCCACCACAACAACGTGTTCCACCGGCTGGTTGCCGGACTTGGCCCGCTCGGCTTTGACGTGTTTGTCATCCGTGGTCTCGCCCAGGCGGTCCGCGCAGATCAGCGGCACGGTGACCGTGGGGCACTTGGCGTGTGCTGGCAGGGCGCTGCTGACGGATCCGAGCAGCCTGCCTACGAAGCCCCCCCGGCCGCGGGTGCCGAACACCAGCAGTTCGGCGGATTCGGACATCTCCAGCAGCACTCCGGAGGCGTCGCCGTTTTCCACGGACGCGTCAACGTCGATGTCGTACGGGGCCACCTTATCCAGCGCCTGCTTCAGGATGGCCTCGGCACCCTCGCGGATCACCGAGTCGTCAACAGTGGCATAGCCGCCGTCCAGGCCGGACGCCGCGAAGATCGGCACGGAGTATGCGGTCACGATGTGCAGGGGGCGGCGGCGGCGCTCAGCTTCACGTGCGGCCCAGACGAGGGCGCACTGGCTATGGTCGGAGCCGTCCACACCCACGACGATCCCCTCGGGGGCGGCAGAACCGCCGTCGTCATCCCTTGACGGGTGCACCTGATCTCGGCCCATGGGGTCCGCCTCCTCGCGATACTGCCTGATGTTGCCGCTATTCTGCCAGAAGTGGGCGCCCGCCGGGTGAACCGGGCGGCAGGGGCTGATTCTGGCCGAATAATCGCTCCTTTAGACCACTATTCTCGGTTGGCGAACGCTAAGCAAGCGGCCCTCAGCCGGGCCGTCAAAGGCTTTCGGAGAGGCTGTGGACACCCAAGCCAGCTACCACTTTTTACAGCGCTGAAACATAAAGATCCCACCTCCCATGAACGAAATTACAAGTGTGAGATTGTTGGGATAGCCAATGTCCGGCAAGGGCTATCCAGAGCTCCAAAAGTTCTGTAATGTCGAGGCGTTGCGAATCTGAGATACGTGTTTCAGAACACATTTCCAGCTTCAGGCGCGGCGGCCGGACTTTGGGGGTTACGGAAAGTGCAGGGGAACCAGACCTGCACAGCGAACCATTCGAGGAGGAACGAGCAGTGTCGAGCATGCCAATTTATGGTGGAACCGAGCAGACCACCACGGTGATCATCGGCTCAGGGCTTCCGGGCCTGGCAATTGCCAGCGAGCTCCGGCGGCGCGGCGTGGACTCTATCACCGTGGATGCGCTCGAAACCCTGGGCGGAATCCAGTCCGCCAATACCGTGTCACTGCCCCGCTGTGACGCGCCGAATTCAGCCACCATGCAGGAACGGAACGAAATCCTCCGGCACCTGAGGAACTACGCCAGCAGCCACAACCTGGACATCCGCAACAACACCCGCGCCGTCCAGTTGAACCTGCTGGGCACCGGGCTCTCCCAGCCGCCCAATCACCAGTGGGCAGTCCACACGCCCGACGGCATCCTGCTGGCCCACCACATTGTCCTGACCCGCGGTGCGCACAGCCAGCTGCGCCGCATGCTCGCCGACTTTGGGCTGGCCCTGGGGCAGAGCCTTGCCGCCGCCATGCGGGCCATCGGAATCTACCTCGTCGGCGTCGGTGAACTCATCACGCCCACGCCCAAGGAAGTACTCCGCCAGGCCAAAGTCGTGGGGCAGGCGATTTCCGCGAAGGTCTACCCGGACAGTGTCCCGTCAGTGCTCACGGGAAGCTTCGCCGCGCTGCCGTCACCGGCTTAGCTGAGGTCGCTGTCCGCGGAGGTGTCGCTGTCGTTGTTCTTGAGGTTCCGCTTCGCCAGCACGCCGAGCGCCACAAGGATGCCCAGGGCGGTTCCGGCGAACAGCACCAGGCTCCAGGGGAACGGCTCCGACGCGTCCGGCGCGGGCTCAGGGACCGTGGGGGTGGTGCCAGGCTGTGCGGTGCCTGCCGACGGGACCTGGCCCGCCGTCTGTCCCGCCGGCGTCGAGCTGCCCGGCACCGGACTGGCAGAGCCGGAACCCGCCGCTGCGGCGGTGGCCGTGAAACTGAATGTGCCCTCAATAGGGTGCGAATCGGAACTGACCACGCGCCACACCACGGTGAACTTCCCGGCCGGGGCGCCCGCGCGGAGCTTCTGCGACGCCACGTTGTCCACGATCTCCACCGGGCCGTCCGCCCAGTTCGCGCCTGCCGCATCCTTCACCTGGATCTGCGAGCCGAGGGCCAGCGGGTCCTTGTTGAAGGTCACCGAAACCTTCTCCGGCGGAGTGGCAACCGTGGACCCCTGGGCCGGGCTGCTGGACTCCGCGGCATCGTGGGCAGAGGCGGGGGCCGCTGCGGACAGCACTGCGGCCGCGAAAATCAGTGCCCCGATAAGGGCGCTCAGCAGGTGGCGGATGGAACGCATGCGGGGCTACTCCTGTGTGTTGGCTTCCTTACAGACTAGGCGAAATCGCGGGGTCGCAACCCGCCAACCTACTAGGATTCAAGTAATCCCCAATACTCTCCCCGGAGGACTAATGCTTAAGCAGGGCTCTGCACTGGACCGGTACTTCAAGATATCCGAGCGGGGGTCAAACTACTCCCGCGAGATCCGCGGAGGCTTTGCCACCTTCTTCGCCATGAGCTACATCGTGGTGCTGAACCCCCTGATCCTCTCCGGACCGGACTCCAGCGGCGCAGTCCTGGGCTTCCCGGCCGTCGCTGCGGTCACCGCCTTTGCCGCGGGCATCCTCACCATCCTCATGGGCGCCTGGGCCAAGCACCCGTTCGCCATGGCCACCGGACTGGGCGTCAACGCCTTCGTGGCGGTCACAGTCGCCACGAATCCGGGCCTGACCTGGCCGGACATGATGGGCCTGGTGGTCCTCTCCGGCGTCACCATGCTGATCCTGGTCCTCACCGGCTTCCGGACCGCGGTGTTCAAGGCCGTCCCCGACGGCCTCAAGACGGCCATCGTGGTGGGCATCGGCCTGTTCATTGCCCTGATCGGCCTGGTCAACGCCGGGTTCGTGCGCCGCATCCCGGACGCAGCCGGCACCACCGTCCCGGTGGGGCTGGGCTTCGACGGCAAGCTCCTGGGCTGGCCCACCGTGGTGTTCGTCTTCGGGCTCATCCTGACCATCGGCCTGCTGGTCCGCAAGGTCAAGGGTGCCATCCTTATCGGCATCATCGCCTCCACCATCCTGGCCGTCATCCTGGAATTCACCCTGCACATCGGCCCGAGCTTCGACGGCAAGAACGTCAACCCGCAGGGCTGGTCGCTGGTGGCACCGAAGTTCACCGAGTGGGCAGCACCGGACCTGTCGCTGATCGGCAAGGCCAACCCCATCGGCGCGTTCGAACACCTCGGCTTCGTGGCCGCAACGCTGCTGGCCTTCGTGATCCTGCTCAGCATCTTCTTTGACGCCATGGGCACCATGGTGGGCCTGGCCAACGAGGCCGGCACCGTGGACAAGGACGGCAACATCCCCAACGTGGACCGCGTCCTGCAGGTCGACGCTCTCGGCGCGATCGTTGGCGGCGGCGCGTCCGTCTCCTCCAACCAGATCTACGTGGAATCCGGCGCCGGCATCGGTGAGGGCGCACGCACCGGCCTGGCCTCGATCGTTACGGGCCTGCTCTTCCTCGTGGCCATGTTCTTCACGCCGCTCATCAACCTGGTCCCGTTCGAGGCCGTGGCCCCCGCCCTCGTGGTGGTGGGCTTCATGATGGTGGCCCAGGTGGGCAAGATCGACTGGCAGGACTGGGGCATCGCTATCCCCGCGTTCCTCACATTCACGCTGATGCCGTTCACCTACTCGATCGCGAATGGCCTGGGCGCCGGCTTCATCGCCTACGTACTGATCCGCGCGTTCCAGGGCCGCGCCCGCGACGTCCACCCGCTGATGTGGGCCGTGGCCGCCGCGTTCGTGCTGTTCTTCGGCATCGGCCCCATCGAGCAGGCGCTGGGCGTCCTGTAGTCCGGTTTTCTCCCGCCGAGGGGGCATTTAAGCGCGGTGTCCGGGATTTGGGACAGTCTGACGGCGGCGGGGCTGGTTTTCGGGGCTCCGCTGCGGTGAGCTTGATGTATGCCGCATACAGCCCTCACAGTCGATAGTCCGCCGCTCACCTGGCGGGGCCGGTTCGATGGCGACGGCGCCGAGCACCGCCGCTGGTGGCAGGCCGTCCAGCCGTACCGCCACGGTCCTGTTGCTCCGCTGCCGGAGCACCTGCCGACCGGCACGCCGGAGCCAGGCCACCGTCCTTCCGTCATTCTAGGATTCAGCAGCGACGCCGGAGTGGTGCGCAACAAGGGCAGGGTGGGCGCAGCCGCGGCCCCCGCCGCCATCCGGGCCGCCCTGGGGCCGCTCGCGTTCCACCTCCCCCGCGAGGTGTTCGACGCAGGTGATGTGACCGTCAGGGACGGTGCGCTGGAGGCCGGGCAGGCCCGCGCCGGGCTGGCCGTTACGGAAATGCTCGACGCCGGCAACCTCACCGTGCTGCTCGGCGGCGGCCACGAGACCGCGTTCGCCAGCTACCTTGGCGTGGCCGGTTCCGACGCCGTCCGCGGCGGGCGGCGCCTGGGCGTGCTGAACCTGGATGCCCACTTCGACCTCCGCGACGCCCCTGAGCCATCCTCCGGCACACCCTTCCTCCAGATGGCCAGGGCGGAGGAAGCCGCCGAACGAAAACTGAACTACGCCGTCGTCGGAATCTCAGAGCCCAACAACACCCGGGTGCTCTTCAAGACCGCCGAACGGCTGGGCGTGAAGTATCTTCTCGACGAGGACTGCTCGGCCGAAGCAACCCGGCAGTTCGTGGCCGACTTCCTGGACACCGTGGACGTGCTCTACCTGACCATCGACCTGGATGTACTGCCTGCCGCCGTGGCCCCGGGGGTCAGCGCGCCGGCCGCCTTCGGGGTCCCGTTGCCGGTGATCAGCGCAGTGTGCCGCCAGGTGGCTGCCAGCGGGAAACTGCTCCACCTGGACGTGGCCGAGCTGAACCCGAAGTTCGACATCGACCAGCGCACGGCCAAGGTGGCCGCGCGGCTGGTCAACACCCTGCTGGGCTAGGCCCCTCGCCTGTCGTCAGGCACGGAAGGTGACGACGGCGGTGGACCACGGTCCCAGCGTTACCGTCAGGGCGCCGTCGTCCGCTGATGATGCGTCCGCTTGACCGGCGTCAGCCCGGGCGCCTGCAGCGGCACCGATGACCGTCACGTCCGCCGTCCCCGCAGCGGCGCCGGCAGCTGTCCCCTGCGGAAGCGCGAGCCGGGCCGTGGACTCGCGGGGGCTGAGGTTGCCCAGGAACAGCTGCAGGCCGGCGTCCGACTGGACCGGGTAGACCGTCACGGGGCTCTTACCTGCCGCCCGTTGCGACTGCACGGGTGTAGCGGCCAGCACCGGATCGCCCTTGCACGCCGCGAGCTTCTGCAGCAGCTCCCCTGCGGGGTTAAGGGCCCCGCCCGCGGCCGTGATACCCCGGGGCGGTCCTGCCTCGAAGTACGTCACGGAAGCCACGCCTTCCACTGTCAGGGCGTGGAGGCTGGCCAAGGTCCAGGCCGCGGTGAAGCTGTGGTCCTGGAGCTCATCGCCCTCCGCATGCTGGTCCGGGGCGTGAAGTCGGGGCTTGAGCGTGATGGGTCCGACGTGGACAGGACGCCCGTCCCCAAGCTTCAGGGCGTTTGCGGCGGCAAGTCGCTGGACCGGGACGGTCTCCACGATGTGGGGAATTTCCGTGCTGTGCACCTGCGGCGCGAGGCTGAAGGTCAGGGCATCGGCGTCTTTTGGAACGGGGCTGCCGGCACCGCTGCCGCCGCCGCTGCCGGCAATCCACCGGTTGAGTTCAGTGAAATGCGAGCGGGTGCCTGCCAGCAACTGGCCGCTGAAACCAGCTTCGTTGAGCGAAGCCTTCAGTGCGTCAAATGCTGCCGGATCGGTGCACTGCGTCGCGGTGCGGAAGAGTCCCAGCCGGATGATTCGGGACAGCGATCCGCCCAGGGCGCGGCTGAGTGTTTCCGCCACACCGTCGGCCGAGTCCGACACCACCCGCACGTCCAAGGCGGCTCCGTGGCGGTCCGCCTCCCGGGCTGCGGCGGCAAGCTTGGCAGGCCATGCTTCCCGGGGTTCGTACAGTTCCACTAGGATGGCGTCGAGGCCCGGCAGCTGCGGGCCGTTGTGTGCGTCCCCGGTGTTCCCGGCGTCTGCTGAGTCCACGGACAATGCCAGCGCCGGAACCGTTCCCACCGGCCCGCCCACCGCAAAAGCCGCCTGCTCGTGGCTCTCGCGGACGGGGTTGTCCGGCGTCTCGATGCTCAGGGCTTCGATGCTGACCGACTGGTTCACGGTGTCCCCCACGGCAACGTCCACCGGAGTGGGCAGCGCCGAGGGGGTGCTGTAGGTCTTGAAGGAACCGTCGCTCCAGTTCCGCTGGTCCTCGGTTTCGAAGATGTCTCCGGAGAAGCCAAGGTCGAAGGCGGTTCCGGAGTCGGCCCATTCGAGCGAGGAGATGTCCGTGAACACCAGGTCGGGCCTGATGTCCGTGGGAAAGGCCCCGCTGGCGACATTGCCGTCCGGCGACACCACGCTGACGTCCCGCCCGGCTTCGCTGGTGGGATGGAGCACCACCAGACCGATCCGGTTGCGGCGGAACGCCGCCTTCGCCCGGCCGGAGAACGACACCTCAACGATGGCCGGGGTGACCCGCAGCATCAGCATGCCCTCGTAGGCCAGGGTGCCAGTGCCGGGTGCCGCGTAGTCAACGTGGATGCGGAGGCTGACGCCGTCGTCGTCCTTCAGTTCCTCAATGTCCCGCACCGACGGCGCCAAGGTGCGCCACTCGTGGTCCCGCACCACCGCCTTGATGGCACGGAGTACCGGCCGGCCGCCGTAGCTGATGTTCGCCAGTTCGTCCCCGACCAACTCCGCCGTCCAGACGCCCACAGCGAGCTTCCGAATCTGCGGATCGAGGCGACGCTCGAGTGCGGGGCGGGGATCGGAATCCGCTGCGGCGGAAGGTACTGCGGCGGACAGTGTTGCGGGGTGGAGGGTTGCGGAGGGCTCGGTAGACACGGGAAGCTGCTCTCTGGTGGCTGGTGACTGCGCCCAGCTGACCCCGGGCCGGTCCTGTGGATTTGACCATATCGGAAGAGGCCCGGAGGCTCAATGGCCGTCCGTCAACGCCTGCTGTGCGGCTAGTGTGCGCCTACTGCGCGGCGTCATATCCTGCCAGCAGGCGGCGGGACGCGGTGCCCATGTGGGAAGCCATGGCATCGGTCACCGCGGCGGCGTCGCGCTTTTCGAGGGCCGTAAAGATGGCACGGTGCTCCGCGAGCGCTGCGGCGGCATGCCCTTCGTCCGTGAGGGCGCGGTCAACCCAGATCCGCAGCAGCGAGCGGATGCTCTGGAGGAGTTCCTGCAGCACCTGGTTTCCGGAGCTGGTGGCAATTTCCTTGTGGAAGGCGGCATCGGCTTCGACGAATGCCGCCAGGTTGCCCACGTTCTTCTCCATCGAGTCGAGGTTGGCTCGCATTCGTGCCAGGGACTCGTCGGTAATCCTGGCCGCGGCGAGCTGGCCGGCCTGCACCTCAAGGCCGCTGCGTAGTTCGACGAGCTCACGGGTCCTGGGCTCGCCCAGCATGAGCCCCCAGCTGAGGGTCCGGGGCAGGAGCTCCGAAACGCCATCGCGCAGGTACGTACCCGAGCCCGGACGGACAATGACGATGCCCAAAATTTCCAGTGCGGCCAGGGCTTCGCGCACGGCCGAGCGCCCCACTCCGAGCGAGGCGGCCAGCTGGCGCTCGGCGGGGAGGCGGGTTCCGGCAGCGATGTCGCCGCTGGTGAAGTAGGCCATCAGCCTCTCGGCGACCTCGGAGACGACAGAACCCTGCCCCATGGAACCAAGCGCGGCACTGATTTTGGCCGACGAGGCGGCGGAGTTTGCGGACACACTCACAGCCTAGCAACCACACCCTGGCAGGCATGGTCCGGTACGTCACGAAAAAGCCAACCAGTCAACCGGTTGACCAATTCAGCTTTCCGGCCTTATGGTGGAAGTCACAGGCCTAGCCACACTTGATACGCCCCCGCCGCTAAGCCTCGAACCAGCCCCACGCCTCCAGCGCAGGATGCGGCCGGGACATCAACCTCTAGGAGTCAACGTGGACACCACACAATCGGTGGTCGAAAAATCTGCAATCAGGAAAGTGGCGATCCGGCTGGTGCCGTTCGTCGCCCTGATGTTCTTCATCAACTACCTTGACCGGACGGCCATCTCCTTCGCCGGCCCCAACGGCATGAACAACGATCTGGCCCTCTCGGCGGCGCAGTTCGGTTTCGCCTCCGGCGTCTTCTTCATCGGCTACATCCTGCTGGAAGTTCCCAGCAACCTGGCACTGCACAAGTTCGGCGCCCGCCGCTGGCTTGCCCGCATCATGGTCAGCTGGGGCATCGTCTCCCTGCTGTTCACCTGGGTGGGCAACGTGGAACAGCTCTACGCCCTCCGGTTCATCCTGGGCGTGGCCGAGGCCGGATTCTTCCCCGGCGCCATCCTGTTCCTGAGCCTGTGGGTTCCGTCCCGGCACCGCAGCAAGATCCTGGCACTGTTCTACTTGGCCCAGCCGCTCACCACCGTGATCGGTGCCCCGCTGGCCGGCCTCCTCATCCAGCAGCACGGGCTCTTCGGCCTCGCCGGCTGGCGCGTCATGTTCTTCGGCGTGGCCATCCCCGCCATCATCGTCGGCGTCATCGCGTGGTTCTACCTGGCCGATTCCCCCGCCAAGGCCAAGTGGCTGACCCAGGAGGAAAAGACCTGGCTGACCGGCGCGCTGGAGAAGGAAAAGAACGAAACCGCTGCCAGCAACAAGCACGTAAGCGTCCGCACTGTCTTCGGCAACGGCCGGGTCTGGATGCTCTCCGCGATCTACTTCGGCTTCATCTACGGCCTGTACGCCCTCGGCTTCTTCCTGCCCACCATCATCGCGGGCTTCGAAGGCATCTACGGCACCAAGTTCGACGTCTTCCAGAAGGGCCTGATCACCGCAATCCCGTACCTGCCCGCAGCGTTCGCACTGTACTTCTGGTCCAAGGACGCCACCAGACGCGGCGTCAAGACCTGGCACATCGCACTCCCCGCCCTCATCGGCGGCCTGAGCATCCCGCTGGCACTGTTCGCCGGCTCGCCGGCGGCCACCATCGCCGTCATCACCATCACGGCCATGTCCATCTTCGCCGCCCTGCCCAACTTCTGGACGGTACCCACGCAGTTCCTCACCGGCGCAGCAGCGGCTGCAGGCATCGCCCTGATCAACACCGTGGGCAACCTGGCCGGCTTCAGCGCCGGGTACGTCACCGGCTGGCTCAAGGACCTCACCGGAGGGTACACGGTGCCGATGTTCGTCGTCGGCGGCTTCATGCTCCTGTCCTCCATCCTCATGGTGGTGCTGAGCCGCTCCGGCAAGGTCAGCGAAGGCGTCCCGGCCGAGGCACTGGACCCGGCAGGAGCCGGACACCACTCCGAGCCGTAACAGCCTGAGCCGTAACAAGCCCGGGGGCGTCCCCCTTGCCCGGGGACGCCCCCGCTCCAACCCGCCCATCCGCCCCACCCCGAACGACTTCCTTAGTTAGGCCCAGGAGCTTCCCATGACCCGCCTGTTCAATGAACCAGCAGCTTTCGCTGACGAGATGATCGAAGGCTTCGTAGCCTCCCACGGCCGCTGGGTAAAGCGCGTCTCCGGCGGCGTCGTCCGCAATACCAAGAGCACCCCGGACACGGTGGCGCTGGTGATCGGCGGCGGCTCCGGCCACTACCCGGCCTTCGCCGGCCTGGTGGGGCAGGGGCTGGCGCACGGCGCCGCGATGGGCAACCTCTTTGCTTCCCCCTCAGCGCAGCAGGTCTACAACGTGGCGAAAGCCTCCAACAACGGCGCCGGCGTCCTGCTGGGCTACGGCAACTACGCCGGGGACGTCCTGCACTTCAACCAGGCCCAGGACCGCCTCCGCAAGGATGGCATCGACTGCCGCAGCATCGCCGTCACCGACGACGTCTCCTCCGCCCCGCTTGCCGAACGCACCAAGCGCCGCGGCATCGCCGGGGACCTGACCGTATTCAAGGTGGCTGCCGCAGCCGCCGAGGCAGGCCATTCAATGGACGACGTCATGGCCATCGCCGAGCGCGCCAACGACCGCACCCGTTCCTTCGGTGTCGCCTTCACCGGCTGCACCCTGCCGGGCGCCGACCACCCGCTCTTCTCCGTCCCCGAGGGCCGGATGGCCGTGGGCATGGGCATCCACGGCGAGCCCGGCATCGGTGAGACGGACATCCCGACGGCGGATGAACTCGCCGAACTGCTGGTCGCCAAGCTCCTCACCGAAGTCCCCGAAGGCGTCCGGACTTCCACCGGCGCCCGCGTGGTTCCGATCCTTAACGGCCTGGGCAGCGTCAAGTACGAAGAGCTGTTCGTGGTCTACCGCCGCGTCGCCCAGCTGCTGGCCGAAGCCGGCCTGGAAGCCGTGGATCCGCAAGTCGGCGAGCTCGTGACCAGCTTCGACATGGCGGGCACCTCCCTGACCCTCTTCTGGCTCGACGACGAACTCGAGAGCCTCTGGAACGCCCCCGCCGACGCTCCCGCCTTCCGCCGGGGCGCCGTTACGGCGGAAGCACTGGAGGCCTCCGACGCCGGCGACCTCAGCGAGGCCGAACAGCTTATCCCGGAAGCGACGGCAGAGTCCCGCGCCGGCGCCGTCCGGGTCCTCGCAGCGCTCGGTGCCGCGAAGAACGTGGTGGACGCCAATGCCGACGAACTGGGCCGGATCGACGCGATCGCCGGCGACGGCGACCACGGCATCGGCATGGAACGCGGCGTCCGCGCCGCCGTCGACGCCGCACGTGACGCCGTCGCCCGCGGCGCCGGGGCCGCCACCACCCTGCACTTCGCGGCGGACGCTTGGGCCGACAAGGCCGGCGGCACGTCCGGCGCCCTCTGGGGCATGGCCCTGCGGGCCGTCGGTGACGCCGTGGGTGACACCAAAGCCCCCGACGCCGGTGCTGTCGCTGCCGGAGTAGCCGGTGCCGCGTTCGCGATCATGGACTTCGGCAAGGCCAAGCCCGGGGATAAGACCCTGGTGGACGTCCTGGTCCCGTTCCGCGACGCCCTCACTGCGTGCGTCAACGCCGGCATGTCCCTCACCGAGGCCTGGGGCGCCGCTGCCACCGTTGCGCAGCAGGCCGCCGAAGACACCGCCCAGTTGCTCCCCCTCATGGGACGCGCCCGCCCGCACGCCGAGAAGAGCCTGGGCACCCCGGACGCCGGAGCGGTGTCCATGGCACTGATCGTCCGGGCAATCCACAACACGCTTACCGAGAACACTTCCGCCAAGAACACCCTCAGCAACAACACAGTCAAGGAGAACGCATGAGCGCCAAACTGCGCCTGGTCATCGGGGCCGACGACGCCGGATTCGAATACAAGGAAGCCCTGAAGGCTGACCTGGAGGCCTCCGAGCTGGTCGAATCCGTGACCGACGTCGGGGTGGACGCCACCAGCCACACCCCCTACCCGTCCGTGGCCATCGCCGCCGCCGAACTCATCGCAGCCGGCAAGGCCGACCGTGCCCTGCTGGTCTGCGGCACCGGCCTAGGTGTGGCCATCGCCGCGAACAAGGTCCCCGGCGTCCGCGCCGTCACCGCGCACGACAGCTTCTCCGTGGAACGCTCGGTCCTGAGCAACAACGCCCAGGTCCTCACCTTCGGCCAGCGCGTCGTCGGCCTGGAACTCGCCCGCCGGCTCGCCCGCGAATGGCTCACCTACACCTTCGACGAAACCTCCGCCTCGGCCGAAAAAGTCACCCTGATTAAGGACTACGAAGGTGTCACTTCCTGCTAAGAGTGCTTCGGCCCGCGCCGAAGACACAGCCCCACAAGCGACGGCCATCATCGGGGTCAGCCTGAAGATGTACTTCGGCTACCAGCGCTCGCTCGACTACTGCCGCGACGTGGCGACCATCGCGTTCGCCCACCCGGCAGTCCAGAGCGGCGACATCGAACTGTTCGTGCTGCCCACCCTGCCGGTGCTGCCCGAAGCGGCCCGCATCCTGGGCGCGGCCGGAGCCGCCGCCGGAGCCCAGGACATCTTCTGGGAAGACGAAGGCGCGTTCACCGGCGAGGTGGGCGGCAAGACGGTGGCCGAACTCGGCGGCCGCTACGCCGAAGTGGGCCATGCCGAACGCCGCCGGATCTTCGGGGAGGACGACAGGATCATCGGGCTCAAGACTGCCGCCGCCTACCGCAACGGACTGACCCCCGTCCTGTGCGTCGGCGAACTCCACGCCGGTTCGCCGGAGGAGGCCATCGCCCGGTGCAGCGCCGAGATCGACGCCGCCCTGAACCGCGCGCAGTCCCTGGGACCGGCCGGACGCACCATCGTGGCGTACGAGCCGCAGTGGGCCATCGGCGCCCCCGAACCGGCGTCGCCGGAGTACATCAGCGCCGTCATCACCGGCCTGGACACGCACCTGCGAACTTTGCCCGGCCAGGCGGACAGCCGGGTGATCTACGGCGGGAGTGCCGGCCCCGGCCTGATCACGGAACTGGACACCGCCGTCGCCGGCCTGTTCCTGGGCCGGTTCGCCCACGATCCCAAGGCGCTCAAGACCATCCTGGACGAGACCGCCGCACGGCTTGCCGCGAAGAAGGTGGCCGCATGAGCGCGCCCGCCAACGTCATCAGCGGCCCGGGCTCAAGTGGCAAGGTTTCACGGATTGGACTGAGCAGCTACGCGTTCTTCTGGCAGCTCTCGGACCAGGTGTCCGAACCGCTCAGCATCCACCAGGCGCTGGAACGTACAGCCGCCCTCGGCGTGGACCTCTTCCAGATCTGCGACTACGCCCCGCTGGAAGCCATGACCGACGCCGAACTGGAAGCCGTCCGCGCCACCGCGGACTCGCTGGGCATAGCGCTGGAGCTCGGCACCAAAGGCATCCGGCCCGAGCACCTGCGGAAATTCCTGCACATCGCCGGCATCCTGGGCTCGCCCCTGCTCCGCACCATGTTCAACGTCCCGGGCCACACCCCGACGGCGGAGGAAGCGGTGGCGATCTTCAAGGAAGTGCTGCCGGAGTTCGAGGCCGCCGGGGTGAAGATCGCGGTGGAAACCTACGAACAGGTCCCCACCTCCCGCATCTTGGAGGTCATCCGCGGAGTGGACAGCCCGCACCTGGGCATCTGCAGCGACCCGGCCAACACGGTCGCGGCGCTGGAGATGCCGCGCGAGGTGATTGACGCCGTCGCGCCCTACGTCCTCAACATGCACATCAAAGACTTTGCGTTCAGCCGCAAGGAGGGGTGGGTCGGGTTTACGTACTCCGGCGCACCCCTCGGCGAAGGCCTTCTCGACTACGACTACATGGCCGGGAAGCTTCAGCCCAAAGAAAGAAGCATCAACCAGATCGTCGAACACTGGCTGCCGTGGCAGGACTCCGAGGCGGAAACCATCCGCCTCGAAAACCAGTGGACCCAGCAAGGCATCGATTTCCTAAGGAGCAAGTGAAATGTCAGCAGAACAATTGACCGTCGCCGTCATCGGAGCCGGTGGCAAAATGGGAATGCGCGTTTCCCGCAACCTCCAGAAGAGCGCCCACACAGTCTTCTACAGCGAGAACTCCCCCGCAGGCCAGGACCGCGTCCGCGCTGAAGGCCGTGAGATCACTTCCACCGACGACGCCGTCAAGGGCGCCGACGTGGTAATCCTCGCCGTCCCGGACACCGTCCTGGGCATGGTGTCCGAAGGCGTTGTCCCCCAGATGAAGGCCGGCGCGATCCTGCTCACCCTGGACCCCGCCGCCGCCTACGCCGGGCTGCTGGCCAAGCGCGACGACGTGGTCCAGGCCGTTGCGCACCCGTGCCACCCGTCCGTGTTCCTGGAGCGAACCACCAAGGAAGAATGGGCCGACACCTTTGGCGGCGAGGGCGCCCCGCAGAACGTGGTCGCCGCGATCGACGAGGACGCCCCGGCAGCGACCCGCGACTCGGCCGAGGCCGTTATCCGTACCATCTACGCTCCCGTCATCGACGTGCACTGGGTCACCGTGAAGCAGCTCGCCATCCTGGAACCCACCCTGGTGGAGACCGTGGCCTGCATGATCGGCACCTTGCTCAACGAGGCACTGCACGAGACCGTGCACACCGCCGGCGTCCCGGAGGAAGCTGCCAAGGCAATGCTGTTCGGCCACGTGCAGATCGCCCTGACCAACGCTCTCCGTGGTTCCAACCCGTTCTCCGAGGCCTGCGAAATCGCCATCCAGTACGGCAGGGACACCATCATCAAGGACGACTGGAAGAAGATCTTCGACGACTCCGAGCTGGACGGCGTCATCGCCAAGATGCTGAAGCTGGACGCGGTCAAGCGCTAGACAATCGGCCCTCCACCAGGGCTCGGGCCCCCTGCAGGGCGGCTTAAAAAAGGCTGTCCCTCCGGGCTTCGGCAGAACCGAAACCCGGAGGGACAAATGCCAGACATCTTACCTTTTTTGACAATGCCGGTAGAATGGATCGTGGCCAACCGGCACATCGTTTAGAGAAAGTCATGCAATGAGCTCAGCCATCCTCGAATCCCAGACCAACGTTCGGTCCATCCGACTGACCTTTTCGAGCGCCGAAGAGGTCCACGACGGACTGGAGAGCGCCGTCAAGGAACTCATCGAAGCTGCCGTAGAAGAAGGCAACTGCGGTATCCGCGTAACCCGCCACGAGCCGGGCGCGTTCACCGTGGCCCTGGACGAGTCCGTCCCCTTCGGTGAAACCTACGAGGACATCGCCGCCTAACTACGCGGCTCCGGTCCTGGTCTTAGATCCTGGTCTTAGGTCCTGCGGACCTGCACACCGTCTGACTTCATAAACAGCTGGGATTCCGACGGGCCCGCGGGCACCAGCCAGAGCACGTTTCCGCTCACGGAAATTTCCTCAACTTCACCTGCGGCCACCACATGCGCATGCTTGAGGATTTCCACCCGCTCGCCTGCTTTGAGGTTCCTCCAGTCGGTAACCGTGGCAGCAAATGCCGCCCGCCTGGACAGAACCGTCCCCCGTGCTTTCATTGAACTTCTACCCCTTTGTATATGTTCTTTTGCCACAGCATCATTGGTGTGGGCTTCATCACTACATCTTTAGTTCTACTACAATTCCCGGGCCCCCGCCTGTTGTGTCGCGCAGTATTTCGGGGGCACCGGGAAATTGTCATTCCGAATGCATAAAATTCACTTTTAGGCCAGAATCCCGACGGCGGATTCGGCTGCCGCCCGCACCTCGCCTGACGCGACGAGCCGGTCTGCCGCCTCCAGCTCAGGTGACAGGAACCGGTCCGTGCCCGGACCGTCGACGACGTCGCGCAGCGCCGCGATCACTGCCGCGCCGGCCGGCCCCGGAGTCAGTTCCCCACCGGAAAGCTGGGTCCGCATATCGATCGCCCGTGCAGACGTCACCAGCTCGATCGCCAGGACGCGGCGCAGGTTTTCCACGGCCTTCCTGAGCTTCCGGGCCGCGTGCCAGCCCATGGAGACGTGGTCCTCCTGCATCGCGGAGCTCGGGATCGAGTCCACCGACGCCGGGACGGCCAGCCGCTTGTTGTCCGAGACCAGTCCGGCCTGCGTGTACTGCGCGATCATCAGGCCGGAGTCCACTCCGGGATCCGCGGCCAGGAAGGCCGGCAGCCCGTGGGACCGGGCCGGGTCCAGCATGCGGTCGGTGCGGCGTTCTGCAATGGAACTCAGATCCGCCACGGTAATGGCCAGGAAATCGAGCACGTATGCCACCGGTGCGCCATGGAAATTGCCGTTGGAGCTGACCCGGCCGTCCGGCAGGACCACGGGGTTGTCGATGGCGGCTGCCAGCTCGCGCGAGGCCACCAGGGCGGCGTGGTCCACGGTGTCGCGGACGGCCCCGGCCACCTGGGGCGCGCAGCGCAACGAGTAGGCGTCCTGGACCTTGGTGTCGTTGATCCGGTGCGAGGCCACGATCGGCGAGTTGGACAGGACCCGGAGCATGTTGTCCGCGCTTGCGGCCTGGCCCGGGTGCGGCCGGAGCGCTGCATGCAGCTCGGGCAGGAACACCTGGTCCGTGCCGAGCAGCGCCTCGACACTGAGCGCGGCGGTGATGTCCGCCGTCGTAAGCAGCTGGCGGATGTCCGCGATGGCCATCAGGAGCATGCCCAGCATGCCCTCGGTGCCGTTGACCAGCGCCAGGCCCTCCTTCTCGGCGAGCGTGACGGGTTCGATTCCGTGTTCGGCGAGCAACTCGGCGACAGTCCGTTCGCCGCGCCCGCCGTAAGTTACGCCGTCGGGCCCTTCTGCTTCCCCCTCGCCCATGAGCACCAAGGCGCAGTGCGACAGGGGCGCGAGGTCGCCGGAGCATCCGAGCGAGCCGAATTCGCGGACCACCGGCGTGATGCCGGCGTTGAGGAC
The DNA here is from genome assembly GCF_964254335.1 of Arthrobacter sp. LjRoot78. Taxonomy (NCBI): domain Bacteria; kingdom Bacillati; phylum Actinomycetota; class Actinomycetes; order Micrococcales; family Micrococcaceae; genus Arthrobacter; species Arthrobacter sp. LjRoot78. The sequence goes on along the minus strand of NZ_CAXUTG020000001.1, from coordinate 438,859 downwards.
GTCCACCATGGTCTGCAGCACCACGGGGCGGACGCCGGTGCGGCCGGAGGCGAGGGTCTTGGCGCGGAGGAACATGATGCAGCGGACAACTTCGCGTTCCACGGCCGGGCCCATGCCGGCGGCGTGGCTGCGGATCAGGGACTTCTGCAGCTGGGTGCGCAGCTCATTGGGGATGTGCCTGTTGGCCAGCGCACCGAAGCCGGTGGAGATGCCGTAGGCCGGGACCTCGCTGTGCGCGAGGTCGTCGATGTGGGCGCGGACTGTGGCTACCGTGTCGAGGGCTTCCTGGGAGATGGTCACCTTGGCGTCGTGGCGGGCAACGGCGACGACGTCCTCGGGGGTGACGCCGCTGGAGCCGAGGGTGACGGTCAGCGGTTCGTGGGTGGTGAGAGTCATGGTGTTCCTACTTCAATTCTCATCGATTGCTCCGCAGACGCCCTTTTGGTGGCTCAATACGGCGCCTACGGAGCAATCGATGTGGGTTGGGTCTTGGTTAGCGGGTTTCGTTCATGGGGATGCGGACGCCGCGTTCTTTGGCGACCTCGACGGCGCGGTCGTAGCCGGCGTCGGCGTGGCGGATGACGCCCATGCCGGGGTCGTTGGTGAGGAGGCGCGCGAGCTTTTCCGCAGCGAGGTCGGTGCCATCGGCGACCGAGACCTGGCCGGCGTGGATGGAGCGGCCGATGCCCACGCCGCCACCGTGGTGGATGGACACCCAGGTGGCGCCGGAGGCAGTGTTGAGCAGGGCGTTGAGCAGCGGCCAGTCGGCAATTGCGTCGGAACCGTCGGCCATGGCTTCGGTCTCGCGGTACGGCGAGGCGACGGAGCCGGAGTCGAGGTGGTCGCGGCCGATCACGATGGGTGCCTTGACCTTGCCTTCCTTGACGAGCTGGTTGAACAGCAGGCCGGCCTTGGCGCGTTCGCCGTAGCCCAGCCAGCAGATGCGGGCCGGCAGGCCTTCGAACTCGACGCGCTCCTGCGCGGCGTCGATCCAGCGGTGCAGGTGCTTGTTCTCCGGGAACAGTTCCTTGATGGCCTCATCCGTGACACGGATGTCCTCCGGGTCACCCGAGAGCGCCACCCAGCGGAACGGGCCCAGGCCCTCGCAGAACAGGGGCCGGATGTAGGCCGGGACGAATCCGGGGAACTCGAAGGCGCGGTTGTAGCCGCCCTTGCGGGCCTCGTCGCGGATGGAGTTGCCGTAGTCGAAGACCTCGGCGCCGGCGTCCTGGAACTCCACCATCGCCTGGACGTGCTTGGCCATCGAAGCCTGGGCCTTCTTGGTGAAGCCCTCCGGATCGGCGGCTGCCTCGCGGTGCCATTCCTCCACCGTGATGCCCTCGGGGAGGTAGCTCAGGGGATCGTGCGCGGAGGTCTGGTCCGTGACGATGTCCACCGTGAGCTCGCCGGCGTTGTGGCGGCGCAGGATCTCCGGGAAGACCTCGGCGGCGTTGCCGACGTAGCCCACGGACCAGCCGCGGCGCTCTTCCTTGGCTTTGAGGACCTTGGCGATGGCGGCGTCGAGGTCGGTTTCGACCTCGTCGAGGTAGCGCTTGCCGGCGCGGCGGCGCAGGTGGCTTTCGTCGACGTCGACAATCAGGCAGGCGCCGTCGTTCAGCGTGACGGCGAGCGGCTGGGCGCCGCCCATGCCGCCGCAGCCGCCGGTGAGGGTCAGGGTGCCGGCGAGGGTGCCGTTCTCGTCACCGGTGAGCTTGCGGGCGATCGCGGCGAAGGTCTCGAAGGTGCCCTGCAGGATGCCCTGGGTGCCGATGTAGATCCAGGACCCTGCGGTCATCTGGCCGTACATCATCAGGCCCTCGGCCTCGAGCCGGCGGAATTCGGGCCAGTTTGCCCAGTCGCCGACGAGGTTGGAGTTGGCCAGCAGCACGCGCGGCGCCCACTCGTTGGTGCGGAAGACGCCCACGGGCTTGCCGGACTGGACCAGGAGGGTCTCGTCCTTTTCCATGGTTTCCAGGGTGCGGGTGATGGCGTCGAACGCGGCCCAGCTGCGAACTGCGCGGCCGGTGCCGCCGTAGACCACCAGGTCGTCCGGGCGTTCGGCAACCTCGGGGTCCAGGTTGTTCATCAGCATGCGCAGCGGTGCTTCCGTCTGCCAGCTCTTGGCGGTGAGCTCGGTGCCGCGGGCTGCTTTGACCGGGCGGGCACCGGTGGTGAAATCGGCGGGTGCCATGAGGCGCTCCTTCGTGTGCTTGATGGTTTGTCCGGCGTCCGCCGGCTCGTTGAGGTTCTGTATCAACTAAAGCGTGTCCACAGCCCCGGAAACAGTGGGTTGAAGCCGGCGCTGTCCGGGATTACAGACGCGCCCATCCGTACCCAACTGACTCGCAGTTAACGTCGCGAAACGCCGGTTTGACGACGTTAACTGCCAGTCAGTTGGGTGGAGCTGCGGGCTTACTCGGGGGGACTTACGTGGCCGGGCGGCCGTGGATGCGTATGGACAACTCGTCCGCCACTTTCCGGACGCGGGCAGCGAGTGCCGGCCATTGGTCAGCCGGCAGTTTGTCCTCGAGGAACGTGACGGCGACGGCCGCCGTCGGCCATCCCACGTGGTCCGTGACCGCGGCAGCAATCGAGCCGAAACCGGGAGTCACCTCGCCGTGTTCCGTGGCGTAGCCGCGCTGACGGACCTGGTCCAGGTGCGAGGACAGCGCCGAGTACTTCATGATGGCGCCCTCCACCTCGTGCCGGGCGGTGAAGGCGGCGGCATTCGGGTACAGCGCGCGGACCTGCGACTTGGGCAGCGCCGCGAGGATGGCCCGCCCGCTGGCAGTGAGGTGGCTGGGCAGCCGGACGCCGACGTCGGTCACCAGGGACGGCCGGTTCTTGGCGCGCTCCTCCACGATGTACAACACATCGCGGCCGTGCAGCACTGCCAGGTGCGCACTTTCGCCAACGACGTCCACCAGCGAGGCGAGCATCGGCCGGCCGATCCGGGACAGCGGCTCCTGCCGCGAATACGCGGAGCTGAGTTCGAAGGCGCTGATGCCCAGTCCGTACCGTTGCTCCTCATGCAGGTGCATCACGAAGCCGTTGGCCTCCATGACGCCGAGCAGGTGGTAGACGCTTGAGCGCGGCAACCCCAGAGCCGTGGCAATGTTCGACGCCGCCATCGGACCGCGCTTGGAAGCCAGGAGTTTGAGGATTCGCAAGGTATTTTCCGCCGCCGGGACTTTCGACGCCACCTTCACAGGCGCCTTGGCCGCTGTTCGTGCGGGCGATTCGCTGTCCGCCATGCTTCCTCCATCGTTCGCGCCGGATCAAGGGGTGTCCGGTATCCCGTACTTAAGCGTGTTCCCTGCGTGACACCGTAAACGGCCATCGAACCACTTTGCCGTCCGGGATACCAGACATGCACGGCCTGCGGGAGGCCGGGGACTTCCCGGGGACTGGCCGGGCACTGGCCGGGGGCTTCCGCCCCTATGCCGTTTCTCCCATTCGGTGCTTCGATGGAGGTCACGGACTGCTGCGAGGAGGCCCCCATGGTTTGGATTGCCGGGCTCTTCCTGATCGCCCACGGCTTGATCCATCTCGCCATCTGGCTGCCGAAGGCCGATCCGAAGGCCCCGTTCGACGCCGGCCACTCCCCTTTCGCCGGCAATGTCAGGCGCACCGCGGCCGCCTTGGCCGTTGCGGCCGCCGTTGTGCTGACGGCCGGCGGCGTGGGACTTATCGCCGGGGCACCATGGTGGCTGCCGGCGACCATCACGGGAGCAGCCCTGTCAGCCGCGCTGCTCCTGCTGACCTTCAACAAGTGGTGGCTCATTGCCCTCGGCATCAACGCCGCCATCATCGTGCTGGCCGTGCAGCAGAAGGGCTAGGAACACAGCCATGACCAAACCGCTGGCAGGAAGAGTCGCCTTGGTGGCGGGGGCCACGCGGGGCGCCGGCCGGGGCACCGCCGTCGCGCTGGGCGAAGCGGGCGCCACCGTGTACTGCACCGGCCGAAGCGCCGGAGGCCGCAGGTCCGACTACGACCGGCCGGAGACCCCCGAGGAAACAGCGGTGCAGGTCAATGCCGCAGGTGGAGTCGGCATTCCCGTGGCGGTGGATCATCTGGACCCTGCGGCCGTACAGTCGCTGGTGCAGCGGGTCGATGCTGACCACGGACGCTTGGACATTCTGGTCAACGAGATCTGCGGCGGGGAAAACCTCATCGAATGGGACGCTCCGGTGTGGGCCCACCACCTGGATTCCGGCCTGCGGATGCTGCACACCGCCGTCGATACTCACCTGATCACCAGCCATTTCGCACTGCCGCTGCTCATCCGGAACCCCGGCGGCCTGGTGGTGGAAATGACCGCCGGCACCCGGGAGTACAACGCCGGGCACTACCGCGTGTCGACGTTCTACGACCTCGCCAAGAATGCAGTGCTGCGGCTCGCCTTCAGCCAGGCGGAGGAACTGAAGCAGTTCGGCTGCACCGCGGTGGCGCTCACGCCGGGCTGGATGCGCTCCGAAATGATGCTGGAGCATTTCGGCGTCACCGAAGAGAACTGGCGGGATGCTGCGGCCATCCAGCCCCATTTCGCCGCTATCTCCGAAAGCCCGCGCTTTGTGGGCCGCGCGGTCGCGGCCTTGGCCGCGGACCCGGACGTGCATGGTCGGACCGGTGGCTCGTTCTCCTCCGGAGGCCTGGCACTGGAGTACGGCTTCACCGATATCGACGGCTCGCGGCCGGACTGCTGGCGCTATCTGGTTGAGGTCCAGGAAGCGGGGCGCCCGGCGGACGCCAGCGGCTACCGGTGACGTCCGCCCGTTTAGCGTGCTCCGATTAGCGTGCTCCGTTCCGCTGCCGTAGGACTCCGAAGATGGCCCCTGCAGCAAGAACTGCCACACCGAGAATGAGCAGGATGGTCCAGCCGGTGAGGCCGCCGGGCTTGTTCCCGGAAGCCGGCGCCGTGTCGGCGGACGGCTGTTCAGCGGGCTTGTTGGGCACGGACTGGTTGGCCGCGGACTGATCTGCGGGTGCTGCAACTGCTGCCTTGGCAGGCTCCGGCGCGGCAGCACTCCTGCAGACGTTGGCCAGCGCCACGGGCGCCAGCATCGTCGTGGCTGCCGCGCGGTGCATGTAGCGGGGAGCCGCTGCGTTGGGCCCGACGGCCACCGCGGACATCGTCAGCGGCAAGGTATTGGTCAGTGTTCGGGCTTCGGCCAGGAGGGCACCGGCTGTGCGTTCGCTGACCGTCAGGACGCACGCAACCTCAGCGGTCGCGGCCATGTCCTGCGCGGTGTGGGCTTGCGAGGACACGGCGGGTGGCGCCAAGGCTATGGCAGCATCCGCGTAGCCGGCGGCGAAGTGCACCTTCAGGGCAGCCAGTCGGGCTTCCGCCCGCGCCACCTCGGCCAGTCCGTCCAGGCACGCATCTGCCCGGTCACGAAGAGGGTCAGCACTGGTCGAACCAAAGTTTCCCGTCCCGCGGCGAACAAGAACAGCCAACGCGGAGACGGAGGCCTCGACGGCCTCCATCGTCTTCACAGCTGCTTTGCTTTTCATACCCAAAGTGTCTCCGGAGGCACCGACATTATTCAGGGTGTCACTCATGACGCCTCCACGGGGCCGCAACTGTCCGTTCGCGCCAATACGCCCGGAAGCCGCCCGGACAGTCTGAGATGAAAGACACCAAAGCGCCGTGAGGCTCATCACGTAGGGCGCGAAAATGGTCTGCTGGATAGCGATCCCCCTCCCAATGACGAGAAGGTATTCGCATGCAACAAGCCCCAACAGCAAGCAAAACAGCAGGACAAACCGCGCCCGAAGACACCACAATGTCACCTGGCACCGCCGGAAGCACTGTCCGCGCCGCTGCCGGCACCGCCGTCAACACCGTCCTGAACCGCGGACTGAACATCCGCCACATCCGCTTCATGGCCCTGGGGTCGGCCATCGGCACAGGACTGTTCTACGGCTCTGCCTCCGCGATCCAGAAGGCCGGTCCGGCGGTCCTCCTGGCTTACATGATCGGTGGCGCCGCCGTGTTCATGGTGATGCGGGCGCTGGGCGAGATGGCCGTGCGGCACCCCGTTTCCGGCTCGTTCGGCCAGTACGCCAGCCGCTACCTCGGTCCGCTGGCCGGATTCGTGACCGGCTGGACGTATGTGTTCGAGATGGCGATCGTGGCCATCGCGGACGTCACGGCCTTCAGTATCTACATGGGGTTCTGGTTCCCCGACGTGGAGCGCTGGATCTGGGTCCTGGCCATCATCTTCTTCCTGGCGGCCCTGAACCTGCTCAGCGTCAAGGTTTTCGGGGAGTTGGAGTTCTGGTTCTCGCTGATCAAAGTCGTGGCCATCATCGCCATGATCGCCGGCGGTGCAGCCATCATCATCTTCGGTTTCCAGGCCGGCGGGGCAACCGTCGCTCCGGGGATCGGCAACCTCGTCGAGCACGGGGGCCTGTTCCCCAACGGCTTCGAAGGGCTCCTGGCCTCGTTCGCCGTCGTGATGTTCGCCTTTGGCGGGATCGAAACCATCGGCGTCACGGCCGGTGAAGCGGCCGACCCCAAGAAGGTCATTCCCAAGGCGGTCAACACCGTGCCCGTGCGGGTGCTGCTGTTCTACGTGCTGACCCTGGCCGTGCTGATGAGCCTGTTTCCGTGGAACGAGGTGGGCGCCAACGGCAGTCCGTTCGTCCAGATCTTCAGTGGCCTTGGCATTCCCGCCGCACCGCACATCCTCAACGCCGTGGTGATTACCGCGGCCCTCTCCGCCATCAACAGCGACATATTCGGAGCCGGCCGCATCCTCTTCGGACTGGCCCGGCAGGGCCATGCTCCAGCCAGCTTCGGCAAGGTGTCCCGCCACGGAGTGCCGTGGATGACTGTGGTGATGATGGCCGGCGTCCTGCTGGTGGGCGTGATCCTGAACGCCGTCATGCCTGAGGACGTGTTCCTGCTGATCGCTTCGATCGCGACCTTTGCCACTGTCTGGGTCTGGGTCATGATCCTGGCATCGCATGTGGCCATGAAACGCGAGATCGCCCGCAAGGGGCTCCCGGCGTCGGAATTCCCGTCCCCGTGGTGGCCGGCAGCCTCCGTCCTGACCATCGCGTTCATGGCACTGGTGATCGCGATCCTGGGTGCGTTCGAGGATTCCCGGGTTGCCCTCTACGTGGGTGCAGTGTGGCTTGGCCTGCTGGTGGTGGCCTACCGCCTGTGGGTCCGCGGCCATGGCCGCGCCCGCGCCGAACTCGTGGATGAGACTGCGTCGAGGACTGTAGAACAGGGCAAGTAGTCCGCAATAAATTTCGAGTGTTGGACGGTACAGAAGAGGTAGGAGTTACGCAAGCGACGGGTGGGATTTGGCTTTAGCTTGGACACCAGGCGCAGACCGGACTTGAACTACTTGTCGCAGCATCCGGACCGCCTGCGAGTCGTGCTGGTTCAGGCACTGCAAAGGAGTGGTTTTGATGAAGGATCATCCAGCCTCCCGGCCTCCCTTCCCCCGTGACCGGCGCCGCTTGATCTCGTGGCTGAACGCCGCCGCCGAAAAAGTGCGAACGGCAACCGTGCCGTTCAAGATCGGGGACGTGGTCCTAGGCGACGACCCGTTCAACGGCCGCCGGCTGGGCGTGGTGACGGTCATCCACGGCTCGTCGCTGGGCCTGCGGACGGCGGCTGACGCCCACCCCGACCTGGTGCCCGAGGTGGTCTACTACGACTATCGGCAGGTCAGGACGCCGGACTAGCGGGCCGCCCGGCGCTAAAATCAGTCATGGTTCCACTGAGCAATCTGCTGACTTTTGCCCTGGCCGCCGCTGTCCTGATTGCCGTCCCCGGGCCCAGCGTGCTGTTCGTGATCGGACGAAGCCTGGCTCTGGGACGCAAGGGCGGACTGCTGAGTGTCCTGGGAAACGCGCTGGGAATGGTCCCGCAGATCGTTGCGGTGGCGTTCGGTGTGGGTGTTGCCCTGGCGCAGTCCGTCCTGCTCTTCACCATCGTGAAGTTCGCCGGCGCCGCCTACCTCGTGTTCCTCGGCATCCAGGCCATCCGGCACCGGGGAACAAGTACGACGGCGGCCGATCCTTCGCGTGCCGGCGACACTTTCCGGGTCCTCCGGCAAGGATTCGTTGTGGGTGCCACCAACCCGAAATCGCTGGTGTTTTTCGTTGCAGTCCTTCCGCAGTTCGTGGAGTACTCCGCCGGCGGAATCCCGCTGCAGCTGGCCACCCTGGGGGCGGTGTTCCTGCTGATCGCCCTCGTCTCGGACAGCATCTGGGCGCTGGCAGCAGGCACCGCCCGCCAGTGGTTCGCCCGCTCCCCCCGGCGCATCTCCACGCTCAGCACCACAGGAGGAGCAATGATGATCGCCCTGGGAGGAACGCTCGCTTTAACAGGCACAAAGCACTAGTTTCCGTGCCGCCCGCAACTGCGGGCGGCACGGAAACTAGCGAGCCGACCAGCCGCCGTCCATGGTGTAGCTGGCGCCGGTGACCATACCGGCGTCGTTCGAGGCGAGCCAGGCGACCAGCGAGGCGACTTCTTCCGGCTCCACGAGCCGCTTGATGGCGGACTCGGTCAGCATGATCTTCGCCAGCACCTCGGATTCGGGGATGCCGTGGACCTTGGCCTGGTCGGCGATCTGCGACTCCACCAGGGGCGTGCGAACATAGCCGGGGTTGATGCAGTTCGAAGTGACCCCGTGTTCCCCGCCCTCCAGTGCCGTCACTTTACTGAGCCCTTCCAGGCCGTGCTTGGCGGAAACGTACGCGCTCTTGAACGGGGAGGCGCGGATTCCGTGCACCGACGAGAGGTTGATGATCCGGCCGAAGTTGTTCGCATACATGTGCGGCAGCGCCGCCCGGATCAGCAGGAACGGCGCTTCGAGCATGAGGGTGATGATCCGGCGGAAGTCGGCCGGATCGTATTCCTCAATGGGGCTGATGCGCTGGATCCCGGCGTTGTTGACCAGGATGTCGCAGTCCAGGCTGAGGGTTGCCAGGGAATCCACATCCAGCAGGTCCACCGCCCAGGCGGTGCCGCCCACTTCATCGGCAAGTGTCGCAGCGGCGGCCTCGTCGACGTCGGCAATCACCACTTTGGCGCCCCGCGCGGCGAGGGCCCGCACACTGGCAGCGCCGATGCCGCCGGCTCCCCCGGTGACCAGAGCCTTGCGGCCGTTCAGCGTGTTTTCCATAACCAGCCTTCCAGTTCAAAGAATTTTCAACGAGCCAGCCGGCTCCAGCGGGGCTGGAGCCGGCCAAGAAACTCAGGCAGCTCAGCGTGTGGCTGCTACAGGCAGGCCTTCGCGTTCGGCGTCGGCCCGGTCCACGTCCTCCAGGGCGATGCCCTTGGTTTCCTTGAGGCTCAACACTGCCACCGTGGTGATGGCGCACGCCACTACCAGGTAGATGGCGGTGGGCACCCATGATCCGGTGTCCTTGAGCCACTGGGTGGCCAGGAGCGGCGCCAGCGAACCGGCGAAGATCGAGGTGACCTGTGAGCCCAGGGACACCCCGGCGTAGCGCATCCGGGTGGGGAAGAGCTCGGCCATGAGGGCGGGCTGGCCGGCGTACATAAAGGCGTGCAGGCACAGGCCGATCGTCACGGCAGTCACGATGATGACGGGGTTGCGCGTATCGAACATGGGGAAGGCGAAGAACGGCCAGGTGGCTCCCGTGATGGCGCCGACCAGGTAGACGGGCTTGCGGCCCCAGCTGTCCACGAGCCGTCCCACCTGCGGGATGACCAGAAAGTGGATGAGGTGGGCGATCAGCAGCGCCAGCAGGAGCGAGGAAGTGTCGTACTTGTGGACGCTCTTGAGGTACACGATCGCGAAGCTCACCACGAGGTAGTACATGATGTTTTCCGCGAACCGGAGGCCCATGGCCTGCAGGATGCCCTTGGGGTACTTGCGGATGACCTCGCCGACGCCGTAGCTGACAGCCTGTTCCTGCTCCAGCTGCGCCTTCGCTTCGAGGAAGATCGGCGACTCGGAGACGTTGGTGCGGATGTAGTAGCCGACGAACACGATCACGGCGGAGAGCCAGAACGCCACGCGCCAGCCCCAGCTGAGGAAGTCCGCGCTGCTCAGGACGTTGGACATGATGAACAGGACCAGGGTTGCCAGCAGGTTGCCCACGGGAACGGCGGACTGCGGCCAGCTGGACCAGAATCCGCGTGACTTGTTGGGGCTGTGCTCGGCAACCAGAAGCACCGCGCCGCCCCATTCGCCGCCCAGCGCGAAGCCCTGGATGAACCGCAGGAATACCAGGAGTGCCGGTGCGAGGTAGCCGATCTCGGCAAAACCGGGGAGGCAGCCCATCAGGAAGGTGGACACACCGATGATCACGATGGTGAGCTGCAGTGTGGGCTTGCGGCCCAGCTTGTCGCCGATCTGGCCGAAGACGATGCCGCCGAGCGGGCGGGCCACGAAGCCAACGGCGTAGGTGATGAAGGCCTGGATGATGCCGTCCAGCTCATTGCCGGTGGCGGGGAAGAAGTATTTTCCGAACACCAGGGTTGCTGCGGTGGCGTAGAGGAAGAATTCGTACCATTCCACCACGGTGCCAACCATGGATGCTGCGACGATCTTCTTGAGGCCCGCGCCCTTTGGGGCGGAATCGGCCGGTGTTGCCGAGCGTTGTTCTACGCTCATGTTTGTTCTCCTTAGTGTCCACGATGACACGCGCTGTGATCCACAGCACTGAATGGGCTCAGATGAGTATTGCCGCAGAAACTCTGCACTTCAATGGCCAAACCAGCACCCCTTGTGTGCAGAATTGCAGATATGGACACTAATCCCGATGACCTTCTGGTCCTGCTGGCCGTCTCCCGCTCAGCCAAATTCACGACGGCGGCGCAGGCCTTGGGACTGAACCACACCACCGTTTCGCGCCGGATAGCGGCGCTGGAGAAAACACTGGGCGGCCGTGTCCTCTCCCGCGCGGCCGGCGCCTGGGAGCTCACTGAACTCGGCGCGGAGGCCGTGCTGGTGGCCGAGCAGGTTGAACAGGCCGTGCGCAGCCTGGGCCAGCCCGGCAAAGCACCGGACCCCATCACAGGTGTTGTCCGCATGACCGCCACTGACGGCTTCAGCGCCTACATCGCCGCCCCGGCGGTGGCGGGGCTGCGCCGCCAGCACCCCGGGCTCAGCGTGGAGATCGTGACCGTCACCCGGCGGGCCCTGCAGCAGCGCTCCGGACTCGACATCGAGGTGGTGGTGGGCGAGCCCCAGGTGCACCGTGCCGAGGCCTTCAAACTGGGCGAATATGTGCTGGGAATGTACGCTTCCCGGGCGTACCTGGCCGAAAACGGAACCCCGGCAACAGTGGAGGAGCTAACCGAACATCCGCTCGTCTATTTCGTGGACTCGATGCTCCAGGTGGATGACCTCGATGCCCCGCGCCGGCTCGTCCCCGCCATGAAGGACGGCCTGAGCTCCACTAACGTTTTCGTCCACGTGGAGGCGACCCGGGCCGGCGCAGGCATCGGCTTCCTGCCCTGCTTCATGGGAGACCTCCACCAGGACCTGGTCCGGCTGCTCCCGGAGGCATTCTCCGAGCGGCTCCCTTACTGGATGGTGCTGCGTCCCGATTCCATGCGGCGGCCGGCGGTGGCCGCCGTCGTGCAGGCACTCCGGGACCAGACAGTAGAGCACCGGGAGGCCTTGCTGGGCAGGCGCTGAGCACTATGTTCGGGCCCCCACACAGCGTAGTGTCAAAAGTAGGAGATGTCGGAGAGCCTTCGCTGGTGTGAGTGCGTCGAATCTGTCTATATCCACCATCGTGGTTGCGGGCGATCAAGAGTCCGCGACCTGCGCCCAGCCCCAAGAGGCCCGGCTTTCAAGGATCGAGGCCGCCATGGCTCCCGAGACAGACGACGCACCCACAGCTGAGCAACTCCAGGACCTGCTGTTGGACAGCCCGGGGTTCACGGAATTCCTCCTCGGCCTGACCACCATCTCCGCCTCCCGGCTGGGCGGGCGCGATCCGATGCTGTGTGCCATCACGGTTGAGCGCAACGGCAGCCCGGCAACGGTGGCCAGCAGTGACGAAGAGGCGCTGCGGATGGATGAGAAGCAGTATGCCTTCGACGACGGTCCTTGCCTGACGGCCCTCCGGGAACAGCACACGGTGCTGGTGCCGGATCTGCTGAATGACAGCCGGTGGGAACGTTATGCGCAAGCCGTCTCGGGAGAGGGCATCCGGTCAGTCCTCGCCGTTCCGATCCGCACCGACCTCGGCGCCGCTGCTGCGCTGAACTGCTATGCCCGAAGCACCGACGCATTCGACGCCGCCACGATCGCCTCCGTCGAGGAGCACACTGACTCGATCTCCCGGATCCTCCGACTCGCGCTGCGTGTCCATCCGGCGGAGATCTATCCCGAGCACCTCCGCTCAGCCCTCAAATCGCGGGCTGTCATTGACGCCGCAGTGTCCCTGGTCATGCTGCAGAACCGTTGCAGCCGGGACCAGGCCATGGAGCTCCTGCACCTGGCGGCACGGGCCAGCGACAACAAGCTTCACACCATCGCCGCGGACATCCTGTCCGGGGCCGAACTTCCCGGCGCCGAACTTCCCGACGGCAAGGGCTGACCGCGACAAGGGAGGAATGAAGGAAGCCCCTGCGCGAGTCAGTGGACTCAAGCGCGGGGGCTTCCTGCCCTCCGGTCTTGGGGGAAAGCGGAGAGCTTCCACAAACTTACAGCGAGTACAGGGCCCGGATGGCGAAAAAGGGCACAAAAGCCGATTCTTGAGTCAACTTTGCGGCTGCCGGGGCTTTTGTTGCACCGGCCTTGCGCCTACGTTGCGTGGCAGCTATATAGGTGGGGGCTATGCAGCCGACGAGCCGGGTGCCGGCGGTGCAGGGTCATGACGGACGGCTGCGCCGGCTGCAAAGGCACGCACTTTGGCGTCATCCCAGATATGGGCCGGGACGCCGCCGCCCAGGAGCCTGCGGGCCAGTTGGGGGTCGTCGTCGAACGGCTGGTCACTGCCGGCCATCACCATGTTGCCGTAGCGCCTGCCCTTGAGCATGGCGGGGTCGGCGATGATCAGGGTGTGTTCGAAGACCGCCGCGATGGTGGCGGCGTCCTCACGTGCATTCTTCAGGTCCGGAGCGTCGCCGGAATTCACCACGTAGATCCCGCCGGGAGCCAGCACGCGTTGGGCGTGCCCGTTGAACTCGGCAGTGGTCAGCGGCCGGGGGGTCAGGGCACCGGCAAACACATCGCGGATGATCACGTCGCGGGTCTCGGGCGTCAGCGACTCCGTCACCTCACGCGCTTCGCCCACGCGCAGCCGCAGCAACGGGGCCTTGGGCAGGTCGAACCAGCCTCGGACGTACTCGGCAAGCTTCCCGTCCAGCTCCACCACCACCTGGCGGGCTTCCGGGTACGCAGCGTGGAAGTAGCGCGCCAGCGAGCACGCACCGCCGCCCAGGTGGAGGGCGCGCAGTTTGGGCCTGGCCTCCCGGGGCCACCGCGATTCCACCAGCGCGGCCATCCACCGCATGTACTCGAAATCGAGGAAGAGCGGGTCCGCCAGGTCGATGTGCGAGCTCATGACGCCGTTGATCCGCAGGAGCCAGCCGTTCGAGTTGTCCTGGTCCGCGATCAGCTCGCAGTCCCCGGTGTCGATGTAGTACACGCCCTCAACCGGCCCGTCAGGGCGGGTTCCCTTCGGCACTTCCACGACTCCCGGCGTCGAACGTTCAGCGTTCCTGCCGGCAGACCGGCCCTTACGTGCCATCTAGCCGGCCACCGTGTTGCTCATGCCTCAACCCTAGTTGACCGGCGCATCTCCGCCGACGCCCGCGGCGCCCCGGCCGTAGCCTCGGCGCAGGGCGGACTGAAGCGGAAAGCCATACGGTTGCTCATTGTGCGATCGCCGGTAGCGTTAATTCCGAACCAAACACGCTGGCCGGCCCGACCGGTACGTCGGCCGGTGCTTCCAGCCATTCGGAAGGCGGACGGGCATGCGGATCGTCATCACTGGCGCCAGCGGAAATGTGGGCACGGCCCTGCTGCGGCGCCTCCAGCGGGAGCGCTCGGCACGCCCCGGCACCGAACGGCCGGGCACGCTGGAACTTGTGGGAATCGGACGGCGCACGCCGGACCACACGGTGGCGCCGTACGCCGGCGTGGAATGGCACTCGCTGGACATAGCGGACGACGACGGCGGGCCGCTGCGCGCGGCGCTCTCCGGGGCGGATGCGGTGGTGCACCTCGCGTGGATCCTCCAGCCGAACCGCGACGAGGCGGTCCTGCACCGAACGAACGTGACAGGGACGGCCAACGTCCTCCGCGCCGCCAGAGAAGCCGGGGTGGGGCATGTGGTGTGCGCGTCCTCGATGGGGGCGTACAGCCGTTCCGGCAAGGAAACGCGGCGGGCCGAGGACTGGCCGGTCACCGGCATCCAGGAATCCCACTACAGCCGGCACAAGGCCGAACAGGAAGCCCTGCTGGACCGCTTTGCGGCAGAGAACCCGGGTACTACCGTCTCCATGCTGCGTCCGGCGCTCTCCTTCCAGGCTGAGGCAGGCAGCCAGATCGGCCGGTACTTCCTCGGCCGCCTCATCCCCCGGCTGCTGCCGCGGAATCCCAGCCTGCCGATCGTTCCGCTGCCCCGCGGGCTGGCCTTCCAGGCAGTTCACGCCGACGACCTCGCTGACGCGTACTGGCGCGTTCTCGACCGCCGCGCCGTCGGCGCATTCAACATTGCCGCCGAGCCTGTCATTACGCCGGTGGAACTCGCGCGGATTTTCCATGCGAGGCGGTGGCTGCCCATTCCGTTCCCACTGATCCGCGCGGCCGTGGACCTGAGCTGGCGGCTACATCTGCAGCCAACGGATGCCGGCTGGATTGCGATGGCTGAAGGCGCGCCCGTGATGGACACAACCCGCGCCCGCCAGGTGCTCGGGTGGGAGCCGCGCACCTCCTCGGTGGACGCCATCCGCGAGCTGATCGAAGGCCTGACGGGCGGACGCGGGATGGCGGGCTCTCCCCTGCTGCACCCCCGCAGCTGATCCGCGGAGGCGGCTGGACGGCTAATGCACCGGAAGATCCAGTCTCGGAAAAACTAATACACCAAGGGTACTTACTATCTGATAGTAATCATGCTTACTATTTAACGGCCAGTTCTTACTGGTTCTTGATCAGCAGCCGACCTTCTTGGAAAGAGAGCGCGAAGATGTCAGAGAACCGATGGCCGCAGGACGGTAGCTACGGCACCCCTGGGGTTGCAGAGCAAACCGCTTACCCGGTGACTCCGGAAACCGACGACGCCTACCCGGCAACTTCGGTAAACGACGCCGCCTACCCGGCGGCTCCCATAACCCAAGGCACGCCGTCGAAGACGGAGACGGCCAAACACGAGGCCGGGGACCTAGCCCACCAGGCAACCGATTCCGCCCAGCACGTGGCGGAAACCGCCAAAGCCGAGGCAGCCAACGTCGCCGGCGAGGTCAAGGCAAACGCCAAGGATCTGCTCTACCAGGCCAAGACGGACCTCACGGACCAGGCTGGCGCGCAGCAGCAAAAGGTAGCGCACGGCCTCCACTCAATTTCCGGGGAACTCCGCACCATGGCTGACGCGTCCGAACAGCCCGGCGTGGCCACGGACCTCATCCGGCAGGCTGCGGACCGGTCCGCCTCCGTGGCGTCATGGCTGGAAGGCCGCGACCCCGGCTCACTGCTGAACGAGGTGAAGACTTTCGCCCGGCAGCGGCCGGGCACGTTCCTGATGCTGGCGGCCGGAGCTGGCATCCTGGCTGGCCGGCTGACACGCAGCCTCAGTGCGGGCGCACCCGAATCGACGGACGCCTCAGCCGGCGGCCGTAGCACTACCGCACCCATTTCCAGCGTGCCCGGCTACGTTCCGGACACCGGGACAGCGGTTCCCCCGCCGCCGGTGCAGATGCCGGCCCCGAACGCCACCACCGCGGGCATGGCCGGCGCAGGAGTGGCTGGAGCAGGCACAGGTGCCTACGCCGACAGTGCTTATGCCGACACCGATTATGGCGACAGCGCCTACGCTGACAGCCCCCAGACCGGAGCCGAAGGCTATCCGGCGGACACCTACCCGCCCAACCCGCTGGCGGACCAAGGAATGCACCGGGACCAAACGCAGCAGGATCAGTGGGCCGCAGATCCGCTGGCGAAGGATCCGCTGGCCGCCGACCCCCTGGCCGACGATCCGTCCCGTGGGGACGCCCTGCGCGATGACCCCTGGCGCGGAGGGCAGCGATGAGCAGCCAGTATCCCGAAACACCTTCCACGGCCGCGCATGCCAAGGCTGACAACACCTCCCTCGGTGACCTGCTGGGCGACGTGACGCGGGACCTCTCCACGCTGATGCGCCAGGAGGTGGACCTCGCCAAGGCCGAACTGAAGCAGTCCGCTTCCCGCGCCGGGAAAGGCGGCGGGATGCTCGCCGGGGCCGGCGTGGCCGGCCACTTCGTCCTCCTGTTCCTGTCCCTGGCCATCTGGTGGGCACTGGGAACGGTCATGGGACTCGGCTGGTCCGCCGTCGTCCTCGCCGTTCTCTGGGGCATCATCGCCGCCGTCCTGGCGTCCGTTGGCCGCAAGCAGCTCAACGCGATCAAGGGCATGCCGCAGACGGCGGAGACGCTCCAGGAAATACCCCCCACCCTCAAACCCAGCCACTAGACCCAGGTACAAGAGAGCTCGAGGTACACACGATGAGTGAAAACCCGGACGCCATCCGCGCCGACATCGAAGCAACGCGCGCGCGGCTCGGCACCAACGTCGACGCCGTGGCTGACAAAGTTACCCCGTCGAATATCGTCCACCGCCAGACGGACAAAGTGAAGGACGCCGTGTTCGGCGTGAAGGAGAAAGTCATGGGAGCAACGGATCACACCACTGACCGGGTGCATTCGGGCGCCAGCGGCGCCGGAGCCCACATGTCGGACGCCGGCGCGGCCATCGGGGACACTCCCCGCCAGGTCCGTGCCAAGACGCAGGGCAATCCGCTGGCAGCCGGGCTGATCGCCTTCGGCGCGGGAATGCTGCTCTCGTCGCTGATCCCGGCAAGTGAGAAGGAGCGCGAGGCCGCCGACGCGCTCAAGACCAAGGCCGAGCCGCTCACCACGGAGCTGACTGAAGCCGCCAAGGAAGTCGCTGAAGGCCTGAAGGCACCCGCGCAGGAAGCCATGGAAAACGTCAAGGCTACTGCCGCCCAAGCCACCGACCATGTCAAGGCCGAGGGCCAAGGCGCCGTCGACGACGTCAAGTACCGCGCCGCGGACGCCAAGGACAACGTCCAGCAGGTGTAGCCCGACCGGGAAGACGGCCGGTTGCCCTCGCTGATGCGCTGGGCAGCCGGCCGCTGCGCTTAACCACGAAAGAAGATTCCAATGGCCAAGAACTTCACCCAGGCGGAAACTGGCTCCATGGACGACGCCGAGACCGCTGAGAGCAGCACCGCCAAGGCCCGCACGGCGCCCGCGCCGGATGATTCCCGTAAGCCCGACAGCCCCGGCGACGTCACCAAGCCCTCTTGGAAGTACATCGCGAAGAAGACGCTGCGGGAGTTCACGAAGGACCAGTGCCCGGACCTCGCTGCGGCCCTCACCTACTACTCCGTGCTTTCAATCTTCCCGGCGCTGTTGGCGCTGGTGTCCCTCCTCGGTATTTTCGGAGACGCCCAGAAGACCACCGCCGCACTGCTCGACATCGTCCAGGGCATCGCTCCGGGCGAGACCGTAAACACGATGCGCCCGGTGGTTGAAGACCTGGCAAGCTCCTCGGCTGCCGGCCTCACCCTGATCATCGGTATCCTGACGGCCCTGTGGTCCGCGTCCGGCTATGTGGGGGCCTTTGGGCGGGCCATGAACCGGGTGTACGAGATCGATGAGGGCCGGCCGTTCCTCAAGCTCCGTGGCACCATGCTCGGCGTCACTCTCGTCAATTTGCTGATCGTCGTCGTATTGGCCGCGATGCTCGTGCTCAGCGGGCCGGTGGCGGAGTCCGTCGGGAACGTCATCGGCCTGGGCGGAGCGTTCCTGGCTGTCTGGAACATCGCCAAGTGGCCGGTGATGCTGGTGCTGGTCATCGCGGCGATCGCCATCCTTTACTACGCCACCCCAAACGTCAAACAGCCGAAATTCCGCTGGATGAGCATGGGATCCGCCATCGCTGTTGTGGTGTTCCTGCTGGCTTCCCTGGCGTTCGGCTTCTACGTGGCCAACTTCAACAGCTACAACAAGACCTACGGCGCAATCGGTGGAGTCATCATCGCATTGCTCTGGCTGTGGATCCTGAACATGTCCCTGCTGTTCGGCGCCGAGTTCGACGCCGAGATGGAACGCGGCCGCCAGCTGCAGGCCGGTATTGAAGCCGAGGAAACGATCCAGCTGCCGCCCCGGGACACCAAGCAAAGCGACAAACTTCAGCTCCGGGAAGAAGAGGACATCCGGCGCGGACGCGACCTGCGCGAACGCCATGAGCGCAAACGCCGGGACGACGAACGGGACCAAAGCCCCTAGCGCGGACGGGCACTCCCGACTCTACTGGGTGGACATTGCGCCGCCATCGCCTATGGAGGGGAGGGCCCATGCCGACGGCCTCACCGAGGAACGCGCCGAATCCGGACGGACCGGTCGCGGTGGGCTACGACGGGTCCGAACCGGCACAGCTTGCCGTCCGCTGGGCCGCCGGATATGCCGCCGCCACCAACCGAAAACTGAAGGTAATCCATGCGTGGGTATGGCCCGTCTTCACCAAAAACCTTGGTCCCGTAAAAGGCGTTGAGGGCAGCGGGCTCCGGCACGCCGCCGAAGCCACCCTCCAGGAAGGCCTGGACCTCGCCCGCTCGGTGGCTGACAAGGTGGCTTCCGAAGTGGCAGCCGGGCGGGAGGGCACCGAAGGCGTGGCGCACCACCTGGAGATCGACGGCGTCATCGAGCCGGGGCTTCCCGGCCAGGTTCTCCGCGCTGCGGCGGACGGCGCGAGTGTCCTCGCCGTGGGCCACCGCGGCATGGGCCGCTTCCTGGGGCAGCTGGTGGGTTCCGCCTGCCTCGACCTTGCCGTCCACTCATCGTGCCCCCTGATGGTGGTCCGCTACCCGAACCGTCTCGGCCAGCCCGTCGCGGCCGGGATAGACGAAAAACCCCGGCGTGAGCAGGTGGTGGCGGAGGCGGCCCGGCTGGCTGCCGCCTTCAACGTGCCCCTTCAGTTGATCCATGTGGCCGGGGATCAGCACCACGCAGCGCACGGGCGGCACGCGCCGCTGCATGGCAAGGAACTCCTGGACCAGGCGGTAGAACTCGCAAGGAGCCTCGCCCCCGACGTTCCCGTGGAGGGCATCCTGCTGGAGACCCACCCCGTTCCCAAGGAACTCCTGACCGCCGCGGCGCAGGCCGACGTCCTGGTCCTGGGCGCCCATCACCGGGAAGGCCATCCGGGGAGCACCGTGTCCTCGGCCTTGGAGCGGGCGCTGTGCAACCTGCTGATCACGCGGTAAAAACCGTGCCGGAATAGCAGAAGAGGAAGTGTGCCGTGCGTGCTTGGTGGGTTGGCAAACCGGGGCCCGTGGTGACGGGGCATCCGTTAGTGTTCGGCGAGCGCCCTGATCCAATTCCCGGGCCGGGAGAGGTCCTGCTTGCCGTGCGCGTGTGCGGAGTATGCCGCACCGACCTCCATCTGGCAGAAGGTGACCTGCCGCCCCGCCAGCCCGGCATCATTCCGGGCCATGAAGTGGTGGGGGAAGTGCTGGAGCTCGGCGAAGGTGCCACCAGGTTCCGGATCGGGGAACGCGTGGGCGTCGCCTGGCTTGGGGCAACCTGCGGACGCTGCCGCTTCTGCCTCCGTTCGCAGGAAAACCTGTGCCTGTCCCCCACCTTCACGGGCTGGGACCGGGACGGCGGTTACGCGGACCGGGTGACGGTCAACGAGGACTACGCCTACCGGATCCCGGAGGTCTTCTCGGACGAACAGGCCGCTCCCCTGCTGTGCGCGGGGATCATCGGCTACCGCGCACTGAGCCGGGCCCAGGTCCCGGACGGCGGCCGCCTCGGCATCTACGGTTTCGGCGGCTCCGCCCACCTGGCCGCCCAGGTGGCCATGCACCGCGGAGCCAGCGTCTACGTCATGACCCGCTCCGAGGAGGCCCGGCGCCTCGCCCTGGAACTCGGGGCGGCTTTCGCCGGGGACGCCGACGACGAACCTCCCGTCCCGCTCGATTCGGCCATTCTTTTTGCTCCGGTGGGCTGGCTGGTACCGCAGGCGCTGCGCGCCCTGGACCGAGGGGGCACGCTTGCAGTGGCCGGCATCCACCTGAGCGACATCCCGCCGATCCATTACGGATCCGAGCTTTTCCAGGAACGGCAGCTTCGCAGCGTCACCGCAAATACCAGGGCCGACGGCGAGGAGTTCCTCCGCATCGCGGCGGACATTCCGTTGCGCCCCACCACCGTGCCCTACCGGATGGAAGCAGCTGGCCAGGCCCTGCAGGACCTTGCCGCGGACCGTATTACCGGGGCCGCCGTCCTGCATATGTCCTAGCCGCGACCCGCCTTAGGTTCCGGGTCCCAGCCTGAATTAGCCCAGCCGGAACTCGTGTTCCTGCCCGGCGTGCAGCAGGACCTGCTGGGTGCCGAGCCGGACCTGCACCGGGGAGGCGTCACCCGGGGCCGCGCTAACCCGGAGCCGGTCCTTTTCCAGGTGCACTGCCAGGAGCTGGTCCCGGTACCGCACGTTGAACGTGACCCTGCGGAGTTCCTTCGGAAGGCTGGGCGCGAAATCCAGGGCGTCCCTCGTGATGCGCAGCCCGGCGAAGCTCCGCTGAACCACGTCGATGGATCCGGCCATGGCGCCCAGGTGGATTCCCGCCCTGGTGGTGCCGCCCTGGGTGTCGTCCAGGTCCGCGTCGAGCGCCTCCCGGAAGGTGTCCCACGCCCTCTCCGGATCAAGCTGTGCCAGCACCGAAGCGTGCGCCACGCGGCTCAGGGTGGATCCGTGGGCGGTCCGGGCGAGGTAGAAGTCAACGGTCCGTGCGATCTGCCCGGACGTCACGGCATACCCGAGCCGGTCGAGGAACGTGGTGAGCTGGTCTTCACCGAGGACGTAAAGCAACATGAGGACGTCCGCCTGTTTGGCCAGCTGGTAATGGTTGGTGCTGGTGCCCTCGGCTTCGAGGATGAGGTCCAGGCGCTGGATGTTCCGGTAGGTGCGGCGGTAGTGCTCCCAGTCCAGCTCCTGGAGATTTTCGTAGCCGGCGAACTGGCTGATGATGCCGTCGGCGTGAAACGGCACGAATACCCTCCGGCCAAGCTTCGCCCAGGCCTCGATTTCGCCTTCAGTGACGCGCAGCCGATTGCGGAAATCGTCCATGTCGAAGCCGTGCAGGGAACTCATGATCCACACCGCCAGATCGCACACCCAGGCCGCCATGACGTTGGTATAGGCGTTGTCGTCCAGGCCTCCCCCGGGGTTGTCGGGGTAGCCGGTGTGGTACTCGTCCGGGCCCACCACAGCCCGGATATGGAATCTGTCGTCGGCAGGGTCGTGTTCGGCCATCGACGCGAACAGCCGGGCCACTTCCACAATGATTTCCGCACCGTGGTGCATCAGCCAGGCCCGGTCCTGGGTGGCTTCAAAGTACTGCCAGGCGTTGTACGCCACCGTGAGGCCCGAGTGGCGCTGCATGTGGGAGTAGTCCGGTACCCAGTGGCCGGAACGGGCGTTGAACAGCAGTTTGGGTGTTTCCTCCCGGCCGTCGCTGCCGCTCTGCCAAGGAATCAGGGCACCCTTGAACCCTGCCGCCCTGGCGGCGTCCCGGGCGGTCCCCAGCCGGCGCCACCGGTAATCAAGGAGCGCCCGCGTCACGGCGGGAAGCCGGGATGTCAGGAGGGGCAGGACAAAGAGTTCATCCCAGAAAATGTGCCCCCGGTAGCCTTCGCCGTGCAGGCCGCGGGCGGGAACACCGGCGTCCAGCTCCGCGGTATGCGCGGATATGGTCTGGAGCAGGTGGAAGACATGCAGGTTCAGGATCAGCTGGGCCTGGTTGGATGCGTCGAACTCGATGATGAAGGGCGTGAGCAGTCCCCTCCACGCCGCCTCGTGACTGGCCAGCAGCTCCTCGAAACCGCCCCTGGCGCGGTTCAGGACGTCCAGGGCGGCGGTCCGGGGTGAGGAAATGGCGTGGTCGCGGGACGTCACCACTGCCACGGTCTTGGTGACGGTTACCGGAATGCCGTCCCGGAGCTCCGCATCAAAGCGGTGCGCGAACTGTCCGCCGAGCTCTTCAGGCGTGGCGGGATGCAAGCTGGCGGGTACTTCGGTCCGGCTGGCCAGTGCAATGCCGATCCTGCTCTGACTCGTCCGCGCCAAAACCACCTGGGTAGCTACTCCTGGCCCGTCGTCGGCACCGGAGACCGCGATGCCTGCCAGGTGACGGTTGGACAGGAGGGCTTCCACCGGCACGTTCGAGTTGGTGATGTCCGTGTCGCAGCCGCTGCGGATGGCCACCCGGCCGTTCCATCCCACGGCGGTCACCGTCATCTCGAGCGCGGCGAGGTGCGGTTCCGCCATGGACACCAGCCGGCGCTGGACCACCTGAAGCTGCCGGCCGGCGTCGTCCTCCAATACGGTCTCCCGCGTCAGCAGGGCACGCTTCAGATCGAGCGTGCGGCGCTCGCTGCGGAGCTGCAGGCCGCCGTCGGACCACCACCGGCCGCCCTCCACGGAAAGGTCCAGCGGCAGCCAGTCCGGCATGTTGACCATGTGTTCGTCTTCGGTCTCCTGCCCCTGGATCACGCTGGTGAGCCGGTTGTATACACCGGCGAGGTACGTTCCCGGATAGTGCACACCGTCCCGGCGGTGTTCAGGGGCGGCGCCCCGCGTGGCCATATACCCGTTGCCCAGCGTGGTCAGGGCCTCCCGGTGGCCTTCGTGCGCGGGGTCGAATCCCTCATAGACCAGTTGCCAGGGGTCCGCGATGACCAGGCCGAGGTCCAGTTCGCTGACGTCTTCAAGTACGACGTCGGCTCCCGCGGCTTCCAGCTCCGCCCGGTGCCCGGCCCGGTCAATCCCCACCACCAGTCCGAATCCGCCGCGGCGGCCCGCTGCCACGCCGGCCACGGCGTCCTCGATGACCACCGCACGTCCGGGCTCCGCCCCGAGCTCCCTGACAGCATGGAGGAACAAGG
Organism: Arthrobacter sp. LjRoot78; assembly: GCF_964254335.1. Lineage (NCBI taxonomy): Bacteria > Bacillati > Actinomycetota > Actinomycetes > Micrococcales > Micrococcaceae > Arthrobacter > Arthrobacter sp. LjRoot78. The sequence goes on along the minus strand of NZ_CAXUTG020000001.1, from coordinate 415,730 downwards.
CGGGGTCGGGTTTGCCGGCCAGCCCCAGCTGGGCTGCCGTGTTTCCGTCCACCACGAGGTCGAAGGCCTCCTGGAGGCCGGCGGCTGCCAGCACGGCCCGGGCGTTCCGGCTGGCAGTTGCGAGCGCCACCGGGACCTTCCCTGCCTTGAGCCGTTCCAGGAGGGCGACCGTTTCAGGGAAAACAGGGACAGGCCGGCGCCCCAGCAGTTCTTCGAAGATGCCGTTCTTGCGTGCGCCCAGCCCCACCACGGTCCACTCCCCCGGGCCATCAGCGTGCCCGCCCGCCGGCAGTGTGACCCCCCGCGACTGCAGGAACGCCGTCACGCCGTCTTCCCGGGTGCGGCCGTCCACGAAGCGCAGGTAATCGGTGTCCGTAAACGGATCGCGCCGGGCATCCTGCGGAATCCGGCGGTCCTGGAGGACTGCGTCGAAGAGTTCCTTCCATGCGGCCGCGTGGAGTTCCGCAGTATCCGTGACCACGCCGTCGAGGTCGAACACCACGGCGTCAACCGGGGCCAGCGCGGCGGCAACGGTTGGCGACTCAGTCATGGCTCAGTCCTACCAGCGATGGCCGGGCCTGCCCAGTGACGTTGGACCCCTCTTCCGGTTGGCTCCCCGGCAAGCTCTGCGGCTGGCTAACCGGCGACCAGGCTGTCCAGCGTGACGAAGCCGTAGCCAGCCTGGCGCATTCTCTCGATCATTCCCGGCAGGGCGTCAGCGTCCAGGGTTGAGCCGTCGGTCGGGTTGGACCCGATGTGCATCAGGACGATTTCACCGGGCTGCAGGGCGGTCAACGCACGGTCCGCCACCTGCTGCGCCGTGACACCGCCGCTGGTTCCCTTCCAGCCGAGCGTGTCGACGGACCAGCGCACCGGCACATACCCCAGGTTGTTCACGGCGGCGATGGTTCGTGCATCGCGGGCCCCGAACGGGAACCGGAACAGCGGCCGCGGGTCTGCTCCGGCGGCCACGATTGCCTGCTCCGCCGCGCGGACCTGGTCCCCGATACCGGCGTCCGGCAGGCCGGTGAAGTCCGGGTGTGTCTGGGAGTGGTTGCCCACACGGTGGCCGCCCGCCACGATGGCGGCCACCCCGGCAGGATTGGCCGCAGCCCAGGATCCCGTCAGGAAGAACGTCCCGCGGACCCCTGCGCCCGCCAGGGTCTGCAGGATCGAGGGGAGGCCGGCCGAGTTGGCGCCGGCGTCGAATGTCAGTGCCACCGACGGGCCGGCACCGGGAACCACCTCCACGTCCTGGCCGGCCAAGGCAAGGGGAAACGGGGCAACCGGCGGAGGGGGCTGCGGACCCGGCAGCGTTTCGGGCGGCGGCGTGGGGCCGGACGCCACAGGGGCCGGAGCGGGCGGTTCGCCAGAAGTTCCGGGCGGCGGGGACGGGGAATCAGACGGCTGTGGTTCCGTCGACTGGTTTCCCGACGACGGCGAGGCGGCCGGGCTCGAGGCGGCCGGCTCCGAAGGCTGCGGCGCCGAGGACGTCTGGCCGTCCGTCTGCTGGCCACCCCCCGGGTCCGATTCCCGCGGGGCACCGGCCAGGATCACGGCCAGTACCACCGCCGTGATCGCAACCACCGCCACCACGGCCGCCGCCACCAGCCTGCGATGTTTGCCTGGATAAGCGGACGGTTCACCGGCCATGTTCGACACCCTTCAACCATGACAGCGGCAGCCCCGTCCCTGACAGGGCTGAAAGGCCTGACAGGGCTGAAAGGCCTGCCGGGCTGAATCGCTGCCGGGCTCAAACGCGTGGCGGCTCAGCGCCCGCGGCGCATCAGGGCCCTATTCCCCTTGTTTCGCATCGCAGGTTCAATGGAGTGTTACCCATAGGTGGGTGTCCCATTGGAGTGTCCTATGGATGCGTCCTGTCAGTGTGTGTTCAGACGTGGCAGCTAACCAGATGAAGGCGGGTCTGCCTGTGAAACTTGTTCTCCGGTATCCGCTCGTTGCGGGCACGGTACTGGCCCTGATGGCTGTCGCCGTCCTGGTGATGTCCAGCCAGCCGGTGATCGCGCAGCTTGCGGCGAGCGGCTATGCACTGGCGGTGGCGGCCTACCTGTCCATCGGCATGATTCGAAGGCTGCGAAGCGGGCACTGGGGCATCGATATCCTGGCCGTGACGGCGATCGTCAGCACGGTGCTGGTGGGTGAGTTCATTGCGTCCATGATCATCGTGCTCATGATGGCCGGCGGCACCGCCTTGGAGGACTACGCGGCGGGCCGGGCGAAGGGCGAACTCAGCGCCCTGCTGGCGCGTGTTCCACAGACAGCCCACCGGGAGCGGAACGGCAACGCAAAGAACGTCACCCCTGCGAACAACACCGCCCCGAACGGCACTGACAGCAACGGCGGCCCTGAAAACGGCGCCCACGAGGACGTTGCAGCCACGGACGTCCTCGTGGGCGACATCCTGCTGGTCAAGCCCGGCGAAGTGGTCCCGCTGGATGGCGTGCTGCTTTCCGACGCCGGCACGTTCGACGAATCGTCCCTCACCGGCGAAAGCCTGCCGGTGGAACGCTCGGCCGGCGACGGCATCATGAGCGGCTCCGTCAACGGCGAGGCCGCCGTCCGGATGCGCGTCACGGCCGTCATGGAGGATTCCCAGTACAGCCGGATCGTTGCGCTCGTGAAGGAGGCCTCGGAAAGCCGCGCCCCCATGGTGCGCCTGGCCGACCGCTACGCCATCCCGTTCACCGCGTTCGCCTATGCGCTGGGCGCCGTCGCCTGGATTGTCAGCGGCAGCCCCGCCCGGTTCGCCGAAGTGCTGGTGGTGGCCACTCCCTGCCCGCTGCTCATCGCGGCGCCGGTGGCGTTCCTGGGCGGCATGAGCCAGGCGGCCAAGTCCGGCATCATCGTCAAATACGCGGGGGTCCTGGAGCAGCTCGGCAAGGTCCGCACCGCCGCCTTCGACAAGACCGGAACGCTCACCTACGGCCGGCCCTCGCTGGTGGCCATCGTCACGGCCGACACCATGGACCAGGACGAACTGCTGCGGCTGGCGGGCTCCGCGGAACAGTACTCCTCGCACGTCCTGGCCGCGTCCGTAATGGAGGCCGCCACCTCACGCGACCTCCGCTTCGAGACTGCCAGTGAGGCGCTGGAACATGCCACGCATGGGGTGCGTGCCGTGTTCGACGGGCGGGAAGTAGTGGTGGGCAAGCCCTCCTTCGTGGCCGAATTTGCGCCCGGCGTGGTGGAAACGGAGCTGGTCAGCGGCCAGCTGGCCATCTATGTGGGCGTCGGCGGCGTGTACGTCGGGGCCCTGGTCATGAGCGACCCGCTGCGCGCCGAGGCACGCCGGACGCTGGCCGAGCTGTCCGCACTGGGGGTCACCGAAACGGTGATGCTCACCGGCGACGCGCTGGCCACCGCCAAGCACATCGCGGCCGAAGTGGGGCTCACTGACGTCCGCGCCGAATGCCTTCCGCCGGACAAAGTGGAAGCGGTGAGGTCGTTGCCGCACCGTCCCGTAATGATGGTGGGCGACGGCGTCAACGACGCCCCCGTCCTGGCGGTGGCCGACGTCGGAATCGCCATGGGTGCGCGCGGTTCCACCGCGGCGGGCGAGTCTGCCGACGTCGTAATCATCCTTGACGACCTGTCCAAGGCGGCGCATGCGGTGCGGATCGGGCAGCGCACTGTCCGGGTGGCGATGCAAAGCATCTGGATCGGCATCGTGCTGAGCGTGGGGCTCATGGTGGCCGCGGCGGCGGGCTACGTGCCGGCCATCGCCGGCGCACTGTCACAGGAATTGGTGGACCTGGCCACCATCCTCAATGCGCTGCGCGCGCTGAGCCCGGGCCGGCACACGGCACCGCCAAAGCCTCAGGCGGAGGCCTCCACGTCCGCGATCACCCGCACCGTCTTGAGGTAGCTGTCCGGGTTGAGCGAGATGGAGTCGATTCCTTCGCCCACCAGGAAGGCCGCGAAGTCCGGATGGTTGCTGGGCCCCTGGCCGCAGATTCCAATCTTGATACCGGCTGCGTGCGCCTTGCGGATGGCTTCGCTGATCATTGCCGTGACGGCCTCGTCGCGTTCGTCGAAGAGGCCGGCCAGCTGCTCGGAATCCCGGTCAACGCCCAGGACCAGCTGCGTGAGGTCGTTGGATCCGATGGAGAAGCCGTCGAACTTCGGCGCGAACTTCTCGGCCAGGACCACGTTGGAGGGGATCTCGCACATCATGTACACCTGCAGGCCGTTTTCGCCGCGCACCAGGCCATTCTGGGCCATGACGGCCAGCACGCGGTCCGCTTCGTCCGGGGTGCGGCAGAACGGGATCATCACAATGACGTTGCTGAAGCCGATGGTTTCCCGCACGCGTTTGAGCGCGGCGCACTCCAGTGCAAAACCCTCCCGGTAGCGCTCGTCGTAGTACCGGGACGCGCCGCGGAAGCCCAGCATGGGGTTCTCTTCGGGCTGTTCGAAGGAGCCGCCGCCAATCAGGTGCGCGTACTCGTTGGTCTTGAAATCGCTGAGCCTGACGATCACCGGATGCGGATGGTAGGGCGCAGCGATCTTGGCGATGCCCAGGGCCAGCGCCTCCACGAAGTACTCCCGGGGGTCCGCGTAGCCGCTGGTCAGTTCCTTGATCTGCCGGGCTTCCTCCGCGTCCGTGACCCGTTCCGGATGAACCAGCGCCATCGGATGGACCCGGATCAGGTTGCTGATGATGAACTCCATCCGGGCCAGGCCCACCCCCGCCGCGGGCAGCCGCCACCACTGGAACGCGGCCCCCGGGCTGGCGATGTTCACCATCATGGCCGTGCGGGTGGCGGGCAGGGCACCCAGGTCCACATCCTCGGTGTCGAACGGGACCGTGCCCTCGTACACCCGGCCCAGGTCCCCTTCCGCGCAGCTCAGCGTCACGGCCTGGCCTTCGCCCAGGACGCTGGTTCCGTTCCCGGTTCCGACGACGGCGGGAACGCCCAGTTCCCGGCTCACGATGGCCGCGTGGCTGGTGGTCCCGCCGTGGTCCGTGACGATACCCGAGGCCCGTTTCATCACGGGAACCCAGTCCGGGTCCGTCATCTCGGTGACCAGGATGGCGCCGTCACGGAAGGACTCGATGTCCCGGGTGTCCCGGATGACGCACGCCGTGCCCTGCGCGATCGAATCCCCGATCGCTGCGCCCGAGGCCAGGACTGTGCCCGTGCCGCGGAGGTGGTGGATGGTGAAGCGTGTCCCGCTCTTGAGCGCCTGCACGGTTTCGGGCCGCGCCTGCACCATGAACAGCTCCCCGGTGGCGCCGTCGCGGGCCCACTCCATGTCCATGGGGCGGCCGTAGTGCTCCTCCACCGTCACCGCCCAGCGCGCCAGGTCCAGGATTTCGGCATCGCCCAACACGAAGGAGCCCCGCTCCTCCGCGGACGTCTCCACCGTCCGGGTCCGCGCGTGGCCGCCCCGGCTGTAGACCATCTTGCGGGCTTTGGAGCCGAGGGTCTTCTCGATGATCGGGGCCAGGCCCTTGTCCGCCAGGAGCGGCTTGAACACCACGTATTTGTCCGGGTTGATGCTGCCCTGCACCACGGTTTCACCGAGGCCCCAGGCCGCGCTGATCACGGCCGCGCGGGGGAAGCCTGAATCGGTGTCGATGGAAAACATCACACCGGAGGCGCCGACGTCGGACCTCACCATCCGCTGCACCCCGATGGACAGTGCCACGTCCAGGTGCTCGAAACCCTTCACCTCCCGGTAGCTGATGGCACGGTCCGTGAACAGCGATGCGTAGCAGCGCCGACAGGCGTCCAAGAGTTCGCGTTCACCGGAGATGTTTAGGAAGGTCTCCTGCTGCCCGGCGAAGCTGGCGTCCGGGAGGTCCTCGGCGGTGGCGCTGCTTCGGACGGCAACGGACAGCCGGTCCAGTCCCGCCCTGTCGGCAAGGGTGCGGTAGTGGCTGCGGATGGACTCGGCGATGTCTTCCGGGAATTCGCTGTCCAGGAACAGCTCCCGGATGGCCTCGCCCGTGGACCGCAGCGATATCTCGCCCGCCCGATACTCCGCGATCCGGGCGCGCATGGCGGCGTCGATGCCGTTGGCTTTGATGAATGTACGGTAGGCGGCCGCCGTGGTGGCGAATCCGTCCGGCACCCGCACTCCCCGGGACTTGAGCGAGCGCGTCATCTCCCCCAGCGACGCGTTCTTGCCGCCCACCTGGGGCACATGCTCCATCCCGATCTCGTCAAACCACACCACGTGGCTTTCAGTCATGGCTGTTCCCGCTCCTTGGTCCATGGTTTGATCCTCGTTTGCCGGGCCCCGGCGGGTCAGAGGCTTTGGACCTCACCTGCCGCAGCGGGACCGGCGGTATAGCTGGCCGCGCAACGGCCCGTGCGGTGCCCGCAGTGCCCGCCCTGCGGTGCCGGAACACCTTGTACAGCCAGTCCGCGACGATGACGGCGGGAATGGCGGCGAGCGCCACCGCAAGGCCCCCGGGCGACGGCGGCGCATGGCCCAGCAATGTGGCGATGGGGCCGACGAACAGGAAGGCCAGCAGGAGCCCGACTTCCGCCAGCACCGCCCAGACCAGCAGCCTGTTGGTGGCCCAGCCCAGCCGCCACGGCGGGGTGCTGGCACTGCGGCAGGCGAACGCGTTGGCCAGTTGCGCCAGCACCACCGTGGTGAAAGCCGCCCCGGAGGCCGCCATGAGAACGTCCGACACGGGTAGTTCCGCGCCCGGCCGCCAGCCCGCACCGAGGAGCACTGCGGTGTACGCGGTCATTTCGAAGAGGGCCTCCACCGGACCCAGCAGGCCGAACACCCGGAACATCAGGGCGCGGTCCATCAGGTGCCTCCGCTCCGGCGGCCGTTTCAGCGTGCCCTTGCTGGGGGCCTCGCTGCCCAGGGCCAGCGCCGGGAGCAGGTCGGTGCCGATGTCGAGGGCGAGGATCTGTAGCACGCTCAGCGCCAGCGGGAAGCGGCCGCCGGAGAGTGCCCAGATCACGAAGGGAGTGAGCTCGGCGACGTTGTCCGTCAGGTGGTAGGTCAGGAACCGCCGGATGTTCGCGTAAGTTGCGCGGCCCTGCTCCACTGCGGCGATGATGGTGGCGAAGTCGTCATCCAGCAGCACGAGGTCCGCCGCTTCGCGGGCCACGTCGGTGCCGCTCAGTCCCATGGCAATGCCGATGTCAGCCTGCTGGAGGGCCGGGCCGTCGTTGACGCCGTCGCCGGTCATCGCCACCACGTGGCCGCGGCGCTGGAGTAGGCGTGCCACGCGGAGTTTCTGTTCCGGGGTGACCCGGCTGATGACCACGCCGTCGCGGTCCAGCAAGGCGGTGAGGACGGCGTCGTCTTCCGGGAGGGTGTGTCCCTCCAGCACAAGCTCGGGTGAACCGATCAGTCCGGTTTCCCGGGCGATGGCGGCGGCGGTGAAGGCGTGGTCGCCGGTGACCATGGCCACCTTGATTCCCGCATCGCGGGCCGCCTCGAGCGCCAGGCGGACTTCGGCCCGGGGCGGATCGTGGAGGCCGATCAGCCCCAGCAGCGTGAGTCCGGCCTCCACTTTCTCCAGCTTGAAGCTGGCGCCCGGCAGGCCGGGCAGGCTTCGCTCGGCCACGGCCAGCACCCGCAGCCCGTGCGAGGCCATCTGGTCAACCATTTCCAGCGCGCGTTCGGCGCTGCTTTCGCCACACAGCGGAATCACGGATTCCGGGGCACCTTTGACGTACAGCGTGGTGCCGACGATCGCGGATTCGCGCAGCCGTCGCGGGTCGAAGGCAAAACGGTGCGATACCTCGGGTTCATCGGGTTCCTGCCCGGGGCCGGCCAGCCGGACGGCAAGCGCATCAATGGCGGCCTCCATCGGGTCCCCCTCGGCGATCCACTGCCCGTTGTGGAGCACTGCGCGTCCGGCGGAGGCGGCCAGCGCAGCGGTGCTGAGGTGCCGGGCCTCCCCGGTTCCCTTCCCGGTGACTTCGGCCTCGGGCCCGTAGCCCGCCCCGATGATGCTGAGCAGTCCTGCCGGGGTCCACACCTCGACGGCGTTCATCCGGTTCTGGGTGAGCGTGCCGGTCTTGTCCGTGCAAATGAAGGTGGTGGAGCCGAGGGTTTCCACCGCTTCCAGGTTCCGGACCAGGGCGTTGCGCTGCGCCATCCGCTGCGCCCCGACGGCCAGTGAAAGCGTGACCGTGGGAAGCAGGCCCTCGGGCACCAGCGCCACGGCCACCCCGATCGCGAAGAGGAACGCGTCGCGCCAGGAAATACCCACCAGCAGCGAGAGGACAAAGAACAGCACGCCGATCCCCAGTGCCACCGTGGCTGTGATGCGGACAATCCGCTGCAGTTCCAGCGCCAGCGGGGTTGGGGGCGCCTCGACCTTGCCGGTCAGTGCGGCGATCTCGGCGAGACGGGTGCCGCTGCCCGTGACCGTGACGATACCCTCTGCCTCGCCGTTGACCAGGAACGTCCCGCCGAGGACGGCGTCGCCCGGGACCTTGGCTACGGCTTCGCTCTCGCCGGTGAGCATCGACTCGTCCACTGAGCATCCGGCGGCCAGCACCAGCCGGAGATCCGCGGGGACCCTGTCGCCTGCAACCAGCACCACCACGTCGTCCGGCACGAGCTCGGTGGTGTGGACCTTGACAATGCGGCCGTCCCGGCGGACCGACACAATGGCGGGAAGCAGCTCACGGAGCCTGGCTGCAGCCCGCTGGGCACGTTCCTGCTGGATGTAGGCGAAGATTCCGTTGACCAGGATCACCACGACGATCGCGACGGCCAGCTGCGGCATGCCGGCCATGTAGGCAAGTCCGGCCGCCACCCAGAGCATGATGGCAAAGAAATGGGTCATTTCGGCCAGCAGCTTGCGCCAGCGCGGCACCGGGCGGACCTGCGGCAGCCGGTTGGCCCCGACCATCTTCAGCCGGAGTGCAGCCTCCTCGGAGCTGAGGCCCGCAGCCCGCGGCAATGCACCGGAGCCGGCGCCCGGGATCACGGCTGCAGCCCGCTATTCACGGGCAGCGCCGAGCACACGACACCATGGCCCTCAGGAGGAACCCCATGGGTCGAGGATGCGGTCTAGGAGTTCAGGCTCCTAGGGTCAAAGGTCACCACTGTCCCGGTCCAGCGCCGGCAGCTCCAGCGCCAGCGCCCGGAGGTAGGCACCGAACCCCTGCGGTGCGCGGGCATGGGTGCGGCCCGACGTCAGCACCCGGATGGTGTCGGTGGCCAGCACCCTGTAGGCCTGCTTGCGCAGGTTCTCCACCAGGATCCTGTCCTCGTGGACGCGCATCCGGGGAAACCCGCCGGCCGCCAGGTACGCGGAGGCCCGGACGCCAAAATTCGCGCCGTAAATGTGCGGATGGTCCTCCCTGAACGGGTGCCGCTCCAGCCAGCGCCGCAGGATGGCAGGATCGGTCCCGGCCGGATCCGGCTCAACGGATCCCAGGACTGCGTCAGCCCCGGCATCGGCCAGTTCAACCTGGCGCACCAGCCAGTTCTCCGGAACGGCGGAGTCCGCGTCGGTATTGGCAAGCCAGACATGCCCGGCCCACAGCCCTTTCCACTGCCCTGCGGCGGCCAGGACGCCCGCGGCGCGGCTTGCGCCGGTGCTTCCCAGCCGTATGTGCACAGCCGCGAACCGGGGGTCTGAGGCAACATAGCCGGCGGCGATGTCCGCCGACCGGTCGGTGCAGCTGTCCAGCACCACCGTGAGGGACAGCTGGATCCCGGGCCGTTCCCGCTGCAACGCGTCGGCGGCGGTTCGGAGCGCCGAAAGCGCCCGGTCGAGGTGCTGGTCCTCGTTGTGGGCGGGCACCACCACAGCCACCCGTTCGATGCCCAGGCCGGACCGGATTGCCTCCGCGGGACAGTCGCCTGCCCGTTCGGTCGTCCCGCTAGTCATCTCAGGGCCGATCCGGGCCCGGCGATACAAACACTTCCAGGACGAAGTCCTTTTCCCGGTATAGCCCTGCCGTGGGCCAGCGGAGCTGCTGCCGGGCCATGGCGTGGACGGTGTCTCCGTCCAGTTCCCAGCCGGTGACGGGGTGGCGCCAATGGCAGAGCAGCAGGGTCCCCCCGGGATTCAGCGAGCCTTGCACCCGCGCGAACAGTTCGGCCAGTTCCTCCGCCGTCAGGTAGTACCCCGTCTCGGACACCACCGCCAGGTCGAAGCGGCCTTCGGGCCAGTGCTGCGGAACCGTCAGGTGCAGGGTCCGGGCGGCGGGATGGCCCCCTAACCGCTCAGCAGCCTGGACCAGGGCGGCGCTGCTGGCGTCAACCGCCACGTACTCCCGGCAGCGGGCCGCGAGCTCCACGCTGAGGGTGCCGATGGAACAGCCGATTTCCAGTCCGGAACCGTACTCGGCGGCTGGCAGGATGGCCAGGGTGAGCGCCCGCTTGCGCCTTTCGTACCAGCTGGTGGTGTAGCTCCACGGATCGGCGTTCCCGCCGTGCACGACGTCAAAGATCCGCTCGGCGTCGCCCGCAGTATTGGTCCCGCCGGCGGGCCGGTGCCACGCGAACGTCTCCCACGGGCGGGAAAAATGATCGACAAAGCCGGCGGCAAGAAGCGCCTCGTCGCCGGGCTGCTCGGACAGCGGCTCGGTCTGCGAGGTGTGCGCCAGGAGGGCTGCCGCCTTGGCCCGCTGCTCGTCCGCCGTCAGTGGCACACGGACCCATGACTGCCAGGCGCCGTCCGCCGGTGACGCCCACAACCAGTACCAGACGGGGTATTCCAGCAGCCCGTGGCCGCCCTGGGCCGCCACTTCGGCGGCCACGGCGCCCAGGACGTCGTGGTCCGTGTGGCCGTCCGAGCGGTAGGGCGCAACGATAACCACCTGCTCCGCCGGGCGCCCGGATGCCGCGATCGATTCCTTGACGGCGGCAGCGATCCGGTCCCGGTCTGCATCAAGGTGGCCGTCCCGGAAGTGCAGGAACTCCCTGGCGGCTCCCGGGGCCAACCCGGACACCGCCGCCCTGAACTCAGCGAGCCGGAGGGCGGCCAGCTGGTCCGGCGTCGTGGTCGGGGAGTCCGGGTGCGATGCCTCCCCCGCCGTGCACAGCAGCACGTCGATTGCCGCGCCGGCAGCGTTCAGGCGTGCGAGGAACCCTCCCGCGCCCAGGGTCTCGTCATCCGGATGCGCAGCCAGCACAATGAAGGCCATGGCCGCGAGTTCGTCCTGGTCCAGGGGGAGTTCCGGGAGGACGGCCACGCCGCTTCCCTCCCATTCGGCCTCGGCTGTGCCGGTATCGGCATGTGAGAAACTCACCACGAGCGGTCCCCCTTCAGGGTCAGGGCGCCTAATTGCGCGTCGTCCCGCATGGCGTGGTGTTGGCGGATGTACAGCGACAGGTCCGCCATGCGTTTTCCGTACTTTTCGTTGAAGGCCAGGGGACCCGGGCCCAGGTTTTGGGCCACTACAGCCTGGATGCGTTCGACGGCGGCGACGACGGTTCCGCGGACGCGCAGCGCCTCGCTCCACGCACCGGAGCCGGACAGTTCCCCGGCGTCGATCCGTTCGGCCGTGCGCGCCAGGTAGCCGGACACGGAGGCGATGATCCGGTCCGCTTCGCCTAAGTGGGCCAGGGCGATCTGGTCCGGTTCACGCCCTTTGTCCGCAGCTGCGGACAGCGCGGAGCTGAAGTCGCGGGCCACGGCAACGGCTCCGCCGAACCAGCAGGCTGCAACGCCCATGCCTCCCCAGGCGAAGCCCGGGCGCTGGAAATACCAGCCCGATGCACCCACCGGAACGGCGCTGACGCCGTCGAAGTGCACGGTGCCGCTGGGGATTTCGCGCAGGCCCCGGCTGGTCCACAGCGGGGTCTCGCAGGACACCCCGGGAGCGTGCAGGTCGACGGCGAAGGCGGCCCTGCCTCCGTCTGCGAGATGCGCGGTCAGCACGGCGCCGTCCAGGTGGGCAGCGAGCGAGCACCAGGGCTTGGATCCGTTCAGGAGATAATTCCCGGCGCCGTCCGGAGTAGCCTCCAGCCGCAGCCCCGGCCCCTCCGCGGCAAAAACGCCCCAGGCGCCGTCCGTTGATGATTCACCGATCGGGAAACCGGCTTGGGAACCGGACTGGGCCAGGATGGCCAGCGCATCGAGGTGCGGTTCAAGCACCCGGCCGGCCGCGACGTCGACGGAAGTCACGGAAGCAAGAAGTTCCCAGAGCCGCGCCGTGCCGCCTTCGCCGGGCCGGGGCGCCGTCCGTCCCGTGTCCCGCGCCAGTGCAATAAGCGCCGGCACGTCTCCTGCCGCGTCGCGCACGGCCTCAAGCATCGTGGCCAGGGTTTCGGGCGGCTCCGCTGCGGAACCGATGCGCACCGGGCGCGGCTTTGCCTCGGGATCCATTCCGCTGGCCGTGGCGCCGGCGTCAGCCGTGGTCCGGTGCCGTGACTGAAGCCCCCGCCGACATGGTCTCGGCGTTCACCATCCAGGCCAGCTGTTCCAGTCGCGCAATGCCGGCGTGGAGGAGGTCTGCGCTGGTGGGATCTTCCTCGTCCACCTCGTCATGGACGTCACGCATGGTCTTCACGGTGCGCTCCAGCCGGGCCGTGATCAGTTTGACGGCGTCCTTGGTGGAGGTGAGTCCTTCGGGGAACTGTTCCAGTCGGGTGCCGGCGGACACCGTGGTGCTCCTGCCGTCCGGCAGGGCATGCAGGGCGCGCATCCGCTCAGCCGTTTCATCTGCGAACAGCCGCACGCTGGTAACGATTTCATCGAGCTGCAGGTGGAGGTCGCGGAAGTTGGTTCCCACGATGTTCCAGTGCGCCTGCTTGCCCTGGACGTGAAGTTCGATCAGGTCCGTGAGGACCATCTGGAGATTGCTGGCAAGGGTCGGTGAAGCCTTCATTTCTTCCTCCACTGCAGGCGATGCGGGACGGGTTCGTCCGGTATTAGCCTATTCTAAGCATACTTAGCATTTTGGTGGGGTGACGTCACTTGACCAGGGCCAGCGCGAAGCCGTCCCAGCCCTTCGAACCCACGGTTTGCATGACCGTCGCGTCCAGCCGGGGGTCCTCCCCCATCATTTCCAGTGCGGTGATGATCCCCGGCGCGTTGACCTCGTCCAGGGACGGATCGAGCAGCGCGCCCTCCCACACCACGTTGTCCATCACAATCGCGGTGCCGGGCCGGCCCAGCCTGATGGCCCAGTCCAGGTACTGCGGGCTGTTTTCCTTATCGGCATCGATGAACACAAAATCGAAAGGGCCGCGGCCGTCATTCTGCAGCCCCGGAAGGGTGTCCAGTGCGGCACCCACGCGGATGTCCACTTTGTGCCCGACTCCGGCAGCGTCCACGTTGGCGCGCGCCACGCGGGCATGTTTGGGGAGGTACTCGCACGTGACGAGTTTGCCGTCGTCGGGCAGTCCCTGGGCCATCCAAATGGTGCTGAAACCCGCCAAGGTGCCGATTTCGAGGACCCGCCGGGCGCCCGACAGCTGCACCAGCAGCTTGAGCAGCTTCCCGGCATTGGGCGCCACCTCGATGGCCGGCATTCCGGCGTCGACGGCTGAAGTAACGGCCCGTTTCAGCGGGCTGCCGGGGCGGACGACGACGTCGGTCAGGTACTTCTCCACAGCCACCCATTGGGGCTCGGGCCGGTGCTCAATCATGGGCCCAGTCTCGCAGTTGTCTTTGCTGCGTGGGAAGGAGAAACCAGAGGCGGGAATTAGCCGGCGTCGGCGATGGCGCTTTCCAGCCGCTCCACTTTGGCGGTGAGCTCGCCCGAATACCCGGGGCGGATATCCGCCTTGATGACCAGTGACACGCGGCTGCCGAAACGCCCGACAGCTTCGGTGGCCTCCTTCACCACGGCGAACACCTCATCCCACTCACCTTCGATGGTGGTGAACATGGAGTCCGTGTGGTTGGGCAGGCCGGAATCCCGGACAATCTTGACGGCGGCAGCGACGGCGTCGTGGACCGAAGCGTCTGCGGATGCCGCGGAGTAGACAGCACCGGAATCAGCGGTGAGGTGCGCAGGCTGGCCGGAGGGTGCAACTGAGAATGCGAGCAACATGGACCCAGTCTGCCACAGCGGAATTTCCCCATACATTCGTCATATAGGGAGTACATTCGCAGCTACCAATCAGTAACCCGGGCGCTCAGCCCCAGCGTTGCTAACCTTGAAAAATGAACCTCGCAGTGGAACGCAAGCCCCTCCGTGCGGATGCTGCGCGCAATGTGGACAAGATCATCACCGCCGCCCGCAACTGCTTCCGTGAGTACGGCCCGGAAGTGCCGTTGCAGACCATCGCCGTCACAGCCGGCGTCGGTCCCGCAACCCTGTTCCGGAACTTCGCGGACAAGGAACAGCTGGTTCTTGCCGCGCTCAACCGCCAGCTGCGGCTGATGGTGGACCCCGTGATCGACGACGCCCTGGCCAGCCCTGATGCCGCCGACGGGCTGTTCCGCGTGATCGATGCGCTGATGGCAGCCGCCAGCGAGGATGCCAACCTGCTCGGCGCCGTGGCCGGACGGCGCGGCCTGCTGACCGGAATCACCGGCAGCCTCTTCGAGTCCGTGGCCGTCCTGCTCGGCCGCGGCCAGGGTCAGGGGACCCTGCGCACTGACATTTCCATGACTGACGTGATCCGCCTGCTGGCCATGCTGATCGGTGTTGTGGACACCATGGAACCCGGGTCCGATGCCTGGCGGCGCCCCGTAGCGCTGGTGGAGGACGCTATCCGCACGGAACGGCCCCACCGGCCGCTGCCTCTCCAGTCGCCGCTCCCGGGCACGGCCTTCGATTCAATCGTCCTGCCCTGATTCTTCCTCGGGCCGGTCTATGTCGTCAGGCGACCGCTCGTCATGTAGCCGGCCGGCGTCCTCGGACCCGCGGCTGTAGGACGCCCTGCCGTCGGGGGCGTTGATCTCGTCAAGGCGCTCGTTCAGGGCATGCGCCAGGATGTCCCGCTGCAACGCCGGCAGCGCCATGGCACCGTGGATGTAAGCCTCGACTTCAAACTGCCCCGCAATGCCGCCAATGCTGAAATACCTCAGCCACAGCTCCTCAACGCGCAGGTCAGCGTTCCGGAGCATTTCCTCAAAGCGAAGCCTTTGCTCATCTTCGTCCTTGCCCAGGGCCAAAGCGCACCCCCGCTCACCGGGGCAGCTGGGTGGAGGACACCAGCTCGGCGGATATGTCTCGCAGCGACCTCTTGGCCCGCCGCGATTCCATCAGGAGGTCCTGCATGGCCGTGTCCTCGTCAAGTCCGTGGCGGGCCATCAGGATTCCCTTGGCCACGGCAATGATTTCGCGGTGGGCCAGGGCATCGCGGAGGTCCTCGCTAATCGTCCGGGCGCTGTCGCGGGCCTGGGCATTGATCAGGAAGATGGTGGCCTGCGCGGCGAAGAGTTCCAACAGGCGCACAGTGCCGGGGCTGAAGCTGTTCTCATTGCGGGCGTAGAGCTTGACGGCGCCCAAGGCGGATTCTCCGGCGAGCAGCGGTGCGCTGACGGAGGAGCGCAGGCCCAGCCCGGTTGCCGCGCGAGCCCACTCCGGCCAGCGCCGGTCGTTCCGGACGTCGCTGACGAGCACGGGCTCGCCGCTGGCCCAGGCGAGGAGGCAGGGGCCCTGGCCCTAATTGTACTGGCGCGAGTCGGCAAGCTCCACCAACGTGTTGGAGGCACTCGCCGTATGTTTCCGGCCCTCAGCGTCTATCAGAGTGACGCCCGCGCCTGCGACGCCGGGCACGGCCGCTTCCGCGGCAGCGGTGATCAGCTCAAGGGCCCTGGAGACCGTCTCGTCCGTCAGCAGGAGCTCCGAAGCGCGGGCGAAGATTGCCGCAAGTTCATCCGCGAGGGGTAGTTTCACCACCATGGCCGCACCCACTCCACTGCTTTGCCGCCCTTCGCCCGTTGACTGGAACTTTAAAAAGCATAGCCGCAAGGCGCGTCCCTTAGCCGTTGAAGTGGGCGGCGTCCGGTGTCGTATCGAATTTTCGCAGCAGGTCCTCAGCCACAACGCGGAGCTTGACGTTGCGGTTGCTGGAAACCTTGCTCAGGATCGCGAACGCTTCGGCCTGCGAACAGCGGCTCTGGCCCATCACAATTCCCGAGGCGAGGTTGATGCTGGTGCGTGATTTCAAGGCGTCGAGCAGGTCCTCATTGAGGTCCTTCGAGGCACCGATGCGCACAGCCAACCGCAGGGCTTTGCCGGCGCGGGCGGCGAACGCTTCGCAAATCACGACTGCCTCGTCGTCGAACGCCCCTGCTTCCGGGGCGAAAAACGACACGGATGCCGCGGCATCCGGATCCAGCCGCAGCGGGAGTGACAGGACGCTGAGCTGTCCGGCCCTCATCACGCCGCGGTTGTAGCGCGGCCAGCGGGAGTCGGCCCGGGCATCGGGCACCGATACCGTAGCACCGGACTCCAGGGCAGCCAGCGAAGGACTTTGGCCGGTGGCCTGCTGAATTTCCTCAAGCAGCCTCGCCCCTGGTCCGCTGCCGGCGGACGTCACAGGCCGCCGGGAACGCGTCAGGGTGACGGCGCACAGCACGGGAAGCCCGGTTGCCTTCCCGATGAAGCCGGCCGAGAATACACACAGTTCCCGGAGGAAGTCCTGCACATCGGCACTCTCGAGGACGAGGTCCTGAAGCCGTTCCGCCAGGTACTGGCCCAGCCGGGCGCCGGTCACAGCCCGCCCCCGGCTCCCGAATTCGCCGCCCAACGGCCCGAGGCCGGGAGATTGTGGCGGGCGTCACAGGATATTAGAATTGTGGCGGTTACGCAGTCAGCCACTTTGCCTCGTTTTGGAGTTCGACATGGACTACGGACTACGCTCATTTTCCCTTCCGGTGCTGCCATGACCCGCCAGCAGCTTGCCTTGCTCATGAACGGCGACGCCGACCCGCTGCTGGTTATTTCGTCGGCGAGCACGTCGGAACTGCAGGCCCTCACAGACGCCCTTTTCCGGGACCTGGATACGTCCCACCCGGTGTTTGGGGCGCAGGTCTGGTACGACCTTGCCTTGGAAGAGTTGGAGAACAGGAACAACGGAGCCTCCCCACAGGCCGACGACTTGGCTGATTCAGATGCGTTTGGCGCAGCCTAGGCTGCGCTATTCGGCCCAGGTCAATACACTTGGGCTGCGCTATTCTGCCGGCTCGGCGCCAGCCTTCCGTTCTTCGTCCGGGGCGTGTTCCTCCGGGGCTTGATCCTCGGCAGCGGCCTCGCCCCCAGGGGGCAACGACGTCTCTTTGTGGTGGGCCTTCATGTGCGCCTCGTGCAGCTGATCCGCTTCCTGCAGATGCTGCTGGAGTTTCTCCTCGGCGTCGCGTCGGCGGCGGGACATCTCGCGCATTTCACGGGTGGATTCGGATCCCGGCGATGGCACGTAGGGCCTGGATTTGGATTCTCTTTCGGCAGCAGGAACCGCGGGCGCTTGTTCTTCGCTCATGGTGGCATCCTGCCACAGCACGGGCGGACCTACTAGGGCCGAACGGCCGTCATCAGCTCCAACCCAGCAGCCGCAACCCGGCAGCAGCACCGGCTCCGGCCAGGACCACCACCAGGAAAGGGGCCCGGAGCCACAGGGCGATTCCGGCCGCGGCCAGGGCGCCCATCCGGGCGTCAAGAGCCAGTGACTGGCCCGATGCCACTGCGTTCACAATGGTGAGCGAGGCCAGCAGGCCGATGGTCATGGTGCCCGCAATCCGGGACATCCGCGGGTTGCGCAGCAGGGTTGCCGGCACCAGATAGCCAAGGAGTTTCCAAGCGTAGCCAAGGAGGCAGGCAAGCAGCAGCCACATCCAAAGGCTCATCTGCCGGCCTCTTCCGCAGCGGGACCCTGACGCGGGTGTTGATGGTGCTCGGCGTAGGGATCCACATCGGGCTCCAGCCCCTCGTCGCTGCGGCCGTGGCTGAACCAGCCGATCGCCGCCGCCACAAATGCCGCTATCAAGATGGGAACTCCCGCGGGCACGAACGGCACGGCCAGCACCGTTGCCAGGGCGCACACCACTGCGATGGCCACCGGTTCGCGGCCCTTGAGCCGTGGCCAAAGAAGGCCGAGGAAGGCCGCCACGGCCGCGCCGTCGAGCCCCCATTGCTTGGGGTCCCCCAGCGCACTGCCCGCCAGCGCCCCGACGGCAGTGAAAATATTCCAGAGCACGAAGATGCCGATGCCGGCCGTCCAGAATCCCCGCTTCTGTTCGTCGGGGTCCGTCTGCCCGGTACTGGTGGCCGTTGATTCGTCGATGGTGACGTGGGCGGCGGCGTACTTGCGCCACCCGCGCGGTTGCAGCAGGGCGTTGAGCTGCATGCCGTAGATGCCGTTGCGCATGCCCAGGAGCGTGGCCGCGCCCATCGCCGCCACCCCGGATCCGCCGCCGGCCACCACGCCGATGAACGCGAACTGCGAACCGCCGCTGAACAGAAGCAGGCTTAGCGCCATGGTCTGCCAAAAATCAAGCCCGGACGTGACGCCGAGCGCCCCGAAGGAAATCCCGTAGAGGCCGGTGGCGATGCTGATGGACAGCCCCACCCGCACGGCCGGAGACTGAAGCAGCTTCACTTCCCGGCCCCGGGAACACACCGCGTCCCGGCAGGACGGAACGGCTTTCGCAGGCTCCAGGCCCAGAGGATCAGCGGCACCTGAAGCGGAAGCCGGGCGGTGTGCACCTTCCGCTGCCCTGGCGTCCCGGCAGGACCGTACGCCCGGCGCAAGGCGTCGGCATGCCCGGCAACGAAGGCCGTGAACATGGCAGTAACACCCCAGGCGGCTGGTTTGCGGGTGGCCGGGATCAGGAGTCCGACGGCGGCGCCCGCCTCGACCAGGCCGCTGAGCGCCACCCATTCATCACGGGTCATCACCGCATAGGGGCCGTTGGGCCGGGCGCCGGAGTCGTCACGGCACAGGAAATCGGGAACCACTTGGTAAAAGAACGCGGGTTCGCGGAAATGTTTCATGGCGCTGGCCAGCAGCAGGGCGCTCAGGGCAGTAGCTGAGAGGGTCTGGGTGGCCCGGCCGGACCAGGTGAATGGCATGGATCCATGCAACCACAGGCGCTGACGCTCCCGGTAACCGCGAGCGTCAGCGCCTGCGAAACGACGGGCGGACGGGACTTTCCGCCCGGGTCAGGACGCGCAGCGCGGCGTAGCTTATTGACTATGAGCAACGTGGTGGAAATGACCGGCGTCGTCAAGCGTTTCGGAACTGTAACTGCCCTCGACGGCCTCGACTTCCAGGTCGCGGCCGGCGAGGTGCATGGCTTCCTGGGTCCCAACGGGGCCGGCAAGTCCACCACGTTGCGGCTGCTGCTGGGGATGCTGCGGGCTACCTCGGGCTCGGCCAGGGTGCTGGGCCTTGACCCCTGGCACGACGTTGCCACGCTGCACCGCCGGCTGGCGTATGTACCCGGGGACGTGGCCCTATGGCCCAACCTGACGGGCGGTGAGGTGATCGACCTGCTGGGGCGGCTCCAGGGCGGCCAGGACCGCGCCCGGCGTGACCAGCTGCTGCAGACCTTCGACCTTGACCCCACCAAGAAGTCGCGCACCTATTCGAAGGGAAACCGGCAGAAGGTCGCCCTGGTGGCCGCCCTGGCCACCGACGCCGAACTGTTCCTCCTGGACGAGCCCACCAGCGGGCTGGACCCTTTGATGGAGGACGCGTTCCGCGGATGCGTCCGCGAGCTCCGCAATCAGGGCCGCACCATCCTGTTGAGCAGCCACATCCTGAGCGAGGCCGAGGCGCTCTCGGACCGGGTAAGCATCATCCGGGCCGGCCGGGTGGTGGAGTCCGGACCACTTGCGCAGCTGCGGCACCTGACCCGGACGTCGGTCACGGCCGACGTCGCGCGCATGCCCCCGGGCCTGGACCTCCTGCCCGGCGTCCACGACGTTGTGGTGACGAACCACCGGATCAGCGCCCAGGTGGACCCGGCGGGGCTGGCCCCGTTCCTGCAGGCCCTCACAGCCGCCGGCCTGCACGCACTGACCAGCCAGCCGCCCACGCTGGAGGATCTTTTCCTGCGCCACTACGGCCCGGCCGGGTCGCTCGAAACGGCACGGCGATGACCGGCATGGTCGATCGAAACGGCCCGCTGGCCGGCACGGCCATGACCAGGACGGCGATGACCGGGACGCTGGCCGGCACCGGCGTCCTGGTCCGGCTCGCGCTCAGGCGGGACCGCTGGCTGCTGCCGCTCTGGATTCTGGGCTTTGCGCTGATCGCTTACTCGACGGCGGCGGCCGGCGCCGAGCTGTACCCGGATGAGCCCAGCCGGGTGGCGGCCGCCACGGCACTGAACGCCACAGCGTCCATGGTGGCGCTCTTTGGGCGGATCTACGATCCGGCTTCGCTCGGCGCCCTTTCGCTCATCAAATACACCGCCTTCATGACCGCCATCCTCGCGGTGTTAATGGTCATCCTCACCATCCGTCATACCCGCGGAGACGAGGAAAGCGGGCGGCTGGAGCTCCTGGGCGGCGGACGGCTGGGCCGTGATGCGCCCCTGGTGTCCGCCCTTGCCATCAGCTTCTCCACGAGCATCCTGACCGGGCTGCTGTCGGCTGCCGCGCTTTCCCTCGGAGGGTTGCCGGGCCCCGGATCACTCGCCTTCGGGCTGGGCTGGGCTGCCACGGGGATGGCGTACAGCGCCGTGGCAGCCCTGGCTGCCCAGCTGACGGTCAGCGCCCGGGCCGCGACCGGGCTCAGCATCGGCGTCATTGCCGTCACCTACGGCATGCGCGCGGTGGGCGACCTCGCCGAGCCCGGACCCTCGGTGTGGTCCTGGCTTTCGCCGATCGGCTGGAACCAGCAGGTGCGGGCCTATGCCGGTGACCACTGGTGGGTGCTGTCGTTGTCCCTCGCGCTCTGCGCCGTCCTTGTTCCCGTGGCGTTCTTCCTGCGGGCGCAGCGCGACCTCGGCGCCGGCCTCCGTGATGAGCGGCCCGGCCCCGCGCGCGGAAACCTCTCCGGCGTGCTGGGCCTCGCCGTCCGGCTGCAGTACCGGGTCCTGCTGGCATGGTGTGTGGCGTTTGTCCTCTTCGGAGTGGTGATCGGCTCCCTCGTCGGCAACGTGGCCGACTTCCTGAGCTCGCCCGGTGCCCAGGACCTGATGCGTGCACTGGGAGGCCCGCGCGCCCTGACCGACGCGTTCCTCGCCGCCGAGATCAGCATCATGGGAGTCATCGCGGCCGCCTACGGAATTTCCGCCGCCAACCATCTGCGGAGCGAGGAAACGGCCGGGCACACCGAAGCCCTGCTGGGCACTGCCACCACCCGGATCCGCTGGGCCAGCAGCCACTACGCGGTGGCACTGTCCGGCGTCGCGCTGCTGCAGCTCCTGACCGGCCTTTCGATCGGCATCGGTGCCGCGTCCGTCGTCAACGATGCAGAACTAGTGTCCCGGTCCACGGTGGCCGCCTTGGCCCAGATTCCGGCTGCCTGGGTGCTGACCAGCGCCGCACTGGCTGTGTTCGGTTGGATGCCGCGGCTGACCGGGGCCGTCTGGGTGCTCCTGCTCGGACTCATCGCCCTCGGTGAATTCGGGGTGCTCTGGAACGCTCCGGAATGGCTGATGGATCTTTCGCCGTTCCGGCACACCCCGCTGCTTCCGGTGGACGCGGAAGGAATTCCGGCGCTGGCGGCCCTCACTATTGCCGCCGCGCTGCTCGGCGCGCTGGGCTACGCCGGCTGGCGCCGCCGGGACCTTGCGGCCTGAATCCGGGCGGCTGTTCAGCTGACGGGATGACTGCTTTCGCCGAGCTGGGCCAGCACCTCCGCTGGCCGGTTGGTGGTGATTTCGTGGATTCCCAGGTCCTGGCACAGCGCCACGTCCTCGTCCGAGTCCACGGTCCACACCCTGAACCTGCGGCCGGAATCCATCCAGCGCTTCACAGCGCGGGCGTGCTGGCGCACGTAGTCAATGCCCGGTCCCGCCAGCCGCACTTCGCAGTCGTTCAGGATCCGTTCGCCTTCCACCTGGGCGGCCCGCATGACGTTCGCCACGGCCCCGCCCGTGATGACTCCCAGCCCCAGTTCTTCACGGACTTCGTCCACTTTGATGTCGTCCACCAACTGGCAGATGAACTCGGCCGGAACAGTCTTGAGCAGGTGCTTGATGGCGTCCGGACTGAAGCTCATGAAGGACACGGAAATGTTGTCCACCCGTGAAGTGCGGGGATCCCAGCCTTCCGATTCCAGCACCTCCAGCACCCTGTCCTCCAGCGCCAGCAGGTACGGGCTGGGATGCTTGAGCTCAATGGCGAGCCCGATTTCCCGGCCGGCCGCCCGGAGGATGTCCAGCAGTTCCGGCAGCGTCAGCAGCTGGTCGAACTTTCCGCCGTATTCGAGGGGAGTCCGGGCGCCCTTCCATGAGGAAAAATCGAGCAGCCGCAGTTCATCGAGGGTCCGGTCAGCCACGGGGCCGGTGCCGTCCGAGGTGCGGTCCAGGTTCGCGTCGTGCAGCAGGACGACGTGCTGGTCCCGGCTGAGGTGGACGTCGCATTCCACGCCGTCGGCGCCGTCCGCAATGGCCTGGAGATAAGCGGCCCGGGTGTGCTCGGCGAAGGCGGCGCTGGATCCCCGGTGGGCGTAGACCAGCGGCCGGGTGAGGGCGGACTCGTCGGTAGTCATGGTGACACGTTAGCGGACGCCCGCGGCGGATGCGGGGCTAGGCTGGGCACATGCAGGTGAACAGTGAACAAACCACCCGTCCCGCTGCAACCCGACCCCCGGATGCCGGCGCACCCGGTGCCGGTTCCGGTGCCGCCGTCGAACGGGGCCTGGGCGGTGACGCCGAAAAGGCGGCCGCCCTGCGCAAGATGAAGCTGCTGGCCCTGAGCCTGCTGATTGTCATGGCGGTGATTTTCGTCTTTGCCTTCGCCCTGCAGAAGCAGTACCCGTGGCTGGAATACGTGCGCGCCGCCGCCGAGGGCGGCATGGTGGGCGCGCTTGCGGACTGGTTCGCGGTGACCGCCCTGTTCAAGTACCCCATGGGGATCAAGATCCCGCACACGGCCATCATTCCGCGCCGCAAGGACCAGATCGGCGCCTCGCTGGGTGAATTCGTTGAGACCAACTTCCTCTCCGAACAAGTGGTCCAGGAAAAGCTGGCTTCGGTGGACATCGCCCGGAAGGCCGGTGCGTGGCTGTCCGGTCCCGGCGGCGCCGAGCGCGTGGCAAAGGAGGGTGCCGCCGTCATTCGCGGCGCCTTCAAGGTCTTGAACGACGACGACGTCCAGGCCGTGATCGAATCCATGGTCCGCAAGCACCTGCTCACTCCGCCGTGGGGGCCGCCGGTGGGCAGGCTCGCCGAGCGGATCTTCGCCGACGGGCACCATCACACCCTGGTGGACCTGCTGGTGGACCGGACCGTGGACTGGGTCAGGGACAACCACGAGACGGTCAGCAGGCTGGTTTCGGACCGGTCCCCGCAGTGGGTTCCGCAGTTCGTGGACGGCCTCGTGGGAGACAAGGTGTACGTGGAGATCCTGAAGTTCACCAAGGCCGTGCAGGCCGATCCGCAGCACCAGGTCCGGCAATCCATCGACACCTACCTCACCTCGCTCGCGCAGGACCTGCAGCATGACCCGGTGATGATCGCCCGGGCTGAAGGCATCAAGGCGCAGGTGCTGGGCGACCCCGAGGTCCGCGAACTGGCATCCCGCACCTGGGGCACCATCAAGGCGGCGCTGCTCGGCGCCGTCGACGATCCCCACAGCGAACTGACCGTCAAGTTCAAGGCGGCCGTGCACGACTTCGGCACCCGGCTGGTCGTGGACCCCGAACTGGCGGGCAAGGTCAACGCGTGGATCGGGGACGCCGCGGGCTACCTCGTAAAGACGTACCGCTCCGACATCGCCGGCGTGATCACGGAGACCGTAGCGCGCTGGGATGCCGAGGAGACCTCACGGAAGATCGAGCTGCAGGTGGGCAAGGACCTGCAGTTCATCCGGCTCAACGGCACCGTGGTGGGCGCCCTGGCCGGCCTGGCCATCTTCACGCTGGCGCACTTGGCCTTCGGCTGACCGCGCCCTGACCGCCCAAGCGCGAACGGACACTTGAGCACCCTTCCGAAGGGCCGCAAGTGTCCGTTCGCGCTCCAGTGGAAGCGAAGCTACGCAGGGAGCGCCTTTGTCCTGGTCCGGCCCCTGATGCCGAAGATGGTGAACACGAGTGCCGCGAGCGCGGTGACCACCAGCAGGAGCAGGCCGATCGAATAGCTGTGCGTCGCGGCGTCGTACGTTGCCCCCATCACGAGCGGCGGAAAGTAGCCGCCGAGGCCGCCCGCCGCGCTGACCACTCCGCTGATGCTGCCCACTTTCCCGTGCGGTGCCAGCACGCCCACCCAGGCGAACACCCCGCCGGCGCCGAGGCCAAGGGCCGCCGCCATGGCGACGAACGTCAGGCCGGCCGGGACCTCACCGTCGGGCTGCAGGTTCACCGCCCACGCGAGGACGGCGACGGCGGACAGCGAGACGATCACCACCGGTTTGGGCCCGAGCTTGTCCGCGAGCACGCCGCCCACCGGCCGTGCCAGCACGGCCGCGAGGGCGAACCCTGCCGTGCGGGCACCGGCGCCGCTGGGATCGAAGCTGTACACGTCGCGGAGGTAGGTGGGCAGATAAGTGGCGAAGGAGACGAAGCCGCCGAAGACGACGGCGTAGAGGAAGCACATTTTCCAGGTGACCGGTGTTTTGGCGGCGTCCAGGAGCTTGGGCAGCATGGGGGCGTTGCTGCGGGTCCAGCCCGGGGATTCCTTCATCAGGAACCAGACCAGGGCCGCCATGACGGCAAGGACCCCGGCGATCAGCAGGTGCGTCGGGAAGTATCCGATGGCGGCCACGAGCCGGGGGTTCAGGAAGGCCGCCAGCGCCGTACCGCCCATGCCGGCGCCAAAGACGCCGGTGGCGAAGCCCCGCCGGGACGGTTCGTACCATCCGCTGACAAAGGGGATTCCGACGGCGAACACGGTTCCGGCGACACCGAGCAGCAGGCCCGCGCCCAGCACCAGCGCGAAGGAGCGCAAGGTTCCGCCGACGGCCACCAGCAGGATCGGCACGATGGCGGCCAGCAGCACGAAGGTGAACATCGCCCGGCCGCCGTACCGGTCCGTCAGGGTTCCGACGACGATCCGCCCCAGTGAGCCGACGAACACCGGCATGGCCACCAGGACTCCGGTGGTGGCCGGGTTCAGCTGCAGGTTCTGGGTGTAATAAGCGCCGAGGGTGGCCACGGAGTTCCACGCCCAGAAGCCTGCCACGGACGCCGCGGTTGCCAGCACCAGGTTCCGGGTCCGGCCCGTGGAGGCGGACGTTGTCGGAGGCACGGATCCGGCCATCAGCGGTTCCGCGTGTCCCGGTCGCGGGTACCGACGGCGGACCAGCCGCGTCGGGCTGCCGTACCAGTGGTCCCTGAGGCGGCTGCGCCCGTGGATTGACGGTCCCGGTCCCGCGAGCGGTAGACGATGTACGGGCGGAAGAGGTAGTGCAGCGGCGCTGTGAAGGCGTGGACCAGCCGGGTGAACGGCCAGATAACGAACAGGGCCATGCCCACCAGGGTGTGCAGGTGGAAGGAGAACGGCGCCCCAGCCATGGCCGCGATGTCCGGCTGGAAAATGAACAGCGAGCGGAACCAGGGCGCCACGGTCTCCCGGTAATTGTGCCCGTGCTCGCCCTCGAAAACGCTGGCAAGGGTGGTCCAGAGGCCGAACACAATGGCGGCGGTGAGGACCACGTACATGGTCTTGTCGTTCGTGGTGGTGGCCATGAACACCGGCCCTGTGGTGCGGCGGCGGTAGATCAGCAGGAGGATCCCGCCGAGCGTCCCCACCCCCGCAATCCCGCCCACGAACAAGGCGTTGAAATGGTAAAAGTCCTGGCTCATGCCCACCGCCTGGGTCCACGCCATCGGAATCACCAGGCCGAAGAAGTGCCCGGCAATCACCGCCAGCAGGCCGAAATGGAACAGCGGGGAAGCAATGCGGAGCAGTTTCGATTCGTACAACTGGGAGGACCTGGTGGTCCAGCCGAACTGGTCGCACTTATAGCGCCACACCAGGCCGCCCACCAGCACCACCACCATTACGTACGGCAGGACGCCCCAGAGCACAATATCCATCGTGGAGATTTCGACGACGGATCCGGGCTCGGCTTCGGATGCAAGCATGGTCAGGCCCCCTTCACGGGCAGCAGCCGCGGATCGTAGGGGTCAAGGCCCACGGCTTCGGTGGGCGGCCCGTAGCCGGCCATCCGCATCACGGCCTGCTCATCCGCGGGCGACTTCCCGGGCAGGGTGGCACAGACGGCCTGCAGGATCCGGGCGTGCGGCAACTCGTCCCGCAGCAGCCCGAACCGGAGCATCTCCAGGCTCGCCCGGAAGCGAGTGAGCAGTTCCCGCCCTGCTGCCAGGTCCACCACCGCGGCGTATTCCAGGACCATCGGCAGGTAGTCCGGCAGTTCGCCGTGGGTGTCCACCAGGATGTCGCTTTGCCGGTACGTCTTCTTGAAGTTGCCCAGCACTTCGCCGCGGCGCCGGGTGTCCCCGTCCGTCCAGTAGCTCAGGTGCAGTGCGTGGCGCTTGCCAAGGTCGAATTCGCGGACGTAGTGGGCCTGCACCTCCATGGGCGGCGTGGATTCCAGCAAGTCCAGCACCTCGGCGAAGTCCGCGACGGCGCCGGGGAACTCGGCCAGCGCGGCCCGCATGAGCGGCACCCTCCCGATCAGTTCCTCGTCCGGGTAGGAAAGGCACCAGGCGGCCGCGAGGTAGACCACCTGCTGGCGCCGGCTCACGGCTGCTCCCCCGCCGGGGTGCCGGACCCAGGGCTGGCTCCAGCCTCCGTATGCTGCTTGTCCGGGAAAAGCGCCTTTTCCGGGAAGAGCCCGGAGGGAGCCCCGGTGCCGTCCCAGTTGAGCAGGTTCACCCGGCCGCGCAGGCTGGTTCCACCGGGCGGCTCGTCGGAGGTCTGCCGGTCGCGGAGGGCGTTGAAGGTTTCCACCGCCACGGGGACCGGCCGGCCGCTGGCCTCGCCGAAGTGGGCGGTATCCTGCATGCCCGGGCCGCCCTCGAAGTCCAGCGAGCAGCCCATCTCCTCCAGGTCATGGGCCTGTTCCACGTGGGCCTTGGGGATGACGTAGCGCTCGTCGTACTTCGCGATCGCCATCAGCCGGTACATCTCGTACATGGTCTGGCCGTCCATGCCCACCGCTTCGGGGATGGAGTCGTCGGGGTCGTTGCCCAGGCTGATGCCGCGCATGTAGGAGCGCATGGCAGCGAGCTTCTTCAGCACCGCGGTGACGCGGTCCGCGTCCCCGGCGGTGAAGAGTTCCGCGAGGTATTCCACCGGGATGCGCAGCGCCTCAATGGCGCCGAAGAGGTTGCCGTGATCCTCGCCGTCGTGCCCCTGGTCCCGCAGCAGATCCACCACGGGCGAGAGCGGCGGGACGTACCAGACCATCGGCATGGTGCGGTATTCCGGATGCAGCGGCAGGGCCACCTTGTAGACCTTGGCGAGCGCGTACACCGGCGAGCGCCGGGCGGCGTCGATCCAGTCCTCGGGGATGTTCTGGGCCCGGGCTGCGGTCTGGACGGCGGGGTCGTTCGGGTCCAGCAGCACGTCCATCTGGGCATCGTAGAGTTCCTGCGGGTCGGTGACCGCGG
Organism: Arthrobacter sp. LjRoot78; assembly: GCF_964254335.1. Taxonomy (NCBI): domain Bacteria; kingdom Bacillati; phylum Actinomycetota; class Actinomycetes; order Micrococcales; family Micrococcaceae; genus Arthrobacter; species Arthrobacter sp. LjRoot78. Next base: position 388,172 of record NZ_CAXUTG020000001.1, on the reverse strand, counting down.
CCGCCGCGGTCACGCCGTCGGCGTCGTACAGGAACAACCCCAGGTACCGTAGCCTGCCCACGCACGTCTCGGAACAGACGGTGGGCAGGCCCACCTCCACCCGCGGATAACAGAAGGTGCACTTCTCGGCCTTGCCCGTCTTGTGGTTGAAGTAGATCTTCTTGTACGGGCAGCCGGTGACGCACTGCCGCCAGCCGCGGCACTTGTCCTGGTCCACCAGCACAATCCCGTCCTCCACCCGCTTGTAGATCGCGCCGGAAGGGCAGGACGCCATGCAGGACGGGTTCAGGCAGTGCTCGCAGATCCGCGGCAGGTAGAACATGAACGTCTGCTCGTACGCGAACTTGATCTTGTCCTCGGACTCGCGGCGGACCTTTTCGACGATGGGGTCCAGGTGGCCGTTCTCGGTGGAACCACCCAGGTCGTCGTCCCAGTTCGCGGACCACGTGATCTTGGTGTCTTCGCCCGTGATCAGGGACTTGGGCCGTGCCACCGGGAAGTCGTCGCCCAGCGGCGCGTCCACGAGGGTCTTGTAGTCGTAGGTCCACGGTTCGTAGTAGTCCTTGAGCTCGGGCTGGACGGGGCTGGCGAAGATCCCCAGGAGCTTCTTCACCCGGCCGCCGGCCTTGAGCACCAGCTTGCCGCGCTTGTTCAGCACCCAGCCGCCGTGCCACCTTTCCTGGTCCTCGTAGCGGCGCGGATACCCCTGGCCGGGCCGGGTTTCCACGTTGTTGAACCAGACGTATTCGGTGCCCGCACGGTTGGTCCACGCCTGCTTGCAGGTCACGGAACAGGTGTGGCAGCCGATGCATTTGTCCAGGTTCATGACCATGCCCATTTGAGCCATGACACGCATCAGTACTGCACCTCCTGGGAACGACGGCGGACGGTGGCAACCATGTCGCGCTGGTTTCCGGTGGGGCCGAGGTAGTTGAACGCGTAGGCCAGCTGGGCGTAGCCGCCGATCAGGTGCGAAGGTTTGACCAGCAGCCGGGTTACGGAGTTGTGGATGCCGCCGCGCCTTCCCGTGGCCTCGGACTTCGGCACGTCGATGGTGCGTTCCTGCGCGTGGTGGACATAGACCACGCCGGCGGGCATCCGGTGGCTGACGATCGCCCGGGCCACGAGGACGCCGTTGATGTTGAGGCATTCCACCCAGTCGTTGTCCTTGACCTGAATGGCCTCAGCGTCGGCCGGACTCATCCAGACCGTGGGCCCGCCGCGGGACAGCGAGAGCATCAGCAGGTTGTCCTGGTATTCGGAATGGATGGACCATTTGGAGTGCGGGGTCAGGTAGCGGACCACCACCTCCATGGCCCCGTCCCGGCCGAGTCTGGGTTCACCGAAGAGGCGGTGCATGTCCAGGGGCGGCCGGTAGATCGGCAGGGCCTCGCCGATGTCGATCATCCAGTCGTGGTCGAGGAAGAAGTGCATCCGCCCGGTCAGGGTGTGCCACGGCTTGAGCCGCTCCACGTTGATGGTGAAGGGGGCATAGCGCCGGCCGCCCGTTTCGGAGCCGGACCACTCCGGCGAGGTGATCACCGGGACCGGGCCGGCCTGGGTCTGGGCGAAGGTGATGAACTTTTCCTCGGAGCCCTCGGACAGGTCCGCCAGTTTCCGCCCGGTACGGACCTCGAGGTCCTTGAAGCCCTGGACGGACAGGGCGCCGTTGGTGGTGCCGGAGAAGGCGAGGATGGCCTCCGCCATTTTCGCGTCGGTGTCGATCGCCGGGCGGCCGTCCGCGGCGCCGCCGAGCATCACGCCGTTGGAGCGGCTGAGCCGGTCCAGCGGGCCGGCGAGTTTGTAGGTGACGTTCTTGACAGTGAAGCCCAGCTTGTCGGCGAGCGGCCCGACGGCGGCCAGCTTGTCCGCGATGGCCGTGTAGTCCCGCTCCACCACGGAAAAGACGGGCATGTTCTGCCCCGGCACGGCGGGGATGTCCGTCTCCCGCCAGTCCCGCACGATCCCGCCGGGCTGGGCCAGCTGGCCGGGGGTGTCGTGCTGCAGCGGCACGCTGACCAGGTCCCGGCGGACGCCCAGGTGGGTCTTCGCCTGCCGGGAGAACTCCTGAGCCAGCAGGTGGAAGGTGTCGAAGTCCGTCTTGGTTTCCCACGGCGGGTCAATCGCCGGGCTGAAAGCATGGACGAACGGGTGCATGTCGGTGGAGGACAGATCGTGCTTCTCGTACCAGGTGGCGGCCGGGAAGACGACGTCGGACAGCAGCGTGGTGGAGGTCATCCGGAAGTCGGCGGAGACCAGCAGGTCCAGTTTTCCTTCGGGCGCCTGCTCATGCCATTTCACGTCCTTTGGCTTGAGCCCTTCGGCGTGGTCCTGGCCCAGGACGTTGTTGTGGGTGCCCAGCAGGTTCCGCAGGAAGTACTCGTTGCCCTTGGCCGAGGAGCCGAACAGGTTGGAGCGCCACAGCACCAGGGTCCGCGGCCAGTTCTCCGGGGCGTCCACGTCCTCGATCGCCGGGTTCAGCGTGCGGTTCTTGAGCGCGTCCGCGATGTAGCCGGGGGTGTCCTTCGCGGTCCCGGCGGCGACGGCGGCCTCCGCCTCGTCCGCGAGGTCCAGCGGGTTGCGGTCGAACTGCGGGTAGAACGGCATCCAGCCCAGCCGGGCGGACTGGGCCAGCGCGTCCGCGGTGTGCATGCCGTCCAGGGCCCCGGTGGACAGCGGAGACTTCAGCGCATCCGCGGAGTAGCCGTCCTGCCGCCACTGGTCGGTGTGCATGTACCAGTAGCCGGTGCCGATCATGGTCCGCGGCGGACGTGACCAGTCCAGGGCGTTGGCCAGCGACACCCAGCCGGTGGCCGGGCGGGTCTTTTCCTGCCCCACGTAATGCGCCCAGCCGCCGCCGTTGCGGCCCATGCAGCCGGTCAGCATCACCAGCGCCAGGACTGCGCGATAGGTGGTGTCGCCGTGGAACCACTGGCAGATCCCGGCGCCCATGATGATCATGGACCGGCCCTTGGACTGCTCGGCGTTCCGGGCGAACTCCCTTGCCACCCGGATGCAGGCCTGCGCGGGGACGCTGGTGATCTCCTCCTGCCAGGCCGGAGTGTAGGGCGTGGACGCGTCGTCGTAGCCGGCGGCCCACTCCCCCGGGAGCCCGTCCCGGCCCACTCCGTACTGGGCCAGCATCAGGTCGAACACGGTGGTGACCAGCTGGCCTTCCACCTCAAGGACGGGCACGCCGCGGCGCAGCACGCTCCCCTCCCCGCCGGCGTCCTCGAAGCACGGGAGCAGGATCTCGGCGCTTTCCCCGGACACCTCGCGGAGCGACAATGCGGGGTCGATCCCTTCGAGGTCGAGGTTCCATTTGCCCTCGCCGCTACCCGAATAGCGGAACCCCATGGAGCCGTTGGGCACTGCGGTCCGCCCGGTTTTCTTGTCGAACATCACGGTGCGGAACGCAGCGTCCTCAGCCCCGGCTTCGGCCGGGAGGTCCCGGGCGGTGAGGAATTTCGACGGCGTCAGCGCGCCGTCGTCGTTCTTCACCAGCCGGACCAGGAACGGAAGGTCCGTGTACTGCCGGACGTAGTCGGAGAAGAAGGGGACGTCCCGGTCCACGAAGAATTCCTTGAGCATGACGTGTCCCATGGCCATGGCCAGCGCGGCGTCCGTTCCGGCCTGGGCGGGGAGCCATTCGTCGGCGAACTTGGTGTTGTCCGCGTAGTCCGGGCTGACGGTGACCACCTTCGTGCCGCGGTACCGCACCTCGGCCATCCAGTGCGCGTCCGGGGTCCGGGTGACGGGGACGTTGGAGCCCCACATCATGAGGTAGCGCGCGTCCCACCAGTCGCCGGATTCCGGGACGTCGGTCTGGTCCCCGAACACCTGCGGGCTGGCCACGGGCAGGTCCGCGTACCAGTCGTAGAAGGACGTCATCACCCCGCCGATCAGCTGGATGAAGCGGGTTCCCACGGCGTGCGAAACCATGGACATCGCCGGGATCGGCGAGAATCCGGTGCAGCGGTCCGGCCCGTAGTTCTTGATCGTGTTCACGTGGGCGGCGGCCGCGATTTCGATCGCTTCCTGCCAGGAGACACGGACCAGGCCGCCCTTGCCGCGGGCCTGCTGGTAGCGGCGGCGCCGCTCCGGGTCCCCCACGATGTCGGCAAAGGCCAGCACCGGGTCGCCGAGCCGGGCCTTGGCCTCGCGGTACATCTCGACGAGGACGCCGCGGGCGTACGGGAAGCGGACGCGGGTGGGCGAGTAGGTGTACCAGGAGAAGGCCGCGCCGCGAGGGCAGCCCCTGGGTTCGTATTCCGGGCTGTCCGGGCCCACCGAGGGGTAGTCGGTCTGCTGTGATTCCCAGGTGATGATGCCGTCCTTGACGTACACCTTCCAGGAGCAGGAGCCGGTGCAGTTCACCCCGTGAGTGGAGCGGACCACCTTGTCGTGGCTCCAGCGGTCGCGGTAGAAGATGTCGCCCTTGCGGCCGCCCTCCCGGAACACCGCCCTGCCGTCGTCGGTCTGGTCCCATTTGGTGAAGAAACGGCCCAGCTTCAACATTGCATCTGATGCGGGTCCATCTAACCCCGCATGGGGTCCGGCAGCCATGCCCTCAAGCTAGGTTGCCGCGTGAACCCCCGGATAGGGCCGAACGGCACTAGCCCGCCCCCCTGGGCAGCGCGAACGGACACTTGAGCACCCGCCGCGCGCTTCAAGGGAGGGCCGCAAGTGCCCGTTCGCGCTCCGACGCCGCGCGCTTCAAGGGAGGGCCGCGAACTACGTACTAGGCGAAGGGTTCGAGCTCCACACCGGCGGCTTCCAGGGCCTTGCGGACGGCGGCTGCCGTCTCCACGGAGCCGGGGGTGTCGCCGTGGAGGCACAGCGAATGCGGCTGCAGCCTGACCACCGTGCCGTCCACCGCCTCCACCTCGCCGTGAATGGCCAGGCGGACGGCGCGTTCGGCGATCTCCCCGGTGTCGACCAGGAGCGCGCCGTCGGCTGAGCGCGGCACCAGCGACCCGTCCGGCAGGTAGGCGCGGTCCGCGAAGGCTTCATGGAACACGGGGTGGCCTGCCTCGGCGGCAAAGGACAGGAGTGCCGACCCCTGCAGGCCAAGGACGGGCAGTCCGGGATCGTAGGCCTGGATGGCCGCGATCACGGCGGAGGCCTGTTCGGCGTCGTGCACCGTACGGTCGTACAGCGCGCCGTGGACCTTGACGTAGTCCACGGATGCCCCGACGGCGTGCGCCACGCCGTCGAGCGCGCCGAGCTGGTACAGCACGGCCCCGAAGAGGTCGTCAAAGGTCATGTCAATGGACCGGAGGCCAAAACCGGGCAGGTCCGGGTACCCGACGTGCGCGCCCACCCTGACATCCAGTTCAAAGGCCGCACGGCAGGTGTCCAGCATGGTGACGGGATCCCCGGCGTGCAGGCCGCAGGCCACGCTGGCGCTGGTGATGAGCGGGAACATGGCGGCATCGTCCCCCATGGTCCAGGTGCCGAAGGACTCCCCCAGGTCAGCGTTCAGATCCAATGAATCCGCCTTTCAGTGTTGAGTCTCCGCCGGGGGTGCCGGAGCCGGGCGTATTGGTGCCGGGCGTATTGGTGCCGGCGTCAATAGCGGCGGGGGCGCCGGCGCTGCCGGTGGTGCCCGTGCCGCCAGCCCCGGGTGTCAGTTCGCCGGGGATCGTGTCCGGCATGGGGCCGAAAGCCTCCTTGGCGCTTGCGACGACGGCGCGTCCCATAACGCGGTTGCCTACGCCGCCCACCACGGCACCGACGCCGAACGGCAATGCCCGGCCCAGGAGCGCCGTCCCCTGCCGCTGCAGCAGGTTGCGGAGGAACGCGCGCTGGATCCGGTCCCGCACCGAGCCGAAGCCGGGGAAGGAGGTCTTGCGTGCGAACGCGGAACCCCAGGCGTCCGTGGGGCCTTTGCCCCGGCCGGCGGCCTGGCCGCTCAGGCTTCCGAGGAGGGCGGTCCCTTCCTCGCCCAGCATGATGGCCATGACCAGGGTGCCGGCCTTCTCCGGGTCCACCATGCGGATGCCGTGCAGCTCGGCCAGGGACGTCGCGTACAGCGCGGTGGCTTCGAGGAAGCCGACCGTGGCTGCGGCGGAGAGGCCCAGGGCAGCAACGGTGCCAACGCCGGGGATGACGGCGGAGCCGCCGACAAGCGCGCCGCCACCGGTCACGGCCAGCAGGTAGTCGCGTTCCAGCTTGTCCGCGAGCTGCGCCGCCGTGGCGCGCGGGTGCCTGCGCTGGAGCCGCCGGAGGTTGGCAAGGACCAGCGGGCGCTGGACCTCGACGGCCCGCAGCAGCATGCCGTGCAATCCGGGTTTGGGCTTGCCTTGGGAGTCGAACACCGCCTTGTGCGCGGTTTTTTGTGCAATTCTCATTGCCGGGTTCTTCCGCATGGCCATCGTCACCTTTCCTGGAACGGGAACAAGCCGCCCGCTATGGGTCGCAACCGCGGTTCGGAACCGTGATTGCTGCCGGGCAAGGACAGCTTGTGGCTGTCGCTCACCCTTAACACTAAGCCACCTTGCTACATCACCCATGACTCGGCCACGGCAATGTACGCGGACGACGACGGCCCCCGGGGCCCGGGATACACCGTAGGCGAACCGGGCCATTCCACCCCGAACTCCGACAGCCGCCCCGTGCTGCACGGAAGGTAGACATTCGCCAGGGCGGCGCTGGTTCCGCCGAGCTGGAAATCGGGCGACGAGAACTGGCGGCGGTCCAGGACGCCGCTGATCTCGAGCTCCGCCTTGCGCCCCACGGCCCGGAAGCCGCGGTCCACGTCCAGTTCAACGTCGAACTCGTCCTGGGTGTGGGTGATTTCCGAGAGCGGAAACCGGGCTGCCTCCGGAAAATAGCGGGTCAGTTCGTTGGCCAGGGTTTCGGCGAAGTAGCCGTTGGGGCCGTAGCTGCGCCAGCCCTGGCGGGTGGCCACCAGGAGGGCGTTGCCGCTGCCCCATCTGGACCATTCGGCCATCCAGAAGGAGGCGAAGCAACTGGCGGGTTCACCGGGGATATGGACGCCGTCGGGGTTAACGGGATGCAGCGCCAGGCCCGGGTTGCTGCCGATGAATGCCATGCTGCGGCGTGACGCGCCTGCCGGACTGTTCCCCATACGGAGAGCCTAGCCCGGCAGGGGTCGGCGGCAGCCGCGGCGCGGCCGGATGGGCAGGCCTAGACTAGGCTTATGCCCACCCCCAGAGCCCTCCGGCCGTTTGTGCACCGGGAGTACCGGGTGCTGATCGCGGCGCTGGCCGTCTCCATTTTCGGCTCCGGAATGTGGGCTGTGGGCATGGTCTACCAGGTGATCCGCTTGGGCGGCGGTCCGCTTGAGCTGTCCCTTGTTGCCGCTGCAGGCAGCGTGGGACTGGTGGCGTTCGTCCTGGCGGGCGGGATCGCCGCGGACCGCGTGCCGCAGCGGCTTTTGATTATCGCCGTGGAAGGCACCAACCTCGCTGTGATTGCCGCCATCAGCGGGCTTGCCCTGGCCGGGTGGCTGCAATTGTGGCACCTGGCCGTAGGCGCGTTCGTGCTCGGCGTGGGAGCGGCGTTCTTCTTCCCTGCCTATTCGGCCATCCTGCCCAGGATCCTGCCGCCGGAGGACCTGCTGGCGGCCAACGGCATGGAGGGAACCCTGCGGCCCATCCTGCAGCAGGCGGCCGGTCCCGCCGTGGCCGGCATCCTGGTGGCCGCATTGTCCCCCTCGCACGCAGTCACGGGCGTGGCGGCATGCCACCTCCTCGCTTTCATCATCCTCAACTTCCTCGGCCAGCACGCGCTTGATGCGCCGGCCACGGGCACCGCCGGGACGGACAGCGCCGCCGGCGGGGCCGCCGTCGAACGCGCCAAAACGTCCTTCTTCCACGACCTCCGCGAGGGCGTCAGCTACACGGTCCGGACACCCTGGCTGTTGTGGACGCTGCTCTGGGCCTGCATCTCGGTGCTGTTCCTGATCGGCCCCATCGAGGTGCTGTTGCCGTTCGTTGTCCGCGACCAGCTGGGCGGCGACTCGCGCATGTTCGGTTTCCTGCTGGCCGTGATGGGCGTAGGCGGTGCGGCCGCATCACTGGCCACGGCGTCCTTCGCGCTGCCGCGCCGCTACCTCACCGTGATGATGGTTTCGTGGGGCGCCGGCAGCCTTCCACTCGCGGCGGTCGGGATCATGGACAGCTTCTGGACGGTCGCTGCGGCGCTGTTCATCTTCGGCGCCGCAGGCGGCATAGGCATGGTCATCTGGGGGACGCTCCTGCAGCGCCGGGTTCCTGCCCATTTACTGGGCCGCGTTTCCAGCCTGGACTTCTTCGTGTCCCTGGCCTTGATGCCCGTCTCCATGGCGCTGGCCGGACCCGCCGCGGCCGTGCTGCCCACGTGGGTGATCTTCCTGGTGGCCGGCGGCGTCTGCCCCGTCATGGCCGTGGTGGCAATGGTGGTGGCCAGGATGCCGGCCGACGAACTGGCCCACCCGCTGGACCGCAGCGCCGGGGACCGGGAGCACGCGGACAGCCCGTAGGCTGCTATGTCCCGCGGCTGCTATGTCCCGCGGCTGCTACGCCTTGGCGGCTACGGGCAACGGCGGCACCTCCAGCGGAGCCGCCGTCAACGCCTTCCGCAGGGCCAGGAAGAGCAGCACCAGGCCGGCGGTAAGCAGCATGTGCCCGGTGCCGGCGATCCCGGCCAAGGCTTTTGAACCGGCGTCCAAACCAGCCACGACCAGTGTTCCCTTGACCAGCATCATCCCGCCGGTCACCACCACGCCGGCGTTCCAGATCCAGAAGAACCAGGCCAGCAGCTTCGGCGCCGCGGCGGAGATGGCGAAGACCTTCTCGAGCGCGAGCACCAGCAGCAAAACGATGAAGCCCAGCACCAGCCAGTGCGTGTGCACCAGGCCCAGCTGGGAGTCTCCGGTGAAGCCGTTGAGCTTGGTCAGTTCCCGATAGTAGAGGCCGGAGAGGACTCCGGCGATGGCATAGGCAAATGAGGCATGGAAGAGTTTTTTCACTCCCCCAGTCTTCCGCCGAAGCACGACGGCGGGATCAACCGTTCGGTTGATCCCGCGCGTCTGTTGGGACTACTACTGCTTAGCTGCGGGCGCGCACGATCGGGATGGACGCCGTCGGAAGCCCGCTCGGGAAGATGGTGGGCTCAGGCGCGCCGACAGGGGCCAGCGGTACCCGGGCAACGTCGTGGCCCACTGTGAGCAGCTCGCCGCGGACGTTGACGTCCAGGGGTTCGCCTTCGCGGATGCTGAGGCCGATGGATCCCTGGCCCAGCTCCACGAAGAGCAGGCGGCCCCGCACCTTGAGGTGGAAGGTCAGGCCCTCCCACTCGACGGGCAGCCTCGGATCGAAGAAGGGAACCTCGCCCTGGTCGCGGAGCCCCGCGAAGCCGCTGACAAGGGAACTCCACACACCGCCCGTCGAGGCAATGTGGACGCCGTCGATCGTGTTGCCGTGGGTGTCGTCCAGGTCGATGTACAGCGCGTGCGTGAAGTGGTCCAGCGCGGCTTGGCTGTAGCCCACCTCGGCGGCCATGATGCCCTGGACGCAGGCGGACAGGGTGGAGTCGCCGGTGGTGATCGGATCGTAGAAGTCGAACGCGCGCCGCTTTTCCTCCGGTGTGAAGTCCTGCCACTGCAGGAACATCGCCAGCACGGTATCTGCCTGCTTGAGGACCTGGTGGCGGTAGATCACCAGCGGGTGGAAGTTCAGCAACAGGGGGTACTTGGACCGGGGCGTGCTCCAGTCCCACGGCTCCAGCGTCATGAAGTCGTTGTCCTGCGAGTACACCTCGAGGTCTTCGTCGTAGGGCAGCTGCATCCGGATGGCAGCCTGCTCCCAGAGTTCGCGTTCGGCGTCGTCGATCTCCGGGTGGTCCAGGGCCGCCGCGGTGCGCAGGTTGAACCTGGCCATGACGTTTGTGTAGAGGTTGTCATTAACCACGGCTGTGTACTCGTCCGGGCCGGTAACGCCGTGGATGTGGAACAGGCCGTCCTTGCCGAAGAAGCCCAGGGAAACCCACATCCGGGCGGTCTCGATCAGCAGCTCCGAACCCATCCCGTGCTTGAAGTCCGCATCGCCGCTGGCCCAGATGTACCTGTTGGTGGCAAAGGCGATCGCGGCTGCGATGTGGAACTGCGCGGTGCCGGCGGCGTAGTAGGCGCTTGCTTCGAGCCCGTTGATGGTGCGCCACGGGAACAGGGCTCCGTCCACACTCAGTTCCTTGGCCCGGACCTTGGCGTCCGGCAGCATCTCGTGCCGGAACTCCAGGACCTGGCGGGCGTTGTCAGGGCTGGTGTACGTCAGGTACGGCAGCAGGTACACCTCCTGGTCCCAGAAGTAGTGGCCCTCGTAGCCGGAGCCGCTGACGCCCTTGGCCGGGATGCCGGCCACGTCCGCGCGGGCTGTGGCCTGGGCCAGCTGGAAGAGGTTCCAGCGGATGGCCTGCTGCAATTCGGGCTGGCCGCCCACCACAATGTCCGTGGTGGCCCAGTATTCCCGGAAGTGCGCCTCGCTTTCGGCGAAGATCGCGCTGACGGGCTGAAGAGCGTTCTCTGCCGCTTCCGAAGGGTCCTGCGCAGACCCGCCGTCCACGGCTCCCTCGCGGAAGGCCCGCGCCACGGCGTAGCTGGCGCTCTTCTCAAGCCGGAAGGGCTGGTCCGCACCGACAGCGAGGACGTACCGGACGCTGCTGTCGTCCTGGTCCACCAGGGTCTCGAACGGCTGCACCTCGGCAGAGGTCCAGTGGTCCACGGCCAGGCCCACACGCTGCCTGGACTCGGCGGCTTCCCAGGACAGGCGGAGCGAGCCGTCCCCGCCGTCGAGCCTTACCGGCAGCAGGACGCGTCCGGCGTGCCGACCGGCGCGGCGCGGATCGTGGGTGGAGTGGTCCTCCACGGGCTGGTCCTGGCGGTTGACCACGGCGGACGTCACGTCCGCGTAAACGTCCCGGTCCGCGGCCACTTCGAGGCTGATGCCCAGGGTGCCGCGGGACTGGTAACCGACCGCCCGGCGCTCCGTGGTGGTCACGGTGGCCCCTGAGCGGCACTGCCAGGTGATCCGGCATTCGTAGATCCCGGTGGCGAAGTCAACGGACCGGCGGTAGTCCAGCACTGTCGATTCGCTCAGGGTCAGCGTTTCACCGTCGATGATCACGGTGAAGTTGTTGACGTCCGGGATGTAAAGGATCCGCTGGCCGGTGCGGGCGAAGCCGAAGGCATTCTCTGCGTGCTTGATGTCCCAGGTTTCGTGGAAGCCGTTGATGAAGCTGCCGGGCAGGTCTGCGTCCGCGGAAGCCCAGTGGGCGCCGCGGATGCCGAGATGGCCGTTGCCCAGGCTGAAGAGCGTTTCCAGGGTTCCGGCGTTTCCGGGAAGGTGGACGGTTTCCACGAGCTGCCAGGGGTCGTTGGGGAAACGAGCACGGTCAGAGGTGATGAGTGCCATGGCTGTTGGGGTTCCTTTTGGCGTTGTGCAGGTGAGGGGCGTTTGGTCGGGCTAGAGGAGTTCGTTCAGGTCCCCGACCACCAGGGTGGCGCCGGCGTCCAGCAGCGTCTGCCGGCCGGCTCCGCGGTCCACTCCGATCACCGAGTGGAAGGTGCCGGCGTTACCGGCCTGGACGCCGGACACGGCGTCCTCAACCACGACGCATTCCTCGCTGGGGAGGTCCAGGAGCTGCGCCGCATATTCGTAGGTGGCCGGGCTGGGCTTTCCGGGCAGGCCCGCGGCAGCGGCGACGACGCCGTCCACCACCACGGGGAAGTGGTGCGCCAGTCCCGCAGCCTGCAGCACCGCAGGTGCGTTCCGGGAGGAAGAGACGACGGCGACCTTGAGTCCCAGCGCCTGCGCTGCTTCCAGGAAGCGCACCGAGCCTTCGTACGGGGCCACGCCGCCGGCCTCGACGATGTCGTTGAAAACCTTGTTCTTGCGGTTGCCGAGGCCATGGACCGTGTTGTTGGCGGGGTCGTCGTCCGAGGGGCCCTCGGGCAGCACGATGCTGCGCGAGGCGAGGAAGTCCCGGACACCGTCGAACCGGGGCTTGCCGTCGATATGGTCGAAGTAGTCGCTTTCGCGGTAGCTGTCCACCTCCGGAACGTCCTGCAGGAAGCCGTCGAAAAGCTCCTGCCAGGCACGCTCGTGGACGATCGCCGTGGGCGTGAGCACGCCGTCGAGGTCGAAGAGGATGGCGGAAGCGCCGGTCCAGCCGTGGACGGTGGTGCTGTTTGAAAGCTCAGTCATGCGGTACTCGGTGTCCTTTCAGACGGCGTGCAGGGGGACGTGCATGGATGCTGCGGGTTTTGGGGCGGTGGGAGCCGTGGCGAGCAGAAGGGCGGCGGTGCCTTGCTCGGTGTTTGCGCGACGCAGCGTTTGTGCTCAGCGTTTGTGCTCAGCGTTTCCGTCGCGTGGTCTTGCGCTCAATCAGTTTGGTATCCAGCACGTGGCTGGCGGGGGCATTCAACTGCCCCGGACGTTGGAGTCCTTCGATCAGCAGGTTGGCTGCGAAGGCACCCTGGTCGGCTACCGGCTGCGCTATGGTGCTCAGTCCCAGGAACCAACTCATCTGATGATCGTCTATACCTATGATGGACACGTTTTTCGGTGCTGACAAACCGAGCTCGCGCAGGGCCATGAGTGCGCCGAAGGCAGTTTCGTCGCAACCGGCGAAAATCGCGGAGGGCATTCTGCGGTTTTCGATGAGCTCGGTCATGGCCCGGCGGCCGCCCTCGATGCTCGACCCGGCGTCCATCACCAGGTCCGGGTCCACGGTCAGGTGGTGCTCGGCCAGCGCCCGGCGGAATCCGTTGAGGCGGTCCGTGGCCGTGACCACCGAGCGCTCCCCCGATTCGCGGCCGGAGAGAATGGCAAGGTCCCAGTGTCCGAGGCCCAGGAGGTGGTTGGTTGCCTTCCAGGCCGCGTCCTCGTTGTCGATTCCCACATTGTCCCAGGGGACGTTGTGCATGCCCACGCTGGCTACGGCCAGCCCGGAGGAGGCCAGGGCATCGATTTCGTCGCTGCTGAGGGCAATGTTCAGCAGCAGGACGCCGTCCACGCGCTGCGACAGGGCATCCAGGTCTCCGAAGACCTTCCGGTGCACGCTGGGGGTGTTGCGCAGGCTGATCAGCATCGTGTCGAAGCCGCTGTCAGCGAAGACTTCCTCGGCTGCCTCCACGGCCTGGGCGAAAAACCACGCCGTGGCTGTGGGCGCGATGATGGCCACGGACCCCGTGGTCCCGCCCGCAAGGCGCGCCGCCGCCGAGGATGCCTTGTAGCCGAGTTTGGTGGCGGCGTCCGCAACCTTCAGGTGTGCCGTTTCGGAGACATTGGGCAGCCCGCGCAGGGCGCGGGAAACGGTACAGATGGACAGCCCCGACAATGCGGCAACGTCCTGGATGGTCACGCGCGGTGCTCTAGCCATGCAACACGGGCTCAGCCCTTTCTTCTTCGGAAGTCGTGGGCCCGATACATGGCCGAAGAAGAGTGTAAGCGCTTACAAATTTAGCGCGCAACTGGTTTTACCCGCGAGTGCGGATTATTTCGGGCTTCCGGGGAAACGACCCGCGCGCCTTGTCCTTCAGCGCAGGACGTAGTGGCGCAGGAAGGCGCTCACGTCCACCATCTCCGCCTTGGAAATCGTGTGGCCCATGCCCGGATAGGTCCGGGCCGTCAGCTGCGTATTCCGGTTCAGCCATTCCTCGGTGTGCTCCACGGCGTCGTCGTTGATCACCAGGTCCGCCTTGTCCCGGCCCCAAAAGAAGGGCGGCTTGGCGTCGAAGGATTCGCTCATGGCCAGCAGTTCGTTGTCCAGGACGAATCCGGACAACCCCACGACTGCCCGGAAATCGTGGGGCCGCAGCCGCAGCAGGGTGCTGGCCATAGCCATGCCCTGCGAGAAGCCCAGCAGGCTCACGCTGCTGTGCTTGGCCTTGACGGAGTTGATCCAGTCGAACACCTTGTTGCTGACGGAAATGACGTCGGCGAAGTCATGGGTCAGGAAATAGTCCAGCAGGAACCAGCCGTAGTCGTCGCCGATCACCTTGGGCGCGCGCAGGGCCGCGCAGGTGAACTCGGGCGGCAGCTGGCCGAACAGGTCCGACATGCGCACTTCGTCTGTGCCGTAGCCGTGCATCATCACCAGCAGCGGCGTTCCGGCGCGCTGGCTCTCCGGCCTGGACCATACGACTGTCTCCATCGCAACAGCCTAACTTTCCGCCGGCGGTCCCGGCGGCAGGCCTCAGCCTGCGGTGATCACCAGCGAGGCGCTGTGGCCGCCGAATCCGAAGGCGTTGGCAATGCCGGCCCCCGCAGCCAGCCCAGGGGTTGTCTCCGAAACGATGTTGAGGTGGATGTCGGGGTCCCGGCTGTCGAGGTTGAGAGTGCCCGGGATGGCGCCCGTGCGCAGCGCCTGGATGGTGACGATGGCGCCGAGCGCCCCGGCCCCGCCCAGCAGATGCCCGGTAAGGCTTTTCGTGGACGTGACAGGAACGGAATGTCCGACGACGGCGCCGATGGCTTCCGCTTCGAGCCGGTCCCCCACTGGAGTGGACGTGGCGTGGGCGTGCACGAAGCCGATGTCCGCCCCGGTGAGTCCGGCCGCGGCAATGGCCTTCTGCAGGACGCGGCGCTGCATGGCGGGGTCGGCCGCCACGATGTCCACGGCGTCGGAGGTGACGGCGCTGCCCGCGATGACGCCGAGCACCTCGGCCCCGCGGGAACGGGCGTGGTCCTCGCGCTCCAGCACCACGATCCCGGCGCCCTCGGCCATGACGAAGCCATCGCGGTCCCGGTCGAAGGGCCTGGAGGCGGCCTGCGGGCTGTCGTTGCGGGTGGAGAGGGCTCGGATCTGCGAGAACCCGCTGATGGTCAGGCCGTTGATGCAGGAGTCCACTCCGCCGGCGATCACCACGTCGGCGGCGCCGCTGCGGATCATGTCGGCCGCCTGCGAGATCGCTTCGGCCCCGGAGGCGCAGGCGCTGACGGGAGTCCGCGCCCCGCCGCGGGCTCCGACGTCAATGGAGACCCACGCCGAGGGGCCGTTCACCATAATCCGGGTAAGCGTGTGCGGTGAGACCCTGCGCGGCCCCTTCTCGTCCAGCGTCCGGGTCTGCTCAAGGGTGGTGTCCAGGCCGCCGTAGCCGGAGCCGATCACCACGGCCAGCCGTTCCGGGTCAACCTCCGGCCGGCCGGCGTGCGCCCAGGCCTCGCGCGCGGCGATAAGCGCCAGGTGGCCGCAGCGGTCCATCCTTTTGTATTCCAAGGTGGACAGCAGTGACGGGACGTCTGCGGTGACGCGTCCTGCAATGCGTACGGGAAGCCCGTCTGACCAGCCGTCGTCAAGGGCCACAATCCCGGAACGTCCGGCCAGGAGCGCGTCCCATGTTTCGCCGGCGGTTGAGCCGACGGGAGTCACTGCTCCCAGGCCGGTGACTACTACCGCGGGGACTTGTTCAGACATGGGTAACACTGCTCCTGGGATCCGTGGACGCTGCGCGCTGTTTGTCGCGGACGCCTCCCCCGCTGGCCGGGCAAATTTGCCTGGCCGGGCGAATGTGCCCGGCAGGGAGAATGCGTGCGCAATCCACAGTACGCGGGGCACACCTCCGGCTGCTGGTGTTACTTCGCCGCCGCCGGCAACATCCCGGTAAATAACGACTGTGACACAGCTCCGGCGCGCGCCTTCCGGTTCATTGAAACAGCCGGGAAGGGGCTGTAGCCTGTCGCTAGACAGCATGCTGATCAAGTTTTGCCGCACGTCTTTTTGCCCGCACGTCCCCCGGACAGCTAGGAGCAAGTCATGAGAATCGGTTCCTCTATTTTCCTTATCGCCATCGGCGCCATCTTGGCGTGGGCCATCACCCCCGGCCTCATCCCCTATGTGGACCAGACGCTGATCGGGTACATCCTGATGGCCGTCGGCGTCATCGGCCTGATCGCCTCACTGGTGCTGGCTTCGCCGGGACGCACCAGGCGGGTAAGCGAAACCCGGTCGGTGGTGGACCCAAACACGGGCGAGCGGATTGTCCGCAATGAGAGCCGGGACGGCAGCCTCTAGCCATGATCCTCCGGCCGCCGCTGTCCACGGACACAGGCGAACCGCAATGCGAGTACCCCGGAAGCCGGGCCAGACCAACACGGTCGGGCCCGGCTTTCGCCGTCTTTGGAAGGACCGCCGTCCAACACCGGAATCTCTGCCCGCCTATCGAGGCTTCGGAAGCCTCCAAATCCCCGATCCGGCCAAAAACTCCACACCGCGATCTGCGTTCGTGTTGTTTTCATTGACAAACCAACAAGAACAAAGATAAAGTCAAGCAATTCAACATCGTGTGATGGCAGTCACTGAAGCCGTTCACTGAAGTACCAGCAGTATTTACGCAATGGAGGGTAAGTGTTCGCCGAGGAGCGCCAACAGCTGATCGCGGGTCTAGTCGCCGAAAGCGGCCGGGCCAGCGTCACTGCGCTTGCCGAGCGCTTCAACATCACCACCGAAACCGTCCGGCGGGACCTGGCTGCTCTGGAAGCCGCCGGCACAGTACGCAGGGTCCATGGCGGCGCCGTCGCCCCGGACCGGATCAGCACCACCGAGGAAAGCATCCTGGAACGGACCGTGCAGCGGCAGCCGGAAAAGCTGCGCATTGCCGAAGCCGCTTTGGCTTTCATCCCGCAAAATCCGGCGGGCAGCATCCTGGTGGACGCCGGCTCAACCACTGAAGCGCTGGCGGACCTGATCGCCCTGCGCCTTGCCGACCCTTCCGCCGCCCCCGACACCGGCTCGGAGAACGAACTCGTCGTCATCACCCACGCGATCCCGATCGCCGCCAAGCTCGCCGGCGAGCCGGGCATCGCCCTCCACCTGCTGGGTGGCAGGGTCCGCGGCCTCACGCAGGCTGCCGTGGGCCAGTCCACCGTGGACGCGGCACACCGAATCCGTCCGGACATCGCCTTTATCGGCGCCAACGGAATCCACTCGGCCTTCGGGCTGAGCACCCCCGATCCTGAAGAAGCCGCCGTCAAAGCGGCCTTCGTCCAATCGGCACGCCGCATTGTGGTGCTGGCCGATTCGTCCAAGCTGGATGCCGAAACGCTGGTCCAGTTCGCCTCGTTGAAAGATCTGGACACCTTGATTACAGACAGTGAACCCAGCCCGGAACTGGCGGCGGCGCTTGCCGACGCCGGCGTGGACGTGGTGATCGCATGATTGTCACCCTCACCGCGAACCCGAGCCTCGACCGCACCGTGGCCCTGCCCTCGCCGCTGCTGCGCGGGGAAGTACAGCGGGCCGTCTCCGTCCGCCAGGAGTCCGGCGGGAAAGGTGTCAACGTATCCCGTGCCCTGGTGGCCTCCGGACTGGAAACAGTGGCCGTCCTCCCCGGCGGCGACTCCGATCCGGTGCTGGCAGGACTTCGTGACGGCGGCGTCCCCTTCGCCGCCCTCGCCATCCACGAACCGCTGCGCACCAACGTGGCGCTGACGGAGCCGGACGGCGTCACCACCAAAATCAACGAACCCGGCCCGGTACTGAGCGAAGACCAGCAGGAAGCCCTGATCGGGCTTCTGCTGGAGCGTTCCCGCGGCGCCAGCTGGGTTGTCCTCGCCGGCTCGCTTCCACCCGGAGTCCCGGCCGACTTTTACGCCACCGTTACCCGGCGGCTTCGGTCCACCAATGACGGTGCTGCCCCGCGCATCGCCGTCGACTCGTCCGGCGCGCCCCTCGCCGCCGCCCTCTCGGGCGACGCGTCAGGCATGCCGGACCTCCTTAAACCCAACGCCGAAGAACTGGCTGAACTGGCTGCCGCAGCCGGTTTCGCCACGGCGTCCACCGCTGACGAACTGGAAGCGGATCCGGAGGCTGCCGCGGCAGCCGCCGCCGCCGTCGTGCGTTCCGGTGTAGGTGCCGTGCTGGCAACGCTCGGTTCCAAGGGTGCGGTACTAGTGACGGCCGACGGCGCGTGGCTGGCCACGCATCCGCCGGTCAAGGCGGTCAGCACTGTCGGCGCGGGAGATTCTTCCCTTGCCGGCTACCTGCTCGCCTCCAGCCAGGGCGCCGCCCCGGCCGACTGCCTCCGTCAGGCCGTGGCACATGGTGCCGCTGCCGCCTCCCTGCCGGGCTCCACAGTCCCGGCGGTCCACCAAACCACCCCTGATGCCGTAACCATCACGGCCCTCCGGAAGGACTGACAGTGACTCAGCTCATTACTACTGATCTGGTCGAGCTAGACCAGAACCTGGGCAATTCGCCCGAGGACGTGATCCGCCATCTGGCCGGCAGGGTTGCCGCCACCGGACGCGCCACCGAAGCCGAAGGCCTCTTCACGGACGCCTTTGCCCGCGAATCCAAGACCGCCACGGGCGTGCCCGGCGGAATTGCCATTCCGCACTGCCGCTCCACGGCGGTGACGGTGCCCACCCTGGCCATGGCCCGGCTCTCGCGGCCCGTGGACTTCGGCGCCAAGGACGGCCCGGCGGACCTGATCTTCTTCATCGCAGCCCCCGAAGGCGCGGACCAGGAGCACCTGAAGCTCCTGTCCAAGCTGGCCCGCTCGCTGATCAAAAAGGACTTCACCGCTTCCCTGCGTGCAGCCACCACCCAGGCCGAGATCGTTGAGCTGGTGGACGGCGCCCTGGCCGACAAGCCTGCGGCCGCAGCCGAGCCTGCCGTGGCATCAGCCGCAGCAGCCGCGCCCTCTGCCGGTGCCGCTACCGGCGCCAGGTCCGGCCCCAAGCGCCTCGTAGCCGTGACGGCCTGCCCCACGGGCATCGCCCACACCTACATGGCCGCCGATTCACTGGTTGCCGCAGCCAAGGAAGTCGGTGTGGACCTGCAGGTGGAAACCCAGGGCTCCTCCGGCGCCAAGCCGCTGGACCCCGCCGTGATCGCCGCAGCCGATGCCGTGATCTTCGCGGTGGACGTGGACGTCCGCGGCAAGGAGCGCTTTGCCGGCAAGCCGGTCATCAACGCACCCGTCAAGCGCGGCATCGACGAACCGGACAAGATGGTGCAGGAGGCACTGGCCGCGGCGGACAACCCCAACGCCCGCCGCGTACCGCACTTCGGCGCCGAAGAGCAGGCTGAAGCCGAAGCCACCGAAAAGGGCGAGCACATCGGACAGAAACTCAAGAAGGCGCTCCTCACGGGCGTCAGCTACATGATTCCGTTCGTGGCCGGCGGCGGTCTGCTCATCGCCCTGGGCTTCCTGATGGGCGGCTACCTGATTACCCAGTTCGCAGACGTCATCGTGGTGGACAACAGCATCTTCAACCTGCCCACCGAATACCCTGAAAACGCCTGGGGCCCGCTCGGCGCCTACCTCGGTGCCGTGCTCTTCAAGATCGGTGCCCTCTCGCTCGGCTTCCTGGTCCCCGCACTGGCCGGTTATATCGCCTACGGCATCGCCGACCGTCCGGGTATCGCACCGGGCTTCGTGGCCGGCGCCGTGGCAGGGTTCATGGGTGCAGGCTTCCTGGGCGGCATCGTGGGCGGTCTCCTGGCCGGCTACATCGCCCACTCCATCGGCCAGATCCAGGTGGCCCGCTGGCTGCGCGGCCTGATGCCCGTGGTGATCATCCCGCTGCTTGCTTCACTGGTTGCCTCCGGCCTGATGTTCCTTATCCTGGGCGCTCCGATCGTTGCCATCACCAAGGGCCTGAACGGCTGGCTTTCCGGCCTCACCGGCGCCAGTGCCATCGCACTGGGCGTCATCCTGGGCCTCATGATGTGCTTCGACCTCGGTGGCCCGGTCAACAAGGTTGCCTACTCCTTCGCCGTCGCCGGCCTGGGCGCCGCCACCCTGGACAACCAGGCGCCGTGGCAGATCATGGCAGCCGTCATGGCTTCGGGCATGGTCCCGCCGCTGGCCATGGCCCTCGCTTCCACCGTCCTGGACAAGAAGCGCTTCAGCCTGGCCGAGCGTGAAAACGGCAAGGCCGCCTGGCTGCTGGGAGCGTCCTTCATTTCCGAAGGTGCCATCCCGTTCGCCGCAGCCGATCCGCTCCGCGTCATCCCCGCCAGCATGCTGGGCGGCGCAGTGACCGGTGCCATCTCGATGGCAGCGGGCGTCGGATCAAAGGCCCCGCACGGCGGAATCTTCGTCTTCTTCGCGATCGACAACTTCGTAATGTTCGTTGTTTCGATCCTCGTGGGCACCGTCGTCACCGCCCTGGCAGTGATTGCGCTGAAGCGCTGGGCCGTCCGCAAGTCCGTTGATACCGTGGAGCCGGTTCCAGTAACTGTCTGACCCGGTTCGGTATTCTGACCAACCATTTGTCTCGACCTGATATCCAAGGAGCACACATGTTCGAACGCACCGCCACCATCGCCAGCCGCGTGGGCCTGCACGCCCGCCCCGCCGCCATCTTTGCCGAGGCAGCCGGCGAGTACCCGCACGAGATCACCATTGCCCGTCAGGGCGAACCGGTTGACGAGGCCATGGACGCCGCCAGCATCCTGTCCCTGATGAGCCTGGGCGCCTCGCACGGCGACGTTGTGGTCCTCCGCGCCGAAGGCGACGGCGCCGATACGGCACTGGACCACCTGGTCCAGATCCTGGAAACCGATCACGACGCCGAGTAGCGGCACGGCGGGCTAAGACAGTCCGCTTCCGGAACGGCAGCCAGCGGCCGGCACGCTGCGCCACGGCCCCTTGAGGGGGCACACGGCGCACGGGCCGGCCGCTGCGTTTAACTCCCGGCACAATGAACTAAGCCGACTTAGTACATTCCTTGTTTTTGCCTGACGGCCCCGTTAGCGTGGACAGCGTGGCGACACGCCGTTCAACAGACCCATTCGGGGCACGACCCCGGGCTGAAAGAGGATGAGACAGTGGCGACCCTGCAGGAAACCATCGAGGTGGAAGTTCCCGTGTCCACGGCCTACAACCAATGGACCCAGTTCGAATCATTCCCGGAGTTCATGAAGGGCGTGGAGTCCGTGGAACAAATAGACGAGACGTCCTTGCATTTCCGGACCGACATCGCTGGGGTCAGGCGCGAGTACAACGCGCAGATCACCGAGCAGCTCCCGGACCGGCGGATCGCCTGGGTCAGCACGGACAAACCGCGCAACGCCGGCGAAATCTCCTTCGAATCCCTCGGGCCGGAGCACACCCGGGTCACCGTGGCACTGGAATGGGAGCCGGAGGGGCTGGTGGAGAAGGCCGGCTCCGCAGTGGGCGCGGTCAGCCACCAGCTCAGCGCCGACCTCAAGCGGTTCAAGCACTTCATCGAGTCGCGCGGCATTGAAACGGGCGCCTGGCGTTCTGCCGTGGACCACGGAGAAGTGGAAGAAACCGAGGAAGAGGCAGGCTTTGCTGCGAACGCTCCGGCGCACCACGCACACGTGTCTGAGGCACCCGGGTCAGCGGCACACGAATCCCACCCGCAGCCGCCGCATACACCCACGCCTTCGCCGAAGCGTCCGGCCGGGGTGGACCCCTTCATCGACGACGCCGAACCATCAGATCCGAGCTGACCGTGCCTGAGAAAAAGAACCCCAGCCTCAAGGACCCGCAACTGTACGAGGAGCTGCGCGAGGACGGCGCCTCGAAGCAGAAGGCCGCCCGGATTTCCAACGCCGCCGCCAAGAGGGGACGCTCCGAGGTGGGGCGCAAGGGCGGCAAGGCGGGCGACTACGAGGATTGGACGGTCGCCCAGCTCAAAGCCAAAGCGAAGGAAATAGGGCTGAAGGGTTACTCCGCCAAGAAGAAAAGTGAGCTTATCTCAGCTCTCAGGAACTCCTGACCGCGGCAGCAATGGGTTACCGAACCGGCCAGTGCACTGCCGTATCAGGCCCCTTTTCGCCGGCTTTTCGCCGGCTCCTTGACTGCAGTTTCCGCCGCAGCGGCCTTGCTTGCCGTCTTTGCCGGAGTCTTGGCAGCGGTTGTCTTGGCAGCCGTTGCCTTGGCAGCGGTCGCCGTGGAGCGGGGCGTAGAGGCCTTGGCGCGCGTGGTTTTCGCGGGAGCCTCGTCGGTGTCGGCGTCGGCGCTGTCCGCCGCCCCCGACTCGCTCGCGGCCTTGGCCGCCCCGCCGCCCCGCTTCTTTTCCAGGCTTCGCTTCAGGGCTTCCATCAGGTCGATGACCTCACCCTGCCCGGTCTCGGCGGCCTCGGCGCCGAACGTCTGTTCGGTGTCCAGGGACTCGCCTTGCTCGATCTTCGCGTCGATGAGCTTGCGGAGCTGCACCTGGTAGTCGTCGGTGAACTGGCCGGGCTCAAAGTCCCCGGCCATGGAGTCAACCAGGGCTGCGGACATCTCCCGTTCCTGGGCGGAGATCCGGACGGTGGCTTCCAGGGCGGGAAATGCCGGCTCCCTGACCTCGTCCGCCCACAGCAGCGACTGCAGCACCAGGACGTCGTCCTTGATCCGCAACGCGCCGAGCCGGGTCTTCTCCCGGAGCGCGAACTGGACCACGGCCACACGGTCCGTGTCTTCCAGTGCCCGGCGGAGGAGGACGTACGCCTTCGGGGACTTGGAATCCGGTTCCAGGTAGTAGCTCTTCTCGAACATCATGGGATCGAGCTGCTCGGAGGGAACAAACTGGACCACTTCGATCTCGTGGCTGCTCTCCGCCGGGATGGACTTGAGCTCGTCACGGGTGAGGATCACCGTACGGCCGTCCTCCTCGTAGGCCTTGTCGATGTCCGCATAATCCACGATCTCGCCGCAGACTTCACAGCGGCGCTGGTACCGGATGCGTCCGCCGTCGGCGCCGTGGACCTGGTGGAGCCCGATGTCGTGGTCCTCCGTGGCGCTGTAGACCTTGACCGGCACGTTGACCAGCCCAAATGCGATAGCGCCTTTCCAGATGGCTCTCATGGATCAAGTGAACATCAGAGTTGCCCGGAGGTGAAGACCTTTGGCCGGCAGTAGGGAACGTGTTCGGATCCAGGGCCGAGAACTGGTGGTCACCAACTTGGACAAGGTGATGTACCCGGAGACGGGCACCACCAAAGCCGACGTCCTGTCGTACTACACCGCCGTTGCGCCGGTCCTGATCCCCGCCGCAGTGAACCGGCCCGCCACCCGCAAGCGCTGGGTTAACGGAGTGGGCACCGCGGAGGCGCCGGGCGAGATGTTTTTCCAGAAGAACCTGGAGGACTCCACGCCCGGCTGGATTCCGCGCGCCTCGATCCGGCACAAGGAGCGCACCAACCAGTACCCGCTGGTCAACGATGCCGCCACGCTGATCTGGGTGGCGCAGATGGGCTCGCTGGAAATCCACGTCCCGCAGTGGCGCGTGGACCCGCACGGGAATCCCATGAACCCTGACCGCCTGGTGCTGGACCTTGATCCCGGCGAGGGCGCCGGGCTGGCCGAGTGCGCCGAAGTGGCCCGGCTTGCCCGCGCCATCCTGAAGGACGTTGGCCTGGACCCTGTGCCGGTGACCAGCGGCAGCAAGGGCATCCACCTTTACGCCGGCCTCGACGGCACACAAGGCTCGGAGCAGATCTCCGAATTCGCCCACGAACTTGCCCGCGCTCTGGAAGCTGACCACCCGGACCTTGCCGTCAGCGACATGAAGAAGACGCTCCGCACCGGCAAAGTGCTGGTGGACTGGAGCCAGAACAACTCTGCCAAGACCACCATCGTGCCGTACTCACTCCGCGGCCGGCTCAGGCC
Organism: Arthrobacter sp. LjRoot78; assembly: GCF_964254335.1. Lineage (NCBI taxonomy): Bacteria > Bacillati > Actinomycetota > Actinomycetes > Micrococcales > Micrococcaceae > Arthrobacter > Arthrobacter sp. LjRoot78. Next base: position 364,594 of record NZ_CAXUTG020000001.1, on the reverse strand, counting down.
CACGGTTGCGGCACCGCGGACCTGGCGCGAGCTGGCCTCCCCCGCGCTGAGGCAGCTGGACTACCGGGAGGTCATGCGGCGGGTCAAGGACGGCAAGGACCCGTTCGCATCGGTTTCCGCAGGCGGCGGCCATGTGCAGGACCGTCCCGACGGCGGCGGCCACGGCGCTGGCGGGCACAGCGGCGGCGGAACGGCCGACGGCGGCAGCACCGACCCGAGGCTGGAGAAGTACCGCTCGATGCGGGATCCGGAAGGCACGCCGGAGCCGTTCAGTGCGGACCGGCTCCGGGCGGACCCCGGCGCCGGCACCATCCGGGAGCGGTTCGTGATCCAGGAGCACCACGCCAGCCGGCTGCACTTTGACTTCCGGCTGGAGCGTGACGGCGTCCTGGTGTCCTGGGCGCTTCCGAAAGGTGTGCCCGTAAGCGGAGCGCAGAACCACTTGGCGGTCCAGACCGAGGACCACCCGATGGACTATCTCGATTTCGAGGGCACCATCCCCAAGGGCCAGTACGGCGCCGGGACCGTCAGCATCTGGGACCAGGGCTACTACGAATGTGACAAATGGATAGCAGGCAAGGAAGTCATTGCCACGCTCACGGGGTCTGAAGGCGGCGGCCTTGGCGGGACCAAGAGGTTTGCGCTGATCCGGACCTCCCGGGACAGCGACGCCTCCCAACAGCCGGAACAAGCGCAGTGGCTGATTCACCTGATGGACCGCAGGGGGCACGGTGCCCCGCCAGCGTCAGGCGCTGCGGCCGGCTCAAGCACCCCGAAAGAAGCAAGGGAGGACGAGCCGCCGCCCGCACCGGCTTCTTCACCTGTTTTCCGGCCCATGCTCGCGGGCGCCGGGACCCCGGCCGACCTTCGTGGCATGGACTGGCAGTTCGAACTGAAGTGGGACGGCGTGCGGGCGCTCATCATCGGCGACGCCGACCGGATCCGGCTCATCAGCCGGAACGGCAACGACATGTCTGCGAGCTACCCGGAACTGACCGACCGCGCATGCTGGCCGGAGCAGAGCTTCACCGCCGACGGCGAGATCGTCGCCGTCGGGCCTTCCGGTCGGCCCGATTTCGGGTTGCTGCAGACGCGGATGAAACTGACCAAAGCTCCCGACGTCGCCAGGGCCAGGGCAGCCACGCCTGTCCGGCTAATGGTGTTCGACCTGCTCTCGGACGCCGGCGAGGACCTCCGCAGGCTGCCGCTCCGGAAGCGCAGGGTGCGGCTGGAGCAGTTGGACTGGCCGTCCGGCTGCCCCGTGCACCTGTCCGAAGTCCTGGACGACGAGGTGGAGCACATTCTGGAAAGCGCCCGCGAACTGGGGCTTGAGGGGATCATGGCCAAACGCCTTGACGGACGCTACGTCAGCGGCGAGCGCACCAGGTCCTGGTTGAAACTGAAGTTCGAGCGCACCCAGGAAGTGGTGGTGGGCGGCTGGCGCCCGGGCAAGGGATCACGGCACAGCTCCGTGGGCTCGTTGCTGGTGGGCATCCCCGACGGCGGCACGCTGCGGTACGTAGGACGCGTGGGCAGCGGGTTCAGCGACCGGGAGCTGACGGAGCTGCGGCTCCAGATGGACACGCTGGCGAGGAAGACCTCGCCCTTCACCGACGTCCCGGCCGCCGATGCCTCCGACGCGCACTGGGTGACTCCCGAACTGGTCGGCGAAGTTACTTTCGGGGAATGGACCGGCGGCGGGAAGCTGCGGCACCCGGTGTGGCGCGGCTGGCGCCTGGACAAGAACGCCGACGACGTGGTGGCGGAATCCGGCTGACACAGCGGCGCAGCGAAGCCTGGCCAAGGACAAACAGGAACCGGAACACGGAAAGGGCCGGGCGACACCCGCTCTGGGTATCGCCCGGCCCCGGGTTGGTATTCGGGATTCCGTGTTTTCGGGATTCCGCTTTAGGAGGAGTGCGGCATCTGCGGCCGGCCGGTCCGGTGGACTGCGGTCACTGCTGCCTCATGGCCCATCCGGCCGTGGGCGGTGCCGCGTTCCTTCGGATGACGCCGCTTGCCGTTGCCATCGGGCCACTGCCGGCCGCCATTGACGGGGCCCGCGGGAGCTGGCATCTCGGGCGCGGGCGCCTCGTCCATGGATTCCGCCAGGTGACTGGCAAGCTCCGGTTCGAGCTGTCCCCCAGGATTTTTCTCAGCCATTTTGTGCTCTTCCTTTCCGCGTTGAAATGAAGCGTCCACCAATATTAGGTCTGCGGTTACCGCTTGTCTGCAGAACCTACCAGCGGACTTTTTTCTGGGCAGGGCCTTGCTTTCCGCTCGCGTGCGTGGGTTTGTGGCCGTGGGAAACGCTCTGCAACCCCGCGCCGCCACGGGACTTACTGGCCAGCATTTCCTTCTGGGCGTCCGTCAGCCGTGACTTGATCCCTTGGCCGGCATCCGATGTTCCGGCCTCCGGCGATTCGATGTTCTGGCCCGATTTCGGTTCGGCGCCCTGGGTGTTGCCTTGGTGGGTCATGGAAGCACTCCTTGTATTACGGAAACGTGTGGCTTACGGAATCGTTTTGCGATGGTGAGTTGTGGACGCATGCGCTGCCGGGTCACTGTCGCCCGGATCGCGGTGGAGAAGTGACGGCGACGGGAGTCAGCCGAGCGGATCAACGCGTAAGTACGCCTCAACGAGCCTTGTGTGCAGGTGAATGGGGCGGGCGGACAGACCAACAGGAACACCCGCTGGCGGCCGGCCGCCGGCCTATCCAAAGATCAGTGTTCCCATGGGTCAACCTTAGGCAGTATTCCGGCCGGTTGGGAACCCCCGGTTCAGATGGATTCGGCCCCCGCACGCATGGCCCGGCAGGTGGGCGCTGAAGGGCCGGATCCGGCGTTTTTGGGCACCCTATCGGCCGCTGGCCGAAAAAGGTTTGGTAACGATGCGGAAAATGCACGGATTCCAGTGCTGGCGCGGTGAAACGGCGCAAAATAATTCGGGTTCCGGCTGCCGTTCGGCCCTTGAAACCCCGGATCATACGCCACCGAACTCGGAAACACCATGGAAATCGCGTAAAATTGAAAGCCTGCCCGGAGCGGGGCAGCTACAAGTCGCAAGCAAATGACCTCCATGGGAGAAGCCCAAATGCCCAAAGACCGAAGCATGACCGACTCTTCAGCAGGCGCGAACATCGCCCGCGGAACCAACAATATTGTGCCCCCGGGCATCGCGCCCCAAAGCGCCAAGAAGTCGAGGCTGTTGCCTCGCCGCAGACTCAAAGTCTCCGATGTCAACGTCGTCAACAAGCCGATGCTTAAGAAAGCACTCGGCGGAACCATCGTGGGGAACACGATGGAGTGGTACGACGTCGGCGTGTTCGGCTACCTGATCACCACCATGGGTCCGGTGTTCCTGCCTGAGGCGGACAAGTCCGTCCAGACCCTGTTCCTGCTGGGAACGTTCGCTGCCACCTTCATTGCCCGCCCCCTCGGCGGTGTCGTGTTCGGCTGGCTCGGCGACAAGATCGGCCGCCAGAAGGTACTCGCGGCCACCCTGATGATCATGGCCGCCAGCACCTTCGCGGTCGGCCTCCTGCCCGGCTACGCACAGATCGGTATCTGGGCCGCGGTCCTGCTGGTGCTGTTCAAGCTCGTCCAAGGCTTCTCCACCGGCGGCGAGTACGCCGGTGCCACCACCTTTGTGAGCGAATACGCGCCGGACAAGCGCCGTGGCTTCTTCGCCAGCTTCCTGGACATGGGCAGCTACCTCGGCTTCGCAATCGGTGCCGCCCTGGTCTCCGTCCTGCAGCTCACGCTTGGCCAGGACTCCATGGAGCAATGGGGCTGGCGGATTCCGTTCCTCGTCGCCGGCCCGCTGGGCCTGATCGCCGTCTACTTCCGGAGCAAAATCGAGGAGTCCCCGCAGTTCCAGGCGACCCTTGACGCGCAGGAAGCATCCGCAAAGGACGCCACCGCCGGCGATGCAGCCGCATCCAAGGGCCCGGTGGGCATCGTGAAGGCCTACTGGCGTTCGCTCATCGTCGCGATGATCCTCGTGGCCGCCGCAAACACGGCCGGCTATGCCCTGACGTCCTACATGCCGACGTATCTCACGGAGTCCAAGGGCTACGATCCGGTTCACGGCACGCTGCTGACCATCCCCGTGCTGGTGGTCATGAGCCTCTGCATTCCGCTCACCGGCAAGCTGTCTGACCGGATCGGCCGCCGACCTGTGCTCTGGATCGGAGCCCTCAGCACCGTGGTGTTGGCAACTCCGGCGTTCCTCCTGATCGGCATCGGAGAAGTCTGGTCGACGTTGCTGGGCCTCGGCCTGATCGCCTTCCCGGTGACGTTCTACGTGGCCAACCTGGCCTCCGCCCTGCCGGCCCAGTTCCCGACGTCCAGCCGCTACGGCGCCATGGGCATCGCTTACAACTTCTCCGTGGCCATCTTCGGCGGAACCACACCGTTCATCGTCGCCGCCCTGATCAATAGCACCGGCAACGACATGATGCCCGCGTACTATCTGATGGCCACGTCGGCCGTCGGCGCGGTGGCCATCTACTTCCTGAAGGAATCAGCCAACCGTCCGCTGCCGGGCTCCATGCCCAGCGTGGACACCAAGGCAGAGGCGCACGAGCTCGTGGCCACCCAGGATGAGAACCCGCTGATCAACCTGGATGACATGCCGTTTGAGGACGAGCTGCGCGAAACCGAAAAGGTTCCTGCGAGGGCCTAGCCTCGTAGCCCAGCAGCCCCGCCCGACGAGGCCTGCTTTGCACGATGTTCTTTTGTGACAGCGTGCAAAGCAGGCCTTCCGCGCGTCTGGCAGACTTTTTGAGGAAGTGCGCTCGGAACGAACGCACGGAAGAACGGAGGTACCCATGGCGCACGGCCTCCTGCGGCATCTCCGCGACCTGCATAGCCTCGGCCCGGCCAACAATGATCATTTGTCCGCCCTGCGCGTGGCGGTCAGTGTGGCCGTCCCCTCGCTGGCCCTCCTGGTTTTCGGCCGCCCGGACCTGATCATCTATGCCGTGTTCGGCGCCCTGACCGGGATGTATGGACGGTCCGAGCCCCACCAGCTCCGCCTCATTCACCAGACGCAGGCCGCGCTGGTCCTGCTCAGCGGGGTTGGCGTCGGCATTTTCCTGTCCGTCAACCACCTGCACTCCTGGTGGCTGGTGGGTGTCGAAGCCGTCCTCGCCGGCATCGGCTCGGTGTTCTCCGACAGGGTGAACCTGAAGCCCAACGGCCCGTTCTTCGGCATCCTGGCCCTGGGCGCCTGCGCCTCCGTCCCCATCACCATTCCCTGGTTCGCGGCACTGGTCATTGCAGCCGCCTCCGCGGCGTTTTCTATAGCCGTCGGTTTTGGCGGCTGGGTCCGCGGCCGGAAGTGGCAGCCGGGAGCGGTCCGGGCTGCCGCGCCGCTGGGCGGATTAAGGCGGCAGGCAGCCGTGATCCACGCGGCCCGCTATGTCCTGGCAGTCGGAACAGCCGGCTCCATCGGTGTTCTCAGCGGCAGCGGCCACCCGCACTGGGCCATGGCCGCCGCCGCGGTTCCCCTCGCCGGAGCAGACCTGCCCAGCAGCGTGCACCGCGGCCTCCACCGCATGGTGGGGACCTTCCTCGGTCTGGTGCTGGTCGCCGTCGTACTTCTTCCGGTGCCCTGGGCGCCGCTGACGTTTTTTCCGGGGGCGGAAGCCTCCGTGCTGGCGGTTCTGGTCATCATCTTCCAGTTCACCACGGAACTTTTCATGACCAGGCACTACGGCCTCGCCATGGTGTCCTTCACCCCCGTCATCCTGCTGATGACGCAACTTGCCGCCCCGGCAGACCCCTATGTCCTCATCACGGAACGTGCCGTGGAAACCGTGGTGGGCGCGGTGGTGGGCATCCTGGTGATTGTGCTGGTCCGGCGGCGGACAGTCCGCCTGCGCCCGTCCAGCTGCACACAGCGGCTACTTTGCGGGCCTTTTTGGCGGCCCGGACGTAAACCGCGCCGGCAGCATCCGTGAAACGGCGGCGACCACCTTGTACCGCTTGGTGGGGATGGACACCGCACGGCCGCGTTCGTTGTCCGCCAGGCCTTCCCGGACCACGCGGTCCGCGTGCAGCCACAGCCACCGCGGGGCCACTGTTTTGTCCATGCCCATCCGGTCGTGGAATTCGGTGTGGGTGAACCCCGGGCACACGGCCGTCACTTTCACGCCGCTGCCGGCGTATGCCAGGTTGGCCCAGCGGCTGAAGCTCACCTGCCAAGCTTTCGCCGCCGAGTAACTACCCCGGTTGGCGAACGCGGCGACGCTGGCCACGTTGATGATCCTGCCCGAACCGCGCGCCAGCATGCCTTGCAGGGCAGCGTGGCACAGTTCCATGGGCGTCTGGACATGGAGCCGCAGGTGCCTGCGTTCCTCGTCCAAGCTGTTCTTGTCGAAGGACTTCAGCAGCCCGATGCCGGCGTTGTTGACCAGGATCTCCACCGGCCGTGAAGCGTCGGAAAGGCGTTCGACGACGGTGGCCACCCCGGCGTCGTCCGTCAGGTCAGCGGAGAGCACCTCGGCAGTGATGCTGTAGTTGTTCTCCAGTTCGTGCGCGGCGGCCCGCAGGCGCTCCGCATCGCGGGCCACCAGCACCAGGTGGTGCCCCTGTTCCGCGAGCTGGCGGGCAAACTCGGCGCCAAGGCCCGCCGTCGCGCCGGTGATCAGGGCTGTGGGTCCGGGAACTTGTTCGGTCATGGCAGAAGCCTAGTGGCACCCTGCGCCCGGCGCCTCCCCCTAAGCAGCGCCGGGATGGCACCTCACGGCAGTGTGTGCGACCACGACTGCCGTGACATGCCATCTCGGCGAACGTCCTAGGCGAACTTCGCCAGCGGGTTCACCAGCCTGCCGGCCATCTGCAGGCCTCCGGACGGGTCCGTGAGATCGAGCATCTGCTGGTTGTTGCGCAGCTGCAGCCTGTTGAGGCAGGAGAACTGGAAGTCGGGCGCGAACAGGTCGTGCCGGGCAAACTGATCCGCGAGTTCGGGGTGCTCCGCCTGGTAATCGCGGATAGCCCCGGCAGCGATGCGCCAGAATTCCTCGCCGCGGAGCACGCCGTCTTCCTCAAGGAGGGCGCCGAGGAACCGGAAGATACAGTCGAACACGTCGGTGAAGACGGCCAGGACCTTCTCGTCGTCGGGAATGTCCGCCTTGATCCGGGATACGGCGTCCGGCAGCTCGATCCGGTTCCCCATCACCACGATTTCCTCGGCGATGTCCTTCATGACCGCCCGCACGGGCACCCCGTTATGGAGCACCAGAATCACATTCTCGCCGTGCGGCATGAACGCCAGCTCGTAGCGGTACAGGCAGTGCACCAGGGGCACGAGGTACGCCTCGAAGTACCGGCGCAGCCACTCGCCGGGTTCCAGCCCGGACTGTTCGATCAGGGCGGAGACCAAGGGTGTGCCCGCGGCATCGGTGTGCAGCAGCGAGGCCATAGTGGCCAGCTGTTGTCCTGCCTCCAGAAGCGGCAGCGGGCTTTCACGCCACAGCGCGGACAGCATCTTCCGGTACGGCGACTCCTTGGGCGCGGCCTCCTCGTAGTATCCGTTGTGGTATCCGATGGCTGCCACCTCCCGAATCATCGCCAGTCCGCGGGCCCGCAGGGCCTCGTCGCCGCCGATCAGGTCCTGGAGCCAGTCATTGATGGCCGGTGTGGCTTTCATGTACTGCGGGGACAGCCCGCGCATGAACCCCATGTTCAGCACGGACATGGCGGTCTTGACGTACGCCTTTTCCGGGGCGGTCGTGTTGAAAAACGTCCGGATGGACTGCTGGGCCTGGTAGCCGTCCGCCCCGATCCCGAGGTGCACGATGTGCTGCTGGGCGATCTCGGCGGCAAAGGTCACCGTCAGTTTGTTCTCCCACTGCCATGGGTGCACCGGCATCAGGAAATACGCGGCCGGGTCCAGGCCCAGGGCACTGAGCTCGGCGTCGAAGTAGGCCAGGGTGCCGGCACCCAGTTCGGCGTCAAGGTGGGCTGCATAGCCCAGGCCCTCGCTGGAGGTGAACACTGCCTTGCTCCGGTGCACCGCGATCCAGTCCAGCTGCACGGGCACGCCGGTTTCCGGGGCAAAGGCGCGGTAGTCGCTGATGCCGAAGCCCAGCCGGCCGTTGTTGGCCACGAAACAGGGGTGACCCTCCGTCATGCTGCGCTCAATGGCCTGGAAGTCCGTGGCGGCGTCCGCTCCGCCGGTCACGCCTGCCGCCAGTTCCGCGGAGGACGGCTGGCCGATCCACTGCTTGTAGGCGTGGCTGGAAAGAGTGCTGCTGATCTCCTCGAGGTAGACCGGGAGCATCTCGGGCCGGATCCCCAGGGCGTCGCGGAATTCGGTGATGAACCGGAGCGCATCCAGGGGTGCGTCCTGCCCGTCCCGGTTGCAGGTGATCGAAGCGGCGTCGACGGACCAGTGCTCAAGGTGCAGGATCCTGGCGGAGAACCGGTATTCAACCGTGGCGTCATCGCTGAGCACCCGGTAGTCGTGGGACTGGGCTCCGGCACCGGACCGGTCCTCGGCACCAGGCCCGGCACTGCCCACGGCACTGTCCCCGGCGCTGATCCGTTCCGGGCTGAGGATGCGTTCGTGCGAGAACTCGGCGAGCGCCTTGCGGACCAGGTGCCGGTTGGCGGCGGCCCAGCGTTCCGGCGTGAGGTGGGTTGCGACGTTTCCTGCGGTGAGGACGGATTCAAGTTCTGCGGTGGTCAAAGTGACGCTCCCTGGCAATTTGCGGAAAGGTGGATCGGGGATGGGTGGATCGGGGATGAATGAAGGGCGGCGCGGGCGGCGCGGGCGGCATGGAAGGCCTCCCGCGTGCAAAAACTGAGGAGGGCCTGCTTGTCCGGCAGCGCGATCTCCCCGGCGGGCTGGAATCCGAGCCGCGCATTGAGGACGTGGATCTTGTGGTTCCGGGCGTCGGGCTCAACCACCACGCGCTCCACTTTGTCCTTGGCGAAGAGCCGGTCCAGGACGATTTCCATCACGGCGGCGGTATAGCCCGGGCGCGGCGGACCGGCCGGCGGCGCGACCAGGAGGTGCATCCCGATGTCCCCCGGCTGCACGGCGTACCGGCCTGCCAGCGGGGAGAAGGCCGGACGGTACTCCTCCATCAGGAAGGCTGGAACGCCGGCGTCGAGCCCCAGCAGCGCGTGGTGGTGACCACTGGACTGGATCTTCGTGTATTCCTGCACAACGTCCTGCACGGACGCGGACTGCATCCCCCAGAAGGCGGCATATGGCCGGGTTACCCAGCTGTGGAGGAGTTGTGCGTCGGCGTCGGGGTCGAAGCAGCGGAACGTGAAACTCATGCGTTCACCGGCTTCTGCTCCGCGACGTTAGCCGTCACGGGCACTCCGAACTGCTGGAACGCGATGCTCTGTTCCACAGGATAGACCTCGCGGCCGGTGATCTCGCGCAGGATGCAGGAGTTGCGGTAGGCGGCCATGCCGAGATCCGGGGTGACGAATCCGTGGGTGTGGAGTTCCGCGTTCTGGACGAAGATCTCGCCGGGTTCGACGCCGGTGCTGTAGTTGCGCTCGACGGCGAACCTGCCGCGGCCGTCCCGGGCGATCCGGTCCTGTATCCCGTTCAGGAACCCGGGTTCGCGGTAGCCGTAGCCGGTGGCCAGCACCACGGCCTCCGTGTCCAGCGAATAGCCGGCGCCATGCTCCTCATGCCGGAGCTGCAGGGTGTGGGTGCCGGAGGCCGGGTCCCACGAGGCCCCGGTGAGGGCCGAGTGCGTCAGCAGCCGGGTATCCACCATCCCGGAGAGGCTCTTGGCATACAGGAGGTCGTAGATGGCATCGATGAGCTCGGAGTTGATGCCCTTGTACAGGTTCTTCTGGCTCCTGATGAGGCCGTCGCGCTGTTCCTCCGGGAGGCCGTGGAAGTAGTCCACATACTCCGGAGACGTCATCTCCAGGGTGAGCTTGGTGTACTCCAGCGGGAAGAACCGCGCGGACCGGGTGACCCAGTTCAGCTGGTACCCGTGGACGTCGATCTCCTGCAGCAGCTCATAGTAGATTTCCGCCGCGCTCTGGCCGCTGCCCACGATGGTGATGCTCCGCTGCTGCTGCAGCTCACTCTTCCTCGACAGGTACTCGGCGTTGTGGAGGACCAGCCCGCCACCATTGGCTGCCGCTTCGACGATTCCGTCGCAGGCCGCGGGGACGTACGGCGATGTTCCGGTGCCCAGCACCAGCCGCCGCGCGCGCAGCACCTCCGGCCCGGCGGGGCCGTGGACGGACAGCGTGTACACGCCGCCGTCGTACCTGATCTCCCGGACGTCCGTGCCGAACCGCACCGAAGCGAGCCGGCCAGCCACCCACTGGCAGTACTGGTTGTACTCGGCGCGCAGCGGGTAGAAGTTTTCCCGGATGTAGAAGCGGTAGAGCCGGCCGGTCTGCTTGAGGAAGTTCAGGAACGAATACGGCGACGTGGGGTCGGCCAGCGTCACGAGGTCCGCCATGAACGGGACCTGCAAGTGGGCCGGCTCCAGCATCATGCCGGGGTGCCAGTCGAACGAGTCGCGGCGCTCCAGGAAGACGGCATCCAGTCCGTCGATGGGCTCGGTGAGCGCGGCGAGCCCCAGGTTGAAAGGCCCGACGCCGATACCGGCGAAGTCGTACACGTGCCCCTCGCCTGCGGTGCTGGGAGTGGAGGTGCTCATGCTGCAGCCTCCTGGCCGGTAAGCAGCGCTTCACCCGTACGGCGGAGCAGGCTGATGATCGTGGTGATGTCTTCCGGGGTGGCCTCGGCGTTCAGCAGGGTGAACTTCAGGTAGTGCCGTCCGGCCACCTTCGTTCCGGCAACCACCGCCTCGCCGGAGGCGAATACGGCGGCGCGGATCGCCGGGTTAAGGGTGTCCGCGGCGTCCTCATCGAGGCGCGTCCCGTCGGCCAGGAGCGGACGGTAGCGGAACACGAGCGTGCTCAGCTGCGGGTGGGCGGCCAGCTCGAAGTCGGGGTCGGCGGCCAGGGCCTGCCCGGTGCGTGCGGCAAGGTCTATCGCCTCGTCCAGCAGGGCACCGACGGCATCCGCGCCCATAATCCGGAGGGTCAGCCAGAGTTTCAGGGCGTCAAAGCGGCGCGTGGTCTGGATGCTCTTGTCCACCTGGTTGGGAATGTCCGCCAGCGCGGCGCTCTCCGGGTTGAGGTAGTCCGCGTAGTAGGTCACGTGCCGCAGCATGGCCCGGTCCCGGACCAGCAGGGCGCTGGAGCTCACCGGCTGGAAGAAGGTCTTGTGGAAATCCACGGTGACGGAGTCGGCCAGGCCGATCCCGTCCAGCCGGTGGCTGTAGCGGCCGGAGAGCATCAGGCCGCCGCCGTAGGCGGCGTCCACGTGGAACCACGCGCCGTACGCCCGGGCGAGGGCGGCGAGCTCGACGAGCGGGTCCACCGCACCGAAATCGGTTGTCCCGGCGGTGCCCACCACGGCGATCGGGACCAGCCCGGCGTCGGCCGTTTGCGCCAGCGCGCCGGCCAGCGCGGCGGGGTCCATCCGGTGGTCCGGCCCGTAGGCCACCGGCACGACGGCGTCGTACCCCAGTCCCAGCATGGAGGCTGATTTGCGGATGCTGAAGTGGCTGTCTCCGGACGCGAAGACCCGCAGCTTCTCCAGCAGGGCAGGAAGCCGGAGGGATTCATTGCCGGGGAGCTTCCGCAGCCCGGCCACGGCATGGTTGCGGGCAATGAGCAGCGCCTGGAAGTTGGACTGGCTGCCGCCGGACGTGAACACGCCGTCGGCCGCGTCCCCCAGGGACAGCCGCTCCGCCGTCCAGTCGATGAGCCTGCGTTCGATCATGGTGGCGCCCGCGCTCTGGTCCCAGGTGTCCATCGACGAATTCACGGCGGACAGGATGCTCTCCCCCACCAGCGCCGGGATCACCACGGGGCAGTTCAGGTGCGCCGCGTACTTCGCGTCATGGAAGTAGACGGCGTCCTGCAGGTACACCTCTTCAAGTTCCGCCAGCGCAGCGGCAGTGTCCGGCAGGGGCAGGTCCAGGTCAACCGCGCCGACGCGCGCCTGAAGCTCCCGGGGCCCGACGCCGGTAAACGGCTTGGTGGTCCGCTCCAGCTTGGTGGCCACGGCGTTGACGCCCTGGAGCACCTGCGCCACGTAGCGGGGCGCGTTGCGGGAGTTGAAAAGGTGGTTGGTGGCGGCGAGGGCGAGCTCCACCCGGGAGCCGAAATCGTGCCCGCCGGAAGGGGCGGGCAGGTCCAGGGGTTTCTCGTCCACACGGGGCAACAGCGTCACAAGGTTTTCCTTTGGTAGGCGTTTGGAGGCGCGCTAACGTAGCAAGGCAAGCCTTACTTAGGTAAACCTTTTAGTCAAACTTTTGTGAGCTAATTATGAATTTGGCGGATTTGCGGGGTCTTGCCGGCTCAATGGAGCGTCATTGACTGTCGCCCGGGCGGCGATTGAGGCAAGATTCGCCGCTCAGTGCATGTTGGTGGCCGGTTCAGTGCGTGGCGGTGTCCGCCGTCGACTTGCGCCGGCAAAGCAGTGTCCAGCGGTTCCCGCCGTCCTCCTTGGCGTAGGAAAACTGGTCCAACGCCACCTTGGCGAGGGCAAGTCCGCGGCCGCTCCCGGACATGTCATCCGGCAGTTCGGCGGCCGTGAGGTCGATGCCGGCAGGCCGGGCGTTGTCCGTGAATTCGGCAAAGAGCCGCTCAGGTTCGCATTCCACAGCCAGGACAAACCGGACGGGGTCCGTGCCGGCCGGGCGGGAGTGCTCGATGATGTTGGACGCCACCTCGATGAGCGCGGTTTCGAACCTGATGCGGTCCATGGGTTGAATGCCGGGTTCACCTGCACAGAGGTCCTCGAGCAGTTTATGGATCAGCTCCAGGCTTTCGGGAACCGCGGCGGCGCGCAGGCTGAACTCGCTGCTCATCAATAGGCCCCGTCCACCGAGGCGACCGGCTGCAGCACCCTGTTGAGGTTGGTCATTTCCAGGACCGCCGTGATCTGGGCCGTGGGGTTGGCCAGCCGGAGGTCTCCGCCGGCCTGCCGGGTCTTCTTCAGCCCGGTAATCAGGGCACCGAGGCCGGACGAGTCAATGAAGTCGGTGCCGGCAAGGTCAACCACCAGGCGGACCGTGCCGTCGCTGATCAGCGCATCGATGTTGGCGCCGAGGTGCGGGGCCGACACCATATTGAGCCGGCCCACAGGACGGATCACGCCCACTCCATTGGCCAGCGTCTCGTTCTTGAATTCGATCATGGATTTCCCTCTTTCTTCTTGTTGCTGTTCAGCCAGGCATCGTAGCCGGGGTAGCGGACAGCTTCGATGACTACGCTGAAGATCAGCAGATCGAAGGCTATCCACACAAAGTTGACGGAGCTGCCCAGGAGATCCCCTTGGCCGAGCAGCAGCCGGATAACGCCCACCACGGCCGCCAGTGCCAGGACAGCCATGGCTATCAGCTGCGGCCTGACCAAATGCCACGGCAGCCGGCTGCGCGCCTGCAGTGTCTTGGGCGTGACCCGGAAGTCCAGGTCCCGGCCCAGGAACACGTTCCCGAACGCGGAGGTGACGGATTTGATCCAGGTGGGGAAAAGCGCCAGCGAGTACTGCTGGCCGCGCCACGTCTTCACCCCGCGTCCCACCACCAAGAACAGGATCTGGTTGATCACCAGGAACGGGATGAGCCGGAGGAAGAACTCGTTGCTCAGGGACTGGACCGGAAGGATCCCGAGGATCAGGTAGATGACGGGAGCGGCTATGTACGCCACCGCGGCGAACCCGGACAAATAGCTCCACATGGTGGCCAGATACATCAGCCGCTGGGCCAGGCTGAGCCCCTTTTGCATAAACGGGTTTTCCCGGAACATGACCTGCATGGTGCCCTGGGCCCACCGGAGCCGCTGCGTCAGCATCGAATCGAGGTCTTCGGGGGCCAGACCGTCAGCCAGGCGTTCGTGGTGGTAGGCCGATTCCCAGCCGAGGGAATGCAGCCGCATGCAGGTGGCCATGTCCTCTGTCACCGAGATCGTAGCCAGCGGCATCACGGCCTGAGCCTCGCCGGCTTTCTCGGCGTTGACGGAATCGATCAGGACACGGACGGTTTCCACCGCTCCCAGCGGGGACCAGTCGCGCTGGGAGAGCCTGTCCAGGGCAACGTCGTCGACGACGGCGAGGGAACCGTCCACGTCGATGGTCCGGGAAAGCCCCTCAATGGAGTTAAGTTCAGCGTGCAGCGCCGCGAAGTCTTCCGCCACCAGGTTCCGGGCCACGGCGTCCACGCGCTCCTGGAACCGGTAGGTGACGTCGGCAATGGCCTGCCCCTCGCTGAGCTCGCGCCGGACCTGCTGCAGGTCGGTCGCCAACGTGGAGAGCGCGGACGCCAGCCGTTCCTGCCCGGGGCCAAGCTGGCGCCTCGCCTTGGCCACCACCTTGTCCGCGGTCTTGAGCGCCTTGTTCAGCGCCAGCTCTGTTTCCGAGACGTAGCGCATCACCCCCAGCTGCATGAGCGCTTCCCGCCGGATGATCGCGTTTGAACCGCAGAAGAAGGCCGCGTTCCAGCCGTCCTTGCCCTGCTGGATGGGCCCGTAAAAAAGCGGCGCCTGGCTGCCCAGCGGATCGTTCGGCGGGACGTTCACAAACACCTGCGGGGTCTGGACCAGAGCCATCCTGCGGTTGTTGAAATAGCCCAGCGTGTTGTCGAGAATCTTCGGGTCCGGCACCTGGTCTGCGTCAAGGATCAGCATGAACTCGCCGTCCGTGGCGAGCAGTGCGTTGTTGAGGTTGCCGGCCTTGGCGTGCCGGGGACGGTTGGCCCAGTCGTCGGACCGGGTGATCCAGCCGATGCCCTCCGCCTCGGCGATGGCCCGCAGGTCGGCGCGGTTGCCGTCGTCGAGGATCCAGGTCCTGTGCGGATAGGCAATGTTCTTGGCTGCCCGCGCCGTTCCCATGACGAGGTCAAACGGCTCGTTATAGGTGGTGATGAAAACGTCCACCGTGAGTCCGGCCGGCGGCGGTAGCGGAGTGTCCCGTTGCTTGTATCGCCACATGGTGACGCCGAAAAGCAGGGAGTCAAGCAGGGAGTAGGTCTCCGCCAGGACCAGCGGTATCGCGATCCACCAGGCTTCCCAGTTGATGGAAACCATCCAACGCCAAATGATGTAGTTCAGGCCCAGGATGGCGGTAGCCAAAACAATCAGCCTGATGGTCAGTTGCCGTGGTGTCATGGCCCGGCTGTCCCCCTGGATCCTCGTCCGTTCAGTCAGCCGCCCGATGAGGATCCGGCTCCGAAGTGAGACCAAAGGAGCGTGGAAGGGTGGACTATCCTGCGTCAGTCCAACCTTATCCGCCCGGCCGGAAAAGGGCTAAGGTGCCAGGCGGCTGATGACGCCGGACCGGGCCGTCAGCCTGCGGCGACTTCCTCCTGCGACGGGCCGTCGGGCTCCGTCAGGTGGCGGAGGTGAAGTTCCTCGGCGGCCAGTTCGTACCAGGTGTGCGCGCCGAACGAAGGGCTCCGGGTGTCCAAGTGCCGGTACAGTGCGTCGGCCAGCTTTCCGAGGGCGTCGTCGGACAGTGCCCGGACCGTGGATGCGGGATCCAGGTTCCCCTCAAGGTATTCGGCGAGCTCCAGGCAGTCGATGGTGCGCTGTTCCCCGGCTGTTGCCAGGTTTTCGTCGATGCCCAAACCGGAAGTGGCGTCTGAATCCAGCAGGGCGTTGATTTCGCTGTCAAGGGTGGCCTCTTCGCCTCCTGCCAGCCCGGCATGTTCCAGGCAGATGGGGACTTCCGCGGGCTCGTCGAGAGTGAGGTGGAACGCGTCGGAGCCGCCCGCGCCGTGCCCGGAATTCGCGCCGCCCTCAACCTTGCGTCCGGCGATGTGCCGCAGATACATCAGGACCTCGGGATCCAGATGGGAAGCATTGTGGAGGTCCACTGTGATGTCCTGCTCCGGGGAGAGGCGCCGCCCGCGGCGCATGATGTGCAGCAGGACGGGATAGTTGGTCTGGGTCAGGCAGCCCGAGACTTCCAGGGTCACTCGTCCGGGATCAACGTCCACACGGACCAGCACACGCAGTTTATGGTTCAAGGCTTCTCCCACAGAGACATCCAAGAGCCAGCTTCATAACTCACCTAAACCATACGAAATAGTTGCCCGGGCCACAAGCTGCCCTCCGTGCCGGGTCTTTCACTTCCCACCAGACCCAGACTTGGGGGATGGACGAGATCACGCTGGACACATCCGTGGCCGAACAGCTGCAGGATCTGGTCATCAGCAGCGAGGACGTCAACGGGTTCCTTACGGAGCTCTGTGAGCTTTCAGCTGCCGCGCTCTCGCGCACCCTCGGCCGGGACGTTTTCCTGCGCCGTGACACTGAGCCGGAGCCGCCGCCGCACTGAACGTTTTTGCGGCGGCCCCGGACCTCTTCGACGCTGTCGCGGTCCAGAAGGCCGAACAGTTTGCCGCCCAGGCCGAGAAGGCGCTCCGCCTTGCGGTAAGAATCGGCATGCACCAAAAGCTGGCCGCTGACCTGCGGGCCGCCATGGAGTCCCGCACCGTCATCGACCTGGCCGCCGGCATCATCATGGGCCAGAACCGGTGTTCGCAGGCGGAAGCGATGGCCATCCTCACGAAGGCTTCCAGCGGCCGGAACCTGAAGCTTCGGGACGTGGCGGATAAGCTCGTGGCGTCGTTCGCGCCGGGGGCACCGTCCACCCACTTCGACGACTAAGCTTGCCCTCCCCGGGCGGGCCTGCAACGCCAGGGCGTGCTAGGACGCGGTCACTTCGTCCGTGGGCGGGTGCTCGGGCCAGTCGATGAACTGTTCGTAGGCGTCGTGCTTCTTCAGGTAGCCATAGATGAAGGGGCAGTGCGGGATGATCCGCTTCCCTGCGGACACCACGTCATCCAGGGCGAAATGTGCCAGCACCTTTGCCAGCCCCTGTCCCTTGAAATCCGCCGCAGTGTCGGTGTGAATGAAGTCCACGTGCCCGGGTCTGTCGACGAAGCGCGACTCGACCGCCAGCTTCCCGCCGACACGCAGTTCGTAGCGGTGCAGCTCATCATTCCGGATGGTGGTGACGTCCGGACTGAACGTGTCTTCGGTGGATACGGTGTTCTCCGTCATGGTTCGACATTGGCACTTAAAGGCGCTTGTGGCAATGGTCCGCTGCGGCCTCCCGGCGCGGGTGGACGCAGTGGAATCCGGCCGAGAAGGAGCACTGCCAGGGCGAAGCACGCCGCTCCCCCGCCCAGCAGGGCGAGCGTCAGCCCGTTGAGCGCGGCGTCGGCCACCGGTATATAAACGACGACGACGGCGGTCACCACCGCGGCGGGAGGCCGGCGGCGGGAGTGGACAGACGCCGTCGGACGTTCTTCCAGCCGCCCGAACACCGCCAGCACCGGGAGCAGGAGCGCGATGATGCCCAGCAGGACCAGCGGACGCGACCACCACCATGCCGCGGTCCCCGCCAACGGCTTGGGGAAATCGGTGAGCAGGAGCAGCCCGGACATGGCTGCCAGCAGTGGCAGGTGCCACAGGTAGACGGTCATGGCGCGCCGTCCGGCCAGCCCCACCACCGCCCGCACCCATCGGGCCGAGGCCGCACCTGTGAGCATCGGCCGGGAGAGCTGGAGCGCCGCGGCCTGGGCCGTGCCAAGGAGCAGCAGGCAGAAATTGGGCGGGTTCAGGTTCACCAGCATGTTGCCGCGGTACAGCCCCAGGCCCGTCACCAGCCCCAGCACGAGGTTGCTGGCGATAATGACGCCCGCCAGCGTGGAGGCGCGGGGCTTCCCTCCGGGGGCATCGGCCAGCACGAACCCCAGCTGCTGAACGGCGCACCACAGGAAGAGGATGTTGGCGTACGCCAGCAGCGGCAGGGCACCGCGGAAGCAGTCGACTGCAACTACCAGCGCGGCGAGGCCGGCCAGTGACAGCCAGGGTGCGCGGTCATGGAGCGCGGCCAGCAGGGGGATGTTCAGCTGGGCGGCCAGATATGCGGCCAGGAACCAGAGCGGCATCCCGGCGCCGGTGACGATCAGCTCCACCACCTGCGGTTCCACGCCGAACAGCCGTGCCGCCCACAGCCCGGCGAACATCACGGCCAGCAGGGCGGCGGCGGGCCGGATGAGGCGCAGCAGCCGGGCCTGGGCGAACTCCAGTCCGCCGCCGCCGCGGGCCTTGAGCCGCCGCCAGGACTGCAGCCCGGTGATGCCGCCGGCAACGAAGAAGAGCGGCATCACCATGAAGATCCAGATGATCGGCTCGAACCAGTCCTGCAGCGCGAGGGTGTTTTCGGTGGTTACCGTGCCGTCAGGGTGTAGCACGGGGCTGACCATCATGGTGTGTCCCACCACTACGAGGGCCAGGCAAAAGAAGCGGGCAAGGTCGATCACAGCGTCGCGGTCCGGTGCGGGCATGACCTGCCCTGTGCCTGCCTGCTGCGGCTGCTGCGGAACACCCATTGCGCTCCCTACCGACGCGGAACGATTCCCTGCGTACTCTCCATTGTCCGCCGGGCGCCCGTCAAGGACCAGAAGCTGCCCTGCTCCGGCACCCGGTCAGCGGGCTTAGGCGAGCAGCAGCCCCAGGAGGCCGAGGACGACGGCGAGCAGCGGCGTCGTTCCTTGCATGGCGGCCGCGCGGAGGTACTTCCGGCCGGTCAGGGCGAGAACGGCGGCCGCCAGCAGCATGGACCCGCAGGACGCGAAGATGAGGGTCCAGCCGACCACCGGCTGGCCGAGGAGAACCGCGCCCGCGCCGATCAGGGCGCCGACGGCCAGGAACAGGTTGTAGAAGCCCTGGTTGTAGGCCAGCGGACGGGTGGTCTCGGCGTCGGCCTGTGACGCGACCCCGAAGCGCTTCCAGGTGGCCGGCCGGGTCCAGGTGACGGACTCCATGGTGAAGATGTAGACGTGCAGCAGGGCCGCAACAAACGCGAAAACGAGGGAGGCCGGGATCATGGCTCGATCCTAGCCTCCCCCGTTGGGAGTCTTGCTGTTCCGCTACTTGGTGAGGGTGGACAGAGCGCCGGCGGCGAAGTCCTTGGCCGAGGCGTTCCACTTTCCGAGCAGTCCCTGGAGGTTCTCGCCGTCGGCACGGTGCGGACCGGTTTCGGCTTCCAGCGTGGCCAGCACGCCGGTGCGGAGTTCGGTGTTGAAGTTCACCTTGCCCACGTTCATGGCGGCGGCCTTGACCAGCTCTTCGGCCGGGATGCCGGAGGCGCCGTGCAGCACCAGCGGAATGTGGGTGCGCACTGCGATGTCCTGCAGCACGTCCCACCGCAGTTGCGGCTCCCCCTTGTACTTGCCGTGCACATTGCCAACGGCCACTGCCAGCAGCTGGGCGCCGGTGCGGGCTACGAAGTCCTCCACCTGGGCAGAGTCGGTCAGCCCGGCGGTGCCGGCTCCTGTGGCGTCGCCGGCGCCGTCCGTCAACGGGCCGGTTGCGTCGGCACCGAAGGCGCGGTCCTCGTCGCCGGCGAGCCCGCCCAGTTCCGCTTCAATCACGACGTCGGCGTGGCCTTGCGCGGCCAGCACGGCGCGCGCCTCGCGGACAAGCGCAATGTTGTCCTCGTAGGGCAACGACGAACCGTCGGCGAGGACCGAGTCCGCCCCCGCTGCGACGGCGTCGGCGATCACCCGAAGATCGGAGGCGTGGTCCAGCTGCACGGCAATCGGAACGCCGGCAGAGTCGGCCAGGCCGCGGAGCGCGCTGATAAGGCGCAGCCCGTTGGGGGTGCCGGCGGTCTTGGGAGCAACCAGCAGGATGGCTCCGCGGCCGGCCTCTTCCGCAGCCTCCACCACGGCCAGGGCAGTCGTGAAGTCGTAGCAGGTGAAGGCCGGGACAGCGGCGCCCTGCTGCAGGGCGGAACCCACCAGGTGGTCGAGTCGGGCACGCATCAGGCGCTCAGGCCTCCCACCAGGATCCAGGCGACAAAGGTCAGGGCGAAGCCGGCCAGGCCCAGGATGGTGGTGAGGACGGTCCACGTGCGGAGGCCGTCGGATACGGTGAGTCCGTAGTACCGCACCACGGTCCAGAAGCCGGCGTCGGTCACGTGGGACAGGCCCAGGGAGCCGAAGCCGATCGCGATGACCAGCACGGCGATCTGGGCGGGCGAGTAGCCGCCTTCAGCCACGGCCGAGGTGAGCAGGCCGGCAGTGGTGACGATGGCCACCGTTGCGGAGCCCTGCGCTGCACGGAGCGCCAGGGAAATGATGAAGCCGAGGACGATCAGCGGCAGGCCGAGGTGGTCCAGGGTCTGCGAGAGTGCCGCGCCGATGCCGGAGGTGCGCAGCACCTCGCCGAACACGCCGCCGGCGGCAACAACCATCAGGATGGAGGCGATGGGAGGCAGTGCGCCTTCGAAGATCTCGCCGGTTTCGCGCAGCGACCAGTTGCGGCGGACCGCCAGCAGGAAGAACGACAGGCCAACGGCCACGAGCAGGGCAAGGAACGGATTGCCGACGAACGCGGCCACGCCGTACCAGAAGTTGTCCTTGCTGATGGTCAGGGTGCCCACGGTGCCGAGGAGGATCTGGACGATGGGTGCGGCGATGAGGAAGATGATCAGGCCGGGGCGCGGCGGGGCAACAGCCTGGGCTCCGGGGCCGTCGTGGCCCACGTGCACCAGGGAAGCGGAACCGAACTCGTCAACCTGTGCTTTGACGCTGGGGAGGAGTTCGTATTCCTTGCGGTTCATGATGCTGGCAACCCAGTAGGACAGGAAGCCGAGCGGGATGCAGATGAGCAGGGAGATCAGCGTGATGAGCCCGATGTCGGCTCCGAAGACACCTGCCCCGGCGACGATGCCCGGGTGCGGCGGCACGGCGACGTGGATGGACAGCATGATGCCGGCCATGGGCAGGCCGAACTTCACCGGGTGGACCTTGGCGATCTTGGAGAACGCGTAGACGATCGGCACCAGGACGATCACGCCGACCTCGAAGAACACCGGAATGGCCACCAGGAAGCCGACGGCGGTGAGCGCCACTGCCACGCGCTTGGCACCGAGCTTCTCGGTGAAGTGGGAGGCCAGCGACTGGACGCCGCCGGACACCTCGATCATCCGGCCCAGGATGGCGCCCAGGGCAATCAGCAGTGCCACTTTGCCCATGGTGCCGCCGACACCGGTGGCCACGACGGTGAAGACGTCCTTCAACGGAATCTGCGACGCGACGGCCACCAGGATGCTGACCGTCAGCAGTGCCACGAAGGCCTGGATCTTGAAGCGGATGATCATGACCAGCAGGAGTGCGATGCCGAGAGCGGCGATGGTCAGCAGCAGTGGAGTGCCCAGCTCCACGGCCGGCTTGATGGCGGGGGCATCAGCGGCCCGCACCATCAATGAGTTCATCAGGGGGTTCATGGGGAATTGTCTCCTTTGACGTCGCCGGCAGCGCCTGGCGAGGTGGTTCGACGACGACGGAGGGGGGACCGCCGTCGTCGGGCTTTAGGTGGGGATTATGCGGTGCGCTTCGTGGGGGCGACAACCTTGATGACGGCGGAGTCGTCGGCCGCGGCGAGGCCCTGGGCCTGGCCCAGGAGGTAGAGCTGCTCGGCTGCGGCGGCAACGGGGGCGGCCAGGCCGGCGGCACGGGTGGCCTTGCCCACGATGCCCATGTCCTTGACGAAGATGTCCAGGCGGCTCAGCACCTCGGCACCTTCCTCGTTGTAGGCCTCGAGGATGCGCGGGCCGCGGTTGGAGAGCATGAAGGACCCCGCTGCACCGGCTTCGAGGGCCTTGAGGGTCTTTTCCTGGTCCAGGCCGAGGGCGTCGGCCAGGGCCAGGGCTTCGGCGGCAGCTGCGATGTGGACGCCGCAGAGCAGCTGGTTGACAGTCTTGAGCGCCTGGCCGTCGCCGGGCTTGTCGCCCACCACGGTGAGGGTGGAGGCCAGCAGTTCCAGGGCCGGGCGGGCCTTTTCCTGGGCCTCGGGTGAGGCGCCCACCACGATCAGGAGGTCGCCTTCGCCGGCGCGCTTCGGGCCGCCGGAAAGCGGCGCGTCGACGAGCTCGACGCCGTATTCGGCCAGTCGGTCAACGGTGGCCGGGATGGCCTCGGTGCCCACGGTGCTGCCGAGGATCACGACGGCGCCCGGCTTGAGTACGGAGGCCACGCCGTTCTCGCCGAAGAGGACATCGTTGAGCTGCTCGCCGTTGCGCACGGCCAGGAGGAGCGCGTCGGCGCCCTCGGAGGCTTCGCGGGCGGAATCGAACGTGCGGATCCCGGCTTCCGCGGCGAGCTTCAGGCGCGGCTCGGCGATGTCGAAGCCGTGGACGGTGAGCTGGCTGGCCAGGCGGGTGGCCATGGGCAGGCCCATGGCGCCGAGGCCCAGGACGGTGATGGTGTAGCTGCTGGTCATGGTGTTCTCCATTGAAATTATGTCGGGATTCAGAAGGTGTTGCTGAGCTTGCGCGTGACGTCGGCGAGGGACTGGTCGTCTCCCACGTTGCCGGCGAAGACGATGTACGGGATGCCCTTGGCGGGGCCGTCCACCGGCTCCCACAGGCTGACGATGCCCGGGAGCATGGGCCCGCGGACGATCGCGTGGCGGATTTCCAGGCCGTGCGCGGCGACGTCCGAGGACGTAATGCCGCCCTTCGCGATCACAAAGCGCGGCGGGAACGTCTTGAGCGTGCGGTTGACGACGGCCACGACGGCGGCAGACACGGTGCGTGCGATCCGCAGGCTTTCGGCGGCGTCGTCGGTCTTGATCAGGAGGCGGCTGGTGTGCACGATGACATCGCCGGTGCGCAGCGACTCCACCACCGTTTCCACTGTTTCGTCCAGGTAGCTGGCAGCGCTATCGCCAAGCAGCTTCTCGACGTCGATCTCCACGATGCGTGCCGCGCTGTGCTGCTCGGTGAGTGCCTTGAGCTGGCGGGTGGTGACACCGACGTGGGAGCCCACCACGATGAGCCCGCCGGCTTCCGACGGCGTATTGCCGGCGTAGGCCTCTTCACCGCTGAGCTGTGCGCGGATTTCCTGGCCGATGCGGCCACGGACGAAAGGAGGCCCCACGCGGTAGAGGAGCTTCTTGCCGCGGCGTTCTGCTTCTTCCAGGCCGAGGGCCAGGGCGCGGAAGTCATTCTCGGTGACGATGTCGGCCACAATCGGCGTGGAATCGGTGGCGGATTCGATGGCGTCCGCGATGGCCTTGGCGGAGATGACAGGGTCCGCGGCGGCAGCACCGGCACGGATGATATTGAGGTCCAGGACAATCACGGAGTCAGCAGCGAACCGGCCCTTCGACTTCTCCTCGACATACTTGGCCATCTCGGAGTTGGCGAACCCGAAGCTTGCGTCCTTGGCGAATTCAGTCTCGGCCACGGGGGTGAGCGTGCCGGCGTCTGCCCCGGTGCCGCGCATGTAGTGCACGCCGCCGATGGTGACGCGGCCGGCGTCGGGAAATGCCGGAACGATCACTACGCCGTCGGTGGCCTCGCCGGTCTCGGCAGCCACGGTGGCGGCGATGACATCAGGTTCCAGCGGGTAGTGGCCGCGGAGGGTGGAGTCGCTGCGGCTGACAAAACCGAGGCGCAGCGCTTGTCCTTCGGCGGCGCCGGCTGTGTTCCCTGCTGCGGCCAGCGCGTTGCGGACGATTTCTTCGTTCCGTGCGGCGGCCTCGGCCGGGTCCAGGCTGCGGGTGTTGGTCAGGACGTAGACGGCGGACTTGAGGTTGTTCTCCCGAATGTGGGAGAAGGCCCAGGTGAAGTCGGCAACGTCCCAGCGGGTGAGCACGGGCAGGTCCGCAACGGACTGCGTGCCGGTGGGGTCGTCGTCGAGCACTACAAGCACGCGGGGGGAGGCTGCCGAAGACGCCGCGACAGCGTCGGCAACCAGCTCAGCGGGAATCTGGACCTCGGCCGGGAAGGCTGCCAGTACATCTGCTTCAAGGGGCATTTTGCACTCCGTTGTGTATGAAATCTCTGCTGCGGTTAGGTATTTGTAAGATGTCAGACATCTAACATTTGAGTGCTAGTGTGGCACAAGGCACAGGGACGCGCAAGTAGACTTGTCGGACAAATCGTCGCTCACCGCTGAACGGGGGAAAATTGGCACGTAAATCACTGGTCGGCGTGGTGGCCGACGAGCTCCTGGACCGGATCATTGCCGGCGAGTTTCCCCCCGGCTCCAGCGTCCCGGGCGAGCTGGAGCTCAGCGCGAAGCACGAGGTCAGCCGTATGACCGTGCGGGAAGCCATGAAGACGCTCGAAGCGCAGCGCATCCTGAGCGTGGAGCGGGGGCGGGGCACGTTCGTCAACCCGCTCAACCGCTGGGCCTCCCTGGAAGCCGTGCTCCGCGCAGCGTCAGAGGGCGTGAATGATGCCTCCGCCGCCATCCAGCTGATCGAGCTCCGCCGGATGCTGGAAACGGGCGCATGCGAACTGGCGGCGGGCCGCATCAGCGACGCGGACATCGGGATTCTGCACGGCTATGTGGCGGCCATGCGCAAGGCCCACGGCTCCGACGACCTGCCGGGTTTCGTGGAAGCCGACCTCGCGTTCCACGACGTCATCCTCCGCGCCTCGGAGAACGTTTTTGTCGCCGTCCTGTTTGAGCCGCTGCACCGTGTCCTGGAGAAGCGGCGGACCGAAACGTCCAAGTTCCGGGACATCCAGGAGCATGCCATCGGGCACCACCAGGCCATTGCCGAGGCATTGGAGTCACGCGACGCCGCACGCTCCCGCAGCGCCATGGACGCCCATATGCAGCAGACGCTCGATGACCTGAAGTCTTACGTGCTTGAGGCTAAAACCGCCTAGGCAAGCGAGAGGAAGAGCTTCTCAAGCTCGGCTTTGTCAAGGCTGGGGTCTTCCTGCTGCATGCACTGCTGCAGGCCCGTGGCGATGATGGAGAACCCGGCCCGGTCCAGGGCGCTGGATACAGCGGCCAGCTGGGTGACCACGCTCTTGCAGTCGCGGCCCTCTTCAATCATCCGCGTGACGGCAGCAAGCTGCCCCTGGGCGCGGCGCAGGCGGTTGATGACCGGCTTCATGTCGGCGGGATCGAGTTCCATTGCTTCCTCCGTGGCTCTAGGACTCCCTCCATGATATACCCCCCTTGGTATTTTCTGATGCTAATGCAATAGGAATCACATCCGCTGACGGCCGCCGCGGCGCCTGCCGAAATGCGACCTTCGGCCCTGTTTTCGGGTCCCGGACGGGGTCACCATGGGAACGTGAGTACGTTCAGCATTCCTGGACCGTCGCGGACACCCCCCGCGGCGAGCACTCCGGCTCCGCACCCCTGGAACCGATACGTGGCACTGGGAGATTCGTTTACCGAGGGGTATGGCGATCCGGAGCCGCGGAGCCCCGGAGGTGTGCGCGGCTGGGCGGACCGGGTCGCAGAAGAGCTGAGCCTGGGCCACCAGGACTTCGCCTACGCCAACCTGGCCGTCAGGGGCCGCCTCCTCCAGCAGATCGTCGATGACCAGCTGGGGCCGGCCCTCGAGCTCAAGCCGGACCTGGTCACACTCTCCGCGGGCGGCAATGACATCGTGTTCCGCGGCAGTGATCCGGACAGGCTGGCGGAGAGGCTGGAGCCGGCAATAGCGCTCCTCAGCGCCACCGGAGCAACGGTGGTGCTCTTCACCGGTCCGGACTGGGGAAGCACGCCGGTGTTCGGACGCATCCGCGGCAAGGTGGCCATCTTCAACGAAAACATGCGCACCATTGCGGCCCGGCATGACGGCGTGGTGGCCGACCTCTGGAGCCTGCGCCAGTTGGCGGCTCCGCACATGTGGGATCCGGACCGCCTCCATTTCTCCCCGCTGGGCCATCACACCATCGCGGCCATGGTGCTGGAGACACTGAACGTCCCGCACACCCTGAAACCGCTGGAACCCAAGGTGCTGCCCGTCGGCAGCTGGCGCCAGGCCAGGAGCAGCGACCTGGTCTGGGCCAAGGATTACCTGTTCCCGTGGGTGGTGCGGCGGGTGCGGCAACGTCCCGCAAACCTGGGCCTGACAGCCAAACGACCGGAACCCGGCCCCGTGTTCGGCCCGGGCATGGCGCACGGGCCGCTTCGCGCAGGCCCGTTCCCCACTGGTCCGATGCCCGCGAAACCCTAGTCGCGCCGCCGCGCGTCCGCTAATCTGCAGGGACGGCCCGCAGTTCCGGGTGTCAATGGAGATTATGAGGAGCGAAGTTGTCGAATCACACCTACAGCATTTCTGAAATTGTCGGAACTTCAAGCGAGGGCGTGGACGCTGCCGTCCGCAACGGGATCGCCGAGGCCGCGAAGACCCTCCGCAACCTGGACTGGTTCGAAGTCAAGGAAATCCGCGGGCACCTGGAAGACGGGAAAGTGGCCGACTGGCAGGTGACCATCAAATTGGGGTTCCGCCTGGAGCGCTAACCCCGGAGTTTCAGCGGGACGTGTCCCCTGCCGTGACCCGCCGCCAGACGGTGGGCGAGCCGTTGTAGGACGGAAAAACGTGTCCTTCGAAGAAGGTTTGACCATCATGCGGTGCGTCCACAGGGGCCCACAGTCCGGAAGCCGGGCAGTGGGTTCCTGTGGCCCCGGCGGTGGCCACTCGTTCGCGGAGCAGTGCGATGCGCTTCATCGTTGAATCCCATCCTTGGTAGTGAAAAAGGTCTACCCCAAGGCTAGGAAAACCCGATGCGCTCCCCAATGGGCGTTTGCCCAGAATCAGACGGGTTCATGTGGCAGCTGCACAGCCGCATCGGCCGGGCCGGCGGCCACGCTGTCCATGCCGGCACCGAAGCTGCCCAGCAGCGTCAATGAATCGGCCGACGGCGACCCCGGCTTCGCGGAAAACACCCGCAGGACCTGGTCCGGATCATCCGGAAGCACCAGGTTTTCAAAGTTCAGTTCCAGGTCTCCCACCGCAGGATGGCGGAGACGTACGCTGCCCGCCGACGGAGCGGCGACACGGTGTCCGGCCCACCACTGCCGGAAGTGTTCGCTGTGCACCGCGAGTTCGCCCACCAGTTGATTGGCCTGGGCATCGTTGGGATGGCGGCCAACGTCCCCGCGCAGGGCGCCGACCGCATCTGAAGCCACTGCCTTCCAGTCACGGAACAACTCACGGGTGCGCGGATCGAGCATCAGCCAGCGGGTCAGGTTGCGCTCCCCCGCAGGCATGGCCGGGAAATCGGCAAACAGCAGGAAGGCCAGCCTGTTGCCGGCCAGGACGTCGCTCCGGCGGCCCAGGACCAGCGCGGGAACGTCACCCACCGCGTCCAGGAGCTGGCGCAGCGCCGGGCGGACACTCTGGACCGGGAGGGGAGAACCCTGCGAGGCCGCACAATTCTCCAGGAGATCCATCATGTGCGTCTGCTCGCTGGAATCGAGGCGCAGCGCACGCGCCACGGAATCAAGCACTGCCCTGGACGGGTGGATGTTGCGGCCCTGCTCCAGGCGCGTGTAGTAGTCCGTGCTCACATCCGCCAGCCGCGCTATCTCCTCGCGGCGCAGCCCGGGAACCCGCCGGGCACCGGAGGTTCCGGCCAGCCCGGCGTCCTCCGGCTTCAGCCGCGACCTCATGGCCTTCAGGAATTTTCCAAACTCGGCGCTCTGACCCATGCCTTCCATTGTGCACGGCCCGCAAGCCTGCGTTCTACAACGAACGTAGGACTGCCAGTCCTAGGAAAAACAGGAACAGGCATCCCTGCTGACACGGCAAGGCAAAGTGCATAGGCTCGAAGCCTAGCCAGTACGAAAGCGGTTTCCCACACCCTTCGACGATCCCCACGACCGGAAGAAACTGACGATGTCCCAGACGAACCAAAACACCATTCCGCAACTGACCCTCAACAACGGAGTCCGGATCCCGCAACTCGGCTTCGGCGTGTTCCAGGTTCCGCCGGAAGAAACGCAGCGCATCGTTGAAGATGCCTTGGAAGCGGGGTACCGCCACATCGATACCGCCGCCGCCTACCGGAACGAAGCAGGAGTCGGCGCTGCCATCGCCGCCTCGGGCATTCCCCGCGAAGACATCTTCATCACCACCAAGCTCCGCAACGGCGAACAGGGCAACGCGCACGAGGCATTCCAGAACAGCCGCAAGGCTCTCGGCGTCGAGTTCGTGGACCTCTACCTGATCCACTGGCCGGTGCCTTCCCAAGGGCTTTTCACCCACGCCTGGAAGGCGATGGAAAAGCTCTACGCCAACAGCCAGATCCGCGCCATCGGCGTGTCCAACTTCCTCCCGGAACACCTGGACACGCTCCTCCCGGCCGCGGACGTGGTCCCGGCAGTGAACCAGTTCGAAAGCCACCCCACCTTCCAGCAGCAGGAACTGGCCGCCAAGTGCAGGGAACTCGGCATCGCGGTGGAGGCCTACAGCCCGCTCGGCCAGGGCGCGGACCTGAATGCAGCGGCCGTGAAGGACCTCGCCGGCACACACGACGCCACTCCCGCCCAGATCGTGCTGGCGTGGCACCTCGCCCAGGGCACCATCGTCATCCCCAAGTCCGCCGATTCGCAGCGCATGCGGGAAAACCTGGGTGCCGTCGCCGTCGAACTTTCCGCCGCCGAACTCAGCGAAATCACCGCGCTGGAGTCGGGCGCCCGCGCGGGCGCCGATCCCGCCGTCGCCGCCTTCAGCCAGATGTAACCGGCCGTCGGTGGTTGAGCCTGTCGAAACCGATCTCGACAGGCTCGATCACCGAAACCACAACCAGACAGGACGTCACCATGCAGTACACCCACCTTGGCCGCTCCGGCCTGCAGGTTTCCCGCCTGTGCCTCGGCACGATGAACTTCGGCCCGCAGACCGAAGAAGCGGCCGCGCACTCCATCATGGACTCCGCGTTGGAGTCCGGCATCAACTTCTTTGACACCGCCAACGTCTATGGCGGCACCGGCCGCCGCGGCTGGACAGAGGAAATCATTGGCCGCTGGTTTGCCCAGGGCGGCGAGCGCCGCGAACGCACCGTGCTGGCCACCAAGCTCTACGGCACCATGACGGACCGGCCCAACGAGTCTAAGCTGTCCGCCCTGAACATCAGGCGGGCGCTGGACGCCAGCCTCAAGCGGCTCCAGACGGATTACATCGACATCTACCAGTTCCACCACGTCGACCGGAACACGCCATGGGACGAAATCTGGCAGGCCATGGACGTGGCCGTCCAGCAGGGGAAGATCCTCTACGCGGGCAGCAGCAACTTCGCCGGCTGGCACATCGCCCAGGCACAGGAGTCCGCTGCCCGCCGCAACTTCACCGGCCTGGTCAGCGAGCAGTCCATCTACAACCTCCTGACCCGCAACCTGGAGCTGGAAGTCATCCCTGCCGCCCAGCAGTACGGGCTGGGGCTGATCCCCTGGTCGCCGCTGCACGGCGGTTTGCTGGGCGGCGTGCTGAAGAAAGAGCGCGACGGCGTCCGCCGCACCGAAGGGCGGGCGGCCGAGACGCTGAAGAAGCACCAGGACCAGATCCGCCAGTACGAGGACCTGGCCGACGACCTCGGCCATGAGCCGGGCGACGTCGCACTCGCGTGGCTGTTGCACCAGCCCGCGGTCACCGCACCGATCGTCGGTCCCCGTACACAGGAACAGCTCGACGCCGCCATCCGGGCCCTCGATGTGAAGCTCGACGCCGATGCGCTCAAGCGCCTCGATGACATCTTCCCCGGCCACCGCACCGCCCCGGAAGACTACGCCTGGTAAATCATTGGCAGACCGTGCCTTTTGACATCTGTCCAAACCGGCTCCGATAGGAAAGACTTTTGAAATGGCGCTTTCACCAGTGATTGAGCTCAATGACGGACACCGGATTCCCCAGATCGGGCTGGGGACCTGGCCGCTGGACGACCAGCAGGTGGCTGCCGCCGTCGTTGATGCCGTGAAAGCCGGGTACCGGCATATCGACACCGCGGTGAAATACGGCAATGAAAAAGGCGTGGGGAACGGCATCCGAGCCAGCGGCCTGGACCGGTCGGAAGTGTTCATCACCACCAAACTGGACGGTGAATTCCAAGGCCAGGAGAGGGCCCTGGCAGGACTGGACGGGTCACTCAAGCGCCTCGGGCTGGACTACGTGGACCTGCTTTTGATCCACTGGCCGCTCCCCCGGCGGGATGAATTCATCTCAACGTGGAAAACTTTTGAACGGTTGCAGGCCGCCGGAAAAGCACGGTCAATCGGCGTCTCCAACTTCAAGCCGGCGCACCTGGAACGGCTCATGGCCGAGTGCGATGTTGTGCCGGCCGTCAACCAGATCCAGGTCAGCCCGGCTGTCACCCGGATAGTGGACATCGCCTACAACAGACGGCATGGGATCGTCACCGAGTCATACAGCCCGCTGGGTGCGGGCAGCGACCTCCTGAACGCCCCAGTACTGGGGAAGATCGCCGAAAAGCATGGCAAAACCCCCGGCCAGATAGTACTCCGCTGGCATATCGACCAGGGCCTCGTCGCCATCCCCAAATCGGCCAATCCACAGCGCATGAAAGAGAACCTGGACATCTTCCGTTTTGCGTTGGACGCGGACGACACATCCGCCATTGCAACGCTGGACGGAGGTGACGAGGCCGGGGTTAATTCCGACGTTCAAGGCCACTGAAAATCGGCGCTCCCAGAAATTCACAGGTCCGCCGACTGGCAGATTAATACTAAGCATGATTAGTATTAGGTAGAAGGATGTAGCGTGCCCGGGATCCGGGCACCTCCTCAATGAAAGAAGAAGGAACGATAAAATGGGTTTTTTCGCATTTCTGATTCTGGGCCTTATCGCCGGAGCAATCGCTAAGGCAATCCTCCCCGGCCGTCAGGGCGGTGGCATTTTCATCACCCTGCTCCTGGGCGTCGTAGGTGCATTCCTCGGCGGCTGGATTGGCAGCCTGCTCTTCGGTGTTGGCATCAACGAGTTCTTCTCGCTGTCCACTTGGCTGCTGGCCATTGGCGGCGCGATCATCGTCCTGCTTGTTTACGGCATGATCACCAAGCGCACGGCCCGCTAAAGCGGAGTCCGGCCTGAGAAACGGCCCCGGGATTTTTCCTGGGGCCGTTTTTCCATTTATGGCCCCCTCATCCACGGCCTTGTATCTACGGCCTTGTATCTACGGGCGTTCCCCTACGGGGTTCACCCGCGCACGGATTCGCCCGAGTACGGATTCTCACGGAGCAGGAGTACATCATGAAAGCAAAACTTCTTTTCGGTACCGGAGTAGCAGCGGGCTTCGTCCTGGGTTCCAGGTCCGGCCGCGCCGCCTACGAGAAAATCAAGGCGAGGGCTGCGGCGCTCTGGGACAGCAAACCGGTCCAGGACAAAGTCGCGGCAGCAACCGAAGCGGTCAAGGAAAAGGCCCCCGAAGTGTCAGACCAGCTGACCGAGGCAGCCCGCCGTGCAGGCACGGTCATCAGTTCCGCTGTCCACCGCGACAAGGCAGGCGCCTCGGACCACACGGCTAAAACCGCAGTTCCCGCGGCAGAAAGCGACTTGCCCGCCGGCGACTACGTGCCGTCCCACAGCACGCATCCGGAGACCGTCAATCTGGGCACTGCGGATGGCAACGTCCCCGACGTCACCAGCGATCCGGCCCGCAATGACTCAACCGGCCAGGACTGGTCCGACGAAGGCGGGGCCACGCCCGCCGGCGCCGCCATCAACACGAACCCTGAGCGGACCTAACAAACCCGACAGCAGTCACACCGACCCGTCCGGCCCCTTGGTTCCGGGCGGGTCGGCCCGTTCCTGCCAGTTTTGCCCGGCCTTGCCACCCTGGACTCGCGCTCCATCAGCCGGGTTCACAACGGCCCGTCCTCGGGTAGCCAAGCGTCCGCCGCAGCGGTCCGCCGCAAGGGTCCAAAGAACCTTGCCGGGGGACGGCGCGGAATTCTAGAATGTGGATGGCTAAGCAGTCAGCCATTGAATCCTCGGTCCGGAGTGAATTCATGAGCTTTCGACGCCTGGCCCCCGCCTTCCCGGCTGCTGCGGTGCGGGCTGTTGCCCGGCGGCGGCCATGAACGGCTGGAACCTGGACACGGCCGGTTCAATCGGCCACAACGCCGTGACCATCGTTGAAGGATCATCTTTCTTCATTTCCGCCGGCAACGGCGACCTGGATCCCGGCATGGCCCATGGTGTTTTCTACCAGGACACAAGGATCCTGTCCCGCTGGAACCTGCTGGTGAACAACCACGTGGTGGAAGGGCTCATGGCGGTGACCCCGGAACCGTACCGGGCCGTCTTCACCGGCCGAGCGCCGCAGCCTGACGGGGCCGCCGACCGGCCCATGGTTATTGAGCGGGACCGGCAGGTGGGCGACGGCATCCGCGAGACCCTGACCGTGCGCAACTATTCCAACTCCCCGGCGCCCTGCAGCGTCAAATTGGCGGTGGAGGCGGACTTCGCGGACCTGTTCGAGGTCAAGGCCGGCAGGAAAACCCGCCAACTGCGCCCCTCCCACCGGCCGGAAGGCGACCGGCTGGTTATCAGCGGCCGCCACAACAACAGGTTGCTGGGCGTGACAGTACGCGCGCCCGGGGCAGACGTGAACCGCCACGGCGTGATGTACAAGGTGACTGTTCCCGCGAAGGGTTCATGGACCGCGACCATAGTGGTGACACCCAGCTCCGACGGCAGCGAACCGGCGGGCAGGTTCTCCGCCAGCACACCGCAACACGAATCGGCTCCCGCCCTCCGCCACCGGACCTGGGGCGCCGCTGCGCCGGTGATCAGCATGGACAACCCCTCGCTCGAAAGGATCCTGCGCCAGAGCCAGCGGGATCTGGGCTCCCTGCGGATTGCAGACCCCGCCCATCCGGACCGCACCGTGGTCGCGGCGGGCGCACCGTGGTTCATGGCGCTCTTCGGCCGCGACTCCCTGCTGACCTCGCTGATGGCGCTTCCGGTTGATCCCGCAATTGCCCTGGGTACGCTGCAGACGCTTGCCGAATACCAGGGCCAAAAGATCAACAAGCTCACTGAGGAGGAACCCGGACGGATCCTCCACGAGGTGCGCCTCGGTTCAGGCGCCGCCCTGTCGTTGGGCGGCGCCAAGACGTACTACGGGACGGTGGACGCCACCCCGCTGTTCGTCACCCTGCTGGGTGAAATCAGCCGCTGGGGACTGGAGCCGCGGGCCGTGCAGGAACTCCTCCCCAACGCGGACCGTGCGCTGGACTGGATCACAAACTACGGGGACCGTGACGGGGACGGTTTTGTGGAATATGAGCGCGCCACACGGCACGGCCTCCTCAACCAGGGTTGGAAGGACTCCTACGACGGAATCAACTTTGCGGACGGGACCCTCGCCGAACCGCCCATCGCTTTGTGCGAGGTCCAGGGCTATACCTATAGCGCGTACGTAGCCCGTGCCCTGCTTGCCCTCGACGCCGGTGACGGCGCGTTTGCCCGCAGCTGGGGTGACCGTGCCGCAGCACTCAAGGAGGAGTTCAACCGCAGATTCTGGCTGCCGAAGCGCGGGTACTTCGCGGTGGCTCTGGATAAGGACAAACGGCCCGTGGATGCTTGCGCCTCCAACATGGGGCATTGCCTGTGGTCGGGAATCGTCGATGACGAGAAGGCACCCCTCGTGGCACAGCGCCTGATGGAACCGGACATGTTCTCCGGCTGGGGTGTCCGCACACTGGCTTCGACCATGGGCGCGTTCAATCCCGTGAGTTACCACAACGGCTCCGTGTGGCCGCATGACAACGCCCTGATTGCTGCCGGACTGATGAGGTACGGCTTCATCGAAGAATCGCAGCGGGTGGCCATGGCCCTCTTCGACGCCGCGGAGGCATTCGGCGGCAGGCTGCCCGAG
Source organism: Arthrobacter sp. LjRoot78 (assembly GCF_964254335.1). Classification (NCBI taxonomy): domain Bacteria; kingdom Bacillati; phylum Actinomycetota; class Actinomycetes; order Micrococcales; family Micrococcaceae; genus Arthrobacter; species Arthrobacter sp. LjRoot78. Next base: position 330,903 of record NZ_CAXUTG020000001.1, on the reverse strand, counting down.
CTTTTCTGCGGTTTCCCGCGCGAATCAGGCAAGCCCCCGGTGTCCTATCCGTCGTCGTGCTCTCCGCAGGCCTGGGCGTCGGCCACTCCCATCCACCTCATCCGCGTCCTGCTGCGCCTTGATCCTTCTGCACCTACCGGCCGGCTCTGGTTGAGCCCTGTCTTCCCGGAAGGATTCGGCTACCTGAAGAAGGAACAAGTGCCGCTGGCAGGTTCCCGCCTGACCATCGAGGTTTCGCGTAACGCCGCCCACGTGACGGGGCTGCCGGCCTCAATTGAACTGCACCTGGGGACGCAGGAACCCCTGGCGGACCTCATCCGGGTCCGCCATGACCCCGGCCGGAGGGCCGGCTGATGTAGGAGGCACTATGCATATTGGCATCCTGGCACCACCATGGATTCCCGTTCCCCCGCCGAGCTACGGCGGGACGGAATCCGTGGTCCACACCCTTGCCGCGGGGCTCGCGGAGGCAGGGCACGATGTTGTGCTTGCCGCCTCGAGCGACAGCACGTGTCCCGTTCCCAGGGTTCCGGGCCTCTCCGACTCGTCCGAACTCAGCATGGACTCGGGACGGGAGGAGATCCTGCACGTCCTGCGTGCCTACGAATCCATGGCGGACGTGGACATCATCCACGACCACACGCTGCTCGGTCCGCTGTGCCAGCGGGACAGGCCCGACGTTCCCCGCGTCACCACGTTGCACGGGCCTTTCGACGACGAACTGACGCTGATCTACCGTGCCATGCAACGGGAGACAGCACTCGTGGCCATCTCGCACCATCAGGCCTCCACGGCCTGCGGGGTAAAGGTGGACGCCGTGATCCACCACGGGATTGACGTCCGGGGCATCCGGTACAGCCCGTCGCACAACGACGGAGCATGCTTCCTGGGACGGATGCATCCGAACAAAGGCCTCCTGCAGGCCATCATGGTGGCGCGCCGAGCGGGCATCCCGTTGCGGATCGGCGCCAAGATGCGTGAGCCGTTTGAGCTGGACTACTTCCACGACGTGATCGAACCCCTCCTGGGCGCGGACGTTGAATACCTCGGCGAGCTGGGGACGGCGGACAAATACCGGCTGCTTGGCGAGTCCGTGGCCCTACTGAACCCGATCCAGTGGCCGGAACCTTTCGGGATGGTGATGATCGAGGCCCTGGCCACCGGCACCCCGGTGGTGGCCACCCGCCGGGGGTCCGCTCCGGAAATCATCAACGACGGCGAAACAGGGTTCCTGGCGGACAGCGTCGAGGCCCTCGCGGAGGCACTTCAGGGTGCCGCCGGGCTGCGCCGCAGCGACTGCCGGCGTGCGGCCGAGCAACGCTTCAGTTCCCAGCGGATGGTCCGCGAGTACCTCCGGTTCTACTCGGAGCTGCTCACGGGATCACAGCGGGCTGCCGAGGAAACGGCCGCCGCCGGATTCTGAGCCACTGCCGGTTCTGAGCCACTGCCGGTCTGAGCGGCGCTGCCAACGGCGGCTGTGCCGATCGCTACTGTGGCGTCCACGTCCGGGTCGCTGGCCAGCCGGGCCGTAAGCCCTGCCCGTCGCATCAGTCCGATAGTCTGCCTCGCCTGCCCCCGGCTCGTTTCGATCAGCACGTGCCCGCCCGGGGCAAGCCAGGCCGGCGCCTCCGCGATGACCCTCCGCTGGATGTCCAGCCCGTCCGGCCCGCCGTCCAGCGACATCCGCGGTTCGTGCGTGCGGGCTTCCGGAGGCAGGGTTCCGATCGCCGCAGTGGGCACGTAGGGGGCGTTGGCCACCACGACGGCGATGCTGCCCCTCAGCCGGGACGGCAGCGGTTCGAAGAGATCACCCTCATGGACGTGTCCGCCAAACGGCTCGATGTTGCTCTTTGCGCACAGTACTGCGGCCGGATCCAGATCCGAGGCGTACAGTTCGATTCCGTCTGCCCGGGCTGCCAGTGCCACCCCTACGGCCCCGGAGCCGCAGCACAGGTCCACGACGACGGCACGCCCGGCGGCGCGCCGCCCGCCGTCGGGAGTCCCGCCGTCGTGCATGCGGAGCAGCAGCTCAGCCTGCCGTACCAGGAACTCGGTGCGGCGGCGGGGGACGAACACTCCGGTGGCGACACCGATGCGGAGTCCGCAGAATTCCGCCCAGCCGAGGATGTGCTCCAGGGGCAGCCCGGCGGCGCGCCGTTCGATCATTGTTTCCAGCTCAGCGGCCGAGGCGGCAGCGTCCGTCAGCAGGCCGGCTTCCTCCTCGGCAAACACGCAGCCTGCGGCCCTGAGGCGGCGGACGGCGTCCTCCGGATGGCCGGGCGACCCGGCCCAACCGGGCCGAAATGAGCGTTCTGGCGGCAAGAGCAGGCTCCCTCAGCTGCGGGTCGGTGGGTCTCATGCTACCCAACGGGAGGGAATGCAAAGGGCTCGTGTTTCCGTCGCCCGGCCATCTGCCTAGATCATGCGGCGGGCCTGGCGGTCCATCTGGTTGGCGTCCAAACGCAAAAGCAGCGCCGACCTCTCCTGAGGGCGGCGCTGCTTTCGGTTGTTACTGCTTTCGGTCGCTGACGCGGCCGGGCTAGCTCGACGCGGCCTGGGTTAGCTCAGGGTCGCGGTGTCGATCACAAAGCGGTACCGGACGTCGGAGGCCAGGACGCGTTCGTAGGCCTCATTGATCTTCTCGGCCGGGATGACTTCGATCTCGGCACCGAGGTTGTGCTCGGCGCAGAAGTCGAGCATTTCCTGGGTCTGGCGGATGCCGCCGATCATGGAACCGGCGAAGGAGCGGCGGCCGCCGATGAGCGCGAACGCGTTTACCGGGAGCGGTTCCGCCGGCGCACCGACGTTCACCAGCGTGCCGTCAAGTGTCAGCAGTTGCAGGTAGGAACTGATGTCGATCGAAGCGCTGACCGTGTTGATGATCAGGTCGAAGCTGCCGGCCAGGTCGGCGAAGGTGTTTTCGTCGCTGGTGGCGTAGTAGTGGTCGGCGCCCAGTTTCAGGCCGTCTTCCTGCTTCTTAAGTGACTGGGACAGCACGGTGACCTCGGCGCCCATGGCGTGCGCGATCTTGACGGCCATGTGGCCGAGTCCGCCGAGTCCGACGACGGCCACCTTCTTGCCCGGGCCTGCACCCCAGTGGCGCAGCGGCGAGTAGGTGGTGATGCCGGCGCAGAGAAGCGGTGCGGCGACGTCGAGCTCGATGCCTTCCGGGATCCGGACCACGAAGTCTTCGGTCACCACGACGTGGGTGGAGTAGCCGCCCTGGGTGATGGTGCCGTCGCGGTCCACCGCACCGTAGGTGCCGGTGTTGCCCTTGAGGCAGTACTGCTCCTCGCCCTTCTGGCAGTTGACGCATTCGCGGCAGGAATTCACCATGCAGCCGACGCCGACGCGGTCGCCCACGGCGTGCTTGGTGACTTCGGCGCCAACCTCGGTGACGATTCCGGCGATTTCGTGGCCCGGTGCCAGCGGGTACTGCTGGGGTCCCCAGTCACCGCGGACGGTGTGGATGTCCGAGTGGCAAATACCGGCGTACTTGATCTCGATCAACACATCGTGTGGGCCGACGTCGCGGCGTTCGATAGTGATGGGGATCAGGTCTCCGTCAGCGGACGGGGCGGCGTAAGCGTTAGCGGTAAGCAATATGTTCTCCAATGTTGGGTGTTCGTTGGATTCGTTGGGTATGAAGTTCGGTTCGGGTGGCTGAACATCAGTGTCAGGAACGGATCAGCACTCTGAGCGCTGTGCGGTCGGCCATCGCCCGGTAGCCGACAGCGACGTCGTCGAGGGCCACAGTGTGGTCAAACACCATGCCGGGCTGGATTGTTCCCGAGAGGATGTCCGGCATGAGTCCTTCGATGTGGGCCCCGGCCGGGGCCACGCCGCCGGTCAAGGTGATATTGCGCATCACGGTGCCAAAATTCATCGGCACATCGGTGTACTGGGCAGCTCCCACCCTACCAACGGCACCGCCGTCGCGCATGGGAATCCTTTTAAGGTGTTGATGGATAGCTGGACCCGGCTGCTTAGCCGGCGTGCGCCGTCGTCGGCTGCTCATTCGCCGGCTGTTCAGCCGGCTGTTGTTCTGCAAGAACTTCCTTGAGCGCCGTAACGGCGGTGATGGCGTTCGGCCAGCCGGCGTAGAACGCAAGGTGGGTGAACATTTCGACCAGTTCATCGGGGGTGACGCCGTTCGCGAGGGCGAGCCGCAGGTGGGAGGGCAGCTGGCCGGTGCGGTAGAGCGCCGTCAGCGTAGCAACGGTGATCAGGCTGCGGTCGCGGGGCGAGAGGCCGGGCCGTTCCCAGACATCGCCGAACAGGACATCATCGGTGAGCTGGGCTAGCTTGGGCGCGATGTCGCCCATCAACTGCTGGGCCCGCGACGGGGTTTCTGTTGCCATGGTGCTGCTCCTTAGGAAGTTTTCGCTGCCTATCCAGCAAACCCCTTAGCAACCGCGCGGGGAAGGTTCTGTTGATACAGGTACTGGCAGGGCCTCCCTGCCGCCCGCGAAGGCTCCTAGTGTTGAACCGGTGGAATGCCGCCCCCACAGGGGCGGGCAACCAGCGATTGAGGAGAACTGTTGGAAATCCAGCCCAAAACGCCAAGCAACAAAGGACCGGCGGAAATGTTCACCGGCGACGTCTGGTTCGACGTCATTGCGAAGGGCGAGGCACCCTCGCAGCTGCGCGTGAACATGGTCCGCTTCGCCCCGGGCGCGCACACTGCGTGGCACTCGCACGCGAACGGCCAGACCCTGCATGTCACCGAAGGCCGCGGCCTGGTCCAGGCCCGCGGCGGCGAAGTGATTGAGATCCGCCCGGGCGACACCATCTACACGCCGCCTGGTGAAGAGCACTGGCACGGTGCCGCCGCGGACCACTTCATGTGCCACCTGGCCATGTGGGAAGCCCTGGGCGACGGCCAGGAGGGCCCGGAAACAGCGTGGGGCGAGCACGTGACTGACGAGGAATACAGCGCTAAGTAGCTGGACTGGTTTGCAGCGCGGCTGGCAGGACTGGCTGGACTGGCGGGACTGGCGGGACTGTCGGGACTGGCGGGACCGTTCGTCGGGGTGGTGACGGGCCGGGCCAGGCGGCGGGGCTAAATTGTCGGACCCCTTTGGCAGAGTTGTCCCATGGAGGTCTTGGGGGAACTCGCAGCAGGAGGGGCGTTGCGGTGGGCGGCATTGCCCGCCGCCGCTTCTGCTGTTCGGCCCGCTTCCGGTCCGGGCCTGCGCAGCGTCCCCGCCGGTCTGCAGACTTCTCAGGCGTTGGCGTCCGACGGCGGCGGGTCCGGTGATCTTCCCCGGAGCCTTGAGCTGCTCAAACGTGCCAGTTCGACGGCGGCCGAGGACGCCGGGGTGATGGGCTTCCGGGAGGCTGCCGGCTTCGCTGCGAACGTTGAGGAAATCGCCCGGACCCTGGACTACCTACAGGTGGTCGCCGCCGGGGCTGTGGACCGGACCCGGCGCCAGGCCTCGGCTGCTGCGGGTTCTGCGAGGGCCGGCTCTGGTGCCGCGGTTGGCTGGACCACCGGGTGGGGTAACGAGACTGCCGTGCACGGGCCCATCGGCTGGACGAGTAGCCAGCTTGCCGATGCAGGGAGTGATCGGGCTGCAAGCGGTCCGGCTGCCGAGGCGCCCGCGGGAACTGCAGCTCCTGCGACCCGGGAACCGGATCCGGCCGATGACGGCTGCCGGAACACTGCCGAGTTCCTCCGCGCGAGGTTGCGGATCGGTGCCGGCGAAGCCCGGCGCCGGCTGGCACTGGCGGAGGCGGTGCTGCCCGGGACCGGGATCACCGGCCACCCCCAACCGGCGGAACAGCCCGAACTCGCCGAGGCCGTGGCATCCGGGACCGTGGGCACTAGGTCCGCGACCATCATCACCCTCGCCCTGGACCGGGTCCGCCACCACGCCACCGAAAACACCATGGCCAGGATGGAACACGCCCTGACCCGCACCGCGACGGAACAGGACACCGACTTCGTCGCCCGCGTCGCCCGGCAGTGGACGGACGCGATCGACCAGGACGGCACCGAACCCACCGAAACCGAACTCCGGCACCGCCAGGGCGTGTTCCTCCGCCAGCCCCGCCGCGGACTCCAGCGGATGGAAATCCTCGCCACCACGGAGCAAACCGAACACCTGCTCACCGCCATGAACACGGCCACCAACCCCCGCACCCAACCAGGCGAGCAGGACCTGGACCAGGACCTGGATCAGCGCACCCGCCCGCAGCAGCTCCTGGACGGCCTCGTCAATGCCTGCAAAACAGCCCTGACCACCGGCACGCTCCCGGCCGCGGGCGGGCTCCGGCCCCAGGTCATGGTCACCATCGGCTACCGCGACCTCCTCGACCAGCTGGAGAACCTCGAGCACACCACCGCCCAAGGACCCCGCTCCCGATCAGGCGCAGACACCGGGACGGGCGCGAGTGCAGCTAACGGCATCCCGGGCACGGGCTCGTTTACGTTCACCGGCCCCGTCACCGCCGCCACCGTCCGCAGGATCGCCTGCGACGCGGACATCATCCCCGTCCTGCTCGGCAGCCAGGGCCGGATCCTGGACATCGGCCACACCACCCGGGTGTTCCCGCCGCACATCCGCAAAGCCCTCACCGCCCGCGACCAGGGCTGCGCCTTCCCGGGCTGCACCATCCCCGCCCCGTGGTGCGAAGCCCACCACATCACCTACTGGTCACGCGGCGGACACACCAGCACCGACAACGGCGCCCTGCTCTGCAGCCATCACCACCACCTGATCCACAAGGAACAGTGGCAGATCCACATCAAAACCGGGATCCCCTGGTTCACCCCGCCACCCCACATCGACCCACGACAGGTCCCGCGAAGAAACAACTACTTCAGACTCGAGTGACCCTGTCGTGCTCTGACGGAGTGCCGAAATGTATTTCACTCATTGGAAAGCCTGACACCCCGACCCTTCGTTTGAGGGCATGCTGGTGACCACGCCACGGCGAAGCTCCGGACTGGAAAGAAGGAACCAATGTCCCTCAGCGTTGAGGAAATGAATACACAACTCCCGGTGGCGAACGCGCTGCCCGGCGAGGCTGTCCCCTACTACATGGCTTCCGGCGAGGGCGCCCGGTACGAAATCAACGGGCAGCTTGTCACCGTCATCGCCCGTTCGGCGGACACCGGCGGCATCTTCAGTGCCGCCTACGTCTCGGGCGGGATGGGGGCCGAATCTCCCTTCGTCAGCCACAAGGTGGAGCACAAGACCTTGTACGTCTTCGACGGCATCCTGCACGTCTGGCTGCCCGGCGAAAGCCGCATCCTCACGCCCGGCGACTCCGTAGTCATTCCTCCAGGAACCCCGCACGCCTACCGCATGGCCAGCCACTACACACGGTTCCTGAACTGGATGACCCCCGGCGGGGCCGAGGCCTACTACGAACGCGTCGGCACCCCCATCGATTCGCATGTTCCGCCGGTGCGCGCGGGCCACAAACGCAGCGCACAGGAGCAGGCGGAAGTGGGGGCCGAGTTCGGCATCACGTTCCCGGAGGTGCAGCGCGTTGCGCCTACCTTCCAGCAGGACGCCGGCCTTCCGCCCATCCAGAGCCCGTACTTCCTCAGTGCGGGCGAAGGTGAACGCCTGGTCAGCTACCAGACCATGTTCACCTACCTCTCAAGGCCGGCGAACACCGGCTCAAACTACTTCGCAGTGCACACCAAGGGAGCCAAGTCGCCCTACATTCCGCTGCACTTCCACTCGGAGCACACCGAGAACTTCCTGTGCACGGAGGGTCGGATGTGGCTCTACGCCAACGGCCGCGAGATGCTCCTGACCAAGGGCGACTTCGTGCACGCGCCGGCCGGAACCGTCCACTCCTTCGCGTTCGACTCCCACAACACCCAGATGGTGGGTTTCCTGACGCCGTCGGTCTTCAACGGCTTCTTTGAGTACTTCAACAAGCCCACCGAGGATTACATGTACACCGAAGGCGGGACACCGTACATGGACATGGAAGGCTTCGGCCGCGCCCAGGCGGAGATGGACCTGACCGTCGTCGGTCCCCCGCCGCAGCGTCGCACGGCCCTGGACATCTGAGAAGAACCAACGAACGCCAATGGCCCGGACTTCCGAAAGGAAGTCCGGGCCATTTCTGGTTCCAGTCCATTTCTGGTTTCTGGGGGTCATCGATTGCTCCGTACGCGCCCTTTTCGCCCCGGAAAACGGCTGTTACGGAGCAATCGATGGGTATTGGCGCACCAGTTCGCGGCCATAATCGTTGCCGTTGGGCGTGCGCAGGACCGTGTGAATGTGGAACGGCGCCGGCTCGTCGTTGCTGAGGAAGACCCCCGTGTGGTGGTCCAGCTCCATCACCATCACCGGGCTCTGCAGCCGGAAGTAGAAGGCCTCCTGCCCCTCCCAGTCGCCGATCCAGCTGAACCAGCTCTCGCCGTAGTGTTCCCGGATCTCCCTGCGCCGCGCAGCCCTGGGTCCGTCCGGCAGGTAGGCGATGAAATCCTCCACCACGTCATCCAGCACGGCTAGCGCCTCGGGCGGCATCGAGCCGACCGCAATGCCCTCATAGGGAATCACCCGGTTGTCCTGGAAGCAGCCGCCCAGATGGCGTTCATCCCCGGGGTGGATCCGGCCCTCAGGCATGGCCGGGTCCACCATGGCGGCATACACGGTCGCCTCTTTTCGGAGCCCGTCCGGCAGGGCACCCATCAGTTTCCGGGCTAGCGCGATGCGTTCCTTGAAGACCTTGACGCCCCGGTGCGGACCGGCGTCGATGACGTCGGGTTCCGCTCCGAGGAACACGGGCGAGATCACCAGCTGCGTGCCCGCGACCAAACAGTTGAGCGCCACGTGGTGGCCGAAGAGCTGCCAGCCCCAAGGTTCCGTCTCGGACGGCTCACCGAACAGGGCGAAGTTGTAGCTGAACTCATTCATCAGCAGCGGAAGCTCCACCAGTTCACCCAGGAATCCGTTGATCCGCATGAGGTTCCTGGCCAGTTCGAAACCGGCAGGGCTCAGGCTCGCCTCCACCACGGCCAGCGCGGCATCCCGGACCGGGGCGTCCAGTTCATCAAGGCGCAGTCCGGTGTCGTGCTGCATAAACTCGGGGTTCGCCCAGCTCTGCCACTCGTGGGCGTCCACGCCGTAGCTCAACCGGGAGACTTCATCGAGGGTTGCAGCAGACAGCAGCTTCCGGCCGGCTGCCACCATCGCCGCTGTGGGCGCTTCTTCGCCGGCCCTGGCCGGTTCGAGCGGATAGAGCCCCGGGCGGAGGACGCCGTCGTTCGTTATCCCCCTGAAAGGTTCCGGGTAGAGCACGTCCCAGCCCTTGATCATGGGGCCGGCAAAGGAGTCGGTTTTGGCCGCTTCGGCGTAGTCCCGGGCGGTGAGGCCGCGGATCCCGGCCACCCGCGGATGGTCCGGAGCGAACAGGAATTCACGGAATGACGGCGCTGACACGGGACTCCCTTTCGGTGGGCTGCGTTGGGTTGGGCTGCGCCGGGCTGTTCTGCTCCGGCCTGTGCTCGAAAGAATGCCGGGGCGCTGCGCTCCAGCCGGCGGCCACGGCTAGCGCTGCCGCGGCAGCCTCAGCGGACGTACCTCGCCAGGCAACGTGCTGGTCCGGACGGACCAGCACCGCGTCGGCTCCCCACAGGTCCGCCATCGGCGTCCCGTCGTCGGAAGGCCCGACGGCGGTGATGGTCACCGGGATGCCCTGCCGGGCCGCAGCATGGACGACCGGCGCAAAGACCTGAACCTCAGGCACACCGCCCAGGCCGGCGGCGTCGGCCAGGAGGGTGAAGCCTGTGCCAAGGAGGCTGTAGAGGGAGGTTGAGTCATCCAACCAGGCGTGCGGCAGCATGGCCCCAGGGCTGGCCGAAGCGACGTACCGGATTGGGTCCTCAGCGGGAACCGGCGAACCGTCAGGCACCACCAGGGGCGAATCCGCGTAGGCGTAGCCGAGGACCAGTCCCAGCGAATCGAACTCGCTCTGTTTGACCGCGAGCGCCTCGTAAGCCGCCTGCCTGGCCCGGATGCCGTCGCCGCCGGCGCTGCGCAGGGCCGGATCAGCGAAATGGTAGGCGAGCGCCTCGCCGTTGGTGGCGGCGTCGCGGATGGTCCGCGCCGCCACCGGACGGCGTTCGAGCCCGTAACTGGCCAGGAGTTCCGGGCCGCCCCACCCTCCCAGGCTGGCCGCGATCTTCCACGCAAGGTTCGCAGCATCGCCGATGCACGTGTTGAAGCCGTGCCCGCCCCACGGTGGATTCAGGTGCGCTGCGTCGCCCACCAGGAACACGCCGTCGCGGCCGTAGCCGGGGGCAAGAAGCATGCGGGCGGTCCAGGGATCGGTGGCCACCACGTCGACGTCCACCTCTGTGCCCACCAGTTCGCGGACCATGGCGACGGCGGCGTCATCCGCCAGCGCGGCCGCAGCCTCTGCGTCCACGCCCTGCACGATGGCCCACCACGTATCGGCCAGGTCCATCCGGCCCACCATTCCGGCGGTTTCCCCTCCCACCACCCAGTACTGGACGGCGGGTGGCAGCGCGATCCTGGGGCCAAGGTCCTTCGAGCGGAACATGATGCTGATGTTGGACAGTTCCGCGGAACCGCCTTCCAGGCGGATGCCCAGGCCGCGGCGCACGGCGGAGGAACCGCCGTCGGCCCCGACCACAAAGTCGGCGGTGATGGTGCGGGTCCGTCCGGTATCGTCCGCCACCACGACGGCGGTTCCGGTACTGGCGGTTCCGGAAGGAACCGGCCCTGAATTACCACTTCCGGAATTAACACTGACGTCCTGCACATGCCACCCGGTCAGCAAGGTAACCAACGGGGCCTCGGACACCGCCGCGCGGAGGACCTCCTCCAAAACGGGCTGCGGAACCTGCTGGCCGCATTCGGGCTGCGGCCCGTAGCGGCCCGGCACCAGCTGGAACGCGTGCCGGAACGTCCGGATTTCATGGGCCGCGGGACCGGCCAGCACGGTGCAGAAGGTGACGTCCTGGGCATAGTCCACGGGAAGCGGTGCCGCGGCGCGGAGTGCGTCCGCAAGTCCCAGCCGGCGGAGGTGCGTCATGGTGCGGGCGTTGGTGGTCTTGGCCCGGGGCCGGGCCGGATCCACGGTGGTCCGTGGCTCGATCACCGTGCTCGGGATACCGCGGGATGCGAGGTCCAGCGAGAGGAAGAGTCCACTGGGGCCGCCGCCGGAGATCAGGACCTGCACCTCCTCCGGCAGCGTGTCAGGAGAGGCGGTTTCCAGGGTGACCATCAGGCACGGCCACGGAGCGAGATGTCGCCGACGGGAGTAGTGAGCGTGCCGAGGCGGTCGATTTCCACTTCAACGGTGTCGCCCGGCTGCAGCAGCCACTGCGGTGTGCGGGCGTACCCCACACCCTCCGGGGTTCCGGTGGCGATCACATCGCCGGGATGGAGGGTGAGGGTCTGGCTGATCAGCGAGATGATGGCCGGCACGGAGAAGATCATGTCCCGCGTGTTGCCGTTCTGGACCTCGGTGCCGTTCACCCGCGTGCGGACCTGGAGGCCGTCACGGAGGTCGCCCACCTCGTCCCGGCTGACCAGCGGACCCAGCGGTCCGGTGAAGTCGCCGTTCTTGCCCAGGGTCCACTGCGTGGTGAGCTTCTGCGCCCGGCGGGCCGTGAGGTCGTTGAACGTGGAGTAGCCGAAGACCGCTTCGGCCGCTTCGGCCTCGTCCACGGATTCCACACGCCGGCCGACGTACGCCGCCACTTCGCCTTCCCAGTCCAGTCCCGCTTCGCCGGAGGGTACGGGCACGGGCACGTTCCCAACTGACAGCGAGGCCGTCCAGCGGCCGAACAGCGTGGGGCACGGAGGCAGGTCCTGGTCCTTGTAGCTGCCTTCCGCGGCGTGGGCTTTGTAGTTGAGGCCCACACAGATGATGCGGGCCGATGCGGGCACCAGCGGCACTTCGGTAACGCTGGCGCGCTCAAGCCAGCCGCCGTCGTCGGCTGCTGAAGCACCGGATGCTGAGGCGCCGGCAATCAGGGAGACAGACTTGTCTTGCCAGCCGGCGGCGTCCGCCCAGAACTCGCCTACGGGCGCCAGCGGGAAAACGCGGGAGTCCACCAGGGCCGCTGCCCAGGTTTCCCCGCTGTGGTTGATGCCGATGTACTGCATGTGGAGCCTTTCAGGTCTAGCCCGGACACAAGGAATGCCGGTCAGGCTGGGGTCAAAGTCAGGAAGTGCCGGGTCAGGTGACCTGGGCTTGCCTGCGGAAGAAATCGATGGTGGCGTCCAGGACCTTCTGCGCCGCGGCCGGGCTTTTGTCCGGAAGCGACCACATGTGGTCGGCGCCTTCAATGAGGAGAAGTTCGACGTCGGCGCCAGCGGCTTCCAGCGCCGCGGCGAACGTGGCGGCCTGGGCTGGCGGGACGAACCGGTCGGCGGTGCCATGGGCCAGGAAGAACGGTGGTGCATGGCTGCCCACGTAACTCAGCGGGCTCGCAGCAGCCGCCATGTCCGGGGCATCCGCGGGCTGCGCTCCGAGGAGGAGCGCTTCGCGGGAACCGGGGTCGTCCGCCGTTGCCACGGCATCCGGCAGGGCCTGGCTGCCCATCCGGACAAGGTCGGTGGGCGGGTACCAGGCGGCGACGGCAGCAACAGGTTTCACACCGGACGCCTGGGCCCCCGCACCGGCGCCGGAACCGTCCGCCCCGAGGCCCACAAGACAGGCCAGATGCCCGCCGGCGGAATCCCCCCAGGCAAAAATCCTGCCCGGGTCCACGTTGAACTCAGCCGAGTGGTTCCGGAGCCAGGCGACGGCGGCTGTGGCATCCTCGAGCTGTGCCGGAAACACGGCCTGCGAGGACAGGCGATAGTCCGCCGACACCACGGCAAACCCTGCCGCGGCCAGACGCTCGAAGGGTGCCAGCGCAAAGGCGTCGGTCACCGGGCCGAGGGAGGAACGCTCCCCCATGCGCCAGCCGCCGCCGTGAAAATGTACGACGGCCGGCACCGGACCCCCGGAGCCGGCCCGGGAGGTTCCTGCCGCCGGCAGGTAGAGGTCCAGCAGCAACGGCAATCCGCCGGGACGTGAAAACTCGATCCCCCTCAGGACTTGTCCAGCAGTCATCAATGACTCCATCCGTTGCCATGGCCGGAATCAGGAACGATCCGGCATCTTCTTCCCTAAGCCTGCTGGACGGAAGCCCCGGCGGAAACGGGAAATTCCAATCATTGAAATGGCTTCGCCGACGCCACTTCATCGGCCAGGAACTGCAGGCCGCGCTGCACGATGCGCAGCCCCGCCGAGTGGTTGAGGTAGCCGTGCGTGGCGCCCGGTTCCACGCGCGCCTCCACGACGATCCCGGCGGCCCGGAGACCGTCAACGAACAACTCGCCGGAGTAGCGCAGGTCATCGTATTCGCACACCAGGACGGCTGCAGGCGGCAGGCCGGCCGGGTCCGCATAGCCGGGCATGGCATAGGAGGACGCCATCAGGATGGGACCTCCGATGTAGTTCTCCACCATGGCGCGGCAATCGTCCGCCGTGAAGCGGAGGATCCGCGGAAGACCGGCCATGGCCGCGGCCCCCGGATCCTCTGGCTCCGGCAGCTCCGCGTGCAGGAAGGGGTAGGCGAGCACCAGCTTCGCGGGCAGCCGGCCTCCCGCATCCTTCAGAAACAGGGCAGCCCCGACGGCAAGGTTGCCGCCGGCGCTGGCTCCGCCAAGGCAGAGGGTCCGGGGGTCAGCCCCCAGCTCCGCGGCGTGCTCCACGGCCCACAGCCAGGCTGCAAGGACATCCTCGTGCGGCACCGGAAAATGCACCCCGCCGCGGGCCAGCCGGTAGTCCACGGACAGCACCATCCCGCCCGTCCTGTCGGCCACTTCCCGCGCCAGCTGGTCCGCTTCGCGCATGTCCAGGCCGCCTCCGGCGAACCCGCCACCGTGAACCCATACGAGGGCCGGAAGTCCGCCGCCTGCAGCGGCTGGCAAGTCTACTGAAGAGTCCGACGCCGGTCCGCCATAAATCCGCACCGGCACCGGGCCGTTGGGACCCGGCACGTCCACGGTCCGGACCGCGACGGCAGGCGCCGCATACGGGGCCTCTCCCGCGCTGAAGGCCTCCAGCCGTTCCATCCCGGAGGGATCGGCAAGGAGCTCGGCGAAGGAACCGGCGCCGGCCACGTGGTGCATGAGGGCAGCCAGTTCCGGATCCACGCTCATGGCCGTGCCGCGAGTTCGGGAGCCCTGAGAGCTTCGTCAGCCGGCGTCGCCACACAGCTGAACGAATGCGTTCCGGATCCAACTTCATGGGTGGTCTCGTCAGCATCCGGCAGCACCACCGTTGCGGTGCAACCCGCCGGCACCGTCACCTCCAGGGTGAAGTCCGCGCCCGCCAGGTTCCAGCTGACCTCGGCCACACCGTACGGGGTCTCGTGCCTGGCCCGTGCCCAGGCCAGCCCGCCGCCGGGCCGGGGCCGGACCAGCAGTTTCCGGTAGCCCGGTTCAGCCGGAGCCAGCCCCGCCAGGCTGCGGTGCATCCAATCGGCCACCGCACCCAGGGCGTAGTGGTTGAAGGACGTCATTTCACCCTCGTTGATGCTGCCGTCCGGAAGCATGGAGTCCCACCGCTCCCAGATCGTGGTGGCACCCATCGTCACGGGGTAGAGCCAGGACGGGCATTCCGTCTGGAGCAGGAGGCGGTATGCCGCCGTCGAGTAGCCGTGGTCGGTCAGTGCGTCGCAGACCAGCGGTGTCCCCACGAAACCCGTGGCGATCCGGTAGCCGTCGGCTTCCACTGCCTGAGCCAGCCCGTCGGCCGCGGCAGCCTGCTCCCCGCCCTCCAGAAGTCCGAAGCTCAGTGCGACGGCGTAGGCCGTCTGGGTCGGCGGCATCAGCAGCCCGCCGCGGGAAATATAACGCTCGCGGAATACTTCGGCAGCCCGCTGCGAGAGCTCGTCCAGAGCGGCCGGGTCCTCCCCCAGCAGCACCGCGGCCTGGCAGGCCACGCGGGCCGAGTAAGCCAGGTAGGCCTGGGCCACCAGCTGCCACGGCGTCCGGGCAGCGCCTGGTTCGTTCGGGGGCGCCGCCGGATCCAGCCAGTCACCGAACTGGAAGCCCTGTTCGAACCGCAGCTCCGGTCCGGCGGCCCCGGCAGCAGCCTCCAGCCATGCGATCATTCCCGGCAGCTGCCGTCGCAGGAACTCCAGGTCGCCGGTGCGCTGGTACAGCACCCAGGGAACCAGCACGGCCGCGTCACCCCACGCGGCCATCACCGGGCGGACAGGAAACGGCGGCTTGTCGAACGTTACTTCGGGGACAACCAGCGGCGGAGGTCCGTCGGTACCTTGCTCGGCGGCCAGGTCTTTCAGCCAGGACGCTGTGAAGCCTGGGATCCGGTATAGAAAGGACGCCGTTGCTGCGAAAATCTGGAAGTCGCCCGTCCAGCCGAGCCGCTCGTTGCGCTGCGGGCAGTCCGTTGGCACATCAACGAAGTTTCCGCGCATGCCCCACACCACGTTGGAATGGAGCTGGTTCAGCATGGGGTCGGAACATTCGACGGAACCGGTCCGCGCCAGGTCTGAGTGAACGACGACGGCGGTGAACGCGTCCGGGTCCAGGTCACCGGGCCAGCCGGCCACCTCCACATATCGAAATCCGTGGATGGTGAACTCAGGTTCCCAGATTTCCTCGCGGCCGCCACGCAGGATGTACCGGTCGGTCTGCTTGGCGACCCGCAGTGGCCTGGTGCCGAGTTCTCCGTGTTCCAGGACCTCGGCGTGGCGCAGGACCACCTCCGTGCCGGCCTCTCCGCTGACCCTGATGCGGATGTGTCCCACGAGGTTCTGGCCGAAGTCCAAAATGGTCTTCCCGGACGGCGTGCCCAGCACTGCGGTCACGGGAAGCTCTTCCGTCGCGCGCACCGGCGGACCGTCCGGGGCCACCAGCACCGACGCATTGAAGTCCTCCACGGCTACAGGGCCGAGCCCGGCGTCCTGGGAGTCTGCCCAGCCGCAGTCCTCCAGCCGGGCGTCATACGTTTCGCCGTTGTAGAGATCGGCGCCGAGCACCGGGCTCTTGCCAGCCAGCCAGGAGCTGTCGGTTCCGATGACCGTGATCCTGCCGCCGGCGTCGGCGATTTCCAGTTGGGCGATCGCCGACGTGCGGTCACCGTAGGTGTTGCGCTTGTCCTGGAAGCCCAGGTTGCCGCGCCACCAGCCGTCGGCAAGTTCGAGTCCGACGACATTGGTGCCGGGCTGCAGGTAGTCAGTGACGTCGTGGGTCTGGTAGCGGAGGCGGTGGTGGTAGCTGGTCCAGCCCGGCGCCAGCCGCTCGCGGCCGACGCGCCGGCCGTTGATCCAGGCCACGTAAACACCGTGGGCGCTGGCGTAGAGGCGTGCGGAGGCCACGGTGCCCGTGACTTCGAACGTGCGGCTCAGCCGGGAGGCGGGCTCGGTGTCTTCGCTGGCTTCATGCCAGGCCGGCCGGATCATGGCCGCCTGCCAGTCTGCCGGATTCAGGAGCCCGGCTTCGACGTCGGTGACGGGGCTCCATTCGGAGGGACCGCCGTCGTCGTTGCCCCACACCCGGACCCGGGCGGCAACACGCTGGCGGCTCCGCAGCGGCGGTGCCGGCCACGGCTGGAGGAGCTGCTCGGCGGATTCGGTCCGACCGTAGCTGATCAGGTGGTCTTCATCAGGGCCGAGCTCGAGTTCGTAGGCGGACTGGACCCAGCCCGGTGTTTCGGAGGTGACCTGCCAGGAGAGCCGCGGCCGCTCCTCGCCGATACCAAAGGGCTCCTCATGGTGTTCAAAGCGGAGGGCTGAGGGGCTGGATGGTTGAGTCAACGTCGGCTCGATTCGTCACGAAGGGGAAGTTCAAGGGCTTCCCCCAGCGTCCCGGAATCGCCGATGGGCCCGCTAGCGGAGTTTCATTGACTGAAACCAGTGTCAGCTCAGGCAGAGGCAGAACGGGTGGCCGGCCGGGTCCAGGAAGACACGGAAGGTGGTGCCGGGCTGCGTCTCCGCCTTGGTGGCGCCCAACCTGACGGCCTCTTTTTCGCCGTCGTCCAGATCCGCCACCACCAGGTCCATGTGCATCTGCTGCGGGTGGGTCTGGCCCGGCCACTCAGGGGCCTGGTAGCCGTCCACCTGCTGGAAGGCAATGCAGTTGCTGCCGTCGTCGGGCCGGATCTCGACCCAGCCGTCATCGACCCTTTCGTTCCAGCCGAGCAGGGTACCGTAAAAGCCCGCAAGGGCTCTCGGATCGGGGCAGTCGATAACAAAGCTTGGGAAGCGTGCGATAGCCATAGCGGCATGCTACCGGCCCGCCGTCGGGCCTGTCCTTAAGGCCCGCGGATCCCTAAAGCTCGCTGGCGAAAAATTCAACTGCGGTGTTGAGGATTCCGTCCAACTGGCCCTCGGCACCGAAGAAGCAGTGGTCGGCGCCCTCGATGGTGACGAGTTCGTTGCGGACGCCGGCGTCCGTCAGCGCCGCGGCCAGCAGCTCGCTTTGGGAAAGCGGACCAGGCCGTCGCTGTCGCCGTGGATGAGCAGGAACGGTGCCGCGCCGGGGGTGACGTGGCCCAGCGGGCTGGCCGCCGCCAGAAGGTCCGGATCGGCGGTGCCGCCCACCAGCATCGGCCCCGGCTCCATGGTCATCCCCGGCGGTACGGCGGCCACGAGCGGGCCGGACATGAGGCCAGCGGGCATATCCATCGGCGGCATGTCCGGCAGCGAGGACACGCCGTAGAAGTCCACGACGGCGCTGACCGCGCTGGAGTGACCCGACGCTCCGAGTCCGCCTTCCAGGTCCTCCCGGGTCCCCGTAACACCGAGCAGGGCGGCGAGGTGCCCGCCCGCGGACTCGCCCCAGGCGCCGATGCGGCCCGGGTCGATGCCCAAGACGTCGGCGTGCTCCCGGAGGTACCGGACGGCGGCCTTGAGGTCATGCAGCTGCGCCGGGAAGGGCGCTTCCAGGGCATGCCGGTAGTCAACTGTGGCGCAGGCGATGCCGGCCTCGTTCAGCAACCGGAAGACCGAGTCCTTGGGAAAGGTGGGCGGCAGCTCGCGGCGGTCACCAAGCTGGAAGGCTCCGCCGTGGATCCACACCACCACGGGAACAGGTCCTGCGGTTTCGCGCGGCAGCCAGATGTCCATCGCCAGGCGACGGAAGCCGACGGCAATGGCGTAGCTCACTTCGCGGTGCACGGTGGACACCTCCGACGCCGGCTCAGGAGTTCCCGGCGCGTGGAAGGCCGGGAAGGGAGGCGGCGCAGGCATCCGTCGCGGGGTTTCAGTGGTGGCGGTTTGGGGGGTCATCGTGCGCTCCTTGCGAGGTCCGGGTGGGCGTCAATGCCGCTTGCGGAATCGAAGGCGGGCATTGCGGCGGCAAAGGTATGGGTTCCGGGTCCGACGACGGCGCCCGGTTGTCCGGGCAGGCGGACCTCCGCCGTGGTCCCGGAGGGGACGGTGGCCGTGAGCGTCAGCACGCCGTCGTCAATGATCCACTCCACTTCGATGACGCCCTGCGGGCCCCGGTGCGAGGTGCTGGCGGACGTCAGCCTGGCGCCCGGCCGGGGCTCGATGATGATCCGTTCCCAGCCCGCACTCCCCGGCGCTTGGCGCAGCCCGGCGGTGTAGCGGTGTAGGAACGAGACCACGGCGCCCTTGCTGTAGTGGTTGAGCGAGCCCGTGGCGCTGCCGTCGGCCCCGATGCCGTTCCAGTCCTCCCACATGGTGGTGGCGCCGCGGTCCACCATCACCAGCCAGGAGGGCTCAGAGTCCTGCATCAGCAGCTCATAGGCGAGGCCGGGGTGGCCGTTGTCGGCAAGCACCGGAAGCAGGTACGGCGTGGCCAGGAAGCCGGTGCCCAGGTGGGTGCCCGCCGCCCTGACCAGGCCGGCGAGCTGATCCGCGACGCCGGGGCGGGCGGCGTCCGGCACGAGCTCGAAGGCGAGCGCCCGCACGCAGTTGGCCTGGGTGCCGCCGTCGCCTTTTCTATCGGATACTCTTCCGTGAGGCTGCAGGTATTCCTGCTGCCACGCGTCGCGGACCTTCTCGGAGAGGTCCCGGAGTTCGCGGGCTTCGTCGTCCCGGCCCAGGACGGCGGCAATCCTGGCCATGAGGTCGGACGAGTGCCGGTAGTAGGCGGTGGCCACGATGCCGTTGTCCATGGACCGGGAGGCGAAAAGGTCCGGTGCCGGGCCGCCCGGTTCCATCCATTCACCGAAGTGGAAGCCGGTGTCCCAGAGGTAGCGCTCATGCTCCGCGGGGGTGGGGCGCCTGGCTGCCCTGGCCGGGTGCCTATTCTTCTCTGCGGTGCCGCGGATGAAGCCCAGCCACCGGTTCATCGCGTCCCAGTTCTCTTCGAGAATGCCGGTGTCCCCGGTGGCGAGGTAAAGCTCCCAGGGCACCATGACGATCGCGTCTCCCCACCCCGCGGACCCGTTGGTAAAGGCCATGAATTCGGCGCCGGTGACGCCGGGTCCGGGCGACGGCGAGATGTTGGCGATCACGCCGTTGTCCCACTGGTCGGCGCGAACATCGTTGAGCCATTTCCGCGAAAAGCCTGCCACGTCGTAGAGGTAGGCGGCGGTGGGCGCAAAGAGCTGCCAGTCACCGGTCCAGCCGGCCTTTTCGCGCTGCGGGCAGTCGGTGGGGACCTCGCAGGCGTTGCCGCGGAAGCTCCAGTCCACGATGTCGTGGAGTTTGTTGAGCCGGCTGTCGCTGCAGCTGAAGGTGCCCAGGTGTTCCAGGTCGGTATGCACCATGCATCCCACGATGTCTCCCGGCTGCAGCGCTTCGGCCAGACCGCGGACGGAGACGTACCGGAAGCCGTGGGCGGTGTGGCGCGGTTCGAAGACCTCGCCGGGGGTACCCGAGGCCACCACGGTATCCACTTGCCCGGCATCCAGGAACTGGCCGGGTCTTTTGAAGTCGATGGGGCGGAGGTGGTCCTGGCTGACCTCGCCGTCGGCGTCGAGGGTTTCGCCGTGGACCAATGTCACCGCGGTGCCCGGGGCGCCCAGCCGGCTGAGCCGTACCCAGCCGTTGATGTTCTGCCCCAGGTCCACGATCTGATTGCCGCCGCCCAGTCGCGTGATGGAGACCGGAACGAGCTCCTCCACGACGCGGGTGGGCGGCGCCACCGGGCCGGTCAGAGTGCTGAAGCTGCCTTCCCGCAGGACGGCAGGCCGGGCGGCCTCACCCTGAACAGTCGCTGTCCGGAGGTCCACGCGCTGGCCTTCCATCAGGTCCGCAGAGAGGATCTCCGTCGCAGAAACAAGCCACGACCCGTCAGTGCCGATGACCGTCCGTCCTCCCCCGGACTCAATCTCCAACTGCGCCAGGAAAGCAGTCTGCGTTCCGTACAAGTCGGCGTCGCGCGTGAACCCGAAGGACCCGCGGAACCAGCCGTCCGTCAGGACCGCCCGCGCGGTGTTGCTGCCGGGGCGCAGCAGGTGCGCAATGTCGAACGTCTGGACCTGCAGGGTGGTGTGGTAGCTCGTGGAGCCGGGGGTCAGCTGCTGGTCCCCCACCCGGTGGCCGTTGAGGAAGAGCTCATAGATGCCGTGCGCGGTGGCGTAGGCCCGCGCAAAGTCGGGTGCGGCGTCCAGGGTGAAGTCGCGGTGCAGGGCATACCCGGGGCGGCGGCCCGGTGCCGGAATCTCGGATTCATCGGGTCCGATCCACCGGGCGCTCCAGTCCGAGGCGTTCAACAGGCCCAGCTCCACGGCCACCGGTTCGGACCAGCCGGACAGCACCTCGGTGCCGTCCGCGGCCGCGTTCCAGCTCCGGACCCTCCAGTCGAAGCGGTCGCGGGAACCAAGGTCAGGCCCGCCGTAGGGCACGAAGCTGTGCAGGCTGGAGTCCACACGCCCGGTGTCCCAGCCGTTGCTCGAGCTGAGCTGGTAGGCCGTCTGCCGGACCGTGCCGTGTGGCGGCGTCCAGCTGAACCGCGGGGCGGTGTTGGTGATGCCGAAGGCCTGGCTCAGATTTTCGGTCCGAAGGCGGGCGGGCTGAGCGGATGCGTGATGTTTAGGCAACGGTGCCCCTTTCAGGCGTAATGGCAGGCGACGTCGGATGCACCGACGCGGCGGAGCGCGGGCCGTTCGGAGGTGCACAGCTCCGTGGCCAGCGGGCACCGTTGGCTGAAGGGACATCCGCCCGGCGACGCCGACACCGCGGCGGCAGTCCGAACCCCAAGGGCCTCGCGGACAGCGCGGCGTTGGGCCTGCTCTGCTGGCCTCGGCACGGGGGAAGCTGCTACTAGGGCCTGCGTAAACGGGTGCGTGGGAGCCTCCGTCACGGCAGCCGCAGGGCCGCTCTCCATCACCTGGCCGCGGTAGAGGACCACCACCCGCTGGGCGAGGAACTGGACCACCGAAATGTCGTGGGCGATGAACAGATAGCTCAGGCCGCGTTCGTCCCGGAGGTCTGCCAGCAGGTTGAGCACCTGGGCCTGGGTGGAAAGGTCCAGGGCGCTGACCGCTTCGTCGCAGACCACCAGCTGGGGGTCGCAGATCAGGGCCCGCGCCACCGCGATGCGCTGGCGCTGGCCGCCGGAGAACTGGCTGGGATAGCGGTCCACTGCTTCGCGGGGCAGCCCCACGCGTTCCAGCATGGCCTCGGCCTTTTCCCGGGCTTCAGCCGCGGTGACTCCGCGGAGGCGGAGCGGCTCCGCCAGCGAAGCCCCGATGGTCTGGCGCGGGTTCAGCGAGGAATTGGGGTCCTGGAAGACCGCCCGCAGTTCTCCGCCCAGGGCGCGGCGCTCTGCCGCTCGCGCGCGCGTGACGTCCTTGCCCTGGAAGGTGATGGTGCCGCCGGCACTCTTCTGAAGGCCGAGAATGGCCTTGCCGATGGTGGACTTTCCGGAACCGGACTCCCCTACCAGGCCCACGGTCTCGCCGGGGAGGATGCTGAAACTCACCCCGTCCACTGCTGCCGGCAGGGCCGCAGCTTTCCGCCCGCGGCCGTAGCGGACCACCAGCTCCTTGACTTCCAGCATGGGCTGCACCGGCGCAACTGCCGCCGTGTCCTGCCGTTCCACCGTCTTGATGCTCATGCCAGGTCCCTTTCAACGATTTTCAGTACTCGGTGGGTGGGCACTTCGGTGGCAAGCCATTCCAGGCCTTCCACGGCCAGTTCGTCGGCCTTGACGCAGCGGACCAGCCCCTCCTCGGAGCCGGAGGCCAGCAGCGGCACCGGGGCGGCGCACGCCGATCCGGCGAACTGGCAGCGGGCCGCAAAGCGGCAGCCGGTGGGCCAGTCCTTGGGCTGGGGGACCTGGCCGCTGATGGTGGCCAGCCGGTCAGGCATGTCAGCAGCGGAGTTGGCGTGTGGATCCGCGGCAAGGAGGGCCAGCGTGTAGGGGTGCCGGGGGTTGTCCAGGATGTTGGCGGTCCGGCCGCTTTCCACCACCTGGCCGGCGTACATGACGGCGACGTTGTCGCAGATGTCCGCCACGACGCCGAGGTCATGCGTCACCATCACCACCGACATGCCGGTGTCCTTCACCAGCGAGCGGAGCAGGGACAGGATTTCCGCCTGGACCGTGACATCCAGCGCGGTGGTGGGCTCATCGGCCACCAGCAGCCGGGGCCGTCCGGAGAGGGCCAGGGCGATGGCCACGCGCTGGGCCATGCCGCCGCTGATCTGGTGCGGGTAGGTCTTGAGGATGCGTTCGGCGTCCACGATGCCCACCTTTTCCAGCAGGGTGCGGGCTTCCTTCCGGGCGTCCGCCTTGCCCTTTTTCCGGAGGCGCCGGATGGCGGAGGTGAGCTGGTAGCCCACGGTGAACATGGGGTCCAGGGCCCGCATGGGTTCCTGCGAGATCAGGGCGATGTCACGGCCGCGGATGGCTTCCATCTCCCGGTCGGTGGCGGCAGCCAGGTTCTTGCCGTTCCAGAGGATCTGGCCGCCCGTTGCGGACACCCCGGAGGGCAGCAGGCCGAGCAGCGACAGCGCGGTCATGGTCTTGCCGCACCCGGATTCGCCGACGAGCCCCAGGACGGTTCCCTGTTCGACGTCGAACGAGACGTCCGTGACCAGGCGTGGACCGCCGCCGACCCCTACTGACAGTCCGCGGACGCTGAGCTGTCCGTTCGCGGGTGCGGCGTCAGAGTCGGCAGCCGGATTAGCGGAGGGAGAAGTGGCGGCGCCAACGGCAGCGCCGACGGCGGCCACGGCACGAGCCCGCTGGCGGCGGGCTGCCGCCGACGGCAGGTGGGAGGCGGTGGTGTTGGGCGCCTTGCCCAGGGCGTTGCCGATGGCGTTGGCGGCCAGGACGGTGAGGGCCAGCACCGCGCCGGTGGGGACCATCAGCCACGGGGCATCGTAGACGTGCTGCGAGGCGCCCTGGATCATGCCGCCCCAGCTGGGCTGCGGAATGGGCGGGCCGAAACCGATGAACGCCAGGCCCGCTTGGATGAGCATGCCGACGGCGAAAATGAGGGCGGACTGCACCACGATGGTGTTCGTCAGACCGGGCAGGACGTGCCGGAGGCTGATGCCCAGCGTGCTGACGCCGTCAACCTTGGCGGCGTCCACGTAGAGCTGGGACTGCAGGGACTTCGCCTGACCGAGGATCACGCGGTAGATTCCGGCGGAGATGAGGATACCCAGGATCGCCATGATCAGCGGAATATTGGTCCCCACTGCGCCGATGACGGCCAGGATGATCACCGTGCCGGGCAGGGACATCATGATTTCGGTAACGCGGCTGATGACCGCTTCGACGCGTTCGCCGGCGGCGGCCGCCAGCATGGCTAGGACCGTTCCAAGCCCGACGCCGACAATCACCGTGATCAGTGAGGTTCCGAGGGTGCCTGCGGCGGCAGCGAAAATGCGGCTGAGGAGGTCCCGGCCGAGTTCGTCGGTACCGAGCCAGTGGGCCGCGGTGGGGCCGGACAGGACTGCGGTGAAGTCTTGGTCTTCGGTTCGGTACGGCAGCCACCACTGGGCAGTCAGCGATGCGGCCACCAGGGCCGCCAGCCAGATAACGCCAGCCACGCCGCCCGGAGAAGCGAAGAGGCGGTGGGCGGAAAACCTGGCCAGGGCGTTCTTGCGCTGGAGCGGGGCGGGGGCGACGGAGGGGATCATGAGGCACGCAACTTCGGATCGAGGAACTTGGTGGCGAGTTCCAGCACCAGGTTCACGGCCACCACTACAACGGTGGCGATGACCACCACGCCCTGCACGGACGGGGCATCGTGGGTGCTGACGGAGTTCTGGACTGCCTGGCCCAGGCCCGGCATGGCGAACAGTTGCTCCGCGATGACGGAGCCCCCGAACAGTCCGATGAACTGCAGGGCGATGCCGGCCACGATGGGGAGGCTGGCGTAGCGGAGGGCGTGGATGTAGAGGATCTTCCACGTGGGCGTGGCAGTCGCGCGGAGCGTACGGATGTGTTCCTGCTGCAACGCCTCAAGCATGGAAGCCCGGGTCTGGCGGGCGATGAACGCCGCACCGCCTACGGCCAGGGTGATCACCGGCAGCGCCAGGGACATGGCCCAATCCTGGGGCGAGGCTTCGAAGGGAACGTAGCCGGTGGCGGGAAAGACCGAGGACTGGACGGCGAAGAGGTACACAAAGATGATGCCGATCCAGAACGCGGGCAGAGCCACAAGGAGCCCGACAAAGCCTCCAATGGCCTGATCCAGGAAGCCGCCGCGCACAGCGGCGGTCACGCCGAGGAGGATGCCCAGCACAGCGCTCAGGACAGTCGCGCCTGCCGCGAGCGACGCGGTCACCGGGAGCCTGTTGGCCAGGTCAGCGGACACGGAGCGGCCATCGATGAGGGAGACACCGAGATTGCCCTGGACCGCGTCACCCAGCCAGCGGAAGAACTGGACCAGAAGCGGATCGTTCCACCCAAGACGCCGGTTCACCTCATCAATCGCATCCTGGGAAGCTCCGGCCCCGAGCGAAACCGCTCCGGGACTGCCGGGCATTGCGTGCACCAGCAGGAATGCCAGCACCGCGACCACCAGCACGGTGGCGAGCGCCATCAGCAGGCGCTTGGTAATGAATAGTGCCATGGTGACCTCCATCGGTCAGGATCTGCCGGGGTGCCCTCCGTTGCGCGCGGGCACCCCGGCAGAGCCGGTAATCGGCAGGTTCGGGTGTTAGCTGGCCGGTGCGTAGGACGAGAGCAGCGGGTACGCGTTGGTACCGGCGAACTCCACCTGCTTGATTTTCTTGGTGTTGTAGCCCTGGTTAGTCAGTGCTTCATAGAGCGGGATCATCCAGCCGGATTCCACCAACCGGGTGTTCAGTTTGGTCAGCGCAGCCTTGCTCGCGGCATCATCCTTCGCGGCCGCAGCCTCGCCGGTGGCGGCGCTCAACTGGTCGTCGGTGGCCTTCTGCACGTTCGTGAATCCGTTGAGGATCGCTCCGTACATCACGCCCACCGGGTTGTCCCAGTTCAGCGGTGCGTAGCCCAGCGGAGTGGTTGCCACCGCGGCAAACGCTTCATCCGTGGAGGCGGCCATCTTGACGTTCATGGTGATTCCGACGGCGGCAAGGTCCTTCTGGACTGCCTGCAGGTCCGTCTGGGTCTGGGCGCTGGCGATGATGGTGAATTCGAACCCGTTCGCAAAGCCGGCTTCGGCCAGCAGGCTCTTGGCCTTCGCCGGATCGTAGGCGAACGCGGTCTCCAGGTCCTGGCTGAAACCTGCGGAATCCTTGGGCAGGGCATTCCACGCGGGGATATCACCCTTGTGCAGGGCATCCACCAGGGCCTTGCGGTTGATGGCGTGCTGGATGGCCTGGCGCACCTTTTCGCTGGCGAAGGCCGGGGCTGTCTTGCCGGTCTTGTCGAAGGAAATCATGGTGTTGACCGTGCCGCCGATCTGGGACACCCCAACACCCTTGGATTTCGCGAAGTCAACGGTAGATGAGGTCAGCATGGCGACGTCGGCCTGGCCGGAGACGAGGGCGTTGGCACGCGCCTGGGGATCCTGGATGACGCTGAAGATGACCTTGGTGAAGGCATATTTCGACGCGTCCGCGCTCTTGTCGTTCTTTACCAGCACGTACTTGTTGCCCTTCACCGTGGAGGGATCCAAGGTGTAGGGACCGGAGCCGTCCGGGGTTGCGGCCAGGCTCGCGGTGTCGGTGACGCCGGTCTTGCCAACGATCATGCCGGTGGTGGAGGCCAGGTTCTTCTCGAACCCTGGCTGCGCCTTCGCGAACGTGAGGGAGACCTGCGTGGGGCTAACGACGTCAACGGAAGTGATCTCCTGGGCGCCGCCCTTGGCGACTGCGGAGTATGCGCTCAGCGCGGGGTCGGACCGGCGGTCCAGGTTTGCCTTGACCAGGTCGGCGTCGAGCTTTGACCCGTCGGTGAACGTCACGCCGTCCTTGAGCGTCAGTGTCAGGACGGTGTTGTCTGCGTTGTAGCTGAACTCCTTGGCAAGTCCCGGTCCTGCGGAGCCGTCCGGCTGGAGGGTCATCAGGCTGTCGTAGAGGCCCTCGAAGAACTGCCGCTGGGCCGCTGAAACACGGAGCGGATCAAATCCGAACGATGCAGAGTCGCTATCGATGGCGAGCGTCAGGGTGCTGGTGTCCGCCTTGGCAGTTGCCTGGCTCGAGCCGCCGCAGGCGGTCAACGATCCCAGGAGGAGCGCTCCGGCCAGGACGGCGGAGCTCGCTCGTACGGTGGAGTTCAGAAGTTTCATGTAGTGCGCCTTTGCATTCTGATGTGACAACGGAGGAAGCAGTTATGGGGGCCAGGCGTGTGGCCGGCTCCCCTCAAGCATCAGCGCGCGCTGTTTGATGGAGACACGAGGATTTCATTGGTTGAAATACTTCTGTGGCGGGCGTCACGACCGGCGCCCGGAAGGCCGGCAGCCCCGGCGAGGAGTCTTTCAACCAATGAAATCAACTGCCCCTGGCCCGGCATTGAGCGCCGAGGATGGACAGTCAGCCCCCTGCACAGTCGCTTGGGGCTCGCATCGAAAGGAACCAGATGACCGACTCTTTTGCCTTCCCGCAGGATTTCCTCTGGGGCGTCGCCACCGCAGCCCACCAGGTCGAAGGAAACAACGTCAACAGTGACTGCTGGTTCCTGGAGAGGCTCCCCGGAACGATCTTCGCCGAACCGTCCGGGGACGCCGTCGACCACTACCACCGGTACCGCGAGGACATCGCCCTGATCGCCGGCCTGGGGTTCACCAGCTACCGTTTCTCGCTGGAGTGGGCACGCATCGAGCCCGAGGAAGGCCACTTCTCGGTGGCGGAACTCAACCATTACCGCCGCATGCTTGAGGCCTGCCATGAGCACGGACTCACCCCGGTGGTCACGTTCCACCACTTCACCTCGCCCCTGTGGCTGCTGGCAGCCGGCGGCTGGGAGGACGCCCGCACCCCCGAACTCTTCGCCCGCTACTGCGACCGCGCCATGCGGCACCTGGGCGATCTCATCGGCGTCGCCTGCACCCTCAACGAACCCAACCTGCCGTGGCTGCTCAAGGAACTCGGCCTGGGCGGCGAGGCCCCGGAGCGCCGGGCGGACGTCCCGCTGTGGGCGGCAGCCGCGGACCGGCTCGGCATCGACGCAAGCCGCGTGGCGCCCTTCCAGTTCACGGTGTCCGAGGCCGGCTTCGACATCAAGCTCGCGGCCCACCGTGCGGGCACGGCCGCCATCAAGGCGATCCGGCCGGAACTCCCGGTCGGGTGGACCCTGGCCAACACAGACATCCAGGCAGCCGAAGGAGGCCAGGACCGGGCGGAGAGGATCCGCCGCGACGTCAACGAACGGTTCCTCCAGGCGTCCCGCGGAGACGACTTCGTGGGAATCCAGACGTACGGCCGGACGGTGTTCGGGCCGGACGGCGTCATGCCCGCCCCCGAGGGTGCCGAGACCAACCAGATGGGCGAGGAAATCTACCCCGAGGCCCTGGAATCGACCATCCGCGAGGCGGCCCGCGTCGCGGGCATCCCGGTCATCGTCACGGAGAACGGCCTCTCCACCGACGACGACTCCCAGCGGCTCGCGTACCTCCGCACTGCTGTAGCCGGCGTGGAGTCCTGCCTGGCCGACGGCATCGACGTCCGCGGCTACATCGCCTGGACGGCCTTCGACAACTTCGAGTGGATCTTTGGCTACGGCCCGAAATTTGGCCTCATCGCGGTGGACCGGGCCACACAGGAACGGACGCCAAAGGAGAGCGCCCGGTTCCTGGGCAGCCTGGCCCGAACCAGCGTCGCGCAGTCGGTCTGAACCGCGTCCGCCTGAAACGGCGCAGGTGACGCCCCACCCGATGAGTGCGGAGACCATGGAGCACCGGCTAGGAGTTCCATTGGATGAAACACTATTGTGGTGGGGGTCACTGGCGACGAAGAAGGAACGGTGTGAGATGACAGCAGTCCCGGATAGGAAGCCGGACCTCGCCGGGCCGGACCTCCCCTCTGCTGAGGTCCCGGCTCCCGCCCGCGGCAAGCGGCCGAAGCAGGGCGAACCGGTGATTGACCGGGCCCTCAGCCTCCTCGCCGTCTTCACCGACCGGCGTCGTGCATTGACGCTTTCCGAAATGGCCAGGTACGCGGACATGCCGGCGCCGACGGCGCTGCGGCTCATCGCCCGGCTGGTGGCATGGGGTGCGCTGGAAAGGCTCGACGACGGGCGGTACGTGGTGGGCGTGCGGCTCTGGGAAGTCGCGTCACTGTCGCCCCGCGGCCACGGCGTGCGGGAGATTGCGTTGCCCTATCTTGAGGACCTCTTCGAAGTGACGCGCCACCACGTTCTGCTCGCAGTGCGCGACGGGAACGAGGCGGTGCTCATCGAGCGGCTGTCCTCGAAGGAGGCCACGGAAGTGGCCTACCGCGTGGGCGGCCGGGCCCCGCTCCGATCCACCGCCGTCGGCTTGGTTCTTCTCGCCGGCGCGGACACGGCCTTCCAGGAAGCTGTGATCCGGCAGCCCGCTGACGTTGAGGCCGGCGTGGACGCCATGCCGGAGGGGCAGCTCAGGCGCACGCTTTCGGACGTGCGCCGCACGGGCGTGGCCATGATCAGGAGGTCGGCGCCGTCCCGGACGGTGTCCGTGGCCTCGCCCATTTTCGACGCCCAGGGCGCCGTTGCCGCTGCACTTTCCATCGTTGTTCCCGACGGCGCCACTCCCCCGAACGTGCTGGCGCCGGCAGTCCAGGCCACGGCCCGGGCGGTCTCCCGAAACCTCGGGTTCAAGGCCGAGGCCAGCGCCGGAGTGCGGCACCTGGCCCAGGCGTGACCCTGGCATGCGCCCCGGGCTGACCCCGCGGCTTAGGCGCGGTCGTGGATCCAGCGCCGGATGACAGCTCCAAGGGCGGGCTTCCTGGCCTCAAAATCTGCCGCACTACCGGACTGACCGGACCGTCAGGTGCTGCGCCCGCCCGTCCACGAACGTAGCCAGAATCCGGGCGGCAGCCAGGTCATCCGGGGCAACCGCCAGCGGATCGGCGTCGAACACGGTGAAGTCCGCGCGCTTGCCCACGGTGACAGACCCGGAGACCGCCCACTCCCCCGCCGCCTTGGCAGCGTGCGAGGTGTAGCCTTCGAGCGCCTGCAGGGCAGTGAGGGCCTGGCCCGGAACCACCGGTTGTTCGCCCGGGTGGCCGGACCGCCGTCGTAATTGCGCGTCCGCCAGGATGGGCAGCGGCTCGAACGGTGCGATCGGCCAGTCGGAGCCGAGCCCCAGGGTGGTTCCCGCCGCGCGGAGGTCCGCGCACCGCCAGGCGTTGTTCGCGCGTTCCGTTCCGAGTCGCGTGGACCAGTTATCCGACTGGTCGGCGCGGGAATAGTGGGTGCAGTGCGTCGGCTGCATGCTCGCAACCAGGCCCGCGCGGGAGAACCTCTCAATGAGGGCGTCCGGGACGGTTTCGAGGTGTTCGACCCGGTGCACGGCCTCCGGTGCAACCGACGGCACCGCGGGAGGCAGGGACTCGAAGGCGTCCAGGACCGCAGCCACTCCGGCGTCGCCGATCGCGTGCGTGGCCGTGGGAATCCCGCGGCCGGCGAAGAAGCGCACCGCTGCCGCGTACTCCTCGGGGCGGGGCCAGAACGGGGTCACCGACTCCCCATAGGTATCGGGCTCAAAGAGCCACGCGGTGCCGTTATCCACCGTTCCGTCAACAAACAATTTGATGCCGGCCACCTCCCAGCGTTTTCCGCCCACCCCGATCTGCGCCGCGAGCCGGCGCCAGTCTTCTTCGCCGCTGCCGGGCATGCACCACGGTGAGATTCGCAGGCGCAGCGGGAGTCCGCCGTCCGTGCCGTCCTCGGGGGTCCCGCCTTCGAGCGCCCGGAAGAGCTCCAGCGAGCCCTCCCCGCAGTCCATCACGTGCGCTCCCGTCAGCCCGGAGCGCGCGAACTGCGTAAAGAATTCCGCCAGCCTCGCCTTCCGCCCGTCGAAGGACTCCGCCGGCATCAGCCGCGCCACCAGGTCGACGGCGGCGGCCTCCAGCAGGAGCCCCGTGGGCCTGCCGCTGGGATCGCAGACCACTTCCGACGCCTGGTCGAAGGCCCGCGGTCCGGTGACGCCAGCCATTTCGAGCGCCCGGGAACTGGCCAGTGCGGAATGCCCGTCGAAGAGGCGGATGAGGCACGGCCGCCCGGAGACGACGTCGTCAATCAGCTCGCGGTGGGCGGCGGCGGCGGATCCGAACACATTGGGGTCCAATGCCCAGCCCCGCACCCAGTCCCCGTGCGGGGTTGCCTCCGCTTCGGCGCGCAACAGTGCGCGCACCTCGGCAAGGTCCTTTGCGCCGGACAGGTCGCGGCCGCGCGTCAGCTCCAGGCCGAAGACAGGGTGCATGTGGCAGTCCACCAGGCCGGGGGTCAGCACGGCGGCACCGAAGTCGATGACCTCCGCGGCCGGCCAGCTTTCGGCATCAGAACGGCTCCCGACTGCGGCAATCACGCCGTTCTGGACCGCCACGGCCTGCGGCGCGGGACCTTGGGCGGGCAGGCCGTCCATCGTGTGGATGGTGTCGGCGAGGATGATCACATCAGGATTCATGGGTTTCAAAGCTTCCAATCTGCGCGAAGGTCGCGGGACGGTGGCGGCGCACCCAGCGGGCTGCCAGGAGTCCGGCGGTGAAGACGAGGGGCGTCACCAGGATGAGGATGGTGTTGGTCAGGGCGTCGGCGAAGGTGAGCAACTCGATGTTCAGGCCGATCAGCAGCACCACGCCGAAGAGCAGGATGGCCGACGCCAGGCTGAGCGGCACCATGAGTTTGTGCGTCGCCGCGGCAGGATTCCGGCGCAGGTAGAGGAACGCCGCGACTGACACCAGGCCCTGGAGCCCCACAATGCCGAAGATCCCTGGCGTGTTCACCCAGATCAGCAGCTGCTGGTAGGGGTCGGCGTTGAGCATGGCGCAGATGGTGATGACCACGGCGGCGAGGATTGTCTGCAGCTGGCCGGCGCGGTGCGGGGACTGGAACCTGGCGTGGGTCCGGCCCAGGAAGGCGGGCAGGACGCCGTCGCGCGCCAGCATGTAGACGTAGCGGTTGATCGCGTTGTGGAAGGCGAGCTGCGACGCGTAGACACTGGTGACGATCAGGACATACATCACCACCTCGGCCCACGGGCCCACGTAGTGGTTGATGGTCTGGAAGAACATCCCGCCGGCCAGTTCACCTGCGGCTTCCACGGCGCGGTCTTCTCCGTAGGCCTGAACCACGGTCCAGACAATGAAGGCGTAGAAAACAGACATGAAGCCGACGGCGATGTACATGGCCCGCGGCACGGACTTGTCCGGGTTGCGGGCCTCGGAGCGGTACAGCACGGTGGACTCGAAGCCCATGAAGGCGGCGAAGCAGATGCCGAGGATCGCCAGGACCCCTGGGCCGAACGCCTGGTCCGGGCTGAAGGACCCCACACTGATCCCGTGGGCTCCCCCGCTGCTGAGGATGCCCGCTCCCATCACGGCCAGGATGCCCGTCTCGGCGACCAGGAGCACGCCGAGCACCTTCGCGCCGACGTCGATCCCCCGGTAGCCGAGGAACCAGACGGCTGCAACGGCTGCGAGCGCGATGGCCGGCCAGGGCACCTCGAGCCCGAAGAGCACCTTGAACATGTCGTGGGTCTGGACAGCGAAGAGACCGTAAACGCCGATCTGGAGGCAGTTATAGGAGACGATCGCCAGGATTGCGGAGGCCAGCCCCACGGTCTTGCCCATGGCCAGCGAAATGTACGTGTAGAAGCCGCCGGATGCCTTGACGTGGCGGGTCATGGCCATGAAGCCGATGGCGAAGAGGGTGAGCACGATGCCGGCCAGGAGGTAGCCGGCCGGGGCGCCGATTCCGCCCACGCCGATGGCTACAGGCGCCACTCCCGCCATGACGGTGAGCGGGGCTGCTGCGGAGATGACGAGGAAGGCAATTCCGCCCGTTCCCAGGGCGTTGCGCTTGAGGGCGCCGTCAGCGGACGACGTCGGTGGTCTGGTTTGGGTATCCGGCACTGGTCCGTCCTTTCTTGGGAGCCCTAATAAACGAAAGGCTTTCGTTTATTATGAATGCGTGTGGCGCAGAGCACAATACTTTTCTCGAAACGGCGTCGCCTGGTCCCGCCGACTAGGCTGGGCTAGACCTTCAAGAGCTGCAGTCAGGAGAACCCATGGGGCGCCCGCTCCTCCCGCTGATATCCGTGGAGGCCCTGACGACGGCCGCCCTTGAGCTGGTTGATGAAAGCGGCGACTTCAGCTTTCCGAAACTGGCGAAGAAGATCGGCGTCAGCCAGTCCTCCATCTACAACCACGTCAGCGGCCGGGACCAGATCCTGGAGCTCCTGCGCCACCGGATCATCACCGAAGAGCCCTATCCGCCGGTGGACCACAGCGACTGGGAAGCGGCCCTGCGGGTCCTGATCCGGGCCTACCGGGACGCGTTCGTGCGCCACCCGCGGCTGGCACCGCTCCTGGTCCTGCAAACGATCACCGATCCGGATGTCATCGGGCTTTACGAAGACCTCGCGCTGGCCCTTGAGGCGGCAGGATTCCGGGGGCGGGACGTGGTGGCGGCCATCTCCACCATCGACAGCTTCGCCCTCGGTGCGGCGTTGGACCTGGCGGCTCCGGACGTTGTCTGGGACCCGCCGGCGGAGGGTTACCCCACACTCAAGCGCGCAGTCGGCAATGCAGGACCGCCGGAGGAGCGGGGCGGGCACGCCTTCGACTTCGGCCTGGACGTGATCATCGGCGGACTCCGGGCCAAGTTGGCCGTGTAACGCCGCAGGGCAACGCCGTGGCAACGCCGGGGCAACACCGTCGCAGGGCTGGTTCCGCGGCTCCGGGCCCGTCGGGCCGGACTCAGCTCAGGTCGGCGGGGCCGGGCTGGCCGCGAGGTTCCGGGTGGCGGGTCCCTGGATCACGGTGCCGTCGGTGCTGAACCGGGAGCCGTGGCACGGGCAGTCCCACGTCACCTCGGCCGCGTTGAACTCGACGGTGCAGCCCAGATGCGTGCAAACGGCCGAAACGGCGCTGACGCCGCCCGCAGGACTGACGTAGACGGCAGTCTTTGCACCCTCCACGTCCACGACCCTTCCTTGACCTGGAGCGATCCCGGACGGTACAGCCGGTGCCTTCGGGGGAGTTACCTTCGGCTGCACGGCGCCTTGTGCGCGGACGGCCCTGGTGCTGTCGAACAAAGCCGCCCACGGGTTGGTACGGCCGCAGAGAAGGTCCCGGAGGATCAGTGCGGCCGCGGTTCCGTTGGTCAGCCCCCATTTGCGCAGTCCGGTGATCACGTGGACATGCCGGAAGTCCGGCGACAGGCGCCCGACGTACGGCAGCCCGTCGGCGGGCATGGCGTCCTGGGTGGACCAGCGGAAGGCGATCTCTCCGGCGCCCAGACGGTCCCGCGCAAAGGCGGCGAGCCTGCCGAAGCGTTGGGCAGAGTCAACCTGCTCCGAGGCGGGGTTCCCTTCGCCGCCGGCCAGAACATAACTGACGCCGTCGACGTCGGTTGTCAGGATGGAGCGCATCGGCTCGTCCACACTGACGAAAGTGGAATCCAAAGGGGCCGCGCCGCTGCGGGCAGCAACGATGTACGAGCGGTGCGCATAGCATCGCTCGGCGAAGAATCCGTTGTCCCCGAACGGCATATTGGTGGCGACAATGATTTCCTTGGCACGGACCGAGCCCCGCTCCGTGTCGACGACGGCCGGCGTTCCGTCCCGGAAACCCGTCGCGGGTGAGTCCTCGAAGACGAAGCTGCCGTCCCCGTCCACTGCCCGGGCCAAGCCCTGCACGTACCTGAGTGCGTGGATTTGCGCCTGATTATCGAAGCGGACCCCGCCCATGACCGCGAACGTCAGCGGCACATCCGTGGTGAAGGACGCGGGAAGGCCCAGCCTGCCGGCGAGCGCCGCTTCTTTCCGGACCAGGGCGAGGGCATCCTCCGATTCCGCGTAGGTGTAGTTGGAGACCCGCCGGAAGCCGCAGTCGATTCGCTCCGCGCCCACCGTTCCGGCCACGTGTTCAATCGCGGCTTCGTTGGCTTGCCCGTAAAGGCCGGCCGCCTCGGTGCCGTGACAGCCAGCAAGTTCGGTGTACGCCAGCCGGTGCAGGGACGTGACCTTGCCGGTGGTGTTCCCGGTGACTCCGGTGCCCACCCGGGCCGCTTCGAGCACGGCCACCGTCTGGCCCGCCTGCTTCAGGGCCAGCGCAGCGGTGAGGCCCGCGATCCCGCCACCGATCACGGCCACATCGACGTCAATGACCTCATCGAGGGCGTCGTATCTCGTGGATGCACTCGTGGCCGCCCAGAGGGAGGCGAACTTACCTGCAGGCTGCTCACTCACGGTCCCCGCCTCTCACGTAGCTGACTTCCCCACTAGTAGCCTTCCCGGCCTGGAGCCTTACGGCGCCGTGGCCGTCAGTCCCCGGCGGACTTCGCAGCCTTGGCGGCGGCCTTGGCCGCCTGCTTGCTGGCGCGCACCTTGGTCAGCGACTCCGGATCCACGATGTCGGCCACGGACAGGTACGAGTCCTGCTCGCCGTAGTGTCCGGCAGCCTCGCGCCAGCCTTCTGCCTGGAGTCCGCACTGCTTCCCCAACAGCGCCAGGAAGATCTTTGCCTTCTGCTCGCCGAATCCCGGCAGGGCCATCAGCCGGCGCAGCACCTCCTGGCCGTCGGGATCGCCCTGCGTCCAGATGGCCGTGGCGTCCCCGTTCCAGTCCTGGTGCACCGTTTCCGCGAGTGCCTGGACACGTCCGGCCATGGACCCGGGGAACCGGTGGACGGCGGGGCGTTCCTTGAACATCTCGACGAAGTCCTGGGGGTTGTACCCGGCGATCGCCGCAGGGTCGATGGAGCCGATGCGCGTCCGGATCTTTTCAGGACCGGCAAATGCCGATTCCATGGTCACCTGCTGGTCGAGCAGCATGCCGGTGAGCAGCGCAAACGCGTCGTCGCTGAGTAGTTTGTCCGCCGCGGGGTCCCCTGTGATGTGCAGTTCCATGCGTCCTATCCTCCCACCCGGTCCTGCCCGCGTCATCGGTCAATCAGCCCCGGTCTCCGAAGACGATCCAGGGTGCTTGTCATCGACTACCGCCAGGTAATACCGTCCCAAGCAAGCGGTTGAAAACCACAAGCGGAAGGCATTTCATGCTGAAGCAAGTCGCTGCGGGCGTCCTCGTTCAGGAGAGCGGGTTCATCCAGAGCAATTCCGTTGTCGTGCAGGGCCGGGACGGCGTGTTGCTCATCGACCCCGGTATAACAGGCGACGAAATGGCGGCTCTCGCGAACGACCTTCGCGAGTTGGGCCAGCCCGTCGCGGCAGGCTTCTCGACGCATCCTCATTGGGACCACGTGCTCTGGCACGCGAACTTCGGCGGCGCGCCCCGTTACGGTACAGCCCGCTGCGCGGCCTCCATCCAGGATCTGCTGTCGCACGCGGATTGGGAGGCCCGCGTAGCCGAGGGGCTACCGCCGGAGTACGCCGACGCGATCCCGATGGATATGCTCGGTCTCATCACCGGCCTGCCCGCCGAAGCTGCGCAAATTCCTTGGGACGGCCCCAAAGTCCGCATCATCGAGCATCGGGCCCACGCCCCGGGCCATGCGGCGCTGCTGATCGAGGAGCGCCGCGTCCTCGTCGCCGGTGACATGCTTTCTGACACCCTGATGCCGTTCCTCGACCTGAAGGCCGCGAATCCCGTCGACGACTACCTTGCAGCGCTGCGTCTGCTCGAGAGCGTGGCCGACGACGTTGATGCCGTCATCCCCGGTCACGGCTCAGTCGGCGGAGCCGGGCAGCTGCGAGCACGAATCGAACAGGATCGCGCCTATGTTCAGAACCTGCGGGACGGCGGTGTTACCGACGACCCGCGGGTCGGTACAACGGCCCCGTTGGATTGGCTGCCCGACGTGCATCGATGGCAACTACAGCGGCTCGCCCAGAGAGGGCAGGACTAGACGCACTAGGCGGCTAGGGACCGGCCCTTCAACCGCCCCCGCCACGCGGCAACGCACCACACAGCCAGCAGCACCGCGACCAACAGGAGGCCGGCCTCACCCAGGTCCACCGCGCCCAGCCAGGTGGTGAGGGGATCCTCCAGCCCGAACGCCGCATTGAAGAATCCGCCCAGCGTAATGGCCGAAATGAACAGCGCGGACACGGCGGAGATACCGGTGACCAGTGCGTTGAAACCCAGCGTCCGCTGCGGATTGTGGATGGCTGACCGGTACATGCGCATGATGGCCACACCATTGACCGTGTCGCACAGCGTCATGGCAGCCGTGAAGGCCAGCGGCAGCGCCAGCAGGGCAAGCGGGGAGACCCCGGCGAGGGACGCCGCCGTCGTCATCACCAAGAGACCGATGGTGGTGGCGGTATCGAAGCCCAGCCCGAACAGGAAGCCGATCACGTAGATGTTCCGCGGCCGCTGCACCCTGGACAGCGGTTTGGCCAGCAGCCGTGCCACGAATCCCTGGGCCCCCAGGTCTCCGTCCCGCAGCTCTCCGCCGCCCTGCACGTTCCGGTACGCACGCGCGGCCCGCAGGAACGCCGAGCCGTTGAACAGGCCCATGGCCAGCAGGAACAGCCCGGAGACGCCGCTGCCGATCAGCCCCAGGACCAGGTTTCCGGTGGTGCCGTCCTCCATGAACTGGCCCACCATCGCGGCGCCGCCCACCACCAGGACTCCGGCCAGGATCACCACCGAGCTGTGGCCCAGGCTGAAGGCGAACCCCACACTCACCGGATCCTTGTGCTGGGCCACGAACTTCCGCGTCGAATTGTCGATCGCGGCGATGTGGTCCCAGTCGTAGCTGTGCTTGATGCCCGCCAGGTAGGCGGTGAGTACCAGTCCGAGCGCCAGCGGTTGCGCGGCACCCGCCGAACTGACAAGCAACAGGACGACGGCGGCAAGATGCAAAGCGGCCACCGCACCCAGTGCGAACAGCAGTCGGGTCCGGAGCGGCAATTGCTCCCGCTCCCGGTACATCGCGGCGAACTCGCTGAGCGTGGTCATCAGTACTTCCTCAGGTTCAGGGGTGACTGCCCGTACCAGCGTTCACGCAGCAGGGCAGTGCAGGTGCCCAGCAGCCGGTTGAGTTCCTCCGTGGAGTTGGACAGCGACCGCAGCACCAGGCCGGTGGTCCCGCCCACGCACGCGGTCAGGGACACCCCCGTATAGGCGTCGTGCCCGGCAGTGAGCGCGTGGAACTCGTCGGCGAGCGCCTGGTCCACCCGGGCGTCCACCACCACCAGCGAGCCCAGGTGGCTGAAGCCTTCCATGAATCCCATGCCGGTGACGTCGTTGAGGGGCGGCCGGATCAGCACGTTGTCCAGGGCCAGCATTGTGGTGCCGTCCGGTGTCTCCACGTTGATCTCGTTGCGGAGCCGCAGTTCCTCGTACCGGAACGACGCCCCGTCCGGCGACCATCCCGGCGTCACCACTTCAGCCATCACCAGGCTCGACGTCGGCCGCACGGTGATGTGCGTGTTCTGCCGGTAGCTGGCCTCGCGGTATGCGATCAGCTGGTCCGGGGCCAGCTCCAGCTGTGCCCCTTCCCCCAGCCGAAGGGTCATGCGCTGCTCGGCGAACGACCCCGGGGTCCGGTAGATCTTCGTGGCGGACTGCGTGGTCAGCAGCAGCCTGGCCCCGTCACCCACCTCCACGTCGATGACGTAGAGGTCGGCCCCCAGATACGCCCCGCCAGGATTGACGATGACATAACAAACCTGCCCGGACTGGTCCAGATAGTGCGGCCGCAAGATCCGCAAGGCGCCCCGATGGTATTGATGCGCAGCCACGGACCGTCCACCCCGCACGGCGACGACTAGCTCGAGCTCCCCCATCGGAGTTTCGACGGGCTCAACCTCCGGGTTCGGTGATTGAGCATGTCGAAATCCCGAAGCCGCCGGCCCCAGTCCAACAGCCGTCATTGGGCCAGGTCGAGCATCAGGACGTCGCGCCGCACCCATTCGATGACTGCATCGAGGCCTTCGTCCGTCTTCAGGTTCGTGAAGCAGAACGGCTTCTCGCCCCTGAACTCCTTGGAGTCCCGTTCCATCACGGACAAGTCCGCACCGACGTGCGGGGCGAGGTCCGTCTTGTTGATGATGAAGAGGTCGGACTTGATCATGCCCTGGCCGGCCTTGCGCGGGATCTTCTCGCCCTGCGCAACATCGATGATGTAGATCGAAAAATCGACGAGCTCCGGGCTGAACGTGGCCGACAGGTTGTCGCCGCCGGACTCCACGAAGATGACCTGCAGGTCCGGGTGGCGCTTCTTGAGTTCTTCGATTGCCGCGGTGTTCATCGACGTGTCCTCGCGGATGGCTGTGTGCGGGCAGCCGCCGGTTTCGACTCCGATGATCCGGTCCTCGGGCAGGATGCCGTTGGCGGCCAGGATCTTGGCGTCCTCGATCGTGTAGATGTCGTTGGTGATGGCGGCCATGGAGATCTCGCGGCTCATGTGGCGGGTGAGCCGCTCCACGAGCTGGGTCTTGCCGGCGCCGACCGGTCCGCCGATGCCGATCTTGATGGGTTCAGTCATGGTGTCCTCCTGCTAGCTCATGAACATACGGGCGCGTTGACGCTCGTGCCGCATCTGCGAAATTTCCAGTCCGGGGCTGACGGCCCCGAAGTCGTCCGGCGTCAGGCGCCCCACCCGCCCGACGGCGGCAGCGACGTCGTCGGACGCTTTCCGCAGCAGGCGCTGGCCGGCGTTCTGCCCCAGCGGAATGGCGCGGACGGCGTTCTGGGTCAGTGAGGTGACGGCAGCGAAAAGGTAGGCGGCGAGCGCTTCGGTGAGCGGCACACCCAGGGAACGGGCGACGACGGCGAACGCCAGCGGCTGATGGCCGGCGGCCCGGCCGGTGGTCACCAGACTGCGGTACTCTGCCAGCTCGCCTGACGGGAAGACCTCGGAACCGATCTCCAGCAGCCGGGTGCCCATCTTGGTGCTCGCCTCCCGCAGCTGCCGCGGCAGGAGCTGCGCAGTCAGCAGCGCATCCAGCTCAGCAACGGGAACGCCGTCATAGAGGAACCTGATGGCCAGGCCGTCGGAGTACGTGAGCTGCTGCCCGATGAACGCGGACAGCCACACCCCGAAGGACCCCTCATCATGGACCAGGCCGCGCTCGATGTAGGTCTCGAACCCCAGCGAGTGCGCAAACGCCCCGGTGGGCAGGGCGGAGTCGGTCAGCTGCTGCAGGGCGAGCTGATAGCCGCCGGCCACGGCCACCGCCTCAGTGCGAGTGTTCGGCATGGCGGAAGGGAACAGGCATCACGCGTTCCTGGCGGTCGTAGGGCACTCCGACGTGCTTGAGGTAGTCCTCCACGGTGTGGTCGTACTGGCACACCATCACCTCTGCCGCGTACTCGGAGGCGGCGTCGAAGAACTGGGCCTGCAGGTGCCGGTTTCCGAGCGAGTGCGCCACCACGCCCATTTCGTGGATGGTCCGGGGAGCCACCACCAGGACGTCGGTGGGCAGCACGGACACCACGATCAGGTTGGTTTCGGCCACGTGCAGGATGTCGCCGTCGCGGAGGTCCCCGGAACCGGACGGCAGCCGGATGCCGAGCTCCTTGCCGTGGTCCGTGGTGACGCGCTGGATCCGCTTGACCAGCTGGGTGCTGGGCAGCACCACCTTCTCCCGGTGCAGCCCGGCGAAGGCTGCGGTTTCAGCGGCAGGGAGGTCGTGCAGGTTGCCGAGGATCTTTTCGATAATCACGGGGTGCTCCGGTGCTCGGGAGGTTAGAAGAGGAAGTAGCGCTGGGCCATGGGCAGCACGTCCGCCGGTTCGCAGGTCACGTCCTCGCCGTCCACCGTCACCTGGTACGTTTCCGGGTCCACCTGGATGTCCGGCGTGGCGTCGTTGAACTTGAGGTCTGCCTTGGACAGCGTGCGGATCCCCGAGACCGGCCGGATCACCTTCTGCAGGCCCAGCTCCGCCGGCACCCCGGCGTCGATGGCGGCCTGGGACAGGAAGGTGATGGAGGACTGCTGCACGGCTTTGCCGAATGCGGCGAACATCGGGCGCATCGTCCGCGGCTGCGGCGTGGGGATGGAGGCGTTGGCGTCGCCCATCAGCGCGTAGGCGATCTGCCCGCCCTTGAGCACCAGCTCCGGTTTGACCCCAAAGAACGCGGGATCCCAGAGCACCAGGTCAGCGAACTTGCCTTCCTCGACGGAGCCGATGGAGTCCGCCATGCCCTGGGCGATGGCGGCGTTGATGGTGTACTTCGCCACGTAGCGCTTGAGCCGGAAGTTGTCGCTGTCCGAACCGGAGCCGTTGGGAGCGCCATGAGCACCGCCGGCAGGGTCCTTCAGGACGCCGCGCTGCTTCTTCATCTTGTCCGCCACCTGCCAGGTGCGGGTGATCACCTCACCCACCCGGCCCATGGCCTGGGAGTCGGAGGAGGTGATGGCGAAGATGCCCATGTCCTGCAGGACGTCCTCGGCGGCGATGGTTTCTGCGCGGATGCGGGAATCGGCGAACGCCACGTCTTCCGGGATGTCCGGGTTGAGGTGGTGGCACACCATCAGCATGTCCAGGTGCTCTTCGATGGTGTTGCGCGTGTACGGCAGGGTGGGGTTGGTGGAGGCGGGCAGGACGTTCGGGAGCCCGGCGATCTTGATGATGTCCGGGGCGTGGCCGCCGCCGGCTCCCTCGGTGTGGAAGGTGTGGATCACCCGGCCGCCGATGGCCCGGATGGTGTCCTCCACGAAGCCGCACTCGTTGAGGGTGTCGGTGTGGATGGCCACCTGGACGTCGTATTCGTCCGCCACTTTCAGGGAGTTGTCGATGGACGAGGTGGTGGATCCCCAGTCCTCGTGGACCTTGAGCCCGATGGCACCGGCCCGGATCTGCTCGGCCAGCGGTTCGACGGCGGAGGCGTGCCCCTTGCCGAAGAGGCCGATGTTGATGGGCATTCCTTCGGCGGCCTGGAGCATCCGCTGGATATGCCATTTCCCTGGGGTGACGGTGGTGGCCTTGGTGCCTTCGGCCGGGCCGGTTCCGCCGCCCACCATGGTGGTCACGCCGCTGGCGAGGGCAGTAGGCACCTGGTCCGGGGAGATGAAATGGATGTGCGTGTCCACGCCGCCGGCCGTGAGGATCTTCCGCTCTCCGGCGATGATTTCGGTGCTGGCGCCGATGACGATGTCCACGCCGTCGGCGATCTGCGGGTTGCCCGCCTTGCCGATCTTGAAGATGTGGCCGTCCCTGAGCGCGACGTCGGCCTTGTAGATGCCGGTGTAGTCCAGGATGACGGCGTTGGTGATGACGGTGTCCGGGACGTCTTCTTCCCGGGTCACCTGGCCGTTCTGGCCCATGCCGTCGCGGATCACCTTGCCGCCGCCGAAGACCACTTCCTCGCCGTACACGGTGAGGTCTTTTTCGATCTCCAGGAAAAGTTCAGTGTCCGCAAGGCGGATGGCGTCGCCCGTCGTCGGGCCGTACAGGTCCGCGTACTGCCTGCGGGTCAGTTCGAAGCTCACTTGGCGTCCCCCTTTCCTGCTCCGGGATCAGCGGTGGCCAGCTTGCCGTTCACTGCGTTGCTGAGGCCGTACACCTCGCGGCTGCCGGCCAGTTCGATCAGCCGGACGGTCTTGCTGTCCCCCGGTTCAAACCTGGCCGCAGTGCCGGCCGGGATGTCCAACCGCCGGCCGTAGGCGGCCTGGCGGTCAAACTCAAGGGCGGCATTCGCTTCGGCGAAGTGGTAGTGCGAGCCCACCTGCACGGGCCGGTCACCGGTGTTAACCACGACGACGTCCACCGCCTCGCGTCCGGCGTTCACCACTACGGGCCCTGAACCGAGAACGTACTCACCTGGAATCATCGCCTGCCCCTTAGCGGATCGGATCGTGGACCGTGACGAGCTTGGTGCCGTCCGGAAATGTGGCCTCGATCTGGACGTCGTGGATCATTTCCGGCACGCCCTCCATCACGTCGTCGCGGGTCAGCAGCGTGGTGCCGTAACTCATGAGGTCAGCGACCGTGCGGCCGTCCCGGGCACCCTCGATCAGTTCGTAGCTGATGATCGCCACGGATTCCGGAAAGTTCAGCTTCAGGCCGCGGGCCTGGCGGCGCCGGGCAAGGTCGGCGGCGACCACGATCATGAGCTTTTCCTGCTCACGGGGCATCAGGTGCATCGGAATCCCTTCAACGTACTGCTTTGTGACAACAGTAGGCCGGTCACGTTTCCGTGAGATTTCAGGGGCCCGTCTCCCGGTTCAGGGGCAGCGGGAGACGGCGTGGCGGCCCTTAGCCTTCGCAATCAACGCAATACGCGTGACCGTTCTTTTCGCGCGCAATCTGGGACCGGTGCCGGACCAGGAAGCAGGAGTAGCAGGTGAATTCATCCTGCGCCTGGGGGATGACCTGGACCACCAGTTCCTCGGCGACGAACTCCCCGCCGGGGACCATGCCGTCATCCAGTGCGTCGGTCTCATCCAGTTCCCGGACAACACTTCGCGCGTCGGGTGCGTTGGCGGACTGGAGCGCCTCCAGGGAGTTCTCCTGGGATTCCTTGACGTCGGATCGTACTTCGTCGTAATCGGTTGCCACTTTGGGTGTTTCTCTTTTCTGATGTTCTTGCCCTGACGGGAATGCAACCTACACCATCGCACCCTTATTCCCGATACACCACAACGAACTAAGTCGAAGTGGTGTAATGTTCGGCACG
Source organism: Arthrobacter sp. LjRoot78 (assembly GCF_964254335.1). Taxonomy (NCBI): domain Bacteria; kingdom Bacillati; phylum Actinomycetota; class Actinomycetes; order Micrococcales; family Micrococcaceae; genus Arthrobacter; species Arthrobacter sp. LjRoot78. The sequence continues at coordinate 287,844 of NZ_CAXUTG020000001.1, read as the reverse complement.
CTGCGGGAAGAAATCAGCCGGCGGGCGCTGCCGTGGAGTCCCTGACCACCAGCTGAGTGGCCAGTTCAACATGGGTTGACTCCAGCGCTTCCCCGTTGGCCAGCCGCAGGATGGACCGGAGCGCCGTGCGCCCCATCTCCTGCAGCGGCTGGGCCACGGATGTCAGTCGTGGCACGGATTGTTCAGTGATGTCGGTCCCGTCGAAGCCCACGAGGCTCAGGTCCCCGGGGACGCTGATCCCCTGCGCGCGTGCTTCGTCCAGGACACCCAGCGCTATCGCGTCGTTGCCGGCAAATATGGCGGTGGGCCTGTCCGCAAGGGCGAACAGCCGGCGTGCACCGGCGACGCCGAAGTAGCGCTGGAACTGGCCGGACACAATGTAGTCCGGATTGGCCGGAATGTTGTTGGCACGCAGGGCCGCCAGGTAGCCGTGGAGCCGGGCAACGCTGCATTCCGCGGCTTCCGGGCCGCCCAGGAAGGCAATCTTCGTGTGGCCCAGGGCGATCAGGTGCTCTGCGGCCTCCTTGCCGCCCGCCCAGTTGGTGGCGCCGACGCTGACAAAGCCGGAACGGGGAGGATTAAGCGGGTCGATCACCACCACCGGAATGTTTCGGCGCCGGAAGGATTCCAGCTGGACGGGAGTGATTTCGGAGGTCACCAGGATGAGGCCCTTGCGGCCGGCGTCGAAAAGCCGCTGGGACCACTGCTCATGGTCCGTGTTCTTGAGTTTGTCCGGAGTCACGCTGCTCAGGACCACCTCCACGCCTTCCTCCGCGGCGCAGGCCACGATCCCGGACATCACTTCCAGGGAGTACGAACTGTCCAGCCCGTCAAAGACCAGGTCGACGAGGACAGGGCCGGCGGACCTGACCCTGCGCTGCATCGGCGACTCGTAGCCAAGCTTCACGAGGGCCTTCTGGACGCGGACGCGCGTTGCCTCGGCAACGTCGTCGCGGCCGTTGATGACCTTGGAAACGGTAGGAGTGGACACCCCGGCCAGCGCCGCGACGTCGGCAAGGTTCAGCTTGGCCTTCGGTGTCTTTGCAGGCATCAAAGCAACTTTCTCGAAAAATTTCGGTAGCAGAAGTCTGCACCAGCCGTGGCATGCCCGTCAATATTTGGGCAACAACCCTTGACGCTGAGGCGTAAACGGCGCTAACTTCTATCTCAGTCAACGAATTAGTTGCGAAATATTTCGAAAGCCTCTGTTCATTGCTGGTACCGCCCGCCCCGGGCGGCACCGCCACCAGCGCCGCAATGCCGCGGCTCTTTTCAATGGAGATCAGAATGGAATCACGTCTTTCCTCACGCAGGTCATTCCTTGCCCTTGCAGCCTTCACTCCCCTGGCCGCCTGGACGGTGACCGCCTGCGGCACCGCCGGCCCCGGCACGGCACCGGCAGGCGGCGCCACGTTCTGGTCCCTGACCGGAGAACCCAACGAGTCCATCCGGAAAAAGAGCCTGGATGCTTTCAACGCAGCCAACCCGGATTCCAAGATCGTCGCCACCGTTTTCCAGAACGATGCCTACAAGACCAAGATCAAAACGGCCATCGGCGCGGGCCAGGCGCCCACCATCATCTACGGCTGGGGCGGCGGAACGCTGAAGACCTACGCGCAGGCGGGCCAGGTGGAAGACCTCACCGGCTGGTTCGATGCCAATCCCGACGTCAAGGCCAAGCTCTTCCCGTCCTCCTTTGGTGCGGCCACCGTTGACGGAAAAATCTACGCCGTGCCCACGCAGACCGTGGCTCCGATTGTCTTCTACTACAACAAGGAACTCTTCGCGAAGGCCAACGCCCAGCCGCCCAAGACCTGGGACGAGCTGATGGCCTTGACCAAGACCTTCAATGACATGGGCGTGGCCCCGTTGTCGCTCGGCGGCCAGTCGCGCTGGACGTCCATGATGTGGCTGGAATACCTGCTGGACCGGATCGGCGGCCCGGAAGTCTTCCAGGCGATCTTCGACGGCAAGGCCAAGGCCTGGTCCGATCCGGCAGTGCTGGAAACCTGTGCCAAGATCCAGGAACTGGTGTCCGCCAACGGCTTCATCAAGGGCTTCTCCTCCATCACGGCGGACAGCAACGCGGACCAGGCACTCCTGTTTACCGGCAAGGCAGCCATGATGTTGCACGGGGCCTGGACCTATGGAGGCATGAAGCACGACGGCGGCACGTTCGTGAAGGACGGAAAGCTCGGCTGGTTCGACTTCCCCGCCGTCAGCGGCGGCAAGGGTGATCCGCTGAACACCGTGGGCAACCCCGCCCAGTACCTGTCCATCTCCGCCAAGGCCAGCGACGCTGAAAAGGAGGCCGCCAAGAAGTTCTTCAAGGACGGCCTGCTGACCACGGACGAGATCACCGCGTACATTTCCTCCGGTGCAGTGCCCATCGTGCAGGGCATCGAGGACAAGCTCGCCTCCAGCGAGGACAAGGACTTCCTGAAGTACGTGTACACGCTGAGCAAGAACGCGCCCAGCCTGCAGCAGTCCTGGGACCAGGCCCTGAGCCCCACCGCCGCCGAGGCGCTGCTGAGCAACATCGACCAGCTGTTCCTCAAGTCCATAACCCCGGCGCAGTTCGCTGAAAACATGAATGCGACGCTTGGGAAATGAGCGCCGGAGCACTCACTGCCCGCGAGCCGGCGGAGCAGCAACTTGCCGAGCAACACAGCACCACAGGCATTAAGGCCCGCCGCGGATCGCTGGGCTGGATGGTCCTGCCCGCCCTGCTGTTCTTCGCAGTCTTCGCCGTCCTTCCGCTCCTGGGCGTCGTTGCCCTGAGCTTCACCAACTGGGACGGCATCGGCGCGATCAGCGTGGCCGGGATGGACAACTGGCTCGCCGTCCTGTCCGATCCCGTGATGTACAACGCGGTGTGGCTGACGTTCGTGATCATGGTGGTGTCCTGGCTGGTGCAGACGCCCATCAGCCTGCTGCTGGGCACCTTCACGGCCGGCAGCCAGAAGTACCGGGCGGTGCTGGCGGTGCTCTACTTCCTGCCGCTGCTGCTCTCCTCCGCAGCCATTGCCATCGCCTACAAGGCGCTGCTCGACCCCAACTTCGGACTGGCGGAAGGCCTGGGCCTGCCGTTCCTGGCCCAGGACTGGCTGGGACAGCCGCAGCTGGTGCTGTTCCTGGTGATCTTCGTGATCGCCTGGCAGTTTGTCCCGTTCCACACCCTGATCTACCAGGGCGGTGTGCGGCAGATCCCCAAGTCGCTGTACGAGGCTGCCGAGATCGACGGCGCCGGCCGGGTCAAGCAGTTCTTCTACATCACCGTGCCGCAGCTGAAATACACCATCATTACCTCCTCCACCCTCATGGTGGTGGGATCGCTGACCTACTTCGACCTCATCTTCGTGCTCACCGCCGGCGGGCCGGGCAACTCCACCAGGATCCTCGCCCTGGACATGTACCTGACCGGATTCCGGGCCAACCTGATGGGGCCCGCCAGTGTCATCGCCGTCATCCTGGTGGTGGTGGGACTCGGCCTGGCCCTGCTGCTGCAGCGGCTGGGCGGCAAGAACGCCGGCGGCAGCCAGCTGGAAGGACTCTGACCATGAGCGCCACCCTCACCAAAGCAACGCCCGCGGCCCTGAAGCCCGCGGAGCCGGCGCCCAATCGCGGTCTCGGCCGCCGGATCCGGAAGCTGAACCTTCCCGGCGGCCTGGCCGGCTGGATCTGGCTGGCCGTCATCATCATTCCGATCTATTACATCGTCATCACCAGCTTCAAGAGCCAGGCGGGATACTTCAGCGAAAACCCGCTGGCGCCGCCGTCGAACCCCACGCTGGACAACTACCGGATGGTGCTGGAAGCCGACTTCGCGCGGTACTTCCTCAACAGCGCGCTGGTGACGGCGGGGGCCGTACTGCCCACGGTGCTGTTTTCCTTCATGGCCGCGTTCGCGATTGTCCGAGGCCGCGGGAAGTTCCTGAAACTCGTCAACGGCCTGTTCCTGATGGGCCTGGCCATTCCGCTGCAGGCCACCATCATCCCGGTGTACCTGCTGATCATCCGGCTGAACCTCTACGACAGCCTGCTGGCCCTGATCCTGCCGTCCATCGCCTTCGGCATCCCGCTCACCGTGCTGATCCTGGCCAACTTCATCCGGGACGTACCGGACGAACTGTTCGAGTCCATGCGGCTGGACGGCTGCAACGAATGGCAGACCATGTGGCGGCTGGCGCTGCCGCTGGTGAAGCCCGCGATCGTCACCGTGGCCATCTACAACGGCCTGGGGGTGTGGAACGGCTTCCTGCTTCCGCTGATCCTCACGCAGAGCCCCGAACTGCGAGTGCTTCCGCTGGCGCTCTGGACCTTCCAGGGCCAATACAGCGTGAACATCCCCGCCGTACTGGCCTCCGTGGTCCTCACCACCCTGCCCATCCTTGTCCTGTACATCGTGGGCCGCCGCCAGCTGCTGAGCGGCCTCACCGCCGGCTTCAGCAAATGACCTCAATGGAGAAATTGCCCATGAGTACGCACGAATCGCATACGGCCACAGATGCCCCGCCGATCCGCATCGGCATGGTGGGCCACGCCTTTATGGGCGCCGCCCACTCGCATGCGTGGCGCACGGCACCACGCTTCTTCGACCTTCCGCTGGTCCCCATGCTGAGTGTGCTTGCCGGCCGGGACAGTGTCCGGGTGGCCGCCGCCGCCCGCCGCCTGGGCTGGGCCGGCACCGAAACGGACTGGCGGGCGCTGGTGGAACGCGACGACGTCGACCTCGTGGACATCTGCACACCCGGCGACACCCACGCGGAGATCGCCATCGCCGCGCTGCTGGCCGGCAAGCACGTGCTGTGCGAGAAGCCGCTGGCCAACAGCGTTGCGGAGGCCGAGGAAATGGCGGAGGTTGCCGCCGAGGCCGCAACCCGCGGGGTTTTCGCCATGTGCGGTTACTCCTACCGCCGCACCCCCGCCCTGGCACTGGCCCGGAACATGGTCCGGGACGGCAAACTCGGAACCATCCGCCAGGTGCGGGCGCAGTACCTGCAGGACTGGTTGTCGGACGAGAACGCTCCGCTCACCTGGCGGATGGACAAAGCGAAATCGGGGTCCGGCGCCCTCGGCGACATCGGCGCACACAGCATCGACGCCGCCCAGTTCGTCACCGGCCAGAGCATCACGGGCGTCTCGGCCATCATGGAGACCTTCACCAAGGAACGTCCCGTAGGCGGCGACTTCGTGGGCCTCGGCGGCAGCGGCGCGGCGGGTGCCGACGTCGAGCGCGGTCCGGTGACCGTGGACGATGCGGTGATCTTCAGTGCACGGTTCGACGGCGGCCCCATCGGCGTTTTCGAGGCAAGCCGGGCGGCGCTCGGCAGGAAGAACGCCATGCGCCTGGAGGTCAACGGCTCACGCGGGTCGATCGCCTTCGACTTCGAGGACATGAACTACCTGAACTACTACGACGGCGGCAGCGGCGCCGACCCGGATTCGCTCGGCTTCCGCCGCATCAACGTCACGGAAGCCCACCACCCCTACACCGGGAACTGGTGGCCCGTGGGCCACGGGCTCGGCTACGAGCACGGCTTCACCCACCAGGTGGTGGACCTGCTGACGGCCGTCGGGGCCGGAACCCAGCCCACGCCGTCGTTCTCCGATGCCCTTCAGGTGCAGCGGGTGCTGGCGGCAGTGGAACACAGCGCAGGCAAGGATTCCCGCTGGACCTCAGTGGACGGACGAGAAGGACAAAAACAATGACTGCTACAAAGAACGCCTTGGTGGTGCGCGGCGGCTGGGACGGACACCAGCCCGTCGAAGCCACGGATCTTTTCATCCCGTTCCTCAGCGAACAGGGCTTCACCCTCCGCGTGGAGGAGTCGACGGCGGTGTACGCGGACGCCGCGTACATGGCCGGGGTGGACCTGATCGTGCAGTGCAACACCATGACCACCATCGAAAAGGCCGAGTTCGAGGGGCTCCGCGCCGCGATCGAGGCGGGCACGGGAATGGCCGGCTGGCACGGCGGCATTGCCGATTCCTATCGGAACAATTCGGACTACCTGCACCTGATCGGCGGCCAGTTCGCCTGCCATCCGGTCAAGGACCACGGCGAGCTGCACGGGGATGCCACGGACAACTTCCGGACGTACACCGTCAACATGCTGCCGGCCGCGGCGGATCATCCGGTCACTGCGGGGATCGGCGACTTTGAGCTTTTCACCGAGCAGTACTGGGTGCTCTCGGACGACTACATCGACGTGCTGGCCACCACCACGCTGCCCGCCCGGGACAAGGACGCGTGGCACCGGGACGTGGTCTCGCCGGCGGTATGGACGCGTTCGTGGGGCGAAGGCCGGATCTTCGTGGCCACACCCGGGCACAGCGTGGAGATCCTCAAGGACAACAACGTCCGCACCATCATCGAAAGGGGCATGCTGTGGGCCAGCCGCTAGGAACCACCGACGTGGAGTCACCGCTATTGGAGTCACCGCTGAGATCACCGCTGCGGATCGGCGTGGTGGGCTGCGGCAACATCATCGCCGCCTACCTGGCCACGTTTCCGCGGCTAACCACCGTCAAGCTGGTGGCGGTTGCGGACATCGATCCCTCCCGGGCGGAGGCCGTGGCGGCCGGGCAGCCGGGGGTGCGGGCGCTGGGCGTGGACCAGCTGCTCGCGGACCCGGAAGTTGACCTGGTCCTCAACCTGACCATCCCGGCAGCCCACGCGGACATCGCCCTGCGTGCCGTCGCCGCCGGCAAGGCGGTCTACGGCGAAAAGCCCCTGGCTGCCACGACTGACGAGGCACGCAAGGTGCTGGAGGCAGCAGCGGCGGCGGGCGTCGTCGTCGGCTGCGCACCGGACACGGTCCTGGGAACCGGCATCCAGACGGCCCGCAAGGCGATCGACGACGGCCTGATCGGGGCGCCGATCTCGGCGACGGCCACGATGGTGACTCCCGGGCATGAGCGCTGGCATCCGCAGCCGGACTTCTACTACGTCCCCGGCGGCGGTCCGCTGCTGGACATGGGGCCCTACTACGTCTCGGCGCTGGTGACGCTGCTGGGTCCTGTGGTGTCCGTGATCGGGGCGGCGAGCCATACGCGCGGCACCCGGACCATCGGCGCCGGACCGCGCGCCGGCGAGACCGTGCCGGTCAGCACGGACACCCATGTGACGGGGGTGCTGGTGCACGAATCCGGCGCGCTGTCCACGCTGGTGATGAGCTTCGACGCCGTGGCGACTCAGTCGGCCAATCTGGAGATCCACGGCGAAACGGGGTCGCTGGTGGTGCCCGACCCCAACCATTTCGACGGCGACGTCAAGCTGCGCAGCCTGGGCGGCGAGGGGTGGGAGGTTCTTCCCGTCTCAGCCGGCTACGTTGGCTCCGCCCGCGGCTACGGCCTGCACGACCTCGCCCGGAGTCCGGCCGGTACGGAGCCCCGGGCCGGCGGGGAGCTGGCCTTCCACGTGCTGGAGGTGATGGAATCCGTGCTGGAGTCAGCGGCCCTGGGGCAGTCGGTGAAAGTGGCCAGCCGGTGCGAACGGCCCGAGGCGGTGCCGCTGACCGACCTCGGCGGTTAGCGGCCCCGGCAGTTAGCAACCCCGGCGAGGCGCCGGCGAGGCACCGGCGAATCCGCCAGCCGCCGTCGTACGTGCCAGGTGACCAGGGCGGCCGCCGCCACTGCGGCGACAACGACGGCGGCGGCGCTGCCGGCAGTGCGCGCCAGGGCACCTCTGATGCAGGCCTTTAAATGTCGGTGCCTGCTGACATGCTGTGGGTGTGGAAAGCAGTGCGGTTGCGGAGACGTTGGAGGCCATGGCGGCCTCCCTTTCTGCGCTGGCTGCCTGTGCCGGTCGCCTGGATGGAAACGCTGCCGGGAACGTGGCCCCGGCCGGTGCTGACCCGCTCCAGGACGAGGCGGACGCGTGCCTGGACGGCCTGGCTGTTGTGGGCAGCCTGGAAGCCAGGATGGCCGCGCTGAAGGTGCACTTTGCCGCCGGATACGCCCACGCTGCCGCGGCCTTGGCGGCCCCGGCCGGTTCCCCGCAGGGGTGCACCGCCCAGGAAATGGCGGTGACAGCAGAGGTGGCCTGTGTCCTGACGGTGAGTGAACGGTCGGCAGCCGCGCTCCTGGCGGATTCAGCCACCCTGACCGAGGACTTGCCGCTGACGCTGGCTGCGCTGGGGGCAGGGACCATTTCATGGCAGCACGCTCGGGTGATGTGCGATGAAACATCCGGTCTGGACCCCGCCGCGGCCGCCGCCCTCGAGGCTCACTTCCTGGACCCCGAGGCCCCCTTTGCGGCGCGTGGCTGCCCGGCCGGGGAGCTGGTGCCGGGCAGGTTCCGGGCTAAAGCGCGCAGCTGGCGCGAACGGCACCATCCCGTGAGCATCGAAGCCCGCCACCGCAAGGGTGCGAAGGAGCGCCGGCTGGAACTTGTCCCGGACCGGGACGGCATGGCCTGGCTCTCCGCCTACGTGACTGCCGATGTGGCGGCGGGTGTCTGGTCCCGTGCCACGGACGCGGCGCGCGCCCTGCAGGGGCCGGCCGAAGCCCGGACCCTGACCCAGCTCCGTGCCGACGTCGCCACATCCTGGCTGCTTGGAGGCGACGCGGAAGGAATCCCGTCACCCAAAGCGCAGGTCCTGGTGACCGTTCCGGTGTTGTCGCTTCTCGGGGTAGCGAACGAACCGGCCACGCTGGACGGCTACGGACCTATACCTGCCAGCATGGCCCGCCGGCTTGTCGCGGACGGCGCCACATCGTTCCTGCGCGTCCTGACGGATCCGCGCAGCGGAGCGCCGCTGGAGATAGGACGCACCAGCTACCCGGTTCCGAAAGCGATGCGCCAGTGGTTGCGGCTTCGGGATGGCCGCTGCCCTTTCCCCGGCTGCAGCAACCACTCCCTGGACAACGAGGCGGACCACCTCCTGGCGTGGTCGGACGGAGGCGGCACCGGAATCTCGAACCTTGGCCAGCCCTGCCGCAAACACCACCGCCTGAAACACAGCTCACGCTGGAAACCTGTTGGCGCCACCAAGGATCAGCCGCCCGGCTGGATCTCACCTTCAGGACGCTCATATCCCAGCGAACAACAGGACTGGGAACCACCACACTGGCCGGACCACCCCGGCCACACGGGCGAAGATCCGGAGAGGGAGCCGCCCACAGGGCCGGACGGACTTCCCGGTGCCCCCGGTCCCGGGCCACCATTACCGATGGATCCCTTCCCTGACTGGGCACTCTTCATCGCGGCCTAGGATCACCCGCGACTCTGCTGCTGCCCGGTCACCCTTGGTGAGCAGTCTCTGCCCTGGGGGTCACCGTTGCGGACGCGCGCTGCTGTCTGCAGCCGTCGCCTGCCGGTGCCGGCGGATCCGCCAGGTGACCAGAACGCCGACCGCCACTGCTGCGACAACGACGGCGGCGGCGCTGCCGGCAGTGCGCGCCACCTCGTCGTAGAGGTTCCCGGCCAGGTACCCTAGGGTTACGAAGAGGCTCCCCCAGAGCACGCCGCCGGTGATGTTCCAGAGTGCGAAGCGCCGGTAGGGCATGCCGCTGAGTCCGGCCAGTGCCGGCATCACGGCGCGGAAGAAGGCGGTGAAGCGGCCCAGGAAAACGGCCGGGCCTCCCCGCCGCCTGAGGAACTCCCGGGCTTTCTCGAGTTGGGGCCGCTTCCGGTCAAAGATCTTTCGGGTAACCAGCCGGGGGCCCAGGTGTTTGCCGATTTCGTAGCCCACCGTGTCTCCCAGGATCGCGGCGGAAACCACCACGGCAATCATGGCTGGCAGCGGGAAGCCTCCCTTTCCGGCGATCACCCCGCCCACCACGGCGGCCGTTTCGCCCGGAATGACGAAGCCGATGAAGAGGGCGTCCTCGGCGAAGACCAGGGCGAACACAACACAGGCCACCAGCAGCGGGCTGGCGTTGAGGAGTCCGTCGAAGAATGCCTGCATCAGGAACAGTGTGGCAGTTGAGGCGGGCGGGCGTCAGCCTGCCCGCCTCAACAAGTTGTTAGATGCGCTCCAGCAACGACACGTCCCGGACGGCACCCCTGTCTGCGGAGGTGGCCATCGCGGCGTAGGCGCGCAGCGCGGCGGAAACCTGGCGCTCCCGGTCCTTGGGCTTGAACCCGCCGTTGACCAGCAGTTTCTCACGGCGTTCGGCGAGGACCTCGTCGGAGACCTCCAGATGCAGGGAGCGCTGACTGATGTTGATGCTGATGATGTCGCCGTCCTCCACCAGGGCGATGGTGCCGCCGGAGGCAGCTTCCGGGGAGATGTGCCCGATCGACAGGCCGGAGGTGCCGCCGGAGAAGCGGCCGTCCGTGATGAGGGCGCACTTCTTGCCGAGGCCGCGGCCCTTGAGGAACGACGTCGGGTAGAGCATCTCCTGCATGCCCGGACCGCCCTTGGGGCCTTCGTAGCGGATGACCACCACATCGCCTTCCGTGACGCCCTTGTTCAGGATCTTCTCCACGGCTTCATCCTGGGACTCGCACACGACGGCCGGGCCTGAGAAGGTCCAAATGGACTCGTCCACCCCGGCGGTCTTCACCACGGCGCCGTCCAGTGCCACGTTTCCGCGGAGCACGGCCAGTCCGCCGTCCTTGGAGTAGGCGTGCTCCACGGAGCGGATGCAGCCTTCCGCAGCGTCGGTGTCCAGGGAGGTCCACTCGTTCGACTGGGAGAACGCGGTGGAGGAGCGGACGCCGCCGGGAGCCGCGTGCCACAGGGCCTGCGCCTCTTCGGTGGCCTTGCCGCCGCGGATGTCCCAGTCATCGAGCCAGCCGTCCAGGTCACCGGAGTGCACGGAATGGACGTCCTTGTGCAGGAGGCCGCCCCGGTTCAGCTCGCCCAGCAGGGCGGGGATGCCGCCGGCGCGGTGAACGTCCTCCATGTAGTAGGTCTTGTCCTTGGCGACGTTTGGGGCCACCTTTGCCAGGCAGGGCACCTGGCGGGACTTGGCGTCCATCTCGGCCAGGCCGTAGTCCACGCCCGCCTCCTGGGCCGCGGCCAACAGGTGCAGGATGGTGTTGGTGGAGCCGCCCATGGAGATGTCCAGGGCCATGGCGTTGTCGAAGGCCTTCGCAGTCGCGATGGAGCGCGGCAGCACGGAGTCGTCGTCGCCGTCGTAATAGCGCTTCACGAGATCGACGACGGTGGCGCCGGCCTTCTCGTACAGCGCCTTGCGGGCGGTGTGGGTCGCGAGCACGGAGCCGTTGCCCGGCAGGGCCAGGCCGATGGCCTCGGCCAGGCAGTTCATGGAGTTGGCGGTGAACATACCCGAGCAGGAACCGCAGGTGGGGCAGGCGTTCTCTTCAATGAGGTTGATGTCCTCGTCGGAGATGGACTCGTCCACGGCGTCGGCGATCGCGTTCACCAGGTCCAGGGAGCGCACGGAGCCGTCGGTCAGGGTCACGCGGCCGGCCTCCATGGGACCGCCGGAGACGAACACAACCGGGATGTTGAGGCGCAGCGCAGCCATGAGCATGCCCGGGGTGATCTTGTCGCAGTTGGAGATGCAGACCAAAGCGTCGGCACAGTGGGCGTTGACCATGTACTCCACGGAGTCGGCGATCAGGTCGCGGGACGGCAGGGAGTAGAGCATGCCGGAGTGGCCCATGGCGATGCCGTCGTCCACGGCAATGGTGTTGAACTCGCGCGGCACGGCGCCGGCGGCGAGGATCGCGTCGGAGACGATCCGGCCCACGGGGGCGAGGTGGGTGTGGCCAGGAACGAACTCGGTGAAGGAGTTGGCCACGGCGATGATCGGCTTGCCGATGTCCGAGTTGGCGACGCCGGAGGCGCGCAGCAGTGCGCGGGCGCCGGCCATGTTGCGGCCATGGGTGACAGTACGTGAACGAAGAGGAGGCATGGTACCGATCATGCCGTCCCGGGCCGCACGGCGGAAGACAGAACTGATACTAGTAGTAGGAGTACCAGACTACTAGTGTTGGTGACTGTGAAAGAGGCAGGCGAGAGGCGCAAGGAACTGGGACTCTACCTGCGGGCACGCCGCGAGCAGGCGCTGCGGTCGGAGTACGGACTTCCGCCGGTGGCGCGCCGGCGTGAACGCGGACTGCGGCGGGAAGAGATTGCCTTCCTTTCCGGGGTCAGCGTCACCTGGTACACATGGCTGGAGCAGGGACGGGACATCCGGCCCTCGCGGGAAGTGCTTGAGGCTGTGGCCCGCACCCTGCACCTCTCAGAGGCCGGCCGCTCCTATGTCCTGTCACTGGGCGGCTATTCCGTACCGGTGTCGGCCGGCCCGGCGGCCGTTGATGCGCCGGCCCACATCCAGCGGCTCCTCGACGCACTGGGCCCCAACCCCGCCTTCGCGCTGGCCCCCGACTGGAGCGTCACGGGCTGGAACCGGGCCTACGCCGCGCTGTATCCCAATATTGCGAACGTGGCCGCAGCGGAGCGGAACCTGCTGTGGCTGGTCTTTACCGATCCCTACGTGAAGGAACTGCTGCCCGACTGGGACGTCACCAGCAGGCGCTTCCTGGCAGAATTCCGGGCAGAAGCCGGGCAGCGGCTGGGCGATCCGGACGTGGCCTACCAGGTGGAGCGGCTCAGGGAAACGAGTCCCGGGTTCAAGGAGGGCTGGGACCGGTACGACATCCTCGGCTTCGAATCCCGCGAACGGCTGTTCCGCCACCCGGCGGTGGGCATCCTGAGGCTGGAGCACCATCAGGTCTCACCGTCGGACCGGCCGGACCTCCATATTGTGGTCTACACTCCGGTACCGGGCAGCGATGCCGCGGAGCAAATCGAGCGGTTGCTGGCCGCCGGCCGTTAGCTGCCCCGGATCTCAGGCCACGCTGCGGGCAGGTGCCCGGCCAGGCCCCTACTAAAGACGTGAGGCGGCGGAACCCCGAACGGTTCCGCCGCCTCCTATGCTTGGGCCATGGAAGCCGCACAGCAGTTGGGCAGCAAGCCGATACTCACCCTGACGGTGAACCCGGCGTTGGACATCAGCACCTCGACCGAACAGGTCAGCAGCGGCCACAAGCTCAGGTGCGGCGCGAGCCGGCTCGACCCGGGCGGCGGAGGCGTCAACGTGGCAAGGGTCATCCAGCGCCTCGGCGGCCACACCTTGGCCGTGTACACCGCAGGCGGGCCGACCGGTGAGGCCTACCGCCGGCTCATCGAAGCGGAGCGCATCCCGACGCTGGCCGTACCGATCCAAGGAAGCACACGCCAGGACTTCACCGTTGATGAGACGTCCACCGGGAAACAGTTCCGGTTCGTCCTTCAGGGCCCGGAGCTCTCGGAACCGGAGTGGCAGGCCTGCCTGGACCGTGTTGCCGGGGCGATGCCGGTGGGCGGCTACGTGGTGGCCAGCGGCAGTCTCCCGCCCGGGGTGCCGGATGATTTTTATGCGAGGGTTGCCCGGCTGGCGCGGCAGTCCGGTGCCCACTGCATCGTTGATGCCTCCGGACCGGCCCTCACCGAGGCGCTTGCCGAGGGCGTGTTCCTGGTTAAACCAAGCCTCCGCGAACTGGGGGCGCATTTCGGCGCGGCCCTCGACAGCGAGCAGAGCCAGGTGGACGCTGCCTCGGCCCTCGTGGCTGACGGGGCCGCGGAACACGTCGCACTGACGCTCGGCGAGGCTGGAGCCTTGCTCGCGTCGAAGTCGGGCCTGATCCGGTTGGCCGTGCCGGACGTGCCGGTGGTCAGCACGGTCGGGGCCGGCGACAGTTTTCTTGGCGCTTTTGTGCTCCGGCTCGCGCAGGGCCGCCCGCTTGAAGCGGCGTTCCGGGCTGCCGTGGCCGCCGGAAGTGCCACGGTCATGACGCCTGCCACCGAACTTTGCCACCGCGCCGACGTCGAACGCCTGGAGGCTGAGCTCTCCAGCGCAGTGCCCTGACCGACCGCAGCGGCTTCCGGCAGGGACACCCAGTCTGCCTACCGTGCCTCGAGAACGGCCTTCAGCATCCGGAGCTGGGCAACCTCGCCCTGCATGGTTTTGGTGACGAGCCCGTCCAGGACTTTCATGAGACCGGGGAGCTTTAGGTCCAGGACAAAGCGGACGGTGGTGCGGCCGTCGGCTTCGCTCAGGATGTACTCGCCGTGTGGCCGTGCCGGACCGGCGACCACGTCGAAAGCCAGCAGACGTCCGGGCTCCGCCGCCGTGATCCGGTAGTCCCCCTGGATCGGCTTTCCCCGGGGTCCGGTGAGCGTCTGGCTGTAGACAGCCCCGAGCTGGCCGGCGTCGCCGCTGGCCAGCCCGATGTCCTTGACGCCGCTGCGCCAGGCCGTGTTATTCAGCCCGTCGGCCAGGAAGTCATAGACTTCCGCGGCGGTTCGGTCGATGGTGATCTCGTTTTCGGCGTGGGCCATTCAGTGCCTCTCGTGTGGCTCCCGGAAGGCGGGGGCAACTTGCTACATCTGCATATCGGCGAGCTCGAAGATCTCGAGCCTGAACTTACCACTGCCTTCGGACAGGAATGGGTGGCCGTCCGCGAGCGCCTTCGCTCCGTCGAGGTTTTCGGCTTCCACAATTGAGTAGCCGTTCAGGTCGGAGGCCTCCGCGGCGGATCCGTCGTCCACCATCGAGGTGCCTGCGGCGAACGGTGCGCCGGCGTCCAGCAATGCCGGGCCCAGCTTCTCCATCCAGGCACCCCAGGCGGCCATTTGTTCAGCGGACTGCTCCGGCGTGAACTGGTCCATGGGCGTGGCCGGTCCCTTGTAGAGGTAAATGAACTTGCTCATGACTTGTCCTTTCGTTGTGTTTTTTCCTCTGTGGCCCGCGATCCGTCCCCTTCGAGCAGGGACTTCAGCTTCGCGAGGTCCTTCCGCATGGCCCGGCGCATCATCGGGGCCATGACGAGGCCGGCAACTGCGGAGAAGCCGGCCGGTGTGCCGGCGTTGCGCAGGGTCATCCGGGTGTAACCGGCGTCGGCCGCCGACCAGGTGTAGGTGGTCTGCATGGGGAACGGCCCCTGGGCCGTGCGCATTACCAGCCTCCTGCCAGGGTCCAGCTCGGTAAATTCGTAGACGTATTCCAAGGTCCGTCCGAGGAACTGTGCCTTGAACGCCACCTTGGAGCCCACGGCCAACGGCGGGGCCGTTTCCCAGCTGACTGCCTTGATGTTGCTGTACCAGGCCGGCGCATTATCCGGGTTGGCCGCGTAAGCGTAGACAGCTTCGGGCGGTCGGCGGATCTCTGTTTCCGTCACCACATCAACCATTTCCGGCACCTTCCGCGGGTCTCGTTCCCTCTCGACGACGCTAGAGCCCGGCAACCTGCCGGCCGGTGAAGGCAACCAGGCGTTCCAGGCTTGCCGCCGATTCATCAACAAGGGTTTCCTCGGCAAAGCTCTTGCCGCGCATCTGCGGGCTGATGGTGTTCCGGGCGAGGCCAAGGACGTAGTCGGAAAGGACCGGCGAAACGCTCAGCTCCTGGCCGGTTGCCCGGGCGAAGTCCCACGCGTGGACCAGCAGTTCCAGGTTCAGGATGTTGGCAACGATGGTTGCCGGCAGTTCGGCGAAGCCCATGTCCACGGTTCCCTCCGTGCCGCGGGCGCGGAATGCCTCCAGGGTGGCCTGCGCAGCATCCGCAATCCGCACCTCCGGCGTCGCAGCCGACTGGTCAGGCACGGTCACACCGAGGGCCTTGCCGATCGATGCGATCGAACCAAAGAGATGGTCCAGGAGGGCGTCAACGGTGAAGTCCTCGCACGGCGTCGGTGAACCCAGGTCTGATTTCCCCACCCCGCGGAGGACCCGCTGCGCAACAGCCAGGGCCGCCTCGGCGCTGGAAAGTTCGTCGATGGGGTCCGGGGCTGCAGCCCATTCGTCCGGGCCGGCATCTCCGTTCGCGGCAAGCTGCACGAGCCTCTCAAGGAAATGGTTCCAGCCTTCGGCGTGGCCCACCTCCTGCTGTTCCGTCAGTCCCTCGTGAATGAGCTGGACCGTGGTTCCGCCTTCGACAGCCTCCAGGTTCACGGTCACGGTCGACGCTCCCGGCGGCAGCCCGGCGTCGCCCTCCCATCCCCAGGTGTAGACGATCCGCTTTCCCGGCTCGATTTCGGTGAAACTTCCCATCGCCGAGTGCCCCGGCGTAATAGTCCACCGGTATTCCCCGCCCACGCGGAGGTCCACCCGCGCCGCCACCGTCTTCCAGCGCCGCAACCGCTCCGGTTGCGTGATGAGCTCGAAGGCGGCGTCCGGGTCAACCGGAACGAATACTGTCTTATTGAATGTCATCAGAATTCCCTTGTGATGGTTGCTGGCCCAGCCGGCCGGCGTCGGCCACCAGCAGGTCCAGTTCGGTTGTCCAGAAAGCCTCGAATTGTTCACGCAGCCGGACCATCCCGGCGCCGTCCAGGCGGTAGTACCTGTTCCGGCCGTCTTTCCGGGCGGTCACCAGCCCCACTTCCGAGAGAAGCAGCAGGTGCTGGGAAATGGCCGACCTGCTGACCGGAAAATGGCCGGACAGCTCGGTGACCGTCTTCTCCCCCTCCGCCAGCAGCCGAAGCAGCGCCCGCCTGTTGGGCTCCGTCGCGACTTCCAGAAGATCAGGCACAGAAAATACGTTAGTCGCCACTAACGCATTAAGCAAGGGGTAGGCCGGGCATGGAAAAGGGCGGCGGCAACCCTTCCGGGTCGCCGCCGCCCACTTGCAGTTATGCGACCGCTACGGGCTCTTTGACCTTCAAGGGTTCAATCTTGCCCATGACGAACAGGTAGTTGGCAGCGCCCACGAGCGAGACGGCCCCGATGACCGCCAGCGGGGCCACGAAGGAACCAGTCTGGTCCACCAGCACGCCGATCAGGATCGGAGTGAAGATGCCGGCCAGGTTGGAGGCGAAGTTCTGCAGTCCGCCGATGGATCCGACGTGCCTGGAGCTCGGCGCAACGTCCGCGGGCAACGACCAGATGCCGGTTGCTGCGACGGTGAGGCTCGAGTAGGCGACGGAAAGCAGCGCCAAGGCCATCCAGGCTTCCGGCACGAGGGCGGCGAACATGATGACGGAGCCGCCCGCGAGGCCGCCGGCGATGGCGGTCTTGCGGACCCTGGTGACGGATGCGCCGGCCCGTACCGCGCGGTCGGCCAGGTATCCGCCCAGCCAGCCGCACAGAACCGCGCAGATGCCGGGAATGGCACCGAAAAAGCCCAGCTTGAGCAGGTCGAATCCGCGTTCCTTGACGAGGTAGCTGGGGAAGAAGGTGATGAAGAAGTAGATGGCGCTGTTCAGGCAGAAGAAGCCGAACATCATGCTCAGGATGGTGCGGTACTTGAAGAGTGAGCGCCAGGGCAGCTTGGCTGCGTCGGCGTCGTCGCTGCCTTCGCCGCGGGCACCGCCTTCTTCGATGTAGGCCACTTCGGCGGCGTTCGCGCCGGGGTGCTCCTGGGGGCTGCGGTACACCTTCCACCAGACGGCGGCCCAGATAAGGCCGGCGACGCCGATGATGATGAACACTGCATGCCATGAGGTCAGCGCCACGATCAGGGTAACGATGGGCAACGCGATCACGGCCCCCACGCGGGATCCCGAGTCCCAGATGCTGGTGGCGAATGCCCGTTCACGGACCGGGAACCACGTGGCCACCACTTTCGCCGCAGTGCTGGGCGCAGGGCTTTCGCCGACACCCAGGAGGAAGCGCGCTGCGAACAGGGACCAGAAGTTCGTCGCCGCGGCGGTCACCATCGTGAAGATGGACCACCAGACAGCCGCCAGCGAGAACGACCTGCGCGGCCCCACCTTGTCCACGTACCAGCCGGCCGCCAGCTGGCAGAAGTCGTAGGCCCAGAAGAAGGCGGCAAAGATCAGGCCCTGCTGGGTGGCGGTCAGCTCGAAGTCCTTGCCCATGAACGGCAAGGCAACGCTCAGGCTGGAGCGGTCAAGGTAATTGATGCTCAGCCCGATGAAAGCAAGCCAAATGATGACCCAGCGCTTCCGGGTCATTATTCGGGGATTTTTGGTCGATGTCGTACTGGCAACTTTACTTCCGAGCGCAGTCATGTGGTCTCCTTCGACGTGAACATGGCTTCGGGCGCCTATGGCGCCGGGGGAAGACACCGAAGATATCGATGCCAAATCATATAGGAATCTGGTTAATCATATAGAAAATGTGATCCGGATCAAGCCCCCCCTGAAAAATCGCCCCCAGCAGCCCCCTCCGGGGCGGCTGAAGGTCCGGTGGAATATGATTCCCCCAGCGACTCCAACCCGGACACCACCCCAACCAGCACTAAGAGGTCAGCGCGTGCCCCCACGTCAGTCTTCCGATATCTCCCGAGGCAAAGCCGCCGTCAGCGATGTGTATGCATCGATGCGCGCCTCCATCCTCGAAGGCGAGATCGCGCCCGGCACCAGGATCAACATCGACGCCGTTTCGCGAAGTTTGGGCGTTTCGCAGACGCCGGTGCGTGAGGTGCTGCAGCGGCTGGAAGGCGACAACCTGGTGGTCTACAACCCCGGCAAGGGCTACAGCACCACTCCCCTGCTGGACCTGGCCGAACTGCGCTCCCTCTTTGAATTCCGGCTGCTGGTGGAACCCTGGGCAGCGCGGTCTGCGGCCGTAGACCGGTTAGCCAACCCGGCCGCGGCCCTCGAGAAGGAAATTAAGGCATTCCGCGGGGCCATGAAGTCCGAAGGCGACCTCCGGCAGGACCTGGTGGCCCATGACACCAGGTTCCATGACACCATCCTCGCCGCCGCCGGCAATACCGTGGTCCGCCACGCCTTCGCCCAGACGCACTGCCACCTGCATACCTTCCGCCTCTACCCGGCCGACGTCGACGGCGCCATCACCGTCGCGGAACACTCGGCCGTCCGCGAGGCCATCCATGCCTGCCGGCCGGAACAGGCCGAAGCAGCCATGGCGGAGCACATCCGAAACTCCTTTACCCGCTTCGCCCAGGCCTTCGAAGGACACGCCGACCTCGCGCCACTGGAGGACAGCGGGCCGCCCAGGCGGCACATCGTGGATTAGAACCCAACCCCGGCCCCGCGGCCGGGGTTTTCTTTTTGCCACGGACTTGATCTGGATCACGTTTCATATATGATTACTGAAATTCATATAGGAAATCATGCCCACCTTCCACAGCAATCCGAGAGAAGAGATCCATGCCTTCCATCACTTCCATCACCACCCAGGACGTCCGCTTTCCCACGTCGCTGGAACTCGATGGCTCCGACGCGGTCAACGTTGACCCCGACTACTCCGCCGCCTACGTCGTCATCCGCACCGACGCGGGGGACGAAGGCCACGGCTTCGTCTTCAGCTGCGGCCGCGGCAGCGAGATCCTCACTGCGGCCATCGAGTCCTACGCGGGGCTTCTGCGGGGCCGGGACATCGACGAACTGATCTACGACCTGGGCAACGCTTCCAAGCGCCTCATCCACGACTCGCAGCTCCGCTGGCTCGGCCCGGAAAAGGGCGTCACGCAGATGGCCGCCGGCGCGCTGGTCAGCGCCCTCTGGGACATCCGCGCCCGGCGCGAGAACAAGCCGCTCTGGCTGCTCCTGAGCGAAATGTCCCCGGAGGAGATCGTGGACGTTGTGGACTTCACCCACATCCGCGACGCCCTGAACCCGCAGCAGGCATTGGAAATCCTCCGCGCGGGCCAGGACGGCAAGTCGGCCCGCATCGCCAGCCTCCGGGCTCACGGCTACCCCGCGTACACCACCTCACCCGGATGGCTGGGCTACAGCGACGAAAAACTGGTCCGGCTCAGCAAGGAAGCGGCGACGGCCGGTTTCTCGATGATCAAGCTCAAGGTGGGCGGCGACATCGCTGACGACCGCCGCCGCATGGGCCTCGCACGGCAGGCCGTGGGAGACCTCCCCATCGCCATAGACGCCAACCAGCGCTGGGAGGTGTCCGAAGCGATCGAATGGGTCAACCAGCTCGCAGAGTTCAACCCGTACTGGATCGAAGAGCCCACCAGCACTGACGACATCCTCGGGCATGCGGAGATCCGGAAGGGAGTCGCTCCGGTCCGCGTCGCCACCGGCGAGGCCGTGGCCAGCCGGATTGTTTTCAAGCAGCTGCTGCAGGCAAGGGCCATCGACGTCCTGCAGCTCGACTCCACCCGTGTGGGCGGGGTCAATGAGAACATCGCCAACCTGCTTCTGGCCGCCAAGTTCGGCGTCCCGGTCTGCCCCCACGCCGGCGGCGTTGGCTTGTGCGAGCTTGTCCAGCATTTCTCCTTCTTCGACTTTGCCGCCATCACCGGAAGCCAGGACGGCCGCATGATCGAATATGTGGACCACCTCCACGAGCACTTCGCCGAACCGGTCCGGATCGTTGGCGGACGCTATGCCGCCCCGGAACTCCCTGGCACTGGGGCGGAAATGCTCAGCGCTTCCCGGACGCGCTGGGAGTTCCCGTCCGGTGCGGGCTGGCTTGAAGTGGGCGACCGTGCGGCCGTTACCGGCGGCAGCCTTGCACCCGCGGGAGCCGGCCGATGAACAGCACCGCAGCCGAGCTGGACGCATCCGTCGAGGCCGCCCACGCGGCCTTCGAAAAGGCCCGGCTGGCAGGTCCCGGAACCCGGGCAACCTGGCTCGAGGCGGTAGCCGCCGGCCTGGAAGACGACGCCGCGGCCCTTGTTGATCTTGCGGTCGCCGAAACCCATCTCGCGGAACCGCGCCTCCAGGGCGAGCTGAAGCGCACCGTCTTCCAGCTCCGGCTTTTCGCTGACGAAATCCGCCGCGGCGAGCACTTCGACGCGACGATCGACCATGACGATGCCGCCTGGGGCATGGGGCCGCGGCCCGACCTTCGCCGGTACAACGTTCCGCTCGGCGTCGTGGGGGTCTTCGGGGCGTCCAACTTCCCCTTCGCCTTCAGCGTGATGGGCGGCGATTCCGCGTCGTCACTGGCGGCCGGCTGCGCCGTCGTGCACAAGGCACACGACGGCCACCGGGAGCTCGCGGTCCGCACCGCCGAAACGGTGACCGCCGCACTGGAGTCCGCCGGGGCGCCGTCGGGCCTCTTCTCCCTGGTCACCGGCCGCCCGGCTGCGGAAGCGCTGGTTGACCACCCGCTGGTGAAGGCCATCGGTTTCACGGGTTCGACGGCGGGCGGCCGGGCATTGTTCGACCGTGCGGCCGCGCGGCCGGAACCGATCCCCTTCTTCGGGGAACTGGGCGGCATCAATGCCGTCTTTGTCACCGGCAACGCCTGGGCTGCGCGCCGGGAGGAGATCCTCACTGGCTATGCCGGCTCCTTCACCCTGGGCATGGGGCAGTTCTGCACCAAACCCGGCGTGCTGTTCGTCCCTGCCGGGCAAACGGACGAGGTCCGGGACATTCTCCGGAATGCCCTCGAGGACTTCGCTCCGGCGCAGCTGCTCAGCGCACGGCTGCACGTAGGGTTCCGGCAGGCAGTCGCCGGGCTGCGGGACACGGCGGGCGTCCGGGTGCTGCTCGACGGCGACGTCGCCGAGGCTCCGGCACCCACCGTCCTGCTGACCACCTCCGAAGCGGTCCGCAGCGACCCCGGAATCCTCCGCCAGGAGATGTTCGGGCCCGCAAGCCTGGTGGTGGAGTACAGCGATGAATCCGAGCTCACTGCCTTGGCCGGGCTCCTGGAAGGCCAGCTGACCACCACCTTGCAGGCGGAAGCCGAGGACGACGTCGCGGAGCTTGCCGGCAGGCTCGCGGACATCAGTGGGCGTCTGCTCTGGAACGGCTGGCCCACGGGAGTGACCGTCAGTTACGCCCAGCACCACGGCGGCCCCTATCCGGCCACGACGTCGGGCACCACCTCTGTGGGGACGGCCGCCATCCGGCGGTTCCTGCGGCCGGTGGCCTTCCAGTCCTTCCCGCAGCCGCGGCTGCCGGAGCCGCTGCAGGATGCGAACCCGTGGAACGTTCCGCAAAGGGTCGACGGCGTCTGGCGGCGCCCGTCCGCACAGCCGGAGGCTCGGCTGTGACGGCGCTGCCGGCGTCGGTCGCGGCCGTGCTCCCGAAGGACGCGGAGGACGCCCTGCTCATTGGCCGTCTCTGGGACGTGGAAACCTCCGGTCCCCGGGTTGTGGCGGTTCAGGGCGGGGACGTGTTCGACCTGCAGCACCTCGCCGCCACAGTGTCGGAACTGCTGGAACGTTCGGACCCCGCTGCAGACGTCCGTTCCGCCATGACTGTGCCGCGGTGGAAGACGGCGGACGTCGTCGAAGCGTCCCTGGCGCAGGACACTTCCCTTCCGCACTTGCTGGCGCCCGTTGACCTCCAGGTCATCAAGGCCTGCGGCGTGACTTTCGTGGACAGTATGATCGAGCGCGTCATCGAGGAGCGCTGTGGCGGAGATGCCGGCAGGGCCACTGAAATGCGTGAACTCGTAGGCAGGGCGCTCGGCGGCAGCATCGGCGACGTACGTCCGGGCTCGCCCGAGGCTGCCGAGGCCAAGCGGGTGCTCATCGCCGAAGGGCTGTGGTCGCAGTACCTTGAGGTGGGCATCGGCCCGGACCCCGAGGTCTTCACCAAGGCGCCTGTGCTGTCCTCCGTAGGCCTGGGTGCCGGCGTCGGGATTCCCGCGTTCAGTTCCTGGAACAACCCGGAACCGGAACTCGTCCTGATTGTCACGTCCGCCGGCAAAGTTGTGGGCGCCACACTCGGCAACGACGTCAACCTCCGCGACGTCGAAGGGCGGAGCGCCCTGCTGCTGGGCAAAGCCAAGGACAACAACGCTTCCAGCGCGCTGGGGCCGCTGATCCGGCTGTTCGACGGCGGATTCACCCTTGAGACCCTGCGGCAGGAGGAGATCCTGCTCCGGGTGGAAGGATCAGGCGGGTACCTGCTGGAGGGCCGGAACACCGTGGCACGGATCAGCCGCCCGTTCGAGGAGCTGGTGGCGGCTACCTTCGGCAAGCACCACCAGTACCCGGACGGCTTCGCGCTGTTTACCGGCACGCTGTTCGCACCCACGCAGGACCGGGACGAACAGGGCCAGGGCTTCACCCACAAAATGGGGGACGTCGTCACCATCCGCAGCCGCCACCTCGGCGCCCTGGTCAACACCGTGGGTGCCGCCGAGGAGCTGCCGCCGTGGCGTTTCGGGCTGCGTCAGCTGTTCACCTACCTTGCAGTGCAGGAGCGGTCCGTTTCAGTTGTGGGCGCAGCAGTTGTGGGCGCGGCCAGCCTCAGCTGAACAGTCCCTCGCCGATGTAGCCGCCGGGTTTGGTGCCCGGCGGCACAGCGGCCAGGGCGGAGCCGGTGTGCTTGAGGTACTCCACGGCCAGGGTGTCCTGCTTGGCCATCGCCATCTGCATGGGCACGTAGTGCGTGCGCGGGTCCTTGACGAAGGCGATGAAGAACAAGCCTGCGTCGAGGTGCCCCAGCCCGTCGGAACCGTCCGTGTAGTTGTACCCGCGGCGCAGCATCCGGACGCCGCCGTTCTGGTCGGCGTGGGCCAGCCGGACATGTGAATCCATGCCCATCAGCGGCTCGCCGTCCTTGCCCTTGATGGTGAAGTCCGGCGCGGTGAATTCCTTGCCGCCGGACAGCGGAGCGCCCTCGGCCTTGGTCCGGCCGATCAGGGCTTCCTGCTCGCCCAGCGACGTCCGGTCCCAGATTTCGATATGCATGCGGATCCGGCGGGCCACCAGGTAGCTGCCGCCCTCCATCCAGGCTTCACCGGCCCGGGCGCCCTTCTCAGCCCAGACGTGGTTCTCCAGGAGGTCCGTGTCTTCGGCCTTGAGGTTGTTGGTGCCGTCCTTGAAACCGAAAAGGTTGCGGGGCGTCTGCTGTGCCCGGGACGTGGAGGCGGTGCGCCCGAAGCCCAGCTGGGACCAGCGGACGCGGACTTTCCCGAACCCCAGCCGTGCGAGGTTGCGGATGGCGTGAACAGCAACCTGGGGGTCGTCCGCGCAGGCCTGCACAATGATGTCGCCGCCGCTGCGCCCGGCCTGAAGGTCGTCGCCCGGGAAGTGCGGCAGGTCGATCAGGGCCTCAGGCCGGCGTCCCTCGAGCCCGAAGCGTGCCTTCCCGTCCTTTTCGAACAGGCTGGCACCGAAGCCGAACGTCACGGTGAGCTTGCCGGCGCTGAGGCCCATGGCTTCGCCCGTGTCCTGCGGCGGCGCGTCATAGGAGCCGCCGGTAGCGCCGGTTTCGCCGGCTTCCCGGCCCTGGGTCATCGCCTCCGCGGCGGCCGTCCAGTCTTTGAGGAGCCGGATCAGCTCGGCGCGGTCCTCGGTGATGAGATCGAAGGCGGCCATGTGCAGCCGGTCCTGCGCCGCCGTCGTAATTCCCGCCTGGCGTTCCCCGTGGAACGGGACGGTGTCATTGGCCGGCGCATCGTCGGCAGGTACTGCCGCGACGACGGCGTCGCGTCCCCACAGGCCGGCGGCGAGGCCGGCGAGCGCTCCCGCGCCCCCGACCCCGGCGAAGGAGAGCAGGCCGCGGCGCGAAACACCGCGCGTGGCAACAGGGCTGGCCTGTGACGTGTCCTGCGAAGCGCCCGGCCGGGCACCGTCCTGGACCCCGCCGTCGTGGCCGCCGCTATCCTGGCCGTCCCGGCCCGCGCCGAAAGGGCAGCCGGTCACAGCACGACTGCCGCAGTGAGGTTGGACAACGGCTCGCCGAGGGAATCCACCAGGGCGGCGAGGCGCTGGACCTGCTCGGGGCTCAGCTCGTTGTAGTAGGCAAACCCCTCGCCCCGGGCATGGGTCTTCAGTTCGGCCTGCAGCGCAGCGAACTTGGTGTCCAGGCTCTTGGCAAGCTCCGGGTCCTTCTGCTCCAGCACGGGCTTGAGGTTTTCGAAGGCGATCCGGGCACCGTCCACGTTGGCCTGGAAGTCCCAGAGGTCGGTGTGGGACCAGATTTCCTCTTCGCCCGTGACCTTGCCGGTGGCCACCTCGTCCAGCAGTTCCTTGGCACCGTTGCCCAGCTTGTCTGCCGTGAGCTCTACTGTCCGAGTGCGCTTGGCCAGCTCTTCGGTATCGGCCACCAGCTGGGCCGCGAGCTGTTCGCGGTCCGCTGCGCCCAGCGGCTGGAACCCGGCCGGCGGGAACAGGTCCTTTTCGGCGCGGTGCCAGCCGGTCCATTGCTCGCCCTCGGCCAGGTCCGCCTCGCGGGCGTCCAGCTTGGGGTCGAGGTCGCCGAAGGACTCGGCTACCGGTTCAATTCGTTCCCAGTGCATGCGCGTTGCGGCGTAGAGCTCCTTGGCGGTGGCAGCATCGCCGGCGGCGTACGCCTCGGCGAACTTCTTGGTACCGGCCAGAAGCTGCTCCGTCTGGTCCTTGACGTAGGCCACGTACTGGGTGGTCCCCTGGTCGGTGAGCGCTTTCAGGTCGCTGTCCACCGCGGGCTTGCTGCCGGAGTCGACCACGTCAAAACCGGCCCGGATGCCGTCGCCCACCATGCCGGGCTTGCAGGCTGTGTTGTATTTCCCCGCAGGGACCGTGACCACAAGGTTCCGCGTCAGGCCGGGCCCGATGTTTTCCACCTCACCCAGGATCCGCAGCCCGTCTTCCGCCAGCAGGTAGAACTCGGTGACCTGATCGCCGTCGTTCTGGACGGCGAACGTAAGGTTGCCGCTCTTCGCGGACGCCGTGGACACCTTGCAGGCGTCGCTGGTGCTGGTGACCTGGATGGGGCCGTCGGCCCCTGCCGGGGACGACGGTGCAGCGTTGTCCGTGCAGGCAGCAAGCATCAGGGGCAGGACGGCGACGGCGGCTGCGGCACTCAGGCGGACGGCAGTCCCACGCCGGCGGTCCGGGGTGCGTACTGCTGCTGAGGGGGCGGAATTGGGCAGGCTGGGGCTGGGCATGGAGTTGGTCCTTGGGGGTGCGGGAGTGGGCGGGTCAGGATGCCGCGACGGTTGCCCGGGCAGCTGTGTCCGGACGGGATGATGCGCGGGCACGGCGGTTGGAACGGAGGTAGAGGAACAGCACGGCCGGGACGTACAGCAGCCAGGCCGCAGCTTCCAGCCACGTGGTGGCAGGCGAGAAGTTCAGGGTGCCTTTGAGCAGGGTGCCGTACCAGGACGACGGCGGGATCGCCGCCGACACGTCAAAGGCCAGGCTGTGGAGTCCGGGGAGGATCCCGGCCTCCTGGAAGTCGTGGACAGCATAGGCAAGCACGCCTCCGGCGATTATGATCAGCGCGGCGCCACTCCAGGTGAAGAACGCGCCGAGGTTGATCTTGAGGACTCCCCGGTGCAGCAGGAAGCCGAGCAGGACGGCGGTGGCCAGCCCCAGCAAAGCGCCAAACAGCGGCGTTGCCGACTGCCCCGTGGCCTGGGCAGCCGCCCACAGGAAGAGCGCGGTTTCAAGCCCTTCCCGGCCCACGGCCAGTGCGGCGACGGCGGCGAGCCCCCACCCGGCGCCACCTGCAGCCCGGTCCACCTGCGAGCGGAGTCCGGTGCCGAGGGTACGGGCCGTGCGGGCCATCCAGAAAACCATCCACGTCACCAGCGCCACGGCCACCACGGAAAGGCTCCCGCCGATGGCTTCCTGCGCCTCGAACGTGAGCCCGCGCGGACCGAAGGTGAGCAGCGCACCGAACCCTGCCGACACGGCGACGGCGAATCCGACGCCCGCCCACAGCCTGGGCAGCAGGTGCTGCCTCCCGGTTTTGAGGAGGTATGCCATCAGGAGCACAACAACGAGTGTCGCCTCAAGGCCTTCGCGCAGGCCGATCAAATAGTTTGCTGTCATTCGTGGAGCCTCAGATATCGCAGCCAAGGTTAGGCTTGCCTTATAAGAGGATCACCCACGTGCCTGAATTAAGCAAACCAAACGTGAGGTAATTGGCAGTACATTACGCCGGGCTCCCCGGCGAAGTCTGAACTTAGGGCGCCGAGTCCCGCACCTTCAGTTCGAAGCCCGCTTCCACATGGAGCCCGGCGGCTGCCCGCTCCACACCTTCGATCCGGTCAATAAGCAGCTTGATGGACCGCTCGGCTATTTCCTCCATGCCGGGCGACACCGTAGTGAGGGACGGCGATGCGAAACGGGCCTCGTCGATGTCGTCGAAGCCTGCCACTGCCACGTCGTCCGGCACTTTGATGCCGCGGATCAGCAGTTCGTGCATGGCGCCCAGGGCAATTGCGTCATTCAGGCCAAAGACGGCGTCGAACGGGACGCCGCTTTCGGCCAGGCCGACGACGGCGGAGGCCCCGCCGTCGCGGCGCCACTCGCACTGCACCACCAGGGCCGGATCGAACTCCACTCCCGCAACTTCCAGCGCCTGCCGGTAACCATTAAGGCGCAGTCCAGGGCTGTCCGTCGTGTCCCCTGCCGCCGCGCCCAAGACGGCAATCCGGCGCCGGCCGGCTGCGAGGAGATGGGCGGTGATCGACGCCGCGGCCTCGGAATTCTTCATGGTCACCAGATCGAACCGCGGGTCCGCGATGTGCTCCCCCAGCATGACGATCGGCTTGGTGCCCTGGCGTGCGGCGATAGTCCCCGCGTCGAGGGCTAGCGGGGTAAACAGCAGACCGTCCGTCAGCTGGCGGAACGGGCCCTGGAGCGCGCTCAACTCGTGTGCCGCCTCCGCCCCGGACTGCTCCACCAGGACCCGATAGCCCCGACCGGCGGCGATGCTCATCAGCCGGGAGGCCAGCTCCGCGTAATAGGGCACGGAGAGATCGGACAGCACCAGCCCCAGCATGCGGGTTTTCCCGGAGCGCAGGCTGCGTGCCGTCAGGTTGGCTTCGTACCCCAGTTCCGCAATGGCATCAAGCACCTTCTGCTTGGTGGCTGGACGGATGAACTCGTAATCGTTGAGCACATTGGACACGGTCTTCAACGAGACGCCGGCGGCGCGCGCAACGTCATTCATGGTCACAGCCACAGGTGATTCCCTTCCCCGGCAACACTTTCAGCTACATCGTTGCAGACCGGCCCCGGATTTGCCCTGTCCGCACTGTATACAACGTTATAGGGTTGGCGGGTCAGCATCCGAGCCGGCCAGCGTCCGGCACGCACCGAAGGAACAGCAATGCCGCTCGCCCCGTCGCCCCTCTTCCGCTGCCCCGTGTTCGACGGCGCCGCCGATCCCGTTGTCATCCACCGCCGCGGCACCGCCGAGTGGTGGATGTTCTACACAGCCCGGCGCGCCACGCTCACCACTGCCGGCGTGGACTGGATTACCGGCACCAGGATTGGAATCGCCGTCTCTACGGACGCCGGGGCCACCTGGCAATACCGCGGCGTGGCGGAGGGGCTCGATCCCCGGGATTGCCCTGGTCTGAACACCCACTGGGCGCCGGAAGTGGTGTGGCAGGACGGCAAATACCACATGTTCCTGGCCTGGGGCGAGGGCGCTCCGGGCAGCTGGGCCGAGCAGACCCGGCGTCGGCTGGTGCACTTCACGAGTCCCGATCTGGAGCGGTGGGAGTTCGCGGGCCGGGTGGACGTCGGTTCCGAGAACGTCATTGACGCCGCCTTCGCCGTCGTCTCGGACGGCCGTGCGCGCCTCTGGTTCAAGGACGAGGTGGACGGCTCCACCACATGGTCCGCCGTCCGGGAAGGTGCCCTGGAAGGCGCGGACGGTCGCTGGCGGGCCGAGGGTCAGGTGATCGGGCTGCCCGCGCACGAAGGTCCCAACGTGTTCCGGCTGGGCGGCTGGTACTGGATGGTGGTGGACGAGTGGCGCGGCCAGGCGGTGCACCGCTCGGCCGACGGCCTGGCCTGGACCCGGCAGGAGGCAAACAACGGCCTCATCCTGGACGCCCCCGGCGCGGGAGCGGACGACGCCACTTACGGTCGGCACGCCGATGTGGTGACCCAGGGCGATCACGCCTACATCTTCTATTTCACGCATCCGGAATGGCAGGACACCGAAATGGTGAGCGGCCTGGCAGACCCGGCCCGGGCGGTCCGTGAGCAGCGCACCAGCATCCATGCGGCGCGGCTCCACGTGGAGGGGGACGCCCTGGTCTGCACCCGCGACCTGGACGCCCCCGTTCACCTTGATCCGGCTCTGCTGGAGAGCTAGTTCCGCTCGAATTCTGCCTAGCCTGCAGCTCCGTCAACGGACAGGCGGATCATGCTCCAGGAAACGGCGGGGAGCTCGGCGGTGAGCCGGCCGCCGTCGAGCTTCACACTGACGTTTTCGCCGGGCAGCACCGAGGTGGAGTCGTCCGCCGTCGCCTGCCAGTAAGGGTCCTTGTTGGCGAAGGTGACCGCTTCAACAACCTTGACGCTCCCGAGCCCGGCGACGGCGGCGCTCAGCGTGAGCGAGTCCGCGGCCGAGCGGTTCACGGCAAACACCACGGCTTCCCCTGACGCCTCATCGAAGGTGGCCACGGCTGACAGTGCGGCGAAGTCCGTGGTCTTGCCGCCGCTGAGCAGCGGGGATTCGACGGCGAGCTGCAGCACCGTGCCTTTGGCGCGATCCGACGTCAGGGCGAACGGGTGGAAGGTGGTCTGCTTCCAGGCACGGCCGCCGGGTTCGGTCATGATCGGGGCAATGACGTTGACCAGCTGCGCCAGGCTGGCGGAGTGGACACGGTCGGTGTTACGGAGCAGCGTGATGAGCAGGTCGCCCACCACCACGGCGTCCGCCACGGTGTACCGGTCCTCGAGCAGCACCGGGGCCACGGGCCAGTCCTTGCCGGTGGGCGCCTTGGATTCGTCGCGGCTCATGTGCCAGACATTCCACTCGTCGAAGGAGATGTTCACCTGCTTGGTGGACTTCTTGACCGACTTCACATGGTCGATATGCGCCACGATGTCCTTGATGAACGCCTCCATCCGGTGCCCCGAGGAGAGGTGTTCCTGAAGGTCGCCGAAGTCCTCAAAGTATTGGTGTGCCGAGATCAGATCCACCAGTTCGTAGGTCTCGGTGAGGACCACCCGCTCCCACTCGCCGAAGGTGGGCATGCCGGGGGCCGAGCTGCCGCAGGCCACGAGTTCCAGGTCAGGCTCCACCATCCGCATGGCGCGGGCAGTGTCCGCCGCCAGCCGGCCGTATTCGGTGGCGTTCTTGTGGCCGATCTGCCAGAAGCCGTCCATCTCGTTTCCCAGGCACCACATTTTGATGCCGTAACCGTTTTCGGCCCCGTTGGCCCGGCGCTGGTCGGAGAAGGCCGTGCCGGCGTCGATGTTGCAGTATTCCAGCAGGTCGAGGGCTTCCTGCGTCCCGCGGGTGCCCAGGTTCACGGCCATCATCGGTTCGACGCCGGCCTTGGCGGACCATTTGGCGAACTCGTCCACGCCCACATGGTTGGGGTCGGTGGAGTGCCAGGCCAGGTCGAGGCGCGCCGGGCGCTGTTCCACCGGCCCCACGCCGTCCTCCCAGCGGTAGCCGGAGACGAAGTTCCCGCCGGGGTAACGCACTGTGGACACGCCCAGTTCGCGGGTAAGTTCCAGGACGTCAGTCCGGAAGCCGTCCTCGTCAGCCTTGGGATGGCCCGGCTCGAAAATGCCGGTGTAGACGCAGCGGCCAAGGTGCTCCACGAAAGCGCCGAAGGTGCGGCGCCGGACGGGTCCCACGGCGAAGGCGGGGTCCAGGGTGATTTTGGCGGTCATCTTGCCTGCGGCAGGTTCGGTTGTGTTCACGTAAACATCCTCGTTTTCTCGGTCTCTACAACGTTATAGAAATCTATTCTTGGTGGTGAAGGCGCTGCCGTCAAGGGACGGCCGGGGACGGGCCGGTTCCGTCGACCCCAAGACGAACGAAAGGCAGCCTGATGATGATCTGGAATACGGGAACGCGCGGTGCCGCGCAGCGGGCCCTGGCCCTGGCAGCTGTTCTTGGACTGGCGCTGTCCGGCTGCACGGCGAGTCCGCCGCCGGGCCAGCGCCCCGCGTCCGCCGCCAGCACCCCGGTGCAGCCCGCGCAGCAGACAGCCCAGCCGGGTGCCACGCAGACGGCCCAGCCGGGCACCCCGCAGACGGCCGCGGACATTCCGTCCATCGTGGAGAACGTCCAGCCGTCCGTTGTCACGATCCTGACCAACGGCGGAGTGGGCAGCGGCGTGGTCTTCGCGGCGGAGGGACTGATCCTCACCAACGAGCATGTGGTGCGTGGCAGCACCGACGTGGAGGTCGCCTTTGCCGACGGCCAGCGGGTGGCCGGGACAGTCAAGGCCACGGACGCCATTTCGGACCTGGCACTCGTGGAGGCCAAGCGCACCGGGCTTCCGGCGGCGAAGTTCCAGTCCGACCTTCCGCGGGTGGGTGAACTGGCCATCGTGATCGGCTCGCCGCTGGGCTTCGAGAACACGGCGACGGCGGGCATCATCTCCGGGCTGCACCGCGAGATTCCCGGCTCGGCGGCCAGCAGCCAGTCGCTGGTGGACCTGATCCAGACCGATGCCGCCATCAGCCCCGGAAACTCGGGCGGCGCCGTCGTCAATTCCCGGGGCGAGGTGATCGGCATCAGCGAGGCCTACATTCCGCCGCAGTCCGGCGCCGTGGCACTGGGCTTCGCTATCCCCGCTGCAACGGCCGTCCGGGTGGCAGAACAGCTGCGCGAGGACGGCACCGCGGACCACGCTTTCATCGGCCTCCGCCCGGGCGGGATCACCTCACAGATTGCCGACCAGCTGGGGCTGCCGAACACCCGCGGCGCCCTGGTGCTCTCGGTGGTCAGCGACGGACCGGCGGACCGTGCCGGCATCCGGCCCGGCGATGTCCTCACCGCCCTGGACGGCAAGGAGCTGGCCTCGCCGGAGGACCTGCTGGCCGAGCTCCGCGGCAAGAGCCCGGACCAGACGGTTAATGTGAGCTACCGCCGGGGCACGGAATCCAAGGAGGCGAAAGTCACCCTCGCCGCCCGTCCCGCAGCGACCGGCTAAGCGCCTACAGCCCACCGGCCAGCTTGTAATAGGCCGCGTTCCAGTTCAGTTCCTTCTTGAACTGCTTGATGGTGGTGCCCTCATCAATGGCCAGGAGTTCGGTCTTCGCGATTTCCGCGAAGTCCTCGAAAACATCCATGCCCACCTGGGTGGAGAGCACCGTGTGGTGCGCCGCTCCGGCGGTCAGCCACGCAGCGGCGGAGGTGGCGAAGTCGGGCTTCGGGGACCAGAGCGCCCGTGCCACCGGCAGGTTGGGCAGGGGTTCGTCAAGGTCCACGACGTCGACGGCGTTCGCCACGAGGCGGAAGCGGTCACGCATGTCGGAGAGGGCCACCACGACGCCGGGGCCGGCGTCTGTATCGAAGACCATCCGGACGGGGTCTTCCTTGCCGCCGATGCCCAGCGGGTGGATCTCGACGCGCGGTTTCGTCGCTGTCAGCGACGGGCAGACCTCCAGCATGTGCGCGCCCAGGATCTTCTCCGAGCCGGGAGTCAGGTGGTAGGTGTAGTCCTCCATCAGGGAAGCGCCCCCGGGAAGTCCGGAGCCCATCACTTTGGCGGCGCGGACCAGGATAGCCGTCTTCCAGTCACCCTCGGCGCCGAAGCCGTAGCCGTCAGCCATCAGCCGCTGCACGGCCATGCCCGGCAGCTGGCGCAGTTCGCCGAGGTCCTCGAAGGAGGTGGTGAACGCGGCGGAGCCGTTGGCTTCAAGGAAGCTGCGCAGGCCCAGTTCGATCCGCGCGCTGTAGCGGAGCGATTCGTGCCGCGCTCCCCCGGCCTTCAGTTCCGGGACCACGTCGTAAAGACGCTCGTACTCCGCAACAAGGGCGTCGACGTCGGACTCTGCGGCGCCGTGCACGGCGTCGGCGAGCTCATTCACGGACCACGTGTTCACCGAAACGCCGAAGCGCAGCTCGGCCTCGGTCTTGTCGCCTTCGGTGACGGCAACGTTGCGCATGTTGTCGCCGAAGCGGGTCAGTTTAAGCGTGCGGACGGCAGCCCAGCCGGCCGAAGCGCGCTGCCAGACGC
The DNA here is from genome assembly GCF_964254335.1 of Arthrobacter sp. LjRoot78. Lineage (NCBI taxonomy): Bacteria > Bacillati > Actinomycetota > Actinomycetes > Micrococcales > Micrococcaceae > Arthrobacter > Arthrobacter sp. LjRoot78. The sequence continues at coordinate 255,145 of NZ_CAXUTG020000001.1, read as the reverse complement.
CCACCTGCCGGGTCACTTCAGGGTTGGACACGTGGCCCACAACGGTCTTGCGGGGAATGCCCAGGCGGGACTGGATGTAGCCGAATTCGCGGTCGCCGTGGGCTGCCTGGTTGAGGTTCATGAAGTCGAAGTCGATGTCCGCCCAGGGCAGCTCAACGTTGGCCTGGGTGTGCAGGTGCAGCAGCGGCTTCCGCAGCAGGTCCAGGCCCTGGATCCACATCTTGGCGGGGCTGAACGTGTGCATCCAGGCCGTCACACCGATCACGGAATCGTCCGAGTTGGCCTCCAGCGCGGTCCGGCGGATGGCGTCCGAATCCGTGAGGACCGGCTTCCAGACCACCTTGACGGGGACATCGGCGGACCCGTTCAGCGCATTGGCGATCTCCTGCGACTGCGCGGCGACCTGCTTGAGGACGTCCTCGCCGTAGAGGTGCTGGCTGCCGGTGAGGAACCAGACCTCGTACTGGCTGAGCGAAGTTCTGTTGGCGGACGTGTTGTTGGCGTTGCTCATGGGGTTCTCCTGAAGAATTGGGGCGGCCTGCGCTACTGGCCGTAGACGTTCTGGTAGCGGGCGTAGAGGGATTCGATGCTGCCCTGGTCGATGGGGAGCGGTTCGCCCAGCTGGCGGGAGATATGGACGGTGCGCGCCACCTCCTCGCACATCACGGCCGCCTTGACCGCAGAGCGGGCATCCTTGCCGATGGTGAACGGGCCGTGGTTCTGCATCAGGACTGCCGGGGAGGTGGAGTTGCGCAGCGTCTCCACGATTCCCTGGCCGATCGAGTCGTCGCCGATCAGGGCGAAGGGGCCCACCGGGATGCTGCCGCCGAACTCGTCGCTCATCATGGTGAGCACGCAGGGGATCGCTTCGCCGCGGGCCGCCCACGCCGTTGCGTAGGTGGAGTGCGTGTGGACCACACCGCCCACTTCCGACATATGCCGGTAGACGTATGCATGCGCGGCAGTGTCCGACGACGGCGAGAACGGCGGGTTGCCCCACTCGCCCTCAGCGGGGACGCCGTAGAGGTCCGTGACAACCATGCTCTCGGGTGTGAGGTCCGCGTAGGCGACCCCGGACGGCTTGATGACCATCAGGTCCTGGCCGGGAACACGGGCGGAGACATTGCCCGCCGTCCAGACCACTAGTTCGTAGCGGGTGAGTTCGGCGTGGAGATCGCAGACCTCGCGGCGGACCCGGGCGATGGTTTCCAGGAGGTCGCTCATGCGGACACCTGCTCATCGGCCGGTTCAGCGGCGGCTGGTTCAGCGGCGCCCGGTTCAGCGGCGGCCGCAAACGACGGCCTCGCCGCACGCTGGATGGCCTTGAGCCGGTGCATCACACTGTTCGTGCCGCGGCCGAAGTAGTCGTGCAGCGTGCGGTACTCCCGGAAGAGTTCCTCGTAGGCGGCAACATTTTCCGGAATCGGAATATAGATCCCGCCGGGCTCCGAACCCATGGCGGCTGCGGCAGCGCGGATGTCCGGGTATTTGCCGGCCGCGACGGCGGCGTGGATGGCCGAGCCAAGCGCGGGTCCCTGGGTTGAGCCGATGGTGGAGAGCGGCAGGCCGGTGATATCCGCGTAGATCTGCATGAGCAGCTTGTTCTTCAGCAGGCCGCCGGCCACGATGAATTCCTTGACCGGCACTCCCGAGTCCCGGAAGGCGTCCACAATGGTGCGCGTGCCGAAAGCAGTGGCTTCCAGCAGCGCGCGGTAAGTGTCTTCGGGCTTGGTAGCGAGCGTTTGGCCCACCACAACTCCGGAGAGTTCGTGGTCCACCAGCACCGAACGGTTGCCCGAGTGCCAGTCCAGGGCAATGAGCCCGTGTTGGCCGATTGCCTGGCGTGACGCCAGTTCCGTCAGGTATTCGTGGATGCCAAGGCCCAGTTCGGCGGCCGCCTGATGGTATTCGGGCGGCACGCCATTGCTGGTGAACCAGCCGAAGATGTCCCCCACACCGCTCTGGCCTGCCTCGTAGCCCCATAGCCCGTCCACGATCCCGCCGTCCACCACGCCGCACATGCCCGGCACTTCACGGAGCTCGGCGCCGTTCATGACGTGGCAGGTGGAGGTGCCCATGATGGCCACCAGCTGCCCGGGCTCCACGGCCTTCGCTGCCGGCGCCGTGACGTGGGCGTCCACGTTCCCCACTGCGACGGCGATCCCTTCCGGCAGCCCGGTCCAGGCGGCTGCTTCTGCCGTCAGGTACCCGGCCGCATCGCCGAGTCGTCCGATGGTGTGCTCCAGCTTGGAACTAACGAAGTCCTTGAAATCCGGGTTCAGGGCGGACAGGAAATCCTCGGACGGATAGCGGCCGTCCTGGTAGATGCCCTTGTACCCTGCGGTGCAGGCGTTGCGGACGTAGTTGCCGCACAGCTGCCAGACGATCCAGTCGGCAGCTTCCACCCAATGGTCCATGGCGGCGTAGGCTTCCGGGTCTTCCTCCAGTAGCTGGAGCCCCTTGGCGAACTCCCATTCCGAGGAGATGAGTCCGCCGTAGCGCGGCAGCCAGTTTTCGCCGCGGTCCGCGGCCAGGGCGTTGATCCGGTCTGCCTGCGGCTGTGCCGCATGGTGGCGCCACAGCTTCACGTAAGCGTGCGGCCGGTTGGCGAAACCGGAAATTTCGTTCAACGGCGTGCCGTCCGACGTGACCGGGACCATGGTGCAGGCCGTGAAGTCGGTAGCGATGCCCACCACGGCGGCGGGGTCGATCCCGGCGTCGGCAATGGCTGCGGGCACCGCCCGGCGCAGCACGTCACGGTAGTCGTCGGGCACCTGCAGCGCCCATTCGCCGGGCAGCCGCGCGGCACCTTCGCCAGCGAGGTCGCCGGGGAGCGCATCCGTCACCACTGCGTGCGGGTACTCAAACACGCCGCTGCCAAGTTCCTTGCCGTCCCGGACGCGGACCACGACGGCCCGCCCGGACAGCGTGCCGTAGTCGACGCCGATCACAAAGCTGTCTGAACCGTCTGCTGTGACGTCCATCTATTCCTCCAATAGTCTCCGCGGCTTTGCGGTTGCCCTTAATTGTTAGCGCTAACAACATTGCTGTCAAGGCATGGCTGCGAGCCAGGATGGTCCCGGCTCCGAAAGGCGCGGTTGGTGAGGGGTGGTCAGGCGGGCGGGGCGGTGCTTGCCCGCACAACGATCCGGGGCTCCACCACCGTGGCGCCCGCTCCGGCTCCGTCCTCCAGGAGGGCCAGCATCATGTCCATGCAGCGCCGGCCGAGTTCCTCGAAGTCCTGGCGGACCGTGGTGAGCGGCGGCGTGAAATATCCGGCTTCCGGCTGGTCGTCGAACCCCACCACGGATACGTCCTGCGGCACCCGCACGCCCGCTTCGCCGAACGCCCGCAGCAGGCCCAGGGCCATCTGGTCGTTTCCCACGAACACCGCGGTGGCAGCATGTGCGACGGCAAGCTGCTGGCCGATCCCGTAGCCGCTACCGGCACTCCAGTCGCCTTCGACGATCAGGTCGTCAGCCAGTCCCGCCTGCACCAGCGCCTCGCGCCAGCCTTCGGCGCGCTCCGCGCCATCGATCCAGTCCCGGGGCCCGGAGATATGCCCGATGCGCTTATGGCCCTGCTCAATCAAATGTTCGACGGCGAGACGGGCACCCAGCTTCTGGTCCACCATGGCGCCGCTGAACCGGCCTTCGCCGCTGGAACCCACCACCACTACGGGCACGTCCAGGTTCAGGTTGTCCAGGGCCTGCAACGTGCCGGTATGCGGAACCAGCGCCACGATTCCGTCAACGCCCTGGTCCATGAAGTGTCGCGCGGCATCGGCGATCGATTCCGCGCTGACCTCGCGGATGGCCGCGATGCTCACGAAATAGCCGGCATCGCGGGCGGCCTGCTCCACTCCGAGGAGGGTGTTGGCGGGTCCGTACTGGGACAGCTCGCTGGCCAGGACGCCGATGGTGTGCGAGCGCCGCGTCACCAGGCTGCGCGCCGCGGTGTTCCGCCGGTATCCCAGTTCGGCAATGGCAGCCTCAACACGTTCCCTGGTTGCCTTGCTGACGTTGGGATGATTGTTGATGACGCGGGACACCGTCTGGTGCGAGACGCCGGCACGTTCCGCTACGTCTTCAAGTCGCGGAAGGCGCCGCTCGCTGCTGTAAGCCATGAAGCTATTGTGCGCGAGCCTGCAGCGCATCCACGAAAACGCTCGGGATGTCCTCCGGATTCCTCGCAACATAGCTCGTGCCGCCGGTGACTTCCGAGATTTTCCGGAGGGTCTCGGCGTCCGCGTCCTCGGTGATGCCGATGCTGACGATCACCACGGGCTTGGCGGGGTCCCGTTCGCGTTCCAGGGCTTGCAGCAGTTCCTCGAGGCTGAGTGAATCCGGATCTTCATTGGCGCCGTCGGTAAACAGGATCACGCTGTTGACGGCGCGGGCATCGTAGTTCGCCTTGACGGTGCGGTAGGCGGCAAGGGTCGTGTCGTACAGTCCCGTGGCACCGCCGGTCCGCTGGTCCAGCCCGGAGATATCGGCCACGAGACGGTCGCGCTGCGTGACGCCGCCAACCAGCTGGTCCATTTTCCGGATGGGATCAAGCTCCACGTAGTCCTGGCTGCCGCCTCCCAGCCCAATGGAAAACGCCCACATGCCCAGGGCTGCGGTTTTGGGAAACAGCTTGCTGCCGGCAATGGCGGCCTGCTGCGTGAGCTGCATGCGGGTCTGCTCTCCCGCCTGAAAGTTCATGGAGCCGGACACGTCCATGACCACCAGCGATCTGAAGGGAATGGCCTGGAGGGACCATCCTTTGAGCGTCCGCTGCACGGATTCCGATGATGCCGGCTTGAGGGCCGCAACGCTGCCCACGCCCTTCTGGTCCGGCGTGCGGTTGCCGTCCACAGGCCGAAGGCCGGTGTCGGCGAGCGCTTTCATTCCGTCCTCGGTTGCCAGGGCGGATGCCAGCGCCCTGGCGGCGTCCGTGACGGCACCGCCGCGGGCCCTGCCCCCGGCTGTGAGGGCCACGGGGTAGTCCAGCGACACGGACCCGGTGTGCGGCATCGACGCGGCAAGCTTTGCGCCGGCGGGTGTCTGCGCGAAGGACAGCCACGCCTGCTCGGTGACGATGGCGAATCCCCCTCCGGAGGCCACCCCTTCGAGCTGCTTGGCGTCGGTCAGCTTCTCTCCCGTGCGCTGGCTCTCGCTCTGGGCCAGCTGTGCGGTGGCGGCCTGCAGCGTCTTCGCTTCCGCGCGCCCGGTCTCCACTTCGGAGAGGGCGCCCAGCAACGCCACTTCCCCGCTACCGGTCACCAGCGGGTCGCTGAACCGGACGCCGGGAGTCTGCAGGGCGCTGATCCAGGTGGCAAATCCGGGAACCTCCCCCTGGCGCCCAACAATCACCCCGGGCGTCGAGGCGAGGGACGGCACGGTGATCTCAGGCGCCATGGCAGCCCCCACGCGCTGCACCCGGACGGCCGAGTCGGCCACCCACAGATCCGGTGCGTCCTTGCCCGCGGCCACCGTCGCAGCCAGCTCTGGCTGGGTCCGGGTTTCGATCGTGTATTTCACGCAGGCCCCGGCGGGCACCTTCGCAGCCGCGCTCTCCAGCGCCGGTGCGATGGTGGCATCGGCGCCGACACGCACTTCCGCAGGGACCTCGCACCGTTGGGCGGCCAGGGGCGACCGGTTCCCGGTGATCCAGAGGACAGCCGCGGCGGCAACGGCAATGGCCACCACCACGCCGGCGATCATGAGGATTCTTGGCCAGAAGAACGGTGACTTGCGGGGGAATCGGCCGTGGCGCTGGGGGCCGGCTGCTCGGCGACCTGACATGGGCGCGGTACCTAACTGCTGGGGATCCTGAAGGGCGGGAGGCGTTTGCCGGCCACTCTCCCTTGCTAGCGGGAACCCCCAAGTCTGGCTGCAAAACCGTTCCAGTATACGTAAGTGAGTGGCTGGCATCACATCCGCTCCCACTCCGGCAATCGGCGCCGCACGGCCGTCGAAGTTGATAGTTGAAGTTTCAAGTAAATGATCCTAGAATAAAAGCATGACGCAGACACTTGACCGCCCGCCGGTACTCTTCCTGAGCCACGGAGCCCCTCCCCTGGCCGACGATGCCCGCTGGACCAGCGAGCTCAGCGCATGGTCGGGCACCTTCGGCAAGCCGAAGGACATCCTGATGGTTTCCGCGCACTGGGAAAACGCGCCGGTGACCCTCAGCGCCACTACCCGGAACCCCGGGCTCGTGTACGACTTCTGGGGCTTCCCGCAGAAGTACTACGACGTCACGTACAACGCACCCCAGGCCGGGGAACTGGCCACCGAAGTGGAGAAGCTCGTTTCCACCCACGGGCACCACGTGGAACGCGACGAGGAACGCGGCCTGGACCACGGCGCCTACGTGCCGCTCGTGGAAATGTTCCCGGAGGCCGACATCCCCGTGCTGCAGATGTCCATGCCCACCCTGGATCCGCAGGGCCTTTTCAACCTGGGCAAGACGCTGGCGCCGCTGCGGGACCGCGGCACGCTCATCGTGGGATCGGGCTTCACCACGCACAACCTGCGCTGGTTCAACCCCGCAGCCGGGCCGGACACCACGCCGCCCTCCGTTTCAAGCGAATTCGACCATTGGGCAGAGGAAACCATGGCGGCCGGCGACGTCGACTCCATTCTGGACTTCCTCAAGAAGGCGCCGGCCGCGCGTGAAGCGCATCCCCGCAGCGAGCACTGGGCTCCGCTCTACGTAGCCCTGGGCGCAGCCTACGAATCCGGCGACCTGAAGGCGAAAACGGCCATCGACGGGTTCTGGTTCGGCCTCTCCAAGCGCTCGTGGACACTCACCGGCAAATAAAAGTCCGGACAACAAAAAACCTCCGGCCTCCTGTTACCAGGAGGCCGGAGGTTTTCCACTCTTCGCTAAAAGAGTGGGCCCTGTGGGGATCGAACCCACGACCCACGGATTAAAAGTCCGATGCTCTACCAACTGAGCTAAAGGCCCCAGCTGACTGCCACATTTGTGCGCGGCAAGCGCACGCAAACGGACCATCAGCCCAGTCCATTTCTGGACGTTAAACACTGTACCGCACGCCGAGGGCAGCTTTGGCACAACGCCGCGCGGCGCCGTCGTGCGTTAAGAACGCCGGCCAAAACAGAAACGATGGTATCCGCAGCATGCCTCAATACCCCTTAAACCGCCCGGCGGCAAGCTCGATAACAGAACAGCACAGGAGTAGCGTGGGGGCATGAGCGAGCAAGCAGGATCCAAGGCCTACGGCGGCGCAAACCGGCATCACAAGCCCAAGCCTTTTGCGCCCATCGACTTCGAACCGTTCGCGGGCGGCGCAGACCCTGCCCGGGTGTCCGAGGCCGCGCACCTGGCGGCCCAGGCACTCGTGCGCCACGGTCGCGACAGCGACGACCCCAAAGTGACCAAGCGCCTCGTCAAGCTTGCCGATGAGCAGGGCCTGGAGGCCATCGCCGAAATGTGGGCCGAAAGCCCCGCCCGGTCCCTGCCCGGCGCCCTCTGGCGCCTGTACGCGCTGCGCGCCGCCACCATCCAGGACCCCGAGCGCATCTCCGTGTACTTCAAGGCCGGCAAGGACACGGCGCAGGTTTCCAATGTGGTTGCGGGTGCTGCCGAGCCGCCGGGAGCGGACGAAATGAAGACGATGGCGGATGCCATCCTCTCCGGAGCGTTCGACGGCGAGTTCGACGTCGCGCTGGAACGTTCCGCCGCGTTTTGCCGCGTGGTGGCCCTCGGCCAGGCCACACTGGCCGACGGAGCCGAACACAGCAACGAGAACCACGCCAGCAAATTGACCCGCAATTCCCACCTCCTGGTGAAGACCGCCGAGGACCTCGAGCACGCCGCAAACGCCTGGCGGCTGGGCGAACTGGACTGACGGCCCTCCAGCCGGACCGGCCAGCCCGGCGAGGCACAAGTGCGGGCGGAGCAAGCTGCGCAAGTCTTCCACTGTTACGCACGGAGGAGCCCGGCTGTCAATGTTGACTTGGTTCAGCCAAAGTAGAAAACTGAAAGCGGTGCCGAACCGCGAAACCCCCGGGCTTCAACATTTAGCCGCCTAGAGCGGCCTACCGCCGAGAGGCGTATCCGGTTCGGCACCACTTTCATGCCCGCGCTGAATCAGCCGGTAAACTAATCCGCATGTGCGGGTCAACGTCAAGTCACATGGCCCCGGGGCCACATTCCATGCCGCTCCCTACCGTCGCCGGAATCAGAAGGTGAGGCTCCGCCTCTTTCCGCAGGAGCCCGCCGGGCTGCACCTGCTCTCGCAGATGGCCCGCCAAATAGTCCTCGCTACCGGAACCCTGGCCGAAATCCTCGGCGTCCCGGCCACAGAGCACAACCGCCTGGTCGAAGACATGCACGACCACGAGGCCAAGTCCGCCGAGCTGCAGTTCGCGCTGCTGACCCACATGCGCACCAGCTTCGTGAACCCGCTCCCCCGCGAGGACATGTACGCGCTCTCCCGCTACCTCAATGAGGCCATGGAAAAGCTGGACGCCGCGGCGGAACTGGTGGCCCTGTACAAGCTCGAGCGCCTCTCCAAGCGGGCCGCCGACCAGCTGGAAGTCATCAGCCGGCAGGCGGAGCTCACCGTGGACGCAATGCGGCGGCTGAACGACCTGGACGATCTGGAGGATTACTGGATCGAGATCCTGCGCCTGGCCAAGCGCGCGGAGCGGACCCACCGGGTGTGGGTTGCGGACATGATCAAGGACATGAAGTGGGCCCAGTACGCACGGAACCGGGACGTCGCCAACCAGCTGGTGGAAGTCACGAAGGACATGCGGCGTATCGCCACCCAGGTGGGCAGCATCATCGTCAAGGAATCCTGACGTGACCTTGTTCTTTTTCGCCGTGGTGGTGCTGTTCGCCGCCGCGTTCGCCTTTCTGAACGGTTTCAGGGACGCGTCAACGTCCGTGGCCCTGGCCGTGCGGACCCGGGCCCTGACCCCCACCGTGGCCGTCCTGCTGGCAGCACTCTTCAACTTCGCCGGGGCCGCGCTGAGCGGGCTCCTGGCCCTGCAGGTCAGCAGGACGTGGATCTCGCTGCCGCAGGGGGAAAACGGACTGACCATCCTCGCCGCCGGCCTGCTCAGCGCCGTGGTGTGGGGCGTCTACACGTGGTGGCGGGGCATCCCGTCTTCATCCACGCACGCCCTGGTGGGCGGGCTGGCCGGCGCAGGCCTGGCCAGCGTGCTGGTGGGCGGCAATGCAGTGGACGGCGTGAACAACTCCCTGCTGTTCCAGGTAGTGCTGCCCCTTCTGCTCTCCCCCGTGATCGCATTTGTGGGCGCCTACCTGCTCGTCTGGCCGGCCACCTGGGCGGCCCGCTACACGCCTCCCAACGTGGTGAACAGCCGCTCCCGCCGTACCCAGGCAATAGCCGCCGGAGCAGTGGCCTTCGGCCACGGCCTGCAGGACGGACAGCGGACAGGTGCCGTGCTGCTCCTGGCGCTCCTCGCCGCGGGGCTGTCCGACGGCGCCGCCATACCCGGATGGGTGCCCCTGCTCACCGCGACAATGCTGACGGCGGGAACCCTGGCCGGGGGCTGGCGCATTTCCTACACCGTCGGCTACAGGCTCACCCGGATCGACCCGCTCCGCGGCTTCGTGGCCCAGCTGTACAGCTCGGTGATCCTGCTCCTCGGCGCGATCGGGCTGCACTGGCCGGTGTCCACCACGCACACCGTGACGGCAGCCGTGCTGGGTGCCGGCAGCAACCAGGGCTTCCCGGTGACCAACCGCAGGCTGGTCCTCAGGATCCTCGCCTTCTGGGTCCTCACCCCCGTGCTGACGGCAGCGGCGGCTTTCGTGCTGGAGCTCTCCCTCTCGCCGCTCGCGGACCTTTAAAGCACCATCGGTTGCTCCGTAGATGCCGTTATGAGGTGCCAAAACGGCGGTTACGGAGCAACCGATGAAGGGAACTAGCCCTTAGCCGAAGCGACCGGAGACGTAGTCTTCCGTCGCCTTCTGGGTGGGGTTGCTGAAGATGGTGTGGGTATCGCCCACTTCGATCAGCTTGCCCGGCTTGCCGGTTCCGGCGATGTTGAAGAACGCGGTCCGGTCCGAGACGCGTGCGGCCTGCTGCATGTTGTGGGTAACGATGACCACCGTGTACTGGTCCTTGAGGTCGTTGATGAGGTCCTCAATGGCCAGCGTGGAGATGGGGTCCAGCGCGGAGCAGGGCTCGTCCATCAGGATCACCTGCGGCTCCACCGCGATGGCGCGCGCAATGCAGAGGCGCTGCTGCTGGCCGCCGGAAAGGCCGGACCCCGGCTTTGCCAGACGGTCCTTCACTTCGTTCCACAGGTTGGCGCCCTGCAGGGAGCGCTCCACCAGGGCATCTGCCTCGCCCTTGGATATCTTCTGGTTGTTCAGCTTCACGCCGGCCAGCACATTGTCCCGGATGGACATCGTGGGGAACGGGTTGGGCCGCTGGAACACCATGCCGATCTGCGAACGCACGGTCACGGGGTCCACGCCGGGGCCGTAGAGGTTGTCCCCGTCCAGCAGCACCTCGCCTTCCACGCGGGCACCCGGAATCACTTCATGCATGCGGTTCAGCGTCCGCAGGAACGTGGACTTGCCACAGCCGGACGGGCCGATGAATGCCGTGACGGACTTGGCCTCGATGTTGATGTTGACGTCCTCAACGGCCAGGAACTTGCCGTAGTAGACGTTCAAATCCTTGACGTCGATGCGCTTAGACATGGTATTCCTTCACTTGCTGGGTACGAATCGAATTTTACCGGCGGACTAGCGGCCGGTCTTGGGTGCGAAGATCCTGGCGATGAGCCGTGCGCCGAGGTTCAGCAGCATGACCAGGATGATGAGCACCAGCGCGGCACCCCATGCCCGCTGCGAGGAGGGATCCGGGTTGGACGGCGAGGTGGGGTTCAGGATCTGGGTGTAGATGAACGTGGGCAGCGAGGCCATCCAGCCGCTGAACACGTTGGTGTTGATACTGGTGGCGAAGCCCGCGGTCACCAGGATCGGAGCGGTTTCGCCGATCACGCGGGCAATGGCCAGGGTGACGCCGGACGCGATGCCGGAGATCGCCGTCGGAATGACCACCTTGAGGATGGTCCGCCATTTGCGGACGCCCAGGGCGTACGCTGCCTCGCGGAGCTCGTTGGGCACGATTTTGAGCATTTCCTCGCTGGAGCGCACCACCACCGGGATCATCAGGACGGAAAGCGCGACGGCGGCCACGGCCCCCGTTTTGGTGCCCGGCCCCACCACAGCGAAGAAGAACGCGGCGGCGAAGAGGCCGGCGACGATCGACGGGATGCCTGTCATGACATCCACGAAGAACGTGATGGCGCGGGCCAGCGGGCGGTCCTCGCCATATTCGACGAGGTAGACGGCGGTCAGCAGGCCCACGGGGACGGAGATGACGGTGGCCAGCAGCGTGATCTGGATGGTGCCGACCAGGGCGTGGTAGATGCCGCCCATAACGGGCGCACCCTGTTCCACGCTCTTGTTGTCGAAGGCGCCGGTGACGCCGTTCATGGAAGTGCTGAGGAAGCCAGGATCAAGGAGCCCGGGGAGCCCGTTGATGAGGACGGTCAGGATCACGGAGATCAGCGGCAGCAGGGCGACGAGGAAGGAACCGACCACCAGGCAGGTGGCAAGTTTGTCCTTGGCCTTGCGCCCCCCTTCGACGGCGGCGCTCCAGCCTACAAGGCCGGCAGTGAACAGGATGGCGGAGACGATTCCCCAGCCGAAGGCGTTGAAGCCGATCACGGCCATGATGGCGGCGCCGACCACCAGGGCCAGTACCAGGACGACGTACGGCGCTAACTTGGGCAGCTGTCCCTTGGTGAGGGCGGAGCGCTTGCGGACCGGAGTGAGGGTGGAGGTCATTTAGTTGGCTCCCGAGAATTCTTTGTGCCGGCTGATGATCCAGCGGGCAATCATGTTGACGCCCAGCGTGATGACGAACAGGACCAGGCCTGCCGCGATCAGCGTGCTCACCTTCAGGCCGCTGGCCTCCGGGAAGTTCAGGGCGATTTCAGCGGCGATGGTCTGGTTGCCGGACTGGATCAGGCTGGCGGTGAGGGCGCCGGAGGACAGCACCAGCGCCACGGCCATCGTCTCGCCGAGGGCGCGGCCCAGGCCAAGCATCACGGCGCTTACGATGCCCGGGCGGCCGAACGGCAGAACCGCCATCTTGATCATTTCCCAGCGGGTGGCACCCAAAGCTAGTGCGGCTTCCTCGTGCAGCTTGGGGGTCTGCAGGAAGATTTCGCGGCTCAGGGACGTGATGATGGGAAGGACCATCACGGCCAGCACGATGCCGGCGGTGAGGATGGTCTTGCCGGTGGCTGACGCGGGGCCCTGGAAGATGGGCAGCCAGCCCATGTTGTTGGCCAGCCAGTCGTACGCCGGGGAGATTTCCTTGGCCAAAAACGCGGCGCCCCAGGCGCCGTAGACCACCGACGGGATGGCGGCCAGGAGGTCGATCACGTAACCCAAACCGGAGGCGAGGCCGCGGGGTGCGAAGTGCGAGATGAAGAGCGCGACTCCGATGGCCACGGGGGTGGCAATGACCAGTGCGATGATTGCTGCGATCACGGTGCCGATGACGATCGGCCAGATGTAGGCGAAGAAGCCTTCGCCGCCTTGGATCTTGTCCGGCGAGGCCACGAGGGCCGGGATGGCCTGGACTACCAGGAACAGGGCAACGCCGAAGAGCACGGCGAGGATCAGGCATCCTGCGGCCAGGGCGGCTCCGGAAAAGACCTTGTCTCCGGCGCGCCCTGCGCCCCGGGACTTTGTCAGGGAGGTGGTGGTCACAAACGATCCTCTGGGTTCGAATAGAACCGACTGCCTGGTCCGGATAATCCGGCAAGCAGCGGTGGAACTGGCTTTACTTCGGACAAACACCTAGGTTCCCCGCCCCGGAATGACGGTCTGTGACCGCCCCTCCGGGACAGGGAACCAGGTTCAGGCTCGTGTTTCCACTATGCCTTGCTGTGCAGCGAATTCCCTAGGACTTGACCTTGATGGATTCGATCGCAGCAACGGCCTTGTCCTGCAGGGTCTTGGACAGCGGCGCGGACTTCGCGGCGTCGGCGGCGGCCTGCTGGCCGGCGTCGGACACTACGTAGCTTTCGAATGCCTTGACCAGGTCAACGGTTTCCTTCTTGTCGTAGGTGGTGCAGACAACGTGGTAGGAAACCAGGACAACCGGGTAGGCGCCGGCGGCGGTGGTCTTGCGGTCCAGCTTGATGGCAACATCGGTGGCGGCGCGACCGTCAACCGGCTTGCCGGCTTCTACAGCCTTGGCAGCGGCATCGGGGGAGATCTTGACGAACTCCTCGCCCACCTTGATGGCGGCGGTGCCCAGCTTGCCGCCCACGGCGGAGTCATCAGCGTAGGTCACGGCGCCCGGGGTGTCGGTGACGGTCTTGACGACGCCGGAGGTGCCCTTGGCGTTCTCGCCCTTCAGGGAAGCGGGCCAGATGCCTGCAGCCTTGTCGGTCCAGACCTCGGGAGCGGCGGCAGCCAGGTAGTCGGTGAAGTTGCTGGTGGTGCCGGAGTCATCGGAGCGGTTGACCGGCGTGACCTTCAGGTCCGGCAGCTTGGCGTCCGGGTTGAGGGCGGCGATCGCGGGGTCGTTCCAGTTGGCGATTTCGCCGCGGAAGATCTTGGCAGCCGTGGTGGCGTCGAGGTTCAGTTCCTTGACGTCCGGGATGTTGAACGCGATGGCGATCGGGGAAATGTAAACCGGGATGTTGATGGCGCCTTCGGGGCCGCACTTTTCCTTGGAGCTGGCGAGCTCCTCATCCTTGAGGTAGGCGTCGGAACCGGCGAACTGTGCCGAACCGTCGATGATGGCCTTGCGTCCCGCGCCGGAGCCATCCGGGGAGTACTGCACGGAGGCGGACTGGTTGGCTGAAGCGAAGCCGGCCTTCCAGGCATCCATGGCTGCGCCGGTGGAGGATGCGCCGATGCCGGTCAGCGTGCCGGTGACGCTGGCGCCCGAGGCGGACGGAGTACCGGACTGTGCCGTGTTCGTCGCGTTGTCTGAACCACAGGCGGTGAGCGCGAGTGCGCCGGCTGCGATGACAGCGATAGCCGCGTGGCGGCCGAAGCGGAGTGCCTTCACTAGATGTACCCCTTCCAGGGATTTTCTGATGCGTGCCGGACCGGAGACGTCCGAACAGAAGAAGTTGGGTACTTTTTGTACCTTTATCGAAGTTATGGGCCTTAGGTAACGGGATGTGGGGACGAAGGTGAACGGAGGGTTAACGACGGCGGGACATCGGCTTACATGTGCAGCGTCACCATTGCGCACATCACATCTCCGGCCGTAGTGCAATGCCAGTGAATAGACTGGAACGCATGGCCCAACCGACTGGAATTTCCGCCAGCAGAAGATTCCTGCGAACCAGGATCCGCACCGGGGTGGTCCGTAGCCGGAATTCCCTGGTGCCGGCCATCCAGATGACGGTCTGCGCCGTGGGCGCGTACGCGTTCGCCGAATACGTCCTCGGCCATTCAGGCCCGCTGTTCGCTGCCACGTCTTCCCTCATTGCGCTGGGATTCTCCCGCGAGCCACGGCTGCGCAGGGTGATGGAGGTGGGGCTGGGCTGCACCATCGGCATCGCGGTAGGTGATCTGCTCCGACACTGGCTGGGCGGCGAAATCTGGGTTGCCGCCGTCGTACTTCTTGTCTCGATCCTGCTGGCACGTTTCCTGGACAGCGGCAACATCTTCACCACTCAGTTGGGGCTGCAGTCGCTGTTGGTGGTGCTGCTCCCGGCCCCGGCCGGCGGGCCGTTCACGCGGAGTATCGACGCCATCGTGGGCGGCCTGTTCGCGCTGCTCTTCACCGTCCTCGTGCCGAAGGATCCCAGGCGGGAACCCCGGAAGGATGTGCAGAAGCTGCTGCACGAACTTGCGGAGGTGCTGCGTGATTGTGCGTCCGCGCTGACGAACAGCGACTCCACCGAGGCGTGGCACGCCCTGGTTCGCGGCCGGAACTGCCAGCCGCTGGTGGACGCGATGCGCCAGTCGCTGCGCGCCTCCGGTGAGGTGGCCACGCTGGCCCCGGCCTACCGGCGCCACCGAGACGAGATCGGCAGGCTGGAGCAATCGCTGGATTACATCGACCTGGCGCTCCGTAACAGCCGGGTTTTCGCGCGCCGCCTGACCAGCGCCATCAACCACGCCGCGCTCTCGGACGAGGCCACGGAGAACATCGCGGAGGTCCTGCAGGAAACCGCGGCCGCCATCGACGAACTGTCCCTGGGCCTCGCTGAAATGCACGAAGGAGTCCGGCGCGCCCACCTCCGGACGTCCCGGCTGGAGCTGACCGAAATCGCCGGCCGGCTGCACCCGCGGATGCTGGACGTGCAGCGGCTCGAGGGCGAAACGGTGGTCATGCTGTTCCGCCCGCTGATGGTGGACCTGCTCGAAGCCACCGGAATGGACTCCAAGGAAGCCCGGGACATCCTGCCGCCGCTGTAGCGCGGGACCGGTGGTTGAGCCGGTCGAAACCATGATCTCGGCACACTCGATCACCAGGAGTGTCGCTGCCCCCGGATAGGGTGGACCAATGGCAACAAAGACTTCCCGGGCGTCCAAGGCCCCGGCCTACAAATGCGCCGAATGCGGCTGGACCGCCGTCAAATGGGTGGGGCGCTGCGGCGAGTGCCAGGCCTGGGGCACCGTGGAGGAAACCGGCGCCGCCGTTGCACGCACGACGGCGGCAACCACCGTTCTGGAGCCGGCCCGCCGGATTGCCGACGTCGATGCCACCACAGCGGCTTTCCTCCCTACCGGTGTGGACGAGTTGGACCGCGTGCTGGGCGGCGGCCTGGTTCCGGGCGCGGTCATCCTGCTGGCCGGCGAACCCGGCGTGGGCAAGTCCACCCTGCTGCTGGATGTTGCGGCCAAGTTCGCCCGTACGGCCCAGGACGTCCTCTACATCACGGGCGAGGAATCCGCTGCGCAGGTCAAGCTGCGGGCGGACCGCATCGACGCTGTTGCGGAGTCCCTCTATCTTTCGGCCGAAACGGACCTGGGCCAGGCGCTCGGGCAGGTGGAGAAGCTGGAGCCGCGGCTGCTGGTGGTGGACTCCGTCCAGACGCTCAGCAGCGCCGACGTCGACGGCAGCGCCGGCGGCGTCTCACAGGTACGGGAAGTGGCTGCCTCCCTCATCGCCGCGGCCAAGCGCCGCAACATGACCACCCTGCTGGTGGGGCACGTGACCAAGGACGGCTCCATCGCCGGCCCCCGGCTCCTGGAGCACCTGGTGGACGTGGTCTGCCAGTTCGAAGGCGAGCGCCACTCACGGCTCCGGCTGCTGCGGGCAGTGAAAAACCGCTACGGGCCCACCGACGACGTCGGCTGCTTCGACCTCAACGAGGACGGCATTGTGGGCCTTGCCGATCCCAGCGGCCTGTTTGTTTCCCGGACCAAGGAGCCAGTGTCCGGGACGTGCATCACCGTGACTTTGGAAGGCCGCCGGCCGCTGCTGGCCGAGGTTCAGTCGCTGCTGGCCGAGAGCGCCAGTTCACAGCCGCGCCGCGCCACCAGCGGCCTGGACAGTTCGCGGGTGGCCATGCTGCTTGCCGTGCTCCAGCAGCGTGCGGGCTGCCTGCTGCACAAGGATGATTCCTACGTGGCAACGGTGGGCGGCGTGAAGCTCAGCGAACCCGCAACCGACCTGGCGGTGGCTCTGGCCGTGGCCTCGGCCAAAGCCAAGAAACCGCTGCCCACCCGGCTGATCGCCTTCGGCGAGGTCGGCCTGGCCGGTGAAGTCCGCCCTGTTCCGGGCATCAACCAGCGTATCCAGGAGGCCCACCGGCTGGGCTTCACGCATGCCGTGGTTCCGTCCAGCCCCAACGGGCCGGGACCCGTTCCTGCCGGTTTCTCCGTCCGGGAAGTGGGGCACCTGGCCGAGGCTTTGGGGCTGCTCATCGGCTGAGGCTCAGATGGTGGACCAGCCCCCGTCACTGGGCAGGATGGCCCCGTTGACGTTGGCTGAGTCGTCGCTGAGCAGCCAGGTGATGGCGGCGGCGAGCGCGGCGGGCTGCGCCACCGAGCCCACAGTGGCCTGCAGGATGGGACCGATCCGCCCGGCCGCGAAGTCCGACTTCCACGGAGCCTCGATATTCGTGGCGACAGCCCCGGGCGCCACGGCGTTGGCGCGGATCCCCTGGGGACCGTAAAAGAACGCCACGCTCTTGGTGAAGCCAACCAGCGCATGCTTCGACGACGTGTAGGCCACCCCTGAAGCGGACGCCCTGAACGACGCCTCGGAAGCAACATTTACGATCGTGCCCGTTCCTGCAGCCAGCATCAGCGGCAGCACCGCCCGGGTGAGGCGCATGGGGCCCGTCAGGTTGACGCTGAACACCCTGTCCCAGGTGGCATCGTCCACCTCGGCGGGCGGGAGGAAAGCATCCATGATCCCCGCCACGTTGGCGAGTCCGTCCACCCGACCCTCGGCCGCGGCCACAATCGCAGCGGTGGTCTCAGCGGAGGCGACATCACCGGTGACCGTGACGACGTCGAAATCCTGCAGTCCGGCGGCAAGGTCCGCCAGACGTCGCTCCACCACATCCGTAGCGATGACCCTCGCGCCTTCGCGTGCGAGGCGGGTGGCGGTGGCCAGTCCGATTCCGGACCCGGCTCCCGTCACAATGACAGTCCTCCCGGAAAAGCGGGACGGGTACGCGGCTGGCTGCATGGCCTGCTCCTCGGGCGGCTGTGGCCCCGGGCGGGGCGTGGCTATGGTTACAGGCTCCGCCCTGAAGACGGGACCGCACAAGCGACTTAGGACCCTAGCGGAGCCTGCCGACCAGGTGCACCCTTGGGGTAGGAGTTGGCGTACGAACTGCAGGCACGAAACTGCAGTCCACGGAGGGAGCAGCCATGATGTGGGGTTACGGTCCGGATATGGGCTGGATGTGGCTGTGGGGCGTGTTGATGCTGGCGGGCGTTGCCCTGCTGGTCCTGGTCGCCGTGCGCTTGTTTACCGGCGGCGGCCGGGGCGGGTTCCAAGGCGGCGGGTTCAACCCTTCCGGCCACCCGGGAGCGGGCGGCCCGTGGCCGGGATCCGGCGGTCCCGGGTTTGGCGGGCCCGGGGGACGCAGCCGGGCCCGGCAGATCCTCGACGAACGGTTTGCGAAAGGGGAACTGACCGCTGACCAGTACCGCGAGCAGGTCAGGGTACTCGGCGAGGAACCGTAGTGCCTACTGCCAGCATGCCTCCCTCGGACCCAAGCCCGGGCCCGCAACCGGGCCCGCCATCCGGCCCGCAACAACCTGCCGGCCCGCCACCGCCCGTCAGACCGCAACCCGCGGTGCGTCGTCCCGTCACCCGGCCCCTGAGCCGGCGCAGCGCATTGCTCCTGGGCGGTCTCGGCGCGGCTGCCACAACAGTTGGCGGAGCAGGGGTGTGGTGGTCGCTGGCTACCCGGTCATCATCCCGGACGGCCCCCGTACCGGGAGCCGAACTGTCCCAGCCATCCGAGCTGCGCAGCTCCGGCGGACGGCTGGAGGTCAGGCTCGAGGCCGGGCCCGGCCAGTTCCAGCTCGCCGGTCGGCAGTCCCGGGCGCTGGGCTATAACGGAGGGATTCCGGGTCCCACCCTCCGCCTGCGGCCGGGCGACCTGCTGAGCATCCGGCTGGCCAACAGCCTGGACCAGACAACAAACCTGCATGTCCACGGACTGCACGTCTCCCCCGAGGGCTCCGGGGACAACGTGTTCGTCATGGTGAATCCGGGTGCGGTCCATGAGTACGAGTACCGGCTCCCCGCGGACCACCCTCCGGGTGTGTACTGGTACCACCCCCACCACCACGGCACAGTTGCTGACCAGATATTCGCCGGCCTCTTTGGCGCGATCATCGTGGAGGATCCGGAACCCATGGCAGTCAGCTCCGAACGCATCCTGGTCATTTCCGATACCACGCTGGACGCCGGCGGGAACGTTGTCCCCGTTTCGCAGATGGAGCGGATGCTGGGCAGGGAAGGCGAACTCGTCCTGGTCAACGGACAGAGCAATCCGGAATTCACGGCAGTGGCGGGTACGCGCGAAAGGTGGCGCATGATCAACGCCTGCGTAGCCCGGTATCTCTCGTTGCGGCTCGACGGCCAGCAACTGCAGCTGCTGGGAATGGACTCGGGCCGGTACCGCACGCCCTCGGACGTGGAGGAACTGTTCCTGACACCCGGCAACCGGGCGGATGTATTGGTGACCACAGCCGCCGGAAACTCCGTCCTGCGTGCCGCGTATTACGACCGGGGCAGCATGGCCGGCATGATGAGGCAGCGACCCGATCCCCGGCAGCCAAACCAGCCGGGTGCGGCAGGCGCGGCACTCGCGACGTTGCGGGTGGCGGGAAGCACCGCATCCTCCCCCTCGACGTTGCCGCCGTCGCCGTCCCAGCTAGCGCCGTCCCCCTCACCCCCGGCGCCCGTGCCGGCGGTTCGGGAACCGGATGACCTCAGGTCAGCAGCCGTGGCGGCGCACCGGCAGCTCACCCTCTCCTCCGGCGCAGGCATGGGAATGGGCATGGGCGGGGGAATGATGGGCTTCACCATCAACGGCCGGGAATTCAGCACGGCGCGGACGGACACCACGGTGGCGGCAGGGAGCGTGGAGGAATGGACCCTGACCAACCCCAGTCCCATGGATCATCCGTTCCACCTGCACGTCTGGCCGATGCAGGTCGTTGAGGAGGGCGGCCGTGCGCTGGACCGGCCGGAATGGCGCGACGTGGTCAATGTTCCGGCGCAGGGTCGCGTGAAGGTCAGGGTGGCGTTCAAGGACTTCGCCGGCCGTTCCGTTTACCACTGCCACATCCTTGACCATGAGGACCTCGGAATGATGGGCGTGATCGAAGTCCGTTAGGTGTGGTTCCTGCACGTTGATAGGGCGCGGTTACAGGGGACGGGGCAGTCCCCGAACGAACGGCGCCTTGCCCAAAGCGGTCCGTTCAAGGTGTTCAACAACGTGGACGTCCACCCGGGTTCCCACAACGCCAGCCGCGGTGAGCGCGCTGACCACAGCTGCGCGGACTCCCTCGATTGATGCCCCTGGTGCGAGGCCAGCGAGGAGGACGCGAAGCCCGGACGGCTCCTGGATGACCTGCCACCCCGCACTCCCTGCTTCATCGAGTGCGTGGTGAAACACGATCGGATGGACATTCACATTTCCTGCTTTGCCCGGCAGCCGCAGGACATCTTCGAGCCTTCCTTCGATGTCCTCCAGAAGAGTGAAGGACCGTCCGCAGGGGCAGCCCCGCCCGCCCAGCCTCACTGTGTCGGACATTTCGTAGCGGATCAGCGGCAGGGTCCGGGAGAACAGGACGGTCACCAGGAGCTTTGCCCCCGTTGTCCCGGGCGGCACGGGGTTGCCGGCCTGGTCCACGGCCTCGATGATCAGCAGGTCCTCGTAGACATGGCGGTTCCGGTACGTGCAGGGTGAGGCGATTCCGGCCGTTTCGGTGGCGGCGTAAACGTCGAAGGGGGCGCTTCCCCAGGCCGCCTGCAGTTCCGCGGCGGTGTGCGGGCTGAGCACTTCGGAGGCGGACATCACGCCCTGCGGGGAGATGTGCAGACGTCCGGCCCGCTGCTCTGCCGCGAGGGGTTTGAGTGCTGAGGCGTAGCCCACCAGGATCCTGGGCTGGAAGCGGTTCAGCGCCGCGACCGTCTCATCCATGGGCGCGGTGACGTCCAGGCGGAGGGCGGGGACGAGCCGGGAGCGAAGGGATGCACCGACGACGGCGGACTGGTGCGTGGGGACCCGGGAGCTGACCAGGGCCATTTTCAGGGGCTTCGTGAGCCCGGCGGGGATACCGGCCCAGTCGTTCGCGCGGGCGTAGGACGCCAGGACGGTCGCCCATTCGGTGCGGTTCCAGACGAAAGTTCCGCGCCGGCCCGTGGTTCCGGCCGTTGCCGCAGCCCACCACCGGCCTTTCCACGGCGTTCCCGGGTCTCCTCCGCGCTCCGTCAGGGACCGCAGGTGGTTCTCCAGATCAGCAAGCCTCAGGTCCGCGGTAGTGACGGCCTCGTCGAAGTGGTCCATCAGGTCCGCTTTCGTCACGGACGGCAGCCGGTCCAGGGGTGCATCGTGGAGGCCGGCGTGATGGCGCCGATAGAACTCCGATCCAGCGTAAGTTGCCCTTCGCAGCTCCAGCAGGGCGCGTTCCTGGTGGGCGGTGATCCGCGCGGCGTTCCAGTGGTCCCGCCTCCGCCATGCGGCCCGCAGGTACAGCACACGGGAGATGAGGCGGAGGTCCATGGCGCGGTGGCCTAGCGGGTCCCGGCCGGGGCTAGCGGCCGCGAAGCGCGCGCGGTGGTGGCCTCGGGCGTCTCCGGCCGGGGCAGGCGCAGCCTCTTGAGCAGGAGGGCGTTGACGGCGACCAGGAAGCTGGAACCGGACATCGACAGCGCCGCGATTTCCGGGCTGAGGACGATCCCGGCGAACGCGAAAACTCCTGCCGCGATGGGCAGGGCAATCGCGTTGTACCCCACGGCCCAACCCAGGTTCTGGCGCATCTTCCGCAAAGTGCCTTTGCCGATCCGCAGGGCGATGGGCACATCCAGCGGGTCCGAGCGCATGAGCACGACGTCGGCCGTTTCGATGGCCACATCGGTGCCGGCGCCGATCGCAATGCCGAGGTCGGCCTGGGCCAGGGCCGGCGCGTCGTTGACGCCATCGCCGACCATGGCGACCCGGCCGCGCTGTTGCAGCTCGGCGATTTTCGCTGATTTGTCGCCGGGGAGCACTTCGGCGATGACGGTGTCGATGCCCAGCTGGCCGGCAATCCTTTGGGCGGTCGCTTCGTTGTCTCCGGTGAGCATGACGACTTCGATCCCGGCCTCGTGCAGGGCGGCGACGGCGGCGGCCGCGGTTTCCCTCGCGGCGTCCGCCAGCGCTATCACCGCCGCAGCCCTTCCATCCACGGCGACCAGCACGGCGGTCCGTCCGGTGGCGGCAAGTTCATCGCGCACCGCAGCCAGCGGTCCAAGGTCGATGCCTTCGTCGGTCATGAGCTTGCGGTTGCCCACCAACACCCGGTGCCCGTCCACGGTCGCGACGGCACCGTGGCCGGGAACGTTCAGGAAATCCGAGGCCGCCAGCGCGGATGCGCCGCGCTCCCGGGCATGGCGGACCACCGCAGCAGCCAACGGGTGTTCGGATTCCTGCTCCACCGCGGCGACCAGCGCCAGAAGTTCACTTTCGCTAATGCCTTCGACGACGACGTCGGTCACTTCCGGTTCGCCCTTCGTCAGGGTGCCGGTCTTGTCCAGCACGACGGTGTCGATCCGCGCGGAGACTTCCAGGGCGGTGGCGTTCTTGAACAGGACGCCACGTTTGGCACCGAGTCCGGTGCCCACCATGATCGCCGTCGGCGTGGCCAGCCCCAGCGCGTCGGGGCAGGTGATCACAACGACGGTGATGGCGAACAGCAGGGCCGCCTGGACGCCGGCGCCGAGGGCCAGCCAGGCGGCGAACGTCACGGTCCCGCCGATCAGGGCGACCAGGACCAGCCAGAACGCGGCCCTGTCTGCCAGCCGCTGGCCCGGTGCCTTGGAGTTCTGGGCTTCCTGGACGAGGGCCACGATCTGCGCCAGGGCGGTGTCGGCTCCGACCTTGGTGGCCCGGACACGCATCGTGCCGGTGGTGTTGATGGACGCGCCGATCACCTCCGAACCGATGGTCTTGGTCACCGGAAGGCTCTCGCCCGTGACCATGGACTCATCGACCTCCGACTGGCCGTCCTCAACCTCCCCGTCAACAGGGATTTTCGATCCCGGTTTGATCAGCAGCAGGTCCCCGGTCTGAACGTCGGAGGTGGGGACCTCGACCGTGTCGCCGTCGCGGATGACGACCGCAACCGGCGGAGCAAGCTCCAGCAGCGTACGGATGGCCTCGTTCGCGCCGCCCCGTGCCCGCATCTCGAACCAGTGGCCCAGCAGCACGAAAGCGGCAAGGACGGTCGCGGCTTCGTAGAACACTTCACCGCCGCCGGTGAGCGTGACCCAGACGCTGTAAAGCCATCCGGTGCCCACGGCGATCGCGACCAGGACCATCATGTCCAGCGTGCGGGCCTTCAGCGCCCGGTAAGCGCCGTCGAAGAAGATCCACGCCGAGTAGAAGATGACCGGCAGCGACAGGATCAAGGCCATCACGTCGTCGCGGAGACCGAACGGCGTCGGGGCGGTGAAGCCGAGCATGTCCCGGCCCATCGGGGACCACAGCGTCACGCCAACGGACAGGACCGCGGCGACCAGGAACCGGTTGCGCATGTCCTTGACCATGTCATCCATCGACATTCCGGCATGGTGTCCGCCGTGGCCCATCATGTCCTGCGAAGTCCTGGGCATCTCACCATGACCTCCCGGGCCATGGCCGGCATGACCGTCCGCCGGCGGGTGGGCATGCTTCATCCCGGGCGTGCCCGTGGTTTCGCCCATTGGGTAACAGACGTGGTCGGGGACCGATTCGCCCCGGCAGTGGTACCCGCAGTCCCGTACCCACCCGGAGATCTGCTCCACCGAGGTCACGGCCGGGTCAAAACTCACGGTGGCGGTCTGGGCGACCGGGTTCGCGTCAACGGCGGCGACGCCGGGCCGCTGCAGCAGCACGTGCTCCACGACCGCCTTGGAGGTGGCCCAGTGCAGGCCGCGGACCTCCACAACAGTGCTCTTCAGGGCTGTGGTCACTGCTCCTCCTTCGACGCCGCTGCCGCTGCCGCCGGACGGGCCGTCCGGAAAGCAGGGAGGCTTCGGATATTGGCCTGCGTTCGTCCGGATGCGGGCTTCGGGTCAGCGTTCATGGTGGGTCCTTTGGCAAATCGAGGGTCCGGGCAGGGCAGCGGGCTTGACCCACCCGATGCCGGACCTTCACTGCGTAAGGGCTTTCGCCCGGGATGCCGTTTCCGGTTATGCTGAACATATACCCCCTGGGGGTATCGGTCAAGGTCCGCTGCCTAAGCACCCCTGCGGTTCACTATCGTCCCGCCCGGCCTGCAGCGTCAGAGTCTTTGGTCCCCACGCCTGTCCTAGGGCGGCAGCCTGTCTTAGGATCCCGGCGTCGGCAGCGCGCCGGCAGGGCCTGAAACGGAATCCGGGGCAGGATCGTTGTAGCAAAGACCGCAGGATCGCTGAGCCAAGGAGGCACTAATGCCGGAAACCGGTCGCGGAAATTCCTCCTTCGGGCAGTACTTTGCCCGCGTGGGACCGCGCATGGATGCCCGCGGAGCAGGGGCCCACCGCCGGCGGCTCGTCGAGGCGGCGTACGGCGCCGTCGTCGAAATCGGGGCGGGATACGGGGCCACCTTCCCCTTTTACCCCCCAGCCGTGGCGGGAGTGCTGGCGCTCGAACCGGACCCGACGCTGCGGGCGCTGGCGCTGGCCGAAGCCATCAAGGCGCCGGTTCCCGTCACGGTTTACGACGGCGTGGCGGAAGAACTTCCGGCGGCCGACGAATCCGTGGACGTGGTGGTCTCGAGCCTGGTCCTGTGCAGTGTGGCGGACCAGGAGGCTGCCCTGGCGGAAGTGCTGCGGGTTCTCCGGCCCGGCGGTCTCCTGCTGTTCTATGAACATGTCCGCTCGGCACACCGGGTGCTCGCGGCTGTCGAGGACCTGTTCACACCGCTGTGGAGCCGGCTCGGAGGAGGGTGCCACCTGAACCGCGACACCGCCGCGGGAATCGCAGCAGCGGGCCTCACGCTGCAGAACGTGGAGCGCTTCGGCTTCTCAGCCCTCCCCGGCAACCCGCGAGTCGCCCACATTCTTGGCACGGCAGCCAAGCCCCGGGAATAGGCCCCGATAAAGACCAGCCAAGAGACTCCCAGAAAAGACAAGGAAGGGCGCCTGCCGCAATGGCAGGCGCCCTTCTCGTAGTGCTGTTAGGCCTTCTTGGGCGGGAGCGCCAGCTTGAAGACCTTGGCCCACGTAGAGCCGACCTGCTTCCAGATCGGGCCGGTGGTGTACGGCAGGCCGTAACGCTTGCAGATTTCCTGCACCTTCGGCGCCACCTCGGCATAACGGTTGGACGGAATGTCCGGGAAGAGGTGGTGCTCAATCTGGTGCGAAAGGTTGCCGGTCATGAGGTGCATGAACTTGGAGCCGGAGATGTTGGCCGAACCGATCATCTGCCGCACGTACCAGTCCCCGCGGGTCTCCCCTTCCACCATTTCCTCGGTGAAGGTGTCCGTTCCCTCGGGGAAGTGGCCGCAGAAGATCACCGCGTGCGCCCAGACGTTGCGTACCGCGTTGGCGGTCAGCGTGCCGTAAAGCGCCTGCTTGCCGGAACCGGTCAGCATGGCCACGGCGGGGGTGGCGGCGTAATCCTTGGTGAACTGCTTGAGCGCCTTGACGCCGAGGGCCTTGAGGTCCTTGACCAGGGCTTCCTTGGACTTTTTACCGTCCTTGAAGTCCTGCAGCTCGAGGTCGTAGATCGCGATGCCCCACTCGAAGACCGGCGCCAGGATGGCGTTGTACAGCGGGTTGCCGAGGTTGAACGGCTTCCACTCCTGCTGGGGGTCCATACGCAGGAGGTTGTATCCGACGTCGTTGTCCTTGCCCACCACGTTGGTCCAGCGGTGGTGCAGGTCGTTGTGCGTGTGCTGCCAGGCGCGGGCCGGGGTGACGAAGTCCCATTCCCAGGTGGTGGAGTGGATGTCCGGGTCCCGCATCCAGTCCCACTGGCCGTGCAGCACATTGTGCCCGATCTCCATGTTTTCGAGGATCTTGGCCAGGCTCAGCAGGGTGGTGCCGGCAATCCAGGCGCCTTTGTTCCGGCTCACCAGGAGCGTCGCGCGGCCGGAGATCTCCAGTCCGCGCTGGATCTTGATCATGCGGCGGATGTACGCGGCGTCGGAGGCTCCGCGCTTGGCCAGGATGTCGTCCTTGATGGCATCAAGTTCGCGGCCCAGCTCGGCCACCTGCTCGTCGGAGAGGTGCGCCGCGGCCGGCGGGCGGACCAGGGGGCTGCCGGAAGTGGCCAGCGCACCCCGCCGCGTCTTCGCGGACGGCACAACGGCGTCTTCCGTGGTCTCGGCTTCGTGGTTGATAACTATTGCCATGCGGTGGTGCTCCTCAAATGTCGAGGTTAACGGGTCCGGCGGCTGCCGATACACACGTCTGGATTAGTTGGCCCGGCTCGCCGTGGACTTCGCCGGTGCGGAGGTCTCTGACATGCCCCGCCCGCAGGGGGGTGAGGCAGCTGTGGCAGATGCCCATCCGGCAGCCGCTGGGCATCAGCACGCCGGCGTCTTCGCCGACGTCCAGCAGCGGGGTGCTTCCGTCTGCCTCCACCTCGCGGTCGGAGGCTTCAAAGGTGACCAGCCCGCCGTCGTGCCCTGCTCCGGCCGCCAGGCTGGTGGTGAAGCGTTCGATGATGAGGTTGATCGGATCGGCCGCAAACGGCCCTTCCGGCTGGTGGGATTCGCCAGCGGCGGAACCTTCGGCCGCCGCTGCGGCTGCTTCTGCGGACCACAGCGCCTCGGCGTCGTCCAGGAAGCCCTCAGGCCCGCAGGCATAGGCTGCACGGTGGCGCCAGTCCGGGCAGAGCTCGTCCAGAACGGCGGCAGAGGAAAAGTCCACCCGGCCACGTTCGCCGGTGAACCAGTGCGTGACCTTGAAGTTGGGGAACTGGTCGGCAAGCTCCGACAGCTCTTCCCGGAAGATGCTGTCTTGCGGGGTCCGGGCTGAATGGATCAGCACGACGTCGGCATCCGGACGGTGCGGCACCAGCGTGCGCACCATGGACATGACGGGGGTGATACCGCTGCCGGCGGTGAGCATCAGCAGCGGGCGGGGGTGCTCAGGGAGGACGAAGTCGCCCTGCGGCGGCGCCAGGAACAGGACGTCGCCGGGTCTGGTGTCGCGGACCAGGACGCCGGAAACGGCGCCCACGTCGGTCACCGTGATGGCGGGATCCTGGCCGGCGGGAGCGCTCAGGGAATAGGAACGCCAGTGGCGCACGCCGTCGAGTTCGACGCCGATGCGCGCCCATTGGCCTGCCTGGTGGGCTTTCCAGCCGCGGCCAGGACGGAAGAAGATGGTGGCGGAATCGGCCGTCTCGGCGACCACCCTGGTGACTATGCCGCGCAACTGGCGGGCAGAGAACACAGGATTGAACAGCGACAGAATATCTTCTGGAGCTAGCGGGGTGGTCAGTACAGATGCGGCGCGCGCCAGCTTACGGAGCCGGATCATGTTATTAACCTTATGTTGGATCGAGGCATATTTCTTCTCCCAAGGCATACGATCGAACGTTCTAAACTGTTCCCCCGAAACAACTTATGGAAGTCTCTCATGAACCCTCCGGCCTCGAAGAGTCCTGCAGCGCCCGCCTACGATCCGCCGTGGCTGGCCCTGCCCCGGGAGGTCAGCGACCTGCTGCGACCCAGGATGCCCGGCATTGTGGAGGCCATCATCGACGCTGTTCCGCAACTGGTTCCCGCCTACGCCAGGCCCATCGAGGGCCGCTTCGGCCGCGGCCTGCGGCGCGGCGTGGCCGCGGCGCTGGAGCGCTTCCTGCAGCTCCCCGGCACCCGGCTGCCCGCCCTGTCCGAGGAGAGCCGGGAGCTCGTGGCAGGGCTTGGCAGCGGCGAATTCCGCCAGGGGCGCAGCATGGACGCGCTGCTGAGCGCCTACCGCATGGGTGCCCGCGTGACGTTCCGGGAAATGTCGAAGATCTCGATGGAGAAGGACCTGGGCCTGAGCGTCGTTGTGGACCTGGGCGAATCGATCCTGGCCTACATCGACGAACTGTCCGCCGTGAGCGCCGAAGCCTACGCCTTCGAACAGTCGGAGCGGGCGGGAGCGGTGGACCGGCGCAGGACAGAACTGCTGGAGCTGCTGCTGATGGGCCAGGCGGACGAGGCCGCCCTGCGGCAGGCGGCATCCATGGCCGACTGGTCCCTGCCGCCCAGGCTCGTGGTTGTCACGCTCCCGCTGGACCGGTCGGCAGGGCTCCGGCTGCAGCTGGGCCCGGGAACACTGGTGGTTGAACGCGAAACAGATGCCGTGGCGCTTGTTCCGGCCCGGAAGTCCGATGCCGCCCGTGCTGCGCTGGAGAAGGCGCTGAAGGGCAGGTCCGCTGCCGTGGGTCCGGCGGGCGGCTGGGAAAAAGTGCCCGACTCCCTGCGGCTCGCCGTACTGGCGGCCTCCGTGCTGCCGCCGCGGGAGGGCCCCGAAGATCCCCCTATTTGGGCGGACGACCACCTGGCGAAGATTGTCCTCGGCTCCGAACCCGCGGCCATCGCGGAACTGGCGGAGCGCAGGCTGGCGCCCCTGGAAGGCCTGCGCCCGGCGCAGCGCGAGAGGCTGGCGGAGACCCTTCTCTCCTGGCTGCGGCACTGGGGACAGCGGGCGCCGGTGGCCGCCGAGCTCGGCATCCACCCCCAGACCGTGGGCTACCGCGCGGCCCAGCTGCGCGAGCTCTTCGGGGAGGCACTGGAAGACCCGCGCGCCCGGTTCGAGCTGGAACTGGCCCTGCATGCGGGGCGGCGCTAGGAGCCCGGTCATCTGCCGGCTGCCAGCGCGCTCCGGCTTTGCAGCCGCAGCTCAAGGTCGTTCATCACGATGGCGGCCAGGTCCTCCAGCGCGCGGGTGTCCTCCGCCGTGAACTCCCGCGGCTCCCGGTCCAGGATGCAGAACGTCCCCAGGTTGTAGCCGTCGGGAGTGCGCAGCGGAACACCGGCGTAGAACTGCAGGCCGAACTCACCTGCAACCAGCGGATTCGCCAGCGTGCGCGGGTCCGTCCGTGCGTCCGGGACCACCCAGGCGTCGTCCTGGAGGATGGCGGATGCACACAGCCCGGGGTCCCTTCCGATCTCGCCAACGTCGGTGCCGTGATGGGCCTTGAACCAGATCCGGTCATGGTCCACCACGCTGACGATGGCCACGGGCACGGAGAACATCCGGGCGGCCAGGCCCACGATCCGGTCGAACGTTCCGTCCTGGGGCGTGTCCAGGATCCGGTAACGCTCGACGGCGCGCATCCGCGCCTCTTCGTTCGCGCGCTCATTCGATGCGTGCGACGGCGGCGCTTCCGTGACCGTTGCGGCGCTCCGGCGGCGTCCTGAGGCGTTGATGACCTCCTGCCGAAGGGCGAGGGAAACTTCGCGCGCACCGGGCCGGGCGGAAGGCTCACGCGACAGCATCGAGGAGAGCAACGCTGCCCATTTGGGTGCCACACCGTCCGGGATGTGCGGGTCGCGCAGAAGCCTCGCCAGGGCTGAGGCGATGGGCGCCCCGGGGTAGGCCGGCTTGCCGGTCAGCCCCTCGAGCAGGACCAGCCCAAGGGAGTACACATCACTGGCGGGCCCCACCGGCTCGCTGGCGGCCTGTTCAGGGCTGAGGTACTGCGGGGTTCCCGAGCTTTCGGAGGAGCCGCTGAGCTGGCCGTCGCCCAGGATCATGGCGACGCCGAAGTCACTGAGCTTGGCGCGCGGCCGGTGGTCGTCATTGCTGTAATCCACCAGGAGGATGTTGGCGGGCTTGACGTCGCGGTGCACGATGCCGTGATGGTGGATGTATGCGAGTCCGTCGGCAAGATCGTGGCCGATCAGGGCCAGGTGCGCGGCCGGGAGGGGCCCGTGGGCCGCCCGTTCACGCAGGTCCGGGCCGCGGACCAGTTCCATCACCAAGTAGGTGCGGCGCTGCTGTGGGTCACTAAGATCCGCCCCGGCATCCAGCAGGGTCACCAGCGCGTGATGGCTCAGGCCTGCGAGAATGCGCACTTCTTCGTCCTGCCGGCGCGCATGGTCCGTGTTTCCGGGGTCGTCCCGGAAAAGCTTCACGGCCACTTCCCGCTGCAGGAGTTCGTCGAAGGCGCTGTAGACGCCCGACTGGCTGCCCCGGCCAATGAGGTCGCCAATCCGGTACCGACCGCTGAGGAGGTAACCAGGTGCCATGCTCGCAGCCATGATTGGCCTCTCAGCTATAAATTAATAAGTATGCTTATGATATCCCGGAAGTCGTCGGTTCCGTGCCGAAGCCCGGGAGGGAACCCGCTATTTGGCGGGGTTGTGCGTGCCGATGGGCACGAGGGTCAGGTCGGGGTGGTTCTTCTCGATCCGGCGCAGGGCCCAGACGTCGTTGAACAAGGCAAGGTATTCGCCGTCGGACCTCAAGAGCACCTCGGCGCCGGGTACGTTGGCCAGCGTGGGCATGGCATCCGCCGTCGAAATCCTGGCCATCGAGTACGGGAGCCGTTCCAGGCGCATGGGGGCGCTGAAGTCGTGCGCCATGCGGTCCTCCACCACTTCGAACTGCATGGGGCCGACGGCGGCAAGCACGGGCGCCTGGTCACCGCGGATGTCGGAGCGGAGCACCTGGATGACGCCCTCGTGCTCAAGCTGCTCAATGCCGCGGCGGAACTGCTTGAACCGGCTGGGGTCCTTGGAGCGTGCCACCTGGAAGTGTTCCGGCGCGAACAGCGGGATAGCGGGGAACTCCACGGGCTCTTCCAGGAACAGGCTGTCGCCCACCCGGAGCGAGGAGGCGTTCACCAGTCCCACGACGTCGCCGGGGAAGGCTTCGTCGATGACCTCGCGCTCACGGCCGAACACCTGCTGGGCATACTTGGTGGCGAAGGATTTGCCGGTGCGCGTCTGCGTGACCACCATGCCGCGCTCGAACACGCCGGAGCACACCCGGATAAAGGCGACGTGGTCGCGGTGGGCCTTGTTCATACCGGCCTGGACCTTGAAGACGAAGCCCGCGAACGGGGCATCGACGGGCCGGGGGTCGCCGTCGACGTCGGGCCGCGGCGCCGCCGGCGGGGCGAAGTCCACCAGCGCGTCCAGGATCTCCTTGACGCCGAAGTTGAGGGCGGCGGAGCTGAAGAGGATGGGAGTTGCCTTGCCCGCGTAGAAGGCGTCGGTGTCGAACTCAAGGTTGGATTCGATGACCAGCCCGGCTTCGTCCACGGCGTTGGACCAGTTGTCGCCCTGGCTGGCGGCGGCCTCTTCCGGGGTGAAGTACTCGGTCAGCGCGATGTTCGCGCCGGCGTTGTTGCGCTGGAACCTGGCGAAGCGGTCGTTGCGGAGGTCCCACACGCCGCGGAAGTCACCGGAGATGCCCACGGCCCAGGTCAGCGGCATGGGCTGGAGGCCGGTGCGTTCGGTGATTTCGTCCATGAGCGCCAGGGCATCCAGGCCGGGGCGGTCCCACTTGTTGATCACGGTGATGATGGGCAGGTTGCGCTGCTTGCAGACCTCGAAGAGCTTCATGGTCTGTGTTTCCAGGCCCTTGGCGGCATCAACCAGCATCACGGCGCAGTCGACGGCGGCCAGGACACGGTAGGTGTCCTCGGAAAAGTCGGCGTGGCCGGGGGTGTCCAGCAGGTTGATCACGGTGTCCCGGTAGGCGAACTGCAGGGCGGCCGAGCTGATGGAGATGCCGCGGTCCTTTTCCATCTGCATCCAGTCCGAGACCGTTTCCTTGCGGTTGGCCTTGCCGCTGGACGCGCCGGCCGTGCCGATCACCTTCGCGTGCAGGGCCAGGGCTTCGGTGAGCGTGGACTTGCCGGCGTCAGGGTGGGAAATGACCGCGAAAGTCCGACGCCGGGCCGCCTGCTTGTGAATCTCCTGGACTCGGGCGGGGCTGAGGACTTCTTGAGACACGGTGCTACTTTCGCTGCGACAGGGGGTGGGCTGGGATTTATGCGTGACGTGGACGTGCGTTGTGTACGTGGGGCCGGCAGGCGTGAACTGTGCAGCCAAGGTTCCCAGTTTATCGCAGGGCGGCAGGAGGCCGCCGGTGGGCGCCCAACTGCCGCCTCCCGCCGTCGCCAACCGGTGCCTTCGGGACCGTTCCCGGCGCAGCTCAAATGGGCCACTTTGAGGCTTGTCCGTGCGGTTAATGCACTCCTTTGCCTCTAGGATGGAGCCAGTGGGAAATTGAGTACTTTTGATCCTGTCGGCGGAATCGTAAAACCGGCATACTTGCAGGCAACGGCCTGCACCTTTGAAGGGACAACCTATGGCTCGGAGCCCTGAAGATTCGCTGAAGGCGACTCTGGGCAGGGTGGCTCCAGGCACCGCTCTGCGTGACGGCCTGGAACGCATCCTCCGCGGAAGGACCGGCGCGCTGATCGTTCTGGGCTCGGACCGCACCATCGAGTCCATCTGCTCCGGCGGATTCGACATCGGAATCGACTTCTCGCCGACGCGGCTCCGCGAACTCGCCAAGATGGACGGCGCCATCATCTGCGACAAGGACGCGGGCAACATCCTCCGGGCGGCCGTCCAGCTGGTTCCGGACTCGAGCATCGAAACCCAGGAATCCGGCACCAGGCACCGCACGGCCGAGCGCGTCGCCATCCAAACCGGCGTCCCGGTAATTTCGGTCAGCCAGTCCATGCAGATCATCGCCCTGTACGTGAACGGGCTGCGGCACGTCCTGGAGGGCTCCGAGAAGGTCCTGGCCCGCGCCAACCAGGCGCTGGCCACGCTGGAACGCTACCGATCCCGCCTCGACCAGGTCACCAGTTCACTCTCCGCCCTGGAAATCGAAGCCATGGTCACCGTCCGCGACGTCGCCGTGACGCTGCAGCGCCAGGAGATGGTGCGCCGGATTTCCGAGGAGATCTCCCAGTACGTCCTCGAACTCGGCGAGGACGGGCGGCTGCTGTCGCTGCAGCTGGACGAGCTCACCGTGGGCCGCGGACCCGGCAGCGATGTGATCATCCGCGATTACGCCGGCCCGAACGCATCCCCGGAGGACATCGACGGCGCCGTCAGTGCCCTGCTCAGCCTCGGCCCCACCGAACTGATCGATCTCAGCAAGATTGCCGGCATCATCGGCTTCGCCGGCGGCGTGGACACGCTCGACGCCGTAGTGCAGCCGCGCGGTTACCGCCTGCTGTCCGGCCTGAAGGCAGTGCCCAAGGCCGTGGCGGACAGGCTTGTGGACCACTTCGGCGGCCTCCAGTACCTGATGGCGGCCACCATCGATGACCTCATGACCGTGGACGGCATCGGCGACCAGCGCGCCCGCACCGTCCGGGAGGGACTGAGCCGGATGGCCGAAGCGAGCCTGCTGGACCGCTTCCTCTGAGTCCTCGTCGGTTGCTCCACAACTGCCGTTTTGGGCGTCCATAAGGGCAACCACGGAGCAATCGATGGTCAAAAGGGTCAGAGGAGCTGGAAGACGGCCTTGGTGCTGGACTTGGTCCCGAGCCTGGCGACGAACATGTAATACGCTCCGCCGGCGCCGGGCTTCGCGGACACCGGGCCGCACCCGGGAACGCTGCGGTTGCGCTCCCACGGGAAGTTGGCGGTCTCGCTCTGGCCCGGAGCGATGGTTTTGACCAGGTCGCCGCTCTCCACCTGGCAGTCAACCGAGGAGAAGATCCGGTCGGAGCCGCTGGTGACCGTGTACTCCATCTGGGACGTGCCCAGGTTCACCTCGCACGCCACTTTTCCGCCGTTGGTGACTTTCAGGCTGAGCAGCGGGTTCTCCCCCGCCGCGTAGGCAGCCTTGTCGGTGGACGCCGAAACGGTCACAAGGCCCTGGTCGCACGTCGGCGTGGCCGGTGTGCTGGGAATAGCGGACGCGGAGGGCGTTGCTTCCGGCTTCGCTGCCGCCCCGTCTGAACCGTCGCGGCCCGCGGGGTCGGTGGAGGAGGCCTGCTCGGAGGAGCGCATGGCAGCGGACACGGCGGCGAAGCCTCCCAGCGCCACCGAGGCAACGAGAAGCAGCACCACGGCAACGAACAGCCTGCGACGACGGTAGACGGCCTTCAGCGGAGGCCGTCCAGCCTGACGGCCGGGGGTGCCCTTCGGTTTCGAACTGTTCTTTCCTGAAGTGCCTTGCCTGACCATCCTTCTAGGCTAAAGAACGCCGGGCACATTGGCGCACCACCACGCCGCGAAGACGGCCCTTGGCCAGTATCCACTACAGTATTTGCATCGAAGCCTTAGCCTTACCCACTGCCCTTTCCCCGGCGAGTCGCCCCGCGCCGGCGCCGCTGGCAGTCCTCCACAACACCCTTGACGCCTGGTTCGCAGACACCGCCAGGGAGCTGCCGTGGCGCGAACCCGACTGTTCCCCCTGGGGCGTCCTGGTCAGCGAAATCATGCTGCAGCAGACGCCGGTTGTCCGGGTGCTGCCCGTGTGGGAAGACTGGCTGCGCCGCTGGCCGTCACCGGCAGACCTCGCTGCGGAACCGTCCGGTGAGGCTGTCCGGCACTGGGGCCGCCTAGGCTACCCCCGGCGGGCACTGCGCCTGCATGCCGCCGCCGTCGCCATCGTGGAGAAGCACGACGGCGGTGTGCCTGGAACGTACGCGGAACTGCTGGAACTTCCAGGGGTGGGCAGCTACACGGCGGCCGCCGTGGCCGCGTTCGCTTTCGGCCGCCGCGAGACAGTGGTGGACACCAACATCCGCCGCGTCCATGCACGGCTTATTTCGGGCACGGCGCTGCCGTCACAGTCGCTGACGGCCGCCGAGATGCGGCTCGCCGCCGAACTGTTGCCGGCCGACGTCGGACTTTCAGTCCGCTGGAACGCGGCGGTCATGGAGTTGGGCGCCCTGGTCTGCACGGCCAGGGCGCCGAAATGCGGCGAATGCCCGGTGCGCAGCGCGTGCGAGTGGCTGGCGGCCGGCGAACCGCCGCCGTCGTACACCCCGAAAGGCCAGTCCTGGCACGGCACCGACCGGCAGGTACGGGGTGCCGTGATGGCTGTCCTCCGCCTGGCGGACTCACCGGTGGCACCGGAAATGTTCCATCAGCCCGCCGCGGACCTTGGCTTCGAAGCCGACGGCATCGGCGTCCCGCTTGCGGCCCTGCACCGGCTGAATTCCACGCCGGAACAGCTGGAACGCGCGCTGGCTGGCCTGGTCAGCGACGGCCTGGCCGAGCTGCACTTGGGCGGCCTGAGGCTCCCGGCCTGACGCCCGTTACACATTCGTTCCGGAACTGGAATCACCCTGTGCTGGTGCGGCCGGCGCCGGCGGATCTACCCTGAAGCATGCGCAGCTTAGGGGTACTTCTGGCAGCGGTCACGACGTCGCTGATCCCTTCCGCTTGCATGCCCGAGGCAGTGCCGTGCCCGGCAATCGCGCAGGCGTCTGTGGTGGCGCTGACCGTGGCTTCCAGCTATGCCCCCGTGGTCGAGGCCATCCATCTTAAAGCCTGCCAGGACGGAACCTGCCGGGAAGCCGACCTTGAGCTGATGCCGGGCAGCACCACGGTGGACCAGGGCTGCGAGCCCTCGGCCGGCCCGGACGGCACGTGTTCCGCAACGTCCTCACCGGACGGCACGCTGACGGGCATGCTGATGATGGACGTCCTGACTGAATCGCGCATCGACGCCACGGCCACCGGCACATCCAATGCGGGGACGCCGCTGCCCGAGCGCAAGCTGAGCTTCATGCCCAGGGCTGAGTATCCGTACGGCGAACAGTGCGGAAAGTTCATCACGGCAGGCGTAGTGCTGGATGCCGACGGCCTCAGGCAGTCACCGTAAACAGAGGCTCGAAGTCATAGCTTGCCGAGCAGTCAGGGCTCGCCGAACCCGGCCTCCACCAGGCCTCCGACGTACTTCACAGCTTTGGCCGCGTCCGGCCCCCAGGCTTCGACGTGGAGGATCGATCCCCTGCCCGCGCCCAAGGTCATGAGGCCGGTCATGGACGCGCCGTCCACGCCGTTGACGGTCACCTCGGCCTCCAGCCCTGAAAGCCCCCCGGCGATCTTCGCTGCGGGCCGTGCGTGCATGCCGGCCTGGTTGACCACCTCAAAATCGCCCGAAGCGTCGGGCGGCCCGAGTGTTTCCGCCTCGGCCGGAATCTCCGCTGCAGCCGCCCGGCGGACCGCTTCCGCCGCCTGCTTTACTCCGGCGGCGTCCGCCCCGGCCTGCGCGGCAACGGCAGCCGCCACCAACCCCTCCACCAGCGGCGCGTCTGCCAGGAGTACCGAGTCCGGGTCCGGCAGGAACTCCACTGCTGCTTCGGCCGTCATCACGGCGGAGCCGAGGTCCGTCAGCACCACGATTCCGTCGTCGCCGGCCGCCTGTTCGAGGGCGGCCATGACCTTCTCCAGGCTGGTTCCGATCCGGCCGTCGTCGGTACCGCCAGCCGGGAGGATCACGACGTCGGGTGCCATTTGGGCGGCCAGTTCCACCGCGCCGGCGGCGATCTTTTCGCTATGGGACACCACCACCAGCCGGACCGTCACTCGGCCGCCCCGGCCGCAGCGCGCAGGATGAGGGCGGTGGACACGGCACCGGGATCGCGGTGGCCCGCGCTCCGCTCCCCGAGGTAGCTGGCGCGCCCCTTGCGCGCGATGAGCGGATCAGTGGCAACGGCACCCGCCTCGGCTGCTTCTGCTGCGGCCAGGAGGACCTTGAGGACGTCCCCGTCCCCTGCGGCGGCTTGCGCTGCCGCAGCGTCGACGGCGGGGGTCCAGGCATCCACCATGGTCTTGTCGCCGGATTCGGCCTTACCGCGGGCCACGATGCCGTCGCGGGCGGCCTCAATGGCAGCGGCAAGTGCCCCGGGGTCGATATCCGTGGTGTCGCCCAGCGAGGTGGAGGCACGCAGGAAGGCCGTCCCGTACAGGGGTCCCGCCGCTCCGCCCACTTTGGACATCAATGCCATGGCAGTGAGCTTCAGCGCCGCTCCCGGCGTGGCGGGCGGCGCGTCCGCGAGCCTCTCCATCACGGCCTTGAAGCCGCGGTCCATGTTTTCACCGTGATCGGAGTCCCCGATGGCACGGTCCAGTTCGATTAGTTCCACGCGGTGCTCCGCCATGGCCTGCGCGGAAAGGGTGAGCCACCGCACCGCCCAGTCAACGTCCAGTCCCACTGTCAGATGCCCCATCGCAGCGCCGCAGTGTGGACCGGCGCGTCCCAGAGTGCGGTGAGTTCGTCGTCGAGCCGCAGCACCGTGATGGAGCAGCCCTGCATCTCGAGGGAGGTGATGTAGTTGCCCACCAGGGACCGTTCCACCGTAACGCCCTTCTCCGCGAGTACCTGCGCCGCGCGGCGGTACACGATGTACAGCTCGCTTTGCGGCGTGCCGCCCATTCCGTTCACGAACAGGAGGACCTTGTCGCCCGAGGCGATGCCGAGGTCGGACAGGATGGGCTCCAGGAGGCGGTCGGTGATGCCATCGGCGTTTTCCATGGGGATCCGGTGCCGCCCGGGCTCACCGTGGATGCCGATGCCGATTTCGATTTCGTTCTCTTCCAGGTCAAAGCTGGGCACCCCTGCGTGCGGGACCGTGCAGGCGGTCAGTGCCACGCCCATGCTGCGCACGTTTTGGTTGACCCGGTCCCCGATGGCGGCGACGCCGTCCAGGTCATCCCCGCGTTCTGCGGCCGCGCCGGCGATCTTCTCCACCAGGACAGTGCCGCCCACGCCGCGCCGGCCGGCCGTATAGAGTGAGTCCTCCACTGCGACGTCGTCGTTGACCAGGACGGTGCGGACCTGCACACCTTCGGCTTCCGCCATTTCGGCCGCTGTTTCGAAATTCAGCACGTCGCCGGTGTAGTTCTTGACGATGTGCACGACGCCGGCGCCGGAATTCACGGCAAGGGTGGCCGGAATAATCTGGTCGGGCGTGGGCGAGGTGAAGACGGCACCCGGCACAGCGGCGTCGAGCATTCCCAGGCCCACGAATCCGCCATGAAGTGGCTCGTGGCCGCTGCCGCCGCCGCTGACGAGGCCCACTTTCCCGGCCACCGGGGCGTCCTTGCGGGTAATGAATTTCGGCTCGGCACTGACGTTCACGAGGTCTGCGTGGGCCAGGCCGAAGCCTTCCACGGACTCGTCCACTACAGCGCGGGGATCATTGATCAGCTTCTTCATTGGAGTGCTCCCTGGAGTGTCCTGGCGGCTTTGTCTTGACAGTACTACCGCGGCCCGGGCAACGGTAGCGCTCTGTCGATTCGGCTGGTTCAGCTTGCGCCAGAGACCGGTTCAGCGCGGGCAAAAGAAAGGGACAGCCCCCAATAGACTGTCCCTTCCCCTTCCAGGCTTGTGTCCCCCGGCCGGGCTCAGCGCTTCCCCCAGGAGGCCGGGAGGAAATCCGGCCACGCCGCGGCGCCTATGTGGAATGCCGACGACTCACTGGGCTGACTCAGGGGATCCCTTCGAGTCAGTACTGTCGGCAGGTCCATTTGAAACGCCGAAAAATCCGGAAAAATGGCGTGTTCGCGCATTTCTGTCCTCTGAAGTGGTTTCGGGATTCTGGTGGTACTGGCAGGCGTGATTAATTTTATACATCGATTCGATATATGGGAAGAGTTTAGAAATACGACATTATGGGCGGTGCCGGGACAGGCTAGAGGGCCTTGATCATCCGGGTGTTGCCCAGGGTGTTCGGCTTCACCCGGGCAAGGTCCAGGAATTCCGCCACCCCTTCGTCATGCGAGCGCAGCAGCTCGGAATAGACGACAGGGTCAACGGCCGTCTGGTCAGCCATGACGTCGAAGCCGTGCTTCTTGAAGAAATCCACCTCGAACGTCAGGCAGAACACGCGCGAGACGCCCAATGCCTTTGCCTCTTCCAGCAGGCTTTCCACCAGGACGTGGCCCACGCCCTTGCCCCGCCACGCGTCCGAGGCCGCCAGGGTTCGAACCTCGGCGAGGTCCTCCCACATGACGTGCAGGGCGCCGCAGCCGATCACCTCGCCGTCGGCCGACTCCGCGATCCTGAACTCCTGCAGGCTTTCGTAATAGGCCACCGTCTCCTTGGCCATCAGGATCCTCTTGTCCGCCAGCGGAGCCACCAGGCGCTTGATGGCAGCTACATCGCTGGTGCGGGCAGGGCGGATGCGGAAGGTCTCAGTCACAGCCCCCATCTTACGGCTGCACCCGGTCCGGCTAGAGCCCCAGTTCCGGCGGCAACGGCAGGTCGCGACCAAGCACGTTCTTCGCCAGGAAGTGCTCGACGACCCCGTACCAGACCTTGGCGTGCTGCGGCTGCAGGATCCAGTGGTTTTCGTCCGGGTAGTACAGGAAACGGTGTGGCGTCCGGCCGTTGCTATCCGCTGCCAGCTGCGATTTGGACAGCAGTTCGTACCAGAGTCGCAGGCCTTCGCCGATGGGCACGCGGTAGTCCTTGTCGCCGTGGATCACCAGCATGGGCGTGCTGATTTTCTCGACGTGCAGGTGAGGCGAGTTAGCCATGGCCATCTCGGCCGTCATTTCCTTCAGCCAATACTGCGACGCGTCGGTGGTGGGGCCGAACTGGTCCAGCGCCCACAGGCTTGCGTGGGTCACGATGGCGTCGAAACGGTCTGTCTGGCCCGCCACCCAGTTCGCCATGTAGCCGCCGAACGAGCCGCCCATGGCAGCAGTCCGGCCGGCGTCAATGTCGGGGCGCTCCCCGACAGCGTCCGTAATCTCCATGAGGTCCGTGAAGGGCGCCTTGCCCCATTCACCCCAGCCGCGCTGGATGTAGGACTGTCCGTAGCCGGTGGACAGGGCCGGATCCGGCAGGAGCACGGCGTAGCCCTTGGCCACCAGCAGCCACGGGTTCCAGCGCCACGTCCACGCGTTCCACGAACCCAGGGGTCCGCCGTGGATCCAGAGCAGCAGCGGCACCGGTTCCTGCGCGGAGGCGCCGTCCGGCAGGGCCAGGTAGGCAGGCACCCGCGTACCGTCGGCGGCGGTCGCATCAATGCGCTCCAGGGAAGCCTGGATATGCGGGCGCTCAGCCGGAGCCTGAAGGCGGGTGACATCCCCGCTCGCCAGGTCGATCCGGACCGCCTCGGGCGGAAATTCGTACGAACTCCGCAGCGCGTAGGCGCTCCGCCCGTCCGGGGAAACCACGACGTCGGTGTAGGCGGCGGCGTCCCGGGTCACCCGGGTGACACTCCCTTCAGCGGCAGGCGCCGTTACGGCGATCCGGAAAACCGGCGACGCGCCGTCGTCGTCGGCCGTCACCAGGAGGGCGGAGCCGTCCGGCAACCACGCCGCCTTGATGGCCCAGCGGTCCCAGTCGCGGGCAAGCGGCCGGAGGGTCGCCTCCGAATCCCCCGGCGCACTGACGTCCAGCAGATGGAGCTTGACCTGCGGAGCCTCGAAGGGAGTGGTGTCGGATTCGCTCATCACCACCAGAGTGCGGTTGTCAGGGCTTACCGGCCCCGCAAAGTAGCTCATGCCGTCGCGGTCCAGCAGGACCCTATGCGTCGCTGTGGCCACGTCAATGGCTACCAGGATGGAGCGCGAATCGGCCTTGGCGAGGGGTTTGTCGAAGCTTGTGTAGATCGTCCTGCCGTCCGGGCTGACCACCGAATCTGCGTTGCGCAGTAGTCCTGCCGCGTCCGGCGTCAGGTTCCGGAGTTTCAGCGGCGCGGCGGCGTCAACCGTGGCAGGTTTGCCGCGCTCCTTCTCCTCCCCCGGCTCGACAGCGAAAATTCGCGGCTGGTCCGGGCCCAGGTCTGCATCCCAGTAGCGCACGGGGTAACCGCTGTGGAGGATGGCGGACACTTTGTTGTCCTTGCGGCTCTTGCGCCGCGCTTCGTCCGCCTCCTCGTCGGCGGAACCCGCCAGGACGGACGCCGTGACGAACGTGGCCCCGGTATCCCGGGCCGACATCACCTGGCCGATCCCGCCGGCCCGCGAAAGGACCACCCGGGCCTCGCCGCCGTCGGCGGGCAGCTGCCAGAGCGCACTGACAGGTTCATCGTCGGGGCTCTCGGGATCGGGGCGCGCGGACGTGAAGTAGAGGTCACCCGTGGAGGCAAAGGCAGCTCCCGCCTCGCCCTTGGCGCTGCGGGTGATCCGCCGGGCGTGCCTCTCACCCGCGGGGTCCAGTTCCCACAGGGCGGTGACGTACTCGGTGCCCTTGGAGTTGAGCGTGGCGACAGTGGTCACCAGGCGCTTTCCGTCCGGGCTCAGCGCCAGGCCGCTCACGCGGGGTATGGCGAGATAGTGGTCAATGTCGTGGAAAGGGGTCGCCGGTTGTTCGCTCAGGATCGCTGAGTCTTGGGAAGCCATAAAGAGATTCAACCCGAGTTGTGCTTTCCGTCACAACCACTTCACTGCCGGCGAAACGCCCCGGCCACCTCCTTCGCTTCATGAGCCGAAGGGCGCGGGGTTGGCTTGGCGCGGCCGACCGAGACATTTGCCGGCGCCGAGCTGGAGGCGAGGGTCGGCGCCGGACCCAGCCACGTGAGGCGGATCCGAGAGACAACGCAAAGGCCCGCCGACTCCTTTCGGGAGCTGACGGGCCTTGGCGGTAATGCTTAGACGCTCGGAGCGATTTCCGGGATGCGCGGCTTGGCGTTTCCTTCGAACGTGAACTTGGCGTCGTCGCCTTCGCCGTCCACATCCACCACCACGATGTCGCCCGCGTGGATCTCTCCGAAGAGGATCTTTTCGGACAGCTGGTCTTCGATCTCGCGCTGGATGGTGCGGCGCAGCGGCCGTGCACCCATGGCGGGATCGTAGCCGCGGGTGGCCAGGAGCACCTTGGCAGCCTTGGTGAGCTCGATGCCCATGTCCTTGTCCTTGAGGCGCTTTTCGAGGCGGCCGACGAACAGGTCCACGATCTCGATGATCTCGTCCTGGGTCAGCTGCGGGAACACCACAACGTCGTCAACACGGTTCAGGAACTCGGGGCGGAAGTGCTGCTTGAGCTCCTCGGTGACGCGGGCGCGCATCCGGTTGTAGCCGGTCTGCGTGTCCGTGCCGGACTGGAAGCCGGTGGCAACGCTCTTGGAAATGTCCCGCGTTCCAAGGTTGGTGGTCATGATGATCACGGTGTTCTTGAAGTCCACCACGCGGCCCTGGGAGTCGGTCAAGCGGCCGTCTTCCAGAATCTGCAGCAGTGAGTTGAAGAGGTCCGCGTGGGCCTTTTCCACTTCGTCGAACAGCACCACGGAGAACGGACGGCGGCGGACCTTTTCGGTCAGCTGTCCGCCTTCTTCGTAGCCGACGTAGCCCGGAGGGGCACCGAAGAGGCGC
This sequence comes from Arthrobacter sp. LjRoot78, assembly GCF_964254335.1. Lineage (NCBI taxonomy): Bacteria > Bacillati > Actinomycetota > Actinomycetes > Micrococcales > Micrococcaceae > Arthrobacter > Arthrobacter sp. LjRoot78. The sequence continues at coordinate 213,247 of NZ_CAXUTG020000001.1, read as the reverse complement.
GACACCGTGTGCTTCTCGGAGTATTCGGACATGTCCAGCGTGATGAGGGCATCCTCTTCACCGAACAGGAATTCGGCGAGGGCCTTGGCGAGCTCGGTCTTGCCGACGCCGGTGGGCCCGGCGAAGATGAACGAACCGCCCGGACGCTTGGGGTCCTTCAGGCCAGCACGGGTGCGGCGGATTGCCTGGGACAGGGCCTTAATGGCCTCGTCCTGGCCGACGACGCGCTTGTGCAGTTCGCCTTCCATCTTCAGCAGGCGCGAGGACTCTTCCTCGGTCAGCTTGAAGACGGGAATGCCGGTGGAGTTCGCCAGCACCTCGGCGATGAGATCCTCATCCACCTCGGAGATGTCGTCCATGCCGCCGGTCTTCCAGTGGCGTTCCTTCTCGGCACGCTCGGCAATGAGCTTCTGCTCCTTGTCGCGCAGCGAGGCGGCACCTTCGAAGTCCTGCGCGTCAATCGCGGACTCCTTCTCCATCTTGAGTTCGGCGATGCGCTCGTCCATGGCCTTGAGCTCCGGCGGAGCGGTCATGCGGCGGATGCGCAGGCGTGCGCCGGCTTCATCAATGAGGTCGATGGCCTTGTCCGGCAGGAAGCGGTCCGAGATGTAGCGTTCGGACAGGTTGGCTGCCGAGGCGAGGGCGCCGTCGGTGATGGTCACGCGGTGGTGCGCCTCGTAGCGGTCGCGCAGGCCCTTGAGGATCTCGATCGCGTGCGCCACCGAAGGCTCCTTGACCTGGATCGGCTGGAAGCGGCGCTCAAGCGCTGCATCCTTCTCAATGTGCTTGCGGTATTCATCCAGCGTGGTGGCACCGATGGTCTGGAGCTCGCCTCGTGCCAGCATGGGCTTCAGGATGGACGCGGCATCGATGGCGCCTTCGGCGGCACCCGCACCCACCAGGGTGTGGATCTCGTCGATGAAGAGGATGATGTCGCCGCGGGTCCGGATCTCCTTGAGGACCTTCTTCAGGCGCTCTTCGAAGTCACCGCGGTAGCGGGAGCCTGCCACCAGGGACCCAAGGTCCAGGGTGTAGAGCTGCTTGTCTTTGATGGTCTCCGGGACGTCCCCGCGGACGATCGCCTGGGCGAGTCCTTCGACGACGGCGGTCTTGCCGACACCGGGTTCGCCGATGAGGACGGGGTTGTTCTTGGTGCGCCGGGAAAGGACCTGCATGACGCGTTCCATTTCCTGTTCGCGCCCGATGACCGGGTCCAGCTTGTTCTCGCGCGCAGCCTGGGTCAGGTTGCGGCCGAACTGGTCCAGGACCACGGAACCTGCAGGAGTTCCCTCCGGCTGGCCGGTGCCGACGCCTGCGCCGGTGGTCTCCTTGCCCTGGTAGCCCGAGAGCAGCTGGATCACCTGCTGGCGGACGCGGTTGAGGTCCGCTCCCAGCTTCACGAGCACCTGGGCAGCCACACCTTCACCCTCGCGGATGAGCCCCAGCAGGATGTGCTCCGTGCCGATGTAGTTATGGCCCAGCTGAAGGGCTTCGCGGAGCGAGAGCTCCAGCACCTTCTTGGCGCGCGGGGTGAAGGGGATGTGGCCGGACGGGGCCTGCTGGCCCTGGCCGATAATCTCCTGCACCTGCTCGCGTACGCCGTCGAGCGAAATGCTCAAGGACTCCAGAGCTTTGGCGGCAACGCCCTCACCCTCATGGATCAGACCCAAGAGGATGTGTTCGGTACCGATGTAATTGTGGTTCAGCATGCGTGCCTCTTCTTGGGCAAGCACAACTACGCGACGGGCACGGTCCGTAAATCGCTCAAACATTTCGCCACACTCCTAGCTACGACGTACTTTGATGCTACGTGGCAGACCCGGACTTGTGGAGCGTGTTCGCCACAGGGGAAACCCGGGGTCGTCCTCCCGGGTTGACAGCGCAGGTCATCAAGGCCGCAGGAGCCCCCGGACTCCGTGCCTATTGGCTTTGTTTTCAGTCCGGAATCCCGACACTTCCACGACTCCTATTGCAGCTCGGCCGCCCCGAACTTGAACGCGGAACTCGCCCCTGGCTTGCAACTGCCTTGTTCCCGGCCGCAATATCCCCGGAATAGCGGGTACCGCTTTACCCGAGCAGCTTCGCCGGCAGGCACTGGTATTCAAAAATCAATGCCCCCGCCGATTGGCAGGGGCATTGATTTTCCACGCAAAACTGCGGCAGTGCTAGGAATTTGCCTTCTGGTAGGCTTCCTGAATTTCAGCCTGGATGCGGCCGCGGCTGTTAACCGCGTAACCGTTCTCCCTGGCCCACTGGCGAATCTGTGCAGAGTCCTGGTTCCTGCCGCCTGAGACCTTGGTGCGGGTGGCGCGGCCGGTGGACGTCTTGCGGGCGCTTGAAACAAACCGACCCAAGGAGGAGCGGAGTTCTGCAGCATTGGCACCCGACAGGTCAATTTCGTAACTGACGCCGTCAAGGCCAAATCGGACAGTTTCGTCCGCGGTTCCCCCATCCAGATCATCGACAAGGATGATTTTTACTTTCTGTGCCATATAAATTCTCTCTTTTGGAAAGGACGGGTATGCAGAAAAGCAGGATGTATCTGTAAAAAGTATCCCCCGGTTTATGGCAACGCGTCAAAGCGCCAAAAGGTTCCTGTGAATGGTGGGCAGGAATATACAGGGAGTATTAGTTTGTGCCGTTCCCGTTGCCGGCATTCGTCCCGGTATTCGGCGCGCCATTGGGTCCGTGATTGGTTTCAGCCGCGCGGGCGTCCGCCTCGGCCTGGGCGCGCGCTTCTGCCTGGCGCTCCGACTTATCGGCGTTGAAGATCGACTTCATGGCGAACCAGAACAGCAACCCGACCACAAGGGACGGCAGGAGGACTGCAACGTACTCCACGTCAGTGCCCTTCGGGCTTCAGCAGCGGGAAGAGGATCGTCTCGCGGATGCCTGCGCCGGTGAACAGCATCACCAGGCGGTCGATGCCCAGCCCGATGCCGCCCATGGGCGGAGCGCCATACTCCAGCGCGCGGAGGAAATCCTCATCCAGCTGCATGGCCTCGACATCACCGGCCGCTGCGTGCATGGACTGTTCGGTGAGGCGCTCCCGCTGGATCACGGGGTCGATGAGCTCGGAGAAGGCCGTGCCGCGCTCCATGCCGCCGATGATGAGGTCCCAGGCCTCGATCAGGCGGTCGTCGTCGCGGTGCTGGCGTGCGAGCGGCTGCGCGGAGGGCGGGTAGTCGTACACGAAGGTGGGGTTCAGCAGCGTGGGTTCCACGATTTCGCCGAACAGTTCAACGGCCAGCTTTTCGGCATCCCACTTGGGATCCACCTTGACCTCGTGCTTGGCCGCAACAGCCCGCAGTTCCTCCACAGTGGTGTCCGGCGTGATTTCCTGGCCCACGGCGTCGGAAAGTCCGGGGTAGACAGCCAGCCACTTCCATTCCCCGTCGAGGTTGATCTCCCCCGCTTCGGTCTGGAGGGTGCGGCCCACACCGGCGGCGTCGGCGGCATCGAGGATGATCTCCTTGATGCGGTCCGCCATCACGAACTGGTCGGCCCAGGCTTCGTAGCATTCCAGCGTGGTGAATTCCGGGCTGTGCGTGGAGTCCACGCCTTCGTTGCGGAACACCCGTCCCATGTCGTAGACGCGGTCGATGCCGCCCACCACGGCGCGCTTGAGGTACAGCTCGGTGGCGATGCGGAGGGTCATCTTCTGGTCGAAGGCGTTCATGTGGGTCTCGAACGGCCGGGCCAGGGCGCCGCCGTGGACCAGCTGCAGCATCGGGGTTTCCACCTCGACGTAGTTGCGGCGGTGCAGGCTTTCCCGGATGGAGCGGGTGATCGCCGCGCGGGTGTACACCATTTCGCGGGCCTCGTCCCGGACCATCAGGTCCACGTAGCGCTGGCGGACGCGGGTTTCCTCGTTCAGGCCGGCGTGCAGCACCGGCAGCGGGCGCAGCGCCTTGGACGCCATGGACCACGAATCGGCCATCACGGACAGCTCGCCGCGGCGGGAGGAAATGACCTCGCCCTTGATGAAGACGTGGTCGCCCAGATCAACCAGGGCCTTCCATTCAGCCAGTGCTTCTTCGCCAACGTTGGCGAGGCTCAGCATGGCCTGGAGGCGGGTGCCCTTGCCGTCCGTGCCGCCTTCCTGGAGCGTGGCGAAGCACAGCTTGCCCGTGTTGCGGATGAAGACGATGCGGCCGGTGACGCCCACGGTGTCCCCGGTGGTCTCGTCGGCCTGGAGGTGCGCGTACTTCTCCCGGATTTCGCTCAGGGAATGCGTGCGTTCAACACCCACCGGGTAGGCCTCGACGCCGCGTTCAATCAGCTTGGCGCGCTTCTCCATGCGGATGCGCATCTGCTCGCTGGCGTCCGCCGGTTCGGCAGCATTGGTCGGGGTGGGGGTGTTTTGGGAAGTCACAATCCCTAAGTTTACCGGGAGTTCTCCGGCATGTTTTCCGACCACACTTCGATCCCCCCTCCCGCGGGAGCGCATCGAAGAGCGGGGCATAGACTCGGGGCTGTGGAAACTCGGACGATCAGGACGGACGACGGCGAAGGCCACCTTCAGGTGCACTCCTTCAGTCCTGCTCCCTCCACCGCACTTGCCGTCCCGGCACCTCCCGCAGCGGACGGCGCGGCGCAACCCGGCGTCGTCGTAATTCACGGAACCCTGGTGACCGACGCGCTGTACCGGCCGTTCGCGCTGAAGATCGCACGCCTGCTGCGGCGGCCGGTGCACACGTACAACCGCCGCGGCCGGGGAGGTTCCTCGGACCAGCGGGAAGACTATTCGGCCGCGACGGAGGTCAGCGACCTCCGTGCCGTCATGCGGGCAACCGGGGCCGCCGACGTCGTGGCCCACAGTTACGGCGGCTTCGTGGCACTGCAGGCCGCCAGGACGGAGCCCATCCGGCGGCTCGTGACCTACGACGCCGCGGTTTCCCTGTCCGGCAGCCTCAGCCGCCGGTGGCGGCCGGAACTGGAGCACTCCATGGCGGCCGGGCAGCTCGACCAGGCGTGGGCGCACCTTGTCCAGGGCCTGGAGACCGCCGGGCCGGTGTCGAAACTCCCGCTCGGGGCCCTGCGCATGCTCAGCATCCTGTCGGCCCGGACCCGCCTCGGCGCGGAAATGCGGCAACTGCTGCCCACCGCCGTCGTCGAAATGCGGGCGGTTCTCCAGGCCGACGCCGAACTTGGGGATTTCGCCGGCGTCACCACCCCCACCCTGATGCTGAGCGGCGGCTGGAGCCCGGCGTACTTCGCCGAAACAGGCCGGCAGCTCGCGGCGGCAGTCCCAGCGATCGACTTCGCCCTTGTACCCGGGCAGCTGCACGAAGGCCCGCTCCGTCCGGGGGCGCGACTGGCCCTCACCACCGCGCGGTTCCTGGCCGACGACGCCGGGCTGCGGCTCCCGCGCCTCCGCGCCGCCGGGATTCCCCTGGGTAACCGTTTTAGGATGGGCCGGTGAAGGAAACCCGCGCCCGTGAGGGAACAGCCAAACAGCAGGTCATCCCCACGCACGACGGCGGACGGCTGGCTGTGTACAGCTACGGAACCGTCGATGCCCCCGGCGAGCGCCGTGTGGTGGTGATCGGCGGAGCCTTCCTCACTGCATCGATCTACCGGCCGTTTTCCGAGGCACTGTCCAAGGGCCTCGGCGACGGCTGGGCGGTGGACGTCTATGACCGGCGCGGCCGCGGGGATTCCACGCCGCAGCCGGCGGACTACTCCATGGCCACCGAGATTGCCGACGTCCGGACCATCATGGATGCCACCGGCGCCCGCAACCTGTTCGGCCACAGCCTGGGCGGCTCCGTGGCGCTCAACGCGGTGCAGGAGTTCATCGGCACCGCCCACCAGCCGGACAAGCTTGCGGTCTATGACGCCGCAGTCAACATCGACGGCAGCGTGGATACCTCCTGGCTGGACGGTTTCGAACGCTCAGTCAACGAGGGAAACGTCCCGCACGCCCTGGCCAAGCTCAAGAAGGGCATGCAGCCAAACGCGGCGCTGGCCAGGATTCCGGAGCCGGTCCTCGCCGGGCTGATGGCGCTGGTATCGCGGACCAAGGTGAACCGTCTCTTCAAGGAGCTCATGCCCAGCGGGGTGGGCGAGCTGAAGGCGGTGTTCGACGAGGCCGACCACGTCCGCGACTTCTCCGTCCTACCGCCGAACACGCGTTTCATGGTGGGAGCCAAGAGCCCCCGGTACTACAAGGTAACGGCGGAACTGCTGCACCGTGCCGTGCCCGGCAGCGCCCTCCAGGTTTCACCCAAGTGCGTCCATGCCTCCATTCCCGCGGCCGTCAAGGAACTGGTTGAGGACATCTCCGCGTATTACAAGGGCTGACGCACTGCGTGCCGGGCCGAAGCTGCTGCGCGGTTCCGGCCGCCCCGGGTAGGCTCGGAACATGACGCGCGAGAACATCAAAACACCCGACGGCGGAACGCTGGAGCTTTACACCACGGGGGCCGAGCTGGCTTCGGCGGGCTCGGGCGTCGTCGTCGTTCAGGCTTCCATGGTCACCGCCGCGGACTACACGCGCTTTGCCCAGAAACTGAGTGCCTCGCTGGGCCGGCCAGTGCACACGTTCAACCGGCGCGGCCGGGGTGAATCGTCACCGCAGCCCGAGGATTACACCCTGGACGTGGACATCCGCGACCTGGATGCCGTGATGCGGCACACGTCCAGCACGGACGTCTTCGGCCACAGCTTCGGCGGCGCCGTGGCACTCCACGCCGCCCGCACGCTCCCGGTGGAACGGCTCGCAGTCTACGATCCCGCCGTCTCCGTCAACCACAGCGTGAAGGCTGACTGGATTGCCGAATACGAACGCGCCACCGCCGCCGGCGACGACGACCGCGCCCTCGCCGTGCTGGTCAGGGGACTCGAAACGGGAGGCGCCCTGTCCTCACGGATGCCGCTCTCGATGCTGACGTTGGCCAACAAGCTCATTGCCGGGACACCAATCGGCAAGCAGCAGCGCGAGCTGATGAAGACCGGGGTGCGGGAGATCAAGGCGATCATCGCGGCGGACATGCCGGCCGAGCCGTTCCTGGCCCTGCCGCTGGAGACCCTCATTATTGTGGGCGAAAAGAGCCCCGCCTACTTCGGCATCGCGTGCGGCCAGATCCACGACGTCCTGTCCGGGTCGAGCTACACCATCCTGCCCGGCTCCGGCCACGACGGCGTCAACCGCGCCCCGGACAAGCTGATCACCGAACTCAGCGAATTCTTCGCCGGCTGACCCCGGTTTCCCTGCGGCAAACGCGAACGGACACTTGAGGCCCTCGGAAAGGGGGCCTCAAGTGTCCGTTCGCGCTTGAAGGTTGAGCTAGTGCGCTGCCGGCACCGGGTGTTCCGCGCCGGCGGTCTTGCGCATCATGGCGGAAAGCACGACGGCGGCGACGGCGATGATTGCCGCAGTCAGGAACGCTGCGTGCATGCCCGCGACGATGCCCGATCCTGCGGACACGACCGCGTAGATCGACACCAGGAGCGCGGTTCCGGCGGCACCGGCAACCTGCTGCAGGGTGCTCATAATGGCTGAACCGTGCGAGTAGAGGTGCGGCGGCAGCGGGTTGAGTCCGGTGGTGAACGCAGGGGTGAACAGGAGCGCCAGGCCGAGGCTGAGGACCACGTGCAGCGTCACAATCCACCAGACGGCTGTTTCGGCATTCAGCATGGAGAACTGCCACAGGGACAGCACCATCATGACGGATCCTGTGACGGTCAGGGGAAGGGGGCCCACCTTGTCGAAAAGGCGGCCGATGAACGGGCCCAAGAGGCCCATGGCCAGGCCGCCGGGCAGGAGCGCCAGACCGGTCTCCAAGGACTTCAGCCCACGGATTTCCTGAAGGTACAGCGGGAGCAGGATGACGGCACCGAACAGGGCGATCATGGCCACCACCAGGAGCAGCACGGACACGGTGAACATGCGGAAGTTGAATGCGCGCAGGTCCAGCAGCGGGCCGTCGGATTTCTGCAGCTTCAGCTGGCGGAAGACGAACGCCGTCATGGCCACCAGGCCGATTGCCAGCGCAGCCAGGGCTGCCGTTCCTGGGCCGCTTTGCCCGCCGTGGCCACCGCCGACCTGGCTAAGCCCGTACACCAGGCCGCCGAAGGCAGGCACAGTCAGCAGCACAGACAGGATGTCCAGCCGGGTCTTCTCGGATTCGCCGATGTTGGTGAGGTAGCGGGCTCCAATGGCGAAGGCTGCCAGGGCGATCGGCAGCACGAACACGAACATGAAGCGCCACGTGAAGTGCTCGAGGATCAGCCCGGACACTGTGGGGCCCATGGCCGGGGCCACCGAAATGGCGATGCTCACGTTGCCCATGACGGCACCGCGCCGTTCGATGGGCACGAGCGTCAGGATGGTGGTCATCAGCAGCGGAAGCATGATGGCCGTGCCGCCGGCCTGCACGATGCGGGCCAGCAAGAGGACTTCGAATCCCGGAGCAAGCGCCGCCAGCAGGGTGCCGCCCGAAAACAGCCCCATGGCCAGCATGAAGACGGCCCTGGTGGACAGCCGCTGCAGGATGAATCCGGTGGTGGGGATGACCACGGCCATCGTGAGCATAAAGCCCGTGGACAGCCACTGCACCGTAGGGGCGTCGACGCCAAGGTCCACCATGAGCCGCTGGAGGGCGACGTTCATGATGGTCTCGTTGAGGATGACCACGAAGGTGGCAACCAGCAGGGTGACGATGATGGTGACGGACTCGCGGGACATCTTGACCGGGCCGGCCGCCGTTGCCGTCTCAGACGCTGGCGCGGCGGGGGCCACGGGGTCGCCGTGGGCGTTGGAAGAGACGTCTGTAGACATGGGGATTCCCTCAGGAAGATGTGAAGTGGTTTCCGGCGAGCTTCGTCGCTGCAGATTCCAACAGTGTATCCGCCGGGGTAATTCCCGTCATTGGAAAAAAGTTCAGGAGCTGAGGGGCACGTTGTCAATCAGCCGGACCGGGCCCACCTTCGCCGCGATGATGGCCAGGCCTTCGCCGCGGAACGGTGTCTCCTTGCAGTTCTCGGCCAGGGGTTCGAGCGTGTCCGGATCAACCACGTCGAAATAGTCCAGTCCCACCAGGGGCTGCGATTCCACCAGGGCCTGGGCGGATTCCAGGTCGAGCGGTTCGTGGGCGTTGGCCCGCTCTTCGAGGAGCCGCAGCGCCCGGGAGAGGACCAGGGCTGCGCCGCGTTCCCCCGCGGACAGGAACCTGTTCCGGCTGCTCAGGGCCAGGCCGTCAGCGGAACGGACGGTCGGCACGGCCACGATCTCCACGGGGAAGTTCAGGTCCGCCACCATGCGACGCACCAGCGCCAGCTGCTGGGCGTCCTTCTGGCCGAAGTAGGCGCGGTACGCGGGCAGGCCCGCGCCGGCGCCGGTCACGAACGCGCCTCCGCCGGGCAGCCCTGTCCCCGGGATCCCGTAGTGCAGCAGCTTGGCCACCACCGTGAGTGCGCCGTCGAAGTGGCCGGGGCGGGACGCGCCCTCCCATTTCTCGGCCAGCCGTCCTGCCGTCACGCGGACGAGGGGCTCGCCGCCGGGGTAGACCTCGTCCACGGACGGCGCGAACACCAGGTCCACGCCCTCGGCGTCCAGGAGTTCCATGTCCGCTTCAAGGGTCCGGGGGTACCGGTCCAGGTCCACGGCCTCGCCGAACTGCAGCGGATTGACGAAGATGCTGGCCACCACAACGTCGTTTTGTTCGACGGCGGTGCGCGCCAGCCTCGCGTGGCCTTCGTGCAGGGCACCCATCGTGGGAACGAGTCCCTGTGACGAACCCTGTTTCTCCGTCAGCAGCCGGGCGCTTTCGGCGCGCAGCTGCGCCGCCGTGGTCACGAGTTTGATCGCCAAGTCAGTTACCTCCAGTGGCCTGCGGCCCGTCGTTGTCCGGCCCGCTGTAGTCCGGTCCGTCGTCATCCAGACCGTCTACGCCGGCCAGTGCTTTCCGGATAGCGTCCAGCTGGTCCGGTTTCAGCAGCCCCCGGCTTCCGGCGCGGCGGGCGGTGGCCCGCGCCATGGCCAGGTATGCCTCGAGAATATCGCCGCCTGCACCGGCGTCGTGTTCGCGCAGGGCCTCCGCGTGCGCGGCAACCGTGCCGGCATCACCCCGGGCCACCGGCCCGGTCAGGGCGGCCTCGCCGGAGGCAAGCGCGTTCTCCAGCGTTGCCCGCAGCAGCGGACCCAGCATCCGTTCAGGGAATTCGACGCCCACCTCGCGCAGCAGCTGAGAGGCCTGGGCAACCAGGGTGACCATGTGGTTCGAGCCGTGCGCCAGGGCCGCGTGGTACTGGGCGCGGTCGCCCTCGGCAATGGCCACCGGTTCGGCACCCATCTCCACCACCAGGGCCTGCGCGATGGGCAGCATCGCGGCGTCCGCCGTGACTCCGAAGGTGCAGTCCAGCAGCCGGGTGAGGTCCAGGCTCATGCCGGTGAAGGTCATGGCGGGGTGCAGCGCGAGCGGGATGGCACCCGCGGTACGCACCGGATGCAGGATGCCAACGCCGAAGCGGCCGGAGGTGTGGGCCACGATTTGTCCGGGCTGCCAGGCGCCCAGCTTCGCAAGCCCCTGCACGAGGTCGCCCAGGGCATCGTCCGGAACGGCGAGCAGCACCAGCTCGGACCGTTCCACGATGTCCTGCACGTCGAGGACCGGCACGCCGGGCAGCAGGGTTTCGGCGCGTTCGCGGCTAGCGTCGGAGACGGCGGAAACCCCGACGACGGCGTGCTCGGCAGCGCGGAGTGCTGCACCGAGCACGGCTCCGACTTTGCCTGCACCGATGATTCCAATGCCGAGGCGTCCTGGCTTAGCCATGTTGCGGGCCTTCCTCGCGGGTTTGCAGGTCGACGGGTTCACGCCGGAGATCGGTTGTGTGGAGATACGGGATTTCGCTCCCCGGCCGCTCCCTGACCACCGGAGGCTCAGCCACCGTGGCCGGAGCGACCTGCGCGAGCCATTGCTCGCTGGTCTGGCGCTTGCGGGCTTCCCGTGCGCGGGCGGCCTGGGCATCGAACAGGGCCCGGGCTTCGTCCAGCCCGGCCTGGATGACCCGGGGCGACACCGGACCGGCCGTGGTGTGAAGGACCAGGTCCGCCACCCGGAAGCGCCTCGCCAGGGGTCCTTGGTGCAGGGCCATCGACTGCGTGCGCTGGTGCGGAACCACCACCAGCTCGCGCCACAGCCGGCCGGAACGGATGAGCAGCGCCGTGTCCGTGGCGGCGAAGCCGTTGCGGCGCCAGCCCATCGGAGCCAGCAGCCGCACGCGCTGCGGACTGGTGACGAAACCGCCGTCGGGCGCTCCGGTGGAAGACCCGGCCGCGGGAGCCTCCCCGGCGGGGACGCCTCCCTTGGAGACCGCTCCCCCGGGGGCGAGGCCGCTCAGGCCGGCACCAAAGACGCGGGCGGGGTCTGCTGTTCCGGGCTCGGGGAGCACCAGGGCGAGCATCCTCATAACGTCCGCCAGGACGCCCACGGGGAGAATCGTGGTGCGTGAGGCGGCTTCGCCGTTGCTGCCGGGGCCGCCGTAGCCGGCCACGTTCACCTGCATCCGGTACCAGCCGAAGATCCGCCACAGCGGCGGCTGCGTCACTTTCAGGGCCTGGATCCTGCCGGGCGGAAGGGTCTGCGCCTGGGTGTCCAGCAGCCCGTAACGGAGCCGGATGCCGTCGGGTGAAATGGCGGCGGTGAAGTTGTAGCCCTTGTTGAAGGACCCCCAATAGGCGGCGGCCAGGCCAAGGACGGCGGGGATCAGATAAAAGTAGAAGCTGCGGTTGTCGGTGATGGCTGAGAGCACCACGGACGCCACCGCGCCCAGCACCACGAAGAAACTCTGTTCACTCAGGAGCAGCGAACCGACAAGGCGCGACGGCGGGACGGCCAGGACGGGGTATTCCGGCGCCTCCGGCAGGGCTGCTTCGGGCCGCTCGGGGTCAGGCTCCAGCCCGGCCGCGCGGGCAAGGATGGTGGCCCGCAGCTGGCGGGCGTCGTCGATCCTGAGGTAGGCCAGGCGGACCGCCGATTCGCCGGCATCGGCCACCTCGAACTTGAGCTCGGCAAGGCCGAAGACCCGGGCCAGGAGGGGCTGCACGATGTCGATTGCCTGCACGCGGTCCAGTCTGGCCTGCCGCTGCTGCTTGAACAGGAAGCCCGTGTTCACCCGGACGTAGCCTTCGGCCACCTGGTAGCGGGTGAAGTACCAGGTCATGATGAACCCGAGTACGGACAGCAGCAGCACCAGGCCGCCGCCGGCGAGCAGGAACGGCACGCGCCCGGCATACATGTCATCCATCAGGGGCCGGCCCTGCAGGAGTCGCTCAAAGGTGTCGCGGCCGAAGAAAAAGCCGATGGCGGCCAGCGCCACCCAGCCCCGGATGAACGGCGACGCAGGATGCACGCGCAGCCACTCGCCGTCGGGCTTCCCGGAAACCTGCCCGGCCCCGTCAGTGGCCACGGGGCCTTCAGGGGTCACGGCGTAGCCTGGGGTCACAGCCCGGCCAGCCGTGCAGCGCCCCGGGCGGAAAGCTGTTCACGGAGCCGCGCCCCCTCATCGGCAGGCAGGCCCGGGATTTCAGCGTTGGTGCCGGCGGAGGCGGTGTGCAGCTTCAGCGTGCAGAGGCCGAGGGCGCGTTCCACGGGGCCCACGCCGATGTCGACGTACTGCATCCGGCCGTAGGGGACCACCAGGGTGCGCTGGAAGAAAATGCCGTTGCGGATCAGCAGGTCGTCGTCGCGCTCGGCGTACCCGATGGCCCGCACCTGGCGGGGTATCAGCAGCAGCCGCCAGACGGCGAGCAGCAGCATGACGGCCGGAACCGTGATGGCCAGCCAGAGCGGAACCCACTCCCACCAGCCCGCCAGGGTGAACACGAGCGGCAGCGACAGCAATGCCACGGCGATGAGGTTGCCGACCGCCCATTCGACCAGGCGGACGGTCACGTATTTGGGTGAAACGCGGAGCCAGGAGATCCCCGGCGGATCAATCGCCTCGGTACGCATATTCGCCCTCCCCCTTGGGCTTGCGGGCTCCCCTTCCGGGTGCTCCCGGCGCGCCGTCGGCGTCGCCGTCTTCGGGCGGAATCCGGCAGAAGCGTTCAACCACCAGCCCCACGATGATCATGGCAAGTCCGCCGCCGGCCATGGAAAGCGCCAGCCAGGTGATTCCCTGGTCGCTGCGCAGGTTCCAGAGCCGCAGCAGGTCCAGGAAGATTCCCGCGTGCCAGCCCAGGAGCACGGCCCCGGTGTACGCGCAGGCCTGGGCGAGGACCAGCGTCCAGGCGGCCAGGATGGGGTTGAGCATCTTCTTCTTGTTGCCGTTCCGCCAGCGCAGGACGCGGATTCCGAGCACCAGCGTGAGCGCCACGATCACGCCCATGGTCACCAGGCCGGTCTGGGGCAGCACCGGGGTGGCCAGGCCGTAGCGGGTGGTCATGACGGTCGCGAACCAGCCGGCGATGGCCAGGATCAGCCCGACGACGATCAGCAGGAAGGGGTTGACGGGTTTCACGGCCTACTCCACTGCTCCCGCAGTGGGCAGGCCGTCAAAGTCCCCGAAACCGTCGAAGGGGGCAAGATCGGGAAAGTCAGCGGCGCGGACCGCCAGTTCGCCCACGCGGACGCCGTTGAGCTCCGCCGCGGGGTCGATGAGCGACCACGGGTACAGGACAAATGCGCGCTCCGCGGCACGCGGATGGGGCAGGGTCAGGGCGGGGTCCGCACTCACCAAATCGCCGTAGGTAATGATGTCCACATCCAGGGTCCGCGGACCCCACCGGACTTCGCGCACCCTGTGGTGCTTGTTTTCCACGGCCTGGCAATGACGCAGCAGTTCCGACGGCGGCAGCGAGGTCTCCACCGTGATCACCATGTTCAGGAAATCCGGCTGGCCTTCAGGGCCGCCCACGGCTTTGGTCTGCACCACCGGGGACACTGCGATCAGCCGCACTTCGGGCCGGTCCACGAGGTCTGCGACGGCGCTGGAGAGGGTGTCGTTCCGCTCCCCCAGGTTGCTGCCCAAGGCCAGGACGGCCCGAACGTACGGGTTGTTTGAGTACGGCGGGTTCATGACCGCCGCCGATGCACGCTGACGGAGACGTCGCCGAACTCAACCTCGATGGGAGCCTTGGGCTTGTGCACGGTGATGTCGACGGCGGCAAGCGGGAACTCCTGCAGCAGGTCTTCGGCGATGCGCACGGCCAGGGCCTCGATCAGGTTCAACGGCTCGCCGGTGATCCAGTGCTTGATGCGTTCGGCCACCTCACCGTAGTGGGCGGTATCCAGGACGTCGTCCGAGGCGGCCGCCTTGGTGAAATCCAGGTGCAGCACCGCATCAACGATGAACGGCTGGCCGTCGCGGCGTTCGAAATCGAACACCCCGTGATGGCCGACGGCGGTAACACCGCTCAGCGTGATTGTGTCCATTGTGGCTGCCTACTTGGCGGGTCTGGAGTCGCCGAGGGTTCCGGCGGACATCCGTGCGGCAACCTTGACGGCGTCAAGGCTGGGTCCGACGTCGTGCACGCGCACGGCCCATGCGCCGCGGGCGGCGCTGATCGCCGTGATGGCGGCGGTCGCGTGGTCCCGTTCCTGGGGGGCGGCCGCCTTGCCCGCCACGGTCAGCAGCGTGCCAAGGAAGCGCTTGCGCGAAGCTCCCACGAGAATCCTGTGGCCGAGGGCCTCCAGCGGTCCCAGGTTCCGCAGGAGCTCCCAGTTCTGGACATCGTTCTTGGAAAAGCCCAGCCCCGGGTCCACGATGATCTGCTCCGGCGCTACACCGGCCGCGTACAGCTTGTCGCGCACGCCCACCAGTTCGGCGGCGACTTCCTCTGCCACGTTGCCGTAGTCGGTGAGGGAGGTCATGGTCTTGGCGTCGCCGCGGCGGTGGGTCAGCACATACGGGGCGCCGGTGCGGGCAGCCAGTTCCGCCATCTCCGGCTCCATCGTCAGCCCGGAAACGTCGTTGATGATGGCGGCGCCTGCCTTGAGGGCAGCGGCTGCCGTTGACGCGTGGGTGGTGTCGATGCTGACCAGGGCGCCGGCCTTGACCATGGCCTCGACCACGGGCAGCACACGGCGCTGTTCCTCTTCGGGGCTGACTTCCTCAGCACCGGGGCGGGTGGATTCGCCGCCAATGTCGATGATGTCGGCACCGGCGTAGAACATCCGGAGGCCGGCCGCGATGGCGGCGTCCGGCGTCGGATGCGTGCCGCCGTCGCTGAAGGAATCCGGGGTGACGTTCAGGATGCCCATCACCAGCGTGCGGTCCGTGGGGAGTTCTTCAAACTTGGCTGCCGGCCGCGGTTTACGCAGGATTGGCAAGGGGTTTGTTGCGGGTCCGGTTCCAGGGGCAGCAGCTAGGGAGTCCATAGTCTGTTTTATTACCTTCCGAGTATGAGGCTCATGGCTTCGGCGCGGGTGGCCGGGTCATGCAGTTGACCGCGCACGGCACTGGTGACGGTCTTGGCACCGGGCTTGCGGATGCCGCGCATGGACATGCAGAGGTGTTCGCACTCAACGACCACGATCGCGCCGCGCGGCTTCAAATGCGTCACCAGTGCTTCGACGATCTGGGTGGTCAGCCGTTCCTGCACCTGCGGGCGCTTGGCGAACATGTCCACCAGCCTGGCGAGCTTGCTCAGCCCGGTAACTTTGCCGTCGTGCGAGGGAATGTAACCCACGTGCGCCACCCCATGGAACGGCACCAAGTGGTGCTCACAGGTGGAGTAGAACGGAATGTCCTTGACCAGGACCAGCTCCTCGTGGTCCAGGTCGAAGGTGGTGGCCAGGATTTCCGCGGGGTCGTGGTGGAGGCCGGCAAAGACCTCCGAGTAGGCCTTGGCCACCCTTTTGGGGGTGTCAAGCAGCCCGCTGCGGTCCGGGTCCTCCCCGATGGCCAGCAGGATTTCCCGGACGGCCGCCTCGATCCTGGGGCGGTCCACCTTCGTGCCTCCCCCATGCCGCGAATGGCCTGCAGTGGAGGGGTTGGCGGTGCCGGAAACGTCGTTGTCGTCGAAATGATTCACAGCAGAAGCTTAGCCGTGATGCGGTCCGTCGGCGCCGACGTCCGTAACACCGCCGCCGAAGTTCTCCTGGCTTGCTACGCCCTGGGGGTGGGGCGGCTGGGCGTCCAGCGGCTCTTCCAGGCGGGCTTCCTTGGCTTCCTCCTGGGCCTCACGCTCGGCCCGCTCCAGCCGGGACTCAACGGGGCCGGCGGTCTGCACCGGACGGCTTTCCTTGGAGAGCCACACTTCGCGGAAGTCGCGTTTGCGGATGTCCCGGAAGACATGCGCAATCTCAGCCTGGTTGAGGGTTTCCCGCTCGAGGAGCTCAAGGGCCAGGGAATCGAGGATGTCGCGGTTCTCGGTGAGGATCGCGTAGGCCTCGTCGTGGGCCTGGTCGATCAGGCGGCGCACTTCCTCGTCCACGATGTAGGCGATCTGGTCCGAGTAGTTGCGCTCGTGGCCGGCGTCGCGGCCAAGGAACGGCTCGCCGCCGCCCTGACCGAGGCGCACGGCACCGACGCGTTCGCTCATGCCAAACTCCGTGACCATCTTGCGGGCCGTTCCAGTGGCCTTCTCAATGTCGTTGGAGGCGCCGGTGGACGGATCGTGGAAGACGATTTCCTCGGCCACGCGGCCGCCCATGGCGTAGGCCATCTGGTCCAGCAGTTCATTGCGCGTGATGGAGTACTTGTCGTTCTCCGGGACCACCATGGTGTAGCCCAGGGCGCGGCCGCGCGGCAGGATGGTGATCTTGGTGACCGGGGCGGAGTTCCGCAGGGCGGCAGCCACCAGGGCGTGTCCGCCTTCGTGGTACGCGGTGATCTTCCGCTCGTGTTCCTTCATGACGCGGCTGCGCTTCTGCGGTCCGGCCATGACGCGGTCAATGGCTTCGTCGAGTGCGCGGTCGTCAATCAGGTTGGCGTTGGAGCGGGCCGTCAGCAGGGCGGCCTCGTTGAGGACGTTGGCGAGGTCCGCACCGGTGTAGCCGGGGGTTTTCTTGGCGACGGCCTTCAGGTCGACACCGGGAGCCATCGGCTTGCCCTTGGCGTGCACCTGCAGGATCTGGTCGCGGCCCACGAGGTCGGGAGCCTCAACGGTGATCTGGCGGTCGAAGCGGCCGGGGCGGAGCAGGGCCGGGTCCAGCACGTCAGGACGGTTGGTGGCGGCGATCAGGATGACGTTGGTCTTGACGTCGAAGCCGTCCATTTCAACCAGCAGCTGGTTGAGGGTCTGCTCGCGTTCGTCGTTGCCGCCGCCGATGCCGGCGCCACGGTGACGGCCGACGGCGTCGATCTCGTCCACGAAGATGATGGCGGGCGAGCTGGCCTTGGCCTGCTCGAAGAGGTCGCGGACACGTGACGCACCCACGCCGACGAACATTTCGACGAAGTCGGAACCCGAGATGGAGAAGAACGGCACGCCCGCTTCACCGGCGACGGCGCGGGCCAGCAGGGTCTTACCGGTGCCCGGAGGGCCGTAGAGCAGCACACCCTTGGGGATCTTGGCACCAACGGCCTGGAACTTGGCCGGTTCCTGGAGGAATTCCTTGATTTCCTGGAGCTCTTCGACGGCTTCGTCGGCACCGGCGACGTCGCTGAACGTCACCTGGGGCATGTCCTTGTTGACCAGTTTGGCCTTGGACTTGCCGAACTGCATGATCTTGGATCCGCCGCCCTGCATGCGGGAGAGCAGGAACCAGAAGAGGACGCCCAGCAGCAGTACCGGAATCAGGAGGGAGAACAGCCCGGAGAACCAGTTGTTTTCGATCGGCTGGTCAGTGAAACCGCTTGAGGGGTTGGCGTCGGTGACTGCCTTGACCACATCCGCGGCGCGGGCGTTGACGAAGAAGAACTGGACGTTCTTGCCCTTGTCCTGGCCGTCGATGACCAGGTTGTCCTTGAGGACAAGGTCCACGCGGTTTTCCGCGTCAAAGATCTTGGCCTGTTCCACCTTGCCGCTGTCTGCAAGAAGCTCGAGGCCCGGCTTGGTGTCGATCCGGGTAGCCCCGCCGGGGGCGAGCGTGGCAAAGGCCAGCAGGAGCATTCCGACCACAACTACGATCCAGATGCCCGGGCCCTTGAAGAAACTCTTAGCTTTCATCTGATCGGGGGCTGGCCCCGTCCCTCCTGGTAGTGCTGCACGGCGACTGGTCTGCGCGCGTGTGGTGCTGCGTCAGCTACTAGCTATACACCGTTCGGAGTGAATCACGCACGGTGTAGGGCAAAAGTTCCCTCTAGGCGTAGCGGTGCATGGCCGCGGCCTTTTCGGGCCCAGCCGGCCGGGAGGGATCCCGGGGAGTGCGCCTACTCGTAGACGTGGGGGGCCAGCGTGCCCACGAAGTCCAGGTTGCGGTATTTCTCGGCGTAGTCCAGGCCGTAGCCCACAACGAATTCGTTGGGGATGTCGTAGCCGACGTACTTGACGTCGATCTGGACCTTCGCGGCCGTGGGCTTGCGGAAGGCGGTGCAGATTTCCACAGAGGCGGTGCCGCGGGATTCCAGGTTGGTCTTGAGCCAGGACAGCGTCAGGCCGGAATCAATGATGTCTTCAACGATCAGCACATCCTTGCCCATCAGGTCCGTGTCGAGGTCCTTCAGGATCCGCACAACACCGGATGACTGGGTCCCGGAACCGTAGGAGGAAACTGCCATCCAGTCCATGGAAACGTGGCTGTGAAGTGCCCGCGCCAGGTCCGCCATGACCATCACCGCGCCCTTCAAAACGCCGACGATGAGGAGCTCCCGGCCCTCGTAGTCCTTGTCGATCTCTGCAGCGAGCTCGGTAATCCGCTGCTGGATCTGATCCTTGGTGTAGAGAACGTGCTTGAGGTCTGCCTGGACGTCGTTTGAATCCACCAATGGCTCCTGTGTAGATGCGGGTGCGACTATTTTTGGGGCGGCTTGTGAAGCCGGAATACTAGCTTCCCACAGCGGGCGGCTTCGCGGGGACCGCCGGTGGCAGCATCATGCGCCCCGGCCGGCTGATTCCGCCCTTCGCCGGCGAGGATCTCCGCCAGCGAAAGCCGGTAGGCACTCACACCGCCGGGAAGTTCCACGGGACCGGCGGAACCCCGCCGGCGCAGGAGCGCTTCCGCGGCGAGCAGCCGCTGGTAGCTCGGTTGCTGGCCCCCGACGGCGGCGGCCGCCTTGGCGATCACCCGGAACCGGATGGCGGGGGCCAGCTTGCCCAACGCCGTTTCGGGAAGACTGATTTCGACGCCGGACCGCTCGGCCAGTTGCTCAAACGTGCTGTTCGCCACGTCGTCGAGGTAGTCGGCGTCCAGCTGCAGGATGGCTGCCGTCCGGGCGAGGGACTCCGCGACGCCGGGACCGAGTTTTTCCTCCAGCATCGGAAGGACCTCCACGCGCGTCCGTGACCGGGCAAAGGACGGGTCGGCATTGCTCGGATCGTGCCACGGCTCCAGGCCTTCGACGGCGCAGATCTCCAGGGTGTCGGCGCGGCGGAGGCCCAGGAAAGGCCGGAGCAGGAGTCCGCGGACCGGCCGCATTCCCGCGAGCGAGCGTGTCCCGGAGCCCCGCGCCAGTCCCAGCAGCACCTGTTCCGCCTGGTCGTCCAGGGTGTGGCCAAGGAGGATCGCGCCGGCACCGGCCAGGGCGGCGGCTTCCTCCAGGGCGGCGTGGCGGGCGTCCCGGGCTGCGGCTTCGGGGCCGATCCCGGTGGACGCGACGTCAACCCGCCGGATGTCCACGGGAGAGAGCCCCAGGTCACGGAGGACGTCGGCGGTATGGGCGGCGACGCCGGCGGAACCGGGCTGCAGCTGGTGGTCCACGACGACGGCGCCCACCGATACAGGGTGCCCGTCAACATGGCCGCGCCGCCCGAAGTAGGACGCGACAGCGGCGAGGGCCAGGGAATCCGGGCCGCCGCTGCAGGCGACGAGCACCCGGCCGGGGTAGCCGACGTCGGCCAGGGCCTTCTGCAACATTTTGCGCGCCTTGCCGACGACGGGCGACAGCCGGCCGGGACGCCGTCGTCCGGTTGCGGGTTGGGACAACTAGAGCCCCATCCGCTCGAGCCAGAGCTTGGCGTCATGGATTTCCGGCTCCGTGGGCAGGTTCCCGGCGGATTCCCAGACCCGGTTGAAGCCCTCCATGCCGGCGACGTCCACCACGGCGCGGACGAACTTGGCGCCGTCCGTGTACTGGCGCATCTTGGCATCGAGGCCCAGCAGGCTGCGGATGAATTTCTCCACGACGCCGCGGTCCTTGCCGCGGGCGTTGAAGCGTTGCCTGATGGTCTTGACGGACGGGACGATGCTGGAATCCACGGCGTCCATCACCACGTTGGCGTGGCCCTCCAGCAGGCTCATCACGGCAGTCAGGTGCGAGAGGGAGGCTTTTTCCTCAGGGTCCTGCAGCAAGTCCAGGATGGCGCCGCGGCCCGGCGCGGTTCCGGCGGCCGTGCGGTCCTTGAGGGACCGGGCCGCGGCCGATGCGCGCTCGAGGAGGGTGTCGACGTTGCCCAGCAGGTGTTCGCTGAGGTTGTCGATTTCGTTGAGCATGTGGTGGCGGAGCCACGGTGCGGCGGCGAACTGCACCCGGTGGGTCTGTTCGTGCAGGCAGACCCACAGCCGGAAGTCCTCGGGGGCAACGTTGAGTTCGCGCTCCACCTGGACGATGTTCGGCGCCACCAGGAGCAGGCGCCCGGCGGCGGGGGCGGTGGAGTCCTCGGCGAGCGCCGAGAAGGGATCGTACTGGCCCAGGACCTTGCTGGAGAGGAAGGCGAGCACGGCGCCCAGCTGGCTTCCGGTGATGGCTCCGCTCACGGAAGCGGCACCGGGGCTCATGGTTCCGCGGCGGCCTTCGAGCATTTTCTCCATCGCCGGTTTCAGCATGACGGCAAAGCTCTGGGTGTTGGCCTTGGCCCAGGAGGCACGGTCCACCACCAGCACCGACGAATCACGGAGGTCCCGTGCCGCTTCCAGGCCGGTGATGTCGTGGACGTGCGGCACGGAGATATCGGCCATAAGGCGCAGGTTCTCCACGGCCGCACCGATTTCGGCGGACCCCAGCGCCGGGCCGGCGGGAGCCAGGCGCGCGGCAGTTGACGCTGCGAGCTCCCAGTTGATCAGTGCCTGGGCCTGTGCTGATGAATCGCCTGCAGTTGACTCCATAGCGTCCATCAGATCACAGCACCCTGCCGTTACGCCTTAAGTTCGCTGACCGGCGAACGGGTTCAACGCACAGGCAGGGCACAGGATCGGAACAGAGGAACACAAATGTTCCGGGCCAGAGTTGGTACAGAAGTCCACACCGCCAAGGAGAGTCCGATGATTGCGTACCGTCCGATCCCGCCGCTGAGCCTGGGGAAGAGCACCGGCTGGAGGTCCGTCCTGTCCGCCGTGGTGATGGCCGCCCTGCTGGGCACCGCCGCGTTTGGGACCCCCGCGGAAGCGGCACCCAAGGCCGGCGTGAGTTCCGCGGCGATGCCCGAAGTAGGAGATGCTGCCGCCTAGCGGCACCCGCAGGAGGCCAGTGCCGAGGCCGTGCGGTCAAGCGCCGTCCTGTTGCCCGCCGCGCCGGGCTGCAGCCCGTTGCCTATGAAGGAGAACACCAGAAGGCGCCCGTCGGCGTCCACAACGTAGCCGCTCAGGGCAATCACTGAGTTCAGGGTGCCGGTTTTGGCCCGGACCAGCCCTGCGCCGCGCTCCGTCGATGCATCCGTGTACCTGCTGCCCAGGGTTCCGGTCAGGCCGGCCACGGGGAAGCCGCCGATGGCCGCGCGCAGGCTGGGTTCCGTGCCGGAGGTGATGGCCCGGACGATTTCGGCCAGTTGCCCGGCCGACACCTGGTTGCCCAGCGACAGGCCCGAAACGTCGGCCACGCGAAGGCCGTCCGTGGGGATTCCGAGGTCCTGCACCTGTTTGAACACGGTGGCCGTGGCGCCGTCATTGCTGCCGGGTTGTCCCGCGGCGACCGCCGCCAGCCGGCCCAGCACCTCGGCCAGGTAGTTGTCCGAGGTCTGAAGCATCAGGTCCACCTGCTGGCGGAGCGTGGCGGACTTGACCTCGGCCAGCACCTTGCCGGTTTCCGGCGCCTGGCCACGCACGACGCCGGGCATGACGGACAGCCCGGCGGCGGCGGCCGCCGTCGTGAGCTGGGCGGAGAACGCCTCGGCCGCTGTCATTGCGGCGTCCTGAGGCCGCGGTCCGGTGGTTACGGCGGGGTCGTATCTGGCCGAGTTGAGGGCGAGCGGGAACAGGGGCGCGGTCTCGCCTGCGGCTACATCATCCGGGCTCCACGTGGGGTTCAGCGCCGGACCGGTGAACAGGGAATCGTCCAGCCGTACCTGCACCGGACCCTTGATGCCGCTTTCCTGCAGGGCCTTGACGGTGAGCTGGGCCAGCGTGGCCAGTCCGGCGTGGCCCATCACGGTGTCCGGGGACGACACCCCTGCACCGAGCAGGACGTCGCCTCCGCCGGTGAGAACCACCGACCCCGGCTCAGCCCCGGACACCACCTTGGTGCTGAAGCGCTGGTCCGGCCCGATGGCACGGACAGCGGCGGCGGCCGTCAGGAGCTTCATGTTGGAGGCGGGCACGCGGGCTTCCGCACCCCCGCGGTCGAACAGCACCTGCCCGGTGGCGGCGTCCTGCACCACGCCGGTAAAGGACCCGCCGCCGTCGGCCTGCAGTGTGGTGTTGAGCTGTGCGCCGAGCGTGTCCGGCCAGGGCACGGGGGCCGAGTCCTTGAGGGGCGCAATTCCCTGCGGGAGGGAAAGGTCCCGGGGAACCTGCTGCCAGGCGGGAACAGCGGACTCAGTGCTTTCCGGCTCCGGGCCCCGGCCGGTGAAGGCAGGGGCCACCAGCATGGCCGCCGGGACGGCGAGCGCCACAATCAGGATGGTTAGCAGCGCCAGCGGCAGTTGCCGCCTGATGATGGCCGTCCAGGGATGGCTGGCCACGTGGCTCATCATGCGTTTCATGCTGCTGCTGGTCCTTATAGTCCTGAAATGTCCCCACTAGTTCATGAAACCTGGGCCTATCGCTATATCCTCAATAGTAGTCGGCGGCACCGACACTCCTTTTGCTGGTCATTCTGTGTGCCGCGAACACCCTGAAGTCGAGGAGCATTCCATGAAGCATGACGTGACCATCGAGATCCCCAAGGGATCACGCGTCAAGTACGAAGTCGATCACGAGACCGGCCGCGTCCGCCTGGACCGTGTCCTGTTTACGTCCATGCAGTACCCCACCCACTACGGTTTCTTCGAGAACACGCTGGGCGAAGACGGCGACCCGCTGGACGCACTGGTGCTCCTGCAGGACTTCGATCTGCACCCGGGCGTCATCGTTGAAGCCCGCCCCATCGGCGTGTTCAACATGACCGACGACGGCGGCGGGGACGCCAAGGTCCTCTGCGTGCCCACCGACGCCCGCTTCGACCACATCAAAGAGGTCAGCGACGTCAGCGAATACCTGATCAAGGAAATCGAGCACTTCTTCACCCGGTACAAGGACCTGGAGCCGGGCAAGTGGGTCAAGGCTGAAGGTTGGGGCGACCGCGCCGCTGCCGAAGCCGAGCTGGAAGCCTCCATCAAGCGCTACGTTCCGGCCGCCGGCCACTAATTTCCGCCGGCAGGTACGCGTTAGTGCGGCCTGCGACACGGATCCCCGTCCCCCGGACAAATCCCCGCATCATGCGAGGGGGAAAGGTCCGGGAGGCGGGGATTTCTGTTGCCCGGCACCAGTAAATCTGTGGAATCGTTGCCTTGTGACTTCCGTGCCTTCCTTTAATCCCCCGCGCTTTAGTCCTCCGTGCGGGCCGGTCACCGGCTGGCGCGACGGCGACGTCGTGCGCGCCACGGGCATCCCGTACGCCACGGCGGGCCGCTTCCAGCCGCCGGCCAGTGCACCTGACTGGACCGAGGTCCGGGCAGCAACCTCGCTGTCCCCCGCGTGCCCGCAGGGCCCGGTGCCGTTCCTCGATGACATCCTCGGAACCCGCTACGGTGAGCTTCCCGGCAGCGAGGACTGCCAGCGCCTCTCGATCACTATCCCGGCCGACCTTGCCGACGGCGAGCGCATCCCTGTCATGGTGTGGCTCCACGGCGGGTCCTACACCTCGGGCTCCGGCGACCTGGCCATTTTCGATCCGAAGACCCTGGTCGCCGAGAACCGGGTCATCGTTGTATCCGTGACGTACCGCCTGGGCCTGTTCGGATATCTGGCAACCGGTACGGGCCGGCCCGGAAACCTCGGCCTCTTGGACCAGCTGGAGGCGTTCCGCTGGGTGCAGCGCAACATCCATGCCTTCGGCGGCGATCCGGAACGCGTTACCGCCTTTGGCCAGTCAGCAGGAGGCGACGCCGTCGCCCACCTGATGGCGACCCCGGAGGCCTCCTCGTTGTTCCAGCGCGCCATCATCCAGAGCGCGCCCCTGGGCATCACCCGGGGCCGGGAGAAAATGAGCGCCGCAATGGGTGTCGCAGCGGAACATGTCACCGAAGACACCCCCGCGATGGACGTTGTTGCCATTGAAGGGCGTGTTTCTCAGGTGGCCCGGAAGTTCGGGCTCAAGGCCGCCATGCCCTTCGGCACGCAGTACGGACACGCACCGCTGCCGCCGGAACACGAGATTGAAGCCGCATGGAACTCGGCCGCACCCGGAATCGAGGTCCTGATCGGCCATACTGCCGACGAGGCGCGCATGTTCCTGCCGGGAAACCCCGTTGCCGGCCGCCTGGCCAAAATCCCGGTGGTCGGAACCGCCGCCGTCAACGCAGTCAGCCGGGCCGTGACTGAAGCCGTCTATGGCCGGGCCGCCCGGAAGTTCGCCCGGCGGCACGCCCGGGCGGGAGGAAAAGCGTACAGCTACGTGCTCACCTGGGCCGCGCCCGGGAACTTCTTTGGGGCCGCCCACACCGTTGACCTGCCGCTGCTGTTCGGCAACAAACAGACGTGGGCCACGGCCGGCCTTGTCGCGGGCGCCACCTGGGACGACATCGACGCTCAGGGCCGTGCCCTCCGCGCCGTCTGGGCCCGGTTCGCCTCCGGGGAAGGCCTCGACAGCCGGGGAGAACTCCCCGGCACACTCCGCTACCGTTCCGCCTGACCCGTGAGGACACTGGGCGTGGACCTCGCTGCGGCCACCAGGAAGACCGCGGCGGCGGTGCTCGAATGGACCCAAGGTGGTGCGCGGCTGGTCCACCTCTCCCTGGACGTCACCGACGAGCAGATCGTGGAGTTGTTCGGCGCCAGCGACATGACGGGCATCGACTGCCCGGTGGGCTGGCCGGACGCCCTCCTTCCCTTCCTTGCCGGGCACCTGAAGTTCGACGCGCATCCGGTCCTTGACCATGACGGGATTGCGGGCCGCCGGCTGCTGGCCTACCGGGACACCGACAGGTTCGTCACCGGCGCCACCGGCCTCATTCCGCTCAGCGTCTCCGCGGACCGGCTGGCCCATCCTGCGATGCGCTGCGCGGTCATCCAGGCCAAGATCGCGCTGGATTACGGTCCGCAGGCAAGGGACGGCTCCGGCCGGCTGGCGGAGGTCTACCCGGCAGCGTCGCTGAAACTCTGGGGAATCCACGCCCGGGGCTACAAAGGGCGCGGCACCGCGGAGGCGGAGCGGCTGGGCCTGATCCTGGACAGCCTGACCTCCGCTGCGCCCTGGCTTGACCTGGCCGGATACCGTGATGCCCTCGAGGCCTCTGACGACATGTTCGACGCCGTCATCGCCTCGCTCACGGCCCGCGCCGTGAGCCTCCGCCAGACTCTGGTGCCGCCGGGTACCCATGCCGCCGCGGCCCTCAGCGAAGGCTGGATCCATGTGCCCTCCGGCCCGCTGGCTGACCTGCGCAGGACCGGGACCGGGTAGCCGGCGCCCTGCGGGCTACCCCCCGGGGCTAGCCGCCGAGCGTCCAGGCGAGCTACCCGCCGAGCGTCCAGTCGCGGATCTCCTCCATGTCCTCGCCGTGGCTGCGCGTGTGGTTGTGGGCCCGGATGCGCTGGTCCTGCAGCGACTGGCGCAGCAGGGAGTGCCGCTCTGCCAGTCCGGGAACCCGGTCGATGGCATCGATGGCCAGCTGGAAGCGGTCAATCCCGTTGAGCATGGCCATGTCGAACGCCGTAGTCGTGGTTCCTTCTTCCTTGTAGCCGCGGACGTGCAGGCCTTCCTGGTTGGTGCGCCGGTAGGCCAGCCGGTGGATCAGGGACGGGTAGCCGTGGTAGGCGAAGATGATCGGCTTGTCCGCCGTGAAGATGCCGTCGAAGTCGCGTGAGCTCAGCCCGTGGGGGTGTTCACTGCTGTCCTGAAGCCGCATCAGGTCCACCACGTTGACCACTCGGATCTTCAGCCCCGGGGCGCCTTCCTTCAGCAACTCCGCGGCGGCGACGGTCTCAACGGTGGGAACGTCTCCGGCGCAGGCAAGCACCACGTCCGGCTCTTCGCCCGGCACCTCGGATCCGGCGAATTCCCAGATCCCCAGTCCCCGCTGGCAGTGGTGGGCGGCATCAGCCGGTCCCAGCCAGGTGGGTGAGGGCTGCTTTCCGCTGACCACGATGTTGACGTAGTCCCTGGACCCTAGGCAGTGCTCCATCACGGAGAGCAGCGTGTTGGCATCCGGCGGCAGGTAGACCCGGATGACCTCGGCCTTTTTGTTAACGGCGTGGTCGATGAAACCCGGGTCCTGGTGTGAGAAACCGTTGTGGTCCTGCTGCCACACGTGCGAGGACAGGACGTAGTTCAGCGATGCCACCGGCTGGCGCCAGGCGAGCTCCCGGTGGACCTTGAGCCACTTGGCGTGCTGGTTGAACATGGAGTCGACGATGTGGATGAAGGCCTCGTAGCAGCTGAAGACTCCGTGCCGGCCGGTCAGGAGGTAGCCTTCCAGCCAGCCCTGGCAGAGGTGCTCGCTGAGCACCTCCATGACGCGGCCGGCCCGCGCAAGGTGCTCGTCGACGTCGTCGATCCGGTACTGCCAGACTTTGTCGGTGACGTCGTAGACGTCCTGGAGGCGGTTGGACGCGGTCTCATCGGGGCCGAAAAGCCGGAAAGTCTCCGGGTTTTGGGCTACAACGTCCCGCATCCAGCCGCCGAGGGTGATCATGGCGCTGACCCGCTGCACCCCCGGCACGGGCACTTCGACCGCGTGCTTGCGGTAGTCCGGCAGTTTGAGGTCGCGCAGCAGTATGCCGCCGTTGGCGTACGGCGTCGCACTCATCCGCAGTTCCCCGGCAGGAGCGTTTTCCGCGACGTCGGGGCGGAGCCGGCCGGCGTCGTCGAACAGCTCGCCCGGCCGGTAGGACTGCAGCCACTGTTCGAGCTGGGCCAGGTGCTCCGGATTGGTGCGGACCTCGGACAGCGGCACCTGATGGCTCCGCCAGGTGCCCTCCACCTGCTTGCCGTCCACCTGCTTGGGGCCGGTCCAGCCCTTGGGCGAACGCAGCACGATCATGGGCCACTGGGCGGCCCCGGCGTCGTCACCGGCGCCCTCTGGCGACACGGCGCCGGCGTTGCGGCGTTCGGCCTGGATGGCGCGGATATCGGCCAGGCAGGTTTCCAGGACAGCGGCGAAGTCGCGGTGGGCCCGTTCGACGTCGTCGGGATCCGTCACGGTGACAAAGTACGGTTTGTGGCCGTAGCCGCGCAGCAGCTGTTCCAGCTGTGCCTCGGGCATCCGGGCCAGGATGGTGGGGTTGGCGATCTTGTAGCCGTTCAGGTGCAGGATGGGCAGCACCGCGCCGTCAGCCACGGGGTCCAGGAAGTTGTGCGAGTGCC
Organism: Arthrobacter sp. LjRoot78; assembly: GCF_964254335.1. Lineage (NCBI taxonomy): Bacteria > Bacillati > Actinomycetota > Actinomycetes > Micrococcales > Micrococcaceae > Arthrobacter > Arthrobacter sp. LjRoot78. Next base: position 185,542 of record NZ_CAXUTG020000001.1, on the reverse strand, counting down.
AGCTGGCCGCGAGCGGCCCGGTTTCCGCCTCGCCGTCACCGATCACGACGGCGGTAATCAGCTTCGGATTGTCGAAGACGGACCCGTACGCGTGCGCCAGGGAATACCCGAGTTCGCCGCCTTCGCTGATGGAGCCCGGAGTCTCGGGAGCGGCGTGGCTGGGGATGCCGCCCGGGTAGGAGAACTGCCGGAACAGTTCAGCAAGCCCCGGTTCATCGTTGCCCACGTTGCTGTAGATCTCCGAGTAGGTGCCCTCCAGCCACGCGTTGGCCACCACGGCGGGGCCGCCGTGGCCGGGTCCGGCGATGAACAGCATCTCCTGCCGGTCCCGCCGGATGACCCGGTTGAGGTGGGCGTAGACGAAGTTGAGTCCGGGGGTGGTGCCCCAGTGGCCCAGGAGCCTGGACTTGGCGTCCTCCGCACGGAGGGGTTCGCGCAGCAGCGGGTTGGAGCGGAGGTAGATCTGGCCCACGGACAGGTAGTTCGCCGCCCGCCACCAGCGGTCCACGAGCCCGAGTTCGCTGCTGTCCCTTGTTTCAGTCCTTGTACCGTGTGTCTTGGTGTCACTGACTGTGTCCCCACTCAGGGCGTCGGCCATGGAGGTCCTCCGTTTCCGTCAATGCCGCCGTCGGCAGCGTCCTCCCCCATCGCAACATCTTCGGGGCACGGGCACAACCTATGCGCGGGTGGGTTGTCCTGCCCATCGCGATGCAACGCGTCCCGGGGTAAGTTCATTCTGTTTTGATTCGGCGCTGGAATAAGGGGAAGCCACCGTGGCAAGGGTCCATGAAAGAAGCACCACACTGATCGACCCGGCCAGCGGACGCCCGGTCCGCCGGCACACCGTCTCCGGGGCCTCTTACGTGCCCATGCCGGGCTGGCCGCATTTCTGGGGCCGCGCCTGGGATGCCTTCGTAGTCTTGGCTGTCTCGGGAATCCTGATGGCCGTGCTGAATTCCTTGGTCCAGAATTTTGCCTTGGGTTCGCTGTCGCTGGCATTGCTATCCAGCGACTGGCTGTTTTTTGCGGCCTTGGCGACCGTGTGGTTCCTGGTCCTCTTCGGCTACGGCATGGTCTGCGGTGCGGTTGGCAGCCTGGGTGATGCGGCAGCCGGGATGCGTTCTGTCAGAATCACGGACGGCACGACGTCGGGCGCCTGGCTCGGCGGCTGGCGTGCCGTCTGCTGGTCGTTCGCGCCCGCCTACATGCTGATGGCGTTCGCCTCCGCACTCGGAGGCGGCAGCGGGGACACCTTTGACGCGAAGTTCACGGCCGTGGACGTCCGTGCAGTGGTAGGCCCGGAAGGACGGCCACCGGGTATTCTGTGATCCACAATGTTCACGCTGACCATCAACCAAACGGACAGCCGGCGCGACGGTGACCGGGTTCCGCAGTTGCTCAAGGACCTGCGGCACATACCGGCGCGCCTTGACTTTGACCGCTCCGTTGAGGACGAGGTCCAGGGCATCGTTGAGTTCCCGCACCAGGCCGTGGAGGCAGCGTTGGTGGCCCTCCGCTGCGGCAGCTGGTTCGTGGGAATCGGCGTAGGTCCCGTGAATGAGCCGCTGCCCAACCAGATCAAGGACGCCAGCGGGCACGGCCTGATCTACGCCCGCCGTGCCGTGAACCGCCTGCGTAACGGCAAGGAACGCGTCCCCGTCGCGGTTGACGGCCCGCTGGCAGACCTCGCGGCTGAAGCTGAGGCTGTCCTGAAGCTGCTCGGCCACATTGTTCACGGCCGCAGCGCGGCCGAGTGGCGTGTCCTGGACCTGCTGACGCCCGGAGTGCGGGGCCAGCAAAAGGCTGTTGCCCAGGAACTTGGCATCACCACCCAGGCGGTCAGCAAGGCCGTGGCCAGGGCCCAGTGGAACGAGGAACATGCGGCCCGCCCCGCCGCGGCACGGCTGCTCCAGCTGATCCTTGAGGTCCGCTGAGCCGGTGCCGTCAGCGCCATGCCATGCCATGCTGTGAAATTTATGGTGCGGTGAAATCCGCCCATACGGCGCCCAGGTCAACCGAGGTGCCGTCCGCGAACTCGAACCGTGGTCCCCCGTCGACCAAAACGGCACCGTCCAAGGCCTGTTCCGTGCCCGTTCCATATAGCCCGACGACGGCGGCGTAGTCACCGTCCGCCACCGGCCCCGACGTGCCGACCCACGGAATGATCAGGCCCTCCCCCATCGGATGCGGACCCTCACGCCGCCAGGTTCCGGCGTCCCCAAGCGGTGAGCCCCACCCGGCGAGTGGACGAAGCCCGCTGGCTACGGAGGCCGCGGAATCCACCGGCCAGCCGCCGATCCGCAACCTGGTGTCCGTGTCCGGGGCTGCGCCGCGGACTCGGACGAGCCGCAGTTCCACCGCTCCCCTGGTCAGTGACACCACTGTCACTTCGGGGCCTCGGGTCGCAGTCCCTGTGGCTCCGCTGCCGTGGTCGGGCCCGCCGTCGGGATCAACCGCAATCCAGTTGGTGCCGGCCCGGGATGCGCCGGCGAGGACGCCGCCGAGATCCCTCTGGCCGAGGGATTCGAAACCGGTGCGGTGCGTGAGCCGGCCCTCGCTGTCCACCAGCACGACGGCGTTGTCCAGGGATTCCGGTTCAAGGTCCGGGAAGGTGTGCGTCGAGTAACCGAGGCGTGCATAAAGCGGTGAGTCTGCCGCCTCAACCCCCGGATTGGCATGGTCCGTTCCGTGGTTCCGAATGCGCACCACGCCGTCTGCCGCGGTTCCGTCCACCTGCCACCCCGGGGCGGTGATGAGCCGTTGGATATCGCCCGATTCCACGGGGAGGGGCTCCTCGACTGTGGTCCACACCCGGTGATCCGCCGGCAGGGCCAATCCGAGGAACCCCTTGGCGGCCCAGTACGGCGAGCCGGCGCCCGAATAGGACTGCCTCATTCCGGGAAACTCGCCGTGCCAGCCGATGGAGAGCAGGCCGCTCCCGGTGATCGCACCGCGGCGGGCGAAATAGTCCAGCATTCCGGAAGCGGCCCGCCGGCTCATCCCCGGCGCCAGCCGGGTGTGTCCCGAAAGCTCACCCGCCCAGAAGGGCGCGGCGGCGGCGAAGCGGTAGATGAGGCTGCGTCCCTGGATCAGCGGCGCACCGTTGCCCCCGACAAGGCAGGCGGCGTCGTCGAGGAAGTCGGCGAGCCGCTCGCCGTCAAGCTTCTTCCTGGCCTGCACCCGCGGATCGTCCGGGACCATTAGCGCCCAGAGCTGCGGGTAGACCTGGAAGGCCCAGCCCACATAGTGGTCGTAGGCGCGCTCGGGGCCGTCGGCAAACCAGCCGTGGCCGCGGTAGAGGGAATCATGGATGGCCAGCCCGGCGTCGATGTCTCCGTCCGAATATCGTCCTCCGACGCTGGCAAGGAACGTCTCCACCACAATCTGGAACCACACCCAGTTGATGGGCGGGTACTCCTCACCGATCACCGTTTCGAACCACGCGACCAGTTGCTCCTGGACCCGCTGCGGGAGCTTGTCCCACAACACGTCCCGGGTCAGTGCCAGCCCCACGGCCAACGACGCCGCCTCCACCTTCGCCTGGCCCAATTCACCGGGCGTGGGCCAGCGGTCCGGGTTCCCGGGGTTGGTGCCGGCGTCCAGGCCCTTCGCGTACCAGTCTGCGATCCAGCCTGTTTCCTGCGGGTCGCCGGCGATCCGGAAGGAGGCCAGCAGGAAGGTCCGGGCGAAGGCCTCCAGCGAGTCGCTGCGCGGGCCATAGGCGCTGTTGGCGCCGGGCAGGTGGATGTTGGCGTGGTCATCGGTGCCGTAGCGCTGGGCCGAGCGGAGCAGATAGTCGGCGTAGGCGCACCAGTGCACGCGGGTCAGGCCGGTGTGCGGCGAAAGCCCGCGGTCCAGGGCGGGCAGGGTCAGGGCAAACGGGGTCGCTGTGGATGGCATGGGGTCCTCAGGGTTGGAGGGCTGGCGGTCGGGAAGGCTAGCCGGCGGTGAGCCACGCGATGGCACGGAGCAGGACCTCGCGGTGCTCAGGGGATTCGTAGGAGGCGGCGTCGTGGCCGAGGGCGTCGTAGAACGTCCGGCCCGGACCCCGGTCCAGGGACCACATCACCGGATGCTCGAGGCCGTCGTGAGTGTGCGTGGCATGGACGTTGATGACAGGCGCTGTCTGCAGGTAGCTGTACCGCTCGTCCATCAGCTCAAAGTCCGTGATGCCCTCAACCAGGTCACCGGATTCCGTCCGCACGCGAATCGATGCTGGGCCGTAGTCAGGGTGCATGGACGTTCCGCGGATCCAGCGTCCGCCCAGCGCGTCCGCCCATTCAGGGGCGTCAAGGAAACTGGTGGAGCTGACGTGGCTCACCAGCATGGGCCTGCCGTCCGCCAGCCAGCGCCGCAGACCTGCCGAAGCTTCGGGCGTTCCGGGCGAAGGCCCGCCATCACGCGGGAGGCCGACGTTCACCACGAGCAGGTCGGGAAGACCCGAGAGGGATGACCCTGTCGGGGCAGCCAGCCCGGCAAGGGCGGCGTCGACGTCGTCGGCCGTCTCCACGCCGAAACGCGCTTCCCGGAGGAGTTCCGCAAGGGCCGCGGAGGTTTCCGCGAAGGGGTGCCACGGATCCGCGTACCGCCCCGCGCCGCTCAACACCAGCGCCCGCGGCGCAGCCACGGCCGCGGTCACCGGGAGTCCTGAAGCGCGCCTTCGGCAGGAACGCGTGGCGCGCCGACCGACGACTCACGAAGGATCAGCTCCGGGTTCAGCTCAATGCGGTGTACCGGCCGCATCCTCCCCTCCGCCAGGCGGGCGGCCATGAGCTGGACGGCAACCTTGCCCACATACTGCTTGGGCGGCCGGACAGCAGAGATGGCGGGCTCGGCAAGGTAGGCCACTTCGTCGTCGTACCCCACGATCGCCATGTCCCCCGGCACCTGCAGTCCCCTATCCACGCAGTGCTGCACGAACGCCACCGCCTGGGTGTCCGAATGAACCAGCATGGCCGTGGTTCCCGTCTTCTTGCACAGCTCGAGGACGTGGTCGAAGTGCGCGGCCCGGTCCCCGTTGACCAGCTGGGCCGAATCCTCATGGATGGAGTCTTCCACCGGGATCTTGAGGGCTTTCATGGCCTGCCGCCATCCACGCACCACGTGGGGGCTGGTGGGACTGGAGGAATCGGTGAGGCAGCCGATCTGCCGGTGGCCTTCCTGCCACAGGTGCCGGACCGCCATGCCGGCGCCGAACGCGTGGTCAGTGGCAACCCACTCAAGGCGGTGCGCCGGGTTGTCGCCGGGCGCACGGCGCTCGGCCAGCACCACCGGAATGGGCAGCGCATTCAACCAACGAAGCAGCTCCTGGCCGCGGTCCCCGGTCATGTCCGGGGCCACAATCAGCCCGTCGATGTTCTGCGTGTCGAGCAGGGCCTGCACCTGCCGGCGGTTGTCGGCTGCGTCGTAAGCGGAACCGCGGACCAGGATCCGCAGGTTTTGCTCCTCGGCCTCGGCTCTGGCGCCGCTGATCACCTGCGGCCAGTAGTAGTCCAGGGATGGGACCACCATGCCGATGGAGTAGCTGTGCGATGACGGCCGGCCCATCGCCGCAGAACGGTCCAGCGGGCTGGGCAGCGTGGCGCCGCCGTGCACGCGGGACACCAGTCCTTCGTCCGCGAGGGTGTTCACGTCGCGGCGGATGGTCAGTTCGCTGACGCCCAGTTTCGCGGCGATGTCGCGCACGGTGATCGCGCCGTGCGCCCGGAGTTCCTCCATGAGCCGCTCACGGCGCTGGAGCGAGAACAGGGACTTGCCGCCCGCTTCCGGGCCTGATTCAGTACTCATTCGTTGCCTCCACAGTGAGGGTGAATGCGCCGGAGGCGCGGGTTTCGGCCGGCATGCGGAACCGCAGGCGGGTCAACTTTTCGCCCCAAACGTCCCGCAGCAGCGGATCGTCAAGGTCCCATTCGTCCACCAGCACGACGGCGGTGGCCGGCTTCCAGCGCAACCGGACGCCCCAGCCTTCACCACCGCCCGGGATGCCGTGCGGCAGGACTGTTGCGGTGGCGTCGTTGCCGACGCTCAGGGTTCCGGCGACAAGGTAGCTGATGTCGACGTCGTCCGTTCCCCCGGGCGGAAGCCCTCCTGGCGGCCGCTCAGGCAGGCACCAGCGATCGTCGATGACAACCGTGCCCTGTTCCCGGTTGAGCAGCGACGTGCGGATCCACTGTTCGGCGTGACCCAGCCCGTAGGCTGCGCCGAGTCCGAGGGCAAGCGCCGGTTCGTCCGCCGCGGGCTCCTGGAGGACTGTCGCGGCGAACTCCTTCCCGGTCCCCTGCTCCAGCCCGAACGGCGCAGGAACACTGTGCCAGGCACTTTGCATGGCCCGGATTTCGTAGCGGTCGGGTCCGAAAGTCTGGGCGGTGTAGGTGGGCTGGCCGGCGTCCACGAGCAACGGCACACCGTCGACGGCCACCACCACCGACCCGACGTCGCGGTGGTTGTGGTGCTCGCCGTTGTGGCCGCCCTTGGCTGCCAGGGTCAGGCCGGACACGGTGCCCGGAGTTTGCCGGGCCACCATGATCTGCACGGACGGAAGGTAGGCGAAGGCCGTCAGCGGCGGCCCAGTCTGGTGCTTCCCGCCGGCCTCCGGACGGGGTGCCAACAGCGAGTGCAACACCCGGCCGAGTCCCGCCGTCGCATCAGGTTCCTTGCCGGCGAAGGCCGCCGCGTGCTGCGCGGCTTCCGCGTCGCCCAGGCGAACGGCCCACCGGTGCAGCATGTCCCACGGGAGCCCCTCGGCTGCGCGTGCCGGGCCATCGGCAACATTGAGGAACCAGCGGTGGCCGAGGTGCATGCGGTGCGGGAAGGCGGCCAGCGCACGGATGACCGGGAGGTCGACGTCGAGCAGCCCGTCGGTGGCTTGTTCCAGGACGGCGAGGCCTTCCAACGCCCGGCCTGCGCCGTTCCACCAATAGGCGAAACCCTCGTCGATGGCGCCGTCTTCCGGAATGGAGGCGAGGAAACGGTCAATGCCCTCGATGCACCGCGCGATGGTGCGGGCCTGCAGTGCCGGATCGTCCACCAGGAGCAGCGCAGCAACGATGATGTTCGAGTGGATCCAGGGGTTCCAGTTGTGGACATCCCCGTCGAGGCCGAGCCAGTGCCAGTCAAGGCGGTCCAGGAAAGGCCGGATCACGCGGTGGTGCGTCTCGTGCCGCAGGCGCTTCCGCAGCCCGGGTGCCCGCTCGTCCAGCCGTTCGCCCAGCACCAGGTCCAGCCAGGCCAGCTGCGCCGCAACCTCGCCTGCGCCAAGGTCCACATACGGGCGCGAACGGTCGGGGACCACCTCCCCGGCGCGGCTATTGACGTCGTCGTGCGCGGCCCAGCTCCAGGAACTCTGCTCGCACAGGAGATACGCCCCGTCGATAGCCTCATCCAGCCAGCCAGGCTCTCCGGTAACAGCAGCCATCACGACGGCTCGGGTCAGCCGCTGCTGGCGATCCGCCACGAGACCCTCATAAAACGTGCGATTTCCATCGCGGAAGTACCTCGCGTACTGGGACACCAGCGGCTGGGGCCACGGGCTCCCCTTCTCGCCTTCCGCCCGGGCGGCCAACTTCCCCAGCGGTCGGGAGCCAGCGAGCTGCCACACGCCGTGGGACGCGGGACGCACGATGAGGCGCTGCCTCGAACCATGGAGTGCCTCAATCAGTGCAGAGGCGTCAGCTTTACGGCCCCACGCTGCGCGCAGCGGGTGCGTGCTGGACAGTGGCGGCGCTTCCACGGCTGCGGTGCCGGGGGTTGTTGCCATAGTGGATTCGTCCCTCGTTTGTTCGAATCTGATCGTTTCGGTTCGAGTTCGATTGGGTTGAATGAATTGTCTTGTTTATGAGTATGTACTGATTATTAGATGTGATGCAACACATAAATAACCGGCCGAGCAGGCCACCCAAAACTCGAAGGGAGGATCCCCTCAATGTCGCTCAAGCCCCAGGCACTGCTGGTAATGAATAGCGGAACCTTTGCTGACCAGTTTGATTCCACGCGGCTGGACCGGCTGGCAGGACTGGTCGACCTCGGCGGTCAGCCGTGGACGGATTCCCTGGACTCACCCGAACTCGCGCGACGTTTGGAGGAGGTTGAAATCCTCCTCACCAGCTGGGGCGTGCCGCATCTCAACGCAGAGCGGCTGGAGCGTATGCCCAGGCTGCGCGCCGTCTTCCACTGCGCGGGAACGGTCCGGGGCTTCGTCAGCCAAGAACTCTGGGACCGGGGCATCCTCGTGACCAACGGAGCCGACGCCAACGCGATCCCCGTTGCCGAATTCACGTTCGCATCGATCGTCCTGGCCGGCAAGAAGGCCCAGGTTCTCGCCAACGATGCGCGCTTCTCCCGTGATGACTGGCGCTACGCCACCGAACGGGGCGAGCTCGGAAACATCGGCCGTGTGGTGGGCGTCATCGGCTTCTCACGCATCGGCCGCAGGGTGGTCCAACTGGTCCAGCAACTCCAGGACGTTACCTGCCTGGTCAGCGATCCCTACGCCGATCCCCTCGAGGTGGCCGCCGCGGGCGGAAGGCTGGTGACCCTTGAAGAACTCCTGCCGGTGTCCGATGTCGTCACCATCCACGCACCGGCCCTGCCGGAAACACGCAACATGATCAGCACACGGGAGCTTCGCGCCATGAAGGACCACGCAACGCTCATAAACACCGCACGCGGTTCGCTCCTTGATACCAAAGCACTCGAAGCGGAGTGCGCCACGGGACGCATCACCGCGCTGCTTGACGTCACGGAACCCGAGCCCCTGCCCGCGGACTCCGTGCTGTACGACCTTCCCAACGTCATCATCACCCCGCACATCGCAGGCTCCCTCGGCACCGAAACGCGCAGGATGTCGGATGCAGCCCTGAACGACCTTGAACGGTACCTCGCCGGCAAGGACCTCCTGGCCCAGGTAATGCACGAAGACCTCGGCCTCAGCGCTTAAGCCCCACCCCGCCCCACCTCATGACGGCCGCGCGTGCGGCAAACTTTAACCCCTACTAAGGAGAACGCAATGAAGCGCACAACCCTCGCCGGGATCGCACTGGCGGTAACTGCAGGGCTCGGCCTTACAGGCTGCGCCGGCGCCGCCGGACCCGCGGAACCGCAGGCGGCCGAAGGCAAGACCCGGCTGACGGTCTCAGTCTGGAACTACGAGGGCACCCCGGAGTTCAAGGCACTCTTCGACGGCTACGAAGCGGCCCACCCCGACGTCGACATTGAACCCGTGGACATCCTGGCGGACGACTACCCGCAGAAGGTCACCACCATGCTGGCCGGTGGCGACACCACCGACGTCCTCACCATGAAGAACGTCATCGACTACTCCCGGTACGCCAGCAACGGTCAGCTTCAGGAGATCAACAGCGTGGTGGACAAGGTGGGCAAGGACAACCTTGCAGGCCTGGACGCCTTCAACCTGGACGGCAAGTACTTTGCAGCCCCGTACCGGCAGGACTTCTGGCTGCTTTATTACAACAAGGACCTGTTGAAGGCCGCGGGAGTGGACGAGCCCAAAGACCTCACGTGGGAGAAGTACTCCGAGCTCGCCAAGAAGCTCACCACCACCGCCGACGGCAAGAAGGTCTACGGCACGTACCACCACATCTGGCGTTCAGTGGTTCAGGCAATCGCGGCTGCCCAGAACGACGGCGACCAGGTCAGCGGCGACTACGGCTTCTTCCAGGACCAGTACAACACTGCGCTGGACCTCCAGAAGGCCGGCGCCACCCTGGACTTCGGCACCGCGAAGAGCCAGAAGACCAGCTACCGCACCATGTTTGAATCCGGCCAGGCTGCCATGATGCCCATGGGAACCTGGTACATCGCCGGCATCCTCCAGGCCAAGAAGGACGGCAAGACCAACGTCAACTGGGGCCTGGCTCCGCTGCCGCAGAAGGACGCCAACGGCAAGGTCACCACGTTCGGTTCCCCCACCGCCTTTGCTGTGAACAAGAACGCAGCGCACTCCGATGAAGCCAAGAAGTTCATCCAGTGGGCAGCCGGAGAGGAAGGCGCCAAGGCCATCTCCAAGATCGGTGTTGTGCCAGCCCTGAAGAACGACGCCGTCACGGCGGAGTACTTCAAGCTGGACGGCCTGCCCACCGACGAGCTCTCGAAGAAGGCCTTCACGCCGGACGAGACAGCCCTTGAAATGCCGGTGAGCGACAAGTCGGCAGCGACGGACAAAATCCTCAACCAGGAGCACGACCTCATCATGGTCGGCGAGCGCTCCGTCGCCGACGGCATCGCCGAGATGGGCAAGCGCGTCAAGGACGAAGTCCTGAAGTAACCATGACTACAGAGACAATCACCCAGGCTCCTATCCCGGCACGGACTGCACCGCACAGCCGCGGCAACAGGAAGCAGGCCAGGCGCAACACGCTGATCGGCTGGACGTTCATCCTTCCGAACTTCCTCGGCTTCCTGGCCTTCACCCTCATCCCCGTCCTGGCCGCTTTCGCCCTCTCCTTCATGGAATGGACCTCGTTCACCGCACCGAAATGGGTGGGCCTGGCCAACTTCCAGCGGATGTTCGCCAGCGACTCGTTCTGGGTGGCCCTGCGCAACACCGTTGTCTACGCACTCGGCCACGTCCCGCTCACCATGGCCCTCGCCCTGGTCCTGGCGATGCTGCTGAACCGCAAGCTCAAAGGCATCGGATTCTTCCGCGTAGCCATCTTCTTCCCGTACATCACCTCGCTGGTGGCTGTCGCCGTCGTCTGGAACATGCTGTTCAGTCCGGACAGCGGCCCCATCAACCAGCTCCTGCACGCCATCGGAATCGCCGAGGCGCCGGGCTGGACGTCCAGCTCCGACTGGGCCCTTCCGGCCGTCATTATCACCAGCGTGTGGCGCGACATGGGCTACTACATGGTTCTGTATTTGGCCGGCCTGCAGGCCATCCCCACGGAACTCTACGAAGCCGCCGAAGTTGACGGCGCCAGCGCCTGGCAGCGCTTCTGGAACGTCACCATCCCCTCGCTGCGGCCCACCACCTTCTTCGTGGTGGTCATGCTGACAGTCTCCAGCTTCAAGGTCTTCGACCTGATCGTGGTCATGACCAACGGCGGTCCCGGACGTTCCACCACGGTGCTGTCCCAGCTCATCTACCAGGAAGGCATCGGGGAAGGGAAGTTCGGCTACTCATCGGCGATCTCCCTGGTCCTGTTCCTCATCGTCCTGTCGGTCACCGTCCTGCAATTCAAGATCCAACAGCGGAGGGAACGCTGATGACCAACATGGCCGAAGACCTCAAGGCCCCTGAACTCACAGGCGGAGTACCGTTGAGGGGCGGCGCAACCAGCCCGGAAGATCGCCGTGGCTCACAGCGCAAACGCTCCACGCGCGAACAGAAGAAGCGGACCACCAACGTCATCATCTACGGCGTGCTCGTGGTGCTGGTGGTGGCCCTGTTGGTGCCGTTCATCTGGATGATTTCCTCCTCGCTGAAGGAAAACAACCAGGTCCTCACGGTCCCCATCCAGTGGATCCCCAGCGAGTTCGTGTGGAGCAACTACACGGACATCTGGACCCGCATCCCCATGATGGGCTACCTGCAGAACTCCCTGTACCTTGCCGTGATCATCACCTGCCTGCAGGTGCTGACGGGGTCGCTGGCCGCCTATGGTTTCTCCAAGGTCCGCTTCCCGGGCCGGGATGTCCTGTTCCTGGCGTACATCGGCACTATCGCCGTGCCGTGGCAGGCCTACATGGTGCCGCAGTACATCATGATGCAGCAGCTGGGACTGACCAACAGCTTTAACGCCCTCATCCTCCTTCAGGCGTTCGGTGCGTTCGGGGTATTCCTGATGCGCCAGTACTACATGACCATCCCGGATGAACTGTGCGAGGCTGCCCGCATCGACGGCCTGAGCGAGTACGGCATCTGGGCCCGGGTGATCCTGCCCTTGTCCAAGCCGGCCCTTGCCAGCCTGGCGCTGTTGACCTTCGTCAACACGTGGAACGACTACATGGGCCCGTTCATCTACCTCACCAGCAACCGCCTCTGGACCGTCCAGCTGGGCCTGCGCTCCTTCGTGGGCCAGTTCGACGCCGAGTACGCCATGATCATGACCGGCTCCGTGATCTCCGTGATCCCGATCCTCATCATCTTCCTGCTTGGCCAGCGCTACTTCATCCAGGGCATCGCGACGAGCGGAATGAAGGGATGACGGCTGTGCTTGAACAGTCTGCGTCGGGGCGACACCGGTGGGCGGGACCGGGATTCGAAACCTTCGGGAGCATCTTCGGGTTTATTTACACCTTCCTGGCCGGGAACGTCCTGCTGGCCGTGGCCAACTCACCGTTGGTGCTCTGCCTCGCCCTGGTGGCCGATCCCGCGGCCGCCTGGCCGTTCTTCCTGGCGCTCACGGTCACCGTGGCTCCCTCGCTCGCCGGCATCTTCGCTGCCTTCCGCTCATTGAACGACGACGGCAGCGCGGTCAAGCCTGTTGCCGCCTTCCTTCGCGGATACAAGCGCAGTTTCCGGCGAACCGCACCCATTGGATTGGGTGCGGTGGCCATGCTGCTGTTCCTCGGCGTGGACCTGGCGATCGTCCAGTCCATGCCGGCTGCGGCCGCACTGGTGCCGCTGATCGTCGTCGCAGCCGCCGTGGCGGTGAGCCTGACGGTGACGGCGATTGCCGGCGTCGTACTTTTGCCCGAGGCGAGCCTGAAAAGCATTCTCAAAGCGTCCCTCTACCTCAGCGTCCAGCGCTGGTACCTGAGCCTGGCCATGCTGATCCTGCTGGGCATCATTGTCTCGGCCGCTATCCTCCAGCCCGTGCTCGGCATTGCACTGGCGCCAGCGCCGCTGCTGTTCGTGGTGTGGAGCAATGCGTCTTACGCTTTCCACGCCGCCCTGCACTCCGCTTAGCACCGCCGGTGCAGCACCATTGTTAGGACCCTTCTTGGACACCTTTGCCATCGGCGATCGGGACTTCCTTCTGAACGACGAACCCTTCCGCGTCCTCTCCGGAGCCATCCACTACTTCCGGGTCCACCCCGACCTGTGGGCGGACCGGATCCACAAGGCCCGGCTCATGGGGCTGAACACCATTGAGACGTATGTGCCGTGGAATGAGCATTCGCCTGTCCCGGGCACATTCCTGACGGAGGGGCCGCTGAACCTGGGCCGGTTCCTTGATTTGGTCGCGGCCGAGGGGATGCGGGCGATCGTCCGTCCCGGTCCGTTCATTTGCGCCGAGTGGGACAACGGCGGATTGCCGGCGTGGCTCTACACTGACCCCACCGTGGGTGTCCGTAGCAGCGAACCCGGCTACCTTGCCGCCGTCGACTCCTATTTCGAAGCGCTCCTGCCGATTGTGGTGGAGCGGCAGATCAGCGGCGGCGGGCCGGTGATCCTCCTGCAGATCGAGAACGAGTACGGCGCCTACGGCAAGGACAAGGTGTACCTGCAGCACCTGGTGGACCTCGTAAAGCGGGAGGGTGTGGACGTTCCCCTGTTCACGTGCGACCAGCCCTTCGGCACCATGATCGAGGACGGCTCGCTGCCCGGGCTGCACAAGACCGGCACGTTCGGTTCGCGTGCCGTGGAACGCTTGGGGTTCCTGCGCGAGCGACAGCCCGCCGGGCCGCTCATGTGCGCGGAGTTCTGGAACGGCTGGTTCGACAACTGGGGCACGCACCACCACACCACCGACGCCGCTGCTTCCGCCGCCGAGCTGGATGCGCTCCTCACCGCAGGGGCTTCGGTGAACATCTACATGTTCCACGGCGGCACCAACTTCGGCTTCACCAACGGCGCCAACGACAAAGGCATCTACGAGCCCACCATCACCTCGTATGACTACGACGCGCCGCTCGCCGAGGATGGCCATCCGACCGCCAAGTACTTTGCATTCCGGGATGTCATCGCCAAGCATTTCCCCGTGCCGGACGAGGCGCCGGCTGGGCGGAAGGAGGCGCCCGTGTCGGTTGTTTCCGTGGAGGCGTCCGTGCCGCTCCTGGACTTTGCGCCCCTCCTCGGTTCCCCGTCCTCCGCGCCGGGTCCGGTGCCCACTACCGAGGCCACCGGGCGCTATCGCGGTTTCTATCTTTACGAGGTGGACATTGCCCGCGGAGGCGTCCTGTCCTTCGCCGAGGTCCGGGACCGCGCCCAGTTCTTCCTGGACGGCGTTCCCGTGGGCGTCCTGAGCCGCGACCTCGGCGAGCGCGCCATCACGCTGCCCGGCGGAGGACGCCTGCGGGTACTCCTGGAGGACCAAGGCAGGGTCAATTACGGGGAGCGGATCGGCGAGCCCAAGGGACTGATCGGACCGGCGCTGCTGAACGGCACCGAAGTGCAGGACTGGGAGATCCGGAATGCCGATGTGGGCGACTTGGAGCGCTTCCGGGATGCGGCCAAGGAACTGCCGCCGGTGGGCGGCGCTGAGGCAGGTGTGCCGGGCCCGTCACTGTCGTTTGCCAGGTTCGAGGCCGACGGCCCGGGCGACCGGTTCCTGCGCCTCGACGGCTGGACCAAGGGTGTTGCATTCATCAACGGGTTCAACCTCGGCCGCTACTGGAGCCGCGGCCCCCAGCGCACGCTATATGTCCCGGGACCTTTGATCCGCAAAGGCGCCAACGAGCTCGCCGTCCTGGAACTGCACGGAAGCGCGACGCGGGCGGTGCGGTTCGCCGTCGGGCCCGACCTGGGACCGGACGAAAAGTGAAAGCGACACTACCTGGCGGCGCCCGGGAAGCAGTTACCTAGGACAGCAGGCTGCGAAGAACGTGCGCGGCGCCGTCGTCGTGGACGGACATGGTGACCTCGTCCGCGGCGGCAACCACTTCGTCGGGAGCCTGGCCCATGGCGACGCCGCGGCCGGCCCACGTGAGCATCTCGATGTCGTTGCGGCCGTCGCCGATTGCCACCGTGAGGTGCGACTCGATGCTCAGGTGCCCCCGGAGGTGTTCCAGGGCGCTGGCCTTGGTGACGCCTTCCGCGGCAATGTCCAGCCACGCGGTCCAGCCGACGGAATACGTGACGCCGGACAGGCCGATGTGCTTGATGGCCTCGTTGAACTCCTCGGACGTATTTTCGGAGCTAAAGACCACCACGCGCACGGCGGTGGCGTCGAGCATGGTCTGGAAATCCACACCGATGGCCTCCACGCCGAAGCTCGCGTCCTGGAACCGTTCGGTGGAGAGGAAGTTGCCGTGCTCGTCCTCCAGCGCGTACTTGGCCATGGGGAGCCGCTTGCGGAGGGCACGGAGCGCCGGACCCGGATCAAACGTGGCCTTGCGGATGACTTCGTAGCCGTCCGGGTGGGCCGGATCCAGCCGGAGCGTCACACCGCCGTTGCAGCACACCGCGTAGCCCGTCTCGATCCCGATTTGCTCGATGATGGGCAGGGTGGCATTCAGGGACCGGCCGGTGGCGATCATGACTTCGTGGCCCGCAGCTACAACCGCCTGGGCCGCTTCACGCACGGGAGCCGACATGTGGCCGTCGTGGTTGACCAGGGTGCCGTCCACGTCCAGGGCCACCATGAGCCTGGTTGAGTTGTTCTTGCCGTTGTTTCGCTGGTCATCGTTGCCAGCGACTGAGGTTTCAGTCAATGTTGTCATTCACCTAGTACAGCAGACGCCCCCGGACAGCCGCTAGGACGCACGCCACAGCCAGTGTTAACTTGTGGTAAACACCCACAGCTTGTCCACACTGTGAGTGTTTGCCTGCGTGTCACCCGACGCAGTGTGCGGGCGCGAAATCCCCGCGGGGCAGTCAACTCCCCGCGGCGTTCCAGGGGGATTGGCCCACTTCAAGGGGAGTTGCGGGGACTTATCCACATCCGGTCGGGTGCATCTGGCTGCGTTGGGGAGGCCAGCCCAGCATGGGAGCATGGACTCCACTTCCCCAACGCTCTTACTTGCCAGCCGAAGGCGTGCCCTCACAGGAAGCAGCCGGAGCCTGAGCCGCGCCTACAACAATGGCGAATTGGTGAGGGTCAGATTCGGCGTTTACTACAACAAGCCGGCCTGGCTCGCGCTCAAAGCGTGGCAACGATATTCGGCCACGATTGCTGCAGTTGCATGCTGTGACCCGTCGGCGGCCTTCTGCTACCTGACGGCGCTTCGGCTCTGGCGATTGCCCCTCCCCCGGGTGCCGGAGCACATTCACATCGTCACTCAGTCACCCCACAAAGCTGGTCGGCTTCCGCCAACCACCCGGGCTGCCAGGGATCCGAAGACAGGCCTCACCGGGCTGGAGCACACGCGAAGCTACGGAATTTACCGGCATCACTGGGCCGCTGACATCGTGGAACACCGGGGCGTAGCAGTCACTTCGCTCGTCCAGACGGTTGTTGACTGCATCGTCCGAATGGAGCTGCCGGAGGCTGTGGCCGTTACGGATGCGGTGCTGGGAAGCCGCCGCACTACCGGCGAGGGCCTCACACGGCAGGAATTGCTGGACGAATCGGCCCGACTCAGTTCAGCGGCCAAACGCCGCCGGGTCCTGGAGGTACTCGCGCTGGCCGACGAGGCATCCGAATCCGTCGGTGAATCCCGGAGCAGGGCGCTCATCCACGTCCTTGGGCTCCCCGCGCCCGTCCTGCAACACTGTTTCTACGACGACGATGGCCTCATCGGGCGGACGGATTTCTACTGGCCCGAACAACGCGTCATCGGGGAATTCGACGGCGACGCAAAGTATCTCGACGACGCCCTTCTCGGCGACAGGAGCACTCGCGAAGCCATTCTGGCCGAGAAGAAACGGGAGGACCGGCTTCGGGCGCTCGGCTACAAAGTTGTCCGCTGGGACTGGAAAACCGCAACCAACGCACGGCTGCTGAGTCGCAAGCTCGCAGCCGCAGGGATCACAGCGCGAAAATCCCCGCCGCGTGGCCAAATCCCCCTGGCGTTACCCGGGGAGTCGACCACGTGACGGGGATTCTTCGTTGGAGAACCCGAAACTACAGGACCGGCAGCACTTCCAGGCCACCGAGGTACTTCTGAAGCGCGCGGGGGACGTTTACGGAGCCGTCCTCGTTCTGGTGGTGCTCAAGGATGGCCACAATCCAGCGCGTGGTGGCCAGCGTGCCGTTGAGGGTGGCGACGGCACGGGTTCCCTTGGGCGCACCGTCCTCGTTCAGCACCCGCTCACGGATGTTCAGGCGGCGGGCCTGGAACGTGGTGCAGTTGGAGGTGGACGTCAGTTCGCGGTAGGCCCCCTGCGTGGGCACCCAGGCTTCGCAGTCGAACTTGCGGGCCGCAGAGTTGCCGAGGTCGCCCGCGGCGGTGTCGATCACGCGGTACGGCAGCTCGCACTTGGCCAGCATCTCCTCTTCCCATGCGAGCAGGCGCTCGTGCTCGGCGGCTGCCTCTTCCACCGTGGTGTAGATGAACATTTCCACCTTGTTGAACTGGTGGACCCGGATGATTCCGCGGGTGTCCTTGCCGTGCGACCCTGCCTCGCGGCGGTAGCAGGAGCTCTGGCCCGCGTAACGGATGGGGCCGGCGGAGAGGTCCAGGATCTCGTCCGCGTGGTAGCCGGCGAGGGCCACCTCCGAGGTGCCCACCAGGTAGAGGTCGTCCTCGGCGAGGCGGTAGATCTCGGCGTCGTGCTTGACGTCGAATCCGGTGCCCTGCATCGTTTCCGGACGGACCAGCGTGGGGGTGATCATGGGGACGAAACCTGCATCGATGGCCTGTTCCATGGCCATCTGCAGGAGCGCCATCTCCAGCCGGGCGCCGACGCCGCGGAGGAAGTAGAAGCGCGAACCGGATACCTTGGCGCCGCGCTCCATGTCGATGGCGCCGATCAGCTCACCGATTTCCAGGTGGTCCTTCGGCTCGAAATCCGGGAATTCGCGGGGTTCTCCGACGGTCTTGACCACAATGTAGTCGTCCTCGCCGCCTTCCGGAACGCCGTCCACAATCAGGTTGGGGATGGCACGGAGCAGTTCCTCCTGCTGGGCCTGGGCAACGTCGGCCTCGGCCGAGGCGGCCTTGACCGAGGCGGCTAGGACCTTGACCTCCGCCAGCAGGGCCTGCTTTTCCTCGCCCTTGGCCTGCGCCACCTTCTTGCCGAAGACATTCTGCTCGGCGCGGAGGTTTTCGAAGCGGATCAATGCCGCGCGCCTGGCCGCGTCTGCTGAGATGATCGCATCCACCACGGATTCGTCGGCGCCGCGGGCGCGCTGGCTGGCACGGAACTTGTCCGGATTTTCGCTGAGGTCTTTTACGTCGATCACCAGACAAGAGTATCGAATCCGCCCGGGATGGCACTGTGGGCCGTGCGGAGGTCCGTGCGGGATAGTGTTGGAGCACCATGAACGATTGGCTGCTCTACCTCATCATTGCTGCGGCCCTGGCTTTCGCGGTCTCCAGCTGGTGGGGCGTCCGGAGGCTCAAGGCGCTGCACACACGGAGTGCGGTCCAAGAGGACACGTACCATCCGGGCCTGGTGCAGCAGAAGGTGGCCGTGGTGATGAACCCGGTCAAGGCCAAATCGGCCGAAGCCCGCGCCCTCATCCAGCGCGCCTGCCTCTCGGACGGCTGGGACGCCCCAGTCTTTTTCGAAACAACCGCAGAAGACCCCGGGTATTCGCAGGCCGAGGCGGCACTCAAAAGCGGGGCCGACGTCGTCCTTGTGGGCGGCGGGGACGGCACGGTACGCGTTGTGGCCGAGAAGCTGGCCCACACGAACGTGCCGATGGGCATCATCCCGCTCGGCACCGGAAACCTGCTGGCCAGGAACATCCACCTGGACGTCAACGACCTCCACGGCAGCATCCAGACGGCGCTCTTCGGACACCAGCGGCACATCGACACGGCGCGCATGGCCATCCGCAATTCGCGGACGGGCGCCTCGTCGGAGCATGTGTTCCTGGTGATTGCCGGCATGGGCATGGACGCCGAAGTCGTCGGGGACACCAACGACGGGCTGAAGAAGGCAGTGGGCTGGCTGGCCTACACCGAGGCCGGAGTCAGGCACCTGCCCGGTCGGCGGAAGAAGGTCTCCATTGCCCTGGACGACCAGCCGGAACAGTCCCGGAAGATCCGCAGCGTGCTGTTCGCCAACTGTGGCCTGATTCCGGGTGGCATCGACTTCATCCCGCAGGCGATGATCGACGACGGCATGCTGGATGTGGTGGTGATGAGCCCGCGCAGCGCCATCGGGTGGATTGCGATGTACACAAAGATTATGTTCAAGCACAAGAGGAACTTGCCGGTGATGAGCTACTACCGCTCCGGCAAGATCGTGATCAAATGTGCGGAGCCAGTTGCCACGCAGGTCGACGGCGATCCCTCCGGCGAAGCGACAGACGTTACCGTCCAGGTGGCGCCGGGATCACTGTTGGTGCGGGTTACGGAAAGCAAGGGCGGCGAACCGTCCGCAGGGGAAGCTTCCACCCCGCAGTAGGCCTCCGGAAGGACGCTTCCTGCGGGGACGCCGGAATCAGGCGCTGGCCTTCTTCTCCTCCGCCTCGGCTGCGGCCTTTGCCGCCGCGCGGGCTTCGGACTGTTCACGGATCATGGCTTGCTCCTCTTCGAAGCGCAGGCGATCCGCCCTGTCTGCATCGTCGCCGTCCCAGTCCTGGTTTTCGGCAGTCGGCTTGGGATTGACAATCATTCCCTGGCCGTCATTGTCGCTGCTGGTTCCTGACATTGACCCGCTCCTTCCGGTAGAGGTCTTCCCCAATGGATCAGGCAAGCATACGCACTGCTGTGCGGGCGGGGAAGTACCCCGAGGGGCATTTGCCTAAGCTGTGGGCGAACCTTGCGGGGCATGGACGGGAGCGACCGATGCCCCTCGGAGTATCCCTGCCACCCATTCATGTGCGGCCTGGAATGCTTGGTCGGAGGTGTGCGGTGCCACGTCCGGGCTCTGCGCATCGGCCCGCGGGTAGGAGCCGAGGAATCGTGTGGCCGGGCTGATCCGGTGCAAACCGGCCAGGGCGTCGGCAACGCGGGCGTCCTCCACATGGCCGTCGGCGTCGATGCTGAAGAAATAGTGACCAAGGTACTGGCCGGTGGGGCGCGACTCGATGCGGCTAAGGTTCACCCCGCGGGTGGCGAATTGGTCCAGGATCTCCATCAGGGCACCCGGCCGGTCCTCCGGCAGCGGTACTACCACCGTCGTCTTGTCAGCGCCGGTGCGGTGGGGAAGTGCCCCGGGCCGGCTGACCAGGACAAAGCGCGTCACGGCGCCGGGGTTGTCGCCGATGTTCTCCGCGAGCACATGCAACCCGGGCTGCTCGGTGGCCACGATCGGGGCGCAGATGGCAGCGTCGTAGTGGACCCCGTCCTCGTCCAGCAGCCCCATTGCCCCCGCGGCCGTTGAGGATGCTGGAATGTATTCCACATTCGGCATGTTCGCTTCAACCCAGAGCCTGCACTGGGCCCAGGCGTGTCCGTGGGTGGATATCCGGCGGATATCCCGGATTTCCACGCCGGGGCGGGCCACCAGGACAAAGCTGATGGGCACCAAAGCCTCGCGGACGATCCTCAGCTCCTGGCCGGACGCGATGGCATCCAGGGTTGCCGTGACGCCGCCCTCCACGGAATTTTCGATGGGCACCATGGCGGCATCGGCTGATCCGTCACGGACCTTGTCCAGCGCAGTGTTCACATTGGAGGAGGGAATGCGGACGGCCTCGACGGCGCCCGGCACCTGCATCAGTGCCGCCTCAGTGAACGTCCCCTCCGGGCCGAGGAACGTGTAGGTGACGGGCGACGCGGGCATGGACTGTCCTTCTCGATAATCTAAGCGCCGCCCGGCGGGCGGCCTGGCGGCTGCTGCGGTGCCGCAGGTACTGGCAGAAGCGCTAGAGGATGACCGGCTTGAGGCCGTTGTCCGAAACGAGCGGCAGGCCCGATTCAAGCCATTGGTCCATTCCGCCGGCCACGTTGATGGCGGTGTAGCCCTGCCCCACGAGCCATTTGGCAGCCCGCAACGAGCGGCCGCCTGTGCGGCAAATAACGTACAGGTCCTCGTCCGGATCCAGTTCTCCGAGCCGGCCCGGCAGCTGGTCCAGCGGTATGTGCAGGGCACCTTCGGCGTGCCCGGCCGACCACTCGTAGTCCTCCCGCACATCAAGGATCTTGGCGTCGGCGGGAACGTCGGTCACGGTCACGGTTTCGAAGTCGCTCATGGAAATCCTCTCCGGAAAATGAAGGTCTGCCTCCAGCGTAGCCGCCGCCGGAGGCAGGCACCCCGAATCCGGAGCACGTTACGCTTCAAGGTGACCGCAAAGGAGGGAATCGTCGATGACAGCCCAACAGCCAACCATCCTGGCAACGTCCGGCGGATATAAAGCCGGCCGGCGTTCACGGCTGGAGTTTGACGCCCTGCTGCACCACGCCGTCGAACTTTCCGGCGTCACGGGGCGCGCCCCCCGCGTGACGCATATCGGCACTGCCGCCGGCGACCAGCGCTGGTTCAATGCGGAGCTGGACCAGGCCGCGAAGATCGCCGGCTTCGATTTCAGCCACCTCAACCTGTTCACCATGCCCAGCATCGACGATCCGGAAGCGCACCTCATGGAGCAGGACGTGGTGTGGGTCAACGGCGGGTCGGTGGTGAACCTGCTGGCCGTGTGGCGGGCGCACGGCCTCGACGGGATCCTGCGGCGCGTGTGGGAAGGCGGCGTGGTCCTCGCCGGCGTCTCGGCCGGGTCCATCTGCTGGTACCAGGGCGGCACCACGGATTCGTTCGGACCGCAGCTGCGCCCGGTGACCAACGCGCTCGGCTTCCTGCCCTACGCCAACGGTGTCCACTACGACTCCGAGGACCAGCGCCGCCCGCTGGTGCACCGGCTGGTGGCCGACGGCACACTCGGCGAAACCCACTGCACGGACGACGGCGCGGGGCTGGTTTACTTCGGCACGGACCTTGTGGACGTGGTCACCGAAGTGCAAGGCAAGGCGGCGTACCGCGTCACCCGCCAGGCCGACGGCGGGACAGCCACCGCTGAAGAGCGGCTGGAGGCCCGTTTCCTTGGCTGAGATCCACGAGCTCTCCGCGGTGGGGCTCCGCGACGCGCTGCGCTCGGGCGCGCTCTCCGCCCGGGAGGTGACGGAGCATTTCCTGGTCCGGATAGCGGCGCGGAATCCCGGCCTCGGCGCCTTCATCACGGTGACCGGGGAACAGGCACTGGCCGACGCCGCCCGTGCCGACGCCCTCTACGCAGAGTCGCCCGGGCAACTTCCGCTGCTGCATGGCATGCCGGTGGCCTTCAAGGACCTCACAGATGTGGCGGGCGTGGTGACCACCCACGGCAGCGCGGCCCTGGAGCACAAGCCAGCCCCCGCGGACGGCGCACTCGCGGCGACGTTGAAGGGCGCCGGCGCCATCTCGCTGGGCAAGACCCAGGTTCCGGAGTTCGGCCTGACGGCCTACAGCGAAAACCTGATCGCGCCGCCGTCGCGCAATCCGCATGCGCTGAGCCGCAGCTCGGGCGGATCCTCGGGCGGCAGCGCCGCCGCGGTCGCCGCCGGTCTTGTGCCGTTCGCTCCGGGGTCCGACGGCGGCGGTTCCGTCCGGATCCCGGCGGCCGCCTGCGGACTGGTGGGCCTGAAACCGGGGCGCGGACTCGTCCCGGCCGGTGAAAGCACCGGCGATCCGGCTCGGCTGGTGGTGGCCGGGCCGCTGGCCCGTTCAGCCGGGGATGCCGCCCTGATGCTGGACGCCATGGTGGCAGTCGGCGCCGGCCGGTACCTCGAGTCCCTGACGCGGGCGCCGGGGCGGCTGCGGATCGGCGTGAGCCTGGATAGCCCATGGCAGGCCATTTTTCCGTTTACGCCGGACTCGGAAGCAATGGATGCCCTCAACGAGGGCGTCCGCCTGCTCGAAGCAGCGGGCCATTCCACGGCCGAAGCCGCCGTCGGGTACGACAACCGCTACCCGGACGCGTTCACCACGGCGTGGACGGCCGGTGTCGGGAGCGCCCGGATTGCACCGCAGCGCGAAGCCTTGCTGACCCCGCTCACCCGCACATTCCGCCGGCGCGCACAGCAGCGGAGTGCGTCAAAACTTAATGAGGCGCTGGGCTTCCTGCGGCAGTTTGAGAGGGACACCGTGTCCCAGTACTCCCGGTGGGACCTCATGCTGATGCCGGCACTGGCCCAGACACCCCGGCCCGTGGGCTGGTTCACGGGGGCGTCCCACGGCGACGGTTACTGGCCAGCCTCGGAATGGGCCGGCGACGCCGACGGCGACTACCGGAAGCAATGCGAATACGCGCCGTGGTCCAGCATGGTGAATGTGTGCGGACTGCCCGCCATCAGCATTCCCGTGCACTGGACCGGCGGCTCAGCCGGTGCCGGTCTGCCCATGGGTATCCAGCTGGTGGGGCCCACGGGATCCGAGGAACTGCTGCTGCAGGTGGCCGCCCAGATCGGATTTTAGACGGGGCGTCCACCCAGCGTGTCCGCCTTGCTTCCTCGCGCCGCGAATGTGACAATCCCGCCCTCCGGTGTCACCCTTAAGTAAATGAGCACTACTCATTTATCTGATCGTCCCGCTACAACGCCGGGCGATACGTCATTTTTTGGCCACCCAAAGATGCTGGCCAGCCTCTTCTCCGTAGAGATGTGGGAGCGCTTCTCCTTCTACGGCATGCAGGGCATCCTCCTCTACTACATGTACTTCACGGCTGCGCAGGGCGGCCTTGAAATTGAGCAGGGCCTGGCTTCCAGCCTGGTCGGAGCCTACGGCGGCGGAGTCTATCTCTCTACCATTCTGGGCGCCTGGCTGGCCGACCGGCTCTTCGGTTCGGAACGGGTCCTGTTCGGCTCGGCCGTCCTGATCATGGCCGGCCACATCGCCCTGGCGCTCGTGCCCGGAATTCCCGGCCTCATCGCCGGCCTGGTGCTGGTGGGCGTCGGCTCCGGCGGCTTGAAAGCCAACGCCACCGCGCTGGTGGGCACCCTGTACGAGGAGAAGGACGAACGCCGCGACGCCGGCTTCTCCATCTTCTACATGGGTATCAACGCCGGCGCGCTGATCGGCCCGCTGGTGACCGGCTGGCTGCAGGAAAGCCAGGGGTTCCACTGGGGCTTCGGCGCCGCGGCCGTCGGCATGGCCCTTGGCCTGGGCATCTACGCCATGGGACGCCGGAGGCTTCCCGACGAAGCCCATCACGTGCCCAATCCGCTGCCGGCTGCCCGGCGCACCAGGTACGGCCTGATCTTCGTGGGCATCGCCCTGGTGGTGGCGGTCCTTCTGGCCACCGGCACCGTCAATGCCGAAAACCTGGCCATGTCCATGGCCTACGCGGCAATCGGGGCCTCCGTGCTCTACTTCGCCCTGATCTTCAGCAGCAACAAGGTCAACGGCACCGAACGCAAGCGGGTGGTGGCCTTCATCCCGCTGTACATCGCTTCAGCGGCGTTCTGGGCTCTCTTCCAGCAGCAGTTCACGTTCATTGCCGTGTACTCGGAAGAGAAGCTGGACCGGAACCTGTTCGGCTGGGAAATGCCGGCCGCCTGGGTGCAGTCCATCAACCCGGTGTTCATCATCATTTTCGCCGGCGTCATGGCGGCACTGTGGACGCGCCTCGGCCAGAAGCAGCCCGGCTCGGCCGTGAAATTCTCCATCGGTTTGTTCGTGATGGGCCTGGCCTTCCTGGCCTTCATCCCGCTGGCCGGCGACGGGAAAACGCCCCTCCTGGCCCTGGTGGGCATCCTGTTCCTGTTCACCCTGGCGGAGCTCTTCCTCTCCCCAATCGGCCTGTCGGTGACCACCAAGCTGGCGCCCCAGGCCTTCCACACCCAGATGGTGGCGTTGTTCTTCCTGTCGGTCTCGCTGGGCACCACCCTGTCCGGCATCCTGTCCGGGCTGTACAACCCGGCCGACGAACTGCCGTACTTCATCGGCATCGGCGGCACGGCCATGGTGCTGGCCGTCGGCCTTGCGGCGGCCTCGCCGGCCATCAAAAAGCTCATGGGCGGCGTACGCTGACCCGCTGAGCATCCAGCGTCCGGTGGTGTCGTAGGGGCCGGCTGAGTCCGGCGCCTGCGCCCCGCCGCCGTCGAGGCACCCGGTGGGGCGTCCGACGTCGAACTCATGCCCGCGGGCGACGTCGCCGAAGGCGTGGTGCAAGTTGCCCGGCCCGGTTTAGTAGCCGTAACCCCGCGGATTCAAGTAGTCCTGAGTAGGTTCAGTCACCCTACTCGCATTTTGCCTTCTGCAGTCCAGTAGTGATCACTCAAGCCCCCTTGGGAAGGTAACGAATAGTATCCGAAGTGGGCTGGATAGTGCCCACGGCTCTCAGCATTGAGCTGCCGAGATGCAGAAAAGTACCAGGGCGACTGAGGGTTCCTTGGAACGGCGATGCGGGGGGAAAGCCTGTGCATAGCTAGTCGCCTCTAGACCTAGCTATGGGATGCAGACATGAAACTTTTGCAGCACCGGCCTCATCTTCGGCGCCGGACAAATCCCGGCCCTGAGGATACCTCCGTGGCCAAGACACACGCCCGCTGGACTGCCGCCGGAAGCGTTGTGGCAGTCGCTGCCAGCCTCCTAGGCGGTGCAGTATTTGCGGCGCCCGCCCAGGCGGCAGACCCTCCGGTCATAACGCTGACATTTGACGATGCGGACGGGGACCAGGTCGCAGCCGCGCAGATTCTCAATCAGGCAGGTTTGAAGGGGACGTTCTTTACGCCGTCTGGCTATCTGGATGCGACCGGCTACATGACCACGGCCCAGGCCCTCGCGCTCCAAACGGCCGGCCATGAGATCGGGGGGCACACCGTGACCCACCCCGACCTTGTGCAGATGGGGGCCGATGAGGCTAAGCGCCAGATCTGCAACGACCGAGTCAATCTAGCCAACAAGGGATTCCGAATCACCAGCTTCGCGTATCCGTTTGCATCAACATCCGACGCCGTCCTGCAGGTTGTCCGGGACTGTGGTTACAACAGCGCCCGGGGCCTTGGTGATTTGGAAAGCAAAGTTCCGGAATCGGTGGGCTTCGGTTTTGCGGAGGCAATCCCGCCCCTTGAGCCGATGCTGACAAAGGCCCCTGATCAGATCGACAACACATGGACCATCTTGGACCTGAAGAACCTGGTCACGAAGGCACAACCGGCGGGCGGATGGGTTCAGCTGACGTTCCACCACATCGGCGACGGGATCGACCCGACGACCAATACCGCGGATCCGCTGACCGTTTCCACTCCTCTCTTCCAAGAATTCGTAACCTGGCTCGCAGGCGAGCAGGCCGCCGGACGCGCCACTGTCAAGACGGTTGATCAGGTCATTGGCGGGACGGTCAAGGCTTTGGTCAACGGCCCGGCCGCTCCGGCTCCCCAGACCACGGGCAATCTGATCAAGAACCCTGGCCTGGAAACAGCGCCCCTTGTGGCGGGCGGGCTCCCGCAGTGCTGGGCCGCCGGCGGCTGGGGGACCAATACGCGCGCTTTCAGCGTCGCAACGCCAGGCCACACAGGAACAGCAGCCGGACAGATGGTGATGTCCGCGTACACGAACGGCGACGGGAAGCTCCTTCCCTCACTCGACCTGGGCGAGTGCGCCCCGAGCGCCGTTCCGGGCCACATTTACCAGATAAAGGCGTGGTACAAATCCACAGCTCCCACCCAGTTCGAGCTGTATTACCGAACAGGCTTGGGTACCTGGAGCTACTGGAATCTGGCAGCGAGCCCCCTGTACAACGCCGCTGCGAATTGGACCCAAGTCACCTATACGACGCCTCCCGTACCAGCCGGCGCCTCGGCCATCAGTATGGGCATGAACCTGATAAGCATAGGTACCCTGCTGACCGATGACTTCGAACTGACAGACACAGCGTCGGCCGCCCCTGCTGAGGCAACGGCCGCTATTCTGGCGGCAGCTACTGCCTCAAGCCTCGGCACGGCAACGGGCACCGTAGTTTGCGGGCTGGCTGCCGGCGGGTGCTACCAGAACTACCAGGCCGGCGTCATCCACTGGTCATCGGTAACCGGGGCCCGCATCACCAAGGGCGCCATCGACGCCGCATGGGCAGCGCAGGGCTGGGAAAACGGCGGACTGGGCTACCCCACCAGCAATGAAATCGGCGGACTCAAGGACGGGGGCGTCTACCAGAACTTCCAGGGCGGCGTCATTCACTGGTCACCGGCAACCGGGGCCCGCATCACCAAGGGCGCCATCGACGCCGCATGGGCAGCGCAGGGCTGGGAAAACGGCGGACTGGGCTACCCCACCAGCAATGAAATCGGCGGACTCAAGAACGGAGGCGTCTACCAGAACTTCCAGGGCGGCGTCATCCACTGGTCACCGGCAACCGGGGCCCGCATCACCAAGGGCGCCGTCAGGGCCACCTGGGCGTTCTTCAACTGGGAGAACGGCTTCCTCGGATACCCGACCAGCAATGAGATCACCGGCCTGAAGAATGGAGGCGTCTACCAGAACTTCCAGGGCGGCGTCATCTACTGGTCGGCTGCTACCGGAGCCCACCCCAACGCGGGCGCCATCCGCGTGGCCTACGCCTCGCAGGGCTGGGAAAACGGACGGCTTGGGTACCCGACCACAAATGAGTTCGCCATAGGTGGCGGGGCAGTGGCCCAGGACTACCAGGGCGGACGCATCACCTGGTCGCCCACGTCCGGCACCTCCATCACGTACAGGTGAGCACGGGCTGGACGCTGGCAGGAAGTCACACTCCTAACAGCGGCTGACAAGACACAGATCCAACAAGGGAGTGCCCCGGTGACCGCATCTTCACCGGGGCACTCCCGTGTTGCGCCCGGCCCGGTTTAGTAGCCGTACCCCGCGCTGGCCGCAGCGAAGATCGCCGCCACGGCGAAGGTGAGCACAATCGCGGTCAACGCCAGGCCGAGGTAGCCAAGGACCAGTCCGGCGATGGCGAGTCCCCGCCCGGCGGGTTCCCGGAGCAGGGCCAGGTGGCCCAGCACCACGGCCGCAATCTGCGGCAGGATGATGAGACCCAGGCCAAGGAAGACGGCGATGCCGCAGCACAGGCTGGCGATACTCAGGCCCTTGGGCTCGGGTGGCATGCCGTAGTAGGACGGCTGCCCGTAGACGGCGCCGTAGGTTCCGGCCGGCTGTGACCCTTGCGGTGGAATGTATGACGGCGGGGGGTAGCCCTGTGGCATCCCCTCGTCGCCGGGGGCAGGCTGGTTCGACATGGGAATTCCCCTTTTGAAAGGCTAGAACCAGCCTACCAACGCACGGCCCGGAGGTGCGCGGCCGTGATATACCCGTGATACGCCAGCGGGCAGGACCTACAGGTTCCAGAGCGGCGCAGAAAGTGCGAACGCCACGATCCCCAGGACCAGCAGGCTCCATAAACCGGCTACCAGCCAGCCTCTGTGGGGCTGGCTTCCCACGGACCGGCTTCCCATGTGCGGGGGACCCGCGACGGCCCGGTATCCGGTGCGGGCCGGAACCGGCGCCGGATAGGCGCCCTGATACTGGCGAACCGGGGGATGACGGCCCGCGCTCCCGCGGACGTCCGATGCTGCGGGCGACTGAGGCTGCGTCAGTTGCTGTCCCAGTTGGGAGTAAATTCCAACCACCGTTTGCGAATCCAGCACTGCCGGGAGGGCCGCCACCCGCGCAACCACGCGGTTGATGCCCAGCACCTCGACCCCGGAACCTGTCACCTCTACAAGGTCGGGCTGGCCGGTCAGGCAGATGATCGAGCGGACCAGGTGCCGGTGCGGCGCGTCGAGCAGGGCAGCCACGGCGGCAGCCTGCCCCAGGGAGCCGTCCACGGCGGGGTTCCGGGAGTAGCCGTTCTGCCTCAGGACGCCTGCCCTGACCTCAACGGCGCCTGACCAGTTCTTGGCATCCACCACAACTATTCCGCCCGGCCCCACCAGAACGTGGTCGAGGTTGGCCAGCGGCCGTCCGGGCCAGTGCACGTCGTGCAGCAGGAACCAGCCGTGCGGGGTCAGCTGGCCGAGCCGGGTGGCGGTGCGGCGCTCTCCGTCCGCACCGGAACCCCACGATTCCGCAGCGTGTTCGGCATGCTCCAGCTGGCGCTTCAGCCGCGCAATCCGCTCGGCAGCCAGCCGGGCCTGTTCCGATGCTTCGTCGCCTGCCGCCATTGGCTGTCCTCCCTTTGATTCGCCGCACCCTGGATCATCCCGACCTGGATCAATCCATCCAGGATTCACCGCAACGCTGACGGCGGCGGAGAGCCCGCCGTCGTAATTTGTTTAGAAATTAGCAGCCGCGGGACAGCCGGTATATAGGTACTTTTGGCGCCACTACTCGCTTTTCCGCAGCCAATTACTGCCCTTCAATAAATACAAAGGGAATGAATTTGGTAAATGCCGGATGAAATTCGGCGTCACAGGGGCCGGATTCCGGACAAACCGTGTTGCGTCCCGCCGTCGTCTGGCATGCTGGTGCCATGGCTAGCCGCGCGGGCACAGTTGCCCAACCCCAAGACCTTGTTGACCTCACTGCGCTCCTGGATGCGTACTACGATGTTTCTCCCGATCTAAGCGACCCGGGCCAGCGCGTTGCGTTCGGCACGTCCGGGCACCGGGGATCCAGCCTGAAGGCATCCTTTAACGAAGGCCATATTGTGGCCATCACCCAGGCGATCGTGGAATACCGTGCCGGGCAGGGCATTACCGGCCCGCTGTATATGGCAAAAGACACCCATGGCCTCAGCGAACCGGCGCAGAACTCGGCTCTGGAGGTGCTGGCAGCCAACGGCGTGAACGTCCTGATCGACGCCCGCCACGGCTACACCCCCACTCCGGCGCTGAGCCACGCCATCCTCACGCACAACCGGAACGCCCCCGCCGGCGCACCGCAGGCTGACGGCATCGTGGTCACCCCCAGCCACAACCCACCCGGTGACGGCGGGTTCAAGTACAACCCGCCGCACGGCGGCCCCGCGGACACGGACGCCACCGGCTGGATCGCCAACCGCGCCAACGAACTCCTTGAAAACGGACTCCGCGGCGTCAAGCGCATCCCGGTGGCCGATGCACTGGCCGCCGAGACGACCGGCAAGTTCGACTTCCTCAGCAGCTACGTGGACGACCTCCCGTCCGTGCTGGACCTGAACGCCATCCGCGATTCCGGCGTCCGGATCGGCGCCGACCCCATGGGCGGCGCCTCGGTGGACTACTGGGGCGAGATCGGCGAGCGCCACCACCTGAACCTCACCGTGGTGAACCCCACCGTCGACCCGCAGTGGGCCTTCATGACCCTGGACTGGGACGAGAAGATCCGGATGGACTGCTCCTCCCCGTCGGCCATGGCCTCGCTGATCAACCGCATGTCCAGCGGCGCAAACTTTGACGTCGCCACCGGCAATGACGCCGACGCCGACCGCCACGGCATCGTTACGCCGGACGGCGGGCTGATGAACCCGAACCACTACCTCGCCGTGGCCATCGACTACCTCTACCGGCACCGCACCGGCTGGAACCCGGAGTCGGTAATCGGCAAGACCCTGGTTTCCTCGTCCATCATCGATCGCGTGGCCGAAAGCCTGGGCAGGAAGCTCGTCGAGGTGCCCGTGGGCTTCAAATGGTTCGTGCCCGGGCTGCTGTCCGGCGAGGGCGCGTTCGGCGGCGAGGAATCCGCTGGCGCTTCGTTCAACAAGATGGACGGCAGCGTGTGGACCACCGACAAGGACGGCATCCTGCTGGCGCTGCTGGCTTCGGAAATCACCGCCGTCACGGGCAAGTCGCCGTCGCAGCTGTACAAGGGCCTCACCGACCAGTTTGGCGATCCCGTCTATGCCCGGATCGATGCCGCCGCCACGCGCGAGCAGAAGGCCGCCCTCGGCAAGCTGTCGCCGTCGGACGTCACCGCCACCGAGCTCGCCGGCGAAACGATCACGGCCAAGCTTACTGAGGCTCCCGGCAACGGCGCCTCGATCGGCGGCCTGAAGGTGGTCACCGAGAACGCCTGGTTCGCCGCCCGCCCGTCCGGCACTGAGGACGTCTACAAGATCTACGCCGAGTCGTTCAAGGGCGCCGACCACCTCAAGCAGGTCCAGGCCGAAGCCAAGGCCTTGGTTGACGGGGTTATTTCGTAAGTTCCCACAGGTGGAGGATGCGCCGGACGGAATGGTTTCCGTCCGGCGCCATGTCCACCAGGGCCACGCGGTCCAGCACGACGGCGTCTCCCGGGCGGGTGCGCTTGTCACCGTGGTGTGACACGTGCGGACGATAGTTCGCCAGGGTGTGGTCCGGCGTGGGCACCCGGCCGGGCAGCCCCGCCACGACCCCAACCAGTGACTCGTGAAGTTCCTGGAGTGATTGGCTGGGCTCCACGAGGCTCACCGGGATGGACTCCCGCCGGCCGAAGCCGGCGTCCGCACCGATGGTCAGCCGCGCGCCAAGGGCCGCCCGTACGGGCTGGTCGATAAGTGCGGCGATCCGTTCGGTGAGGTCCTCGCCCAACATCGGGTCGACGTCGAACTTGACCAGGGTGATGTGCAGGGGCCAGTCGTCGCGGGGAAAAACGAGCCCGTCAGTGACGGGCTCGGTGAAGGCCACCAGAATCAGGTTCCGCATAGGGCCAGTGTGCCACTGCGCAGGGCCGGCTGTGCCCGTCCGAGCGCGGACGGGCACAGTAGCCAGCGTGGCGATTTCGACTAAAATGGGAAGTGGCCCAGGACACATGCCGTGCATTCAACTGCAAAAATGTGTCTAGAGTGCCTCCGGCGTGTCCCCCATCGTGCCGGGGGCCTCTCTGCGTGTCACGGCGCGTCTTCGTGTCCGGCGTGCTGCACCCGGGGACGGTACGGACCTAGACGGTGCGGACTACATCCTCGTAGGCGAACTTCGGCTTGGCTTCGCCCCAGGCGTCGGGCCCGGGCTGGCCGATGTTGACCACCAGGAAGCTCTTCTGGTCCCCGGCCGGGAAGAACGCCGCATCAATGGCGGAGAAATCGGCACCGGTCATGGGGCCGGCAGCCAAACCGAGCGAGCGGACCGCCAGGATGAAGTAACCGGCCTGCAGGTGGGCGTTGTTGTTGCCCGTGCTGGCGGCGAGATCCGGGGAGGCGTCGTACATCGCTTTGGGGGCGTTGTAGCCGGGGAGGAAGTTGTCCCACTGTCCGGCCCAGTCGGTGTCGTAGCTGAGGATGGCGACGAGCGGCGCGGACGCCGTCTTGGCCTTGTTGCCGTTGGCCAGGGTGTCCACGAGCTGTGCGCGGGCCTCGTCGGAGCGGACGTAGGTCACGCGCAGCGGCTGGGAATTGAACGCCGTCGGGCCGAACTTGGTCAGCTCGTAGATGGCGCGGGCCTGCTCATCCGTGACCTCTCCGGTGAATGCGTTGGCCGTACGGGCTTCGGCGAAAATCGCGTCCACTGCGGCTGCGTCGATCACTGCTTCTTCATGGGCAATTGTCATCTGCATACCTTTCGCTGGGCCTGCTCACCCGGAGGCGGCCGGCGGTTCTGCTATCTATAGTTGCAACTTCAAGCGAATCGTTCCTCTTCCCGTGACCCCGCGTGACCTTCCCCACAGTGGCGGGCTGCCGAGCGGCAGGGCTCCACAGCGGCCGGACGCACGGCCGTGCGAATTGCGGGGCGAATTGCGGGGCCTGCGCGGTAATGTTGCTCCGGAAGATTCCTTCCCCGCTCCCGACACATACTCCTTTGAAAGGCTCCCGGCCATGAGCATGCTTGGTACCAAATGGAAGCTCCACGGCAACGGTAAGTCGGTCCGCCCGGGCGAGGTGGTGGCCCCCGGCGAACGGCTGACCTGGCCGCTGACCATCGGGGTGGGAATGCAGCACGTCGTGGCCATGTTCGGTGCGACTTTCCTGGTGCCCATCATCACGGGCATGCCGCCGGCCACCACACTGTTCTTCTCCGGCATCGGAACCCTGCTCTTCCTGGTGATCACCCAGGGCAGGGTGCCCAGCTACCTCGGTTCGAGCTTTGCGTTCATTGCCCCGATCATGGCCTCCCAGCAGCAGTTCGGAATTCCCGGGGCCCTGGGCGGGGTGGTGCTCGCCGGCGCGGGCCTGGCCGTCATCGGCGCCGTGGTCCAGAAATTCGGGGCCGGCTGGATCAACCGGCTCATGCCGCCGATCGTCACGGGCGCCATCGTAGCCCTGATCGGACTGAACCTCGCCCCGGCCGCGAAGCACAACTTCGACGCCGCCCCCGTCACCGCGGTGATTACCCTGGCCACCATCATCCTGGTGAGCGTGCTATTCAAGGGCATCCTCGGCCGCCTCAGCATCCTGGTGGGCGTAGTGGTGGGATACTTTGTGGCCATGCTCCGCGGCGAAGTGAACTACAGCAAGATGGACGCCGCCGCGTGGGTGGGGCTGCCGCACTTCCAGACCCCCGAATTCCACCTGGGCGTGGTGGGCCTCTTCGTTCCCGTGGTGCTGGTGCTGGTTGCCGAGAACATCGGCCACGTGAAATCCGTGTCCGCCATGACGGGCCAGAACCTCGACGGGGTCTCCGGCCGCGCCCTGATGGCCGACGGCGCCGCCACCGTACTGGCCGGCTTCGGCGGCGGCTCCGGAACCACCACGTATGCCGAAAACATCGGCGTGATGGCGGCCACGAAGGTCTACTCGACGGCAGCCTACTGGGTGGCTGGCACCTTCGCGATCATTCTCAGCTTCTCCCCCAAGTTCGGCGAACTGATTGCCACGGTTCCCGCGGGCGTGCTGGGCGGCGCTGCCACCATGCTTTACGGCATGATCGGCATCCTGGGCGTCAAGATCTGGGTCCAGAACAAGGTCAACTTCTCCAACCCGGTCAATTTGACCACCGCGGCCGTGGCACTGATCATCGGCATCGCCGACTACACCTGGACCATCGGCGAACTGACGTTCACCGGCATCGCCTTGGGCTCCGCCGCCGCACTGGTGATCTACCACGGCATGAAAGCGATCGCGAAGGCCCGCGGCAGCGTCGCTGAACCGGAGACCGAACAGGCCGGCCTGCCCCCTGCAGTCAAGGCCGCGATCAACGCCGCCGCCAAGCGGACTCCGAAAAAGCGGCCTTAGGCGGCACTGACGGGCGGCCGCCTCGGCAGCCGCCCGCACGGGCTGTTAACCGGCGCCGGGTTTATCCGGCGTCGAACGTATCGTCCTCGCGGTCCTTGGGGGCCTTACTGTCCGGCAGGTCCGTGCCACTGCCATCGGGGATCCCGGCAGCGTCCTGCTTCGGTTCTGACGAGAAGGGCCGTCCGGCGTCCGGATCCTCCGTGTTGGATTCGTCCATTTCCGCCTCCGCGGACGGTACCGCGGCATCGCTTTCGGCCGGCTCAAAGCCGGGGTCCGTACTTTCGCTCTCTGCGTGCAACTGATCCTCCGTTCCTCCGAAACGACCCGCTCCGGGTTCGCCTGCGCTGTCCTGGTCTTCTTCGCCGAACTGGCTAAGGTCAGGCGCCCCGGCAGGGTAGGTTTCGCCGTCCGGGCTGTCCTGGCTCAGGCCCGCCGCGTCGAACGCCTCTTCCTCACGTGGCTGGGCGAACTTCTTCGTGTCAGCGCCACCCATTTCCTGCTCGACCGTGGGCGTACCGTACCCGCCCTCTTCCTCAATGGGTGTTCCTTGGTTCTCCTGCGTCATGTCATTCCTCCTGGGTGGTAGGGCTGGTTGGTTAGCTGGATACGCGGACCTGGATGCAAGTCCGGGCGGGGCTCAGAGCCCCTTGCCGCCTGTCACCGGAAGCACGGCCCCGGAAATGTAGGAGCCGGAGTCCGAGGCGAGCAGGACGTAGGCGGCCGCGAGTTCTGCCGGCTGTCCCGCGCGCCCGAGAGGAGTGTCCTGACCGAACGTCGGCAGCTTTTCGGGCCATTCCGTGGCTGGAATGAGCGGCGTCCAGATGGGGCCCGGAGCCACGGCATTGACCCGGATGCCCTTGGGCCCGAGCTCCTGGGCCAGCGCCTTGGTGAACGCCACTTGGGCGCCCTTCGTCATGGCGTAGTCGATGAGTTCCGGTGAAGGATTGAAGGCCTGGATGGAGGCAGTGGTGATGATGGAGGCGCCTGCCTTGAGATGGGGCACCGCGGCCCTTGCCGTCCAGAGCAGGGAATACAGGTTCGTCTTGAACACGCGGTCGAATTCCTCGGTGGGCAGCGCCTCAAAGCTGTCGCGGTTCTTTTGGTAGGCGGCGTTCAACACCACCACGTCCAAGCGCCCGAACTCCGCGAGCGTGTCCGCCACGATCCTGGTGCTGAACTCTTCACTGCGGCCGTCACCCGGCAGCAACAGGGCCCGTTGACCGGCCTTCCGGATCCACGCGGCGGTATCCTGGGCGTCGGCTTCCTCTTCGGGAAGGTACGAGATGGCGACGTCGGCCCCCTCGCGGGCGAAGGCAATGGCCACTGCCCTTCCGATGCCGGAGTCTCCCCCGGTGATGAGCGCTGCCTTGCCCGGGAGCGCGTTGCTTCCCTCGTAGCTTTCCTCGCCGTGGTCCGGCTGCGGCTCCATGGGCGCCGTGAGCCCCGGCTGCTTCTGGACTTGCTCGGGGAACGGCCCGTCATGGTAGCCCGCCCTGGGGTCCTGCGGCTGGTGGTCCTGCTTTTCGTCGGTCAATGTCCACCTCGCTAACGTCTGAGTTTGTACTGCCTCCGGTGCGTGACCGGCTCTTCGAAACTATCCCAGCGCACAAGGCAAGTCCACGGTTTTGGCAAAATTAGTCAGCAAACTTAGTAGTGCTTGATAATGGGCATCTTCAAGCCTAGGTTGAGACATAGTTGCGGCCATTCGCGGCCGCTCGCGGCGACCGGAGGTGGGCAATTGTCTGACCCGGAGGTGACGGCGGGCAACGGTAGAAACGAAACGGTCGAGCAGCAGATGGACCGCAACTGGATGGAGCTCATCCAGGAACTGCGCGTGCTCCAAACCGGAGTCCAGATCCTTGCCGGTTTCCTGCTCACGCTTCCCTTCCAGTCCCGGTTCGAGGACCTCGACGCCTTCCAGGTGGGCCTCTACCTGACCAACGTGGTGCTCGCTGCCCTGACCACCGCGCTGATCCTCCTGCCTGTCAGCGTCCACCGCAGGTTGTTCCGGCAACGGCTGAAATCCACCCTCGTTTCGAGCGCGGACAGCATCACGAAGGTTGCCCTCGGAGGGGTGGCACTCCTGAGTGTGGGAACCTCAGCCCTGGTTTTCGACGTAACCGCCGGACGCAACGCGGGCCTCACGGCAGGCGGATTGCTGCTGGCAGTCCTGCTGGTCCTGCTGGTCATCGTCCCGATCCAGCTCAACAAACGGGCCAGGCGTGGATAGGGCAACGTCATTCCCAGCGAAGTTCGCCAGTCAAAATCGGAAGGCACCATGAAGAAATGGGTTAAGGAACACGGGCTGATGCTGGCCAACATCGGGCTGTTCGCGGTGTTTTTCGGCGGAATGGTGATCAGCGGAGCCAGCGACTACAGCGAAGACCAGCTCGCCCACGGCCAACCGGCCGTAGGCATTGCGGGCTACCTCGCCACCGGGGCGTTCCTCGAAGCCACCTTCGAGAACTGGGAATCGGAGTTCCTGCAGATGGGCATGTATGTCATCCTGACGGTTTTCCTTTTCCAAAAAGGCTCCTCGGAATCGAAGCCGATGGGAAAGGTAGCGCCGCAGGACCAGGATCCGCGTGCGGCAGCCATGAAGGCCGCCACGCCGTGGCCCGTACGGCGCGGCGGCTGGGTCCTCAAGCTCTATGAGCACTCCCTCTCCATCATGTTCCTGTTTCTGTTCCTCGCATCTTTCACCCTCCATGCGATAGGCGGCAGCGAGGAGTACAGCCAGGAACAACAAAGCCACGGGCAGCCGGGCGTGACGCTGCTCGGCTACCTCGGCACCAGCCGGTTCTGGTTCGAGTCGTTCCAGAACTGGCAGAGCGAATTCCTGGCGGTCGCCGTGCTGGTTGGCGCGTCCGTCTACCTGCGCGAACGAGGCTCACCCGAGTCCAAACCCGTGGCCGAACCGCATTACGAGACCGGGGCTTAGCGGCCCGAGTCAGGCCCCCTCAAGGACCTGGCTGGTGGCCCACGTGAGGTACTTGGCGGCATTGGCGACGGCGTCTTCCGGGCTGGACGCGACGTCAAGCAGCTGCGCAGCGGCCACCACGCCGTGCCTCGCCAGGTCCTCCGGCGTGACCAGGATTCGGCCGGCCACCACAATCACCGGGATGCCCCGCTCGCGCGCTGCATCGGCCAGCGCAATGGGCGCCTTGCCCTCCAGCGACTGCGAATCCATGGATCCCTCGCCGGTGATCACCAGGTCCGCTTCGGCCAGCTGGACCGCCAGGCCCGTGAGGCCCGCCACCAAGGCAAAGCCGCCTTCGAGAGCGGCATTGCTGAAAGCCAGGAACGACGCCGGGAACCCGCCAGCCGCGCCCGCTCCGGGAACGTTGACGTCGCGCCCGGTGGACTGCCGCAGAACCGACGCCCAGTTGCGGAGCCCCGCATCCAGCAGCTCCACGGCGTCCGCGTCGGCACCCTTCTGCGGACCGAAGACGTGAGCCGCTCCGTCGCTTCCGAACAGCGGGTTCTGAACGTCCACGGCGATCCGGAACTTCACGGCAGCCAGCCGCGGGTCCAGGCCGGAAACGTCAACACCGACAACGTCCCCAAGGGAACCGCCGCCCAGCGGAACCACGTTTCCGCTGGCGTCCAGCGGCTTCAGGCCCAGTGCGCGCAGGGCGCCGCTGCCGCCGTCGGTCATGGCAGAGCCTCCCACGCCCAGTACGATTTCGGTAGCCCCGGCGTCCAGCGCGGCAGCGATCAGCTGGCCGCAGCCGTAGCTGTGCGCGCGCAGCGCGTTGGCCGGCGTCGGCTCCATGTGCGCCAGCCCCGAGGCCTGGGCCGTTTCAATCACGGCGGTGGCACCGCCGAAAGCATCCTTGCGGAGAGCCCAGGCCGCACCAATGGGCGCCAGGATGGGACCGACGACGGCGTTCAGCCGTTCCTCGTAGCCGGCGGCAACGGCGGCTTCAAGGGTGCCTTCTCCGCCGTCGGCAACGGGAAACTGCGTGGCGACCGCGTCCGGATAGACGCGCAGCGCCCCCTCGGCGATGGCACTGGCAGCCTCCGCGGCAGTCAGTGACCCTTTGAACTTGTCCGGAGCGATGAGAATGCGCATGGGTCTATCCTGCCAGCATCCGCAGGAAAGCGCTTGCCTGCGTGTAATGAACCGGGACTATTGGAGCACTGACCCCGATGGGCGGCCGGGACGGGCCTAGCGGCGGTTCCGGGTCTGTTCCGCGGCGCCGGAATCCGGGAGCCCGGCGAAACCACTGATGGCGTCAGCGACCTGGGCCGTGCCGGTGTACTGGACCACATGTCCGCAGCCGGGCACCTCCACCAGCCTGCCGGCCGGAGCGCGGCGGGCAAGGATCCGGCACCACTCCCCTGTCGCGATGGGGTCCGAGGCCCCGCGGAGGACCAGTACGGGCGCCCCCAGCCCGCGAATCCGGTCCTCGGTCCTGTAGTTCATCATGACCCGCAGTTGCTTGAGGTACCAGCCCGGGCCGCAGCGCAGGTAGTCGCTGAAGACCACGGCATTGGACCCCAATGTTTCATAGCGGATCGCATCCCTGGCCAGCGCAAGCATCTGGCGAAGCACTGTGCGGCGCCGGACGTCCACCACGGGTCCCATCAGCACAACATGCGGCACCTGGCCGGGGCGTTGAAGGGCCGCTTCCAGAACGAACTGTGCCCCCATGGAATGGCCCACGAGGATGCGCGGCCCCACTCCCGCCTGATCCAGCACCTCGTGGATAAACGCCCCGTGGTCCGCAACGGTGAGCAGGCGGTCCGGGCGGGGTGCGGATCCAAAGCCGGGAAGGTCGATCGAAATCGTGTCCGCGGCCCTGGCCAGGACGTGGTGCAGCCGTGCAAGGTACCGGTGGGAGACGCCGATCCCGTGAATGAGGACGATGGTGGGGGCCTCCGCGGCGGCGTCCGGCAGGCCGCTGGGCGTGGCACGCGAGGCGTACATCCGTCCACGGAGCCCTCCGGCCTCGACGACTGTTGCTTCGGTCCCCTTCATCCGTCGAGGATAGCTCCCCGCGGCGCGGATTCAGGGAAAGGCTCCTAATTCCTTGCCCGCAGCACCGCAAAGTAGCCGGGGATGAGGTCAGCCCGCGTCGGGTCGGACAAGGGCATCGTCTCGATCGCCGTGGGACCGTCCTCGATCAGCTCCCAGCGGCCCGCGGGGAAGGCCAGGCTCCGCTCCTTCGGACCGAAGCGTCCCGGCATGGGCAGCCCGCGGATGGCTCCTTCGAGAGGCGACGGGATGGACCGGAGCGTTGCCCCGAGGTGCGACACGTACTCGACGGCGTTTCCCTGGAAGTCGGTTTCGGCCAGGAAAACGCGACCGTTCATTCCCGTGATGGCACGAACGTTTTCGGCAAGGGCCTGCCGATCACGTTCTCCCAGGACGTGCAATACGCCCCGGATAAAGACATTCGCCCCTGCGCCAGCGCGGCCTCCCCCGCCAAGCAGCCGAAGCTCTTCCCCGAGTCCGCCGCCGGCGTCGGGAGCTGTCATGTCACGGACGACGTACGAAACGTTCGCCAGCCCGGACGACTCGCTGACCGCCCGCCGTACTGCATGGGCGGAGACATCAACACCCATGGCGTGCGGGAAATGAGCGGCCAGTTGCCGGGTGAAGCTGCCGTTGCCGCAGCCGATGTCCACCACCGGCAGCCCGGGGTCCAGGTGCAGGTGCAGCCTGTCCACGTAACCCTGCATCTCGTGGTCGCTGCCGGAGTCCCACAGCACGTCGCCGGTGGCCCCTGTGCTTTTCACGGAGGACCAGAACCGGTCCCAGGCAACATGGTGGTCCCGCGGTGCGCCGGCGGACAACCGCACAAGCCTGGGGATCATCAGGTATTTTTTTAGGGCGGCGAGCATGGTCCAAATATAAGGGCACCACCGTTGATGCCCGGCTAGTCAGGCACGGAAATCAGGTCACAGACAGCCACGTGATGGCGTCCCGCTCGGAGGTGAAGAACTTCGTGGGACACGGCACGGCATTGATTCCCAAAAAGAAATTGGCCAGGACGCGGTCAACCGGCGAGGCCCCCAGCAAGGCGATCCGGGAGGCCTGGCACGGGCGGCCAAAAACGGCGCGTGCGCCCCGGCTCACATCGGCGGTGGTGGCCATGTCCACCAGCATGGGATGCCGTTCGTCGCCACACAACTGGTTCACCCTGAGCATGGCGCGCTCCGCGTCCTCGGCTGTGATCACGGCGCCGCGCGGCCACGTCAGCCGGAGCACTCCGTCGGCTCCCAGCGTCAGTCCCGCTTCCGTGCCCATCTCGCGATTTCCGGACATATCCACCCTTCCTCCCGCCAGGGTAAGCCCGCAAGGAATGCGTGCGACCTAAGTCACCCTACAATGTAGTCAACCGGGGACCGAAGGGGGCAGCGTGGTAATCCAGGCGGCGCAGAAATCACTTGTACCACGCACGGCTATCGTGGCCGATCCGGACAGCGGGCGCTTGTCCGCTACAGCGGCCGTTTTAGCGGCCGCAGGGTTCGAGGTCTCCACGGCCTCCAGCCACGAAAGCCTGGCCGGGCTGCTGGACCGGCACCATCCCAGCATCGTCGTCGCGGATCACTCGCTTGCCGGCCCTCCGGTGGATGCACCGCTCCTTCTCCTGATCGATCTGGACGACGAGTCTGCGGCGGAGAGCGTGCGGTCGCTCCCCATGGCGGACTACATCGCGAAACCCCCCGCCCCGGCCGAACTTGCCCACCGGGCGGACGTCTTGGTCAGCCGCGCTGCGCAGCGCTCCGATGCGCGGCAAAGCGCTGAACGGCTGCGCGAAAAGCTCCGCGGGGTGTCCTCTGCCGTTCGCGCCACCCATGATCCCCTCCTGATTTCAGATTATCTGGTGACAGGATTCGGGGAGACGTTCGGGGCCGACCGCGTCCTGTTCACTACTTTCGACGACGACCGCGTCCCGCGGATAGCTGCCCAATGGCACCGGCCTGGCCTTGCTCCGGTGGCGGACGGACTGGGAATCCAGGAATCGTCCGCGCACCGCGTTGCGGACCGGCTGTGGTCAGAGGCGGAAGTGCTCACCGTGGAGGACCACCGGTTGTACGAATGGTCCCCCGAGGACCAGGAGCTGGCGGCATGGTCTGAGCATATGGGCCCCTGGGCCTCCGCCTTCGTCCCTGTGGGTGAGGGCAAGTCATCGCTCGGCGTCATCTGGATTGCGCAGCTGGACGAACCGCGGGTCTGGACGCGAACCGAAATTTCACTGATCCAGCACGTGGCCGGAAACGTCGCGTACGGGCTCATCCAGAGCCATTTGATGAGCGCCCAGCAGCGTGTGGTCAAGCAGCTGCGGCAGCTTGACCAGGCGAAGACCGATTTCCTTGCCACCGTCAACCACGAGCTCCGTACTCCGCTGACGTCCATCTCCGCTTACCTGGACATGATCCAGGACGGCGTGGGAGGGCCGGTGCCCGCGGAAGTGGAGAGGATGCTGGACATCATTGTCAGGAACTCAGAGCGGCTGCGGCGCCTGATCGAGGATATGCTCACTGTTTCTCGTCAGGATTACGACGGCGCCAACCTCCATCTGGGGCCCGTCCAGCTGGGACACACCCTCCAAATCGTGACAGTGGCGCTGCGCCCGCTGGCTGAGTTGGGCGACGTTTCCATCTCGCTGGAGCTCTGCGACGGCGATTCAGAGATAATCGCCGATGAAGTTCAGCTGGAGCAGGTGTTTACGAACCTTGTTTCAAATGCCATCAAATTCACGCCTCGCGGAGGCGGGATTGTTGTTAGCTGCCGCCTCGAAGCAATGACGGACGGAGAGTCCGGCATTAATGTCCACGTGCGTGATACAGGGGTTGGAATCCCGGAGGAAGAAATCCCGCATCTTTTCACCCGCTTCTTCCGTGCATCAAACGCGACGTCAGCCGCCGTCCCCGGCAGCGGCCTGGGGCTCGCCATTGCGTACGACATCGTCAAGGCGCATCGGGGGGACGTGGCGGTCAGTTCGCAGCTGGGCGAGGGCACCACGATCACCGTGAAACTGCCCGCTTCCGGGCCTTAAACGGAACTGCCCCCGGATTTGAGATCCGGGGGCAGCCTTGGCGCATGGAGCTTAGTCTGGCCACCAGCCGATGTGTGCC
The DNA here is from genome assembly GCF_964254335.1 of Arthrobacter sp. LjRoot78. Classification (NCBI taxonomy): domain Bacteria; kingdom Bacillati; phylum Actinomycetota; class Actinomycetes; order Micrococcales; family Micrococcaceae; genus Arthrobacter; species Arthrobacter sp. LjRoot78. The sequence goes on along the minus strand of NZ_CAXUTG020000001.1, from coordinate 143,537 downwards.
TGCGTGGTGGGCGCCTTGCTTGACGTGCTGACGGTGGTATCCGACTTGGGAGCGGCCGTGGCGGGCGCAGCGAAACCTGCGACAGCCAGGACGCCGGTGAGCAAGAATGTAGCGGCTATTTTCTTCATCCGCGGGTCCTTTCAATCAATTGGGCGCAAAAACTCATTACGAGCGTCAGTATACGGTCACAAGATCAATATTTAACTCTGGTAACACCAGCAAAATTATGACTCGGGTGGTCGATGTAGAACCTTTCCGGGGGATAATTGGAAAATGCCGATTCCCCGGAAATTGTTACCGCATGTGGTTGCGGAGCTGCAGGCCCGCGAAAGCTGGAAAAGCCGCGAGTACTCAAGGGCGCGGGACGAGGCACGCAGAGCAGCGGAGCTCGCTCTGCTGGAGGGGGACCAGACCGCCTGGTGGAACATGACGCTCTTCCAGGCTGAATGCCTCAAGGACCTGGGTCAGATCCACGAGTGCATGGAATTGATCACGTACCTGGCCCGCCACCCGCTCTCCACTGCGGAACCGGCCCTGGGAGCACGGGCCTTCGTCCTGCTGGCGCTGTCGCAACAGGGGCTGGGGCGGCTACCCGACGCCGTCGCCGCAGCCACCTCCGCCGCCGATCTCGTTGCCGGCAACCCCGAGTACGTCTACCTCCACATCCAGGCCCAGCGTGCGCTCATCGCCGCCCTCGCAGAAAGTCGCCGGCTCGATGAGGCGTGGGACCAGTGCCTCCTGCTGGAGGGCCTGCTGACGGACCTCGTGGACGAGGACACTGCCGGAAAGGCCTACTGGGTGATAGGAAACGTCGCGTTCCTCACCGGCCGGGTGAAGGACGGCGGCCGCTACCACGACATGGCCGCAGAGAGCCTGTCACCGTCGAAGGACGTGGACCTCTGGGCCAGGTTCAACCGCGCGTCGGCGGTGATGCGCCTCGAGGCCGAGCTCACCGACCCCGCAACCCTTCGCTGCATCGAGCGGGCCGAGCTCGCCACCGAAGTGGTCGGCGGAAGTGACCGCGACCTCCTGGAAATGTCGTTTGTGCGCGCGCACTGGCATTTCCTGACCGGCGATATGGCAACGGCAATCAACATGCTCCGGCCGCTGTGCACCGAAGCAGGAATCCTGGCCACCCAAACAGCGGGAGAGGCCTCTTTCCTGCTGGGCAAATCGCTCCTTGCCAACGGTGACCACGAGGAAGCACTCCAACGCTTGGCTGATGCAGCCGAACTCTTTGACGATGCGGCCGCCTCCGAACGGAGCGCCCAGGTTCGCGCGTTTGCAGCAGGTGTAAGCTAACGCACCCCGGACGGCGAAGGACAGTGTATTTTTAGTCTCAGAGCCTCGTGGAAGGCTGAGTGGCGCAAGGGAGGCCAAACGGCTCCTCTCACATGTTCGGGGGATTAATGTCTAAGCCGCTTGGATTGATGCAAGAGCAAATTGTCAGGATCGTGCTTCCCCGGGACGAACACCTGGATGAGCATTCAGCGCGCGTGCTGGCTGCCGGCCTTCAACGCCCGCACTCCGGCTCTCCGCTGGCCGTACTCCTGGATGTGACAGGCGTTGCGTCCGTGAGCAGGGCGGCGAGGGCGGTGTTCAGCAATGTGAGCACAGTGGCCGCCTGGGCGCTGCTCGGACGGACTCCGGTGGACCGGATCCTGGCGCATTTCATCCTTGGCGGCGACTTCAAGTCCGGGCCTGCCAGTTACTTCACGTCCGAGCCCGAGGCCCTCAAGTGGTTGAAGGAAAATGCCCATGTTCACTGAGGGCGACCCGCGCCTGGGCAAGCTGCTGGACGGAATCGTCCGCCTTGCCGCAGGGGAGCTTCACTCCCGGATCGAAGTATCCCCCGCCAGAGATGAGCTGGATGCCGTCATCATGGGCACCAACCTCCTGGCCGAAGACCTGCAGATCATGTACCAGGAGCTGGAGCAGCGGGTGGAACTGCGCACCCGGCTGCTCAACGAAGCGCACCTGGAAATGCAGAAGATGGCGCTGACGGACTCGCTGACCGGCCTGGCGAACCGTGCGGCCCTGGTCAGTGCCCTCAACGACACCCTGGCGGAGGCTGAGCGGGGCGACCTTCCGCCCGCCGTCCTGTTGCTGGACCTGGACGCCTTCAAAGGCATCAACGACTCCCTCGGCCACGCTGCCGGGGATCAGGTACTGACCGCCGTCGGGGAGCGGATCAAGGGATCAGTCCGGGACACTGACACGGTGGCCCGCCTGGGCGGTGACGAATTCGCCGTCCTGATGCCCGCCACCACCCTCGCCCGCGCCGCGAGCGTGGGCAACCGCATCCTCGCTGCCCTGGACAGCCAGGTGGAGCTCGAGAACGACTCCGTCCAGTGCGGGGCCAGCATGGGGCTGTGCATCGGCGGAGCCGGACAAAGCGCCGAACAGCTACTCATGGAAGCCGACGTGGCTATGTACGCTTCCAAGGCCGGCGGGCGCAACAGGCTCAAAGTATTCGAACCGGCCATGCTGCACGCGCGCCAATTGCGGAGCCAGCTTATCGATGACCTTCGGACGGCCATTTCCGAGTCAGAGCTGGTGCTTTTCTACCAGCCTGTGGTCGCGCTGGCGTCCGGGCGGATCGAGGGTGCGGAAGCCTTGGTCCGCTGGCAGCATCCTTCCCGCGGCATGGTGATGCCGGACGAGTTCATTCCCCTCGCTGAAGATGCCGGACTCATTTCCGAGCTGGGCGGCTGGGTGCTCCGCACTGCCGTCAGGCAACTACAGGGCTGGCGGGCCGAGGGCCGCGCCGGGGACGACTTCTCCATGCGGATCAACATCTCACCGACCGACCTTCAGCGCCTCGAGTTCATCGAAGAGGTCCGGGATGCCCTCAGCGGGGCCGGAATCAGCCCGGAGCTGCTCGTGCTGGAGCTGACCGAGGGCGCGATTGTCAGCGGCAACGAGCTGGACCGGTACTCCCTGAACAGCCTGCGGAAGCTGGGGGTAGGGCTGGAAATCGATGACTTCGGTACGGGCTATTCCTCCATCAGCTACCTGCGCAAGCTTCCGGTGGACAAGGTCAAAGTGGACCGCTCGCTGCTGAAGGACCTCGGAACGGACCCGGCCCAGCCGGACCTGATCGCCGCCATTCTCCAGCTGATCCGGGCGTGCGGCCTCGAAGCAGTCTGGGAAGGGGTGGAGACGGCGGAACAGGCCCGGCACCTGGCCAGCATCGGGTGCGTGAGCGCCCAAGGGTATTACTTCGGCCGGCCGGTTCCGGCGGACGAATTCGCGGCGGTGCTGGAAGCGCAGCGGGCTTCGCACCACGGCAGCTAGTCCCACTGCCCCCGGTCCTGGAGCACTGTCTTGAGGAGATCGGCCCGGTCCGTCACGATGCCGTCAACACCAAGGTCCAGGAGCCGGTGCATCTCCGCGGGATCGTTGATGGTCCACACATGGACCTGGAGGCCGTGCCGGTGGGCGCGGCGGACAAACGCCGGTGTCACCACCCGGACGGCACCATAGCTGACCGGAACCTGCAGCGCGTGGATGCCCCGCACCACCCGTCGGATGACCGGCGCCGGAAGCACCGGCCCCAGCATTGTGAAGATCGCGTTGGACACGACGCCGGCCGACGCCGCGACCGGCCGGCTTAACCGCCGAAGGACCGCCCGGCGACGGCGGTCCGAGAAACTCGTAATCAGTACCTGGTCGTGAACGCCGTACTTCTCAATCGCGGCCGCAAGCCCGGTGACGGAGTTCCAGTCCTTGACGTCCAGGTTCAGCCGGACGCCGGGGAAGGCCCGCACCATTTCCTCGAACAGCGGGATGGGTTCCAGGCCCCCGATCCTCGCCTGGGCCACCGTCCCGGCAGGGAGCCTGGAAATGCGTCCCTGTCCGTCCGTGACACGGTCGAGTGCGGGGTCATGGAACACCAGCAGCACGCCGTCGGCAGTGGTGTGGACGTCCATTTCCAGGTACCGGTAGCCGAGTTCGACGGCGGCGCGGAACGCCGCCATCGAATTTTCCAGCCCGTCCGGCGAGAACCCGCGGTGCGCCATCGCGATCCGTGCGGACGCGCTTCCGGCGGTGAAGAAAGGCTTGGGCTCAGTCATTCCAGGCGCCTGCCTAGACGCGCTTCACGCCAAATTCGGCCAGTTTGGCTTCGAGGATCTGGGCCACGCCGTCGTCGTCGAAATGCGGCGCCTGCTGCCCCGCGGCACGGATGGCCTCCGGGTGGCCGCTGGCCATCGCGTAGCCGTCCCCGGCCCAGCGCAGCATCTCGATGTCGTTGGGCATGTCCCCGAACGCCACCACGTCCGCTGCGTCAATCCCCAGGGTGGCGGCGTATTCCGCGAGGGTCACCGCCTTGTTGACACCCGGGAGGGCAAGTTCCAGCATGGCCACGGTGGGTGCCGAGTGGGTGGCGGAGGCGAGGTGGGCGACTGCGGGCGACACTTCGGCAAGGAAGTCGTCCGCCGTGCCTTCGCGGACGATGGCCAGGAACTTCACCACGGCGTCGTCGGCGGTGAGTGTGCTGGCCAGCGGAGCGGGGGTGAATTCGGTCAGGAGTTCGCTGGAGTCGTTTTCGATGAAGCCCGGCTCCAGGTGGAAGCCAGTGAGCGTTTCCGCGGCGAACAGCGCGGACGGCCGGAGCTGCTTGATGATGCGGCGCGCCTCGAAGACCGCTTCCAGGGCGAGCGCCCGCGCGGAGACCAGGCGGCCTTCCTCAAGGTCCCACACCACGGCACCGTTCGAGCAGATCACGGTTCCGGCGTGCCCCAGCTGGTCTTCCAGGGGGTGCAGCCAGCGGGGCGGGCGTCCGGTCACGAACACCAGTTCGACGCCGGCATCGCGGCAGGCGTGGAAGGCGCGGACGGTCCGGTCACTGATCTTTCCGTCATGCCCGAGGATCGTTCCGTCAATATCACTTGCTACCAGCCGCATACAGCCAGTCTACGTTGGCCCGGCGGCGGGCCCCCTCCGGGGCGGGCTCAGGGCCGTCCGCCCCGGATCCTGGAGCGCGAATTCGCCGGAATGCTGCCAGATCGCCGTAAGTTTCCGGCGATCTCGCAGGCTTCCGGCGATCTCGGCGCGGCAATCTCGCGGGGCGGGGTGGACCAAGCTCAGCGTTCGAAGATGCCCGTGAGCGTCCCGCGGCCCAGCACGTGCGGCGCCAGCCTGGATTCCAGCTTGCCCGGGCTGACCCCGGAGTCCACACCGAGGTGCTCCACATCGAGGGCGTAGACCGTGACGATGTACCGATGCGGGCCGTGGCCGGGCGGTGGCGCGGCGCCCAGGTAGCCGTGGAAACCGCCGTCGTTCTTCAACTGCAGTGCACCGGCCGGAAGGTGCCCGCCGCCCTCGGCACCGGCCCCGGCGGGAAGCGACGTGACGCCTGCCGGGAGATCCAGCACCGCCCAGTGCCAGAAGCCGCCGCGGCCCGGGGCATCGGGATCGAACATCGTGACCGCATAGCCCTTGGTCCCCGCCGGCGCACCGCTCCAGCTCAGTTGCGGCGATTCGTCCTTGCCCCCGGCGCGCATCTTGCCGCTGCGCTGGGCGGGCGGCAGGGTTTGGCCGTCCTGGAAGGACTCGCTGCTGACGTGCAGGGAAGGGGAATGGTGGCTGGACATGTGCTGCCTTTCAGTTGCTGGCGGAATCGGCATTCCTACGGTCGTCGCCGGCGAGCGCGGCTTCCCGTTCGACGGCGGACTCCGCGTCGCGTTCCAGACTTTCGAGCTCGAGGTGGTTGAGTTCGGCCCTCGTGGGCGGGTTGGCCCCCGGCCGGGACACGGTGACGGCGGCTGCCCACGCCGCATGGGCCAGCAGTTCACGGAGCGACTCTGCCGGTAGCTCACGCAGCTCCTTGCGGTTCTGGGCACCGTCCAGGCCGCGGTCCACCAGCCCGGAAATCAGCGCGGCCATGAAGGAATCGCCTGCGCCCACCGTGTCCGCCACCTCTACCTTGGGTGCGGGGAACTCCGCTTCGCCGGCGGCGGTGATTCCCCACGGGCCGGCCGCGCCGCGGGTCACCACCACCAGGGCGGGCCCCTCGGGACCGCCCAGGGACAGCCACCGCCGGGCCGACTCCAGGACGTCCACACCGGGGTAGAGCCATTCGAGGTCCTCGTCGGATGCCTTCACGATGTCCGCGAGGGTGACGAACTTTTCCGCCTGCCGGCGGGCATAGTCCACATCGGTGATGATGCTGGGGCGGCAGTTGGGGTCGAAGCTGATGGTGGCGGAGGGGTGCGCGTGCTCGACGGCGGCGAGCACCTCGGCGGCCCCCGGCTCCAGCATGGTGGCGATGGAGCCGGTGTGCACCAACGTGGTGCCCTGCAGCATGAACGGCAGCCGGTCCGCGAGGCCGGGAAGTTCCCAGGCGAGGTCGAACATGTAGGTGGCGGCGCCGTCGTCGTCGATCAACGCGGTGGCCACGCTGGTGGGCAGGGCATCCGGGCCCTGCGGGACCATCACCGAACTGGATTTCAGGTGGGCGGCCACGGACTCGCCGTAGGCGTCACGCCCGAACCTGCCGATGAACTGCACGGGGTGGTCCAGCCGCGCCAATCCCACTGCCACGTTGAGCGGGCTGCCGCCCACGTGGGCCTCGATTCCCGAGGATCGTTGGACAACGTCGACCAGGCCTTCGCCAATAACTGTGAGCATGGTCATACTCTGCCAGAGAAGAGACGCGCGCGCTCCTGATTACGCCTGCGGGGCGTTGTCCAGGGCCACCCCGGCTGCCTCTGCGTCGCCGAACCTGGCATCCAGGTAGATCACGTCCCTGCCCGCGCGCTGCAGCAGGCTGGCGGCCACTCCGGCCCGGTAGCCGGTTCCGCAGTGGACCCACAACCGTCCCGCCGGCACTTCGTCCAGGCGGGTCAGGAGCTGGTGGACGGGAACGTTGACAGCACCGGCCACATGGGACGCTGCAAACTCGTCCGTCCGCCGCACGTCAAGGACCGTGTCCCCATCCGCGCGGCCTGCCAGCAGGCCGTCCCAGCCGAGCCGCGGGTAGGAGGCGACGGCGGCATCCGGCGCCAGCGCCTGCGGTTCGGTTCCGACGGCGGCATCCGGCGAATCGATGCCGATGCGGGAGAGGTCGCGGATGGCCTTTTCCACGTCCTCGCGGGAACCCACGAGGGTGAGCTTCTCGTCCCAGGGCAGGACCCAGCCCAGGTAGGTGGTGAAGTTGGAGCCGCTGCCGTATTCAAAGCTGACGCTGCCCTTGAGATGGTTGCTGGCGAACGCCACGCGGCGGCGAAGGTCAACCACCCATTCGCCGCCGTCCAGGCGGCGGGTGAGCTCTGCGGGGTCCACTGACTCCGGGACGGCGAGGTCCGCCGGGCCGGGTCCCTTGGCGTTCAGGGCGCCCATGTGCGCGTAGTACGAGGGATACGCGGAGAGGTTGGCGATGAGTTCCTGGACGAAGTGGTCCTCGTCCGGATCGATGAGGGCGTGGTTGGCAGCGAGCTGCTCACCAAGAGTGGAGGAGCCCGCCTTGCTCGCCGGACCGGACGAACAGAAGGATCCGAAGCCGTGGGTGGGGAACAGTGCGGCATCGGGCCGCGCCTCGGCCACGAGCCGGCGAACCGAAGCGTACTGGTCGTGCGCCAGGCCCACGGTGTCGGACGCCGCGACCAGGTCTGTCCGGCCGACGGAGCCGTACAGCAGGCTGCCGCCGGAGAACACCGCCTGCTTGTCGCCGTCGTCCACGATGAAGGACAAGTGGGTATGGGTGTGTCCCGGGGTGGCGACGGCCCTGACTGTCAGGGATCCCACGCGGACGGCCTGGCCGTCGGTGATGGCTTCGCGCTCGAACTGGACCGGGTCCGCGGCGTTGACCAGGTACGTCGCGCCATGGGTTCTGGCGAGCTCCAGTCCACCGGTGACGTAGTCGTTGTGGAGGTGGGTTTCAGCGACGTGGGTGATGGTCACGCCCGCTTCACGCGCGGCGGCTTCCACGCGGTCCGTGTCCCGTTGCGGATCGATCACCAGGCCCACCGTGCCGTCGTGCACCAGGTAGCTCCGGTCTCCCAGCGGCGGCGTATCGATGATAATGACATCCATGGCATCCTCCTCGACGGCCGCATTTGCCTCTGGCGTGGCTTCCGGCCGTACTCAAACCATACCCCTAGGGGTATGAAGCAGCAAGAGGCCAACGAGGTCCGTCAGGCCTGGTTTCCGTGTTCGTAGACGTCCGGGATGCCGTCCCGATCCGAGTCCACCTTCTCGCGTTCTTCCGCCTCACGGTACTGGCGGTTCCTGGTCCGCAGCACCACGGCTGCCAGTATTGCGGCGAGGAGCGACGCCGCCAGGATGCCAACCTTCGCGTGATCGTCGTGCAGGCTGCCGTGGCCGAAGCTGAGTTCCGCGACCAGCAGGGACACGGTGAAGCCGATACCGGCCAGGAGGGAAACTCCAAACACGTCGATCCATTTGAAGGACCCGTCCAGCCGCGCCCGGGTGGCCTTGGTAAGGATCCACGTGGTGCCCATGATGCCGAGGGGTTTGCCCAGGACGAGGGCCATGATGATGCCGATGGCCACGGGGTCGGCCAGCGCCGAACCCAGGCCTTCCCAGCCACCGACGGCCACGCCGGCAGAGAAGAAGGCGAAGACCGGAACGGCCACTCCGGCCGAGATGGGACGGAAGCGGTGTTCGAAGATTTCCGCGAGGCCCGGGCCGGCGTCCGGACCCCCGCTGGCCTTGGACCGGAGCACCGGCACGGCGAACCCCAGCAGCACACCCGCCACCGTGGCGTGGATGCCGGAGGCGTGCACCAGGGCCCAGGTGGCAACGCCGAGCGGCAGGAGGATGCCCCAGGCTGCCATGAAGTGGACGCCGAAGAAGCGGCGGTACTTCTGGGCAAGGAAGGCGTACAGCGCCAGCGGGATGAGCGCGAGCAGCAGCGGGGCGGCCTGGATGTCTCTTGAATAGAAGAACGCGATGATGCTGATGGCAATGAGGTCGTCCACCACCGCCAGGGTGAGCAGGAAGATGCGCAGGGCACTGGGCAGGTGGGATCCGATGATCGCCAGCACTGCCACGGCGAACGCGATGTCCGTTGCGGTGGGGATGGCCCAGCCGCGCAGGGTTTCCGGGCTGTATATGTTCACGGCGGCATATATCAGGGCCGGGACAATCACGCCGCCGGCCGCGGCAGCCACGGGCACGATCGATTTGCTGAGCTGGCGCAGGTCCCCGGCCACGAACTCCCGCTTGAGTTCCAGGCCCACCAGGAAGAAGAAGATGGCCAGCAGACCGTCGGCTGCCCAGGAGCCCAGGCTCAGCTCGAGGTGCCAGGGCTCGTACCCGATCCGGAAATCCCGCAATGCGAAGTAGCTGTCAGAGATTGGTGAATTTGCCCATATCAGCGCGATGACCGCAGCGGCCACAAGGAGTGCACCGCCCACTGTTTCCTTGCGCAGGATCTCGCCGATGCGCAGCGATTCCGCGTAGCTGCCGTAGCCAAGGATGGTGAAGCGCGGTTTGGCGTCAGGTGCGGGCGTAGGTGTTTGGCTCATGAAGCGTCCTAAACGTTGAGTCGACAAAACTATGCCGACCAGACTTCCCGGCGCACCTTCTTCCAGTCTAGGGGACGGACCCTGCCGCCGGGCGGACAGAAGCGGGGCAGATGTTCAGCCCAGGAGTTCCTGCACCAGGTCCCGGCACTTCCGGTAGGCCGGGGCCTTGGGGTCAATCAATGCGAAATGGTCTCCGGGGACGTTGAGCAGCTGGACGGGTCCGCCGGCAGCCTTCGCCGCGCCGGCGTAGGACACGGACTGGCTGGCGGGAACGTCGTCGTCGTCGCTGCCGTGGACGGCGTAAACAGGGACCCGCAACGGAATAGCGCTCATGGGGTCCACGTACTTGTGGCGCTTCGGATACTTCGCTGACGAACCGCCCAGCAGGTTGCTGACTGCGCCGTTGCTGAGGTTCAGCTTTTCGGCATCGGCCAGGTTCAGGAGGCCGGCCTGGCTGACCACGCCGGTGAGCTGCACGGCGCCGTCGTCGTCGTTCCTCCGCTTCAGCTGGCGGTCGGCGTCCGGCGCGCCCAGATGCCCGAGCCGGGTCCGGCCGGCAGCCCAGACCGCCAGGTGCCCGCCGGCCGAGTGGCCCAGGGCCACGACCTTTTCCAGGCCAAGCCCGTGGATCGCCGCGACGTCCCTGAGTTTGTCGATTCCCGCCAGAACATCTTCGAAGGTGTTCGGCCAGCCGCCGCCGTTGCCGGCACGCCGGTACTCCAGGTTCCAGGCGGGCATTCCGTGCATGGCAAGGTCCCGGGCCAGCGGCTCGCCGAGCTCGGCGCCGTACTGCGAGCGCCAGTACCCGCCGTGGATAACCACCACCACGCCGCGTGTTACAGCCGCGTCCGGCAGGAACAGCTCACCCCACTGACTCGGGTCATCGCCGTACTGGTACTTGTGCCGCTTCACTGCGTCCTCCTTCGGGCCCGACGAACAGGAAGCGGACAATGCCCCCAGTGCCACTGCTGCGGCGGCGCCAAGAAGCCCGCGGGAAAGCAGGGTCCGACGCCGCACATCAGCCATGTGCCGAGCCTACCTTGGGAGGCAGACAGCTTGCGCCAGCGCGTTCGACGGCGGCGCCTTGGACCGTTCGCTGCGTGCACCGCGGGCCCACGGACCGCACTGCCCGGGGGTGTCACCCCCTTGGGTGTCGCAGGCCGCCCGTAAGCTGGAAACATGGCTACCAACTGGGACCGCCTGGACGCAGGCCTGCGCGAGTCCGTGCAGGAAAACGTGGAGCTCTATGCACGGGTGCGCCCTGCCCTGAAGCTGGTCACGCGGGAAGTCCTGCTGACGCTCCGGAGCATGCTCAAGGACACCGAGGTAACGCCGCTGTTTGTCACCGGCCGCACCAAGACAGTGGAGTCCTTCAAGGAGAAGATTTCCCGCACGGAGGAGCCGCTGGAACCCGGCGGTGCACCACTGCTGAAGTTCCCTGATCCGTTCCGCACGCTCAATGACATGGTGGGCGTCCGCGTCATCACCAAGCTGCCTGCAGAGAATGCGGTGGTGGCCAACCTGATCAAGCGCCAGCGCCAGCTCTTTGACTGCCGCGGCGACCGCGAAAAGGACATCGGCTCCATCGAATCCGGCACCTACGGCTACTCCAGCCGCCACCTGATCCTGCGGACCATCCAGAACGAGGCGGTGAAGGAGTACCAGCAGGTATTCAACCCGGATATCCAGCCCAACGGCAGCTACTTCTTTGAATGCCAGATCCGCACTGTTTTTGCGCACGCCTGGAGCGAGATCGAGCATGACATCCGCTTCAAGGCCGAGGATCCCCGGGCCTGGACTCCGCATTTCGACCGCCAGTTCACCGCCACCGCGGCCATGCTGGAAACAGTGGAAGGCGCCTTCGCGGACCTGCACGAACGGTACGAAGAAGTCCGCAGCTACTGGGACACGGACGGTGAAGGTGCCGCCCAGCTCACTCCGAACCGGATCCGCGACGTCTGGCGGACGCTGCTTCCGCACGTTGACCGTAAAGTGGATGATGACTGGGGCTGGGCAGCCGAACTCATGGCGGCGCACGGCCTCAACCAGACCATGCAGCTGGCAGAGCTGCTCAGCGCGAACCGGATCACCGAGGTCCGCAAGGCCTTGGACCACAGATACTCCCCCGGCCCGGACCGGCTGCTGGATGACCTGCTGCTGTGGCAGTACGGCACCAAACACATTGACCTCACCGCGGAGGCGCCCGACGTCGTTCCGCACCCCCGGCGCGACAGCCTCCTGCGGAGGCTGAAGCAGATCGAGCGCTATCGCCAGACCAAGCCCTAGGAACACATGAAGCCCGAACAACTCCAGTCCGTCCGGGCCACGCTCCGATCCCCGCGCCGCCTCAAGACCGAAGCCCTCGCCGGACTGGTGGTGGCTCTGGCCCTCATCCCCGAGGCCATTGCCTTCTCCGTCATCGCCGGGGTGGATCCCCGGATCGGGCTGTTCGCGTCCTTCACCATGGCTGTCACCATTGCTTTCGTGGGCGGCAGGCCCGCCATGATCTCCGCCGCCACCGGCGCGGTTGCGCTGGTGATCGCCCCGCTGATGCGGAGCCACGGCCTGGACTACCTGATCGCAGGGGTGATCCTGGCGGGCGTCTTCCAGATTCTCCTGGCGCTCCTGGGAGTCACCAAGCTCATGCGCTTCATTCCGCGTTCCGTGATGGTGGGGTTCGTGAACGCACTGGCCATCCTTGTGTTCATGGCACAGCTGCCCGAGCTGATCAACGTTCCGTGGCTGGTCTATCCGCTGGTGGCCGTCGGACTGGTGATTGTTGTGGCGCTCCCGCGGCTGACCACGGCCGTGCCCTCCCCGCTCGTGGCCATCGTGGCCCTCACGCTGTTTGCCGTGCTGGCCAACATCGACGTCCCGGCCGTCCGGGACAAGGGCCAGCTTCCCGAAAGCCTGCCGGCCCTCTTCATTCCCAATGTGCCGCTGACGCTGGAAACCTTCCAGATCCTTGCGCCCTTCGCGCTGTCCATGGCACTGGTGGGCCTGCTGGAATCGCTGATGACGGCCAAGCTTGTTGACGACATCACTGACACCCGTTCCAACAAGACCCGCGAGTCCTGGGGCCAGGGCGTGGCAAACATCGTCACCGGTTTCCTGGGCGGCATGGGCGGCTGCGCCGTGATCGGCCAGACCATGATCAACGTCAAGGGCTCCGGCGCCCGGAGCCGGGTGTCTACGTTCCTGGCCGGCGTGTTCCTGCTGGTCCTGGTGGTGACGCTGGGTGGCATCGTGGGCCTGATCCCCATGGCCGCTCTGGTGGCCGTGATGATCTTCGTCTCCGCCATCACGTTCGACTGGCACTCCATTGCCCCGAAGACGCTCAAGCGGATGCCCAAGTCAGAAACAGCAGTCATGCTCATCACCGTGGGCACCGTCGTGGCCACTCACAACCTGGCCATCGGGGTGGGAGTCGGTGTACTGGCGGCCATGGCCATGTTCGCCAGGCGCGTGGCCCACTTCGCCACGGTGGAGCGGACGGAGATCGAGCTCAACGGTGACACCGTTGCCACGTACACGGTGGACGGGGAGCTCTTCTTCGCCTCCTCCAACGATCTCTACACGCAGTTCGAATATGCCCGCGATGCCGCACCCACGGTGGACCGCGTCATCATCGATTTCCATGCCTCCCACCTGTGGGATGCCTCCACCATCGCGGTGCTGGACGCCGTCACCGAGAAGTACCGCCGGCACGGCAGGGAAGTGGAGCTGATCGGCCTCAACTCCGCCAGCACCCAGATGCGCGAACGGCTCACGGGGAAGCTGAACGCCGCGGACTAGCCGCGTTTCGGCGGGCATGCCGCCCAACGCGGCCGACCCTCCGTCCCGCCGACACATATCGTTGTCTAATTCATATGACAAGAATTGTCATCTACAGTTGGAGGGGAGCAGCCTGCGGCTACCGTGCAGGCGCACCACCTTGGGGGAGGTCCAGCATGGCAGGAAAATTCGAACTCGTCGCCGCGGAACAGGGCGGCGTCCGCATCCGGCTCGTCAACGGGGCAGGCAACATTCTGGCGGTCTCGGGAATCTACCGGGACAGCGCGGCGGCCGCTTCCGGTGTCACTGAGATCCGCGAGCACGCAGCCACGGCGCATATCGCCGATTACAGCACCCCGCCGTCGCAGTAGCAGCCGCAACAGGCCGCCCGGCGCGTGGCCGGTCAGCCCGAACGAGCCCAGAATCCGACACAAATGTCAGACGTCTGTTCATGAAGTGGCTGGAATAGGCGTTCGGATGTGAGCATTATTGGATGCTTGAGGCAACAAAAACCCACGAAAACACCACCGCCGGCAGCGAAGCCGACGCCGCCCCGCTGAATCCGGCGCTGGCCGCCGAGGCGAAAATCGCCCGTATCGCCGTCACGGTCTTCCCGCTGCTGGTAGTCGCCGCAGGCATTGCCGGATTCCTGGCGCCCGGCGCCTTCAAGCCCATGGGCCCCAGCGTCCCGTACCTGCTGGGCATCATTATGTTCTGCATGGGCCTGACGCTCACCCCGCCCGACTTTGCCTCGGTGGTCAAGCGCCCCTGGGCCGTAGTGCTGGGCATCGTAGCCCACTACGTGATCATGCCGGGTGCCGGCTGGCTGATTGCCGTGGCACTCAACCTGCCGCCCGAACTGGCCGTGGGCCTCATCCTGGTGGGCTGCGCACCGTCCGGAACGGCCTCCAACGTGATGGCCTTCCTGGCCAAGGGCGATGTGGCACTCTCCGTAGCCGTCGCGTCCGTCTCCACACTGATCGCTCCGATCGTCACTCCCCTGCTGGTCCTGTTCCTGGCGGGGTCCTTCCTGCAGATCGACGCCGGCGCCATGGTCCTGGACATCGTCAAGACCGTCCTCCTGCCCGTCATTGCCGGACTCCTGGCCCGGCTGTTCCTCAAGAAGCTCGTCGCGAAGGTGCTGCCGGCACTCCCGTGGGCGTCCGCCGTCGTGATTTCACTGATTGTGGCGATTGTGGTGGCCGGCAGCGCCAGCAAGATCGTTGCCGCAGGCGGCATCGTGTTCCTTGCCGTTGTGCTGCACAACGGTTTCGGCCTGGGACTCGGATACCTCGCCGGCAAGCTGGGCCGCTTGGACGACAAGGCCCGCCGCGCGCTGGCTTTTGAAGTGGGGATGCAGAACTCCGGACTGGCCGCCACGCTGGCAACGGCACACTTCAGCCCGCTGGCCGCGCTGCCGTCCGCGGTGTTCTCGCTCTGGCACAACATCTCGGGCGCGATCGTGGCCGCCTGGCTGGCCCGCCGGCCGCTGCGCGACGATACTGCCGTTCCGCCGGCAGCACTCCCCGCCACGGCCGCCCAGGACGCCTAAGCGTCAATTGCGGTGGTGTTCGATCAGCCAGCCGGCCATCTGCTGGGCCCGCTTCGACGCCAGGAAGTCCCCCTCGGTCGCTGAAATGATGGAGCCCTTCATCAGGATGTGCCAGGACCGCGCAAATTCCTCGGTCCGGCTCAGCCCGGCTTCCTCGGCCAGGGCCTCGATGTGGCCGCGGATCCGGCTGAGGTAGCCGATGCTCGCTTTTCCCAGCGGATGCTCGGGTCCCATCTCCAGCAGGACGTTGATGAACGTGCACGCCTCGAAGTCGTCGCGGTGGAACCAGTCGCCGAAGACATCGAAAACAGCGAGCAGCCGCTCCTCGGGGGTGCTGCCGCGGCGCCGGGCTTCGGAGACGATGAGGTCCACGGTCCACACCTGGTCACGGAGCGCCAGGAACGCCAGGACCAGGGCGTCTTTTGACGGGAAATGCCGGTAGAACGTGGCCTTGGCAACGCCGGAACGGCTGATGAGCTCATTGGTCCCCACATCGCGGATCCCGCGGCGGGAGAACAGCTCATAAGCGGTGGCAAGAATGCGGTCCACTGGGTCATCGCGGCCCGCCAGTGCCCGGGCGGGCAACAACGAGGAACGGTTGGCATCTTCGGCAGTCATCTTAGAAGGAATTTTACATGGAGCGCTGCTGGCGCCTCCCATGATGTCCGCGGATGCCAAGCGTTTCCGGCCGGCGGCGGAAAGGTCCGCGGTGAAGGGCCTGGATGAAACTGTCCAGGAGTGCGGGGTCCTTGGCGTTGTTGGCCAGGTCCACAAGGTCAGCTGCAGTCCTGGCGAGCTTGATATTGCTGTGCTGGCTGTGGCTGACGAGCAGGTTGAAGGCATCCTCCGCGCTGAGGTGCAGGGCACCCATCAGGATCCCCTTGGCCTGCTCGATGGTGCTGCGGCTCGCATTGGCCGCCGAGACGGCGGCCCGGGCGAACTGTTCCGTCTCACGCCGCAGCGTCAGGGTGAGGTCGACGACGAACCCGGCAATGTGGCTCAGCCTGGCGTCCTGGTCGAGGACGCCCTCCCCTGTTGTCAGGATCCTGTGCTCCCGCAGGCGGGCGTCGATCAGCCGGTCGAAACTGAAGAATTTGCCGCCCGCGTTGCGGGCCTGCGTGAAGATCTCCCGGCTGCGGTTCCGGTCGTCCGGGTGCTTGTGCGAGTGGAAAAGTTCCAGAGTGGGCACAATCTCACCGCGGCCGTAGCCGTGGATGAGGTATAGCTCCTCGGACCAGTCGAGCCTGCCGGTTGCCGCGTCATACCTGAACGTCCCGGCGATGCAATCCGCCGCCGCCAAGGCGTCGGAGTGCACCTGCGGGACTTTCCGTGCGGCCATGGCACTTACCACGCAGGAAAATCTGCGACGACGGCCTCCGGCTTGAGGGATTGCTGCCACCGGGCCAGAATCTGCCGTCTCCGGCTCGCTGCCCGGCTCCTAAAGGCAAGAGCTGCGGACGGTCCGCGGGAATGCTGGGGTTTCGGGGCCGGGACTTCGGTGACAAAGCCCATTCCTGCGTACTCGCGAACAGCTGCGATTCCGGCCACGGCGGCCCGCTTGTCCGGGAAGGGCTTCGAGAGCGCCATGACTGTTCCATCAGGAGCTGTCAGCCGAAATCTAAAGGAAGCATCCGCATCGGAAAATAATTCAAACATGCCTGCCATTGAGCCCTCCTGGAAACTCGGGATCGGACCACTCCCGAAGACGCCGTTGTCAGCGGAAGCAGCCTGAATCCATCCATGTATAACCGACCGCGGTGACGGCCGGACGAATTGATGAATTCATGAAAGTCTGAACTACTCAAGCCGTCCGCGCAAGGGCTGTCCGCGTACTAAATCCACCGATCATCCCTTTGCGGCCGGGGCTACGATATACATGCAGACCACGCCAATATTGCGTGGGTGTGAGACAGACCTTTCTGTCTGTCATAGGCTGTATTCGTTGAACAAGCGTTATGGTTGGCGCCGAATTGTGGATGTAGGAAGGGAGGCCCCGATGAAGGATGATCTGCCCGTAGGTCTGGTCCTGAGCGATGTGAAGGCCGAACTTTTCAAGTCCATGGGCCACCCTGCGCGGATCCAGGTCCTGGAAATGCTTGCAGAAGGCCCCGTGGCGGTCAGCCGGCTGCGCGACGACATAGGCCTTGAGCCATCGAACCTCTCCCAGCACCTGGGTGTGCTCCGCCGCCAGCAACTGATCAAGCCCTCGCGCCAGGACGGCCGGCTGTTCTACGAACTCTCCTGCCCTGAGGTAAGCGGCCTCCTCCTTTCGGCCCGGTCACTACTGGGCACGGTCCTGCAATCGACCCGCCTGAAGCTCATGACGTTGGACGAGCCTGCGAGGGAATCCTCAGCCCGCTAGCGACTTTGTTCGCCAGTTACCGCGCCCCGGTCGACGACAGTCCCCGGGAAACGTGACTCCCACCCCCAAGGACGCCGGTATGTTATTCGATTCCGGCCGGATGTTCTACGGCCGCCTGCCCCGTGCCATCATCGGCGGCAGCGTCCTACTGTTGGTAGGAATCCTGCTGGCAATCTTCCTCACCGGCGCGCTGCAGTCGGAACCGGTGGCATGGACCGCCATTGCATGCGCCCTGATGCTCGTCACCTTCCTGGCGTTCGGCTTCTCCAGGATCCAAGTCCTCGAAAACGAAGTGCGGTTGCAGTGGTTCCCGTTCTACCGCCGCAGGATTCCGGTTGCGGCAATCCAACGGGCCGCTCCGGCAGCAATCCATGGCCTGCGCTACGGATTCGGGCTGCGGTTCGGGCCCTTCGGGCTGGGAATCATCCAGGACACAGGGCCGGGAGTCCAGCTCGACGTCGGACGGGGATATCTGCTGAGCCTTGGGTCAGCGGACCGCCAGGAACGGTTCCTTGCGGCCCTGGCGGCGGCTGGCGTCCACGTCCAGCGCTTCTGACAACAGGTGCCTACGTCGCCAGCCCAGCTAGGCCTTTTCAACCCACTGGGCACGCCAATCGGGTGGTTCGAACGATTCGCTCCAGTAGGCCGTTTCCTTGGCAATGCGGCCGTCGCGGAATTCGAAGATGAACACCGTTTCGTACTGCGGTCCGTCGTAGTCCAGCAGGGCTTCGGCAGTTACCAGGTTCCCGCCGCTGAGCAGCCGGCGCAGCGTGATGGTGGGCAGTTGCGGGAAGGCGTTGTAGATTCCCCGGCGGTTCTCTGCACCGCGCACAATTTCTCCGGATTGCGGCCAGTGCATCACAGCATCGTCGTGGAACAGCTCGTCCATGACCTCGATCCGGCGGTCGTTGATACAGTCGATCAGCCGGTTGACTACTTTCTCATTGGTGCCGGTTTCATCCACAGCGTGGCTCCGTTTTCTGGAGGATCCTAGGGCTAACTAATGCCTTGCATTGTCCTCCGGAAACCCCGGCCGCACCACCGTTCTGGGCCCCTCCGCGGCGCCTAACCGATCAACGCCAGCACCGCCCCGGCAGTCACCACGCCGCCGGCTTCGGCGCGGATGCCCGTCACCGTTCCGTCGCGGTGCGCCGTCACCTGCGTTTCCATCTTCATCGCTTCAAGAACGACGACGGCGTCCCCCGCCGACACTTCAGCGCCCGGCTCCACGAGCCACTTGACGACAGTTCCGGCCATGTCGGCACGCAGCTCCCCCGGATCGGCCGTTCCGGAGGCGGCAGCACCGCCGTCGGACGCTGAATCAACCGACACGCCGGCGGGCAGAGCTCCGCCGGAACGTGCCCAGCCGTCCAGCAGGTCCGCCGGCAGTCCGACCGCCAGGCGTCGGCCGTCCACCACGACGGTGACAGTACGGCGTGCGCCGTCGGGCGCGGTGGTGCTGTAGCCGGGATCGGCAGGGATCCGGTCCGCGAAGTCGGTTTCGATCCAACGGGTGTGGATGCCCAGGCCGGTCTCGGAGGTGAAGTCCGGCGATTCCAGTACAGCGCGGTGGAACGGCAGAACGGTGGCCACGCCGGTGATTTCAATCTCGGCGAGTGCGCGGCGGGCGCGCCGCAGTGCCTGCTGGCGGTCCGCGCCGGTGACGATCAGCTTGGCGAGCAGTGAGTCGAATTGCGGCGCCACGAAGGACCCGGAGCGGACGCCGGTGTCCAGCCGGATGCCGGGGCCGGTGGGGCCGTGGAATTCGGCGATGGTCCCGGGTGAGGGCAGGAAGCCGCGCCCCACGTCCTCGGCGTTGAGCCGGAACTCGAAGGAGTGGCCGCGGGGTTCAGGATCGGCGGCGATGCGCAGGGCTTCCCCGGCGGCAATCCGGAACTGTTCCTGGACCAGGTCGATTCCGGTGGTTTCCTCGGTGATGGGGTGCTCCACCTGCAGCCGCGTGTTCACTTCCAGGAACGCGACGGTGCCGTCGGCAGCGACCAGGAATTCCACGGTGCCGGCGCCGGAATAGCCGGCTTCCCGGCAGACTGCCTTGGCGGCGTCGTAAATCTGTTGGGTCTGCTCGTCGCTGAGGAACGGGGCTGGTGCTTCCTCCACCAGCTTCTGGTGCCGGCGCTGCAGTGAGCAGTCGCGGGTTCCGACGACCACCACGTTGCCGTGCGTGTCAGCCAGGACCTGCGCTTCGACGTGGCGCGGACGGTCCAGGTAGCGCTCCACGAAGCATTCGCCGCGGCCGAAGGCTGCCACGGCTTCGCGGACAGCGGAGTCGAAGGATTCCTCGATCTCGTCCATGTTGCGGACCACTTTCAGCCCGCGGCCGCCGCCGCCGAAGGCCGCCTTGATGGCGATGGGCAGGCCGTGCTGTTCGGCGAAGGCCCGGGCCTCCGCGGCGGTGTCCACGGGTCCGTCACTGCCGGCCACCAGCGGCGCACCGGCACGGACAGCGATCTCGCGGGCGGTGATCTTGTTGCCAAGCTGCCGGATGGCCTCCGGTGTGGGGCCGATCCACGCCAGTCCGGCATCCAGGACGGCCTGGGCAAAATCCGCGTTCTCGGACAGGAAGCCGTAGCCGGGGTGGACTGCGTCAGCGCCTGATCTGGCAGCCACCTCGAGCAGCTTGGGGATGTTCAGGTAGGTGTCCGCCGGGGAGTTTCCGTCCAGGCTGAACGCTTCGCTTGCGGCGCCGACGTGCATGGCATCGGCGTCGATGTCCGCGTAGACGGCGACGGATTCCAGCTGGGCGTCGTCGCAGGCACGGGCAATCCGGACGGCGATTTCACCACGGTTGGCGATCAGGACCTTGCGCATCAGTTACTCACTTTTTCTTGGGACGTCTGTTCGGTCGAAGTCTGTTCAGAAGTTTTCTGTTCCGGCGAAGGAGTCTGCTCGGGAACACGGCGGAAGCGGATGCTGCCGCCTATGGGCACCTGCGCGGCCAGGTCCAGCTGGTGGTCCACCACCACGCCGATCACGGGGTAGCCGCCCGTGATGGGATGGTCGGCCAGGAAGAGCACGGGGAGGCCTTCGGGCGGCACCTGGATGGCGCCCGCTACGGTGCCTTCGCTGGGCAGTTCGCCCTGCCGGCCGCGCTCCAGCGGCGTGCCGTCCAGCCGCATTCCCACGCGGTTGGACTGCGGCTTGACCACCCAGTCCTGCCCGCACAGGGAATCCAGGGCGGATTCATCGAACCAGTCGGCCCGCGGGCCCAGGACGATGTCCAGCACCGTGACGCCCTCGCCGGGGAAGTCCGGCTGGAGTTCGGGATCACCCACGACGCCGGATTCGGTGACGTCGCCGGATGCCAGCAACTGTCCGGCGGCAAGCGGGGCCGGTCCTATGCCGGACATGGTGTCGGTGGAACGGCTGCCCAGAACGGGCGCGGCGTCCACCCCGCCGCGGACTGCCAGGTAGCTGCGGAAGCCGGCCTCCGGCGCGCCGAGGGTCAGGGTTTCGCCGTCGAGCAGCGCAAACGGTGTGGCCATGGGAACCGTGCGCTGGCGCCCGGTCCCGTCGCTGTCAGCGTCGGAGCCGGATTCAGCGTCCGACGGCGACGCGATGGTCAGTTCCGACGGCGCCCCGGCGACGGCCAGGACCTGGTCGCCGACGGCCTGGACTTTGAGTCCGCCGGCTACGCTCTCGATGGCTGCGGCCGAGGAGTTGTTGCCCACCAGCCGGTTGGCCCGGCGCAGCGAGGCCCGGTCCAGGGCTCCGGCGGCGGAGACTCCCAGCGCGGAGTGGCCGTGCCGGCCGAGGTCCTGGATGAGGCTTTGCAGCCCGGGTGACACGATCCGCAGGCCGGAAGCAGCCTCCCGGGCCGATACCTCCGTGGCGGTTACCGCCTCGGAGGCCGCATGTTCCGGTGCCATGGTCACCACATCGCGGACGGCGCGGAACTGGACGCGGTGTCCCGGGCTGGCCAGTGCGGGCTCGGACCGGCTGAGGTCCC
Source organism: Arthrobacter sp. LjRoot78 (assembly GCF_964254335.1). Lineage (NCBI taxonomy): Bacteria > Bacillati > Actinomycetota > Actinomycetes > Micrococcales > Micrococcaceae > Arthrobacter > Arthrobacter sp. LjRoot78. Next base: position 122,388 of record NZ_CAXUTG020000001.1, on the reverse strand, counting down.
ACATGCGGGCCCCGGTGCGGCCGATCAGCTGCCAGCCGCCCGGGGACCTGCGCGGATACACCGCCGAATAGTTGCCCGCCAAAGCCACCGAACCGGCGGGCACCGCGGTGCGCGGCGAGCTGCGGCGCGGAACTTCCAGCACCTGGTTCTCCCCCACCATGTAGCCGAAGCCCGGCGCGAACCCGGCAAAGGCCACCGTCCACACCTGGCCGGAATGGGCTTCGATGACGCCGTCCGTTCCGAGGCCGGTGAGCCGCCCCACTTCGGCGAGATCCTCGCCGTCGTACACGGTATCGATGAACACCAGGCCGCCGTCCTGTTTGACCGGAGCCGTCAGGTCCAGGTCCAGCAGGAACGAGCCCATGCGGCGGGCGGCGGCCGGCGAATCCGCGCGGACCATCACGGTCTGCGCGGCCGCCAGCACGTCCACCTGGCCCGGCAGCGGGGATTCCAGGAGCAGGGTCTGCAGGGCCAGGACGTCCTGCGTTCCGGAGAGCTCCGCGAGCACCGCCCGCGTTCCCACGGGCCGCACCGAGAGGACCTTGTGCACGCTCAGGGTTTCCATTGCTACCGCTTCCATCGTTTCCAATGCCTTAAAAGTTCTGTACTGAACAGGTTTCTGTGCTGGAGTTTCCGTGCCGCTCAGGCGAGGGAAGCTGCGTCCGCCAGGAGGCGCTCTTCTTCAGCGGTCTGCGGGTTCCGGCCGAGGGCCAGGCCCACAACCGTGACTGCGGCGGCCACCAGCAGGTAGGCCGCGATCAGGTACCAGTCACCGGACGCCGCGTAGAGGGCGGTGAAGATCAGCGGTGCCACGGCGCCGCCGATGACGCCGGCCAGGGTGTAGGCCAACGAGCTGCCGGCATAGCGCAGGCGGGCCGGGAACTGCTCGGTGATGTACGCGGCCTGGGGGCCGTACATGAAGGCGTGGAACGCCAGGCCGATCACCACGCCGACGGTCAGCATGAGCACGGACTTACCGTCGATCATGAGGAAGAAGAGCGGAATGTACAGTGCCGTTCCAACGGCGGCGATCCCGTAGACCATCCGGCGGTTGAACCGGTCGGTGAGGGCGCCGGCCAGCGGGATGAGGAACAGCTGGAAGGCCGAGCCGACCAGGATTGCCGTGAGGACATTGCCCGTGGTCATGCCGAGTTCCTTGGTGGCGTAGACGGCCACGAAAACCGTGAAGAGCGCGTAGAGGACGTCGGGGCAGACGCGGGAGAGGGCAGCGGCCACGAGGGCCCGGGGTTCCTTGCGGAACACCTCAGTGATGGGGGCCTTGGGCTGTTCACCGTGGGCCGCAATGGCCTTGAACACGGGGGTTTCTTCAAGCTTGAGGCGGATAATCAGGCCGAAGACCACCAGCAGTGCGGAGGCAAGGAAGGCCACGCGCCAGCCCCAGGAGAGGAAGGCTTCTGTGCTGAGCGTTGCGGCAAGGAGCGCCAGGACGCCGTTGGCCATCAGGTTGCCGGCGGGCGGGCCGATCTGGGCTGCGGAGGACCAGAAGCCGCGCTTGTTGGCGTCACCGAATTCGCTGGAGAGCAGGACGGCACCGCCCCATTCGCCGCCGACGCCGATGCCCTGGGCCAGGCGCAGGAGCACCAGGATGGTGGGGGCTGCCACGCCGATCACGGAGTAATCGGGAAGCAGGCCGATAAGCACGGTGGCGACGCCGATGAGCATGAGGGTGACCACAAGGACTTGCTTGCGGCCGATCTTGTCGCCCAGGCGGCCGAAGATCACGCCGCCGATGGGCCGTGCCAGGTAGCCCACCGCAAAGGCGGAGAAGGAGAGCAGGAGGCCCACGAACTCGTCATTGCCCGGGAAGAAGATCTTGGGGAAGACCAGGGCGGAGGCCACCGAGTAGATGGCGAAGTCGTAGTACTCCAGCGAGGTGCCGGTCAGGCTGGCGACGTAGGCCTTCAGCGCGCCGGGCGGGATCTTTCGGCCGGTGCGGGCGGCCGTGTGATGTGTGGTCATGATTTTCCTTCAGGTGTGCGGCGGGAGCTGCCTGCATGCTGGTTGGGGGTGCTGCCGGGGGTCTGGCAGGGTGAGGCGGACGCCGTTAGGGCGAAAGCGGTTTAGGCGAAAGCCTTGATGGTGATGCCGGCGTCGGAAAGCGCAGCTTTCACTGCAATAGCCATGGCTACTGCCCCGGGGGAATCGCCATGGACGCAAATGCTGTCTGCATTGATTTTCAGGATGGAGCCGTCCACGGTGCGGATGGCGGAGTCGGCGGCCATCCGCAGGACGTGTTCGGCCACCTGGGCCGGGTCATGCAGGACGGCTCCGGGGAGCGAGCGGGAGACGAGCGTGCCGTCGGGATTGTAGGCGCGGTCGGCGAAGGCTTCGGAAACAGCACGGAGTCCGGCGGCCTCTGCAAGCCGCAGCACCTCCGAGCCGGGAAGGCCGAGGATCGGAAGTCCGGGATCGATGGACCGGACGGCGTCGACGACGGCGCGCGCCTGGGCGGTGTGGGAGACGATCGCGTTGTACAGGCCGCCGTGCGGCTTGACGTAGCGGACGCGTCCGCCTTCGGTGGCGGCCAGCGCCTGGAGTGCGCCGATCTGGTAGACGATATCGTCAGCCAGTTCACTGGGATCAATGTCCACGAAGCGGCGGCCGAATCCGGAGAGGTCACGGTAGCCCACGTGGGCGCCGATCATGACGCCGGCCTGCACGGCTTCGCGGCAGGTGCGGCGGATGACCGTGGGATCGCCGGCGTGGAAACCGCACGCCACGTTGGCGCTGGACACGGACTGAAACATCGCAGTGTCGTCACCCAGCGTCCAGCGGCCGAAGGACTCGCCTACGTCACTGTTCAGGTCCATATAAACCATTGTGATCCTCGTCTCATTGATTTGCTCTTACTAGGATGCACCAAATTTATCGATTGTTCAACAATCCTTCGATTCAACGATGTGACGATCGTGTAAATTCTGGAGTATGGCCACTTCAGAAGCAGCAACCCGGGGCGTATCCGGCACAGGCGCAACCTCCGCAGCATCGGCAACCGCGGCAGCCCGGCTGCGCGTCGCTGTGCCCTCCGTGGCCGACCGGGTGGCGGATGAACTGCGCCTGCAGTTGGCGGAAGGCGTCCTGCTCCCGGGGGCGCGGCTGACCGAGTCCACGATTGCCGAGGACCTCGGCGTCTCCCGCAACACGGTGCGCGAAGCTTTCGCCGAGCTTGCAAGCGAACGGCTGGTGGTCCGGCACCCCAACCGCGGAGTTTTTGTAGCCAGCCTGGAAGCCGGCGATATCCACGACGTCTACACCGTCCGCCGCACCATCGAAGTCAGCGCGATCCGCGGCGGGGGCAGCCCGGAAGCGGTGGCGGCCGTCCGGGCGGCGGTGGAGGAAGGCAAGCTCGCGGCCGCCGCGAACGACGACGAGGGACTGGGCACCGCAAACCAGCACTTTCACGGCGCGATCGTGGCCCTGGCCGGAAGCCGCAGGCTGAACACGATCATGTCCCAGGTCCTGGCGGAGATGCGGCTGTTCTTCCACAAGGCCACGATGGACGCGAACTTCTACAGCGGCTACCTCAAGGACAACGAGGAGATCTGCGAGGCGCTGGAGGCCGGCGAGCTCGAGAAAGCCGCCGACCTGCTGCTGGCATACCTGGACCGCTCCGAGGAGAAGCAGGCCGAAGTCCACGGGGAGTAGGGCCGGGGCAGCTCAATCCGGCTCAAGCGCGGTACCCTGAAACGCAGACTAGTTCAGGGGGATGAATGAAAGTCAGAGGCCATCAAGGCAAGCTCAAAGCCGGCGGCAGTGTCATCTTGAGCCGAAACGCAGCACCGGCCGGGCCAGGATTCGGTGCCTAGCATGCGATCCTTCCTCGTATGCGCCGCCTGCGGATCAGCCGTGGTGCTGGTCCGGCACCCTCAGCAGGGCCCAAGAGGCTCACAGGACGAAACCCCGTCGCACTGCAGCAACCGGAACTGTGCCAACAGCAGCAAGCATACAAAGCTGGCCAGCGACTGGTACCGCCGCACTGCACTGGAGAGGCGCCAACCAGGCTGACGCCGGCGCTGGCTCTGCCCTCCCGACTGCTCAACGACAGGAGTCCTAGTGAGCCTTCCGGACCAGGCAACGAACCAGGCAGTCCCTGACCAGCCGAGCCGGAGCCCCGGAAGGGATGCGGCCCGGGGGTTGCTGATCGGAATCCTGGCAGGATTGCTCGGCCTTGGCCCGTGGCTCGTAAGCGGCGCGAGGCTGCCTTTGCAGAACCTCTGGGGCTCAGAGGTGCCCCCGGATCAGATGCCGGTCTCGTTGCTGCCGTTAAGTCAGTACGAACTCACCACCATCGTTTCCCTCCTCACCGTGGGCGGTGCCGCGGCAGGACTCGCGCTGCGCCTTTGGTCCCCCGCCCGACGGCGGCTGGCGGCGTGGTGCGCCGCGGCAGGACTGCTGGCAGTCCAGTTCACGGCGACCGTTCAGTCGTTCACGGTGCTCGACGGCGGCCTGGCGGGCGGGACCATGGCCGGCCTCTACTTCGCCGGGTTGCTGGCAGGTGCGATCGCCTCCCTCGCCGCGGCCGCCGTCGCGCTTTCCTTGTTATTCTCCAGGTCGCGGGCGCTGGCCGCATTGGGGGTGGGGCTTGTGGCGGTGCCGTTCCCTTCGTGGGCGGTGGAGTGGATGGTCGGTTTCATGGGGCATACCGGCGTGCCGGTTGCGGTGCCGTCAGCGGCTCGCTGGATTCCCGCCATCGTGGTCGGCTGCGCCCTGGCGTGGTGCGGCCTCCGTTCCGCGGGCCGGGCGGTGGTGTGGCTCGTGAACATTGCCCTGCTATGGCTGGTTCCCGCCGTGTTCATCTCGGTTAATTACGTGCTGGGGACTCGCGTGCTGGCCGGCGACCTGGCGGAGATGCTGTTGATGAGCCGGCAGATCCTGGCGGCGACCCTGGGACCGGACGGCGGAGCACTTCCAACAGTGCTGCTGGCTCTGGCCGTCGCCTTGGCGGGGCAGGGCGTCGGTGCCGTTGCTGCCCGCCGGCGCGACCGCCAGACCCTGCCTGACGCCGGCCGCTACGACGCCGGCCACTGACTAGTCGAATCAGTCCGTTTCCGGCCCGGTGCAGAAGAAACAGCTGTTCGTGTCGCATTCCTCGGCCGCCGCAGAAGCCACGGCCGATGCTGCCGGGGCGTCACCCGCCGCCTGCGCGTAAATCGTTCCGGACATGGCTTACTCGCCGTACATCAGGCTGGCAAGGAATGCGTCCAGCTGGCGGCCCATGGCTGATTCGTTCCCCGTCGCCGTCGGCTGTGCTTGCTCAAGGTACAGGCCCTCCCACGGCGAGCACTTCAGCTCTCCGCCCTCAAAAGGGACAGGAGCTTCGGCGGTCGGGGCCGGCGACGGCGCCTGCTTGGACGGTGCATGGGCGTGCAGTGCGGAGCTGCTGTGGCCGAAAGCGGTGAAAATGGCGCGGTGGCCGATTGAGATGGACATGATCGCTTTCCTTCCTGCTGGTGGCCCGGAACCACGGTGTCCCGGAGCCAGATCATATTTGGTGGCTAAACTTGAACGCAACGTTCGAATAATGAACGTAAAAATAGTGTGGCACACCTCACCGGGGGACGCAATGGGTTTCCCTAGCGGGACTTTTCGGCCGGCGTCACCACAACCACCCGGGGCCGGTCGGCCCTGCAGATTATGACCCGGCCCCGCCCTCCATCCTGGATGGCCCACAGGACGGTGCGATCCAGCGCAAGCATGTCAATGAGGCCGGCCGCAGTGCTGCCGTCCCCGCGGAAGACCCGCACCGTGCCCCCGCGGGACAACTTTGACCAGTCCGGGACGGCGGCCGCAGGTTGCGGGGAGCGCGTGCGGCGCGTCGAAATTCTGGGGTTGGCGTACATCCTGGTAGTCCGTTCGACTCGGGTGGCAAATGAATTGCGGCGCCTCCTTGCCAAAGAACGTGAGGAGGGCCACAATGGAAAGTGTTCATCCAGTGAACGCCACGTTCAAAATATAACGTTCAAACTATTAACCGGTGAGTCCGTCCTCGGACCTCCATCAATGGAGATGATGGCCATGAAAAGACGTGAGAAGCCCGCCAACACACGCCTCCGACACCTGCCGCCCCTGCCGTGCGTGCCAGCGACCGCCCGGCCGCTTGCACTCTACGTCCTGCCGCCGCACTACGAGCAGGCGCTCTTCCCGGATTTTGCAGGATGACCATGCCTCACTGGAACCACAAGCAGAAGCAGAAGCGCCGCAGGGAACCCGCCGAGCTGCTCAAGGCCCGCGATGCGCGCAGGACCGCTGCACTCACGCAGTGCGTCAGGGAGTTGAGCAGCAGCGGGGTGCCACAGGAAGTAACGCACACCCTGGTGGCCGAGCGCATGGGAGTGCCTGTTCAGTACGTGCGCTGGAAATATCCCTCCGTGGAGCATCTCCTCGCGATGGCTGAAGCCTAAACGGGTTCGATGCCGAGGAGCGCCTTCGCGATGTCCCTGCTTGCCGCGCGCAGCTGGTCGATGGTGTCCGGCAGGCCTTCCGATTTCAGCCGCTGCTCGGGCCCGTTGACGGAGACGATGCCAACCAGCGCACCTGCCACATCCCGCACCGGTAGTGCCACTACAAAGAGGCCTTCTTCGAGTTCGTTGTCCATCACCGAATAGCCTTGGTCCCGGATCTTGTGCAGTTCCTGGATGAGCGCCTCGCGCTTGGTGATGGTGGCCGGCGTGAACCTTTCCAGCTTCTTTGGCAATGCCTGAGCCACGTCGTCGTCGCTCATTTCCGCAAGCATGAGCTTTCCGGTGGCGCTGGCGTGCACGGGATAGGTTTCGCCAACGTACATCGTGACATTCAGGTACCTGGAACCCGAAGCTTCCGCGATCACGTCGTAGTTCAAGGCGTCCCGCACCATGGCCAGGCTCACGGTCTCGTTGAGCCTGGCAGCGTATTCCTCCAGAATGGGCTGGACCCTGGCCACTGCACCGGTGTACGGGTCAGCGAGCCGGCCCAGCCGGGCCATTTCCCAGCCAAGTGTGTACCGGTTGTCTACCCGGTCCACGAATCCCGTTTGTTCCAGGCTCAACAGCAGTCGGAAGGCCGTCGGACGCGTCATGCCGACAGCCTGGGCAAGCTCGGTGACAGTGATGCCGCCCCTGTGCCGGCCCAGCTCACTGAGCAGGACCGTGGCCTTGATGACGGATTTGTTGGTGAGGTCTACAGCCTCGGCCGGCGCCGTTTCCTCACCGTCTGTTGCCGCCTCTACGTCCACGCCTGTTTCCGCTGCCACTTCAAACCCCGGTTCCATTCACGTCTGCCCGGGGCACGGTGCCCCGATTGGATGTCTTCCCATCCTATGCCTCGCCAAGGAGCGAACGGGGCGTTCAAGAGTGGTTCAACGCCGCAGCGCTCCCTCCCGCCTGCTACGGCACCAGGATGACTTTGCCCGTCGTTGCCCGCGACTCCAGCGCAGCGTGGGCCTCTCCGGCCTGCTCCAGGTGGAAACGCGCACCAATGTCGACCTTGACGCTGCCCCGGACCACCAGGTCAAACAACTCCCGGGCGCGCCAGCGGCGCTCCTCGGCGTCGAGCAGGAAGTCGTCGATCTTGGGCCGGGTGACCGTCAAGGATCCGTGGGCATTGAGCCGCTGCAGGTCGAGCGGCGGCACCTGGCCGGACGCCCCGCCGAAGAGCACCAGCGTGCCGCGGATGCGCAGGGAGGCCACGGATCCGTCAAAGGCGTCCTTGCCTACGCCGTCATAGACGACGTCGACGCCCCTTCCGCCAGTCAGTTCGCGCACCCGCTCGGGAACCTCCGGGTACGTGAGGACGTGGTCGGCTCCGGCTTTCCGGGCCAGTTCCGCTTTTTCGGACGTTGAGGTGGTGGTAATGACGGTGGCGCCGCGGTGCTTGAGCATTTGGGTCAGCAGCAGCCCGACTCCCCCGGCTCCGGCGTAGGTCAGGACGGTGTCGCCGGGCTGGACGTTGTAGCTGGAATTGACCAGGTAATGTGCAGTGATTCCCTGGGCGGGCAACGCTGCGGCCACTTCATCCGAAATGCCGTCCGGGACCGGAAGCGCCTTGTCGGCGTCAACCACCATGTACTCGGCGTAGCTGCCGGCGCCCTCCGTGGTGGTGATACGACCGCCCGCCACAAAGTCCGTGACGCCGTCGCCGATTTCCTCGATGATTCCGGCGGCCTCGACGCCGGGAACGAAGGGATAGTCGACGGCGTAGATGCCCGCGCGCTGGTAGGTCTCGATGAAGTTCACCCCGACGGCGGCGACGCGCATGAGCAGCTGGCCCGGCCCGGGCTCGGGCTTGGTGACGGTGACCCGCTCGAAGACGTCCGGGCCGCCCGCCCTCGGAATGTGCATGGCATAGGGCATTGAATTTCCTCCGAAAGACCGCAGGGTTAGTGCACGGCTACGCAGGCGGTCAGGCCAGTGGATGCCGCAACGGCGGCTCGTGCCGCGACGGCCAACAGGCCGGTGTCCGATGCCACTGGCATGAAGCGAAAGCCGCGGGCGGTCATCTTTTCGGACAGGACCGGTTCGCCGGTGTAGATGCCGGGGATCACGCCGGCTGCCGTGCAGCGGCGGGCGATGTCCGCGAGGATCCCGTCCGGGCCTTCGCCGGTGAGTTCCTCCAGCGTCACCCCTAGGCTGAGGGATAGGTCGTAGGGGCCGACGAAAATGGCGTCCGGCCCGGTGGCAAGGATGGCGTCAAGGCTGGCCAGGCCTGCGGCCGTTTCGATCATGAGGATGCACAGTGCGTCGTCCTGCAGGTTCCCGGGGACCGGCTTGGGGTACCGGGGGCTGCGGCGGGTTGGCCCGTAGCTGCGCCTGCCGCGGGGAGCAAAGCGGGTGGCCGCAACCAGGGTGGCTGCGGTCGCAGCGTCCTCCACGGTGGGAAAGATGATTCCGCCCGCACCCGCGTCGAGCACCCTGGCGAGGGTGCCCGCTTCGTGGCCGGGAACGCGGACGATCGAAGGGACACCGAATAAGTGGGCGGCTTCGATCAGGGGCTGCAGCTCTGACATTTCGGGTGCGCCGTGCTGTCCGTCGATGCAGATCCAGTCGAATCCTTCGGCCGCTAGGGTGTCCACCACCGCCGGATCCCGGAAGCTCACCCACGCACCGGGGTGGATGCCGCCGTCGTCAAGGGTCAGGCGGGGAGTGGGGAGTCCGGTGGAGTGGGCGCTTTCACCGTGGATCTTCATGATGTTCCTTCCGGAGGCGTGTCGATGATTCTTGGCGTTACAGTCGATGATTCTTGGCGTTACAAAGGGACGCCTGGCCGGAGTCAGCCCGGCCAGGCGTCCCGCCGTATGAAAGTGGAATTATCGCTGGAGCACTGCTTTGCCCAGCGGCGCGGACGTGTCGCTCAGGCTCAGGCCCTTGGTCTCAGGTGCCAGGTACTGGGAGATCACGGCACCGAGCACACAGATGCCGGCGGCGATCAGCATGGTGGTCCCGACTCCGAGGCCGTTCACAGACATGGGCAGGATGAAGGTTCCCGCAGCCGCACCAATCCGCGAGAACGCGGTGGCGAAGCCGACCCCGGCGCCGCGGATTTCGGTGGGGAACACCTCGCCGGGATAGACGCCGGTCAGGGCGGTGGAGACGGCATTGAAGAAGGAGAACACCATGAAGCTGATCAGGATGACCATCGGAGACAGGTGCGAGAACAAGCCGATGACCACAAGCGCGACGGCGGCGATCCACATGGGCGGGATGGACAGCTTGCGTCGGCCCACGCGTTCGATCAGGTACATGGACGCCAGTGAGCCTGCGACCACCACGCCGTTGAGCAACAGTGCTCCGGCCAGGCCGTCTTCGACGCCGAGGCTTTCCAGGACGATGGGTGCGAAGGTGGCGATGGCGAAGTACGGGGTGACGTTGCAGACCCAGTACATGCAGACAAAGATCGTGGAATTGCGGTACTGCGGCGAGAACAGCTTGGCGAAGTTGGGCTTCTCAGATTTCTCGTGCTCCAGGTCCTTGATGTCGGCGTCCTCCATGCACTGGTGGGCGATGGCAAATGCCTCCTCACGCCGTCCCTTACTGATGAGCCAGCGCGGCGATTCGGGCGACCCCAGCCGGAGCAGGAACACGATCAGCGACGGAACGGTGCTCATGCCCAGGATGATCCGCCAGTCCGCGTCGATCGAGGTGGACATGTAGTAACCGACGGCGTAGGACAGCAGGTAGCCGACGTACCAGGCGACCTCCTGGAAGGCCATCAGCTTGCCCCGCAGCCTGGCGGGTGAGAACTCCACCAGCAACGGCCAGCCGATGGCGTAGTCGGCACCAATCGCCATGCCCATGACCAATCGGATGATGAACAGCTGCCACGCGTCCGCCACGAAGAACTGTGCGGCCGAGCCAAGAAGGAAGATGGCGAGGTCCACGATGAACATCGGCTTGCGGCCGATCTTGTCCGCCAGGTAGCCGCCGATCGGGCCGCCGAAGAAGATGCCAATGAGTGCCGAGGCGCCAATCAGGCCCTGCCAGGTAGCGGACAGGCCCAGGTCTGCCGTCAGGGCCGGCATGACCAGTCCGATGCCGCCCAGGATGAAGCCGTCGATGAACATGCCGCCGGCGATCACGCCGCTGAGCTTCATGAGGAACTTCTTCTTTTGCGGATCCTGGGGAGCCGATGACTGCACGAGCGGCCTCGCGGCAGGTGTAACAGGTGTATTCACGATGGACTTCCTTGTAGATCGTGCCAATTCGAACGGATAAGAGCGCCGGCGATATCAGCGCGGCGGTGTGGAGGGCGTTGGGAGCCATGTCCTGGTTCGTTCACTTTTCGAACGCCATGGTCAAAAATATGGCATGCGCCACATTCCATGTCAATAGGCGATCCGCAACGTGAAGAACGAAAAATGAACCCTTGACAGTGAGCTGAGTTACATTCTAAATTGAACGCAGTGTTCATTTAATGAACGTCAAACTGAAATTTGTCGCCGTATTCGGCACGAGTCCAAGGAAGTACCGCTGCCATGAAAAACGAACCTCTCAGCCTTTTCGCCTTTGACGTCTTCGCCCCCTCACACCTGACCTCCGGGTCCTGGCGGAACGACGGGGACCAGGGCTACCGATACACCGACCTGCAGTACTGGACCGGCATCGCACAGAAGCTGGAAAAGGCCGGGTTCGACGGGATCTTCTTCGCCGACAACGTGGGCTACCACGACGTCTACCGCGGAAACGGCGATGCCGCCCTTCGCGATGCCGCGCAGTTCCCGATCAACGACCCGACCGTACTGATCAGCGGCATGGCCGCCGTCACCAGGCACCTGACCTTCGGGGTGACGGTGTCGGCGACGTATGAGCCGCCCTACCTGCTGGCCCGTAAGTTCAGCTCACTGGACCACCTCACAGCAGGCCGCGTGGGCTGGAACATCGTGACGTCCTACTCGGAGGCCGCTGCCCGCAACCTTGGCAAGCAGCAACAGCTCACCCCGGCCGAACGTTACGACCTGGCCGACGAGTACATGGACGTCGTGTACAAGCTCTGGGAGGGTTCCTTCGAGGAGGACGCCGTGGTCCGCGACGCCGAATCCGCCACCTATGTCGACCCGGCGAAGGTGCACCCGATCAACCACTCCGGCCAGCACTTCACGGTGCCCGGTTTCCACCTCTGCGAGCCTTCCCCGCAGCGCACCCCGGTCCTGTTCCAGGCCGGCGCTTCCTCAAGGGGCATGGAGTTCGGCGGCAAGCACGCCGAAGTGGTCTTCCTCCAGGGCACGTCTGTGGAAGGCACCAGGCGGTCAGTCGACAAGCTCCGCCAGGCCGTGGCGGACGCCGGCCGTGATCCCCGGGACGTCAAGATCGTCGTCCTGCTCACCGTCGTCGTCGCGCCCACCGACGAGGAAGCCCAGGCGAAGTACCGCAGCGCCGTTGAAACCGCCCCGGTCGAAGGCATCCTGGCCCGCTTCAGCGGCTGGACCGGCATAGACATGTCCGAATACGAACTGGACACTCCCCTGCGGTCCGTAGGCACCAAGGCAGGGCAGTCCATGGTGGACATGTTCTCCAAAGCGGACCCGGACCGGGACTGGACGCCGCGCCAGATCGCAGAATTCCTCGCCGTCGGCGGCACCGGATCCACCATTATCGGTTCCCCGGAAACCGTGGCCGCCGAACTGCGCCGCTGGCGCGACGAGGCAGACATCGACGGCATCAACCTCAGCTACACCACCAAGCCGGGCAGCTGGGAAGACTTCATCGAGCTGGCACTCCCGGAACTCCGCGCCCAGGGGATCATCGCCCCGGAACGCAGCGGAGACCAGGAACCCGTCACCCTGCGCGAAAAGCTCTTCGGCCAGAAATACACCCTGGCCGGCCACCCGGCCACGGCACAGCGCGCCGCTCACCTCAGCGACGCTGCCCGCTAAACGCGGCCGCCATCAACGGAATTATCACCAAAGGATCCTTCAATGACTGAACAAACTGACGTCGTCGTCATCGGTGCCGGGCTGGCCGGCCTCATCACTGCCCGCGAACTCGGCAACCGCGGCCACAAGGTGGTCGTCCTGGAAGCCCGCGAGCGACTGGGCGGCCGGTTGTGGACAGAGAACCGCCTGGGCCGGAAGCTGGAGCTCGGCGGAAACTGGCTGCACTGGACCCAGCCGCACGTCTGGGCCGAGGTCACCCGCTACGGGCTGGAGGTCTCACGCGGGCCGCGCTCGGAAGAAACCTACTGGCTGGCCGGCAATGAAGTGCGCCGCGGCAACCTGGACGACTTCATGAAGCTGATCGATCCGGGCATGACCCGGCTGCTGGAAGACACCATGAAGTGGCTGCCGCGCCCTGACGCACCGCTGACGGTAGAGAACCTGGCCGAGGCCGACCAGTACAACCTGCAGGAAATGCTGGACAAGCTGGACCTCTCCGAGGACGAACGGAACGCGAACGAGGCCGCCTGGGTGGGCCACTTCAACGCACCCCTGGACCAGTGCGCCTACGTCAACGCCCTGCGTTGGACCGCCGGGTCCTCCGGACACTGGCACCTGATGCACGAAGCCTCCGCGATCTACCGCCTGACGAACGGGAACGACACCCTGGTGACCGCCATCGCCGAGGACACCAACGCGGACATCCGCCTCAACACCCCGGTCACCGCGGTCCGCCACCACGCCGACGGTGCCACCGTCAGCTACGGCGACGGCCGGGAAATCCTGGCCAGGAAAGTGGTCATCACCCTGCCGCAGAACATCCTGCACAAGCTCGACGTCGAGCCCGCACTCTCGGACGGCAAGCTCGCTGCCAGCCGGGAAAAGACCGCGTCACAGGGCGTCAAGGCCTGGATCCGGGTCAAGGGCCCCATCAAGCCGTTCTTCGCATACTCCGCCCAGGACAAGCCCCTCTCGGTGATCCGCACCGAGTTCGTCGGCGAAGACGACGCGGTACTGGTGGGCTTCGGCGCCGACGCAAACCGCATCGACGTCACCGATCCCCGGCAGATCCAGGACGCCATCAAGGTCTGGCGCGATGACCTGGAAGTCCTCGAGGTCACCGGTCACAAATGGGGTGAAGACCCCTACGCGGAGGAAACCTGGCAGATCCAGCGCCCCGGCCAGCTCACCAAGTACCACCAAGCGCAGCAGGCCAGTGAAGGAGCCCTCCACTTCGCCAGCAGCGACACCGCGAACATCTGGGCGGGCTTCTTCGACGGCGCCATTGAAAGCGGCCTCCGGGCAGGCCGCAACATCCACGCAGAGCTGAAGGCCGCCGCACCGGAAGGACAGTCATGACCGCCACCGCCATGGCCCCCAGGACCATCGACTCCGACCGCTACCGCGCCGTCATGCGGCACCTGCCAACAGGTGTAGCGGCCGTCTGCTCCACCGATTCGGTGACCGGCATCCAGAACGGCATGATCGTGGGCACGTTCGCCTCCCTGTCCATGGAGCCGGCGCTGGTGACGTTCAGCGTCATGCACAGCTCCACCAGCTGGCCGAAGATCTCCGAGGCCGCAACCTTCAGCATCAGCCTGCTCGCCGAGGACCAGCAGCAGGTGTGCCGCGCACTGTCCGCCAAAGGCGAGGACAAACTCAGCTCTGTTGGCTGGTCCGAGTCCGGCTGGGGCACCCCGCACCTGCACGGCTCCCTGGCCTGGTTCGACTGCCGGGTTGAACAGCAGTTCACCGCCGGAGACCACGTCGTCGTCATCGCCAACGTGCTGGACATGACTCCCGCTGAGCGGGCTTCCACCCCGCTCATCTTCCACGGCGGCCGCTTCGGCAGCTTCCGCGAAGCCGCCTGATACGCCTTGATGTAAGGAAACCCAGACATGGATATCACCCCAGCCAGCACCACTGCTCTGGCAGACAAAACAGCAGACATCACACCCGCCTACTACCGCCAGGTCCTGGGCAAACTCCCCACGGGAGTCACTGCCATCACCGGCATCAATGACGACGACGAGAAGCTCGGCCTGGTGGTCGGCACCTTCCAGTCACTCTCGCTGGATCCGCCGCTGGTCATGTTCTGCGTGGACAAGTCCTCCTCCAGCTGGCCCAAGCTGCGCAAGCTGCAGAAGTTCACCGCCAACATCCTGTCCGATGACCAGATCAACATCTGCCGGTCGCTGTCCCGCAAGGGACCGCAGAAGTTCGAGGGCCTGCCCTGCACCGCGGGCCCCCTCGGCACCCCGCACCTGGACGGCGCCACCGCCTACATCGACTGCCTGGTGACGGCCGAGGTTGTCGTGGGAGACCACTACATGGTGGTGGGTGCCGTGACCGGCATGAAGGAAGGGAACGGCGATGCGCTGCTCTTCCGGGCCGGCAAGTTCGGCCAGTACCTTCCCATCGAGATTCCCGCACCCGCCGAACAGGCAGCACCGGCATCCGTACCCGCATCAGCACCGGCAAGGAGCGCATCATGAGCCGCCAGCAGACCATCCTCAGGGCTTGGAACAGCGCATGGGGCGACGGCGACCTGACCGCCTTCGAGCAGATGCTCGCACCGGATTATGTCCGCAGGTCCAAGTCCGGCAGTGAAGACTACGCCACCCTGCGGAAGACCATTGAGGCCACCCACGCAGCCTTCCCCGACACCACCACGGAGATCCTGCACATCCTCGAGGACGGTGCCACCGCTGCCATTCACTGGCAGACCAAGGGAACGCATCAAGGCGAGTTCATGGACGTACCCGCCACCGGACGCACCATCACCGTCTCCGGCGCGTCCTTCCTCCGTTTCGACGGCGACAAGCTGGCCGAGGAATGGGTGGTCTGGGACCCCCGCGAACTCCTCTCCGCACTCGGGATCTGGCACCTGGGCCCCGGCAACGCCTGACCAGGACCTCTCCCACCAACTTCTTACCGCCCAGGAGGGCGCCATCATGACACTTAACGGACATTCCCTCATCGCAGGGCACCCCGCCGCGGGAACCAGCGGAACCGCCCATGGAATCAACCCGGCAACCAGCGAGCAGCTGGAACCGGCGTACACCCTGATCAGCGACGACCAGCTGCGGACGGCCACCGAAGCCGCCGCGGACGCCTTTGACTCGTTCAGCACCCTCGAACCCGGACAGCACGCCCGGTTCCTGGACGCCATTGCCGAAAACATCGAAGCGATCGGCGAGGAGCTCATCGAGCGGGCATCCGCCGAAACCGGCCTCGGCGTGGACCGCCTCCGCGGCGAACGCGCCCGCACTGCCGGCCAGCTGCGGCTGTTCGCAGAGGTGGTGCGCGGGGGCGATTTCCGCGGCGTCCGCATCGATCCCGCCTTGCCGGACCGGGCACCGCTCCCCCGGGCCGACATCCGGCAGCGCCAGATTCCCCTAGGTCCGGTGGCTGTTTTCGGCGCCAGCAATTTCCCGCTGGCCTTCTCCGTGGCCGGGGGCGACACCGCGTCCGCGTTTGCGGCAGGCTGCCCCGTGGTGGTCAAGGCCCACAACGCCCACCCCGGCACTGCCGAACTCGTGGGCCAGGCCATCGTCAACGCCGTCCGCGATTTGGGCCTGCATCCGGGCGTGTTTTCCCTGGTCTACGGTTCCGGTGCCAGCATCGGCCAGGCATTGGTGGCAGACCCGAACATCAAGGCCGTGGGGTTCACCGGATCCCGCGCCGGCGGCACCGCGCTGATGCGCACCGCCGCGGCCCGGCCCGAGCCCATCCCGGTCTATGCCGAAATGTCCTCGATCAACCCGGTCTACGTCTTTCCCGGAGCCCTGTCCGGCACCAAGGACGTCGAGGCGCTGGCCAGGCAGTACGTCGCCTCGGTGACGGGCAGTTCCGGGCAGCTCTGCACCTCCCCGGGACTGGTCTTCGTCCCCGCGGGTGAGGCGGGCGACCGGTTCGCTGTGGCCGTCGCCGGCGAAATCACCCCGTTGTCCGGGCAGACCATGCTCAGCGGCGGGATCGCCTCGGCCTGGCACCACCGCCACGACGCACTCGAGGCCGCTGCCGACGTCGAACTCCTCGGTCGGGGTCATCAGGGCCCCGGCGAGAACGCACCCGCACCGGCGGTCTTCAGTTCCGAACTGGACGTCTTCACCGGCAACCCGGTGCTCCACGAGGAAATCTTCGGCGCGGCCAGCCTGGTGGTCCGCTACAAGGGCGTCGATGACCTGGTTGAAGCAACCGGCAAGCTCGACGGCCAACTGACAGCCTCGCTGCACGTCACCGAGGAAGACTACGCCGCGGCCGCACCGCTCATCCCGGCATTGGAACGCAAGGTGGGCCGCATCATCATCAACGGATGGCCCACCGGCGTCGAAGTGGGCCACGCCATGGTCCACGGCGGACCGTACCCCGCCACCTCCGATTCAAGAACGACGTCGGTGGGAACCCTGGCCATTGAACGGTTCCTCCGCCCCGTGGCCTATCAGGGGTTCCCTGAGCAACTGCGGCCCGCGCCGCTGCAGGACGCCAACCCGTGGAACGTCAACCGCCTCATCGACGGCAAGCCGGAACAGCACTAGGCCCGGCGCCAAAACCCCGCAACTTCCGGCCCCGGGCATGCCTCTCTCGCACGAGTCGCCCGGGGCCGGATCCCCAACCATTGAAATTTGAGGAAACCATGTCCACCATCACGCTTGAAGACGTCGCCGGCACGCTCCGCACCGCCCGGCTGCAGGGACAGCCCGTACCTGCGCCCACGGAAACCTGGCCCGCGCTGGACGCCGACGGCGCATTCCAGGTCCAGAAAATCAACGTTGACCACGCCGTCACCGGAGGGGACCGGCTCGTCGGCTACAAGCTCGGCAACATCGCCAAGGTCATGCAGGACGCCTTCGGCCTGGACCAGCCGGACTACGGCCACCTGCTGGCAGGCATCTTCGAATTCGAGGGCGCCACCCTCCAGCGGGACAACTTCATCGCACCCTACGTGGAACTCGAACCCGCCTTCGTGCTCCGCTCACGCCTGGGCGGCCGGAACACCACGATCGCGGACGTCATCAACGCCGTCGACTACGCGCTGCCCGCCATCGAGATCATCGACTCGCGCGTGAAGGACTGGGCCATCGGGCTGCCGGACACCCTGGCGGACAACGGCTCCACCGGCGCCGTCATCCTGGGCGGCACACCCCGCAAGGTCACCGACCTGAACCTGCGGGACACCCGCGGAGTCCTGACCTTCAACCACCGCGAAGTCATCGCAGGGACCACCGGCAACATCCTGGGAAACCCCCTCGCCGCCGTCGCCTGGCTGGTCAACCGCCTTGCCGACTACGACGTCGAGTTTGAAGCGGGCCAGGTCATCCTTCCCGGCAGCTGCCTCCAGGCCGTACCGATGAACGAGGCCGGCCGCTGGTCCGGAACGTTCGAGGGCTGGGGCACGGTCGAGTTCGACGTTTCGGCCTGATCATGCGCCTGGCCAACATTTCCGGACGCCTCCACCTCGTCACCCCCGATGACCACGTCATCGATGTTTCGATGGAAACCGGCGGACATTTCAGCCCGCGGATCCAGGACTGCTACGAGCGCTGGCCGGAGCTTCGCAGCGTGGCCTTCACGCTGGAGCAATGGAGCGGAACCCCGCTGGCCGACGTGCCGCCGTCGTCCTTTGGAAATCCCGCGCCGCAGCCCCGGCAGGTGTTTGCCATCGGGCTGAACTACGCGGCGCACGCCGCCGAGGCCGCGCTGGAGGTACCCGATGACCTCACGGTGTTCACGAAGTTCGTGACGTCCCTGACTGGTCCGCACGGGACCATCGTCCTCCCGCAGGGCACGGTGGACTGGGAGGTCGAACTCGTCGTCGTCATCGGCCGGGGCGGGACCCGCATCCCCGTTGAGGAGGCGTGGAAGCATGTGGCGGGCCTGTCCGTGGGACAGGACCTCTCGGAGCGCACGCTGCAGCAGACAGGGCCGGCGCCGCAGTACAGCCTGGCCAAGTCGTTTCCCGGGTTTGGACCCATCGGGCCGCTGCTGGTGACTCCTGATGAGTTTGATGACCCGCACCGCATCGAACTGGGCTGTTCGATCAACGGCGACGAAGTCCAGAAGGGGAACACCGCTGACATGGTGTTCCCGGTGCCGGAGATCATCGCCCGGCTTTCCCAGGTGACGCCGCTGCTGCCCGGAGACGTGATCTTTACCGGCACGCCTCCCGGGGTGGGCGTTGGCCGGGTGCCGCAGCGCTTCCTCAAACCGGGGGATGAACTGGTCACCTATGTGCGCGGCATCGGCGAGATGCGGCACACCATGCAGTAGCGGCAATAGGAGTCAGCGGGCCGCCGGACCTTATCGGACCGGCGGCCCGCTTCCGTCAGCCTCGTGCAGACCGCCGCAGCCGCTCCACGTCGGCAACTCCGGCGTAGGCAGCCTGCGTGCCCTTGCGTGTGGCGGCAAGCGCCGCCGCCGCTGAGGCGAAGGCTGCGGCTTCGGCCAGCGGCTCACCGGCCGCGAGCCGCGCAGCCATGGCGCCGGTGAACGCGTCGCCGGCTCCCGTGGTGTCCACGGCATGGACCGTGACCGGCGCGATCCGGGTGACGCGGTCCGCTCCGGCGGCCAGCGAGTCAAGAACCACCGAGCCGCTGGAGCCGAGGGTGACCACCACCCGCTGCAGCCCGCGTTCGGCGAACCTTTCCCGGATCTGGTCCCAGCAGGCATCGTCCGCGTCCGCCACAGGAACATCCTGCCCGAGAACCAGCGACGCCTCGTGCGCATTGACCAGCAGCACATCGCACACAGCCGCCAAGGCCTGCGGGATCTCGCCGTAAGGCGAAAGGTTCAGCAAAACTGTCGCGCCGGCGTCGTGCCCTGTCCGGGCAGCGGCTTCAACGGTATCCAGGCTGACCTCAAGGCAGAGGCAGACCACGGAGGCGCCGTCGAACGCGTCCGCGGACGCCGCGACGTCGGCGGGTGCAAGGGTACCGTTGGCCCCGGCGGAGATGATGATGTTGTTCTCACCGTGTGCATCCACCGCGATGACGGCGACTCCGGTGGCAGCGGACTCTGAGATGCGCACGTGCGAGATGTCCACACCGGCGCCGGCGGTGGAGGCCAGGAGCATTTCGCCGTTGGAGTCGTCCCCCACGGCGCCGATGAGGCTGACTGCCCCGCCCAGCAGGCTGGCCGCCACAGCCTGGTTGGCGCTCTTGCCCCCGGGATTGACGGCGAACCCGGTGCCGTGGACCGTCTCGCCCGGACGCGGGAGCCGTTCGCAGTAAATGGTCAGGTCGGCATTGAGGGAGCCGACGACGACGATCCGCCCGTGCGCTTCCGTGCCCCTTCCAGCCGCTCCCCTACGATTCGTTCTGATCCGCGCGTTCGCGCTGCCGCCGGTAGGCCCGCACCGACAGCCATGCAATTGTGGCAGCCAGTGCGGCATAGACGGCGTAATTGAGGTATCTGGAGTAGTCCTCAATGAGCCGGTATTGGGCTCCGAGCAGCACGCCCAGGCTGATCAGCAGCGCGTTCCAGAGACCGCTCCCTGCAATGGTGAAAATGCTGAAAGTGGCCAGGTTCATTTTCTTGGCACCGGCAGGCAACGAAATCAGGCTGCGCACCCCCGGCAGGAACCGGCCGAAGAACACCGCCGACTTTCCGTGGCGCTGGAACCAGTCCGCGGCCTTTTCGAAGTCCTCGCGGTCCATCAGCGGAAGCCGGGACAGGCCGGTGATTGCCCGTTCCAAACCCAGTTTGGCACCCAGCCAGTACAGCAGTAAGGCACCGGCGTACGCGCCGAGCGTGCTGGTGATGAAGACGAGCGCCAGGACCATGCTCCCCTGCTTGGTGAGGAAGCCCGCCAACGGCAGGATGACCTCGCTGGGAATGGGCGGGATGATGGTTTCAGCAAAGGTGAAGAGCCCGACGCCCCATTCCCCCAGCGAATCGATGCCCCGCGCGGCGAAGCCGGCTATCCCGGTGAGCTCATCCACGGCATTTGCGGACATCATGGCTGGACCTGGGCGCCGGGACGGAACCTCATAAAACCGAAGGCTGAGGAAAGCAGGAGCAGCCCGCCGCCGGTGGCAATCAGGTATCCGGCCACGGGAACGGTCCCCGCCTCAACCCCGCCGGAATCGGACGGTGCCGCCGTCAACGTCCGGGCTGAGCGGGACGGCGACGGCGGTGCCGATCCTGCCTGCGAGGCGGCCATGCCCGCGCGGGACGGCGATCCGGAAGACACTACGGGGGCTGGCTCCGGTTCCTGGCCGGCGATGGTTTCCTGTAACGGCATATCTTCCTCGCCCGAACCCGTGACGACGGGTTGCGCTTCGCCGGGACCGGTGCCGTCCTGAGCGGTCCCGGAGGCGGGTCCGGCCGGGGCAGTCGCCGAAGAAGCGGGCGTCCGGGAGGGCGGCCCGCCGGAAACGCAGGAGTCGGCGTCGGCAGCAGGACCCTTCTTGTCCGCGCAGGGTGCGGCACTAGCGGACACAGCGAAAGCCAGGAGGCAGGCAGCCGCGACGGACAGCACCGCGAGGATGCATGGAATCAGTCGACCGTTACGCATGTCAGCCAACGCTACCCGCTCCGGCGGAATCCGGCCTGCCAACCGATGCCTAGCGCCGGGCCGAGAACCTCGCCGGGGCGCTGCCGCCGTCGGCCAGGTCTGCAAGCACCCGGCCAATCGCCGGTGTGAACTTGAACCCGTGTCCGGAGAAACCGGCCCCCACCACCACCGGCCCGAAACGGTCCAGCACGAAGTCCTCATTCGCGGTGCTGGTGTACGTGCAGCTGATCGGAACCGCCGAAGCCGCATCCACGCCCGGCAGCCAGTCCCCGACGTAACGGACCAGCGCCTCCAGCTGCGCAGGTTCGGGGGTGAAGGTCCGCGCGTCCGGATCCGTCACGGGCCCCACGCCGTGCCAGCCTGCCTTGATGCCCTCGCCCGGAGTGAGCATTCCGTAGACCGGGCTGTACCAGTACGCGTCGCGGGGATCGTCCGGGTCGGGGTTGTGGTTGAAACTGGGCCACTCCAGCGAGTCATCCAGCGGCGTGAAATGCGCCGGCTGCTCCTGCGTGACCACGAGCCTCGGAAGCCGGACCAGGCTCCCCGCAAGCTTGGTGGTCCACGCGCCGGCCGTGACCACAACGCGTCGCGCGGTGATCTCGCCGGAGTCACTAACGACGACGACGCGGTCGTCACCGGCGACGCGGATGTCGCGGACCGGCGTCGAGTACTCAAAGCGGGCGCCATGCGCCTCTGCGGCCTGGCGCAGCGCCAGCAGCGCCTCCCCGGCGCGGACCCGGCCGGAGCCCGGAACCACCAGCACGTCGCTCCGGAAGTTCATGCCCCGCCAGCGGTCCGCCGCTTCCGAGGCGGAGATGAAGTGGCTTTCTATGCCCCTCTGGGCATGCGACGACCGGACCTCCTGCAGCCGGCGGACGTTGCCGTGGTTCACCAGGCCCACAAGGTCCAGGAGCTGCCTGCCCGTTTCGGCGGCAAGCTCGTCCCAAAGATCCTTGGCCTCGGTGACCAGATCCAGGTAGTCGGCCTCCGCGTAGGCCATGTTGAAATTCCGGGTTGGGCCATGGGAGGCGCCGATGTGGTGCCCCTGCTCGAACTGTTCCAGGAGCCTGACCGAATGCCCGCGGCGGGCAAGCTGCCACGCTGCAGCGGATCCCATTGCCCCTCCGCCAACTACAACGACGTCAACGTCCACCAAAGCTCCACCCAACTCAATCCCGCAGCCTCTTCGTGAGGCCTGTTACGGGTTCCTATTCTGCCAATTGGACCAGTGGCTCGCACGCGGGGCTGACGGCGACCTGCTCAGTCCTTGAAGGTCACATCCTTGGTGTCCTCCACGGCAGCCGTCCGCCCGGGCGCCGTGTGGTATTTCCAGTACAGGTTGGTGTGCGCGATGACCTTGTCCGGCGGCGGCGCGCCCCATTCGCTCTGGTCCTCAGTGGTGTGTGCATCGCCGACGAGCGTCACGTCATAGCCGCGGACAAAGGCGCCGTGGATCGTGGACCGGATGCATTCATCCGTCTGCGCGCCTGCGACCACGAGTTTCCCCACTCCGGCTTTGGCCAGCACCTCTTCCAGGTTGGTGTCCTCGAACGAGTCCGCAAACGACTTGTGCACCAGCGCTTCAGGGTCCTGGCGCTTCAATTCCGGGACATACTCCCAGGCTTCACTGCCCTTTTCCAGCTGCTCATCCGAGTGCTGGACCCAGACGATCGGCACTCCTTCACTGCGCGCCTTGTCCACGAGCGTGCCGATGTTGGCCACCACCTCGTCGCGCTGGTGCACATCGGCCACCACGCTGTTCTGGACGTCGATCACCATCAAGGCTGTATTGGGTCGATCTGACAATGTGGTCATAACGAACTCCTTGGTGTGCGCTGAGGCAACGGAAGGACCACGGGAGGGCAATCCGTTGCATGCATTTTACGTGGGCTTAACTTGATCGGTCTTGTGAGCCTACAAGGAGCCACGACAGACTTGAAGCACTTGATGAACCGATCAATTCTGATCGTTCGACCAGACCAGCGGAACATGTTCGCAGAGATGCGTTCGGCCCGTTTCACGGCGAAGCCGCCAACGGACGGGCTCCGCAGACCGGAAGGATTAGTTATGGCCGGCAAGTTCGAAGTTTTCCTTGATGCAGAGGCGCAGTACCGGTTCCGGCTGACAACGCCGGACGGAACCGAACTGGCCGTTTCCGGTGCTTACCCCGACAAGTCCTCGGCTGTCGCGGCCATCGAGGCGGTCCGCGAGTGCGCGGGAATGGGACTGATCAGCGACCTCTGCCCGGCGGGCAGTTCGGTGCCGGCACCGGCTTCCGTGATGCAGGGTGCCGCATTGCCGGTACCGGCACCTTCAGCGTGCGAACCCCGACGGGTGCCGGTTGACGGCTTCCGCAAGCACGCCGCGGTGCGCCGCGCCACTGCCACGCCGCATTTGACCGGGGTGGCCTAGGCCCGGCGCGCCCCGGGCGAAGGGCGGTGCAGCGCGAATCCTGCCGCAGCCCAGGCCAGCAGCAGGATTCCGCCGATCGTCAGCAAGTAGCCGGCCGCTGCCAGGGTTGACCGGGGCGGCGTTTGCGGCCGTGCAGGTGCACCCGCCGGAACCCCGGCGGACGCCTCGGCCGATGGCGCGGAACCCGCAGGGGCGGGCGCTCCAGCGAATTCCGACGAGGGCGTGAGGGTTGCATCGCCGGCTGCTGCCGCATCCTCGGTGGTGGTTCCGGGCGCCTGGCTTTGCGGCAGTTCGGTTCCCGGTCCAGGCGGCCGGGCGGTCGACGTCGGGGTGCTTGCGGCCGGCTGACCCGGAACGGTGCCGCCCTGCGAGGGGTCCGACGTCACCGAGGGCGAGGGGGCCGGCGTCGTTGGAACCGCCGTCGTCGGCGTTGCTGGTGCGGGAAGCAGCGGACTCAACGGGACGCAGACGCCGCCGCGTGTCACCGGGACCTGACCTGCGGGGCACGGCTCCGCTGCCGCCGGTGCAGCCAACGCCACCATGCTGAGGACGATGGCGGACCATAGCGACGCAATGCCCATAACCCTCTGTTCGATGCTCACGGCGTACAACGCTACCCAACGGTTCGCCAAAACCGTCGGATCCTCCGCCGGGCATGAGTGGGACACCGCCGCCGGAAACGTGGTAGGCAAGAGAAGGGAGCATCTGCGACCTGCCATGCGCGGAGGGATTAACGTTGCCAGAGAATTCGAATACCGGAGCGAAGGATGCAAGGGGCCGGCTCGCGTCGCGGCTCCTCCGTGGCGGCACCGAACCCGACCCCCGGTTCACCCTGGCAAACGAGCGCACCTTCCTGGCGTGGATCAGGACATCCCTGGCGCTGCTCGCCGGCGGCGTGGCCGTCGAAGCCTTTATGGCCGGTCTCCTGGGTCCCGAGCTGCGCAAGACCATCGCCGTCCTGCTGCTGGTGCTGGCACTGGTGATCGGCGGCGGCTCGTTCTTCCGGTGGCTCAACGTGGAACGCGCCATGCGTTCCAACACGCCGTTGCCGCTCCCCCTGATCGCCCCCGTGCTGGCCATCGGCGGGGCCTTGGTGGCTGCCATCATGGTGGTGTTCGTGATCGCCCGGCCGGCCTGACCGTGACTGCCCCGCATGATCCCGCCCCGGGAGATCCAGCCCGGCACGGCGATTCCGGCCTCCAGCCCGAACGCACGGATCTGGCGTGGGGCCGCACCACCATGGCAATGGTGGTGGCCGCAGCAGTCTTCCTGCGCTGGCTGCCCCACCACGGCTGGTTCGTCGGAACGCTCGTCGGCGGCGCCATCGCTGCGGCCCTGGCCATCAATCTCACCCAGAAGCACCGCTTCCACCGTGCCGTCCGGGGCATCAACCGCGAAACCATGCCACCGCATATAGGTTCGACGGCGGCGGTGGCCGCGAGCGTCGTCGTCCTCGCCCTGTTGGGGATCTACACCGTCCTGTTCCTGCCGCTGCAGCCATGACCCGCGGCAGCCATGACGGAAGGTTTTGGGGACCTCCCGGCGAGGGGAACGCCAGCGGTCAGAAGAGGGTCTGCTGGCCCCCTGCTGATGCGTCGGCGGCCTGCGGCGCCCACTCCGCCAGGGCGAGACGGGCAAGGTCCTTGAACTCCGGGAGCAGGTCGGCAATGCAGGTCTGCCCCTCCAGTACCGGGATCACCACCTGGTTTGCACTGCCATCGGTGCTCAAATCTGCCACTGGCTGAGTTTATGGCAGGCCACCGACACTGTGCGGCAGACACTCCATGGTGCCAAAGGCTGCTCTTCTCAGGCGTGACTCCTGACGGCAACCGCGGGCTGCCCCGGAGTGGTTACCGGGGCAGCAATAGGCTGCTTCGCGATGGGCTCACTGACCTTGGCCGGCCGGCGGACCCGATGCCACGCCCAGGGCAGCAGGTAGCTCCGGGCCCATTGGAGGTCTTCGGCGCGGGTCTGGCGCCAGTTGCCATGCGGCAGTTCGCGGGACTCCAGCGGCTGCAGCAGGTGCTGCACACCCAGCGCATCCAGCACCCTCATCGCCACGGCGTGGTGGCCCAGCGGTGACAGATGCAGCCTGTCCCGGTCCCACATCAGCGGGTCCCTGAGCTCCCGCAGGCCCCACAGATCAGCGATCACGGCATCATGCTTTGCGGCGATCGCGCGGATGTTTTCGTTGAAGACGGCAACCTTTGCCCGGTTGCGGCCCAGCACGGGGGTGGACCCCCAGTCGGGGCCGGTGAACACCACCAGCGTGGCACCGGAAGTGCTCAGCAGCTCCACGCCGGCGTCGAGCCGTTCCGCCAACTTGTCCGGGTCGCTCCCGTGGAAGACCATGTCGTTGCCTCCCGCGGAAAGCGTGACCAGGTCCGGCTGCAGTGCCAGCGCAGGACCGGCCTGCCGTGCCAGGATCTGATCCAAAAGCTGGCCCCGCACAGCGAGGTTCGCGTAGGCGAAGTCCGGGTGGCCGTTACTGAGTTCCTCGGCCACACGGTCGGCCCAGCCCCGCACTCCGCCGGGGCGCCGGGGGTCGGGGTCCCCCGCTCCTTCGGTAAACGAATCCCCGAGCGCCACGTACCGGCGCCACGGGTGCTCGCTGACACCCGCCGCGGTATCCCTGCTGATGACAACGCCGAAGGGCCGGCGTCCTGACAGATCCTTGTCATTCGTGGTCACCACGCACCTCCTTGTGGGAAGCCCTGCGCCCTTTCTGTGAATAACCATTGAAGCGCCCCACATGTTCCAAAAACTGCCCGGAATGCCACATTTGTGAATGGAATGCGCACCACGTTGCCGGCGTTAAAACCAGTGTCCGTTGCTTTGGGTTGCGCCGGACTGACAGGAAGGTCATGAGCAGGAAAATCGAAACAGTCGAAGACGACGCCGGCAAGGTCATGAGCTATCACCGGCACCCTAACGGCGGCGGCCTGATCGGGCGTGGCGCCGAGGTGGACGAGTCGTCCTTCATCAGTTCCACGGCCTATGTGGAGGCCGGCGCCGAGGTGGGGCAAGGCTGCCGGATCGGCGGCGGCAGCTGGATCGACCGGCGGGCGCGAATCGGCCAGCGGGTAGTGATCGGTGATGCCGTGTACGTGGGGCCGGGCGCTGTGATCGGCAACCGGGTCCGCGTGGGCAGCCACTCCCGGATTGGAGCGGGCGCTGTCATTGGCCACGGAGTCCGCCTGCATGGCGACAGCAACGTCGCACAAGGCAGCCGCGTCGGGGCCAGGCCCAGGGCGTCCGCGGGCTCTTCACGGCGGTCCACGCCGAGCGACGGGCGGAACGCACGCAGGGCGGCCTGACGTCAGGGAGGCTGGGGCCGTGGAGGCTGGGGCTGGGGAGGCTGGGGCTGGGGCGGCGTAGCCGACGCCGGGCCCAAAGCCTCTCGTGGACTCCGGCGGATTGCGATTAGCTTAGGGCATACCCACCGTTTGAGCAGTGAAAGCGGGGACGCGTGATGGGCAGCCCATGGAACGCTGATGGCGGCTACGACGAAGGGCCCGACAGCGGGGTCCCGGCCGACAACATGGTCCCCTCCGACCCGGCGGTCCCCTCCGACCCGGTTTCCCGGATCCGGGAAACGGTGGTTGCCCGGCAGGAGGAGCGGTTCGGCGGCATCAAAATCGGTTCGGCCTTCTTCGGCTGCCTGACTGCCGCCGCAATGACTTTCCTGCTGGCAGCTTTGGCTGTGGCGGCGGGGAGGGCCGGGCTTCTGGCCGGCCCGGCCCTGGCCTCGGGATCCGCCGACGCGTCCTCTCCGTTCAGCGGGATCACCGGCACGGTCCTGCTTTTCCTGGTCCCCTTCCTCGCCTTTGTTTCAGGCGGCTATGTCGCAGGACGGATGGCCCGTTTCAACGGTGTCGGCCAGGGACTCATGGTGTGGCTGTGGGCCGTTATCGCGGCCGCGGGAATCGCCCTGCTTGCCCTCGTCAGTAGCGGGCAGTTCAATGCCCTGAACGTGGCCAGTGATTTCCTACGGGTACCCGTCCTTGAGGGCCAGCTGGGTACAACCAGCATTATCGCGGTCATCGCCGTTGCCGCCGTAGCGCTGATGGGAGCCGTTCTGGGCGGCCTGGCGGGAGTCCACTACCACCGAAAAGTGGACCGGGTTGGGTTCGCTCGTGCTGAGGAGCACTACCAGCCGTAGGTTCAGGTGTGCGCTAGACGGCAGCGGCCACGCGTTCACCGTTGAAGTATTCGAGCTGCCAGCCGTCAACGGCATGGTGGTGCGCGAGGTTCAGCACGGCGTTGTCGACGCTTTGCAGGGTGCGGCCGATGGCGCGGCTGAGGCTCACACGGATGAGGGTGCCGTGGGCGACCACCAGGACGCGGCGGCCGCGGAACTCCTCGGCGAGGGTTTCCAGCGCGGCCAACCCGCGGGAGGCCGCCTCGTCCTCGCTTTCTGCGCCCCGGAAACCGCCGGGGATGCGCAGTGCGTCAAGCTCGGGCCCGGCCTGCAGGCCCTCGGCGGGCCCGAAGCTGCGCTCGGTGAGCTCCGGAATGTGCCGTGCAACGCTGAGGCCGAGCCCGTCGGCGATCAAGTTGGCCGTCTCCGCGGCACGGCCGAGCGGCGAGGACACAATCGCGTCCCACTCTTGGCCGGACAGGACGGCGACGGCGTCGCGCGCCTGGCTGCGGCCGACGTCGTTCAGCGGAATATCAGTGGATCCCTGCAGCCGGCGCTGCGCATTCCAGTCGGTCTGGCCATGGCGGACAAGGGCGAACGTCGTAAGGGTCATGCCTTCCATTCTGCCTTGGTAGCGGGTGGTGGCCGGAAATTGTGGCTACATGAAGCCGACGTCTGCCGGGTTAAGGAGAGTGCCCGCCAAGGGGTTCCCCGGGCGGGCACTCGTTTCACACAGAGAATCAGTTCGCGTCTCCGCCGACCGCCGCGACGACCTCTTCGCCGCGGGCTGCACCGGCGAGCCGGAGCCAGGTGTCCACCACGGTGTCGGGGTTCAGGGAAACGGAATCGATGCCTTCCCCGACCAGCCACTCGGCGAAGTCCGCGTGGTCGCTGGGCCCCTGGCCGCAGATGCCGACGTACTTCCCGCGAGCTTTGCACGCCTTGATGGCCATGCTGAGGAGCTTCTTGATGGCAGGGTCGCGTTCATCGAAGCCACCCGAGACGATCGCCGAATCCCGGTCCAGGCCCAGGCCCAGCTGGGTCATGTCATTGGAGCCGATGGAGAACCCGTCGAAGTGGTCCAGGAACTCGTCCGCAAGCAGCGCGTTGGACGGAATCTCGCACATCATGATCACCTCGAGGCCATTCTCGCCGCGGACCAGGCCGTTCTCCGCCAGCAGCTCGATGACGCCGCGGGCCTCGTCCAGGGTCCGCACGAACGGGATCATCAGCTTGACGTTGGTCAGCCCCATCTCGTTGCGGACGAAGGACAGGGCCTCGCACTCAAGGTCGAAGCAGTCCCGGAAGGACGGCTCCAGGTACCGCGAGGCCCCGCGGAAGCCGAGCATCGGGTTCTCCTCGTGCGGCTCGTAGGCCGGTCCGCCGATCAGGTTCGCGTACTCGTTGGACTTGAAGTCGGACATGCGCACAATCACGGGCTCAGGGGCGAAGGCCGCCGCGATGGTGGACACGCCCTCGGCCAGGCGCTTGATGTAGTAGTCGCGGGGGCTGCCGTATGCGGCGATCCGTTCCCGGATCTCCGCGGCGACGTCCGCCGGCTGCTCGTCCAGGTTCAGCAGTGCCTTGGGGTGGATGCCGATCTGGCGGTTGATGATGAATTCGAGCCGGGCCAGGCCCACGCCGTGGTTGGGCAGCTGCGCGAAGGTGAACGCCTGCTCCGGGGTTCCGACATTCATCATGACCTTGACCGGGGCCTCGGGCAGCTGGGTGATCTCGGTTTCCTCGACGCTGAAGTCCAGGAGCCCTTCGTAGATCACGCCGGTCTCGCCGTCGGCGCAGGAAACGGTCACCTCAAGGCCGTCGGAGAGGGCGTCCGTGGCGCCCCCGGTACCGACGACGGCGGGAATCCCCAGTTCCCGGGCAATGATGGCCGCGTGGCAGGTGCGTCCGCCGCGGTTCGTCACGATGGCGGAGGCACGCTTCATGATCGGTTCCCAGTCCGGGTCGGTCATGTCGGCGACGAGGACATCTCCGGTCTTGAAGGCGGCCATCTGGTCGATCGAGCTGAGAATGCGGACGGTGCCGGCGCCGATGCGCTGGCCGATGGCGCGGCCTTCGACGAGCACCCGGCCGGTCCCGTTGAGGCGGAAACGGCTCAGGCTGCCGGAGGCGCGGCGGGACTGCACGGTCTCCGGGCGCGCCTGCAGGATGTACAGTCCGCCGTCGATCCCGTCCTTGCCCCATTCGATGTCCATGGGGCGGCCGTAGTGGTTCTCGATGGCGACGGCGTGACGGGCGAGCTGCTCGACGTCGTCGTCCGTGAGGCTGAAGCGGTTCCGCAACGAGGCCTCAACCGGAACAAAATCGATGGTGTGGCCCACTTCGCGGTTGCTCGTGTAGGTCATCTGGAGCGCCTTCTCACCCAGTCCGCGCTTGAGGATCGCCGGGCGGCCGGCCTGCAGGGCGGGCTTGTAGACGTAGAACTCATCCGGGTTGACGGCGCCCTGGACCACGGCCTCGCCGAGGCCGTAAGAGGACGTGACGAACACGGCGTCGTTGAATCCTGATTCGGTGTCCATGGTGAACATGACGCCGGAGGCCCCGACGTCGGAGCGCACCATCCGCTGGATGCCGGCCGAAAGCGCCACCTCGGCGTGCTCGAACTTGTGGTGCACGCGGTAGGCGATGGCCCGGTCGTTGTAGAGGGACGCGAACACATCCTTGATGGCGAGCAGGATGTTCTCGATGCCGCGGACGTTCAGGAAGGTTTCCTGCTGCCCGGCGAAGGAAGCGTCCGGAAGGTCTTCGGCCGTTGCACTGGACCGGACAGCCCAGGAGAGGTCCTCGGATCCCCCGTGCTTGTCCACCAACTGCTGGTAGGACTCCCTGATCTGCGCTTCGAAGTCCGGCAGGAACGGCGTCTCGCGCATGAGGGTACGGATTTCCTGACCGGCCGAGGCGAGGGCTGTCACGTCGTCGGTGTCCAGGCCGATGAGCCGGTCGGCGATCTTCTCGTCCAGGCCGGAGTCTGCAAGGAAGGTGCGGTACGCGTCCGCAGTCGTGGCGAAACCGTCCGGGACCTGGACGCCGGCCGAGGTCAGGTTCTGCACCATCTCACCGAGGGACGCGTTCTTTCCGCCCACCCGGTCCAGGTCCTTGAGTCCGAGTTCTGAGAACCACAGGATGTCTGTCGTCATAGTTGCTGCTCCTTTGCAGATGATGGCATGCAGATGTGCCGCCCCGCTCGCGGCGATAGCCGTTTGGTGGGCGCGAATCCTGTCCACAGTGACAGGTCTCGGGCGCTCTTTCCACATGATGTGCGCCACACTCGGATTGTGAAAAATTTCCCTAATGCTTGAGGTTCATGCGCTGCAGGATTGTCGCAGCCATTTCCTCCACGGACACCGTTGCTGAATTCAGGTACGGAATCCGGTGGGAGACGTACAGCTGCTCGGCGCTGCGGAGCTCGAATCCGCACTGCCGAAGCGACGCGTAGGGTGAACCGCGGCGCCGTTCGGTGCGGATCTGACTCAGGCGCAGGGGGTTGGAGGAGAGGCCGAAACATTTCTCAACGAAAGGCCGCAGCGGTTTGGGGAGCCCTTCGCGTTCGAAGTCCTCGTCCACCAGCGGGAAGTTCGCGGCGAAAATTCCGTGTTGCAACGCCAGGTACATGGTGGTGGGAGTTTTTCCGCAGCGGGACGGCGCCACCAGGATGACCTGGGCCTTTTCCAGCGCACGCAGGCTCTGTCCGTCGTCGTGTTCCATGGCGTACTCGACGGCGGCCATCCTGGATTGGTACCGCTCCGCGTTGCCCAGGCCATGCGCCCTGCCGGGCTCACCGCTGGCCGGCGAGCCGAGGGCCTGCTCCAGCTGTCCGACGTGCGTCCCGATGAGATCCACGATGATCCCCTTGCACGTGGCCAGGGTCTGGCGGATGTCGCTGCTGACTGCTGTGGAGAAGACGATCGGCCGCAGACCGCTGGCGGCCAGTTTGTCGATAGTGCCGACGACGGTCCTGGCCTGTTCGACGGTGGTGATGAAGGGGACCGTGATGCGGTCAAAGTGATTCGCGGGAAACTGTGTCAACAAGGTGTTGCCGAGCGTTTCCGCGGTGATGCCGGTGCTGTCCGAAAGAAAATAGACAGGCCGCAGATCGTCATTGGTCATGAACGTATTCTGCCCCAGGGCCGGGCTCCGTCCGGAATCGACGGGACGGGCGGTCTGGTCCGGTACGAGAAGCTGCAGCCTTTCGAGGCTGCCAGGCGTCACACTGCTCCGGGCACTGATCACGAAGCCACGCCCTCGAACCTACCCGGCAGCCCTGGCTTCAACCGCGTATGCATTAGCCTGCTCGCGCACCTGACGCACGTAGGAATCGGACTGGTTGTAGGAAAGCACGGCGTCGGTCCATCCCCGCGCGGTGGTGAGGTCGCGGCCGCCCCCGCACAGGTACGAGGCGGCGCTGAGCGCGGCGTCGTCGATGTTCAGCGGGTCGGCGTATCCGTCGCCATTCCCGTCCCGCCCTGCCAGCTCCCACGTGGAGGGGATGAACTGCATGGGTCCGACGGCGCGGTCCCAGAGGGCGTCGCCGTCGAGGACGCCGTCGTCCGTGTCCGGGATGGCGGCGAAACTGCCGCCGTCGAGACTGGGCCCGATGATTTGTCCGCTCACCTGCCCGGTGCCCGACAAACTTCCGCCGCCGTGGCTGCCGTGCGCCGACTCAACGAAGCCGACGGCCGCCACGGTATTCCACCCGATCCGGCATGCCGGTGCGGCCGTGTTGGCGAGCTCCGCTGCCATTGCATAGGCCTGGAGCGCCCGGGCTGGTATGCCGGTGTCCGCCGCGGTCCGGTCAAGCCATTCCGCGTCCATCGTGCTGTCAGTGATGTCCACTGCACGGGCGCCGGACAGTGTCGCAAGCTTCGCGCCTGATTGGGGCGGAGCCGCCAGGTCCCCAAACCCTGCCGCACCGGGTGCGCGGAGCACCCAGAAAAGGAGTCCGGTGATGACACAGATCGCGAATAGGCAGAAGACCGCAAGGCGTTTCAGGCGAAGCATGGACTAGCCGGGCAGGCCAATGCCTCGACAAACACCACATGCCCGCATCGAGTCAGCCTTCACACTCAATACAGTACGCGTGGCCGTCCTTTTCTCGGGCGATCTGTGAACGGTGCCGCACCAGGAAGCAGGAGTAGCAGGTGAACTCGTCCCGTGCCTGCGGCACCACCTGAACCACCAGCTCCTCGGCCACAAACTCGCCACCGGGAACAATGGAATCGTCCAGTGCATCTGCTTCGTCCAGGTCGCGGACAACGCTGCGGGCATCAGGGGCGTTCGCCGACTGCAGCGCTTCCAGGGAGCTGTCCTGCGATTCCTTGACGTCGGAACGTACTTCGTCGTAATCAGTTGCCACTTGGGGGTTCTCGTTTCAGGTGTATTTGTTGGCCGGAAGAAACTTACACCATCTCCCCGTAAAGTCACCCGGTCTCCGACCCTCCACCGGGCTGAAGGCAGTTCCGGTGAACCGGATTGTGGCCAGAGCGGGGCGGATTTCGCGGTACGGTCCTATGCTTTTCCTACAGGGTTTTGCAGGAAGCCGCAACGTCTTAATTTGAGCGTGCAACATGGCCGAAGCTACGAACAGCGGACCGGAACCACCGGTTGCCTTCCCGTCCGCGGTCCTGGAGATTCCCGACGTACAAGCCTTCCTCGGCGATGCAGCGGAAGAACTCGAAGGGGGCGGGGGCGCTGCCCGGGGCTTCCTTTGGGCCATCACGCGTGTGGGACCTGGCGAAGTCCGGAATTGGACCGCGGGCTCGCTCAAGGGGCGGCAGGTCGACGGACTTCAAAGCTCGTTCGCGGACGGTCCTGCCCGGGCCGCGGTGGCGAGCGGCGAATTCGTCCACATCCCCGACGCCGCTGCAGACCGCCGATGGCCCGGGTATTCCGCCGCCATTGCCGGTCAGGGCATCGGATCGGTGCTGTCCGTGCCCATGATCGATGAGTGGGAGATCAACGCCGCCCTGACGCTGTACGCACCGGACCCGACGCCTTCACCAGCGACGACGTCATCCGGGCCGTTGCATGCGCGCGGCGGTTGTCCAAGGTGTGCCATTTGCTGTTGGAGCTGGCGCGGAAGGCACGGACCGCCAACACGCTGCCGCTTTCTCCCCTGACCGAACTGGCGGTGGAATCCTTGATCCGCGAATACGGCCTCACTGAGGAGTCAGCCATACAGTACCTGCAGGCAGTGGCACGTGATCTTGCGTTCATGTCCCCAACGGCTCCCGACGCCGGCACCACTAGCGCCGCCTGACAAGCAGGCCGGGGCTCGGGTGTCCCTTACCGCTCGATGCAGACGGTCAGATCCAGGTGGATGTCATTGGCGGCCGCGAGGCGGTCCTGGAGATAAAGGGCCAGGCTCGCGTCGGTGGCGGTGTGAACGCTGTTGGGCACGGCGCCCCGCAAAAGCGCCTGCGTGTTGGTGGACTTGACCATGTCCAGCGGCGCCCAGCCGCGGTGGCTGGAGGTGAGGCGCTCGATGTCCGTGCGGAAGGAGCGCTGGTGGTCCTCACGGACGGTGGCGCGAACAGTGAACGGGATAAAGGTAGTAGGCAAGGAGGTCCTCTCAAAGGGCAACCGGTGGTCAGCGCCCGGTTATTACAAGGCTCCCAAGGGTCCCTGTTATTCCCCTGCCGCCGTCAAGGAGTCCGAGGTCACGCCCGGAAGTTCCTCCCGGATTAGGCCTAAAGCCCCTCGTGGGTCCTGCCGCCCTGCGGGTAGGTTGATTGCAGCCACGGGCCGTCCAGGCACAGCGGAGTGACTGCGGCCGTGGCAGGCGGTCCCGCCGATGTTCATGGGTGCCATCGGCGACCGTCGCCTTCCGGATGATGAGTTGCCCCGCCACAGGGGCGGGGTAACTCGTCCGGGGGCTTGTAAGCAACCATTTGTAGAGTTCGACGCCGGCGGGCCACCTTTGTCAGGTGACCCGCCGGCGTCGTACTTCCCAGGAAACGGCGCTACCGCAAGATCACGGTGCGGTTGCCCAGCAGCATTATCCTGCCCTCGCAGTGCCAGCGCACGGCGTTGCGGAGGGCGGCGCATTCGGCGTCCCGGCCAACGGCCACCAGGTCGTCGGCGGTGTAGGTGTGGTCCACGTCAATGACCTGCTGTGAAATGATCGGGCCCTCATCGAGTTCCGCGTTGACGTAATGGGCCGTCGCGCCCACGGTCTTAACCCCGCGGTCGTAAGCCTGGTGGTACGGCTTCGCACCCTTGAAGCTGGGCAGGAACGAGTGGTGGATATTGATCGTCCGGCCGGCCAGCTTGGCCGAGAGTTCATCGCTGAGGACCTGCATGTAGCGGGCGAGCACCACGAGCTCCACATCGAACTCGTCGACCAGTTCCAGAAGCCGTGCCTCTGCTTCCGGCTTGGTGTCCTTCGTGACCGGGAGGTGGAAGAACGGGATGCCGTGCCACCGGACCAGGTCCTCCTGCTCGCGGTGGTTGGAGACCACCGCGACGATCTCCACCGGAATATCCCCCGTGCGGGCACGGAACAGCAGGTCATTGAGGCAGTGGCCCATTTTGGACACCATCACCAGGACACGGCGCTTGCGGCCATGCGGCTCCAGCTGCCAGTTCATCTGCCACTTCTCCGCCAGGGACGTGAAATCCTGGCGAAGTTCCTCGGTGCTGGAGGAATCCTGCCCCGAATCGAAGTGCACGCGCATAAAGAAGTGCCCTTGCCCGCGGTCCCCGTACTGCTTGTTGTCGATGATGTCGCAGCCGTGGTCCAGGAGGAATCCCGAAATCGCGTGGACAATGCCCGGCGACTCGGCACAGTCCAGGGTCAGCACATGCTCGCTCATTTCCTGACGTCCCCGAGTTCCCGCTCAACGGCTGCTCCGGGCTCCATGTCCTGGCTGAGTTCAGCCTGGAACGTCGCATAACGGGCCAGGTGCGCGGGCCGGCGGCGCAGCACCAACCAGGCGGCACCGAGAAGGATGAACCACACCGGCGTCACCAGGAGCGCCAGCAGGGTGTCCGGCTGCGTGGTCAGTGCCCACAGGACGAACGCGAAGAAGGCGAAGACCACCCAGACCATGGGGATGCCTCCGGGCATCCGGTACTTGGATGCCTCATGCAGCTGCGGGCGGCGCCGGCGGAATGCCAGGTAGCTGGCCAGGATGATGGACCACACAAAAACGAAGCAGACGGCGGAGACGGTGGTCACCATGTCGAATGCCTTGCCGATGTCCGAGCCCGCATACATCAGGATGACGCCGGAGAGCAGCAGGACGCAGGAGAGGAACAGCGCATTCTGCGGGACCTTGCGGCGGGACAGGCGGCTGAATACAGACGGCGCGTCACCTTCCTGGGCAAGGCCGTAGACCATGCGCGAGGTGGAGTAGATGCCGGAGTTGGCCGAGGACATCGCCGAGCTGAGCACCACCAGGTTCACCACGGTGGCCGCGGCACCGAGGCCGGCCAGGGAAAACATGGCGATGAACGGGCTGTGGCCGGCCTGGAACTGCGTCCACGGGGTGACGGACATCAGGATGATGAGCGCGCCAACATAGAAGAGCAGTACGCGGATGGGAATGGAGTTGATGGCCTTGGGCAGGTTCTTCTCCGGGTCCTTGGCCTCGGCGGCTGTGGTGCCCACCAGTTCAATGCCGACAAAGGCGAAGACTGCGATCTGGAAGCCGGCCACAAAGCCCATGAACTCGTTCGGGAAGAAACCGCCGTGGCTCCACAGGTTCGTGAAGGTGGCCGGGCCGGCGTCGGACTGGAAGCCGGTGAAAATCATGAACAGGCCCACGATGATAAGCGCCGCGATGGCGATGATCTTGATCAGCGCGAACCAGAACTCCGTCTCGCCGAACGCCTTCACCGTGGTGAGGTTCAGGAGCAGGAGGATAGCCACGGTGGCCAGGCCCGGGATCCACAGCGGGAGCCCCGGCCAGAGTTCCTTCGAGTAGCCGGCTATGGCGATCACGTCCGCGATTCCGGTGATCACCCAGCAGAACCAGTAGGTCCAGCCCGTGAAGAAACCGGCCCACGGCCCCAGCAGGTCAGCCGCGAAGTCGCTGAAGGATTTGTAGTTCAGGTTGGACAGCAGGAGTTCGCCCATGGCCCGCATGACGAAGAACAGCATGAAGCCGATGATCATGTAGACGAAGATGACGGACGGGCCGGCCGCCGAAATGGTTTTACCGGAGCCCATGAAGAGGCCGGTTCCGATGGCGCCGCCAATGGCAATCAGCTGGATGTGCCGGTTGCTGAGCTGCCTTTCAAGATGCGGCTCCTGGTGGGACGTCAGGGTCTTAGTTGTCACGTGCTGCTCCTCGAATCAATGCTGGCTGGAGTGCCGTTGGGGAAGACGCGGGGCCCACTTCGTCGGGGACCGCATCGAGGTTGTTAAAGCTGTAGAGGTGGATGCCGGCGATGTTCCCGGGCAGGCTTCCCAGCCCGTCCACCAGGTTCTGCGGCGAGTAACGGTCACCGCTGAGGAGCTTGCGCGCAAGCGGACCTTTGCGGCTGAGGAACTTCAGGGAACTTCCGACGCCGATCTGCGTCGCCAAGGAGACAAGCTTGGTCCGCGGAACGTTGCCGGCCACGCCGGCCCAGACGGGCAGCTGCACTCCTTCGCGGCGCAGCAGCGCCACGTAGTCGAGGATTTTCGGTGCGTCGAAGCACATCTGCGTGACCACGTGCGACGCCACATGCTGCTTGGCCAGCAGGGCGTCCAGCAGGTTCACGGGCCCAATCGAGGGGTGGCCCTCCGGGTAGCCGGCAACTCCTGCCCGCATCATGCCGCCCGTGTATTGCGCGATGTCTTCAAGCAGCGGGAGGGCTGACCCGTACGGGCCGGCCGGCTGCTTCCGGTCGCCGCCGATGACGAACACTTCGCCGATGCCGGCGACATTGCAGTCGCGGAGGATTCCGGTGAGCTGGGACCGGTCATGCAGGCTCCGCGCCGCGAGATGCGGAACCACGGAGTAACCGAGCACGCTCAGCTGCAAAGCGGTGCGCATGGTCCGTTCGATGCCGTGGTGCGGCAGGCACGTCACGGTAAGCGTTGTGGTCAAAGGCACGTGGGCGCTGACCCGATCAACGATTCCCTCTGACGGGATGATCTCGATCCTGGTAGGGAACATCATCGGTCCTCTCTCAATGTCACGTCTGAATATCACGGTGGTCCTAGTGGTGTGCCGCGATGAGGGAGCTGGCTTCTTGGCGGGTGCGGCCGGAGGACTCGATGTGCGCGAGTTCGGCCGGGATTTCCCAGCCTTTCTTGCGCATTGCGGTGGCCCAGAGCCGGCCGGCACGGTACGAGGAACGGACCAGCGGGCCGGACATGACGCCGAGGAAGCCGATCTCCTCGGCCTCGGTGGCGAGGTCGACGAATTCCTGCGGCTTGACCCAGCGGTCCACCGGCAGGTGGCGTTCGGACGGGCGCAGGTACTGGGTGATGGTGATCAGGTCACAGCCGGCCTCGTGCAGGTCCCGCAGGGCCTCGGAGATTTCCTCGCGGGTCTCGCCCATGCCCAGGATCAGGT
Organism: Arthrobacter sp. LjRoot78; assembly: GCF_964254335.1. Taxonomy (NCBI): domain Bacteria; kingdom Bacillati; phylum Actinomycetota; class Actinomycetes; order Micrococcales; family Micrococcaceae; genus Arthrobacter; species Arthrobacter sp. LjRoot78. The sequence goes on along the minus strand of NZ_CAXUTG020000001.1, from coordinate 84,427 downwards.
TGGACTTGGTGACCATGCCCAGGTTCCGGCCCTGGGTGATGACATCCAGGGACCGGTCGTAGCGGAACGCGGGGCGGATGCGCTTGAAGATCCGCGGCACGGTCTCGACGTTGTGCGCGAAGACCTCCGGTTTGGAGTCGCAGATCGCCGCGATGTGCTCGGGTTTGCCGGAGAAGTCCGGGATCAGCAGTTCGACGCCGGTGCCCGGGTTCAGTTCGTGGATCTTGCGGACCGTTTCGGCGTAGAGCCAGACGCCCTCGTCGGCGAGGTCGTCCCTGGCCACCCCGGTCACCGTGGCGTAGCGCAGCGCCATGGCCTGGACCGAGCGGGCCACCTTGGTGGGTTCGAACATGTCCACCGGGGAGGGCTTGCCGGTGTCGATCTGGCAGAAATCACAGCGCCGGGTGCACTCTGAACCGCCGATCAGGAACGTGGCTTCCTTGTCTTCCCAGCACTCGAAGATGTTCGGGCAGCCGGCCTCCTCACACACGGTGTGCAGGCCTTCCTTCTTCACCAGGTTCTTGAGCTGGACGAACTCCGGGCCCATCTGGACCTTGGCCTTGATCCACTCCGGCTTACGCTCCACCGGGGTGGCCGCGTTGCGCTGCTCGATACGCAGCATCTTCCGGCCTTCTGGTGCCAGTGTCATTGTTCTCTTTCCTTCAGCATTCGGCTTCAGCATTCAGCGTCAGCATTCGACGACGTTGACGGCGAGGCCGCCCATCGCGGTTTCCTTGTATTTGGAGGACATGTCCTTGCCGGTCTCGCGCATGGTCACGATCACCTCGTCCAGGGACACCCGGTGCGTCCCGTCGCCCCAGAGCGCCATCTTCGCGGCGTTGATCGCCTTCGCGGCCGCGATCGCGTTCCGCTCAATGCACGGGATCTGCACCAAACCGCCGATCGGATCACACGTCAGCCCCAGGTTGTGCTCCATCGCGATCTCCGCCGCGTTCTCCACCTGCGCCGGAGTGCCGCCCATCACCTCCGCCAGGCCCGCAGCGGCCATCGAGGACGCCGAGCCCACCTCGCCCTGGCAGCCCACCTCCGCACCGGAAATCGAGGCCTGCTCCTTGTACAGCACCCCGACCGCGGCCGCGGCCAGCAGGAACTTCACCACCACATCATCCCGGTCCGCCTGCGTGGCCCGATCCATGCCCGGCGCGAAATGCAGCGCGTAATACAGCACCGCCGGGATGATCCCGGCCGCCCCGTTCGTCGGCGCCGTCACCACCCTCCCGCCCGAGGCGTTCTCCTCATTCACCGCCAGCGCGATCAGGTTCACCCACTCCTGCCAGTACTTCGGATCCCGGTACTCCGGATCATGATCCCGGGTCTCCTTCAGCAACCGCTCATGCCAGTCCGGGGCCCGGCGGCGGACCTTCAACCCGCCCGGCAGCAGCCCCTCACGCTTCAAGGACACCGCCACGCACTCCTCCATCACCGCATAGATGTGCAGCAGGCCCGCCCGGATCTCCTCCTCCGACCGGGACGCGCGTTCGTTCACGAACATGATCTCCCCGATCGACAGGCCCTTGGACTGGCACCGGCCCAGCAGCTCCGCCGCAGTACGGAACGGCAACGGCAGTTCCTTCCTGGACTCCTCCAGCTCCTGCTGCGCCGCGTCCTCCCCGCCCTCACGGACAATGAAACCGCCGCCCACCGAGAAAAACGTCGCCGCATGCAGCACCTCACCGGCGCCGTCCGAGACCGTAAACGTCATCCCGTTCGTGTGCCGCGGCAGGACCGTCAACGGCCGCAACACCATGTCCTTCACCCCATACGGGAGCTGCACCGACCCGGCCAGCTGCAGCTTCCCGGACTCCGCGATCGCCGCCAGCCGCTCCTCCACCTCCGCCGGCAGGATCTTCTCCGGATGAAAACCCTCCAACCCCAGCAGGATCGCCGTCATCGTCCCATGACCGTGACCAGTCGCCGCGAGCGACCCATACAGATCCACCCGCAACCCCGCCACCCTCTCAAGGTCACCGGACGCCCGCAACTCCTCCGCGAACACCGCCGCAGCACGCATCGGACCCACCGTATGCGAACTCGACGGCCCAATCCCGATGGAAAAAAGATCAAAGACACCAACAGCCATGGCCGGCGCTCCCTAGTAGCTCACGCGCGGCAGGGCACGGCGGCGCGGACCAGGATGGCGGCCTGCAAACGTGGATGAGGACGGCTGAATCGTCACGAGGAACTCCATAATTCAGGTGGCGCAGGGCGCCACGATGATTCGGGTTCCTCCCCGCTCTGTATTTGACCTGAGAGTTTCCGCGGACCCTGCTGTTACAGCGTGCCGCTTGCACCGTCGGTGAGCCCGGGGACCGGACTACTTTCCAGAGTTGCCTCGCCGCGGCGGTACGTGGGCCTGAGAGATTCCTGGGGAGGATTTGCTCCTACGGCGCCTGCTGAACGTACCGGCAGGACTCTCCCGCCGCAGATCAAAAGCATGTGTCACTTGTCGGTGACACGGCTCACACTTTACTCCGTTGCCGCGATGCCACGCAACAGAGCCACTTCACACGGTCACACTTCCCGTGCCGGCCGCTCCGGAATACCGTCCCGGTACATCACGGTGCTGCGTTTGAAGATCTCGGCATAGACGGAGGACCGGACGGACGTCACCGTCTCCATCTGCCGGAGATCGTCGAGCAGCAGCCGCAGTTCGTCCAGACCGGGCAGAGCCACCTGGGCCAGCACGTCCTCGCCGGAGGCGGCGGCCCAGCGGGTCACCGGAAGGCCGGCCAGGTGCTTCCCCGGCGACTCGGCCGCCTTACCGGAACGGGTCACGGTGATGAGGGACTCCACAGGGAATCCGAGCACTGCGGGATCCACCACAGCCCTGATGAACAGGGCACCGGAGTTGGTCATGGCTTCAAGGCGGCGGCTGACGGTTGCCTTGGAGACCGACAATTCGGTGGCCAGCTCATCCACGGTGGCCCGGCCGTTGCGATGGAGGAGCTCTGCCAGCGCACGGTTCGTTTCATCAAGTGCCTCACCGGGCTGGCCGGTGCGGATTCCGGCCAGCCGGCCGTCCTCGTCGCGGTGGAGCGCGGCGTACTGTTTTTTGTCCAGTACGTCCGGGGTCCAGCCGCTGGGGGTACGGAAATACTCCAGGAGGGGTGTCATGGAGAAGGACTGCACACCGTCCACCCCGGACAAGCGCCGGTAGAGAAGCCCGCCAAGTTCGTCCGGGGAAAGGAACAGCTCTGCCACGGCCTCGTTCGTGCCGGACAGTGCCGTGACCCACGACGACTCTTCCTGCTCCGCCAGCCACGTGCAGACCCCGCGAAGATTGCGCGGTGCCGCCGTCACGCGCAGCAGGAAGGCCGACCGCGAACTGACCGACGACGGGTTGATAAACGAGTTTGTGCGCACCACCCCGGACTCGAGGAGCTTGTTTCCGCGGCGTGCCACGGTGCGTTCCTGCTGCCCCAGGACGTCGGCGATCAGGCGCCAGGGAGCACGCCCGTTCCGGACCAGCGCGGCCACGATCTGCCGGTCCAGGGCGTCAAGCTGCTCCACGTCCCGGCTCCTTTCAGTGCGGCTGCGAAAGTACGATGCCGGCGGGCTGCTTCCGCTGAACGGAACCGGGACGGCGGACCCGCCGCCGCCCCCGGTCGTGTCAGTTCCGGCCCAGATAGGCTAGCACTCCGGAGAGCGCGGCACCTGTTCCCCCGACGACGGCGGCGCGGGCGTCCGGCGCGAACTGCGGCGAGTGGTTCCCGGCGGGTGTTGCGCCCTCCTCGAAGAGCTCGGGATCGAAGGCGCCAAACGCCCAGAACACGCCCGGTACGCCGATCGCGTCGCTGAGCCATCCGGCGTCCTCGGACCCCATGCCGAGCGGTGAGTCGATCAGCGCATCAGCGCCGAAGTCCGCCGTGAACGCTGCCGTCACGCGGTCGGCGGACGCAGGATCGTTGTAGCAGCGGGGGAAGCTGTTCAGTTCGACGATGGTGGGTTCCGGCGCCGCCGAGGCCTCGGCTTCGGCCGAGATGATCCGCCGGATGGCGGCGAGCACGGTGGCGCGTGTGTCCTCATCAGGCGTCCGGACGTTGACCGAGAACTCGGCGGAGTCCGGAATGATGTTCTCCTTCAGGCCCGCATGGAAGGTTCCCACGGTGACTACCGCCGGCGTCGAGGGTGCCAGCTCGCGGGAGACGATGGTCTGCAGGCGAAGCACCATGGCGGCGGCGGCCACGATCGGGTCGATTGACTTCTCGGGCTGCGAGCCGTGGGCCTGCTTGCCGTGGACGGTGATCTTCCACGAATCGGCCAGGCTGGCCATGTGCCCGCCCCGGATCATGAGTTTTCCCTGGCTGACCGGCATGACGTGCTGGGCCAGCACCACGTCGGGCTTGGGTGCCCGGTCCCACAGGCCGTCGTCGACCATCGCTTTGGCGCCATAAGCCGTCTCTTCGCCCGGCTGGAAGATGAGCACCAGGGTTCCGGCCCACAGCTCGCTGCGGTCCGTGAGCAGCGACGCCAGCGCCAGCGCGGCGGCAATGTGGGTGTCGTGCCCGCAGCCGTGCATCACTGGAGCGATGGCCCCGTCCGGCAGGGTGCCGGTGGCCTCGCTGGCGTAGTCAAGGCCCGTCTGTTCAGCGATGGGCAGGCCGTCGGTGTCGGCGCGGAAGCCGATGACCGGCCCGTCGCCGTTCTTCAGGATGCCAACCACGCCGGTCCCGCCGCAGCGGAAGGATTCGATGCCGAGGCCGGCAAGGTGTTGTTCAATGTACTCCGCGGTCTCGAATTCCTGCGCCGAGAGTTCCGGGTGGGCATGCAGGTGCTTGTAGACGCCGACGTACTCCTCCACAAAGTCTTCGGGAACTTCGACGGCGGGGGTCAGGCGTACGCCTGTGGTGGTAGTCATTGCTGGCTTCCCTTTCAGTGGGTGGGTTCGGAAATTCGGGTGGCCTGCGCGCTTTCGCCGGCGGCCGGTTCTACCGGAGCCTGCGGGGCTTTGGAGCGTGCAAACCAGGAGGCTGCGATGGTGATGATGACAGCCAGGGCGGTGGCAAAGTGCGTCAGCCCCGGAGCCAGCGGCACCACCACGAAAACGATGACGGCGGCCACAATGACAGCCACCATCGTGGTGCGGCGGCTCTTCATTGCCAGCACGCTCTGCAGCACCACGGCGCCGAAAATCGCGGGCAGGATGTAGCTGCGGGCCGTGGCGATGAGTGGCGCGGGGAGCATGCCCACGAGCCAGGTGCCCAGCACGCCAACAAAGAGGATGAGCGTGGTGATGTGGACCAGTACCGCGCCGATGATGGCGCTGCCGGCGATGAGTTCCGCCCGGCGGGTGCCCGGCTTCTCCCCCAGATTGGCCTGCGCCACGATGGCCGCCGGCAACAGTTTGTTGGCAATGTTGCCGATCAGGAAGGCCTGGTACATGGCTGACCGTCCCAGGATGGGGAAGTAGGACACCGGCTCGATCACGGCGATGATGCCGAAGGTGGCCAGGACTGCCCCGACGGCGGTGACCAGCTCCAGGGGCGTCACCCCCATGCCTGCGCCGAAGGCGGCGTACAGGGCCGCGGCAAGGGAGATCAGCAGCCCGAGCCCCAGGGTGATGGGACCCCAAATCGACGTGGTGCGGTCAAAGGCTGAAAACCGTGCGGATGTTTCGGTGGAAGTCGTGGTGGACATCAGTATGGCTCCTGTCGGGGTTTCAGGCTGCTGCGGTCATGAGGAAGGCGGCTGAGAGTGCCACGATGATGGACATTCCCAGTCCCCATTCGCGCAGCCACGGAAGCCGGAGCTTATGGGCAAGCAGGAGGCACACTCCCATTGCTGCCGCGGAGGCGAGCATGGTGACGAGGTGGACGGGAGACTTGAGTACTTCCTGGAAGGCGAGGGTGAAGAAGGCGCCCAGCAGCGCCGCCGTCGGGACAATGGCCATCACTGCGGGGTTCACCTTGCGGAGCTTGGCGTCGCCTTTGCTGAGGATGGGTGTCAGGATCAGCGCAGTCAGCATCCACGCGAGCCCGCCGATGGTCATGGCGGCGAAGGCGAGGGCGAAGATCTTCTGGGTGTACGTTGGTCCGCCCAGTTGCGCGCCCTGCGTGCCTGCCGAAATGCCGGCTGCCGCAACGTCGAAGGCAGCCGAGCCCACCAGGCCGATGCGTGTCAGGACCGCGGGGGTTCCGAACAGCGGGAGGAGGGATATGGCGATGAGGGCAACGGCAAGGGATGGGCCGATGGCCGCCACGGCACCGGAGCGGACAGAGCTGCTGACCTGTGCCGGCGTGAGCTCAGCGGCCGGTGCCGCTTTCCGGATGGCCTTGAAGTAGATCACCGACTGGAGGATGACGACGGCGAAAACGCCTACCGCGGACGCCCACAGCACGGGGTGGTGGATCAAAGGGGTGATGTCTGTGGAACCGGGATCGACAGCTGCGACAACCACGTTTACTCCTCTGGAAACTGAGGGGACACTCCTTGTTGGGTGTCCGAAATTAATACTTCATGAACTCCTTGTGCCTGTTTGTTTCATTTTTACAGCACGAGTTGTCCATAAGTACACAGTTTTCAGATTTCCGACAGATCACGAAAATGAAGCATTGGTGTAAATTTCCCCGCCATGGGAACCGCTGGGACGACGGGGGGCCTGAGCGAATAGGGAGTACGCCGGAAGGCTAGAGAAACACCGCTGCGAACATTGCCGTTCCGCCGGCGCCGAAGATGGCGAGGATGAGGCCTACCGAGAGGCTGCCCCTGGAGATGACAAAGACGGGCCGCGTCGATTCGGCCGGGTTCGCCGGGTTGTAGAGCACCGGAATGCGGGTGCCGATGATTTCCTGCTCAGGGCCGTAGACGTCCGACTGGCCAAGCCACCTCAGGCCATGGGAATCCTGGAACTCGTAGGACGGGGCAAAGCGGTTCAGGCCGTTGCTCGCGGGGCCGTCCACGCCGCGCAGGTTCCCGGTCACCAGTGCCTGCGCCGGCACCCAGCCGCGAAGCGCGTACCGCCGCCGGAATGACCCCGCCAGGGAAACCGCGATGACTATCAGGCCCGCCACCAGGAACAGCGCGGGCACGGCCAGGAACAGCGCCACTATGGAGTCCATGCTCAGCCCGCCGGGAGGATGCTGATGAAGAGGAGCGCGCCCGCGGCAATCGCAGCGAAGAACGGGATCATGCAGCCGATCACCGTGCTGTCCTGGGATGAAACCTGGAATGACTGGTTGGGGTTGATGGGGTTATACATCACTTCCACCGGCGAACCCGGGGCGGGCTGGCTGGCGTAAGAGACCTCGGATTCGCCGGCAAACAGTGTCCCGTAAGGATCCGCAAACTGGTAGGTGGGGTAGAAGCGCCGGTTGCGGCTGCCGCCGCCTCCCCCATTGGTCCAACCGGCCACGCTTCCGGTGACGACAGCCTGGACCCGCGGCCAGCTGGCCGTGAGTTGTTCGCGGCGCTTGGTCTTGCGCCAAACGCGGACAATCGAAAAAATCACGCCGGCAACAAACAGCGCCCAAATGATGTACAGCGCGATCTTCACGTGTCCCCCCAGGTTCCAGTCACCAAGAAGTATGCCATTGCCCGGCGGCCTGTCGTTCGGCCGGCCGCCGGGCGATGGCGTACGCGGTGCGGGCGTACGCAGTGCTGGCTTACATACCGATGGTGGAACTAGGACGTCAGGTGAAGCGACGACGTCAGTGCTGCGTCGGCGTCCCGCAGGACCTTGGCCGCCACCTGGAGGCCCTCGATCCGGCCCAGGGAGGTGTCCTCGTGCTCGATGTTGACCAGCATGTTGGGGTCCACCTCGTACAGTGCGCGCAGGAACTCGGTCCAGTAGGCGGTGTCGTGCCCGCGGCCGAGTGCCACGAAGTCCCAGGCGGAGTTCTTCGGCCATTCGTTGGCCCACTCGTCGCCGCCCAGGTTGGTGCGGTTTTCCTCCGGCGAGAGCCGGCGGAAGCTGTTGTCCAGGACGCCGTAGAGCGCGGCGTTTGCAGTGTTGACGCGGACATCCTTCGCGGCGGCCTGGAAGACCAGAGGACCGAGTTCGCGGACCACGGCCACCGGATCCATCTGCTGCCAGAACAGGTGCGAGGCATCCAGTTCGACGCCCACGTGGGTGGCGCCGGTGAGTTCAATGAGCTTGCGGACGTCAGCGGTGTTGAACACGATGTTCTGCGGGTGGAGTTCAAGGGCCACCTTGACGCCGTGGTCGGCGGCGAGGCGGTCGGTTTCCTTCCAGAAATCGGCCGCGATGCCCCACTGGTAATCGAGCACGTCCAAGGCGGCCGAGTTCCAGGCGTTGACCACCCAGTTGACCGTGGTGGCTCCCGGCTCGCCGCCGGGCAGGCCGGACATGGTCACCACGCGGTCCTGTCCCAGCCGGCTTGCCAGCCGGATGGAGCGGCGGATGTCCTCGGCGTGCTTCTCCCCGATTTCCCGCTTGGGGTGCAGCGGGTTGCCGTTGCAGTTCAGCCCGGCAATCGAGACGCCGGTTCCCTCGAAGATCGCCAGGTAGTCGTCGCGGGCCGCGTCACTTTCCAGGATCTGGTCCATGGAGGGAACGTGGACGGCCGGAAGGAACCCGCCCGTGTTGATCTCGATGCCCGTCAGGCCGAGGTCGGCAATGACTTTCAGGGCTTCGGGAAGCGGGCGGTCGTGCAGGATCGCGTTGTAGACGCCGAGTTTCATAGCGTGACCTTCTGTCCGTTGTTGAGCGCGGATTCGGCGACGGCGCCGAGCAGTTCCATGTTGCGGACGCCCTCATCGAAGGTGGCGCAGCGGGGCAGCGACTCGGCTTCACTGAGGCCGGCCACCTCCTCGAGGAACGCACGGGCCTGGTAGCCGAACGCGTCGTTCTGGCCGAAGCCGACTTCGGGGGCGTCCATGGCGAGGCCGCCGGCGATGTACGGATGGCCGGGGCCGAGGATCACCTGGCGGTAACCGTTCTCGTTGCCTGATCCGTCGTTGAGGAACAGCTGGATTTCGGCGGGCCGGCGCTGGTCGAACTTGGCGGCTCCGTTCTCGCAGAACACTTCGAAGTTGAGGCTGTTGGCGTGGCCGGCGGCCACACGGGAGACCTCGAAGCTGCCTGCGCCGTTTTCGAACTCCGCGGAGAAAGCGGCGTAGTCGTCGTTCTCCACCGCTTCGAAGGTGTCACTGACCGCAACGTGGTCGTGCCCCATAACGGCCGCGAGCGGCAGGGGCCGCTTGTCGATCACGGTGCTGAGGCGGCCGCCGCTGATGGACTTGATGTCGCCGCAGAGGAACTCGGAGACGTACGCCAGGTGGCTGCCGACGTCGGCCAGCGCACCGGAGCCGGGGCCGCCCTTGTAACGCCAGCTCATGGGAGCCGAGGGGCTGAATCCGTAGTCGGTCCAGTAGCGGCCGCTGAAGTGCAGCACCTTGCCCAGGACACCGGTCCGGATGAGGTCCCGGATGTAGGCGATGCCGGGAGTGCGGCGGAAGGTGAAGCCAATACGGGCAATCGAGCTCGCGTTGCGGGCCGCATCGGCCATGGCGCGTGCGTCCTCCAGCGAGTCGCTCAGCGGCTTTTCACACAGTACGTGCTTTCCGGCGGCGAGCAGGCCTTCCACCACTTCGCGGTGGAGGGAGTTGGCGATGACCACGCTGACGACGTCGATGTCATCGGCTTCAGCGATTGCCTGCCATGAGGTGTCGTTGCGCTCGTAGCCAAAGCGGCGGGCGGCCAGCGAGCCGAATTCGGCGTTGACGTCGCCGATCGAGACCAGTCGGACCGGGGGAAGGACGGGGCTGTACAACGTAGAGGCGGTCCGGTAGGCAGCGGCGTGGGCCTTGCCGGCCATCCCTGCGCCAATAACGGCTACGCCGAGGCTTTCAGCCATTGATTTCTCCTTTGAAATGTGGGCAGGACGATCGCCTGTCCGGGAAAATTGTAGCGCTACAAAAATGTCCGCTGGAAAAAGCGTAGCTTTGTCTATATGTCCTGTCAATCATCGTGCAGCTATCCTCGATAGCGAGACACGAAAGGCCCTGCCATGACGCTGAACACTCCTCGAACCCGCCGGCCCACGATCTACGACGTCGCCAAGACCGCCGGCGTGTCGCCGTCGCTGGTGTCCCTGGTCCTGCAGAATCCTTCGCGGGTCAGCGACAAGCGCCGCGAGGCCGTGCTGGCAGCGATTGCGCAGCTCGGGTACCGGCCCAGCCGTGCCGCAACAGCCCTCGCGAGCAGCCAGACAAAGAGCATCGGGCTGGTGATCGACGACTTCCGGAACCCGTGGTTCGTCGATCTGTTGCGCGGCATGGAATCCGCGCTCTCGGTGCACGGCTACCAGGTCACGGTGGCGGACTCACAGCCCGGGCAGAACCGGATCAAGGAGGCGACCGACGGCCTACTGGCCCTGCACGTTGCAGGCCTCGTGATCGCCGCGGAACCCAGCGAGTCAATGCTCTCCGGCACCTGGGTTCCCACGGTCGTCGCGGGCTGGCGGAAAGGCGTCCCGGCCGGCGCCGACCTCATCACGAACGACGACGACGGCGGGGGCCGCCTGGCAGCCAGCCATCTGTTGGAGCTCGGCCATACCCGGATCGGCCACCTCACTGGCTCGGACGGGGCGGCCGCACACCGGCGTGAGGGCTACCGGAGCCGGATGGTTGAGGCCGGCCTTGGGGTTCGGATTGCCGGGGAATCCGGGGGAACGTCGGAAGAGGACGGCTACGCGGCGGCCTGCTGGCTGCTGGACCACCACCCCGACACCACGGCCATTTTCACGGCCAACGACACCATGGCACTGGGCGCGCTGGCAGCAGCGAAAACGCGGGGCCTTTCCGTGCCGGAAGACCTGTCGGTGATCGGCTACGACAACTCGCCGCTGGCGAAATCGCGGTATCTGGACATCACCACCGTGGACAACCGCAGCGACGTGGTCGGGGCTGACTCCGCACGCACGCTGCTGGCAAGGATCCAGGATCCCGCGCTGGAACCCGAACGCAAGCTGATCGAACCCGTCCTGGTGGTCCGTGGCACCACGGCCCGCATTTCCGGCTGACAACCACCGGGCCGGACCTGCGCCCGGCACCCCTTGCTACGCTGGAACCATGAAATCCCGCCTCGCCGCCCTGTCCGTTGCCGCCCTCATCGTTGCACTGACCGGTTGTGGCCAGGTCCAGGAGGCAGCCGAAAAGGCCGTGAGCGACGGCGCCTCCCAGGTAGCCACCGCTGCCGCGGACCAAGTCAAGGGCCAGGTGTGCGCCCTCGTGGAAGACGGTCTGGTCAGCGTCAAGGACAAGGAACTCCTGGGCGGCCTCGTGGCTGGCGCTGAGACGGCGGGCGTGCCTTCCGAGATCACCACTCCGCTGCGCCAGATCGCGGCATCGGGCGATCAGGTTCCGGCGGAATCCGTCACTGCCCTCAAGGATGCCTGCACCGCCTAGCCTTAGCGGCAGGTGCGTTATCACTGCACCGCCTGGACCTCGACCGTCTCAATGATCCGCGTGGACGGTTCACCGACCAGCGCAGGAGCAGTCACTCCGGTCTTCCAGGTGTCGGTCTGCAACCGGGCCAGAAAGTCCACGGCGGCCTCCTGCGTGTCGAAGTCCAACTCCAGCATCACGTAGTCTTCCTGGTCGAGCGGACGCGAAATCCGGTAGGACCGCACCCCCGACGCCAAGCGGTCCAGCGGGTCACTGTCGAAGGCCTTCCGCCACATGGCGAAGTCCCGGACCTGGTGTTCAATCTGCAGGGTGATCATGAAGGCTGCTCCCGTCGAAGGTTCCACACGCCCAACCATAGGCCCGGAATGCCGTTCAGCGCTTGCCTTTTTTCCGTGAACCTTTGCCCCGGCCCTTGTCCGGATTAGGAGCGTAGCGCTGGGCCACTTTGGGCTTCTTGACGCCGGTCCCCCGACGGTCAGGCTTCGGCTCCTTCTTGGGTGGCTCCACCTTCGCCGACGGCTGGCGGGAGCTCTGGGCGGTCCGGCCCCGGACAATGCCGATGAACTCCTCGATCACTTCACCAGTCGGCTGGTCCGCAGCGTCTGCCGCTGCCTCGCGGGTCGCCTCGTTGAGCCAGGCCAGCGCAATCTGGGTGGTGGGTGCGCCGGTGAGTTTCCGCGCCACCGTGTCCTTGACGTTGAAATGGCGGGCAACGGACATCGGAAGGATGGCGAGCCCCGCACCGGATGCCACCACCTGCAGGGCGGCTTCCGGGCCGCCGAGTTCCGCCACGTCCAGGAATGTTTCCGCGTCAAAATCCGCCAAGGCCACTTCTTCAAAGACCGAAATCTCGTGCCCCTTGGGAGCAACCACCACTGGCTGCTCCTCATAGAGGGGGATCACGTTCAAGCCTTCGCGCTCCACCGGGAGCCGGACGAAGCTGAGGTCCGCGGAACCGTCACGCAGGACCGAAAGCTGTGTGCCGTCGTCGGACATGAAGGAGTGCAGCGGAACGTCCGGCATCCGCTCTTCCCACCGCCGGATCCACTTCCCCGGCGTCACGCCGGCAACGTAGGCGAAGCGCAGCTCCCGCACTGCATCTTCGGCCGGGATGGCGGCGGTTTCGTCGGGGGTCTGGGGTGCTTCTTCTGCTGCGGACACATGTTCACAGTACCGCCCGGGCGGGTGCTGAGTTCAGTACCGGTGCCCACTCAGGCTCTGGCCGGATACCCTTGAAGCATGACCTCTGCAAACTCCCAGTCCATGAAGCCGGCCACCGTTGCCAAGAAGCTTGGCATCTACCTGCCCGCAACACCCCAGGAGTTCCAGGATTCGGTTATCACCCGCGCCGATTTCGCCGAGCTCCAGGCCAACCCGCCGGAGTGGCTGGCTGAACTCCGCCGCAACGGCCCGCACCCCCGCCCGGTGGTGGCGCAGAAGCTGAACGTTTCCATCAGCGGCCTGGCCCGCGGCGGCGTCGAGGAAGCACTCACGACGGCGGAAATCACCGCACTGCTCCAGGCTCCCCCGGCCTGGCTGGTCACCGAGCGCTCCACGCACGCCGCAGTCCGCGCCGAAGCACAGCGCGTCAAGGACGAGGCCGCCAAGAAGGATGCCAAGAAAGCCCGCGCCAAGGCGGAGTAGGCCGCTGAAATCCTAAGCTTGTCCGCGCATCCGCGCCGTGGCAGCCGGGATCCGCGGACAAGCTTCTGCACGAGCGTGTTTAGCGGACGGGGCGAAGGTCGTCCGGGTCCTCGCGGTGGAACATGCGCCGCGGCGCGACGCCTTCGAACAGCACCCACACGGTGGAGGCGTCGTCGGTCATGGAGTCAACAATGCCCGACGCCGTGACCCGGTTGCCCCGCACAACCGCCACCTTGTCTCCGGGGCGCAGCTCCGACCAGTCGGTCTCCGGCCGTGCGGATCCGGCCGGCACGTTGTCGGCCTGATGTCCGTGCGGAACCTGCGGTTCCGCGCCGAACAGCCAGGCGGACACGTCACTTCGCAGCACAAGGTGGGGACCGCCCGTTGCACTCACGCTTCCCGTGGGCACATAGTAGCCCCGGCCCGCGCCTGCCCCGCCGGCAGCCCTGTCCAGCGCGTCAACGAGGCGCCTGGTGAGGTGCCCCTGCGGACCAATCTCCCGGAGCTCGTCGAGCTCTTCCGGAGTGAGCCGTCCCAGCACAGCAGCAATGTCGGCCATGGTGGATCCCTTCTAGCGAATGGTGCCTGAAGGACCACGCTAGAACCCCGCCATTAACGGCGCATGAAATCCGGACGGCGAACAACGAACAAGTTCTACGGGTTCTACGGGGGACAATCCGGTCCGCCACCTCGTTGAACCATTGACGCCACGCGCTGTACAGACCGCCCCAACGAAACGAGCCACCCCTGCTGATTGTCCTCACCGGAATTGACGGTGCCGGAAAGACCACCGCTGCACGCGCAGCCGTTGACGCTGCACGCCTGGCAGGCGGCCGCGCCCTGCTGCTGCGCAATCACGCCGGCCGCCGCAACATGACCCAGTGGTCGCAACGCTCCGGCGTTCCCCTTAGCCCCCGCCTGGCTGACGCACTGGAGACAGTGATTCGGACGGCCAACGTGCTGGTGTCGCACGCCCGGGCACGCAGGTTTTCCGGCCTGGTAGTCATGGACCGCCACCTCTACTGCCAGCTTGCCCTGCGCAGCGTCCGGGGGATCCGGCCCGGCCGGTTCATACCCTGGCTGCTGCGGCGCCTCCCTGCGCCGGACCTGGTGATCCACTTCGACGTCGCTCCGCAGCGGGCACTGGAGCGCATCCTCCGGCGGGGTACGGACAGCGAAACACTGGAGGAACTGACCGCGCTCAGTGAAGGCTACCGCGCCCTTCCGGACTTTCCGCGGTTTGTCCTGATCGACGCAGGCGCCACCCAGGACGAGGTCCTTGCCGAGCTCACCGACGCCATCCACGGCGCAGCCAGCGGTACACCGGGCAATCCGGCCGGTGGGGCCGGACGGATCAGCGTGAAACAATCGACGTCACTGCGCTGACGAACGGAGGCAGGGCCGCCACCGCTGCCAGGCCGAGAACCGCGCGCCCCGCCCAGTCGACGGCCCCTCCGCGGCGGCCGGCCACTGGCTTCCTGGCCACACGCGCCTCGCGGCCCACATGCAGCCGCCGGGCACGGATAACTGCAGCCGCCTGCGCCCACACCATCACCCCCAGTGCACCGGCGCCCAGCAACACGCCCGCAGGCACGAACAGCACGGCCGCCAGTAGCGGCAGGTAGTACTTCCAGTTCTGTCCGGAAGGAAGCGGAAGGCCTTGACTGAATGCGCCCGCCACAGCCGCCACCACGGCACCGTGCAGGATGGCCATTACGGAGAAGAGCACCACGGACAGCCAGCCCGGACCCACAATGGCAAAGTCGATGTTGTCTGCGCGGAACGGTTCCACTGAGGCGCCGAAAACGAGAAGAAGCAAAACACCCAGCACCGGCCCTGCCCACCGGCCGGCAGGGAGCCACCGGTGTATGAGCACGTAAATGATGGCGGCGGCGAAGCCTGCCGGAAGTCCCGCGAAAAACAGCAGGGCAATACTGCCCTCAATGGTGGGAAAGCCCACATTGGCCTGGGCTTCGGTCAGCCGGCCCTGGGCTGATGCGGGCGAAGTGACGGCCAGCACCCGCATGACCAGCCTTCCGCCGGCCCACCCGACCAGCAGGCCCGACGCGACCCCGGCCACCGTGGCCACGTTGGCCCACCACAGGTACTTGCGCAGCGCCGAGACCTGGGCATCCACCACAGCATCCCGTAGGGGCGCTGACGAAGGCACCGGAAGATCCGCGGTTACAGCCGCCGGCGCCGGCGGTCCACTTATGGAGCGTCCTCCCCAGACGATGACAATTGCCAAGGCAACCGACAGCAGGAACGTACAAACAACCACGATTGCCAGCGCCACGGGTCATCACCACCAAGGTAAGGGTGGATTCATTGTGCTCCGGCCTCCGGCGGTTGAATAGGGACCCGTGCACATCCAGGGTGCTGCCATGCCCTCTGGTTGTGCGGGACTCGGTTGCGCCGCCGGCTTCAGAGCCGCTGCCCTCAGATCAGGCAGTCACTCCTTGGGCATGATGATCCACAGCGCGATGTAGACCAATTCGCCCACGCCAAACAGGCCGAACAGCACAAAGCCAATGCGGACGAGGGCTGTCGAAACACCGAACCTGGCTGCGAGCCCGGCGCAGACGCCGGCGATCATTTTGCCATTCCTGGGCCGAACCAATGCTGCTGTCATGCGGCCACAGTACCAGCCGGTGCCTTGGTGGAGTCCAGAGTCCTTTAGCCCCTCGTCATGCTGCAAAAGGTCTAGTCCTGGTGCAGCTGGACGAAGTTTCCGCAGCCGTCGTCCAGCACCACCGAGGTTCCGGTGGGGCCCTCCGCCGGTTCGTCCTGGAAGATGACGCCGAGGGCCGCGAGCCGCTTATGCTCGGCCCGCACGTCCGGAACGCCGAACACGATCGCCGGCATCCCGGCGTCGTGCAGGGCGTTCATGTAGTTCGCGCCGATGGGGTTGTCGCTGGGCTCCAGCAGGAGTCCTACTGACCCCGAACTGCCCCCGGCGGAGCCTGGATCCTTCACGATGTAGAGGTTGTATTCGGGCATGGCCATGAGCGTTTCAAAACCCAGTGTCTCCGTGTAGAACTGGTGGGCCGCGGCCGGATCCTTGACGTGGATGCTGCACATTTTTAGTCGCATGGTGCCTAGGCTACCGGTGCCCCGCCTCGCTCGGAACGGGGCCGGCCCGCAACGCCGGGCGCACCACCCGTCAGGAAGTCCTGCCCATTGACGGCCGGCTTTGCCGGGATTCCAATGGAAGTAGCGGAGCCACCCAGCCCGGGCAGGTTCTGTTGGAGGTGGAACGGTGTCTGTCATAACGGAGTCGGTCCCCATGGGGCCCCTGCAGCTGGCGGTCTGCGCCGCCGTCGTGGTGTGCGGCGTGGCCGGCGCCGTATTTTCGGCGCGATATCACGCCAGGCGTGACGCCGGACAGCTAACGGACGCCGTCTTTTGGGACGGCTTCGCCGGCCTGGTGATTGTGTTCCCGGCCGTCCTGATACCTTCGCTCGCGTCCCCATGGCTGGGGTTCGCTGTAGGCACGCTCGCCGCCGCCACTGCCGCGGCCGCGTATGTGTGGAGTCCCCGCGTCATGGCCTGGCGGGACGCCCGGATCCACACGGGAACCGCCCGGGCGGAGATCGAAGCGGCAGCGGCCCGGCACCGGACCGTGCTGACCCGGTGGCAGCGCTACGAGCTTGATCCCGCCTGCTGCATCGACTACCCGGACATGACCGATGTGCGCCGTCCGGAAACGGCGGCCCTGATCAAGGCCATGAAGGAGGCCGAACGGCTCCGGGCGGCCGAGGCAGCCGGCTACGTTCCCGCCGTCGACCGGCTGGAACATGCCCTGGGCCGGGCGGAAGCCGCGGCGGGCGTGCCCTCCCGGTAAAGAATGGCGCCCTCGCAGGGAGCCGCGCTTTGGGTGAGTCCAGCCCCGCGGAAGTTAACTGGTGTGTCGGGACCATTGGAAAGGCCGGAACCGGCGGCGGTAGCATCCCATAATGGAGCCTTTAGTCACGGACACACGAGACCAGCACGGCAGGTTGCGATCGGACCGGGGAGTCTGGCGGCAGGCCACAACCCTCGCAGCGGCGGGCGAACTCACCGCGCGGTGGCTTGAATCCCACAGCGAATTCCAGCCGGGAACGTTTGCGCCCAGCTTCGATGAGGAGACCCGGCCCATCGCCGCCGAGCTGGCGGAAATCAACCGGAACGGCCTCTTCACCAAAGAATCCCAGCCCGGCATTCGCGCCGACGCCGGCCACGCCCAAAGACAACTCGCACAGAGGCAGTACGTGACCGGCTTCTGCAGCGCGGAGGCCGCCGCGGAACTCATGGCCCTGTCCACCAGGACCGAGCTCATCACCGTCGGCCATGCCCCCGGTGAAGTGAGCGCCGCGGCCATCCCGGTAACGTTCGACGGCGATGCTGTGGTCACCGTGCTCGGGTCCAGTGAGAACCCGGTGGACGAGGACCAGCTCCGCGACTGGTCGGACGAGACCAACGAAACGCTGGCCCTGCTCCTCGCCGATTCCTGGTACGTGGAAGTCCTGGATCCCGTGTGGGGCCGGAACGACGTGCTGCTCCCGGAGGTCCTTTCGGCCCTCCGGCAGCTGCCGTAGGAGTGCGGGGGGCTGTAAGGACTACAGGTCCACTGTCCCGCTTTCGCCGACGCTCATGCGGCTGTGCGTCACCTTGGACTTGATCCACTGAAGCACCGTTGCCGCCCTGCCGCCGGGGCTGGTCCAGTACTCCGCCGAATCCGAGTCGACCCGCAGCAGCACCACTTCCGGAGTGTCCGGCCCGTCCGGGAACCAGGCTTCAACCACCTGGTTCCACATGTCGTGGATCTTCTGCCTGTCCGTGACCACTTCCGCCGTGCCGGCCACCGAGACCCATTCGGTGTTCTTGCCGAAGGAGACGTTCACCCGCGGGTCGGCGCGCACGTGCGCTACCTGGGACGTTTCCGATGACGTGAAGAACCACATGTCGCCGTCGTCCTTGACTTCCTGGACAGCAAGCGGCCGACTGACCAGGGCGCCTTCTTCGTTGATGGTGGTCAGCATCCCGATATGGGAACCGTTGATGATCTCTGTGACTTTGCTGATGCTCTCAGTGTCAGACATGCACTCACCTCGTTCGTGTCCAACGGGGAAGATCCCCGCCAACCAAGAGTATTAGTAAGTTTGCTTACTTTCAACGGCTGGCGGGGACCTGTCCGGGCAGTTTGGCCGGGGCCCTACGCCGAAGCGCCCACCCTGGCGACGGCGGCAACCCGGGCGGCAGTCAGCTGGCCCATCCGGATGGCGCCGTCCACGTGCTGGTAACCCTCTGCCGCCAGGTCGGAGGAACTCCAGTAGATGGGGCCTACGGGCTGGTGCTGGTCCTTGCCGTACCGGTGCAGTCCGCCGAGGTCGTAGCTGGAGGCGTAGGCCCCGCGGGTCCATTCCTCCGAGCCCCAGTCGGATTCGTAGTACACCTCGGGCTCCAGGGCCTGATCCCCCAGGAAGGCCGCGATCGATTCCAGGATGGCGCGGCGGCGGTCTTCGGCACTGAGCTCGAAGACGGCGTCGGCCTTCTCGTCCGAGACGAAACCCACCAGCGTGCCGCGGGAATCCCCGTGGTTGGTGTTGTCGTACACCTCCTGCACCAGCGATCCGGCGCTGAAGCAGGTGCCGGACAGCCCCTCGCCGCGCCAGAACGGCGTCTTGTAGACGGCGTGCACCTTGATGACCAGGCCCAGCGACTGGTGCTGGTGCATCTGGTGCTGGCGGCGGGGCAGCGGCGGGTTGAAGGAAACCCGCGAATACAGGTTCGGCGGCACCGCCATGATCACGTAGCGGGCATTGACCGTGGCCCGCTCCGACACCACGGTGACGCGCGGGCCGCCGTCGCGCTCTTCCGTCCAGTTAATGGTGCGCACCGGACTGTTAAGCACGACGTCGTCACCCAGTTCGCGTGCCTGCAGCAGCGAAACCTGCTGCATCCCTCCCACAACGCGCTTGTCCAGGATGAAGTCCTCGTCCGTCAGGTGGCTGAAAGACCCCGCGGACGCGGCCATCAGGACGGCCTGCAGCGCGGAGAATGCGTGCGCGGGCTTGGTGAGCATGCCACCGGCAATGAACAGGCCGATGTTGTTGCAGGCTTCCTCATCCGGCGAGTTCTGCCGGAGCCAGTGATGGAAGGAGATGGTGTCCAGCTGGCGCGCCTTGGGGTGGGCCCAGGGTTCGGAAGCGCCAATTTCCGCAGCAAGCCCGTCCAGCAGGCCGATCAGCTTGTCCATTTCGGCCGCCGTGGTGTCGCTGACCGGGAAGGAATCGCCGGTGTAGCGGGTCTTCCTGCCGTCGGCCCCCACATAGATGGATTCACCCTCGCGGTAGCGGGAGTACGTTTCCAGTCCCAGCTCGTCCAGGAGTTCCAGGAGTACCGTCTGGTCCGGCGAGACCCACTGGCCGCCGATTTCCAGCATGGCGCCGTCAATGGTGTCCGTCCAGGTGCGGCCGCCCACGCGGTCCCGCGCCTCCAGCACGGCGACAGTGAGGCCGGCCTTCTTCAGTTCACGGGCTGCGGTGAGACCCGAGGGGCCGGCGCCTACGACGACGACGTCGCGGTCAAGTTCCAGCATGATGTCCTCTCCGTGGCCGCTCGAGTGATGCGTACCACTAAATGAATGCCATTCATTTATTAATGACTATAGCGGTTCCAGCACCGCCACGGAAGAGGTCAATGGAATAATGCTGGGGACCCCGCCAGCAGAAAGGCCAGCGATGCCGGCAGCCGCCCGCCCGAACACCAAGCCCCCAGCGGTATCGCGTGAAGCCGCGCCCCGCGCGGCCGCGACCCCGGCGAAGCGACGCGCGGGCAGGCCGGCCACAGCGGTGCTGGATCAGGCAGTGATTACCTCGGCAGCCCTGCGGCTGATCGGGAAGAGCGGCTACGACGGCCTCACCATGGCTGCGCTGGCCCGCTCACTGGATGTGGCGCCGTCGGCCCTGTACAACCATGTGGCATCCAAACGCGACGTGCTGGTCCTAGTGGAGGACCACCTCGCCGCACTGGTGGACGTATCCGCTTTCGGTGCTGAACCGTGGGACGAAGCCGTGCGGCGGTGGGCCTGGAGCTATCGGGACGTCTTCTCCAAGCACACCCCGTTGATCCCGGTGATCGCGGTCCTGCCCGTCACGGATGCGCCGCAGACCCTGGCCATGTACGAGGCCGTCAGCCAAGGACTGCGGGAGGCCGGCTTCCCGGAGGAACGCATCATCTCCTCGATCGTGGCGCTGGAGTCCTTCATTTTCGGCTCGGCCTTCGATGTCACAGCCCCCGCGGACATCTTCGATCCGGGCAGCATGGCCGAATCCACGCCCAGTTTCACGGCCGCAGTGCGCAGCCTTGCCGACCAAGGCCACGAAAAGCCTGCCGACGTCGCCTTTGGCCTCGGTCTCGAGGCGTTGATTTCGGGCCTGGGGGCCTTGCGGCGCTAGCCGGTCCGCGGCGGAAGCCGGACTGCGGTCAACCTGCCGGACGCGCGGAAAGGGGCGGCCGCGGCCCTGTGAAGGTCTCGCGTACCGCCCCTGGATGGATACTGGCCGCTTAAAAGTGCGCGCCGTCGGCCTTGACGGCCAGGACCGGCCGGTCAGCCTGCATCAGGATGCGCTGGGCGTGGCTGCCCAGGATGAACTTGCCCACCTGGGAGCGGTGCCTCAGGCCAATGACGATCAGGGACGCATTCGCTTCACGGGCCACGTCCAGGAACTCATCGGCGAGGTCGTGGTGGTACGGCGGCTGGATCACCTTTGCCGTGACGCCAGCCTCCTCCGCACGCTTCGCGGCCCGTGCCAGGACGTCCTCTCCCGCCACGGACTTGTCCACCAGCGCGCCTTCACGTGCAGAGTTGACGATCACCAGGTCCTCGTTTCGAAGGGTTGCCTCGGCGATGCCGGCCGAGAGCGCCGCCTCGCCCGCGGGCGTGGGAACGAATCCGACGATGATGCTCATACCTTCTCCTTGATTTTGGTGGGTGCGGGCTCTACCGCAGCGGGGGCTTTGCGCTTGGCCAGCATGGATTTGAGGGCGGGAAGCACGGCGACCAGCACGAACACCACAAGCAGCGTGGCGGAGATCGGGCGGCCGAAGAAGCCCATGGGGTCGCCGCCGAAGACCAGCAGTGAGCGGCGCATGGAGCTTTCGAGCAGTTCGCCAAGCACAAACGCGAGCACGAGCGGTCCGGGTTCGAAACCGAACTTCTTCATCAGGTAGCCCACGATGCCGAAGACCACCACCAGCGAGACCTCGAACATGCTGTTGTTGATGGTGTAGGCACCCAGGAGCGTGATGAGGGCGGTGACGGGAGCCAGGATGGCGGCGCGGACGCGGAGGATCTTCACGAAGATTCCCACGAGCGGGAGGCTCATGATCAGCAGCAGGACGTTGCCGATGTACATCGAGTTCACAACACCCCAGAAGAGCTCGGGATCCTGTTCCACGAGCTGCGGTCCCGGGGTCACGCCCTGGATCAGCAGGGCACCGAACATCAGCGCCATGGTGGCGTTCGCCGGTATGCCCAGGGTCAGCAGCGGGATGAAGGACGACGTCGCTGCCGCGTTGTTGGCTGTTTCCGGACCCGCGACTCCTTCGGGGGCGCCCTTGCCGAATCGCTCCGGCTGCTTGGCCCTTTTCTTCTCCATGGCGTAGGACGCCATGGAGGCGATGGTGGCGCCGCCTCCGGGGAGGATGCCCAGGAAGAATCCCAGGACGGAGCCGCGCCCGATCGCGCCCGAAGCCTGCTTCAGTTCCTTGCGTGACGGCCAGACGTTGGCCACCTTGGACGGAGCCTTGGCGGCGCGGTGCCGTTCCCCCAGGTTGTAGAGGATTTCGCCAAGGCCGAAGATGCCCATGGCGATCGGCACGAAGTCGATGCCGTCCGCCAGGTCAAGGCTGCCGAAGGTGAAGCGGCTTTCGCCCGTGAAAATGTCCCGGCCAACCGTGGCCAGCAGCAGTCCGAGGGCCGCTGCGATGAGTGCCTTCGCCTTGGCGCCGCTGCTGATGGTGGCCACCAGCAGGATGCCCAGGAGCGCCAGCGCGGTGTATTCCGGCGGTCCGAAGTCCAGCGCGAAGCTGGCCACCACCGGCGCCAGGAATGTCAGGCCGATAATCGCCGCGGTGCCGCCGACGAATGAGCCGATGGCTGCCAGGCCCAGGGCCGTGCCGGCCTTTCCCTGCTTGGCCATCTGGTAGCCGTCGAAAACGGTGACGACGGACGACGCCTCGCCCGGCAGCCGCAGCAGCACGGAGGTGATGGTGCCGCCGTACTGGGCACCGTAGAAGATGCCCGCCAGCATGATGATGGCGGTGACGGGCTCCACGTTGTAGGTGAGCGGAAGGAGGATGGCGATGGTTGCCGCGGGCCCCAGTCCGGGCAGCACCCCGATCAGCATTCCGATGACGACGCCGATCAGGCAGTACAGGAGGTTTGTCGGCTCCAGGACAACGGCGAATCCGTTGATCACGGGATTTAGAAAATCCACGGGGGTCTCCTAGAAGAGGTGGGGGATGGAGGTGCCGAGCGCCAGCACGAAGATGCCGTAGAACGCCGCGACGACGATGGCGCTGATGAGCACCGTGGAGCGCCAGGTTTCGCCGCCCAGGAACCGCATCCAGATGATGCACAGCACCAGCGCCGGCAGTTCAAAGCCGATGAGCGGCATCACGGCCACCATGGCGGCAAGCGTCACCAGGCCGGTCAGCGGGGAGATGGACATGCGGGTGAACTTTTCCGCATCCCTGTTGTGCCGCCCGGCAATCAGCTGGAACAGTCCCAGGGCCACCATGACGCAGCTGATGATGAACGGCCACAGTCCGGGCTGCGGTGCCGACGGAGTGCCGAGTCCCATGGCAACAGACAGGATGACGGCAGCGATGCCGACGCCGAGGACCACGAGGGATGACGCTGCATTGGCCAGGGGTCCGGCGGCCGGCGGCTTTTCGTCCTCCCACTGCGCGGCCAGCTGTTCCGGTGTCAGGTCGTCCTCGGCCACCGGGTCCGCGGAGGTTTCCTTCACTGGAATCACTTCGTTCCGCTGAGGCTGATGTCGTACTTCTCAACCAGGGACTTGTACTTGGCGGCGTATTCCTTCCACTGCGTGACCACTTCCTCGCCGGAGATCTCCTTGGGGGTCAGCATGTTCTTCTTGTTGAACTCCTGGTAAGCCTCCGATTTGAAGGTCTCCTTGAAGGCCGCGAGCAGCTTGTCCTTCACATCCTGCGGCGTTCCCTTGGGGGCTGCGACCGCCCGGTACTGCGCGACAGGGACGTCGTAGCCGGATTCCTTGGCAGTGGGAACGTCGGGGAGGAACGTGTTGCGCTCCTCGGAGAAGACCAGCAGCGGGGCCACCTTCCCTGCCTGGATCTGCGGCATGGCTTCACCCAGCTGGATGGTTGCCAGCTCCACCTGGTTTCCCAGCACGGCCGTCAGGGCGGGCTTGCCGCTGTCGAACGGAACGTCGGTCCCCTGCACCTTGGCCTGCTTGAAGAGCACCGTCTGTGCCAGCTGGCTGCCGGTGCCCACGCCCGTGGTGCCGAACGTGATGTTGCGGCCCGCGCCGGTCACGTCCTTGATGGTCTTGAAGCCGGACTGGGTGCTGGCAACCAGGACGTAGTCGTCCTGGGAGAGGCCGGTGATGATGTCCAGGTCGTCGATGTTGACGGCTTCATCCGCCGTGACGGCCAGCGGCGTGATGGTCACGAGCGACGCCGTAACGAGCAGGAGGTTCTGCCCGTCGGCAGGCTTGCCCGCCACTTCCTTGGTGGCGAGGGCGCCGTTGGCGCCGGGCTTGTTGACCACCGGCATCGGCGTGCCGAGCGTCTTGGAGGCGCCCTCGGCGACGGCCCGGGCAATCAGGTCAGTACTGCCGCCGGCCGCCTGGCCGACGGTCACGCTGATGGGGCCGCTGGGATATTTCGAAGAATCCTTGCTGCCGCCGGCGACGTTGCCGCAGGCGGTCAGTGCCAGGAGCGTCATGGCAGACGCCGCTCCGAGTACGGCTCGGCGGGTGGGGAAGTGCATCATTGGAACTCCTCGTTGGCGCTATAGGGCTACGCCCCAAATACGTTTGTGAACCGGATCACTGCCGGTCGGCTGTATCGAGTGTAGGAACCCTCTATGATGCATGTCTAAGCCCAAATATGCATCGAGTGATACCCGGAGGGCATCATGTTTACCTTTGACCAACTGGCGGGATTCATCGCCGTAGCTGAGGAGCTCCACTTCGGGAGGGCCGCGGAACGGCTCAACATGACCCAACCGCCACTGAGCCGCCAAATCCAGAAGCTGGAAAAGGCCGTGGGTGCCGAACTGCTGGAACGCGACAACCGGAAAGTCCAGCTGACGGCTGCGGGACGGGCCTTCCTGGACGAGGCCCGGCGGCTGATGGCCCTGGCCAGCCGGGCACCCGTGACAGCACGGCGGATCGCCTCGGGGCGCTCGGGCCTGCTCCGGATCGGGTTCACGGCTGCGAGCGGCTTCAGCATCCTTGGCCCCCTGCTGGAGGAAATCACCGCAACACTGCCCGACGTCGACATCGACCTGCAGGAGCTCGTGACGGGCGAGCAGATCGCCGGGCTCCTGTCCGGCGAGCTGGACCTTGGCCTGGCAAGGCCGCCCTTTGACAACGAAATCTTCGATTCGCACCTGCTCTACCGGGAAGCGATGGTCCTGGCGGTGCCGTCCGGCCACCCGCTGGCCGGACTCAACAGGGACATCACCGAGAAGGACCTCCGGGACGCGCCGCTGATCATGCACTCCTCCACCCAGGCCCGGTACTTC
This sequence comes from Arthrobacter sp. LjRoot78, assembly GCF_964254335.1. Taxonomy (NCBI): domain Bacteria; kingdom Bacillati; phylum Actinomycetota; class Actinomycetes; order Micrococcales; family Micrococcaceae; genus Arthrobacter; species Arthrobacter sp. LjRoot78. Next base: position 59,616 of record NZ_CAXUTG020000001.1, on the reverse strand, counting down.
TATGACCTGGTCGTCCGGATGATCCCTATCCAGCACTCCAACGTGGTCCACACCGTCAGCCAGATCCTCACCATGGTGTCCCTCGTTGCGGCCAAGCGCGGCGTGGCCTTCGTTCCGCACTCGGCAACCCTGCTGGGCGTCCACGGCGTGGAATTCCTGCCACTGGAAAGCAGCGTGAACGACCCCGTCGAACTGCACGCCATCTGGACCCGCACCATCACCAACCCGGCACTCGCACTGGCCTTGAGGACCCTCGACTTCCAGGAAAACTGAGCCGCCCGGCCGCAACGGCCACTGGAATGCCACCTTACAAGGCCGCCGCACCATGCACGAAGGGTATCAATGCATACAAAAATGAACTTAGACAGGCATCAACTGGCTCCCTAGGCTGAAGGAGAAATCATCTACTGCCGCACCGACGCGGCGCCGACATGGAGGACTCATCGTGGCCAAACATTCACCCCAGGAACTTGCCAGCGTTCTCAAAGACGGGTTGCTCTCCTTCCCGGTGACCTCGTTCGATTCGCAACTCCAGTTCGACGAGGAGAACTACCGCAAGCACCTTGCCTGGCAGGCCAGCTACCCGGTGGCGGGGCTCTTCGCCGCCGGCGGCACGGGCGAAGGTTTCTCCCTCACGCCGGCGGAATCCGCCCGCGTGGTCCGCGCCGCCGTCGAAGAAGTCGGAAATATTGTTCCCGTGCTGGCATCGGCCGGAGGTTCCACGGCGCAGGCCATTGAAAACGCCCAGGCTGCAGAGGCCGCGGGAGCCGAGGGCATCCTGCTCCTTCCGCCGTACCTGACGGAAGCGGACCAGGGCGGTCTGATCGAGCACGTCAGCGCCGTCTGCAGTTCCACCTCGCTCGGCGTCATCATCTACAACCGCGCCAACGCAATCTACAAGGACACCACTGTTGCAACCCTGGCCGACCGCCACGCAAACCTGATCGGCTTCAAGGACGGCGTGGGCGACCTCGAACACGACGCCCGCGTGTACGCCAAGCTCGGCGACCGGCTCTTCTACCTTGGCGGCCTTCCGACGGCCGAGACCTTCGCACTGCCGTTGCTGCAGCTGGGCATGAGCACTTACTCCAGCGCCATGTACAATTTCGTCCCGCAGTTCGCCCTGGACTTCTACCAGGACGTGCGCAACCAGGACCGCGTAGCCGTCAACAAGAAGCTCAACGACTTCGTCATCCCGTACCTGGACATCCGCGACCGGGTCAAGGGCTACTCCGTTTCCATCGTCAAGGGCGGCCTGGACGCCATAGGCCGCTCGGCCGGAGGCGTCCGCCCGCCGCTGCAGAACCTGGCGCCGCAGGACCTGGCGGACCTCAAGGCACTCATCGCCACCGTTTCCTGACCTGCCGTTTCCTGATCCACCGTCTCCTGATCGATCCCCTTCCTAGGAGTTACCACCGTGACACTCACCGGACATTCCCTGATCGCCGGGCGTGCCGTCGTCGGCGAAGGCAAAGCCGCCTTTGGCTTCAACCCCGCCAGCAACGAACAGCTTGAGCCCCCTTACACCCTGCTCACCGAGGACCAGCTCAAGGCAGCCACGGCCGCGGCCGCTGACGCCTACCCGTCCTTCAGCACGCTCGATCCCGGGACGCACGCACGCTTCCTGGAAGCAATCGCGGACAACATCGAGGCCATCGGCGACGAGCTAATCATCCGCGCCGGCCAGGAGACGGGACTGCCGGCGGCCCGCCTGCAGGGTGAACGTGCCCGCACCACCGGCCAGCTCCGCCTCTTCGCCAACGTGGTCCGCCAAGGCGACTTCCGCGGCGTCCGCATCGATCCGGCCCTGCCGGAGCGCACGCCGCTCCCCCGGGCGGACATCCGCCAGCGCCAGATTCCGCTGGGCCCCGTGGCCGTCTTCGGTGCCAGCAACTTCCCGCTGGCCTTCTCGACGGCGGGAGGAGACACCGCCTCGGCCCTCGCCGCAGGTTGCCCGGTGGTCTTCAAAGCGCACAACGCCCACCCGGGCACAGGCGAGCTTGTCGGCCAGGCCATCGTCAAGGCCGTCAACGACATCGGACTCCACCCCGGCGTCTTCTCGCTCATCTACGGACCCGGCAGCAGCATCGGCCAGGCCCTCGTGGCGGACCCGGCCGTCAAGGCCGTGGGCTTCACCGGGTCGCAGAGCGCCGGCATCGCGCTGATGCGCACCGCGGCGGCACGCCCGGAGCCCATTCCTGTCTACGCGGAAATGTCTTCGCTCAACCCGGTCTTCGTTTTCCCTGGCGCCCTCAACGGCTCCGCCGAACACATTGACGCCCTGGCGCAACAGTATGTCGCTGCCGTCACCGGCAGCTCCGGCCAGCTCTGCACCTCCCCCGGCCTGTTGTTCGCCCCCGCCGGCGAGGCAGGGGACAAACTGGCTGCCGCCGTCGGCCGCGCAGTATCCGCCTGTGCCGGACAGACCATGCTGACCGCCGGCATCGCCGGCTCGTGGAACACCGGGGCCGAGGCGCTCGGTTCGGCCGACAATGTGACCATTGTCGGCCAGGGCACTGCAGGCCCCACCGAAAACGCACCGGCACCCACCATCTTCGGGACCGACATTGCCGACTTCGTGTCCAACCACGTCCTGCACGCCGAGATTTTCGGGGCCGCGTCCCTGGTGATCCGCTACTCCACCGCCGCGGAACTGATCGAGGCCACCAACCGGCTGGAGGGACAGCTCACCGCTTCCCTGCAACTCACCGAAGAGGACTACCCGACGGCGGCGCAGCTGCTGCCCGCCCTCGAACAGAAGGTGGGGCGGATCATCGTGAACGGCTGGCCCACCGGCGTCGAAGTGGGCCATGCCATGGTCCACGGCGGCCCCTTCCCGGCGACGTCGGACACCCGCACGACGTCGGTCGGCACGCTCGCGATCAACCGCTTCCTGCGGCCGGTCGCCTACCAGAACCTGCCCCAGGAACTGCTCCCGGCTCCGCTGCAGGATGCTAATCCGTGGCAGCTGAACCGCCGGATCGACGGTACGGTCGAAGCCGTAGCCGACGCAGAAGATAAGGTCAACGCATGAGCACCCAGCCCACCATCGCCAAGGTTGAGGTAGTTCCCGTCGCCGGGTACGACAGCATGCTGATGAACCTCAGCGGTGCGCACGGACCGTTCTTCACCCGCAACGTGGTGATCATTACCGACTCGGACGGACGCTCCGGCCTGGGTGAGGTCCCCGGCGGCGAGAAAATCCGCACCACCATCGAGGAGGCCGGGGCCTTCATCGCCGGCAAGCCGGTGGCCCGGTACCGCTCCCTGCTGCGGGAAATCGCGGCGGAATTCGCGGACCGCGACGCCGGCGGCCGCGGGCTGCAGACCTTCGACCTCCGGACCACCGTCCACGCGGTCACGGCCGTCGAATCCGCCCTGCTGGACCTCCACGGCCAGTTCCTGGGCGTCCCGGTGGCCGAACTGCTCGGTGACGGGCAGCAGCGCTCCTCCGTTCCGATGCTCGGCTACCTCTTCTTCATCGGCGACCGCCGGCGGACGGACCTGCCGTATCTGGTGGAGGATGCGCCGGCGGACCGCTGGGAGCGGCTGCGCCGGCAGGAAGCCATGACACCTGCAGCCGTAGTCGCCCTGGCCGAAGCCGCGCAGGAGCGGTACGGGTTCAGCGACTTCAAGCTCAAGGGCGGAGTGCTGTCCGGCGACGACGAAGTGGACGTGGTCACCGCCCTGGCCAAGCGCTTCCCCGAAGCCCGCGTCACATTGGACCCCAACGGCGGCTGGCTCCTGGAGGAGGCCATCCGGCTCGGCAAGCGGATGCAGGGCGTCGTGGCCTACGCCGAGGACCCCTGCGGCGCCGAAGGCCGCTTCTCCGGGCGCGAAGTCATGGCGGAATTCCGCCGGGCCACCGGTCTCAAGACGGCCACCAACATGATTGCCACGGACTGGCGGGAAATGTCCCACGCGATCCGCAGCAACGCCGTGGACATTCCGCTGGCCGACCCGCACTTCTGGACCATGCACGGCTCCGTCCGGGTGGCGCAGCTCTGCCACGAATTCGGCCTCACCTGGGGCTCGCACTCGAACAACCACTTCGACATCTCGCTGGCGATGTTCACGCACACCGGCGCGGCAGCCCCCGGCGAGATCACCGCGCTGGACACCCACTGGATCTGGCAGGACGGGCAGGGCCTCACCAAAGAACCGCTGCAGATCCGGAACGGCGCCATCGAGGTGCCGGACGCTCCCGGGCTGGGCATCGAACTGGACCGCGACGCCCTGGACAAAGCGCACCAGCTGTACCTGGAGCACGGTTTGGATGCCCGCGACGACAGCATCGGCATGCAGTATTACGTCGAGGGCTGGTCCTTCGACCCGAAACGGCCCTGCCTGGTGCGCTAAGCGTCCTGCGAAAGAACTGAAGCTTCCGCACGGCCGGCCCTCCCGACGCAACAGGGAGACGGCCGTGCGGAAACCCAAGACGTACAGATAAATAGAAGGGCGCACTTTTGGGCGGCGTTGTCTCCGGAATACTCATCGTCTCCGCTGTCATTGCCGTGGGGTATTTCGCCGCCCGCTTCCGGATCCTGGGACCGGAAGTCCAGGGCGCGCTGACCCGCACCGCCTTTTACGTCACCAACCCGGCTCTGCTGTACACCGTGGTGGCCGGCAGCGATATCCGGGCAGCCCTCGGAACGGACGCCCCGCTGGCGCTGCTCTCGGCAGCGATAGTGGGGCTTCTCTACTGCCTCGCGAGTTTCCTGTTCTTCCGCCGGCCGGCGGCCGAAACCGCCGTGGGTGCCATGGCCAGCAGCTACGCAAACGCCAACAACATCGGCATCCCGGTGTCGCTCTACGCCGTCGGAACGGCACAGCACGTGGCCCCAGTACTCCTGGTGCAGATCCTGGTGATGGCGCCGTTCTACCTCACGGTGCTGGGCCTGGTTTCCGGCACCAAAATCTCCTGGAAGAAGCTCCTGCTTCAACCCTTCGCCAATCCCATGATCATCGCCTCCGGACTGGGGGCCGCCGTGGCGCTGACCGGCTGGAGCGCCCCGGACCTCCTGCAAAAACCCATCGACATGCTGGCCGGCGGCGCCGTGCCCATGGTGCTGCTTGCCTTCGGGCTCTCACTCGCCGGCCGGGCCCCGCTGCAGAAGGACGACGGCCGCACAGAGACCCTCGTGGCCACGTTCCTGAAAATTGCCGGAATGCCGCTCATTGTGTGGGTCCTCGGACGTTTTGTCTTCGGACTGGAGGGGCAGCACCTGCTGGCCAGCGTGATCATGGCCGCACTCCCCACCGCCCAGAACGTCTTCCTCTTCGCGTCCCCGTACGGCCGCGGCATGACCGTAGCCCGCGACGTCATCCTCTGTACCACCGTCTTGAGCATCGGGGCGCTGCTCGTGGTGGCGTGGCTGGTGGGCTAGGCGCGTGACAACCACTACTTGTAATACAAGTTTCCAACTTGTAGCATAAGGAGTGCGGGCGACGCTGCCCCCTACCGATTTTCCGAGGAGCCCCCATGAGCACCGTAGACCTCATCCGCCACGTCAAACTTTCCACCGCAAGGCTTCCCCTTGCCGTGCCGATCAGCGACGCCAAAGTGTTCACGGGCCGCCAGAAGCCCATGACCGAGGTGGCCTTCCTCTTCGCTGAAATCACCACCGAGCAGGGCCACAGCGGCATTGGCTTCAGCTACTCCAAGCGCGCGGGCGGACCGGCCCAGTATGCGCACGCCAAGGAGGTGGCCGAGGGCATCATCGGCGAGGACCCCAACGACATCGGCAAGATCTACACCAAGCTGCTCTGGGCTGGCGCCTCCGTGGGCCGCTCGGGCGTAGCCACCCAGGCACTGGCCGCCATAGACATCGCCCTGTACGACCTCAAGGCCAAGCGCGCCAGCCTGCCCCTGGCCAAGCTGCTGGGCTCCTACCGCGACTCCGTCCAGACCTACAACACGTCCGGCGGCTTCCTCAACGCCTCCCTGGACGAAGTCAAGGCCCGCGCCACCCAGTCCATCGACGAAGGAATCGGCGGCATCAAAATCAAGGTGGGCCTCCCCGACAGCAAAGAGGACCTGCGCCGCGTCGCCGGAATCCGCGAACACATCGGCTGGGACGTGCCGCTTATGGTGGATGCAAACCAGCAGTGGGACCGCGCCACCGCACTGCGGATGGGCCGGCAGCTGGAGGAGTTCAACCTCATCTGGATCGAAGAGCCGCTGGACGCCTACGACTTCGAGGGCCATGCCCACCTCGCCCAGGTCCTGGACACCCCCATCGCCACCGGCGAGATGCTGGCCTCCGTGGCCGAGCACAAAGGCCTGATCAACGCGAACGGCTGCGACATCATCCAGCCCGACGCCCCCCGCGTCGGCGGCATCACGCAGTTCCTGCGCCTGGCCGCCCTGGCGGACGAGCGGGGACTGGGGCTCGCACCGCACTTCGCCATGGAGATCCACCTGCACCTCGCCGCCGCCTACCCCCGCGAACCATGGGTGGAGCACTTCGACTGGCTGGACCCGCTGTTCAACGAGCGCCTCGAAACGAAGAACGGCCGCATGCTGGTTCCGGACCGCCCCGGCCTCGGCGTGACACTCAGTGACCAGGCCCGCGCCTGGACCACCGAGTCCGTGGAGTTCGGCGCGTAACCTTGAACGCATGAGCCGGAACCTGACCGCGGACCTCGCCGCCGATCTTCGCACCCGCATCGTTGACGGCGTCATCCAGCCCGGCGACAAGCTTCCCAGCGAAAACACGCTGATCGGCGAGTTCGGTGTGAGCCGCACGGTGGTCCGGGCTGCCCTGACCCGGCTCCAGGCTGAAGGACTGGTGGAAACCGAACGCGGGCGGGGCAGCTTCGCGCTGACCCCGCCCCCGCACGGCGATCCGCACTCCCCCGGCGGACGGCCGGTGGCAAGCCTTGAGGACCGGCTCCACCTGCTCGAGTTCCGCATCGGCGTCGAGGCGGAGGCCGCCGCCCTCGCCGCCCGCAACCGGACGGACCGGCAACTGAAGGCCGTCCTGAGCGCCCTGGAGGAGTTCACTGCCAGCGGCGACCACCCGGCGCATGCCATGAAGTCCGACTACGAATTCCACAAGGCCATCGCCGCGGCGACGGGAAACCCCTTCTATTCGGACTGCCTCGCGTCCCTGGGCCAGACCATGATCGCCATGCCGCGCACCCGGCTGATGACCGGCGTCGAACACTACGCCCGTGACCACTTCGAACAGGTGGTCCACGAGCACGAATCGATCTATGCGGCCATCGCGGAAGGTGACGTGCCGTCGTCGTCTGCTGCCATGCGCAGCCACCTGGCCAACTCGAGGCGACGGCTCAGGGACGGACGCCAGTAGCGGCGGCCGGCTCCTGCCGGCCGGGGCGCCGGGGGGCCGGGTGGGCCGCTCAGGCGTTGAGGTCAGCGAGCCGTTCAGGCGTGTCGATCAGCCTGAGGAGCCGCAGGACTGCGGGGTTGGCTGTTTCTTCATTCCATGCCAGCTCCAGGTCCACGCGGTTCAGCTCCTGGATGCCGTGCCTTCCATCAATCTCGTGGAATTCCACCCCGGCGGGCGCGAAAGCCATGGCCGAAGCGGGGACTAGCGTCACCCCCAGACCCGCCTGGACGAAGGCCAAAAGGGCCGGAACCTGGCTGGCGTACTGGGTGATGTTGGCATGGGCGCCGGCGCTGGCAAACAGCCGGAGCACCAGGTCGTGGAAGTACCGGGCCTCCTTGGTGGAATACATCAGCAACGGCAGACGGTCCAGGGACCCAAGCGGCAGCGGCTCCCCCTTCGGCGCCGCCATGTTGCCCAGCAGTGAACTCCCCTCCGGCAGCGCCACCACCAGGCGGTCCTGCATGAGCGGCCGGGACACAACGCCCGGCCGGGCGACGATGGGCCGCAGCAGGCCGATGTCCACGCTGCCCTTCACCAGCCCGTCCATCTGGTCCGTTGAGACCAGTTCCCGGAGCACAAAGGACACTCCCGGCATCCCCTCCGCGGCGCGCCGCAGCATCAGCGGCAGTGCGCTCTGGCCGGCAATGGCGGTGTACCCCACCGTGATGGCGCCTGCCTCGCCGGAGGACACCCGGCGGACATCCAGGTCGGTCTTGATGCACATATCCAGGATCTGGCGTGCCCTCGGCAGCAGCGTGGCGCCCGCGGCGGTCAGCTCCACCTTCCTGCTGGTGCGGCCGAAGAGCTGGGTTCCCAGCTTCTTCTCGAGCATCTGTATCTGGCGGCTCAGCGGCGGCTGGGTCATGTTGAGCCGCTCGGCCGCCGCGCCAAAGTGGAGCTCTTCAGCGACGGCAACGAACGCCTCTAACTGGGGTAGGGAAAACATTCATACCTTTACTGAATTGTTGAGTGCACAAATTAGCTTGGACTTGGATCGATGACTCCCCTTATGGTCGGTGAACGGAGCAGGTAAATCAACCCCCGAGGCAACCCAAGGAGCACAGCGCTGTGGACCAGGCATACGATCCCGCCCAGTACATGAACCAGGCCAGGATTACCGGCGTCTCCATCACGCCGGTGGCCTTCAAGGACCCGCCGCTCCTGAACACCGTGGGCGTTCACGAACCGTTCGCGCTGCGGGCCATCGTGGAGGTCCAGACGGATGCCGGCGTATCGGGCTTCGGTGAAACCTACGGCGATGCCGGCCACATTGCCCGGCTCCGGCTCGCGGCTGCGGCCGTTCCCGGGACGGACATCTTCAACATCAACGTGCTGCGCAGCCGGATCGCCCAGGCGCTGCAGCAGGACACCATCCAAGGCGGCCACGGCATGAGCGGCATGGTCACCGGTTCGAGCACAGCCGACCGCGTGCTGTCCGCGTTCGATGTCGCCGCCCTGGATATCCAGGGCAAACTCCTCGGCCGCCCGGTCAGCGACCTCCTGGGCGGCGCCGTCCGTGGCTCCGTGCAGTTCAGCGGGTACCTGTTCTACAAGTGGGCGGGCCACCCGGGCCAGGAGGACGACGCCTGGGGTGCCGCCCTGGACCCTGCCGGGATCGTGCAGCAGGCCCGGACCATGGTGGACCGCTACGGCTTCAGCGCACTCAAACTGAAGGCCGGCGTGTTCCCGCCGGAAGAAGAGATCGCGGCCATCCACGCCCTCCGCGCCGAATTCCCCGGCCTCCCCCTCCGCATCGATCCCAACGGCGCCTGGACAGTGGAGACCTCCATCCGCGTGGGCAAGGAATTGCACGGCGTCCTGGAGTACCTTGAGGACCCCACACCAGGCATTGACGGCATGGCGGCCGTCCGCCGAGAGGTCGGCATGCCCCTGGCCACGAACATGTGCGTGGTCAGCTTCGCGGACGTGGCCCCTGCCGTGGCGGCCGGCGCCGTGGACGTCATCCTCTCGGACCACCACTTCTGGGGCGGCCTCCGCCGGACCCAGTTCCTGGCCGGCATCACCGAGACGTTCGGCTTGGGGCTGTCCATGCACTCCAACTCCCACCTTGGCATCAGCCTCGCCGCCATGGTCCATTTGGCAGCGGCAACCCCCAACCTCGACTACGCCTGCGACACGCACTGGCCGTGGAAGGACCCGCCGGAGGATGTCATTGCCGGCGGTGTGTTCACGTTCAAGGACGGCGCCGTCCAGGTCCCCACCGGGCCCGGCCTCGGCGTCGAGGTGGACCGTGACGCCCTGGAACGCCTGCACCGCCAGTACTTGGACTGCGGGATCACCAGCCGGGACGACACCGGCTACATGCAGCGGCTCCACCCGTCCTACGAGCTTCAGGGCCCCCGGTGGTAACCACCGGGGAGCAGGCTCCGGACCGCCTGGAATCACTGAAGATCGTGGTCACCGATCCCATTATCAGCCGCTTCGAGGACCGGTTAAGGTCCGACGGCGGCACTCACCAGTGGGACATGGCTGCGGCTTGGACTCCGGAACGCCGGCTGGACGCACTGGCGGGCGCCGACGTCGTGGTTTGCTCCTCCCTGGGCCCCGTGGAAGCGGAGGCTGCCGGCCGCGTGCGCCTGGTCCACGTCACGGGTGCAGGCTACGACAAGATTTCCTTCCCGCACCTGGCGCCGTCGGCTCTGGTGGCCAACACCTTCCACCACGCACGGCCCATCGCCGAGCACGTCCTGATGGTCACCCTGATGCTTTCCCGCAATGTTGCGGCAGCCGACCGGGAGGTCCGCCAGGGGCAGTGGCGGACCATCGCAACGGCCGACGACGTGCCGTTCCATCCCGTCCTCGCCGACCTGACCCTGGGCCTGGTGGGCCTGGGATCCATCGGCGCCGAGGTCGCCCGCATGGCCGGATCGCTGGGCATGAAAGTCCGCGCTGTGCGGCGCAATCCTGCGGCCGCCCTGCCGCAGGGGGTCAGCCTCGACCGGGTAGGCGGAAATAATGAGCTCCACGAACTCCTGGCGGCGTCCGACGTCGTGGTGGTGACCGTGCCGCTGGATCCCGGCACGGAAGGGATGATCGGGGCGGCGGAACTGTCCGCCATGAAACCGTCAGCGTTCCTTATTAACGTGGCACGCGGGCCGGTGGTGGATCAGGCGGCACTGTACGCGGCCCTGAAGGAGCGGCGGATCGCCGGAGCCGGCCTCGACGTCTGGTGGGGATCGCCCGCGGACGGTGTGGTTCCGCCTGCTGAACTGCCCTTCGCATCCCTGCAGAACACGGTGCTGACCCCGCACCATTCCGGCCATGCACGCACCACCTTTGAACGCCGCGCGGGAGACATCGCCGCCAACATCCGGCTGCTTGCACAGGGCGGGGAGCTCGTGAACCTGGTGCCGCGGCCCGTTCCGGCTACGTAGCCGCCAGGACCAGCTGCACGATCAGCAGGGCGCTTCCCAGCGCTGACGCACCCAGGGCCAGGGCCTTCAGGCGTGCGGCATTGAGGAAGCGGTTCACGAACCGGGATGCCGCGTAGCCGCCAACGGCCGCAGGAACCATCCAAAGCGCCAGTGAAAGCATGTCCGTGGTAACAGCTCCTGCCAGCCACAGCATTGCCATGGAAATGGATGAGCCCACCATAAAGAAGGCGCTCATGGTGCCGCGCAGCCGGGGGCCGTCGTGCCCGTGCCACACCAGGGCCATGGGCGGTCCCCCGATGGACGTGGCGGTACCCATGATGCCGGAGGCCGCGCCGGCAGCGATCAGGTTGGCGCGGACCGGCCGGGGAGCCCAGCCGCGGCCCGCCAGCACCAAACCGGCCAGCACCACCGCCACCACCACCCACGCCAGGCCTTCGCGGGACAGTGCCGTCACCAGCCACGCGCCCAGGAAGCTCCCGGGAATCCGGCCCACCAGGGCCCAGCCCGTGCCTCGGAGGTCCAGGCTTTGCCGCTCCCGCACGGTGACCATGAGGGTGACGAGCAGAGCCAGGAGGATCAGGGTGGCGGGAAGCAGCGCAGGATCCACCATCGCGATCACCGGCGCTGCCAGCATGCCCATGCCGAAGCCGCTGGAGGCTTGCAGGCAGGCTGCCAGGAAGATCACCCCGGCTATGACGGCATATTCGGCACCAGTCACTCGGGGCCCGTCACTGGACGGGCACAGCGGAGGTAGCAGTGGCAGTTGCCGCGGCGCCGGTCAGGCCCTTGAGGGAATCGAGCGGGAAATGGCATTCCGCCACGTGCCGCGTGCCGTCAGGGGCTGCCAGGACCTGCGGTTCCGGTGATACTTCGGCGCAGATATCCTGCGCCTTCCAGCAGCGCGTCCGGAAGCGGCAGCCCGACGGCGGATCCAGCGGAGAGGGCAGCTCACCTTGAAGGACAATCCTGTCCCGTCTGGTTCCGCTGACGTCCAGTTTCGGGGACGCCGACATCAGGGCCGCCGTGTAGGGGTGCCGGGGATGGTCAAAGACTTCCTCGGTGGCCCCGGTCTCGATGATTCGTCCGAGGTACATCACAGCCACCCTGTCCGCCACGTGGCGGACCACGGTCAGGTCGTGCGAGATGAAGATGTAGGAAACACCGAGTTCCTGCTGGAGCTCATTGAGCAGGTTCAGGACCTGCGCCTGCACGGAAAGGTCCAGGGCCGAGACGGGCTCGTCGAGGATGATGACGTCCGGGTTCAGGGCCAGGGCCCGGGCGATCCCGATGCGCTGGCGCTGGCCGCCGGAGAATTCCTGCGGCGACTTGCGGGCATCGGAGGGACGCAGCCCCACCATGTGCAGCAGTTCACTTACCCTTGCCTGGCGCTCCCGGGACGTCGGGTAGAGGCCGCGGTGGGTGGCCCACGGTTCGGCGATGATGTCGCCGGCGTTCATCCGGGCGTTCAGGGAGGCAAACGGGTCCTGGAAGACCATCTGCACGCGCCGCCGCCAGCTCAGCAGTTCCTTCCCGCGGAGCCCGAAGGGGTTGGTTCCTTCGAAGGTCACGGTCCCTTCATCCGGTGTTTCCAGCATCATCAGGGTCCGCGCCAGGGTGGACTTGCCGCAGCCGGACTCGCCCACCAGTCCCAGGGTCTCACCCCGGCCCACGGTCAGGCTGATCCCGTCCAGGGCCTTGAGCCGGGTGTTGCCGCTGGCGCTCCTGGCCACGTGGAACGTCTTGGTCAGGCCCTCGATTGTCAGAAGCGGCTCAGACATTGCTGATCTCCTCGCTGAAGTGGCAGGCGGCCGTGCGGGCAGGCCGCGGCTGGACGCCGGAAGGGATGTTCACGGGGGTGCCGCCGGTGCCCGCCGCTCCGGCTGCCGGGCGGGCTTCGCCTACCGGGCGGGCTCCGGCTACCGGGCGGAGCACGGGACGTTCGGCCCGGCAGATGTCCTGCACCAGCGGGCAGCGGGACTGGTAGACGCAGCCGGACGGGATGTCGTGGAGCTCCGGCGGGCTGCCGGCAATGGACTTGAGCTTGGCGCCCCGCTCCAGGTGGACGGGCACCGATTCCAGCAGCCCTTTGGTGTAGGGATGGCGCGGGTCTGCGAAAACTTCGGAGACCGGTCCGCTCTCCACCACGTTGCCGGCGTACATCACGGCCACGGCATCGGCTTCCTCGGCCACCACGGCCAGGTCGTGCGTAATGAGGATGACCGCCATCTGGCCCTCCTCACGGAGCTTCCGCAGAAGCTGCATGATCTGCGCCTGGACCGTGACGTCCAGTGCCGTGGTGGGTTCATCGGCGATCAGCAGGCGCGGGTTGAGGGCCACGGCCATGGCGATGAGGATGCGCTGGCGCATGCCGCCTGAGAACTGGTGCGGGTAGGAAATGATCCGGGATTCCGGCTCGGGAATGCCGACGCGTTTCATCAGGTCAATCGCTTCAACCCGGGCTTCCTTGGCGCTGAGCCCGCGGTGGATGCGGAAGGCTTCGCCCAGTTGCGTCCCCACCGTATAGACGGGGTTCAGGGCAGTCAGCGCGTCCTGGAAGACGATGCCCAGCTCGGGCCCGGCAAACTTGAGCCGTTCCTTGGCGCTGAGTGCGGCGAGATCGATGCCGTTGAGGACGATCTCGCCGTCGGCGAGGTCGCAGACGGGGTCCATGATCCCGGCGAGTGCCTTTGCTGTCATGGACTTTCCGCACCCTGATTCCCCGAGCAACGCCAGTGTCTCCCCGGCACGGGCTTCGAAAGCCACGCTGTTGACGGCGCGCACGGTGCCGCGGTGGGTGCGGATGTCCACGGCAAGGTCACGGACCTGCAGGACGACGTCGTGCGCCTTGGTCTGGCCTGTGGCAGCGCGGGCAGCCTCGCCGGTGCGCTGGATGGGGGCTTGCTGGGCGGCTGTTTTCACGGCTGTGCCTCCTTGGCTGGGATACGGGCGATCAGCCGCTTGCGGGGAAGTGCCAGGCGCCATCGCTGGGCCGGATCGGTGGCGATCCGCAGCCAGGCGGCGAGGACGTTGGCGGCGATGGTTGTGACCACGATGGCAACGCCGGGGAAGATCGAGAGCCACCAGGCGGTCTGCAGGTACTGCCGGCCCTGGGAGACCATCAGGCCCCAGCTGACGTCCGGCGGCTGGATGCCGATGCCCAGGAAGCTCAGGGAGGACTCGGCGAGCATGACGTAGCAGAACTCGAGGGTGGCCAGCGTCAGGAGCGTCGGCAGCACCACGGGGATGACGTGCCGGAGGATGATCGCATTGGGTTTGGCACCAAAGGTCCGGGCGGCGTCGACAAATGTCCGGCTCTGGAGTTCCGCCGATTCGGCGCGCGCGGTGCGCAGGTAGATCGGGATGCGGGTGAGTGCCAGGATAAGCACGATGTTCGCCGCACTGGGGCTAAAAACGTAAAGCACGACGACGGCGAGCAGCAGGGACGGGAAGCTCATGATCACGTCGGCAATGCGCATGGACACGTTCTCCCGCCAGCCCCGGTGGTAGCCGGCCCAGACGCCCCACAGGGAGCCAACGACCAGGGCCACGGCCACCGCGGGCAAGGCGACGGACAGGGTGGTCCGGCTCGCCACGACCAGCCGGGCCAGCATGCTGCGGCCCAGCGAGTCGCTGCCCAGGAAGTATTCCCAGCCGTGCGCCAGCGTGAATGGTGCCTTGTTGGCGAACAGCAGGTTCTGTTTGGTGGCCAGATCGCCCATCAGCGCAGGGCCAACCAGGGCGGTCAGGCCGATAACGATCAGGATCAGCGCAGAGACGGTGGCAAAGCGGTCCTTGAGCAGGAGGCGGAAAAGACTCAGCTGTCCCACCTGCTTTTCGTCCTTCTTTTCGTTCTGGAGTTCGCGGGCCGCCGGCAGCTTCTCCGGCGCCGCGCCCTCAGTCAGTGAACTCTTCATGGCTACTCCTAGGCCCTAACCGTGACGGGCCGGACGCGCGCGTCCAGCAGCGCGTAGCCCATGTCGATAAGGATGTTCAGGGCAAAAATCGCGACGGCGGTGAGCAGGACGGCTGCCTGCAGGACGGCGAAGTCCCGTTGCAGGATCGAATCGATCATGAGCTTTCCAATGCCCGGCCAGCCGAAGATGGTCTCCACCACCACGGCGCCGTTCACGAGGCCCACGGTCAGGTCGCCGGCCACCGTCAGTGCGGGGGCGGCCGCGTTGCGCAGCGCGTGGTGCGTGACCACCCGGAGTTCGCCTGCTCCGCGGCTGCGGGCCAGTTTGATGTAGGGCTCCGAGAGGGCGGAGACCATGGAGCCGCGGACAATCTGGACCAGCACGCCGAACGGCCGCAGGAGCAACGTGGCGATGGGCAATACCCAGGCGCCGGCCCCCGACACACCGGATGTCGGGAGCCAGCCCAGGGTGATGGCGAAGACCCAGATGCCCACGATTGCCAGCCAGAAATCCGGTATCGAGGCTGCAGCCATGGAGACGAAACTTGAGATGCGGTCCGCGATGCCATTCGGCTTCAGCGCAGCCCAGCACCCGACCACCAGCGCCAGCAGGACAGCCAGCACCATGGTGGTGGCGGCCAGCTGCAGGGTGGCCGGGAAGGCGCGCAGTGCCATGGCCGCGGCATCCTGCCCCGTGCGGAGTGACTGTCCGAAGTCGAGCCGGAGCACTCCGCCGAAGTAGTCGGCCATCTGTACCAGCAGCGGCTGGTCCAGTCCATTGCGTGCGGTGAAGTCGTCGCGCATCTGCTGGGTGGCGTTCAGCGGCAGGTACAGGCTGGCAGGGTTTCCCGTCATCCTGGCCAGCGCGAACACACCAACGATCACCACCACCAGCGGCAGAGCGCTGGAGACAATCCGCTTTCTCAAGTAGCTCAGCATGGCTGTCCTTATCTCCGGGGTCCGGGCTAGTTTGCCGGCGTCATTTCCGAAACACGCAACTCGTCGCCACTGGACGAATTGGGCGTGTACTTCACGGACTTGGCCTTGCCGATGATGCCGGTCTGGTGCGAGATGTGGGCAAACTGGACCACTTTGTCGTTCTGGTACGCGAAGATGTCCTCAAAGTCCTTCTTCCGCTCGTCGCCGGAGGCCGCATCCGCCTTCTTGATCATGGCGTCGAACTCGGGGGTGCCGAAGTAGCTCTGGGCTCCGGTGGACAGCATGTACTGGTCCACGGTGAAGGCTGCATCGCCGGCCTGGTTGCCGTGCTGGGTCATCAGGGCCACCGCGCCTTCATCATCGGAGAAGGGACGGACCTGGTAGGTCAGGTGCTGGCTGGTTTCGAGCATCTTGAGCTTGACGTTCAGGCCGGCCTGGCTCAGCTGCTCCTGGAGGACCTGAGCGAGCTCAGTGATCTTCGGGAACTGCGCGCTCCGGACTACCAGCGAGATCTGCGCGGACGTATCTACGCCGTCGGCCTTGGCGTCGGCAACGAGGGACTTCGCCTTGTCCAGGTCGAACGGCCAGGCCTTCAGCGCCGCGTTGTGCCCCACGATGCCTTCGGGAACCAACTGGGCAGCCACCTGGTGCTTGCCCTGGTAGAGCGAGTTGACGATTCCCTCCTTGTCGAGGGCGTAGTTGACTGCCTGGCGGACACGGAGGTCGTTGAGCGGCGCTTCATTGGCATCGAGCCGCAATGCCACGGTCTCGTTGTTGGGGTAGTCGACGCCAAGGTCGCCGATGTTGTCGTCCGGGCTCAGTCCCATGGCAACATCTGCCTCGCCGCTGGTGATCATGGCAGCGCGCACTGAGCTCTCGGAACGCCACTGGTACTCCGCCTTGGCGTAAGCGGGCTTGTCCCCCCAATACCCGTCCCAGCTGGACAAAGTGATCTTCTGGCCGGCGTCCCACTTCTCGATCTTGTAGGGACCCGTGCCGATCGGCTCACGGACCTTCGCCGTGGTACTTGTGGACGTCGGCACCACCTCGAGGAACGAAAGGCGCAGCGGCAGGATGGGATCAGGTTCGGGAGTGGTGACGGTCAGGGTGGTGGCATCCACGGCCTTCACTGCGAGGTCCGCGTCGCCGAAGACGTAGCCTTCCACGTTGCAGCCGAGCTTGGAGTTGACTGCCCTTTCGATGGTGAAGGCGGCGGCTTCGGCATTGAACGGCGTGCCGTCCTGGAAAGTCACGCCTTCGCGCAGCTTAAGGGTCCACTCAGTATCCGTAGTGGCCTTCCATTCAGTGGCGAGCTTGGGCTCGAGTTCGCCGCTGGTCGGGTTGCGTTCAATCAGCGGTTCGGTGACGTTAGAGCGCACCACTACACCGGTGGAGGTCAGGTTGGACTCACAGGCTTCCAGTGTGGGCGGTTCCTGGCCGAGAACCACGCGCACCGTGTTCGAGGAGGCGGCGCCGGCGTCGGAATTGGCCACCGAACAGCCGCTCAGACCGAGCACCGCGACGGACGCCAGGGCCGGCCATTTGAGCAAGGCGGCGGGAAATGGGGACTTTGAAGAAGACGTCATTGGATTCCTCCGAATTGGGTGTTTGCGGCAGGGGTGGGCTCGTGCACCAGTGGAACCGGGCAACAAGATCAGGTAGTTCGGGCCGCGCTGGACTCAAGCTAGTTGAGGTCCACAGGCTCCACAAGGTTTTTACCGGCCGCCGGTGGCGCGCGCCGGGGCCGGTTCCAGCCACCGACGCCCTGTGACGGGCACCACTATCCCGGAAATCCGCGCGGTTACGCCGGAGTACCTCAATCGATTCACTTACGGCATCGAACAATGCCATTTACATGTTGGACGCGTATGGATCCGAAACCTAGGGTGCAGATATGAAGAACACCGCCGTCCTGCAGGTAGGGCCACTCATGCCAGCCGTTCAAGAAGCCATCCGGAGCGAGTACGACGCCGTGCGCCTCCCCGACTCAACCCCCGAGCGGGAAGAATTCCTGCATCTCCACGGCGGATCCTTCGAGGTCGCCGTGACCTCGGGCAAGTTCGGCGTCGGCCCCGACCTGATGCGCGCACTTCCCAGCCTGCGCGCGGTCATCAACTTCGGTGTCGGCTATGACACCACGGACGTTGCCCAGGCCGCCCGGCGCGGCATCACGGTCAGCAACACCCCCGACGTCCTCAACGACTGCGTGGCGGACACCGCAATCGCCCTGTACCTGGACGTCCTGCGTCGGGTGAGCGCCGCGGACCGCTTCGTCCGCCGTGGTGACTGGCTCAGCAAGGGCAACTTCCCACTCGCCACCAAGGCCAGCGGCAAGAGAGTGGGCATCCTGGGGCTCGGCCGGATTGGACGGGTCATCGCCCGGCGCCTGGAAGGCTTCGACTGCAACATCAGTTACCACAGCCGCAATCCGGTGGACGGGGTCAGCTACGCGTACAAGGCCTCACCGCGCGAACTCGCCGCCGGTTGCGACGTCCTGATTGTCGCCGCCGCCGGCGGGTCAGGCTCGGCCAAACTCGTGGACGCCGCCGTCATCGACGCGATCGGGCCGGAGGGCTACCTGATCAACATCGCCCGGGGAAGCGTGGTGGATGAGGACGCCCTTGTGGCTGCCCTGCTGGCCGGGCGGCTGGCCGGGGCCGGCCTGGACGTCTTTGCGGAGGAGCCAAAGGTCCCGGAAGACCTCCTCGCCCTGGACAATGTAGTCCTGCTGCCCCATCTGGGGAGCGGAACCCACGAAACGAGGGCCGCAATGGCAGAACTTACGCTCGCGAACCTGCGGCAGTTCGCTGAGTCCGCTTCGGTCCTGACGGCGGTGCAGGCATGAGCGTCGCAGTGGGATACGTGGCCGGACAGGAGGGCCGCGCCGCCCTGAGTGCCGCCATCGGGGAGGCTGCACTGCGAAAGACCGCGCTGCAGATCATGGGCCCTGTTGCGGGCGACGCATCGGCCGAGGCGGAGGGGGACATCCGCGAAGCCATTGCTGCCGCGGCCGCAGCGGGCGTCCAAGCTACACTCCGCCCTAACGAGGGCAGCGACGCAGCGGACGTCATGATCGACGCCTCCTACGAGGAGGATATTGAACTGATAGTGATAGGAGTCCGGCGGCGCTCCCCGGTGGGGAAACTGTTCCTCGGCAGCACTGCCCAGCGCGTCATCCTTGAGGCCGGCTGCCCGGTCACGGCGGTTAAAGCCGAGGTCGGACCGCGTTCGTGAGCACCGGGGCGACCCGCAGTGCGCCATAGGTATCACGCAATGCAAAAAGCGTGTTGGACGTGCATCGCTGCAGGTGAATAAAGTCTAGGGAAAGCTGTGGCGAGGACCACAAAGGGCTGGCCTCCCGGTCCCCCGCACCGCAAGATTTTTCACCGATACAGAGGATTTTTCCCATGCAGTCTGTCGACATCGCTGTCACGGATCTGGCGTCCGCCACCAAGAAGTTCTTCCGGCGCGTCCTGCCCATCATGCTGGTCATGCTCGTCTGCAACCAGCTGAACCGTTCGAACATCGGCTACGCCCACGAGCACCTGGAAGCGGATGTCGGCATCGGTGCCGCCGCCTACGGTTTCGGGGCTGGCCTGTTCTTCATCGCCTACGCGATCTTTGAACTGCCCAGCAACGTGATGATGGAGAAGTTCGGCGCCAGGGTCTGGCTCACCAGGATCATGGTCAGCTGGGGCATCGTTTCCTTCCTGATGGCGTTCGTGCAGAACGAAATGATGTTCTATGTGCTGCGCTTCCTGCTGGGAGCGGCTGAGGCCGGGTTCTTCCCCGCCGTCATCTTCTATTTCGCCCGCTGGGTACCGGCCGGCCAGCGGGGCAAGGCCACCGCCATTTTCATCGCCGGTTCCTCGGTTGCCGCCGCTCTTTCGGGACCCATCGCAGGAATGCTGCTCAGCCTCCAGGGTGCGCTGGGATTCCGCGGCTGGCAGTGGCTCTTTGGTTTCGAAGGACTGCTCTCCGTCGTCGTTGGCATCACCGTGTACTTCCTTTTGGACGCCAGGATCGAGGACGCCAAATGGCTGACCCTCAAGGAAAAGGCTGCGCTCATCGGCGCCATCGCCAGCGAGGATGCCCGGCACAACCCTGCCACGGGCAAAGGCGGCGAACAGGGTAATAAGGTCAACCGCTGGAAGATGCTGCTGAACCCGCAGATCCTCCTGCTGTGCGGCATCTACTTCTCAGTGCAACTGTCCATCTACGCCAACACCTTCTGGCTGCCCAGCATCGTCAAGCAGATCCCCGGCACCACGGACCTGAGCGTCGGCTTCCTGTCCGCCATTCCCTGGGTCTGCGCCGTCGTCGCCATGTACTTCGCAGCCAAGTGGCAGGACAAGGCCACATCCAAGCGTCCGCTGCTGGTGGTTGCCCTGCTCGTGGCCGCTGTGGGAACGTTCGCGGCAGCCGTCGCCACTCCGGTACTGGCGTTGGTGTTCCTGGCTGTGGCCGCGATGGGTTTCAAGAGCGCGTCGCCCCTGTTCTGGACCATCCCCCAGTCAGGACTGC
Organism: Arthrobacter sp. LjRoot78; assembly: GCF_964254335.1. Classification (NCBI taxonomy): domain Bacteria; kingdom Bacillati; phylum Actinomycetota; class Actinomycetes; order Micrococcales; family Micrococcaceae; genus Arthrobacter; species Arthrobacter sp. LjRoot78. The sequence continues at coordinate 39,490 of NZ_CAXUTG020000001.1, read as the reverse complement.
ACCCCCTGGTCCTTGCACCGGCCATCGCCGTCATCAACTCGCTCGGCAACCTGGGCGGCTTCGTGGCCCCGTTCGGCTTCGGCATCATCAAGGAACAGACCGGAAGCGTGGTCCCGGGACTGTTCGCCCTGGCGGCGGCGTCCACCCTCGCGGCCGGTCTGGTGTACTTCCTCAAGGAACGGACGACGACGGCGGAACCGCCCGCCGTCGTGCCCGCTGACGGTGCCGCGACCGTAACCCGCCAGCCTGCCGCAACCCGCTAGGTATCCCCCTCGCAGCTAATCCCCGCCCCATGGTCGCATCCCCCGGCAACGCCAAGGGGAAAAGACCGCGGGGCGGGGAATCCCGCTACCCGGACGCTGACGGCAACCTCCCGGACCTCCGCAGCATGGTTTCCTCAAGCAGCGCCACCACGGTGTAGAGGATGATCGACACCAGGGTGATCACCACCACCGACGCCCACACCTCGTTGTTCCTGGCCCGGGACACGGCAGAGATGATGGCGTAGCCGATTCCCTTGCCCGTGGCGAGCCACTCTGCCAGCAGCGCGCCGGTAATCGCCCCCGGAATGGAGACCTTCACCGCGGTGAAGAAGGCAGGCAGGGACGACGGCAGGGCGACCTTCAGCAGGGCGGTCCAGCGTGATCCGCCATAGACGTCGATGACTTCGAGCATGGCCGGGGAGGCCGAGCGCAGCCCGAACACAATCGTGACCAGGGCGGGGAACAGCACCACGATCCCGCCGATGGCCGCGACCGCCGGTTCCTGCCGGCCGAAGATCAGGATAATGATGGGTGCCAGCGCCACGAGCGGAACGGAGCGCAGCAGCATGGCGACCGGCATCAGGGCGTTCTCCACACCGCGGAACAGGACGAACACACCGGCAATCATCACGGCGCCCACCATTCCCGCGGTGAACCCGAAGAACGCGTCCACCATGGTCTGGCCGAGGTTCTGCAGGACGGCCTGCCGGTTGGTTTCCGCGGCCGGGACAGCGAACAGGAAGTTGAACACGTCCAGTGGGCCCTTGCCGACAAACGGCGAGATGTTGAAGACCTTGAGCAGCGCAACCCACAGCAGCAGCACCACGGCCAGGGAAACCAGCAGGCCCACACCCGCGCGGCCCGCGCCTTTCAGTGCGGCCACGCCGGCCGCCGTTGCCGGCCTCATGATGCCCCCTGGCGCCCGGAGGACCACGGGGTCACGAACCTTGCCAGCAGCGCGAACACTCCATAGCCGGCCCCGGCAACAAGGCCCGCCACCAGGGCAACACCCCACGCCCTGGCGATCTCGAGGTTCTGCTGCGCATTGACCAGCGCCGGGCCGATCCCCCGGTCCACGCCGCCCACGTATTCGCCCAGCACGGCTCCCAGGACGGCGGCCGGGACGGCGATCTTCAGCGCGTTCAGGATTCCCGGCAGTGCGGAAATGAGCTGGACCTTCACCAACTGCTTGAGCCGGCCCCCGCCGTAGACCGCCACGAGGTCCAGGCTGGCCCGGTCCGCGCTCTTCAGCGCCGCCAGCGCGCCCACCACGGTGGTGAAAAAGACCGAGATGCCCGCCAAGAGGACGGCCGTGCCGGACGACTCCCCGCGTGCGGGCGAACCGATGACGATGAAGGCCAGCGGCCCGATGGCCACGATGGGCAGGCAATAGCTGATCACCGCCAGCTGGGTGACCAGACGTTCCAAGGACGGAAGCACCAGGACACTCGCGGACAGCAGCAGCGCCGCGGCGTTCCCCCACAGGTACCCTGCGGACGCCTCCGACATGGTCACTACAAGGTTGGGCCAGTAAAACCCGACGCCGTCGCTCGCCAGTTGCCCCAGGACTTCCGGCGGCGTCGGCACGGCACCGCCGGAACCGTCCGCACTGGCGCCCACCCCGGAAAGAACCGTCGCGGCGACCAGCCACCAGAGAGCAACGGTGGCCGCCACGCCGATCCCGGCCGCGGCCCATGGCGGCAGCGGCCGGGCCGCCGTCGTACTCACCCCCCTCTTACTTAACAGGAAAGGCCGCGTCACGGTGACTCCACTTCCTCAAGGCGTGCGCCGGCGTCGCCGAACAGGAGCTCCGACGCCCGGTCACACAGGGCATGGAATTCCGGCGTGCGCATCATCTCCGGAGTCCGGGGGCGGGGCAGGTCCACGGTGATGATTTCCTTGATCCGTCCCGGCCGGGCGCTCATCACAGCCACCACGTCGGAGAGGAACATGGCCTCGGCGATGCCGTGGGTGACCATCAGGGTCGTGGCGGGCTTCTCCGTCCAGATCCTAAGGAGCTCCAGGTTCAGCCGCTGGCGGGTCATGTCGTCCAGTGCGCCGAAGGGCTCATCCAGCAGCAGCACCGACGGCTTGAGCGCCAGGGCCCGGGCGATGGACACCCGCTGCCGCATGCCGCCGGACAGCTGGGCCGGCTTTGCCTTTTCGAAGCCCTTCAGGCCGATCAGCTCCACCAGATCCTCCACCATCGCGTGGTCAACAGGGAGGCCTGCCACCTCGAAAGGCAGCCGGATGTTGGACACCACGCTCCGCCAGGGCAGCAACGCCGGATCCTGGAAGGCGATCCCCAGTTCATGCCGCGTCCGCAGCTCGGCCGGCGTGTGGCCGTCCACCGTCACTTGCCCGGTGGTGGGGGTTTCCAGGCCGGCAAGAATCCTCAGGATGGTGGACTTGCCGCAGCCGGAGGGTCCCAGCAGGGAGAGGAACGTCCCCTTGGACGTCATCAGGTTGGCATCCTCCAGTGCCACCACGCTCATCCGGCCCATCCGGAAACTCTTGCCCAGGTTGCTGAGCGATATGCCTGTCCCGGAGAGCAGCCCTGCTGCGACGGCTTCCGTGCTCACGTCAGTCATGCGTCCTACTTAAGGTCGGGGTTTTCGGCGTAGACCTCATCGAGGAGGCTCAGGTCGAAGATCGCGTCCGCGGTGGTGTCATAACCGGCGAGCTTGAGGATCTCGATGTTCTTGTCCATCAGTTCCTTGGAAACCGTGAACAGGCCGTTGCTGTCCGTCTCGGGCGTGGCAATGAGCTTGGTGTTCTGGGCTTCCGCCTGGCCCTTTTCCTTGGCCATGGTCAGGCCCAGCTCCTTGCCGTAGACCTCGACCGCGAGCCGTGCCGACTCCGCCGGATCGGACAGGGCATCCTTCCAGCCCTTGATGGTGGCCACGAGGAACGCCTTCAGCTCCGGCCGCTTGTCCTTGATGGATTCCTCCGTGACCACGAAGCTCTCGGCAATGAAGGGAAGGCCGTTGTCCGCGAACGGCAGGACCGCCGTCTTGTGCCCGCCCAGCTCAAGGGTGAGCACCTCGTTGGTCAGGTACGCAAAGAAGCCCTCGACGTCGCCGTTCAGCAGCGGCTGCGGATCGTACTGCACTGGCACCTTGGTGACCTTTGATGCATCGATCTTGTTGACCTCCAGCAGGGCATCGAACAACGTTTCATTGACGCCGGCCTGGACGCCGATCTTCTTGCCGATGAGGTCTTCCGGGGCGGTGATGGAGTTGGCCGCCAGCGAAACGATGGTGAACGGGTTCTTCTGGTAGGTGGAGCCAATGATCTTCAGCGGCGCACCCTCGTTGAGGACCACAGGAGCAACACCCACGGGCGAGGAGGTGCCCACGAAGGCCTTGCCGGACAGGACCATGGTCTCCGCCGAGGCCCCTCCCGGGCCACCGGCTATCAGGTTGACGGCGCTAAAGCCCGCCTCCTTGTAATAGCCCTTGCTGTCGGCAAAGTACTCGCCGGCGAATTCCGCATTCTTCAGCCACGAAAGCTGGACCTCAAGCGTGCCGAACTCGGCGGCCGCCCCGGAAGCCGTGCCTGAAGCGGCCGGAGCCGTGGCGCCCGATTCGGCTGCGCAGCCGGTCAGCGCCACCAGCGCCGCCGACGAAAATCCTGCCAGCACCATCCGCCGCGATGGGCGCAGTGGTCCTTTGTCCGAACTGAAAGCCGTCATTCTTCTACTCCAAATCGGCAGGCGGTCACATGTGAAAGCGGCCCCCGGGGGCCGTCTGGCACCGACACTATGGAACGGTTGTTTCAGGAATCTGCTTGAGCCGTTTCAGCGAAGTTAACTGTCATTTAGCCATGGCGGCTGCACCCGGTTCCGGCGTACGGTACGAACATGACAACCGGAAACAGCGAACAACCCACCGTGCGGCAGCTACGGCTCGTGGTGGAGGCTGAGGACTACGACGCCGCCGTCGCGTTCTACCGGGACGTTCTCGGGATGCCGGAAGAAGCAGCGTTCCAAGGCGACGGCGGTGCCCGCGTGAGCATCCTCGATGCAGGCCGGGCCACGCTCGAGCTCTCAAACCCCGCCCAGGTCCGGCTGATTGACAGCGTCGAGGCGGAAGGCCGGCCCAGCGCACGGCTCCGCGTCGCCCTGGAAGTTGATGATGCAGAGGGCGCAACCCGAAGGCTCGTCGAAGCGGGGGCCACACTCATTGCCGAACCCAGGGAAACCCCGTGGCGGTCCCTGAACTCCAGGCTGGACGGGCCGGCGGGACTTCAGCTCACCCTGTTCCAGGAGCTCGACGCCGGCACCTAAAGCCTCGACTTAAAGCAAAGAGCCCCGGTCCTAAGACCGGGGCCCTTCATTTGCGTGCGCGAGGGGGGATTTGAACCCCCACGCCCTTTCGGACACTGGCACCTGAAGCCAGCGCGTCTGCCGTTCCGCCACTCGCGCGCAACTTCTTTCACTCGAAAAGGAGCCCGTTTTCCGGACTGCCAACCTCGTAAAAGCAGCGAGATCAAGCATAACGGACAACCACGGGAAAACACCAATCGGCCTTCCCGGGACCCGGCATGGCAGAAAAATCGTGCAGGTCAGGCACGTGGATACGCCTGTGCGGAGACGACGAAAGGCCCTCGGCGGCTCAGCCCCTCATGAACTAATCTCCGCGCCCCGGCGTTGTGCATTAAGGTCATTCACAGCCCCGGCCAGTAGTATCAGATGTAGGAGTGCCCGTCCCCGGCGCACTCCCGGCAATGTTGTGAACTGAGTTCCGAATCGTGTGCTGCCGCGCAGCCGTAGGGAGAGGAGAGGTGCCATGGGAATGCTGGACAAAGTCGAGCGCGGCATCGAAAAGGCCGTCCGCGGTGTCTTCTCCACCGGTTCGAAGGCCCAGGTTGAGCCTGTGGAAATCGCCAGCCGGCTCCGCCGGGAAGTTGACCACAAAGCCATCACCGTCGCCGCTGGACGAACACTTGCCCCCAACGTGTTTGACGTCCGCCTCAGCGAGGATGACTTCAAGCGGGCGCAGGAATGGGGCACTCCCCTGGCCGAGGAACTCTGCGACGTAGTAATCAACCACGTCAGAAGCCAGGGCTACACGCTCCGCGGCTCGGTCCGCATTTCCTTCCGGCGCGACGAGGCAATCCGCGCCGGTGACTTCGAAATTGATTCGAAAACAGAGAACGCCTCCGGTTCCGCCGTGGCCCCGCCGATGCCACGGAACAACGTGCCCGCCGCGCCGAGCCGCCAGCCGGTTCGCCTTCAGCCGGTCCTGGACATCGACGGCCAGCGCTATTCGCTGAATGCCGCCTCCATCGTTTTGGGCCGGTCATCGGAGGCTGACATCCTGGTGGATGACACCGGGGTTTCACGGCGCCACCTCGAAATCCGCACCACAAACGGCACAACAGAAGCCGTAGACCTGGGATCCACCAACGGCAGCTACGTCAACGGACACAAGGTTGTCGGCAGCGTCGACCTTACTGACGGCTCCACCATCACGATGGGACGGACCAAAATCATCTTCCGCCTTTTGCCCGCCAACTCCGGTGGCCGCCCGTGAGCGAACTGACCATTACGGCCCTGCGGTTCGGATTCCTCCTGCTGCTGTGGGTCCTTATCTTCAGCATCGTGTCCGCCATGCGACGGGACCTGATGATCGGCAGGAAGGCGGCCATGGGCGCTCCCACTGCCCGCCAGGTACGCAAGCACCCCGAACTGGCAGAAACGGCACCGCCGCCCGCGAAACAGCAGGCCCGCCAACTGGTTGTGACGGAAGGCCCGCTTAGGGGACACACCATTCCTCTGGCGGAAAGTCCCATCCTCCTGGGCCGCGCGCAGGAGGCCACGCTGGTCCTTGAGGACGATTATGCCTCGGGCCGGCACGCCCGGCTCTTCCCGCAGGGCAGCCGCTGGTTCATCGAGGATCTAGGCTCGACCAACGGCACGTACCTGGCCAATCAGCAGCTCACCCGCGCCCTCCCGGTGGAGCTCGGTGTCCCCGTGAGAATCGGCAAGACGGTCATCGAATTGAGGCCATAGCCGTGGCCGTCCCGGAAACTCCCGCCGACAAGGGCCCCGCCCCGACGCGGCCGCTCATCATGCGCTACGCCGCCCGCTCGGACGTGGGACGCATCCGCGCCAAAAACGATGACTCCGCCTACGTCGGCCGGCACCTGGCCATCGTGGCGGACGGCATGGGCGGACACGCCGGGGGTGACGTGGCCTCCGCGGCCACCGTCCTGGACATGCTCCACCTGGACCACGGTCATTACGACGGCGACGCCGGGACCGTCCTGGCGGACGAGATCCAGACCGCCAATTCCCTCCTGTCTGAACTCGTGCACATCAATCCGAAGCTTGCCGGCATGGGAACCACTGTGACGGCCCTTCTCCTCGCCGAAGGAAAACTGCACTTCGCGCATATCGGCGACTCCCGGGCCTACCGGCTCCGCAACGGCGAATTCAAGCAGATCAGCGTCGACCACACGTTTGTCCAGCGGCTCATCGACGAAGGCAGGCTGCGGCCCGAGGAAGCGGAAACCCATCCGCACAAGAACGTCCTGATGCGGGTCCTGGGCGATGTTGATGCCAGCCCCGAACTCGACCTCGCAACCCTCGACGTCGAACCCGGCGAACGATGGCTGCTCTGCTCCGACGGGCTGAACTATGTTGCGGGACACGTCGTGGAACGCACGGTTCGCGAAACCAAGGATCTGCGCGAATGCGTCGAAACCCTCGTGGACCTCACCCTCGAGGCCGGCGCACCGGACAACGTCACTGTTGTCATGCTCGAAATCGCCGAACAGACTCCCGACGACGTCCGCACTGCCGCGGTTGAAATCGTCCAGCCGCTGGCTAGCAGTACCGACGAGACAAAGCCCGCCGCCCTGGCCAAGACCCCGGCAGCTTCGTCAGACGATTCGAAGCCCAAGCCCGCCGGAGACTCCGCCGAGGCGGACGGCACCGCGGCCGTCGAAGCTGCCGCGGCCGTCGGGCCGGCTGGCACCGGGGACACCGCGGTTGCCGGGGATACGGCCGCTGCCGCCAAAGATGACGCCGGCACGAAGCCCCCCTCAAAACCTGGTGAACCCACCACCACCACGGACCCGCATTTGGGCGAGCACCTGTCGGCCGCTGTCCTCCGCGAGGAGCTCTCCACGCGTCCGCATGAACTTGTCGGAGCCGCCGCTGCCGCCGCAGAGTCCGGGTCGATTCCAACCATCGCCGGCCGGACTGTCGCACGCCGCGCCGCTACCGTCCTCACCCACAAGTCGGATCAGGGCCGCGAGGAAACTGACGAATACAAGCCGCCCGCCAAGCCGCGCCGCTGGGTCACGATCGCAACGGCCGCCGCACTCCTGGTCATCCTGAGCGTCGGCTTGTGGCTCGGGTATGCCTGGACTCAAACGCGCTACTACATCGGTGAATACGACCAGCGGGTTGCCATTTTCAACGGCGTATCACAGCGGCTGGGACCAATCCAGCTCTCCACGCTGGAGACGGTGACGGACATCCGCATGTCCGACCTTCCGGAGTTCTCGCAGCAGCGGGTCCGCCAGACAGTCCCTGCACGTGACCTTTACGACGCACAACGGATCGTCAAGAACCTCGATCTGACCGGCACAACATCGCCGGCGGACGAATGCGCCAGCCCGACGGCCACGCCGACAGCGTCCGCGCCGGGCGCCGCGCCCGCACCAAGCGGCACCGCAGCACCGCCCGGAACACCCTCGAAGTCCGCCACACCCAGCCCGTCCGCCAACGCTTGTGAGGAGGCCAAATGACACAGATTGAGGCCACCCCAAAGCCACGACGGAATACCGAACTGGCACTCCTGATCCTGGCGCTTGCCGTGGGCATCGGCGCCAACGCCCTTGTCGGCGTTGACCAGCAGAAAGCCTTTGACTCCGACTTCTGGTTCCAGTCCAGCCTGCTCGCTGCGGCTGCCCTCGTCTTCCATGTGGTGCTAAGGATCCGGGCAAAATATGCCGATCCGGTAATACTTCCCTTGGTGGTTGCCTTGAACGGCCTGGGACTGGCGATGATCCACCGCCTGGACCGGGTGGGCGAGGACACCGGCAACAACCAGCTCCGCTGGACCTTGATGGCAATGGGCGTTGCCATCGCCGTCATCTGGTTCCTCAAGGACCACCGGATCCTGCGCCGGTTCACCTATATTTCCCTTGCCGTGAGTGCCCTGCTCCTGATTCTGCCACTCGTACCGGGGATCTCCGCGGGTGAGATCCTCGGCGCAAGCGTCTGGATCAAGATCGGGCCGATGACCTTCCAGCCGGGCGAGATTGCCAAGATCACGCTGGCCATATTCTTCGCCGGGTATCTTTCGTCCAACCGGGACCTCATTCTGCTGGCGGGCCGCAAGATCGGGCCGCTCCAGTTCCCGCGCTTCAAGGACATGGGACCCATGATCACGGCGTGGCTGGTGAGCATCGGGGTCCTGATCTTCCAGCGCGACCTCGGCTCCTCGGTGCTGTTCTTCGGGCTTTTCATCGTGATGATCTACGTGGCCACGAGCCGGATCAGCTGGGTGATCATTGGCGTGGGACTGCTGCTCGGCGGCGGCTTTGTGGCCTCCCGTGTCTTCTCCCACGTGGGCCTTCGCATCGACGGGTGGCTCAACGCCTTCACGGACGAGGTTTACGGACGGCAGTTCGGCGGCAGCCTGCAAATCGTCGAGGGCCTGTTCGGCATGGCCAACGGCGGCCTCGTGGGCACAGGCCTTGGCCAGGGGCGACCGAACCTGGTGCCGTTTGCCAACAGCGACATGATCATCGCCTCGTTCGGCGAAGAACTTGGCCTGATCGGCCTCTTCGCCATCGTGCTGATGTACCTGCTCCTGTTCACACGCGGTTTCCGGGCGGCCCTGGGCACCCGTGACGCCTTCGGCAAGCTGCTGGCCTGCGGACTGTCCTTCGCCATCGCCCTGCAGTGCTTCGTGGTGATCGGTGGCGTGACGCGCCTGATCCCCCTGACCGGGCTCACCACTCCCTTCCTGGCAGCCGGCGGCTCATCCCTGCTGGCTAACTGGATCATCGTTGGCCTGCTGCTGATGATTTCGCACACCGCACGCGGCCCGGTGGACACCACGCCCATGCCGCACGGTGCCGAGCCCGGCGAGCAGAAGCCGGTTCCGCCTTCCCCGCCGCGTCCGGCCAAGCAGCCCGGTCGCCAGCCTTCCTCCGCCCATCCCGACGCGCCAACTGAAGCGGTGAAACAACTGTGAACCACGCCATCCGGAATTCATGGATCGCCGCGGTAGCCATGTTCGCGCTGATCTTCGGCGCCCTCAGCTATGTCCAGGTGGTGGGTGCCGATGAACTGCAGGCGAACCCCTGGAACAAGCGGGCCATCCTGCAGAACTACTGCAACGACCGCGGCGCCATCATCGTCGGCGGGAAACCCATTGCGCAGTCCGTCGCCGCCTCGGAAAGCTGCAAGTTCCAGCGGACCTACACGGAACCCGAACTGTATGCCGGCATCACGGGATACTTCTCCAAGAACTACGGTGTCACCGGCCTGGAAAGCGCGCTGAACGAGCAGCTGGCCGGCAGCTCCGACCAGCTCTTCCTGGACCGCATCGGCCAGCTGTTCCTCGGCAACCAGCCCAAGGGCGCCTCGGTTGAACTCACCATTGATCCGGCACTGCAGAAGCTCGCCTACGACGCCATTCCGGACGGCCAGCGGGGCTCCATTGTGGTGACTGACCCGAAAACGGGCAACATCCTGGCCATGGTGTCCAAACCGTCCTACGACCCGAACCTGATCGCAACGCAGGACGCCGAGGCCGAAGCCGCCAACTACAACGAGCTGAATAAAATCCCGGGAATCAACCTGAACCAGAACGTCAGCGGCCCCACCGGCGCGCTCCTGGCGCCGGGCTCTGTCTTCAAGCTCGTCGACACGGCGGCGGCGCTCAGCTCAGGCAAGTACAACAAGGACAGCGTCCTGCCCAACCCCGCCGAGATGAGCTTCCCCGGCATCCAGTACAAGCTGCCGAACTACGCCGGCGGCAACTGCTACACCCAGAACACCGCGAGTTTCGCCTTCGCCCTGCAGCAGTCGTGCAACACTCCGTTCGCAGACATCGCCCGGGACCTGGGACAGGAAGCCATCGCCGATCAGGCCGCCAAGTTCGGCTTCGGCGAGGACCTCGGCGACCAGCTGAAGCTGGACTACGCCAAGAAGGCCTTCCCTGCGGAGGAGCTGGACGCGGCCGGGCTCGCCCAGTCCGCCATCGGCCAGCGCGACGTTCGCGCCACGCCGCTGCAGATCGCGCTGATGACGTCGGCCATCGCCAACGGCGGTGTCCAGATGCAGCCGAACCTGATCAAGACCGTGCGGTCGCCGGACCTGCGCATCATCAGCGAACCGAAACCCGAAGTCCTCCGGACGTCCACCAGCCCGGAGATTTCTCGGCAGATCACCGAGTGGATGACCAGTGTGGTCAGTGAAGGCATCGGCCGCGGGGCGGCCGTTCCCGGCGTCCAGGTGGCCGGCAAGACCGGCACTGCCGAGCTGGGAACCGACGGCTTGAACAACTCATGGTTTACGGGGTTCGCCCCGGCCAACGACCCGCAGGTGTCGGTGACCATCGTCATGCAGGGCGTGGACATCACCACCGGCGCACAGCTAACCAGTCCGAACGCGAAGAAGATTTTTGAGGCGGTGTTGAATAAGTGAGGCCTACATCGGGAATCACCCTCGGCGGGAGATTCCAGCTGACCACGCGTATTGCGATTGGCGGAATGGGAGAAGTATGGAAAGCCAAGGATCTTATCCTTGGCAGGATCGTCGCCATCAAGGTGCTCAAAGAGGAGTACACGGGCGATCCCGGGTTCCTCCAGCGCTTCCGTGCCGAGGCGCGCCACACGGCGCTGCTGAATCACGTCGGCATCGCCAATGTCTTTGACTACGGCGAAGAAGAGGGCTCGGCCTACCTGGTTATGGAGCTGGTCCCGGGCCACCCGCTGAGCAGCATCATCGAGCGCGAACAGGTGCTGTCCCCGGACCGCACCCTGTCCATGATCGCCCAGACCGCCCGCGCCCTGTCCGTGGCCCACTCACAGGGCCTGGTACACCGCGACATCAAGCCGGGCAACCTGCTGATCACACCGGACGGCCGCGTCAAGGTGACCGACTTCGGCATCGCCCGGCTGGCGGACCAGGTCCCGCTGACCCAGACCGGACAGGTCATGGGCACAGCCCAGTACCTCGCACCGGAACAGGCCACGGGTCAGACGGCCACGGGCGCCTCGGACATCTACTCCCTCGGCGTCATCGGCTACGAGTGCCTCACCGGTCATCGTCCGTTCTCCGGGGAATCGCAGATCGCCATCGCGCTTGCCCAGGTGAACGACGCCCCGCCGCCCCTTCCCGAGACGCTGCCGACGCCGGTACGGGCCCTCCTGATGTCCATGCTCGCCAAGGACCCCAAGAACCGCCCGGCCAACGCCATCAAGTTGTCCGAGGCAGCGGAAGCCATCCGCAACGGTGACATCGCCGCTGCGCATGCCGCCGTCCCCGGAATGCTGCTCTTCGAGGCAGCCACGGGGCCGATCACCGCACCGGTGGACATCCCCACCGCCGCAACCGGCGTCATCGAATCCCCTGAAAAGGACAAATCGACGACGACGACTTCCGCACTTCCGGTCGTCGGCGCCGCCGGCGCCGGCGCGGCAGCCGGGCTCGCGGCAGGGGCGGCAGCTACCGGAGCCACCGGTCCGCACAGCACTCTCTCACGCGCCGACGCCCTGGCCGCGCAGCGCAGCTGGGACCAGGAAGAGGAGCAGGACCGCTACGACGAACCGGTGGACGAGCCGCAGCGCAAGGGCCGCAGCCCGTGGACGTGGCCGCTCATCGCCCTTATCGTGCTCGTCCTGTTCGCGCTTATAGGTGTCATGCTCACGCAGGCCGGAATCTTTTCCCCGTCCGGCCCGGCCGAGTCCTCGTCGACGTCCACCAGCGCCAAGCCCACCAGCCGCAGCGCCTCGCCGACGTCCACCTCGGCCAGCCCCACCGCCTCGAGTGCGAGCCCGACTCCCACGCAGTCCACTCCAGAAACCATCAACCTGATCCCCGATGCCTACTTGGGCCAGCCGTACAACACGGTCCGCAGCCAGCTCGTGGGCATGGGGCTGACCGTCAAGGGTGACCCGGTGTTCAGTGACAAGCCGGAGGGCACGGTCACCAACATCGAGCCGTCCGGTCCGGTGGCCCCCGGCGAGACCATCACCGTCACTTACTCCAAGGGCCCGGAACCAGCCAAGGAATCCTCCGTGCCCGCGATCGGGGTTGGCGGTTCCGAGTCGCAAGCACAGAAGGCCATCGAGAACGCCGGTCTGCGCTGGGTCAAGGGAGCAGATGTTCCCGGCAGCGCCGGGCAGCAGGCCGGGACCTTCGTCAGTTCGGAACCGGGCGCCGGCAGCAAGGTGCCCGCCGGATCCGTGGTGACGTACCACCTCGCCCAGGAACTCCTGCCCACCCCCACCACGTCGACGTCGAACTAAGGCGCACAGTGCCGGACTCACCCCGCCTCCCGTCACACAGAGAGGACAGCCTTCCAGTGAATACCCAGCGCGTCCTCAACGGACGGTACGAACTCGGTGAGCTCATTGGCCGCGGCGGCATGGCAGACGTCCACCGCGGCGTTGATACCCGGCTGGGCAGGACAGTGGCCATCAAGCTGCTGCGGCCGGATCTTGCCCGGGATCCGCAGTTCCAGGCACGGTTCAAGCGCGAAGCCCAAGCCGTGGCCGCCCTGAACCATCCTTCGATTGTTGCCATTTACGACACCGGGGACCACGCCGTGCCGGGCGGTCCCGAGGACACCGTCCGGGTGCCGTACATCGTGATGGAATTCGTGTCCGGGAAGACCCTGAGGGATCTGATCCGTGCGAAGGAAGTCAGCATCGACCATGCCATCGACTTCACCCTGGGCGTGCTCTCCGCCCTCGAGTACAGCCACCGCGCGGGAATCGTCCACCGGGATATCAAGCCCGCGAATGTGATGTTCTGCGAAGACTCGGACACCATCAAGGTGATGGATTTCGGGATTGCCCGGGCCATGGCGGATTCGTCCGCCACCATGACCCAGACCCAGGCTGTGGTGGGCACCGCCCAGTACCTGTCTCCGGAACAGGCCCGCGGTGAAACCGTGGACGCCCGCAGCGACCTGTACTCCGCAGCTTGCCTGCTGTACGAAATGCTGACGGGGCGGCCTCCCTTCGTTGGCGACAGTCCCGTTTCCGTGGCATACCAGCACGTCCGTGAGATTCCAGGACTTGCCAGTAGCCTCAACCCCGAGGTGTCAGAGGCCCTGGACAGCGTGCTGGTCAAGGCCCTGCAAAAGAACCGGGCCGACCGTTTCCAGGACGCAGCCGCGTTCCAGCGGGCCCTCCGGGCGGCCCGCAACGGCATCTCCGTACCCGACGTGGCGGCGGGCGAGGAACCCACGGATGCTAACAACACGGTCCCGGCGGCGGAGCGGACGGCGCAGGCCGCCCCCTACTCGCTGACGGGCGCTGCCTTCCTGGACGATTCGCCCAGCGGCCGGCTCCGGCCGCTCAATGACACGCTCGGCGACGACCAGGCGATTCCCGCCCAGGTTTACGAACCTTCGGAATCCAACGATCTTCCGCTCGGCTTCCCGCCGGAACGTGAGCGCACCCCGCGGCAGAAGTCCCGCCGTCGGACGTGGATTGCCACGTTGGTGATTTTCACCCTGCTGGTCCTGGCCGGCGGCGGCCTCTGGCTCTACAACATGATGAACCAGACGCCTCCTCCCGTGGCGAAGATCGAGGTGCCCGCCGTTTCGGCGCTCAGCGAATCCGAGGCGCTGCAACGGCTGTACAACGCCAGGCTGAGCCCGCAGATCAACAGGCTGCCGCACGACACCGTCACCAAGGGAACGGCCATCGGCACGGTGCCGGCGGCCGGTACAGCGATGGAACCCGAATCGAAAATAACCCTGAATATCTCCGACGGTCCCAGCGCCGTCAAAATCCCGGCTGACCTGCCGGGACGCACGGAAGCTGCTGCCCGGGACGTCCTCCGGCAGATCGGCCTTGCGGGTGCCCCCGGCACCACCATGGCGAACAGCGCCACGGTGCCGTCCGGAATCGTGATCACCACCAAGCCTGCTCCGGGCGAAACGGTCCCCATCGGAAGTACCGTGGAAATCGTGGTGTCCACCGGCAAGGTGGCCATGCCCGAACTCCGCGGGCTGCCCAGGGCGGAAGCAGAGACGGCACTCAAGAACCTTGGCCTGGGGATCGACGTTAAGGAAGTCGAGAACTCCGAAGTTGAACCCGGCAAGGTGACCGAGCAGAGCGACGCGGTCAATGCCCTGGTGGAGCAAGGGAAGACCATCAGCATTGTCGTTGCCAAGGCGCCGGCGCCCAAACCCACACCGACCCCCACGCCTACGCCAACCGAGACGGGCCGGAGCCGCGGCTAGAGGCTACGCCTGGGCGCCTGGCTCCGGGCGCCGGCGCGGAGCCCGGACCGTTAGTGCTGGATCAGCGGGCTCAGTTTGGCGGCCCGCTCCGCCGCACCGGTCATGCCGAGGGATTCCAGCCAGTTGCCCAGCATCTGGTATCCGCCCTCGGTGAGGACTGATTCCGGGTGGAACTGCACGCCGCAGAGCGGTGCCGTCCGGTGCTGCAGGCCCATGATCACGCCGTTGGCCGTCTGCGCGGTGATCTCGAGGACGTCGGGGATGGTTTCGCGGACAGCAGCCAGGGAGTGGTAGCGCGTTGCCGTGACAGGGGAGGGGAGTCCGGCGAACACGCTGGCTCCTTCATGCTCCACAAGGGATGTCTTGCCGTGCATCAGTTCGGGGGCGTGCGTCACCGTGGCGCCGTAGGCCTCAGCCAGCGCCTGGTGACCCAGGCACACGCCGAACATCGGCTTGTCGTGGCCGCCGCACCATTTGATCAGGTCGATGCAGACGCCGGCCTCCGCGGGGGTGCCGGGACCCGGAGAGATGAGGACGCCGTCGCGAGCGTCCGCCATCTCGATTGCCTCGGCGAGGGTGACGTCGTCGTTGCGGACCACCGTCGTCTCGGCGCCGAGCTCCTGGAGGTATCCCACCAGGGTGTAAACAAAGCTGTCGTAGTTGTCTACGACCAGGATCTTGGTGGCGCTCATTGTCGAGTTACTAAACCAATCGTTGAGTCGGTGAACTGGGTGAACTGGGACATCCAGGGGAACAGGAACTGAACCATCAATACCAGCACGCCGGCAAGCAGCACCAGCGACGTGGCAATCCTGAGCCACAGCGGTCCCGGCAGGTGGCGGAAAATCCATCCGTACATGGCGTCAGACCTTCCCGAGTGCCTTGGCCACCTGGGCCGCGATTTCTGCCGGCGGTCCCGCCGACGCCGGCTGCCAGTGCTCCAGCAGGGAGTACGCAATGATGCGCTCCTGCGCGCCGAAGCGGGGATTGCAGCTGGTCATGGTGAGGTAGGCCTCCGTGGGCTTGGCTGCGGGCTGGGTGGGCACCGGAAGCAACACGTCAGTGGCCGAAGGAAGCACGATCTGGTTGTTCCGGAAGACGTACACATAGAATCCGTCCCGGGTCCGGACATAGATCTTGTCGCCCGGCACAAGGGTATGGATATTGTCCAGAACGGCCCCGTGCGTCTGGCGGTGGCCGGCCACGGCAAAGTTTCCGGTTGCCCCGGGCATCGCGGTGTCGTTGTAGTGGCCAAGGCCCAGCGTGTCCAGGACGTCCGTGGAGGTTCCCTGCACGATGGGCCGGGTGTAGTCCGCGCCGAAGCGGGGGATGTACATGATGCCGATGGTTTGGCCGTGTCCAGGCGCTTCGGCGACCTTCGGCGGGCCGTAATCGGCGGGCATGGATGCCGCTGGGCCGGGCGGCTCCGCGGGGGCAGGGGAACCGCCCAGTTCCTGGGCGAAGTTCCGGATGGTCTCGCTCTGCTTGGCATCGGATTCCACGTTGGTCCACCACAGCTGCCAGGCGACGAACAGGAGGAGGACGACTCCCACCGTGATCAGCAGCTCGCCAACGATCTGGATGAGGGTCCGGAGAACTCCGACGCCGCGCGCCGGCGCGGCAGCGGTCGTCTCCTTCTCCAGCAACACCACGTGGTCTCCTCAATTGGCGGCATGGGCTGGCGCGGGTGTGTTCTGAACTACAGCTAGAATTGGCTGCTAGTAAGAATTCAGACCTGACCCAAGGCGCCAACCCCGCCGGCATGTTCCTTCCTGCAGGATATCAAGCCGGAGGCCCCGCCCTTGATTCAGCCCGACGAGGAGGACCCGTGCCCGAGTCAAAGCCACGAAAGAAGACCGCCGCCGCGGACAGGCCGGCTTCTGCATCGCAGGCGTACAAGCCCAACGCGGTGTGGTTCAAGCCCGTCATGTTTGGTCTGATGATCATCGGGCTGCTGTGGATCATCACGTTCTACATCAGCGAGGGCGCCCTCCCCGTCAGGGCGTGGGAATCCTGGAACATCGTTGCCGGATTCGGCATTGCCATCGCAGGGTTCCTGATGACCACCCGCTGGCGTTCCTAGCCACAGACTTTCGGGGGTATCGGCCCCCACGGAACCTGCTTCACAAGAAAGTCGGACCGGCACGTTGTGCCGGTCCGACTTTTTGTTGCCTGCGCCTACTTCAGTGCAGGGTTGACCACATGGATCGCGAGGTCGGTGCCGGCGTCGGACGTTACGGAAATCTCCACGCCGTGACCCGCAACCTTGACGCTTCCGTAGGGGTTGTCCGCGCTGTAGTAGGCCAGCGGATCACTGTCCTTGAAGACCCCGATCGGCGCGCTGCTTACGGCACAGGCATCGAGTGAACTGATTGTCGAACTGCGCTTGGTGCCGGTCTGCACTTCCTTCGCGATGCAGAGCGGATCCGTGGCCTCCAGCCCGAACGTCGCGTCGAACGGCTGGCGGCTGTTGCCGGGCATGGTTCCGTCGGACCACTTCAGCGGGGCAGGCCTGGCATCCACCGGCAGGGCCGAGCCGGCGCCCGGGTGGGCCGAAACATTGTTGTCCGCGTAGGAGTCGTCGATGTACCAGACCAGCATGCCGTTCTGGTACTTGAAGAAATCGACCCAGTTCGGCTTCGTGATGCTGTGCGTGAAGGCATATGGCCCTTCCGCGAGAGTTGCGTCGAAGCCCACGTACTCACGGTTCTCCACGAGGTAGTACTGCTCGGTGGTTTGCGTTACCGAGCCGCTGCTCACCTGCCACAGGCCGCTGACAGTCCACTGGCCCGCACCGGACTCGACGTCGTCGCTGAGGATCACGGTCTGTCCCGCGGAAATCTTCACGTCGTCAATGAAGGCACCCGGGTTATGGACGCCGCCGTCGGTCTGGTATCTGAAGCGGAACAGCGATTCGAGGCCGGCAGCGTCGTAGGAGTAACGCACCTGCCCCCACGCGGCCGCTCCGCTGAGCGCACGCCCCGCGGATTTCCAGGTCTTGCCGCCATCAGTGGAGAATTCGCCGTAGAGGAAGTCGTAGTTCGCCTCGATGTCGTACCAGGCATTCGCCGTGACGGTCACCCTCGACTGCGCCGGGACGGCATGGGTCAGGGATTCGTTGAGGCCGTCCGCGCTGCCCGTCCACCACGCGTTGCTCCCCGAGGCGGGAACGGTGTACTTGGTGGTTGTGGTCTTGTCCGGCAGGTTGACCTTGACGGCCTGGTCCTTGCCGTCGACTTGAAGCTGGGACGGGTTCAGGACAAAGTCACCCATGGCGCCCGCTTCCACCGTGCTGTGGTCCAGCCAGCCGAGGAAGAGCTTCTCCTCGGGTCCCATCAGTCCCGGGGTGGTGCCGATTCCGGCTCCTGCCGCCGAACCGTGGCCCAGCCAGGACCCCGAGCTCATGAGGGTCCAGAATGCCGTGCTGTTGGTCGCGGCGCCCGTGGTGTCGTAGAAGTCCGGCAGCCCGAGGTCGTGTCCGAATTCGTGGGCGAAGACGCCGACTCCGCCGTTTTCGGGTTCGGTTGTGTAGTCGCCGAGCCAGTACTTCGAGGACCCGATCCGGGTTCCGCCGGAAAGGTTGCCTTCCGGTCCGGCAGCGCCGAACTGGTTGCCATAGGCGTACCAGCGGTGGGACCAGATGGCATCCTCGCCCAAGGCGCCGCCGCCGCCTTCCTCACCTTCGCCGGCGTGGACCGCCTGGAAGTGGTCGATGTAGCCATCGGGCTCATCAAAGTTGCCGTTGTTGTTGAAGTCGTAGCGGTCCCACACATCGAATTGTGCAAGGTACGCGTCGATTTCGGCCGGCGTCTTGCCGGCCGCCACCTGGGAATCCCACCAGGCATTGCCGGAGTCCCTAACAAAAGCCCATGACCCGCCGGTGTCCTCGGTGGCGTTGTCGCCGTAGAAGGATCCGTTGTTGGGCACCGTGACCCAGTCCGTCACGGTGTTGGTGACCGAGTACTTATTGTTGGAAACGGCCTCGTAGTACCCCTTCATTGAATCACCGCTGCCGTTGAAGAGTCCTTCGTAGTAGGCGGGGCTGAAGTTGTCGGTCCACAGCGTGGTGTTGTCCACCAGACGGTCCGGCTTCGCAATCGTGTTATGCAGAGGCCCCGGCGCGGTTCCGAAGCGGCCCGAGCCCTGGGTACCGAACTCGGCGAGGATGGTGAAGATCTTGTCCTGCTTGGCGGTTTCGACTTCGGCGAACTTGTCCGGCGCCAACTGGACCACGCCGTCGTCGCTTGCCTTCGCCTGTCCCTTGGCCACCTTCTCAATGGCCGCTTTGCGCCGTTCCACGAGTTCCTTGGTCCGCGGTCCGGGGCGGTTGTCCTGCCGGACCGCCGCAGCGGGATTGTTTGACCCGTCGTCGACAGGTGGTGCGGCAACGGCCGGGGCCTGGATGCTGAGCATCCCGAGAACGACCCCCGCCACGCCAGCCACGGCAATTTTGGTTTTCCTCACACGTACCTCCCAGTAATTTGTGATCAGAGCCACAGCATAATGTGAGAGTCGTCGTTCGGCTATGAAATGCGCGATCGCCGGGGCATGTCCAAGCCCGGGCGGCTGAATATGCTGGACGCAGCACCACCTCGCTGAAAACCTAAGGAACCCACATGACCCCGGATGAACGCGCCACAATCATC
Organism: Arthrobacter sp. LjRoot78; assembly: GCF_964254335.1. Classification (NCBI taxonomy): domain Bacteria; kingdom Bacillati; phylum Actinomycetota; class Actinomycetes; order Micrococcales; family Micrococcaceae; genus Arthrobacter; species Arthrobacter sp. LjRoot78. The sequence goes on along the minus strand of NZ_CAXUTG020000001.1, from coordinate 20,131 downwards.
GGCAGCGACGGTCTGGCCCGTCCGCCGTGGGCGGCCGCGGATGCGCTGCTCCAGGAGTACTACGACACCGAATGGGGCATGCCCGTCCGCGACGAACAGGGCCTGTTCGAGCGCATCAGCCTGGAGGCCTTCCAGGCCGGACTGTCCTGGGCCACCATCCTGAGGAAACGGCCTGCCTTCCGGTCAGCGTTCCACAGCTTCCAGCCTGATGCGGTGGCGGCCTTCACCGACGACGACGTCGAACGCCTCATGCTCGACGCCGGCATCGTCCGGAACCGGCTCAAAATCCGGGCGGCCATCACCAACGCCCAGGCCACCATCGCGTTGCGGAGTGAAGGCGGGCTGGTGGACTTCGTCTGGAGTTTCCAACCGGAGGTAACGCCGAGTCCGCTCACACATTCCGAGATCCCCACAACTTCGACCGAATCCATTGCCCTGTCCAAGGCCCTGCGTGCCAAAGGCTTCGCTTTTGTGGGGCCAACCACGATGTACGCGCTCATGGAGGCCATCGGAATGATCGACACCCATCTTGTCGACAGCCATCGTCGCGGCTCGTCCGGCGTATGGACTGACGGGGCCTGAACTTATCCCGGCCCTGTGGGGAAAGTTATCCACAGTGTTGATAAGTCTGGGCCGATGAGGCGATCCTTCCGCGGGCCATGGCCTGTGGATGACCCGGACCCCTGAAGAATCCCACGACCCGGAGTTATTAACAGTGTGGATTGCCTGTGGATAACGGGTTCCAAGCGGCAAAGCGCCAAGTAGGCCGCCTGGATCCAGCAGCCACCCCGCCATTTTGCGCAGGGGAACCGCGGCAATGACCGCGGGCACCAAGAGCGTTGAACTTATCCACTTAAGAACAACGCTATCCCCAGAAGTTATCCACAGGTGGGGATAACGCAGGGGATAAATCAGTGATCTGATGCTCTATCAGGCTCCAGCCCGCCAATTGGCATCGGGCTCCTCAGCCCTCCGGAGTTATTAACAGTGTGCATAACCTGTTGAAGAGCGTATCTCCAGCGCCCAATCGATGGCGGGATATGCCGTTTCAGCGCCAAATGCTTGCCAAGGAGAGCCGGGTCTCCCATGCGAAGCCTGGTACTTGGCTGGCGGCATCCTCGTTTCCGGCCCTTGAAGCACCTCACCGGCAGCCCGCCGCGGGCAGCTGAGTTGTCCACTTAACCACAGCCCCGCCGGACTGTTTTATCCACAGTTGTGGACAAGGAGGATCGCCGTTGTCGATTATCGCCAGCTGGCAAGGGCGTCACCGGGGAGGGGGAGTGAACTACAAGCATGTAAGTTACCAACAATGTGGATAACCCCTGTGGAAAACTCCGTCTAAAGAAGTCTTTACGTTCTCATTAGAGATTGAACTTAATGATGTCGAGGCGGCCCAGCAGTTCAACGAACAATGGGAGAGCCGTAGTGGGGTAATGGACGGACCAGAAGTTTCGCCTCCCGACGAACGAGAGTTGGCTTCGAGGCCTTCAGTACGACTCATCGCCCAGGCGTTTACTTCCCAGCACAAGGAAACGGGCCTTAACCTCCGATCGCTTCAAGTTCTGGACTGGCGTTACCCCAACGATGACTTTGCGCTTGGCGAATCGTAGCCACGCCCGCGTCAGCGTGGTCGGCGGCCGGAGGAGATGTTCCTATAGACACGCCCAAACGCTGAATTTTCTCGACATTCACCCTTGGGACGCGGAGTAGACTCGCCGAAACGATCCAGAGTGGGGGACTCATAAGATGTCAGCAACAGCAGCTTCACCCGCCGAGGCCGGCTACAACCGAATGGCCATCCTGTCCCTGACTTGTGCCGTGGTGGCCGTAGCCGGATTCTTCTTTGGAGGCTTCACTAGTTTGGCGGTCTTCGCCGTCGGTGCGGGTCACGTTGCGCTCAACCAGATCAACAGCGACGGCGGCCAAGGGCGCCAGCTTGCACGTGTATCCCTCGCAGTCGGCTACGCCATCGCAATCTTCGGGCTACTCATCACAGTCATGTCTGTGTTGGGCCTTTACACCTAACAGCTAAGGTTGTTTGGGGCTGGTGCCTGCCCCTGGTCTCGATGCCGTTGGGCGTCAGGCCGAACACTGCCGGGACGTACGGGAGCACAAAGATGATGAAGGCCGTCCCGCCGTCGCCGCTATCCAGCCCCGGGCGCTCATCCCTGCCCTCCGTTGCTGCGGACCATGCCAAGGGCGTTCTGCCGCCGCTGATCGGCCTGAAGGATGCCGTCACGGACCCCCAGCGCGGATGACACCGTATAGGACGTAGAAGAACACTGCTCCGAGGACTGCGACCAGGACAAGGCTATCGAGTGCCATCATTTCTGCCCTTCCTCGTCCGGCCAGTACTTCTGCACCGCTGCTGCGGCCGCCCGGAGCCGCCCTCCGTCCAGGACGATGGAGGATTCGGGCATGCCCATGCTTGTCCATTGGGCAAGCAGACGGAGCTCCCCGGCCGGAGGCAGCGGCCACAGCCAGAGCGCTCCCATTGCCGACATGTCGTCCTCCCCGCCGTTGCCGCCTTTGGGGCGAAATTCGAAAACCGGGCCGTCAGGTTCCTGATCCAAGGGAGCGCCTTGCCCTTGCTCGTACATCGCCAGGGATGATGTGGTGGCCTTGGTTCCGTCCGGGAACTGCATACCGAACAGGAGGACGGAATCGACCGAAATGGCCCCGTCGCGCAATTGAGGCGCAGGCCGGTGAAAGACAGCGTTCATCTCGGACCATCGCCGGTCATCCTGGTCAGTGCGGCGCAGCATCCAGGACATTTCTAAGACGCATCCGGTCGAGTACACCTTGGCGGCTTCAATGGCCATCACAAAGGTCGGGGATTTGTAGATGAACTGGCCCACGGGAACGACAGGGGGCAGCTCGTACCGCGGGGCAGCGACCCAGGGAGGCGGTATGAACTGCGGCGTCCGAGGGCGGGGAGGCGGTGCAGGGATCGGGTAGTCCTGGAAGAAAGTCATGGCCGTTCCTTGGGTTCGCTGGCTGCGACCGACCAGCGGAACAGCGGCAAGCCGCCCTGGATCCCCCAATCCGTCCTTACCCGGCTCAGTCTAGCCCCGGGGCAATTACCGGCCCACCCTAGCCTTGCGCCGGCGAGGCTGACCGGCGAATGTATCTACAGTTCCACTGCTTACTCCGCTGGGCGTTAGGTCCCGTTTCAGGCTGTAGTAAATTTCACGGGCTACAAAGCGTTTGAGGAAGCGTATGGCGTCGGCTGATGAATGCCCTTGTGCCCTTTTCCGATCACGGTATGCCTGGGATCTTGGGTCATATCGAAGGCTTAGGCGCCGGCCATTCGCAGCCAGGTGGCGCCTGCGAGCAAAGCCAGGACCAGCACGAGGCCCGCGGACTGCCAGAGCCGGCGCTGCGGGCCGCGGGGAGCGTAGGCAATGGCTGCGGCGCAGGCAGCGCCTGTCACCAGGCCGCCAAGGTGGGCCTGCCAGGCAATCTGCGGGACGATAAAGCCGATGACGCCGTTGATGGCGATCAGGACCCACAGCTGCTTTGTGTCGCCGCCGCGGTGACGCTGGACCACCAGCATGGCCCCGAAGAGTCCAAAGATGGCTCCGGATGCGCCCACGACTCCGGCGAGGGGCTGGCCCGGAGTATAGGTCGGCGTCAGGACGAGGTAGCCGACCGATCCGCCGACGGCGGACAGCAAGTACAGCGCCAGGAAACGGATGCGTCCGAGGAGGGGTTCCAGCGCCTGGCCGAACATCCACAGCATGTACATGTTCAGCACGATGTGCAGGATGAAGCCTTGGGAATGGAGGAATGCCGAGGTCAGCATGCGCCACGGTTCAAAGACGCCGTACTCAGGGGTGGCGTAGACCGTTGCGAAAGCGAAGTTCTGGTAAATCCCGTCATTGGGGACTATCCACTGCAGCACAAAGACCAGCGCGCAGGCCGCGATGATCCCGAACGTCACCAGGGGCCGGCCGGCAACGGCGGTTCCGCCGTAAACGGTCCTGGCTGCCGGCGTCGTACGTTTTGTTTCGTTGACACAGTCAATGCATTGGAATCCGACGGCGGCCGCCCGCTGGCATTCCGGGCATGCCGGGCGCCCGCAGCGCTGGCACCGGACATAGGAAGGCCTGTCCGGGTGCCGGGGGCACACCGGAATCTGCGCGGACGGCTCGGCCGCCGGAATTCCGTAACTCATGGGGTGTTAGAGCTGCTCTACGTCGATGCTGTTGATGACGACGTCCTCGACCGGGCGGTCGCCCATTCCGGTGCGGACACCTTCGATGGCGTCGACGACCTTCTTGGATTCCTCATCGGCAACTTCACCGAAGATGCTGTGCTTGCCCTGCAGCCAGTCGGTGGGGATGGTGGTGATGAAGAACTGCGAGCCGTTGGTGCCCTTGCCCATCTGGATGCCGGCGTTGGCCATGGCCAGCTTGTAGGGCTGGTTGAAGGTCAGTTCGGGGTGGATCTCGTCGTCGAACTTGTAGCCCGGTCCGCCCACGCCGCGGCCGAGGGGGTCGCCGGCCTGGATCATGAAGTCCTTGATGATGCGGTGGAAGATGGTGCCGTTGTACAAGGGGGTGCCGGTCTTGTCCTCACCGGTTTCGGGGTGGGTCCAGGCCTGCTCGCCGGTGGCCAGGCCGACGAAGTTCTTGACCGTCTTGGGCGCGTGGTTGCCGAAGAGGTTGACGACGATGTCGCCGAGGCTCGTGTGGATGGTTGCTTTTGCAGTTGCGATGGCAGTCATAGGCCCATTGTTCCACGTCGGGCTATTGCACATCAGGCCTGCCGGGCAGTTCCGCGCTAGGTGAAATCGGCTGGAAATGGCCCTGATGAATAGCCGGTGCGGGGCAATCCACGTAGGCTAACAACAGAACCGTCACATTAATCGGGAGGTAGTTGTGAAGAAATCGGATCGTATTGCCCGTGACCTGGAGCAGTCAGTCAGCAGCGCGGTAGAGAACGCCAAGGATTGGGCAGCCCCCCGCGTTGAAGCAGCCGTCGACTGGGCGGTTCCCCGCCTGCAGCACGGCATTGACACCGCTTCCCCGAAGATCCAGGAAGGGCTCAAATCGGCAGCCCACAACCTGGCCGACGGCGTTGCCACCGTAACGCCTCGCATCCAGGACGGACTCGCCCACCTTGCGCCCAAGATCCATGACGTAGTGGACGGCGCCACACCGCGGCTCCACGAAGCACTGGACAAGGCTGCGCCCGTGATCTCACAGGCCCGCGACCGCGTGGTGGTGGAATACCTGCCCAGGCTCTCGGACCAGATCGGGCACGCCTCGGAGGCGGTGCACCGCACCCTCGAAAGCGCACCCGCCCACGTGGATGCCGTCGCGCAGAGGCTTGCGGACTCCGGCGTCGTTCATTCCCTGCAGGATCAGGCACAGGCCGCAGGCCACCAGCTCAAGGCTGCTGCCGCCGAGGCCACCCGCGTTGTTACCGGGGAAGTGGCCAAGCCGCAGAAGCCCAAGCACCGCGGATTGCTGATTTTCGGTGTAATCGCCGCAGCCGTCGCCGCCGGTGTGGCCGCATGGAAAGCCTCCAAGCCTGTGGAGGATCCCTGGAAGACACCTGCTCCGGTGACGCCCGCGCCCGTTCCGGCCACAACCGTCAATGACGTAAGTGCCACGACCGCCGCCGCCGGTGAGAAGGCTGTTGACGCAGCGGACTCCGTTGCTGCAGCATCCGACGACGCCGCCGCGAAGGCTGATGAAGCAGCCGAGGACGCCAAGGACCAGGCTGCCAACGTTGCCACGGACGCCAAGACTGCCGTGAAGAACATCGCTTCCAGCATGAACAACGGTGCCGCTAAGCCCAGCGACACCTAAAACCAGGCCTTCACCGGCCGGTACAACATCGGAGGAGCCCCGCACGCAAAATGTGCGGGGCTCCTCCGTTGTTTCCCGTATCTTCACCCGCCGTCCCGGGTTGGGACGCACAAGGGTGCTAAATTTGTGGTGATGTCACCCGATAGATCCGCCGAGGATGCCTCGCACGACGCTGCGCTTATGCCGGGCGTATCCATCGTCATACCGGCATATAACGAGGCCAGCGTCATCAGGCAGTGCCTTATTGCGGCCATCTACCAGTCGGTGCCGGCCACGGAGATCATTGTTGTGGACAACATGTCCAAGGACCGCACGGCAGAAATCGTCGGCCAGATGCAGCAGGAATATCCTGAGAGCCCCATCATCCTCCTCACCCAGGACAGATCCCAGGGCCTCATTCCCACCCGTAACTTCGGCCTCAACCACGCCACCGGCGATGTTCTGGGCCGGATCGACGCAGACTCCGTGGTGGAACCGGACTGGGTGGAACAGGTCCAGAAAGCTTTCCACGACCCGTCCGTCCAGGCAGCGACCGGTCCGGTGGTGTACTACGACATGCCGATGCGCCGCTTCGGCCTCAAAGCCGATGACAAGATGCGCCAGCTGATGCTCAAGCTGGCCAAGCACCAGTACCACTTCCTCTTTGGCTCGAACATGGCCCTGCGCCGGTCGGCCTGGGAAACCATCCGCGGCGAAACCTGCCGGGATGAGAAGGACGAAATGCACGAGGACATCGACCTGTCCCTGCACTTGGCCGACCATGACCTGCGTATCCAGTACTGGCCCCAGATGGTCTCCGGCATGTCCGCCCGCCGCCTCGAGGATTCCCCGCGCGACTACCGGTACTACGTGACCAGGTTCGACCGGACCTATAAGGCCCACAACGTTAAGAAGATGGCCCTCAAGGCTCCGATGGTGGTGTTCTTCTCCGTCTACTTCCCGGCCAAGCTCCTACGCGCCATCCACACGGTGAGCTCCGCCCAGCCTGTGCGACGCGGCGGCCAGTAGCGTCAGTCCGTGCCAAGCTCCGCCACGCGGGCTTCACCGGCTCGTACGGGCTTTCTGCGCCGTTGGCCTGCCACCACGACGGCGAGCCCGACCAGAATCAGCGCCAGGCCGGCGTAGGTACCGCCCGGCAGGCTCTCATCCAGGAACACAGCCGCCAGCAGCGCGGCACCCGGAATCTCCAGCAGAATGATCATGGACACCAGCAGCGGGCTCATGGTGGCCAGCAAATGGTTGAACGCCGTGTGCCCCACCAGCTGCGCGCAGACGGTGATGGCAATGATTCCCAGCCAGCCGGCTGCCTCGAAGCCCACCAGCGGCTGCTGGGAGACCAGGGCAAGAAGCGCTACTACGGCCGCGCACATGCCGTAGCAAAGCGTTGTGTAGGTGCCTGTGCCCATGGTCTCCCGCGCCTTGCCGCCCGCGAGGGTGTAGAGGCCCGCCAGGGCGCCGCCAGCCACCGCCAGGAGGTCTCCCAGTAAGGCGTCCTGGGAGGTGCCCATGTCGAACCCGGTGATGGCCACGACGCCGCCGAAGGCCATTCCCAGGCCCACCAGAACCTGCCAGCGGTGCCGTACGCCCCGGAAAAGCTGGAACACCGCAATCCAGCCCGACTGGAGGCAGACCAGCGCGGTGGCCGCCGCTACCGAGGTGAGCTGAAGGGATGTGATGAAGCAGGCGAAGTGCAGTGCCAGGGCGACGGCGGCAAGGACCGCCCAGCGGAACTCGCGCGGCGTCACCCTGCCGAACTGCCGTGGATTGGTCACGAGGACCGGCGAGGCCATGACTGCGGCTCCAATGGCGTTGCGCCAGAAGGCGATGGCCAGCGCGCTGACAGAGGTGGCGCCCAGCGTGGCGGCAATGAGGGGCCCGGAAGAGGCCACGCCCAGGACGCCCAAAGCGGCGAGTAAGAAGTTCACCGTTCCAACAGTAGTGGCCGGGACAACAGCGCCGGGCCGCTTGGCGGGCAAAGCAAAAGGCCCCGGACTGCGTTTCCGCATTCCGGGGCCTTTCTTATGGTGGAGGCACGGGGACTCGAACCCCGAACCCCCTGCTTGCAAAGCAGGTGCGCTACCAATTGCGCCATGCCCCCATAAGAAGCAACCCGTCAATCATACCCTAGTTCCGGAACGCTTCTGACCAGCGTCCGCACCAGGCTCGGGACTATTCGACCGTGTCAGTCGAATCGCTCCATACCGTCTTTCGGGCTTCGGACTCCTGCACCTTCTTGAAGAGCAGCGCGCCTGCGATAGCTACTGCAACAACCAGCAACTTCTTCACATGCACCCCGTTCCGGCCCGGTATTACCCGAACCATTTCCAAAACCTGTGCAGGTTCCGTGGGCGTACCAGGACTTGAACCTGGGACCTCTTCGTTATCAGCGAAGCGCTCTAACCGCCTGAGCTATACGCCCCGATGCCTCATCGGGCCGAGACATGACTTTACAGCACATCCCGGCCCGATCTCAAATCGAGGCATTTCGCCGGCGGAATTCCGGCGAAAAACCGCGGACTAATCGTCCGTGAGGGTCACGCCGATGCCACCTACGAGGGTGGCGGAGATGTTGTACAGCACGGCCGATAGCATCGACAGGGCGGTCAACAGGACCACGTTTACCACGGCGATGATCACCGCGAAGGAAGCCACCTGGCCCAGCGAAGCAACCTTCTTCAGTTCGAACCCGCCGCCTTCGGATCCGGCAAGCGTTCCGAGCAGGCTGTCCACCTGGTCGAAGATGCCTGTCAGGTCCAGGACGGTCCAAAGGACGATAGCCGCAACGACTGTGACGATGCCCAGGGCAACGGACAGCAGGAAGGCCATCTTCAGCACGGACCAGGGGTCCACCTTGCTGACGAGGAGCCGCGCACGGCGGACCTTCGCCTTCGGGGCGGGCTTGACCAGTCCGGGGGCACCCTGGGAGGCGCCTTGGCCGGGTCGCTGACCGGGTACGCCGGGTCGCTGGCCCTGGGGGGCCTGGCCCGGAACGCCGGGACGCTGCCCCTGCGCCGGACGCTGGCCGGGGACCACCGGGCGCTGCCCCGGGGCGCCCGGCGTCGACGGCCGTTGCTGGGGACGTACGGGGGCGTTCACGCGCGGAGCGGACGCCGGCTGCCTGATCCCGCCGGGAGTGTTGCTGTTCGGCTTGGGATATGAGTCGGAATTACTCACTCGTTACCTCCGGTATTTTCTTCGTCCAGCTCAGCGTCGTCCGATGACTCGTCGGATTCCTCGGCCGGTGCTGAATCTGCCTCTGCGGACCCATCATGTGATCCGGCACCTTCAGCCAACGTTACGTCATCCCCGGCCGCTGCCGGGCTTTCAGCCGGGTTTTCCGGGTCGGTGGCTTCCGTTTCCTCGCCCTCAAGTCCGCGTTCGCTGTTCCGCGCCACCTCGATGATGCGGTCGTTCTTATCCGGCTTGGCGAAGATGACGCCCATGGTGTCGCGGCCCTTGGCGGGCACTCCGGCCACCGAGGAGCGGACTACCTTTCCGCCTTCCATGACCACAAGGACTTCGTCTTCTTCCTGGACGATGAGGGCACCTACGAGGTGGCCCCGCTCTTCCTGGTATTTTCCTACCTTGATGCCGAGGCCGCCGCGGCCCTGGAGACGGTATTCCTCCACCGCGGTCCGCTTGGCGTAGCCGCCCTCGGTGACGATGAAGACGAACGAGCCGTCCTTGACGACGTCAGCCGCCAGCAGTTCATCGTCCTCGCGGAACTTCATGCCGGTCACGCCGGACGTGGCACGGCCCATGGGCCGCAGTGCGTCGTCCGTGGCCGTGAAACGGATGGACTGGCCCATTCGTGAAACCAGCATCAGGTCATCGGTTTCCGAAACGAGCTGGGCGGAGACGAGTTCGTCGCCGTCGCGCAGGTTGATGGCGATCACGCCAGCGGAGCGGTTGGTGTCGTAGTCCTCCAGGCGGGTCTTCTTGACAAGGCCCCGCTTGGTGGCCAGCACCAGGTAAGGGGCGTGCTGGTAGTCGCGGAGATCCAGGACCTGGGCGATGTGCTCATCCGGCTGGAAGGCCAGCAGGTTGGCCACGTGCTGGCCCTTGGCGTCACGCCCCGCTTCCACGAGTTCGTAGGCCTTGGCACGGTAGACGCGCCCCAGGTTGGTGAAGAACAGCAGCCAGTGGTGCGTTGTGGTGACGAAGAAGTGCTCCACAACGTCGTCCCCGCGCAGCTGGGCACCCTTGATGCCCTTGCCGCCGCGCTGCTGTGATCGGTAGTTGTCACTGCGCGTGCGCTTGACGTAGCCGCCGCGCGTGATCGTGACAACCATCTCCTCTTCCGGGATCAGGTCCTCCATGGACATGTCACCGTCGAAGCCCATCAGGATCTTCGTGCGGCGGTCATCCCCGTGCTTGGCCACGATCTCGGAAAGTTCGGTGCTGATGATCTCCCGCTGGCGCTCTTCCGAAGCCAGGATCGAGTTGTACTCTGCGATCAGGGCCTCGAGTTCGGCATGGCGGTCCTGGATCTTCTGGCGTTCCAGGGCTGCGAGCCTTCGAAGCTGCATGTCCAGGATGGCCCGGGCCTGCAGCTCATCGATGTCCAGCAGCTGCATCAGGCCGTCCCGGGCGGCTTCGGTGGTGTTGGACGCACGGATCAAGGCAATGACCTCGTCCAGCATGTCCAGGGCCTTGAGGAGAGCGCGCAGGATGTGCGCTTCTTCCTCGGCCTTGCGGAGGCGGTACCGGGTCCGGCGGGCAATGACATCCATCTGGTGGGTGACCCAGTGCCGGATAAAGGCATCGAGGCTCAACGTCCGCGGGACGCCGTCCACGATCGCCAGCATGTTGGCGGCAAAGTTGTCCTGCAGCTGGGTGTGCTTGTACAGGTTGTTGAGCACGACCTTCGCCACGGCGTCGCGCTTAAGTACGATCACCAGCCGCTGGCCGGTGCGGCCGGAGGTTTCATCCCGAAGATCGGCAATTCCGGAGATCTTCCCGTCCTTGACGAGTTCGGCAATCTTGATGGCCAGGTTGTCCGGGTTTGCCTGGTAGGGCAGTTCGGTGACCACCAGGCAGGTGCGTCCCTGGAGCTCCTCCACGTTCACCACAGCGCGCATGGTGATGGAACCGCGGCCGGTGCGGTAGGCATCTTCGATGCCCTTGTGGCCCAGGATGGTGGCTCCGGTGGGGAAATCCGGTCCCTTGATGCGGAGCAGGAGTTCTTCCAGCAGCTCTTCGCGGCTTGCAGTCGGGTTGGCGAGGTACCACTGCACACCGTCGGCAACCTCGCGGAGGTTGTGCGGCGGAATGTTTGTGGCCATGCCGACGGCGATACCCGAGGAACCGTTGACCAGCAGGTTGGGGAAGCGGGCCGGCAGGATGGTGGGTTCCTGGTTCTTGCCGTCATAGTTGTCCTGGAAATCGACGGTTTCCTCGTCGATGTCGCGGACCATTTCCATGGCGAGCGGGGCCATTTTGGTTTCGGTGTACCGGGGTGCTGCTGCGCCGTCGTTACCCGGCGAACCGAAGTTTCCCTGCCCGAGCGCCAGGGGGTAGCGCATGGTCCAGTCCTGGATCAGGCGGACCAGGGCATCGTAGATGGCTGTATCGCCGTGCGGGTGGTACTGGCCCATAACCTCGCCCACCACACGGGCGCACTTATTGAAGGAGCGGTCCGGGCGGTAGCCGCCGTCGAACATGGCGTAAAGCACGCGGCGGTGGACGGGCTTGAGGCCGTCACGGACGTCCGGCAGCGCGCGGCCGACAATAACGGCCATGGCGTAGTCCAGGTAGGAGCGCTGCATTTCCGTCTGCAGGTCCACCTGCTCCACGCGGTCGACCAGCACATCGCCCTCCAGGACGGGCTCGACGGGTCCGGCGGAGTCCGCGGGAACCTCGGGTGTTTCGTCACTCATAGTCTATATTTTCCGTTTCAGGTATATGTCGTTCAAGGAATATTTAGGCTCTTGTAGAGCTCTAAATATCCAGGAACCTGACATCCTTGGCGTTCTGCTGAATGAAGTTTCGGCGCGATTCAACGTCCTCACCCATCAGCACGGTGAAGATCTGGTCGGCCGCGAGGGCGTCATCCATGGTGACCTGCAGGAGTGTGCGGTGGTCAGGGTCCATGGTGGTGTCCCACAGTTCCGTGTAGTCCATCTCGCCAAGGCCCTTGTAGCGCTGGATGCCGTTGTCCTTCGGAATGCGGCGCCCGGCGGCCTGGCCGGCAACCAGCCGGGCATCGCGTTCGCGGTCGCTGTAGACGTAGTCGTGCGGAGCGTTGGACCACTTGATGCGGTACAGCGGCGGCTGAGCCAGGTACACGTATCCGTTTTCAATCAGCGGGCGCATGTAGCGGAACAGAAGCGTCATCAGGAGCGTGGTGATGTGCTGTCCGTCAACGTCGGCATCGGCCATGAGGACGATTTTGTGGTATCGCAGCTTGCTGAGGTCGAAGTCCTCGCCGATACCCGTACCAAATGCCGTGATCATGGACTGGACCTCGTTGTTGCCGAGGGCCTTGTCCAGCCGTGCCCGCTCCACGTTCAGGATCTTGCCGCGCAACGGGAGGATGGCCTGCGTTTCGGGGTTGCGGCCGCGCTTGGCGGAACCGCCGGCGGAGTCACCCTCCACGATGTACACCTCACACTTCGCCGGGTCCTTGGAAGAGCAGTCTGAAAGCTTGCCCGGCATGCCGAAGGACTCCAGCGGGCTCTTGCGGCGGGCGTTGTCGCGGGCCTTACGGGCGGCCATCCGGGCCTGCGCTGCGGAAATCGCCTTGCGGATGACATCGCGTGCCGGACCCGGATTGCGCTCCAGCCAGTCGCCCAGGCCATCGGTGACCACGCGCTGGACAAAGCCCTTGACCTCGGAGTTGCCGAGTTTGGTCTTGGTCTGGCCTTCAAACTGCGGTTCCGCCAGCTTCACGGAAATGACGGCGGTGAGGCCTTCGCGGATGTCATCTCCGGTGAGGTTGTCATCCTTTTCCTTGATGATGTTCTTCTCGCGCGCGTAGCGGTTGATGAGCGACGTCATCGCGGCACGGAAACCCTCTTCGTGGGTGCCGCCTTCGTGGGTGTTGATCGTGTTGGCATAAGTGTGGACACTCTCGGAATACGCGTTAGTCCACTGCATCGCCATTTCCAGGGCGATCTTCCGTTCCTTGTCCTCGGTTTCGAAGGCGATGACGTCCTCGTGGACAACGTCAACCTTCTTGCCGGAGTTAAGGTGCTTGACGTAGTCCAGCAGGCCGTCGTCGTACTGGTACACAACCGTGCGGAACTCTGCGGCGACTTCACCCTCGGTGGGAACGGCATCGAGATCCAGGTCCTCGTCCTCCGAACTTTCCTGGGCAACGCGGCGTTCGTCCGTCAGCGTGATGCGCAGGCCCTTGTTGAGGAACGCCATCTGCTGGAAGCGGGCACGAAGCGTCTCGAAGTCGAATTCCGTGCTCTCGAAGATGCTGGCGTCCGGGTAGAAGGTCTGGGTGGTACCCGTCTGGTCCGTCTCTTCACCCTGGACCAGGCTGCCCTGGGGCTTGCCGCCGTCGGCGAAGGACATCCGCCAGACGTGGCCCTGGCGCCGGACTTCGGTATCCACCCGGCTGGAGAGAGCGTTGACCACGGAGATGCCCACGCCGTGGAGGCCGCCGGAAACGGCATACCCGCCTCCGCCGAATTTTCCGCCGGCGTGCAGGATGGTCATAACAACCTCAACCGTGGGCTTGTGCTCGGTGGGGTGCATGTCCACCGGGATGCCGCGGCCGTCATCGACGACTTTGACGCCGCCGTCGGCCTGGAGAACAATCTCGATGTGGGTGCAGTAGCCGGCCAGGGCCTCGTCCACAGAGTTGTCCACCACTTCGTACACAAGGTGGTGGAGTCCGCGGGGTCCCGTGGATCCGATGTACATGCCGGGACGTTTCCGAACAGCTTCAAGACCCTCAAGGACGGTGATGTCGCTCGCACCGTATCCCTTGCGTTCGGCTGCCTCCGCCGGCGCATCAGTTGTACGGGCATCCTCAGCTACGGGTTCCACTGCCGGGATATCTGCATTGTCGTTAGCCACAGGCGCTTTCGACTCCTCTGTATTCGTATGGCCGGCCGTCACCGTCTCCGATAGAAGAGGCTCCTGCCAACAGGCACGTCACTGATAACGCCGATTACTTCGTTGACTGGCGGAACCGTGCCCGGCCGCAGGAAAAGCGCCGGAAAACGGACTCAGTCAACGTTTCACCGGCGCCCAGTTATCTACCCCGATTCTACCGTGCGGGAGAGCGTAATCCCGCATTCCAGAGCCGCAAACGCGCGGGAATATAGTGCTGGCAGGCCATTGGCCCCGCCTGCAAGGCTCCCGGGGTACCGTCTCTGGGTTCCTATACGGCCAAGGGGCGTTAGAGCGCCGTACACGCCGTTTGGCCATTTTTCAAGGGTCGAGGGTTGTGGCGGTGGAAATCTGGCGGGGCGCCACAGCCAGTGACTATCCGTAAGTGTCCCGGGGACCGCGGCCATTGACTGTCCGTCCACCCTTCCGCCAGCTGGGCGCCGCAGGCCCGAGGACCTGGATCTTGGTCACGACGCCTTCCCCCAGTTCGGTCCGGAATTTCTCGAGGAGACTGAAGCTGAGCAGGCGCAGCTGGGTTGCCCACGCAGTGGAATCGCACCGCACATGGAGCGTGGTGTCGGTGAAGCTCTCCGGCGTGCAGTGCGCCGAAATTTCAGGGCCGACAAGCGTGCTCCACTCGGCCATCACGGATCCGACGGCAACCGGCGAAGTCCAGCCTCGTTCGGCCACGAGACGTCCCACCACTTTCCCCAGGCCCAACGGGTCGCGGCCCGTGCCGTGGAACTGGGTGAAGCCCCGCGTTCCGCCGGCGCTGCGTCCCGGCTTCTTGGCTCCGGCTCCCGGCAGCGGGTACTTGCGCCGGATTTCGCCGCGGGCAGCGGCAGCTTCGCGCATCCTGTTGAGCGCCGCCTGGGGCGCATCTATTTCGTCGGGATCGCGGCCCGGCTGCAGGCCGCCAGCGTCCTTACTCATCGGGATTCCGACTCATCGATTCCTCCGGGGACTACCTTCACCCGCCGCCCGGCCAGCTCTTCCGGAATGTCGGCGTCGACGGCGGCGGTCACCAGCACCTGTTCGGCGCCGGATACTATTGCCGCCAGTTTACGCCGGCGCTGGACGTCGAGTTCGGCAAACACATCGTCAAGGATGAGGATCGGGGCCGACCCGCCGGTGCGGGCGTCGTCGAGCATCACGTAGTAGGACGCCAGCCGCAGGGAAAGGCACATGGACCACGTTTCGCCGTGCGAGGCATACCCTTTGGCCGGCGCTTCGCCGAGGATGAGTTCGACGTCGTCGCGGTGGGGCCCCACCAGGGAAATGCCCCGTTCCAGTTCTTTGCGCCGGGATGCCGCAAAAGCCTGCACATAGCGATCGGTCAGGTCATCGACGGACAGTTCCCGGAGGTCCTCACCGCGTTCGACGGCGGCGGGTCCTGCAGCGTAACCCGCACCGGCGGCGTCGTCGTCCATCATGTCCTGGAGCGTGGACCGGTAGATCGCGTCCGCTTCCTTGGACCCGTCGGTCAGCTTCGCGTAAGCCGCCTTCAGGTGGGGCCGGATCCTTTCCACCAGTTCCAGCCGGGCGTGCAGCAGCTCGGCACCGGCCCGTGCCATGTGCTGGTCCCACACATCCAGGGTGGCCTCGTGCCCGGCGGTGAATTTGCCGGTCCGGCCTGATTTGAGGAGGGCGTTGCGCTGCTTGAGCACACGATCGTAGTCAGTCCGCGTGGCTGAATGCCGCGGCATGAGGCTGACCATCAGCTCGTCGAGGAAGCGCCGGCGGTTGGACGGGTCTCCCTTCACCAGGGCAAGGTCCTCCGGCGCAAAAAGCACCGTCTGGCAGATGCCGAGGATGTCCCGGGCGCGGACGGGGTTGCTGCGGTTGATGCGTCCGCGGTTGGCGCGGCTTCCGTTGATTTCCAGTTCCAGGACGGTGGACTGCCCGCCCCGTACCAGCTTGGCCCGGATCAGTGCCCGTTCGGTACCGAAGCGAAGCAGCGGGGCATCCGAACTGACACGGTGTGAGCTAAGCGTGGCCAGGTACCCGATGGCCTCCATGAGGTTGGTCTTGCCGATGCCGTTGTACCCCACGAGGACCGTCACTCCGGGTTCGAAGGAGAGGTCCACCTGGGCATAGCTGCGAAAATCGGTCAGCGAAAGCTTTTCTAGGTACACGCCGTCTTCAGGATTCCCGGACTGCTCGGACTGCTGCTACTTGGCCGGGCGGGTGGCATGCCCGCCGAACTGGTGCCGCAGGGCGGATACCATCTTCATGGCCGGGGAATTGTCTTCGCGGGAAGAGAAGCGCGCAAACAGCGCCGCTGTGATGGCCGGCGCCGGAACGGCGTTGGCGATTGCCTCTTCGACGGTCCAGCGGCCTTCTCCGGAATCCTCGACGTAGTCATCGATCGAGGCCAGGCCCGGATCCTCGTCCAGCGCCTTCACCATGAGGTCCAGCAGCCAGGAGCGCACAACCGTTCCCTTCTGCCAGGCGCGGAAGGTTCCGGGCAGGTCCGTCACGATGTCCTTGGCGGCCAGCAGTTCATAGCCTTCCGCATAAGCCTGCATGAGTCCGTACTCGATGCCGTTGTGCACCATTTTGGCGTAGTGTCCTGCGCCGATTCCGCCAACGTGGACGAAGCTGTCAGCGCGGTCGCCTTCGGGACGAAGGGCATCGAATGCGGGCATCGCCCGTTCGATGTCGGCTGCATCGCCGCCGGCCATCAGGCCGTAGCCGTTTTGCAGACCCCAGACACCGCCGGAGACGCCGCAGTCCGCGAACCGGATTCCCTTTTCGGCCAGCGCGGCACCATGCTTCTGGTCTTCGGTGAAGCGGGAGTTGCCGCCGTCGATCACCAGGTCGCCGGCGTCGAGCTTGGAACCCAGTTCGGTGATCACTGCATCGGTGATCTCGCCGGCCGGAACCATGACCCAGATGACACGCGGAGCCGGAACGGCTGCGATGAGCTCGTCCACCGTGGTGACGTCGGTGACGTCAGGGTTGCGGTCGAAGCCGGTGACCTCGATGCCGCCCTTGCGCAGCCTCTCGCGCATGTTGAAGCCCATTTTTCCAAGGCCGATCAGTCCGATGTGCACGGTAGGAACTCTTTTCTGCGCTGGTGTGGTGGAGGGGCTGCGGTGGTGGTTTCAACTGGCTCGCATTAGATGTCGTTTTGGCTGCCCATAACGACATCAGCTGCTACCTAATTGGGCAGGCGCACCGGCATAACCAGGTAACGGTAGTCGTCCTGGTCTTCGCCGTCGGCGTCGACCTGTGCCGTGATCATGGCGGGCTTGGGCGCCGTGGTGAAGGAGAACCGGACGTACTTGGTTTCGATGACGCTAAGGCCTTCGATGAGGTAGTGCGGGTTGAACGCAACCGTGATCTCGTCGCCGGTCAGTTGTGCTTCAAGCTCTTCCGAAGCCTGGGCGTCCTCACCGGTACCGGCATCGAGGTGGAGCTGGCCTTCGGTGAACGCCAGCCGGACCGGGGTGTTGCGTTCGGCAACGAGGGAGACGCGACGGACTGCTTCGACCAGTTCCTGGGTCTGCACTGTTGCGTGAATCGGGGTTGCATCCGGGAACAGCGAACGGATCTTGGGGTAGTCGCCGTCCACCAGCAGGGACGTGGTGGTGCGTCCGCCGCTTTCGAATCCGATCAGCCGGCTGTCATCGTCGGCCAGGGCGAGGTTGATGTCGCCGCTGTTGCCGAGAGTTTTGGCAACTTCGTTGAGAGTCTTGGCCTTGACCAGGGCACTGGTGGAGATTCCGGGGGTAACGGGTTTCCAAGGTACTTCGCGCATGGCCAGACGGTAGCGGTCCGTTGCCAGCAGGGTGATGAGGTCGTCCTCGATCTCCATCCGAACGCCAGTGAGGATCGGAAGGGTGTCGTCTTTGCTGGCAGCGATGATCACCTGGGACACGGCCTGGGCAAAGGAGTCACCCGGAACGGTTCCGCTGATGGTGGGCAGTGCGGGCAGCGGCGGGTACTCGGCCTCGGGCATGGTCGCGAGGTGGAAGCTGCTGCGACGGCAGGTGAGCGTGACTTTGTTGCCGTCGGTTTCGACCTCAACAGGGGCAGACGGCAGGCTTCGGCAGATGTCCGCAAGAAGGCGGCCGGAGACCAGGATGGTGCCTTCAACGCTGATATCAGCCGGGATTTCAAGGCGGGCCGACGTTTCGTAGTCGAAACTCGAGAGGCTGACTGTGCCGGCCTCAGCCTTGAGAAGAAGCCCGGAAAGCACCGGAACCGGCGGCCGCGGAGACAACGACCGGGCGGTCCATGTGACGGCTTCTGCCAGGACGTCCCGTTCGACTCTGAACTTCACGGAAGGGTGCCGCCTTTCATTGCTGCTGCCATTTTCTGAACGGGAACTCCCGCGGGGAGTTCGAAAACCTTGCCCCCGGACACCGGAACCTGCATGGTCCGCGCTTGCTGAACCACAAACAGACCCAAGGATGGGAGCGCTGCTGACAGCTTAGCCGGAAGATTCCGGTTTTCCCCATCCCCGGCCGGGGAGCTGGCTCTTCGGAGCCGAGGCCACGAGGCTGTCCGGGGCTGGGAACGAGATTGTTGTTTGAGGGAATTTCAATTTTTTGGGATTAGTAGTGTTAATAACTGCTGTGGAAACTGTGGATAACCCTGTTTCACGGCAGGATTCCGCGGTTAAGCCCTGTTCATCCGTTGTGGGCGACGCAGGTTTTAAACAGGGTGTGGATGGGGACAACTTTTTCGGCCGTTTCGCTGATCCACAGATGCCTTAAGGGTTTTAAGCCCATTAAACGCGGTTGTCCCCTTAACTATCCACAGGCTTATCCACATGCGCCTGTTAATAAGGTAAGGAGGCGGGCGCGAAGCCCGGCTTAGGAATCCCGCTGCTGCTGCTTGATGCGGTTGGTCAGCTCCGTAACCTGGTTGTAGATCACACGGCGCTCGGCCATCAGTTCACGGATTTTGCGGTCTGCGTGGATCACCGTGGTGTGGTCCCGGCCGCCGAGCTCCTGGCCGATCTTCGGAAGTGACATGTCCGTCAGCTCGCGGCACAGGTACATGGCGATCTGGCGTGCGGTCACCAGGGTGCGGGTCCGGGACTTGCTGCAGAGCTCCTCCATGCTGAGCTTGAAGTAGTCGGCCGTCTGGGTGAGGATCTGGGCGGACGTGATCTCCTGGGCGCCGTCGTCCGTGATGAGGTCCTTGAGGACCATCTCGGCCAGGGCGACGTCCACCGGCTGCCGGTTCAGGCTGGCGAAGGCCGTGACCCGGATGAGTGCGCCCTCGAGTTCACGGATGTTGCTGGAGATTTTGGACGCGATGTACTCCAGTGCGTCATCCGGTGCGGACAGACCTTCGCTGAGGGCCTTCTTGCGGAGGATCGCGATCCGGGTTTCCAGCTCCGGCGGCTGGATATCGGTCAGCAGGCCCCATTCGAAACGGGACTTCATCCTGTCTTCGAAGCCGGCCAGCAGCTTGGGCGGCTGGTCCGAGGTGATTACAACCTGCTTGTTGTTGTTGTGGAGCGCGTTGAACGTGTGGAAGAACTCCTCCAGCGTGCGGTCTTTGCCGGCCAGGAACTGAATGTCATCGATCAGCAGGACATCCACGTTGCGGTACGTGGTCTTGAAGCTGGTGCCCTCATCGTCCCGAATGGAGTTGATGAAGTCGTTGGTGAATTCTTCGGAGTTGACGTAGCGGACGCGGATGCCGCTGTAGAGCCGGCGGGCGTAGTGTCCGATCGCGTGCAGGAGGTGGGTTTTACCCAGACCCGAGTCACCGTAGATGAAGAGCGGGTTGTAGGCCTTGGCCGGTGCCTCGGCGACGGCGACGGCGGCCGCGTGCGCAAACCGGTTCGAGGAACCGATCACGAACGTGTCGAAGACGTACTTGGGATTCAACCGGCCGAATTCGTGGGAGGTGCTCGGCAGCATGGGCTGCGGCTTCTGCTCCACGGTTGGATCGGTCGCGAGGGAAAGTTCGACGGCGGGTTCCGGCTCCGTGTGGAGGGGCACCAGATCGGTGTCGACGTCGATGGCGCAGCGGATGTCGTCGGAGAAGACATTGTGCAGGGCGTCGTCAAGGGCTTCCTTGACCTGCGTTTGCAGGACTTCACGGGTGAGTTCGTTGGGCACCGCGACCAGGAGGGTTGAACCGATCAGTCCCTGCGCCTGGGCGAGGATTACGAAGCCGCGCTGCCGGGGTGAAACCCGGTGGTCCTGCTCCAGAAGGCTCACAACCCGCCGCCAGGAACTTCCGACAGTATTCGCGTGGTTGGCTTCGTCTACTGTCAT